>NZ_CP108304.1:5113965-10227930 GCF_045040885.1 Streptomyces sp. NBC_00016 | reverse complement strand
CGGCTCCGCTGACGCTCCGCCAGATTCCCGCGCAAGCGTGGAATCGAATTCCGCAAGCGGAATTCTAGGTGTGTGCCCACTCGCGCAAGCGCGAATTGGGGGAATCCCGCAAGCGGGATTCCTGGGGCTGGCAGTAGGGGGGGTGCATCGCGCGCGGGACTGTGTAAGGCTTGGGATTCCCAGCCATCATCCCTGTAAAGGATGTGACGGACCGTCGACTGACGGGGTGCCGGCCTCGTTGTAGTGACGGGTTCCGCTGCGCTCCACCCTGAACCCCTCCCCCATCGTCTGACCGTCCCGGCATGTCCGCCAATGGCCTGTCAGCATACAGGGAAACGGCCGTTCGTGAGTGAGATTGAGTCACTGTGTCACCCTCGGGTGCGAAGTTGGTGTGCGGGTGATGCATCACAAGTTGTGACTGTGTAGAGTCTGGGATCAGATGCTACACCCCTAGCGCTGCGCACCTTACGCCTGGATTCCATTTTTTATTACGCGCTGCATTCCGCGAAAAGGAGAACATGGGGCATGGCCGTGAAGCTGCGTGATCACCAGATCGAGGCCGTTGCCGCCATTGTGCGGGGTCTTGATGTTCCGCCGGGTGGTATTCCCTGGAATGGTCTTCGTGGACAAGTGCACGCCGCGTGTGGGACGGGGAAAACCATCATGGCTGCCGCGTCGGCGAAACGGCTTGTGCCCAGGGGGCGTGTGCTCGTGCTGGTGCCGACGCTGGATCTGCTGGCGCAGACGGTGAGGGCGTGGCACGAGGCCGGGCACAAGGGGCCGGCGGTGGCCGTGTGTTCTCTCCAGGACGACCCGGAGCTGTGGTCGTTGAAGGTGCGCTCCACGACGAACCCGATCCAGTTGGCGCTGTGGCACGGCTCCGGGCCCGTGACCATCTACGCCACCTACGCGTCGCTGGGGGTGCTGGCGGAGGCGTTCGAGGGTGTCTACGGTCAGAAGCTTGATCCAGTAGACCTCGCGGTGGTTGATGAGGCCCACAGGACAAGTGGGTCGATGGGTAAGGCGTGGGCGGATATCCATGACCAGACCGTCATCCCGGCGTACAGGCGGCTGTACCTGACGGCGACGCCGCGAATCTGGGAGGAGCGGCTCAGCCGGGAGGTTGCTGAGGGGGTGCGGGATGCGCTGCCGAGGGAGATGGCGGCCTCCATGGATGACGAGAAGGTCTTCGGCCCCGTCCTGTACAAGCTCTCGCTCGCCTCTGCCGTCTCCCGAGGCTTGCTGGCGCGGTATCAGATCATCGTCCTGGAGCTGAAGGACCCCGTGGTCACCCCCGAACGGCTGATGGGCGAGGAGCGGCGCAGCGAAGAGGTACGCGGTCAGCGGCTGGGAGCCTTGCAGGCCGCGCTCCTGCACACCATGAGCCAGCACAACCTGCAGACGTGCATCACGTTCCATCATCGGACGATCGAGGCGCAGGCGTACGCGGAGGGCCTGGAGCGCGTCGCGGCGAAACTGCACGCCGACCAGCCCGAGACGTACCCCTCTCGGATTTGGGCGGACTGGCTGTGCGGCGAACACGTCCCCGAGCGCCGGCGGGAGGTCCTGGGTTCGTTCGGGTCGACGGCGCAGCGAGCTGTGCTGTCGAACTGTCGTGTTTTGGGCGAGGGTGTCGATATTCGAAGCGTGGATTCGGTTGCCCTACTTGACCCCAAGGGAGCGCCGCACGACATCGTCCAGGCCATCGGCCGGGCACTCCGGCAGAAGCCCGGACAAGGCAAGCTCGCCTCCCTGATCGTGCCCGTCTTCCTACAGCCCGGAGAGCAGCCTGAGGACATGTTCACCTCCGGCTCCTACCGGCCCCTGGTGAAAGTCCTGGAGGGCCTGCGCGCGCACGACGAAGAAGCCGTCGAATTGCTCGCGATCCCGCAGGAGCCGCAGAAAGACGTCGCACAGCCGTCCGTGAACATCGGTGTCGCGCCGGAGGAGGGCGAGGAAGAATCACGTTTGCTGCTCCGTTTTGCCGCCCCCAGGGATCCGGTGATGGTCGCGGAGTGGGTGTCGTTCAATGTGATCGACACCGAACGCCAGGACTGGGCACGCGGCTACGCGGCGCTGCGGCGGTACGTGGAGCGGGTCGGGAACGCTCGGGTGCCCTACGAGCACCGGGAGGGCGCGACACCGCTCGGGCAGTGGGTGGCAGAACAGCGACGGGCGTACGGAGCCGGGCAGATGACCTGCCAGCGCGCCCGCCGGCTCGAGCAACTCGGGATGGTGTGGTCGCCGGCCGATGAACGCTTCCAGGAGAACCTGGCGGCCGCGCGGGTCTACTACGAGCAGGCGTTCAGTCTCTGTGCTCCGCGGACAGCCACGGTGCTGGACCGGCCGTTGGGAATGTGGCTGGCGAACCTCCGACGGCCCGGGGCGCTGGACGGGCACCCGGAATGGGCGGCCGCGCTCGAGGCGATCGACCCGGACTGGAACCCCGCCTGGCCGGCCGACTGGCACCGCCACTACGCCGCCGTGCGCGAGCTGCTGCGCGACGAGACCGGAACGAAGCTCCTGCCGGGCGTCACCGTGGGAGGACAGGACGTCGGACGGTGGCTCCTTCGGCAGCGCCAACCGGGCGTGTGGGCAGGACTCATGGATGGCCAGCGCGAGCTCCTGGAGGAGCTCGGCATCACGCCGCTGGCGCTTGAGCCGGAGACGCCCGGCAAGGCCCCTCGCGGCGGTTCTGACGCCTTTGAGCGGGGTCTGGCGGCGCTGACTCAGTACAAGGACCGCACGGGCACGGTGGGGCCGATCAGCCGCTCCCACATCGAACGGATCGTGATCGACGGTGAGGAACACCCGATCAAGCTGGGAGTGTGGATCATGAACCTCAAGGGGCGCAGGGCGAAACTGCCCGGAGACCGGCTCGCGCAGCTTGCCGCGCTCGGACTCGACTGGGCCACGTGACCTCTGGTCTCCCAATTCGATTGCCGTCGGCGGACGGTGTCCGCCGATACTTCGGCATGAGCAGATTCGCGCAGGTCATCGTGTTGGCTCCGTACGCCGACGAGGTGATGAAACCACTGACACAGCCGGATGACTCGCGCAGCTGGGAGGGTCACTTCGAGCAGCTGGACCTGTTTGTTGGCGCGTGGGTGATCGAGTTCGAGCGGGTGCGTCCGCGTTCAGGTCTGCTCCGGCACCTGGAGTCCCTGGCGTGGCCGTATCCGGAGAGCGTGCAGGTGCTGATCCATGACGAGGACGACCACTGCTTCGGGCTGTGGATGATGCGCGACGGTGTACTGGCCGAACAGCCTGTGCCTGGCCACCGGCGCCTGCACGGGCCGGTGCTGACCATCGGTGAGTACCCGCCGTGCCCGCCGGACCCAGGTGTGCTGTGGCGGACGGAATCGCCTATGCCCACCGGCTTCTCCACTGCCCGCCAGGACATACGCCCCGCCTGGTAGACCCACCAGTCACCGGCCGGAGCTGCCGGCGTGTGGACCATGAATCTCAAGGGACACACCGCCGACAGCTCCAGAATGGGCGCATAAGGGTTAAGGAGTGGGATAAGTTTGTGGTTACGTGGAGTGGAGGTGCAGGGATGGCAACTGAGGAAGAGCTGTTCGCGTCCGTTGATGCTCTGCTGAACGAGGAGCCGCATCTGCCGCCTCCGGCGGAGCGTGCCCGACTGCGTGAGGCTGCCGGCATCACCCAGGCCCGTTTGGCCACCGCGCTGAAGACGACGACCCAGTCGGTGAAGAACTGGGAGAACGGCCGCAGCGAGCCGAAGTCGCCGCGTCTGGATGCCTACCAGCGGCTGCTGGACGGGTGGGCTGCGAAGTACCCGGCCCACGGTGTCGCCGCCGCTGCCGCGACGGCGCCGGCAGCCTCTGGTGAACCGACCGGATCCGCGACAGCAAACGCCCAGCAGACTCACGCCGTTGTGGCTGCGGAAGCACCGCATCCCGCCGCCCCCCGGCCCGCCGCGGCGTCGCGTCGCCCAGGCGTGAAGAAGGCGGCGAGGCCCGCGCTGGACCCGGGTTTCCCGCACGGGCCGCTCGCCGTGCTGGACGGTGACGGCTCCGCCTACGGCATCGACGGGATCGTGCTCGACTGCCCGGCGACAAGCGTGGTGGAGCTGGTGGAGTGGACGTTGCACGAGTCCGGCCTCGGCGCGCCGCGCCTGCACCGCAACGGCAAGGACAGCGACCCGCTGATCGTCCTCACCGGCGCGGCTGCCGTGAAACTCGGACTCCCGGAACGCCTGGAAGGCCACGAGCAGCGCCGATCGCTGCGTCTTCCCGAGGATCATCTGGTGGTCAAGCAGGTGGTGAAGGCGAAGTGGCGGCTCACCCAGCGCGGGTTCGGGCCGTGGGCAAGGATCTACCGCAAAGTCCAGGGGCGCGAGCGGCAGTGCGTGCAGTTGGCGATCCTGTCGTGGGACGCCCTCGATGAGCGGTCCTGGCCCGGGGTGGCGGAGATGGAGCCGGCCGACGTCGCCCGCGTCCTCGGTGTGTACGCGACCCGCGTCATCACCCCGCGCGGGTCGACGGCCGTCTCCGGGCTGGAGCTGATGACGGCGCTGCGCCCGCCCACCCGGGCCATGCGGGACGAAGCAAGCGGTAACTGGGTGCCCGGCCACAACCCCGGCTCGCTGGGGACGGAACCGATGGACCCGGCGCCGCCGGAGGCCACCCCCGAGCACCCCGTCGTCGTCGACAGCGGCTGGAGCGGCGGGTTCCTGAACGAGGAGGCGTACCAGTGGGTGCGCGACGTCAGCCTGCTGACGGATGAGGAATGCACGCTGCCGTACGCGGTGGGCCTGGACCTCAACACCGCGTTCCTTGCCGCCGCGGCCCGCCTGGTCGTCGGCCTTTCCGCCCCGGACCACTTCCACGCCCCGGCGTTCAACCCGAAGATCCCCGGGAGCTGGCTGGTCGACCTGTCCCACATCGAGGTGGACCCGCGCCTGCCCTCGCCGTTCACGCCGGACGGCACCCGGCCGACGGGACCTGCCTGGTATCAGACGCACACCGTCGCCTACGCCCAGGAACTCGGCTCCAACGTGACGCCGATCGAGGCGTATCTGCGCCGGGAGACCGGCGCGTACCTGGACCCGTGGCACGACCGTCTGAAGAACGCCTACGTCGACACCCTCGCCGACCTCGGCGTCACCAAGGACCTGGACGACCGCGCCTTCCTCACCGCGATGGAGCGGCACAAGGACGCCGACCCCGCGATGGCGGCCGTCCTCGCCGCCATCAAGGCCACCGTCAAGGGCGGCATCGGCAAACTCCGCGAGCGCCCCCAGGGCAAGAAGTACAAGGAGGGCGAACGGTGGCCGGCCCTCCAGCGCCCCACCTGGCGCCCCGACATCCGTGCCGCCGTCATCTCCAAGGCGCGGGTCAACATGCACCGCAAGCTCACCAACATGGCCAGGATGACGGGCCTGTACCCGCTCGCCGTGCTCTCCGACTGCGTCGTCTACCCCTCCCCCGGCGCCTCGCCACTGGACTTCCTGCCGTACGCCGCGTCGGGCAAGCCGCAGCCCGGAGGGTTCCGCCTCGGGCCCACGCCCGGCCTGGCCAAGTTGGAAGGCGTCCAGACGATGCTGTGGGCGGTCGACCTGATGGAGCAGGGCCACAACCCCGCCCGCCACATCAAGGGCGGCGACGCCGTCCTGGACGAAGGAGAGTAGGCCGTGGCCGGAGAGATCGACGACGCGATCGAACGGGCCGACCGGGAATCGTTCACCCGCCAGCCGCCGAAGACGCTGAAGGGTCAGATCGGCTACCTGATCAAGCAGTTGGGCAGTGCGAAGGCCGTCGCGCAGGAGATCGGGGTCACCGCCGACTCGGTGAACCGCTACCGGCGCGGTGCCCGCAAGCACGCCCGTGCCGACGTCGCCGCGAAGATCGACGACGCGGTACGGCAACGCTGGCAGCCACTGGTGCGCAAACGCCGACAGAAGCAGGCCGCCACTACCGGTGGGGTGACGGTGGAGACGCGGGCCCGGTTCGGCTACACCGCACCGGTCGGCACCACCGACGACGGACGCTTCCGACGGCTCACCGTGCACCTTCCCCCTGCGTACGCACAACGCCTGTTCGACGCCCGCAACACAGGCGCCAGCGACCGGGAGATGCGAGGGATCATCGCCGAGGGATTCAAAGAGATCTACTTCCAGGACGGCGGAGGCCGCGCCATGGGACTCTCCGACGTCACCCTCAACGACATCGACTACCTCGACCTCGACTACTAACCCCCACACCAACCGGGAGGCCGGACCTGCTCGTCGGGCTCCCGTTCCTCGTCTGTCCGCCCTGCTTGGCGAAAGAGCCGAGGCAGCAGCTTGCGAAGGGGACAGCCCTCTCCCAACCCTCCCGGGGATCCGGTGTGCTTGATCCGCTGGGCATCTGTTGCGAAGGCGCCCGCCCGGGACGGCGAACACGAGACCGTGAGGGAGTGACACATCACCTCGGCCTCCTGCGGCCCGCTCCCCTGCAGGGGGAGACGACCGCGTCGCTGGCGGACCGGGGGCGCGGTCGCCGGGCCGGTGTCGTTCGGCTGCCGCCTGTGCACGGACGTGCGGCTTCTGCCGGAGGTGACCGCTGCGCAGCGGCAGTGGACCGGGGTGGCGCGACGGGCGGTACGGGCCGGGGCCGAGCCGGAGAGGGTGTTCGCGCTGGCGCACGCGGTGGTGGCCCGGTGGTGGGAGCAGGCCCTCAACTGGATCGGGAGGCCGCGGCGCCTGCACCAGGTCGCGGGCGGTAACGCCAGCGGGGATCTGGAGCGGTGGCGGATCGTGGGGCGGGACGCGGTCGTCTTCCCCGAGGTCGTGGCCGTCGCCGGCGCGCTGCTGGACCCGGCCATGTGCCCAGCTGGCGTGGACCGACAGCGGGGCCGGGCGGCCGCGGCCGCTGCCCTCCGACGGGATGTTCTGCCGCCGGCTCGGCGAGCGGGTGGACCGCCCGTGGCTGGGGCCGCTGGCCGCGATCGACTACGGCGGCCCGCTGACCTCCTGGATGGGCAGCGTCATCCGCATCCGCCGCGGCGCCGGCGGACCACCCGGATACGGCAACGCCCCCTGGTGGCTGCGCCAGGAAAACCAGCCCTCCACGATGGCCGGACAACTGCGCGTGCTGGGCAAGGAGAAGAAAGCGCCGGGTTCGGGGACGATGTGGCGCTCGACCGTGCCCGCCGAGCAGCGCGCCCAGATCACCAGTCTCGTCGACGGCGCTCAGGAGCAGCTCATCCAGCTGCGCGGGGCGCAGACCGGTTCGAGTGCGGACGTGGCCCAGCATCTGTTGCGCATCCTCAGCCACAGCGCCGCCCTGCTCGAGAAGGCCCTGCAGCACACTGTCGTGGCGGCCGTGAACGCCGGAGTGCCGCCGCGGGATGTGGCCCCGCCCCCGGCCCGTTGGCGGACCCCTACACCGCCGACACCCAGACACCAGCCCAGGCCTATGACCAGCACAACACCCCTGACCAGCCAAAACACACCCCGGGACCATTAGACGCAGAAGCTACCCACACCCCGGAAATTCGGTGGCAGCGGTGCTTCCACCTGGTCCGGATGCGCCTGGACGCGGGTGAGGCGCTGCCCACCACGGCGGGCGAGGTTCTGCGCCAGGGCGAGGATCTCGGGCGGTGGGTGACGTCGGTGCGGCTCGGGTGGGCTCAGCTCACGACCGTGCAGCAGTGGATGTGCGAGCAGGTCCTCGGGATCAAGCCCGCCAGCGAGGACGAGAAGCCGAGACCTCGCCGTACGCAGGCCGGCAAGTGGGCGGTGAACTACGAGGCCGCCAAGCAGTTCCACGAGCGCGAGGGGCACCTTCAGGTCCCGAGGAAGCACGTCGAGCGGATCGTCGGCGAGGACCAGGAGGAGCGGGAGCTCAAGCTGGGTGGGCGAGGACCAGGAGGAGCGGGAGCTCAAGCTGGGTGCCTGGATCGGGAATCAGCGGAGCAGGGCCGCGACGCTGACGCCGGAGCGGATGGAGCAGCTGGCCGCCATCGGGATGCGGTGGTCCTGACGATGGGCGCGAACGTCTTGGTGGTTGCCGTCGCGGCGCTCGTGGTGGGCTACCTGGTGGGCCGGGTGCGGCCGTGGCTGCGGCTGGGCGACTGGGCTGAGGGTCAGGTGCGGTTCACCGGCGCGTGGGTGCGGGGCGGCGCGGCCCGCCAGGCCGTCGTCGTCCTGGTCCACGTCCTTGTCCGGCCGCGGCCCTTGTCCGGCCGCGCACAGCTGGCGCGGCCCGGGAAGCTGTGTACGGGCGGGGAGCGGGGTCGGCAGGGCACTGGACAGCAGGTCCGAGCACCGACACGATCGCGTTCATGACACCCGGGGATGCCATTGTCGTTACTGCCGACCGGATCGCGGAGCTGCTGGTGGGGGCCGACCCACGCACGCCGCTGCCGGGCGCGGAGTGGACGGTGGGAGAGGCGGCGGCGCACCTCGCGCTGGCGGGGAAACTGATGGCGGACATCGGGGCGGGCGAGGAGCGCCCCTACGGCGATGGGACGCCGAGCGGTCTCGCGGCGGCCAACCGTGCGGCTCTGGCCGTCTTCCCGCAGCGGGATCCGGCGGTCCTCGGTGCGCAGATCGCGGATACCGCCCGAGCCTTCGTTGTGGCCGCGGCCGGCCGCAGTTCGCGCGAGGCGTTGCTGACGCCGATGGGGCCGATGAACCTGGCCGCCCTGGGCTCGTACCTGCTCACGCACCTGCTCGGGCACGGATACGACATCGCGGTCGCGCTGCGCGGGCCCCACATGGTCAACCGGGAAGTGGTCGCGTTCACGCTGCCCTTCATGCGACTGGCCATGCCGCGTGCAGTGAACGCCGGCGCGGCCGGCCACCACGCGTGTTATCTGTTGCGGGTCGGCCGCGACCGCTTCGCCGTCACCTTCGCGGACGGCGTGCCCACGGTCTCCGACACCCCGCCCCGGCGGCCCGACTGCACGATAGCCATCGACCCCGTCGCCTTCCTCCTCCTCGCCCTGGGCCGCTGGACCGCCCCCACCGCCATGGCCCGCGCCAAGGTCGTCGTCTGGGGCCGCAAACCGTGGCTGGGCCTGCGCTTCCCGTTGCTCTTCACAGCGCCGTAGACGAGCGAGCAGGCTGCCGCCGGACGGCCTCTTTGACTCGTCCCCGGGCAAGACGTGACATGCGGCTTCGGGAGGCCGCCAAGGCCGGGAGCATGTCTGCGCTCTGCGACGCGAATCGCTCGGTCGGCTGCTGGATCGTGGTGGTGGCCGGCTTGTCACGGGCCACGTCGTCCCGCACTCCCGCACTCGTTGAGAAACCGATCAGGCTCCCTCGCTGTCAGTTCTGCGCCTGCTCGGCGCCGTCCGCGCCGCCGGGATGCGCGTACGGGTCACCGATCACCGCCGTGGCGGCGTCCAGGACCAGCACGTGGTCGCCACCATCCGCGTCGGCGAGCGGCGGCCGGATCAGCCGGGCGGACAGGGCCGTCCGGCTGATCCGGCCTCGACCGCGCCCTCTACGACCAGGTCGCGCACGGCATGGACGTCTCGATCGTGGCGCCGGAGACGGCATCGCCGACGAACGGCTCTGGGGCGTCCTCGACGACCCTGCTTGGGTGCGCCCGCAGCACTCCGGCGCGGTGCGCTCCCTGGAATCCTCGTCACGGTGCCGAGGGCCGCTCCACGCCGCGCGTCACCTTCCCGGGAGCAAGGGGATCGTCCGGGTGGCCAGCCGACTGCTCGCTGACCGCCACCTCGTCTGCTCACTCCGGCGGGCCGGTGGCCGGATCGTGGTGGCGTGCGATCAGGGCCCAGTTTTCCGTTGATACGAGGGCGCGCACCAAGGGTCGGTGGGACGCCAGCGCATGGGACAGTGCATCGGAGACGGTCACCGGCAATGGCTGTACCCTCTCGCTGTCACCGAACATGAGCTGAATGAGCTGTGTGAGAAACAGCAGGACGCCGTCGTGTGCGTCGCCGGGGACTCGCCGTCTGTCCTGGCCGAAGGCCGTGAGAAGGGCGTGCACGGCCGACACCAGCTGGGGGTGGCGCATGTCCATCAGCAGTCGCGTTCCCCGGAGCGCCCGGTTGTAGAGATCGCCGAGCTCCCTGTCGCTCATGGTCGTGCGATCGGCCAGCAGCAGTTCGAGCAGGTCGTGCGCGAGCGATGAGGCCGGAGCACCGTCGACCGGGCTGAACACAGTCACGGCTTGGCCGAGCCACCGGAATACCGGGTCCAGGGCGTGCCGCATCACCGAGTCATTGGTTCCGCCGGACACGGCTGTCTTGTGCCACAGCTCATCCCAGTACGACCGTGACCAGCCTGTGCCTTCGCTGCCTCGCGGGTAGCGGAAGTGCCAGTTCATGTCGAGCGGCTGCGGTGGGGTGCCTGGCTCGGAGCGAAGCGATATCTCCAGGGCCCGGCCCTCGTCGTCCCACGTGTGATGCACGTCGACGGAGAGAGCGAAGTCCGTCCACTGGCTCTCGTTCATCGCCGAGCGCCACAGCAGGCAGTGCCGGTGCCAGGCACCCGGCGGGTCAGCGGAGTCTGGGAACAGCTCGGCGGCGGTGCAACGCTCGGCGAACAGCACCGTCAGGAGGACGAGGTTGGAGCCGTACAGGCCGTGGCGTGTCGTGGTGCGCAGTAGGGCGGGCCGGTAGGTCGGGTACTGGTCTGCGGTGCGCGTCGTGTGCTGGGTCAGGGCCTGGATGAGGGTCCGGGTCAGCCGGCGCCGTTCCGGCGCGGACAGTCTGCCGGTGAGCGACCGCGCGAAGCGCAGCATCTGCCGGGACGCCAGGGAGGTGTAGGAGAGCAGTGCGTAGGCGAGGTCGTCGTCGATGCGGGTGTCCCCGAGGGAAAGCGTGGGGCGGGGTGCGAGCAGGTCGGTGAGCAGGTGCAGGGTGAGGCGTATGGCCAGATACTCGCCGAAGGTCGCGTGCAGGAACTCGTAGGTGGCCAGTACCTGGCCGTCGCGTACGGACTGGGCTCGCTGGACGAAGAAGAAGCGGCCGAGGGCCGTTTCGGCGGCGGTGAGCGGGGTGCGGAATCCCGGTGGTCGCACGGGCTGTCTGCCCAGTACGGCGTTGAGGTCCTGTTCGAGTTCGTCGGCCGACACCCACTGGCGGCCCCGGTTCAGCTGGGCGAAGGCCACGAGTGACAGACGTTGCAGTTCCTGCTCGACGAGGGCGGCCGTGTCCGCGTCGGGGAGGGCATGGAGTGTCGTCTTTCCGACCTCGCGCCGGGCGAAGGAGGACAGCAGCTGCTCGTACAACTCGGTGACGTCGAAGTCGTCGGCGCGCCGCAGAGCGCCCTCGGCTGCGTCGTACAGTGCGAGCATCGTCAACAGCAGTGGCTGGATGGCGAGTTCGGCGTGCCGTTCGAGGTGCTGCCAGGTGAGCGGGCCGCGGCGGTGCGCCGAGAATCCGACCGTGTTGGCTTCGTTCCACACGGCCAGCCAGGTCGTGATCTGCTCGGTGCGGAAGGGTTCCAGGCGTAGGACGACCATGCCGGTGGGGTATCGGGCGCGGTCGGCCACGGAGGTCCGGCTCGTCACCAACGCGAGCACGGGCCGCCCCTGATCCGCCTCACGCTGCTGGAACTGGGAGACGCGTTCCAGGAAGTTGGTCTGGTGGACGCCGGTCGTCTGCAGCAACTCGTCGAAGCCGTCCAGGAGCAGAACGGGGGTACTGCCGCCCGCCGCGCGCACCAATTCCGGCCAGCTGACCCGTTCGCCGGTGGAGGCGCGGATCGCCTGTTCGATCTGGTCCTGCAGTTCGTCCTCCACCCGGACGTCCCGCAGCGGCACGCGCACGGGGAGGAAACCGACGGAGGGGAGCCGTGCGGCGAGCACCCGGGTGAGGGCTGATTTGCCGGCGCCGGGCTGGCCCAGGATCAGCAGGGGGGCCTCGGCGAGGTGGGGAGAGGTGAGGGCCCCCGCCAGGTAGCGGGTGAGGTCTCGGCGGAGGGGCAATCGGCCCCACCATTCGTGGTCGGCGGGTGCGGCCTGTCCGGAGACGGCACTGACACGGAAGTCCGGGTCGAGGTAGAGGTCCTGAAGGGTGGGGATCCTGATGCCGTCCGGCGCCGACGCGGCGTCCAGCACTGGGTGAGCGAGCGCCGCCCGGTGTGCGCGCGCCAGCGCGGAGGCCACGTCGACCGGCGGGCGCAGCGCCTCGGCGGTGCGGGTGAGGAGGGTCTCGATCCCGGACAGGGCACGGCCGACGTCTGTGTGGATCGCCTGCTGCGCCACGTGTGTGACCCAGAAGCCGAATTCGGGCGCCGCCTTGGCAAGCTCGACGTAGAGACTCTGGTATCGGGCAAGAGCTGCGTGCGGCAGGTCATCGATGAGAGCCGCATGGGTCCGAAGGCGCTGCACCGCGTCCAGGTGCTCCCAAAGAGCAAGGCCTTGCAGGAAGTCGAAGAACCTGCGGGCGTACTCCGCGTAACTCCCGAGCAGCATCGCGGTGAGTGCGGAGGGCCGTATGTGCGGTGCCGGGCAGGGCAGGTCCGTGGCGAGCAGCAATGACACCAGGTCCGGCATCCGCGGGGTCGAGCCTGATTCCGTTCGGGCGAGGGCGAGTTGCTCGTCGCGGGTCAATCGCACCTCGGCGAGGGTGAACGGAAGCTCCACCTCCTCCATCGCCTCGAAGAAGGCCACCACGACGATGACCGTGTGCGCCGCGCGCAGCACATCGGTCCGCTCCGCACGTGCCTGGGTACGGTGCAGACGGGCGCCGACGCCGCGGAGCGCGTCGCGTCCGAGGCCGAGGAGGCGTCCGTTGGCGTCGGCCATGCCGATCACCGTGCCGCTGACCCCGGCGGTCGCCAGATTCAACGCCCCACCGAGCGCCCGATCCAACGCCGCCAGCCGCGGCGGCTCGGCACCGAGAAGCACCAGCGCGTCGGCGAACGCCAGGAGTCTGCGTGCCACCATTCCCTCACTCCCGTTTCTGTACAGGCTCGGCCGCGGCTGACGCTACCGTGCGCCGTTGGTCCCGTCGGGGGGATTGCACAGGACGCGGAGGACCGCGAAGCGGGGTGCTCAGCATTGGCTGCGGCGTCCACCGTCCGAGCACATCGGCACTGCAGGACGAAGAACAGGAAGCACAGGAAGCGCGGCTCGGTCGCCATAGCTGCTTCGGGGAGCAGCTCGCGGGCGGCTACGTCAGGCTCCGGCTCGCTGATGACCGTGATCCGGAAACCACCGGCCCCGGTGAATACCTCGTCCACGGCCACGCACCATAGCGCTCGCCTCCGACAGCCTCTCCGCCGTCACCGCCGTGTCCCACCGGTCCACGTCCGACCGGTACTCCTGCTGCCCGACTCGGCCGGGCCAGTCTTCCTGTCGGGAAGCAGGGCTCGCCGATTCGACGGGCCGGAAAGCTGGAGCCGGGCGGCCGCAGACGAGTCCCTGAACGCGATCGACACCGTCGCCGGGGCGCTGTCCGCGCGTCGGGCCGGGCGTCGCGGCCGCCCTCGCGCCGGTGACGGCTGGCGCCGCCAATGCACGCCGACAGCTCGGACTCGGCAACGACGAAAGCGCGGCGGCCACGGTGGAGGTGCCGGGCCTCCCTGCGTTCCGCACAGCGTTCCCGGCGGCGGGGGATGGGGTCTGGGGTCTGGGGGATCCGTACGGACGGCTGGCCGGAGGCGCGCAAGGTTGTTCATCGCGTGCATGGGCGCAGGCGGACAGGAGGATTCGGGTGGGCGCCGGGCGCTCAGCCCACCTTGCGCCCCCGCATCGGCTCGGTGGCCTCGCCCTCACCGGCCCGCAGTCCCAGGAGGAACTCTTCCAGCACCTCCGGCGCCGTGTGCTGCGGATGCCAGCCCAGCTCGACGCGGGCACGCGTGCAGTCCATCAGAGGGAGCCTGAGCACCGCGTCGAAGAGGTGCGGGGAGGACGGGAGGAGGCGCAGACCCCAGGCGGCAGCAATCGCCGATCGGGCCACCGTCCGGGGCAGGCGCACCGGACGGGCGTCGAACATCTCGCCGAGCAGCTCCGCGTCGAGGGCCGGCTCGGCGGCCAGGTTGAAGGGGCCGCGCACCTCGGTACGCAGCGCGAGCCGGTACGCCTCGGCCGCGTCGTCGGTGTGCAGCGCCTGGACGCGCAGTCCCGGAATGTCCGGCAGGAACGGCAGCAGTTCGGGGCGGGCGACCGGGCCGGGCAGGAACCGGCCGCCGAAGATGCGCCGCTGCTCGCTCGCCGACTGCCGCTTGAACAGGAACGCGGGCCGCATCCGCACCACCCGGATCCCGGGGTGGTCGCGCTCGAAGGTGTCCAGGGTCCGCTCGAGGTAGGCCTTCTCCCGGCAGTACGCGGCGTCCGGCCAGCCGTGCGTGGGCCAGGACTCGTCCACCGCGTGGTCCTTCGGTCCCGGCGAGTACGCGCCCACCGAGGACGCGTGCACGAGGACGGGCACCCGCGCGGCGGCCACGGCCTCGAAGACCCGGATGCTGCCCAAAACGTTCGTACGCCAGGTCGCCGCCGGATCGTGGGTCGGCTGGAACGCCCAGGCCAGGTGCACGACCGCGTCCGCGTCGACGAAGGCGGCGGCGAGATCGGCCCGGTCCGAGGCCAGGTCGACGGCCGTCCACTCGGTCTTCCGCGGCGACCAGTCCGGGATCCGCCGGGAGAGACCCCTTACCGAGGCCACGTCCGGGTCCTCCGAGAGAAGCCGCACCACGCTCGTGCCGACATTTCCGGTGGCACCCGTGACGACGACCTTGCTGCCCGTTGCGCTGCTCACCCTCGGCTCCTCTCGCCGGTCCTCGCAGGGACCGGCCGAGTACCCCGGCCCCGCCGGGCGCACGCGGGGCCCGCCCGGTGCGCCGGCCTGCGCGGCTGGGCCGCGCAGGGTGTTCACACCGGTCAGCCGTGCCGACAGCCCCCACAGCCGGGCCGCCTGATCCGGGTCCGTCGCCCAGTCCCTTCACGCCGGCCCGCTCGCCGTCCGTCGGGGCGGGCTCGGCGACGTGTCCGAGGAGGAGATCAAGGGCGCGCTCGCCCTGATGGAGTCGATGTCCCGCGACGACCTCGAAGGGGACGACTTCAAGGACCCCTACACCGAAGCCATGGACAAGATCATCGAAGCAAAACGGGGCAATCGGCGAGCAGGGCGCCGACTGTGACGCGGCCGCTCCTGCGGCTACGACAGCAGGACGGTGATCTCGCCGGACGGCCTTGCGGGCGGTGCGGCCGACACTGAGGAGGCTGGCCGACGCTGGGCCGGTCCAGTCGAGATGTGATCGCCGTGTTTCACGTTGGCTGTGCCGGGGCGCGCGCACCGATACTGGCTCGGACGATCTCAGGCGGGGGCAGTGGTGGAGTGGTGGCTTGGGCTGGGCGGGCTGACTGCGGGATTGCTGATAGCGGTGGTGACCGCGCCGGTCGGGGTGTCGGGAGCGGTGTTCCTTCTCCCCGTCCAGTTGAGCGTGTTCGCGGTGCCCAGCCCTACTGTCACGCCGACGAACCTTCTCTTCAACGTCGTCGCCGGTCCCGGATCGCTGTGGCGCCACCGCGCAACCGGCGCCGTGCGCGGCCCGCTCACCCGGCGTCTGCTCCTGGGCACCCTGCCGGGTGTGGTCATCGGTGCGGCCGTGCGGGTCTTCGCCCTCCCCGGCCCGGTCGTCTTCCGGTTGCTCATCGCCGGATTCCTGCTCCCTCTCGGGCTGTGGCTGTGTGCCCGCACCCTTTGTCGGCCACACGGCCGGCCCGCCGCCGAACCCTCCGACCGGACGGTCATCGCCCTCGCCGTGGCCGTGGGTGTCGTCGGCGGGATCTACGGCATCGGTGGCGGTTCCCTCCTCGGTCCGGTCCTCGTCGGCCGGGGTATGCCCGTCGCCCGTGTCGCCCCCGCCGCGCTCGCCGCCACCTTCGCGACCTCACTCGTCGGTGCCACCACCTTCGCGCTGCTCTCCCTGACCGGGCGAGGGAACATCTCACCCGACTGGTACCTGGGTGTGTCCTGCGGCCTCGGCGGACTCATCGGCGGATACCTCGGCGCCCGACTCCAGCCTCGCATCCCGGAAACCGCACTGCGCCTCCTGCTGGGCGCGCTGGCCGCCGCCATCGGCACCCTCTACGCCGTCCAGACCCTCACCTGAGCAAAGGGTCGGGGGAACAACCAGCCGTGCACACGTGGGCGCCCGGTCCGGTACCGAGGCCCTGGAGTGAGCGGGAGGGGTCAAGGAGCAGCAGTCGCAGCCGGGACGGCAGCCGCACGCGTCCAGCTCGGCGGACGGCACCGCCGCGGCCGTGGGGCGCAACAGCCCTTGCCCTGCCGGGCGTCGCGGCCCTCCTTCACCACGATGGCGGCGATCACGAGGGCGGCGGACGGGTAAGCGCACAGCGGCGTCTGCTTGGAGTCGGCGACCGCGGAGGCAGCGCCGAGTTCGCGTCCGGCCTTGCGTTAAGCGGCAGAGAGAGACGGCGTGATCGCCAGTGACAAGGCGACGACGATGCCGGGGATGGAAGGTTCGGCCTCGGCGGTGCCGGTGAGCGCGCGGACGGCGTCGACGGCGACAGGGGCGGCGAGCGCGAAGAACGACACCGCGATGATCCGCAGGGTGCGCTGCTCGCGTACTTCGCGGACTGTGTGGTCGCGGGCGGAGAACTGCCGGGCGACCGCGGCGGCGGAGGAGACCTCGATGACCGAGTCGAGGCCGAAGCCGATCAGCGCGGTGGAGGAGGCGATCGTGCCGGCAGTGAGGCAGGGCAACGTCACCGACCGCTGGGAGGACACGGCGGGACAACGCCTGCGGCCCCGGCCTGCCGTAGGGATTGCCCACCCATTTCCGGGCTGCGTACTCGGCTCGGCCTCTACTGGTAGGCCTGGTTCAGCGCCCAGATCGCCCAGACGATCACGGCCAGCGACAGCACAACCGCCGCCCCGCCGAGTGCGACTCCCACCCGCGCCCAGGAGGGCGCCGCCTCCTCCTGGCCCCGCGCCCTGTGCAGCACGACGAGGCCGGAGACGACCGCACCGATCCCCGTGGGCACGATGAAGTACACGGGAAAGAAGCGGAACCAGGGCGGGACCCAGGCAGGCAGAAACGGGCACATCATCATCGCGACGGCGGCAGCGCCCAGCACAAACGATGTCGCACCCCGCTCCTGCTGACGCTCCGTCAGCCCTTCACTCGACCCGACTGTCTGCTCAACAGAACTCATGCTCCGGATGCTAGGCAGCGGGCACCGTGCTCCGCTTGGGCGCGAGTACCTAGATCGTCCTGAGTAGCCCGCAGTCGACGATGCCCGGTCAGCGTTGGGCGCACCGGCGTGCGGCGGGCGGGGTTGAGGCCCTGTTCCATCAGGGCGACCGTCGGGGCGTACTCACGGGCGGCTACCCGAGCCAGAGGATGTCCAGGACGGACAGGCGCCGGGTCAGCCGGTTGATCACGTGGACGACGGACAGCTGTCCGATGGAGGCGGCGCGGACGGCCTCACCTTCCGGGTCGCCGGCGTTCCACTGAAGTCAGCCCCACGGGGAACGCCGGGCGAACACGCGGCGAGCGTTGCCGGACAGGCCACAAAGGTGCTCACCCGAGCTCCCCGCGCCCGCCAACGAGATGGTCCGCGACGTCCTGGACATCGCCCCGGTGCGTGCCCGCGGCCTCGACCGTAGGAGCGCCCGCGCAGGGGAGGGAGAGGAAGGTTCATCCATGGATCGGCGGTCTCTGCCTCGTGAAGCAGCCCCGCGCAGCGGATCCGGTGTCGTGGGCGGTGGAGGTGGCGGCGATGGTGACGTCGATGCCGAGGCGGTCGGCGTCGGATAAGGCGACGTCGAGCACGGTAACGGAGCCGCCCGGCGCATCCCTGATGCAGGGGGCCTATCGGTCCGCGGCCGCCTGGAACAGGTGAACACCGATCTGTGTCGATGACCTGCCCCGCCTATCACTAGCCTGTTTGCCGACCTGTGGCGAATCCCCCACCACTCCGGCTCCCATTTCTCTGACCCGCGTGAATGCCCGTTTTCAGGCAATCGATACGCCTGTCCGGGCGAGACATGTGCCGATCCGTCATGTTGCGGAGGTGACACAGCGTCGGTTGCCTCAGCAGTGATGCACAATTCAGGCTTAACGCAATAGAACGGACAATGCTGCGCTGGAGGGGTTCTTGTGGGCAATACACGTGTTGGCCTCAGTATCGGCCTGATGGCCGGTTTCCTAGCTCTTCAGATTCCAGTCGCCGCTGCCGCCGGTGACTCAGGTCTCGACATTCGCCCGCAGCTAACCTCCCACGGCTCCACGGTCACCGTCAGCACCACCGCATGCGGTGCGGACGTGACCTACGGCAAGGGCGAGTCCGAGGCGGCAGGGGCGTTCCACCTGTACGAAGGCGAGAGCAAGGGCGTACTCACCGGCGAGTTCACCGTGCCGGAAGGATCTTCGCCCGGTACCGACACCGTAACCGTCAAATGCCCGCCGCGGACCAGGATCACGGACTCGTACCAGCTCCCAACACGCCAGCCTGACGGTGCCGTCGAGGCCGGTTTCGGAGACACAGGAAGGGAAGCCCCGCAGCTCGCTCTGGGCGCGGCGCTGGTCGCCGCAGCCGCTGCCGGGGGGCTGGTGAGGATGCGCCGCCGCTCGAACCGAAACTGACTGCCTCTGCCCCACCGGCTCCCCCGGCCGGCTCCCGAGGCCTCCCTGGTCCCGGAAGCCGCCGGGAACCGATCGCCTCCCCTCTCCCCCGCTGCAGGCAAAGAACCCACCGCGATGGCCTCCAGGCGTACCACCGACTCTCCCTCATCCCCGTTCATCCCTTCGGCCAGGTCTTTGGCCTGGACGCTCGTGGCGGGGACCTTGCTGTTGGCCGGCGCGGTACACGACGAGCAGCCACCACAGCCTTCCGCCGGCCAGGCACTCTCTCCACTGCCAGGTGCCTCGGTCCACCGCACCGCCGCCCCAGCCGGCCCCGCCGTGTCCCCGCTCCCGCCCGCGGAACCGCTCTGGCTCCGGATCCCCGCCATCAACGTGAACACCCCCGTCACCAAGCTGCACCTCGACTCATCGGGGGCGCTCGAGCCCCCGCCCGCCGACGACCCCAACCGCGCCGGCTGGTACAGCGAGGGCACGGCACCAGGATCTGCCGGGACAGCCGTCACCGCGGGCCACGTGGACCTGCCCACCGGCAACGCGGGCGTCTTCTACGAACTCGGCGCCCTGACCAAGGGCAACACCATCGAGATCGACCGGGCGGACCGGCGCACAGCCGTATTCACCGTCGACGCCCTCGAGGTCTACGACAAGGAACGCTTCCCGAGCAAGAAGGTGTACGGCATCTCCGAGCGCGCCGAACTACGGGTGATCACCTGCGGCGGGGGCTACGCCAAGCACACCGGATACCAGGGCAACCTCGTGGTCTACGCGACACTCACCGCGGTCAGATGAGGCCATCGCTCGGCGTCAGTCCGGCACAGCCGCTGCCTCCTGAGCTGCTCCACCAGCGCCAACCAGGAGCCGACAGGTTGGACACACGCGTCGTTGGACTGCCGGGGGGACTGTCCAATCAACGGCTCTGTCTCACATCCAGTGGCGACGGAAAGTCATGGCGGCGACGAATAGACCACGCACCATGAAGGGATCATGGACGAGTGACGTCGACCGAAGCAGCAGCAATCGCTCTACAGGACCATGCCGCTCTCTGGAGCATGGGGGAAATCCGCGCGAGCGACGTGGTGAATGCCGCCTGTGATGCGCTCGTCGCCGGACTCGACGCCCCCGGCCTTCGAATGCTCGCCGCCTGCACGCGCGCCGAGGCGGATTACGACGTCCACGGCCTGCTTCCCGCAGCACTCGGAGAACTCGGCCTCTCCTTCTATCCAGTCGGCGGCGAGGCCGGTCAGGAAGCCGCCGCCCGAGCCCTCGCACGCCGCATGCTCGCCGGAGAGCTCACGCCTCGGGAGTTCACCTTCCGGATTCATCAGCGCCACGGACATGAGCTGCCCCTGACCGAGCGCCTCGCTGAGCTCGACGACGAGTACGGCATCCTCGAATACGGCGATAGGACCGTGGACCAGGTCAATGCCGAGGTCACCGCCGAAGCCCGCCGCCTCGCAGCCCACCCCACGGTTCCCGCCGAACCCACGGATTCGCCCAGCTGATGCACACCGACCGACCCGCGAGTTCCCGCTGAACAGACTCGGTTTCCCTGAACCCACGGGCCTCCATCGCTGGTAGGAACATCGGTACAGCGGTTATCGGTGAGAATGATCATGTCCGTGTAGCACAGTGATCCATTTCGCCGCTGGGGTTCGGTGAAACGCTTCCGGGCTTGCTCCGGGGCTGACTACGGTCCGGCTCGTACCGGTGGAATTTTTGAGCGATGAACAGGCCGTTATCTGGATTTCTTACGCTCGGCTGGCGTGATGAGCTGGTCCTTTGTGTGGCTGACAGTGTCAGCAACCTCTCCTAGAGTTGCTCAGTGTCACCGGAGCCGATCCGGCTGGCACTGCACGCATGGGAGGCCCCACCCGCATGACCACCTCGTCGTCCGAGCGACCCCTCACCTACGCTGAAGACCTCCGGCCCGAGGACGTTCACGCCCTGGAGACATTCCTCAACGTCCAGTTGGGGCGGGTGTACGAGGAGGTCGGCGAGACTGGTGAGACGTCCTTCGCGATGCGGTCTCTGCTCATCCTGGTCTGCGACTCGGCCGGGCTCCTGCACACGCTGCTCGCGGTGGAGCAGCCGGAGATGTGGCAGCGGGCCGCGATCGTGCGCGAGTGGCAGCGGCTACGCAGTACGGCCCACGAGTTCAACCACTGCGAGGGCTATGACCATGACCGCTGGTGGAACCAGGTACGGCACTTCGACGCCGCCGACGAGACCGCCGAACAGGACCGGATTCGCCGCTTCGCCGATGTCGGGCCTTACCCCGAGTCTGGTCACTGACCGCGTGGGGCGGGGATGCCTCGGCGAAGGTCGCGGAGCTGACCGAGAGCCATGGCGAGTTCGTTGCGGAGCCGTTCGTTCTCTTCGTTCAGTTTCCGGTTGGAGTCGCGCAGCGCTCGCACCACCGTCTCGTGGGACTTGGTGGTGATCCGCTGGTGGTCTGGCAGAGCGGGTCGGCCCGTGGCGGGTTGCTTGCTCGCGAGGTCGCGCAGCCTGGCCAGCAGCAAGGCCTGGGCTTCGTCGTAGAGAAAAGTGCGGGATACACCGGCCCGGGAGGCGACCCCGGCGACGGTGACCGGGCCGCCGTCGCGCTCCAGGCTGTTCAGGACTGCTTGGACGCGTTCAATGCAGTCCAGACGGCGCTGTTGAGCGGCTTCGGCCAGATGGGCCGAGTTGTCAGCCCGCATCAGATGTCCTCTCGGTCTCGTGGCGGACGGCTTCGCTGCCGGCCGGTGGCGGGGAACAGCTCGTCGTGTTCCTGGTCGGTGATGCTCGCGATGACATGCTCGACGGCGGTGGCGAGTCGCTCGTTGATGCCGGCAGCGCGAGGACGCTCCGCTGCCGTGGCGCTGATCTGCAGTTCGCGTGTGCGGGCGAGGGTGTCGCGGTGGATCGGCAGGAACTGCCGATCGGTTTGGAAGTCTTCGCAGAAGTAGCAGCCGTCGGCGGCGGTCTTCGGGCAGGGACGCGCGATGTGCCGTCCGCACCAGCCGCCGGCCACCGCGTGGAGCCGACGCCCGATCTTCTCGGCGAGCCACTCGACGCCGGCCAGGTCGGCGTCGCGGTGGACCTTGACAGCCTCGCCCTTGAGGTTGAAGCGGACCTCGTACTTCTCCTCGTACTCACGGCGAAGCGTGTCGTCCGCGATGCGCGAGTAGTGCTCCTGCATCGCCCACGAGGTGTGACCGAGGACCTCGCGGATGGTGCGTCCGGACACGCCCGCGTTCGCCATTCTGGTGCCCAGGGTGTGCCGGAACTGATGCCAGTTCACGATGGCGGCGTCGCCGTGGGAGTCGATGAGGCGAATGCGCTTCCGCCAGGCGTCGAAGCGGGTGTCGACCGTGCCGTAGGGCATCGGATACTTCCCGTCCGGGTTGCCGCTGACCTTGGGGAACAGCCAGTGGCAGCCGTCGCGGAAGCGTTCCCGGACGCGTCCGTGCTGCCCGCGGATAGCGTCCACCACCACGCGTGAGGCGGGGATGGCGCGGAAGCTCTTGTCCTTGTTCTTGTAGTGGACCAGGGCCCATCGGCCCGACGGGGTCTTCTTCAGACAGTCGGTCTTCAAAGTGAGTGCCTCGCCGATGCGGAGCCCCTCGTCGCGGCAGATCAACACCAGCGTGCGGGTCTCGGGATCGAGTAAGGCGAGGTTCTCCTCGGACTCGATCTGCTCCATCAGGTACTCGTCGATGAAGTTGGCCTTCAGCCCGCGCTGGCGCGGGTACTCGTCCCGATGGATCCGGGCATCGGGTGGCAGCACGGGCTGCCAGCCGTAGCGGCGCCACGTTTCGAGCATGGTGGAGATCACCGACAGCAGGCGGATGCGGCTGCCGGGGCTCACCGGCTGCCCGTAGTGGGGTCCCTTCTTCTCCACCGTCCTGCGGCCGACCCAGCCGATGTACGACTCCAGCAGTGCACGGTCCAGGACTGCCGGGTCGTTCTGCTGGGCGGGGCGGCTTTCGGCGATGAACCGGGAGAAAACAACGACGTCGTGGATGTTGCGCGCGACCGAGCGCAGTTCCGTGCGCGCGAGCCGCAGCCGCATGTACCCCTTGGTCCTCTCCCGTAGCCAGGGCTGGGTGATGCCGGTGAAGTCCAGTGAGTTGTGTTCATCTTGAACGTGCAGGTCACGGGGGTGGCATGGGTGGGTGAGGTCATGCTCGTGCTGGTCGGCGGCGGTTGTCTGCGGTGAAGATCGTCGGTCAGCGGGCGATCTCGTGCCAGTTGACGACCATCAGCGCGCGGACGAGCCGGGTTGCCCTTGAAAAGGGATTAGTTCTTCAGGTGTGCGAAGGCGTGTTCGCAGACGGCTCGTTCTGCGGCGATCAGCTGGTTGACCTGCTTCTTCGCGGGCGGGAGCTTCTTGGGCGTGGTCATCTGGTGGTCTTCCGGTTCCGAAGGGCTGCCGCGGTGAAGCGCGTCATTCCTCGGCCGGGGTGGAGGCTCGGGGAAGGCGTAGCTGGAAGCATGCTCCGAGGGGCCGGGGGGTGAGGGTGAGGGTGCCTCGGTGACGGTGGGCCAGGTCGCGGGCGATGGCGAGGCCCAGGCCGGTGCCGCCGTGGTCGCGGGAGCGGGCGTCGTCGAGCCGGACGAAGCGTTCGAAGATGCGCTCGGCGTCCTCGGTGGGCACGCCCGGTCCGTCGTCGTGCACCGTGAGGACGACCCAGGCGTCCTGGTTTCGGATGGTGATCTGGATGCGGTGTGCGGCGTGGCGGGCGGCGTTGTCGATGAGGTTGCGCAGCAGTCGTTCGTATTCGTCCGGGTTTCCGCGTGCGTGTGCGGGGGCGGTGCTGTCGCAGGTGAGGGTCAACGGCCGTTCGGTGAGGGGGTATTGCTCGGTCAGCCGGGAGGCGAGGGCTGTCAGGTCGACGGTTTCGGGGCCGGCTATGAGGGTGCGGGTGTCTAGGCGGGCCAGGAGCAGCAGGTCTTCGGCGAGGGCCTGGAGGCGGCGGGTCTGTCGTGCGGCGGTGGTGGCCGCGGCGGGCCAGTCGGTGCGTTCCGGGTAGGCGAGCGCGACTTCCAGGCTGGCCAGCAGTGTGGTGAGGGGGCTGCGTAGTTCGTGGGCGGCGTCCGCGACGAAGCGGCGTTGCTGGGCGGCGGCGTCGTCGAGGCGCTGGAGGGTGCTGTTGATGGTGGTGGCCAGGGCGGTGATCTCGTGTCCCGTGGCGGGGACGGTGACGCGTTCGCGGGGGTCGCTCGCGGTGACCGAGGCGGTGAGGACGCGGATGGCTTCGACCGGCCGCAGCGCGATTCGGACGGCGAAGTAGGCGGCGGCGATCAGTACGAGGCTCACGAGCCCGGCCCGCAGCAGCAGGAGGTCGGTGGTCTCGGTGATTGCCTCGGCTGTGTGCGGGAGCACCACCACATATACCCGCAGGTTGGCGTCGGCGGTGACGCCCAGAGCAGCGGCTTTGTCATCGCCCAGAACATCGGCCGGGATATTGGCCGTGATGACCTGATTGGTCCCGCCGGCCACAGAGGATTTGTCATGGGGGTCGTAGTCGGGGTTCGCAGGCAGGCGAACGGTAGTAATGAGCTCGGCCCTCAAGGCTTTCGGCGGGGCGGGCATCACGTGGTGGGTGCCGGGAGCGAAGTCGTCCATGCCTCCGCCGTAGGCGACAGCGGTGCGCCGACCGGTCGCGACGACCTCGTACGGCACAGTGCTTATGGAGTCAGGAATGACACCCTGTTGCAACTTGTCACAGAGAGACCAGAGTTGTTCCTTGGCTTGGTCTTCGGCGATCTGCGTGCTCTGGCGGTAGACGTCGTGGTGCAGCCACCAGCCGATGCCGACCAGGATGACGGCGGCGGCCGAGGCAGCGGCCAGGGCCGCGCGGGCCCGTACCGAACGCGGCCACCAACGGCGCCGCGGCTCAGTCGCGTTCACGGTCGTCCACCAGCCGGTAACCGGTACCCCGTACGGTCTGCAGGGACCGTCGGCCGAACGCGGAGTCCACCTTCTTGCGCAGTGCGCTGACGCGAGCCTCCACCAGGTTGGGATCCAGGGCTTCCTCGGGCCACGCGTGATAGAGCAGATCCGATTTGGAGACCGCCTGACCCGCCCGGCGGGCCAGCAGCTCCAGCACGGCGAACTCCCTGGGCGTGAGTTCCACCCGGGCCCCGGCCCGGCGGCAGACCCGGCCGGCGACATCCAACGAGAGGTCGCCCACAGCAAGGACGGGCGGGGCGACCGTGGCGGCCCGTCTGACCAGCGCTCGCAGCCGTGCGACGAGCACCACGTAGGAGAAGGGTTTGGCCAGGTAGTCGTCGGCCCCCGTGTCCAGGGCCTCTGCCTGATCCCACTCCCCGTCCTTGGCGGTGAGTACCAGGATGGGGGTCGCGTTGCCCTCCCGGCGCAACTGGGCGCAGACCTTGTAGCCGTTGAGTCCGGGCAGCATCAAGTCCAGTACGACAAGGGCGTATTCGCCGGTCCGGGCCATCCACAGTCCCTGCCGGCCGTCATGGGCGAGGTCGACGCTGTAGCCCTCGGCGGTCAGACCGGTGTGCAGGGTGTGGGCAAGGTCCACCTCGTCTTCGACCACCAGGATGCGCATGCGGTGCAGCCTCGCACAGCGCCGGCCCGCCTTCCTGATCGGCTGGTCAGGTTGGGTCAGCCTCCGGTCAACGAGGTCCGGGCACGCTGGCGGAGTTTCTTCGCCACTGCTGAAAGGCCCTGTCGCCGATGTCCGTTGATGAACGTGTCCCCGTCGCGGCCCAGACGGTTTCCCCTCCTGTGCCCGCCCGTCGACAAACACCGGGCCCGGCCAAGGCCGTTGTCGTCCTCGCGCCCTTGGCACTGACCATCGCTCTGGGGCTCTGGGGTATCCGCAGGAAGAACACCATGTGGGGGGACGAGTCCGTCACCTATCAGCTCGCGCACCGCGATCTTTCGCAGATATGGCTCACCGCCCAGCATGTTGATCTGGTTCATGCCCTCTACTACGCCGTGATGCACGAGATCTTCGGTCTCTTCGGCGGAGGGCTGCTGACGTTGCGGCTGCCGTCCGTGCTGGCGATGTCCGTGGCGGCGAGCGGAGTCGGGCTTCTGGCGCTACGCCTAGCGGGACCCCGTGCCGGGCTGGTGGCCGGGCTGGTGTTCCCGCTCCTTCCCCAGGTACAGAAGTACGCGCAGGAAGGCCGCTCGTATGCCATGGTCTGTGCCCTGCTCACTTGGGCCACCTATGCGCTCGTGGTCAGCGTCCCGCATCGCGCCCGGTGGCGGTGGGCGGTCTATGGCTCCACCATGCTGCTGGCCTGTCTGCTCCATGAGTTCGCGGTCCTCGCCCTGGTTGCACACGGCGTCACACTGGTCGTGTCCCGTGTTCCACGACCGGTGCTGAGGGCGTGGAGTGTGGCTGCCGCGGGCGTTGTGGCCGGGCTGTTGCCGCTGGCAATCTGCAGTGCGGGGCAGTCGGAGCAGGTGTCCTGGATCGGCGGACCGGTGCGGCCTGGTTATTTCCTGGTGGTGGCGGTCGTGGGCGTGGCGTGTGCCCTGGCGCCCCTGAGGGTGAGGGGGCCTGTGCGGCTTTCCGCGCTGGCTGTGCCGATTCTTGCGCTTCCGGGCCTTCTGCTGCTGATCGCCTCACTGGTCAAGCCCCTTTTCGTCGACCGGTATGTGCTCTACAGCAATATCGGAGTCGCCTTGCTGCTGGGTGCCTGGATGGATTACTTCCTCCGGCGGCAGCGGTCTTCCCGCTACGTGTGGATCGCGGCGGTTGCCGTACTGGCCGCGCTCGTCCAGCCGAGCCTTTCGCTGAGGACGCCCCAGGGCCGGAGCAATGACGTCACCGCCATCGGCGCCACCGTACGCAAGGAAGGCCGTCCCGGCGACGGGCTGCTCTATCTCTCCGGCCAGCACCGGATCTTGACTGCGGCCAACCCCGAGGACACCCGTTTCCTGACAGATCTCGCCCTGGCACAGGACCCCGTTTCGTCGAACACACTTGCAGGTGTCGAGTTTCCCGCCCAGGAAATTGCGGCACGCATGCTGGAATTCGACCGGATCGTCGTGGTCCGCGCGGCGGGTACGCACTCGACCAACCCGCAGGAGGAAGCGAAAACAAGCACCCTGCGGCGCCACTTCCGCGCGTACGGAACAACCCACGTCAACGGGGCGCGAGTCACCGTCTATGTCCGAGACCACGACCCGTCTCGGAAGGCCGGTCCTGGGTCCAACAGCCCGAGAGAGAGCGGTGGGGTGATGAGGTGACCGCGACTGGTGCCGGCCGGCCAGCACCACCGCCGTCACGCTGTCCCGACCCGGAAGCCATAGACCTCGGCTTGCCGATCGCTGCTGCCGTGGGAGGCTGCGGCTGTTCTCCGCCGCTGCCCAACGGGGAGGTGCGCAAGCTGAAGTTGCTGGTCACAGGGCTGGTGTGCGTGGGCATCGGGATGCTCGTGCTGGTCGCTGGCAGGTGACTTTGGTGAAGATCGTCGGTCATCGGGCGACTTCGCGGTTCGTGAGGACCAGCAAGGCCCTGACCAGGGAGGTCGCCCAGGAGGGGTCGGTGCGCACCTTGCCGAGGACGCGCCAGTTCTTGAGGTGGGCAAAGCCGTGCTCGACGGGTGCCCGGACGGCCGCCAGTGCCGTGTTGGACAGCTTCTGGCCTCGCGTCAGGGGCCGGTTCCGGGCGGCCTTGTAGCCGGTGATCACCGCCGGTTCGGCGTCGGGGCCGCCGTCGTCGAGGCCGACGAATCCCAGGTCGGCGATGGCGCCGAGCCCGACTTCCCGCAGTTTCCGGGTGAGCTGGTCGTGCCGGCAGGCGGTGATCTCCGAGGTGCGCCCTGGGCGGGCCGCCGAGATCCACAGCAGCCGGCCCTGGTCGTCGGTGAGGGCGATCACGAGCAGGCCGTGGCACTTGTTCTTGCCGGAGTAGTTCTTCCGGTTCTCCTTCCCGGTTCTGCGCCGGGTGCGGACCACCGATCCGTCCAGCAGTACCATGCCGCCACCCATTCGGGCGATCTTCTTCAGGGCCCGGTCCAGGCGTGGGGCGCGGGCGGCGAGCAAGCCGATGACCTCGCGGACCCACCGGGTAACGGTGGTGCGGTGTACTCCGTTGCCGCCGGCCAGGTCGCCGGGCCGCTGGTCACAGCGCAGCACTGCCAGCACGATGGTGGCGATCTTCCCTGCGGGCAGGGCGCGCCACCTGGAGCCGATCTTCTTGAGGTGGCCGCGTATTAGGTCGGCGAGCCAGTTCAGAGTGGCACTCGACAGCGGCAGGCGGGCAGTGTAGACGAGGCCGTCAGGGCCCTCGACGGAACTGTTGTTTTTCTTCACACCAAACTCAACTGCCGCCAAAGAGCCGTCAGTTACGCCCCCGCCCCGCACAGTTATGGGCGTGCGGTGAACTGCCCGTCAGGGCGTTTGTGCAGCCAGCCGCGGTCGGCGAGCTTGGTCATCTTTGCCCGCAGAGGCTCCAGCTTGCCGCGCACCGAGGCGTCCAGGCCCAGCCGCTCGCCGACCGCCCTGACCTGCACCGGGCCGTCGGCCTCCCGCACGATCGCCAGGATCTTGCGGTAGTCGCCGGGCAGCGCGCTCTCGTCGGCCGCGTCGCTGCGGTGCGGGATGAGCAGGACCGCCCGCCCGGCCACCTTCACCGACACCGGAGCGACAGCCCCGGCATCGGCCTGGGCCTGCTCGGCCAGGCGGTTCAACACCCGCTCCGCGATCGCCAGTTCATCCCGCTGTCCTGGACCTCCTGAAGCTGCTTGGCCAACTCCTCGGCGAGAGCGTCCAGTTCGCTCCGGCGGGCCGTGATCCACTGCCGCTCCTGCATCCCCGCGCCCCCCGCGCTCTCACAGCGTGTCGACCTGCTGACGGATCGTAGGCGGGGGCCGGTCGTGGGCGCAGCCGAACCCGGCATCCTGCCGGAGCCGAACCCGCCCGATGATCTACGCCATGGTCATCGGCCGCCGACCGGCACGAGTACCCAACTCGCCATTCACACCAGACCCGTGACCTGCGACTTCACGATGCACACCGCTCATTGAGTGCCATCGGGTCGGCGCGGTCGGCGGCCATGGCCTATGCGCACTCGGCCGAGGCGGTCGTCGCGGGTGTCCTCGTGCTGGACGAGCCGTTCAACGCGGCCGCCGCTGGGAGTAGCGCCGATCCGGCCGGGCAGCGCGCCGGCGGTCCGTCGGTCCTGTCATCAACTCCGGCTCAGCCGCCGCGCGATGGCCTCTAGCAGCTCATCCAGCGCGGCCTCGTGCATCCGCCCCTGAGGCCGGGCCAGCCCCACCCGGCTCGGTGAGACCCCGCGGACCGGACGGAACACCACGTCCGGGTGGGAGTAGAAACGGGCCGTAAGCCAGGCTCGGATGGCCTTGGAGCTGTAGCCCTTGTCGCCCAGGACGTGGTCGGGCCGGTTCCGTGGCCGTCCCGGGCCGAGGCGGGGCACCCGTATAGCGTCCATCACGGCGGTGAACTGGGTGCAGTCGTTGGTGTTCCCGCCCGTGACGGTGAAGCCGAGTGGTCGGCCGATGGCGTCGCAGGCTAGGTGGATCTTGCTGGTCAGACCACCTCGGGAGCGTCCGAGTCCGGGGCTGCGGAGCCCCCTTTTCGCGCCCCGGCGGCATGCTGGTGGGCGCGGACGACTGGTGCCTACGCTTCTTGGCGGGCCGGTACCACCGGCAGCACGATGCGGGAGGGCCGGGCGGGGGCGTGGAAGACCTGCTGGCGGGCCACTTGGGCCGTGGTCGCGCTCTCCTCGGGTTCGCCTGTGTTGAGGTTGCGGTCCCAGCGGGGGAAGTTGCTGAAGGTGACCTGGACCCGTATGCGGTGCCCTGCCCGGAAGACGATGCTGGTCGACCACAGGTCCACGACGTGCTCGGCCGGCTCACCCGGGGTCGCCCGTACCCGCACGATGCCGTCGGTCACATTGCGGGAGACGCCGTGCTCGTCGACGTCACACAGCCGTGCCACCCAGTCGGTCGAGGGCCCGTCCGTGGCGGCGAAGAGCACGGCCTTGACGCGGCCGGTCACCTCGATGTCCTCGGTGAGGGGTTCGGTGGTGAAGACCAGGACGTCCTCACGAGCCTCCACGTCCCTCTGGTCGAGAGGCCCGGGACGGAACTCGTCGGACATCAGCAACGCGCCGCCGGTGGTGGGCACCGGGTCCATGGGGTCGTAGGTGAACTCCTCGGCCTGCTCGGCGACAGCGGGCGGCTCCCGCGTCAGGCGCCCGTCGGCGCGCAGGTGGAAGTCCGTGTCCACGGCCCGCGACAGGGGCCATTCCGTCTCCTCGCGCCACTGGTTGACGCCCATGACGAACAGCAGCACCCTGCCCGTGTCCGGCTCCAGCGCCTCACCGTCGCCGATCGTACGCTGGAACCAGTCGAGCTGGAGGCCGTGCAGGGGTCCGCGCATGCCCATGAAGGCGGAGTTCGCGCCGAACCCGAAGTTGACGTCGCCGATGACGTGCTGCTGGTTGGCGTGACTCCACGGACCCATGATCAGCGTGGCGGGCCGGCCGGCGCGGCGCATGGCGGTGAAGTTGTCCAGCGTGCCCTGGCTGAAGATGTCGTACCAGCCGCCGACCTGGAAGGTGGGCAGGTCGACCTCGTCGTGCCGGCCCGCGACACGGGAGGAACGCGCCCAGTCGGGCTCCCGTCGGGAACGCTCGTAGCCCAGCTCGGGCAGGTCGTGCCGGGCGAACGCGGGAAATCGCCCGGCGGGCAGTTCGCCGTAGCCGCCGTCGGCCAGGCCGTCGAGATCCTGCACGAGCCTGCCGAGGCTGCCGCCGAGCGTGGCCGGGTCGGTGCTGTGACGGCGCAGCAGCGCGTCGGCGCCCATCATGAGGGACCAGGGCGCGGTGATGCCGAGTTCGATCGCGCCGCCGCGCGTCCACAGTCCGTCGTCCGGGTCGGACCACGTGACCATCGGCGCGATCGCCTTCAGCTCGGGCGGCTTGGACAGCGCCGCCGTCCACTGGGTGTTGCCGAAGTAGCTGGCGCCGATCATGCCGACGGAGCCGTTCGCTCCGGGAAGGGCAGCGGCCCACCGTACGGTGTCGTACCCGTCGCTCTCCTCGTACGTCAACGGCTCCCACTCCCCATCGGAGGCGAACCGGCCACGGGTGTCCTGGAGGACCACCATGAAGCCACGCCGAGCCGCCGCCAGAGGATCGAGGAGGGCGATCGCCAGGGCCGTCTGCTTGCCGTACGGCAGTCGGCTCAGCACCGGCCACGGCCCCGTGCCCCCGGGCCGGTAGACATCGGCGCGCAGAACGGTGCCGTCACGCACCTCGGCCGGAACATCGAACTCGATCTGAATCTCTGCCATGTGTTGCGCTGTCGGGGACATGGTCGAACCTGGTCCCGTCCCGCACTACACCCGAACGGGGGTGGCTACGGCGCTCCTCGGGGCGGTCACGCCACCGCGTTCAGCAGGTCGGCCAGCAGGTCGGGCCGTTCCAGGGCGATGAAGTGGCCTGCTCCCGGCACCTGCGTAAAGTCGGCGCCCGGCAGCAGCTCCTTGTCGGCTTGCCGGTCCGAAGGACGGGACCAGTCCTTCTCGCCGTAGACGAGGTGGACGGGTGCCTTGACCTCCGGGTAGCGCGAGCGGGCGGCGATGAGACTGGGCATGCTCTGGTATACGGCCCGGGCGACGTTCGGGTAGCCGGGGCGGCGGCCCACCTGGAGGAGTTCGTCGAGGTAGTCCTCCCGCAGCGCGGCCTTGTCGACCAGCCCGCCCTGCAAGATCCTGCGGACGACGGGCTTGGGCTCCACCCCGGCGACCACCGGGCCCACCCCCGGAGTGAGGACACCGCCGACCACCACACGGGCGAGAAGACTGGACCGGGCGATCCCGCCGCGGAAGTCGTACGCGTTCACCGCGACGACGCGCCGGACCCGCTCGGGCAGGTCGGCCGCGGCGGTCAGGGCGAGCACCGCCCCCATGGACTCCCCGACCAACGTCACGTCGTGGAGGTCGAGTTCGGTCAGGAGCCGCTCGACGCCCGCGCGCATGGCCGGCTCGTCGTACGACGCCCCGGGCACGATCTCCGAGTAGCCCATCCCCGGCAGGTCGAGCGCATACACGGTGTACTGGTCCGCGATCAGCGGGATGAGGACGCGGAAGTGCTCGGCCTGGGTGCGCACGGTGTGCAGCAGGACCAGGGGGGCGCCGGTGCCCGCCCTGAGGTAACGCAGGGTTCCCTCGCGGCCGGCGAGCCCCGCGCGCGGGGCGAGGGTGTGGCTGGTGGTTCCCGGAACGTGGATCGTGGGACGTGACTCGTGGCTGGGCATCTCGCCGACTCCTCGGGGTGTAAAGGGGGTTACTTCGCCAGCTGGGCGTACAGGCCGGCCAGCTCGCCGGCCAGGCCGGCCTTGACCTGCCGCGAGATGTCATCGGCGAGCACCTCGTACGCGCCCGTCTCGACGCCGTCGAGGGCGAGTGCGGCGACGTCACGCGGGTCGGACTTGGGCGCCTCGACGTCCGCCGCCAGGTCCGTGTCGACGTAGCCGACGTGAAGTCCGGTGACGGCGATGCCGCGCGGCTGCAGCTCCAGGCGCAGGGAGTTGGTCTGCGACCACAGGGCGGCCTTGGATGCGCTGTAGGAGCCGCCGAGGGCCAGCCAGGAGAGCACAGAGTGCACGTTGAGGAGGTGGCCGCCGCCGTTGCGCTCGATGAGGGGCACGAAGGCGCGTGTGAGAAGCAGCGGGCCGTAGAAGTTGGTCTCGAACTCCCGGCGTACGTCGTCGACCGGGGAGTCGAGGAACGACGCGCCGACCGAGGCACCGGCGTTGTTGATCAGCACAGTCACGTCTTGCGCCTGCGCGGCGGCGGCCGCCACGGAGGCCGGGTCGGTGACCTCCAGCGCCACCGGGACCGCGTCGGGGTGCGTCACCGTGCGCGGGTCGCGGGCCGTGGCGTAGACCTTGCCGGCACCGCGCGCGTACAGCTCTTCCACCAGGGCCTTGCCGATGCCTCGGCTGCCGCCGGTGACGAAGACGTTGGCGCCCTTGAGTGCGGTCATGACTGCCTCCACAGAATGAGAAACCGATCGGTTTCCATCACGGTAAACCGATCGGTTCCAAGACGCAAGCCCAACCGGATCCCCGGACTCACCGGGCGTTCCGTACCCGTGGATCCCCGGGATGACGAGCCCGCCACCTGTCTGACCGGCCTGGTCGATGTCGGCGTCGTCCAAGCCGAGTCGGAGCTTGAGGCCGAGGTTTCCGACCGTGTCGTAGAGCCACTCCGGGACGGTGTCGGGCGTGAGATGGAGGCGGAGGACTGGCGGCAGGGGGATGCCTTCGACGCCGGAGAGGGTGCCCGTCAGGCTCTCGACGTACATGGTGATGCGTCGCCTCGCAGCCTGGACGTCGAGCCGGGCGCTCCATCGATGTGCTGGATCTGCGGGCCGGGTGCCGGACTCCGCTGCTCGGTGTCGCCCTGGAGGAGGGAACCGAGGATGTCCGCGAGGCCGGGGGCGGCGGTCGGGCTCGGTGAGGCCGTCGGAGCCGGGACCAGGCCCGTTTCCTCGTCGGCCACGTGCTCCGACGGCTCGACGGGCTCGCCGCTCGTGGGGGCACTGGGCGTGCCGGGAGCAGCGGAGGAAGTGGGGGGCGTGGCAGGAGGTGCCGTGGCTGGGGCTGCTGTGTCGTCGGGGCGGGCACAGTCGACGCCGCCGGCGGGCGCCTCTTCGGGAGCGGAATGAGCCGCGGTGGCAGTCGCGTCGGCTGCGGGCGGACGCTGACTCGCCCGGACGAGGACGGTCGGCAGCGCAGTCAGTGCGAGAGCCTTCCCGAGCAGCAGGCGCAGGCGGGTCAGCGCGGACGTACGGGGAACGGCGTGGCAACCTTTCGTCGGCCGCGCGTAGTGGGGTCCCACGACCTCGCCGCGGAGGTCGGGCGACTGGTCGGTCATTCCCCGGCCCTCCCCGACGGCCCCTCAGTGTCATCGGGCGTGCTCACCGGGCCCCACGCCAGGGCCAGGAGTCCACCCTCGCCTGGAGATCGGTCATGTCGATGTACAGGTCCTTGGCCTTGACCGGCGTACCCGATCCGCCGGCCTTGAGCGTCATCGTGTAGGTCCCGAGGACGGGTATGTCCACCGGGACGGACTGGCACATGTCAGTGACCGCTCGCGGTCTTCGGTACGCCCGGCATGCTGGTGGCCACGCTGGTCTTCATCGGGATGGCGGTACCCACGACCGGCGCCACCACCTCCATCGAGGCGCTGCCCGGCTTCTACCGCTTCCTCGCGGAGTTCGAGCCGCTGCGGCAGATCACCGGCGGCATCCGCTCGATCCTCTACTACGACGCCCAGGGCGACGCGGGTCTGACCCGGTGCTGGGTCATGATGGCGGCCGCACTCGTGGCGGCCGCACTGTTCGGCTTCGGCGTACTGGGGTGGTACGACCGCGAGGAACTGCACCGCATCCCGGCGGAGACGAAGCCCGAGAAGACCGCCGTCCCGGCGTGACGGCAGGTCACCTAAGACGGGCCATTACTCGGAGTGGCCCCGGTGTGTCGCCCTGCCGTGGACGACAGGCGCGCACACCATCATGGCTCGGCGACGGACCTTCCCCCAGGCCGTCGCCGAGCCTCTCTCCCGGACCCCCGGAAACCGATCGGTTTCTATTTCGTCCGCTTCGGGTTAACCTCGCGGTATGACCACCGAAGTGAAACTGAGCCCCAGGGAGCGGCTGCTGGAGGCGGCGGCCACGCTCACCTACCGAGACGGCGTCAGCATCGGCGTCGAGGCGCTGTGCAAGGCGGCGGGGGTGTCGAAGCGCTCCATGTACCAGCTGTTCGAGAGCAAGGACGAACTCCTGGCAGCAAGCCTGAAGGAGCGTTCCTCCGCCTACGTGGCGACCCTCCTGCCTGCGGCGGACGACAACCGTTCACCCCGCGAGCGGATCCTGCACGTCTTCGAGCAGGTGGAATCACAGTCCGGCACCCCCGAGTTCCACGGCTGCCGGTACCTGGCCGTACAGGTCGAACTCAAGGACCAGAGCCACCCGGCGAGCCGGGTCGCCCATCAGGTCAAGGCGAACCTGACCGCCTTCTTCCGCACCGAGGCCGAACAGGGCGGGGCGGGCGATCCCGATCTGCTGGCCCGGCAGCTCAGCCTGGTCTTCGACGGCGCGAGCGCCCGCGCGGGGATTCAGGCCGACAACCTGACCGGGCTCGTCGCGCCCACTGTGACGACCCTGCTCGACGCGGCAGGCGTGCGCTGACGCATCGCCGCCCAGAAGAATCCCTCACCTCCCGGCACCCACGGGAAGCCCGATGGCCGTAAGCGTGTTGCCGAGCATGCCGCAGGCGAAAGAGCTTGCGGTCTCGTCGGCATCAGCGCCCAGCGGCAGGTGCACGGTGTCCCAGATCCTCATCCAGCCGGCCCGGACTACCTCACCGATCAGGTCATCGCCCTGCGCCACGGCGGCATATCCCTGCATCTGCATCAGGAGCGTTTCGGGGCGCGTCGAGATCAGCCGCGCGTAAGCGGTCGTCATGGCCTGAAGAGCCCGCTCGCCGCCCTCCACCCCGTCGGCCGCCCTCTCGAAAGCCAGGCGGGTGTCCTCCATGCTCCGCACCAGAGCGGCGACGAAGATCGCCTTCTTGTCCGGGAAGAGCCGGAAGAGATAGGGCTGCGCCGCCTCGCACCCGCCGGGGTCTTCGACAAGCAGATCCGCAAGATGAACCAGCTGGCCGACTGACGCGCAGGCGCCGCCTGCGCACCAGGCTGCTCCCGATGGGGACCAAAGTCAGCATCACCGCCGAGGCTTTTTGTGACCTTCAGGACTCGGGCGCGGAAGGGGCCAGCCATCCATGTGCACACGCAACGGCTCCGCGCAGTCGGCCCTTGCACGGACCGACCCCGTGCAGAAAGTGGCCACTTCAGCGCGGCACCCGCCCGTCCTGGAGCGCCGTGCCCATAGCGTGCCCTTCAGAGCGGACAACCACGGTCAACAACAGGGCCATCAAGCCCCCACACCAGCGGCGGCCGAACGGATCTGTGCAGGTCAGACGGCGTAAGGCTCCCAAGCGCCGTCGCTTCCCAAGCTCAGAGCGCGAGTTCGATTCTCGTCACCCGCTCCAATATGAACCCCCAGGTCATTGACCCGGGGGTTGTTCTGGCGGGCGGGGAGCGCACCACATGCGCACCATAAGCCAGCCGGGAGGCGACGTGGGGAGTGCCTGCGAGGTGACAGTGGACATGTCCGGCAGGCCGTTTTGTCACGCCTCGGCAAACCTAGCAAAAGGAAGTGATGACTGTGTCGGGCACCTCTTGCTCCGTGCCGCGTCCGCCGAGCACGCACCTGGTCACCGGGAATGCCTCGAAGCGCGGTGAACTCCAGCCTCTGGCGGGCCGCGGACCGGGTCCGCTCCGCTCGGGGCGTGCGCCGGCGCTACGGGGCGGTGGGACGCGGGGCGGGTGAGGGCAAAGAGGTAGCCGCGTTCGTCGTCGAGACGCAGGGCGTGGGGGACGGAGGCCAGGACGGCTTCGGAGAGGTACGGGTGGCGGCGCAACCAGCCACTCGCGGCCGAGGTGCAGCAGCACGTCATGACGCTCTTCGAGCTTCTGGCCGGCCCGGCGCGCTGTCCGGTGACGGCGACCCGGCCGCATCGCTGCGTGTCCGACTAGCCATCACCGCACTGCACCTGGCCGGCGACGAGGCCGATCGAGCGGAAAACGGAGGCCCGGAGCTGATCGATGCGGCGCTCAGCATCGCCTGCGACTTGATCGATCCGCCGTCTCCCCGGCCAGCCGCCTAGTACCGTAGTTGCGGTGCTCCGCCCGTCCTGGTCAACAACCTGGCCTCGATTCTGATGGCTGAAGGACCTTGATGCCGACAGAGCCCGCCGCAGCACGAGGGCCAGGCACGGCGACGGCCGACCCTAGGTCGAGGCGCTTGTCCATGTCCAGGCGGAAGGTGCCGTACGGGTTGACGATGTCGCCGGGGTGGAGGCGGTGGGGGCCCAGGTGCCCGGTCCCAGCGATGTGTAGGCTCCCGCTCTTCTGAGGGCAAGTTCCTGGGTGTTTCAGTCCCCAACGGAGCACGCTGGCAAGCCACTCGCTGAGCGGGCCATGGACCGGATCACCGGCACCACCGTCTCGCCGTCGGAGCCGGCCCGCCGCCCGCTCAGCAGGGCCGTTGTCACAGGCAGCGGTTACCTTGCAGTTCGAGCTGTAGACCGGTCGGGGGCGCCGGGACGGGAGAGCAGGAACAGATGCCGGGGAGAGCTGTGGCAGCAGGGGTGTTACGGACCGTGCCACTGGCCGGGGAGCGGACCGCGTCACTGATCAGCCGGGCCGCAGCCCGCTACGGTCTGCCGGCCGCCGGCGTGCTGCGGCTGTGGACGTGCCGCAACTCCCCCGCCCGGAACGACGGCGGCGGCGTGCGGGCCGACGCGGAGATCGTCCTCAACGAAGCCGGGCGGGCGGTGCTCGCCGAGCGGATGTCTCCACGTCCACGACCGCCCACCCGGCAGCCCCGGACACGGCGTTGAGCACGTCATCGGCAAGCAGCACCCCGATTCATGCCGGTCAGATCCTTTGTCTCGCCCTATCGCTAAAATCGCCGGGCTGCGGCCATCAGCCCGGTGGGCCAGGCGGCTGCGCGGCGCGATCCGGGCCGTGCCCGAGAGGCAGACCGGGAGAACACTTTCCCCGCTCGCCCCGAAGCAAGGGATTTCGCTTCTCCGGGGGCCTGCCCAGTTCACGTATTCACTGCAGGACCTGAGCGGTGCGAGCCGACAACAGCCAGTCGGGGAACTCCTGCAGAAGCCGGTCGTAGAGGAGATCGTCGGGTATGGCGCGCGGATCGCGGCCGGCGTGGAAGAAGCCTGCGTTGTCGACGACGCGATGTGCCGGGACGGCCAGGGTGTCGAGACGACGGAGAAAGGCGAACTCGTTGTCATCCGGGTCGCCAAATCCGATGAACTGCCAGAACAGCGGCAGGCGGGCAGCTTTACACAGGTACCGTTCGGCGGCGAACTTGCTGGTGGGCCCGCCGTCGGTCTGGAAGATCACCAGTGCCGGGTCGTCACTGCCGGAAGCCAGGTAGTGGTCGATGACGTCGTCCATGGCCCAGTGGTAGTTCGTCCGCCCCATGTGACCGAGGTTCTCGTGCAGCTTGTTGATACGGCCACGGTGACCTCCGAGTTTGAGGTCGGTGGATCCGTCGACATCGGTGGAGAAGAACACCACCGGCACGATGCCGTCGTCGTCGAGGTGAGCGGACAAGGAGAGGACCTGCTCACCAAGGTATTGCATGGTGCCGTCCTTGTAGTAGGGCCGCATCGAGCCGGAGCGGTCCAGCACGAGATACACCGCAGCGTGCACCCCCTCGAGACCGTGCGCGCGCACGCTGGACCCAGCCGCCTTGTAGAGGCTCACCAGATCCGGGGCTTGCGCCTGCATCTTGGACAGACTGATTGCCGGGGCCTCGTTGTGGAGCCTGTCCATGGTCACCCCTCCTGTATCACGTGACATTCTCATCCTCGCGGTCGCGGTGGTACCACGAGGAGCAGCTCTCCTACGGGTCCTGATCACTGCTCTTCGGTGAATGGCACGGCCGACCCGATGGGGTAGCCGTGGGCAGTGGACGTTCGGGTCTGCTGCCTGCCCGGTTCGGCGCCCGCCCGCAGGTGCCGAACCGGTCAGGTCTCTTTCACAGCTATTCGGCTGCTGCCGTCAGGTGAGCGAAGGCCGATCCAGTGGGGTCTTTGCGGACGTGGAGGCGGTGGGTGATGCGGCGGCGCAGTTCGGGGACGTGACTGATGACCCCGACGGTACGGTCGTGGGCGCGCAAGGAGTCCAGGACGTCGAGGACCTTATGGAGGGTGTCTTCGTCGAGGGCGCCGAAGCCTTCGTCGATGAAGAGGGTGTCCAGAGGGTTGCCGCCGGCTTCGTGGGTGACGACGTCGGCCAGTCCGAGAGCCAGGGACAGGGAGGCGAAGAAGGATTCGCCTCCGGAGAGTGTGTCGGTCTTGCGGGGGCGGCCGGTCCAGGAGTCGGTGATCTGGAGGCCCAGGCCGGAGCGGGCGCCGCGGGCCGCTTGGTGGTCGGAGTGGGAGAGGGTGTAGCGGCCCTCGGACATGAGGTGCAGGCGGGTGTTGGCGGCGGTGACGACTTCTTCCAGGCGGGCGGCCAGGACGTAGGACTCCAGCTGCATGCGTACCCGGGCGCTGGGTGAGTTGCCGGTGACGAGTTCGGCTGGGTGGCGGGCGGTGAGGTGCGCTTGTTCGAGCGGTTGCAGACGTTGGACGGCGGCATCAAGGTCGGTTGCCAGGGCGGTGAGGGCGGCGCTGCGGGTGTGAGCGGCACTGGCGGCGGCGGCCGCCTCGGCGTGCTGGTCATCCGCGGCAGCCCGTGCAGCCGTGGCTGTGTCTAGGTCGGCGCGGGGCTGCGCGGCGGCTTGCTGCAGTGTCGGATTGTCGAGGACTGCGGTGTGTGCTGCGCAGGCCTCGCGCCACTGGGTGATCTCTTCTTCGATGGCGCGCAGGGGTGATCGTGACAGCTCGTTCAGGGCTCCCCGGGGCCGTTGCCCGCGGGAAGTGCCGGAGGACCGCTGCCCCGTGCCCTGCCCCGAGGTGAGGGAATGCGGCGTTCCGATATGGACAAAACGTGTGTGACGCCTTCATTCCTGATGTGTCTTTCGGGCGTAGTGGTGTCCGTGTCCGTCCTTCGCGGCTCCGCAGTCGCAGCATCGCAAAGCCGCTGCCGGTACGCGGCGGCTGAAGCGGTCTCGGCGTGCGCCGGGGTCATGCGTCTAAACAGCAGGAACTTGCTGGTCGGACCCTCCTGCGGGGAAGAAGGGCCTGTGGCAATGTCGATACATGAATCGGTTGATCACTGCATTCGGGGAATTATGCGTGCGGGGCGACGGGGGCGGGAGAGCCGATCTCGGCGGGCCGAAACCGCGTCTGTTACTGGCTGTTCTCGTCAGCCAGGCCAACAATGTGTTACCGGTCGGCGGCCTCATCGACGCCCTGTGGGACGGCCGGCCCCCGCGGACCGCGAGGAAGAACCTTCAGGTCTACGTCTCCCGTCTACGCCGCGTGCTGGGCGGCCGGCTGACTCACACGCCGGGCGGATATCTGCTGCGGCTCGACCCGTCGGAGTGCGATCTGCTGCGGTTCGAGGAACTGGCCCGGATCGGCAGGCGGCGCACTCGTGACGGGGACACGGACTCGGCGTGCGACGCGCTCGCCGAGGCCCTCGAACTCTGGCAGGGCCGGCCGCTGAGGGAGTTCGGTGACGTGCCGTATCTGACCGCAGCGGTCGACCGGCTCCAGGAGATGCAGGTGTCGGCGCTGGAGGAATGGGCCGAGCTGGAGAACGGCCGTGCCCGCCACGCGTTCGTGCTGGACCGGCTCCAGGAGCACGTCGTGTGCCATCTCCTGCGCGAGCGGCTCGCCGCCGCGTGGATCACGGCGCTCGCGGCGACCGGCCGGCAGAGCGAGGCCGCGGCGCACTTCGACACCGTACGGCGGGCGCTGGCAGGGGAGTTGGGCGTGACGCCGGGGCCGGCGCTGGCGGCGCTGCACCGTCGTCTCCTGGAGGCTCCCGCGCCCGAGCGCCGTCCAGGACCGGGCAATCAGCTGCCGCGTGATCTGCCGGACTTCGTGGGCCGTGCCGACGAGGTGCAGCGGGCGCTCGGGTACTTCCGTGCCCGCCGGGAGGGCGGGGTGATGGTCGTGTCCGGGCCGGTGGGGGTGGGCAAGTCCGCGCTGGCCGTCCGTGTGGCCCATCTTCTCGCCGACGCCTTCCCGGACGGGCTGATCATGACCGAGCTGGGCAACCGCTCGCTGGGGTCGGTGCTGCGGGCGCTGCTGGACAGTGTCGGTCTGCCCGGGACGCAGAATGTCGCGCAGGCTCTGGCCCGGTGGCGGACCTGGGTGGCGGGCCGGCGGATTCTGCTCGTGCTGGACGACGCCGTGGGGCAGCAGACCGTCCTGGCACTGCTGCCCGGGTCCGGTGCCAGCTGCACTCTCGTGACCAGCCGGTACCGGCTCAGCGGGCTGGAGGCGGTGGCGCGGGTGGAGCTTCCCCCGTTCCAGGGGGCGGAGGCGACCGAACTGCTGGGTCGGATCGTCGGGTTCGGGCGGGTGATGAGCGACCAGGCGTCGGCGCGGCGGATCGTCCAGTGCTGCGAGGGGCTTCCGCTGGCCATCCGTATCATCGCCGCGAAACTCGATTCGCTGCGCCATGTGCGGCTGGCCGACTACGCCGACCGGCTGAGCGTGGCACCTTCCCTGCTGGACGAGATGGCGGTCGGTGAACTCGTGCTGCGGGAACGGTACGAGTCGTTCTGGCGCGATCTGCCGCAGCAGCAGCGGCTGGCCTATCGGAGGCTGGCGTCGCTCACTCCGCCGTTCCGGTACGACCAGGTGATCTCCGAGGTGGAGGAGTTGCACGAGTGCAATCTGCTGATGCCGCCCGCCGGGGAGGTCAGTGCCCATATCGCCGCGTACGGCATGTCCGGGTTCACCCACGAGTTCGGCCGCCGGGTCACCGGCCCGGCGGCCGCGGATCTGCCGCCGGTGGCGGGCACGTGAGCGGCTTACGGCGTGCTGTCGTCCCGGACACCACCACTTGTCATGATCATGATTACGGTTCGCCGGGTTCGCGGTCAGCGGGAACGATCGCGCAGGAAGGCGCGGAAGGCGTCCGTCAGCTGCTCGTCGGTGGCGCCCCAGGCCGTTGTGCCGGCGCCGGGCGCGGAGCGGCCCGCGACCCGCAGGGCGATGGCCGCCTGCCCGGCGAACAGGGAGAGCAGGTCGAGGTCTTCGAGGCCCGCCCGGGGCCGGGGCGAGGGGTCGAGCACCTCCAGGACGCCCAGGACCCGCTGCTGCGACAGCAGCGGCGCGGCCATGAGGGCGTTGGGGACGTAGCCGGTGGACTCGGCGAGGTCCCGGGCGAAGGTCCGGGTCTTCGCCAGGTCGTCGGCGATCATCGCCTGGCCCGAGGAGGCCACCCAGCCGGCGATGCCCCGGTGGGCCGGGAACCGGGTGCCGACGAGCAGGTCCTCGCCTTCTCCGGAGACGGCCTCGAAGACCAGTTCGCCGGCCGTGTCGTCCAGCAGGAACACCGAGCTCGCGGCGGCGGCGAAGATGGCCCGGGCCACGTCGACCACGGACTGCAGCAGCGCGTGGGTGTCGTCAGAAGGAAGAATCGGGGACACCGCGGACCTCACTTCTCCGGTTGGGTTTCGGGGGCGGGGGCGATCCGGGCCGGCCGTCGGGGCGTTGCCCGTCATCCCCCGAGGCCTGCCGGCCGGCACCGTGCGCGGATACGAGGCCGTCACCCACCGGGTCCGCGCCGGACTCGGGCCGGGGCGGGGGTGCGGGGGTGATCACGGGAGCGGCGGGCATGTGCGTGGCCCCGTGGGCCGGGTCCGTCGCGCGGACGTTGGCCGACGTCAGGTAGAGCACCGTCTTGAGCTGGAAGACGGTCAGCGCCGGGTGCTTGGCCAAAATCAGCGCGCACAGTCCCGCGATGCGCGGGGTGGCGAAGCTGTTGCCCGTCGTGCGGGTGACGCAGTTGTCCAGCCACGCCACGCGTACGTCTTGGCCCTTGGCGTAGAACTCCACCGGCGGAGCCGGGTTGTACAGGTGCAGTCCGGTGTCGTCCTCCTGGTGGCTTCCGACCGACACGACGGAGCTGAACCGCCAGGGGAAGCTGACCACAGGGCTGTTGTGCGCCGACGCGACGATGACGGACCGGCGGAAATACGCCTCGTCGGCCAGTTCGTGCAGCTCGCGGATGAAGCGTTCGTGGGTGGTCGACAGGCTCATGTTGATGACGTCGAAGCCCTGCTCCACCGCCCACCGCAGACCGGCCAGCAGGAAGTCGCCGGTGCCGGTGAACCGTTCCCCGAGCACCTGCACGCTGTGCAGCTCGCAGTCGGGGGCGACCTCGCGGACGATCCCCGCGCAGGCGGTCCCGTGGCCGCACACGTCGCCGCTGCCGGAGGGCACCGTACGCGGGCGGCCGTCGTCCCCCTCGACGACCACGTGCGCCGATGCCACCCGCCCGACCATGGGGTGGTCGCGCTCCACCCCGCTGTCGACGATGCACACCCGTACGCTGCGGCCGGTGGAGCCGCCCCACGCCCATGCGGGGGTGACGGCGCCGCCCATGGCCGCCGCCGGGACCTGGATGTCGTCCGGCCGCCGGTCCCCCAGCCCCCAGCTCAGCGCGCGCGTCACCGGCCGTCCCCGCTCGCCGCGGTGCGGCCCCGGGCCGTCTCGGCTGCCCGGGCGGCCAGTTGCCCCGCGGCCGTCGCTCCCACGGCATGGCCCTTGGCCCGGAACAGACGACCCGCCCGGCCTGCGCTTCGGGCGGCGGCGTTCGGCCGTCCCGTCCTGTACAGGACCTGCGCCATGTCGAGCCGGGCGGTCGCGCGGCCGATCGGTGAATCCGTGGTGTCCGCCGCCGCCACCGCGCGGCGGGCCAGCCGCAGCGCGTTCACGCCATCCCCGGCCGCGGCGGCGGCCAGGGCACGCACCCCGAAGTCGTCGGCCGCGTCCGCCGGGGGCAGCGCCGCTGCCGGCGCCGGGACAGCCGTGCCGTGCCGGCCCGCATCGGCGGGCTCCAGGCCCGACGTCACGTCACGGACGTCGGCCGACGCCGCGTGCCAGGGCAGCCCGCGGGCGAGCAGCACCCGTGCGAGGTCCCGGCAGGCGGCCGCGTGCAGCTGCGGACCGCCCACCGTGCGGAACGTCTCCACGGCCTGCCGCAACAGCCGCTCCGCCTCCCGCGTCGATCCCGCGAGGACCTCCACCCCGGCGGCGAACAGCGGCCCGAACGCGGCCACTTCCGCGTAGCCGAGCCCGGCGGCGAACCGCTCCGCGTCCGTCAGGCAGCCGCGGGCCTCGCCGGTGCGGCCGCACAGGGCGAGCAGATTCGCCAGCGGGTAGTTCAGCGCGACCACCACGACGGGGTTGCCGGGGCCGTGCTCGGCGAGCAGGGCTCGGCAGCGCTCGATCGCTTCGCCGGCCGGGGTGGGTCCGTGCCACAGGGAGATGCCGAGCGCTCCGAGCGCCATCGCCCGCTCCGGGGCCGCCTCAGCGGCCAGTGCGTGGCCCAGCGCGACGGCCAGCAGATCGCTCGCGGCGCGATGCCGTCCGGCGTACTGCTGCTCCTGCGCGAGCCGCACATGGGCGCGCGCCAGGCCCAGCCGGTCGTCGAACTCCCCGAACACCGCGAGTGCGGCGCGTGCCGCGTCGGCAGCCGTCGTCGGCGAGGTATCGGGGTCCAGGGAGGCCAGTTGCAGGCCGGCGTGGGCGCCGGCGAGCCGGTCCTCGGCCGCGGACGCCGCGTCACGCACCTGTCTGAGCAGGTCGCCGCCCTCGCCCGTCCGGCCGAGTGCCAGCCAGGTCTCCCCCAGTCCCTGCGCGGCATGGCGCCACCGGGCCTCGCCGGGGGCGCAGCGGGACAGGGCACGGGCGTGCAGCTCCGCCGACCATGACAGGTCGGCGCGGGCGAGCGCGTACCGGCCTGCGCGGCTGAGTGCGTCGGCGGCCCGGCCCCGCAGGCCTTCGACGTGTTCGCCCCGCAGCCCGAGGTCGCGCCGGTGCAGGTAGGCCGCTTCCAGGTGGTGCGCGGCCAGGGCGGCCGCGGCGGAGGGGCGGGTCGCCAGTTGCTCGTGCCAGGCGGCCCGCCGGCTCTTGCTCAGGGACCGGTAGGTGACGTCGTGCAGCAGTCCGGAGCTGAACTGGTGGGTCGCCGGGGCCCCGGGAGCCGGTTCGACGAGGCCGCGTCGTACGAGGTCGTGCATCGCGCCTGTCACGAGCGCGTGCTCCGGGCAGGCGGTGTCGGCGGGCGGGTCGTCGAGGAGCCGGCGGACCTCCGCGACGGCGAACCGGCGGCCGATCACCGCGCCCGCGTCGAGCACCGCTCGTTGCGGCTGCGGCAGGACGTCGATGCGGGCGGCGAGAACGGCGGTGACGGTCACCGGCAGCCCGCCCGGGTCGGCGCCGTCCCTGACCATGGTCAGCAGCTGTTCCAGATGCAGTGGGTTGCCCTCGGCGCGCTCCACGACCGTGTGCAGTACGCCGTCGTCGAGGTCGCCGGCGGCCAGGGCGCGGGCCAGGCGCAGCGAGTCGGCGTGGGACAGCGGGCGCAGACGGATCTCGTCGGCGGTGGCGGGCTGCTCGTCCTCGCCGGTGCGCTGTGAGCAGATCAGCAGTACCGGTGATCCGGCCAGGATGTCGGTCAACCGGGCGATGCCTTCGAGGAGTTGAGGCCGGGCCCACTGGAGTTCGTCCAGGACGAGCGCGACCGGTCCTACGGCGGCCAGGCCGCGCAGCACCGCCGCGGCGGCCGCCCAGGTCGTCTCGGCGGACGGGCTCGGCGTGCCGTCCGCGAGCAGTCCGCCGCGCAGCACCTCGTACGCGGCACCGTCCCACGGCCGGGCCGGGGCGGGGCCCTGCGGTGGCCCGGAGCGTGCGGATGCCGGCGTCGTGCGGGCGGTCGCGGTGTCCAGCACTTCCCGGATCGCGGCCGCCAGGGGTGCCAGGCTGGCCTCGTCGCGGTAGGAGTGGCAGCGACCGGTGCCGACGAGGGAGCCCTCGGCGGACCGGACCGCGAGCCATTCGCGCAGCAGGCGTGTCTTGCCGATGCCGGCGTCGCCGGTGAGCCGGATCAGGCGGCCGGTGCCGTCCCGCGAAGCCCGCGTCCACGCCGTCGCGAGCCGGTCGTACTCCCGCGTCCGTGCGACGAGGGCGGCCGCGGGCCGCGCTGCTCCCGGCGGCCCGTCCTGGGCTGCCAGGCTCAGCAGCCGGAACGCGTCGACGGGGTCGCGCTTGCCCTTGAGGGTGAGCGGGCCGACGGCTTCGACGACCGCCGCGGGGCCCAGGAGCGTGCGGGTGGCGGGGCCGATGAGGATGTGTCCGGGCTGCGCCGCCTGTTCGAGCCGGGCGGCGACGTTGACCACCTCGCCGGAGACGACCGTGCCGTCCCCCTCCAGGTCCTGCGAGGTCACGGCCTCCCCGCTGTTCAGGCCGATGCGGACCGCGAGGGTGCTGCCGAAGTCCCGGTCGAGCTCGGCGTTGAGCCCGTCCAGGGCGGCGATCATCTCCAGGGCCGCCGAGGCGGCCCGGTGCGCGTCGTCCTCATGCACGTGCGGCACGCCGAACACCGCCATCACGGCGTCCCCGATGAACTTCTCCACCGTCCCCCCGTGCGACTCGATCCCGCCGCGCATCGCGTCGAAGTAGCGCAGTACCACGGAGCGCAGCGTCTCCGGCTCCAGCGCCCCCGACAGTTCGGTGGATCCGACCAGATCGCAGAAGAGCGCGGTGATCACCTTGCGTTGCTGCATGAGCGGTCCCCTCGCTACTCGCCGTCGGACGTCGTCGCAGGTACGGCCGGTCGTGTGCGGCCGGCCGGTCGTACGGCCCGTGGTGCACAGCCGCTCGTGCGAGCCGCTCAGAACAGCGCCGCGCCCGCGACGACGGTGTGCGCCTGCACTTCCGGCTCCACGGCGTCGAGGCGCGCCTTCAGGTCGAGGATCAGTTCGAGCTCCTGCGGTGTGAGCCCGGCGAAGACGGCACACTGCTCGCCGGTGAACGCCCGCACCGGGAAGCCGGCCTGCTCCAGGGCCCTCAATACGGATCCGGCGCCGCGCTCCCCCGCGCCGTCGACGGCGCCTTCCTCACCGCTGTCCGGTGTCATGTCAGTGGTCCTCTCGCTCCGGAGGACCGCCGGTGCGGTCCGTCACGTCGGTCAGGGAGTTCAGTACGTCGGCGAGCGCCTTCACGGTGTGCAGTGCGCTCAGCCTGACCGCCGCCCGTACCTGTGGCACCGCCGCACTCTCGTCGAGGGTGCTCAGCACTGCCGTACTGTGTCCGGCGTCGATCTCCGCGTGCAGGCGCAGGGTGTCGAAGGCGGCCGGGGGCAGACCCGTGCGGTCGGCCAGCAGGGGGATCAACGGCGCTGCGGGAGCGTTGAGTTCGAGTACCGCCACATAGCCGAGCAGGCACAGCGGGTGGAAGTGGTCGATCCAGTAGTACTGGGCGCCGACCAGCCGGGCGACCTCCGGCGAGGGGGGCCGGGCGAGTTCGTGGCCGGGGTGGAGTCCGGCGGCCTCCATGTCCCGCAGCAGCCAGGTGTCGTGGTGGCGTTCGCGCGGGATGTGCGCGGACAGGTAGCTGCCCAGCGGCCGGGCCGCCGAGTCGGTGGCGGGCGCGTCGCGGCAGTGGGCCCGGGCCCGTTCCATCAGCGGTACGGAGGCCCGGATGACCGTGTGCATCGTGACGAGGTAGCGCAGATAGCGTGCCCGCAGGCCCTGCGGCTGCCACAGCCGGGCGGCGCTGTGGTGCAGGACGGGGGCCACCAGACCGAGGACGGTGCGCAGCTCTGCTCCGAGGGGTGCCTGGGCGTGCCGCACGCCGGGTGCGGGGGCGAGGGGGCCGGATGGCGCCGTCACGGCGTGTGCTCCTGCCGGGGGCGGACGGCCGGGCCCTGGCCCGGGTCGACGAGGTGTGCGTGGCGCGCGGGGCCGTGGCGGGCCACGAGCGCCGCGGGGCCGCCCGTCTCGCCCCTGTGGACCGCGGCCGACTGGAGCAGCTCACCGGCCGGGCCGGTGCCCGCGCGGTCGGTCCAGTCCCGGGCGGCGTCCGAGCCGTCGAGGCGGTGGCAGGTGGCGCAGTAGCCGCCGGCGGGGAGGCCGGCGCGGGTGGCGATGTGGACGGGGCCCACCGTGCGGATCATCCGCAGCATCGGGCTGGCCTGCGCGCGCTCGCGCACGGTCTGCCAGGTCGTCGTACGGATGTCGCCGAGGCCGAGGTGGCCGGGGCGCACCCGGCGGTCGGCGACGTCCTGGTTGCAGCAGGCGGTGACGGTGCCGTCGGTGGTGACGACCGGCCAGGCGGCCATGTCGCAGGGGGCGGCCGCCCACGGGTCGGGGCCGGCCGGCGGGCGGGGAAGCGGGCGCAGTGTGCCGCCGCGGCCCACCGGGCGCACCTGCCCGACGAGCATCGGTACGTCCGTCCCGAAGCGGCGCCGGACCTGCGCGCCGACCTCGTCGGGGTAGGGGTCCGCCGGGCCGTCCGCGAGGAGATGCAGGCTGACCGCGACGCCGGTGCCGAGCAGCGCGTCGAGCACGTCGAACACGTTCCGGCGCGGGACCTGACGCTCGTGGAACGCGTCCAGGCTGAGCGAGAAGTGGTCGACGGCGCGGGCGACTTCACAGACGGTGGGCGGCAGCGAGCCGCCGTCGGCGAAGAACGCGCCGGAGAGCACCGCCGTGCGGGTGCCGCGGGCGCGGGCGGCGACGGCCGCCTCGATCACCAGACCGGGACGGAGCAGGGGCTCGCCGCCGGTCAGCATCAGCACGTCCGGGCGGTCCGCGGGCGTGAAGGTACGCAGGAAGCCGAGCAGCGCGGCGCTGTCGAGGTCGCGGCCGCGGCGGGTGGCGGCCGTGGAGCAGTGGGCGCAGCTCAGCGGGCAGCGCTCGGTGAGCGAGACCAGGGCGCCCGCCACGATCCTCTGGCGCAGCGCCATCAGCTCGGCCAGCCGCATGGCCACCCCCTTCTCGGTGAGGCCGTGGTCCGGCACGGATCGTCCTTCACCGGCCGAGTGTCGAACCTGTGGCTGCGAAGGGGTTCGAAAACGGTATATGTGCAGGTCAGGGCTGTGAAATGCGTGACGGTGGCGGCCGGTGCACGTCCGGATAAACCCTTCGGTGTCCCGCCGCAGGGGGCCGGAGCTGCGTATTCACCGTCCGTCAACCGCTCTTGTGGCAGGCGTTCCTACCGTCTGGGGCCAGCCGGACCGGAAGGGACGGACCGGCCTCATGCTCACGAGGGAGGGAGATCCCATGACGGAAGCGGACCAGGTACCCGTGCAGGGCGACGACGACTCCACCAAGGTCGAGAAGGCGGCCGAGGTGGCCCGCGCGGCGGAGGTGGCCGCCCACTCGCTCGCCGACGCCGTCCTGCAGTTGCAGCGGCTCGACCCGGAGAAGGAGGCCTCCATCGTCAGCGACCCCGCGGGAAGCGGGGGCTCCTGCCACAACATCAGCTGTTTCTAGAGGCCCGATGACCGGCGCCGGCTGTCCAGGGCCTGGCGGCCGGAGAACCACGGCAACGCCGTACACCCCGTACCCGTCGATGTGAGGAGTGACGCCATGTCCGAGGAGATCCGTCCCGACGCCGAGCCCGTCGAGGCCGCGGAGGCCGACGGCGACGTGGAGGCGCACCTGGCGGCCGGCCAGGACGCCGTCCTGGGTCTGCAAAAGCTCACCCCCGAGAGGGAGGCCTCCATCATCAGCGACCCCGCGGGAAGCGGGGGCTCCTGCCACAACATCAGCTGCTTCTGACAGCTGGCGTTCACGCGATCACGGCGTTCGGCCGGGCCGGGGACAGCGGTTCCCCGGCCCGGCCGGACGGCGCGTCATCAACTTCCGGTCTCGGCAGAGGGGATGGGCGGAATGCAGCTCGAGTGGGAAATCATCCAGACCTATATGACACACCACCCGCGCTGGTTCGAGGACTTCGAGCGCCGCGCGCCCGGCGGGGAGCATCTGCGCGAGTACCGGGCGGTGATGCCCGCGTCCTGGCTGCTGTGGCGGCGGGGTTACTGGCTGCTGACCGCTCCGCCGCAGGTGCCGGCCGTCGCCCAGGGGTGGAAGCTGCATGTGTCGGCAACCTCCGCGACGAGCGCCGCCACGCTGCGTGCCCTGCTGCCGCTGCTGCGTGACGCCGGCGTGCACTTCAAGTTCCTGATGGACCCGGTGGCGATGCTCGAGTCCAACGGCAAGTCTTTCCCCAGGGGCTCGAGCGGGAAGTTCATCACCGTGTACCCGGCCGACGAGCGGGAGTTCCGGGCGGTCGGCGACGCGCTGACCGAGGCCTTGGCCGGCTTCGACGGCCCGCACATCCTCTCCGACCGGCGCTATCCCGGATCGCGGGTGGTCCACTACCGTTACGGCGGCTTCGTGTCGATCTCCCGGATGCGGCCCTCCGGGATGAAGGAACTGCTGATCCGCACCCCGGACGGCGAGCCGGTCGTGGACATCCGGCACCCGTACTTCCATCTCCCGGCCTGGGTCACGGACCCCTTCACCGGGGAGTCCGCCCCGGAGCAGCCCGCGGCACCGGACACGGCCGGCGCCGAACCCGCGGGGACAAACGGGTCCGCCGGCGGTGACACCGGCATCACCCTCGCCGACGGGCGCTTCACGATCGTCAGCGCGATGAAGTTCTGCAACCGCGGCGGCATCTACCGCGGCATCGACAACGACACGGGCGCGGACGTGGTCATCCGCGAGGCGCGGCCGGGCGTGCAGATCGGACCGGAGGGAACGGACGCCGTCCAGCTGCTGCGGCACGAGTACGACATCCTCACGGAACTCGCCGACACAGGCCTGTTCGTGCGCCCGATCGCGTTCTTCACCGACTGGGAACACTCCTTCCTCGTCGAGGAGTTCATCGAGGGCACCCATCTCGGGCACCTCGGCATCGTCGAGAACCCCGTCTACAACCTCGACCTGAGCGCCGAGCGCCTCACCGACTACTACGAGCGGTTCCGCACCCTGTGGCTCCACGTCGCGGACGCGATCGCCGTCTGCCACGAACGCGGCATCGTGATGGGCGACCTGTCGCTGACGAACGTCATGGTCACCGGCGACGACCGGGTCGTGGTCATCGACATGGAGTCCGCCTTCCACGAGGACGCTCCCGCGGGCCCGGCGCGCGGGGCGCGGCTGTACACGCCCGGCATGGTGACCCGCCGCGCGAGGCTCGCCGCGCAGGGCGACCGGCGCACCGACCACTACGCCCTCGGCGGCCTGATCCTGGGCTGCGTCCTGCTCTGCCACCAGACCGACTTCATCGACTCCACGATGCCGCGCAGACTGCTGGCCGAAGCGGCCGCCGACCTCGAACTCCCGACGGAACTCGTCCGGTTGATCACCGACCTGTACGACGAGGACGCCGACCTGCCCGACCCTGCCGCCCTGCGTCGGCGGATCGAGGCGCTGCCCTTCGCGGACGCCTGGCGGCAGCCGCCCCCGCTGGGACTGCCCCCGGTGACGGACGCGACGGCACGCGCCGAGCTGCACAAGCGGGTGGAGGCCACCCTCCACGGTGTCGCCGACTTCTGGGCCAAGACCGCCGACCTCGACCGTCAGGACCGGCTCTTCCCGGCCGACGTCGCGGTGTTCCGGACCAATCCGCTCTCGCTCGCCCACGGGGCGTACGGTCCGCTGTACGTGCTGCACCGGCTGCGGGGCACGGTGCCCGACGATCTGCACGCCTGGGCGCTGCGGCACTCCACCGCGCACGACGTGATGCCGGCCGGCCTGTATTTCGGCGCGGCGGGCGTGGCCTGGGCGCAGTCGGCCATCGGCCACCTGGACATAGCCGTGCGGACGCTCCGGGACGCGCACGGCCACCCGCAGTCGCTGTCCGAGCCCGGTGTACTGACCGGGGCGGCCGGCTACGGCATGGCGTGCCTGCGGCTGTGGCGCGACTCAGGGCTCACGGAGTTCCTCGACCGTGCCGTCGCCGTCGGCGGTCACCTGACCGAAGCGGCGCACCGCGAGGACGGTCTGGCCCACTGGCCCGACGCGAGCCGGCCGACCCCGGTCGGCTACGCGGACGGTGCCTCCGGCATCGCCCTGTTCCTGCTCTCCCTGCACTGCGCCACCGGGGATCCGGCGGCGCTGGAACTGGGCCGGGCCGCACTGGACTTCGACCTGGCCCAGGTGGTCGCCGGGGCCGGCGGCCGGCTGTCGCTCCCGGCGACGGTGGCCACGGACGACAAACCCGTCATGGTCGTACGGCACTACTGGGACCACGGCACCGCCGGCGTCCTCACCACACTGCTGCGCTACCACCACGTCACCGGCGATCCCGTGCTGCGCGAGCGGATCACCGCGCTGCTGCCCGACGTCCGCCGCAAGTACACGGTGTTCCCGCAGCTGTTCCACGGGACGAGCGGGCTGGGCAACGTCCTGCTCGATGCCTACGAGTTCCTCGGCGACGCCGAGTTGCTGGCGGAGGCGGAGCGGGTGGCCGAGTCCGTGCTGTGCATGGCGATCGAGCGGCCCGAGGGCATCGTCTTCCCCGGTGAGCAGACCGTGCGGGAGAGCTGCGACCTCGCGAGCGGGTCGGCCGGGGTGGCGCTGTTCCTGGACCGCCTGCGCACGGCCCGCCCCGGCGGCCGTACCAACGGCAACTTCCTGCTGGACGACCTGCTGCCCGCCGCCGCGGGCCGGACCGGTGTGTGATGGAGGCGACCACGGCCGCCTCCCAGGCGGCTGTCGACGCCGTACCGCTGCGGGCCAACCGGGAGTTCCGGCTGCTGTGGGTGGGGCAGGCGCTGTCCGACTTCGGTACGTCCATGACCGCGCTGGTGCTGCCGCTCGCCCTGCTGAGCAGCGGGTACTCGACGTCGGCCACCAGCACCATCGGCACCGCCGTACTGGTGACCGCGATGGTGCTGCGGATGCCGGCCGGGTACCTCACCGATCACTACAGCCACCGGCGCCTGATGCTCGTAGCCGACCTGGCCCGCCTGGTCACGGTCGCCACCGTCGCCGTGTGGACGTACCTGGACCGGCTGCCGATTGCGCTGGCCGTGGTCACGGTGGTCGTGGCGCAGGTGGGGGTGGAACTGTTCCGGCCGAGTCAGAACGCCACCGTCCGCCGGGTCGTGCCAGCCGCGCAGCTGGGCACGGCCATCTCCCTGAACCAGGCGCGGGCCTACGCCGCCGGGATCATCGCCCCGGCCGTGGCCGGTGTGCTCATCGCGGCTTCGCTGTGGCTGCCGTTCGCCATCGACGCCGTCACCTACGCGGTGTCCGCGCTGTGCGTGCTGGCCCTGTACCGGCCGCTGCGCCGAGCCGAGGCCGCTCGGTCCGCCCGGCCCGACGCCGGCGCGGGCCGGACGGCCGGGCGGGCCGGGGCGCAGGAGGCGGAGGCAGACGGCGGGGCGAAGAAGGCAGAGGCGGGCGGCGGGGCGAAGAAGGCAGAGGCGGGCGGCGGGGCGAAGAAGGCAGAGGCGGGCGGCGGGGCGGAGGAGCCGGAGGCGGGCGGCGGGGCGAAGGCCGCGCCGCGCGAGCGCTTTCTGCACCGTCTGACCGCGGGGCTGCGCCATGTGGTCCGCGACCCCTTCCTGCGTACGCTCGCCGGGCTGGCCGCGGGCGACAACTTCGCGTTCCAGGCCCTCGCCTACGCCCTGTTGCTGGGCATCGGGCGGGAGCACAACGGCGCCGCGGCCGTGGGTCTCGCGATGAGCGCGGCGGCGGTGACCGGGTTGACCGGTTCGCTGATCGCGCCCTTCCTCCAGCACAGGCTGCGCATGCAGACGGTGATGGCGGCCGGTCCCGCGCTCGCCGGCGTCATGCTCGCCCTCGCCTGGTACACCGGCAGCGGCATCGCGTTCGCCGCCGGATACTCCGCGCTGTGCCTGCTGACTCCGGTCAACGGGGCTGTGTTCGGGACCATTCTGGCCACGACGGTGCCGGAGAACATCTACGGCCGCACCACGACGGCTCTGGGGTTCATCACGGAAATCCTCCAGCCGCTCGGCCCGCTGACGGCGGGCCTGCTGCTGACGTACCTGTCTCTGTCGGGCGCCGCCGCCGTGTTCGCCTTGGCCTTCACCGTGCTCGCGGTCGTCGCGCTGCTGATGCCGTCACCCCCGGCCGTGCCGGACACCGAAAAGGCCACGGCCTGACACCCACGAACGCCGCCCGACCCCTTCAGGGAGGTTCCATGGTTTCGCTGTCCGTGCTGGACGTCGCGCTGGTCGCGCCCGGCTGCACCGCCCGGCAGGCACTGCACGACGTCGTGCGCACGGCGGTGGCCGCCGACGCCTGCGGCTACCACCGCTTCTGGGTGGCAGAGCATCACAACTCCCCCCGGTGCGCCGGCAGTTCACCGGCGGTGCTGATCTCGCACATCGCGGCGGTGACGCACCGCATCCGGGTCGGCTCCGGCGGGGTGATGCTGACCAACCACGCGCCGCTCACCATCGCGGAGCAGTTCGCCGTGCTCCAGTCGCTGCACGACGACCGGATCGACCTCGGCGTCGGCCGCGCGACCGGTGGCACGGACAGCAGCACCCTCCTCGACCGTGCCCTGCGCCGGCCGCCGCAGGCACGCGCGGAGTTCCCTCTGCTGCTCGACGAACTCGTCGGTTTCCTCTACGGCCGCTGGCCGGGCGGGCACGCCTTCCAGGACCTGGAGCTCTCCCCCGCGCTGCCGGTGCCGCCCGGCGTGTTCGTCCTCGGCGCCTCGGAGAACGGCGCCCGCACCGCCGCCGCGCGCGGGCTGCCCTTCGCCTACGGCGCCCACCTCGGGCCCAAGTCACGCCCCGCGGCCCTGGACCGCTACCGGTCGGCCTTCTCCCCCGGCCCGCTCGGCACGAGTCCCCATGTCATCGCGTCCGTCAACGTCCAGTGCGCGGAGACCGACGAAGAGGCCGAGCGACTCGCCCACGACACCGCCGCCGCACGGTTCCGCCAAAAGCACACGGCGACGTCCCCGGGGGTCGCTCTGCCCGAGCCGCGGGAGCGGTACCTGATCGGCAGGATGCTGGAGGACCTGCAGCTCGTGCGCGGCGGCCCGGCCACCGTCTCCGCCGGCCTGCGGCGGCTGGCCGCCACGCTGGGCGCCGACGAGATCATGCTCGTCCCCTACGACATCACCGCCGCCGGCCGCGAGCGCACCCTGCGCCTGACAGCCGCGGCCTGGACTCCTCCCGCACAGCATGACCGGCCCCGCGCCGCCGGCAGACAGGGCCGGCCCGCAGTCTCCTGAGACGAGACCCGGACAACTGGTGAAGCCGCCGGCCTGACGCCGAGCGGGTTCGGCGGCGGTCGCGATCACACCGTCGTCCGATCCGCGAGCGGGGCATCGTCACCGCGCCGATGTGGCGCATCAGTTTGAAGGGCTGGGCTTGACTCGCCCTGTGGTAGAGCCCGCCCGGAACCTGACGGGGAGGCCGCCCGTGGCGTCGTAGTGGGAGTGGGAGCGGGAGGATCGTCGGAGGGGTGCATACTCCTCTCGACCGGGGGCAGCAGGCGAACATGAGCTCGACGCAGCGCCGTCCCCCCGGCGTTCGAGCGCATGCCGGCCCCACCCCCCTCCCCCCGGGGCAGTGGGGCCGGCATATCTCCCCCTCGCAGATCGAGCCGTTGATGCCGGTCGCGCGCGGGAATGCTTGCCGGCGGGTGTCCGGCCGGAGCCCCGGCGGTCGGCGGCCGGTCGGCGCGGGGTGGGGTGGGGTGGGGTGATCGGCTTGCGCGGAATGGTGCGTCCACGTCGGTCACGTCGTCGGGCTGGGCGGATTCCCGCCCCCGGCCGCTGATGCGAGCCGCAGCGGTGAGGCTTCCGCCGAATCCGGGGCTGCTGCGGGGGTAGGCAAGGATCGCTCTTTCGGGCCCCGCCAGGCCCTCACCCGGAGGAGCCGATCACCGCCCGCGATCAGTCCACTTTCTTCGCCGCCCGCAGCTTTTCCACCAGGACCGGGTGCAGTTCGTTCCAGAGGCCGGCCTCGTTCCACACGACCAGCCGCTCACTGAAAGCAGCCGGTTAATCCGGTACTTGGCCGCTTTAGCTGAAAAGAGATGGTCTTGTCCCCGGTTTTGATCTTCTCGCGCCCCGGTGGGTGTGGTTCGCCACCATGGTCGGACAGGACAGCAACAGGGGAGGCGGCATGCGGCACGAAGGGACAGCAGGAGTTCCCGCCGAGCTCTGGCGGCCAGTCGACGACCAGGCGAAACGGCCTCGCCGGATGGCGGGTGCGTGCTGGCGGGTGATCCCGCCGCAGTCGGGTTGCCCGGGGATGGAGGCTTGTGTCTGAGGCGCCCTTCTTCGGTCGGGCAGGCGCACTGGAGGAGCTGGGCGATCGGTTGGCCAGAGCCGCCCGGAGCGAGCCCCAGATCGTTCTCGTCGACGGGCCTGCGGGCATCGGCAAGACCTCGCTGGTCCGGCGCTTCCTCGCCTCAGCGCATGCGGGCTGCCAGGTCCTGCGTGCCAGCGGTGAGGAGATGGAGATGGACCTGCCGTACGGGGTGGCCGCCCAACTGCTGCTCCACGCGCGACGGGTGGTCGACGTCCCCGAGGGAGAGCTCGAGCACACCACACGCTCCGGCGGTCCTGTGCCGGACCCGATCGCGGTGGGCTCCTGCCTGCTGGACGCGCTGGGCCGGATCCAGGACCACGCCACGGGCGTCATGGTGATCGACGACGTCCACTGGGCCGACACCCCCTCCCTGCACGCACTCACGTTCGTACTGCGGCGCCTGCGGTTCGACCGGGTCCTCACGCTGCTGGTGACCCGCGACGCCGCCGACACCCGGCTGCCGCCAGGGCTGCGCCGGATCCTCCACGCCGACACCACGCTCGAAGTAACGCTGGCCGGCCTCGGTTTGCCGGAGCTCACGGCTCTCAACGCCGCCGTGGGGCCCTCTGCGCTTCCCCGCTGGGCCATCGCCCGCCTGAGAGAGCACACGGACGGCAATCCCTTGCACACCAGGGCGCTGCTCCAGCAGCTTCCCGCCGAGGTACTCGGCGGGGGCGGCGTGTCCCTTCCCGCACCGCGTGCCTACGAGCGGCTCATCGCCGAACGGTTGGAAGCCTGCGCGCCCGATACCCGCCGACTGGTCGGTGCCGTCAGCGTCCTGGGCACGTCCAGCCCAGTGCACCTGGCGGCACAGATTGGCACCGTGCCCGATCCCCTGGAGGCCCTGTCGGAGGCGATGGCGCGTGAGCTGCTGGAGGAGGGAACGGTCGGCTCCGTACCAAGGGCTGTCTTCCCTCATCCGCTACTGCGGGCCGCCGTGTACCACGCTCTCGAACCGGCCGAACGCTCCCGTCTGCATGGCCTGGCCGCGGGGGGCGTGCACGAGCCGGACATCGCACTGGGACACCGGGTGCATGCTGCTGTCGGACCCGACGAGGAGCTCGCGGACGACTTGGTCCGGTTCGCCGCCGGTCAGTGTGAGAAGGGGGCCTGGTCCACGGCTGCCTCCGCCTCCATGGCCGCCGCCCGCCTGTCTGCGGCCCCCTCCCGCGGAGCGCAGCAAACGCTGCGGGCCGTCGAATACCTGCTGCTCGCCGGCGACGTCAGCCAGGCCGCCGAACTGGAGCAGACCGTGCGGGAGATGCCGCCCGGCGCCGAACAGCACTACGTCCTCGGCCATCAGGCCCTCACTTCCGGCCGGCTTGACGAGGCGCGCCATGAACTGAACGCGTGCTGGGAGAGCGGCGGCGCTGCAACCGAAACGCTGCGCAGTGCCGCCGAGCAGATGGCCTGGCTGTGTCTCATCCAGGGTGATGCGCGAGGCATCGTGCACTGGGCGCGCCGCGGACTCGGCCTGCCGCCCGGCAAGCGGTCATCGTTCCTTCGGGACTCCCTGGCAATCGGACTGGCGATTTCCGGCGACTACGGGGAGGGCATGGCGTCCCTCGCCCACCTGCCCGGGTGCGGTCCCCGCAACAGCCCGGAGCAGCTGGACGGTCTGCTCGCGCGCGGCATGTTGCACCTGTGGAACGGGCAGCTCAGTGATGCCCGGCGAGATCTGGAGGACGCCTTCACCTCTCACCGGCGCGGCGGACTGCCTTACGCGGCTCTCGTGGCGCTGGGCTTCCTCACCGATGCCGAGTACCGCTCCGGCCGGTGGGACGAGGCGATCGCGCATGGCACGCAGGCGGTGTCGCTGGCCGAGGACACCGACCAGATCTCCATTCTTGCCGTCGTGCACGCCTTGGCTGCCTGTCCCCTCGCCGGCCGTGGCGACTTCCGCGCAGCCGAGAACCATGCCACCGCAGCGGCGGAGCACGCGCGCGTACTGGGGGATGTCAATGACGCCGCGTTCGCGGCCACGGCGCTCGCCTTGGTGCACACGGCGCGGGGCCACCACGAAGGGACGGTTGCCGCGCTCAGCCGGTTTCTGAGGCAGGACATTGTGCACCGGCACGGCATCGACGAAGTGGGGCTCGTTGCGTGGCGGCCCCTGCTCGTTGAGGCCCTGGTACGTACCGGTTGTATTGACACGGCGGAAGAGGTGCTGGTCCCGTACGAAGCCGGGGCCGCCGCTCGCCGGCGCTGGCTCGACCAAGCGGCGGCCGCCCGTTGCCGCGGCGTCCTGGAGGGGGCCCGCGGTGACGTTCAGGCCGCCGAACGCGCCTTTCGGACGGGGCTCGGCTACTGCGACCGTGGGGAGCCGTGCTGGGAGCAGGCACTGTTGCGCCTGTCCTACGGGGCGTTCCTGCGCCGCGCCGGAAGGCGCAGCAGCGCGGTGGCGGAGCTCGAAGCAGCCTGGGGGACCTTCCATCGTCTCCGGGCGGCTCCGTATCTGGAGCGGTGCGCCGCTGAGCTGGCGGCCTGCGGCCGTGTGTCCGCCCGCCCCCGGGAGGTAGTCCACCCGCTGTTGACCGCTCAGGAGCTCACCGTGGCCCAGATGGCAGCCCGCGGGCTGACCAATCGCCACATCGCACGGGAGCTGGTGCTCAGCGTCAAAACGATCGAGTACCACCTCGGCAACACCTACGCCAAGCTCGGCATCTCCTCCCGCACAGACCTGGTCGACAAGCTCGGCCCAAACGACTGATTACTCGTCATGTCAGCTGCTCCACCCCGTCCGTAGCCACACCTACCTTGTGTCCCGCCAGTGGCGTGCCTCGGGTACCACCCCAGGGCTGTCCCCGGGTCCGTCCCTGGGGCGCCTGGCACTGCCCCGGCCGTAGCGTCGGCAGCGAGCCGAATGAGCCAAGGGGGCGGCCCATGATGAATCCCATCCGACTGGTCCTGGTCGATGACCACCAGGTGTTCCGCAAAGGTCTGCGCGACTGCGCGGAGGCCGTCGGCATGCAGGTGGTGGCAGAGGCGGGCAACGGCCATGAAGCTCTCGCCGTCATCGCAGGCGTTCAGCCCGACGTGGTGGTGCTCGAACCGCAGACTTCAGACGGCGGAGGCCTCGGCAGCGTCCGTGCCGTGGCGGACAGCCAGCCCCGTACTCCCGTCCTGCTTGTCTCGGCGTGTGACGACGCGGCACTGGTGAGCGAGGCCTTGTGTGTCGGCGCGAGCGGCTACGCGTCGAAGAGGTGCTCTGCTGAGGCTCTGCTGGCCGCGATCACCGCCACCGCCCACGGGCTGACCGTCCTTGACGAACGCGTCCAGAACCATGTGCGAACCGCCGTCGCCGACTCCGCCGCCCGTCTGCTGGTGGACACGATTCCCTTCCCGTCACTGAGCAGGCGCGAACGCCAGGTCCTCGAACTGCTCGCCTGCGGCATGGGGCCCGCGCGCATTGCCCGCGAACTCACCCTGGAGCGCCACACCGTGCACAACTACGTGTCCTGCGTCGTACGAAAGCTCGGCGCGGAAAACCGCGAGAAAGCAGTGGCCCTGGCGCGCAGTCATGGTCTCGGACACCGCCCTCCCGACTGGCCACCCCAGGGTGCAGGACGATCCAGGAGCCGTTGGGCAGTGTTCCCGGGACACCTGGGAGATCAGCATGAAAAGCCACGGCCCGAGGGAGCCACCGCGGGGGCGAACACGGCTGCGGATGAGTCCCTTGGGCTTCGCGACATGGACCGCTTCACTGATCCGCGAAGGAGTCACCATGAACAAGCGATCGATCCGGCGTGACGCCGCGGCCATGGCCCTGGCCGTCGCCCTTGCGGGCGTCATGGGGGCCGGCATTGCCGGCCCCGCCCAAGCATCCACGCACCCCGCAGGATCCGTCGCCGCGCAAGGCGCACGGCCCGGCGTGCCTCTGCGGGCCGCTGTCACCGGACCGGCGGAGCTGCGCACCTACGGCAGCAGCGCGGACTTCCCCACCTGGGTCTTCGGCGGGACCCAGCTGTGCGTGAAGAACCAGGGCACGCAGTACGGCGAGGCACGCGTCCAGACCCGCCTGGGTGCGTCGCCCGAGTACATCCCCGTGCAGGCCGGCACGACACGATGCATCAACCGCTGGTGGGGCGGGGTTCCGATCAACGTCAGGAACAACGCGTACTCGCCGTTGTCCGTCACCGCGCGCTGAGCAAGGCGGGAGCTGAGACATGACACTCAAACGGCACAGGGCCCGAGCCATACTGGTTGCCGTGGCGCTGCTGGCGGCCGGCGCCGTGGGGGCGTCAGCCCCCACCGTGAGCGCGGACCCCGCAGGAGTGCAGCGCACGCTCGACTGGGAGAACTCGGCCGACCGAACCCTGCCGGCAGCGGCACCCAGCGGCTTCGGCAAGCAGTGGGCCACCTCCTACGGCGCCACGACCACCACCGCCCCGGTGCGTGATGGCTCCTACGCCGCGCGCTTCGAACTGCACAAGAGCGACCCGGTGGTGTCCAGCAGCAAACGGGCGGAGATCACCCAGCGCGACGATCAGCCCCTCAATGCCGAGCGCTGGTACGGCTTCAGCATCAACCTGCCGTCGTCCTGGACCTACGACAGGTCAGCCGAAATCGTCAGTCAGTGGCACCAGTGTGACACTCAGTGCCCCTCCGGTTCCCCTCCCCTGGCCCTGCTCACGGACGAGGGGCGGTGGAAGATCGACTTCAAGGGTCAGATCACGGACCTCGGTCCCTACACCACTGGCGCCTGGACCGACTGGGTCTTCCACGTCACGTGGCGTACCGACAGCACGGGCGTGCTCGAAGTCTGGCGGGACGGCGAACAGGTCATGCACCGTACCGGAGCCACGCACAGCGGCGGTCCACGATCGCCGTACTTCAAGTTCGGCATCTACAAATGGGACTGGAACACCGGGGCGCCCTCCGACACAACCCAGCGCGTGATGCACTACGACGCACTGCGGCTGGGAGACGAGCGGGCCACCTACGCGGACGTCAGCCCCGTACGCGCGTGCGGGAGGGCCATCTCACCGGCTGGCGTGACGGCGACAACCTATGAGCCGGCGAATCCACCGGGGAACGCCGTCGACGGCAACCTCACCACGCGCTGGTCGGGGCAGGGCCTGGGAGCCTCACTGATCCTCGACCTGGGCGTCCAGCGTCATCTATGCGCAGCCACGGTGGCCTGGCACCGCGGCGACCTGCGATGGAACGACTACACCGTCTACGTGTCCCAGGACAGCATCACCTACAGCAAGGTGTGGGAGGGGCGCAGTTCGGGAACCACGACCGCGCCCGAGAAGAAACTGTTCACCAGCGGGCCACGCGACGCCCGCTACGTCAAGATCACCTTCCGGGGCAACCCCGAGAACGACTGGGCGAGCATCACCGAAGCCACAGTCCTGGGCCTGTGAGACGGATGGCGGGAGGTCCGTGCAGGGCACCCCGCCATCCGCCATGACGGCTAGGACCTGTTCGATGCGTCGGGTAACCATCTGTCGGCCGGTCGGGGCCGTCCGGTGTGGGGCGGGGTGATCCTTCTGATGTCGAGACAGTCAGCCAGACTCTCTTCGGATTGACCGGCATCCGGGCGGCGGCGGTCTCCGTCGTGACGACCAGGGTGCCCTCTCGTGTCCCGGTGCGGCCGTTGTCGCGAGCAAAACGGTTGGCCTTGAGCGTAGGTCGGTATGTCTGGAGTAACTGTCAAATCCTGTGGATCATCGCGGAGAACCTCAGGCCAGCTGTAGCCATTGATCGAGGACTGCGAAGTCCTGGTCGGTAAGGCCGCGGGATGACGCGACGCGATGGAGCATCGCCTGGGCCGGGTGGTGGGTGGATACCCAGTCTCGGTCGGCGTCGGTGATCTCGTCGTCGACCCAGGCGAACGGGCGTCCGTCCGCCCACGCGACGAGGGTTCGGGTCTTCCAGTGGAGCCCGAACCACTGGTCTTCGCGTTCGTGGGCGGCTGAGGGCACTGGCCAGTTCACGACCGGCAGCTGCGGCAGGCCGAGTCGCGGTGCCAGCTCGATATTGGCCTCTTCTTCCCAGGTGGTGGCCCAGACCAGGTCGCATGGCAGCGCCGCGAGCCGCGGCCCGATCTGCGGGTTGAGCCGCGCCATGTGCGAGTTGGATGCGGTGCCCGCCAGATCGCGCTGCGGGCCGTCACCGAACGGCAGGAGCGGTCCGTCGACGTCCAGGAAGAGCAGTGGGCGGTTCCCGTGCCTGGTCATGCTGCGCTCACCTCGGGACGCTCGACTAGGTAGCCGTTGTGGAATGTGGCGCCGTTGCCAGGGTGATCACCGAACCAAGCAGCGTGCCGACGACGGCTATGCCGTTGGCGATGATGGTCTCCACCTCCTCAGTGGATGACGCAACGCCGCTTTGTGTAACCCGGCTCCGGGACGGCGCACTTGGCAACTGTGTCAGGCGTCGCAGGGAGTTGCGTTGACGGACGTTCGCCTGCCGGGTGGTCACGCCAAAGCGCTTCGGTCGGAGAGGGGCGAGGTCGCGGTGCGGCGTTGGTGCGGGGCTGTGAAGGGCGTGTGGTTCAGAGTGTCATCTGCACTGCCTGCAGGAACGTTACCCAGGACGATGCGCGCCCTGTGGTCGAGGTGCTGTCCAGGCTGATGTGCAGGGTGCGGCGTAGTGGGTGGGGGGAGGTCATGATGGCCTCGTTGCGAGCGGCCAGGCGGGCGAGTTCGGCTTGTGTGGGCAGCCGGTCGCTCTTGGCCAGGTTGCAGGCGGCATGAGCTGGGGCGAGATTCCACAGCGCGTCAAGGTCGGGGCCTTGCCAGGAGCCGATGCTGGCGTAGCGGTGCATGAGGGAGAACGGGAAGACGTGGTCGACAGCTGTGGCATCGGTGGGGGCAAGGATGTCGTCACAGATCAGGCAGCGGCCGTGCTGGAAGCCGATCGTGGCCTGGGTGAGGCCGGTGACCGGGCGGCGCCGCCGCTTGTCGGTGATCTTCAGGGTGTCCCAGTCGACGGTGACGCCTTCCTCGATCAGGCTGCGGCCCACTCCGGTGGCGAAGGAGCTTTCCACGATGCTCCAGCGGGCGTCCAGTTCGGCGGCCAGGCCGGCGGCCTGCTGTGAATGTGCCAGCGCGAGGGCGTCGGGTGCAAGGCGCACCGCGCGCTGCCGCCCGTTTCCGGTGAGCTGGTAGAAGGTGTGGGGTACTGCTGTGTTGCCGCGCAGGTTGTGGAATTTCTGCATCACCATGGCCGGCATCGAACGTACAGCTGCCGCCACCAGCCGCTCGGTGGGGTGGTCTGCGTCCAGGGTGGCGGCGCCTTCCTGATGGGCGATGGCGAGGAAGTCGTTGTCGCCGAGTTGTGTGGTCTGCGGCGCCTGCGGGCTCGTGGCCATGCGACGCACGATGCTCAGGCTGTAGGGGACGGCGAACTCGGCGAGCGGGACCGATCGGCGCCCGGCCCCTGCAAACTCCAGCAGGGCCTGGCCCAAGGCGAACTTGTAGGTGCGGGAGTTGGCGCCCATCAGCACCGCCAGCCGCCACGAGGCACGCGCCGAGGCGTCCTGGGCGTAGAACGCGCGCCCGTTCACTGCTGTCCCTTGCGCAGTGCGACGCTCTGCCACCACACCTCGGAGCGCCCGAGCCGGTCGGTGCCTTCCTCCACGACCCGGATCAGCTCCAGCCCCGCACGCTGTCCGTCGCCCGCGACTTCCTGTGCGGGCACGTCGAACATCACCCGGTCCGCCGGCGGCTCCCCGCGCCGCAGCGAGATCGCCAGGAGACCGCCCGGAGCCAGCAGCTCGGCCAGCCTCCGCATCGCCGGCCTGCGTTCGGCCAGCGGCAGGTGCATCCACACCGCCGACAGCAGCACCAGGTCGAAGGCTCCTTCCAGCCGCCCCAGGTCCGGCAGGGCGTCCTGCACCCACCGGACCCGCTCGTGAGGATTCAGCTCCTGTGCGACGTCTCGCAGTTCGCGCACGGGCTCGACTGCCACCACCTCGTAGCCGCGCCGTGCGAGCGCGTGGGCGTCGCGTCCGGTACCGGCGCCCACGTCCAGCGCCCGCGCCGGAGGCAGCGGCAACAAGTCCGCTACTCCCCCGTGCACCTCATCGAAAGAGACACTCCCGTATCGCTCCCCGAGCTGCTCGGCGTTGCGCGCGTAGTACGCCTGAACGCCCACAGCATGCTGCTCCGCCCCGGAGCCCGCGCCCGGGCAGGAAGAGTTCTCGCCTGCTTCGACCATGCCCTTCACGCTACGGGCATCCACTGACAATGCAGGAGGACGCAGGCTACGAACTGCGCTCACCGTCGCTGGATGGTTGGGTGACAGCAGGGGTGACGCGATGTGTGCGCAAGCGCGGTTGATGCCAGCAGACGTCGAACTGTGCGGGCTGGGGGTGTAGTTGGCCGTGTGGTCACTGTTCTGCTCGCCGGCCCCGGTCGGGCGCCCTCTCGGGCCGGCTGGGCAGGGCCGGAGCGGGCACCTTGGGCAGCCGACGGGCCCCGGGCGCGTCGGTGGTGAGGATGTAGGTGAACGGTCGGCGAACCGGGGGCCGGGCACCGGGATCTCCACACCGGGATGGCAGGCGTAGCCGCGGGTGACGGCGTTGGCGACGTAGTTGGTGATGGCGTCGGCCCGGTGGGGCAGACGTTCCGGTCCGGGGTGCTCAGGCTGCTCAGTATGCGCAAGACGGTGAGGACGGAGGCGTCGAAGCGGCAGTCGTTGTAGGGCGGGAGCCACCCCGTGCTGCGCCTGACTGCCCTGGTGCTGGCGGCACACCTGTCCAGCCGCGGCAGTCCCAACACTGGCATGGCCGTCCCAGCCCGCCTGTGCGGCCATTCCCCTCACCAGACAGGAGAGCTCCTGGACCGGCTGGTGGCTCAAGGCACGCTGGCCCCTGGCACCGGAACCAGGAGACCGATGAGGTGGTCTGGCAACTGCCCCCACAGCGCGCTCTCCCCCGGCCTGCCCTTCTGTGAAACAGGCCGCCGGATCACTGAAGACGGTTCACAGACATGCCCGAATGGAACAAGCAGCTCCGGATATCCGTACTATCCCTATGACAGGGCACTGCGCACTGGACGTTGCTGCCGCCCGCAGGCATCAGCCACCGGGCAGACACACATGTGTGGCAGGCCCTTCAACTCCGGCCCCAGGTCGAGGAAAGGCTGTGCACCTCATGTCTGAGAACACTACCGAACTGACATCGCAGTACACCGCCCAAGTAGGTGCCGACCTCGAACGCAACGCCAAAGAGCAGGAGCGGATCGGCGCGGAAATCGCCGCTCTGCAGGAGCAGTTGGCCGCGCATCAGCGTGACCGCGCCGTGCTGGTCGGCATCCAGCAGGCGATCGCCGCAGCACCGGCTGCGGCAGAGTCTTCGGTCCTGCCGGACAGCGCCGCTGTACCCGCCCCTCGAGCGGCAAGGAAGCAGGCTGAGCCCAGCGCGGGCAAGCATGCACGGCCGAAGAAGACCGCTCCCGCGCCGCGTCGGAGCGCTGCTGGCAAGCCGGCCGCCAAGAAGGCCTCCACCAAGTCCGACAAGGCTGAACCGGCGACAACCGCGCAGCCGACACTGGTCGACCTGATCCGTGGCCATCTCACCGAGCAGAGCGAGCCGCGCTCGGCGGCGGAGATCGCCGCAGCCCTCGGCAAGGCCCATCCCGACCGCAGCGTCAAGACGACCGTGGTACGCACCACGCTCGAGGGGCTAGTGGCCAAAAGCCAGGCGCAGCGCAGCAAGCAGGGCTCGTCCGTCTTCTACACGGCTACCGCAGTGCCGGAGCAGGCTGAGGAGCAGCCCGCAGCGGCCGGTGCATGACTCCGCTTCGGCACACCCGCCGCTGCGCCCCTACTGCTGTGCGACTGCCAGCGCATCGCAATGTCCTCTATGTCACCGCGCTTGTCGGTGGCTGCCGGTTCGCCCTTCGCTGTAAGGGGAGCGGCAAAGGAGGAGAAACTCATGGCAGATATCCACGAATCGGTCATGCGCGGATCTTACGAGGGTGCCCAGAACGATCGGCCACGTCTGAGGCGATGCGTGCCGTGATGCGATGGGCCAGCCTGTCCCCGGAGCAGGTCGCTTCGTGAGCATCCTCAGTGCTCACGGATCCTTGACCACCACCAGCCGCCCACCGTGAAGGCGTTCACCGGCCCAGGAATCGGCAGAGTGCGACGCTCGAACTCATCATCGATGCGAGCAATCAGCCGGCCGAGATCGCGCTGGGCACCGCGCGGGAGGTGAAGCATGACCTCTTCCAGATCGTCGCGGGCATACTCCACCTCCAGTCCGGGCTGCCAGACCTGGGATGCATTCAGATAACGGCCAGGTTGCCGGAACGCCCACTCGAAACGGGCGAGCGCGTCAGCAACCGCGCCAGGCCACATCCGCTCATCCTCGACGCGACGGACAGCTGCACGAGTCCTCGCGGAAACGCCCCCGATCCGCCGAACTACAACATGTCTGCGAGGCCGCCACAGCTCAGCACGGACGGCCTTCGGGCGCCTACGCGGCATCGCCCTTTCTGATCAACATGCCGTCATCCTGCCACGAACACAGCCGACATCGCACGCACGATCGATCCCCCGCCACCCGACGGTGCTCCTACTTCTCACCAACATTCACGCGCTCATCGGTCACTGCGTGATGCCGAAACCCACCAACAAGTGCTCTCGCTTGAAACCTACGCAGCCAATCGGGGCGATGTCCGCTGCGACACATGCCTGCAAGGCCGCCGTCCGTCCCACGTGGGACGGACGGCGGCCTTGCAGGATGCGGTCACACGGCGGGGCACCACTTCGGTGCCCCGCCGCCGGGACACATCAGTTCACGCACCGCTCCCCGCCCTTGGTGATGCCGTCGCTCTCGGCACAGGCACCTGCGGCGAAGCAGCGGTCGAGCGCCCTTTCTGCGATGGCGTGTGAGCACACCGCGTCCGAGCGGCGATCCGGTCAGCCCGCCCAGCGGGAGTCGAGCGCGATGGTCTGCAGGCGGTCGAGCGTGAGCGGGGGCTTCGGCCGCGTCACCGGGCCGCCCTCGGCGTAGGAGTTCACTTCCTGGACGATGACCCGGCGGCCGTCGGGGTGGAGGGTGTCGACCAGCCACACCACGGCGGAGCCGCCCTTCTCCGATGCACGCTTGGCCCGCTTCACCTGGGTGCCGTCGGCCAGGGTCAGGGCCTGGCACGCGATGTACTCGCCCTCGCAGCCCATGAGCCCGTCCATGACGTCGCCCATGTCGTGCTGGGCGTTCACCCCGATCATGCTCTTTCCGCGGCCGTCGTCCCAGACCAGGGCGGCGTAGCCTTCCTGGCTCTGCTCGTCGGAGATCTTCGCGCCCTTGGGCAGCAGGGACTTCAGCACCCGGACCATCTGGCGGCCGGACAGCGGCGCGCCCGAGTCGGACAGCGCGGTGGACGGGGCAGAAGCACTGACCGGGGCGCCGGCGGCTTGCGGAGCGGCGGAGGCCTGCGCCGCCGCACCGAGCCCGAGGGCCAGGACCAGGCCGGCGGCGACGGCCACCCGGCGGGCCGGACGACGGCGTGCGGGAGTGTTCCTCTTCATGTGGTGGCTTCCTTCTCAGATTCAGAGCGCGGGTGTTCCTGCGTCGTGGGGCGGCGGGTGGTGCGAGGCGCCGCACGCCGCCGGGCACAGGAGTGTCCCGGTGCACAAGCGCAGGGCGGTGGTCGTCGTGCTGCCGGCCGGGCGGTCGTGCCGCCTCGGCCGGTGCGACATCCACAGATTCCAGGACGCCGCAGACCTCCGGCAACAGCTGCCCCCATACCCGGGACAGTGGGACCGTCCCACCTGCGTTGACCTGCGCAAACAGGGAGGCCCGGGATGCCGTTCCGGGACGCGGGACGACCCGCGCCGCGCCGGCCGGCCATCGGATGCGGCCGACGTCGCCCGTCAGCCGCCGGTTTCCGCCTCGCCGTCGGCGGCGGTGGTCATGGGGACCCAGCCGGCGGGGCCGCGGTACCAGTAGTGGGGCAGCCCCTTGATGCTGGTGGTACGGAACGGGCGGCCGTGGTCGTCGATGCGCACCGTGCCGCTGCGGCCCTGCGAGGACCATTCGAGTTCGAGGTACCAGTCGCAGGTGCAGGACTCGGTGCCCGCCGAGACCAGCAGGACCTCCGGCTCCTGCAGGGACACCCGGTAGGGGAAGTCGACCGCGAAGCTCGGTGAGTCCGGGCGGCCGGCCCGCACGGCACGGGGCCGAGGTCGGTGCGCGTCGAGGTCGATGGAGAAGTAGCGGGGCTGGAGGGTGGCGCCGCAGCCATCGGCCGTGGAGTAGGCGATGCCCCGGCGGGTGGCGGGGACGGCGCGGCCGACCACGGGCTCCCCCTCAGCTCCTTGACCGGCGGCCTCAGCGGGATCGGCGGCGCCGGCGCTCCCTCCTGAGCAGTCACCCTGCGTGTGAAGAGGCCCCCGCCAGAATCTGGCGGGGGCCTCTCGACCGGTGTCCCGTCATGCTTCGCGCCGGTGCGGGACCGGGGCCATCCCAGGAAGGGGGTGCCGCTTGCGGCTCAGCCCGCCCCCACCGCCACAGGGCCGACCCGGTCCTCCAGCCACGCCGGCAGGTCCAGCAGCCGGACCCCCTCCTGTTCGTTCGGGTCGGTCCGCGCCACCAGGCACACCATCTCCTGCGTGCCGCTGTTCACCGGCATGTGCGGGACGTCCGCCGGGATGTGGATGTAGTCGCCCGCGCGCAGCACCACATGCTCGGCAAGCCCCTCCCCGTGCCACACCTCGACCTGTCCGGACTGGATGAAAATGGCCGATTCGTGACCCTCATGCAGGTGAGGCCGGCCCCGGCTGCCCGCGGCCATCACCAGCCGGTGCAGACACAACCCCTCCGCCCCCGCCGACTGCGCGCTGATGCCCGCCCCGAAGACACCGCCCTGAGCTCCCTCGTAATGCCCGGTCCGAACCACCGAGCACCGCTTCTGATCTGCCATAAACGCAGTACAACAGCGCGAACAAGACCGTTCGAGCGGTTCACGCCAGCCCCCATCCCACCGCATGCCGGCGAATCACGCGGCGCAGAGGAGTGCCCACTCGGCCGACGTCACCGAAAGGGAAAGGGAACATAGAAGGTGTTCACCTGCCGCCGTCGGCGGTCGCGACGGACAGGACGACCTTGCGCAGTACCGGGCCCGAACAGGCTCTGTGACAACCCTCAGGTGGAAACCGTGATGGTCGATGGTGCGGAGCACTGAAGCTGGAGGCCTTTCTCCCGAACAGCCGTTTTATGCAAGGGAGCTCACCGCTGAACGGCTCGCTGCACTCGCAGCTCCCGGACTGGACTGGGCAAGGCCATGAGCCTCCAAGGCGGGCGTGAACCTGGCCCTCAGGCCGTGGGCACCGGCTCTGCGGAGTGGGTGCTCCGCCACAGTCGCACCAGGGCGTCCCTCTCCTCCCCGGACGCCGCGGATCTGCCGACGCAGATCCGCACGGCGCCTGTGCAGCGCTGATCCGAGATAGGTCACCAGCCAGGCGGGGTGGGTTCTGCCCCGGCGCTGGGTTGTCGAACGCTCCCACACCTGGGTCATGCACGCCCGCCGGCACGCACGCGACGACGTCGGCGGGGTCGCGGCCTGGCTGGAGCTCCGGGGCCTCCGGGTGCGGCTGCTTGCCGTTGCGCATCCGGGTGACGGCACGCTTGAACTCCCAGCGGTCCTTCTCCACCTCCAGCAGGCGCGTGAGCAGGTCACGTTGAAAATCGATCCCGGCCTCCACCGACTCGCAGGCGCGGAGCTGTTGGATGAGCTGGACCAGGACCGGCTGCATCGCCTGATGGCGAGGGGTGCATCATCATGTCGTCGGGGCTGTAGGAGTCGGCGTGGAACAGGCTCATCCTGCAAGTGTGGCGATCACTGCGTTCCCCTGTTGTCGTTTTCCGAGCCGCCGAAACCATGTTCGAAAACCCTGAGCACCGAGTCCAGTTCGGCTGCCACGCTGCACAGGGAGCACAGCCGGGTCCCGGGGTGCTCCGCGGCGTCCAGCGCCTGGTCCAGGGTCAGCTTCGGCGCCCGGCTGGTGCTTCCTCGCAGTCGACGGCGTGGATGGCGCTGCGGCCGGAACCGCGACCGCCGTCCATCTCGAGCCAGTGGCGGCAAGGCATTCCAGACGTCCGGCTGTCAGACCTGGAAGCGACTTAGCTGAGTCCGCGACGAGGGGACCAATCCCGGAAGCCGAAAGCAAGACCACGTCCTGCACAGATCCGGTCCCAGCCCCGACTCGGTCCTCTAGCAGGTACTGATCTTGGCCAGGGCATCCACGATCCTGATCTGTACTTCGGGGCTGGTCGCCCGTTCGGCGAGGAAGAGGACCGTATCTCCCGACGCCAGCCGCGGCAGGTCCGCTAAGTCGACGGCGGCCGTGTAGACGACCAGCGGGGTGCGTTTGAGCTGGCCGTTCGCCCGCAGCCAGTCGAGAATCCCTGCCTGATGAAGGCGTACCTGCATCAGGTCCATCACGACCAGGTTGGGTCGCAGCTGCCCGGCGAGCGTGACGGCGTCCGCGTCGCTGGCCGCCCGCGCCACCTGCATCCCGCGCCGCTCCATCGTGGACGTCAGGGCGAGGGCGATCTCGGCGTGCTCCTCGATGAGCAGCACCCGCGGGGGATGCTGTTCGCTGTCGCGCGGCGCGAGCGCCTTCAGCAGGACGGCGGGATCGGCGCCTACCGGGTTCTCGCGCGTCGTCTGTCCGAGCCCGGCGGTGACCAGCACCGGAATCTCGGCGGCCACCGCGGCCGTGCGCAGCGACTGCAACGCGGTACGGGTGATCGGCCCGGTCAGCGGGTCCACGAACAGCGCGGCCGGGAAGGCGGCGATCTGCGCGTCGACCTCCTCGCTCGAGCGCACGATCACCGGCCGGTAGCCGCGGTCGCTGAGCGCCTGCTGCGTACCGACGTCCGGCGCCGGCCAGACCAGCAGCCGACGCGGATCGTCCAGCGGCTCGGGCTCCTTTGCGGCGTTCCTCTCTGCATATAGGGCGTCCCACCCGCCCATCAGTTGCGTGAGCGGTATCTGCTGGGCAGGCAGGGGCTGTTCGGCTGTCGGGGAGGAGCTCGCTGCGCGTTCCGAAGCTGCGGGGGCGGTGTGCGTGGCAGCCCCCTCGGCAGGCAATGGCTGCACGCCCTGGGAGGTGACGTCCTGCGGCGGGGCCTGCGTAGGGGCCGACTGGCTGGCAGCCGCACGAAAACTTGCGACAACGGGCTGGTCCGGGGCAGTTTGCCCCATCGTCCGCTTCTGCGCCCCGAACCACACGGCTGGTGTCCAGGCAGGCTCGATGTCGTAGACGGGCCGTACTTCAAGCTGCTTCCCGGTCTGCACTGCCAGCTGCCCGCCGCCCTCCCAAAATGGCTGCGCAGAGGCCATGAGACGGGCATACAAGGTGCATTCCTTCGCACGAGGATCGGGCTGCTCCCCGTCAGCCTTGGTGGGAAGGGGTCCAGCCTTCCCGGTACGGGGCAGGGGGAAGCCGAGCCGTGTACTGGAAGCCTGCCGCCGGGCACGCTCAAGCGTCTGCCGGGCCGACTCGAGCATCTGCGCGACTTCTACTTCAGCCTCACCGCGCGCCTGCCTGATCTCCTCATCACACCGCTCACGAGCCTCCTCCGACTCCCGCGCAGCCTCCGCCCGCATCAACTTCGCCTGCGTCTGCGCCTGCTGCAGCTCAACCTGTGCCCTCAGCCGCAAGATGCTGGTCTGCTGTGCCTCGTGAAGGATCTGACGGGCCGATTCGTCGCGCTGCGTCTGAAGCTGTTGCTCTGCTTCCGCGGTCTCAAGGGCAAGTTGCCGCGCCTGGGTGGCGTGGAGGGCGGCGGCATCGTCCTTGGCCATGGCGGTGATGTCAGCGCTCCGGTCACGGGCATCGAGCAGCCGCTCAACGACGTCGGCACGCGCCCCGGCAACCAGAGCGTCTGCCTCCCGGTGGGCAGCCGAAACAAGATCCTCTGCCCGTTCGCGCTGCTGCTGCAGCTTGGCGGCGGCCTGGTCAGCTTCCCGCTTTTGCTTTTTGAGGTACGCAGCGGCCTGCTTTTTCTGGAATGCGAGTTTCTGCCATTTTTCCTCCCATTCCTTCCATAATTTTTTGTAGTCGCCGACTTCGGGACGGACTTGGACGCTGCATGATCAGCGCGGACAGGAACTCGTTGCCAGGAAACACGTGCCCATGGAGCACGGCGGACAGAGTGCTGGGGTTCAGGCGGAACTTGTCGTTTTGCTTCTTGGCGGCGTGCTTCGCCGCCGCATCGACCAAGGATTTCTGGGTGGGGTTGCCGCACTTGATGAGCAGGACCGTCAGATCCTCTGCGAACTCCTTGCGGGACCGCTCGAAGCGGGCTGCCGGGTCGGCCGGCTCGGCAGGGTCTGCTGCTTCGTCCGGCACTGGTCCCCCTGGATGTCGCTCACCGAGGAACGAATTCTAGCGATGGAGCACGAAGAAATGTGAAAGATCCGCACATCGCAGATCTTCACGAGCCTTCCATGATCATCTCTTTCTGACCTGCATATTCAACGGCTTACGAGTTAGCACCCGATTCCTGGAAGCACCCCCGGTGCAACCGGAACATGGACACCCAGCGCATCCCTGCCTGGCCGTTCCGGGCTCACCCAGGGGCGCTCGAGAAGGGGCAAGACGTGAGCGAGCAGCAGACCACCACGACCACCACGTCGGCGTCGGCGACCTGGCAGTTGAACCTGGGCCGGAAGGGCCTGCAGATCCACGCCGGCCGACACCTCAGCCTGAGCCTGTCGCTCCCCGTACTGGCATGGGGCGCCAGCGTCAGCGGTCTGATCAGCACCGCCGGCCACTGGATTCAATTCATCCCGTAGCCCACCCGCCGTGGCAGATGCTCCACCTCAGTCGCACCACCGAGGAATCCACAGCAGCCGAACAACAACTGCGCCCCCAACAGGCCGCGGGAGAGGAGCTGCCGGAGCAGTGTTGAGCCGGGAAGGCCCCGCGCGACACCGTCCGGCACCTGGACGACGGTCAGGCCGTCGTCCAGGTGCCGGAGAAGACAGCGGAGAAAGCGGGAGCCCCGGCTCAGCCGTCGGCCGGGTTCCCGTACGGGAAAGATTCGGAGCACGTGGCGTAGGTGTGGGCGGCGTGGCATGCCGAAGTGCGGCAGGTCGCCGCGCCGCTGGACCATCCGGCCATGTACAACCCGGTGCACTACACCGAGGGCAGGGCATCGCATGGGCCTCCCGAGAAGCTGTCGCTTCTGGAGAGGGAGACCACCTTGCGCCGCAAGGGAGGGCACCCCCTCGCCGGCGAGGGGGTGCCGGCGGGGCTACCCAGTGTCTGGTGCAGGGGCGTAGGCCCGCTGCCGCGACGGCAGCGGGCTGTATTCCCGGGGCCCGCTCTACTGCCTGCGCGCGGACGGAGGCAGTGCCATGTTCATCAGGCTCTCGGCGGTGCTGCGGCCGAGGCCGCTGTCGTTGAGGAATGACCTCCTGAGCATCTCTCCGACGCGTTCAGGGCCGATGTCGAAGCGTGTGCGTGCTTCCAGGCAGATTTCTCCAAGGATGCCCGCGGTGCGGTCAGGCTGATGGCGGAAGAACCAGACCAGCATGGTCACCGTGCTTTTGGGCAGCCACGTGAGAACTTTGGCTCCGTGCTCGCGTTGGGCGTCTTCCGCGAGGTGACCGAGAACTGCGTCCACCAGGACTTCGTGCAGAGCGCTGTGAGGAACCAGGCCGGAGTCGGAGCCGTACATCAGGCTGCTCGCGGCGGTCCATGCAAGGTCGTCGGCGGCTTGCCGGGCGTCCTCTCCCTTCAGGAAGGGCTTGCGACGCGTCCCGCTGGGCTTGGTGAGGTCTTCCAGGAAGTTGCCGCGGAGCCTGTTGTGGCTGTCGGTGAGGCCGGCCGGCTGTGTGGTGTTGTACGAGGTGGTCGCCGACAACAGGATCCTGGGGCCGTTCTTCTGGTGGAAGTTCTCAGCCCAGTCACGCGCGACGGGCAGCGACCAGCGCATCGCCTGGCCTGTTCCTTCCTGGGGTTCGGGAAGTTCCTTGGCGCCGCCGTAGCGGAGGTCGGGCATGTCGTCGGCAGGTACGGCGGTGATCTTCGTCAGCCCCGCCATGTCGACGAACGTGTCGGCTTCCAGCTCGGGTGCGTGCAGGTCGACGACGCAGGCCTCCAACGGCCGACTCCCACTGCCGGAGGAACGACGCTGTGCCCACAGGGCCAGGTGGTCCTGCCAGTTGGCGACCGGCGCCTCGGGAGCGGTGAAGCTGGCGATCGTGGCGATGCTGGCGTTATGCGCTTGGCAGGGGGATCGGAGCACATCGGCTGCGGTGATGGTGACCTGGCGTTCGACAGGGCGCTTGTCGCAGCGCTCGTAGGCGCCATCCCAGACCAGCGCGGGACGGTTCCACCGCTCACCGTCCCACCAGTATCCGCCGTGGCGGTACAAGATGCCCTTGGGCTCGTACATCCATGCGTGATGGAGACCGCCCAGATCGTCGTCGTGGATCAGCAGCACGGTCCGGCCGTGCACCGGGTCGTAGTGCACCGCCCAGGCGAAGTCGGAATTCTTGGGCTCGGTGGTGAACGCCACCCACCCCCCGCCCTGAAGCGGATCCGTCCTGCCCCACAACCCGTCGCCCTGCTTGCGTCCGGTCCGCTCGATCGCGTCAGGGTTGTCCAGGGGAAGACGACCGTCGTTGACGAACGGAAGCCCAGGGCTGGGATGGTCGGTACGGGTGCCGTTGGCCACCGGACGGATCCTGAACACGGAAGTCCCCCTCAACACCGATCGGGCAGATCGCAGGAACGCTAGCCAGCCTGGCATGGACCTACGCGTCGAAAATCAGCCCACATCGGAGAGAGCCGGGAGCCAGTCGCCGTGCCCGCGAACTTGTCCGCGCATGCGCGTTCGGCAGCGGCGACCTGCCCGCCCCGCATCGCGCTCAACTGCTCCGAGCCCTCCGGCTCAGTGACGAGGTGATCCGCGCGAGCATGGCACCTCCCTCACCCAGTCGAGGAAGCGGCCCAAGGCCAAGGCATAACGCCTGACACGGTGACTTCGTCTACACGACAGGTCAGGCATTGCTCCGCCTGTGACCGGCCTGCAGATGTGCGCGGCCGGGCCACCGTCAAGCAACTGATGCAGGAGGGACGGCATTTCATCGGGTTCCTCCTGCAGTGAAGGCGGCGCGGTGGTCCTGCGCCCAGGTGGCGTACGTACGTGCCGGGCGGCCCAGCAGCCGCCGTACGGTGTCGGTGGTGGGCCCGGCTTCGCGGGCGTAGTCGGCCAGCGAGCCGAGCAGCCGGTCGGGCACCTCGTCGGGCAGGCCGGCGGCGAGCATGCCGCGGCGGATCTCGTCCGGTGCGGCCTCGACGAAGGACAGTGACCGGTCGAGCGCCGCGCCGAGCGCGGCGACCTTCTCCGGCTGGCTCAGCGACTGCTCTCCGGTGAGCAGGTAGGTCTGACCGTGGTGCTGAGGGTGAGTCAGGGCAAGGGCGGCCACCGCGGCGATGTCCCGCTCGTCGACAGTCGAGGTCCTCGCGTGCGGGTACGCCCCCCGGACGGTCCCGGTCGCCTGGATCTGCCCGGCCCAGGCCAGGGTGTTCGCGGCGAAATCGGCGCAGCGCAGGATCGTCCAGTCCAGGCCGCTTTCCTGGGCGACCTTCTCAACAGCGTGGAACTGCTGCCGGAAGCGTGCGTGCCCAGCCGGGTACTGCACGGTGACGGCGGACAGTACGACTGCTCTTGCCGCGCCCGTCTCGCGGGCGCGGGCCAACAGGTCGACAGCGGTGGATCCGGCGGCACGCGGGCTGAGCAGAATGGCCTCCACGCCGCCGAGGGTGGGAACCTTCGTGGGGTGGACGAGCTGTGTACCGGCGGGGAATTCGGCGTGCGGGTCGCGGGTGACCGCGGCGACTTTCGCTCCCCCCTCGACCAGGAGGCGGACGGTTTCCCGGCCGACGACGCCGGTGGCTCCGGTAATCAGGATCATGACTGAACCCCCAGTGGGTGTGTCGATAATCGATCTTGCGCAGTGGATGATCACGGTTCGTATCGTGGGAAGACGTCACGGGCGAGCCGTGCGCCAGGGTCATCGGCATGCGGCACTGAAACCTCCGGTCCTGCCCTGTCAGGCTGGTCGGGAGATCACTGGGTTTTACGGGTCTGCTTCACTTCCCGGTCGACGGCCCAGGCGTCGGCGACCGGGCCGAGGTGGCTGAGCTTGTCGGGGTTGATGACCGCGCGGATCGTCTGGATCTGCCCGTCGAGTGTGTCGAGGGCGAGGATGTGGAGGATTTTGCCGTCGCGGTCGCGGAAGAGCGCGCCCGGCTGGCCGTTGACCTCGTGCGGTTCGAACGTGATGTCGATCCGGGCCATGAGCGGGTAGACGGTGGCGAGCAGCCTGGCCACGTTCTCGGCGCCGGTGACGGCCCTGGCCAGCTGCGGTGCCTTGCCACCGCCGTCCCCGATGAGCTGGGCGTCGGCGGACAGCAGATTCTGCAGTCCGTCCACGTCTCCCTGCGTCAGTGCCTCGAAGAACCGCCTCGCCAGCTCCTGCCGCTCCTGGCGGTCCGCTTCGAACCGGGGCCGTCCCTCGTGCATGTGGCGGCGTGCCCGTACGAGCAGCTGTCGGCACGCGGCCTCCGAGCGCCCCACCGCGGCGGCGATCTCGGCGAAGCCGAAGGCGAAGACCTCCCGCAGCACGAACACCGACCGCTCGAGCGGACTGAGCCGCTCCAGGAGCAGCAGCGCCGCCATCGACACCGAGTCGGCCAGCTCCGCCGCGCGGGCCGGGTCCTCGTACGGATCGTCCAGCAGCGGCTCGGGCAACCACGGTCCGACGTACTTCTCCCGCCGCACCCGGGCGGAGCGCAGCACGTCGATCGCGATCCGGGTCACCGTGGCTGACAAGAACGCCTTGGCCGACGCGGGCCGGGTTCTTGAGGCGTCGTAGCGGAGCCAGGTCTCCTGTACCGCGTCCTCCGCCTCACCCACGCTGCCCAGGATCCGGTACGCGATCGAGAACAGCAGCGGCCGCAGCTCCTCGAACTCCTCGACCTTGCCCACGCCGACTCCCCCCCCCTTTGCGGACTGTGTGCCCGGCCGGACCCGTGCCGACGAGGCATCTTTCGAAGATCATCCGATGTGTGAGCGGACCTGACAACGCCCGCGCCCGCGGACGACCTCATGGCCTTGAGCATGGCGTCCCGGTCCCGGCAGGCCTGACCCGGCCGGGGCGCGGTGGCGGGTTCAGTGGAACTGGCCGACCTGGTAATCGCCGGCCGGCTGCTGGGTGATGATGTTCAGCCGGTTCACCGTGTTCATGAACGAGACCAGCAGCACGAGGGCCGTGAGTTGCTCCTCGTCATAGTGCTGGGCGGCACGCGCCCAGACCTCGTCGCTGACCCCGGTGGCCGCGTCCGCGACCCGGGTCCCCTGCTCCGCCAATGCGAGCGCGGCGCGTTCAGCCTCGGTGAAGACCGTTGCTTCCCGCCAAGCCGCGATCAAGTTCAGCCGCACCGGGCTCTCACCGGCCGCGGCGGCTTCCTTGGTGTGCATGTCGATGCAGACCGCGCAGCCGTTGATCTGGCTCACGCGCAGCGCTACCAACTCCTGCGTCGTAGCCGGCAGCGGCGATTCCTTCAGCACCCGGCCGACCGACATGAAGTACTTGAGCGCCTTGCCGGCGGTCGGGCTGGCGAAGTAGTTCAATCGCGCGTCCATCGTGTGCTCCTCCACGTTCGTCGATGCCTTCACCCCCGAGACGAGGCGGCCCTCACGCCTGTGACACGACGCGGTGTGACCCACGTCTCTCCGCTGACCGGACTCGGGATGTCACAGGCCGAGTCGCTGGCAGCGACCCGTTCACCGCGCTGCTCACCGAAGAGCACGACGCGCACGTGCTGTGGCTTCCGGTGGCCGAACCGGTCAGCACGGTCGGCCCGACCGTGCTGACCGGAGGCCGCGTGCTCGCCGTGGGCGGCAGACCATCCGCTGGCCGAGCGCGGCACACCGCGTCGCTGGAAGACCTCGGCGACAACCATGTCGTCGACTTCGGCCCCGACGCCCCGACGCCCCGAATACTGGGTCACGGCGATGGTCCCCACGCGTACGCCGCTCGACCGCCGAATCCCGCGCAGGCCCGCCGCGCGGACGTTCCACGAGATTCTCTCTCCGGTCGCCTCCGGACAGTGTGTCCACCCGCTGGGCGAGATCGCCGCCCGCTACAACCATCCCCCCGGCATCAGATGAGGTCGGCGAGCTCTTGGTCGACCATGCCGGGCAGCTCACCGCCGTAGTGAAAGGTGCCCGCGTCGATCACCTCGTCGGTGATGCGGTGAATGGTGTCCCGCAACGCGACCACCCGACGGGCATGCCCCTCGGTCGGGATCCCCGACGACCGGTGTGCGGCTGGGCAGCATGCTGTTGCCCCCCGTTGCCCCCCGGCGCACAGCCCTCATCCCTTCAGCGGAGCGCACCGGAAACGACCTGAGGCACTCCCTCGCGCCCGAAGCGACCAGCCCCTGCGGAGCTTCGGCCAAGTCGGCGACGGTGACTGCTGATCACCGAGCCCCGGCGCAGCGGCGGAGCTCGCCGCCGACAGGCGCGCCGCACTGGCGGCCCCGTCTGGGTGGCGCAGCTATAGCTGTGCCACCGGGCGGGGCCAGGGCGATCTCCCTGGCCCCGCCCGGCGGGGGGCGCTTTTCAGGTCGCCGCTACAGGACGGCGACGGTGAAGGGGAAGTCGCTGAGGTTGTTGTTGTAGTCGGTCGTCACGACGGTGATGGTGCGGGTGTAGCTGTTGCTGTTGCTGTTGCTGTTGCTGTTGCTGTTGCTGTTGCTGTTGCTGTTGCTGTTGCTGTTGCTGTTGCTGTTGCTGTTGCTGTTGCTGTTGCTGTTGCTGTTGCTGTTCGGGATGGTGGTGATCATGGTGCGGCGGTTGTTGATCGTGGCGAGGACGGCGGCGTTGCGCAGGTCGATGGTGGGGTCGGAGACCCCCACGCGGTAGTAGCCCGCGGGCTGCCCGTTGAACCGCTCCGATGACGCGACGTTCTTGGTGGCCAGGAGAGTTCCGTCCGCGCCGACCTTGGCGGCAGCCCGGGCGTAGGGGGCGTTGAGGTCCGCCGGGGCCGCCGAGGCGGTGCCGGCCAGGACCGTCATGGAGGCGACTGCGGCGGTGACGAGGGTGAGGAGTCGAGTGCGCATGGTGTTTCCCCGGCACGCCGGTGATCTGGCGGCGGGAGGTGACGCCCCCGCCGCCACATGACCGCTACCGCGATTGGGGTGTTATTGAGGTCGCCTTCAGACCGGCCCCATCGCTGGCGACCTGCTGGCCGCCTACCAGGGGCGACGAGGCTTAGCGCAGGGTCCCCTGAACTCGCGCGCCGGCCGGGGCCGCGGCCGCGCGGGATGAAGCGGGCCAATCTCCTGGCAGGCAGCGCCGGCGCGGGTGTTCTGGCCCCTTGCCGTACAACGGCAGCACGTTCCAGGCCGAGTGCCAGCCGTACTTCGACAACGACTCGGACAGCGGCCCGTCGACGCACTCCCCCTGCGTCGGCGGCCGCTTCCCTGTCAGAGCTGTCGAGCTGTCGAGCTGTCAGAGCTGGAACTCCGCGGGGTTCAGCCCCAGTGCCACGCAGGCCTCCTGGAGGACCATTTGCTCCGCCTGTGAGAAGTGCCCGTCGGCGCCGGCGATGACGATGCCGGTCTGGATCACCGCGCGGGCCTCGGTCGGCTTCTTGGCGGCCTTGGCGATGTCCTGCATCACCTCGGCCTTCCCCTGCGGGAAGTTACGGGTGAGCTGTTCCACGTGCTTGTGGAAGCGCTGACGCAGTTGCTCCGGCGGGAAGTTCTGCAGCACCTCGTTGCTGAGGATCATCGACTCCATCTGCTGCATCTCGGACGCGTCCACATGGCCGTCGGCCGCCGCGACCAGCGCGCACATCGCCATGCTCGCGTCCCGGTACGCACCGCTCTTCAGCTCGGTCTTGATCGAGCCGAGCTGGTTCTTCAGCAAGCCGACCAGCTGGGCGCGGGATCCACCGTGCGAGCCCGTCCGCGAACCGCTCTGCGAACCATGTCCCCCGGTCGTGCCGCGCCCGCCCTGCGCCTGCTGCTGCAAGCTCTTGGCCTGGTCCTTGAGCCGGTCGAACAGTGCCATTTGCCGTCACCTCGGTACTCGTCTGATCGATCTCACCCCGGAAACGGCCCCGCCCCGGAAAAGGTTCCACAGCGGGCCCCGGCATAGATTGCCCTCCATGACCTCCGGTGCTTGAGCGGTTCCTGACAGATCCGGAGGCGACCGGGCCCTTCCAGTGGCTGGGCTGGTCAGATCCGGGGCGCTGGCGGCGGCGCTGGGCGCAGGACGGCCTGCTGAGCGATGAGGGCGGTCAGCTGATGGTGGTAACCGGCGCCGACCGGCTCGGCTTCGTGGCATGGCGGAAGGTCGTGACCTCGAGGAGCTCCTACTGCTGGAACATCGGAGCCCAGCTGCTGTCAGAAGCCCGGGGCCGGGGTGTCGGCACGCAGGCCCAGCGGCTGCTGACGCGGTACCTGTTCGCGCACACACCGGTGGTCAGACTCGAGGCGGACACCGAGATGGGGAACATCGCTGAGCAGCGCGCACTGGAGAAGTCCGGCTTCACCCGCGAGGGCGTGCTGCGCAGCACCGTGTTCCGGGACGGGCAGTGGCGGGACGTCGTGCGCTACAGCCTGCTCCGCGACGACATCGCCTCAGCCAGGAGCCCTGCCTCAGACCGGCCCAGCGCCGGAGGAGCCGGAGGAGAGCGAACGGCCTGACCCGGACTCATCCCAGCGCGTCGAAGGAGCAGCGAGGCCGGTGACAACAACCCTGCCGGTTCTGTCGTTGGTGACAAGCAGCGGGTCGTTTCGGTGACGACTACAGTGCCTCAACGCTGGGAGGGCCGCAGCTCGGTCGACCTCCCTGGTGCCAACTGTCGTGCTTCGGCACACCTCAGCGACCTCAAAGCCGGCTGACAGCCCCAGCCAGTCGGCGCCGCCGTACCCTGCTGAGCTCCGTGCAACGCCACACGGAGCCCGGCACAGACGTTGCAGGCGTTGGCCGGCCTGCCGCCACGTCATCGCCCTCTGCGCCGCCGACGGCGCTTCGCCGGCGCACGCGTCGTCTGCCCCTGCAGTGTGGTTCTCGTATGCCAGGGAGGCGGGGGCGGGCCAGAGGCCGGAGGTGCTTCAAAGCGCCCGGCGCGGGCCGCGTCTGGCAAATACACCCGCGGCGGCGGGAGTTGGTCAAGAGTGTGCTCCATGAGTGCTTGCATCGGGCTTGTGAGACTGCCCTCGGGCTTCACACGGGGCTGCCGCCGCGCTGGTGCTGTGGCACCAAGCCTGTACGCGGCCTGCCTGTCGTTGAACCACCTGTAGAGCTCCCTAAGGCGCCGCCTTGCCGTCGTGTCCATGCTGTAGCTGGCGGTGTCGAAGAAGAGCGGGGGCAGCCCGAACCTGCCTGCGGAGCGGAAGGAGTACGGCAGGGGCTTGGCCCGGGACACCGCCAAGGCCGGAAGGGCCGGCCGCATGGCGGCGTAGCGGATGCGGCGCTGGATGTAGGTGAAGAACCAGCCCTGCTCTCGGCGTGGTGCTGGAAGTTCGGGCAACTCGTCGTACTGGCGCAGCAGGTAGCCGCGGCGCTGTGCTTCGGTTCGGGGACGGTGACGGGTGGCTGCGGTGGAGGGTGTCTGTTCGGTGTTGCGTCGCTCCCGGTAGGCCGCCTGCTTGCACCGGTTGCTGCAAAAGCGGCGGGCCCGGCCGGTGGCACGCTGGGTGAACGGCGGCTCGGTGCACCCCGTCCTCGCGCAGCGGTGCACGGGTACTTCCTTGCGGCCTTCCCACAGCAGCTCGGAAAAGCGGGGCCCGCTGCCTGATCGCAGTTCCTCCAGCAGCGCCGGACCGTAGGGGGATGTCTTGATGCGGTGAAGCAGGGCCGACACCAGGCGCAGGACGTCGTCTTCACGGATGCCCAGGCGTCGCCCTACCTGGTCGGGCGGAGCTCCCCAGAGGCAGTCGGTCAGCAGGCGTATCTCGTTGGGCTTGAGCACTTTGCGCAGCGCCCGGTCGATCCAGGGCTCGCCGACATGGCGGGCAACCGGATCCCGGTCAGGCCCGTAGAGCCTGCTGCGCGTCACTGGATCACCCCCTGCGCACCGGCGCTGCCTTCCGCAGCCGCCGTGCCGGCGGGTGCGCCATCCAGAGCGCCCGTTGCACCCTGATCAGCCGGCGCAGCAGCCGACGGCGTCGTTGAGGCAGGTGACGGCAGGCCTGAGGGGAGTCTCATCTGCCGGATGCCGCGGCCCATCACGCCCACCAGGCCCGACTGCGTGCGTCCAATGGTCTCCAGCACCTTCGGAAGGTCCTCCGTCCGGCTGCGGTCCACCACCTTGTTCGCTGTGTGGGCGAACGCCACGATCCCCACGATGACGACGACCGCCAGCACCGCCACCGCACCAGCAATCACCATGACCACGATATTCATTCGAGCGTGTTCCTCCGCCGTCAACGCCGAAGGCCCCGACACCATCGGTGCCGGGGCCTTCGGACAGGACAACCAAAAAACCCCGCACGAGGCGGGGTTGATGTACGGGCAGGTTTCTGCCCGTCCGCAGCAGACTGTAGCCACACAATGGGCCACTTGCTGCCTTCCACCACTGCACCCGGCTTATCCGCAGGTCAGCGAGCTGGCGCTCCAGCCGGCAGCAGCTCAAGTTTCGTAACACCCCCCGTTGGGTGCCCGATGGCCGCTGGTCCAGGCTGTCCTCAGCCGCCGGGCGCTGCCAGGCCGAGGGAGGCGCGAGGCGGGCTGACCGGCTGGAGCTTTTCCAGGAGACGGCGGCCTGTCAGGGGAGCCAGTCCGTCCGGATGGGCCAGGCATTTGTCCAGGGCCTGGGCCCACAAGTGGTGGCGCCGTTCGTGTTCTTCGCACGCTTTGAGAAAGCCGTGGAGCTGGCGCCAGGTCGTCGGAACGCTGCGGGCTTTGATGATGCGGTGCGCGGTGCGGTGGGGCAGCGCGCCCCAGTCGCCGGCCCTCTTCTCCATCCCTGCGGCCGGTGGAAGAACGAAACGGCCGAAAAGTGCAGCGTCAGCTGATGGACGGGCGGAAAGGGATGTCCCGGTCATCGCGAAGGGAGAGCGCGTGGCACGACGAGACATCGAAAAGATCATCGGCGAGCTGGGGGAAATCCGCCGGATGCTCGCCGATCCCAACACCGGGATCACTGCGCTGTATCAGGTGCAGGAGAGCCGGCACAGCAAGGTGCTGGAACACGTCACCTACAGCACCACCGGCGTGCGGGAGGAAAACCGCGAACTGCGCCGCCGGCAGGAGCGGATGCTCGGCGACCTCGGCGAGGTCCGCTCCGCGATGGAAGGCCTGCGCCGCGAAATCGCCCAGGCCTGGGCCCACACCCTGGGCCTGCCCCACATCCCCGGTACCGCGGTGGCCGGGCAGGTGCACGACGCGCAGCAGCAGACGCCGGCGCTCGAGCCGGGCGGCGACCTGGACGACGAGCGGAAGGGCGGCGCATCCGTGTCCGAACGGCCCGAGCCTGACGCCAGCGGTGAGCGTGCGGACGGACAGCCGCCCGCCGAGGCAGCGCAGGCACACCCGCAGCCCGACGTGCCGGACGACGAGGAGAGAGTCCTGGTCGCTGCGCAGCCGCTACCTGCCGTTTCAGACCCGCACGTCAACGGGGCGGCCGGCGTTCCTGCGGCCGCATCCGGTGCCGGGCAGGCCCAGCCCGTCGCGCCCGGGATATCACCGGACGGCGGGAAGGACAGCGACACCGCCGACACCGCCGATGACCGCTACAGGGAACATCTGCGCGGTCTGCTGGCCGCGGCCGCCGTCTCCTCCGCACGGCTGGTCTGCCCCAAGGACACCTGGGCCTTCCTCGTCGAACAGAGCCTGCGGCACGCCCACTTCCGGCTGCCCGACCGCATCACCGACACCGACGACGGACAGATCGACACCCGCCTGTCCGGCCGCTCCCTGCTGGCCGTGCTGGTCACCACCCAGCACATCCTCGACCAGCCCGCCACAGACGACCTGGCCGCCTGGGCCCTGGCCCACGCCATCAACCAGCGCACCCGAGAAGCCGTCACCGCCGCCTCCAGTGCCCCAGGGGGCCGATCCGGGGACACCGACGTCACCACCATCGTCCTGGACGACCGCCCCTCCCCCAGCCACGCCTGAACACCGCCAATCCGGCGACCGGGAGGAGGGGACAGGGACAGGGACGTTTCCCGGCTGCTCCTTCGAGTCACGGCTTGCCAGGGGTCGGTACCGGCCGACACCGGCGCTCGTTCGCCTTGCCGCGGCCGCAAGCACAGCGGACCGGCGCCGGCCCGCAGGGACCTCGGTCACCGCGACCGGTGAACGAAAGGCAGTCGGGATGGAGGCAGTCCTGCACGTGGCACCTGTTGCGGGTGAGACGACGTGGTCGTTCCTGCACCGGGTGGCGGCCGTCTACCGGCTGCAGACCGGCGATCTGACGGCCTGGTGGCGCTGGGTGAACCCGGTACGCCACCGGCACGGCGGGCGCCCGGACGGCGAGGTACTGCTCGACGCGGTGGCGCAGGAGCAGCTGGCCGGGTGGTGCCGCGTGCCGGCTGGCCATCTGGCGCGGGCGCTGCCGTCCTGGACGGCCGGGCCCCAGGCGCTGGCCGGGCACGGACGGGGCGGGGACGGACCGGGGCAGGACGGACCGGGGCAGGACGGGCAGGGGTGGGCGCGGTGGCGGCTGGGTGCGGTGGCGGCTGGGTGCGGTGGCGGCTGGGTGCGCCGCAGTGGGGCCGGTGGTCTTCGGCTGCCGGCTGTGTGCGGCCCGGCGCGAGGCGGGGGGCGGGCAGGTGTGGGTGTGCCGGCCGTCGCGGCGGCGGCTGGGTGCGCCGCACGGGCGGTGGCTGCTCGATGTGGGGTGAGGGGCATCCGCTTCAGTTCGCCGATGTCGCCTCTCTCGTCGGGGAGTTGGGCCGGGCGCAGCGCCGGTGGGTGCGGGTGGCCCGGGCGGCGGGGGCGGCCGGCGTAGTGCCGGGTGAGGTGTTCGCGCTGGCGCGTGCGGTGGTGTGCGGGTGGTGGGAACGGGAGGATTTCTGGGCGCGGGAGATGGTGTGGGGGCCGCGGCTGGAGCAGGTGGTCGCGGCCGCGCGCGGGCGGGGTGCCCGGCCGGCGGGCTGGGGGGAGCGGCAGTGGAAGCTGCTGGCGCGGGATGCGGTGGTGTTCCCCGAGGCAGCGAGACCTGGGCAAATGCGAAGAGCGAGTCAACACGGATGTCCTGGCCGTCCTTCAGAAGGATCCCGAAGACCACGCGGAGCGTGCCGAAGTCGTCGAGCAGGCGGTGGTCCGGCGTGTGCGCGGCGACCTGGTCAAGGGATTTGGTCCGTACTTCAAGGTCGCTGCGCAGCGTCTCGGGTCCGTCGTAGGTGATGTGGATGCGGGCCGCAGGCCCTTCGTACAGAACGGCCTCGAGGCGGCGACGGCCGGGGAGTGCCTCGGGTCGGGTCCGGCTCTGGTGCGGGCAGCACGGCCGGCGCCAGGTCGGCGGCTATGCCAGGGCGCGGTCGGCGTCGCCGAGCTCCCGAGGGGTCTCGACCCCTTGATGCCCGGAGTGTGTCTCTTTTCAGCCATGCCCCTATGACGTCCCTGCGCGGAAAGGTACTTCCGTACAGGAGCATGCACCTGACATCTTGCATCCACCATTCGTTTCGTGCGGCCCCGCCGGTGCCCTCAGCGCGGCCGGGCCGTCTCCGGAGGACGCATTGATACCCCCCATATCCGGCCGACCTAGACGCACTCTGGTGCTGGCGGCCACGCTCGGCGCCGTCCTCGCGTTCGGCGCCCCGGGCGCCCTCGCGGGCACGCTCCCCGTCGCCCCCTCCACCGCGACGGCCGCCAAGGCCCACGCTCCGGCCGCCGTGCCGGCTTCCCTGAGTGCGACCTGGGTGGCCGGCACGCGTGCCTACCTCGTGATCACCGCCCCCGGTGACAGCTCGGCGGTCCGTTCCGCGATCGCGGCCAACGGCGGCACCGTCTTCTCGAACTTCGACGCCATCGGCGTGATCGTCGCCCACTCGGCGTCCAGCGGGTTCGCCGCCACCATGCGCGGCGTCGCCGGCGTGCAGCAGGTCGGCGCCACGCGCACCTCGGACGTCCCGGCCGACGCCTACAACCCGGCGCTCCCGGCCGATCCGGCCCAGGCCTCGACCCCGGCCGGAGAACCGGTCCGGGCCGACATGAGCCAGATCAAGGCCGACCAGGCCTGGGCCGTGAACCCGGGCTCCGCCTCCGTCAAGGTCGGCATCCTGGACACCGGTGTGGACGACCGGCACCAGGACCTGGCGCCCAACTTCGACGCGGCCGACTCGGTCTCCTGCGCCTACGGCAAGCCCGACACCCGTGCCGGCGCCTGGCGGGACGTCGACACGCACGGCACCCACGTAGCGGGCACCATCGCCGCGGCCAAGAACGGCAAGGGCGTCGTCGGCGTGGCCCCCGGGGTGAGGATCTCCGCGGTCCGGGTCGCCGAGCCGGGCAACTCCTTCTTCTTCGCCGAGAACACCATCTGCGGCTTCGTCTGGGCCGGTGACCACGGCTTCAAGGTCACCAACAACAGCTATTACACGGACCCGTGGCAGTTCAACTGCCCGGACAACATCGACCAGGCCGCCATCATCGAGGGCGTCAAGCGCGCCCAGGAGTACGCCGAGGGCAAGGGCTCCCTCCAGATCGCCGCGGCGGGCAACGAGAACTACGACCTCGCCCACAAGACGACCGACTCCGCGAGCCCGAACGACTCGACGCCGGTCACCCGCACCATCACCAACGCCTGCCTCGACATCCCGACCGAGCTGCCGGGCGTGGTCACGGTCGCGGCCAACGGCACGGGCGTCACCAAGGCCTCGTTCTCCAACTACGGGCAGGGCGTCATCGACGTCGCGGCGCCGGGCAGCAACGTGTACTCCACCGTTCCCGGCGGCGGCTACGGCAGCAAGAGCGGCACCTCGATGGCCACTCCGCACGTGGTCGGCGTGGCGGCACTCATCGCCAGCGCCGACCCGGGCATCACCCCGGCGCAGATCCGCGCCAAGCTGGCCGCCCAGGCCAACGACATCGCCTGCCCCTCGGACAGCCGCTGCACGGGCACGACGGCCAGCAACTCGTTCTTCGGCGAAGGACAGGTCGACGCCCTCAAGGCCGTCGGGACCACCCCGCCGCCCGGCAAGTACTTCGAGAACCTCGCGGACTTCGCCGTCAACGACAACGCAACCGTGGAGAGCCCGATCGCCGTGACCGGCGTGACAGGCAACGCCCCGGCCACCCTCAAGGTGGGTGTGGACATCAAGCACACCTACATCGGCGACCTGAAGGTCGACCTGGTGGCGCCGGACGGCACCGTCTACACGCTGCACAACCACGCCGGCGGCAGCGCCGACAACATCGCCCAGAGCTACACCGTGAACGCCTCCTCGGAGGTCGCGAACGGCACCTGGAAACTGCGCGTCAACGACAACGCCGCCTCCGACACAGGCAAGATCGACGCCTGGAACCTGACCTTCTGACGCAGGGCCCGGCAACGCCCGCGTCGGCACGCTGTGCGCCGACGGCAGCTCCCTGTCCGCGGCCGCGGACGAGGCGGGCTGCGGTCGGCCACGGCTGGAACCGCTGCGCGGCAGAGGGCACAGGGGCCTCGGCGGCGGTGAACGCCGCGGCCGGGGCCGCCGTGCCGGAGGCGTCCGGGAAGGCCGATGCCGCAAGCAGGACCCGCGGCGTAGCAGGCTCGGCAGTCTCCTGTGCGTCACGGCCCTACCAGCCGGAGGGCGGCGCCACAACCCGGCAGCTGCCAGAAGGCAGCCGACCGTGCGCGTCCTAGGCTCCCGGACTGACAGAGCCCTTCGGGAACAGGGAGATTTCAGGTGCGAACTCGTATGACGGGCCGCCTTCTTGGAGGTCTGCTCGCGGCCGGCCTGGTGATGGGTACGGCAGGCACGGGGCATGCCGCACCAGCGGATTCCCGCACAGCGGCGGCCGCCTCGGTTCAGACATCCGCAACGGCGGCCAAGGCCGCCACGTACCCCCAGGTGTACCTCAACACGGTGGTCAATCAGTGGACGCACTGGGCCCCGGACTACTACGACTCCACTCACGCGGGGTGGCTGTACGCGGGATCGAACTACTTCTACTGCATCAAGGAGGGCGTCTACTACTCCGACAACGGGCGCCGGAGCCGCTACTGGCTTCTCACGGACGACGACAGCGGCAACCGCAACGTCTACGTCAGCGAGGTCTACCTCGACCAGTGGGGCTGGGACAACGTCTACAGCCTGCTCGACTACTGCTGACGCGTCGCTGCTCCCGGTCACGCGCGGTCCCCGAAGCCCGGCGCTCCCACCCCACGCCGGCCGATGCCGCAGCTGCGGACCCGCCTGACGACGGGATCGTGCTCGCGGTTCCTGCCACCTCAGGCTGTGAGACTAGGGGGTGTTTCGAAAGCCCCGCACAGCACTCACGGCGCCCGGCACGCACTCTCGCCGCACCGGCCGTAATCCCACCGTCTCGGAATCGGGGTGAATCCCCTGCTCCCAGGGGTGCGTTGGACGATTTCCAGGTCGATGCCGAGGGTCGCTGCGTGCTCGGTGAAGTGCTTGCGGTACCCGCCGTCGACCCCAGACCTCGCGCAGGGCTGGAGTGGTCGGCGGCGGCCTGTTGAAGGAGAACACGGCCAGCCGTGGAGTCCTGGACGCCGGCCGCAGTGACCAGCACCGCCAGCAGCAGGCCGAGGGTGTCGGTGATGACGCTGCGTTTGCGACCCACGATCTTCTTGGCCACGTCGATGCCCTGGCTCCTCGCGGGCACGGACGTGGAGGTCTTGACGCTCTGCGCGTCGATCACACAGGCCGAGGGCTCGCTGTTCTTGCCCTCCTGCTGGCGTACCAACTCCCATAGCAGGCCGTTGAGCTGGGCAAAGACGCCGTCCCTCTGCCATTCGGCGAAGTAGCCGTAGACGCTCTGATGCGGCGGGAAGTCGTGCGGGACGTAGGCCCACTGGCAGCCGGTGCGGTCCACGTACAGGATCGCGTTCATGATCTCGCGCAGGTCATGCTTGGGTGGCCGGCCGAAGTCCAGAGCCCGGCCGCGGCGTTCGAGCGCCAGGCGGACAGTACTGGTTCGATCAGCTCCCAGCGGGCATCGGACAGATCACTTGGATACGCGCGACGTTCCGTCATGACCCGGGCATACCGCCGCCCGGGGGCGTACGCCCAGGCGTTGCATCCTGCCGCGTGGAAGCACGGTACAGACCTGGGCTGACCTGTGCCAGTGAACGTTGATCATTTGCCACTCAAAGATGATCAACGCTGGTTTGTGCCACCGAAGGGTTAATCAATTGGCGTACGAGCAGGTGCGGGCGCTCGCGAGGCGCCGGAGGGGCCCTGGTAGCGGCGCTACCTGGGCATTTCGGCAACGCCGCGAGCGTGCGTGCCGAACACCGCACGCCGGGCGATCCATTCTGCTAGGGGTTCTCAGCGGTTGCGGCGAAGTCACATGCTGCTCCTCGGCGGGTGAGCGCGAGCTGATCACCTGGGAACTGTGCGTGATCAGCGTCCGCTGGGGCGTGGTCCGCTGTCGGATTGGGGCGTCATGGCCGCCCGGCAGCCGCGTACCCAGTCATCCCGGTACTTCGCCGGAAGGCTGCTGGTGTACTCGGATACCGAGGCGTAGTAGTCGCAGATCTCCCGGTCGTCCGCCTCACCCAACTCGCCGACCGAACGTGCGCTGAGCGTGACCGCATCCCTCTGCATCTCGGTCACGCGGCTCGGCGACGGTGTGGGCGGCGTGGGCGTGGGGTTGAGCCTCGTTGTCGGGTCAGGTTCTGCCTCGGTGCGGGTCTTCACCCACTCGTAGCCCTGCTCATACGCTTCCTTGACTTTGGGATCGTCCCTTGCGGGGAAGGCCGAGGACTCGAGAACGGTCGTGGCGACGGCCGAGACAGTGATGGCGGCGGCCAGAGATATGAGCGCGGTGCGGGGCTTGGGCTTGCGCATCGCGTCAGCCTGTCACATCCCAGCAAGGGACCAGCAGCGCACCGCAGCCGCTAAGCACCTCCAGCGGTCATCCTCCACTGACACAAATCCTCAGACAGTCGACGTCGGCCGGAGCCTGTACCGCTTCGGGGCTGCGCACCAGGGCGCGGACACGGTGGCCGCGGGCAGTGGCCTGCTGGAGTAGGTGTTTCCGGTGCGGCCGCTGCCGCCGAGAACAAGCAGGTGGGACAGGGGGATCACCTGGAGAGATGCGTCAGGCGGCTCGCGGCGTGCCCAAGGTCGTGGCGAGCGTGCGGGCCTTGTCGTGGGCGGCCGTCATGGACGCCTCGTGCAGGGGAAGGAGCGGGGCGAGGGCCGGAGCCATGGGGGCCATGGTCAGCTCGGGTGTCACGGTGGTGACGTCCAGGCCGAGGAGGTTGTCGTGGCCCAGGACGGCCTCCAGGGTGGGCACCACGTAGTCGAGGCCCTCGTTGGGGGTGCCGGGGCCGTAGCCGCCGCCCCGGGCGGAGACCAGCACGGCCGGACGGCCCGCGACCGGGGAGGTGCCGTTGAAGATCAGGGTGCGGTCCGTGACGATGATCTGGTCCAGCCATGCCTTGAACACCGACGGCATGGAGAGGTTGTACATCGGCACCGTGAACAGGTACGCGCCGGCGCCGAGGAACTCCTCGATCAGCTCGTCCTGGAGCGCGGCGGCCTTGGCCTGCTCGGGGGTGTGCTGGGCCGGGTCGGTGATGCGGGCGGTGATGCCCGCGGCGCTCAGGTGCGGCACGGGCGAGGCGGCGAGGTCGCGGTGGACGACCGGGCCCTGCCACTGGTCGCGGAAGGACTGGGCGACCTGATGGGAGACGGACGCCTCGCCGAGCGAGGAGGAGTCGATGTGCAGCAGGTACGACATGGCTGTTGTGCCTTTCACAGAGATGGGGGTGGGGAGGGGGTGACGGGTCGGGGACGGGCCGGGACGGCGCAGCCATCGGGGCCGCAGCCCGGGGCGTCTCCTGCGGGGGCGAGGGTGACCGGGTGGGTTTCGTCCCAGGTGGTACGCAGCAGGTCGAGCAGGGTGTCGCTGTCCTGCGCACCGGGGACGCCGTAGCGGCCGTCGACGACGATGAACGGGGCGCCGGTGGCGCCGAGGCGCTGAGCGCGGCGGGCGTCGTCCTGGACCTGGGTGCGGTAGCGGCGCTCGGTGAGCACCTGGCGCGTCAGGTCACGGTCCAGGCCCAGCTCGTCGGAGAGCCGGAGCAGATCGTCCAGAGCGAAGACGGGCTCGGCCTTGCCGAAGTACGTACGGAAGATCGTGTCCCAGGCTTCGCGGTTCTTGTCCTGCACGGAGGCGTGGGCGAGGAACTCGTGGGCCAGTTCGGTGTCGCCGACGACGTTGTCCAGCACTCGGTAGGGGCTCAGTCCCTCGGAGGCGGCCAGCGTCTCGATCTGCCGGGTCGCCGCCTCTGCCTGCCCGCCGCTGATGTCGTGCTTGCTCAGCAGGGCCTCGCGGACGCTGACCGTGCGGTCGGCGGGGAAGCCTGCGCCCAGCGGGAAGGAGTGGTGGACCACCTCCACTTGGTCGCTGTGCTCGAACCGCTCTACGGCCCGGTCCACACGGTGGCTGCCGAGCCCGCACCAGGGGCAGGTAACCTCGGCCCAGATCTCTATTTTCACGGCCTGAGCTCCAATTCCTCTCATTTGTTCGTAACGCCATGATGCGCCAGTATGGAAGTCGTTACAAAAGGCACATCGGTGTGCGCGACGGAGAGGAATGGGCGCCATGCAGGACAGCACTGGTATGGAGATGGCGGCTGCGATCGGGCCGTGCGCGAGCATCCCCGTCGACCACATGGCCTTCATCCGGCAGGTACTGGACCGGGTCGGCGACAAGTGGAGCATGCTGATAATCGCCGTCCTGGAGAACGGCCCACTGCGCTACACCGACCTGCAGCGCCAGATCCCGGGCATCTCGCAGCGCATGCTCACCCGCACACTGCGCCAGCTCCTGGAGGACGGCCTGATCACGCGCACCGCCTACGCCGAGGTGCCGCCGCGTGTGGAGTACGCCCTCACCCCGCTCGGCCGCGGCCTGCACGAGATCGTCATGCAGCTGATCGGCTGGGCCGCCGACCACCACGACGAGATCCGCGCCAACCGCGCCCGGACGGGCACCGCCGCCTCCTCCTGAGCCGCGGTGTCCACCGACACACGGGGGCGAGCTGGTCCTCCTGTCCCGTCCGGTACCCCTGCATGATCTGGCCGCGCTTGCCGTGGCAGATGTCGCGGGCGAGCTTGTGCCGCGCACCGATGGAGCTCACTAGCGCGGGCCGCCACCGCCTTTTCTGCCAGAACCGCCACGTAATCGCCCTCGGCGGCGCTGGCCGCGGCTTCCAACTGGTCTGCTGCACGCTGCGCCGCGCGGTGGGCGGTACGAGCGGCCGATATCGCGGCCGCGGCTGCAGTGCGCGTTCGCTGGTGGAGGTCGACGACTTGCTGGCGGGTAGCCTGCAAACTCAGCGCACGATGCTCTGGGGCTTCACGTCCAGTGCTTCCAGGGCGGCCCCGCACAGCCCGGCGGCCGTCGTGGGAGCCTCGGTGACCCGGGCGACGTGCGCGGTGCGCAGGCTTTCAGGCAGCGTGCATGGCCAACTGGTGGTCAGAGGCCGCACCGGGCCCGACCCCCGGACGGGCACAGCGGTTCTCAGCGTTCGCCTGGAGTCCAGGTCATGGGCGAGGGTCTCGGGCCGGACCCGCATCTCCGCGACGCGCTGACCCGCCACGTATTGGTCGAGCGCCTCCGAGGCCTTCCGCCGGCCCAGCAGCGCTGCAGCGCCCAGGTCTCGGACGCGGACGGTAAAGACCAGAAGTGTGTGACCGCCTGCCTGGTCCCCGGACCAGGCGCGGCGTGCCGCAGACGCGGCCTCGGCCAGGTCGGCGAGCGCCTGAAGGGCGAGATCGACCACGACGTCAAAGAGCTGCTCAGCGCAGCCCTGCTGTCCGCGGACAGTGCGGCTCCGCCGTCGCGGATCGTGGCGGACCTCAGCGGCGTGACCTTCATGGACTCCAGCGGCATCAACGTCTTCGTCACCGCCCACAAAGCCGTCAGCAGGAGCGAGGGGTGGCTGCGTATCGCCGCCGCGCAGACACCCGTGCTGCATGTCCTGCGACTGGTCGGCATCGACACATTCATCACCTGCCACCCCACCCTCGAGCAGGCCCTCGAACCCTGACCGCCCTACTGCGGCCGGCCCGGGACATCGCCCTGACCCGAGCGGCGCCGCACGGCCTGGCCCAGCTCCCGCTCCACCCTCTCCGGCAATGACTGCCCCAGCGCCCAGCCGATCACCATCTCGGCGACCGTGTGCAGCTTGACGTTGGTGTGCTGGGAGACCTCACGCAGCCCCTCGAACCCGGCGGCCGGCGCAATCCGGTGGACCGCGACGAGGACACCGATCGCCTGGTCGACCACCGCATGAGAGTCGACGGCCTGCCGTAGCTGGGCATTCTCCTGTTCCAGACGGGCCACCGCGGCATCACGCGTTCCGTCGGGTAGGGGCCGCTGCACGCGGGAGATCGTCATTCCGGGGCTCCATAGGGGCGACGTTTCCAGTACGCCTGCCCCGGACCGGAACGGCAAGACACCCTCAGCGCCACGCGAAGATCACATGGGGCGGGAAGAGGACTCTTCGCTGACGACGGCGAAGAGCCCGAGAGGCTGACTGCCCGACCCCTGCTCGCGCGAGCCTCGCTCGGCCACTCACACCTGCTCCCACCCGGCGGCCACCACAAAGCGAGTGCTGACGCCGTCACGGGGATACGTACACGGCATCAGCACCGCACACAGAGTGTGGCAGGTGCCTCTCGTGCCCGAAAGGTGGCAGATGCGCCATGCGCTGCCTCACGGCGTCGGTCCAAAGTCAGCGCCGGCCGAGGTTTCGGGTTCCTTGAGAGCGCGCACTTGAGCCTTCGGGGCGGGGGAGATCTACTCCTCGTCGTGCCCGGTCGGCGTCAGCGGGTGCTGGCGCCGTGTCTGCCAGGAGGGCCCTCGTGACGGCGGCCGCGAAGACGCGCGAGCTGGTCGTCATGGACTGCGTTCCGGACCTGCCGGGGCATCGCGGGCAGGGACCCGATCCGCTCCGCAAGTACCCGGCCCGCCCGCTCCGGATCGCAGGGCACCGCTCTGTCCAACGACTCCACGGAACCTTCTACTGGCGGGTAGTTATTGTTGCCCCTCACCGCCAGCCTCCCGGTCAGCGATCGCTGAGGAGACTGTGGGCAGGGCCTGCGCGGCTGGGAGAGGAGCGGGAATCATGTCCGTCGTCGACGCATGGATGCAGCACCCCACGTTGCGCCATTCCAACCACGAGATGTTCGAATCGCTGCGCCGCTGGACCGGCCGCGGCCCGCTGGAGAAGCAGCTGCCCGTTGCCGTCACGGTGTCCGCGCTGGAGGCCGCCGGTGTCGAGATCGGTCTGTCGGCTGCCTGGTACGGGCCGCACGGGGCGCTGATCAGCAACGATGAGGTGGCCGGGTTCGTCGCCGAGTCGGGCGGTCGGCTGCGCGGGGTGGCCGGCGCCGATCTGACGCGGCCGGTGCGGGCGGTGCGGGAGCTGCGGCGAGCGGTCGAGGAGCTGGGATTCGTCGCGCTTCGGGTGGTGCCGTGGCTGTGGGAGCTGCCGCCGACCGACCGGCTGTACTACCCGCTGTACGCGGCCTGCGTGGAACTGGGCGTGCCCTTCTGCACCCAGGTCGGACACACCGGCCCGCTCAAGCCCTCGGAGACCGGACGCCCCATCCCCTACATCGACCAGGTGGCGCTGGACTTCCCCGAACTGACCATCGTCTGCGGGCACATCGGCTATCCGTGGACGACGGAGATGATCGCGGTCGCGGACAAACACGAGAACGTCCACATCGACACCAGCGCCTACACCGCCCGCCGCTACCCGGCGGAACTGGTGCAGTATCTGCGCGGCCGGGGCCGGGGCAAGGTGCTCTTCGGCACGAACTATCCGATGATCACCCCCGCCCAGGCGCTGGAACACCTCGACCAGCTGGAACTCGACGATGAGGCTCGCGAGCTGTTCCTGTCCGGCAACGCTCGCCGCGTGTTCGCCCTGTAGGCGTTCCGGACGTCCGGACGCAAGAGAGACTTCGGGCTCGCCAGGAAGCCAGTGTCGGGCAGCGCCCGACGACGGTCGGCAAAGTGACGCCGCCATCGCCGAGTCGTTGACGGCGCGGTGCGTGTGAGGGGGACCCGGGGATGCCTGATCCCCGGGGCTCCGACCTCGCCGAGATCCCCTCGAAGCAATTACTTGGCTAGCCACACAATCGGTGCTACTTTTATGTGGCTAGCCACGGAAAGTGGTTGGCGCGGCATCCCACTTGAGGAGACCACCGTGATGAAGGCCATCGTTTTCGACGCGTTCGGCGGCACCGAGGTTCTGCACGAGGCGGAGATCGACATTCCTCGGCCCGGCTCCGGCCAGGTCCGTGTGCGGGTACAGGCTGTCGGCGTCAACCCGGTGGACGGCAAGATCCGCTCCGGTGTCATGGAGGCCATCTTCCCCACCCGCTGCCCGCCGTCCCCGGCGGGGAGATCGCCGGTGTGGTCGACGCCGTCGGCGAGGGCGTCGACCACCTGAAGGTGGGGGACGAGGTCCTGGGCTGGTCCGACACCGGCTCCTACGCCCAGTACGCCCTGGCACCCGCGGCCGTCCTCGCGCCCAAGCCGGCCGGCCTGGACTGGACGCACGCCGCCGCCCTGCCCGTGGCGAGCGACGGTGCCGAACGCGTGCTGGACCTGCTCAACGTCACCTCGGGTGAGACGCTGCTGATCCACGGAGCGTCCGGCGCGCTCGGCACCATCGCCGTCCAGCTCGCCGTCGCACGCGGCGCCCGCGTCATCGGCACGGCCGGAGCCGCCAACCAGGAGTACGTCACCTCGCTCGGCGCGACCGCGCTGGTCTACGGGGACAATCTGGTCCAGCGGGTCCGCGAGCTCGCCCCCGAAGGGGTGGACGCCGTCTTCGACGCCGCGGGCAAGGGCGCGCTGGAGGACTCCATCACCTTGCGCGGCGGCACCGACCGGATCGTCACCACCGCCGACTTCCGCGCCCGCGAACTCGGCGTCGTCTTCGCGGAGGGCCCGCAGCGCCGCTCCGCCGCGCGGCTGGCCGAACTGGCCCAGCAGGCCGCCGACGGCACACTGGTGACCACGCTCAGCGCCACCTACCCGCTGGCAGAAGCCGCCAAGGCGCAGCAGGCCGGCGATGCCGGCCACAACCGCGGCAAGATCGTCCTCACCGTCAACTGACCGATCACCCCCACATCTTGTGGGCAGGGAGCAAAAATGTCCGGCATCACCGCATCGGAGCTGCCGGACGCGACGCGCGACGGGCAATTGAGCTATGCCATCTTCCAGCTCGCCCGCGCCCACCGCGGCCACGCCGCCGCCATGCTGCGCGCCCGGGAACCCGCTCCCCACGACCGGCGGGTCATGGTGGTCAGCCTCACCGACGCCGGCCGCGCCCTGCAGGAGCCCATCGCCGACATGTGGCGCACCCTGGAGCAGATCTCCGTGCGCGATCTGATCCCTGACCAGCTCGATACGTTCACCACGTGCGTGCACACCATCGAGAAGTCGCTCAGGGACCACAGCCGGCAGGCACCCGCCGGGTAATCAGGCACGGCCAGGCGGTCCACTCGCCAGGCCGACCGCCCCCTGCCCCGCGCGCAGGTCGATGCCGCCGTAGTCATACAACACCGCGCCACTCCACCCACCGCGGATCGTCCAGGACGGTGTCAGGCATGCGCCCGGCCTACCCGAACCAGCGAAAGCGGCCGTCTCCCTCTAAAGCCCAGCAGGAGAGATCATTCTTCAGGCCGGGCCCATCCCGAAGGCCGTCCGCACCCGGTCCGTGCCCACGCCGTCGAGGGCAGCACCGTCCACCAGACGCAGATGCGGCTCGCGGAAGTCGGTGCGGTATGCGGGCGGCCACGACGCTGAGGACTCACACATCGTTTGGTCGTAGGTGGCAGGGCTACTCGCACCTCGAGCCTTGTCGCGACGAGGGGCAGCGCCGACAGGACCACAGCAGAGACAGATGGCAAGGGGTTGGTCGTGATGACCGTGGCGACACAGCAGGGTGGCGGGGGAGGTTCCAGTGGTCTCTACGACGTGCTGGAACTCATTCTCGACCGAGGGCTGGTGATCGACGCGTTCGTGCGGGTCTCCCTTGTCGGTATCGAGATACTCAAGATCGACATACGGATCGTGGTCGCCAGCGTCGACACCTACCTACGCTTCGCCGAGGCGTGCAACCGTCTCGACCTTGAGGCAGGGCCGCGCAGGCCGGCAGGGCTTACCGAGCTCACCGGGCAAGTCACTGAGTCCGGCACCCGCGGCAAGACCAAGGGAGCCCTGTCCGGCGCCGCGGAGACGGTCTCCGATGCCTTCCATCCGGCCCGTGAAGAGGACCGGGAACGTCAGGGCGCACGGCCCGCCGCCCGCAGGAGGCAGACCGAACGGTGACCACGTTGTTCTGACCTTGCCGGCGTGAACGCAGATGGGACACCTGTTGCGGCGTACAGGTCTGGGTCAAGGGACAGCAGCGTGGCGTCGTCGCCGGACTGGCGGGCCATGGTGAGTGCGGCTGCGGGGTGCAGGATCCGCCGGTCGGCCTGCCGCCCTGCTCCGGCCACCAGCAATGCGCGTGGGTGGTCTGCGATCGTGGTGAACCGCCGACCGAGGACGTCCGCCCCGACGCCGGGCCTGTAACAGTGGCGGACAGTGCCGGGATCACGATGTCGGCGTAGCCGTAGCGGCTTCGGCGTACAGCAAATCGAGCATCACCTGTTTCCCAGCATGCCCAGCCCTAACCTGCGCAAGGCCCATATCCTCGTCCGACGCTATTGCGAGGAACTGAGCGTGGCCTACCTGGAGACCGGGCTGATCGCCTCCTACCGACAGGCGCTCACCAGCCTCCACCAGGCCGGGGCACCCCTCAGGCGCGCCCGCGTCCACGCCTGAGGGCCGCGGGGCGACAAGGTCGGCGCGGCGTAGTGCTACGCCAGTCCGGCTGGCCACCTTTGATCGACTGGTCCGCACCCGCCGCGAGCAGATCCCTCAAGAGTGCTGCGGGATGAAGGGGGTGGCGGCGGAGCGAGCCCGCTCCCACATGCCGGGCAGCTGCTCCTCAGGACGCTGCTGCTCACCGTGCAGGGCGTTGAGCACCACCAGGCATCCGGTCAAGGCCGGCACCGCCCACTGCGCGACGGTCAGGTGCCGCTGGGCCGTGTCGATGTCGATCGGATGCCGGGCAGCCTCTTCGGCGTCCTGCGGGTCGGAGGAAGAGGCCAGCTCGACTTTCTTGCCCAGGACACGGGCGTAGGCAGTGGCGGCCAGGGCCGCAGCGGTGACAAGGGTCTTGGCCGTGGTGGAGGCCCCGACGCCCTTCTGGGCGGCGACCCGGTGAGCGTTCACCGCGAGCAGTCCGCCGCCGCCGAACAGGTGCGCGCCGAGGGCCGCGGCGTTGACCGGCGTCCACTTCGCCCACCCCGACGAGGCGATCCGTGCCCTGGCCTGGGCCGTCTCGCTTTGATCCTTTGCTGCCCCGTTGAGACCGACCGCGCCCATGAGGGAGCCGCCGAACCAGGCTGCCAGACCCACATCGTGCAGGCTGCGGATGAGGGTATTGCGATCGGACATGACAGTGCTCCTCGGAACGGGGGATGGGTGCCGACAGAAAGGTCGAGGACCACCCCACCCTCGCCGGAGCCTGGCCCCGCCGCCATCACGACTGACCCGGACGGATGCAAGTTCCCCAGAGGGAGACGCCAGGGCAGTCTGGTTGCGAAACGGCGGCTACCGAGACCGAAACAGCACACGTTCGTACGGGGAGACGGCGGCTTCGCGCGACACAGCTCCCATGTCTTGCAGTCGTTGCGGCTGCCGGAACACCCACCCAGAGTCATCGCCCAGGGGTGGGCCGTCCCGTCTTTGACGGTCGTGAGGCGTCGGTGAGGTCGGCGCCGGTGGCGGCGTCCCGCTGGGAGTGGTTGGTGCCGTGCCAGTCCAGGCACATGACGGTCGCGTCGTCCTGCAGGTGGCCGTCGTTGGCGTCGATGATCGCCGCGATGAGGGTGCGGGCAGCCTCGCGTGGATGCAGATCGCGGGTGCGCACGATCAGGTCGGACAGGTCGAGGCTGCCTGCGTTGCGCTCCAGCATGCCGTCGGTCAGCATCACCAGCCTGTCGCCCGGCCGCAGGTCCAGCGACTGGACCTGGTAGGTGTGAGGGGCAGGGAAGCCGAACGGCATATCGATCTTCGGGGTGATCTCCCGGACCTGGCCGTCCCGCATGCGCAGCGGCCAGGGGTGCCCGGCATTGATGAACTCGGTTGTGCCGTCGATCAGGCTGATGCGCAGGAGCTGGCCGGTGACGTAGCCCTTGTGGCCGTGCTCGCGCATGGCCTGGTCGGCCTGGCGGGCCTGCTCGGCGAGGTCGCCACCGGCCCGCCGTGCCCGGCGCAGGGCGCCCACCGCAAGGGTGGCCAGCAGCGCGGCGGCGACATCGTGACCCATGGCGTCGGTGACGGAGAGCTGGACGGTGTCCCGGTCGATCACGTAGTCGAAGGTGTCGCCCCCGACGTGATCGGCCGGCTCCAGCGCCCCGGCCACCGCGAACTGCGCCGCCTCGCACGCCAGCGAGGCCGGGAGCAGCCGGTGCTGGATCTCCGCGGCCAGACTCAGCGGGACGGTACGGCGGCCCCACTGGTACACGTCGGTGTAGGACCGGTTGGCGATGACGATGTACGCCAGAGCGTGCGCGGTCTCGCCGATCTCCCGCATCGCCTCCGCGTCCGGCACCGCGGGCAGGAACAGTTCGAGGAGCCCGATGGCGTCCCCGCGGTTGGTCACCGGGGCGACGATGCGCACCAGCGCGCCCTCGCCCCTGCCCTCCACGCTCGGCCGCTGGGTGCGGATCACATCGTCGTACAGCGTGCCCCGCAGCATGATCCGCCGGGCGGGTTCATCGGTGTCGACGCTGCCCGCCACCCCCAGCCGTACGACTGAACTGCCGGTGAAGTCGGTGATCAGGAACGACACCGCCGCGGCCCCGAGGTGCTCCTTGAGCATGCGCGCGACCACGTCTAGCGACTCCACGGGCGCCGCGGCCTCGGCCGCCTCCAACACCCCCGCCAACGTCATCGCCCTGCCCCGGCCACTGTCGCCTCCGGGAAGACGAGCAGCCCGCCCGGCGTCCGGCCCTCGTGCGATCACAGCGGCTCCTTCACTGCTCGATGACGCTCAAGCCTCCGCTCGGGGCGCGCGAAAGAGCTTGCCGAGCCCGATACCGGACAAGTCACATTGCACCACGGGACCCGGGGCACGCCGCGCCCACCAGCCCCTCTCGGGCCGTGTGCGGCCAGGGCCCTCCGAATCCTGCGCTCCGGCATGCCTCGGCCGCGGTCAGGTGGCTGCCAGGAGGATGGCCGTGTAATGCGCGGTGAAGGTGGCGATGGTCAGGAAGATGTTCGCGTGGTCCAGCCGCCGCAGGATCGCCTCCCCACGCGGGCCCCACGTGCCACGGTGGTAGACCGCGCTGGTACCGAACAGCAGGCAGGCGGACAGCGCGTACACCGAGCAGGCCGCCACCGCCGCCGCCGAGCGCGAGACGGCGGTCAGGACGATCCCGCCGACCAGCGCCAGGGGAAACACACCGGCGTGCAGCCACCCGCGCATCCTGGGCTTCAGCGCAGCCGCCGCGCGCTCCACCGTGCCTTCCAGACCGATGGCGGCACATCGGCTGATCAGTGCGGCCTGGCGCGTCGCTGGGCTGGAGTCTGGGGGGGGGACGTGCTGCTGGCTGCTGCGGGTCAGGTGCCGGCCATGTGCCCGGAGGCGGCGCGGCGGTACTCGGCGTTGATGCGCTGGGCTTCTTCGAGTTGGTCTTCGAGGATGATGATGCGGCAGGCGGCCTCGATGGGAGTCCCGTGGTCGACGAGTTCCCGGGCGCGGGCGGCGATCCGCAACTGGTAGCGGGAGTAGCGGCGATGTCCGCCCTCGGAGCGGAGCGGGGTGATGAGGCGGGCTTCGCCGATGGCGCGGAGGAAGCCCTGCGTGGTGCCGAGCATCTCGGCGGCCCGGCCCATGGTGTAGGCGGGGTAGTCATCGTCGTCGAGACGGTCGTAGGAATCGTCTGCTGTCACTTGCACCTCTCTGTGGAACGCGTAGAGGGAGCACAGGGAGGGCCCTGGCGCCGTACGGCGCCAGGGCCCGAAGGAACTGCTACACCATCGCCGGCCCTTCTACTGCGCCGGCCTTCTGTTTCCGCAGACCCGACCGAGATGCAGTCGGGCGTGCCGGGATCGCGGTTGCTTGACCGGAGACCACCTCACTATCGATGTCCTGCGGTACCCGGGCTCAAGACTTACGCCCGGGCGATCCTGATGGCGTTCGGCTCCTCCGTTCTTCCCTCAGTGATCAATCACTTGTTGAGCGCGGTACTGCGTACTGCTGGTGATGCGAACTACTGGTGGCCTCGCGAAGCGCCACTCTTCGGCAGCCAGCCCCGTCACCTGTCCTGCGTCCGCTCTGGCTTGGAACCCCACTGCCGAACCTCCCGGTGCGCGCGCCCGCAGCCGACGCCTTCACCGAGGTGCTGCTCACTGACTTCACTGCTGGGTACTGCGAACTTTCACTTACGAGTACTGCCACTGCTCATGGCGGCCCCTGATGACTGCGGGCCACCCGGTCCGGTCGTCAGCCCCGTCGCCGTCCTGCAACAACCCTGGCTTCGGAACTCCACCACCGCACCGTCCTGCGCACTGCAACTGCATACTGCTTCCCGGCAGTTCGTGTCTGCCAGGCCCTGCTGTCTCTCTGGGCTACGAGAGAAACCATATCCACGACACCACTCAATGTCTACTCCAGCCAACACAGATTTTCGCGTGTTCGACGGTGAGGTAATCGGCCTCCTCGAGCGGCAACAGAAGGCAAGACCTCGGGCTGACCGTCACGGCAAGGCGGTTCGGCTTACGGGGAGCACGCTGACGGTTACCGGGGGGGCGGCGACCGGTGGCGTGTGCGCTGGGGGCGTCGGACAGGGCGATGCGGACGGTGAAGGAGCTGATGGGTTCATGTGGAGGGCGGCGCGTCGCGTTCTCGAGGATCTGGTCGTTGGTGAGGGCACGACGGTGAACCGGGCTGAGGCGACCGGGCCCCGCACATCCGGCCTGAGCCATGACCGAGCGCAGCACGCCGGGGGGCGGCCTGACCGTCGTGCATGGCCCAGTTGACGGGACATGGCTGTGTGCCGGGGCGTTCGACAGGCGGTGAGGCGCTGGAGGACCCGCGTCGGCACATGGGAGTCGGGCCGGCCAGTGAGGGCCTTCTCGCTGAGGGGCCTCACTACACCGCTGGCGGCGCCGGCGACAAGCCCCTGCCACAGCACGCGCTTGATCACGCCTGCCTCGAGTCCGCGGCTCCGGCATCTTGACCCGTCCGGTTGATCCGTCTGGCATCGCTCGCAGGATCAGCTGTCGGTGGTCTTCTCGACCAGCGCGCTGTACGTCAGCTGCAACGCGTCCGCGCCGGCCAGAGCGGCGAGCGCGCCCATGGCGGTGCGCGTCGCGCGGGGCCACAGCAGTTGCCCGGCGGTCAAGGTCGAGGCTACCCAGACGCTGACGCAGAAGGGGCAGGTCACCAGCTCGCCCATGGTGTTCCTGCCCGCCTCCTCCTGCGCTTCCTCATGAAGCTCGGCCGGCCCCTGCGCACCCACGTAGCGCGTGAAGGGGGCCCGCAGTGGACTGGTCACCGACGCCTTGCTCAGCAGTCGGCTGAGCCGGAACGTGGCCACCGAGGTCAAGACCACGTCCCACGGCTCGGGCCGGTCGGGCAGCGGGCGCCCGCGCAGCCGTACCGCCGACGCCCAGGCAGCCGTGTATGCGCTGAACCCCGCAATGGCCGCGAGATAGCCGCCCAGCGGCCGCTCCTGTCCTGCCGAGTACTCCCGTGCGGTGCGCCGGAAGAACCTGTTCCCGCCTGGTGCGAGCCGGCTGTCAGCTGGTGCTCTCATGGGCCCTGTCCGTTTCGGTCCCGCTCGGTTCCCCGTCCGTGTCCATGCCGCTGCGACGCAGGCGCACCTCGACATGCCCGTCGACGATGCGGGTGTCGAAGGCGGGCTGCGGCGCCGTCGCGGGACCGCGCACGTTCCAGCCGTCCGAGAGCCGGAACACGCTGCCGTGCCATGGACACTGCACGCACCCGTCGGCGATCGTGCCCTGCGACAGCGGACCCGCGAGATGGCTGCACCGGTCGGCCAGCGCATGGATCGTCCCGCCGGGTTCGCGGACCACCAGGACCGGCACGTCGTCCACGACGCGCCGCACGGCCCGCCCGGCCGCGAACTCGGCCACAGCGCCGACCGGATGCCATCCCTCCCGCACGACGTGCGGGACCTCCTCGGCGTGATTGGCTCCCGCTGCCTGGCGGTAGGCCAGGTGGCCGCCGAGCATGCCGCCCATCCCGACCGCCGTCAGCCCCAGGAAGCCGTACGCCCGGCCGGCTCTCGTACGCCCCTTGAGGCGGCAGGTGAGCGAGGTCGCGTACAGGCCCACGGCCGCCCAGTTCGCCATGGCGTGCACCAGCCCCACCCGCGACTGCTCGCGGTGCAGCTCCGCCCAGTCCACGGCGCCCGCCAACGCCGAGGGCACGGCGGCAGCCAGGCCGACACCGATCAGCAGGCCCGCTTCGCGGGAGTGGTTGGACCGTGTGTCCAGCACGGCCGCGGACATCCAGGTGCCGATCGGCACCTGCACCATCAGCGGATGGACCGGGTGCCCCAGCCATCTGCCGTGCAGCAGGTCGCGGCCGCGCCCCAGTGGCAGGGAGCGCACGCCGGCCTGGAGCGCATCGATGACCGGATCGGCCCAGGGCGCCCATTCCAGACCGTCCAGCAGCCACAGCACTCGGTTCTGCTTCATCCGTCGGCGGCGTGGCGTACTTTCCATGCGCCTCTGGGTCCCCACCTGCGCACCCCGCAAACGGGACCGGCCGGGCATCGGTCTGGGGGGCGTCCGTGCGGGTGGATGACGGCGCGTACACAGCCGTCCTTCTCTCTTTGAACGTGCCTGGACAGCGGGTCGGTTCGGGTGCGGTCGTGGCTTGTCCAGGGGAACTTGGTCAAAGTTCCCCAGCACACCGCACCGGTATGCCTGCTTGGGGTGGGCAGGGCCTGCGCGGACGGGCTCAGGCAGCGCACGGCCCTGCCAGGGTTTCGCAGTTCAGCGGGGTCCAGGCTGGTGTCGCGCCTCGTCGGCAACCTGCCTGCCCGATTCACGTGCCTGGTCCGTCACCTGTGTGGCCTGGTCGCGGGCCTCGTCCTGTGTGGTGCGGGCCGCTTCCGCAGCGGTGTCCTTCATCTGCTGCGCCGCGTTCTGTGTGGCCTCCTTGGCGCCTTCCTTCAGGTTCTGCGCGGAGTCGAGGGCGGCTTCCTTCACCGGCTCCAGTGCCCCGCCGTGTGCCATCAGGTCGGCGGCCTTTTCCTGTTCCACCTCGGACGCGGGCAGCAGCGACGACGCCAGCATGCCCGCGCCGAAGGCGATCAGGCCGGCGGCCAGCGGATTGCCCTGTGTCTGGCGCATCGCCTCGTCCGGCGCTTGCCGTATCGCCTCCCCCGCCTGGTCGGCCGCGTCGCGCACCGTGCCGGCCGCTTGCTGGGTGCCCTCCTGCAAGGAACCGGCCGCGGTCTGGGCACCGCCGCTGACCCCGTGGGCGGTGTACGAGGCCGTTCCCATGACCCGCTCACGCATCCCCGAGACAGCGCCGCGCATCCTTCGAGCGCGGCGGCGGACCACCCTTCGGGGGCTGGCCCGGTCCGCGAGCCGGTCCACGTCCGCAGACAGCCGGCCCCGAGTGGCGTCGATCTCGGCCCTCATCCGGTCGGGTGACGTGCCCATTGCGCATTCTCCTTCATCGTCTCGACTGTGTGCTCCGGTTTGGGTGCCACCGTGCGCATGCCTGTCTTGCCCCGCTGATACAGGACGGCTGCGACCACGGCCCACACGGCGGCGACGATCAGGGCGGCCCAGCCCGCGTCGATCACGTTGGCCAGTCCGAACACGGCGGCCAGCGAGAGCAGCAGGACAACCATGTAGCCGGCGAACCCGGCGCCGCCGTACATGCCGGCAGCCTTGCCCGCCTTGGTCGCCTCCTGCCTGACCTCGACTTTCGCCAGTTCGACCTCCTGACGGAACAGTGTCTGGACGTCCGACGTCACGACGGACAGCAGCTCGCCCACCGACCTGTCATCGACGTGCGACACCGCCGAGTGGGACGGAACGAAGGACATCGCTCACACCTCCGGTCCCGGCCGGCCTGCCTTCACCGCAGTGATGAACGGGGTGCGGTCGGCGTCGGCGGTCTGCTCCGTCCGGGTGTATCAGTCACGCGATCGGCCGCTCGGCGGCCGCTCCGGGCGTGGGTGCTGCTCTCGCGCAGCAAGGATGGCGGATGGCTGACGTCATGGCGTGAGCGGACAGCGAGCTTCGAGAGACGGACAACCTGTGAGCATCCTCGACGAACCCCAACCCCACGGCACACAGGCAGCCGAGGACTCCTACCAGAACGAACTGCCGCTCAGGGGCAGGCAGCCCGGCAACGTGGCGGTGAAGTGGCTGACGACCACCGACCACAAGACCATCGGCACCCTGTACCTGACCACATCGTTCGCGTTCTTCCTGATCGGTGGCGTGATGGCGTTGCTCATGCGCGCCGAGCTCGCCCGTCCGGGCATCCAGATCGTCTCGAACGAGCAGTACAACCAGGCGTTCACGATGCACGGCACGGTCATGCTGCTGATGTTCGCGACGCCGCTGTTCGCCGGCTTCACGAACTGGATCATGCCGCTCCAGATCGGCGCGCCGGACGTCGCCTTCCCGCGGCTGAACATGTTCGCCTACTGGCTCTACCTGTTCGGCTCGTCGATCGCTGTAGGCGGCTTCCTCACCCCGCAAGGGGCCGCCGACTTCGGCTGGTTCGCCTACGCCCCGCTGTCGGACGCGGTCCGCACCCCGGGGCTCGGCGCCGACCTGTGGATCATGGGGCTGGCTTTCTCCGGCTTCGGCACCATCCTCGGCTCGGTCAACTTCATCACCACGATCATCTGCATGCGCGCGCCCGGCATGACGATGTTCCGCCTGCCGATCTTCACCTGGAACGTCCTGCTGACCGGTGTCCTGGTCCTGCTGGCCTTCCCGGTCCTGGCGGCCGCGCTGTTCGCCCTGGAGGCGGACCGCAAGTTCGGCGCCCACATCTTCGACGCGGCCAACGGCGGGCCCCTGCTGTGGCAGCACCTGTTCTGGTTCTTCGGCCATCCAGAGGTGTACATCATCGCGCTGCCGTTCTTCGGCATCGTCACCGAGATCATCCCGGTCTTCTCCCGCAAGCCGGTCTTCGGCTACATGGGTCTGGTCGCCGCGACCATCTCGATCGCCGGTCTGTCTGTGACGGTGTGGGCGCACCACATGTTCGTCACCGGCGGGGTGCTGCTGCCGTTCTTCTCCTTCATGACGTTCCTCATCGCCGTGCCGACGGGCGTGAAGTTCTTCAACTGGATCGGAACGATGTGGAAGGGCTCGCTGTCCTTCGAGACACCGATGCTCTGGGCGGCCGGCTTCCTCATCACGTTCCTCTTCGGTGGTCTGACCGGCGTCATCCTGGCCTCGCCGCCGATGGACTTCCACGTGTCCGACTCGTACTTCGTGGTGGCGCACTTCCACTACGTCGTCTTCGGCACCGTCGTCTTCGCGATGTTCGCCGGTTTCCACTTCTGGTGGCCGAAGTTCACCGGCAGGATGCTCGACGAGCGCCTCGGCAAGATCACCTTCTGGACGCTGTTCGTCGGCTTCCACGGCACCTTCCTCGTCCAGCACTGGCTGGGCGCCGAGGGCATGCCGCGTCGGTACGCCGACTACCTGGCCGTCGACGGCTTCACCGCCCTGAACACGATCTCGACGATCAGCTCCTTCATCCTCGGCCTGTCGATGCTGCCGTTCATGTACAACGTGTGGAAGACGAGCCGGTACGGCAAGCCGGTCGGCGTCGACGACCCGTGGGGCTACGGCCGCTCCCTCGAATGGGTGACCTCCTGCCCGCCGCCACGGCACAACTTCCTCACCCTGCCGCGGATCCGCAGCGAGTCCCCCGCGTTCGACCTGCACCATCCCGACATCGCGATCGCCGAGGCCGAGGCCCACGGCGTCCGCGCATGAACGGCCGAGGCACGCGTTGAGCGCTCTGCCGGAGCGGGGAACCGCCGACGAACTCGGCAACACGGTGGAGGGATACCTGCTGTGGCAGGCCCGGGTCGCGGAAGCGGAGCAGCGTGCGCGGGAGTTCGTCCGGCCGATGGAGTGGCTGACGACGTCACAGCGCGCGGAGATCGAAAGCCATTACATTGCCGACAGTCTTTGCCGCGCTCGACGTGACATCGAGCGCATCGCGGCGCGAAGCCTGTCCCTGCGTATCGAGTACGAACACCGCTACCGCCAGTTGCGGCGCCGCTGCCTCGGTCTGGCACTGACTGTCTGCGCAGTTCTCACCACGATGGCCACCCTGCTGTCAGCGCTTTGACCAGGGGCGGCTGCGAGCGGGGCGAGACCGATACGGCGATGGGCCGGCTCCGTTGCACCGGCCCCCCCACCTGAGTCCTGGCCGCCCACAGGAGGCGAAGAGCCAGGGCGACAGTGCCGTGTTTCGGCGTGGATCCCACCCCTGCTCGCGAGCGCCGGCCGGTCTTCCTGGGATCTTGGGGCCGGGGCGCCCGCCTTCGCCACGCGCACACCAGTTTTCTGCTGCTGCGCCTTGATGTACCGGATCCGCGCGAGCTGCCGCTTCACCTCAGGATCGACAGTGTCGCGGGCGAGCTGGTGGCTGAAGAGGATCGCCTCCACTTGATGCCGTTCATCGTGATGATCCGACATCGGGTGTACGGATCACCGTGGTCGGGATCGATCGGCTTCACGTGCAGCTCGCGCCAACTGCGCAGTTGGCGGTCCAGCGGGATACCCCGCTGTTCCAGGGGATTGAAGGCCATGGGCACTCTCTTCATTGAAAGGCCGAGCAGACGGAGTACCCAGTGGCCGCGGTTAAGACCCCGGAAGTCCCGCTCCTGACTCACGACTGACAGATGCCATCCAGCCCTGCCAGAACACCGTGAGGAAGCCGACGACATGGAGATCGACAGGCTCCGGCGTACCGGGGTCAAGGCCGAACGCAGTCGGCACGGCCCCGGTTCGCCCGGCGACCGGGGAGTGCCTTGAGCAAGATTGCGGCGGCAACGGGCGGCGGCCATGCTCGGGCGGGACGTCCTCGTAGCCAACGCATCCGCCCGCCCACCACGGGCCATCCTGTTCGGATGTGAGCCGCGGGAGCCGCGTCAAGGAAGCCCTGGGCTTCTTGATGGACTGCCTCTTGCACGGCAAGGGCCCTCTCCGGCGTGTTAGCGCCGGCTCAACAGCGTCCCGCCGATGCGGTGTGGGGCGATCACCTGTGCGAGGACGAGCGGTCGCCGGACGACTGATCCACCGGGCGGGCAGCTGCGGCGGCCATAAGGGCCATCATGAGCGCGATCACGCCGACGATGACGTTGTTGACGATGGTCCTGGTGGTACTGACGTCGCCTGCCACCACCCAGGGCGCAAAAATCGTCCACACACTGAGCGCGCAAGCGGCCCACGCCATGCTGTGCGACCGCTCGTATGCCCGGCCGAAGCCCCCGCTCATGATCACGGCGTATGCGATGCCGACGATCAGATTGTTGACCGCCAGGGTGGAGAACTCGTTGAAACCCGCGATCCACGGTGAAGCCGCCAGGTAGAGGCCTGTGATCAGGGCCATGGCCTCGACGGCCTGTGCCCTCGGAGTGGTCGCGACACGTTCGGCCATCTCGTGCCGATTGCGCATGGCGAGGATGTCCGGATGTGTTGCCATGTCCGACCGGGGCTGCGTCGTCATGCCGATACCTCCGATTTGACTCTTATGCGTGCATTACGTGAATCGAGTACCCCCCGGTGCCGAGGTAACCGTCGCCGAGCCACCCGGGTCCGAAGAATTGCGCAGGTCTAAGGGACACCTCGCCAGCGCTGAGGGTCGCCGACGGCCGGCACAGGAGTGATGGCGTCCGCCATGGGCGTGACATGCCGAGCCTGCTCTCATCTGTTGCCGCCCTGTCGGATCCGCGTCGTGTGCGCCGCCCCGGCGCGGGTATCCGCTCCGCATCGCAACCGTCGGGCCGGCGCCCAACCAACCGGAGGAGAGGTACCGCATGTCCGCGTCCCTCGTGGAAACGGTCGATATCGAGGCCCCCGTCGCTGTCGCCTGGGAACTGTGGAGCGATGTAGCCCGGTGGCCGTCCTTTCTGAGCCACGTACGCCTGGTGGAGAGGTTGGACGACCGCCGCTTCGCCTGGCAGCTGCAACTGCCCGGCGCCGACAAGAACTTCGTCGCCGAGCTCACCGAGCTGATCCCGCAGGAACGGATCGCCTGGCACACCGTGGAAGGTGTTCACCACGCGGGTGTGGTCACCTTCCATCGGCTCACTGACACGACAAGTCGCGTGACGCTGCAGATCGAGTACGACCCCGAGGGGTTCATCGAGCACGTCGGCGCGCTGACCAATCTGGACTCGACACTGGCCAACTACGACCTCGGCGAATTCCAGAAGCTGGCCGAGACCGCCGCAGCATCGTGACCTCGAACTCGCACGCCGTGGTTCACCGTTGCGGTATTTGACGCGGTTGGCGTCTGGGAGTTGCCGTCAGATCTCGCGCCCACGTCAGAAGCGAAGGATGACGGCTGTCTGGTAGGTCTTGTCGTGGCGGATCGCGATGGCGCGCCGCAGTCGTCAAGCGGACGATCAACCGCCTGCAAAGCGTGCTCGCCGACTCTGGTCCCGAGCATGGCCGGCTGGGCCCGGTTTCAGCGCCCGGAAGGGCGTCGGCAGTCCTTCCGCGATCACATGTTCATGCCGTCTGGCTGATCTGGGTTCCGCAGCCGGGGCGGCAGCCCCAGCTGTCAGGGCAGCGGCGTTCCGCCGGTGGCATTCAGGATCTCAGCCGTGATGAAGCTGGCGCGGTCGGACGCGAGGAACACGTAGGCAGGTGCCATCTCCGCGGGCTGTGCCGGCCGTCCCAGAGGTGTTTGCTTACCGAACTCCTTGGTGTCCGGCATCGTCGCGGGGATCAACGGGGTCCACACAGGGCCGGGAGCCACGGCGTTGACCCGGATGCCGTCGGACGCCACCATCTGGGCCAGCCCCTGGGTGAAGGTGACGATCGCGCCCTTGGTGGTGGCGTAGTCGAGGAGATGAGGACTGGGCTTGTACGCCTGCACGGAGGTGGTGTTGATGATCGATCCACCTGCCGGGATGTGGGGCAGGGCCTTCTTGCACAGCCAGAACATGCCGTAGAGGTTGGTGCGGATGACCCGGTCGAACTGTTCCGTGGTGATCGCCTGAATGCCATCAGGCTGTGACATCTGGTAGGCGGCGTTGTTCACGAGGACGTCGATGCGTCCGAACTCTGCGACGGCGTGCTCGATCAGCCGGTCACACTGTGCTTCCTCACGGATGTCGCACGGCACCGCGATCGCCTTGCTGCCTGCCTCTTCGACGAGCCGCGTGGTCTCGCGAGCGTCCTTGTCCTCCTGTGGAAGGTAGGTGAACAGGACGTCAGCGCCCTCGCGGGCGAAGGCCAGGCACACGGCACGGCCGATGCCCGAGTCTCCTCCGGTGACGACGGCGATGCGCCCCCCGAGCAGGCCGCTGCCTTCGTATGTCTCCTCGCCGTGGTCGGGAGGAGGGTCCATCGGGCCGGTCCAGCCGGGATACTCCTGGTCCTGCTGCGGGAAGTCGGGCTGGGGGTGCTTTTCGGTGGGGTGCTCGCTCATCACAAACCTCTCGTCCGGGTGCGCAGCCGCCTACGCCGGGCCGCGCTGGGTTCGTGGCAGGCGCGAGGCCGCCCAGTGGCTGGCCACGGCTGGCTTGGAGGGGTGCTGGAAGTCGCTGCGGCGCTCCGGTGCGCGGCGGCTGCATCACTGGCCACGACGGATCGACACCCGCGGGAAGAGAGTCTGCGGCTCGGAGCCGGACAGCCGGGCCGGGAACTCGACGGGACCGGGAGATCCGGGAAAGCACTCGCCGGGTACGGGCCGGCCGCGGCACTGTCGAGGCAGGTGCGGGCGACCTGCGATGCGTCAAAGACTTCGCGCCTCCCGGTAGACACGCACAGGGTGTAAGCGAGGTCTCGCAGCCGGGCACTCGACGTGGCGGCTGCGGCGGCGCTCTGATCGGCGGCGAGGGCTTCGTAGTCCTTGACGAGACGGCGCAGTGTCGCGGGCAGAGGCATCAGCATCGGACGGTCTCCTTCAGACCGGGCGGCAGCCGGGGTCATGTGGGAGGGCCGGAGTCGGCCAGGGCGTCGTTGCGGACACTGGCGCAGCTGGTGCTGATGAGCCGGGAGACGTGCATCTGAGAGAGGCCGAGCCGGTCGGCAATGCTGCTCTGCGTCATGTCCTGGAAGAAGCGCATGTAGAGGATGGCCCGCTCCCGTTCCGGCAGCCGGCGCAGCCCCCTTTTCACCGCCTCGCGGTCCACCACCTTGTCGTAGGAGGGGTCCGCGACGCTGAGGGTGTCCGCGAGGCTGGCTCCGCCGCCGTCAGCAGTGAGCTCGGCGTCCAGGGAGAGGGCACTGAAGCTCTCCAGCGCCTCCATGCCTGCTTTGACCTCCTTCTCGGTGAGGCCGGTGTGGGAGGCGAGAGCGGCGGGAGTGGGTTCGGGGCTGCCGGGGTGCTGCATGAGTTCGCGGCGGGCCAGCCGGACCTGGTTGCGCAGGTCCTGTACCCGGCGCGGCACGCGGACGGCCCACATCCGGTCGCGGAAATGCCGTTTCACCTCGCCCGTGATGGTCGGTACCGCGTAGCTCTCGAAGGATCCGACGGCGGGGTCGAACCTGTCGACGGCCTTGACCAGGCCCAGTGCAGCCACTTGGCGCAGGTCTTCGATGGACTCTCCCCGGTCCCGGAAGCGGCCGGCGATCCGGTGCGCCATCGGCAGCCAGGCTTCGACCAGTTCGTCGCGGACGGCATGCCGCTCCGGGCCCTCCCCCAGTTGAGACAGGCGGGTGAACAGGCATGCGGTGTCGGGGCTGTCGTCGTGCGTGCGCCGCGACCGCGGGGCAGAGGTGGTCTCAGGCGCGCCGGGATGGCCTGTCGACATGTTGGTCAGCATGCGGATCGCTCCTGAGCTTTGGTTCTTCGGGCTCAGCCGGCAGTGGTATCCGGCCGGGGCAAAGTCTGGTCAGGGATGCCGCAGCGGGAAGAGCGACCGGAGAAGCCGACAGCCCGGATCCCGCCGGGCGTGCGCCTCCAGTCCGAAGCACGAAGTCCCGTCTGCCCCTCAGTGCCAGTACGAAACACCGCACCCGTGGTCCCCGGGCGCAGCCGAGAGCCCGCGAAGGCCTGTACCGGACGCAGTACGTCGGGATCGGGTCGCCTCAGGCGGCGAACCACGGTAGGCAGTGGCTCACGCCAGCGTGGGTACGTCGTCGTGCGCGTCGGCTGCGGCGAGCAACCTGCGTCCCGACCGCGCACGAAGCACGTGCCTGAAGCCTGCACGTCTCAGAGGACTCGGGCCTGCCGTCCAGGCGACGGCGGGCCCGAACCGTACTGGATGGGGGTCAGACAGCGGTGGGGAAACGGTCCCAGACCCGGTGGCGGGCCAGCAGCGCAGTCATCGCGGTCAGGACCGCCTCGCCGCTGTCGGCAAGCACGACTCCGGGGGCATCGGACGGTACTGCGGCCGCCTGAAGGACGGCTTGCGCGCCGGCCCAGCCGCCGATGACCTTGGCGTGCCGGAATGCCTCGGCAACCAGGAGCAGCAGGCGGGCATCGAACGTCGCCTGGTCTGGTCCGGGTGCGCCGGCCTTGGCGTCCCGGGAGCCGTAGGAGTCGCCGCCCAGAGCGGGTGTTCCGGCGATGACGACGGCGTCGAACTCGACCGAGCGGGCGGTGGCGAAGGTCCGCTGGACGGTGATCGCGTCGCCGTCTGTGCCGAGCTTCCCTCCGGCCGGCGCAATGACCAGCGGGACCATGCCCGCGTGCTGCACGGCCTGGCGCAGGGCCCGTACGCCGTCGGCGTCGGTGGAGCCGTCGGTGACGATGCCGATGACCCGGCCGTCGGCAGGCCATTCCTGGCCGACCTGGGACAGGGCGGGGCTCGGCTGCACATCGGCAAGGGTCTCGGTGGCCTCGGGAACGGGGAGTCCGAGACCTTCGGCAACCCGGGCACACAGCTCGGCGTCGATATGGGCCAGCGCGCGCAACTGCCTTTCCTTGATGGCGTTGCTCCAGCACTTGCCGAGCTCGAAGGTGTAGGCGGCGATGATGTGCTCGCGTTCCACCGCAGACATGCTCAGCCAGAACAGCCGGGGCTGACTGAAGTGGTCGGCGTAGCTGGCCGGGGCGTCGCGGACCTTGCGGCCGGCGGGCACTTCGACCGGTGTCTCGATGAAGGCGCCGCTGTCCGCTCCGGCGAAGAACGGGCAGCCGCCGTCCAGCGAGTTCGGCTTGTACGGCGCCACCCCGGTGTGTACGGCCTGCTGGTGAAAGCCGTCGCGCAGCATGTCGTTGACGGGCGAATGCGGCCTGTTGATCGGGATCTGGTTGAAGTTGGGGCCGGCCAGGCGTGTGATCTGGGTGTCCAGGTAGGAAAAGAGCCTGCCGGCAAGCAGCGGGTCGTCGGTGACGTCGATGCCGGGCACGAGGTGGCCGACGTGGAAGGCGATCTGCTCCGTCTCGGCGAAGAAGTTGCTCGGGTTGCGGTCCAGGGTCAGCAGGCCGATCGGCTGGACCGGGGCCAGTTCCTCGGGGACGATCTTCGTCGAGTCGAGCAGGTCGATGCCTTCGAAGGTCTGCTCCGCGATGTCCGGGAACACCTGGATGCCCAGCTCCCACTGCGGGTAGGCGCCGGTTTCGATTGCGTCGGCGAGGTCGCGGCGATGGAAGTCGGGGTCGACGCCGCTGGTGATCTGGGCTTCCTCCCACACCAGGGAATGCACTCCCAGCTTGGGCTTCCAGTGGAACTTCACCAGCGTCGTGCCACCCTGCGCGTCGACGAGGCGGAAGGTGTGGACACCGAAGCCCTCCATGGTCCGAAACGAGCGGGGGATCCCCCGGTCGGACATATTCCACAAGGTGTGGTGCTGGGCCTCGGTGTGCAAGGAGACGAAGTCCCAGAAGGTGTCGTGGGCGCTCTGGGCCTGCGGGATCTCCCGGTCCGGGTGCGGCTTGCCGGCGTGGATGACGTCGGGGAACTTGATGGCGTCCTGGATGAAGAAGACCGGGATGTTGTTGCCGACGAGGTCGAAGACACCCTCCTCGGTGTAGAACTTGGTGGCGAACCCACGGGTATCACGGACCGTGTCGGCGGATCCGCGGGATCCCAGCACGGTGGAGAAGCGCACGAAGACCGGTGTCTCGGTGTCTTTGCGCAAGAATGCGGCGCGCGTGACGTTCTCGGCGGTGCCGTAGGCCTGGAAGATGCCGTGAGCGCCGGCGCCGCGGGCGTGGACCACGCGCTCGGGGATGCGCTCGTGGTCGAAGTGCATGATCTTCTCGCGCAGGTGGTGGTCCTGCAGAAGAACCGGCCCACGGGCACCCGCCTTGAGTGAGTGATCGGTGTCGTAGAGCCGGGTGCCCTGGGCGGTGGTCAGGTAGGTGCCGCTCTGCGCTTTACGGGTGGGGTCCGCGCCGGTGGGCTGGCCGGTGGGACTGACGGTTTCGGGGGTGCCTTGATCCGCCTTGGGCGGGAGCGGCGCACGCGGCTCGACAGGCTCCTCGACCGGCACCGGCTCCGGCGACGGTGCACCAGGCACGCCTTCGGCGGGACCCTCGTCGCCCAGCGCTTGCGTCAGCTTCTCAGCTGCGGCTTTGATCGGGTTGGGCTTCGACATCGTTCCTCCATGCTCGGGTACGGCCTACCTCGTCACGAGCCATGACCGCCACGGGCGGCGGCATAACAAGGGCATGAAGAACATCCGTCCAACGCCGCGCAGCCGTGTCCGGCCGCGCAAGTACCCCTCAGCGGACGCAGCAACTAGGTGCGCCCGTTGACTGGTCGTGCGCGACTCCTCGGGCTGTCACCGGTAGCGCGTACGAAGGGCCGCGCGGTCTCAGGGAGAGCCGCCGGCACTGGGATGGCGATGTCGACTTGGGCGGCGTACCGGCGGGTGTCGTCCAGTCCCAGGGCGGTGCGGCAGGCCATTTCCTCGGCCACGGTCGAGGTCGGCCACGGCACGCCGATCGGCTCGGCCGGGGCGACGCGGCAGCGGCCGTTCGTCCGCGGACCGATCGGCCGTCAGGGCCGGTTCACCAGTAGTGGCGTCGTCCGGCGACGGCGTGTCCCATCGCGCCGAGGATCCACAGGGCCGCTCCGACGGCCACCAGGATGACCCCGATGGTCCATAGGACGGCTATGCCGGTGACGAGGCCGATGACGAGCAGAACGACGCCCAGGATGATCATGACGTTCCCCTTGGGGAGTGGTGGCCGCTCCCCCGCGAGCAGCGGATCTTCATCTGTGCGAGAAAGGGGTGCGGGGGCTGTGGGAGCTCACCTCACCCGGTCCTCGTCGGGTTCGGACTCCTCCTCCTCGTCGGGGAGGCGGACGTCGCCGACGGCGATGTTCACCTCGACGACCTCCAGACCCGTCATCCGCTCCACAGCGTTGATGACGTTGGAGCGCACGTCGCCGGCCACGTCGACGATGGCGACGCCGTACTCGACGACGATGTCCAGGTCGACGGCGGCCTGGCGCTCACCGACTTCGACCTTCACCCCTTGCGTGACGCCCCCGCTGCCGCCGGGGACCCTGTCCCGCATGGCACCGAAGGCGCGGGCCACGCCGCCGCCGAGGTTGTAAATTCCCGGCACCTCACGGGCGGCCATGCCCACGATCTTGGCCACCACGCCGTCCGCGACAGTGGTCTTGCCCCGGGTCTGCGCCGGAGCCCCGACCCCGGTACGGCCCTTCAACGTGCTCACGTCCGCATCGGGCCGGCCCGTCGAGCCGCGGTTGCTGCTGGTGGTGGTGTCTGTCATGGCGATCGCCTCGGCCCCTGTCCGATGTGCTGTGCGGGCTCCGGGTACCCGCTTCTCCTGAGCCGCGAACGGATCGCACGATCAAAAGGAACGGCTCCGCTCGGTGACGCTCAGACGCCGGGTCCTCTTCGTGCATGGCGCGAAGCGAAGCCCGGATGTAGGCATGCAGGCGTGGTGGCATGCGGGCGCGGCGCTCCACCCTGATCGGTCCGTCGGAGGCGCGTCCGCGGGACGGGTGGGGCGATCAGGCCGGCGTTGTCCGGGCCTCTGCCGCCGTGCCACCGCGTCATGTCGTGTCGCGTCGCGTCGTGTCAGGTGACCAGCAGGCGGTTGAAGAAGGAACGGTAGTGGCGCAGCGCTTGGCGCAGGTCTTCGGTGTCGGCCTGTTCGCCCCTGTTCCACTGTCCTTCGAGTTCCTGTTTGTGGTCGGCGAAGGTGGCGGCCAGCCTCTGCATCACGTCGGCGACGAGGGCGTCGGCGGTGTGCACGGCGTCCCGCGGGTCGTCCACAAACCTGTCCTGCACCTCCTGCCAGCGGGTGCGGAACCCTTCCTCGTCCTCTGTGGTGAGGAGCTGCGGGACGTCGTCCTCGCCTTGGACGGGCTGGCCCGCGGTCCGGGCCGGAGTGCCTGCCGCGGCCTCCACCGGCTCCCTTTCAGCGGGCTTGCTCGGCGTGTCCGTGCTCTCACCGGGGAAGGTCGGCACATCGGCAGGAGGGCCGGCCGCGCCCTCCTGTACGGACCGGTCGCGAGGCCGGGCGAGGTCGTCGGTGGACAGGCCGCTCGCGGCGGCGGTGCCCGGTGTGTCTTCGCGTCGCATGTCTCCTCCGTTCCTGGACGCCTGGCGGCGTCCCGGTTCGGGCGGCGGGCTGTTCGCTGAGCCCTTCAGGCCCGGGCGTGGCGGGGTCGTCCGCCGTCAGCGAGCAGCTCGTCGAACAGGGCGCGGTAGTGCACCATGGCACCCCGCAACTGTTCGGTGGTCGCCTCGTGGCGGGTGCTGAGCACGTCGACATCGTGGGCGGCCCGGTAGTGCTCGAGGGTGCGGCCGTGCTCGACCGAGAGGTCCTTGAGCTGTTGCTCGAAGTCGTGGGTCGGGTAGCCGCGCTCGTGCATCAGGGAGGTCACCAAGCGGTCGGCATCGTGCACGGCGTCTTCCGGGCGGTCCACGAATTCGTCCTGCACGTTGGTCCAGTCCCGCGTGTACCGATCCCTGACGCTGCTGTCCAGCGGCTTGATGTCCAGCGTGTCATGTCGCTTCTCGCGGGCACGGAGCTCACGCTCGCCGGCCGTGCGGCTGTCGGCGTCCTCTACCGTGCGCGTGTACTCCGGGCCGAAGCGCTCACGCAGCTTCCGGCGGCGCCTGAGGGAGACCGCGACGGCTACCAGGGCGATCACCACCACGACGGCAACGATGATTGCCAGAAGTGTCCCTGTCGACATGGGCAGGACCCCCTCACGGGCGCGCCATATATTCCTATTTTGCCGATTCCCTACCTTTTGCCTTTGAAACGAGACAGCTGATCAGTACCTGCAGAAGGCAGCACCGCAGCCCGGCCGGCCCGCCCTGCCGGACTGCGGACCGCGGACCGCGGACCGCTGACTGCTGACTGCTGACTGCTGTCTGCTGACTGCGAGGAAGCACCGCACGGGGGTGCACTTGCCGGCGGACTCGGGCCTGTGCGCGCGGATCCTGTGGTCCGCCATGACTTCGGGAGAGCGCCCCCACCGTGCACGCGTTGTCAGGCCGTCGGGATCTGCCGGGCCTCGGCCGGGGATTCCGTCGGGGTTTCGGCTGCCGATGACGTGATCAGTGCGGAGGGTCCGGTCCCGCGGTCGGTGAGGCCAGCGAGGAGGGCGAGGGCGAGGCCGGCGGCGGCGAGGGCCGCGCCGACCAGGGCGGGCGAGGCCCAGCCCCAGCCGGCCGAGATGGCCAGGCCGCCGAGCCAGGCGCCGCCGGCGTTGGCCAGGTTGAAGGCGGAGTGGTTGGAGGCCGCCGCCATCGTCGGGGCGTTCCTCGCCTTGGCCATGAGCAGCATCTGCACGGGTGTGGTGACCAGGGCGCCCATCGCGCCCATGAAGGCGAGTGTCACCAGGGCGGGAACGGTGCTGTGGACCGTGAAGTAGAACGTCACGAGCGACGCGCCCAGCAGGGCGAGCCCTCCGTACAGCGTCGGGCGCAGGGCGCGGTCGGTCAGCGGGCCCGCGATCAGCGTGCCCAGCGTCATTCCGCCGCCGTAGAGCGCGAGGACCCAGGTGGTCGAGGAGTCGGAGAGACCCGTCACGTGGGTCAGGATCGGCACCAGGTAGCTGTAGACGGCGAAGAAGCCGCCGAATCCCACGACGGCGGTGGCCAGGCCGAGGGCGACCTGCCGGTTGCCCATGGCGCGCAGTTCGTGCCGGATGCCGGCCTGGTTGCTGCGGGGCTGGTCGGGGACGAAGGCGGCCAGCGCGGCCAGCGCGACGAGGCCGATGACGGCGACGGCGCAGTAGGCGTAGCGCCAGCCCAGTTGCTGTCCGAGAGCCGTGCCGGCCGGGACGCCGATGATGTTGGCGATGGTGAGTCCGAGGAACATCCTCGACACGGCCCGCCCGGCCCGTTCGGGGGCGACCAGCCGGGAGGCCACGACGGCGCCCACGCCGAACAGTGCTCCGTGGGGCAGGCCCGCCAGGAAGCGTGCGGCGAACAGCAGGCCGAAGCCGGGTGCGAGGGCGGACGCGACGTTGCCGATCACGAACAGGGCAGACAGCAGGAGCAGGAGTCGTTTGTGGGCGATGCGCGCGCCGATGCCCGTCAGGAGCGGGGCACCGACGACGACGCCGAGCGCGTAGGCGGAGACGATGTTGCCGGCGTGCGGCACGGACACGCCGACCCCGTCGGCGATCTGGGGCAGCAGCCCCATCGTGGCGAACTCGGTCGTACCGATACCGAACGCGACGAGGGCAAGGGCCAGCAGGGCCAGTGGCATGGAGCGGAAGTACCTTTCGCGGGCGGCGGTCCGGATCGTGGCGGAGCAGGCGGGACCACGAGGTGTCCTGCTCCTGTGGCCATTCGCGCCGGCCACCGTTGCCCGGTGCGCCCCCCAGGGCAGGGAAGGCCCACAAGCAGTGCAGCGGTGGCACATGCCCACGCATTCCAAGATCGGCCGACAGGAATTATGGCCTGCATCACACCGGCTCCGGGGGTCGGTCATGCGGTGCCGGTCATGCGGGTGCCGGCCATGCCCCGGGCGCGCGCAGGGACGGTCTGCGGGCGGCGGAGGGTCGGTCCCCGGCCGGTGGCGGAGGGTCGGTCCTCGGCCGGTCGTCGTCGGTGCTGAGCGCTCAGGCACTTGAGACAGGCAAGTGGTCAGGCGGCCGCGGTCGTCATGGACGGGGCACGGGCGGGCGGCCCGTGCCCCGTCGGCGGCCGGCGGCCGGCTCCCGGCTTCGCGGTCGTCGGCGTCTCGTTCTGCAGGCAGGCACGCACGAACAGCCCCCGCGCGATGTCGGTGCCGGTATCGCGCGGGGGCTGTTCGTGGCTGCTGCGGTCGCCGTTGCGACGGAAGGGTCAGTGGTGCGTGATGCCGAGTTGGTTCGAGGCGGCGTCGACGGTCTGCGCGAGCAGGACGGCGATGGTCATCGGGCCGACGCCGCCGGGCACCGGGGTGATCAGACGGGCTCGGGTGAGGGCGGTGTCGAAGTCCACGTCGCCCACGTTGCCCGGGTTGTAGCCGGCGTCGATCACCACCGCGCCGGGCTTGATGTCCTCCCCCCGGATCAGCCGGGGCCGTCCCACGGCCGCCACCACGACGTCCGCTTCCCGGATGATGTCCGGCAGGTCCGCCGTGCGGGAGTGGCAGTAGGTCACCGTCGCGTTCCGGGCGAGCAGGAGCATTCCCACCGGTTTGCCGAGGATCGCGCTGCGGCCCACCACGGCGGCGCGCCGGCCGGTGAGATCGACGTCGTAGGCCTCCAGCAGCCGCATGATGCCGCCCGGGGTGCAGGACACGAAGCCCGGCAGCCCGAAGCTCATGGCGGCGAAGGAATGTGCCGTGACCCCGTCGACGTCCTTGTGCGGGGCGATGGCCTCGAACGCCGCCCGCTCGTCGATGTGCGGGCCGCAGGGATGCTGGAGCAGGATGCCGTGCACGTCCGGATCGTCGGACAGGCCGGCGAGCGTGTCGATCAGCTCGGCGGTCGTGGTGGTGGCGGGCAGAGCGATGTGCCGGGACCGGATACCCGCCTTCGCGCACCGCGCCCGTTTCATACGGACGTAGGTGACCGACGCGGGGTCCTCCCCCACCAGCACCGTCGCCAGGCAGGGGCTGGTCCCGGTGTGTTGTGAGATCTGTGCCGCCTTGGCAGCAGCCTCTTCGACGATGCGTCCGGCAAGACCGGTGCCGTCCATGAGCTGGGCCGTCCGAGTCGCGGACATCGTTGCCTCCGGGGTGTGGCCGACCACTCGCCCAGGCGCACGGCAACGACGTCTCGTCAGACCGCTCCCCGGTGGTGCTCCACCTCAGCGCCAGTCACGGCCCACAGCGCACTGTAGTAGACGCGCAGCCTGCTCACACCGGTCAATGTCCGGTGCCAGGAGGCGACTTGCCGGGGCCCGCCGGCTCGGGCCGGGGGCGGGGGCGAAGGGTGGGGTCGTGAAGGGGCGGTCGCCTGCGCGGCGAAAGGCTCTGCGGGGCTTCAGCCGGACGATCGTCCCCGCAGGCAATAGGTGAGGCCCGGGGACACTGTCCCCTTCACGACCACGTCCTGCACAACACGGCCTGCCCTGGCGGCATTCCCGTGCCGTCACCGTGGCGGCATTCCCGCACCGTCGACCGGCCCGGCGGGCTCCCGTCCCGGCTCGGGGGAATCACGGGACCGGGGCCCTGCCGTCGCCTTCCCGGCAGCGTGGGCATACGGATGCGTCAGGCGCCCGTGCGGCTGCGGCTGCGTGCTTGGGGCATGTGCGGGCCGCGGCCGCGTGTGGCTGAGGCGGCTGTTTACACGGTGCGCTCCATGCAGAGCAGTTGGTCGCGCGTTTCCCATGAGGGGACGACGGTGAAGCCGAGCCGCTCGTACAGGGCGATGGCGCTCGTGCGCCATTTCCACACCGACAGGCGTACCGTGCCGACGCCGTTGTCCGCGGCGTGCGCAAGCGCGGCGGCGATCAGGCCGGACGCGATACCCCGGCTCCGCGATGCCGGGTCGGTCCAGAGTCTTTTGATCTCCGAGCGTCCGCCGGCGGGGGCGGTCAGCACGACGCAGCCCACGGCTGTGTCGCCGCCGCTCAGAGCGATCAGCACGGTGTCGTCGGCGAACGCGGCCCGCGGGTCGAGGATTTCCGTCCGGTAGCGGTCCGGCAGCGCGTCCACATCGGCGACCGGGTCGCCCTTCTCGGCCTGCGTCCGCAGGTGGTAGGCCGCCAGCAGCTCGGCCGGCCGGGCCGCCGCAGGGCCCTGACCTGGCCAGCGGACGATGACAACCCCGTGTCGATCGGTCATTGCGCCAGCATCACACGAGCCGTACCCGCGCCTCAGGAGGGGTGGGTACGGCTAGTTCTCGAGGCCCCAGCTGTGGATCCGCCTGGGGTGGACGCGGATCACCTCCTCGCTGAAGTGCGGGCCCAACTCGTGCGGGCCGACGAGGAGTTCGGCCTCTCCTCGGATGTCCACGCCGCGCACGGTCCAGGGCCGCAGGCTCACGACGTCGTCCACGACGAGCGCGGCCTTCGGGTTCTTGCGGAGATTGCGCCACTTCTTCGTCTGTCCCATGGCGAATCCGCCGATCAGGATCGTGCCGTCTTCCTGCAGGAAGAACCCCACGGGATTGGCCTGCGGCTGCCCCGACGGGTCGACCGTCGCGAGGCGCCCCAACCGCTGCGACATCAGGTACGCGCGTTCGGCCGTGCTGAATTCGGTCATGGCAGCAGCCAAACATGTTCCCGGCCGCGCGCACATCGGGTCACCGACCTAGGTCCGGGGGCTGAGACCGAGTCCCGACCCTGCAACGTCAACGGCGCCCCACACGCTGCTGCGCCACCCCTTCTACAGTGAGGCGTTCCTCAACCCGGGCCTGCGCGACGGCCCAGGGCTGGCTGGAGGAGCAGGTCCGTGCCAGCGCCCTGGAGCGGCAGACCGGCGATCTGCGGCACGTCATCGGCCGCCCGGCCACCACCCTCGACGAGGCCGGCGGTGCCGTACTCAAAGGCTTCAGGGGCTTCAGAGGCTGCGGAAGTCCTTCGCGTCGGGGTAGGTCACGTCGGTGCAGCCGCGCCGCTTGGTGATGTCGTCGACGTAGGCGCGGAACAGGGTGTTCAGTCGCCGGGAGCCGAGGATGTCGTCGTAGGTGTAGCTGGAGCTGAGGGTGTGCAGGGCGGGTTTGCCGTCGCAGACGGAGGAGGCCCACCACGCTCCGTCGGCGTGTCCGGCCGTTCCCGCCTTGATGATCGCGTCCTGGGCGCCGAGGGCCTCATATCCCACGGTGTGCGCCTCCGGGCCGAAGTAGGAGGCGGTGCGCAGCCACCAGGGCGAGTGGGTGAGCGCGCTGCGGGCGTAGTCGCGCTGGTCGTCGTTCAGTTCGTCGGCGATCCGGCCCACCTGGTCGGGGCCGACCGCCAGAAGGCAGCCTTCGAGGGGGTTGGCGTTGCGCAGGGGTATCGCGAGGGCGCGGTCGGGCAGCCGGTCCTGTCCCTGTTGTGTGAGGTGTGCGGCGAACCAGCTGCAGGAGCCGCCGGCCGTCTTCGCGGGGCGAAGAGTGATCGGCACGGAGGCGAGCCGGCGGCCGGGCAGGGCGGCCAGGCTGGTCTTGCAGCCGATCCGGTCGGCTGCTGCCTCGGCGGCGGTGCGGGCGATGCGGGCGAGGCGTTCACGGTCGGCCGCGGAGACGTCGTCGTAGTCGGCGCGGGCGGTGACGTTCAGCAGTTCGGGGGCCGTCGTGCGGCTGCCCGGTCCGCACGCGGCGCGCACGGTCGTGTACCAGTCCCCGTACCGGCCCAGGGTGCCGTCGCCCACGGGCCACGCTTCGGGGCGCCGGTCGGCGACCGCCGTGACATCGTCCTTCTCGCCGTTCTCGGTGTCGTCGGTGTCGTCGGTGTCGTCGGTGTCGTCGGTGTCGTCGGTGTCGTCGGTGTCGTCGGTGTCGTAGAACGGCTCGAGTCCGCTGTCGTCACCGATCCAGTTCATCGGCTCGGAGGCGTCGCTGCGCCGCACCACCAGCGTGAACAGACTCGTGGTCTTTCCGGGGCCGGGCACCTTGTAGACGGTGCAGGAACTGTGCAGTTCGCGGCTGTCGATCCGGTACTCGTCGTAGTCGCTGGCCTTCGCCCGGACCATCCCGCCCTGCAGGTCCATCACCGCGGCCCCCGACACGAGCCCGCCGCACGCCGCGCTGATGTCGCGCTCGCTGGACGCGCGGTCGCGGAGGTCGTCGGCCGTCAGCCAGCCCGCGTACAGGCTCAGCCCGATCCCGCCCCACGCCGTCCACCGCCACAGCCCGATCAGTCCCGCGCGCACCGCAACTCCCCCGTTGTGAACCCGTCCGGCGCGATCCGTGCCGCGCCGGTCGCCGAGCGTAGACGGCCGCCGTCCGGCACGTTGAGGGAGGGCGGCAGACACGTTCCGCGTAGACCCGCGGGCGTGCGGGCGGCTCGTAATCTGGTCGGGTCTCATCGCCTGTGGGAGGGAAGTGTGCTCGTGCCGCCGTACGGGGAAGGGGCTGCGGGCGGGACTGCGGGCGGGGCTGTGCGTTGCCGTCGGCGGTGAGCGTCCTGGGCCGCCTCGGCCGTCCGGTGCCCGGCGGGCTGCGCCCGCTGAGCGTGCAGGAGGTGCGGGGCGGGGCCCGGATGGTGCTGTGCGCCACGCTGTCGTGGTACCTGGCGGTCGAGCTGGGCATCAACAGTGCCCCCATCGCCGCTGTGCTGCCTGCGGTGTTCACCTTGTCCGGGATCCCGCTGTGGGCCCCCCGGCTGGGGCTCTACCGTCTGGGCAGTGTCCTGCTGGGGGTGGGCATCGCGGCGCTCGCCCTGCGCTGGCTTCCCGTGTCCACGCTCTCCCTCGCCGTCGTGGTGAGCGCCGGATACCTCGCCAGTCTCCTGGTGCGTATCGACGGTGCTCCCAGCCAGCAGGTGCTCGTCAGCGCCGTGCTCGTCTTCGGTGTGCCCGTCTCCGGCTATCCGGAGCAGCGCGTTCTGGAGAACCTGGTGGGGATCGCGGTGGTCATCCTCCTGGGTCCCCTGCTGTGGCCTCCCGACCCCAGCCGTCTGCTGTCCGGCCGGCTCGACGCCTACCGCGACCGGCTCGACCGTCTGCTGGCGGAGCTGGGCCGCCACCCCGGCCGGGCCCCGCTGGGGCAGGGGGCGGGGCAGAAGGCGGGGCAGGCGGGGGGCCTGTGGCAGCAGCCCCATGACCTCGCGCGGGATCTGGACCGGGCCCGGCGGGCGCTGCGCTGGAGTGTGACGCACCGTCGTTCGGCCGCCGCGCTCGACGAGGTCGGATACCGCATCCAGCTGGCCGAACGCACCGCGGCTCCCTTGCACTGCCTCACCGCGCAGCTGCGGGCCGCGGGCGGGCAGGCGGCGGCCGGCCCCGGTGACGCTCACGCCGGGGAGGGCCCCGGCCCGTTGCTGGACGCGGTGCGGCACGCGCTGATCCGCGCGCTGGCCGGCGCCGATCCCACGGAACCGATCGCCCGGGCCCGGGTGATCGGCGAACGGGGCGGGCCTGCCGGGAGCGGCCGGCACGACAGCCTGCTTCGCGGCATCCTGCTGCTGGTCCTCGACCGGCTCGACGACTACCGCGAAGCGCATTTCACCGGACGGTGACCTGCCGGTGGACCGGCGGCATCACCAGGGCCGGGTGCCGGCCGGTGGGCAGGCCGCCCTCCCACCGACACGGCAGGTCGCCCTCCCACGGACACGGCAGGTCGCCGTCCCACTCTTACGGCAGTTGGCCTCCCACCGTGACGGCAGGCCGGCTCGCACGTCAGGCGAGGCCGCGGCCTGCGCAGACCAGGCGGGCGACTTCGCGGAGTTTGACGTTGTTCTCCTGCGAGTAGCGGCGCAGCACGTCGAAGGCCTGTTCCTCGGTGATGTGGTGGCGGCCCATGAGGATGCCCATGGCCTCGCCGATGGCGTGCCGGGTGGCGATGGCCTGTTCCATCTGGGCGTGGGTGCGGGCGCTGGAGAGAGCGACCGCGGCGTGGGAGGCGAGCAGCCAGCCGGCCGTCTCACTGGCCTCGGTGAACGCGCCGGGTTTGCGGGAGTAGAGGTTCAGCGCGCCGAGGTTCTCGTCCTCGGTGAACAGCAGGAAGCCCATCATGCTGCCCACGCCGAGCGAGTGGGCCCTGGGGGCGTAGGCGGGCCAGCGCTGGTGCTCGCCGGTGAGGTCGGGGATGCGGAAGAGCCGTTCTCCGCGCGTGCTGCGGGCGGCGTCGAAGCAGGGTCCTTCGCCGAGCTGTTCCTGGAGGCGGTCGCTGTCGACGACGAGTTGGTCGGTGGGGGCGAGGGTCTGCACCTTCGTGGCGTGCCGTACGAGAATGCCGGCGGCGTCGCAGCCGTCGACCAGTTCGGTGGCCGAGGCGGTGATCCGCTCCAGCGTGTCGTCGACCGAATCCTGTGCCAGCAGGTCACGTGCCATCGAGGCCATCTGCTGTGCGAACCGACCCCAGTCCACTCCGACTCCTGTTCATCGCCTGTCTGGAGAAGCCTCCTACCCAGCCTTTCACGCAACCTGCACAGCGGTGGCTGTGAGTGACGCTCCTTCTGACCGGAAGGTGACCTGTCCACGGTGCCGGAAGGTCACACGGAACGCAGGTCCGTGCAGCCTCTGGCGCGGCAGGCGTCGCAGCGGCGGGGGCGCGCCGGTGACGGTGGTTCGCTACCGTGTCGGTCCATGACGGTCCTGATCATCGGGGGCAGCGGTTTCCTGGGCGCCGCGCTGATCCGGCAGGCCGCCGCCGCGGGGCGGCAGACGTCCGCGACGTTCGCGTCCCGGCCCGGCAGTGCCTCGTACGGTGTGGCCTGGCATCCGCTCGACGTCCGCGATCCCGCGCGGGTCGCCGCGGTGATCGCGGATGTGGCCCCGTCGGTCGTGGTCAACGCGTCGAGCGGCGGCGCCGACTGGTCGGTCACCGCCGACGGCGCCGTCCGCGTGGCGCTGGCCGCCGCCGGGCAGGGCTGCCGCCTGGTCCATGTCTCCAGCGACGCGGTGTTCTCCGGTGCGCGCGTCCGGTACGACGAGAGCTGCCCGCCCGATCCCGTCACTCCGTACGGTGCCGCGAAGGCCGCTGCCGAGACGGCGGTGCGGCTGCTGGTGCCGGCCGCCGCCGTCGCCCGGACCTCGCTGATCGTCGGACACGGCCGGTCCGTGCACGAGCGCTTGGTGCACGCCCTGGCCGGCGGCACCCGTGTCGGGGCCTTGTTCACCGACGACATCCGCTGCCCGGTGCATGTCGACGACCTGGCCGCCGCCCTGTGGGAGATCGCGCTGTCCGACACGGCCGGGATGTTCCACCTCGCCGGGCCGGACGCCCTGAGCCGCCACGTTCCCTGTCAAGTTCTTCTGTTCAGTCTCCTGGAGCTCCTGAGTGCGTGCTTTTGATAGACCCAGGTCAGCCCCACCCGTCACTACGAGTTCAACCTGAGTAGTCCTCGAGTTGGCCGTCCGGGACGGGGCTGCCGGTGAGGATGTCCCACTCGTCGCCGCGGTGTACTTGGACGGCGATGTGGATCGGGCCGTTGGGGCGGCTGCGGGTGCCGGGGAGCGGGGATCGGGCTGCGGAGGGTCTCGATGGCGGGCGTGAAGGGCCGGCACCGGGCGGCTCTCCTGCGCTGTCCCTGTGTGTCAGCGGACGAGCCGTCGGGCGTCCCAGACGAGGATGGAGGCGCTGCCCAGGTGCCAGGTGGCCAGGTACCGGCCGTCGGGCGAGGTCCGCACGTGGTGGTCGTCCTTGCCGCGGCGGTCCGGGGTGAACTCGCCGAGCAGTTCGCCGGTGTCGGTCCGGTGGATGCGGACGGTGTCCCCCGGGACGGCGAGCCAGCGGCCGCCGTCGCCGAGGGCGAACCGGTGCGAGCCCGGGATGTGCAGGCGCTCCCGGCCGCCGGGCAGACCCAGGATCCGGACCCCGTCCAGGGTGACGGTGGCCAGCCAGCTGCCGTCGGGGGCGAAGGCCAGGCGGTAGACGGACCCCGGTGACGTGGGGAGTTCGGCCCGCAGTTTGCCGGAGACGGGGTCCCACAGCTGGATCCGCCCGCTCTGTTCGCCGACGGCGACGGTCCGGCCGTCCGGGGAGCAGGCCATGGCGGTGACGAGGGTGCGGTCGTCCGACTCCTTCCCGAGCCGTCTGATCGCGTAGGTCGTGCTGTCGATGACCGCGGGGCGGGGCCGGGTGTCGGTGGCGACCCAGGCACCGCCTGGGTCGAGGGCGAGTTGGGTGGTCCAGCCGTCGACCGACCGCAGGCGCCGGCCGGTGGCGGCGTCCCACCAGCGGGCGGCGTCGTAGTCCCCGGTGATGACCCGGCTGCCGTCCGGCGTGATCGCGCACACCTCGTGGATCCCCTCGGTCGGGCCCAGGACGTGCCGCACGCTCCGGTCGGCGACGTCGTGGATCCGGCTGGCCTTGTGGCCCGAGGCCGTCACCAGCCAGCTGCCGTCCGCCGCCAGGGCGACGTCCTTGACATACGACGGGGACGGCAGCACGCCCACCAGGGCTGACGTCAGGTCGGTGGCGACGCGACCCGGGGCCTCCTCCCGCAGCTCCTGCCGGAGGAGGTCGGCCTCCGCCCGCAGGACGGCCTCGCCGGCCAGGGCGTCTAGCAGCAGCCCTGCCCGGAGAACCGGGTCCGGGCAGGCGCGGTGCTCCAGGCGGTGGGCGACGCGGTCCACGGCCCGGCGGGCCGCGTCGATCTCGGGAGTGTCGAACATCTCCAGGTCCGCGCGGAGTGCGGCCACGCCGCAGACCCTGACCTTCGCGGCCTGCCAGCGGGGGTTTTGCACCAGTCGTACGGCGGCGGCGCGGTCGTGGGCGGCGATGTGCCAGGGCAGGTGGTGCCAGAGGTAGGTCTCGGCGACCGGCAGCTGCCACCAGTGGCCGCCCTCCGGCGGCAGGGTGACGGCCCGGGCAAGGACGCGGCGGTGCCCGGCGCGGATCTCCTCCGGGGTGCGGTGGGAGGAGATGAGGGCGTGCAGCCGTCCGGGGAACGTGATCCGCCGCAGTCCGTCGCCGCCCCGGGGCAGGGCGACGAGTCCCCGGCGTTCCATCATCGGCAGGACGGTCAGGGCGGGGCGCTCCGGCGTGACGTCCTCCCAGCCGACGGCCAGGTCCGACAGCAGGATTTCGACGTCCGGGGGGAGGGCGGTGAGCGCCAGGACCTCGTCCCGGAAGATGTGGAGGTCGGCCAGCGCCTCCCCCTCCGGGCCGCCACCCCACTCCGCCGCCCGGGCGGCCGCTGCGGCAGCTTGGGCCCGTTCGTACCGTTTCCCGCGCCGCAACCAGTCCATGTGCCGCCCCTCCCTACCCGACTGACGGACAGTCAATCAGAGCCTCTGCCGGCAACCCCGCGGGGGTGAGACCGCGCAAGCCGACGTCCGACCACAGACCCCAGGTCCGCGGCGTCAGCCACGACACCCGCGAGCTGACCGAGTCCGCAGCCCGGTCCCCTCGCCGCGACACATCCACCGGCATCGGACGCACCTGCCCCCACCGGAACAGCTTCGTGAAGGCCGCCTCCTCCCGGTCCCACTTCGCCCCGCTGATCCGCTCCGGGTTCTCCGGCGCCACACATCGCCAGTGCCGATAGTCACGAAGATCCCGTTCGGTGGCCCTTCGCCACGGAACCCCACGCGAGGACAAGAACTCGAGCAGCAACCGCGTATCCGTCGCGTAGTTGCGCTTCGACTCCCGTTCGAGCGTGCTGAATTCCCTCGAGCGGACGTAGTGCATCAGGTCCGCGTCGACCATCCCATCGGGCCTGATGAACACCGGATCGCCTGGCCGCAGCCCGATCCGTGCCACTGCCTCCGGCAGGTCCTGTACCCCCAGGACGCCGTCAGCTGGCAGCGCTCTCCACCGTCCCGAATCCGGGACCCACACCACATGCCACGTGCCCACCAGCCGCCTCCCCTGACGCTTGAACACAAGCAATCATCAGGGAAGCCACGATCTCGGTGTGCTGATCGCCCGGCGCGACGGCCTCGACGGCGAGCGGCTGCCCGCCGGACGACGGGCCGCGTCCGGTCTGCCCGGGGCCCTCGACGTACGGCTCGACAGCGGCGCGACGCAGGAGCGGCTGCGTACCAGGCTGCGCGGCGCGCGCGAGTTCCTTGACTGAGGTTCCCGCGCTGCGGCCGCGACGGCCGGCTGCCGCGCGAGGTCGCACGGGCTGCCGGGGCGCCGGGGCCCGACGCCGGCATGACCCAGACGGCCGGCCCGGCCCCACCCTGGTCCCGCCGCACCACTGTCGGCACCCCTCGTTACAGTGCTGACCACCTCACCCTGCCGCGCCCCACCGAGGGGCCTGGAAAGGATGTCCCCGCATGTCCATGTGGCTCGCCCTCGTAAAAATCGACCCCGCGCTGCTGGCCGCCCTCCAGGAGCGTCCGGAGTCGGTCGGCGCCCTGTTCTTCGAGGACGACGTCCCGGAGCCCCTCGTTTCCGGCGTGGACCCGACCGCGGACTCCTTCCACTACGACTACCGCCTGCTGTCGGACATGGCCGAAGGCCGGTCCGAAGCCGAGAAGGGCACCCCGAAGTGGCAGACGGCGTACCCCTGGCTGGCGCGGGCCACGGGCGAGAACTGCTCCGCCATCGAGGGGTCCGACTTCGGCTACGGTCCCGCGCACTTCCTGACCCCGCACGAGGTCGGGCAGGTCGCGGCGGGGCTGGCCGGCGAGCACTGGACGCACCGGGCCTCAGCCGCCCACTGGAACGCCGAGGCCGAGGAGCGGGACTTCGACGACCTCGTCCCGTTCTTCGCCAAGGCGGCAGCCGAAGGCAAGGCGATACTCGGCGGCGTGCACTAGCGGCGGCGGACCTGCCACGGACGAAACTCACTCACAGCCAGTTCTCCCGCGCGGCGTGCAGTTCCCCGACCGCCCGCACCGTTCGAACACCCGGCGCCGCCCCGGCCGCCCCGGCCTGGTCACCACCCCACAACGCCCCGGCCCGTCGGCCTGCCGGTGACGCCTCAGCTGCGCAGGGCAGGCGTCCTCAGGACACGCGACGCCCCCACGTCCCCCGCCGGATCGGCCGAAAGACCGCAGTGTTCGATTCCTTGCGCCGACCCGGGCCGGCTCGCCGACAGACCTGGGCAACTGAACCGACTGTGCGGCCCGTTGCGGGGCTACCGCCGTCTCGGCTATTCTGCCGCAACCAACTTCCCTTCACGGAGGACCAGTTGCAGCAGATCTCCCAACGGTGGAGCAGCACGACGCGTCTGCGCGTCTAGCTGCCTTCCGTAGCCGTGGTCCGACACCGGTCACTCAGGTGACGTGTGTCCGGATCCGGTAAGGGTTGATCCACAACTGGGAGGTTCTTCATGGCGGCGACCACTCCGCTCCAGCAGCAGGCCTGCAACCACCGTGCCCTGGAAGTCGTGTCCGTTCTTCTGCTGTCGACCGTCGTCGCCCTGAGCGCAGCGGTCATCACCGTCGCGCAGGGAGCCGGTGTGAGCACGGTCCTCACCACCAGCGCGAGCGTCTTCCTCGGCGTGTTCACCGTCGGCCTGACCGCCATCACCTACGTCAAGCACGGCAGCTGACCCCGCGGACAGGGGGGAGGCCGCAGACGGCCTCCCCCGGTCCCGAGCCGCTGTGCCAGCCACGTTCCCTCAGCCACTCCCTCCGGCCGGACCGAACACCCAGCCCCTCGGGCCTCCGTGAGGACGTGGCCGCGTGACCAACCCGGAAGGCCGGACGCCTCGGCGACCTGCTGGTCGCTCAGTCCGGCCACGAGGCTTCCAGTGTCCGATGCGCTGCGAACACAGCTGCGACGGGAGGTTGCATGAGCCTGCGTCCTACAGGGCCGGGATCTGGTTGTGGACTGCCGGGGCCTGGGCAGCGAGTGCCCTGAGTGGTTCATCGCTCAGCCGGCATACCGTCCACTCGTTCAGCAGCTCCACGCCGAGTGACGTGTAGAAGTCGATCGTCGGTTCGTTCCAGGCCAGGACCCACCACTCGAAGCGCTCGTAGCCGTTCTTTTGACAGACCGCGGCCAGGGAGGCGAGCAGAGCCTTGCCGTGTCCTCCGCCTCGGGCGTGCGACCGCACGTAGAGGTCCTCCAGGTGCATGCCGCGCGTGCCGGTCCAGGTCGAGAAGCGGGGGAACCACAGGGCATAGCCCACGGTCTGCCCCGTCTCGTCGTCCTCGGCGATCAGTGCGAATGCAGCGGGATGTTCTCCGAACAGCGCGTCGCGGAGCTGTTCCTCGGTCGTTCGGGCCTGCTCAGCGGCCCGTTCGTACTCAGCGAGTTCACGGATCATCGCGCGGATCTCCGCGATGTCGTCCACAGTGGCGGCCCGGATCATGCCGGAGATCATCGGCCACCGTACCGAGCCGTGTCCATCCGATTCCGCGCCCGCTCCTGATCAGTCCTGCACCACGCTCGCCGCGGTCACATTCTCGATCACGCGGCCGAGTTTGGTCTTGGCCCGGGTCAGGTCCCGGATACGTGCGGCGATGCGGTCGCGTTCGGTGATGAGCTGGTCGAGCATGGCGGGGGTCGCGACGCCGGTGCTCACGCACGGCAGGAGTTCGACGACGGTACGGCTGGAGAGGCCGGCCGCGAAGAGGTCCTGGATGAGCTGGACCCGCTCCAGGGCTTCGTCGGGATAGTCACGCTGCCCACCGGGCGTCCGGGCCGATTCCAGGAGGCGCTGTTCCTCGTAGTAGCGCAGGGCTCGCACGCTGACCCCTGACCGCCTGGCGAGCTGTCCGATGCGCATGACGCAGGTCACTCTCTTCCCGCTCGTACCTCGTGTTGACGTCAGATTTAAGCTAGCAATACCGGCTCCGGGGTCGATCGAACCATTGCCGGTGCTGAGATTGATCATGCCCCGGCGGCGGACCTGAGGGCGTTCACGCGGTTCAAGTGTGCACGGCAGGCCTCGCGTCGTGCCGTGATCGCCGAGCTCGCCAGAGGTCACATGAGTGTAGATCTTGGCGGGCGGCGTGCCCTCTGACCGTGCGCCAGGTGTTGCCAGTGACGCTTGCTGTTCTCCGTAGCAGCGCAGATCCCTCACGCTCACCCCGCCCGCTCGGCAACCTCACCGATCCGCGTCTGCCCTCCTCGTGGCCGGGCGCAGTTGCGCTTGCCGACTTGCACCTCACGTCAACGTCAGGTCGTAGCGTGACGGACGTCGGATGAACACGTCATTCCGGCCCGTCAAAGTAAGGCAGACCATTATGCGCGCAGCCCGGTTCCACGAATACGGCGGAGCGGAGAGCCTGGTGATCGAGCAGGCCCCCGACCCCCACCCCGGACCCGGTGAGATTCGTGTCCGCGTCGCGGCGGCCAGCGTCAATCCCATCGACTGGAAGCTGCGCTCCGGCGCCCTGCACCAGATCCTCCCCCTGGATCTGCCCGACATTCCCGGGCGCGACGGCGCCGGTGTGGTCGACGAGATCGGCGACGGGGTGCAGGGGGTGAGCATCGGCGACCGGGTCTTCGGACTGGGCGGTGTCACCGGGGCGACCGCAGAGCTGCTCATCCTCTCCGCCTGGGCGCACACCCCCGCCACATGGAACGACGAGCAGGCCGCTGGTGCCGGTCTTGCGTCAGTGACCGCGATAGGTGGACTGAACGCGCTCGGCCCCCTCGCGGGGCGCACCCTCCTCGTCGAGGGTGCTGCCGGAGGCGTGGGCAGCGCGGCGGTCGAGATCGCCGTGGCACAAGGTGCTGCCACCGTGATCGGGACGGCCAGCGAACGCAACCACGAGTTCCTCACCTCTCTCGGCGCCGTTCCCACCACCTACGGCCCTGGCCTCGCACAGCGCCTCACCGCCCTCGCTCCGCACGGCGTCGACATGGTGCTCGACACCGCGGCCTCCGGCTCCCTGGACGACCTCGTCGCGATCGCGGGCGACCCGAAGTGCGTCGCGACGGTCGCCGACCACGCGGGCGGGCAGCGCCTGGGCACGCATGTGGTCAACGCGGTGAACGACTCCGCCCTGCTGTCTGCGGCGGCGGAACTGGGCGGGCAAGGCCGCTACACACCCCGCATCGAACAGACCTACCCCCTGGAACGGATCGCCGACGCCCACGCGCACGCCGAGCGCGGACGCACCCGCGGAAAGATCGTGATCTGTATCTGAACAGGCCGATCTGCGTCTGAACAGGCCCACGGGGCAGGGAACTCGCGACGTGCGGGCCTGCGTGGAGAGCGTGCCCTCGATCGGTACCGGATCGGGTGCGGGTCGCGGGCCCGGCAGTAGGGTGAGAGGGTGACCGCTCTGCCGGACGACCGGCCGCCGCTGATCGGCGAAGAGGACCGTGACACGGCCGTGCGGCGCCTGCGGGAGGCGTACGCCGAAGGCCACCTCTCGCACGAGGATCTGGACGAACGCCTGCACCGGGTGCTGACCGTCACCACGCACGGCGAGCTCGTGTCGGCGCTGGCCTCGCTGCCGGAGGAGAACGCGGGCACCACGTCCACGATCGCCGCGGCCGGCGGGCGGATCAGGCGCAGCGGGGCATGGCGGGTACCGCGGTTCCTCAAGGTCGAGTCCGCTTTCGGAAGCGTACGTCTGGACCTGTCCCGGGCGGTCTTCGAGCATCCGGTGGTCGACATCGAGCTGCAGCTCGGCACCGGCCGGGCGAAGATCACGGTGCCGCGCGACGCGATCGTCGAGTACGAGGATCTGCACACCGGGTGGAAGGACACGCGGTACCGGGCCCCGCGCAGTTCCCGCGGCGGCGGGCCGAGGATCCGGATCTCCGGGGCCATGGGGTTCGGACGGCTGAAGATCCGTCACGCACGGCGTTGAGGTTCCGTCACGCACGGCGTTGAGGTTCCGTCGGGCGTCAGGTCTGTGCCGGCGCGACGCCCGTGCCGCCCTTACGGGGACGGGCGTCGGCCGGTGTCCGTCGCGGAGTCGGGCGTGGCGTGCACGGGCAGGAGCCGGGGGCGTTTCGCGGTGCGGGCGTCGCCGGAGGACCGGCCGCGCAGACGGCGTCCGAGCCAGGGGCCGAGGTGTGCGGCCGCCCAGCGCAGTTCGGCTCCTGCGGCCTGCCGGCGCGAGGGGACCGTCCGTGGCGGGAGGGGGAGCGTCCAGGCGTCGTCGCTTCCGGGCAGGTGGACGGCCTGGGCGAGGGCCGCGGCGATCCGTTCGTGGCCGAGGGCGCTTGCGTGCAGCCGGTCCGCGGTCCACATCCGTGGGTCGGTGGTGGCGGCCTGCCGGCCGGTTTCGGCGACCGCGACGCCGTGACGGGCGGCCGCGGCGCGGATGCGGGTATTGAGGTCGGCCACGCGGGACCTGAGGGGCCGGGCGAGGGGCGCGATCTTCGCGAGGTCGGGGAAGGTCAGTGTCACCACATGGGTCCCGGCATCGGTGAGCGCGGCGAACATCTCTTCCAGGTGCCCGGCCGTCTCCGCGGCGTCGTACCGCGGCCGGAGCAGGTCGTTGACCCCGGCGACGACGGTGGCCAGGTCGGGGCGCAGGGCCAGGGCAGGTCCCAGCTGTTCCGTGCGGACCTGGCCGGCGGTACGTCCGCGTACGGCCAGATTGGCGTATTGGAGGCCGGGGTCGAGGGCTGCGAGGTGCTCGGCGAACCGGTCGGCGAAGCCGCGCAGGCCGACGGTGTCGTCGCCGTCGCCCAGTCCTTCGGTCTGGCTGTCGCCCAGGGCGACGTAGCGCAGGTATGCACCGCTCGGCATGAGTCGTCCGCCTTTCGCGCAGGACGGCTGCGATCCGCAGGCACCGGTCCCGGTCCCGGTGGCCCTCTTCGTCCGCATGGCCGCGCAGTTGACGCGGCTCCTTGCCTCGTCCGCCGCTCAGCATACTCAATAAAATGACTAGTCATATCCTTGGGTGTCGGGAGAGGTCAGGAGACCGCTGAGCGCTTGCGCGCCGCCGGGGAGAAGGGCCGGCTCGCCGCACGGGACCGCCCGTTCCCCGCGGGCCCGCGCCTGTACAGCCCCGGTGAAGTCCGGGCGCCCTTCGGGGACAAGCCCGTCACCGCAGGTGTCGTGGTGGGTTCCGGAGCGGTTTCCGGGGCGTGCGGAATTCTGTTTCCGTGCAGCGCACAGGCTGCCGGACTTTCCGGGCAGGTCCCGGATTTGCGTGGGGCGAGGTCCCGTTCTGCCGGGCCGCGAGAACGTGCCAGGGGGTTCCTGCCGGTAACAGGAACCCCCTGCGTTTCCCCGGTGGGTCGTGCTGCCGAGCCCAGGAAGACAGGACAGTTCCTACGGGGGTGCGGCCGGGCCGCTGTCATCCAGCTCATCACCGAACCGCCTCCGCCGCACGATCGTTCGCGTCTTCGGGAGCCTTCGGAAGGGGCGCCGGGGTTTCGGAACGCCGTACACGCAGGTCACAGCGGTGCGGGTCGAGGCGGAGGGGATTGCGCCGCGGCCGGGCGCGCCAGTGGCGGCGGTGGCGGCGGCAAGAAGCCGGTCAGCATGCGGCACGGACCGAAGAATTCAGAAATAGATCGGAATACCCGTCAGCCGGTAACGGAAAAGCGGAATCCTGATGCGGCAGGAGCCTCCTCGGCCTCTTGAGTTCCGCTCGCGCAACAGCCCTGCCGCGGAACATCCTCGCATTTTCAGGACCGGGGAATCCAGAACGTCTCGTGGCCCGGCCGGTAACCGGACACGGGGTGCTCCGTGCGGCGTCCGTGACGCCGCGCCCAGGAAGACAGGAATTCGTTCATGCTGCATCGGTACAGCCCCCGCCGCCGGTCCCCGGCCGGCGCGCCCGGCATCGTCACGGCCGTCGGCGCGGTCGCCGCGGGAGGTGTGTGATGACGTGGGACCAGGTGCCCGGCAGGCGGCAGGCGGAGCACGAGACCGTTCCGCCGCGGATCGGCGGCCAGCAGCAGTTCCGTGAGGAACTGACGCGACTGCGCACCGGGCTCGGGGTGTCGCTCGCCCAGCTCGAGCAGGCCAGCCAGCGGCAGGGCAAGCGGCTGCCGCCGGCCACCGTCTCCAATGTGCTGTCGCGGGACCGGCTGCCGGAGTGGGAGTTCGTCGCCGATTTCCTGGCCGCGTGCGGTCTGGACGAGGCGCGGCGCGGGCCCTGGCAGCAGGCCTGGCGGGAGCTGGCCGCGGTGTCCGCGACCCAGGTTTCCGTCCCGGCACCGGCACCGGCACCGGCCCCTGCCCCTGTTCCGGCTCCGGCTGGGGCTCCGGTTGGGGCTGTTGGGGCTGGGGCTGGGGCTGGGGCCCCCGGTGGTTCGGAAGCCGCAGCCGCTTCTCCTCCCCCGGCCGGGTCCTCTCCCCCGGACCCTCCCCCGGTGTCTTCGCCGCCTCCGACAGCGCCCCCCGGCAAGCAGCCGGACAAGTCCCCGGACGACATCCCGCCCGCCGGCGGCCGCCGGTGGAAGGCGTGGCGGGCCCGCCTGGCGGGGCACCGCGCCGCCGTGGCGGTCTGCGCCGCCCTCGCGCTCGCGGCGGCCGCCGGCGTGTACGCCGTCGACGAGCACCACAAGAGCGAACGGCAGGAGCAGCAGCGCAGACAGGAGCAGCAGCGGCAGGACACGTACCGCAAGGAGCACTGCGGGACCATGAACCCGGCGCTGGTGACCCGGGCCGGCGGGGAGTGCACGGGAGTGACCGACGGCCTCGACCGCTCCGATGTGTTCGGTTCCGCCCTGGAGCCCGTGCTGACGGCCATCGGCGCGGAGAACCACCGGGCGACCCGCGACGGCCACTACGTCACCATCGCGTTCCTGGCGCCGCTGACCTCGGTGGGCAGCGCGGGCAAGGCCAAGGATCTGACGCTCGACCAGTTCGTCGGGGAGGTCGAGGGCGCCTACACGGCCGTCGAACGGGCCAACGCCGACGACGGCCCGCTGAAGATCCGTCTGGTGCTGGCCAACATGGGCAGCGGCGAACTGCACTGGAAAAGGGCCGTCGACACGCTGACCGGGCTGGCCGAGGCCGACAACCTGGTCGCGGTCACCGGGATGGGGCTGAGCCAGCAGGAGTCCGTCGACGCCGCCCGCACGCTCGGCGCCAAGGACATCCCCATGGTCGCCGACCTCATCACCGCCGACGGCTTCGACACCACCGGCATCATCGACAGTGCGAAGAACGCACCGAGACGCATCAACGGGCTGGTCCGCGTCACCCTGACCAACGCGGCCCAGCTGGGGGCGCTCGGCAAAGAACTGGACGGCGACACGCGCACCGCCGCGCTGGTGCGCACCGCCAAGACCCCCAACGGCACCGACGACTTCTACACCGACTCCCTCTACGAGGACTTCCGCACCGTCGACGGGCTGAAGAAGCACCTCGACCCCGCGGCGGACGACTTCATCTTCGACCCCCGCGGCGGAGTGGCGTCGATCCTGGGCGCCATCGGCCAGAACCTGTGCGGCACCGGGCGTCCCGTCGACACCGTGTACTTCGCGGCCCGGGAGAAGTACCTGCCCGACTTCCTCCAGGCGCTCAGCCGGCGCAGCTGCCACCGCCGGCCCATCACCGTCGTCTCCGGATCCGACACCGCGGCCCTGGACCCCAAGACCCTCGCCGCCCTGAACCAGGACGGCGAGGCCCCCATCGCCGTGCTGTACGCCTCCCTGCCCACCGCCGCGCAGCTGCGCGGCCCCGGCAACAGCGACCACAACCTGTACGAGCAGTTCCTCGACGCGTTCGGCGGCGACCACCACGGGCAGAAGTTCCCCGCCGCCCACGCCACCCGCGGCTACTGGCCCGTCCTGGCCCACGACGCCGTCCTCACCGCCGTCACCGCCATCCGCAACGCCACCACCCCCACCACCGCCCGCCCCAACCGGTACGCCGTCCTCAACCACCTCTACGCCCTCACCGACGGCGCCGTCCCCGCCGCCACCGGGCGCTTCGGCATCGACCCCACCGGGAACCGCACCAAGGTCCCCATCACCATCCACCGGCTCGGCGCCACCGTCTGAACCCCTGACGTCCTGAGCCCGGCCCCGGGCATCCCGGCCGTGTCGCCGGGGGGGTGCCCGCCGTCGTACGGGTATCCCGGCCTCGTCCATGACAGCCGGGCCGCTGCGCCCGGTGTGGGACGCGCTGTCCGGAAGAACCCGGAGACAGGGGCAATCCGTCTCGCCGTCCGCTGCGGATTACCCAGGGCGCGGGTTCGTCATGAGCCGCGCGTGAGCACCCGCCGGGAACGAGGGATACGGGTACCGGCGGTGGGCTCCCGGGCCCTCGTGCACGGCGGTGCGCGAGGGCCCGGTCCACGCCCGGCCGCGTCCTGGCCCCGTCCTCGCGCCGCCGGCACCGCGGGGGCCGCCCGGAGAACCGGGGTGCGGTGCCGGGCCGGGCGGCCGCTCTCCCGGCAGGTGCCCTCCGGTTCCTCATGCCTCGGCGCGGGTCCCGGCAGGTGCGCCGCGGCCGCGGTTTCCGCACCGTGCGCGGCGAGGGTCTCGTGCGGGCGGGGGTGAGCGCGGTGCGCGTCGCCTCGGCCGCGGCCCGGTGGGAACCGGACGTCTTCACCGATGCCGGTCGCGCCGCGCTGGACCGGGCCTTCTTCGGACGGGTGCGGGCGTTCGTCTGTCGCCTTGTCACCCGCGCCGCCGGGTCGGTGCCGTTCCTGCTGCGGTTCGTGTCCGGCGGGAGGGCGCTCGGCGGGCCGTGTCCGGGGCCCGGCCCGGGATGCGGCCGCGGTGTCGGAGGGCCTGCAGGGTCGCCTGGGCGGGGGCCGGGGGCGGGGCCTGGCGGCCGGGCCCCCGCCGCAGGAGGCCGGCGGGGTGTCAGTTCGCGGAGCGGACGCGGTCGTGTGCCGCGGCGGTCATCTGGTAGTAGGTCGCGAGTTTGTAGTACTCCTCGCTGGGCGACAGCGCGCCCGCGTAGACGAGTACCCGCTCGCCCTCGTACGCGTGCGGGGCGCTCCGCGCGAATTTCTCCAGCTTCGGCTCGATCCGGGCGGGCAGTGCCACCGGGTCCGTGGTCCTCGTGGAGAAGCTGATCCGCTCGATCTTCGAGGAGTCCCAGCCGAAGGTGGGGTACAGGGCCGATGAGGTCTCGATGAATTCCAGCAGTTGCGCGCTCGGCTCGGGGAGGCCGAATTCGCTGAGCATGGAGAGGACCGCTGTGCGCTGTACGTGTTCGGCGGAGAGGCCGTTGAAGTACACGTTCCATGTGCGGCGCGCGTAGTCGATCGCGATGGCCGAGATCTTGTCGTCCAGGCCGTAGGCGGCGAACGAGGTCACGTGCTCGGACAGGCCGCTGGGCATGGAGGGGATGTCGGCGAGCTCCGCCACGCTCTGCAGGTCGCCGAGCGGGAAGAAGGCGTAGGTCTTGTGGAAGCCGCTGGTGATTCCGTGGTCGACGCCGTACGCCTGGAGGGGGAATCGCGCCTGGATGTCCGAGAAGAGGGCGCGGATGGGGTGGTCGGTTTCGTCGACCAGGCCGTGTGAGAGGGCGAGCTGGTAGGGGTCGCCGGCGCTGGGGGGCAGCGTGAAGTCGAAGGAGAGGTCTCCTATGCGGCCGCCGCTGGTCACCATGTTGAAGACGATGGCGCCGTCGGTGAGGACATCCTCGAATGCGGTCAGGGTGGGCCACATCTGCTCACGGGAGCAGGCTATGTCCAACAGGTCGGCCGCTTCTTCCACGGCTGAGTACACACGTTGGATGTTGGCTTTTCCAGACATCAATCCCCCAGATGTCGACATGAAACCTTTGCTTATTGCTCGTGGCGCACAGCATGGGTCGTCTGTCTTGGCCAGGACTGGAGGGTGAGTTGGCGCCGGCTTGGCGGCCCGGAGCCGGTGTCCTGCCAGGTGGTCAGGGGCGGCCGTGGGCGGTGCGGGACCGGGCGTCAGTCCTGCCGTTCGGGGGTGTGGACGATCAGGCCGTCCATCGCTTCGGTCACCTTCAGCCGGCAGCTGAGGCGGCTGGTGGGGCGGCGGGGGCAGACGGTGTAGTCGAGCAACCGGTCCTCGTCGGGCTGCCGGGGGTCCAGTGTGCCGACGGCGGTGTCGTCGACGTAGACGTGGCAGGTCGCGCACTGGGCGTTGCCGCCGCACTGGGCGACGATCCCTTCGATGTCGTTGAAGACGGCGCCGCGCATGACGCTGGTGCCGACGGGGACGTCGACGGTCCGCTCGGTGCCGCCGGCGGAGATGTACGTGATCTTGGGCATGGGGACTCCTCGGGGAGCGCTTGACCATGCGTGGGCGTGTGCTCAAAGGTCGGTCAAGCGGCCGATGAAAAAGGGTGGAGTACCGCTGGAGACGGGGCGGGGACGCGACACCTCGTCCACTCGGCTCCGCGCGGCGGCCGTCGGGACACGCGATGCCCGAGCCGTGGAAAGTGAGCGAAAACGGACCGTAGCAGAGGATTTTCCCGCTCGCCAGGTCCAGCTCTGCTCGAGGACGGCTAGGAGCGGGAACGGTTCGGGTCCGGCAGGCGGTGGGTCATGAAGGGCCGCGAGGTGATGAACTCCCGTAATCTCAGGGCCGCTTCGGACAGGTAGGCGTCGCGGCGCCAGACGAGGGTGAGCACGCGGTGGCAGGCGGGGGCGTCCAGGTGCACCCAGGCCACCGGGACGCGGGTCTCGGTGCCGGCCTGGCGGGACATCGCGGGGATGAGGCCGATGCCGAGACCGGCGCTGATCAGGACCTGGCTCGCGCCCGGCTCGTCGCCCTCGCAGGACAGCAGGGGCGTGAGGCCCTCGGACGCGAACAGCGTCTCCAGGAGGGTGCGTTGCCAGTGACCTTTGCGGGTGGTGACGAAGGGCTCGTCGGCGATCTCGCGGATCGTCACGGACTCCCGTCCGTCCAGCCAGTGGCCGCGCGGGACGGCGAGCAGCACCTCTTCGCGGGTGAGCTCGAGCGACTCCAGGTGGGTGCCGTTCAGTTGCTGGGAGGCGACGCAGAAGTCGACCTCGCCGACGCGCAGTTGGCGTTCCATCTCCTCCGCGTTCGACTGGAAGAGCCGCACGTCGGCGTAGGGCTGGGTGGCGCGGAAGCTGCCGAGGACCGTGGTGATGGTCAAGAGCGTCTCGCAGGCGATGCTGACCCGGCCGAGGCCGAGTTCGCCGGCCTCGCGAACGGCCCGGATGCCGTCGTCGAGTTCGCTGAGGGCGCGGTCGACGTGGCGCAGGAACATCGATCCGTACGCGTTGAGCTTGATGCCGCGGCCCTGGCGTTCGAACAGCGTGGAGCCGAGCTCGGCCTCCAGGCGCGCGATGGTGCGGCTGAGGGAGGGCTGGGCGACGCTCAGTTCCTCCGCGGCGCGGCTGATGTGCTCGTAGCGGGCGACGGTCTGGAAGTAGCGCAACTGCAGCAGATCCACGAGCCACCTTCACTTATGTCTTTTGAGGCATCGTCACATGGCAAAACCGGTCTTGGAAAGCATGAGCATTTCTCTCTACGGTCTGATCGAGGTCACCGCACAGGTGACGGGCGGTGACGCCCGGTGCCTGTACACGCGATGCGAGGGCCCCTACTTCTGTCCTTCTCCCGCCGCCCTACCAGGAAGGTCGCATCCATGAGCGCTGCGGAGCTGGCCCGACTCCAGTTCGCGGCCACCACCGGCATCCACTGGCTGTTCGTGATCCTCACGATGGGGCTCGTCCCCCTCGTGGCATTCATGCACACCCGGGCCGCGTACACCCGTGATCCCGCCAAGAAGGCTGTCCGGGAGCGCATGACGCGCTTCTGGGGACAGCTCTACGTCATCAACTACGCGGTCGGTATCGTCACCGGCCTGGTCATGGAGTTCCAGTTCGGGTTGAGCTGGAGCGGACTGAGCAAGTTCGCGGGCAACGTCTTCGGGGCGCCGCTGGCGCTCGAGACGCTGATCGCGTTCTTCGCCGAGTCCACGTTCCTCGGGATGTGGATCTTCGGCTGGGGGCGGCTGCGCCGGGGCGTGCATGTCGCTCTCATCTGGCTGGTGGCCCTCACCGCGTACGCTTCCGCGTTCTGGATCCTGATCGCCAACGGTTTCATGCAGCATCCCGTCGGCTACGAGGTCCGGGGCGGTGTCGCCTACCTGACCGACTTCGGGGCGCTGCTCACCAACGACATGGCGCTGGTCGCCCTCGGCCACATCACGCTCGCCGCGCTGATGACGGGCGGCATCTTCGTCGCCGGGGTCAGTGCCTGGCACTTCGCCCGGGGCACCAAGGAGACCGACCTGTTCCGCTCCTCCCTGCGTCTGGGGACGTGGGTGGCCATGCTCGCTTCCTTCTTCGTCGTCGTCGTGGGTGAGCTGCAGCGTCCGGTGATCGAGCGGACGCAGCCCATGAAGGCCGCCGTGCTGGACGGCTCCGGTGTCGCCGAGGTGCAGCGCCGGCTCGTGGAGCAGTTCGGGCCCGGTGACTATGTGCCGCCGGAGGGCTGGATCCATCTGTCGATGAACGCGATGACGCTCATCGGCAACACCATCTCCACCATCACCTTCATCGCGGTGTTCCTGCTGTGGAAGGACCGGCTGGTGCGGTGGCGTCCGATGGCCTATCTGATGACCGCGATGATCCCGTTCGCGTTTCTCGCCTCGGTGGCCGGCTGGGTGGTGCGTGAGGTGGGACGCCAACCCTGGCTCGTCTACGGCCATCTGACGGTGGAGGACGCGCTGTCCCACGTCAGCAGGGCCTCGTTGATCGCGTCCTGCACGCTGTTCATCGCCGTCTTCCTGGCGCTGGCGGTGACGAACTGGACCCTGATCACCCGCTTCGCCGTCCGCGGCCCCGAGGCCACCCAGCTCGGTGCCACCGAGCCGCTCGCCGAGGACCGGCTCGAGGGTCCCACGGACGGTGCCGGTGACAAGCAGCCGGTCCCGGCTTTCTGAGGGGAAGTTGACGAGATGACTTTGCAGACCGCCTGGCTGGCCCTGCTGGGCCTGCTGCTCGCCGGGTACTTCGTGCTCGGCGGATATGACTACGGTGCACAGATGCTGCACCCCTTCCTCGGCAGGTCCCGCGAGGAGCGGGAGCGCGGCAGGGCCCCGGACCGCAACGCCGCGCTCGATGCCATCGCTCCGTTCTTCCTCGGCAACGAGGTGTGGCTGGTCGCCTTCGCGGGAGTGATGTTCGGTGCGTTCCCGCATCTGGAGGGCACCCTGCTGCCCGCCATGTATCCGCTGATCGTGGCGATCCTGGTCGGTCTGGTCCTCGGCAACGCGGCCGTGCAGCTGCGCCGCCGGGCCCGGGGGGCGTCCGGCCGCCGGGTCTGGGACGCGCTGATCGTGTTCGGTGGCGCGCTGCCGGCCCTGTGCTGGGGGCTGGTCGTGGGCCTGCTGCTGCACGGTGTGCCGCGGCGGGCCGACGGCAGCTTCCGGGTCGGGTTCGGTGAGGTGTTCACGCCGTTCGTGCTGGTGTGCGGTGTCACCACGATCCTGCTGTTCGCGGCGCACGGTGCGGGCTTCGTCGCCCTGCGCTCGGAACCCGAAGTGGCCGGCCGGGCACGGCGGCTGGGGGCGCGGCTGCTGACCGCGACCGGTGCGGCGGCGCTGCTCGCACTGCTGCTGACGGTGTTCGGCGAGGGTGCCTCGATGACCAACCGGGCAGCGGCGGCCGCGATCGCCGCCGCGATCGTGGCGGCGATCGGTGTCGCCCGGTGGTCCTTCGCCGGCGGGCACCAGGTGCGGGCGTTCGTGGCCACCTGCTGCGCGACCGCGCTGCCGGTGCTGCTGATCGGGGCGGGGCACTACCCGTACCTGCTGATCAGCTCGGCCGGCCACGGGCTCGACATCGGGCACGCCGTCACCGACGACGCCACCTTGAAGATCCTCAGCGGGTTCGGGGTGCTGGTGGTCCCGACGATCCTGGCGTACCAGGCGTGGAGCTGGTGGGCCTTCAGGGGACGTACGGGACGCCGTCATCTCAGCTACTTCTGAGCAACCGCCCGTCAGCCGCCACCGTAGTAGGGGGAGGGATCGCACATGAAACCGGTCGAACGCCGTCTGATGCGGGAACTGCCGGTGCTGCGACGCCATGTGGGGCGTTCGGCGTGCCTGGCGTTCCTCGCCGCGGTCCTCGTCGTCGTCCAGGTGACGCTGCTGGCCGGGGTCCTCGCGGATGCCTTCGCCGGGCACGGGGTCGCGTTCGCGGCGCCGGCCGCGCTGGGCGGCGTGGTGGCGCTGCGGGCGCTGCTCGGCTGGGCGCGGGACGTCCTCGCGCAGCGGGCCGCGGCCGACGCCAAGCACGCGCTGCGCGGCCGGCTCACGGACCGGCTCGGCCACGCCGCGCCGTCCGCGCCGGCGGCGCGCCGGCACGGCGAGACGGCCACCTTGCTCACGCGTGGGCTGGACGCCCTGGATCCGTATGTCACCGGGGCGCTGCCCACCATGGCGGCCGCCGGCGTCGTCCCCCTCACGGTGGTGGTCTGGCTGTTCGTGACCGACTGGTCGTCGGCGCTGATCGTCGTCGTGACGCTGCCGCTGATCCCGGTGTTCGGGGCGCTGGTCGGTATGCACACCGCGCGGCGCACCGCCCGGCAGTGGCGGCTGCTGGCGCGGCTCGGCGGGCACTTCCTGGATGTGGTGGCCGGGCTGCCGACGCTGCGGGCGTTCGGCCGCGAGGACTACCAGGCGCGGCGGGTCGGGGAGATGGCCGATGCCCATCGCCGGGCCACGATGCGGACCCTGCGGGTGGCGTTCCTGTCGTCGTTCGTGCTGGAGACGGTCGCGACGCTGTCGGTGGCGCTGGTCGCCGTACCCGTCGGGCTGCGGCTGCTGGGGGGTGCGCTGGATCTGCGTACGGCCCTGGTCGTGCTGTTCCTGACGCCGGAGGCGTATCTGCCGCTGCGGGCGATGGGGGCCGCCTTCCACGAGAGTTCGGAGGGCGTCACGGTGGCGGAGCAGGTCTTCACGATCCTCGACGAGGGCAAGGGCGAGGGCGGGGCCGGGGACGCCGGTGAGCGGCCCGCGTCGCCCGATGTCCGTACCGTGCCGGTGTCGCTGCACGGTGTGTGCGTCACCTACCCGGGCCGGGCCGTGCCCGCCCTGGACGGTGTGTCGTTGCAGGTCCAGCCCGGTGAGCACGTCGCCCTGGTCGGACCCAGCGGGGCGGGCAAGTCCACGCTGCTGGCGCTGCTGCTGGGGTTCGTCGAGCCCTCGGCCGGCCGGATCACGGTCGGGGGCACCGACCTGGCGGACCTCGACGCCGACGACTGGCGGACGCGGCTGGCGTGGGTGCCGCAGCGCCCGCACCTGTTCGCCGCTTCCGTGGCGGACAACATCCGCCTCGGGCGGCCCGACGCGAGCGATGCCGAGGTGCGCCAGGCGGCCCGCGACGCCGACGCCGACCACTTCGTCGAGGCCCTTCCCCAGGGCTACGACACCTTGCTCGGCGAACACGGTGCGGGGCTGTCCGCGGGGCAGCGGCAGCGCCTCGCCCTCGCCCGGGCCTTCCTCAAGGACGCGCCCGTGCTGCTGCTGGACGAGCCGACCGCGCATCTCGACCCGGACAGCGAGGCCGCCGTCACCCGTGCCACGGTGCGGCTGATGCGCGGACGTACCGCGATCGTGGTGGCGCATCGCACGAGCCTGCTCCCGTACGCCGACCGTGTCGTCACGGTGCGGGGCGGGCGGCTGGAAACGGTGGCGGACCCGCGCCCGGCAACGGTGGGGTACGAGCGCACGCAGGCGGCGGACGGACGTCCGCAGGCGATGGCGAACTCTTCCCTCCGTGCACCGCGACTCCTTCCCCCAGAAGGGGCTTTGACCTCATGACTTCCTTGTACACGGCGGCCGCGCGCCGCACAGACTCCCGTCCGGCGGTCGTACCCCCCGTCCGGCCGTCGGGCGGGTCCTGGCCGACGGTGCGCCTGGTGCGTCACCTTCTGCCGTACTGGCGCAGGCTGCTGACGGCGGGGCTCGCCGCGGCCGGCAGTGAACTGGCGGCGGCCGCCCTCATGGCGACCGCGTCCTGGCTGATCACACGGGCCGCGCAGCAGCCGCCGCTCGCCTCGGTGAGCCTTGCGATCGTGGCCGTGCGCGCCCTGGCACTGGGGCGCGGGGCCCTGCGTTACGGTGACCGGCTGCTCGGGCACGACGGTGTGCTGCGGGCCGTCGCGGGGTTCCGCACCAAGGTGTACGAGGCGCTGGTGCCGCTCGCCCCTGCGGGGACGCCCGCTTTCCGCAGCGGTGATCTGCTGACCCGGCTCGTCGACGACGTGGATGCCGCGCAGGATCTGCTGCTGCGGATCCTGCTGCCGGCCGCGGCCGCCGCCGCGGTGTGTGTCGCCGCGACCGCGACGGCGTCGATGCTGCTGCCCGAGGCGGGTCTTGTGCTCGGGCTGCTTTTGTTCGTGGCCGTCCTGCTCGTGCCGACGACGGTGCTCGCCGTGGCCCGGCGCACGGGGCGGGCGCAGGCGGCACTGCGGGCCGAACTCGCCGCGCACGTCGTGGACTTGAGCGAGGGGGCGGCGGACCTCGCCGCCTACGGCGCCCAGGGGCGGGCCGCCGCGCGGGCCCGGCTGGCCGCCGCGCGGATCGCCCGGCTGGAGCGGCGGCGTGCGCTGACCACGTCGCTGGCGTCCGCCGTGCTGATGCTGTTCCAGGGGGCGGCTCTGGTGGCCGTGGTGTGGAGTGCGCTGGGCTCCCATGCCGACGGAGAACTGCCCGCCGTCCATCTGACGGTGCTCGCGGTGCTCTCCCTGGTGGCCTTCGAGGCGCTCACTCCGCTGCCGGCGGCCGCGTTCCGGCTCGCCGACGTGCGGGCCCGGGCAGGGCGGCTGGCCGACCTCTTCGACACGTCGGCGCCGGTCGTCGAGCCGGCCGCCGCGCCGGCGCTCGTCGTGGACGGTCCGGTCGGTGTGCGCATCCGCGATCTGACGGTGCGCCACCAGGGGTGTGACGCACCGGCGTTGGACGGTCTGAGTCTGCACCTGCCGGCCGGACAGCGCACCGTGCTGCTCGGCGCGAGCGGCTCGGGGAAGTCGACGCTGATCTCGGCGCTCATGCGGTTCGTGGACTACGAGGGCGGCAGCATCGAGGTCGCCGGCCGCGAGCTGCGTGACTGCGCCGGCCATGAGGTGCGGCGGGTGATCACCGGGATGACCCAGGACGCCCACGTCTTCCACGCCACCATCCGCGCCAACCTGCTGCTCGCCCGGCCGGACGCCGGCGACACCGAGCTGCGCGACGCGGCGCGCCGGGCGCGGATCCTGGACTGGATCGAGTCGCTGCCCGACGGATTCGACACCTGCCTGGGGCCCGACGGCACGGAGCCCTCCGGCGGCCAGCGGACCCGGCTGCTGCTGGCCCGCGCGCTGCTCGCCGATCCGCCCGTCCTCGTCCTGGACGAACCGACCGAGGGACTCGACCCGGATGCCGCGGCCGGCGTGCTCGCCGACATCCTCGACGCCACCCGCAACCGTACGACCCTTCTGGTCACGCATGAACGGGAGGGCCTCACCGGCGCCGACCAGGTCGTGACGATCGACCGCGGACGGGTGCGCGCCGGTGCGGCCGGTGAGGGCCTGGCCGCGGGGACTCCCGTGGCCCGCTGACGGAAACGTCCTCCACTTGTCGCCTGTCCCGAGTTGCTGCTTCCGGCGTTGATCGATCACGGTTCAGCGGCCGTCCCCGCGTAGCCCGGCGGTACCGAACTCGCCCTTGAGCAGCTGAGGTACAGGAAATCCCGGTGAGATTGATCTGCACACCGGCGGTCCGCGAGGGGGTGAGCCGCAGGCGTCGGTCTGGCCGCCTCCACGGCCGCCTCCACGGCCGGCACCCGCACGGACAAGCCGCTGCCGACGTTCAATCAGATCGCCGTGGTGGTCGCATGGACCGCGGACGTATGGGTGACGCGGCCACGGCGCCCACTACGACGCTCCTCACAGGGCCAGCGCGGTTCGCGCCAGTCCGCGCAGCCAGGCGTGGGCGTGATCGGTGTCGTAGCGCTGATGCCATGACAGGTATACCGGTGCCGACGGCAGTTCGAGCGGGAGGGGGAGCACGACCAGGCCGAAGTCGGCGACCGCTGACCGCGTGGTGGCTTCGGGGACGCTGATCAGGATGTCGGAGCCGCGCGCGAACTCCAGAGCGGCCCCTTCCGTGGGCGCGGTCGCCACCACACGGCGGGTGAGGCCGAGCCGGGCGAGGGCGTCGTCAATGGCGTTGGTGAGGTTTCCGCGTCGCGAGACGGTGACGTGTTCAGCGTCGGCGTACTGCTGTGCGGTGAGGGTCCTGACGCGGGTGAGGGGGTGCCCCTGCCTCGCGACGACGACGAGGCGGGTCCCGCCTACGTTCTCGGCACGGATGTCCGGTGCGCTCGGGCGGTTGGAGTTCGCCTCCAGGTCGACCTCGCCGCGCCGCAACTCGGGGGTGTCGATGCTCGATTCCGCGACGAAGCGCAGTCGCACGCCCGGCGCCTGTCCGCGCACGGCCGCGAGCAGTGCGGGGCCGCTCAGGGCGACGAGGGAATCGTGCCAGCGGAGTGTGAACGTGCGCTCGAGCATTGCCAGATCGAGTTCACGGCTCGGTGCCAGCACCCCCTGGACCTGGTGCAGCAGCTCGTGCACCTGTTCCCGGACGGCGATCGCATACGGCGTCGGGGTCATCGTGCGGCCGGTGCGCACGAGGATCTGATCCCCGGTCGTGCGCCGGATCCGGCCCAGACTCCGGCTCATCGCGGGGGCGGTGACGTGCAGGCGCGCCGCCGCCCCGGCCACACTGCCCTCCTCCAGCAGCGCGTCGAGCGCGGCGAGCAGGTTCAAATCCAATTGCATGTGAGTAATCCTAGCCGTGCCTGACATGCATTTGAAGTTAATCGCCGGTCTGCCTACCGTTGAGGCGAAAGCGCAGGGAGTAACGCGCAGTTCGGCCCTCGACCGGCCTCAGCACCCCTCCACAGACGGGAATACCGCCATGTCCGAAACGCTCCGGACCACCGACGTCGCCGCCTCCGACGCCGACCTGCTCGCCCAGACCGCGATCGCCGTGCGTGAGGCGGGCTCGGCGCTGCGCGAGCGCTTCGGCGAGGTGGTCCGCTACCAGAGCCGCGAAGAGCTGATGCGCGCGCTGGCCGTCAACGACGACGCGGCGCTCGACATCCTGCGTCCCCGTCTCACGAGCCTGCGCCCGCAGGCCGGCTGGGTGGAGGACGAACTGGACGGCGGGGCGCTGCCGGCCGGCGAGTGGTGGGTCGTGGATCCGGCCGAGGGCAACGTCAACCACCTGCACGCCCTGCCGGAGTGGGCGGTGACCGCCACCCTCGTGCGGGAGAACCAGCCGGTGCTCACCGCAGTGCACCTGCCGTTGACCGGCGAGACCTACACCGCGCTCACCGGCGCGGGCGCCCACCTCGACGGCCGGCCGCTGCACGTCTCCCGGACCGCCGGCCTCGGCCTGAGCATCGTGGCCACCAGCCAGGCCCGGCCGGACGAGGACGAAAAGGTCGTGCAGCGGGTCGGCTCCTCGATCACCGCGATGCTCTTCGACGCGCTCGTCGTCCGCGTCGCCGTGCCGGCGACCCTGCACCTGCTGAACGTAGCCGCCGGCCGGATCGACGCCTTCTGGCAGTTCGCCGGCGCCCGCGCGGACCTGCTTCCCGGCGCGCTGCTCGTCACCGAGGCCGGCGGACGGATCTCCGACGCCGAGGGCCGCCCCTGGACCCCCCAGAGCCAGAGCTTTGTGGCCGCCGCGCCGGGCGTCCACGCCGAGGCCGTGTCCACGCTCTCACGCTGACCGCGCACTACAACCCGCACGCCCACGGAAGGACCAGATCATCATGACCAAGATCGCAGTTCTCGGAAACGGCCGCGTCGGCGGCAACCTGGCCGCAGCCCTCGCCCGGGCAGGACACGAAGTGACAGTGGCGGACCGCACGCCGGGCGCCGCCGCCGACGCCGCCCGGACTGCCCGGATCGTCATCAACGCCACCCCGGGCGCCGGCTCGCTGGACCGGCTCGCCGCTCTGCGCGAAGAACTCCGGGACAAGATCCTCGTCGACGTCTCCAACGCCACCACCGACGGACCGGACGGACTGCCCGCCGATCTGATCTACCCCGGCTCGAGCCTGGCCGAACAGCTCCAGAAGGCGCTCCCCGAAACGCGCGTCGTCAAGACACTCAACACCATGCTCTTCCCGGTGATGACCTCGCCGGACACGCTCGCCCAGACACCGACCGCGTTCCTCTCCGGCGAGGACGCGCAGGCCAAGCAGAGCGTCCGCGAACTGCTCACCGACCTCGGCTGGCAAAAGGAATGGATCACCGACCTCGGCGGGATCCAGACCGCCCGCGCCACAGAGGCCGCGATCCTGTTCGTACCTCACGTCATCCGTTCCACCGGATTCACACCCTTCGCGATCTCCATCGCCCGCTGACAAACTCGAACCCGGCGACGTCCTCTTCGCCGGCGTCGTGCCAAGCCCGGCCCGCCGCATCGGCATCGGTGTGGACTCCGGCCCGCCGGGGACGGCGACGGGCGGCGCGCGCGCTTCGGGCAACGGCCGAATACGCGCACACCGCCATCGTCCTGCCGCGGGTGTTCCTCGGGATCGGACCCGGCAACCGCCCCGGCACCGGCTTCGCAGGCTCGCCGGCCGGGGCCGAAGGACAAGATCGATCAGCCCTTGCTGTTCCACCTGTCGAGCGCGGCGTAGGCGGGCTGCCATTCGTTGCGGTAGGCGGCGCGTACGGGTTCGGGCAGTACGGCGAGCATGGTGTTGACGGTGTCCTCGTCGGCGCCGTCGAGGACCCAGGGGGTCAGAAGGGGTCCGTCCGGCCCGGTCTTGGCGCCGTGGATGCGGCCGTAGTGCTGCCACTGCTCCAGCGTCAGGAGGTCCTCGATCAGCGGCAGTGCCTGGTCCTCCTCGTGCTTGAGGTGTCCGGTCAGGTTGACGGCCAGGCTGTCAACGGCGGTCGCGAGGCGTTCAGGCCCGCCCTCCGGGTCGGCCAGCGCGGCGTCGATGGTCTCGACGAGCGGGTCGATGGCGGCGTGTTCGGCGTCCATCGCGTCCAGCAGGGCCAGGTCGTCGGGGCGGCCGGCCGCCGCCTGGCGCAGCACCGGCCACAGCGCTTCGTCCTCGGCGGTGTGGTGGATGTGCAGGGCCTTCTTGAATATGTCCCAGCCGGCGGCGCCGGTGAGGACCCGCCGCGGGTCGTCGTCGACGCGCGCCGTGATCGCGGCCATGATGTCCAGCTCGCGCCGCAGCGCGTTGTGCATCGCGTACATCAACGACATGTCGAGCCTGTCGCCCATGGTCTCTCCTGATCTGTCCCGTGTCGGCGGACCGGAGTTCTCGCATCCGGCCTCGTCCGCGGTGTCTGTCGGTTCTGTGCCGCGCCGGTCGCGCCGATCCGCAGCCTCACCCTCATGACAGGCCGTGGCGCACAAATGTGACCGCCGCCGACCGTACCCAGAAAGTCCGTCTGCGCCTCGCCGGCTGGACGCCGTCACTAGCCGAAGCCGAGCCGCGGAACAGATCCGGCCACATCGCACCGATACGGGCGCCCTCAGGGGCGGGACGGCTTCCGGGGCGGGGAACCGTGCGTGGGCCGTGGGCAGTTGGACGTCGGCCCTCCTACCGGCTCTTCCAGCGCCCGGCCTGCCGCCCGGCCTGCCGTCCGGTTCGCCGCCGGCACGCGCCGCCAAGTCGGCGCCAACCCGGTCGACAGTCACAAACAAGTCATGTGATCGATGCTGAGGCGCCAGAACAAGATGCAGGGGGGCGGTCATACCGCAGCAGTGCGAGTCGGTCCCGGTGCGTCCTGTGTGAATACCAGTCATCAAGTCGTGGATTCACTCGAACCGGAGGGAATGAGGCCAAGATGTGGCGTCTCAAAACGAGCAGGACACTGGCCGCCGGTGTGGCGGCAGCGGCAGCGCTCGTCGGCGTGGGAGCCGGACCATCGGGACAGGCGGCCGAGGCCGTCACGCAATCGCCCCGTCCGACCAGCCATCTCACCAGCGACGCACCGGTCACCGTGGTGGCCAGCGGGCTGAACTCACCGCGGAGCCTGACCTGGGGATCTGACGGTCACCTCCTGGTCGCCGAAATGGGGGCCACCCCCACGGAGTGCCGCGGCACCGGCTTCGCCACCAGGTGCTACGGCCTCACCGGGTCGGTCGCGGACGTCTCTTCCGGCGCGCCGGTGCGGATCGCCGAAGGACTGCCGACGGCGTTCAACCAGGAAGAGACGATCGGCCCCAACGGCCTGGCCGTCGGGCCCAACGGCCACGTGTACACGCTTCAGGCCGGGTCGCCGGAGCAGGTCCCGTCCAGTCTGCCCGCGGACCTGTCCGCGGTGCTGAGCAAGCAGTACGGGTCGGTGATGGACATCACCGGCGGCCGCCGCAAGGTGATCGCGAACCCCGGCACGGTCAACTGGCAGTGGACCGCGGCCCACCCGGACCTGTCCAACACCTATCCCGCCTCCAACCCCTACGCGCTGACGACGAAGCCGGGTGGCGGGTTCTACCTGGTGGACGCCGGGGCGAACACGCTGAGTTCGGTCGACCGTCACGGCCGCGTCAAGGTGCTCGCCTTCGTCCCCAAGACGCCGGCCGGCTCGGACGCCGTGCCGACCTGCGTCGACGTGGGCCCCGACGGCGGGGTGTACATCGGCGAGATCACCGGGCACGGCAACTCGGCCACCGCGGCCAACGTGTACCGGTACTCGCCCAAGACCGGCAAGCTGAAGGTCTGGCAGAGCGGCTTCAGCGCCATCAGCGGCTGCGGCTTCGGTGCCAACGGTGACTTCTACGTGACCCAGTTCGACACCACCGGGTTCCTGCCGACCGGCGACCCCATCGGCAACGTCATCCAGATCAACCACCGCAACAACTCCCGTACCGTCCTGGCGGACGGAAAGCTGTTCGCGCCGACGGGCTTCGCGGCGGGCCCCGACGGCTCCATCTACGTGGCGAACAAGACCATGATGTGGCCGGCCTGCACGGACGCGCCGGCCTGCACCACCTCCACGGACATCGGAGCCACCGGCGACGGACAGATCGTCAAGATCGGCTGAGCCTGTCCAGTCATCTCGTTCGCGGGCCGGGCCGGCCACTTCCGGCCCGGCCCGCGACGCGTGTTCGCGAGGGCAACCTCGCGGTCCGTTCACGGCCGGGCGGCAACTGCCCGGCGGCAGAAGCGACGATGACGGTTACGGGCGGCAAGGGGCCGTGCCCGCGCGGGAGGACGAGCTGCCGACGGCGGCAGGCCTCGCGGCGCGGCACACCTGGCCTCGCCGCACGCGCCGGTGCCCGATGCGGCCCGCGGCCCCCGCGGCCGCACGGCACGCCGGTCGCGCATCTGCCGTCTCCGCTGCTCCAGCAGGGCTCCAGAGTCCCCACAGTGCAGCGATGCATCCTCTGCCAGGTCTTTGCTCTTCCATCACACGCAACACCCCACGGGGAGGGGACATGATCCAGCGCAGAACCGTCCTGAAGGCGGGGGCAGCACTGACCGGCGCCCTCGGCGGTGCGGGCCTGCTGGTGCCCGCCGTGGCCGGTCCCGCACAGGCCACCGACCTGGACCCGAGCACCGTTCCGCAGTTCCAGCAGGCGATGCCGGTGCCCGGGGTCGTGCAGCCGGTGTGCGACCTGGGCCTGACCAGCTACTACGACATGACCCTGCAGGAGGCGGACGCGGAGATCCTGCCGGGGCGGCTGACCCGGGTCCGTACGTTCGACGGAAGCTTCCCCGGTCCCGTCATCAAGGCGGTCTCCGGGCGACGCGTCGTGGTCAGGCAGACCAACCGGCTGAGCGTGCCCACCTCGATCCATCTGCACGGCGGCCACGTGCCCCAGAGCAGTGACGGCTCCCCCATGGACATCATCACGCCGGGCGGCGGGTCGAAGATCTACACGTACCCCAACAGCCAGCCGCACGCGAACCTGTGGTTCCACGACCACACCCACCACCAGGAGTCGGAGACCGTCTACCGCGGGCTGACCGGCCTCTATCTGCTCACCGACGACGTGGAGCGGAACCTGAACCTTCCCTCCGGGGCGTACGACGTGCCGATCGCGCTGCGGGACGCGCGCTTCGACGACAGCGGTCAACTCGTGTACACCATGGGTGACTTCATGAAGCGCCAGGTGCTGCTGGCCAACGGCAAGGCCTGGCCGTACTTCGAGGTCGCCGCCCGCAAGTACCGCTTCCGGCTGTTCAACACGGCCAACCTGCGGTTCTTCACGCTGCAGTTGTCCGACGGCTCGGCCTTCCAGCAGATCGGTTCCGACGGCGGGCTGCTGGAGAAGCCGCTCGACGTGACGTCGGTGTCCCTCTCCCCCGGTGAGCGCGCCGACATCGTCGTCGACTTCTCCCGGTACGCCGCCGGCACCAGGCTGATCCTCACCAACACCGGCGGGCTGCTGCCCGGCGACCCCGTCGACCAGGTCGGCAGGGTGCTGCAGTTCCGGGTCACCGGGGCCGTCCGGGACACCAGCAGCGTGCCCTCGACGCTGCGCACGCTGCCCGCCGCGGGCAGCGCCACGGTCAGCCGCGACTTCGTGCTGAGCATGGACGAGACCGGCGCGACCATGGACGCGTTCATCAACGGCAAGTCGTACGACATGGACCGGATCGACACCGAGATCAAGTACGGGGCCACGGAGATCTGGACCGTGCGCAACGCCAACATCTACACCCCGCACAACTTCCATATCCATCTCGTGCAGTTCCGCGTACTGGAGCGCAACGGCAAGCCCGTCACCTCCGGACCGGAGAGCGGGCTGAAGGACACCGTGCCGCTCCTGCCCGGGGAGACGGTCAAGCTTCAGGCGACCTTCACGGGCTACGAGGGCACCTACGTGTACCACTGCCACATGTTCGACCACGCGTCGATGGGCATGATGGCGAACTTCCGGGTGCGCAAGCCTTCGCTGCGCCGTAGCTGACGCGCGCCGCGGCTGACACCAGCCGCCGGGAAACGAAAGGAGGGCCGGGGTGACCCGGCCCTCTTTCGTGTCGCTCAGGCGGTGTGTGTCAGGACAGTGCCTTCTCCGGCTCGCCGGCCTCCGGCTCCTCCACCTTCGGCTTGGCGGCCCAGGCGGGTGCCGGAAGCGGGCCGCTGCGCAGGATCAGTCCGCCGAGGACGGCGCCGGCGGTGAAGATGGCGGCGCACCACCAGAACACCTGCTGGTAGCCCTCGATCGCGGCGAGCTGGAACACCTCGGCGCTCGGCTTGCCCTGCGCGTGGCTGGAGACGTAGTCGCTGGCCGCGCTGGCGGCGATCGTGTTGAGCAGGGCGGTGCCGATGGCGCCGCCGAGCTGGGAGCCGGCGCTGATGGTCGCCGAGGCGACGCCCGCGTCCTGCGGGGCCACACCGGAGGTGCCGGTGTTCAGAGCGGCGGCGTAGATCATGCCCATGCCGAGGCCGATGAGCATGAGCGGGCCGAGGATCGCGGTGGCGTAGTTGGAGTCGGCGCCGATCTGCGTCAGCCAGAGCATCGCGCCGGCGTTGACCAGCATGCCGATGGTGATCAGCGGACGCGGGCCGGACTTCGGCATCACCTTGATGTTGCCGACGTTGCTGGCCACACCGGTGACGATCATCATCGGGAGCAGGGCGAGACCGGACTTGATCGCGGAGTAGCCGAGCTCGGTCTGCAGGTAGTAGATCAGGAAGAGCAGCACACCGAACATGCCGATCCCGACGAGGAGCGAGGTCAGGTAGGCACCACCGCGGTTGCGGTCGGTGACGACGCGCGGGGGCAGCAGCGGCTGCTGGGCGCGGGTCTGCCAGGCGGCGAACACGATCAGCAGCACGGCACCGGCGGCGAGGAAGCCCCAGGTCGAGGGGGTGTCCCAGGAGTGCGTGGCCGCGTTGGAGAAGCCGTACACCAGGCCGAAGAGGCCGGCGGAGACCAGGATGACGCCGGGGATGTCCAGGCTGGCCTTGGCGCGGGGCTGGCGCGGGACCAGGCGGCCGCCGACGATCAGGCAGAACGCGGCGAACACCAGGTTGACGTACATGCACCAGCGCCAGTTCAGGCCGGAGGTGAGCGCGCCGCCGATCAGCAGACCGAGACCGCCGCCGCTGGCCGCGACCGCGCTGAAGGCGCCGAAGGCCTTGCCGCGCTCCTTGGGGTCGGTGAACGTGGTGGCCAGCATCGACAGCGTGGTGGGCGCGAGCAGTGCGGCGAAGACACCCTGGGCCGCGCGGGCGGTCACCAGCATCCCGAAGCTGGTGGCCGCGCCGCCGACCGCGGAGGCCGCGGCGAACCCGACCAGGCCGACGAGGAAGGTCTCCCTGCGGCCGATGAGGTCAGAGAGCTTTCCGCCGATCAGCAGCAGCGTGCCGTAGCACAGGGCGTACGACGTGACGATCCACTGCTTGTCCGCGTCCGAGAAGTCGAGGGCCTCCTGCGCCGACGGCAGAGCCAGGTTCATCACCGTCATGTCGAGGGTGAGCATGAGGTAGGCGACACAGATGACGGCGAGAACCATCCACCGCCGTGAGTCCCTTGCCGCAGGCACGGCACTGGTTGTGGACATAGTCTGTTCTCCTCGTTGTTTTTTGGGTCGGACTCAAGGCCTCGTCCCTTTGACAGGTCCCGGCGGAGGAATGTGACGGGCTGCCGTCACCGATTTCCCGGCGGGGCCTTCGGGGCTAGGGCCTTTCGGGTGTCCCGTGGTCCATGAGCTGGGACAACACCTGTGTCAGCACGGCCGCCGGATGGTCGGCCGCGTCCATGGAGCGCCACGCCACGTGGTTGTCGGGGCGTACCAGGACGGCGCCGTCTTCGGTGATCTCCCGTACGTCGGCCCAGCTGTCGCCGGTGTACTCGGCGCCGGCTCCGATGCGGGCGACGGTGAGGGGGATCGAGAACTTCTCGGCGACCTGCTCGGCCGCCTCGGCCCAGCCCGCGCCGGTGGGGCCGGTGAGGAGGGCGAAGCCGCCGGTGGCGCCGACCAGGTCGTGGGTGGACAGCCGTCGGCCGTCGCGCTCCAGCCAGGCGTGCGGCAGCCGGTGCCCGGGGCGGGTGGTGGGGTGGTACTCGGTGCCCATGGGCGAGCCGGCCGGCGCCTGGGTGCCGTCGGGGACGAGGGCGCCTTCCTCGTAGACGTAACCGATCTCCAGGTCGTGGGCCTGGCACTCGGCGCGGTGGGTGGCGAAGAGCTCCGCCGCCCTGGCCCGCCTGACCTCTCCGGCCTCGGACTGCTCGAAGTAGTCGGCGAACGCGGAGGAGCGGCGCTCGGGCGGGACGTGCGGGCCGAGGCCGAGGGCGGCTTCCGTCATGACGCGGTGGTGGAACCAGGCGGCCAGGCCCCAGTCGACGTTGCGCTTGCCGACCGGTCGCCGCTCGCTCTCGTAGGTGTCGAGGAGTCCGTCGTCGGCGTGGCCGGAGAGGACGGCGGCGAGCTTCCAGGCGAGGTTGTGGACGTCCTGGATGCCGCCGTTGAGGCCGAGTCCGGTGGTGGGCGGCTGGCGATGGGCGGCGTCGCCGACGATGAGGACGCGGCCGGACCGGTAGCGGTCGGCGAGCACGCCCTCCACCGTCCACTGCGACACCTTGTGCACGGTCAGTTCGAGGTCGGGCAGGCCCAGCACCTCGCGGATGCGGGCGGCGACTGCCTCGGGGTCGGCGCGGTCGGCGTCGCCCAGGAGGAAGGAGGTCAGGCCCCATTCCTCACACTGCCGGCCCCAGTGGGGGCCCATCTCCAGCAGGGTGAAGTTGCGGTCGGCGCGCTCGGGGTTGATGAACCAGGTCATCAGGGTGCCCTCGTGCCACCACTGCGACAGGTCCGCGGAGAAGTAGGCGGTGGAGACGTCGGCCATCTTCACGGTGCCCTGCATCTGCACGCCGAGTCGGGGGCCGAGGGTGCGGCCGCCGTCGGCGGCGATGACGTAGCGGGCGACGACCCGTGTGGCCTCGCCGCTGTTCAGGTCGCGGATCTCGGCGACGACCCGGTCGCCCTGATCGTCGAAGGAGACCAGTTCGTGGGAGAACAGCACCCGGCCGGGATTGCGTTCCTCGGCGGCACGGCGCAGGATCGGCTCCAGCCTGAGCTGCGGCAGCTTGTACGGCAGTACGGGGCCGTCGGCGGCGTAGACGTCGGTCAGCGCGCCGCCGCCGAAGGCGTCCATCTCGTGGATGACCCGCCGGTCCAGGGGGCCGTCGCCGGTGAGTGTGGTCTGCCAGCGCACCCGGCCGAACCGGTCGGTGGAGGAGGCGCGTTCGACGACGGTGTCGTAGAGGCCGTGCTGCCGGAAGATCTCCATGGTGCGCTGGTTGATGTAGTGCGCTTTCGGAAGGATCGACGTGTCCGCGTGCCGTTCGACGAGCAGGTGCTGCACACCGTGGTCCGACAGGAAGAGGGAGGCGGACAGGCCGCAGCCGCCCCCACCCACGATCAGGACCGGAACCTCGGTCTCCTCCATTTTCGGCCTTCCATGAGTGAGGGCCCGCATGCAGGACGTCGGACGGTCGGGGACGACCCTGGTCGCCGACGGGCGGGCCGCGGAAACGGTTCGGCCGAGGTGGCGTCCCGGACGCGGCTTGTGGGCCGGCCCGGACACGACGGTCGGCGCCGCCATGGCGACGCGCCTCGGCCGATGCTGCGGTCCCAAGCATCGGCAGGGGTGGTTGGCCCGCACTATGGCCCCGGTTGGCGTCGGCTTGGCGCCTTGCGCCGTACGGGTGTACGGCGTGTCGGCCGGACGGGTGGACCGGGCGGGACCGTGTCACGTTCGGCTGGGCCGGGCTGTCGTATCCGGTGAGCGGAACACACCATTCAGCAGGCAGGAGCACAGCGATGAGTGACTTCCAGGACATCGTGGATCGCGTCGAGATCGAGGCGCTGCGCGGTGAGTTCACCGATGCGGTGATGATGCGCGACTACGCCCGGGCGGCCCTGTTGTTCACGCCGGACGGCGCGCTGCGGATGCCGAACATTCCCGTCGAGCTCGAGGGCCCGGAGGCGATCCGTGCCTGGGGCAGGCGGGTGCCGGAGATCGTGGACTTCCTTGTGCAGAACACCCATCCGGGCGTGATCCGGCTCGACGGGGACACCGCGACCGGTCGCGCGTACATGTCGGAGGTGGGACGGGCCTTCGACGGCCGCGGCGGCATCAACTACGCCATCTATCACGACCGTTACCAGCGCACCGGTGACGGGTGGAAGTTCGCCGAGCGGGTCTACGAGGTCCGCTACGAGGACTCCTCACCCCTGGCCGGGATCGCGCCCAACCGCCCGCAGTAGCGACGCCGGGGCGGGCCGCTCGTGCCCGGGCCCGGGGGGAGGGGGGAACCGCCCGCGGTCTACAGCTCCGCCGGCAGGGGTGCGCGCAGGAACTCGCCGCCGGGCAGGGCCGCGTGGTGCGGCAGCGGGCGGCGGCCGGACCGGTGCTGGCCGCGGGGGTTCGGGACGGCCGGCGGGCGCCAGGGTGAGGTCACGGCCGGTCCCTGGGGCGGCGGCCAGTCCAGGGACGGCGACTGGTTGAGTATCAGTTTCTCCAGCACTTGCAGTGCCGGCCGCGGGTCGATGCCCAACTCGTCCGCCAGCCGCCGCTGGTTGGTGCGCAGCAGTGCCAGCGCGTCGGCCTGCCGGCCTGCCCGGTACAGGGCCAGGCTCAGCAGTTCGCAGCCGTACTCGCGCAAGGGGTGGTCCTGGACGAAGGCCTCGAGTTCGGCCACCGCGATCTCGTGGGCGCCGACCGCGAGCAGGGCCGCGCAGCGGCCCTCGACCACCGACAGCCGCAGCTCCTCCAGACGGGCCACGTCCGGGCGGACGCCGGCGGCGTCGGCCACCTCGGCGTAGGCCGGGCCGCGCCACTGGGCCAGCGCCACCTCGAACTCGTGGACCGCGAACTGCGGGTCGTCCGCGTCCAGGGCCTGCCAGCCGGCGACGGCGCGTTCGCTGAACCGCTGCACGTCGACCTCGACGACCCGGCTGTCGAGCAGATAGCCGCGCCCGTAGGTGCGCAGCACCGTCGGCGCGGTGCGGGGCTCGCGGTCGGGCTCCAGCACGCGGCGCAGGTTGGCGACGTACGCCTGCAGGGAGGGGATCGCCGAGGGCGGCGGGTGCCCGGTCCACAGTTCCTCGACGATCAGGTCGACGGCCACCGGCTTGCCCACCTTGCTGACCAGCAGCGCCAGCAGGGCCCGCTGCTTGGGCGCGCCCAGGTCGACGAGGCGGTCGCCGACGACGGCCTCGATCGGGCCCAGGGCACGGAACTCGACCAGGGGGCGCGGCCGGGCCGGCGGGCGGGGCGAGGGACGCGTGGTCATCCGGGCGTCCTCCGCTCGCCCGGGTGCCGCGGCCGCCGCCCTTGGTGTGTTGCCGTGCGGGGTGAGGTGCCCGGTGGCCGGCTGCGTGAGCGTCCCGTCGGATGCCGGGAGTCCGGGGGCTCTGGCGAGCTCGCCGGCCATGTACGCCCACAGCGCCTCGTTGGTACGGCGCAGCTCACGGATCTCGCGTTCCAGCTGTGCGATGCGCCACGCGTCCTGGTGTGCGGGGCGCGCGAAGGGGCCGTCGGGCGGAATGCCGGCATCGGCTTTCTCGTGTGCCATCCGGGAACTCTCCCTTTCCGGGGCTTGGTTCGGGTGGCCGCACTCGGGGTGCGGCGCGGTGAATCGGCCTGCCTGGTGATCGGGATTCAGGGCGCCCGCTGTCCGGGCCCGTTGCGCGTCGCGTCGGCGTGGGGCGAGCCATGCCTTGGTCATTGTGCGCGAGTCGGTGCGGTGGTGGGCCGTGCGACTAGTCAGCGCCGATCGATCCTCCAGCCCGATTCGAGGCGGGTGTCCGACCCTGATGCGAGGGGAGCAGCGGGGGTGGCCGCGCACGGCATCGTGTCGCGCAAGGGGCCCTGGAACCAGCACCTTTGACGGACCGTCAGAACCAACGCATGGAGGTTTCAATGTCCGGAGCCGCTGATGTCGAGCGGGTGTACGCGGCCATGGAGGAAGCGGCCGGCTTGCTGGACGTGTCCTGCGCGCGGGAGAAGATCTACCCGCTGCTGACCGTCTTCCAGGACACGCTCACCGACGGCGTGGTCGTCTTCTCCATGGCGAGCGGCCGTCGTTCCACGGAGCTGGACTTCAGCATCTCGGTGCCGGTGAGTCAGGGCGACCCGTACGCCACCGTGGTGAAGGAGGGGCTGTTCCGGGCGACGGGGTCTCCCGTGGACGAGCTGCTCGCGGACACCGTCAAGCACCTGCCGGTGTCGATGTTCGCCATCGACGGGGAGGTCACCGGCGGTTTCAAGAAGACGTACGCGTTCTTCCCCACCGACGACATGCCCGGGGTGGCCCAGCTGACCGAGATCCCCTCCATGCCGGCCTCCGTGGCCGAGAACGCCGAGCTGTTCGCCCGCTACGGTCTGGACAAGGTCCAGATGACGTCGATGGACTACAAGAAGCGGCAGGTCAACCTCTACTTCAGCGACCTGAAGCAGGAGTATCTGCAGCCGGAGGCCGTCGTGGCCCTGGCCCGCGAGCTGGGCCTGCAGGTGCCGGGCGAGCTGGGGCTGGAGTTCTGCAAGCGCTCGTTCGCGGTCTATCCCACCCTCAACTGGGACACGGGGAAGATCGACCGGCTGTGCTTCGCCGCGATCAGTACCGACCCCACGCTGGTGCCCTCGACGGACGAGCGTGACATCGAGATGTTCCGCGAGTACGCGACCAAGGCGCCGTACGCGTACGTCGGCGAGAAGCGCACCCTCGTGTACGGGCTCACGCTGTCGTCCACGGAGGAGTACTACAAGCTCGGGGCGTACTACCACATCACCGACATCCAGCGGCAGCTGCTGAAGGCGTTCGACGCGCTGGAGGACTGAGGGGCGCCGCCGCAGCAGAGCCGATCTGCTGCGGCGCCGTCGGCGCGAGCGCCACGACAAGAGGGGCGGCCCGGTGCGGGCCGCCCTCTTCGTGCTGCCGTCCGGCGTTCAGCTCAGGATGATGATGTCCAGGCCGGTCAGGTCGGCGCGGATGTCGATGTCGGTGATCAGGCCGTCGGCGATGTCGAAGCGGAACACGGCGTGCGGCACGCCGTCGCGGACGTAGGCCAGTCCGGCGGAGCCGTCGATGAGGGCGGGCACCGGGGCCCAGGAGAGCTTGGCGAAGGCGCGGGTGACGGCGTCGGTGCCGCGGATCTCCTCGGTCAGGCCCATGCCGGTGGCCATGCCCATGCCCGTGGCCATGCCCATCCGCACCGCCGCCTGGTCGGCGCGGACCACGATGTCCGGGGCGAGGATGGACAGCAGGGCCTCGAAGTCGCCCTCGCGGGACGCGGTGAGGAAGGCGTGCACGAAGTCGGCCTTGCCGGCCTGGGAGGTCTCGGCGTGGGCGCTCTCGTCCGGGACCGGCACGTTCCTGGGGGCCGTGCCCGCGGCGTCCGGGACCGGCACGTTCTTGTGGGCCGCGCCCGCGGCGTCCGGCACGATGCCCTGCCGCTGGAAGCGGCGGCGGGCACGGCTGGCCAGCTGGCGGGCCGCGGCCGGAGTGCGGTCGACGATCGGTGCGATCTCCTCGAAGGGCACCGCGAACATGTCGTGCAGCACGAACGCCAGCCGCTCGGCGGGCGTGAGCGTGTCGAGGATGAGGAACATGGCGGCGCCGAGCGACTCGGCGAGCAGTGCCTCCTGCTCGGGGTCGGCCGACTCCGTCTCCCGGTGGTGCGCGCGGTCGGGGTCGGGGGCGTCCACCAGGTCCTCGCGGCGCGACTTGCGGGACTGGAGCATGTTCAGCGAGACGCGGGCCACGACGGTGGTGAGCCAGCCGCTCATGTTCTCCACCGCTGCGGCGTCGGCGCGGGTGACCCGCAGCCAGGCTTCCTGGACAGCGTCCTCGGCTTCGGGCATCGAGCCCAGCACCCGGTACGCCACGGCCCGCAGCCGGGCCCGGTCGGTCTCGAATCGAGCGGCCAGCCATTCGTTTTCGTTCATCGGGTCACGCCCTCCCATCGGTGCCTCACACGTCTGACAGTCCGGAGCCGACGAATGTGACGGGCAGGGACCGCACATGCGGCACGCGGCGGGGGCATCGCACCCGGACGGACGAGTCCACGACGGCACGGGAACCGGTGGGCAACCACCGGGAAGTCGCACGAGAAGTGCTCAGGAACGCGGCACGGACCGACTGGAGTGTGACGTGGGTCACCCCAAGAAGCGCTTGGCGCGGGTCAGCTGCATGTGTCACGATTGCGGCACCACTCGCCTGCCCAAAAGCATTTCCGGGGCGGCGAGTTGAGTGTTCGTGAAGCACCGCGGCCGGCTGCGATTCTCAGACAGCCGAAGTCCCCTCCTCGCGCGACGTACGCAAGCGGGAACCACGGCACCGCCCCAGCGTGCTGACCATCGCCGCGTCCGCCTTCCCTTCCTGTCCCTCACTGCCGCCCGTGCCGCCCTGTTCGGTACGGCCGACCAGGGCCGTCGCCCCGTCCGTGCGGCGCAGAACCACTGAACCACCACGCAGCGCTCGCCGCCAGCGGCGACGACTCGGTCTTGAGCACCCTTGTAGCGATCTGCGGCCCGGCCGGCCGCGGACCGTGTCACCTCCCCTCCGCTCGTGCGGACGGGAAGCCCGACGCGGTCCGCGGCCGGCCGTTGCCGTATCCGCGATCCCGCGTCGGCCCGCCGGCGGACAGACGGACGTGACCTGCCCTCACGGCCCTCAGCTCGACATCCTCCTGCCCTTGCTGTCCGAGACTCCAAGAGAAGTGGATTCCCTATATGCCCAGGCTGTGCAAACCGGCGATGAGCGCGCCGGAATACATCATCACGGTGGAAGAGACCCTGGAGTTCGCGCAGAAGGCGCACGCCGGCAAGGAGCAGCTTCCCCTGGCCCTTCGCCTGATCCGCAACACCGGCGTGAAGAAGCGGCACATAGTCCAGCCCATCGAGCAGACGCTGCGGCACCCGGGCTTCGAAGAGCGCAACCGCATCTACGAGATCGAGTCGAAGAAGCGCACCCCCGCGGTCATCGAGCAGGCCCTGGTCAACGCCGACCTGAGGGCCCGTGACATCGACGCGATCATCTACGTGTCGTGCACCGGCTTCATGATGCCGTCGCTGACGGCCTGGCTCATCAACAAGATGGGCCTGCGCCACGACACCCGGCAGATCCCCATCGCCCAGCTGGGCTGCGCGGCCGGCGGCGCGGCGATCAACCGGGCCCACGACTTCTGCGTCGCCCACCCCGGCAGCAACGTCCTGATCGTCTCCTGCGAGCTGTGCTCGCTGTGCTACCAGCCCGAGGCCGACGACATCGGCTCGCTGCTGTCCGACGGCCTGTTCGGTGACGCGGTCGCCGCCGCCGTCGTCCGCGGCATCGGCGGCGTCGGCATCGAGCTGGAGCGCAACGCCTCCTACCTCATCCCCAACACCGAGGACTGGATCTCCTACGCCGTCAAGGACACCGGCTTCCACTTCCAGCTGGACCGCCGGGTGCCCGGCACGATGGAGCCGCTCGCCCCGGTCCTGCGCGAGCTGGCCAAGGACCACAGCTGGGACGCCGGCAAGCTCGACTTCTACATCGTCCACGCCGGCGGCCCGCGCATCCTCGACGACCTCGCCAAGTTCCTCGAGGTCGACCGCGACGTGTTCCGGCACAGCTGGTCGACGCTGAGCGAGTACGGGAACATCGCCAGCGCCGTCGTCCTCGAGGCCGCCCGCCGGCTGTTCGAGGAGGACGCCCTGGCTCCCGGCGCCACCGGTCTGATCGCCGGGTTCGGCCCCGGCATCACCGCCGAGATGGCGCTCGGCACCTGGGGCGCCGACGTCTCCCAGAACGCGGCCTGACGCCCGTGCCCGGACGAAAGAGACGAGAGAAGCGAAGCGATGACTGACCTCATCGTCCCGGCGGGGGCTGGGCGAAAACTGATCACCCCGGCGCAGGAGGTGACGTTCAAGGCCACCGAGGAGATGGGTTCCTCCGTATCGATCTTCGAGGTGATCGTGCCGCCCGGCTTCGACGTCGGGGCCCATGTGCACGACGACGCGCAGGAGTTCTTCTATGTCCTCGACGGCGAGCTGGACCTGCTGTGCTTCGAGCCGACCGAGCGCACGACGGACAGCTGGCACAACTGGGTGTCGGCGACCGGTGACCGTGTCATCCGCGCGGGTGAGGGCAGCTGCATGTTCGTGCCGCCCGGCACCCCGCACGCGTTCCGCAACGCCACGGACAAGCCGGTGAAGATGCTCTTCGAGTGCCTTCCCTCGCCGATCCACGAGGACTACTTCGAGGAGATCGCCGAGATCTGGTCGCGCGGCACCGCCGTGGACCCCGCGGCCGTGGCCGAGATGCGCAAGCGGTACGGCGTCCAGCAGCTGACACCGCTGCGCTACGAACCGCCGGCCGCCCGCATCCCCGGCCAGGGCACACACCAGCAGCAGAGTGGGAGGTGACCTCGATGGAACCGATATCCCTGGTCCACGCGAGTCTCGGTGAGCAGGAACTGGCGGCCGTCGCCGAGGTCTTCGCCTCCGGCTGGCCTGCCGGTCAGGGCCCCAGGGGCAAGGCGCTGGAGGCCCGGCTGGCCGAGAAGTACGGCGTCGCCGACGCCGTCGCGGTCAGCAACTGCGGCGCCGCGCTGCACCTGGCGATGCTCGCGCTCGGCGTCAAGGAGGGCGACGAGGTGATCGTCGCCGACTACGGGTTCCCGGCGCCCGCCCAGGCCGCGCTCTACGTCGGCGCCACCCCGGTCTTCGCCGACGTACGGCCCGACACCTACACGATCGACCCGCAGGCGGTGGCCGACCTGGTCACCCCGCGCACCGTCGGCATCGTCGCGGTGGACACGGTCGGCATGCCCGCCGACTACACCGAACTGCAGGCGATCGCCGACCGGCACGGCCTGTTCCTCGTCGAGGACGCCGCCTGCGCGGTCGGCGCAACGTACCAGGGCCGCCAGGCGGGCGGGCTCGCCGAAGTGGGCTGCCTGTCCTTCCACGGCCGCAAGGGCGCCTCCAGCGGCGAGGGCGGCGCACTGCTCGCCCGTGACCCGGCGGTCGGAAAGGACGCGCGGCTGCGCTCCTCCTTCGGCATCGGCAGCATCTTCGACATGGGCAATGTCGTCGGCCTGCCCATCCCGACGTTCACCGAGATCGGCTACAACTTCAAGCTGTCCGACATCGCGGCGGCCATCCTTCAGGTGCAGCTGGGCCGCATCGACGAACTGCTCCGGCGCCGCAGCAACATCGCCGCGCAGTACGCCGAACTCCTCGCCGACGAGGACTTGTTGACGGTGCCGGCCGTCCCGGCGGACCGCACCCACGCCTGGCAGACGTACATGGTGACGCTGGACGCGAGCGTGGACCGCGCCGCGGTCGCCACCGAGCTGCGCGGCCAGGGCATCGGCTGCGGGCAGGGCACGTTCGCGGCCCACGTACAGCCGGTGTTCGACGCGCAGCAGAAGTGCCCCGTCTCGGCGGATCTCTTCGCGCGTCACCTCGCCATACCCATGCACGCGGAACTCAAGCCGAACCAGGTCGAACGGGTCGTGGCCGCCCTGCGCGGGGCGGTTCGGACCCACTCGTCCTCCACAGCGGTCCTCGGAGGGGCAGCATGACGAACAACCGGCCGTCACCCGTCGGCATCATGCGGCTGATCAACGGCTACTGGGCCACCGGGGTCCTGGCCGCAGCCGCCACCCACTCGGTCTTCACCCACCTCGACCACGGCGCCGGCACGGCCACCGAGCTCGCGTCGCGCGCCGGTATCGCCGAGCGGGGCGCCCAGGCCCTCCTCGACGGGCTCGTCAGCGTGGGCCTGGTCGAACTGCACGAGGGCCGCTACCGCAACACCCCCGAGGCGGCGACCTACCTGGTCGAGGACAGCCCCGTCTCGCTGGCGCCCTTCGCCAGGCTCAAGCTGACCCACACGGGCTCCCTGACCGACCTGGCCGAGGTGGTCCGCGCCGGCGGCCCGGTCAAGGACGACGCGGTCGTCGAGGTCGCCAACAACCCGCACTGGGAGGGCATCGTCACGGCGATCGCCGCCCAGTCGGTGCCGGCCGCGGCGCTCGCCGCCGAAGTGCTCGCACTGGCCGACGCCGGGGAGATCTCGATCCTCGACGTGGGCGGCGGCTCGGGCATCTACTCGGGCATCTGGCTCGAGGCCAACCCGGCCGCCCGCGCGACCCAGCTCGACTGGGCGCCGATCAACGAGATCGCGCTCAGGCTGCTGGCCGAGCGCGGCGTCGGGGACCGGTTCACCACCATCGACGGCGACTTCCACACCACCGACTTCGGTACCTCCGCCTACGACGTCGCGGTGTACTCGCACATCGCGCACCAGGAGAGCCCGGAGAGCAACGTGGAGGTCTTCACCAGGCTCCGCCAGGCCCTCAAGCCCGGCGGCACCCTCGTCGTCAACGACTATGTCGTCGACGACGACCGCAGCGGCCCGGCGTTCCCGCTGATCTTCGCCTCGGAGATGCTGCTCAAGACCCGTCAGGGCAGCACCTGGACGCGCAGCGACTACCGCGACTGGCTCGTCAAGGCCGGCTTCGAGGACGTCTCCTTCCACACCGCAGAGCCCGCCACCCTGGTCGTCGCCCGGTAGGCGGCGCGCGAAGGCTCGTGGGGAGAACCGCGCGAGCGGTTCTCCCCGGCCGCACCGGACACAGAGTCAGGGAGGGAAACCGCATATGGCATCCGTGAACGTCTCGATCATCTACTACAGCGCCACCGGCAATGTGCACACCATGGCGCAGGCCGCGGCCGCGGGCGCGGAGAAGGCCGGCGCGACGGTGCGGCTGCGCAAGGTACGCGAGCTGGCCCCGCCGGAGGCGATCGGCTCCAACCCGGCCTGGGCCCGCCACGCCGAGGACACGGCCGATGTCGAGGTGGCCACTCTCGACGACCTGAGCTGGGCGGACGCGGTGCTGTTCGGCACCCCCACCCGCTTCGGCAACGTCTCCAGCCAGCTCAAGGCGTTCATCGACACCGCGGGCCCGCTGTGGCAGAGGGGTGCGCTGGCCGACAAGGTCGTCTCGGCGTTCACCTCCACCGGCACCGCCCACGGCGGTCAGGAGTCCACCATCCTGGCGCTGAGCAACACCTTCTACCACTGGGGCGGCATCATCGTGCCGCCGGGCTACACCGACCCGATCCAGTTCAAGACGGGCAACCCCTACGGCACCTCGTACGTCTCGGGTGCCGGCGGCGCCGACGGCGGTCCCGGCGAGGACGTGCTGCAGGGCGCCGGTTATCAGGCCCGGCGCGTGGTGGACATCGCCTGCGCGATCAAGACCGGCCGCGCCGCCGCCTGATTCCCGTCACGGTGACGTCGCCGCACGGCGGTGTGCTCCGTACGGACCGATCCCCCGCCCGCGGCGGCGGTCCCGGTGTTCCCGGGGCCGCCGCCGCGGTCCCTTGCGCGGCCGGCGCCCGCGTCCGCCCCGTGTCCGGGCGGGCGCCGCGGCCGGCGCGTCCTGGCATCCCGCACCGAGCCGGCGAACAGCCCGGACATCCATCGCCCGAAGGAGACAGCCCGATGAAGGGCTCCACCGTCTATTCCTCGATACAGAAGCGCGGCCTGCACATCGGTCTCCTGCCGGAGATGGCCGCCGCTGTGAACCCCTCGACCCCGATCGTCCTGGACCACGACCTGGGCGTCCTGCCCGAGGCCGGGCGGCGGCTGACGGTCGCCCAGTACGCCGAGCACGTCGACGACCTGGCCGCCCGGCTGTGGGCGGCGGGCGTGCGGCCCGACGAGCACGTCGTGATCTACAAGACGGCCAACGCCGACCACTGGATGCTCGCCGCCGCGGTCTCCCGCATCGGCGGGATCGTGGTGAACCTCTCGCCTGCCCTGGACGCCACGACCGTGGGCGTCCTGCTGGAGCGGGTCGGCCGGCCGACGCTCCTCACCGACGGCACCAAGCTCGACGTCCTCGCCGGCGTGCCGCTGGCGGACCTCACCGAGCGGGTCATCACCTCGGCCGACGACCGGCCCGGCAGCATCTCGCTCGGTGAACTCGCGGGCGCCGAGCGGGTGAAGCCGGTGGTCCGGCCGATCGACGAGGCCGCCGTCATCACCCACACCTCCGGCACCACCGGCATCCCCAAGCTCGTGGTGCACACCCCCCGCACCCAGGGCATCCGGCTCGTGCCCCAGTGGCGGCTGCTGTCCCTGCTGCGCAAGCGGGAGACCGTCGCCATCCATGTGCCGTTCGTGCACTCGCGGATGGTCGCGGCGATGTCGCTGGCGCTGCTGAGGGAGTACCCGGTCCTGCTGATGCGGGAGATGGACCCCGCCGTCGTCGCCGAGCACCTCCTCGAGCACCGGCCGGCGCTGATCGAGGCGCTGCCCAACTCGCTGATGGAGTGGGAGGGGCTGGCCGATGACCCGCGGGCGCCGTTCGGCTCGGTGAAGGTCTTCAGCAGCACCTTCGACGCGATCCACCCGGGCACGATGAGCAAGCTGCTCAAGGCGTCCGACCGGCGCGGTGCCCTGTTCTTCCAGATCTACGGCCAGAGCGAGGTCGGCCCCGCCGTCGGCCGTGCCTACCTGCGTCACTCCGCCCACCGGGCGAACGGGCGGTGCGTGGGCTGGCAGATGCCGCTGGGCGCGGCGAAGGTGCGGGTCGTCAGCGGTGACGGCAGGCGCCCGACCGAGCAGAGCCCCGGCCGCATCGAGGTCTCCTGGCCCGGTCTGGCCAAGACGTACCACGGCGAGCAGGAGCGCTACGACGCCAACCGCAAGGGCGAGTGGTGGGGAACGGGCGACGTCGGCTACTTCACCCGGCTCGGCTGCCTGCACATGCTCGACCGGGAGGTCGACATGATCCCCGGGGTGAAGAGCTCCCTGGAGATCGAGGACGTCGTCCTCGGCAAGCTGCACGAGCTGAGCGAGCTGGTCGTCGTGCAGGGCCCGAACTCCGAGGCGGTGCCGGTGATCTGCACCCACGGCGACGCGCCGCTGGACCCGGACCGCTGGCGTGCGGCCGTGACCGGGTTCCCGCAGCTGGCCGACCCGGTCCAGATCCCGGAGGCCGAACTGCCGCGCACCGCCACGCTGAAGGTGCAGCGCCTCGCGCTCGCCGACCGGCTCAAGAACCAGCTGCCGAGCCGATAGCCGGGAATCCCCCGGCCCACAAGTTGCGGGGAGCGGCGGCTTCCCCCCGCCCCGCCGCCCCCCGCGCCCAACTCACCGCTGCCTCCCGGCACCGCCCGGGCCGTCCCGCCCCGAGGTCCGAAGGGGCGCCGCTCCATCGGCCGCCGTTACGGCCGACCGGGTCTTTCGCGGCGGGGGCCTGCCCGTCCGGCGGGCAGTGTCGAAGAACGCTCCGCACGAGCAAGGAAGTGCGACCTCAGGAGGAGACATGTCCGAAGCCATAGGAACCGAAGAGCGTGACGCCCTGGACTCGCTGGGCGGCGCACTCGGCGAGGCCGGTGCGCACGCGCTGGCCGGGCCGCGTGACGAGCTCGCCGAGGGACTTCTGCGCGCGGCCTTCGCGCTGTGGGAGGACCCGCAGGTGCGGCCCCGGCTGCTCGGGCTCCTGCAGGCCGCGGTCAACAGCGAGGAGGGCGCCGACCAGATGCGCCGGTTCCTCACCGACCAGCTCTTCGCGCAGGCCGGCAGGTCCATCGGCATCTCGGGGATGGACATCTACCAGGCGGCGGAGACGATCAAGGTGCCGGTGATCAACGTCAACGCGGCGACGTCCCAGGTCTGGGGTGTCGTCCTGATGCGCTACATCGTGAAGCTGGAGCCGATCGCGTCGGCCTCGGCGGAGGAGCTGATCACCCTCCTCAAGCCGACGATCCAGCGCTATCTGGGCTGAATCGCGAGGCCGGGGCACACCTGCCGGACACCATGGTCCACGCCCCTTCGCCCGCACGGGACCGCCCCCGCCGGCACTGCCGGCGGGGGCGGTCCCGTCTGCGGGTCCCTGCCAACGCCGGACGCCGGCACAGTCGTTCATTCATCTACGAGGTCCCATATGAGGGGAGGGCAGCCGCATGAGTGACGTCAGGATTCTCGGTACGGGTGCCTACGTGCCGGACCGGATCGTCTCCAACGACGAGGTCGGCGCACCGGCCGGCGTCGACGACGCCTGGATCACCGCCAAAACCGCCATCCGCGAACGCCGCTGGGCCGCCACCCACCAAGCCACCTCCGACCTGGCCACCCAAGCCGCCCGAAACGCACTGGACTGCGCCGGCATCACCGCCGCCGAACTCACCGTCATCATCGTCGCCACCTCCACACCCGACCGCCCCCAACCACCCACCGCCGCCTACGTCCAGCACAACCTCGCCGCCACCCACGCAGCAGCATTCGACATCAACGCCGTCTGCTCCGGCGAAATCTTCGCCCTCAGCGCCGCCGAAGGCACCCTCGCCCGCAAAGGCGGCCACGCCCTGATCATCGGCGCCGACCTCTACTCCCGCATCCTCAACCCCACCGACCGCAAAACCACCGTCCTCTTCGGCGACGGCGCCGGCGCCATGATCCTCGGCCCCGCCACCACCGGCCCCCGCATCCGCCACCTCACCCTGCACACCTACGGCGAACACTCCGACCTCATCCAGGTCCCCGCCGGCGGCAGCCGCCTGCCCACCACCACCCAAACCCTCCAACAAGACCAGCACTACTTCACCATGGACGGACGCGGCGTCCGCCGCTTCGTCGCCGACCACCTCCCCCGACTCACCAAAGAATTCCTCCACGAAGCCGGAACCGTCCCCGACGACATCCGCCACTTCATCCCCCACCAGGCCAACGGCGTCATGCTCGACGACCTCTTCACCCAACTCGCCCTCCCCCACGCCACCATGCACCAGACCCTCACCACCTACGCCAACACCGGCGCCGCCTCCATCCCCCTCACCCTCGACACAGCCCACCGCAACAACGCCCTCCACCCCGGCGACCTCATCCTCCTCGCCGGCTTCGGCGGCGGCATGGCCGCAGGCCTCGCCCTCATCGAATGGTGACAGCACGGTGCAGGCCGCCGGCCGCACAGGGCGGCCGGCGGCCTGCTGGGCCGGGGGTCAGGATCAGGAGGAGGGGATCCAGTCCCGGCGGATGTGCGGGGTCTCGATGCCGAGGGACTTCATGTGTTCGAGGGGGTTGGTGTACTCGCGGCTGGCGGCGATCCAGCCGTCGTGCAGCGTGAAGCCGTGGATGAAGTGATTGCGGTAGCGGCCTTCGGGATAGCCGGGGAAGCGGATCGTGCCCTCGCCGTCGCACTCGACCATGATGGTCGTCGGGTCCTGGGTCTCGTAGATCTGGACGTCGGACCACTGCCAGTCGGGCAGCACTCTGAGGGACAGCTCGCCGTGCCGCTTCAGTTTCTCGCGGCCCGTGACGACGATGGGGCGGCCGATGTCGGTGTAGAACAGCGATGCGGTGCCGTCCTGGGTGTAGAGGGTGTACCGGCTCAGCCGGGCCTCGGCACCTGTGCGCATGTACTGCTCCACAGCCTGCCGGTTGCGGGCCCGCAGGTCGTGGTGGTCGGTGAACACGGTCGTGCCGGCGGCACGTTGGGTGGCGGATGACGAAATGATGATGTCTCCCGGGGAGTTCGCAGGGCCTGGCGGGCTCAGGGCTGGAGCCGGCTGATCTCCCAGCCGCCTTCGGTACGCCCGTAGTGGAGTCGCTCGTGCAGCCGGTCGATGCCGTTGGCCCAGAACTCCACGGAGGCGGGCTCGAGCAGGTAGCCGGCGAAGGCCGCGGGGCGCGGCAGCGGGCGCAGTGGTTCGCCGAGCCGCAGGGCCTCGGCGCGCAGCCGGGCGAAGTGGTCGAGGTCCTCCACCGGCCGGCTCTGCCGGGAGACCGTCGTCATCGCGTGTGTGAAGACGGCCCGCGCGCCCCACAGGTCCTCCGCCTCGGTGTCGGACAGCTGGGTGACCGGGCCGGCGAGGGTGATCTGCTGGGTGGTCTCGCGCCAGTACAGGACGCCGGAGGCCCAGGGGTTCTCGGCCAGTTCGCGGCCCTTGCGGCTGCCGGAGTGGGTGATGAACACGATGCCGTCGCCGGTCACCTTGGTGAGGGCGACGATGCGGGAGGAGGCGCGGCCCCGCGCGTCGGCGGTGGCGAGCGCCAGTGCGCGGGGCTCGCGCACCCCGTGCCCGACGGCGGCGTCGAGCCATGCGGACAGCAGGCCCATCGGCTCGGCGGGCGGCGCGATGAACTCGGGGAAGGGCACGTGGAGGGTGCCGGTGAGGGTTTCGGAGCGGGTGGAGCCGCGGCGGGCGGCCACCGCGGTGCCGTTGGCGGAGCGGGACGGCGACAGGTCAGACATGGAGCACCCCTTCGATGGTGACGACGCCCGGGCCCGAGACCTCGACGGAGGTGACGTGGTCGCCCTCGCCGTGCGCGAGCGCGCGCATGGGAGAGGGGCGGCCGATCTCGACGCCCTGGGTGATCTCTATGCGCTGCCCGTACGGGATGAGGCCGTGCCGGGCGAGATGGATGGCGATGGGTCCCGCGGCGGAGCCGGTGGCGGCGTCCTCGACGACTCCGTAGGCGGGCGAGAACATGCGGTTGCGCCAGGAACTGCCGTGCCCCGCGTAGCAGTTGGTGGCCATGTCGGGGAAGCGGGCCAGGGCGCGGTGGTCGGGGTCCACCTTCGACAGCGCCTCGACGCTCTCGAGGCCGACGAGGACGTGCCGCGGGCCGTTGCGGTAGATGTCCACGGGGAGCGTGGAGCCGTAGAGGCCGAGGGCTTCGAGGAGTTCGTCGGTGCGGTCGAAGGGCTCCCACACGGGCACCGGCTGCATCATGCTCGTCGCGACGACCTTGCCGTGTGCGCGCTCCAGTTCGAAGGGGACGACGCCCATGGCGGTCTCGATCCGCAGCCGGTCGGCGTCGGTCCGGGCGCCGAGGGCGATGGCGGTGCCCAGCAAGGGGTGTCCGGCGAAGGGCAGTTCGTTGACCGGTGTGAAGATCCGCACGTGGGCGTCGGTGCCGTCCTGGCGGGGGCGGCGCACGAACGTGGTCTCCGACAGGTTCATCTCCCGCGCGATGCGTTGCATCTGCTCGGCGGTCAGGTCGTCGGCGCCGAAGAACACCGCCACCGGGTTGCCGGTGAGGGGCTCGCGGGCGAACGCGTCGACGACGACGTACGTGTGCATCTGGTCTCCCGGGCTGTGATGTCGGGTGGGTGCCGGGCCGGCGGCTCGGGGGGTGGACGCCGGCCCGGCGGTTGGGGGTGAGGCCGTGTGCTCAAGGCCTCAGGCCCGGTGGGCGGCCTCGGCCGGTGTGAGCAGCGCGGCCAGGCGTGTGCCCACGATGCGCGGCCCTTCTCGGGTCAGCACGGATTCCGGGTGGAACTGCAGGGAGGCGAAGCCGGGCCCGCTCAGGGCGTGGACCTCGCCGGTGGCCGCGTCGCGGCTGACCCGGACCGGGCCGACGCCGTCGGCGACGAACTCGTCGTGCTCGGTGAGGAGGGCGAACGTGTTGTAGTAGCCGACGCGTTCGGCGCTGCCGAACAGGTCGATCTGCTTCTGCACGCCCTGGTTGGGCACCGGCCTGCGGCGCAGCGGCAGGCCGAGGCGCAGTCCGAGGACCTGGTGGCTGAGGCACACGGCGAAGAACGGGCGTCCTTCGCGCAGCAGGGTGTCGACAGCCGTGTGCAGGTGCCGCATCTTGGGGTGCGCGAGTTCCTGCGGGTCGCCGGGGCCGGGGCCCATCACGACCAGGTCGTGACCGTCGAAGGAGTACGGCTCGTCGAAGCGGCGGACCGTCACGTGCAGGCCCAGGGACTGAAGTTGCTGGCCCAGCATGGAGGTGAAGGTGTCCTCGGCGTCCACGACGAGGACGCTGCGTCCGGCGAGCTCGGGGCGCGCGGCCGCGCGGGCTTCGGCGTCGGTGAGCCAGAAGTCGGCGATGGAGGCGTTGCGCTGCCCGAGGGCCTGACGGACGACGGGATGGTCGGCGAAGCGTTCGGTGTCCTGTCCGCCGCCGAGGGCGGAGACGAGGGCGGCGGCCTTGGCGTGGGTCTCCGCGGCCTCGGACGCCGGGTCGGAGTGGCGCACGATGGTGGCCCCCACGCCGATGCCGATGCGTCCGTGTGCGCTGATGTCGGCGGTGCGGATGAGGATCGCGGAGTCCATGACGCGCTCGCCGTCGGCGTCCTGGCCGATCAGTGCCGCCACGCCGCTGTAGTAGCCGCGGCCGCCGGGCTCGTACTGGGCGATGATGCGGCAGGCGCTCTGCAGCGGGCTGCCGGTGACGGTGGGCGCGAACATGGTCTGGTGCAGGATGTCGCGCACGTCGCGGTCGGTGCGTCCCTCGATGAAGTACTCGGTGTGCGCGACCTTGGCCATTTCCTTGAGGTAGGGGCCCACGACCCGGCCGTCGCCGGGGCAGATCCGCGCCATCATCTTGAGTTCCTCGTCGAGCACCATGTACAGCTCGTCGGTCTCCTTGCGGTCGCCGAGGAATTCGAGGACGCCGGAGAGGGTGGGTCCGGAGGTGGGGTAGCGGTAGGTGCCGCTGATGGGGTTCATGACGGCCGTGCCGCCCTGGAGGCTGACGTGCCGCTCGGGCGAGGCGCCGACGAGGGTGCGGGTGCCGGTGTGGATGAGGAACGTCCAGTGGGCGCCGGATTCACGGGTCAGGAGCCGGCGGAACAGTGCGGGGGCGCTGCGCGGCCCGTAGTCGGTGATGTCGGCGACGAAGGTGCGTTTGATGACGAAGTTCGCGCCCTCCCCGGTGCCGATCATCTCTTTGACGATGCGGCGCACCACGTCCTCGTAGGCCGCGTCGTCGACGTCGAAGTCGCCGCCGGCGAGCGAGGTCGGTACGTCGGGGATGCGGGCGAGCGCCTCCTCGAGCGGCAGCCGCTGCTGGCCGGTGACGGTCATCGCGACCAGCGGGGTGCCGTCGTCGGCGCAGGCGAAGCCCCGTTCGGCCAGCTGCCGGTAGGGCAGGACGACGAGGACCTCGTGGTGGGCTCCGATGCCGTCGGCCGGGCTCTCGGGCAGCTCGATGTCGGCGAGGGTGGCGGGCAGGGACACCTCGCCGGTCAGTACTTCCATGATGCCGGGGCCGGTGGCGCCGGGCCGGTGCAGCAGCGCGTAGGGCTGGGTGGGCGGGCCGTCCAGGGCGTGCCCGAGCAGGTCGCCCGGGTTCGTGTGCGGGCCGTGCGTCATACGAACACCTCCTTCGCGGTGATGACGCGAGCGCAGCGCTCGGCGGCGTAGGTGAGGGCCGAGCGGTGGTAGTCCTGCGAGAAGTCGGCGGTGGCGTCCGCGACGAAGAACGGCTGGATGTCGTGGGTGAAGGCCTCGACGGCGGTGGCCAGGACGCCGACGTGCGCGTACACCCCGCACAGCACGAGCTGGTCGCGGCCCGCGGCGCGCATCCGCTCCAGCAGGTCGGTCTTGAAGAAGGCGCTGTAGCGCCACTTGGTGAGCAGCCAGTCGTGGCCGGCCGGCGCGAGGGCGTCGACGACCTGGCGGTCCTCGGGCGAGGTCCGCATGCCGGGGCCCCAGAAGTCCTTGAGCAGACCGCGCTGTTCGTCGGTCATGCCGCCGGGCTGGGCGGTGTAGGCGACGGGGACGCCGAGTGCGGCGCAGCGGTCGCGCAGGTGCGCCGCGTTGCGTATCAGGTCGTCGCGCAGGCTGTCGGGAAAGGGTTTGAGGAAGTACCGCTGCATGTCGTGGACGAGGAGGACCGACCGGTGGGCCTCGGCGGTCCAGGACACGGCGGACGGCGGCAGGTCGCCCTCGGCGGGCAGCGGGTATGCGGAGATGGGGGGTATGCCGGTCATGGCTTCGGCTCCTGTTCCTGCTCGGTGCGTGGGGCTCAGGCGGTCCAGGACGAGATCACGGAGACGGCCTGCCACGGGGTGAGGCGGGGGTCGCAGAAGGACGTGTAGCGCTCGCCGACGGTGGCGAGGTCGGCCTCGGTGGCGGCGCACTCCGTGACGTCGTCGGGCGTGGTCTCCAGGTGCAGGCCGCCGGGGACACCGCCGGCGTCGCGCACGGCGGTCACGAAGCGGGAGACCTCGAGCGCGACGGTCTCCACGAGCCGTGTCTTGTGGCCGCTGGGCGCGCTGACGGTGTTGCCGTGCACCGGGTCGGTGAGCCAGATCACCGGGTGACCGGCCGCGCGCACGGCCTCGACCAGGCGGGGCAGGCGGTCGGCCACGTTGCCGGCGCCCATCCGCGCGATCAGGGTGAGCTTGCCCGGGTCGCGCCAGGGGTCGAGCCGCTCGCACAGCGCCAGCAGTTCCTCGGGTTCCATCGAGGGCCCGACCTTGCACGCCACCGGGTTGCTCACCTGGGAGAGCATGGCGACGTGGGCGCCGTCGACCTGGCGGGTGCGCTCGCCGATCCACGGCCAGTGCGTGGAGCCGAGGAAGAGCCGGCCCTGCTCGTCCAGGCGGAGCATGGGCATCTCGTAGTCGAGGAGCAGCGCCTCGTGGCTGGTCCACACCGGGGGGCCGACGACGTCGCGGCCGGCGCCGCGTTCGCGCCAGCCGAGGTGGTCGATGACGTCGCTGGCGGCCATGTAGCCGGTGAGGATGCGCAGCGGGTCGGCGCGGCGGCTCTCGGGGTCGGGTTCCGGGGCGTTGACCATGTGCCCCTTGAACGAGGGGAGTTCGACGCCGTCGACGTCCTCGGTGGGCTTGGACCGGGGCTTGGCGAACTGTCCCGCGATGCGTCCCGCGCGCAGGACCGGCTTGCCGGTGATCAGGCCGAGCGCCCCGGCGAGCAGGTCGAGCACCGCGGCCTTGCGGGCGACGTGGTGCGGCCCGCACTCCTGGGGGTCCTCGGCGCAGTCCCCGGACTGCACCACGAGTGCCTGGCCGAGGGCCACGGAGCCGAGCTGGGTCCGCATGGTGGCCACGTCGTCGGGCTGTACGAGGGTGGGGCGCGAGGCCAGCGCCTCGGTCACCCGGCTCAGTTGGAGAAGGTCGCTCCATTCGGGCTGCTGCAGCGCCCCGCGGACACGAATATCCCGGATGGCGTCCTTCACGACTTCGTTCATGCCGTACTCCGATCCAGCGGTGATGTCGTTGGCGTCAGGAACGTCGTCAGGTCGGGATTCCTGTGCGTTTGATCTCGGGGACCGGAATTCCCAGGGCCCGCAGCTGCTGGAAGGGATTCATGAACTCGCGCTGCCGCTTGATCTTCCCGTCCTCGAACTCGAACGAGTGCAGGAAGTGGTTCTCGTAGTGGCCCTCGGGGTAGTCCCCGAATCGGATCTTTCCGTGGCCGTCGCACTCGACCCAGAAGTGGTCGGGGTCGTCGGTCTCGAAGATCCGGACGTTGTACCACTCCCAGTCGGGGAAGCACGCCAGGGACCAGACGGCGTGTTCGCCGAGCCGGTCCCGGCCGTGGGTGGCGACGGGCGAGCCGGTGTCGGTGGTCCACAGGCCGCCGATGCCGTCCTCGGTGAACAGTTCGTGCCGGCGCAGCCGGTCCTGGCCCCTGGTGTTCATGTACTGCTCGACGACGGCGCGGTTGTGGCGCCGGGTCTCCGACGCGTCGGTGAATGCCTTGGTATCTACTGATTCCGGCACAAGAACCTCTCTGCGTTCTCGGAAGGCGTGTTCTCGGAAGGCGTGTTCTCGGAAGGTGTGTTCTCGGAAGGTGTGTTCTCGGGAAAACGGGACGCATTGCGGCGGGTCTCGGTGACGCTGTCGCCGTCGAACTTCTCGGCGAGGGCGTCCGGACCCGGATCGGTGCGGTGTCCGGACCCGGCCGCACGGTCGTCACGGGTTTTCGCGGCACAGCGGCGCGCGGGCCCCTGCGCGGGCGCGACGGCGTGGTGTGCCGATGCAGGGATGCGGGGGGGAGAGAACGCCGTCGACTCACTGCCATACATGACGGATGCATGTTTTTGGGCAGGAAAGGCGTGCTCAAATAGTGACACGGATGAAACCCGCGCGCCAAGCGCCCCTTGACGTGACCTCGGTCACGTCAAGGGGCCTTTTTTCAGGGGGAGTTGCGCATGTGTGCATCCGTCATGAAGTGCGCTGCGTCGCGCTGATCGCCATGGCGGTCAGCTCTTCCTTCGCGTCATCGGTGGCGCTGCTCTCCCGCAGTGCGGCAAGGGCCCGCTCGGTGCGCCGGGTGATGTCGCGTTCGATGTGGTCCACCGCGCCCACCTCGGTGATGACGGCGCGCATCGCGGCGAGTTCGTCGTCACTGATCTCGGTCCCGATCTTGGCCCTGAGGAATTTCGCCGCGTCCGGATCGCGTTCGTCGGCGTAACCGAGCGCGGCCGCGAACAGCATCGTGCGCTTGCCCTGGATCAGGTCGCCGCCGGACGGCTTGCCGGTCTCCTCGGGGGTGCCGAACACGCCCAGCAGGTCGTCGCGCAGCTGGAACGCGACGCCGATGTCGCGTCCGAAGGCGCGGTAGGCGGCGACGAGTCCGGGGTCCGCGCCGACGATCGCGGCACCGATGTGCAGCGGGCGCTCCACCGTGTAGGAGGCCGTCTTGTACTGGTTGACGCGCAGCGGCGTAGCGATGTCCTCGTCGCCCGCCGCCTCGGCCGTCACATCGAGCAGCTGGCCGAAGAGGACCTCGGTGCGAAGCGCCGACCACACCGGGGACACCCGTGCCAGCGCCGGTGCCGGCAGCCCGCTGGTGTGGATCAGGTCGTCGGCCCAGCCCTGGGCGAGGTCTCCGGTCAGGATCGCGGCGCCGGTGCCGAACAGTTCCGAGTTGCCGTTCCAGCACTGCTGCCGGTGCCGGTCGGCGAACATCACGTGTGCGGCCCGGGCGCCCCGGCGGGTGGGGGACGCGTCGACGACGTCGTCGTGGATGAGGGCGGAGGCATGGAACAGTTCCAGCGCGGCGCAGATACGCACCACCGCCTGGGCCGTGGCGTCCTCGGCGTCACCTCCGGCGCCGAGCCAGCCGAGCCAGGCGAAGGTCGGGCGGACGCGCTTGCCGCCGCGCAGCACATAGGTCTCCAACTCGGCGACCGCGTCGACGCAGGCCGGGCCGATCGCCGCGGCCTCGTCCCGGCGGGCGGCGAAGAACAGGCGGAGCGCGTCCTCGACGACCTCCACGGGGCTGGTTCGGGTGCTCGTCATTGCGTCAACTTCCCTGGTCTCTTCGAAAGTCGGGACAGCAGCGTCCGGCGGGTCGGCCGGGGCTGCCACGGGGAGTACACCTGGAGCTCGGAGAGCTCCTCGCCGCCCGCCGTCACGCACAGAGGGGCGGAAGGAGTCGCCGTCGGGGTCTCGCGCGACGTTCACCGGTGCCCACGCCGAACGCGATCACGCGCGGGGCGGTCCTGCCGGCTCCTCGGTGACCGAGGAGAGGCGTGCTGGTTGCGTGGTCTCGGACCTTGCTCCTGCGTGGTCCGTGCTCGCCGTGCTCCTTCGCGTACGGGTCCCAGTATCGAAGCGGTGACTCGATGTCCGGTCGAGTCCCGTTCACGCGCGCAGCAGGCCGCCGGCCGCAATGGAGCCTTTCTGCATCTGAGGTCGAACTTCCGCTACGGGTAAGGAATTCGGTGGCCGCACGCTCCTAGGATGCGCCGGGAACCCCCCACCCGGGGCGTGCCCGCCGCCCGCCGTCCTGACTCGGCGGCGGCGGGCACGCCCCGCCCCTCCTGCGGACCGTGCGACGGCCGCCGCAGTCAGCGCCGAGGAGCCGGTGTGATCAAAGCCGAGGAGTTCGCGAGGCTGCGGCCCCTGCTGTTCGCGATCGCCTACCGGATCGTGGGTGACGAGCGAACGGCCCGGTACGCCGTCCAGGCGGCCTGGCTGCGCTGGATGGCCGCGCCTGCGCGGCCCGAGCCGGCCGAGGGGTATCTGGCGGCCGAGGTCACCCGGGTGGCGGCCAGGGCCCTGCGCTCGGCCCGCGCCGAGCGGGGAGAACTCGTCGGTCCGCTCCTCGGCGACGGCCCCGGGGACGCGGACCGGCCGGCGGAGCTGGCGGACTCGCTGTCGCTGTCGGCCCTGCTGGTGCTGGAGCGGCTGTCCCCGCTCGAGCGCGCCGTCTTCGTGCTGCACGAGGCGTTCGGATGCGACGAGGCGCGGATCGCGTCGGCCCTCGGGTGCTCCCAGGAGGCCTGCCGCCAGCTCCTCGCCGCCGTCGCGGCGGTCAGCGACGGCGGGCGCGAGCCGCTGCCCTGGCCGTCGTGCGTGGAGGGCGCCGGGAACGCCGCCCGGGTGATCGCCGCGATCGTCGCGCCCCTGGTGCGCGTCGGCGTCACGCTCGAGGAGAGCCGGGTCGGTGCCAGGCCCGGCTGGGTCTTCCGCGACCGGGACGGCGCCGTCCTGCACACCATGGTGCTCGACGTCGTGGACGGGCGGGTCCAGCGCGTCCACCTGGTCGTCCACCCCGGCAACGACCGGCACGCCGACCCGGTGGCCGAGGCCTGCGCCCTGCTCCGCGAGGCGAACCGGGCCCGCTGAGCGGCCTGCTCCGGGTGGGGCGTTCGTGTGCCGGCTCCCCCGGTGCCCGGCTCTCCCCCGCCTTCCGGTTCTGCCCCGTCTTCCGGCTCAGCCCCGTCTTCCGGTTCTGCCCCGTCTTCCGGCTCAGCCCGCCGTGTCCCGTTCCGGCGGCAGGATCAGGGTCGGTTCGAGGACGACACGGGGCACGGGTTCGGGGTCCGGGTCCGGCCGGGCCAGTTCGGCGCGCACGCCCCGCTGCTGCCGCCATCCCGCCTGGGCGGCGACGACGGCGACGTAGGGGATGACGACCCCGCCGACCAGCGCGCACACCGCGACGGCCGGCCAGCGGCTCCAGGTGAGCGCCATCACGACCACGCAGGCGCTGCGCACCAGCATGGCCGTGACATAGCGGCGCTGACGGCCGCGCAGATCCTGCGTCAGGCCGATGCGGGCCCCGGTGATGGAATCGGCCCGGGTTGCGCCCCGGCGCCATGGACTGCGGCTCATCGGACCTCCGTGGGTCGGGGCAACTGGGGCGGGCGGCCGTCGCCCTGCCGAAGGCGCGCTCCCCGTCCGCCGCGCACACGGCCCGGCGGGCGTGGCACGACAGCGGCGCGGGTGACCGTCCCCTGATCACCCGCGCCGTGTGTTCACCGGCCGGCCGTGCGTGCCGTGCCCGGGTCAGTGCACCTGCTGGTCCTGCTCCCGCTCACCGATGGCGGCGTGTCCGGCGTCGACCGGGTGCCCGTTGAGCGAGGACGCGTGGCCGTTGGGCGAGGGCGCGTGGCCGAGGTGCTCCAGGGCGCGTTGCATCTCCTGCACGGTCGGCGTGGGGACCTCGTCGCCGTACAGCCAGCGGCTGAGCCGGTGGCGCCGCCGCTTCCCGCGGATGTCCGGGTCGGGTACGCCGTCCTCGTCCGCCGGCTCCGGAGCCGGCAGGACTTCGGGTATCTCCCTGGACAGCAGCTTGTACTCCAGCCCGCGGTCGATGCGCTCGTGGACCTCGACGAACTCGCCGTGCGGCAGCCGCTTGATCCGTCCGGTCTCGCGGCCGTGGAGGAGCTTGTCGCGGTCGCGCCGCTGCAGGCCGAGGCAGATCCGCTTGGTGATGACGTACACCAGCATCGGGACGAGGAAGAGTCCGATGCGCACGGCCCAGGTGATCGAGTTCAGGGACAGGTGGAAGCGCTCGGCCAGGACGTCGTTGGCGCCGCCGAAGAACAGCACCAGGTAGAAGGAGACGAAGGCGAGGCCGAACGCGGTGCGGGTGGGCTTCTCGCGGGGCCGGTCCAGCAGGTGGTGTTCGCGTTTGTCGCCGGTGCCCCAGGCCTCCAGGAACGGCCACATGGCGAACACCACCATCATGACCCCGGGCAGGATGACGGCCGGCAGCAGGACGCTCATGTTGACGGTGTAGCCGCCGGGCAGGACGAACTCCCAGGCGGGCATGGCGCGCAGGGCGCCTTCGAGGAAGCCCATGTACCAGTCGGGCTGGGAGCCCTGGGAGATCTGGTCGGAGCGGTAGGGGCCGTAGGTCCACACGGGGTTGATCTGGGCGATGCCGGCCAACAGCGCGAGCAGGCCGGAGACGAGGAAGAAGAACCCGCCGGCCTTGGCCGTGTAGTGCGGCATCAGGGGCTGGCCGACGACGTTGTTGTTGGTACGGCCGGGGCCCCGGAACTGGGTGTGCTTGTGGTAGAAGACCAGGAGCAGGTGGAGGGCGACCAGGGCCAGGACGATGCCCGGGATCAGCAGGATGTGGATGCTGTAGAACCGGGGGATGACGTCGTGTCCCGGGTATTCGCCGCCGAACAGGAACAGCGTCAGATAGGTGCCGACCACCGGGATGGCGAGCGTGACGCCTTCGGCGATGCGCAGGCCGGTGCCGGAGAGCAGGTCGTCGGGGAGTGAGTATCCGACGAAGCCCTCCAGGGTGACCAGCACGAGGATCACGAAGCCGATCAGCCAGTTGGCCTCGCGCGGCTTGCGGAACGATCCGGTGAGGAAGTGCCGCAGCGTGTGCATCATGAGCGCGCCGATCATGATCAGCGCGGACCAGTGGTGCAGCTGACGGATGAACAGGCCGCCGCGCACATCGAAACTGATCTCGATGGTGGTGGCGTAGGCCTGGGACATCGGGATGCCGTGCAGCGGGGCGTACGACCCGTCGTAGACCGTCTCGGTCATGCTCGGGTCGAAGAACATCGTGAGCCAGACACCGGTGAGGATCAGCACGATGAAGCTGTAGAGCGCAATCTCGCCGATCATGAACGACCAGTGGTCGGGAAAGACCTTGCGGACCAGAAACCGCAAGCTGTAGATCCCGAGCCGCCCGTCCGCCCAGTCGGCGACGCGTTCGCCCTTGGACGGTAATGTGCGCGCGCCCTGTGGCGCCTCTTCGGTCGTGCTCATACCTGCGCGCCCTCCCCTCGCCGCTCGGCTGTCACAGGCACACCTACGCCGGCCGGCGAGCGGTCGGTGGTGAGGACGGCCTGCCGCGGCGCAAGCGGGCCCGTGCCCTGGAGCGGATGAAACGCTATCGACGCGTGGTGAACCCGAACAACCGCGCTCAAGTGATCCTCGAGTGGCGGCTCCAGTGACTCTTGAGAGAGTCGTGGGGCACGCGCCTGTGAGCGGACTGCTGTGCCGGCGACCGGTTGCTCCTCCTCTGTCATGACGCAGAGCGTATGAGGGTGCGAGGTGGGCCGCGACGGCGTTGATTGCGCCATGTGGCGTGTAAACGCTGGGGAGTTCACGGTCGTCGGCGATCGCCGGCCGGGGCCGCGGCGGGCCAGTGGGCCGAGGAGCCGGCGGGGCGGGGCGCGGTGGAGCCGGTGGTGACGCCGATGACGGGTGCCGTGGGCACGGCGGGCCGGCGCCGGCGGGCGTCGGGGGTGTGGGTGGCGGTGGGCGGCGCCGCGGGGACCTCGGCCCGGGGGCGCAGCGCGGCCCGCAGGGCGCGCGGCCGCAGGGCGGCGGGCGGGGCGAGGGACTCGTGCGCGAGCAGCAGCAGTGTCGCCGCATGCCGGTCGGCGGTCGCGGCGGCCGCGAGCCGGGACGCGTACCGCCTGCCGAGCCGGCCGCGCAGCCCGCTCGGCGGGCCCAGGGGTCCGGTGCTCGAGCGCCAGGCGGGGGCGATGCGGTGGGCCAGGGCCCGGCGCAGGCGGTAGCCGATGCCGACGGCGGTGCCGTGGGCGGTGAGCAGATGGTCGAGGACGAGAGCACACTCCACGGCGAAGGTCATGCCGTGGCCGTGGGCCGGGTCGAGAGCGGCGAGGGCGTCACCGACGACGAGGAACTGGTCGGGAAAGCGCCGCAGCTTGTCGTAGTGCCGCCAGCGGCTCTCGGCGCGGCAGGTGTAGACGGGGCCGAGCGGGGTGGCGGTCTCGATGAGGTCGCGCAGCAGCGGCTCGCGCAGGGAGCCGGCGGCGTGCAGGAGTTCCGCGTGGTCGGTGGGCGGCCGGGTGCCGTCGCCGGCGCCGATCGTCACCGACCAGCGGCCGCCCTCGACGGGGTGGAGCACGGCCTGGCGCGGGTCGCCGGGCGCGGCCATGTGCATCAGGCTCTTGAAGTCGGCGACATGGCCGACCGGCGGCGCGTACAGGGTGGTGGCGTACGTCGTCCCGGCGGCGGCCGCGGATTCGTCGGGCGGCGTGTAGCCCGCCTCGGCGAGCCACTGCGGGGCGCGGGAGCCGCGTCCGCAGGCGTCCACCACGAACTCGGCGGCGATCAGGCGCCGGGGGGCGAACCCGTCGGGGGCCTTGCGGTCCCGGCCGCGGGCCCATACGCCGGTGACGGTGTCCTGAGGGCCGGGCTGGAGGGCGACGACCTCGTGCTCGGGCAGGAAGGTCACCTTGGGGTCGGCGCGCAGCCGGTCGCGTACCGTCGCGTCGATCAGGTCGCGGCCGGCGCTGAGCAGGGTGAGGCCCGCGTCGAAGCGGGGCAGCCAGCCGGCCGGGCCGAGCAGCAGCATGTCCTCGGGGACGCGGACGTGGACCGCTCCGGCGCGCACGAGTTCCTGGCGGATACCGGGGAACAGCCGCTGAAGGCCCTCGGTGGCGGCGGTCGTGAGGCTGTGGGTGTGCCGGGCCTGGGGCACGCCGCGGCGGCGGCCGGGGCCGCGGGGCAGCCAGTCGCGTTCGATCACGGTGACCCGGTCCATGAATGCCCCCAGCGCCCGCGCCGCGGTGAGCCCGGCGAGGCCGGAGCCGATCACCACGGCATGGCCGTGCCCCCCGCTTGTGTCGGCAACACGTGCGTCCAGACCCAACTCGGCCGCCTCCCCTGTGCGTTGTGCTTGCATCATGCGCCGCGGGGCCGTCGAGGCGGCCAGGTTCAGCGGCGTCTCGAGCGGCATTCGAGGGGGGCACGAGAGGGATTCGAGTACGGGCACGGGGCGGGTGCGGGCAGGAAGGCCCGGCCGGCGGGCTCCGGCCGCGGTCCGCACAGGGTTCGGCCGTGCCGTCCGGGGGTGCTCCGGGCTCGGTGCCGGGGGGCTCGCGGGCCTGTGCCGCGGCGCGGTGCCCGCGGGTGCGTCATGACAGCGCGGGCGGCTCCCGGCAGCCCGCGCCAGGGCGGCGCACGCCGGCGTCGGCGTGCGCCGCTCTGCTCCGTATGCCGTGGGGAGGTGCTCAGGGCGACGGGGTCCGCGTGCGCTGCGGTGCCGTCGTCAGGGCCCGGTCCACGAGCGGGCCGGCGACGCCCGTGTATCCGGCCGGGTCGAGCAGGGCCGTCACCTCCTCGCGGCTCAGCACGCCCGCCAGTTGCGGGAGTTCGGCCAGGATGTCGCCGAGCGGCAGACCCGTGCGGGAGGCGAGCACCGAGGCCTGGGTGAGCAGTTCCTTGGCGGCCGTCTTTCCCATGCGCGGGGCGAGGACGGCCGAGACGCGTTCGGAGACGAGCCGGCCGCCGGTCGCCTGGAGGTTGACCCGCATCCGCTCCGGGTGGACGGCGAGCCCCCGGGCGAGTTCGACGGCCGTGTGCGCGGCGCCGCCGGTCAGCCGCAGGGCCTCGCGCAGCGGCTGCCATTCGGCGTGCCACATCCCGGCCGACCGCTCGTCCTCGGTGGGCAGGCACTGGAGAAGTACGGTGGCCAGCGCGGGCACCTGGAGGGCGGCGGAGCGGATCAGGGTGGCGAGCACGGGGTTGCGCTTGTGCGGCATCGCCGAGGAGGCGCCCCTCCCGGCGACCGACGGCTCGGCCACTTCGCCGATCTCGGTGCGGGTGAGCACCAGCACGTCCGCGGCGATCTTGCCGAGGGCGCCGGCGGTGTGGGCGAGCGCGGTCCCCAGGTCGGCGACCGGGGTGCGCAGGGCGTGCCAGGGCAGTACGGGTACGGCCAGGCCCGTCTCGTCGGCGAACGCGGCGCCGAGCGAGTCGAGTACGCGGGCGGGGTCGGCGCCCTCACCGGCGTACTGGAGGTAGCCGGCGAGCGTGCCGGCCGCGCCGCCGAGCGCGACCGGGAGCCCGCCGCCGGTGAGCCGTTCCAGGCGTTCGGCGGCGTCCAGGACCAGCCCGCGCCACCCGGCCGCCTTCAGGCCGAAGGTGGTGGGCACGGCGTGCAGGGCGAGGGTGCGGCCCGCCATCACGGTGTCCCGGTGCGCGGCGGCGAGTGCGGCCAGCGCGTCGGCCACCGCCCGCAGGTCGGCGACGATCAGCCGTAGCGCCCGCTGGGCGACCAGCATCGCACCGGTGTCGAAGACGTCCTGGCTGGTCGAGCCACGGTGCACGTACTCGGCGGCCTGCGGGGAGCGTTCGGCGACGACGGCGGTGAAGGCCTTGACCAGGCCCACGACCGGGTTCGCGGTCTCCCGCGCGGCCAGCGCCAGTTCGCGTACGTCGAGCAGGTCGGCGTGGGCGGCGGCGGTGATGGCCGCGGCCGCCTGGGCGGGGACCGTGCCGCAGCGGGCCTGGGCGCGGGCCAGCCCCGCCTCCGCGTCGAGCATCGCCTGCAGCCAGGCGCGGTCGCCGACGGCGGCCTCGACGGGGGTGCCCGCCCTGACCGGCGACAGCAGCCCGGCGTCCAGGTGGGCGCCGAGGACGTGCGTGCGCTGGTCCTCGTACAGGGAGGTCATGCGCTCGCCCTCGCTTTCCTGGTCTTCGGTTGCGGTGCGGCAGTGGGCAGTTCGGGCAGGGCGAGGACGGCCGCCGCGATCGCGTCGGAGTCTTCGAGGGTGACCGAGCCGACGCCCGGTCTGATGCCGGCGGCGGTGACCCAGTGCACGGACTCGGTGGGCACCCCGTAGGCGAAGCGCCGCGGATGCGGGACCCCTTGGGCGTCGAGGAGCCGGTAGGGCCGCTCGGAGACGGCGAGGCCACCGGTCTCGTAGTCGGCGCCGCCGTGACCGTCCGGTCCGGGAATGCGGAAGGGGCGGCACTGTCCGGTGCGCAGCAGCTGGCTCATCAGCGGGTCCGCGGTGCGCCGCAGGTCGGTCTCGGGCAGGCGGGCCTCGATGAGGACGGTGGCCCGCACCCGCACCCCGGGTATCTCGCTCGACGTCGCCGTGAAGCAGGGGCCGAGCGGGTCGTCCTCGTCGGTGGCCACGCGCAGGCCGGGGCCGGTCACGTCGAGGATGCCGGCGTCCAGGAGCGCGGCCATCTCCTCGATGCGGGAGACGGGCGGGCCGATGGACAGATAGGCGTTGAGCGGGGTGTACCAGCCGTCGAGGTGGTCACGGTGGGACTCGGCGCTCAGGCCGGCGTGGTCGACGGCGAGCCGCAGCTCGTTGCGCAGGTCCCGCAGGACGTCGAGGGCGGCCTTGAACGGTCCGCTGACGTTGCCCTGGCGGGCCAGGCGGACGTCCTCGTCGAGGTGGCCGCGCAGCCAGGTGCGGAAGGCGGCCTGGTCGGTGAGGGCGCGGCTGCCGTAGGGGCGCGCGACGCGCTCCCAGTCCCAGCGCTCGGCGGCGGGGACACCGCTGTCGTCGAGGAGCCGGGCCTCCTCCTCCCCCGGTTCGGCGTGCAGAAACTTTTCGACGAAGTCCTCGATGACGGACGGGGGTTCACCGCGCGCCGCGAGCAGCGCCGCGTAGGAGACGCCGCACACCTCCTTGGTGATGAGCGGCCACAGGTCGGCGGCGAAGTCGATGGCTGCGCGCTGCGGGTCGCGGCCGCGCAGCCCGGCGATGTGGCCGGCGGTCAGCAGCCTGGGGTGGTGGCGGCCGTGGGCGCCCTTCTCGTTCTCGCCGCGCGCCTGGTAGGGCACGCCGCGCCGGGAGCCGGCGTACAGGCGCGGTTCGCGGCCGGAGGGCCGGTAGACGAGCCGGCCGTCGACGCGGGTGAAGGCGCCGCCCCGGCCGTGGGTGAACAGGGCCAGGTAGTCGAAGAAGTTGAGCCCGAGCCCGCGCAGCAGCACGGGCTCGCCGGGCCTGATGCCGGACAGGTCCACGTCGGCCGGGTTGGCCGGGGCCAGGTAGGTCAGCCCGTGGCGTTCGGCGTACGCGCTCATCTCGCGCTGCGCGCCGGAGGGTTCGACCGGCACATGGCCCTGGGCGAGGACGACCGCGGACATCGCGGCGAGCCGGGTGCCGTCCTCCAGGACGACGGTCTGCGGCCCCGCCCCGCCGGCCTTCTCGCCGGCCTCGTCCTCGAGGGCGACGGCGCGTACCGCGTGCGTGCGCACCGTCACGTGGGCGGCGGCGTTGGCGACGACCCGCCGGAACGCCCATGTCAGATAGCAGCCGTACAGGGCGCGCGTGGGGTAGCTGTCGGGGCCGAGCCGGTCGGCCTCGGCAAGGACGTCGTCGCCGTATCCGCACTGCGCGTCGGTCTCCAGGGTGCCCGAGGTCAGGGCCTTCGCCCACTGGTACAGGCTCGGCCCCTCGTCCAGCGGGCCGTCGATGCGGACGCTGGCGTCGGTGTAGACCGTGACCTGCGAGGCCACGGTGTTCATCAGCAGGTGGCGGGACTGCGTCGGGCGCCACACCCGTCCCGCGCCCGGCGGGTCCGGATCGACCACGTGGACGGTGACGGCGTCCCAGCGCGGCGACTTCCGTTCCTGCGCACAGAGCCGTTCCAGTACGGAAAGGCCGCGCGGTCCCGCGCCGACGAGACAGATCTGCACATGCGTCATGGCTCCGCTTCCTGTGGACACGGTGGGCTCTCCTGGTGCCGGGCAGCCGGCCGGGACCGGGTCGCCCGGGACCCTCGGAGAGGCCGCCGGTGTGCGCGGCCCTGCGGTGCCTGCGACGCTTACTGCGCGTTCGCCTCCATGCGTACCGTCCACAGTGCCTCCTTTCTCCGCCACCGTCGGGCCAGGCGCTCAACAAAGGCTCAGATTCGGGTGGAACCTCGCTCGAGAAACGGGAAGGCGGCGCGGAATCCGGCATTCGGCGCTCCCTGGCGGGCCGCGAACGGGGCTGTATCGGGACTCCAGCGCGGGTCGGTAGGTTCGTCGAAAAGCGTCACCGATCCCGCTTCGGGCCGGAATCTCACCGGCTCGCCAGGGATATGGGAGGGGAATCTTCTGTCCCCTCGGAGAATCGATCGGCCGCGAGCGCGCGACGCGCACGCAGGAGTTCGGAAACGGCGGGGGCCATGGGGTACGGAATAATTCATCCGAAATCGCGATCTTTATTGTGGCCTCGATCCGGGGCCACCCGTCCTGCATTCACTGCCGTGACCAGCAGGGAAAACATATGGAATTCATGAAGGTTGCGGAGGGCGAGCCGCCTCATGAAGGAGATTCGATGACGGTCGGCCCGTGCACCAGAAGTCACGACGAGGAAAGCCGCGCCGCCGCCGGGTCCCTGCTCTGCGCCGCCTGCGTCGGACAGGTGGAACGCAGTCTGCGAGCACTCCCCGGGCTGCACCAGGAGAGCCTGCACCACGTGGCGCCGACGCCCAGGCGGACCAACCCGACCAAGGTGTCGGGAAGTCTCCGGCGGGACCGTCTGAACATCTCGGTGCTGGATGCCCGGCACAACATCCTCGCGACGCTCGAGTCCTGGTCGGAAATCGTCGTGGAACAGCTGACGGTCCCCGCACCGGCGCGCTCGGTGCCGCAGTTGGCAAGGTTTCTGACACGGCATCTGGAGTGGTTGGCGGCCCAGCCGCCGGCCGCCGATTTCGCGGACGAGATCGAGAATCTGGTGGTCGAGTTGCGCAGCACAATAGACCCCGACCCCAGCGGCCTGCACGCGCTCATCCGGAAGTGCGTGGTGGACAACTGCGGCGGGACGATCAGCGCTTCCCTGAAAAACATCGGGAATTCGGGGAGCCGGAGCATCGAGTGCTCCGCGGGACATTCATGGGAAATGACCGAATGGCTGAACCTGAGGCGGCTCATGGAGCAGCAGCGAAAGGGTGTCACCGTATGATGAAACCGCCGCGCCACAGGCTCGTCCCCACGAATGTGGCGGCGCTCGCCGTGGGGGTGTCCGAGGCGACCATCCGCAAGTGGGTGAGCCGCGGGAAGATCACCCGCTACGGAGCGCCGAACTGCCGCTCGCAGTTCGACATCGACGAGCTCACCGAGATCGCCCTGCAGCGCCCGCCCCGGCCCTCGCCGCGCCATCACGCCGGCGGGGCCCGCGCGACGCAGCAGGCGTCGGCAGCCCGGTGACCCACGGCATACGCGCGCGACCTCGCCGCCCCCTGCCCGGCGGTCGCGCCTTCGGGCGTGACCGCCGGGCGGGGGGCGGCATGCTGCGCGAACGGGCCCCGGCCGAAGTGGCCCAGGTCACTTTTCGGTGCTCTTGGCGCGAGGACGACCCCCGTGTCACTATCTACGCACATCCCCCCTGCCCAAAAACGGCCGGGGGACAGCGGTTTGGGTGCCGCGGCCGCCGGTCCGCACAGGACGGACCGGACTTCGGCGACGCAGGGCACCGACTTTCTCCGCATTCAACCACTTGTGCACGCACGGCAGTTCGCGTCGATCCCGCGCGCCGTGGCGGCAACGGCGCCCGGCACCTGCGTGTCCACACACCCCGTCGCACCTTCGCGCCAGCCTGCGCTGCCGGGTGCGGACGGGTGCCTGACGTCCTGCCTTTTTTCTTCCTAGAGATCCGGACGACGCGATCTCGCCGCAGCAACGACAAGGGGAGCTGAGTGGGTTGACGACTCCACCGACCTCAGTGGAAAGGGTTTCGGAAGACCGCCGGGCTCGCTCAGTCGGCATCGGCCGCGCCCATGCCAAGGCCATCCTGCTGGGAGAGCACGCGGTCGTGTACGGGACAGCGGCGCTCGCTCTGCCGATTCCGCAGCTCACGGCCACGGCGAGCGCCGGAAGGTCGTCGCCCGCCGCCGACGCCCAGGGCGAGTTGTCCTTCACCATGACCGGCTCCGCGTCGAGGGAGGTGGTGACGCGCGTCTCCGACGGCCTGCGCCGGCTGACCGCGGCCTTCAAGGAGCGCACGGGCGTCAAGGACACCACGCACCTCGACGTGATCCTCGACGGCGCCATCCCGCCCGGCCGCGGGCTCGGCTCGAGCGCCGCGCACTCGCGGGCGATCGTCCTTGCCCTCGCCGACCTCTTCGGTCTCGAACTGGCCGAGAGCACGGCGTTCGACCTGGTGCAGGCGGCCGAGAACGAAACACACGGCCGGGCCAGCGGCGTGGACACCAAGGCCGTCTGCGCGGCGGGCCCGCTGCGGTTCCAGGCAGGCGAGGCACGGGAGTTGAGCATCGGCTGCGACGGCCTGTTCATCGTCGCCGACAGCGGCACCGCGGGCAGCACCAAGGAGGCGGTCGAGCTGCTGCGTGCGGGATTCGGGCGGGAGGCCGGGGCGCAGGACAGGTTCCTGCGCCGTGCCGCGGAGCTCGTCGCCGAGGCCGAGCAGGCGCTCGCAGAGGGCGAACAAGAAGAGTTCGGCGCGCGGCTGACGGGTTATCACGAGCTGATGCGGGCCGCCGGTCTGAGCACCGACCGGATCGACGCGATGGTCGGGGCGGCGCTCAGGGCGGGCAGTCTCGGCGCGAAGATCACCGGTGGCGGGCTGGGCGGCTGCGTCCTCGCCATGACCCAGCCGGACCAGGCCCGGGAGGTCACCCGGCAACTGCACGAGGCCGGCGCCGTACAGACGTGGGTCGTGCCGCTGAGGAGGCTGGTCGGCCGTGCGCTCTGAACAGCTTGTGCGACCGCGGGTGCCAGACGGGGCGGCGGACGCCACCGCCGTCGCGCACCCGAACATCGCGCTGATCAAGTACTGGGGCAAGAGCGACGAGCGGCTGTTCCTGCCCCGCACCGACAGCCTGTCGATGACCCTGGACATCTTCCCCACGACCACCCGTGTCCGGCTCGCCGACGAGGCGGAGCACGACACGCTCACGTTCAACGGCCGGCCCGCGACGGGCGAGGCCGCACGGCGCATCGTCGCGTTCCTGGACCTGGTGCGCGAGCGGGCCGGCCTCGGCCGGCGGGCCGTCGTCGACACCGAGAACACCGTCCCCACCGGCGCGGGTCTGGCGTCCTCCGCGAGCGGGTTCGCCGCGCTCGCCGTCGCCGCGGCCGCCGCGTACGGCCTGGACCTCGATGCCGCCGCCCTGTCACGCCTGGCCCGGCGCGGATCCGGATCGGCCTCGCGGTCGGTCTTCGGCGGCTTCGCCGTGTGGCACGCCGGCACGACCACGGGCACCGCCACGCAGGCGGACCTGAGTTCGTACGCCGAACCGGTCGAGGCCGGCGGCCTGGACCCGGCACTCGTCATCGCCGTCGTCAACGCGGGCCCCAAGGAGGTCTCCAGCCGGGAGGCCATGCGCCGCACCGTCGACACCTCCCCGCTGTACGAGCCGTGGGCGCTCTCCAGCAAGGCCGACCTGGCCGACATGCGGGCGGCGCTGAGCCGCGGCGACCTTCCCGCGGTGGGCGAGATCGCGGAGCGCAACGCGCTCGGCATGCACGCCACGATGCTGGCGGCGCGGCCCGCCGTGCGGTACATCTCGCCGGCCTCGCTGACCGTCCTGGACAGCGTGCTGCGGCTCCGGCAGGACGGCGTGCCGGCCTACGTGACGATGGACGCCGGCCCGAACGTCAAGGTGCTGTGCCGGCGCGCGGACGCGGAGCGGGTCGCCGAGACCGTGCGCGGCGCCGCTCCCGGCGGCGCGGTGCACATCGCCAAGCCGGGTCCGGGCGCCCGCCTGCTCAGCGAGGACGGATGACGACCGGCCGGCGGAGCGTGGTCCGCCGCGCCCCGGGCAAGTTGTTCGTCGCGGGCGAGTACGCGGTGGTCGAACCCGGCAACCAGGCGATCCTGGTGGCCGTCGACCGGTACCTCACCGCCACCGTGACCACCGCCGAGGAGCCCGGCACCGTCGTCATCTCCTCCGACCTCGCACCGCGCGCGCTGCACCGGCACTGGCAGGACGGCCGGCTGGCCGGAGGCGACGGGCGGACGCCCCATGTGGAGTCCGCGATCGAGACCGTGAGCGACCTGCTCACCGAACGCGGCCTGCCGGTGCCCCCGTTGGACATCTCGATCAGCAGCACCCTGCACGACGGCGGCAGGAAATACGGCCTGGGTTCCAGCGGTGCGGTGACCGTGGCGACCGTCGCGGCCGTGTCGGCGTACTGCGGTCTCAAGCTCACGCCCGACGAGCGGTTCCGCCTGGCCCTGCTCGCCGGCGCCCGCATCGACCCCAAGGGCTCCGGAGGCGACCTCGCCGCCAGCACCTGGGGCGGCTGGATCGCCTACCGGGCACCCGACCGGGACCAGGTCCTCGACCTGGCCCGCAGCCTCGGCGTCCACAAGGCACTGAGCGCCCCCTGGCCCGGTTTCTCGGTACGCCGGCTGCCGCCGCCGGCCGGACTGGCCCTCCAGGTCGGCTGGACCCGCAGCCCGGCCTCGACCACGGCTCTCGTGTCCGACCTGCACCGGCGGACCTGGCGGGGCAGCGCCTCGCACCACAGGTTCGTGGCGGCCACCGGCGACCTGGTGCGTGCCGCCGTCACCGCGCTCGAGGCCGGCGACGGTCCGGGGCTGCTCGATCAGATCCGGCGGGCCCGGCAGGAACTGGCCCGCCTGGACGACGAGGTCGGCCTCGGCATCTTCACGCCCGCGCTGAGCGCGCTGTGCGACGCGGCCGAGGGCGTCGGCGGTGCCGCCAAGCCGTCGGGCGCGGGAGGCGGCGACTGCGGCATCGCCCTGCTCGACGCCGGCGCCCCCCACGACATCTCGCACGTACGGCAACGGTGGGCCGCGGCCGGGGTGCTGCCCCTGCCCGTCCGGCCCGCCACAGAAGGGATCGAACCATGAGTAGTGCTCAGCGCAAGGACGACCACGTCCGGCTCGCCATGGAGCAGCAGCATGCGCACAGCGGACGCAACCAGTTCGACGATGTGTCGTTCGTCCACCACGCCCTGGCCGGCATCGACCGGCCGGATGTGTCCCTGGCCACGACCTTCGCCGGCGTCGCCTGGCAGGCACCGCTCTACATCAACGCGATGACCGGCGGCAGCGTCAAGACAGGGGCCATCAACTCGGACCTGGCCACCGCCGCCCGCGAGACCGGCGTGGCCATCGCGTCCGGTTCCATGCACGCCTACTTCAAGGACCCCTCCTGCGCGGACACCTTCCGGGTGCTGCGCACGCAGAACCCGGACGGGTTCGTCATCGCGAACGTCAACGCGACGGCGTCGGTCGACAACGCGCGGCGCGCCATCGACCTGATCGAGGCGAACGCCCTGCAGATCCACCTCAACACGGCGCAGGAAACCCCCATGCCGGAGGGCGACCGGTCCTTCGGGTCCTGGGCGCCGCAGATCGAGCGGATCGCGGCGGCCGTGGACGTACCCGTGATCGTCAAGGAGGTCGGCAACGGGCTGAGCCGCCAGACGCTCCTCGCGCTGCCGAACCTCGGCGTGGCCGCGGCGGACGTCAGCGGCCGCGGCGGCACGGACTTCGCCCGGATCGAGAACGGCCGGCGCGAACTCGCCGACTACGCCTTCCTGCACAACTGGGGCCAGTCCACCGTCGCCTGTCTCCTGGACGCGCAGGACGTCGGCATCCCCGTGCTGGCCTCCGGCGGGGTCCGCAACCCGCTCGACGTGGCCCGCGCCCTCGCCCTGGGCGCCCGCGCCGTCGGCTCCTCCGGCGGGTTCCTGCGCACCCTGGTCGACAGCGGCGTCCTTGCGCTCGTCACGCAGATCTCGACCTGGCTCGACCAGCTCGCCGCCCTGCAGACCATGCTCGGCGCGCGCACGCCCGCCGACCTCTCGCGCTGCGATCTGCTGATCCACGGCGAGCTGCGGAACTTCTGCCTTGACCGGGGCATCGACACCTGGCGGCTCGCCCAGCGTTCCAGCTCCATCGACGCCCTCCACGAGATGACGGGAAGCACACGATGACTGAAGCACACGCGATCGCCGGAGTCCCGATGCGGTGGGTGGGGCCCCTTCGCATCTCGGGGAACGTCGCCGACACCGAGACCCAGGTTCCGCTGGCCACCTACGAGTCGCCGCTGTGGCCGTCGGTGGGCCGGGGCGCGAAGGTGTCCCGGCTGGCCGAGAAGGGCATCGTCGCCACCCTCGTCGACGAGCGGATGACGCGTTCGGTGCTCGTCGAGGCCACCGACGCGCAGACCGCGCTCACGGCCGCACGCACCATCGAGGCCCGCATCGACGAACTGCGCGAAGTCGTGCGCGGGTGCAGCAGGTTCGCCGAGCTGATCGGCATCCGGCACGAGATCAACGCCAACCTGCTGTTCATCCGGTTCGAGTTCTCCACCGGCGACGCCTCCGGCCACAACATGGCGACCCTCGCCTCCGACGCGCTCCTGGCGCGCCTGCTGCAGACCGTCCCGGGCATCTCCTACGGGTCGATATCCGGCAACTACTGCACGGACAAGAAGGCCACCGCCATCAACGGCATCCTCGGCCGCGGCAAGAACGTGGTCACCGAGCTGCTCGTGCCGCGTGACGTGGTGGCCGACGTCCTGCACACGACGGCCGCGAAGATCGTCGAGCTGAACATCCGCAAGAACCTGCTCGGCACCCTCCTCGCCGGCGGCATCCGCTCGGCCAACGCCCACTACGCGAACATGCTGCTCGCGTTCTACCTGGCCACCGGCCAGGACGCGGCCAACATCATCGAGGGCTCCCAGGGCGTCGTCATGGCCGAGGACCGCGACGGCGACCTCTACTTCGCCTGCACCCTGCCCAACCTGATCGTCGGCACGGTCGGCAACGGCAAGGGCCTCGGCTTCGTGGAGACGAACCTGACCCGGCTCGGCTGCCGGGCCGAAGGCGCCCCGGGCGAGAACGCGCGCCGGCTCGCCGTCCTCGCGGCGGCCACCGTGCTGTGCGGTGAGCTCTCGCTGCTCGCGGCGCAGACGAACCCGGGAGAGCTCATGCGCGCACACGTCCAGCTGGAACGCGACAACAAGACCGCAAAGGTTGGTGTCTAAGGCATGTCCCTCTCCATCGGAATCCACGATCTGTCTTTTGCCACAGCGGAGTTCGTCCTGCCGCACACCGAACTCGCCGCCCACAACGGCACCGAGATCGGCAAGTACCACATCGGCATCGGCCAGGAGTCGATGAGCATCCCCGGCGCCGACGAGGACATCGTGACGATGGCCGCCGCGGCCGCCGCGCCGGTCATCGCCCGGCACGGCAGCGACCGGATACGGACGGTCGTCTTCGCCACGGAGTCCTCGATCGACCAGGCGAAGGCGGCCGGCATCTACGTCCACTCGCTGCTCGGGCTGCCGTCGGCCACCCGCATCGTCGAGCTGAAGCAGGCCTGCTACGGGGCGACGGCCGCCCTCCAGTTCGCCATCGGCCTGGTGCGGCGCGACCCCGCGCAGCAGGTCCTTGTGATCGCCAGCGATGTCTCCAAGTACGAACTGGACAGCCCCGGTGAGGCCACGCAGGGCGCGGCGGCGGTGGCCATGCTGGTCGGTGCGGACCCCGCCCTGGTACGCATCGAGGACCCGTCGGGACTGTTCACCGCCGACGTCATGGACTTCTGGCGGCCCAACTACCGCAACGAGGCCCTGGTCGACGGCCACGAGTCCATCAACGCCTATCTGCAGGCGGTGGAGGGCACCTGGAAGGACTACACCGAGCAGGGCGGCCGCACGCTGGAGGAGTTCGCCGCGTTCTGCTACCACCAGCCGTTCACGAAGATGGCCTACAAGGCCCACCGTCACCTGCTGAACTACTGCGGCCAGGACACCGACAACGACGCCGTCACCGCCGCCATCGGCCGGACCACGGCCTACAACACGGTCATCGGCAACAGCTACACCGCGTCCGTGTACCTGGCCCTGGCCGCGCTGCTCGACCAGGCCGACGACCTGACCGGCAAGGCCATCGGCTTCCTCAGTTACGGCTCCGGCAGCGTCGCCGAGTTCTTCGCCGGGACCGTCACCGCCGGCTACCGGGAGAACCTGCGCACCGACGCCAACCGTGAGGCCATCGCCCGGCGCACGCCGGTCGACCTCGCCGGCTACCGCGACCTGCACGAGCGCTCGTTCCCCACCGACGGCGGCGACCACGCCACCGAGCGGCACACCACCGGCCCGTTCCGGCTGGCCGGGATCAGCGGCCACAAGCGCCTCTACCAGGCGCGCTAGCGGCACCCTTCAGGGCCGGATCGCGCGGGCACCCTGACAGCCCGCCCGCGCGATCCGGCCCTGTCATGGCCCGGCACCTGCCGGCCGTCCGTACAGCCAGTCAAAGACCATATGAGGGGAGGGCAGCCGCATGAGTGACGTCAGGATTCTCGGTACGGGTGCCTACGTGCCGGACCGGATCGTCTCCAACGACGAGGTCGGCGCACCGGCCGGCGTCGACGACGCCTGGATCACCGCCAAAACCGCCATCCGCGAACGCCGCTGGGCCGCCACCCACCAAGCCACCTCCGACCTGGCCACCCAAGCCGCCCGAAACGCACTGGACTGCGCCGGCATCACCGCCGCCGAACTCACCGTCATCATCGTCGCCACCTCCACACCCGACCGCCCCCAACCACCCACCGCCGCCTACGTCCAGCACAACCTCGCCGCCACCCACGCAGCAGCATTCGACATCAACGCCGTCTGCTCCGGCGAAATCTTCGCCCTCAGCGCCGCCGAAGGCACCCTCGCCCGCAAAGGCGGCCACGCCCTGATCATCGGCGCCGACCTCTACTCCCGCATCCTCAACCCCACCGACCGCAAAACCACCGTCCTCTTCGGCGACGGCGCCGGCGCCATGATCCTCGGCCCCGCCACCACCGGCCCCCGCATCCGCCACCTCACCCTGCACACCTACGGCGAACACTCCGACCTCATCCAGGTCCCCGCCGGCGGCAGCCGCCTGCCCACCACCACCCAAACCCTCCAACAAGACCAGCACTACTTCACCATGGACGGACGCGGCGTCCGCCGCTTCGTCGCCGACCACCTCCCCCGACTCACCAAAGAATTCCTCCACGAAGCCGGAACCGTCCCCGACGACATCCGCCACTTCATCCCCCACCAGGCCAACGGCGTCATGCTCGACGACCTCTTCACCCAACTCGCCCTCCCCCACGCCACCATGCACCAGACCCTCACCACCTACGCCAACACCGGCGCCGCCTCCATCCCCCTCACCCTCGACACAGCCCACCGCAACAACGCCCTCCACCCCGGCGACCTCATCCTCCTCGCCGGCTTCGGCGGCGGCATGGCCGCAGGCCTCGCCCTCATCGAATGGTGACGGAGGCCTGCGAGGGCCGGCTGCCGTGGCGGACGCGCTGTCCGGCCACGGCGGCGGCGCCGGGAGCCGGTGCGGCGTGGCCGGCTCCGAAGGCCGCCACGGACCGCCAGATCCGGCGGAGGCAGTAGTTCTTCCACCGCCGGCCGCCGCGCAGCAAGCTGTTCATGTCCGCACCTGCGTGTCTGCGCTCGTCATCATCCGCAGAGATTGCCAAGGTTCACTCGTGGATCGGTGGAAGGAGCAAGGCGTCGCAGGCGTGGGCGGATCCGTCACGCTGCGGGGCGTCAGTCGATGCCGCGTACGACGTGGGGTTCCAGGGGGTCGTCCTCGTCGATGCCGGCGAGCCGCAGCGGCGGGGCGAGGGCCTGGGCGTCCTGGTACTGCCTGTTGTTCTCCTCCGGCGTGTCGTACATCTAGTCCTCCTCGGGTGGGCTCAGTAGCGGTAGTGGTCCGGCTTGTAGGGGCCCGCGGCGTCGACGCCGATGCAGGCGGCCTGCTCGGGGCGCACGGTGGTCAGCGACCTTGAAGTCCGTGACGTCAGTGCTGGGCTGCGAGGACATGCCGGGTACTCCTTGGGTTCGCTGCGTTGCGGTGGATTTCGAGCGTCGCCGTCGAGCGGTTCAGCGTGATGTAGTGCAGTCCGGGGGCGCCTTCGGCGAGGAGGCGCTGGGCCATCGCGGTGGCGTGCTCGACGCCGATGCGGTGGCCTTCGGCGGGCTCGTCGCGCACGGCGTCCAGGCGGTGGGCCAGGTCCTCGGGGAAGGCGGCGCCGCTGAGGGCGGCGAAGCGGGCGATCTGGCGTACGTCGGTGGCGGGCATGATCTCCGGGATGATCGGGGTGTCGCAGCCCGCGGCGGCCACCCGGTCGCGCAGCCGCAGATAGTCCTCGACGCGGAAGAACATCTGGGTGATGGCGTAGTCGGCGCCCGCCCTGCACTTGTCGACGAAGTGGCGGATCTCGCTGTCCCAGTCCGGCGAGCGCGGATGCCGCTCGGGGAAGGCGGCCACGCCGACGCTGAAGTCGCCCGACTCCTTGACCAGAGCGACCAGTTCATGGGCGTGGGTGAAGCCGTCGGGGTGGCGTCTCCAGGGGGCGTTGGGGTCGCCGGGCGGGTCGCCGCGCAGGGCGAGGACGTCGCGCACGCCGGCATCGGCGTACTGGCCGATGATGTGGCGCAGCTCCGCCACCGAGTGGCCGACCGCGGTGAGATGGGCGACGGGGCGCAGGGTGGTCTGGGTCGCGATCCGTTTGGTCACCTCGACGGTGCGGTCCCGGGAGGAGCCGCCGGCGCCGTAGGTGACCGAGACGAAGGCCGGCGCGAGGGGTTCGATCCGGCGGATCGCCTCCCACAGCGTCCGTTCGCCCTGGGCCGTCTTCGGCGGGAAGAACTCGAAGGAGAACGACGGGGTCCCCCGGCCGAGGGTGTCGCGCAGGGTGGTCACGGGCGGCCTCCGGCGTTGAAGTAGCTGGCCTGTGGGTGGTGCACGACGATCGCGTCCGTGGACTGTTCGGGGTGCAGCTGGAACTCCTCAGACAGGTGGACGCCGATGCGCTCCGGCCGGAGCAGGCCGGCGATCTTGGCGCGGTCCTCCAGGTCGGGACAGGCCGGGTAGCCCAGGGAGTAGCGGCAGCCCTGGTACTCGGTACGCAGCATGGCGTCCAGGGAGTCCGGGTCGGCCGAGGCGATGCCGAGTTCGCCGCGCACGCGTGCGTGCCAGTACTCGGCGAGGGCTTCGGCCAGCTGCACGGACAGGCCGTGCAGTTCGAGGTAGTCGCGGTAGGAGTTCGACTCGAACAGCCTGGCGGTCTCCTCGCCGATGCGGGAGCCGACGGTGACGACCTGGAGGCCGACGACGTCGCTCTCCCCCGATTCCTGGGGGCGGAAGAAGTCGGCCAGGCACAGGCGGCGGCCGCGGCGCTGGCGGGGGAAGGTGAAGCGGGTCAGTTCGGAGCCGTTGTCGTCCAGCAGGATCAGGTCGTCGCCCTTGGAGACGGCACGGAAGTAGCCGTGGACGACGGCCGCCTCGAGGAGGTTGTCGGTCTGGAGGCGGTCCAGCAGGCCGCGCAGCCGGGGCCTGCCCTCGGTCTCGACGAGTTCCTCGTAGCTCGGTCCGTCGCCGGCGCGGGTCTGCTTCAGGCCCCACTGGCCCTTGAACAGGGCGCTCTCGTCGAGCCAGGAGGCGTATTCCCTGAGGGGGATGCCCTTGACGACGCGGGTGCCCCAGAACGGCGGTGCGGGCACGCGGTTGTCGGTGGCGATGTCGGAGCGTCCTGCCTCTTCGGGGTGCTCCGGTGTGACGAGGGCACTCGCGGTGGTCCTGACCCGGCGCTGTTTGAGTTCGGGCAGCTTCGCGCCGGGCACGCCCCGCTTGACGCCGATGAGGGCGTCCATGAGGGAGAGGCCCTCGAAGGCGTCGCGGGCGTAGCGGACCTCGCCCTGGTAGATGTCGTGCAGGTCCTGTTCGACGTAGGCGCGGGTGAGGGCGGCGCCGCCGAGGATGACGGGGTAGTTCGCGGCCAGGCCACGGGTGTTGAGTTCCTGCAGGTTCTCCTTCATGATCACCGTGGACTTGACCAGCAGACCCGACATGCCGATGACGTCGGCCCGGTGCTCGGCGGCGGCCTCCAGGATCGCGGAGAGCGGCTGCTTGATGCCGAGGTTGACGACGTTGTAGCCGTTGTTGGACAGGATGATGTCGACGAGGTTCTTGCCGATGTCGTGGACGTCGCCGCGCACGGTGGCCAGCACGATGGTGCCCTTGCCCTCGGCGTCCGACTTCTCCATGTGCGGTTCGAGGTAGGCGACGGCGGTCTTCATGACCTCGGCGGACTGCAGCACGAACGGCAGCTGCATCTGGCCGGAACCGAACAGTTCACCGACCACCTTCATGCCGTCCAGCAGCGTCTCGTTGACGATGTCGAGGGCGGGGCGGGTCTGGAGGGCCTCGGCGAGGTCGGTGTCCAGGCCGTTCTTCTCGCCGTCGATGATCCGCCGCTTGAGACGCTCGTCCAGCGGCAGCGCGGCCAGCTCCTCGGCCTTGCCCGCCTTCAGGGACTTGGTGGTGGCGCCCTCGAACAGCGCCATCAGCTTCTGCAGCGGGTCGTAGCCCTCGGCGCGGCGGTCGTGGATCAGGTCGAGGGCGGTCTGCACCTCCTCCTCGCTGAAGCGGGCGATGGGCAGGATCTTCGACGCGTGGACGATCGCCGAGTCCAGGCCCGCCTTCACACACTCGTCGAGGAAGACCGAGTTGAGCAGGATCCGCGCGGCCGGGTTCAGGCCGAAGGAGATGTTCGACAGGCCCAGCGTGGTCTGCACGTCCGGGCGGCGGCGCTTGAGCTCGCGGATCGCCCCGATCGTCGCGATACCGTCCCCCCGGGACTCCTCCTGGCCGGTGCAGATGGTGAAGGTCAGGGTGTCGATGAGGATGTCCGGCTCCTGGATGCCCCAGTTCGTCGTCAGGTCCTCGATGAGCCGCTCGGCGATGGCGACCTTCGTCTCGACGGTCCGGGCCTGGCCCTCCTCGTCGATGGTCAGCGCGATCAGCGCGGCGCCGTGCTCCCGGGCCAGCGCGGTCACCTTGGCGAAACGGGACTCGGGACCGTCGCCGTCCTCGTAGTTCACGGAGTTGATGACCGCGCGGCCGCCGAGCCGCTCCAGGCCCGCCCGGATGACGGGGACCTCCGTGGAGTCCAGGACGATCGGCAGCGTGGAGGCGGTGGCGAAGCGGCCGGCCAGCTCGTCCATGTCGGCGACACCGTCACGGCCCACGTAGTCGACACACAGGTCCAGCATGTGCGCGCCCTCACGGATCTGGTCCCGGGCCATCTCCACACAGTCGTCCCAGCGGCCCTCCAGCATCGCCTCACGGAACTTCTTCGAACCGTTGGCGTTCGTGCGCTCACCAATCGCCATGTACGCGGTGTCCTGACGGAACGCCACGCTCTGGTAGAGCGAGGCGGCGCCGGGCTCGGGCTGCGGCTGCCGCGGTGCCGGGGCCATGCCGCGGACCCGTTCGACGACCTGGCGCAGGTGCTCGGGCGTCGTGCCGCAGCAGCCGCCAACCAGCGAGAGGCCGTACTCGCGGACGAAGTTCTCCTGGGCGTCGGCCAGTTCGGAGGCGGTCAGCGGGTAGTGGGCGCCGTTCGTGCCCAGCACGGGCAGGCCCGCGTTGGGCATGCAGGACAGCCGGATGCGGCTGTGGCGGGCCAGATAGCGCAGGTGCTCGCTCATCTCGGCGGGTCCGGTCGCGCAGTTCAGGCCGATCATGTCGATGCCGAGGGGTTCCAGCGCGGTCAGCGCGGCACCGATCTCGGAGCCGAGCAGCATCGTGCCGGTCGTCTCCACCGTCACGGACACGATGAGCGGCACGTCGAGGCCCAGCGCCTGAAGGCCGCGGCGGGCCCCGAGGACGGAGGCCTTGGTCTGCAGCAGGTCCTGGGTGGTCTCGACGAGCAGCGCGTCGGCGCCGCCCGCGACCAGGCCCTCGGCGTTTTGCTGGTAGGCGTCGCGCAGGACGGTGTAGGGGGCGTGGCCCAGGGTGGGCAGTTTGGTGCCGGGGCCGATGGAGCCCAGCACCCAGCGCGGGCGGCCGTCGCGTCCGGTGTACTCGTCGGCCGCCTCGCGGGCCACGCGGGCGCCGGCCCGGGACAGTTCGTGGACGCGTCCGGCGATGTCGTACTCGCCCAGGGCCGCGTGGTTGGCGCCGAAGGTGTTCGTCTCGACGCAGTCGACGCCCGCGTCGAAGTACGCGCGGTGCACGGAGCGGACGATGTCGGGGCGGGTGACGTTGAGGATCTCGTTGCAGCCCTCGAGCTGCTCGAAGTCCTCGAGGGTGGGCTCCTGTTCCTGGAGCATGGTGCCCATCGCGCCGTCGGCGACCACCACGCGGGTGGCGAGCGCCTCGCGGAACGCGGCGATGCGGGCCTGCTGGCCGGCGCTCATGCCTGTTCTCCGAGGACGGATGCGAGCGGGCCGCTCGCCCGGGGACCGTAGGTCCGCTCGACGACGGCGGCCAGCTGTGCCGGGTCGACCTCGTAGGACTGTGAGCCCACCGCGCCGAGGACCACGGCGGCCAGCGCGTTGCCCAGCCGGGCTGCGGCCTCCAGCGGCACCCGGTGGCTGACGGCGGCCAGGAAACCGGCGCGGAAGGCGTCGCCGACACCGGTCGGGTCGCTCGTGACGGCGTCGGGGACCGCGGGCACGACGAGCGGGCTCTGTCCGGCGCGTTCGATGCGTACGCCCTTCTCGCCCAGGGTGGTCACCCAGGTGCCGGCGGCCGCGAGGACGTCGTCATGGCTGAAGCCGGTGCGCTCCTTCAGCAGCGCGGCCTCGTACTCGTTGGTGAACAGCCAGGTGGCGCCGTCCACCAGGGCACGGACCTGGTCGCCGTCCAGGCGGGCCAGTTGCTGCGAGGGGTCGGCCGCGAAGGGGATGTCCAGGGCCCGGCACTGGGCGGTGTGCCGCAGCATCGCCGAGGGATCGTTGGGCGAGATGAGGACCAGGCCCGGCCGGTCGGGGCCGGTGAACAGGGCGCGCAGGTCGATGTCGTGTGCCTGTGTCATCGCGCCCGCGTAGAACGCGGCGATCTGGTTGGCGTCCTCGTCGGTGATGCACATGAAGCGGGCCGTCTGCCGTTCGGCGCAGACCCGCACTCCCGTGGTGTCGACGCCGTGCTCCTTCAGCCACACCTCGTACTCGGCGAAGTCCGTGCCGACCGCCCCGACCAGGAGCGGCGACAGCCCGAAGCCGCCGAGGCCGAAGGCGATGTTGGCGGCGACGCCGCCCCGGCGCACCTCCAGGCGGTCGACGAGGAAGGACAGCGAGACATGGGCGAGCTGGTCGGGCAACAGCTGGTCGGCGATCCGTCCGGGGAAAACCATCAGATGGTCGGTGGCTATGGATCCTGTCACCGCGATGCGCACAAGAACTCCTTCGCTCGCTTCGAGTCGCTGATCGCCGGTGGTGCGCAGCGTCGGCCGCGGCCGTCGGGCCCGGCCGTCCGGGTGCCGGGCTCAGATGCCCGCGGCTGCCTTGAGCTGCGGGGCGCGGTCGGTGTGTTCCCAGGTGAAGTCGGGCAGCTCGCGGCCGAAGTGGCCGTAGGCGGCGGTCTGGGCGTAGATCGGGCGCAGCAGGTCGAGGTCGCGGATGATCGCGGCCGGGCGCAGGTCGAAGACCTCCCCGATGGCCTGCTGGATCCTGTCCACCGCGACGGTGTGGGTGCCGAAGGTCTCCACGAACAGTCCCACCGGCTCGGCCTTGCCGATCGCGTACGCCACCTGCACCTCGCACCGCGAGGCCAGGCCGGCCGCGACGACGTTCTTGGCCACCCAGCGCATCGCGTACGCGGCGCTGCGGTCCACCTTGGAGGGGTCCTTGCCGGAGAAGGCGCCGCCGCCGTGGCGGGCCATTCCGCCGTACGTGTCGATGATGATCTTGCGTCCGGTCAGGCCCGCGTCGCCCATCGGGCCGCCGATCTCGAAGCGTCCCGTCGGGTTGACCAGCAGGCGGTAGCCCTCCGTCTCCAGCTTGATCCCCTCGTCGGCGAGCTGTCCCAGCACATGCTCGACGACCTCCTTGCGGATGTCGGGCGTGAGCAGGGACTCCAGGTCGATGTCGGAGGCATGCTGCGAGGAGACCACCACGGTGTCCACGCGGACCGCCTCGTCACCGTCGTACTCGATGGTGACCTGCGTCTTGCCGTCGGGCCGCAGGTACGGGACGGTGCCGTCCTTGCGGACCTGCGTCAGACGGCGCGCGAGCCGGTGCGCCAGCTCGATGGGCAGCGGCATCAGGTTCGGCGTCTCGTCCGTCGCGTAGCCGAACATCAGGCCCTGGTCACCGGCGCCCTGCCGGTCCAGCTCGTCCTCGTCGCCCTCGACCCGCGACTCGTACGCCGTGTCCACGCCCTGGGCGATGTCCGCCGACTGCGCGCCGATGGACAGCGACACCCCGCACGAGGCCCCGTCGAAGCCCTTGGCCGACGAGTCGTAGCCGATGTCGAGGATGGCGTCGCGCACCAGCTGGGCGATCGGAGCGTAGGCCGAGGTGGTGACCTCGCCGGCGATGTGCACCTGGCCGGTGGTGATCAGCGTCTCCACCGCGACCCGCGAGGCGGGGTCCTGACGCAGCAGCGCGTCCAGGATCGTGTCGCTGATCCGGTCCGCGATCTTGTCGGGATGTCCTTCGGTCACGGACTCCGAGGTGAAAAGACGTCGGGACATGACTCTCCAGATGGTTGATGGCCCAGGCGAAGGGCGTCCGAGGCGGGCGGGGGCCGCCCGTGTCACAGCCACGATGTGCGACCTCGAACGAGGAGCACTTGAAGAGCGGCGGAACAGCAGCGGAGCGGATCGCCCATGCGGCTGTGCTCCGCCGCGGCGGGGCCGGCGCGCGCGGACCTGCCGGTGCCGTGGCGCACCGGATCCGTACCGCAACGGATCCGTCCCGCACCGGATCCCGTCCTGCGATCCGTCCTGCACCGGATCCCGTCCCGCGGTCCGTCCTGCACCGGATCCCGTCCCGCGCCGGATCCCGTCCCGCGCCGGATCCCGTCCCGCGGTCCGTCCTGCACCGGATCCCGTCCCGCCGGGGATCCGTTCTGCACCGGATCACCTCCCGCCGGGGATCCGTTCTGCACCGGATCCCGTCCCGCCGGGGAGCCGTTCTGTTCCGGAGCCGTCCGGTGGGGCGTTCGTCCCGCCTCAGCCGTCCGGTGCGGCGTCCCGGAGGGCACGGGCGAGTGCGAGGGCCCGCGCCCGCTCGTCCTCGAACGCGCCGGCGAGCACCACTCGGGGCGGGCGGCCGCCGTCGGCCCCGATCCGCCGGGCGATGTCGCAGGCGAGGGCACCCGCGCCGGAGAACCCTGCGAGCAGCAGGGGCAGGCCGGCCGCGCGGGCGGCCAGGGCGGGCCCGGCGTCCTCGGCGCCGGCGCCGGCGGTGAGGACCAGCAGTTCCTGCGGGCCCGCGTAGGTGTGGGGCAGCAGGTCGTAGCAGGTCGTGGCCGCGCCCGGCGGCGGGACCAGGCAGATCGTGCCCGCCTGTTCCTGCCCCGCGGCGCGCAGGGTGACCAGCACGGTGTCGCGGCCGGCTGCGACAGCGTCGGCCATGCGGGGTACGGCCCTGCCCTGCAAAAGCTTCAGCACCTGCGCGACGGTGGTGGACTCAGCGGCCCACAAGGGGAGTTCACGCAGCAGCAGGGCACTTTGCACCAGCAGTTCGGCAGCGGCCTCCTCGTCGAGCACGTCACGGTCGTGCACCCCGGTGAGGACCAGGCCGCCGGCGTTGTCGTGGTGGGCGAGCAGTCCGATGGGCAGCACCGAGCGGGCGGGGACGGTGCCCGAGAACTCGGCCCGTATCCCCTGTGCGGCGAGTTCGTCCTCCAGGCCTTCCACCGGATGCGGCGGGTCCTCGAAGACGAGGACGGTGCCGGCGGGGTCGGTGCCCGGACCGTGCCGGTCCCGGGAACGGATCCGGTCGGCGGGGACCCATTCGTAGGCGGCCATGTCCAGGGCGTGGTCGCGCAGGCGCCGCATCAGGTCCGTCAGCGTGCCCGCCGGGTCCACCTCGACGGTTACGGGCAGCGCGTTGCGCAGCGGTCCCGGCATCCGGGCCACGCCGTCGAGCGGTATCGCGCGTCCGGCAACGCTCACCGCGAAGCAGACCGGGGCCGGGCCGGCGGCGTCGGAGGCGCGGTGGATGAGTATCGCCCAGACGGCCTGCAGTGCGCTGCTCTCCGCGATGCCCCACAGGCCGGCCCAGCGCGCGAGGCGGATGGTTTCTGCAGGGTCCAGGCGCAGCCGGGCGCGGCCGACCCCGGTCAGCCGCGTGGCTCCCCCGGCGGGGCGGCCCGGTCGCGACGCCGCGGTGTCGGGCGGGGCGGAGCGCGCCCAGAACACCCGTACGGGCTCGAGGTCCTGGGCCGCGATCCAGGCGGTGTAGTCGCGCAGGTCGGGGCGGCGCTCGCCACCGGGCAGGGTGCCGCCGGCGAGGTAGGCCCGGTAGAACTCGCGCAGCAGGATGTGCGCGCTCCAGGTGTCGAGGAGCGCCCGGTGGTAGGTGAGGACGATCCGGGTGGGCGGGGCGGTGTCGTCGGGTGCGGTGTGCTCCGTCTCCAGCAGGGTCAGGCGCAGTGCTCCGGGGCAGCGCAGGTCGAAGCCGCGCAGCCGGTCGCGCTCCAGGAGCGGCTGCCAGTCGTCGCCGCGATGGATGCGGCGGGTGATGTCGGCAGTGACCCGGCTGTGCACCATGAGCTGCGGTTCGGGGCCGCCGGTGAACGCGGTGCGCAGCACCGCTTCGCAGTCGAAGACGGACTGCCAGGCCGCGGTGAAGCGTTCCGGGTCGAGCGGGCCGTGCCAGACCCAGACGAGCTGCTCGACATGGCGGCCGGTGCCGGGCCGTGCGTCGCCGCCGGTGAACAGCGCCGCCTGCTGGGGGGTGGCCTTGAAGAGGGACGGGATGGGGGCGGTGGAGGCGTCGGCCAGCTGTGTCAGCAGGTCCCGCAGCAGGTCCGCGAGGGCGGCCACGGAGGTGTCGGTGATGCCTTCGGTGAGGTCGTGGGTCCGCTCGAGGCCGATGTGCAGCCTGCCGCCGGCGATCTGGGCGTGCGCCTCGAGGGGGTGTGCGGGCCGGCCCGGCCGGTGCGGTGCGCTGCCGCGCACGGGGTGCACGGAGGCGGGCAGCAGCTCGCCCGGAGCGTGCAGGTGCAGACAGACCTGGGCGGGTGCCAGTTCGCGCAGGGCATCGCGCAGCAGCGGGTCGGGGCTCCACTCCCGGCAGGCCCCGAAACCCGCGCCGCCCGTGGCGTGGCCTGCGGCGGCGGCCAGGGGGCCGGCCAGCGCGGCCAGTTGGCCGAGGGGGTCGAGGCCGGGTTCCAGGGTGAGGTGGACCGGGTGCAGGTCGGTGAGCCGGCCCACGTGACGCCGTAGGCCCTGGTGGCCGGGCCTGGGGTCGCTGCGGACGTCGAGGCTGATGTCGTCGACGCCCTGCCAGCGGGCGAGGGCCAGGGCGAACACGCCGGTCAGGAGCTGCCCGGCGGTCAGCGCGAGCCGCTGGGCCAGGCCCTGGGTGATCCGCTCGGTGACGTCCTCGTCCAGGGGGAAGCTCAGAGCACAGCCCTGGGCGGGGCCCTGGGCGAAGTCCTGGGCGACGCCTTGGCCGGGGTCCTGGGCGGGGCCGGTGTGCAGGGTCTTGCCGGGTGCGGTGTCTTGCGTGTCGGCGGAGACGATGCCGGCGCTGCCGCCGGGCCGGGTCACCCGTGCGGACCGGCGGGAGCTGAGCGCCCGGGACCTGCGCCCTGCGACGGAGGTCCAGTGGCGGACCTCGGCGGGGTCGCGGGCCAGCTCCCGCAGTCCGGTGACCCAGTCGGCCAGGCCGTCCGGGGCATACGGCGCTCGCGCCGGAACTGCGGGCGCGGCCGCGCCGAGGGCGGCCGTCAGGTCGTCGAGCAGGATCTTCCAGGACGCGGCGTCCACGGCGAGTTCATGGACGACCACGGCGAGCCGGTCGGCGCGCGGTCCTGCCGGACGGCGGTCTCGGGCGAGCAGGGCCCGCAACTGGACGCCCAGGTACGCGTCGAGAGTGCGGCCGACCGAGGCAACCGCTGCGGCGAAGCCGGCCTCGTCACTGAACTCCCCCTCCACCAGCAGCTCCTGGCCGCCTCCCGCCGCGGCCCCAGCCGCAGTCCCGGCCCCGGCCTCGGCGCCGGCCCCGGCCGCAGTCCCGGCCCCGACCTCGGCGCCGGCCCCGGCCGCAGTCCCGGCCCCGAGCTCGGCTCCGGTCCTGTCCGCAGTCCCGGCCCCGGGGCCGTATCCGTCCGCGGCTTCGGACCGGGGCACGGCGCCGGCCCCGGTCTTGCCGGCAGCCCCGCCGGCGGTCATGGCCTGCCCGGCCGGCCGGCCGGCCGCAGGGTCGAGGCGGGAGCGCAGCTGGGGGTGGGCGGTCAGGACCGCGTGCAGCGCCTCGCGCACCGCGGCCGCGTCCAGCGGAGCGGCCGCTTCGATGAACACCGCCTCGTAGCCGTGTCCGGCGGCGGGTGTGAGGAGCGCGTACTGGGCGGGGGCGAGCGGGCGGTCGGCCGGGCGCGGCTCGGTGAGCAGGTCGGCGATGCGGCCCACCGCGGTCGCGGCGGCCGCCCCTCGCGGCGCTGTGAACCGGAGCGTGTGATGGTCGGGGCCGTGCCGCAGCAGCCGGTGGCGGGGCACGGTCCCGGCCGGCTCACCGGCGGTGAGTTCGCCCAGGACGTGTTCGAGGGCGGCGGGGTCGAGGGGCCCGCGCAGCTGGAGGTCCCAGGGGGCCGTGGACGGGGCGGGCCCGGGGGCGACGACCACGAAGATCGCCTCGCGCGAGGAGCGGGAAACAGTCATGCGTGTCCGGGGGGTGCGGTCCGCTGGGGCCGGCGCGTTCCCCTCTCTCCTTTCTGTGGGCGCTGCACGGGCTGCGAGGTGGCGCTCGCCCGGCCCCCGGGTGAGGGCCGGATGCCGTGCCTGTGGTGCGGCTTGCCGGATGCCGGCCCTAGAGCGTGGCGGACGGTGCGTGCCCGGCGGGATGCGGGCAGCGGGCGGGGACGCGCAGCGGGCGCGGTGCGGGGTGTGCCGGGGCTGTGGCGTACGGGTGTGCCGGGGCTGTGGCGTACGGGCTGTGCTGCATGGCGCCTCCTGGTCCGCGACAATCCACAACGGGCGGGTTGGCCACGCTAGTTGCGGTTGGCACCCGAAGTCCGTTTTCCCGAGCGGGTGTACAGCGGTGTCCGAGCGGCGCCCGAGCCCGCCCGGGTGTCCGAGCCCGCCCGGGTGTGCGAGGGGTGCCCGGGTGTGCGAGGGGTGCCCGAGCCCGCCCCGGGTGTCCGCGTGGGCGCGAGGGGGCGGCAGCCGCTGTCCGGCGCGCGACGGCCCGGCGGGCGGGGGCGGTGCCGTGTCCGTGGATGCGGTGCCGGTGTCACAGCATGCGCACGGCGCTTTCCGCGTGCCGCTTGGCATGGGCGAGCAGGGCCCGGCTGTCCCGGCCGAGTTCCTCGCGCACATGCCGGCGCGCCTGTCCCAGGCCCGCGTGCTCGCCGAGCACGGCGGTGATGTTCTCCTCGCGCAGCACGACGCTGTGCTGGGCGATGACGCTGACCCCGGACTCGTCCGGGACGACGGACCATTCGCCGGTGTGCGCCTCCAGCAGCGGGTGGGGGGTGGTCTGCTTGTGGACGATGCGGCCCGCGTGCGGGAAGCAGATCCGCACCGAGTCCGTGGTGTACGAGCCGTACTCGGTCAGCGTCTGCGTGGTCAGGCGCTGCACTCCCGGCGCGTCCTCGGTGAGGTCGGCCCGGGCGACGTGCGGCACCGGGCCGGGCCAGTCCCCGGCCCGGTACAGGAAGTCGTAGACCAGTTCGGCCGGGCCGTTGACGCGCACCGCGTCCTCGAAGGACAGGACCAGGTCGTCCAGGCGCGTCCACCGCTCGGCGACGCTCTTGAGCTCGGCGAGCTGAGTACGGCTGCTCCCGTCGGCGGCCCGTCCCGTCCACGCCCCGACCTCGGGCAGGTCGCCGGTGACGCTGACGTCGTACTGCAGCTCGAGCTCGGTGCGGTGCGGGCCTCGGGAACGGGCGTGCAGGATGCCGCTCATCGGGCTGTCCGCTGCCGCGGACAGCTCCTGCCGGAACTCGATGCGGCGCTCCACCGGGTCCAGGTGCCGCCACGAGGTCCACGACTTCAGCTGCCCGTCCAGGAGGGACCACATCCGCAGCCGCTCCCGCTCGCCGTCGCTCTCCAGGCGCTCCACATGGATGCTCGGGGAGAAATAGAGCGGCAGCTTGGCCGCATCGGCCAGCACGGCGTAGACCACACCGGCGGGCGCGGCCACGTGCACCGTGTGCGTCGCCCTGTCGACACGCTCACCAGACATCCGAACACCTCTCCTCACATTGCGCCGACGGGGACGGGACGGAACACGTACAGATTTCAGAGAACCGGACGAGGACCACTGGATCATGAGCGGACCGCGGGCCGGACGAAACGCCGCCGCCGTCGCGGCCGGCCGGCGTGCGGCACGCCGGGGGCTGCGGCGGTGTGCGGCACGCCGGGGGCTGCGGCGGCGTGCGGGCACCGCGTCCCGCACCGGGCGGGCTGGCGGGCGGGTGACGCGGATCAGCCGACGGGCGCGGGCTGCTGGGCCAGGCGGCGGGTGACCCGGCAGGCGCGGCCCAGGAGCCGGGGCAGTTCGCGGCTGCCGCGTGCGAAGAAGTGGCGGCCGGGGACGATGCGGGTCCGGGCGGGCCCCACGGTCCACCGGCGCCAGCTGTCGGCGACCGTGGGCGGCGCCAGCGGGTTGTCCTGTGAGGCGACGACGAGGAGCGCGGTGGTCAGCGGGCCGGCGCAGGAGGGCCTGCGGGCCGCCTCGTCCAGGGCCCGGGCGAGCTCGAGTTCGGCGCGCAGCACCGGCAGCATGGCGCGCAGGAGGATTCCTTCGTCGCTGCTGGGCGGCACGGCGCCCTCGCCGCCGAGCACATGCAGCAGTTCGGCGTCCGTGGCCCCGCGCACGTCGGGCAGCCCGGCGTACACCGGCGGCGGCGAGTGGGCGCCGACGGCGAGGAGCGCGGGGCCGGGCAGGCCTGCCTCGTGCAGGGCGCGTGTGACGCTCAGGGCGACCATCGCGCCCAGGCCGTGCCCGTACAGGACGTACGGGCCGGGGTGCGGGTCGGTGAACCGGGGCAGCACATCGGCGAGCAGCGCCTCATGGGTGTTCACCCGGGGTTCGGACCGCCGCCTGCTGCCGCCCGGCAGGGAGACCGGGACCACCTCCACGCCGGGTCCGGCGCTCGCCGGCCAGTGCTCGAAGAGCGACTCGCCCCCGAGGGAATGCGCGAAACAGTGGAGCCGCACTGGCTGTTCGTCCGACATGGCACCCTCCTGTACCTGCACCCCTGGTCGCACGGGGTGGGATCCAAGAGTGGCGGCACCGCCTCAAGTGCCGCTCGAGAGCGGGCTGAGACCGACCGGAGGCGAGCGGGTGGCAGCAGGCGGGTGCGCCGCCTCTTTGCCTCGGGGCGCCTTGAGGACCGGTCGATTCCGGCTGGAGCGGCCGTGGGCCGCGGGACGGGCCGGCCGCCGCGCACGGCAACTGCGCCTGGCGTGCCAGGTGTTCGGGCGTGCGGTGGTGGCGGTGCCGGGCGGTGTGGCCGCGGCGGCCGCGGCGACGCAGGTCACCGTGGTCCCGGCTTCATGGGCGGGCCCGGAGTGGGTAGTCTCAGACCCGGACACATAAGTTACCGCTTAGTAGATTCGCTCTCGCAGGTTCGAGGAGCCCGCCATGCAACTCGCCGCGATCATCGTTTCGCTGGCATTCGTCACCGTCGGCACCGCGCTGTTCGTCCGTGCCGTCGGCGAGTTATTCCGGTACGTCAGGCTGGGCCAGCCGGTGCCCGCCGGCAGCCGGACCGCCAACCCCTACCGGCGCAGCGTGACGGTGGTGAAGGAGTTCCTGGGCCACACGCGGATGAACCGGTGGGGCGTCATCGGTGTGGCGCACTGGTGCGTGGCCATGGGCTTCTACACCTTGCTCCTGACGCTGGCCAACGCCGCCGGCCAGCTGTTCCGGGCCCACTGGGTGCTTCCCGTCCTCGGACACTGGCTGCCCTACGAGCTGTTCGTCGAGGTGATCGGCACACTGACGGCGGCCGGCATCGCCGTGCTCATCGTGATCCGGCAGCTGAACCTGCCCTCCCGCGCGGGGCGCAAGTCCCGCTTCGCCGGCTCCAAGTCCGGCCAGGCCTACTTCGTCGAGTCCGTCATCCTCACCATCGGCCTCGCGATCATGACGCTGCGCGGTCTGGAGGGCGCCCTCGCGGGCGTCGAGCACTGGGAACCTGCGTACCTGGTCTCCTATGCGCTGGTCGCCGCCTTCAGGGGGCTGGACGCCGCCACGCTGGAGAACCTGGTCCACCTGGTCGCGATGATCAAGATCAGTGTCTCGTTCCTCTGGATGATCGTGGTCTCGCTGAACACCAACATGGGTGTGGCCTGGCACCGTTTCCTGGCGTTCCCGAACATCTGGTTCAAGCGCAACGCCGACGGCGCCACCGCGCTGGGCGGCCTGCTGCCGATGACGTCGGGCGGCAAGCCGATCGACTTCGCCGACCCCGGCGACGACGACGTCTTCGGCGTCTCCCAGGTCGAGCAGTTCTCCTGGAAGGGCCTGCTCGACTTCTCCACCTGCACCGAGTGCGGCCGCTGCCAGTCCCAGTGCCCCGCCTGGAACACCGGCAAGCCGCTCTCCCCCAAACTCCTGATCATGTCGCTGCGCGACCACGCGCACGCCAAGGCCCCCTACCTCCTGGCCGGCGGCGGCAAGACCACGGAAGGCGAGGAGAAGGCCTCCGCCGAGCAGCTGGCCGGGGTGCCGGCCGCCGCGCTCGCCGAGGCCGAACGCCCGCTGATCGGCACCGCCGAAGAAGGCGGTGTCATCGACCCGGACGTGCTGTGGTCGTGCACCACCTGCGGCGCCTGCGTCGAGCAGTGCCCCGTCGACATCGAGCACGTCGACCACATCGTCGACATGCGCCGCTACCAGGTGATGATCGAGTCCGCGTTCCCGTCCGAGGCGGGCACCATGCTCAAGAACCTGGAGAAGAAGGGCAACCCCTGGGGCCTGGCGAAGAAGCAGCGCCTGGAATGGCTCAAGGAAGTCGACTTCGAGATCCCCGTCGTCGGCCGCGACATCGAGGACCTCACCGAGGTCGAGTACCTGTACTGGGTCGGCTGCGCCGGCGCCCTGGAGGACCGCGCGAAGAAGACCACCAAGGCCTTCGCCGAACTCCTGCACATCGCGGGCGTCAAGTTCGCGATCATGGGCGGCGACGAGAAGTGCACCGGCGACTCCGCCCGCCGCCTCGGCAACGAACCCCTCTTCCAGGAACTCGGCATGGAGAACGTCATGTCCCTCAACGCCGCGTTCGGCGAGGAGACGGACGACGACGGCAACGTCACCGAGGAGTCGAAGAAGCCGAAGTCGGCGAAGAAGATCGTCGCGACCTGCCCGCACTGCCTCAACACCCTCGGCAACGAATACCCGCAGCTCGGCGGCGACTACGAAGTCATCCACCACACCCAGCTGCTCCAGCACCTCATCGACGACGGCAAACTCATCCCCGTCACCCCGGTCGAGGGCCTCATCACCTACCACGACCCCTGCTACCTGGGCCGGCACAACAAGATCTACACGCCCCCGCGCGAGATCATCGCCAGCGTCCCCGGCCTGCGCAACGAGGAAATGCACCGCCACAAGGAACGCGGCTTCTGCTGCGGCGCCGGCGGCGCACGGATGTGGATGGAAGAGCGGATCGGCAAGCGCATCAACAACGAGCGCGTCGACGAAGCCCTCTCCCTCAACCCCGACATCGTCTCCACCGCCTGCCCCTTCTGCCTCGTCATGCTCACCGACTCCGTCAACGGCAAGAAGAACGAAGGCAAGGCCAAGGAGACCATCCAGGTCGTCGACGTCTCCCAACTCCTCCTGGAATCCGTCAAGACCCCGGCGGATCCGGCGGGTCCGCCCGAGAGCCAGGACGCGGCGCAACCCGAGCGCGTCAACTAGTACGCCCCGATCAGCGAGCTGTCCGGCACGGCGATCGCGGGGCAGGCCGTCACCGGACGCTGCGGCCAGGCAGCGGCAGCGGCAGCGGCAGCGGCAGCGGCAGCGGCAGCGGCAGCGGCAGCGGCTGAACGTCTCACGGGCGCGTCCGCGGCCAACTCCTGGCTGACGCGGGACGGGGCGGCCGGCCCGTCCCGCGTCAGCCAGGAGTGCCGGGCAATCTCAGCGGGCCGGCGCGCAGGGCCGGGATGCGGGGCCGGCGCGCAGGGCCGGGATGCGGGGCCGGGGTGCGGGGCCGCTCTGCACGGGAGGGCGCACCACGGGCCCGTGCGGAGCGAGCCGGCAGGGGCCGCATCTCCCCCTGTCCACGACGCCCGGCATCTCGTCCTGTTCGTCGACGGCCCGGCCCTCTGCCTCGTGGCTCCTCCCCGCCCTGGCAGGAAGTGCCGGCACCCCGCGGACCGGCTGACGAAGTCCGCGCCGGGCCCGTTCTTCTTCCCGGGGCCGCCGCCGCTCCTGCGCGACGGCACCCGGTTCGCATGCGGGGCCAGATCAGCGCCTCGGGTCCGGCCGGGCTTCGCCTCCGGGCCGGCCGGGCTCCCTTCGGGGCAGGCAGAGCCGGGGACGGGTGATTTCCCCGTACGCCACCGGGGGAATCACTCGCTGCCGGGCAGGAGAACACGGCGGCCGCCGGGCGGGAAACCCGCGGTGTCCGCACGGTGAACCCGCCGCCTTCCTGACCATCATGACGAACCGCCAGGAAGCCTGAAGAGACCGAAGAGACCGGACGTTTTGCGAGGTCTTCCCCGGTGCCGGTTCCGCCGTATCCGCGAGTCGCGTGAAGATTCATTTCCGTTCCCGCAGAGCGTGTTTGCAGAAAAGAATGCGGTATCGGCGGGAGGTGTCATCGCCCGCCCTGTCCGGAGAGACATCCGCCGAGATCTTCAGGGTTTTCTGCCGATTTCCGGCTCCTGCTCCACGAATACCGTTATTCAAAGGAGCGGCGGTGACGGGCACGTCGTCCGGCGGGCCGGGAGTTGATCCGGCGGGCGGGAATAGGCGGTGGGCCGCGAGACGGCGCGCGCCGCACCGGTGCGCGGCGAAGGACGGCGCCGGGCCGGTGGCCGGGCACGGCCGGCAGCGGCGGCGCGTCCCCGCGAGCCGGCCTCCGCGGCGCCGGCTCGGGGCCGGCCGCCTCGCGGCCAGAGGCGGCGCCAGGCGCCTTCGCCCTGGACGGCGCGGGCACCCGGCGGCGCGGCCGGCGGGCCGGAGCCGGCCGGAGGCAGCGCCTCGGGCCGGAGCCCGGCCGGAGGCAGCGCCGTCCCGGCGGCCGTGGCCGCCGCCGTACCGATGGCGCGCAGGCCGGCGGCGGTGGTCTTCCTCGCCTGCCGTTGCCCTTGTCCGCCCGCGCCGCGGGCCGGTGCTTGCCGTGTGCTGCCGGGCCGCCCGCGGGTGCGCGGGGCGGCCCGGCCGCGTGCGCACACGGGCGGCGCACTGCCCGGCTCACCGGCCGGCATGCTCAGTCACAGCACCGAGACGCCTTCGGGAACAGAGGTTCCGCACAGCTTCTGAGTACGACTCGAGCCCCCGCTCCGGCCGGTCTCAGGCGGCATAGAGATCGAAGGTCGAGGTGCGCCGCAGCCCGGAGGCGACATCCAGCTGCGGGTCGACGGCCAGCATGGCCTGGTGCAGCCGCTGCACCTGCGGCGAGGGCTCGACGCCCAGCTCCTCGATCAGACGGATGCGCAGCTTGCGGAAGACGGACAGGGCCGACGCCTGCCGCCCCGACCGGTACAGCGCCACCATGGCCTGCGAGTGCAGCCCTTCGTGCTGCGGGTAGCGTGCCGTCAGCTCGGCCAGCTCGGCGATGAGTTCGGAGTGCCGGCCGAGCCGCAGATCGGCGTCGATGCGCCGCTCGACGGTGCCGAGCCGGCTCTCCTCCAGGCGCATGACCTCGATCCCGAGGATCGGCCCGACCCGTACGTCGACCAGCGCGGGGCCGCGCCACAGGTCCAGGGCCCGGCGGAAACGGTCGGCCGATCTCTCGTCGTCGCCGGCCTCGAAAGCCGCCCGTCCTTCCGTGACCATGCTTTCGTACTCGTGCACGTCGACACTCTCGGGCGGTATCTGCAGCAGATAGCCGCCGTGCCGGGTGGCGAGCACTTCCTTGGCAGCGCCGGGGGCGTCGGGCCCCATCGCGGTGCCCAGGCGCCGGCGCAGCTGGAGGATGTAGGTCTGCAAAGTGGTGAGTGCGCTCTGCGGCGGCTCCGTTCCCCAGATTTCCTCCATGAGCATGGGGACCGGCATCACCCGTCCGGGATAGAGGGCGAGCAGAGAAAGAATCTGCCGCGGCTTACCGGCCGTCGGGACAATCGACCCCCCGTTGACCTCGGCACTCAACGGACCCAGAACCTGAATCTTCACTGCGTTCCTCCGTACCTCGTCGAATTCCTCTCATGGCTGAATTACATCGCCGTAAGCACACTAGCGGGAATCACGCCACGCCCGGCTTTCCTCGACCGGAGTTTGAGGGTGTTTCAACTGGATACCCCGGCCCGCAAATCGATCCGCCCCGGGAAGGGGGGAACGGCTGCCGAAGCGGCTCAAGAAGGGATGAACCACGGCTGGAGCGAAGCACGTCCGGCGTATCACAGAGGGCTCTTTCCGGTCACCGTTCAAGCGAATTCCGTTTGTGGAGAAACCCCGGAATGCGCGGTACCGTCCGGCGGGCGGGCCGCGTCCGTCCGGGCGGCGCTCTTCGCCGCGGCGGATCCGCGCACCGCGTGCGGCGTCCGGCGGGCGGCGGGCGGCGGGCGGCCCGCAGGACGGCGCACGCGGTGGGTGCGGCGGGCACGGCGGCCGTGCTGCGCACACCGTGCGCGGGGACCGGGTCCTGCGCGGCCGGGTGCGGGGAGGGGGCCGTTACGGGCGGGTGGGCGGGCGGGCTGCGGGAGACCGCGAAGCCACTGCCGCGCCGCCGGGGTGCGGCGCCGGGGTGCGGCGCGCAGGGCGGCGGAAGCCGCCGGCCGCCGGGTCACCGCACCGGGCACGCCCCCCGGGGTGTTCCGCCGTGCCGGCGCCGGCACGGCGGAACAGGACCTGCGGACCGCGCCGGCGCGCGCAGGCGGCCGGGACGGCCGCACGGCCGAAGGGGGGAAGCGGACCGGGGTGCGCATCGCCCGTCCGGAGCGCGCATCACCTGTGAGGGCGTCGCACCGGGTCAGCGGTCAGGGCCAGGGCGCCGCTGCCGGGTCGTCGGGCGGACGGCGCTCCTCCTGGCCCGGGGCTGCCGGCCTCCGGGTCCTGGCCACGAACACTGTCCCCCGCGGCCGCCCGGCTCCCGGACCTGCCGCCGCCCGCCGCCGCTGCGAGCGGTTCGCCCGGCTCGGCGCGCGGGACAACGCCGGGGGCGGCGTGGGCAGTTCCCCGGCTGCCGCCCGGCTCCCGGACCTGCCGCCGCCCGCCGCTGCTGCCGCTGCTGCTGCGAGCGGTTCGCCCGGCTCGGCGTGCGGGACAACGCCGGGGGCGGCGTGGGCAGTTCCCCGGGGTCTTTTCAAGCCGGCGCCTGCCGCTTCCCGGGGCGCCGGCGGGCCGGGCGTCACCCGGCCGCGCGGGAGTCCCGGGAAGCGGTGCGGTGGCTCAGCTGGTGGGGACCAGGCGCTCCTTGGCGGTGCCGGATGCCGCCGGCGCGGGCTCGGGGCTGGCCGTGAGGATGGAGCGCTGCATGCGCTGCAGCCCCGCGGACGGCTCCAGGCCGAGGTCGCGGACGAGCGTGGCGCGCAGCCGCTGGTAGACCTCCAGGGCCTCGCCGCGCCGTCCCGAGCGGTACAGGGCGAGCATGAACTGGCCGTGCAGGCTCTCGTGTGTGCGGTAGCGGTTGACCAGGACGGTGAGCTCGGCCAGCAGTTCGCGGTGGCGTCCCAGCCGCAGGTCGGCCTCGATGCGCTGGTCGAGCGCGCACAGCCGGTTCTCCTCCAGGCGCTTGATCTCCATGTCCAGCTGCTCGCCGGTCTGCACGTCCGCGAAGGCGGTGCCGGTCCACAGGGCGAGTGCCTCGCGCAGCTGCCGTGCGGCGCCGGGGAAGTCGCCGGCGTCCATGGCCCGGTACCCCATGCCCGAGAGGCGTTCGAAGGTGCGGACGTCGCTCGCGCCGCCGCCGCTCGCCAGCAGGTAGCCGCTGGGCATGGTGACCAGTACTTCCTTGGCGGTGCGCCGCGCGCCCGTGCCGCCGGTGCCCTGCGGCTCGCCGTGCCCGTCCCCGTCCAGGGCCAGGGAGATGAGTTCGCGCAGCTGCAGGACGTAGGTCTGCAGGGTGGTGCGGGCGCTGCGCGGCGGGGTGGTGCCCCAGAGCTCCTCGATCAGGTCGGAGACGGACACCACCCGGTCGGCGTGCAGCGCCAGCAGGGCCAGGACCTGGCGGGGCTTGGGGGCCGTCGGCGTGATGGAGACCCCGTTCTCCTGTACGGCCAATGCGCCGAGTATCTCGATGTCCACTCGATCTCCCCTGTTGTGTGCCCGAGTGCTCCGGTCATTGGGTGGCCGTCAACAGATGCCTGTGTGGCCGTCGACAGATGCCGGTCCGGCGCCCCGCCCAGGCTAAGAACAGCACGCGCGGTCTGTCAATATCAAACCGCGCACCCTGTATTTTCTCTCCCCGATCGCGGGCGTATACCGCACAGGATCGGGCGAAATCTCTCACCTGGGGCGGAATTCACGGGTCCGGGGCGCCTGTTCCGGGCCGCACCGGCGCCCCCCAGGGGGAGGAAAAGGGGGTCCGTGTTCCCACGCCGGGCCATTTGACAGACCGTACGGTCTGTTATCGGTCGGGGCTGACCTGCGCGGACCGCTCCCGCGGGGGCGGCTCGCGCGGGGGCGGCTCGCGCGGGGGGACGGCGCCCGGCCGCTGCGAGCCGGCGCACACCAGGGCGTCCAGGTCCCGGCAGTCGGCGAGCCGGGGCAGCAGCACCTCCCAGAAGCCGGTGATGGTCTGCCGCGACAGCCAGGAGGGGTCCTGGCCGCCGAGGACCTCGAAGCCCGCGGTGGCGGCGACGATGACGTGGGCGCCGTCCGCCCCGGAGACCCCTTGCGCCAGGGCGCCGCTGTGCTCGGCCCGGCGCAGTGTGTCCTCCACCCAGTGCTGCCACCGGGTGCGCGGGGAGGCCTGCGCGCGGGGTGTGAGGGCGCCGGCGAGTTCGAAGCCGCCGCGCACCACGCTGTCGTGGGCGAGGCTGCCCATCAGCTCGTGGGTGGCGTCCACCACCGACTGCAGGCAGGAGCCGCCCTGGCGGGCCTGGGCGGCCTCGGTGATGCGGCGGACGGCCTCGGCGGCCTCGGCCTCGACGGCTTCGGCGAGCAGGTGCTTGTTGGCGAAGTGGAAGTGCAGCGCGCCGTTGCTGACCCCGGCGCGCCGGCTGATGGTGCTCAGTGACGCGGTGACGAATCCCTCCTCGGCGAACACCGTGGCGGCGGCCCGGATCAGCGCATGCCGGGTGCGGGCCGCTCGCTCCTGTTTGACCATGTGCGCTCTCCTGGGGGACGGGAGGGCCGGCACCGCACCGGCACCGGCGGCTCCCGCGAACGTCGTGCTATTGCGGGGGGTTGCCGTGCTTGCGGGAGGGCAGGTCGGCGTGTTTGCTGCGCAGCATGGCCAGGGAACGGACGAGGACGCCGCGGGTCTCGGCGGGGTCGATGACGTCGTCGACCAGGCCGCGTTCGGCCGCGTAGTAGGGGTGCATGAGCTCGGACCTGTATTCCTTGACCATCTTCTGCCGCATGGCCTCGGGGTCCTCGGCCTCGGCGATCTGGCGGCGGAAGATGACGTTGGCGGCGCCTTCGGCGCCCATCACGGCGATCTCGTTCGTCGGCCAGGCCAGTGTCAGGTCGGCGCCGATGGACTGGGAGTCCATGACGATGTAGGCGCCGCCGTAGGCCTTGCGCAGGATCAGCGAGATCCGCGGCACGGTGGCGTTGCAGTAGGCGTAGAGCAGCTTCGCGCCGTGGCGGATGATGCCGCCGTGCTCCTGGTCGACGCCCGGCAGGAAGCCGGGGACGTCGAGCAGGGTGATGATCGGGATGTTGAAGGCGTCGCACATCTGGACGAAGCGTGCGGCTTTCTCCGACGCCTCGATGTCCAGGACACCGGCCAGGGCCTGGGGCTGGTTGGCGACGAGGGCGACGGCCCGGCCGTCCAGGCGGGCCAGGGCGCAGATGATGTTGGTCGCCCAGCGCTCGTGGACCTGGAGGTACTCGCCGTCGTCGACGATCTCCTCGATGACGCGGGCCATGTCGTAGGGCCGGTTGCCGTCGGCGGGGACCAGGTCGAGCAGGCCGTCCGCGCGCCGGCCGGCCGGGTCGGCGCAGGGTGCCGCGGGCGGGGCCTCCCGGTTGTTCTGCGGGAGCAGGGACAGCAGGTAGCGCACCTCGGCGAGGCAGGTCTCCTCGTCGTCGTAGGCGAAGTGGCACACGCCGGAGGTCTCGGCGTGCACGTCGGCGCCGCCGAGGCCGTTCTGGGTGATCTCCTCGCCGGTGACGGCTCTGACGACGTCGGGGCCGGTGATGAACATCTGTGAGGTCTCGCGGACCATGAAGACGAAGTCGGTCAGGGCGGGGCTGTAGGCCGCGCCGCCCGCGCAGGGGCCCAGGATGACGGAGATCTGCGGGATGACGCCGGAGGCGCGGGTGTTGCGCTGGAAGATGCCGCCGTAGCCGGCGAGGGCGGAGACGCCCTCCTGGATACGGGCGCCGGCGCCGTCGTTGAGCGAGACCAGCGGGGCTCCGGTGGCGATGGCCATGTCCATGATCTTGTGGATCTTCGCGGCGTGGGCCTCGCCCAGCGCGCCGCCGAAGATGCGGAAGTCGTGCGCGTACACGAAGACGGTACGGCCCTCCACCGTGCCCCAGCCGGTGATCACACCGTCCGTGTACGGCTTCTTCACCTCCAGCCCGAAACCGCTCGCCCGGTGCCGGCGCAGCTGCTCGACCTCCTGGAAGGAGCCGGGGTCCAGGAGCAGCCCGATCCGCTCGCGGGCGGTCAGCTTGCCCTTGGCGTGCTGCGCCGCCGTCGCCCGCTCCCCGGGCCCGGCCAGCGCCTGCTCACGGATGCTGTGCAGTTCCGCCACGCGCCCGCGTATATCGGTGGGCACCGGTTCGGCCGGTGCCGGGGCAGTCGTCATCGCCATGTCAGGTGCCTTCCTGGGGCAGGGCCGAGGAGGTCCCGCCCCGGGTCCGTCGAGCATCTTAACAAACCGCCTGAGCGGTTTCCATTGGTGGGGGGAATCCGGAGGGATCCCTTCCCCCCGGGGTCAGCGCCAGCTGCCGGGCGCCGTGTAGGCGTCCGGCCCGCGCCACCAGCGCATCCGGGCGGCCGGCGCCGGGCCGGCCGTCTGCCGCGCACCTGCCTGCAGAGCGAGCAGCACCGCGACCACGGCGGCCAGTTCCGCCTCGCCGGGCCGTCCTCGCTCCACCCTGATCAGGGCTTCTTCCGTCCCCATCCGAGCGGTCCCCCTTCCTCGGGCCTGCAGACACCGTCGGCCAGGCCGCTCAAGAACGGCTTTGAGATCGCTTGAGATACGGGACACCGGGTGCCCCGCGCACCCGGTCCGCGGCCGGGCCCGCGCGCCGCGGTGACCCCGCAGAACCCAGGAGTCACAGGTGGTCACCACGGCCGCCGGGTGATCATCCCTACATTTGGGAATACATCGCTCCATTTTTCACCGGACTGGAGTGCCGCGTTCCTTCTAGAAATTAAACCGGGTGGTATGTATCTTCGCTGTCCTGAGGGATCTGCCAACTCACATTCAAGTCAAGGCACTCAGGGGGACCCATGTCTGCGAGCACGTTCCGTATGAACGGCGCGATATCCGGCGCAGTACGCAACCACAGCGGCCCGACGCCCCTGGCAGGAACCGGCGCCCTCCTCTTCCGGTCCCTGACCACCACCGTCCCGAAGGAACTCGTCCACCGCGCGAGCGTCGCCGAGGTCATGCTGACCGACTGGGCGCGCGTGGACGACGAGCGCTTCACCGTCTCCGCCCAGTGGCCGCGCGGGCACAGCTTCTTCGCCGCCGTGGACGGCTGCCACGACCCGCTGATCGCGGCCGAGACGATCCGGCAGGCCGGATCGCTCCTGGCCCACGCGGAGTTCGGCGTCCCCCTCGACCACCACTTCCTCATGTGGGACCTCGCGATCGCCGTCGAACCGGCGCACCTGCGCGTCGGCGACGCGCCCGCCTCGGTCGAACTGGAGATCTCCTGCAGCGACATCAAGCGCCGCCGCGGCGAGCTGGCCGGCCTCCACTACGACGCGGTGATCCGCCGGGGCGGCCACATCGCGGCCACCGGATCGGCCACCTTCACCTGCACCTCCGCCAAGGTCTACGAACGCCTGCGCGGCGAGCGCGCCGCCAGCATGCACCGCCCGCTGCCGCTGACCGCCCCGGCCGCGCCCCAGAACGTCGGCCGCGTCTCCCCCATGGACGTCGTGCTGTCCCCCATCGGACAGCCCGACCGCTGGCAGCTGCGCGCCGACACCGCCCACCCCATCCTCTTCGACCACCCCGTCGACCACGTGCCCGGAATGGTGCTGCTGGAAGCCGCCCGCCAGGCCACCACGGCACTCCTGGGCCACAACACCCTCCCGCTCGGCATCACCGGCGAATTCACCAAGTACGCGGAACTGGACGCCCCCTGCCTCATCGAGGCCCGCCGCCTGACCCGCACCCCCGCACAACGCGGACCCGCCGTCCTCGTCACCGCCCACCAGCACGGAACACCCGTCTTCCGCTCCACCGTCACAGCAGCACCACTCACCATCTGAGCCCCCGGGCCCCACGACCCCGGCCCCACGACCCCGGCCGCGGGACCCCGGCCGCGGGACCCGCGGCGCAGGGCCCGGACCCCACGACGCGGGACCTCGCACCACCCGACACCGGCCGCAGGACACGGGGCCCGGCCGCAGGGCCCCGATCCCACGACGCGGGCCCCGGAGCGCAGGACACGGCCTCCAGGGCAGGGGCCTTCAGGGCACGGGCCGGCGGACGGCGCGGCGCGGCCCTGACGCCGCACCGGGACCTCCCCGCACAGAACCCGCCCGCACCGGAGCCTCCCCCCGCACAAGCCCCGCCCGCGCAGGCCTCCCCGCGCAGGCGCAGCGGCGGGGCCGTGCGGGCGGGCGGGGACCGGCGTCCCCGTGGTGGCCCGCACCCGGGCCGGCCGCGACGGCCCCCACCGCATCCGCGGCCATCCCCCCGCCCCCGCCCTGCCGGTGACCGCCCCGAAAAAGGGGCAGCCACGCCGCCTCATACCGTGACAGCGGCACCGCTCCCGGCACCGGCCGGCGCCCGGCCGCAGGGCGCCGGCCCTCGCGGCCCTGCCGGCGCGCCGGGGCCCCTCCCCCGCCCGCTGCGCGCCTCCTCCCCCTTACCGGCGCGCAGCGGGCACCGGGCAGCCCGCCCTGCGGCAGCCCGCCCCCGGCCCGCCCCCGGCCCGGCCACGACAGCTCCCCGCCGCAGCGGGACCCGCCAGCCAGACAGCAAGCCCCCTCACATCCTGGCCACTGAGGCCGCGAGGCCGCGGAGACCGCGGAGACCGCGGAGACCGCGGAGACCGCGGAGACCGCGGAGACCGCGGAGACCGCGGAGGCGCGGAGGCGCGGAGACCGCGGAGACCGCGGGGCGTGGCACCGGCCCTACGGGGCCGTGCCCGCCGTGCCCGCCCCGGGCCCCGATGCCCGCGGCCCGGCCTGCGGCGGCCGCGGCCCGGCCGCATCACCGAGCGCGCCGAAGGACACGGCATGCGCGGCGGCCCACTGCCGGAAGGTACGCGCCGGACGGCCCGTCAGCCTGCCGACGGTGTCCTGCACCCCGGCCTTGGCACCCGCCTTCAGCCGCTGCGCACTGTCCAGCAGCGCCTCGACCACCGCCGGCGGATAACGCCCGGCCAGAGCCGCACGCGCCTGAGCGGGGCTCAACTCCTCGAAACGCAGCGCGACACCGAGCACAGCGCCCAGCTGCCGCGTCTGCTCGACGGCACTGAGCGCCTGCGGCCCCGTCAGGGTGTAGGCACGCCCGGCATGCCCCTCCTCGGTCAGCACCCGCACCGCCGCCCGCGCCACGTCCGCGGGATCCACACAGGCATGCGCCGCCTCCCCGTACAGGGCACGCACCACACCCTCACAGCGCACCGGGCCCGCCCAGGACAGGCAGTTGGACATGAACGCCCGCGGACGCAGCAGGGTCCACTCCATACCGGAACCGCGCAGCAGCCCCTCACTCTCACGCTGCCACCGCGTGATCAGATCACCCGCCCCCTCGTCGAGGACAGCCGCCGCGGAGAGTTTCACCACCCGCCGCACACCCGCCGCACGCGCCGCGGCCACGAACACCGCATCGTCACCACCGCCCACCCGGGCCGTGACGAGGAACGCCGTCCGCACCCCCCGCAGAACCCGCGCCAGCGAACCCGGATCCCCGTAGTCCCCCGCCACCGCCTCCACCCCCGCAGCCACCCCCGCGATCCTCGCAGGATCCCTGGCCATCACCCGCACCCCCGCCCCGGCCGGCAACCGCCCCACCACTTCCCGCCCGACCGTCCCCGTGGCCCCCGTCACCAAAATCACCGCACACCCCTCCCCGCCCGCCCCGGCCCGCGCCGCCCCGCGACCCGTCCCCACCCGCCCCGGCCCGATCCGCCCACCGCCCCGACACCCCGCCTTCCGCCCGATGGACCAAGAACAACTCATTGAATGTCGTACAGCCGCAAGGGGTGCACGAACCCCAACCGCCTGTAAGATACAAACTGGGCGGTTTTTTTAATGGGTCTCCGGGCTCATCGAAACAGAAGGAGACCGAACGTGGTGAAACAGGACAGGGCGATCCGGACCCGGCAGACCATCCTCTCGGCAGCGGCCAAGGTCTTCGAGGAACACGGCTACCAGGCCGCGACGATCAGCGAGATCCTCACCACCGCCGGGGTGACCAAGGGCGCGCTCTACTTCCACTTCCCCTCCAAGGAACACCTCGCCGAGGGAGTCCTGCACGAACAGGACCAACTACTGCCCATCCCCGACCGCACCTGCAAGATCCAGCAGTTCGTCGACACCGTCATGCTGCACGCCCACCGCCTGCAGACCGACGCGATGGTCCGCGCCGGCGTACGCCTCTCCCTCGACCAGCAGGCCCTCGGCCTCGACCGCAGCGGACCCTTCCTGCGCTGGTCACACATCTCCCGCGACCTCCTCGAAAAAGCCCAGGCCCAAGGCGAACTCCTCCCCCACGTCAACGCCGTCGAGACCGCCGACGTCATGGTCGGATCCTTCGCCGGCGTCCAGGCCATGTCCCAGGCCGTCTGCGACCACCAAGACCTCCCCCAACGCGTCAACGCCCTCCTGCGCCACGTCCTGCCCAGCGTCGTCATGCCCTCCGTCCTCGCCTCCGTCGACCTCACCCGCACCCGCGGCGCCGCCGTCGACGCCGAACTACACGCCCACCACCACACCCAACACCCCCCCACCCCCACCCCCCAACCCACCCCCGTCAGCTAACCCCACACCCCAACACCCACCCCCACCCGACACCCGCGCATGCGACCGCACCGGTATCTGCGCCGGTGCCGGCACCCGCGCCGATGCCGACGCCAGCGCCGCGGCCGATGTCTGCACCGATGTCGCGGCCGATGCCGGTGTCGAGGACGGCACCGGTATCTGCGCCTACGCCAGTGCCGCAGTCGGCGCCGGTATCGGCCCCTGCTCGTCGTCCTGGGCATCACCGCTGGCCATCTCGCCTACCGCTCCGCGGAGTTTGGCATAGTCCTCACCGTCGGCCTTACGACCTGGTGCGCGATTGGGGTCGGCCGTCCGTAGTGGAGGATGGCCCTATGCATGCTCTCTTTGACAGTCCCGGGCTCCGTCGCGTCTCGCTGGGCGAGTACCCCTTGTGGGACGAGGCTCTTGCGCTCCTCAACCGGGACTTGGCAGTGACTCTTCCTGAGCAGGGGCCCCTGCAACTGGTGGCCCAGCCTTCCTACGAGGCGGGCGAGCCGGAGTATGTCTACGTTGCGCTGGCCAATGGCGAGTGGCACGGCGGTCACTTGTACCCAAAGGTGGCCGAAGACCTTGCTCATGCCTTGGCGATCGTCGCCGACGCCGCGCAGGATACCGTCGCTGAGCGTCTGTGGCAGGCGTGGCCCCTGTGCGTCGAACACAACCTGGGCATGCATGCACGCGAGGCGGAGGGGCAGCTCTCCTGGTGGTGCGCCGGAGAGCGGCCGCGTCTCGTGCCGGCCCACATCCGTGCGGCCGTGGGCGCGCTCGACGCCTCCTGAGCCGCCCGCATCGCCGCAACCGCAAGCGATGGAGTGTAGATCGACGTCATTTCACCGACCGGATCATCGCCACCCTGATCGTCCTGCGGTTCCAGCTTCCTCATGCAGCTCTGGCTGTTCTCTACGGCGTGGACCGCTCAACGATCACCCGGGCCGTCCATGAGATCCGTCCACTGCTGGCCGCCCGGGGCTTCGCCTGCCACGTCCTAAGAGCACCGCCGCTGAGCTGGCAGTCCGCCACCAACCGGGCGTCACGCGACTACCCCGAACCCCTGAGTCGGGGACGGGCTCGTGGCGCACGATGTACATCACCGCCTTCAACGAGGAGGGCAAGGAGGTCGACATCTCCTTCGCCACCCAGAACTGGCGCAAGGTGGTGGTCGACAAGACCCGGACCGGGCAGTTCGTGCGCAAGCACTTCGAGGCGATGGTCTTCACCGCGCTCGCCGAGGAACTGCGCACCGGCGACGTCGCGGTGGTCGGCTCGGAGGAGTACGCCGACTGGTCCGAGCAGCTGCTGGACTGGGAGGTCGTCCAGGAGACGCTGGGGTCCTACCTGATGGAGGTCGGCCTCACCGAGCAGGGCGAGAGCGCCGAGTTCGACGCCCAGTTCTTCCGCCGGCAGCTGGAGGACAAGCTGCGGGGCGCCGCCGCCGCGGCGGATGTCGGGTACCCGGGAGATACATAATGGATTTATATAAAACTGCTATGCTTCAGGCATGAGTCGCCGAGACGCCGCGCACGGCGCTTCCGATGCCATCGGGTCAGCCCTCTACGGTCTGGCCACCAGGGCCGTGAGACGCCTTCCCCGCGACATGAGCCTGACGTCCGCCGCCACCTTGGCCACCCTGGACAAGACCGGCCCGCGACGGATCACCGATCTGGCGGTGGCCGAGGGCGTCACCCAGCCCGCGATGACCGTCCTGGTCCGGGTGATGGAGGAATCCGGGCTGGTCGAGCGGAAGGGCGATCCGTCCGACAAGCGGGTCACGCTGGTGTGCCTGACCGAGGCCGGCGCGTCGTACGTCCGGACGCGACGCCAGGCGGGCGTCGACGCGTACGCGCGGTTGATCGACGAACTCACCGGTGACGAGGTCGAGGCCTTGGCAGCAGCCCTTCCGGCGCTGCTGCATCTGGCGGAGCTCGAAAGCCACGCCCGAGAGGAGTCGGACCGGTGACCGCGCCCCAGGCTCATGACCAGCCCATGAGCACTGCCCTGATACGTTCCCAGGCACGTCTGCTGGTCCCCGCCCTGATGTTCATCGCCCTGGTCGTGGCAGCGGTCGCCAGCCTCGGGACGCCGCTCATCACCAGCGTGGCGACCACGTTCCACGTCTCCCTCGACAGCGCGCAGTGGACGCTGACCATCGCCCTGCTCAGCGGCGCCGTCGCCACACCCGTCCTCGGCCGGCTCGGAGCCGGTCCGCACCGGCGGGCCACGATTCTCGCCACGCTGGCGATCGTCGTCGTCGGCAGCGCGCTCACCGTGCTGCCGCTGCCGTTCGCCTGGCTGCTCGTGGGCAGAGCGGCCCAAGGCGTCGGACTCGGTCTCACGGCGCTGATGATGGGCGTGGCCCGCGACCATCTTCCCGAGGAGCGCAGCGCGGCCACGATCGCCCTGATCTCAGTGGTCTCCATCATCGGAGCCGGCGTCGGCTACCCGCTGGCCGCGCTGCTCGCCGAGTTCGGCGGACTACGGGCCGCCTACGGCCTCGGCCTGCTCGTCACCGCCATCGCCTTCGTGACCGCGTGGCGCTCCATGCCCGCAGCCCCCGAAGGCCGCTCCGCTCACGTGAACGTGGCCGGTGCGCTCGTCCTGGCGGGTGGACTGCTCCTCGTCCTGTTCCTGGCCGGCGAGAGGAGCCTGTGGAGCCGACACCTCGCCGTGGCGGTGACCCTTGCCGTCGCCGCCGTACTCCTGCTCTGCGTCTGGACCGTTTCCGAACTGCGAACCAAGACGCCCCTGGTCGACGTCCGGGCGGTACGGCACCCGGCGGTCGCCGGGGCGAACCTCGCCATGTTCGTCGGCGGGAGCGGCATGTACCTCCTGCTCACACTCATCACCCGCTATGCGCAGACGCCGCACAGTGCCGGCTACGGCTTCGGACTGACCACCTTCGTGGCGGGGCTGGTCCTCATCCCGTTCTCCGTGCTGGGGTTCGTCGCCGGCAAGCTCACGCCGCGGGTCCGCGAACGGATCGACGGCCCCCTGCTCCTGGCCGGCAGCGCCGCCATCGTCGGCGGCGGGTTCGTCCTGTTCGCCACCGCCCGGTCCAACCTGGCCGAACTGCTCGCGGCCATGGGCGTGCTGGGCTTCGGCGTCGGCAGCTTCTCGGCCGCCATGCCCGGCGTCATCCTGGCCGTCACCCCCAAGAGCGAGACGTCGAGCGCCATGAGCTTCAACTACGTCGTCCGCAGCGTCGGGTACTCCCTGGGCAGCGCCATCGGCGGTCTGGTCCTGGCCGTCGGCACCGCCCCGGGCCGCCTCTTCCCGAACGACGACGCCTACACGACCGCGGCGCTGGTCGGCGTCGCCGCGATGGCGATCACGACGATGGCCGGCCTCACCCTCGCCCGCCGACGCTCACCCGAGACCAATCCGATCACAGCCCCAGTCGGTGTGCCGGGCGTGGGCCGGTCGAGTCGAACCGGAAGCTGAGGATCGAAGCCGTCCGACTTCGACGCCGTCTCCGTCGGATCGCTGACCCACAGCGCGCCGGCCATGGATCTGAGCATGCTTCTGAGCATCAATTCCGAACACAGGAGGTACCGTGGCCAAGGGCTATTGGGTCAGCGCTTACCGCACTATTGCGGACCCCGAGAAGCTGGCTGCCTACAACAAGCTGGCTGGTCCAGCCGTCGAGGCCGCGGGCGGGCGGCTGCTCGCCCGCGGCGGCCGGGTCCTCGCACACGACGCCGGAATCGCCGAGCGCACCGTCCTGATCGAGTTCGACAGCTTCGAACAGGCGGTCGCCGCACATGCGAGTGCGGCCTACCAGGAAGCGCTGGCCGCACTTGCTGACGGCGTCGAGCGCGACTTCCGCATCATCGAAGGCCTCGACTGACGATCGAGGCTGCGTCGGCGACGAACACGAAGCCGAATGGCCCACTCATCGAACTGATCACAGGGCACTGAAACCGTTCCACCGGTACGCCCCCGCCCCTGTCGGTGGCCGGCGTACGGTCGCCGCGTTCGGGGCTGCCGAGCGAACAGTGGCGCAGGCAGTACCCGCTGTTCCCGCGGCTGCTGTTCGTCCTGGACGGCACCGGCGCAGCGGGGTCGAGTCCCGTATACGGGCCGTGCGAAAGGCCGCGTGGGCCGTCGATGTGGCCGGCTTCGTGCGCGAGGTTCCGGCACTGGCCGCGGTGCTGCGTTCCGACTCTGCAGGTGAGGGCCCGGCTGGTCAAGCAGGCCACGCCCACACCCTCGCCCGCGTCAGTCCGGTCCTCAGACCTGCTTTCGACGGCTCTGGGGCAAGGCCGCGCACGGACACGGTCGGCGACCGGCTGACCGGCCGGCCTCAGGCTCCCGGTCCGCTCGGCCTCTCGGTGGCGGCGGGGGCGGAGTCCTCGGTGCAGTAGCGCCGTAGGAGTTCCCGCTCGGCATCCCGGTGCGGGAACATGAAGAAGATCAGCAGCGCACCCAGGGCGATCGCGGCCAGGCCGACGGTGTACGCCCAGTCGTCGCCGTGGAGGAACGACTTGCGTGCTGCCGCGACGATCTGCTCGGCATAGCGGGGGTGCTGCTGGGCGACCTGCCCGGCGGAGGCGAACGACTTCGTCAGCTCGCTCTGGACCTGCTCCGACACGTCCTTGCTCTCGGGAGAAGCGGCGATCGCCGCGCTGAAGGCCGAGGCATAGCCGGCGGTGAGGAGCACGCCCATGACGGACTGCATGATGGCCCCGCCGAGGTCGCGTTGCAGGTCGGCGGTGCCTGAGGCCATGCCGACCCGTCGCACGGGCACCGATCCGGTCAGCGAGTGGGATGAGGGCGTCCCGGCGAGGCCGGCGCCGATACCGATGAGCACGTAGGCGAAGCCGATCTGCCAGTAGCCGCTGTCCTCGCCCCAGAACAGCAACATCCAGGCGAAGGCGAGGAAGAGGAACGCGTAACCGATCAGCAGGGTCGTGCGGGCGCCGCGTCTCTCGACCAGCTTCGCGGACCGTGGTGCCACGAGCACCATCATCACGACGAGGGGGAGGATGGCGGCGCCGGCTTCGACGGGGCTGTACTCGAGCACGTTCTGCAGGTACTGCTGGCTGATGAACGCCGACCCCATCATGGAGCCCCACACGATGATTCCCGCGCATGCGGCGACCCAGAAGGTGCGCCGGCCGGCGATGTGGAGGTCGTACAACGGGTTCGGAGCCCGGCGCTGACGCCAGAAGAACGCCGCTCCGGCAGCCAGGGCGATCACGGCGAGGCCGACGACCAGTGACCCCTGGTCGGGGACGGCGGCGAAATTGATCGCCAGCACCAGTCCCGCGACCAGGAAGACGGAGAGGATGCCGCCGAGGTTGTCCACCGGTTCAGCCGACTCGTTGGCGTGCGCGGGGACGAACAGCAGGGCCATGACCAGCGCGACCACGGCAAGGGGCAGGGTGATCAGGAACACCGACCCCCAGTAGAAGCGTTCGAGCAGGGCGCCCGCGATCACCGGCCCGAGCATGGAGATGCCGCCGCCCAGGGCCGACCACAGCGCGATCGACTTCGTCCGCGCCGGCCCCGCCCACAGGGCGGTGATCAGCGCCAGGGTGGTCGGGTAGGCCATGCCGGCCGAGAGCCCGCCGAGGATCCGGGCCGCCACGAGGACGGTGTCGTTCGGCGCGTACGCGGCGAGTAGGCAGGCGGGGATGGACAGAGCGATGCCGAGGAGCAGTAGCAGCTTGCGGCCGTGACGGTCGCCGACCGCACCCAGATAGAGCACCGATGCGGCCAGGCCGAGGGAGTACCCCACGGCGATCAGGTTCAGCTCGGCCTGGGAGGAGTCGAAGGCCTTCCCGATCGCGGGCAGTGCCACATTGGCCACCGACAGGTTCAAGTTGGCCACGGCGGCAACGATGATCAGGGACGTCAAGACGAGTGACGCCCGCGCCGGGGCCTCGCGCGGAACGTCGATGCGAGGCGCGCGGCTTTTCGGCATGGAACCTCCGGGGCGAAGTTGGGCTTCGCGAGAGTCTTGCCTGATCCGACGTGCCGCACATCGCCCCATTGGGATGACACGCCCACTAAGAGGTCCCATCAAAGGCGTTGGACATGGCGGTGGGTGATCAGGCATGTGGCGAGGCCGAGGAAGGCTTCGTGGTTGTCGTCGCGTCGTTCCCAGCGGATCCGCAGGCGGCGGAAGCCGTGCAGCCAGGCGATCATGCGCTCGACCACATGTCGGCGGCACGCTGGCCTTCTTCGGCGTCGTGTGGCAAGCGTTCCTCACGCGCGCATCGCTGAAGACCAGTCAGCTGATGACCGCGGACGCGATCCGCAGCCGGCTCGACTCCCAGGCCCCGGACGTCACCCTCACGCTGAGTCCCCCACCGTGGGAGCCTTAGGCGTGGAACCACACGGGAATGCCGTGCAATACATGGCCGCAGGGGCATCGCTGGCACTTCCCGGCGGATCAGGACGGCGCCAACCGGCTCGTGCTCCAGCAGGTTCTGGTCCTGGAGAACCTCAGCGACCGCAGAGTGGAGGCCCGGTTCGACGGCGACCTGGTCGTGGCCGACGAGGACTGGCGGCCCAGCCCCGCCGGCGTCATCGTCCTCGAGCCGGGCGAGAGCAGCCCGAAGATCTACCTGCAGCGCGACTTCACCCTCAAGGAACTCTCGGAGAACTTCACGGCGAAGCAGGCCGGCCAGGAGCTGCCGCACAAGGTGCTCGGCACGGTGACGGTGGCGGACGATCGCGACAACGTCAGCACCGACCGCTGGGACCTGGTGCTGACGGGCTGCCCGGTCGAGCCGGTCCTCGACCACGACGGCCTGTGCCGCCCCCTGGGCAAGGGGCATGAACGCGAGCGGCACCGCCGCCACGACAGTGCCGCCGAACGCCGGTCTGCTGCCATGGTGTCGTCCTTTTCACTCAGTGGACGGCGCAGCTACTTCTCCTTGTGCTTCGTCGCCTTTTCCGCGCTCTGTGCGTTGCCCTGACCCGTGGTCGCCTCTTTCTTTGCTTGACCGGGCGGTGCGCTCGCGGTCTTGGTCGCGGGGCGCGCTGCGGCGTCGGTCGTGTCCTGCCGGGGGGTGGCGGTGCCTGGCGCCGGGGTGAGGTTTGCCGGTACCGGGCGGGCGCTGTGTGCGGGGGTGGAGCTGGTGTGGCCGGCGGACGGCTGTGGCGCCGGTGTGACGGAGGTGCCGTTGCCGTCTTCTGGGGTGCCGGGGGAAGGGGAGGTCGCGGCCGGACCGTCGGCAGGGCGGGCAGCCTTGCTGTCGGCGCCGTGCTGCGAGGAACCGTCGGCGACGGCGAGGGTGGCGGCCATTGCGGCGGCGAGTGCGGCAGTTGCCCCGGCCATCAGGAAGCGGCTCCGGGTGCGAACGGGTGCCGAAGCGGCTCGGGGGGCCGCTTGGGCGAGGGGCCGCTCCGGGGCGAGCAGCGGCTTCTTGCGGGTACCAGTGGTGCCCTCGGCAGGCTGCCGGTCCGCGGCGATGCTCGTGACGCAGGCTGCGGGCAGACGGGGCGCTAGGTCTGTGCGGTCCGTGCCGGTGGACAGGGCGGACAGGGCGGTCAGTGTCCGGGCGCAGTCGGGTGCCGTGGGGCGTGTCTGCTCGTCCAGAGCGGTCATGTCCCTCAGCAGGGCGGCGAGTTCCGCGGGGAGGAAGTCCGGGAGGCGGGGCGCGCGGTGAAGCCGCGCTATCGCCGCTTCCAGGGGACCGCCGTCGTATTCGAGCCTGCCGGTGAGGCATTCGAGAAGTACCAGCCCCAGGGCGTAGACGTCGGCCGGCCGTCCGACGGGCCGGCCCAGGACCTGTTCGGGCGAGAGATAGGCCGCCGTGCCGATGAGGGTGCCGGTGGCGGTGCATGTGGTGGCATCGAGCAGCCGGGATATACCGAAGTCGGTGAGATGGGCATGACCGGATGCGTCCAGGATGACATTGGACGGCTTGACGTCACGGTGGACGATTCCCGCCTCGTGCGCGTGGGCCAGGGCATCGGCGAGGCCGGCACCGACCGTGGCGGTGGCTCCGGGAGACAGGGGACCCTCGGCGATGCGCGCCTTGAGGGTGTGGCCTTCGATCAGTTGCATGACCAGATAGGCGTCACCGTCGTGCCGTCCCGCGTCATAGGCGGTCACCAGTCCGGGATGCTGCAACCGGGCCAGGATCATGGCCTCGCTCAGGAAGGCTTCCTCTGTGTCGAAACCGGTGTCGGGCCGGAAGAGTTTGACGGCCACCGGCCGACGCAGTCTCAAGTCAAAGCCACGGTGGACGTCCGCGGCACCACCCGAACCGATGAGCGCGTCCAGGCGGTACCGGCCGGCCAGTATCCGGGCGGAGCACCGAGAAGCCAGTGCGAAACCCGACTCGCGGAACCCCAATGTTTTTCTCCCACTTTTCTGACGGACGCTTCCGGCGTGCGCCCGCCGGCGGCGGGCTTCCGACCGCGGGTACCCGCACGGCACCGGACTACCCGTGGCACCTCCCCTGCGGCACCGCCTCAGGCCGGCCGGGGCGGATCACCCCGGCCACCCTGCCTCCGCCCGTCAGACGGAGGGCCGGCCCCGGACTCGCTGCCGACGGGCCGAGCAGGGGATGCGGGCGGTGATGCGTTTGCCGACCGGCTGCTGCTCGACGACGAGGTCCTCGGCGACAGCTTTGACGATCTCCAGGCCGTGCTGGCCGATCCGGCCGGGGTCCGCGGCCCGGGCCGCGGGGACGGTGGGGTCGCTGTCCCACACGACGACGTCCATGGCGTAGGCGCTGATCCGCAGTTCCACCAGGACCGGGCCTGGGGCGTACTTGCAGGCGTTGGTGACCAGCTCGCCGACCACCAGCTGGGTCAGGTCCCTCGTGCGCGCGGGAGCGACATTCGCAGGATGCGAGGGTGTGGATCACGGCCGGGTCGATGGTTCGGGTTGGCGTCGAAATCGAATTGCCGCAGAGACTTTTCCCGGGGGAAAGAGGCGGCCTTGATCCGGCGCTCGGAACGCCGGCGGGCCCGGTCGTCGCACTCGGCCAGCAGCAGCTCCGCGACGAACCCCCGATAGGTCATCCGGCCCTTGGCCGCTTCCTCGGCGATGTCGGCGAACTGGCCCCTGATCGTGGGCAGTCGCAGTGCCTTGCAGGATGCCTCGATGGCCGCGTCGGCGGCCTGCTCGGTCAGTCCGCGGTGGCGTTTGACGGTCACGGCGCTTCTCCGGTGGTCAGCGAGCTGGTCACCAACGCCTCGGCGGCATGGGTTTCGATTTCCTCGAGGGAGCCGCCGGGTGTGGCCCGGTAACCCCCCTTGCTCCGCGTAGCGCAGCAGCAGGACGCGAGGGTCGGCGTCGAGGAGGACGGCGCGGGCGGCTTCCCGTAGCGGCAGGTACGCATTCACGGCATACGGGAGTTCTGCAGATGGCCTGTCTCGTCATGTACGACGGCGGCATCTTCGGGCCGGTGGATGAACTGCCCGCCGCGCTGGTCGCCGCCAGCCTGGCGCACCATCCGCACCATCCGCACCATCCGCACCATCCGCACCATCCGCACCATCCGCACCATCCGCACCATCCGCACCCCCGAACGGCCGCCCTGACATCCAGTGTCATCGACCGGCTGGGATCCACCGTTCCATAACGCGGAGTAACTGATCAGTGTCGATTGGCTTGGTGATGTAGTCGGAAACACCGGATTCGATGGCCTTCTCCCGGTCTCCCTCCATGGCCTTCGCGGTGAGTGCGATGATCGGAAGCCCGGCGAACTGCGGCATCCGTCGGATCGCTACCGTGGTTGCGTAGCCGTCCATCTCCGGCATGGTGATGTCGACCAGAATGGCCGTCACATCATCACGTTGCTCCAATACTTCGATGCCCTCACGCCCGTTCTCCGCATACATCACGTCAAGCCCGTGCTGCTCCAGCACGCTCGCCAGGGCGAACACGGTGCGGATGTCGTCATCGATGAGGAGCACCCTCTCACCTTTGAACCGGCAAGCGAGCAGTGTGGGCGGTAACTGTGCGTCTTGGACGGTAGGGGGTCCGCCGTTCTCGCGCGTGGTGAGCGTTCGGGTGGCGGCTGCGGATCTCGGTATGAGGAATTGAGGACTGGCATCGGCTGACTCACCCGGGCCTGGCGGAGCCCCGTCGGGTGCCAGGGGGAGGTAGAGGGTGAAGGTGGAGCCGCGGTCTGGTTCGCTGTCCGGGTGGATTTCGCCGCCAAGCAGGTGCGCGATATCGCGGGCGATGGACAGCCCTAGTCCCGTACCGCCGTACTTTCTGCTGAACGTGGTGTCGCCCTGCCGGAACGCCTGGAAGATCACCTTCATCTGGCCGGCTGCGATACCGATTCCGGTGTCTTTCACGCAGAACGCGATCAGTTCGGCGTCCGCGTCGCTCAGTGAACCCATCTCCAGCAGGTGCTCGCGGATCGCGGACGGCATATCTGATCTGGCCGGGCGGATGAGCAGCTTCACCGACCCGCTGTCTGTGAACTTGACTGCGTTGGACAGCAGATTGCGCAGCACTTGCAGTAGCCGCTGCTCGTCGGTGTGCAGCATCGCGGGCAGATCTGGGGAGACCTTGACCGAGAAGTCCAGGCCCTTCTCGTCTGTTAGCGGCCGGAAAGTCGCCTCAACATAGTCCACCAGCTGAACCAGGGCGATGGGGGTGGGAAGCACGTCCATCTTGCCCGCCTCGACCATGGACAGGTCCAGGATGTCGTTGATCAGCTGCAGCAGCTCCGAGCCCGCGCCGTGGATGGTCTCGGCGAACTGTATCTGCCGTTCCGAAAGGTTGCCCTCCGCGTTAGCGGAGAGCAGCTTCGCGAGAATCAGCAGCGAATTCAGTGGTGTGCGCAGCTCATGCGAAATGTTCGCCACGAACTCGGACGTGTAGCGCATGGAGACAGCGAGTTGTTCGGCACGCTCCTCCAGGGCCTGTCGGGCTTGCTCGATCTCGCTATTCTTCACCTCGATATCTTGGTTCAAGGTAGCCAAGAGCTCTGCCTTCTCCTCCAGCTCGGCGTTCGAGACCTGCAGCTGCTTGGCCAGCTCTTGTGATTCACTCAGCAACAGTTTGGTCCGCTGTTGCTCCAGGACTGCTGACCTGCTGTCCTCAATCAGACTGGCCACTTGCTGGGGAATGTCGGCGCTGCGCTCCTCCAGCCACCCTTGTGCCTCGACCACCCGAGTAGCGGACAGTAGGTCTCCATCGGAGGCACGCTCCTCCATGACAGCGAGCCATTGCTGAAATTCGGCGTCTTCATCGACCCAGGCCGCCAAGCGGTCCCACTCTCGAATCAACGCCTCATGTGCGATTTCCGCGGTGTCCGGTCCGTTGGAGCCGAGAGTGACCAGTCTCTGCTCAGGTTGTGCGAGGAGTTGGGCTATATACCAGTCAGTGGCGAGGTGAGATCGCTGGGCGGCGACCCTGACGGCACTGCCCGCACCCCCACGGGCTCGCACCATCGAAAGCAGGACACGACGGATCCGGCGCTCGTCCACCTGCTGCGCGAGGATGTAGTACGCCTTTTCCGCGTGCCGGTTCAGGGCTCCAGAGACTCCGCCCAGACCGTGATAGCTGTCGAAGCTGATGCGCCGCTGCTGCTGTGTCGGCCAGAGTTCTGTCAGGGCGAATTCCAGGAGCGGGAGGCTCCCCGCTGCTTTACCCGCTTCGCGGGCGATCGTTTTCGCCAGTCCCGGGGTGAAAGTGACGCCCGAGAGTTCCGCTGGCTCGACAATCACCCGGGTCAATGCTGCTTCATCCAGTGGCGAGACATTCAGCTGCCGGTCCTGGAGGCGCAGTCCTACGTCGGGTAGTTCGAGCAGATCGGGAAGGAAGTCCGCTCGCAGGGTACATACCAGGCGGACATCTGCGTTCCGCAGGGTGTCCGGGGGTGGCAGCATGTGCTGAAGGAACTCCAGTGGCTTCTCGGCGTTGCGGTCACTGCTGACTACCTCTTCGAACTGGTCGCAGATCAACGCCAGACGTCGGCCGGTGAGCAAAGCTATTCGGCTGGCGACCGGCCAGAAGCCCTCCTCTCGCAGTGAACGGGCCCGGGTGTCCAGCTGTTCAAGAGAGTAGTCCCCGGCCGGTCTCTCAAGATCTAACAAGGCCCGGGCTACGGCTACGTACGGTGCCGCGCCCGGGCGGAACGATGCAACGGCCCATCCGTCCGCCGCCAGCGCTGGCTGTAAGCCGGCCGCCACGAGCGACGACTTGCCCACCCCTGACGGGCCCGTGACCACAATGAGGGGTTGCGCCCTGACCATGTTCCGCAGCCGCTCGACCTCGCGTTCCCGGCCCACGAAGACCCCGGCCTGCGCGTCCGCAGCCGTGAACGTCTGAAGACCGCGGTACGGGCACGGCGGAAGGACGCTGTGGCCGAGCACCTCGGGCCAGGCCGCAGCCACTTCTGACAGCGGCACCGCGTAGGCGTCCTCCGCCGCGCCGTCCCGGCTCGCCACGGCGAGCATGCCTATGACTGCGTCTCCCCACCGGTCGGTGGTGATCACTGGCGCTCCGCTGTACCCGGGCTGCGTTCGCAGAGCCGACTCACTGCCAGAGTCCAGCTGGATCAGGCCGCCGCCGACGGCTCCACGCAGTACACATGTACTCCAGGCGCCGTTGACTCTGCGGGACGGCTTGCCCGGATAGCCGAACACCGCCACCTGAGCATCGTTGGCTGCGCCGGCTCGCGCATCGACCAGCCGTGCTGCTCCGGCGCTCGCCGGCAATGCATCTCCGCCGACCAGGACCAGTCCGGCTGTGTCACGGCCTGGACGGCCAGCGCCGGGAGGGGGATCCCAAGCGGCAATGCGACAGTTGCGCAGCGGTGCGCCTTCGGCGTCACCCAGCAGCGGGAACTCGACCTGAATACGCGTTTCAGCCGGGGGACGCTCACAAGTGCCCTTTTCTCGCCCTAAAGCCGCGTTGACCACATGTGCGCACGTCACGATTTCCTTGCTGCCCACAACGAACCCCACGCCGACGGGAGCATCGCTGGTCCCCAGGCGCACCTTGACGAGGAAGCCCTCACGCTGCATGCCCATGTGAGTCAGGGGCGGTTCCAGACCAGCCGAACGGTGAAGTTCACTTCAGCGGTCCCCTTGGAAATGATCACGCCGGTCTCGCCGCCCATCTTCAGGCCGAACGCGATTTCCGCCTCGTCCGGCTTCAGCTCCCGGACTGCCTCAGCTACCCGCGACAGCGTCGGTCTCACCTGATTCAGGGCATCGTGCACGGACACCCGTGCACGAGCAATCGCACCATCACCGGCTGCCAGTTCAAGGTCTGTGCCCATGAGGTCGTCATCGATCTCGAACACGGCTCTTTCTGTGCCACTGTCATCCAGCGGCATCTCGAATAACCGCCCCACGCGCGATCCCTCCCCTAAGAAGCACCACAGGCATCGGCCTCTGGACCGAAGCCGCCGCGTTCATCCTCGGACATCACGTCTTCCCTTCGCAGGGTTACGGGGAAGAAGTGCGTCGTGCGGTGACCATGTCCCGGCACCGGGTGCAGCGGACCAGCCGACCGAGGGTAGCCGCCGACGATGCGGGCCCGGTAGCTGCCCATGTGAGTGAGCAGCGCTGCTACCACCAGCGGGCCGGCACCGTCACCACCGGCGCCTGGACCGGGCCCGTGCCCTGGTCCAGCAGGGGGCCGGTGCGGCGTACGCCAGGCTGCACACGGCGGGCACGGCCCAGCGTCGTCCGGGCCGCCTCCGGCCAGGTCACGGGTTCAGGTGCGCACCACGAAGTAGAGCCAGCCGCCCCACGTGCTCACGTTGCCGAGGTCCTTCGTGGAGCGCTCGTACTTGGAGCGGACGCGGAACTTCTGGTTGAGCGCGTTGGTGAGGCTGAGCGGTGCCTTCGCGCTGCTCGTCGACGACAGGGCGTAGCAGCCCGACGTGGTGAGCGTGTGCCAGGCGGCGCTGTAGTACCGCTGGACCTCGAAGCGCTCGCACTGGCCGGCTTTGTTGGGCGTGACGGTCGCGGTCACCGTGGGCTTCACCGTCTTGTGGAAGACGCGGTAGGTGATCCCGCTGTACGTGGTGCTCGTGTAGTAGCCGCCGAGCGCCGTCGCGATCTTCACGTAGCCGTTGACTGCGCGGGTGGCCGTCGCGGGGGCGTAGCGGTAGTCGCCCGCGAAGGACGCGGTGAAGGTGGTGTTGCGGGTGACCTTGTAAGTGGTCTTCAGGTTGCCGTAGGCGTCCACGGTGCCCGTCGTGACCAGGGTCTTCGCCCCGCCGTGGGGCGTGGCGAAGATCGACACCATGCGGCCGTTGTATGTGGTGCCCAGGTGCGCGGTGACGGTGGCCGTCGCGCCGTACGCGTACGAGGGCGCGCTGCTGGTGACGGTCAGGGCGGTCGCCGCGCGGGACACCTGGACGGTGGCGACCGCGGTGGCCGCCTTGTGGGAGGCGTCACCCGGGTAGGTGACCGTGTAGGTGTTGGCGCCGCCGATGTCGGGGGTGTTCTTCACCGTGATGGTGCCGTCGGCGGCCACCGGCGTGGTCCAGGTCTCCGGGGTGCTGTGGGCGGCGTCCTTGCGGGAGACGGTGACCGTCCGGCCGGCGGCGTACGGGCCGTCACCGAGCTTGCCGCCGAAGGACAGGGCCGCCCCTCGGACGGCGCTCGCCGGGGCGCTCAGCGTCAGCGCCGGGGCGTACGGGGCGACCACGAGGCTCATGCCGCTCTCGGACGGCTGGTGGGTGGCGTCCCCGGCGTACGTGAAGACGTACATGAACGAGCCGGCGACGCCCGGAGCGTCGGTGACGGTGAACCGGAGGGTGGCCGGGTCCACGGGTACGGATCCCAGCGGCACGGTCTGCTGGGTGCTCTCGTCGCGCCGGGCCACCTGGACGGTGGTGCCCTGCGGGAAGGTGCCCAGGCCCAGCTGGGCCATGAGGCGGCCGGTGAGGACGACCGAGCCGGGGTTCGCCGAGGTGATGTCGGTGCCCACGACATCGGTGGGCAGCTTCGCCACGTTCACGACCAGTGAGGCCGCCGCGGGGCGGTGGGTGGCGTCACCGGCGTATGCCACCTGGTAGGTGTATGTGCCCTCGTCCTGCCGGAGGTCGGTGAACGTGAACGTGCCGTCCGCGCCGAGTGTGGTGTCGGGCAGGGCGGTGCCGTCGCGGGTGACCTTCAGCGCGGCGCCGGCCGGCAGGAGGCCGCGGGTGCTCAGCGACCCACTGACCGTGTACCGCTCGGTCGGCACCGCGTACTGCGGGTGCCGCAGGGCGAGTTCGCTGTCCGTCAGCTTCGGGGCGCCCAGCACGTTCAGGCTGTAGGCACCCGAGGAGTTCTTGGTGACGGCGTAGAGGGTCGTGCCGTCGGCGCCCCACTCCAGGCCGTCCGGAGCGACCGTGCCGGACGGCAAGGTGAGGTGGTTCTCGGCGAGGGTGTTCGTGCCGGCGTAGAGGTAGACGCCGGAGGTGCCGGCGACGGCGACCGTGCCGTCGGTGTCGACGACCACCGAGCCAGGCGCGGAACCGGAGCCGCCGGTGAAGTACCCGGCGGGGTCTGCGGCCGCAAGGTCCGTACTGCGGTACGCCCGCAGGGCGAGCTGCTGCGGGGCGGCCAGCAGCACCCGCGTGCCGTCGCCGGTGACGGCGAGCCCGGTTGCCGTGCCGCCGTGGACCAGGGTGTCCGCCTTGACCGACGCCGTGCCCGACGCGACGCCGAAGGTCGCCACGTGACTGAGGTTGCCCTGCGGTTCCTCGGCCGCGAGCACATCGCCGCCCGTGGCGAGCAGCGGTGCGGTCGTCCACTGCGACAGGGCAGGTTGCGGGATCGCTGCCGGCGCGGGCGCGGACGGGTCGACCGAGCCGATCCCGCCCTTGCCGTCGGCCGTGTAGCCGTACCAGACGCGGCCGCCCGCCACCGCGACGGAGACCGGGGAGCTGCCCGCGCCGGTGGACCACCGGGCGGTCTCGGTGAGCGTCGCGGTGTCGATCGCGGCGATCGCGCCGCCGTCCGCCAGCGCCACGTACAGCGTGCCGCCGTCGGGCGACAGCGCCAGACCGGTGGCGCCCTGCTCCCCCGCAACGGTGGTGATCGGGGTGCCGGACAGATCGGTCACCACGATCCCGGTCGATCCGGCGCCCTGGCTGACGAAGACGTGCTGGTGGGCGGGGTCGACCACCAGGTGCGCGTAACCGGAGAGCGGCAGCGCGGTCGTGTCGTCGGCGTACACCGCGGAGCCGGCCAGTCCGACGGTGGCGGTGGTCAGGCCGGCCGCGAGCGAGAGGGTCGCGACCAGGGAGACCTGTCTGAGGCGCATGAGGCTCCTGTGAGAAAAAATTGAACGAGCAGCGGGACCATAACCCGCCGACCCGACACGCCCGGTAGCAGGGGCCCACTTCGGGCGGGCAGTCCGCGGCGACGTCCGCCGGGGCGCCAGTGCCGCGGTGACTTCCGCCGAGCGCCGACCCGCCGGTGCCGCCCCCGGCCGGGCTCACGAACGGCCGTCGGGCCAGGCGCGACTGCTTCGACGACCGCGAGCCCACCTTCACCCCGGCGCTGGTTCAAACCGCTGTCCCATCGGCGACTCCGGCACCGGCTGGACCAAGACGTTTCCCCCGGCTCTGCGGGCCATCGTCGACCGCTGCCCCAGACGCCCTCGCTCTTGAACACCCCGTGTCACCAGGGCTAGCGTTCTCGTACCTGCCAACACCGGCACATTCAGGAAGTCCACATGCCTCGCCGGACACCGGGCGAGATCAGGTCCCAGCTGCCGCTGCGGGACACCAGGCACTTCAGGCGGACCGTCATCAGAAGCGCTCCTGGATGCTGTTGCTCGCGCCGAAACCGGTTCAGCACCTTCCCAGACACTGGCACGGGCCATTCTGGCTGCCCGGTCGGCAGGAGCCCGGTACTTGGTCAGCGATAGTCGTTGAGCCAGTCGCCCGGGATCAGGTCACGAACGCGGTCGAGGTCTGCTGCCGTCCGGCCGCGGGCCAGGATGGCCACACCAGCGTCTTCGCGCAGAAGGACGTCCTGGCCCAGGAACCACCGGGAGCCGTGCTCCTCGCCGATGGGATAGGCGGGGAACGGCAGCCGGACGGCGTTCTCCTCCAGGAGTTCGACGCTGTCGTCATCCGCGTCGAGGAAGTCACACGGCTCTTCATCCGCCTGCGCCTGCACAGACTCGGACAGAACGATCTCGACGAAGCAGAGGGACAAATGCTCCAGCCAGGGCTCCCACCGCTCGGCGCTCTTGTCGGCCAGGTCAGGCCGTATGAACACCGCAGGATCGTCGTCCTGGAGGCTGTTCAGGAGTATTCCCCACGACGCGGCTCCCTGGTTCTCGTGCCGGAAGACCAGGGCTTCCCTGGCGTCGTCCACGTACAGCTCAGCCGGGTCCAGCAGCACGTCGTGGTTACTGGTCAGATCTTGGCGGCGACCGAACAGCAGATAAGCCTCGCGCAGCGCCGTCGGCAGCCGGACACCCAGCCTCTGCTCCGCCGCGAGCAGATCGGCCTCCGCCCACCCGTCGCCGTCCTCCAGGCCGCGGACCCAGTGGGCAGCAAAGCCCTGGATGAAGTTCCACGCACCACTGCGGCCATCGACGCCCCTGGCGAGAGACGCAGCAAGATCGAACGCATGTGTCATGCCAGGACGATATCCGTCCCGCTCGTCAGCCCTCTTCGCACCCCGACACGCCGACCACGCCTTCTGGGAACTCGGCAACAGTCTCGCGCTTCTTGATCAACATCTGTTGCTCAAACTCGGCCTGACGAGAGGCGCCTTGCCTCATCAGGCACCGAGCGGTTCAGTCATTTTCGGGCAACCAGCTGGAGGGGGTGCCGTCTGGGTCCAGGCCGTCGGGCCACAGCCTTACGAGTGCCGAGCCCTGTTTGCTGGCTGTGCCATAGTCGGCGGCCTGTCGGGCCAAGGCCTCGGCACCCTCCCGGTCCCCGGCTTTCTCCCGCATCACGACCAGCCGGTACAAGGCGTCACTGTTGCCATAATCGGCGGCCCTGCGGGCCAGGGCCTCGGCGTCTTGCGGGTGCCCGGCCTCCTCTCGCATCACGGCCAGCTGGGTCAGAGAGACCGTGTTGCCTTGGTCGGCGGCCAGACGGTAGAAGTCCTCAGCGGCCTCTCGGTCCCCAGCCCGCTCCCGCATCGCGGCCAAGCCGCGCAGTACGTGGGGGTTGCCGTGACCAGCGGCCTGTCGGGCCAAGGCCTCGGCCCCTTCCCGGTCCCCCGCCTCTTCCCGCATGACGGCGAGGCGGCGAAGGGCATGGGGATTGCCGTGCTCGACGGCCTGCCAGGCTAGATTCTCGGCACCGGTTTCGTCCCCGACCTCTTGCCGCCTCATGGCAAGGCGGGACAGCGCATCGCCGTTGCCTTGGTCGGCTGCCAGGCGGTAGAGGTCCTCAGCGCCTTGGGGGTCTGCGGCCCGCTGTCTCATCTCGGCCACGATGACTAGGGCGTGGGTGTGACCGAGGATGGCGGCCTGGCGGTAGAGGTCCTCAGCGCCTTGGAGATCTCCTGCCCGCTGCCTCATCTCGCCCAGGAAGTGCAGGGCGTGGGGGTCGTCTTGGTCGGCGGCCTGTCGGGCCAGGGCCTCGGCGCTCTCTGGGTCGCCGGCTTCCTCCCGCATCACGGCCAGGCGGTGCAGGACGTAGCTGTTGCCGGAGTCGGCGGCCTGTCTGGCCAGGGCCTCGGCGCTTTCCCTGTGCCCGGACTCCTCCCGCATCTCGGCCAGTTGGTGCAGGGCGTAGCTGTTGCCGTGGTCGGCTGCTTCTCGGGCCAGAGCCTCGGCGCCGGCCGCATCTCCGGCCTCCTGTCGCATTACGGCGAAGAGGCGCAGGCCTAGGGTGTTGCCGTGGTGGGCGGCTTGCCGGGCCAGGGCCACGGCGCTGGCCTCGTCCCCGGCCTCTTTCCGCATCAGGGCCAGACGGACCAGGGCGTCGCTGTCGCCGCAACCGGCTGCCTGCCGGTAGAGGCTCTCAGCGCCTTCTCTGTCCCCGGCCACTTCCCGGCCTCCGGCCAGGTGGTGCAGAGCTGCGGGGCTGCCGTGATCGGCGGCGCGGTGGCGGAGATGGTGAGCCCATTGCAGGCGATGCCGCTCGAGGGCCGCTCGGACGAGGTTGTCCAAGTCGTCGGGGTGGGTGAGATGAGTGTGAGCGGCGTGCCAGAAGGAAGCAGGCGGGCACAGGCTTCTGCGAGTGGTGCCGCCATGTTGCTCGAGGTAGTCGGCGAGCCGGAATAGCGACCCCGCAGCGTGCGCGGCCGGGGCGTCGATAGGTGAGGGGGTGGACGGGCGCCGTCTGGGTCGGGGAGTGGTTCGGCGGAGGGGCGCTTGCTTGCCATGGACTGGTTCGGCGAGTTCGGCGAAGGCCCGCCCAGCCCAATCCTCGGTGAGCTGGTCGTAGTCGGTGTCAGTGAGGTAGTCCCCAGCGGCTTCGGTGAGGAATGCCTGGGGAAGGTACAAGCCGACGCCGAGGCGGCGCGCGTCCATCGCCGCTTCCAATACTGCTTTGGCCGGCGGGCTCGCATGCAGGTAGCGGTTGAGGAGTTCGGGCGCTCCGGCCAGGTCCTGAGTCACCCGCCCGTCGGTACTGGCACGGCTGAGAGCGTCGGCCAGCAGCCGGTCACCGCTTCGCGCAAGAGTGTCCGCCCTGGCGAGAGCGTGCGCGTCGAACGCATCCGGGACGGTCAGGGTGTTCCCAGCGAGCAGTTCCCGGGCCCGGCTGTGGGGGTCGTCCTCACTCGAAGGGGCCAAGGCGGTGTACCGGGCGGCGAACTCAGGCCAGAGTGTGCCCAGCACCAGCACGGGACTCCGTTCTGGGGCGGTGAGCAGGCTGTGCACGGCCGCAGCGATGCGCTCGCCGGTTGCCCGGTCGCCGAGGTAGTGCTGGGCCTCGTTCAACCACACCACGGTGTGAGGCTGGAGACGGTGCAGGTCATCGAGGGCAGCCTCAGCGCGGGTCGGATCGAAGGGATGCCACAGCCGCCACTTTTCGCCGAGAGGTTGCACGGCCTCCCAGCACGCCCGCGTCTTCCCTGTCGAAGAGCCGCCCACCAGCACCACGATCCGGCTGCGGCCGGCTTCGACATCCCGGACTGCTTCGACCAACACCAGGTCATGCCGGCGCCGCACGTACCCTGACAGCGCCCGTCCCCCATTTCCATCGGCGCCAGCAGCTGTACTGCTGGCCGGGTGGACCTCAAGATCGTGAGGTTCCCAATCTCCGATCGGACGGCCCGGACTTGGACGCTGTGCGCCCTCGACCGCGTCTCGCCGCAGTTGCAGCAACTTCCCAGCAGGCAGCTTCAGCGCGCGGGCCAGCGCCGCAACGGTCTGCTCCGACGGCACCGGCCCGTCGCTCTGGAATGCCTCTGACACGGTCGTGCGCCCCAGGCCGGCACGGCCGGCCAGATCCGTCTTGTTCAGCCGGATACGGGCCAGCCCTTCGGCCAGCCGCCCGCGCAGCTCGGTGAGCGCCGGGCTGTCGCCATTCTGCTCGTCGTGCACGTCCTCGCCCCCGGCCGTGAAGTGTTCGCTTGTGTTCATCTTCGTCCGAGCGAACCCCGGCGCACACCACTTCCGCGACCTTCGACCCCGACAACACCCCATCGTGTACTGGGAGCTTGCGTGAAGGTCGCCGTCGTTCTTCTCACCGCCGCACTCGTGCTCGTCGTCGCGCTACTTGCTGCCGCCGGCGCGGGCAAGATCGCCCGCCTGGACGGCGCCACCTACCCCGCCGCCCTGACCCGCGCCGCCACCGCCTTCGCCGCGGTCCTCACGCTCGCCGCTGCCGTGAGCGGCGCCCTCGCCGCCTTCCTCACCTGACCTGCTGCGGGGCGCCAACAGCAGACCATGGCCCGCTGCTCCTGTGGGCGATCCACACGGTCGAGGAGTTCAGCGAGGACATCCTGGCCGCTGGGCCGAACGCAACCGGCTGCGTGCGAGGGCTGCCGCCAACATCGCCACGTCCACGAGCTGCTCTTCGGGCATTCATGAATTGCATCGACGCTGACCAGCTGACGATTCCGGCCACACAGTGGCTGGGCAGAACCACGTTAGCGGGCGCCTATATCGCCGCGCTCACCGGCGCCTCCCTGGGCCAGGTCTGCCACACCACCCGTGATCGCGGCTGGCGGCAGGCCGCCCTGGACGACCGGGCACCTCGATGCTGGCTCCTGGGCCGCCCTCAACTCGGCCCGCCACGACGAGGCCGGAGCCGACGCCGCATGGAATACCGTCAACGAGAAGGACCAGCCCCAGGTGGTGGCGGCGCTGGCAAAGACGCTTGCGGAGATGGGCCGCAGCGACCAGGCACGTGCGACGTGGGAACGCGTGGCAGTTCACTACGTTTCGCCTCCGGGTTGGGCGGTGTCGAGTTCGGTACGCGCCCTGGAGGCAGGCCGCCGCCTACGCCGCCAACACCGCCGGTCATTGCTGTGGCCAGAACCCCTCGCAGCCGACCAAGGTCGAAGTCGGCAGCACCGACAACATGCAGATCTACGTCTGCCCGACCTCTCCCGAGCATCCGCACACCGACCTGATCCAATGAGCTGTCGAGCCTGTCACACACCCTCCGCAGTCGGTGGCGGAAGTGCCGCCGCGTCAGGGCGTGTGACAAGCCGTTTGCCTCACGGCGGAGGGACCCGCAACGCACGAGGCTCCTGTGCCGTTGGGGGAGGTGTTCGAAGTCTCAACCCAGCGGCACAGGAGCCTCGTTGGTTCCCCATCCTGCCGCCCTCGACCTGCCGTACGCGCTGGTTGAGTGGGTCACCATGCTCATCGTCACCCGTGAGGGTGACCGCCGCTGCAAGCTCCCTCCGCACCAGCGCGCGCTGGTCGCCTTGGTGTACCTGCGCAAGCACGACACCCTCGCGCAGATCGCCGTCGCCGAACTTCTGGCACGGGCTCCGATTCGGGCACGTCACGGACGACCTGAGGTCACGTCTGGACGACGCGCGGCGCGAGCACCGGGCGCGGTACTCCGAAGCGCAGATGCGGGTCCCGGATGACGTGCTTGCCACCGCCGATGACGTCCGCCGCAGGCTCAACCGGATGTATGGGGTCCTCAAGCGCCTCGACGGCAAGATCCCGCCGCATCGGGAGGACGAATCCCTGGAGGAGGCCCGCCCTCAGATCGAGGGGATCTGGGACCAGCTCAGCGACATGCGCCGCGTCATGCGACAAAGCATCGGTATCACCGCGAACGACCCAAGCGGGACCTGAGGTACCGGATCGAGGAGCCCCGGTTGCGGTTGGCGAAGGGGAGCGCTCCGTGAAGCGCGGTGAATTCCGCGATCAACTCCGCCTCGGCCTGGCCGGCGGGCGGATCGGTCGCGGTGCGCCAGGCGACGAGGAGCGTGTCGGAGTCGGCAAGCTGCCAGATGTACTCGCCGCCGCTGTGGCCGGCGTTGCGACCCTGGCCCTGGCGGCGGTAGGCGTTCAGCCGTTTCTCAGCCCTTGGCGGCCAGCGGCCTTGCCGACGTAGACCACTGTGGCGCCGGGCACCCAGGCGGTGTTCAGGGTGGCGGTCGTCATGGAGGGGTCGTGGCCCTTGCGGTGGCCGGAGGGGCTGCGTGCGAGGAAGGCCGGGGGCGAGGCGGCGGGGCGCAGCACGACGTAGATGCCCTCCCCGGCCGGGACGGCGCTGTGCGGGAGGTCGGCGAACGGCACGAAGCCGATGAAGCCGCGCCCGGCCGGCGTCGCCCGCGTCAGGGGCGCGGGGCTGCCCGTTGAGGTCGTGACGAGGCCGTTCTCGGCAGGTTCGGGCTCGGGCGTCATCGTGCGTCTACGTCCCGGGTGAAGCGGCCGGCCCGACCTCGTGCGGCAAGGTGCGCCCGATCTCCCGCTGCGCAGGACGAAGCCGCGCTCCGGTGGCGTCGCGCGTCAGGGGCGCGGGGCAGCCCGTTGAGGCCGCGACGAGAGGGTCAGTTGCCAGTCCCGCAGTCGTCCATTTCCTCGAGGCGTACCCCTTGGCCTGTGAGCGTCTCGCGGGGTTCTCCCGCGTAGAGGTCGAAGCCCCCGAGCCATGGCGTTGGCGTTTTGAGGGCGGACAACCGTCCATGCGAGGTCCGGGACCAGCCTCGACCGTCGGCATCCGAAAACTGGAGAGCTGCAACGTCTCCCGTTGGGGGCATGAGATGTTCGCGGGTGCCGCGCGAAATCTCCATCCGCGTGCAGGGTGGCAGTGTGCCGATCAACTGGTCCCGTCCTCCCCAAGGCGATACCAGAAGGGCGTTGGCGGGATCAGGTGATCGATTGGCTATGAACAGGGTTCCCCCCTGCGCCCACATGGTGATCCGTGAGGCCTGGCTACGCACGCTGTCCTCCCGCTGCTCCTGGGACTGGGTGAGCTGATCATCGGCGACCTGGGCCGACTTGACGGTGCCCCATGCCGTGAGTGCCAGCCCCACGGCAGCGACCACGGCCGCTATGACGGCGGTGTGCTTCTCCCATTCCACTCGCCTGTACGACTCGGTGCTCCACTGCCACATCCGACGAACCGCAGAATCCGGCGGGCTGGGTGACGCGCGCCGAAGAGACAGCGAAGTGGGGTGAATGGGCGGGCGGGCCGGGACTTGGCGGACGCGTAAGCGAGCCGTACGCGGACGTGAGCGGGGCAATATGGCCTCCCAACGGGTCGGCGGCGACTCCTGAGACGCCCGATCGCAGATCCTGGTTGCACGAGGACCAGTGCGGCGCACGTCTCTGGCACCGGCCAGATCCCCCTGGCAGGCGGGAGCCGACTGCCCGGCCGGCGGGCACGTTCTTTGCCGCGCTTCCGCACCGTCCGCATCCCGGGACAGGCCGACTTCGGACCGTCCGTCACCCGGCACGAGGACTATGCTGCGGTGCAGACGTCCCAGACCCCGGCGGCATGCTGTTGCTGAACGCAGATGGCTGCGGGCCGCGGACTCTTCGTCCGTCACCCCGCGCATCCCTGGAGGGAACCGGGTGGGCCCATGTCCTGCTGTGCAGGCTGTCGGACCGGCCGTTGCTCTGCCTCCGCCGAACGTACGCCCCTGTCGGCAGCGCGGCCCGGAGGCCGGGAATCCGGTGCCACCGCGCCCGCTGCCGGATGGTCTTCCGAACCGAGGCGTCATGCTCCTTCCCCAGCTCCCTCAGTTCCCCCAGCTCACCGTGCGCCGCCATGACCGCGGGAATCAGGCGCTGATCGCCCTGTCCGGTGAGATCGATTTCGACTCCGCGCCGTTGCTGTGCGCTTGCCTGGAGCAGTGCCTGCGCGAGGGGGTCCACACCATCGACGTCGACCTCACCTCCGTCCGCTTCTGCGACTGCAGCGGCCTCAACGCCTTCCTCCGCGCCGCGCAACGGACCGCCGCGGCCGGCGGGGTCGTGCGGCTGCACCATCCGCCGCCGGTGCTGGCCCGGCTGCTCGACCTCACCGGCTGCGGCTTCCTCCTGCTCGGCCCTTCGTCCGGCCCGCTGCCCTCTCGTCCCGGCTACGCTCCGGCCCTGCCCGCCCCGTCCCCGCCGCGCGGGTCGATCCCGACGGCGTCTGTTCTCTCGGGCGATGTGCGATGACGGTCGGCCCTCGGCAGCAGGGGTCCCGGAAGCCTGAAGGCGGCGGGCCGTCCGCCATGGATCCGGTGCGATCACGTCGGTCTCCGGTACGCGTCGACGGCTCCTGGCGGCTCGGCTCGCTCGGCTCCTTGCGGCCCGGCCTCGACGGACCATCGGCGTCCGGCATCGGACGACTCACCGTGCCCGGCCGGGGCTTCGCGCTCGCCGACATCCTGGTCCGGCCGCACCCGCAGGGCCGCTTCCCCGCCGCTCCCGCGCAGGAGCGGCTGTTGACCGAGCGTCAGGCATCACTCGACGCCACCTACGGGGCGGAACCGAAGGGCCGTGTCACGCGGCCCGAAGGCGGTGGCCCGAGTGGGCTCTGACAGCAGGTCGGCCCGCATCCGGGTGCTGGTGGCCGAGCAGGCCGCCCGACGGGGTACCCGGATCGGTGTGGTGGACGTGTGCACCGCGGCCGTGGCCGCACTCCCGGTCGGAGGGGCCGGGCTGTCGGCGATGTCCCGGACCACGGCGAGCCACCCACTGTGCAGCACCGACCACATCAGCGCGCGACTGGAAGAGCTCCAGCTCACACTGGGTGAGGGGCCTTGCGTGGAAGCCTTCGCACGCGGCTCGGCCGTCCTGACACCCGATCTGCTCACCGTCGAACTACAGGATCACTGGGCCGTGTTCGCCGATGCAGCCCTGGAGGCCGGAGCCCGCGCGGTCTTCTCGCTCCCCCTCCAGATGGGCGCGATCAGCCCGGGAGTCCTCGACCTGTACGCCGACACTCCGACCGTGCTCGACACGGAGGAACTGGCCGACGCGCTGGCGTTCGCCGATCTGGCGACCCTCCTCCTGCTCGACGCAAGGATCGACGCGACGGGCGCACCGACGGGCGCACCGACCGACGGACCGGTGCCGGACCCCGGCTTCGAGGACCTGGGCGCGTACCGGGCGGAGATCGACCAGGCCAGCGGGATGCTCACGGTCCAGCTCGGAGTCGGCATCGATGAGGCCTTCGTCCTGCTCCGCGCCCACGCCTATGCGCGGGGACGCCGGCTCGCCGACGTGGCCGCCGACGTGGTGGCCCGCCGACTTCGCTTCCCACCGGACGCCGAGCCGGAGCAGGCCGAGGAGGCAACCTGACGTATCGCTGCCGGCCGAGGAACGTGCCGTACTTCCCGCCCCTTCGGGCAGGGACTGGTCTCAATCGAGGGTGCCCACGATGGATCAACAACTTCTGGCCAAAACCTTCGTCGAGCTGGCCGACAATCTGGTCGCCGACTTCGACCTCATCGACTTCCTGCGCCTGCTGACCGACCGCTGCGTCGGCATGCTCGACGCGAGCGCCGCCGGGGTGCTGCTCGCCGACCAGGACGGCAAACTCCGCGTCATGGCCGCCTCCGACGAACGGGTGCGGCTGCTGGAACTCTTCCAGCTCCAGAACGACGAAGGCCCCTGTCTCCAGTGCTTCCACACCGGCGCACCGGTGATCATCCACGACCTGACCCAGGAGGTCGCTCGCTGGCCACGCTTCGTCACGGCAGCCCACCGCAGCGGGTTCGGGGCCGTCCAGGCGCTGCCCATGCGCCTGCGGGACGAGACCGTGGGCGCCCTGAACCTGTTCCGCGCCGCGCCCGGCCCCTTCGAACCGACCGCCACACTCGTCGCGCAGGCGCTGGCCGACGTCGCCACCATCAGCCTGTTGCAACAGCGCACCGCCCACCGCAGCACCGTGCTCAACGAGCAGCTGCACACGGCGTTGAACAGCCGCGTGCTGATCGAACAGGCCAAGGGGAAACTCGCCGAACGCCAGGGCATCGACATGGAGCGGGCATTCAGCGCGCTGCGCGGCTACGCCCGCGCCCACAACCGGCGCCTGGCCGATGTGGCCCGCGCCTTCATCGACGACTCCGAACCCCTCGCCGGTCTGGGGTCCTGACCGGCAGGCCGACGCGAGCCCGCTGCCGCTCCGCGCCGTCCTCGATCAGTCGGCGGTGCCCGTGGCCATGACGGGGACCGCTCGTGGGGCCGGTCCGTTCAGCGTGCCGGGCGCCGGGTGGAGCGCCAGAGCGAGCGGGCCACCAGGTAGAGCAGATCGACGACGAGGAGTATGACGCCGGCGGAAGCCAGATGGAGCAAGCCGTCGACAGTCACGCCGATGGCGACCAGAGCGATTCCGGCGACGAGCAGGGTCAGGAAGAGGACCATGACGGCAGGCCTCCTGGGAAGGAAGGTGCGGTGGCGGCCGCTGCCCCCGTTTGGGGTTTCGGCCCGGGGGATCTCAGGCGGTCCGTCGGGCGCGGTGGCGGGCTTCCCGTAGTCGGACCTTCGACGGGAGGCGGTCCAGGCCTGCGGAGTCTCGTGCGTGTGCGAGTGTGTCGCGGCTGAGCTGTCCCAGAGTTCGCGCCGGATCCGCGTACGGCTCCAGCATCAGCCTGACGCGTGCGGTGGGGGCGGTGCGTCGGCCCGACAGCCGGACCTGAGCCCGCGTGACCCCGCCCAGGGCGCGCGCCTCTTCCTCGATGGCGTCCTCCAGCGTGCGGCCGTCGAGTCGGACCGCCGCGCCGTCCTCGCTGTGGACGAGGACCCGGTCCAGGCGATGTCCGCGCTGCGCGAGGAGCCACCACAACAGCAGGACCAGCAGCAGGGCGAGCACCGCGATCACGGTCGGCCACCACCAGCCCTCGTCCCGCCACCGGGTGCGTCCCTCGGCGCCCAACAGCACATCGTCCGGCCCGAGGAAGGGCCACCAGCCCGGCATGACGAATCCCCAGCGGCGCTGGAGATCCAGCCCTCCCAACAGCACGCCGCCGCCCAGGGCGAACAGTCCGAGGCCGAGAAGTCCCAGCAGCACCCGGTTCACTGTTTTGCGCATCAGGATCACCTCAGCCCTTCTTCGGGCGCCGGACGCGCACGGTCAGTGTGGGTTGTCGGGCGAGACCCAAGGACGCCACGGCCTCCCCCAGCGTGGCGGCCAGATCCTCGCGGACCTCCTCGAGCCCGCGGAAATGGGCCTGTGCCAGGACTTTGACCTTCCGGCGGCCGACAGCGATCCGGGCCGACCGGACACCGGGCACCCGCATCGCCCAGTCACGCAGCACCAGGGCGGCCGCGCGGCGGTCGAGCCCGGCTCGGACATCCTCCGTACCGGGGATGACGGTGGGCTGCCGCATGGGCAGCAGCCTGCGCAGACCCGGCGTCACCGCCAGCAGGAAGAGCCACAGGCCGAGGGCCATCGCCACCGCGGCCCCGACGATCACCCAGACGTCGTCCAGCGTCCGTGTGGCCAGTTCCTCGGCGAGCTGCCGCCGCCAGCTCATCGCGGACCGGCCTGCCCGCACCGAGACCACGTCGTACAGGAGCAATCCGACGGCCGCGGCGGACAGCAGGGCCACGAGGGCCGCGGGGATCCGCCGCGCCGACCAGAAGCGACGCGCCGGCCGGCCTGACGCGTCGATCGCGGCCGTCGCGCCTGTGCCCGGGGTGTCATCGGCGGACGGAGCCGCATGTCCGGGATCGGCGGGAAGGTCGCTGTCGCCGGCACCGGTCGACTGCCGCCAGGTGTGCGCGCTCATCTCACCCTCGCCCGGTCCGTGTGCCGTCCGTGCACCGAGTGCAGCCTCTCGACCGACACCACGAGGTCGGACACGTCCATGCCGGCCCAAGTCCTGAGCCGTTCGGTGACCTCCCGGCGCACCGCGGCGCACTGCGCCCCGATGTCGGACGGATAGCCGAGCTCGAGGGCGATGCGCAGCCGCGCCTCGCCGAGTGCCGCCCGCCGTAGCGCGGCGGACTCGGCGTCTCGCCCTGCGGTGTTCCGCCCCGGTGCCCGCCGCACGGACGTGTTCACACGTGGCGTCCGGCGGCCCGGCGGTACGCGGCGGGCCGACTCGGTGAACCCGCTCAGCGCCTCGCGCGCCACATGGGCGGCAATCTTCGCAACGACCCGGTCGGCGACGGTGATCGCACCGCGCTCCTCGCGGGGAACGGCCGGACGCCGATCTGCTTCACCGGTCACTGCCGCCAGTCTCCCCGAGTCCGTCGCCGGTCGTCGCGGATCCGCTCCTGGCGGTCCCGGCGGCGGACGAAGTCGCCCGGTTCGAGATCGCCTTCCGTGAACCGTCCGATCACGAGACCGACGACACCCAACCCCAGCACCAGCAGGAAAGCCCAGAAGCTGCCGAAATACGCCGCGAAACCCAGCGCCATTCCGGCCATCAAGCCCACCAAGGCCCTGCTCATCACGCGCTCCTTCACTCAAGCGGGCTGCTCCGCGCGCGCCCCGGCTACTGGATCCGCTGCCGCTCCTCCCCTTCGTCCTCCTCGTCGGTCGGCAGCTTCACGTCGCTGACCGTGATGTTGACTTCCACCACTTCCCGACCCGCCATCCGCTCCACCGCGGAGATCACGTTCTCCCGCACCGCGGCGGCCACGTCCGTGATCGAGACGCCGTAGTCGACGACGATCTCCAGGTCGATGGCCGCCTGCAGCTCTCCGACCTCAACACTGACCCCGCGCGTGGCGGATTTGCCACTGCCGGCGCCTGGCACCCGCTCCCGCATGGCTCCCATCGAGCGGGCGAGCCCACCGCCCAGGGCATAGACGCCGAGCACGTCCCGTGCCGCCATTCCGACGATCTTCTCCACCACCACATCGGCGACGGTCGTCCGGCCGCGGGAACCGGGCGCGCCGCCGGGCTTGACGCCGGTGTTCTTCACGCCGGTGTTCTCAGTCATCGGGACATTCCTCCCTCAAGACACTCACACGGCACTCACCGTTGATATTGTAGTCGTTTTAGTATGCTTTGAGTCGTTATAGACAGTTCAACCGAGTGGTCCGACGAGTGGCCGGGCGTCCCTGTCCGGAGCCCCGCGGACACGCCGGGCGCAGTGCGACAGAACGAGAGCTGCGGCCATGGGAGCAAGAGGGTGAGAGGCGGGTGGAAACCGAGGCGTGGACGCAGGCAGCGGGGCACCAGCTCGACCTCGGTCGGCTGCTCCCGCTCGGCTGGCCGGACGACGGGACATGGATCACCGAGCAAGCGGCCGTCCGGGCCCTGGGGCGTGCGGCCGCCGGGATTCCCGGTGTTCGGCTGGAGTCCCTGCGCGTCGGGTCGGCACCCCTCGAGCCCGTCTCCGAGCCGGCCGTCCGTCCCCCGGCCGGTGCCCTTCCGCCCGGCCCGCTCAGGATCGAAGCCGCCTTCACCGCATCCCTCGGCCGGTCACTGCCCGAAACCGCCACCCGGTTGAGGGGCGTGCTGCTCAGCGCGGCCGCTGAACGGCTCGGCCTGGCCACCGTGACAGCCGACCTGCACATCACGGATCTCCATGAGGTCTCGGAGACGGACCAAGTCAGGCCGCGAACCTCGACGACGGCCATGCAGCCCGCGCCGGAAGCCGCCGCGCGAAGCTCGCCCCCGGTCACCGGACCAGGCTCCATGCGAGGGCGCGCCGGTGAGCTGGCGGACATCGCGACGGCTGTTCCGGGCGTCGCCGGCCTCACCGCCGTGCGGGGAAGCCGCCCGGTCAAGGTGGAGGACCATGACGATCCACCAGGCCGGCACATCGAGGTCCACCTCGCGGTCGCCCCAGGACACCACCCACTGGGAGTCGCGCGGGCCGTCCGGGCCGCCGTGGCCGACGCGGCCACCCTCGACGCCCCGGGCCCGGTCACCGCGGCCGTCCTCATCACAGGGACCGCGGCCTAGGGCGTGTCCGCAAAGTAGCGCCGGCCGCCCGCAGGGCAGGGCTCGCGGCGTCCGGTATCGGCCTGGCCACGGCGCGGCGGTTCGCCGAGGCCGGCGCGAGCGTCGTGCTCTCCGCCCGGCGCGAGAGGCTGATCGCCGAGGAGGCGGAGCGTCTGGCCGCGGCCGGGTACAAGGCGGCCGCGATCACCGCGGACGTCACGGATGAGGCTCAGCTGGACGCGCTCGTCGCGCACGGAGAGGCGGGCGGCCGGACGGGCACGGGCCGGAGTCGCGGAGAAGAGACCAGCCCGTCGGGATCGGAGGGCTGCGGACCGAGGGAACGGCGGCCGAACGCACTGCCGAGTTCCGGCCGTCCGGGATGCTGTGGCAGGACGGGGCCGATCGGCCTTTACTGGAAGGTGAGGATCACGAGAACAGGCGACCGAATCGTTTCGCCCGACGCCGGATGCTTCGCCAAGGCAGGAGGTCGTGCCATGGACCCGCCTCTGCGAGAGCGCGACCTACCGCAACTCGTGGTCGACCGCCCTGATCGGCTGCGCGGCCGGGTCTTCGTCCTCGACGACCAGCCGATGCTGGTCGGGCGGGACTCCGACTGCCAGATCCAGGTGGGCGATCCGGGCGTCAGCCGACGGCACGCGGTGGTGTGGCGGGCCTCGGGCCGGACCACCGTCGAGGATCTGGCCTCCACCAACGGCACCATGCTGAACGGTCACCCGGTGCTCGGGCAGCAGGTGCTGCACTCGGGCGACGTGCTGGATTTTGGGCCCTTAGAGGTGCATTACGAAGAGCTGCGCCTCGCCGACCGGACCGTTCCGCGCGAGGCCGGCCGTACGCCGCCCGGCGGCGAGCGTCGGTTCGACATCGGGGAGCAGCAGGCCGACCGGCTGAGCAACGTCGCCGGGAACCAGTACAACTACGTTCAGCAGGCGCAGCGCGAGAGCTTTTTCAAGGAGGTCGCCGCGACCCGTACCAGGGCGCGACACCTGATCATGCTCGGCTTCCTGCTCTTTCTGGTCGGGGGCGGGATCTACGGCTGGGTGATCATTCGATTCATTGCCAGGACCAACGACGATATTTCGTCGGGGAGTTCGAACTTCGACTCCTCCCCGGAGCTGCTCGGACCGAAGGTGGCCGGGGTGCCGGTAGGGGCGGTCGGGTTCGCGATGGCGGCTCTCGGGACGGTTCTGACGGTCATCGGGATCGTTCTGCACATCGTGACGACGTCCCGGCGCCGCCGCTTCGAGGATGCCGAGCGGCAGGCGTCCTGGCAGCGGTGAGGAGATGGGGAGCCATGGCCTTCAACATCGGCAACCAGCAGGGCGGCGTGGTCAACAACGTCGCCGGGAACCAGACCGTTCACGGTGGCCAGTCGGCCGTCTTCACGGCGGGCGGGCAGGAGGTGCGCGGCCTGGTCCGGGAACTGAGGGCGTCGATCGAGCGGACGGCGCTGCCGCCAGCAGTCGAGCCCGAGGTGCGGGCCGAGCTGGACTCGCTGGACGAGGAGGTCGCCCGGCCGGAGCCGGACCGGGAGGCAGTGGCGGGCCGGCTCGGCCGGATCACCCGGCTGCTGTCCTCGGCGGGTGCGCTGGCCACGGCCGGCACCGGGCTGATCGGGCCGCTCGGAGCGCTCGCGGGCTGGCTCGGCGCACTCGGCCAGCCGATCTTGCGGGCGATCGCAGGCTGATGGGAGGAGGCTGACGGAGAGGGCCCTCACCCAAGGCCGGGTAGTTGGCGTTTTCGTGGGTCACGCAAGTGGGGTTGGAGACCATGGTGTTGCGGCGTAGAGGCCGGGGCCGAGTTTGTGGATGAGGCCGCTGGTGGCCCACCGATTGAGTTGCCTGTACATGTCTCCAGAGTGATGTCGCCGAAGTGGGCGGCTATGTCGCGGGGTTGTCAAAGACGCGTGGGGTCTTCCTGGAGCAGGGCCAGGATGCGGTGTCGGCGCCGGGCGGCAGGGGTGGCGTGCCGGTCGTCCAAGCCGGTCAGGATCCGACGGCCGATCGTCCCGAGGAGAGTGTCCCGATCGGCGTCCACAGGTATGACACCGACGGCCTGGATCGTCTGGTCGCGGGGCCATCTCCGCAAGGCGGGGATCAGGGCGACGGCGACGTGCGCGCAATGGCCTTGGTGGAACCGGTTACCCATCTGGGGGGGGCGGTCGTGGGCCTGAAGTTGTGCAGACGAAGCCGGGGGCATCGAGGCGATGATCGACCGCGGCATGGACTGCCTGATCCTGGGCGCACCCGCGTGTCCTCGCGCGCCCATCGCGAGCACGTGGTTTCCACTCTGCCCACCGTCGCCTCGGGTCGCCCGCGGCCCTCTCCGGCACACGACACCGTCGTGAACGGTCGCGGACCGTGCTCAGCAGGTCCCCCGCGATCCTGCGCCGAAAAGACCCGATGGGCAACGCGACGTCCGAGGGATGACCGGAAGTGGAAGTCACCATTCCGTGACATCCGCCACATCGACCCCAAGTACTAAGCGGCCTCGATAGTAGATGCCGTAACGGCGACATATGGGATTTGTCTGACTTGGCATACGTGCGCATCGCACCTGACTGGATGCGCACCCTCCCGCTCGGCACCCCGCTCCCGCACTTGAAGGCCGAACGTTCCTGACGGATCGACAGGGCTCCCGAGAATTCGCGGAGGCCGGAGCAGCACGCCGATACGCCCATTGCAAGGGCAGTGCAAGTCTACGAAGCAACGTAGTACGAAGGGCCATTGCTCTCTGCATGAAGCCATCCTGAGAATGACGGCCCCGCCGGGTGTCTCCGCAGTTCAGGAGCCGAATCCGTGCAGAGCCAGCCACACCAGGGGCGCTCGGCGATTACCGAGTGAGGTCACACATGGGTAAGCACCGCAAAAAAGAGCATTACCGGCGAATAGTCATCGCCGCCGTCACCATGACCACCCTGGGCGTGCCATCCGTCGCACTGGCCTGTAGCGACTGGCAGGACAGCGGCGGATACCGGCTCGACAGCGCCGCGAAGACCGCCGCCAAGGACGGGAGGAACGACGCCGTCCGGAATCACACCGAGCACAGCGACTGGGCCCGCGGCTGGAACGGCAGTGGGCACAGCGAGCCCAGTCCGGCTGCATCACAGTCGCCGACAGCCCCTGTGGGCACTCCCAAGCCCACCGCGACGAAGCTCAAGCCCAAGCCCAAGCCCACCAGACCATCGAGCATTGCGAAGAACACGGCCGCCAAGGCCGAGATCTCCACGCCTTCCCCCAATCCGAAGGCCACCACCTCCGCCTCCGCGACCCCCACGTCCCCCAGCACCTCGAAGGCAGCCGCCCCCGCATCCGGAACCAGTGCCCGTATCGTGCAACTGGTCAACGCCGAGCGCAGCAAGGTCGGTTGCTCGCCCGTGACGCTGAACGCGGTCCTGACCAAGGCCGCCCAGGCACACAGCGAGGACATGGCGGCCCAGCAGAACATGTCACACACCGGGTCCGACGGGTCCGACCCTGGCGCCCGGATCACCCGCGCCGGCTACGTCTGGAGCACCTACGGCGAGAACGTCGCCTACGGTTACACCACACCCGAGCAGGTCATGTCGGGCTGGATGTCCAGCCCCGGCCACAAGGCGAACATCCTCAACTGCGCCTTCAAGGAAATCGGCGTCGGCCTGGCACAGCCCGGCAGCTACTGGACCCAGGACTTCGGAACCGCGCGGTAGGGGCGGCACCAGGGCAACGGGGTCCCGACACAGGCCCGTGCTGTGCGCACCGCCGCACGATCCACCGAGACCCCGTTGCCGCCGCCCAGGCACCCGTACACGGTCCTGTTCCGGCACGTGCCGCCGAACGCGGCGGGTCCGGTACTGAGCCTGGCGACACTCGACCTGGGCACGGCCGTGCTGTCGGTGTCCGCGCTGAGTTTCCTCGGCTACGGCGCCACGCCGCCCGCTCCCGAGTGGGGCACGCTGATCGCCGACGGCCGCGACTACCTGGCAGACACATGGCGGGTGTCGACGCTCGCGGGTCTGACCGTCGCGGCACTCGTCCTGGCGGTCAACCGCATCTCCCGCGCGCTGGACGGCGAATGGGCGGGCCGGCGATGACCGCCTCGGATCCCGCTGTACCCGCACGGGTCCGCCGGCCCCGCGTCGCGGGCAGGGCAGGCGTGAGGGCGGCGACGGGCGATGCATGGGCCCGCCCGGCACCCTCTCCTCCTGCGCGCCGCCGCCTGGCAGGCAGCGCCTGCGGGTGACGCGGCGGACCGGTCGGCCGCTGCCGAACGAGAATCCACCACCTTGCCCTCTCCTGTCATGCACTGTCTGCGCTGAGGCGGTCCACTGCCCACGGCAGGAGCTCTTCGGCAACCGCAAGGCTGAACGGCCTTGCCAGCGAACGGAGTTCCGCAGCCGCGGCAGGACCGAGCGTGATGTAGGGGAGGGCGGCCAGTCTGTCGGTGGTGTGCTCGATCTCCGCCCTGCGCCGCGCACCGTCTTCGGTCAGAGCCAGGTGGGGTCCGTCGTCGAGCCATCCACGTTCGCGCAGGTTCTGCACGGTTTGTTCCCATTGCTCCGGCGTCCATGCCCGTGAGGCGCGCAGCACCCCTGCGTCGATCTCCCCTGTGGCGGCGTGCGTGACGAGAGCCTCGATGCCGCTCAGTCCGGCAGCCAGCAGTGCCGCCACATGACCGTCGCCGCGGAACTCCCGCAGCAGCGTCTGCGCGTGCCAGAGCACGAGGTGGGGTGCGCTCGGCCACGGCAGTGCCGCGTGCGCGGCGAAGAGGGGGCGGCCCTGTGGGTGGCACACGCTCGCTTCAGCCGCGCTGCGGGCCAATTCCGCCGCGCGAGCCAGCGCCGGTGAGGAGATGTCCGCGCCGAGGATGCGGCGGAGCGTGGTATCGATCCCGGAGAGCCGGGCGGCGGCGAACCGCTGCGGGGTGGCGGCTTCCCATGCAGCGGGTATGGCCCGGCGCACCAGCTGGGGATTGAAGTTGTAGAACGTGGCGATGACGAGATCCGCGGGAGCAGCGCCGAGCGCGGCGGAGCGGGACGCGAAGTACCCCGTCCTGCCGTCCACGCCCAACGCGGCGTACTCATCCGCGGCTTCGGGCGAGAAGTAGACACCCCCGTGGTAGGGCTCGAGAGTTCTCCAGGTCTTGCGCGCAAGGGCCAGGCTGTCGCGGTTCACGTTCTGCGTCATGTGCGGCTCTCCATCCAGTGGCGGATGAAACGTGGTGTTGATCGAGCACGCGACGGCGCGTGGGGTACGCCCAGGCATACCGTCTGGTCGGTAAGTTATCGGAGAGCGGCTCCGGCGGCCACTGCCCTGCAACCAGTTCTCGGCGCCCGTTCACGGTGACCACGCACCCCGCACCCCGCACCCCCCGGTGAACGCCGAGGGGCCGGGCCACGCGTGCGCGGTGGCCCGGCCCCTCGGGGACCATCTCCCTCAGCGGTCGTCGCCGCGCATCGCCTCGAGCACGTCCCGCGCGGCCGTCACTACGTCCGGCCACCGGGGCGACGCCAGATAGACCTCGTCGCCGACGTCACCCAGCTCGTCGACGAGCGGCCCCAGCACCTCGGCCAGCGCCCGCGCGGCCCGCGCCTCGTCCCGGGACCGCAGCACCTCTCCCACGGTCTCCTCGGGGTCCTCCAGGACCCGCGAGTCGTCGAAGAGGACGTGCACGACCAGGTCCAGGTTGTCGACGGCGTCGTCCGGAGCCGGGCCGCGGTCGAGCCACACCCGGCGCTGGTGACCGGTGTCCGCCAGGGACTCCAGCACCGCCACCACGTTGAGCCGCGCGTCCGGGAACTCGACTCCGCTCATCATCACGTCGGGCTGTTCCATGTCTCCCACTTCAGCCAGTCCTCCAGGGGGATGTGTGCCATGTAGGCATTGTGATCGTCGCCGTTGATGGCGCCCTTGATGGGTTTGCCGTCGCGGCCGATCACCCGTCCACCGGAGTTGATCACGACATGGTCGACCTGCTGGAAGGGCTGGGAGTTGTTCAGGTTCCCCTTGTCGATCCTGATGCCGTCCTGCTTCGGCCCGGGGAAACGGTAGCCCACTCCCTTCTTCGTCGGCTTCATCGGCCCGAAGCCCTCGGGAACCTTGTCCAGAACGGTCTCGGGCATCCAGCCGTCGATCTTCTTGACCTCCGGCACACTCGGCTTCGGCGCGTTCTTCTTCGCGGCCTTCTTGAAGAGGTTCTTCAGGAAGTGCCGGGCGAGTCCGGCGAGGTTGAACATGGACGCCGCGTCGGTGAAGTCCTTTCCGGCGTCGTAGTTCTTGGTGTTCTCGTCGACGCCGTGCTTCTCGGTGAACTCCTTGTAGTCGTCGTTGACGCCACAGCTGGAGTTGCCGCCCCAGCACCAGGGCTCGGTGGCGTACTCGACGGCGTCGAGGCCCTCGGTGATGGCGTTGCCGATGCCGCCGAGGATGTCCTTGAAGCTGCCCTGCTCCCGCGCGTCCTCCGGCTCCTTGTTGTCACAGATGCCGTAGTTGCGCTGTATCAGGGGGCAGGAGTCGGCCTTGGCGGAGGCGTAGTTGGCGCTGCCCATGGTCGACATGCCGCCGGAGCTCGCGGACTGGCTCGACCGCCAGCGGACGTAGTTCAGCACGGCCATGACGGCCCGGACGACGGCGACGATCAGCGCGATGAGCGCGCCGAAGAACTTGCCGTCGGGGTCGGCGAAGGTGACCGGGTTGTTGTTGCCGTAGGCGTAACCGTTGATCTGCTGCGCGTCGCTGAAATCGGCGACGGGGTCGACGCTGACGAAGCGCCCGGTGGTCGGGTCGTAGTCACGGGCGCCGAGGTGGACAAGGCCGGTCGGATCCTTGGTGCCGCCGACGAAGTGCTTCTCGCCGACCCAGGCGGCCCCGGCCGCCTTCCCCCGGTCCTCACCGAAGGGCGTCATGTGCCGCCGGGTGACCGCCTGCGTGGCCGCGTCGACCTGCACACTCGCGGTGCCGTTGTGGTCGCTCGCGATCCAGGTCAGTCCGGCCGGCGTGCGCACGGCGACGGTCTGTCCGCCGTGGACGTAAGTGCGGGTGGCCGCCACCTTGCCGCTCGCCCTGTCCAGCCGCAGCTCGGTTTCACCGAGGTACAGAGTGGTGCCGGTCTTGTCGCGCCGGATGAGCCGGCCGCCGTCGGCGTCGTCGAGGAACTCGGTGACCGTTCCGTCGGCCTCGGTGACCTTGTGCAGGGTGTTCTCGGTGTTCCAGTCGAGGTCCTGCGTCCGGCCGCTGACGGTCCGGGTGTCGGTGTTTCCGGCGAGGTCGTAGGTGTAGGCGGTGGCCGCGGTGACCGCGCCGTCCTTCTTGGTCTCGGTCGAGGCCAGTGCGTGCGGACGGGTCTGGTCGGCCGTCTTGTAGACGTACGAGGAGGTGGTCCCGGACAGCTGGTCGCTGACCGTCTCGCGGTTGCCGGCGCTGTCGTAGGTGAACGACTGCCAGTACGCGGCCGGGCCGCCCACGGTGTTCTTGGCCGGCGCTGTGGCGCAGTCGCCGGTCGCGGTCCACGCGGACTTCAGCCGGCGGTGACCGTCGTAGGTGAAGCACTGCCGGTCGCCCGGACTGATCGCCTTCTCCTCGATGTCGACCGGGTTGCCGGCGAGGTCGTAGCGGTAGGCGATGTCGGAGTCCGTGCCGGAGTGTGTCTCGGAGACGACGCTCTGCCGGGCGAGCCGCTTGGTGCCGCTCTCGTAACTGCGGTTGATCTCCGTCCAGTTCGCGGTCGAGGAGACGCCCAGGGTGGTGCGGATCTGCTCACCGGCCGGGAGGTAGTCCGTGTTCTGGACGATGCCGGTCAGGCCCTTGAGGGTGTCCGGCATCCCCTGCTCGGTGTAGCCGTAGTCCAGGACCTCCTGGTCGAGTCCGCCCATCGCGGGGACGGTCCGCTTCTTGAGGCTGCCGTCGGTGTTGTAGGCGTTGGCGATCGTCCACACGCCGGAGGCGCCCGCCAGCCCGCCCTCGCTCTTGCTGATCGTGTACTGCTCGTTCAGGACGCGATAGAGCTTGTCGTACTTGGCGTTGGTCTTCGCGTACACGTCACCGGTCTTGCCGCCGACGTACCGGATCGCGGAGGTCAGCCGGCCCTTGGCCACCGTGTCGTAGGTCCAACGCGCCAGGTACCTGGCGTCCTCGGGAGCCGGCTTGCCGTCGACGACGGGCACCCTGCCGTCCAGGCGGCCGGTCGGGCGGCCCAGCAGGTCGTAGGTGTGGCCGAGGATCACGCCGCGTGCGTCGGTCGTCGACACGAGACGGTCGAGGCCGTCGAACTCGTACGAGGTCGCGCCCGCGTCGGGGTCCGTGGTGCTGTCCTTGTGGCCCAGGAAGTCGTAGCCGAACGCCCAGCGGTTGCCGTCGTCGTCCTTCACCTCGGCGAGCCGGTCGGCGTGGTCGTAGCCGTAGGTGAGGCGGGTGAACGTCGTGCTCACCGCGTTGCCGTCGTACTCCAGCTTCTCGACCGTGCGGCCGCGGGCGTCCACCTTCTCGCGGACGGCCGGGGCGCCGGCGGGCGGTTCGACGAGCGTGGTGTCACCGCTGTAGGTGTGCCTGGTACGGGAGAACTCCTTGCCGTTGGTGAGGACCTTCTCGACCGTGGCCCGCCCGGCACCGTCGTAGACGGTCTCGGTGCCCGCGGGGGGCGCCGTCAGCAGCGTGGCCAGCTCGCCGGAGGCAGGCTTGGTGTCGGTGTAGTCGGCCGCCGTCTCCACGGTCAGGCCGCGGGTGTCGTACTTGGTCTCGGTGACGATCCGGCCCGTGCCGCTCGCGGCAGGCGTCTGGGTCTGGCGCGACCGCAGCAGCGCGTCGAAGATCTCGTACGTGGTGCGGTAGGTCGTGCCGTCGTTGTTCAGCGACTTGCTGGCCACCCACGAAGCGGCCGTGTTCTGCACCTTGTACTCGTAGCGGTAGTTCGGCGCCTGGTCCGCCGACCGGTCGCGGTCGGCCAGCCATACGGCGGACAGCTGGCCGAAGCTGTCGTAGGACAGCTCGGTGCGGTTGCCGTTGGGGTCGGTGGTGGCCGTGCGCACGCCCCAGTCGGGGGCGTACTCCGTGGTGGTGGTGTGATCGAGGGCGTTGAACTCGACGGTCTTGGCCAGCGGGCCGCCGGCCGCCGGGGTGTAGTCGGTGTGGCCGGTGCGGGTGCCCTGGGCATCCCAGGTGTCGGTGGGGCGGCCCAGGGCGTCGAACTTGGCCGTGGCGACGGTCTGCAGCAGGGCGCCGGCGCCGCTGTAGCCGGTGACCCGCTGGACCTTGGTGGCTTCGCCCCTGGTGGGCGCCTTGCCCCAGGCCTGGCCGTCGTAGGACGTGCGCACGTCCGAGATCACGTCGGTGGTCCTGGGATCGCCCGTGCGCTTCGGGGTCTGGTCGCAGCCGGTGGAGACGTGCTCCACCCGCTGGGGGAGGTTCAGGATCCAGGCCGTGGTGTTGGCGGCGTACTCGGTGACCGTGCAGTCCTTCTCGCCGGCCGCGTCGGTCTCCTCCTTCAGCGTCAGACCGGTCTTCGGGTCGTACGTCGTCGACTTCGTCGCGGTCATCTCGCTGCCGCCGGACAGCGCGGTGCGGGTCGTCGAGACGCCGGTGCGGACCAGGTACGCGTTGACCGTGCCGTAGGAGTGCTTGGCCGTGGCCGTCGTACGCGACCAGGGGGTTTCCACCGTCGCGGTCACCTCGGGGCCGTCGACGCCGGCGTAGGTGATCTGCTCGCGCAGCTGGCCGGCGAACTGCTCGGAGTCGGTCTTCGACACGCCCTGGGAGTCGGTGACCGTCTCCTTGCGGGTGGTGCCGTCGGACTGTTTGTCGCCGTCCATGCCCCGGTAGTAGAGGGCGGTCGTCCTCGAGCGGGTGCTCGCCGCCTCACCGGTGGTGGTGTTGACCTTCTGGTAGCCGCGCCAGATGTTCCAGGTGCGGTACTTGGCCGGGGTGATGGGCGACTCGTCGTCGTACCCCCACGCGCCGCCGCCGGAATAGGTGTAGTCGGTCTGCTTCAACGGGGCGCCGCCGGTCGGATCGGACTCGGTGACCTGGGTGACGACGTACTTGTGGAACCAGTCGGTGCGCGGCTGCGGATTCGTCCCCGGCGTCGGGTTGGACGGCGGGATCCACTTCACCGGGTAGCAGCGGCGGGTGTTGGCGTCGAGCTTGGCCGGGACGTCCGTCCCGGCGACGCAGTCCTCCTTGGAGTAGTTCACCGTCAGCTTGGAGCCGGTCTCCGAGGTGACCGTACGCACCCGCCACTTGATGAACGGGACCACGTCGTCGCCGGTCTTGTCGACCCGGTTGTGCAACTGGACGCCGCTGAAGGTGATCGCGGGCAGCGAGACGTCGGCGCCGGTCTTGCCGGTGCGCTGGATGGACTTCAGCCACAGGCCGGGGTCGGAGCCGTCGCCCGGGTCGGGGAAGGACTGCTCCAGATGCCAGGCGTTGACGGCGCGGAAGTCGCTTTCGGCGGTGCCGGCGCCGTCGTGCACCTGGGTGGTGACGTCGGTGAGGCGCTTGCGGGTGAAGAAGGCCGGGCTGGGCTGGTCGGTGCACGGCTTGTCGGCCGCGCAGATCAGGTCGAACGGCACGTCGGGCCAGGCGTTGCGGTTGGCGGAGGTCAGCGAACCGCAGGACTCGCCGCCGGAGACCGGAAGACAGCGTTCGGCGACCGTGAACTTCACCCGGGCGGAAGCCGGCTGGGAGAAGACGGTGTCGCTGCGCTGGCCGTAGTCGATGCGCTTGAGCCAGCCGCCGCGCGTGTACGCGGTGCCGTTGCCGGTGGTGCCGTTCTTGGCGTAGTGGTTGGTCTCCTTGTCGTACCAGTACGTCATCACGTTGCCGTGCGGGTCCACGACGTAGTCGAGGTTCCACCGCCAGGCCTGCGTTTTGGCGCGGCCGCCGAAGGAGTCGCCGGAGGAGTAACCGGGCTCCTTGTCGTCGTCGCCGAACACCGGGACGGTCCATACGGAGTTCGTCTCGTCCTTGCCCGAACTCCAGCCGGGCAGACGGTTCTTGCCGAACACGTACTGCGTTCCGTCGACGCCGGTCACGGTCCAGGACTCGCCCTTGTCGCCGGTGTCACCGTCGTCGCCGTTGGCGGCGCCGGTCTCCCGCACGACGCGCTCACCGTCGTCGCTCTTGGGCCGCCACGTACCGTCGGCGCCCTTCACCAGGGGCGTGGACTTGCCGTTGAGGACGAGGGAGGCGTTGTCCTCCTTCCAGCACAGGTCGTACTTCTTGTCCTGGCCGTCGTCCTCGCAGCTGGAGTACGCCCGCTCGATGTAGGACGCCGGCAGGTCGAAACCCTCGCCGATCCAGGACGGCTGCGCGCCCGAGGAGGAGGTGCGGCCGTCCACGCTCTGCGCGGAGTAGTTGATCGCCAGACTCGGGGCCGGGCCCGCGGGCGCCGGCGGGGTCTGCAGCGGATAGTTCCAGGTGAAGTCGCCGTTGGAGCCGCCCGCCGCCCAGGTGGAGGACGCGGCCAGCGGGGTGGCCTCGTAGCTGCCCTGGTCGGAGGAGGCGGCCGCGGACAGGGCGAGGACCATGGCGCTCTTCGCCTTGGGCGCGGTGACCTGCGCGGTCACCGTCTCCGCCTCGGCGTCGTTCTCGGACGCCACCGGCGTCGTGGTACGGCAGCGCGCCTGTTCCGGCGTGGTCAGCGCGCACTCCGGCAGCCGTACCAGGCGCAGGCGCGAGGACCAGTTGCCGCTGTAGGCGTCGGCGAAGGAGCTGTAGTCGACGGTGGTGGCCTGCGCGCCGCTCTGCGCGGCGGTGACGCTGAAGACCAGGCCGTCGATGCCGAGCCGGTCGGTGGCCCTGCGGTCGAGGACGCGGACCTCCGGGGCGACCGCGGCCGGGGCGGCCGCGCGTATGCCCTTGGCGGTGCGGGTCGCGGCGCGGGGCTGCACCCGCACCGCGGACGCGTCGGGCCACACCACCTTCGCCCGCGCCTTGGCGAGCGTGCGGCGTGCCGCGGCCACCGTCGGGTCCTTCACTTCGAGGTGCTTCGCATCGAAGACCTCGGCCTTGCCGTGCGCCGCCTTCTGCAGGGCGCTGTGGTCGCGGCCCTGGTCCGCCTGCGCCGGCGCGGCGCCGAGCAGACCGGCGACGACCGCCGTGGACACGGGCAGGACGACGGCCGCCAGCCGGCGGCGGGTCGCTCTGCGCCAGGCCCAGTTTTTGGGCAGCAGTGAGCTGTTCCTGGATACCACGTGGGGGTTCTCCCGGATTCGAGACGTTGGTGAGATGGCTCGGAGTACGGCGGCGTACCGGGCGCGCGGCCCGGTACGCCGACCGGAGAGGGACGGGCTACTCGACGGGCACCGGCGGTTCGTCCACCGTCGCCAGCTGGGTGATGTCGGCCTCGGACAGGACGCCCGCGTACACCCGCAGATCGTCCAGCTGACCGGGCAGGGAGTTGCCCCAGCCGCCGTTGTCGTGGCGGCGGGCGCCGCCGACCATCAGCGGACCGGCGGGCTGGAAGGCGTCCTCGCTGAGCACACCGTCCTCGTCGCCCTGCCGCTCACCGGCGAGGTAGAGCTTGATCGACCGGTTGACGCCGTCGTAGACGGCGGTGACGTGCACCCAGCCGTCGGGCGGGTTGACCTCGTCGGAGACGACCGTGGCGCCGGGGCCGCCGACCACGTCGGTCTCGTAGCGGCCGAAGTTCCAGTCGCCGATGGCCTCACCCGCCTCCTGCCGGTACCAAAGGCGGAAGGAGTTGCGGGCCGCGCCCGGGTGGGCGAACACGGTCGGCGAGTGGGCGGTGGTGGTGTCCTCCAACTTGGACTGCGCAGCCAGGTTCACCCAGCCGGCCAGGGTGAAGCTGCCCGACTCGTCGAGCGGCACGGCCGCGGTGGCCTTGCCCGCCTTGGTCTCGTCGAGCTCCAGCACGGAGCCGTGCGCCGGGTCCTCGCTCGCCGCGAAGGCCGCGCCCGTCTCGAGCTGGAGGGTGTGGCCGCGGCCGCTGGCGTCGGCGGCCGTGGTCCCGGCGCTCTCGTCGAACAGCCAGCCGGCCAGCAGCGCGGCCTGCGTCCGGCCGGTGGCCGGATTCTCGGCGTTGGCGATGGCCTCCAGCTCGTTGTCGAAGACCACACGGTTCCATGCCTCGACCTGGTCGAGGTCGCCCTGGAAGTAGTCCGTGTAGGCGCCGCCCGCCTTCATGCGCCCCACCTCGAAGGGGCCCTTGGCCGCCCACGCGGTGGCCGAGTAGGCCGTGGTGGCCTGCAGTCGGCCGTTGACGTACAGGCGCAGCTGCTTCTTGTTCTGGTCGTACACACCCAGCAGATGGGTCCACGCGCCGAGCACCGGCGGCTTCGCCGACTGGGCGCGGGTAATGACCGGGCTGTCGGAGTCGGCCGAGTAGCGGTTGAAGACCCAACGGTCGAGCGACGACGAGTAGTACAGCTGGAAGCTGCCGGCACGGGTGCCGCTCTGTGTGACGACGGTGGAGATGTGGCTCTTCGACGTCAACCGGGCCCACGCGGACACGGTGAAGCTGTTGGTGGTGTCCAGCGCGGGGCCCGCCGTGGCGCCGGCAACGGCGGCGCCGTCGCCGCGCAGACCGCCGGCGAGGCGTGCCGTGCCGGTCCAGGACGCGGCGGTCAGCGTCAGTGGCCGGTTCTGACCGGAGCCGTCGGCGGCTGTCGTGCCGTCGCCGTCGTCGAGGTTCCAGGCGGCCACCGGGCCGGCGCCCTTGGCCGCCTTGAACAGGTAGTCGTAGTGGCTGCCCGGGTTGCCCGCACCGTCGAACGTCTGCACGCGCAGGGTGTTGGTCAGGCGCTTGTCGGGCGCGGCCTCGATTTCGTAGGTCGGTGTGTTGGCCGTGAACGTCTTGCTGCCGAGCGGCACGCCGTTGAGCCACCAGTCGTAGCGCCGTACGCCATTGGCACCCGCGTCCACCTTGAACGCCGCTGTCATGCCGACGCTGCCGTACTCCGGGTCGGCCGCGTCGCAGGTCGTGCCCGCGCACTCCTTGTAGACGGTGGAGGACACCTTCGGTGCGGGCGGGCCCTTGCTGTCCACCTTGAAGTGGCAGTAGCTCGACCAGGGGCCGAACAGCGAGTGGTTCGCGCCCTTCCAGGAGTACTTGTACTCGGTGCGCGCCCGGAACTTGTACACGACGTCGTTGGTGAGGGTGGCCGTGGGCACGGTGCCGGCTGTGCCGCTGTCCGTCCACGAGGACGGTTTCAGCGAGGTCGGCGTGGTGGCGGTGCCCTTGTACAGCTCGAACTCGGGGCGCAGCGAGGAGTTGGAGGCGTCCGCCGAGGTCGGCGTGGCCGTCAGCCGCGGGGTGGTGTCGCGGATCAGCGCGGGCGTGGAGGCCGCCGAGCAGGACACCTTCGGGTCGGACATCTTCACCGAGGACGGCTTGCCGGTGGGCGGGGTGACGTAGGTGATCGACAGGCGGGGCTTGCGCGAGGAGGTCGCGTCCGGGTCGAGCGGCGACATGAACTGCTTCCACGCGATGGGGTCGCCCTCGTCGGCGCGCAGGCCGAGCGTGGTCAGGGTGTCCTTGGCTTTCGCCGTGTACGCCACGGCAGCGGTCGCGTCGAACTCGATGTCGCCGTCGGGGCAGTCGGACGAGTGGCCCTTGGCCGCGGAGACCGTGTCGACCTTCGCGTACCACTTGGGCGGGTTCTCGCTCCAGGTCGTCCTCGACGAGATCTGGCTGGTGCGGTACAGGTCGACGTCGTGCTTGACGCAGTTCGCCGACCAGATCGCGTACGGCGTGAAGGTCGCACCGAGGATCTTCTTCCCGGCGACCTTGCGGGTGTCGAACTGGAAGAGGGAGCGGGCCTTCTTGTTGTCGACGTAGGCGTCGTAGCCGACGCCGAGCGCGTGCTTGGTCTTCCAGAAGCTGGTCCTGGGCTCGTTGGACCAGATCGTCGTCCAGCCCGTCAGCGTCGCCTTCACCGCGGGCGGGTCGAGGACGACGGGGTAGACGGTGTCGTCGTCGGCGAGGAAGTCCTGGTCCGGCGTGATGGACAGGGCATCGCCGGTGACGGCGGTGTCCATGACGGCGGTACGGGAGTCGGGTGCGGCGTCGAGGGTGTCGGCGACGACGGCGGCGGGGAGCTCGGCCGCCGGGCCGATGGTCGTTGCCTTCACGCCGGACCTGGCGGTTGCGGAGGCGGTCGCACCTCCCGATGCGTGGGTCGTCGAAGACGCCGGAGCCCCGCCCGCGTCCCACATCAGCGCCGAGCCACTGGACACGACCGCGTGTCCGGCATCGTCAGCGAAGGTGGCCACTCCCGAGGCGTCCGTATGGACCGTCAGGCCGCGTGTCGCGATCGGGAAGCGCACCCGTTCGAGGCCGGCCTGTGCCGCGGCCTGCCGCGAGTGCACCACCAGGTGGTAGGTGAAGCCGTCCGGATGCACCTGCACGGCGAGGTCCACGCCCGGCAGCACCGACCGGTACACGGCCGATGAGCCGTCGGTCTCGGGCACGGGCAGCGCCCACGGCGACGACACGGCGTACTCCCGGCCGCCGGTCGAGATGCGGGCCAACTGCCGGTCCGCGCCGCCGCCGGAGAGCCGGATGTCCTCCGCGGCGCGCGGGGCGAGGGTGCCGTTCGCCTGCTTCACCAGCGTGGTGTCGATGCCGGTCCAGCGACCGTCTTTGCGGACGCGTTCGGGAGAGGTCGCGCTCTCGGCGGTGAACGTGCCGTCGGGGTTGGCGACGACTCGGCTGGTGGCGGTGGTCAGCGCGGCCACCCCGACGGGCCGTCCCGTGGCGACCGCCTGCTGCGACGCCTGCTGTTCTGCGGTGCTCGCAGGCAGGGAGTCGTCCTCCCAGAACTCCTTGCCCTGCGCTGCCGCGTCGGCCGGCACGCCGGGCCCCTCGGACTGCGGGTCGACGGCGTGCGCCGGTATCCCGCTCCCCAGTACCAGTGCTGCGCAGGCGGTGGTCAACGCCGCGCGCACGGTGCTTCTGCGACGTGGTGGTCGCACAAGTCCCCCTGTGATCTTAAATTTTCTTGATCTTTCTGGTCGGAGGGAGGTTATCCATTGACCTCTCCATGACCAATGGCGAACTCGGAGACAAGAATCACAAGACGCACAGGAGTTACACAGTTTCGGCGGTCGGCGGTCGGCGGCGGCGGTTCGTGTGCGGGATGCGTGTGCGGGATACGGGCCCAGCCCCGCCCACAGGCCACTCCCCCGTCCCACCAGTTCGGCTTCGCAACCGATGGGACGGTGGATTCGGGTCGGTGGTTCGCTCAGCGGACCCTGATGAAGACCACGTCGTAACCGTTGTTCGTGGCACGGGACTTGACGTAGACGCCGTCGCTGTCACCGACGGGATTGCCCGTGTTGCCCTCGACGGTGGTGAAGGACGATCCGGAGACCGTCCGCACGATGCCTATGTGCTCGTTGCCACCGGTGAAGTCGCTGCCACCATCCCAGTCGAAGGCCACGATGTCGCCCGGCTGCGGGGCTGTCGTCACCGACAGGTGGTAGTTGCCGGCCCGTGCCTGCTTGACCCAGCCCGAGACATAGGAGTTGCGGTAGGAAGTGGCCCCGGTCTGCTTGGCCACCCAGCTCACGAAGGTCGCGCACCAGGCGTAGTTGCTGGTGGAAAGCGACAGGCCCACGGCCGACCCGTAGCTGTTCGCGCGGGCACTGCCCTCGACGGTGCCGGCCTCGCCCTCGGCCACGTCGAGGATCTTGGCGTACCCGCCGCCGGGCGGGGGCGACGACGGCGGGGTGACCGCGCCGTACAGTGCCGCCTTGGTGTTCGATCCCACGTGGCCGTCGACCGAGAGACCCTTCTCGGCCTGGAAGTCCCTGACGGCACTGTCGGTCAGCGAGCCGAAGTCGCCGTCGACGGCGAGATCGGCACCGTGGTGGTTGAGCAGGCTCTGCAGCTCGGTGACACAGCCGCTGCGCTGCCCCTGCACGATCTCGTTCGGGCAGGAGGCGGAGTTCAGGTCGACCGGCGCGGGTGCGCCGTCGCCGCCACCCCCGCCGATGTTCGAGTACAGGGCGGCCTTGGTGTTCGGACCGACCTCGCCGTCGGCGGCGAGACCGGTCGCGGACTGGAATGCCTTGACGGCCGCCAGGGTCGCGGGGCCGAACTCGCCATCGACGTCGAGCTGCCGGCCCTTGCCGTTCAGCAGCGCCTGCAGCGTGGCGACGCAACCGCCGCTCTGCCCCTCCACGATGTTCTGCGGGCAGGACGCCGACCTCAGGTCCAGGCTCGTCGACGGCGACTCGTCGGTGTCGTAGAGGGCTCGCTCGGTGTTCGCGCCGACCTGACCGTCGGCCGTGAGGCCGTGGGCGGACTGGAAGCTGCGGACGGCGCTCGCCGTCCCGGCGCCGAAGTCGCCGTCCACGTCGACCGCGTAGCCGTGGTGGCGCAGCAGGCGCTGCAGTTCGGTGACGCATCCGCCCTTGTCGCCCTGGACGACGTTCGCCGGGCATGAGGAGGACAGAAGGCTGATGGGGGCGGGTGCCGAGCCTCCGGTCGCGTACAGCTTGCTCTTGGTCGCGGGGCCCACCCGCCCGTCCACGGCGATCGCGGTCGCGGCCTGGTACTCACGGACCGCGTAGAGCGTGCTCGGCCCGAACTGACCGTCCACCACCAGACCGGCGCCGTGCGCGTTGAGCAGGTTCTGCAGCTCCGTGACGCAGCCGCTCACCTGGTCCTGCACGATCTCGGTGGGGCAGGACACGGAGGTCAGCTTGATCGCGACCGGCGCCGCCACCGCCGGTTCGGCACCGAGCACGATGCCGGCCGAGACCATTGCCGCGGTGGCTGCGACGGTGCCGATCCGGATCCGCCACCCTGTCGTGGAGCGGAGGGCGCCCCGGTGCCGTGTGTTCTCGTCCTCGGCATGAGCGCGGAATGCGAGTCTTCCCATGGCTGTGAGCTCTCTCCTTCGTGGGTCGATCGGCTGTGCACAGGTGGCGAGACGAGAGTGGAGCGCAAGACGCGAGGGCACCACCGATGCGGCGGAAATGACGTCATGACGGGACGATCCCCCGCTCTGACCTGCTGAGAAGCCGGCTCAGGTGACGGCTCGGCGGGACGGTGACGGCCAGAGCCGACGAGGGAGACGACCAGGCCCTCCCAGACGAACTGTCCGCTGCGCCAACCCGGTTCCCACCAAAACTCTCCCCCACCGAGGCCCACATCGACGAGGATGTGGCAGGTCCGACGGCAGGCCCAGCAGCAACCGTGCGGCCGCTCACCCGAGTTCGACCGCGTGAACCGGCCCGCCGCCTGCTCCGGGTCGACCGACCAAGAGAGCAGAGCATGATCGCCACCGTCCTTGCCGTCATCGGGACGCTCCTCGGATCAATCGCCTCCGTCGGCTCCGACCACCGCCGGGCCTTGTGGATGCGCGGGGAGGCCCGGCTTCGCGACGCCAGCAACGATGAGCTGGAAGAACATCGTTCCTTCACCGAGTTCTCGTTCCTCGGTGAAGCGGGAAACTCGGCGTCGACAACAGAGCAGCAGTCCTCTCCGAGGCCGCCCGCCGAGGCATTCTCGACCTCGGCCCGTAGCGTGGGGCGGGCCATCTCGACTGTCACCCCGCCGCTCTCGGACATGATCGGTACGGTGATACCCGGAACAGCGAGAGGGGCGGCGGGACCGTGAGCGAGCAAGCGGGGATCGGGTCGGCGAAGGAGGCCGCGGATCACGAGTTGATCCTGGCCTTCGGACGGCTGCAGGGGGCGGCCAACCGGCTGGAGTACATCCTCGGGCGCGCACTCGAAGAGGAGTGCGGTGTCAGCCATCTGATGTTCGAGGTGCTGCTGATCCTCGGGCGGGCCGGCGCGCCGGGCCTGTCGATGCGTGCCATCGCCCAGGAACAGGTCCTCACCACGGGCGGCGCCACCCGTCTGGTGGACCGCATGGAGGCCGCGGGTCTGGTCACGCGTGCGGATTCCCCCGACGACCGGCGCGCGAAGCTGGTGCGGCTCACCCCGCTGGGCGAGGAGACGACGGTTCGCGCCTCACGCGTGCACGTGGAGAACATCGAGCGGTATTTCGTGGAGCCGCTTCCGGCCGAGGACCGTCGGCGGTTCGCCGAAGACCTTCGCCTCCTCAGCCACTCGGCCCGGGACGTGTTGCCCCGCCTGCCCTGACCTGCGCCGAGGGGCTCAGCGCTGGGCGTATGAGATCAAGCCTGCCCATGTGGCGCAGGTCACAGCCGCGCCGAAATACCTGACGAGTCAGTTACTGTTTCCTCAGGTGAATCGCTCGCATGAGGTGGGCGCCACACCCTGGCGAGGTCGTCGATGAAGCTGGTCTACGTTTTCGATCTACTTCGACGGGCACGACCTGTCCGCCGCCGCTGCCACCTACCGTCAGGGCGCCGAAGCGGCCGGACCGGACGCCGCCGTCGCGGTCGCCGCGTTCCGAGCGCCGCAGGCCCAGAAGGCGGCAGCGGCCGACTTCCGCCGGACCGCGCGGTGGGGCGTCACCGCCTTCCCCACACCACTCGCCGTCGACGGCTCGCGCACCGTCACCCTGGCCCGCGGCCACGCCACCTCCGACGAGGTCGACCACCGCCTCGCCGTCGCACGCACCGCTCGCACGTCCTGAATCTCCGCCCGCAATCCCGCCCCGCAATCCCGCCCCAGGAGCACTCATGAGCACGCTGTCCTTCAAGGTCCTCGACCTTGACTTCCCCGCAGGCATCAAGAACAAGACCGCCACCCTCGTCACCGGCGAGAGCGAGGCGCTGCTCGTCGACGCCGGCTTCACCCGCGCCGACGGCCACCGACTGGCCGCCGAGGTACTCGACTCCGGCAAGAACCTGACCACCGTCTTCATCAGCCACGGCGACCCCGACTTCTACTTCGGCGCCGAGATCCTCGCCGACGCCTTCCCCGACGCCAGGTTCGTCGCCACCGACCACGTCATCGAGCACATCCAGCACTCCTACGAAGGCAAGCTCAAGGCATGGGCGTCGCTCGGGGCGAACCTGCCCACCCGCCTCGTCGACATCGAGCCGCTGACCGACGACATCACCCTCGAAGGCCACCGCTTCCACCTCAGGGGCGGCGGAGCGGAACTGCCCGACCGCCACTACCTGTGGCAGCTCGAGCACCGTGCCCTTCTCGGCGGCGTCCTGCTGTTCCAGCAGGAGCACGTGTGGGTCGCCGACACCGCCAGGCCCGAGCAGCGGGCCGCGTGGATCGACCTGCTGGACGACATGGCCACCCTCGATCCGCAGCTGGTCGTCCCCGGTCACCGTCTGCCGGGCACCCCGGCCGACGCGTCCGCCATCACGGCCACGCGTGACTACCTGACCGCCTTCGAAGAGGAGCTCGGCAAAGCCGCCGACGCGGCCGCGCTGACCGACGCTCTCGTCCGGCGCCACCCCGACAACGGCATGCTGATCGCCGCACAGATCGGTGCGAAGGTCGCCAAGGGCGAGATGGCATGGGGGTGACGGCCATGACCACGCCGAGCAACACCGAATGCGCGAACTCCGACGCCCCCGCGGACATCGTCCGCCGGCAGTACCTGGCCTCGGCGGCAGGCGATCTGGAGGCCCTGCGCGCCACCCTCTCCCCCGACGTGGAGTGGACCGAGATGGCCGGCTTCCCACTGGCCGGTACGTACCGCACCCCCGAGGGCGTCACCTCCGGTGTCATGGAAAGGCTCGCCCTGGAATGGGACGAGTGGATCGCGCACGACGACACCTATGTGGCCGACGGCGAGAACGTCGTCGTCCTCGCCCGCTACACGGCCGCGAACAAGGCGACCGGAAAGCGACTCGGCGTCCGTGTCGCCCACCACTTCGTCGTTCGTGGCGGAAGGATCGTCCGCTTCGAGCAGTTCGTCGACACCGCACTCGTCCGTGACGCGATGACGGGTTGAGAGCAGAGGGCTGACGGACTGACGGACTGACGGACTGAGCAATGCTGCAGCTCCCGTGCCATGGCCCATAGCGCACCTCGTGCACGGAAGCTGATGCCCTCACGCCGCGGCGTGAGGGCATCAGCTATTACTGACCGACGCGAGTCGGTGGCATCGGCATCCCTCGGGTGGCATCCGCGGCACGCGCCTGCCAACCCCTGTGAGGGGCCCTGTCGCCTGGAGATGACGTACCGGCTCGCGCGCAATCACCACAACGCTATGGAGTTGCACGCCACCGTCGCCCAATGGGACGACGGAGTCAGAATCCCGTTGATCACCCGATGGTGATCACTCCGCCGGCCCCCGCGCACACCGCCGCGAGGGAGGAACGACTCCAGTCGATCCCACTCCGCATGGGTCAGATCCTCACGGGCCGTACCGCCAGCCTGAGTCGGGTCTTCAGCGCGTGGGAGTCAGTTCTGCCGCCTGCTGCGGCTGCTCCTCCACATGCGCCGCGGGCCCGCCGAACCATGCCACCGCGACCGCGCCTGCCACCGCCAGGACGAAGCCGAGCATCGCCATCCAGGCGAGACCAGCCCGTGAGGCGTCGCCGAGCCACAGCACGCCGATTGCGCCGGGCAACACGGTCTCGCCGACGACCAGAGCCGCCGTGGCCGCGTTGACCGAACCGATCTGCAAAGCGACGGTGTGCAGGTACATCCCACCTACGCCGGCCGTCACGATCGCGTACAGGGCGGGATCCGTCAGCATGACGGCCAGATCGAAGGGGGCGACGCCGTTCAGGACACGGACGCCCACGCCGAGCGCGCCGAAACCGAGTCCGGACAGCAGTCCGGCAAGAATCGCGGCGCGGGGACCAAGGAGGCGTACCGCGAGCGTGCCGCCCACCATCAGAGCAAGCGAGATCGCCAGGAGCCACCAGTGCGTGGCGATCGGGATGCCGTGTCCACTGCCCTCCTCCCCCGCCGCCGTCGCGAGCAGAACGAGCGCCCCGCAGACCACGCCGATGGACGTCCACTCGGCGCGAGTCAGCCGGATACGGAGGAGCCTGACACTCAGCACGGCGGTGATGATCAGGTTGGCGCTGATCACGGTTTGCGAGAGGAACAGGGGCAGTAGCCGCGCAGCCAGTGCACCCAGTGCGAAGCCCACGAAGTCGAGGACGGTACCGACGACGAATTCCCAGGTCATCGCGGCCTTCGCGGTGGAGGAGAGGCTGGGCCCCCCGTACTGGGTGCTGGCAGTGGTGGCCGCACCGCTCCGCGCGGACCTGCGGGACCCGATGGCTTGCAGGACTGAGCCTGTGCCGTAACAGACGGATGCCGCAGCGGCAGTCAGCAAGCCGATCAACACGCTTTGCTCCGTTCCTGACGGACACCGACTCAGCGCCCTCTCGGTTGACGAGACGGCTAATGGCCATGGATCGTTGCCTCGCTGTCAGCTTCGCCGCCCGCCCGTTCCGTAACCGGGGTGTACCGCCACAGAGCGCCGGACGTCGTCCACCGCCTTGCGCAGTCCGGCCGTCACCTCCCTGGCCTGCGCAGTAGTCAGCGGCGGCCGCACCGGTTCGGCGACGCGCGCCCACCGGTCTCACGGACCGGTAAGTCGTGCTGCCCGGTGGTTGTCCGACATCGCAGCGCGGGCCTAGCGGAATTCGACGTCGGAGACGCTGACGAAGAACTCGCCCTTGAAGTCGTGTCCGGCGTCGCCGCCGCCCCAGATGTTGACGATGGCGTGTCGTCCCCGCCGTGAGGCCAATGCCTCGGTGGTGTACTGCAACTGCGGGTCGGCGTGCGTGCCGCCGCCGTGGTACTCGACCATGAAGGGCGTCGGCTCCAGCATGTCCCAGGAGATTCCCTGGGCCGGGTCCCAGTCCTGTGTGGTGATGAACCACTGGTGAGTCCACTTCGGGCCCATGTGGTTCTGCCGGTAGTTGTAGGTGAAGGTGTGCCGGCCGTCGACGGCCTCCAGCGTGCTGGTCGGCCAGTCGCCCAGGCCGTCCCCGCCGGCCAGGTCCAGGCCCTGGAAGGCGGGATTCGCTGCCGATGCCACGTTGGCACCCTGGAAGAACTTGCGGTACTCCAGGTACCCGCGGGCCTCGTTCCACGGCGGGTTGCCGGCTGTGCCGGGAGGCACCACTTCCTGCCAGGTGGTCGAGGTGTTCAACTCGCGCGCCTTCTGGCAGATCGGCGCATCGTCCTCGTCACGGATCGCCCGGATCGCCCGGCTGGCCGGGAACTCCAGACTCCCGTGCCGCTCCCGGCCGCCCTCCCCGCGCTCCTCGGCGCGCGCGGGGATGTGCGCGTTGTAGGGCGTGGACGTGGACGTGTCGACGGTGACCTCATCCGTGAACGGCCCCCAGGCGCCGTCGGCGTGCCGGGCCCGGACCTTCACCCGGTACTCGCGGGCGGGGGCCTCTCCGAGGCACACCCAGTGCCGGTTGGCCGACTGCCAGTGCGGATACCAGGTCGCCCAGTACAGGTCCACCGTCTGCGCGGGACGCCCGTCCAGCCACACCTCGTAGTGGTGCGGGTAGTCCGGGCGCCCGTTGTTCCAGTCGGACGGCTCCGTGGTGCCCTGGTCGGCGGCGTTCGCGCCGATCCGCCAGGTGAGTGAGATGCCTTCAAGCTTGACATCACCGTCATCGCGGTAGGTCGCCACCGCGCGCAGGTCCGCCGGGTGAGGCTGCTGCATCTTGTGAACTCCTCCAGTCGCACGGAACGGGTGGTCCAGCGCGAAACCACGCACCTAACCACCCTTATTGCCACTAACCAGATTATTTACGGTGGCATATGCCGCAAGCGCGGTGAGCCACTGGTGGCAAGCAGGGGCTCCTTGAAGCGTCAGACCGGGGTTCCGGGCTGCTCCTGGCCGTGCCCGGCACCGCAGTCACCTCCCTCCGGCCGCACACGGCTCCTTGAAGGTTGTCCGCCGCGGGCCGGCAGGCGCGGGCGCACGCCGGCGTGCGTCGGCTTCCGTTCCGTGTGCTCACCCGGACGGTCGGCGTCCGCCTGCGACAGACCGGGAAGGACCATTTGCGCAGGCCGAACTCGTACTTCGCGCGGCACTTCATGGCCAGGTCTCGTCTCCTTCGGGGCCGTCCCGCGGCCGGTCCCACGGGCTTCTTCACCGCACAAGCCACAGGAGCCAGACGAACCGGGAGCGGCACCTTCCCGTCCCACCCGAGAGGTGAGCCATGAGTACACGCACGTCCGCCACCCCCTCCGAATCCGCACAGTCGCTCTACCACGCCATGTCCGGCCTCGCCGGCCCGCTGAGCTCCGGCGAAGGCACCGCGCCGGACTTCGCCGCCGCACCACGCGCGGCGGCCGGCGAGGAGCCGTCGGTACTCATCCTCGGGGCGGGCGTCGGCGGACTCACCGCCGCCTACGAGCTGGGCAGGCTCGGCTACCGATGCACGGTCCTGGAGCCCCAGACCCGCACCGGCGGCCGCAACCGCACCGCCCGCAAGGGCGACAAGCTGTACGAACTCGACGGCGAGGGCAACAGGCCGGTGCTGACCCACACCTGCGCCTTCGACGAGGACCTGTACCTCAACCTCGGCCCCGGCCGCATCCCGTACCACCACCGCCGAGTCCTCAACTACTGCACCGACCTCGGGGTGTCCCTGGAGCCGTACATCATGGAGACGACGGCGAACGTCCTGCACAGCGCGGGACACACCCCGCCCGGTCAGACCTGGCGCAACCGGCGGATCGCCAACGACACCCGCGGCCACCTCGCCGCGCTCCTGTCCGCCACCCTGAACGAGAGCGACGAGTTCACCGGACCGCTGCGGGACCTGCTGCGCAAGTTCGGCGACCTGGACGAGGAAGGCGAGTACCACGGCTCCACCCGCTCCGGCTACGACGAGCCCCTCGACGTCCACGAATTCCCCCGGCCCGCGCCCCCGTTGCCCCTCGCCGAACTGATTCAGTCGGAGTTCTGGAAGCACAGGTTCTACCAGCCGGTGGACTACCTGTGGCAGGCCACGATGTTCCAGCCCGTCGGCGGCATGGACAAGATCGTCCACGCCCTCACCGAGCGGATCACCTCCGAGTACGACGTGACCGTCGAACTCGAGGCCGAGGTCACCTCGATCGACCTGACGGGCGACGGGGCCAGGGTCACCTACCGCACGGGCGGACAGGAACTGACGACGACGGCCGACTACTGCGTGAGCAACATCCCGCTGCCGGTCCTGAAGCAGCTCACGCTGACCGGCTTCTCCACGGGATTCCGGAACGCCATGAAAGCGGTGGGCTTCGCACCGACATGCAAGGTCGGCTGGCAGGCCAACCGGCGGTTCTGGGAGGACGATCACAACCAGATCTACGGAGGCATCAGCTGGACCGACCACCCCATCACCCAGTTCTGGTACCCGTCCAACGACTACTTCTCCAAGGCGGGCACCCTCACCGGGGCGTACAACTTCGGCGACCACGCCGAGGACATGGGCAAACTCGCGCCGGCCGACCGGCTGCGCCTGGCCCGGGACGGCGCCGCACAGATGCACCGCGAGTTCCGGGAGAAGACCACCGTGCCTCATGACCTGGGAGTGACCATCGCCTGGCACAAGGTGCCCCACCAGCTCGGCGGCTGGGCCGACTGGGACCCGGCCGACCCCGACCACCAGGTCGCCTACAAGCAGGTCCTGCAGCCCGAGGGCGACGGCCGCTTCTACGTCGTCGGCGACCAGGCGTCACCGCTGCCCGGCTGGCAGGAGGGAGCCATGATGTCGGCACAGTACGTCGTCGCTCAGATCCTCGGCCTCCTCCCCCGCACCGCCCCCGAGACCGTCCAGGTCCCGGACGCCGTCTTCCTGACGCAAGGACTCTGAACACACGCTCGGGGCCCGGTCCACAGCAGCCGGGCCCCGACCGACCCGCTGACAGCCAGGTCATTCCCGCTGGTTCAAGGCCCTGGTCGCTGAGGTCCGACCCGAGGTCCTCGTACGGACGGCCAGGGGGCCGCCCGGAGGCGAGCACCATGCCGGGCCGCAGACGGCCGCCGGCGGGTCGGCTTTCTCCGGGATGACGTGCCGGATCCCGCGTCCACGCAGGTAGGCGCGGGTGCGACGGTTGCTGCAGGCCTGGTCGGCGCTGACGCTGTCGGGGGTGTCGTGCGAGGCCGGCCGGTGGCCAGGCGGGGCACCCGGATCCGTCCCATGACAGCCTCGAACTGGGTGCAGTCGGCCCGCTGACCGGGCGTCAGGACGAGCGAGAGCCCTTCGCCCTTGAACAGCAGGCCCGCAGCCGCGCGATGTCCGCAACCTCGGGCCCAGTGGCGCCCGCAGGAGCGCGCGCACCACCGACAGTTGCGTCACAAGTGCGCGTTTTACGCGTTCGGGTCCCAGTCTGCGAGCTGCTCCATCGGCTCGGTGTCGCCGGTGGTCTCCAGGCCGTCGAGCGGGACGCGCGCGTAGAAGTAGAGGACCAGTTCGCTCGCTGCGCCTCGCATCGCCATGTCGCCCGGCTCCGCGTCGGCGGCGAGGTCGTCGCAGCGGACGCCGTCGGGGTTGAGGGTCAGGCGCCAGGAGCGGCCCTCGGTCGTGTGCAGGTCGATGGTTGCCGGCTTGAACGGCCAGGGGACGGTCGTCGCCGAGACGGTCGTCAGGAACTCGTCGACGCCCTCGACCGCGACGTCCGTCGGCAGCGGCTGTGCGGCGCCCTGGGTGAGCTGGGCGTCGTAGGTGTGGACGGCGATCTCCTGGATCTGGTGCCGGGCCACGGCTCCGCTGGTCTCCGGGGCCTGCGAGCGGCCCCACCAGGTCCAGCAGCCGCGGTCCGGGCCGGCCTCGCGCATCGCGTCGAGCATGAGCTCGGTCGACTCGGCGAGCCAGGCGTCCAGGGCTTCGTGGTCGCGGGGCGCGGTCGGGGCGCCCTTCGGGTCCGTCCTCGCCGGGGGCTCAGCGCCCGGGCCCGCCGCGACGATGGCGGCCTGGCGGCGGCGGCCGTCACCGAGGTGCTGCGCCAGTTCGTGCAGCGTCCAGTCCGGGCAGGTCGGGACCTGGACGTCAAGGTCGGGGGCGGACGCGATCGCAGCGCGGAACGCGGCCGAGCGGTCTTCGATCAGCCGCAGGACCTCGGGGAACTCTAAGATTTTTTGCACGTCGGTTGTGTATCACGGCGCTCCGGCCGCCGGGTAGCGAATTTGTCGGGGGGGGTGAAACGAGAGCTGGGCCGTGGCCTGGCGATCAGGTGAGCCGTTGCTAGGGCTGTGGGGCATAGGGGTGATCTGACGGATGCTCAGTGGAAGCGGCCTGCGCCGCTCCTCCCGGTGAGCAACGGGCGGTGTGGCCGGTGGCGGGACCACCGCCAGGTGATGAACGGGGTGCTGTACGTCCCGCCCCGCCCCCGTGCCGAACGAGGGTTGAGGCGGGCAAGAGGCGGGAGTTCGACGCGGAGTTCAGGCTCAGGTGACCGGGCCCGACGGTGAGGGTGCGGGGTCGTAGGACGACTCGCGCACGATGGCGCTCAAGCGCTGTGCGGCGGTGAGCAGTTCGGTGTGGGTGGTGTAGAGGGCGTTGACGCCGAAGCGGAGCAGGTCGGGGGCGCGCATGTCGATGACGACGCTCCGGTCCGCCAGGGCCCGGGTCAGGCCGAGGGCGTGCGGGTGGCGCAGGGACACATGGCTGCCCCGGCGGGCCGCGTCCCGGGGGGTCACCGGGGTGATGTCCAGCGGGGTGAGCAGTTCCTCGGCGCAGGTCAGGAAGAAATCCGTCAACGACACGCTCTTGGCCCGCAGTTGTGCCAGGTCCACGTCCTCGAAGACGGTGAGGGCCGCCTCCAGGGCGAGCAGGGACAGGATGGGCGGGGTGCCGATACGGGCGCGGGCGATGCCCGGGGCGGGTGTGTAGTCCCGGTCCATGGCGAAGGGGCTCGCATGGCCGTTCCAGCCGGTCAGCGGGGTGTCGAGGGCATCGTGGTGACGGCGGGCGGCGTAGAGCCAGGCGGGCGCGCCGGGGCCGCCGTTGAGGAACTTGTAGCCGCAGCCGACGGCGAGGTCCACCTCCAGGGCGTCGAGGTGCAGCGGCATCGCCCCGGCGGCGTGGCACAGGTCCCACACCGCGAGCGCGCCGGCCCGGTGCGTGGCCTCGGTCAGCGCCGCCATGTCGCACAGCTCGCCGGTGCGGAAGTCGACCGGTGAGTAGCTGACCGCCGCCACCCGGGAGCCCTGTTCGGCGAGGAACTTCTCCAGGTCGGCCGGGGGTATCCGGCACACCTCCAGGGCGTCGCCTCGGCGGGCCACCGCGTCGGCGAGGTAGCGGTCGGTGGGGAAGTGGCCGGGATCCGTGACCAGCAGCGGCCGGTCGGGGCGCAGCGCGGTGGCCGCGCTGAGCGCGGTGAACAGCTGCACGCTGGTGGAGTCGCCCGCCACCGTCTGCCCCGGCGCGGCGCCGACGAGGCGGCCGATGGTGTCGCCGATCCGCAGGGGCGCGTCCCACCAGCCGCTGTCGTTCCAGGAGCCGATCAGGCCGGTGCCCCACTGGCGGGCCACGACGTCCGCCAGGGCGGGCGGGACGGCGGCGGGCAGCGGGCCCAGGGAGTTGCCGTCGAGGTAGATGACGCCCTCGGGGAGGACGAACCGCTCGGCCAGCGGGGCCAAGGCGTCCTCGGCGTCGGCGCGGGCGGCCCGGTCTTCGAGCGGGGTGGTGGCGGTCATGGGTGCGTGACCCTCCCTGGGGCGGTGCCGGTATCGGTGCGGGGGGCGGTGGCCGGGTCGGTGCCGTCGCGCGGTGCGGCGAAGCCGGCGGACATCTCCCACAGGGTGTCGGCGACCGCGCGGGCTCCGGGGGCTCCGGGCTCGATGAGGGTGTAGTGGCCGGTGCCGGGCAGCACGACCGTCCTCAGGTCCTCGTGCACGGCCGCGTAGTCGGTGAACTGGGTGAGCGGGACCTCCTCGTCCGCGGCGCCGTGCAGCAGCACCGTCGGCACACCGGTGGTACCGGCCCCGCGCAGCAGGGTGAGAGGGTCGACGGCGGGCAGCCGTTCCTCGAACACGGCCTCTCCCCCGAGGAGTTGCAGGGCCGCGTCGTTGCTGAGGCCGTCCCGGCGGGTGGCGGTGAGGTCCGTGATCGGGGCGAGTGCGAGCACGCCGGTCGGGAGGGTGCCGGTGTGCCAGCGGGAGCCGTCGGGCAGCAGGCCGCGCGCCGCGCACCACAGGGCCAGATGGCCGCCGGAACAGTGGCCGGCCAGGACGTAGGGCCGCCCCTCGGGAAGGGTGTCCACGATCCGGGCCACGTCGTCGAAGGTCTCGGGATGGCCGCCGGCCCCGCCGGAGCGGCGGAAGCCCGGCAGCAGCACGTCGAAGCCCTGCTCGCAGAGGTAGGCGGCGAAAGGAGTGAGGTGCATGCGGTCGTAGCGCCAGTAGCCGCCGTGCAGCAGGATCACCAGGGGGGCGCCGGGGTCCCCGGCCGGCCAGGCGTCGTAGGCCTGGTGCGGGTGGTCGCCGTAGCGGCCGTGCGCCGGAGCCAGCACCGGCTTCAGGCTCAGTACCCGCTTCTCCTCCTCCGCCGCGAAGGCGGAGATCGCCCTAGACCCCACCGCGCACCTCCCACAGCTCCGGGAAGACCGGCCGGTTCGCGCGCTGTTCGAGCCAGGCGAGGCCCGTGGAGCCGGCGCTGCCGCTCTTGGTGCCCATGGCCCGGCGGACGACCATGACGTGGTCGAAGCGCCAGCGCAGGACGAGTTCGGCTATGTCGGTGAGCAGTTCGCCGAGGAAGAGCAGCGGATGGTGCTGGGGGCCGGAGTAGATCAGCCGCCACACCTCCACGACGCCCGGGTCCGACGTGTAGGGCGCGCTCACGTCGCGCTCCCGGACGTGCTCCGGAACCGGCAGCCCCCGCCGGTGCAGAAAGCCGAGCACCTCGTCGTACAGGGACGGCTGGCGGTGGGTGTCGCTGAGCGCCTCGTGCACGTCGGGGTCGCCCTGGTGCAGGCGGAGCATCGCCTCGGACTTGTCGCCGAGCAGGAACTCCAGTTGCCGGTACATCGCGGACTGGAAGCCCGAGGCCTGGCCGAACGCGGCTCGGAAGCCGTTGAAGCGGGCGGGGGTCAGAGCGGCCAGGGGCGCCCAGGCGGCGTTGAGGGCGGTCAGGGCGCGGCGGCTGCGTGCCAGGGCGTCCATGGCGGCGTCCAAGTCGTCCTTGGCGAAGGCCGTGCCGGCGCTGCGCCACTCGTGGACGATCAGGGTGAACCACAGCTCCATCACCTGGGTGGTGACGACGAAACCCATCTCGTCGGGTGCCTCGGTGAGGGGCTGCTGGAGGTTGTTGAGGACGGACGCGTGCACATAGGCGTCGTAGGGGCTGGCACCGTCGAAGGGCCGGGTGAGTGAGTCGTCCGCGGCCCGGGCCGGTGCGGACGTGCCGTCGTTCATGGTGAGGGCCTCCTGTTGCTGCCGCGGGCGGCGCGGCGGGACGGGCGCGGGGCTCACGGGCCGAGGTGGACTCCGCCGGAGGCGTCGATCCACTGGCCGGTCACCCAGCGGGCGTCGTCGCTCGCCACGAAGGAGACGACGTCGGCGATGTCCGCGGGGGCGCCGAGCCGTCCGAACACGGAGGCCGCCTCGCACCTCTGGCGGATCTCCGGGACGGCGAGCGTCGGGTTGATCTCCGTCTCGGTGTAGCCGGGCGCGACGCTGTTCACCGTGATGCCCCGCGGTCCCAACTCCTGGGCGAGGGCCAGGGTGAGGTAGTCGAGGGCGGCCTTGGTCATGGTGTAGGCGATGATCGGCGGAAAGGCGACGCGCGTGGCGACCGAGGAGACGTTCACGATCCGGCTGCCGTCGCGCAGCCGGTCCAGACCGCGCTGGATGATGAAGAACGGCGCCCTGGTGTTGATCGCGAACGCCCGGTCGTAGTCGTCCTCGGTGACGTCCGCGATCCGGCGCGGGACGGTGATGCCGGCGTTGTTGACGAGGATGTCCAGGCCGGGTGCGGCGTCCTGCCCGGCGAGGGCGTGGTCGAAGGCCGTCCACAGGGTGTCGGCGTCACCGGGCACGCCCAGTTCGGCGTGGACCGGGAAGGCGCGTCCGCCGTCGGTCTCGATCTCCTTGACGGTGCGCTCGGCCGCCTCGTGGTCGTGTCCGTAGTGGACGGCCACGAGGGCGCCCTCGCCGGCCAGCCGGCGGGCGACGGCCCGGCCGATGCCGCGGCTGCCGCCGGTGACCAGAGCGGTCCTGCCCGCGTGCCGCAGGGGGGTGGTCATCGCGTTCTCCTTCTGCTGGGGTGGGTGGTGGCCGGGGCGGGTGCCGTCATGCGTCGAAGTCGACGGTGACCTCGCTGCCGAGGGGCCTGGCGCGGCAGGTGAGCGTGTAGCCGGCGGCCAGTTGCCCGGCGTCGAGGGCGTACTGGGGGCCGGTCGCGACCTCGCCGGTGAGGACCTTGGCACGGCAGCTGCCGCAGATGCCCTCGCGGCAGGCGTACGGCACGTCCGGGTGGTCGCGCAGCAGCGCGTCGAGGAGCGCGGGGTCCCGCGGCCCGGCGGTGACGACCCGGCGGTGGCCGTCGTAGAGGGCGGTGACCCGGGTGCCCTCAGGGATGCGCGGCGCGCCGGGTACGGGTGGGGTGCCGGGTACGGGCGGGAGCGGCGGGGTGTCGCCGAGGGCGAACAGTTCGGAGCGGACCAGGGCCGGGTCGGCTCCCGCGTCCGTCAGCGCCCGCCGGACGGTGGCGATGAGACCGGCCGGACCGCACAGGGCGAAGGTGGTGTCCGGGCCCGGCCGGATGTCCAGCGCGGCGAGCAGCCGCGGCAGGCGCTCGGCATCGATCCGGCCGCCCAGGGGCGGGCGTCCTTCGCGGGTCAGTATGTGCAGCACGGTGAACCGGTCGACGAACGCGTCCTTGAGCAGGGCGAGTTCGTCGGCGAGCAGGGCGTCCGCGGCCGTGGGCGCCGAGTGGACGAGATGGACCCGGCAGGTGGGGTCCGTGCGCAGCGCGCTCGCGGCCATGGCCGCGAGCGGGGTGATGCCTGAGCCGCCCGCGATCAGCACGTGTTGGGCTCCGGGCAGCTCGGGCAGGGCGAAGGCCCCGGCGGGCGCGGAGAGTTCGAGGCGGTCGCCGGGTGCCAGACGGGTCAGCGCGTACGCGCCGAAGCCGTCCGGGGCGCCCCGCTTGATCACCAGCCGCAGCGCGCCGGGCGCCTCGGGCGGCGGGCACACCGAGTAGCTGCGGCGCAGTTCCTCGCCCGAGCGGCGGTGCCGGACGACGACGTGCTCGCCGGGCCGGTGCGCGAAGGTGGCGCGCAGGGGGTCCGGTACGTCCAGGGTGACGGCGACGGCGTCGCCGGTGAGGTGCTGGACGGCGGTGACCGGGAGCCGGTGCCAGCCTGTGCGCCGACGGGCGCCGTCGGTCGCGAGGACGGGGTTCGGACGCGTCGTCATAGCGCGCTCAGGTGGGGGAACAGCTCGCGGCAGGCGGTGCAGCGCAGCATCGACTGGCAGCGGGTGGGGCCGAACGCACTGTGCGGCCGGGTGGCTCGGGAACCGCAGTGCGGACAGGGCACCCCGGTGAGCCGGACGAGGACCGGGCCGTCCCCCGGTGCGGGCGTGGGCGGGGCGATGCCGTGGGCGGCGAGCTTGGCGCGGCCGGCCGCGGTGATGCGGTCCGTCGTCCACACCGGGGACAGCACCTGCCGTACCCGGGCGTCGGGGTGGCCGCAGTCCGTCAGGACGTCGCGGATCGAGGAGGCCATGGCGGCCAGTGCCGGGCAGCCCAGGTAGGTGGGGGTGAACTCCACCTCGAGACGTCCGTCGGCAGCAGGGCCGACCGAGCCGATCACTCCGAGGTCGCCGAGGGCGAGGAAGGGCAGCTCCGGGTCCGGCACCGCCTCCACCCGGGCGCGGACCTCCGATGCCGCGAGGGCCGTGCCGCCGTTCACCAGGTACCTCCGGGGAACTGGCGGCGCACCGACTGGAGTTCGGCGACCAGGGACGCGAACTCCTCGGTGTGCAGGCCCGCACGGCCGCCCCGGGCCCGCCAGCGGGGGGACGGCACGGTGAGTCCGGCCCGGGTGATCACCTCTGTCGTGCTCCGCTCCCATCCCGAGCGCAGCGGGGCGGGCGAGGGGGCCGTTCCGGCGGCGGCGAGGTCGCGTACCGGGTCGTCCTCGTCGAAGAGTTCCGCCGTGTACGGCCACACGTGATCGAGGCCCTCCTGCATGCGGCGGGCGCTCTCGGCGGTCCCGAGGCCGAGGCGTTCGGTCCAGGTGTCGGCGTGCATCCGGTGGAAGGCGATCTCCTTGGCGGCCCGCTGTCCGAACGCGGCCAGTTCGGGGTCCGCGCAGCCGCCGAGCGCCCCGTAGTACGCCACGGCGTAGTGGGTGTAGACGAGTTGCCGGGCGACGGTGGCCGCGAAGTCGCCGTTGGGCAGCTCGGTGAGCAGAGCGTTGGTGAACTCGCGGTCGGTCCGGGCGAAGGCGAGGTCGTCCTCGTCGCGTCCGGTGCCGTCGAGGCGTCCGGCGAGGGTGAGCAACAGCCGGGCCTGGCCGACGAGGTCGAGGGCGATGTTGGACAGCGCCAGGTCCTCCTCGATGGTGGGGGCCCGGGTGATCCACTGGCACAGCCGCTGGCCGAGGACGAGGGCGTCGTCGCCGAGGCGCAGCAGCTGGACGGCGAGCCGGGGGTCGGTGCGGCCGTCCGCCTCGGTGGCGGCCGCCCGCTCAGTCGTCGTGGCCACCTTCGGGGCTCCTCTCGGTCGTCAGCGGCACGAACTGCTGGGGGTACCGGTACGGCTTGTGCCGCGCGTTGGCGAAGTACGGGTCGCGTTCGTCCGGGGAGGCGGTGTGCACCGCGTCCGAGCGGACCACCCACAGCGACAGCGGGTCGCCCCGGCGGGTGTAGAGGTCACGCGCCCTGAGCAGGGCGGTGTCCGGGTCGTAGGCGCGTACCGAGCCCACGTGCTGGTGGGAGAGTCCGCGCCGGGGCCGCAGGAAGACCTCCCAGGACGCGGGGACGCCCTCCGGCCGCGCCGCCGGGGCGCCTTCCGACTGCCCGCCGCTCATGCCCGTACCTCCGTGCGGTCGTGCCCGTGCCCGTGCGCACCGGCGTCCTGGCCGGCCGCCCCGTCGCGGTCCCGGGTGCGGGCGGCGTACGCGGCGGCGGCCTCCCGTACCCAGGCGCCGTCCTCGTGCGCCGCGCGCCGGTGGGCGACGCGCTGCCGGGCCCAGTGCGTGTCCTCGCCCAGCGCGCGCCGGTAGACGTCCCAGTCGACCGGGGTGAAGTCGTAGTGGCCGCGTTCCTCGTTCCAGCGGATCGCCGGGTCGGGCAGGGTCAGGCCGAGACGTTCGGCCTGCGGGACGCAGCTGTCGACGAAACGCGCGCGCAGTTCGTCGTTGGTGTGCCGCTTGATGCCCCAGGCCATGGCGCGGCGCGAGACCGCGGCACCGACCGCCGCGGTGCGCGCGTCGGCGCCGCCCGCCTCGGTGTCGGGCGGGCCGAACATCAGCGCCACGGCCGGCAGCCACCAGCGGTCCACCGCGTCCTGCGCCATCGCCTTCTGTGCCGGTGTCCCCTCGCACAGGGCGCGCATCAGGTCGTAGCCCTGCCGTACGTGGAAGGCCTCCTCCTGGCAGACGCGCCGCATGGCCCGTGCGTAGGGTCCGTACGAAGTACGGCACAGCGGGGCCTGGTTGATGACGGCGGCGCCGTCCGTCAGCCAGGCGATGGTGCCGGTGTCGGCCCAGGTCAGCGCGGGGTGGTCGAAAGTCGCCGAGGCGCGCTGGCGGCCCTGGTGCAGGGCGTCCAGCAGGTCGGCGCGGTCCACGCCCAGCGTCTCGGCGGCGGAGTACAGGTACAGGCCGTGGCCGGCCTCGTCCTGGACCTTGGCGATGAGCACCGACTTGCGGTGCAGGGAGGGCGCCCGGGTGAGCCAGGCGCCCTCCGGCTGCATGCCGATGATCTCGGAGTGGGCGTGCTGCGCGAGCTGCCGGAGCACCATGCGGCGGTAGCCGTCGGGCATCCAGTCGCGCGGTTCGACGGCCTCACCGGCGCCGACGAGCGCCTCGAACCTCGCCGTCGGTTCGTCCTCGCCGGCGGCCGCGGTGTCGGCGGGCCCTACCGCGCTCATGCCGCGCCTCCCCGGCCGATCCGCGCCGGGGCGGGGACGTACACGCCCCTGGACCGGACCCCTCGCCTGGGCACTGGCATCACTCCTTCGGTGCTTCCCGGGCGCCGTTGCGTCCGCCTCGCCCGGTGGATCGGGCGCGGCCTCCGTCTGGGAAAGAGGCCGTGCGGGAGGCCCGCAATCCCCCGGCGTGCCGGATGGGGCGCGTGACAAACGTCACGCGGGGGTGCGGGGATTGCGGTTCGGCGCGGGGGCCTCTTGTTCGGGTGACAGGCGAAGGACGCGATCCGCTCGGCGGTCGGCCTGCCGGGCGAAAGGGGTAACCATGAGCACCGTCAGGGAGTTGCTGGTCGAGCTGACCGGCACGGAGGAGTTCGCCGACGCCGGGCGGGTCGGTGACGACCTCGACCTCGCCGCGAGCGGCATCGACTCCGGGGACCTGGTACGGCTGGTGCTGCTGGTCGAGCAGCGGGCCGGAGTGGAGATCACCGCAGACGACATGGAGAAGCTGCAGACGATCGCCGACTACGAGCGTTTCGTGGCCGAGCGGTCCGCTGCCGGTGCCGGTGGCGGTGCCTGATGTGGCTCACGCAGCTGCTGGAACGCAACCGGCAGTGCTTTCCCGGGCGGACGGCACTGGTCGACGAGCGGCGCGCGGTCACCTGGGCCGGTCTCGACGACCGTACGCTCGAACTCGCGCGGGGATTCGCGGAGCTGGGAATCGAGCACGGTGACCGTGTCGCCGTGCTCTCCAAGGACCGGATCGAGGTGCTGGAGACCTACTTCGCGCTCGCCCGCCTCGGCGCGCTGTTCGTACCGCTGAACCACAGCCTGGCCGTGCCCGAGGTCGCCGACATCGTGGCACGCGTCGGCGCGGTCGCCGTGTTCGGCGAGTCCGAACTGCTCGACCGCCAGCCGGAGTTCCCCGCCTCGGTGCGGATCACGATGGCGTTCGACAAGCCGGCCTTCGAGGCACTGGGCAGTGTGGCGGCACGGCGGGAGCTGCCGCCCGTGGCCGACACCGATCCGGTGGCCGTGCTGCACACCTCGGCGACCACCGGGCGGGCCAAGGGCGTCACGGTCGACGGCGCCTCGTTCCGCGCCATCGCCCTGGGCTGGCTGGTGCAGGCCCGGCCCACCGACGACATCGTGATGGTCAACTGCTGCCCGCTGTACCACGGCAGCATGGTGGTGTCCCTGACCTACATGGCGACGGGCGCCACCATCGTGCTCATGCCGGGCTTCACCCCGCAGCGGGCGCTGGCCGCGGTGGAACGGCACCGGGCGACCCACATGTGGATGGTCCCGCAGATGGTGCGCTTCATGCTCCAGGCCAAGGGCGCGGACCGCACCGACCTGTCCACGCTCCGGGAGATCCTGTACGGCGCCGCCCCCATGCCCCTCGACGTGTACGAGGAGGCCGTACGGCGCCTCGGCTGCGGCTTCCGGCAGGTGTACGGCATGACGGAGGTCGGCGGCCCGTTCGTCACCCTCGGCCCCGACGAGCACCCCGCGCCCGGGGACGCCACCGCGCGCATCCCCTGCGGTCGCGTGATCCCGGGTATGTCCGCCCGCGCGGTGGGCTCGGACGGGACGGAGTCGCCGCGCGGCGAGATCGGCGAGATCGTGGTGCGCGGACCCGGTGTGATGCAGGGCTACTGGAACGATCCGCAGGCCACCCGGGAGATCGACCTCGACGGGTGGATCAGGACCGGGGACCTGGGGTTCGTGGACGCGGCGGGACGCATCCACCTCGTGGACCGCACCAAGGACGTCATCATCCGGGCCGGCCAGAACGTCTACCCCTCGGAGATCGAGCGCGCCCTGATGAGCCACCCGGCGGTGCGGGACGCGGCGGTCGTCGGGATGGCGGACGAGGACTACGGCGAGGTGCCGCTGGCGTACGTGGTGGCCGAGCCGGACACCGGCGCCCGGGAACTGCTGGGCCACATCTCGGGGTTGCTCGCCCCCTACAAGAGGCCGCGGCGAGTGGAGTTCATCGAGCAGGTGCCCCGCAACCCCGCCGGGAAGATCGTCAAGAAGCTGCTGCGGACCTGAGGGCACGCGCCTCCCCGCGGCCTCCCCGACCGCCGGCACCGGGCCCCGCCACCGTTCCCCCGGTGGCCGGGCCCGGCCGGTGTCGAGTCCCTCGCGGGCCGGCTCACCGTGCCGCGCCGGACCGCGGGTCTTCGGTCGCAGGGGCGGTGGCCGGGCCGGCCGTCGGACGGCCCGGCCACCGCACGCTCTACTCCGACGCGTTGACCAGGACCGCCATGTTCCCCATCGGGTGACGGTTCTCGTGGATGAGTTGGTGGGCCAGGCCGATCTCCTCGAAACCGAAGGTCCGGGACAGGCACGGGTCGACGACACCCTGGTCGATCAGCCGGGTGATCTCACGGGCCTCGCGGGCGCAGGCGGCGTGCGAGCCCTGGAGCCGCTTCTGCCGCATCCACAGGAACCGCAGGTCGACGTCGCCGTTGTAGCCGGTGGTGCCGCCGCAGATGACGACCATGCCCGCGTTGTCGCACAGATAGACGGAGGTGGGGATGGTGTCGGCGCCGGAGTGCTCCAGCACGATCCGGGGGCTGCGCCGCTCGCCGAGCACGTCCCAGAAGCGCCGCCCGAAGGCCCGCGCCCCGGACAGCCAGCGGCTCATCGCGGCGTCGTCGGAGGTATCGGGCATCCGGCCCCAGTGGTCGAAGTCGCGCCGGTCGATCCAGCCCTCGGCGCCGAGCCGCATGCAGAACGCGCCGCGTTCCTCGCTGGAGACGACGGCGACCGGGATGCCGCCGACGTGCCGGACGAGCTGGATGGCGATGCTGCCCAGGCCACCGGCACCGCCCCAGATCAGCACCGGGTCGCCGGGCCGGACGGTGTGCGGGTCCCAGCCGAACAACTGCCGGTAGGCGGTGGCCGCGGTCGCCATGTAGCAGGCGGCGGCCGCCCAGGACAGCCGGGCGGGCTTGGGGTGGCACATGTAGTCGTCCACGACAGCGAACTGGGCGAAGGAGCCGTAGTTCTCCTCATAGCCCCACACCCGCTGGCTGACGGACGCGGCCGGGTCACCGCCCAGGCGGATGTCCTCGGCCGACTCGTCCCAGCGGCTGGCGAGCACGACGACCTCGTCCCCGAGCCGAACGCCCCTGACGTCCTCTCCGACGGCCCACACGACGCCCGACAGGTCGGAGCCGCCGATGTGGAAGTCCTCGACCGCACCGGCCTTCTGCCGGGCGGCGATCACGTCGAGCGGCTTCCCCAGCGCCGCCCATACGTTGTTGTAGTTGACGCCCGCCGCCATCACCTTGACCAGCACCTGGCCACGGCGGACCGGTGGGACGTCGACCACCTCGGTGCGGAACGCGTCGACGGGCTGCCCGTAGCGCTCCCGGCGGATCAGCGAGGCGTACATCTTCCGTGGCACGGTGCCCGGTTCGGGCGCGTCACCGAGTTCGTAGAGGTCCTGGGGTGCGGTCACGGTCATGCGGGGTCTCCTGGACGGTCGGGGCCCCCGGGGGGCGTAGCGGGTACGGGCGCGGTGGGATCGGCGGTGCCGCGCAGTGCCTTGGCAACCGCCGTGCCGATCAGGGCGAGGGGCTCGGGTTCGGTCATCTCGTAGTGCCCGCACGGCACGCGGTGGTCGTGCAGGGTGCCGCGCACGTGGGCACGCCAGGCGTCCGCCTTGCCGGGCTGTACGGCGAGGTCGCCGGTGAAGTCCGTCGCCGGTTCGTCGTCGGCGCTGAAGAACAGGACGTCCCCGTGGAAGACACCGGGCTCGAACCGGGGGGCGAGGCGCAGGTTGTTGCGCATGACGTCGGCGACGGCGGCGGCCTGCGCGCGGTCGACCGGAGAACCGGCGGGATCCGCCGTGACCTTGGCGTCGATGAGGTCCAGGACGGTCGCCACCGCGGGCGGGCCGCCGTCCGGGGGCACGGGCAGGCCGGCCACCCGCATCAGCAGGGCCGCCACCTGGCGCTCGGCCGTCCCGGCGTCGTACGCGCTCGCGTACGGCTGCGGGGCGTCCAGCATGGCCAGCAGTTCCACCCGCTCCCCCTGTTCCTGGAGCGCGCAGGCCATCGCGTGGGCGACGAAGCCGCCGTACGACCAGCCCAGCAGCCGGTAGGGGCCGTGCGGCTGGACCTCGCGGACCAGATCGACGTAGGAGGCGACCATGGCCGGGGCGTCGGGTGCGGGCGGCCGGGTGCCGTCGAGACCGGCGGCCTGGATGCCGTACACCGGCTGGTCGCCGCCGAGGTGGGGCAGCAGGCCGGTGTAGCGCCAGGAGACGCCGGCGCCCGGGTGAACGCAGAACAGTGGTGCGGCGCCGCCCTCGCGGCGCAGCGGCAGCAGAGGGGCGAGGGCGTTCGCGGTGCCGCCGGACCGCTGGTCGTCGGTGTCCTCGGTGGCGGCGAGGACACCGGCGACGGTCGGCGCGGCCAGCAGGGTGGCGGCGGGCACGTCGAGCACCCCGGCCCGGCGGAGCCGGCCCGCCAGCAGGACGGCCCGCATGGAGTCGCCGCCGAGGTCGAAGAAGTTGTCGTGGACGCCGATGCCGCCGATGCCGAGGGTCCGCTCCCACAGCCGGACGACGGCCTGTTCCCGCTCGGTGCGCGGCGGCACGGCCTCGGTGGTGAGCCGGGGCCGGGGCGCGAGGTGCGGCTCGTCCTGGACCGTGTCCGGGGTGTCGGACGCGGTGGAGCGGGCGCCGGGGGCGTCGATCCAGTGCCGGTGCCGTTCGAAGGCGTACGGCGGCAGCGGCACCGGCCGCGGCGTGCCCGGCACCGGCGGGAGCGCGGTGTCCGCACCGGCGCTCCACAGCCGGCCCAGCGCCTCGGCGAGGACGAAGCCGTCGCGGGCGTCGGCCTTGGCGTGCCGCATGGTGGTGACCGTCACCGGTGTGTCCGGGTCCAGCTGGGCGGCGGCCAGTCCGGTCAGGGTGTCCGCCGGTCCGATCTCCACCAGGACCGGGCGCCCGCGCTCCCACAGGGCCGTGATGGCGTCGGTGAACCGCACGGTGCGGCGGGTGTGGTCGCGCCAGTGCCGGACCGAGGTCGCCTGGGCGTCGGTGATCCAGGTGCCGGTGACGCTGGTGACGAACGGGATGCGGGGCGGGCGCAGGGTGACGCCGCGCAGGTGCCGCTCGTACGTCTCCAGCACCGGGTCCAGGACGTGGGAGTGGGCGGCGGCCGGTATCCGCACCCGGCGGAACGGGAGGTCCCGGCGGGCGAGTTCCCGCTCGAAGCGGGCCACGGCCTCCTCGTACCCGGCGACGGTGCAGGCGGCGGGCCCGTTCACCGCGGCCAGGGACAACTCCTCGTCGAGCAGCGGCAGTACCTCCTCGGCCGGGGCCGCCACACCGACGGTCGCTCCGCCCGCCCCGCTGATCAGCCGGATCCGTTCGGTGACCAGGGGCAGCATGTCCGCGAGGTCGATGACCCCGGCCAGGCAGGCGGCCGTGTACTCACCCAGGGAGTGGCCGATGAGCGCGTCGGGGCGGACCCCGGCGGCCATCAGGGTGCGCGCGAGGGCGTACTCGGTGACGACCAGGCCCAGGAAGGTGGCGGTGTGGTCGGCCGGTGCGCCCTCGAAGAGGGAGGTGCGCAGGTCGGTGCCGAGGACGGGGCGCAGGATGCGGGCGCACTCGTCCACGGTGTCGCGGTAGACGTCCCTGTCGCGGTACAGCTCGGCGCCCATGCCCGGGTACTGGGTGCCGCCGCCCGGCAGCAGGAACGCCACCCGGGCGGGTTCGTCCGGCACGGCCGGGGTGTCGGGGGCGGCGGCCCGCAGGGCGGACAGGGCCTCCTCGCGGGAGGCGGCGCTGACGGTCAGGCGGTGGCGCAGGGCGGGGCGGTGGGTGCGCAGCGTGTGCGCCACGTCGTCCAGGCGCAGGCCCGGGCGGCGTTCCAGGTGGCGGGCGAGCGTCTCGGCCTGGCCGCGCAGGGCGCCGGCGGTCCGGGCGGACAGCGGCAGCACCAGGCGGCCGCCGTCCTCGGGGGCGCGCGGCGGTACGGGCGCGGGAGCGGGGGCCTCCTCCAGGACGACGTGGGCGTTGGTGCCGCCGATCCCGAAGGCGCTGACCGCGGCCCGCCGGGGGTGGCCGGCGGCGGGCCAGTCCTCCAGCGCGGTGGGGACGCGGAACGGTCCGGCCGCGAAGTCGATGAGCGGGTTGGGCCGGTCGAAGTGCAGGCTGGGCGGGATCTGCCGGTGTTCCAGGGCGAGGACCGCCTTGATGAGCCCGGCGATGCCGGCCGCCGCGCCCAGATGGCCGATGTTGGTCTTCACCGAGCCCAGCGCGCAGTAACCGCGCCGTCGGGTGGACTCCCGGAACGCCTCGGTGAGCGCGGCCACCTCGATGGGGTCGCCGAGGCGCGTCGCGGTGCCGTGCGCCTCGACCAGGCCGATGCTGTCGGCGTCCACCATCGCCTGGGCCTGCGCGGCCAGCACGACCTCGGTCTGTCCGGCGGAACTGGGCGCGCTGAAGCCGACCTTGCGCCGTCCGTCGTTGTTGACGGCACTGCCCCGGATCACGGCCCGGACGCGGTCGCCGTCGGCCAGGGCGTCCGCCAGCCGTTTGAGGACGACCGCGCCGACGCCGTCCCCGGAGGAGGTGCCGGCGGCGTCCGCGGCGAACGCCCGGCAGTGTCCGTCGGGCGAGAAGGGCCCGTCGGGTACGTGCCGGTAGCCGAGCGCCGCCGAGGGGTTGAGGGAGACGGCGGCGGCGAGGGCGGTGTCGCAGCGGTGGTCGAGCAGGTCCTGGCAGGCGGTGTGCACGGCGACGAGCGCGGTGGAGCAGGCCGTCTGGAGGGACACGCTGGGGCCGGTCAGGCCCAGTTCGTAGGAGATGCGGGGGGCGAGGGTGCCCAGGGAGTTGGCGGTGGCCGCGTGCACCAGCTCGACGGAGCCGGGCTGTCCGGCGTGGCGGGGGTGGACGTGGGCGGGGTAGTACCGGCTGTCGCCGGCGCCCGCGTACACGCCGAAGGTGCCGTGATCGGTGCCGGGCGCGAGGCAGCCCGCGTTCTCCAGGGCGTGGTAGGCGCTCTCCAGCAGCAGGCGCTGCTGGGGGTCGACCACGGCGGCGTCGGCGGGCAGGTAGCCGAAGAATCCGGAGTCGAAGCGGTCGATGCCCTCGACGACGGAGGCCATGCGGATCAGCGACGGGTCGTCCAGGTCGCGCGGGTCGCCGCCGGCGGCCAGGAACTCCTCGTCGGTGACGGGTCGTACGGCTTCGCGGCCCGCGGCCAGGTTGTCCCAGAACGCGTCGAGGTCGTCGGCGCCGGGAAACCGGCCGGCCATGCCGATGACGGCGACGGCCGGCAGGTCCTCCTCCGGTGTGTCCAGCGGCCCGTTGGTCTCATGCATGGCCTTGGCCCTTTCCGTTCGGTGCGGAGCGGCGGGCCCGGGCCGCGCGCTGCCGTCGTGCCTGTTCCTTCGCCCGGTCCAGCCCGCTCGGCGGATCCCCGGCGCCGTCCGTCGGGGCCCCGGGGGCCGTCGTACGGCCGACGAGGTGGCGGGCCAGGTCGCGCACGGTGGGGTGCGCGAACAGGTCGACCACGGTCAGCTCGCAGCCGAACTCCTGGTTGACGGCGCTCTGCGCGCCGACCAGGAGCAGGGAGTTGCCGCCCAGGTCGAAGAAGTTCTCGTCCCGGCCGACCCGGTCGCGGTGCAGCACCCCGCACCACAGCTCGGCGAGCCGCTGTTCCAGGGCGTGGATCCGTCCCCCGGTGTCGTCGGCGGCCTCCGGCCGTTCGGCGCTGCCGGCGGCGCGCAGCACCCATGGGGCGACGCCCGCGGCGTCGGCAGCCGCCCGGTGCAGGGCGCCGAGGTCGGCGCCGTCCTCCAGCGCGACGCGGGCGGCGAGCCGCCGTACCTGCCGGGCCGGTTCGGCGACATGGCTGCGGACCCAGGGGGCGGTGCGGTCGGCGCCGATCAGCAGATGGGGTTCGTCCAGGGTGCGGGCGAGATCGAGGGAGCGCAGTGCGGCGGCCGCGTCCAGTACCCGGTAGCCGCGTGCCTCGGTGAGGGCGGTGAGACCGTAGCCGCTGCTCATGCCCCGCTCGTGCCACATGCTCCAGGCCAGGCTCTGCGCGGGCAGGCCCCGGGCGCGGCGGTGCAGGGCGAGCGCGTCGAGGTAGGCGTTGGCCGCGGCGTAGGCGGTGTTCATGGCGCCGCCGAACCAGCCGTTGACGGAGGAGAACAGCACGAACGAGGTCACCGGATGGTCGGCGCTGACCCGGTGCAGGGTCCAGGCGCCGTGCGCCTTGGCGTCCAGCGCCGAGCGCCAGGCGTCCGGGTCCAGGTCGCCGACGGGCCGCTCCACGAGTGCGCCGGCCAGATGCCAGACCGATGTCAGGGGGACGCCCCAGGCCTCGGTGGCCCCGTCCACCGCCGCCCGCACCTGGTCCTCGTCGGTGACGTCGGCGCACGCGTAGCGCACGTCGCCCAGCTCTCGCAGCCGCTGGTGGGTTCCGCCGTCCTCGGGCAGCGGACTGCGGCCGAGGAGGAGCAGGCGGGCGCCGGGGGTCGCCAGCAGGTGGGCGGCCAGTGCGCCGCCGACTCCGCCGAGCCCTCCGCTGACGAGGTGGAAGCCGTCGGTGGCGGGCGGCTCCTTGCGGTCGGGCGCCTCGGGCAGCGGGGCCAGCCGGCGCACGTGACGCCGGCCGCCGCGGTGGGCCACCTCGGTGTCCACGGGCTGCTGCGCGGCCTCCGCCGTCACGAGCGGTACGGGGTCGGTGTCCCGTTCGACGTCCAGGTGGACGCAGCGCAGCCCCGGTGACTCCTCCCGCAGCGACTTCAGGACCGCGCCGGCCATGGCCTGGGCCGGGGAGGGCGCTTCGCCCGCGCCGACCGCCTGGGCGTCCACCGTCACGTGGAGCAGGTCCGCCGGCCGGGTGCCGAGCGCCCGGGCGAGCGCCAGCAGGGTGCGGGCGGCCGACTCGTCCGGGGCCGCGTCGCCGCCGTGCGGGGCCGTGAGGTGGACGACGGCGTCGACCGGCCGCTCGTCGGCGGCCAGGTCCCGCAGCAGCGCCGTGTGGTCGGCGTCCTCGGCGGGCCGGATCCGGTAGCGGGCGGCGTCGAGGCGTTCGTAGGACGGTCCGTCCGTGGCGACGGTGCAGCGGACGCCGTCGGCGCGCAGGGCCCGGGCCAGGCGGTCGGCGAGGCCGTGGGTGCCGGGGCCGTCGCAGGCCAGGACCAGGGTGTGCCGGCCGGGCGGCAGGACGCGCGGGGCGCGTGGGGCGGCCGGCTGCCACACGGGCTTCAGGAACCAGTCGGGGAGGGTGGCGGCGGTGCCCAGCAGCAGGTGGGCCTCACGGACGGCGTCGTCGAAGTCTCCCGCCTCGAAGCTCTTGCGCAGCTTGGTCCGCTGGATCTTGCCGATCTCGGTCTTGGGGATGTCGCCGGGGCCGACCGGGACCAGGAAGGCGGGGCTGACGCCGATCTCGCGGGTGACCTTGCCCGCGATCTCCCGCAGCGCGGCGGCGCGGTCGGGGACGGGGGCGAGGTGGAAGAACAGGGCGAGTTCGTCGGTGGCGGCGGACGCGTCGGAGCGGACCGCGCAGGCCGCGGTGAAGCTGCGGACCACGGCGGGCAGTTCCTCGACGCAGGTCTCGATCTCGTGGCTGTAGTGGTTGACGCCGTTGACGATGATGACGTCCTTGGCGCGGCCGGTGATGAACAGCTCGCCGTCGCGCAGGAACGCCAGGTCGCCGGTGTCGAACCAGCCGTCGTCGGTGAACGCCTCGGCGTTGGCCGCCGGGTTGTCGTGGTAGCCGCCGGTCACGGAGGTGCCCCGGACCTGGAGTCGGCCGGCCTCGCCCTCGGTGAGCACGGTGGTGTCCTCGCCGACGACGCGCATGGCGAAGCCGGGGTAGGGCAGGCCGCAGCTGACGAACGTCTCGTCGGTGCCGGGCGGTTCGGCGGGCAGCACCGCGTCCGTGACCACCGAGCAGGTCTCGGACATGCCCCAGCCGGGGTGCATCACGTCCTGCGGCAGTCCGAAGGGCCGCAGCGCGTGCAGGAAGCCGCGGGCGGCGGCGGCCACGACGACCTCGCCGGCGTTCATCACCAGCCGCATCGGGGTCAGGTCCCAGTCGCGGTCCGCGAAGCGCGGGGCCTGTCCGGCGAGCAGCCCGAAGGCGAAGTTGGGGGCCCAGGTCACGCTGACCCGGTGCCGGTGGGCGAGGTCCATCCAGCGCGGCGGGTCCTGGAGGATCCAGGAGGTGGGCGCGTGGATCTGCCGGCAGCCCAGATAGAGGTCCCGCAGGTGGAACATGACGACGCCGGTGACGTGGTCGAGCGGGATCCAGTTCAGGGTCACGTCGTCGGCGCCGAGTCCGTTCATGGCCTCGGTGGCGGCGGAGCGGGCCAGCACGTTGCGGTGGGTCAGCCGGACGGCCTTGGGCAGGCCGGTGCTGCCCGAGGTCATCAGCATCAGGATGAGGTCGTCGGGCTGCGCGGCGTACCAGTCGCGGTCCTCGGGCGCGTCCCGCAGGGCGTCGGCCGTGGTCAGCCGGAGACCGGACCCGCCGTCGTGGCCGATCCGGTCGCGCAGGCCCGCCTCCAGCGCGGGCGAGCAGACGATCCAGGGCCGGCCGAGCATCCGCCAGATGCCCTCCAGTTTGGTGAGGGCGGCCGAGGGGGTGTCGTAGGAGGCGGGCACGGTGAGCGGTACGGCGACGAAGCCGCCGAGGATGCAGCCCCACAGCACCGCGAGGAAGTCCTCACCGACGTCGCACTGGAGGATCACCTGGTCGCCGGGGCGCAGTCCGGCACGCCGGAGTCCGGCGAGGACCCGGGAGGCCTCGGGGACGAGGGAGGCGTAGTCACGGCGGGTCTCGCTGCCGTCGGGGTGGACGTGCACGATGTCGCCCCGCGCGTGGTCGGCGGCCCGTACCAGGGCCTGGGCCCAGGTGGCGACGGTGGGTTCGGCCTGCTCGGGGCCCTCGCTGAGGGCGGGCCGTGTCCCGGCCGCCCCACGGGTGCCGCCGTCGGACGCCGGTGCGGCGCGGCGCGGGGCGGCGGCGTGCCTGCGGGCCAGTTCCCGCGGGGTGTCCTCGACCCGTGCCTCGGCGGCGCCGACACCGGTGACGCGGGCGAGGCGCTGTTGCCAGGCCCCGGCGGCGGCGCGGTCGACGGCGGGCAGGGCGGTGAGGGCGGCCGGGTCGAGGGCACCGTCGGCATCGCGGGGCAGGGTGCTGACGGCGGTGACGCCGACGGTCGTGGCGCCGGTGCGCTCCAGCAGGCGTTCGACGGCCTCGGTGGCCTCCGCGCGGCCCGGTACCACGAACAGCCGGGGCGGTCCGCCGTCGGCCGCGGGCAGCGCGACGGCGTCGCGGATGCCGGGCACGGACCGGGCGGCCTCGGTCAGACCTGTGGTGTCGGGGCCGGGTGCCTCGGCCGGTGTGCGCGGCGCGGGCGCCGGGAGCCGGCCGAGCCGTACGTCCGGGTCGGCGCTCACCGCCGCGAGCAGCCGGCCCAGCGAGCGGGCGAACTCCTCGGCGGTGGACGGGTCGTACAGGTCGGTGGCGTACTCGATGTGCAGGTCCAGGCCGTCGGGGGTGCCGTCGGCGGTGTGCCGTTCGAGGACGTCCACGAAGAGGTCGAACTTGGCGGTGCCGGTGGCGGTGGGCCGCAGCAGCGCCGGGTGCCCGTCGAGGCGGAGCACGGCGGGCTCGTTGTTCTGCAGGGCGAGCATGACCTGGAACAGCGGGTGCCGGCCGGGCCGGCGGGGCGGGTTCAGTTCGTCGACCAGCCGGTCGAAGGGCAGTTCCTGGTGGCCGAGCGCGGCCAGGTCGCCGGGCCGGACGCGGGCCAGCAGTTCACGGAAGGCGGGGTTGCCCGAGGTGTCGGCGCGCAGCACCAGGGTGTTGGTGACCAGGCCGATCAGATCGTCCAGGCCGGGTTCGGAGCGCCCGGCGACGGGGACGCCCAGCACGATGTCCTCACCGGCTCCGCAGCGGGTGAGCAGGGCGCTGACGGCGGCGTGCAGCAGCATGAACAGGCTGCTGCCCTCGCGCTCGGCGAGGCCGGTGAGGTCGCGGTGCAGGGCGGCGGGCACGTGCTCGGTGACATGGGCGCCGTCGCGCGGTGCCGTCGGCCGGGGCCGGTCGCCGGGCAGGGTGCACTCCTGCGGTGCCGCGGCCAGCGCCTGCCGCCAGTGCGCGGTGAGCCGCTCGGCGTGTCCCGTACCGTCCGGCCCGGGGGCGAGCAGGGCGCGCTGCCAGAGCGTGTAGTCCGCGTACTGCGCGCAGGGCGCGTCCCACGCCGGGGCGGTGCCCGCGCGGCGTGCCGCGTAGGCCGTGGTCAGGTCGTCGGCGAGGGGCCGCAGGGACCAGCCGTCGGCGGCGCTGTGGTGCAGGACGAGCAGCAGGGTCCGGTCCTCACCGGTGCCGAACAGCCAGGCCCGCAGGGGAGGTTTGCCGGTGAGGTCGAAGCGGTGGCGGGAGGCGGCGGCCAGGTGCGCGCCGATCTCGTCGGCGGGGCAGTCGACGGCAGGCAGCGGCGGGCGCGGCCCGCCGGCCGGCAGGATCCGCTGGTACGGCGTGCCGTCGTGGTCGGCGAGCACCGTGCGCAGGATCTCGTGCCGGTCGGCGAGGTCGCCCAGCGCGGCACGCAGCGCCTCGGTGTCGGCGGCGGCGCCGAGCGGCACGACGAGCGGGATGTTGTACGTCGCCGTGGAGCCGTCGAGCCGGTTCAGGAACCGCATGCGTTCCTGGGCGTAGGACAGCGGGACGCGCTCCGGGCGGGGCCGCTCGCCGAGAGCGGGCCGGCCGGGAGCCGTGCCGGGGCGGCCGTCGAGGTGCCGGGCGAGGGCGGCGGGCGACGGACCTTCGAACAGGGCGGTGATCGGCACGTCGGTGCCGGACCCGTGGCGCAGCCGGGCCAGCAGCCGGGTGGCGAGCAGCGAGTCGCCGCCCAGGTCGAAGAAGTTGGCGTCGATGCCGACGGTGTCCCGGGGCAGCTTCAGCACGTCCTCGAACAGGGCGCACACCAGCGCCTGTTCGGTGCTCGCGGGGCGGGCGCCGGCCGCCGCGCCGGTGAGGTCGGGCGCGGGCAGCGCGTCGGTGTCCAGCTTGCCGTTGGCGGTCAGCGGCAGGGTGTCCATGAGCACACAGGCGGCGGGAACCATGTGCTCGGGCAGGTGGGCGGCCGCGTGGGCGCGCACCTCGGCCGCGGCGGGCGGTCGTTCACCGGTGGTCACGAGATAGGCGACGAGCTGCTCGGCGCCGTGGTCGGCACGGCGCACGACGACGGCGGCGCGGGCGATGCCGGGGTGCTCGGCGAGGACGGCCTCGATCTCGCCGGGCTCGACCCGGAAGCCTCGCAGCTGCACCTGCCGGTCGGCGCGGCCGAGGTGGTCGAGGGCGCCGTCGGCGCGGAGCCGCGCCAGGTCGCCCGAGCGGTACATGCGGCTGCCGGGCGGGCCGTGGGGGTCGTCCAGGAAGCGGTCGGCGGTCAGTTCGGGGCGGTGCAGATAGCCGGGGGTCACCCCGGCGCCGGTGACGTACAGCTCGCCGACGGCGCCCGGCGGCACGGGCCGGCCCTGCGGGTCCAGGAGGTACACGCGCAGGTCGGCGAGCGGGGTGCCGACGACGTTGCCCCGGCGGGGGTCCGTCAGGTCGTCCGGGGTGAGGCGGTGGTGGGTGACGTGCACAGTGGTCTCGGTGATGCCGTACATGTTCACCAGGGCCGGCCGGTCGAGGCCGTGCCGGGCGGTCCACGGGCGCAGCCGTTCGGGACGCAGCGTCTCCCCGCCGAACACGACGTAGCGCAGCGCTCCGGCGGTGGGCTCCTCGTCGGCGTCCACCAGCTGTTCGAAGGCGGACGGTGTCTGGTTGAGGACGGTGACGCCCTCGTCGTGCAGCAGCCGCAGGAAGTCCCGTGGGGAACGGCTCACGGCGTACGGCACGACGACGAGCCTGCCGCCGTGCAGCAGGGCGCCCCAGATCTCCCAGACGGAGAAGTCGAAGGAGTAGGAGTGGAAGAGGGTCCACACGTCGTCGGCGCCGAAGTCGAAGTGCTCGGCCGACGCGGCGAACAGCCGGACCACGTTGGCATGCGGGACGGGCACGCCCTTGGGGCGGCCGGTGGAGCCGGAGGTGTGGATGACGTACGCGATGTGCGTCGGGCCGGTCGGTCCGCCGCGGTCGGCGTCGGTCAGGTCGGCGGCCGGGCGCGCGGCGAGGTCGGCGGTGACGGCGGGCTCGTCCAGGACGACGGTGGTGACGTCACCGCCGAGGTCCGCGGCGAGGCCGCCCTCGGTGACCAGGAGGACGGGCGCCACGTCCGCCATGACCAGGCGCAGGCGTTCGGCCGGGTGGGCGGGGTCCAGCGGGAGGTAGGCGGCTCCGGTCTTGAGGACCGCCAGCAGGGCGGGCAGCAGCCGCGGGCCCCGGTGCAGCGCGAGGGCCACCGTCCGGCCCGGTCCTGCGCCGCGTTCGACGAGCAGCCGGGCCAACCGGTTGGCCTCTTCATTGAGTTGCCCGTAGGTGAGGTGTGCGCCCTGGTGGGTGACGGCGATCCGTCCGGGCCGGGCGTGCACCTGCCGCTCGAACAGCTCGGTGAGCGTGCCGGTGACCGGGAACTCGCGTACCGGCCGGCCGCGCGGGTGCTCGCCGGGCAGCAGCAGGTCCAGATCGGCGAGCGCGGTGGTGGGCGCCGTCTGCGCCAGCCGCCGCAGCAGCGCGAGGAACCGCTCACCGTGCAGGGCGAGTTCGTCCGCCTCGTACAGGTGGGGGTTGGCGTCGAAGGCCAGCCAGAGGGCGCCGGGCCGGGTGCCGGGCCGGACGTTGATCTGGAGGTCGTCCACGGCGCCGCCCGACAGGTGGTGCCAGGTCGCCGTGCTGCCGGCGAAGTCCAGTTCCTCGGTGAAGGGGACGATGTTCAGCACGGGTCCGTGCAGGCGGCGCCCGGTGCCGAGGAGGCCGAGGTCGCGGCGGATGAACTCGCCCCGGTACTGCTGGTGCCGTCGTAATGCGGCCAGTTCGTCGGCCACCGTGCGCGCGAACTCCGCCAAGGGGGTGCCCGGTCGTGCGGTGACGCGCAGGGGCAGCACGTCGGAGGCGGTCCCCGGGGTGCGCAGGGCGGCGCTGCCGAGCCGGCTCATGGTGGCCATGCCGAGGACGAGGTCATCCGTGCCGGTCATGCGGTGCAGGTAGACGGCGAGAGCGGTGGCGAGCAGGTCGGCGTGGGTGATGCCCAGGCCGGCGGCCGCGGCGGACAGCGCCTCGGCGTCCAGGGAACCGAGTTCGACGGTGTGGCGCAGGAACGGGGCGCGCGGCGGGGCCGTACGGCGGGTGAGGCGGGCCGGTTCCGGCAGGTCCGCCAGGCGGCGGGTCCAGTGGTCGCGGTCACGGTCACGGCGTTCGGAGGCGAGGTAGGCGGCCTCCTCGGTCCGCAGCCGGCCGACGGGCGCGAAGCCGCCGGGGCCGGGGTCGCGGCCCTCGGCCAGCGCGTTGTGGACGTCGGCCAGGCGGCGGCCGAGGAGCTTGTAGCTGTAGCCGTCGAGCAGGAGGTGATGGGCCCGCAGCAGCCAGATGTGGCGGTCGGCGGCGAGGGTGAGGAGGGTGTGCGCGAACAGCGGGCCCTTGTCGGTGTCCACCGGGGTCGCGAGGTCCGCGCGGATCAGTTTCCAGGCGGCGGCCTCCGGGTCCGCGGCGTCGCTCACGTCGACCCGGTGCAGCGGCCAGTCGTCGGCGTCCGGCGCCGGTCGGCAGCGGGGGCCGTCGTCGGTGTCGAGGAAGCGCAGCGCGAAGGTGCCGGCCTCGCCGACCGTGCGGCGCAGCGCCGCCTCGAACAGAGCGGTGTCCAGGCCGCCGTGGATCTCCACCGCCTCCGCGGTGTTGTACGCGGCGCTGTCGGGGGCGAGCCGCTGCGCGTACCAGAGGCCTTCCTGTGCGCCGGACAGCGGTCGACGTTCGTCCTCGGGGAGAGACTCCTCGTGGAGTGACATAGCACAACCCTCACGTGGCAAGCCGTAACGGCCCGGCCGGAAAGAGCCCGGTCGGTCTGACAGGGAAGCGGCCCCGGCCCACCGGGCCGGCATTTACGGTCGCGCTCCGGGGACGTGGCCGTATCGCGGCCCGCCGCCGGTTCACGAGGTCCTCACGCTGGGGCAGCCGGGCGAATCCGGTCAAGCCCGATCCGGCCCCGCGAACGGAATTCAGGTTTTTCCCTAAAGAACGCGGGTTCCGGGATAGCCGCGCCCGCGACGAACTTTAGGGAAAACACGAGACTTTACCCGGGCGCTCCGCATCGGCTGGATTCGCACCGGCCCGACCGTGCACTCTCGAAAGGACGTTGAGCCGGATCCGCGGCGCCGACCGATGGTCGGCGCGCGGTATTCCGGGAATGAGCGGACGAAAAGAGGGCCTGGGTCATGCGCCGTGCGTTGTGTCCGGTAGAGACGCTGTACGTCGGGCAGCGAAGCCGAGCGGTGCTCTCCTGCACCCTGCGCGGCCGTCTCGACATCGAGGCGCTGTCGGCCGCGTTCGACGCGGTCACCGAGGCGCATCCGGCGCTGCGGACCCGCATCGTGCCGGACGGCGAGGGCTTCGCGCTGGACCTGCTGGACGAGGCCGCGCGCCCCCGGCTGAGCACCCGGACCGGCGCCGCCGAGGACGCCTACGCCACGGAGCTGAACACGCCGCTGCCCGTCGGCGGGCCCCTGAGCCGGGCGGTCCTGGTGAGCGCGCCCGAGGGAGACGGCCACCTGTTCGTGCTCTCGGTGGACCACACCGTCGTCGACGGACACAGCGGCATCGCCCTGCACAACGAGATCTGGGAACGCTACCGGGCCCTGGCCGAGGGCGAGGAGCGGCCCGGCGCCGCGGACGGCACCCCCGGCTGGGCGGTGCCCGTGAGCGAGTTGCTGCCCGAGGTGGACGAGGCGGCGACGACCGCGTACCTGGAACGGCGCGTGGACGAAGCGCGCCGGCACCCGGCGGAGCTGGTGGCGTACGACGTCACGGATCCGTCCGCCGTCGAGGGCCGTATCGAGGTGTGCCGGCTGACGCTGGACGAGGAACGCACCGGCCGGCTGCGCCGCACCGCCCGTACGACGGGCGTGACCGTCCACGCCCTGGTCGCCGCGGCCCTGCTCACGACGGCGCGCCGACGTCTGCCCGGCGGCGAGCCGCGTGCCCTGCGCTGCCTCTCCCCCGTCGATCTGCGCTCGCGGCTGTCACCGCCGGTGCCCGCCCTGGTGATGGTGCCCGCCGTCACCAGCCACCTCCAGGCCCTGGACGTCGCCCCGGAGTCGGACCCGGTCGAGCTGGCCCGCACCGTCCACTCCCGGCTCGGCGACTTCGTCGCGGGCGACGGCCCCTACCACGAGATGCGGATCACGCCCGAGATCCCGCGCAACCCCACGCTGCAACTGGCGACGGTGATCGCCACGAACATGGGCGTCGTCCCGGGGCCCCGGCTGCCGGAGGGCCTGGAGGCCACCGACGTCCGGCTGGTGCCCGCCCGGGAGCAGTACTTCCCGGCGGCCGGGCGCAGCCCGGTGATGGCCTGTGTCGTCTCGTTCGAGGGACGGCTGGCCATCGAGTTCCCGTACTTCACCGCCTGTTTCAGCCCGGAGTTCGTCCGGGCCTTCCGCGACGGGGTCGGTGCGGTGCTCGACGCCTGCGCCGCCGCCGTCGAGCCCGTCCCCACGGCGGCGGGCTGAGGCGGCCCACCGCACCGCACCTCACCGGCCACCGTAAGGAGCCCTGCGCCGACATGAGCAACGTCAGCGACATCCCCACGCCCCTGGCGCTGCTGCCGCGCGCCCAGGCGGGCGACGAACAGGCCATGAACCAACTGCTGACCGGGATCGTCCCGTACGTCGCACGACTGTGCCGGTCCATCACGCACGACGACGGCGCGGACGCCACGCAGGAGGCGCTCCTCGCCGTCTACCGGGGTCTGCGCACGCTGCGGGAGCCGACCGCGTTCTACGGCTGGGTGCGTTCGGTGACGGTCCGCGAGGCCGTGCGCACGGTGAAACGGGCCGGTGAGGAGGGGCCGTACCAGCGGGTCGAGCCGGGACAGGAGGCGAACCCGCTGGACGCCGTGCACATCAGCGATGTGCTGGACCGGCTGTCCATGTCCCACCGGCAGGTCCTCACCCTGCGCGCCTACGGCCTCAACGAGGAGGAGATGGCACGTGTCCTGTCACTGCCGGTGGGCACCGTACGGTCCCGGCTGCACCGCGCCCGACTGCGCTTCCGGGAGGCCTGGCAGCCCTCGGCGGCTTGAGGCCCGTCCTGTGGATCCCGCCGCGCCCGGAGGCAGTGCCTTGCGGCCGGCCCGAGCGAAATCCGCCGCGCGCGGACGCGCGGCGGAGGAGCCGGTCCGCGCGGAGTGTCCGGGCGTGACGGCGACGCGGCGGAGGCGCCTGCCGACGCCGCGCCCCGCGGCGGGACCGGGGAGAAAGGCCCTGGACCCCCGGCGGGCCGCGGGCGTCCCGTCGCGCCGCCTGGCACGCCCGTACTCCGCTTCCGCCCGGAGCCCGGTTGCACGCCGCACGAGGATGGCCGGCCGGCACTCCCCCGAGTGCTTCGAGCAGGTGCCCGACGGAGCACGCACCGCACCTCGCGCCCCGACGGGCGCACGGTGCCCGCCGGGGCCCCGGGACGGACGCGACGGTGGCCGTCGGCGGGATCGTCCCGCCGACGGCCACCGCCCGCCGTGTGTCCCCCGTCGCGCCCGTTACTCGATGAGCTCCGGCAGTACCCGTGGGGGCCACTGGCCCGGCGCGAACAGCCCGAGCGCGTGGGCGCGGGCCACCAGGGCGGGCCGGTTGGGAGCGTCGAAACGGCGCAGCAGCAGGCGCACGCGGTACTCGACGCCCTGACGGCTCAGGTACAGGCGGCCGGCCAGCTGCACGGTCGACGCACCACCCGCCACGCCCTCCAGGACCTGCACGTCGAGTTCGCTGAGCGTCAGTTCGCGGGGGTACGGCTCGCCCGCCGCCCTCAGGGGGCTCAGCAGGAGGACCAGTCCGGCCGGCCCGGTCGCGCCGGTGACCGCTATCGCCGTCAGGTCGGCGGCGAAGACACGGCCGCTGTCGTGCCGGCCGGCCACCCGCTCGGTGAACCAGTTCGTGCGGCCCTCGGAAAGGTCGGTGAAACGATGACGCAGCAACTCGGGCGTGCCTGCCCGGAGCAGATCGCTCAGCGTGCGGTCGCATATCCCGCCGGGGCTCGCCCCGAACTGTGCCGCGAAATCGGCTTCCGCGGCCGTGATGGTCATGCCCTTCGGACATACATGGGCCGTGTAGGTGCGGCGGCGGTTCACGCCGGCGCCCGCCTTGACGACGGTGGTGGATGAGGCGGTGATGCTTGTGGTCACCACGGACATACCGTCTTTCCCTCTGTACATGGGGGTTTCGATGCACCCCGCCCTTTCCGGCAACCCCGCGAGACAACGTTGTCCGCGCGTCACTTTCGCGCGGCCGCCACCGGGTTGGGGCGATATCACATCAGGTCGGCAACTCGGAGGCTATGGCCGGACAACCCGCCTGGCAAGTGTTTGCCTAGCCGGGCGCGCCCATTGCCAACTCTTTTGGCCATGGGGCAATTTCAGCCAAACAGCATCCTCCGCCCGGTCGTTCCGAAACTCGGTATGCAGGGAGCCATGGCAAATGACAGGAGAAACCTCGGGTGCGCAACCATGTTGCCCCCATTGCCAAGCCTCCCTAAAGTATGGGCAACTTCCGGACGTGGCCTCGAAAACACGGGGCGATCAGAAGACTCAAAAGGACCTCAGGGGATCAGAGGGCGAAATGCTTGAGCAGCCGCACTTCGGCCGGCAGCTGAGGAAGCTCAGGCTCGAGCGGGGCTTGAGCCAGGCTGCGGTCGTCGGTGAGGGCATGTCCACCGGATACCTCTCCCGTCTGGAGTCGGGCGAACGCCGGCCCACCGGACGGACCGTCAGCTATCTGGCACAGCAACTCGGCGTGGACGTCACCGCGTTGACCGAGCCGCGGGCGGGCGGTTGCCTGAGCCGCGCGCTCGCCGCCGCGACCTCGGCACCGCCGGGCACGGACAGCGCCACCGCCCTCCTCCAGGCGGTGCGCGACGACGAGCACGACGACCCCGTCGGCCGCTGGCAGGCGCTGTGGCTGCTCGGCCGGATCAGCGGTGGGCAGGGAGACTTCGAGCAGGAGCGCGGTCATCTGCGCGAGCTGATCGAACTGAGCGAACTGATCGCGGCACCCGACCTCCGGGTGCGGTCCCATGTGCAGTACGCGCGCTGTCTGTACGCCCTGGGCAAGGCACGGGCGGCGGAACCGGCCGCCGTCACCGCGCTCGCTGTCGCGCGCGCCGAGCGGCTGCCGGCCGCCGACGTCATGGCCGCCCAGACGGTGCTGATCGCCGTCGAGACCGGGCTCGGCCGGCTGGAAGCGGCCGAGCGCCATGTACGTGAGCTGGAGAGCGAGTTGCTGCCCACGGCCGCTCCCCAGCCGGCCGCCGAAGCCTTGTGGACCGCCTCGGTGGTCGCCGATCGGCGGGGCGACCACCGGACCGCCCGGTCCCGGCTGGAGGGGGCGCTGGCACTGCTCCGGGGCGGCGACGACCTGATCCTGTGGACCCGGCTGCGTACGGCGGCGACGGCCGCCGCGCTCCAGATGTCACCGCCGTGCGTGGCGGCGGCGGAGCGGTGGCTCGGCGAGGCCGACGTGGTCCTCGGACTCATCGGCACCCCGATCCAGTTGCAGGAGGTACGCGCTCTGCGGGCCCATCTCGCCTTCCACCAGGGCCGGTTGGACGACGCCCGGACGCTGTGCGGCGCGCTGCCGCCGGACGGCGAACTCCGGCTGCCGCACGGGGACCGGGTACGGCTGGCGGTCCTGGAGGGCCGTCTGATGATCCTGGAGGGCCGGGTCGACCAGGGCGTCGCGGCCCTGCGCCGCCTCGGGCAGCAGGCGACGGACGCCCACAACCTCGATCTGGCCACCCACGTCTGGCGGTCCCTGGCCACCACACTGGCCGACGTACGCGCCCCGGGCGTCGGAGGCGCCGTGCGCTAGACGCCGCCCCTCCGGTCTGAGGACGGCGAGTCCGTGGTCCCCGGGTGGCGGGTGGCGGGTCCGCTCCGGCACGCCAGGCGTGGGCGGCGGGCGCCCCCGCCGCGGCCAGGGGGCCCTCTACTGCAGGCTCAACCAGGGACGGATCGGTGTCGCCCGAGTGCGTCGTGCACTCACCGGAATGACGTGGCCAAGGGCGGCGGACGGTGCGGTCAGCCTGGAGCCGGACGGGGACGCTGTGGCATCGGCACCGATGTCGTGATGTCGGTGGTGGAGGCCCCGGTCAGAGGGTCTTTCGGAACGCGATCCGGCCGTGGCGTGCCACAGCCGGGGAGCGTGGGGGCATTGCCTCGGCGACGGTGCTGCGGGCACCCTGGAGAGACGGAATCACGGGGGTGAGCCGATGAGCCACTTGGCACTGCCGCATCCTGCCCACTACACGCCGTCCATGCCCCGGCAGCAGGACCAGGAATCGGTGCGCCCACGCGACCACAAGGTCCGCGTCCACCGGCACTGGCCCGACAGTCTGCTCGACGGGACCGGTCCGGCCCCCTTCTTCCTGGTTGAGACCTGGCGACCGCATGACAATGCCGGAGACCTCGCCTCGTGCACGCCGGAGACCTGCCGTCGTTGGGTCGAGGCCGCTCTCGCCTACGCCGGCGCCGTGGACGCGGTCAGCGCCGAGTTGGTGGCAGCCCAGCAGGGCGTGGGGTCCGTCCCGCGCTGGAGGCACTTCGCCGCGCGCCGCGCCCTGCGCGACGGGGAGAAGGTGCGAGAGCGCTACGAACAAAGTGCATCATGTCGATCAACATGCGTCGAACAGCAGAGACAGAGACGACCAGATCTGCCCATTGATCGTGGCCGAGGTACTCCTGTTCCTGCGCCATCACCGCACGCAAGCCCGCACCGTCACCGAAGACGGACCGGGCTTGCTCGGGTGGTCGTTGGTCTTAATGCGCGGCGCAGTACCCCTTCGCGGACTCGGTCCGTATGCAGAAGTCGACACGGCACGACTTCCGCTCAACCACCCGCAACGAGGTAAGTGTCTTGCCGAGCTGCCGCTGACGGTAGTGTCCAGGGCAGAGCCCCAGGGCTTTCGTCTCCTTGCCGCCCCCTCGAACTCACAGATCTTTCGCCGATACGAGTCCGCTCTCTCCCTTACCGGGCGCAACACTCTTCCGCGCTCCCTCTGCTGGTAGTGGGCCGCGCAGAACCCCTTGCAAAAGGCGGTACGCGAACAACTCCAGCCATGCCCCGCGGCCTTGCAGTGATCCCTCTCTGTATGAGAACCGCCGACCTGATCATCGAGGAGAGGGCACGGCAGCTCGGCGAAGCCACTGGCGAGACCGCCCTCAGTCACAGGATCAACGGCTGAAAGATGGAGCCGGTCGTGTTCGGAGCCGGATGCGGCATCTCTGAGATCGCCCCGCCCCCTGTCCACGTCAGCAACCCAGAAAGGAACCGGGCTGCACCTTTCCGTCACCGGGCGGCGCCCCTCCGGCACGTTATTCGTGGCATCCAGGTGTAGCGTCCGTGACATGGACTCTCGCACCACTGTTGAACGCGCTCAACGCCTCAAGCAGCTGCACTCCGAGTACAAGCCGCTCGTGCTGCCGACCGTCTGGGACGTCTGGTCCGCGCGGACCGCAGCCGCCGTCGGGTTCCCCGCGCTGACGGTCGGCAGTCATCCGCTCGCCGACTCCCGGGGAGCCGACGACCACGAGGGGCAGACCTTCGAGGAAGTGCTCACCGCCGTCAGGCCGATCATCGCGGCGGTCGACGTCCCCGTGTCCGTGGACCTGGAGGCCGGATACGGACAGAAGCCCGCGGATCTCATCGCTGGGCTCATCGAGGTCGGCGGCGCCGGTCTCAACATCGAGGACACCGTCCACTCGGACGGCGGCCGCATGCGCAGCACACAGGAGCACGCGAGCTACATCGCCGGCCTGCGCGCGGCGGCTGACGACGCCGGAGTTCCGGTCTGGGTGAACGGGCGCACCGACCTCTTCCTGCACGCGAAGGACGCTTCCGGCGTCCTCGACGAGGCGATCGAGCGACTGCGAGCCCTGGAGCAGGCCGGTGCCGACAGCGTCTACCCGGTGGGTATTCAGGACGACGACGACCTGCTCGCGGCGGTGACTGGCGCCATCGCCGTTCCCGTGAACTCCACGGCCCATCCCGTCAGGCACGATCTTGAGCGCTTCCGCCGCCTGGGCGTCGGCCGGATCACCTACGGCCCACTGCTGCAGTTCGCGATGACGGATGCGATGAAGGACGTGCTCGGCTCGTGGAAGCCCTGAGCAGCTGATCGAGCGACGGGGCCGGCCGTCGGCGTCCTACACCTCACGGGGGAAGTGACGCGTGTGCTTGTCGAACTCGGCTGCGCCGACCGGGGCTTCCTCGGTGCAGTCGTCGGCCTCGACGGACAGCAGCGGCCGCCCGGCCTTCGGGGCGATGAGGCTGGTGTCCGCCAGCGCACACTCCGCACCGGGGTTCTTCCACGTGCCCGTCACGGGGAGGGCGACCTCAGTGACGTACCGATCCCGTCGGGGCTTCGACACAGGCCGCGTGGCCGCGAAGGCCTCGGCCGGTTCACGGCCACCAGGTGACGGCCGGGCTTCGGGCGGGTCGTCGCGTGGCGTCGGGCCGCTGGAGCTCCTGGTGGAAATCAAGTACGGCCCCCGCCGACCCGGCGACGGTGGCTCAACGCTCGCGCGCGCAGCTCCCCGGAACGGCGTGGCTCACACGCCGACGTGGGAGAACGGCGCCCAGTCGCAAATGTGGGCGAAAGACCGCTCGTGCGGCGCTCTGCGGACCAGTGCCCGCCACAGGGGACGTACGGCGTCGCGGGGCAGACGGGTGCCCGCGGCGTTCTGGAGTTCGGCCGCCTTCTCCTCGTTCGTGGTGTCCCTGACCCACTGCTGCGCCGCCCGCAGGGCCGCCGCGGGAGTGGCGTCGGGCCGCTGGAGCTCCTGGTGGAAACGGGTCGTCAGCAGACAGGAGGCCAGCCCCTGCACCGCCCACTGGGTGGCCGTGATCCCGGCGACTCCCGCCTGAAGCAGACCGGTCGGCAGGCTCACGGTCTCGTCGGGCAGGACCAGCCCCGGCACCTGGCTCTCGCAACTGGACAGGATCACCAGCCGTACCCCGCCCGAACCGTCGCGCGTCAGCCGCATCCGAAGCAGGTCGCCCAGCAGGAGCGGTTGGTCGTCGGCGAGGAGGACGGCGCTGAGCAGGGGTTCACTGAGATTGACGACGCCATGGCAGGCGAAGTGGTGCACCTGGTGACGGCCCAACGCGTCCTTGACGGCCTGGACATCGGCGGCCTCATGGCACAGCCCGTGCGAGGAGGCGAAGTGGGCGCGCGCCGCGGCCACTTCGCAGGCGGCGAAGGAGAGGGGCTCGTGCCGGCTGGGCAAGGGGTCGTGGAGCGTGAGCAGCGAGCCGAAGGGCACCCGGTCGGCAATCTCCTGGGCGGTGCGCAGGCTGCGGGCGTTCGGCGTGTAGCTGAGCACACACTCGTCCATCGCGTAACGGCGCGCCGTCGGACGTGAGGCGTCGGGCGTCCACGCGGCATGCAGCGGCAGCAGACCGATCAGCCCGGACGGCACGAGCACCGCGCTCGTTCCGGTGCCCAGGCACTCCAGGACGGGTCCCATCACGGCGTTCCACAGCCAGGCGGTGACGGCGTCCAGGGTGCCGAGCCACACCCCCGGTTCCCGCCCCCGCCCGTCGTGCGCCTCGCGCAGATCCTGAACCCGGAGCGTCACGGCGCCCTCGGTCAGCTCGGGCAGCCACACGGTCCGCACCGACTCGCCGCCCGCGGTCACGACCAACGCCACGCCACCCGCGCCGGTGGCCGCCAGATAGACGAGCGGCACGGAACAGGCGGCGGCGATGTCGTCGAATCCGGGTGCCCTCAGGAAGTCGCCCTTGACCCGGCGGATTTCCGCGATGGCGGCGTCGAGTTCCTGTCGGGCCGCGCGCAGCCGGTCCCCGTCGGCCGCGCCGGCGGACCGGGCCACGCCCGAGGGCTCGGGGGTGAGTCCCTGGCCGGCTTCCCAGGTGTTGATCTGTTCGGCCCACTCTCTGTTGGCCCGCTGATAGCGACGCACGCTGTCCCCGTGCCCGTCCTCGATCAGATCGTCGAGATGGGCCCGGTCCCGCTCCAGCACCTCGCTCAACTGGAGCGCACGACCGCGTTCCAGTGCGACGACCGCGTCCCGCGGCGCGCCCTCCTGGGCCAGGGCATAGGCGGCCCGGGCCGGGAAACCCTGGGCCGCGCGCAGCCAGCGCTCTTTGTGCCCCCTGCCGAACTGCGCCTCGAAGAGTCCGGCCATGGCCTGGAAGGCGAGGCCGCACGCCTCCGCGGCCTCGGACCAGACACCCTCCTCGAAGGCCCACTCCGCCCACGCCGCGGCCGTGACCAGTGCGGGCCCTGGCTGTGTGGCCAGCCCGGCGGTGCAGCCGGTGCGGTACGCCTCCACCGCGCGGCGGCGATCGGCGCGTCGGCCCAGTTGCCGATAGCGGGTGTACAGCATCCGGGCCTGCGCCATCAGCGTCGTGGGACGGTTGACCCAGCCGTCGGGCGACTCCGCGAGTGCCTCGTCGAGCAGCCGTACCGCCCGGTCGAGGTCCTGGATGTCGTACAGATGCTGGTACCGGAAGAGGAGTCCAGCGGCGAGGTTGACCAGGAACCTCGGCCGGTTCGGGCTGCCCGCGGGCGCGGTGGCGACCGACTCCTCGTACGCGTCGGCGGACCGGGTGAGATCCAGGAGGTCGCCGGTGGCACCGTAGCGGTCCAGGAGGGCGGCGCCGTAGTTGTTGAGGACGACGCCGGGCAGCAGGGCGTGGGCGGTGGCCGGGGAGGAGGCGGTGGCCCGTTCGAGGGCAGCGACGCAGCGCTGCAGATCCCTCGGGTCGGCGGAGAGGTGATAGCGGTCGCGCAGCGCGACCCCCAGGGTGTTGAGAGCGGCGGCGGGGTACTCACCGCCCCCGGTGGGACCGTTCAGGACGGTGTCGAGTGCGTCGATCGCGCGGTCGAGGTCGTGCAGGCGGCCGTCCCGGCCGTATCGGTCCCACAGGGCAAGGCCGAGATTCGTGGCGATCTCCGCGTACTTGTCGTGCGTCTCCGTGAGGTGGGTGAGCGCCTCGGTGAACTCGTCGACCGCCGCGTCCAGGTCGGCTCCGTCGCCGGAGTGGATGTAGCGGTCGCGTCGGCACAGTCCCAGCAGCCCCAGGATCTGCGCACGGGCGAAGCTGTGCGCCGGTTGCCGGGGCAGCGCGTCCTCCAGCAGCGCGATGGCCTTGAACAGCTGGGTGGCGTCGCCATCGGCCAGATAGCTGTGCCGCAGTTCCACCGCGATCTCCGCCCGGGTGTGGTCCTGCCGTTGGGAGTCCGCCCCGCCGGAGGCCGGCAGGGCGTCGAGGACGGCGACCGCCTCGGACAGGACGCTACGGTCACCGGTTGTCGAGAAACGGAAGTTGAGGGCGCCCGCCAGTTGGTAGGAGAGACCGACGTCCAGGCCGGGTGAGTCCGCGAAGGCCGTCCGCGCCTCTTCCGCGAGAGCCCGCATGCGCTCCAGGTCCTCGCTCGCGCCCAGCGCGCCGTACCGCACTGCGAGCACATGGTGCAGGGCTTCCGTCGCGCGCATCCAGGCGTGGGGCCCGTTCGCCGCGGTGACCGCGGCCTCCAGCTCCTCGATCGTGCGGTCCAACGGGGCTTGCTCCTGCGTCTGCTGATGGTACGTCAGCAGGGCGAGGCCCAGGCTCACCCGGGCGCTGCTCGCGGCCTGAGGCTGACGCGCGGCCCGTTCGAGCAGCGTCAACGCGTCCTCCAGGTCCGCCGGGTCACCGTCCCGCTTCGCTCTGGCGGTCAGCAGCACGGCCCGGTCCTGCAGGCAGATCGCGCCCTGGGCGGAGTCCTCCGGTACCCGGGTGAGTGCCTCGTCGACGAGGAGCAGCGCCTGGTCGATCCGCTCGCCTTCACCGGGCCGTTCGCCGTACCGGAACATGACCATGGCCAGCGCGGCGAGGACTTCCGCCGATGCGGGCGCTTCCGGGGAGGCCGCGTCCCGCAGGGCGGTCAGAAGGTCCAGGGCGCGTCGGAGGTCGGTCGGCTCCTGGGCCAGTTGCCAGCGACGGTCGAGCAGGCAAGCGAGCGTGAACAGGGCGTGGTCGCGAAGCCCGGGGACGGCCGCCGCGGCCGGACCGGACGACAGGGCCTCGGCCAGGCCGACCGCCCGGTCCAGCTCCTGCCCGCCGACGACGCGGCCGAGAAGCGCGTCGAGCGCGTCGAGTACGAGGTCGTAGCACGCGCCCACCTGGGACTCGCCCTCCGGATCCTCGGCCAGGGCCGTACCGAGGACGTCGACAGCCTCGGTGAGGTTCTCCCACTCATGCAGGCTCCGGTAGCGCTGGACGAGTGCCATGGCCAGGCCCACGCGCCACTCCAGCCAATGCGGGGAGTGCGCCGGCGTCTTGGCCGGCGCCGACCGGTACGCGGACAGGGACCGCTCCACATCCTGGATCCCGCCGCCTTCGGAGTGCGAGATCAGGTAGGCGAGTCCGCGTGCGTGGGCGATCCGTGTCAGCAGCTCGGGGCCGGCCGAAGCGGCGGCCTCGTCGAGCAGACCGAACCCGCGGTCGCGGTCCGCCGCGTCGAGGGTCAGACACGAGATCAGTCGGCCTGCCCGTACGAGCGCCTCGGTGAGCAGCCCGTCACCGGCCCGGCTCGCCGACCGGGCTTCGACAAGGGCGTGTTCCGCCGCGGACCTGGCGTCGGCCACATGGACCTGGTGTCCGGCGAGCACGTTCGCCACCGACAACAGCACCGCGATGCGCTGCACGGGAGACAGCTCGGTGAGGGCGGACTCCGTGGCCACCCCGCGCAGCAGATGCCCCAGGGGTCCATGCGGATCCTCGGTATAGGACTCCACGATGTCTTCGAAGGCTGTGACGTAAACCGTTCCCTTTGCGTCCTCTCCCCTTGTGCCCTCGAGGTCCAGCGCGAAAGCGACGAACGCGAATACGGATGGCAGGGGGGAAGAATTGTTCGAATTATTCTCCACGCCGGTCGCCGAGATACAGGTGATCCTTGTGGGGTGGCTCCCCGCGGGCAGTGACAGGCCCATTCGTGACCCCCTGGGATCGGTGCGCGCCGGTTCCGGTGAATCCGGCGAAGACACGGACGGAACCCAGCATGCCTGACACAATCCGGGGACGAGATCCCTTTGCGTGGGATCGGGGGGCGAGGACAGGGGAGTGCCCGAAAGCGAGGATTCCGAAGAGCTGGTTCCGCTTGCCACGTGCTGGTGGCTGCCGGAAGAAGAATTCCATCGAATGCGTCGGCTGTGGTCGGACTTCGACACCGATTGGCAAGGGTTCGACTTCCCGGCGTACTCCTTGCGGCACGAAGGCTTTCTCCGGGAACTCGCGCCCGTCGCCGAGCAGTGCCAGATCGCCGTCGTGACGGTCGACGCCTATCTGGAATGGTGCGCGTCCGAGGGCCTCGACCCCTGGGACAGGGACCACGTCATCGGCTACGCGGGGGAAGGCTGCGAAACGTTCCTCGACTGGCCGCCGCCGCCCGGCGATCCGTGCTGGTGCGGCAACGGACCCCGGTACGCGGACTGCTGCGGCGTTCCCATGGCCTTGACGCCCCTGCGGGAGCAGTACCTGAACCAGCTGCTGCACACGTTCGCCGCCGAGCGGTCCTGGCGGACTTCGCGTCAACTCATCCTGGAAAAGCCGGAGTTGCTGGGCACGGAAGCGCGGGAAGTACGGGCCCGCATGCGACGACAGCACGCGCCGGACCCATCGGCCCTCAGCGCCCTCGACGAGCTGGACGGCTTGCTGGACCGCTGCGAGAAGGTCGGGATCGAGCAGGCCTACGACGAACTTCTCGACTGGAAGGCCTCCGACCGCCGCGAGGTTCCCAAGGAACTCGCCCGAGCCGTGCGGGCGGCCGAGAAGTCCGCCGCTCGCGCCAAGCAGAAGGCGACCGAGCAGACGTGGGCGGCTTGCGTGGCGGCGCGGCAGGACCTTGCCGAGACCATCACGCGGCTGGCCCGACCGCCGGGAGAACGCAGTTACGGATGGCGCGGGCTCTGCTGGGCCCACATGAGCGCCTTTCAGGCGACCCACCGCTTCGCCCATCTCGAAGCGGCCGCCGACGCGCTGCGCACAGCGCTCCGGGCGCTGGACGGCGAAACCGCGCTGCAGCACGAGATCCGGGAGGAGCACGGCGCGCTGCTGCGGCTCATGAGCCGGCAGGCCGGCCTGGCCGACACCCTGGCCGACACCCTGGACCACGTCGTGCGACTCGCCCAGAGCGAACTCGACGCCTGCCCGGAACATGACCGCGCCCCCTACCTCGAAGCCCTCGCCGACACCCTGCAGGCGACGTTCGTCCGCCGGCGCAGCCGCAGCGACCTCGACCGGGCCATCGAACTGCGCCGGCTGCTGTGCGCCGCCCGGGAAGCCGGGCCGGGGCCGACCGAACCGACAGCGCACGCGCATCAGCTCGGCGAACTCGGGATGGCACTGCGCGACAGGGTGATGATCAGTCCGAACGCGCACGACCTCAACGAGGCCATCCGTGCGCTGGAGGAAGCCACCGACCTGGCGGGACTCGAGTCCCAGAACGAGCTGGCCCTCCTGTCCAACCTCGGCAGCTGTCTGCGGCTTCGGTACGAGTTCTACGGCCGGACCGGCGATCTGGACCGCGCGGTCGCAGCGCACGAGAAGGTGCTCGCCGTCGGCTCCGCGGGCGGCGAACACCTCGCGTACGCCCTCAACAACCTTGGCGTGGCGCATCTGACCCGGCACGGTCGCACGAGCGACGAGGCCGATGTCCGCCGGGCGGTCGAGCTGCTCGGCCGCGCCGTCGAGCGCACGCCGCCCGACGACCCGGTGCTGTCGGAGCGGCTCCACCACCTCGCCTCCGCGAAGGTGGCGTACGCGCTGGACGAGGGCCGAACGACGGACAAGCCGGACGCGGAGCCCGCCTCGCGGTTGTCGGCGGCGCTGGAAGCGGTGCGCGAGTTCGCCGCGACGGCACCGGCGGACTCGGTCTACGCTCGCTTCCTCCCGGTGTGGCGATCCCTCCTGCTCGCCGAGCGCTGGCGGATCGCGGGCGACCCCGTGGACAACGACACCGCGATAGCCGAGGGGGAGAAAGCGCTCGGAGTGCTGGGCGCCCAGTACGTCCAACGCCCGAGGCTGGTCGACAGCCTGGCACACAGCATGCTCGCCCGCCACCGGCGTCTCGGATCGGACGACGACCTCGAACGGGCCGCGGAACTCTTCGAGTTCGCCCTCGCCGTGCCCCGCGCCCAATGGCCCGCCCTGCCCGCGCAGTTGCGCGGCCTGGCACAGGTGCTGCTCGCGAGCGGGGAGACGGGACGGGCCACGGAGACCTACCGGCTCGCCAGCGGGCACGCCGAACAGGGCGACCTGCGCTCCCGGTTCGCCGCCGCCTGCGAATGGGCCGTATGGGCACACGGCAGGGGCGCCGCGGACGAGACGGCCGAAGCGCTCGCCTTCGCCCGTACGACGGCCCGGCTGGTGGCGCGGGTCCGGCTGGCCGGCGGAGCGGAGGCGGCGCGCCGGTTCCGCTCCTTGGCACACCTGGCGGCCAGGACGCGCGACGAACTGGCCCGGCCCTCGCCGGGCGGCAGCACGCCGGTGGCGGACATGGACACGATCCGCGACCTGCTCGGCACCGCCGCCCGTGAGCTGCCGGGGCCGCGCGCCGCGCAGGGAGCGGCCGCCGCCGAGCGGCTCCTGCGTCTGGAGAAGTCGTCCCTGGACACCGCCGGGTCCGGTTCGGGTAGAGGTGCGTTACGTGCGGCCTGGGCCGAACTCGACCGCGTCCTGGAGGACTTGGAGAACGGAGGAAAACCATGAACGAGGACGGTGACATCGTCGAGGTGGCCGGGCGCGTCCTGCGCGAACTGGATAGGTGGCCCGAGGCGGCGGCGCTGGCCGGGCCGCTGGCCGCGCTGGTGCGCAGGGCGAACGCCGAGACCGACCCCGACGCCAGGGCGGACCACGAGGACGAGCTGTACCGCCTGCTCTCCCGTCACGAAACGACCAGACACCGGATGGACGAACTCCTGCCCAGCACCGTCGGATGGCGGGGACTGGAGCCCACCTTCTCCTCGGGAACCCCCGTGGCGAAGGACCGATTCGTCTGTCCCAGGGAGGACCACTACGTCTGGACGGTGCTCGGCGTGGACGATCCGGATTCGCCGCCGGAGCGCTGCCCGGTCCACACGGACGTGGTACTCGTCTTCCGGGCCGCCGGCTTCGCGGCCCCCGGCACCGCCTGACAGGGAGGCCTGACCGTGCTCGGCCCGTTCTGGAACGGACTGGGTGGCAAGCTGGCCGAGCGCTGGATGGCCCTCCTGCTGTCACCTGCCCTGCTCTTCTGGGCCACCGGGGCGATCGCCTGGCACTGGAACCGCACCCGCCCCTCCCTCCACCACGACGGCTGGACGGCCGTCGCCAGGCAGCTGGGAGAGCAGGTGCGCACACTGCCCGCGATCATGCAGGGCCTCCTCGTCACGGCCTCGCTGATCGTCGTCATGCTGTCGGCCCTCGCCGCGCAACGGCTCACGGTCCCGGTGGTGCGAGCCCTGTCGGGGTACTGGCCGCGTCGCCTCGACTGGCTGCAAAAGCCGTTGCTCGACCGCCGCAGCGAGCGGATCCGGCGGGACACCCGGCGGCTGCGCGAACTGGCCGGCGTGTCGGACGAGGCTCTCGACTGGCGGCAGCGCCGCACGTACGCCGAACTCCAACGCCGCTACCTGCTGGCGCCCACGGACCCGAGCCGACACATGGCCACCCGCCTGGGCAACATACTCAGCGCCTTCGAGGACCGGCCGCGAGCGCGCTACGGACTGCACACCGAGGTTTGCTGGCCACGGCTGTGGCTGCTGCTGCCGGACGAGGCGAAGAAGGAGGTGGAGGACGCCCGGCAGCGGTTGAGCGGAGCCGCGCAGGCGTGGCTGTGGGGCATGCTGCTCGTCGTGTGGACGCCCTGGGCCTGGTGGGTGCTTCCGCTGGGGGCGGTCGTCTGCGGCACCTCCTACTTCCGGGCGCTGAACGCGGCAGTGTCGTACGGAGAGATCTTCGTGGCCTGCTTCGACGTGCACCGGGGGCTGCTGTACCAGGGCCTGCGCTGGCCGCTTCCCGCCTCGCCCGCCGAGGAACGGGCGGGCGGCGAGGCGCTGTCCGCCTATCTGGAGAACGGTTCAGTCGCCGCCGAGCCGCGCTTCTCCGACCCGGCATGACCCACTCCGCCCGGAAAGCTCAGGACGCCGGACCCAGTTGGGTGCGGCTCTTGTGGAGTGAGCCCGCCGGTCAGGCCAGGAGTTCGTAGCTGTGCTGATGGGCAAGCGCCGCCGGCCCGTCGACCGCGACGAGGCCCGCCGCCTGCCGGCCGACGGCCTGCGCGCCTGTACGCACCGCCACGGCCCCGCCGCCCGATGCCGCTCGCTGACGTGCCCCCAGTCGAAATGACTACTGCATGTACACCTTCTTCGAGCAGTGCCCGCACCGCATGGCCTGCGCCCGCTGCGACTTCTACGCTCCGAAGCACTCCAGCAGGGCCCGACTCCTGGAGGCGAAGGACAACCTCCGGCGCATGCGGGCTACGATCCCGCTCACTGACGAAGAACAAGCCGCTATCGACGACACCAGGCCGCGCTGGACCGGCTGTTGGACGAAGCCAACGATGTGCGGGAAGACGTATCGGCGGGCGCTTGCGCGGGCCGTCTGTGCGCACCGGACCATCGACGCGTTGGGGTCCCGGCGGTAGTACGTGTACGCCCTGCCATGCGGCGCGCGCCTCCGGCTCCCTGCGCCCGCACCGGTTGCCGACGCCTCACGTCCCGGCCGAGCCGGACAGTGCGCCCAGGCGTTCACGGAGGTGGTGCAGGATCGAGCGTGCGGTGTCCGGGCCGTGATAGGCCCTCTCGTGGCGCAGTGCCCCCGACAGGCGGGCGTCCTGCGTCATGGTGAGACTGAGCGCGAGCGTGGCCGCCGCCGCGTCGGACGCCTGGCGGGTGGCGTAGGTCAAACGGGAAGAGTCCTGGCTTATCGGCATGAGGTCGGTGCGCATCGCGTGCATCGGGGTGGCGTCGTCGCGCTGCCGGTCCAGGGCCCAGCCGGTCACCCCGTGCAGGCGCAGCGCGGCGTGCCCGAGGGCGTACCGAAAGAAGCCGGCGTCGCCGCTGCGACCCAGTACGGTCTCGGCGAGCAGCCCGAACGGCAGGTCGACGGTGGCCGAGGCCTCGCGGACGGCCTCGTGCGCCTGCCGCAGCAGCCGGTGCCCGCCGTCCCGCGACACGTCCACCGGGATCTGCACCATGTTGGCGAAGTCACCGACGGCGGTGCGGTGTTCGGGCCGCAGCCGGCCGTGGGACGGCGTGGAGAGGATCATCCTTTCGCGGCCGAAGTGACGGCCGAGGGCGTCGGCGAACGCCGCGGTCAGCAGCGAGTACAGGGAGACCCTGGCGGCCCGGGCGGCGTGCAGAAGTTGCCGGGTCTGCCCGGTGGAGAAGTCGAGGGGTTCCTCGTCGTAGTGGTGGCGCAGCGCCGGGGGCCCGGCGGTACGGCCTGGCAGCAGGTCCCCGGCGCCGTACGCCTGTAACAGCGCGGCCCGGGCGGCCAGGCGGGCTGCGCGGTCGTCCAGGGCCGGGCGGGTGGACTCGTCGCGGATGAGGTCGAGGTAGGAGAAGGCGGGCCGCAGCGGTACCCCGGCGGCCACCCTCCGGTTGTACGCGTGGGCCAGGTCGCTGAGGAAGAGGCGGTGGCTGGCCGCGTCGAACACCAGGTGGTGGAAGCAGGTGAGCAGGACGTGGTGGTCGGGGGCCGCGCGCAGCAGGTAGGCGCGTCCCAGGGCTTCGGTGACGTCGAAGGGGCGGGTGCTGAGGTCCACCAGGAGCGGGTACGGCCGCGCGGGCAGCACGGCCTCCTCCAGCGGAAGAGGCGTTGCGCGAAGCGTCTGGTGAGGCCGGACGACGTCGGCGACTCGCTCCGGCGGCCCGTCCAGCCGCAGGCGCAGGGCGTCGTGGTGGAGTGTGACCTCGGCGAAGGCCTCCCGCAGCGCGCCGGCGTCCAGCGGCCCCAGGAGCCGCAGGGCGGTCGAGCAGTCGATCGAGACCACCGCAGGATAGGGCTTGCCGTGGCAGCGCTCCCACTCCCAGCACAATTCCTGGCGCGAGGAGAGCGGAAGTGCCGGGTGCCGGGGACCGGTGGTCGATTTCATGCCCTGCCTTGGGGTCGGGTACTGCGGGACAGAGTGGGGGCCGACGCCGGTCCTGTGAGGAAGGCGCCGTCGGCGGTCAGTTGGTGGAACTGCCTCACCAGGACGTGCTCCTGCGGGCCGGGGCGGAGCAGGGCCGTGTGCGTCATCCGGTCGGTGAGGTCGAGGGGCCGGGCGAGGACGCGGAGCGTTCGGCGGCCGGCCGGGCGTTCAGGGCCGCAAGCGCGGTGCCGCTCAGCGCCCGCGGCGCCACCGTCCCGGCGCCGGTTGTGGTGCGCTCGTCCTTCATGTCGAGGTCCGCGGCCGCGTCCCGGCAGACGGCAAGCCCAGCAACGTTGCCATGGTGCGGGAGGTTGCACCGCCGGTCCGTCGCCGTGTCGACGGTGGCCTTCCCGGGCGGTCCGCCGTAGTGCGGGCACACCCGTAGCAGCGGCACCGACTCCGCAGCCGTGTGCAGCAGTACACCCGGAGCCCTTCGGGTGAGAGCCCAACCGGTCAGGAAGCGCCGACGACCGGCTTTGCCGGGGTTCAGGGGCGTGCGGACGGTCTGTCTTCATCGGCCTGAGTCTCGAGTGGGGCGACTGATGGTTGCGGGGCCGCGCTCGTGGGTGACCAGCCAAGCCGTGGCCTCCTCGGCGGGCATGGCAGCAGCCACGAGCCAGCCCTGTACGGCATCACAGCCCATATCGCGCAAGCGGTCCCAGGTGTCGTCGTCCTCGACCCCCTCGGCAACGACCAGCAGTCCGAGTGAGTGGGCCAGGTCGACCGAGCAGCGCACGATCTCGGCGTCTTCGGGTTCGATGGCCATCCTGGCCACGAGAGAGCGGTCGATCTTCAGCTCTGACAGGCGGAGGCGGCGCAGGCGTACCAGCGAGGAGTAGCCGGTACCGAAGGCGTCCAGGGACATCCTCACCCCGTGGCGGACCAGGTGGTCCAGCGATTCGGCGGCACGGAGGGGGTCCTGGTTCAGGACTTCCTCGGTGACTTCCAGCTGGAGTGCTTGTCCCGGCAGATGGTGGCGGGCCAGGAGGCCGAGGAGCGAGTCGGCGAAGCCCTGTGTGTGGATGTCGTGCGGTGAGACGTTGACGGACACGGTCGCTCGCAGGCCGAGGGCTCGCCAGCGGGCGACCTGAGTGACCGCGGCTGCGAGCAAGTACTGCGTGAGGCGTCGCATCAGTCCCGACGACTCCGCGAGGGCCAAGAACTCGTCGGGGGGCACGTTGCCTCGCTGGGGGTGAACCCATCGGGGCAAGGCTTCCAGAGCGATCACCTCGCCATCGAAGCGGACCTTGGGCTGATAGTGGAGCTCCACCTGGTTTGCGTCCAGTGCGTGGAGCAGGTCAGCCGTGAGCGCAAGGCGGCTGGACGCAGGAGCGTTCCACGCCGGGTCGTACACCTGCACCCCTGCGAGGTCCCGCTTCGCCCGGTACATCGCCACATCCGCGCAGCGGAGCATCTGCTCTGCGTCGAGCGCATGATCGGGGAAGAGCACCACTCCTGTGCTGGCCTCCAGAACCAGGGTGAGTTCGGCAAGGCAGAACGGGGATTGAAGGGTGTCCAGAAGGGACTCGGTGACAGCGGCCACCGACTCCGCGGACGTGGCGGCAGGCAGGATGACGGCGAACTCGTCCGCGCCCATGTGTGCGGCTTCCGCGTCGCGGGGAAGGGCGTGACGCAGCCGGTCGGCGATCTGGCGCAGCAGGTGATCGCCGGCCTGGTGGCCCAGGGTGTGGTTGACTGCCCGGAACCGGTTGAAGTCGATCAGTATCAGGGCGGCTCGGACACCGGCGCGTTCGGCGTCGTGGAGCAGCGTCTCGGTCCTTTTCATCAGCCAGGCGCGGCGGGGCAGACCGGTCAGGGCATCAAGGTCGCGCCGCCGAGGGCGTGGGCGGGTCTTTCGGCGGGCAGTGCCGCTGGCTCGGCGTTTGATCTCGGTGAGGGTTTCGTCCTGTTGGTCGCCGGTCTGGGCCAGTTGTGTGTGCAGCCAGGCGGCGGAGCGGGCGAGATGGTCCTTGATGGCGGGGTCGTGATCCGGGTCGGGTGAGTGCCGCCGGAACCAGGTCACAGCGGATCCTTCCGCTCGTTGTGGAAGTAGTTGAGCGTCTCGCCATGGGCTCCGAACTCGCGTGCCAGTTTGGCGGACGCCCTGTTCAGGTGTTTGGCAACGCTGCTCGGCGTGATACCGAGCGCTTCTGCGACTTGTGTCTGTGACCATTCCTCGTGCCAGCAGAGCACGGCGATGGTGCGCTGGCGGTCACTCAGAGCACTCAGTGCTCTCATGACACGGTTGTAGTCCTCGCGTTGCTCGGTCAGGGCGGCTGGATCAGGGACGGGGCGAGAACGCTCGGCAGCGTGAATCCGGGCCAGGTCGGCCAGGCGCTTTTTCCATTGCCGCTTGCTCCTGATGGCGTCGCGGGCGATGACCTTCTTGAGCCAGTGCTTGGGGTTGTCGATCGTGTCCCATGCCCGGAATGCCTTGACGAACGCGTCGTTGACCAGGTCCTGCGCATGATGGAGGTCCCCGGCCAGCATGTGGGTCGCCATCACTACCAGGCCTCGGTGGCAAGTCCGGTAGCACCTGTCGTACTCGGAATGGAATTCACTCACCGTCAGCTCCCGTCGGCCGGGATCCGTAGCTCCCATGCGGAGCCGTCAGGCTGATGTTCTCGGACAGTTCCGCCGCTCGGGAGTGATTCAGCGACATTTCGGTAGAGCCGCTCGCGGGAGCGGTCCCGCAGCCAGTGGAAGCCTGCCGCGGCCAGCGCTGTGGCGGAGGTGGACGCCAGAGTCAGAAGTAACGTAAGCACATTCGTCCTGTCGCAAGGGTTGAGGTAGGCAAGGCGGCTCCTTGTCGCCCTTTACGAGGCTCTGGCCGGCCGAGTCCACGACACCATCAGCTATGTGATCTGAGTCACTCCTCACGCCTGAGGTGCTGAGCAGCGCTGGACGGCAGCCGGCTGCTTCCGCCGATGAGCAGGCCCTACTGTCAAGTCGACCCATTGTTGAGCGTGCGCTTCCGGCGGGGTCCAACAGCTGCTGGACCGCGTCCGCGTCGTTGTAGCCGCCGGGCGCTGAGGTCGAGTTGGCGTGAGCGCGGCTGCCGAGCCCTGGGGGCGCCTCGCCATCGCCCTCGGCAAGCGCAGCGCTCCGCGCTTACTCAACCGATTGGTTGACAAAGCAGCGGACCCGGTCATACCCTTATTCAATCAAGAGGTTGAATAAGGTAGGTGGGAAGTGGTCGACGACCGGCTGTCCCGGGTCTTCTCCGCACTGGCCGACCCGACCCGGCGCGACATCGTCGCGAGGCTGGCCGGCGGAGACGCCACGGTGAACGAACTGGCCGAGCCCTATGACGTGACCGTCCAGGCCGTATCGAAGCACATCAAGGTCCTGGAGGACGCCGGCCTCGTCAGCCGCACCAGGGACGCCCAGCGGCGGCCCTGCCACCTCGAAGGTGAGGTGTTCGACCTGATGACGAAGTGGATCGAGCGCTACCGCCGTGAGGCGGAGGACCGCTTCCGTCGGCTCGACGCTGTGCTCGAGCAGATGGAGCAACGGCCCGCGCAGGAAGACGTGCCCAGGGAGGAAGCATCATGAGCACCACAGAGGCCGGCGGTCGGCTCGAGACGCGGATCGAGGCCGACCCGGCGCTGCCGACCATCGTCATCACCCGGGAGTTCAACGCCTCGCCGGACCGTGTGTTCACGGCCTATACCGACCCCGACCTCGTCGTCCAGTGGCTCGGCCCGCGCCGGCTCACCATGCGGATCGACGAGTACGACGCCCGCAGCGGCGGCGCGTACCGCTACGTGCATCTCGAGGACGACGGCACCGAGTACGGCTTCCGCGGTGTGTTCCACGAGGTGCGCCCCCAGGAACGCATCGTGCAGACCTTCGCCTACGACGGTTTCCCGGACAGCGTCAGCCTGGAGAAGGCCGTCTTCGAGGATCTCGGTGGCCGGACCCGCGTCACCACGACATCGGTCATGGAGTCCTTCGAGGCCCGCGACGCGATCATCAAGAGCGGTATGCAGGACGGCGTCCGCCAGGGATACGAGCGGCTCGACGAACTGCTCGCGGGCCGTGAGAACGGCAAGGGCGACCACAGCGCCGACTCCACCGAGGAACTTCGGACCGACGGGAAGGGCCTGAACCCATGACGAGCGCAGCTGATGAACACCGCATCGTCGCAGGAGCTTTCACACAGCGCGTGCGCGGCGTGAGCCCGGCGGCATGGGACAACCCGGCGCCGTGCGAAGGCTGGGTCGCCCGGGACGTGGTGCGCCACCTCGTCGAATGGTTCCCGGCCTTCCTGAAGTCCGGCGCCGGCGTCGAACTTCCCCAGGGGCCCTCGGTCGACAACGATCCGGTCGCGGCCTGGACGGTCCACTGCGACGGGGTGCAGGCGCTCCTCGACGACCCGGCCACAGCGGGCAAGGTCCTGTCGAACCCACACATCGGCGAGATTCCGCTCGACCAGGCGGTCGACCGCTTCTATACGGCCGACGTCTTCATGCACACCTGGGACCTGGCGCGGGCCAGTGGCCAGGAGGAGACCCTCGACCCGGTCAGGTGTGCCCGGATGCTCGAGGGGATGCTGCCGCTCGACGACGTGCTCCGCAAAAGCGGGCAGTACGGACCCAGGGTTGAGGTCCCCGAGAGCGCCGACGTGCAGACACGCCTGCTCGCCTTCATCGGACGCACCCCCTGAGCGATCTGGACTGGTCCGCCGTCCCCGTAGTAAGCCGTCCTTCGCGTGCATCAGAGGTCGCGCGGACAGGCGCGGTGGTATCGAAGTAGCGAGGCGGGCGCAGAGTCCTGGCGCTCGTGAAGTCGCGACGCCGCGTGATCGCGGATGCAAGTGGCCGGACACGGCTGCTGGTCTACGGGGTGCAGGCTCTACGGGTGGTCCGCAAGAGCGCGGTCAGGCCCGCACCCGGACCATCAACCGGATCCGCACCCTCGTCATCACCGCTCCGTCCGTGCTGACTGTCCACCCGGGAGCTGGAGATCCGGCCGTAGGTCACCCAGGCTGTCCTGAGGCCGGTCACCCTGCCCGGCGTCGGCCCCGAGACCGCCGGACGGCTCTTGACCAGTGCGGGCGACAATCCCGACCGACTCCGCTCGCAAGCGGCGTTCGCCCACCGCTGCGGGGCCGCAACGGTTCGTCGCCCGCGAGATCTACCGGCACCTGCCCCATGGGGCGCACCCGCTCAGAGTCGGTCTGCGGAGTGGCTCAGGAGGCGGGTCCATTCCTTGAGCAGGGCGTCGACGGTGTGCGGCAGGTAGAGGCCGTCGTCGAATACCGCGTCCAGGGCCGCGGTGCCCAGCGGGCTCGTCCACGGGGTGAGAGCGAGGGGGAACTGGAGAGTACGCGCCTGGACGTAGCGGGTCGTGGCACGGGTGCCCGCGAAGTCGATCTCGCGTTTCTCCGCGTCGTCGAGTCCGAACGTCGTGGTGAGGACCGGGCCCTTCGGCAGGACGGAGGCCAGCTCGCCCAAGGAGATCTGCCGGTGGGACAGCGCCGTCGCCATGGCGGCGTGTACGGCGGTCACCGTGTCGGAGAGCCCGGCCGCAGGCCGCAGCAGGATCGGCAGGAGACCCAAGTGGCAGCCCACGGCGGGAGAGGCTCCTGGAACGCGGCGCGTCGTGACGACGCCGGTGAGGAACTCCTCAGGCGCTCCGACAGCGTGCGCGGCCTGTGCGAAGGTACCGATGATCCTCGCGAACCGGGTGACCGTGCCGTTCTCGGGTGCGCTCCGGTGCGGGTGCAGCAGGTCGTACGGAAGCTCCAGGCGCCGGTGAACCGGCCGGCCGGAGGGAGAGCCGCCCTCGCGCCGCAGCCAGGTCGTATGGGCCAGGGTGACGCGCGCGAGGGCCGATCTCCAGTACGCCAGTGTGGTGGCGTCCGCCGGGTCCGGACCGGGTGCCGCTGCGTCCAAGGCCTCGTCCGTCGCTCCTTCCCGGGCGCCGTCGGGGGTGCGGTACCAGTGGGCCAGATCGTCGATGACCGTCTGTATGCCTGCGGCGTCCACCGCGTGCTGGTGGAACGCGACGACCAGCCGGTCCTGGCTCGGGCCGCGCAGCAGGGTCATGCGGATCGGCAGGTCCGTTGCCACGTCGAACGGCCGGTCGGCGAAGGCTCTTTCACTCGCTTCCGAGCCGCTCCGCGTCTCCCCCCTGCCGACGACTTCGTACTCGAACGGGGTGAGCCAGTCCTGCGGACGGTGGACGAAGATACGGTCACGCTTGCGCTTCAGGAGTGAACGCAGTGCCGGATGCCGGGCGATGGTGCGCCGCAGGGCGTGCCGCAGACGTGCGCGGTCCAGCCTGCCGGCGATGTCGAGGGCGATCGTCACGTTGTACGCCGTCGGGTCGCCGAGCCGGCCGGCGAGCCAGATCTCGGACTGCACGGTCGACGCGGGGAGCAATGGCGTCGAGCTCTTCCCGGACGCACCGGCGGACACGGACGGAACGGTGGGGTCGGCTGGGACGGTGGGGTCGGCGGGGATGGCTGGGACGGGCGGGTCGGCTGGGGCGGCTGGGAGGGGCCGTTCGGCTGGGGCGGCCGGGACGGAGTGGGTCGCCTCGTGAGGCAGGCGGTTCTCGTCGGACTCCTCCCATCCGCCCGCCCGCAGCTGCCCGGCCAGCTCGGACACGGTCGCGCCGCCCAGCAGCCGGTCCATCGAGGGCGTGCTGCCGAACTCGGCCGCCAGCTCGGTCATCAGGGTCATCGCCTGCAACGAGCTGCCGCCCAGGGAGAGCAGGGAATCCGCCGCCAGAACCCGGTCGAGGCCCAGCACCGCGGCCAGTCGACCCGCGATCCGCGCCTCGTCAACGGGGAGTTCGGGACCCGGTGCCGACAGGACGGCGGCGACGGCCCGGTCGGCGGGGCGCTCGGCCAGGCTTCTGCGGTCGATCTTGCCCGTGCTGGTGCGGGGCAGCGCATCGCACAGGACGACACGGCTGGGGACCACGGCCTCCGGCAGGCGGCGGGCGAGTGCGCCGCGCAGAGCGTCCGGGTCCACGGTGGATCCCGGCGCCGGCACCACGAAGAGCGCCATGGTCCGCGTACCGCCGGGCGTGTCCACGGCCACGGCGGCGACTTCGGCGAGGCTCGCGGCACGGTCGGCGAGGATCTCGATCTCGCCGGGCTCCACGCGGTGGCCGCTGATCTTCACCTGGTCGTCCATCCGACCGCGCAGGACCAGTTCGCCGCCCTCGATCCGGCCCAGGTCGCCGGTGCGGTAGCCCCAGCGTCCACCCAGCGCTTCGACAGGGCCGAAACCCGCTCCCGGCGCTGTGGACACCGGCCCCAGATAGCCGAGCCCCACCTGCGCGCCGACGACGCTCACCTCGCCCTCGTCGCCCAGCGGTAAGACGGCGCCCGCGGTGTCCAGCAGGGCGACGACGGTGTTGTCGAGGGCGACTCCGGCGGTCGGCGTACGCGGCCAGCCGGCCGGATCGCCGGTGAGGATCGCCTCTGTGACCACGTGGGTCTCCGTGGGTCCGTACTGGTTCGTGAGCCGGATCGGCCGCTCACCGGTGCTCAGGAGTCGCTCCAACGCGGCTGTCACATAGGGCTGTTCACCGGCCGTGGAGATCTCGACGAGACTCGGCAGCGAGGCCTTCCTGTGCTGCGCCCACTCGGCGAAGGGGCGGAGCGCCGAGAACGGCAGGTGGAGCCGCTGGACCCCCCGGTCCTCGCAGAACCGCAGGAGGTATTCGACGTCCGCCCGGCGGGACTCGTCGAGCACCAGCAGCTCACCGCCGGTGGTCAGAGTGCCGAGCACCTCCGTGAGAAACACGTCGAAGCTCACCCGGGAGAACTGGACCGTACGGGCCCCCACGCCCACGCTCGCCTTACGACGCAGCCAGGAGACCAGATTCGACAGGGCACGGTAGGGAAGCCGGGCCCCCTTGGGCTCGCCGGTCGACCCCGACGTGAACAGGATGTAGGCCGGATCGTCGAGGGCGGGTGACGGTGCGGTGGCGGGGACCTCCTCCCCCGGTTCGGGACGGAGCAGATCGACGGCTTCGGCGTCTTCGGCGTCTTCGAACGGCGCGTCCCCGCAGACGAGTACGCAGGTCGCGCCGGCGGCACGCAGAGCGGTCCGGGAACGCTCCAGCGGGTGGTGCACGTCGAGCGGCACATAGGTGGCTCCGAGCCGCAGAACGGCCAGCAGGGCAACCACCGCGTGGACACCACGCTCCATGTGCACAGCGACCGGCGTACCGGGGCGCACCCCACGACGGTACAGTCGGCCGGCCAACTCCTCTGCGGCTGCGTGCAGTTCGCGATAGGTGCGGGCCTCGTCGCCCTGCCGGACCGCTGTCCCTCCGGGATGGCGTTCGGCCTGCGCGCGGAACATGGCGTACACATCGCCCGGGACGGGGCTCACGCCTCCGGCGATGATCGAAAGAGCGGGCTGAGGCATCGACTTCCCTTTCGTTCCTTGGCGTCGGACGACTCCCGCCCGGGGACATGCCACGTCGGGAAACCACTGCGAAGACGTCGGGGATCGCACGGCGGAGCGACGCCGCGCACTCACCCGGGAGAGCCGCGGCGGCCCACTCCCCCGAGGCGGCCGAGACGGCTCTGCCGCCCCTGATCGCCTCCCACGCTTCTCAGTGCGTCGTGGAGGGCTCCCGGGCCTCCGGGGTGATCCCGTCGTCCTCGTTCTCGTCCTCGTCCTTCTCCGTTGCCGACGCGGACCGGCGGATCTGCGGCAGCGTGACCATCGCGGCGGCGCTCGCCACGGTCCACACCACGCCGAACCAGAGCAACGACGTGGCCCCGAGACGCTCCGCGGTCGGGGCCGCCCACCAGTAGCCCACGGTCATGGAGAGCACGGTCGCCACACCGTCGTACGCGCTGACACGGGACATCGCGTCGGACGGCACATCGGCCTGGAGGGCGCTCGTCCAGAGGATGTGCAGCAGCGCGAATCCCGCGCCGGACAGCAGCGAGCCCAGCACCAGGACGTAGACGGGCGCGCGCACGGCGAGGAGACCGGCGAAGGCTCCCAGACCGAACGTGCAGAAGACGGACACCAGCAGCGGCCTGCGGAAGCGCAACCGCATTCCCGCGAACCCGCCGAGGAGTGAGCCGACTCCCTGCGCGGCCATGACGGTGCCCCATTGGGCGGCACCGTTCTCCTTGCCACCGACGAAGGCGATGCCCAGCACCATCACGGGCCCCAGAACGAAGGTGGACGCCAGCGACGTGTAGACGAGCAGGGACCACAACCAGGTGCGTGAGCTGAACTCCCGCCATCCGTGGCGCAGTTGCTGAAAGAAACTCTCGTCCTCGCGGGCGGACTTCGTGGCGGACGACGAGGTGCGCACTCCGGCCAGGAACAGCGCGCTGGCCAGGAAGGTCGCCGCGTCGATGGCGATGACCCAGGCGGGATCGGTCCAGGCCACCAGCGCGCCGGCGACGGCGGGTCCGAGCAGCGAGCCGATCGAATTGAGCGTGGAACCGAGGGCGTTGGCCTCCTGGAGGCGTTTGCCGGCGACGACCTCGGGGACGAACCCGTGGAAGGCCGGGTGGAAGAACGCGGCTGCCACGGAGAGCGCCGCGGCGAAGGCGACGAAGCCGCCCAGCGGCATGCCGACGGTCAGCAGGATGACCACGACGGTGATTTCGATGGCCGCGCGGGTGAGGTCGCTCCCGATCATGGTGACCCGGCGGCCCCACCGGTCCGCCAGCACACCGCCCGCCAGCAGGAACACGATGAGGGGCGCGGTCTGCGCGCCCAGTACCAGGCCGACCCCGCTCGCCCCGCCGCCGTGTTCCAGCACGGCGAAGGACAGCGCGATGGGCATCATGCTGCTGCCCAGGACCGAGGCGGCCTGCGCGCAGAACAGCCGTCGCAGGTTCCGCTCGCGCAGTAGGTCCAGTGGTAGTCGAGCCGCCAGTCCGTCGGTCATCGCATGTCCCCCGTCGGGTCCGTTGCCGGACCTCGTGCGTGACTCACCCGTCCGCTCCTCTCTCGGCCCGCCCGGCGCGACCGCACCACGCAGTACCCCGTGTATCCGAACGCGACGCCGGACAGAATATGTGAGTTCGAACGGGTGATCACCGGTCCTCAGGAATCTTCACACCACTGTCTTCCAGCCGTGCGCGGTAAGGCAGTTGGCGCGACGCGACCGGCCCCCGCAGCTGTCCCGTCCGACCCCAGCGACCGAGGAGACGGCCGATCAATGAGTCGCCACGCAACCGAACTGGTCCACGTCGAGTTCGACGCCGCCACCTGGGGCGCCGCCGACCTCACCTGGAGTCAGGATCAGGTGTGCCGGTGGATGGAGAACTCCGCTCCGTACACGGACCACATGAACCTCGACCTGCTGATCGAGTGCGAGGCGGGAACGATGACGACGCTCGACGACGTCCGTGAGGCTCTCCGGGTGGTGATCGAGCGCCACGAGTCCCTGCGAACGCGGCTCAACGTACGCAAGGACGGCGGGTATCAGCAGTTCGTCTGCGCGAGCGGGAGGGTCCCTGTCCGGGTCCACCACCGCGGAGGCCACGAGGCGACCGGGGCCGTCCTGGAGGAGCTCAGGCGCCTTCCCTTCACCGTGTTCGAGTGGCCCCTGCGTATCGCGGTGATCACCGTCTCGGGCGTCGTGTCCGGGGTGGCGTTGTGTCTGTCCCATGTCGCGACCGACGGCTGGGGCGTCCAGGTGATCGCCGGTGACCTCAAGGAGCTCTTGTCGGCGGCCCCCGAGGAACGTGACGTCCTGTCCGCCCGGCCTCCCCGCCCGCTGCTGCAACCGAGCGAGCACGCCGCGGCGCAGCGCCGGGCCGGTGGCCGCAGCGAGGCCAGGGCCGAGGCGTTCTGGACCGCTCAGCTCTCGCGCTTCCCCAACGACCGGTTCCCGCTTCCGCTGCGGACTCCCGAATCCCCCCGATTCCCGAAGATCACGATGCGTTCCCGCGCGGCGGCACGTGCGCTGGCGGAGGCCGCCGCACGCCACGGCACGACCGCCAACGCGGTGCTGACCGGCGCCCTCGCGGTGCTGGTCAGCGCGATCAGCGGGCTGGAGGACGCCACGTTCCGGCTCTTCTGCGCGAACCGGACGTCCGTGGAGAGCCGCAACTCGGTCGGTACCTTCTTCCAGATCATCCCGGTGGCCCTCACGGTCGCCGATCTCCCGTTCCGGGACCTCGCGCACGCCGCGTGGCAGGCATCCCTGCGCGCCTACCGCGTCGGCGAGCGCGACCCGCGGCGGCTCGATCTGCTCACCGCGTCGGTGGCGTCCGCCCGAGGCGTCGACCTGGATCTGGAGTGCTTCCTCAACATCCACGGATACGGCGATCAAGGAGAGGACGGGGCGCCGACGGCCCAGGACACGGCGCACGAGCTCACGGCCTTCGATGACGACGGCGGCTTCGAGGAGTGGGAGCCGGGCAAGTTCTACGTCGACGTGTGGCGCGTGTCGGGATGCTTCGAGGTCACGCTCTCCGCGGACACGGCACTCTTCTCCCGCCGCCGGCTCACCGGCTTCCTCACCTGTCTGGAGGAGATCCTCCTGCGGGCCGCCGCGGACGACGCGCCGCGACCGAAGGACCTCGTCCGGGACGCCGCGGCACTGGCCGGGCTGGACCGACGCGAGGACCTGGTGCTCGTGGACGGCTGCTGGATCGATCCGGCCGAGGTACAGGCACTGCTCACGCGGACGCTGTCCCCACGCTCCGCCCAGGTCTTCGTCGAACCCGGCCCCGGCGGCCGCCCCCGTCTGACGGCGTACCTCGTGCCCCGGCAGCCCCAGCAGCCGCCTGGTCCGCCGGAGGTGCACCGGCTGCTGCTGGCCGCCCTGCCCGGGCACAGGTTCGTCATGGCCCCGCACCGGTACGTCGTCTGCGGGTCGGGTCCCGATGTGCCTGCCACGGTGGAGGAGTGGCGGCGGTACGAGGTCCTCGCGGAAGGGCCGGGCCGGGAGTCCCCCGCCCGGCGCTCCCCCGACACGGCCGGGGCCTGACGGGACTCACGCCCTGCGGGCCCCGACCCGCGCCAGATCGGTCAGCCGTCCCCGGAAGCCGTTCGCCAGGGCTTCGGCCGTCCGGCGTCCGTGGTACGTCGTCTCGTAGCGCAGTGCGCCGGTCAGCCGGCCCGCCTCCATGGTGAGGCCGACCGAGAGAGTGGCCGCGGCGGCCAGGGACGACTGTGGTGTCGCGTATTTGAGCCGGGAGAAATCCTGGTAGTAGGGGGCGAGGCCGGTGCGCAGTCCGTGCATGGGCAACTCGTGTTCCCGTCGGTCGACGATCCAGCCGGTCACCCCGTACAGGCGCAACTCCGCGTGCGCCAGGGCGTGGCGGTAGAAGGCCGCGTCGCCCTGGCGGCCCAGGACGGCCTCGGCGAGCCGGCCGAACGGCAGATCGACGACTGCCGAGGCGTCCCTGAGGACGCCGTCGACCTGCCGGAACAGTCCGCTCGGTGAGGTCCGCCCCAGGTCCACCGGCACCTGGATCATGTTGGAGAACAGGCCGACGGCGGAGCGGGTCTCGGGGCGCACACGGCCGTGCGAGGGCGTGGAGAGGATCAGCCGCTCGCGGCCGTAGAAGCCACCCAGTGTCCGGGCCAGCGCCGCCGCGAGCAGCGCGTACAGGGAGACGCGCTCACCGCGGGCCGCGCGCAGCAGCCGCCGGGACTCTTCGGCCGACAGGTCCAGGGGGACGCTGTCGTACTGGTGCTGGAGCGGGAGGAACCCGTCGGCGCGGCCGGGCAGGAGGTCCCCGGATCCGTGGGCGCGCAGCCGGTCCGCCCAGCCCGCCAGGCGGGACGCGGCGTCGAGGCGGGCTCGAGATGTGTTCTCGGTGCGGACGAACTCCTCGTAGGACAAGGACGGTCGGATGCCGGCGGCACCGGGGGCGGCCACGCGGCGGTTGTAGAAGTGGGCGAGGTCGCGCAGATAGATCTGATGGCTCGGCTCGTCGAAGACCAGGTGGTGGAAGCTGGTCAGCAGGACGTGGTCGTCGGCGGCCAGCCGCAGCAGGGTGGCCCGCGACAGCCAGTCGGTGACCTCGAAGGGCCGTGTGGTCAGGTCGAGGAGGATCTCGTGCAGTTCCCGTCGGCGCAGTGCGTCGCCCAGGTCCATGGTCTCCAGGGGGAACGGCTCCGGACGCAGCGCCTGCCGCGGTCGGACCACCTGCTCGATCGGGGTCCCTGGGTCGAGCAGCCGCAGCCTCAACGCGTCGTGGCGCAGGGCGACTTCGGCCAGCGCCTCGCGTAACGCGCCGATGTCCAGGGCCCCTCGCATGCGGAGGGTGGTCGAACAGTCGAGGGAGACGGCCTTGGGATAGAACTCGTCGTAACACCTCTCCCACTCCCAGCACCACTCCTGACGCGAGGAGAGGGGAAGTCCTTGATCTGACCCAGGGGATGTCGCCGTCATGACCTGCCTTGTGGAGGACGCCGTAACGCTGTCGACGCTACCCTCGGCGCACGGCATATCCCCTCGTCAGAGCGGTCATGCCACACAACTGTAAAACTTCGGATGGAGGTGAGCGGGGTGCGTTATGTTCCTGCCATGGCGGATGTGGACACCTCGGCAACGCGGGAGGGTCCGCAGGGACTCGACGGTCTCGCGGCGGCCCTCGCTCAGGCATGGCACGGCGTGCTCGGCTCCCTCCCGCAGGAGGACTCGGACTTCTACGACGCCGGAGGCACCTCGATCGACGCGGCCCGGATCGCCTCGCAGGCCGCGGAATTCGCCCCGGACGTCGAGGACTTGGACGTCACTCTGATGACCGCGCTTCTCGACGAGGCGCGCTTCGGGGACGTACGACGGCTGGGGCTGGAGACGATCGACCGCACACGTGGCGGGACGGCCTGACCGAGCGACGGTGGCCAGACCCGAGCGAACGGTGGCCCGTCCGGTCCGAGGGCCTGATCAGCCGCGGCCGGTCTCCAGGTCGGTCAGCAGGTCGGCCGCGAACCGTTCGCACCACGGTGCGCCGAAGCACCGGCGGTCGTAGGTGAGGACCAACTGCGGCCGTGCTCCGGACAGGTTGAACTCCAGGTCCAGCTGGGAAGGGCGGACCACCGGCCCGGCGGCGCCCTCGTCCTCCTCCTCGGCCTCCCCTTCGCCCCGATCGTCGCCCCGATCGTCGTCCAGGTCGTCGTCCAGGTCGAAGAGGGTGAAGGCGAGTCCCGCCACGGAACCCTGCCAGGAGTCCGCTGTCACGCTCACGCTCAGCGGGGCCAGGTCGTCGCGCGCGACACCCATCCCGTCCGTGAGCAGGTCGACGATCTCCTCGAACTCCACTCCCTGGTGCGCGATTCCCTCGCGCAGCCCGCGCCGCACCTGGGCGAGCACCTCCTGGTCACCGTGCGGGGCCGAGGGCCCGACGCGGACGAGGACCGCCTGGGCGAGCGGACCCACCGCGTCGGAGTTCATGCGGTTCGCGGACATGGTGCCGAGGACCAGGTCGGCGGCCCCGGAGCGCTCCAGCACCCGTCGGGCTGCCGCGGCGGTGACGTACACCGTGGGCGTGCAGCGCGCGGCGCGGGCGTTCGCCCGGATCAGGCCGGACAGGGCGGCGTCGAGGGGAACGCGCAGTTCGGCGCCGTCAGGCAGCCAGCCCGGCTGCGGCCGCCGCTCGCCGATCCACGGCGTGGGGAAGCCGGACAGCTCCGTGCGCCAGAACTCCCAGTCGGCGGACCTGCGGTGCTCGCGGGTGGCCAGAAGTGCGGAATACCGGTCCGCCGGCGGGAGTGGCTCGTCCGGTCCGACCCGGTACGCCTCCTGAAGGTCCGTCACCACCTGATGCAAGGAGAACAGGTCCATCACGAGCCGGTGGAAGGTGAGGAGCAGGACGCCGCTGCCGTCACCGAGAAGTGTCAGGTGGGCGCGCGCCAGGGGCTCACCGGCCAGGGGGAAGACCTCCGCATGGGCCGCGGCCGCCGCTCGGCGTACCTCGGCGAGGTGTCCGGCCCGGTCGGCGCGCAGGTCCGTGCGGTGCAGGACGCGCGGCTCGTGGTGCGTGGCCGGACCGAGGGTCAGCGTCTCGCCGTCCGCGTGGAAGCCCGTGTTGAGCAGTTCATGTCGCTGAAATACGGCCGTGACGGCGTGGGAAAGCCTTTTCTCGTCGAGCATTCCGTCGAGGCGCAGCGCAATGCCGGTGTGCAGCAGCGCGCTTCCTCGAACCACGCACTCCACTTCCCAGAGCCGTTGCTGCTGACGGCTCAATTCCGCGGCGTAGGCACTTCCACTTGCCCGGTTCATGCGCTCCCTCGCCCGAAGATGCGACGAGTGCCGTACGAGAAGTCGCGACTCCCGTACGGCACTTGTCGGTGGTACTACTTCGCCGCGGCCTGGCGGCGGAGCTGCTCGAGATTGATGAGTGCGAGGCTTACAGAGTTGACCTTCGTCATGTCAACTTCCCCTCTTTGTAGGCGGGTTCCTCTGCCACCGGTCGGCGGCAGGGGAATGCTTCCAGGCGGAGTGATCTCCCGTCAATAAGGCTTGCCGTAAGACCGTGACGGTTCGGCATATCCGTAAAATTTCGGCAATGCCGTTCAGCGCAGCCATTTCTGACGACGCATCATGGAACGCCGCCCTCACTCAATCGCTCTATGAAGTGCATGAATATCTCGCCCACCCGTGCCGCCCTTGTGGCGTCGTGATAGTGCTTCTCGTACCACAGGGAGCCCGTGAGGGCCCCGTCCGCGATCTCCAGGTCGGCGAAGAGGGTGCTGGCGCACGCCAGCGCCTGCTCGGGGCCGGCGAAGACCGGGAACGGGTGCTCGGGATACAGGTCCTGCGGGGTCACGGCGAGCCCGGACGGCATCGCCGGCACCGGGTTCGGCTCCTCCGGCAGCCAGCCGGTCACTCCGCTCAGCCGCAGTTCCAGGTGGGCCAGAGCGCTGCGGTAGTAGGCCCCCTCGCCCGGCGGGCGGTCCAGGACGCGGGAGGCGATCTCACTGAACGGCAGGTCGGCGGAGCCCGAGGCCCGCTGGACACTGCCTTGGACGGCCTTGAGGAATTCCGTCAGGGACCGGTACCGCGTGTCGACCGGTACCGGGACCACGGTACTGAACAGGCCGAGCGTCTCGCGGGCGCTCGCGGAGGTCCGCCCGTGCGTGTACACGGAGCACACCAGGCGGTCCCGCTCGTACACCGTGGCGACGGCGTGGCCGAGGGCAGCCAGCAGAACGGTGTGGAGCGTGACGCGCTCGGCGCGCGAGCGCCGCAGCAACAGCCGGGTCCGCTCGGCCGTCAGCGCCACCGGCAGGGAGCCGAACTCCGCCTCGGCAACGACCGCCCCGGTATCGCCCGCCAGCGGGTCCGCCGCACCGTACGCCCGCAGTTCCTCGGCGAGGGCCGCTGCCCGCCCGTGCACGGCGGAACGTACCTCGGGTGCGTGCTCGCGGCTGATCAGGCCGGTGTAACTCGCGGGCTCGCCAGGGCGCTTGGCGGTGCCGTCGCCCGGTGCGACACGCTCCCGGTAGCCATCGGCGAGCAGGTTCCGGAACAGGCGGTGGGACGTGCTGTCGAAGATCAGGTGGTGGAACTGCGCGACGAGGACGTGCTCCTCCTCCGCCGTCCGCACCAGGGTCGTGCGCGTCATGCGGTCCGTCAGGTCGAGAGGCCGTGAGAGGATCCGCGTCACCTCCGCCACACGATCCCCCGGTGCGGCCCGTACGACGTCCAGCGGCCCCGGCGACGGCCGCAGCCCCTGTCCGGGCCAGACCGCGGACGGGTCCGGCCCGGCGCCTGCCACGAGGTGCAGACGCAGCGCCTCGTGCCGAGTACCGATCTCGGCCAGCGTGTCCCGCAGTGCTCCCGTGTCGAGCGGCCCGCTGAACAGCAGGGTCTCGGACGACTCGATCGGCGTGGAGTCACCGGTGTAGCTGCGGGTCCACTCCCAGCACCAGTCCTGGCGGGAGAACAGGGGCAGCGCGGCGGGGCCGGCCGAGGGAGGGTGGGTACTGACTTCGTGGATCATGGGCGGGAGCTCTCTTCCAGGGTCCGTACGGCCGTGACGTAGCGGCGGCTGTTTCCCGAGGGGCCGAGCAGCTCCGGGAGGGCGCGTACGGCGGGCACGGGGTGCTTCTCGGTGAACCGGGCGAGGTTCACCGTGTGCTGTTCCCAGCGGTCGGCGCGTTCGTGGGTGAGGTGGACGCCCGGTGCGTCGGGAGCGAGGCGCATCCCCGCCCCCGACGACCACAGACGCAGGCCGAGTTCGAGGTCCTCGCACCCCCATGTCGTACCGAACGACTCGTCGTAGCCCCCGGATCGCTCCCACAGCCCGTACGGCATGGAGGTGTTGGCTCCGATGCAGGTCAACCAGGGTGCCACGGGGTCGAGTTCACCCGTGGTCATGCTCGTCACCAGGGATTCCAGGGCGTTCGCCACCGTGCGCCCGAACCGGCCGCTCGTCGCCGCCGCATGGGGGTCGGGGAGGAGTTCGTCCCGCGCGGCGGCCAACAGACGCCGGGCGGCGGGAAGTTCACGGACCGGTCCGTGAACGCAACCGGGCTCCCGGCCGGTGTGCCCGGCGAGGTGGGCTGCCAGGGCCTGCGGCGGGAGCATGATGTCGTCGTCCAGGAAGACCAGCAGGCCGCCGCGCGCCGCGGCCGCCCCGGCGTTGCGTGCGGCGGCGCGGCCCGCCCGCGGTCCCGGCACGGTGTGCAGGGGCAGCTGTGCGGCGGCTGCCGTCACGACGTCGGCGGTGCCGTCGGTGCAGCCGTCGTCGACGACCACGATCTCGTGGGGCTCCGGGCACGACTGACGAGCCAGGCAGGCCAGGACGAGCCGCAGGCTGTCCGCCTTGTCACGGGTCGGGATGACCACACTGACCGTCGGCCGGGTCATGACGGGCACCCCTCGCGGAACAGGTCCGCCCCGCCGAGCACGCTCGTGCCGTGAGCGGCGAGCAGGGCCGCGCCGGCGAGGGAGGAGTGCGGACCATGGACGGCCGGACCGACCTCGGGGAGGGGCCGGCCCGGGCGGGCCTTCGCGGCCAGGCGGCGCGCGACCCTGCGGGGCAGGGGCGCGAGCGCGGCTCCGAGGCCGCCCCCGATGCGTACCTGCGCGGGCTGGACGAGTTCCACGAGGACCCGCAGCGCGCCGGCTATCGAGTCGGCCGCGTGGTCGAGAGTGCGATCCGCCCACGGTTCGGCGCGGTCCACTCCCGCCACCAGTTCGGCGCTCGTCGTGGGAAGTCCACGTGCCGCGGCGGCGTGCGCGGCCAGCGCCTCGGCCGAGACCACGGCCTGAAGACAGCCACGCGTGCCGCACCGGCAGCGCGGGCCCCGCGGATCGACCACCAGGTGGCCCAGCTCGCCCGCCGTGCCCCAGGCGCCGGTCAGCAGTCGGCCACCACTGACCAGCCCGCCGCCGACGCCCGTGCCGATGCCCAGGTAGACCAGGTCCCGGCTGCCCGTGGACATGGCCTCCGCCAGCCCGGCGAGCGTCGCGTCGTCGCCGAAGAGGACCTCGGCGCCGCTGCCGGCGAAGGGCGCGGTCAGCGAACGGCCCACCCAGTCGGGCCGATTGGGCCAGCTCAGCACGGATCCGTCGGCGTCGACGTTGGGCGCCGCCGCCACGCCGATCCGGACGGGGGCTCCCCCCAGCGCGCCGACCGCCTCGGCGACGGACGCCTCCATCAGCTCCGACTCGCCTCCCGCGTCACCGCCGACGGGCCACGGCACGGTGCGCTCGTACACGGCCGCACCGGCGGCAATCGCGCGCAGGGCGAGCTTGGTGCCTCCGATGTCCACGGCGAGGACGCCGCCCGCCGTGCCGGGGTGCGTGCGCGGGCGGTCACCGGTCACGACGGCTTCCGGGCGACGAGGATCGCGTACGGCGCCTGTTCGGCATCGCGGCTCTCCTCCACCCGCAGCCCCACGGCCTCCAGCCCTGCCCGCAGCTCCTGCGTCGTCCACCAGTGGAGGTGTCCGTCGACGAGCCAGCGGACCGCCGTCGTCCGGCTCAGGTCGTCGGTGAGGGCGAGCGGGTCGGGGACGAAGGCGTCAGCGATCACGAGCAGTCCCTTCGGCCTCAGCAGTGCGGCGAGCGGGCCGAGTTGGGCGGCCGGGCCGTGGACACCCCCGAGGACCACGCAGGCGCCGTACTCGGCGTCGGCCGCCGGTGGGGCACCGCCGTCGCCGATCTCCAGGAGCGCACCGTCGACGGCGGCCTCGGCCAGCAGCGCCTCGACGCTCGCACGCAGGGCCTTCTCCGCTGCCGGAGGTCCGGCGGGCGCGGCCGGCAGCGTCGGTCGGTCGCCCGCCGCTTCGCCGCGCACCCGGGCCGCCAGCGTCCGGCCGACCGGCACGACGTCCGGGGAGTACGCCCAGGCGTCCGGCGCACCGGCCGTGGCGGTGTCCGTGACCAGCAGCCCCAGCGCGCAGGCGGTGTCCAGCACGGGCGCCAGCACGTCCGCGCGCAGCCCCGCCGTCCCGGCCAGGTCGGGGGCGGTGCCGCCCTGGGCCAGGAGCGGGGGCAGGCCGAGTTCGGTGAGGGCCGCCGCCATGACCTGCTCGGCCGTGGTCCCGGGGCGGGCGGCGCGCGCGAGGCGGTAGACGGGGGCCGCCTGCGCCTTGCCGACGGCGGAGCGGCGCAGCCGGTAGCGCGGCTGGAAGCTGTCGGGCACCTTGAACGCGGCCAGTTCGGCACGGGCGTACGCCTGCACCCGTGCCGGAGCGGCCAGTTGGGCGTCGGCGGGCACGTACTCGACGGTGAGCCCCTGGTCGTCCGAGTCGTCCGCACCCGTCGCCGTGACCGAGACGTCGGCGACGCCGGGGGCCGCCCGGAGCACCGACTCGACCTCCATCGTGGAGACCCAGCGGGCCCCCCGACGGACCACTCCGCGCCGGGCTCTGCCCAGGATGCGGTGGACTCCGTGCTCGTCGCGATCGGCGAGGTCGTGCAGGCGGTGGACCGAGCCGTCCTCCAGGACGACGGCGAGTTCTCCCTGGGCCGCCTCCTGGCCGGGCAGCGGCGTGCCGTCGGGGTCCAGCAGGTCGACCCGCACACCGGGCATCGGACGGCCGACGGCTCCCGACGGCAGTCCGGGGTCTCCCCACAGCACGGAGCCCGTCTCGCTGGAGCCGTAGTTGCGGGAGACTCCCACTCCGAGGGTGCGGGTCCACAGCGCGTCCAGTTCGGCGTCCACGTATCCGGCGCCTGCCATCACCCGGCGCAACGCGGGGAACGGAGCGTCGTCGGTCAGGGCCCGCCTGCGCGCCAGGACGCGGGCCAGGCCGGGCACGGTGACCAGGACCGTCGCCCGCTCGCGCAGTCGGCTGTGCACGGCGCCGACGGCACGCGGCGGCACCGGGTCCACGTGCGCCCCGGCCACCAGCGCACCGGCCAGCCAGCCGAGCGCGTAGGCGTGGCTCAGCGGCAGCGGCAGCAGTACGCGGTCGTCCGGCAGCGCCAGACCGGCGTGGTGGTAGCGCACGCCCTCGTCGAGCACGGAACGCGGCGACCGGGGCACGAGCTTGGGCGTCCCGGTCGACCCGGAGGAAACCAGGATCACCGTGCCCGGGGCGTGGGCGGCCGGATCGGAGTCCGCCTCGGCCGCGATGATCCCGGCACCGACGGGCCCGTCGTCCACGACGCCGTCCTGCGCCCGAAGCACCGCCCCGTCCGCCTCACCCGGGTCCGTCACCAGCGTCCGCCGGGCGCCGGCGGTCCTCAGCAGCCTGCGGGTCTCCGCCGGTGGCGAGTCCGCGGGCAGCAGCAGGGGGCAGGCACCCACCGCCGTCAGCGCGAGCAGGCCCAGCACCCATTCCGGCTGGTTGGGACCTTGGAGGCCGACGACCTCGGCGGGCCGTACGCCCTGTGCGCGCAGCCGTCCGGCCAGCTCGGTCACGCGTACGACGGCCACCCGGCGGGACAGGTCGCCGAGCGCGGGCGCGTCCGGGTCGAGTTCCGCCCGGGAGAGTGCCTCCCACAGGTTCGCGGCACTCACTTGGCCGTACCCTGCGCCGCCGTCTCCAGCCGCCGTACCAGTGCCTCGGCGGCGAGTTCGTACCCGTGGGTGCCGAAGCCCGCGATGACGCCCACTGCGAGGGGCGAGACGACGGAGTTGTGCCGGAAGGACTCGCGGGCCCAGACGTTGGAGATGTGCACCTCGGCCCAGGGCGCCGGGTAGTCGGCGAGGGCGTCGCGCAGGCTCCAGCCGGCGATCATCAGCGCGCCGGGATTGACGATCGCGGCGGCGGTGTCCCGGTGTTCGTGCAGGGCACGGATCAACTCGCCCTCGCCGTCGTGTTGTTCGCTGCGCAGCCCGTATCCGGCGCGGGCCAGCAGCTCGGCCACCGACTCCTCCACCTCGGCGAGGGTGGTGGTGCCGTAGATCCCGGGTTCGCGCGTGCCGAGCGTGCCCAGGTTGGGGCCGTTGAGCAGCAGCAGGTCACGGGAGGTCTGGGCGATGGTCACGCGGGGGTCCCTTCACGGCGGTGCAGCAGGGCGGCAAGCTCGGCACACGAGCCGGCCACCAGTTCGGGCCGGTGGGCGAGCAGTTCCTCCCGGTCGCCCTGGCCCCAGAGGCCGGCGGCCGTACGGGTGCCGGCCGCGCGGCCGGCCCGCAGGTCCAGCACGGAGTCGCCGACCATGACGGCGCCCTCGGCGGCGGCGCCGATCTTCTCCAGGGCGAGCAGGACGATGTCGGGAGCCGGCTTGCCGTGCGCCACCTCGTCGCTGCCGCACACCGCGTCCACCAGGTCCAGCAGGCCGGTTGCCGCCAGTGCCTCCACGGCACGGCCATGGGTCTTGCCGGTGGCGACGGCGGTCGGAACGCCGGCCTCGCGCAGTCCGGCGAGCAGTTCCGCGGCGCCGGGGCACGGCTCGATCTCGTGGACCAGCTTGCGGCTCTCGACGACGAACGGCTCGTACATCCCGACGGGCAGGCCCATGATCGCCAAGGTGTCGGGCATGTGCCGCCCGAGGTGGGTCAGGTACTCCTCGAAGGGTGCCTCGCCGTCGCCGACCGTGAGGTCGTACGCCCGCTGGAAAGCCCTGCGCATCACGTGGATGCTGTCGATGAGAACGCCGTCCAGGTCCAGGACGACGGCCCGCGGCCAGAGGTCACTCACGGTTCGCTCCCTTTCGGACGGCCTCGGACGCCGTCCGCATGCTCGCCACCAGATGGGCCACGTCGTCGTCCGTCATGGTCGCGCCGAGTCCGACGGTGACGGACCGGCCCAGCACGGCCTCGCTGGCGCGCAGGCGCGCGGTGGCGTCCCAGGCGACGCCCCAGGGGGTGCGGCCGGCGCGGACGGCGGGGTTCTGCTGGACCAGGCGGCCCGAATAGAGCGTGGCCGCGGGGATGCCGGCCGCGGTGAGCACGGTGACGAACCGGCGGGCGGCCATGCGGTCGTCCAGCAGGACCGTGAGATCGCCGCCGCTGCCCTCCTCGTCCGGCAGCCGCCGCCACTCGAGCTCCAGGTCGGCGAGGTCCGCGCGGACGGTCCGGGCGATGTCGCGCAGCCGTCGCAGCATCGGCGTGAGCCGTTCCAGCTGTACGGACAGCAGGGCGCCGGCGATCTCGGTCATCCTCAGGTTGGCGCCGAGGAAGGCCTCGCCGGCGGCACCGCCACGCTCGCCGCTGCGTGAGGTGGTGAACTGCCCGCCCTGGTCCTGGTAGCGGACCACGCGGTCGTGGACGTCGGGGTCCGTCGTGACGACGGCGCCGCCCTCACCGGCGGTGATGTTCTTCTCCAGCTGGAAACTGAAGGCCCCCGCGTCACCGATCGAGCCCACCGGGCGCCCCCGGTAGCTGACCCCGCAGGCCTGGGCGGCGTCCTCCAGGACCCGGATGCCGTGCTCACGGGCGACGGCCAGGATGGGGTCCATGTCGGCGGCGGCGTTGTTCAGGTGGACGGGCATGACCGCGAAGGTCCGCTCGGTGACGAGCTTCTCCCACGCCGTCGGGTCGAGGGTGAGCGACTCGTCGATGTCGGCGAAGACGGGGACGCCGCGCGCGGCCACGATGGCGTTGACGCAGCCGATGAAGGTGGCCGACGGCACGATGACCTCACCGCCCTCGGGTATCCCCAGGCCGATCAGGGCGCAGGTCAGGGCGGCGGTGCCGGAGGACACGCCGACCGCGTGGGGTGCCTGGTGCAGGGCGGCGAACCGCTCCTCGAACCGCTCGACGCGGCGCTGGAGCGCGGGACCGTAGTACCGGAACAGGGAGCGGCTCTCCAGCACGTCCAGTGCGGCGGCCTTCTCCTCCTGGCCCCACAGGGCGAGGCCGCGCAGCGGCTCGTAGCGCAGCGCCGTGGGCTCGGACAGGGATGCAGTCATGAATTCGTCTCCGGTGCTGTCCAACGGGCGGACGTGGCGCGGTAACAGGCCTCGACGACGGCCAGGGCTTCGCGGGCCTCGCGCAGCGCCCGGTCCGTGGCGTCGGGCCGGGCCAGTTCGGTGGCCAGCGCGTCGAGTTGCTGGTCGTACTCGTCGCCGACGCCGGCCGGGGGAAGCGGCACCCGGCGCTCTGATCCCGCCTGGCGGAGTGTGAGCGCCGGTTCGCCGACACGTCGGGGGCTGAAGCCGAACGTGGTGGTCAGCTCGGCGGTGCCCGCGGTGCCGTGCAGCACCAGCCGGGTGCGGTCGACCGGCTCGTGCGAGGCCCAGGCGAAGCGCAGGTGCATTCCGTATCGCTCGGTGGCCACCAGGGCGGTGAGCTGGTCCTCCACATCGGCGTTCGCCAGGCCGGCCGTGCCCGTGTGCCAGTCCGCGCCCCAGCCCGCGCGGGTGAGGAAGTCGCTGGAGGCGAGGGCGGTGGCGTGGCGCACGCCGGAGGCACCCCACAGGTGGTGCAGGACGTCGATGACGTGCCAGCCCAGGTCGACCAGGACCCCGCCGCCGGCCGTCTCCCTGCGGGCGAACCAGTCGCTGCCGGGAATGCCCCGGGAGCGCACCCAGCTCAGCTCGGCGTGGCGGGGCGTGCCGAGCGCCCCGTCGGCGACGAGACGCGCCAGCTCCCCCACGTCCGCGCGGTGGCGAGCGGCGGTGGACAGCAGCAGCCGCCCCCCGCCGTCGCGGGCGGCGTCTTCGAGGAGCCGCAGGTGGCCGAAGTCGGTGCCGGTGGGCTTCTCCAGAAACACGGCGAGGCCCTGGCGCAGGAAGTGGCTCGCGTGGGCGCCGTGGGTGTGGTTCGGGGTGAGGACGAACACGAGGTCGGCCTCACGCGGCCCGAGCTCCTGGTACCCGCCGTACACCCGCGCCCCGCCCACCAGGGCGGCGGCCCGCTCCACGGCCTCGGGTCGCGGCTCCACCACGGCGACGACGTCGAAGTCCGGGTGCTTGACCAGCCGGGGCAGCCATACCTCGCGGGCCACCCAGCCCAGTCCGATGACGGCGACCCTCATCAAGCGGAACGCTTCTTCCCCGCCAGCTCGGTCAGCACCTTGGCCACGGCCTCCGCGACGTCGGCGCAGTCGGCGTCCGTGCCGAGCAGCACCCGGTGGTGCAGCCAGAAGCCGTGCGCGCCCAGGTGTTCGCTGACCGGGTTGCGCTCGGCGAGCTCGGCCGTGTCCGGCAGTCCGTTGCCGAGCAGCGCCTCGTGGGCCTGGGTGCGGTAGACCGGCGGGTAATTGACGAAGGCGGGTATGCCCTCGGCGACCAGCGCCCTGACCAGCAGGTCACGGTCGATCCCGGGGTGCGCCGCGGGGTCGAGGGCGGCCATGGCCATGTAGTGCGGGTTGAGGTCACAGCGCGGGTCGCGGCCCTGTGGGACCACTCCCGGGATGTCGCGCAGCGCCGCGGACAGCGTCTTCCAGCGGCTCTCGCGGCGTGCGTTCTGCTCGGCGAGCCGTGCGAGCTGGGCGCGCAGGACGGCCCCGGCGAACTCCGTCATGCGGTAGTTGGAGGACGGGGTGCGGTGTTCGTAGTTCGTGTCGCCGAGGGGCCGGCCGCAGCTGTGCCGGGAGAACGCCTCGTCGAACCACTCCTGCGACGGCAGGAGCAGCGCCCCGCCCTCGCCCGCGGTCATCAGCTTGCCGTTCTGGAAGCTGAACGCGGCGAGCGTACCGAAGTCGCCGACGCGCCGGCCGGACCAGACGGCGCCGTGCGCGTGCGCGGCGTCCTGGAAGACGACGATGTCGTGCCGGGCGGCCCAGGCTCCGATGGCGTCCATGTCGGCGACGTGCCCGGCCATGTGGACCGGGATGACGACGCGTGTCCGTGGTGTGCGGACCGCCTCCAGCGTCTGCGGGTCGAGGCAGTACGTCACGGGGTCCACGTCGACCGGGACCGGGACGCCGCCCGCGCGCTGTACCGCGATGGAGGTGGAGATGAACGTGAAGGCGGGCACGATCACCTCGTCGCCCGGCTTCAGGCCCAGCAGTTCCAGGCCGAGTTCCAGGGCGTGGGTACCGTTGGTGACGGCGAGCGTCGTGCCGCCGTGGTACTCGCCGAACTCCGCCTCGAAAGAGGTGATCTCGGAACCGCCGACTCGCCACCACTGGCCCTGGTCGACTGCGCGGATCAGCGCCGCGCGTTCGGTGTCGTCGTGGTAGGGCCAGGCCGGAAAGTCGTGGCGGCGGACCGGATTCCCGCCGTCGAGTGCCAGAGCCACAGTGCGTCCCTCTCAGTCGGTCTCAGTCGGTGGCGGGGCTGCCGGTCGCCGACGACAGGGAGGACGCCAGGGCCTCCAGGTCGTCGGCCGAGTGCGCCACCACGTAGTTTTCGATGATCATCCAGTCCAGCCGGCTGCCGCCGTAGAACTCGAGGGCCTGCTGCGGGGTCTCGACGATCGGCTGACCGTTGTCGTTGAACGATGTGTTGAGCACCACCGGAACTCCGGTCAACCGGTGGAAGTGCTCGATCAGCCCGTGGTAGGCGCCGTTGTCCTCGGCTGTCACGGTCTGCACCCGGGCGGTGCCGTCGACGTGCACGATGGCCGGGACCTCGCCCTGCTTCTCGGGCCGGACCGGGGCCACGATCAGCATGTACGGCGACTCGATGTCGAGGTCGAAGTAGTCGGCCGCATGCTCGCGCAGTACCGCCGGGGCGAAGGGCCGGAAGGGCTCGCGGTGCTTGACGCGGGCGTTGATGATGTCCTTCATCTCGGCGCGCCGGGGATCGGCCAGGATGCTGCGGTGGCCCAGAGCGCGCGGTCCGAACTCCGCCCCGCCGGTGAACCAGCCCAGAAGCTTGCCCTGCGCAAGCAGTTCGGCCCCGATCCGGGACGGCTCGTCCACTTTGCGGTAGGGCAGTCCGAAGGCATCGAGCGCGGCCCGTACCTCGCCGTCGTCGTAGGTGCGGCCCAGGTAGGCGTGGCGCTGGGCGGTGCGGGCGGGCTTTTCGCGGGGCCGGCCGGCGATGACGTGGTAACCGTAGTAGGCGTTGCCGACGGCGCAGCCTCCGTCGCCCGCGGCGGGCTGCACGAAGACGTTCTCGAAGGGAGTCTCGCGCAGCAGGCGGCCGTTGGCCACGCAGTTCAGCGCGACTCCGCCGGCCAGGCACAGATCGGTGAGCCCGGTGTCCGCGTGGAGTCGGCGGGCGACGTGCAGGAGGGTCTCCTCCAGCGTGTCCTGGGCCGCGTAGGCCAGATCGGCGGCGCGGGCGAAGCGCTCGTCGCCCGTGTAGCCGTCGAGGGCGTGCTCGATGAAGTCGAGCAGTCCGCCGTTCTTGAGGTGCAGTTCGTAGCGGCCGTCGGGCAGCAGCGTGAGGTAGTCGCGGAACTCCTTGCAGTAGCGCGGGGTTCCGTAGGGCGCGAGCCCCATCGTCTTGCCGTCTTCGGACAGGTACCAGTGGCGGCCTTCGTACTCGTTCTCGTACAGGACGAAGCCGATGGCCTTGCTGACCGCCTTGTACATGTAGCCGAGGGAGTGGTCGCTGTCGCCGGCCTGGTAGACCCGAAGGGCGCTGAGGCCGTCGGTGGACCAGTTGGTGCCGAGCACCTTGGACAGCTCGGTGATGGTGGTGCCCTCGCCGACGGCGGTGGTGAGGGTCTCCACGCCCTGGTCGTCGATCAGGCTGCCCGCTCCGTCGACCACGAGAATGGCGGCCCGTTCGAAGGGCGAGGGGAAGAAAGTGCTGGCGGCGTGCGCCATGTGATGACGTATCAGGTGAATGCGCTTACGGAAGGGAAAGTACGCGGGTGCCAGCAGCGTGTCGTCGGCGACGATGACGTCGACGTCCGCGAGGCGTGCCTGAGCCATGTCGAGGCAGTACCGCCACGACTCGTTGAACAGTGAGTTGACTCCGACCGAGTACTTGACCCGGCGTACCCGCTCCTCCTCGATTCCCGCGGCGATGACGCCGTCGGAGACGAGACAGGCGGCGAAGTCGTGATTGGACCCGCCCAGGCCGAGCGTCAGCATCCCTGTGTTCCCCCTCTTTGAGCTCGCAGGATTCCTTGTGTCACGGCCGCACGGCGTGGATCAGGTGGTTCAGCGTGTCCTCTCCGTCCGCCATCGGCGGTTTCGAAACGCTGGGCTCCAGGCCCATCTCCCGCAGATACAGACAGAGTTCGGCGACCCGGCCGTGCACGTCCTGGACGTCGATGAGAACGTTGCGCAGCAGGGGGCGCAGTTCCACGTCGACACCCCGCAGGATCTCCAGTTCGGAGCCCACCGCGTCGATCTTCAAAAGATCGACGGGTCGGTCGGTGCCGATGTGCCGGGAGAGCCGTTCGACGGTGACCGTGGTCTCGCGTCCCTGGAACATCCGCTCCACGACCCGCGGCGGAAAGCTCTTTCCCAGCAGTTCCCTCAGCTGACCCTGATCCTGCGGGTACAGCGTCGAACTGCTGGGGAGCAGCGGGTAGTAGCGGAAGGACACGCCGGCCGCCTCCTCGCTCCCCAGGGCCGTCTCGTGCACGGACACGTCGTGGAGGCCGAACTCCGCCACGTTGGCGTGCAGGGCCGCGACGAGTTCGGGCAGCGGCTCGAAGGCCACGATGCGCGCCTTGGGCCGGCGCTGCTTCACGAAGAGCGTGAAGAGCCCGATGTTCGCCCCGACGTCGATGACGAACGGCTCGTCGGGAAGGGAAATACCGTCGTAGGTTCCGCCTTCGAACATCTCTCGGTACAGAAAGCGCGCGTCCAGCGCGCTGACGGCGTGCACGGAGAATCCCTCAGCGACTTCTGTCAGCTTCAGGGGTGTCATTTGGCGGGGCCCCCGGGACTCAGCCGAGACGTTCGACGACGTAGTCGGCCAGCCGGTCCTCGGAGGTGAGCGTGTCCTCGGTGAGGTCCTCGTCCTCGAACGTCACACCGAAGCGCTCTTCGAGGAGAAGCAGGAACTCCAGCGCGTCCAGCGAGGTGAATCCATAGGCTTCGAGGAAGTTGCTGCTGTTCTCGTTCACCGTACGACCACTGGAGGCGGCAAACTCCTTGGCGATTTGGTGGATCTCCTGGAGCACTTCGTCGCGGTTCACAGACAGCCTTTCATTCGTTCGGACGAGTGACAATCTAGTCGGTGGGTCAGAGGCTGTCCATCCTGACTAAGCCTCAAAAGCGCTTGTGGAGTGACTAGTTGGCTTCTGCAAGCAGGCGGTCCAACCAGCGATGGTGATGCTGCAACGCCAACTCGTTGCGTCCGAACAAAAAGTGCGTATTCGCCCCGGAGGACAAAGCTGCCTGTACGTCAAATCCGGTGCGATAGTCCTCGTCCGCCACGCCCCTTTCGACGAGTTCGCTGAACTCCGCCGTGTAGCGACGGTCCTCCTCGGTGACCGGCGGCACGCGCGTCAGGATGGTCTGCACGGTGCTGCTTCGGTCCACGCCCGGGCCGGGCATGATCTGGGAGACGACTCCGTGTCCTTCCCAGGTGCCGGCGATCGACACGTTGGGGAAAACGGTGTAGACGGTGCCGCAGTGCGGTGCGGGGTCCCAGTCCTCGACCGGGATGTCCCGCAGCGTCCGGAGCGACTTGACCGGGTACAGAATCCGCTGGTGCGGCCCGAAGGAGTCCACCACCATCAGGTTGGAGGTGGACGTCGGGGCGAACGTGGTGCGGTGCAGTGCCTGGATGTGGTAGCTCTCCAGATAGCCGTCGAAGGCTACCTTCCAGCCGGGGCCGGCCAGTTCGCGCTGCTCGTAGACGTGCCACTTGTCGAGTTCGAGCCGCTCCAGCTCGCGCGCGTAGTCCCCGAGCCAGGCGTCCAGGTCGATCGCGGCGCCCGGGGTGAGGCACACCCATACGAAGCCGAGGCTCTCCACGACGGGCAGGGGGCGCAGCCCCATTTCGGCGGTGTCGACGTCCCCGAAGGTGCCGGGCTTGTGCACGGCGACGAGGCCGCCCCGGTCGTCGTACACCCAGGCGTGGTAAGGACAGCGGAAGCGGTGCCGGGTGCCGGTTCCGGCCGGGCACAGCTGGGCACCGCGGTGGCGGCAGACGTTGAGGAACGCCCGTACGACGCCGTCCTGTCCACGGGTGAGCAGGACCGGGGTGCCCAGCGCGTCCAGGGCCTTGTAGGAGCCGGCGCCCGGGAGTTCGACGGAGAGCGCGAGCGCGAGCGGGACCCGTTTGAAGACGACGTCGACCTCCCGCCGCCACCGGTCGGGGTCGAGGTATTCCGTGACGGGGACCCGCAGCACGTCCTCGGCCTGGTCCGTCGTGCCGGCCTCCAGGTGCGCCAGGGCCCGCTGCGCGAGGGCCACAGCCTGGGCATGGTCGATCACGGCTCCCACCTCCCGTTTCCTTCCGGTGCGTGCAGTGCGAAGAACTCCTCGTACAGGAGCACCTGACTGTCGAGCATGTGGCGGCCGTACACGACGGGGCGTCCGCTCTCCCGGGCGGCCTTGAGCAGGGCGGTCTCGGCCGGCTTCATGATGATGTCGGCGACCGCACAGGTACGCGGCAGTCGTGCGAGGTCGAAGGGCAGCAGGTCACCGGGACGCATACCCAGCGGGGTCGCGTTCACCGCGATGTCGGCGCCGTCGCCGTCGAAGTCGCCCTCCGCGCCGACCGTCACGCGACCCGGCCAGCGTGCGTCCAGCCGGGCCAGTACGTCTTCCCGGCGGATGGGGTCGGGGTCGTACAGCCGCAGCCGGGCGACGCCGGCGGTGAGCAGGGCCGCGGCGACGGCCCGTCCGGCGCCGCCGGCCCCGGCCAGGGCGACGGTCGCGCCCGCGGGGTCCTGGCCGTGGAGGCGCAGCCCGTGGACGAAGCCGGCGCCGTCGAAGTTCTCGGCGAGCCAGGTCCCGTCGGGGTTCCTGCGCAGAGCGTTGGCGCTGCCGGCCACTTCGGCGGCCGGGCCCAGCAGGTCGGCGTACCGGCACACCTCGATCTTGTGCGGCACGGTGACGAGGATCCCGTCGAGGTTGCGCATCCGGCGCAGTCCGCGCATCACCTCCGCGAGGCCGTCGGGACCGACATGCACGGGAACCAGCACGGCGTCCCGCGCGGTACGGGCGAACAGGTCGTTCAGCAGGCCGGGGGCGCGCACCTGGGCCACCGGGTCTCCCAGGACCACGTAGAGGCGGGTCGTGCCCGAGATGACGCTCGGGCCGGGCGGGGCGTCGGGCATGGCGCTCCTCAGGCCGAGGTGGGGGCGGCGCCCGAAGGCAGGTCCGCCAGGACGGAGGAGACCAGGTGCTCGTCGACGCCGGGCACCAGCTCGACCCCTCGGGGGCCGTCCAGGACGAACGTCAGTCCGGCGTCGGCGTCCTGCCCCTTCTTGTCGCGCCGCATCAGCTCCACCAGGGTCGCCACGGACACGCCGGACGGCAGCCAGGTGGGCAGTCCGAAGCTCTCCACCATCTCCTGGTGCTCGGCCACCCTGTGCCGGTCGACGCGGCCCAGCCGACCCGCGAGCAGCCCGGCGAACACGGTGCCGACCGCGACCGCCTCGCCGTGCCGCCAGACGTAGTCGGTGGCACGCTCGATGGCGTGCCCGAGGGTGTGGCCGTAGTTGAGGATGTGGCGTGGGCCCCGGTCGCGTTCGTCACGGGCGACGACCGACGCCTTCAGCGTCACGCTCGCCACGATCTGCTCGGTCAGGTCGAGCCCGCGCAGATCGCCGGCGCCGATGAACGCGCAGCGGGCTATCTCCCCGTATCCGCTGAGCAGTTCGCGCCGGGGCAGGGTGTGCAGGAAGTCCGTGTCGCACAGCACCGCGCTGGGCTGCCAGTAGGCACCGACCAGGTTCTTGCCCTCGGGCAGGTTGACCGCGGTCTTGCCGCCGACGCTCGCGTCGACCTGGGCGAGCAGCGTGGTCGGCAGGTGCACGACCTTGATGCCGCGGTGGTAGAGGGCGGCGGCCAGGCCGACGGTGTCCGTCGTCGTGCCGCCACCGCAGGCGATCACGGCGTCGGACCGGGTCAGCCCCGCGCCGACGAAGGCGCGGCAGTACGACTCCACCGAGGCGAGCGTCTTGTGCTGCTCGCCGTCGGACACCGGCACGACCGTGAACGGCACACCGGGATCGGGAAGTTCTCTCTCCGGCAGGGCGCTCACCAGAGCGACGCGGCCGACGCCCAGTTCCTTCAGGACGGCCGGCAGCAGTCGACGAGCGCCGGATCCGACGTGGACGGCGTAGTCGTGGTCTTTCAGCGTGACGTCGATACGGCGGATTGCGCTCATGCCTTCAGTGCCCCCGTGGCTGTCCGGCCTTCACCGACGGCATGCTAACCAACGGTGCCGATCAAGGTCCACCCCCCGACGTGAAGACCGCCGGTTCCCGGCATGTACAGAATGTTTCACGGTCATGGAGTCCCAACTGGGTCCTATGGCTACATGGTTGACGAACAGTTAGGGTTGACCGGTCGAGCGACCTGGCCGTAAATCCCAAGCCGACCGCAAAACGGGGACTTTCATGCGCCTTAAGGAAAAGTTTCGTACCGCACTCACCGCCTCGGCGGCCGAAGGCGGTCGACTCCCCTTCCTGATGAACGACATGGTCATCGAGGAACAACTCTGCCAAATGCGCTGTTCCTACTGCCTCACCGAGGAGTACAACCTCCTCATGAACGTGCCGGACGCACGGCTGCGGCTCACCACCGATCGCCGTCAGGACTGGCACGAGATACTGGACATGTACCACGAGCACGTGGACGCGCCCATTCTGCGGCTGTCCGGCGGTGAGTTCTTCTGGCTGAAGGGGTCCACCGAGTTCGTCCAGGAGGCCAGCCGCCGCTACGAGACCGTCCAGGTCATCACCAACGGTGTGTTCCTCAACGAACGGCGCATCGAGGCCCTCGCCGCGATGGGCAACGTCCAGCTGAACATCTCCCTGGACGGACACACCCTTGAGCTGAACCGGCACCGCCTGCCCCCGAAGCAGGCGAAGCTGCACGACGTCATCATGCGCAGTCTCCACGCGGCGGCCGAGGCCGGGCTGCGCATCGACATCCAGTCGGTGCTCACCGACGCCAACTACGCGGGCCAGCTGGAGTTCGCCCAGTACCTGCGCGACGAGGTCGCGGGCAGCACCACGCTGTACTTCTTCCCCGTACGCGGCGACACCGCCGAGCGGATGGGCCCGCCGCCCGGCGACCACCTGATGCCGCTGGTGGAGCGCTACGACGAGTTCGTGGACGTCCTGCCGCCGCGCGCCTACGTCGAGCACATGGCCGAACAGCTCAAGACGAACGTGCGCACCCTCGGCTGTTTCGTCACGGCGACCATGGCCCAGCTCTTCGGCCAGGGCGATGTCTCCGCATGCCCGCACGCCTGGGTCAAACCCATGGGCAACCTGGCACAGGACCGCAAGCTGCTCCTCGACCAGTACGGCTCGCACCAGCACTACGACCTGTTCATGCACGACCGGCCGCGGTTCAGCTTCTGCAAGACCTGCGCCACACCGTCCGACGTCATCAACCTGTTCTTCCTCGACCGGATCACGGAAGAGGAGATCGGCGCGACGCACCTGTACTCGGGCGAGCGCTCACGCGCCCGGCTGCGGGAGCTGAAGGAGACCTTCCGGCCGGTCATATCCGACGCCCCCGCAACCGGCCAGGGCGTCGCTCAGAGCGTCAGTTCCTGATCGCACTCTGCTTCGGCGTACAGCGCCACGATGAGTTCCTGCACCTCCAACGCCTGCGCCGGGGCCACCACGCGGCCCCGGGCCCGGCCCGCCACCGTATCGAGGAAGCCGCGGATCGCCGCCAGCTCGGGCCGGCGGTCCTCGGCCGTGACCGTGCCCGCGGCGCTGCGCACCTCGCCGCGTCGCAGGTCCAGCACGGTGCTCTCGCCACTGGCGGCGGTGGCCTCCAGGGTGAGGCCCATGACCCGGCTGCGGCGGTCGATGCGCAGCGTCGCATGACCTGCCGGGAACTCCAGGTCGGCCACGACCCGCTCCTCCACCCCTGCCGCGTCGACCCGGCAGGAGACCGGGCGGGGCCGCCCGAAGACGGTGATCAGCAGGTCCAGGGCATGCGCGCCGAGGTCGACCAGTGCCCCGCCGCCGGCCCGCGCCGCGTCGCCGTACCAGTTCGTCACCGGCCGCCACAGCCGCTGGCCGGCGGTGGTGAAGGTCAGGGTGATCTCACAGGGGCCCTCGGGAAGCGCCTTCAGGAAGGCCGGCACCAGCTCGTGGAAGCGGTAGGGCAGGTTGACCGCGAGCCGGTCGGCACCGGCCGCCCGCGCCAGGTCGCGTGCCTCGGCCACGTCGGCGGCCAGCGGCTTCTCGCACAGGACGTGCGCCCCGGCCGCGAGTGCCGCGAGCACGGGCTCGGTGTGGGCGTCGTTGGGGGTGCACACCGCCACCACGTCCGGCCTGCCGACCGTGAGGAACTCCTCCAGGCTGGTGGTGACCAGGACGCCGTCGGCCGCCGCGCCGAGGACCGAGCGAGCACTGTCGGCGTCGGTGTCGCAGGCGGCGACGAGGGTGTAGTCCTCGTGGTCGGTGACAACGGGCAGGTGATAGCGCTGGAAGACGCGACCACAGCCGACCACTCCGTAGCGCAGGGTCATCGGCCCACTCCCGCCGCGACGAGGGCCTCGGCGCCGCAGACGCGCTCCACCCGCTCGCCGAATTCCTGGAAGGACTCGCCGAGGTGCTCGGCGTCGTAGTCGGCCACCAGGTCCCGCAGGTCGGCGGTGAGCCGGGTGGCGAGGTCGGGCGGGTCGGTCTCGGCGAGGACGAGTCCGTAGTTCATGAAGGCGAGGAACAGCTCCGGCAGCCCGTTGCGCCAGGCCCGCAGGCGGCTGAGGAAAGCGCGCGGATTGTGCTCCGTCCCCCGTAGCCGGCGGGCGCCCAGGGCGATCTTCTGGGCGATGAACGGCAGGACGTTCTCCTTGCGGTCGCTGATCTCCTCGCCGACCTCGCTCCACGCGCTCCACAGGGCCTCGACGCGGGGGTCCGGCACGCGGTAGTCACGGCGAGCGGTGCGCAGGATCTCGTAGGCGTCGCCCTCCAGGCCTTCGATGTCGGCCAGCGGCAGCGGCTCCTCGATCTTGTCGTACATCTCGGTGCCGCGCAGCGCGATGGCGCGGTTGATAAGGAAGAACGGGTTGTCCGCCTCGTGGATCCGAGCGGCCACGATGAACTCGAGGTTCTCCCAGAGTTCGTCGATGGTGGTCTTCGGCTCGATCATGATCCAGCCGGGGTCGAGGCCGAGGCCCTTGCGCTTGAACATGCGGGCCGCGTCCAGGTTGTAGGCCACCGTGGTGCCCTTCTTGAACCGCCGCAGCATGCCGGGAGACCCGGACTCGATGCCCAGCAGCGCGGACGAGAGCCCCGCCCGGTGCAGCAGGTCGAGAGCCTCGTGGTCGATCAGCCCGGAGTCGACCCGGAACTCACAGTGGAACTGGAACTTCAGACCACGGCTGAGTACGGTCTCGGCGAACTCGACGGCGTGCGCGAAGCCGTCGCCGAACGCCCCACCGAAGTTGTCGTCGTTGAACCAGATGAAACGGGTCCCGAACTCCCTTTGCAGGTACTCGATCTCGTCGACGACGTCACCGGGCGGCCGCATCCGCCAGAAGCCGTCCACCACTCCGGGCTGGCGGGGCGCGTAGCAGAAGGTGCACTTGGCGTGGCACCCTCGGCTGGTGAACGTGGAGGCCACGGGCGTCGCGATGCCAGCCGCCTTGTGGTACTGAAGCACGTCACGGGCCGGCCAGACGAGGTTGCCGAGGTCCGGCAGCACGGGCATGCCGCTGCTGCGCACCCGGTCGCCGTCGCGGTAGAACAGCCCGGGCGTCTCCCGCCAGTCGGTCCCGGCGGTCAGCCGGTCCATGATCCCGACGACCGTCAGCTCACCCTCGCCGAAGGTGACACAGTCGGCCTCGGGTACCTGCTCGGCGATGAGCTTGGCGTTGTAGGTGCAGAAGGCGCCGCCGATGGCGATGAAGACGTCCGGGTCGGCGATCCGCGCGCACCGGATGAGCCGGATGGCATCGATGATGTGCAGGTCGTACATGATGCTGATGCCGACGAAGCGGGGGCGCTCACGGCGGATGAGCTCGATGATGGCATCGTCGCTGGGCGTACGGCCGTGCAAATTCAGGGATGTGACGGAGTGTCCGGCGTTGCGCAGATATCCGGTGATGCAGGCCAGGCCCAGATTCTCCCGGACCTTCTCGTAGAAAATCCGTAGCGCCGGGTCGAGTTGGACGTACTCCTCGTCGGTGACGGTCACGTTCTGGTTGTTCAGGCTGAGTGCCCCCGTGGCTATCTCACGCGGGGTCAACAACACGACGTCCGACATCTGACCCTAACCCTTCCCCGTGGTCCGTAAACGAAGTCGATGCAGAATAAACGGAGTTATTGCCACGCCCGGAGCATCGCCGACGTGTCGTGCCGTACGAGTGTCACTTCGGTTGTTCCCGTCACCGAGACCGACGCGGGGTGCGTCGTGTCAACCACCGTATCCGCCATACGCACTTCTTGACGGGTATCCATCTCTTCAGGCCAACTCAACACGACCGGTGCCACCTTGGGATCCGACACCTCGAGTCGGCGCAGCGGAACACGCAAACCGACGCCGATCGCCTTCAGCACGGACTCCTTGCGCGTCCAGTAGCGCAGAAAGGCCGCCTGCCGTTCGGCCGCCGGGCGGGCCTGCAGAGCGGCCAGTTCCGTGTCGGCGAGGACACGGGGGGCCACCTTCTCCACATCGGTGCCGGCGCCGTCCTCGACGTCGAGCCCGACGTCCGCGCCGCGGCAGACGGCGAACCCGATCACATCCCCGCTGTGCGAGACGGAGAAGCGGACGTCCCCGTGGACGCTCCCGGTCGGCACGTCGAGCGTGACCTTGCCGTGCGGCCCGCCGCAGCGCCCGCACACGCGCCGCAGGGGCACGTCGGCGGGCAGCAGGTCCAGCAGTTCGCCGAGCACCACCCGGCTGACCGCGCAGCCCGCGAGGAACCGGCGCCTGTTGCCGGGGTCGGCCGTGGCCTCGTAGCGGCCGCGTTCCACGGGATCGAGCAGTCCCACCAGGTCCGGGTGGGCGTCGGCCAGGCGGGCCCACCACACCTGCACCGGGCGCGGAGGCAGGACCGCCGCTGTCACGCGCCGGCCTTCAGCCGCACTTCCCCGACCAGCCGGAACCCCATGTGCGGCACCTTGAGGATCTGGGCGCCCGAACCGACCTCCCGGAACCGGGCCCGCAGCGACTCGATGACGTCCCGCGGGTCCTCGCCGGTCAGCCGCAGCAGGTCGGGCCGGGGGACGATGACGGCCCGGCGGTCGGCGAGCGCGCGCAGCGCCTTGGCCTCGGCGTCCGACAGCCGCACGGACGCGGACGGTGTGGTGAGCGCGCCGGTCTCGTCCAGGTCGAGGATCTGGGCGGACGCGGGGGCGGCGACGTCCCGCAGGTAGGTCAGGAAGGACACGAGGCGTTCGACGCCGAGCGGCGCGGCCATGACGAAGCCCGCGCCCGAACGGACCGCCGCCAGTGTGCCCTTGGCGGTCGGCGCCGACTGTACGAGGACCGCGTAGGCGCCTTCGCGGGTGATCTCGCGCAGTTCGAGCGGCGCCGAGCCGTCCGCCTCGGCGGCCACGAAGGCGACGAGAAGGTCGTCGGCGACGTGCGCGGCCAACTCCCGCCGGTCCTGCGCCGCCGGCTCCTTCAGCGGCAGTCCGGTGCGCTCACAGGCCTCTCGCAGACGGGTGGCTTCCGGCGCAGCAAGTCCCTGGGCGAGTACGTACATGCTGTTCGAGCCTCTCGTCGCGTGCGGATCACAGAGTGGATCACAGACCTGTCGCGTGCTCTAACTCTCTTTCTCCTTCCCATAGTTCCATGATCGACCCTTGGTCTACACTCCTGCGCATGCCAGAGCGCCCTTCCCCCGCCCCCTTGGTCCGGCGCACGACGCACGCACTCCTGGCGGACGACCGGCCGATTCGGCTGCCGCACACCGAGTTCGACGGTGCCGGGGTACGGTTCCTCGGCGAGTCGGTCGATCCGGCCCTCTTCCCCTTGTCGGCCACGGAGCTGTGGCACGCATGCGACGGCACCCGGCCGTACCGCTCCTGGCCTTCCCAGGAAAGGGAGTTGATCGCCGACTGGCATACGGCGGGTCTGGTGGTCGCCGCTCCGCGGCCCCGCTCGCAGCCGTCACGCGCCCTGACCGTTCTGTCTCCCCATCCGGACGACGCCCAACTCGCCCTGGGCGCACTGCTCGCCCGGTTCGGCGGCCGGGTGGTGGACGTGTTCTCGCACGAGACGTGGACGCGCCGTCCTCACTATCGGAGCCGCCCCGCGCTCGCCTCGCGCCTGCTGTTGGCAGAGGAGCACGTGGCGTGTGGGGTACTGGGCGCGGAGCTGACCGTGCTCGGGCACATGGATGCAGCCGACCGCCCCGCCTGGCGGGACGGCTACTTCCTCGGGCCGGAGTCGGTGGACACGGCCCGTGCGACGGAGCCGGAGCTGTTCGAGCGCGTCGCCGCGGACCTGGCCACCGAGGTGGCGGGCGGTGGCCCGGTGCTCCTGCCGCTGGCCGTGGGCGGGCACGTCGACCACGTCCTGACCCGGCAGGCCGCGCTGCACCTGATCGCCCACAAGACGCTGGAGCCCGAACGGGTCGCGTTCTACGAGGACATGCCGTACTCGCTGTTCGCCGACGCCACGGCCGAAGCCGGCCGCCTCGCGGTCGGCCCCGAGCAGGTCGCGCCGGTCCCCGTGCTGATCCCGGCGTCGGAGGCGGCGGTACGCACCAAGCACGAGGCGCTGTGGCCCTACCGGCTCCAGGTACTGGAGGCGGTCTCGAAGCGGATCGTCCGGCACGGCCGGCAGCTCGGCGCGCCGGGGTGGGCGGAACGCCTGTGGGTGCTGCCGGAATCCGCCGACGCATTCGGTGAGTTGGCGGCCGCGGCGGCGGAGGAAGCCGCCGCGGCCGGGTGAGGGCGGGCGCGGCATGCGACTGCACACACGGGAGTGGGGCACCGGCGACCGTGTCGCCGTCCTCGTCCACGGCCTCATGGCCGACCACCGCACCTGGCACGAGCTGGTCCCGGTCCTGACCGGCAGGGGCTACCGTGTCCTCGCCGTGGACCTGCGCGGGCACGGCGGCAGTGGCCGGGGCGTATACGCGCCGCATCTGTTCGCACAGGACCTGCTGGAGACACTCCCGCGCGGCCCGGAGCTGGCGCTGGGCCATTCGCTCGGCGCCCTGGCCCTGGTTCTCGCCGTGTCGGAACTGGAGCCGGAGCGTGCCGTCTACTCGGAGCCCGCCTGGCGGCTCGGTGGCCCGGACGGCACCCTCGACCCGGCCGTCTTCACCCTCTTCAAGCGCGCCCCTCGGCTGCTGATCAAGAGTCTGCGCCCGCAGTGGGGAGAGCGGGAGATAGCGGCCGAGCTGGCGGCGCTGGACGCCTGGGACGAGAGGTCCGCGCTCGCCCTCTCCGCGTACCGCGCCACCGATCACACTCCGGAGAAGCCGGTCGTCCGCTCCCTCGTCCAGGCGGCGGAGCCGAGCACGCTGGTGAGCGGGGAGATGCGGGCGGAGCTGACACGGCGGGGGTTCGAGGTGCGGACCGTGCCGGACGCCACGCACGCGATCCACCGGGACAGCTTCGACGCGTTCCTCACCTCGCTGTCGGGGTGGCTGTGAACGGTGCGGGTCAGTGCACCGCGCGCAGCATGCGCGTCACGTTGATCCTCGTGGGCGAGAGTCCCAACTCGACGCTCTGCATCATCCGTTCGCCGTTCAGGCGGCCGTACGCGAGCAGGTCGATGTTGGCGAGGCTGAATTCCGGCCAGGTGTGGATGCTCAGGTGCGAGGCGGAGAGAAGGAGGATGGCGGTGACGGCGCCGTTCGGGAAGATGTGCGAGGACTCACCGAGTACCGTGGCGTTCCCCTTCTCGGCGGCCGTGCGCAGGACCTTGAGGAGGCGCTGCTCGTCGGTCAGGATGCTGTGGTCGCTCACCCATACGTCGACTGCGTACGAGCACAGATCGTCGACGTTTATTTCCTCGGTGGCGGGACTGCTGGAGTTGGTCATGGGGAACCGGAGGCCGCTCAACGCTCGCCCCCGTCTCCTTTCAGATAGGTATGTGCTGGTCTGACGGCTGAAGTGGAAGGTCGGCGAGGCCGGTTCACCGACGGCCCGGCGGGGCGCAGCGTAGCATCCGGCGCGCTCTAAGGCTCCCGGGCACCCTGCGTCAAGGGTATCGCGGGAGGTCACGTCGGATTGGCCGGAAAACTGCGGACGGCGATGGACAACGAAGGAGCGGGGTTCTTGGAGCGGCAAGGCGCATCGGACCGGGATTTCCTGGCACTTGACTGCATTTCGGCGACCTTCGGCATCACGGCGGCCTGGCTCGGTCACGATCCGAGCGTTCTGGGAGATCACTGGGGATACCACCGCAGGACGGACACTGTCGAATCCGAATGGCCCGTTGAACAGATCGGGATCCACCGTCGGACGCCCGAGGAGATCCTGAGCGAATGGTACGGCCTCACCATCGATCATATTCATCACCCCAATTCGCGACGAGCCGAGGAATACATCCGGGCTCAGCTGTCGGACGGGAATCCGGTGATCGCCTGGGTGGATACCTTCCACGTCCCTCACAGCTCGTTCCACGGCCAGCAGCACCATTCACACCGGATAGTGATCCGTCCCGAGGGCGGCAACGGCGTTGAGAATGACGGCGTATTGAGGATCGTCGACCGCTATCAGGGGTCCCTCTTCGACGGTTTCATGGACAGCAACACGCTGTTCACCGCCATGTCCTCGGACGCGCTCGGCGAAGCCCGCAGGGGCGACCCCGACTGGCGGAACCGCACGGCGGTCGTGAAGACCGGCCCGCTCGAACCCGGGGAAGCACACGAGGCGGCACAGAAGGAGACACACGAGGAGAGGCGAGAGGAGACAAGACAGGAGCGGTTCCGCTCCGCCGTCGCGGGGAACGCGCACTTTTCCGCCGGCGCGGATCTGGCCACCGCGTGCGCTGACGAACTGCGCGCCACCCCGGACGCCTTCGCCTCGCTCAGCCCTGTGGGGACGATCGAGGTCAGCGCCTGGTTCGGCGAGTTGGCCAGCCAACGCGCCCTGAACGCGCGCTTCCTGCGGGCAGCCGCCGAGACCTGTGCACTCCCGCCGCTGATCCAGCGGGCCGCCGACGCGGAAGCCCTCTCCCGGCGCTGGGAAATGACCCGGAACTATTTCTTCCTGCGCTTCCGCAAGGGATCCGTGGCAGTACAGCGCATCGCCGATCTCATCACCGAGACAGTGACCCTGGAAAAGGAGTGGAACGCGAGGCTGCGGGAATCCCTTGCCGAGCCGGGCCGACAGTCCGCCGACCCTACCTGCATCGACGGAGCCTGATGCGCTCGGTCCGTCCGGAGTCACGTCGTGGCAGACGGTTTTCAGCTGCCGCCCGCGGCCGGCACCGCGCTCTGGAGGAACCCGAGGTAGCGGTTCGCCAGCCGCCTGCTCGCCGGGCCGGTCTCGATACGGGCGAGCGAGATGGGCCTGAGCTGGGCGTGCGGAAACCCGGGTTGGTAGAGCAACAGGTCGGCACCGGCGGGCCGCTGGGCGATCAGTCTCCGCAGCTGCGCCCCGAGCTCCGTCGGGGAGGCGTCATGTCGCGCCGCGCCCCGAGTGGCCTCGCCCAGGTCCGCCAGGACCGAGTCCTCCAACAGCCCGTCGTCGCCGGGCAGGAGAGCGGTGACGGTGCAGTCGAGCCGGTCGAACATTCGCAGCACCTCCCGCTGCGCCGGCTCCTCGCCCTGGCCGGAACCGCTGCCGGCCCGGTACACGTCGAGATCAAAACTGACATAGCCGACCGCGCCCGCTCCTGACACGGTCGACACGGCGGTCGCCACGAACAGGAAGAGACCACCGGGATCCTTCAGCCCGCTCACGAAGAACGTGTCCACGCCGGGGAGTTCCGGCCGGTCGTGGCGTACGTCGACGACGTGCGTGGTGAGGCCCAGCGCGAGCCGGTCCGCTTCGTCCCCGATCGACCTGAGCACCCGCTCGTCGGTGTCCGCGACATGCACATGCCGCACACCGTCCGCCAGCCCGATGGCCACGCCGAACATCTCGTCGTCGCCGAGTTGCAGCACCGTCCGGCCGTCGAGGTCGTCGTAGTAGTCCATGACCGCGAGCCGTCGCCGCAACGAGGCGAAGGTGTCGAAGCTCTGGTGCAGCTCCGGGTCCGGTGCGTAGGTTCGCCGAGCCAGGACCTCGGCCAGGACATCCCAGTCGACGAGCCCGTCGGCGAGCGTGAGGTCGACCAACCCCGGCGCTCCGTCGTCGCGGGCGGCCGGGGACCCGGCGGTGCGTTGCACCGTGCCGTCGGGGTCGACACGCGTCACGCCGTCCCGGCACAGCCGCGAGAGCACCCACAGCCCGGAGTTGACCGTCATCGAGCCACGGACGATGTCGTCGAGCCGCCCGCCGCCCCACGCGCGCTGGACGACCTGGGCCACCGCGCGCACCGTGGCCCGCGGGTCGCACACCTCGTCAGGCCCCGCATTCCGTAGGACCCGGGACCACGCGGCGTGTTGCTCCGTACTCACCTCCCGCCCCCGGCTTCTGTCTGCCGCGAGGCGACGTAGGCGACGATTTTCTCCAAGGTGGAGAAGCGGTCGACGACGAGATCCTCATCGGGAATGGAGATCAAGAACCGCTCCTCCAGCCGATTCAGGAACTCCAGTAGCTGCAAGGATCCCAACGTGAGGGAAAGTAAATGCGCGTCAGGCGCGATCCGTTCCGGATCGAATGTATCGTCGACCGATTTCAGAAGTATGGATACGTCATAGAATAATTCATTCCTCTGATGACTCGTCACACCGGCATACTTGCTCGGGGAAATCATTGGCCAAACATGAACAGATTGTTTCAGAAACTGGCTCCCCTTCTTGATCGCGTACGGACTACCCTGACCGGTACGGGGGCGCAGTCGTCGCCCACAGGCCCCACAGCATCGAGGAGCAGCCCGTGAACGACCTTTCCTACAGCGACTTCGAATCCGCGCTCCGGCAGTCACTCCCCTTCCTCGACGAGGAGACACCCGTCGACGCGCACGCGAGTCTGACGGAACTGGGCCTGGATTCGCTGACGTTGCTGGGCCTGGTGGCGGAGCTGGAGGACAGGTTCTCGGTGGAACTGCCGGACGAGATGCTGGTCATGGAGACCTTCGAGACACCGTCGACCCTGTGGGACAGTCTGTCGAGGCTCCCCCGCACCTGAGCGCACCGCGAACTCGCTCTCGCCCAGGGCCGGTTGTCGGCCCTGGCCGACAGGACGCGATGCCGGGGCGCGGCCGGCCGGAGTCAAGTCGACCAGCTGGGACGGGCTCATTCAGGAGGTGCAGGTCTTCCCACCCTCACCGACCATCGCCTGCACACCGCGCGACGGGAGATCAGGCGCCCGAGACGTCCTGTCTGACCTGGCCAGAGCGGCGGGCCTCTTCGTTGACGTGTGCGTGATCGAGTTCGCATCTGTCGTCATGGCTTCGACGGAAGGTCGCACCCCGGCCACGTGCGATACGGACGACAGGAGTCGCTGCGTCAGCGAGGAAGGTCACCGATATCTCCGGGGACGGCTGGAAGGACCCGCGGACCGCCCGAAGGGCCGGTTCACGGCGGGCCAGGTGAGTGCGCGAGCCGCAGGTGCGGTGCCGGCGGCAGCGGCGTAGCCGGTCCCGCCTCCGGCGGGGCGCGGAACGCCTCGATCATGTAGGCGGCGAATCGGCGGGAGGCCGTGACCCGGGAGTCGTGCGGCGTGTTCTGCAAGCCCCGGTGGGCCATGAGCATGAGGACCAGGTCGTCGACGACGAAGCCGGGGCGGAGCCTACCCGTCTCCTGGGCACGACGGGCCAGCTCGGTGACCGCGCGCAGAGTCCGCTCCCGGTCGGCGGCGAAGTCCATGGCCTCGGGAAAGGCCGTCATGAAGGCGTCGGCGAATCCACGGCTGTGCGCGTGGAGTTCGCAGATCCGCTCGACCAGGCTCCGGAACCCGTCCCACGGGTCCATGGCCGTCAGGGCGTCGTGGACGACGGCGCGGCAGGCCCGCCGCTGGTCGGCGAAGGCCTCGGCGATCAGTTCCTGCTTGGCCGGGAAGTGCCGGTACAGCGTGGCGGGGCCGACACCGGCATGCCGGGCGACCTCGCGCATGGGCGCGCCCAGGCCTTCCTCGCCGAACACCGCGCGGGCGGCGTCCAGGATGCGGGCGCGGTTGTCGCGCGCGTCGGCACGAACGGTCCGAGACAAGTGACTGGTCATCGTTTCTCACTTTAGCCAAACGGACGGGGGCGTCCGTTACGGTCCGATGGCAGTGCCGCCTCCTCGTCCTCGCACTCCGCCGGTGGTGCCCGGGCCGTGGAGGCCGGTCCGCCGCCCACGGCCGCGACAGCGGCGCCCCGTACCTCCACCGGCTCGAGGAGCAGCGATGAAAGCCGTCGTCATCAAAACATTCGGAAGCCCTGACGGCCTGGAGGTCGTCGACCTGCCCCTGCCCGTACCTGCCCCGGGTCAGGTACGGATCGCCACGGAGGCGATCGGGGTGGGGGGTGTGGACGCCGTGATCCGCCGGGGAACGCTCGCCGCCTACGGCTTCCGGGAGGGACATGTCCTCGGCAGCGAGGTCGTGGGAAGCGTCAGCGCGGTGGGAGAGGGCGTGGACGCCTCGTGGATCGGGCGGCGGGTATGGGCGTTCACCGGTCTGTCCGGTGGGTACGCCGAGCAGGCCGTGGCCTCGGTCGACGATGTCCTCCCGCTGCCCGACGGCCTGACCGGCGCCGACGCGGTGGCTCTCGGCGGCTCCGGCGTGGTCGCCCACTTCGCCCTGGACCGGGCGCGGTTCACGCCCGGCGAGACGGTGCTCGTACGGGGCGCCGCGGGCAGCATCGGGATCACGGCGGTCCAGCTCGCGGCAGGCGGCGGCGCGGGCGCGGTGGCGGTCACCACCTCGTCGGCGCAGCGTGGGGCCCGCCTGCGGGACCTGGGCGCGACCGTGGTTCTCGACCGCTCCGGCGCGGGCGGCGCGGGCGCGCCGAGGGGCTTCGACGTGGTGATCGACATCGTGGGCGGCCCCCGGCTTCCCGATTTCCTGGAGATGCTCAACACCAACGGGCGCTATGTGGCTGTCGGGGTGGTCGGGGGGCAGCCCCCGGCGGACTTCGGTACGCGGCTGATGGCCGCCTTCCGCAAGTCGCTGTCGTTCGCCACCTTCAGCGCCGACACCGTGCCCGGCCCCGACCGGCAGGCCGTGCGGTCGTCCCAGTTCGCCGATGCCGCGCGCGGGGACCTGCGTACGGTCGTGCACGGGACGCTGCCGCTCAGCCAGGCGGTGTCGGCCCATCGCGCGATGGACGCGGGCACGGTGTTCGGCCGAGTGGTGCTCGTGCCCTGAGCGGACGCGCTCCGAGCCCGGACCCGCGGTCACGGCGCGCCCTCAGCGGGTTTCAGCGGGTTCTCGGCGGGTCTCGGCGGGTTCTCGGCTCCTGTACCAGCCAAAACAGCCATGCTTCCACCAGGCCTGTCTCGCCGCGGGCCGGGAAGAGGCTCTGCGCCTCCACCGGCCGGCTCGTCGCAGAGGGTTACGAGGCACTGAAGGACGGCAGCACCGACCGGGTCGTCGTCATCACCGACTTCGCCCGACACCCCCGCACGTCGAGTGCGCCCTCGCGGACGGCAGGCTCAGCCGCTCACCGCTCTCAACATGCCGGGTCTGCGGCCGTTGAGGCGGTCGAGCGCCATACCCGTGGCCTCGTCGGCGGGCATGTGCACCACCAACCGCTGTCCCTCGTCCGGGAAGGCGAGGGTCTCGTACGACATCCGCAGGCGGCCCACCTCGGGATGGTCGACGAGATCGGTTCCGAACCGGCTGGGCATGGTCGGCACGGCAGCGAGGCGCTCGCGGAAGTCCGCCCCCGCTGTCGCCATCAACTCCGCGGTGAGTGCGGCCACATGCGGGTCTTGCAGCGAGGCCTCGTTGCGCAGGTAGGCGATCTGGTCGTCGGCGATCCGGTCCCACTCGGGGTGTACCGCACGGGCGCGGGGGTCCGTGAACACGTACCGCACCATGTTGGGCCGGTCGCCGTCGAGCAGGCCGAGCGGGCGGGCATACCGCTCGTAGCCCCTCGTGCAGGCCAGGATGTCGCCGATCCAGTTGAGCAGCACGGCCGGTGCGGGCTCCAGGCGGTCGAGGAGCGCCCGGACCGTGGTGCGCACGGTCCGGACCGGCGGTGCGGTGGCCGACTGGCAGAGCACCTTGTCCATACCGTGTTCCTTGGCCAGTCGGCGGAGCAGGAGGTGGTCGGCCGTCGACAGCCGCAGCGCCTCGGTGAGGGCGCCGAGGACCTGGGCGGAGGGGTTGCGGTCGCGGCCCTGTTCCAGCCGGATGAGGTACTCGACGCTGATGCCGGCGAGGGTGGCGAGTTCGGCCCGTCGCAGCCCGGGGGTGCGGCGGCGGGCGCCCGCGGGCAGGCCCACCTCGGCGGGAGTGATGGCTTCTCGGCGGGTGCGCAGGAAAGTCCCCAGCTCGTTGTCGCTCACCGATCGACCGTACCGCCCGTGGCTTCGCGGAGGGTGTCTCTGTCACTACCACCCTCAGCCCGGTCTCCCTACCGGGACGCCGAACTCGCAGGGTGGATTCATGACTTACGACAACACCGCGAACGCCTCCACCACCTCCGTCTCCGCTCTGCCTCTCGCCCCCGGCGACTGGGAGCTCGACCCCCTGCACTCGGCGGTCCACTTCACCATCCGGCACCTGGGCATCGCCAAGGTGCGCGGTCGGTTCCTGGACTTCGAGGCCGGGCTGTCCGTCGGTGAGACGCTCGACGAGGTGCGGGCGAGCGCCGAGATCGCCCTGGCCTCCATCGACACCGGCAACCCCGACCGCGACGCCCACACCCGCTCGGCCGATCTGCTCGACGTGGAGAAGCGGCCGACGATGACGTTCCGGTCGACTTCGGTGTCCGGGACGGACGGGGAGTGGTCCCTGGAAGGGGAGTTGACCATCGGGGACGTGACCCGGCCGGTCAGTTTGGCCGTCGAGTTCGGAGGGGCGGTGGAGTTCCCCGCGGACCGGAGGAAGCACGCCGGCTTCGAGGCCACGGGCGAGATCCGGCGCAGCGAATTCGGGCTCGACTTCGGGACCGGTCTCCTCAGTGACGTCGTCAAGGTGCAGCTGGACATGCAGTTCGTCGAACCGCAGGGCCAGAGCAGCTGACGCAGAGCGAACTCGGTGTCCCCCGCGGCTGGTCGGGGCGCGGCGCCGGGTCGCAGACCCTTCGGCCGCTCGCCCGCCTCGCCAAGGGCGAGCGCCGCCGGTCGGCAACCCGCTGGAGCGGCCGTTTGCGCGCTCCTGGAGTGACGGCCATGGGCGTCCCCTGCCCTCGGACTCCGGGGAGAGCACGACTGTCAGTGGTCTGGTGCATGATCGGCGCATTGGTTCATCTACGAGTTCGGGGGCGCTATGCCGATCACCAACGAGCAGGTAGCAGGGCGGGCGTTTCTGCGGCCCCTGTACGCGGACACGTACTTCCCCGATCACGTCGTCGACCAGGGCAAGGCGATTCTGCTGCGGCTCTGCGAGCGGATCGAGGCTGAGGAGCCGTCGGACGTGGCGGCCCTATATGTGCTCACACAAGCCGCGACGGAGGAGTTCAACCTGCTGGAGGCGGAGTTCGAGGCGGCAGGGAGCGAGATCGAGACGGTGGCTCGCGAGGAGATCGCTGAGGACTTCTGGTTTGTCGCGTCGGCTTACGGGTTCGCAGATGCGGACGTCGAGGAGCTGATCGCCACCCGCAATTGGTGAGCTACGGCCCGTCTGCCGGTCACAGACCCTCGTTGAGGACTGCGCCCAGCGCAGTCGCCGCGTATCCGATCGGGCAACAGCTCTGCACCTGCCGCATGCTGTCGCTCTCGGTGACCTGCGCGACGACGTCCTGCCCTTCGACACCGCGCGTGCCTTCACCGGGGCCGAACGGGTCGGCCCGTCGGACGAGGACGCGGAGCTCCGCATGCTGTTCGAGCGCGAGGACCCGGACCCCGATTCCATCGCCGACGTCGCCGATGCCGTGGCCATGCGCTGCGCCGCCGACGCCCGCCACGCGGCCGAGCGCCACGCGGCCGAGCGCCATGCGGCCTTCGTTCCTGACCTGGCTGCGGGAGTCCGAGCCTGCCGTGGCGTCCCGTGCGCGGGGGCTGATGGGGCGCTGCTGGTCTGGTTCCCCGCAGTCCCCGGACTCGCGACCGCGCTGGTCGGCGTGGGGTTCGACACGGGCACCACCCGCGCGTCGGCGAATCTCGCCCCGGCGTTTCTCCCCGGCCCTCTCGGCCCCGGCGAATTCGCGGCCCTGCACCCACTGCCGCCCCGACACCCCCGACTTGTCCCGCGGCATCACTCCGGCATTCCCTCAGCGTCCCCAGCCGCAAGCACTCAGACGCGATGAGGGCATTCCCCTCCCCCGGTCTCAGACCCTGACCCGTCAACGTTCGCCTGCCTGGGCAAACGGCGCCCACCGGGACCGGCTCACCGCGCCGTAGCCTGGGCAGACCCACGCAGAACCGCGTACCGGGGACGTCGTCGCGCGACCGGCAGCGGGCGGTTCGGGGTCGGCCCGGCCGGTTCTGCCCTGGACCAGGGTGTCAGGCAGTGGGGTCAACGAAGCGGCGAATAAAGGCCAGCGCGGTGTCGGCGACCTCGCGCCATCCGCTGTCGATCGTCAGGGAGTGGCCCCGGCCCGGGAGTTCGGTGATCTCCGTGACGGCGTGCGCGTTCTGTGCCTGCTTCTTGTAGGCAGCGTTGGCGATGGACCAGGGCACGGTGTTGTCCTTCTCCCCCGAGATGACCAGCAGAGGGCCGCGGTCGGCTGCCAGGGTGTCCACCTTGGCCTCGGTCCAGGGGTTGAGGTTGGCGGCTGCCGCCTGGAACAGCGGCTCGCCCGGAGCGGCCACCGCGAAAGCGGCGTACAGCTGCAGCGCCTCCTCCTCGCTGACGGCGTTGGCGAAGGCGTAGCGGAACTGATCGAACGTCAGCGGGACGGCCCGGTGGTAGTTGGCCGGGTTGCCGAGCACGGCGCTCGCGGCCCGCAGGGAGGACAGCGGCAGGGGCAGCACGCCCCGGAAGGGGGCCGGGTCGATCGCCACCGATGCCTGGGACAGGCCGCGCCCGGCGGTGATCTGGGTGATCAGGCCGCCGAAGGAGTGGCCGATCACCACGGGCTTGCGGTCAAGGCGGCCGATCAGGTCGCAGAAGTGGTCGGCGACCTGGCCCACGCTCTTGCCCGCGAAGGCCTCGGGGTGGGCGTGCGCCTCCTCCACGTTCTGCGGGTCGTCCGGCCATCCCGGCAGGACCGGAGCGAAGCCGGCCTCCTCGAAGACCGTGGCCCACCGCTGCCAGCTGGTCGGCAGCAGCCACAGTCCGTGGATGAAGACGACCGGGACCCGGCCGCCGGCGTTCGCCCGCTCGACCTCGGCGAGGTCTCGTGCGAAGGAAGCGCTGTCGGACGGAATACTCATGGTGACTCCTCGTTGTGGCGGGTTGCGGTGCCGACCAGCCCAGCGGCCGCGCGGCGGCGGCCGGGCCCCGGCGAGCACGCACACAGGGGTGACGCGGACCGAGGCGTCCCCGTAGCGGTGCGGCGAGACATCCAGAACCCTAGAGAGCCCGCGAGGCCGCAGGTCGCCCCTGAACGCACAGGACCTGCCCCTGCGTGCAGAGCAGGTCCACGCGCATGACGAGCCTCGCGCAACGGACTGACGGAACATCAAAATGGTTCTGCCAAGACGACATGACGGACGAGGAGAGGGGCCGGACCGTTGCTGCTGCTGGACCTGGACACGCTCGCACCACAGGACCGGGTGGAGGCGTTCCGCAACGCGATGAACGACACCTCGGTTCCGAACGACATCCACCACGAAGACCCGGCCGGCGGCCTGCGGGCCCGCGTCCAGACCTGGCGGATCGGCTCGCTCGACCTCTTCGACATGGACTGCACCGGCTTCGAGGTCAGCCGCACCTCCCGGCACGTCCGCTGGCACCGCGACCGGCCGGTGATCTCGATATCGCTCCAGACCCACGGCGTCCACCGGGCCGAGAACGGTGGCGAACGCTACACCCTCGGTCCCACCGACATCGCTGTTTTCCACGAGCTCTCACCCCGCCGCTACGGCTGGTCCGGCGAAGGCTCTTCGATGGCTGTCACCATCGACATGGAACACCTCGGTCTCCCGGTGGACTCCGTGGTCCGGGCCTCACTCCAGCTCCGCTCGAGCCCCCTGCACGACCTCCTGCTCGACCACCTGCGCGCACTGCGGCGCGACCCCGACACCCTCGCCGCGGATCCGGGCGCACCTGCTCTGGCCGACGCCACCACGGAACTGGTCCGGGCCCTGCTCACCTCGGCCGCCCACGACCCACGGGACCCCAGGACCCGCGAAGCCCTGAACGACACCCTCACCACCCGGATCATCGCGTACGTCCGCGGGCACCTCACCGACCCCGGACTCACCCCGGACCGGATCGCGCGAGCCCACGCCATCTCCCGCCGCCAGCTCTACACCCTGCTCAGCCAGGCCGGCCTCAGCCTCGAACAGTGGATCATCCACGAACGCCTGGAAGCCGCCCGCCGCCTGCTCCGCTCCCCCCACCACGCCCACCTGCCGGTCTCCGCACTGGCGATGCGTTGCGGCTTCACGAGCCCCAGCCACTTCAGCCGACGCTTCCGAACCGCCTACGGCGTCACCCCACGCGAATGGCGCCGCCTCCACACACACTGACCACCCCGCCCCGTTCCCCCCATGCCAGGGCAGGGCACCGTAGCGGTCGAGGTGCCCCGCCCTCCGCGCACTTGAGCGCCGCCCACACCAGGCCCTCGCCGCACCAATCCTCCGGCTCCGCGTGCCGCGGCCGGACCACCACCGAGTCCGGGAGCGGACCATGGCCACAGGTGGCTATCCGAGCCAGACGATGTCCAGCATGGACAGGTGCGCATCGCGCGGTTGGCGAAGAAGATGACCGCCAGCTGACCGACGGACGCGATGCGCGCCCTCGCGATCGCCGGCGTCCCACTGCCGGAAACCCCACGGGTTCCCGGCCGCGGCGTCCAGGACGTCCCAGACCAGTCGGGAGCGGCAGGGTCCCCGACATCATGAGGCGGCGTACGGCGTTCAGGTCCGCGGTTTGGCCATGCGGGCATGGCGTGCGGCCTTGAGCGGTTCGGGCAGGAAGCGGTTCTTCCAGGCGGTGCGTTTGGTGGCGGCGTCGCCGCCGATGACTTCGGCATCGCCGTTCATCAGGGCGAGGAAGCCCTGGCGGGCGACGTCCTTGCGGCTGTTCTTCTTCATGCCGGGGCCGAAGGCGGTGTTGTCCATGCCGGCGCGGGCGTGGAAGTCGCTGTCGGTGGCGCCGGGCAGGAGGGTGGTGACGGTGATCCCGTGTTCCTTGAGTTCTTCGCGCAGGCCGAGGGCGAACATGCGGGTGAAGGCGCGCGAGGGTCCGTAGACCGTCTCGTAGGGGGTGGGCAGGGTCGCGGACAGCGATGAGGTGATCAGGATGCGCCCGCGGCCGTGGGCGGCCATGTGGCGGGCGACGTGTTTGGCGAGGTGGACGACGGAGGTGACGTTCAGGTCGATGAGGGCGAGTTCGTCGTCGAGGTCGGTGTCGAGGAAGGCGCCGCCGATGCTGCGCCCGGCGTTGAGGACGGCCACGTCCAGCGGGCGTCCGGTCTCCTCCACCGCGCGCCACACGGTCTGGACGCCGTCGGCGCGGGCAAGGTCGGCGCGTACGGGGATGACCGTGGTGCCGTGCCGGGCGAGGTCGGTGGCGGCCTGGTCGGTCTTGTCACTGCGGCCGGTGGCGATGACGTCGAAGCCGTTGATGGCGAATAGGGTCGCGAGTTCGTAGCCGATGCCGGAGGAGGCGCCGGTCACCAGGGCCAGCGGCCGGCTGTCTGGGGTGCGGGTCACGAGGTGGTCCCTTCATCGGTGTGGGCAGGGGGTACGGGTGGCTGCCGGTGGCCGACCCGGTGCTTGGGTGGCGCCTGCCCCGGTTTCACAGTGGCATCGCTCGCCAGGGCGGGCACGTCGGGAGGGTGCAGGTCACCATTGCTGGCGGGTGGGGTGGATGACCAGGTCGTTGACAGTGACGTCGGCGGGCTGGTCAAGGGCGTACACCACGGCGTCGGCGACGCCGTCGGGATGGATGGCACCCTCGTTGAGGTCCTGGGCGGTTCGCCTGGCGTCATCGTTGGTGACCTTGTCGGCCCAGCCGGTGTCGATGACGCCGGGGCTGATCATGGAGATCTGGATGCCGTGTGCGGTGCCGACCTCTTGGCGGAGGCTGTCGGTGATGCCGCGGATGAAGAACTTGGTGGCGCTGTAGACGCCGCTGGAACCGCCGACGCGGATGCCGGCGACCGAGCTCATGTTCAGGATGTGGCCGGAGCGGCGGGCGATCATGCCCGGCAGTACGGCGCTGATCGCGTGCAGGTAGCCGCGGATGTTGGTGTCGATCATCTTGTTCCAGTCGTCGGCCGCGCGGTCGGCCCACTGGGAGAACAGCATCAGGCCGGCGTTGTTGACGAGGTGGTCGACGGGACCGAACTCGGCCTGGGCGAAGTCGATGAGCCCTTCGACGTCGTCGGGGCGGGTGACGTCGGTGATCCGTGCGGTGGCGGTGCCGCCGGCCTCGCGGATGCCGGTGACCAGATCGTCGAGCTTGTCGACGTTGCGGGCGGCGAGGACTACGTGAGCGCCGCGGGTGGCCAGGGCGCGGGCGGTGGCGGCGCCGATGCCGGAGGAGGCTCCGGTGATGACGCTCACGCGGCCCTGCAGGTGGTTGGCGGCGATGTCAGCCACGGTGGTTCTCCTTCGGTCCGGGGTTGCTGGCATGGGTGGGGTGGGGTGGGGCGTGGGCTGGTCAGCCGGCGCGGGTGGAGGCGTCGAAGTCGAGGAACATGCGGGTGAAGCACGCGGGGTTCTCCTCGGCGACCCAGTGGCCGGCGTCGGGGACGAGGTGTCCGGTGACGTTCTCGGCGATCTCCTCGCACATGGGCTGGTAGTTGGCCGCCAGGGCCTGGGCGCCGGCGTCACGGTGGACGGCTGCGTCGTGGTCGAGTTCTCGGTAGATCTCGCACAGCGCGCGCGTCGCGCCGGGGGCCTCGAAGGCCGGGCGTAGACGTCGATGTCCGCGTTCGTCATCGCGTCGGGCCGGTAGGTGAGGTCGTCGAAGAAGCGGGTGATGTACCAGCGTTCGCGGCCGTGGATGAGGTGGACGGCGATGTCGGGGTGGGCGTGGAAGTCGAAGTGCCAGGCGCTCTTCGCGGTCTTGCGCTGCTCGTGGTGGTCGGTGCCGGGCAGCGGCGCTTCCATGGTGGTGAGGCTGACGACGACGTCGCGGTAGCGCAGGGCGTAGCCGAGGGCGGGCATCGAGCCGAGGTCGTGGCCGACGACGGAGATCGGGCTGTCGATGCCGAGGCGGTCGTGGACCAGGGCGTGCAGGTCGGCGGCATTGGTGCAGTTGTCGTAGCCGTCGCGCGGTTTGGTTGACGCGTCGGCACCGCGGTAGTCGGGGGCGATGACCCGGTTGCCGGCCTCCGCGAGCGGGATCAGTGGCTTGCGTCAGGCGTGCCGGGTCTGGGGAGCGCCGTGGATGAGCAGGACGGTCTTCTCAGGTTCCTGCGGGGAGCCGGCGGGCTCGGCGAGGGTGTAGCCAATGCGGACCCCGGCGTCCTGGTCGGTCCAGGCCCGTCCGTGGGTGATCTCTACCTGGCTGCCCGGCACTGCGGAGCGAGCGGGAAGGTCGGCGCTGGGGGACGTCGTCGTCATCGAAACTGGCCTCTCCATCGGGCGGGGCGGGACTCGGTCCGCGGCCACGGTGGCCGTGGCCGTGGGCTGCGCGTCCGCGGGGCGGGTGGTTCGCACATGCGGTGGGCTCGTCGGCCCCGGAGCGCCTAGCAGGCAGATGCCGAACGGGCGCAGATGAGCGTTGCCTCCCACGCCTCGATCGGACCGTCGAAGTCGGCCAAGTCGCAGACGGCGTCGCGAGAGCGGGTCGCGCCTGCCAGGGAGGTGAGGAGTGCCCGGGCGGCGGCCGCGGGGTCGCCGGGCTCGTTGCCGGTGTCCGCCCGGAACGCGGCGCGCTGGGCGCCGACCGTTTCCGCGTAGTCGGCGATCTCCCGCTCGGGCAGGGTCTCGTTGGCCGAGCGGCCCGCCCAGTCGGTGCGGAACGGTCCGGGCTCGACGAGGAGGGTGGTGATGCCGAGCGGTGCGACTTCCTGACGCACCGCTTCCTCCCCGAGCACGTCAAAGCCCGCCGCCAGGGAGCCCACGCCAAGCCGTAGCGCAGACGGCGAACCCGCCCTGGCCGCCGGCCGTGCGACCTGCACGATTGCAATGAGGACGGATAAAAGCGCTGCGTCCGCGCCGGTGGATCGGCAGACCGATGCGAACAGCCGGATGTCGGCGACCGCTGGGCACCACCATGGGCTGCGGATGCGCCTGTCCGATCTTCCCCGGCGAGACGTACCTCGACCGGGCCTTCGAGGACCCGTCTTCGGCGGCGCATGTGTCCGATCGGTTGGGCGAGCCGGTGGCCGGCAACACGTCACCGCCTGGCATCACCGGACGGCTCCCACTGGCTGGCGGCCATCCGCCTCCCCCGGGTGCCGTGGGCCCTGCTGTCGCCCGCCTAGCTGCCGTTGGCGGCCGGGCCGTTCATGGCGGGTCCCAGGTCCACCGGGGTGGACGTGGCGTTCGCCGGCGGGGGCAGAACGATCAGCGGCTGGCCGACGGGCGGGACCGGCGGGGTCATGTCCGACTTGGGCAGCTTCGGCGGGGTGGTCTGGGTGAACAGCGTGGTGTCGAAGTCGACCAGACCGGTCTGCTCCATCACCGTGATGTGGTCCAGGACGGTGTCGTTGGCCTGGTCGGCCAGCGCGCGCACCAGCGTGTTCTTCGTCGTCGAGCGGATCTTCGCCACCGTGTTGAAGATCGAACCGTGCGTCATGCGCAGGATGTTGGCGAAGTCGACGTCGAACTGCTTGCCCTGGTCCGCCTTCAAGGTGTTGACGAACCCTTCCTGCTGCGGACTGGCGATGTTGGGCAGGGTCACGTTCAGCAGCGGCGCGATCTTGCGGCAGGTCTCGTCCAGGGCCGCGTGCCCGTCGACCAGGTGCTGGCTGGCGGTGAGGACCCCCTTGCTCTGCCCCTTCTGGAGCCCGATCAGCCCGACCGGATGCTCCCACAGACCGGCAGCGCGCACCGCCACGACGAAGGCGCGGTCGCCCTCGGTGAACGGACCCCACTGGGTGTTGGCGATGATCCGGTCCGTCGAGGTCGACACGGTGTCAAGTCCGAGCATCGACGGGTAGGCCAGCGCACCCAGTGTCAGGGTCAGTGCGCCCCCTACGACGACAGCGCCCACCATGTTCCGCGAAAGTTGCACCAGTCCTCCTGCCCGTCAGGAAATCCGCTGACTTGCTCACCCGATGGGGAGCGGATGAAGAGAACTACGCGCGCGGCGCCATTCCGGCTCATCAGACCCAGCAACGTCTTCATAGGCAGGACACAGAAAGAGCCTCTAGGCCCTCAAAGAGAACAAACCGAAGCTGGAGGCATCGAGCTCGACGGGGGTGCGGAGGGTGAGGTCGGCCCTGTCCCCCCGGGGGCTGGTCGAGGTCCTCGTCCACTTATCCGGGTCCCTGCTTGTGCGGGTCCCTGCTTGGACGGGCCCCTGCGACCGCGGCCAGCTCACGCTGAGCAGCACGGTTGGGGAATGTCAGGACGCGGTGGGCACCGCTGCGTCGAGGCCACGGGACGCGACGAGCTGCGCACTGCCGTCAGCCAGGCGGTAGCACAGCCCGACCACGGCGGCTTGCCCGGCGGCGACTCTCTCGGCGAGCACCCGGGAGCGGTCCAGCAGCAGGTCGACGGTGTGCCTTATGTGCTCGGCGAGAATCTCCTCCGGCTCCACCCGACCGGCGGCCCGCGCCGCCAGCACGCTGGAAGTCACGCGCTCCACGACGTCTCGGACGTACCCGGCCGGCACCGTGCCGTCCTCCAGCGCGGCGCACGCCGCGCCGACCGCGCCGCACGAATCGTGACCGAGCACCATCACCAGCGGGCAGCCCAGTACGTCCACCCCGTACTCGATGCTGCCCAGCACTTCCGCACCCATGACGTGGCCCGCGGTGCGCACGACGAACAGGTCACCCAAGCCGCGGTCGAAGATGATCTCAGCGGCCAGCCGGGAGTCGGAGCATCCGAACAGGACGGCAAAGGGCTGCTGGGCCGGCGCGATCTCGGCGCGACGGGTGGCGTCCTGGTTGGGGTGCTCAGGGGCGCCGGCGACGAAGCGCTGGTTTCCGGCCAGCAGGAGCGCGAATGCGTCACGGGGCGTCGGGGCCGCGATTTCGGTCATGGCCGCAGCCTATGAGCCGGCACCATCCGTGGCGCCGCCTGGCCCTGCCTCGGCTCGTCGGAGAGGGCCACGCCGAAGGGCTGGGGCACTACCCCCAGGCGCCAGGCGAGGGCGGTCTCGAGGTGGTACCTCAGCGCGCGGCGCTGCGACCCCGCCCCGGGTGGCCACTGGTCCACAACGCCCTGCATGTCATTCATACCCCCACAACGAGCGAGGCGCTGCCCGCGCTGTCGGCCGAACGAGGGCGGACAGCCCGGGATCACTCACGGTCCCCTCCGTGGAGGGCCTGCGCCAGCAGCGCCGCCACGACGTCCCTTTTCGTTGTTCCGTCCTCCTTCTGCTCAGCGAGTGTGGCGGTCACCTCGCCGGCCCCGGGCGCTCGGAGCGATCCGGCACGCTGATCCACCGTCCGGTGATCCTTGAACAAGGCCCCTGGTTCGACGGCCGTCACCACCGTGCTGGAAATCGGCGGCTTCCGGCTCCTGACCGATCCGGTCTTCGACCTGGCTCCGGCGCAGTACCGCTTCGGCACCGTCATCCTGCACTTCGGAGCCGCACAGGTCGATGAGATCGGCGAGCCGGCCATTACCCTCGACGGCGCTCAAGGGGCCGAACTCACCCGTTCGCTCGGCGCCAAGGGCGTTGTCCCGGTCCACTACGCATCCTGGGCACACTTCTCCCGGGTGCGTGAGGACATCGTCACCGCCTTCGAACAAGCGGACCTCACCGACCGCCTGCGTTGGCTCACCCCCGGTATCCCCACCCTCCTGGGCTGAACCCGAGTGACCGCGCAGCACACGCGACTGACAGCGAGTCACGACGACGATGAAGCCGACCGACTACCGCGCGGGAGGCTCAGCACCTCGCCATCACGGTCGGGCCGTCGCGTGCCCCGGGGTCACAGTCCGGGGGAGAACGCAGCCACCCGGTGTACAAGCGCTCGTTCACGGGCAGGGCCGGCAGACCGAGCCGCGGGGTGTCGACAGACGTAAGTGCTACCGCCCTCTTGCACAATCTCCCTATGCAGCCGCTGCCGGTTCCCTGCCCCGCCCCTCTCGTCCCGGACGTCTCCGGCGCCGATGCTTTCCACACGGCATACAGGCAGGCCATGGCGCACCGAGCCGTGTTCGTCGCTATCGAATCCGACGGTCCGCGGTGGACCGTGAAGGCGGACACGCTCACCGCCGGACCCGGACACTCCGTCGACGACACCGTGAACGAGGCTGTCCGGGCCGCGTTCAGCCGCCTGGTCCACGACCGCGAAATCGGTGCGGACGCCTACGCAGGACCGATCTACTTCATGATGCACAACGTGTCGAGCGAAGAACGAGCCCGCGAACTCGCAGCCGCACTCCACGCCGCCCTCCACGGAGACCTCGAACCTCTCCACCGCGCCGTGCCTCCGACGCCCTGACCTGAAACGCACGAGAACACAAATCGCGACCCCTCGCACGCAAAGCACAGCTCAACAGCTGATCCCCACCATCAGCGCGTGCCTGACATCCCGGACTGCACCGTGTCCGGGATCAGAACCACGCACTCCCTCCAGCCGATACGTCCTCGGCACGCATCGCGCAGTACCAGGCGCAGTACCAGGCCGGGGGTGGCCGCCAGGTCAGGCCGGAGGCTGCGGTGTCGCTGTCGGGGTGTCGGACAGCGGGATGCGGGCCGTGATGCGTTTACCGACCGGCTGCTGCTCGACGACGAGGGCCTCGGCAATAGCTTTGACGATCTCCAGGCCGTGCTGGCCGACCCGGTCGGGGTTGGCCGACCGGGCCGCGGGCACCGTGGGGTCGCTGTCCCACACGACGACGTCCACGGCCTGGGTGTTGATCCGCAATTCCATCAGGACCGGGCCGGGGGCGTACTTGAGGGCGTTGGTGACCAGTTCGCTGACGACCAGCTGGGTGAGGTCTCGCGCCCGCGCGGATACGGCCAAACGGTGGTCGCCGTCGGCCTGGTCGAGAAAGGCGACCGCGTGGTGTCGGGCCTTGGCGATGCAGCTGCCGTCTCCGTCCAGGGCGTAGCCGGTGCGCATCACCGGCTCGGGACGGCCGTCACCGTCGTCTTGGGATGCCTCGGGCGTCGCCCTCATTCACCATTCACGAGCGCGCCACTACCCCCGATCCCGTCCTACATGCCAGAGGCATGTTATTCGCCACGGCCGTCTGCGTGCATGGGGTTCAGGCGGTGGGGCAGAATCGTCCGTGCACGCCCTGTCCCGGGGGCAGGCCCAAGCGCATTTCGAGGAGACGGTGAGCTACATCGAGCAAGCGGACCGGCCCGACCGGTTCTCCGTCGCGCACCGCACGGTCGACGGCGTGCGCGTCGTCACCGTGCAGGGCGAGATCGACCACGACGTCAAGAACGTCCTCAGCAACGCCCTGCTCCCAGAGGACGGCACGGCACAGGCGTCGCGGATCGTGGTCGACCTCAGCGGCGTGACCTTCATGGACTCCAGCGGCATCAACGTCTTCGTCACCGCCCACCAAGCCGTCACCAGCACCGACGGCTGGCTGCGCATCGCCGCCGCACAGAACCCCGTCCTGCACGTCCTGCAGCTGGTCGGCATCGACGCCGTCATCACCTGCCACCCCACCCTCGAGCAGGCCCTCAACCCCTGAGTGCCCTACTGAGGCCGGTCCGGCATCCTCCTGCCGCGAGCAACGCTGCACGGCCCGGTCCAGCTCCCGCGCCACCGTCTCCGGTAGCGGCTGCTGCCCCAGCGCCCAGTCGATCACCATTTCGGCGACCGTGTGCAGCTTGATGTTGGTGTGCTGGGAGACCTCACGCAGCACCCCGAACCCGGCAGCCGGCGCAATCCGGTGGACCGCGACGAGGACACCGAGGGCCTGGTCGACCGTCGCGTGGGAAACAACCGCGCGCCTCAGCTGCGCGTTCTCCTGCTCCAGACAGCCGGCCGCTACGGCGTTGCGCGTGCCGTCGTCGGGCAGGCGCCGCGGAACACGGGACGAGGTCGTCATGGCCGGGTCTCCATACAGGGGCGGACGTTTCCCGTACGCCTGCCCCCAACCGCAACTGCAAGACACTCCCCACGCGACACGAAGATCACATGAAACGGGGGGAGGAGTTCTTCACCGACCGCGGCCGGTGAAGAACCCGAGAGGCTGTCTCCCCAACCCCTCCCCCGCCGAGTCGCCCTCACATCCGCTCGCACACCCGCTCCGCGCGGCCAACAGCCGCGTTCACGAAAGGGGACGGCGACGGCACGACGTACCCGCCGGACGGCCCGTCACGGCGGCCCGCCCTTGGCTGGGGTGGCCCGTTCGGCGGCCGATAGCTGCCTCCCTGAAGCGCAGTTGCGGCCTACGGGCGGATCGCCAGGCTACAGACCAACCAAATCTGCACCTCCAGCAAGAACCTTCACCACGATGCTGCCGATGAAGTTCAGCGTCGGCGCTGGCGGGGGCAGGGACACGGCGGAAGCGGGGGTAGCCACGGCGATGGTGGCTACGACAGCAAGCGCGGCTGCTGCTAGGAAGCGAGGCGTCTTCATGGCAACGTCAACGATCAATCCAGCTTGATGGTGGCGGGTTGAACAGGCACTCTTCCACACAGCAACCGTCCACCTGTTCGAACGGCAGCGCCCTTGCCTCGTGGCAGCCTCGTACAACTTCGCCCAGGACCTGGCCAACACCCAGGACCCCGCGGAGATCCCCGGCCGCGGGGCGAGGCAAGCAAAAGCGTTGATCGTCAGCCACGCGTTCTGGGGCAAGCTCACCCCCGCCGACGTCCCCGCGGCCCGTGCCGCGCTCAGGCACGATCGCGAGCAGAAGACGGCCGATGCCTCCGGGTAAGCCGCCGCGCGGGCCTCTGAGGGACGGGTCTTCCAGGCCGGGCAGGGCAAGCCCCCTCAGGACTCGGCAGGGGTTGTTGCCTCACCCCACACGATCCCGGTGCCGGCCCCATGTCCATCCCACGCAGGGGCGAGGTATACGAACCCAGATTTTGTTGACATCGCAACGGGTCCTGCGTTTGCGTGGGGATGTCGACTCCGTGGGGCTTCCACGGAGGAAGAACGAGGTGGTCCCATGGACGCATCCCTTCTGGCTGTCTCCCAGCACACGACCACTCAGGGCGTGCACGTCCTGACGCCGCGCGGCGAGATCGACCACAGCAGTGTGGGATTTGTGGGCTGGGCGTTCGACTGCGGCGGAGGCGATCGATGCGCGCCATGCACGGTCATCGACTTCGAGCACGTCACGTTCATGGACACCAGCGGCATCCACTTCCTCGTCCACGCCCACCGTGCCGCGCAGAAGAGCGACGGCTGGCTTCGCCTGGCGAACGTTCCCCCAGCCGTGCAGCGGCTGCTGCACATCGTCGGCCTCGATGAGCTCCTGCCGACGTATGCCACGCTCCAAGCCGCCCTCCCCGCCTGAAGAGACCGGAGTCGCCCGCCATACCGGCCCTCTACCCGGTCGGGTGAAGACGGCGGGATCGGCGAACTTCTGCGGGTGCTGGTGCGTAGTGCCATGCATGAGGCCGATCAACGCAGTGCATGTCGCGGAGCCGGGGCTGGCCGTGGTGGAAGTCGCCCCCTGCGACGACCAGACCGCCTTCATGTGTGCCCTGTCTCCCGGAATCGAGGACATGGCGGGCCGGTGACCGTTCCTTGCCAACGCCTTGCCGACAGCTTGGCATGAGAACGAGGACATGCGGGGCAGGCGAGGAAGTATGACAAGGAACGATTCGCAAGGCACCCAGGGCACCGCGCTTCTGTCCGACCCTCTGCACAACAAGGGGACCGCGTTCAGCGCGACGGAGCGAGCGGAGTTCGGCCTTGACGGGCTGCTGCCGGCCGCGGTGGAGACCCTGGACGACCAGGCCGATCGCGCGTACGCGGCGTTCGTCGGCTACGACAAGCCGCTGAACCGGCACATCTACCTGCGCCAGCTCCAAGACACCAACGAGGTGCTGTTCCATCGACTGGTCACCCGCCACCTGGAGGAGATGCTGCCCGTCGTCTACACCCCGACGGTCGGCGAGGCGTGCCGCCGCTTCAGCGAGATCTACCGCCGCCCACGGGGACTGTTCCTGTCCTACGAGGACCGGCACCGCTTCCGGGACATCCTGCGCAACCGCCCGCACAAGGACGTGGACGTCATCGTCGTCACCGACGGCCAGCGCATTCTCGGCCTGGGCGACCAGGGGGTCGGCGGCATGGGCATCCCGATCGGCAAGCTCAGCCTCTACACAGCGATCGGAGGCATCCACCCCGCTCGTACGCTGCCGATCCTGCTGGACGCCGGGACGGACAACGAGGAACTGCTCGACAACCCGCACTACCTGGGCCGCCGCGAGCGCCGGGTCACCGGGACCGAGTACGACGAGCTGGTGGAGGCGCTGGTCGCGGCCGTGGAGGCCGAGATGCCGGGGACCTTGTTGCAGTGGGAGGACTTCGCCACGGCACAAGCCCGGCGCATTCTTACCCGCTACCAGGACCGGCTTCTGACTTTCAACGACGACATCCAGGGCACCGCGGCCGTCGCGCTCGGCGCACTGACCACGGCCGTGCGGGTGACGCGGACCCGGCTCACCGACCAGCGGATCGTGATCCTCGGCGCGGGCTCCGCCGCGGTCGGCGTGGCCGACATGATCCGCAGCGCTCTGGTCGACGACGGCATGCCGCAAGCGGATGCCGCCTCGCGATTCTGGTTCGTGGACGTCGATGGGCTGCTGACCGGCTCCCGTGCCGACTTGACCGACGAGCAGCGGGTCTACGCCCGCGACGACGAGCAGGAGTCGTACAGCCTGGCCGAGGTGGTGGACCGGGTCGAGCCGACCGTGCTGATCGGGCTCTCCACTGCGCACGGCGCCTTCACCGAGGAGATCGTGCGGCGGATGGCGGCCTCCTGCGAGCGCCCGGTGATCTTCCCGCTGTCCAACCCGACCTCCCATGCCGAGGCCGACCCCGCCGACCTCGTGCGCTGGACGGACGGCAAGGTTCTGGTCGCCACGGGTTCCCCGTTCCCGCCGGTGACGGTCGACGGCCGCGAGGTGCCGGTCGCCCAGGCGAACAACGTGTACGTGTTCCCCGCCATCGGCCTGGCGGTCACCGCAAGCCGGGCCACCCGGGTCACGGACCGCATGATGGTGGCCGCCGCCCGCGCGGTCGGTGACTGCGCCGCCCAGTTCGCCCCCCAGGACAGTGAGGCCCCCGCGCCCCTGCTGCCCCCGCTGCGGGAGATGCGGGACGCTGCCCGGGAGATCGCGATGGCCGCAGCGACAGCGGCGGTACAGGACGGCGTCGCCCCGAAGGCCACGCAGGAGGAACTGCGCGCGGCTGTCGAGGCTGCCCAATGGAGCCCTGAGTACGCACAATGACAGGCTGCCCCCAGCAGAGCGGACACGCGGTAGGAGTGCGCCACTTTCTTCGCAGGGGGTTCAGAAACCTGCGCACGAAGACCGGCTCTCCGATCGGTGCTCCGAAACCATCACGGTCTCGCCGCTGCGGCCGCGGGACGTGCTCGCGGCCTGAGAAACCGGACGCTCTACGGCCATGGGCGCTTGGCCGGTGCAGCCTGTGGCGGCGGTCGGGCCGCGCAGTCGACGGGGGTGTTCTTCTCGTTCTCGATCTCTACGTCGCTGTCACCCAGGACACACGCAGGCCGACATGGCAGCTACGCCGTACTCCGTCGCAGCGCACAGGCCCCGGGGCGAGCCCCAGGGCCTGATGCTTCCCGTTCTGGTGAAGACCCGGCCGCCTAAGTCGGCTGCTTACGCTTCCTGGAGCTTGGCCACGATCCACTCACCGAGTTCTCGGGTCATGACCGTGTGGCCCTCGTTACTGGTGGCGCAGAGGAAGTCGTGGAGCCGGCTCTCTTCGCGTTCGACTTTGCTGTAGAGAGCGTTGTGGTCGTCGATGTCGGCCGATGCCACGGCGCTGATGGTGGGGACGAAGGTGGAGGTGTTGTGCGTGAGTTCCGCCGGATCGCCGTTGACGAGGCCGGCCAGCATGGCGGCCATGCCGAAGTTGGCGGCGTCACCCAGCAGGGGGGCCTTGGGGAAGAGGCCGCCGGGAGCGCCGTCGAGCTCGGGAAAACCGGTGGTGTTGATGGAGACCGGGGCCTCGCGTGCCTCAGCCATCTGGGCGACAGTCTGCCTTCCCGGTCCCTGGGTGCGCAGCTGGGCGCTCACGTTCGGTCCGAGGGCGGCCATCGCGGCGTCGTCAGCGGGGATGCTGTTCCCGGTGCCGGTGCCCGTTCCGTTGGCGACACCGAGCAGACGGGGGATCTGGGGCCAGTCGCCCATCCGCTCGAGTGCGTTCAGGAAGTCGGTCCGGTCCTGGTGCTGGCCGGCGGCGACGTCGAGGGTGGTGTCGGTGGCGGTGGCGAGGTGCCAGCGCAGCATCTGGCGCGCGGCGGGGCTGTTGACCAGGTCGGAGTAGGCGCTGAGGAGTTGGTTGTCACTGCCCCAGTGTTCCTTCACGAAGTGGGCGAACGCCTGGACTCCCAGGGGCAGCCACGCGCCGCAGTGCGGGGTGTCGTAGGAGAGGTAGGTGGCGGTCTCGTGGCTCATCCGCTGGCGCTCCATCTTGGCCAGGGCATAGCGGGTGACCAGTCCTCCCATGCTGAAGCCGCCCACTGTCAGCGGGGCGTCGCCCACGCGGTCGGCGATCGTCCGCATGATGCACTCGATCGCGACGGCGGCGTTGTCGGGGATGGACGCTGTGCGGTCGGCGTAGCCGAGCAGGACGACGTCGAAGCCGGCCTCGCGCAGCGTGGAGATGAACGGGTAGGCCCCGTTCTCCAGGCCGTCGTAGAGCTGCCGGCCGTTGCTGGCTCCCGGGGCGAAGCCGTCGGAGAGGATCACCGGCCGCTGGACGGCCGTCTGGTCGGAGGAGCTGTAGAACACCCAGGCGGTGCCGCTCGTGGCCGGGTTACGGAGATCCCACTTGGTGTCCCAGGGCTCCGCTTGCGCGGCTGAGGGCTCAGCCCTTTCAGGGGTACCCCAGATATTGACGACAGGCTTGGACATTTCGACGACTCCTTGATGGTGCGGCCGGTCATGCCGAACGCGGATATCGTCTCGGCGCGCGCATCCGTTCCCCGCCCGAATGCGGTGAGATCACTCTTCCCAGGGATGAAACAGCCTTTTTCACTCCTTTCCTGGCGCCTCGCGTACGCGGGGCGTGCCCGGCTCCCACTCGTTGTCGCTTGCCAGCAGGTCATGAAAGCCGGTGATGCTGCGGCGCGCTGCTATGCGTTCGGTGAGGGTGAGGATGCCGTCGAGGCCTGAGGCGTCGATTTCCGGGCGCAGAAAGCGCGCGACGTCGTGCTCCTGGGGCGCGCAGTTCGGGCAGCTCCGGATGGGAGATGCCGTAGGTCCCCGCCTTCGGCGGATGGCGTTTCACCGGGTGACACATGACGACTCCTGATCCCGCCCCCCGGCTGCGATCGGGCTGATCGCCGCGACGGTGGCCTCTAGAGCGTGAACGGCCCCCGAGGTCAAGAACACGTAGTCAGGGCCGACGCCACGTCACCGCACGCCAGGCCGCCAGGCCGCCAGGCCGCCAGCAGCGCCGACGGATGGCGGATCGCTGGCGCAAAAGCCCGTCCTGTACGTCCTGCAGTTGGCGGCATCAACGCCCTCATCACCTGCCACCCCACCCTCGAACAGGCCCTCAACCCCTGAGCGCCCTACCGAGGCTGGTCCGGCGCATCGCCCTGCCGCGAGCGGCGCTCTACGGCCTCGCCCAGCTCATGACCCACCGGCTCCGGCAGCGGCTGACGCCCCAGCGCCCAGTCGATCACCCTCTCGGCGACCGTGTGCAGCTTGATGTTGGAGTGCTGGGAGACCGATCCCAGGACGTGCCGACCCGTCTGACGGCCCGGCACGTCCTGGGCCTTGCGGGAGTGGCCAGTCCGCTGGGGCTACGCACCACGAGCCCGCTCGGGCAGTCACCCCTACATGGGCAACAACCGCACGTCGACGAGAACAGCGAGCCGGGGGTCAGAATTCTCCAGACACAGCGGCCAGCCGAACCGCCGACTGCCCCTCCATGACATCCGCCCCGTGGCAGCAAACCTTGAGGCGGGTGCCACTGGACTGCGCCCCGGTGCACCGCCGGTTTTCTGGAACCACACCACGGTCAGTGCGTAATAGTGCAGCACTGACTCTCGTTCCGGATCGATCAACCGGGAGGTGAACGACCCAACGCACGTCACGGCGTCACGCTTCCTGTAGCGCGGGGACAGGGAGCTCGCCCGAGCCTCGGACGATCAGCCGGGTGGGAACGGTGATGGTGCGCGCTCGAGTGCGGTCCCCGTCCAGGCGGGTCAGCGCGGTGGTCGCTGCTGTTCTGCCGAGTTCTTCCGCGTCCTGGGCTACGGCGGTCAGGGCCGGCTCGAGTGCCTCGGCGAGCGAGACGTCGTCGAAGGCGACGACGGCGACGTCCTTGCGCTTGCTGCGTGCCAGTTCGGCGACTATCCCCAGCGCCATGATGTTGTTGCCGGCGAACAGCGCGGTGGGTGGATCGGCCAGGCCGAGGAGTTGGGCGGTCGCGGCTTCGGCCCCCCGCTGGTCGTGGGCGTTGGCGACGAGCGAGCGGTCGTAGGCGATGTCGGCTTCCTGGAGTGCCGAGCGGTAGCCGGCCAGTCGTTCACGGCGGGTGTACAGCTTCAGGGGCAGGTCGCCGACGAAGCCGATGCGCCGGTGTCCGTGGGCGACGAGGTGGGCGACGCCGTCGTGGGCTCCGGCGCGGTTGGAGCTGACGATGCTGTCCGTGGCGAGGCCGACTCCGGGTCGGTCGAGGAAGATCACTGGCAGTCCAGCCGTGCGCTGGGACTTGAGGTGGGAGTGGTCGGCGCCGACGGACGGGACGACGATCAGGATGCTGACGCGGCGGGCGAGGAACTTGTCCGTCAGAGCACGTTCGCGCTCGGGGTCGTCCGCGGAGGAGCCCATGAGCAGGGTCAGTCCGCGTTCGCGGACGGTGTCCTCGATGGCGCGAGCCACAGCTCCGAAGAAGGGGTTGGCGAGATCGGGGATGACCAGACCGATGGTGGTGTCCGGGCCGCCGACGCGGATGTTGCGGGCCATGAGGTTCGGCTGGAAGCCGAGCTTGGCCACTGCGGCCAGTACCTGTTCCCTGGTCTGCGCGGAGGCGGGTCCGTCCTCGTTGAGGACTCGGGAAACCGTCTTGGCGCTGACGCCGACTTCTCGGGCGACATCGGCCAGGGTGGGGCGGCGGTTCGCTGCCATGGAGGAAACCGTCTCCTGAGGGCTCTCGGTTCCGGCCACGGCCTTGGCCGGAGACTGCGAGAGCGGGGTTGTGCTGTCAGGTGGCCTGGACTCCGGCGGCCTTCGCGGCCTCCGAATCCGCTACGACAGTATCTCCGGCTTCGTCGACGGTGAGCGCGCCGGTCATGATGGCGACGACCTCGGCCATGGAATAGTCGGAGGGCTTGATCACGGCAGCGCGCCGGCCGAGGCGGTGGACGTGGATCCGGTCGGCGATCTCGAAGACGTGGGGCATGTTGTGACTGATCAGGACGACCGGCATGCCCTTGTCGCGGACCCGGCGGATCAGGTCGAGGACCTGGCCGGACTCCTTGACGCCGAGGGCGGCGGTGGGTTCGTCCATGACGACGACGGAGCGGGCCCAGGCGACGGAACGGGCGACCGCGACGGCCTGCCGCTGTCCGCCGGAGAGCGTCTCCACCGACTGCGTCAGCGAGCGCAGTCCGATCTTCAGGTCGGCCATGTGCTCGGCGGCCTCCTGGCGCATGCGTTTCTTGTCCAGCATGCGGAAGACCGTGCCGAGGGCGCCGGGGCGGCGCAGCTCGCGCCCGAGGAACATGTTCGAGGCGATGTCCATGGAGGCGGCCACGGCGAGGTCCTGATAAACGGTCTCGATGCCGTGGGCGCGGGCGCTCTGCGGGCCGGAGAAGGTGATGGGCTCGCCGTTGAGCCGTATCTCGCCCGCGTCGGGGGTCACCGCGCCGGTGAGGGCTTTGATCAGGCTGGTCTTGCCGGCGCCGTTGTCGCCGATGACGGCGAGGACCTCGCCGGGAAGCAGGTCGAAGTCGGCGCCGTCGATGGCGGTGACCTGGCCGTACCGCTTGACCAGACCGCGGGCCTGCAGCACGGGCGTGTGGGAGGAGGTGGCGGTCATCGTGCCTTCTTCCGGGAGAGCTGGTCGACGGTCACCGCGAGGATGACCAGGACTCCGGTGATCAGGGTCTGGTAGATGGAGGCGACGCCCATCAGCTGGAGGCCGTTGCGGAACACGCCGACGATGAGGACGCCGATGAAGGTGCCCAGGACCGAGCCGCGTCCGCCGAAGAGGCTGGTGCCGCCGAGGACCACGGCGGTGATGCTGTCGAGGTTGTCGGTCTGCCCCGCCTGCGGGTCGCCGACTCCGGTGCGGGAGATGAGCAGCAGGGCGGCGATGCCGTACAGCAGGCCGGCGACGGTGTAGATGCCGATGGTGAGGCGGGAGGTGCGGATGCCGTTCAGCCGGGCGGCCTCGGCGCTGTTGCCCAGGGCGTACACGTGCCGGCCCCACCCGGTGCTGCTCAGCGCGTAGGCGAGGACGAGGAACAAAGCGATCGTGACGAGGGAGCCGTACGTGATGTCCGTGTGGCCCAGCGGGAAGGTCTCTCCGAGGGCTGTCAGCGGGCCGGGCAGGTTGGTGACCGTCTGCTCCTCGGAGTAGATGTGGGTCAGCGCGAACGCCACGTTGAGCATGCCGAGGGTGACGATGAACGGCGGCAGCGGGATCTTCTGCACCAGCAGCCCGTTGAGCAGACCGAACCCGCCGCAGACCGCCAGGCCCAGGGCGATGGCGAGGAGCGGGGGCAGGGAGCCCTCGGCGGCCATCTTGGCGATCACGATGCTGCCGAACGCCATCACGGCCCCGCACGACAGGTCGATCCCCGCCGTGAGGATGATCAGGGTCTGCCCGATGGCGAGGGTGCCCACGACCATGACCTGTTGCACGATCAGCGAGAAGTTCCCGCCGGTCAGGAACTGGTCGGTCGAGAAGGAGAAGAAGGCGCAGGCCAGGAGGAGGGCTGCCAGGGGTCCGGTGGTCGGCGCCGTGAGCAGTCTGCGGGCCGTGGTCGGTGCCTTGAGCTCCGAGTACGGCGTTGTCGTGGCTGTCATGCGAAGTCCTTGTCGGAAGACAGATGTCCTTGTCGGAGGACGAGGGCGGAAGCCCCGCCGACGGGACAAGGGGGGCGGCCGCCCCCGGTCGGGGAGGTGGGCCGACCGCCCCGCTGAGTGGAGTGGCGGAGTCGTACGGTCCTGGGGCCTCAGCCCCAGCAGTTGTCCAGGCCGAATGCGGTGTCCTTCGACGTGACCCCGGTCTGCGCCTTGTCGGTGATCAGCGTGACCCCGGTGTCGGTGTAGCCGGACGCCTTCTTGCCGTCCTTGGCGTATGTCACGACTGCCTTGACGCCCTCGGCGGCCATCTTCAGCGGGTACTGCTGCGAAGTCGCGGCGATCTTGCCGTCCTTGACGGCCTGCGTGCCGGTGCAGCCGCCGTCGACGGAGACGATCAGGACGTCCTTCTCCCGGCCCTTGGCCTTCAACGCGGTGTACGCGCCAAGGGCCGCCGGTTCGTTGATGGTGTAGACGACGTTGATGTCGGGTGACTTCTGGAGGCAGTTCTCCATCGCGGTCTGGCCCTTGGCCTGGTCGCCACCGGTGTCCTGGGCGCACACGACGTCCTTGTCGGTGGCGCCGAAGCCCTTGAGGAAACCGTTGTGTCGCTGGACGCCGACGGACACGCCCGGCGCCAGGTCGAGGGCGGCTATCTTCGCCGTCTTGCCCTTCATGGCGGCCTTGGCGTACTCGCCGACCAGCTCACCGGCCTTGAGGTTGTCGGTGGCGAAGAGAGCGTCGACCGCGCTCTCCGGCTCGGTCGGCGTGTCCAGTGCGATGACCAGAACACCCTTGGCACGGGCCTTCTGGATCGCGGGCACGATCGCCTTGGAGTCGCTCGGGGTGATCAGGATGCCCTTCACCCCCGCGGCCACCATGTTCTCGATGGCGGTGACCTGCCCGGCGTTGTCCCCGTCGAACTTGCCCGCTGCGGTGGACAGTTGGGCACCGTTCTCCTTGGCGGCCTTCTCCGCGCCCTCCTTCATCTTCACGAAGAACGGGTTGGTGTCGGTCTTGGTGATCAGACCGACTTTCACCTCGCCCGAGCCGGAGCTCGTGGAGCCCGATCCGGAGCCGGACCCGCAGGCCGTCAGGGTGAGTGCCGCGACGCCCGTGACCGCTGCGGCTCTGAGGAGGGAGGAGGACAGGCGAGTGGTGCGAGACATGATCGACTCCTGTGAGATAGCGAGCGGCACGAATTGGGGATCAGAGCACGCCGCCCGGGGTGTCATCGTTGACTTATGTCATCGTTGACACTGCCTGGCGAGGATGATGGACTCCGTCTCCCGGAAACGTCAATGCCCCGCGCTCGTCACAAATCGGCAAACATCCGTGGCCGCCGCCCAGCGCGGCTGTCCGGCAGCCGCCTTCCCGCATGACCGGCACGCCCCGTACGACCGCCAGAGAAGAGCAGCCCATGAACCCGCGTCAGATCACCGTCCTGGGGGAATGCGTCGCGGACGCGTTCGCCGAACCCGCGAACACCTCGAACGAACTCGCCCTGCGTGTACTGCCGGGCGGCGGACCTGCGAACACGGCGGTGTCCCTGGCCCGTCTCGGTACCCCGGCCCGCTTCCTCGCGCGCCTGTCGGGCGACGTGTTCGGCCGCCTGTTCCGTGCCCATCTCCAGGCGTCGGGGGTGGACCTGTCGGACGCCGTGCAGGCCGCGGAGCCCAGCACCCTGGCCGTGGCGGAGCTGGATGCCCAGGGGCAGGCCGCGTTCTCCTTCCACGCCCAGAAGACGGCCGACTGGCAGTGGACGCCCGAGGAACTGGCGCGCGTCGACCTGTCCGAAACCGCCTGCCTGCACACCGGATCCCTGGCCCTGGTCCAGCAGCCCGGCGCGACGGTGGTCGAGGAATTCCTGGCGGCCGCGGCCCCTCGCGCGACGATCAGCATCGACCCCAACGTCCGGCCGCTGCTGGTCCATCCGGACGTCTACCGGGCCCGCCTGGCGCACTGGTGCAGCCTCGCCGACGTGCTGCGGCTGAGCGAGGACGACCTGGAACTCCTGCTGCCGGGCACCCCGCCCGAGCGGGCGTGCGACATCTGGCACGCGGCCGGGGCGCGGCTCGTTGTGATCACGCGCGGTGCCGACGGTGTCCTGGCCTCGCTCGACGGCGAACAGGTCCAGGTGCCCGCCGTCTCGACGAGCGTCGCCGACACGGTCGGGGCAGGCGACTCCTTCACCGCCGGCCTGCTGCACCACCTCGGCGCTCGTGGGCTCCTGGGGGGCCGGCTGACGGAACTCTGCTTGGACGATGTCGCGGAAGCCTGCCGCTTCGGCACCCGCGTAGCAGCCCTGACCTGCTCTGTCGTCGGCCCGAACCCGCCGTGGCAGAGCCAGCTGGCGCAGTTCGCCGCAGCCGACCGCGCCTGACGGGCCAGCATGCCGCTCGGCAGAACATCACGGCCTGACCGTTGACGTATCGGCCGGGTTGCCCCCATCATCGGGCCACTCGGTGTCATCGATGACACAAGTCAACGATGACACTCCTCGCCGGTGTCGTGGACGACGGGCCGGCAAGGCGTCACTTTTTCGGCCGGATCCGCGCCGGGCAGCAGGCTTCGCTGCGCGGCCGGCCGCAGCACAGGAGACATCATGAGCTCTGGACGCGTATCCCGGCATGCCCGCACACGGACGGCCGCGGCGGTGGCGACCGTCTGCGCCCTGTCCGCGGCCCCGCTCGCCCCCCAGGCCGTAGCCGCCGACACCCCGCCGTACTCCGAGACCTACCGGCCCCAGTTCCACTTCACGCCGGAGAAGAACTGGATGAACGACCCCAACGGCCTCGTGTACTACGAGGGCGAATACCACCTCTTCTACCAGTACAACCCCAACGGCAACTCCTGGGGCGACATGTCCTGGGGCCACGCCGTCAGCAAGGATCTCGTGCACTGGAAGCAGCTGCCGCTCGCCCTGTCGCACGACGACAAGGAGATGGTGTTCTCCGGCAGCGCGGTCGTCGACCGGGACAACACCACCGGCTTCGGCACGAAGAAGAACCCGCCCATGGTGGCGATCTACACCAGCCACAAGAAGGACACGGGCATCCAGGCGCAGTCGCTCGCCTACAGCACCGACCGCGGCCGCACCTGGACCAGGTATCAGGGCAATCCCGTCATCGACATCGGCTCCAAGGACTTCCGCGACCCCAAGGTCCAGTGGTACGCGCCGACGAAGAGCTGGCTGATGACGGTGTCGATGTCCGCCGAGCACAAGGTGCGGTTCTACTCGTCCAAGAACCTCAAGGACTGGACGCTGCAGAGCGAGTTCGGGCCGTCCGGGGCGACCGGAGGGGTGTGGGAGTGCCCCGACCTGTTCCCCCTGGCGGTCGACGGGAACAAGAAGAAGATCAAGTGGGTGCTGGTCGTCAACATCAACCCCGGTGGCATCGCGGGCGGTTCGGCCGCCCAGTACTTCGTCGGCGACTTCGACGGCACCAAGTTCACCGCCGAGGACAAGGGCACCTACACCCCGCCCACCGGCACGGTGGTGCAGGACTTCGAGGGCACCGACTTCGGCTCGTGGACGGCCACGGGCACCGCGTTCGGTACCGCGCCGGCCGCAGGGGCGGTGGACGGACAGGGGGCCGTCTCCGGCTACGACGGCAAGGGTCTCGCCAACAGCTTCCACTCGGGTGACGCCTCCACCGGCACCCTGACCTCGCCCTCCTTCACCGTCGACAGCAAGTACCTGAACTTCAAGGTAGGTGGTGGTCGGCACCCGCACGTCGACGGAACCGTCATGGAGCAGGGCCCGCCGCCCGCGGGCACGGTCATCGCCGACTTCGAGGGCGGCACCTACGGCGACTGGACGACGACCGGGGACGCCTTCGGCACCTCACCAGCCACCGGCACCCTCGGCAACCAGCAGGAAGTCTCCGGCTTCCTGGGCGACGGCCTGGTCAACAGCTACCTGGACGGCGACACCAGCACCGGCACCCTCACCTCGCCCGAGTTCACCCTCGACAAGAACTACGTCAACTTCCTTGTGGGCGGCGGCAACCACCCCACCGGTTCGGACAGCCCGACCGCGGTCGAACTGCTCGTCGACGGCAACGTGGTCCGCAGCGCCACCGGACAGGACGGCGAGGCGCTCAACTGGGCCTCCTGGGACGTCAAGGACCTCGCCGGCAAGAAGGCGCAGATCAAGATCGTCGACGACAGCAGCGGCGGCTGGGGCCACATAAACGTCGACCACATCATGCTCTCGGACACCCAGGCTCAGCCCGTCTCCCAGGAGACGGCCGTCAACCTGATCGTCGACGGCAAGGTCGTCCGCAGCGCCACCGGCTCCAACAGCGAGACCCTGGACTGGGCCTCCTTCGACATGCGCCCCTACGTCGGCAAGCAGGCGCAGATCCAGATCGTCGACATGAACACCTCCGGCTGGGGCCACCTCCTCGCCGACCGGTTCACCGCCGCCGAAACGGCCGCAAAGTCCGTCGTACAACGCGCCGACTGGGCCGACCACGGCAAGGACTACTACGCGGCGGTGTCCTGGGAGGACGCGCCGGGCGGCAAGCGGTACATGATCGGCTGGATGAACAACTGGGACTACAGCGGGGTCGTCCCCACGTCACCCTGGCGCGGCGCGCAGAGCATCCCCCGGGAGATGGCCCTGCGTACGGTCGACGGCAGTATCCGGCTGACCAGCGAGCCCGTGAACAGCGTGACGTCCCTGCGGCAGCCGAACGCGGTGTCGGCGTCCGGCGTCACCGTAAAGAACACCTCCGAGACACTGATCGGTCCCGCGGCCCAGGGCAAGGCGCTCGACATCGAGGCGACGTTCTCCCTCGAGGACGCCGACCGGTTCGGTCTGAAGGTACGCACGGGAGCCGCTGGTGAGGGGACCGTCATCGGCTACGACGCCACAACACAGGAGCTGTACGTCGACCGCACCCGCTCCGGCGCCGTCGACTTCAACAGCACCTTCCCCGGCATCCAGACCGCACCGCTGAAGGCCGAGAACGGCAAGGTGAAGCTGCGGATCCTCGTCGACTGGTCGTCCGTCGAGGTCTTCGGCGGCAGCGGCGAGGCCGCGATCACCGACCAGATCTTCCCCGACCCCGCCAGCCAGGGAGTGCAGGTCTTCGCCGAGAACGGCTCGGTGAAACTGGACAAGGCCGTTGTCTGGCACCTCGGCTCCGCCCACGAGTGACCCCTGAGACTGACGTCCGCCACTGACAAGGAGAACGAGACCGTGAAGAAGACCCTGCTCGCCGAGTTCACCGCCCGCGAGGGAGCCGAGGACGAGGTCGCCCGTCTGATCGGCGACTACGCCCTGAAGGTGCGCGAGGAGGAAGGCAACATCGCCTTCGACGTCTACACCAAGGCGGCCGACGGGCGCGCCTTCTGGATCTTCGAGGTGTACCGGGACGAGGACGCCTTCCAGGCGCACCTGAACGCCCCGTACGGCGGCCCGTTCAACGCCGTCCTCGTCCCGCTGATCGAAGAGGACGCCTCCGTGCTGACCTTCCTGAACCCGCTGGCCACGAATACGTAACGAGCCAGGTCGAACTGGGACAGATCGGCCGCACCTGGCTTCGGCGACGCGGCGGTGCGGCATCTCTCACATCATCCCGGAGCACGCCGACCATGCCCGCGAAGCGGCCGAGCCGGGCGTCGCCGTCCGTCCGTCAGTCCAGGTGCAGCAGGACGGTGGTGTCGGGGGGCAGCAGCCCGTTCCTGGTCAGTGCTCCTGAGGCCAGGAGGGGGCTGCCGGGTACGGGAGCGGGATCGGGTGGTCGGAGAGGTTGACCGCGCACAGCAGGCCGTTGCCGCGTTCGAAGAGGAGGGTGTCGGCCGGGCTGTCCCGCCAGCGGAACTCCTCGCTGCGCAGGTGGGGGTTGGTGCGGCGCAGGCGCAGGGCGGAGCGGTAGAGCTGGAGCATGGAGGCGCGGTCGGCCTGGTTGGCTTCGGCGGTGCGGGACTTCCGCGGGGGCGCCGACCTTCGCCAGATCGGTGATCGTACGGTCGATCACCTCACGCAACCTGTCCGCCTCCAGAGCGCACTTGAGGAAGTGTGGTTCCGACGCCCGACGCCGAGCGTTGCGCGCTGACCTGGACCCTCACCGTCAAACCCGGCGAGAGCACCGACCTGCGCCTGATCGTCGAGGTCTCCGAACCCGACGCGGTCGTCAAGGCCGCGGATTCCCGGCCCACTTGGCGGCGTCCGGATGTCACCGCCGACGACCGCCGACTGCCCGCCCTCGTCGCGCAGAGTCTGGACGACCTCCACTCGCTGCGCCTGGCCACGGCTGCGTCGCCCGGCGACACCTTCCTCGGCGCGGGCATCCCCTGGTTCTTCACGCTCTTCGGCCGCGACAGCCTGTGGGCCGCACGGATGCCGCCCCTGGGCACCGACCTCGCGCTGGGCACCCTGCGCACCCTGGCCGCCCAGCAGGGCACCCGCACCGACCCGGCCGCGGAGGAAGAGCCGGGCAAGATCCTCCACGAGGTGCGGCGCGACGTCTTCGACGACGGCATGGGCCTTCGTCTGCCTCCCGTCTACTACGGCACGGTCGACGCGACCCCCCTGTGGATCTGCCTGCTCCACGACGCATGGCGCTGGGGCCTGCCCGCCGACGACATCGAACCACTGCTGCCCGCGCTCGAGGCGGCCCTCGGCTGGATCGACGCCGCGGCCCGAGCCGGGGACGGCTTCCTCTCCTACATCGACCACAGCGGCACCGGTCTGACCAACCAGGGCTGGAAGGGCTCCGCGGACGCAGCCCGGTTCGCCGACGGCCGCCTCGCCCAAGCCCCCTGGCCCTCGCCGAAGTACAGGGCTACGCCTACGAAGCGGCCCTCGCCGGGGCCGCGCTCCTCGACGCCTTCGAACTGCCCGACGGCGAACGCCGGCGGACCTTCGCCGCCGACCTCGCCGACCGCTTCCGCGCCCGGTTCTGGGTCTCCGACCAGCACGGCCCCTATCCCGCCATGGCACTCGACGACTCCGGCCGCCCCGTCGACTCCGTCACGAGCAACATGGGCCACCTCCTGGCCACCGGCATACTCAACTCCGACGGCCGGGTCGAGTCGCTTTCAGCACCCGCCGGACTGACCGTCGAGGAACGTCCGGCGCCGCGGGGCTGAGGGACCGGGCAGTCCCTTCAGGGGGCAGTGACCGGACTCGTCAGGAGGCAGTGACCGGACTCGATGGGGCCCCACCACCGCCGCCCACCGATCAGCCGGCGCTCGATCTCGGTCCACCGCAACCGCCGCGAAAGACATGAGGCGGCGGCCCCCCGCGGACAGCTCAGCAGCGCATTGCCGAAATGGGACGGCCACCGTGGAGACCGGGGTCCCGCCGATATCCCTGCAGGATGGAACGCCCAGCGCGTGGGCACGTTGAGCCGGGCGCGGGCGCCTCTCGGTCTGCGCCGTCGAGGGCCTGACGCTGGAGTCGCCGGCGGAGGCCGGCTCCCTTGGGGTCAGCACACCAACGACCAATGCATGATGTGATGCGGCTCACATCTGCAGCCTGTCACGTCCGGTGCGGGCTGCTTGTCCCATGGGCGTCACCGGCACCGATGCCGGTGCCCGACCTTGGGAGATCCGATGAACAACGGCCACCACATCGTCGTCCTCGGCGCCGGCTACACGGGCTTGTTCAGCGCCGTCCGGCTGGCCCACCGCACCCGCCGGACCGACGTGAAGATCACCCTGGTCAACCCGTCGAGCCGGTTCGTCGAGCGGCTGCGGATGCACCAGATCGCCGCCGGTCAGGAGCTGGCCGACCATCAGATCCCCGACCTGCTCGCCGGGACCGGCGTCACGTTCGTCCAGGGCACCGCCACCGCCATCGAGCCCGAGGCCCGGCAGATCACCCTCGACGGCACCAAGACCCTCGGGTACGACACGCTCGTCTACGCGCTGGGAAGCTCGACCGAGACCGGCAAGGTCCCCGGTGCCGACGTCCACGCGTTCACCCTCGACAACCCGGAGACCGCCGGTCGGTTTGCCACGCGCCTCACCGAGGTCGCCGCGTCCGGCGGCACGGTCACGGTCTGCGGCGGGGGCCTGACCGGCATCGAGGCGGCCACCGAGATCGCCGATGGCCACCCTGGCCTGAACGTCACGCTGATCAGCCTGGACGAGCCCGGCGGCATGCTGGGTCCCAAGGCCCGCGCCTACCTCTACGGCGCGCTGGACCGCCTCGGCGTCACTCTTGAGACCGGCGCCCGCGTCACCAAGGTGCTGCCCGACGCCGTCGAACTGGCCGACGGCCGGCTCGTCCCCTCGGACGCCTGCCTGTGGACCACCGGCGTCAAGGTGTCGCCGCTCGCCGCCGACGCCGGGATCGCCACCGACGACCACGGCCTGATCCTGGTCGACGCCACCCTGCGTTCGGTTTCCCACCCGGAGATCCACGCCATCGGCGACGCCGCCGCCGTCCGTCTGGCCTGGGGACAGATCCACGGCTCCTGCCAGAGCGGCCTGCCCACCGCCCAGTACACCGCCGACGCCATCGCGCAGCTCGTGCGCGGCAAGGCCGTCAAGCCGTTCCGCTTCGGCTACTTCCACCAGCCGGTCAGCCTCGGCCGCCGTGACGCCGTCATCCAGTTCACCAAGGCCGACGAAACCCCCCGCCGCATGCACCTCACCGGCCGGAGCGCCGTCGCGTACAAGGAGATGGTCAGCGGCAGCCCGCTCACGACCTACCGGCTCAGCAAGCGCATGAACGTCACCACCATCGTCTCCAAAGGCGGCCGCGCCACCCGCAAGCCCGCGCGATGACGGGGGCACAGGCTCCCAGCGCCATGATCTCGGGCCTTGCCGCCCTGTTACGGCCCTGGCAGCATGAGCCGATGGTCGACGCCAGGGACGAGCAGGACCCGTACATCGAACACCGCAGGCTCCTGTTCGCCACCGCCTACCGCATGCTGGGCAGCGTCACCGACGCCGAGGACGTCCTCCAGGACACCTGGCTGAGCTGGAGCGCCGCGGACCACGACGCGATCCGCCACCCCAAGGCCTATCTGGTGCGCACGGTCACCAACCTCTCGTTGAACCGCCTCACCTCCGCACGGGCAACCCGCGAGACCTACGTCGGGCCGTGGCTCCCCGAGCCCCTGTTGACCTCCCCCGACATCGCCGCGGAGACCGAACTGGCCGACAGCGTCTCCACCGCGATGCTGGTCGTGCTGGAAACCCTCAGTCCCGTCGAACGCGCCGTCTTCCTGCTTCGCGAGGTCTTCGGCTACTCGCACGCCGAGATCGCCGAGACCCTCGAACGTCCCGAGCCGACAGTCCGCCAGATCGCCCACCGCGCACGCGAGCATGTCCAGGCCCGCCGCCCCCGCTTCGACGCCGACCAGACCCGGCGCCGGAAAATCACCGCCCGCTTCCTGGAGGCCTGCGCGGGCGGCGACCTGAACGCCGTCATGGAGCTGCTCGCCCCCGAGGTCACCGCTTGGTCCGACGGCGGCGGCAAGGTCACCGCCGCCCGCCGCCCCCTCCACGGCACCGACCACGTCGCGCGCTGGCTCGTGGGTTTCCTGGCCAAGCCCGCACTGGCCGCCCTGACGATGGAGCCAGCCGTCATCAACGGCGAGCTCGGTGTCCTGGCCACCCTCGACGGACACACGGTCGGCGCCTTCTCGTTCGACCTCGTCGACGGCCGCATCCTGTACCTGCGCTTCCAGGTCAACCCCGAGAAGCTCAGCGGCCTGACCCCCGACAACAGCTTGGCGCTGCCCTGAAGCATTCAGTCCCGAAACCATTCAGTCCCGAAGCATGACCGGCAGGCCCCTGGACCGGAACGAGCTATTCAGGGCGGGCGCAGCCCGTCGCTTGAGGATCCCCGGTGACCGGCACCTGCCCCCACCGATGCTGACCGCCCCGACCGTCAACCCCGCCCTGCCGCCCGACTGGGCCGCGGAGCCGAAGTCATCGACAGAGGTGGCCGTCCAGGAACTTCCGTACCTCGGCGACGGTCATGGGCCCCGTGCCGTGCGCCACCACCTCTCCCTCCTTCAGCAGGACGTAGGACGGGGCTCCGGTGATCCCGTATCGCTCGGTCGCGGCCGGACAACGCGTGATGTCGGCGCGGACGGCCGTCAGGCGGCCCGTGTAGTCGTCGGCGATGTCACCCACGACGAGGTCCATCACCCGGCAGGGCTCGATCGCCTTGGGCCATGTCCCGGTGAAGTACGCGAGGACCGGAACTCCGCTCATCCCGAGGATGAAATTGAACTCCGCGTCCTCACGGGGTCGGTGAACCCGCTTCGCCATGAAACTCCTGACCTCACGTTCCGTCATTCCATCCCCATCATCCCTCGCGAGAGATGCTCGATGAGCGCGTCGACGAGCGGGCCGGTGCGCATCGTCACAATGGCACCGAGAACGAGGCACGATTCCTGGACCGCTCGCGGGACGCGGTCGTGGACGGTCGAAGTACGCGTCAGCTGACCCGAAGACCGACCGCCAGCGTCAGTTCAAGGACCCGGTGTGGCGATGCGAGATCCGGAAACAGCTCCCGCAGCTGCGACATCCGGTACCGGACCGTCTGGGGATGAACGAACAACGCCGCCGCCACCTCGTCCCGCCTGCCCTGGTGCAGCAGCCACGCCCGCAACGTCTCCTCCAGCCGCCGTGCGGTCGCGGCAGGCAGGGTCCGCAGCGGTGCGAGGGCTCGGGCACGCAGGTCTGCGAACGCGTCCGCGTCGGCGCTCAGCACCAGCTCGGGCAGGTGGTCCTCGGTGTCGCGAATATCAGAGGAGAGGGAGCGCGCGCGTACGGCTCGTGCGTACGAGGCGGACGCACGAGTCCATGGCCGGGCCGGGCCGACCACGGCGGTGCGGTCGGTCAGCTGCCGCAAGAGATGTGATCGGTCGGCATCGGGGACGAGCAGCACACCGGTGGCGTCCGGCAGATCGTCGAGGACGAGGGTGCTCGGGTCGTCGAGCACGCGGTAGGCAGGCCGGGCCTGGGCGGCGGGCAGCAGGACCGCGGTCAGCGAAACGGGAGGCTGCCATCCGGCCCGTTGAACAGAGGCCAACAGCACGTCCGGGCTCGCACCGGCGAGGAGGTCGCGGGCCAGGTGCTCCAGGTGGCGCTCGTGGGCCCTGCCCCGGGCGCCCAGTTCGTCGGCGTGGCCCGCGGCGCTCGCGGCGGAGAGCTCGTCGATGTAGGCGAAGGTCAGCTCGGCGAACTTGGCGACCTCGGCGGCGGGCAGACCTGCGGGTACGGCACCCGCTGCCAGGCATCGCCAGGCCACGCGGGCGCCGACGCGGTAGGCACTGAGCAGGGCGTCCATCGAACGGCCGTCGCGCACCTCGCCGCGGCCCAGCTCGTAGGCCGCGTCACCGGCGTCGCCGCCTGTGGCGTTCCCGCTGGCGAGGTCCAGGTAGTGCCCCAGGGCGGTGCGGACGGCTCGGCGGATGGTGGCGCCCATGTGGCCCGAAAGGGCGTTGGCGTAGGGAGGGACCTCGTCGATGATCGCCTCGACGACCTCGTCGGCGGTGGTCTTCAGCGCGGCCCGAAGCACGGTGACCGTCGTCTCGTCCAGGGCCAGTTCGCTGGCCCTCCGGATTGCATGGCTCACGTTTCTATTCCCTGCGAACAATTCAGCCGACCAGATTCACGTCCTGCGGTCAGGACTTTACGCCTTGAGGCACAGCAAGCTGGAGTCATGACGAGTACAGCCCTCCGCAGCAGGGCGTGGAAACTGCTGGAGATGGTCACGACGCCGCTGCTGCCGTCGGACTACCTCGACCTGGTCAGCCCGCTGCGTGCGGGCGCTGACCTGCGTGGGCGCATCGAGGCCGTGCACCCCGAGACGGGTGACGCCGCGACTGTCGTGATCAGGCCGGGACGGGGCTGGCGCGGCCACACGGCCGGTCAGTACGTGCGGATCGGGGTCGACGTCGACGGGGTGCGCCTGTGGCGTGCCTACTCCCTCACCTCGCCGACGAACCGCCAGGACGGCCGCGTCACGATCACCGTGAAGGCGATCCCGGACGGCAAGGTCAGCAACCACCTGGTCCGCAGGGCGAAACCGGGCACGCTGATCCAGCTCGACCAGCCGACCGGTGACTTCGTGCTGCCGCAGGCCAAGCCCGCCAAGGTGCTCTACCTGACGGCCGGCAGCGGCATCACGCCCGTGATGGGCATGCTGCGCGACACCGAGTTCGACGACGTCGTCATGATCCACTGCGCGCCACAGCCGCAGGACGTGATCTTCCGCAACGAACTGCACGACCTGGTCGCGGACAAGAAGCTGCGGCTCACCGAGGTGCACACCGACACGGACGGCATGCTCGACATCGCCCGTCTCGACGAACTCGTGCCCGACTGGGCCGAGCGCGAGACCTGGGCCTGCGGGCCCGCGGGCCTGCTCGACGCCGCCGAAGAGCACTGGACCGCGCACGGCGTACAAGAGCGCCTACACACCGAACGCTTCCGCCCCAGCATCGTCGTCGCCGGCGACGGCGGCGAGGTCACGTTCAGCGCCACCGGCAAGACCGTCGACGCGGACGGCGCCACGCCGTTGCTGGACGTCGGCGAGGAGGCCGGCGTGCTCATGCCCTCCGGGTGCCGCATGGGCATCTGTTTCGGCTGCATCACGCCGCTCAAGGCCGGCGCCGTCCGAGACCTGCGCACCGGCGAGATCACCGAGGCCGAGCCGGGCGTCCTCATCCAGACCTGTGTGTCCGCCGCCGCGGGCCCCTGCGACATCGAACGGTAGGAGCACCTTGACCGCCATCGACCCCACCGCCCACCTGACCGCGGAGCAGATCGAGGAGCTCGGCCGCGAGCTGGACGCGATCCGCGACGAGGTGATCGCCGGCCGCGGCGAGAAGGACGCCGCCTACATCCGTAAGGTCATCTCGGCGCAGCGCAAGCTCGAGCTGGTCAGCAGGGGCGTGCTGCTGTTCTCGTTCTTCCCGCCCGCGTGGCTGATCGGCACCGCCGGTCTGTCCGTGGCGAAGATCATGGACAACATGGAGATCGGCCACAACATCCTGCACGGCCAGTGGGACTGGATGCGGGACCCGAAGATCCACTCCACCACCTGGGAGTGGGATCACGTCTCGCCGTCCGAGCAGTGGAAGCACTCGCACAACGAGCTGCACCACACGTACACCAACGTGATCGGCAAGGACAACGACCTCGGCTACGGCATCATGCGCGTCGACGAGGACCAGAGGTGGCACCCGTTCCACCTCGGCCAGCCGCTGTGGAACTTCATCAACGCCTGCTTCTTCGAGTACGGCATCGCAGCGTACGACCTGGAGCTCGGCAAGAACCTGCACAAGCGCCGCCGCAAGAACCCGGAGTTCCGCGCGCGGGCCAAGGCCGTGGGCCGCAAGATCCGCAAGCAGGTACTCAAGGACTACGTGATCCACCCGCTGCTCTCGGGCCCGTCGTTCCTCACCACGCTCGCCGCCACGTTCACCGCGAACCTGGTCCGCAACATCTGGACCCACTCGGTGATCATGTGCGGGCACTTCCCCGAGGGCGTGCAGGTCTTCGAGCGCCGGTCGATCAAGGGCGAGACGCGCGGCCAGTGGTACCTGCGCCAGATGATGGGCTCGGCGAACATCAGCGGCAGCAGGGCCATGCACTTCATGACCGGCAACCTGTCGCACCAGATCGAGCACCACCTGTTCCCGGACCTGCCGAGCAACCGGTACGCCGAGGTCGCGGTGAAGGTGCGCGCACTGTTCGAGAAGTACGAGCTGGAGTACGTCACCGGGCCGCTGCCCAAGCAGGTGTTCTCCGCGTGGCACAAGGTCTTCCGGCTCTCGCTGCCGAACAAGAAGCCCAAGGTCAAGACGCCGGACCGCGAGCAGGAGCTCGTCGCGGCCTGATTCCCGGTATTGGTTCAGATCTTTCGGCCGTACCGGCGGCACCGCCGGTTTCGGTGAGATCCGTTGCGGACGATGGGCGGCCGCGACATCAGACCGTACGACATGGGATCCGGGCAGCCCGGTGTCCGGCTGCGCTGCCCGGACGTGCGCCAGGAGCTCGGCACACAGCCCCCGGCGAGGTGTTGCAGTGCGCTGACCTGCCGTGGTCGGGCCGGTAGTCGGGTGCGTGCGCGCACTCGGATTGCCGATCACCCGCTGCCAGGAGGCGCCACCGAGCGCGACGCCGGGGGCGCACGTCAGCAGTACCGGGAGGCCACGGTCCGGGCTCGGCTGTCGGCCGCTGTTGGTTGATCGGAGGACCGGTCTCGCTCGCCCGTATTCGTTGTCGGTCGAGTCACCCATACCTGCACACTGCACCCGTCACGGTAGGGCGCCGTCTCGGGGTCCTGGCAGCGTGAACTGGTGATCCGGGGTTCAGGATCCGGTGCGATAGCGGGTGAGCATGAGGGCGACGGCTTCGTCCACGATCGTGGTGTCGGTGGGGTCGGGCGGGACGAAGTCGGTGCGTACGAGTTGAGGCCACAGGAGCTGGCCGCAGATCATGCCGAGGAACTGTTCGGCCACTGCGGATGCCGGCTGTGTCTGTCCGTCGGCCGAACGGAAGTCGAGTGTGCCGGCCTGCGCTTCGGCGTCCAGGTAGTCGCGGAGCCGGTCGAAGAAGGGGCCGCGGTCGATGGCGAAGCCGGTGCCGACGATGTCGGCGAGTTCCGGCATCTGGGGAAGTTCGGTGATGATGAGGCGGCACAGCGCCGCAGTGCCGGGCCGCGAGACCAGGCAGGCGTAGTCGCGGCCGATGTGGTCCAGCCCGTAGCGGGGATCGCCGGGCGGGGGCGGTTCGGCGTACTGCACGTCCAGCTGCCACTGTTCGGAGGTGACGGCCGCGAACAGCGCAGCCTTGGAGGGGTACCGCTTGAAGAGGGTGCCGGTGGAGACGCGGGCCTCCCTGGCGATCTGGGCCAGGGAGGTCTTGTCGTATCCCCGGGCGAGGAAGAGGTCGCGGGCGGCGCGGATGATGCGCGCGCGGTTCTCCGCTTTGATCTGCGCGTGATACCCGGCCTGGCACGTATCGCCACCGGTTTCTGCTCGGTCACGGTCCGCCACCGACATGTCCACGCCCCTCGCCCGTCTCCCAGCCGCATCCTCGCTGTCAGAGAACGGTCTGGCCACCGTCCAGGATAAGGTCCTGGCCCACGGCGAAGGCGGAGACATCGGAGGCCAGGTACACGACGGCTTCCGCGACCTCCTCGGGCAGACCCATGCGCCCCAGAGGAATGCCGGAGCTGATCGCTTCCAGAACCGCCGACTGCTGCGCGGGGTCCTCGATCCCGAGCTTTGAGTACAGCGGAGTGTCCACCGGGCCGGGACTGACCGCGTTGAACCGGATGCCGTGCGACCTGAGCAGGTCCGCGTTCCACGACCGCATCAGGGAGCCGACAGCCGCCTTCGTCGCGGCGTAGGCGTTCGACTGCCCGTAGCCGCCGTGCGCGCTGTTGGACGCGTTGAGGATGACCGAGGACGGGTTGGCCAGCACGGGCACCAGGGCCTGCGTGAGAAAGAAGACGCTCTTGACGTTGATGTCGAAGAGCCGGTCGAAACTGTCCTCCGTGTGGTCCTCGAACGGCCGCCAGTCCGAGACGCCGGCGTTCAGGAACGCCACGTCCAGCTTCCCGAAGTGCTCACGCACCCGCTCCGCCAGGCCGCGCTGCGCATCGAGATCGCGCGCATCGGCCCGCACCACCGGCACCTTGTCCCCGAGGATCTGCCGCGCCTTGTCGATGCTGGCCGGGGTTACGCCCGTGACCAGCACGTCGGCGCCCTCCGCGACAAAGCGCTGCGCGGTCTCCAGACCGATCCCACTCGTGCCGCCGGTGATGAGGGCGCGCTTGCCCGCAAGACGATTCATGTTCATTGTTCCTCGCCGAGTCGTAAGGTAAGTCAAAGGACTCACCACTTGAAGCTAACTCCCGCACCGCCCATGAGGCAAGTCGATCCACTTACCATCGGGGGTCCGGAGCGGTTCGGCCACGCCGGAGAAGGTGGCCGACAGTGGCCGACACCGGCTCGAAGGCGATGTCGCTGCCGTCCGCGAGGAGCCGGGCGGGTGATCTTCCCGACGCCGGGCGGCCCCGCAGGATGGTGGCGCTGAGGCGCTGCTGGGCGACCGTGCGGGCTCAGCAGCGGCGTCCGCGGCGAAGAGGTGGTCCTGCCTGACGACGTCTTCCCCTTTGTGGGGCGCAGGCGGGCATGTACGGACGGGGCGAGCCCTATCGCGCGACGCTGACGAGCGAGGGCTCGCCGTTCGCGTTCGCGGGGAAGCTCGCGGCGCTCATCGGGCACCGGGGCGGTCGCGTCGCGGCAGCCGCTCGGTCACCAGGTCGTAGGAATCCTCGACCGCGTCGGTGACCAGCCGCTCGGTGATGCCGGGTCCCGGCCCAAGCGAGATCCAGTGGCGCTTGTCGAGATAGCGGCCCGGTGTGATCGAGGCGTAGCTGCGTACTTGAGCGCGGGCGTGTTCGGGTTCGCACTTGACCGTGACGATCTGATCGTCCGGGTCGTCGGTGACGATCAGGAACACCTTGCCCGCGACCTTGTACACGTCGAGTCCCGGGGTGAAGGGGTAGCCGTGGCTGACGTCGGGGAGGGCCAGGGCCGCCTGGCGAGCGGTGTCCTGGAGCCGGTCACCGGCCGCGTTCACCGGGCCGCCCGCGTGCCGGTGCCGTAGGTGTGCGGGTCGACAGGCCGCTCGGCCTTGGGCAGATGGGCGACGACGAGCCGGTAGGAGTCGGTGACGAGCTCCCTGACGAGCTCCTTGTCGACGCCTTCTCCGCTCTCCAGGGTGATCCAGTGCTTCTTGTTCATGTGGTAGCCGGGGGTGATGTGGCTGTACTGCTCCCGCAGGGCCTGGGCCTCGCCGGGGTCCGCCTTGAGAATCACGACGGGACGCCCCGGGACTTCGGTCATCAGCATGAACACCTTGCCTCGTACCTTGTAGACCTCCCAGTCGGGGCCGAAGGGGTGCTCCAGCTGGGCTCCGGGGAGTTCCTCCGCGCAGTCGGCGGCGGTCTTGTGCAGGGCCGATCCGTTCATGGGTGGTGAGCCTTCTCAGGTGGTGACGGACTGTGGCATCGAAAAGGGCGGAGGGCGCGCCGCGCGGGCGCGGTGGCACGTCCCATCCTTCCGTCGAAGCCGACTCGAAGGGCGGTAGGCTGCGGACACGTGATGGTCGACAAGCGACACTCCGGGCCGAGCAGGCAGGCAGGACCGGCTGCGGTTCCGCTGTACGGTTTCCAGCCCCCGGTCGGTACTCCGTACGGCCTTGAGGTGAGTACCGTCGAGGATTTCTTCGCCCAGCACGACGACTGGCCGTGGAACCCGCCCCGTCCGGGCCGTGCCACCTTCCACTACCTGATCCTGGTCACCGAGGGTGAGTTGCGGCACGACGTCGACCACGTCACGCGGACCGTCGCCCCCGGCCAGTGGCTGTGGGTGCGTCCCGGGCACGTGCAGTGCTGGCATCCGCCCGGCGCGGCCCGCGGCCCGTTCATCCTGTTCGAACCGGACGTGTTGCGGCCCGACCTCGCCCGTCTCCTGGCCCCGCTCACCGCGCACGAGGCCCCTGCCGTGCTCAGCCCGCACCCCGACGACACCGCCTGGCTCCAGCAGACGGCACTTCAACTCCTGGACGAACACCGGGCACTGGGGCGCCGCCCCCTCGACATCCACCACGCCCTGCGGCGCAGCCTGCTCGAATCGTTGCTGCTGCGCCTGGCCAACTCCCCGGACATCGCCCCCATCGGCACGGCCACGGCCACGGCCGGCACCGGCCGCGCCGACAAGTACGGACGCTTCCTGGATGCCTTGGAGCTGCACTTTCGCGAACTGCACCAAGCCGCGGACTACGCCGAGTTGCTCGGCTGCTCGGTCCGCACCCTCAGCCGCGCCGCCCGGGACGCCACCGGCAAGGGGGTACGCGAGCTCATCGACGAGCGGCGCCTCCTGGAAGCCCGACGCCTGCTGGGAGGTGCCCGGTGGGATGCCCGGACTGTGGCCGTCCACCTCGGCTTCACCGACCCCGCGAACTTCGGCCGCTTCTTCCGCGACCGCACCGGCCTCACCCCGGCCGCCTTCGCGGCCCGCGAGGCCACGGCCGTCCCCCCTCCTCCCCCTGGTCGGGTGACCAGTAGATGATGTCGGCCACGGCCGGCACGGGCCGCGCCGACAGGTACGGGCGCTTCCTGGACGTCTTGGAGCTGCACTTTCGCGAACTGCACCAAGCCGCGGATTACGCCGAGTTGCTCGGCTGTTCCATCCGCACCCTGAGCCTGCCGCCCGGGACGCCACCGGCAAACTGGATCTCGAGTACGTCGAGGCCGCCGGGCCGGGTGACGACGACGGCCCCCATCGTCCCCGGTGCGGCGTCACCTCCTGCCCTCGGCTGGCTCATACCGAGCTCCTTACGGTGCTCGCCCCGTGGGAAGGTCCAGCCGGGCTCCAGGCGCAGGAACCCAGGTGATCAGCCCGTGGTGGCCCTGCGCTGTTCCGTATCGTCCGACGGCCGTCAGGGGCGGGCGATGTTCCCGAACAGGTCGAGGACTGCCTGGTGGTGGGCGCTGGGCTCGTAGGGAGGGTTGCCGACACTTCCCGAGGTGGGCCGGTCCGTGACGGCGGGCCACAGGCGGGTCTGCTCGCCGGTGACGAAGTCGAGGACGATGTCGCGGATACGCGTGTCACGGTCGGCCTGTTCAGGGCTGCGCCCTGGCCGACCAGGGCGTACATCTCGGTGCCGTGCACGGCGGGCGCGCCCTCGGCGGGTCCGATCATGAGGAGATGGGCGTTGCCGCCCGCGGCGGCGTGGGCCAGAGCGCCACGGGCTGCGGGGAGCGTGAAGATGTAGTCCGTCAGGGACGCGGCGCGGACCTCGGCTGGGGTGCGGCCGCCCTGGTCGTAGGTATCGACGATCCTCTTGGCGCGGGAGCGGGGAATGCGCCACCCCGCGAATTCGTCGGTGACGCGGTCGACGGTGTGCGGGTCGAACCGGTCGAGGTCGTTCGCCACCCACCAGCCCATCTCGTCGCCGGCCGTGCTCAGGAGTATGTCGATGTCCCGGTGCGAGCCCGAGGCCAGGACTTCCAGGGGGTGGGCGTGCACCACCCCGCCGGGCTGTTCGGCGTCCAGGACGACGCCGAGGCTCTGGTTGTCCATCCCGCCACGGACTCCGAGATCCGTCGGACAGACCTTGCGCAGGGCGGCCACCAGGGAGGCCGCGTCGAGATCGATCAGCTTGTCGGGGTTGCCCGCGACACCGAGTTCGGTGACGAACCGCTCCGCGAGCTCCTCGGCCCACCAGGCCGGGACGAGACGCGAGGGCGCGCCGGAGAACCCGGCCAGTCGCCGGTACAGGCCGTCCGCGGAGGAGGTCCCGAGCAGCCCGAGGGTGGAGTAGGCGCCGGCGCTGTGGCCGAAGACGGTGACGTCGTCGGGGTCGCCACCGAAGGAGGCGATGTTCTGCTTGACCCAGGCAAGCGCGGCGATGACGTCCTGCAGGCCGAGGTTGCTGGCCTCGGCGAGCCGCCCGCCGTACTGGGAGAGCGAGAGCGCGCCCAGTGCGCCGAGCCGGTAGTTGACCGACACGCTCACCACGCGCCCCGACGCGGCGAGACCGGCGGCGTTCGAGGTGATCTGCGTGTTCGCGCCGTACTCGAATCCGCCGCCATGGATGTACACGGCCACTGGAAGCGCCGTCCCGGTCGGCTGCTCGGGAGCCCACACGTTCAGGTTCAGGCAGTCCTCGCCCATCCCGTTGTCCGCTTCGAGCCAGTCGCCGCTGTCGGGCTGGACAGAGACGACGCCCTTGCGGTCACAGGGGCGGTCCGGATCGAAATCCGCGACCACGGGGCGGCGGTATCGCTCGGCGGTGGCGAACGGGATTCCCCACCAGGACCGCACCCCTGGTGCAGTCGGAGCCTTAGGCGCGGGCGCGGTCATGGCGTGAGATTCCTTCCGGTGCGGTTCGGGTGTTTCGCGCGGCGTGTCGGCGGCTGATCGCTCGCGGTGACGCTCTCCAAGCATTCCCTGGACTCCGATGAATCGCCGAGCGGACAGCAGTCACCCGGTGGTCATCAGGTGACACCTCTCTGTACCTCCTAGTGAGGTGCACCCGCCTTCCCGTGATCGACATGGCGCCGGACTCTATCCCGCGGACAGTTCAACAGCGCCTAGATCAAGCGGGACGGCTACCTCGCCCAGCTCGCCCGCTGACGTGCGGAGTCGGACCCTCTCAGGGTGGGTCAGCCGGTCACCGGCTGCCACCGATCTTTCCGAGCAGCGTCGATACTGCTGAGCCACACCAGCGTCCCGCCGATCAAGCCAGGCTTGTCCCGCGTGGCCAGGGCGGGGGCCTCCAGCATGTCGGCAGCCTCTTCCAGATAAGTGACCAGCGTGTCGAGTACTTCGTCGGAACCTTCGTTGTAGCGAGACCATGAACCCAGGTAGCCGGACGCGGCGTCCAGATACAGACCCATGGTGCTGTCGGCCGGACTCAGGGCAACCAGCGGAATCCGGGTCGCCTCCCACACGATGGTCTGCTCCTCTTCGGGGCGATTGCCGTCGAGGGTGTCCTGATGGGCCTGGGCGTCCGTCTTCAGCCGATAGCGGGCGGCCACTGCGTCCAGGGACATCAGAGCCATGTTCCCCGGAAGGCATCCCCAGCCATCGGCCCCGTCGTCACCTGCGGTCAACATCCACAGGGCGCGCAGTTCGACGGGTATCGGGATGCCGAGTTCCGCTTCCAGCGCGGCGATGGCAGCGGCACTGGCGCCGTCACGGAGCGCGGCGTACGAGTCGGGGGCGTTGATCTGGAGCCAGCTGGTGATGCGATGCCAGGCATCGGCGACCTCGCGTACGGTGACCGCAGCGGTGACAGGGTCGGCATGCTGCTCCTGGTCTCGGCCCTGCTCCCGCTCCTGGTCTGGAAGTTCGCCAGACGGCTCGGCCGGGGAAACCGGCCTCACGAAGCGGATCTGGATCCAGTCCGGCTCCCGGATGTATCCGACGAACAGGTCGGGGCAGTCCTCGAAAAGATCGCCATCGACCGTCACGGTGAGGACACCGGGCAGCCCTGAGGGCACACCCATGTCCGGATCCTCGGCCAACTGACCGGCCACGACCTTCAGCGCGTACGGGACACCGGCCCCTAACTGTGCCGCAGTGTCGCGCAGAACCGGTTCGATCTCGACGTTCACAGTCTGCTGCTCCTCGCTGATCGGACAAGAGGCGTACGAGGCCCTACACAGTAGGCCTCGCGCCCTCACCGTTACGCCGACCGTGCCCGGGACGGCCGGCCGCGCCTGGCCCACACCCCCAGGCCCGTGACGCAGCTGCTGCACATCGTCGGCCTCGACGACGTCATCCCTCTGCCTCACCCTCGAGCAGGCCCTCGCACCACGAACCGCTGCCTGACCCCGCACTCCCCCGCCGGCCGGCACCGAGGCCCTCATCACCTGCCACCCCGAACCCCTGAACGTCTGAGCGCCTCAACCCGGGCGGTCCGGGATGTCGTCCCGGCGCGAACCGTACGACGCGAAGATCACGTGAGACGTGGGGAGGGGCTCTGCTCCGCCTATTGGATGCTCCATCGATGGGGGTGTCCGGGCTCGGTCGGGCAGGCGAAGACGTTCAGGAGGCCGTCTCGGCCAACCGTGAGCTTCGTGGGGCAGCGGTCCCGCAGCTGCGCCGGGACGTCCCATTCCTCGGTGGGCATCCAGCTGCCGTGGGCGCCGTCCCACTCGTTGCTGTCGATGGTCAGCAGGAGAGCCATCGGTGCGGCACAGGCTTCGCAGTTCATCGGGTGGGGATCGGTCGTGTGCCAGGAGGGGAAACCGCCCACGCGGCAGCCCTGTGGAATCGACAGATCGTGGTGGTAAGTGACCAGTTCGTCGTCCAGGTCGTGCTTTTCTGCCTTCCGTTCCTGGGCCGTCTCCCAGGCGTCGATCCTTTTCTCCAGCCTGGCCGGGAGCAAGCCGGCGTACGGGTAGGTGACGACCTGCTCGGGGTGCAGCACGCATGGCTCGGCGACCGAGCCCTCGAAGCCGACCAGGGACGGCTGCGGCGGAGCGTCCAGCGGCATGACCACCTGATCAGAACGGCGCCAGCGCACGTGCAGGACCAGGCCGTAACGGGTAGGGCCATGTGCCTCGAACGGGCACCAGAGCACCTGGAGCAGGTCGCAGCCGTCCGGGCCCGACGCGAGGCCGGGGACGTCCCGCCGATAGAGCTGAACCAGGCCGATCAGCGGGATCGGATCGGTGTCGGCGACCTTCTGGTCGCGGTGCTTACGGCCGAGCTCCATGAGCAGGTCCCGTTCGGCGTCGTCGGGACGGTCACGGGCCCAGGCGTCCGCGAGTACCTGCCGCCCGCGATGGATGTCCGCGATGCGGTAACCACGGCTCCGTTTGTGCGGCTCGGTGCACACCGGCCACGGTTCGTCGACTGGCCACAGCAGAGGACCGCCGATCGAGCTGACCGATGCGTCCGGGCTCCCCGGCCGCGGATGCAGTCGGGTCGTTACACCCCGGAACGCGCCCAGCTTCGGAAAGAGCCCTTCGACGTGTACCGGGCGCGGCGGCGTGGTTCTGATCATGGCGCAGACCCTAGGCCACCACGACGGACCGCTCAGACGTGCCCGTGCTGTCCGAACTCGTGAGTATTTCGATGGCCGGGTCGTACCCTGCGGCGGCCGGCGCGCCCGGCAACCGGATCAGCATGCTGAAGCGCCAGATCTTCGGCCGCGCGAGATTCGAACTCCTCCGCAAGGCGTGACCGAGCATGTGGCGCTTGAGAATCGGACTTTGGGCGTCTACGCGAGGCCACCGTTGCTCATCAGCAGCTGCCCGTTGATCCACTCGCCCTCCCTGGAGCACAGGAAGTCCACGAGGTGCGCGGTGTCCTGCGGAGTGCCCAGCCGACCGAGCGGGGTGCTGCGGACGCAGTGCTCCCGGACTTCCTCGGGCATCCAGCCGGTGTCGACCGGGCCGGGATTGATCGCGTTGGCGGTCACGCCGAGGTGGGCGAGTTCGTGGGCGGCGGCCAGCGTGATGCGGTCCAGGGCTCCCTTGCTCGCCCCGTAGGGCAGGTTGCCGACGGTGTGATCACTGGTGAGGCTGACGATCCGGCCGGTTCCCCGTTCTGCGGTGAAGCGGCGTCCGAACTCGCGAATGAGCAGCCAGGTGGCGCGCGCATTGACAGCGAAGTGCCGGTCGAAACTCTCGACGGTGGTGTCAAGCAGCCCAGAGTCGACAGACTCGCAGTGACTCATCACCAGCGCGGTGACACTGCCCATACGCTGTTCAACCTTGTCGAAGACGCGTGCCGGGGTATCCCCGTCGGCGAGATCCGCCTCGATCGCGGTGGTGGACGCACCGTGTTCGGCCAGAGACTGGCTGATCACTTCGGTCGCGCCGGGCTCGCTGCCCCAGCTCATACGGTCGTCGTAGGGGGTCCGTGCGGACGGCATGGCGGGCGAACCGATCGACCGAAGTGGATCACTGGTACGCCGCAGCCTGCCCCGCCCTTCACCGCCCCAGCCCCAGCCCCAGCCCCTGCAATGACCGGTGCGAGAGGCCACTTGGACAAGGAAAACGCAACTTCGACAGGGCCCGCAGAAGCAGCTACCTTCACCTGGTCTTCGGCGATCGCCCACGGTCGCGCAGGAGTTCCTTCAGGCTGAGCCACCCGCCACGGGATGAGTCGGTCATGCCCCACGAACCCTCGACCCCATGCGTAAGCCACCGAACCGGGTCCACGCCAGGCAGCCTCAATCAGGGAGAGACGCATGCCCCATCTTGCTCTGTACACATTCGGCGTCCTGAAGTCACCTCTCGCCGATCCCGCACCTCTCACCCGCGAGTTCTACGACACTGGCGAGGCCGTCTACCGGAATATCAGTCAGCACCCCGGATACCTCGCGCGCGCCGAAGCGGCAGACGGCGACCGGGGCATGCTCTTCGGGGCGGACTGGGGTGCATGGGGAGAGTTCGTCGTACCGACCTGGTACGGCAAGGGCCGTACGGTGGAAACCACCGCCCTGGCCGCGACACTCTCACTCTGGACCGACCTGCGCCCCGCCTTCGACGCCGTCTACACCGGTCTGCACCGTGAGGCGCTGAACAGGCGTTACGACTGGTTCGAGAGGACGGGACACCCGAATTACTTGTGCTGGTGGGTCTCTGACGGCGTGATACCCACCTGGCAGGACGGAGTTTCCAGACTGGAGCACCTCCAGGACCACGGCTCCGCGCCGCACGCCTTCACCTTCCACCACTCATTCGCCCCGGACGAAACCCCGACCAGGATCAAAGGCATCGGGCCGAAGAGCGACCAGGTTCGCTGACCGGGAAGCCTGAACAACGGGTTCGCTGTCAAACGCCTCGATTGCGAACGTGACCGCGCTGAGAGAGAAGTTCCCGGTTCTGCCGAACGTCGCCCGCTACCTGATGTCCAGACCGGTGCGGCGGGGATTCCTCCGGGACAGCTTCGACGCCGGGATCGCAGCCGCCCTCATTGGGGACCCTGGCGTGGCCCGCGATCACTTCGAGCGAGTCCTACGAGAGGACGCGTTGGCGCCTTGGATGGTCGAAGCCCAGGAGAAGGCTCGTGAGCTTCACGCGATCGCGGCAGATCACGACGCCGTGACCGCCTGGGTCACGCGGGCCGTCGATTTATGCAGAAACAAGCTGGGCGTCGATCCCGTGGTGCTTGCGATCAGCTGAGCTGACAGCGAGTGCCAGAGCTGCGATCAGGCAACAAGGACTCGCTTCCGCAACAAACCGAGGCCGGCGGCGGCGAGATCCCGTCGAGGCCGTTGACGAAGGCGTGGAGACCGGGCAGGTCGTCGGCGCGGACCGCCTTGATCCACTGTGGGGGCCGATCACCCTGGAGCTGGTGAGCATCTTGCCGAACGCGCGGACGTGTCCGGTGAGGGCCTTCGGTTCAGGGCAGCTGGCCAGGACGGATCTGAGCTTCAGGCGCTCGCTCTCGGGGGCGCTGCCGGATGGACCCGCCCTGTCGGTGCGGGAGCTGGGATCGGCGCTCGCCGCGTACGTCGAGCGTGGGACGGGGCTCTTCGCCGTCCATGGTCGGCGAAGAGCCTGGGAGGCTGACTGCCCAACCTCTCTCCTGCCGAGTCGCCCCCGCGCCCGCCCTCACACCTGCGGGAGGCCTTCATCTGTGCTCCGCACGAAGCGCGGTCTGCTCCAGGACACCCTGTTCGTGCTGCGCTCCGGCATCGCCGGGGAACACCTGATCACCGGTCCGGCGGAGGATAGAGCCACCGCCGCAGCAGGCGGCTCAGCCTCGGCATCACCAGATACGTCAGCGTCGGCAGCAGCACGATCGGGAACACGGCGGCCCGTAGCGGTAGGGGCCAGGCGCCCGTGTGGGGCGCCACCAGCCACTGGATCAGCAGCGTGAACGGATAGGCGCCGAGGAACGTGGTGAGCACCATCTTCCAGCGGGGCGGGGCCTGCACGGTGGTGCCGGGCAGGTTGAACCAGGTCTCCATCCCGGACGTCGACTGCCGCTCGCTGCCGATCTCCGTGGCGACACCCTCGATCCGGGCGTGCCAGGACGCCCGCTCGTCCGACTCCAGCCACGCGGCGAGCCGGTGCGGATCGGACCAGCGCAGCATCGCGTGGAAGCGGTGGCCTTCCTCGGGGTGCAGCCACGAGACGCCCTCGTTTCCGGGGAACCGTCGGGCGCAACGGGTGATCCCGTGCGTCCAGTCCTCGAACTCCTGCTCCCGGCCCGGGCGCACCTCCCAGGTGAGGACCGTGGTGACCGGCTCGCCCTGCCGTACTCCAGTGGTGCTCATGCTCACCCGTGTGCCACGTAGGGCACGGGGTCATGCCTCGAGGTCTCACGCGCCCCTGTGAGCGAGGGTGGCCGGTGGTCGGCGGTGATCGACTGGTGATCGACCAGAGGCCTGGGAGGCCGTTGACGCTGCGCGCGGTGCGCATGAACCACACGCTCGGCATCGGCGGCACCGGTCGCGGTCCGCTGCTCCGTGTCGGGATGCCGCACACGGCGCAGCGGATCGGGACCCAGCAGGCTCTCTGTCTCCGGTTCAGCCCAGTCCGCAGCGATCGAGTGCAGCACGGACCTGGTTGAGCCCCTCCACTCTCCAGTGGCCCCGGTCCGGCATCTGGTCGTCTCGGCGCCAGCGCCAGGCCGAGAACATCGCCCAGTTCAGGGCTCGGCACCGGTGAATCAGGCCGTGGTCAGCCCCCGCATAGTGTTTTCCCACTTCTTCGGGCGCATGGGCGAGATCGAACTCGATCGGCCCACGGCAGCACGTGGCGAGGTCTACGAAAAGCGGCCCTCTCCTCGTGTTCAGGAGGTTGCCCGGATGAGGCTCGCCGTGCAACAACTGGTCGCCGGCTTTGTCGATGCTGATCGCGGCGCTCAGTCCCCTGAGTGTGTCGCTGAGGAGTTTCCGGTCAGAATCGGGCAGTTCGGGGGACTGCTCCCGGTCGTTCACCTCTCTCAGTGCCACGGCGACTCGATCGGTGAAATGCGGTGCGTCCAGATCGATCTGGCGCAGGGCGGCATGGTGCCGCAGGAACACGTCCGCGTAGTCAGCCGGCGCGATATCTGATCGCACAGGTTCGTAGTAGGTCCAGAGCGAAATGGCAAAGGCGTCACGCACATGGACTCGGGGCTCGACCCGATGGTCGAGCTCAGCCACCGGAGCGTCGACGGCGGCGAGACGGCGAGCGACCTCTACTTCGAACTCGGAATCAGCCAGATGCCCCGAAGGCGCGACCCGAGCCAGAACATCACAAGGGACCAGGCGCAGTGCGACGCGGTCCGAGTTGTGGATGACGATCGCATCGTCGACCTGAAGGCCCAGCTCCGAAGCGGTCGCCCGTCCTGCCTCAACTGCGCGCCGGAGTTCCAATGGCTCCATACCGCTCTCCCTCATCGTTGAGTACACCTACGCACCTGGGACAACGGCTACGTCCCCGACGTCCTCGTGAACATCGTTCGCCAGCCAAACCCGGACCCGGACCCGGACCCGGACCCGGACCCGGCGATAAGCATCGCAAAACGCGACCTGTACAGGCCCTCGGATTTATTCGGCCGATCATGTCACTGGTTCGCGTCCGGGTCGTTGATGTGGACATGAGGCGAGGGGATCCGACGGGGTCCGGCATCTGACGCGCGTCCGCAGGGTCGTCAGCACCGGCACCTATCAGGAGACGATCGGCATCAGCTCCAACTGCTTACCGGGGAGACCGCCGAGCACTGCGCATGGCTGCACTACGACGCAGACGAACAGGACAACGCGCGCCGCTGCCGGGGCGAGGCACCGACCACCGCCACCATGCTCCGCGACGTGAGCCTCGAAGTGCTCGTCCTCGCCGGCCTCAGCCTGCAGGACCGCTTCGAGGGCCGCCCCCGCGACGGCTACGACCTCGCCCGTGCCTCGCACGAGCGGGCCGTTGTGGAAGAACGTGTCGCCGAGATTGATGCGCTCGCTCGATCGGTGGAGCCGTACTGGCCCGCGTCGCTGTCGCAGTTACGGTCCGGACGCTACCGAAGGGTGGATTCAAGCAGCAGTTCGCTCAGGTCCGCCGGCATGGTGATCATGCAGTCGTGCCCGGTCGGCAGTTCCCGTATCCGTGCTGGGGAGCCGTTGGGCTGGGTCGCGGGGACGGGCCGTCGCACGATGCCTTCCGGCTCTGCGCCGACGCAGTGGATGTGCGTGCGCGGAATGGAGTCCACGGCAGGGTTGTCCAGCCGGACCGGTTGCCGCAGGCAGCGCACCGGCTGGTCGGAGAGCGTCGCACGCAGCCATGCGACATCCGCCGGGTCGGTGACTCCGAACAGGCCGAGGGGCGGAGGCATCTCGGGCAGTGGCGGGATGCGCCAGCCGTTGTCGGACTTGGCGGCCAGGTCGATCAGGTTCTGGGTCATGGGCTGCACATCGACGGCGGTCTCGCCGTGCTCCGGGACCATCGCGTCGAGGTACACCAGGTGCGCGATTCGTTCCGGTACCTCGTTGGCCACGGACGAGACGACCAGCCCCGCGTAGCTGTGACCCACGAGGACCACCTCGGTCAGGTTCTCCTCGTGGATCAGCTTGACGACGTCCGCAACGTGCGTGTCGAGCCCCACCTCGGGACCGAGGAGGTGTGCCTTGTCGCCGTAGCCGGTCAGTGAGGGCGCGAACACGCGGTGTCCGGCCGATTCCAGCAGCGGGACCACCCGCTCCCAGCACTGGCCGCTGTGCCAGGCGCCGTGTACCAGCAGAAAAGTTGACATAAAAGAAATTGTTTCCTCTTCGGGTGTGGAGGCGCGGGAGCCTTACGGTTCCTGTTTGTGCCTCGGTACTCTTCAGGAACCGAAATCATCGTGCTGCACCTGCCGCACTTTGATCAATAAGGCACATTTCGGTGCCCCGGTTCTCTGGAGGTAACCATGAGCGGCGCAGTGGGCGGCGAGTCGCGGCCGGCACGGCCGGAGGACCCGTGCCAGGCCCGTGAAGTGCTCGGCATCGTCGGCGACAAGTGGTCGCTGCTGATCGTGCGGAACCTCAGCCAGGGGCCACGCCGCTTCACCGAACTCAAGCGGGCCGTCGACGGGATCAGCCAGCGCATGCTCACCGTCACCCTGCGCGGCCTGGAACGCGACGGGATCCTCACACGAACCGTCCGCAACGTCATGCCGCCGCACGTCAGTTACGAACTCACTCCGATGGGCAGGACCCTCCGCGAAGCCACCGCACCCCTGTTGGAGTGGAGCGTCACGCACTTGACGCACATCGACGCCGCCCGCGCCGAATACGACGCCCGCCCTGACGCCTCGCCCGCCTGACCCTCTCACCGGCTGTACTCGCGCATCGGCAGGCGCCCAAATGTCGGCCGGGCCGGGCCGGAAACTCACCGCTCGCCCGGCCGGCACGTCGAGCCAATTCATCGGTCGGTCAGGCTGCTTGCGTCTTCTCCAAGGCGTCAGGCTGCGTCTGCGGAGCGTGCCGGCGGCGTTGTTGTGCCCAGCGGACAGCGAGTGGTGCTGCCAGGCCGGTCAGGGCAAACATGGCTCCGACGACGTACCAGCCGGGGCGGCCCCAGGTGATGCAGAGCGCGATGAGCAGACCTGGTCCGAGGGCCTCGGCCAGTCCGGCTCCCAGGCCGAACACTCCCAAGTACTGGCCCGTGGCGTGCTCCGGGGCGAGGGCGAAGGACACCTCGAAGCCGGCTGCGGCGTGCCAGAGTTCACCGACCGTGTGGATCACCACGGCGACGATGAGCAGGGTTGCGGCAGCCCATGCCGGTATGCCCGCGGAAAGGGAGATCAGTGAGCAGGCGATGAGAAAGGCCACTCCTGCCCGGCGGTAGGCGTTGCCGCCGGCCTCGGGGGAATCGATGTTGCGGCTGGCGCGTACCTGGAATGCGACGACGATGACGGTCCCGGTGAGCATGGTGCCCGAGATGAGCCAGCGCGGGGCTGTGGTGGCACCGACCAGCCAGAGCGGGATGGCCACGGTGAGCACCTTGAATTGGATGGCCATGATGCCGTCGAGGACGGTGAGCAGCAGGTAGGGGCGGTCGCGGAGGGCGATCCAGCGGGGGCCGCGGGTGGCCGGGAGCGGCGCGACCGGCGGGAGCAGGATCAGCAGCGCCGCGGAGACCACGAAGGCGATCGCGTTGCCGGCGGCCATGAGCTGGTAGGCCGTCAGGGTGCCCACTTGTACGACCCAGCCCGCTCCCAGCGCGCCGAGGGAGATGCCGACGTTGGTCACCGCGCGGAGATAGGCCCGGAACTCCTGCGGCCGATCCCCTCCGTAGTGCCTGATGAGCGGGGAGCGGGCGGCGGTTCCGGCCGCCTTCGCCCCGGCAGCCGCGCCGACCGCGAGCACGAACGGCCAGAAGCCGTCCACGAGCACGAAGCCCGCCGTGGCCAACGCCTGAACCACAAGGGTGACCGCGTAGACACCACGCGCTCCGTAGCGGTCCGCCAGATGTCCGACCGCGACACCGAGGGCCAGCGCGACCAGACCGGCGATGCCGAGCCCGAGCCCCACCTGGTCTGCCGGAAGGTGCACCGCTTCGGTGAAGTACAGCACTCCGGCGGTCAGATAGAGGCCGCTGCCGACGGTGTAGACGAAGTTCGAGGCCGCGAGGACGCGCTGCGGTCCGGCGTCCGGTATCAGGCGGGGCATGACAAGGCTCCACGTCACAGGCTGGCAGTAAGGGTCCGCCTAGCTTGTTGCACATTACTTGCAATAGCAAGACTGTTGCCAGAACTCACTGGGTAGCCCCTTGTCGCACATTGGTCGCAGCAACCCCAACACCGGCTCGTTCAACACCAAGCCGGTCGGCACCGGACCGTATGTCCTCGCCTCCTGGAGCAAGGGCGAGAAGCTCACCTTCAAGGCGAACCCGAAGTACTGGGGCGGCGCGCCGAAGGTGAAGACGTTCACCATGGCGGTCATCGCGGACGACAACGTGCGCGCCACCCGGCTGCGCTCCGGTGATCTGGACGGTGCGATCCTCCCGCCCAACCTGGCAGCGACCTTCAAGGGCGACGACGGCCTCAAGTCGTACGACGCGAAGTCGTACGACTTCCGGACCGTCACGCTCCCCCCAGAGAACAAGGTCACCGGCGACCGGGCGATACGGCAGGCACTCGACGCCGCAGTGGACCGCGAGGTCATGGTCGACAAGATCCTCGATGGCGCGGGACGGCCCGCCTACGGGCCGCTTGCCGCGTTTCCGGCCGACCACCTCGACCGGCACCCCCACCAGTTCTCCGGCGGCCTCGCCCAGCGCGCCGCCACGGCCCTCGCGCTCGTCGGCGACGCGCCCCTGCTGCTCGCCGACGAACCGACAACCGGGCTCGACCGTGACCTGGTCGACCGCACGGTCGACGAGCTACGGCGCCCCGTGGACGCCGCTGGACAAGGCCTGCTGATGATCACCCACGACCTGGCTGCGGCCGAACGCATCGCCGACCGTGTCGCCGTGATGTACGCCGGCCGGATCGTCGAACTCGCCGACGCGCAGACGTTCTTCGGCTCCCCCGGCCCCCGCCACCCGTACAGCCGAGGTCTCCTCCAGGCCCTCCCCGACCCTGCCTTCTCCCCCATCCCCGGCATGCCCCCGGAACTCGGCGACCTGCCCGACGGCCGCGCCTTCGCCGCCCGCTGCGACCGGGCAACCGAGGCCTGCGCCACGCTGCCCCGGATGGCGGGGGCTGTCGTCTGCCACCACCCGCACGCACAGGAGGACCGCCGTGCTTGAACTGCGAAGCATCACGGCCGGATACGACCGGCACACCCCTGTGGTGCGGGACGTCTCCCTGTCGGTCATGCCCGGCGATGCCGTCGGGCTGCTCGGTCCCAGCGGCTGCGGCAAGTCCACCCTTGCCCGCGTCACCGCGCTCCTGCACCGCCCCGACTCCACGACCTGATCGCCGAGCCTCTGCGCACCACCGGCCGACGCGAGGCCGTCCCCGACCGGGTTCCCGAACTGGCCGAGGGCGTCGGCCTGACCCCCCGACCTGCTGAGCCGACGCCCGCACGAAGTCAGCGACGGCCAGTTGCAACGCGCCTGCCTGGCCCGCGCCCTCGTGCTGCGCCCGCGCTGGCTGGTGTGCGACGAGATGACGGCGATGCTCGACGCCTCCACCACGGCCGCCCTGGTCACGGTGGTCGAGGAATACCGCCGGGCCACCGGCGCCGGCCTGCTCGCCGTGGGTCACGACCGGGTACTCCTGCACCGTTCGTGCGATCGCACGGTCGACTGGGACACGCTGGGCGGAGAGGCGAAGAAGCAGCAACCCACCCGGAGTCGCACCCGACCACGGTGCGACAGACGGAAATCGTCCTCCTATGGGTGAGCAAGGATTTCAGTCTGCGTCGTGTCTGCCGTGCTGGTTACCGAGAGTGCGAAGTTCGTCGAGGCAGGCGGCGATCGCGGGTTCGTGCGCTGTGCCATGACGGACAGCGATCTCGATCGTGCGGGTGAGCGTGTGGTCCGTCACCGGTCGCGCCGTCAGGGTCGGCGGGAGGTGAGCTGCGGCCATGTGCGGGATGAGGACCGTGTGGCCGCCGCTTGCGGCGAGAGCGATCATGGCGGAGAAGTCGGTGCAAGTGTGCCGTACCTGAGGTGTGAAGCCGGCCGATCGGCAGGCCTGGAGGACGGCGTCCCCGCAGGCTGTTTGGGGCGGGGCGGTGATCCACGGGGTGTCCGCGAGTTCCCGCAGGTCGATCGCGGATCGCTCGGGGCCGGCCGCCGGGTGGTCGGTCTGCAGGATCGCGACCAGTGGATCGGCCCTCAGGGTGTGGGCCTCGACGCCGGGGTGCGGGGGTGCGGCGAGGTTGGTGTAGCGGTAGAGCAGCGCGAGGTCGACGCGTCGCTCGAGCAGCAGTCTTACGGCGGCCTCGGGTTCGGCCTCGGTGATATGCAGCCGCAGGTCCCTGTGGACGCTCTCCAGGGCTTCGCCGAGGGGGGCGGCCACCGGTGCAAGCGCGCTGGGGAAGCAGGCGATGTGGAGGGGTCCGGTCGGCTCCCCGGTGCCGGTGTGCAGTCGGTTCTGGGCCTTTTCGAGTGCCGCGAGCACGTTTCCGGTGTCTTCAGCCAGTCGGCGGCCGGCGGCGGTGAGGTGGATGGAGCGGCCGGTGCGTTCCAGCAGGCGGGTGCGGGTCTCGTCCTCCAGGAGCCGTAGTTGTTGCGAGACGGCGGAGGGCGTGACGCTGTGGAGCTCGGCCACGGCCGTCACCGTGCCGTGGGCAGCGAGGTCACGCAGGAGGATGAGTCGTCGAACATCAAGCATTAGTTCATCTTAAAGAGGTGGTGAAGGAGATGTAGCTGGACACCAGAACATATGCGCGGCGACCCTGGCGTGATCAGCCCATGTCCCGATCAGTGTCCAGGAGTCTTCATGCGTGCCACCGTGATCCACGGTCCCCACGACATCCGGATCGAGGAGGCGCCCGACCCGGTGGTCCGTAAGCCGACCGACGCCGTAGTGCGGGTGGTGAGCGCCTGCATCTGCGGCAGCGACCTCTGGGCGTACCGCGGTGTCGCCTCCCGCACGGCGGGTCAACGGATCGGGCACGAGTTCCTCGGCACGGTCGAGGCGGTCGGCTCCGAGGTGCGGGACTTGCGCCCGGGTGACTTCGTGGTCGCCCCGTTCGTCTGGTCCGACGGCACCTGCGACTACTGCCGAGAGGGCTTGCAGACCTCCTGCCCGCAAGGCGGCTTCTGGGGCGAGGTCGGCTCCGACGGCGGCCAGGGCGAGGCCGTCCGCGTCCCGTTCGCCGACGGCACCTTGGTCAAGCTGCCCAAGGAGACAGCCGACGAGGAGAAGCTGCTGCCCAGCCTGCTCGCCCTCTCCGACGTGATGAGCACCGGCCACCACGCCGCGGTCGCCGCCCGAGTGCGGCCCGGCGCCACGGTCGCCGTGGTCGGCGACGGCGCGGTCGGGCTGTGCGGTGTGCTCGCCGCGCAGCGCCTCGGCGCCGGCCGGATCATCGCCTTGGGCCGGCACGAGCAGCGCACCGCGATCGCCCGTGGCTTCGGCGCCACCGAGGTGGTCGCCGAGCGCGGAGAGGCCGCGATCGAGGCGGTCAAGGAGCTGACCGGCGGCCAGGGCGCACACGCGGTACTGGAGGCCGTCGGCACCGAGGAGTCGATGCGCACCGCGATCTCCATCGCCCGCGACGGCGGCGCGGTCGGCTACGTCGGCGTGCCGCACGGCGGCAGCGCCGGTGTCGACATCTCCCGGATGTTCGACCGGAACGTCACGCTGGCCGGCGGCGTCGCCCCCGCACGCGCGTACATTCCCGAGCTGCTGCCGGACGTGCTGTCCGGCGCGATCGACCCCGGCCTGGTCTTCGACCGCACCGTGGACCTCGACGGGGTGCCGGACGGCTACCGCGCCATGGACGACCGCACGGCCCTCAAGATCCGCATCGCTTTCTGAAGGCACGACCCGCCACGGCCCTCAGGACACTGTCCGGGGCGGATGCCGTGATCTTCGCTGCGGGAGCGTGTGCCCGCGAAAGCGACGATCCGCGGCCCCCAAGGCCGACGGAGACGACCTCATCCGCAGCCGGTGTCTGTGCGGAAGGAAGGGTGACCGATCGTTCTGTTCCGGAAGAGAGGCCTCCATGCCGTCACATGAGACCACCCCTGCGGAGTCGGTGTGGGACTACCCCCGTCCGCCCGCCCTGCACCGCGACCCACGGCGGATCGTCGTCGAGTGCGCCGGGCAGATCCTCGCCGACACCACCGGCGCTCTGAAGATCATGGAGACCAGCCACCCACCGGTGTTCTACGTCCCCCCGGGCGACGTCCGTACGGACCTCCTTCGGGCTGCCTCCCATCACGCCTGGTGCGAGTGGAAGGGGAGGGCCGCCTTCTGGGACATCCTGGTGGGATCCGACATCCGCGCCCTCGCCGCATGGAGCTATTCCGATCCGCGGCCGCCCTACGAAGACCTCGTCGACCACTTCGCCTTCTACGCCGGCAGAGTCGACCGCTGCACCGTCGACGGCCACGCGGTGCGGCCACAGGAGGGCGACTTCTACGGAGGGTGGATCACCCCCGAGGTCCGGGGGCCGTTCAAGGGAGGCGCGCACACGCACGGCTGGTGACCGGAACCGGGAACCCCCGCTCGGGCGCTCATCGCGGCAGTCGCCCAAGCCGAGGGCTTACGTCAATCGCGCCGGCGGATCCGGAACACCGGCCCCCAACTGCCCCGCGGTCCATGGCGAGGGCGCCGGACCTCCCGGCCCCGATCCCGACCCTCAGCCCTTGCCGAGGAGCGCCGCGGGGAAGGCGCCCGCTGCTCTGACGGTTCTGGAGATGTCACCGGCCAGTTCGGTGAGGCGTGCGGTGGCGGTCGCGCCGAGGTGGGCGTACGGGGCGGCGTCGAGGCGGTCGGTGAGCACTTCGGCCTCGCCGCGCAGGATCGCGCCTGCCTGCGTGAGGTCCCCTGCTTCGTCCAGCAGGCCGCGCTCACGCAACTGCTCCCGGGCGGCGTCCCACTGCTGCGCGGACCATCCGCGGGTACGCCTGAACAGGGCCGACGTCGGTGCCGTGCCCGTGGCGTTGTGCAGGACCAGCGCCTCGATGCCGGACAGGCCGGCGATGGCCAGGGCGGCGAGGTGGCCGTCACCCCGGTGCTCGCGCAGCAGCGTCGCGGCGTGCCACAGGGCCAGGTGGGGTTCTTCGGGCACCGGGAGGCCGGCGTGCGCGGCGTACAGCGGGCGCGCCTCGCGGTGGCACGCCTCGGTGGCGCGCAGCGCCAGCCCGGCCGCCTCGGCCAGCTCCTTCGACGCGAGGACCTCCGCTCCGAGCAGCCGCCGCAGCATCCCGTCCACACCGCGCAGCACCGCCGCGAGCACCGCCTCCGGTGTGGCGACCGCCCAGGCGGCGGGGATGTACCGCTGCACATGCTCGTGGTTGAAGTTGTAGAACGTCGCGGTGACCGTGCCCGCGCCGACGGCACCGAGCGGGGCGGCGCGTCCCGCGTAGTAGGACATGGCCCCTCTCTCCAGCCCGAGCGCCGCGAGTTCGTCCTGCCGCTCCGGTGCGAAGTACACGGCCGCGTGCAGGGGACTGACGGCGTGGTGACAGCGGCGGCCAGTGCTCGCGTCGCTGGAAGAAGTCATGCTGTGGCTCCGGTATCGGTGATCAGGTGCGGTCGTACGGTCGTGCGGCCGGGTCGGCGAGACATCAGGCCTCCTCCGTGGGTTCGTGGTGGGGGCAGTCGGTCAGTCCGGCCGCGGTCTGGGTGAGGTGTCGGGTCAGGACCTCGGCCGCGGTGTCGGCATCGCGGGCGAGCGCGGCCTCTTCCAGCCGGCGATGTTCCAGGGCGCCGTCCCTGCCGGGGTTGCGGTGCGCCGACCAGCGGCGCGCCAGCTCGCTCGCGGTCCACATCCGGTCGAAGGTCTCCAGCAGGACGAGGTTGCCGCACCCCTCCAGCAGGGTGCGGTGGAAGACTCGATGGGCTTCGGCCCATGCGCTGCTGTAGTGCTCGCCCTCCTCCGGTACGTACGCCGGGGTACGGCTCAGTCGGTGATGGGCGGCTCGTACGCGGGCTTCCCAGTCGACGTCGCCGCGTTCGACGGACATACGCAGCATGGCCGGTTCGACGGTCCGGCGCGCTTCCGCGATCTCCTGCCAGCGGCGGTCGGAGAAGGCCGGGACGGCGAAGCCCCGGTTGGGCAGCCGGTCGGCGAGGCCCTCACCGACCACCCGCACGAGCGCCTCGCGCACGACGGCCAGGCTCACGCCCTGCTCTTTGGCGAGGTCTTGGGGTTTGAGGGCGTCACCGGGGGCGTGATCCCCGCGCATGATCGCGTCCCGCAGGTGTGTGTAGACCTGCTCGGAGAGCATCTGCTTCCCCGACGAGGCGGAGGTGTGGGTCGTTCGGCTCATGCCTACAGAATAGACGATCGGATGGATAATCGATTATTGATGTTATCGTCGATCTCAGTCGATCTCGGTGGTGAGCACCGGGCGACGGTGGCGACGGCTCCTGGCGCCGCCGGGGCGCAACCTCCGTCGGCCGCATCACCGCCACCCCACAGCACGGACCGAAAGGAACGACGCCATGAGCGCCAACGACCCCTTCGCCCGCCTCCCCGAGGCGGCCTCTTTCAGCGTTGCCAGCACCACCGTCGCCGACGGCGCAGCCTGGTCGATCGAGCAGTACTCCGGACTCTTCGGCGTTCCCGGCGGGAAGGACGTCTCCCCACAGCTGTCCTGGAGCGGCGCCCCGGAAGGCACCAGGAGCTACGCCGTCACCGTCTACGACCCCGACGCCCCCACCGGGTCCGGGTTCTGGCACTGGGCGGTCGCCGACATCCCCGCCACCGTCACCGGGTTGCCCGAAGGCGCCGGCGACGACACCGGCTCGGGCCTTCCCGAAGGCGCATTCCAGCTGCCCAACGACGCCCGAGCGGCCCGCTTCATAGGCGCCGCCCCGCCGGCGGGTCACGGCCCGCACCGCTACTTCACCGTGGTGCACGCCCTCGACGTCGACGCCATCGGCGTCCCCGCCGACGCCACTCCGGCCGCCCTCGGCTTCACCATGGCCGGCCACATCCTCGGCCGCGCGGTCCTGACCGCCACCGCCGAAACGCCCGCCTGAGGAACAGTCAGGAGACCCGCCTCCTCCTGTGCTCCCGACTCCCCCGGCGCCGTGAGGCAGTGTGCGCATGGGCTGTGCACCCGAGGCCTCAGGTACACACGCCAGGTCCTACGCCTCCGCCGGGACCACCGAATCGGAGCCTTCCGCAGCGACGATGAGGATCCCTTCCTCCGCGCCGCACGGCAGCGACGCATGACGTACACGGGTTTCCCACTGGGCGGGCCACAACGTGGTGGCGTCCCACAGGATTCCCTCCAGAAGCACGCCGTCCAGTTTGGCGCTGCTGAGGTCCGCTCCGACGAAGTCGTTACTGGCTCGTTCGACTTCTGCCACGGCCCGGGCGAGCATGTCGGCCTCCTCGCAGGCGACGGCCAGGTCGTCGATGAGGTCCTGGGCCACGGCGTCGACACCGAAGAGATACGGGCGCCCGCCCGGGTCGAGGGCCGCGACGGTGGGTGCGAGTTCTTCGTCGAGCAGCTCCCGGATGGCGTGAAGGCCGCCGGCGAGCCGCTCGGCGGGGTCGGCAAGGACGGACTCGACCGCGTCGAGGTAGTCCAGTCCGGTCAGCGACATGGGCGGACGGTGCGGTTCGGGCAGCTGGGACACCCGCTCGAGGTGGTCGCGAAGCCTGGTGACCATGACGAGGGCATCGCCCAGCGGTTGCGCCGCGTCGCCGAGGAGGTCGCACAGGTCCTGGACCATGCGGATGGCCTCATGCATGGCCTCGGCCAGGTCGAAGGGCCAGTAGAGGTGCACCCTGCGCAGGGCGTCCTCGCGGTACTTCACACGGACCGCCGCCGGTCGGCGGGACAGGGATCCCTTCGCGCCCATGCGTGCTCGGTGCGCGGAGTGTCGCTGGGCCAGGGCGGCGCTGGCCTCCCTGGACAGACGGCGGCTGACGCCGTGCCCCAGGGAGCGGTGGCTCGCCGCCAGGAGGCGGTCCAGTGCCAGGTCCGGGGTGCGCAGTTCGGGCGGTCCGCCCCGGGCGTTGACGCGGTCCGTGACGGCGATGCCGAGCTGGTGGTGCGCTGCGGCGAGCAGGGCGTCGACGCCGTCCCCGCAGCGGTCGCCCTGCTGCTGTGCGCGGGGGCCGTCGGGCGTCATGCCTTCCCCCTCTCGTTGACGTACCGGCCGTCGAGCCGCAGGCCTTCCTTGAGTGCTGCTCTGGCGCGGGCCAGGTTCTGCCGGACCGCCGCCTGTGTGGTGCCCATGGCGCGTGCGCTCTCCTCGGTGGTGAATCCGTCCAGGTGCCAGGCCATGGCGGCGCGTTGCTTGGCGGGGAGCTGAAGCAGTAGGGACAGCACCCGGCGTTCTTCCTCTCCCAGCTCGGCGGCGTGCGCCGGTGTCTGCCAGCGCAGGCCCGGCTGCGGCTCGGGCAGCTCCGCGCAGGTCTCTTCGAGTCTCACCTGCTGGCTCACCCAGGACCGCCAGGCCACGGTGCGCAGCCAGGCCCTGGGATAGACGACGCTGACGCCCGGGGCGCACATCTGGGTGAAGGCGTCCTGGGCAGCGTCCTGCGCCTCGTTCCAGGAGGCTCCGTGCAGGAGCAGGAAGCGGACGAGCGCGGGGTACTGCTCGTTGTGCAGGGCCCCGGCAAGCTGGATCCCCGGTTGCGGACCGTCCGCGGTCTCCAGCGGCTCGGCCAGACCCACCTCAACGCTGGGGGCGTCCTCCATGATCGTCACCCCCGCTCCGGTGGGCCGTCCCCGCCTCGAGACGGCGGGGCCGGTACGGAGCAGCCGGAACGGCCCGCCGGGCGAGGAATCGCACCCGCTCGGTCTGTGCCGTCTCAGTGATACGTGCTATCTCCACCGACACGTTGAGCCGCCGCTGAGCGATCTTCACTACGGCGTTGACGACACTGACGGCCACGGTCACCACCGCTCCGACGATCACAGGCTCCATGCCTCGCTCTTTCCTTTCACAGAAGCACCCATCCCACTCACTCGCATCACAACAGTGCTGATTCCGCGGCGTGTTGTGACATCTGCCAGGTCAGGCGCCACCCAAGCAAGTGGAACCGTGGGCTCCTGACGCGGCGCGGCGGGCCCGGCGCACGCAGCACCCCCGGCGCCCGGCCGACCTGCCCGGAAGCTTCATGCACCTGCAATGATCCGTCTCGGTCCGGGCTGGTAGACATGGTGGCGTGAGCATTCCAGTGCTGCTGCACCGCAGGTTGTACGTGGATCTGGCGCGTGTCGACGCGTCGATGTGTCGCCGCGTCTGACGTCGCCTTCGCCTGTCCAGCAGGAGGCGACCCCGGCATGACATCCCCGTAACGGCAGCACACAGAGGGAGAGCCATGAGCACTGTCGCGCGCTACGAGATCCGGCGGGCGGGACCGCGGTTCGGTGCGGAGGTGACCGGCATCGATCTGAAGGCAGGCGTCGACGACCGTACCGCCGAGGAACTGCGCCGCGCCTTCCGGGAGCACAAGGTGCTGGTCTTCCGCGGCCAGCATCTGACTCCCGCTCAGCACGTCGAGGCGGTACGTGTCTTCGCGGAACCGTTCGACCACCCGACCGCCGTGAAGGACCCCGCCCACGCGCTGGTCTACCCCTACGACGTCCGCAGGACGGGCAAGGCCAGTACCTGGCACATCGGCGGTCTGTGGCGGCAGCCCGTCTTCGCGATCGAGTCACTGACCTACGAAGTGGTGCCCGAGCTGGGTGGGCACACACTCTGGGCCGATCTCCAGGCGGCGTACGACGATTTGTCCGAGCCGTTCAAGGTGCTGCTCGAATCGGTCGGCGCGGTCTACGACGGCAACGCGGGGAACTACGCGCAAGGCAGCAAACGGACCCCGGTCGGGGAGACCGTCGAACATCCGGTCGTCCTCGAGCACCCCGAGACGGGCCGGAAGGGGCTGTTCCTCAGCACGTCGGCGATCGGTCTGACCGGCCTCACGCCGTCGGAGGGCAAGGTGCTCCTCGACCATCTGCTGCGGCACGCGTCGTCGCCCGACTACACGATCCGGTTCGGCTGGGACCCGGGCGACTTCGTGCTCTGGGACAACCGGGCGACCTGGCACTACGCCGTGGACGACTACGGCGGCGGCGCCCGCGCCTACCGCAAGGTCATCGGAGTGGAGCCGGTCCGGCAACCCGCGGTCTGACCAGGGGCGGTGAAGTCCTCGCCATCACCGAGGACTTCACGCCCATCCGTACCGACCTGGGTGCCGCCGCCCAGAAGATCGGCTTCGCCCGCGCGATCGCCGGTCCGGTCGTCTTCATCGAGGCGTCGAGATCGTCGATCTCGCGCGCCCTCACGTCCTCGACAAGCCCGAGTACGAGCGGACCGAGGACCTCCTGAGCAAGGTCGTCCGACCCACCGCAGTCCACCGCGACCCCACGGCGCATCCACGATCTCCCCCCACTCCACCACCTTCTCCCGAGCGACAAGGAACGGCCATGTCTACCCACTTCACCCGACGTAGCCTGGTACGCGGCATCACCGTGGCGACCGCTGTCGCCACCCTCGCCACCGCGCTTGCCGCCTGCGGTGGTGACAGTGACGCCGCCACCAAGACGGCCGACGCCGCCTCCGGAAGCGTGACCATCGGTCAGTTCTCCAACGGCGCCGCCACCGAGACCACTCTCGAGGTGTCCGAGGTCAAGTCGATCAGCGCCGAGCTGCCCGATGCCATAAGAAAGAGCGGCAGACTGGTGATCGGCCACGGCGCTCTGCCATCCGGTTCCGCCCCGCTCGACTACGTGGGTGACGACCAGAAGACCCTCACCGGTTCCGAGACCGACATCGGCCGCCTCGTCGCCGCGGTCCTCGGCCTCGAGCCGGAGAGCAAGAACTTCACCTGGGAGAACCTCTTCATCGGTATCGACGGCGGCAAGGTGGACGTCGCCTTCTCGAACGTCACCGACACCGAGGAGCGCAAGGAGAAGTACGAGTTCGCCTCCTACCGGCAGGACAACCTCGCCTTCGAGGTGCTGAAGTCCGCCGACTGGAAGTTCGACGGCGACTACGAGAACCTCGCAGGCAAGACCGTCTCGGTCAGCTCGGGCACCAATCAGGAGCGCATCCTCATCGAGTGGCAGAAGAAGCTGCAGAGCGAGGGCAAGAAGCTCACCATCAAGCACTATCCGGACAACAACGGCGTCTACCTGGCGCTCAACAGCGGCAAGATCGATGCTCACTTCGGGCCCAACCCGAGCATCTCCTACCACATCACCCAGACCGCGAAGACGAACAAGCCCACGGCCAACGCGGGCACCTTCTCCGGCGCCGGCGAGACGCTCCAGGGCCTGATCGCGGCCACCTCCAAGAAGGACAGCGGTCTCGCCGAGCCGATCGCCGACGCGATCAACTACCTGATCAAGAACGGTCAGTACGCCAAGTGGCTGGCCGCCTGGAACCTCTCCAACGAGGCCGTCGCCAAGTCCGAGGTCAACCCGCCCGGGCTGCCGCTCGACAACTCCTGATCCGCCACCCGCTCCGGGGCCCGCCATCGTCACCTGCGCGGCCCCGGAGCGGGTTCGGCCGCACCGGTCGTGTCCTCGTCGGTCGCGGGCCACAGAGCGTGCCGTCGCGAAGGGCGCGTCGGCTCGTCGTCCGCCAGACAAAGAAGGGCCCCGGCGTCATGCTTGCCCTGACCGATCTTCTCTTCGCAGTGACGCCGTTCCGCGGCCCGTACCAAGGCTCGCTGCGCACCAGGCTCCAGGGCGCGGCCGGGCTGCGATGATCACACCCGCGGACTCGTCCGCCTCGACCGACCCCTGCCCGGCGCCCTCCGCCGGGCGAAGGCGGACAGCGATCGCCGGCACCCTGATCGCCGCGTTCGGTGGCTTCGCCGGCTTCAATCTGACACTTTCCGCGATGCCCGCGTACGCCGTCCGCTCCGGCGCCGGACCGTCGGGCGCCGGAGTGCTCACCGCCACCCTGATGGCGGCCACCTTGGTCGTCCAGCCCTTCACACCGTGGCTCTTCGCGCGGCTCGGACGAAGGTACGCACTCGCCATGAGCGGTGCGCTGCTCGGGCTGCCGTGCCTGGTCCTGCCGGCTGTCTCCACGCTGCCCGCCCTGACCGGCCTCGCGGCAGTACGCGGGCTGGGCTTCGGCGTGTTCGTCGTCGCCGGTGTCACCTTCACCGCTGAGCTGTTCCCGTCCGGCAACCGGGGGCGAGCCCTCGGCTGGTACGGCGCGGTGGTCGGTGTCGCCGGCGTCCTGGGGGCTCCGCTGGGCATCGCCCTGGCCCGGCAGGAGGCGTACGGGCTCGCCTTCGCACTGGCGGCGGGCACGGCCGCACTGGTCGTGGTCGGCTCGTTCGGCCTTTCTCGCACCGCCGCGCCCGCCCGCCCGGCCGGACCTCGCTCCGGCCGCCCGTGGACCCCGCACGGAACATGGCGGTCGCTGCGCCCCATGACCGGCCCCCTCATGGTGGAGGCCGCCTCCACCACGGCCTACGGCGTCGTCTTCACCTTCCTGCCGCTGACCGCCTCGGCCGCGCCCGGGGCGCTGCTCGCCGCGCAGGCCTCCACCGTGCTCTCCCGGCTCGGAGCCGGGTGGCTCATCGACAGGTACGGCGGCCGACAGGTGCTCCTGCCCGCCGTTGTGGCCACGACGATCGGCACCGCCTCGGGCGCGGCGTCTCACGACCCCGCTCTGCTGCTGGCCGGTACAGCCCTGTTCGGGGCGGGCTTCGGCGCGGTCCAGAGCGCCACCCTGGTCCTCGCCATGCAGGCGGCCGGCGACCGCCCCGGCGGCCTCGGCGTGGCCGGGGTCGCATGGAACATCGCCTTCGACGGCGGTACCGGGATCGGATCACTCGCGGGCGGCCCCCTGCTCTCCCTCGGCGGCCCGTCCACCCTCTTCCCGGCGACGGCGGCCGTGCTGGCCGCATTCTTCCTCCTGGACCTTCGCAGAGCGCATCTGCCGGATTCGAAGAAATGCGGTTCATCTCAGGACAACTGACCGACCGCCACTCCCCCCGTGCATTCGCTCCGCCGGGAGCCTGGCCGACAACTGCACGCAGTTGAGCGCCAGTTGCTAGTGTTGGGTCATGCGGATCGGTGTGAATGTCCCCAACTTCGGTCCGGGTGCGAACCCGGACAACCTGGCCCGCTGGGCCAAAACCTCGGAGGGTCTCGGATTCGACCTGTTGATGCTCTCCGACCATGTGGCGATCACATCGGATGTCGCCCGGCAATATCCCGCCCCATTTTACGAACCGTTCACAACTCTCTCCTGGCTGGCCGGAATCACGACGAGGATAGAGCTGGGCACGACGGTGCTCATCGCGCCCTACCGGCCCCCGCTGCTGGTCGCCCGCATGGCTGCCAACCTGCAACAACTCAGCGGCGGCCGGCTGATCCTCGGCGTCGGGGTCGGTTGGGCACGGGAGGAGTTCGAGGCGCTGGGCATCCCGTTCGAACGGCGTGGTGCTCTGACCGACGAACTCCTTCGGGCCCTACGTGTCGCATGGGAGAACGACGACGACTATCGCTGCGGACAGATTCCCATCTGGGTCGGCGGCAACAGCGACGCCGCAATAAGGCGTGCCGTTCGACTTGGTTCTCCATGGCATCCACTGCGGTTCACGATGCCCTGGTTCAGGGACGCCTTGGATCGACTGAAGGATATTGCGGCCGAGCTCGATCAGCCGGTACCGGAGTTGGCGCCGCGCATCTATCTCCGGCTCACGGAAAGGCCGATCGACGACCCGGATCGCCGGGCCGGCGAGGGAACCCTCGAGCAGATTCTCGAGGACATCGAGGAATTGCGCCTTGCCGGTGCCGAAACCGTGCTGCTCGATCCGTACCACGGCGATCCGAACGAAACCCTGCGGCCCGAGGCGGCGTGGCAGGCGCTGGCGACGGTGGCCGCGCACCGGCCCTAGCCGACACCCCCAACGAGACGGAGTATCAGTGGCCCTCAACGACCACGACCTTCCCGAGAGCGGCGCCGACCGCTCCACCACCGTCCCCGAAGCCGAACTGCCCTATCTGCGTCGCTGCATCGAGCTGGCGGCCGAGGCGGTGGAGGCCGGCGACTGGCCGTTCGGATCCGTGCTCGTCGATGCGGACGGCAAGATCCTTGCCGAGGACCGCAACCGCGAGTCCACCACGGGCGACCCGACCCGGCACCCCGAATTCGAACTCGCCCGCTGGGCCGCGACCCACCTGAGCGCCGAGGAGCGGGCCACGGCGACCGTGTACACCTCGGGTGAGCACTGCCCGATGTGCGCGGCCGCACACGGGTGGGCAGGACTGGGCCGCATCGTGTACGCGAGCTCGTCCCAGCAAGCTCGGGACTGGAAGGCGGAGTGGGGCGTGCCGGTCACCTCGCCCTTGAGTCCGCTGTCGATCCAGGACGTCGTGCCCGGCCTCGTGGTGGCGGGTCCCGTCCCGGAACTCGCCGAACAGGTACGGGAGTTGCAGTGGCGTGCCCGCACCGGGAGCAGCGCGAGCGCCTGACGCCGGCATGAACACCGGGGCCTGGCAGCGGAATCGCTGCCAGGCCCCGTTCGTTGCCGTGGATTCGCGGGTCAGACCATGAACTGGTCGTACTTCGCCATGTGCTCCTGCAGTTCCTCCAGGCTGGGGTTGCGCCCGTTGGCCGTCAGGCGCCCCAAGCCGCGGAAGTAGTCCTCACGGTTGTAGATCGGGTAGAACATGATCAGCAGCGTGGCGTCCTCGTTGCCCCTGTTCGTGAAGCCGTGCGGCTCGCCCTTGGGTATGTAGGCGAACGCGCCGGGTTCACCCACGACCTTGCGGTCGCCGATGGTGAACTCGATCTCACCCTTCACCACGTAGAACATCTCGGTGGAGTCCTTGTGGATGTGCGGGCTGGCACCGCTCGCCTCCGGAGCCATGTGGTGCTCGAAGAAGCCGAACTCGCCGTTGGAGTCCGGCGTGGTGAGCTTGAGGTACGTCCTCTTGGTGTCCCGGATGTTGACGAACTCGCCTTCGCCCGAAGGAACATACAGCGGAACGGACATGTCTCTCCTTGAGTGGTGATCAACTGTGCCGACTCGACTACGGGAGCGGCATGCATGGTGGTTACGTGGCCTCGGCCAGGCTCGGGTCCGGTCGGTGCCTGCCGGCCGCCTGTGCCTGTGCCCATCGGCCGATGGCCGGCGCGGCAAGTCCGCAGACGGCGAACAGCGCGGCCAGGACGACCCATCCGGTGGAGCCGGCCGTGACGACCAGGCTGACCAGGACCGGTGCCGCGATCTGCTGGACGGCCACGCCGAGCCAGAAGACCGAGAGGTAGACGCCTTCCTGACCGGGCACCGCGAGCAGGTAGGAGCCGCCCCAGCCACCGGCGGACTGGAACAACTCGCCGCCGGTCAGCGCGACCATGGCCAGCAGCAGCACGCCGACGCCCAGGACGACCGGCAGCTTCGGCGCCGCGACGAGCAGCAGGCAGCAGACCGCGAGGGAGATGCCGGCCCATACCAGGGCCCGTGCGGCGCCGGCGATGGTGTCGGTCCCCCGGCTGGCCCGCACCTGCAGGGCGACTGCGAGCACGGTGTTGACCGCCACCAGGGGGGAGATCAGCGCCGAGGAGACGTCGGTGTGCCCGACGATCCACAGCGGGATACCGATGCTCAGCAGGGTCATGTGCATGGTGAGCACGGCGTTGATGCCGGTGAACGACAGGAACGATCCGTCCCGCAGCACACTGACCGAGAAGCGCCGACGCAGGCTCTTCGCCGACGCGTTGAGCACCGGCAGCCGGGCGGCCAGGCTCGCGAGCACGGCGAAGGAGGCGGCGTTGACCAGCAGGATCGCGGTGTACCCCGCCCGGGTGTCGATCAGCAGCCCGATGCCGCCCAGGAGGGCGCCGAGGGTGAAGCCGACGTTGCGCAGCGACCGGAGGATCGCCACCACCCTGACCCGGTCGTCGGCCGCCGTCGCCTGCCCGACGAGGGCCTGTTCCATCGGTGCCGCCGCCTTGTCGACCAGGCCGAGCAGGCACACCACGGTCAGGAACTGCCACAGGTTCTGGACGAGCGGGTAGACCACGAAGCAGGCGCAGCGCCACAGGCTCACCCCGACCAGCACCTTCTTCGGGCCGATCCGGTCGGCCAGGATGCCGATCGGAATGGCCGTGGCCAGGGCGATGGCGGCCGACAAGGCCAGGCCGAAACCGAGGTTGCCCTCGGACAGGTGCACCGACCTGGTGACGAACGGCACGGAGACGGCCAGGAAGGCACCGGTGCCCACCGCGTCGATCATCGCCATCACGGCCAGCCTTGTGCCGACCGATCCTCCGGGCATGGACCCGCGCCATCCGCGGACGCGTTGCCACAGAACAGACATGTGTTTCCTCAATCGGTAGCGATGCGGATGGCAGCGTCCGCGTCCAGGACGCGCTGACGGGTGGTGTCCGCGTCCGGGCCGGTCGCGATGACGTGCCCGGCGCGGTCCCAGGAGGATGCCCACGGCCGGACCTCCTGGCCTGCCTCGACATCCACCTCCGCGACGTGGACGCCGGGCAACCCCTGCGCTGTGTCCACGCCGGCGACCTCCGTCACGGTGCCCGGCTCGGCGGCCAGGAACCGGATCGCCGAGGTCTGCCGCGCGGAGCGGGGCAGGGTGACCGTACGGCCGGCCAGCAGGTCGATCAGGGTCAGCCTGATCCGTGTTTCGTATGCCAGGTCGATGAGGTCGATCAGGTAGTCACCAGGGCAGCGGCCGGCGCATTCGACCAGCGTCGGGCCCGACTCGGTCAGGATCCACTCCGCGTGCAGGATGCCGGTCCGGAAGCCGATCGCGGCGACCAGCGCCCGCATGGCCGTCTCGAACGCGGCCTGCGTGTCCTGGTCGAGCGGGGCAGGCAGCAGATGGCCGAGCTCGACGGGATACGGGCCCGGGACGACGGTCTTGGCCGTGACGTTCTCGAAGATGATCTCGCCCTGCCGTACCAGCGCCTCCACGCTGTACTCGGGACCCCGCAGGCGTTCCTCGGCGAGGAAGCGCCATGCCAGCTGCCGGTCGGGCACCTGCTCGTACTCGGCGGCGGACGAGGTCCGCCGCCATGCCTGCGCCGCGGTGGCGGCGTCGACCGAGTCGAGCAGTTGCACGCCGACACTCGCCTGCCGGTTCGCCGGCTTGACCACGACCGGACCGTCGCCGGCGAACTCGAGGATGTCCGCGGGGCCGTGCACCTCGCGCCAGCGCGGATTGCGGACGCCGCCCGCGCCGGAGACCTCGCGCAGCCGGACCTTGTCCCGCAGCGCCTGCGCGGCCGTTTCGGTCGCTCCCGGCAGCCCGAGCTTCTCGGCCAACGCGGCCGTTGCCGGCACCGCGTACTCCAGCCCCGGGACGACGGCGGCCACCGGCCGCGCGGCCGTCAGCTCGGCCGCCAGGTCGAGGGCCTCGGCCGACTGCTGGTAGCCCGCCGGGACGATCCGGTCCAGGCAGTCGAAGCGTGCCGCCGCGTCCTGCAGTCGGCGCTTGCGGATGATGTCGGGTTCCTCGATCACCACGACCGACCCGCTGGGGACGCTCCCGTCGATGGCGCGCAGGTAGGCCGCGTTGTAGCCGACGAACACCACCTGTGCGTCGGTGGCGGGGGTGCTCATGGCGACCTCCTGGTCGTGGGTGTGGACCACTGCATCGTCACTGCCTTTCTTCGGGGTGGGGGGACTCGTGACCGGCGGTGCTCATACGGGCGTACCGAGCGCTCCGGCGCGACCGTCCGCTCGTACGGACGTGTCGTCGATGACGACCTCGATGGCGGCGAGCACCTCCGCGCAGCGGGCGCGGGCCTCCTCGGGAGAGGCGCCGAAGACGATGACGTGCCCGTGCCGGCTCTTGGAGTCGACGACCGCCGGTACGGTGTCGCCCGGCCGCAGCCGGAGGCTCAGCTCGTCGACGTGTCCGAGCCGAGCGGCTGTCTCCAGGCCGTGGATCTCGTCGACGCGGCCGGGTGGAAAGGTGAAGAACCGCACGATCGCGGTCGCCGTGGGCTCGGCGGGCTCGGCCGGTCTGTCCGCCAGGGCGGCGAAGATCGCCTGTTCGATGTCGAGTCCGGTGGCGAGCTCGACGAGCCGCGGTATCCGGTCACCGCCGAGCCGGGCCTGCGACTCGACGATGCGCGGGCCGTTCGGTGTCCAGATCACCTCGGTGTGCGCGGGGCCGAACCGGTACCCGCACGTCGTGAGGAACTGCGTGGTGAGTTCCTCGACGGCCCGCCGGCGGTCCTGGGGCAGCGGCGCCGGATGCACGTGCCCCACTTCCACGAAGAGCGGGGGTGGTCCCAGCAGCTTCTCGGTGATGCCGACGACCTGGTGCCGGCCGTCCCTGCTCAGCGTCTCCACGCTGTATTCGGGACCCCGCAGATACTCCTCGACGAGGAACGGGCCGTCGTAGCCGTACTGGTCGACGAGTGCGGTCCAGGCCGCGCGGTCCTGCGCCTCCTGCCACAGGAACACCCCTCGGCTGCCGGCCAGCGCGGTCGGCTTGACCACGGCCGGGTAGCCGATGCGCTCGACCGCGTCCGGCACCTCATGCCGCGTCGGTGCGGCCTCGTAGGACACCGGGGACAGCCCGTGCCGGGCGAGCAGGTCCCGCATCGCTCGCTTGTCGGCGAGAAGGCGGATCGCCGCGGCCGGGTTGAGCTCGGTGTGCAGGTCCTCGGCCACCTCGTAGGCGGTGACCATCGTTTCCTCCCTGCCGATGTGGTAGATCAGCGTGGCGCGGTGTTCCTGGGCCACCTCGTGGAGGGTGTGGCGCAGCAGCTCCGCGTCCCGGAAGTCGGCCGACACGAACAGGTCCGCCAGGGCGCGCACGTCGTCGAGGTAGTCCGGCGACTCCAGCCGGGGGTCCCAGATCGCACCGACCCAGAACCCCTCGGCCTGTGCTTTCCGTACGAACTGGCGGTACGGCATCACCATCAGCAGGCGGGGCCGGTCATCGGTGGGGCCGTGCGCCGTCACCGGGCACCGCCGTTGTGCGCGGCCGCGGCCGGTACCTGCTCGGCCTCGCGGCCGAGCAGGCTCAGGTACCGCTCGCCGGTGTCGGGCAGCAGGGTCACGATGCGCCGGCCCCGGTACTCCGGACGGGCGGCCAGGACGCCGGACGCGTGGACGACGGCACCGGCCGACACACCGACCATCAGTCCGGCGCGCTGTGCGAGGCGTCGGGTGGTGTCCAGGGCGTCCGCGTCGGAGACCGCGATGACCTCGTCGATGAGGTTCCGTTCCGTGGTGGGCGCGATGAAGCCGCCGTTGAAGCCCGGGATGGTGTGGGTGCCGGGCTCGCCTCCGGACAGCAGCGGCGAGCCCGCCGGTTCCACCGCCACGATCCGGACCGCGGGATGGCTCTCGCGCAGGTACCGCCCGGCGCCACTGAGCGTGCCGCCGGTGCCCACTCCGCAGACGAACACGTCGATCCGCCCGTCGGCGTCGCTCCAGATCTCGGGGCCGGTCGTCTCGTAGTGGGCGCGTGTGTTGTCCGGGTTGTCGTGCTGGCAGCAGAACCACGAGCCGGGGGTCTGCCGGTGGAGTTCCTCGGCCTTGTCGACCGCCGCCTGGTAGCCGCCCGTGTGCGGGGTCCGTACCACCTGGGCGCCGAGCGAGCGGAGCATGGCCACCCGCTCCTGAGTGGCGTTGTCCGGCAGCACGATGACGCAGCGGTAGCCGCGGGCCGCCGACAGCGCGGCCAGCGAGATGCCGGTGTTGCCCGAGGTCGCCTCGATCACGGTGCCGTCTCCCGGGGAGAGCAGCCCCCGCTCCTCGGCGCCGCGCAGCATCGACAGCGCGGCCCGGTCCTTGCTGCTGGACCAGGGGTTGAACAGTTCCAGCTTCGCCAGCACCTCGGCGTCGGCCGGGGCACCGTCCACGATGCGGTGAACCGGCAGCCGGAGCAGCGGCGTCCCACCGATCAGGTCGACCAGTGAGTCCGCGACCGGGCGCCGGGCGACCTGCTCGGTCCGGATGCTGATCTCCTGCGCGGCCGCCTCCGCGGTGCGCGCCGCGAGCTCGGCGGTCTCGGCCACCACGAGCACATGTCCGGCGCGGTCGCCGTTGCGACGCAACTCCCGCACCACGGAACCCGGCTTGGGCTTGACGACGACCTCCTCCACGCCGGGCAGGGCGGCAGCCCGCTGCTGCCCGCCGACCGACACGACTCGGCCGGGCCGCGCGGTCAGGTAGCGGATGGCGGCGCCGCCGACCGGCCGCTCGGGAAGCACCCGGGCCGGCAGCGGCTGCCCGAGGTACTGCCGGGCCACCAGCTCCAGGGACCGGATCCCGAGAGCGCGGTCCACCAGGTAGGTGATCTTGCCGCCCGCGGGCCGCGGGTTGATCTCGATGAGCTTGGGCCCGGACTCGGTCACCTTGATCTCGACATGGGCCATGCCCAGGTCGAACCCGACCGCGCGGAGCGCTTCCACGGCGAGGTCGCCGCAGGCGCGCACCACCGGCTCGGGCAGGCTGGAGGGGAAGGTGTGGGCCAGCTCGACGAAGTAGCCCTGGCCGGTGACCGACTTGTCGGTCACTCCGAACACCTCGTACCGGTCGCCGTCGGCCAGCACCTCCACACTGACCTCGGGGCCGCTGAGGTACTCCTCGACCATCAGCTCGTGATAGCGGGCCTGGCCGCGGGTGTTCTCCACCCGGGACCGGATCAGTGCGACATGCTCAGCCGCCTCGGCCGCGGTCTCCACCAGCCGGACGTCGGCACTGCTGGTCTCGTCGGCCGGTTTCACCACGCAGGGCAGGCCGATCTCCGCCGCGGCCGCCTCGGCCTCGGCGGGATTCCGCACGGTGCGGAACGCCGGTATCGCGACGCCGAGTTCGGCGCACCGTCGGCGCATCAGCGCCTTGTTGCGTGCCGTCGCGACGCCGTCGACGCTGACCGTGGGAAGTCCGAGGTGGACCGCCACCTCGGCGGCCACGACCACGTCGTACTCCGCCAGGGTCAGGAACGCGTCAAAGGGATGCTCGGCCCCGGCCGCGTGCACGTGCGGCAGAAGGCCCTCGAAGGTGTTCGTCTCGCAGTGCACGATCTCGTCGACGTAGTTGTCGAAGTAGGCCGGTCCGCCCGGCACTTCCAGGTACCGGTCCAGGTCGCGGGTGAAGAAGGTGACGCGGCAATCGAGTTCCTTGATGATCTGCAGGCCTTCGAAGCCGGATCCGGAGAGGTTGCTCTCCACGACACCGACGTGAATCATCTATGCCTCCAATGGCATGCCGACACGTGGTCGGATGGAACGACAACGGCAGACGCTGAACGGCGAACGGAATCGGGCGGGCCGTCACCAGCACCCGGAGGTGGCCAGCGCGCGCAGCAGCTGGTCGGCCTCCTCGCGATCCGCTGCCGAGAGCCGCTGCACGACCTCGGCTTCGGGGGCCATCACCCGGGCGGCCGGTGGCACGTCGCCCAGAACCAGCGAACCGGCGCCGATCAACGCGTCGTCGCCGACGGTGACCGGCCCGAGCACGATCGCGTTGGTACCGAGCACCACCCGGTCGCCGACGACCGGATGCCGGCGGGCACCGGGTTCGCGGCGCCCGTCCCGCCACCAGCCGACCGCGCCCAGCGTGACCTGGTGGAAGATCGTGACATCGTCACCGACCTCGGCCGTCTCCCCGATGACCACCGCGGCCCCGTGATCGATGAACACGCGCCGACCCAGCGTCGCGCCCGGATGGATTTCGATGCCGCCGGTCACCGCGCGGGCCAGGTAGGCCAGGAGCCGGGCGAGCTGACGGTGCCCACGGATGTACAGGGCATGTGCCAGCCGGTGGGTCCACAGCGCGGGCAGCGCGGGGTGGAGCAGTGCCTCCGCGCGGGTGCGGATCGACGGGTCCCGCGCGACGATCACGGAGAGGTCTTCCCTCGCCCTGCTGATCACCCTACGCATACGATCCTCCGTCATGGCATGTCCTGGTTTTCCTGTGGTGCCGTCGAATTCGATGGCCGGCCTCAGTAATTCGGGGATTTGACCAGCTTGCCGGTGCCTTCGACGATCTCCGGTATGTACACCCGCTCGGTCCAGACGTCCTGGGCCACCGGTTCGAGGGCGATCGACACGGCGCCTTCGTCGACCGAGAACGCGGTCCGGACCGCGCTGGTGATCGCGTCGACGAGGGCGGAGATCTGGTCGGCTTCGAGGTTGTTCGGGAAATGCTTGATGCTGACGTGAGGCACTCCGATGGCCTTTCTGGGGAGTCGTGCGGCCTGAATTGCGGTGACGAGTTCGGCTATTCCGTTCGTGCGCAGCAGTTCGTAGTGATCAGCCCTGAGTCGGCTGACCCTGAGGGGTGTGCTCGACAGCGTGTGACCGGAATCGATGAAGGAGTCCTGGTCGCCGTCGGCCCGGAATACCGTGATCGGCGCCGCGATGCTGCGCTCGGCCAGTTCGTGAGGGGCGTACTCGAAGAGAAAGGTCTTCCGCACCACGCCGACGATCCTGCGCACCAGTTCCCGCTCCAGGTGCTCGAACCGGCCGCAGACGAATGCGATGAAGGAGTCTTCGTCGTGGGTCGCGGCCAGGCACGCGTCGACCGCCGACCGCTCGAGGTTTCCGGCGAACACCGAATAGAGAATCGCGACGAAGGTGTGGTCGGCGAAGCTGACCGCCGCCTCGGTGGGCGTCTCGGCGCGGGTTTCCACGGGCGGCTTGCCCGGTGCGATCAGGATCACCTCGTCGACCCGCTCGCCGGCGCGTTCCAGTTGACGGGCCGTCTCGAACGCGACCCGGGCCCCGAAGGAGTAACCCCACAGGGTGTACGGGCCGACCGGCTGGACCTCCCGGATGAGTTCGATGTCCTTGGCGACCATCTCGTCGAACGTCGGGTACGCGATCTCGCCCGCGTTGACGCCGTAGGCCTGGATTCCGAGGAACGGCCGGTCCAGTTCCAGCCTGCCGGCCAGCAGCCGCAGGCTCATCGGGTAGCCACCCAGCCCGGGCCAGCAGAAGACCGGCCGTCCGCCGTCTCCGGCTCGCAGTCGTACGAGCCTGGGCAGCGCGGTCGCGGGCTCACGGTCGACGCGTCTGGCCAGCTCGGCGATGGTCGGTGCGTCGAACAGCACCTGGAGCGGCAGGGAACTGCCGAGCTCCCGGTTGATCCGGCCGACCAGGTTGACCGCGGTCAGCGAATGGCCCCCGGCCGCGAAGAAGTTGTCCCGGATCGAGACCCGGTCCTGTCCGAGCACCTTGCGCCACAGCGCGGCGATGGCCTCCTCGGTGGGCGTACGCGGGGGGACTACCGGCGCCTCGGTGTCCTCCATGGCGGCCTTGTCCAGCTCGCGCAGGGCCTGGTGGTCGATCTTGCCGTTCGGGGTGAGCGGGAAGGAGTCCAGCACGGTGACCCGGTTCGGCACCATGTACGGCGGCAGGGACTCGGCCAGGTTGTCCTTGACGATCTCGGCCGGCCCCCGCATGTGGACGGAGTCCTCCTTCATGCCCTCGCTGAGCCGCTGCTCGGCACTGATCCGGCCACCGACGGCGAAATAGGACGCGGCGTCCGGGCCGAGGTCGACGAGGTGCGCGATGCGCCGGGCGGACGGCAGGGGGTTGCCGGTCTCCGAGCTGTAGCCGGAGGACATCAGCCCGAGGTCGAGGTCGTTCATCTGGAGGCGCTGCAGTTCCCGGCCGAGGTCGGCGTAGCGCTGCCAGGGTTCGGACGCTCGGCCGATCACGCTGATCCCGAAACTCGCGCGGTCGTAGACCTCCTGGTTGATGGCGATGACATCCTGCTTGCGAATCAGGTGGTCGGACACGCACACCAGTTCGGCGCCGTCATACCGGTACTGGCCGGGGTCCAGATCGGCGATCCGGTCGGGATGGGCCTGCACATACAGGTCGACCGGGCTGTCGACGGCCGGGGCGGCGGCCGTCTCCACCTCGTACGTGCCCAGGTAGTGGTCCTCGTCCGGGCAGCCCAGCAGATCCTTGACCTCGGACGCCCCCGGGCGGGCGTTGATGCGCAACCCGTACTCGGGCAGGACCTGGTCGAACAGGCCGACCACGTGGCCTGCTTCGAAGTGGAGAACTTCCCGGATGTTGTTGCGGTAGACGGGCTCGATGGCCGACCGGCGCCCGATGAAGTGGACGCGCAGCCTCGGGGTGCCGACCGGAGCGGGGCTGATCAGCACGAGCCGGTGATTGATCGGGTGGTGGTAGTAGTAGCCCGGTTCGAGACCCGCGACACCGGACAGCTCCAGGTACAACTGCGTCGCGTACAACGAGCCGGGAGAGGCGTAGCCGTACTTGGGAAGCAGCCGTTCACCGCTGGGGAACTGCCCGAAATAGCGGAGCAGGGTGCCGAGTTCGGACAACGTCAGGGTGTCCGGGTCGCGGGGGGCGGCCGGTTGTTCCGTCGGGTGGGCGAGCAGGGCCATGATGTCGGCCCGTTCGACCTCGCCGCCTTCGTAGAAGCGGTACGTCTTGCGGGCGAACACCGTGCGCCGCTGCCGGGCCGTCGCCGCGCGTCCGGGCAGCTCGACGACGGCCACTCCGTCTTCCTGCCGCACACCCAGATTCGCCAGCTGCGCCTTGAGTTGCAGTCTGCTCTGCTTCGACTGGTGATGGGTACCGTGGTTGCCCTGGTCCATCAGCGCGGCCCGCTGGGGGTCGAGCTCTATGAAGGCGATGAGATTGGCGCCGACTCTGGTGTCGTCGCGGACCAGGACGGCGGCGCGCTTGACCCAGTCGTGCTTTTCGATGGACACCTTGATCTCGTCCAGCTCGACCCGGAAGCCGCGCAGCTTGACCTGGCTGTCGGTACGGCCGAGGAACTGCACGGTGCCGTCGTCGTTCCACCTGGCCAGGTCGCCGGTGCGGTACAGACGGGCGGATTCGGGATCGGTGGCGAACGGGTTGGTGATGAAGCGTTCGGCGGTCAGCTCGGGGTTGTTCAGGTACCCGCGGGCGAGTTGGCGTCCGGCGATGTGGAGTTCACCCGACTCACCACGTGCCACGGGCCGGCGGGCGGCGTCGAGGATGTGGAAGCTCATGCCCCGGACCGGTCGGCCGATGGAGATGTGGTCGGGACCGTGCTGGACGGTGCCGCGGTCCACGGTGTGGGCCGACGCGTTGATCGTGCACTCGCTCGGGCCGTACAGGTTGACCAGAGTCAGATCCGGTAACGCGTCGAGCAGTTCGGTCGCCAGGTTCCTGGTGAGCGACTCACCGCCGCTGAAGACATGGGTGAGCGAGGCGCAGTCGGACAGCCGTCCGGTGTCGACGAGCCCCTGCAGCAGCGTCGGCACCCCCTGAACGGTGGTCACCCTGTGCTCCACGATCAGGTCGATGAGCCCGCCGGGGTCGGCGTAGAGGCCTGGTCCGCTCATCACCACGCTGCTGCCGCAGGCCGGTGCCAGGATCTCCCACTGGGCCGCGTCGAAACTCAGGGGCGTCTTCTGCAGCACCGTCCTGCGGTCGTCGAGCCCCTGCTCGTCGGCCAGCCAGCGCATCTGGCTGACGATGCTGTGGTGCTCGATGCCGATGCCCTTCGGGTTGCCCGTGCTCCCCGAGGTGTAGATCACGTACGCGAGGCTGTGGCTCTGTGCGGGCGAGGTGGCGGACGGAGCGGCGGAACCGGTGTCCGGTTCGGCTTCCAGGGGGGTCTGGGTCTGCGCGACGGTGACGATCTTCGTTCCCGGTGGCGTGATCGCGGCCAGTCGGGACGCCAAGGACTCGTCGACCAGGATGACCTTGATTCCTGAGTCCGCGATCATGTAGCGGACACGTTCATCCGGGTATTCCGGCGACAGCGGCAGATAGGCGGCGCCTGCGTGCAGGACGCCCCAGACACTGGCCATGAGATCGACGGACGGCTCCATGAAGATGCCGACGGGCTCGTTCACCGCACCGAGCCGCCGAAGGTAGCCGGCCATGGTCCCGCTGCGCTCGCTGAGTTGCCGAAAGGTCAGCCGCTCCGTGCCGCAGGAGACGGCAGTCCGGTCGGGCTGGGCGACGGTGACCGCGCCCAGCATGTCTGACAGGGACAATTCCTCGGACCCCGTTAGTTTCGCCATCATCCTTCGAACCTAGAATTCGTCAATTTTGAGTCGACGCGCGTCACACGCTCGCGAAATCAGGCATGCGAGAAGCGCGATCGCCGATGGGCTTCGCCTTGGATGGAAGCAGTCGAAATCACGTGACGTTTACATGATCGGTCGCAGGAGAACCCTGCCGGGACCATAGGGCGCCAGGGCGGCGCTCAGCGCCTGTCGGTACATCGCCCACAGGGGCGCTGCGTTTGCTCAAGGGGTCGTGCAGACATGCCTTTTACGCCTCCCCCAACCAATCTTCATGCCCGTCACGATCTTGCGCCTTCCCCCCGGAGGACGCTGCGCAGGCCAAAACAAGTCAGTCATCTCCGCAAGCAATCGGAAGGTACACGATGCACATGACCCACGCGAGATCGAGAAACGCACACGCTGATCCCTTTTGGGGCGATTACCACCGCTGCACTCTCGGCCAGGTCGGGATGGCCGAAGCGTTGCGGGGTGCAAACAGAGGGAGGTTGCTCCAGTTGTCCGCCGTCGGCGCGACGCGGAGGCCCTCATCCGGCTGGTGTCGCAGGGGCCTGTTTCACGACAGCCGATGCGAGTCCGCCGACCACCCCTCACCGGAACATTTTCTGGCCGTCTGCTGGAGCGAATGCCTCATGCGGCCGGCTCCGCGTTGCGGCCGACCGACGGAGTCGGGGCCTTAAAGAAGCGTTCACGGACTTGCAACGGAGGGCGCCACCGGAGCAGTTGGTACCGCTTCGGTCGTACGGTCACCACGGTGGCCTTCATTCCGAGGCCAGGAGTCGGGAGGTGGCTGGAGGGTGCCGTGGCCCTGGTGTGCGGCGGTGGCGGCCGGGCAGGCTAGTTTGCTGGGATGAGTCTCCTTGATGATGTGGCTGAGCGCGACGGCTGGCGCTGCTGGGTGTGCGACGAACCGGTCGACCCCGACAAGTCGGTGAACGACCCGCAGGGGCCCAGCGTCGACAGCCGGACCGCCGACCGGAAGGCCAAGGTCGCCGAGCGGCTCGCGCACCGCGGGTGCAACACCCGCAAGGGCGCGGTCAAGGCGGTCATCGCCTGGCCGGACCGCCTGTACGTGGTCGAACCCGCGCAGTTGATCACCGTTGCCGCGAGGCTGGAGCGCAAGGGGGGCCGCGAGATCGTGGGCCGCTGTCCGACCAGGCAGGACGCCCAAGAGGCAGCGGATTGGCTGGTGGACCGGTTCTCCCGACTGGCACCGGGGCTGCCGGTGACCGCCGGCATCGAGGCGGGCGGCGGCCAGTTCCTCCTCATCCTGGCCACTGGCCGCCGCTGACCGGGATCACCAGCGCGCACTCGCGTCGACGTCGATGAGGTCCTGGGTCACGGCATCACCGTCCTCGATCTGGACCTGGCTGCCGCACCGACGCGGAACGCCGGGAGACGTGAGTCTGCACGGGCGGCCGTGGTCAGGCGGTGGGCGCCCACCGGCATCGCACGGCCGCCCGCCGGGTGGTCGCTGGCCAGGTCGACCTGGGCCTCGGTAGCCAGTTCAGCGGGCGCCGACGAAGCCCGCGCGGTCGTCGGCGCCCGCTGTCTCAGGCCTGCTCCGTCGGGACCGGGCATCCACCTTCGTCGCCGTCCGGGGAGTCGACGCCCGGCACCCGCAGGGTCAGGCGGCGACCCTCCAACTCCCGCTGCCTGGCGGCCAGGGCCCTCGCCAGCATCTTCGCCCGGTAGGGGTTCGACTCACCGAGGGCCTTCGCCACCTCCACAGCCTCGTCCAACAAGGCCAACCGTCGATCGGGCAACTCCCGCACCAGGGGCGACGCGCTCGCCTCCACCAGGACGTACGCCAGCTTCGACCCGTACGCCTCCGGCTCGACCCGTGTCAAAACGCGGTAGATCCACAGCCCCTCTGCACCGCGCACCACCCGCCGGTTGGCACTGAGCAGCCTGACCCTCGCCAGCACCACCATGTCCTGATCCATCGATCCCCCTTCGTCCCGCCACCCCCCGGCCGGTGCACGTCACACGGCGAGACAGCACGGCGAACGCGCCGGCAGCCGATAGAGGCTGCCGGCACGTTGGCCGGAGAGTGGATGACGACGAGTCTGGCGCGCGACACCGGCTGCCACAAGGTCGAACGGACGTGCGCTGAGTCCTACCGAAACCGGCTCCGAACAGCCATGATGGACCTGACACTCACTCAAGGCCATCCGCGAGCACAACGGACCTACCCGTGCCGTTCACGCTCCGCCCACCACTCTCCCGTGGGTCATGGGCTCGGATCCGGTTCTGCGCTGGGCAAGGCGTGCCCCGGTCACGCGGCCTCTTGGTGGGCGGGACGCGGGTCGGCGGCGCCGTAGGCCTCCCGGACGCGTCGGTCGCTGACGCGGAGGGCGACGAGGGAGGCGCACAGGCACAGGGCGGCCAGGGCGAAGAAGGCGATCCGGTAGGCGAACGCGCCGTCGGTACCGGCCGGTGAAGCCGGCGATGCCGCCAGTGTCCCGGCCAGGGCCACTCCGAAGGCGCCGGCGGTCTGCCGCTGCATGTTGAGGAGGGTGGTGGCGTCGGCCGTACGGGAGGGCGGGATCGTGACGAAGGCCGTGTTCTGGGCGCTCGCGAAGAGCAGGCCGACGGATGTCCCGAGCAGGTACATCGACGGGTACAGGGCGAGGGGCTGCGGGGTGACCGTGAGGATCGCCAGGAGGACGATGATCAGCGCGGCCCCGGCCCCGCCCACGACCATCAGGCGGCGGGGGCCGACCCGGTCGTGGAGACGGGGCACGATCTGGGAGGCGGTCAGCATGCCGAGCGCCTCCGGGAACGTGGCCAGGCCCGAGTGGAGAGCGTCGTAGCCCAAGTCGGTCTGCAGGAACTGGGGAAACAGGTAGAGCACTCCCATGAAGGCGGCCCCGGTGGGCAGCAGGACCAGCTGGGTCGTACGGAACACCTGGTCCTTGGCCACCCACAGATCGATCATCGGATGCCTGGCCCGCAGCTCCCATGGAACCAACGCGGCGAGGAACACGACGCCGCCCACCAGTGGGACCAGGACGGCGCCGCTTCCCCAGCCCCGATCCGGGGCGCCGGTGAGGGCGTACAGGACCGCCGCGAGGCCGCCGCCCGCGAGGACGAAACCGGGCACGTCGAAACGGGGCGCGCCCGGGCCGGGGAAGTCGGGCAGCACGCCCAGCCCGAAGAGCAGGGCGAGCGCTCCGACCGGCAGGTTGACGAGGAAGACCCAGTGCCAGGAGGCGGTGTCCACGAGCCAGCCGCCCAGGACGGGTCCGAGGGCGGGAGCGACGGCGGTCGGCAGCATGACGTACTGCTGCGCCCGCAGCCGCTCGGCCACGGGGAACGCCCGCAGCATCATCGTCATGCCGACGGGGGCGAGCAGACCGCCGCCGACGCCCTGCAGGACGCGGTACCCGGTGAGCGCTTCGAGCGAGCCGGCGGTGGCGCACAGGCCGGAGGCCACGGTGAACAGCAGCAGAGCGGTCAGTGCGGTGCGCCGGGTGCCGAAGCGGCTGCCGAGCCAGCCGGAGACGGGGATGAAGACCGCGAGGGCCACGAGGTAGCCGACGTTGACGGAGCTCAGGCCGGAGGCGTCCACGCCGAAGTCGCGGCCGATGGCCGGGAGGGCCACGTTGACGATCGTGGTGTCCATGATCGCCATGAAGTTCGCGGCGACGAACACCACACAGACGGCGACCTTCACGGAAACCCGGTGACCGAATCTCGGGGAAGGGCCGGGGCCTGTCGGGTGCTCGGAGCTCACCGGCCGTCCCGAAGCCAGCGGACCTGCTCCTCGGTCAGGGTGAGACGGCGCGCCTGGAGCGAGTTGTCGATCTGGGCGGTCGTCCTCGCTCCGATGGACGGCCACACACCGGGATGGTGGAGAGTCCAGGCCAGGGCCACGGTCTCGGGCCGGGTGCCGAGTTGGTCGGCGAGTTCCCGGCAGCGCAGCCGGCGGGCGCGGTTGTCCTCGGTGTCGTAGGGATCGGGCTTGCCTCCCAGCCCCTTGGGTCCGGTCCGCGCGAAGTGGCCGCGGGCCTGCGAGGACCAGCTGATCAGCGGCAGGCGGTGCTCGCGCACGACGCCGAGTACGGCGCTGTCGGCGTGCAGGCTGCCTTCCAGCAGCGCCGGGTCGGGCTCGGCGAGGCTGAACTGATAGCTGGCGACGGGAGTGTGGTGCCGCTCGCCGAGTTCGGCGGCGAGCTCCGACAACCGCTCGGCGTGCCAGTTGGAGACACCGACGCGGCGGACGTGTCCGGCGTCCACGAGGCTCACGAGGGTGTCCGCGAGTTCGGCGACCGGCCGGTCGGGGTCGTCACAGTGGTAGAGGAGGACGTCGATGGCCTCGACGCCGAGGTTCTCCAGCGCGGACCGCACGTGCTCGAACACGGTGTCCCGGCTCAGCGGGATGTCCCCGCCGGTCGTGTCGTGGCCGACCTTGGTGGCCACCCCCAGTCTGCCGGGGTTCTTGCGCAGCCAGTCGCCGACCGCCGCCTCGGCCTTCCCGCCGGCGTAACTGTGCGAGGTCTCGACGAGCAGCCCGCCGGCGTGTGCGAAGTGGGCGAGCCGCTCGGCGGTGGTCTCGGCGGGCTCCGCTCCGAAGGGACCACCGAGGACGAATCTGTGCGCGGCGGTCTCCATGCCTTCCTCGTCGAAGAGTCCGTCGAGCAACCGCAGGGGGGAATGCGGCATCAGGCCCCGCCCTCATGGTTCGGGACGTCCACCCGTCGGAATCCGTCGACGTCGGCGAAGGGCCGCGGCAGGTGCGGCCGGAGCGGGATGTGGAAGGTGTTGAGCATCATCGCGGACATGCTGAAGCTGCCGATGCAGCCGATCAGGTCCAGCACGCCTTCCTCACCGAACAACCCGATGGCCTCCGCGTAGGTGGTGTCCGTGACGAAGTGGTCGTAGAGCATCTCGTGCGCGAAGGCGTGGAAGACGCGCTCGTCCTCGGCCTTGAAGCCGGGGTCTTCGCCGCGCGCGAGGCGGTCCAGGCACTCGGCCGGGATGCCTTCCGCGATGGCCTGCTGGATGTGGGCGTTCCAGGCGGCCTGACTGTCGAAGCGGCGGCCGGCGATCAGCACGCTCAGCTCGCGCAGGCGCTGCGGGAACCGCGACTCGTTGCGGCAGTAGCGGCCGAGGTTCTCGACCCAGTGGGCCAGTTCGATGTTGCGGGCCCAGGCGAGGAAGGGCGGGGGCGGTTCGACCCCGGGGCCGACGATGGTTTCGAGGAGTTCGCTCTGTTCGGGGGTCAGGCTGGTGATCGGTTTCAGGCGCATGGTCGCGCTGCCTTTCGGGAGAGGTGGGGTCACCGAGTCGATGTCTGCTCCCACGGGAGACGGCGGTGAGAGTCCGCCGGACAGGCCCGTGCCCGGGGCAGGGCCGTCCGTGACCACCGGCCGCGCGCCACGGGCGTGCGGTCCCGCGGTCGGGGACGGTGAAGGGGGAGGCGCCCCGGGGCACGGGCGGTCGGCACCGGTGGGGCCGAGGGCGGTGGCCCGTCGGCCGGCCGGGCGGGAAGGGGGGCAGCGTGGCGACTCGGGTGCGGGGAGCACCCCGGACGGGGTGTTCAACCCGCTGGAGGAAGGCGTGGACGCAGGGGGGCAGGGGGGCAGGGGGTCAGGCGGTGCGCCACCAGGCGTAGTACTTGTCGCCGTAGCCGTCCATGATGTCCGCGTACTCGTGGTCGGCGTCCGGGAACTCGAAGAAGTCGTGCGGCACGTCGAGGGCCGTGAAGCGGTCGTCCAGGTCACGGATGGTGGGTGCCAGACGGGTGTCGAGCCGGCCGGACAGCAGGCGGACCTGACTGGTGCGGCGCAGTTCCGGGGCGTTGGCGAGGACCAGGCTCCAGGGGTGGCAGAGGTCGTAGTACTCCTGGTCACCGAAGTAGGTGTTGTTGACCCGGTCCTCGGGCTCGTCCTTGAGGTAGCGCAGGATCGCGGGGGCGACCGCCGACACCTTCCCGAAGATCTTCGGGTACTTCAGGCCGAGGTGGAGGGCGCCGAAGCCGCCCATCGAGAAGCCCTCGACGGTACGGGCCTGGGCCTCGGGAATCGTCCGGTAGGTGTCGTCCATGTGCTGGACCAGGTCGAAGGCCGTGATCTGGGCCAGCGGGCGGGCGCCGTCCTTGGAGTCGACGTACCAGCCGATCGGCAGGATCTGCGGAACGACGACGATCGCGGGAGGCATCACCTCGTTCCGGATCGCCTTGTCGATCCGCGCAACCATGTCGGAGCCCTGACGGGCATTGCCGAAACCGCCGTGCAGCCAGTAGATGACTGGGAACCGTCGTTCCGGCTCGGCCTCGTACCGGGGCGGGAGGTAGAGCTGGTAGCTGCCCTGGGCATCCGCGCTGCCGCGCGAGGGCTGCGGGTAGAGACCGAAGGTGGTGAGCTCCTGGTCCGCAAGGACCTCGTCGATCCACTGCTGTTCGATCTCTGCCATCTGCTCGGGAGTCGTGCGTACCTTGTGAACCTTCTCGGCCACGGGGCTTGTCCTCTCGGGGATAGGTTGTGGTGCGAACCGGGGTCCTCCGAGGCAGGTGCGGCAGCCCTCCGACCCACCACCCGGACGTTCCATTACGTGGAATGACGTATTCTCTTGTGGAACGCTCATCAGTGAAACGCTGGGACGGGAGCCTGTCAATGGCCGGGATCGAAACTTCAGGGGACTCACAGAACGGCGGCCGCGGCGGGCGGAGTTCCCTCGCGGGCAACGCCACCGACAAGGCGCTCAACCTGCTGGAGGCGGCGTCGGCACCCGGTTATCCGCATCGGCTGGGCGATGTCGCCGCGGCCGCCGGGGTGCCCAAGGCCAGCGCCCACCGCATCATGCAGAACCTCGTTGCCACCGGTTTTCTGGCCTCCGACGGCTCCGGCGGCTACGGCCCCGGACCGCGGATCCGCGCGCTCGCCGCCCGGATCACCCAGGGCTGCGAGGAGGACCAGGTGATGCGCGCCGAGCTGGAGGTGCTCGGCCGGAGAATCGGCCACACGGTGCAGATCGGCGTGCGCACCGGCGATGCGATCACCCTGCTGGTCAAGGTGGCGGGCCCGAACCCGGTGCAGGACTCCTCCCGGGTGGGCATGCAGCTGCCGCTGCACACCACCGCGATCGGCAAGTGCGTCCTCGCCGGCCTCGACGACGAGCAACTCACTTCTCTGGTGGACAGGTTGGGTCTGCCGCCCCGTACGGAGAACTCGCTCACCGATCCCGCCGAACTGCGCGCGGAACTCGCCAAGGTGCGCGAGCAGGGTTTCGCGCTGGACGACGAGGAGAACGAACTCGGCGTACGCTGCCTCGCCGTGCCGGTACGCGACGCCAAGAACTCGGTCATCGGTGCCGTCAACGTCTCGACGATCACCTTCCTGGAAACGCGCGAGACCCTCCTGAGCTGGGTCGGCTTCGCACGTACGACGGCGGACGCATTGCACGGCCTGCTGGGCTGAGCCCATTCCCGATTCAGGCGGACGCGTCGATGACGCCCTCCTTTACAACAACACCCCGCCCGTGCACCAGGTCATGATCCGCACGCTTATCATGCGTGTCCGTCGCCCCATTCGCCTTGCACGGACGCTGGACAGCAGGGCGTCGTTTCAGCAGGGTTACACCACTGGGCCGATCGCGTCTCGTCCGCACTGCGGGAGGAAGACGCCCACGCCCCTGTTCACCGGCCAGCCCCCGGTGAGCCGGCACCACCTCAGCATCCGAGCCTGATCCTCGCGAGCAGCGGGAGCACCTCCGGTTCGTCGCCGCTCATCCCTGAAGACCGTCGGTCTGCCACGGCCTGTCTCCGGCCGTCACCGCACGGCGGTCCCCGGCGACGCACCCGCCCCCTCACCTTCCGGCCCTCCGCCGGCCGGCTCGCACCCTTCCGTGAACACGCGCAGGTGGATCCCGTTCTTGGGTGCCACCCGGGCCGTGCCCCCTCATCGCCCGTGCCCGGCGCGTGCGGATGTTCCTCATCACCTTCAGCTGCCCGCCCTTCCGGTCTCCGCCGCCGTGGCGGATCTCCCGTGGCGCAAGGAGAAGACATGCACCCCCTCGACTCCGCTTCCCACCTGCCCGGCCCGAGAGCACGCCGGGCCGCCCGCTTCACCCGCGGTGGCCTGGTAGCCCTGTCCGCCATGCTCGCTCTCACGCTGACCGCCTGCGGCGGCGGCACCGACACGGCCGGCGGCGCCCAGAGCACCGGCAAGGCGGTGGCGGGCGACACCCTCACCGTCGCCGAGCAGCAGGCGCCACCCACCCTGAACCCGGGCAGTCTCGACCTCGGGTTCGTCGACTTCACGATGCTGTCGTACGAGTCGCTGTTCTACCTCTCCCCCGAGGGCAAGGTGGAGCCGGCGCTCGCGCAGTCCTGGAAGTACGTCGGCACCGGAAACACGGAGCTGTCCGTCACGCTGCGCTCGGGCGTGAGGTTCGCCGACGGCGCGGCCGTGACCGCCGACGCGGTCAAGGCGTCCCTGGAGTACGCGAAGAAGGCGCAGGGCAACCAGGCCCACTACCTCACCGACGCGACCATCACGGTCACCGGCCCGCTGGCGCTGACCATCGAGCTGGCCAAGGCCAACCCGATCCTGCCCACTCTGCTGACCCAGTCGTACGGCATCGGCCAGATCATCAGCCCCAAGGGCCTTGCCGCCGCGTCGAGTCTGACGCCGACCAGGACCAGCCAGGGCGCCGGGCCGTACGTCTACGAGCCCTCCGACAGTGTGGCGGGCGACCACTACACGTACACCGCCAACCCGAACTACTACGACAAGTCCAAACAGCACTACAAGAAGATCGTGATCCGGATCGTCCAGAACGGCCAGACCGCGGTCAACGCCATGAAGACCGGCCAGATCGACGTCTACAAGGGCGACTACACCTCCGCCGCCTCGGCCGAGTCCGCCGGCATGTCCACCGTCGGCCTCCCGGTGATTCTCCAGGGGCTCAGCCTCATCGACCGCGAGGGAGCGGTGTCCAAGCCGCTCGGTGACGTCCGGGTCCGGCAGGCGATCAACTACGCCATCGACCGGGAGGCGGTCACCAAGGCGCTCCTGGGCGACCAGGGCACGCCCACCGTGCAGACCGTGATCAAGGGCGGGGACGGCTACTCGGAAGACCTCGCGGACCACTACACCTACAACCCGACGAAGGCCGAGGAGCTGCTGAAGGAGGCCGGTTACGCCGACGGCTTCGAACTCCCCGTCCTCGCGGCCACGTTCGTCGGTTTCGACACCATGGCCCAGGCGATCGCCGGCCAGCTGTCCAAGGTCGGCATCAAGGTGAAGGTCAACGCGGTCACCAGCATCACCTCCTTCGTCGAGAACCAGACCAACAAGAAGTACCCGGCCGTCTCGGGCGGGTTCACCGAGGAGCCGATGTACCTGGAGGGCCTGGACCTGTTCATGCCCGGCTCCAAGGTCTTCAACGGCTTCGGCAGCACCTCGCCGGAACTGACCGCCCTCTTCGACAAGGCCGCCGCGGCCGAACCCGCCGAGCGGGCCGAGCTCGACCGGCAGATGCAGGAGTACCTGGTGAAGAACGCCTGGTTCGCCCCGGTCGCCTTCACCCCGGTCAACTACTACGTCCGTCCCGGCATCGGCGGGGTGAAGGTCAGCGCGGGCGCGCCCTTCGCCAGCCCGCTGGCCTTCTACGCCACCAAGTAAGCGCTCCGGGCGGCCCCCGTACCTGAACGACGGGGGCCGCCCGGCCCAAGAAAGGAGTGAGGTGAGATGCACAGGATCCTCTTCCGCTGGCTGCTCGGCGCGGTCCCGGTGGTGTTCGGTGTAAGCGTCCTGACGTTCGTCCTGACCAGCCTGGTCCCGGGCGACCCGGGTCGCACCATCCTCGGCGCGAACGCCAGTCCCGCCCAGGTCGCGGCCCTCGACAGGCAACTCGGCCTCGACCACTCGCTGCCGGTCCGCTACGGGGACTGGCTGACCGGCGCCCTGCACGGCGACCTCGGCGACTCCCTCACCTCCGGGGTACCGGTGAGCGACCAGCTCACCTCCCGGATCGGCGTCACGCTCTCGTTGATCGCGGGCGCGATCCTGGTGGCCGCGCTGGCGGGGGTAGTTCTCGGTGTGCTCAGTGCTTTGAAAGGCGGATGGCTCGGGCGGGCCGTGGACGGCATCTCACTGGTCGGGCTCGCCGTGCCGAACTTCTGGTTCGGCCTGGTGCTGATGACCGCGTTCGCCGTACAGCTGCCGGTCTTCCCCGTCTCGGGCTACGTCCCGTTCACCGAGTCGCCGGTGCAGTGGTTCGAATCGCTTGTACTGCCCGTGCTGACGCTGGGCGTGCCGGCCACCGCTCCCGTGGCCAAGCAGACCCGCGACGGCGTGCTCACCCAGCTCGACCGCGAGTACGTCCGCGTACTGCGGGCGCGCGGTGTCCCGGAGCGGTCGGTGATCTTCCGGCACGTGCTGCGCAACGCGGCCGCTCCGATCGTCACCGTCCTGGGTGTGGTCGTGGTGACGCTGTTCGGCGGCACCGTCCTCGCCGAGACCCTGTTCGTGATGCCGGGCCTCGGCGGGCTGGCCGTCACCGCCGCGCAGACCCAGGACATCCCGATGGTCCAGGGCGTCGCCCTCGTCTTCACGGTCACCGTGATGCTGATCAACCTGCTGATCGAAGTGGTGTACACGATGCTCAACCCGAAGGTGCGGACATGAAGACCCCGGTGATCGCACGTCAGACGGCGCACGAGAGTGGACGGGAAGATCCGCGGCGGGGCGCCGCGCAGCGCGGGTTCGCCGCCCGGCTGCTGCGCAAGCCGGCCGCGGCCGTCTCCGCCGGCTATCTCCTCCTCGTCGTCCTGGTCACCGTGTTCGCCGGCCCACTCGCTCCTTACGATCCCGACGAGCAGGACCTGACCGCCGCGCTCCAGGGCCCCGGCGGCGCCCACCTGTTGGGCACCGGCGAGCTGGGCCGGGACGTGCTCAGCCGGCTGATGCACGGCGGGCAGATCACCATGCTCGGCGTGGTGATCACCCTGGCCGGCTATCTGACGCTCGGCGTCCCGGCCGGAATGATCGCGGGCTACCGTGGCGGCTGGTTCGACCGGTTCGTCCTCAAGACCGCCGACCTGATCTCCGCCGTCCCCGTCATCATCGTGCTGCTGGTGGTCCTCGCGGTCTTCACCGACAACGAGAGCGCCGCCATGGCCGCCAACGGCCTCCTCGGGGCGCCGCTGCTCGCCCGAGTGGTCCGCTCCGCCACACTCGGTGTGAAGGAGGAGCTGTACGTCCGGGCGGCCGTCGCGGGCGGCATCGGCGACCGGGTCATCATCCGCCGGCACGTCCTGCCGCGCGTCACCGGCGCCGTCCTCGTCCAGGCGTCCGTGTTCGGCGCCTACGCCGTCCTCCTGGAGACCGGACTCGGCTTCCTCGGCCTGGGCACCACCGAGGCCAGCTGGGGCAGCATGATCGCCGAGGCGTCCAAGAACATCGGCACCGATCCGTGGCTCCTCGTGCCCTCCGGCTTCATGATCATCAGCTTCATCCTGGCGCTCGGCCTGCTCAGCGACGGCCTGCGCGACACACTCGCCGAACGGTACTCACCCCCGGCCGACAAGCCGCCGTCCCGCCGTATGGGCCGGCCCCGGGGAGCCTCTCCCGAGCCGTTGCGGGCCAGGGCCTCCGACACCCCGCGGCTGATCGAGGAGCCGGACCCCGACGCCCTGCTGTCGGTGCGCGGTCTGACGGTGTCCCTGCGCATCGAGGGCACGCCCACCGAGGTCATCCGGGATGTGTCGTTCGACCTGCGGGCCGGCGAGGTGCTGGGCATCGTCGGCGAGACCGGCTGCGGCAAGACCGTCACCGCCACCTCGCTCCTCGGCATGCTGCCCCCGGGCGGCCGGATCGCCTCCGGCACCATCCTCTTCGAGGGCGCCGACCTCGCCCGGGCGGGCGCGGCGGCGCTGCGCAAGGTGCGCGGACGCCGTATCGGATGGATCTCCCAGGACCCCGTCGCCGGCCTCGACCCGTCCTTCACCGCCGGCGCCCAGGTCGCCGAGGCCGTGCGCCTGCACACCGGCTGCTCCCGCAGGCAGGCCCGGGAGCGCACGCTGGAGCTCTTCGAGAAGGTACGGCTGCCCGACCCCGCCCGGGTGGCCGGCAGCTACCCCCACCAGTTGTCCGGCGGTATGGCACAACGCGTCGGTATCGCGGCCGCGCTGGCGGGCGACCCTGCCCTGGTGATCGCCGACGAGCCCACCACCGCCCTCGACGTGACCGTGCAGGCCGAGATCCTCGACCTGCTGCGCGAACTCCAGGCATCCGGCACGGCCGTCATCCTCATCACCCACGACTGGGGCGTGCTGGCCGACCTGGGCGACCGGGCGGTGGTGATGTACGCCGGCGAGGTCGTCGAGGAGGCCGAGGTCACCGCGCTGGTGACCACGCCGGCCCACCCCTACACGGCCGGACTGCTCGGCTCCGACCCCCACCACGCCCTGCCCGGCCAGCCGCTGCCCGCCGTCGAGGGCGCGGTACCGCCCCCGGCCCAGTGGCCCGTCGGCTGCCACTTCCAGAACCGCTGCCCGCGGGTGACCGACGCCTGCAAGGAGAAACCCGTCGTGATCTCTCATCTGGTCGAGCTGGAACGGTCGACCCGGTGCATCCGCCCACTGGAGCTGATCGGAGGAGGAACACATGAGTGATCGGACCGCTCAGGAAGTCGACGAACTTCTCCGGGTGCGTGGACTCGACGTCACCTACCGCCGGACCCGGCTGCGCGGCGGTGACGTCAACGCCGTACGCGGCGTGGACCTGACCGTGGGGCGCGGCGAGACCGTCGGCCTGGTCGGCGAGTCCGGCTCCGGCAAGTCGACCATCGGTTCCGCGGTGCTGGGGCTGGTGCCGGCGACCGGCGGCAGCATCGAGTTCGACGGCGCCGACATCACGCACAGCTCACGCGCGGACCGCCGACTGCTGGCCCGCCGTATGCAGGTGGTCTTCCAGGACCCGTACGGCTCCATGAACCCCGCCCACACGGTGGGCGACACGCTCGCCGAGGCCCTGCGGTACAACCTGGGCCTGCCCGCGGACGAGATCCGCGAGCGCGTCCTGCGCGCCCTGGACGACGTCGGACTGCCGCCCGGCGCCGCCCACCGCCACCCGGCGGCGTTCTCCGGCGGTCAGCGCCAACGCATCCCCATCGCAAGGGCGTTGGTGATGGAGCCCGACTTCGTCGTGTGCGACGAGGCGGTCAGCGCACTCGACCTGTCGGTCCAGGCCCAGGTCCTCAACCTGCTGGCCCGTCTCAAGCGCACGCGCGGCCTCAGCTACCTGTTCGTCTCCCACGACCTGGCTGTGGTCCGCTACCTCAGCGACACCATCGTCGTCCTCTACGCGGGCCGGGTAGTCGAGCGCGGCCCGGCCGCGCTGGTCGCCGAGCACCCCGCCCACCCCTACACCCGCGCCCTGCTCGCCGCGGCCCCGGTCCCCGACCCGGTCGCCCAACGCCGCCGCCAGGCCGAGCGTCGCCTCGCGAGCGCGGCCACCACCGCCTCGGGGCGCGTCAGTGAGGGCTGCGCCTTCGCTCCCCGCTGTCCGTTCGCCCAGGAGACCTGCTGGTCCACCCAGCCCGAACTCGTGGAGCAGGACGGGGTCGCCGTCGCGTGCCATCGGCGGGACGAGATCGGGGCGGGCACAGCCCTGCCCGGCCGGACATCAGCCGGTGCCGCCTGATCGGCCGGCACCCCTCACCCCTGCCCCCACCGCACAAGGAGCACGATGCCCACCACCGTCCCCGCCCCGCTCGACATCGCCGCGCTACTGCCCGACGGCACCCACCTGATCACCGGCGAGTGGGTGCCCGCCCGGTCCAAGGCCACGATCGACGTCGTCAATCCCGCCACGGGCGCCCTGCTGGCCCGGGTCCCGCGCGGCACCGCCGAGGACATCGACGACGCCGTACGCTCGGCCGAGGCGGCACTGCCCGCCTGGCGCGACACCAGCCCCGCCGTACGCGGCGAACTCCTCTACCGCTGGGCCGAGTTGGTGCGCGAGCACGACGACGACATCAACCGCCTGGAAGCCATGGAGGTCGGCCACCCCGTAGGCCCCTCCCCCATCGCCGCACGCCTCACCTACCTCGCGGGCAAGGCCGACAAGGTCTTCGGCGACACCCTGCCCACCCGCTCCCCGGACGTCCTGGGCCTGACCCTGCGCGAGCCGTACGGCGTGGTCGGCGCGATCATCCCCTGGAACGCGCCCGGCCCCATGACGGTGTTCAACACCGCGGCCCCGATCGCCGCCGGCAACACCGTCGTCCTCAAGCCCGCCGAGGACGCCCCGCTCACCGCTCTGTATCTGGCGCGGCTGGCCCAGGAGGCGGGTCTGCCGCCCGGCGTCCTCAACGTGGTCACCGGATACGGCTCCGAGGCCGGCGCCGCCCTGCCCGCCCACCCCGGCATCCGCAAGATGAGCTTCACCGGCTCGCCCGCCACCGGCACCGCCGTGATGGAGGCCTGCGCCCGCAACCTCGTCCCGCTCCAGCTCGAACTCGGCGGCAAGTCCCCGCAGATCGTGCTGCCCGACGCCGACCTCGCCAAAGCCGTACCGGCGATCGTGCGCAGCATCGTCATGAACAGCGGCCAGGTCTGCGCGGCCGGTTCGCGTGTCCTGGTCCACTCCTCCCTGCACGCCCGGCTGGTCGGGGAGCTGGCCGAGCACTTCCGTGCCGTGCGGGTCGGCCTGTGGGACCAGCCGGTCGACATGGGCCCGCTCATCAACGCCCGGCAGGAGAGGCGGGTGCTGGACTACCTGGCCATCGGCCGTGCCGAGGGCGCCGAAGTCGTCGTCGGCGGCGGCAAGTTGACCGGAGCCCCGTACGACGACGGGCACTTCGTCGAGCCAACGCTCTTCGACCGCGTCACCCCCGGCATGCGCATCGCCCAGGAGGAGATCTTCGGCCCCGTCCTGTCCGTGGTCACCTACGAGGACGAGGAGGAGGCCGTCGCCATCGCCAACGGCACCCGCTACGGACTGACCGCGACCGTCTGGACGCAGGATGTCGGCCGCGCGATCCGGCTGGCCCGGCACGTCCAGGCCGGCCAGGTCGCCGTCAACACCCTCGGCGACGGCGGACCCGCCGGAGCGATCGGCGCGCCCTTCGGCGGCTACAAGCACAGCGGATTCGGCCGCTCCATGGGCCCCGACTACCTGGAGGACTGGACCCAGGTGAAGTGCGTCGTCATCAACGCCGCCTGAACCCCGGACCGCCGGTCGGCTCGTGCCCGTCTGCGACGCGGTGCGAGCCCCGGCTCATGGTCGACGCGGTCTTCCCGCTGGCCGACTCCTGGAGGTGTCAGCACGTCGGCCGAGGTCCCGAGATGCGTGGATGTCTGGATGCCTGACGACCGGGGGCGGGCAGGGCGCCGCGGGTCAGGGCTGTGCACGGTGTTGCTGTTCGGGCTCCGCGGCCTCAGCACCGGTCGGGTCCGGCACGATCATGTCCAGCAGGAGCACGGCGTCGTGGTCGGGGGTGCCGGGTTCGGCGGTGTAGACGCCGAGGCGCTGCCCCGGGGTGTCTTCGAGGACCATGCTCTGACCGGTGAGCGTGAGGACGCCGACCTGGGGGTGGTGGAAGGTCTTCTGTGTCTTCTTGCGCCCGCCGACGTCGTAGCGCTCCCACAGCTGGGCGAAGTCCGGGCTCTTGAGCAGGAGCTCGCCCACCAGGCTGGTGAGGTCGGGTGCGTCGGGGTCGATGCCGGCCTGGGCGCGGAGCCGGGCGACACAGCCGCGGACCTGGTACTCCCAGTCGGGGAAGAGAGTACGTGCCGTGGGGTGGAGGAAGAGGTAGCGGGCGAGGTTGCGCTGCCTCGCGGGCCAGTCGGCGAGGCCCGCGTACAGGGCGAGGCCGCCCGGATTCCAGGCGAGCAGGTCCATGCTGCGGCTGATGACGTAGGCGGGGCCGGGCCGCAGCGTCTCCAGGACGAGCTTGAGGTGGGGGCGCACGGTCCGGCCGGGCGGGGGCGGAGGCTCGGGGGCATACCGGGCGGCGCGGGCGGCGAGCTCGCGCAGGTGCTGGTGCTCCGCGTCGTCGAGCCGCAGGGCGCGGGCGAGGGCGTCCAGCACGGAGGGGCCGGGGCGGGTCTCCTTGCCGCGCTCCAGGCGGACGTAGTAGTCGATGCTGATGCCGGCGAGCGTGGCCACTTCCTCGCGGCGCAGGCCGGGGGTGCGGCGCAGCCCCGTTCCCACGGTGAGGCCGACCTGGTCGGGGGTGGTCTGGGTGCGACGCGCGTGCAGGAACCGGCCCAGCTCCATGTCGCCGCTCTTGCCGCTGCTCCGCTCGGATGCCATATCGCCAGTGTCACACCGTTCTGACCTGCGCGGCAGGCACGTGGGGGGCCCTGTCATACCCCCGAACCCCGCTCCCTGGCCCAGCTCGGCCTGCCACCGGCACCGGAATCGCGCGAGGCTCGGATCCTGTCAGCTCAGCGCACTGCCCGCACGAAGGGAACGTCCCATGCAGACCGTCACCCTCAACAACGGCGTCACGATGCCGATCCTCGGCTTCGGCGTGTTCCAGATCGCGCCGGACCAGACCGAGCAGGCGGTCACCGACGCCCTCGCCGCCGGCTACCGGCTTCTCGACACCGCCGCCGCGTACGGCAACGAGGAGGCCGTCGGCCGTGCCATCAAGAACAGTGGGATCCCGCGCGAGGAACTGTTCGTCACCACGAAGCTGTGGGTGCAGGACACCGGCGAGGAGAACACCGCGCGCGCCTTCGAGACCTCGCTGCGCAACCTCGGCCTGGACTACCTCGACCTCTACCTGATCCACCAGCCCTACGGCGACGTCCACGGCTCCTGGCGCGCCATGGAGAAGCTGAACCGCGAGGGCCGGGCCAAGGCCGTCGGCGTCTCCAACTTCCACCCCGACCGGCTCGTGGACCTGATCGAACACAACGAGGTCACGCCCGCGGTCAACCAGATCGAGACCCATCCCTTCTTCCAGCGCATCGACGACCAGGAGCTGATGCGCGAGCGGGGCGTGCAGATCGAGTCGTGGGGCGGGTTCGCCGAGGGCAAGAACAACCTCTTCACGCACCCGGTACTGGTCGGCATCGCCGAACAGCACGACCGGTCCGTGGCACAGGTCGTGCTGCGCTGGCTCGTCCAGCGGGAGATCGTCGCCATCCCCAAGTCGGTTCGCACCGACCGGATGAAGGAGAACATCGACGTCTTCGACTTCGCGCTCACCGACGACCAGATGGCGTCCATCGCCACCGTGGACACGGGTGGCTCGCTGTTCTTCGACCACCGTGACCCTGCGGCGGTCAGCCGGATCAGCAGCCTCCGCATCCACGACTGACCGACCCGCGAGCGCAACAGCGAGGGCTCATCATGTCCCACCAGCAGAACATCACCGACGTACTCGTGGTCGGCGCGACCGGCAGCATCGGCCGGGTCGCGGTGGCGGCCGCACAACGGCACGGCCTGAGGCCGCGGGCACTGGTACGCGACGTGCGGCGGGCCGAGCGGCTGCTCCCCGGCGTCGACCTCGTGCAGGGAGACCTGGAGGATCCCGCCTCCCTGCGTGCCGCGGTCCAGGGAGTCGACGCGATGCTGCTCGCCCACGGATCGGACGGGGACTCCCGGCCGGACGCCCGCGCGCACATCGACCACGGCGGCGTGCGCAACCTCCTGCGGGCCCTGGACGGCGCCCGGCCACGCGTGGCACGTTCGGGCAAGACGTTCGAGCTCACCGCCACCGAAGGCGAAGAGCCGGCCGACTGGGCAGAGCTCTTCGGCACCCTCGAGACCGACCCTTCCGGCTCCGTGGACGGCGTACTGGACCCCGCCGACCTGCCTGTCGAAGCCGAGCCGCAACCGCTGCGGGCGGATCTCGACGCCGTCCGCTCCCTCGGTGGGCCCGGCGCATGACGGCGCGCGAACCCCGCACCGGATCGGCGAAACCGGCCACACCGGGGCGCCGCATGCTCCTTCGTGGCGTACTTCTGGGAGGAGCCACCGTCATGACCGGTGTCCACATCACCGGATGTTCCGCGTCCCCGTCCGGCGGGGCGGCGTCTAAGAGCACCGAACGACCTGCCTCGACGGGCTCGCCCGGCTCGCCCGGCAAGCGGGTCCTGCTGGCCTACTTCTCCCGGGCGGGCGAGAACTACTTCTACGGCGGGCGCACCGACCTCGAGGTCGGAAACACCGAGGTCCTCGCCCGCATGATCGGCGAGCGCATCGAGTGCGATCTGCATCGCATCGAAGCCGTCGACCCCTACCCCGACGACTACGACGAGACGGTCGCACGCAACGTCCGCGAGCAGGAGGCCGATGCGCGGCCGGCCATCGCCAACCTCCCGTCCTCGCTGGAGCGTTACGACACCGTGCTGCTGGCCAGTCCCGTCTGGAACGTCCGAGCACCGATGATCATGTCGACCTTCGCGGAACGGTTCGACTTCCGCGGCAGGACCGTCCTTCCGATCACGACGTATGCCATGAGCGGACTGGGCACCACCGAGCGCGACTACGCGAGGTCCTGCCCGGGCGCGACCATCGGCGAAGGACTGGCGGTACAGGGCGAGAAGGTCCGGGACGCCGACGGTGCCGTTGGGTCGTGGCTGGGCCGGGTCGGCCTGCTCCGGGACTGAACCGTGCCGAGGCAGCGTCGGCGGGATCCTCCGCTGCCGTGTGGTGGGGGACTCCGTCGCTCCCCCGAACAGCGCGGCCCGTCACCGGGGCCGCTCAGCCGCCAAACGGGGGCGACCTGCCCCTACGCTTCCCAGGAGGCCCGCAAGGCCCGCGAGCGCGGTGTCGCTCGGCGCGTGAGGCCATGTCCGGTCCGGCCCTGCCGCCATGGGTCCAGAGCGCGCAGCAGGCGGTGGCCGGACGCCCGGGCCAGAGTGGGAACGGCCGGCCCGGGGGCGACGAAGCCGTCCACCGAGAACAACACGAGGAACCGACCCGAAAACGACGGAGCGGAGAGCTTTGATGCACCACATCCACCTGCGTGACCTCGAGGTTTCCCGGATCGGTCTGGGCGCGATGGGCATGTCCCAGGGATACACCGGCGCCGGGACCGACGAGGCGGAGTCCATCCGGACCGTGCACCGCGCCCTCGAGCTGGGCGTCACCTTCATCGACACCGCCGAGATCTACGGTCCGTACACCAACGAGGAACTGCTCGGCCGGGCCCTGAAGGGACACCGCGACCAGGTGGTGCTGGCGACGAAGTTCGGTCTGGTCTCCCACGGAGGCGACGGGCCGGGGAACCTGGACTCCAGCGCGGCCAACATCCGCACCGCCTTCGAGGGATCGCTGCGGCGCCTCGGCACGGACCACATCGACCTGTTCTACCAGCACCGGGTCGACCCGGACGTCCCCATCGAAGAGACGGCGGGCGCCGTGGGCGAGCTGATCGCCGAAGGCAAGGTCCGCGCGTTCGGCCTGTCCGAGGCCGGGCCGGAGACGATCCGCCGCGCGAACGCCGTCGCACCGGTCACCGCCGTGCAGTCCGAGTACTCCCTCTTCACACGCGAACCGGAAGCACGGGTGCTGCCGACGCTGCGCGAACTCGGCATCGGCTTCGTCCCGTTCGCGCCGCTGGGCCGCGGCTTCCTCACCGGCGCGATCCGCTCCACCGACTTCGCCGAGGACGACTTCCGGCGGGACAACCCGCGCTTCACCGGCGAGAACTTCCAGCACAACCTGCGCCTGGCCGACGAGGTCCAGGCCGTGGCCGCCGAAGCCGACGCCACCCCGGCCCAGGTCGCCATCGCCTGGCTGCTCGCCCAGGGCGACGACATCGCCCCCATCCCCGGTACCAAGCGCGTCCACCGTCTCGAAGAGAACACCGCCGCCGACGCGCTCCGGCTCACCCCCGCCCAGCTCGACCGGTTGACGAGCCTCCCGCCCGCGGCCGGCGCCACCCACACCGAAGCCCAGCTGAAGATGCTCGAACGCTGAGCCTGCCCCGCCAAAGGAAAAGAGCCATGCAGAACGTCACCCTGAACAACGGCGTCGAGATGCCGATCCTCGGCTTCGGCGTCTTCCAGATCCCGTCCGACGAGACCGAACGCGTGGTCACCGAGGCCCTCGCGGCCGGCTACCGGTTGCTCGACACGGCGGCCTCGTACGGCAACGAGGAGGCCGTGGGCCGCGCGATCAAGAACAGCGGCATCCCGCGCGAGGAGCTCTTCGTCGCCACCAAGCTGTACGTCCAGGAGGCGCCCGGCGAGGAGAACACCAAGCGTGCCTTCGAGGCGTCGCTGACCAAGCTCGGGCTCGACCATCTGGACCTGTACCTGATGCACCAGCCCTACGGCGACGTGTACGGCCAGTGGCGCGCCATGGAGGAGCTGAACCGGCAGGGCCGCGCCAGGGCCATCGGCGTCTCCAACTTCTACCCCGACCGCCTCCTCGACCTGATCATCAACAACGAGGTCACGCCCGCCGTCAACCAGATCGAGACCCACCCCTTCTTCCAGCGCGCCGACTACCAGGACCTCATGCGCGAACAGGGCGTCCAGCACCAGGCCTGGGGCGGCTTCGCCGAGGGCAAGAACGGTCTGTTCACCAACCCCGTACTGAGTGAGATCGCGCGGCGCCACGGGAAGTCGGTGGGCCAGGTGGTACTGCGCTGGGCGGTCGAGCGGGGCGTCGCCTCGATCCCGAAGTCGGTACGCCCCGAGCGGATGGCGGAGAACCTCGACGTCTTCGACTTCGCGCTCACCGACGACCAGATGGCGGCCATCGCCGCCCTGGACACCGGAGCCTCGCTGTTCTTCGACCACCATGACCCGGAGATCGTGAAGTGGCTCAGCGCGCGGCGGCTGGACGGCTGACCCCGGGACCTGAAGCACCGGGGCACTGGCGGGCGGCCGAGAGCAATTCCCGGGGGCCCGGGGGTCCGGGGGCCCGGGAGGGGCCGGTTCCGCGGCGGTCTCGCCACCGCAGGGCGCGAAACGCGGTTGTACGGTGGCGAACAGGGCCAGCCGTCCGATCGAGGAGCCCGCATGACCAGCAGTCCGACAGCCGTCGCCGAAGCGGCCTTTCAGCACTACAGGTCGCAGGACCGTGACGCCGCCTTCGCTCTCTACGCCGACGGATTCTCGTTCACCAGCCCACAGGACGATCACATCGACAAGGCAGCGTTCTTCGAGCGGTGTTTCCCCACGGCCGATCGGATGACGGAGCAGCGTCTGCTCCACGTCGTCCCCGCAGACGAAGAACTGGTCTTCCTCCACTACGAGTACGTGCTCACAACGGGCGACAGGCACCGCAACATGGAGGCGATCACTGTCCGGGACGGGCTCATCCAGGAGGTGCAGGTCTTCTTCGGCGGCAAAGTATGACAAGCCCTCGCGGCCAACGACCGACATGGGCCACACACCCACGATCCTGCTCACCTCACGGGCGGTAGTAGTACCTGTAGGCGAGAACCTTCCCGTTGGCGTCGGTCAGGTTGATCCGGACATGGTCGGCTCCGCCGGGGACGTTCGCGGCAAGGGAGATGTTCTGATCCGTGTAGTTGTCGCAGTGGGTGCTGGTGCTCCGTTCGTCCAGCGGGGTGGTGCCTGCCCACGCGATACCGTACGCACGCTTGCACCCGTAGGCGTTGAGATCTCCGTCGAGGCTGACCGACCGGTTGTACCAGGTGATTTGGCCGGCATACCAGCTGTCGCCCGATTGCACGGAGAAGTAGGTGGTGGGGTAGGCGGTCGTGGCGGCGGTGGCGGCCGGCGCCCCCGCGAGAACCGGCACAGCTGCCGCCGCGACTGCGGCCACGATCGCGCTGACTTTCCTTGGCAAGGCTGCTCCCCCAGGTAAACGAGTGGTGCTGTATCGGCCAGTGACACGGTAGCCGTCCGTCTGCTCAGCGGCGAGGCCGCCGCGGTCGGTTGGCAACCGATCGTGCGGACGGACTCCCGGCCGTAGTGAGCCCGTACACGAAGCGAGCCGCCGCCGAGTCGGACACGATCCCCTCCCCCGGCAGAGGCATGTCTTCCGACGAGCCACATCGACCTGGGACTGGTAAATGAAAATGATTATCGCTAGCGTGTTCCTGCGTGGAGCCCGCGTCCCCCCTTCCGTCTGAGGGTTCTTCGGGCTGCCCTGACGTTTGAACCGCTGGCATGTAAAGGGGAGTTGTGGCTCATCTGCTGATGGTCGAGAGCTGGGTCGGGTCGATGAGCAGACTGCTGCCACGGGCGATCCGGGAGGGCGGGCACGAGTTCACGTTCCTCACCCGCGACCTGCACCACTACCTCCGCTCCGCGCCCGAGGGGGTGGCACACCCACTGCTCGGCGCCCGCAACGTGATCACCTCCGACACCAACGACGCCGACGTTCTGCTGCCGGAGATCGAGCGGCTGCACGAGGTGCTGCGCTTCGACGGCGTGATCACTTCCTGCGACTACTACCTGCCGACTGCGGCGCGGATCGCCGGGCATCTGGGTCTGCCGGGCTCGTCCCCGGAGGCGGTCGAGAGCGCCTGTCGCAAGGACGCCACCCGCCGTGTCCTCGCCGACGCGGGGGTCCCCGGGCCGCGCTTCGCCGTGCACGAGGAGTGGGCCGACATCGTGGGCGCGGCACGGGAGATCGGCTACCCGCTGGTCGTCAAGCCGGTCGACCTGTGCGCGGGCATGTACGTGCGACGGGTGGACGACGAGGAGCAACTCGCCGCTGCCGTACGGGTGCTGTCGGACTTTCCGGTCAACGCCCGCGGGCAGAGGCGGGAGCCCGCCGTCCTGCTGGAGGAGCTGATGGACGGCCCCGAGGTGAGCGTCGAGACGGTATCGCACGCGGGCGCTGTCCACGTGGTGGGCGTGACCGACAAGAGCGTCGGCGGGGCGCCCGCCTTCATCGAGACCGGGCACATGTTCCCGGCCGCCCTCCCGGCGGCCGATGCCGAGGCCGCAGAGCAGACCGCCCTCGCCGCGCTCAAGGCACTCGGGCTGGTGGACGGTGTGGTGGCGCACACCGAGATCAAGCTGACCTCGGCCGGTCCGCGCGTGGTCGAGGTCAACCCGCGTCCCGCCGGAAACCGCATCACCGAGCTGGTCCGCCATGTGACCGGAATCGACCTGGCCGCGGCCTTCGTGGAGGTGTCCCTCGGGCGCGAGCCCGACCTGCGGCGCAGCGACACAGGGCTGTGCAGCGCAGCCATCGGCTTCCTCGTGCCTCAGAGGTCGGGCACGCTCGAGTCGCTGGACGGTGGCGAGCTGCGGAGTGCACCAGGTGTGCTGGAGGTGGAGCTCGCCGTGCCCGGTACGCAGGTGGAGGCGGCGGGCAGCAACAACGAGTACCTCGGGCACGTCATGGCGGGTGACGCCGAGGGGCTGGGCGCCCGCGACCACGTCGAGGTCCTGCTCGGTCGGCTGCGGTCCGGGTTGGTGATCCGATGACCGCCACTTCGGGCACAGCCCGCACGGCGACGGTCGAGACGTACGAGACGTTCGACTCGTACTACGAGCTCGTAGCGCGCGTACGCGCCGGTGGGCTGGGTCCGGATCCGGCGACGCAGCGGATCGCCGTGGCCTTCACCACCCGGCAGGCCGTACGGCACGACGGGCGCGGCACCGGTTATCGCAACGAGGTTCTCGGCCTGCGTCTGGGCAGGGCCGTCGGCTCGTGCGCGGTCGAGCCCGGGGCCCTGCCCGACCGAGCGGTCGAGGAATGTGTGGGCGCGAGCGTGGCCCGGCTGCTGGAGCATCCGCTGCCGGCGGTGCGCGTGGCCGCGCTGGACGCCTATCTGATGCACGTCACTCCACACACTCCACGGAACGGGGCGCGGGCCGTCCCGCTGCCCGCCGGGACGTCGCTGGAGAAGTCCCGAGCCCGGGCGAAGGCCGTCGTCGCGCTCCTCGATCTCCCGGCGGAGGCGACCGTGCTGGTGGTGGGTGTCGTCAACTCCCTTCTTGAGGAGCTGCGTTCGCGCGGCCTGAACTATGTGCCCTGTGACCTCAAGGGCGGGCTGACCGAGTGGGGCGAGGCGGTCGCCACCGACGCCCTCGCCGGGGCCGGGCGCTGCGACGCCCTGCTGGTGTCCGGGATGACGCTGGGCAACGACACTTTCGAGCCGCTGCGGCAGCACGCGCTGGCTCATGGCAAGCAGCTGGTGATGTTCGCCCAGACCGGCAGCGCCGTACTGCCCCGCTTTCTCGGCCACGGGGTGAGCGCGGTGTGCGCCGAGCCGTACCCGTTCTTCTGGCTCGACGGCGGTCCCGGCACCGTCCACCGGTACGGCGGCCCCTGTCCGGAGGCCGGTCGATGACCACGACGGCAGTGCGTCCCCTCGCCCGCCCGGAACTGCTCGCCCTGCTCGGCCGCACGCCCCTGGTCCGCATCACGGCCGACGTGCCCGGCCCGCACCCCGGCTTCTGGGCCAAACTCGAAGGGCTCGCGGCGGGCGGGATGAAGGCGCGGGCGGCGGTGTCGATGCTGCTGGGCGCCCGCGAGCGCGGCGAACTGCGGCCCGGCGCACCGGTGGTGGAGTCCACCTCGGGCACGCTCGGCATCGGGCTGGCCTTCGCGGGCCAGGCTCTCGGCCACCCCGTCGTGCTGGTCGGAGACAGTGAACTGGAACCAGTCATGCGGCAGTTGCTGCGTGCCCATGGGGTGCGGCTGGAGATCGTGGACCGCCCTGCGCCCCGGGGCGGCTGGCAGGCGGCGCGGCTGGGCCGGCTGCGGGAACTGCTCGCCGGGCTGCCCGGCGCGTACTGGCCGGACCAGTACAACAACCCTGACAACAGCGTCGGTTACGCCTCCTTGGCCGCCGAACTCATCGACGGGCTCGACCACCTGGACATCCTGGTGTGCAGTGTGGGCACCGGCGGCCACAGCGCGGGGATCATCGGCCCACTGCGACGGCGCTGGCCCGCGCTGCGGTTGATCGGTGTCGACTCGACCGGCTCCACCATCTTCGGTCAGCCCGCACGACCGAGGCTGATGCGCGGCCTGGGCAGCAGCATCCACCCGCGCAACGTCGCCTACGAAGCCTTCGACGAGGTCCACTGGGTCGGCCCGGCCGAGGCCGTGGACAGCTGCCGTCGCCTGGCGCGCGGCAGCTTCGTCAGCGGCGGCTGGAGCACGGGCGCCGCCGCCCGCGTCGCCGCCTGGGCAGCCCGTGTCCACCCGGGCACGGTGGTCGCCACCGTCTTTCCCGACGGCCCGCACCGCTATCTCGGCACGGTCTATGACGACGACTTCGCCGCGGTCCACGGCCTCGATCCCGCCACGGCGGCCACCCGCCCGGTCGAGATCCCGCACCCCCGCGCGGCCGAGGCCACCGGCTGGGTGCGCTGCACCCGTGTCACCGACCCGCTGAAGGCCGTATCCGATCCGGAAGGGACCAAGTGAAGGCCGGCCTGCGCACCGTACGCCTCGAACTCACCGAGCCGCTGCGCATCTCCCGCTCCGTCATGACCGCGCGCGACGCCGTGTGGCTGACCGTCGAACACGACGGCCTCACCGGCCACGGCGAGGCCGTCACCAGCGTCTACTACAGGCTCGACGCTGAAACGTTGGAACGGTTCCTCACCGCCGTCGGTACGGATCTCGCCCGCTTCCCCGACCCGGAGAACGCCCTGGAGGCGCTACGGGTGGGCGAGTTGGCCGGTGAGGGCACTCCCCCGGCCGTGACCGCCGGCGTCGAGGCTGCGCTGCTCGACCTCGTCGGCAAGCGTGCGGGCAGCCCCGTCCACCGGCTGCTCGGTGTCACCGCACCTCCGGTCGCGGCCACCGCCCGCACCATCGGCATCACCTCCCTCGCCCACGCGGCGGCGCAGGCGCGCTGTCTGTCGGCGGGTGGCTTCGAAGTCATCAAGGTCAAAGCGGGAACTCCCGACCCGGAGGACGACGTGGAGCGCGTCCGCGTGATCCGCGACGCGGCGCCGCGCGCCCGGCTCCTGCTCGACCCCAACGGCGCCTGGACGGTGGCGCAGGCCGAGGCGCTGCTGCACCGGTTCGCCGACCTCGGCGTCGAGGCCGTCGAGCAGCCCGTCGCGCCCGGCGACCCGGCAGCGCTGGGTGCGCTGGCCGCACGCTCGCCGCTGCCCGTCATCGCCGACGAGGACGCCGTCGATCTGGAGGACGTGCGCCGCCTGGCGGGCCGCGTCCAGGGCGTCAACGTCAAGCTCGCCAAGTGCGGCGGGGTGCACGCGGCCCTGCGTATCGCCGAGTTGATCGCGGGCAGTGGCACGGAGCTGATGCTGGGCTGCCTGACCGCCAGCAGTCTCGGCCTCGCCCCCGCGGTCCACCTCGCCGACCGGGCCCGCTGGGCCGACCTGGACGGGCACCTGCTGCTCGCCCACGACCCGTGGACCGGGATCGGCGGCGGGGACGGCGTCGTACGCGCAAGTGACCGTCCCGGCCTGGGAGTTCAGGAGGTGGGGGCGAATGAGGGCGTGGCGTGAGATGAGGCGTTTCCCGCTCGCGGTACAGCTCCTGCTGGTCAACCAGCTCGGTGTCAACATCGGCTTCTACCTCCTCATCCCCTACCTCGCCACCCATCTCACCGACCACCTGGGCATGTCGGCGGCCGTGGTGGGCATCGTGCTCGGCGTTCGCAACCTCAGCCAGCAGGGGCTGTTCATCATCGGCGGCTCCGCCTCCGACCGGCTCGGCGCACGCGGCGTCATCATCGCCGGCTGCGCCCTGCGCACCGCCGGGTTCGCCCTGTTCGCGCTCGGCGACGACCTGGCCGTGCTGCTCGCCGCGTCCGTCCTCAGCGGGCTCGCCGGGGCACTGTTCAACCCCGCCGTACGCACCTACATCGCGCAGGAGGCTGCCGAGCGCAAGGCCGAGGCGTTCGCCCTGTTCAACGTGTTCGCCACCACCGGCGCCCTGATCGGCCCCCTGCTGGGCAGCGCGCTGCTGCTCGTGGACTTCCGCACGTCCGCGCTCACCGCCGCCGGGATCTTCGCCGCGCTCACCGTCGCACAGGCCCTCGTGCTGCCCGTCCGGAAGGTCGAGCCGAGCAAGGGCACGGTCCTCGCGGACTGGCGCGAGGTGCTGGGCAACAGGGCCTTCCTCGCCTTCGCGCTCGCCATGGTCGGCATGTTCACCCTGGAGAACCAGCTGTACCTGCTCCTGCCCGCCGGTGCCCGGCAGGCCACCGGCTGGGACGGCGCCGCCGGACTCGTCTTCCTCGTGGGCACCGTCGCCAACCTGACACTGCAACTGCGCATCACCCGCACCCTCAAGGAGCGGGGGGACCGCGCGCGCTGGATGGCGAGGGGCCTGGGGCTGATGGCGCTGGCGTTCCTGCCGCCCGCGGTGACGGCGGGCGGCTCCGGCGGCCCGGACGGCACTGCCGACGCGGTGCTGCACGCGCTGCCCGTCCTGGTCGGAGCCCTGCTGCTCTACCTCGGGGTGATGGTCGCCCAGCCGTTCGTGATGGAGCTCGTTCCCGGTTTCGGCCGGTCGGAGCTGACCGGCACCTACTTCGGCATCTTCTACGTGTTCTCCGGCATCGCCGCCGCCGTCGGCAACACCGTCGTCGGCTGGGCCATGGACACCGGGGAGCGGGGCGACGCCGGCTGGCTGCCATGGACGTGCTGTGCCCTGTTCGGGCTCGTCTCCGCGCTGGGCGTGGCCTGGCTGCACCGGCTCGGGTCGCTGCCGAGCCCGTCGAAGCCCGCCGTTCCCGCACCTGCCTGAGGAGGGACTTGGCATGACCTCTACGACGTTTCCGCACAACCTGCTCACCGACAACCCCGAGCTGTACGAGGCCCGCTTCCCCGACCCCGACCGGCTGGCCGGACGCTGGACGCAGGACCGCCTCGGGCGGCACGGGGCAGGACCGCGCGTGCTCGACATGGGCTGCGGCACCGGACGCGACTCCGCCCACCTCCACAGCGTCGGCCGCGACGTGACCGGTGCCGACCTGTCCGAGGCGATGCTCGCCCACGCGCGCACCCACCACCCCGGGCCCGCGTACGTCCGTGCCGACCTGTGCGGCTTCGACCTGGGCCGGGGCGTGTTCGACGCCGTCGTGTGCCTGGACAGCGCTCTGCTGTACTGCCACACCAACGAGCAGCTCCACGCCTTCCTCTCCTCCTGCCGCCGCGCTCTGGCTCCCCGCGGTCTCCTGGTGGCGGAGATGCGCAACGGCGCCTACTTCCTCGGCCGTACCGACCTGCTGGACACGCCCACCGTCCATTCCTTCACCTGGCAGGGCATCGTCCACCGGTCCACCACCACGCTCACCGTGGACCGTACGGCCCAGCTCCTGCGCCGCAGGCGCGTGTGGACCACCGGCGACGGGTCGGCACCGGTCGAGCAGCGTTCCGCGTGGCGGCTGCTGTTCCCTCAGGAACTGCGTCACCTGCTGGCCGCGCACGGCTTCGAGGTGCTCGAACTCCACGACGGGCCCGGCCCGCGCACCGAACCGCCGTGGCCGCAAGGCCGGCTGCCCGGCGACACCACGGATGCGGACCGACTGCACCTCGTCGCGCGCCTCACCGACTCCCACTGACTCCTCTTCGTCCACACCACACCCAAAGGAATCCCATGCACGACGAGCGCTTCCCCGGCCTGCATCGCCGCGGCTTCCTCGCCGCCGCCACGGGCGCCGCCTCACTCGGCGCGCTCGTTCTCACCGGGTGCGGCTCCGGCTCCGGCTCCGGCTCCGCGAAAGACACCGACCGTGAGGGCGACGGCAAGCCCACGAAGGGCGGTCGGCTGCGCGCTGCGTTCGCCGGAGGAGGCGCCGGCGAGACCCTCGACCCGCACCTGGCCAACCTCTTCGCCGACGCCGCCCGCGCCAAGGCGCTGTACGACAAGCTCGCCGACTTCGGCGCCGACCTGTCCGCCCGGCCCCGCCTCGCCGAGAACTGGGAGGCGAACAAGACCCTGGACCGCTGGCAGGTGACCCTGCGCAAGGCGACCTTCCACGACGGAAGGCCGGTCACCGCCGCCGACGTCCTCTACAGCTACCGCCGCATCGCCGACCCCAAGCAGGCATTCCGCGCCAGGGCGTCTCTGGAGCCCATCGACCTCGACACCAGCCGAGCGACCGGCGAGCGCGGCATCGAGTTCGTCCTCAAGCGGCCCACCGCCGAATTCCCCAACGTCCTGGCAGCGTTCGGCGCCTACGTCGTCCCGGAGAACTCCGGGGAGTCAGGCGGCTTCGACACGAAGCCGATCGGCTCCGGTCCCTTCCTGTTCGTCTCCTTCGCCCCCGGCCGCTCGGCCGTCTTCCGCCGCTACGACGACTACTGGGAGGGCGCCCCGCACCTCGACGAGCTCGAGTTCGTCGTCGCCAACGAGGAGTCCGCCCGCGTCAACGCACTCCTCGGCGGACAGGTCGAGTACGCCCACGAACTCGACCCCACCTCCGCGCGCGCCCACGAAGGCAAGGGGCAGATCGCGATCGTGCGGCTCCCTGGCAGCGCCATGCAGGGCTTCGCGATGAAGACCGACCGGGCCCCCTTCGACGACAAGCGAGTACGCGAGGCGTTCTTCCTCATCGCCGACCGCGAGGAACTCATCGACGGCGCCCTGTCCGGCGCGGGTGTGATCGGCAACGACCTGTTCGGCAAGGGCTACGAGTACTACGCCGACGGCCTCCCCCAGCGCGGACAGGACCTCGACAGGGCCCGCGCCCTGCTCAAGCAGGCCGGCGCCGAGAACCTGAAGATCACCCTGGACACTTCGGCCGTCGCCGCCGGCTTCGTCGAAGCCGCCGGCATCTTCCGCGACCAGGCACGGAAGGCGGGCGTCACCATCGACGTCAAGATGGGCAGCAAGGACTCCTACTGGGCCGACATCCTCGACAACGGCACCCTGTGCTGCTACCGCTCCGGAGCCATGCCCGTCGAGGCCCACATCTCCCAGCGCCTGCTCAGCGACTCCACCACCAACGCCACCAAGTGGAAGCACAAGGACTTCGACGCGCTCTACCAACAGGCCCAGTCCACCCGCGACAAGACCGAACGGGCAGCCGTCTACGAGCGGATGCAGCGCCGTCTGTACACCGAGGGCGGGTTCCTCATCTGGGGCTTCGCCGATTGGATCCTCGGCACGGCCCGAAGGGTGAAGGGAGTTTCGGCCAAGGCTCCCGCCAACACGCTCGACTGGGCCCGCTTCGACAAGGTCTGGCTCGCGTGAGCGGACTGCGTTCCTTCGTCGCCCGGCGGCTGCTCCTCGGCGCCCTGCAGACCATTGCCGTAGTACTGCTGGTCTTCGCGCTCACCGAGGCGCTGCCGGGTGACGCCGCCGTCGCCCTGGCCGGCGACCAGCCCGACCCGGCCCGGATCGCCGCCCTCCGCGAGGCCATGCACCTCGACCGGCCCGCCCACGAGCGGCTCACCGACTGGGTGACGGGCCTGCTCCACGGCGAACTCGGCACCTCCCTGACGTCCGGCCGCCCGGTCGGCCAGTACATCTCCGACGGTTTCGGACCGACCCTGCTGCTGGCCACGCTCACTGCGGCCCTGCTCGTCCCGACCGGCTTCGGCCTCGGCGTGCTCGCCGCCCGTCATGAAGGCCGCCTCGTCGACCGGCTGATCAGCTCGGTCACGCTCGCCGTGTACGCGCTGCCCGAGTTCGCCCTCGGGATCCTGCTGGTGACCGTGTTCGCCCTGCAGCTGCGCTGGCTGCCGCCCACCGCAGTCGGCTACGGCACCGACCTGTTAAGTCACCCGGCCGCGCTCGTCCTGCCCGTGCTCGTCCTGCTGGCCCGCCCGGTCTGCTCCCTGTCCCGCCTGGTGCGGGCCGGCATGATCGATGCGCTCGCCTCCCCCTACGTGGCCCAGGCCCGCCGCTACGGCATCTCCGGCACCCGTATCCGCTACACCCACGCTCTTCCGGGCGCCCTCGCCCCCGCGGCCCAGCAACTCGCCCGCACCATCGACTGGCTGCTGTGCGGCGTCATCGTCGTGGAGGCGCTCTACGTGATCCCGGGACTCGGCACCGTCCTGCTCAACGCCGTCGCCGAACGCGACCTGCCGGTCGTCCAGGGGCTCGCCGTGGTGTTCGGCATGCTGACCGTCGTGCTGAATCTGGGCGCGGATCTCGTCGCCCACCGTCTGGCCCCTCGGGCGGGTGTGGTCGCGTGACGAAGTTGCGGACGGCCCGCTTTGCCCTCGGCATGACGGTCGTCGCCCTCCCCCTCGTGCTCGCCCTGCTCGGCCCGCTGTTCGCGGGCGGACCAGGGCCGCGGACGGCGTCCTTCACCCTCGGCGCCGGCCACTGGCTCGGCACCGACTTCGTGGGCCGTGACGTATGGCGTCAGGTACTGCACGGCGGCAGGCCGGTGGTGCTGACCGCCCTAGCCGCCACCGCCCTGTCGTATCTCGTCGCGCTCCCCGTCGGCCTGCTCGCGGCGCTGACCCGTCGCCGCCTGCTGGAGGAACTGCTGATGCGGCCCCTGGACGTCCTGCTCGCCGTCCCGTCGCTGCTGCTGATCCTGCTGGCCGCCACCGTGTTCTCCCCCGGCCCCGTCGGTCTGGCCCTGCTGGTAGCACTGGTGAACGTGCCGGACGCGGCCAGGCTCGTGCGCGCCGCCGCCGCGGAGGCCGCCGCCCGGCCCGCGGTCGAGGCGCTGCGCATGCAGGGCGAGACCTGGTGGCGCATCGCCGTCGGCTACGTCGGCCGCTCCATGCTGCGCACCCTGGCCGCCGACACCGGAACCCGGCTGACCGGCGTGCTGTACCTCGTGGCCACGGCCGCCTTCCTCGGTGCCGGGGTCGCCCCGGATGCCGCCGACTGGGCGGTCATGGTCGACCGCAACCGCATCGGCCTCTTCGTCCAGCCGTGGGCCGTGGTCGTCCCCGCCCTGCTGATCATCGCCCTGACGATGGGCACCAACCTCCTCTTCGACGCCGCGCTCGTGGACGCCCGCCCAAGCGAGCGGGACTGGGACTGGGGCCGGGGCCGGGGCCGGGGCCGGGGCCGGGGCAAGACGCTCCTCGACGCGACCAGGACCACCCGCAGCCGGACAGGGAGGGAAGCACGCCCGTGAACCCCACAGACGACACGACGGAGCAGGTCGGCAGTCCCGTCGGCCCCGGGCACACCACCGAGGAGCCTGTGGCCGAGATCCGGAACCTGCGCGTCGAGGTCGGCGGCAGGGCGCTCGTCCACGGAGTGAGCCTCAAGGCTCTCCCCGGCAAGGTCACCGCCCTGATCGGCACATCCGGCAGCGGCAAGACCACCACCGGCCTCGCCCTGCTCGGCGAGTACCCACCCGGCGCCCACGTCACCGGCGACGTACGCCTGGCCGCCGACGGACTGGTCGGCTACATCCCTCAGCACCCGGCCGCAGCCCTCAACCCTGCCCGCCGCATCACCGCCCTCCTGACGGACATCGCCCGCGCCCAGGTACGCCACCTGCCCCGTGCCAAGCGCCGGTCGGCGGCCCGCGAACGCGTCCTGCACGCCCTCGCCCAAGCCCAATTCCCGAACGCCGAAACCATGTTGCGCCGCTACCCGCACCAGCTCTCCGGTGGCCAGCAACAACGCGTGGTCCTCGCCCAGGCCCTGCTGCTGGGCGCCCGGGTCGTCGTCGCCGACGAACCCACCACCGGTCAGGACGCCCTGACCAAGGCCCGGATCGTCGACCAGTTGGCGGCCGTCGCGGCACGTGGCATCGCCGTCGTTCTGCTCAGCCACGACCTGGACGTCGTACGGTCACTCGCCGACGAGGTGATCGTCATGCGGGCGGGCCAGGTCGTGGAGTCTGGCCCGGCCCAGCGTCTGTTGTTCGCACCCCGGCACGAATGGACCCGCGAACTACTGGCCAGGCAACCGCAGTTCACGCGATCGGAAGGCTCGACCGGCACCGGCCGCCCCGTCCTGCGCGTCCGCGACCTGACCGCCCGTCACCGCCAAAGCACCCGCGGCACGACCGACGTACTGCGTTCGGCCGAACTCGACCTGTGCGCGGGCGAGAGCCTGGCCGTCGTCGGCCGCTCCGGAAGCGGCAAGACCACCCTCGCCCGCTGCCTGGCCGGACTGCACCGCGAACACGACGGAGAGATCCTCCTCGACGGCACACCGCTGCCCCGCAGCCTGCGTGACCGCAGCCGCGCCCAACTGGCGGCCGTGCAGTACGTCTTCCAGGACGCGCGTGCCGCCTTCGACGAACACCGCCCCGTGCTGCACCAGGTCGCCCGCACCGCGATACGGCTACGCGGCACCGCGTCCACCCCCGCGACACGGGAGGCCCTGGCCACTCTGAGCGGCCTCGGCCTGCCGGAGCACCTGGTCCGCCGACGCCCCGGACAGCTCTCCGGCGGCGAACTCCAGCGCGCTGCCCTCGCCCGCGCCCTGCTGGCCCAGCCCCGTGTCCTCATCTGCGACGAGATCACCTCCGGTCTCGACCCGATCACCCGCCGGGACATCCTCGGCATGCTCACCGCCCTGCTCCGCGACCGCGACGACCTCTCCCTGGCCCTGATCACCCACGACCTGAACACCGCGACCCTGGCCCACCGCATCGCCGTACTGGACGCCGGCGAAATCGTCGAACAGGGCCCGGCACAGCGAGTCCTCACCGCGCCGAGCCACCCGTTCACCATGTCACTCATGGAAACAACGACACGGCTGGGGGCGGGAACGCGCAGCTGACCGTCGCACGCCGGCCGGCTGCAGGCGGGACTTGGTGGTTTCGCCGGTCGCTGGGGCACCGAGCTCGGTGGCCTGGATGCGGACGTGACGGGCGGTAGTGGTCTTGAAGCCGTACGTCTGAACCAGTCCGCCGGGTTCGCCTGCCCCGTGACGGTGCGGGCTGTGGTGCAGATGCTGGATCACCTGCGGTCCCGCCACCGGCCGCCGGTGTGTCGGTGCGGGGGAAGAGCCCTACGGCGTCGAGGTCGATCTCCACCCACACGGGGTTCGGGCTGACGTCGGCTGACTGTTGTTGCTTCTCAGCGCAGCTGCTCGGCCAGTCCGACGATGATGCCCTCCGGGCCGCGGACGTAGCAGAGCAGATAGCTGTCCTCGAACCGGGCGATCCCGCCGAGGAGTTCGGCGCCGTGAGGGCGCAGGCGGGCAACGGTGTCCTCGATGTCGTCGACGGCGAACATGACGCGGTGCGTGCCCAGAACGTTGTGCGGCCGGTTGCGCGGCCCGTCGCTGATCACCTCGGGGCTGCGGTACCTCGCCAGCTCGAGCCGGCTGTGACCGTCCGGGGTCCGGAGCATCGCGATGTCACAACGGACACCGTCGAGTCCGGTGCACCGGTCGGCGACGAGACCCCCGACCTCCGCCCTGCCCTCCTGCTCCATACCGAGTTCCACAAAGAACGCGATGGCGGCATCCATGTCCTCGACGACGATGCCGACGTTGTCCATCCGCTGAATCGCCATGCTGGTTTCTCCTTCTTCCTCGTGCGGCCGGGGGTGGCCGCTGATGCCCCTGGGACGGAGCCGCTGGCACGTTCTCGACATCCTCAGGCCGCCGAAGTCATGCCCTGGCCCTACCGGCGACGCCGCACCACCCTCGAGGAACTCTCGACTGTGCTTGGAACGACTCACCGAGCCCTACCACCCCACCGCCAGAACGTGGCGCACCCACAAGGTCCACGACACGCACGACGCGCCGCCCGCGCCCTGGCCGGACAACTCTCTCCCCCGACCCGCGCCGCCCACCCCGCACCCCAGCCCTTGCTTCATCTATCGAATCTCGATAGATTCCCATCGCGATTCGATGGAAGGATGGGTCATGGGAAAGCTGACCGTGCGTGCGCTGCGCGCCCTGCTCGTGGTGGTGCTCGCCGGCACCGTGTTCGTACAGGCATTGATGGTGTGGACATTGGTCAGCGGGAACGACCCGGAGGACGGGTCGCTCCCGCTGACCGCGCTGCGCGTGATCACGATCTTGGGCATGGTGTCGGCCCAGGTCGCCCTGGTCTGCGTATGGCGGCTGGTGACCATGGTGCGACGCGGAACCGTGTTCTCCCACGCCGCCTTCCGGTACGTGGACGGCGTGATCGGCGCGATCGTGGCGGCGGCCCTCGTGTGGTTCGCGGTCACGGCCATCAATGCGCCGGGCCAGCGGGACGACCCGGGCGTCACCGTCATCATGGGCGGGGTTGGCGTGGCCATCCTGGGAGTCGCGCTCATCGTGCTCGTGCTGCGGATGCTGCTCGCCCAGGCCGTCGCGCGCGACATCGAAGCGGCGCAGATGCAGGCCGAGCTGGACGAGGTGATCTGATGCCGATCGCCGTCGACATCGACGTGATGCTGGCCAGGCGGAAGATGTCCGTGGGCGAGCTCGCGGACCGCGTAGGGATCACTCCCGCCAACCTGGCGGTACTCAAGAACGGCCGCGCCAAGGCGGTGCGCTTCGCGACGCTCGCCGCGCTCTGCGAGGTGCTCGAGTGCCAGCCGGGCGACCTGCTGCGCTGGGAGCCCGAGGACGCCGCAGCCGACTGACGGGCCCTTCCAAGATCATGGAGTTCTCGACGCCGTGATCCCGGTGGAAGACCGTGCCTGCCGACGCATCAGCGCCGATCCCGCCTGCCTTGGAGCAACCCCGCGAGCATCCCGAGCCGTGCCCCAGGAGATCCCGCGCCTGCTGCAATGGAGCGCCTTCGCGTACGGCCCGATCCGCTGCCCCCGAAGCGGTGCCTGCCGGCGGAACCGACGGTGCGGCGGCAGCCGGGCCGCATCGACGGCGACACGCTGGACCGGGCGGCGGGCCACTGGCCGGCCGACCGGCGCGCTGGGGCCGACGGTCAGGTTGAGACTGGGCCGAGCGCGTAGAGCACGTCTCCGAGGCAGAAGACCCGGCCGCGAAGGGGATGGCCCAGCGGGGCCCGGGGGCCCGGGAGGCCCGGGAGGCCCGGGAGGCCCGGGAGGCCCGGGAGGCCCGGGAGGGCAGTCTGCTACCGGAACGTGGCAGTCGGACGGATCAGTAGTTGGCGTTGGCGAGGATCTCGCCGTTCTTGTCGTAGACGGTCACCAACCCGTTGTCGGACTCATAGCACGACGTGAACGCGGAAGCGATCAGCTTGCCCTCGCCCTGGTGCGGTCCCATCAGTCCGCCGCTGAAGTCGGTGAACACCTCGGGAGCATCCAGGATGTTGTTCCGCTTGTCGGCGCCGGTGACCTTCGTGACGTGCTTGATCGCAGCCTGCTCGGTGGGCGTGCCGGACTTGGCCACGCAGGCCTGGAATTCCTCGGCCTGCGTCTTGGTGGACTCGACCGGGTTTTCCTCCTTGGCGGGCTCTTCCTTCGCAGGCTCGTCCTTGGCGTCGTCGGTCGTCGACTTGCCGGTGGCCGCCACGGCCTTGTCCTTGTTGCTGTTGTCCGTGGAGTCGCCGCCGCTCGTCGCGGCTCCGACGATGCCGATCACGACGAACAGGCCGATGACTCCGGCGCAGCCCAGTCCGATGATCTTGCCCGCGCCCGGCTTCTTGGGCGGGAGCGGCTGGAAAGGCGGGGCGGCGTATCCCGGAGGAGTCTGGGGGCCACCCCATCCGGGCTGTTGCTGGTTGGGCTGGTGCGGCTGCTGCGGGAATTGCTGGCTCATGTCGCCCCCTGAGATGAATATGACTTACGGGTGTGTTACTAGCGAAAGAGCTGCCTGGTTGCGCCAAACCCGAAAAGATCACCCGATCGTGGTGAATAAGGTTCCCGTCGGGGCGATTTCGGTGGGCCCCCGTGGCTGGCCTGCTATGCGGGCTTGACAGCGGCGGCGATCACACGTGACGCAGGCGAAGTTCCGGCGAACCTGCATGCCGGCCTTCAGGAAGCCAAGGACCAGGCCGGCTCGGCGAGGTCGCCGCGACTCCGATCGGGGAAACGAGGATGCGAAGCAGCGGCGGGAAGGAGACTTCGTCATCTCGGCGGGCAGCCGGCAGACAGTACTGGTGCACCCCGACGACGCCGCAGGCCTTCAGGCACTACCCAACTGGGAGAACAGCAACGGTTGTTGCGGACCGCCCACTCCGTCGCCCCCAGGCACGCAGCATGCCGAACCCGCAAGGCACGAGCCACTTCCGACCCGTGCCCCAGCCGGGTCAGGTCCTCGTCGATCAGACGGCCGAGTCGGGCATGATCTCCCGGACCTCTTGCGCACAGCGGCAAGCGGCGGCGATCTTGGCAGCCCACTCCAGCGCGTCCTCACGTGTGGGCACATCGATGATCGAAAACCCGCCAATAACCGCCTTGGTCTCCGGGTACGGGCCGTCGGCGACGGTCCCGTCGGTGGCCACGACGCTGGCCTGCTGCCTTTCCAGGCCGCCACCGAAGACCCACACACCGGCGTCCTGAGCCTCCCGCACCACCTCGTGCGAAGCCTCGGCCACCTCGGGCAACTCCTCCTCGGGAAAGGTCATCGCGCCGTCATCGAACGAGATCAGGTACCGCGTCATGCATGGCTCCCTCGGCCGTCGGCCTCCTTCGGCGGCCTCTCACGATACGACGAACGCCTCCCCTCAGGACCGACACTCGCCCACCCTCCGAAACAGGGCGCTACGAGAGCACCAACCGCCGGCCCAGGACGTCGGTTGGGAGCCGTAGCGCAACCAAGACGGAGCGCGGCCGATCGGCTGCACGGGGCGGATCGGCTGCACGGACGGCTTCAGCCGACGACGGACATGATCGCCCATACGCCTTTCACAGCCTCTTCAACACCGAGGAGGCGGTCAGTTGAAGGCATCGGTCATGCAGTCCGCGCGGCAGCCGGCGGCCTCGAAGCGCCGGCGGAGGGCGGCAGCCGCCTCGTCGCGCTCCACGAGGACGTGCCCGTAGTGCCGGCACGCCACCCTGGTCACGTCCCCGACCGTGACGATGGCCGGTTCGCCGCGTGCCGCCCGGCGGCGCGCTTCGGCGATCGCCATGTCCGCAGAACGGAGCAGGTTTCTGGAACGGTCCCGGATTGCGGCCGCCTGGGTCCGTTTCATCGAGAGGGGGCGCAGGACGCGCCCCTTCCAGATGAAGCCGGCGGCGACGAGTACGGAACCGAACGCGACGAACAGGAGTCCGCCGGGGTCATGAGGCATCTGCCCAGTCTTCACCACACGCGTAGCGGTCGTCATGCCCGCGCGGGCGGCCGGATGACAGCGACCTCGTGATCGACTCAGTCGGGCTTCGCTTCCTCCTGACAGCGCCGGCGGGCGAGGATGCCCGTGAGCGGATCGGTCACGTGGAACCGGTGCTCGTACGAGCGTGCGACGACGTCCTGCGGTCCCCGTCCGGCGCCGGGTCGGCCGGTCCGGGCAGCCCGCTGGAACCGGCTCCCGGGATCGGGCATCCGGGGACCGACTCGGCGCTCTCGCCGAGGAAGCCGCCCGACTGGTGCTGCCACAGCTTGGCGTAGGCACCGTTCGATGTGAGCAGTTCCTCGTGGGTGCCCTGCTCGACGACGCTTCCCCGGTCGAGGACGACGAGACGGTCCATACCGGCGACGGTGCTCAGACGGTGGGCGACCACGAGGGCCGTACGTCCGTCCATCAACCGCCACAGGGCGTCCTGGACGAGGAGTTCGCTCTCCGAGTCCAGCGCGCTGGTGGCCTCGTCGAGCAGCAGGATCGGGGCGTCGCGCAGGATGGCCCTGGCGAGGGCGACGCGCTGACGCTGCCCGCCCGAGAGTTTCACTCCCCGCTCCCCCACCAGAGTGCCGAAGCCGTCGGGGAGTTGGTCGACGAACTCCGTGACGTGGGCGGCCGCGGCCGCCGCGTGGATCTCCTTGTCGGTGGCGCCTGGCCGGGCGAAGGCGATGTTGTCCCGCAGGCTGCGGTGGAACATGGCGGGTTCCTGCGGGACGTAGGCGATGAGCGAGCGCAGGTCGGCCTGCCGCAACCCGCTGATGTTCTGACCACCGATCAGGATGCGTCCGTCGCCGATGTCCGACATGCGCAACAGAAGCCGGGTGAGTGTGGTCTTGCCTCCGCCGGACCTGCCGACCAGACCGATCCGTGCGCCTGCGGGCACGTCGAGGTCGAGTGCCTGGAAAATCGGCTTCGCGCCCGCGTGGGCGAAGGTCACCGCCTCGAAGCGGATGCCTGTGTCCCGCGGTGCGAGTGGCTCGGGTTCCGCCGGGTCGAGCACGGTGGGCGGATCCAGCAACAGCTCCGTGAACTGCGCGGCCTCGGTCATCGAGCTCTCCAGACGCCGATAGATCTGGTTGAACTCGAACATGATCTGGGTGGCGTTGGAGTAGTAGGTGAAGGCAACGACTACCTCCTCCACTCCCTGGCCCGGGCCACCGAAGACGATGGCGACCAACAGGCCCAGTACGTTCGTCAGTACGGACATGGGGGCGATCAGGGTGTCGACGCGCAGATTGCCGTAGTCCCACGACCGCAGCGTCAGGCGCCGGGAATCCGCGACACGGCTGCGGTGTTCGTCGGCCTCCCGACGCTCGGCCGCGAAGGCCCGGATGGTCTCCATGTTCATGAGGCTGTCGGCGACGTGACCGGAGACCCGGGCGAACGCCGCCTCACGGTCGTTGACGAGCCTCTGCCGACGACGGATCAGCGGTGTCGCGGCCAGCACCGTCAGCGCGATCATCACCAGAAGGCCGGCGACGAGCATCGGTTCGTAGCTCCACAGCACCACGGCACCGAACACCAGGGGGACGAGACTGCCCACGATCCGGTACGTCACCGTGTCCACGAAGTCCTCGAAGCGCTTGCCGAAGCTCAGCACCCGTTTGGTCAGCGAGCCGGCGAAGTTGTCATGGAAGAATGCCGCGTCCTTGGCGAGAAGTTCCTCCATGCCGCTGACGTACAGGTGTTCCATGCCGAGGGCGTCCACGCGGTTCAGGCAGTGCTGCCCCACGCGCCACACAGCCTCGGCGAGCAGCAGCGTCACGCCGAAGCCCAGCACGTACGGCAGCGCCGAGCTGAGCGTGAGACCGTCGTCGTCGGCAGCCTGGCCTGCCAGTTTGGCGATCAGCAGGGGGGCGACGTAGCGGGTGCCGATGTTGCCCACGGCGGGCAGCAGCAGCGCGGGCAGGGCCAGCCGTCGCAGTCTCAGCAGTTCCCGACCGTAGCGGCGCAGCGCCAGAACGACCGCGCTCCTGCCCGGCGTCGGCCCTTGCGTGTCTGTTGTCCCCATCACACTCCCGGTGGTTCGGAAGTCGGAAGTGTCCCGTTCGGGACGGTCCTCAGTCCAGGCATTTACCGCGGACCGGCGAGAACCGGACACCACGGTGCTCAGCGTGCGCAGCGGACGTGTCCTTGCCGTAGTGGGTGCAGCCGCATGCCGCTCGCTCCTGCTGCTGCCGGAGCTCCATGCCGTCGGCGACTCCGCAGCTGACGTTGTCGGGGCCGCCAAAAGCATCGGCAAGGTCGATGAGTTCGCGCACGCCTGCTCGGGCTCACTGACCTCGGAGCACCCGGCGCATCTCTTCCGCCCGCACGACGGTCGCACAGGCCGTCGAAGCCGAGCAGTCAGCGGGTTTCCCACTGGGCATCGCGCAAGCCCGGCGATCGCGTCATCGAGGACGGCGAGCAGTTTGCCCGCCGGGATGCCGTCGGGTTTCGAGGTGCTTGAGCGCATCGCCGGATCGACAGCCGGCAGCGATTCGAATGCGTCGGCGATGGCCGCGAGGGCCTCCTCGAAGCACTCCTACCGACGCAGAGCCTGGCGCCCCTGGGAGAGCGTTTCCTCTCACCCTCAGTCGCCTGGACGGAATTTGTGGCGTGGTCGTCAGCCGGCCAGCATCACGCTCAGTAGCAGCAGAAGCGTCACCGGCAGAAGCGTGATCACCAAGGCTGCTCCGGCCGCCAGGATGCGGAGCGTCTTGAACGAGCGGCGGTGGGGGAGAACCCAGGCCGCGGCGAACAGTGCGACGGCCCAGTAGAGCGCTGCTCCGTACTGCCCCATGCCCGCCTGCGCGCGGATCGCGCTGTACTCCAGGGCGAGGACCGGCAGGCCGAGCGCAGAGGCCACCAGGGGGATCCTCCACCAGGTCGGGTGGTCTGCTCGGCGCTGAGGCACGAAGTTCTGCGTCGTCATGAGAGCCACTTCACCAGCACCGACCGCCACGGGCATCGGGGTACGTACTCATGCGCATGCGCGTTGCGCCTGAGTAGGGAGCTCACGTCGAGGCCCCACTGCCCGAATTCCGGGAATTCGTCTCCTTCCGGACAACGGCAGCAGGCCCTGAGCCCAAATGTCCGCGCACGGCAAGCCGCCCTCGCGAGCTCCGGGTACGGATGGCTACCGCGTGCTAGGGCGGTCTGGCCGACCAGTTGAGGTCGTGGGCCGGCGCCGGAGCCTGCCGAGCAGGTTCGCACAGCCGTGCACGACCGCGGCGCGGGACGGTGGCGGCTGCATCTGACGCAGGAGCAGATGCAGTCGATGGCGTACGGGGTTCTGGCTGCGCTGACTGACCGGTCCACAACGGAGGCCAACCGCTTCGGCCGGGACTACGACGTTGAGATGATCTTGGAGTCGGGGATAGGCAAGGAAGGCCGCACCGCCATCCGTTCGGCTACCCGGCCAGGGCGAGGTCGGGTAGGCGGCGATACCGAGCATCGCTTGATGAAACGCCGTCGCCCTTGAGGCGGCAGTCTCGGAGGATCCTCCACCCCTTCATACGGGCGAGGGTGTGCTCGACCTGGGCGCGCACCTGCCTGTGGCTCCGGTTGTGTTCCTCCTTCCAGGCCGGAAGTTCTTCGCCTTTGCGGCGGCGGTGCGGGATGACCATTCCGGTGCCCTGATAGCCGCCGGGCACGGAGCAGCAACCGTCGCCCCGTGCACTTCGGCCCGAGGTCGGTCCAGAATGCCGCCATGGCCGAAGAAGAGCACAACGAGGCAGATCAACCCTCATTTTTGTCATGCACCGCCGAGGTGGCGCGGCTGCTGGACCTCGGAAGCCTGGCTGACGTGCCGGAAGCGCGCCGCGCACGGCACCTGGCCCATGCGGCACGTAAGCCACTACTCGAACGCGCCTGCTTGCCCGAAGAGCTCTTCGCCCCGTTGATGGCCGCAGCCGTCTACGACCCGGATCCCAGCTTCTGCCGTTGGTTCGTCGAACCAGCGGTATACGCATTCGGACGCCGCCGAGTCATGATCGCACTGCTCGGCTATCTGCAGACAGGCACGGATGCGGAGCAAGCAGGCGCCAAGCGGGCCTGGTACTGCGCCCATGTGCCGCTCCACGCGGATCGGTCCCCGGCCTACGCACCGGGCGGAAGTCGTAACCCCGCCCTCGACGAGTACCGCGATGTGGCGGACGAGTGGCGGGATAAGCCCTCGTCTCTCAAGCCCTCATCCGACGGCCCCCTTCGGGATGGCTCGCCACCGTCAACCGCTCGGGCCAGCTCTACGACCTGACCTGGGCTCCAGAGCAAACGACCTGGATAGCAGACTCTCCGCCGACTCCAGCGGCGCCCTGGGGCGGGAGCCTGGACCAGCTAAAAGCCCGGCCCACCGTTGTCCACTACATGTTCTGTAGCGGTCATGACGGTGGGGTCGAATCGGTAACGCAGGCAATGCAGGCCACTGGACTGGACCGTCCCGTCTGCCTGGGCGCCCAGGCGGCGCAGTACCGCGATCGAGGCCGTGTTGCCGGGCAGGACGAACGCGAAGACGACAGGGAGCGCGAGGGGGCCAAACGCCAGGTCCAGGCACGCGCGGCCCGCTTCGCCGGCGATCCCGCGGCCCTGCGCCCGCGGGTGCAGGGCGAAACCGAGGTCAACTCCGTACCCGGCCCGATTGCGCAGTCCGACCCTGCCGAGGAACGCGTGCGTTGCAGCATCCCTGACCGCATAGTCGCCGTATCCGTGTCTGGCCCAGTGGGCGACATGTTCGTCGCACATGGCCTCGGCCACGGATCGGCTGTCCGCTTGGCCGGTCGCCAGCCATCGCATCACGCTGTCCTGGCTGACCACGGCCTCGAAGAGATCGTCGCTGTCCTCGCGGCGAATCGGCTCCATCACAAGTCTCTGGGTACGCAGAACAGGTCCATCTGACCGGGCCACTCAGCAACTCCCCTGACCGAAGCAAGGACCGAAGGAGCATACCCAGCGAGTCTTTGGAACCGGGCGCCGCAGGTGTGGCCAGTCGGCTTGGGACAGACACGTGTGGGAGCGGCGCATCCCTCATTGCGCCGCCGCCTCACCCTGTGCCGGGCCCCCAGACAGGAGCAGCCGGCGTGCGGAGGCTGCGGGACGAAGCGTTCGACGCTCACCATGCCGTCGTCGATGTCTACACGGTCGGCGAGTTGGGCCAAGACGTGCCCGGGCCGCAGGCCGGCCCGGGCCGCGAGGGCACGCAGCCGGCGGGAGACATCCGCGGACAGCGACACCTGCGCCCGCAGTTCGTCAGGGCGATGGGTAGCCAGGATGTTGCCTGGCCGACGCTCAGTGCGGCGGCGGTGTGGAATTGTAGAGGTGCAGCGACGGTCCTCATGACCGACAACGCCGCTGCCGTCCCTGCGAGTCAGTGCCGAGCGGCAATCCTCATGCCCCTGCTGACGGCCGCCTCGGCCGGACACATTTGGGGCAGGTTCCGCGCGCGGAGCCAGGAACTTGCTCGTTCAGGCGGGAATCCTGAAGGCACAGCTCAGGCGATCCATCCGTCACTGTGTCGGTGACGGCCCAATCCCACAACGGAGAACTCGTCCTCTCCGGCGTCTGCCACGATGCCCAGCCGTCGAAGTGCCTGCGAGATGGCGCTGCCGGCCGGCGGGAAAGGCCGGCCCTCCGGCACCTGGAGCGGCCCCCACACGATGGTGCCGCCCTCCCACACGACAGCATGCTGCTCGCCCACGCCGCCGAAGTACTCGGCTTCCACGTAGGCCACCGGCCCTGCGGCCGACCAGTCCGCGAGGGTCTTCTCGAACCCTCCAGGCAGGCGCCAGAACCCCAAAGCGCCCGCATCGCTGCCATCTGCGACGGAATCGAAGAGGGCGTCCGTCATCGGCATCAGTGCGAGGCCATGTCCGAGCGATGCCAGCCGAGCAGCGGGCAGCTCCCGCGAAGCGGCTCGCAGCAGCTCTCTGCCGGCGATCACTGCCTGCAGGTCATAGCTCATCCCCGTGCTCCCTCCAACGATCGGAGGCCCCATCTTGGCGCACGGGACATAGCCGATCCCGCGCGGCACCTCCGGCCAAAACCCCGACGCTCCCAGAGGGTTCCCACGAGGACACCGTCCAGGTCCCTCGAACCCGGTGGCTTCGGAGCAAGATCGCAGTGGACAGCGGCGCGCACACACCCGTTGCCCCGTCCCGCGACGGCGCAGCGCAGGACACCAGCGCCTGCGACGGCCGGCACATTGACAGGCACCTGTCGGCATGTTGCCATGAGGCGCTGCTCAGCCGGGCCTGCGCCGCGTCGTATGCCGCTTGAGCTCGGGCACCGGACTGACCACCACTTGACCGGGGGCGGCGCCCCCGAACCCAGAGCGAGGACCCATGCCGCAGCGCGCCGCGACCATCGTCGGCGGCGGGATCGGCGGGCTCGCGGCGGCCGTCGCCCTGCATCGCCGCGGTTGGCGCGTCGAGGTGCTGGAACGTGCCCCGGAGTTCACCGAGATCGGCGCCGGGATCTCCCTGTGGCCGAACGCGCTGCACGCGCTCGATGCACTCGGTCTGGGCGACACCGTCCGGGCACTCGGCGCCGTCGAGGCCGTAGGCGGCGTACGCGACCGCCAGGGCCGATGGCTGTCCCGTACGGAGAACGCGGAGCTGACGCGCCGCTTCGGCCACCCCCTGGTGGTCCTGCACCGCGCAGACCTGTTGCGGGCGCTCGCCGACGCGCTGCCCGCTGACAGCCTGCGGCCGGGCAGTGAGGTGTCCGCGGTCCGCGACGGTGTACCCGGCTTGGTCGTCGATCACCGTAGGGGCGAGTCGCGGCCCGACCTCGTGGTCGGCGCCGACGGGCTGCGCAGTGCGGTCCGCCGTGCCCTGTGGCCCGAGGCGGCCGGCCCCCGGTACGCCGGTTACACAGGCTGGCGCATGGTCACCGGGCCTCTCGCCGAGCCGCCCTCGCAGGGCGCAGTGACCTGGGGCCGCGGGGCGCGGTTCGGCTACACGGCGCTGCTCGGCGGGCGAATGTACTGCTTCGCAACGGCCTCGCTGCCGGCGGGAGCGTCCTCCGGCTCATCCGAGTACGCCGAACTGCTGCGCCGGTTCGGGTCCTGGCCGGACCCCATCCCCGCCCTTCTGGCTGCCACGCCCGTGGACGCGGTGCTCCGACACGACCTGTACGAGCTGCCGCCGCTGTCCTCCTTCGTCCGCGGCCGGGTCGCGCTGCTGGGCGACGCGGCCCATGCCATGACCCCCAACCTGGGCCAGGGCGCATGCCAGGCACTGGAGGATGCGCTCACCCTCGCACACTGCCTCGACGGCATCCCGGACGTGGCCGCCGCGCTCCGCTCGTACGACCTGTTGCGCCGCCCCCGGACCCAGGCCGTCACGCGCCGTTCCGCCCGGCTGGGCGCAATCGGCCAGCTGTCGTGGCCGCCCGCAGTGCTGCTGCGCGACACGGCCGCCCGGCTGGCACCGACGCGGGCGACGCTGCGTTCCATGACGCCGGTGCTCGGCTGGACCCCGCCCGGTGACCCGGTGACCACGACGAAGAGCGAGAGCCCCTGATGCCGGACTGGACGTATCACCCGCTGCGCGGCATGGCCGCCGGCATCCTCGGTCGGCGGCGTTCGCAGCGAACCGCACTGCGGCTGCTGGCCTCGATCGGCTCGCGTCCCGCCGGCGCGCGGATGATCGCCCGGGGATTCGCTCACCGTCATCCGCCCGAGGGCCTCGCCGGCGAGATCGCCGGCGTGCCCGTGGCCGTCCGCCTCGGCATATCCGTCCCGCCCGCACTCGCCCGCGAAGCGGTACGCGCCCTGCCCCCGCTCGGAGCTGGTGTCGTCGAGGTGGCGCCCGTCTCCGCGGACGACGCCGCGACGGTACGCGAGGCCGCTGCCGGCCGCTCGGTCCCGCTGGTGGTCGGCGCATGCGACCCGGCGGCCGAGGCCGCCCTCAAGCCCCACGTCGACGGGTTCACCAGCAGCGACGACCCGCACGTGGTCCATGTGTCCGACCCCTCGGTCACCGCCGCGGCCGCCGTGCTCAAGGAACCGAGCGCCGTCGTGCTCGCCCGGCCCGGCGTGCTCGTCGCGGCCGGACCCGGCTGGTTCCAACGGGTCACCGAGGCAGCCACGCCCACCGCGCCCGCTCCGGTACTGCGGGACGTCGGACGCGATCCCCGCCGATGGCCCGTCTGGTGGTGGGCGTTCCTCGTCGGCCTCGGCATGACGGGCGCCGGACTCGGCGCCGCGGCGATCACGCTCGGACCCGTGCTGCTCTGGTACGACCGCGACTACCTCGGCATGACGCTGCACGATCTGCATGGCGTCAACCACCACCTCGTGCACTTCCTCCAGCACGACCGGATCACCATGGCCGGGACCATGGTGGCGATCGGCGCCCTCTACACCGGCCTCGCCATGGGAGGGATCAGACGCGGCTGGCCCTGGGCCCGCGAGGTGTATCTGCTCTCGGGGACGATCGGCTTCCCCACCTTGTTCTACTTCTTGGCCACCGGCTTCGTGGAACCCCTGCACACGGCCACCACCCTCGTGCTGTTTCCGATGTTCGTGGCCGCGGTCCGTCGGACCCCGCACACACCGCGGTGGCGCCTGGCGCCCGAAGGTCCGGAGCCGGAGCGCCGCCGGGCGCTGGCCGGCCAGTTGCTGCTGATCGTCACGGGAGCGGGGCTGTTCGTCGGTGGAGCGGTGATCTCGGTGGTCGGTCTGACCGGTGTCTTCGTGCCAAGCGACCTGGCCTTCCTGGGCACCAGTACGCAGACGCTGGAAACCGTGAACCCCCGGCTGACGCCGTTCATCGCCCACGACCGGGCGGGGTTCGGCGGTGCCCTGATGGCCGCCGCAGTGGCCATCACCCTGCTCAGCGCGTGGGGCTGGCGGCGGGGTGAGGCCTGGGTGTTCTGGACCCTGGCCGCGGCGGCGGCCGCCGGCTTCCTGCCGGCTGTCGTGGTGCACGGCGCGATCCACTACACCGACTTCCTCCACCTCGCGCCGGTCTACTTCGGCATCGCCATGACCGGCACCGGTCTGCTGCTCGCGCGTCCGTACCTGTGCGCCAAGGCGTCGCCGTGGCCGAAGGACTGACCGGGCCGCCCCGGCGAGCGCTCCACCATACGCGCGTGGAACGCATCCGTGCGTGGACGCTCGGACGTATCGGCGCTGCCGTCCTGTTCCTGCTCGCGCTCGGCACGGCGATAGGGCCGGTGTGGGCACAACCCCAGCAGTCGGTGGGGGTTCCCACCACCTTGCGGGCCGATCCATCCACGGTGCCCGTCAAGAACGGCGCCCGGAGGGAAACCGACGGTCCACTGCCCACCGGCCACCCGAGCCGACGGCCTCAACGGCCCGATACCACCCGCGTGTCGGCGACCACCGCGGTCCATGGCGCCGACTTGGCGCACGTCGGCCCGGCCTTCGCCGTCGGTCCGTCCCGGCCGACGCCTGCGGACTACGTGCCCGTCACCGAAACGGTAAAGGGCAGGGTGGGGGACACCGTCGTGGTCCGGCTCGGTGTGACGAACCTGGGCCCTGGTTCCCCCGACGGCGAAGCCGGATCCTTCGCGGTCGTACCGCCGCCCGGAACCACCGTCACGTCCATTCCCTGGGAAGGGGACGACGACGATCGGCGATACGCCTGCCGGCCGCCACAGGACGAGGACAACTACTTCTTCCTGTGCGACTTTTCGCCATCGGCCGGATCCTCGATCACCTTCGGCTTCCACATCCGCATCGACAAGCGGATCCCCGGCGCCAAGGGCTCCATCACCGTGTACGGTCCGAAGGACCCCGTGCCGGGCAACGACCGCGAGACGATCTCCGTCGACGCCACATCCGCGCCGCTGTGGCGGTGGCAGCATCCGCTCTGGCACTGGCACCACTGGCCGCCGGCGGCAGCGACGCTGGCCGTCCTGGCACTGGCGGGCAGATGGTTCGTCAGGCGGCGCAGGCAAGACGAGGCCTGAAGTGCGCACGTGCGCGAGAGCGGCCCGCACCTTGAGGGAAGGGTCGTCCGCGAGCCGCGCCCGCTGCGCGGGTTCGGCCCTGGCGCCATCGCGAAGTCGATCCGAGCGCCAGGGCCCGGGTGCGCCAGGATCACCGCCGCATCCGGCGAGCAGTGCGGCGATCACGCCGTGCGGCTCGGTGAGGTCGCGGCGGAACGTGCCCAGCGGGGCGAGACAGTCGTCGACGGGCCAGGTGGTGAGGACCGCGGAGCGGGTGAGGCAGAGGCCGACGGCGTGGATCCGGTACGGGTCGGCGGTGATCCGAGCGTCGGCGAACGTCGGCCCGCCGACACAGTCCCCGGGCCGGGTGCCGTCGCGCGAGGTCGCCGCCGGGCCGTGGGTGACCGTGTGGAGCCGGCCGGTGACATCGGTCGGGGTGTCTGTTCCTCATCACGCACCAGGTCGCGTTCCGGGGTTCCAGCAGCCGCGTGAACGTGAAGGCGGCAGGTCATCGAGGGCGGCCTCGGCAAGCGGGATGAAGGCTGAGCCGCCATAGCCCGCGCTCCTCGCCGTCGGCCGCGGGCCGACCGACCACAGTGATGAGTTTTTGCGCCCGCACCCGTCACACCTACGACGGGACACGACGAGGCGGAAGGATGACGTGATGAGTGCGGACACGCGACTGGAGGAGCTGGGCGTGAGCGGTCTGGGCGAGGTCGATGAGTCGGCGTTCTCAGGGCTGGCGGAGCGGCACCGGCGGGAGCTGCACGTGCACTGCTACCGGATGCTCGGGTCGTTCGAGGACGCCGAGGACGCCGTGCAGGAAACGTTCCTCCGTGCCTGGCGGCGGCGGGAGACCTTCGAGGGGCGGTCGACGTTCCGGGCCTGGCTGTACCGGATCGCCACCAACGCCTGCCTGGACCTGCTCGCCAAATGCCGCCCGGAGCCCGCGACCGGCGGCGAGGTGCCGTGGCTGCAGCCCTACCCGGACCGGCTGCTCGACGAGCTGCCCGCGGGCGACGCGGACGAGCCGGAGATCGTCGCCGTCGCGCGGGAGACGATCGAGCTGGCGTACCTGGTCGCAGTCCAGCACCTCGCGCCACGCCCACGGGCCGTGCTGATCCTGCGGGACGTGCTCGGCTGGCCGGCGAAAGACGTCGCGGAGTTCCTCGGGGACTCCGTCAACTCCGTGAACAGCGCATTGCAGCGGGCCCGCGCCGGCCTGCGGGAGCGCCTGCCCGCCGAGCGGCAGGACTGGACCGGCGGCGAACAGGACGCCGGGACGCGCCAGCTGGTGCGCCGCTATACCGACGCCAGCGTGGCCACGGACGTCGAGACGCTCGCCGCGTTGCTGCGGGACGACGTCCGCAGCTCGATGCCGCCCACACCGGGCCTGTACGTCGGCCGCGACGCGGTGGTGAACGACTGGATCGAGAGCGGCTTCGAGGGCATGAAGGGCCTGCGCGCCGTCCTCACCTCCGTGAACCGGCAGCCCGCCGTCGCTTTCTACCTCTGGCGGAAGCGGGAGGGCGCGTACCTGCCGCTGACGATCGACGTCCTGCGCGTCGTCGGCGGGGCGATCACCGAGATCGTCACGTTCCACGACGACCGGTTCCCGCGGCTCGGGCTGCCGGAGCGCCTGCCGGCGGACGGCACGGAGTAGTCCCGCTGTGGACGCTCGCGCTGCCCTCATCGGGCTACATCTCGTCCCTGCGACGGTGATGACCCCCACCCTGGCGCGGGGCCTCGGCACCCGGACCGATTGACGCACTCGCAGCCGAGCCCCGACACCTGCGCCTGCGCCTGCGCCTGCGCCTGCTGGAAAAAGGGCTCAGCGGCGCGCAGGTGGCCAAGCCTGGAGCGCCCACAGCCACTCGGCAAGGACGAACGACATCGACCCGCAACGGGCGGTGGCCCCACGCGGCCACCGCCGAGGGCGCCCGCTCCCCCGCTCCCTCCCGATCAGCCGATCAGCTTGCTCGCGAACGCGCCGCGAGAACCTACGCGTAAGGGCACCCCCCGAAGCGCATCGCGCAGGTCACGCCGTGCTGTCACCGGGCGGCGGGGCGGTCGAGTTGCGCACCACGAGCTGGGTGCCCACCTCCATGTGATCCATGAGCAGCCGCTGCCCGTCGATGACGGACAGCAGTGCGCGGGCCGCCTTCTGGCCCATGTCGTGCAGTGGCTGACGCACGGTGGTCAGACCGGGAAAGCTCTGTGCCGCCTGTGGGAGGTCGTCGAAACCGACGACCGAGCAGTCGGTGGGCACGGTGAGGCCGCATGCGCGGGCGGCGTCGATGGCGCCGAGCGCCATCAGGTCGGCGCCCGCGACGATCGCCGTCGGACGGTGCTCGGCGAGGAGGTGGGAGGCGGCCCGGAAGCCGCTGGCGTAGGAGAAGTCGCACGAGGCGACCAGCTGCTCGTCGACCTTCAGCCCGGCGAGCCGCATCGCGTCCTCGAAGCCCTGGAAGCGGATGGACGTGCTCTCGAGATCCTCCTCGCCGCGGAGGTAGGCGATACGGGTGTGCCCCAGGTCGATCAGGTGCTGTGTGCCCTGACGCATCCCGTGGTAGTTGTCGACGCTCAGCCGGGGCAGGGGCACGGCCAGCCGGCGGGGATCGATGATGACGCAGGGCAGTTTCTGCCGGCGCAGCAGCTCGACCGTCTCGTTCTCCAGGACGGGCGCGATCATGAGTACACCGTCGACGAGGCCACGTGCCAGGAACTCGATCCGGTCCTTCTCCCGCCCCGCGTCGTGGTACGAGGCATTGACGAGCAGTTCCTGCTCGGCACTGGCCAGCTCGTCGGCGACGCCCCGGAGGATTTCCAGGCCGTACTGGCTCGTGAGATCCAGCGCGATGAGGCCGATGAGCCCGCTGCGGCCGGCCTTGAGGTTGCGAGCGGAGACGTTGGGCCGGTATCCGAGGCGCCCGGCCACCTCCATGACGCGCCGCCGGGTCTCCTCGGAGGCTCCCGGCTTGCCGTTCACGACGTTGGACACGGTCATCGCGGAGACGCCGGCCTCCTCGGCCACCTGCGCGATGGTCACCCGCCCTGCCACCCCAACTCCTTCTGCCGATGGGCCGTTTGGCACCTGGTGAAGACTTTAGATCCTCTTCACCACCACATGGACTGGAAACTTCAGGAAACTTTAACGATAAGTTGCAGTCAACGTCAACGGCGGCCTCCCAGGAAGCACGGTTCGACCCTGCGAACAGGGCGGAGGTGGGGGTTGCCCGCATGACGCCCGAGGGCGATCGGCAACATCGAGCGCCTTCACCGGCCACGGAAAGTTACGTATAGATGTCCGCTAAGTTTTGCGTTACAGTCCCTGGCCATCGGCACATGAGTTCGCCGAAACTCGGGTCGACCGGCCCTTTTCATGCGAATCAGCGCTGCACCCACACGGCACAGGCTGATCGGTTCACATCGATTCAAATCCCCTTCAGACATGACTGTCGGTACCTACCGACGGGTGAGGTGTGCAATGAAGCGTTCTGGGAGATGTATCGCGGTCGCCACCACGGTCGCCGCCATGGCGATGTCGCTGGCCGCTTGCGGAGACGGGTCGTCGGGCGCCTCCGCCGACGGCACCGTGACCCTTCACGTGCAGGCGTGGAAGGGCGGTGGCGCGGAGCCCGCCAACGTCGCCGAGATCAACAAGGCGTTCGAGAAGGCCCATCCGAAGATCAAGGTCGACTTCGAGTACATCACCGCGAACGACACCTACACGCAGAAGCTCCAGCCCGAACTGCTGGGCGGCAAGGCCGGCGACGTGATCATGGTCGACACGGACCGGATGAAGAAGTGGGGCGCCTCCGGATACCTCGCCGACCTGTCCGGTGAGTCGTGGGCGAGCCGCATCACCCCCGACGCCAAGCAGTTCGCGCAGGTCGACGGCAAGACCCTGGCCATGCCCATGGAGCTGATCGGCATCGGTCTGTACGCCAACATGGACCTGCTCAAGAAGGCCGGAATCACCGAAGTCCCCGCGGACTGGCCGACGTTCCTCGCCGACCTCGGCAAGGTCAAGAAGGCCGGCATCGATCCCATCGCGCTGCCCGACAAGTCGGGCTGGACCGGCAGCTCGGTCTTCCAGGCCGCCGGATCGACCCTGGTCTACCAGAAGAACAAGCAGTGGGACGCCGACTTCCGGGACGGCAAGGCCTCCTTCGCCCCGGACTGGAAGGAACCCCTGCAGCAGCTGAAGACGCTGGAGGACCAGGGGTACGTCAACTGGAAGAACGAGCTCGGCGTCGACGAGTGGTCGCAGGGCCCGCAGGACTTCAGCGCCGGCAAGAGCGCCTTCTGGTACCAGGGCGCGTGGCAGGTCTCCAACGTCGAGAAGGCCGGATTCCCGGTCTCCTTCGCCCCCTGGCCGGGCGGTGCCGCGGGCACCAAGCCCAACGGGATGCTCTTCTCCGGCACCATGTGGGGCGTCAACTCCCAGTCCGAGCAGGGTGACGCGGCGCGCGAGTACGTCAAGTTCTGGTCGCAGAACAACAACCTCTCCAAGTACCTCGAGGCCGAGCACGCCGAGTCGCCCTTCATCAGCGGACTGACGCCGGAGAGCACCGAGACCACCGCGTTCACCACGGCCTTCGAGGAAGGCCGATACCGGATCCTCCCGTCCGACTCCTGGTACGCCGCCGCGGCCGAGACCACGACCGGCTCCAAGATCCAGGCCTACCTGCTGGGCAAGGCGTCCGCCGCGCAGACCCTCAAGGACATCCAGACAGCGGCGTCCGCCAAGTAACCCGGCCCCCGGTCAGCCCTGGTGGGGGCGCGGAGTCAGCGGCTCACCGACCGCCCCCACCACGGCCCTTCCGGGCAAGAGGAGGATCCCCGTGTTCCACCGACGGCGCGCCACCATGGCCGCCTTCCTGCTGCCGGCCATCGTCGTGTACGGCGTGTTCATGCTGTATCCACTGGCCCGAGGCGTCTATCTGAGCATGACCGACAGCCTCGGCGGCCCGATCGCCCACTTCGTCGGCACCCAGCAGTACCGCACCATGGCCGACGACCCGGCCGTCACCGACGCCCTGTGGCACACCGTGCTGTACGCGGTCGTCGTCGTGGTCGTCCAGAACGGCCTCGGCCTGCTCTTCGCGAGCATGCTGTTCCGCCGCCCCAAGGTCCGCAAGGTGCTCAACGTCGTCCTGCTCACGCCGACGCTGATCTCACCCGTCATGGCCGCCTTCATCTGGTCCTACCTGTTCGCCCCGACCGGCGGCATCAACGCACTCCTCGACACGGTCGGCCTGCACGGTCTCCACCACGTCTGGCTCGGCGACACCTCGACCGCGCTGTACTCGGTGGCCGCCGTCAACATCTGGATGTTCACCGGCTACTCCTGCGCGATCTTCCTCGCCAGTTACATGAGCATGCCGACCGAACTCCTGGAGGCGGCCGCGCTGGACGGCGCGAGCGGCTGGCGGCGCTTCCTCAGTATCGAATGGCCCCTGCTCGCCCCGGCGCTCACGGTCAACGTGACGCTCAGCCTGATCGGCTCACTGAAGGTCTTCGAGTTCCCCCTCGTGCTGACCAACGGCGGCCCGGCCGGAGCCACGGACACGCTGACGCTGCTGGTGTACCGCAACGTCTTCGGCGGCGGGAAGTTCGCCTACGGCATCGCGCTGTCGGTCGTCCTCCTCGTGACCGTGGTCGTCCTGTCCAGCGCCACCTCATCCATGCTCCGGCTCCGCGAGCGACGAATCTGACGGAAGCTGACGGATCGCCACCATGACTTCAGACATCACCTCCGCGCCGCTCAAGACCCGGACCTCCCCCGTCGGCAGGCACGGGAGCCCCGAGTCCCCCGGCGAGCCACCGAGGGCCTCCCGTGATCCGCTGCGCCGGCTCGCCGGCGGCCTCGGCACCGCCCTGCTCTGCCTGGGCACGCTGCTGTTCGTCCTGCCCTTCCTCTTCACGGTCGTCACCTCGCTGCGCACCGCGGCCGACGTGGCCCGCTCCCCGCTGGGCATCCCGCACTCACTGACCCTGAAGAACTTCTCCGACGCCTTCAGCCAGATCCACTACGGGCGAAGCACCCTCAACACACTGCTCATCACCAGCCTTTCGTGCGTCGTCATCACCGTGATCGGCTCGCTCGCCGCCTATCCACTCGCGCGGATCACCCAGCACTGGTCCACCGCGGTGTACCGGCTGTTCATCCTGGGCACGTCCGTCCCCGTCTTCGTCGTGGTGGCTCCGCTGTACCTGTTGATGCGCGATCTGAACCTGCTGGACAGCTACACGGGCGTCGTCCTCATCTACACGGCCCTCAACCTGCCGGTCGCCGTGTTCTTCTACACCAGCTTCATCCGCTCCATCCCGGCAGACCTGGAGGAGGCGGCGGCACTCGACGGCTGCGGCGCCTTCCGTACCTTCTTCACGATCATCCTGCCGCTGCTGCGCCCGGTCACCAGCACGCTCCTGACCTTCGTCTCCCTGCAGATCTGGAACGACCTGCTGGTCCCCCTGGTGTTCCTGCAGGACCCCGGCAAACGGACCGTCATGGTCAACGCCTACTCGTTCATCGACCCGCACACCGTGCAACCGACCACGCTCTTCCCAGCCGCGCTGCTCGGCGTCCTGCCGCTGCTGATCATCTTCATCTTCTTCCAGCGCCAGGTGGTCGCCGGCATGTCCGCCGGAGCGGTCAAGTCCTGAACCCCGCCTGCTGATCCGCGGCCTCCAGCACATGACGACCTCACCGTCCCCGGGGCACCCCCATGCCCCGATGTCCCGGAAGGACCATCCACCGATGTACGTGGTCTCCTACTTCACCGACGCCGACGAGGCGCTCCACCTGGCCTGCAGCCACGACGGCGAGAATTTCGCGACGGTGAACGGCGGTCGGCCCGTGCTGCGGGGCACGGTCGGCACCGGCAGGCTCCGGGATCCGTTCATCGGGGTGGGCCCCGACGGCCTGTTCCATCTGCTGGCCACCGACGGCTGGACAAGTCCTCATATCGTCCACGCCACCTCAGCCGACCTTCTCACCTGGTCCGAGCAGGAACTTCTCCCGATCATGGCCGCAGTGGAGGGAGCCCTCAACGCCTGGGCACCGGAGTTCTTCCTGGACCGCAGGACCGGGCTCTACCACCTCATCTGGTCGTCGGTCGTCGAGGCCGGGAGCACCGCCGAGGGCCGCAACTTCGAGCACGTCGGTCAGAACCACCGCATCTGGCACTGCACCACCGAGGACTTCAGAACCTTCTCCGCTCCCGCTGTCTTCTTCGACCCCGGTCACACGGTCATCGACGCCACCGTGCGGGAGCTGGACGGCGGCGGATTCCTCATGGCCTACAAGGACGAGCGTGGCACCAACGATCTCGCCACCGCCCACAAGGACATCCACCTGACCACCTTCGACACCCCCGGCGGCCCGTACAGCGCCTCCACCGGGCCGGTCACGCCTTCCGTGGTGGAAGGGCCGTCGATCTTCCGCCGCGGAGACGAAGCGGTCATGATCTTCGACCATTACCTCGAGGGAAGGTACGGAGCGGTCCGCAGCAAGAACGGCGTGGAGTGGGAGCTCGCCTCACTGGCTCTGCCCTCGGGCATGCGCCATGCCTCCGTCCTCGAAACGCCCCTCCTGGCGTCGCTCCCGACCCGGTGAGACACAGCTCGCCGGCGCGTGGGGCTTTCCCCGCGCGGTCCGACGGGCTCGCCTCCTGCCCGTGAGCCCCTCGCGCGTGGCAGAACCGGCGCCGGCCACACCACAGACTCCGGGCGCGTCCGCGTCAAGCGGCCCGTCCGGTGCAGGAAGATCCGCGTCGCGGTCCGCGGCGCGGAGGACACCTTCACCCACCAAGGAGCGTCGCAATGAAGCGTCGCAGAACGGACCGCCCGGGAGTCCGGGCGTCCCGCATCCTCACCCTGCTCGCCACCCTGACGGGCGCCCTCCTCCTCCCGGCCCACACCGCCCTGGCCGCGGGCACCAGCTACTACGTCAACTGCTCGGCCGCCACCAACGGCAGCGGCACCCAGTCCAGCCCCTGGAACTCGGTGAGCAGTGTCAACAGCACCACCTTCGGCGCCGGCGACAGCATCCTCTTCGCCGCCGGCACCACCTGCACCGGCCAGCTCACCCCCGGCGGCTCCGGCGCCTCCGGCAGCCCCGTGACCATGGGCGCCTACGGCACCGGCGCCAAGCCGGTCATCAACGCGAACGGCGCCACCGGTCCCGTCATCCACCTGCTCAACCAGCAGTACTGGGAGATAGGCGGTCTGGAGCTGACCAACGCCGCCGCCTCGCCCGCCTACCGCTCCGGCGTCCTCGCCGAGAACAGCTCCGGCGGCATCCTGCACCACATCCGGGTGCATGACATGAACATCCACCACATCAGCGGCTACTCAGGCGGCTGGTACGCCACCAACGCGGGCGTCGGCGTCCAGACCGACCACACCACCCCCGTCTCCACCTGGGACGACGTCGTGGTCGAGAACAACACCTTCGACCACGTCGACCGCATCGCCGTCGCCGTCACCCCGGACGGCGACGGCCAGGGCACGGGTCAGACCACCGGCACGGTCATTCGCGGCAACACCATGACCTACGACGGCGCCGACGACATCCTCGTCGTCAAGAACGACGGCGCCCTCATAGACGGCAACAAGGCCGGCTACGGCGGCGCCAAGAACACCTGCCCGCCCTCCGGCCAGTACTGCAACGGAGCCTCCGCCGGCATCTGGATGTCCGGCAGCAACGACACCGTGGTGCAGAACAACGAGGTCTACTGCCACGTCAACGGCGCCGACGGCACCGGCTTCGACGTCGACTGGGGCAACCACAACACCACGTTCCAGTACAACTACAGCCACCAGAACCTCGGCGGTTTCATGCTGGTGATGCCGCCCTTCACCATCGCCAACGAGCCCACCTCGACCGTGCCCAGCGACGGCACGGTGATCCGCTACAACATCAGCGAGAACGACGGCACCAACGCCGGCTGTCCCGCCGCCGGCACCCCGACTCACGGCACGGGCGTGTTCCACTTCGTCGGCAACATCCCCAACAAGAGCGGCAGTTCGGTCGCCGTACCGCTCATCTACAACAACAGCGTCTACGTCAACCAGAGCGGCCTGAACACCCCGATCCTCTACTCGCGCCGGGGTGGCAGCGTCACCGGAACCCTGTCCTTCCGCAACAACGCGGTGTTCAACTACGGCACCGGCGGCTACTTCACCACCAGCTCCGGGTCCGTCTACTCCAACAACCTCTTCTACGGCACCCACCCGTCGTCCGAGCCCGCCGACGCGGCCAAGGTCGTCACCGACCCCGAGTTCCGCAACCCCGGCAACACGAACACCTCCTCGTCCTTCACCGGCGCGGGCGCCTACCAGGTCCACCCCTCCTCCCCCGTCGTCCGGGCCGGCACGGTCATCAGCGGCAACGGGGGCAAGGACGCCTTCGGCAACACCGTCTCCGCGACGGCCGCGCCCAACATCGGCGCCTACAACGGCACCGGCGGCAACCTCGTCTCCAACGCCGGCTTCGAGACCGGCGCGATGAGCCCCTGGACCAACAGCGGCGCCGCCCCCTCCGTCACCCCCGCGGGCGCCCGCACCGGCGGCTACGCCCTGACCACCCAGGCCGGCGGCAGCGGCGCCAACCAGAACCTGACCGGCCTCACCCCCAACACGACCTACCTCCTCACCGGCTGGGCCAAGGTGGCCAACGCCGGCGAAACCCTCGCCATCGGCGTCAAGAATTACGGCGGCACCGAGACGTTCACCAACGTGGCGACGACGTCGTACTCCCAGGCCGCGGTGCTGTTCACCACCGGCGGTTCCAACACCTCCGCCCTGATCTACTGCTGGAAGAACACCGGCGGCACCGGGACCGGCAACTGTGACGACCTCGCGGTGGAGGCCCTGTCGTCCGCCACCAACACAGTCACCAACGCGGGCTTCGAGACGGGCGCCCTGACGCCCTGGGCCCAGAGCGCGGGTACGGCGTCCAGCGTGGTCGCGTCCAACGCACGCAGCGGAACGTACTCCCTGCAGACCGGGGTCAGCGCCAGCGGAGCGATCCAGACGGTCAGTGGTCTCAGCTCCGGCGGCACCTACCTGCTGGCCGGCTGGGCCAAGACAGCCACCGCCGGTGAGGAAGTGGCAGTCGGCGTGAAGAGCTTCGGCGGGACGGAAACATATCTGCGGACCTCGACGACGTCCTACGCCCAGCAGCCGATCTTCTTCACGACGGGCGCCACCACCACCTCGGCCGCCGTCTACTGCTACAAGAACGCCGGCTCCTCGGCCGGATACTGCGACGACTACACCCTGCTCAAGCTCTCCTGACCACGACCGGCACCTTACGAGAAAGGTCTCAGCAAAGGTGGGCGGGCGGGTCGAACCGACCCGCCCGCCCGCCCGCCGACCCGCCCGCCGGCCCTCCCTCAGGAAACCGGCTCGGGAACTTCGCCGGGTCTGACCGGCACGATCTCCACACGGGTGCAGCCCACGGCTCTCAGTTCCGTGCGGCGGTGCTTCGCGGACCGCTTGTCGTACCTGCCCGCGGACGCCTGCGGGGTGCCGTCCGGGTCGGTCCAAAGGAGACTGTAGTTCTGCATCGCGCTCGTCATAGGGATCATCGTTTCCCCGCCCCCGGCAGCCGTAAGCACGCCGAGTCGCCCGTGGACGATCACGCCGCCGCCGAGGGGCGTGGCGGCAGCCGACAGGCAGGTGGGCAGGCAGGTGGGCAGGCAGGCCGTGTTCTGCCCGGCTGAACACGCTCGGCCGCCGCGGACCGGCCGCGTCAGCGGCGGGAACGGGTACGGCTCCGCGCCGGCAAGAACGCCGGCCCGGAGCCGTAGGCGAAAGCGCGTGACAACGCAGCCGACCATGCCGGCATTCCCGTCCCCCTCACCGGCCGGACGGGCGCGCTGTCAGCCTTGGCGGGCCTTGAAGCGGGGGTTCTGCTTGTTGACGACGAAGACCACGCCCCGGCGGCGGACCACCTGGGCCCCCGGTCTCGATTTCAGCGAACGCAGCGACTTACGTACCTTCATGGTCTGCTTCCTCCTGTTCGGACGACGGCCCGCGGTCAGGGCCGGGCCGTGGCTGCGCGGCCGTAGCGGCGCTCGAACCGCTCCACCCGCCCAGCGGTGTCCACGACCCTCGAGGTCCCGGTGTAGAACGGGTGACTGGCCGATGAGATGTCGACATCGATCAGCGGATAGGTGTTGCCGTCCTCCCACTCGATCGTCCGGGCCGAGGCCGCCGTGGAGCGGGTGAGGAAGAGGGCGTTCGCGGCGCGGTCACGGAAGGCGACCAGCCGGGATTCGGGATGGATGCGGGGCCTCATGGGGTTTCCTTCCTTATGGCTGTATGGCTGTCCGCCCGGGGCGGAAGCGTGGTCCAGCGTTCCTCGCGGAAGGCGATGCGCTTCCCGGCGAGCGGGTCGTACTTGCGGCAGAACGAGCCGGTCGGGGTCGTTGCGGCGGTTCTAGCGCGTCACGCAGGTGACGCCGGTCCCGGCCGTCGACTTCGGCGTGACGACGGGACGCATGCTGTTGCGCGCCATGAGGTCCTCCTCTCACCCACACCCCGGATGACCGGAGCATGTCAGTCACATGCTCTGGAACAACCGCCCCGGCCACCTCATTCCCGACCAACGGGGCTATGCCGCTCAGCTTTCGAACACGCCCAGCCACTCCCCCACCGTGAGCGCCACGGAGGCAGCCACCAGCAAGGAGATGCCGATGCCGCCAATTACATAGGTTGGCCATGGCAGCGCCTGCGGCAAGCCGCCAGTTGCCTCACGCCTGTGCGCAACCCGGAAGCGCCAGAGGAGCAAAGCCACGCCCGACAGGCAGAGGACCGCGCCCCCGAGCTGCATCAACTTCAGGCTCCATTGAAGAAGGGCGAGAAGCGCGGTTGAGATCAGCAGCCCCATGGCCACTCCTCCAATTCGTAGCCGATGGGGAACCCCCGGTGGCGAACGGGCACCGCACAGCACAACGGCCTCTGACTGTTCCGCCTGGTCAGGGGCCGTTCATGTGCGGTGCCCCGCCGGTGGGACGGCGGATCAGCGCAGTCCGGCGAACAGATCGTTCTCAGGTATGGCCGCGCCGGTGGCGTCCTGGACACGTACGAAGGTCTCCGTGCCCATCAACTCGCCGAACCTCTCCTTGCCCATCTTGAGGAAGAAGATGTTCTCGCCCTGACTGGCGTGGGCGGCCAGCGCGTCGAACTTCTGACCGCTGAACGCGATGGTGTCCACCCACGTGCTGATCTCATCGTCGGGCAGGCCGATCTCGGCCATCGCGGCGGCCTCGGCAGGATCGGGCTCCGGCATGTCCTCATGAAACTCGCGCATGGTCTCGCCGAACCGCTGCATCATCGAGCGGGGCATCGTGGTCCAGTACACCTTCGGTGTCAGCGCGGTCATCTCCAGCGCCGCCATCGTGATGCGGTGGGCCTGGATGTGATCGGGGTGGCCGTAGAAGCCGTTCTCGTCGTAGGTGACGACCACATCAGGTCGGTAGAGCCGCATGAGTTCCGCGAGTCGGGCCGCGCCCTCTTGCACGGGGGTCTGCCAGAAGGATCCGGGGGCGTCGTTGCTCGGCCAGCCCATCATCCCGGAGTCGGCATAGTCCAGCAGCTCCAGATCGCTGATCTTCAGGACCTCACAGCTCGCCTCGAGTTCCTGACGGCGCATCAAGGCGACCGCCGCCGGATCGTGCCCGGGATCGCCGGGCTTGACACCCCCCGGTCCGTCACCGCAACCGCCGTCGGTACACGTCACGAGAACCGTGCGGATGCCTTCCGCCGCGTACCGCGCGAGGACCCCTCCGGTTCCGGTGGCCTCGTCGTCGGGGTGAGCGTGTACTGCCATGAGCGTCAAGGGCCGGTCAGTCATGAAACAGTCCTCCTGCAGAAATATGTCTTGGTCCGAGTGCGCGGCGGGCGTACCGCGATCCCAGGGCCCGGATCCTCTCGGGGCGGACGACTCTGTGGTCTCCCCGTTCCCCGCCCGTGCGGCGCCGGTCCCTCGGTCGATGCAACCGTGCCGACCCGTCCGGCTGTTCCCGGCGCGACCCGCAATCGAAGCGAGTCCAGGTGTCGTCCCCATGGCTGAAGAGCACCACCGGCCACTCCTCGGGGGTGCCGTGGGTGCCAGCAGTACAGGTCAGTGCTGCCGTCCGCTCCCCAGGGGACCTCGGTTCCGTCTGCCCGCTCACACCGAGGTGGTCGATGACTTGGGCGAGCGTGGGAGCCGGACGTCCCCGGGGCTGATCGTGCGCCCCCGCTCGGCCCCCGAGGGCCGTATCTCACCGATGGCCCGGGTGACGGTGGAGCGGTCCACGCTGAACCGGCAGGCCGGCACGTCGTGCAAACCCGTGGCGGAGGTGGACGAGCGTGGCTGGAAGCCGGTCAGCGAACACGAGCGTGGCCTGGCGCCGTTCGTGCCGCAAAGGGCCCACCTCGGCTACGAGTTCAGCGATAGCTGCGGCCGACAAGCCCATGATCCTCCGGCCGCCGACGAGTGCTTCACGCGTCGCGTTCCCCACCGCGCAATCATGATCAACGATCAGACTCGACGTGTCAGCACCTGTTGTGGGAAGTCCGCAGCAGGTGGGCCCATTCACCGTGAGGTGAACGGGCCCCTTCGCGCGCTGCGCATGCTCATGCGCGGGTTGCGTGTTCACGCGGCACCCGCGTTATTACAGGGCGGCCTTCTTCGCGCCGGAGAACGCGGCGAACGCGCCGATGGCGAGAAACAGGAAGGTCATCGCGTCGGCCGTCTCGCTCCAGCCCTCGGTCAGCAGGTCGAAGTGCTCGGTGAACAGCGAGGTCGCGGAGACGTCGAGCTCGTCGGCGCCGATCATCGCGATGCCGATGAGCTGGCCGAGGTAGACCGCGCCCAGCGACAGCAGGGCGCTCACCACGGGCAGGACCGGGTTGGTGCCACCGATCTTGCCGGCCGCAAAGCCGATGAGGAAACCGACGCCGACGGCCGCGTAGCCGATCTCGTACTCGGTCGCGCCGACGATCGCGCCGTAGATACCAGCGGTGACCAGGGCCACGACGACGGCGACGACCAGGCCCAGGGCGAGGTTGTTGCGGGCCGGCGCGGCAGCGGGCGTGAACGGGGCCTGGGGAGATGGGGCGGCACCGGGCTGCTGGGCATAGGGGTTGCCGTCGGTGGGCTGCGGGGCGGCGGCGGGCTGCTGGGCGAACGGGTTGCCTTCGGACGGCGGCGGAGCTGACTGGGTCATGACAGGATCCCCCCATGGGACTGATGCGACGCGTGGTGTGGTGTGTGCGCACGAGTGTGCGGCAAGACGCCGAAGACTAGCAGGCGCGGCGACCCTCTTCACCAGGGATTACGCGGGCATTTCGGATGGGGATCGGCCAGCGGGTCCGCGCCGGAGGGGTGCGGGAATCCGCCAGGAACTCCGCCGGGAGTCCGTGGGAAATCGGCGCGGCAGTCAGAGCGGAACAGGCTCTTGCCGATGCATCCGCAAACGGCCCGCTTGTCCCCATGTTCCACAGGTTCCAGCGCGGGTTGCGACAGGAACAAGGGGGTTCGGAAAATGCCCCGAAACGCCGAGGTCGCAGTGCACACCGACCGGGCTCGCCCCGAAGACACCGAGACAGGCCACGGCGGAGTACCGCCTCATCAGTTCGCCGACCGCGCTGAAGGTGCCCCTGGCCGCCATCCGCCGGATCCGTGAACCGCCCTCCCTGGAGGCGGTGTTCAGGCCTGACCGATCACCTGCGGCTCCCTCCGGCACCCAGAACCGGCGGAGGGCATCCGCGCGCTGCCCGTCGACAAGGACCGCAGCTCGCGCCGGGCCGGCGACGCCGGGGAGGCCTCGTCGGCGAGGCGGCTGCGCCCCAGCGCGCAGTGACGGACTCAGTCCGGGCTCGTCCGGGATATTGACGTGTCGGCGACAACGGTGGCTTGATGAACAGCACGCAACCAATGGGAGCGCTCCCATACACGCGTACCGCACTCCCGTTCCCACTCCCGCCCCACTTCGGGAAGGACACCCCGTGCGCAGCAGATGCCACCCCCTCCTCGCCACTTTCCTGGCCGCCCTGCTCGTCTTCGCCGCCGGTCTCGGCCTGGCCGGTGCCCCGTCCGCCGCGGCCGCGACCCCGGTACGGATCATGCCGCTCGGCGATTCCATCACCGGCTCCCCGGGCTGCTGGCGCTCCCTCCTCTGGAACCAGCTGCAGAACGCCGGCTACACCGACATCGACTTCGTCGGCACACTGAACGCCCAGAGCTGCGCCCTCACACACGACGCCGACAACGAAGGCCACGGGGGCTTCCAGGCCACCGCCACAGCCGACCAGAACCTGTTGCCCGGATGGCTGGCGGCAACCCGGCCAGACATCGTTGTCATGCACTTCGGCACAAACGACGTCTGGAGCAGCATCGCGCCGGACACCATCCTCGCCGCGTACACCAAGCTGGTCGGCCAGATGCGGGCCAGCAACCCGGCGATGAAGGTGCTGGTCGCCCAGCTCATCCCGATCAATCCGAGCAGCTGCGCCGAGTGTGCCGCTCGTACAGTGGCCTTCAACCAGCGTATTCCGGCCTGGGCCGACGGCATCACCACCGCGCAGTCGCCGGTAACCGTCGTCGACCAGTGGACGGGCTTCGACACGGCCACGGACACCTACGACGGCGTCCACCCCAACGCCTCGGGCGACGCCAAGATGGCGGCCCGCTGGTACCCGGCGCTGTCGGCCCTGCTCACCCCGGGTGACCCAGGGGACCCCGGGGACCCCGGGAGCGGTGGCTGCTCGGCGGCTTTCCGGGCGGTGTCGGTGTGGCAGGGCGGCTATCAGGGTGAGGTGACGGTCACCAACAGCTCGTCCACGGCGGCGATCTCCTCCTGGGCGGTGACCCTCGCATTCCCTACGGGCAGCCAGCTCACCCAGGTCTGGAACGGCACGCTGACCGGGACGACGGTGCGCAACGCCGGGTGGAACGGCACGGTGACGGCGGGGGCGAGCACCACCTTCGGCTTCCTCGCGAGGACGCCGGCTGCGGCGGGCACGCCTTCGGTGACCGCCACGTGTTCGGCGTCCTAAGACTGCCCGGTGGGCGGCGGGATGTTCTCGGAGCATCGCCGCAACGGTGGCCACCGCCCTGCCCCGGACCGCCGCCCGCGCCCGGTCACGCTTGCAGGCCGAAAGCGCCATGTGTCAGGGGAACACGGGCGTCACCACTGGTCCGCAGTCGGCACCGCAGCCGGAATCGGTCCACAGCGCCAGGCCGACGACCAGGACGAGCACGGCGAGGACCAGCACATAGAGGAGGCGCCAGGGCAGTTCCAGCGCGTCGGGGCCCCAGAGCAGCGATCTGCCGACGATCAGCATGAGGACGGCAACAGGCAGGAGCAGTCCTCCCAGAACACCCAGCAGTGCCGAAAACACCAACAGTCTCCCTCGATGAACGCGGTGAGCGACCGGAGCCGAGCACAGCAACACCACTGCGACATCAAAGATGTCGCCTGTGCCGGCAGCGCGGTTCCCAGAACTCACGTGCGACGACGAATCACCCCGAGGACTGAACCACCGTGGGGAGTTGGGATGCGGCGGGCGGTGGTCCGGCGACTGGTTCGGTAGCGGCCAGGGGTCGTTCCGATGATGTCGGTGAACGCTGCGATGAAGCTGCTGGGGTTGGCCCAGCCGCAGGCGTAGGCGGTTCGGGTGGTGTCGTGGCCGTCGGCGAGGAGCACGAGTGCGTGGTGGATGCGTAGCTGCGTGCGCCATTCATAGAAGGTCATGCCGAGTTCGTTGCGAAACAGTCGGCTGAGGGTGCGGGGGCTGGCCCCGATCGTCCTCCCGAGTTCGGCCAGCGTGGCGTTGTCCGCCGGCTTCTCGTACAGCATCCGGGCAATGGCTTGCAGTCGGTCGTCCCGTGGCTCCGGCAGGTGCAGGGGCTGTTCGTGTGCTTCGCGGAGTTCGTCGACGAGGACTCGAAGGAGGCGAGAGCGCGCGGAGCGGCTGTAGTCGGGTGCGGCGTCGGCGTAGTTGCGGGGGCCGGTCAGGGCGAGCAGGACCTCGCGGGCGAGGTCGGAGGCCAGGAACACGGCGGGATGGTCCGGTACGAGCCGGGCGAGGGACGGCGCGAGAAAGACGATCCGCATATCGGTGTCGCCGTGAGCGCGGTGGTGGTGCGTGAACCCGGCGGGGGTCCAGGCGACCCGGTTGGCGGGAACGATCGACGTGCCGCGCTCGGTGCGAACTGTCAATACGCCACTGGCTGCGTACACGAGGTGTCCCCGTGCGTGCGACTGCACTGCGCTTGTTTCGCCGGATGGCCAGAGGTGGCGCCCGCCGGACGGCCACACATGTGACGTCACACCGGCGCTCCGGGGAGGTTGGCGGCGAACAGGCATCAGTTGGCATTCTATCGGCAGCCGGCCACGCCCTCATCTGGTGACACTGCTCCATGCGGAGTGGTCTTCAGTCGCGCAGAGCGCCCGACCGATCCACATGTCATCGAGGCAGCGTGCCTCGGTACCGCGGCTCGACAGAAGAGGGAGAAACCCATGGCGACGTTCGTCCTCGTGCCCGGCGGCTGGCACGGCTCCTGGTCGTTCGAGGCGGTGACTCCGCTGCTGGAGCGTGCCGGTCATGCCGTTCACGCCCTGACCCTGACCGGTCTGCGGTCGGACGACGACCACGTGACGGTCGCGACCGCCAACCTCGACACGCACGCCGGCGACGTATTGCGGCTCCTCGATCGCGCCCACATCACCAGCGCGACGCTGGTCGGCCACAGCTACGGCGGGATGGTGATCGCCGCCGCCGCCGATCGCGCTGGCGGCCGGATCTCACGACTGGTGCACCTCGACGCCTACGTACCGCGCGATGGCGAGTCGTGCTGGTCGTCGACGACCGAGCGCTACCGGGAAGCGTTCGCTGCCGGCGCTGCGACCACCGGCTACGCCGTCCGACCCCCGGACGGCGGCGATCCCCGCCGCCGTCCCCATCCCCTCGCCTCGTTCTTGCAGACGATCCGGCTCACAGGCACGCTCGCCCAGGTCCCCCGTCGGGAGTTCGTCTACTGCTCGGGATGGGAAGACCGGACGCCGTTCGCTGAACTCCGCACCCGGCTCCAGGCCGACCCCGGTTGGCAGGTCCACGACCTGCCAACCGGCCACGACGCGATGCATGAGGCCCCGGGGGCGGTCGCTGCACTACTGCTCGGCGAATGCGTCGCGGATGAGTAGTTGTCGACGATCGGTCGGGGGAGCTTCAGGTCACCCTCAGCGGCACAGGTGGCTACTCGAACGGAGGGGGGCGGGTGGATGCTCGGTGGGCGTCCCAGTCGGCGCGGCCGCCGACGCCCAGGACGCCGACGTCACCGGCCAGCTCCGTCGGCGACAGCCGGCGCAGCTCACGCCGTGCGAGGTGGGTGACGATCGCTGGGAAGGCAGGCCTCAACGGCTGGCACCAGCGGAGCCACGGGGGTGCGTAGATGTGACGGGCGCGGCGGGTGATGCCGGCGGTCAGCCAGTCGGCCACCTGGTCGGGGCTGTGGACGCGCTGTGCGAAGCGGGGCTGATTGCGGCGCAGGGCCTGCAGGACGGGATGGTCGCTGATGCCGGTGACCATGTCGGTTCCGGTCCAGTGAAGGTAGGCGATTCCGACCGTGATGCCCTCGGATTCCACCTCGCCACGCAGAGCCAGCGCGAACGACTCCGCACCGGCTTTGGAAGCACAGTAGGCGCTCATCATCGGGGCGGAGCCGAAGGCGGCGGTGGAGGCGATCTGGAGGAAGTAGCCGCGGGTGTCGGCGAGCTGGGGCAGGAACGACCTGGCGGTGTTGGCGGATCCGGTGAGGTTGACGTCGACGACCCGCTGCCAGAGGTCGGCCGGGGTGCGGACGAAGGGACCTCCGGTGGCGATGCCGGCATTGGCCACGACCACGCTCGCCCGGCCCAGCGTTCCGCTGACCTGCCGGGCCGCCCGGTCCAGGGCTGCGGAATCGGTGACGTCGGCTTCGATGCAGACGCTCCGGTTGGGCATGGAGGCAGCCGCCCGGCGGAGCGATTCCTCCTCGCGACCGACCAGCGCCACGAGCATCCCGGCGCTGGACAGGCGTCGCGCGAGGGCTTCACCGACCCCACGAGCGGCACCGGTGACGACCGCGACCCGCCCGCTCAGCGGCGTTTCGTGCCTACCGTGGCGCCGACCGGCACCGGGAGTCTCGCGCATCGGCCCTCGTTCCTTCCATGCCACCGACCGGCCACCGACCAGCCACCGACCAGCCACCGAACCTCCGCTTGCCTCCGCCGACGGCAGTCCTACCGGTGTACCCGGCGGAACCTCGCATACGGGTCTACGGGTCTTCTGACCCGTACAGCCTCATTCCTGCACGATGCGGCGACGGCCGCCACACGTGCGCGGCAGCGTGGGCCGAGTCCTCGTTCCGGCCGGCCGGGCGAGCGGACGGGCGGGCGAGTGGGCGAGCGGGCGGGCCTTCCGACTGCGCGAGCCGCTCGCGCAGTCGGAGACGGTTCGGAGACTGTCTCGTCCTGCCCGAGCCGACGCCCCTCCTGCCACGTCGTGCCGCAGAAGGGGCGAGCCAGGTCCCCGCCGGTCGGCACGGTGCCGGGGTGGCCGTCCGGCCGTCCGGGCCGTGCTTTGCGGGCGGCCGTCAGGCGGGAAGCAGTGCGTCCCCGCCGAGGATGTGCCGTTCGGCGGCGCTGGCCTGCGGAATCCATTCCGGGGCCACAGCCGCGTAGGTGGCGACGTCGTGCCAGACACCCTGGGTGTTGAACAGTTGGCGAAGCGTGGCCTCGGGGTGCAGACCCGCCGCGAGCATCACGTCGCGCATTCGGGCGTGATCCAGCGGCCCGACGCCACCGGGCGGCCCAGCAGGATGCGCCGCGCGGTGTCGGTGACCAGGGCGCCGCCGAGCATCACACCACTGGCCAACTGCGGCCAGCTGGACAGGGTGCGGCCGATCCGGCCGGGCGCATCGGTCATGACGGGGCTGAGGCGGCTCTCGTCACAGACCTGAAGCAGGTACGCCATGGCACCCGCCGGGTCGAGACCGCGTACTTCCCGCGCGGTCAGCTCACCTCCGCGGCCGTGGAAGAGGGGTCGGTCCGGCTCTTCGTCGAGCGCTCGACGTCCAGCAGCCCTCGGTCGTTGGCATCCATGAGGACGGGAACACGACGGGCACGGGCATGCTCGCGCGCGGCGACCTTGAATGGGTCGGCGCCGACCCCCCGAGCCTCGGCGCCACTGTTCGACGCACCGCCTCTTGACGAGTCGTCATGCACTCCGTAGCGTCGCGCGTGCCCGTACATGGACATGACTGCGATTCACATCCGAAGACGATGACGCGGTGGGAAGGACGGCCATGCTGCAGCGCCGTGTTGTGGTGTCAGGGGGCGGAACCGGCATCGGACTGGCGACCGCACGCAGGTTCGCCGCCGACGGGGACCGTGTCGTCCTGCTCGGCCGGCGCGAGGACGTGCTGCGCAAGGCTGCCGAGGAGTTGAACGACGCCCACGGCGAGTCGACGGCCGGCTGGTACGCGGCCGACCTCTCGGACCCCGAACAGGTAGGCGGAGCAGTCGAGTTCATCACCGCGGACGAGACACCACTCGGGGTTCTGGTCGCCAACGCCGGCGGCAACGTCGCTCCTTCGCACGACGGCTCGCTCGCCGCGATCGCCGACAGCTACCGCCGCAACTTCGACGCCAACGTCCTGACCGCCGTTCTCCTCACCGAGGCTCTGCTCCCCCACATGCGCCGACCAGGGGGCCGCATCATCCAGCTCTCCTCGATCGCGTCCTTGCGGGGCGCCGGCTCCTACGGCGGTTCGAAGGGCTGGATCAACAGCTACACGTACGACCTCGCCCAGCGGCTCGGCCCCGAAGGCATCACCGCGAACGCGGTCGCCCCGGGATTCGTCGCCGACACCGAGTTCTTCGGAGACCGCGCCACACCGGACTTCGTCGCCTCCCGGGTCGCCCAGTCCCTGACGGGCCGCGCCGGCCTGCCGTCGGAGATCGCCGCCGCCGTCCACTACGTGGCTTCGCCCGAGGCCGCGTACATGACGGGGCAACTGCTGCACATCAACGGGGGCGCGGCACTGGGCCGGTGAAGCTCGTCTGCCGCCGAACCGCCAAGGCATGTCATGAAAGTGGCCGGTTCGGTGTGCGTGGGCGGCGTTGCTCGGGCGGTACCTTCCAGCACCGACCGAGCAACGCCGTCACTGTTCAGGCAGGGGCAGGTGCCCCATCGCCTTCCGGCTGACGAAGCGGACATACGCAGGGCGTGGTGGGCGTGGTGGGCGTGGTGGGCGTGGTCGCGCATCGGCCAGTCAGCGCGCCGCCCGACGGCGACGAGCAGGGTGAGGAGCCTCTGCGGCTGCTCGACCGCCAGGTGCAGCTTGGCGGTCAACCCGCCGCTCGGGCGGGCGGGTCCGTGATCGTCGGGTCCGGCGAAGTCACACCGGGAAGTTCCTCCTGCGGCTCCCCCGTCATGCGCGGCGGCAGCATGCCGCCAGGTCCGCGTCGCTCGCGCCACGGTCCCAGCAGGGCCCCGACCCGGCCCCCTCGGTCTCTGCCGTGCGCTGACGTCCCACCGAAGTCACGACGCGCCGGCACCCAGTGGGGGTGCGAACGCAAGCGGACGACGTGGCGGATCTATTGACGTCACTCGTCAACTCTCATAGTTTTCCATCGCCTTGGCAGTTTGAAACGATTCAATACCATTGCCGAGGCTCGCTGTGTGCTGCCGTCGAACCGGTCGTCGTCCACCCACCACAGGCATGCGCCCGGACCGGGAGCCGCCGTCCGAACCCACCGCTCAGCCCGGCCGTCCTGCTTCGCCTGACCCGCGAGAAGGAGTACTCCGTTGGCAAGCCAGACCACTCCCCCCACCCCCGACTCGCCCGCGCACCCCGAACAACCCCCGTTCAGTCGACGCCACTTCCTCGGCACGGCGTCGGCGCTGGCTGCGGGTGTCATCGCGACGGGAGCCGCCGGCCACGCACAGGCGGCCACCGGCGCACCGCGCGCCGAGCCCGTCGAGCTGTCCCGGGCCCATTGGATCTGGTACCCGGAAGGGAATCCCGGCACCGACGCCCCCACCGGACACCGCTACTTCCGTACCGCTTTCACCGTCGCGGAGGGCGAGGTGACCGACGCACAGCTCGTCGTCACCGGCGACGACACCGTCGATGTGTGGCTCAACGGGAAGCCGCTGGCCGGCTCGCCCAGAGTCGCCCGTTCCTGGCGCAACGCGCTGTACGTGGATCTGCGGTCGGCCGTGACCACGGGGAGCAACACCATCGCACTGGCAAGCCGGAACCAGGGCGGCTCGGCCGGGGTCATCGGACGGCTGCGCGTCGTGACCACCGGTGGCACGACCGATGTCGTCACCGACGGGCGCTGGGTCGCGGGCAAGGCCGTGTCCTCGGGATGGGAACAGCCCGGCTCCGGTGTCGAAGGCTGGCCGGCCGCCCGCGATCTCGGCGCCTACGGAACGGCACCCTGGTACGCCGGGGTCGCCGCCCCCGATCTCGCCGCGCCTTCACCGCTGAGCGTGGACGCCTGCACCGTGGAGCGTCGCGCCAGCCCGCTGGGCGTGGACGCAGCACACCCGCGCTTCGGCTGGGTCCTCGACTCGACGGAGCAGCAGCAGCGCCAGGGCGGCTACCGGATCCAGGTCTCGTCCACGGCCCGGGGCTCCGGCGACCTGTGGGACAGCGGCCGGGTCCCGTCCGACCGGCAGATCGACATCGCCTACGCAGGCAAGCCCCTGAAGAGCCTGACCCGCTATTTCTGGCGGATGTGTGTCTGGGACGTCCAGGGCCGGGCGGCCTCGTGGAGCAAGCCGCAGTGGTTCGAGACCGGGCTGCTGTCGGCCGCGGACGAGTGGTCCGCCGCGTTCATCGGGCGGCCGCCCGGCCCTGATCTGTCGGGGGCCACCTGGATCTGGTACCCGGAGGGCGATCCCGCGGCCGGAGTACCCGCCGCCACCCGCTTCTTCCGGCGCACCTTCGGCTTGACCGATGTCCCCGCCGTCGCGAGCCTGATCGTGACCGGGGACGACACCGCCGATGTCTGGGTCAACGGGGCTCCGGTGAGCACCTCAAGACGAGTGACCGACTCGTGGAAGAGCGCCGCACTGGTCGATGTCACCGCGCACCTTCGCAGCGGCGACAACACGATCGCCGTCGCGAGCCGGAACACGAGCCGGTCCCCGGCCGGCGTCATCGCCAAACTCCTGGTGCCCGACGGCCCGGCCGTGGTGACGGACGGATCGTGGAAGGCGCACCAGGACGCGCCCTCAGGGTGGGAAGCCCCCGGATACGACGACGGGGCCTGGCCCGCGGCACGCGCGGTCGCCTCGTACGGTGCCGGCCCATGGGGATCCGGCGTCCGGGTCGTCGGGCCGGCCCCGCTCCTGCGCAAGAGCTTCACCGTGCGTGGGCGGGTCGCCTCGGCACGGCTGCTGACCACCGCGCTCGGTCTGCACGAGACCCGATTCAACGGTGCGAAGGTCGGCGACGACGTGCTGGCCCCCGGGTGGACCGACTACACCAAGCGCGTGCAGTACAAGGTGTTCGACGTCACCGCGCACGTCCGGCGGGGAGCGAACGCGCTCGGCGCGTGGCTCGGCAACGGCTGGTTCTCCGGCAGTCTGGGCTTCGCCGGCAACCAGCGCTACGGCACTCAGCCGTTCTACGCGGCGCAGCTGCTCATCACATTCACCGACGGATCCACTCAACTGGTGACGACGGACAGCAGTTGGAAGACCGGCACAGGCGCCATCACGGCGGACGATCTGTACCACGGCGAAACCTACGACGCGCGTCTGCACACCGAAGGCTGGGACTCGGCCGGCTTCGACGACAGCGACTGGGCGGCCGTCGTCGTGCACGACGGACCCACTCCCCCACTGGTGGCCCAGGTCGACAACGGTGTCACCGTCCAGCACGAGTTCCGCTCCGTGTCGATCACCCAGCCACAACCGGGGGTGTGGATCTTCGACCTGGGGCAGAACTTCACCGGCTGGAACCGCATCGCGGTCCGCGGTGACGCCGGCACCATGGTCACCGTCCGGCACGGGGAGGTCCTCAACCCCGACGGCACGCTCTACACCACGAACCTGCGCGCCGCCCAGGCCACCGACTGTTTCACCCTCGCCGGCACCGGGAGCGTCGAGACGTACGAGCCCCGGTTCACCGTCCACGGCTACCGTTACGTCGAACTCAGCGGACTGCCTTCCGGTTTCCGGCCCGGCGACACCACCGTCGTCGGCCGCGCGGTATGGACCGACGCCGGGCAGCCGGGCACGTTCAGCACCTCCGACGCGCTGATCAACAAGCTGCAGCACAACATCGTGTGGGGCGAGCGCAGCAACATGCTCTCGATCCCGACCGACTGCCCCCAGCGGGACGAACGCCTGGGCTGGACAGGAGACATCGCGGCCTTCTGCGCGACTTCCGCCTTCAATCTCGACACGCACGCCCTCCTGACCAAGTTCGTCGACGACCTGACGGACGCCCAGCAGGCCAACGGCGCCTTCACCGACGTCGCGCCCGCGGTCATCGCCGGTTCCGGCACTGCCGGATGGGGTGACGCGGGAACGATCATTCCCTACACGTTGTGGCAGCGCTTCGGTGACCTCACCGTCGTCGACGAGCACTTCACGGCCATGGCCAAGTGGGTCGACTATCTGCGCGACACCTCCGGCAGCGACCTGATACGCGATCAGCAGACCTTCGGCGACTGGCTGAACGTCGACGACAACACGGCTCAGGACCTCATCTGCACGGCCTACTTCGCCTGGTCGGCACGTCTGGTGTCCCGTATGGCTGCCGCCACCGGCCGCAGCGCGGAGGCCACCGCCTACGGACAGCTCGCCGACCGGGTGGCGGCGGCCTTCCGCGCCCGATTCGTCACGGACGACGGCACCGTCCGTGGCAACACCCAGACCGGTTATGTGCTGGCGCTGGCCTTCGAGTTGCTGCCCTCCTCCCTGGCCCGGCCGGCCGCGGACAAGCTCGCCGCCAAGGTCGCGGCGACGGACGGACACCTCAGCGTCGGCTTCCTCGGCGTGGAGAACCTGCTGCCCGTACTGGCCGACCACGGCCATGTCGAGACCGCCTACCGGATACTGCTGCAGCGCGGCTTCCCGGGCTGGGGATACATGATCGACCAGGGCGCCACCACGATCTGGGAACGCTGGGACGGCATCCGCCCCGACGGCTCGTTCAACGACCCGGGCATGAATTCCTTCAACCACTACGGTCTCGGCTCGGTCGGCGACTTCCTCTATCGCCAGGTCGGCGGACTCGGCCCCGCCGGCCCCGGCTACGCCTCTCTGCGCATCGCGCCACGGCCCGGCGGCGGCCTGACCTCCGCCGTCAGTACGTACGCCACTCCCTACGGCAGCGCGTCAAGCAGCTGGTCGGTCTCCGGCAGCCGGCTGAAGCTTCGTGTCACCGTCCCCGTCAACACGTTCGCCACCGTCACCGTGCCCACCCCACGGCCGGAATCGGTCGTCGCCCCGACGCAGGCCGTCCCGGCAGGCCCGGCGAGCTACCACCTGCCCGCCGGGCACTACACCTTCACCGCGACCGCCTGACCATCGCCGGCATGCGGGGACGGAGGAGCGGCGCCGTCCCCGCGCGTCCGGCCCCCGGCCCCGCCGCCCGCCGCGAGCAGACGAGTGCGGCTCTGTCCCGACCGGCCCGGCGTGGCCCGCCGTGCCGTCCGGCGGCGTCCGACCCCCGGAAGGTCGCAGAACCGTCAGAAGTCGTCCGCGCCGTTGCGGAGTTCGGGTGTCCAGTAGCCGGTGAGCGCCTTGGCGGGGTCGACGGCGACACCACCGCTGCCGGGCGCGGTGACGGCGATGACGGTCGAGTCGCCGTCGAGCACCACGGAGAACGCCGAAACGGGCTCGTTGTCCTCGTCGGTGCCGCCGTCCGACAGCTTCACCAGCGCGTAGGCCGGCTCGCCCGCCTGAAGGACGACCGGCGTGCCCGGCTTGCTCTTGGCCACGGCCGGGACGTCCTGCTTGTGGCTCTCCAGGAACTGGATGTGCGGAAAGCCCGTCAGCCGGCAGGAGTGGCCGGAGGTGTTCTTCGCCGTCAGGACGAGGTGGGTGTAGGGCGGGCCGTCCTGGGTGGCGGCGGTGATGCCGACGTCCCCCGCGGCGCAGACCGGGGTCGTGGCGGAGGCGGTGTCGGAGTCGCCTCCTCCGGTGTTGCCCGTGGATCCCCCGGCCGCGGACCCGTTCGATTCGGCCGAGTCTGCCGGGGCCGGGGTGCCGGTCGCCTGCCCCTGAGCCGCGTCGGCCGTCGCGGAGGCGGCCGTCTGCGCGGCGGAATCGGCGTCCGTGCCGTCCTGACACCCGGTGAGGGCAAGCGCGAGGACGGCCGCGCCCGCGGTGGCGAGCAGGGTGGAGCGGTGACGCAGTGCGTTCATGAGGAGGGTTCCCTGTGAGTGGTGCGGGGCCGCGGCGAGCTGCCGTCGGCCGATGTCCGGGCGATGTCCAGGTGCGGTGCTCGCGCGGTCGTCAGTTGCCCTTGCCCGGGCGGTAGTCGGACGGGAGCGTGTGGACGAACTCGCGGGGGTCGTCGTGCGCGGCCTCCAGCAGCTCGGGGACGCTGTGGTAGCCGAGTGCGTACAGGTTCCGGCCGGGGTCCCAGGTGTTGTAGGCGTACATCGCGTTGCGCTTGGTCTTCATGTGGGAGCCGGGGATGTTCAGCACGTACGCCGCGCCGTCGGCGCGCCGGGCACGCGGACGCGCGTAGGCGTAGACGTGGTGGAAACGCACGTCCGAGATCGTGCCGTCGTTCATCAGCCGGTAGGCCACGTCGCTGCACGCCTTGTGCGTCTCGGTGTGCTCCAGCCAGCCGGCGGAGAACTTGTGCGACGCGCCGGGATACCGCTCCGCGAGGGCCTCCACCTTCGTCGCGATCCGGTCCACGAGCCGGTCGTAGGCGGCGGTGCCGGAGAAGCCGTCGTCCGCGATCTTGAAGTTGATGACCTTGTCCACGCCGAGCGCCTTCGCGGAGGCCATGAACTCGGCGGTCCGGGCGGCGACGATCTTGTTGGTGCCGTCGGTGGGCCAGGAGAGGCGGTGGCTGCCCCCGGCGGCGCACGGATGCGGGTCGGCCCATGTGGTCAGCGGGCAGGGGTCGGTGTTCATGAGGCGGGCCAGATCAGGGTTCCTGCCGTCGCTGACCAGCACCAGATAGACGGGCCGCCCCGCCGCCCTGTGCTCCAGGATCGACCCGGCCAGGCCGATCGCGTCGTCGTCCTGGTGCGGCGAGTAGAAGATGGCCGGCTTGGCGGCGGCCGAGGCCGCGGGAGCCCGCACGGACTGGTGGACGACGGCCGCGGCGGTCAACGCCCCCGCTGCCAGAACGCTCCGCCTGGATACGGCGAAGGTCGGCCCATCGATGCTGTTCATCAGAGATTCCCCGTTTGACGGTCGGTGGTCCGCGCGACAGCGGACCTCGCGGGCGAGAGGAGGTCAGCCCCTCGCCCGCCGCCAGTCGATCACTCCCCGGGCCGCCGGCCCAGGCGGTTTCACCTGCAGAACTGCCATCGGCCATACTTCTGCCGGGGCTCGCATCCGGACGGGTCCGGTGATCGGGGACATCGACTGTGTGGAGTGGCGCACCCGCCACGGGGGACTTCGGGCAGCAGGTGCGCGCACTGCGCGTGCACGCCGGACTCAGCCAGGAGGCACTGGCCCATGCCGGCGGCGTGAGCGTGCGCGCGTTGGCGGACATGGAGCGCGGGCGGACCCGTGGACCGCAGCGTCGCACCGTGCAGGCACTGGCCGAAGCGCTGGGCCTGGACGATGCCGCCGCCGGGCGACTGGAGCGGGCCGCCGCCCTGGGCCGTCCTCGGACGGCACCCGCGCCGGCCGTGCACACCGCCTTGGCGTTGCCGCGCGACCTCCACGACTTCACGGCCCGCGAGCCGGCCCTCGCGCGTCTCGAGGACCTGGCGGAACACGCCGACCCCGCCCGTGCGGCGGTGAACGTGGTCACGGGCCAGCCGGGCCTGGGCAAGACCGCGTTCGCGGTACGCGCCGCGCACCGACTCGCACCGCGCTTCCCGGACGGCCGGTACGCCCTCGACCTGCACGGCATGGATCCCGAGCCGACCACACCGCGCGACGCACTCGCCCGGTTGCTGCGGGCGCTGGGAGTCTCACCCGCCGCGATCCCGGCCGACACGGACGACCGGTCCGGGCTGTGGCGGTCCATGGTCGGCGACCGGCGCGTCCTTCTGCTGCTGGACAACGCGGCCGACGAAGACCAGATCCGCCCCCTGCTGCCCGGCGACGGCCCGTCGCTGACGATCGTCACCAGCAGGAACTCCCTGGCAGGCCTGGAGTCGGTGCACCGCACCGATCTGGCCCTCCTGCGGCGCGAGGAAGCGGTCCAGCTCCTGACCCGCATCATCGGCCCGGAACGGATCCAGGCGGAGACCCAGGCCGCCCGTGACCTGGCCGACCTGTGCGGACACCTGCCCCTGGCCGTCCGGATCGCCGGTCAGCGGCTCCACAGCAGACCGCACGAGCGCCTCGACAAGCTCGTCGCCCGGCTCGCCGCCGAAGGCCGTCGACTGGACGGTCTCCAGGCCGGGAACCTGCGGGTACGCGCCGCCTTCGCCCTGTCGTACCGACAACTGCCCCCGGCGGCACGGACGTTTCTGCGCCGCGCCTCGCTCGCCGCCGGTCCCGACTTCAGCCCCGCGACAGTGGCCCTCCTGGCCGACCTGCCGTACGCCGACGCGGCGGCCTGTGCGGAGGAGTTGACCGACGCAGGGCTGCTGCAGAGCGACCCCGCCGCGGAGCGCTACCGGTTCCACGACCTGCTCAAGCTGTACGCCGCCGAGCAGACGGAAGCCGAGGACGATCCGCGGGAGCGAGAAGCGGCGCTGGACCGGGCGGCCCGGTGGATGCTGCGCCGGGCCACCGCCGCCGCCCTCCGTTTCGACGTCGAACACCATCAGGACGCCCCGCACGGCGACCCCGATCCCAGCGGAGCGCCCCTCGACCGGGAAGAGGCCCGGGCCTGGCTGGAGAACGAACGCCACCAATGGCTCGCCGCACTGCGCCGGGCCCACGACACCGGGCACCACCGGCAGGTCCTGGACACGGCGGAGGCGATGCACTGGTTCTCGGACCTCAACCAGCACTGGGAGCTGTGGGCGGAGGTGTTCCGGCGCTCCGCCGACGCGGCCCGCGCCCTGGGCGACACACGGGAAGAGGCCGTCCACCTCAACTACCTCGCCTGGGCCTACAACCTCTGTCTCCACGACCCGCACGCCGCCCTGACGACCGCCGACGCCGCGCTCGTCGCGGCCCGTGACAGTCAGGACGAACTCCAGGTGGGCTGGGCGCTCGGCTATGGCGCGGGGGCCCTGCATCGGCTGGGCCGGGCGGACGAGGCGCACGCGCGCCTGCGCGAGGCCGCCCGCTGCCTGGGCGCGCAGTCCTCCCCGCAGGCCCGGCTGGCCGAGCTCACCGTCCTGAACACTCTAGGCGCCCACCTGCGCCAGGCCGGCCGGACGGGCGAGGCCCTGGACATCCACCGCCGCTGCGCGGACATCTGCGGCAGCGGGATCCCGGGGATGCCCGACGGGCTGATCGCGATGTACCACGCCGTCGCCCACCAGCAGATCGGCAACGACCTGGCGGCCATGGGCCGCCGGCACGAAGCCGAACCTCCGCTCCGCCGCGCCCTCGCCTACTTCGAGACCGCGCAGATGCCCGCCTGGGCCGAGCCGGCCCGCCTCGACCTGGGCCGCGTCCTCAGCGCACTGCGTCATCCGGAGGCCCGTCAGACGCTGCTCGCCGCCCGGGACGCCCTCGCCGCGCTGAGGAGCCCGCTGCAGGGCGAAGCCGCCTCCGCACTGGCCCTCGACGAACTGAACACGGGCTCCTGACGCACCTGGCTTCGCCCGGGACCGCGTACCTGACGGGGGAAGCTGCCGCACATCAACGGGGGTGCGGCGCTGGGGCGGTGCAGCGCGGTCCGCGCCGCGCGGAGCGGGGCGTCCGTCCGGGCTCCGCTCGGGGACGATCGCCTACCGCGTGCCGGGGAGCCTAACCGTGACGAGGAGACCTCCGGTGGGGAGGGGGACGAGGTCGAGGGTCCCGTCGTGGGCGCGGACGATGCTGTGCACGATGGCCAGGCCGAGGCCGACGCCTGCGTGCTCGTCGGTGCGTACGCGTTCCGTTCCGCGCCGGAAGGGTTCGGTGAGGGTCGGTACCCGTTCCGGTGGGAGCCGACGGCCCGTGTTCTCGACCCGCAGCACGCTCGTGTCGCCGTGCGCCTCGGTGTGGACCGTCACGGTGCCGTCGGCGGGGAGGTTGTGGACGACGGCGTTCTGGACGAGGTTCGTCACCATCCGCAGCAGGAGCTCCGCGGAGCCGCTGGTCCGGGCCGGCCCGCCGGTGACGTCGAGGATGATCCGGCGCTGTTCGGCGAGGGGAAGGAGCGTTTCGGCGGCCTCTTCGGCGAGGAGGGAGAGGTCGACGCTCTCGCGGGTGAAGTGTCCGCGGTCGCCGCGGCCGAGCAGCAGAAGGGCCTCGGTGAGGTCGATCGCCCGCGTATTGACGGCGTGCAGGCGTTCGATGAGTTCGCCCCGGTCCCGCGTGGGGTCCTTGCGGGCGACGTCGAGGAGGGTCCGCGAGATCGCCAGCGGGGTGCGCAGTTCGTGGGAGGCGTTCGCGGCGAACCTCTGCTGCTCGGCGACGTGGGACTCGAGTTGGTCGAGCATCGAGTCGAACGCGTCGGAGAGCTCACGGAACTCGTCCTGGCGGCCCTTCATGCGGATCCGGTGGGACAGCGACCCCTTCCCGGCCATCCGTGCCGCTTCGGTGATCTGTGTGAGCGGTGCGAGCATCCGGCCGGCGAGGAGCCATCCCCCCAGGAGGCCGAACACGAGGAGGAAGGCCAGCGCCGTGGCCGCGGCGGGGGCGAAGCCGCGCAGGAGGTCGGAGCGGTTGGGCCCGACGATGATCACGGCGCCGAACTTCTCCTGGAGGGATCTGGGGTCGTCGGCCGGCAGCCAGCGCAGCACGAACACCCACATGACGGCCAGCAGGAGAGTGCCGGCGACGAAGAGGAATCCGGCATAGCTGAGGGTCAGTTTCAGCCGGGCGCTGTGCCCTGGGCGTCTATGCATCGGTGCCGCCGGGGCCGGTGGCGTTGGTGCCGGGGGCGCTGTCCCCGCCGGGGGCAACGGTGTTCGTGCCGACGTCGATCCGGTAGCCGACGCCGGGCACCGTGGCGATGATCCAGGGTTCGCCGAGCCGTTTGCGCAGTGCGGAGACGGTGATGCGCACGGCGTTGGTGAGGGGGTCGGCGTTCTCGTCCCAGGCCCGTTCCAGCAGCTCTTCGGCGCTGACGACCCCGCCCTCGGCGGCCACGAGGACTTCGAGGACGGCGAACTGCTTACGGGTGAGCGCGACGTAGCGTCCGTCGCGGAAGACCTCCCGGCGGAAGGGGTCGAGCCGCAGGCCCGCGATCTCACGGACCGGGGGCCGGGCATGCGCGCGTCTGCGGTCGAGCGCCCTCAGTCGCAGGACGAGCTCCCGCAGCTCGAACGGTTTGGTGAGGTAGTCGTCGGCGCCAAGGCCGAAGCCGGAGGCCTTGTCGTCGATCCGGTCGGCGGCGGTGAGCATGAGGATCGGGATGCCGCTGCCGGAGGCGACGATGCGCCGGGCGACCTCGTCGCCGGAGGGGCCGGGGATGTCGCGGTCCAGGACCGCGAGGTCGTAGGAGTTGACGTTGAGCAGTTCCAGGGCGGTGTCGCCGTCGCCGGCGATGTCGGCGGCGATCGCCTCCAGCCGCAGACCGTCACGGACGGCTTCGGCCAGGTAGGGCTCGTCCTCCACGATCAGTACGCGCATGTCCGCAGCCTAAGCAGCCCCGCATATCGCCGGCGTATGCGGACACATGTGTCCACCGGGCACGCGACTCAGCCGGCCGGTGCCGGCGCGGGGCGGGGCCGGTCCGACGGCGCTTCCGCCGTGGTGCGCCACCAGCGGCGCGAGGCCAGGCCGGCCAGCACGGCGCCGGTGGCGTTGACCAGTACGTCGTCCACGGAGGACACCCGGTCGAGCCGCAGGACGTACTGTGCGGTCTCGACCAGGGCCGAGCAGCCCGCCCCGAGGGCCAGGATCCGCGGCAGGGACGCCGGCGCCGCGAACCGCATCGGGGCGAAGAACCCCAGTGACGCGAAGACCAGCAGGTTGCCGACGATTCCGAGGGTCCCCATCGTGACCAGGTCCCGCAGCGGAACCAGGCTCACCCGGGCGGGGGCGGTGTCGGCCTCGCCGCCCGGCATCATGGTCAACCACAGGAACGGCACCGTCCCGTGGACCATGCCCACCTCCGCCAGCGACATCCGCCAGGCCCACGTGACGCCGGCGGCACGCCGACGGAGCGCCAGAGCCCACACCACCAGCACGGCCGACGGCAGTGCGACCAACGTCACCAGCACCACGCCGTTGAAGGTGTCGAAGCAGCCGTGCCACCGCCCGGCCATGCACATCGGAGCGGACATCATGAGCGGCCGCCGCACGACGAACAGGGCGCTCGCGAGGCCGAGGACCGCCAGGCCGAGAAGCACGACCCTGCGCGTGCGGCGGGGCGATGCGGACGGAGATGCGTTGTGATTCACGCCCCCATTGGAGACGGACGGCCGTTGCGGCGGCGTATGCGGTTTTCGATACGCCCGCGACAGGCGGCGACGGCCCACCGCGGCCGAGTCGGACACCTGGTCCCGGTGACTCGGCCGCGGTGGGTCTGAAGGGCCGAGGGCTACAGCGTCGAGCCGAAGGTCCAGTGCCCCGAACCGACCGCGTACACGGACTCGGTGGCCGTGGCGCGCACCAGGCGCGTGCCCTTGGGGGCGGTGGCGTGGCCGTCACCGGTGGGGACGTGGATCTCCGCCGTGCTGCCGGCCGGCACCTCCACCGTCAGGCGGAAGCGGTCGTCCGTGCGGGCCCAGTCGGTGCGGGCGAGACCGTACGGGGTGCGGTACGAGCCGGACGCCGAGGTCAGGTCGCCCTCGACGGCCGGGTCGATGAGCAGTTCCGCGTAGCCCACCGATCCGGGGGTCTGCGCGATGCCGGCGACCCTGCTGGTGAACCAGGAGTCGATGGCTCCGAGCATGAAGTGGTTCTGCGACTGGCCGGGGCCGCCGTCCCAGGATTCGCCGAGCGTGGTGTTGCCTGCGGCCACCTGGTAGCCGTAACTGGGGCTGGTGGTCAGGGTGGCGATGCGCTGGACGACGTCGTCGCGGCCGGCCTCGGAGAGGACCCGGAAGGCGGCGGGCAGGGAGATCTCCCCCAGCAGCAGGTGGAAACCCGCGGTCTCGACGGCTCCGGTGAAGTGGGCCAGCAGGCGGTCCTTCTGTCCTTCCGGGTAGGCGCCCATGTCGAGGGCGAGGGCCTCCGCCCCCTGGCCGCCGCCCGCGAAGGTGCCGGTCGCCGCGTCGTAGTACTTGGCCGCCAGGGCCCGGGCGGCGGTGTCGGCCTTCGTCCGGTAGTCCGCCGCCGCCGTGTCGTCGCCGAGGACGGTGGAGATCCGGGCGAGGGCGTCCACGACGCGCCAGTAGCCGTACGTCCCGGCCACCGCGCGCGGGAAGGTGCGGTCCGGGGTGAACCAGTCGCCGAGGCCGTAGTCGAGGATGCCGTCGGTCACCTGGGTCTGGAGGAAGGCCGCGTACTGCCGCATGCGCGGGTAGTAGGTGCGCAGGGTGTCGGCGTCGCCGTAGGTGGTGTAGAGCTGCCAGGGCACCAGGACGAAAGCGCCGCCCCAGTTGGAGTCGTTGCGGTACGCGCCCGGCAGGCTCGTGTACTCGGGAACGGTGCTCGGGATCAGCCCCTCGGCGGTCTGCGCGTCCGCCATGTCCCGGACGATCTTGCGCAGGTGGGCCTGCATGTCGTAGTTGGCGGCCAGTGCGGGGAAGACCAGCTGGTCCTGTTCGAGCCAGCCCAGCTTCTCCCGGCTCGGGCAGTCGGTGAGGACGCTCATCATGTTGCCCTCGACGGCCCGGCGGATCAGGCCGTGGATGCCGTTGATCAGCGGGTCGGAGCTGGTGAAGGTGCCCGCCGAGGCGTTGTCGGTGCGCAGCACCTTGCCGCGCACGGTGACCATCGCCCCGTCGGGCAGGCCCCTCAACTCCAGGTAGCGGAAGCCGTGGTAGCTGAACGTCGGATGCCAGGTGGCACTGCGCGTGTCGCGGGTGGTGTAGCTGTCCCACAGGGGGCCGCCGACGTTGCTGATGGACTGGAAGGCGTGGCCGTCCTTGAGGCTCTCGGCCGGGTAGACGCGGACCTCCGTGCCGGCGGGGGCGCTGACGGTGATCTCCGGCCAGCCGGCGATGTTGCGGCCCAGATCGAAGACGCGGCTCCCCGCGGCTGCGGCGACCTCCTTGCCGGTCAGGGTCTGCACGACCCGGATCGGTTCGGTCTCACGGGCGCTGAGCGCGGCGGGCGCGTCCGTGGTGCCCGGGGCGGCGACGGTGACCGCGCGGTCCCAGGAGCGGTGGTCGCCCCGGGGCTCGTCCCAGTGCGGGAGCTCGCGGCGGGCGTCGTGGTCCTCGCCGCCGTACCAGTTGCTGGAGGTGGTGGGGCCGAGCGTGGTGCGCCAGTCGTCGCCGCTCGTCACGGTGCGGACGCTGCCGTCGGCGAGGGTGATCTCCAACTGCGCGACGAGCTTGGGGTCGCTGATGTTGCCGTACAGCTTGCGGTAGCGGTCGGCGGTGCTGACGACGTTGGACATCCCGTTGCCCAGCGCCACGCCGAGGGTGTTGGCGCCCGCTCGCAGCCGGTCGGTGACGTCGTAGGTGGCGTACTGGACGCGCTCGCGGTAGTCGGTGTTGGCCGGCTCCAGCACGGCGTCGCCCACCGGCTCGCCGTTGAGGGTGGCGTCGTAGATGCCCAGACCGGCGATGTACAGGCGGGCGTTGCGCACGCCGCGCGGCAGCGTGAAGTCGTCGGCGAGCAGCGGCAGTCCGGCGGGAAGGTACGGCTTCGGTGGCTGCTGGCCGGTGACCGCGGAGAGCCGGGTGTACGGTCCGGTCGCGGCGTCGGCCGTGGACAGGGCGTAGTCGACGGGGAAGTTCGGCACGCGGCCTTCGGCGGTGAGGACGTCCGCGCGCGGATGGAGCGCCACCTGGTCGAAGGTCTTGGCCGACTTGAGGTCGAGGGTGAGGGTGACGGGGGTGGCCGAGGTGTCGGCGGAGGTGTGGGCCGCGCTGGAGTAGCCGGCGGCGGTCTGCAGGGCGCTGTTGGGCAGGCCGTCCACGGCGAGGGCCGGCTCGTAGGTCTTGCGGATGGTGGTCGTCTCGGAGGCGGTGACCGCGGCGCCCTTGGCGAGTCCCGTCGTGGCGGTCCCCGAGTCCCGCACGTCGATCTCGCCGAGCTGGAGCCGCCAGGTGCGGGCGTCGACGCTCTCCTTCAGGGGAAGGCCGAGGCGGCTCACGTCGAGCCGGAGGTAACGGGCGGTGGTGCGGGGCAGTTCGACGACGACCGGCTCGATCTGCCGCTCGCTCAGCCGCCAGTCGGGGTGGGTGATCCAGTCGGCGTTCCAGTCGGACGCCCGGGTCAGCCCGGTCTCGAAGACGGCGGTGTCGCTCCAGCCGGAGTCGCGGCCGGCCCCGGACCAGAGCATGACGCGCCAGTGGACGCGGGTGCGGGAGCCGAGCGCGCGGCCCGCGTAGGTCGTCTCCGGTACGGCGGAGGAGACCTTCCCGGAGTCCCACAGGTCGGCCCGGCCGGACCGCAGGCGCTCGGCCGAGGTGGCCGCCTGGATGCGGTAGGCGCCCTGCAGGACGCTCGCGGTGCGGGCCGTGGTCTGCCAGCTGAGCACCGGGGTGGTGTCGTCGATGCCGAGCGCCTCGTCGAGGTGCTGGGTGCGCAGGTGCCCTGGGGTGAGGGTGCCGGCGGTCGCGGCGGAGGCCGTGACGGTGCCGGAGACGGCGGTGACGAAGGCGGTCACTGCGGCGGGCAGCAGGAGGGCGAGGCGCCGCCGTCCGACGCGGGATCCGGATCTGGGCATGGAGGTCCTTCGGGGAGTGGTTCCTGCGGGAAGTGGTTCCTTCTGCTGGGGGTGCGCGTCAGACGCGGTCGAGCACGGCGGTCACGCGGCGCCGGAAGCGCAGGCTCACCGGGCCGAGCAGCCCGGAGGGCAGCGGCTTGTTGCGCTCGTTGGAGAGGGTGTTGGAGACGCGTACGGCGAGGCGGTTGTCTCCGGGGACGAGCAGGCCGGTGACGTCCGTGACGAACGGCGCCCACAGCAGCGGGTCGAGTTCCTGGCCGTTGACCGTCACCCCGGCCACGTCGCGCACGTCGCCGAGGTCGAGCAGGACGCGCCGGCCGTCGAGGACGGCGCGGTCCACGTCGATCCGCGTGGTGTAGGTGCCGCTGCCGGAGAACAGCGGGGCGGTGGCGGTCCAGCTGCCGAGCGGGCCGGTGACCGGGGTGTCGCCGTCGCGGTCCAGGGTGAGCGTCCAGTCGCCGGTGACGGGGACCGGTGTGAGCGGGTCGTCGACGCGGACCGTGCCCCGGTAGGTGCGGCCGGAGTCGGTACCGGTGAGCCGATGGGTGCCGGGCTCCGACACCTCGACCGTGGCCCGCAGTTCGCGGCCGTGCCGCTCGACGGAGAGGACGTCCGCGGAGGCTTCGGTGAGGTGGGGCGGGGCCGTGGCGTGGCGGCGCACGACGACGATCCGGGTCTCGTACGCCTGGAAGGTCAGCGGTAGGTGCAGGCCGCGCCTGCTCGTCCGGTGGACGGGGGCCGGTGTGGTCTCACCGGTCGCCGGGTCCCACAGCTCCGGGACGCCCTCGGCGGCCAGGACCGCGGTGGTCGCGACGGCCGTGGCGCTCTCGTTGTTGAAGAGGAAGGCGGTGTCGTCTCCCCGGGTGACGCGCAGGGCCCGGATCGCCTCCCGGGCGGGTTCCAGGACGGCGACCGCCGCGCCGGCGTCCTGCGCGGCCGCTCCCAGGGCGGTCACGTCGGCGACACGCACCGCGTGTCCCCGTCCGAGGGTGCGGCTGCCGGGGACACCGTCGCCGAACAGGTCGTTGAGGGCGCGGGTCAGGGAGCGGTCGTTGCCGTCGGCCTCGTCGGCGGGCAGCGTGCCCACGGCGACGACGGTGCCCCCGGCCCGCACGAAGTCGGTCAGGGCGCGGACGGTGGCCGCGTCCAGGGTCGGGACGACCGGCAGCACGACGAGGTCGTAGCGGGCGTCTCCGACGGCGAGGCGGCCGGACCGCACCCGGGCGTGGGCCAACAGGTCCGGGTCTTCGGTGAGGGCGCCCTCGTGAAGGAGGTCGAAGTCGACCTGGGCGCGCTCCAGCGCGTAGGCGGCGTCGGCGAGGGCGCCGTCGATCTGGCCCTGCCGGTCGGTGCCGGACCACTGTTCGGCGGCCCGCTGCGGCTGGAGGATCGCCGTACGGGCGGCGGACGTGCCGCGGCCGGCCTCCATGACCCGGCCGATCCACTCGGCGAGCGGTCGCATGGACCACCACCAGGGTGCGCGGGGGCCGAAGGGCGGCGGGAAGTAGACGACCGCCTCGTCGGTCCACAGCGCGTGCAGGACGGTGAGGTTGACCCCGCGGGCGGCCTGCGCCCCGACGGTCGCGTGCACGAAGCCGGGGGTGACCTGCCAGCCCATGTTGCCGAACATCTCCATCAGGGCGCGTTCGCGGCCCATCTGGTGGGCGACCGAGACGGGGTTGCGCGGCAGCATGGTCTGCTGCCCGGCCACGTACTCGGCGGTGATGATGTCGCCGCCGGGGACCTGGGCCCACTGGTTGACCTTGTGCAGGTCACCGGTGGTGGGGATGCGCTTGGTGGGGGCGGCCTCGTCGTAGAGCGGGTTGGTGATCAGAGCGACGTCCCGCTCCTCGCACCAGCGGGCCTGGGCGCGGAAGTACCGGGCGAACCGGTTGGAGACGGCCTGCCAGTAGCGGCCGCGCGCGATCCGGCCGGTGCGGCCGAGGTCGTCGAAGGCGGCGGCATAGGCGACGCCGGGCTCGACGTCCACCGCGCGCAGCGCCTTGTCGAGCGTCGGCGACCAGGGCAGCCGCTTGAAGTGGGCCTCGGCGGAGGCGAAGAACGGCTCGTCGTCCCAGAAGCCGGGGACGACGGTGCCGAAGTACCGGCGGAAGCGGCGGTGGTACTCGCCGGGGACGATGTCGAGGAAGAGCCGTACGGGCTCGTCGTCGAGCAGGTCCACGTAACTGCGGCTGTAGCCCTGGGTGTCGTCGATCAGCGGCACGCCGCCGAACAGGTCGATCTGCCAACGTCCCTCGGGGACCTGCCAGCTGCCGTCCTTCGCGAGCCGTGCCGTCAGGTCGACCACGTCGGAGCCGTCGGTGGAGCCGGCCGGGCGGGCCGCGGCGGCGACGGCCGTGACGCCGAGGGACTCCCGCTCGGGGAAGTCGCCCGCGGCGGCCGCGTCGTCGAACGTCGTCGAGTACAGCGTGGTGCCGTCGGCCGCGGTGACGGCGAGGCTGTCCCACAGGCCGCGTTCGTCACCGACCGCACGCACGCCGACGCTGCCCGAGGGGTGGTGCTCGTCGGTCACGGAGCCCTTGTCTCGGCCGTCGAGGGTGACCGAGACGGTGGCGCCGCGGACGGTGACGGCGAGGGTGTGGTACTTGGTCTTGTTGAAGCCGTCGGTCCGGGTGCTGCGCAGCAGTTGCACGGGGTCGGCGTCCCGGGTCAGTCGCTGCACGGTGACGACACCGGTCTGGTCGAAGGCGACCGCGTAGCCGTCCAGGGCGTCCGCGGAGGCCCGTACGACGAGCCCGGCGGCGGTGTGGTCGGCCTTGGCGCTCGCGGTGACGGTCAGGTCGCTCCACCGCTCCCCGCCGCGCAGCACGGTGGCCCCGCCGAGGACCGCTGCGTCGGCGACCAGGTGTCCGGCCTCCACGCCCACGCCGGTGCTGCGGCGCAGGTCGGCGCGGGCCGGACCCTGGACCACCGTGGTGGAACGCCACAGGGCCTTGAGCCGGAGGTCCGGGCGGGGCCGGTAGGTGCGGGAGCCGACCGTGCCGCCCTTGACGATGTACTCGCCGGCCCGACCGCTCGGGAAGTGGTCGTCGTTGAACAGCCACACGCGCATTCCGGTGCGTTCCGCGGTGCGCAGCACGTGCTCGACGATGTCGAACCAGTCCTCGGTGAAGAAGACGGGCCGCATGGCATCGTTGTCGAAGGAGAAGAGGATCACCTCGTACATGCCCTTGTCCCGCAGGTCGGCCAGCTGCCGGTCGACGAGTTCCGCGGTGACGGGGCCGTTCCAGTACCAGTAGACCGTAGGGCGGCTGTCCTTGGGCGGGTCGGTGAAGCGCCGGGTGGTGAAGGCATCGGGGGCGGGTGCCGGATCCCGGGGCGCGGCGGAGGCGGCCGGTACGGCGAGGCCGAGACCGGGCAGGCCCGTGGCGACGGCGGTGCCGATGCTCGCGGCGGCGACGAATCCGCGTCTGGACAGCGGGACTTCGGGGGTCTGGCCGGGGGTGATGTCGGACATGCGTGAGCTCCTGCGAAGTGCGGCGCGCGGCCGTGACGGATCGGAAGAGGAAGGTGCGGGTGCTGCGGGTGCGAACGGGTGACGTGCTCAGCCGGCCGTCAGCCGCGCCGCTTCGGACGCGGTGAGGGCCCGGTTGTGCACCCGCAGATCGCGTACCGCACCGTGCAGATACGGGTGGGTGCTGTTCTGTGAGCGCCCGAGATAGCTGCGGGTGGTCCTGCCGAGCAGCAGCGGGCTCGCGACCATGGCCGGGTTGCGGCCCGCCTCGGCGCCGTCCAGGTAGAGCACTGCGGTGCTGCCGCCCAGGGTGAGCGCGAGGTGCGCCCAACGGCCCAGGGGCAGGGGGTCGGTGGCGTCGACGAAGTCCTCCCGCTCCATGCCGGCGATCTTCAGCGCGGCCCGGGCGCGCCCTGCGCCGGTGGTGGCGGCCAGGAAGAGATAGGTGTCCTTGTGATAGCCGAAGTCGAAGACGCGGGCCGAGGCGGCGAGGGTGTCGACCCGGACCCGGACGCTGATCGTCACCTCGTCCAGCCCGCTCAACAGGCCTGCGGGCAGGGCGACATGACCGCCGCTGCCGTTGAGGGACACGGCCGGCCCGGTGCCGTCGTCCTCCCAGGTGGCGCCCGGGGACGGCGTCGCGTCGGAAAAACTGCCGGTGCGGTCGGCGGCGGCGCCCGTCCCCTCGTCGAACGGATAATGGGCGACGTCCCGGGCACGGCCCCGGCGCGGGGTCACCGCCCAGTAGACGTTGTAGCGCTGGTGGTGCACCTCGTGGAACGGCCGCAGTGCCACGGACCGGTCGTCCGCGAGCGCGGTGAACCGGGTGGAGGTGCCGGTGACGGGGCGCAGCGACTGCGGGCGGATCGTCGGGACCGTGGCGAGTTCGGTGTCGCCGTACTCGCCCGCCAGCACCAGAGGGCCGTACGACAGCGAGGTCACCTGGGGGTTGTCGGGTGCCGGGGTCCACACGGCCCGGCGCGGGAGGGTCAGTTCGACCGTGTCCCCGGCGCGCCAGGAGCGTTCCACGGTGGCGTACGAACCGGGGCGGACCCGCGTGGTGAACGGGTGTCCGTTGACCTTCAGCGCGGCGGCGTGTCCGGTGTCGGCCACCCAGGCGGGGATCCGGATCCGCAGCGCGAAGCGCCCCCGCCCCGCGGTGACGGTGAGCCGTGTCTGCCCCTGCGACGGGTACCGCGTCTGTTGACGGACCGTCACTCCACCCTGCCGCCAGCGGACTTCGGAGGGAATGAACAGATTGACGTAGAGCGACGGCGACCGGTGGTCACGGGAGCGGAAGTAGACCGAGTCGGCGAACTTGGTGTGGGTCTCCAGGCCGGTGCCGTGGTCGCAGGAGAAGTTGTCGTAGTCACCGCTGTAGCTGCCCGGGGCCGAGCCGAGTCCACCCTTGGGTTCGCGCCGGGAACCGGCCCACAGACCGGTGTAGTAGGTGACGAACCCGTGCGCCGAGTCGGGGTCCTGCTCCGCCAGCATCTGGTTGTAGAGGGTCCACTCGTAGTGATCCATGTACTCCGCGCGGTCGGGGCGGTGCAGGAAGAGATGCCGCCCCAGTTTCAGCATGTTGTAGCTGTTGCAGTTCTCGCAGGTGACCTCGGAGAGCCTGCTGACGATCTCGTCGGGCGGCCCGAAGAGTTCCTGGTTGGAGTTACCGCCGATGGCGTACGAGTGGTGGCGTACGACGGTCGTCCAGAAGGTGTCCGCGATGTCCAGGTAGCGGGACTCCCCCGTGGCCTCGTAGGACGGGACCGTTCCGACGATCTTGGCGATCTCGGTGTTGGCGTGGCGGCCCGCGAGCTCGTCACGGCCGGCGGCGAGCGGGGCGTACAGCTCCTCGTGGTCGAACCGCCGGGCGGTGCGCAGGTGGGCGGGGTCGCCCGTCACCTGGTACAGCCGCGTCAGCACGTCGTTCATGCCGCCGAACTCGACCTTCAGCAGGTTCTGCATCCGCTCGTAGGACAGCGGCGCGGTGCGGGCCTCGGCCCACGCGGCCATCGCCCGCAGCACCTCCAGGGCTTCGCGGTTGCCGCTCAGCCGGTACTGGTCGAGCAGACCCGCCATGATCTTGTGCAGGGTGTAGTAGGGCGCCCAGGGCTTCCCGCCCGCCTCCAGCTGGTCGAAGACCGCCTCGGGGAACGCCGAGAGGTAGCCGGGCGTGAAGCCGACGGCCGGGGCCGCCCGCTGGCACTCGGCGAGCGCGGTGACGAGAGCCCTGCCCTTGTCCGCGTACGCGGAGTCACCGGTGGCGGCGTGCGCCTGGGCCAGCCCGCTGAGCAGATGGCCCGTGGTGTGGCCACGGAGCTGGACGTCGGGAGCCTCCCAGCCGCCGCAGGGCTCGGCCGTGGAGGGCAGGCCGACGGTCCTGCGGAAGGTGTGCAGAAGCCGGTCGGCGTCCACGAAGAGCAGATAGGCGCAGGTGCGACGCATGTTGGCGAGAAAGGGGCTCTCCAGGAGCCGGACCTCGGACAGGTCGAAGGCGGCGAGGGCGGGGTCGGCACCGACCCCTCCCCCGTCTTCGACCGGGCGGGGTGCCGCATCGGCGGCGCGGGCCGCCGCGGTGGGGCCGACCGCCGTGACGGCCACCGCGGTCGTGGCGGTGAACAGCATCTGACGGCGGGACGGGCCGGCGGTGTCGCGTGGTGCGGGCAACGTGCGGGACTCCCTTCAGCAGGACGCGGAAGCACGAGACAGACAGCCGCCACTCCGCACCGACGGGCGAAGCGCTGCGCTGCGCTGAATTGAATCGTTCTACTGTGCAGGCGCAGACGCTAAGCTCGACCATGACAAGCGTCAAGACTTCTCACAGGGATTGATCGAAGCCGCCCGTGAGCAGATGCCTAACTCCCAGCTCAGAGCCGTGATGTGACGTACAGTGGAAGGTTTCCCCTTCACGCCGCATCACGGGTCCACCTTGAGCCAGGTCATTGAAACGTTCAATTGGCCGGGACCGCGGGCCGCCGGGCTCAGTCGCGGCGCACGCCGACGTCACCGTTGACCGTCGTCAGGGTCATCGCCGGGCCCCGGCGGTCGTCGCTCGTGGGCACGCCCACCGTGGCCCGGCCGTTGTCCGTACCGGCCGTGACCAGATACGCGGGGGCGTCGTGCGGAACGGTGACGGCGACCGAGCCGTTGGTGGTGGCGGCGGTGACTCCCGACGGCGCGGTGGCGCACGCGAGGATCACGTCACCGTTGGTCGTCGCCGCGTGCAGCCGGCCCGCGTCGAGCCCCGTCGCGCGCACCGAGCCGTTGCGGGTGGCCAGCCGTACCGGTGCGTCGTCCTTCCCTGAACGCGTCACCGTCACATCGCCGTTGACGGTCGTGACGTCCAGCGCCGCGGCGAGTCCCGCCACGTCGACGCCCGCGTTGCGGGCACTGACCGTGACACTCACGCCGTCCGGGACCTTCACGTAGGGCGTTCGGGGACATGCTTCCTCGCCCCGCTCCCGCTCCCCCTCCCCGTCCGTGTCCGTGCAGGACAGGTCCAGGGTCCAGGTGCCGTCGTCGTGCGACCATTCGCCGTCGGCGCGATCGTCGACGGTGACACGACGGCCGTCGGCGGGGCGCAGCACCAGCCCGTTCTCGGTGGTGATGACGAGGTGGGTCCCGGATCGCGCGAGGGCGGGCGTCCCCGCCGCGGCCGGTCCACCGGCTCCCTCGTGTTCCTGGTCACCGCATGACACGGCGAAGGGGAGGACCGTCAGCACAACGGTCCCAAGCAGCACGCGCCTTGCCGGCTTCGCCTTCATGCCCGTCCGGGTGCCCCGAGTCGGCACGGTCATGACCGCGGCACACCGCTCGCCTCGCATGTTCCAAGACGGGCTGATCACCCGCTACCACCGCTACGTGGACACCTACGCCGTCGCCAAGGCCTGCTTCGACGACTGACCGCCCCCGGGAGCTCGCTCAGCTTGCTTCGAGAGCCTCCCACCCACCTCGAACGTCTCCTGACGGCGGTCACCCCGCTGCCGGGGCCACTGACTCATGGCCCCGGCAGCGGGTTCAACGGTGCGATGCGCCGTCCCTCCCGTGGATCAGGGGAACGAGGTCACCTTCGACGGCACGGTGTCCGTTCCCGAGGTCGGGGCGCCGGTGTCGTTGATGACATGGGCGTACTGGCCCTTGCCTCCCAGGGAGATCACCTGGAGGTTGTGCATCTTGACGCCCGCCTTGACCGGGACCTGGAAGCCGTGGCGCTGCACGATCGAGGGATCGGAGGTGTAGTTGCAGTAGCTGCCCAGACCCCAGGCCTCGTGCACGGCCACCGTGTCGGCGACCTTGTAGGCCGCCCATCCGACGATGCCGTCGTGCGTGACCGCGGCGGCGTTGGGGGCGTCGTAGGCCTTCTCGTTCTGGAAGAAGATCGTGCGCCCTCTCTCGCCGCTCCATAGGACGTCGTACTTGTTGAAGTGCTCCACGAACAGGCCGGTGGCCAGGACGTCGTCGCCGTTGACCCGCAGTCCGTAGTCGGCCCGGTTGGTCTCCCAGCCCACGCCTTCGCCATGGTCGGCACGCCAGATCCAGGTGTGATCGATGACGACGTCGTCGCTGTTGACCACGACGGAGTCGGTAGCCAGGCCGGGGCCCGCGCCGCCGATGCGGATGAAAACGTCCTGCATGGTGGTCGGGTTGGCGGAGTGGTCCGAGGCCGCTCCGGCCGGGCCGATCTGCAGCAGGGTGTCGGACCGGGTGGCACCGGCGTCGATGAGGAATCCGGCCAGCCGGACGCCGTCGACGTCCGCGACGTGCAAGGCGTCGACACCCCCGTCGGGCACGATGGTCGCCAGGCCCAGCCCGAGCACCACGGTGTCGGCGCGGGTGACGTTGATCGTCTGGTCGAGGTGGTAGACGCCTGGCGTGAACAGCAGGTTCAGGCCCTGGGCCAGTGCGGTGTTGATGGTGGCGGCCGTCGCGCCGGGTTTGACGACGTAGAACTGGCTGAGCGGGAGCGAGGTCCCGGCGTTGGCGGGCCAGGACACACCGCGCGCGTTGGTGCGCTTGGCGGGGACGAAGACCTTGTAGTCGTTGCCGTCGAGGTACAGGAACGGCTTCTCGCGGGAGATCGGGGTGGTGTCCAGCGTGGTGTAGGGGCCGGTGTCGAAGTTGGTCGCCGGGGCACCCTGGACGCCGGTGAACGTCATGTTCCACACGCCGTTGGTCCAGCCGCCCACGGAGCTGTCCCGGGTGTACCACTGCTGCTGGGAGTAGGGGCCGACCGTGCCGTCGATCTTGGAGTCGGCGATGTAGCCGCCGGAGGCCCATCCGTAGCCGTTGGGGGCGAGGTTGAGGCCGCCCTTGACGTGAATGCGGCGGAACGGCGCGGCCTGGGCGACGGCCCAGCGGTCTGTGCCGTTCGACGGTGTGATCGCCAGGTTCTCCGCCGAACGCCAGAAGTTCTGCGTGGCGTTGCCGTTGAACCAGCCCGCGTCCACGGTGATGTCGCCGTTGATCTGGGTGTCGTCGGGGTTCAGTCCGAGGCCTGATACGGAGGTGTAGAAGCCGAGTTGGGCGTTGATGCCGTTGTAGGTTCCCGGCTTGAGCAGGAACTGGTAGCGACCGGAGCCGAACTGCGCGGACTCCTGCTGGGCGAAGACCTGGTCGAACCGCTGCTGGAGGTTGGGCGTGGAGGGGTCGACGACGATCACGTTCGGACCGAGGTCGCCGCCGCCCTGGACCGGGCCTCCGGTGCCGCCGGACGTGGTGTGGACGGCGAACTCCCAGAGCGAGTAGCCGTAGGCCGTCCCGCGGGCCGTCCCGAGAACGCGGACGTAGCGGCCCGTCCCGCTGACGTCGTAGGAGGCGCGACCGCCGGTCGCGCCGGTGACGGTCTTGAGGGTGTTCCAGTTCTGGCCGTCGGCGGAGGCCTGGATCTGGAAGTCCTTGCCGTACGCGGCTTCCCAGTTCAGGTCGATCCCGCAGATGTCCTGGGACGAGCCCAGATCGACGCTCAGCCACTGCGGGTCCGAGGCCTGGCTGGACCAGCGGGTGGAATCGCTGCCGTCGAACGCGGCGGACGCGGGGGTGCCGGCATTCTCCGTCGAGGACGCCGAAGCGGTCTTGCCCTGCGCCGAGTTGACGGTGGAGCAGGCACCGGGCTGAGGCGTTCCGCCGGTGGTGCCGAACACCTGGAACTCCCAGACGGAGTAGCCCCATTGCGTCGCCCGGTGGACGCCCTGCAGACGTACGTACCGGCCTTGGCCGGAGACCGCGAGCGTGTCGGTGCCGCCGTCTCCGCCCGTGACCGTGCGCAGGTCGGTCCAGGTGCTGCCGTCGGACGAGGACTGGATCTTGTAGTCCTTGCCGTAGGCCGCCTCCCAGTTGACGACGACCTGGCTGATCGTGGCGGCGGTTCCGAGGTCGACCTGCAGCCACTGGTCGTCGGTGGCCGCCGAGGACCACCGGGTGCCGGTGTCGCCGTCGACCGCGTAGGGCGCGGGCGTGCCCGCGTTCTCGTTCGAGGATGCCGTTGCCGTTCTGCCCTGGGACAGGTTGGCGTCGGCAGCCACAGCCACTGGTGGCTGGATGGTGGGCAGGGTGATCAGCGCTGCCGTGGCGGCGAGCGCGACACCCAGGGATCTGAGTCTCATGAAGGTCCCTGCGGGTGCGTCGGGAAAAGGACACGAGGGCGCCGGCAGCAGCCGCGGCGGTACGCCAAGGTCACTGCTGCGACGCTTAGTTCACGTCTTGATTTAACTGATGAGTTCTCAGTCTCGGCAAGCCTTCGAAAGTTGAAATCTTTCCGGACCTTCTTTCGCCGCATCCCTTGACATGTTGACGACATGCCCGCACGGCGAGACTGTCGGCTCGGCCTCCGGGCACCGGCCCGCCTGCCCGTCCGGGTCGAGGTGTCCGTGGCGGGGTCGGCTCGTGGGCGAGGGCGGTCGCCGATCGCGCCTGCGTGGCAGCAGCAGTGGCAGTGGCAGTGGCAGTGGCAGTGGCAGTGGCAGTGGCAGTGGCAGCAAGGAACGGCGACGGTGCCTGCGGAGGTCGTCTGCGGCTCGGGCGCATAGGATCGCGGACATGGCACTGCGACCTGTTCAGGTGAACATCAAGGCTGTTGACGGCTCGGCGGTCGGCCGGTTCTGGGCGGAGGCGCTCGGCTGGAGTGCCTACAGCCCCGGTGTCACCACCTACGTCGGACCCGCCGGCGGCCTCGTCTGGCCGGACCCGGTCGCCCTCGGCATCGACGTCGTTCCCGTCCCGGAACCCAAGACGACGACGAAGAACCGTGTGCACCTCGATCTCGCCACCACCTCGGCGGCCCATCAGGCGGAGTTGGTCGCGCGCCTGAGGGAACTCGGTGCGACGCCCGTCCACGTGGGTCAGGGCACCGTGCCGTGGACGGTCCTCGCCGACCCGGAGGGCAACGAGTTCTGCGTGCTGGAGCCCCGGGAGATCTACCAGGACACCGGGCCGATCGCCACCGTGGTGGTCGACTGCTCGGATCCGCGGGCCATGGCCCGGTTCTGGGGCGAGGCGACGGACTGGACCGTGCACGACGTGACCGACGATCATGCGTCGTTGCGCTCCGCCAAGGGTGCCGGCGGCCCGTATCTGGAGTTTCTCCGCACTCCCGACGTGAAGACCGTGCCGGACCGCGTCCATCTCGACCTGCTGCCGTACCCCGGTGACGACAAAGCAGCGGAGGTGGACCGACTGCGGGCGCTCGGCGCCACCGACCTCGACCTCGGCCAGGGCGATGTCCCGTGGACGTGCCTGACCGACCCGGAGGGCCACGAGTTCTGCGTCCTCGCCCCGTCCTGACGTGGAGCCTTGATGCCTTGACGACACCCGCCGTCGGCCACACCCACCGTCAGCCGTGCCGGAACCACGTGTCGCGGGCCGGGCTGGGACCCGGTTCCCGGCGGGGCGCACGTACTGGAGTCGCCGCTGCGGCTCGCGGCCGCACCGGTCTCGTCTTTCGCACAACCGATTCCTGACTCATTTCTTCGATCGATGCGGGACAGGCCTCAGCCGCCGCGTCCGGGTCGGCCGCCGCTCACCCAGTGGTCGTTCACCGTTCATGCTTCGCCCTCATCCTCCTCACGCGGCACACGCGCGCCGCGCAAGGCCGCCGCAGAAGGCAGCGGCAATCGGGAGGGCATCATGGGACACGGGCACGGACACGCGCACGGCCATCACCATCACGGCCAGGAGCACCACCACGACCACGAGGCCGCCCCCGCGCTGCCCGCCGCCTTCGATGCCTCCGTGCCCGACCAGGCACTCAGCCCCGAGCAGCGGTCCCGCCGTTCGCTGCTGCGCCGCGCCGGACTGCTCGGCGCCGGGTTGGCCGCCGGAAGCGTGCTCGGCCAGACGGCGGGAGCGACTCCGGCCGCCGCCGCCCCGGCAGCCTCCGCCGGCGGCGGCCGACGCTCCAACGGCTTCCTCTGGCTGGCCGGCGACCACCACATCCACACCCAGTACAGCAGCGACGGCAAGTACCGCGTCGTCGACCAGGTCCGGCAGGGCGCCAGGCACGGTATGGACTGGCTGGTCATCACCGACCACGGCAGCACCACGCACGCCAAGATCGGCGTGGAGAAGGTCAACCCGGACATCAAGGAGGCCCGGACCGCACACGAGGACACTCTCGTCTTCCAGGGCCTGGAGTGGAACATCCCGGGCGCGGAACACGGCACCGTCTTCGTCCACCCGGGGCAGAACGAGGTCTCCGTCCTGAAGCAGTTCGAAACCGACTACGACGGCAGCGTCAAGAACGCCTCCGACTCGACGCCCGCCAACGAGGCCCTCGCCGTCGCCGGTCTGGCTTTCCTCGGCGAGCAGGTCCGACGCCGGAAGGTCAAGGACGCGCTGATGCTCGCCAACCACCCGGCGCGGCGCGGTGTCGACTCCCCGCACGAGATCCGCGCGTGGCGCGACGCGACGCCCACGAGTCACCAGATCGCCGTCGGCTTCGAGGGCGCGCCCGGCCACCAGGCCGCCGGCCTGCCCGCCCCGCTCGGCCCGGCCCGCGCTCGAGGTATCTACGACAACAGCCCGAGCGCCAACTCCTTTGCCGGGTATCCCCTGGAGAGCTACCGGACCTGGGGCGGCTTCGACTGGATGACGGCCACCGTCGGCGGCCTGTGGGACAGCCTGATCGCCGAGGGCAAGCCCTGGTGGATCACCGCCAACTCCGACTCCCACCAGGTCTACGCCGACACCGCCGTGCGCGGCCCCGGCGGCGACTTCAACACCGACGGCCGCTACCAGGACCCGGTCTACGGCGGCCGGATCGACATCTCCCAGGGCGACTACTGGCCCGGCCAGTACAGCCGTACCCACGTCGGCTCCGACGGCTTCTCGTACGCCGCCGTCATGGACGGCATCCGCGCCGGGCGCATCTGGGTCGACCACGGCCAGCTGCTCAGCGGGCTCGACGTGCGGGTCTCCGGCGGCAGCCGCTGGGCCACCCTCGGCGGCGCCCTGCACGTGAAGAAGGGCACGAAGGTGACGCTGACGGTCGACGTGGCGCTCGCCGGAGGCGCCAACTGGGCTTGCTTTGCACCTGAGTTGGCGCGCGTGGACGTCATCCAGGGCGATGTCACGGGACCGGTTTCCGACAGGGACACGTTCACCGCGCCGACCGCGAAGGTCGTCCGCACCTACGAGGTGAACAAGTCGAGCGGGACGGTACGGCTCACCTACGACCTCGGACGCGTGGACCGGCCGGTGTACGTCCGACTGCGCGGCTCGGACGGCAACCGCAGCGCCGTCGGCGCCATGGGTGCGGCCGTCGACCCGGCCGGCCCGGCGATCGATGTCGTCGGCGACGCCGACCCGTGGGCCGACCTGTGGTTCTACACCAACCCGGTGTGGGTACTGCCGTCGTGACACGGCCCGTCCGCACGCCGCACGACCTCACGCCGCACGACCTCACGCCGTACGTCCTCACGGTGGACGCCGGTCTGCGCGATCTGCGCGCCGCCGACCACCTGCTCCGCACGTTCGCGGCCGAACTCCCCCTCACCGGAGGGGGGTTCGGCTGTACCCACCTCGTGCGGGGCGAGCGGCCGCGCGTCGTCGTCTCCCTCGCACCGGAGTCGGGCGAGGAACTGGACGACGTGCGCGCGCGTCTGGTGGCCATGGGGTACGAGGTGACCGAGGGCGCCCCCGACGCCGTGGGCCGCGCGGTGCTGTACCCCGGAGCGGACGTTCTGCGCGGCACGCTGTCGATCGAGGAGGTGCTGTCCGTGTCCGCGATCGACCACGTCGCGGTACTGGGGGCGGCTGGTCGACCTGACCCGTCCATGCCGCTGGTGACGCACAGTCATGTGCGTCCGCTGTGGCAGAGCGGTGAGCTGGTGCTCACCGCGATGCCCGCCGTGGGCGGCACCCTGGTCCCGTTCGAGGTTCCCGACCCGACGCCCTGCTGCGCGGACCACTGAGATGTCAGCGCCGCGAGAACCCCGCAACGGGGTCCGGCCTACTTGGCTTTCAAGCGTGCGGTCAGGCGTGACAGCAGGGGCACCGCCGCGGCCAGCGTCTCGCGCTCCTCGGAGTTCAGGACGTCGTTGATCGCGGTGCCGAGCCAGTCCGCTCGGCGTCGGCGCTCCTCCGCCAGGCGGTCACTTCCCGCGGGTGTGAGGTGGAGCAGGAGCTTGCGGCCGTCGCTGGGGTGCGCCTCGGCATGCACAAAGCCCTGACCGAGGAGTTCCTTGACCGCCTTGGCGGCCGACTGGTGGGTGACTCCCCGCTGTTGAGCTACGTCGGCGGTGGTCATCGGGCCGCTGCGGTCCAGGTAGCCCAGGACGGCGGCCTCGCCGGGAGGCATGGTGTCGGCGGCGCGCACGGTACGCACGAGCTGTCCGATGGTCAGGCGAAGCTCTTCGGCCAGCTGGTTGTCGTCCATGGCGCCAGCCTACTCACACTGACCAACCAAGCTGTACAGCTTGGGTGCCTTGTTTCATCCCGTGAGCGAGCCGCCCTCCTCGAACGTTATCTACAGTCCAGGTGTACAGTTTAATTGCAGGAAATCGTTCGTACCGGAAGGACCCGCGGTGAAGCTCACCAAGCACGCCCACGCCTGCGTCACGCTCGAGAAGGACGACACTCGGCTGGTCATCGACCCCGGCGCCTTCACCCCGGACGCGGCCGGGGCCGTCTCCCGGGCGCACGCCGTACTGATCACTCACGAACACTTCGACCACTTCGACGAGAAGCTCGTCGCCGCCGCGCTCGAAGCCCGGCCCGAGCTACAGGTGTACGGCACCGCCGCCGTGGCGACCGCCCTGGGCAGCCGGAACAGCCGCGTCCACGCCGTCGCCGCGGGCGACACCCTCACCGTCGGCTCCCTCACCGCCACCGTCCACGGCCACCGCCACGCGCTGATCCACGCCGACATCCCGTGCCCCGACAACGTCGGCTACCTCTTCGACGACGGAGCCCTCTACCACCCCGGCGACGCCTACTTCGTGCCCGACGCTCCCGTGCACACCCTCCTGCTGCCGACCAGTGGCCCGTGGACCAAGCTCGGCGAAGCCGCCGACTTCGTCCGCGCCGTCAAGCCCGAGCGCATCATCCAGATCCACGAACTCATGCTCAGCGACCTCGGCCAGCAGTCCACCGCCAACCTCCTGGGCGAGAACGGCCTGACCGGCACCCCGATCAGCCGCCTCGAGCCCGGCACCACCGTGCAGCTGTAAGGCGCCGGACTCCAGGAAGCGGGCATGCGGTCGGCGGCTTCGACATCGCCGGCAGAACTGTCAGTTGCTGCCGGCGCCCGTTCCGCGCACCCCTCCCGGCTAGCGGTCGACGGCTCGCATCCCTGCCTCGTCGTACCGTTCGCCCGCCGCCTCGGGAAGCTCCGCATCGATGCGGGCCAGGTCCTCCTTGGTCAGCGCGATGTCCACCGCGCCGGCGTTCTGCTCCAGGTAGGTACGACGCTTGGTGCCCGGGATCGGCACCAGGTCCTCGCCCTGCGCCAGCACCCAGGCGATGGCCAGCTGGGCCGGGGTCACGTCCTTCTCGGCGGCGATCTCCTTCACCTTTGCCGCCAGCCGCAGGTTCGCCGCCAGGTTGGCGTCCTGGAAGCGCGGGTTCTCCCGGCGCCAGTCGTTCGCGTCCAGCTCGTCCGGCGAGGTGAACCGCCCGGCGAGGAAACCGCGGCCGAGCGGCGAGTACGGCACGAACCCGATGCCCAGCTCACGGCAGGCGGGCAGCACCTCGGCCTCCACGTCCCGTGACCACAGCGAGTACTCGCTCTGCACCGCGGTGATCGGGTGCACGGCGTGGGCACGCCGGATGGTCTCCGCGCTCGCCTCGCTCAGGCCGATGTAGCGCACTTTGCCCTCGGCGACCAGCTCGCCCAACGCGCCGACCGTCTCCTCGATGGGTACGTTCGGGTCGACCCGGTGCTGGTAGTACAGGTCGATGTGGCTGGTCCCCAGCCGCTCCAGGGAGCCGTGGACCGAGCTGCGGACGTGCTCGGCCGAGCCGTCCTGCGGGCCGACCGTGCTGATGTCGCCGGGTACGGCGTTGTCCATCCGGTAGTTGAACTTCGTCGCGATCACGTACTGCTCGCGATGCCCCCGGATCGCCTCGCCGAGCAGCGACTCGTTGGTGAGCGGGCCGTACATCTGCGCGGTGTCGAGGAAGTTCACCCCGAGGTCCAGGGCGTGCCGGATGGTCGCGATCCCCTCCGCCCGATCGGTGGATCCGTAGAAGGCGGACATCCCCATGCATCCCAGGCCGATGGCCGATACCTGGAGGTCCCGCAGACTGCGCTTCTGCATGCCGTGTCCCAGCCTTTCTCTGCGCACTCGTTCGTCGTTCGTCGTTCGTCGTTCGGATCGCACGGAGCCCTCCATCCATCTAGCGACGAATCCAGCCGCCCGGCATCCCGTGAGGGGCCCCGGAAGGGACGGGCTTCGTGCTCCGTGGTGTCTGCGACGCTACGACCTGGAGCGCACTCCAGCGCAAGCCGACGTTGCAGGCGGATCAGCAGTCAGTCGTCGCAGGAGGGACGACCTGCCGGGGCCTGCGCCGCACGAAGGTCCCGTGCGGCGCAGGCCCGGTGGCGGATCAGGTGAGGCGCAGCCTGATCGTGCGGGATTCCGGGCGGAGGGCGTACTCGGGCCACACGTCCGGGCCACACGCGCGCGAGCCGAGCCCGTGCTGGGCGGCGTCGACGATCAGGTGGCTCGTCGTCGAGGTCGACAGTTCGAACGGATGTGCCGCTCGGGCGATCTCCTGAGGGGTGTGCCGGCTGAGGGTGAAGCCGGGGCGGCGACCGCGTGTGTCGGGGAGCGCCTCGATGCGCAGCACCTCGGTCTCGGCGCTCGTCAGCGTCAACCGGCGCAGTGCGGAGCGGTGTCCGGTTTCCTGGGGACGCGCGTAGTCGACCGCCAGGTCGCGGACCGTGGCGGAGAAGCGGCCCGTGCGTGCCGCCCGCAGGCTGTCGGGGTAGGACTCGAGCGGGCCGAGACCGAACCACTCGGCGCCGTCGACGGGAGCGTCCCCGTCGGGCAGGTCGAACCGGATCCCGATCCTCGGCCACACCGTGTGCCACCCGCGCGACGGCTCGATCTCCACCCGCAGCTCCACCTCGTCGCCCTCCAGCGACCAGACGGACTCGACCATCACCCACGATCCCGAGTTCGCCGCGGAGACCTTGTCGACCGTGCGCAGGGCCCCGGTGGTGCGCTCCACCGACACCCGGCGCGTGGTCAGCCGGTCGAGGCCGTCGCGCCGCCACAGCTCGGCGTTGGACACCCCGGCGATGTTCGCGTCGCTCTCCGCGACATCGCCCCACGCGCCTTCGTCGTTGTCGGTCGGCGCACGGAACAGTTCCAGCCGCGGGCCGGTCACCTCGCGGCCGCCGAGGCGTGTGAGGGATCCGTCGACGAACTCGGCGCGGCCCAGCGTCAGCGTTCCGTCGCCGGGCTTCCAACCGGTCCGGGCGCGCGCAGCCCGCACGGGGTGGTGCAGCGAGCGGTCCAGTTGGGCGGTCGCGACCACGTGCCCTTCGGCTGCCCACGCGGTTCCGGCCGCCAGCACCGCCTCGACGGTGAGCCAGGTCTCGGCGTCCGGCGCCACCGGGAGCCTCGGCAGCGAAACCCGGCCCGAGTCGCCCGCCACGACGGCCGGGACCTCCAGGTAGCCGGAGTCGACGGGCGTGCCGTCGTGCTCGACACGCCAGCGGAAGCGCAGGTCGGACGTGTCCGCGGTGTGCCGCAGATTGGCGATCGTCACCTTGTCGCCGTCGAAGGCGAAGCGGATCGGCTGGACGACCGCCTTGAACTCGTGAAGGCTCGGCGTCGGGACGTCATCGCTCAACAGCATGCCGTCCATGACGAAGTTCCCGTCGTGCACGACCTCCCCGAAGTCGCCGCCGTACGCGTAGTACGGCGTCCCGTCCGCGGTGGTGGTCGAGATGCCGTGGTCGCGCCACTCCCAGACGAAGCCGCCGTGCAGCCGCGGGTACCGGTGGACCAGCGCCTCGTACTGGTCGAACGCCCCCGGACCGTTGCCCATCGCGTGCGCGTACTCGCACAGCAGGAACGGCTTGGTGCGCTGCCGGGCGCCCTGGGCGGGAGTGCACTGCAGCAGCGGGAAGCGGGATCCGTCGGTGCCGATCTGCTCGGTCTCCGGCACCGAGGCGTACATGCGCGAGTAGACGTCGGTGTACTCGCCGGTGTAGTCGCCCTCGTAGTGCACGGGGCGTTCGGCGTCGCGGGCGTGGACCCACGCCGACATGGCGGCGAGGTTGCTGCCGGTGCCCGCCTCGTTGCCGAGCGACCAGATCACGATGCTGGGGTGGTTCTTGTCGCGTTCCACGGTGCGCTCGATGCGGTCGAGGTACGCCGCGCGCCAGGTCGGGTCGTCGCTGGGATTGCCGACCCAGTCCAATTTCTCGAAGCCGTGCGTCTCGAGGTCGCATTCGAGGACGACCCAGAATCCGAGCTCGTCGGCGAGGTCGAGCAGGCGCGGGTGCGGCGGGTAGTGGCTGGTGCGGATCGCGTTCACGTTGAACCGCTTCATGCGGGCCAGATCCTCGCGGGCATGCTCCTCGTCGAAGACACGGCCGCGCAGCGGATGGGTCTCGTGGCGGTTCACGCCGTGGAACACGACGCGACGGCCGTTGACGAGGAACTGGTCGCCGCGGATCTCGACCGTGCGGAAGCCCGCCCGCAGCGTGACGGTCTCGGCGGCCGTCGACACGGTCACGTCGTACAGGCGCGGCCGCTCGGCCGACCAGGGTTGCACGTCGGCGATGTCGAAGGGGGTCACCTCGGCCGGGTCGGACCAGGTGCGCTCGATGCCGAGTTCGGGGATGCGCAGGGTGACCGGGTAGGCCGTCGGCTCGGCGGCGATCTCCACGTCGACCCGGCCGTGCCCGTCGGCGAACCCGGTCCGCAGCCAGACGTCCTCCAGGCCGCCGGCCGGGCGGGCGATCAGGGTGACGTCGCGGAAGATGCCCGGCAGCCACCACTGGTCCTGGTCCTCGACGTAACTGGCCGCCGACCACTGGTACACCCGTACGGCGACGACGTTGTCGCCCGGGCGGACCGCGGACGTCACGTCGAATTCGTGGGCGAGCCGGCTGCCGGCGGCGCTGCCGATCTCCGCCCCGTTCACCCAGACCCGGAAGAGCGACTCGACACCGTCGAACCGCAGCACCACACGCTCGGCGTCCGCCCAGTCGGCGGGCAGGTCGAAGTGGCGGCGGTGGTCGCCGGTGGGGTTCTCGTCCGGGACGTGCGGTGGGTCGATGGGGAACGGGAACTGGACGTTCGTGTAGATCGGACGGCCGTGGGCGCCGTCGCCTCCGAGCACCCAGTGGGAGGGTACGGGCAGGTCTTCCCAGCTCCGGTCGTCGAAGTCCTCGGCCGCGAAGTCCTCCGCCACGGACGCCGTGGGTGACAGCCGGAACCGCCAGGGCCCGTTCAACGAGCGGGCGGGCGCGTCCGAGTGCAGCCACGAGCGCGCCGGGCGGAGCGCACCGCGGCCCGGCGCGGTGTCCGAAACATGGGGGGAGAACTCGGAGAGCAAGAGGTCACGACTCCTTCTGGGTGACGAACGGGATCCGGGGCCGGCAGAGATCACCGACCGGCGGGCGACTGGCCTGCCGGACGGCTTCTCACTGCCCCGTGAGCGCTCCCGTGAACGTTCACGGGAGCGCTCACGGGACTGCCTTCAGGGTTCCTGCAGATGAATCTCGATGGGTGGGGTGGAATGTTCGGAAGTCTGCGCTCGGGCGCGGAGCCATGTCAAGACATTCGGGGCGGACGGCCGTCCGTGACGTCAGGCGTGACAGCAGGCCGTGACATCAGGTTGTGACGTCAGGCCGATCCGCTCAGGTGCAGCTCCGCGTGGACGACCAGATCGTCGGCCTCCGACGTGCCCAGCCCCGACAGCAGTCGGGCGAGCTGCTCGATGGCGAGTGCTCCGAGCTTTCGCGTGTCCAGGGCGACGCTGGACAGCGGGGGTTCGACGAGTGCTCCGAGCTGGAGGCCGTCGAAGCCGATCACCGCCAGATCCCGCGGGACGCCGCGGCCGAGCCTGCGTGCCTCACGGAGTGCGCCGACGGCGATGATGTCGTTGAAGGTGAAGACCGCGGTGACCTCGGGACGAGCGGCGAGCAGGGTTCTGAGCGCCGCCCCTCCCCCGTCGGCCGTCTGGTCGGCATCGGCCACCAGGTGGGTGTCGATCCCGTGCTCCCGCGCCGCCGCCGTGAACCAGTCGTGCCGGATGCTGGGCTCGGCGCGGGTCCGGTGGTCCAGCATGCCGATCCGGGTGTGCCCCTCCGCGACCAGGTGCGCGACCGCGGCACGGACGCCCTGCTCGCCGTCGATCCGGATCGAGCTGAACCGCGTGCTGCGGCCCTCACGGCCGATCAGCACCACCGGCATGCCCCGGGTGTACGACTCCAGCTCGCTCTCCGAGCAGCTGAAGTAGCCGATCACCGCGTCCACCTGCGAGGTGATCACCTGGAGTGTGCCGCGTTCCTCGTCCGCCCGGTCCGCCGTGGCGTACACGACCACGTGCCAGCCGCGGGATCTGGCCGCCTCCAGAGCCCCGGCGGCGACCTCGGTGAAGAACGGGTTGAGCAGGTCGGGGATGACCAGCCCGATGGTCATGGTGTCCTGGCGGACCAGCCCCCGGGCGAAGCGGCTCGGGCGGTACCCGAGCGCGCGCGCCGCGTCGAGCACGCGCTGCTTGGTGTCGCCGTCGATCTCGCCCTTGTCGTTGAGCGCCCGAGACACGGTCTGTCGGGACACTCCGGCGGACCTGGCGACGTCGTTGATCGTGATCTTCCGGGGCTCGGCCCCCGGTGTCGACACCATCGCCCACCTCCTTCTTCTTCGCTCGCGAACGCCGGTGCGTGCGCAGAGCCTGAGTATGCACGGGCCGAAGGGCCCGACGAAGCCGGGTCTGCTCGCGGCCCGGGTGCCGTCCGTGCCGGGCTCCGGGAGGTCCCACACGATCAACCCGTGTCTCCCGGTGCGCCATTACTCCCACGCACCGTCATCGGTGATCTCTTCCGTCCGTGCATCGGTCACCGCCCGACGGGCGGCTGACGGCGGCCCTAGATTCGGCGCCGGATCCGCTGTTCACCACGGTCCGGGACCCCGGGCCCGCAGAGGGGGAAACTGCTCATGACACTCATCGACAGGACGCTCGGACGGCTGTCACGCCGGGCGGGCGTCGTCGCGGCCGCCGTCGTCACCGCCGCCGCGTCGGCGCTGGTGGCCGCTCCGCCGGCCTCGGCGGCGACCTACCAGTACGACTGCCGTCGGCTGCTCGGCTCGGGCTCCTACAGCAATCCCGTCTCCCTCGGGAACGTGACCGGACGGACCGTGGTCGCGGTCAACTGCCCGCCGCTCACGTCCGGCGCCGGCTACGCCAACCGGTACTTCAGCTTCACCCTCACCCGGCCCGCGCGCGTGCCGTCGTACGCGGGCGCCTCCTTCGCCCTGGAGGCGACCCGGCGGTCCGCCGTCAACCCCTCGCTGAGCAGGGGGGCTTACACGATCATGCACACGTCGGCGGGCGTGTGGACGTACAACCGCGCCGGTGTGGCCAACGGGCGCTACCTGCCCCTGGGGCCGCTGCCCGGCGGCGGGGTGCTGCCGGCCGGCACCTACCGTCTCAACCTCCAGAAGCTGGACTCGCCGCTGAGGTCGATCAGCACCCCGTGGTTCAACGTGGTGGTCGCCGTCTCCTGAGCCGTCGCCGGCTCCTGGCGGGTGCGTCGGCTGCTGTGGTTGCGGTCAGCGGTACGAGCACGCCGAAGCACCCGCCCCGGACAGCCGCAGCCGGCAGATCGCGGCGAACCGGGCCGACACGTCCAGGTTCCACAGCCGTACGGTCCCGTCGTTGCTGCTGCTGGCCACCGTCCGCCCGTCAGGGGCGAACACGGTGCCCCACACCGCGTTCGTGTGCCCGGTCAGCGTGGCCCAGGGCCGCCGCGCCGCCACGTCCCACAGCCGCACCGTACGGTCGCTGCCGCTGCTGGCCAGCAAGCGGCCGTCGGGGGAGAACGCGATACCGCGCACCGAGCCGGTGTGGCCCCGCAACACCGCCGTGGGACGGTGTCGGCGCACGTCCCACAGGCGTACGGTCCCGTCGTTGCCGCTGCTCGCCAGGGCCCGGCCGTCCGGGCCGAACGCCACTCCCCGCACCGCACCCGTGTGCCCGGTGAGCGTGGTCGGCGGCCTGCGGCCCGCCACGTCCCACAGCCGTACGGTCAGATCGTCACCCGCGCTCGCGAGGGTGCGGCCGTCGGGGCTGAAGGTGACGTCGTTGACGAAGTCCGTGTGGCCGGTGAGCGTGGCCAGGGGGCGGCGGGTGGCCACGTCCCACAGCCGCACCGTACGGTCGGCGCCCGCCGACGCCAGCAGCGCGCCGTCCGGGGCGAACGCCACCGAGAACACGTCCCCGTGATGCCCGGTGAGCGTGCCGAGGAGGCGGTGGGTGACGACGTCCCACAGCCGGACCGTGCCGTCGGAACCGCCCGAGGCCAAGGTGCGCCCGTCGGGGGCGAACGCCACCGAGAACACGGCCGAGCGATGCCCCCGCAGGGTCGTGACGGGCCGGTGCCGCGCCACGTCCCACAGCCGCACCGTGTGATCGGTGTCGGCGGTCGCCAGCAGTTTCCCGTCGGGGCTGTAGGCGGACTGCCAGATCTCGGTGTACGGACGGGCCGTCAGCACCGGCCCGCCCAGGTCCCACAGCACCACCGACTGGTCGAACCCGGCGGTGGCGAGCATGGTTCCGTCGGCGTTCACGGCCACGCCCATCGTGTAGTCGGTGTGGCCGGTGAGCGTCAGCGTCTGCATCCCGCTGTGCACGTCCCACAGACGGGTCGTGCCGTCGCCTCCCGCGCTGACGACCGTGGCGCCGTCCGGGGTGTAGGCGACCGCGTTGACGTCGTCGCTGTGCCCGCTCAGGACCGAGGTCGTCCGGTGCCGTGCCAGGTCCCACAGCCGTACGGTCCGGTCCGCTCCCCCGCTGGCCAGGCTCCGTCCGTCCGGCGCGAACGCCACGCCGTACACCTCGTCGCTGTGCCCTTCCAGCACGCCTGAGAGCCGGTCGTGCACCGTGTCCCACAGCCGGACGGTCCGGTCGGCGCCGGCCGACGCGAGCGTCCGGCCGTCCGGGGCGTACGCCAGCGCGTCGACCTGCCCGACATGACCGGTGAAGGACGCGACGCGGCGCCCCCGGTCGGTGTCCCACACCTGGACCGTGCCGTCGCGCGCCGCGACGGCCAGGGTGCCGCCCCGAGGGTCGAAGGCCACGGCCCGGGCGCCCGCGGTGCCGGCCGGCAACACCACCTTCGTACGATGGTCGGCCGCGCCCCACAGCTGCACCGGCGCGTCCGTGGCACCGGCCGCGAGCGCACGTCCGTCGGGGCTGAAGGCGACCGACCGCACCCGCCCGGACATCGTGAACGTGGCGGTCGTACGGCGGTCCGCGAGCCGTCGCAGGGTCACCGTGCCGTCCGAACTGGCCGTCGCGAGCGTGCGCCCGTCGGGCGCGAACGCCACCGAGTTGACCGGCCCGCGATGCCCACCGAGCCGGGCCGAGAAGGGCTGCGCCTGTGTGCTCAGCAGGGCGCCGCGCGCCTCGGGCGTCTCCTGGGAGCGGTAGGCCTCCCCGGCGAGCCGCATCGAAGCCTCGGGCTGACCGGCGGCCAGCGAGGCGGACTGCGCGGCGAGTGCCCGGGAACGGGCGACCCGCTCCTGCTGCAGCGCGTCCGCGCGCTGCCGGTACGCCAGCGCTCCGGCGACCACGGCGAGGGCCAGCAGCACGACCAGCGTGGCCAGCGTGCCCTGCCGGCGCCGGACCTGCCGCCGGGCCTGCCGCTGCCGGTCGGCCTCCTCGGCCCGGCTCGCGCGCAGGAACGCCTCCTCCTGCGCGCTGAGCCGGCTCCGGCCGTCCAGTTCCTCGGCCCACGCCTGGACGGTGTCCAGCCGGGTGCCCCGGTAGAGGGCGGACGGATCGCCGCCCTCGCGCTCCCACTCCTCGGCGGCGTGCGCGAGTTGCTGGTGGATCAGCAGCCCGTGCCGGTCGGCGTCGATCCAGCCGCGCAGCCGGGGCCAGGCGTGCAGCAGGGCCTCGTGGGCGATCTCGACCGTGTCGCGGTCGGCGGTGATCAGGCGGGCCCGCACGAAGGCGTCCAGGGCGGCCGTGGCGCCGTCCGTGTCGGCGAGCCGCTCCATCAGCGCGGCCCGGCTCATCCGGCACCGGGCCGGTCCGGTGCCGTCGGCCACATGGACCAGGCGCACCAGAATCCTGCGGATCGTCTGCTGCTCGGCCGGGTACAGGCCCGCGAACACATCCTCGGCGGTCCGTGCGACCGCCCCCCGGATCCCGCCGGTGCGCTCGTACCCCGCGACGGTCAGGGTGGCGCCCTCGCGCCGCTGCCAGGTGGTCAGCAGCGCGTGGGAGATCAGCGGCAGCGCACCGGAGGGAGTGACGTCCGGCAGGGCGCGCCCGACGTCCGATCCGGCGCCGGGCGACCCTCCCGACCCGTCGCCGGGCAGCGCTCCCCGTTCGCTGCCGGGCAGCCCTGCCGGTTCGTCGCGCAGACCGGCGTCGCGCAGCAACAGGGGGACGAGACCCGGTTCCAGGGCGAGTCCGGCGAGCTCGGCGGGGCGGGTGATCGCCTCCCGCAGCCCGGCGACGGACATCGGGGGCAGTACGAACAGCCCGTCGGTGAACACCGTTGCCAGCTCGGGGAGTTCGACACACATGCCGGACAGGTCGGCCCGTACGCCCAGGACCACCACGGCCGGATCACGACCGGAGAAGTCCGCCGGATCCGATGGGCGACGGGACGTCGACACGGCGCACAGCACCCGGACGAAAGCACGCCGCTCGTCCTCGTCGGAGCAGAGCGTGAACAGCTCCTCGAACTGGTCGACGAGGAGCACCGGACGGACCGGCGGTGGCCGTCTGCCCCCGTCGTCGCAGGCGCTGTCGTCCACCGTGCGCCGCACCGCCTCCAGCAGGATCTCGGGCCGGTCCCGCAACTGCCGCACGGTGACGCCGAGATCGCCGTCCAGCGCTTTCGCGAAGCCGGTCAGCAGCTCCTCCAGTGGGTGCGCGGTGGGCGTGAACGCCACCACCGGCCACCGCTCGGCGCCCGGCATGGGGAAGCCGCCGGGGTTTCGGAAGGCCGGTACGAGACCCGCGTTGAACAGGGACGACTTGCCGGCACCCGAAGGGGCGACGACCATCAGGGGCCCGCTGCCGATCCGTTCGAAGACCCTCTCGACCAGGGCGGCGGTGGCCCGCTCGCGGCCGAAGAACCATCCCGCGTCCTGCGCGGTGAACGCCGACAGCCCCCGGTAGGGACGGACAGTGTCGAACTCCGTCCGCCCGGGCGCGACACCGTCACCCAGCCCAGCCTGCGCGTCGCCCGCGTTCTGCGCGTTCCCGGGGGTCGCCGGGGCCGCCGGGTTGGCCGGGTTCGCCGTTCTCTCGGAACTCGCCGCGTTGTCAGCTTCCTCGGCGTTCTCGGGGCTCTTCGTCAGCAGCCGCAGCAGCCCGCCCTCGGCCCGCAGGATCTGGTCGCAACGCCGCGCGACGTCGACGGTGGCTCGCTTCGCGCCCGTCTCGATCTTGCTGAGGTAGCCCTTGCTGTAGTGCGTCTGCCGCGCCATGTCGGCCAGCGAGAGCCCGCGCTGTCGGCGGAGTCGTCTCAGCTGCGCGGGAAAGTCCGGAACGGTTCCTTCGGGCGGTGGCGGTTCACATCGGTCGCCGGTGTGCTGCTGCTCCCCCACCACATCCCCCGGGTGTCGCACGCATGAGCCGTGAAACGGCCGACATCCAGAGTACTGCGGCAATGTGACGGCCGATCAAGACTTTCACCGGCGTGGCGCGAGAGTATGGCGGAAAAACGGACGTCCGGAACCGCGCACGCGATTCCGGACGTTCCCCCGTGCGAAAGGCCTTACGGCCGGTTCAGTTTGATCGAGTTGACCGGCGTGAGGTCGGCCCACACACCCCTCGGCGGATTCCCGATCGTGTAGTTGCAGTTCGTGCCGCCGTAGTTCAGGCACAGTTCCGCCGAGGCGCCACCGGTCTGGTTGTTGAGGACCCAGTGCCAGCCGACCTGGTTGCTCAGGTTGTGGGCGCCGTAGCTCCAGTAGATGTTGCTCGGGCTCTGGGCGGGGTCCTGGTTCTGCGGGTAGATACAGACGGCACCGGACGGGCACCCGGCCCAGTCGGCCGCCGGCTTGGCCTCGGCCGTGCCGGTCAGCGCCACCAGCGCCGTGGCGGCGGTGGCCAGTGCGACGGCCCCACTGAACAACTTGCGCATGTTTCCCCCTTGCGGTCGTCCTGCCTGGTCGCAGGTCGTGCTCGGTCTCTCGTCATCAGACTGGCCGCAGGGTCCCGGGAGGTCGACGGGTTTCCTGTTTCCCGTCATCACGGCAAGCCGGGAAACCGGCCGCGAGCAGCGCGGTCACCAGGAAGGAGGCAACCCCGGAAATCGCAATCACCGTCGATGGCCACCTCAGGCGTAATGTGAATATCATTCGACAACGGCCCGCGATGAGGCGCATCCTTCTCAGCGGCGTTGAGAAAACGTTCACCGGCGAATTGCGTCGGCCGATCGGAATGACGGCCCGAACCTCGAGCGTTCGGATGCCCATGAGGACGATCCGGTACGGGACACCGCCCGTGAGAGGCGAATGCCATCGCGGCCCGACGGACGCAATGCCCGCTCGGAGCTCCTGACGAGGTGGGTCCGCCATGACCGCCCTGTGGCGGAAGGCACCCGCTCCCCGGTCTTCCTGCGAGTCGGCGCATTGCCGAGCGAACACTATGAACACAACGATCAAGAGCGTGGCCCCTCGGCTGCGGCCTTCCTAGCATCGCGACGCGAGGCGCAACGGTGCGCCCCCGAGGACAGGGAAGAGCCACACCTTGGACAGGTCCAGAACGCATCCACACGTCCCCAACTGGTTCCGATCCGGTAGGCAGCGCCGCGTGTGGTCGGCCGCCTGCCTTGCCGGGGTGGTCATCGGCGCTCTCACCGGCGCACCTTCCGCCCGCGCCGACGCGGGCCGTCCGGCATCCGTCACCTGCCCGTCGAGCCTGGCGGGCAGGGCCACGTGCTACACCGGTCAGGATACGAACGGCGCCCACTACGCGATCGCCGTCCCCAAGAAATGGAACGGCTCGCTCGTCGTGCACGCCCACGGGGGGCCCGACCTCGGCGAAGGATCCGACCCCGCCCGCAGCGTCAGTGATCTGGACCGCTGGTCGGTCATGGCGAAGGAGGGGTACGCCTGGGCCGGCTCGTCCTACCGTCGCGGTGGCTACGGCACCCGGATGGCTGCCGCCGACACCGAGAACCTGCGCCGCCTGTTCGTCCGGGAGTTCGGCAGGCCGAAGCGGACCTATGTGCACGGCCAGTCCTGGGGAGGGAACGTCGCCGCCAAGGTCGTGGAGGTCTACGGCAAGAAGAACGGCCCCTACGACGGAGCCCTCCTCACCAGCGGTGTCCTCGGCGGCGGCTCACGCGGGTACGACTACCGGGTCGACCTGCGCGTGGTCTACCAGTACTACTGCCAGAACCACCCCCGTCCCAGCGAGCCTCAGTACCCGCTGTGGGAGGGGCTGCGCCCCGGCTCGACCATGACAGCGGCCGGGCTCCGCGCCCGCCTGCTGGAATGCACGGGATACGCTTCCGCCCCGCAGGATCGGACCGCGCTGCAGCAGCGCAACCTCGACGACATCCTCAACGTCACGAAGATCCCCGAGCGAACCCTGGATGCACATCTGCAGTTCGCGACCTTCACCTTCCGCGACATCGTGCACAACCGGCTCGGCGATCGCAATCCGTTCAGCAACATGGGTGTGCGGTACTCCGGTTCACACGACGACAAGGCGCTCAACGCCGGCGTCGAGCGGTTCTCCGCCGACCCGACCGCCGTACGAGACCTGTCCTACGACAGCAACCTCACCGGCAAGGTCGGCATTCCGGTCCTCACGCTCCACGCGATCGACGATCCGACGGCGTTCGTCCAGCACGAGGCCGCCTACCGCGCCACCCTGCAAGGAGCGCATCGGGCAGAGCACTTGGTGCAGACCTTCACCGAAGAGAGCGAGCACAGCGCGCTGAGCGACTCCGAATACGCCGGCTCGGTCTTCGCCCTGGACAGGTGGGTGCGCACCGGGAAGAAGCCGACGCCCGGGTCGATCGCGGCGTCCTGCGCGCGGTTCGACCCTGCGTACGGCACCGGCTGCCACTACGCTCCGGACTTCCACCCGAGCTCCTACGCCTCACGGGTCAACGCACGGCCAGGTGGACTCGTCTGGCCGGCCATGACCGCCGCTCAGGAGAAGTCCTGGAGCCGCATCGACGGCGTCGGTATCGCTCCCTGAGGTCTCCGTCAGCGCGAGGGTCCTGCCGACGGCCCGACCCCGAGTGCCCCGACATCGGGGGCATGTTCACCGAAGTAGCGCCGCAGGTTCCGTCGGATGAACCGGTCTCCGCTGCGCAGCAGGTAGGCGCGGCCCGCCGCAGTGCGACCGAGGACGTTGTAGCGCAGGAGGTTGACGGCCAGCAGGGGCGGCACCGCCCACGGCAGGGCCACCGGCAGGTCCAGGTCCCGCACGCCGCGGCGGCCGAGAAAGTACCGCAGCATGCTCAGCAGCCGCGCTCGGGCGTAGGCGCGGCGCACACGGGCGAAGCGGGCGAAGTGCAGGGCGGTCTGGGCCTCCACAAGCGCGTTGGCGAGGGCCGGGCCGACCGGGCCGCCGTAGCTCTGGGTGAGTAACAGGTGGTAGTTGAGACGATGTTGGAGCCGTTCGTGATCGCAGAGCCAATCCTCGTCCACGCCCAGCAGATGGCCGACGTACTTCCACAGGTGCATCAGCGCGCGAGACTCGGCACGGGTGACGCGTACGCCGAGCAGTCGTACGCCGAGCAGTTGGACGGCGTTGAACAGGCCGAGGGTCGCGGCCAGATCGGACTGGTTGACCGGCAGCCCCCAGCGCTCGGTGTCCCATTGCCCGCTGTGCTCCGCCTGATGGTTGACCAGCGCGTGCATGAGACGGACGTGCACGGTGAGGCGAAAGCCCGGACCGGAGCGGCGCATGGCGTCGTGGCCGGTGACCGCGGTGGCCCAATGCTGGGTCTCGGCAACCCTGCGCAGGGCCGAACCGCCGGTGAGGCCACCGGTCTCGACCAGCAGACGAGGCGGTCCGTCGAACCGGTAGGAGCCGATCAACGCCAACTGGAGCATCACGTCGGCGGCGTTGCGGCCGAACCTGCGGGCCACCCGGCCGCCCTCGTCGACCAGATCGAAGTCGACCCAGTCCGGCACCGGCTCCACTGCGGCGAAGAATTCCCGCAGCGCCGCGGGAGGGTTCGCCAGCGCGTCGATCCCGTCGGCGAGCGCGGTGCGGAACTGCCTCATGGTCACCCGGTCCGGATGCGCCGTGTCAGTGATCCGCAGGGCGCCCGCCAGGGCCGCTCCGAGTTCGTCGCGTGTCGTCAACCGCTCGCCGATGGCCGCCAACAAGGCCGGATCGACCTTGCCCTGGCGTCCCAGCAACAGCCGCAGCGGTCTGCCCAGACGACGGTTGAGGCCCTCGGTCGCGCGAAAGCGTCGCGGATACGGAGAGGACGGAGAGGGGGGCGTCGTCACGTCACTCGGCCCGACGGGGGTATCACGCTGCTGCGGCTCGTGTGCGACCATGAGTCGATGCTGACTGTCTGTCGTACTCGCGTTCAATTCGTCTGCTGACGCCCATGTCATCGCCTCGCCGAAACGCGCGTGGCAGCACGGCCGCTCGCGTTTCACCGCGCAGGAGGCCGAGCCAGGAGCGGTCCCGGGCGATGGTGGAACGCATCCTGGACGCAGGTCGGCAGGTCCTGGCCGAGTACGGCTACGAGGGCGCGTCGACCAGTCGGATCGCGACGACCGCGGGGATCAGCCCCGGCTCGCTGTACCAGTACTTCCCCCACAAGGACGCCATCGTCTCGGCGGTTCTGGAACGCTACAGCGACACACTCGTCTCCAGCGTCACCACCCGGATGTCCGGCTGCTTCGAGCAGCCGGCGCCCGTGATCGTCCGGGCAACGCTGGCAGCGCTGTTGGACGGACTCGACGTCGAGCCGCCGCTTCTTCGCGCCGCGGTCGAGCACGGCCCGCGGCTTGACGACGGCCGCGCCCTGAGGGCCTTCGAAGAGCGCATCGGCGAGCTGGTCCGCGCCTATCTGACGACACAGCGCGGAGGCCTGCGCCCGGACACGCCTCTCGACGCGGCGGTGTGGATGCTGGTGCGCACCGTCGAGCACCTGACCGTTCGTTACCTGCTCGACCGGCCTCCCATACCGAGGGAACAGTTCCTCGAGGAACTCACCCGGCTCGCTCTCAACTACCTCAGGCCGCCACCGTGACGCTGCCCTTGACCGGAAGGCCGGCCACGCCGTCCGGCAGGGCCGTCCACCACCGTCGCACCACTGTTCGTCTCTGAAAACACGAGCAACACAAGAAAACCTATCGGACAATATGTTTATTGGTGAGATATCACTAATTCACACTGCAAACGGCATTTCCCGGTACCTTCACGATGAATGCACCTGCCGTTCCGCCTGACGGACATGTCGGGTCCCGGCAGGCCTGCGTACAGGGGAGGAAAAATGTCCATTCAGTGGCAAGACAACGGCTACACCTTCTACGGCAAGGAGTCCCTGCCGCACACGGCGCGCATGCAGGACCCGGGCTCCATGGAGTGCTGGGCCTTCTGCCTCGGCGCGGTGGCCGGGCTGCCCTGGAGCACGGTGGCCACCCACACCGCACTTGGCGATCTCACCCACGGTCAGAACACCGCCAACACCAACCTGCTGGTCGAGCGTCTCAACCAGCTGCCCGGCGGGCCGACGCTGCGCCTGCCCGCGCGCTGGTACTCCCCCGACTGGGACGGCAACAAGCTCCGCCAGATGTTCCCCGCGGCCGTTGCCATCGACCACCACTTCGTGGTCGCCCTGGCCATCGGGAAAGCGCTTGGCCAGCCCGACGCGGTCCGCTACTGGGACCCCGCGGACGCCCAGATCCACACCGTGACCGTCGACCAGTTCAAGCAGAACTTCAACCCCGAGTTCAGCGTCACCCGAGTCTGACCGACCGCGCCGGACGGATCGCCATCACTGCATCCGGTCGAGGGCGCCCCGGTTGTTGCCGGGGCGCCGGACCGGATGCGTCAGCGGTCGTCCCGTACCGCCATTTCCCCGAGCAGGGACCAGTCGTTCTGCGGGACGGTCACGTTCACGATCCTGGGGGTCTCGGCGAGGTACGACGGCAGCTCGGCGCAGGCCGCGGCGAAATGCTCGGAGGAGACGTGGGCCGAACCGGCCTCGTCGTCGCGGAACGCCTCGGTGAGCACGTACTCGGCAGGGTCGTCGACGCTGCGCGACCAGTCGAACCAGAGACACCCGGGCTCGTCGCGCGTCGCGAGGGTGAAGCCTCGGGTGATGTCGGGCCAGTCGTCCGCGTGCTGGGGAAGGACGCGGAACCGGGCGGTGATGAAGATCATGAGCTTTCCTGGTGTGTCGTGGACGGCCCTCGGGGTGGCGGCACCCCTCGCCGGGCCGTCGGCGGCCTCGTCAGGAACCGACCATGCCACGGCCGCGCACCCGGCCCTCGCCGACGAGCCGGTGTGCGCACGACGCTCGACGGCGGCGGACTTCGCGTCGGCGCAGGCGTCGCCTTCCCGGCGCGAAGCCGGCGTGCCGCTGAGCGTCGGCGGTGTGCTGTTCGTCCGAGGGCTCGGGCGCAACTCAGCGGTGCCGAGTGAGCCTCATGCCTTGTGCTGCATGGCCCGTCGTGCGGGATTGCCCTGTTCGGCGGCCTTGGGATCCTTCTCGTCGGCCTTGGCTCGCACACCGTCCGCGATGCGCTTGCCGATGGATTCGTCGATGTTCGACCAGTACTCGAAGGCACGCTCGAGGACAGGCTCGGTGACACCGTTGAGGAGATGTCCTACGACGTTGTCGACCAAGCGGTCGCGGGCGTCGTCGTCGAGGACCTCGCGCACCATGGTGCCGGGCTGGCCCCAGTCGTCGTCCTCCGGGTGGGAGACATAGGCGCTACGGGTGATCTCGCCGTCGGCCTCCCAGCTGGGCGGGCTGCCGTAGTGGGCGGTATCGGCCTCGGGGCCGCCCTTGGAGTTCGGCGCGTAGACCGGATCGGTCGTCTTGCGGTAGGCCATCGCCCCGTCCTTCGAATACGTGTGGACGTCGACGACGGGTGCGTTCACGGGAAGCTGCTGGTAGTTGGCACCGATGCGGTAGCGGTGCGCGTCCGCGTACGAGAACAGCCGGGCCAGGAGCATACGGTCCGGGCTCGGTCCGATGCCGGGGACCAGGTTGTTGGGCTGGAAGGCCGCCTGCTCGATCTCGGCGTGGTTGTCGGTGGGATTGCGGTCGAGCGTCATGCGGCCGACCGGGATGAGCGGGTAGTCGCCGTGCGGCCACACCTTGGTGAGATCGAAGGGGTTGAATCGATACCCCGCCGCGTCCCCGTACGGCATCACCTGCACGTGCAGGGTCCAGCTGGGGAAGTCACCGTCCCGGATGTGCTCGAAGAGATCACGCGTGTGGTAGTCCGTGTCCACCGCGGCCATCTGATCGGCCTCGTGCTGGGTGAAGCACTCGACACCCTGATCGGTCTTGAAGTGGTATTTCACCCAGAACCGCTCACCCTCGGCATTGATCCACATATAGGTGTGGGACGTGTAGCCGTTCATGTGGCGCCAGGTCCGCGGGATGCCGCGGTCTCCCATCAGCCAGGTGACCTGGTGGGCGGACTCCGGGGAAAGGGTCCAGAAGTCCCACTGCATGTCGTGGTCGCGCAGGTTGTTGTCGGCGCGGCGCTTCTGCGAGCGGATGAAGTGCTGGAACTTCATCGGGTCCTTCACGAAGAACACCGGCGTGTTGTTGCCGACCATGTCGTAGTTGCCTTCGCTGGTGTAGAACTTCACCGCGAAGCCGCGCGGGTCACGCCAGGTGTCCGGGCTGCCGCGCTCGCCGGCCACGGTCGAGAAGCGGGTGACCAGGTCGGTACGCGTACCCGGCTGGAACACGGCTGCCTTGGTGTACGCGCTGACGTCGTGCGTCACCTCGAAGCGGCCGAAGGCCCCGCTTCCCTTGGCGTGTGGCTGGCGCTCGGGGATCCGCTCCCGGTTGAACTGCGCCATCTGTTCGATCAGATAGGCGTCCTGCAACAGGATCGGTCCCCCGGGCCCCACGGTGAGCGAGTGTTCGTCACTCTCCGCCGGGGCGCCCGAGTCGGTCGTGGTGGCGGGTCGGATCTCCGTCATGCGTCTGCCTTTCGTCTCGCGGCTGCGACGAGCGGGCTGGTCCGGCGCTGACGCCCGGACGTCCGCCCGGCGCAGGGGGCGGAACACTCCCTGCCCCGGCTCGGGCCGCACGGACACGCTCGCATCGTCCTCAGCGGATCCTGGTGGCGCCTTTCGCTCTCCGTCAGCCGCGTGACCCGCAGCGGCTGCGGTAAACGTCCCGGCAGCGAGGAGAGCGGCCGGGGTGCTGTTCCCGGCCCGACCGCCCGCCGGCGGAGAGTGCCCGGAGAGCGAAGCGATCACTGCCAGATCAGGCACCAGTACTGGCCGTACGTACCGATACCGATGCGGCCGGCTTGCGGCACCAGATTCGGGTCGGGGTCGCCCAGGGCCGACAGCGAGCACGCCGGGTCACCCACCGTCCCCGAGGTGGCCATGCGCTGAGCAGCGGCCTGAGCCACAGAGGACGTGTACCAAATCGTCGCTGCCGTCGGGCTGCTTTCGGCCGTCGGTGACTGGGCGGGCACCGGGGTAGAAGGCGGTGCGGAGACGGTCGGCACCGACGGCGATGCGGACACGGATGGCGCGGACGGTACGGGCGGTACGGCCGGTACGGCCGGTACGGACATGGTCGATGTCGATGTCGATGTCGATGTCGGCGTCGGCGCTGTCGTTGCTGTTGCTGTTGCTGTTGCTGTTGCTGTTGCTGGTGCTGACGGTCGCGGCTGTGCCAGCGAAGTGAGCGATGGCCGTGGTGACCGTGCGGGCGTCTCGGACGTTGCCGGCGCCGATGTCTTCATCGGCACGGCCGAAGACCGCGAGGGGGAAGGGGTGCGGCCGGCTGTCCCCTGGTCGCTGGGGCGCGTGGGGTGCCCGGCCGTCGCCGTGGAGGGGGCGGCCCGGGTTTCCGTGGGGCTGGGACGCGCCGTACTGGAGGTCTCCGGCTCGGCCGTCAGGGACGGCAGTGGGTCGAGCGTGGGCAAGGACAGGTCGCTCGAGACCGACGGCGTCGGCCGAGGGGTACCGCCGTCCGATGCCGTCAGCCCCCAGATTCCCAGGCCACCCGCCACAAGGACGGCTGCCCCACCCACGATCCACGGCGCCCTGCGTGGTGGACTTCGGTGGCGGCTCATGCTTCCCACTGTCAGCCAGCCCGCAGGTGTTCTCAAGCGGTGGGCGCCGCGCCGACGGCGCATCTGTTCCTGTGCGGGGTGGCGCTGCCGCGCCTCCAGCCATCAGGCCCCTGTCACCCGGAGGTCGGGGCGCTGTCGGTTACGTCGGTGGTGCGCAGCAGGCGCAGGAACGCCTTCACGCCCGCGATGATGTCCTGATTGTCGGTGAGCCGGTTCACCGTGGACTCGAACTCCCGCCCCAGCGCGACGATTCTGCGGTCGACCTCTTCGGCCCGCTCGTACGTGCTCATGGCCAGCGCATCCACCGTGCGGCGCAGTTCGGCGAGGGCCTTGTACTGTTCCTCCGCCTTCTCCTCCAGGGCCCGCGTCCCGGCCTCGGCGCGGTCCACCCGGGCCCGGACCTCGACGACGTCGTCCCGCGGGTACGTGACGTCCTTCAGGAGCGTGCCCAGACGCCGGCGGAGCTGGCCGAAATACGCGCCGGCCGGTCGGAAGAAGGTGCTCAGCAGGAAGAACGCCGCGAACCAGTAGCCCGTGAACTCACCCGTCGCCCAGGTCACGGAGAGGACGACCGCCACCGTCAGGACATGACCCGCGACCGCCGTCCGCAGCATCGTACGGGCGATCCGAGCGGCCTCGGCATCCCGGGCCTGGGAGACCTCGATGCCCTTCTCCCGGCTCACCGCGATCTCGGCGAGCACCGCGTGCGCACGGAAGTAGAGGTTCCAGGGCAGCGTGAGAAGGAGCATCAGCCACAGAAGGCTCAGCACGCCCGCCCCGACGGCGAGCACCACCGCGGGCGGTGCACCTGCCACGTATGCGAAGACCAACGCCGCGGCCGCCGCGACGACGGCTGCCACCGCCCCCAGGAACCTGCCCATGCCCCGCCTCCCGTTCGTACGTTCCGCACAACCAGCCCATCGTCGCCGCCCCGATGCGGGTCGGCATGAGTAGGCGTACTCAGAGCAGGGTGCTGCGCGGCCGGAGCGGCCTTGACCTGCTCGCCCCAGTCGGGTACCGCGTGCGGTACCAATGGCGGTACCGTGAAGCCATGCCTGCACTCAATGTGGAATTCAGCGAAGAAGAGATGGCACGGCTGCGCGAGCGGGCCGCTCTGACGGGCCGGAGTCTCAAGCAGCACGTACACGATGTGACGGTGGAGGAAGCCGACCGGATCTCTTTCGTCGAAGGCGCGGTCGCCGAAGCTGCCCGGATCCTGCCCGGCATCGCCGCCCGCTTCCCTGAGGGACAGCGGTGAGCCCGATCATCCGTGTCGACGTCGGCTGGGTCCTGCAGATCCAGTCGGCGATCTCCCCGCTCAACGTGCCCATCGCGGACTGGGGCACTCTGGCGATCATGGCCGACCGGCACAAGTTCGAGCGGGAGCGCGGCGTCCTCTACTACGAGGAGATCGGCTCCCGGGCCGCGACCTTCCTGCACACCGCGCTGCTTTTGCGCCCCTTCACGGACTACAACCTGGTGATCGGCTGGGCCTGCACCAGCCAGTACATGCACGTCTCCGGTCAGCCCCTCCAGGCCAAGGACGACGAACTGTACGAGCTCGCACGGGCGGTCCGCGCGCAGGAAGCCGATCTGCGCACCATCGCGCAGCGCCTGGAGTCCTGGCGAACCGAGTGAGGCGCTGGAATCGAACGACAGGAACGGGCTCCTCGACCTCGGTGCGAATATCGCGGCCTGGGTCATGCGCTGCGGCCCGGATCGTATGGTCACCGCGTTGACACCCGCCCGCGCCGGACGTTGACTGGCAGCACGGCACAGGGTCGGGCCACTACGAGACACAGGTGATGCGTTCCGCCCGGCCGATCAGAGACACGGCGCAGACGATGCAGGACGGGACCATCGAAGGCTTGGGCCAGGTCACCCCCGAACAACGACTTCGACCGCAGCCGCAGCCGCAGCCGCACCCGGGCAGGATCATCCTGGTCGCCGGGAGTCTGAAGCAGGCCGTGGAGAAGACCAAGAGCGCCTTCGGGCGGAACGGAAGCGGCACCTGATGATGTACGACCAAACACGCGCCCAGCAGCCCGCGGGACAAACCGGGCGCCCCGCCGAGCGCCGCACCCCGGGCCCGGAGCCGCTGCTCCCGTTGCGCGATCGGGACAAGATCGCCCTGCTCCTCGGGCACGCCCTCAACACCTTCACCGACACCCCGCGCGAGGCACTGGAGGAGGCGGAGAGCGCCTACGACGAAGCCGCCGCCCAACTCGTCGACGCCCTCGCGGAACAGCGGCGTGCCCTGCGTGCCGCCTGGGAGGACCAGGACTCCGCAACCCCGTCCGACGAACTCCGGCACGCGCTGAGGCAGTACCGGGAGATCACCCGTCGACTGCTCCAGCTCTAGCACCTGCCGCAGGCGTCATGCGAGGTGGCCCGTCCGTGCCCTTGAGCGGGCGAGCGATGTGCGGGTCGATGTGCCGATCGGTGTGCGGGTCCCGGTCACGGTGGACCGGGACCCGCACGGCCTTGCTCACAAGGTCAGCTCGGCTGGTCCCCGGTGTAGCGGTAGATGCCGCCGGCCGAGTTGACGACCCAGACGGTGCCGTCGGCGGCAGCACCGACGTCGACCGCGGCGCCGGGGATGCCCGTCCAGGGGTTGGCGTCGTGGCCGGTGTAACGGTAGATCTGGTCGGAGGAGTTGACGCCCCAGACGTTGGTCCGGGAGCCGACGGAGATGCGCGACAGACCTCCCGAGACCGGGACCCAGTCGGTGGAGCCCTGGTCCCCGGTGTAACGGAAGATCCCACCCGCGGAGTTGACGTGCCACACCGTCCCGTCCGCGGCCACACCGATGTCCACCGCACGCCCCGGGATACCGACCCACGGGTTCGCGTCGTGCCCGGTGTACCGGTAGATCTGCCCCAGCGAGTTGACGCCCCACACGTGAGTCCGCGACCCCACCGAGATGCGGGCTAACCCGCCGCTGACGCCGACCCAGTCCGTGGAGCCCTGGTCCCCGGTGTAACGGAAGATCCCACCCGCGGAGTTGACGTGCCACACCGTCCCGTCCGCGGCCACACCGATGTCCACCGCACGCCCCGGGATACCGACCCACGGGTTCGCGTCGTGCCCGGTGTACCGGTAGATCTGCCCCGAGGAGTTCACCCCCCACACATGGGTCCGCGACCCCACCGAGATCGTCGTCAGACCACCGGAGATCTGCTTCCAGTCAGCCATGCCTGTGCCCCTTTCACGTCGCACACTGCACGTTGCATCCGGTACATGCGATGCGACTAGGACACCTAAACAGCGCTATATGCCGATTGACCGCTTAAAATATCCAGAAATCGATGTTTGGTACCACCCCGCCCTCCGGGAGCACGGGAACCGGAAAGTCGGTGGCGGCTCCCGAAAGGCCAGAAACGCTGTAACCCACATGGAGGCACCATGTCCCCGCCGCTGAGGACGTCCGGCCCAGACGCCCCAGCCCCGGCCGCAGGCGCACCGGAGGGCCGGCCCCGTGAGCGGCGACATCGTCCCGGCACGGCGCCACGGCGTGTCGGCGGCGCTCCGCTCCAGCCGGACGGTATGGGTTGCGGGCGGGGGCCGTGCCGGAGAGAACGAGAGTGGGAGTCGGGCGTGGCGATGGTCGGACTGTTCTGGATCACTTCGGACGCGGTGTACGTGGGGTCGCCGCCGACCGCCTTCGGGGGTGGTGTCCGGCTGACCTCCGACGGGCCGGAAGCCCTGGACCCAGACGGCTCACGGACGTGGACGTGGGAAGAACTCCGTTCCGCGGTCATCGAGGACGTGCCCACCGAGAGCCCGTCGGGCCGCGTGTCGAAGCTCGTCGGATCGGTGATCTCGGCCGCGGCCGGCGCCTTCATCGGCGAGGGCCCGACCGCGATGACGCTGCGGCTGGAAACGGAGTACGAGCCGGAGCAGGTGACGGTGTACTCGGCGGCGGCCGGAGGATACGGCGCCGAGGAGACAGCGCTCTCCCAGGACCTGCTCGCCCGCTTCGTGGCGGGAACCGCGGACGTGCGAGCCCTCGAAGCCTGGGGCTCCGAGCACGGCCAGGAGGCAACACCGAAGCAACACGCGCGGGAGGCCCTGCTCCAAGCCTGGACGCAGGCATAACCGACCCGCTGCCGCACCGTCGGGGAGGTCTTGGACGCCTCGGCCCACAGACGCACGAGCCGCGTTGGTTCCCACCTCAGGTGTGGACGCGTACACGACCGACACATAACAAATTGGCCAGGGCGCAACTGCCGGCGGCTGAAACTCGTCCCTTCCTCCCGAGCCGCCAAGGCTCACGGAGATCTCGAACAAGCAAGTTGGGGGACGAACATGAACCACCCGCCGAGGAAGAGCCGCCGCAGACCGGGCGCCGTCCGAGCGGTCGTGCTGGGCGTGTGCGCCGCGAGTGCGCTGGGTCTCACAGGCTGCTCCGGGGACGGCGGCACGGCGGGCGCCGGCAGTGAGGCCAAGCCGAGCGCGACGACGGCGATCGGCACCGGCGCCAAGACAGGGGCGGACGCCGCCGCGACGAGCAAGAAGCCCGGCACGGCGGCTTCCACGGGCGCGGGGAGCGGGGTCAAGTCCCCCAGTGTCGTCCCGGTTGCCTCCAAGCCCCCGGCCCCCACGGCGACGGGGTCGGCGGGCGCCGACGGCGATGCCGACGACTGTGACCACAAGATGCCCATCTCCCCCGACGAGGTCGCGGTCTACCGCTACACGCCGGAGGGGGGATCTCTCAGCTTGATCGTCAAGTACGGCAACTGGGGTTGCGGTTCGCCCGACTCGGACGGCGCACCGTTCGAGACAGTCGGCAAAGAGACCTACATCCCGATGGATCAGGCCGCCTACGTCACCGTGACCAACCCCATCGTGGAGAGCACCGAGAACCAGCCCATCGGCGTCCAGGAGTTCCTCGACTGGCTCGAGGCACACCCGAACTCCGGGCTGGTCTTCACCTACCACCTCGACGGCAGCGGAGCCATCGACCGCCTCGACGAGGTCTTCACCCCCTGACAGCCGGGTCGTCCCGCGCACTACCGTTCACTCGTCCACCCGTGTTGACTTGTCCGCCCGCTGGACGACCACCTCGGAGGCCGCGTGCTGATTCTGCTGGTGTTCGTGCTCGGCTGGGTCGTATTGCTCACGGGGGGCGTCGGCCTGTCGACATTGCAGGGGCCGCCCCGGGCGGCCCTGCGGTGGTGGATCCTCTACCTGTGCGTACTCGCCGCGGCCCTTGCCGCGCTGGTCCTGGCATGGCGAGGTCTGGACGCGCACTGCGGGGCGCACCCGTCAAGCCGGCAATGCCCGCCCTACCCCTTCGGGGAATGACGCGCACTCCCGTACTCCCCCAGTGCACGCCCCCCATCAAACCGAGCACGCCGACAGCCGACGGCGCCCCCCGAATGCAGGCGGCACTCACCCCCAGGGCCCCGCAGAGGACACCGCTACTGATCACCTCAGGCCACGCGTGGCCCCGACCGCAGCCCGAGCGGGCCAACCCGGGCCCCTTCAGGTGCAGTTCGGTACGCTGCCGAAGTGATCCTTCCGACGGTCGATGAAATACGCGCGCTGCACGAGCGGTACGCGCCATCGGACGAGGCTCTGGACCTCGTCTTCACCCACTGCGAAATCGTCAGCGGCATCGCCGAGCAGCTTGTCGCACAGACGGACCTCCCCGTCGACGCCGACCTCGTCCGTGTCGGCGCCCTGCTCCACGACATCGGCGTCTACCGGCTGTACGACCAGGCCGGTCACATCGATCACCGCAACTACATCCGCCATGGCGTCCTCGGCTACGAGCTCCTCCACGAGGAGGGCTTCCCGGAGCGCCTGCGCCGCTTCTGCTCCTGCCACACGGGAGTGGGTCTCACCCGGCACGACGTCCGCAATCAGGGGCTCGGCATACCCGAGGCCGACTATCTGGCCGAGACCGTCGAAGAGCAACTGGTGATGTACGCGGACAAGTTCCACAGCAAGACGAATCCCCCTACGTTCCTGACCGCCGACACCTATGCCACGCGCGTGGAGAAGTTCGGCGTGGACAAGGTCCAGGCATTCGGCCTCCTGCGGGCCCGGTTCGGCGAACCCGACCTGACCTCGGTCAGGGAGCGATACGGCCACGCGCAGGTCTGAGGCCGGCGGCGACCCTGCGACGGCGACCGCGCGGGCGCTCGCGAACGACAGGCTGGGGGCCTGTCCGGCGAAACTGCCGGACAGGCCCCGGTCCCGAAGAGGGCTCAGCGCTTGAGCGTGAAGGTGAAGTCGCCGGAGAGCCTGCCGCTCAGCCGGACTGCCGAAACGAGACTCCCCTCCGTGATCAGCCTCTCGACCTCGGCCCGCGACAGACCGCAGCCGTCAGCGATGAGTCGCACCGGCCGGACAGGGATCCGAGCCGCGAAGCGGACCGAGACGTCGATCACCTCGCTGTCCAGGTGATCCGATCCGCCGGTGTCGAGACGCCAGGCGTCGTCCCAGTCGAGGGCGATGCGATTACGGCGCCGCACGGCCGGGTCCTGGAGCAACTCGGCTGCCAGGGCGGGGTCGTTGTCGTGCAGCCGGTCCAGCAGCTCAGGACGTACGGAGCGCACGTTCATCCGCTCCAGGACCGTGAGCTTTGCCGTGTCCCCGCAGGCGGTACAGAGCGCGAGGAGCCAGGCATCGAGGAGCTTGTGGTTCGCGTTGACGCGAAATTTGCCGTTCGCCCGGAAGCGATCGGACGCGCACGCGTGGCAACGGCGGAGAACGGTCGGCAGGCAGGTGGGGGTGACCACCCAGCTATTGAGCACAGAAGTACACCGGTTTCAGTGAGAAGTCCGCAGCAAAAAGCAGCGCGGCGCACATGCGCGACGCGCGACGAATCAGCACTCGGGAGGTCTCACACGGTGTACAACGGCACATCCTTGCCCAGACGACTTCGTTCGGCAGCACGGTAGTGGCGCACAGCGGCGCTGTTCCACCGGTTTTCGAGCGGCGCCTCACCGCCAGGTCCAGTCCGGCAGATCACCTCCGACAAAGCTTTTGCGTGGGCCGCCGCCCGGATGATGGGCTGGCTCGGTGACCAACCGCAGTGGGACCGGGGCCGTCCGACCGTCGACCCTGGCTTGGGTGGGCCGGCATCTGGACGTCGGCGAACGGATCGTCAGAACCGAGGCGCTGCACGGTGGCATCACCGCTGAGATGCGGCGGCTGACCGTCGGGACGCGGGACGGGGACACCCGCGATCTGGTCCTGCGGACTTTCGTCGACCCGTCCTTCGTGGAGAACGCCGAGGAGCTGCTGAACCGCGAGGCCGGCGTCCTCGCCCTGCTCGCGGGGACCGATGTACCGGCTCCCGAACCGGTCGCGGTCGATCCGACCGCCGCGCAGTGCGAGTATCCGTCGCTCCTGATGACACATCTGGCGGGCCGGACGGTCCTGGACGACGAGGGACTGGAGGCGCGCGTCCCCCTGCTGGCCCGCCAGCTCGTGGCGATCCACGCGTTACGGCCCGCCGAGCGGCCCCAGGCGTACGAGGCATGGACGACGGCCGACGCCGTCGTCCCTCCGGAGGGGGCCGACGCCGCGGCATGGGCGGCGGCGACCGATGTGATCCGCCGGCCTGCGCCGCCCTATGAGGGGCGGTTCCTGCACCGGGACTTCCACCCCGGCAATGTGCTGTTCGACGTGGTGCCCCGAAGCCCGGCGGGTCCCCGGATCACCGGGGTCGTCGACTGGGTGCAGACCTCCTGGGGTCCGGCGGATCTCGATGTGGCGCACTGCTCCACCAACCTCGCGCTGCTGCACGGCCCGGCGTGGGGTCTGCGGTTCGCCGCGGCGTATGAGGAGGCCGGCGGGGTGCTGGCCGCGGCCGCGAGCGAGCGGTTGTACTGGCGGCTGCTCGACGGGCTGGCGTTCGCGGCGGGCCTGCAATGGGTGACGCGGCCGTGGCGGGAGGCCGGGAGGGCCGAGCTGACGACGCGGGCCGCGGAAGAGAGACTGGACGCCTACGTCACCGCCCTGCTGGACACGCTGGGCTGAGCCGAGGCGGTGTGAGGCGCGGGCACGGTGACGTGCGCCGGGGCCGGCTTCGACGTCCGGCAGCGAGGCCGGTCACGCACGCAGCCGGCCGAGAGCTGTCCGGCGAGGTCCAGGGCCGCCCGGCCACCCTGCGGGTCTGTCCCAGGTCTCCTCCTGCGGCCCGCACGAGTACTTCACGGGCGCCCGCCCCGTCCCTCGCGTCCGTCACCGAGGGCAGGAATGCCCCATGAGCGAGGCGACAGTGGGTAGGCGGATATATGCGACAACGACAACTGTGACGAACGACGAGGAACGACCCACGGGAAAGAGTTCTATGGTCACCGCGCTGGAGAACCGGGAATCGGATGAACAGGAAACCGCGGCGCCCCTGCGATACAGCGCCGCCTGGGACACGGAAGACGTATCGATCGCTGAAGCCCGAGCAGCCGTACGTACCCTGCTGGCCGACGCCGGCCACCCCCCTGACGACCGGCCGAGCCAGGACGCCCAGCTCGTCGTCAGTGAGCTGGTCGCCAATGCGCTGCGCCACGCACCCGGTCCGGGCGACCTGGCGCTGGAGGTGACGCCCGATGCCGCCCTGCTGCGCATCACCGTGCGTGACAGCTCCCCGCGCACGCTCGAACTGCGCGCGCACGACGCCCGCCGCGTCGGCGGGCACGGCCTGTACCTGGTCACCCGGCTGTGCGACCAGCTGCACACCATCGCCCTGGAAACCGGCAAGGAGATCGTCGCCCAGCTCCGCCTGCGCCCGCCCGTCGGCCGGAGCATGCCCGCCTGAGCGGTCGCAGGCCGATGCTGGTGGTGTGCCCGCCTCGCTCGCGGCGCCGCCTCAGTGCGGGGTGAGCATACCTTCGCGCAGCCGGGCGAGGGTGCGCGACAGCAGTCGGGAGACATGCATCTGCGAGACGCCCAGGTGTTCCCCGATCTGGGCCTGGGTGAGTTCCTCCACGAACCGCATGTGGAGGATCTGCCGGTCCCGCTCACCGAGCTCGGCGAGCAGCGGGGCCAGGGCGTGGAAGTCCTCCACCAGCTCCAGGCCCCGGTCCTCGGCGCCGATGAAGTCCTGCAGCGCCGCTTCGCCGTCCTCGCTGCCGCTGAGGGCGGCATCCAGGGAGGAGGAGTTGTAGCCGTTCGCTGCGAGGCGGGCCTCGCACACCTCTTCCTCGGAAAGGCTCATGAGCTCCGACAGCTCCTTCACCGTCGGGGTGCGGCCGAGACGGCTGCGCAGCTCCTCCGTGGCGCGCGCGAGCTGGACGCGGGCTTCCTGGAGCCGGCGAGGCACGTGCACGGCCCAGGTGGTGTCGCGGAAGAACCGCTTGATCTCACCCACGATGTAGGGGATGGCGAAGGAGGTGAACTCCGCCTCCCGGGAGAGGTCGAAGCGGTCGATCGCCTTGATCAGGCCGATCATGCCGACCTGGACGATGTCCTCCATCTCCTCCGGCCCCCGGCTGCGGAACCGGCCGGCCGCGAAGCGGACGAGCGACATGTTCATCTCGATCAGCGTGTTGCGCGCATACTGGTGCTCCGGCGTGCCTTCCTCCAGCACCGCAAGCCGGTCGAAGAACAGCCGGGACAGCTCGCGGGCGTCCCTCGGCGCGACGCGAGAGGGGTCGCCGACCTCCGGCAACTCGCGCGCCTGCGTGTCCGTAGCCGTCGCCCTCATCAGTTCCATGACCTGCCCCTCCCGGTATCGAAGCCCGATCGCCTCCGCCGGCTGGACGCAACCGGCACCGCCGCGCGGATACCCCCTCATTGTGCACCTATGCCGGCGCTCACCCGGAGGGTGGGATTCATCGGTACGGGGCAGTCGGAACAAGCGGATACGTCGAACGGACGTGCTGCCCGCCAGCTGAGGAGATCAGGGCATGCCAGGACCGGAGCACACGCAGAGCCACGCGAGACGGCTTCTGTCGGCGCCTGCCGCCGCGGTCGCCGAGGTGCTGGAAGCCTTCGGGACCGGAGCCTACGTCGTCGACGAGCAGGGCCGCATCCTCGCCGTCAACTCGCGCACCGAACGGTTCCTGGACCGGCCGGCCGAAGATCTCCTCGGCCATGACGCGCACGACCTGCTGCACCGGGACGCCCACGGCCAGCCCTTGCCGAGGACCCAGTGCCGTATGCGGCAGGCTTTCCACGCCGGGGGCACCGCTCAGGCCGAGGAGGACTACTTCGCACATGGAGACGGCACCGCGCGGCCCATCTCGTGGCTGATCACCCCGTTCGCTCTCGGTGGGTGCGAACGGGGCACGCTCGTCCTGTTCCACGGCCGGCAACCGCAAGAGACCGACGCGCGGCCGGGGCAGGCGGGCACCCTGCTGCCGGACCTCGAACGGCTCGCGCTCCTGGCCGCGACCACCACCCAGCTGACCTCCACCCTTGATGTCGACGAGGCGCTGCAGCGGCTGGTGACTCTGGTGGTGCCCCGGCTGGCGGACTGGGTCATCATCGATCTGATCACCGAACGTGACGAGGTGTGGCGCACTGTCGTCGTCGAGGCGGACGGTGACGCCCTGGTGCCGCACGAAGAACTTCAGGGACCGATGCCGCCGGTCCCCGAGGAATCCCCGATGCCCTTGTCCAGGGCCCTGCGCGGAGTCGCCTCGACGCTGGCCGGCCCGCAGACCTACCAGGGGCCGCCGGATTCCGGCATCGCGGTCGAACAGCGCCGCCTGTTCGACGCCACCGGAGTGCACTCCGCGGCCATCGCGCCCATCCGCAGCACCCGCGCCGTCCTCGGCGCCCTGACCCTGGGCCGCGCCGGGCAGCCGGGGGACTTCAAGACCGCCGACCTTCCCCTGATCGAGGACATCGCCCGGCGCGCCGGCCTGGCTCTGGACAACGCGCGCCTCTACCAGCGCCAGCGCAAGGTCGCCGAGACCATGCAGAACCATCTGCTGCCGCAGATGCCGCGCGTGTCCGGGTTGCAGATGGCGGTCCGCTACCTGCCCGCGCCCGACGCCTCGCAGGTGGGGGGCGACTGGTACGACGCCTTCTCCCTGTCCGACGGCGCCACCGCCCTGGCCATCGGCGACGTCGTCGGACACGACCTGGAGGCGGCGGCCGGCATGGCCCAGGTGCGCAACATGCTCCGCGCCTACGCCTGGGCCCTGCCGGAGCCCCCCAGCCGGATCGTCGAACGCCTCGACGAGGCGGTCATGCACATCACCGACGTCACCATGGCCACCATGATCCTCGCCCGGGTCGAAGAGGCCGACGAAGGCCGGTGGAAACTGTCCTGGAGCAACGCCGGCCACCCTCCGCCCCTGCTGATCAGCCATGACGGCCTGGCCGACTACCTCACCGGCGGCCACGGCATCCTCCTGGGCACCGGAGCCGGCCAGCCCCGCACCGACGGCACCGCCTTGCTGCCGCCGGGATCGACCCTCCTGCTGTACACCGACGGCCTGATCGAGGAACCCGGCCACACCCTCGACGAGGGCCTGCACCGACTGCGCCGGCACGCCGCAGCCCTCGCCCACCGCCCGCTGGACTCCTTCACCGACCGGCTGCTGCGCCGGGTCCGCCCGGCCGCCAACGACGACGACGTCGCCCTGCTCGCCTTGCGGGCGCCCAGCCGGCCGTGACCCCTACGCTCCGGTCGCCGGCCTCCTGCTTCTCCCGCCCACGCCCGTGCCGGTTCGGCTCGTTGTGTGCCGCTCGCGGTCGAGCCGGTCAGGCCGCGTACTGGTGGGCCGGATAGGTCAGGTAGCCGTCGTCGCCGCCCTGGTAGTACGTGCTCTCGTCGACGGGGGCGATCGGGAGCCCGCCGCGCAGCCGCTCGACCAGGTCGGGGTTGGCGATGAAGGCACGGCCGAAGCTGATGAGGTCGGCCCCCAGGGCCAGCCAGTGGTCGGCGTCGTCCCGGCCGGTCTGCTTGGGGCCCATGGGGACCACGGGGTTGATGACGAGGGCGCCCGGCCACGCCCGGCGCAGGGTGAGGAGCACCTCCTCGTCGGTGGTGGCCTCGAGGTGCACGTACGCCACTTCGAGGCGGGCCAGTTCGGCCAGCAGCGCGGTGTACAGCTCGGGTACATCGCTCTCCTCCACGCCCCAGAACGTTGCGCCGGGTGAGAGCCGGATGCCGGTCCTGGCCGCGCCGACGGCCTCGACGGTGGCGGTGGCGGCCTCGACGGCGAACCTGATCCGGTTGGCGATCGAGCCCGCGTAGTGGTCGTTGCGCAGGTTGGCGTTGGACGAGAGGAACTGCGAGATCAAGTAGCCGTTGGCGCCGTGCAGTTCCACGCCGTCGAAGCCCGCGTCGATGGCGCGGCGGGCGGCCTGGGCGTAGGACCGGGCGTGTTCGGGCACTTCGGCGGTGGCCAGGGCGCGGGGCATCGGGGCGGCCTGGGGCCCGGTGGGGGTGAACACGTCGCCGACGGCGGGGACGGCCGAGGGCCCGACCGGCTGCATGCCGGTGGTGTCGGGGTGCGAGACCCGGCCCCCGTGCATGAGCTGGGCGAAGATCCGTCCGCCGTTGGCGTGGACCGCCTCGGTCGCGGGCCGCCACGCGGCGACCTGCTCATCGGTGTGCAGTCCCGGTGTTCCCGGGTTGGACTGTCCGATCACGCTCGGCTGCACGCCTTCGCTGACGATCAGTCCGGCGGTGGCCCGCTGGGCGTAGTAGGCCGCCATCGACGGCGTGGCCAGTCCGCCGGCGGCGGCCCGGACCCGGGTCATCGGGGCCATGACCACCCGGTTGGGCAGGGTCAGGTCGCCGAGCCGGTAGCCGGTGAAAAGGGTCGTCATGTCGGGCTCCTTGGCGGTCCGCGGCGCCCGGTTGTCGGGCACAACGGCTACGCTAAAACCTCACATTGACGTCAGAGGCAAGCTGTTGTGACGTGAGACACAGCCGGGAGGACTTCATGCGGATCGGGGAGCTCGCGTCACGGGCCGAAGTGAGTGTGCGGTCCGTGCGCTACTACGAAGAGCAGGGGCTGCTCACCAGCACCCGCAGCGCCAGCGGGCAACGGCACTACACGGAGTACGAGGTCGAGCGGGTCGCGTTCATCCAAGCGCTGTACACCGCGGGTCTGTCGAGTCGCACCATCGCCGAGCTGCTGCCCTGCGTCGACGCGCCCAGCGAGGCGAACTCCGACTCCGCGCTGGAGCGGATGGCGCTGGAACGCGACCGGCTCTCCGCCCACATCGCCGACCTCGTGCGGACCCGGGACGCCCTCGACGGGCTGATGGCCTCGGCCCGGGCGCACCGGGAACAGCTGGGGGCGGCGACGGCGGCCGGTTGAGCGGCGAACCCCGGGCCGCCTCTAAAAGCCGTCGTGCGCCGTACGCCTGACACGACTCGGGTCGCTGCGGCTCATCTCAGCGGGGCGGGTCCGGACTCGTCCGGCCGGCGGCGGTTTCCGTGCCAGTCCAGTATCAGGACCGTGGCGTCGTCCTTGAGGTTGCCGCGGCAGGCGTCGAGCACCGCGGCGGTCAGGCTCCGGACGGCTTCACGCGGGTGCAGCGCGCGGGTGTCGTGGATGACCGAAGCCAGGTCGACGGCCGCGGCGTCGCGGTCCTGCATTCCGTCGGTCAGCAGGACCAGCCGGTCTCCGGGCCGCAGTTGCAGTTCCTGTACGCGGTAGGCGGTGGGCGCCACCACTCCGAAGGGCAGGTTGACGGCCAGCCTGACCTCTTCGACGATGCCGTCGCGCAGCCGCAGCGGCCGGGGGTGACCGGCGTTGACCAGTTCGCACAGACCTGTTTCGAGGTCGACGCACAGCAACTGCCCGGTGGCCAGGCCACGGCCGTGACTGAGCAGGGCCTCGTGGGCGTGGCGGGCCTGCTTGAGGGCGTCGCAGCCGCTGCGGCGGGCCCGGCGCAGCGCGCCGACCAGCAGGGTGGCCAGCAGGGCCGAGTTCGTGTCGTGGCCCATGGCGTCGGTGATGGACAGGTGCAGGGTGCCGCGGTCCAGGGTGTAGTCGTAGGTGTCGCCACCGATGTCGTCGGCCGGGACCAGCCCGGCGGCGAGGGTGAACTCGTCCGCCTCGCAGCAGGGCGCCGAGGGAAGCAGCTGATGCTGGATCTCCGCGGCCAGGCTGGTCTCGGTGGTGCGCCGGCCCAGGTGGTAAAGGTCGGTGAAGCGGCGGTCCGTGACGATGATGTAGGCCAGCGCGTGTGCCGCGTCGCGGACCTGCCGCAGCACCGTGTCGTCGGCGGACTGGAGGGTGACCTCCAGGACGCCGATGCAGTCGCCGCGGTTGGTTACCGGCGTGATGACGCGCCGTCCGCCCTGGCCGTCCGGTTCCACATGCTGACGCTGGCTGCGCAGAACGCTGTCGTACACGCTGCCGTCCAGGTCGATCGGCTCCGCATCGTCCGCATCGTCCGCCGCCTCGTCGCCGGCCGCGACGAGCCGTACCAGTCGCTGACCGATGAGGTCGACGAACAGGAAGGACACTCGCTCCGCGCCGAACCGCTTCTGCAGATCGTGCGCCACGACGTCGACGGACTCACCGGGCGGCGCCGCCTCCGCGGCGGCCAGCAATTCGCCCAGTTCCAGATCTCCACCCTCCACGACAACCTCCTATCGGCTGTCGCATCTTCTTCCCCGACTCTCCGCAACATCACCCAATTTCCTCGTCTTGCCTGGTCAGGACGGCGGGTCAGACGGAAAACGCCCTGCCGGACGCCGTGTTCGCCCACCAGCGTCCCGAAGGAGGTCTGTTCGTGTCCGCCCCGGACCGGCCGACGAACGAGACGTCGGCGGGCCGGGCTCCGGTCCAGGCGCTCGCCGTGGTCCTGGGCCGACCGGTTCCGCGGGGCGGACGGCACGTCGTACCGAACTCGACCGGACGGACCTGGCACCGACCGGCGCCCGGGTCAAGACGGGTGAGCCTGGCCGCCGGCCCCGGGCGCACCGGCGCGCAACCCGTCCATGACGAGGTCGAGGAGCCGGGCGGCGCGCGGGCGCCAGTCGTCCGTGGGTGCCAGCTGCCACAGGCCGCCGATGGCGAGGACCAGGTCGTCGGGGGTCATGCCCGGCCGGATGGCGCCCACCGCGTCGTTGGCGCGCAGGAGGAGTTCGGCCGCGTCGGTGACGGGGGTGTGCGTCGGCTTCTCGGGGCCGCCCGGTGTGCTGGTGGCGAGGCGGATCGCGTCGGCGAGTCCGGCCTTGGTCATGGCGAACTCGGCCAGCCGGTCCATCCAGGCGCGCAGGGCCTGCTCCGGCGGCAGCTGTTCGAGCAGCTGGGCCGCGCTGTCGGCGACCTGACGTATCTCGTGGCGGTAGATCTCCAGGACGAGGGCCTCGCGGTGGGGAAAGTTGCGGTAGAAGGTGCCCTGTCCGACGCCCGCCTTCTTGGCGATCGCGCTGAGCGGGGCGTCGGGGCACAGCGTCAGCTCGGCCAGGGCCACCTCGAGAATGCGCTCACGGTTGCGTTGTGCGTCCGAGCGCAGGGGCGCGTCCTTCTTGTGCTGCACTCGACTCTCCTCGGGGGTGCGCGGCCGGCCGAACCCCACCCTTGCTAAGCGGACAACTGTCCGTTACGTTTGCCGGTAGCGGACGATTGTCCGGTTGGGTTCAACCATAGCCCCGGCCTGTTCCGCGCGGGAGTCCGTGGCCACCGTCAGCGCCGTCCCGTGCACCCACCCCGCCCCCGAACGACGTACCTCGGCAGTCGCCAGGCACCGGCGGCCGCCGCATCTGGTTCCGGAAGCGTGAAAGAAGCTCTCATGGCCTTACCGACGTCCAGCGTCATCACCCTGCACATCAACGGCGAGCGGCACACGCTGCCCGTCGACCACCGCACCACCCTGCTCGACGCACTCCGCGAGCGACTCGACCTCACCGGCACCAAGAAGGGCTGCGACCAGGGGCAGTGCGGAGCCTGCACCGTTCTGGTCGACGGCCGCAGGACCGTGGCCTGCCTCCAGCTCGCGGTCGCGGCCGAGGGGCGTGAGGTCACCACCATCGAGGGCGTGGCGGACGGCGACCGGCTGCACCCGGTACAGCAGGCCTTCCTCGATCTCGACGGCTACCAGTGCGGTTACTGCACACCGGGCCAGATCTGTTCGGCGATCGGTGTGCTCGCGGAACACGCCGCCGGATGGCCGAGCGCCGCCTCGGCCGACGTACGGCCCGCGGCCGGACCACCACCCCTGACCCCGGACGAGATCCGTGAGCGCATGAGCGGCAACCTGTGCCGCTGCGCCGCCTATCCCTCGATCGTCGAGGCCGTCACCAGGGCCGCGGAATCCGGGCCCGCGGCGCGCACCGATGCCGGACCGGAATCGAAGGAGCCTGCGGCATGAGGGAGTTCGGCTATCGGAAGGCCTCCGACGTGGCGAGCGCCGTCGCGCTGCTCGACTCCGATCCGGACGCGCGCTACCTCGCCGGCGGCACCAACCTGGTCGATCTGATGAAGACCGGCGTCGAACGTCCGGGACGACTGGTCGACGTACGCGGCCTGCCGCTGGACCGCGTCGAGCCGACCCCGGCCGGCGGCCTGCGCATCGGCGCGACCGTCACCAACAGCGACCTCGCCGCCCATCCCCTGGTCCGCACCCGCTACCCCGTGCTGGCGCAGGCGGTGCTCGCCGGTGCCTCCGGCCAGCTGCGCAACATGGCCACCGTCGGCGGCAATCTGCTCCAGCGCACCCGCTGCGCCTACTTCGCCGACACCACCGGAGCCTGCAACAAGCGGGATCCCGGCAGCGGCTGTCCGGCCGTCAGGGGCGAGAACCGCAACCACGCCGTCCTCGGCGCTTCCGCGCACTGCGTGGCCGTGCACCCGTCGGACATGGCCGTCGCGCTGGCCGCCCTCGACGGCATGGTGCACTACGAGACCGCCCAGGGACCGGGCGAACTGCCGCTGGGCTGGCTCTATCTCCCGGTCGCCGACACCCCGCACCGCGAGACGGCCCTGCCGCCGGGCGCGCTGATCACCGGCGTCACCCTGCCGCCGGCTCCGGTCGCCGCCCGTTCCCGCTACCGGAAGGTCCGCGAGCGCGCGTCCTACGCGTTCGCCGTCGGCTCGGTCGCCGCCGCGCTCGACGTCCGCGACGGTGTCGTGCATGAGGTGCGCCTGGCGTTCGGCGCGGTCGCCTCCCGGCCCTGGCGGGCCCGCGCCGCCGAGCGGATCCTGACCGGGGCACCCGCCGACGCCGAGTCGTTCGCGGCCGCCGCGGACGCCGAACTGGCGGCGGCCCGACCCCTGTCGCACAACGGATTCAAGGTGACCCTGATGCGCAACCTGACCGTGGCCGTGCTGAGCGAACTCGCCGAGGAGGCCGCCCGATGACGACGACCGAGGCGCCCCTCGCCCGCGTCCGTGCCGTGGGCACCGGTCACGTCCGTGTGGAGGGGCGGGACAAGGTCACCGGTGCGGCCCGGTACGCGGGCGAGATCCCCTTCGCCGAACTCGCCCACGGCTGGCTGGTGTTGTCCACGGTGGCCCGCGGCCGGATCCGGGACGTCGAGGCGGACGCCGTCCTCGCGATGCCCGGCGTCCTCGCCGTACTGGACCATCGCAACGCCACGCCGCTGAAGACCGACTACATCGGCCTGCTGGGGACCGCCCCGGACCCGACCTGCGCGGTCTTCCAGAACGACCATGTGCCGCACCTGGGCTGGCCGGTGGCGCTGGTGGTCGCCGAGACGTCCGAGGAGGCGCGCGAGGCCGCCGAGGCCCTGGTCGTCCACTACGAACAGACCCCGCACGACGTCGGGTTCACCGGCGACCACCCCGACGCCCACCCGTCCGACGGCCATATGCCCGCCGTGACGCACAAGGGTGACCTGGAGGCCGAACTCGCCGCGTCCGCCGTCGTCGTGGACGCCACGTACACCACTCCCGAAGAACACCATCACCCCATGGAGCCCCACGCGGCCACCGCCCGCTGGGAGGCCGACCGGCTCGAGGTGGTGGACTCCAACCAAGGTGCCACCTGGGTCGTCGCGGAACTGGCGAACCTCTTCTCGCTCGATCCCGCGTCGGTGCGGGTGCGTTCGGAGCACGTCGGCGGTGGCTTCGGCAGCAAGGGCGTGCGTGCCCACCAGGTCGCCGCCGTGATGGCGTCCAGGATGGTCGGGCGTCCGGTGCGCGTCGTCCTGACCCGGCGTCAGATGTTCACGCTGGCCGGCCACCGCAGTCCCACGATCCAGCGGGTCAGGCTCGGGGCGGACACCGACGGACGGCTGCGCGCCCTGGACCACCTCTCGCTCAGCCGCACCTCCACCGTGCACGAGTTCGTCGAGCCGAGCGCCGGCGTGGCCCGGGTGATGTACGACGCCGACGCCCACCACACGGAGAACCGGGTCGTACCGCTCGACGTGCCGAGCCCCACCTGGATGCGCGCCCCGGGCGAGGCGCCGGGGTCCTTCGCGCTGGAGGCCGCGCTCGACGAACTCGCCCACCGGTGCGGCATCGACCCGATCGAGCTCCGTCTGCGCAATGAACCGGACCGGGGCCCGGTCTCCGGTCTCCCCTTCGCCGGCCGCAATCTGCGCGCCTGTTTCGAGGAAGGCGCCCGGCGCTTCGGCTGGGACCGGCGCGACCCGCGGCCCGGGGTGCGGCGCGAGGGGCGCTGGCTGCTCGGCACCGGCACCGCGGCGGCTTCCTTCGGCGCCGGCGCCGCCCCGTCCACGGCCTCGATCACCGCCGAGGCGGACGGCCGCTTCACCGTACGGATCGCGGCGGCGGACATCGGCACCGGCGCACGGACCGCCCTCACCCTGGTCGCCGCGGACGCCCTGGACGTTCCGCCGGGCCGCGTACAAGTACGCCTCGGTGACAGCGCGTTCGGGTTCGCGATGATCGCGGGCGGTTCCATGGGCACCCGGTCCTGGTCCTGGGCCGTCATGGCCGCCGCGGGCGAACTGCGCGACCGGCTCGTGCCGGGCGCGGCGATCCCGGCCGAGGGCATCACCGTGCGCTCCGACACCACTGCGGCGATCGGCGCCCTCGCGCAGAAGGAACGGCACTCGTTCGGCGCGCAGTTCGCCGAGGTCGCCGTCGACACCGCCACGGGCGAGGTCCGGGTGCGGCACATGCTCGGCGTGTTCGCGGCGGGGCGCATCGTCAACCCCCTGACCGCGCGTGGCCAGTTCACCGGCGGCATGATCTGGGGCATCTCCATGGCCCTGCACGAGGAAGCCGCGCGCGACGCGGCCTCCGGCGGTCCCGTCGGAGCGGATCTCGCGGGCTACCACGTGGCGACGCACGCCGACGTCTCGCGGGTCGAGGCGCACTGGGTGGCGGACGACGACCCCGACGACCCGGTCGGCATCAAGGGCATCGGTGAGATCGGCATCGTCGGCGCGGCCGCCGCCGTCGCCAACGCCGTGTGGCACGCGACCGGCGTACGCCACCGCAGCCTGCCCATCCGCCCCGACCGGGTCCTGACGGGCGGCCGCGATGCTTGACCTCGCGCCGCAGCTGGGCGACTGGCTGGCCGAGGGCCGCGAGGCCGCCGTCGCGACCGTCGTGTCCGTCGGCGGCAGCGCCCCACGCGGCCCGGGCGCCGCGCTCGCCGTCGACGGGGAGGGCACCGTCATCGGGTCGGTGTCCGGCGGGTGCGTGGAGGCGTCGGTCTACGACCTGTGCGCCCTGGCGCTGGAGACCGGCGACAGCGTGCTCGAACGCTTCGGCTACAGCGACGAGGACGCCTTCGCCGTGGGACTCACATGCGGCGGGGTCCTCGACGTCCTGGTCACCCCGGTCACGGCGGACGGTCCGGTCGGTGCGCTGCTGCGCTGCGCCCTGGACACGTCGGCGCGGGGCGAGCCCGTCGCGCTCGTCAGGGTCGTCCGCGGTCCCGGGGCGCTTCTCGGTGCCGCGCTGCTCGTGCGCGCCGACGGCTCCCGCGAGGGCGGGCTCGGCGGACACGAGGACCTCGACCGCACCGCCACGGCACACGCCCTGGCCGCGCTCGACACGGGCCGCACCGCCACGGTCGAGCTGTCGCAGGACGGATCACACTGCCCCGGCGGCCTCACCCTGCTCGTCGAGACGAGCGTGCCGCCGCCCCGGATGATCGTGTTCGGTGCCGTCGACTTCGCGGCGGCACTGGTCCGGGCCGGCAAGTTCCTCGGCTATCACGTCACCGTGTGCGACGCCCGGCCCGTCTTCACCACCCCGGAGCGTTTCCCCGAGGCCGACGAGGTCGTCGTGGACTGGCCGCACCGCTATCTGCGGGGTACCCGGACGGACGGGCGCACCGTGGTGTGCGTGCTCACCCACGACGCCAAGTTCGACGTCCCGCTGCTGGAGGTCGCGCTGCGGTTGCCGGTGTCGTTCGTCGGTGCGATGGGTTCCCACCGCACCCACGCCGACCGGGACCGGCGGCTGCGCGACATCGGCCTGCGAGAGCACGAGTTGGCGCGGCTGAGGTCACCCATCGGCCTGGACCTCGGAGGGCGTACACCGGAGGAGACCGCCCTGTCGATCACGGCGGAGATCGTCGCCGCCCGCCGGGGCGGGACGGGCCTGCCGTTGACCGGTTCGGACAGACCGATCCACCAACGCCACTCCGCCTGAGGCCCGACGGCGCGGCCCGCGCCGCACGCGAGCGGCCCGCCCCGGACACAACTCCGAGGGCGGGCCCCTGTGTTGTCGGGCCCGACCGCTTCCGCCGGACCGCTCATCCCGACGGCCGAACGGTCGGCCGCTCCCTTCCCCAGGCGGCCAGCGGACGGAGTGCGTCGTTGAGGCGCGTGCCGTCCTCGGTCAGTGAGTACTCGACGCGGGGCGGCACCTCGTCATAGGAGACGCGGTGCACGACACCGTCCGCTTCCATCTCACGCAGGTGGGAGGCCAGCACCTTCTCGGTGATCCCCGGAAGCAGTCGACGCAGCTCGCCGAAGCGTCGGTGGGGGTGCTCGTGGAGCGCCCAGAGGAGCAGCACCTTCCACTTGCCGCCGATCACCTCCATCGCGGTGTCGATCCCGCAGGCGTGGCCGTCCGGTGCGCCCGGCCTGTTCAGCGTCGTCATGCCCCACCCTTCTGACGTGCTCGCTCACCCCAGGGTAACCACCCACTCCCAAGTACGTACTTGATCACGCCAGGGCCTGCGACCAGCCTGATCGGCATGACACAGAACACTGTTGAGAAGAGCGCCGTCACGCTGCTGGGTCTCGGCGCGATGGGTGCCGCGCTGGCCCGTACCTGGCTCGCCGCCGGTCACCCGCTCACCGTCTGGAACCGCAACCCGCACCGCTCCGCGGCGCTCGCCGCCGAGGGTGCGAGGGTCGCGGACAGCGTCGCCGACGCGGTCGCGGCGAGCACCCTGGTCGTCGTATGTCTGCTCGACGACGCCTCGGTCGACGAGGTGTTGGCCGGCGCCGACCTGGCCGACAGGGACCTGGTCAACCTGACCACCAGTACTCCTGCCCAGGCCCGCGCCCGCGCCGAGTGGGCCCGCGAATGCGGCGCCCGATACCTGGACGGTGGGATTATGGCCGTCCCACCGATGATCGGTGTCCGGGAAGCCGGAGGTTACGTCTTCTACAGCGGCTCGCGGGAGCTGTTCGAGCGGCACCGGGAGACCTTGGGGGTCCCGGCCGGCACCACCTACGTCGGCGAGGACGCGGGCTTCGCGGCCCTGCACGACGTGGCCCTGCTCAGCGCCATGTACGGGATGTTCGCCGGGTCCGCGCACGCCTTCGCCCTGATCCGCAAGGAGGACATCGATCCGACGTCGCTCGCCCCGCTGCTCGCTGACTGGCTCGTCGCGATGGCTCCAGCGGTTCACCGCACCGCCGATCGTCTGCGGAGCGGCGACTACACCAAAGAGGTCTCCTCCCCGCTCGCCATGCAGGTGGCCGGCACCCCGACCCTGCTGAGCACCGCCGAGCAGCAGGGCGTCAGCCCCGAATTGCTCAAGCCCTACTTCGACCTGATGCGCCGCCGCCTGGGCGAGGGCAGCGACGAGGAGGACCTGACGGGCGTGATCGACCTGCTGATGCGCTGATCGGCAGCAGGCCGCCATGGCGGTCACCGTGCCGGTGACCGGCTGGTGACCGTTCCCCCGACGAGCAACGCCGGCCGCGCGTCGGTCCGTCCCGGACGAAACCAGGGACCCGCGGGCACTCGCGAGGACCACGGAGCTACGCGGACACCGCGATCACGTGCTTGCCCACGGCTCCGCCGCGTTCGAATGCCGTGTGCGCCGCGGCGATGTCCGCGAGCGGGTACACGCTGTCGACCACCGGGCGCAGCGCACCCGAGGCGACATGGTCGGTCAGGTCGCGCAGCACGGCGCTGTCGGGATTGGCACTGAAGGTGCGGATGCGGCGGGAGCCGTGCACGCTCGACGCGGCGATCGCGGCCAGGGCGCCGGCCGACAGTCCGACGGTCACCATCCGGCCGCCCTTGGCCAACCGGCTTCGGTAGCAGTGCAGTTCCGAGCCGACGGTGTCGACGATGACGTCGAACGGTCCGATCCGGTCCGAGGTGGTGGAACCGTAGTCGAGGACTTCGTCGGCACCGAGGCCGGTGAGCAGTTGGGCGTGGCGGTCGCGGGCCAGCGCGGTGACATGGCCGCCCATTGCGTGAGCCAGTTGCACGGCGGCTGTGCCGACACCGCCCGCCGCGCCCCGTACGAGGACCCGTTCGCCGCCCGCCAGGCGCACGCTGTCGCGCAGTGCGATCAGCGCCGTGACACCCGCCACGACGAGGGAGGCCGCGTCGACCGGCGAGAGGCCCGCGGGGGCGGGTGCGATCCGGTCGGTGGGGACCACGACGTACTCGGCGGCCCCCGCGGTGGTGTGCCGCTGCCGGGGATGCACCGTGCCCCACACCCGGTCCCCGGCCCGGTGGCTCTCGACATCGGAGCCGGTCTCCACGACGACGCCGGCGAAGTCCAGCCCCGCGCCGATCGGGAAGCGGCGCCCCGACACCATCTTCAACTCCCCGGCGCGGACGATCACATCGTGTCCGTTCACGCTGGACGCCTCGACCGACACCAGGACCTCGCCGGCACCGGGGACCGGCCGGTCGACATCGTTGACGCGCAGGACGTCCGGTGCGCCGTAACCCGTGATCTGAGCGGCCTTCATGTCGCTGTTCCTTCCGTGGTCGTCCGGTGTGGAACCGATACTGGTCCCCGCTCGCGGCATCACGGTCGCCCGCCTTTTCCTGGGACCGGCAGACCCACCCTTGCGGGCGGTGCCCGAGGCATACTGGCGCGGTGACCGACGACCCCCTCGCGCCGACCGACGAGCCCCGCCGTGAACTCGCCGCGTTCCTGCGGACCCGCCGGACCCGGCTGCGGCCGGAGGACGTCGGCCTCGAACCCGGCCCGAGGCGGCGTGTCGCCGGGCTCCGGCGGGAGGAACTGGCCCTGCTGGCGGGGGTGAGTTCGGACTACTACCAGCGGATGGAGCAGGGACGCGACGTGCGGCCCTCCGAACAGGTCCTGGACGCCCTCGCGCGCGCCCTGAACTTCTCCGCCGAGGAGTGTCGGCACCTGCACAGCCTCGCCGCCGCCGCGCGTACCCCGGTCCGCGCCCCGCGCCGGTACGAACCGGAGCAGGTACCGGACACCACACGGCGGTTGCTGCGTACGATGCCCTCGCCCGCACTGGTCGTGGGCCGCTACCTGGACGTACTGGCCTGGAGCCCCCCGGCCGGCGCGCTGCTGGGCGACTTCACCCGCCTCCCGGTGACGGAGCGCAACTTGCTTTCGCTCCTGCTGCACCCGGAAGCCGACCAGACCTGCCCGGAACGGGCCGCCACCGTCGCCGAGCTGACCGCGATGCTGCGCGCCCAGGTCGCCGCCGATCCGGGGCACCCGCGCGCCGCGGAGCTGGTCGGCGAACTGGCGGTGCGCAGCGACGAGTTCGCGACGCTGTGGGCCCGCCACGACGTGGGGGAGACGACGCGCGGCCGGATGCGCGTGAACCATCCCCTGGTCGGGGAGATGAACCTGGACTGGGACGCCTACCCGTTGCCGGGCACTCCCGGCCCGATGCTGATCGTGTACACCGCCGTCGAGGGCGGCCCCGACGCCGAGCGGCTCCAACTGCTCGCCGGCCTGCTCGACGCCGGCTGACCCGAGGCACGTCGGGCGGCCGTCACGTGCGGCGTGCGATGTGGCTCAGCCGTGCAGCGAGCGGTACGCCGCGACCGCGCCGGGGTGCAGTGCGATGCCGCCCGTACCGATCAGGCTGCCGACGTCGAGGAACTGGGTACCGACGGCATTGCCGGGCACGAGGGCGCTTGCCCGCAGGGCCAGCAGGCGGGTCAGCGCGTCCGCGACGCCGCGGGGGAGATCGGGGCGGCACACCAGCAGGTTGGACACTCCGATGGTGCCGACCCCGCCCGCCGACCGGTACGCGCCCTGCGGCAAGGACACCTCCTCCAGGCCCGACCCGGCCAGGCCGTCGCGGCCGCCCAGCCGGGGCAGCAGACCGGCCAGCGGCAGGAACCGCAGGCCGACGCGGTCGTCGAGGTCGGACAGGGTGGGCAACGGTACGCCGCCCGCGACGAGCAGCGCGTCGACCGAGCCCGTCCGCACCGCGTCGGCCGCGTCGGCCAGCGGGAGATGGCTGACGGGCACGTCGGTGCCGGGGGAAAGCCCCGCGGCGTGCAGGATCCGTTCGCCGAGTACGGCCGCGCCCGATCCGGTGGCGCCGAGCGAGACGGTGTGTCCCGTCAGGTCGGACACCGCGCGTACGGGCGAGTCGGCGCGGACGACGAACTGGAGGTAGGTCTCGTACACCCTGCCGAGCGCGCGCAGGGGCACGGGGTGCGGGAAGAGGTCGGTGCCCTGGGCCGCCAGCGCGGTGTCGGTGAGGACGAGCGCGACGTCTGCGCGGTGGTCGCGGAGCAGTTCGATGTTGGTGACGCTGCCCGCGGTGGTACGGACGCGGCAGGTCAGCCGGGGATACGCCGCTTCGAGCTCTGCGGCGAGGAGGCGGCCGAAAGCCGCGTAGAAGGCTGTGGGCTCGCCGGTCGCGACACGCAGGACACCGCTCGGGCCGGGCAGCTGCCGGGAGGCGTCGGCCGTGAGCGCGCCCCCGAGGACGGCGACGGCGGCCGTGCCGAGAGCGGCATGGAGAAGGGCGCGGCGGTCGACGGGACGGGTCATGGGGCACCTCCGTCGCCCGGCGGGCGCGGTACGACCGCCCTGGCCCGCAGCCCCCGCGGTCGCGCGGGTTCCAGCTCCAGTCGGCCGCCCCGGCCCGCCAGCAGCTGTTCGGCGATGGCCAGGCCCAGTCCCGTACCCGCGGTGCCGTCGTGCCGTTGCCGGCCCGAACGCCAGAACCGCGTGGTGGCCAGCGCCAGCTCCTCCGTGCCCAGGCCGGGTCCGTCGTCGGTCACCGTGAGGACCGCGAGCCTGCCTTCGGTGGTGCAGCGCAGCGAGATCTCGGCGCCCGGGCCCGCGTACTTGATGGCGTTGTCCACGAGGATGTCGGTGATCTGGGCGAGCTCGCGGTCCGTGCAGGCGGCCGTGACCCGGGCCGGTGCGGCCCGGAGCGTGAGGCGGGCTCCGGCGCGGTGGGCGACCGGCTCCCACAGGCGGTGCTGGGCGGCCGCCACTGCCGTGAGGTCGCAGTCGGCGTCCGAGCCGTCGGTCACCGTCAGCTCTCCGGCCCGGTGTTCCGCGGCGGCGAGGGCGAGCATGTCGTCGAGGAGGGTCTCCAGGCGGTCGAGCTCGGTGGTGACCCCGGTGTAGGTGCGGCTCGCCGACGCGGGCAGGTGGGTGTGCAGGGCGTCGACGCGGAGCCGCAGCGCCGCCATGGGGTTGCGCATCTGGTGGGACGTGTCGGCGACGAGCCTGCGCTGCTGTTCCAGGGCCGCCGTGACCGTACGTGCCATGCGGTTGAAGCCGATCGCGAGCCGGCGCAGTTCGGGCGGGCCGCCGGCCCGGGTCTGTTCGGGCGGGAGTCCCGCGGCGAGCCGGCCGACGGCACGGTCGAGGCGGCGCAGCGGGCTGACCACCCACCTCGTCGCGGCCCGGGCGAGGACCGTGCAGGCGACGGCGACCAGAGCGGCGCCCGCGAGGACGGCGGCCCAGCGCCGGGTGATGTCCTGCGCCGCGGTCCCGACCGAGGCCCGCAGCACGACGGCCCCGGAGACCCGGGTCCCGGTGCCCGCGGGCTCGGCGAACATCCGCGATCCCCGCGACCAGGGGCGCAGCGCCCCCGTGGGGTGCGCGGTCTGGTTGCGCAGCGCCGCGTCGAGCAGCCGTGCGACGTCGGGGTCGGCGGCGCGCATGCCGCCGGTCTGGACGACGGGGTTGCGGCGCGTGTCGGTGACGACGAGTGGTTCGCCGTACAGCTGTGTGTAGCGTCGCGCCTCGGCGGCGACGGCCGAGGTGTCGCCGGTCGAGGCGGCCTGGTCCATGAGGGAGGCGAAGCGGTCGAGGTCGGCGCTGCGGGCGAGGACGAGCTGCTGGGTGCGGTCGGAGGCGGTGAACAGCAGCAGCGGTACGGCGAACGCGGCCACCGCGATCACGACGAACAGCAGGAGTGCGGCCTGGACCCGGGTGCGCACGCGTGGTTCCCCTCAGTCCTCGTTCCCGAGGTCCCCGAAGCGGTAGCCGAAGCCCCGGATCGTGGTGAGCAGCTCGGGGCGGCGCAGCTTGGCGCGCAGCTGGGTGAGGTGGACGTCGAGGGACCGGGACACGGCGTGGCGGGCGTCGCCCCACACCTCGTCCAGGAGCTGCTCGCGGCTGACCGCCGTACCCGCACGCCCGGCCAGCACGGCGAGGATGTCGAACTCCTTGGTGGTCAGTTCGATCTCCGCCCCGGCGACCCGGACCCGGCGCGCGTCGAGATCCACCTCGACGTCACCCGCACGGGCCGTCCGTACGGAGGAGGCATTCTTTGCCGCGTTTCGCCTGGTGACGGCGTCGATCCGGGCGAGCAGCTCGGCGAGTCGGACCGGCTTGACGAGGTAGTCGTCGGCTCCGAGCCGCAGTCCGCGCACGACCGAGCGCTCGTCGCCGCGGGCGGTGAGCACCACCACCGACATGTCGCTCACCGCGCGCAGGGCGCGCAACACGTCCAGGCCGTCGGTGTCGGGCAGGCCCAGATCGAGAAGCAGCAGGTCGGAGCTGCGGTGGTAGGTCAGCACCTCCCTGCCGTACCGGACCCGCCGGGTGACATGACCATGGTCGTACAGGACCTCCACGAGTGCCGCGGCCACACCGTCGTCGTCCTCGGCCAGCAGGATCTGCACCCTGACCACCTCCTTTCGGCCACTCCCGGCCACTGCCTCCAGCCGAATGTAAACCACACCGACCGCGCACCCGCCGGAGTGTTAAGGGGAGGTTAGTTCTGTGCTCGGTCCTCTCGTCCGCCGGTGCGGGGCGGAGCCAGGCTGCACGGCACCCAGCAGCCCGAGAAGGACGCCGTAATGATCATCGACTGTCACGGTCACTACACGACCGCCCCGCCGGCCCTGGAGGCATGGCGCAACCGGCAGATCGCCTCCCTCACCGACCCGTCGGCCGCCGCCCCGGCCCGCGCGGATCTGCGTATCGACGACGACGAGCTGCGCGAGACCATCGAGCCGAACCAGTTGCGGCTGATGGACGAACGCGGCATCGACCTGACGGTCTTCTCGCCCCGCGCGTCGTTCATGGCGCATCACGTCGGGGACTTCGAGACCTCAGCCGCCTGGGCGGCCCTCTGCAACGAACTCTGCTTCCGGGTGAGCCGGTTGTATCCGGAACGCTTCGTGCCCGCCGCGATGCTGCCGCAGTCCCCCGGTGTCGACCCCGCGACCTGCCTCCCGGAACTCACCCGCTGCGTGGAGGAGTACGGCGCCGTCGCCCTCAACCTGAACCCCGACCCCTCGGGCGGTCACTGGACCGCGCCGCCGCTCACCGACCGCTCGTGGTACCCCGTCTACGAGAAGATGGTGGAGTACGACATCCCGGCGATGGTCCACGTCAGCACGAGCGTCAATCCCGCCTTCCACACCACCGGCGCGCACTACCTGAACGCCGACACCACGGCGTTCATGCAGCTCGTCCAGGGTGACCTGTTCGCCGACTTCCCGACGCTGCGGTTCGTCATCCCCCACGGCGGCGGCGCCGTCCCCTACCACTGGGGCCGCTTCCGGGGCCTGGCGATGGCGCTCGGGAAGCCTCCACTGGAGGAACACGTCCTGGGCAACGTCTTCTTCGACACCTGCGTCTACCACCAGCCCGGCTCGGATCTCCTCTACGACGTCGTCCCGGCCCGCAACATCCTCTTCGCCTCGGAGATGATCGGCGCCGTCCGCGACATCGACCCGTGCACCGGCCACCACTTCGACGACACCGGTCGCTACGCGGAGGCGGCCGAGCTGTCCGCGGACGACCTCGCGGCGATCCAGGAGCACAACGCCCGCTCCGTGTACCCGCGCCTGGACGCGCTACTGAAGCGCCAGGGGCGGTGAGGCACATGAGCACTCCCTCCCCCAAGACCCCCGGCTGGCTGGACTGGTACCGCAACCCGTCCGCACCGGCCTTCCGGCTGCCGCCGGGGACCGTCGACACGCACTGTCACGTCTTCGGCCCGCAGGCCGACTTCCCCTTCGCGCCGGAGCGGAAGTACACGCCCTGCGACGGCGGCAAGGAGGATCTGTTCGCGCTCCGCGACCACCTGGGCGTCGACCGCAACGTCATCGTGCAGGCCACCTGCCACGGCGCGGACAACAGCGCCATGGTCGACGCCGTCCGAGCCGCCGGCAGCAGGGCGCGCGGCATCGCGACGGTCCGCCCGGCCATCAGCGAGGGCGAGCTGCTCGCACTCGACGCGGCGGGCGTGCGCGGAGTGCGGTTCAACTTCGTACGGCGTCTGGTCGACACCTCGCCCGAGGACGACCTGCACACCATCGCCAAGAAGGTCGCCCCGCTCGGCTGGCACGTCGTCCTCTACTTCGAGAGTGCCGACCTGCCCGAACTGGAGGGCTTCTTCGGGTCGTTGCCCGTCCCGCTGGTGGTCGACCACATGGGACGACCGGACGTGACCCAGCCCGTGGACGGGCCGCAGTTCACCCGGTTCCTGCGCTTCGTCGACGACAACGACGTCTGGGTGAAGGTGAGTTGTCCCGAACGCCTCAGCGTGACGGGGCCCGCCGCCCTGAACGGCGAACGGCACGCCTACACCGACGTCGTCCCCTTCGGCCGCCGCGTCGTCGAGGAGTTCCCCGACCGGGTGCTGTGGGGCACCGACTGGCCGCACCCCAACCTCACCGGCCACATGCCCGACGACGGACTCCTCGTCGATCACGTGTCGCAGGTGGCGGTCACCGCGGAGCAGCGGCACAAGCTCCTCGTCGCCAACCCGATGGGCCTCTACTGGCCCGGCGAGCACCTCTGACGTCCCCGGGCTCCCCCGTATTCCCCGTGCGTTTCCACCCACTTCGACAAGGGCCGCTCATGCAACACGCCAACGCGCTGAACCGGCTGGACAGGCTTCCGGTCTCCCGGTTCCACAAAGTCACCCTGCTCGCCGTCGCCTTCGCCTACTTCTTCGAGTTCGCGGACATCAACAGCTTCGCCACCACCGCGCCGAAACTGATCAAGCTGTGGGGCCTGACCGTCGACCAGGTCGCCTACGTCACCTCGCTCTCGTTCGTCGGCATGTTCCTCGGGGCGATCGTCGCCGGGTCCATCTCCGACCGGTGGGGCCGCAAACGGGCGCTGCTGTGGACGACGCTGTTCTTCGGCATCTCCTCGTTCGCGGCGGTCTTCTCCTGGGACCTCGTGTCCCTCGGCGTGTTCCGCGTCCTGACCTCGGCGGGACTGTCCGCGATGACGGTCGTGGGGGTCGTCTACGTCAACGAGATGTACCCGTCGGCGATCCGCGGCAAGTACCAGGCGTACGCCATCGTCATCGGCATCTGCGGAACGCCCGTCACCAACCTCATCGCCAGCGCCGTCGTCCCGCTCAACGACTGGTCGTGGCGGCTGGTCTACCTCTGGGGCTCGCTGGGCATCCTGCTCGTGCTGTTCACCCGGCACCTCAAGGAGTCACCCCGCTGGCTGGAGAGCCGGGGAGACCACGCCAAGGCGGACGCGGTCCTCCGGGAGATCGAGGAGAGCGTCACGGCGGAGAAGGGTCCCCTTCCCGAGCCCGCGCCGCCGGTCGACGAGACACCGTCGACGAAGGCACCCCTGCGGCTGCTCCTGCAGAAGAAGTACCTGTTCCCGACGCTGCTGCTCACGGTGCTGTGGACGACGCAGACCATCGGCTTCTTCGGCTACTCCAGCTGGGCGCCCACCCTGCTGGCCAAGGAGGGCTTCAGTGTCGAGAAGTCCGTCTTCTACGTGGCCCTGACCACGGTCGGCGCACCGCTCGGCTGCTATCTGGCCTCCCTGGTCACCGACCGCTTCGAGCGCAAGTGGTGCCTCGTCGCCTTCGGCACGGTGATCGCGGCATGCGGTCTGCTGTACGGGCTCACCTTCAACCCGGTCCTCATCATCGTGTTCGGATTCCTGGTGAACCTCTTCGAGCGCGGCTACACCGCCCTCGCCTACGCCTACTCCCCCGAGCTCTTCGACACCCGCAGCCGCTCCCTGGGCACGAGCGTCTCCTACGGCCTGGGCCGGCTGTCGAACGCCGCCGGTCCGCTGATCGTCGCGGCGCTCTACAACGGCCACGGCTATCAGAGCGTCTTCTACTTCATCGCCGGCACCTGGCTGCTCGGCGCGATCGCCCTGGCCGCCTTCGGCACCCGCACGCGATCGGCCCGCATCGCCCAGGCGGAGCGGCAACGCGTGAGCCTCCCCGCCTGAGGCGGCCCGGGGCAGGGCTGCTCGGAGCCACGCGGCGCGCGCTCGGAACACTGGTCAGGCCTGCTTCTCCATACTGATGGCCTGGCGGAGTTCCTCGCTCGCCGCTCCCGGTTCCCGCCGCTGGATCTCCAGCAATGCGGCGGCGATGGCGTCGAGCTTGCGCTGGATGGCGTGCTCGGCTCGCCGTTCGGAATTCTTGAGCAGTGCCAGGAGCAGCAGCGAGACGGCGGACATCGTCTCGCCCACCAACAGCAGCCACGGCGTGGGCAGCTTCAGCGCGTGCGCGGTGATCGCGGCGGCGACCAGGACGAGGCACACGCCGAAGAAGGCGGGAGAACTGGTGAAGTTCGAGGCGTGTTCGGCCAGGCGCGTGAAGCGCCCCGGCCGGTCGCCGTCCCGGTGCGCGGGGTGCTGTGGTGCCATCAGGTCACCGGCGGTCTTCACGAGGCCGGCCGGTCGGCGGGAGCCCCCAGGGCCCAGCCGGAGACATCGCCCAGCCGGCCACGCCACAGCGGAGCGGTGGCGGTCCCGGGCACGGACAGGAACGTGACGTCGACGAGGTGGATGAACCCGTGCAGCCCGTCCCCCGTTCCCGGCTCCGCATCGGCCTCCTTCAGGGCGGACCGGACGGTGTGCGCCAGGTGTGCCATGTGGTCGGCCGCGTCTTCCGCTCCGGTGGCCGTCGACACCACGTGCTCCCACCGGTCGGCCCACGTACGGGATCCGACCAGGTTCCCCGCGACGATTCCACCGGGCGTGGTCAGGCAGATCTTGAGGGCCGCCTCGGGCTGCGCGTCGACCAGCCGCAGCAGGATCTCCAGATGCGCGTCGATCGGCGGGAGCGCGGCACCGCTTTCGCTCACCACAGGTCCTCTCTGGTACATGCCCGGGCCCGGGTGGGCTTCCGCGCCCAGGGCCACGGGTGTCGGGCCACGGGTGTTGGGCGTCAGGTGTTGGGCGTCAGGTGTTGGGCGTCAGGTGTTGGGCGTCAGGTGTTGGGCGTCGGGCGTCGGGCGTCGGGCGTCGGGCGTCGGTTCAGTGGGTGGTGAGCATGCCCGCGCGCAGGCGCTTCAGGGTGCCGGAGAGCAGGCGCGACACGTGCATCTGCGAGCAGCCGAGCCGTTCGCCGATCTGCGCCTGGGTCAGCTCCTCGACGAACCGCCAGTGGAGGATGTGCCGTTCACGCTCGTCGAGCTGGGCGAGCAGGGGCGCCAGCGTGTGGAAGTCCTCCACCAGTTCCATGGCCGCGTCGTCGGACCCGATGAAGTCCGCCAGTGCCGTCTCGCCGTCGGGGCCGCCGCCGATGGTGGCGTCCAGGGAGGCGGAGTTGTAGCCGTTGGACGCGAGCCGGGCCTCGATGACCTCCTCCTCGGTCAGGTCCATCAGGTCCGCCAGCTCCTTGACCGTGGGGGTCCGGCCCATACGGCTCTGGAGCTCCTCGGTGGCCTTCGCCAGCTGCACGCGTGCCTCTTGCAGGCGGCGCGGCACATGCACGGACCAGGAGGTATCCCGGAAGAAGCGCTTGATCTCACCGACGATGTACGGGATGGCGAAGGAGGTGAACTCCACCTCACGGGATATCTCGAACCGGTCGATGGCCTTGATCAGCCCGATGACGCCGACCTGGACGATGTCCTCCATCCCGTCCGCGCCGCCCCGATTGCGGAACCGGCCGGCCGCGAAGCGGACCAGGGACATGTTCATCTCGATCAGGGTGTTGCGCGCGTACTGGTACTCGGGCGTGCCTTCCTCGAGCACCGCCAGCTTCGCGAAGAACAACTTCGACAGGCTGCGGGCGTCCTTGGGCGCCATCTTGCCCGGTTCGGGTACCACAGGCAGTGCCGCTGTCGTCTGCTCCTCGGCCGCTTGCGCGATCGTCGTCGTCATCTGAGATCTCCCCACCCTGCCGGTGCCCTGCGTTCGAGCTGATGTCGCCGCGTCTACCCCCTCATCCGCAGAGCATGCACATGCCCGACAGAAGTGCCGGGGCGAGCGGGCGGGAACTCGCCGTCCGGCCGGGGCCGGGGCGCTGCCGGCCGGTACCTCGGGGACAGGAGATCGCGAGCTCCCGCCGATGCGGGACCGGTAGAAGAATCGCCGCTGGACCGCGGTCCGAGGGGGGTGGGGACAGCCTGGAGTCGAGGACGCGGCGCGGGAGGGCGGGGGGGCGCTCTGCGAGCACCCCGAGAGCAAGACCCGGCGCGTCCTCACCTCCTTGGCGGGGCCGAGCAGGGCTGAGGACAGATAGGACGTGGGCCAGGATGCACAGTGCGGGTGTCGACCGGTCAGGCACGGGGTCAGGTCACGGGGTCAGGTCACGGAGTCGACAGCCGCTGCCGCGTCCACCTTCCCCGCCCCCCAGTCGTCGCTGGGCGCCCCGCCGGTGAAGGGGTCCAGCCGGGCCGAACTGGTCAGGAGCAGGACGAGGTTGTCCTGGGTCAGCGTGGGACTCGACTGCAGCATGAGGGCGCACACTCCGGTGAGATGCGGTGCGGCCATGCTCGTGCCGGACATGGGCTGGTACTGGCTCGCTCCCGAGGCTCCTACCAGCGCCGAGGTGATGGCCTGGCCCGGAGCGGCGAGTGTCGGCGCGTGGCGGCCGTCGCGCGTGGGGCCCCGGCTGGAGAAGGTGGAGAGGTTTCCCTGCCCCGCACCCTTGGTGATGTAGGAGGCGGCGGTGACGACCTTCCGACTGGTCCCGGGCACGGAGATGGTTGTCTCGTCGTTTCGGTGCGAGCCGATGAACTGGGGAACGGTCCGGCCCCTCTCCATCCAGGCGTGCCAGCGGCCGCTGTCGGCCACGGCCCGGCCGATGAGCGTCAGGCTCCAGGTGCCGGGGCGGATCGCTGTCTGGCTTCCCGGGCTCAGCTGAATGTAGATGCGGTTGTCGCCGTTCTGGGAGTGGTGCACGACGGAGTCGATGAAGGCCTTGTTCCCCCCGGGGAGATCCAGCCCGTCGATCGTGCTGCCGGGGGCTACTTCGGCGCTCGCCGTGCCATTGGGGGTGGAGATCCGCAGGGAGAGACGGTCGGCGCCCGAATACCAGATGTCCAGCGTGTCCGGCGAGTTGTCGCCGACGGGTACCAGGAACTGCACGACGTCGCTGCCTCCCTCCGTGACCTGGCCCGTCGCGTGCACACCGGCGTTCGCCGCGTTGCCCGCCGACTTCACCAGTGCGCGCCCCGGCGCGTTGAGCAGGTTGTCGATGCCGCGTTCCAGCAGGCTGGAACCGTCGTGGGGCCCCAGATTGTCGCCCTGGCTGATGTTCACGACCGCAGGCCGCCCGAGGGTCTCGGCGACCTTGAAGATGTAGCCGACGGCCTCGAGCGTGCCCATGGAATCGCCCATGGCCTCCGTCGTCACCCGGTTGGCCACGACGACCAGATCCGCCTCGGGCGCTATGCCGACAAAGGTGAACGCCGGTTTGCCATTGCCGGCCGACGACCCGTCACCGGCGGCGATGCCCGCCACGTGGGTGCCATGGCCCATGCTGTCGTCCATGTGACGCACGATGCTCATCGGGTTCGGAGCACTCAATGCGCTGTCGATCGCGGAACGTTCGTATTCCACTCCGTGACCGAACGGCGCCGGCGAGGACTCACCTGCTTCCGGAGTGAGGTTCTGGTCCCAGATGCGCAGGATGCGGGACTTCCCGGTCGGGTCACGGAAGCAGCCGTGGCGCCAGTCGATGCCACTGTCGACCACCCCCACGATCACACCGGCCCCGCGGAGTCCGGGCGGTCCGGTGTGCACCTTGTCGGCCTTGGTCTCGGGCACGGCGGCGTCCAGTTCCGGCAGGGTCGGGCGGGACGCCTCGACGTAGCCGACGGCTTCCAACTCGTCGAGCTCCGTGAGGCGGTCGATCCCGATCTCACCGCCGACCACGTCCCCGGCCCGGGTGAGCACCGTCAGCCCCATGTCCCGGGACAGCTCTCCCAGATCATCGGCGCCGTGCCCCTCGGCCAAGCGCAGCAGTACGCGCACACGGGGCGTCCTCACCCCTTCGGTCGTGAGCGCGAAACGGCCGGTGGACTCGAGGCCCACCAGCTCCGCCGGGCCTTCCTCGGCCCGGGATGTCAGGAACTTCAGCCGTGAGTCGAGCATGAGCGGTCTTCTCTCTGGCGGTATCGCCGGCCCTTCACCATGGAGGACGGGCGATCACTGTTTCTGTGGCCAGGCGCCCCCCTCAGGGCGGAGGGGTTCGGACAGCTCCACGTAGGCGACACAGTCGACTTCCGTCAAGCGTCCGAGATCGCCGGGGGCGACCGCCGCGGTCAGGACATCGCCCGCCGCAAAGCCCACCCGCGCGCCGGCGTCGGCGATCTGCCGACGCTGTTCCTCACCGGGTTCCCCCGTCACCCGGATGAGCACCTGGAAAGGAGTGGGGCCGACTGCCTCACCGACCTCCGACAGCGCACGCCGTGCGGCCGAACCGAGCTTGTCAGCGCGCATCTTCCCCACCTGTTCCGGTGAGCGGCCCCCCGCGTCCGTTCGCACTCGGTGCGCCGACCTCGTTCTCGTGTCGGTGACCGTTCGTGCGACATTGCCTCTCATACCACCGTAGGCATCATGGGCATGGCCCGCCATTCCGTCGCCGCACGAACATTCCCATTCCCCTCCTGACGCCCCCGTTTGCCGCGGGCCCCCGGCAGACGCATCGTAGGAATCGGGAAGGCCCGCTGCACGGACCGTTGTTCGGCCGGCGTCCGCTGTCCCGTTTCACCCCTGCGGCACCCCACGGTCGTGTGCGATGCGACGAGGGAAGGTCTGCACGATGCCTGATCCATGGATGCCCCAAGCTCTCAAGGTGGATCTCGGGGACCATGCGCCCTGTGACCCCGGCTTCCCCGCAAGGGCGATCGCGCACATCACGGCGGACGAGGAGGCCACCGCCGCGGCTCCGCTGAATCTGGTCCCCTTCGCCGACCTCAAGAGCTTCTTCAAAGGAAGCGGCAGGGGACAAGCTCCGCACATCCTCTGGGATCCCTTCACGGGGACGTTCGCCCAGTTCTTCCCTGCGACTTCCCGCAGTAAAGCCGTGTTCGACGAAGACGGTGGATTTCGCACGAACCGGTCGGGGAAAGTCGTCATCCAGATCGAGGCCCTCTTCTTCCCGCACTGTCGCGTCAACGGCCAGGTGTTCGTCAGGCTGGTCGACACCCCCTGCAAGGGCTGGGACGTGCTGAACGCGTGGATCAGCTCCTGGGGCGTACCGGACTTCTGGCCCATGGGCCGTCCGACCTCCCTGTCCCGCAACACGTGTCCGGCCGCGAAGTGGAAGTCGCAGGGCGGGTGGTACGCCCATGCCCACGTCCCGGAGAACGACCATGTAGACCCCGGCTCCTGGCCGTCGTTCGTGTCCCGGCCGGATGAACCGACGCCTGTGGGGCCCCGGTTCGAGCCGTTCCCCGGTGCGTCGTTCTTCCGGAAGGGACGCAGATCGCCCGTCATCGCGGGGATGCACACCCGGCTCGTCGCCGAAGACTGCGACCGCTACACGTCCGGCACCGGTATCGATGTGTGGGGACCGGGCGATGTGCGCTCCTACTCCGCGTGGCAGCAGAAGCTGGGGCTGGAGGGCAGCGCTGCCGACGGCGTCCCCGGCCGGTTCAGCTGGGACAGGCTGGGTGTCCCCGAGGTCTGAGGCTCTGTGGACGACGAACGGACCGACCGTCGGACAACTCGCGTTCTCGCAGGCTGCCGAGTTTGCGCGCGTATCTCATCAGGCGCATGGTCGAAGCAGTGGGCGCCTGTAACGGTCAGCGGCAGCACACAGTCTGCGAGGGTGCGCCGCTTGCGAGAAGGGCGCTGCTGCAGCCGACCAGCAGGCTCACTCCTGCTCGACTGTCCGCTCGACAGCCGATGCCGACCGGCTCGCGCGCTGGGCTTCAATCGGTCTGCCTTCTGCGCGCGGACCGTGTCCCCTGACGCCTCTGACCCTCGTCACGGGCCTGCTGATAGGCGCTGAAGATCGTCTCCGCGGCGCCGGACAGCGCGCCCTTGGTCTTGCCGCGGGCGCCGGACTCGGTGATCTTCTCCGTGAGTTCCATGAGCCCGGCCGGCTTGCGTGGTCCCGACTCCAGGTCGAGCCGGTTGCACGCCTCGGCGAAGCGCAGGTAGGTGTCGACGCTGGCGACGACGATGCGTATGTCGATCTTGAGGATTTCGATGCCGACCACCGAGACGCGCACGAAGGCGTCGATCACCAGTCCTCGGTCGAGAATGAGCTCGAGGACGTCGTAGAGGCCGCTGGAACCGCCCCCGCCGCCCTGCTGCGTCGCCACGGTCATGACGGCAAACCCCCTTGCCCTGATGTCTCTGCGTGGTCTCGTCGGCGCTGTTCCTCGGTGCGGTGCGGTGCGGACTACCTGTGCAAGTTGCCGCACATCCCGCGGCCAAACGCATGTACGAGCCCTCGGTGAGACGGGCCTGACGGCGCCCGCTCAGGTACCGGCGGGGGCGACGACGCCGGGCCGGCCGTGGGAGCAGTTCCCCGCCACGGCCGCCCTGGGGATGCGCATCCGGCGCAGCAGATCGCGAGTCAGGCGGGTGTCGAGTGTGGTGCGCCAGGTGACGTCGGGGTGCCGCGAGCGCAGATGCGACAGTGCCCTGGTGCCCAGCCCGCAGTCGCGGAACGGTTCGTCCAGGACGACACCGGTGATCACACCCTCGGCGCACTCGTCGCACGCTCGATAGGTGACCCGTCCGACCACCTTGCGGATGTACACCAGGAGCAGACACTCCTCGCCCGCGCCGCCTCCCGGGGAGGACGAGGGCAGCAACTCGACGGCGCGATAGGCCAGCAGCCTGCGGTGCCACCGGCCCCCTCGCCGTCCGGTGCGCCGGTGCCTTCCCTCGGCCCGCCGTGGTGCGGCGCCTTCCCGTGTTCCAGGTCGGCCGTGCGCGTCGCTCATGGCATACGTCTGGTTTCCCTGCATTCCATCGCGTGTGCCCGATACCGCGGACCCCATGTCACCACACCGTGAACGCATCGCGATTGCCGACCGGTTGCCCACCGGCTGCCCACCGGTCCGACCGCACGGGGTGACGCGCTGTTCGCGTCGTGCGAGGCGCCGCTGCGCTCGGACGGGCCGTTGCGGACGCTCGTCGACCCGGCGCCCGCGCCGGAACACCGCCATGGGCACGGGGGCCCTCACCGGCGGTCTCGACCAGGGGCCGGAGTCACTACGTGCGCGGCGCGTCCTGGTGTATGGCCTTGTTGACGCCGGTGATGACCACGGTGATCAGGCAGAGGGCGATGACGGTCTCGGCCCACAGGAAGGCGAACCAGTCCAGCACGCAGCCGATCGGGGGCGTGCCGGGGGCGGTGTTACGGAACGCGGCCAGGGCGAACAGGGTGGCGGCCATCCAGGCGAGGCCGGGCCAGACGAGGTCCTCACTGCGGGTCGTCAGGTACCAGGCCCCGATGAGCACGGACACCGCCAGCGCCCACATCACCACCATCATGAAGACCGCGAAGGCGAGCAGGCTGCCCGATCGCGCCAGCCTCAGCGCCACCACGGCCTCCTGCCGGGAGGGCACGGGTTGCACGGAGATCGAGAAGAGCGTGTCGTTGTTGGAGAACAGCATCCGTACCGGCACCTGCTTGCCGTCCAGCTGTGCCCGGAACGCGATGTCGGTCTCGTAGGTGTCGAACGGGTAGTCACTGATCGATCCGCCGGTGAGCGCAACCTGCACGTCCCGTGTCGCGAGCCGCTCGTGCGCCGCGAACTCCAGGTCGCTGAGGGTCGCCCCCGAGGTCTGGAGGCTGAGATCGGCCACCGGGGCCGCCCCGTCGGCCTCGCCGAGGCTCCCGCGCGGGGTCACCCAGACCCGCAGCACCAGCTCTCTGCCCGTGGCGTCGACACTTTGGACGACGGCCTCCACGTCCACCCGGTCGGCGGCCGGGGAACCGACGGTGTGCACCGTGTCGACCGCGCGCCGCTCGGTGACCTGCAGCCACGAGCCGACGGCCACCGCCACCACGATCAGGAACGCGATGGGGATGAGCACGGGCAGGAGGGACCCTCCGGAACGTCGTGGGTGACGCGGGTCGGCAGGTGCCGGACGGCCCTGACGCATCACTTGGTCCGGATGCCCGGCAGTCGGTTCGCCGCACGGAAGTTGTCCGGTGGTTCCGCGTTCCACACGACAAGGAGGATTCCGGCCCCGTTGCGCCCTTCTTCGACCACAGCCAACGCACCCTCAGCGGCACACAACGACGCCATCCGATTCACGGACACCACCCGCTTTCGCCACCTGGACCGAGACCGGCTCAGTGCCATCTCGAACTTCGGAGGGTTGAGGTCCGCTGCGGGTGCGCCGCTGCCGGAGTGCCGTGATGCCGCGCCGACCGACAGCCATGGCGCCACCCGGGCGACGCCGAGGCAGTGTTGGCGGACCGCACGTAATCCACGCTACGGGGTGGCCCGAGGACGTGCATGCGGACGATGCGGCGGCACCGAAGCGCGCGCCCGCCGCCTGCCCGGGACAGGCGGCCTCCGGCATACGGCCGAGCGACCACCGCCGGAGGGGGATGGCTCCCCGCCCCCGCCGACCGGTGACCGGGTGACCGTGGACAGCGTCCGGTCCAAGGCGGGGCTGCTCCAAGTGGAGGCGACGAGTGGTGCAAGCCCCGGCCCGATCGCAGGCTGGCGTAGCGCCCTGCCCGGCCGTGCGGCGGGGCGCAGCCATGCCAACCGTCCCCCGACCGGAGTGGCCAGGGACGTCAGAGAGACGAGATCACATGGCGGAACACGACATCGGTCCCGGGCCCCTGCCCTCCCTTTCCGGGGCCGGGACACCCCTACGGAGCCGGGCTCGACACACCCGTCCTCGACTCGGCCGGAGGGCGCGTACGAACGCGGCGCTCCTCGCCGCGTGTCTGGGTGTCCTCGGTGCGGTCGGGACCGCGCCGAGCAGCGCCCGGTCGACGCCTGCCGACGGGCCGCCGCCGCGGCATCCGGCACGGTTCGTACCGGGCCCCTGCCCGCAGACGCCGGACCCGGTTCCCGGGCGGTGCGGCTTCCTGGAGGTCCCCGAGAACCGCGAGCGCCCCACGAGGCGGACCATCCGGCTGGCCGTCGCCATCATTCCGGCAGCGTCGAAGACGCGGGCCGCGGACCCGGTGGTGTTCATGGAGGGCGGTCCCGGCGGAGACGCGTTCGGCGCCATCCCCTTCCTGATCGACTCCGACGTGAACCGCGACCGCGATCTCATCGTCGTGGCCCAGCGCGGCACCCTCCACTCACAGCCGAACCTCGCCTGCCCGGAGATGGACCGGTTCAACGCGACCGCCGTCGGCCTGCCCTACGACGCGCCGTCCACCGGACGAGGGCTGGTACGCGCGGCGAAGGCGTGCCGGGACCGTCTGACGGCCGAGGGGAACGACCTCACGGCCTACAACACCACCGAGAACGCCGCGGACTTCGCCGCCCTCCGCAAGGCCCTGGGCATCAAGAAGTGGAACGTCTACGGCTACTCCTACGGCACCGACCTGGGCCTCACCTACCTGCGCCGACACCCCCAGGGCATCCGCTCGCTGGCGATCGACTCGGTCGTGCCGCCACAGATCGTGAGCCTGCCGTGGGCCTGGGACAGCGCCCAGGAGGGGATCAACGCGATCTTCGCGGCGTGCGCGGCCCAGCCCGCCTGCAAGTCCCGCTACCCGCACCTGTCCCGCACGCTCACCCAACAGGTCCGGCGGCTGGAGGCGAACCCCCTGACGCTGACCGTACCGCCGCCCGGTGGCGGAACCCCGGTGAAGGTCGTCCTCGACGGGGGCACGCTGGTGAACCTGCTGGTCGCCAACGGCCAACTGGTACCGTCCGCCGACGTCCCCGCGGCGCTCTACGAACTCGCCGCCGGCCATCCGGAGCGCCTCGCACGGGCCCAGGCCGCCGGCGCGACGCCCGCCATCGGCGAGTTCGCCCACGGGCTGACGCACTCGGTGGCCTGCGCCGAGTGGGTCCCTGGTTTCTCGAAGCGCGACGTGCTCGAGGCGGGTCGCCGGGCCTTCCCCGGATGGCCGGACTCCGTGCTGGCCCACGCACCGCAGCTGCCCTTCGAGCACGACCTGTGCCGTGTCTGGAACGTCCCGGACCGCACCGCGGTCCAGCGGGTGGCCACCCGCAGCAAGGTGCCCGCGCTCATCATCACCGGCACCTTCGACGCCAAGACCGGGGCGAGCTGGGGGCCGTTCACCGGCCGTACGCTGCCCCGCTCGACCGCGGTGGTGATTCCCGGAATCACCCACTGGGTGGTGCCGCAGAACCCCTGCGCCGCGTCGGTGCTGCTCTCGTTCCTGGCGCGGCCGACCGCGCCCGACACCGGCTGCGTGCCGGGAGTCCGACCCAAACCGTTCACCATCGTCCCCTGACCGGAGTACGCACGATGTCCCCTGGTACGACCCTCAGCCGGCGCCCCGCTCGACGGCTCCCGGCAACGCTGGCCGGAGCCACGGCCGGCGCCCTCGTCGTCGGCCTCGCCGCGATGCCCGCACACGCCGAGTCCGGCACCGACCGGCCGATCGGCACGGTCGCCCGTACGGTGGGCGACGCCCACTTCGAACCGGGCCCCTGCCCCAGGACCGCGGACCCGATCCCCGATCTCGCGCGCGCCCGCTGCGGCACCCTCACCGTGCCCGAGAAGCGTTCCCAGGCCAAGGGGCCCAAGGAACCCCAGGGGTACGGGGGCCACGACGGACGCACGATCACCCTCGCTGTCGCGATCATGCCCGCGGAGCGCAGCCGCCCGGCGCCCGACCCGATCGTGTGGCTCGCCGGCGGCCCCGGCGACGACGCGGTCTCCGAGATCCCGATGGCGCTCGCCGGCCACCTGAACCGCGACCGCGACGTGATCTTCATGTCCCAGCGCGGCACCTACTCGGCCGACCCGGAGCTCACCTGCCCGAACATCGACCGGTTCAACGCCCGCGCCCTCGGCCTCGTCTCCAACGCGCCGTCCACCGGGCGCCTGCACGTCGAGGCGACCCGGGCCTGCCGCGACCGCGTGGACGCAAAGGGCGCCGACCGCAGCACCTACAACGACATCGAGAGCTCGGCCGACTACGACGCCCTGCGCAAGACACTGGGTGTCAAGAAGTGGAACGTCTTCGGGATCTCCTACGGCACCCACCTGGCGCTCAACTACATGCGCCTGCACCCGAAGGGCATCCGCTCGGTCGGCATCGACGGCGTCCTGCCGCCGTCCATCGCCGGCGGGGCCGTGACCTGGAAGGCGGCACGAGAGGGTTTCGACGGCCTGTTCAAGGCCTGCGAGAAGCAGCCCGCCTGCAACACCCGCTACCCGCACCTGAAGGCCACCTTCCTCCGCCTCGTCAGTGAGCTGGAGGCCAAGCCGATCACCACCACCGTCACGGTCCCGGTCCACCCGGAGCCGGTGAAGGTCGTGCTGGACGGGGGCAACCTGGTCACCTGGCTGACCTCGGCCACCCACGTGGCTGCCGGGGTGCCGCGCTCGATCGACGAACTGGCCCACGGCAACCCGCAGCGGATCGCCGAGCAGCTCGCGGGCGGCAAGTACAGCCCGCAGGCCATCGGAAGGGTCGCCCACGGGCTGGTCTACGGCGTCTTCTGCAGTCAGTGGACTCCGTACGAGAGCCGGGCCGACATCATCCGGGGCGGACGCCGCGCGTTCCCGACGTTCCCCCGATCGATGCTGGCCAACGCCCCGCAACTCGCCTGGCTCCACGACGACTGCCGTGCCTGGGACGTCCCCCCGGCGCCCCCGTGGGTCCGGGACGTGACCCGCAGCGACATCCCGACCCTCGCCCTGTCCGGCGGGTTCGACGCCCAGACGGCGCCGAGCAACGGGGCGTACGTCGCCCGTACGCTGAGTCGCTCCACCGCCGTCACGGTCCCTTACGTCGCGCACGTGGTGTTCGCCGACTCGCGGTGCGCGCAGACGATCACCACGTCGTTCTTCGCCCGCCCTGCCGCGCCGGACACCAGCTGCGTCGCGGGACTCCAGCCACCGCAGTTCGAGATCGCACCGTAGGTCGCTTGCCGGCGACCGCCGCCCACGGCGCCGGAACCGGCGGGGCCTGCATCCTCCGACGTGGTGGATGCAGGCCCCGGTGGTGCAGGCCCAGTTGTCCGTCCGCACCTGCGTTCGCGGAAGTTCGCCCAGGGTGTCCGACTGGAGCCACGGGGCGCCGGCACCGGGCCTACTTCACGGACCCCGCCATGACCCCCTGCACGAAGTGCCGCTGGAAGGCGAAGAACACGGCCACCGGGACGATCAGGGACAGGAACGCGCCCGGCGCGAGCACATCGATGTTGCTGCCGAACTGCCGTATCTGCGACTGGAGTTCCACGGTCAGCGGCTGGGAGGAGCTGTCGGCGAACAGCAGCGCCACCAGCATGTCGTTCCACACCCACAGGAACTGGAAGATGGCCAGGCTCGCCAGGGCGGGCCGTCCCACCGGCAGCACGAGCCGGGTGAAGATGCGCCACTCGTTGCCCCCGTCCATGCGGGCCGCCTCCAGCATCTCCCGCGGTATCTCGGCGAAGTAGTTCCGCAGCAGGAAGATCGCGAACGGCAGGCCGTAGGAGACGTGGAAGAGTACGACGCCGGGAATCGTGCCGAACAGCCCCAGTTGGCCGAAGAGTTTGGCCACCGGCAGCAGGCCGATCTGCACGGGCACCACCAGGAGCGCGACCACGAGCAGGAAGAGGGCGTCACGGCCGGGGAACTCCAGCCAGGCGAAGGCGTACCCCGCCAGTGCGGCGATCGCCACCACCAAGAGCGTCGTCGGCACCGAGATCAGCACGGTGTTCCAGAACGCCTGCGTCATCCCGGCGTTGCCCAGCAACGATGTGTAGTTGTCGAAGGACAGCTGGCCCGGACTGGTGATCGCCGTCCACCAGCCGCCCTTGGCCGTGTCCTGCGCCGACCGCAGGGACGACACGAGCAGTCCGGCGAGCGGCGTGAGCCAGAGCAGTCCGATGACCACGAGGACGGCCTGCACCAGGCTGTTGCCGAGCCCGCGCCGAAGCGCACTGAGGTTCATCGCTGACTCCCTCGGAAACGACGGACGTTGAAGACCATGGCGGGGATCACCAGCAGCAGGAGCAGCACGCCGAGGGCGCTGCCCAGTCCCTGGTCGTTGCCGCCGCCGAAGGACACCAGCCACATCTGGGTGGCCAGCACGGTGGCGTCCTCCTGCACCGGGCCGGGGGCGATGATGTAGACGAGGTCGAACACCTTCATCACGTTGATCACGAGGGTCACGAAGACCACCGTGAGCACGGGCGCCAGCAGCGGCACGGTGATCCGGCGGAACACCTGCCACTCGTTGGCGCCGTCCATCCGCGCGGCCTCGAGCGAGTCACGCGGCAGCGTGGACAGGCCCGCGCCGATCAGCACCATCGCGAAGCCCGTCCAGATCCACAGGTAGGCGCCGATGATCGCCGGGGTGACCAGTGCAGGGCCGAGCCAGGACACGCCGTCGTAGGGCTGGGCGAAGTTCGAGCCGGGGAGGGTGACGGTGTACGAGCCTGTCTCCAGGCCGGGGAAGCGGAAGGAGCCGTCGGCCGCGGTGGTGGTGCTCGCGACGGTCCTGCCGTCGCGCACCGCCTCGACCTCCATCTTCGGCAGCCCGCTCTCCCGGCGGTCCACCACACCCTGCTTCCCTCCCCCGCCGGGGGTGAAGTCCAGGTAGACGACTCCGCGCAGTTCGCCGGGGCCCGCTGTGCGGGCGGCCGCCGGGTAGGCCGGTTCCGCGCCGGCCGGCAGCTCCTTGGGCGCGACGCCGACCAGGCCGAGGGCGACCGTGTCGCCGGGCGACACGCTCGTGCCGGTGCGGTACGAGCCGTCGGCGCCCCGGGTCAGGCCCTCGCCGTCACGGGCGCGGGCGGTCGGGTAGGAGGCGGTGTCCTGGAAGGCGTCGTGGACGCCGACGGCCGCCGCGTTCAGGACGCCCTTGTCGGGGTCCTCGTCGTAGGCGAGCCGGAAGATGATGCCCGCGGCGAGGAAGGAGACGGCCATGGGCATGAAGAGCAGCAGCTTGAAGGCCGTGGCCCAGCGGATCTTCTCGACGAGCACGGCGAGGATCAGGCCCAGGCCGGTCAGCAGGGTCGGCGCCACGACCACCCAGATCGCGGTGTTGCGTACGGCTTTGAGGGTGGCCGGGTCGCGGAACATCTCGGTGTAGTTGTCGCCGCCCACGAACTGGGTCCCGGAGGCGTCGAAGAAGCTGCGGCCGACCGAGAACAGCACGGGGTAGACGACGAGGGCGCCGAGCAGGAGCAGCGCGGGCAGGACGAAGAGCAGGGCGACGGTCCTGCCCCGCCGCCGGGCCCGCCGCTTGCGGGCGACGGTCGCGGCGGCGGGTGGTGCGGCCGTCTTCGTGAGCGTGGCGGTCATCGCCGGTCAGCCCTTGTAGGCCTTGGCCGCGGCGGTCTCCAGCTGCGCCGCGGTGGCCTTCGGGTCGGACGGGTCGCGCAGGAAGTCCTGGAGGATCTTCCACTCGCCGGCGCCCTTCGTCCCGCCGAACGCGGCCGGGGCCTGGTCGGACATGTCGAAGCGGACGGAGTCCCCGGCGGTGATGAGCGACTTGGCGGTGGTGCGGGTGACGTCGTCGCCGTAGGAGGCGAGGTCGAGCTTCTTGTTCGGGGAGAGGAAGCCGCCCGTCTCGGCCCAGACGGCGGCGGCCTCCGGGGTGGCCAGGTACTCCAGCAGCGCCATGCCGGCCTTGGAGTTCTTGCCGTCCTTGAGGACGACGGCCGCGTCGCCGCCGCTGACCACGGGTGCCTCGCCCCCGCCGACGGGCGGGAACGCGAAGAAGTTGGCGTCCTGGCCGATCTTCCGGCCGAACTGGTCCTTGGCGACGCCTGCGACGAAGTCGCCCTCGTAGACCATGCCCGCTTCGGGCTCGGGCCCGAAGACCTTCTCGACGGAGCCCGGGAAGTCGGTGTTGAGAGCGCCCTTCTGGCCGCCCGCGAGGAGCTGCTTGTCCTGGAAGAGCTTGCCGAGCGTGGTGAGGGCGTCGACCACGCTCTGGTCGGTCCACTTCAGTTCGTGGGCGGCGAGGGCGTCGTACTTCTCGGGTCCGGCCTGGGAGAGGTAGACGTTCTCGAACCAGTCGGTGAGCGTCCAGCCGTCCTGGCCCGCGACGGAGAAGGCTGCGAGGCCCGAGTCAGAGACGGTCCGCCCGGCCTTCAGCATCTCGTCGTAGGTCTTCGGGGGCTGGACGCCGGCCTGGTCGAGGGCGGCGGGGCTGTACCAGACGGTCGACTTGTGGGCTGCCTTGAAGTAGAGGCCGTAGAGGGTGCCCTTGACGCTGCCGTAGTCCTTCCAGACCTTCGCGTAGTTGGCGGCGACGGACTTCTGGGTGGTCGACGACAGCGGCTCGAGCCAGCCGTTGCCGGCGAACTGCTGGAGCACGCCGACCTGCGGGACCATCACGACGTCGGGGGCGTTGCCGCCTTCGATCTTGCTGCCGACGACGGTGGAGACGTTGTCGCCGGTGGACACGAACTGGGTCTTGGCGCCGGTCTTCTCGGCGAACGCGTCCAGCACCTTCTGGAAGTTCTTCTGCTCGGCACCGGACCAGACGCCGGCCACGGTGACCGTCTGACCGCCCAGTGCCTTGTCGCCGCCGCCCGCAGAGACGGGGTCGCCGCCTCCGCAGGCGGTGGCGCCGAGTGCCAGGACGAGAGCGGTGCAGCCGCTGAGCAGGGTGGTACGTCGTCGCATCATCGTTGATGTCCGTTCGTAGAAGGGGAGTTGGCGGCGGATGGAGAGGTGGTCGTGCTCAGGAGTCGGTGTCGTCACCGATCCACCAGGCGGCCGTGGAGCCGGGGAGCACCCCGGCCCGGCAGGGGCCGCTGGACAGCAGGGGGATGCCGGGAACGGGCGCCGGGGCGGGTGCCGTTCCGAAGTTGACGGCGCAGACCAGCCCGTCGCCACGGGCGAAGGCGAGGACGCCGGGCTGGGTGTCGAGCCAGCGCAGCGTGCCCTCGCCCAGCTGGGGCAGGGTGGCGCGCAGCTGAAGGCCGTCGCGGTAGAGGTGCCAGAAGGAGCGGGTGTCTGCGAGGGCGCGATCGGTGGCGTACTCGGCGAAGTAGTCGGGCTGCGGCAGCCAGGGTTTGGTGGCGTCGACGCCGGAGGTGAAGCCGAACGGTGAGGCCTGCCCGGACCACGGCAGCGGTACCCGGCAGCCGTCGCGGATACGGGCCCGGCTGCCGGTACGGCGGAAGATCGGGTCGGTGAGCACGTCGTCGGGCAGGTCGACGACCTCGGGCAGGCCAAGCTCCTCGCCCTGGTAGATGTACGCGGCACCGGGCAGCGCCAGCAACAGCAGGGCGGCGGCGCGGGCGCGGGCGGCACCGAGGCCGCTGCCCTCCACGGCCGGCTCGCCGTAGCGGGTGACCGTGCGGACCTGATCGTGGTTGTTGAGGACCCAGGTGACGGTCGACCCCGTTCCGGCGATGTCCTGCATGGCCTCGGTGATGACCTTGCGGAAGGCGTCGGCGTCCCAGGAGGCGCTCAGCAGGTCGAAGAAGAAGGCCTGGTGGAGTTCGTCGGGGCGGACGTACAGCGCGTGTTCGCGGGCGGTCGGGACCGAGACCTCGCCGACCAGGAGCCGTTCGCGGCCGTCGTGTGCCGTGTACTCCTCGCACACCGCCCGCCAGCGCCGCCACACGTTGTGCACCTCGGGCTGGTTCCAGGCGAGCGGGTTGACGGAGTCGCGGGTGCGGGCATCGGCCTCGGGATCCGGCGAGTCGGGCAGCTCGGGGTGCTTGAAGAGGCCGGCGGCCACATCGATGCGGAAGCCGTCGACGCCCCGGTCCAGCCAGAACCGCAGTGCACGGTCGAAGTACGCGCCGACCTCGGGGTCGCGCCAGTTCCAGTCGGGCTGTTCGGGCGTGAACATGTGCAGGTACCACTGGCCCGGACGGCCGTCCGCCTCGGTCACCCGGCTCCAGGCCGGGCCGCCGAACATGGCGTGCCAGTTGTTGGGCGGCTCGGCGCCGTCCGCTCCCCGCCCGTCGGCGAAGTGGAACCGGGCCCGGGCGGGACTGCCCGGCGCCGAGGCCAGCGCCTCGCGGAACCAGGGGTGCTCGCTGGAGCAGTGGTTGGGGACGATGTCGAGCAACACCTTGACGCCCAGCCGCCGGGCGGCCGCCACCAGCCGGTCGAACTCGGCGAGGTCGCCGAAGAGCGGGTCGACGTCGCAGTAGTCGGCGACGTCGTAGCCGTGGTCGGCTTGCGGGGAGGGGTAGAAGGGGCTCAGCCAGATCCCGTCGACACCCAGCTTCTTCAGGTACGGCAGTCCGGCGCGGACTCCGGCGAGATCGCCGACGCCGTCGCCGGTGCTGTCCAGGAAGCTGCGGACGTACACCTGGTAGATCACTGCTTCACGCCACCAGTGGTGCGTGTCGATGCGCATGTCGATGCGCGTGTCGATGTGCTGGGAGCTCACCCGTTGGCCTGTCTGTGCGGGCTGACTGTTATGCATGCATGTTATGTAGGCGTTTCACGGAGGTGTCAACGAACAGGCAGCAGTCATCTGACGAGCGGGGGTGACAGAAGTGAAGTTACCGGGGCAAATCGCACCCGGTTGATACATCGGCGTTACCTAACATGTAACTAGGGAAGGTCGATGTCGGCTGAGGGAAGTCAGCCGCGGCGGGAGATGGCTGCCAGCTCCCGGGCCAGCCGACGTACCGCCGCCTCGGGCGTCGAGTGCCCGGACATCGCGTCGTGCACGACCGCCTGAACCACCATGCTGACCTGGTCGTAGCGCGGGCTCTTGGGCCGCGGCGCGGCCGTCAGGACGCTCGCGCGCAGGGTCGGCAGGTACGGGAACCGGCGCACCAGTTCCGGGTCCTCGTACAGATCCGCGCGTACGGGCGGCAGCGCGCCCCGGGTGAGCACCTGCCGCTGGACGCCCTCGCTGGTGAGGTACGCGATCAGGCGCGCGGCGGTGTCGGGGTGCTCGGCATGGGTGTTGACGGCCAGGTTGGAGCCGCCGAGCACGCTGGTGCCGGGCCCGTCGCGCCCCGGCAGCGGTACGGCGCCGACCTTGCCGGCGAGCGCGGAGCCCGTGGCGGAGGCGCTGACGTACGCGTAGGGCCAGTTGCGCAGGAAGAGGAGGTGTCCGTCCTGGAAGGCCTGCCGGGACTCCTCCTCCGTGTAGGTCAGGGCCTCCTTCGGCACCCAACCGTCCCGGACGCCGCGGGCGAGGAACCCGATGCCCTCGCGGGCGGCCGAGTCGACGGTGACGCGGTCGCCCTCGTCGCCGAGGATCGTGCCGCCCGCCGAGTACACGGCCTCGGCCGCATTGACGGTGAGGCCCTCGTAGGGCAGGAACTGCCCCGCGTAGCCGTCGAGTCCGTGCCGGGGCGCGATGGTCTTCGCGGCCCGCTCCAGTTCGGCCCAGGTGCGGGGCGGCGGGACGCCCTCCTCGGCGAGGACGTCCTTGCGGTAGAGGAGCAGCCCGGCGTTGGTGACGTAGGGGACGGCGTACAGCCGGCCGTCGTACGTCGCCGTGTCCACGACCGGCCGGAGGAAGGTGTCCAGCGGAAAACGGTCGCGCGGCAGCGGGCGGATCCAGCCGGCGGCGGCGAACTCCGAGGTCCAGGCGACGTCGATGTTGAGGACGTCGAACCGGCTGCGGGTGCCGCCGCGCAGATCGGTGATCATCTGGGCGCGCGACTCGTCCGCCGAGTCCGGCAGTTCGACGAGGGTGACCTTCTCGCCGGGATGGGCCCGGTTCCAGCCCTGGAGCAGCGGGCCGAGATAGCCGGTGAGGTCGCCGGCGGTGGCGAGGGTGAGCGGTCCGCGCCCCTCCGGCCCGCCTGCCGCCCGGGCGCCGGAAGCGCCGTAACCGGCCAGGACGACGGCGAGAACGAGGAGGCCCCTACCGGCGGCACGTATCCACCGCATAGGTTCCTCCCAGTACACCGGCGCCGGGCACCCTCGCCCGGAGTCAGAGGCTATGTATACCCGTTAGGTATGGGCGATACTAGGGCCTGGAACACAATACGAGGCTGCGAGGAGGACAGCACGAGTGCGCCTGCCCCTCCTGGCCCTGCTGGCGCGCGGCCCGGCCCACGGCTACGAGCTCAAGCAGGACCTTGAGCGACTGTTGGGCGCCGCGTACCCTCAGCCGAACATCGGCCAGATCTACGTGACTCTGAGCCGCCTCGAGAAGACGGGGCTGATCGAGGGCGAGGAGGTCGAGCAGTCGAGTCGGCCCAACAAGAAGATCTACCACCTCACGGACGCCGGCCAGGAAGCGCTGCGCGTCTGGTACGAGGAGACGGCGGACGAGCCGCGGTTGCGGGACGAGTTCTTCATGAAGCTCGCGCTCGCCCCGCAGACCGGTCTCGCCGACCAGATCGCCCTGATCAACAAGCAACGACGCCACTACCTGAACACCATGCGCACCCTGTCGAAGCTCGTCACCGGCGAGAACCGCGACAACCGGACGGCCCGGCTGCTCATCGAGGGCGCCATGCTGCACCTGCAGGCCGACCTCGACTGGCTGGAGCGCTGCCAGGAAGAACTGGAGGAGCCGGAGTGAACGACACCCCCACTCCTGCGCTGCGGGCCGAGGGTCTCGTGAAGACCCACCACGGCGAGGGCGCTCCCGCCCATGCCGTGCGCGGGGTGGACCTGTGTGTGCGGCAGGGCGAGTTCGTGGCCGTCACCGGTCCGTCCGGCGCCGGGAAGTCGACGCTGCTGCATCTGCTGGGCGGCCTGCAGCGGCCGGACAGCGGCAGCATCTGGCTGGACGGCGTGTGCACGGACGGCTACAGCGAGGCGCAGTGGGCCGTGGCCCGCCGGCGCCGGATCGGCGTCGTCTTCCAGTTCTTCAACCTGGTCTCCAACCTGTCCGTCGCCGACAACGTCGAACTGCCCGCGCTGCTGGCCGGGGTCTCCCCCAAGCGGGCCCGCGCGGAGCGGGAGGAGCTGCTGGCCGAGCTCGGCCTGACCGGCAAGGAGCGGAGCATGCCCGGTGAGCTGTCCGGCGGCGAACAGCAGCGGGTGGCGCTGGCCCGGGCCCTGGTGAACCATCCGCCCCTGCTGCTCGCGGACGAGCCCGCGGGCAGCCTGGACAGCAAGGGCACCCGCGAGGTGACCCGGCTGCTGTCCCGGTTCCACCAGCGCGGCCAGACCATCCTCCTGGTCACCCATGACGCGCGCATGGCGAGCACCGCGGACCGGGTGATCAGCTTCTTCGACGGGCGGATCGCCGACGACGCGACGCTCGACGGCACGCCGTCACCCCGCAAGGGGATATCCGCGGTGCTGGAACTGAAGGACTGACCCATGCGAGCCACGCTGCGCTGGGCGCACTCGGACCTGCGGACGCATCGCGGTGAAGCGCTGTTTTTGGTGCTCGCCACCGTCGGCGTCGTCACCTCCCTGCTGCTGGCGGCGGCGCTCTTCGGGTACGCGACGAACCCTTGGGAACGTGTCTTCACCCAGTCCCGTGGCGCACACGTGTCGATCCACACCGGTCCCTCGGCCGATACGGCCAGGCTCGCCGGGCTGGCCGGCGTCGAGTCCGTCGCCGGCCCCTACCCCACCGCTTCCACCACGGTCGCCTCCCGCGGCGCCCGCGCCCCGGTCGAACTGCGTGGCACCACCGAGCGACCCGCGGTCGGACGGCCCCTGCTCGTCTCCGGCCGCTGGCTCGACCCGGGGAGGCCCGACGGTGTGGTGCTGGAGAGCAGCCTCGCCCGGGCGCTGCTGGCCGAGCCCGGAGATGTGCTCACCCTGCCGGGCGGTGCCGCGACGCTGACCGTCCTCGGCGTCGCCGACAGCCCCGAGCCGCACTACCGCCAGGGTGAGCAGCCGGGCCTTGCCTGGGCGCTGCCGTCCACCGTGCCGCGCACGGGCACCGACCGCGGTCAGGTGATCGGGCTGCGTCTGACGGATCCCGGGGACACCGACTACGCCGTCCAGCGCGCCGTCACCGTGCTCGGCGCCGGCGCCGTGCGGGAGGTCGCCACCTGGCAGCAGGCGCGAGCCGAGGCGCAGGGCGACGACCGGCTGCTCGGCCAGATACTCGGCCTGTTCGGTCTCGGCGCGCTCGTCGCCGCCGGACTCGCCGTGCACGGGGCCATCGGTACCCGCATCCGAGGGCATCTGCGGGACATCTCGATCCTCAAGGCGATCGGTTTCACACCGGGCCAGGTCATGCGGGTCTTCCTGCTCCAGCATCTCGCCTACGCGCTGCTGGGCGCCGTGGCCGCGGCGGGGCTCACCCAGGCGCTGGGCAGCCGGCTGCCGGGGCGGCTGGGGGACGCGGTCGGGGTGTGGCAGGGGCTGCCGGGACATGCGGCGACCCTGGTCGTGGTGCCGGTGGGAGTGGTGCTGTTCATCGGCGCGACCACCGGGCTCGCGGCCTGGCGGGCGGGCCGGGTGCCGCCGGTTCCAGTGCCGCGGACCGCAGGCCCGGCCGGGGGGCGGCTGTCGGGCGTGGCGCGTCGCGCGCTCGGCCTGCGGCTGCCGCCCGCGCTGGTCCTCGGCTGGCACAAGGCGTTCACGCGTCGCCCGCGTTCACTGGCCACGATCGTCCGCCTCGCGCTGCCGCTGACGCTGATCGTGGTGGCGATGAGCGCGTGGACGACCATCGACCGCTTCCACCGCACGCCGGAGGAGATGGGGCTGGCGGCCGCGCTCACCGTCCGCGCCGACGACGGCCTGAGCGACGCCGCGACCCGGGAGCTGCTGGCCCAGCGTCCCGAGGTCGCCGCCGCCTATCCGGGCGTCGAGGTGGCGGCCCTGGTGCCGGGCCAGACGGCGACGATCGCCCTGCGCGGTCTCGGCACCCGTACGGATCCGTACCCCTACACGCTGGCCGAGGGCCACCCCGCGCACGGTTCCGACGAGGCGGTGGCCGGGCAGGGACTGCTGGACCTGCTGGACGTCCGGGTCGGCGACTGGGTGCGCATGACGGTGAGCGGCCGGCCCCAGATCCTGCACATCGTCGGCCGCAGCATCGAGCCGGAGAACGCCGGCCGGGTCATCTCCACATCGCTCGACACCCTCCGGGGGAACGACGCCGAACTCCGGCCGACGCTGTACCAGGTCCGGCTGCGGGACGGCGCGGATCCGCACCGCGTCGCCGCCGAACTGAGCGCCGCGGCCGGGCGTGGACAGCTGGACGTGCACACCGTGACGAACCCCGCCGACGGTCTGTCGCCCCTGCGCAGTGTCGTCGTCGGCCTGCTCGGCGTCCTGGCGCTCATCGGGCTCGTCGATCTGCTGACCAGCATCGGCGGTGCGCTGCGCGAGAGCGAACGGGATCTGCTCGCCTTCAAGGCGATCGGCTTGTCGCCACGGCAGATCACCGCGATCACCGTCACGGCCACGGGGTGCACCGTGGGGGCCGCGATCGCCGTGGCCATGGCGGTGGGCCTGCCCCTCTCCTCCTGGTTGATCGACGCCCAGGGCCGGTCGAGCGGCATCGGAGCCGGAATCGCACAGGCTCCGTCCCCCGTGGCACTGACCGCGTTCGGCGCGACGGCGTTGCTGGGCGCCGTGGCACTCGCCGCGCTGCCGGCGACCCGCGCCTCCCGGCGCCGCCTCGCGGACACGATGAGCGCGGTGGCGTAGCCCGCGGAAGTGAGGGCCGGACGCCTTGAGGTCCCCCGGAGCCGGGCAAGATTGAGGTCGGGCGAGGGAACTCACAGGGTGACGTTCGACGTCTCCCTCGTGGGCCCCGCCCGCACAGGACGCCCAAACCGTCCGGGGCTCACCCGGTCGTCGACCGGGTGAGCACGGCTGATCAGGTGCGTCAGACCGTCGTGACCACCTGGTCATAGGCAAGGCGGGGGGAACGGTCGAACCATGCGTTTTCACCCGGCTTGCCCATGTTGACCACGGCGAGAACCGAGTGCTCGCCGTCGGCGAAGAACTCCTTGTTGATGCCGTCGGCATCGAATCCGGTCATCGGGCCGGCGGCCAGGCCCGCAGCCCGAATCCCGAGAATGAAATAGCCCACCTGCAGAGCGGCATTGAAATTTGCGGATTGTTCCCGCACGCTCCGGTCGGAGTACATCAGGTCCTTGGCCTGCGGAAAATGTGGGAGCTGCTCCGGAAGCTCCTCGTGGAACTCGTTGTCCGCGGCGAGAATCGCGACCAGCGGCGCCGTCTCGGCCTTCTTGTTGTTCCCTTCGGCGAGGTGCTGGACCAGACGCCGGCGAGCCTCGTCCGAACGAACCAGGACGATACGGAGCGGCTGCTGGTTCAGCGACGTGGGAGCGTACTTGACCAGGTCGTAGATGGCTTGAACCTGCTCGTCCGTCACCGGTTCCTCGGTGAACGTGTTGGCGGTACGGGCCTGCCGGAAGAGCAGGTCCTGCGCCGCGGGGTCGAGACTGAGAGACATGGATACATTCCTTGCGAACGAGGGGAACGGTCGACTCATGGGTGAATTTTTCGACCATTTCTGCACGGTCGGGAGAATACCTGAGAGAAGCTGCACCTGCCTACCGCGGAGCGGAAATGGCGATATCGCTCGACCTTTTTGAGCCATAACGCAACGGCGGCCGGTGACACGCATTTCCCATTCGCGGTATTGGAGATTGGGGGAGCGTCTTCCACCGGTCACCCACCGGCAAGGGCGACGCCGAGGACGCCACCGTCATCGGCGGCAAGCCCAGGCCGTGCCGCGCCGGCCCGGCGACGAGTGAACGTTCTCGGGTCGTCATCATGCCCCTGCCTCACGCTGCACGGTGCTGCGTGGGCAGCAGTTGTCGGCAGTGCCCCGACGCCAGCTGCAGGAGCTCAGCGGACGAAGATCAGATCTTCTTGGCCACGTAGTGCCGGTAGCTGTCCACCGGCGGCATGAACTGCGACGGCAGCACGCCCATCTTCTTCAGCAGTCTGGTGGAGCCGCTGTCGGTGTAGCCCGCGAAGGAGCCGCCCACGGCCTCCGGGCCGACCCGCTTGGCCATGTGCCGCTGGATGGCACCGACCCGCTGCTCCCGCAGTGCCTTGTGGAAGGACCCCTCCGGGGACAGCCGCCCGTGGATCGCGGCCCGCACCTGGGGCGAGATGTCACGGTCAAGCACCCACTCCAGGCCGAGGTCTGTCTCCTGGAGCTCCTTCAGGAATGCGTGGCGTTGCGTGGTGTAGAGGTCGACGTGCGTGAAGTGGCCGCCCGGCTTGAGCACCCGCGCCACCTCCTTCAGGAACTTCTCCAGACTCGGGTAGTTGTGCGCGCTCTCGATGTTCACCAGGACGTCGACCTCGCCGTCCTCGAACGGCAGGTTCTCCGCGTCGCCCTGGACATAGCGCAGGCCCTTGCGGGACAACGAGGCGTTGGCCCGCTTGACGGCCTGGTCCGACAGGTCGAGGCCGATCATGCTCTTCGCGTCGACGACACGGGAGAGAAAGTTCAGGCCCTCGCCCAGTCCGCAGCCGACCTCGAGAACGAACTTGTCCGCGTAGTCGTCCAGGTCGAGCGGCACCTCCCTGAGTGCGGCGAAGTACAGCTCCTCGGAGAAGCCGTCCGTGTCGTAGTCGAGGAATCCGGGAATGCGGGCGCTGATCTCCTTGGCCACCTGGTCGTCGTGGTAACCCCAGTTCCACAGGATGCCCTTCTTCGACATCCTGGCCTGCAGGTCGTAGCTGGTGGAGATGTTCTTCTTGTGTGTGCCCTCCTTGGCGCTCTGAGCGTCCTGATCATTTGTCAGGTTGATCTCGTTGACACTTGTGAACAAGCCATACATATCTTCGCGTGCACCCATGTTCCGTGTTCCTTTCTCATGGTGCTGCCAGAAATCGGTAAATTCGCCAGGGCGGGGGTTTTCAGTCGGCAGCCGGGAGCGGTGCCCCCAGCCGGTGGGCGAGTTGGTCCACCAGTTCGCCCAGTTCCTCGGGTCCGTTCGCCGCGCCGAAGACGGTGAAGTCGGGGCGCACCAGCACGGCCGTCGCGCCGTTCTCGGCCAGGTACGGCAGATAGCGGCACTCGATGTCGACCACAGCGCCGGGACCGGACTTCCCGGGTTCCGTGCCCGCGGGCAGGATGTACGCGCAGCGCGTGCCGAGACCGTCGAGGAAGACGCGCCGCCGGTCGTCGAGCAGCGCCGCCGGATCGCTGACGGCGAGCAGTACGAAGCCCAGTCCGACGATCTCGTCGAGCAGTCCCTCCCCTTCGGCGTCCGCCACCCTGGCCTGTGGGAACAGGGTGCCGGCCGGCCTCAGTGGCGTGCCGTCGCTGGCCCGTTGGAACAGGCCTTCGTCGAGGGGGACCACGGTCGACATCGGCAGCGCGGCGGCGCCCTCGCGGTCGCGGGCAGCCAGCATGATCGCGTCCCGGTCGGCGGCGGCTGCGGGATCGGTCACGCAGATGACCTTGCCGAGTTTCACGGACGTGGTGACGGCGTTCTGGACGTGCGCCCGGCGCTCGACGGTATAGGTGTCGAGTACTGAGTCGTCGGCGAGACCGCGCAGTGCCAGGTCGAGCTTCCATGAAAGGTTGGCCACGTCCCGGAAGCCCGAGCACATGCCCTGCCCCGCGAAGGGCGGCATGAGGTGTGCGGCGTCCCCCGCTATCAGCAGCCGGCCCTTGCGCCACTCCCCCGCCCAGCGGGCCTGGAAGGTGTAGACGGCGTGCCGTTCGAGTGTCGCGTTGTCCGGGTGGACGGAGAACATCTCCAGCATGCGCCACAGGGTGTCGTCGCGCCTCAGCTCCTCGATGTTCTCGCCCGGCAGCCGCATGAACTCGAAGCGGCGGTGCCCGGGGCCGGCCGACACGGCGGTCCGCGGCCGCTGCGGGTCGCAGATCTGCAGGTTGTTGGGACGGAAGTCGCGCGGCTCGTCCAGTACGACGTCGCAGATCAGCCAGTCGTAGAAGAACCCGAGGTCGGTGAGAGAACTCTCCATGGACTCCCGGACGAAGCTGTTGGCCCCGTCGCACCCCACGACGTACCGCGCGGTGAAAGTGTGTTCCTGCTCGTCTGGGTCCTCGGAGATCACCTCGACCAGGTCGCCGCGGTCGTCGAGTTCGACGACCTCCTGTCCGCGGACGACCCGCAGGTTCGGGAAGTCGGTGCCCCGCTCGATGAGCATGGCCTCCAGTCCCGGCTGGTACATGGCGGTCGCTTGCGGCCAACCGCAGTGGCCGTTCGCGGCGCTCTCCATGTGCAGCAGGGTGTCGCCGGCGGCGTTGCGCCAGGCGTAGTCCCGTGAGTTCTCCCCGAACTTGTCGAGGAAGGGCCCGATGCCGGCGGCCGCCAGGATACGGGCAGCCTCGTCGTCGAAGCCAACGGCCCGCGGCATGGGGTACGGCTGGGACCAGCGCTCCACGACCGTGACCCGCCAGCCGCGCCGGGCCAGCAGGATCGCCAGCACCTGCCCCACCGGGCCGTAGCCGACGACGGCCACGTCCGTGTCGGTGACGGCTTCCGTCTCGGTCCCGCCGCCGGCCGTCTGCGTCTCCACTGTCATCTCCGTCCGGTCCCGCCTCAGCCGTTGCCTGCGCCTGCGAGGATGTCCTTCACCACGCGCTCGAACTCGGCCTTGTCGATCAGGGTGCGGGTCGTTTCGAGACCGTTCTCCACTGTCAGCAGCCGCCTTCCCGTGAGGACGAGCTGCCCGATGTCGGTGGCACGGCCGCGCAGCACGGTCCCGGCGAACAGCGAGTCCTTCACGATCTGCTCGGCGGCGGAGTCCCGCGGACTGTCCCAGTCGGAGACGGCCCGGGCTTTCGACTCGAACCGGTACACCGACCGCCAGTCGCCGGTCGCGGCCCTGCGTTCCAGCACGTGGTAGGTGCCGTCCGCCGTGAGCCGATAGGAGCAGCCGAACTGGTGCTGCACCTCGTCGGTCATCCGCAGCGGTTCCAGATACGACGGTCCGGCGAAGCCCACGTCGACAAGCCAGGTCTCGCCGTCCAGCCGCACACAGGTGAAGGTGTGCTCGAAGTCCGGCCCGAACTGCCCGTTGGGCCAGCGCTGCGACGCGGCCAGGATCGAGACGTCGTAACCGAGTTCGGTCAGGAGCCTGCGGAACAGGCCGCTCAGGTCGTGGCACACACCGCCCGCGCCCTCGACGACGATCGCCCGAAACGTGTCGTCGATGTCGATGTCGACGACGTTACGGAAGCCGGTGAAGCTCTTGATGAAGTGACTGCTGTCGTAGGCAATCGACATCAGGTGCTTCTTGTGCAGTGCGCGAAGCGTCTCGGAGCTGGGCTCGGGCACCTCCGTGAACCCCAGACGGTGCAAGTAGGTCTCCACCTCGAACATCCGGTTACTTTCCCTTCTCCGTGTGGTCCCACTTGGCCAGCAGCTCACGCAGCCGCGAGACGGCCCGCGTACGCGACGCGTCGTCGTGCAGAGTCGGAGCCAGTGCCGATTCCAACTTGTCGATCTCCTCGGCGACCGTCTCCGGTGTGACGGTCAGTTCGGGCTCGAGGGCGTCCAGCATCAGCTCGGCGATCATGCCGGCGGTGGGGAAGTCGAAGATCAGGCCCTGCGGCAGGTCGAGTCCCGACATCCGGTTGAGGCGGTTGCGCAGTTCGAGACCGGTCAGCGAGTCGAAGCCGATGTCGAGGAAGGCGAGCCCGTCCTCGACCACCGTCGAGCCGGCGGCGTGACCGAGCACCAGTCCGGCCTCCGCCAGCACCAGGTCGGTGAGGACCGTCAGCCGCTCCTGAGGGGACAGACGCAAAAGCCGCGCCCGCAGCGCCTTGCCGTCGTCCCCCGTCTTCGCATCCTTGCCACTGTCGGTGGCGGTGCCGGTGACCGTGAGAGCGGCGGCCTCGGGCAGTTCCCGCAGCAGCGGGCGTTCCCTGGCCACCGTGTAGGACGGCGTGAACCGCGACCAGTCGATACCCGCGACCACGAGGTGCCCCTCGCCGCCCGCCATCGCCTGGCCCAGGGCCTCGACCGCGAGTTCAGGCCGCATCAGCTCGATGCCGACCTCCGCGAACTCCTCGGCCACGGTCTCGTCGACCATGCCACCGCCGGCCCAGGCACCCCAGGCCACAGCGGTCGCCGCCCGGCCCTCGGCGCGCCGCCGATGTGCGAGCGCTTCGACGAAGGCGTTGGCGGCCGCGTAACCGCCCTGCCCCGCACCGCCCCAGACAGCGGCGCCGGAGGAGAACACCACGAAGGCGTCCAGCGGATGGTCGGCGAACAGGGCGTCGAGGTGCACGGCACCGGCGACCTTCGCCCGGCTCACCTCGGCGAACTCCGCGACGCTGCTGTCCGCCAGTTGCGTGGGTTCCTGTGCGGCGCCCGCCGCGTGGAAGACAGCGGAGACAAGCATGTCGGACGGAACCGCGGCGATCACCTCGGCGAGCGCGGTCCGGTCGGTGACGTCGCAGGCCACTACGGTGACGCGGGCGCCGAGTGCGGTCAGCTCCGCCTCCAGCGCGTCCGCCCCTTCGGCGGCCCGGCCTCGGCGACTGAGCAGCAGCAGGTGCTCGGCACCCCGACCCGCGGCCCAACGCGCCACGTGAGCGCCGATGCCACCGGTACCGCCGGTGACCAGGACCGTGCCGTGTGGCCTCCAGGGTTCACTGGACACCGTGCCGTCGGCAGCGGTGGACTCGGCCCGGGTCATACGACGCGCGTACGCGCCCGTGGCCCGGATCGCCACCTGGTCCTCGCCGTTCTCTCCGCAGAGCACGGCGACCAGCCGGCCCAGCGCCGTCTCGTCCGGCCCGGCGGCCACATCGACCAGCCCGCCCCAGGACCTGGGGTGGTCGAGAGCCAATACGGTGCCGAGACCCCAGATCATGGGCTGAGTCTCGCTCCTCACCTCTCCGTCCTCCCGGACCGCGACGGCTCCGGAAGTCAGGCACCACAGCGGGGCGGTGATGTCCAGATCCTTGAGCGACTGGACGAGGGTGATGGTGGCGGCCGTACCCCGCGACAGTGTCGGATGGCCGGCGTCCGGCCGCTCGTCCAGTGGCAGCAGGGACACCACCCCGACCGGTGTGGCCTTCGCCGTGTCCAGACCCACCCGGACGAGTTCCGCCAGGCCCTTGCGGTCCTCACCGTCCACGTCCACCCGCACGACGCGACCACCGTGCGCGGTCAGCGCGCCGCTCGTGGCCTCCGCCATCGCGTCAGCCTGCCCTGCGGGCACCAGCATCAGCCAGGTGCCGTCGGCGACGGCAGCACCTGATAACAGTGTGTCCGTTATCGGCCGCCAGTCGATCCGGTACCGCCAGCCGTCCAGCACAGCCTGGTCCCGGTGGCGGCGGCGCCACGAGGACAGAGCGGGCAGCACGCCGTCCAGGGCGGAGGCATCGAGCCGTAGAGACCGGGCCAGCGAGTTCGCGTCGCCGCTGTCCACGATGTCCCAGAACGCCGCGTCGACCGGATCGGCCGCCTTCTCGGGAACGGCCGGTTCGTCGCCCTCGATCCAGTAGCGCTGGCGCTGGAAGGCGTACGTGGGAAGGTCCACACGCTGTGCGCCGGTCCCGGCGAACACCTTCTCCCAGTCGACATCGACACCACGACTGTGCAACTGCCCGAGAGTGAGCAGCAGGGCCCGGTCCTCCGATAGATCCCGCCGCAGCGAGGGGACGCAGTCCTGCGCCACCATCGCCGACAGCACACCGTCAGGCCCCAGCTCCACGAACGTGGATACCTTCTGGTCGCGTAATGCCTGGACACCGTCGTGGAACCGGACCGTGCCGCGCACATGCTCCACCCAGTACTCCGGCGAACACAACCGACCCGCGTCCGCCACCTCACCGGTCAGATTCGACACCACCGGCAGCACCGGCTCGCGATACGTCAGCCCCGTCACAACCCGACGGAACTCCTCCAGCATCGGATCCATCAACGACGAATGAAAAGCATGCGACACCCGCAACCGCTTGGTACGGCGGTCCTCGAAACGGGCCACCACCGCCGCGACCGCATCCCCCGCACCCGACAGCACCAACGACGTCGCACCATTGACCGCAGCGATACTCACACCGTCGGTCAACAACGGCGTGACCTCGTCCTCCGCCGCCTCGACCGCGAGCATCACCCCACCCGACGGCAACGCCTGCATCAACCTGCCCCGCGCCACCACCAAAGCCGCCGCATCCTCCAACGACCACACACCCGCCACAAACGCAGCCGTCACCTCACCGATCGAATGACCCGCCACAACATCAGCACGCACACCCCAGGACTCCACCAACCGGAACAACGCCACCTCAACCGCGAAGAGGGCCGGCTGCGCATACCGCGTCTCGTCGAGCAGGTCCCCGCCCTCGAAGACCAGATTTTTCAGCGAACGGCCCAGACTCTCGTCCACGGCCGCGCACACCTCGTCGAACGCATCCGCGAACACCGGGAACGCGGCGTGCAGTTCACGCCCCATCCCCACCCGCTGCGCACCCTGACCCGTGAACAACACACCCAGACGACCCGGAATCACTACTTGCGGATCCACCGACGCAAGCCCCTCCCGCGCCTCCTCCACCGAACCCGCCACCACCACCGCACGGTGATCGAAACGAGCACGCGCCACCGCCAGCGAAAACGCCACATCCGTGAGACTCAGGCCAGGTTCCTGGCCAAGGAACCCGGCCAGCCGCGCCGCTTGAGCGCGCACCGCCTCCGGCGACCTCCCCGACACCACCAACGGCACCACCCCATCCCGCACCGCGCCACCCGGCGCTCCCGCACGCTCTACCCGAACCCCAGTCTCAACGCCCTCGATGATCACGTGCGCATTCGTACCGCTCAGGCCGAAGGAGGAGACCGCCGCGCGGCGCGGACGGTCCGGCGTCGCCGGCCACTGCCGCGACTCGGTGAGCAGTTCCACGGCACCCGCCGACCAGTCCACCTTCGGCGACGGCTCATCCACATGCAGTGTCTTCGGCAGCACACCGTGCCGCATCGCCTGCACCATCTTGATCACACCCGCCACACCCGCGGCCGACTGGGCGTGACCGATGTTCGACTTCAACGAACCCAGCCACAACGGCCGGTCCACACCGGACCGCTCCTGACCGTACGTCGCGATCAACGCCTGCGCCTCGATCGGATCACCCAACGAGGTGCCCGTACCGTGCGCCTCCACCGCATCCACGTCCGCCGCCGACAAGCCGGCGTTCGCCAACGCCTGCCGGATCACCCGCTGCTGGGACGGACCGTTCGGCGCGGTGATGCCGTTCGACGCGCCGTCCTGGTTGATCGCCGCGCCTCGCACGAGGGCCAGCACCTCGTGGCCGTTACGCCGCGCGTCCGACAGACGCTCCAGCAGCACCAGGCCCACGCCCTCAGCCCATGACGTGCCGTCCGCACCCGCCGCGAACGACTTGCACCGTCCGTCCGCAGCAAGGCCCCGCTGGCGCGAGAACTCGATGAAACTGCCGGGCGTGGACATCACGGCCACGCCTCCGGCCAGGGCGAGCGAGCATTCACCGTTCCGCAGCGCCTGCATGGCCGAGTGCATCGCCACCAGCGATGACGAACACGCCGTGTCCACCGTCACTGCCGGACCCTCGAACCCGAAGGTGTACGCCACCCGACCTGAGATGAAGCTGCCCGCGTTGCCGTTGCCGAGGAAGCCCTCCAGTTCCTCCGGTACGCGCGTGAGGTTGGTGGCGTAGTCGTGGTACATGGCGCCGGCGAAGACACCCGTCCGGCTGCCTTTCAGCGACGTCGGATCAATACCGGCCCGCTCCAACACCTCCCACGACGTCTCCAACAGCAACCGCTGCTGCGGATCCATCGCCAACGCCTCACGCGGACTGACCCCGAAGAACGCCGGATCGAACTCCCCCGCATCATGCAAGAACCCACCATGGCGAACCGTCGACTTACCCACCGCGTCCGGATCAGGATCGAACAACCGCGCCACATCCCAGCCCCGGTCCTCCGGGAACGCCGAGATACCATCACGCCCCTCGGCCACCAGACGCCACAGATCCTCCGGCGAAGCCACACCACCGGGCAGCCGGCACCCCATCGCCACAATCGCGATCGGATCCTCCGCCACCGAAACCGCAGACAGCCCCCGGCCCGCCACCGACTCAGCGGCCACCGCCTCCTCGCCCACCAACTCCAGACGCAAAAACTCAGCCAGCACACCCGGCGACGGATAATCAAAAATCAACGTCGCCGGCAACCGAAGACCCGTCACCGCATTCAAACGGTTCCGCAACTCCACCGCCGTCAACGAATCAAAACCAAGATCGTTGAACGCCTGCCCGGCACCGATACTCCCCGCACCCGCATGCCCCAACACCACCGCAACCTCACCCGACACCAACTCAACGAGATGACGTTGCTGTGCCTCATGGGTCAGCGTCGCGAGGCGATCCGCCAAGGTGTCACCCGTGGCCGAGCCGGTGTCTGCGGCCGCGGTCCGCGCCGTGCGGCGCGGCCGGCGGACCAGCCCGCGCAGCATTGCCGGCAGCTGCCCAGCCCGTGCCTGTTCCGTCAGGGCGGCGAAGTCGAACTTCACCGGAACGAGCACGGAGGCCTCGCCGGACAGGGCCGTGTCGAGCAAGGCCATGCCGTCCTCGGTGGCCAGCGGGAGCACGCCGCCCCGGCCCATACGGGCCTGGTCCGACTCACTCATCGTCGCGATCATGCCGCCGGACTCGGCCCAGAGGCCCCAGGCCAGGGAGACGGCAGGCAGACCCTGCGCCCGGCGCCACTGCGCGAAGGCATCCAGGAACGCGTTCGCCGCCGAGTAGTTGCCCTGCCCCGGACCACCGATCACTCCGGCGGCCGAGGAGAACAGGACGAACGCCGACAGATTCATGTCGCGTGTCAGCTCGTGCAGCATCAGCGCGGCATCGACCTTGGGTCGGAAGGCGGCGCCGATCCGCTCCTGCGTCAGGCTCGCGATCACACCGTCGTCGAGGACTCCCGCCACGTGCACAACGCCGGTCAGCGGCGCATCGGGCGAGACCGCCGCGAGAAGCTTCTTCACCGCCCTGCGCTTCGACACGTCGCAAGCCACCACGGTGACGCTCGCTCCCGCCGCCTCCAGCTCTGCCGTCAGTTCTTCGGCGCCGGGCGCCTCCGGTCCGCGACGGCTGGTCAGCAGCAGGTGGCGTACACCGTGTGCGGCGACGAGATGCCGAGCGACCAGGCTGCCCAGCGTTCCGGTGCCGCCGGTGACGAGCACGGTCCCCGTAGGATCCAGTACGGGGTCGCTGACGGAGTCGGCCGCGGCCCGCACCAGCCGGGGCGTGTGGGCGACGTCGGCGCGCAGCGCCACCTGAGCCTCCCCGGTGGCGAGTACACCCGCCAGGGCCGACCGGGACGCCTGGATTTCGTCCACGTCCATCAGCAGGACGCGGCCCGGGTTTTCGGCCTGCGCAGCGCGTACCAGGCCCCAGACCGCGGAGCCCGCCGGGTCGGTCACCTCGGGGTCGCCGGAGACCCCGACCGCGCCGCGCGTCACGACGAGCAGGCGGGTCGCCTCGAGTTCCGGTGCGGCAAGGAATGCCTGAAGGATGCCGAGGACACGGCCGACGAGGCCGCGGACCCGTTCGGGGCTGACGACACCGTCGACGGCGTCGACGACCAGCACCTCCGGCATCGACGCGCCGGACCGCACCAGTTCCTCGACGTCCAAGGCCATGGAGACCGGGTGCGGAACGACTGCGGCAGTGGTGTCGGATGTCGCTCCGGCCGGCATCGCGGTCCACTCGACGGCGAACAGGGCGTCCGTACCGGGACCGGTCCGCCCGGCGGCCTTGAGCTGCTCGTCGGCGACCGCGCGCAGCACGAGCGACTCGACCGACGCGACGGGGGTGCCCTCTCCGTCGGCCAGTTCCAGCGCCACCGATTCGGGTCCGGTGGGCGTCATGCGCACCCGCAGGCTGGTGGCGCCGGAGGCGTGCAGAGTCATGCCGTTCCACGCGAACGGCAGAATGAGCTTCCCCTCCTCGGCCTTCCGGTCGGTGAAGGCGCCGCAATGCAGGACCGCGTCGAGAAGTGCGGGATGCAGGCCGAACCCGGCCGCCGCCTCGGCATCGTCCGCCGGAAGCGCGACCTCGGCGTAGATCTCCTCTCCGAGGGTCCACAGCGTGTTGAGGCCCTGGAACAGGGGACCGTACGCGTATCCGGCGCTCGCCTGGTCCGCGTAGAAGCCGGTCAGGTCGACGGGTTGCGCACCCTCGGGGGGCCAGACCCCGAAGGCGGCGTCGAAGGCCGGTGCGTCGTCGTCGAGCTGGCCGCTGGCGTGGCGGACCCACGGGCTGCCGGCCTCGGTGTCGTCGGGCCGTGAGTACACCGCGACCGGCCGTACACCGCCGGTGTCCGCACCGACCGAGACCTGGATACGCACCGCGCCCCTGTCAGGGATCACGAGAGGGGCTTCGATGATCAACTCACGCAGGGACCGCGCACCGACCTCGTCCCCGGCACGGACAGCGAGTTCCACAAGAGCGGTACCCGGCAGCAGGACCGTACCGGACACGGCGTGGTCAGCCAGCCACGGCTGCGCGGCCAGCGACAACCGGCCAGTGGCAACGACACCACCGGTGTCGGGAACACTGATCACCGAGTCGAGCAGCGGATGCTCCACCGCGAACGCGGGGTCAGCGACCGGCACGTTCGAGTTCAGCCAGAACCGCTGGCGTTGGAAGGCGTACGTGGGCAGGTCCACACGGCGGGCACCGGCCCCGGCAAAAACCTTCTCCCAGTCCACATCGACACCACGCGAGTGCAACTGCCCGAGAGTGACCAGCAGCGCCCGGTCCTCCGCCAGATCCCGCCGCAGCGAGGGGACGCAGTCCTGCGCCACCATTCCCGACAGCACCCCATCAGGCCCCAACTCCACGAACGTGGAAACCTTCTGGTCGCGTAATGCCTGGACACCGTCGTGGAACCGGACCGTGCCCCGCACATGCTCCACCCAGTACTCCGGCGAACACAACCGACCCGCGTCCGCCACCTCACCGGTCAGATTCGACACCACCGGCAGCACCGGCTCGCGATACGTCAGCCCCGTCACAACCCGACGGAACTCCTCCAGCATCGGATCCATCAACGACGAATGAAAAGCATGCGACACCCGCAACCGCTTGGTACGGCGGTCCTCGAAACGGGCCACCACCGCCGCGACCGCATCCCCCGCACCCGACAGCACCAACGACGTCGCACCATTGACCGCAGCGATACTCACACCGTCGGTCAACAACGGCGTGACCTCGTCCTCCGCCGCCTCGACCGCGAACATCACCCCACCCGACGGCAACGCCTGCATCAACCTGCCCCGCGCCACCACCAAAGCCGCCGCATCCTCCAACGACCACACACCCGCCACAAACGCAGCCGTCACCTCACCGATCGAATGACCCGCCAGGTAGTGGGGACGCACACCCCACGACTCCACCAACCGGAACAACGCCACCTCAACCGCGAAGAGGGCCGGCTGCGCATACCGCGTCTCGTCGAGCAGGTCCCCGCCCTCGAAGACCAGATCCTTCAGCGAACGGCCCAGAATCTCGTCCACAGCCGCGCACACCTCGTCGAAGGCCTCCGCGAACACCGGGAAAACAGCGTGCAGTTCACGCCCCATCCCCACCCGCTGCGCACCCTGACCCGTGAACAACACACCCAGACGACCCGCCACCACACCCTGCGGATCCACCGACGCAAGCCCCTCCCGCGCCTCCTCCACCGAACCCGCCACCACCACCGCACGATGATCAAAACGAGCACGCGTCACCGCCAGCGAAAACGCCACGTCCGTGAGGCCCAGTCCACGGTGCAGTTCCAGATGGCCGGCCAGACGCCGGGCCTGAGCGCGCACCGCCTCCGGCGACCTCCCCGACAGAACGAGCGGTACGAGCCTGCGCGTCGGGGTCGGTTCGGGAGCGTCGTTCTCGACGGCTTCCAGGATGACGTGGGCATTGGTGCCGCTGATGCCGAAGGAAGAGACAGCGGCCCGGCGCGGACGGAACGGCGTCGCCGGCCACTGCCGCGACTCGGTGAGCAGTTCCACCGCACCCGCCGACCAGTCCACCTTCGGCGACGGCTCATCCACATGCAGTGTCTTCGGCAGCACACCATGCCGCATCGCCTGCACCATCTTGATCACACCCGCCACACCCGCAGCCGACTGGGCGTGACCGATGTTCGACTTCAACGAACCCAGCCACAGCGGCCGGTCCTGACCGGGCCGCTCCTGACCATAAGTCGCGATCAACGCCTGCGCCTCGATCGGATCACCCAACGACGTACCCGTACCGTGCGCCTCCACCGCATCCACGTCCGCCGCCGACAAGCCGGCGTTCGCCAACGCCTGCCGGATCACCCGCTGCTGAGAGGGACCGTTCGGAGCGGTCAGACCGTTCGACGCACCGTCCTGGTTCACCGCACTGCCCCGCACCAGAGCCAGCACCTCATGGCCGTTACGGCGGGCGTCCGACAGACGCTCCAGCAGCACCAGGCCCACGCCCTCAGCCCATGACGTGCCGTCCGCACCCGCCGCGAACGACTTGCACCGCCCATCCGGCGCCAGACCCCGCTGGCGCGAGAACTCGATGAAACTGCCGGGCGTGGACATCACGGCCACGCCTCCGGCCAGGGCGAGCGAACACTCACCGTTCCGCAGCGCCTGCATGGCCGAGTGCATCGCCACCAGCGACGACGAGCACGCCGTGTCCACCGTCACCGCGGGTCCTTCGAACCCGAAGGTGTACGCCACCCGGCCCGAGACGATGCTTCCGGCGGCCACGGCCGCTTCGTAGTCGTGGTACATCAGGCCGGCGAAGACACCCGTCCGGCTGCCCTTCAGCGACGCCGGATCAATACCGGCCCGCTCCAACACCTCCCACGACGTCTCCAACAGCAACCGCTGCTGCGGATCCATCGCCAACGCCTCACGCGGACTGATCCCGAAGAACGCCGCGTCGAACTCCCCCGCATCATGCAGGAAGCCGCCCTCCCGAACGTAGGACTTGTCGGCCAGGCCGGGGGTGGGGTCGTAGATTCCGTCGACGTCCCATCCCCGGTTCTCCGGAAACGGTGTGATGCCGTCACGTTCCTCGGCCACGAGACGCCACAGGTCCTCCGGCGAAGCCACACCACCGGGCAGTCGGCACGCGGCCGAGACGATCGCGATCGGTTCGGACGAGGCCGCAAGGATCCGGTCGCGCTCCTCTTTCAGTTGCTCGTTCTCCACGAGCGAGGCGCGCAGTGCCGCGACAAGCTTGTCCTCGGACACAGACATGTTTGAGTTCCTCCGTAGGCCGCAACGGGCTCAGTTGGTGGTGTTGCCCATCGCGCGTTCGATGAGGTCGGCGACGTCCATATCGGCGATCAGGTGCGCGGCGTTCTGCCGTGTTGCCGAGGAGGCGACGGTGGTCGCGCCGGAGTCCGCCGCCCCGGGAGTCGCGGCCACGAGACGCAGCAACTGCTGAAGCACGCCCAGCTCCTCGAGCCGGTTGAGGGGTACAGAGGCGAGGGCCTTGCGCAGCCCGACCTCGTCCACGTCGGCGAGTTCCACCGTTCCGGTCGCGGCGTCCGGGATCAGCTCCGCGCGCAGATGCTCGGTGATCGCGGCGGGTGAAGGGTAGTCGAAGATCAGCGTGGCCGGCAGCGAGATGCCCGTCGCCCCCGCCAGCCGGTTGCGCAGCTCGACCGCGGTGAGCGAGTCGAAGCCCAGCTCGCTGAACGCCTGTCCCGGAATGATGTTCCCGGGGTCGGTGTGCCCGAGCACGACGGCGACTTCGTCGCGGACCAGGTCCAGCAGCGCCTCCGTTTGCGCCTCCTCCGGGAGCCCCGCCAGCCGGACCGAGAGGGAATCGGCGGGGACTGGTCCGCCGACGGCGGCATTGCGCCGGAGTTTGCGCACCAACCCCTTCAAGATGGAGGGCAGTTGGTCGGCCCCCGCTTGTGCGGACAGTGCGGTGAGGTCGAACTTGACCGGTATCGGAGCCGGTTCATCGGCACCGATCGCGGCGTCGAACAGCGCCATGCCCTCCTCGACGGACAACGGGCGAATACCGCTGCGCCGCATGCGTGCCTGGTCCGTTTGGTCGAGGGCGCCGGCCATGCCCCCGATGTCATCCCACAGACCCCACGCCAGCGACACCGCCGACAGACCCTGCCCTCGACGCCACCGAGCAAACCCGTCCAAGAACGCGTTCGCAGCCGAGTAGTTGCCCTGCCCCGGACCACCCAGCACACCCGACGCCGAGGAGTACAGGACAAACGCGTCCAGGTCCAGGTCCCGCGTCGCCTCATGCAGCGTCAACACCGCATCAACCTTCGGACGGAACACCCCCGCCAACCGCTCCGGCGTCAACCCCGCGATCACACCGTCATCCAGCACACCAGCGGTATGCACCACACCCGACAACGGAGCCCCCGCAGGAACACTCCCCACCAACTCGGCCAGCGCATCACGATCGGCCACATCACACGCCGCCACGACCACCTCCGCCCCAGCCCGCTCCAACTCCGCCCTCAACGCCACCGCACCCGGAGCATCAATACCCCGCCGACTGGCCAGCACCAGACTCCGCACCCCATGCACCGCAACCAGATGCCGGGCCACCACAGCACCCAACGTCCCAGTACCACCCGTCACCAACACCGTCCCACCGGGCCGAAACACCCCACCCCCCGACGGCACCGCCACCACCCGCACCAGCCGCGGCACGAACACCCCGCCCGAACGCACCGCGACCTGCGACTCGCCCGAAGCCACGACACCCGCCAACACCCCACCAACAGGCACTGGTTCACCCGCCGCCACATCCACCAAAACCACCCGACCCGGACTCTCCGCCTGCGCCGAACGCATCAAGCCCCACACCGCAGCCGCCACCGGATCCACCCCAGCAGACCCACCCCCGACACCCACATCCACCGCACCCCGCGTCACCACCACCAGCCAACCCGAACCCGAAGACCCAAGGAACGACTGCGCAGCAGACAGCACACCAGCGGTCACCTCACGCACAGCCCGGGCATCCAACGAGGCCGACGGCACCTCCAAGACCTCGACCTCGACCTCGACGTCGTCCGCGTCCTCACGCACCGGCACAGGCGACCACTCCACCCGGAACAACGCATCACCATCACCGCCACCGGACACCCGCAACTGCTCCTCAGTGACCGCCCGCAGCACGAGCGACTCCACCGACGCCACCGGAACACCCTCACCGTCGGCCAGATCCAACGACAGCGACTCCGCCCCCGTCGATGTCAGCCGGACCCGCAACGACGACGCGCCCGAAGCATGCAAGGACACACCATTCCACGCGAACGGCAGGAACAGCCCCTCGCCATCGGACTCGCGCGCACCGGCGAAGGCCCCCGCGTGCAGCGCGGCATCCAGCAACGCCGGGTGCAGACCGAACCCGGCAGCCGAATCCACCTCACCCGACGGCAACGCGACTTCCGCGAACACCTCGTCGTCTCGGCGCCACACCGCACGCAATCCCTGGAACACCGGCCCATAGCCATAACCACGGTCGGTCAACTTCTCATACGCGTCTGACACGTCCACGGCCACCGCGCCCTCCGGCGGCCACACACCGAACCCGGCAGCAGGGACAGCAACCTCCGCACCCAGTTGACCACTCGCATGACGCACCCACGGACTGTCGGCCTCTGTGTCGTCGGGCCGTGAGTACACCGCGACCGGCCGTACACCGCTGCCGGTGTCCGCTCCGACCGAGACCTGCACCCGTATCGCACCCCCATCGGGAATCACCAGCGGAGCCTCGATCACCAGCTCGCGCAACGCCCCCGTACGGACCTCGTCCCCGGCGCGGACGGCGAGTTCCACGAGGGCGGTACCCGGCAGGAGGACGGTGCCGGACACGGCGTGGTCCGCCAGCCAGGGCTGCGCGGCCAGCGACAGCCGGCCGGTACACAGGACGCCACCGGTGTCGGGAACACTGATCACCGAGTCGAGCAGCGGATGTTCGAGCGCGAACGCGGGGTCAGCGACCGGCACGTTCGAGTTCAGCCAGAACCGCTGGCGCTGGAAGGCGTACGTGGGCAGGTCCACACGGCGGGCACCGGCCCCGGCAAAAACCTTCTCCCAGTCGACATCGACACCACGCGAGTGCAACTGCCCGAGAGTGACCAGCAGCGCCCGGTCCTCCGCAAGATCCCGCCGCAGCGACGGCACACAGTCCTGCGCCACCATTCCCGACAGCACCCCATCAGGCCCCAACTCCACGAACGTGGAAACCTTCTGGTCCCGTAATGCCTGGACACCGTCGTGGAAACGGACCGTGCCCCGCACATGCTCCACCCAGTACTCCGGCGAACACAACCGACCCGCGTCCGCCACCTCACCCGTCAGATTCGACACCACCGGCAGCACCGGCTCGTGAAACGTCAGCCCCGCCACAACCCGACGGAACTCCTCCAGCATCGGATCCATCAACGACGAATGAAAAGCATGCGACACCCGCAACCGCTTGGTACGGCGGTCCTCGAAACGGGCCACCACCGCCGCAACCGCATCCCCCGCACCCGACAGCACCAACGACGTCGCACCATTGACCGCAGCGATACTCACACCGTCGGTCAACAACGGCGTGACCTCGTCCTCCGCCGCCTCGACCGCGAACATCACCCCACCCGACGGCAACGCCTGCATCAACCTGCCCCGCGCCACCACCAAAGCCGCCGCATCCTCCAACGACCACACACCCGCCACAAACGCAGCCGTCACCTCACCAATCGAATGACCCGCCAGGTAGTGGGGACGCACACCCCACGACTCCACCAACCGGAACAACGCCACCTCAACCGCAAACAGAGCCGGCTGCGCATACCGCGTCTCATCCAGCAGATCCCCGCCCTCGAAGACCAGATCCTTCAGCGAACGGCCCAGAATCTCGTCCACAGCCGCGCACACCTCGTCGAAGGCCTCCGCGAACACCGGGAACGCGGCGTGCAGTTCACGCCCCATCCCCACCCGCTGCGCACCCTGACCCGTGAACAACACACCCAGACGACCCGGAATCACTACTTGCGGATCCACCGACGCAAGCCCCTCCCGCGCCTCCTCCACCGAACCCGCCACCACCACCACACGATGATCAAAACGAGCACGCGCCACCGCCAGCGAAAGCGCCACATCCGTGAGACTCAGGCCAGGTTCCTGGCCAAGGAACCCGGCCAGACGCGCCGCCTGCACGCGCACCGCCTCCGGCGACCTCCCCGACACCACCAACGGCACCACCCCATCCGGCACCACCGCACGCTCCACCCGAACCGCAGGCTCAACAGCCTCAAGGATCACGTGCGCATTCGTCCCACTGATACCGAAGGAGGAGACCGCCGCGCGGCGCGGACGGAACGGCTCTGCCGGCCACTGCCGCGACTCGGTGAGCAGTTCCACCGCACCCGCCGACCAGTCCACCTTCGGCGACGGCTCATCCACATGCAGTGTCTTCGGCAGCACACCATGCCGCATCGCCTGCACCATCTTGATCACACCCGCCACACCCGCAGCGGCCTGCGCATGACCGATGTTCGACTTCAACGAACCCAGCCACAACGGCCGGTCCTGACCGGGCCGCTCCTGACCATAAGTCGCGATCAACGCCTGCGCCTCGATCGGATCACCCAACGACGTACCCGTACCGTGCGCCTCGACAACATCGATGTCAGCCGCCGACAGACCTGCACTCGCCAACGCCTGCCGGATCACCCGCTGCTGGGAGGGACCGTTCGGAGCGGTCAGGCCGTTCGACGCACCGTCCTGGTTCACCGCACTGCCCCGCACCAGAGCCAGCACCTCGTGCCCGTTGCGGCGGGCGTCCGACAGACGCTCCAGCAGCACCAGGCCCACGCCCTCAGCCCATGACGTGCCGTCCGCACCCGCCGCGAACGACTTGCACCGTCCGTCCGCAGCAAGGCCCCGCTGCCGCGAGAACTGCACGAACGCGATCGGTGTGGACATCACCGCCACACCTCCGGCCAGGGCGAGCGAGCACTCACCATTCCGCAGGGACTGCATCGCCGAGTGCATCGCCACCAACGAGGACGAACACGCCGTGTCCACTGTCAGGGAAGGGCCCTCGAGCCCGAGAGCGTACGAGATACGGCCGGAGGCCAGACTGCCCGCGGCCACCGCCTCGCTGTAGTCGTGGTACATGGCGCCGGTGAAGACGCCCGTCCGGCTGCCCTTCAGCGACGTCGGATCGATCCCGGCCCGCTCCAGCACCTCCCACGACGTCTCCAGCAGCAACCGCTGCTGCGGATCCATCGCCAACGCCTCACGCGGACTGATCCCGAAGAACGCCGGATCGAACTCCCCCGCATCATGCAAGAACCCACCATGGCGAACCGTCGACTTACCCACCGCGTCCGGATCAGGATCGAACAACCGCGCCACATCCCAGCCCCGGTCCTCCGGGAACGCCGAGATGCCATCACGCCCCTCGGCCACCAGACGCCACAGATCCTCCGGCGAAGCCACACCACCGGGCAGCCGGCACCCCATCGCCACAATCGCGATCGGATCCTCCGCCACCGAAACCGCAGACAGCCCCCGGCCCGCCACCGACTCAGCGGCCACCGCCTCCTCGCCCACCAACTCCAGACGCAAAAACTCAGCCAGCACACCCGGCGACGGATAATCAAAGATCAACGTCGCCGGCAACCGAAGACCCGTCACCGCATTCAAACGGTTCCGCAACTCCACCGCCGTCAACGAATCAAAACCAAGATCGTTGAACGCCTGCCCGGCACCGATACTCCCCGCACCCGCATGCCCCAACACCACCGCAACCTCACCCGACACCAACTCAACGAGATGACGCTTCTGCTCGTCGACCGTGAGCGCCGCCAAAGAACCGGTCAAGGAGTCGCCGATGGTGCTGCTGGTCTCAGCGACCGCGGTCCGCCGTGGTCTGCGGACCAGGCCCCGCAGCATGGAGGGCATCCGGTCGGTGGCCGCCTGCTCGGTGAGGGCGGCGAAGTCGAACTTGACGGGAACCAGGTGCGCTTCGTCAGCGCCGAGACCGGCGTCGAAGAGCGCCATGCCCTCTTCGACGGACAACGGACGAATACCACCACGGCTCATACGGGCCTGGTCGGACTCCCCGAGCGAACCCGTCATCGCACTCGACGCACCCCACAGGCCCCACGCCAGCGACACCGCGGGCAGACCCTGCCCCCGGCGCCACTGCGCGAAAGCATCCAAAAACGCATTCGCAGCCGAATAGTTGCCCTGCCCCGGACCACCCAGCACACCCGACGCCGAGGAATACAGGACAAACGCGTCCAGATCCATGCCCCGCGTCGCCTCATGCAACGTCAACACCGCATCCACCTTCGGACGGAACACCCCCGCCAACCGCTCCGCCGTCAACCCCGCAATCACACCGTCATCCAGCACACCAGCGGTATGCACCACACCCGACAACGGAGCATCAACAGGAACACCGGCCAGCAACCCGGCCAACGCATCACGATCGGCCACATCACACGCCGCAACCCGCACCACGGCGCCGGCCTGCTCCAGCTCCGCCTTCAGCGTCCGCGCCCCGGGCGCGTCCAAGCCCCGCCGACTGGTCAACACCAGACTGCGCACACCATGCACCGCAACCAGATGCCGCGCCACCACCGCACCCAACGAGCCGGTCCCACCCGTCACCAACACCGTCCCACCCGAACGGAACACCGGCTCAGCCGACGACGCCACGACCGCACGCACCAGCCGCGGCACGAACACCCCGCCCGAACGCACCGCAACCTGCGGCTCACCCAAAGCCACCACACCCGCCAACACCCCACCAACAGGCACAGGATCACCCGCCGCCACATCAAGCAGAACAATCCGGCCGGGATTCTCCGCCTGCGCCGAACGCACCAGACCCCACACCGCAGCCACCACCGGATCCACCCCACCAGACCCGCCCCCCACAGCAACAACCACCGCGCCCCGCGTCACCACCACCAAACGCCCCGAACCCGACGACACAAGAAACGACTGCACAGCAGACAGAACACCAGCAGTCACCGCAACCACAGCCCCGGCATCCGGCGCAGCCGACGGCACCTCCAGAACCTCCACATCGGCCGCGGCATCCGCGTCGTCACGCACCGGCACAGGAGACCACTCCACCCGGAACAACGCATCACCACCACCGCCGCCCGACACCCGCAACTGCTCCTCAGTGACCGCCCGCAACACGAGCGACTCCACCGACGCAACCGGAACACCCGCACCATCGGCCAGATCCAACGACAGCGACTCCGCCCCCGTCGATGTCAGCCGGACCCGCAACGACGACGCACCCGAAGCATGCAGGGACACACCACTCCACGCGAACGGCAGGAACAGCCCGTCCCCGTCGGACTCACGCGCACCGGAGAAAGCCCCGGCGTGCAGCGCCGCATCCAGAAGCGCCGGGTGCAGACCGAACCCGCCGACCGAGTCCACCTCACTCGCCGGCAACGCGACTTCCGCGAACACCTCGTCCTTACGCCGCCACACCGCACGCAGCCCCTCAAAAACCGGCCCATAGCCGTAACCGCGGGCGCCCAGCTCTGTGTACAGGTGCGACACATCCACGGCTACCGCACCCTCCGGCGGCCACACACCGAACCCGGCAGCAGGGACAGCAACCTCCGCACCCAGTTGACCACTCGCATGACGCACCCACGGACTGTCGGCCTCTGTGTCGTCGGGCCGTGAGTACACCGCGACCGGCCTCACTCCGCTGCCGATGTCCTCACCGACTGAGACCTGGATACGCACCGCGCCCTCATCGGGAACCACCAGCGGAGCCTCGATCACCAGCTCCCGCAGTACCCCCGCACCAACCTCGTCGCCCGCGCGAATCGCCAACTCCACCAGAGCAGCACCCGGCAGCAGGACCGTGCCGGACACGGCGTGGTCCGCCAACCATGGCTGCGTGACCAGCGACAACCGGCCAGTGGCAACGACACCACCCGTCTCGGGCACACCCACCACGATGTCGAGCAGCGGATGTCCGGTGGCCAGGGCTGGATCCCCGCCGGACACCGACGGGTTCAACCAGAACCGCTGGCGTTGGAAGGCGTAGGTGGGAAGGTCCACACGCTGTGCGCCGGTCCCGGCGAACACCTTCTCCCAGTCCACATCGACACCACGACTGTGCAACTGCCCGAGCGCGGTGAGCAGGGCCCGGTCCTCCGCAAGATCCCGCCGCAGTGAGGGGACGCAGTCCTGCGCCACCATCGCCGACAGCACACCGTCAGGCCCCAGCTCCACGAACGTGGAAACCTTCTGGTCGCGTAATGCCTGGACACCGTCGTGGAAACGGACCGTGCCCCGCACATGCTCAACCCAGTACTCCGGCGAACACAACCGACCCGCGTCCGCCACCTCACCGGTCAGATTCGACACCACCGGCAGCACCGGCTCGTGAAACGTCAGCCCCGCCACAACCCGACGGAACTCCTCCAGCATCGGATCCATCAACGACGAATGAAAAGCATGCGACACCCGCAACCGCTTGGTACGGCGGTCCTCGAAACGGGCCACCACCGCCGCCACCGCATCCCCCGCACCCGACAGCACCAACGACGTCGCACCATTGACCGCAGCGATACTCACACCGTCGGTCAACAACGGCGTGACCTCGTCCTCCGCCGCCTCGACCGCGAACATCACCCCACCCGACGGCAACGCCTGCATCAACCTGCCCCGCGCCACCACCAAAGCCGCCGCATCCTCCAACGACCACACACCCGCCACAAACGCAGCCGTCACCTCACCAATCGAATGACCCGCCAGGTAGTGGGGACGCACACCCCACGACTCCACCAACCGGAACAACGCCACCTCAACCGCGAAGAGGGCCGGCTGCGCATACCGCGTCTCGTCGAGCAGGTCCCCGCCCTCGAAGACCAGATCCTTCAGCGAACGGCCCAGAATCTCGTCCACAGCCGCGCACACCTCGTCGAAGGCCTCCGCGAACACCGGGAAAACAGCGTGCAGTTCACGCCCCATCCCCACCCGCTGCGCACCCTGACCCGTGAACAACACACCCAGACGACCCGCCACCACACCCTGCGGATCCACCGACGCAAGCCCCTCCCGCGCCTCCTCCACCGAACCCGCCACCACCACCGCACGATGATCAAAACGAGCACGAGCCGTCGCCAGCGAAAACGCCACATCGGACAGAGTCAGCCCACGCTCCTGGTCAAGGAACCCGGCCAGCCGCGCCGCCTGTGCGCGCACCGCCTCCGGCGACTTCCCCGACACCACCAACGGCACCACCCCGTCCGGCACCACCGCACGCTCCACCCGAACCGCAGGCTCAACAGCCTCAAGGATCACGTGCGCATTCGTCCCACTGATACCGAACGCCGACACACCCGCACGCCTAGGACGGTCCGCTGCTGCCGGCCAGACCCGCGACTCCGTCAGCAACTCCACCGCACCCGCCGACCAGTCCACCTCAGACGACGGAGCATCCACATGCAGCGTCTTCGGCAGCACACCGTGCCGCATCGCCTGCACCATCTTGATCACACCCGCCACACCCGCGGTCGCCTGGGTGTGACCGAGGTTCGACTTCACCGAGCCGAGCCACAACGGCCGGTCCGCCGGGCGCCCTTGCCCGTAGGTCGCGATCAACGCCTGCGCCTCGATCGGATCACCCAACGACGTACCCGTACCGTGCGCCTCCACCGCATCGACGTCCGTGGCGAGCAGCCCGGAGTTGGTCAGTGCCTGGCGGATGACACGTCGCTGCGAGGGACCGTTGGGCGCGGTGAGACCGTTGGACGCGCCGTCCTGGTTCACCGCACTGCCGCGCACGACCGCCAGGACGTCGTGGCCGTTGCGCCGCGCGTCCGACAGACGCTCCAACAGGAGCAGACCCACACCCTCCGCCCACGACGTACCGTCCGCGCCCTCTGCGAACGCCTTGCAGCGCGCGTCCGACGCCAGTCCTCGCTGCCTCGAGAAGGCCACGAACGCGCCCGGCGTGGCCATGACGGACACACCGCCGGCGAGCGCGAGTGAGCACTCGCCGCTGCGCAGCGCCTGAGCTGCCAGGTGGATGGCGACCAGCGCGGAGGAGCAGGCGGTGTCGATGGAGACGGCGGGGCCCTCGAAGCCGAACGTGTACGAGACACGGCCGGAGGTGACCGCACCGGCGCTGCCGGTCAGGGCGTATCCCTCGGTGCTGGACTCCCCGCCCTCAAGGCTCGGGATGTAGTCCTGAGGCTTGGTCCCGGCGAAGACACCCACGTTGCGGCCCCGCAGCGAGGTCGGGTCGATGCCCGCCCGCTCGAAGACCTCCCACGAGGTCTCCAGCAGCAGCCGCTGCTGCGGATCCATCGCCAACGCCTCACGCGGACTGATTCCGAAGAAGGCGGCGTCGAACTCAGCGGCGTCGGTGACGAAGCCGCCCTCCTTGACGTACGACTTCCCGGGGCGCTCGGGGTCGGGGTCGAACAACCCGTTCACGTCCCAGCCGCGGTCGGTCGGGAACGCGGAGATGCCGTCGGTTCCCCCTGCGACCAGCTCCCACAGGTCCTCGGGCGAGGACACGCCGCCGGGGAGGCGGCAGCCCATGGAGACGATCGCGATCGGGTCCGCCTTCTCGGATTCGACCTCGCGCAGCCGCTTGCGCGCCTGGCTGAGATCGGCGAGGGCTCGCTTGAGGTAGTCGCGCAGCTTGTCGTCGTTCGTGCTCATCGAAAGTCCTTCTGCTCAACAGGTGTGGGGGCCGGCGCCGCTGTCAGGAAGAGCCGAGCTCGTTCTCTGCGAAGCTGAAGAGTTCGTCGTCGGAGGCGGAATCGAGGTCAAAGTTCGCCTCGTCCTCCACGAGGGCACCGGACGCCGCACACCGGGTCGCCAGGGTTTGCAGGCGCTTGGCCGTCTGGGCCAGGACATCGTCGCCCAGGGACGTACTGCTCAACGCCGCTTCCAGTCGGTCCAGTTCGGCGAGCACGGACATCGGCGAGACGCCCAGTTGCTCAAGCAGGACGTCGGCGAGAGCGGCCGGCGTCGGGTAGTCGAAGACGGCCGAGGCGGGGAGTTGGATCCCTGTGGCCGCCGTGAGCCGGTTGCGCAGTTCCACGCCTGTGAGCGAGTCGAAGCCGAGGTCCTTGAAGGCACGGTCCGGCGCAATGGCATCCCGCCCGCGACGGCCGCCCAGGACGATCGCGGCGTCGGCACTCACCAGGTCGAGCAGGGCACGCTGCCGCTCAGGTTGCGGCATCTTCGCCAACCGGTCGGCCAGGGACTCCTCCGCCACGTTGCCGGTGCCACCGGCGGCATCGGTGCGGACGGTACGCCGGGGTCGGCGCACCAATCCCTGCAACAAGGCCGCCAGTTGGCCGGCTCCCGCTTGTGCGGCCAGTGCCGTGAGGTCGAACTTCACGGGTACCAGCGCTGGTTCGTCAGCACCGAGACCGGCGTCGAAGAGCGCCATGCCCTCTTCGACGGACAACGGACGGACACCGCTGCGCCGCATGCGTGCCTGGTCCGTCTCGTCGAGGGCACCCGCCATGCCGCCTGTGTCGCCCCACAGGCCCCACGCCAGCGACACCGCGGGCAGACCCTGCCCCCGGCGCCACTGCGCGAAAGCATCCAAAAACGCATTCGCAGCCGAATAGTTGCCCTGCCCCGGACCACCCAGCACACCCGACGCCGAGGAATACAGGACAAAGGCATCCAGGTCCATGCCCCGCGTCGCCTCATGCAACGTCAACACCGCATCCACCTTCGGACGGAACACCCCCGCCAACCGCTCCGCCGTCAACCCCGCAATCACACCGTCATCCAGCACACCAGCGGTATGCACCACACCCGACAACGGAGCATCAACAGGAACACCGGCCAGCAACCCGGCCAACGCATCACGATCGGCCACATCACACGCCGCAACCCGCACCACGGCGCCGGCCTGCTCCAGCTCCGCCTTCAGCGTCCGCGCCCCGGGCGCGTCCAAGCCCCGCCGACTGGTCAACACCAGACTGCGCACACCATGCACCGCAACCAGATGCCGCGCCACCACCGCACCCAACGAGCCGGTCCCACCCGTCACCAACACCGTCCCACCCGAACGGAACACCGGCTCAGCCGACGACGCCACGACCGCACGCACCAGCCGCGGCACGAACACCCCGCCCGAACGCACCGCAACCTGCGGCTCACCCAAAGCCACCACACCCGCCAACACCCCACCAACAGGCACAGGATCACCCGCCGCCACATCAAGCAGAACAATCCGGCCGGGATTCTCCGCCTGCGCCGAACGCACCAGACCCCACACCGCAGCCACCACCGGATCCACCCCACCAGACCCGCCCCCCACAGCAACAACCACCGCGCCCCGCGTCACCACCACCAAACGCCCCGAACCCGACGACACAAGAAACGACTGCACAGCAGACAGAACACCAGCAGAGACCTGGCGAACATCCTCAGCACTCAGCGCAGCCGACTCCACCTCCACCAGCTCCACCCCGACGTCGTCCGCGTCGTCACGCACCGGCACAGGCGACCACTCCACCCGGAACAACGCATCACCACCACCGCCACCCGACACCCGCAACTGCTCCTCAGTGACCGCCCGCAACACGAGCGACTCCACCGACGCAACCGGAACACCCGCACCATCGGCATCGAAGATTTCCAGGCACGACGCGTCGGAACCACTCTCGGCCGGTGTCACCCGCATCCGGACGGCCGCGGCACCGGTGGCGTGCAGGGTCACCCCACGCCACTCCGCGGACAGACCGGAGTGCCCGTTCGCATGGGCCGCGGCCTCCAGAAGCACCGGGTGCAGACCGAAGCGTCCAGCGTCCGCGGCGAGTTCCTCGTCCAGAGCGAGCTCGATGTACTCATCCTGCGCGGCCGCGTCACCAATTGGTGCCGGAACCGCGCCAGAGGGCATCAGCGTGCCGGTGGCGTGGCGGGTCCAGGGCTCATCGCCCTGTTCGGCACGGGTATACACGCCGACCGTGCGGTGCCCCTCGTCGTCGGCGCCCCCGACGGAGACCTGCACACGAAGTGCTCCCGTGGCGGGCAACACGACCGGTGTCTCGATCGTCAGCCCACGCACCGTGCCGGCGCCGACCTCATCGCCCGCGCGGATCGCCAGTTCGACCAAGGCGGCCCCCGGCACCATGCCGGTGCCTGTGCCTGTGCCTGTGCCCGACAGGGAGTCCTCTACCAGCCATGGCTGCGCCTTGCGCGACAATCGTCCAGTGCACAGCACACCACCTGTCTCCGGCACTGCCATCACCGCGCTGAGCAGCGGGTGCCCCAGCGACACGTCAGTCGTCGAAGTGGTGGCGGCCAGCCAATAGCGCTGGCGTTGGAAGGCGTACGTGGGCAGGTCCACACGCTGTGCGCCGGTCCCGGCGAACACCTTCTCCCAGTCGACATCGACACCACGACTGTGCAACTGCCCGAGCGCGGTGAGCAGGGCCCGGTCCTCCGCCAGATCCCGCCGCAGCGAGGGGACGCAGTCCTGCGCCACCATCGCCGACAGCACACCATCAGGCCCCAGCTCCACGAACGTGGAAACCTTCTGGTCGCGTAATGCCTGGACACCGTCGTGGAAACGGACCGTGCCGCGCACATGCTCAACCCAGTACTCCGGCGAACACAACCGACCCGCGTCCGCCACCTCACCGGTCAGATTCGACACCACCGGCAGCACCGGCTCGTGAAACGTCAGCCCCGCCACAACCCGACGGAACTCCTCCAGCATCGGATCCATCAACGACGAATGAAAAGCATGCGACACCCGCAACCGCTTGGTACGGCGATCCTCGAAACGGGACACCACCGCCGCCACCGCATCCTCCGCGCCCGACAGCACCAGCGACGTCGCACCATTGACCGCGGCAATACTCACACCGTCGGTCAACAGGGGCGTGACCTCGTCCTCCGCCGCCTCGACCGCGAACATCACCCCACCCGACGGCAACGCCTGCATCAACCTGCCCCGCGCCACCACCAAAGCCGCCGCATCCTCCAACGACCACACACGCGCCACAAACGCAGCCGTCACCTCACCGATCGAATGACCCGCCACGACATCAGCACGCACACCCCACGACTCCACCAACCGGAACAACGCCACCTCAACCGCGAACAGAGCCGGCTGCGCATACCGCGTCTCGTCCAGCAGATCCCCGCCCTCGAAGACCAGATCCTTCAGCGAACGGCCCAGACTCTCGTCCACAGCCGCGCACACCTCGTCGAACGCCTCCGCGAACACCGGGAAAACAGCGTGCAGTTCACGCCCCATCCCCACCCGCTGCGCACCCTGACCCGTGAACAACACACCCAGACGACCCGCCACCACACCCTGCGGATCCACCGACGCGAGCCCCTCCCGCGCCTCCTCCACCGAACCCGCCACCACCACCGCACGATGATCAAAACGAGCACGCGCCGTCGCCAGCGAATACGCCACATCCGTGAGACTCAGGCCAGGTTCCTGGCCAAGGAACCCGGCCAGCCGCGCCGCCTGAGCGCGCACCGCCTCCGGCGACCTCCCCGACACCACCAACGGCACCACGCCATCCCGCACCGCGCCACCCGGCGCTCCCGCACGCTCCACCGGGCCCGCAGGCTCAACAGCCTCCAAAATCACGTGCGCATTCGTCCCACTGATACCGAACGCCGACACACCCGCACGCCTAGGACGGTCCGCTGCTGCCGGCCAGACCCGCGACTCCGTCAGCAACTCCACCGCACCCGCCGACCAGTCCACCTCCGACGACGGAGCATCCACATGCAGCGTCTTCGGCAGCACACCGTGCCGCATCGCCTGCACCATCTTGATCACACCCGCCACACCCGCGGTGGCTCCCGTGTGACCGAGGTTCGACTTCAGGGCCCCGAGCAGCAGTGGACGGTCGTCGCCGGGCCGCTCCTGACCGTAGGTCGCGATCAACGCCTGCGCCTCGATCGGATCACCCAGCGAGGTGCCCGTACCGTGCGCCTCCACCGCATCCACGTCCGCCGCCGACAAGCCGGCGTTCGCCAACGCCTGGCGGATCACCCGCTGTTGGGAGGGACCGTTCGGAGCGGTCAGGCCGTTGGACGCACCGTCCTGGTTCACCGCGCTGCCCCGCACCAGAGCCAGCACCTCGTGGCCGTTGCGGCGCGCGTCCGACAGACGCTCCAGCAGGACGACTCCTACGCCCTCGGCCCAGCCCGTGCCGTCCGCGCCCTCGGCGAACGCCTTGCAGCGTCCGTCCGGCGCCAGGCCCCGCTGCCGCGAGAACTCGACGAAGACGCCGGGGCTGGACATCACTGCCACGCCGCCGGCCAGGGCGAGCGAGCACTCACCATTGCGCAGCGCCTGCATCGCGGAGTGCATCGCCACCAACGACGACGAACACGCCGTGTCGATGGTGAGCGCGGGTCCCTCCAGCCCCAGGACGTACGACACTCGGCCTGAGGCGACGCTGCCCGCACTGCCGGTCAGGGCATAGCCCTCGGTGCCATCGGCACCGCCGCCGAGGCGCGGGGTGTAGTCCTGGGCTCCCATGCCGGTGAAGACGCCGACGTCCTTGCCCCGCAGTGACATCGGGTCGATGCCCGCCCGCTCGAAGACCTCCCAGGAGGTCTCCAGCAGCAGCCGCTGCTGCGGATCCATCGCCAACGCCTCACGGGGGTTGATGCCGAAAAACCCGGCGTCGAAGTCGGCGACGCCGTGCAGGAAACCGCCCTTGCGGACGTAGGTCGTGCCGGGGGCGTCCGGGTCGTCGGAGAGCAGACTGTCCAGGTCCCATCCGCGGTCGGCCGGGAAGTCGACAAGCGCGTCGCTGCCCTCGGCGAGCAGGGTCCACAGTTCCTCGGGTGAGGTCACGCCGCCGGGGAGGCGGCAGCCCATGGAGACGATCGCGATCGGATCGTCGGCCGCGGAGGACGGTGACGGTGCGGCGGCGGGCAGGACCGCGGCGGCACCGTCGCCGACGAGTTCCGCGCGGAGGTGGTCGGCCAGCGCCCTGGGGTTCGGGTAGTCGAAGACAAGGGTGGCGGGCAGGCGCAGCTGTGTGGCGGCGTTGAGACGGTTGCGCAGTTCGACCGCGGTGACCGAGTCGAAGCCGATTTCCTTGAACGCCCTGTCCTCCTCGACGCCTTCGGCGTCCGTGTGTCCCAGGACCGCTCCGGCTTCGGTCCGCACCAGGCGCACCAGCAGGTGCTCCTGTTCGGCAGGTGAGAGCTCCAGGAGTTCGGCACGGAGAGCGGAGGCATCGGTGCCGGGGCGGTCCTCGGTGTTGCCCACGAGGAGTTCGGTCACCTCGGGCAGGCCGCGCAGCAGGGGCCGGGAACGGCTGAGGGTGAAGGCCGGTGCGAAGCGGGTCCAGTCAATGCCGGCGACGACCACGTGGGTCTCGTCGTGCTCGACGGCCTGCATCATTGCGGCCACACCGAGGTGGGGTTCCATCAGGGAAAGGCCGAGCTTGGCGAACTCCCCCGCCATCGACGCGTCGACCATGCCGCCGCCGTCCCACGCGCCCCAGGCGATGGAGGTGGCAGTCAGTCCGCGGGCGCGTCGGTGGTGGGCCAGCGCGTCGAGGTACGCGTTGGCTCCGCCGTACGAAGTCAGGCCGTTGCTGCCCCAGGCGGTGGCGCCGGAGGAGAAGAGGACGAAGGCGTCGAGTTCGCGGTCACCGAGCAGGTCGTCCAGGTGACGGGCGCCGGCGATCTTGGCGCGGCCCATCTCGGCGAACTGCTCGACCGTGAGCCCGGACAGGGGTGATTCGGTCTGGGGCGCGCCGGCGAGGTGCAGGACGGCGGTCAGTGGCAGTTCGGCGGGGACAGTGTCAAGGAGGGCGGCGACCGTGTCACGGTCGGCGATGTCGCATGCGGTGATGGTGACCCGGGTGCCGTGGGCCTCGAGTTCGGTGCGGAGTTCACCGGCGCCGGGGGCGTCGGGGCCGCGGCGGCTGGTCAGCACCAGATGTTCGGCGCCGAGCTCGGCGAGTCGGCGGGCGACGTGGGCTCCTGTGCCGCCGGTGCCACCGGTGATCAGGACGGTGCCGCGCGGAGTCCAGGGCTTGGGGGCCGGGGTGTCCTCCAGCGGGGCGCGGCGCATGCGGCGGGCGTGCAGGCCGTCGGGGCGTACGGCGAGTTGGTCCTCCTCGTCGGCTCCGGAGAGGGCGGCGCACAGCAGGTCGAGGGTGTGCGGGTCGGGTTCGTCGGTGCCGGATGGCAGGTCGACGAGGCCGCCCCAGGTCCGGGGGTGGTCCAGTGCCAGGACGGTGCCGATGCCCCACATGACGTGCTGCGAGATGTCGGTCAGCTCGGCGGGGTCTGCGACGGCGACGCCGCCGGACGTGACCGCCCACAGGGGTGCCTCGATGCCGGCGTCGCCGAGGGCCTGGACGAGGGTCACGGTGCCGATCGTGCCGCGCGACCAGGTGGTGTGGACGGGGTGCGGACGGCCGTCGAGTGCCAGGAGCGACACGATCCCCGCGAAGGGCTGGTCGGGGAGGGCGGCGGCCAGCGCCTCCCGGTCCGTGTTCTCGGTGTCGACCTGGATGCGCACGATCTGCGCGCCGCGCTCGGTGAGACCGGTGGTGACGGCTTCGGCGAGCGGGCCGCTGTCGGTGCTGGCGGCTATGAGCCAGGTGCCGGAGAGGGTGCCGGTGGTGTCGATCCGTTCCCAGCCGAGGTGGTAGCGCCATCCGTCGACGACGGACCGTTCTCGTCGGCGGCGTCGCCAGGAGGAGAGTGCGGGCAGGACTTCGTCGAGTACGGAGGCCTTGAGCTGGAGGTCGTCGGCGAGGGCGTCGGTGTCACCGGCTTCGATCGCGGCCCAGAAGGCGGTGTCGACGGGGTCGGCCTCGACGGCGGGCCTGTCGTTCGCATCGAGCCAGTAGCGCTGGTGTTGGAAGGGATACGTCGGCAACTCCACCCGCCGGGCCCCCCGCGCATCGAAAGCAGCCTCCCAATCAACATCAACACCCCCCGCAAACACCTCACCCACCGACCGCAAGAACCGCTCCAAACCCCCCTCACCACGACGCAACGACCCCACCACCAGACCCTCCACACCCACCGCACCCATCGTCTCCGCCACCACAAAACCCAGCACCGGATGCGGACTCATCTCCACAAACACCCGCCGCCCCTCACCCAACAGCTGCCGCGTCACCTCCTCCAAACGCACCGGCTCCCGCAGATTCCGATACCAATACCCCCCGTCCAACAACACCGTGTCCACCACCCCACCCGTCACCGTCGAATAGAACGGCACCCCCGACGACACCGCCGACACACCCTCCAACACCCCCGCCAACTCACCCTCAACCCGCTCCACCTCCACCGAATGAGACGCGTAATCCACCGCAACCCGACGCACCCGCACCCCCTCAGCACGCAACTCCCCCTCCAACACCCCCAACACATCCACCCCACCCGCCACCACCACCGACGACGGACCATTCACCGCAGCAACCGACAACCCCCCACCCAAACGCCCCTCCACCACACCCACCGGCAAACCAACCGACAACATCCCACCCCCACCCGCAAGCGACGACGCAATCACCGCACTACGCCCCGCCACCACCCGCGCACCATCCTCCAACGACAACGCACCCACCACACACGCAGCCGCGATCTCCCCCTGCGAATGACCCACCACACCAGCCGGCTCCACACCCACCGACCGCCACAACCCCGCCAACGACACCATCACAGCCCACAACACAGGCTGCACCACATCAACCCGCCCCAACGCCTCCTCATCACCCAACACATCAACCAACGACCACCCCACAAACGGCGCCAACGCCTCCCCACACCGCCCCATCCACTCCGCAAACACCACCGACTCCGACAACAACCCCAACGCCATCCCCACCCACTGCGCCCCCTGACCCGGAAACACGAACACCACACCCCCACCACCAAGAACCGGCGGTGGTACAGAGGTGTTCTCTGCCAGGGCGGTGAGGCGGCTCAGTGCTTCCTGCCGAGTGCCGGCGACCACCACGCCGCGGTGGTCGAACGCCGCGCGTGAGGTCAAGGAGAGGGCGACGTCGTGCAGTGCGGTCTCGGGCCGGTCCTCCAGGAAGGCGGCGAGCCGCCTCGCCTGCTCGCGCAGGGCGTCGGGGGTCTTGCCCGACAGGGCCAGCGGCACCACGCCCTGGGGCACGACCTGTTCGGCAGCCGTCGGCGTGGACTCGACGGGTGCACCGGGTGCGGTGGCTTCGGGGTCCGCCGGGCCGGACTCCTCGGACGTGGGGGCCGCGGCCTGTGCGGACTCGATGACGACGTGGGCGTTGGTGCCGCTGAGACCGAAGGACGACACACCGGCACGCCGCGGCTCGTCCCGCTCGGGCCACTCCCGCGCCTCCGTCAGCAACTCGACCGCACCCGCCGACCAGTCCACCTCAGGCGTCGGAGCGTCCACGTGCAGCGTCTTCGGCAGCACACCGTGCCGCATCGCCTGCACCATCTTGATCACACCCGCCACACCCGCGGCCGACTGGGCGTGACCGATGTTGGACTTCAGCGAACCCAGCCACAGCGGGCGGTCGTCGCCGGGCCGCTCCTGGCCGTAGGTGGCGAGAAGGGCCTGTGCCTCGATCGGGTCACCGAGGGACGTGCCGGTGCCGTGCGCCTCCACCACGTCGACGTCCGCCGCGGACAGCCGGGCGTTCTCCAGCGCCTGCCGGATCACCTCCCGCTGGGCGGGGCCGTTGGGCGAGGTGAGGCCGTTGGACGCGCCGTCCTGGTTCACGGCGGTGCCGCGGACGACGGCCAGGATGTCGTGGCCGTTGCGGCGGGCGTCCGACAGCCGCTCCAGCAGCAGGACACCCACCCCCTCGGAGAAGCCGGTGCCGTTGGCGCCGGCGGCGAAGGCGCGGCACCGGCCGTCCGGGGAGAGCCCGCGCTGGCGGGAGAACTCGACAAACATCTTGCTGTCGGCCATCACGGCCGCGCCGCCCGCCAACGCCATCTCCGACTCGCCGGTGCGCAGGGACTGGACGGCGAGGTGGATGGCGACCAGCGACGAGGAGCAGGCGGTGTCGACCGTCACCGAGGGGCCTTCGATGCCGAGCGTGTACGACACGCGCCCCGAGGCGAAGCTGCCGGTGCTGCCGCGTCCGAGGTACGCCTCCAGGTCCTCGGGGACCTGTCGTACGCGCGGGGCGTAGTCGTGGTGCATGACGCCGGTGTAGAAGCCGATCCTGCGGCCGCGCAGGGAGGTGGGGTCGATGTTGGCGCGTTCGAAGACCTCCCAGGAGGTCTCCAGGAGCAGCCGCTGCTGCGGATCCATCGCCAACGCCTCGCGCGGGGAGATCCCGAAGAAGGGCGCGTCGAAACCGGCCACGTCGTCGAGGAAGCCGCCCTCACGGACGTAGGACGTGCCCGGGGCGTCGGGGTCCGGGTCGTAGATGCCAGCCAGGTCCCAGCCTCGGTCGGTCGGGAAGGAGGTGATGCCGTCGACGCCGTCGGCCACCAGCCGCCAGAGGTCCTCGGGAGAGGTCACGCCTCCCGGCAGACGACAGGCCATACCGACGATGGCGATGGGCTCCCAAGCCCTCTCCTCGACCTCGCGCAGTCGGCGGGTTGCCTGACGGGCGGTGGCAACGGCCTTGTTGAGGTATTCGCGGTACTTCTTGTCGTCGGCCATGGGAAAGGTCAGCTCCTAGAGAAAGACTTCTGACGGCGAGTGGGCGGCGGGGACGGCTGCGTCAGGAAGCCGTGAACTCGTTGAACTCGTTGTCGATGATGTCGAAGACCTCGTCGTCGGTGACCGACTCGAGGTCGTCGTCCGTTCCGTCCTGGGCGGTGTCCGGGGACCACTTGGCCAGCAGGACCTGCAGGGTGGTGGTGACCTGGGCGCGGACCGCCCGGTCGTCGGGTACGGAGGCGAGCAGGGTCCTGAGCTTCTCGACCTCGGCGACCGCCCGGTGCACAGAGGGCCCGCCCTCGGGAGCGAGCGCCTGGCGCAGGTGTGCGACGAGCACAGCCGGCGCCGGGTGGTCGAAGAGCAGCGTGGCGGGCAGCCGCAGGCCAGTGGCCGCGGACAGCTTGTTGCGCAGTTCGACGGCGGTGAGCGAGTCGAAGCCCAGCTCCTGGAAGGCACGGTCCGGGTGGACGGCGTGTGCGTCCCGGTGGCCGAGAACGACGGCCGTCTCCGCGCGGACCAGGTCCAGCAGTATCTCGTTCTGAGCGCCCTCTTCGAGGCCGGCCAGGCGCTGGCGCAGCGAGCCGGCCGTGGCGAGGTCCGCGAGCCTTTCGCGGGCTTCGGCCGCCGCGATGCGGCGGACCTCGGGTACGCCCTGGAGAAGCGCGGAGGGCCGGGGTGTGGTGAACGCCGCGTGGAAGCGCTTCCAGTCGATGTTGGCAACGGTGAGGCCGCTCTGACCGCCCGTCAGGGCGCGTTCGAGGGCGGTCAGCATCAGCTCGGGGCGTACGGTCTCGATGCCCTGGCGGCGCAGTTGTGGTGCCGAGGTGGCATCGACCATGCCGCCGCCGGCCCAGGCGCCCCAGGCGATGGAGGTGGCGGTCAGGCCCTGGCCCTTCCGGCGCAGGGCCAGGGCGTCCAGGTAGGCGTTGCCCGCGGAGTAGGCGCTCTGGCTGCCGCTGCCCCAGACTCCCGCGATGGACGAGAACACGATGAACGCGTCCAGGGGGGTGTCGCCGAGCAGTGCGTCGAGGTGGGCCGCGCCTGCCACCTTGGCCGACACTACGGCGCCGAAGTCGTCGAGTGTCGTCTCCTCCAGGGAGCCGAAGCCGTTGACGCCGGCGGCGTGCACCACCGTGCGCACCGGGTCGCCGTCCGCCGTCAGCTTCGCCAGCAGGTCCGCCAGCGCCTGCCGGTCGGTGACGTCGACGGCGGCCACGGTGACCCGGGCGCCGGCCTCGGCGAGTTCGGCGGTCAGTTCGGCGGCGCCCGGGCTGTCGGGGCCGCGGCGGCTGACGAGAACCACGTGTCCGGCGCCGCCTGCGGCCATCCGGCGGGCGGCGTGGCCGCCGAGGGCTCCGGTCCCGCCGGTGATCAGTACGGTGCCGGTGGGCTGCCACGGCGTCTCGTCCGGCTGCGGCCGGTACAGCGGTGTCCGCTCCAGGCGTCGGACGAGGACCGTGCCGTCGCGCAGGGCGAGTTGGTCCTCCTCGCCGATGCCGCCGCCGAGCAGCGTGATGAGCAGGGTGCCCGTCTCGTCGTCGAGGGTGGCGGGGAGGTCGATCAGTCCGCCCCAGCGGCCCGGGTGTTCGAGCGCGGTGACCTGGCCGAGTCCCCACAGAGCGGCCTGATCGGTGCTGTGCACCGGGTCGGTGTCGGAGGTGGCGACGGCGTTCTGGGTGGCGAGCCAGAGCGGTGCCTCGATGCCGGCGTCGCCGAGCGCCTGGACCAGGACGAGCGTCGCCGCCAGACCGCCGGTGACTCCGGGGTGGCCGGGGTGGCCGGTCTCGTCGAGAGCGAGCAGGGACAGGACGCCCGTGACGGCGTTCACGTCGGGCACCGCGCCGGCGAGGAGGTCGGTGAGGGCACCGCGGCCGGATCCGTCTACGGGCAGTGGTACGACGTGGGTGCCCCGCTCGCCGAGGGCGGTGAGGCACGCGGTGACGGTGGCGTCATCCGTGCGGCCTGCGGGCACCGCGACCAGCCAGGTGCCGGTGGGAGCCGCTGCCGGGTCCGTGGCCTCGGCCGGGGTCCAGGTCGTGCCGTAAACCATGTTGTCCAGCCGCGAGGAGCCGGTTTCGCGGGCCAGCCGGGCTCCGGCGAGCTGTTCCTGGGTCACCTGACGGCCTATGAGGGCGTCGATGCGGGCGACGGGGGCGCCCCTGTGGTCGGTGACGGTGACCTGCCAGGTCTCCTCGCCCGCCGGGACGAAGTGTGCCCGCAGGCGGGAGGCTCCGCGGGTCCACAGGGTGATGCCGTTCCAAGAGAAGGGCAGTCGCGGCAGACCGGCGCCGTAGATCAGCGGGGCGTGCAGCGAGGCGTCGAACAGGGCGGGGTGCAGGGAGAAGCGTCCCGCGTCCTCCTGCTGCTGCTCGGGCAGCGCGACCTCGGCGAATATCTCGTCGTCGCGGGTCCACACCGCGCGCAGCCCCTGGAAGGCGGGACCGTACTCGTAGCCGCGCTCGGCCAGGCCCGCGTACACGGACTCGACGTCCACGGGTACGGGGGTGGCGTCGGCCGGTGGCCAGGCGAGCGTGGGCTCAAAGGAGTCGAGGTCCTCGGGGACGAGCGTGCCGGTGGCGTGGCGCGTCCAGCCGGGTTCGTCGCCCTCGGCGCGGGAGTGGACCCAGACGGCGCGGCGGCCGGACTCGTCGGGTTCGGCGATCTCGACGCGGACCTGGATGCCGCCGTCCTCGGGAAGGATGAGGGGTGCCTCGATGACGAGTTCCTCCAGGGCTCCGCAGTCGGCCGCGGCGCCGGCGGTGAGGACCAGGTCGACGAAGCCGGTGCCGGGCAGCAGGGCCGTGCCCCACACGGCGTGGTCGGCGAGCCAGGAATGGGTGCGTACGGACCAGCGGCCGGTGAAGGCGACGCCGCCGGTTCCGGGCAGTTCCACGGCGGCGCCCAGGAGCGGGTGTTCGGAAGGGGTGAGGCCGGCGGACGAGACGTCGCCTTCGGCGTGTTCCGTCTTCAGCCAGTAGCGCTGGTGTTGGAAGGGATACGTCGGCAACTCCACCCGCCGGGCCCCCCGCGCATCGAAAGCAGCCTCCCAATCAACATCAACACCCCCCGCAAACACCTCACCCACCGACCGCAAGAACCGCTCCAAACCCCCCTCACCACGACGCAACGACCCCACCACCAGACCCTCCACACCCACCGCACCCATCGTCTCCGCCACCACAAAACCCAGCACCGGATGCGGACTCATCTCCACAAACACCCGCCGCCCCTCACCCAACAGCTGCCGCGTCACCTCCTCCAAACGCACCGGCTCCCGCAGATTCCGATACCAATACCCCCCGTCCAACAACACCGTGTCCACCACCCCACCCGTCACCGTCGAATAGAACGGCACCCCCGACGACACCGCCGACACACCCTCCAACACCCCCGCCAACTCACCCTCAACCCGCTCCACCTCCACCGAATGAGACGCGTAATCCACCGCAACCCGACGCACCCGCACCCCCTCAGCACGCAACTCCCCCTCCAACACCCCCAACACATCCACCCCACCCGCCACCACCACCGACGACGGACCATTCACCGCAGCAACCGACAACCCCCCACCCAAACGCCCCTCCACCACACCCACCGGCAAACCAACCGACAACATCCCACCCCCACCCGCAAGCGACGACGCAATCACCGCACTACGCCCCGCCACCACCCGCGCACCATCCTCCAACGACAACGCACCCACCACACACGCAGCCGCGATCTCCCCCTGCGAATGACCCACCACACCAGCCGGCTCCACACCCACCGACCGCCACAACCCCGCCAACGACACCATCACAGCCCACAACACAGGCTGCACCACATCAACCCGCCCCAACGCCTCCTCATCACCCAACACATCAACCAACGACCACCCCACAAACGGCGCCAACGCCTCCCCACACCGCCCCATCCACTCCGCAAACACCACCGACTCCGACAACAACCCCAACGCCATCCCCACCCACTGCGCCCCCTGACCCGGAAACACGAACACCACACCCCCACCACCAAGAACCGGCGGTGCGGTGTCGGGCGCGACAGCGAGGGCCGCCAGACGCTCCACGGCCTCCTGGTGCGTGCCGGCGACCACAACACCGCGATGTGGAAAGCGAGTTCGCGTGGCCAGGAGCGACAGGGCCGTGTCGTGCAGAGGGGTGCCCGGGTGGGCACGGAGGTGGTCGGCGAGGGAGGCCGCCTGGGCGCGCAGAGCTTCGGGGGTCGTGCCCGACAGGGTGAGCGGTACGAAGCCGCCGGGGCCCGTCCTTGCCGGAGCGGGGGTGTCGGAGGGTTCCTCGGGCCTGACCTGCTCCAGGATGATGTGCGCGTTGGTGCCGCTGATGCCGAAGGACGACACACCGGCACGCCGCGGCTCGTCCCGCTCGGGCCACTCCCGCGCCTCCGTCAGCAACTCGACCGCACCCGCCGACCAGTCCACCTCAGGCGTCGGAGCGTCCACATGCAACGTCTTCGGCAGCACACCGTGCCGCATCGCCTGCACCATCTTGATCACACCCGCCACACCCGCGGCGGCCTGTGTGTGACCGATGTTGGACTTCAGCGAACCCAGCCACAGGGGCGAGTCCTCGGGGCGGGAGCGGCCGTAGGTGGTGAGGAGTGCCTGTGCCTCGATCGGGTCACCGAGGGACGTGCCGGTGCCGTGCGCCTCCACCACGTCGACATCCGCCGCGGACAGCCGGGCGTTCTCCAGCGCCTGCCGGATCACCCGCTGCTGGGAAGGGCCGTTGGGCGCGGTCAGACCGTTGGAGGCGCCGTCCTGGTTGACCGCGCTGCCGCGCACGACCGCGAGGACGGCGTGGCCGTTGCGGCGGGCGTCCGACAGCCGCTCCAGCAGCAGGACACCCACCCCCTCGGCCCACGCGGTGCCGTCCGCCGCGGCAGCGAACGCCTTGCAGCGGCCGTCCGGGGCCAGTCCGCGCTGGCGCGAGAACTCCACGAAGGCGCCCGGGGTCGACATCACGGCGACGCCGCCCGCCAGCGCGAGCGAGCACTCGCCGGAACGCAGCGCCTGAGCGGCGAGGTGGATCGCCACCAGGGACGACGAGCACGCGGTGTCGACCGTCACCGCGGGGCCCTCGAAGCCGAGGGTGTACGCCACCCGTCCGGAAACGACGCTGCCCGCGCCGCCGGTGAGGACGTAACCCTCGATCTCCTCGGAGCCGGTGCCCATGCGGGGGGCGTATTCCTGTCCGGCGACGCCGGTGAAGACGCCGACGCTCTCGCCCTTGAGGGTGGAGGGATCGATCCCGGCACGCTCCAGGGTCTCCCAGGAGGTCTCCAGGAGCAGCCGCTGCTGCGGATCCATCGCCAACGCCTCGCGCGGGGAGATCCCGAAGAAGGGCGCGTCGAAACCGGCCACGTCGTCGAGGAAGCCGCCCTCACGGACGTAGGACGTGCCGGACACGTCCGGGTCGGGGTCGTAGAGGGTGTCGAGGTCCCAGCCACGGTCGGCCGGGAAGACGCCGACGGCGTCGGTGCCCTCGGACACCAGCCGCCACAGCCCGTCGGGGGAGGTCACTCCTCCCGGCAGCCTGCAGCCCATGGCCACGATGGCGATGGGTTCGGTGCGCCGGTTCTGCTCCTCGCGCAGCTTCTCCCGCGTCTGCTGCAGCTCGGCCGAGACCCGCTTGAGGTAGGTGAGAGCCTTCTCGTCGGTGGTCATGGAACCTGATCCCCTCTTCCGCGTGCCTGGCGGGTCAGCCGAGCCCGAGCTCGTTGTCGATGAAGGCGTAGACGTCGTCGGCGGTGGCGCCTTCGAGGTGCCGGGTCCGGTCGCCTCGCTCGTCGAGGCCGCCCTGCAGGGCGGCTTCTTCGAGCCTCGAACCGAGGAACCGCAGGCGGGAGTGGATGCCGGAGTGCTCCAGCTCCTCCGCCAGCAGGGCGTCGAGCGCCGCTTCCAGGGCGTCGAGTCTGGCCGCGACCGGATCGGATTCCTGGTCGAGTGCCTTGAGCAGGTAGTCGGCGAGCGCGGTGGGCGCCGGGTAGTCGAACACGGCCGTCGTGGGCAGCCTGGTACCTGCCGCCCTGCCGAGCCGGTTGCGCAGTTCCACCGCTGTCAGCGAGTCGAACCCGGCCTCCTTGAAGGCGCGGTCGGGTACGACCAGTGAGGCGTCGGAGTGACCGAGGACGGTCGCGGCTTCCTTGAGGACCACGTCCAGGACGAGGGCGGCCTTCTCCTGCGCGGGGAGTTGCGCGAGCCGTTCGGCCAGAGTGCGTCCGTGGGCCGTACCGGCTGCAGCGGCGCGGCGCGGCGCGCGCACGAGTGCGCGCAGCATCGGGGGAAGCCCGCCGGAAGCGGCCCGGTCGCGCAGCACGCTCAGGTCGAGCCGGATCGGCACGAGGGCCGGTTCCCCGACGGTCAGGGCGGCGTCGAGGAGGGCCAGGCCCTCCTCGGCCGTCAGCCCGAGCACGCCGTCGCGTTCGGTGCGCCGGAGGTCGGCCTCGGCAAGGGTGCCGGTCATGCCGCTCGCGTGCGACCACAGGCCCCAGGCGAGCGACACCGCGGGCAGTCCTGCGGCTCGGCGGACGCGGGCGAGTCCGTCGAGGAAGGAGTTGGCTGCCGCGTAGTTGGCCTGCCCGGGGTTGCCGAGGACACCGGCGGCCGAGGAGAACAGCACCCAGGCGGCGAGGTCGAGGTCCCGGGTCAGCTCGTGCAGGTTGAGGGCGGCGTCGGCCTTGGGCCGCAGGACGGTGGCCATCCGCTGCGGGGTGAGCGCGGCGAGCACGCCGTCGTCGACGACGCCCGCGGTGTGCACGACGGCCGTCAGGGGCGCGGTCGCCGGGACGGAGTCCAGCAGCAGGGCCAGGGCGTCGCGGTCGGCGGCGTCGCAGGCCTCGACACGTACGGTCGCGCCCAGGGCGGTGAGTTCGGCGGTGAGTTCCCGCGCGCCGGGCGCGCCGGGGCCGCGCCTGCTGGTGAGCAGCAGGTTGCGGGCGCCGTGTTCGGTGACGAGGTGGCGGGCGACGAGTGCGCCGAGGGAGCCGGTGCCACCGGTGACCAGGACGGTACCGTCGGGGTCGGGCCGGCGTGGCAGGGTCAGGACGGCCTTGCCGGTGTGGCGGGCCCGGCTGAGGTGCCGGAAGGCGTCCGGGGCGTGCCGTACGTCCCATGCCGTCACCGGCAGCGGGGTGAGGGCTCCGCGGTCGATGAGGTCGACGAGTTCGTCCAGCAGCTCCCGGACCCGGTCGTCGTCCGCCTCCGCGAGGTCGAAGGCACGGTACGCGACCCCAGGGTGGCGTTCGGCGACCTCGGTGGCGTCACGGATGTCGGTCTTGCCCATCTCCAGGAAGCGCCCGCCCCGCGGCAGCAGGCGCAGGGACGCGTCGACGAACTCGCCGGCCAGTGCGTCGAGGACGACGTCGACGCCGCGGCCGTCGGTGGTGCCGAGGAAGTGCTGCTCGAAATCGGTGGTGCGGGAGTTGGCGAGGTGCGCGTCGTCGAGTCCGCGGGCACGGAGGGTGTCCCACTTGCCGGGGCTGGCGGTGCCATAGACCTCGGCGCCCAGGTGACGGGCGACCTGGACGGCGGCCATGCCGACGCCGCCCGCCGCGGCGTGGACCAGGACGGTCTCACCGGGCCGGACGCCGGCCAGGTCGCGCAGGCCGTAGAGGGCGGTGAGGAACGCGATGGGCGCGGCGGCGGCCTGTGCGAAGGTCCATCCCGGGGGGACGCGGACGAGCCTGCGGTGGTCGGTCACGGCCTCCGGACCGAACGCCCCGCCGGGGAACAGGCCCATGACCCGGTCACCGGGCGACAGGCCGGTCACGCCGGGGCCGGTCTCCAGGACGATGCCCGCGCCCTCGCCGCCGATCGCGGCCCGCCCGGGGTACATGTCCAGAGCGATCATGACGTCGCGGAAGTTCATGCCCGCGGCGCGGACGGCCACACGGACCTGGCCGGGGGCCGGCGGGCCGGATTCGGCGTTCGGCACGAGGGCCAGGTTCTCCAGGGTGCCGGGCCCGGTGGTGTCCAGGTGCCAGGTGCCGGCGCCGTCCGGGACCGTCAGGCCGACCGCGGCGGCGCGGACGAGGCGGGGCACGGACACCTCGCCGTCACGTACCGCGAACTGCGACTCCTCCAGGGCCGCGGCCACCGCCGGGAGTCCGGCGAGCGCGTCGCGGGAGGCGTCGTGTCCGTCGACGTCGGCCAGGACGAAGCGGTCGGGGTGCTCGGCCTGGGCGGAGCGCACCAGGCCCCAGACCGCGGCTGCCGCCGGGTCGGTGACGCTCTCGCCGTCATGAACGGCGACGGCGCCCCTGGTGACCACCAGCAGCCGTGATGTGTCGTCGCCGGGCGCGGCCAGAAATGCCTGGAGGTCTCCCAGCACGCGGTCGGCGAGGGCGTGTACGTCCTCGGCCGAGGTGCCGTCGCCGGTGGCGTCGAGGGCGCGGATGCCGTGGGGGCCGTCCGCGCGCGCCGTGACCGGCAGCGACGTCCACGTCGTACGGAACAGGGATTCGTGTCCGGCTTCGGTGGCCGGGCGCAGGTGTTCGGCCGCCACGGGGCGCAGGACGAGGGAGTCGACGTCGACGATCGGGGCTCCGGTGGCGTCGGTGATGCGCAGGGACACCCCGCTCTCTCCGGCGGGGGACAGTCGGACCCGCAGGGCCTTGGCCCCCGAGGCGTGCAGTCGTACGCCGTTCCACGCGAAGGGCAGCAGACGCCTTCCGTCGCCGGGCTCGGCGACGCCGCCGAAGGCGCTGGGGTGCAGGGCGGCGTCGAAGAGGGCCGGGTGCAGGCCGAACAGGTCGGCGTCGTCGTGGTGTTCGTCGTCGAGGGCGATGTCGGCGAAGATCTCCTCTCCGTCGGTCCACACCGCGCGCAGTCCCTGAAAGGCGGGGCCGTACTCGTAGCCGGCCTCGGCGCGTTGCCGGTAGAAGTCCGTGACGGGCACGGCCGTGGCGTTCGGCGGGGGCCACGGGGCGGTGTCGGTGCCCGGAGCGTCGTCGGAGTTCGTCCGTGTCAGGGCGCCGCTCGCGTGGCGGGTCCACGCACCCTCGTCGCCGTCGGGGCGGGAGTGAACGGCGACGGGTCGGTCGCCGGTCTCGTCGGGCGCGCCGACGTGCACGCGGATACGCACCGCACCGTCGGCGGGCAGCACCAGGGGCGCAGCCAGGACGAGTTCGCGGACGGCGCCGTGCCCGACCTCGTCGCCGGCCCGGACGGCCATCTCGACCAGCGCCGTGCCGGCCAGCAGGACCGTGCCGTCGACCGCGTGGTCGGCGAGCCAGGGCCGGTCGGCCGTGGACAGGCGTCCGGTGAAGGTGACGGCATCGGCCTCGGGTAGTTCCACTGCCGCGGTCAGCAGCGGGTGGCCGGCCGTGGTGATGCCCGCGGCTCCGAGGTCACCGGCGCCGGGGGCGGCGTCGAGCCAGTAGCGCCGGTGCTGAAAGGCGTACGTCGGTACGACGGTGCCTCGGGCGGCGCTGCCGGCGAACAGGGAGGGCCAGTCGACGCGGGCACCCCTGGTGTGTGCCCGGGCGACGGCCGCGACCAGCGTCGCGGGTTCCGGCCGTCCGTCGCGCAGTGCGGCCACGCAGTCGACGGCCTCGGGAAGGCAGTCCTGCGCCATGGCGGTGAGCACTCCGCCGGGCCCGAGTTCGAGCACGGTGGTGACGCCCTGTTCGCGCAGGGTGCGCAGGCCGTCGGCGAAGCGGACCGTGCCGCGGACGTGGCGTACCCAGTACTCGGGGGCGCACAGCTGTGCGGGGTCGGCGAGGGAGCCGGTCAGGTTGGAGACGACGGGCAGGACGGGGGTGTGGAAGCTCAGTCCGGCGGCGACCTCGTGGAAGGCGTCGAGCATCGGTTCCATGCGCGGCGAGTGGAAGGCGTGCGAGACGCGCAGCCGTTTCGTCTTGCGGCCGCGGGCCGCGAGCACGGCAGCCACGGCTTCGACGGCGGGAGCGTCACCGGAGAGGACGACGGCTTCGGGGCCGTTGAGCGCCGCGACGGCGACTCCCTCGGTGAGCTCGGCGACGGCCTCGTCCTCGGTGGCCTGCACGGCGATCATGGCACCGCCCTCGGGCAGCCGCTGCATCATCGCGCCGCGAGCGGCGACCAGGGCCGCGGCGTCCTCCAGGGACCACACACCGGCCACGTGGGCGGCGACGAGTTCACCGATGGAGTGCCCGGCGACCAGGTCGGGGCGCACGCCCCAGGACTCGACCAGCCGGTAGAGGGCCACTCCCACGGCGAACAGGGCTGCCTGGGTGTAGGCGGTCCGGTCGAGCAGGTCCGCGTCGGGAGTGCCGGGTTCGGCGAGGACGACGTCCCGCAGCGGGCGGTCGAGCCAGCGGTCCAGGGTGGTGCAGACCTCGTCGAAGGCGCGGGCGTACACCGGGAACGACGCGTACAGTTCGCGGCCCGTCCCGGGGCGTTGCGCGCCCTGGCCGGAGAAGACGACGGCGAGTTTGCCGTCGGTGGCGGTGCCGGTCGTGCCGTCGCCGGCGGCCAGGGCCGCCAGGGCGTTGCGGGCCTCCTCCGCGGAGCCGGCGACCACGACCGCGCGGTGCTCGAAGGCGGAGCGGCCGCTGAGCGTGAGGGCGACGTCGGCCAGGGCGGGCGCCGGCTCCGCGTCGAGAAGGGCGGCGACGCGTCCGGCCTGCGCGCACAGTGCCTGTGGAGACTTGGCGGAGAGGACGAGCGGGACGAGCCCGTCGGGCAGCGCCCGCTCCGCCGGGTCCGCCGTGTCCGGTCCGTCGGCGGGAGTCGTGGCGGGGTCCTCGGTGGGCTGTTCGAGGATGACGTGGGCGTTGGTGCCGCTGATGCCGAAGGAGGACACGCCCGCGCGGCGCGGGCGCCCGGTCTCGGGCCAGGGCCTGGGCTCGGTGAGCAGTTCGACCGCGCCGCGGGTCCAGTCCACTTCGGGCGTCGGGGCGTCGACGTGCAGCGTGCGGGGCAGCACGCCGTGCCGCATCGCCTGCACCATCTTGATCACGCCTGCCGCACCGGCGGCGGCCTGCGCGTGGCCGATGTTGGACTTGAGGGAGCCGAGCCACAGCGGGTGGCCGTCGCCGGGCCGTTCCTGACCGTAGGTGGCGAGAAGGGCCTGCGCCTCGATCGGGTCGCCGAGGGAGGTGCCGGTGCCATGCGCCTCGACGGCGTCGACGTCGGCGGGGGTGAGGTCCGCGTTGGCGAGGGCCTGGCGGATGACGCGCTGCTGCGAGGGGCCGTTGGGCGCGGTGAGACCGTTGGAGGCGCCGTCCTGGTTGATGGCGGAGCCGCGGACGACGGCGAGGACCTCGTGGCCGTTGCGGCGGGCGTCCGACAGCCGCTCCAGGAGCAGCAGAGCCACGCCCTCGGACCAGCTGGTGCCGTCTGCCGCGGCGGCGAAGGCCTTGCAGCGTCCGTCGGGAGCGAGTCCACGCTGCCGCGAGAACTCGACGAAGCTGCCCGGGGTCGCCATCACCGCGACACCGCCTGCCAGCGCCAGGGAGCACTCCCCCGCGCGCAGCGCCTGGGCGGCGAGATGCAGGGCGACCAGCGAGGACGAGCACGCCGTGTCCACCGTCACGGCGGGGCCTTCGAAGCCGAAGGTGTACGACACCCGGCCGGAGACGACGCTGCCCGCGCCGCCGACGCCGAGGTAGCCCTCGATCTCCCTCGCGGGCCGCACCGCCCGGGTGGTGTAGTCGTGGTACATGACCCCTGCGAAGACGCCGATGTCCGCGCCGTGCAGGGCCCTCATGTCCAGGCCCGCGCGTTCGAAGACCTCCCAGGAGGTCTCCAGGAGGAGCCGCTGCTGGGGGTCCATCGCCAACGCCTCGCGCGGGGAGATCCCGAAGAACTCGGCGTCGAAGCCGGCCACGTCGTCCAGGAAGCCGCCCTCCGTGACGTACGACTTTCCGGCGGCGTCGGGGTCCGGGTCGTACAGCTCCTCCAGGTTCCAGCCCCGGTCGGACGGGAACGGGGAGCGGCCGTCGGCGCCGTCGGCCACCAGACGCCACAGGTCCTCGGGTGACGTGACGCCGCCCGGCAGCCGGCAGCCCATCGAGACGATGGCGATCGGCTCGTCGGAGACCGCCGCGGGGGCGGGCAGGGCCGGGACGTCGGCGGACTCGCCGGAGACCTCGTACAGCAGCCGGTGCGCCAGGGCTTCGGGGGTGGGGTGGTCGAAGGCACTGGTGGCGGGAAGCCGCAGTCCGGTGGCGGTGCTGAGCCGGTCGCGCAGGGCCACGACCATCACGGAGCTGAACCCCAGTTCCTTGAAGGCCCGGTCGGCCGGGACGTCCTCGGTGCCGGTGCGTCCGAGGACCGCGGCGGCCTCGGTGCGCACCAGCCGCAGCAGGATTTCCTCCTGCTCCTCGGCGGGCAGGCTCTCCAGTCGGCCGCGCAGCTCCGAGGTCTCGGTGCGCACCTCCTGAGCCGTGGTGTCGATCAGGCCGAGCAACGGTGCGGGGACCGGGCCGGTGAGCAGGGCGGCGTTGTCGAGGCGCATCGCGATGAACGCGGCCTCGCCGGCGGCGTGCGCGGCGTCGAACATCACCAGGGCTTGCTGTTCGGTGAGTTCGCCCGCCGCGAAGGGTACGGCGCCCTCGACCGCGCCGTCGTTCCAGGGTCCCCAGGCCAGGGACAACGCGGGCAGGCCGTGGGCGCGCCGGTGCTGGGCCAGCGCCTCCAGCGCGGCGCTCTCGGCCGCGATGTCGCCGGCGCCGGGGGCGCCCAGGACTCCCAGGGGAGAGGAGCACAGGACGAAGGCGGCCAGGTCGCGGTCGGCGGTCAGGTCGTGCAGGGCGTGCGCCGCGGCGGACACGGTGCCGGTTCCGGTGATCTCCTCCGCGTGCACCACGGCCGTCAGCGGTGGCCGGCCACGCTCCGCGAGCAGCTCGGCGAGCGCGGCGCGGTCGCCCGCGTCGCACGCGACGGCGGTGGCGCGGGCGCCGGCTCCGGCGAGTTCGGTGCACAGCGTCTGTACGCTCTCGTCGCCGTGTCCGGGGGCGAAGGCCAGCAGCAGGTGGCGGGCGTCGTGCGCGGTCACGAGGTGGCGGGCGAGCGCGGCTCCCTGGGCGGTGGCGGCGCCGGTGACCAGGACTGTTCCATCGGGGTCGAGCAGCGGAAGGGGCGGCTCCTCGCGGTCCATGGAGACGCGGGCGAAGCGCGGCAGCAGGGCCACACCGGAGCGGATGGCGAACTGCGATTCACCTGCGTTCACGGCGGCGGCCAGGGATCGCGCGCCGTCCTCGCCGAGACCGTCGCTGTCGAGGTCGGCGAGCACGAACCTGCCCGGGTGCTCGGTCTGCAGCGCGCGGACCATGCCCCACAGCGGGGTGTGCGCGGGGTCCTGTACGTCCTCGCCGTCGCCGACGGCCACGGCACGCCGGGTGAGGACCACGAGTGAGAGGTTCTCGTTGCGGTGGTCGGCCGGCCAGTCCTGCAGGGACGCGACGAACTCCTCGATGCCCGCCCCTGCGTCGTAGGCGGTCCGGTCCGCGAGGAGGACGCCGGTGCCGCCCCGGGCGGCCGTGCGGGCGGCGGCCAGGTCGGTGTGGACCTCGCACGGTACGCCGGCGTCCTGGAGGGCGGCGGCCAGGCCGAGCGAGTCGGAGCCCGCCAGCGCCCAATCGCCCGGCTCGCCCGGGGCTCCGCCCAGGGAAAGCCGGGATCTGGGTATCCAGTCGACGCGGAACAGCGAGTCGTACAGGCCGCTGCTGGTGGCGCGCAACCGGGCGGGCGTCTCCAGCAGCCGATGCCGCACGATCTTGCCCGAAGCGGTGCGCGGGATCGTCTCGATCTCGTAGAGCTCCTCGGGCACCTTGAAGTAGGAGAGGCGTTCGCGGCACTCGGCGAACAGCCGTTCCGTGTCCGGTCCCTGAGAGCCGGGAACGATGAACGCGACCGGTACCTCGCCCAGCACGTCGTGCGGCTTGCCGACCACCGCGACGTCGGCGACACCGGGGACGGTGCGCATGACCTCCTCCACCTCTCCCGGGTGGATGTTCTCCCCGGCGCGGATGATCAGTTCCTTCCTGCGGCCGGTGATCGTGAAGTAGCCGGCCTCGTCACGGCGGGCCAGGTCGCCGGTGCGGTACCAGCCGTCGTGGAAGGCGGCCGCGGTGGCTTCGGGCTGGTTGTGATAGCCGGCCATGACACTCGGCCCGCGCACCCACACCTCGCCCTCCTGGCCGTCAGCGACGTCCTCGCCGGTCCGCGTGTCCACCAGGCGTACTCCCAGACCCACCACCGGCAGGCCGCAGGAGCCCTCGGCGCGGGCACCCGAGGGCCAGTTGACGGTGATGGACCCACAGGTCTCGGTGGAGCCGTAGGCGTCGATGAGGGGAACGCCGAAGACACGCTCGAACGACCGGCGCAGCGATGCCGTAGTGACCGCGCCACCCACCAGGGCCACGCGCAGCCGTGGAGCGGTGAAGCCGCGGTCGCGGGCCGCGTCGAGCAGATAGTGCAGCAGGGTGGGCACGCCGGCCAGGAAGGTGGCGCGCTCCTCGTCCAGTGCGGCGAGCACGTCCTCCGCCGACAGACCGTCGACGATGCGGGCGCTGGCGCCCACGGCCACCACGGAGAGCACACAGGCGATGTGCGAGAGGCTGTGGAACAGAGGCAGAGGCCAGACGACGCGGTCCTCGGGACCGAGTCCGGGCACCGGCACATAGCAGGCGGCCACCGACCACAGGCAGTTGCGCTGGGTGGAGAGCACGCCCTTGGGCCTGCCGGTGGTGCCCGAGGTGTAGAGCATCCACGCCAGATCGTCGAGACCGAGGTCGTCACGAGCCGGCATGGCGGGTTCCCGGGTCGCGAACGATTCGTAGGGCAGGAAGCCCGACGGCACCGGCTGGTCGCCGACCAGGACGACCGTCAGGTGCGGACGGTCCGGAAGCAGGCGCCGCAGCTGTTCCACGTGCGGGTGATCGGTGACGACGATCCGGGCACCGCTGTCGTCGAGGACGTGCGCGAGTTCCGCGTCACTGCTCTGCGGGTTGACGGGGACGCCGATGGCGCTGGCCCGGGTGATGGCGTAGTAACTCTCGACGATCTCGACGCGGTTGCCCAGGCAGATGGCCGCACGGTCGCCCGGTTGCAGTCGCAACTCCGCCAGGTGTCCGGCCAATCGCCGGGTCCGCGCCTCCAGGTCGGTGTAGCTGACGCTCCGTCGGGCGTCCCGGTAGGCGATCTTGGCACCGAAGTGCCGGGCCTGGTGGACCAGCAGCTCGGGAAGCGGCCGGATCAGCTCCGTGCGCAACATGTGTCGTCATCCCTCCGGGGCGAGAGCAGACGGGCAGTCCGCAAGGGCAGATGGTTCGCCCTACCCGGCACATTCTTGTCATGCGACGCTCCCCCACACCCCCTCATCACCCCCCTACGCATCCCTAACCTGAAGAGTGACCAGAATTAATCAGCAGAGGTTTGAAGCGGCGGACCGACGGCATTAGGCTCCGTCGCCGTACTGACAGTCATCGTGTTATTGGCTGTCGGCCCGGAATGCAGACGTGATGAGCGGCCATCATTTCCGCCAGTGCCCTGGGAGCGGGAATTCTTTTCCCGGCAGCTTCCCGCGACGGCGGGACAGCAGAGAAAGGGACACACACGGACATGACGAATTCGACATCCCATCACACCCGTATCCGGGTGGAACTCGGCGATCGCGCCTATCCCGTCGACATCGGATCCGGGGTGCGGCACTCGCTGTCCGGGACCGTCGAGCGGCTGGGAGCGCGGCGGGCGGCGGTGGTCTCGGCACGGCCGGACGCCTGGATTCCCGACCCCGGCGTGCCCTCGCTGGTCATGCGAGCCCGTGACGGCGAGAGGGACAAGACCCTCGGCACTGTCGAATCGCTGTGCCGGGAGTTCGTGCGCTTCGGCCTGACCCGTGACGACGTCGTCGTCTCCGTCGGCGGCGGCACCACGACGGACGTCGTGGGCCTCGCCGCCGCCCTCTTCCACCGCGGGGTGTCCGTGGTGCATCTGCCGACCACGCTGCTCGCGCAGGTGGACGCCAGCGTAGGCGGCAAGACCGCGGTGAACACACCCGAGGGCAAGAACCTCATCGGCGCCTACTGGCAGCCCAGCGCGGTGCTGTGCGACACCGACTACCTGGAGACGCTGCCCGAGCGGGAGATGCTCAACGGTTATGGGGAGATCGCCCGCTGCCACTTCATCGGCGCCGGCGACCTGCGGGAGCTGTCGTTGCCGGAGCAGATCGCGGCGAGTGTGGCGCGCAAGGCACAGATCGTGTCCGCCGACGAGCGCGACACCGGCCTGCGCCACCTGCTCAACTACGGCCACACCCTGGGCCACGCGTTGGAGCTGGCCACGGACTTCCGGCTGCGGCACGGCGAGGCGGTGGCGATCGGCACCGTGTTCGCGGGGCGGCTCGCCCGGGCCATGGGCCGGATCGACGAGCAGCGGACGGCGGAGCACCTGGAAGTGGTGCGTCACTACGGACTGCCCCACGAGCTGCCCGCGGATGTCGCTCCGGCCCGGCTGATCGAGCTCGTACGGCTGGACAAGAAGGCGATGTCCGGGCTGACCTTCGTGCTGGACGGCAAGGCCGGCGCCGAGCTGGTGCCTGACCTGCCGGAGGACGTCGTCGCGCGGGTGCTGGCGGAGATGCCGCGCGCGGCGGCCTGAGAAAGGTCTGCGTGCGACGGACGGTTCGCGCCGGTCCGGACGAGGAGTTCGTCCGGACCGGCGCGGACCACGTCGTTCCCGGCGGCGGGCGGGCCACCGCCGGCCATGACGGCCGTCGATTCCGTGATCCGCCCGGTCTCAGTTCTCCGGCGTACGGCCCTTGGCCAGCAGGACCGCCCCGTGCAGTGAAGAGAGTCCACCGAGGCGGGCGGGCTCCACGGGCGGCGGCGGGAAACCTGGGCGGGCCAGTCGCGCCGTCTCCGCCCCGACCGTTTCGGTGAAGCCGGGCAGGGCGTCGGCGAATCCGCCACCGACCACGACGGCTGCGGGGCGAAGCAGTTCGCCCACCCCGACAGCGGCCGCGGCCAGCGCCGCACAGCCCTCGCGTACGGCGTCGGCCGCCCAGGACGTGCCGTCGGCGAGAGCCTGCGCCAGCTCGGGGAAGGTCACCTCGGTGCCGCGGGCGCGGGCGGCCCGGCGCAGTACGGCGGGGCCCGAGGCCACGGACTGGACACAGCCACGGCGCCCGCAGTCACACAGTTCCCCGGACCGGTCCACGATCAGGTGGCCGATCTCGCAGGAACCCCGCGAGGGGCCGGGCAGCAGTCTGCCGCCCAGGACGATCCCGCCGCCGACGCCGGTGCCGACTCCGAGATACAGCAGGTCGGGACGGCCCGCCGCATGTGCTTCGGCGAGCGCGGCGAGGTCGCCGTCGTCGGCGCAGGCCACCTCCGCGGTGCCGAAGACCTCGCGCAGCACGCCGCCGAGGTCGAGGCCGGTCCAGCCCGGGCGGTTGGGCCAGGCGGTGACGACGCCCGCCGCGTCCAGGGTGGCGGGCATCGCCACGCCGACGCCCGCCAACTCGTCCGGGGCGACGGCGCACAGCTCCCGGATCCGCCGGGCGAGCAGGTCCAGGTCCGCAGCCGCGCGCACGGGCCTGCCGGGAGGCCGTGGCCACCGGAAGCCGGCCTCGCGCACGGTGCCGTCCGTGTGCTCCGCACGCAGGGCGACCTTCGTGCCGCCCACGTCGATGCCCAGGTGGTAGGGGATGGCTGCCTCCCGGCCGGGTCAGTCCCTGAGGTGGTCGGTGACGATCTCCGCGACCTGGCGGAGCACGCGGGGGCTGCTGAGCATCTCCTCGTGGCCGCAACCCAGTTCGTGTCGCACGATGTCGCCCGCGACGTACGGCGCCCATGCCTCGCTGGAGGCCGCTTCGGCCACCGGGCTGGGTTCGGCCGCGAACAGGTGCATGGCGCCGCTGTACTTCTCGGGCGTGTGGGCCTTCCAGGCGCCGAGGTCGGTCAGCATGGTCTCGACGAAGGTCTCGGCCGCGCTCTTCCTGCCGCGCCAGGCGTAGTTCGTCGCCATGTCGGCGAATTCGGCGACGTCCTCGTACGTGAGCGGGCGCTCGTATGCGGCGAGGTCCTTGCCGTTGATCAGCAGGATCAGTTCGATCAGGCCCTGCTCGTCACGGTCCTCCTTGTCCGTGATGTGCGGGTTGGTGTTGAACACGCCGAGGAACTCGATCTCCTCACCGCGCTTCTGGAACTCGGCGGCGACGGCGTGGGCGAGGATGCCCCCGAAGGACCAGCCGAGAATGCGGTACGGGCCCGTGGGCTGCACGCCGCTGATGCGGTCCGCGTAGTCCGCCGCCATGGCCGCGATGCTGTCGACGGGGGTGTCGAACTCCTGGAAGGTGTGCGACTGGAGGCCGTAGAGGGGGTACTCCAGGCTGAAGTGCTGGGCGAGCACTCCGTAGCACCAGGCGGTGCCGCCGAGGTGGCGCATGCAGAACAGCGGCCGTGCCGAGCCCTTGGTCATCAGCGGCAGCAGTACGTCGAAGGAGTCCTGCGGCTCCTCACCCGTCAGCCGCCGGGAGAGCTCGGCCGGCGTCGGGGACTCCACCAGCATCCGGATCGACAGCTCCCATTGCATCTCGGAGCGCACCCGGGCCAGCAGCCGTGCCGCGAGCACCGAGGAGCCGCCGAGGTCGAAGAAGCTGTCGCGTGGTCCGACCTGCTCCACACCGAGCACCTCGGCGAAGAGCCGGCTGAGGAGCAGTTCCGACTGCGTGAGGTGCGTCTCCACCATCGCCGTCTGCGCGACGACCGGGGCCGGCAGCGCCTTGCGGTCGAGCTTGCCGTTGGGGGTGAGAGGGAACTCCCCCAGGGCCACCACGGCGGACGGCACCATGTACAGAGGCAGTCTGTCCGCCACGAAGTTCCGCAGCTCCTTGACGTCGGGCACACGGCCGGGGGCGGCTGTCACGTAGGCCACGAGGCGGCGGTCGCCGGGCCGGTCCTCGCGGACCGTCGCGGCCGCCTGGTCGATGTCCTCGGACCGCTCCAGGACGGCCTCGATCTCGCCGAGTTCCATCCGGAAGCCGTGCAGCTTGACCTGGTGGTCGGCACGGCCGACGTACTCAAGGTCGCTGTCCGGGCGCAGCCGCACCACATCGCCCGTGCGGTACATCAGGGCGCTGCCGTCGCCGAAACGGTCGGGCAGGAAACGTTCGGCGGTCAGCTCCGGCCGGTTGAGGTAGCCGCGGGCCACTCCTGCGCCGGCGATGAACAGCTCGCCCTCGGTACCGGCCTCGACGGGCACCAGGTCCTCGTCGAGGACGTACAGCCGGGTGTTGCGCAGGGGCTTGCCGATGACGGCGGCGTCCTCGGGCCCGGTGACCGGGTGGACCGTTGACCACACGGTGGTCTCCGTGGGCCCGTACCACTGGACGACCTCGGCACCGAGGTCGAGCAGCGCCGCCGCCAGCTTCTCCGACAGCGCCTCGCCGCCGACGAGGATGCGCAGGCCGCGCAGCGCCTCGGGACTGACGGTGGCCAGCATGTGCCAGTGAGTGGGGGTGGCCTGAGCGGTGCCGATCCTCCCGCGGACGATCAGGTCGCCCAGCGCCTGCGGGTCCTGCCCGGTGGCACGGGGCGCGATGACCGCGCGGGCACCGGTGTAGTACGGCAGGAACAGCTCGGGCACCGACATGTCGAAGGTGGCGGTGGTGACCGACAGCATGCGGTCACCGGGTCCCATGGACAGCCGCTCCCGCATCGCCTCCAGCAGGTTGTGCAAGGCGCGCAAGGGGATCTCGACGCCCTTGGGGGTGCCGGTGGAACCCGAGGTGTAGATGACGTACGCGAGGTCCTCGGGCTGCGGCGGGGCGGCCCGCTCGGCGTCCGTCAGATGCCCGGAGGGCAGTTCGGCGAGCGTCGCGGCCGTCGCGGGTTCGTCCAGCACGACGCGGGGAACACCCAGTTCGGTGCGGTCGGCGGGGATGCGGGTCGACGTCAGCAGGGCGACCGGAGCGGCGTCACGGACCTGGAAAGCCACACGCTCGGCGGGGTGTTCCGGGTCGAGCGCCAAGTAGGCCCCGCCCGCCTTCAGCACCGCCAGCAGTGCCACCAACAGGTCCGTGGAACGTGGCAGCATCACCGCGACGACGCGGTCGGGCCCCACACCCCGGGCGACCAGGTGGCGGGCGAGCCGGTTGGCCTGCTCGTGCGCCTCCCGGTAAGTGAGCTCCACACCCTCGCATTCGAGGGCCGTGAGGTCCGCAACGGAGTCGGCCCGCTCCTCCAGCGCCTTCACCAGCATGTTCCCCTCCACAGGGCTCGTACGGATTCTCGGCACGGTGCCGCTCAGACGGCCGGGGTGCGCATCCAGCGGTTCCAGTACGGCCGCCAGCCGTGGCGGTGCCAGAACGGCGTGGAGATCGGGTTGAACATCGCGTGGTAGCCGACCGACGCGCCGATGCCCATGGCATCCAGCTCGGCGTGGACGTGGTTGGCGAGGGAGGTGCCGATACCGAGGCCGCGATAGCCCTCCTTGACTGCCTGGCAGACCAGATGCGCGACGGGGGTGGCGGTGATCTTCGTCGCGAGCCACGCCTGCTGCGGCTCGGAGGGATCCTCGCCCCGGTGCATGCCCACGATCCCGCCCTCGTACTCGGCGACCCAGATCAGCGGTTCGTCGCGCTTGAACGACGCGGTGATCTCCTCGCGCAGCAGCGCCTCGGTCGTGGCGCGCTCGACGGCGCCGCTGACGGCGGCGTCGAACCGGGTCTCCACCATCTGCAGTTCGAACACCGCCTCGCTGTCCTCGGGGGTGGCCCGCCGCACGTGGACCCGCCCCGACTCGGGTACCAGGTCGGTGCCCTTGACCCGGCCGATCATCACGAACTCGGGAACGAATCCGAAGGCACGCAGGACCCGGGTCATGCCCACGTCGCGGCTGGGCCACTCGACGGCGGCCATGGAGTCCGCACCGGGGCGTTCCGGGTGGCTCTGCATGTACTGCTGCCAGTGCGTGAGCAGAGCGGCCATCTCGTCGGGCCCCGAGACCCGGGGGGTCAGCTCCCAGCGGTCGAGCGGGCCGAGCACCGCCTCCAGCGCGTCGGCGTCGACACGGGTGTGCGTCAGCAGGCCCTGCGCCCCGTCGACCTCCAGCAGTTCTTCGCCTTCGCTGGGCTCCGGCAGCGCATCGGCCTCCGGAATCATCCGGTCGACGGGGCGCAGCCGGTCGCGGTGGGCGGCCAGCACTGATTCCGCCGTCTGTACCTGGGGCATGGTGTCCTGTCCTCGGCTTTCAGTCGTGTCCGTGGCGATGCCGCGCGGGCGCGGCTCCACGGGAACCTGGGGGTCTCTCACGGCCGGTGGCACCGCGTCAGCGGTCGGTGACCTTCTCCAGCAACGCGCGGGCGGCGAGCCGATAGCCCGTGGCACCCAGTCCGAAGATCACTCCGGTGGCGAGCGGTCCGGTCACCGACTCGTGCCGGAACTGCTCGCGGGCCCAGACATTGGAGAGGTGGACCTCGATCCACGGGCGCGGATAGTTGGCCAGCGCGTCCCTCAGTCCCCAGCCGGCCATCATCAGGGCGGCGGGATTGACGATCGCGCCGACGGAGTCGTAGTTGCCCTGGATGGTGCGGATCATCTCCGCCTCACCGTCGTGCTGGAACGCTTCCACTTTCCAGCCGCGGTCCGCCACTTCTTCGGCGACCCATCCTTCGATATCGGCGAGCGTATCCGTTCCGTAGATCTCGGGCTGACGGCTCCCGAGGATGCCGAGATTCGGCCCGTTCACCAACAGAAGCCTGCTCAATGCACACCCTTTGTCTGTACGGAACCACCGGGAAGTGCTTTTTATAGCACGGCCATTGACAGGTAAACACCGCTCCCCGGTATGCCCGCAATCACAAGGGGGAACATAGGGGGGTCACCAGGGGAATGACGCCTCGCCAACCACTGGGTTAGCGTGCTAATTGCGACGACCGACCCCGTCCGGGGACTGCTGCCGACCTGCCCGGCCGGGCGCGCGGACCGCACCGAGGTCGTGTGCCGGCGCCGGCGTCCGTGTGAACACCCCCCTCATGAGGGGTGGTTCCGCGTCGTGACCTCCGTGGCTTTCGCTGCGGCAGTATTCGCATGCGCGTAGACCGAAGGAGCAAGGAACAGCATGAGCAGTGGTGTGCGACTGGGCTCAGACCTTCCGGCATGGCCGCAGTACGACGACGCGGAGCGGACCGGCCTCATACGTGCGCTGGAGCAGGGTCAGTGGTGGCGCATGGGCGGTGGCGAGGTCGACGCCTTCGAGCGGGAGTTCGCCGAGTACCACGGGAGCGAGCACGCACTGGCCGTCACGAACGGCACGCACGCCCTCGAACTGGCTCTGGAGGTCATGGGTGTCGGCCCCGGCGCCGAGGTGATCGTGCCGGCCTTCACCTTCATCTCCTCGTCCCAGGCCGCTCAGCGCCTCGGCGCGGTCGTGGTGCCGGTGGACGTGGACCCGGAGACGTACTGCATCGATCCGGCCGAGGCCGCCAGAGCCATCACTGCGAAGACCCGCGCCATCATGCCCGTGCACATGGCCGGCCAGTTCGCCGACATGGACTCCCTCGACAAGGTCGCCGCCGAATCCGGTGTGCCGCTGATCCAGGACGCGGCACACGCCCAGGGCGCCACCTGGAACGGCCGGCGGGTCGGTGAGCTGGGCTCGGTCGCCGCGTTCTCCTTCCAGAACGGCAAGCTGATGACGGCGGGCGAGGGCGGTGCGGTGCTGTTCCCGACCGCCGAGATGGCGGAACAGGCCTTCGTCCGGCACAGCTGCGGACGCCCGCGCGGCGACCGCGGCTACTTCCACCGCACCTCGGGCTCCAACTTCCGGCTCAACGAGTTCTCCGCCTCTGTGCTGCGCGCCCAGCTCGCGCGCCTGGACGGGCAGATCCAAACACGTGAGGAACGATGGCCGTTGCTGTCCTCGCTGCTCGCCGAGATCCCCGGCGTGCTGCCGCAGCGGCTGGACCCCCGGGCAGACCGCAACCCGCACTACATGGCCATGTTCCGGGTCCCTGGCATCACCGAGGAACGGCGCGCGCAGGTGGTCGACACCCTCATCGAGCGAGGTGTCCCCGCGTTCGTGGCGTTCCGCTCGGTCTACCGCACGGACGCCTTCTGGGAGATGGGCGCGCCGGACCTGTCGGTGGACGAACTGGCCCGTCGCTGCCCCAACTCCGAGGCACTGACGTCCGACTGTCTGTGGCTGCACCACCGGACGCTGCTCGGCACCGAGGAACACATGCACGAGGTCGCCGCCGTCATAGCCGACGTCGTCGGCTCATGACCGCGGCGAACCACGACGGCCGGCCGATCCGCACCGCTGTCGTGGGACTGGGCTGGGCGGCTCGCTCCATCTGGCTGCCGCGGCTGCGTCGCCATCCCGGCTTCGCCGTGAACGCGGCGGTCGACCCCGACCCGGCCTCGCGCGCGGCCGTCGCTGCGGAGTTCCCGGACACCCCGGTCCTGGCGGCCGTGCACGACGCGGACCCCGCAGAGGTGGACCTGGCCATCGTGGCCGTCCCCAACCACCTGCACTGCGAGATCGCCGCCGGCCTGCTCCACAAGGGCATCCCGGTCTTCCTCGAGAAGCCGGTGTGCCTGACGTCGGCGGAGGCGGGGCAGCTGGCCGAAGCCGAACGCGTCGGCGGTGCACGGCTCCTGGCGGGCAGCGCCGCCCGCCACCGGGCCGACGTCCGCTCCCTGCTCGCGAGCGCCGGAGACCTGGGCACGATCCGCCACATCGAGCTGTCCTGGGTGCGTGCCCGGGGCGTGCCGGACGCGGGCGGCTGGTTCACCCGGCGCCGGCTGTCGGGCGGCGGGGCTCTGGTGGACCTCGGCTGGCATCTCTTCGACATCGCCACGCCTTTGCTGGGCTCCGCGAACTTCACGCAGGTCACCGGCGCGGTCTCGGGCGACTTCATCGCGCGGGACTCCGCACGGGTCTCCTGGCGCGCCGCGAAGGCCGAGGACGGCCAGGAGAACGAGCGGGCCGACGTCGGCGTCGTCGACGTCGAGGACACCGCCCGCGCGTTCCTCGTCACCGACGAGGGTGTCTCAGTGTCGCTGCACGCCAGTTGGGCCTCGCACGAGGAGCGCGACATCACCCGCGTCCGGATCGACGGCAGCGTGGGCAGTGCGACCCTGCGGTGCACCTTCGGCTTCAGCCCCAACCGCCTGGAGCACCCGGAACTGACCCGCACCGACGACGGCCGCACCCGCGGGGTCCCGGTGCCCGAAGAGCCCATCGGCACGGAGTACGACCGGCAGCTCGACGAGTTGCTCGCCCAGCTGCGGGACCCGGCCGGTCCACGCCGGGCCATCGAGGAGGCGCGGCGCACCATCGGCGCCATCGAGCGGATCTACTCCTCGGCCCGCGCCGCGCAGGAGAAACCCCGGTCGCACCGGGCGCACCGGGCGTGACCGGCACGACCACCGATTCGGCCGGGACCCGTACCCCGGCGGCAGCGGTCCCACACCCGAAGCCGCCGCCCCACGAAGGAGAGCACCACAGCGCCATGGACAGTCTTGGAACCAGCCAAGGCCCCGCCACCCCCGGCACCTGGGACAACGAGGCACAGCCGATAGCCGCGGTCGTCTTCGATCTCGACGGGGTGCTCGTCAACAGCTTCGCCGTGATGCGCCAGGCGTTCACCACCGCCTACGCCGAGGTGGTGGGGGACGGCGAGCCCCCGTTCGAGGAGTATGAGCGCCATCTGGGCCGCTACTTCCCCGACATCATGCGGATCATGGGGCTGCCGCTGGAGATGGAGGCCCCGTTCGTCCGTGAGAGCTACCGGCTCGCTCACCTCGTCCCGGTCTTCGACGGCGTACCGGAGATGCTCAGGGAGCTGCGGGCCCGCGATATCGGACTCGCCGTCGCCACCGGCAAGAGCGGACCGCGGGCCCGTTCGCTCCTCGAACAGCTCGGGCTGCTGGACCTGTTCACCGTGGTGATCGGCTCCGACGAGGTGGAACACCCCAAGCCGGCCCCCGACATCGTGTTCAAGGCACTGGGCGTGCTCGGCTGCGACCCCTCGCGGACGGTCATGGTCGGCGACGCGGTCACCGACCTCACCAGCGCGCGGGGCGCCGGCGTCGCCGCCGTAGCCGCTCTGTGGGGCGAGACCGACGAGGAGACCCTCCTCGCGGAAAGCCCGGATGTCGTGCTGCGCTCCCCCTCGGAACTGCTCGGGGTGTGTGTCGGCAGATCCCGCACGCCCTGATCCTGGAGGACGTGCTCCGCGTCATCGGGGGCCGCCCAGCCCAGCTCAGAGGCGTCACCTAGGGGGGAGTAGGGGATCCCCAGGGGATTGGGGCGGGGGCCGAGCGATGGAAAGCTCGGACAGGAACATTCACGGGGCCGACATCCCGATCGGACTGTCCCGACGCGGTGGTTCCGGACGCCGAGGATCACCATTCCGAGAATCCGATGGAGGAAAATCCAGTGGCATTCACCGGGCTATGGGATCCACAGCCCGTTCCCGACCTTCCACGGTGCCCACCGGAGGCTGTCGAAGGGTCTTCGAGAATCATCCTCCAATGATCGCAGTCATATCTCGACCGATATTTCACCGGAGACCCGACGTGGGAAGAGCCGTGACCGACATGCGTAAGCCGGCCCTGCAACAACCCGAGTGGGACGACCCGTCACAGGTCCGGCGCATCCGGAAGGTACTGGCCGGACGTCGGCCGCTGGTCAGGGCGGAGGACGTTCGGGTGCTGCGGACGCTGCTGGCCCAGGTGGCCCGGGGCGAAGCCCTGGTGGTGCAGGCCGGGGACTGCGCCGAGAACCCGGGTGAGTGCGACGCCGAGTACGTGTCGCGCAAATCCGCGGTGCTCGACCTGCTCGCCGCGACACTGAAGATGACCACCCACAAGCCGGTCGTGCGGGTCGGACGTATCGCGGGCCAGTTCGCCAAACCGCGATCCAGGCACCTCGAACGGATCGGGGACCTGGAACTGCCGGTCTACCGGGGCCACATGGTCAACGGCCCGGAGCGCGACCCGGAAAGCCGGCGGCACGATCCGCTGCGCCTGCTGACCTCGTACATGACGGCCGGCGATGTCATGGAGCACCTGGGCTGGCGCGGCCGCGCGGTCTTGGATCACCAGCCCCTGATAGAACCCCGGGTCTGGACGAGCCACGAGGCGCTCGTCCTCGACTACGAAGTGCCCCTGATCCGTGAGCTGGGTGACGGGCGCCGCTGGCTCGGCTCCACCCACTGGCCGTGGATTGGTGAGCGGACCCGTCAGCTGGACGGCGCTCACCTGGACCTCGTCGCCGGCATCGTCAACCCGGTCGCCGTGAAGGTCGGTCCGACCACCACCGTGGAGGAGATCACCGTCCTGTGCGAACGGCTCGATCCGCTGCGGGAACCGGGCCGGCTCACCCTCATCGCACGCATGGGCGCCGAGACGGTCACCGACCGACTGCCCGCGCTCGTGGAGGCGGTCCGGGTGGCCGGCCATCCAGTGATCTGGCTCAGCGACCCCATGCACGGGAACACCGTCGTCGGCCCGGACGGGCACAAGACCCGCCTGCTGGAGACCATGGCACGGGAGGTCCGGGGATTCCTCCGGGCCGTGACCGACGTCGGCGGCACGGCGGGCGGACTGCACCTGGAGACCACCCCCGACGACGTCCTCGAATGTGCCGCGGACGTCTCCGTGTACGAGGGGAAGGCCGTCCGGCGTACCAGCCTGTGCGACCCGCGGCTCAATCCGGAACAGGCCGTATCGCTGGTCTCCGCCTGGTCCGACGTGGACGTCCGGCCCTCCGCGCCCGGAGACGGGTCACGGGTGGTCCGGGAAGCGCGGGCAATCCCGGGTCGCCGGTCAACGCATTCCGCTCCGGATTACCAGGAGTTCGAGACACGGAACCACTCCGCGTTGCGACTCAACCAGACGTAGGGCGGGTTCCCGGAACGTCCTGTTTCGAATTTCTGACCCTGCGAGGTCGGCGTCCGATTTTTCCGTGTGCGTGTGATTGACGCTTCGGCTTCGGTGTGCCGTGAGGATTCGGACCGTCTTCTTTCCTGTCTCGGCTGCCATCCCACAGTCAGGGAGTAGTAGGACCCATGCACCTTCTCGTCAACGGAATTCAGCACTGTGTCACCGGTGAGATTCCTGTCCCCCACTCGAAATACCACGCGCATCGTGCGCTGATCCTCGCCTCGCTCGCCGACGGCGTCAGCCGCGTCCACGGGCTGTCCGACGCACGTCACGTCGGGTACACCGTGCGACTGCTGCGCGACCTCGGTGTGCAGATCGCCAGGGACGGTGACACCTTCGTGGTACATGGACTCGGCGGGCGGTACAGGCCCCGCCGGGAGGCAATCTCCGCCGGAAGCTCCGGCACGACGCTGTACTTCATGATCGGTCTGGCCTCACTGTCGGACCGCGCCGTGTCGGTGACCGGGCAGAAGTACTTCAGACGACGCCCGGTCGGCCCCCTGCTGCGCGCCCTCGAACAGATGGGAGTCCAGCTGGAGTCGGCCGACGACTGCCCGCCCATCCACGTACAGGGCCGCAGACCCACGGGCGGCCACGTCACCATCGCGGGAACCCTGTCCCAGTGGGTCTCGGGCCTGATCCTGCTGGCCCCGTTCGCGACGCGGCACACCACCATCGAGGTGGAGGGCGAACTCAACGAACGCCCTTACCTGGAACTGACTGTGGCGATGATGCGGCAGTTCGGCCTCGAGGTGACCGTCTCCGAGGACTGGCGGCGCTTCGACATCGAGCCCGACCAGCAGGCGCGCAGCGTCGAGCTGACGCTGCCGCCGGACATCGGCTCGGCCGCGTTCGGCATCGCAACCGCGGCTCTGCACCCCAGTGATGTGCTGCTGCGCGGGATCACCACGCTGGAGGGTGGCCCGGCCGATCACCCCGAGTTCCACTTCCTCGACGTCGCACGCTCCATGGGCGTACCGATGGAGACCGACGAGGCGGCCGGCGGTCTCCGCATCCGGCAGGACAAGCCGCGGCTCACCGCGGTCGACGTCGACTGCCGCGACATCCCCGACATGCTGCCGATCCTGTCGACTCTCGCCACGTTCGCGCGCGGCGAGTCGGTGTTCCGCAACATCGCGCACACCCGGCTCAAGGAGTCCGACCGGGCCGCCGCCATGCTCCAGCTCAACTCCATGGGCGGCCGCCTGGCACTGTCGGACGACGCGCTGCGGGTCCGGGGCGTGGACGGCCTGACCGGGGCCAAGCTGTCCTCGTTCAACGACCACCGCGTCCTGATGTCGCTCGCGGTGGCGTCGTCACGGGCACGGGGGCATTCGACGCTGACCTATCCGAACGCGTACCGCATCTCGTACCCGACGTTCCTCGACGCGATGAACACGCTCACCGTGCCCATGTCGGTGGAGGACGGCTCGGCGGGCCCCGCCGGTGACGGTGCGGGCGCCGGTGCCCCCGGGACGACGCCGGAGGCCGTCGACCCCGCCTCGCGGGTCACGCTGCCGCAGTGGCTGCGCCGAAGGGCCGAGGCCCGGCCACAGGACACAGCCGTCGTGGACGTGCGCTCCGACCGCGACGAGATGATCACCTGGAGCGAGCTGGCCGAGCAGGTGGACCGTGCGGCGGCCCTGCTGCTGCGGCTCGGGGTACGGCCGGGCGAGAACGTGGCGTACCAGCTGCCGAACCGTATCGAGTTCGTGGTGCTGTCGCTGGCCGCCCTGCGCATCGGGGCCGTGTGCTGCCCGGTCATCCCGTTCTTCCGCAAGCGCGAGCTCGGTTTCGTCCTGCGGCGCTCCAAGGCACGGGTGCTGGTCGTGGTGGACCGGCACCGCTCGCGCCTGCCCGCCGAGGAGGCGCTGGACCTGGTCGCTGAGGACGGCTCGGACCTGGACCTGGAGCACGTGGTGGTCCTGGCCACCGCAGGCGGCTCCGCTCAGCTGCCCGAGTCCCCTACGGGCGGGACGACCGTGCAGGACTGGGGGCAGGCGCTGTCGGCGACGGCGGTCGACCGCGTGATGCTCGACGCCCTCGCACCGACACCGGAGATGACGGCGCAGCTGCTCTTCACCTCGGGCACCACCAGCGAACCGAAGGGGGTCACCCAGCCCACGCGCAACCTGGTCAGGGCCGCCGCGATGGAGATCGGGCACCTCGGGCTCGGTAGGCAGGACGCGATCTGGGTGCCGTCGCCGCTCGCGCACCAGACGGGCTTCCTCTACGGCATGGTGCTCGCCCTGGTACTGGGCGTGCCGCAGATCCTGCAGCCCGAGTGGGACGCCAAGCGAGCACTGCAGTCGCTCAACGACCACCGGGCGACGTTCGTGCAGGCCGCGACGCCGTTCCTGTCCGACCTGGTGAAGGCCGTGGAGGAGAGCGGCGAAACGCCGCAGCACCTGCGGATCTTCGTGGCGACCGGAGCCATGGTGCCGCGGGGTCTGGCGGAGCGGGCCGGGCGGGTGCTGCGCACCGACGTGTGCGGGGCCTTCGGCACCACGGAGACCTGCCTGGGCGCGTTGTCGTCACCCGGCGACGAGCCCCGGCAGCGCTGGGGTTCCGACGGCCGCGCGCTGGACGGCATCGAGCTGCGGATCACCGACGACGAAGGGCTGGTGCTGCCCGCGGGCAAGGAGGGCAACTTCGAGCTGCGTTCCCCCACGGTCTTCGCCGGTTACCTCGAGCGTCCCGACCTGACCTCCCAGGCGTTCACCGAGGACGGCTGGTACCGCACGGGCGATCTGGCGACGATCGACACCGAGGGCTTCCTGCGGATCACCGGGCGGGTCAAGGATGTGATCAACCGCGGCGGCGAGAAGATACCCGTCGCGGAGATCGAACAACTGCTGTTCGGACACCCCTCGGTGGACGACGTCGCGGTGGTGGCCATGCCGGACGAGCGCCTCGGCGAGCGCGCCTGCGCCTTCGTGGTCCCTGCTGGCGGTACGGAGCTGACCTTCGAGGAGATGCGGCGTCACCTCGACGAACACGAGGTGGCCAAACAGTACTGGCCGGAGCGTCTGGAGCGGATCGACGCCCTGCCGCGCAACCCCATCGGCAAGGTGAAGAAGTGGGAACTGCGGGCGCTGGCCCGTGGTTTGCGGCCCCACGACGAGGACGCCGGCTGACACGCGACGGACAGCGGACCGGAACGACGGAACAAGGACAGAGGTGGCACATGACGGACGAGCAGCAGTTCCACGAGCTGCGTACCCAGGTCGAACAGTGGGTGGAGGGACCCGGCGAGCGCTGGGCCGAACGCATCGAGGAGACCGGGCGGGTGCCCGAGGAGTTGTGGGCCGAGCTGAACGGCCTGGGGTTCCTGCGGATAGCCGCTCCCGAGGAGTACGGCGGCCAGGGCCTCGGCTTCGTACGCTGGATGGAGTTGATGGAGGTCTTCTCCCGATCGCACGGATCCGTACGCATGATCGTGCACGTGGTCAACGGCATCTGGCGATCGATGGACGGCCACGCCGACGACGAGCAGCGCAAGCGCTTTGTCATTCCCTCCGTCACCGGTGAGATCAAGATCGCCTTCACCCTCACCGAACCGGGCAACGGCACCGGCGCGGACATCACCACGTCGGTGGTGCGCGAGGGCGACACGTACTACCTCTCAGGACGCAAGCACCTGATCACCTTCGGGGTGCGCTGCGACTACTACCTGCTGGCCGCCCGGGTCGAGGGCAGCACCGGGCACGAGGGCACGATGGCCCTGCTGGTGCCGCGTGACGCCCCGGGCGTCACGGTCGAGGACACCTCCAACACCATGGGCGTCACGGGTACCGACCATGCGTCGCTGGCCTTCGACCGCACCCCGGTGCCGGTCGACCACCGGCTCGGTGCGGAGGGCCAGGGCCTGGAGGTGTTCCTCGGCGGCTTCCTCACCCCGTCCCGGATCTCCGTGGCGATGAGCTGCGTAGGGCTCGCGCAGCGCGCCCAGCAGCTGGCCGTCGAATACGCCCGCAACCGTGTGACCTTCGGCAAGACGCTTACCCAGCGCCAGGCCATCCAGTTCATGCTCGCTGAGAACGCGGCGGACATCGAGGCGGCACGGCAGCTGGTCCTGCACGCGGCGCGCCGCTTCGAGGAGGGAGCGGACGACGCGTCCATGCAGTCGTCGATGTCGAAGATGCACGCGGTGACGATGCTGACGAACGTCACCGACAAGGCGCTCCAGGTGCACGGCGGGCTCGGTTACTGGAAGTCGCAGAAGATCGAGCGTGTGTACCGCGACGCGCGTGCCCAGCGCTTCGAGGAAGGCACCAACGAGGTGCAGAAGGCCGTCGTCTTCCGCGAGTTGCTCCAGCGCACAACGTCCCGGGACGGAGAGGGAACGATCCGATGAACAGCCCGCACCACCGGCAGACGCCCGACCGCGAGCAGGTCTCGCTGATCACCGGGGCCTCCCGCGGCATCGGCCGAGCTCTGGCCCTCACCCTCGCCGAACGCGGTGGCACCGTGGTCGTCAACTACAAGAAGAACGCCGACCTGGCTCAGAAGACCGTCGCCGAGGTCGAGGAGGCAGGTGGTCAGGGCTTCGCGGTCCAGGCGGACGTCGAGACCACCGAGGGCGTCACGACGCTGTTCGACGAGGTGGCGCGGCGCTGCGGGCGGCTCGACCACTTCGTCTCCAACGCCGCGGCGAGCGCGTTCAAGAGCATCATCGATCTCGGCCCGCACCACCTGGACCGCTCGTACGCGATGAACCTGCGGCCGTTCGTCCTGGGGGCGCAGCAGGCCGTGAAGCTGATGGACAACGGCGGCCGGATCGTCGCGCTGTCCTCCTACGGTTCCATCCGCGCCTACCCCACCTACGCGATGCTGGGCGGCATGAAGGCCGCCATAGAGTCGTGGGTGCGTTACATGGCGGTGGAGTTCGCGCCCTACGGCATCAACGTCAACGGGGTCAACGGCGGTCTGATCGACTCCGATTCGCTGGAGTTCTTCTACAACGTGGAGGGCATGCCGCCCATGCAGGGCGTCCTCGACCGCATCCCCGCGCGCCGTCCCGGCACCGTGCGGGAGATGGCCGACACCATCGCCTTCCTGCTCGGCGAGGGGGCGGGCTACATCACCGGGCAGACCCTCGTGGTCGACGGCGGGCTCAGCGTCGTCGCGCCGCCGTTCTTCGCGGACGCCGGTGAGGCGCTGGCGCTGCCGCCCCGGCCGACCCGCGACGCCTGAACGCAACGACCGAGAAGAGGGATGGCAGGTGTTGGACCAGGTCTTCAGGCCCTACGTGATCGGTGGCCTGACAGTGCCGCACCGCATCGTCATGGGGGCCATGCACCTGAACCTGGAGACCCTGGACGACGGCGGCGCGGCCCTGGCCGCGTTCTACACGGAACGTGTGCGGGGCGGCGCCGGCCTGATCGTCACAGGCGGCTCCGCGGTGAACCCGGCGGGGTCCGGCGGCCCCGGTTACGGCGTTCTCGACGACGAGAAGCACCGGTCGGCGCTGCGCCTGGCCGCCCGCGCGGTGCACGACGCCGGGGGTCTTATCGCCCTCCAACTCTTCCATGCCGGGCGATACGCGCTGCCCGGCACCCCCGGGGCGGACGGCGCCGCGCCCCTCGCGCCGTCCGCCGTGTACAGCCGGTTCTCCCGCACCGTTCCACGGACGATGACGGAGGAACAGATCACCGGGACCGTCGCCGCCTTCGCCCGGGGGGCGGAACGGGCGTACGAGCTGGGCTTCGACGCCGTCGAGGTGATGGGTTCCGAGGGCTATCTGATCAATCAGTTCACCGCGCCCCTCACCAATCGGCGCGACGACGCCTGGGGCGGCGACGCCGGGCGGCGCCGGCGCTTCCCTGTCGAGGTGCTGCGGGCCGTACGGGCCTCGGTAGGACCGGCCTTCCCGGTGCTCTTCCGGATGTCGGGTGCCGACCTCATGGACGACGGCACCCCGTGGGAGGAGACGGCCGCGCTCGCCGTGGAGCTCGCCGGAGCCGGCGCCGACGCGCTCGCGGTGGGCGTCGGCTGGCACGAGTCCCCGGTGCCGACCGTGCAGGCACAGGTACCGGCGGGCACCTGGGCCGTGTACGCCCAGCGGGTCAAGCGGGCCCTGCGGGCAGCGGGTCACGGCACGGTGCCCGTCATCGCCTCCAACCGTTTCAACCGGCTCGCGCAGGCCGAGGAGGTGCTGGCCGGGGGCGACGTCGATCTGGTGGCCATGGCCCGCCCGTTCCTCGCGGACCCGGCCATCGTCGACAAGTCCCGTACCGGGCCGAGCACATCGGTGGACCTCTGCATCGCCTGCAACGAGGCATGCATCGACCGGTCCTTCGGCACCGAGCGGGTGTCCTGCCTGGTCAATCCGCGGGCCGGCCACGAGCGTGAGTTCCCGGCCCGGCCGTCTCCCGCGCGCCGGGGCAGGTACGCCGTGATCGGCGCGGGGCTCGCGGGACTGGAGGCGGCCCGCACCCTGGCGAGACTCGGGCACAAGGTCGAGGTCTACGAGGCGGCCGACGAGCCCGGCGGCCAGTTCCGGCTGGCCGCCCGGGTGCCGGGCAAGGCGGACTTCGCCGCGACCGTACGACAGCGGGAGCAGGAACTCGACCACCTGAACGTGCCCGTGTACCTGGGGCACCGCATCGGTGCGCGGGACGTGCCCGTCCTGCGCACCATGGACGGAGTGGTCCTCGCCACCGGGGTCCGCCCTCACCGGCCGGACCTTCCCGGCATCGACCTGCCGCATGTCCTTGACTACGCACAGGCGTTCGCCGACCCCGCCGCCCTCGGTCGGTGTGTCGCCATCATCGGCGGCGGCGGGATCGCGGTCGACCTGGCGCACCTCCTCACCAGTGGCTCCTCCCCTGCCCTGACCTCCGAGGAGTTCCTCGCCTCCCGGGCCATGACAGCACCGCCGGAAGCCGTCCCGGTGTCACGGGCCACCGCCGCCCCGGCCGGCGGTTCCCGTCAGGTCACCGTGATGCGGCGCAGCGGCAGGATCGGCACCGGAATCGGCCCGTCCACCCGGTGGGTGGTCATGGAAGAACTGCGCGCTCGCGGAGTACGCCTGCTCACCGACGTCACGTACGAGGAGATCACCCGGGACGGTGTGGTCGTCGTCGAGACAGGAGGGGTAAGGCGGTTGGTCGCCGCCGACCATGTCGTCCTCGCCACCGGCCAGGAAACCCGACGGGAGGTGGCCGCCGTGCTCCGCGGGGCCGGGGTCCCCTTCGAGACCGCCGGTGGCGCCGCCGACGCCCGGTCGCTCAACGCCGTCCGGGCCACCGCGCAAGGACTGCGCGCCGCGCACCGCATCGTGGAACGGGCCGCGTCGAGGAGGTCGGGACGGACCGGGTAGTGCGGGACCCGGAGTGCTCGGCCGATGCGGGGCGCGGCGCCGTCGGGCCGGGCGGGTCAGCCGGATTCGCTGCGCAGATAGCCCGGCAGACTCTGGCGGTTCTTGACGGCCAGCTTGCGGTAGACCCGGGTCAGATGCTGCTCGACCGTACTGGGCGTGATGAACAACTTCTCCGCGATCTCCCGGTTGGTGTACCCCATGACCGCCATGGAGGCGATCCTGCGCTCGGAGTTGGTCAGCGAGGCGACGGCCGTCGTTCTCTCCTCGTCCTCCGCCGGGCCCGCCTCACCGCTCGTGTCCGGCAGCAGTTCCTTGCACAGGGGTTCCGCATGACAGAGGTGGGCCACTCTCCAGGCACGGCGGATGATCACCCGCGCCCGGCGGTGCTTGCCCAGCGCGTGGTGGGCCCGGCCCAGGTCGGACAGCGTCCTGGCCAGTTCGTAGGCACGGCCGTCCGCCTCCAGGATGTCGGCGGCCTCGCTCAGCAGGCGCGGGCGCTGACCCGGCGAACTGAACACGGCCATCAGCCGCAGGGCGAGCGCCCGGCTCACGGTGTCCTCCGGACCGGGAAGGGCCAGCTGGTCCTTCACCAGGCGCTTGGCCTGGTCGCGGTTGCCCTGCAGCAACCACGCCTCGGCCGCGCTGGTCCGCCAGGGCACGATGCCGGGCAGGTCCATGCCCCACTTCCCCATGAGTTCACCGCAGGAGAGGAAGTCTCCGAGCGCCGCGCGCGTACGGTTCATCGCCAGGTAGTAGTGCCCTCGTGCATACAGGTAGTGCAGCCCGTACCGGCTCTGGAACATCTCGTCGGGGATGCCCCGGGTGACGAGCGCCGTGGCCTCGTCGAACTCCCCCATGCGGGTGTGGGCCAGGATCAGGGTGCCCAGCGGCAGGCCGGCGGCGGTGCCCCAGCCCTGGACGGACACATGTTCCAGGGCCGACACTCCGCGTTTCACGGCTTCCCTGAGATCGCCCCGTCGCAGCCGGATCTCCGCGTCGGCGGCGTCCAGGATGCCCTGCCACATCGGGGAGGGGCGCCCGTTTCGGCGCTCGTCCAGGCTCCGGCACCGGTTGGCCGCGTCGCTCAGCCTGCCGCTGTAGACCAGCGACATCAACGCGAGGAGGGTCGCCTCCTCGGCCCAGGGGGCGTTGTGGTTGAGGTCGAGCTGACCGAGGACGTGCGAGGCCCACTCCTGCATCTCTCCGCTGCGCCTGCGGACGAGGCCGCCGGAGAGCGCGCCGATCGACTGCAGCCAGAAGGCCCGGCCCCGGGTGGCGGGCGCGCCCTCGGGGCCGGTGGTCACGGGCCCGCTCTGTACCCGTCCCGCGAGCGGCGGATACGTACAGGCCAGCCACACCTCCATGTCCTGCAGGTCAGCCGACTGCTTCGGCGTGTCGGGCGGCGGCACGATTCCCGCGGACGGCAGACGCGCCGCCCGCTTGCGGAGCAGCGAAAGGATGTCGGCGGCCTCCTGTGTACGGTGCAGCCACAGCAGTTGTCGCACGAGCAGCATCGTCTCGTGGGGATCCAGCTGGTCGCTGCGGACCGCCTCCGTGAGCGCGAGCAGGTGCCGCAGCGATGCCGAAGGGTTGAGCTGCCATTCGGCCTGAGCGAGCCTGGCCCGGATCGCCCACCGGTCCCGCTCGTTCGTGCATGCCCCCTGAGCCGAGTTCAGGTACCGCAGAGCACGTTGCACCGCACCGTGCAGCAGCGCCTCCGAAGACGCCTCCAGCAGCACGCGCAGCGCCCAGGGCTCCGGGACCTGACCGGCCTCGGCCAGGTGATGGGCGGCGTCGGCCACCGCGGCACCCTGGTTGTAGAGCAGTCGCGCGGCTCGGTGATGCAGTTGCACGCGGTCCGCAGCGGGCAGGTCGTCCAGCACGGTGCGCGCGGCCAGCCCGTGCCGGAACCGGCCGTCCCTCAGCAGCCCGGCCTCGGTCATGGTGCGCAGCGCCCGCTCGACGGTGCCCGTGTCCGCGTCGACCAGTGCTCCGAGTTCCTCGGACGAGGCCTCGTCGCCGTAGACCGCCATGGCGCGAGCCACCCGCAGTGTGTCGGGTTGACTGCGGTGCAGGCAGTTCAACAGCGCTCGTCCGTATCCCTGTTGCCGGACCTCTCCGCCGAGCCGCTCGTCGTGGATCAGGGCGCCGAGCAGCCGTGGGTTGCCACCGCTGTAGGCGATGAAGGCGTCACTCAGCTCGCGGGCCGCTCCCGCTCCGAGACGCCGATCGATCAGGGTGCGTACGGCCTGTGGGGAGAGTGGTGCGAGCCGGACGGACACGACGGAGGCATGGCGCAGAAGTTCGGCATGGAACGGGGAGTGGGTCCCGCTCGACTCGGCCAGTTCGGTGAGCACCATCAACAGCGGTGCCGAGCTCAGTCGGCGGACCAGATACAGCAGGGACTGCTGTGACGGCACGTCCATGTGGTCGATGTCATCCACACACACCACGACCGGTGTCGTGGCAGCCAGTTCCGTGACGGGCAGGAAGAGGTCGTACAGGATCTCGGCCCTGTTGCGCTCCACGGCCTCGTGCATGCTCTCGGCCCGGGTCGAGAGCATGAGCCCGCGCAGTACCGGGGAGATGCGTCTGCGCAGTTCCACCGGAAGCGCCGGGCTGTCGAACAGCTGGCTGAGTGCCCCGAACGGCAGATCCCGCTCCTCGGAGGAGCAGACGGCATTCAGGAGGATGGCCTCGGCGGCGTGGGCGCACTGCGCCACCTCCCGCAGGAACTCCGTCTTGCCCGCTCCCACGGTCCCCTCCAGCAGGATCACCTGTCCCACCGCCGGCTGCGGAGAGGCCAACCAGGCTCGCACGCGCGCGAGTTGCTCCTCACGTTCCATCAGCACGGTTCCCGATGCCACGTACGGACCGGAACCGAAGAGCCGCCCGGCGGCAGCTCGCAAGTCATGCCTCCCTCTGCGTCACATGTGGACTGCCGCCATTCCGTCCCGCCTGAGCGGACATCACATAAGGAGCTCATGCATCTTCCCTGAAAGCCGTTCACACAGTTCCAGATGCCACGCTAACCCGGTCAACAACCCTTTCCGCGGTATCGCATTTCAGACCGGAGTCATTTCGGGCAGCGGCACCCGCTCCGAAGGGAACCGTGGGGTAAAACTTTAGGGCAGTGACGCATGCCCCCACCGCCACAGCCGATGGCACCGACGACCTCCGACACGGACCCCTATGCACAACCTCGCCGACGCGCACCGAGATAAGCAACGAATAAGGTTCGATGTCGCCCGAGTTCACTTTCGACGGTCACTCTGCACCACATCAGAGGGTCCAGATCACACTATCCGGACATTCGGAGCAGAATTCTGCTTTCCGTCGGCTCCGGGCACTCTGCTGGATATACCCGTGCACATACTCGGTGGGTTGCGGCGCTCGTGCGGCTGGGAGCCGAGGCGGCGGACCGGGTGAAGGCACGGCTTGCGACCGTTCGCATCGGATGGGACCCACCGGGGCGGCGCCGACGGTGAAGCCGCCCAGGGCGCCGACTGTCCGGGCTGCCGCACCGCGGGCGCCGCGGGCTCGACACGAGGGCGAAGACTGGGTGAGGTGCGGGGATCTGCCATGGCGGGGGGGTGCTGGACGCACGCGGAGTCCGCCGGCCTCCCACCGGTCCGGCCCGCCGAAGGCATCTGTACGACAGGCCACCGCTCGCAGCACTGGGACGGGCGACCACCCACCGGTCTGACCCTCAGCCTTGCGGACGCTCACTGCGGGCGGCCGAGGAAAGGCGCCGCGACCGGCGCATGGGAGGCATGTGTACGTTGCGGATCACCAGTGGTGACCACACCACCACGGAAAGCCTCGAATGACGCGGAACCGGTTCCCCCCGGCGGTTCCGTTTGCGCCCAGCCGATGCGGACTCGCGGTGAAGCACCGATCCTGAACTCAGACGCCGCAAGTCCTCGCCAAAACGCGAACGCAGGCCATCGCCGGCCCCTCCCGTTCTCGGGATCTTCAACAGACAAGTCACCGGCATGGCCGACGAGTTGCCGGACTTCACTTCGCTGCCACGGGTCCGCATTCCGCGACGAACTGGCGAATCTCCTGAATAACCTGCGGTGCATGGGAATTCAGGTAGAAGTGCCCACCGTCGTAAACGCGAAAAGTGGCTTCCTGCGTCGTGTGCTCGGCCCAGGAGCGGGCCTCCTCCTCGGTCACCTTCGGGTCGTCGTTCCCGAACATGACCACCACGGGGCAGCCCACTCGCCCCGGCTCCGGGCGGTAGGTCTCCGCGGCGCGGTAGTCGCTGCGCACCGCGGGGAGAATCATCCGCAGGATCTCCGCGTCCCCCAGGACGGCAGGATCCGTGCCACTGAGCTTCCGCAGTTCCGCGAGGAGCTCTTCCTCGCCTGCCTGGTGCACACGCTCGTCCCGCCACCGGGAGGGTGCCCGGCGTCCGGAAACGAAGAGACCGAGCAACGTCGTTCCCCTGGCTTCCAGCCGCAGCGCCACCTCATAGGCCAACGACGCGCCCATGCTGTGCCCGAAGAACGTCAACGGTCGGTCGGCCCAGGGCTCGAGCTCCACCACGATGAGGTTCGCCAGTTCCTCGATGCTGCTCACGAGGGGTTCCGTACGGCGATCCTGGCGTCCCGGATACTGCACCGCCACCACGTCGATCTCGGGCGACAGCGCACGTGAGACGGGGTGGTAGAACGTCGCGGAGCCACCGGCGTGCGGAAAGCAGACCAGGCGCGTCGGGGCGTCCGGGGCGGGGTGGTAACGCCTGATCCACTTATCGGAGTTCGTCGCCATGCTCGGGTGTGTCCCTTCGGTTTCGGTTCACGGGTGGTCGCGGAGCCCCTTTCGCCGACCAGGAAGCGGTACGGCCGAACCCCGCCCCCCGCGGGGCCTCGACTCCCACCGGCTCCCAGGATGCCCACGCCGGACGCGGCGGAACCTGCCCACGAGACCGCAGAACCCGCGAGCCCCGCGGCCTGTCGCCCACCCTGCCCCGGAGAGTTTCAGGAGCGGGTGGACCGTACCTATCCATTGGACGGTGCGACACCCCGGCCCCGCCAGCGCATACACCCCCTACTTTGCGTCACTCCCCCCCTTAAACTCCGAGTCCACGATGCTCGGTGTGCCCCGTGGAACTCGTCCGTCGTGTTCCTGGTGCCGGACACCCTGCTCCCGACGGGAACCCGCAATCAGGCCCTCGCCGCACACAGCGTCCATGCCAACGTCGCTTCGAGGCGACGAGCCCACCCACCAGAAACGACCCCACCAGCATCGTCATCCTCACCGTGGCACAGATCCGATCGTCCGAGCAGGTGTCAATGACGGCGGCGAGCCGTGACGATCCAGGCACGCGAGTCGAAGTACACGCCGCCGTCGGTGTTGTGGGCGTCAAGGGTGGTGCGCAGCCGCGCGTGTGCTTGCTCGGCCGTCGCGTCGTCGAGGTCGGCCAGCAGGTCTTTGACTTCCCAGAGGCGGAGCACGGCATCGAAGGCGGTGGCGCTGTCGGGGCCGTAGTAGACGGGCTCGCGCACGTCGGTGAAGCCGACTTCCGCGAAGCCGGCCGCCGTCAGGATGCCTTCCGTGACGGTCGGGTCGGCGAGTGAGAACGGGTTCGGTCCGTGGGGTGTGGCCGATGCGGTGGTGAGGCTCCGGCGGATCGCGGTGGCCCACTCATTGCGGTCGCGTTCCTGCCAGACCAGCAGCACCAGGCGCGCCGCGGGGCGCAGAGCCCGCCCGATGTTGGTGAACGCGGCGACCGGGTCGGCGAAGAACATCGTTCCGAACCTGCTGATACAGAGGTCGAAACGCTCCGGTGGAAAGGGGTGGACCTGCGCGTCCGCCTGCTGGAAGGTGACGTTGGCCAGCCCCTGGTCGTCGCTGAGCCGGCGGGCCCGTTCGAGCATGGGTGCGGACAGATCGACGCCCAGCGCGCTTCCGTCGACGGCGGCGCGGGCGGCCTCGCGCGTGGACTGGCCGGTGCCGCAGCCGATGTCGAGCACACGGTCGTGAGAGCCGACGCGGGCGGCGGCGCGGAAGACTTCGTTGTGCAGGCGCAATTCCGCGTCGTAGTCGAACAGGTCGGACATCACCGTCACCGGATCCTCTCGCTACTGATGTCGGCCGGGTCGTCGCGCGGTACGCCTCGCACCTGGTCCAGCGACACCGTTTTTTTTCCGGCGCGGGCGCGGCGGTTCGACGCTACCGTGGTCGGCCGCCTCCGGTGTGCCGGAGCAGAGCCGGGACGAACACGTCCCACAGCGGCTTCGGCAGGTCGTGTCCGGCGCCTTCCAGGATCAGCAGCGTCGCGCCGGGAATCGCGTCGCGCAGCGCGTGTCCGTGTGGGAGCGGGAAAACCGGGTCGTGGTCGCCGTGCACCACCAGGGTCGGCGCCTTGACGGCGGCGAAATCGCGGGACGACCCGTCGAAGCTCATCGCGTAGTGGTTGACGAGGGTGGACGCGATGGTGCGAGTGCGGGCCACGTCCCGCTCGACCAGCGCGCGCGTGGCCGTCTCGTCGAAGTAGGGCGAGCCGCCCGAGCACGCCTTGGCCGATGCGACGACGAAGTCCACCACCGCGGCGGAATCGGCGGGGTCCGGATCGGCGGGAATGCCGTCGGCGAGTGCGTCCGACGGGGGCGGGAGGCCGTCCTCGCCCGTGGAGGTGGAGACGAACGTCAGTGACTCCACCCGGTCGGGGTGGTCCACCCCGATGATGAGCCCGAGTCCGCCGGACATGGACCGGCAGACGACGTGTGCGCGCTCGATGTGCAGGGCGTCCAGGATGCCGAGCGCGTCTCCGGCCAGGTCGGTGAACGTGTAGCCCGGCCGCCCCGGCGGGTAGCTGGTGGATCTGCCGGTGTCCCGGTTGTCGTAGCGGATCACGAACCGGTCGCCACGCGCGATCCGTTCGCACAGCTCGGTCTCCCACCACAGCATCGAGGCGGTCGCACCGTCGATGAGCAGGATCGCCGGGTCCGCGGGATTTCCGAAGGTCTCGAAGCACAGCCCGACATCGTCGATCTCGACGAGCCGCTCGCCGTGCGAGGGGTGATCGGTCATGAACGCCACGCTAGAGCAAGCGGTCCATTTCGGGCGGGCCCAGGCCGGGTCGACATCGGCACCTTCCAGAGCGTGTCCAACGTGATCCTGCCGCTGGTCGTACCGGGACTTCGGGACGAGCACCCCGACTGCGACATCAGGCTGTTCGAGGAGGAGACCAACCAGCCGCAGGTCCAGGAGCTCGACCTGATGTTCTTGGACGGCCGCGTCTACGGCGACGTGGAACACACGAGACCGTGCTGTCGATGGTGCGCGCCGGCATGGGTTCGGCCGTCCTGCCGCGACTCACCGTCCACAGTGCCGACATCGGCTCCGACGCGTCGCTGCGCGTCCACGAATGCGCATCGCACGCACTCCCCACTCGCGGCACGGGCGATCGAGATCGCGGTGGAAGTCGCGGGCAGGATCGCCGAGCGCCTTTGACCCGATCGAGTGCGAGCGGTCCTTTCGGGGTGTGGCGGCGCCGGCACCGCCCCGGTCGGCCGTACGTCCGGTGCCCTCGCCCATATCGCGTTGTGACTCCAGGGGCGCCGCCCTAAGGTCACCGACATGTCTCTACGTCTTCGTATGCGTCAAGCACTGCCGGAAGCGATGCGCGCCCGTGACAAGGCCGCGGTGAGCGCCCTGCGCACGACGCTCGCCGCGCTGGACAATGCCGAGGCGGTGCCCGTGGGCGAAGCCGAGCTCCGTGGCTCGGCCCTGGAGCAGTCGCCGGTCGGAGCCGGCGCCACGGAGGCGGCGCGGTGTGAACTGAGCGAGCAGGGTGTGCTGGCCGTGGTGCGTGCCGAAGCCGACGAACGTCTCGCGGCCGCAGCGCAGTTGACGGCGCCCGCGCACGCCGACCGAGCCGCGCTGCTCCGCGCGGAGGCCGCCGTGCTGCTCCGCTTCCTGGAGGCTCCCGACCGCGCGTGACGCCCCCTTCCTGGAGGCCCGACGCGCGTGACGCCCCCGTATGACGCCCCCGTCCGGCGTGGATCGCCGCGCCCGTCCGGACCGCTTCGAAGGCTCCTGCTCGATAAGGCGCTCATACATGCCGCGAGGGGTGCCGCCCGGCAGCGGCACCGGCGCGTTCCGCACTCTTGCTACTGGCGAGTAAGCTGCGCGTTCCCTGAGATTGGAGTCGCCGTGGCCCGCAGGTTCACCGTGTCCGACAGCATCGTGATAGAGGTCCCGCCGGAGGCGGCCTACGAGGCGGTCAGCCGGCCCGCGCAGATGGGACGGTGGAGTCCGGAGAACCTCGGGGCCACCGTGCCGGCACCGGACACGTCGGCCGCGCTGGGGACCACGTTCGAGGGACGGAACAAGCGGGGGGCGTTCCGCTGGGTCACGCGGTGCACGGTGACGGCCGCGGACTCCGGACGCCGCTTCGCCTTCCGGGTGCACGCGATCGGGCTGAACCGGCCGCGGCTGCGAGGTCCGATCGCCACCTGGGAGTACCGCTTCGAGCCCGAAGGCGGCGCCACCCGCGTCACGGAGACCTGGACGGACGACCGGCGGGCCTGGCCGTCCGTCGTCGCCCATGCCTTCGACCGGGTCGCCACCGGCGGCCGCACGTTCGCCGACTTCCAGACGGACAACATCGCCAGGACGCTGCGCAACCTGAAGCGGGAGCTCGAAGCGGAGTCCCCTTCCTGATCCCGCCCACCCGGCCCAGCGCCCATCCGGCCCAGCCCGTCCCTGGACGGCGCGAAGGGGGGCCCGGCTCAGGCGCGGGCGGCGCGCCGGGCCGCGCGCCGGGCCGCGCGGGCCACGGGCAGGTAGCGCAGACGTTCCGGCAGCAGCGGGACGAGCGTACGGACGACGAAGCCCAGACGGCGCATCCTGCGCTCGTCCCGCGCCGTCCACGTCACCCCCAGGTGGTCACGGACGACGGGCGGCAGCAGACCGGTCGTGACGAATACGTGGAGCCGGGCCAGGGGCGGGTGGAACAGGGGCCAGAGTCTGCGCACGAGGGCGCCCGAGCCGTCGGGCGGGGGAACCGGCCGCTGCGGGTCGAGCAGTTCACGTACGACCACCGTGTTCTCCAGCTCGTCCCGGACCATCCGCTCGAAGTACGGCCAGTACTCCTCGGGCGTGGCCGGCATGTCCCGGCGTCCGATGCCGAGGATGTCGCCGAGCCGGAGCAGTTCGTCGTACAGCCGGCGTTCCTCGTCCTCGTCGAGCGGACGGGACAGGTACCGGGCGGACGACAGAAAGGCCGGGTAGGCGGTGGCGTGCACCCAGGCGTAGTGGGCGGGGGTGAGCGCGTGGTACGGGCGGCCGCGGGTGTCGGTGCCGCTGATGCTCTTGTGCACCGTGCGCAGCCTGCGGCCCTCCTCGATCGCCCGCTCACCCCCGTAGATCCACAGCTGGAGGGATTCCAGGGAGCGGCGCGCCCGGCCCCAGGGGTCGGTGCGGAACACGGAGTGCTCGTCGACGCCGGCTCCGACCGCCGGGTGGGCGACCTGGAGCACGACGGCGGCCGGCAGGGAGAGCAGCAGACGTACGTCACCGGCGATGTCCCAGAGGATCGTTCCCGGGCCGAACGGCTCCGGGCCGAGGCGGGCGCCGGGGTCGCCTCGTCCGGGTCGGGCGGCGGCGGTCGTGGGGTGTTCCGGGCGGGCGTTCACGTCAGCACGCTCCCAGCGGCCGCCGGGTGGCGGGGTCGGTGCCGGGCCGGTGGGTGGCCCAGTAGGCGATGGCGAGGGAGACGGCGATCCTCAACGGCGGCAGCACGAGGGCCATCAGGAGGCGCACGACGCGGGCGAAGCGGCGCAGGGCGCGTTCCTGCCGGGGGCTCCAGGTCAGGTGCAACCGCTCACGCAGGACCGGGGGCAGGGTCCCCACGGTGACCAGCAGGGCGTAGTGCGCGGCGAGCCGGGCGAAGGGCGACCAGAGCGGACCGGGCAGTCGGCGGAACGGCTTGGCGGGTCGGGCGAGTTCGTCGAGGACGTCCTGGACCGACTGGTTGAACTCCAGCCGGTGGGTGACCATCTCGTCGTAGTAGTCGATGAACGCGGGCCAGTCCGGCGGAAGGTGATGCTCCTTCAGGCCCCATACGCGGCCCACGTCCCGCATCCCGCGGTAGTACTCGTCCAGTTCGCCGTCCGACATGCCCTTGCCGAACAGGCGAAGCGCGTCCACTGGGCCCTTGACCAGGGTCGCGTGCACCCAGTGGTACGCCTCGGGGTTGAGGGCGTGGTAGCGGCGGCCCTGCGCGTCGGTGCCCTTCATCGCGGTGTGCACGTGGAGGAGGCGGCGCGCCTCGGCGGTGGCCGCCTCCTGACCGCCGTAGACGACCGTGGTGAGCGAGAGCAGGGTGCGGATCAGGCGGGGCCAGGGCTCGGCGCGGAAGTTGCTGTGGTCGGCGACGCCTGCCCCGACCACGGGGTGCGAGACCTGGAGAAGCAGCAGCTGGGGTGCCATCAGGGTGGCGCGGACGTCGCCGAAGCAGCGCCAGACGACGCCTCCCCTGCGCGGCGCCCGTATCTGCGCGGGTATCTCAACTCCCCTTGGCTTCAGCTGAGTTGATCCCTCTGACGTGTGCGGTACGCCGGTCATGACGCCTCCGTTTCTCCGTCGTGTCCGGAGTATTGACGCGCCCCGTGAAACAAGTCAATAGTTTTTGTATCTTCGACTCTCTCGACGGCACCCCGACACGAGATCCCGGCATGCACCCCTAAAGGTAAGGAAAACACCATGAGGGACAGATATGCACATACCGGAAACGCGGACGAGGGTCGGACGCACTGGCGGCGCAGCGCCCTGATGTTCGTCCCCTGCACCCTGGCGGTGGGCGCACTGGGCATCGCGCTCGCGGAAGGGGCGATCGCCGCCTCGTTCGCCGTGTCCGGCACGGCGTTCAAGGTGTCCGCCTCGGAGGTCACCGCGCAGGGTGTGTCGTCCTTCCCCTCCACCATCGGCGGCTCGGCCGACGACGCCAAGCCGGTCCTGCTCGCGGCCGTCAAGGACGGCACCGTCTCCGACGTGTGCGTCTCGCTCAAGCAGAAGCTGCCGCTGGTCGGAGAGATCTCCATGCTGGTGCACTCGGGCGCGGACAAGCCGCTCGCGGGCACCGACCTCGTGGTGAACGCCGACGCGCTCACCGGAGGCGGCGGCAAGGTCACCGGCGTGGAGGCCGGCCGGGACGCGTCCACCCTGACCGGCGCGCCGGGCGTGACCGGGCCGAAGGGCGTGTTCGGAGTGCAGGCCGACACCGCCGTCGCCCATGACCTGCGGAGCACCGCCTACTCGGCCAACGGCGGCACGCTGACGCTGGAGAAGCTGGAGATCGAGTTCAGCCGTTCCGGCAAGCAGTGCTTCTGACGGCGCCGAGAGACGGACTCGACCATGTTCGCTTTCGTTCTCGGCTTCCTGTCGGAGCTGGCCCGGGAGACCGGGGACTGGCTCGACCGGATCCTGCCCGCGCCACGGGCTCGCCGCTCGCTGCGCGCCTGGCGCAGGAGACGTCCTTTCTGGGCCGCGGTGTGGGTGATCGCGGGCGGTGTCGAGATGGTCTCCATCCCGCTCGCCCCGCTGCCGCTGATGATCAGGGTCGGGGTCGGCGCGATGTCGGCCGTCGGTATCAGCGTGGTCCTCGTCGCGGGCGGGATCTTCTTCCTCTTCAAGCCCGACCAGCGCATGTTCGTCTCGGTCGTCACCGCCGTCGCGTCCCTGACCTCGATGGCGACGACGAACCTGGGCGGTTTCGGCATCGGCATGCTGGCCGGCCTCATCGGCTCCTCCATGGCCTTCGGCTGGATGCCGGGGAACCGGCACCCCGAGGAAGACGCCGGAGATCCACCAGCAGGTGAAGGCGCCGCCTCCGCGCGGTCCGCGGACGCGGCAGCCCGTGCGGAGCGGGCCGCCGAGTCCCTGGCCACCGGATACGGAACGGGCGGGGACGGAGCGAGCGGATACGGAACGGGCAGGGACGGAGCGAGCGGCCGCCCAAAAGCCGATGAGGGCCGAGCCCGGTACCGCGGGCGCCGGGCCGGTACGCGGGGCGCGGTCCTCTTCGTCCTGACCACGGCGCTGGCGGCGGCGATGCTCCCGGGTGCCACCGGCGCCTCGGCGGCGGGCGGCACCACCCTGTTCCCGCTGCCCTGGCCGACGAGCGGATGGCCTTGGGAGTGGGGGCCGGGCGGCGCCTCTTCCACGGCGCCGTCCGCCACCCCATCGGGGTCCCCGCAGACCACTCCGTCCCCCACGGGATCCGCCTCGCCCGGCGTCACCCCGAGCCCTTCCGTCGGCCCTTCCGTCGGCTCAGGCTCGCCGGGGGACGACGCCGGCCAGGGGAACGGTCCGGACGACGGATCCGGCACCGGAGCGGCCGCGGACCGGCCCGGGACCGCCCTGGGCCCCCAGGTCACCCTCCCGTGCCTGACCGGCGTCGACACCGGCGGTCTGCCCAACCCCGAGCCGGGCGGGATGCCCGAGGACCCCGACGACCTGACGGCCCTGCGCCCGCCCGTCGTCGTCGGGGACCAGCCGGGCCGCCCCCGGGCGACCTACCCGGTCAACAGCGTCTACCCCCAGGTCGGCGCGGACAGCCTGACCGCCTACGGGGCCATCATCCACGGCGCCACGTATCTCGGGACGGTCGGCGGCGGGCGGCTCAAGGTGCTGTGGGTGCACGCGGACCGGCTCGTCGCGGACGGCTACACCTTCCGTCTGGAGACGCCCGGCCAGGTGCAGACGATCGACGTGGACCTCGACATCCCCCAGGTCGACATCTACGTCACCCAGCTCTCCGGCTCCCTCACCATCCCCGTCATCGACGTCGCCACCCCGCGCATCTGCATCGGCGCCGACGTCGTGCCGGCCAACCTGCCGATCGCCGTGCAGCTGCCCGAGCTGTCGGTCACCGCCGTGGAGGCCGGCCAGGTGCTGGTCGACGCCGAGACGGTCAACTTCTCCGACCTGAGGGCGCACAGCCACACCCGATAGCCCGACAGCCCGACAGCCCGACAGGAGGCATCACCCATGGGCCGCTACAGCCGGCTCGAACGGATCCGCCGGATGGATCCCCGACGCGACCACGAGGAGATCTTCCGGTGGATCACCCGGTACGAGTTCCCCTGGGACTACATGCAGGGCGTGTCCGTCGCCTTCCTGCGCGACTACGGCGTACCCCGCATATCCCAACTCCTGGACCGCACACAGGAGTTCGAACGCGCGGGACAGAAGCGGTACGACGACACGGTACTGGTCGCGTACGAGATGGTCCGCCATGGGATGGACTCCCCGCACGGGCGGGCCACCGCCCGGCACCTCAACCGCATCCACGGCCGCTACCGCATAGCCAACGAGGACTATCTCTACGTCCTGGCGACCACCGTGGTCGGACCCAAACGGTGGATCGACCGGTACGGCTGGCGGCCGCTGTGCCCGCAGGAGGCCGAGAGTCTGGCCCTGGTGGGCCGGCACATGGGCGAGATGATGGGGATCACCGGGCTCCCCGCCGACTACGCCGGCTTCGAACAGCTCCACGACACCTACGAGAAGGAGATGTTCGCGTACGACCCCGCCAATCGGCGGGTCGCCGCGGCCACCCTGCGGATCATCACCGACTGGTACCCCCGGCCGCTGCGACCGCTCGTGGCCCGCCTCGCGCTGGCCGTCCTGGACGAACCGCTGCTGACCGCGCTCGGCTTCCGCCCGCAGCCGCGCCCGGTGCGCACGGCGGCCCACCTCCTCCTGCGGACCCGCGCCCTGCTGACCCGCCTTCTGCCCGCCCGGCCCGGCTGGTGGCCGAGCCGCCCGAAACCCCGCAGCTACCCCTTCGGCTGGACGCTCGACGACCTCGGCCCGCACTGGGCCCACCACAGGCCGCCGGCCCCGCTCGCCGACGAGAACCCACCGATGGAGCACCGATGACACACACCACCGAGAACGCCGACCGGCCCGCCGGACCCACGGAACCGGGCTCCACCGACACCGCCGGTCCCACAGAACCCGGTTCCACCGCGGACGGCGCGCGGGCAGGTTGCGTCGAGCGGCGCACTCCCCCGCCGGACAGCTTCACCTCCCGCTCCCCCGTCACCGGCGAGACCCTTGCCGCGTACCCGGTGCACGGGCCGCTGGACGTCGACCGTGCCGTGCGGCGGGCGCGGGCGGCCGGAGCCCGTTGGGCTGCCCTGTCCGCCGGCGAGCGGCGCGGCCATCTGCTGCGCTGGAAGCGGGAGTTGGCGTCGGGCCTGGACACCGTGGCGGGGACCGTCGCGGCGGAGACCGGCAAGCCCCGGCAGGACGCCGAACTGGAACTGCTGCTCACCCTGGAGCACCTGTCCTGGGCGGCCCGCAACGCCGGGCGCGTGCTGCGCCGGCGCCGGGTGCGCTCCGGGGCGGTGGCGATACATCAGGCGGCGACCGTGGTCCGCCGTCCGCTCGGCGTCGTCGGGGTGATCGGCCCCTGGAACTACCCCGTGTACACGCCGATGGGGTCCATCGGCTACGCCCTGGCGGCCGGCAACGCCGTGGTCTTCAAGCCGTCCGAGTACACGCCCGGTACGGGAGTGCTGCTCGCCGAGCTGTTCGACGTGGCCGTGCCCGAGTACGCCGGGCTGTTCACCGTCGTCACCGGGGCCGCGGCGACCGGCGGGGCGCTGGCCCGCTCGGGAGTCGACAAGGTCGCCTTCACCGGCTCCCCGGGGACCGCGCGCAAGGTGATGGCGGTGTGCGCCGAGTCGCTCACGCCGTTCCTCGCGGAGTGCGGGGGCAAGGACGCGGTCATCGTGACGGCGGGCGCCGATCTGGATGCCGCGGCCGATGCGATCGTGTGGGGTGCGATGGGCAACGCAGGGCAGACCTGCGCGGGCGTCGAACGCGTCTACGCCGTACGGCAGGTGCACGCGGAGCTGTGCGAGAAGGTGGTGGAGCGGGCCCGGGGTCTGCGGCCGGGTGCCGGTCCCGACGCGGCCTACGGTCCGATGACGATGCCGGACCAGACGGCGGTGGTGCGGCGGCATGTGCACGATGCGCTGGCGGCGGGGGCGGGCGCGGCGCTCGGCGGCACGGATTCGGCGCCGGCGGCCGGGGCTTTCGTGGAGCCGGTGGTCCTGGTCGACGTGCCGGAGGACTCGCCTGCCATGACCGAGGAGACGTTCGGGCCGACGGTCGCGGTGAACGCCGTGGCGGACGAGGAGGAGGCGGTTCGGCGCGCGAACGCGTCGCGCTACGCGCTGGGCGCCGCGGTGTTCGGCGGCAGCGGTCGCGCCGGTGCCGCGCTGGCCTCCCGGCTGCGCGCGGGCGCGGTCTCCGTCGACTCGGTGCTGGGCTTCGCCGCCGTCCCGGCCCTGCCGTTCGGCGGGTCCGGCGACTCCGGCTTCGGCCGGATCCACGGCGCGGACGGACTGCGGGCCTTCACCGCCCCGCAGTCGGTGACCGTCCGGCGCTTCGCTCCGCCGATCGATCTGACGTCGTTCGCGACCCCGGCCGCGACGAAGGCCAGGGCCGTCGCGCTCATGCGGTGGCTGCACTCCCGGCGTTGACCGCGCGCAGGGTCAGGCGTCGAGCAGCGGCGCGAGGTATCTGCGGGCGAAGGCGCGGGCCTGTTCCTCGTCGTCCAGCTCGATGCAGCCGGCCGGGTTGAGGAGGAAGGAGACCGCGACGCGCACCATCAGCTCCGCCACCGGCCGGGGGTCGGTCTCCGGGCGGCCCTCGGTGTGCTGGGCGCGCCGCAGATGGGCGGTCAGGTAGTCGGTGGTGGCGGCGAGGGAGGCGCCGCCCTGGACGGTGAAGTAGGGCAGAACCACTTCGGGTTCGAGCTTCAGCAGTCCGCCGAACAGCGGATGGGCCCTGGTGTGCCGCAGGGCGACCACGAAGCCCTCCACCACTCGGTCCTCCATCGTCGGCAGCGAGGCGACGGCGGAGTCCAGTTTCTGGAAGAAGCGGCTGCCCTCGCGCAGCAGGCACGCCTCGACCAGTCCGTCCTTGCTCTGGAAGCGGCGGTACACCGTGACGCGCGAGACGCCGGCCCGTTTGGCGACGTCCTCGACCGAGGAGCGGCGCAGGCCGAAGGTCGTGAACTGCTCCAGGGCGGCGTCGAGGATCTGCCGCGCCAGCTTTTCCTCTGTCTCCGGCCGGGCGATGGCCCGGGCCAGCAGGGAGTCGTTCGCAGATGTCTTCATGGTGCCTTTCACGGTACCCGCACTCCTCTCCATAGAGACAGTGAAACAACTACCATACATTTGTATCTCATCCTGTGCCCCACCACGCCATTTGTCCCACCACGCCATTCGTCCCACCACACCATTCCCTTGTGTTCGGAGGACCCATGGGCAGTCGCCTCACCCCGCAGCAGTCCGATTTCGCCAATGCCGTACGTGAATTCGCCCAGCGCGAGTGCGGAAGTCCCGTGCAGCGCGACGCGCTCACCCAGGGCGGCCGGGAACCCCACAACCCCAAGATCTACGCCATGCTCGCCGACCTCGGCTGGCTCGGCGTATGCCTGCCCGAGGAGTACGGCGGCGAAGGCGGCGGCCTCGCCGACGCCTGTGTCTTCCTGGAGGAGACCTCCTACGGGCTGGTGCCCGCCGGCGGCTTCGTCACCACCGTGATCACCGCCAAGGTGTACGAGCGTTTCGGCACCGAGGAGCAGCGCCGTACGGTGCTCGGCGGCGCCGCGCGGGGCCGAGTGCTGTCCGTCGCGATGTCGGAGCCCGGCGCCGGTTCCGACGTGGCCGCCCTGCGCTGCCGCGCCGAGCGGCGGCCCGACGGGAGCTGGCTCGTCGAAGGTCAGAAGACCTGGATCTCGAACGCCCATGTCGCCGAGAGCATGTTGCTGGTGGCACGGACGGGTGGGGACCGGCACGAGGGGCTCACGATGTTCCACGTCCCCATGAACACGCCGGGAGTGGAGGTGCGGGGCATCGAGACCATGGGCGGCCGCGAGGTCAACGACGTGTTCCTCACCGGCGTACGGCTGCCCGCGGACGCGGTCGTCGGTGAAGTCGGCTCCGGCTGGCGCCAGTTGATGGCGGGGCTGAACCACGAGCGGCTCTTCCTGGCGGCCAACATGCTGGGCCTGGCCCGCCGCGCCTTCGACGACGCGGTCGCCTACGTACGCGAGCGCGAGCAGTTCGGCCGGCCCGTCGGCTCCTTCCAGGCGCTGCGGCACCGCGTGGCGGACCTCGCCACGGAGATCGAGTGTGCCCGGTTGCTGGTGCGTGAGGTGGCGTCGGACTGCGACGCCCGGCCGGACCGGCTCTTCCCGCGCGAGGCGTCGATGGCCAAGCTCAAGGCCACCGAGACGGCCAAGCACGTCGCGCTGGAGTGCATGCAGATGATGGGCGGCTACGGCTACGCCACCGAGTACGGCATGGAACGCCATCTGCGCGCCGCCGTCGTCTCCACCGTCTACGGGGGCACCAGCGAGATCCAGCGCGACATCATCGGCAAGAGCTACGGCCTCTGAGACCGCTCGGCCCCGGACGCCTCGAGCCCGACGGCCTCCCCTGCCCCTCCCGGGCCGGAGCGCATCCTCACCGATGCGTCCCGGGCCGGGCCGGAGTCCCGCGTCCGTCACGACGCCTAAGGTTGCGCAGGCGGGCGATACCGATCGTGGAGCAGCGGTTCGCAGGCCGGGCCAGCCCCTGCATCCCTTGATCGCACCCCTTGGTCACACGAACCGGAGGTAAGTCCCATGCACGGAGTGCCGTTGACCGAGCAGGTCGTCGAGGCCGTGCGCCGCGATCCTGGAGCGAGCGCGCTGCCGCATCTGCTGCCGCACGTGAACGTGCCCTGGGTGGAGGGCGGCGAGGCCAGACCGATGCCCGAGGAGGTACTCGCGCGGGCCGTGTTCCCGTCGGGGCGCCCGTTGCCACCGAGCCTGCGCTCCTGGCTGGCGTACGACACCAGCCTGCTGGAGCGGTACGGGTGGTTCGCCCCGGACGGCGGGTTCGCGCCGCGGTCGATCGACCAGGTGGTCGGGGACGAGATGGGCGACTTCTGGGCAGAGCCGTTCGCGTGGCTGTCCGGGCGCTTCCCGGAGTGCTTCGTCCTGCCCGGCGGGTCGGACTCACGACGGATCCTGGCCGTCACCGAGCCCGACGAGGAGGGCGAGTACCCGGTCCTCGCGCTCGACCTGGACGACATGCCGTACCTCGGCATCATGTACCCGGGCTTCGACGTCTACCTGGCCGACACCGCGGGCCTCCTGGAGCTGGGCGAGCGACAGACCTATACGGACCTGATCGACCACGCCGCCTACGGACCCCGGATGCGCCGCCACGCCGTGCAGTGCTTCGCGGGCGAGACCTGTGTGGAGTACCCGTTCGAGTTCGCGCCCGTGTACGAGCAGCTGCATCCAGGGCAGGGGCAGGTCGCGGGACGTGGCAGGGCCTCACGCTGACGCCCACCGCCTGGCCCCCGTTCCACCCGCTGCACGACACCGCCGGTGTGGCCCGGCGGACCGACGGCACTGCGACGGCTTCACAGTCACGTGCACGCCCGGGCCCTGATTCTCGAGGACAGGATCGACGACTGCCGCAGAGACAGGTGTCTGCGGCGGAGTCCTGCCATCCCGCAAAGAACCCTTCGCCCCAAAGGACCGCGCCCATGAACGCCGGTCCGGTCGGCCCGAGAGCGACCCGATACAGTGCGCGAGACGGCAGCCTGGTCAGAGAGGGGAAGCGTGACCGACACCAGCAACACCCGACCCGCCGACAGCGATGCGCGAGCTCCGCGGCAGAGCCGACTGCACCGCCTGATGCGCTATCTCCCCCTGATCGCCCCTGTACTTCTGTGGACCGTGCCCTGCTGGGTGCTCCTGTACACCGGCCAGCACTGGCCGCCGCCTGTCACGCCGGCCGGCACCGCACTGTTCGTCCTCGGCCTCGTCGGTATGCCGCTCGCGATGATGCGCGGCCACGGCCGGCGTCAGCAGGACCGGGCGGCGATCGTCGGTGACACCCTGCTGGGCACGAGTTGGGTTCTGTTCACCTGGTCCGTCCTGCTCGGCATCTTCTTGCGGCTCGCCCTGACCGTGGCCGGTGTCGGCGAGAGTCAGGACCGGGCCCGAATCGTCACGTGGGCCGTCCTCGGCACAGCCGCCGTGCTGCTCGCCTGGGGCTACGCCGAGGCCCGCCGCGTGCCACGCGTGCGCCGGCTCGACGTCCAACTCCCACGGCTGGGTGCCGGGTTGGACGGGACCCGCGTCGTCCTCATCACCGACACCCACTACGGCCCACTTGATCGCGCCCGCTGGTCGGCACGGGTGTGCGAGACGGTGAACACCCTGGAAGCCGACCTGGTCTGCCACACCGGCGACATCGCTGACGGCACGGCCGAACGCCGCCGCGCCCAGGCCGCCCCACTCGGAACCGTGCGAGCCACCCAGGCACGTGTGTACGTCACCGGCAACCACGAGTACTACAGCGAGGCCCAGGGCTGGGTCGACCTGATGGACGAACTGGGCTGGGAGCCGCTGCGCAACCGCCATCTGCTGCTCGAACGCGGGGGCGACACCCTCGTGGTCGCCGGCGTGGACGACGTCACCGCCGAGTCCTCCGGCCTGGCAGGCCACCGCGCCCACCTCGCCGGCGCCTTGACCGGCGCCGACCCCGACCTGCCCGTCCTGCTCCTGGCCCACCAGCCCAAGTTCATCGACCGGGCGGCAGCAGCCGGCATCGACCTCCAGCTCTCCGGTCACACCCACGGCGGCCAGATCTGGCCCTTCCACCACCTGGTCCGCATCGACCAGCCCGCCCTCGCCGGCCTCAGCCACCACGGCCCCCGAACCCTCCTCTACACCAGCCGCGGCACCGGCTTCTGGGGCCCGCCGTTCCGCGTCTTCGCCCCCAGCGAGATCACCCTGCTCGTGCTCCGCTCCCCGCACCTGCCCACGTCGATGTAGCACTCGACGGGCCGACACAGCCGCTTGGAGCAGTCCGCGAGCCGAGGATCGGGCCCCAACCGCACGCGGTGTACGGCACGGTGGTGTTCCTGCTGGACAGCGCAGTGTTCTCCCCGCCCGGGCCTGCCGAGGGCCGCTGTCTCAAGTCGCCGTCACGCGAGCAGACCTGAGTCAGTGCGCTCCACGCGGCACGCCGTCGAGGTCGGTGCAAGGGTATGGAAACTGACGGCTCGTCAGATTACGCTCCTGCGTATGATTTCCACGGTGGTCTGGGGTACCGGCAACGTCGGCCGTGCGGCGATCCGTGCGGTCGAGGCGCATCCGGCGCTCGATCTCTCGGCCGTACTCGTTCACAACCCCGAGAAGGTCGGGCGCGACGCGGGTGACCTCGGCGGCCTCGGTCGAGGCCTGGGCATCTCGGCGACCGACGACATCGACGCCGTGCTGGGCGAGCGCCCCCGGGCGGTGGTGTACGCGGCATCGGGCGACATCCGGCCCGACGAGGCGCTGGCCGACATCGGCGCCGCGATCCGGGCGGGTGCCGTGGTCGTCACTCCGGCGCTGTACCCGCTCTACGACCAGCGCAACGCCCCGCCCGAGTTCCGCGACCCGGTGCTCGCCGCCATAGCCGACGGCGGAGGGTCGCTGTTCGTGTCCGGCGTCGACCCGGGCTGGGGCAATGACGTACTTCCGCTGCTGATGAGCGGCCTGGGCACGGTCGTCGACGCCGTCCGCTGCCAGGAGATCTTCGACTACTCCACGTACGAGCAGGAGGAGTCGGTCAGGTATCTGGTCGGGATGGGCCAGCCGATGGACTACGAGCCGCTGATGCTCGCCCCGTCGATCCCGACCATGGTGTGGGGCGGGCAGATTCGGCTGATGGCCAGAGCCCTCGGTGTCGAACTCGACGAGATCCGTGAGACCTTGGAGCGCCGCGCGCTCGACGCGACGGTGAGCACCCGGACCATGGGCGAGTTCGACGCGGGTACCCAGGGCGCGGTGCGGTTCGAGGTGCAGGGCTTCGTCAAGGGGGAACCCCGCCTCGTCATCGAGCACATCACCCGGATCCACCCTTCCTGCGCCCCGGATTGGCCGTCACCGCCCAACGGCGACGGGGCGCACCGAGTGATCATCGAGGGCCGTCCTCGCATCGTGGTCACCGTCGAGGCGACCGACGAGGGCGAGAACCGGTCCGCGGGCGGGAACGCCACCGCGGTCGGCCGGCTGGTCGGCGCGATCGACTGGCTCGTGGATGCGGAGCCCGGACTGTACGACGCGCTCGACGTCCCACTGCGGCCGGCGACAGGAAGGCTCGGCGGGAAGTGACGCCGACGCCCCCTTCCGTATCCCTCCGACACCACCAGGACGCGCCTCCTGTCGCCGGCCGGGGCCAGGGGCGTACACGAAGGAGTCCCGGATGAACGTCGACATCCCCGAAGGCAAGAACCCGATCGAGTACGTGTGGGGCGACATGGTCCCCGGCATCGGGCTCGCCGCCGCGAACTTCTCACTGTCCGTCTACGCCCATACGACCCTGGGACTGCGCGAGTTCGAGGCGGCGCGGCTGCGGATCGCGCAGATCAACGGCTGTCTCTTCTGCCTCGACTGGCGGACCGAGCGGGACGAGCAGAAGGTCGAGGAGGAGTTCGCCGACGCGGTGGCCGAGTGGCGCACGACCGACGCCTTCGACGAGCGCACCCGCCTGGCCGCCGAGTACGCGGAGCGGTACGCCCTGGATCACCACGGCCTCGACGACGAGTTCTGGGACCGGATGACCGCGCACTACAGCCAGACCGAGATCGTGGAACTGACCATGAGCCTCGGCTCGTGGCTGGCGTTCGGGCGGCTCAACCGTGTGCTGGGGCTCGACGCCATGTGTGTACTGCCGGGGCACTGAACCGGTCCGGGGCCGTCCGGCGAGTCCGGGCGGCCCTGGTTTCGTTCCTTTCTGACTCCCCTCTCACCCGTGCTCGGGTAACCGCTACAGGTCCGCGGCGATGATCGCTTCTATGTTTCGTTCGGCGAGTGCGGTGATGGTGACGAACGGATTGACGCTGGTGTTGCCCGGGACGAGGGCGCCGTCGATGACGTACAGGCCCGGATGTCCGTGCAGGCGGCCGTAGTTGTCCGTCGCCTTGTTGAGCACGGCGCCACCGAGGGGGTGGTACGTGAGATGGTCGCCCCAGATCTTGTAGGCGCCGAAGAGGTCGGTGCGGTAGATCGTCCCTTCCTTGGCGTTGATCTTGTCGAAGATCGTCTTGGCCATGTCGATGGACGGCTGCTTCCAGGCGGTCTGCCAGTTGAGGTCGACCGTGCCCGCCGCCGCGTTCCACGAGAACTGGGCGCGGTTGGGGTTCTTGGTGATCGACAGGTAGAACGAGGCGAAGGTCTCGATGCCGGTGGGCAGTGGGGCCACCTCGGCGAACGCGCCGCCCGCGGTCCAGTTGTCGATGCCGGAGCACGGGATGGACGACTGCAGGGCGCCGGTGGGGTCCCACAGGTGGTTGGCGCGGCCGCACATCACGTTGCCGTTGTCGCCCCAGCCCTTGCCCACCTCGCTGTTGAGGCCCGGCAGCGCGCCGGTCGCCTTGAGCTTGACCAGGAGCTTGCTGGTGCCGACGCTGCCGGCCGCGAAGAACACCCGGTCCGCGGTGACGGTCTTGGTCGCGGTGGTGTTGCCGCTGGTGTCGAGGCGGTCGATGACGACCGTGTAGCCGCCTGCTGTTGCCGGGGCGACCGAAGTGACCTTGTGCAGGGGCGAGATGGAGACCCGTCCGGTCGCCTTCGCGAGGGCGAGGTAGGTCTTCTGCAGGGACTTCTTGCCATAGTTGTTGCCATAGAGGATCTCGCCCGCGAGCGCGGACTTGGGTACGGTCCCGGCGGCCTCCTGCTCCATGTAGTCCCAGTCGTACACGTCGGGCACGAAGACGAACGGGAAGCCCGAACGCTGGGCGTGCTTACGGCCGACCCGCGCGTACTGGTAGCAGTCGGCGGTCTCGAACCACGTCGGGTCGACCGTGGCGACGCCGAGACCCGCGTTGGCGCGCGGGTAGTAGACGGAGTACATCTCGTCGGCGTCGACCGACGGCAGGACGGCGCCGAAGTTCTCCCGCCTGGGAGTGACCGCCATACCTCCGTTGACCAGTGAACCGCCGCCGACGCCCCGGCCCTGATAGACGATGATCCCGCCCATCTCCTCGGCGTCCAGGATTCCGGTGTAGCGCGGGACGTCCTTGTCGATGGGGAAGCCGAGGAAGTTGCTGAGCGGCTGCTTCGTCCTGGTACGCAGCCAGAAGGACCGGTAGTCGGGGCTGGTGGTGTTGGCGAAGATCTTGCCGTCCGACCCGGGAGTGTCCCAGGCCATGCCCATCTCGATCATGTGGACGTCGACACCTGCCTGGGCCAGTCGCAGAGCGGCCACGGAGCCGCCGTAGCCGGTGCCGATCACGAGGACGGGCACGTGCGCGCCCGGTTCGATCACCGCGGATGCGGCTGCGGTGGCGGCGTGGGCCGGGACCACATGCCCGGCGAGCGCGGCCGACCCGAGAAGGGAACCAGTTCCACTGATGAATCTTCGACGGGATACACCTCTCAGGCGCCTCCCACGTGGGGAATCGTCGTTCATGCGCGGCTCCTCACTCTCCATAGAGTGAAACGGGTTCTACTGGCACCCACACGAGAAGTCACGCCATACCCTGAGGTAACTTTCAAAAGATCACATATTGGGCATCACATGCACGGCCTGTCCCCGGACTCCGCCGCCCGGAGTCTGGCTCGCACTTGTTCGTGAACGGGCGTGGGACGTCAGCACCTCTGCCCGACTCTCGCGGCCGTCGCAGCGCACTGCTGTGCTCGGAGCCGGGACGGCTCAGCTCGGCTGGTCGACGTAACGCATCCGCATCTCGGCTGCGGCTCCAGCGGGCAGCGACCGCGCGGTCTACTGTCGGGCGGCTTCGGGATCGTCGTCAGCGTCGGCAGTGCCCTGCGCGAGTCCGTCGACCCCCTCTTGCTCGGCACCGGTCTGACTCACCGGCCGTCTACCCGCCCCGCTGCTGGCCGGACTGACAGGCGCCGTAGACGCTGCGCCGTAGGCGATAGCCACTGCGGCGTGGTCTGCGCAATACCCCCGACAACAAGCCCGACCACGGGGACGGAACACTGCACTGGACGCGGATCGAACCATTACTCCCGGACCGGAGCGCCGCTGACGAGGGTGTCGTGGCTGCGCAGGATGGCGGTGGTTCGTCGTGCCCTCATGAACGGCACCGCTGTTTGCCCGCTCTTCCCGCAGGTCACATCGCCACCCGTCGACTGGCAGGGCCTCCGCGAATCCTGTGCCAAGCGGACGACAGCCGACAGGTGCCCGGCGGTTGAACTCGCACTGCTCGTGAGGGCCACCCAACCCTGCAAGTTAAGTGTGCGGCGACGGGCCTGTGAGAGGTGAACTTGATCTTGATGTCACGGCGGGAGCCCTCAAGCATGGGGCGCCGGACCCGGCGACGGCGGTGGGGAGACGGGAACACCGCCGTCCCGCGTCAATCCTCACCATGAGCCGTAGGAGACAGTCCGTGAAATCAGAGGAGCACAACCCTCGCACCGTCACACAACCGGCGCGACCGTGGAGCATCAGCCGTCGCCGCCTAGTCGTAGGATCCGTCGGTGTCGCCGCGGCGGGCGCGACGGCCGGCGGACTCGGAGCCGTGTCCGCCGCCGCGGCGTCACGCGGATCGAGCGACGGCAGTCGCGGCGCGGTGCGCGACCCGAGGACGCCCGTGCGCACCACGTCCGGCCTGGTCACCGGGGCCGAAGCCGCCCTTCCCGGAGTCAGTGTCTACAAGGGAATTCCGTACGCCGCCTCCACAGCGGGCCGCAACCGGTGGCGCGCACCGCGGCCGGCCCCCTCGTGGAAGGGCGTCCGGGCCGCCGACTCCTGGGGACCCGCCTGTCCGCAGCCGGTCACCGGCATCCCCGCCGACCAGGTGCCCGAGCTGAGCGAGGACTGCCTCAATCTGAACATCTGGACGGGCGCGATCTCCGCGAGGGAGCGCCGGCCCGTCATCGTGTGGATCTACGGAGGCCGCAACTCCGCGATGTGGGCCTCGCAGCCCATCTACGACGGCGCGCGCCTCGCGGACAAGGGCGCTGTCGTGGTCACCTTCAACCACCGCGTCGGCCCCTTCGGGGGCCTCGCCCTGCCCGAGCTGAGCCGCGAGACCGGGCGTGGCTCCGGCAACTGGGGCACTCAGGACACCGTCGCGTGTCTTAAGTGGGTACGCGCCAACATCGCCGCGTTCGGCGGCGATCCGGACCGGGTGACGCTCGCCGGCTGGTCGCACGGCTCGTCGTTCGTCAACATCCTGATGATTTCGAGACTTGCCCGCGGCCTGTTCCACCGGGGCGCCCTGTGGGCCGGCGTCCAGTACACCAAGGACCCCTCACTGGGACACGTCGCCGGCGGTTACAGCCCGCTCGCCGACGCGGAGGCAGTGGGCACCGCGTACGAGAAGTACCTCGGTGTCTCGTCCCTCGCCGGGCTGCGTGCCATCAGCGCGGCCGATCTGGTGGAGAAGACGTTCACGAAGGACGCCCCGGCCAACGCGACCGGCTTCGGCAACGTGCTCGACGGCTACGTGCTACCCACCACGTACACCGGTGCCATGACCTCCCGGACCGAGACCGACATCCCGGTGCTCACCGGCAACAACAAGGACGAGAACGGCGCTTCGCCCACCCTCAACATGACGGTCGCCGCGTTGCGGGAGTTCGCCGCCGAGACCTTCGGCGAGAAGGCGCAGGCGTTCCTGTGGCTCTACCCCGCGTCGACCGCCCCTGAGGCCGCCGCGCAGTACAACGCGTACTGCCGCGACGAGGAGCGGGTCTCCACGTTCCTGTGGGGAACTCAGTTCACGTCGGTCGCAGGCAACCGCAGCGCGGTCTTCACTTACTGGTTCACCCAGGCCCCGCCCGGCACCGATACCACCAACCCGATCGTGGGCACCGATATGGTGGGCGCCTACCACGGGGCTGAGATCAACTACATGTTGGGCAACCTGTACGGCACCGACCGCCCCTGGACCTCGACGGACCACAGGGTCGCCGACACGGCGTCCTCCTATTTGGTCAACTTCGCCGCCCACGGTGACCCGAACGGCAGGAACCTGCCGACCTGGCCCGCACTGCGCACCGCCAGGCCGCTCACCCTCGAACTCGGCACGCCGACCAAGGTGATCGACTCGGCGGACTCCCTGGCCAAGTTTGCCTTCCTGAAGGACTGGCTGGAGTCTCAGATCACCGCCTACTGAGAGCGGGCCCGCACGACAACCGACCCGACAGGACGTGGGCCCGGAGACCAGCGGGACGTCAGCCCGGAAAGAATAACGATGAGCAGGACGCCCGGACCGGCAGGAACACCGGTCCGGGCGACGGGTGAGATGAGCCGAGATCCGCCCCCACCGTCTGCGTGGCGAAGACCAAGTCCTACGTCCTGATGTACCAGTTGATCGGCCCGCCCACCCGGTGCTGCGGCGCATCGCGCCGCGCTACACCACCACGAGCCTGCAACTGGGCCAAGCCAGGATCCAGGCCTCAGGGGCGCGACGGCGAGCACCGTCGACCCGTGCCGGCGGGTAAGAGCGGGCGCGGCTCTGCTGCCGACGGTGCGCACGGTGAACGGGTTTCCGGGCATGGCCCGATCGGCTTCCGCGATCATCAGATCCTGCACGGCCGTCGGCAGCGCCCGGTCGTCCGCGCAGCGCTGGAAGGCCAGCGGGACGCGCCCCCACCGTTGCGGAGTCACGATGACCGGGGTGGTTGGGATCGTCAGCGGCAGATCGGGGCGCGGCAGATCGGGGCTCGGTGCCAAGCGCCAGCGGTCGAAGCGGTCCAGAGCGGGGTCGTGGTGGTAAGCCTGCCGCAGTTCCTCGACGAAGTCGGGATCTATCGGGTGCGGTGTGGCCGACAGTTCGGGCCGTGGAAGAAGTGGTGCTCCGGCTGGAGAAGTCTCCGGCCGGATACTCACTGAGCGACAGGGGCGAACGGCTGCACCAACGCCTGGACGGTGCAGGACCGACCGCGCAGCCACCCGACGAACGGCGGCAGGCGAGGACACGCGTACCAGGCGCGATGGCCAAATCTGGTAGCTGCGGGGGGTCTGACCGCGATGCCGTGACGAGTACGGCTGATGGAGGACGCGGGTCGAACCTTTACGGAGATCCCAGAGCCGACGCCACCCAGCTTTCGGAGGGTGGTGTGTCCTGGGTTCTGTCGTTCACCAGCCAGGAACCGTTCCACTCGATGTTCCACACCTCGCCGAGGGAGTTCTCGAACTCCACGAAACTCCCCGGAGCGTCTTCGAGGAGTACGAGCTCCCTCAGGAGCACGTCGTGCGTGGTGAATCCGCGCGACGGACCTACGCTGCCGCCTTTGGTCCTGGTGTTCTCGTATCGCATCCGCAGGTACGGAACCGGGGGCCGGGAGATGATCGTCGACTGCAGCATGCGCTTGCGCAGAACCGCCTCCTCCAGGCTCTCGTCTCCGCGGAACTCACACCGGTATGCCGGGAAGACCCCTGAGACGACCTCGTTAAGGGCCTCGTTGCGCCCGTGGTGGTAGCCGTGCACGGGCGGTGAAGCCGCTGCCACCGAGTCGAACCGGTAGGTCCCGTACGAGAAGCCCGTGGCGATCGTGAGCGGTCTGGCGTCTGGCCCGCGCCCGAGGCGGCGCTGTCTCGCGAACTCAAGAACAGCCCTGGTCAGACCTTCGTCGTGGACGTCCAGAGAGTTCATCTGGTAGGCCCAGCCTCCGTCGTCATCCATGGCGAGGGAGAACATGAAGCGCGACATGGGCGACCATCGCCAGGCCATGGGCAGGCCAGGTACCTCCTCTGCGTTCCGGATCTCCGCGACGGCCTGTTCGATGTTCATGTCCGTCATTTTCTCCCACATGCACCAGCTGCAAGTTCCCGGGAGCGCCGCGTACAAGAGCAGAGGCTCGCCCAGACCTCTCTACGGCGTCCACGCCCTGGTTCGGGGCCGGTGAGGGGCGTTGATCATCACAGCCAGCCTGGACGGCACGAACGAAGTAGTACCTCGTTCGGTGCCGGAGGACCCGGCCCGTCCCTCGTCGACATGCCGAAGCCGCGCTGCTGCTGGAAGTTCTCCCTCTCGCCGCCCGGGCATGCCGACAGTCTCGACATCGAATGTCTCGCCGGCCGACCCCTTCGAACGAGTGGCCGGCTGTACACAGGGAGATGCGCCGCCCCTCGCACTGTCTGCCCCGAGCCGGCTTCGCTTCTCACGCAATGCCCCTCGTCCGGAGTGGGCGGCGCGGTGACGTGGTCTGTCGTCGCATGGCAATGGTGACAGCGGTCTTCTGGAGCTCCGTGAGTCGACTTATGGAGCTCCAAGCGCGAAGGGGCTGTCACGATCTTTCCGTGTGCGCGACGTCCTGCTTGCAGTTGCACGGCTTCCCGGATCCCCTCGGTGGGGAAGGTGGCAGCGATCGGCACGGTGAGCTCACCGACGGCGATGGCGTCGGTGATCCGCTGCAGGCCCTCCGGCTGCGCGTTGACGCCGCCTGTCGCGTGTCCGCCCCGGAGGGGTCGACCACGACCAGGTCGACGGCGGCCCGACCCGTCGCGGCGCCGTAGAAGCGATCTCCCAGCGCCCCATGCAGTGGCGCGCCGGCACGGCCCACAAAAGGGGGCGCGCATGGACCGGCTCAGGTGCGCGTGCACAGGCGTCGGAAACCTCCACCGGCACGGGTAGTGCATCCACCGAAGCGCTCGGGCGTTCTCGCGGCGCTGAGGTCCTCGCGCGGCCATCCGCTCGCCGTGTCGTCTCCGCTCGTCACCTCATGTCCCTGCTCGGCCTTCCCAACCGGTGTCTCACCGGGCAGCCCCCTATGGCCGTGCGCGCTGCGAAGCCGACCTCTCTCAGCTGACCGGAACCGCACCTCTCGATAGTCATGCGCCGCATTGACCCCACAGCGCCATCACGGTTGCATGCTTGTGGCCCTCCGGTGGGGAACCGGGATGAAGGACCATGCGCTGCCTTGGGGGAAAAATGAGGGGAATCGCGCATCGGAGCGCGGCCAGACGTGTGCGGACCGCCTTGAGCGCCACGGTCGTGGTCTGCGCGGTCACGGCGGTGCTGCCGGGAGCAGCTTCGGCTGAGCCCATGACCGTGCCGGGCGTCACGAGCGACAGCGGAGCCGGGGTCGAGCGGATCAGTGTCGCGACCGACGGCACCCAGGGCGACGGCGACTCCGCCGGCGCCACCATCACGACCGACGGCCGGCGTATCGCCTTCTCGTCGGTGGCCAAGAACCTCACACCCGCCAACCCGGCCACAGGGGAAAGGGTGTTCGTCCGCGACCAGCGGACGAGCCAGACCACGCTGATGAGCACCGTCACCTCCCCGATCCAGCGCCCGGTGATCAGCGGTGACGGGCAATACGCCGCCCTGTGGGGGCTGTTGTTCAGAGACACGAAGGCCTTCCTGTCCCAGGTGAGCTCGGGAAGCACGATCGGCATCAACTGCCCGGGCCTCAGCTGCAGCCAGCCGTCGCTCAGCGCGGACGGCCGCTACATCGCCCAGGCCGCCACCTTCAATCGACCGCCGTCCCGGCAGCGCATCGAGGTACGGGACTGGCGCGCCGACACCACGGAGACCGTCGCCGAGTTCGACCACACCGTCTCGGCCCGGCCGTCCATCAGCGGCGACGGCCGCTTTGTCGCCTACCAGGACGGCCAGGCGGAGGACGTCTTCGTGTGGGACCGGACCGACAACACCTCCGCCGGCCCGATCGAGGGCCCGTCCAAGGCGGCGACACTCGTCCAACTCAGCAAGGACGGCAGCAAGGTCGTCTACCTCTCGGGCTCCGACACCTACGTCCACGACGAGAGTTCGGGCACCGACCAACTGGTGCCGAACGTGCGGGGCGTAGCCATCGATCCCAGCGGCCGCTATCTGCTGTACGCCCCACACGACACGAACGGACCGTCGCTCATGCTGCGCGACCTGGAGACGGGCACCGACGAGATCGTCTCGAACGAGCCCGCCTCGGCCGGTACCGACGCGGTCAGCGCCGGTGGGCGCGACGTGGTCTTCCATTCCACGGCCGACAACATCGTGCCCGACGACACCAACGGCAAGTCGGACGTCTTCATCCGCCGCTTCTACTGATCGCCCCGGCCGCCTCCACCACCTTCTCCAGCGCAATGTTGATCAGGCTTGGGTCGCCGGCTTTCGCCGGGACCAGGACGCCCTGACTCCGTCGGGGATCACGCGTTCGGCCCTATTCCTCGGCCGCCGCGATTCAGACCACGGATGCTCGCCGGGGATCAACCGGGTCGATCTCCAGGTCCTCGAATCGGCTCTCCAACGCCTCCAGCCCGGCCTCCCGCCGGAAGTCCTTCTCCGCCTTGGTGATCGGCAGCAGCCACAGGATCCGGGCATGGGCGCCATGGCCCCACTCGCAGATCTCGAACTCGGGGCCGAATGGATAGGGCAGGCTCACCAGGTAGTGATCACAGTTCGAGTCGTCGAGCCAGGGTCTGCCGATCGGCACGGTGTGTCCCACATCGAGTCGTTGGTGGGCCGGTCCGCAGTGGTAGTACGCGTTCATCGTGACGCTCTCCAGGTTGAGCCACTCGTCGCGCGGCGCCGCGAGAAAGAACTCGGCTCCATGGCCGTCGTGCTGCGTTGATTCCCAGCATCCGGACGTCACGTACAGCCACCAGTCGCCAGGGTGAGCCGGGTGGACCCGGAACACCCGAAATCCGGGCGCGCGGTCCTCGATCGGGCCGTAGACCCCTGGGACCTCGTCGATGACACGGCCCGGTAGCGTCTTGCGGAGATGATCGAGTAGAGCGGAGCGCGCAGCGGTGTTCGGCATCTGATCATCCTGCCTCAGACCCCCGATACAGGTCGTCGGCTGGTCAGCGGCCTCTGGCAGACTTCGCGGCATGGGATTGTTCAAGCGCGCCAGGAAGTCGGAGAGCCCTGCTCAGGGAGTGGATCCCGCGGACCTGAGCACGCTGCTGTTGCAGGGCGAAGACATCATCGACCAGCTGGCTCAGGCGCACGTGTCCTGGGGGCTGGGCTCTGCGGACCGCTGGGGTCTGGATCAGAGGACGGGCCTCATCACCTGGACCTTCCCCGAGAAGACCGCGACGGCGCCCGCGCAGATCCTGGCCAGCTTCAGCCCTTCGTCGGGTTCGTGGCTGTGGGCCTGGGCGAACGACAGCATCCTCCCGGAGATGAGTCGCGACGCCCGAACGGTTCGGGACTGGGCAGAAGCACATGGCCATCACGCTCTGGCCCAACCGAAGGTAGACGCCGACGAGCAGACTGCGGCAACCCTCGCGGCTCTGGCTGTCCGGATCACCAAAGCAGCCGGCTTCTATCGGGGCCCGGGAGCCAACTCCGTCGCGATCATCACGTTCGGGCCGGTCACGCTGACCGCCGCGGATGGCAGCACGTCCACCTTCAACATCAACATCGACTAGCGGAACCGGGGCCGCGACCCCATGACGGTCCGGTGCCTGGCCTCACTGGCAGCAACGGCGTCCCAGCCCCTCAGCGTGGTGGGAACTGCGGCACCTGGACGGCGCCGCAGCCGATGTAACGCCGGCGGCTGACCGGCGTCCTTGCAACGTACCCCTCGGCTCGGTGCCCTGAGCCCTCAGCTTGGCAAGCTCGGGTTCTGTATCGGCAATTGATGCACTGACCTGCGGCGGAGCGGTGTCGAGGACCGGGGCACACGCGTGCAGGCGTATGGCACCCGGCTTACCGCGGCTCCGGTCGCCCAGGGGCTTTCCTTGTCGGTCAGCCCGTTGATGAACTCGACTGCGAAGCGGTGCGATTGGGGTGATATCTCTGAGGGTTCGTCGGCGTACCAGCGGGAGGCGCCCAGTTCTCGTTCGGCGGAGTTCAGCCAGTGGGCCAGACGGTGAAGGTGCCCTTCGCTCAGCCTGATCGCGGCCTGGTGGACCCACTCCTCATCTGGCCCGGCGTAGGTCTCCAGAGCCATGACGGCCAACTCTACCTGGCCCGGCTCGAAGACGGACTGGCAGAGTCGCGGGCAGCCGTCGCCGGGCGGCGCAGCCCGGACTGTGGCACGTGACCTCTTCGTCCCGAACTCTCGGCTGGAAGGTCATTGAGGTCTGGTGAGCTGGTGGGCTGGTGGGCTGGTGAGTCAGCCGTCGAAGGTTGTTGGCGGTCGGCTGCGGTCGTGGTGGTTGCTGTACTTCGCTGCTGTACAGCGGTCACGGGATCAGGAAAGCCGCCCAGCCTCGTGAAGCGCGTCGAAGACCATCTCGTCGACGGCCGAGACTCGGTTCCGATCGGCGTAGCGGAACCACGCCTTCTCGGCGATCTCCATCGACGGGGTGAGCTCACCGCTGTGATCGGCGGTGTAACAGATCATCCGGAAGGGGCCGTGATCCGGATGGCCCTCGCCGATCTCGAAAGTGCCGAAGTGCACCATGGAACCGGGGTCGATCGTCGCCTGCAGTTCCTCGTCGATCTCCCGCACCAGGGTCTCGCCGTCGGACTCGCCCGGCTCACGATGACCGCCCGGGAAGTAGAAGCGATCTCTGCCGTGACTACGCGTCACCAACACCCGGTCGTCCCGAACCAGGATCCACGCCACCTTCTCCGGCACGCCGTTGCCAGTCGCCATGGCTCGGGACCATATCGGTGGGCATCGTCTACGTCAGCACCGTCGGTCCGGCGAACTCCCTTACCGTCACCGACGCCAGTTCGCCGTGCTGGAGGAGGAACTCGGGAATGGGCCGTAGGCGCACGGGTTCGCGGATCAGCGTGGGACTCTGGTCCGGGCGCAGAACGTAGTCCGTCGGCATCTGCGGGTGAGCCGGGTGGGCCCTGGGTAGCCGAGCGGGTGCACGGTGAACAGCCCCCGATGCGGCCCCCGCCCTCGGGGCCTCCCCTGCCTGCGGAGAGCCCGGGCGTCCTGTACCTGCCCATTCGCGGACAGGACCCGAACGAGGCGAACCTCCTCGGGGAGCCCGCACGGCACGGGGCTTGACGGGTGGGGTTCGATGCCGTGTCATCATGAAAGGGACGACGACGGTGGGTGACGATGGCGACAGCGGGACACGACGAGCCCGGTGCCGAGCCCGCACGCGACAATGCGAGCCCACAGCCCAGCGCTCCGAAACCTCCGCGCGAGCACGGCAGTTGGGCTGCGGACAACGTGCCTTTGATCATCCTGGCTCTCATCGTCCTGGTGCTGGGGATCGCGGGCTTGGCGTCCAACGACAGCGTCACCTGCCCCGGCGGAGCCACTGGCTGCGGCAGTCCCTGAGACGCGCCACAGCCGTTGCCGAGGACGAGGTCACGGATGGAACCGCCACCGGCCTTCGGAAATGACATCCACCTTGCCGTCCCTGACGCGAACGGCCGTCTCGTCGTCGATGAAGTAGATCGGGAAGTCCGCCCGCTCAGCGATGCGATCAGCCCAGGCGTCGTCCCGCTCGGGGAAATCCGGCGAGTACAGGTGGGGTTTGAGATACCAGTCGAAGAGGCCGAACGGCGGCTCCACGGTCGTCGCGCCGAGCACGTGGAGGTCCGCGGCGTCCCCGATGACGTCGGCGGAGTGTCCGGTGAGATTACGGCTGAAGATCATTGATCCGGCGCTGACCCCCACGTAGACCCGTCGCTGCAACGCCTCCAGGAAGCCGTCGGCCAGGCCGTTGCCGGTGATGCTGCGCGCGAGATGGTAGTGGCTGCCGCCCTCGGCATAGATGACGTCGGCGTGGAGCAGCCGGTCGAGCACCATCTCCCGGGGCAGGCCGTTCAGCTCCAGGACGTCGAACTCCCGCCAGCCGAGGCCGTGCAGCCGGTTCATGTCCTCGACGACCCATCCGTGGTCCCCGGGCTCGGCGACCGATGCCGTGGGAACGAACACGACGTTCGCCGATCCGAACGGCTTTCCCAGCATGTCCCGCAGCGCGTCCCGCAGTGTGTCGTTGCGCAGGCCACTCGCCGTCAGCAGAAAGTTCATCGGCCGAGCCAAGCACGACTGACGGGCGCGCGCAACGAACCCAGGATCCACCAGAACCGCCATGGCATGGCCGCATCAGAAGCAGGCGCTGGCAGCTCACTGGATCAGGTCCGCCAACGGGCCCGGTCGAGGGAAGACCGCGGCCACGTCGAGCGGCCGCGGCGGGGTGGTACGGCTGACGTTCAAGGCGGCGATGCTGCCAGCAGCCTCTGACATGGCGCGCACGGACGGCCGGTTGTGGCACATCGGCGGGCGGGGGGGATGGTCAGTACAGAGTCAGGCCGAAGACCGAGAGGACCTCCGCGACGGGCTGGTAGTAGGTGACGCCACCGGACGCGCAGTTGCCTGAGGAGCCCACCGCGAACCCGAGGGCGATCGATCCGGAGTAGGCCGGCGCCCCGGTGTCGCCCGGTTCCGAGCACGCGGTGGAGCGGAACAGACCGTGGACCGCGCCGTCGGCGTAATTGACCGTGGCGTTGACCGCGGTCACCGTCCCGCAGTGGACGCCGCTGGTCCGTCCGACGTGGCAGACGGACCGTCCGATCGCCGGGTTCGCGGCCCCGGTCACGTCCTGGTAGACGCCCCCGCCCAGCGCGATGTCACCGGGCAGGACCAGCGCGCTCGTGGTGTAGCGGACCACGCCGTAGTCGTCGATCGGATAGGAGGCGCCCGCGGTGACGCCGACCGGCAGGGTGTGGGCCGCGTCCGCGTACCAGGTGGTGGTGTAGGTGCCGGAACAGTGACCGGCCATGACGGCGTAGCGGTTGGACCCGCTCACCGCGTTGAAGCCGACGACACACTGGGCGCCGGTGGCCGCGTACAGCAGGGTGCCCCCGCGGATCGTGGGCACCTGGACGGCTGTGGTGCCCGTACCGGTGCCGAACAGCAGGGCGACCACCGCTGTCACCACCGTGGTGAACATCGTCAGGCGGGTGTGCGGACGTCTCACGGCCCCTCCAGGGGAGTCGGTCGGCTCGTACCGGGCAGTGCCTCCATCGTGCGGGAGGCGGCGTCCGCGGCGACAGACGCGGTCCGGCCGTACCGCCGTCCTCACCGGCCGTTCTCACCGGCCGTTCTCACCGGCCGTCCTCACCGGCCGTCCTCACCGCCGTCCGGTCCGAACCGACCGCCCTGGGGCCCGGGGGGGGCCGAGTTGCTACGGACTCGCGCAGTGGCCGGGGGACCCCATCGGGGCCCCCTACCCTCTGGTGATCACCGGCGGTTGTGCGGTCCAGGGCGCCGGCCTCGAGGTGGGTCTCCGTAGCGGTCAGTCGCTGTAGAGGCCGGTCAGTTCGGTGGCGTACTTGTCCCGGACGACCCGGCGGCGCAGTTTCAGCGACGGAGTCAGTTCGCCGGTCGCCGGTCCCCACTCCTGAGCCAACAGCCGGTACCGCTTGACCTGTTCGGTGCGGTTGAGGCGGCTGTTGGCGGCGGCCACGGCACGGTCGACCTCCTCGATGACGGCGGGATGCGCGGCCAGCGCCGCGAGGTCCGCGCCGTTCTCCAGACCGTGCGAGGCGGCCCAGGCGGGCGCCGCCTCGGGGTCGAGCACCAGCAGCGCGACGAGGTAGGAGTGGTGGTCGCCGTGCACCATCGCCTGGCCGATCAGCGGGTGTTCCTTCAGGGCGTTCTCCACGAGGGCCGGGGAGACGTTCTTGCCCGTCGAGGTGATGATCATCTCCTTCTTCCGGTCGGTGACCCAGACGAAGCCGTCCTCGTCGACCCGGCCGATGTCGCCCGTGTGCAGCCACCCCTCCTCGTCGAGCGCGGGGCCGACCGTGCCGTCCGGCCACAGATAGCCGGCGAAGACGGAGGAGCCGCGCACCTGGAGCTCGCCGTCCGCGGCGGTGCGTACCCGCACGCTCGACACCGGGCGGCCCACCGAGCCCAGCCGGAATCCGGTGCGGGGGCTGTTGGCCGTCGTCACGCCCGCGGTCTCGGTCAGGCCCCACGCGTCCATGACGACGATGCCGAAGCCGGCCCAGAACCGCACCACGTCCAGCGGCATCGGCGCGGACGCGCTGGCGGCCCAGGCGACCCGGTCGAGGCCGCCCGCGGCCAGCAGGGGCAGCAGCACCGTCTCGCGACACCGTGCGTACGCGTCCGCGAGCGCGGCCGGCGGTTCCTCGCCGCGCTCCTGGAAGCCGACGTGCTCGCGGGCCACCTCCGCGGCCTCCTCCACGGCCTTGCGCCGCTCCTCGGGCAGCAGGGTCAGTCCGGCGCGGACCGCCGCGGCCAGCTTCTCCCAGACCCTCGGCACACCGAAGAACTGCCGGGGCCGCAGCTCGCGCACCGCTTCGGCCACGGTGGCCGGATCGGCGCAGAGATGGACGTGCGAGGCACGGTGACAGGGCAGGTAGATGCCGAGCATCCGCTCCGCGATATGGGCGAACGGCAGGTAGCAGATGTGCTCGACGTGCGGCGGCAGATCCACCACCTCGTCGAGCGCGACGGCGTTGGCGAGCACCTGCTCATGGGTGAGGACCACGCCCTTGGGCTCACCGGTGGTCCCGGAGGTGTAGACGACGGTGAGCGCGTCCCCGGGGCGGGCCGTGTCCAGCGCCTTGCCGAAGCCCTCCGGGACCGGCTCGCGGGTCAACGCCGCGTAGGGCAGGTGGTGGCCCTCCTCCCCGTCCTCCACCACCACGAGCCGTCCGAGCGGCGTGGCGTCGTCGTCGAGCAGCGGCGCCCATACGGCTGCCTGGGCGGCGCCTTCCACCACCGCCAGCGCCGCCCGGCAGTTGCGCGCGATGTGGGTGATCTGTTCGGGCGCAGCGGTGCCGTAGACGCTGACCGGCACGGCGCCGAGGCGCACCAGCGCGAGGTCGGACAGCCAGTGCTCGGGACGGTTGGCCATCATCAACAGGACGTGGTCGCCGCGGCCCACGCCGAGCGCGGCGAGACCGGCGGCGAGTTCCGTGGTGCGGTCCCGGACCTCCGCCCAGGTGAGCGTGGACCACGCGGCGCCGTCCGGGGTCCGCCAGGACAGGGCGGGCAGGTCCGGATGGAGGCGGGCGTTGCGTTCCAGGAGTTGAGGCAGCGTGGACGGCGCCGCCGGTTCTCCTTGTGGGTCCCCGTCGGTGCGCGGGGCAGATGTCATGACGGCCTCCTGGCGTGCTGGACGGATCGGATCGGAGTCGGATCGAGTCGGGTCGGGTCGGGTCGGGTGTGGGGTGGGTGGGGGTGGGGGGTCAGCGGTCGGTGAAGGTCTCACCGCGCTCGGCCTTGCGGAGCAGCAGTTCGGGCGGGGCGAAGCGGTCTCCGTGCAGCTCGGCGAGTTCGCGTGCGCGGGTCACGAAGCCCGGCAGACCGCCGGGGTGGCCGTTGACGTACTGGAGCACGCCGCCCGTCCACGCCGGGAAACCGATGCCGAGCAGCGAGCCGACGTTGGCGTCCGCGACGGAGACGAGCACGCCCTCCTCCAGGCAGCGCACGGAGTCGAGGGCCTCGACGAAGAGCATCCGCTCCCGGAGTTCGGCGAGGTCGGCCCCGCGCAGGGCCGGGTCGGTGAAGTGCTCCCGCAGTCCGGGCCAGAGCCCCGAACGGCGACCGTCCTCGTAGTCGTAGAAGCCGGCTCCGCCGCTGCGTCCGGGGCGCCCGAACTCGTCGATCATGCGGTCGACGACGGCGTGCGCCGGATGGGGCCGCCAGTCCCTGCCCGCTTCCTCGGCGGCACGCCGGGTCTCCTCGCGGATCCGGCGCGGCAGAGTGAGCGTCAGGTCGTCCAGCAGGGCGAGCACCCTGGCCGGATAGCCGGCCTGCGCGGCGGCCTGTTCGACGGTCGCCGGATCGTGTCCCTCGCCGACCATCGCCACGCCCTCGTCGATGAAGTGGCCGATGACGCGGGAGGTGAAGAAGCCCCGGCTGTCGTTGACGACGATCGGGGTCTTGCCGATCTGCCGGACCAGGTCGAAGGCGCGGGCGAGGGCCTCGTCCCCGGTCTGCTCACCGCGGACGATCTCCACCAGCCGCATCCGGTCGACGGGCGAGAAGAAGTGCAGGCCGACGAAGTCCTTCGGCCATCCGACCGCACGGGCGAGCACGCCGATGGGCAGGGTGGAGGTGTTGGAGCACAGCAGGGCGTCGGCCGCGACGGCGCTCTCGGCCTCCCGGAACACCGTGCCCTTCAACGCGGGGTCCTCGAACACCGCCTCGATCACCGCGTCGCAGCCCACCAGGTCGCGGGCGTCGGCCGTGGCGGTGATGCGGGTCAGGAGCGTGGCGCGTTCGGCCTCGGTCGTACGGCCGTTGGCCACGGCTCGGTCCAGCAGGCGCGCGGAGTAGGCCTTGCCCCGCTCGGCGGCCTCGGCGGAGACGTCCTTCAGCACGACCTCGATGCCTGCCCTGGCACACGAGTACGCGATGCCCGCGCCCATCATTCCGGCGCCCAGGACGGCCACCCTGGACACCGTGCGGGAGGCGATGCGCTGTGGGCGGTTGGCACCCGACGCGACCGCCTGCGCGTCGAAGAAGAAGCCCTGGATCATGTTCTTGGCGGTCTGCCCGGTCACCAGGTCGGTGAGGTACCGGGCCTCGGTCACGAAGGCGGTGTCGATGTCGACCTGGGCGCCCTCCACCGCGGCGGCGAGGATGTTGCGCGGCGCCGGGTAGGGCGCTCCGCCCAGCTGTTTGCGGAGAGAGGCGGGGAAGGCGGGCAGCTGCGCGGCGAGCGCCGGGTGGGACGGGGTGCCGCCCGGGATGCGGTGGCCGGGCACGTCCCACGGCTGCACGGACCGCGGATGGGCGTCGACGAAGGCCCGGGCACGGGCGAGCAGTTCATCGGGGTCGGCGGCGATCTCGTCGACCAGACCGGCCGCGAGGGCGTCGGCCGGGGCGTACCGACGGCCCTCCAGCAATACCTTGCGCAGCGCGTCGGCGATGCCGAACATCCGTACCGTGCGGGTCACGCCGCCTCCGCCGGGCAGCAGCCCGAAGGTCACCTCCGGCAGGCCCACGCGGGCGTCGGGCCGGTCCAGTACCACGCGGTGGTGGCAGGCGAGCGCGATCTCGTAACCGCCGCCCAGGGCCGCGCCGTTGACGGCGGCCACGACGGGTACGCCCAGTGTCTCCATCCGGCGCAGGGCACGCTTGACGCGCATGCCGGCCTCGAACGACGCGCCGGCGGTCTCGGGGGTGACGGCGACCAGGTCCCGCAGGTCGCCGCCCGCGAAGAAGGTCTTCTTGGCCGAGGTCACGATGACGCCCCTGAGGCTGTCGCGACGGTCCTCGAGCCGGTCGGCGGTGGCGTCGAGTGAGTCGATGAACGCCGCGTTCATGGTGTTGGCGGACTGATCGGGGTCGTCGAGGACGAGCGTGACCACGTGGTCGGCGTCCTCTTCCCAGCGGATGGTGCGGCTTTCGGCTTCGGGGGCCATGGGATGCGCTCTCCTACGGGTGTGCGTGCCCCACAGGGGCGGACGGGGGTCGCGCGGACGGCGCGGGGTGGCGCGGGCGGGACAGGAGCAGGACTGCGCCGGGCGGGGTGGGGCGGGTCCTGGGCAGGGCGGGGTGGGGCGGGAGCTGTGCCGGACCACGGATGGGGGGGCGGGACCGAGGCTGGGCGGATGGGGGCGGGACCGACACGGGCACGGTCTGGGCAGGTCAGGGGCAGGGCCGATGACGGCGGGACCGACGCGGGCCGGCCGGGACAGGTCAGGGCAGGTCAGGTCAGGGGCAGGGCCGATGGGGCGCCCTGCGCGCGGCCGATGGGGAGGTCAGGGGGCTGGGCGTTCACAGGCGTTCGACGACGGTGGCGATGCCCATGCCGCCGCCGACGCACAGGGTGGCGAGCCCGAGGCGCAGGTCGCGACGCTCGAGTTCGTCCACGAGCGTGCCGAGGATCATGGCTCCGGTCGCCCCGAGCGGATGGCCCATGGCGATGGCGCCGCCGTTGACGTTGACCTTCTCGCGGTCCAGGCCGAGGTCCTTGACGAAGCGCAGCACCACCGCCGCGAACGCCTCGTTGATCTCGACCAGGTCGAGATCGCCGACCGTCAGGCCGGCTCTGTCGAGTGCCTTTCGGGAGGCCGGGGCGGGCCCGGTCAGCATGATCGTCGGGTCGGCTCCGGAGACGGCGGCGGAGACGATCCGGGCTCGCGGGGTCAGTCCGTGCCGCCGGCCGGCCTCGGCGGAGCCGACGACGGTGAGCGCCGCTCCGTCCACGATGCCGGAGGAGTTGCCCGCGTGGTGGACGTGGTCGACGCGTTCGATCCAGTGGTACTTCTGGAGGGCGACCGCGTCGAATCCGCCGAGTTCGCCGGCGGCCGCGAAGGACGGCTGGAGCGTGGCGAGGGAGTCCGTGGTCGTGCCGGGCCTGAGGTGTTCGTCCCGGTCGAGGACCAGCAGTCCGTTGCGGTCCCGTACGGGGACGACGGAGCGCGCGAAGCGGCCTTCCTTCCATGCCCGGGCGGCCCGCTCCTGGGACTCGGCCGCGTAGGCGTCGACGTCCCGGCGGCCGAACCCCTCGAGCGTGGCGATCAGGTCGGCGCCGATGCCCTGGGGGACGAAGCCGGTGTCGTGGTTGGTCAGGGGGTCGAGTGCCCAGGCGCCGCCGTCGCTGCCCATGGGGGTGCGGGACATGGACTCCACCCCGCCGGCCAGGACCAGGTCCTCCCAGCCGGAACGCACCTTGGCGGCGGCGAGGTTGACGGCTTCCAGACCGGAGGCACAGAAGCGGTTCTCCTGGACGCCGGCGACGGTGTCGGGCAGCCCGGCGGCCATCGCGGCGGTCCTGGCGATGTCGGCACCCTGGTCGCCGACCGGGCTGACGACGCCGAGGACGATGTCGTCGATGCCGGCCGGGTCCAGGCCGGGGAACCGGCGGCGCACCTCGTCGATCAGTCCGACGACCAGGTCGACGGGCTTGGTGCCGTGCAGCGCGCCGCCCGGCCTGCCTCGGCCGCGGGGGGTGCGGATCGCCTCGTACACATACGCTTCGCTGGTCGTCACAGGGTGACCTTCCGGTCGGGTGGAGGGAGTCGGCGGAGGGACTCGGCGGCGGGACTCGGCGGCGGGACTCGGCGGCGGCGTGGGAGCGCCGGGTGCGAAGGGGAAGGCGGGGCGCTCAGGCCAGCAGCGCGCGGCCGATGATCTCCTTCATGATCTCGGTGGTCCCGCCGTAGATCGTCTGGACCCGGCTGTCGAGGAACGCCCTGGCGACCTGGTACTCCGTCATATAGCCGTAGCCGCCGTGCAGTTGGAGGCAGCGGTCGACGACCCGCTTCTGGAGTTCGGTCGCCCACCACTTGGCCATCGAGGCGTGTACGGCGTCGAGCCGGCCCGCGCCGTGCTCGGTGACGCAGCGGTCGACGAAGGTCCGGGTGACGGCGCACTCGGTGGCCATCTCGGCGATCTCGAAGCGGATGTGCTGGAGCCGGGCCAGGGGGCGGCCGAACGCCTCGCGCTGCTTCACATACGCGCGGGTGAGTTCCAGGACGTGTTCGGCCGCGGCCGCCGCGCCCACGGCGATGGCGAGCCGTTCCTGGGCGAGGTTGGCCATCAGGGCGGCGAAGGCCTGGTTCTCCCCGCCCAGCAGGTTGTCCTTGGGCACCCGCACGTCGTCAAAGAACAACTCGGCGGTGTCCTGGGCCTTCTGGCCGATCTTGTCGAGGTTGCGGCCCCGCTCGAAGCCCTTCGTGCCGCGTTCGACGACGAGCAGGCTCTGCCCGGAGCTGCCGCCCTCGGGGGTGGTGCGGGCCACGACGACGACCAGGTCGGCGAGGATGCCGTTGGAGATGAACGTCTTGGCGCCGTTGAGAAGGTAGTGGTCACCCCGGTCGGTGGCGGTGGTGCGGATGCCCTGGAGGTCGGAGCCCGCTCCGGGTTCGGTCATGGCGATGGCCGTGACGGTCTCGCCGGAGGTGAATCCGGGCAGCCAGCGCCGCTTCTGCTCGTCGGTGGCGAGCCGGGTGAGATAGGGGCCGACGATGTCGTTGTGCAGGCTGAGCGCCACGCCGGACGCTCCCGCCCGCGCGAACTCCTCGATCAGGACGGCGCTGTAGCGGAAGTCGTCGGTTCCTCCGCCGCCGTACTCCTGCGGCACCGCGAGGCCCAGCAGGCCCTGGCGGCCCGCCGCGCGCCAGACGTCACGGCTGACGACTCCGTCCCGCTCCCAGCGGTCGTGGTGCGGCAGCACCTCCTTGGCGAGGAAGGTGCGGACGGTTTCGCGGAACGCCTCGTGCTCCGCCGTGTACAGGTCTCGTTCCATGGTCGCCTCCGGGTCGGGGAATCGTCGTTCAGAGCCAGTTCCTGACGAGCTCGACGAGACGGGCCGGATCGCGTCCGACGGGAGTGACGTTGAGCATCGTGACGCCCGCCTCCCGGAACGCCTCGACCCGTTCGCGCACATAGCCCTCGGGGCCCGCAAGACAGACCAGTTCACACAGTTCGGCGGGGACCGCGGCCTCCGCCTCGCGCCTGCGGCCCGCCAGGAAGTGCTCCTGGACGGCGGCGGCCTCGGCCTCGTAGCCGTAGGAACAGACCAGGTCGTAGTAGAAGTTGCGGCCCGGAGCGCCCATGCCTCCGACGTACAGGGCGATGACGGGCCGCATCAGGTCGCGGACCCCCTCGGCGTCGTCCCCGACCGCCAGCAGCCCGCCGGCGACGACGGACAGCGGGCCGAGTTCCGGGGCGCGCAGCGCCGCGCCCTCGGCCAGCGGGCCGCCCCAGACCTTCGCCGCCTGTTCGGGCACATAGAGGAACGGCAGCCATCCGTCGGCGAGTTCGGCGGTCATCCGGACGTTCGCGGGACCGAGCGCGGCCACGTACACCGGGATGGTGTCGCGCACCGGGCGGGTCAGCAGCTTCAGCGGTTTGCCGAGCGTGCCGCCCTTCTCGGGCGGCAGGGGCAGGTCGGTGATGCCGTGGTGCTCGATCACCTCGCGCCGCCAGATGCGGCGGGCGAGCCCGATCGTCTCGCGGGTGCGGCCGAGGGGCCGGTCGTAGCGGCGGCCGTGCCATCCCTCCACCACCTGAGGGCCGGAGGCGCCGATGCCGAGCAGGGCGCGGCCACCGGTCAGGGCGTCGAGTCCGGCCGCGGTCTGCGCGATCAGCGCGGGGGTGCGGGAGTACACGTTGAGCACGGCGGAGCCGATGCGGAGGCGATCGGTGCGGGCGGCCAGATATCCCATGATCGTCGGGGAGTCGAAGCCGTAGGCCTCGGCGACCCAGATCGCGTCGAGTCCGGCCGTCTCCAGCGCGGCCGCCTCGTCGGCGGCGGCGCGGGGGTCACCGGCGTACTGCAAGGGGGTGGAGAGTTCCATCAGCGTCCGTCCTCGGGGTGGGTGGCGGGCCGCGGGGCTCCGGTCAGTTCCGGGACGCGCCAGTCCCGGGCCACCTCGTCGTGGTGTGCTCCGGGGCGGGCCGGCGGCAGCCGCAGCGCGCCGGGTGTCGCGGAGAAACGGGGCGCCAGGCCGGGCTGGACCATGCCGTGTTCCTCGGTGAAGGTGCCGCGGGCCCTGAGGTGCGGGTGGCGGGCGGCCTCCCGCAGAGAGAGCACCGGGGCGACGCAGGCGTCCGTGCCTTCGAAGACGGCGGTCCAGGCAGCACGCCCGTCGGATCCGAAGCGCGCCGCGAAGGCGGCCCGCAGTTCCGGCCACCGGCGCGGGTCGGCCCGGTCCGGCAGGTCCTCGGCGTCGAGGCCGAGGAGGCGGACGAACGCGGCGTAGAACGCGGGCTCCAGCGCACCGACCGCCATCCAGCCGCCGTCGGCCGTCTCGTAGACGGCGTAGTAGGGGCACCCGCCGTCCAGCAGGTTGTGGCCCCGGGCGTCCTGCCACGCCCCCGACGCGAGCATGCCCTGGACGAGGGCGGTGAGGTGGGCGGTGCCGTCGACGATCGCCGCGTCCACCACCTGCCCCTCTCCCGTCGTCCGGGCGGTCAGCAGGGCGGCGAGCGCTCCGGCGACGAGGTAGAGCGAGCCGCCCGCGTAGTCGCCGAGCAGGTTGGCGGGGATCACGGGCGGGCCTTCGGGGGCGCCGATCATGCCGAGTGCGCCCACGGTGGCGATGTAGCCGATGTCGTGCCCGGCCCGGGGCGCCAGCGGACCGTCCTGGCCCCAGCCGGTCATCCGGCCGTACACCAGGGCCGGGTTGACGGCCAGGCACTCCCGCGGGCCCACTCCCAGCCGCTCGGCCACTCCCGGTCGGAAGCCCTCGATCAGGATGTCGGCGCGGGCCGCCAACGCCCGTACGGTGCCGGGCCCGTCGTCCGACTTCAGGTCGACCAGGACGGATCGCTTGTTGCGGTTGGTGACGTCGAAGGCCGCGTCGACGCCGAGGACCGGCGTCCCCGGCCGGTCGACGCGGACGACGTCGGCGCCCAGATCGCCGAGCAGCATCGCGGCGAACGGCGCGGGCCCGATCCCCGCCAGTTCCACCACCCGTACGCCGGTCAGCGGCCCGGCCCGGCGGCTCGCCGGTGCCGCCTGCCGCACGGTCCTCGCGTCCCGGTGCGTCGTGGTGTCCCTCATCGCGCTCATCAGCCCTCCGAACTCCGGTCTACTTAGCGCTCGCTAAGAAGGTAGAGAGGAGAGGGCAGCCGGTCAATGGTCGTAACACCAGTTGTTCCGAGGGCAGTTGAGCCCTTGAATTCCACTCATTCAGCCCGAAAACCCACGCGCCACAAAGGCGCCCGCCGACGAAACCTGCCACGGGTCTCGGAGTTACTGAGCGGACATTAAGCGGCACGAGGGGCGCCTTCAGGCGCGCGGGGACGTACGATGTCGCTCGTCGGCACCGCACCGGAGGAGCATCCTTGAGCACGCAGCCCCGCCAGGAGACCGCCGCCGCGCCCCACTGGCGCACCTACGCGCCGCTGGACCTGCACCCGATCCTGGTGCACGCCATGGAGGCCTTCAACGAGCACGGCTACCACGGCACTTCGGTACGGGACATCGCCGGCCGGGTCGGAGTCACCGTTCCCGCGCTCTATTACCACTACGCCAACAAGCAGGCGCTGCTGGCCACCCTGCTGGAGACGTCCATCAAGGACGTGCTCGACCGTTGCCGGGCCGCCGCGGCGGAGGCCGGCGACGAGCCGCTCCCCCGCTTCCGCGCCATGGTCGAGTCCATCGTGCTGTACATGGCCAACCGCAAGGGACTGGCCTTCCTGGACACCGAGATACGCAGTCTCGAACCGGCGAACCGGGCCCGGTACGTGGCCCTGCGGGACTACCTCGAGCACATGCTCCTTGACACCGTGCGGGCGGGCATCGCCCAGGAAGTGTTCACCACACCCATCCCGGCCGACGCGGTCCGGGCCGTTCTGATCATGTGTCAGGGGGTGGCCAACTGGTACCGGGCCGACGGCCCTCTCGGCGCGGCGGAGATCGCCGAGCGGCACGTCCTTCTCTGCCTCGGCACGGTGGGCTGCGCGGAGGCCGCCGGACCGCGCCCGTTCTGACTTTCCGTCACGCCACCGTGATCACGGCCTTGCCGCGCGCGTGCCCCCGCTCCAGATACCGCACGCCCTCGGCCGCGGCGGCCAGCGGGTAGGTCCGGTCGATCACCGGGGTGAGGCTGCCCGCCTCGATGAGCGCGGTGACGGCGAGCAGGTCCTCCCGGGCCGGTCCGGCCGGGGTCGACGGGAGGATCGTCCGGAGCTGTTGGCGGACGAACCCGTTGACCGCGATCACCCGGAGCATGGAACCCACCGCACCGAACACCCGGCCGGGCGAGCCGCCGCCGTTGGCCACGAGTGTGCCTGTCGGGGTGAGGACCTGACGCAGCCGACTCAGCGGGCGGTTGCCGACGTTGTCCAGGATCACGTCGTAGCGCTCGCTTCCTTCCGTGAAGTCTTCCCGTGTGTGGTCGACGATGTGCGCGGCGCCGAGCGAGCGCACCAGATCGACGTTGGATGTGCCGCACACCCCGGTGACCTCGGCATCCAGGGCCACCGCGATCTGCACGGCGAACGTCCCGACGCCACCGGCGGCTCCGTTGACCAGCACCCGCTGCCCGGCCCGCACCTGGCCCACGGTCTGGACCCCGCGCAGGGCGGTCACCGCCGCCATCGGTACCGCCGCGGCCTGCTCGAAGGTCAGGCCCGCGGGCTTGGGGACCAGCAGATCCGCGGTGGTGCGCGCGTACTCGGCGAAGGAGCCGTGACAGAAGCCCAGCACCTCGTCGCCCGGCCGGAGGCCTTGTACACCGGCGCCGACCGACTCGACCTGTCCGGCGACGTCGATGCCGGCCACCCGGCATTTCGGCCGCGTCAGCCCCACGCCTCCCATCAGCCGCGCCACGTAGGGATCGCCGCGCAGCATGTGCCAGTCGTAGGGGTTCAGCGCGGCGGCGCGCACCCGTATCGACACCTGGCCGGCCGAGACCTCGGGCCGGTCGGTGTCCACCAGCTCCAGGACGTCCGGCGGGCCGAACCTCTCCTGCACGATCGCCTTCATCGAGTTGCCCCCTCTTTCGTGGCATCGATGGCCGAGGAGCTCCCCACAGATGCCTTCCGGCATGGTCGGTGTACGCCGTACACCTCTGTCGGGCACGGTAGGTGTACGGCGTACACCCGTCAAGGGGGAAAGCGGGAGGGAAGGACGGTCAGGTCGTGCCCAGGAGCCGTTCGAGGCCGTCCAGTGTCAGGTCCAGAGCGAACTCGAACTCGAACTGGTCGTCGCAGCCCGCGCCGACGACGGACTCCGGGTCATGGGCGACCGCCATGGCCAGTTCGGTGATGTGCGGGTAGCGCGCGGCCATCTCCTCGGGCGGCATCGCGTCCGGGTCCGGCTCGCGGCCGTCGGCGCTGTCCTCGAACAGCTCCTGGGAGAAGCCCAGCAGACGGCTGCCCATGACATGCATCGCGTGATGGACCAGGCGGATCGAGAAACCCCCGGCCCGGAAGATCCCGATCATCGAGTCCAGGTACGCCATCACCGCCGGGGTGGGAGTGGCCCGCGCCTTCGTCCGTGACTCGATGACCGCGGGCGCCCATGGGTGGCGCAACAGCATGCGGTGGGCCGACAGCACCCGCCGACGGACGGTGGTCTTCCAGTCGGTGTCGTCGGCCGGTGGGTCGATCTCGTCCATGAGGACGTCGATCATGCCGTCCAGCAACTCGTTCTTGTTCGCCACGTGCTTGTACAGCGCCATCGGCACGACGCCGAGCGCCTGGGCGATGTTGCGCATGCTGAGCGCGTCGACTCCGCCTTCGTCGGCCAGGGCGACGGCGGCACTCAGCACCCGTCCCCTGCTCAGCGGCGGGCGGGACTGCGCGGCGACGACCGCCTTCGTCGTTATCTCCACCATCTCCTCTGCCGTTCGACGACGCCGTCAGGGCGCCGGGCGGGACAACAGCGTATGCGTGAAGGGGGTGACGGGGCGTTCGAGGCGCTCGCCGTCCACGGTGATGTCGACCGCCTCGTTGTAGAAGGCGAGCAGCTCGCCGATGGCGGCCACGGCGGGCACCGGCGTGGGGTAGCTCCACACGATGTGGGGCGGGACGTCCGCCTCGCCGGTCCAGGACCAGTACGTGGCGGTGCCCTTGTAGGGGCAGCCGGTGCGGTGGTCGGTGGGGGTGAACAGGTCGAGGCGGACGTCCTCGCGGGGGATGTAGTAGCGGGTGGGCAGGCCGGTCTCGAAGAGGAGGACCGGGCGGCGGGTGTCGGCGACGACCGTGCCGTCGATCTCGATCCGGACGTGCCGGCTGCTGGGCAGGGCGTCGACACGCTTGTGCGGGTCGCGGGGGTGGATGAAGATCTCCTCCTCTTCCTCGTACCAATGGTCGAGTCCCCTGCCCGTGCGCCGGAACCACTCGAAGGCGAGGTGACCGGCCAGGTCCTCCGCGGGGAAGGTCCAGGCCGCGTTCTCCAGCAGCTCGCCGGCCACCTCGAGGTCGTAGAAGACCCGCGAGCCCGTGTGCGTGCCGACCGGCGGGTTCTTCGCCGGCCGCAGCAGGTCCTCGCGGACCTCCTCGCGCGGGAAGGCGTACAGGGGCACCGGCACGCCGGGCTCCCACACGAGGACCGGATGCCGGCTGTCGACGACGGTGAACTCGCCCTTGCGGCCCCGGACCCAGCGCGGGCTGGGCTCCCAGAGGAGACCTTCAGGGGTGGTGCGTACGGAGTCGGCGGTGCTGAGCCTGGTCATGTCCGTTTCCTCCCTCGATGGAACCCTCCATCGAACGCTCCGCTCGTCCTCCGCGTTCCCCGAACAGGGACCGCTCTCACCGTCCGTCCAGTGCCTCCGGGTCGTCGGCCCCGCTGTAGGTGAACGACCGGAACAGCACTTCGCCCTCGGAGCAGGTGAGTCCGACGGTCCGGCCCGTCATGCCCGCGGCGACCTCGGTCGAGAGGTACCGGCCGTCGATGCGGCCGAGTTCGCGGAATCCGTCCGTGCCGTGGAGACCGGCGACGACTTCGTCGGGCCCCATGTCGGTGCCGAAGGCCGTGGCGGCGCTGTGCGGTACGACGCGCAGTTCGAGGGTCGTACCGCCGGTGGCGGCGGCCCCGGTGACGGCGGCTTCGCCCAGCACCGCGTGCGCCGCGCCGATCCGGGCGACGGCACGCACACGGCCGTCCGTCACTTCGACGCGCACGGCGTGACGGGCGTCGATCCGCAGCTCCAGTCCGCCGGATCCGCCGGGTCCCCCGTCCTGCCCGTCGGTGACCACCGTGGCCCGCGCCCGCAGGTAGAGGTGCTCCTGGCGGCGGCCCACGAAGGCAGGTCCGCCCGTCGCGGTCAGTCGTCGGCCGTGGTCCGTCGTCTTCAGCACGTCGGCGGGGAACGCGCCGGGCGCCACCCAGGACGGCGGCAGGGGCTGCCCCGTTTCCGTCAGGTGCTCGGTGAAGGCCGGTGCGGCGTCCGGCTGGATCGGTGCGGCCGGGCCGGGCCAGCCCTCGCTCCAGCGCACCTCGCAGGCGAAGGTCTCCCGGCCGAGTACGTGCCACTCGGGGCTGCTGCCGCGCGGTCGCACACCCAGGTAGACCATCGCCCACGTACCGTCGGGGCGCCGCACGAGGTCCGCGTGACCGGTGCTCTGGACGGGGGCGTCGCTGCCGCGCGCGGTGAGGATCGGATTGCCGGGGCACGCCTCGAAGGGGCCGGACGGGGAAGGCCCCCGGGCGATGGTGACGGCGTGACCGCGTTCGGTGCCGCCCTCGGCGATGAGCAGGTACCAGAGCGCGCCGATGCGGTACAGGTGCGGGCCCTCGGGGAACTTGCCGCCCGTCCCCTGCCACAGCCGCCGTCGCTCGGTGAGCAGGGCGCCGGTCCGCGGATCCAGCACGGCCTGCACGATCCCCTCGCCGAAGCGGGTCCAGGTCAACAGGCAGGCGCCGTCGTCGTCCCAGGCGAGGTCGGGGTCGATGCCCAGCGCGTCGGGGATCCACACCGGGTCCGACCAGGGACCGGCCGCGTCTTCGGCGGTGACCAGGAACATTTTCGGCTCGCCCACCAGGAGGGTGCTGATCATCCAGAAGCGGCCGTCGTGATGGCGAAGGGTCGGCGCCAGGATGCCTCCCGAGGCCGACACCCCCTCCAGCGGCAACTGCGCCGGCCGGTCGAGCGCGTGGCCGAGGTGTTCCCAGGTGCGCAGATCGGTCGACCGGTGGATCGGCACGCCCGGCGCGTATTCGAAGCTGGAGTTGGCGAGGTAGTACACGTCTCCCACCCGGCAGACGCTGGGGTCGGGACGGAAGCCGGGGAGGACCGGACGGACGGGCAGCTGCACGGCGTGACTTTCTGGTGGTCGGTCGCGGGCGGGGTGCGGGGCGGGGCAGGGGTGGGCGCCCGGCCCGCTCAGACGGCCACCGCGTCCACCGCGTCCTCGTTCTCGGGATCACGCAGCGGCGGGATGAACAGGGAGAGCGCCAGGGCCAGGAGCGTGACGAGGGCGCCGAGCCAGAAGACCCAGGCATAGCCGGCGTCCTGGTAGAAGGCGGTGCCGTCGACCACGGTGCTGTGGGCGCTGAGGAGGGCGTACGCGCCGGCGGTGACGATGGCGCCGAACAGGCTGATCAGCATGTTGAGCATGCCGCTGCCCAGTCCCTGTTCGTCACGGGAGACGACGCCGACCACGAGCACCGGCGCTCCCGCCACCACGACACCGGCGCCGATGTTGGCGACGCAGGACGTCAGGGAGAGTTCCAGCTCGTTGCCGTGGAAGAAGCCGACGAGCGCGTAGCCGACGGCCATCACCGTCAGGCCGGCGATCCAGACCTTGCGCGGGTCCAGGTTGCGCAGGAAGCGGCTGACGAGGATGCCGGTCCCGAACATCACCAGGTTCCAGCTCACGCTGACCACGGCGTTGTGCTGCGCCGTCCATCCCAGTCCGGCCGAGACGCCGGGGATGTGCGGGAAGAGGGCCAGCAGAATGGCCAGTCCCGGCATCGTGAACGCGACGGTCTGGGCCAGGCCGCCGGCCGTGAGCGCCAGGGCCACGGGGCGCCGGCGCAGAACCTTCAGGTCGAGGATGGGGTGGGCGCTGGCCCGCTCGACGAACAGGAACGCGATCAGGGCGGCAGCGCCGGCACCGAGCCAGCCGAGCGTGCGGACGTCCGTCCAGCCCCAGCTCTGGCCCTGTCCGACGGCGTAGATCACGGCGGTGAGACCGCCGCCGAGGACCAGTCCGCCCGTCCAGTCGAAACCCGAGTCGAAGGCGTGCCGCGGTGTCTCCGGCACCACCAGGGCGACCAGCAGGAACGCGACGGCGGTGGCGGCGGCGAGGAACCACAGGGCGCCTCGGTAGCCCCAGTGGTCGACGAGCCATCCGGCGAGGAAGGGGGTGCCGAGGGCGACCAGTCCGACGCTGCTGCCGATCATGCCGCTGGCCGACTTGACCAGCCGACGCGGGAAGATGTCGCGCACCGCGGCGAAGGAGAGCGCGCCGAACGGGCCGTAGAAGCCGGCGATCGCGCGGCCGACCAGCACCAGCCAGAAGTCTCCGGCCAGAGCGGCCAGCGCCTCGCCGCCGGCACCGAGCGCCATCATGGCGAGCATGACGCGCTTCCTGCCGTACAGGTCGCCCAGCTTGATGGCGAACGGCGTCAGCAGGGTGGTCACCAGGGTGAGCGTGAGGCCGAACCACGCCACCTGGGTGGTGTGGAAGCTCTGCGCGACGCTCGCGGTGGCGTTGGCGCCGAGGATTCCGCCGGCGGCCAGCAGCTGGGTGGGCCAGGCGAGCGCGATCAGCACGGCGACCAGGCGGAGGTTCCAGCCTCCGCCGGCCTTGGCGGGCGGCGCGATGTCGAGTGAGGGGCTTGGCGACGTCGGTGTCATGCCAGCCCTCCTTTCACGGAGGTGCCGAAGGGAGTGAGAGGAGCTGTGGGGGTGCGCGGAGGATCGAACCCGCCGTGACACGTCGCTCACCGGGAGGTGACAGCGTGGCAATCCGTCGTCGCGTGACGTCGATGATGACCCGAACACCTAGTGCTTACTAGGTGTTCGCAGGGTGACCCATGTCACACGCACACAGGGCGCCCCCCGCCCGCCACGGACGCCACACAGCACCCCGGTACCGTTCTTCCATGGCGACACCCAGGGGACCGCGCGGCGGCTACACGGCAGGCCGGGCACGGCGCACCCAGATCCTCGAGGCGGCCCTGCTGCGCTTCGGGCAGGACGGCTACCGCAAGACCTCCCTCGCCCGCATCGCCCGGGACGCCGAGATCACCGACGCCGGACTGCTGCACCACTTCCGCGACAAGCAGCAGCTGCTCCTGGCCGTGGTCGAGCACTGGCACGACCGCATGGACACCCAGTGGCAGCGGGTGTCGGAGTCGGTGCGGGACGCGTTCCGCTGCCATGTGGAGGACACCGCGGAGACGCTCACCATGCCGGGCATGGTGGAGCTCGCCGTCGTGGTCTCCGCCGAGGCGACCGCGCCGGACCATCCGGCCCACGACTTCTTCGCCCACTGGCAGGAGAAGGGCGTGAAGGAGCTCGCGGAGCGACTGCGCGCCGGCAGCCACAACGGCGAACTCCTGCCCGACCTGGACCACGACGGCATCGCGCGCGAATGCGCCGCCGTCGACGCCGGACTGCGACAGCAGTGGCTCGCCTCCGGCCGCTCCTTCGACCTCGTCCCGGTGATGCACGCCCACCTGGACCGGCTGATGCGCTCCATCTCCGCCGACGGCCAGGGGCTGTAGGCCGACTCGGGCAGGGCAAGCCGGTCGGCCGGTACGGCGCTTTGCTTGACATGCTCATGTCCATTCAGTCCATGTGATTCACCTCATACAGGCCAACACCTAGCGTTCACTAGGTATTGGTGCGCATGATCGAGCCTGCTCATCTCCGTCCCACGGGACCCACGCACCCGACACCAACGCCCACGGCGCCGAGGACTCGACATGCCCCACCCCTGGACCGCCCGCGTCATCTCCCCCTCCCGACCGGCACAGCCGTCCGCCACCGCGGCCCGGCCGGCCGCTCTGCTGCGCGGCGAGTTCACCGTGCGGGCAGCGGTCGAAGCGGCCCGGCTCTCCGTCACCGCGCTCGGCGTGTACGAGCTGGAACTCAACGGCGCCGTGGTGGGCGACCACGTCCTCGCCCCCGGCTGGACGAGCTACCGCCACCGCCACCGCTACCAGGTCTTCGACGTGACGGACCTGCTGCGCGAGGGGGCCAACGCCTGGGGGGCGCACCTGGCGGACGGCTGGTACCGGGGGCTGCTCGGCTTCAACGGCGGCACGCGGAACATCTACGGCGAGGACACGGGTCTGCTCGCCGAGCTGCGGATCGAGTACGCCGACGGCACCGCCCACACCGTCACCACGGGCGGGGACTGGCGCTGGAGCGCCGGGCCCGTGACCGCGGCGGGTCTCTACGAGGGCGAGGAGTACGACGCGCGCCGTGAGCAGGCCGGGTGGAGCGAGCCCGGCTTCGACGCCTCGGCCTGGGCGCCGGTGCGACTCCTGCCGTTCGACACCTCCGTGCTCTTCGAGGCCGACAGCCCGCCGGTGCGCCGTATCGAGTCCGTCGCCCCCGTCGCCGTCACCACCTCCCCCACCGGCCGCACCCTCGTCGACTTCGGCCAGAACCTGGTCGGACGGCTGCGCATCCGCGTCCGGGGCGAGGCGGGCCGAACCGTCACCCTGCGGCACGCGGAGGTCCTGGAGGACGGCGAGCTGTGCACCCGTCCGCTGCGGCACGCCACCGCCACCGACCGTTACACCCTGCGCGGCGACGCGGACGGCGAGGTGTGGGAACCCCGCTTCACCTTCCACGGCTTCCGCTACGCCGAGATCGACGCCTGGCCCGGCGAGCCGGCCCCGGCCGACGTGAGCGCCGTCGTCCTGCACAGCGACCTGCGCCCCACCGGCTGGTTCTCCTGCTCCGACGCCTCGCTGAACCGGCTGCACGAGAACGTGGTGTGGGGGATGCGCGGCAACTTCCTCGACGTGCCCACCGACTGCCCGCAGCGCGACGAGCGGCTCGGCTGGACCGGTGACGTGCAGGTCTTCGCCCCCACCGCCGCCTTCCTCTACGACGTCCGCGCGTTCCTGCGCTCCTGGCTGTGCGATCTGGCCGCCGACCAGCGCGACGACGAGCGGGGCGTCCCCCCGGTGTTCAGCCCCGCGATCCCGGTGATCACCCCCGTCCCGATCCCGCCGGGCAATCCGCCGATGGCCGGATGGTGCGACGCCGCCGTGATCGTCCCCTGGGTGCTGTACGAGCGCTACGGCGACACCGAGGTGCTGCGCGCCCAGTACGCCTCCATGCGCGGCTGGGTCGACGCCGTCGACCGCATCGCCGGGGACGGCCGGATCTGGGGTGAGGGCTTCCAGTTCGGCGACTGGCTGGACCCGGCCGCACCGGCCGACGACCCCGGACGGTCGACGACCTCCTCCAGCCTCGTCGCCACCGCGTACTTCGCCCACGCGGCCCGGCTGCTGGCCCGTACCGCCCACGTGCTGGCGGAGCGGGACGACGCCGAGCACTACGGCGCCCTGGCCGACTCGGTCCGCGAGGCCTTTCGGCACCGTTTCCATGCCGGGGGCGGGCAGCTGGTGGAGGAGACCCAGACCGCGCACGCCCTCGCCCTGTGCTTCCGACTGCTGGAGGACGACGCCGAACGCGCCGAGGCCGGACGCCGGCTGGCGGACCTCGTGGCGTCGGGCGACCACCGCATCGGCACCGGGTTCCTCGGCACCCCGCTGGTGTGCGACGCGCTGACCGACACCGGACACGTGGACACCGCCTTCGGACTGCTGACGGAGCGCTCCGGCCCGTCCTGGCTGTACCAGGTGGACATGGGCGCCACGACCGTCTGGGAACGCTGGGACAGCATGCTTCCCGACGGCGGCGTCAATCCCGGCGAGATGACCTCCTTCAACCACTACGCCCTCGGAGCGGTCGCCGACTGGATGCACCGCACCGTCGCCGGTCTGGCGCCCGCCGAACCCGGCTACCGCCGACTCCTGGTCCGTCCCCGCCCGGGCGGCGGCCTCACCTGGGCCCGCGCCGCGCACGAGACTCCGTACGGCCGGGCCGAGACCGCCTGGCGTGTCGAGGGCGACCTGCTTCTGCTGGACCTCCTCGTGCCCCCGGACACCTCCGCCCTCGTCGACCTGCCGGGCGCCGAACCGGTGACCGCGGGGCCCGGACGGCACACCTTCCACACTCCGCTTCCGCAGCAACAGCCCCAGCCACAGCCACAGCCCCAGCCCCAGAAGTGACGCACGGCGGCCTCACGGGCACGGAGACCGCCGTACGCCCGGCCGCCCTCGCGCGGAGCCTCGCCGCCGTCACTTCGCCGGCCGCCGACCCCGGCCCCGCGCCGCCCCGTACTCCCCCACCCGCGAACCCCCACCCATGGAGCACGCAGTGACCCACCCGTACCAGGACCCCCGAAACAGCGTCACCGAGCGCGTGGCCGACCTGCTGGCGCGCATGACCGTCGAGGAGAAGGCCGGACTGCTCTTCCACCACGTCATCGGCATCGGCGACCGGCCCGCACCCGCCGGGCGCACCGCCGAGGAGATGATGGCCGAGAGCCTGATGTCCCACTTCAACCTGCTCGGAGCGGGCAGTCCGCGCCAGATGGCCGACCTGCACAACCATGTCCAGCAGCTGGCCGCCGACACCCGCCTCGGTATTCCGGTCACCCTCTCCACCGACCCCCGCCATGCCTTCACCGACAACCCGGGCACCGCGATGCTGGCCGGCCCGTTCTCCCAGTGGCCGGAGTCGCTGGGCCTCGCGGCCGTCGGCGACGCCGAACTCGTACGGCGGTACGCGGACACCGTGCGCCGCGAGTACCTGGCCGTCGGTCTGCGGGTCGCCCTGCACCCGCAGATCGACCTGGCGACCGAGCCCCGCTGGGCGCGCGGCTCGGGCACGTTCGGCGAGGACGCCGACCTGACGTCACGACTCGTCGCCGCCTACATCGAGGGACTGAGCGGACCGGGCGACGGCCTCGGCGCCGACAGCGTCGCCGCGATGGTCAAGCACTTCCCCGGCGGCGGACCGCAGAAGGACGGCGAGGACCCGCACTTCCCCTACGGCAAGGAGCAGGTCTACCCCGGCGGCTTCTTCGACCACCACCTCTTGCCCTTCAAGGCCGCCATCGCCGCGGGCGCCACCCAGGTCATGCCGTACTACGGCATGCCCGTCGGCACCGAGCACGAGGAGGTCGGCTTCGGCTTCAACCGCGGCATCATCACCGGACTGCTGCGCGAGAAGCTGGGCTTCGACGGCATCGTCTGCACCGACTGGGGCCTGGTCACCGACCAGTTGGTCATGGGCGAGCCCCACCTGGCGCGGGCCTGGGGTGTGGAGGACCTCTCCCCCGCCGAGCGGCTGCTGAAGATCCTGCACGCGGGCGCCGACCAGGTCGGCGGCGAGTCCTGCCCCGAACTGATCGTGGACCTGGTGCGCACGGGCCGGCTCGAGGAGTCGCGGCTCGACGCCTCCGTGGTCCGGCTGCTCGGCGAGAAGTTCCGCCTGGGCCTGTTCGACGACCGGCGCTACGTCGATCCCGACGCCGCCGAGGAGATCGTCGGCCACGCCGACTTCCACGCCGCCGGCGAGATCGCCCAGCGCCGCTCGGCCACCCTGCTCAAGAGCGGGCCGCTGCCCCTGTCCGGCAGGCCCCGTCTCTACGTCGAGGGCGTCGATCCGACGACGGCCGCCGAGTACGCCGACCTGGTCGCCGACCCCGCCGACGCCGACCTCGCGCTGCTGCGCCTGACCACGCCGTACGAACCCCGGCCCGGACTGTTCGAGTCCTTCTTCCACGCCGGCCGGCTCGACTTCCCCGAGGAGCGCCTCAAGGAGATCCTCCGCCTGCTCGACGCCGTACCCACCGTCGTGGCGATCCACCTGGAACGCCCGGCCGTCATCCCCGAGATCGCCGACCGCTCGGCGGCACTCCTCGCCGTGTACGGCACTGGCGACCGCGCCCTGCTCGACCTCCTGTTCGGCCGGGCCGTGCCGGAGGGCTCGCTGCCCTTCCAACTCCCCCGTTCCATGGCCGAGGTCGAGGCCGGACACCCCGACGTGCCCCAGGAGAGCGCCGACCCGCTCTACCCCTTCGGCCACGGCCTGCGCTATCCGGCCGGGGCCTGACGCCTTCGCCCTCTGCCGCCGACGGGATCCGACACAGCGCTGAACGGATCCACCGGGTTGCCGGGGCACAACGCCCCGGCATCGCGCGCGTGCCCGCACGTGCCCGGCCCTGCGTCCGGCTTGGACCTGGTGTTTCTGGGCACACGGGACGGACCCGACTGGTCGGCCCAAGGAGAGAGCATGGCGAAGGACTCACCGTTGAAGGCTGTCGGATGGGCGCGCTCGCTCCCGGTGAGCAGTGGGGTGAAGGTCGCCAGGGAGTGGACGCGTGCGCATGTGGCCACGCTCGGCTGGACGCGGACAGCACCGGATCTGGTGGATTCGATCCTGCTGGCGGTGTCCGAGCTGGTCACCAACGCCCACGTGCATGCCCGTAGCGCGGCGCAGCTGATCCTCACCTGGGACGAGGAGTGCCTGCACGTCACCGTGCATGACGACTCGCCTCGGCTGCCCGAGCCGCGCGATCCGGGCACCAGCGCCCCCGGCGGGCGCGGTCTGCTGCTGGTCGATGCCCTCGCCGACAAATGGGAGGCCTATCCCTGCCCCCGCGGCAAGAGCGTCACCGCCTGCTTTCAAGCGCCTCCGTCCGCCGCGCCCGGAGCGACCGGCTCGGGATGACAGGCCCGGTCACCGAGAGGAGGCCCACCCCATGACAGCCGACGAGGGCGAGCGGCTCGAACGCGCCATCCTCGACCTCCTGGGACGGCGGCGGCCGGACGCGTCGGTCTGCCCGTCCGAGGTCGCCCGGTCGGTGCACCAAGGTTCGGACGACGGGTGGCGGCGGCTGATGGAGCCCACGCGTGCCGCGGCCCGGCGGCTGTCCCGGGCGGGTCTGGTGGAGATCACTCAGGGCGGAGAGCCCGTCGACCCGACGACGGCCCGTGGTCCGATCAGGATCCGCCGGACACGCTGACGGCCCCCACCACGACGAACCGCCCACGCGGTTCACATGGCAGGGGTGACAACGCCAGGCCGACCGAGGGCCGCGCGGCGGGCGGTAGCCGGAGCTCCCGCTCAGGCCGGGCAGGGACGCCACCACCGCATCGCGAGCGACTTCGCTCCCCATGTGTCCCCACGCCCTACGGCGGCCCCTCCCCGCGCACACCTCGCCGGACGCTCGCCGAACTCATCTGAAACATTTGCCCCGGTCCACCGCGTCGGTGAGGTGTAGGCCAACGGAAAGGCACCGAGGGGTGGGAATGAGAAGGTCCCGGACATCGTCCCGGACAGATGAGTTCATGGAGTTCGCCACCGGACGCGCCGGGCATCTGCTCCGCTCCGCATGCCTGCTCACCAGTGGAGACACTCACCTCGCCGAGGACCTGGTGCAGGAGACGCTCAGCCGGATGTACACCCTGTGGGGTCGGATGTCCCGGATCGACAACCCCGCGGCGTACGCCCAGACGGTTCTCGTCCGTACCTTCCTGACACACCGTCGGCGGTACTCCGCGGCCGAGCGCCCGCTGGCGGACCTGCCGGACGCCCCGCCGACCCGGAGCACGGACGACCCGGCGCTGCGGCTCGCGCTGCTCCAGGCCCTGCGGGAACTGCCGCCCAAGGACCGGGCGGTGGTGGTGCTGCGCTACTGGGAGGACCGCAGCGTGGAGGACACCGCCGACGCGATGAACGTGAGTTCCGCGGCCGTACGCACCCGCTCGACCCGGGCGCTGGCGAAACTCCGCGAACGGCTCGGGGGCAGCCTCGCCGAACTGATCGCCCCGGCCTGACCACCCGGCCCGGCCTCCGCCGTTCGTTTCCCCACTGCTGCGAACAACCGGGCCCACGAGGGCCCGTCCCGTTCATCGCTCCGCACTCCCGTCCGCACCCACACAGGAACTGGTGGTTCCGTATGCCCTTCGAAGACGAACTCGGGAAGGTACTCCGCGACACGGCGGGCACCTTCACCGCCGACCGGCGGTCCCTGGCGGAAGGCAGCCTGCTGCGCGGCCGCCGCAGGCTGGCCCGCCGCCGCGCCTCCGTCATGGCCGGGAGTGCGCTGGCCGTCGTTCTCGTGGCGACGGCCGGTGTCCAACTGGGCGGCGGGCAGGACGACGACGGCAAGGTCGGCGGCCTGGCCTCGACGCCGCCACCGGGAGGTGGCTACGGACACTTCGCGGTCACCGCCAAGGACATGGAGAACATCCTCCAGAACGGTATGGAGGTCTCCGGGATCGCCGTCGCGCACCCCAAGCTCCAGGCAACGGGAAGTTCCGAGGCGAGCCGACCCGCGACGGCCTCGATCGACTTCGAGGATGGCTTCAGCGCGGCGAGGGTCACGCTCTCGGTGCGCCGGGTCGACCCGGCCGACGAGGATCTCAAGGAGCTGATCACCTGCCCGCCCGAAGGGGATTCTCCGTACGAGGAGTGCACGACACAGCCCGACAACCGGGCCGTGAAGGGGTACACCGAGGCGGGCAAGGCGGGCGGGATCAAGAAATGGGCGGTCACGATGCTCTCGCCCAGCGGGTACCTCATCGAGGTCGCCACCAACAACGTGGCGTCGACGATCAACGCCGACACGGAACCCGTGACCCGCAACCCCCGTATGAGCCCGGGCAAGCTGCGCTACCTGGCGATGTTCGTCGACGGCTCCTTCACCCCCGCCGGGGAACCCAACTCCTTGGGGACGATCGATCCCGGCTCCCAGGCCGAGCCGGGCGACTTCCTGCCCCTGCTCAAGGACCTGCTGCCCGCGCGCCTGCACATCTACTCGGAGGGGGGCACCGCAGTGGAGGGCCATGTCGTCGTGTCCGACTCCGAGAGCAGCAACCGGACCTACATCGAGGTCGGCCGGATCGCCGGCGACAAGGAGGCGTGGAACGAGACCCTGTCCGACGGCACCAAGGTGGGCACCCGGCAACTGCCCGGCCAGCAGCCGGGAGTCGTCCGGCTCCGGGTCGACGCGCTCCGGGTGAACGGGCTGTGGATCTCCATCTCCGCCTACAACGCTCCGAGCCCGACGTCCAAGAAGAGCGGCGCCGCCCCCTTGATCACGACCGAGGAACTCAAGACCATCGCCACCAGCCGGTCCTGGCTGCTCGCCCGGTAGTGCCGGCGACGCGGCGAGACGTTCGGCCCGCCCGGGAGGGGTGAACGGCGCGGCAGCCGTTCACTGGCCGGGATCACCCGTGCCGGGCGCCGGAACGACCCGCGGTGTCCCCTGCGTCCAGGCAAGCGTGATCCGCATCTCGCTGAACCGCCAGCCCGCCGAGGTCAGCACGGCGGTGCAGGCCGATCGCAGGCCGCTTGTCCGGTGGGGCGGTTCGCCGTCCCGGTAGAAGTACACGAGCTGGTTCGCCGTGGCCTTCGCGCGGTCGCCGTCGACATGTACCAGCACGTCACCGTGCACGTGCTGGGTGTGCTCTCCCTCGACCTGGCTCCGCTTCAGCAGGGCGGTCACTTCGTCGAGGCCGCGCAGTTCGCCGTTCGGCCCACGCACCACGATGTCGTCGTGGTAGACGGTCGCGACGTCGTCGTGTCGACATTCGTCCAGCAGATTGGCCAGGCGGGCGAAGAGTTCGGCGATCTCGACACGATCGGCGATCCGGTCGGCAGCGGACACCACGTCTCCTTCTGACGGCGACTCCAATATGGGTGGCACCAACACTACCGACACAGTGTTGGTGCCACCAACACTTATAGAGTGGTCGTCATGGACGAGATCCCCGAGCGCTTGACGGTGAAGCCGAGCTGGCTGATCACCCAGCTCGCCGTGCACGCCCGCCGACTGGTGTTCGACGGCTTCACCGCCGCCGGGGCACGCGGGTACCACTACCGCATCCTGGCGGCACTGCACGAGTTCGGACCCGCGAGCCAGGCCGAGCTCGGCCGCCGGTGCCGCGTCGACCGCAGCGATGTCGTGACGGCCGTCAATCAACTGGTCGAACAGGGCTTCGTCGACCGGACGCCGGACCCGGATCACGGTCGGCGCAACAGGGTGACCCTCACCCCGGACGGTGTCCAGCAGCTGCGGCGCATGGATCAGCTGCTCGATCAGGTGCAGGACGACCTGCTGGAACCGCTGCCGGCCGAGGACCGCCAGACCCTGACCCGCCTGCTCGGCCGAGTCCTCGCCCACCACGAATCACCGTGACGGTCCGCCTGCCGGATCGGCACGACTCAGGTCGTCTTCGTCGCGGCCGTCTTCGTCGCGGCCGTCTTCGCGGTTCTGCTCCTGCCTGCGCCCGCGCTGCTCCGTCCGGGTTTGGCCGGCGCTTTGGCGGGCGCCCTCTTCCGGCTGGTGGCCTCCTTGGTGGCCGTGGCCTCCTTGGTGGCCGTGGCCGCCCGCGGCGGCGCTGCCCGGGTCGGTGCGGTCGGCCACTTGAACTCGAACTCCAGCTCGATCTCCCCGTCGCCGACCTCGACCTCGATCTCGGTGCGCAGGTCGTCGGGGATCCGCAGGCTCAGCGTCCCGGGACCGAACTCCAGTTCCACATCCCCGCCCTCCCTCAGCGCAGCCGCGAGGGCCGTGAGCTGGTCGGCCGCCTCCAGACGTGACAGCGAACGCTTCTGCTCAAACTTGAGGTCCTTCATGAACGCCTCCGATCCGGCATGAACAACACATAACGCCAATTCTGGGGTCATGCACGGCATCGGACATCCGGTGCGACGGCAACCGCGCGCAGGTCAGTCCACCGGGTGCCCCGGTTCGATGGTGAGGGCGTCCGCGAGCCTCAGCAGCGGACGGCCGTCGGGCTCGCCCTGCGCACCCGACCGCACCGGGTCCAGGACGAAACCGACATGGTCCCCCGCATCGATCCGCTGCCCGATCCTGCCGACGAACCACGCGGCCGCGTCCTGGAGGACGACGGCACCGCCGTGCCCCTCCGTCCAGCGCGCCCGCGCGAACTTGTCCACCCGGTCGCCGGTCTCACCCCCGAACAGGTCGGCCAGTGCGAACTGTTCGGGCGTCAGCAGATGCACGGCGAGGAACTCGGCGGCGCAGGCCACGTCATAGGTCCGGTTCACTTTCGACAGCCACACCACGAACCGCACCGGCCGCATGGAGCACTGGGAGGCGAAACCCACGAGGCAGCCCGCCCGCTCGCCACCCGCCCCGGCCGTCACGACGCACATGTCGGGATTCAGCAGGTCGGTGAACGCGTCGAAATCCGTCATACCGCTACCCCTCCACCGGCCGTCCGAGATCCCGGCCGGCCGTACTCCGGCCTCGCACCGGGCGAGACTCTGGTTCCCGTCGCCCATCGGTCTACACGACCGACATCGCACGCTGCGGCTACCACCGTTCGTGTCCCCGCGACCGTTCCATCCCCCGTCAGGAGCATCGTGGCTGCGCGAAAGGCCACGGAAGTCTTCCCCGTCGGCTGCCCCGCAGCCCTTGAGACGGATTGCCCGGCCGGTCCACGCTGATCGGTACGACGCCGACGAGACACCCCCGGAACGCGGGGACGTGTCACGTGACCGGCACCTGAAGAGGAAACACACGGACAGACGGACATGGTGCGCAGAGCAGAACAGGACCCGGCGTCCGCCTATGCCGGACAGCAGCCTGCCCGGCGTTCGACGGTGCCCGCGGCGCCCGGCGTGGCGGCTCGTGTCTGGGCCGACCTTTCCGGCCGTGGGCTCGCCACCCGAGCCGGCGCGGACACCATCGCCGCGCTGCAACAGAGCGCGGGCAACGCGGCACTGAGCCGGACGGTCGGCGCCGTGAACAGCGCGCGGAGCAGCGGCCCGACCGGCTCCGCCCGCCATGTCGTCCAGCGGATCGGCACCGTCCCCGGCGGCAGCTACCCGGCACACCGCGAGGAGGGCGACAGGGGCCCGCACTTCATGGAGCAGGAGCAGGACGCCCGGGTGGTGGCCGGCAGCGGTGCCACCCTGGGCCCTCCTGGCGTCCCCGAGCGCATCCGCTTCCCCGCCCGTGAGGTCAAACCCGCCGAAGCGGGGCTGCGCGTCGCGAACGACGGCACGCTCGCCGTGCTCGACAAGGACGAGCCGAAGGAGTTCTACGCCGTCCAGCAGGTCGTCGACAACGCCAACGCCTCCCTGGACGCTGCGGGCAGCATCGTGCGGCTCGCGCTCCAGGGCAGGAGCATCACCGTCGGCGGTCGGCGGCTCACCCGGGTACAGCCGGTGCTCGCGCAGCAGGCGCAGCAGTCCGCGAGCGAGGAGTTCGTCTCGCTGGTGCGCAGCACCTGCATCACGGTGGCCTGCAAACTGATGGGCTCCAGCCGGGACAAGACGAGCCGGGTGGTGCTCGGTGGCGGCGCCGGAGGCTTCGACATCACCCCCGGCTCCGACAGCGATCCACGGATCAGCAGCCTCGCCGGGCAGATCGCCTCCTCACCCGACGGCGGCCTGGACGTGCCCGGGGCGGTCGACGCGGCCGGGGCCAGGGACCGGGCGGCGCCGGACAACGGACGGGTGTACGGCGAGGCCGTCAGGAACGGCGGACGCGACGGGACCGCCGCCCGGCTGGGTGTCAATCAGCACGCGGCACCCGGCGTCGGTGAGGGGTTCGCGATCTTCAGCATGGCCGCCGAGGACCAGCGCGACCACTCCGTGCAGCCGCCCGCGGCCCGCGGCGACAACGTCTGGGGGTATCACTTCGCGGCTGTCGTCGCCTCCTCCCTGGACGGCAGCTGCCGGGTCACGCTGGAGAACTACGCCCGCAACGACTTCGACCGGGTCGCGCGTGAGGAGCTGTACGACACGCTCTACCAGCGGGCGAAGAAGTCCGGCGGCTGGTTCAGCTCCGTCAGCGCGCTGCAGGAGAGCGACGACCAGCAGGCGTTCAAGAAGAAGTTCGACGACGTGATGCGCAGGCTGTGCACGGATCCGGCCATCAGGGACATCCAGGGACTCCCGCGGCGCAGGCTCCAGGAGGACTTCGAGGATCACACCGGTCGTGCCTGGTTCTTCCGCGTCTACGGCGGCGGCCCGGGCGAGAGCTTCCACGAACAGCAGTCCGCCTCCGGCTACTTCAACAACCCGCTCACCGTACGGGTCGCCCGACCCTGACCGGCGGACGGGCCGACGGGGCGACGGGCGACGGGGCGACGGGGCGACGGGGCAGGCCGGACAGGGACTTGGCGGACGCGGGCCGGTCAGCGGCGGAGGACGCCGGAGTGAGGGACCGGCACGGTGACCGGATCCGACACGGACTCCGTCCGTGCGTCCTACGGTGTCCGGGTGAATGACGTGAGCCTCGACGCGTACTGTTCCGAAATCAGCTCCCGGACCGACGAGTTGCGCGCCGCCGTGCGGTGCGCCGAGGCAGGCCCGGCGGGTACTCCCGTTCCCACCTGTCCCGGCTGGTCCCTCACCCAGCTCGCCCGGCACGTCGGCGGCACCCACCGCTGGGCGGCGCGGATCGTCCGCACCCGGGCCACCGGGCCGGTCCCTCACGACCTGGTCGACGACGTCTTCTCGGCCGGCCCCGAGACCCCAGCCGCCCTGGACGCCTGGCTCGCCGACGGCGCCGCGGAGCTGACCGGCGCTCTCCTCGACGCCGGTCCCGACGCCCCGGTGTGGACGGTCGCCCCGAGCGGCACCGCGCGCTTCTGGGCCAGGCGGATGACCCACGAGACGACCCTGCACGCCGCCGACGCCGCCTTCGTCACGGACGCCCCCTTCGCCGTACGCGAGGACCTGGCCCGGGACGCCCTGGACGAGTGGATGGGCTTCGGTTCGCTGCCCCGGGTCCTGGAGGCCGCCGGGCCGGACGCCCCGCCGCTCACCGGCCCCGACCGCACGCTGCACCTGCACGCGACCGACGTCCGTCGGGCCGAGTGGCTGGTGGACCTCACGGGTGAGCCGATCACCTGGAGCCACGCCCACGAGAAGGCCGCGGTGGCGGTACGCGCCCCCCTCACCGACCTCGTGCTGCTCCTGTACGGCCGCCGCACCCCGGCCGACCCGTCCGTCGAGGTGTACGGGGACGCCGACCTGCTGACCCTGTGGCTGGCACGATCCGGCTTCTGGCTCCGCAAATAGGTCCCCTTCGTTCCCTTGGGTCGCCGGGTCACTTCACCGGCCTACTTGACTGGCCTACTTGACTGGCCTACTTGACTGGCCTACTTCACCGGGGGACTCGCCGGTGTCCCGGCCCCCGGCCAGCCGCAGTGTCACCAGGGCCGCCGGTCCCGCCAGGATGCCGAAGGTGAGGGCGGCCGGAATGCCGGTGCCGAGCTTCGAGAACAGGTACACGGGGCCCCACACGTCGACGGTGTCGTCGATCGCCATGTGCAGTACCTGGCTCGCCAGCAGTCCCCACACCGTTGCGCAGACCGCGCCCACCGCCATCGCGGGGACCGTGGTCCGGGTCAGCAGGCCGGGCAGCAGCCGCAGCGCCCACCACACCACGACCAGCATGAGCACGTCGACGGCTCGGTACAGCAGCCAGTCGCCGAGCGGTCCGGTCGCCGGGTCCGTCCACGCGCCGAGCAGCAGCCACTGACGCAGCAGGTCGCCGGGCTCGGACAGCAGGCCTCCGCCGCCGAAGGACGTCTGGATCCAGGCCGCGACCGACTGGTACGAGAGGATCACCACCGACAGCGCGACCACCGCGGTCCCGACACTCGCGGCCAGGCGGGCGGCACGCGGCGGCACACTCTGCCGGGGCTGCGGCTCCGCGTCCTTGGCGGTGAGACGCGCGACGAGCACCGTGACCACGGCGGTCAGCAGCCCCACGAACACCGTGACCGGCCCGCTCGACGCGATCACGCCCGCCAGCTGGGGCAGGAACCGGTAGCTGCCGTGGCCCCGGGACACGATCAGCCACGGCGCGGAGACCGTCACGGCCAGCGTCGCGGCCACGGGAGCCCAGGCCCACACCGCGAGCAGCGTGGCGGGCGTGCGGCCCTGCGTCGGCGGAATTCTGTGGACCAGGAGCAGCGCGCCGGCCACGAAGAACACGAAGACCGCCACGAACCTGATCTGCAGGGCGGTGCTGTACAGATCGCTGTACCGGGTGGCTCCGGTCGAGGCCGCGTCCCCGCCCGCGGCGCCGTCCGACAGCGACCCCGTCGGCGGGTCGTACGACCAGGGTGCGAGCCATCGCCGGAGTTCGGTCACGGACTGGACGTCGAAGACGCTGCTGGTGCCGCGCAGTTGGAGTGCCTGCGCGCTCGCCCCCGCCCACCACAGCAACAACGTGATCAGCAGACCGCCGACCAGTGCCGGTATCACCGCGCGCCGATATGTCATGGTGCCTTCCCCCGTCTTGATCCTCTGTCGGTGATTGTTTCAACCAGCCGAAGAGTAGGGGGTGATGATCAGTTGCGGCATGTGCCTTGTGCCGCCGGTGGCGGCCGGAGGGGCGAGTCCGGTCAGTGTCCGGCTGACAGTTCGCCGCTGAGCTTTCCGTGGAGGTGAGCGCTGGGTTCGTTCGGGCCGGTGATCTCCACGGTCTTGCCGCGCTGGGCGTACCTGGTCTCGACGGTGTCCAGGGCGGCGACGGAGGAGGCGTCCCAGATGTGGGCGTCGGACAGGTCGATGACGACCCGGTCGGGGTCGGTGGCGTAGTCGAACCGGCCGACGAGGTCGTTGGAGGAGGCGAAGAACAGCTCGCCGGTCACGCGGTGGACGACGGTGGTGCGGTCGGGATCCGTGACGGCGGTGACCTCGGCGAGGTGGGCGACGCGCTTGGCGAAGACGACCATGGCGGTGATCGAGCCGACGACGACGCCGATGGCGAGGTTGTGGGTGGCGACCACGCAAATGACGGTGATCACCATGACGGCGATCTCCCCCGGCGGGCATCCGCTTGAGTGACTTCGGGGCGACGGAGTGCCAGTCGAACGTCGCGAACGACACCATCACCACCCGCCGGGTACCGCCGGCAGCCTGCGCCTGGGGCTGGACATCCTGGCCGATCGGCTGCGCGACTACCCACGCGCCCTCTGCTTCCTCAACGCCCCACCGACACCCTGCCCGCGACGCCGACCGACTCCGGCCTGGGAATCACCGCATGACCTCCACCCCCTGTCCGCCGGCGGAGTTCACCCTGACCGTCCAGGCCGCCGACGCGCACACGCTGCGTGTGGCGATCCACGGATACCTCGACCACGACACCGGCGACGGAGCCGACCTACCTCACCCGCCTGCTCGAAGTCACCGGCGTCATGGGCCACTTGACGCAGCACGCGCGGAGCGGGCTCTCCCGAGGCTGCGATCCCCTGAACTGCGAGCGGCCCGCACCCGTCGACGGGTGCGGGCCGCTCGTGTCAGTGGCCGGATCCGTGCCGGCCGCCCAGTTGGTCGCGGTGGCGCGGATCGCCCAGGTATGTGTCGGCGTCGAAGACGGGTGCCGACTTGGCCTGTGCCTTCGTCCGGGCCAGCTGCACGATGCGGGCTTCGTGGTCGATGCCCAGGACCTCGCCCGACGGGATCACCACGTCCTTGCCGAGTACCCACAGGCCGGTGTGCACCACCAGGAAGCGCGGGCCGAGGTCCCTGGAGTACTTGCTGACCTTGCCGACGTGACCGTCCGTGGCGTCGACCTGGTATCCGGTCAGGTCGTCGTCCGGGGTGTGGCCGGCGGTCGGCACGTGGTGTGCGCGGTATTGGCTCACGATGTCCTCCCTGTCGTCCTGTTCCTGCTAGTGCCCGCTCAGGCGGGTGACAGACGTGCGGGAGACGTGCGGAAGACATGCGGGAGACGTGCGGGAAACATCACGGCGCCCGTCGCGGGGCTACGCCGTCCACACCCGTTCCGCGTAGTCGACGAAGTTGCGCCCCATGATCTTCTCGATGCGGCCGGAGGAGTAGCCGCGCTGTTCCAGCAGCCGTATCAGCTCGCGGAACTGGTCCACGCCCCGCAGGTCGACCACGAAGGGATAGGTGTCCGCCCGTTCGCCGGCCGCGGAGACCCCGGCCTCCTGGCGCTGCGCCACGTGCTCGGCCAGCCGGGCGCGGTAGGCGTCGAGGTCGTCGATCGCGGTGACGGGCCCGTCGGTTCCGATGCCGACGTGGTCCTCGCCGCAGACGTCCACGGCGTGCGCGATGTGCTCGACCACGTCGGCGGCGCGCGCGTGGCCGGTGGGGCTGAGGAACGGCATGAAGTAGATGCCGACGAAGCCGCCGCGGGAGGCCACCAGACGCAGTTCCTCGTCGGACTTGTTGCGGGGCAGATCGGTCAGCGCGCGACACCCCGTGTGGTTGATCGACACGGGGACACGGGAGTGCGTGGCGGCGTCCAGACAGGTCCGCTCACCGCTGTGCGACAGGTCGACCATGACGTGGTGGTCGTTGAGGGCGTCGATCACCTCGCGTCCGAACGCGGTCAGCCCCGTGCCGGACGGTGCCATCGAGCCGCCGCCGAGGTGGTTGGCCTGGTTGTAGGTCAACTGGACGACGCGCACCCCGCGTTCGGCGAAGGTGGCGATCCGGGCCGCGTCGTCCCCGACGGCCACCGCGTTCTGGAAGCCGTAGATGACGCCGACGCGTCCGTCGCAGGCGGCCGTGCGGATGTCGGCGACGCCGGTCACCTTCAGCAGGTCGTCCGGATGCCGGTCGATGATGCCGTCCCAGATGTCGATCTCGTGCAGGGTGTGTTCGTAGGGCGGCAGGTCACCCATCACATAGCCGAGGGTGATGTTGACGGCGGTCAGGCCGGAGGCTCTCGCCTCGGCCAGCGCCCGGGTGTCGACGGTGTACTGCTCGCTGGTCGGGTTGAGGTCTCCCGCCGCCGCCATCGACTGCGGGGCGTTGGGGTTGTCGAGCTGTCCCAGCGCGTTGATGATCAGGGGCGTGCCGGTGCCGGTCAACGGGTCTCCCGGGATGGGGTGGTGGCGTAGGCGGCGCGCGGGAAGCGGCGGCCCCGTTTGACGGTGAGGGTGATGGTGCGCAGGTGGTCGATGTCGGCCAGCGGATCCCGCGCGAAGACCGCGAAGTCGGCCAGTTTGCCCGGCTCGACGCTGCCCGTCAGGTGTGCGGTGCCGGCGCTGCGTGCGCCGACGAGGGTCGCGGAGCGGAGCACGTCCGGGGCCGGGATGCCGCATCGCCTCACCAGGAAGGCGAGTTCCTCGTAGAGGGCGGGGAACGGCTCGCCGGGGGCGGTCTCGTAGTCGGTGCCGGTGGCCAGCGCCACGCCCGCCCGGTGCGCCTGCGCCGTGAGCGCGATGGCCAACTCGGTCTGTCGGCGGGCACGTTCGGCGCTCTCCGGGTCGTCGCCTGCGAGCTCCGCGCTCGCCCACATGCCGGCGGTCGCGTCCAGGACGACGTCCCGCTCCCGCATCCGGGCGAAGAGCGCGTCGAGCCGCGCGTCCTCGCCGGTGACCAGACTCTCGTGATCGACGGCCGGCTTGTTCTTGTAACTGGTCAGCGGCTCCTTGGCGGCCTCGTGGGCCAGCAGGGTCACATGCGAGACAGTGTCCACGCCGGCCGCGACGACCTCGCCGGGCGTGGCGGGGAACACGGCCGCGTGCGCCCACACCGGGATGCCCTGCCGGTGCGCCTCGGCGGTGACGGCGGCGACGAGGCCCGCTTCCAGGTCGGCGTAGACCTTGATGGCCGACGCGTAGGTTCCGCGGGCCAGGGCCACTGCCAGAGGGAGGTCGGTCGCGTCGGTGACGGCCTGCATCCAGGGCACGTGTCCGGGGACGGCGCCCTGGGTCACCTGGTGGGTGCGGGGGTCGTCGAAGAAGCCCGGGCCCGCCATGAGGGCCGCGTAGTGGATGTCCGGGGCGGCGATCTCGCCCACCAGCGCGGCCCGCGCGAGGTCCCCGACCTGACGCAGGTCGTCCGCCATGTCCCGCACGGCCGTGACGCCGCTGTGGACGAGGCGGCGCAGGACCGCTTCGGCGGCCGGACGGTCGGGCGGAGTGGCGAGGTGCTGGTGCGCGTCGATGAGGCCGGGCGTGACGAAGTGACCGGTGAGGTCGACGACTTCGGCGCCGTCGGCGAGGGCGGCCGCCACGTCCGTCTCGTCCGCGACGGACCGGATCACGGAACCGTCCACGACGAGCGACACGGCGGGCCGGGGCGCGCTGCCGGTCCCGTCGAACAGCGTGAGGTCGCGGTAGACCACCAACTCGCCGGCCTCGGGCGGCGCGAAGGGGTTCGCCGCCCCGGAACTCTCGTTCGTCAAGGTCACCACTCTCGATCTGTTACGCTCTACGTAACAACGTTCTCGCTACTCGAAACACGCGATACCCTACCCCTGAATCCCGGCGCCGGACACGCCCCGTCGGGACGGTCCGTCCGGTCACCGGGAAGGGTTTCGATGCCGCAAGCGACGCAAGCACCGCGAACGGCCGTGGACAAGGCGCTGGACCTGGTCGAGGCCGTCGCCCGCGCCCCCCGGCCGCCCCGGCTCACCGACCTCGCCGACGAGGTCGGGCTGCACCGGGCGACCGCCTACCGCGTCCTCGTGGACCTGGTCCGCCGCGGCTGGGTGCTGCGTGTCGACGACCGCTATCTGCCGGGCACCGCCGTCCTGCGCCTGTCGGCCCGGGCGGCGCACAACTCGCTGACCTCGCTGGCCCGCCCGGTGCTGGAGGACCTCTCCGCGCGCACCGGCATGATGGTCAACCTCCAGGTCCTCGAGAACGACGGCTCCCGGGTGGTGGACGTGATCCGCCCGGACCGGCTGGCGATGATCAGCACCCTCCGGGACGAGGCACTGCCCGTCCACCGGTTCGCCGGCCCTCTCGCCCTGGTGGCCGCACTGCCCCCGCAGGCACGCGGCCCCTACCTCGACGTGGCCCGCAAGGCGGGACATCCCCTGGACGGCGACGCGGGTCTGCTCGCCGACCTCGAGCGGACCGAGGCCGACGGGTTCGCCGTCGAGCACGGCCGCAACGAGCAGTTCGTCGCCTCGCTGAGCCGCGCCGTCGTCCCGGTGCCCGGGGCACCGGTGTGCGCCGTCACCGTGGTCGGGCCGGATGCCGAGATCGACGAACCCCGGATGCGCCGCCTGCGGGAGGAACTCGCCTCGGCGGTGGACACCCTCCGCGGCCTGCTGTCCGGCCCGGGCACGGCGAGCGGCGCGTGAACGACGTCCTCGTCCTCGACCGGGCGGCCACCGCGGCGGCCCTCGACCCGCGCCTCCTGATGGCCGCCGTGTCCGACGCACTCGTCGCCGTGGCCCGGGACACGGTGTCCGCGCCGCCCCGGATAGCGGCCTTCGCGCCCGGCGGTCTGCTGGGCGCCATGCCCGGATACGTGCCGGGTCTCGGCCTCGCGGCGAAACTCGTGTCGGTGTTCGCCGACCCCGCCCACCCCGGGCGCAGCACCCACCGGGGCATCGTGGCCCTCTTCGACCCCGAGGACGGCCGTCCCCTGGCCGTCATGGACGCCGAACCCGTGACGGCCTGGCGCACCGCGGCGGCAGCCACGCACAGCGCCTGGACCCTGGCCCGGCCCGGACCTGTCGTGGTCGTCGGCACCGGCGCCCAGGCGCGGGCCCAGGTCTCCCTCCTCGCCGCGCTCCGCCCCGCCGAACCCGTCACCGTCGCGGGCCGCTCCCCCGAAGCGGCCCGCGCGCTGGCCGCCCTGCACCCGGCGGGCCGTGCGACGGACGACATCGAGACCGCCGTACGCGAGGCGTCCACCGTGTACTGCTGCACCGGCGCGACCCGCCCCGTCCTGCGCCGCGCATGGCTCGCCCCGGGCACCCACGTGAGCTCGGTCGGCGGCTCGCACGGGCCCGAACTCGACGACGACACCATCCGGGACGCCGCACTCTTCACGGAGTGGCCCGGTGCCGCCGCCACTCCCCCGCCCTCCGGCGCCCACGAGTTGCAGGGGCTGCCGAGGGACAGCGCCGTCGTCCTCCTGGGCTCCGTCCTGTGCGGCGAGGCGCCCGGCCGGACCTCCCAGGACCAGCTCACCGTGTTCAAGTCCACCGGCCACGCCGCCCTGGACGTGGCCGCCGCACACGTCGTCCACCGTACGGCGACCGGTCGCCGTACGGACGAGCCGCCCCGCTAGCGCGTCGGCGCCGGGAGCCGCCGAATCCCCACGGACCTCGCCCGGCACCCGTTCGAACGATTCGACCCGCGCGGCCCGGCACAGCACCGCCGTGCCCCCACATCACACCCGCCACTCCCACAACATCCGAGGTCAGAGCGCCGCAGCGGTCCTCATCAGGGAGTTCACGGAAGTCTCTGCGCACGGTCCGACACCCGCATAGCGTGCGGTGACCCGAACACACGAACCCCCTCCCCATGTTCGCGCGGGCCGCACCTCTTGGGGCCCACGACCCAGTAGGAGATCTTGGGATGTCCTCCGACAGCTCGGACTTATACCCGGCGCGGCACCGGCCCGGACGGCACGCCTCCCCCACCGCGATCCCGCGGTGGGCCGCCCCGCCGGACGACACACGCCTGCCGGACGACACGCGCCTGCCCGCCGACACGCGTCTGCCGGAACGTGCCCAGCAGTGGACCGGCAGACACCGCGACCTCCGCCGGCTGCGCCGGGCCTGCCGCTGGCAGCGGCGCGTCGCCACGTTCGCCGCGCTCGGCTACTTCGCCGTCTTTCTCACCCTCACCGTCGAAGCCCCCGCCGTCATGACCCGCCTCGCCCCGGGCGGCCTTCCCACCGGACTCTGCCTCGCCCTGGTCCAACTGCCGGTCACCTGGCTGGCCGTGCTCCTCTACGAGTACACCGCGCGCCGGTACGTCGACCCGCTGGCCCGGCGCGTACACCGCCGACCCGACCCCGTCCCGCCCGAGGAGCCACGGCCGTGACGGACTTCGACGGCTCCGCGCAGTCCTGGTCCCTGGTGGCGTTCTCGAGTGTCGTGGCCCTGACGCTCATGCTGTGCGTGCTGACCGGTCCCGACCGCGACGACCTCGACGAGTTCTACACCGGCTACCGCTCCCTGTCGCCCCTGCGCAACGGCCTCGCCATCGCAGGTGACTACATCTCCGCCGCCACCGTGCTCACCATCGGCGGGGTCATCGCGCTGTGCGGCTACGACGGTGTGGTACTGGCCCTGAGCACCGTGCTGTCCCTGCTTCTCCTGATGGTCCTGCTGGCCGAACCCCTGCATCACACCGGCCGGTTCACCATGGCCGACGCGCTCGGCAGACGGCTGCCCGGCCGCGCGGTGCGCATCACCGCGTGTGTGGTCACCCTCGCCTCGCTGGTGCCGATGATGGTCGTACAACTGGCCGGGGTGGGCCAGTTGCTGGCGTACGTCCTCGGTTTCTCCGACAGTGCGATGCGGACCGGCTGCATCGTCGGGGCGGGCACCCTGATGATCAGCTACGCGGCCATCGGGGGCATGCGCGGCACCGCCCTGATCCAGATCCTCAAAACGGTGATCCTGCTCGGCTCCGGCCTGGTCGTCGCCGGACTCATCCTGCACACCTTCGGCTGGAGCCCCCGGAACCTGTTCCGGACCGCCGCCCGCGGCAGCGGCGCCGAGGAGAACTTCCTGCGCTACGGCCTGCAGTTCGCCAACGGGCCGCACCGCGGCCTCGACATGGTGAGCACCCAGTGCGCCATCGTGCTGGGCGGCGCCTGCCTGCCGCACGTCACCATGCGGATGTACACCGCCGGCAGCGCTCCCCAGGTGCGCCGCGCGATGTCCTGGGCGATCTCGACGGTCACCCTGTTCATCGCCGTGATCACCGTCATCGGCGTGGGCGCCACGGCCCTCATCGGGCGCGCGGGCGTCGCCGGAGCCGACCCGCGCGGCAACACCGCCTACCTGCTCGGTTCGCGCGCCGCGTTCGGGATGCACCTGTCGCGCCCGGAGAGCCTGTTGTTCGCCACCGTCACGACGGCGATCTTCCTGACCCTGCTGGCCTCCGTGGCCAGCATGACGCTGGCCTGCGCCAACTCCCTGGCCCACGACATCGCCGCGGCCCGCCCGAACGTCTCGCCGCTGCGCGAGATGGCCCTGGCGCGGCTGGCCGCCCTGGCCGTGGGCCTCCCCGTCATCCTGCTCGCCGTCATCGCCCAGCACCGCAGCCTGCAGCCGCTCGCCACCGTCTCCTTCTGCCTCGGCGCGTCGGCCATCGCCCCCGCCCTCGTCTACAGCCTCTTCTGGCGGCGCTTCACCCGCGCCGGCCTGCTGTGCACGCTGATCGGCGGGTCGGTCAGCGTTCTCGTCCTGATGACCGGCACCAACCTCGTCTCCGGCTCTCCCGGATCGGCTTTCCCGGAAGTCGACTTCAACTGGTTCCCCTTCACGACCACGGCTCTCGTCTCGGTACCGGCGGGCTTCCTCTGCGGCCTGCTCGGCACCGTCCTGTCCGGCAGGAAGGCGACCGCACGCGAACGGGAGCGCTACGCCGCCATCGAAGCCGTCCTCCTCGCCGGACCGCCAAGCCCCAGGAGCCGCTGAACCCGCCCGGCCCGAACCGGACGGGCCCGAACCGCAGCCGTGTCCCCGAGCCGAGCATGATCGTTACTCCTGTTGCCGAACGGCCACCGCCCGGTGCGCGCATCGGCAGCCACTCATGTGCGCCTCCGTCCGAGGCACACGCACCGTCAGCCGAGAGGAACAGCATTGGTGAGCGGCTGGATCACCGTCGGTCTCGGAACCGCCGCCGCGCTCTGCCCGCTGCCGGGCACCTGCGGACCCGCGGTCGTCGTCGACACCACTCCCACCACCACGCACGTGGTGGTGTGTTCCGACGACGGCTGGGTCGAGATCGGCGCCCCCTCCCGACCTCGGCCCGCCGCCCCTTCGTCGCCTCCGCACGCACCACGGCCACCACGCACGCCGGCCGTTTCGGCACCGGTGGAACAGCCGGCTCGGGCGGCACACGCAACGCGCCCTGTCGACGCCCCACCGGCTCCGCCCCGTTCGGCAGCCCCACTCCCCCGGCCCGTCGAACGCCCGGTGCCCGCGCCGGAACCGCCGCCCGAGGCCGACGCCACCGACGACGCGCCCGCCCCTGCGCCGACTCCCGCGCCGGCGCCCCGCGCCGCACCCTTCCGCTGGGTGCCCCGCTTCCACTACGGCGGCGGCTCGGCACGTCCGGCACCCGCCGGCCTGTCCACCACGATGACCACCGTCGTGATCACCACCCCGGCCATCCTGGCCGCCGCCGCGCTACGCCCGGGCTCCCGGCGCCGCAACGGCGGCTGACCCGCCCACGGGCCGCCCTTCACCTCGTCCACTCAGCTCGCCCATCCGCTCATTTCTCATCTGCTCATCTGCTCATCTGCTCATCTGCTCATCCTGGAGTCCTGCTGTGCCGGAATGGCTGATCTACACCCTGGCCTGCGCGCTGGTCTGCGCCTTCGTGGTCGCCGCCACCGTGATGCGCCACCGCCGTGTGGCGGACGACGAGGACACCTCGCAGACACCCGACGTCCTCGAGTACATGGTGATGATGGTCGGCGTGGTCTACGCCATCGTCCTGGGCCTGGCGATCGCCGGCGTCTGGGAGGCCCGCGGCGCCGCCGAGGACACCGTGCAGCGCGAGGCCCAGGCGCTGTACGAGATCAACCAGCGCCTGGACGTCTACCCCGCCGCCTTCCACACCCGGGTCCGGCAGCACATCGACGCCTACGCCCGGCACGCCGTGACCGCCGAGTGGCCGGCCATGGAGGACGACGGTCCGATCGACGCCACCGGGGGCCGTCTGCTGACCCGCATCCGCAGCGACATCGCGCACCACACGCCCACCGACGAACTCCAGGCCCAGGCCTACCAGCCGCTCCTCGACCAGGTCGCCGCCGCCGACGACGCGCGCCACCAGCGCCTCGACAGCGCCGGCAGCACCCTGCCGGGGGTGGTCTGGTTCGGCCTGATCGCCGGCGGGATCGTCACGCTCGGCCTGCTCTACGCCCTTCAGATCCGTCGCTCGGCCCGGGAGTTGATGCTGGCCACCGCGTTCAGCGCCCTGGTGGTCTTCCTGCTCTTCATGGTCTGGAGCTTCGACGCTCCCTTCGGCCACTCCGGCACCGACTCGGCTCAGCCGTTGCAGGAGCTGTTCGCCGGCACGACCTGAGACGCACACCTGGATCATTCACCGGACGGGCGACAGCCCTTGGGCCGGATCGACCTGGGTGAACGCTCGTCGGCTGTGCACGACCAACTCGCGCACAGCCGGGTTGTGCGTGCTCTTCCAGATCAGTGCGAGCACCGCTGGTGTCTCGATGTCGTCGATGACGCGCGCGGTGAGCCGGTCACCGTAGCTCGCGGCCATCGACTCGCTGAGGACTGCGACACCCAGTCCACGGGAAGCCAGATCGGCAATGGCATCCGCGGCGCCGGCCTGCAGCCCGATCGCGGGTTGCAGGCTCTGTGCGGCACAAGCGCGGTCGAGCACCGCGCGCAGGCCGGTGCCGGCGGGCATGCAGACGAGCGGATGGGCGACCAGATCGCGCAGAGTGACCCGGCGCTGTTTCGCCAACGGGTGCCCCGCGGGAACAGCCGCCACGAGCCGCTCGCTGATGACCGTCAGTGAGTCCAGCCCCTCCGGGGCGGCGCCTGCGGTGCCGACGAGGGCCAGATCGACGACGTCGGCGCGCACTCCCTCGACGAGCCTGTCGGAGTTGTCCTCCAGCAGTGAGATCTCCACACCCTGATGCAGCCGGTGAAACGCGGCGAGGGCGTCGAACAGCGGGGTGAGGGTGCAGCCGATGACCATGCCGACCGTGAGCCGGCCCCGGATCAGACCGGTCACCTGTCCCACCACCTGGCCGACCGCCTCGGCTGCGGCCAGTGCGGCGCGGGCATGTTCGAGCGCGGCACGTCCCGCGACGGTCAGGGTGACGGTACGCCCCGACCGGTCGAACAGCTCGGCACCGAGTTCACGTTCCAACTGGCGGATCTGCGCGCTGACGCCGGACTGGCTGATGTGGACCCGCCCGGCCGCCCGGGTGAAGTTCCGCTCCTCGGCGACCGCGACGAAGTATTCGAGCTGCCTCAGATCCATGACTACAGATTCTAGCTTCCAGAAAATCCATCTGTTGGACTTCTGATCGGCGGCCGACAAGGCTGGAGAGCATCGAAGCCGAAGTTCAGGAGGAACCCGTGCAGGAGTACGAGAAGGCCGAGCGGCCCGAGGACATCACCCGCTTGTTCGTCGAACGGTCCAACGCGGGTGACGCGGCCGGGGTCGCCGCGCTCTACGAGGAGGACGCGGTGCTGGCCTACCCGCCCGGCCGGCTGACGGTGGGGCGGGAAGCGATCCGCGCCCTGTGGGAGAAGGTTCTGGCCAACCGCCCCCGCTTCGAACCGGAACCGCCGCTGCCGACGCTGATCAGCGGCGACATCGCCCTCACCTCGACCCCGCCGCGGGACGGGGCCGGCGCCCGGGCACAGGTCGTCCGACGCCAGTCCGACGGGACCTGGCTGCGCGTGCTCGACCAGCCCGAGTTCGCCCCGCCCGCCCGCTGACGCCGCGCAGCGGCGACTCAGGGGAACCGACGACATGCCGGGCGGTCGCTTCGCTGCGCAGGTCCGCACGCGACCGGCTCGCGGGGTGCGGGAGGGCGGCAGGGCCCACCGGGGCGCGCGGCCGCCGAACCGCGCTCACGACTCGTCGCCGTCCTCACGACGCAGGAGGGCCAACTGCCGCTGGACGGCGGCGGTGACCCTGCGCTCGTCGTCCGTGGCGAGAAGGTCGAGCAAGGCCCCTCGGAGTACCGCCAGCGTCAAAGTGCGGCGGATGACACCGTCCTCGGCGTCTCGCTCCGACGGCGGCTGACAGGCGGCCAGGACGTCGAGCCAGTCGTCCACGGTGGCCTTGGCGAACCCGGCCCAGGGGCCGTCGGGTTCGACGAGGGAGCGGGTGTAGGCCTCGGCCCACAGACGCAGCAGCGGGCGGTGCTCGTCGGCGGCGAGCCAGGTCCACACCTGATCGGCCGCCGGAACCAGGCCGACAGGGCGGTCGGCCTGGCGAAGTCGCGCCAGAAGCGCCAGTTCATCGGCACGACCCCGCTCCAGCAGGGCGCGCACGAGTCCGTCCTTGTTGCCGAAGAGGAACATCAGCACCCGCGTACTGGAGCCGATGGCCTCGGCCAGCGGGCGAAGCGACAGGTCGGCCAGACCGTGCGTGAGCGCGTACTGGTAAGCGGCCTCGAGCAACTGGGTCTGGCGCGGAGAGGGGTTTGCGGTTTCCGGGGACATGGTCCTAGCCGCTGTGGACCACGAACAACCTCGTGTCCGCCCGCAGGATCTACGAACACTTCGGTTTCCTCCTCGCCGACGAGGAACCCCATCACGGTTTCGGCCACGACCTCGTCAGTCAGAACTGGACCCTCGACCTCCATGACGGCCTTGCGGAGGAATGAACGACCCTGCGGCCGCGCACACTTGGTGATGCCGACGCACGGATCGCTCCGGCCGCAGCCGTCAACGGACTGTCGCCGGTGGTCGCCGGGCGCGGCCCCGCATCACCGCCGGGCCAGCTCCGCCAGCCACGGGTGTCCGGGATGCACAAGGTCCAGCCACTCGCCGAGGCGATCCCGCCGCGCCCGGCCCAGCAGCGGAAGCACTTCGTCGAAGTCCGCCCGATCCTTGGGCCGGGTCGCCTTCGCCTTGAACAGCAGCACCAACTCCGGTATCAGGTAGGGGATTCCGTCCGCCGTCCGCTCGATGATCGCGTCGTACGGCAGCCGCAGACTCTCGTCCCGTCGGCAGACCCACGTCATGCCCTCGTGCGGCTCGCGAAAGACGTCGAACAGGAACCGGCCGCTCACCGGATCCCGGAGCCAGGTCTGGTACGTGGCCGCCAGTGCCTCGGTTCCCGCCCCCGCCCAGACCCGTCCCGAACCCACCGCGTCCCAGGCGTACTCGGGGAAACGGTCCCGGATCTCGGGAAATCCCGCCGCGGGCACCGCGATCTCCAGATCACCGTGCGGCCGCGACGGCGCCCCGCGAAACAGATCCAGCGCCCACCCCGCGGCGATGCACCAGGGCGCGCCCACCCCACCCAACCGCTCCGCTGCCCGCTCCGGCGCCCAGGCATCCGCCCACCGGGCCTGCAGTTCGTCCGCATCGGGCACGGTGCCGCCGGGCGGCAGGGGTTCGGTCATCGGCACAACCTACTGGGACCGCTGGTTGACGTCGAGAAAATTGACCCACGATCCTGACGCCAAAGTGCACCCCCACGCCGGTCGATCGACTACCTAGAGTCGTAGTCATGACGAAGAACAACGAGACCACGCAGACCGCTCGGACCGCGACCGTCGCCCCGATCCTCACCCGCGCCGCCGACGCCGAGACGACCCGTGACCCCAGCAGTGTCATGACACTTCTCGCGGACTCGAGCCACACCGGCGGGCGGCTCACCAGCTACCGGTCGTCGTTCGCCGAGGGCGCTGTCGGGGCGCCCGCCCACCTGCACACCAAGGCGTCCGAGGCGTTCTTCGTGATCGACGGAGCGCTCCAGGTACTGGTGGGTGAGGAGATCATCGTCCTGGAGGCGGGCGACTTCCTCGTCGTGCCGCCGCACACCCCGCACGCCTTCGCCGCGGCGCCGGGCAGGACCGCCGACGTGCTGTTCGTCTTCACCCCGGGTGCCGACCGCTTCGACTACCTGCGGCTCCTCGGCCGGGTGATGCGCGGCGAGGCCGACCCGCAGGAGATCAAGGACTCCTCGGAGCGGTTCGACAACCACTACGTCGACAGCCCGGCGTGGCGCGAGGCGCTCGCCGCACGCGGCTGAGGCCTGCCCGCAGCGAACGAAGGCGTCCCGAAAGGGGCGCCAGGACATGACCGTTGGGCGGTGCCGTCGCGTACCCACCCGTGCGCAGCCGTGATCCGCCTCGTGGGACCGGCTCCGTGGGAGCGGCTCCGTGGGAGCGGCTCGGTGGGAGCGGTGAGCCGGGTCGGCGGCTACACCTCCGGGCGGGTGCCGCGTGCGGCGCCCGCCGACGCGGCCACCACGCACAGCACCGCGATCCACTGCGACCAACGCAGCGACTCCTGGAGCACGATGAGGCCGACGAGGGCCGCCATCGCCGGCTCGAGGCTCATCAGGATGCCGAACACGCGCGGTGGGATCCTGCGGAGCGCTTCCAGGTCCAGCGAGTACGGGATCACCGACGACAGCAGTGCGACGCCGAGCCCCGCGACCAGGACCCACGGCTGAACCAGCGCCGTTCCGCTGTCGGCCACGCCGAACGGCACAGTCACCAGCGCCGCGACGGCCATTCCCAGGGCCAGACCGTTGCCTTCCGTGGTGTGGCGGCCGAGCGCCGCGCCGACCAGGATGTACAGGCCCCAACAGGTTCCGGCGGCGAGGGCGAACAGAAATCCGGCAAGGTTCAGGTCGCCGCGCCCCTCCATCAGCAGGACCACACCCCCTGCCGCGAGGGCGACCCAGAGAGCGTCCGGCCATCGCCTCGACCCGGCCAACGCCACCGTCAGCGGCCCGAGGAACTCGACCGTCACCGCGATCCCCAGCGGGATCCGGGCCAGCGCCAGGTAGAAGCACAGGTTCATCAAGCCGAGAATCACGCCGTAGCCGAGCACCACGGTCCACGCGCGACGCTTCATGCGCAGCGACGGCCTCCACAACAGCATCAACACCGCCGCCGCGAAGAACAGTCGCAACGAAACCGTCCCGAAGCTGCCCACCGCGCTGAACAGGTTCTTGGCCAATGCCGAGCCCACCTGAACGCTGACGATGCCGAGCAGCACCAGCGCCGTCGGCGGAACCGTGCCGAAGGTGCGTCCGGCCGACGCGGTCAGGGAGGGCCGTGGCGACGGGCCACGACCAGTGCTGTCGATGTTCATGGTGGCCACGCGTGGATTGTCGACGGTCGGGTGGCCGGCGGCACATGAATTTTCTCGGCACCCGCACCCGGCATTGAACGTGGGTGCGGGACTGCGCGGTCAGCGCACCAGAGGGAGGAAGACCGTGTCGACGATCTCCTCCAGGACGTGGTCGGGCACGGGGGCGAAGGTCGTGAGGATTTCCTGGCGCAGCAGGTCGAAGGGGAGGGACTTGATGCGTTCGGTGAGGAGTTCCCGTCTGATCTCGCCGCGGTCGACGGCGCGGTCGAAGAGCACGTCGAGAGCCTCCTTGCGTCCCGTCGCGAGGGGGTCGCGCAGGTCGGCGGGGCTGGTGCCGGTCTCCTGGTAGTAGCCGGCCAGTTGCACGCTCATGACGGTGATGAACTGGACACGGGTGGTGTTGATCTCTCGCATGAGGGTGAGGACGTCCTCCCGCAGGCTTCCCGTGTCGGGGTTGTCGAGTCGGTACTCCTTCAGGGTGTGGACGATGGCCGCCCGGACCAGTTGGTCGCGGTCTGACCAGCGACGGTAGAGCACAGGGGGGCTGGTGCCCGCGCGCCGCACGACGGCGTCCATGGTGAACCTGGCGTAGCCGTTGTCCGTGAGTTCTTCCCAGGCCGCATCGAGGAGCGCCTTCTCCAGTGCCGCTCCGCGGCGTCGCTCGGGCATCCACCCTCCCTTGAATAGACTTGCCTATCTTATTCTAGCGCCCTACTCTGGCAGCCGTAAGATAGGCCTCTGTATCTTAAGGTGACTGTTCATGAGTACTGCCGACCGGACCGGACCCACGCCCGCCGCGGTGGACCCCGACCGTATGGACCCCGCCGTGTGGCGCACGGCGTTCACCGTCATCGTGGGCGCCCTCGCCGTCGTCTTCGACACCACCATCGTCAGCGTCGCCCTCGACAGCCTGGCGAAGGAACTCGATGCGCCGCTGTCCACGATCCAGTGGGTGAGTACCGGCTATCTGCTGGCCCTGTTCGTCACCATCCCGCTCGCCGGATGGGCCCAGTCACGACTCGGCGGCAGACGTCTGTGGATCGCGTCCCTGGGCGTGTTCCTGCTCGGCTCGATCCTGAGCGCGCTGGCGTGGAACGCGACCAGCCTCATCGCCTTCCGCGTCGTCCAGGGCATAGCGGGCGGCATCATGATGCCGCTCACGGCCACACTGATCATGCAGGCCGCCAAGGGCCGCAACATCGGCAAGGTCATGGCCGTCATCAGCGTGCCCACCGCACTCGGCCCGATCCTCGGCCCGGTCCTGGGCGGCCTCATCCTGCATCTGGCCGACTGGCGTTGGCTCTTCTTCGTCAACCTCCCCTTCTGTGTCGTCGGTGGCCTGCTCGCCTGGCGCAACCTGCCCCACGACCGTCCCGCGCCGGGCCGCCCCCGCGCCCGCCTGGACGTCGTCGGCCTGCTCCTGCTCTCCCCCGGCGTCGCCGTCACCCTCTACGGCCTCTCCCGGGTCGAGGGCAGCGCGGGCCTCACCGGCGCCGACGTCCTCATCCCGGTGATCGGCGGACTCGCCCTGCTCGGCGGCTTCGTCGCCTGGGCACTGCCGCGCGCCGGGGCGCTGGTGAATCTGCGGCTGTTCCGCCACCGCGCGGTGGCCTCCTCCTCCGCCCTGGTGTTCCTGGCCGGCATCTCCCTGTACGGGGCGATGATGCTGCTGCCCCTGTACTTCCAGCAGGTCCGCGGCGAGGACGCCCTCGGCGCGGGGCTGCTGCTCATTCCGCAGGGCGTCGGCGCGCTCGTCGCACGCGGACTGGCAGGCACGTACACCGACCGCTTCGGTCCCCGCTGGGTCGCCTTCACCGCGTTCGCCTTCGTCACCGCGGCCACGGTGCCGTTCGCCTTCGTCACCGCCGACACCGACGAGGTCCTGCTCATGGGCGCACTGTTCGTCCGCGGCATCGGCCTGGGCGCCGCCATGATCGCGCCCTTCGGCGCCGCCTACGTGGGCCTGCGACACGAGGAGATCCCCGACGCCAGCATCATCACCCGCGTCGCCCAGCAGATCGGCGGCTCGGTGGGCATCGCCGTGCTCGCCGTCATCTTCCAGCACTCCGCCGGGGACGCCCACACGCCGGGCGACCTGGCCGACGGCTTCGACGCCGCCTTCTGGTGGTCGGTGGCCTTCACCGCCGTCGCCGTCCCGCTGTGTCTGTTCCTGCCCGGCCGCCCCAAGCCACCGGTCCCTGCCGACCAGGCAGAAAAAGGCGCCGCCGCCGAGGTAGAGGAGCTGTCCGGTCGGTCATCACCCGGCGCGTGACCGTCGTCGAGACCTTGGGTGCCTTCACGGCGAAGGGGCCCGGCGATGCCGGGCCCCTTCTTCTCGTAGCGGGGACAGGATTTGAACCTGCGACCTCTGGGTTATGAGCCCAGCGAGCTACCGAGCTGCTCCACCCCGCGTCGGTGATGCCACCCTACACGTGATCCACGGGGTGCTGCGCCGGGCGGCCGTCTCAGCCGCGGACGATGTTCTCGGCCTGCGGCCCCTTCTGCCCCTGGGTCACGTCGAAGGTGACCGGCTCTCCCTCCACCAGCTCCCGGTAGCCGTTGCCGGAGATGTTGGAGTAGTGGGCGAAAACGTCCGGTCCGCCGCCGTCCTGGGCGATGAAGCCGAAGCCCTTTTCGGAGTTGAACCACTTCACGGTGCCGCTGGCCATGCTGCTCGTCCTTCGATCCTTGCCGGGAGGTCCCGGCTGCTCTGTGTGCGGGGCCGTCCACGACCGGAAGGCACCCGGCGTTCGTCCTACCCCGTCGGCGAGGCAGTTATCCGACCTAACTGCCGGACACAGCGCTCGAGTTGCCGGACCCCGATGCGGCCCCCTTCCCGCGCGTGCCGCGCTCACGGGCCACATGCCGCCGATGTCCCGATTGTTCTCCGTGCCCGGACCTATCTCGCACCACTTCCGCCCCCAGCGACGACGGCTGGCTGGTCGTGGACGTCCGGGAGTCCGAGGAGGCGTTCCGGCAGTTCGGCAGGACCCGTCCCGATCCTGCGGGAACTCGGTCCGGCGGACGTACCACCGCGCACCCAACCGGTGCTCAATGCGGTCACCCGGTAGCACCGGTCCGGCCCGGCGTACGGGCCGCGCACTTACCCGCTGCCTCATCACCCGCCGACAGCTCAGCGCGCCCGCGCCCGCCCTCGGAAGCGAGGGTGCTGGTCACCTCGTGAATCTCCGCGTCCCATTTCTTGACGATCTCCGGAAGGAACGGGGGACATGATCGTCGGCAGTCGGGCAACGCGGGGGAGGTGACACGTATCGGACTGGTGGTCCTCGCTCTGGCCGGCGCGCTCGTGGCGGGTGCGGCCGCGGTGGGAATTTCGCCGTGGTGGTGGTTCGCCGCCGCGCCGCTGCTCGTGCCGGGCCTGCTGGGCGCATGGGACCTGATGCAGCGCCGGCACTCCGTGCTGCGCAACTATCCCGTCATCGGGCACGCCCGCTTCCTCCTGGAGAGGATCCGCCCGGAACTGCAGCAGTACTTCGTCGAGCGCAACTTCGACGGCCGTCCCTTCGACCGGGACACACGCACCATCGTCTACGAACGGGCGAAGGGAACCGACGCCGAGCAGCCGTACGGCACCGAGCGGGACGTCTACCGCCCCGGCTACGAGTTCCTGGTTCCGTCGATGGCGCCGTGTCCGGTGCCGAAGGCCGCACCGCGGGTGCGGATCGGCGGACCCGACTGCGGCCGCCCGTACGACATGGCGCTGCTGAACGTGTCGGCGATGAGTTTCGGCTCGCTCTCGGCGAACGCGATCCTCGCCCTCAACGGGGGTGCCGCGGCCGGGGGTTTCGCCCACGACACCGGCGAGGGCGGACTGTCGGAGTACCACCTGCGGCCGGGCGGTGACCTCGTCTGGGAGATCGGCACCGGCTACTTCGGCTGCCGGACCGACGACGGCGACTTCGACCCGCGGGAGTTCGCCGACAAGGCCGCGCACGAGCACGTGAAGTGCGTGTCGCTCAAGCTCTCGCAGGGCGCGAAGCCCGGCATCGGCGGAGTCCTGCCCGGAGCGAAGGTCAACGCCGAGATCGCCCGGGTGCGGGACGTGCCCCCGGGCCGGACGGTGATCTCACCGCCCTACCACCGGGTGTTCTCCACGCCGCGCGAACTCGTGCGCTTCATCGCCAGGATGCGCGAACTGTCCGGTGGGAAGCCGACCGGTTTCAAACTCTGCGTGGGGTCGCGCCGACAGTTCCTCGCCGTGTGCAAGGCGATGCTGGCGGAGGGCACCGCCCCGGACTTCATCGTGGTGGACGGGGCGGAGGGCGGCACCGGGGCCGCGCCCCTGGAGTTCGCCGACCACGTCGGCACCCCGCTCACCGAGGGGCTCCTGACCGTGCACAACGCCCTCGTCGGCACCGGTCTGCGCGACCGGGTCAGGATCGGCGCCAGCGGCAAGATCGCCACCGGTACGGACCTGGTCAAGCGCATGGTGCAGGGCGCCGACTACGGTAACGCCGCACGGGCGATGATGTTCGCCGTCGGCTGCATCCAGGCGCAGCGGTGCCATACGAACACCTGCCCCACCGGTGTCACCACGCAGGACCCCCGGCGGGCCCGCGCGCTCCACGTCGGCGACAAGACGCTCCGCGTCCGGCGCCTGCAGGAGGCGACGGTGGCGAGCGCGTTGCAGATCATGGCGTCCATGGGCGTCACCGATCCCGCGCAGTTGCGTCCTCATATGCTCCGCCGGCGCATCGACCCCCGCACCGAATGTTCCTTCGAGGAACTCTACGAGTGGCTGGCGCCCGGGCAGTTGCTCGCCGAGCCGCCCGTCTCCTGGGCGGCCGACTGGAACGCCGCCGACCCCGACCGTTTCACCGTCTGATCTGGAGGATCCCGTGGCCCGAACCGTCGCGCGCGTCATCGTGGACGCGCTGAGCGAACTTGGCGTGCGCCAGGTCTTCGGCGTCGTCGGCGACGCCCTCAACCCGCTGACCGACGCCATCCGCACCACCGAGGGCCTGGAGTGGGTGGGCTGTCGGCACGAGGAGGCCGCGGCCTTCGCCGCGAGCGCCCAGTCGCAGCTCAGCGGCACTCTGGGCGTGTGCATGGGCACCGTCGGACCCGGCTCGGTGCACCTGCTCAACGGGCTGTACGACGCGGCCAAGAGCCGCACGCCGGTGCTGGCGATCGCCGGACAGGTCCCGCTCGCCGAACTCGGCAGCGACTACTTCCAGGAGGTCGACAACGACGCGCTCTTCAGTGACGTGGCCGTCTTCCGGGCCACGATCACCTCGGGCGACCAGCTGCCGCAGATGCTGGAGACGGCGGTGCGCACCGCGCTGGGCCGCAAGGGCGTCGCCGTTCTGACCGTCCCCGGTGACCTGGGGGAACGGGAGCTGAGCGCGGACCGCCCGGCCCGGTTCTCGCTGAACGCCCCGGTGAGCCGACCGGACGGGCCCGCCGTCCGGCGGGCGGCCGAGCTGCTCGACCGGGCGCGGCGGGTCACGCTGCTCGTCGGACGAGGCGCCCGCGCCGCGCGCGAGGACGTACTGGCCCTGGCCGACCGGCTGGCCGCGCCGATGGTGCTCACGCTGAAGGCGAAGGAGGGATTCGAGGGCGACGCCAATCCCTTCCAGGTCGGCCAGACCGGGCTGATCGGCAACCCGGCGGCCGCGTCGGCTCTGCAGGACGCGGACACCCTCCTGCTGCTGGGCACCGACTTCCCCTACCGGGACTGGTATCCGGAGGGCCGAACCGTCATCCAGGTGGACACCGAGGCCGCCCACATCGGGCGCCGGGTGCCCGTGGAGGTGGGGCTCGTCGGTGACACGGGCGCGACCGTCCGGGATCTCCTGGCCCAGCTCGGCGCCGCGCCCGCCGGGAGCGAGGGCGCGCGCGACCGCTCGCACCTGGAGGACGCCCGCAAACACTTCGAGCGGTGGCGCGAGGGTCAGGCGCGGCTCGCCGACCCGGCGCACGACAAGGGTGTGGTGGGCCGCCTCCGCTCCGCGCTGGACAACCGCGCCGGTGACATCCGTCCGGAGGCGCTGGCCGCCGTGGTGGACCGCCTCGCCGACGACGACGCCGTCTTCACCTCCGACACGGGCATGGCCACCGTGTGGCTCTCGCGTTTCGTCGAGATGCGCGGCGAGCGGCAGCTGATCGGCTCCTACAACCTGGGCTCCATGGCCAACGCCATGCCCCAGGCCCTCGGCGCCCAGTGCCTGGACCGGGACCGCCAGGTGGTGGCCTTCTGCGGCGACGGCGGGCTGAGCATGCTCCTCGGCGACCTCATGACACTGAGGACGAGCCGGCTCCCCGTCAAGCTCGTCGTCTTCGACAACCGCCGCCTCGGCATGGTCAAACTCGAACAGGAACAGGCCGGGCTCCCGGAGTTCGGCACCGTGCTGGACAACCCCGACTTCGCCGCCGTCGCCACGGCCATGGGCATCACCGGCATCCGGGTGACCGACCCGGCCGAACTGGAGGAGTCGGTCCGCCGGGCGTTCAGCACCCCCGGGCCCGTCCTGCTCGACGTGCTCACCAACCCCGACGAGATCGCCGTCCCGGCCAAGCCGACGGTCGCGCAGGGCTGGGGCTTCGCGGTGGCCAAGGTGAAGGAGGTCGTGCGCAGCCAGGGGGACACGGACGCGCACTGACCGCTCGGCCGGCGCCGCGGCTCCACGACCGCGCCCTGCCCCGGGGGCGGTGTCCTCGCGCCGCTCCGGGGTCTCGCGGCACAGTGGGACGGCACCGATCCGCTCCGGCAGTTCCGCCGAGCCGTCCGCTGACGAAGGAGTCCCGCATGGAGTACCCCGACCTGACGGCCCTGCCGGCGGAGCTGCGGGAGGCCGTCACCGCGCGCGGCTCGCTCAACGTCTTCCGCATGATCATGCACTCGCCCCGACTCGCCCCCGAGCTCCTGGACATGGCCGACGCGATTCTGCAGCGCAACTCGCTCCCGGACCGCTTGCGCGAGCTCGCCATCGTGCGGGTGGGCCGCGTCTACCAGGCGCCGTACGAGGTCCACCACCACGAGAACATCGGCCGCCTGGTCGGTCTGGGCCAGGCCGCGATCGGCGCTGCCGCGACCGGTTCCACGGAGGGGCTGTCGGACGAGGAGGCGTCGGTCCTGCGCTGCACGGACCGGCTGCTCGCCCGGCACACCCTGAGCGACGCCGAGCGCGCGGAGGTGCTGGAGTTCCTCACGGTGGGTCAGCTCTCCGACCTCGTCATCACGGTCGGCTTCTACCAGCTCGTCAGCAACTTCCTGAACACCTTCGGTGTGACGACCGAGGGCGAGACCAGCCCGTACTGAGCCGCCTCCGCACTCGGCGGTTCCCGGCCGGTCAGTCCTGCTCGTGCCCCAGTACGTACAGGTGCGGCAGGTTGACGACGATCGCCTCCTGGGTGCTGCGGGCGATGACCACCACGGCCTCCTCGGCCGGGTCCGGGTTCTCCTCGCGATGCGGCACGAACGGGGGGACGAAGATGTAGTCGCCGGGAGAGGTGCGCAGCCGTATCTCCTGCGGGGTGCCGCCGGAGTCGTCGAGGAAGACGAACTCGGGGTGTCCGCTCACCACATGGATGGCGGTCTCGGACTCGCCGTGGTGATGGTCCGAGGACGAGGTCGAAGGGGCGACGTGCGTCTGGCCCATCCACAGCTTCTCGGAGCCCACCGTCGTGCCGCTGACGGCGGCGAACCTGCGCATGCCTCCGGTCTGGGCGGTGTCGCGGTCGAGTTCGTCGGCGCGGATGTGGTGCAGCCGGCCGCGCAGAGGCGTCGCCGGGTGGCCCGCTCCGTCACCGAGATGGGGGTGGAATCCTTCGCCGGGGGTGGTCAGCGGCTCGCTCATGGGTCGGACGCTAGAGCCGCTCCGAAAAGGATGTCAAGAGGTGTCCATTGCGCTTCACCTGCGGCAATGTTCCCGCAACAGAGGTGGAGAGAGGAAGGAAGTCCTGGTTGCGGCCCGCTCTTCGGGCATCATGTGCGCATGCATATCTCCGCGAAGGCGGACTACGCCACGCGGGCCCTGTTGGAGCTCGCCCGCGAACCCGACCGCCCCCTGACGTGCGAGGCCATCGCCTCCTCGCAGCAGATCCCGTTCCGCTTCCTCAAGTCCGTGGTGGGCGAGCTGCGGAGGGCCGGTCTGGTACGCAGCCAGCGCGGCTGCGAAGGCGGGTACTGGCTCGGCCGGCCCGCCGACGAGATCACCCTGCTCGACGTCTCGCACGCCGTGGACGGCGAGTTGATCACCCTGCGGGGCGAGCCGCTGGCCGGGCTCGACTATCCCGGCCCCGCCTCCGGCCTGCCCGGGGTGTGGCGCCGTATCGAGGCGGACGCCGCCGCCGTCCTGGGCAAAACCACGCTGACCGCGCTGCTGCCCGAGGCAGTGGGCGGACAGCTGGACCGCCGGAAGGGAGCCGCGTGACGAACGAGGCAGGTCGTGCGCCGGTCGAGGTGGTGGAGTACACCGATCCGCTGTGCCCGTGGGCCTGGGGTTCGGAGCCCGTCTTCCGCGGGCTGCGTGCGGCCCTGGGCGGCCGGGTCCACTGGCGTCGCGTGTACTGCATCCTCTTCGACCACGACGACGACCCGGCCCCCGACCCGGCCGCCGAGACCGCCTGGTACTCCCGCTACGTCGAGGACATCAGCGGGCACACCCACGCGCCCAGGGCGTACAGGCTCAGCCGGGTGGCGGCGAGTTCGTGGCCCGTCTCGCTGGTCGCCAAGGCCGCCGAACTCCAGGGGACCGAGGTGGCCGAGCGGGTGCTGCGCCGGCTGCGCGAGAGCGTCTTCGTCCTGGGCGAGCCCGCGGACACGCCCGCGCTCGCGTTGTCGGCGGCGCAGGGTGTGCCGGGGCTGGCCCACGAGCGGCTGGCGGCCGACGCGGCCTCGACAGCCGTACTCGACCGGGTGCGCGCCGACCGCGCCGAGGCACGTCGGCCGGTCCACGCGGTGCTGTCCGTGCCGGACGGGTCCTCCCCGCATCCCGGCGCCGCCAAGGAGACCCCCGACGGCGGGCACCGGTACGCGCTGCCGACGCTGCTCTTCCGTTCGCCCGCCGGCGCCCGTGCGGTGCCCGGCTGGCGGTCCTACGAGGAGTACACCGCCGCGGTCGACGCCCTGGAGCCGGGGCTGGCGGCGGCCCCCGCGCGACTGGATCCGACGGAGGCGCTCGCGCGCTACCGTAGCCTCACCGAGCCGGAACGCGGGCTGCTCACCCGTGGTTCATGGCCGCCTGCGGGCGCCGTCCGGCTGGAGACGGCAGGCGGCCCTGTGTGGCTGCATCCCGACGAGGCCCGAACGCACCCGGCCGCCGGGCGCGGCTCAACGCCCGCCCCGTGACAGGGCTCTGATCAGCACTCGGAGTCCGTCCCGCCGAATGAGACACCTTTTGGTGTCCATTGACAGGCCCTGACGGCTGACCCCAGGATGTGCAGCATGCTCACGACGCACCCCGGTGTGGTGTGCCGCTACGTGGACCTGCGGCGCACCTGTAGCGCTCTCTGTCGCTGACCGCCCGCCGCCCGCGGTCCACAGGCGCCTGACCGTACAAGCCGACACCGGCCTCCCGCCGTTCGTCCGCGCAACGCCCGTCATCTCGCGCCGTCCCCTTCGCGACTCCTCGCCTGCCTTCCTCACACATCCCGGCACTCCCCCGCGACTTGGCCGACGCCTCACGCCTGAGCCCGGCATGCCCCTGTGCGCACCGCAGCGCGCCGGCATGTCCGCTCCGGCGCGGACCGACGTCCGAAGCCGCGGCACACGCCCTCGTTCACGAGCCCTCAGCCCTGACACGGCCGGAGCCCTCGAAGAAAGAATTGAGATGTTCGGACGACTCACGCCGCGCCGCCCCAGACTGAACCTCCCCTCCTCGCGCCGGGGCCGGCTGCGCTCCGCCGCCCTGGGGACCGCCCTCGCCACCGTGCTCGTCCCGGCTCTCGGCGCCTGCGGCGGTGAGAGCGCCTCGGCGAGCGGCAACGCCACTCTGAAGTGGACCTCCTCCTACTTCCCCACCCACTGGGACCCGGTGGTCGGCGGCAGCGGTGCCCAGTTCCGCGAACTCGCCCTGGTGTACGCCTCCTTGACCCGCACCGACGAGAGCGGCAAGGCCGTGCCCGACCTGGCCAAGAGCTGGGAGTACAACGCGAAGGGCGACCAGATCACCTTCCATCTGCGCCCGGGACTCAAGTTCAGCGACGGGGAGCCGGTCGACGCCGCCGCGGTGAAGGCGGCCATCGAACGCGCCAAGAACCAGAAGAACTCGGCGCTCTTCGGCGACCTGACCTCCATCAAGTCGGTGGCCGCCAAGGGGCTCGACGCGGTCGTCCGGCTCAGTCAGGTCGACTACCAGATCCCCCAGTTGCTCGGGGAGCGCGTCCTGCAGATCACCAGCCCCAAGGCGGCGAAGTCCCCGGAGAAGCTGGACCAGAACCCGGTCGGCGCGGGCCCGTTCGTCGTCACCCAGATCGTGCCGGGCACCAAGGCGGTCCTGAAGAAGAACCCCGACTACTGGGACGCCGAGAACATCCACATCGACAACGTCGAACTGACCTCGGCCCCCGACGCGTCCACGGTGGTCTCCGGCCTCCAGACCGGCGTCTACAACTTCGCCGACATCCGCCCCAGTCAGGCGGACGCCGCCAAGAAGGCCGGCCTCGACGTCTTCGTCCAGCCCGGGTTCAACGCCTCCAACATCAGCCTCAACATCAACAAGGCTCCGTTCGACCACGACAAGGTCGTCGACGCGGTCCGTCACGCGATCAACCGTCAGGAGTTCGTCGACAAGCTGACGTTCGGCTACGGCGAGGTGACCGACCAGCCCTTCCCCAAGGGATACGTGGCCTACGACCCCGAGTCGGCGGACGCCTACGCCTACGACCCCGCGAAGTCGAAGAAGCTGCTCGCCGAGGCGGGATACAAGTCCGGTGAGATCAAGCTGAACCTGGTCATCCCGGCGGACGACCCCCAGGCGGAGATCGTCCAGTCGCAGCTGGCGAAGGTCGGCATCACCGTCACCATCAAGATCGACAAGAACTGGTCGACGCCGTTCTTCGCCAAGGACCTGACGTTCTCGCTGTACGGCACCACCGGGCGGGACTCGGCGGTGCAGACCCTGACCGCGCACTTCGGCCCCAACGGCCCGCTCAACCTCAGCTCGCCCTACGAGCCGGCCGGCTTCGAGGCGGCCGTCGCCAAGGTCCGCCAGACCCCGCTGGACTCGCCCGACTACACGAAGGTCCTCCAGGCCGCGACCCGGGCCGGCCTCCAGAGCAGGGCGCTGGTGTTCACGTACTCCCAGCCGAACCTCATCGCCAAGAGCAAGTCCATCTCCGGCCTGCCGAAGAACCCGGCCCACATCGACTGGACCGGCGTGACCATCGGCGGCAGCTGACACTCCGTCCACCACTGAGAGGGGGCACCCCATGACGACGACGCAGGCTCAGGCCACACCCGACGTCCGTCGCACGGTCGCCGCGGCCGGAACGCGGCACACACTCGGCCGCGTCCTGGCCACCCTCGCCCGGTCGATCGCGATCTTCGTGCCGGTCTTCCTGGTCGCGACGTTCGTGACGTTCGCGCTGCGCTCGCTCAGCGGGCTCAGCCCGGCGCGGATCCAGCTGGGCGAGGACGCGACACCCGAGGCGATCGCCAGGGTCGAGGCACAGTGGGGCCTGGACCGGCCCTTCCTGGTGCAGTACGGCGACTGGTTCAACGGCGTCCTGCACGGACAGCTCGGGACGAGCTGGACCAACGGCGCCGACATCTCCACCCTGATCGGCCTCGGGCTCGGCGTGAGCCTGTCGGTGGCGGCCTTCGCGCTGCTGATCGGCGTGGTCGTGGGCTTCGCCCTCGGCACGGTCGCGGCCCTGCGCCGCACGACCTGGATCGACCGTGCCATCACCGGCTTCGTCACGGCGATCTCGGTGATGCCGGCCTTCGTCGTCGGGATCGTGCTGGTCGCGGTCCTCGCCGTGCAACTCAAGCTGTTCCCCTCCGCCGGGTACATCCCGGCGGAGCAGGGGCTCGGGCCGTGGCTCGCCCACATCACCCTGCCCGCCGTCGCGTTGAGCTTCGACGTCGTCGCCGACGTCGCCCGCCAACTGCGCTCCAGTCTCATCGCGGCCTACCGCGAGAACTACGTGACGGGCGCCGTCGTCAGGGGTCTCGGCCCACGCCGGGTCTTCTTCGGCCATGTGCTGCGCAACGGTCTCGGCCCGGCGCTCGCGACCCTCGGCCTGAAGTTCCCCTCCCTCGTCGGTGCGTCCGTCGTCACGGAGTGGATCTTCGGTCTCCAGGGGTTCGGCCGGTTCGCCAACGACTCCGCGCAGGCCGGTGACGTACCGGCCGTGCAGGGGGTCCTCGTCGTGTCGATCGTCCTGGTCGTGGTGTTCAACCTGTTCGTCAACCTGGTGCTGGCGCGTGTGACGCCCGCATCGCAACGGGGGGTGTGACCGTGGTACGCCGTGTTCTGGCCCTGCCGTCCGGGCGGATCGCCGTCGCCGTGCTGGCCGTGATCGCCGTCCTCGCCGTGCTCGGCCCACTGCTGGCTCCCCAGGATCCGCTGGCGACCAGCGACAACACCCTCGCCGCCGCTTCCGGCGCGCACTGGCTGGGGACCGACTACCTGGGCCGGGACGTGCTGAGCCGGCTCCTCGACGGTTCCCGGGTCAGCGTGCTCGGCTCGCTGGAGGTCGCGCTGACCGCGCTGGTGGTCGGGGTGGTCCCCGGGATCCTGTCGGTGTACCTGGGCCGGGCCTTCGAATGGATCACCCTCCGGCTCGCCGACACCCTGGTCGCCCTGCCCTTCCTGCTGTTCGCCGTCGCGGTCGTCGCGCTGCTCGGCAACGGCATCACCCAGGCGATGCTCGTCACCGGGGTGCTGGTCTCCCCGCTGTTCTACCGGGTCTCCCGCGCCGCCACCCTGGCCGTGGCCCGCTCGCAGTACGTGGAGGCCGCGATCGTCTCCGGGGCCTCCCTCGGCCGGGTCGTGCGCCGCCACGTCTGGGTCAAGGTGCTCCCGCCCATCGCGGTCGCCCTCGCCCAGACCGTCGGCGTCGGCTTCGTGATCGTGTCGAGCCTGACCTTCCTCGGCATCGGCGTGCAGCCGCCCGCACCCACCTGGGGCGGTCTGCTCGCCTCGGACCTCGGCTACCTGAGCCACCGCCCGTGGGCGCCGCTCACGCCGGCGCTGCTGATCGTGGTCACGGTCTGGGCCTGCAACCTCCTCGCCGACGCCATCCGCGATGTCTCCGGCGAGGCGGGCCGCGCGCTGCTCAACAACCGCAGGGCCCGCGCCAACCGACTCGACAAGGCCGACCCCGCTCCCGCCGGAGGTGCGTGATGAGCACGCTGTCCGAGAAGCTGCAAGCGCCCCCCGAGCACACCGCGAAGCCGGTCCGGCCGTCGCAGCCCGTGCTGTCGGTGCGCGAGGTGCGCATCAGCGACCAGGCCGCCGGACGGGAGATCGTCCACGGGGTGAGCTTCGACCTCACCCCGGGCCGGACCGTGGGCATCGTCGGCGAGTCCGGCAGCGGCAAGACGCTCACCTGCCGGGCCGCCCTGGGCATCCTGCCCGCCCACTTCGAGGTCACCGGCGGTTCGATCGAGCTGGACGGCCGCGACATCACCGGGTTCTCCCCCGCCGAGTGGACCTCTCTGCGCGGCTCGACGATCAGCGCGGTCTTCCAGGACCCGGCCTCCTACCTCAACCCCTCGATCCGCGTGGGCGCACAGGTCGCCGAGGTGATCCGGGTCAAGAAGAAGGTCAGGCGGCGCGAGGCGCGCCGGCAGACGATCGAGCTGCTGCGCGCGGTGCATCTGCGGGACCCGGAGCTGGTGTACGGCCAGTACACCTACGAGCTGTCCGGCGGCATGCTCCAGCGGGTGCTCATCGCCGCGGCGATCGCCGCCGGCCCGCGCGTCCTGATCGCCGACGAGGCCACGACCGCGCTCGACGTCACCGTCCAGGCGGAGATCCTCGACCTGCTGGCCGACCTGCGCGAACGGACCGGTCTCGCCCTCGTCGTGGTCTCCCACGACCTGGCCGTCGTCGCCCAGCTGTGCGACGAGGTCCTCGTCCTGCGGCAGGGCGAGGTGGTCGAACAGGGCCCGACCCACGAGGTCCTCCACCACCCCCGCCACGAGTACACCCGGCTCCTGATCGCCGAGCACGAGCAGTACGGGCTGGACAGGTTCCTGGCCCCCGAGGAGGACGCGTGAGCACCGATCCGCACCGGGAACCCACCGCCCCGGTCCTGTCCGTCGAGGGCCTGGAAGTGCACTACGGACCGCGCCGCCGGCGCCGCCGCGCCCTGCACGACGTCTCCTTGAGCATCGCCCCGGGAGAGACGGTCGGCGTCATCGGCGAGACCGGCTCCGGCAAGTCCACGCTCGCGCGGACCGTGCTCGGCCTGGTGCGCGCCTCGGCCGGCTCGATCGTCATCGACGGCGAGGAGGTCGGCGCCTACGGTCCCCGCCAGTGGCGCGCGCTGCGCCGCCGGGGCGTCGTCCAGTACGTCTTCCAGGACCCCCTGCGCAGTCTCGACCCGGATCTCACCATCGAGGACTCGCTCGCCGAGCCGCTCCTCGTCCAGGGCGTCCCCCGCGCCGAGGCGGCCGGCCGGGTGCGGGCCTTCCTCGCCCGGGTCCACCTCACCGAGGACCTCCTCGACCGGCTGCCCGGCGAGCTCTCCGGCGGGCAGCGCCAGCGCGTCGCGGTGGCTCGGGCCCTGGTCACCGAACCGCGTCTGGTGATCCTGGACGAGCCGGTCAGCGCCCTGGACTCGGCCAACCGGGTCCAGGTCCTCCAGATCCTCAAGGAGCTCCGCGCCGACGGGGTCGCCCTCGTCTTCATCTCCCACGACCTCGGCTCCGTGGCCGGTGTCGCCGACCGCATCGCGGTGCTGTACCAGGGCGAGTCGGTCGAGGTCGGCGCCGCCGCCGACGTCATCAACACACCGCGCCACCCCTACACCCGCCTGCTCGTCAGGTCCGCGCCCACCCTGCACAGCGCGCCGGCCGACCGGGCCGAACGCGAAGCGCTGCGCGCCCTGTTGCACGCCTGAGCCCACGACAGACAGGAACCTTCATGTCCCGCACGATTCACCTCGCCCTCCACCCCTACGGCGTCGGCGGCCCGGGCCAGCACGGCCTGTGGAAGGACCCGCGCGTCGCGAAGAACTCCAGCATCGACATCGACTACTACATCCGGTTGGCGCAGGCGGCCGAACACGCCCTGTTCGACGCCCTGTTCATCGTGGACAGCCAGTTCATCAACGCCACCTACCCGGCGCACTACCTCAACCGCCTGGAGCCGCTGACCCTGCTGTCCGCGGTCGCCACCCACACCCGGCACATCGGCCTGGTGGGCACCGCGAGCTCGACGTACAACTCGCCGTTCAACCTCGCCCGCCGGTTCTCCTCGCTCGACCACATCAGCGGCGGCCGCGCGGGCTGGAACGTCGTCACCAGCTTCGACACCGGCACCTCCCGCAACTACGGGCTGGACGAGCACCTCGACTACACCACCCGCTACGGCCGCGCCCTGGAGTTCGTCCAGGTCGCCCGCGGGCTGTGGGACTCCTACGAGGACGACGCCTTCCCCGCCGACGTCGAGCGGGGTGTCTTCCTGGACCCGTCCAAGCTGCACGAACTCGACCACGTGGGCGAGCACTTCAAGGTGGCCGGACCGCTCAACCTCTCCCGCTCCCCGCAGGGCCAGCCGGTCATCTTCCAGGCCGGGGTCTCCGAGGAGGGCCGCGATCTCGCAGCCCGGGTCGCCGAGGGCATCTACGCGCCCGGCGGCACCCTGGAGCAGGCGCGGGAGTACTACACCGACATCAAGAAGCGCACCGCCTCCTACGGCCGCGACCCGGACCACATCAAGATCTTCATCCACGGCGGCCCGGTCGTCGCCGCCACCGACGAGGCGGCCCGCCGCCGCGAGCGGGAGATCTTCGAGGAGGACAACGACTTCGACCGCAACCTCGCCCTGCTGGGCCGTTCCTTCGGGGCCTACGACTTCAGCGCGCACGACCTGGACGCCCCCTTCCCGGATGTCGCGCACCTCGCCGAGAAGGGCGGCCGCACCGGCGCGGCGAAGCTCATCGAACGGGCCCGCACGGAGCAGCTGACGCTGCGTCAAGTAGCCGAGTCGGTCAACCAGTTCCGTCAGTCGCCGTTCGTGGGGGACCCGCGCACCGTCGCCGACACCATCGAGCGCTGGTTCGACGCGGGGACCTTCGACGGCATCAACCTCGCCTTCCGCACCGAGGAGGAGCTGAACCTCTTCGTCGACGGTGTGGTGCCGATCCTCCAGAAGCGCGGCCTGTTCCGCACCGAGTACGCGGCCGACACCCTGCGCGGCAACCTCGGACTGCCCGTCCCGGCCAACCGGCACGCCCGCCAGCCGCAGCTCGCACGGGACTGAGGGCGCCGACATGAGCGAACTGTCGGTCACGGGAGGCCGTGACGTGCACACCGTCCGCTTCCCCGACGCCACTCCCCCGTCGGCGGTCGACGTCCTGATCGTCGGCGCGGGCCCGGTGGGCCTGGCACCTCCGTCGGTCTGCTCGTCCTCACCGAGGACCGGACCGTCGAGCGGGCCTTCGCCGTGGCCGCGGCCGCCCGTTCGCTGCCCTTCACCGTCGTCCACCTCTCCGACCCCTCGGCACGCGCCGCCTACGGCACCGCCAACGTCCTGATCCGCCCCGACCAGCACGTCGTGTGGCGCGGTGAGCGGCTGCCCGCGGGCGGTGCCGGCGCGGTCCTCGACCGGGTGCTGGGCCTCGCCCCCGCCCCCGCCCCGGCGCCCGACGGCACCGACGCGTTCGTTCCGGACGCCGTGGGCACCACAGCCTGACTACGAAAGGCCGTCCCCCATGACGAGCGAGAGACCTCGCCTCCGGCTGGGCTTCCTCACCCATGTCCAGGGCCGCGACGACGACTTCGCCCGCACCTACCGCAACGCCCAGGAACTGTTCACCGTCGCCGACGAACTCGGCTTCGACATCGGCTGGGTCGCCCAGCACCACGTCCCGCTCGGCGGCGGTGGGCTGTCCTCCCCGTGGACCTTCCTCGCCCACGCGGCGGCGCGCACCACCCGCATCCGGCTCGGCACCGCGGTGACCGTCCTGCCACTGGAGAACCCGGTCCGCCTCGCCGAGGACATCGCCACCGTCGACACCCTCAGCGGCGGGCGGGTCGAGATCGGTGTGGGCAGCGGATCGAGCGACCTGGAGTACGCCGCCTTCGGCCGGGACGTCGCCCGCAAGCGCGAGCTGACCAGCCGGAACCTCGACGTCCTGCGCCAGGCCCTGGCGGGCCGGGAGGTGGGCGCGCCCGGATTCCGGATCCAGCCCGCGCCGGGAGACTTCGCCGACCGGGTATGGCAGGGCGTGTTCAGCGCGCAGGGCGCCGTGTACGCCGCGGAGCACGGTTCGAACCTGCTGCTCAACCGTGCGGCGTACGGTTTCGACGCGCCCACCGACGAGGTGCAGCGCCCCTGGGCCGACGCCTTCCTCGCGGCCTGGGACGGACCGCGCCGTCCGCGCGTCGGCCTCTCCCGTTTCGTGTTCCCCGCCAAGGACCGGCGCACCGCGCTGCGCCACATCGGTGACGACGTCCACCGCGCGGCACTGCGCATGGCACAGCACGGCGCGTTCCCCGAGGGGCTGGACGCGGACGAGGCACTGCGCCGCTTCCACTGCTTCTACGGCCACCCCGACGAGATCGTCGCGGCGCTGCGGCAGGAGAGGGTCCTGCCCGTCACGACGGATCTGATCGCCCAGTTCAACCCCGCCGTCCCCGACCACGACGCGACCGTCCGCGCGCTCGAACTCATCGCGACCGAAGTGGCCCCCGCGCTGGGCTGGACGCCCGCGCGCCAGGCCGAACCCGCATCCGCATCCGCATCCGCATCCGCAGGAGTGTGACATGACCCAGTACAGCGACCATCACGGCCCCGAGGGCCTGCGCATCCGCGGCACCGTCGTCGTCGTTCCCGGCCGGGGCGAGACCCGCGCGACCTACGCCCGCCTCGGCAGGCGGCTCGCCGCGGACGCCTACCGCGTGCGGGTGATCGACGGCCCGGACCTCGCCGCCGAGGACCCGGGCTCCTCGCTGGACGGCTTCGCCGCCCAGGTCGCCGACGCCGTCGAGAGCACCGTGTCCGAGGGCGAGGTGGTCCGGCCCGTCGTGCTCGTCGGAGCCGACTCGGGCGCCGTCGCGATCGCCGCGCTCCTCGCCCGGACCGGGACACCGGCCGCCCGGCGGCCCGACGCCCTCGTCCTGGCCGGCCTGCCCGGACGGACCGCGGGCACCGTGGAGAGCTGGGACGACGAACTAGCCGTCCGCACCTCCTGCCCCGCCCACCGGGGCGTGCTCACCGAGGATCCCCAGGTGCGGCGGGGCGCGCTCGACGACGCCCTGCCGGACGCCCTGCTCACCGCCGTCCACGACAGTGATGTCGACGTCCCTGTGCTGCTTCTCGTCGGGGACGCCGATCCCCTCGCCGACCACGAGGCGCTGGCGCGCACGGCGAAGTCACTGCCCCACGCCCGTCTTTCGGTCGTGCACGGCGCTCATCACGACGTCCTCAACGACCTCCAGCACCGTTCGGCGGCGGCCGAGGTCGTCTCGTTCCTCGAAACGCTCCGCAACGAGCTGCGCCCGGTGATCACCGTGCGGTCGAGCGCGTGGTGAGCAACCGCCGTACGAGTCCGCCCTGTTCACACGTCTGAACCTCATCCCCGGAAGGTCCCGCATGGCTGCCATCCTGTCCGTCTCCGGAAGTCCCTCCCCCACCTCCCGCACCACCCGGCTGCTGCGGCACCTGGACGACCGGCTGCGGCGGCAGGGGCACGAGGTGACCCCGCTGGAGGTCCGCACCCTGCCTCCCGAGGCGCTGCTCGGCGCGGACTTCGGGCATCCGGCGATCGTCGCCGCCGCGGAGCTGTTCGCGCGGGCGGACGGGGTGGTGATCGGCACGCCCGTGTACAAGGCCGCCTACTCGGGCCTGTTGAAGTCGCTTCTCGACCTGCTCCCGCAGTACGCGCTGACCGGCAAGACCGTGCTGCCGCTCGCCACCGGCGGCAGCACGGCCCATGTGCTGGCGATCGACTACGCCCTGCGCCCGGTCCTCAGTTCCATGGGCGCGGCACACATCGTGCCCGGCTGGTTCACGCTCGACCGGGACATCGCGGCGGACGTCGGCGCGCCACTCCTCGCGCCCGCTGCCGCGGTGGCCCTGGAGCAGGTCACGGACCAGTTCTCCGCCGCGTTGGGCGGCCGCACGGACCGGCTCGCCGCCACGGGCTGAGGCGCCGGCTCATCCGTGCCGCGGGCCCTGGTCCGGGGCACGGGCCCTGGTCCGGGGCACGGGCCCTCTCCGTGGTGGTTTCCGTGGTCAGCACGGAGGCGCTCCGTCGCCGGCCGGGAGAGGCTGTGACCCACAGCGACGGGCCCGGCAGGACCCGCCGGGCCGATCGCGGCCCACGCCTTGACCACGGGAGCAACCATGACCAGCACCGACGGCAGCACGTACGAGGGATTCACGGCCGAGGAGCGGGCCGCGATGAAGGAGCACGCCGAGGGGCAGAAGAAGGCGGCGCGCCGCGGCTCCCCCGCGGACAAGGCGGCGGAGGCGGAGCGGGACGTGCTCACGAAGATCGCCGAGATGGAGGACTCCGACCGGGCGATGGCCGAAGTCGTCCATGCCGTCGTCACGGCCAACGCCCCGGCCCTCGCGCCGAAGCTCTGGTACGGGATGCCCGCCTACGCGCTGGACGGCAAGGTCGTCTGCTTCTTCCAGAGCGCGGCGAAGTTCAAGTCGCGCTACGCGACACTCGGGTTCAACGACCCGGCGAAGCTGGACGAGGGCACGATGTGGGCGACCGCCTTCGCCCTGACCGAGGTGACGGCCGAGGCGCAGGCGCGGATCGCCGCACTGGTGAAGCAGGCGGTGAGCTGACGGCGCGCCGGCCGCGCGGGTCGATCGGCTACCGGACCGGCAGGGGTGCGAGTCCGAGGTCGGCAAGCGCGGCCGTACCGGCGGCGGCATGCTCGCCCCCGGCGAGCAGCAGGGTGCGTGCCGACTGGTAGGGGCAGCCGGCCGCGTCGAAGGCCGCGGCGGCGGCGAGTTGCCGCGCCGGGTCGCCGTCGAGCAGGGCCTGCGCGCGGTCCACCTGGGCGGTGGCGATCGGATTGCCGGTGACCACGGTGCGGGCGGCGTCGATCCGGGCGCGGGCTTCCGGGTGCCCGGCGAGCACCGCGGCCTCCGCCCGGAGTGCCACGTACCAGTGGAGCCAGACCCAGGACACCCACTTCCACACCTGTTCCGGCTCCGGGTCGACCCGCTGCGACGCCGCATCGGCGTCCCCGTGGTGGAGCAGCACCATGGCGTCGAAGACCGCACCGTAGCCGTGGCGGTGCTCCGGTGCGTTGCCCGCCCGGTCGACGATCGCGCGCCAGGTGTCCCGGCTGTCGTGGTCGCCGCGCAGGGCGTGCACCATGGCGACCGAAGCGGCGGCGGGGCCGAGCGAGAACGACCGCTGACGGCCGCTCTGCTCCCACGCGTCGAGGAACCGCGCACTGCCGGTGAGCACCTGGTCGGCATGGCCGGCGAACGCGTCCGCGACCAGCAGCCAGGACGTGGCGTGGTGCCCCACCTCGGCCAGCAGCGGGTGGTCGGCGAGCTGTCCGCCCCACCGGCGGGCTTCCGGCAGCCGGCCCACGCCGACGGCGGTTCCGGCGGCCATGGCGAGGGCGTCCATGAGCTCGTGCGCACCGGCCGGGGTACGCGGCGCCGAGTCCAGGACGTCGATCCGGCGCCGGGCGGCAGCCGCGGCGGCGAAGGCCTCACCGGTCCAGCTCCGGGCCCCGGAGAGCGCGTCGAGGGCGGCCGACTCCGCCACCGGGTCGCCCGTGCGCCGGGCGAGGTCGACAGCACGTTCGGCGCGTACGAGGGTCTCCTCCACGGTGTTGTCCAGGTCGCCCTGGACGGCGCCGAACGCGTCCGCGACCACCGCCGCCTCGGCCAGCGCGACAGCGGCCTGAGCGGCCGGGGCATCGCCGGCCAGCTCCTGCGCCGCCGCGAGCAGGGTGGTCACCTCTGCCCTGGAGGGAACCTGCGTGAACGTACTGGAGAAGCGGTACGCGTTGGTGGCGGCGGCCGCCAGGTCGCGGCCCGCACCGGCGGTGTTCCCGGCCCGGCGCGCGGCGTCTCCCGCGGCGCGGTGCAGCCGGAACATGTCGTCACCGAGCCTTCGGCACCCGGCCACCGCGGCGGCCTGCCGCAGTGCCGCGGCCCCGTCGGCGTCGTCGGAGAGCCCGGCCGCCTGCTCGTACCGCTGCTGGGACTCGCCGAGCAGGTTGCGGAGGAAGGCCAGCTCGGCCAGGGACAGGGCGAGGCGACGCGCGTCCGCGCGCCGAACCGGCCGGTCGGACGCCCAGGTGAGGGCGGCCCGGAGGTCGTCCGCCACGGCCTCGAACCGGGCGCGCCAGTCCGCGCCCGACGCTGCGAGGAGGACACGCGCGCCGGTCGAGCACCAGTCCAGGTGGCGTGATCGGACCCGGACAAGCTCGTCGGCGTCGGTGAGCCGCTCCGTCCCGTACTGGCGGATGGTCTCCAGCGCGTGGTACCGGGTGCCGGTGGCCGACGGGGTCACGGCCAGGAGGCTCTGTTCGGCGAGTCTGCCGAGCCCGTCGACGACCGCGGCCGGATCCAGCGGAGCGAACCCGGCGACCTCGGCGGCCGCCTCGGCGGTGAATGGCGCCACGAACACCGACACCCGGCGCAGCAATGCCCGGCTCTGCGGCTCCAGCAGGTCATGGCTCCAGTCCAGCACCGCCCGCACCGACCGGTGCCGGTCGTCGGCGCGGGGTCCGCCGGTGAGGATCCGCAGCTGATCGGAGAGGCCCGCCGTGAGGCCGTCCAGTCCGAGGGTGGACCACCGTGCCGCCGCCAGCTCGATCGCCAGCGCCATGCCGCCGAGCCGTTCGCAGATGGTCACGACCTCCTCGTTCGATGCCGGACCAGGCGGCTGGCCGACCGTCGACGCGCGGTCCATGAACAGGGCCACCGCGTCCGACCGGTCACCGCCCGCCCGCGAGAGCGGCGGGACCTGGAAGACCCGCTCGAACGGCACCATCAGCCTGGCCCGGCTGGTCACGAGCACCCGCAACCGCGGACAGGCCGCCAACAGCCGCTCCAGGAACGGCGCCACCGCGTCGCTCACCCGCTCGCAGTTGTCCAGCACCAGCAGCGTCCGACGGTCCGTCAGCGCGGCGAGCACCGCGTCGTCGATGCCGCGCCCCGGTTGCTCGCCCACCCCCACGGCCGCCGCGACGGCCGCGCCCACCCGACCCGGCTCGGTGACCGGGACCAGGTCGACGAACCACACCCCGTCGGGGAAGTCGTCGGCCACGTCCGCCGCCACCGCCAGCGCGAGGCGCGTCTTGCCCACCCCACCCGGGCCGACCACGGTCACCAGTTGGTGCGCTGTCACCGCCTCGGCCAACTGCCCGCGCTCCGTCACCCGGCCGACGAACGCCGTCAGCGGTGCCGGCAGGGCGGGTACCGGGCGCGACGGCTCGGTAGGGGCGGAATCGGCCGCGTACCGGGCGAGCGCCCGCCGGTCCGGCAGTTGGAGCTTGCGCAACAGCGAGGACACATGCGACTCGACGGTGCGTACGGAGATGACCAACCGCGCGGCGATCTCCGCGTTGCTGAGGTGCTCCCCCAGCAGTGCGAGCACCTGGGCTTCCCGGGCGGATATCTCTGAACTGATCACCGCCTCATTATCCGTTGGTCCGTGGCGGATTCCGTGGTGGGCACGGAGGCGCCCCGTACCCGGGCCGGGGGAGTGTGTGACCACGGCGATCGGCCCGGCGGGCTTCCCGGGCCGATCGTGACCCACGACCGGACTTCTGCCGATCGTGACCACGACGGACTTCCGGAGGACCGATGGACGCCGAACCCCGTTCCCACGCCCAGCGTCGCCACGACACCGAGCACCGGCTTTCCCATGACGTCGATGTCTGGGTGGCCAGTGCCTCGGCGGACGGCGCGCCGTACCTCGTACCGCTGTCCTTCGACTGGGACGGGGAGGCGCTGTTGCTGGCCACCCCGACGAACAGCCCCACCGGCAGGAACCTGGCCACGACCCGTGTCGTTCGGCTGGCCCTGGGCCGCACCCGCGACGTCACCATGATCGACGGCGAGGTCGAAGTCCTCGAACTCGACGGGCTGCCGCGGGAGCGAGGCGACCGGTTCGCCGAACGCGCCGGTTTCGATCCGCGTGTGCCGGCCACGTCGTATCGCTGGTTCCGGATCGTCCCGCGCCGTATTCAGGCCTGGCGCGAGGAGGACGAGCTGTCCGGCCGCGAGCTGATGCGCGACGGCCGGTGGCTGACCTGACGCTCCGGCCGGAGGCGAACTCGACTCCGCCACCTGCCACGACTCCTGGGAGCGGAGCCGAGCTGCATCCGCTCCACCGGTCGGGAGCGAAGTGGAGTGGACGGCACGAATCCGCATACCGGCACTGGTGCGTTCGTGCGTTCATGCCCATGGGCGACCCGGTGATGGAGGGAAACAACGTGAGCGCAACCGAACGATCATCGGACGTCGTGGTGATCGGAGCAGGCGTCGCCGGCCTCGCCTGTGCTCAGGACCTGCTGGCCGCCGGCGTCGGCGTGCGGATCCTGGAGGCCTCCGACGGGGTCGGTGGCCGGATGCGCTCCGACCGGGTGCACGGCTTCGTGATCGACCGTGGCTTCCAGGTCTTCAACCCGTCCTACCCACAGGTCCGGCGACGCCTGGCAGGGGACGGGCTGGACCTGCGGCCCTTCGACCGGGGCGTCCTCATCCACACCGACACGGGCAGGCGCCGCCTGACCGACCCCCGCGCTCACCCGTCCACGCTCGTCGACCTCCTGTCGGGGCGCCTCGCGGGACCGCGCGACCTGGCGGCGCTGGGCGCCCTCTCGGCCTCGGACGCGGTGGCCCCGCCGCACCGGCTGAAGCGGCGGCCGGATCGCACCACACGCAAGGCTCTCGCCGACGCGGGCTTCACCGACGCGTTCGTCGAGCGCTTCTTCCTGCCCTTCCTGTCCGGGGTGTTCCTGGAGGACCGGCTGGAGACGTCCGCCCGGGTCTTCCATCTCGTGTGGCGCAGCATGCTGCGCGGCACCCTGAGCCTGCCCGCCACCGGCATCGGTGCCGTACCTCTCGCCTTGGCGGCGTCACTGCCGAAGGCCACCGTGCGACTGGAGACGCCGGTCGAGCGTCTGACGGACGACGGCGTGGAGACCGCCTCCCGCGAACTCGTCCCGGCGCGCGCCGTGGTGGTGGCCACGGGCCCGGGACCAGCCGGAACCCTGCTGCCCGACATCACCGTGCCCGCGTACCGCGTGGTGACGACCTACTACCACGTCATGCCGGGCCCGCCGCTGAACGAACCCGCTTTGCTGGTGGACACCCGGCGCCGCTTCCTCAACACGTGCGTGCTGAGCAACGTGGCCGCCTCCTACGCACCCTCCGGCCGGGCGCTCGTGGCCACCTCGGTGCTCGGCGCGGACGCCGAAGGCCGGGAACGCGCGCTGCGCGCGCCGCTGAGCGAGGTCTACGACACCGATGCCGACCGCTGGGAGCTGCTGACCGTCCGTACGGTGCCCGACGCGTTGCCCGTGATGGCGCCCCCTCAGGAACTCAGCCGCACGACCCGGGTGGCGCGGGGCAGATACGTGTGCGGTGACCACCGGGCCACGGGCTCGGTCCAAGGGGCGATGGCCTCGGGTGCGCGCGCTGCCAGGGAGGTGCTGCGCGACCTCGGCAGGTAGCGCGGATTCGCCAGGCTCGCCGTCACGGTCTCACGCAGGCGCCGCCTGGTCGTCGAGCAGGACGCCCAGCCGGCCGGCCACGGCGGTGAGGGTCGTTCCCAAGGGGAGTGCGACCCGCGTGAGGGCGTGCTGGTCGCCCCGGGTCGGGTCCCGGTTGACGATCAGCACGGGCTTCCCGGCCCGGCCCGCCTGGCGGACGAACCGAAGTCCGGACATCACCGTCAGCGAGGAGCCCAGAACCAGCAGTGAGGTCGCCTCGCGGACCAGCGTGCGGCAGTGCTCCACCCGCGGCGGCGGAACGGTTTCGCCGAAGAACACCACGTCCGGTTTGAGGATGCCGCCGCAGACCGTGCAGGGCACCACCCGAAAGTCCCCGACCTGTGCGTCGGTGAGGTCGGCGTCGCCGTCCGGGTTGATCGCCGCCGCCACGGGCTCGAAGTCCGCATTGGCCTCCGCCAGCCGCCGGGCGAGCTCGCGACGCGGGCTGAAGACACCGCAGGACAGACAGACGACCCGGCCCAGGCTCCCGTGGAGTTCCACGACGTCCTCGCTGCCGGCGGCCTGGTGCAAGCCGTCGACGTTCTGGGTGATCAGGCCCGCGAGGAGACCGTGCCGCGCGAACGCGGCCACCGCCCGGTGCCCGGCATTGGGACGGGCGCGCCCGAAGGTGCGCCATCCGAGGTGGCTGCGCGCCCAGTAACGGCGCCGGGCCTGGGGATCGGAGGTGAAGTCCTGGTAGGTCATCGGGGTGTGCCGACTCAGGCTCCCGCCCTCGCCCCGGTAGTCGGGGATGCCCGACTCCGTGGAGATGCCCGCCCCGCTGAGCACCAGTACGCCGCCGGCGCTCAGCGCGTCGACGACCTGCTCCGGATCGGTCGTGCCCGGCGGCAGGTCCTCGGCGGGGGTCCAGCTCAGAGTGGGGCGCATGCGCATGCCGCCAGGGTACGGAACGGGCCGCCCGCAGTGTCCGAGTCCGTGTCCGTGACCGAGCCACGGCTCCGAGCGGGCTCGGCCCGGCCCCGAGCTCCGGTTGCCTTCGCGGGACGCGAGATGGGTCACAACATGATCCCGTGAAGTGCCCTCCGGAGCGGCACTGCGGGCCTGCCCACACCGCATTTACATGCAGTATGCAGCGAAGTGCGCACAGCCCGTGAGGGGGACATGTCCGCCTATCGTCGCTCTTTGGCCTGCCGCCGGCGCCGTCGAGCAGACCCGTCCCTGCCCCCGACGAAAGTAGGCGAGCGAAGCTTTGCCGAGTGCCACAGTCGCGTCTCCCCCGACATCCCTCCCGACCGTTCCGAAGAACGCCGTCGCCCCGAAGAACGCCACCGTCACGGACCCCGCACTGGTGAAACGCGCGGTGCGCGCCGCCGCGCTGGGCAACGCGATGGAATGGTTCGACTTCGGTGTCTACAGCTACATCGCGGTCACCCTGGGCAAGGTCTTCTTCCCGTCCGGGAACCCGACCACCCAGCTGCTCTCCACCTTCGGCGCCTTTGCCGCCGCCTTCCTCGTGCGACCGATCGGCGGCATGGTCTTCGGGCCGCTCGGCGACCGCGTCGGCCGTCAGAAGGTGCTGGCCCTCACCATGATCATGATGGCCGCGGGCACCTTCGCCATCGGCCTCATCCCGTCGTACGCGTCGATCGGCGTCGGAGCCCCGGTGCTCCTGCTGGCGGCCCGCCTGGTGCAGGGCTTCTCCACCGGCGGCGAGTACGCGGGCGCCTCCACCTTCATCGCCGAATACGCGCCCGACAAGCGGCGCGGCTTCCTCGGCAGCTGGCTGGAGTTCGGCACGCTCGCCGGGTACATCGGCGGTGCCGGCCTGGTCACGGTGATGACCGCTCTGCTTTCCACGGAGGACCTGCTGAGCTGGGGCTGGCGGATCCCGTTCCTGATCGCGGGCCCGATGGGCATCATCGGCCTCTATCTGCGGATGCGGCTGGAGGAGACCCCGGCGTTCGCGGCCGAGATCGAGAAGGCCGAGTCGAGCCGCACGAAGGTGCCGCTGCTCCGGATGATCACGGGCCAGTGGCGGGCGCTGCTGCTCTGCGTCGGCCTGGTGCTGGTCTTCAACGTCACCGACTACATGCTGCTGTCGTACATGCCGAGCTATCTGACCGGTGAGCTCCACTACGACGAGACGCACGGCCTGCTCGTCGTACTCGGCGTGATGGCCGTCATGATGATCGTCCAGCCCTTCGCGGGAGCCCTGACGGACCGTGTGGGCCGCCGACCGGTGATCGCCGCGGGCTGTGCGGGCTTCCTGTTGCTGTCCGTCCCCGCCCTGCTGCTGATCCGCCAGGGCAGCCTGTTCGCGGTCGCGCTCGGCATGGGCGCGCTCGGCCTGCTGCTGGTCTGCTTCACGGCGGCGATGCCGGCCGCCCTGCCGGCGCTGTTCCCGACGAAGGTCCGCTACGGATCGCTGTCGATCGGCTTCAACGTCTCCGTGTCGCTCTTCGGCGGCACCACCCCGCTGGTGGTGACGGCCCTGATCGGGGCGACCGGGAACATGATGATGCCCGCGTACTACATGATGGCCGCGGCCGTGATCGGCGGCGTGGCGGTGTGGTTCATGGCCGAGTCCGCGGGGCGTCCGCTGCCGGGCTCGGCACCCTCGCTGTAGGGCCGAGGACCTCCGAACCGCTCGCCCGGGACACCGGGCTCCGGTCGGCGGGGCCTTGACGGCCCGTCGGCCGGATCGAGGAGGCGATCGCGCGGACCGTGCGCCACCACGGGCACCCGCACCGCCCCCGCGCCTCCCGCCCTCCCCCGCTTCGAAGCCGGGCGTCGCTCCTCGTCCCACCAAGTCTTCGCCATAGACGTTTGTTCGAAGGCAATCGGTGCACACGAGAAACTGACACTGTCTTTACACGACGAAGCGGAGAAACACCATGGGCATCATCGCGTGGATCGTGATCGGTCTGCTCGCCGGCGCCATCGCCAAGGCCTTGATGCCGGGCAAGGACCCGGGCGGCATCATCATCACCATGCTCATCGGCATAGCCGGCGGTCTGCTCGGCGGCTGGCTCGGCAAGGAGATCTTCGGCGTCGACTCCATCGACGGGTTCTTCGACCTCTCCACCTGGATCGCAGCGATCGTGGGCTCCTTCATCCTGCTCGCCCTCTACCGCCTCGTCACGGGCAACCGGCGTTCGCACCGCCACGCGTGAACCGCCGACGTCGTAGACGGTAAGGCATCCGAACGGCTCCTACCCTGTCCCCGGGGTGGGAGCCGTCGGCGTTGCGCGAAGGGGCCCGGGGGCGCCGCGGTGGGCACGGCGCGGGACCTCGTCCAGGGGGCAGTCCGGCCGAGCACCGCGACCCGGCCGCGATGAGAGGCGACAGCCCTTACCGGCCTTCGGGGGAACTTTGGGGCTCCGCCGCTCCCCGGCGGTCGGCGAGTGGTACGGGCATGAGATGCCCACACCCCCCGATCAGCCCACCCCGCCGCTCGAACGTCCGAGCAGCGAGGAGCCGCACGTACCGGGTCTGCTGCGGACCGCGGCCGCGTACGCGTGGCGGATCATCGCCGTCGGCGTCGTCGTCCACGTCACCTTCTCCGTGCTCGGGCAGTTTCACCGGATCGCCGTCGCCGTCTTCCTGGGGCTGGTCATCACCGCCGTACTCCGCCCCGTGACCGGGCTCCTCGCGCGCTTCATGCCCCGGCCGCTCGCGGTCGCCGCCGCGCTCGTCGGCGGCATCGTCCTCGTCCTCGGCGCGCTGGCCCTGGTGGGTGAGACCGCGGCGGATCAGCGAAGTGGGCTGGAGAAGGAGTTCGTCACGGGGATCGACCGGATCGAACGCCAGCTGGAGGAACCGCCCTTCCGCCTTCCCCCGGACGCGTTCGACGATCTCCAGTCCCGGATCGGCAAGCTCCTGTCGAGCCACCGTTCCACCCTCATCAGTACGGCGCTCAGCGGCGCGAGCCGACTGGTCGAGGTGCTGACCGTGCTCGCGCTGGCCGTGTTCTGCGCGGTCTTCTTCACGTACTCCGGCGACCGGCAATGGCAGTGGGTGTGCGACCAGCTCCACGACGGGGCACGGCGGCAGGTCACGGTCGCGGGCCGGGCCGCCTGGCGGACTTTCACCGGTTACACCCACGGCATCCTGCTGGTGGCCGCGACCAACGCGGTCCTCGTGGGTATCGCACTGTTCGCTCTGGGGGTGCCTCTTGCGGTGCCGTTGGCGCTGCTGGAGTTCCTGGCCGCGTTCATTCCGCTGATCGGCTCGCCGATCGCCCTGTCGATCGCGGCGGTCGTCGCACTCGCGTCGAAGGGAGCGGTCATCGCCCTGGTCGTCGTGGCCCTGATCGTGGTGATCGGCCAGATCGAGGGCCACCTCCTGCACCCCATCGTGATGAGCTGGGCCGTCCGGTTGCACCCGGTGGTGGTCGCGCTGGCGGTCGTCGGCGGAGCGGTCGCGGCGGGGGTGATCGGCGCCGTGGTCGCCGTACCGCTGGTGGCCGTGGTGTGGTCCGTCCACCAGGCCCTGCGCACTCGCACCGACGGCCCGGAATGAGGCGCGGATCGGGCCGACAGGGCAGGTCGCACAGCTGCGGATCGCCGGCAGGACGGTTCGTCGCCGCCGGCGAGCCAGGGCGTCGGTGACTCCCACAAGGGCTCGCCGGGCGGGATTGCGAGGTCACCCGACGAGCCGCGGTCAGGAGCGGACCATGCGGCGCACGTTGTCCACAGCGCCGCAGCCGGCCTTCAGCTGACGCTCCCTCTCCTCCAGGAACGCCTCGCCCAGCTCCTCCCGTCGCTCCATGGCGACGTTCTCACGGGCACCGTTGAGGATTGTGCGCTCCTCCTCGTCGGTGTGGTGGGCGATGGCCTCCACGAGCTCTTCCAGCTTCTCGTCCCACTCCTCGGAGCCGACCTCGTCGACCTCCAGGAGCCCGAGAAGCGCCTTGTTGCCCTCCTCGTGCTCCTCCTCGCCGTGCTCGACCTCCTCGTCCTCGATCTTCTTGAAGCGCTTGAGGGCGGGGTACACCTTCGCCTCTTCCGCCAGCGCGTGCGCGATCAACAGGTCGGCGAACTCCCGAAGAGCGGCTGCCCGGTCGGCTTCGACGCTGCGCATCAGACGGAAGAGGTCCTCCATTCTTCGGTGATCCTGGAGAATGAGTGCAACGACGTCTCGCGTGTCAGGCGTGTCAGGCATGTCGGCCATGGGAACGGGCTTCACTTTCGTACGAGGAACCTGGGGAAGGACCGAGTACCCCGGCCGGCCGTCTTCATTGATCCCTGCATTGATCCCTGCGCCCGTGCGTGCCCGGCGCCGCTCCCCCGGCCGATCAGACGAAGGCGCTCTGTCCGGTGATCGCCTTCCCGACGATCAGCGTGTTCATCTCCCGGGTGCCTTCGAACGAGTAGATGGCCTCCGCATCCGCGAAGAAGCGCGCCACGTCGTACTCCAGGACGATGCCGTTGCCCCCGAAGATCTCCCGGGACCAGGCCACGACCTCGCGCATACGGGCGGTGACGTGGGCCTTGGCCAGGGACGAGTGCTCGTCCCGGAACACCCCGGCGTCCTGCAACCCGGCGAGCCGATGCAGCATGCCCCAGCTCGAAGTGATGTTGCCCAGGCTCTTCACCAGGAGGTCCTGCACGAGCTGGAAACCCGCGAGCGGACGGCCGAACTGCTGCCTCTGCGTGGCATAGCGCAGGGCCAGCTCGTACGCGCCGATCATGACACCGAGGGCCTGCCAGGCGACCCCACTGCGCGTGGCACGCAGGACTTCCGCGACGTCACGGAAGGAGGACGCGTTCTGCAGCCGATCGCTTTCCGGCACCCGGACGTCCGTGAGGGTGACGTCCGCGTTCTCGACGATGCGCAACGACGTCTTGTGGGCGATCTTCTCCGCCTTGAATCCGGGCGTGCCCTTGTCGACGACGAATCCCTTGACCTGGTCGTCGTCGACATCGCGGGCCCAGACGACGATGTGGTCGGCGAAGGTGGCGTTGCCGATCCAGCGCTTGGCGCCGTTGAGCACCCAGGTGTCGCCGTCCCGCTGGGCGGTGGTGTGCATGCCTGCCGCGATGTCGGAGCCGTCGAGCGGTTCCGTGAGGGCGAACGCCCCGATGGTGTCCATGCTCGCCATGCCGGGCAGCCAGCGGTCGCGCTGGGCCTGGTCGCCGCCTGCGTGGATCGCGTACATGGCAAGTCCGTTGTGGACGCCGAAGAAGGTGGCGACCGAAGCGTCGACCCGGCTCATCTCCATCGCCATCATCCCGGTCAGCAGATGGCTGGCGGCGGGGCCGTGGTCGCCATAGCCCTCGTAGGACAGTCCGACCAGTCCACTCTCCCGGAAACGACTGATCAGCTCCATGGGGAAGGTGCCGTCGGCCCAGTGCTCTGCCACCAGCGGCTGGACCTCGTCACGCATGAACGACCTTGTCCTGAGCAGGACCTTGCGCTCCTCGTCCGTGAGAACGGACTCGAAGTCGTAGAGGTCGGCCATGTTCTGGTGTTCCGTGAGTGAAGTCATGGGGCCCTTCTTCCACGGTTGTGCCGAGCAATGCGCACTGTTGACGTCGTCGCCCGGGGGTCCCGTTACCGGGGCGGCGCCGTGGTGAGGAAGTCCAGGACGAGCGGGCTTGCGACGGCTCGGAATTCCTCGAAATAGGCGTGCCGCGCTCCGGGGATCATGTGCAGCCGGGCACCGGGAACGCGGTTCGCGAGCAGGGGCGCGTTGGCGGCCGGGTTGAGCAGGTCGTCGCTGCCGTGCACGACCAGAGTGGGTGCGCCGATGCCGGGCAGGAGGTCCCACGCGTCGTGCTGGTTGCTGGCCACCAGGTGGCGTCGTTGGGCGTACGGAGGCATGGCCGGATCGCCGAGCGTCCGATGGGGGCCGGGGTGGGTCGCCAGCCAGCCCGGGGTGTACATCAGATCGAGCAGGGCCTGTCGGGCCGCACCGGCTTGCGGTTGTACCAACGACCTGCGGACGTCGTTGTCGCGTTCGACGGCGTGCGGGCCACCGGGCGACGTGCAGCCGAGCACCAGGGCGCGCACACGCTCCGGATGGCGGGCCGCGAGCTGCTGGCCTACGCGTCCCCCCATGGACGTGCCGTAGACGTCGGCCCGGTCGATGCCGAGTTCGTCGAGCACCGCGATCACGTCCTGCGCGAAGATCTCGGTGCTGTAGGGGATGTCGGGCTTGTCGCTCTCCCCCGTGCCGCGGTAGTCGACCGTGACGGTGCTGCGTTCGGCGTGGAAGTCGTCGCGTACCCCGTCCCACCAGTGGTGGTTGTTCGCCTGACCCGCCAGCAGGACGAGTGGCGCTCCCTCGCCTCGGACCTGGTAGGCGATACGGACCCCGTCAGGCGTTGTCGTGTGCTGCATCGGCCCTTCTTCACTCGTCGTGCAGGTGCTGCGAGGACCCTATTACCGGAGATCATTATCGTGAACTAAGTCGCATACCCGGGGTTCAACTTGCGGGCAGGGGTGGTGCGCATGTTCGGATGAGTCGATGCGCACCCCCCACCGCATAGATCCGGATCCGCATCCCCGTCCCTACGACCGCTCCGCAGCGCCGCCCGATCCCTACGAGGAACTCGGCGCCCTCGACGACGGTCCTCTGGACGCGTTCCTGGGCGAGGGCACCGCCGAGCAAAGGGCAGAGCAGGAGCCGGAACGGGAGCCGGAGTGGACCCCGCCCGTCCACCGCCGCGGCGGCCGGCGCCGGCGGGGCCGTTTCGCCGGTCTGCCGCTCGCGGCGAAGGCCGTGGTGAGCCTCGTCGTCCTCGCCGCCTTCGTCACCCTCGCCGACCGCTGGGCGCTGCTGTACGCCGAGCACAAGGCCGCGGACACCCTCAAGGACCAGTTGGACCTGGCCGCGGCGCCCGAGGTGGAGATCGGCGGCTTCCCCTTCCTCACCCAACTCGCCGACAAGCGGCTGGACTCGGTACGGGTGACCGTGCCGGACGTGTCCGCCGACCGGGTGTCGCTGGCGAAGGTGTCGGCCACGGCTCACGACATCCGGCTGGACGCCGACGGGCTCACCTCCGTGCGCGGCGCCCACGTCCCCCGGCTCGACGGTGACGTCCTGCTGTCCTTCGCCGACCTCAACCGCGAACTCGGCGCCTCCCAGGTGATGTTCACCGGCGACGGCCGTGACCGGGTCAAGGCCCGCGGCATCCTGCCGGTCGCCGGGCACGACCTACGACTGCGCGCCGAGGCCACGATCCGGCGACAGGGCGAGCGGGGCATCGGCACGCAGATCGGCGGTATACGCCTGGACATCGGGGACCTGGCCACCTACCGCCCCGGCACGCGCGCCTCGGACGGACTGCACCTCACCCCGAAGGCCTCCGCCGACGTCGCGCGGGAGACCCGTAAGGCGAAGGCACTGCTGTCGGTCCCGGCCGTCGTGCAGCGACTGGGGGTGCCCGAGGCGGCCGTGCGCGAGGCCCTGAGCGACGACGGCAAGCTCGCCGAACTGACCGGCTCCCCGCGCTTCGCCCGCCAGGCGCAGACCCTCAACCTCATCGACCTGGCCCTGGACAACCCTGAAGTGCTCCGCGGTCTGGGCCTCGACCCCGACCTCCTCAACGCCCTGTCCCAGCTCACCCGCCCGGCCCTCGCCGACCGGCTCTCCCTCGCCTTCCAACTGCCGGAGCCGAAGACGGGGGACATGCGGCTGCAGTACGTGCGCGTGGAGAAGGACGGCATCCGGGTGCGGCTGACGGGCTCGGGGCTGGCCCTGGGCAGTTCGTGATCCGCGTGCCGGTGCGACCGTGAAAGCGGGTACCCAAGAGGCAGGTGTGCAGGACGGTTTCGCGGGCATGCGGGGTGTGGCAGCTGTGATGCCGGGGGGCGGCTCTGCCTGGGGAGGTCTGCGCCGCCCCCTCCCCCCTGCCGAGCGTGAGAGGTCGGCGTGTCCGTCGTTCTTGCGTGAGCCGTGCGAATGAGGGCACAAGCCACTATTGGCACAGCAAACACCTGGTGTCCCACTCTGCTGCCAGGTCACCTCACGCAAGACGAGTAAGGAACTTCAGTGGCTGACCTACTGACCGACGGGCAGCCCGACCCAGCGCGGTCCGGGCCGACCGACATCGCCGGCATGCCCGCCCAGGTCCGCCAGGACCTGACACGCAGGCTGAGGCGGAACAAGCGCCCCTTCCGCGACGAGGACGTCCAGGTCGTCGAACCACCGCTGCTCCGACGTGCGGTCAGCGCCTCGGCACTCGGCAACTGCATGGAATGGTTCGACTTCGGCGTCTACAGCTACCTCGCCGCCACCCTCGGCAAGGTCTTCTTCCCCGGAGCGTCACCCGCCGCCCAGGTGATCTCGTCCTTCGCCACCTTCGCGGCCGCGTTCGTCGTACGCCCGCTCGGCGGCCTCGTCTTCGGGCCGCTCGGGGACCGCCTCGGCCGGCAGAAGGTACTCGCCACCACCATGATCATGATGGCGGCCGGCACGTTCGCCATCGGTCTCATCCCCAGTTACGCCACCATCGGCATCGCCGCCCCGATCCTGCTGCTGCTCGCCCGCATGGTGCAGGGCTTCTCCACCGGCGGCGAGTACGGGGGCGCCACGACCTTCGTCGCCGAGTACTCGCCCGACCGTCGTCGCGGCTTCCTCTCCAGCTGGCTCGACTTCGGCACCTTCGTCGGCTACGCGCTGGGCTCCGCCCTGGTCACCCTGCTCAATCTCGCGCTCAGCGACGCCGAGATGCTCTCGTGGGGCTGGCGGATCCCGTTCCTCATCGCGGGCCCGCTCGGCGCGATCGGCCTCTACATGCGTCTCAAGCTCGAAGAGTCGCCCGCGTTCCAGCAGCAGCTCGACGAACACGAGGAGAGCCTCGCCAAGGAATCGGCGGGCACCGAGTTCAGGACCATCATCAAGGACCACTGGCGGGCCCTGCTCATCTGCATGGGACTGGTACTGCTCTACAACGTCACCAACTACATGGTCACGGGATTCCTGCCCACGTATCAGACGGAGACCCTCGGCCGCTCCAGCAGTTCGGCGGACGTCCTCGTGCTCGTCGGCATGGTGTGGATCGTGCTGCTGATCACCTTCCTCGGCAGGCTCAGCGACCACGTCGGCCGACGCCCCCTCTACGGCTTCGCGGCGGCGGGAATGATCGTGCTCGCCATTCCCGCCTTCCTGCTGATCAAGATGGACGGAACCTGGCTGCCGGTCTGCGGTGTGCTGATCCTGTCCACCCTGCTGGCGTGCTTCGCCGCGCCGAGCGCCGCGACGCTGCCCGCGCTGTTCCCGACGGCCGTCCGCTACGCGGCCATGGGCATCGGCTTCAACTTCGCGGTGGCCGCGTTCGGCGGTACCACCCCCCTGGTCACGGAGGCGCTGGTGAGCGTCACCGGAAACGACATGGTGCCCGCGTACTACCTCATGGCCGCCGGTGCCATCGGGCTGTTCACGGTCCGCTTCCTGCCCGAGAGCGCCCAGGTGTCCCTCCACGGCTCCCAGCCGATGGTGGGATCGAAGAAGGAGCGCCGGGAACTGATCGTCACCTCGCAGGAGTTGTACCGGGTCGGCCGCGAGACGTCCGACCGCCGCTGACGCGGGACGCGGGCGCCGCGGCGGACGTCCGCGTCGTCGTCGACACCGCCGGCCAGGACCCGCAGGAGTCCCTCGCCTCACCCGTTCGCCACCTTGATCACCTCTTGCCCGCCCTGCCCGGTGAATCACGGCGTTCGGATCGCCGGGTCAGGGCTTCAGCAGGACCTTGACGGCGCGGCGCTCGTCCATCGCCCTGTAGGCGTCGGCGGCCCGCTCCAGCGGAAGGGTGAGGTCGAAGACCTTGCCCGGGTCGATGCGGCGGTTCCAGATGAGGTCGATCAGCTGCGGCAGGAACCGACGCACCGGGGCCGGGCCGCCGTGCAGGTGGGCGTGGGAGAAGAAGAGCTCCTGGCCGTCCAGCGTCACGTCGTGGGACACGCCGACATAGCCGACGTGACCGCCGGGGCGGGTGGAGCGGATCGCCTGGAGCATCGATTCCTGGGTGCCGACGGCCTCGATGACCGCATGGGCGCCATAGCCTCCCGTCAGCTCCTTGATCTTCTCCACGCCGGCGTCGCCGCGCTCGGTGACGATGTCGGTGGCGCCGAAGTCCAGGGCGAGCTTCTGCCGGGACGCGTGGCGGCTCATGGCGATGATCCGTTCGGCGCCCAGCTGCCTGGCGGACAGCACGCCGAGCAGGCCGACCGCGCCGTCGCCGACCACGGCGACCGTCCTGCCCGGCCCGGCCTGCGCGGCCACGGCGGCGAACCAGCCGGTGCCGAGCACGTCGGAGGCGGTCAGCAGGCTCGGGATCAGGTCCTCGTCGGGGGTGCCCGGGGTGGCGACGAGCGTGCCGTCGGCGAGCGGGACGCGCAGTCGCTCCGACTGGGCGCCCATCTCGTTCATCCACTCGCGCCGGACGCAGGAAGTCTGGTAGCCGGCACGGCAGTTCTCGCAGGTGTTGTCGGAGGCCGAGAAGCCGCCGACCACGAACTGACCGGGCTTGACGGTGGTGACCGCGCTGCCGACCTCCTCCACGACGCCGACGTACTCGTGGCCGATCGGGGACGGTCCGTCGATGGGCTCGGCCCCGCGGTAGGGCCACAGGTCCGAGCCGCACACACAGGCCGCCGACACCCGGATCACGGCGTCCGTCGGGTGCAGGATCCTCGGATCCTCGCGCTCTTCCACCCGGAAGTCACCGGGGGCGTGCATCACGACACCACGCATGGCGTTGCTCCTTGCTTTGTTGGGGGGGACGGCCGCGGCGGGCGGCCGGGTGGGCCGAGTGGCCACGTCGTGGCACCTTGCCGCTTTCGCGGCGCTCGGCCGTCAGCCGCTGACAGTGGCGAGGGCGGCCGCGTACTGGTCGTCGGTGACCGGCTCCAGCCAGGTGGTGCCGTCGCCGGTGGCGTCACCGACCACCAGGGCGAGGTGGGCCATGAGGGTGGTGTCGGTGGCGCCGTGCCAGTGCTCCTCGGCGGGCGGACACGTGACGGTCTCGCCGGCGCTGACGCGGACGACCGTGCCGTCACGGGTGCCCACCAGGCCGACACCGTCGGTGACGTGCAGGACCTGTCCCAGGGCGTGCGCATGCCAGTTGGTGCGGGCGCCGGGGGTGAAGCGCACCAGAGCGGCGGCCAGCCGGGCCGGCTCCGCGGGAGTCGAGATCATGTTGAGGTAGACGTCACCGGTGAAGCGCTCGGCCGGGGCCTTGAGGGTGGGGGTCGAGGTGATGTGTTCCATGGCTTGGATCCTTGATCGAGGGGAGACGGGCGCGGCGGTGCCGGGACCGTGGCGATGCCGCTCTGCCGCGCTGTTCAGGCGCTTCGCTCTTCGGCGATCTTCTTGAGCTGGGTGATCGCGGTCATGGCATTGGGCCAGCCCGCGTAGAAGGCCAGGTGCGTGATCGCCTCGGACAGCTCCTCGACGCTCAGCCCGTTGTCCAGGGCCACGCCCAGGTGGTAGCCGAGCTGCTCGGTGCGGTAGAGAGCGGCCAGCACGCTCACGGTGACCAGGCTGCGGTCGCGCGGCGACAGCCCGGGACGCTCCCAGACGTCACCGAACAGGACCTCGTCGGTGACCTCGACAAGCTTCGGTGCGATCCCGGCCAGCGCCTGGGGTGCGGACTGCTTGGGCATACGAAGGACTCCTTGCTCGAAAACGGGCGAAACGGTCATGTCCACTGTCCGGCCGGCACGGCCGTCGCGCAGCGGCCCAGAACCTGTGTCCCGGCGGCGCCGGAGCCCCGACCGCTGCCCAGAACGAGGAAACCTGAGCTCGAGGAGGTGGAGAAGGGTCTGCCGTTACAGGTACTGACAGGGCCCCCCACAGGGGTACCGCCCGGCCTAGCCTGGAGTGCGTGAGCACCGAGAGCGACATCCGCGCCTTCCTGGCCTCCCGCCGCGCCAACATCACCCCGCAGCAGGCCGGTCTGCCCGCCTACGGTGGCAATCGGCGCGTACCGGGCCTGCGTCGCGAGGAAGTCGCCCTGCTCGCGGGCGTCAGCATCGACTACTACGTCCGCCTGGAGCGCGGCCACCTCGCCGGAGCCTCGGAGGAAGTCCTCGACGCCGTGGCGAACGCCCTCCAGCTGGACGAAGCCGAGCGTGCTCATCTCCACGACCTGGCCCGCGCCGCCGCCAAGCGTCCCGCCCGTCGTGGCAGGCGTGCCCGCGGCCCGCTCCCGGACAGCGTCCTGCGCGTCCTGAACTCCATGACCGACTCCCCGGCCTTCATCCGCAACGGCCGCTTGGACATCCTCGCCGTCAACGGCCTCGGCCGCGCCCTGTACTCCCCGTTGTTCACCCCGGGCGCCGTGCGGCCGGTCAACATCGCCCGTTTTCAGTTCCTCGACCCGGGCGGCCGCGCCTTCTTCCCCGACTGGGAGGGGTCCGTGAACACCACCGTCGCCCTGCTGCGCACCGAAGCCGGGCGGGCCCCGCACGACAGCGAGCTGACCGGGCTGGTCGGCGAACTCGTCACCCGCAGCGAGGAGTTCCGCACCGCCTGGGCCAAACACAACGTGCGCCTGCACCACACGGGCCGCAAGTCCTTCCGCCACCCCGCTGTCGGCGAGATCACCCTCGACTTCGACGCCATGGAACTGCCCGCCCAGCCCGGCCTGACCCTCACCGCCTACAGCAGCGCCCCCGGCACACCCGACCACGACGCCCTGCGGCTCCTCGCCACCTGGGCGGCCACCGAACAGCCTCACCCCACCGGCAACGACGCCAGCGAGGATCACTCGCGTCGGCGGTAGCTCCGGCTCCGACTCCGACTCCGGCTCCAGCGCTGCGCAACCCATCCGTACAGGGGGGCCGGCCGAGCCACGGGGTGGCGCGCGATCACGTCGGGCGGGACTCGCGCGGTGGGGTCATGACCCAGCGGATGGTCCGGGTCAGGGCCTGTCCGGTGGGGCGTACGGCGAGATCCTCGACGACCGGCACCCTGGGCAGCCACAGCATGCCCCGGGCCCAGGGCGGGAGCAGCACGACGGCGTTCGCGGCCAGCCCGCCGTAGAAGGGCCGTACGGCAAGGGGCAGGGGCGGCCGGAACAGCAGGAAGCGGGCGGCGGCGCGAGCCTCGGGCGTGGTACGAAGTTCGTGCCGGTAGGCGGTCAGCCGCTCGCACAGCTCGCGTCGATCGCGCGGTGGGTCGCTCACCCCCAGCGCCTCGGCGACCCGCGCGGTGTCGGCGACGTAGCCGTCGTACCCGGCGGCGTCCAGCGGGTGGGCGCCGAAGCGTTCGTGGGCGCGCAGGAAGCTGTCCGTCTCGGCCGCGTGCACCCAGCCGAGCAGGTGCGGATCGGTCGCGTGGTAGGGCACGCCCTCGGCCGTCGTCCCGCGGATTCCCTCATGGATGTGGCGGACGATGTCGACCGCCTGCTGAGCGTCCGGGGCCGTGCCGTAGGTCGTGACGGCCAGGAAGGTGCTGGTGCGTTGGAGCCGGCCCCACGGGTCGCCGCGGTATCCGGAATGCCCGGCCACCGCGGCCATGGCGAGCGGGTGCAGGGACTGCAACAGCAGCGCGCTCAGCCCGCCGATGAACATCGAGGCGTCACCGTGGACCACGCGGATCGGGCGGTCCGGTTCGAACCAGCGCGGGCCGGGAGTCTGGTGGATACGGGCACGTGTCGCCGGTCCGTCGGGCCCGGCGACGCGGCGGAACAGGGCTCGGCCCAGCCGCTCACGGACGAGGGTCAGCACGGTCGGCCTCCCTTCTCCTGCTCTCCAGTGTCCGCGATGCCGCCCGGATCCGGGCATGGCGGCGGGTTCAGCGAGGCACCCTCCTCACTCTGTGGGTTCGACGGGTTGCTGTGCGGCGGAATGCTGTGCGGCGGCATGCTGCGCGGCCATGCGTCGGCAGTGCGCTCGCGCCTGCGCGAGGCTTTCCTGCTCGCCGCCGTCCTGTCCGACCGCAAGCAGCTCCCCTGCGGCAACGAGAGCGGACCAGTAGACGGAGGGGTCGCCGGTGGCCTTGACCTGGTTTCCCCTGGCCAGGGAGAGGTAGGACCGGGTCAGCTCTCCGGTCCGCAGCCACCGGTGCAGACTGTGGCCGAGCCCGCTGCGGACAGCCCCCATGGCGCCGACCGCCCTGCCGAGCAGGTCATGGATCTGCTGCTCGCGCGCGTCGAGTCGGCGGTCGACGACAAAGACATCCGACAGGTCGAGGAAGAGGGCGAGCACCTCTTCCTCCTCCGGTCCGAGATCGGCGAAGAGGGGCTCCGCGTCACGTACCCGCCTGTGTGCCTCCGCGGGCGGGATGCCCAAGCCGACGCAGACGGAGACCGCGGCGCTCCGAGGATCCCCGCCCTGCCGCACCAGCTCCTCGAACGCCTTCGCCTCCGACGACAGCTCCACCCTCGCCCTCCTTCTCCGCCTCTCCCCCGTGAACGTTCCCGCACCGCGGCAAGTGCCTGATCTCGATGGTCCGCACCGCCGGGAAACGCCGGACCGTGCCGGATCTCCGCCGTGCCCGTTCCTTCGGACCGCTCGGCGCTAGCGTTGAGTCCCATGATCGTATGGCTCAACGGCACCCACGGCGCAGGCAAGACGACGACCAGCGCACTCGTGCAGCAACTGATCCCGGATTCAAGGGTGTTGGACGCCGAGAAGGTCGGCGAGACACTCATGGACATCACACCGGGGCTGCCCGGGCCCGGGACGGACAACTTCCAGCACTGGCCGCCGTGGCGGCCGCTCGTCGTCGAGACCGCCCGCCGCGTGCTCGACTACACCGGCGGCACTCTGGTGATGCCCATGACCGTCCTGGTCGAGCAGTACTGGCGCGAGATCAGCGCGGGTCTCGCCCACCATGCCATCCCGGTCAGGCACTTCGTCCTCCACGCCGACCAGGAGACCCTCCGTGGGCGCATCGAGGCGGACACTGTTCTCGGCCCCTCCCTGTTCCGCCTCGAGTACCTCGAGCCCTACGCCGAAGCGGCCCGCACATGGCTGCACGGTGAGGCCGAGGTCGTCGACACCACGCATCTCACGCCCGCTCAGGCCGCCTTGCGGATCGCGGAGGCCGTCAAGGGTTGAGGCCGCCCGCTGGGGCCGGGGTGAACCCGGCGCCGACGGACGCGACGACGATGGGGCCCGGCCGGCGACTGACCGTCATTCGGTTCCGTACAACCCGCGAGGTGTCCTGAGGGTCATAGCTTCCAAGACGACGGCGGGACTCCTCGTCACCCAGGGGGCTGACATGACCACTCGCGCGATCAGACACACCTCGCTCACGATCGGGACCGCCGTCGCGCTGGCGGTCGGTGGCCTCGGCCTCTCCCCGGCGCCGGCAACGGCTGCGCCGGCGGCCGACGACGAGATAGTGGTCCCGTTCGGCACCAGGGGCGACCTCAAGGCCTATGTCGAGACCCTCGCGCTGGGCGGTGGAAAGCTCAGCGTGCTGGGGACGGCGGACCCCGAGACCGCACGCGGGCTGTGGGAGTTCGACCTCCCGGCCGTCGGCACCCCACAGCCGGGGCCCCGGCAGCTCGCGGTACCCCAGGTCTGGACGAACTACCCGTGCGAGGGCGTCGACCCCGCGGAGTACACGTGCAGCGGGTTCTACTCCAAGCTGTGGGCGCTCGGCGACGGCCGGGTCGGCTTCATGACGCCGTTCGGGGGCCAGGAAGCCCTGGGCGGCGGGGCTCCCCAGAGCGAGCTCGGGCTCGGCACGTTCGACTGGGAGTCACCGGACCATGTGGTGGCGGCCGGCGGTTCGTATGTCGCGGTCGACGACGAGGGCGTGCAGCGCATCGGCTCCTTCGCCCCGGGCGTGTCCTACCCGGGGCAGGTCCACACCCGCTCGGTCACCGCGGTGTCGATCTGGGGCACGAAGATCTGGAAGCCGGGCAGCACCGTCGGCACGGTCAACTCGTACGACCTGGTCACCAAGGCGAGCACGGCGAACCTGGCGCTCGGCTCCGGCTGCGTCCCCGACGACCTACAGGCGGTGGGGCGGTGGCTGTACTGGCGCTGCTCCGCGTCCGACAGGGCCGGGGTGTGGGACAACAGCACCGGCAAGAACATCCCCGTCCCCGGTGCGCTGCCCGCCGAGGTCGGCGACGGCTATCTGGTCCAGCAGTCCGAGGACGGGCGGAGGGTGACGCTCACCGACTTCCACCTCGGCGGGGGCCACCCTGCCGCCACCTCCCCGTTCTTCACGGCCCCCGAGGGGGCCTGGGTCGGCATGCTCACCGTCGACCGGTACGGCGGCCATGTGGCCTACGTCGACGGCGAGCAGATGATCCACATCCGGCCGGTGACGGTGCCGCGGTCACGGATCAGCCTGTTCGACTGGCGCGCCGACCCCACGGTGGACCTGCGCGCGGCGAGTGACCGGCTGTGGGAGAGCAGCTGGCGGTTCACCCGCCCGCCCGCGTCCTGGAAGCTCACCATCAAGGACGCGTACGGCACCACCGTCCGCACCCTCACCGGCAGCTCCCACGAGGGCGCCGCCGTCCGCGCCTCCTGGGACGGCAAGGACGACGCGGGCGCGAAGGCGGTGAGCGGCCGCTACCACTGGACCATGACCGTGGACCCGGGCGACGGCGGCGCCGTCCGCACCCTCCCGACCGGGAGTTTCCTGCTTTCCGGTGGCCGGTCCGCCTTCCACGACGCCGACACCGACGGCTACGGCGAGCTGTACACGATGACCGGCGGCGGCCTGCTCGAAGCCCACCGGTTCGCCGACGGCAGGCTGACCGACTCCCGGGGCTGGTCGGGCTGGAGCCCCGGCACGCGCTTCGTCCCCGTCGGTGACATGACCGGCGACGGCTGCTCCGACATGCTCAGCAGGACCACCGACGGCAAGCTGTACCGGCACTCCGGCGGCTGCACCGGCATCTTCCTGCCCGACGCCGAGCGCACGCTGGTCGGTTCCGGCTGGAACGGCTTCGACACCGTCGTCGCCGCCGACGACTTCACCGGTGACCACCACCCCGACCTGCTGGCCCGCCAGACCACGACCGGCTACCTCTACCTGTACAAGTCCAACGCCCACGGCGCTCTGGACCCGGGTGTGCGCATCGGTACCGGGTGGAAGGGCTACACCGTCGTCGGCGCCGCCGACGTGACCGGCGACGGCATCGGCGACCTCATCGCGCGGGACGCCGGCGGCGAGCTGTGGCGCTACGACGGCAACGGCACGGGCGGCTTCAAGCCGCGGACGCTGGTGTTCCGGGACTGGGGCGTCGACCGCAACGCGATCGTCGCGGTCGGCGATGTCACCGGCGACGGTTTCCCCGACCTGGTCTCCCGGACCACCGACGGCAGGCTGCTGCGCAACAAGGGCTGGGGCGACGGCACTTTCAGCGCCACTTACACCCTCGCCTCCGGCTGGCAGAACTACGGCGCACTGTCGTAGGGCTTAGGGCAGCACCGACGGCTGCCGAGCGGGCGCCGCCCTGCCCCTCGCGCCCCGTGCGCGCCTCACAGCGCCCTATAGCGCCTATACGGCTGGCGAGCGCACGGAACGCTTCCTTCGGTTCCCAGGGCACCTCGCAGACGCAGATCTCGCCGCCCTCCCCGCGCGAGGCGATCATCGACAGCAGCCGCAGCCGTACCGGGTCCCCCAGCGCCTTGAACACCTTGGCCGGCTCCGCGGCGCGCTCCTCGTCGAGGGGGCCGGCGAGACCCTGGCAGCAGGTGGTGTCCTGGCCGAAGACCCCAAGCCCCTGTTTCGACATTCCTCTATGTTGACGTTTTTCGATCCAAGGCACAAGCTTGCATCAACGAACATCAATACAGGCCGTTCCGGGGCGCCGCCACGCCCCGTCACCCAGGAGTGCCTCATGAGCGAACAGACCACCGCCCTGCGCGAAACCGTCCGTCGGCGATACGCCGCGGCAGCCGTGAGCGTCACCGAGGGCGGCTCCGCGTGCTGCGGCCCCGAGCCCATCGAGGTGGACGAGAACTTCGGCTCCACCCTGTACGCCGCCGACGAGCGCGACACCCTGCCGGCCGAGGCGGTGGCCGCCTCCCTCGGCTGCGGCAACCCCACCGCCGTCGCCGAGCTGCGCGAGGGCGAGCGCGTCCTCGACCTCGGTTCCGGCGGCGGCATCGACGTCCTGCTCTCCGCCCGCCGCGTCGGTCCGGCCGGCAAGGCGTACGGGCTGGACATGACCGAGGAGATGCTCTCCCTGGCCCTGGCCAACGCGCGGAAGGCGGGCGCGACGAACGTGGAGTTCCTCAAGGGCACCATCGAGGCCATCCCGCTCCCGGCCGACACCATCGACGTGGTGATCTCGAACTGCGTGATCAACCTGTCCGTCGACAAGCCGGCCGTGTTCGCCGAGACCTTCCGCGTACTCAAGCCCGGCGGCCGGATCGGCGTCTCCGATGTCGTCGCCGACGACACCCTCACCCCCGACCAGCGGGCCGAACGCGGTGACTACGCCGGATGCATCGCGGGCGCGCTCTCCTTCGCCGAGTACCGCGCCGGCCTCGAGGCAGCCGGGTTCACCGACGTCAGGATCACCCCGACCCACTCGGTCTCGGACGGCTTGCACTCCGCGATCGTCCACGCCACCAAGCCGGTGACGGCCGAACTCCCCACCGAGACGGCGGAGTCGGCTGACGCGTGCTGCGGCGTCGACGCCTGCTGCACCCCGGCCGAGTCCGCTGTCGATGCCGCGCTGACCGTCACCGAGGCCAAGACCGCCTCTGGATGCGCCTGCCGGAACGGTGCGGACGGCACGACATCGTCTCCCGCGGCGCCGACGCAGGAATAGGCGGCGGATCCACCTTCTGCGCAAGGCCCGGTGAGCCCGCCCGGGTACTGCCGGGCCGTGGCGGCACGGTCCCGCCGGGCGTCGAGGTCCGGCATGTCCTCCAGGTAGTCGGGCCGCCAGCCGACGACTCTCCTCCACCGAGAACAGCCGACAGTCGCGCCACCAGGGGACGACCAGCAGGAGCCGTAGGAGTTCGGGCAGGCCGATCGCCACCAGCGCCGCACCCCCTTCGGAGTCCGCGTACAGGACGCGACGCTCCTCGCCGCCTTCACCGCAGAAGAAGAAGACGGCAGCGATCAACGCTTTCATGCGGAACCCTACGCCCACCGACCTCACGTCACCTATGCTTCGATTTCAGTTGCGTTCATGACCCATGAAAACTGATCCAGTTGATACCTGGCGATGAAGCGACGATATCGGTAGCTTCTGTCTGCGCACGCAGCGAAAGGACCGACGTGACCCACAGCCCTCTCCCTCCCACCCTGCCGAACACCGACCGCACCCGTCACCGTCGCCTGCGGGAGCAGGGCAGCCTGGACCGTGGCGCACTCGAAGCGATCCTTGACGCGGGCTTCGTCTGCCACCTCGGGGTGGTCGTCGACGGGCACCCGATGGTCGTTCCCACCGTCTACGGGAACGACCGACGGAACCTCTATTTCCACGGATCGGTGGCCGGCCGAAGCCTGATCGCCTCGCCCCGGGCAACGGTGTGCGTCACGGTCACGCACATCGACGGTCTCGTCCTCGCCCGGTCGGTGTTCGAGCACGGCGTGAACTACCGCAGCGCGATGATCTACGGCGTGCCGCGCCTGGTCACGGATCCGGAGGAGAAGCTCGAAGGGCTGCGCTGCCTGACCGAACAGGCCGCACCGGCACAGTGGGACTACGCACGCCGACCGAACCGCAAGGAACTGGCGGCGACGGTCCTGCTCGCCCTCTCGCTCGAGGAAGCGTCGGTCAAGATACGCACGGGCGGGCCCGACGACGGGGACGGACCCGACGCCGCCCTCGGGATCTGGGCCGGTGTCCTTCCCCTGGTCTCGACCTGGGGCGAACCCGAGACCGACCCCCTGCTCCCGGCCGGCAGCGAACCGCCCGACCACATCGGGTCCCGCAGCGGCACTCGTCTCGGGTGATCGGCGGACGGACTCGGCGCAGGGCGAGGCCTCGTCCGGCGGGACTTGCCGTCGTGCTCCGTGCTCCGCGCTCCGTCAGCAGGCGTCGTACTTCCAGGCGTCGCCCTCCAACGCCCACGGCTGCTTCGTCTGATCGAACTTGGGCAGGCCCTCCACCTTGTAGGTGGCCCGGCCGAGGTCCCCCGACACGTCGGCCTGCACGTCCGTCGCCGCGTGGTCGGGCCCGTAGTCCGTCTTCGCCTGCTGTACGACGCCGGCGTACGCGTCCTTGGTGATCTCCTTCGCGCAGCGCGCGGACAGCATGGCGTACGCGGTATCGGTGTCGGCGGCGAAGTACGCGGCGGTGTAGACGGCGACGGCGGCCTTGAGGTCGTCGCCCTCGTGGTCCGCGGGAACGCTGACCGTGGGCTCGGCGGCGGGTGTCCCGCTGTCGCTCGCGGCCGGTGTCTCCTCGGACGAGGAGCAGGCGGTGAGCGCGGCGAGGAGCAGAGCAGCGGTGGCGATGGTTGCGCTGGTGCGCATGGTGTCCCCCCTGGACGGTGGTGCCAAAAAGGGCATGGTGCCATGGTCAGGACGGGCGATGGCCGCTCAGGGGGGATTTCGGCGGGGCCCTGTGACAGGGCCGCCACGGGGATGTGACAGTCGGGCGTGTCGCCGGCTCCGCCCGGGCGGCATGCCTGCGGTACGGGACCCGTGCGCCGTGGTCCGCCGCGCCGGCGCGGAGCGGGAGGACGCCGCATCACGGCCGGTCGGTGACATGCCGGCGTTCGGCGTCGTGCGGCGCGCCTTCCCGCGGCCGATCGGCTCAGGCGCGGCGCGCCTCGGTTGTGCGGGCTGCCGTCCGGAGAAGATCGGTGGGGTGGCGGCCTCGGGACGGGCCGCCCGACACCGCCCCCCACCGTGTGAAGAGGTCCGGCCATGAACCTGTTCGACGAACCGTTGCGCCGGCCGCCTGCCGACCGGGCATCGGCACGTGTCTCGGTCCGCACCTCCGACGTCACGCCGATCGCGACGTGAGCGGCGCCCCGCGCCAGGGCGCGCCGGGCGGCGGCCGCTACGGCGAGGCCGTCTTCCGTCCCGAACAGGCAGGTGAGGGCGAGCGCATCGACTTCGGCGCCCTCGCCTACGACGACACCACCATGGCGCGACTGCGGGCCCTCGGGGTCGGCCCGGGGTGGCACTGCCTCGACGTCGGGGCCGGCACCGGCACGGTCTCCCGCCGGCTGCTGGAGGAGGCCGGGGTGGCGAGCGTGCTCGCCGTGGACCGCGACGTCCGCTTCCTCGGCGCTCGGCCCGTGCCCGGGCTCGACGTGCTGGAAGCCGACATCAGCGCGCCGGACGCCCTCCCCGGCGTCTTCTCGCTCGTCCACGCCCGCTTCGTGCTGATGCACCTGCCCGAACGCGACCGCCTGATCACCGCGTTGGCCGAACTCGTCGCGCCCGGTGGTGTGCTGGTGCTCAGCGACGCGGTCGACCTCACGAGCGACCGGACGCCCGGCACGCCGTACAGCACTGTCATGCGGGCGATGTGGCAAGGCCTGCGGGCCACCATCGGCACCGACGTCTCCTGGGTGCCGTCGTACCCTCACCTGCTGCGTGAGGCGGGGCTCGATGCCGTCGCCGCCGAGATCCATGTGCCGCCGCTGCTGCCGGGCAGCCCCATCAGCCGCTTCTGGGCGGACACCTGGGAGCGGAGCCGAGCGGCGATGCTCGCCACCGGTCTCGTCGACGACACGGCCGTCGACGAGGCGGTCCGCTACGTGGACTCCGCCGAATGCGCCGCGCTGTCCGCCGGCATGCTCACCGCCTGGGGGTGGAAACCCGAGGAGGGTCCGTGACAACCCGCCGGACTCTCGCGGGACGCGTACTCCTTCAGCCATGCGCGTGGTCCGACGGCCCGATGCCGCTGGAGCGGCAGGTTCAGGAGGAGTCGTCGGAGTCGGTCGCGAGCGCCTTGCCTGCGGCTCCCGACCGGGTGACGCCGTCGACTGCCACGCAAATACCGAAGACACGGTCGTAGCCGGTCCAGCCGTTGACGTGGCCACGGTTGTTGCTGATCTGAACCCGCTTCCTGGCGGGGTCCAAGGCCGACACCAGGTGCAGGTAGACCGTCCCGGAGACACGGGCCAGGACGATGTCCCCGACGTCCAACTTCGACGGATCGACGGGAGCGACGACGGTCTGCTGCCGACTGCGTATCAGCGGGACCATCGAAGAGCCGCTGGGCCGGAACACCACGGTGGCGCCTCCGGCAACCCGGCTCGCCACTGCATCCAACGCACCCATGAGGTGATCGTGGCAGTTCTCCCGTCATGACCCCACCGAATTATTTCGGTCGGGTCGGGTCGGGTCAGAGGGTGAGCAGTTCCTCGTGGAAGCCGCCGAAGCCGTGTTCGCGGTCGACGAGGTGGATCTCGAGGATCCAGTGGCAGTGACGGTCGGCCTTGTCGGTGCGCCGCAGCGGGGTGTCGTTGGCGGGGGTGATGTACGACTCCGGGTCCGCGCCGTCGATCTTCTCGTGCGGGAACTCCCCCACCAGGTGCCCGGCGTGCCAGCCGCCCAGTTCCCACCCGAAGCCGGCGGCCAGCCGCTCGACCTCGGCGTACAGCGCCTTCCCGGTGATGTCCGGGTCGCTCTCGAAGAACCGCTTGCCGGCCTCGAAGACCTTCGGCAGGTCGTCCCGGAGCCGCCGCTTCACCGGGTCGTCCCCGAGGACGAAGGTGCGGCCGAAGTCGGCCTCGTACTCCTCGAAGATCGGCCCGAAGTCGGCGAAGACGATGTCGTCCGCGCCGATCACCCGGTCCGGCGGGTTCTCCTTGTACGGCGCCAGCGTGTTCGGGCCGGAGCGGACGATCCGCTTGTGCCAGTGCCGGGTGGTGCCGAAGAGCTCGTTCGCCAGGTCACGGACGCGGTCACTGACCGCCCGCTCCCCCTGGCCGGGTGCCACCAGCCCGCGCTTGTCGATCTCCGCGAAGAGCCGTGCGGCCTTCGCCTGCGCGTCCAGCAGTCGTGCCGCGCGCGTGGTCTCGTCGTCCGCCATGGAGCCGACCGTAGAAGCAGGGATCGATCTTCGGCAACCCAGAATCCTTCGACGGGGAACGACTCCGTGCCGGCGAACGCCACCCGGAATCGGCGACGGCGTCAGCGTGGCGCGGTCAGGCGGGCTGCCACAGCTCGATCCGATTGCCCTCGGGGTCGGTGACCCAGCCGAAACGGCCGACGCCCTCCATGTCCTGCGTTTCCTCGGTCACGTCCGTTCCCCCGGCACGCAATTGCGCGAGCATCGCGTCCAGGTCGCGGACCCGGAAGTTGAGCATGGTCTGCTGGGTGCGGGACCCGAAGTAGTCGGTTCCGGACTCGAACGTCGCGAACACGGTAGGCCCGGCTTCCTGACGCCACAGGCCGTTCTCATCGGCGTCCAGGCCCAGGCAGTCGCGATACCAGGCGCTCAGCGCCGCCGGGTCGGCAGCCCGCAGGAAGTACCCACCGATTCCAAGCACACGTTCCATGCCGCCATCTTGCCAGGCCGCCGATGGGGCGGCCCGGCACCACACCACCGCCCTCTTCACCCCCGTGTCACCGGTGCGGGCAGGGCCGGAGCGCGGCCGAGGGCGGAGGTGACCGCAATGGCGTGATCGGGCAAGTGCCGGGCGGCCCAGGCGGCGGCCAGTTGCCCGATTCCTTGTCCTGCCACCGCTGTCGAACTCCCTCTCGCCTCAGATCCGTACGGGGGAAGTCGGCGAGAAGCGCCGACCCTGCGGCGACCTTGCCGGGCAAGGTGGCAGTTCGGATCGGGGAGGGAACGTGAGGATGTTCGGCCGTAGCTCCGCGCCACCCGCGTGGTGCGCGTGGATGACGTCCCGGCAGTGGGGCCAGTTCAGGAAATGCGTCAGGCAGGGGCTCGCACAGCACAACAGCCCACAGGAGTTCGACGAAGCGGCGGGCATCGCGCGGCTGGTCATCAGCGAGGACGTGGCAAGAGCGCTCGGCCCCGCCCGGGTGGACCTCCGGCCGCTGGCCGAACTGGCACGCAGCAGGCCGGAGTTCGGCTGGCCCAAGCTGATCGCGGACGAGCTCCTGGTGGCCGGACTGACCGAATTCTGCGATCGGCAGGAGGCAGAGGCCGAGCAGATCCGGCAGCAGCTCCTCGGAGAGGGTGTCGAGGGGCTCCGCGGCCGCCTGGTCCCCAGGATCGCGCGCCGAAAAGAATCCGGGCAACGGGACCGGTCGGTGGAGAGACACCTCGGCGCCGGTCTCGTCGCGCAACTCGCCATGGTCGTGCGGGACAAGGACGGTCGCGCCGAGCTCGACTGGCCCCGGGTCAAGGTGGCCGACCTCGCCCGTCTCTCCGTGGACACCGCGGAGTTGTGGGCCATGGCGCTGCACAACCTGCGAGGGTGCCGGTACCGGCTGCGGGGCGAGCAGCCCATCACGGTGCTGACCGGGGGAACGGATGCGTCGGCGCAGCTGCTGCGGTTGCCCGAGGTGGCCAAGGATCCGCTGCGTTTCGGCGCGGTGGTGATGATCCCGTTGCCGAACGTGCTGTGTTTCCACGTCGTACGGGACGCCGACACCGTCGTGGTCATGCAGACGATGCGGGAGCGCATCCCGGCGATGCTGCGCCGGAGCGGTGCGGCGAGCGACTCGCTCGACGAGACCCTGTACTGGTGGCACGACGACAGGGCGGAGGAGATCACGCTCGGCATGTCCTCCGGCGCCGGAGGACCGGCGGAACTGACGTTGGCGGCCTCGCAGCCCTTCTCCGCGATGCTGACGAGGATGCTCGACGAGTTCGAGGCGCCCGAGGACCGCTGAGCCCGGCCGGCCCCGTGGCGGCCCGACAAACTCGGCCCTCCGCGCCGCGTCACACCGACGGCACCGGTCCGCGCCGGGGCGACTACGCCCCCTTTCGGAACAGTCGGCCGAGCGCCCGCCCGGTGCCGTCCTCCCAGGTCGCCCCCTCCCCCAGTACCCCGGCCGCCACCGCCAGTTCCCGGCGGCGCAGGTCCACGACGGACTCCACGAGATCGGCGTACTCGGTGATCGCGGTCCGCCCGTCCCACCATGCCGACGCCCCCACCACGAGACCCACCACAGCCGCGGGCCACCACACGAGTGCCACCAGCAGATAGCCGCACGCCCAGGCGGCCTGGACCACCTTCGCGTCGAACAGGCCCCGGGCTGCGACGACTTCGCCGCGCTCCGCATCCGTCAGCACCAGCCACAGCCGGGGCCACGCCGACACCAGATCGATGCCGTACTCGTGGTGCACCCGGGTCTCTACCGCGGCGACCCGGTCACCCATGTGGGTCGGGCGGGACGGCCTGGCGAGCGCGATGGCGTTCCGTGCCTCGGCCCACCGCGCCAGCTCGCGTTCCTCCTGCGGGGTCCGGCCGTCCTCCCCGATGTTGCGCAGCGCGACGAACTCCCGGTGCGCCCGCTCCCATTCGGCCTCCCTGGCTGCGATGCGGTGAGCCTCCAGCCGGCGGGCCCAGCCGGGCCAGTGGCCGGTCCAGCAGGCCTCCACCAGCGGGGCGGCGGCGCGTACCGCCAGCCCGGCGGCGAGCGAGGCGAGGGCCACACCCGCCGCGGCACCGATCTGGGAGATGACCGGGGCGGCCCCGAGCGCGGCCGCCCACCGGTCGAGGCCGGCCAGCACCACCCGGGCGTCCAACGCGTCGGCCTGCCCCGCCAGTACGGCGACCGCCACGGTCGCGATGTACAGCAGACCGGGCAGTGCCAGCCGCGACATCCAGCTGTCGAGGAGGCGTTTGCCCAGCTCGCCCAGGAGTCCGTTCACGGGCGGTCGTCCGGTTCGAGGGGCCGGTCGTGCACCTTGCAACGGGGAATACGGCCGCCCGGCATCCGCTCTTCCGCCCGGGCGCACAGGCCTGCCGGGCAGACGTACATGTCCGTGCGACCGCGACCGCCTCGAAGGCCCGGGACACCGGCCCCGGGGCCGCGGTGTTCGCCGTCGTCCGGCGAGATCCCGAGCCGGGAGAGCAGCGGGCCGACCCGCTGCCCTTCCCGCACGGCCGCGAGCACGGCGTCCAACTCGGCGGCCGGGCCCGGTTCCTGGCCCATCGCTCTGCGCAACCGGGTCAGTCCGGCACAGAAGTCGGCGAGGTCGGGGTCGGTTTCGGGCAGCACTGGGCGAGGCCTCCCGGCAGGTCGTCAGGCACAGGTCGTCGAGGTGTCGTGCTCCGTCATGATAATTACGGACAGTGGAGTCCCCGTCACGAACAGTCCCGAACAGCCCCGAACAGGGCAGCCGAAAGGATGAGTTGTGGTCCAGGAGCATCTGGTCACCGCGCTGGAAAGGCGCGTCAGGCGCTATCGGCTGCTCCGGAATCCGACGGTGCTGCTGTGCGCGGAGGCGGCGCACGAGTCCTGGAATCTGCTGGAGGCCCTTCACTCGCCGCCCGGTGGCCCGCTCTCGCCGGGGGAGGTCGACGGTGGGCACGAGCTGACGCTTCGCGGGTGGGAGGTGCTGGGTCGGTGCGGTTGGTACCAGTACCGGATCGGCACCGGTCGTCCCGAGGAGGACCAGCGTCTCCTTCGCCTGGCCGAGGTCGCCTTCGGGACGGTGCACCGAGTGAAGCCCCGTGCTGTTCCCGTGCGGCTGCGCAGAGTGCTCGCCCGCAGGGAGCGGGCAGCGCGGCGGACCATGGCCGCTTTCGTGGCGGAGGTCGGACGGCTGGAGGACGCGTTGCCGTCGCTGGACGGGAACCTCGGCGGTCTGCGGCCGTTCCGTGAGCGCTTCGAGGCGTTGCTGGCCGAACTGCCCGACGCGCATCCGCGGGGCCTGGAGATCATCGTCGGGGTCGGCCGTCTGCGCATCGTGGAGGCGGTGGCCGCCGAGGATGTGGGCGAGGTGCGCCGTGCGGTGGGCCGGCTGCGGGACTCCGTGGCGCGGCGGTTGGCGGACAGCTCCGTCGCGGGCCTCTCCGCGGAGGTCATGGCGCTGCTGATCGAGAGCGACCACGGACATCTCCAGCTCGTGGGCACCTATCTGACCTGGTGTTACGAACGGGAGGGGGACATGGCCGAGTTGGACGACGCGATCGCGACACTGAACCGCGCCATGGAGCACGCCAAGACCCTCCCTGAAGGCTTCGGACACCTCCTCGACGCCGCGCAGAGGTGTCTGATCCCCGCCCTGAAGCTGCGGGCCGAGGGGGTCGGGGATGTCGCGGCGGCGGAATCCATGGTGTTGCTGGCCCGGCTGTGCCGGAGCAGGGCTCCCGCGGGCGGCGCGCAGTGGTCGGAGCGCAGCGTCGCGCTCGCCGGTGCGCTCCAGCTCCAGCACAGCCTCACCGGCGAGAGCGGTCCGGCCGCCGAGGCGATCGACCTGCACCGTCGGGCGGTCCGTACGGCCGCACCCGGCGCCCTCTCCTCCTGCCTCCAGGGGCTCGCCATGTCGCTGTCGCAGCGCTACGACCGGGAGTTGCGCGCCGAGGATCTCGCGGAGGCCGTCGACGTGCAGCGTCGCGCCCTCGACCTCGCGGAGGGTGCGCTGATGCGCCGCGAGAAGTCGGCCAACCTGGCCCGTCTCCTGATGATCCGGCACCGGGCGGTGGGCCTGCCGGAAGCACGGGACGAGGCCGCAGGCATCCTGCGCTCCGTCCTGTCCTGCCCCGACGACGCGATCACCGATCGGATCGGCCTCCTGCGTCTGCTCGGCGACGCCCTGCGCACGGTGGCGCACGACGGGCACGACCGGGCGGCGCTGGACGAGGCGGAGGAGGCCTGGCGCACCGCCCTGGAACTGCGTACGGGCACGCCCGCCCTCAGGGCCAGGCTCGCCGTCGGACTCGCCCGCTGTCTGCGCAGCAGGCACGAACTGTTCGGCGACGGCGCCGCGTTGGACGAGGCCATCGCCCTCCTCGCCGACGCGGCGGACGCACCGCTGTCCGGGTCCGAGGAGCTCAGGACGGTCCGTTTCCAGGCCGAGACCGCCGAGGCCGCGGGGTACTGGGGCGAGGCGGCGGCGTCCTACGGGCGCGCCGTCAACCTGCTGCCCCGGCTCCTCTCCCCCTACCGCCCGCTCGCGGATCAACGTCAAGTGCTTAGTGGGCAGGGAGACTTGGTGGAGGCGGCGGTGGCCGCCACCCTGGAGGCGGGGCGTCCGGGCGATGCGCTGCTGATCCTGGAGCGCGGACGCGGCCTGCTCGCGGCCCACCGGCTGAGCCACCCGGAGGACCGGGCGAGACTGCGCACCGGCGATCCCGGACTGGACGGTGAACTGCTCCGGCTGACCGCCCTGCTCGATGACGCCGATCCGGCGCGGCGCCGGGCCGCGGACGCCCACTGGGATGCCGCAATGCGCCGGATCAGGGCGCTCCCCGGCTTCGAGGGGTTCCTCCACGAGACCGGTGCGCAGGACCTGCGCCCGGTGGCCGGACCGGGGCCGATCATCTCGGTCAACGTCACACCGCGACGCTCGGACGCCCTGATCCTCACCGCGGGCGGCGTACGGACCTTGCGGCTGCCCGGCCTCACCGGCCACGAACTGGCGGCCCGGACGGCGAAGTTCCCCGTGGACGTGGCCGCGGCGGAGACCGGCTCACCCGCCGAACGGTTCACGGCGCAGGCAGGGGTACGCGCCACACTCGGCTGGCTCTGGGACGTCCTGGCCGCTCCCGTCCTGGACTGCCTCGGCCTCACGACCACGTTGTCCGACGACGCGGACCACGGGACGGCCGACACCGTATGGCCCCGCGTGTGGTGGGCCCTCACCGGACCGCTGGCCACGCTCCCCGTGCACGCGGCGGGCGATCACGAGCGTGCGGTGAGCGTCCTGGACCGCGCGGTCTCCTCGTACGTCCCGAGCATCCGCGCCCTCCGCCATGCCCGCACCAGACCCTCCGTATCCCCTGACCGAAGGCGCGGCTTGGTGGTGGAGGTCTCCGAGGCCCCCGGCTACGGAAGCCTGACCCGGACGCGCGAGGAACGCGCCCACTTCGCCCGCCGGGTGCGATCGACGGACCTGTTGTCCGGCGCAGACGCCACCTTCGACGCGGTGGCGCGGAAACTGCCGGACGCCCACTGGGCGCACTTCGCCTGCCACGGCACCGCCGACCCCCGCAACCCGTCCACCAGCCACCTGCTCCTGCACGACCGCCCGCTCCTGGTCTCCGACATCTTCCGGATGCGTCTGGAGCATGCCGAACTCGCCTATCTCTCGGCCTGCTCGACGGCCGCGTCGGGCTCCGCGGCACACAACGAGACGTTGGACATCGCCTCCTCGCTGATGGTGGCGGGCTTCCCGCACGTCATCGCGACCCGGTGGCCGGTCGGCGACCACCGGGCGGCCGATGTGGCGGCGCAGTTCTACGCCCACCTGGACGACACGCCCGCCCTGGCCCTGCACCGCACGATCCGCACGATGCGGGACGCGGCCCCGAGGCTCCCCACGAAGTGGGCCGCGTACGTGCACACCGGCATCTGACGGCCGTCCCGCAGGCCCAGCGGGCGCACAGGTGCCCGAAGCGGCAAGGCCGGGTGGGGAGTTGACCTGCGCGGCCCGATGGGCCCGGTCGGCCCGGTCTGCCGGGACGAAGCCTGGCGGTAGCGTGATCGGCATGACCGCTGAGAGCGAGGCGACAGACGGCGAAGCGCTGCCAGGCGGCATGGTGAACGCGGGGGCGGTCTTCCGTCGCGGTGCGCTGGTGGAACGCCCGGCACCGCGCACCGCGCGCGCCCTCCACGCGCACCTGATCGCGCTCGCGGAGCACGGCTTCGACGCGGCTCCGACCCCGGTCCGGCTCACTGCGGACGGACGTGAACAGCTGACCTACATCCCCGGCGATGTCGCCCTTCCGCCGTTTCCTCGCTGGGTGATGACGGAGACCGCGCTGAGGTCGGTGGGCGGTCTGCTGCGGCGACTGCACGAGGCCGGCGCGGCCATCGCGGTCGACGCTCGCGCGAAGTGGCCGCGGGCGCTGGCCGACCCGGAGGGAGGAACGATGCTGTGCCACAACGATGTGTGCCTGGAAAATGTCGTCTTCCGGGACGGCAGTGCCACGGCTCTGATCGATTTCGATCTGGCGGCCCCGGGCCGACCGGTGTGGGACGTCGCCATGACCGCCCGTTACTGGGTGCCGATGCTCGACCCCGCGTCCGCGGCGGCCCTCTACCCCGCCGGGCTGGATACCCTGACGCGACTGCGGATCCTCGCCGACGGTTACGGCCTCTCCCCGCGGGAGCGCGCCGAACTGCCCGGAGTCGTCGAGCAGGCCACCGCTTCCTGCCGGGCCTTCGTCGCCGACCGCGTGGCTGCCGGTGATCCCCTCTACACCCAGGCGCTGTCGGAGCGTGGCGGTTGGCATCGTTGGAACCGTATTCAGGAGTGGCTCGTGACGCACCGCGAGGCGTTCACGGCCGCTCTGCTGGACCGACCAGCCCCGGGACGTCACTCCGAGTAGACACCGGCCCCAGGTCTGGGCCTTGCCATCCGTGGAACTTCACCTGCCACGGCCTGTCCCATCAAACAGGGCGGCGTGCGCCGACGCGGTGTCGGAGTACGCCGCCCTCGGGCGGAGCAAGGGGCGGGAGGCGGCCCGCGTTGTCACGACGGCTACTTCGGGTCGCGGTCGAACAGTGACTTGGACCAGAAGTAGCCGAGGGCGGTGAGTCCGAGGCACCAGGCGACGGCGAGCCATGCGTTGTGGCCGATCTCGCTGCCGAGGAGGAGTCCGCGGAGGGTTTCGATGGCCGGGGTGAACGGCTGGTACTCGGCGATGGGCTGGAACCAGCCCGGCATCGCGTCGACCGGGACGAAGGCGCTGGAGATGAGCGGCAGGAAGATCAGCGGCATGGCGTTGTTGCTGGCCGCTTCGGCGTTGGGGCTGGACAGGCCCATGCCGACGGCGATCCAGGTGAGGGCGGTGGCGAAGAGGACGAGCAGGGCGAAGGCCGCCAGCCATTCCAGGGGGGTGGCGTCGGTGGACCGGAAGCCGATGGCGACTCCGACGGCTGCGGCGAGGGTGACGCTCATGACGCATTGGATCACGCTGCCGACGACGTGTCCGAAGAGCACGGATCCGCGGTGGATCGCCAGGGTGCGGAAGCGGGCGATGATGCCCTCGGTCATGTCCATGGAGACGGAGACCGCGGTGCCGATCGTGGTGGAGCCGATGGTCATCAGCAGCAGGCCCGGTACGAGGTAGGCGATGTATGCGGAGCGGTCGGCGCCGTCGCCGCCGATGCCCGCGCTCATCGCGTCGCCGAAGACGTAGACGAAGAGCAGCAGCAGCATGACGGGCGTGAGCAGCAGGTTCAGTGTCATCGACGGGTAGCGCCGGGCGTGCAGGAGGTTGCGGCGCAGCATGGTGGTGGAGTCGCGTACGGCGAGGGTGAGGGAGCTCATCGGGCGTTCTCCTTGGGCTGGCCGGGGACGGTGGTGGAGGCGGTGAGGGCGAAGAAGACGTCGTCGAGGTCGGGGGTGTGCACGGTCAGTTCGTCGGCCTCGATGCCGGCCGTGTCGAGGCGGTCGAGGATCGAGCGCAGCTCGCGCTGGCTGCCGTCGCTGGGGATCTGCAGGGCGAGCGCCTCGTCGTCGCGGGTGGCCTCGCGCAGCGTGGAGGCGGCGTCCTGGTAGGCGGCCGGGTCGGCGAAGCGGAGCCGGACGTGTCCGCCGGGGACGAGCCGCTTGAGTTCTTCGGCGCTGCCCTCGGCGGCGATCCTGCCGTCGTTGAGCACGGCGATGCGGTCGGCGAGTTCGTCGGCCTCTTCCAGGTACTGGGTGGTGAGGAAGACGGTGACGCCGTCGGAGACCAGTTCGCGGATGATCTGCCACATGTTGTGCCGGGAGCGTGGGTCCAGGCCGGTGGTCGGCTCGTCGAGGAAGATGATCCGCGGGCTGCCGACGAGGGTCATGGCGATGTCGAGGCGGCGCTTCATGCCGCCGGAGTAGGTCGAGGCGGGCTTCTTCGCGGCCTCGACCAGGTCGAAGCGCTCCAGCAGGGCGGCGGCGACCCGCCGCCCCTCCGCCCTGGACAGGTGGTGCAGGTCCGCCATGAGGAGCATGTTCTCCTCACCGGTGATCAGCCCGTCCACCGCGGAGAACTGCCCGGTGACACCGATCGCGGCACGCACCGCCCGCGGATCGGCCGCGAGGTCGTGGCCACCGACGCGGATCTCGCCGGATCCGTGGTCGGGGGAGATGAGGGTCGAGAGGATCTTGACGGCGGTGGTCTTGCCGGCGCCGTTCGGGCCGAGCAGGGAGAAGACCGTTCCTTCGGGGACGGTCAGGTCGATGCCGTCGAGGACGGTCTTGTCGCCGTAGGACTTGCGCAGCCCGTTCGCCGCGATGGCCGGGTCGGTCATGACGCATGCTCCTCAGAGGCTGCGGGCGACGATGTCGCCGTAGGCGGTGGTCGCGTGGATGTTCAGGCCGGCGACGCCGTCGGTGTTCTTGAGCGCGTTGTCGACCCGGCCGTAGCCGGTGCCGGCGTCCAGGGAGGCGGAGACTCCGCGGGCGGCGCCGACCGACACCTCGCCGGCGTCGGTGCGCAGCACGACCGTGCCGCGCACGGCCTCGGTGATCCGGATGTCGCCCTTCTTGGTGCTGATCTCGGCAGGGCCCTTGAGACGGCCGACCGCGACGTCACCGGCGAGCAGGGTGAGGCGGGCGCTCGCGGCCTCGTCGAGCTTGATCGCGCCGTGCGATCCCTCGATGACGACGTCGCCGAGCCGTCCGACGCCTCGGAACTCGGCGCTGGCCGCCTTCGCCTCGACCCAGGAATCGGCGGGCAGTTGGATGGTCACCTCGATGGCTCCGGAGTTGCCGAGGATCCGGTTCTGCGCCGAGGCCTCGATCCGCAGGACGCCGCCGCCGTATTCGACCCGGGCCTGCTCCGCGGCCTTCACGTCGCGGCTGTTCGAGGCGTCAGCGGGCAGGACCTCGACGGTGGTGTCGGCCCGGTCGGCGGCGATGAACCGGATGCGCCCCGCGGGGATGTCGAGGACGGCGGCGATCGGGGCGGGGGTCTCGAACTTGTGCATCGTGCTCTCCTTCGGTCCGTTGTTTCTGACACCGGAAAAGCTACGTTGCATTCACTGATCCATCAACGTCTTCGTTGCACTACATCAACATACTTGCAGTTCAGAGCCCATAAATCGTTGCAATGGTTTGGAATTCAATGCAACGACAGCATGTCCGTTCGTTGCAATGGATGGGGAGTGAACGCTATGCTGGCGACACCACGGCGCACGAAGGAGATCGCAATGCCGGGAGGCAGACTCACCCAGCAGGAACGCCAGCAGATCTCGCTGGGTCTGGCCGACGGCCTCGCCTACGCGGAGATCGCCAGACGTCTCGATCGTCCGACCTCGACGATCACGCGTGAGGTGATGCGCAACGGCGGCCCCACCGCCTACCGCGCCGACCTGGCCCACCACGCGACCGAACGCCGCACCCACCGGCGCAGGCAGGCCGCTCCCCGGGGAGCGGCGCCCGCGCCGGCCCACGGACGGGACGCCGAGGCCGTGCGCGAGTACGAGGAGATGTTCACCACCCTCCTCATGGGACAGGGCCTGCCCAAGATGATGTCCCGGGTGCTGACCTGCCTCTACACCACCGACGCGGGCAGCCTCACCGCGTCCGAGCTCGTCCAGCGCCTGGAGGTCAGCCCGGCGTCCGTGTCCAAGGCGGTCGCGTTCCTCGAGAGCCAGGGCCTCATCGGCCGGGAACGGGGCGAAGGCCGCCGCGAGCGCTACCTCGTCGACGACGACGTCTTCTATCAGTCGACGATCGCCAGTGCCCGGTCCAGCGCCCTGCTCGCCGAGGCCGCTCGGCAGGGCGTCGGGGTCCTCGGCTCCGACACCCCGGCCGCCGCCCGCCTCGAGAACATCGCCCGCTTCGTCGACTTCGTCGCCGAGGGCATAACCCGCGCCGCGGAGCAGGCCCGCGAGGTCCTCCACACGAAAGCCAAGGCACCCTAGGGCTGCCGACCGGGCGGTTCAACCGGTCAGGTGGCGTTCCAGCCAGTCCGCGGCGGCTCGGCGGAACAGTCGGCGGTTGTCCGCGCGCAGGAAGTCGTGCCCCTCGTCCCTCAGGGTGAGCAGCTCGGCCGGGATGCCGCGGTCGCGCGCCGCCCGTACGAACTGCTCGGACTCCCCCGGCGGCACGTTGGTGTCGTGTTCGCCGTGGACGGCGAGCAGGGGGACGCGCAGCGCGTCGATGCGGGTCATCGGCGAGAGCTCCCGCAGCAGTTCGCGGTCGCGCTCGGGGTGGCCGTACTTGTGGGCAGCCGACTCGGCGAGCCAGGGTTCCGTACCGGCGAAGAAGGTCGCGAGGTCCGACATACCGCAGACGGCGACGCCGGTGCGGAACAGATCCGGGTGCCGTACGAGGGAGGCGAACGTCAGGTAACCGCCGTACGAGCGCCCCATGACCGCCAGTCGGGTCGGGTCGGCGGGGCCCGCGGGCACCGCGTGGGCCGCGCAGTCCGCGACGTCGTCCAGCGCGGCGAAGCGTCCGGCGCCCAGGTCGGCGTCGACGAACGATCTGCCGTGCCCCGAGGAGCCTCGGACGTCGGGAGCGAAGACGTCCAGCCCACGCCCGGTCAACTCGTGGTAGAGCGGGCTGAAGACCGGGCGTTCGTGCTCTTCCGGACCGCCGTGCAGGTGGATCACGCAGGGCGCCGGGTCACCCGGCGCCCGGCCCGGCGCCCGGTAGTACCAGCCGCTCAGGGGCAGCCCGTCCCGCGCCGTGAGCCGCAGGAGGACGGGGCGTACGGGCCGGCGGTCCGGCGCGGTGGCGTCCTCGTCACGGGAGGACCAGGGTGTACGCATCAGGGAAACGCCCTCGGCGGCCCACCACACCCCGGGGCGGCGCTGGGAACCGGACAGCGCGGGCAGCAGTCCCCGCGGGCCGGCCCTCTCGACGCGGGTGACGACCTCGTGCGGCAGCGGGACGGTCGTCGTGGCCAGCGGGCCGTAGGGGGCCCGCCGCGTCGGGAGGGGTTCGACGAGTTCGAGCCGGCTCTCGCCCCGTTCGTTCCAGGACAGTGCGGCGGTGCGGCCGTCGTGCGAGAACGCCAGGAGGTCGAGGTCGCTGTCCTGCCGTTCCGCCATGACGGACGTGCCGTGCGGCAGGCCGTCGGTGCCGAGGGCGACGGCGAGAAGTGCCGCGTACTCGCGTTCGGCGTCGCTGCGCAGCCACAGCGTCCGCCGGTCGGGTGAGAACCGTCCGATCCACGGATCTCCGTCGGCGACCGGCACGGTGCACGTGGTGGCCGAGTCGGCCGTGCGCCGGACGACGGCCTCGCGCCGTCCTCGCGGCCCCCGGCGCAGCAGCACGAGACCGCCGTCGCGGCTGATGTCGCACACCCGCAGGGTGGCGGCGTGCGTCTCCGTGGCGAGGAGGACGGGGGACGCCAGACCGTCGGGGTCGATCAGGTAGGCCGACAGCCCTCCGTCGGGACGGACCGACGGTACCGGGGGCTCGGGGGCGTCGGCCGCCGTGACGGTCTGCCCCGTTCCCGGTGCGGTGTCGTACGGAGTTCCGCCCAGGAGTGTCGCCCGGCCGTCCCTGTCGGCCCAGTTGGCCGGCAGGGCGGCGTCGGCACGGGCCGGTCCCGCCCCGTTCTGCGGCGTGCCGGCGCCCGGCGCGGCGAGCGTGACGGCGACGGCCGAGCCGTCGTGCGCCCAGCAGCCCAGGTGGGCGGTATGGCCCGGGTCGGCCCCGGCCAGCACGCGGCGGCCGGTGCCGTCGGGTCGTACGCACAGCACCCGGGTGTGCTCGCCACCGCCCGGTGCGGTGGTGTAGGCGATCCAGCGGCCGTCCGGTGACCAGGACACCTCCTTGACCGGGTCCGGCAAGGAGTCGAGGAGGTGCACCTCGCCCCCGGCGAGGGGCCCGGCCCACAGCTGGGGGACGCCGCCCCGGTCGCAGATGAAGGCCGCCTCGGAGCCGTCGGGGTTGGCGGAGGGATACCAGCAGCCGTGAGAGCGCAGCCGGGTCACGGCGTCCCGCGGACCGCTCGCCTCGGGCAGGGGGACCGGCGCCGGGGCCGGGGCGGCCGCGAAGGCGGTGCCACTCGCGTCCGCCACCCGCGTGTCGGGGGGCGGCGGGGCGACCGGGTCGCCGGCCAGGGCCGCCGCCGCGCTCAGCCCGCCACTCACGTGATGCCGTGCGTCTGCAGCCATATCTCCAGCAACGCTATCTGCCACAGGGCGTTCGCTCCCCGTTTGGTGCGGTGCTCGTCGGGCGCCTCGAGGAGCTGGGACACGTAGGACTCCTGGAAGAGGCCGCGCCGCCTCGCCTCGGGTGCCTCGAGCGCTTCGCGTACCCGCTTCAGGACGGGGCCCGCCATGTGCCTGATCGCCGGGACCGGGAAGTAGCCCTTGGGTCGGTCGACGATGTCCCGCGGCAGCAGCTGACGGCCGGCTGCCTTCAGCACGCCCTTGCCGCCGTCGGCCAGCTTGAGTTCCGGCGGGCAGGCCGCGGCCAGCTCGACCAGTTCGTGGTCGAGGAACGGCACTCGGGCCTCCAGCCCCCAGGCCATGGTCATGTTGTCGACCCGCTTGACCGGGTCGTCGACGAGCATCACGTGCGTGTCCAGACGCAGGGCCGCGTCCAGGGCCGTCTCGGCTCCGGGGACCGCCATGTGGTCCCGCACGAAACGGCCCGAGACGTCGTCGCCGGGCAGCATGCCGGGTTCCAGGATCCGGGTGAGGTCGGCGTGCGGCCGGTCGAAGTACGTGTCGGCGTACCGCTCGGCCGCGTCCGCGCGGGCGGCCTCGGCGAGCCGCGGGTACCAGTGGTAACCGGCGAGCACCTCGTCGGCGCCCTGTCCGCTCTGCACGACCTTCACCTCCTTGGAAACCTGCTCGGACAGCAGATAGAAGGCGACCACGTCGTGGCTGGTCATCGGCTCGCTCATCGCCGCGACGGCACCGTCCAGGGCCGTCGACACCCGGTCGGAGGGCACCATCAGCCGACGGTGGTCGGTGCCGAACTCCCTGGCCACCAGGTCCGAGTACCGGAACTCGTCGCCCTCCTCCCCGCCCTCCGACTCGAACCCCACGCTGAACGTCATCAGGTCCCGCTGCCCCGCCTGTGCCAGCAGCGCGACGATCAGGCTGGAGTCCAGGCCGCCGGAGAGCAGGACGCCGACCTGGACGTCGGAGACCATCCGTCGGCGTACGGCCGTACGCAGCGCCTCCAGCATCGCGTCGCGCCAGTCGTGCGCGCCCATCGCCGCGTACTCGGCCCGGCGCGTGTACGACGGCTGCCAGTAGCGGTGGTCGTGATGGGTGCCGTCCGGTTCGACGATCCGCACGGTGGCCGGCGGGAGCTTGCGCACACCGCCGAGGACGGTACGCGGGGCGGCGACCGTGGCGTGCCAGCTCAGGTACTGGTGGACGGCGACCGGATCGAGTGAGGTGTCCACACCGCCGGCGGCGAGAAGGGCGGGCAGGGAGGACGCGAACCGCAGCCGTCCCGGCGTCCGTGCCAGGTACAGGGGCTTGATCCCCAGCCGGTCGCGCCCCAGCACCACGCGTCCGGACCGGTGCTCGACGAGGGCGAAGGCGAACATGCCGTAGAAGCGCTCCACGCAGGCGGTGCCCCACTGCCGGTAGGCCTTCAGCACCACCTCGGTGTCGGATGTCGTCGTGAACCGGTGGCCCAGGCTCCGCAGCTCTTCGCGCAGCTCCCGGTAGTTGTACACACAGCCGTTGAAGACTCCGGTGAGCCCGGCGCGGGAGTCGGTCATCGGCTGCGCCGCGAGGTCCGACAGGTCGATGATCTTCAGTCGCCGATGTCCCAGGGCCACCGCGCCTCTCGTCCAGACTCCCCGGCCGTCGGGACCACGGGCGGCGAGCCGCTCGCTCATGCGCTCGACGGCCGCGAGATCGGGTCGGTGACCGTCGAAGCGGATCTCCCCGCTCAGACCGCACATGATGTGCCGCCTCCGTTTCGTTCGGCGTGGGCCGACCGCCGGTACATGGGTACCGGACGGTCGGCGCAGGGGAATGGTTCGTCCGTGACCATGGCGACTCACCTGCGGGTCAGCGGTCGCGCGAACGGTTGGGCGGGGTCCGTCACACCGGTGGCCTGCGCAGGGTTCCCGCGGTGGGTGGCCGCCGCCCTGCCGGGGGTGCGTTCGCCACGGGTCTCGGCGATCAGCATGTCGACACAGGCCAGCAGATCCTCTTCCTCCACGACATGGCGCATGCGGCGCGCCGCACTGCCGGCGGCGAGGGCCTCCTCCGCCAACGAGCGGACGGTCTCCCAGTCGCCGTCCGCCTCCAGGGCGGGGCGCAGCCTGGTGAGCAGCGTGCGCACGACCTCCCCGGCGGGTGCCTCCTGGTGGGTCCCGGGATCCACCAGGCCGCCTTCGAGCCCGGACCGGGCCGCCCGCCAGGAGGCGCCGCGCAGCCACTCGTGCCGGCCGTCGCAGCCGGGGGCACCGCCCGTCCCGAGCCGCTCGCGGGCCTCGGTGACCAGGGCGCGGAACAGTCCGGCGACGAGCACGACGGTCTCCGCGCGGGGACAGGAATCACAGATGCGCAGTTCCAGCGTCTGGAGGTGCGCGGAGGGGCGTACGTCGTAATAGATCATCCCCGGGTCGCTGATGATCCCGGACCCGACGAGGTCGCGCACCGTGGCGTCGTACTCGTCCGCGCTCGCGAAGCAGCCGACCGGGCCCGCGGTGGGCCAGCGCTGCCAGAGCATGGTGCGCCAGCTCGCGTACCCGGTGTCGGCCCCCTGCCAGAACGGCGAACTGGCGGAGAGCGCGAGCAGCACGGGCAGCCAGCCGGAGACCGCGCACATCACCCGCACCGCCGTGTCGCGGTCGGGAACGTCCACATGGACCTGGGCACCGCAGATGAGCTGCTCGTCGGCGACCGTGCGGTAGTCCTCGACCATGCGGCGATAGCGCGCTCCGGCGGTGGGGTGCGCGGCTGCCGCCGGAGCGAGTGGCGCCGCGCCTGCGGCCACCGCCGCGAGGCCCAGCGAAGAGGCGGCCGCGTCGAGCTGCCGTCTCGTCGCGGCGAGGTCGGCGTACAGATCGTCGAGGGACGTGTGCACCTCGCTGTTCGACTCCACGGTGGACTGGTGCAGCTCGGTGGTGAAGGTACGCCTCGGGAGGCGTCGCAGGAGCGAATTGGCGCGCGGCACGAGCAGCCCGCTCTCCACCTCCAGGACGTGGAACTCCTCCTCCACTCCGATACGAACGCTCACGGTCACTCCTCGGGGTGATGCGAAGCGGCTGTTCGCCGCAGGCGAAGGGTCCCTCACCGGCGCGCATTGCGGCAGGTGAGGGGCTCCGAGTCACCAGATCGCCGATTTATAAGCACACATTGCATATGTGACGCCAGCAAATCACGGATGGACAGGCGCACGGCTGCTGACATCCGGGGTCCGGCCGCGCCCGAGGCCGCCGACTGTGCCGTCGCGAAGGCTTGGCGGGGTCGAATCCACCTCTCCTCGTTGACGAGACGAACCGTCTCGTCTAGCTTGGTTTTCATCGGCCGGCAGCCCGGCACTCCCGCTGCTCGCCGCCCGTTCCTGCTCGCCCGGCAAAGGACTGCTCTTGCACCGTGCTCCCGTCGACACCACCGTCACCGCCTCTCCTCTCACCACGTCCCAGATCGCTCTTGCCGAGGTGACCAAGCGCTACGGCGACCGCAGGGTGCTCGACCGCGTGTCTCTCACCGTCCGACCGGGCGAAAGGGTCGGGATCGTCGGGGACAACGGCTCTGGGAAGTCCACGCTCCTGCGGTTGCTCGCAGGACAGGAGCCGGTCGACGACGGCCGCCTGACCGTCGTCGCACCGGGCGGGATCGGCCACCTGCGCCAGACCCTCGATCTGCCCGGTTCGGCGCGCGTGGGCGATGCCGTGGATCACGTACTGGGCGAACTGCGCGCCCTGGAACACCGTATGCGCGTCGCCGAGGCCACACTGCGCACGGCCGGCCCCGCGGAGTTCGAGCGCTACGCCGCGCTGGTGGCCGAGTTCGACGCGCGGGACGGGTACGGAGCGGATCGCCGGGTCGAGGTGAATTTGCGCCGGCTCGGCGAGCCCGCGCCACTGGACCGGGAGCGGGTGCTGAGCACCCTCTCCGGAGGACAGCGCTCCCGGCTCGCGCTCGCCGCGACCCTGGCCTCGGCCCCCGAACTCCTGCTGCTCGACGAGCCGACCAACGACCTGGACGACGAGGCCGTGGCCTGGCTCGAAGGACATCTGCGCCGTCATCGGGGCACGGTCGTCGTGGCCACGCACGATCGGGCGTTCCTGGAAGCCGTCACCGGCACCGTCCTGGAAGTGGACCACGACCGGCGCACGGTACGGCGCTACGGCGATGGATACGCCGGCTTCCTCGCCGCCAAGGCAGCGGCCCGCGCCAGGTGGGCGTGGGATCACGAGCAATGGCGCAACGAGGTCGCCCGGCAGGAACACCTCGCCGACTCCGGTATCGGGCTGCTGGCCGGGATCCCCAGCAAGGGGCCGAGAGGGTTCAGCGGTGCCGGCGCCTTTCGGGCGCGCTCGCGGGCACACGGCGCACAGAGCCGCATCCGGAACGCGCGCGAGCGGTTGCAACGGCTCACGGAGCACCCCGTGCCGCCGCCTCCGCAGCCCCTGCGGTTCACCGGCCGCCTCGAAGCCACGCCGACCGCCGAGGACACATCGACGTCAGCGCACCTGGAAGGCGTCCTGGTCACCGGGCGGTTGTACGTTCCGTCCCTGGAACTCGCCCCGGGTGACCGACTCCTCGTCACCGGACCCAACGGTGCCGGCAAGAGCACCCTTCTCCAGTTGCTGGCAGGGGAACTGACGCCCGACGCCGGAAACGTGCGGCGGCCGCGCCGGGTCGGCTTCCTCCGTCAGCAAAGGGCGCCCGGCGACGCCTTCGATGCCCGCACGCTGCTCGCCGCATTCGCGGCCGACCGGGCCGGCCTGCCCGACGAACACGCCGACGCCCTCCTCTCGCTCGGCCTGTTCCGCGCCGCCGATCTCACTGTTCCCGTACGGAACCTGTCCGTCGGACAGCGCCGCAAGCTCGAACTGGCCCGGCTCGTGACGGCCGGCCCACTCGATCTGCTCCTGCTCGACGAGCCGACGAACCACCTGGCTCCCGCCCTGGTGGAAGAGATCGAGGCCGCCCTGGCCCGCTACACCGGCACGCTGGTCGTGGTGACGCACGACCGGCTCCTGCGCGAACGCTTCCACGGACCCCGCCTGGAACTGCCCATGGCCGCCGACCAGCAGGGCCGGAACTGACGACCTTCTTCCACCCACCGTCCCACCTGCCCACCGTCCCACCTGCCCACCTGCCCGCACCGAACGGCCCCTCGGCGGCGGGCCGTTCGGCCGCTCAAGGGCGAGACGCACGCGTCCTGCCGGGCGTTCGCCACGCTGTGAGACGGCGGTATTCCAGCCCGTTCGACCAGGTCCGTCGCCGCTCCGCGTAGGCTTCGCTCAGCACGGACACGGCCGGGGGGCGAGGCACATGACAGCTCGGACGACACAGCGGTGGGGATCGACCCTCGATTCGGTGGTGGTCTACGCCCAGGGCGCGGTCTGCCGCCGCCTGGCCTCGGGCAGCGTGCCGCCGGACGGCCGGGTGCGGGTGGGGGGACTGCCCCGCTCACTGGACCCCGGGTCCCTGCGGGCCCGGGTCACCAGCGCCACCGGCGTACGCGTCACCGAGGCACGGGTGGAGGTCGAGGCCGAGCCGCTCGCCGCGCCCGCCCCCGAATCCCTGCGGCGTGAGGTGGAGCGGCTGCTCGACGAGCGCGCGGCGGCACAGGGTCGTCTGGACCGGCAACTGCGGCTGATCGAGGAGGTCAAGGGGCTGCGGCCGGTCCCGCCGGCCCGCAGGCGCGATGACCCGCACCGCCGCACCCCGGTCGACGCGTGGCTGGAGCTCGCCGAGTTCGTCGACGAGCGGCTGGCCGGGCTGCACACCCGCCTCGTCGAGCTGGAGGAGGCGCTGGGCCAGGCCGATCACGCGCTCTCCGTCGCCGCCGACCGGCTCGCCCGCGCCTCCACCGACGCACCGGCGGCTCATGTGGAGACCACCGTCTCGGCGGTTCTGACCCTCGACGGCACCGGTGACGCGGAAGTGGAGCTGGAGTACGGCGTACCGGGCGCGGTCTGGGTGCCGACCTACCGTCTCACCTACCGTCAGGACGACAGCAGCGGCCGTCTGGTGCTCCGCGCCTCGGTCGCCCAGCGCACCGGCGAGGACTGGACCGGTGTGCGCATCGCCCTGGCCACCGCCGACCTACGGCGCCGTACCGACCTGCCCAGGCTCCGCTCACTGCGGATCGGACGCCGTCAGCCCGCGCCTCTGCCGTCGGGCTGGCGTGAGCCTCCGACGGGCCTGGCCGACCTGTTCGCCGGGTACGACGTGGCACCCCTTCGGCCGACCGGGCCCCTCACTCCCGGGGGCGGCTCCCTCGCCGTGGCCGCGGCGGCCGGCTCCGCGCCCGGTCCGGTTGCGCCGATGCCGCCGGCACCGCAGGGGTACGGCGAGTCACTCGCCGCGGCCCCGCCTGCCTACGGCGCACCGCCCCCTGCGCCGGGCAGCGCAGGCAGCGCATACCCCCAGCCCGTCGGCGGCGGGTCGAACGAGTCCTCGCAGCCTGTCCCGTCGCGACCGGGCGGCAGGCCGCGAGCCCGCAGCATGCCCCTCGCGGCGGCCGCCGCCATGGCTCCCCCGGCTGCCCCCGCCCGGGCGGCAGCACCACCCCTGGCACCCGCGGCCCCTGGCGGCGCTCCACCACCGCAGCCTGCCGCGCCGGCGGCCGGTCCGCCCCGGCCGAGCGGCGCCGAACTCGACTACACCGCCCTCGTGTTGTGCGGCCCGGCCGAGCAGGCCGGTCGCCGGGGCCTGCTGTTTGCGGACTCCCCCTTCGACCCGGTGGCGGCCGAGCACCGCCGCCGTGCCGAGGCGGTGACGGCACTGCCGCTCCCCGGACATGCGGTGCGGCCCCGCGAATCGGCCGGCTCCTTCGACCACCGCTTCGACGCCGTGGCCCGCGCCGACATTCCCTCGGACGGCACCTGGCACACCGTCACCGTCGGCGAGATCCCGGTCGGTCTGCGCACCGAGTACCTCTGCGTGCCGTCCGTGGAACAGACCGTCTACGCGACGCTGGTGCTCTCCAACTCCACCGACCAGGCACTGCTGGCCGGCCCGGTGGAGGTCACCGCCGGTGACGATTTCCTGCTCACCACCGCCCTGCCCACGCTCGCCCCGGGCGGCGAGTGCCGGGTGGGGCTCGGTCCGGCCCAGGGCGTCCGGGTCACCCGCCGTACGAACCTGCACGAGTCGACCTCGGGGCTGCGCAGCAGCACCACGGTGCTCGACCACCGCGTCCACGTGGAGCTGGCCAACCAGCTCGGCGAGCCCGTCACGGTCGAGGTCCGCGAGCGGGTCCCGGTCACCTCCGACGCGGACATCCGGATCGAGGAACGGGCCGACTGGACGGCGCCCCGGGACGGCGCGGGCCCGGAGCGGCACGCACCCGGCACCCGCGTCTGGCGGGTGGACCTGCCCGCCGGCACCACCACCGCCCTCGACGGCGGCTACGAGATCCGTATCGCGTCCGCCAAGACGCTGGCCGGCGGCAACCGCAGGAGCTGACACACCCCATGTCCATGGCACCGCAGCCGATCCCCCTCCCCGTCACCGCCGTCACCTGTCTGGAGGACCGCGCCCACGTCGAGCGCACCACCGTGCTCGACCTGGAGGCGGGAGTCCACCGGCTGCGCCTCGGGCCGGTCAGCGCGCTGGCCGTCGACCGTACGCTCCACGCCGAGCTGACCGCCGAACACCCGGCGACCGTGCTCGACGTGCGGATCGTCCGCGACTGGACGCCGCGCGGGCCGCGGCCCGCCGACGGCGACTCCGCCCTGCGCCACCGCGTGCACACGCTCGAGGAGGAGCTGCTCGCCCTCGGGCGTCGGCGCGACCGGCTGCACGCCCGCGTCGACGCGCTGGGCCGTCTCGCCGCCGATCTGCTGCGGGAGATCGGCGAAGGCGCCGGCTCCGGAGAATCCGAAGGGCTCCGCTGGACCCGCGAACTGGACCGGGTGGACGAGGAACGCGACTCCTACGGCGAGCAACTGCGCACCGTGGACGCCCGACTGGCAGGACTCGGCGCCGAACTCGCCGAGGCCCGGCGGGTCATGGAACTCTCCGAGGAGCAACCCGCCGAACTGGTCGGGCACATCGAACTGACCCTGGAGGCCACGGCCGCCGGACCGGCCGACCTGCGCGTCAGCCACCTCACCCCGTGTGCGCTGTGGCGGCCCGCCTACCGGGCGGTACTCGACGGCGAGTCCCTCACGCTGGAGACCGACGCGATGGTCTGGCAGCGCACCGGCGAGGACTGGTCCGACGTACGGCTGACGCTGTCGACGGCACGCTCCGCACAGTCCACCGAGCCACCCCGGCTGGACGAGGACCGCCTGACGCTCCAGGACCGGACCTCCGCAGAGCGCCGCTCCGTCGACGTCGAGCTGCGCGAGGAGGAGATCGCGGACCTCGGTCCGGTACCGGTGCTCGGGCTGCCGGGAGTGGACGACGGCGACGAGGTGCGGGTGCTGAACTCCCCCGCGCCGGTCTCCGTGCCCGCGGACGGCCGCGCCCACCGTGTGCCGCTGTCCTCCTTCGCCACGACCGCGAGCATCGAGTACGCCTGCACACCCGAGCTGTCCCCGCTGGTCACGCAGGTGGCGCGGTTCGACAACCGGTCCGGCCACGCACTGCTCGCCGGACCCGTCGACCTGATCCGCGGCAGCGGATTCACCGGCCGCGGCACCCTGGACTTCACCGCTCCGCACGCCCCCGTCGAACTTGCCTACGGCAGCCGCGACGACCATCGGGTCGTCCGGCACACCGAGGAGACCCGGGACACCGCCACGCTCACCCAGCGGACCGTGGTCACCCGCACCGTCACGCTCCACGTGTCCCGGTTCTCCTCCCCCGGCGAACACGGCGAACGGGTCATCGTCCTGCGCGAACGGATCCCGGTCTCCGAGGTCTCGGCGGTGGAGGTACGGCTGCGCAAGGAGGCCTGCTCTCCCGCCCCCGACACGGTCGACGCCGATGGCATCGCCTGCTGGAGCCTGGCCCTGCCACCCGGCGGCCGACGCACCGTCACCCTCGTCTACGAGCTGTCGGCGAGCGCGAAGGTCGCCGGGCTGTAGGGCGCCGTCCCGCGTGGACACCACGCGCTGGACGGCGTCTCCGACGATTCGCATGCCTCGCGCTCGCCGATCCGTATGAACATGCGTATGAACGCTCACCGTTCCGTATGAACAGCGGCACCCCTCACCTCGATCCGCAGGGTCCGCGAGGTCCGGGCCCAGTAGCGTCGGCGCCCATCCGGTCACCACGAAAGGTGCCGGACATGGGGGGAGCTACATGCACAGCGTGGTCAGGGTTCCGCTGGAAGGCGGGGGCGTCATCCAGTTCGAGGCCGCGGCGGAACACGACGGTCCCGTCAAGGTCGGCCGGTTCGGGGACGCCGTGAGGGAGCTGCCCCAGACACTGCAACAGTCTCTGACACCGGTGGGCGATGCCGCACGAGCGGTGCTGGACCAGTTGAGGCGGGCCGGTCCCGACGAGATCGAGGTGGAGTTCGGCGTGACCCTGTCCGCCGAGGCGGGAGCCGTCATCACCAAGGGGACGGGCGCGGTGCACATGAAGGTGAGAGCCGCCTGGAGCGACAACGGGACCTCGCGGTAGGGGTGGGGGCCACGACATGACACATCCCCACGGCACCCCGATCCCTCCCGCCGGGGCGGACGCCGGAACCGGAACCGCCTCGATCACCCACTCGATCGCCCGGGTGCGGGCCGCGGGCGACAGCACGGCGGGGACGGGATTCCTCGTCGCTCACGACCTCGTCCTCACCTGTGCCCACGTGGTCCGCGCCGCCGGCGGTGGTCCCGGTGCCCGAATAGACCTCGAGTTCCCCCACCTCCCGGGCGCACCGCGGACCGCGGCCCGCGTGCAGGTGGAGGGCTGGCGGACGCCCGACGCCGAGGACATCGCCGTCCTGCGGCTGGAAGAACCGCCGGCGGGCTCCGTGCCGCTGGCCCTCGGATCCGCCGAGGGGTGTCGCGGTCATCGGGTACGTTCGTTCGGGTTTCCGGCCCACTCGCCCGACAGCGGCCGCTACGGCTTCTGCACGGCCGGTGATCTGATCCCGGCCGGCGGCGACACACCCGCGCTGATGCAACTGACCGACGCCAACGACCTCACGTCGGGCTTCAGCGGCGCCCCGGTCGTGGACGAGACGACGGGCCTGGTCATCGGGATGACCACGGCGATCACGCCCCAGGACCCCTTCCTCAGAGGCCTGGACGTCGCCTACGCCACGCCCACCCGGACTCTGCGGGAGGCCTGGCCCCTGCTGTCCGAGAGCCGGGTCAGTCCCTATCGGGGGCTCGAGCCGTTCACCGAGGAGCACGCCAGGTACTTCCACGGCCGGGAAGCCGTCGTGGAGGAGGCTCTGGCCGTGCTGGAGAGGCAGCGGCGGGTCATGCTGCTGCTCGGCCCCTCGGGTGCGGGCAAGTCGTCCCTCGTCCGGGCCGGCCTGCTCCCCGCCCTGGCCGAGGGCAGGGTGCCCGGCAGCAGCCGGTGGCTGGCCGTGACGGCCCGGCCGGGGCAGGATCTGACGGGCGAGCTGGAAGCGGCCGGACTGACCGGTGCCGCCACCGAGGACATCGCCTCGGCGGTGGAACGCCGGCTGGCCGGAGAACCGACGACACGCCGTCTGCTCGTCGTCATCGATCAGTTCGAGGAGCTCTTCACCGGCACGGCTTCCGGTACGGCTTCCGGTACGGCGACGCCGGACGAGGTCCTGGCGGACATCGCCCGGCAGCTTGTCGCGGTGATCGATTCGGACAGCGCCGTCAGTCTGATCCTGGTCATGCGGGACGACTACTTCGCCCGGCTGGCCTCCTCGGCCCCGGATCTGCTGAAGGCCGTGACACCGGGCCTGTTCCCGGTGCGTACCACCCTGGACATCCCGGAACTGCGAGACGTCATCGCCGAGCCGGCACGGGTCGCGGGTGCGCACCTGGAAGAGGGTCTGCCGGAAAGGATCATCTCGGACGTGCTGGCGGCCGACCCGGCTGCCGCCGCCGACCGGAAGGCATCGGCGACACTGCTGCCGGCTCTCCAGCTGACGCTGAGCCGGCTGTGGGAGGACCGCCGCGACGGCCGACTCACCCACGACGCGTACCAGCGGCTCGGCGGGGTCGCCGGGAGTCTCACGGCGTGGTGCGACCACGCGCTCCGGGGGCTCGCGCCCGAACTCCGGCTCATCGCGGAGCGGATCCTGACGGCGCTGGTACGCCCCGCCGACGACGTCCACGCGATTCCCGCCACCCGCCGTCAGGTGTCCCTGGACCATCTGCGCGCCCTGGCAGCGGATCCGGCGGCGGACGGCCGGGAGGTCGAAGAAAAGGACGAGAAGGACGAGAAGCACGAGAAGGTCGAGAGGGTCGACCAGGAGTCCGGTGAGCGGGTCGGCCAGGACTTCGACGTGGTGCTGGGCCTCCTGCTCAAGCGGCGGATCATCACGACCCGGGTGGCACCTCGCGCCGGCGGCGGTCAGGCCCCGGCGACCGCCGAACTCGTCCACGACGCCCTGATCCGCGACTGGGGCACACTGCGCGACTGGGTGGCCGCGGACCAGGAGTTCCAGTCCTGGCTGCACCGCACGGCCGAGCGCCAGGCGCGCTTCGCCGGGTCGGGGCGACAAGGCACCGGCAAGTCCGACGCCCCCGACCCGGGTGACCTGTTGGACGGGACCGATCTCGCCGCGGGGCTCGTATGGTCGAAGCAGCGTGGACTGCCCGACGGCATCGCCGACTTCGTCGCCACGAGTCAGGCGCGAAGGCGTGCCGTGGCCCGCAGGGCACGGCGGATCAAGGTCTCGTTGGCCTGTGTACTCACCCTGGCCGTGATCGCGTCGGGACTGTTCCTGTGGCAGCGCAGAGCCTCGTCGGAGCAGGCCGCGGCACAGGCCCGCCAAGCCGCTGCACAAGCCCGCAGGACCACCGCCCGCAACCTGGTGGGAAACGCCGAGGCGCTCCGCGTCAGCGACCCCCGGCTCGCCCTCCAGTTGGGGTTGGCGGCCTACAAGCTGGACGCGGCCGAGCCGGCGACGCGGACGAGTCTGCTCGAAACGCTGACGACCTCCAGTCACCTCGCCACCCTCGACGGCCTCGGCACCGAACCGACCTCACTCGCCCTCTCCCCCGACGCTCGCATGCTGGCGGCGGGGGGCGCCGACGGGTCCGTGCGGTTCTGGGACATCTCCCGCCCGGAACGGCCCACGTACATCGGGAAGTCCGAAAGCAAGGTCGATGCGAGCGCGGTCGGTGCGCTCGCCTGGCGTCCGGACAGCAAGGTGCTGGCGGTCGGGGACTCGAAGGATTTGGCACTCTGGAGTACCGCTCGTGGCGCCGCCCCGGTGAGAATCGGCTCGGCGACGGTGTCCAGCGCGCCCATCACCTCCGCCGTATGGTCGGGCGACGGCCACCGGCTCGCGTTGGCCAACTACCGCAACAGCTACGTCCTGGACGTCCACATCGATCCCGGCGGAACCGCCACAGCCAAGCCGACGGTCAGGATCAAACACGGTGGCGACCCGTCGGACAAGGCCGACCGTCTTGCCCTGTCCGCCGACGGCAATCTTCTGATCACCAGTGACGGAAGGAACTCCGTCCGGTTGTGGGACACGGCCGGCGCCGCCTTCCACGAACTCGGCGCCCCCCTGCCGCTCCCCGACGAGTTGAACCGTGTCACCTCCGTGGCCCTGTCGGCCGACCATCGCACATTGGTTCTCGGCACCCTCTCCGCACACATCTCCGTGTGGGACATCCAGGACCCGCGCCATCCGAAGGAACTGCAGGACACCTCGTCCTCCGTCTATGTCGGCCTCTACAGTCCGGTGCGAAGGGTGGCGTTCATCGGTGACGGCTTACTGGCCTGCGGCGGCGACGACGGCCGCGTGCAGCTCGTGCGGCTCGACACCCTGCCGTTCCAGCGCACGGACATGCCGCTCGTCCACGGTGCCACGGTGAACGCCATGGCCGCCGACGTCTCCCACCACCTTCTGGCCACCGGCGGCATCGACGGCAGGGTCCTGTTGTGGAACACGGCCGACCGGGAGCGACCGCGCCGGCTCGGCACCCCGCTGGCAGGTCACGCCACCGGCTCCACCACAGGGAAACTCACCGCCGGAGGAACCCTCCTGGCGAGCAGCGCCACCGACGGCAAGACCCTCCTGTGGGACGTCGGGCGGCCCGACCGCGCCCGGTCTCTGGAATCGGTCGTCAACCCCGGGCCCGGCCTGCCGGACGAGTGGCGACAGGCAGCGCTGGGTTCCGCGCTCTCCCCCGAGGGGGATCTGCTGGCCACCGCAGGCGGCGAGCGGCTGACGGATGTCGTGCTCCGGAGGACGGACGGCGGCAAGACGCGGCCACAGGGCAGCCCGCTGCGGGGCCACAAAGGCGTGCCCCAGGCCTACGGCTGGTCGCCCGACGGATCCCTGCTGGCGACGGGTGACTTCAACGGCAAGGTCATCCTCTGGGACACGAGTCATCCGGAACGAGCCTTCCGCCGGGCGGAGTTGACACATCCCAGCGGTCTCCGCCTGGTGTCCTTCGCTCAGTCGACACACACGCTGCTCACCGTGGGCACGGACGGCAAGGCGGTGTTCTGGAAGGTGCCGACCGGCTCCGGGCACCCCACGAAGATCAGCACCACGAACCTCGGCCAGATCGGCAGCGAGCGCTCGTCGTTCACCCTCTCCGCCGACGGCAAGCTGCTCGTGGTCGGTCACAGCACCGCGGCCCTGTCCCTGTGGGACGTGTCGGACGTGCGCAGCCCCAGCCGCCTGTCGCACCTCACCGCGGTCCAGGACGGTCCGGTGGGGTCGGTCGCCGTGTCTCCCGACCGCTCCGTACTGGCGGCGGGCATCGGAATCGGGACGGTGCTGCTCTGGGACCTGACCGACCCGAGCCAGCCCCGCAGGATGGGCCCGGCCCTGCACAACCGACTGCCGATGCCTTTGGCGATGGCGTTTCTCCCCGACGGCCGGACGCTGGCTTCTCAGACCATCACGCAGGTCGACCTGTGGGACCTGTCCCCCGTGCTGTCCGCCCGCCACGACCTGCCCCGCCGGGCCTGCGCCCGACTGGCCGACGCGGGACTGTCGCCGACGGCCTGGCAGCGGTACGCGGGCGACACGGAGTACCTCAAGAGTTGCTGACCAGGCCGCCCGACGGCGCGAAGCCACCCGTGCGGTCCGCGCGCGGGTGGCGCGCCCGCCTAGAGCACGCGCAGGACGCCGACGACCTTGCCGAGGATCTGCGCCTCGTCGCCGCGGATCGGCGCGTAGGCCGGGTTGCGGGGCATGAGCCACACCTGCCCGTCCTGTCGGCGCAGCACCTTGACGGTGGCCTCGTCGCCCAGGAGCGCGGCGACGACGTCCCCGTGATCGGCGCTGTCCTGGCGCCGTACGGTCACGATGTCGCCGTCGCAGATCGCCGCGTCGATCATGGAGTCGCCGGAGACCGTCAGGGCGAACAGGTCGCCGTCGCCCACGACTTGGCGGGGCAGGGCGTAGACGTCCTCGACCATCTCCTCGGCGAGCAGCGGGGCGCCGGCGGCGATCCGCCCGACGAGCGGCACATCCACCCGCGTCTCGCTCCTGCCGCCGAGGTCGGGCGCCCAGGAGGGCCGGACCCGGTAGGCGCGGGGACGTTGCGGATCCCGGTAGAGCACGCCCTTGCGTTCGAGGGCCATGAGCTGATGAGCGACCGAGGACGTGCTGGCGAGTTCCACGGCCTGGCCGATCTCCCGCATGGACGGCGGGTAGCCCTGCCGTTCGACCGACTCCGTGATGTAGCGGACGATGGCCGACTGGCGGTTCGTCAGCTCTCCTTCGGCGGTCCGGGGCCCCGGGGGACGCCCCCGGCGGGCGGACGCGGTGTTCTCCATCCGGGGCACCTCCGTGCAAGATCGTTCGGAATGACCCTAACCTGTCATCCCCCATAAATGGAACACCTTATCGAATCCCCCGGCTCGGGGGCCCGTGATCCGGGTTCTCGGTGCCGCCGTCCCGCGACTTCGGCCGGTCAGACGACGTGGCGCTCGACGGCCCGGAGAAGGTGGTCGACGTCCTCCGGCGCGGTGGCGAAGGAGGTGACGAAGCGGACGACGCCCGGCGCCCAGCGGTCGTGGTAGAAGGCGTAGCCGTCGGCCAGGAGCCCCTCGGTGACCTGTCGGGGCAGACGGCAGAAGACGATGTTGGCGTCGGCGGTGCCGAGCAGGCCGACCTGGGGTATCGCTTTCAGACCCTCCTGGAGTCGGACGGCCATGGTGCCCGCGTGGGTCGCGTTGCGCAGCCACAGGTCGTCGGTGAGGTAGGCGTCGAGCTGGGCGGCGTGGAAGCGCATCTTGGACGCGAGCTGACCGGCGCGCTTGGCCCGGAAAGACAGTTCGGCGGTGAGGGAACGGTCGAAGACGACGATCGCGTCGGCGGTCATCGTGCCGTTCTTGGTGGCCCCGAAGGACAGCAGGTCGACGCCCGCCCGCCAGGTCAGCTCGGCCGGGGTACAGCCGAGTGAGGCGACGGCTCCGGCGAACCGGGCGCCGTCCATGTGCAGCCGCAGCCCCGCCTCCCCGGCGACCGAACCGAGGGTGCGGATCTCGTCGAGGGTGTAGACCGCTCCGGTCTCCGTGGCCTGGGTGACGCTCACCACCGAGGGCTCGACGCTGTGCACGTCCCCTGCCTTGTGCCGTGCGGCCGCGCGCAGTTCACCGGGGTCGATCTTGGCGTCGTCACCGCCGAGCGGCACGAGCTTGGCGCCCGCCGTGTAGAACTCGGGCGCCCCGCATTCGTCGTTGTTGATGTGGCTGTCACGGTGGCACAGGACACTCCCCCAGGGCGGCGTCAACGCGGCCAGACTCAGCGCGTTCGCGGCGGACCCCGTGGAGACCGGCAGCACATCGACCTCACGCTCGAAGAGGTCGCTCAGACGACGCCGGACCGCGGCCGTGCTCTCGTCGGCGCCGTAGGGCATGGCCTGGCCCGAGGCCGCCCGGGCCACGGCCTCGATGATCTCCGGGGAGGCGCCGGCGGCGTTGTCGCTGCTGAAGACGCGCGCGACGGGGGCGGTGGCGGGGGCAGTGGTGCTCATGGCGGAAGTCCTCGCTTTGCGTTGACGGCTCGACGCGGCAGGGGCGGCGCCCGGTGCCGGGGAACGGGGTGTCACGGGGCGGACCGGCGCGGGTCCGCCGCACGGATGAGCTGGTCCAGGGCACCGTGGTAGACCTCGTGGTCGGTCACGGCGGAGACGATCGCGGTCAGGTTGCCGGTCAGCGCCGGGAATTCACCGGGGTCGAGCGCGGCCAGCGCGGTGCGGGTCGCCGCTTGGGCGGACTTCGGGTCCCGGTGGTCGACGAAGCTCGCGCTGCCGAGGGTGAGCAGGTACATGCGCCGGTACGCGACGATCGCCTCCTCGGTGGTCATGCCGGCCGCAAGACTGTGGGCGAGCTGCGGCTCCACCAGGCGGGCCAGCAGGTTCGGGCCGAGCCAGGGCCGCGCCCCGCGCAGGGCGAGCAGTCCCGGACGGGTCGCCAGCAGTCGGTACAGCGCGGTGAAGCGGGTCCCGGTGGCAGCCGCCCAGTCGGCGTCGGGGTCGACCTCCGGCAGCCGGGCGGCCAGGTGATCGGTGCACAGGTCCAGCAGGCCGGCCAGGTCGGTGCAGCGACGCTGAAGGGAGGCGAGGGAGATCTCCAGGCGGGTGGCCAGCGCCCGGAACGTCAGTGCCTCCGGGCCGCCCTCGTCGATCAGGAACAGGGCGGTCTCGGCGATACGGTCCGGCGTCGCGCGGTCCAGCGAAGGGGAGTGACGGGGCATACGAGTCATCGTACGGTACGCCGTATCGAACGGGCGGCCGCAGCGAGGCCGCCACTCATTCCGCCGGTCCGCCGATCCGCCGAAGTGACCGTCGAAGCGGCTGAAGCACCCGCCCCTGACCCGAGGTTGGCCGACTCTCACCGGCTCAGCGCATCGACATATCGAACCAAAAGGACATCGGCACATCGCCGCCGCATCGGCACATCGCCGCCCCATCGACCCATCAGCCCATCAGCCCATCAGCCCATCAGCGTCAGCGCGCCGCCTCGCGGACGGGAGGCGGCCAGACGGCAGGCCTCGGCGCGTGGGGCCCGCCGATCAGTCGGCGGCTACGACCCCGTCGTCACGCAGCAGCAGGGCGAGCAGCCCGGGAAAGCGCTCCTCGAACTCCTCGCGGCGCAGTCGGTTGACCCGCTTCGGGCCCTCGTCGCGCTGTTCGACCAGGCCGGCGCCGCGCAGGACCGAGAAGTGGTGACTGAGCGCGGCCTTGCCGACGGGCACGTCGAAGCTGCCGCAGCTACGCGTCCAGTCGGCGGAGCCCGCCAGGTCGCGGATCAGCTTGATGCGCACCGGGTCGGAGACCGCCGACAGCGCTGTCAGCACGGACACCTCCCGGGGATCCGTGTGCACCGGCGCCGCACGGTGACCACCGCCCGCAGCCTCGTTCGACATGCCCCTCCCGTCTCCACGCATGCCCCGACGGGACACCTCACGGAGCGTCCCGGCGGGTTGCCGAGTGTTCGACGGATATCTTACAGTCCCAGTGTTCGCTTCTCGTTGAACACTCATCGAAGGGTGCGGTGATCCGTCATGCGCGCAGTCGAGTTCCGGGAGTACGGCGCCCCCGAGGTGCTGCGGGTCGTCCGGGCCGAGACCCCCGAACCCGGGCCGGGCCAGGTCTCCATCGACGCCGCCTACGTCGGCGTGAACTTCGCCGATCTCAAGGCGCGCGCCGAGGGATACCGGGTGCGGTCGCTGCCGTTCCGGCCCGGCCTGGAAGTGTCCGGGCGGGTCCGGGCCGTGGGCGACGGCGTTCAGGGGCTGCGGGCCGGGCAGGAGGTCGCCGCGCTGGTCGACGGTGGCGCCTACGCCGAGGTGGTCGTCGCCGACGCCGTCACCGTCTTCCCGCTCCCCGAGGGCCTGGACCTGCGTACCGCCGCCACCTTGCCCACCGTGGTGCCCACCGCGTACGCCCTGCTCCACGAGGTCGGGCGGCTGCGGGCCGGGGAGACGGTGCTGGTGCAGGGCGCGGCCGGCGGCATCGGCACGGTGGCCGGTCAGCTGGCCCGGGCGGCGGGCGCCGGCGCCGTGTACGGCGTGGTGTCGTCCGCGGCGAAGGCCGAACACGCGCTCAAGCACGGCTACGACGAGGTGTTCGTCGGTGACACCTTCGCCGACGAGGTCCGCCGCGCCACCGGCGACAGGGGGGTCGACCTGGTGCTCGACCCGGTGGGCGGCGACACCCTGCACCGCGGTCTCGACGCGCTCGCCGTCTTCGGACGCCTGGTGTCCTTCGGGAACGCGAGTGGCGCCGAACCGTGGCACGTCGGGCAGCCCGAGCTGTACGCGCAGGGCCGTTCGGTCGGCGGCTTCTCCATCCTGGGGCTCGCCCGGTCCGCGCCCGAGGCACTGCGCGCCCTCGCCGAGCGCGCCTTCCGTACGGTCTCCGACGGCACGGTGAGCCTCCCGGTCACCGCGGAGTTCCCGCTGGAGGACGCGGCCGAGGCGCACCGGCTGATGGGCGGGCGCACATCGACGGGGAAGCTGCTGCTGCGGACGGCCGGCTGAGGGCGGTCACGGCGCGCACCCGGCCGGCCGCCCCCGGTCGCGCCGTGCACCCCGGCGACCACTTCCCCGTCGGCCAGGATGTCCACGCCCGTGCGGAACGACGCCATGCGCGGGCGCGAGGCGCGAGGGGAGACCCACAGGAGTCGCACATCTGTACTGATAAGTTCCGAATATCCCTTGGGTGGATTTTGGCCAGTAGGGTGAGCGGGCGGTCGGGCGAAAGACACACCGCCACCGGGGAGTTCCGGATGTGCCGCCCTTTCGTCTGCCGCCGTTCCGGAACTTCGGGCGGCCGTGCTGTTGTCGCGCGCCGCCCTGTGCCACCAGGGGGGGCAGGCCATGCGGGTGCTCGCGGACAGATACGAACTGGTCGAGGCCGTCGGACGCGGCGGAATGGGGGAGGTCTGGCGCGCCACCGACCGGGAGCTCGGCCGCACCGTCGCGGTGAAGGTGTTGCCGCCGGAACTCACCCGGCACGAGGAGTTCCGCGTCCGGTTCCGTCGCGAGGCGCGCACCGTGGCCTCGCTCAACCACCGGAACGTCGCCGTGCTGCACGACGTCGGCGAGGACACCACCGACGACGGGACAACTCCGTTCCTGGTCATGGAGTTCATCGAGGGGCGCACGCTGACCGCCGCCCTGGCCGACGGCGCGTTCACGGTCGTCAGGGCGCTGGCGGTCGCCAGGGACATCGCCGACGCCCTCGCCCACAGCCACTCCCAGGGCCTGATCCACCGCGACATCAAACCGTCCAACGTCATGCTGACCTCCGAAGGCGGCATCAAAGTCCTGGACTTCGGGATCGCGAAGGTCGTCGCGGAGACCACCACCCGCCTCACCGCGACGGGCATGACGGTGGGCACCCCCGCCTACCTCTCCCCCGAGCAGCTCACGGGCCGGCCGGTGGACGGCCGCTCCGACCAGTACTCCACGGGCTGCCTGCTCTACGAACTGCTCACCGGGCGCCCCCCGTTCCTCGGCGACTCCCCCTTCGCGGTGATGCACCAGCACATCAGCCAGGAGCCGGTCGCGCCGTCCCGGCTGCGCCCGCAGATCCCGGCCGTGGTGGACGACCTCGTGCTCCGGACCCTGGCGAAGGACCGTGAGCAGCGGCTCGGCAGCGCGGCCGAGCTGCGGGACACGTTGGCGGCGACCCTCACCGCGCTCAGCACCCCGGCCGCCGCGCCGAAGCCGCGGACCACCGCCCAGGCCCCGGCCACGCCGCCCGCGCCCGCCGTGCCGCCCGCGCGCACGAAGGCCGACACCGAGGCGGGTCCCGGGCACACGGCGCTGGCGCAACAGGAGACCCGTACCGCACTGACGCCGCCCAGGCCCGCGGTCCCGCCTCCCGGTGGGCCGGTCGACCCGGTCGTGCCCGGCGCCGCGGACGGTGGTGCCCGGACGCCGTACGCCGCGCCGACGAGCGGCGGCCGGTCGTCCTCGCCCGGCGAGCGGCGGTTCACCGTCACCACCGGCCGGATCGTCGCCCTGCTGGGCATCGTCGTCTCCGGCGTCGTCACCATCGGCTACCAGGACGCGTACGCGGACGCCTCCGACGAGCTCGTCGGTGTGTGGGTGGCCGCCGTCGTGCTCGGGCTCGCCCTGTTCCGCTGGCTTCCCGTCACCTCGACGCTGCTGTGGTGGGGCGCCGGGGCTCTGGTCATGGCGAGCGTCGCGGTCGGCGGCGGGGTCGACGACTACGACTACACCTCGGTCACGGAGTCCGACTTCAGCACCCTCTACTACTACGACTCCTCCTACGGGGCGTACTACGAGCTGCCGGCCGACTCCTCCGGCCACCGGCTCTTCGAGGACGACTACAGCGGCGGTTACGATCCCGCGCAGGCCGACGTCAGCCAGGACTACACCGCGCACGACAACATCGAGATCCTCGCCGTGCCGGCGCTCGCCCTCGCCACGCTCTGCCTCGTCCGCGCCTTGAGCCGGCGGCGCCCCTCGCCCCTCGCGGCGGCGGCCGGCCTGACCCTGGGCGGCCTGGGAGTCGGCTGGCTGGCCCTCGGTTCGGACGACCAGGCCGGGGTGTTCTCGGTGGGCTGGGCCGTGATCGTCGTCGTCGCCGTCGTCCAGGAGATCCGGGCCCGCAGGAACGCCCCGCCCCGTGTCCGCCGCCGACTGCGGTTCGTCACGGCCGAGTAGCGGGCCACGGCCGCCTGCGGGGCCCGGGGAACCGCGTCCCGCTCGGCGGCCTCCCGCTGCCGAGGCGCCGCCTCACGAGGCCGGTGCCACCCGGTCGTCCGGGGCGAACTTCGCGATCGCCGCCGGGGTGACCGGGGTGAAGAAGTTGACGAGGTTGCCGTCCGGGTCGCGGAAGAGCAGCGACCGGTTGCCCCAGGGCATGGTGGTGGGCTCGTTGACGAAGTCGGTCACGAAGCCGGTCAGGTTGCCGTGCACGCGGTCCACGTCGTCGACGAGGAACTCGAGGATCACGCTGTGGTTGTCGGCGGGGCGGGACGAGCCCGGCGCGAACAGCGGGACCGTACGGGTGCCGGCGAGGGCGAGGGTGGCGCCGGGCGTCCCGAGTTCGGCGAAGTCCTCGGTGAACCACGTCGCCTGCACTCCGGTGGCCTGCTCGTAGAACGCGACGAGGCGTGCGACGTCACCGGTGATGATCCTGATCGAGACGAAGTCCATGGTGCTCTCCTTGGTTCTGAAGCCGTTGCGCCTCGCACGCTAGAACGAATAGTGGACAGAATCGGTCCACTATGCGCGCTAGGCTCGAAACATGTCCCGACCCACCGGCCGCGTCCTCACCCTCCTGGAACTGCTCCAGTCGGGCGGCACCCGGACCATGCGCGAACTCGCCGACCGGCTCGGCGTGGACGGACGCACCGTGCGGCGGTACGTGGACCAGCTGATCGACCTCGACGTCCCCGTCGAGTCGGTGCGCGGCCGCTACGGCGGCTACCGCCTCGCCCCCGGCTACCGCCTGCCTCCGCTCATGCTCGGCGACGACGAGGCGATCGCCGTACTGCTCGGCCTGGTGGCAGGCCGCCGAGCGGGGCTGACGACGGCGACAGCCACCGCGAGCGAGACGGCGGCGGCCAAGATCCGGCGCGTGCTGCCGGAGCGCCTCGCCCGCCGGCTCGACACCGTCCTGGCATCCCTCGCCTTCACGGAGCCTCCCGGCGAGTTCGCCACCCCCGACGCCGGGGTGCTGCTCACCCTCGCCGACGCGGTACATCACCGCCGACCGGTCTCGGTCAGGTACACCGACCGCGGCGGCCGGCGCAGCGACCGCACGCTGCACCCGTACGGGGTGGTGGCCCACGAGGGCCGGTGGTACGTCACCGGCACGGACCCCGGGATCGGGGAGGAACGGACCCTCCGACTCGACCGCGTCACCGACGCGAGGACCCTGCCCGGGTCGTTCGAGGCACCCACCGGACCGGACCCGGCGCAGCGTGTCCTGTCCGGGTTCGCCACGGCGGCCTACCGGCACGAGGTGACCTTGCGGATCCACGGGACGGTCGAGCAGATCCGCGCCCGGCTTCCCGCGAGCGTCGCGCGCGTGACGGATCCCGCCTCCGCGGCGGGCACGGATCCGGCGACCGAGCGCTGGCTGCTCGTCGAACTGCGGGCCGAGCGACTCGACTGGCTGCCTCCGGTACTCGCCTCCCTCGACCGGCCGTTCACCATCGAGCGCCCCGATGAACTGCGCGACCTCGTGATCGCGCTCGCGGACCGCCTCGCGGACCGGGCCCGGGGGACGGCGCCGCGCTGACGTGCGCCGTAAGCTGGGCGGTGCGGATTCGTCCGCGTCATCCGTTCAGTCCCGCTCCAGCCGAACCGGAACGTGCATGCACTCCCCGTCCGCGGACCCGGACGACGGCTCCGACGCCCTGTTCGGGCTCGACGCCATCGGCCCCGAGCCCCCTGCGAGCACCGGCCGGCCGTCCTTCCGTGACTCCGACGCCGCGCGGCGACTGCTGCCCGTACGGGAGATCCACGCCGAGCCGGCGGCCGCCGCCTCCCCGCGCGGCCGGCAGATCATCGCCCGGTTTCCCCGGGCGCGGCTGGTCGAGGTCGAGTCCCACTGGGGCATCCCGGGGCTGCACGGCAACGAGGGAAACGTCGCGCGCTGGGTGCGCGTCAAGGGCGAGACGCTCGTCCTCGGGGAGCGGAAGTCGCCGAGGACGCGTGCCAACGGCCGGTCCGCCGACTGGATCGCACCGGGCGCCTCCAACGGCTGCGCGATGGCCTGCGCCTACTGCTACGTGCCGCGCCGCAAGGGATACGCCAACCCGGTCACCGTCTTCACCAACATCGACCGGATCATCGCCCACATCGGCCGGCACATCGCCCGGCAGGGCCCGAAGCCCGAGCCGAACCAGTGCGACCCCGAGGCCTGGGTGTACGACATCGGCGAGAACGGCGACTGCTCGGTGGACGCGCTGATCTGCGACAACACCGCGGATCTCGTGCACGCGTTCCGGTTGTGGCCGACGGCCAAGGCGTCCTTCGCGACCAAATTCGTCAACCCGGACCTGCTGACGCTGGACCCGCGCGGCCGGACCCGCATCCGCTTCTCGGTGATGCCCCCGGAGGACTCCCGGCTGCTGGACGTGCGCACCTCGCCGGTCGCCGAGCGGATCGCCGCTGCCGCGGACTTCCTGGACGCCGGCTACGAGGTGCACTTCAACCTCTCGCCCGTCGTCGTCCGCCCCGGCTGGGAGGAGGCCTGGGCGGAACTCCTGGACCGGCTCGACGACGTCCTGCCCGACCGGGTGAAGCGGCAGGCCGCCGCCGAGGTGATCATGCTGACGCACAACCGGGAGCTGCACGAGGTGAACCTGGGCTGGCACCCCCGGGCCGAGGACGCCCTGTGGCGACCGGACCTGCAGGAGACCAAACGCTCCGAGAACGGCGCGCTGAACGTCCGCTACGCGAGTCCCGTGAAGGGGCGGGCGGTGGACCGACTTCGTGCGCTGATCGCCTCCCGGGCCCCCTGGCTGCGGGTGCGCTACGCGTTCTGAGACGAGAGGGGCGGCACCTCCCGGAAGGTGCCGCCCCTCGAACACGTGTGGAACCCCGGCCTCGGAGGTCAGGCGGCGACCGAGCTCGCCCAGTCGTTGTAGGCGCCCAGGTTGGAGCTGTAGGTGTTGGGGCTGATGGAGATCTGCCCGCCGTTGCCACCCTCGTCCCGGGCGAGCCAACCCCACTGGCTCGACCCCTGGTTGTTGCGCCACGACGACGTCTGGTCGCTGAAGCCGTACTCGTTGAGGTTCTGCCAGTAGTAGTCGCTGAAGATCAACCGGCGTCCGCCGCCGTTGATGTCCTGGTACAGGCAGAGCCAGCCGCTCGCGCAGGCCGGTGTGGCCTGGATCTGGGCTTCGCTCCTGCCGGCCATCAGGGGGTCGGTGGCGCGGGAGTAGCCGAGCGCCTTGTCCGCCTCCGCGTGCGTCTTGAAGCAGCGCACCGATGACGTGGAGTACACCACGCAGCTCTGTGCGGCGCCCCAGCCGTCCTGCTGGAGGTTGATCTTCTGCTGTCCGAGTGTCGCGACGGCACCGCCCACCGCCGAGTCCGCGGTGACCGCCGCCGACGCCGGACCTGCGAGCAGTACCCCGGTCGCCGCGAGCGCGGTGGCCAGTAGGACCGAGCTGACTTTCTTCACTCTTCCCCCTTGCTTGGCACTGGTGGCCGATGGCGCCTTTGTCCCCCTTGGTGCATCGACTCCGGCAATGTCGGCCTGGTCATGCTCATGTCTATTGGGTGCGGTTCGTGGGGTCAAGGAGCCGTACGGCCCCGCACGGTTTTGGCTCGAAAGCGGCCGCACGGGCCCTCAGCGCCTCCAGCAGCAGGTCGATCGCCACCTCGAAAGAGCTCTCCCCCAGGGCGTGCAGCTCTCGGCGCACCGTGGTCAGCGCGGGATACGACGCGGGGTCCAGCCCTTGGTACACCTCGCTCCACGCCCGCTCGTCACTTTCCCGCTGCTGCAGCGGGAGCGCCTGGAACGCGGCGTCCATGGCCGCGTGGCCGAGCACGGTGTCGATGAACGTCAGATACAGACGCGTCGCGTCGGCCGGTCCGAAACCCGCGGAGAGCAGGAGACCGATCCCGGTCTCCACGGCCCGGATCTCGTGGGGCCGCCGGGTCACCCGGTACGAGGCGAAGGCGGCCGCGCGGGGGTGCGCGAGGTATCCGGCGCGGACCCGCAGGGCCATCTCGCGCAGTGCGGCCACCCAGTCGTCCCCGGGGGCGAAGCCCGCCATGGCGTCGCCGATGATGCGGTCGGCGACGGCGAGCACCAGGTCGTCGGTGCCGCGGAAGTAGCGGTAGAGGGCGCTGGGGTCACAGCCGAGGGCGGTGCCGAGCCTGCGCACACTGAGCGCCTCGGAACCGTGCTCGCCGATCAGCCGCAGCGCGGTCTCCACGATCAGCTCCTCCGACAGCAGCACCCCCGAGCGCGTGGGGCGACGGCGGCTGCGCTCCTGCGGGACACGGGTGGTCATGGCGGTGCTCCTGTCGGTCGGGGCCGCGTAGCAGCAGTGAAGGGGGCCCGCACCCTTATGTCAACAGGATTGACGCAAGACTCGCGCCAGGTGTTCCATCACAGTCCCGCGCGGCTCTTCCCCTCGTCCTCCCCTCCCCGCGAGGAGCCCTTCATGCCGTCCCTGTCCCCTCGGCCGTCCACCCCGCCCGCTCCCCCGTCACCCGCCCCGTCCCATGGACCCGGCACCGGACTGCGCCGCTCCCTCGGCGTCGTCGACGGGGTCGCCATCGCGGCCTCCAGCACCGCCGCCACCACCAGCATCGCCATCGGCATGGGCACGATCGCCACCATCGTGGGCCTCCAGGCCCCGGCGCTGCTGCTCCTCGCCTTCCTGCCCGTGCTCGGTATCGCCACCGCCTACGCCCGTCTCAACCGCTCCGAACCCAACTGCGGCAACGGCTACACCTGGGTCGGCAGGTCCCTCGGCCCCTGGCCGGGATTCCTGACCGGCTGGGTCACCGTCGTCGGCTCGGTGATCTTCTGCGCCTACACCAGCGCGGTGATGGGCTCGGTTGTCCTGATCTTCGCCAACAAGGCGGGACTGCGCACCCTGGCGGGCATCACCCTCGATCCGGCGTCCACCGGCGTCAGTACGGCCGTCGGGCTGGTGCTGCTGCTCGGCCTGACGGCCCTCGCCGTCACGGGCACGCGCGCCACCACCCGCTTCCAGTTCGTCCTGCTGGTCTTCGAGTACGCCGTGCTGCTGGGGTTCTGCGGCTGGGCCCTGATCACCGGCGGGCAGTCCTTCTCGCTCTCCTGGTTCAACCCCTTCGAGATCGCCGACGGCACCGCCTTCGCCCAGGGCATGGTCCTCGCGGTGTTCTTCTTCTGGGGCTGGGACGCGGCCTTCAGCGTCACCGAGGAGACCAGGAAGCCGGGCGACGCGGCCCGCGGCGGACTGATCGCCCTGTTCGCGATGCTCGGCCTGTTCCTCTTCGCCTCGGTCGCCTTCCAGCGGGAGATGAGTCTGACGGAGCTCATCGAGAACGGCCCGCAGGCCCTGCCGTACCTCGCGCAGAAGCTGGCCGCCGAACCCTGGGCCACCCTGCCCGTGGTCGCCCTGATGTTCTCCGCGGCGGCCTCCGTGCAGTCGACGCTGATCCCCACGGCGCGCGGACTGCTCGCGATGGGCCGGGACCGCACCATGGGCCCGGTGTGGACCCGGGTGCACCCGCGGTACGGCACGCCCGCCGCCGGAACGGTCGTGGTGCTGGCCATCGCCTCCGCGATCGCCGTGCTGGCCGTCGCCATGCCGCGGCTGAGCGACATGCTGCTGGCCGCCGTCAACGCCATCGGTCTGCTCGTCGCCCTCTACTACGGACTCACCGCGCTCGCGTGCGCCGTCCGCTTCCGCTCCGCCGGGCGCGAGGGGCTGCGCACGGCGGTGCTCGCCGTGGGGGTGCCCGCCGTGTCCGGTCTGGTGCTGCTGGGCCTCGGCGGCTATCTCGGATACTCGTACCTGACCATGAGCGACCACTTCGAACTCAGCCCCGACAACGGCTGGTTCATGTTCTCCCTGCCCGCCGTCATCGTCCTCGCCGGCCTCGGCATGGCCGCGGTCGCCAAGTACGTCCGCCGGTCGCCGTACTTCACCACCGGACGCGGTACCGACGCCGAGGCCCTCGTCCTGCCCATGGACCGCTCGGCCGTCTGAGTCCCGACCCGCTCCCGGCCGCCCGCTCCGCTCTCCCTCCGCCCTCATCCCCTTCCATGGAGTCCACACCCATGTCGCAGTCCCAGGTCACGGGCCCCGCCGAACTCGTGTTCACCGGCGGGCCCGTCCACACCGTCGATCCTGCGCGCAGCCGCGCCACCGCCGTGGCCGTGCGCGGCGGGCGGATCACGGCCGTCGGCCACGACGAGGTGCACGCGCTGATCGGCCCGGGTACCGAGGTCGTCGACCTCGCCGGCAAGCTCCTGCTGCCCGGCTTCCAGGACGCCCATGTGCACCCGCAGGGCGCGGGCCTGGAACTCGGCCTGTGTCACCTCGCCGACACCGTCGACCCCGCCGAGTACCTGCGGCGGATCCGGACGTACGCCGACCGGCACCCGGACGCCGCATGGATCACCGGCGGCGGCTGGTCCCTGGAGGCCTTCCCCGGCGGCGCCCCCACCGCCGCGGCCCTCGACACCGTCGTCCCCGACCGGCCGGTCTTCCTGCCCAACCGCGACCACCACGGCGCCTGGGTCAACACCCGGGCGCTGGAACGGGCCGGTATCGACGCCCGCACCCCCGACCCCGCCGACGGCCGCATCGAACGCGACGCGGACGGAAACCCGACCGGCATGCTCCAGGAGGGAGCCGTCCACCTGGTGGGCCGGCTGGTGCCCGACCCCACCCCCGAGGAACAGCTGGCCGCCCTGCTGCGCGCCCAGGCCGTGCTGCACTCGCACGGTGTCACCGCCTGGCAGGACGCCATCGTCGGCGCCTACGCCAACATGACCGACCCGGCCCCCTCCTACCGCACGGCCCTGGACCGGGGGCTGCTCACCGCCCGCGTCGTCGGCGCGCTCTGGTGGGACCGCGAGCGCGGAGCCGAGCAGATCCCGGAACTCGTGGCGCGCAGGCAGGAGTTGAGCGGAGGCCGGTTCCGCGCCGGCGCGGTGAAGATCATGCAGGACGGCATCGCCGAGAACCACACCGCGGCCATGCTCGACCCGTACCTCACCGGTTGCGGCTGCGCCGCGGACACCAGCGGCATCAGCTTCGTCGAGCCCGGCGAGCTGAAGAAGTACGTCACCGAACTCGACGGACTCGGCTTCCAGGTCCACTTCCACGCCCTCGGCGACCGCGCCGTGCGAGAGGCGCTCGACGCCGTCGAGGCCGCCCGGACCGCCAACGGCACCCGGGACACCCGCCATCATCTGGCGCACCTCCAGGTCGTCCACCCCGACGACGTACGCCGGTTCCGGGCGCTGGGCGCCACCGCCAACCTCCAGATGCTGTGGGCCGCCCACGAGCCGCAGATGGACGAACTCACGCTGCCGTTCCTGGGCCCCGAACGCGGCGCCCGGCAGTACCCCTTCGGCGACCTGCTGCGTGCCGGCGCGACGCTCGCCGCGGGCAGCGACTGGCCGGTGAGCAGCCCCGACCCGCTCCAGGCCATCCACGTCGCCGTCAACCGTCTCTCCCCGGACGCCCCCGAGGGCACCCCGCGGTTCCTGCCCGGACAACGCCTCGACCTCGGCGCCGCCCTCGCCGCGTACACGGCGGGCAGCGCCCATGTGAACCACCTCGACGACCTCACGGGCAGCATCACCGTCGGCAAGGCCGCCGACCTCGTCGTCCTCGACCGGGACCCGTTCAGCGGCCCGCCCGAGGAGATCGCGGCCACCCGGGTCCTCCAGACCTTCGTGGCGGGGGAACGCGTCCACGCGGCGCCCGACGCCTGAGGAGGCACCCGTACGCCTTCACCCGTACGCGTTCATCCATGTGCGTTCACCTGTATTCCACGGCCGCGTCCAGCAGCCAGTTCGTCAGGTGGTCGGCGAAGGAGGAGCGCACCAGCACCCAGAAGCCCGCCCCGGGCTCGTCGCGGGCCACCAGGACGACCTGGGTGCGGGCCAGCGTCGTCTGGGCACACCGGCCGGGGCCGAAGGCCCGCGGGTGCAGATCCAACCGGCAGCCGTGGGACAGCAGGTCGCGGGCCCGCGGTCCGCCGACCAGGAGGGTGGTGCGCTGGGCGGACACGTCGGTGACGGAGACGGACGTGTCCCCCGCCGCCGCGCGGATCCGGCTCTCCAGATCCCGCCGGGTACCGGGCAGGCCCACCACCAGCCACTCGTCGGGGCCGAGCCACACCGCGCGCAGGTCCCCTCCGCGCACGACGGTGTCGGGTTCCAGGGGCAGTTGCAGCCCCAGGGCGAGTCCGACGGCGTCCGCCGCCGGACTCTTGGCGTCGAGGCGGACGTTCAGCTGGGCCAGGAAGGGAACTTCGGCCAGGCGGACGGCACCACCGGACGAGCGCGTCGCGGCGGCGAGACGGTCGGCGGCATGCGCCAGCGGGCTGCGCCGCCGTGCGGTCGAAACGGTGTCAGCCATCGCGGCGGGCTCCCTCGGGGTCGTAGAGGACGGGGCTTGCGACCGTCACCGGAACCAACCGGTCGCCCACGGGCGCGTAGAGACGTTCGCCGATACGGTCCCGGCCGCCCTTGACCAGGGCGAGCGCGAAGGTACGGCCGAGGGCGGCGCTGCGATAGCTGGAGGTGACATGGCCGAGCATCGGGACGGGCGGCGCGGGCAGCACACCGTCGGCGACCAGGTGGGTGCCCTCGGGCAGGAAGGTCCCCGGGTCCTCGGGGAGCAGACCCACCAGGTGTTTGCGGTCGGCGCGGACGGTGTCGGCGCGGGCGTACGAGCGCTTGCCGATGAAGTCGGGCTTCTTCTTCGACACCGCCCAGCCCATCCCGAGGTCCTGCGGCGTGACGGTGCCGTCGCTGTCCTGGCCGATGATCGGGTAGCCCTTCTCGGCCCGCAGGACGTGCATGGTCTCCGTGCCGTAGGGCGTGATGCCGTACGGGGCGCCCGCCTCGTACAGCGCCTCCCACAGGGCGAGGGCCTCCCACGGCGACACGTTGATCTCGTAGGCGAGTTCACCGGAGAAGCTGATCCGGCACACCCTCGCGTCGATGCCCGCGACCGTCGTGTCCCGCCACGCCATGAACGGGAAGTCGTCGTTGGCGACGGCCAGCCGCGGTGCGAGCGAGCCGAGCACCGCGCGCGAACGCGGGCCGACCAGGGCGACGGTGGCCCACTGCTCGGTGACCGAGGTGCAGTGGACGCGGAGTTCGGGCCACTCGGTCTGGAGCCACTCCTCCATCCAGTCCAGTACGGCGGCCGCGTTGCCCGTGGTGGTGGTGACCAGGAAGCGGTCCTGGGCGAGGCGGATGACCGTTCCGTCGTCGAAGATCATGCCGTCCAGGCGGCACATGACTCCGTAGCGGATCATGCCGACCTTCAGGGTGCTCATCATGTTGGTGTAGAGCCGGTCGAGGAAGACGGCGGCGTCCGGGCCCTGTACGTCGATCTTGCCGAGGGTGGAGGCGTCCATGAACGCGACGCCCTCCCGGGCGGCCGCGCACTCGCGCAGCACGGCCGCCTGCATGTCCTCACCGTCCCGCGGGTAGTACCAGGGCCGCTTCCACTGGCCGACGTTCTCGAACAGGGCGCCGTGCGCGACATGCCACGCGTGGACGGCGGTCGTACGGATCGGGTCGGACAGCGCGCCGCGGTCGCGGCCGGCGAGCGCGGCGAAGGAGACGGGGACGTACGGCGGCCGGAACGTGGGCAGACCGAGCGCCGAGATGTCCACGCCGAGGAGTTCGGCGACGATCCCGCTCGCCAGCGCTCCGCCCGTCTTGCCCTGGTCGTTGGCGGTGCCGGCCGTGGTGTAGCGCTTGGTGTGCTCCACCGAGCGCAGGCCCGCCCCGGTCGCCCGCGCCAGGTCGTCGACCGTGACATCGCGTTGGAGGTCGACGAACCGGGGGGCTCCGGTGGAGGTCGGGACGGCGAACACCTGCATGGGCGGGGTGTGCGGTGCGGCGGCTACGGCCGGGAGGGCCGGCGCCCCGCAGGGGTGACCCTCCGCCTCGACCGCGCGGGCGCCGGCCGCCGCGCCCTGCGCGAGGGCCGTGGCGAGATCGAAGACCCCGTTCGCGCTGCCCACGACCTCCACGGCCTGACGGCAGCTGTCGGGAACGAACGTGCCGAGCACGTCGTCGTGGCGGAGCTTGCCGCCCGCCTGGCTGAACAGATGCGCGACGGGGTTCCAGCCACCGGACACCAGGAGCAGGTCGACGGCGAACTCTCGCTGTCCCGGCGCGACTTGCTGTCCCAGCACCGCTTGCTGTTCGGGCGCCGTCCCCTGTTCGGGCGCCGTCCGCTGTTCCGCGGACTCGCCGTACGGGGCGACGGTGACGGCGGTGAGGCGGGTCCCGCCCCGGGTGTCCGTGACCGCGTGTCCGGCCAGGACCACGAGCCCGGCGGACCGGGCGCGCTCGGCCCACTCCCCCGGCTCGGGCCGGGTGTCGACGATCGCCGCGACGTCCACTCCCGCCACCGCCAGGTCGAGCGCGGCGGCGTAGGCGCTGTCGTTGGTGGTGAACACCACCGCTTGCCGGCCGGGCAGCACCGAGTACCGGTGGAGGTACGTCCGGGCCGAGGCGGCCAGCATCACACCGGGGCGGTCGTTGTCGCCGAACGCCAGCGAGCGCTCGTGGGCGCCGGTCGCGAGCACCACGCGCCGGGCGCGGATCCGCCAGACACGCTCGCGGGAGACCTGCTCCGGGGCCTCGGCGCCGAGGTGGTTGGTGCGGCGCTCGACGGCGAGGAGGTGGTTGTCGTCGTAGTGGCCGAAGACGGTGGTGCGCGGCAGGACGCGTACCTCGGGGGCGGCTTCGAGCTCTGCGCGCGTCGCCTCCACCCAGTCGAGGTGGTCGCCGGTGCCGAGCAGGCTGCCGCCGGGTTCCGGCTGGTCGTCGGCGAGGATGACGCGGGCGCCGCTCCGTGCTGCCGCCGCCGCGGCCGCGAGGCCGGCCGGGCCCGCGCCGACGACCAGCAGGTCGCAGTGGGCGTGTACGGCGTCGTAGCGGGCGGGGTCCGGTTCGGTGGCCAGGCGGCCCTGGCCGGGGAGGCTGGTCGCGACGAGGCCGTCGTGCAGCTCGACCGTCGTCGCGGGGAGCATCGGCTCGGGGAAGGGTTCCTCGATCTGGATGACGGCGTTGGGTTCCTCCACGCCGGCGGAGAAGATGCCGCGGGGGCGGCCGAGTTTGATGCTGGTCGCTGTCGCGATGACGCCGTTGGCGAGGAGGGCGGAGGCGAGGGTGTCGCCTCGGTAGCCCTGGTACTCGGTGCCGTCGAAGGTGAAGGTGAGGGGGTTGTCGCGGTCGATGCGGCCGCCGGTGGCCAGGCGGTGCGGTTGGCTCGCCTGCCGTGCCGGGGGCTCCGCCCCCGGGCCCCCGTTCGGCCCTGAAGGGGCCTCGTCCTCAAACGCCGGACGGGCTGGAACTGCCCGACCGGGCAACGAAGTGACCGGACGAGCCGGGATCGCCGGACCGGGCTCGATGGTGGCCGGACGGGCCGGGATGGCCGGGCTGGCCGAGGCGGGAGCCGAAGTGGCCTGGGCGGCAGCCGAAGCGCCCGGCTCGGCAACCGAAGTGGCCGGGCCGAGAGCCGAAGCGGCCGCGCCGGACTGTGAGAGGGGCGGGCGGGTCTCTCCCGGCCGGTACACCGCCAGGACCTCGTTCGTCGAGGTGTCGCGCACCGCGTTGAACCACTTGCGGCAGCCCGCCGCGTGGCTCCAGCGCTCGGCGAACGGGCCCTTGGGGTTGTCGCGGAAGAAGAGGTAGCGCGCCCACTCCTCGTCGGTGAGGGCGGCGGAGTCCTCGGGGTAGGGCACGTGCGCCTGGCCGCCGTAGTGGAACTCGGCCTCGTCGCGGGGCCCGCACCACGGGCAGGAAATGAGCAGCATCGTTCGGCTCCCTAGTGGGCCACCGCGGCCGCGCCGTGCTCGTCGACGAGCGCGCCGGTGGTGAAACGGTCGAGCGAGAAGGGGGCGTTGAGGGAGTGGGGGGTGTCGTGGGCGATGGTGTGGGCGTAGACCCAGCCGACGCCCGGGGTGGCCTTGAAACCGCCCGTGCCCCACCCGCAGTTGAGATACAGGTTGTCGACCGGGCTGAGGCCGACGATCGGCGAGGCGTCCGGGCTGACGTCGACGATGCCGCCCCAGGTGCGCAGCACATGGGCGCGGGCGAAGACCGGGAAGAGCTCCAGGGCGGCGGACATCTGCTCTTCGATGATGTGGAAGGCGCCGCGCTGGGTGTAGGAGTTGTACGCGTCGATGCCGGCGCCCATCACCAGTTCGCCCTTGTGCGCCTGGCTGACGTACACGTGGACGGCGTTGGACATGACCACCGTGGGGTGGACGGGCTCCAGGAGTTCGGAGACCAGGGCCTGCAACGGGTGGCTCTGGAGGGGGAGTTCGATGCCGGCCATGGCGGCGAGGACCGAGGTGTGACCGGCCGAGCACAGGGCTACCTTGCCCGCGGCGATGGGTCCGCGCGTGGTCTGCACGCCGACCACCCGGCCGCCGACCACGTCCAGGCCGGTGACCTCGCAGTTCTGGATGATGTCGATGCCGGCCGCGTCCGCGGAGCGGGCGAATCCCCAGGCGACGTAGTCGTGTTTGGCGATGCCGGCGCGCGGCTGGTAGGTGCCGCCGAGGACCGGGTAGCGCACGTCGGGTGAGATGTTGACGATCGGGCAGACCTCTTTGACCTGCTCGGCGTCGAGCCACTCGGCGTCGACGCCGTTGAGCCGGTTGGCCTCGACCCGGCGCACGCTGTCGCGGACGTCCTGGAGGCTGTGGGCGAGGTTCAGCACGCCGCGCTGGGAGAAGAGGATCGGGTAGTCGAGCTCTTCCGCCAGCCCTTCCCAGAGTCTGAGGGCGTGTTCGTAGATGCCGGCGCTCTCGTCCCACAGGTAGTTGGAGCGGATGATCGTGGTGTTGCGGGCCATGTTGCCGCCGCCCAGCCAGCCCTTCTCCAGGACCGCGACATTGGTGATGCCGTGGTTCCTCGCCAGGTAGTGGGCGGTGGCCAGGCCGTGGCCGCCGCCACCCACGACGATCACGTCGTACGACCGCCTGGGTTCGGGGTTGCGCCAGAGCCGGTCGGGGTGGTCGGGGAGGTCGGCGCCGGGGGTGCTGGGGCTCATCGGACAGCTCCGTCGTGCGAGGGGTGCGGAGAGAGCGGGTGCTTGGCCGCGAGGGCCTCGGTGCGGGCGCGCGGTGCGGCGATGTCCTGCTCGGGCCGGAGGGCCGGCGCGATGACGTCGGCGAGTTCGTAGCGGATGTCTGCGGCGGTCGCCCTGCCGTCAGCCGACTGTGCAGTCATCGACCGTGCTCCTTCCTACGAGCCTGAGCTGCAACGCCCCACGGGGCGCGGGGAACCGCGCGACCGGCCACGACGCACCCGCGGATGGATGACGACCCCTCGCGGGGTCCCCTGCGGCCCGCTCAGCCACGGAGGCGGGACATCGTCGGGTCGAACAGCGGTTCCTCGGCCACGACCGCCTCGACCCGCTGGTCGAAGTAGCCGATGTGGACCACCGTCCCGGGGACGGCGAGTTCCGCGGGGAGCCAGGCGTAGGCGATGCCCTTGCCGATCGTGTAGCCGTAGGCGGCGCTGGTGACGTAGCCGACCGCGCGGTCGCCGTCGTAGACCGGCTCCTTGCCCAGGACGACCGACCGCGGGTCGTCGATGGTGAGACAGGTCAGCCTGCGCCGGACGTCTTCCTTGCGGCGCTCCAGGGCGGCCTTGCCGAGGAAGTCGCCCTTGTCGAGCTTGACGGCGAAGCCGACCCCGGCCTCGTAGGGGTCGTGCTCGAAGGTCATGTCGGTACCGAAGGAGCGGTAACCCTTCTCCAGGCGGAGGCTGTTGAAGGCGCCGCGGCCGGCGATGACGCCGCCGAGCGGCTTCGCCGCCCGCCACAGGGTGTCCCACAGTTTCAGGCCCTGGTCGGCGGTGGTGTAGAGCTCCCAGCCGAGCTCCCCCACGTACGACAGCCGCATCGCGGTGACGGGCACCGAGCCGATGTAGGCGCGCTTGGCGCGGAAGTACTTCAGGCCGTCATTGGAGAAGTCCTCGTCCGTCAGCGGCTGGAGGACCTTGCGGGCCAGGGGGCCCCACAGGCCGATGCAGCAGGTGCCGGGGGTGATGTCGCGGACCTGCACGGTGCCGTCGGCGGGGAGGCGACGGGCGAACCAGTCGAGGTCCAGGTTGCCGTTGGCGCCGACCTGGAAGAGATCGGGGGCCAGGCGGGCGACGGTGACATCGCTGCGGATGCCGCCGTCCCGGTCCAGGAGCAGGGTGTACGTCACCGAGCCGACCGACTTGGCGACCTTGCCGGTGGTCAGCCCCTCCAGGAAGTCCGCGGCACCCCGGCCGCTGACCTCGAGCCGCTTGAGGGCGGTCATGTCGTACATCGCGACGGTCTCGCGGGTGGCCTGTGCCTCGGCGCCGACGACGGGCGACCAGTACTTCGCGGCCCAGTCGTCGGGCGTCGGGATGTTGCGGCCCTCGGCCAGTCCCGCGTTGGCCTCGTACCACTGCGGGCGCTCCCAGCCGTTCGCCTCCAGGAAGAACGCGCCGTGCTCCTGCTGGCGGGTGTGGAAGGGGCTCGTGCGGATCGGACGCGGGTCGCCCGACGGCTGGAGGGGGTGGAGGATGTCGTAGACCTCGACGAAGTTGCGGCAGTCGCGGGCCAGGACGTACTCCGGGGACAGCTGGTGCGGCTCGAAGCGGTTGACGTCGCACTCGTGCAGGTCGAAGGACGAGCAGAAGCCGTCGACCAGCCATTCGGCCATGGCCCGGCCGACGCCCGCCGAGTGCGTGACCCAGACCGCCTCGGCCACCCAGAAGCCCTTGACGTCCGGGGACTCGCCCAGCAGCGGGAAGTTGTCGGTGGTGAAGGAGAACAGGCCGTTGATGCCTTCCTCGACCTTGGCCTCCTGCGTCGCGGGGAGCAGGGACCGGGTCTCGGTCCAGGCGTCGGCGAAGTCGTCCTCGGTGAACTTCAGGACCGACGGCATGTCGTCGGCCTCGTCGACGGAGAGGATGTCGTCGGCCGAGACGGGCATCGGGCGGTGGCCGTAGTACCCGATGCCGATGCCGTCGAAGCGGTCGCGGTAGTACAGGTCGGCGTCCTGGTGGCGCAGGATCGGCCGCACCGCCTCCTCCGTTCGGCCCGCGAGCGCCGGGACCGGTCCGGTCCAGGCGAGCTGGTGGGCGAGCGGGGTCAGCGGGAGGTTCATGCCGACCATGCGGGCGATCCTCGGGCCCCAGATGCCGGCGCAGCACACCACGATGTCGGCCGCGATCTCGCCGCGGTCGGTGAGGACACCGGTCACCCGGCCCTCGCTCCGCTGTACGTCCAGCACTTCGTGGCGGGCCAGGAAGGTGACGCCGCGCTCGGTGGCCCGGCGGATCTGCGCCTCGACGGCGAGGACGGCCTTGGCGATCCCGTCGGTCGGGATGAGGAGGCCGCCGAGGATCCGGTCCGGGTCGATCAGCGGGTGCTGCTCGACGCACTCGGCGGCGCTCAGCAGGCGCGCCTCGATGCCCCAGGCGGTGATCCAGCCGAGGCGGCGGTGCAGTTCCGCGAGGCGTTCGGGGGTGGTGGCCACTTCGAGGCCGCCGACCTGGAGGAAGCAGGGCTTGCCGTCGACGTCGAGGGAGCAGAACTTCTCGACGGTGTAGCGGGCCAGCTCGGTCATGGTCTTGGAGGAGTTCGTCTGGAAGACCAGGCCCGGGGCGTGCGACGTGGAGCCCCCGGTCGCGGGGAGCGGGCCCTGGTCGACCACGGTCACATCGGTCCAGCCGCGCGCGGAGATCTCGTCCGCGAGTGCCGCTCCCACGACGCCCGCTCCGATGATCACCACTCGGGGTCCCGCCATCGCCGCACCTCCGGATCGAAAACCAGTCGAGTTGCTTGCTGCGCAACATAGTTCAGGTTGCGCAACTCAATGTGCCTGTCGCGGACAGGGGGTGTCAAGAGGTCCGGTGACGTCGGGAAACAGCCCGAAACGCGGCAATGCCCGGCGGGCGGCGCACACAGGTGCACACCGCCCGCCGGGCATCTCCGACCGTCCTGCCGACGTGGGTTACTTGATCCAGGCGTCGACCTTGTCGCGGTTGGCCTCCACCCACTTCTTGGCCGCCGCGTCCGGCGACAGCTTGTCCACCGCGATGTACTTGGCCACGGTGTTCTGGTCGTCGTTCGTCCAGTTGAACTTCTTCACCAGGTCGTAGGCCGGGCTGCCGGACTTCGCGAACTTGGCGCTGACGATCTTGTCGAGGTCGTAGACGGGATAGTCACAGGCGATCTTCGCCGCATCGGCGTCGCAGCCCGACGTGTAGGCGGGCAGGTCGACCTTGGCCAACGGCACCTCGGACAGGAACCACTGCGGCTCGTAGAAGTAGCCGATCACCCATTCCTTGTTCTTCTCGGCCTTGCGGAACGACTGGATGAGCGCGGTCTCGCTGCCCGCGTACACCACCTTGAAGTCCAGCTTCAGATTCTTCACCAGGGCCTCGTCGTTGGTGACGTACGACGGGTCCCCGTCCAGCAGCTGACCCTTGCCGCCGGACTCGGAGGTCTTGAAGTTCGCGGCGTACTTGTTCAGGTTCTTCCAGTCGGTGATGTCCGGGTGCGCCTTGGCCAGCCACGGCGGCACGTACCAGCCGATGATGCCCTTGTTGCCGGTCGAGCCGGCCGTCACGGCGGTCTTCTGGTCGGTGATGTACTTCTTCTTCAGATCGTCGTGGCCCCAGTTCTCCAGGACGGCGTCGACCTCGCCCGTCCCGAAGCCCTGCCAGGCGATCTCCTCCTTCAGGTCCTTCTTGTTGACCGTACAGCCGAGGTCGTGCTGCGCGACGTAGGCGACGACCGCCGCGTCCGCCTCGTAGCCCACCCACGGGTTGACGGCGAGATTGAAGGTGCCGCACTTGCCCGAGCTGCCCGAATCCGCGGAGTCGTCGCCGACCTTCGCGCCGCCGCAGGCGGTGAGGGTCAGCCCGATGACAGTCACGACGGATATCCCGGCCACGCCGGTTCTCCACTGTCGTACGTGTGTTGCCATGCTGGTGCTCCTTAAGCGCTCGCGCGTCGCGCCGCTGCCTGGGTGATCCGGTCGAACATGACTCCGAGAAGGACGATGGCGAGTCCCGCCGCGAGCCCCTTCCCGTACAGCTGCCCCTGCGAGAAGCCGGCCACGACGTCGTAGCCGAGGGCGCCCGCTCCTACCAGGCCGCCCACAACAACCATCGACAGCACGTAGATCAGGCCCTGGTTGGTCGCGAGCGTCAGGGCACTGCGTGACATCGGCAGTTGAACCTTGGTGATGATCTGCCAGGTGTTGCACCCGGCGGACGTGGCCGCCTCGACGGTGGTCTCGGGCACGGCCCGCACCCCGTCAGCGATGATCTTGATGGCGACCGGCGCCGCGTAGACGATCGCGGCGACGATGGCCGTGAAGCGGGTCGCGCCGAACAGCGCCAGGAACGGCACGAGATAGACGAACGGCGGCATGACCTGCGCCGCGTCCAGCGTGGGCCGCAGCAGCCGGTCGACGAGCGGACTGCGCCCCATCCACACCCCGAGGACCATGCCGAGCAGCATGACCAGCACCGTCGCCACGAGGGTCGACGCCAATGTCGTCATCGCGTCCGACCACAGGCCGGTGCCGACCAGCAGGCCCAGGCAGACGGCCGTGGTGACCCCGGCCCGCGCGCCGCCGAGCACGGCGCCCAGCGCGATCAGCACCGCGGCCACGAGCCACCACGGGGAGTCGGTGAGCAGCGACTGGAACGGGTTGAGCAGGCCGTTGGTGATGCCGTCGCGGAAGGCGTTGGTGAGCCCCGACAGGTTGTCCTGCGCCCAACCGGTCGCGGTGTCGGCCGCGCTCGCGATGGAGCTGCCGGTGCCGCCGTCGCCGGGGAACTCCGCCGCCCAGAGGTAGGTGTGCGACAGATACACGAGGACGGCCGTGACCACCGCGCCCGCACCCAGCAGCGGCCCGCGCCACTTGAGGAAGCGGTTCTTCGAACGCCGGGCCGTCTCCGCACGGGCGCTGGCCGCGGTGGTGACCCGGTCGAGGACGATCGCCATGACGACGATGGCGAGCCCCGCGTTGAAGGCCGTCCCCACGTCGAGCGACTGGAGAGCCTGCACGACGGTCTTGCCGAGGCCGGGCGCGTCGATCAGCGCCGCGATGGTCACCATGGCCAGGGCGGCCATGATCGACTGATTGACGCCCATCACCACGGTCCGCTTGGACATGGGCAGCAGCACCTTCAGCAGTGCCTGCCGTCGGGTCGCGCCCAGCGATTCGGCGGCCTCGACGGTGGTCTCCGGCACGGAACGGATGGCGTGCGCGGTGATGCGGATCGCGGGCGGTGCCGCGTAGATCACGGTGGCGATCGTCGCGGAGGCCCCGCCGATCAGGAAGAACAGGGTCAGCGGGGCGAGGTAGACGAAGGTCGGCATCGTCTGCATGAAGTCCAGAAAGGGCGTCACGATCCGGTTGACCCGGTCCGAGAGGCCCGCCCACACGCCCAGCGGGATCGCGAACAGCAGCGCCACGAAGACCGCGGAGAGCGTGAGCGACAGGGTGTCCATGCTCTCCTGCCACAGACCCTGCAGGCCCAGGAAGGTGAAGCCCGCGACGGCCAGCAGGGCGACCCGCCAGTTGCCCACGGCCCAGGAGACGTAGCCCACGATGCCGACGACGCCGAGCCATCCGATCTGCGGAAGGGGGCGGCCGGCGGAGGGCTGTGAGATCAGGTGCTGGATGAAGGTCACCAGGTTGTCGATGACCAGGCGGATCTCGTTGAAGAAGTAGAGGAACAGCGGGTTGGAGTTGCGGTCCGCGCCGATCGAGTCGTTGACGTCGTTGAACCACCGGTGCAGGTCGGTGAGGTCCGCCGCCGCCAGGGTCAGCGTCTGCTTTCCGCGGAGGACGACGAAGAGGAGCAGCCAGGCCACCAGGATCGCGGCCACCACCGTGCGCCGGCGGAGTTTGCGCACGCCGGCCAGGGGGACGGACTTCTCCAGGGCGACGGCCATCACGCCCCGCCCTCGTGCCCGGCGACCACCGCGAGGATCTCCTCGTCACCGACGATGCCGAGCAGCTTGCCGTGCTCCACGACCTTGACCGGCCTGTCCGCAGCCAGCACCGCCCGGGTGGCCTCCTTCACCACGACGTCCGGGCCCAGTTCGGGACCGTCCAGGGCGTCGTCGGGCTCGGCCGGGCGCATGATCCACCGGAGGGTGAGGACATCGCCGCGCGGCACGTCCTTGACGAACTCGCGTACGTAGTCGTCGGCCGGGGCGCCCACCAGCTCGTCGCCGGTGCCGCACTGGACCATCTTGCCGTCGCGCATGATCAGGATGCGGTCGCCCAGCTTGAGCGCCTCGGAGAGGTCGTGGGTGATGAACACCATGGTCTTGCCGACCTCGTGGTGCAGCCGGATGACCTCGTTCTGCATATCGCGGCGGATCAGCGGGTCGAGCGCCGAGAAGGGCTCGTCGAAGAAGAGCACGTCCGGGTTGCCCGCCAGCGCCCGGGCGAGGCCGACGCGCTGCTGCATCCCGCCCGAGAGCTGGTCGGGGTAGGAGTTCTCGTAGCCGGAGAGGCCGACCAGTTCGACGACCTCCAGGGCCCGCTTGTTGCGTTCGGCCCTGCTCATGCCGCGGATCTCCAGGCCGAAGGCCACGTTGTCGACGACCCGGCGGTGCGGCAGCAGTCCGAAGTGCTGGAAGACCATGGAGAACTTGCGGCGCCGCAGGTCGCGCAGGCGTCTGGGGTCCGCTTCGCGGATGTCCTCGCCCTCGAAGACGAGTTCACCGGCGGTGGGTTCGATCAGCCGGGTCAGACATCGCACCAGCGTGGACTTGCCCGAGCCGGACAGGCCCATGACGACGAACACCTCGCCCTTGCGGACGTCGAAGTTCACATCGCGTACGGCGGCGGTGCAGCCCGTACGGTCCATGAGCTCGCGGCGGGTGAGGCCGCACAACTCCTCCGAGTCCGGCACCTGGTCGGCCTTGGGCCCGAACACCTTCCACAGCCGGCGCACGGATATGACCGGAGTACCGTCCGAATCCTCGGGCGCGCCGCGCCGCTGCGGCACCTCGGTCTGTGTTGGGGTCATGATCGACCTCTCTTCGGCATTCAGCCGCGGAACCAGTGTTGCGGCCGGGGTTGGATGTTCTGCCAGATGTGTTTGGGCTCTCGGTACTCGTCCAGGCCGGTCGGTCCCAACTCCCGGCCCACGCCCGAATGCCCGAAGCCACCCCATTCCGCTTGCGGCACATAGGGGTGGTAGTCGTTGATCCACACCGTGCCGTGACGCAGCCGCCGGGCCACCCGCTGGGCCCTGCCCGCGTCCTGCGTCCACACGGCCCCGGCCAGTCCGTACTCGGTGTCGTTGGCGATCCGCACGGCGTCGTCCTCGTCGGTGAAGCGCTCCACGGTGAGCACGGGCCCGAAGGACTCCTCGTGCACGACACGCATGTCCTGCCGGCACTCGTCGAGGACGGTCGGCGGGTAGTAGAAGCCGTCGGCGAGGGCCGGGTCGTCGGGCCGTTCGCCGCCGCAGCGCAGCACGGCCCCCTCGGCGAGGCCCGCCGCGACATACGCCTCGACCTTCTCCCGGTGCTGTGCGGAGATCAGCGCCCCGGTCTCGGCCTCGGGGTCGAAGGGCCCGCCGAGGCGGATCCGCCGGGCGCGGCGGACGACCTCGTCGACGAGCCGGTCGTGCAGCGAGTCCTCCACGATCAGCCGGGCACCGGCCGAGCAGACCTGCCCGGAATGCAGAAAGACGGCCGTGAGAGCGAAGTCCACGGCCGTCTCGAAGTCGGCGTCGGCGAAGATCACGTTGGGGTTCTTGCCGCCGAGTTCCAGCGCCACCTTCTTCACGGTCGCCGCGGCGGTGGCCATGATCCGTTTGCCGGTCTCCAGGCCGCCGGTGAAGGAGACCATGTCGACGGCGGGGTCCTCGGAGAGCGGGGCGCCGACCTCGGGCCCGGTGCCCAGGACGAGGTTGGCGGCGCCGGCCGGGAGTCCGGCCTCCGCCAGCGCCTTCATCAGCAGGATCGAGGTGGAGGGGGTCAGCTCGCTGGGTTTGAGGACGATCGTGTTGCTGGCCAGGAGGGCCGGGGCGACCTTCCAACTCGCTTGCAGCAGTGGGTAGTTCCAGGGGGTGATCAGCCCGCACACGCCGATCGGCTCGTAGACGACGCGGCTGACGGCGTCGTCGCGGCCGGTGTCGATCACACGGCCGGCGTCGGTACCGCCGATCCCGCCGTAGTAGCGGAAGCAGGAGACCACGTCGGCGATGTCGTACTCGCTCTCCACCAGCCGCTTGCCGGTGTCCAGCGACTCCGCGCGGGCGAACTCCTTGGCATCGCGCTCGACGATGTCGGCGGTGCGCAGCAGCAGCGCGCCGCGCTCCCGCTCGGAGGTGCGCGGCCAGGGTCCCTCGTCGAAGGCGCGGCGGGCTGCGGCGATCGCCGCCTCGGTGTCGGGACGCGTCCCTTCCGAGACGGTCGCGGTGAGGGAGCCGTCGGCGGGGCAGCGGATCTCCCGGCGCCCACCGGCCGACGGGTCCCGCCATTCCCCAGCCACATACAGGTCTGCCACGCGCCAATGCCCTTCAGCCGAAATGCGTTGCGCATCATGCATTCAATTGCTTGTGGTGGAACACCTTGACGAACGCCACGGACCTGCGTCAAGGGGTTGGCGGATGACGATTTCGCCATGCGGGTACTTGTGCGGCCGCCCTTGACCGAAAGCGGCGTCGAGCCGACGATGTTGCGTATCGCTCACCATGTTGTGCAATACGCACCGACGGAGGTCGCTGTGTCCGCTGAGTACCCTGGTCCGCAGCCCGGTCGTGAGTACGTCCTCACCCTCTCCTGTCCCGACAGCGCCGGACTGGTCCACGCGGTGAGCGGCTTCCTCGTCAGGAACTCGGGCAACATCCTGGAAAGTCAGCAGTTCGACGATCGGCTGCAGGGCCGTTTCTTCATGAGGGTTCACTTCGACGTTTCCGATCCGGACGCGCAGGTGAAAACACTGCGTTACCGATTCGGTCCCGTCGCCGAGGCGTACGGCATCACCTGGACGCTGAGCGAGGCCTCGACGCCGACCCGCACCCTGATCATGGTGTCCCGGTTCGGTCACTGCCTCAACGATCTGCTGTTCCGCCAGCGCACCGGCGCACTCAACATCGAGATCCCGGCGATCGTCTCCAACCACCGGGACTTCGAGGGCCTGGCGCGGACGTACGGCATCCCCTTCCACCACATCCCCGTCACCAGGGACACCAAGGCCGAGGCCGAGGCGCGCCTGCTGGAGCTGGTGAGGGACCTGGACGTCGACCTGGTGGTGCTGGCCCGCTACATGCAGATCCTCTCCGACGACCTGTGCAAGCAGCTCGAGGGTCACGCCATCAACATCCACCACTCCTTCCTCCCCAGCTTCAAGGGCGCGCGACCCTACGACCAGGCCTACGACCGCGGCGTGAAGCTCGTCGGCGCGACGGCGCACTATGTGACCCCGGACCTGGACGAGGGGCAGATCATCGAGCAGGACGTCGTCAGGGTGGACCACTCGCTCGGCCCCGGGGACCTGGTCACGGTCGGCCGGGACGTGGAGGCCCAGGTGCTCGCGCACGCGGTGAAGTGGCACAGCGAGAGCCGCGTCATGGTGTACGGCAACCGCACGGTGGTCTTCCGCTGAGCGGTACGGCACGAGGGGGGCGGGGCCGGTTTCCGGCCCCGCCCTTCGTCTGTTCCGTATACAAGCGCCGCACAGGTGATTCAGCCCGTCCGGCGCTTGAGGACGAGGCCCGTTCAGGGCCGAAGGGGGGTCCGGGGGGCACAGCCCCCGGCAAGGTCCGCTGAATCCACCTCAGCCGCCGAGCCGCTCCCGCACGGCGCGGCGCCACCGTTCCGTCTCCGCGATCTGGTTGAACGTGAACAGGTGCAGCCCCGCGACGCCCGCCGACGGCGCGGTGAGCGCCTTCTCGGTACGCGCCAGCAGCCTGTCGGGTGAGTACCCACCGGGTGCGGCGAACCGCAGGAACCACGAGGCGTGCCCGGTCAGGAAACGGGTCGACTCCCCCACGCCGATCTTCGCCGCCATGGACAGCAGCTTCGCCCGTTGCACCGGCCCCGCGACGCCCAGGTGGACGGGCAGGGTGATGTCCCGGCGCCGGATCCGGACGAGCCAGTCGCCCAGCACCCGTGGGTCGAAGCAGAGGTTGCTCACGAGGTAGGTGGCGTGCCGGCGCTTGTCCCACATGGCCTGCACGGTGATGTCGTCGTGGATGAGCGGATGGCTCTCGGGATAGCCGGCGATGCCGACGCGGGCGAAGGGCCCGCCCAGCTCACTCAGCCGCCGCAGCACCGGCAGCGCCCCGTCGTAGGTGCCGGCCGGCGGGTCGGCGTCGCCCGCGGGGACGAACACGTCGTCCACGCCCACCTCGCGCAGCCGATCGACGACCTCCTTGAGGTGCACCTCGTCGCGCAGCAGCCGCGCGGGCACGTGCGGGACGACGCGGTAACCGTGCGCCGCGAGCCGGGTGGCGAGGTCGAGGGTCGGTTCCAGGCCCTTGACCGGCGACGCCGTCACGGTGACGACGACCTCGCGCGGGACATGGGCGAGGACCTTGTCCTCGGTCGCCTTCGCGGGCAGCACCTCGTAGCGGACGCTCTCCAGCAGCGTCCTCAGCCCTGAACCGGCCAACGTCTACCCGGCCTGCTGGGCATCGCGGTGACGGTAGTACGCGGCCTTCGACGGCGGCTGCGGCTCCTTGCCGAGGATCAGGTCGGCGGCCTTCTCGGCGATCATCATCACCGGCGCGTAGATGTTGCCGTTGGTGACGTACGGCATCACCGAGGCGTCCACCACGCGCAGCCCCTCCATGCCGTGCACCCGCATGCTGGTGGGGTCGACGACGGACATCTCGTCGGTGCCCATCTTGCACGTACAGGACGGGTGCAGGGCGGTCTCGCCCTCCTTCGCGACCCAGGCGAGGATCTCCTCGTCCGTCGCCACGTTCCGGCCGGGGGAGATCTCCCCGTCGCTGTAAGGGGCGAGCGCGGGCTGGTCGAGGATCCTGCGCGCCACCCGGATCGCCTCGACCCACTCGCGTCGGTCCTGCTCGGTGGAGAGGTAGTTGAACCGCAGGGCAGGGTGCTCGCGCGGATCCTTGCTCTTGATCTTCACCGAGCCGATGGCGTCGGAGTACATCGGGCCCACGTGCACCTGGTAGCCGTGGCCGCCGGCCGGCGAGGAGCCGTCGTAGCGGACCGCGATCGGCAGGAAGTGGAACATCAGGTTGGGGTAGTCCACGTCCTCGTTGCTGCGCGCGAAGCCGCCGGCCTCAAAGTGGTTGGTCGCGGCGGGCCCCTTGCGGAAGAGCCACTGCAGCCCGATGAAGGGGGCGCGCCACTTGGCCATGTACGGCTGCATGGAGACCGGTTGCCTACAGGCGTACTGGACGTAGACCTCCAGGTGGTCCTGCATGTTCTCGCCGACACCCGGAAGGTCGTGCACGACGTCGATACCCAGGGCGCTCAGCTCCTCCGCGTTACCGACGCCGGAGAGCTGGAGCAGCTGCGGGGAGTTGATCGCGCCGCCGCACAGGATGACTTCGGCGGCGCGGACCTGCTGGGGTGCGCCCTTGCCGCGCCGGTACTCGACGCCGACGGCCCGCTTGCCCTCGAAGAGCACCCGCGTGACGAGGGCGCGGGTCCTGACCGTGAGGTTGGGCCGCTTCCTGACGGGCTTGAGGTACGCCTTCGAGGCCGACAGGCGGCGTCCCCGGTGGACGTTGCGGTCGAACTTGGCAAACCCCTCCTGCCGGAAGCCGTTGACGTCGTCGGTGGGTGCGTAGCCGGCTTCCCGGGTGGCCTCGAGGAAGGCGCCGAAGAGCGGGTTGGTCGCGGGACCGCGTTCGAGGACGAGGGGGCCGTCGTGGCCGCGGAACTCGTCGTCCGGGTCGGCGGCGAGACAGTTCTCCATGCGCCGGAAGTACGGCAGACAGTGCGCGTAGTCCCAGGTCTGCATGCCGGGGTCGGCCGCCCAGCGCTCGTAGTCCATCGGGTTGCCGCGCTGGAAGATCATGCCGTTGATGCTGCTGGAACCGCCGAGCACCTTGCCGCGCGCGTGGTAGACGCGCCGGCCCCCCATGTGGGGCTCGGGCTCGCTCTCGTACTTCCAGTCGTAGAACCGGCTGCCGATCGGGTAGGTCAACGCCGCGGGCATATGGATGAAGACGTCCCACGGGTAGTCGGAACGCCCGGCCTCCAGCACCAGCACGCGGTTCGCCGGGTCCGCGGAGAGTCGGTTCGCCAGTGCGCTGCCGGCAGATCCGCCGCCGACGATGACGAAGTCGTATTGCAGGGGAGCCATGGTGCCTCGTCTCGCTCGCGCCGTAGATACGCGAGGCATGCTAATAGAGGTAGCGTCATGCGCACCAGGTTGCGAACGACGCAACTTGCAAGGTCTTTGTTTCGGCTTCGTTGCTTGCGGTCGAGTTGTTTACTGCGCGTATAGTTGTGCTGTGAGCAACCACAGCCAAGACACCGAAACGACAAGTTCGCAGGCCGGCGGAGTGCAGTCGGTGGACCGCGCCATCAGCGTCCTCGAAATCCTCGCCCAACGCGGCGAGGCGGGCGTCAGCGAGGTGGCCGCCGAAATCGACGTGCACAAGTCCACCGCGTTTCGTCTGCTCGGCGCCCTGGAGGCGCGCGGTCTGGTGGAGCAGGCGGGCGAGCGCGGCAAGTACCGTCTCGGCTTCGGCATCGTTCGCCTGGCCGGTGCGGTGACCGGACGCATCGACATCACCCAGCAGGGCCGCCCCGTCTGTGAGCGCCTCGCCGAGGAGATCGGCGAGACGGTCAACATCGCCGTCATGCAGGAGCACTACGCGATCAACCTCTACCAGGTGCGCGGCCCCGGGGCCATCACCGCGCACAACTGGGTCGGCCAGCTGACCCCGTTGCACGCCACCTCCAGCGGCAAGATCCTGCTGGCCCACCTCCCCGCCAAGGAGCGTGCCGCGCTGCTGGCCGAGACCGGGATGAAGAAGGTCACCCCCCGCACCATCACCGCGAAGACCAAGATCGAGAAGAACCTCGCCGAGGCCCGGGAGCGCGGCTACGCCTGGACCCTGGAGGAACTGGAGATCGGCCTGCACGCCATGGCCGCGCCGGTCCGCAACCGCGACGGAGAGGTCATCGCGGCGCTCAGCGCCTCGGGTCCCGCGTACCGCTTCACCGAGGAGCGTCTGCACGAGCTCTCCCCGGTGCTGCTCAAGGGCGCCGAGGAGATCAGCCACCGGATGGGCTACCTGGGCTGACCGGCCCCACCACCGGGGCTGCCGCCCAGGCGCTCGTTCACCCAGTCGTGGAACGCGCCGATGTGGTGCTCGCTGGGCACCAGCACCCCGCCCTTGGCGTACATCCGGGAGCTCATCCCGGGCTGTGTGCGCTCGCACGCGTCGAAGTCCTGCCGGTTGACCCGGTCGAAGAGTTCCACGGACCGGCTGACGTCCTTGCCGCTCTCGACGACGTGCGGAAGGTAGAGCCAGTCGCACTCGACGATCGTGCGGTCGACGGCCACCGGGTACATCCGATGGAAGATGACATGGTCAGGGACGAGGTTGACGAAGACCTGCGGCCTGACCGTGATCGCGTAGTAGCGGCGGTCCTGGTCGTCCGCCACACCGGGGATGCGGTCCAGCCCCTCGGAACCGTCGACCGTGAACCCCTGCACCTCCGCACCGAACTCCGCGCCGTGCCCGACGTAGTACTGCGCGGCGTATCCGTCGGCGAACTCGGGCAGCACCTCCGTGAGTTCGGGGTGGATCGTGGCGCAGTGGTAGCACTCCATGAAGTTCTCGATGATGAGCTTCCAGTTCGCCTTCACGTCGTAGACGATGCGCCGGCCGACCGAGAGGTTGTCGATGTCGTAGCGCTCGATCGAATCCACGTCGCCGAGGCGGGCGACGACATCACCGATGACGGCCTCCTCGAAGGACGGCGGGTCCTCCGCGAGACACACCCAGACATAGCCGAGCCATTCGCGCACCGCCACGGCGACCAGACCGTACTCGGTGCGCCCGACGTCGGGCATCTTGGTGAGATTGGGCGCCGCGACGAGCTTGCCGTTCAGGTCGTACGTCCAGGCGTGGTACGGGCACTGGAAGGCCCGCTTGACCTCGCCCCTCTCCTCGGTGCAGAGCTTGGCGCCGCGGTGCCGGCACACATTGAAGTAGGCACGAACGGCGTTGTCACGCGCGCGGGTCACGAGGATGCTCTCGCGGCCCACGTCGACGGTGCGGAAGGCACCGGGCTTCGCCAGCTCCGAGGCGCGCGCGACGCAGAACCACATGGTCTCGAAGATGCGCTCCTGCTCCTGGGCGAAGATCGCCGGATCCGTGTAGGAGGAGCCGGGGAGGGTGGCGATCAGGCTGTCCGGCAGACTGGTCGAGGTCACAGGGCACTCCTCGGGAAACGTCGTGGAGGGGACATTCACGCGCCGGGAAGAGCGACTCCGGACGGCGTTGTGCATGAAGCAACGCTGCGTGCCATATGCAACCGCAGCATGGGATGCCACAGGGGTGGTGTCAAGACGTCGCGGCGGCGAGCTGCTTGCGCCAGCGCGTGAACAGCCGCGGCTGGTTCATGCCGAGCACCGCGACCGGCTCTCCGGCACGCCGGTAGACGGCCAGGACGTTGCGGTCGTCCACGGCACCTTCCTCGACGCTCACACTGTCGGCGCCGGCCGCGTGACCGGCGAACTGGATCCTGACGCCGTACTGGTCGGACCAGAAGTACGGCGGCCGGGGCACACCCGGCACCACCGCGCCCCCCGCCAGCAGCGTGGCGACGGCCGCGTCGGGGCGCTCCCGCGCGCCGGTCCAGTGCTCGACACGGCGGTGGGCGCCGGCGCGGGGGTCGTACCAGTTGGCGCAGTCGCCGACCGCGACCACCCCGGCCAGGGCGGTGCGGCCGTCGGCGCCGCATTTGACGCCGTTGTCCAGCTCGACACCGGATCCCTCGAGCCACTCCACGCACGGGCGAGCGCCCACACCGACGACGACGATGTCGGCCGGGATGCTGCGGCCGTCCTCGAGCAGGACGGCGTCCACACACCGCTCCCCGCTCAGCCCCTTGACCCCCACACCGCACAGCAGCCGTACGCCGTGGTCCGCGTGCAGGCCGGAGACGATGCCGCCCATGGTCGCGCCGAGCGGCCCGGCCAGCGGCGTCGGAGCCACCTCGACGACCGTCACGTCGAGCCCCAGGGCGTAGGCGGTGGAGGCCACCTCGGCGCCGATGAATCCGCCGCCGATCACCACCAGCCGTCCGCCCCGGGCCAGTTCGTCGCGCAGGGCGCGGGCGTCGTCCAGGGTCCGCAGGACGTGCACGCCGGCCAGGCCGTCGGAGCCGGGGAGCCTGCGAGCGGCGGCGCCGGTAGCGATGACGAGGCCGTCGACGCGGACCTCCCGCCCGTCGGCCAGCCGCACGGCACGGTCGGCGCGGTCCAGGCCGGTGGCGCGGGTGCCGAGCAGCCACTCCGCGCCCAGGTCCTCGTCCTGCGCCTCCAGCGCGAGATCGGCCTCGCCGAGGGTGCCGGCCAGGAACTCCTTGGACAGCGGCGGCCGGTCGTACGGGCGATGGAACTCGTCGCCGATGACGACCAGCCGTCCGTCGTAGCCCTGTTTCCGCAGCGAGCGCGCCGCCGACAGTCCGGCGAGCGAGGCGCCCACCACGGCCACGGTCCTCACGCGGTACCCCCGGCGAGCCGGGACGCGACACAGGGCGGCAGGTTGGGGGCGTCCGTCGACACCCGGACATGGATCATGCCGTCCTCGACGACGACCTCGTGCGTGCGCACCGGGAGCTTGGCCGGCGGGGCGTCGACGGCGCCGGTGCGCAGGTCGAACTTCGAGGCATGCAACGGGCATTCCACCTCACAGCCCTCCAGCCAGCCGTCGGCGAGCGAGGCGTCCTGATGGGTGCAGGTGTCGTCGATGGCGAAGAGCTCGCCGTCGTCGGTATGGAACACCGAGACCGGCGGATCGATGTCGAGCCGGAAGGCCTCACCTCGCGGGAGATCCGCGAGACGGCACGCGGGAATCTTCATGACACCTCGGTGCGTATAACGAAACGGATTGCGGTAAGCGCAACATCAGTCTGAAGTCGGCCCGAATCCTTGTCAAGGCATTCACGAGCCGTACAACTCGGCACCTGGCGTTGCCTCTGACGCAATACTGTGCGCCATAGGCAACACGGCGAGCGGCTGCTCCCACCCGCGCCGGGGACATGAAGGCGGCCCGCCCCCTCGCCCCGTGACGGGCGAGGAAACGGGCGCGTCGCCCTGTGCCTTCCGGGGGTTCAGAAGCCCCGGTCGAGCCACTCCTGAAGGTGCGGAGTCTCGGCGGCGACGGTGGTCGTCTCTCCGTGCCCGGTGTACACGACGGTGTCCTGGGGCAGCGTGAGCAGCCGGCCCCGGATCGAGTCGACGATGGTCGGGAAGTCGCTGTACGACCTTCCCGTCGCCCCCGGCCCGCCGGCGAAGAGGGTGTCGCCGCCGAAGAGCGCCGTCAGCGCCGGCGCGTGGAGGCAGACAGCGCCGGGGGCGTGGCCGGGGGTGTGCAGCACGGTCAGCGAGACGCCGGCCACCTCGAGGACCTGCCCTTCGGCCAGTTCGCCGTCGGGCGCGCGATCGGGGTGGGTCTGCTTCCACAGCGGCAGGTCGTCGGGATGGAGCAGGACCGGGGCGCCGGTGCGCGCGGCGAGTGCGGGCGCGGCGTCGATGTGGTCGTTGTGGGCATGGGTGCACACGATGGCCCGCAGGGTGCGTCCGCCGAGGGCCTCGGCGATGGCCCCGGCGTCGTGCGCGGCGTCGACGACGATCACCTCCTCGTCGTCCCCGATGATCCACACGTTGTTCTCGACGTCCCAGGTGCCGCCGTCCAGCGAGAACGTCCCGGAGGTGACCAGGTGTTCGATGCGCGCGCCGGGCATCAGAGGAGCACCACCGAGCGCAGGACCTCGCCACCGTGCATACGGTCGAAGGCCTTCTCGACCTCGTCCAGCCCGATGGTCTCCGTGACGAAGGCGTCCAGATCCAGCCGCCCCTGCAGATAGAGGTCGATGAGCACGGGGAAGTCGCGGGAGGGCAGGCAGTCTCCGTACCAGGACGACCTCAGCGTGCCGCCACGCCCGAAGACGTCCAGCAGCGGCAGCTCGAGCTTCATCTCCGGGGTCGGCACGCCGACCAGGACGACCGTACCGGCGAGGTCGCGGGCATAGAAGGCCTGCCGGTACGTCTCCGGGCGGCCCACCGCCTCGATGACCACGTCGGCGCCGAAACCGCCGGTCAGCTCGCGGATCGCCTCGACCGGGTCGGATTCCCTGGAGTTGACGGTGTGGGTCGCGCCCAGTCTCCTGGCCGTGGCCAGCTTCCGGTCGTCGATGTCCACCGCGATGACGGTCGCGGCGCCTGCCAGCCGCGACCCGACGACCGCCGCGTCCCCGACGCCGCCACACCCGATGACGGCCACACTGTCACCGCGCCCGACGTTCCCGGTGTTGATGGCGGCGCCGATGCCCGCCATCACGCCGCAGCCGAGCAGCCCCGCGGCGGCCGCCGACGCGGCCCGGTCGACCTTGGTGCACTGACCGGCCGCCACCAGCGTCTTCTCCGCGAACGCGCCGATACCGAGCGCCGGGGACAGCTCCTGCCCGGTCGAAGCGAGGGTCATCTTCTGCCCGGCGTTGTGGGTGGCGAAGCAGTACCAGGGCCGTCCGCGCCGGCAGGCGCGGCACCGGCCGCACACCGCACGCCAGTTGAGGATGACGAAATCGCCGGGCGACACCTCGGTGACACCCTCCCCCACCGACTCCACGACACCCGCGGCCTCGTGCCCCAGCAGGAAGGGGAAGTCGTCGTTGATGCCGCCCTCGCGGTAGTGCAGATCGGTGTGACAGACCCCGCAGGCTTCGATCTTCACCAGCGCCTCGCCCGGCCCGGGATCCGGCACGATGATCGTTTCCAGGCTGACGGGGGCGCCCTTGCCCCGCGCGACGACAGCACGGACCTGGTGCGTCATGGCCACTCCTCGGCTGGTACGAGACCTCGACTGATGTTGCTCATTACGACACGCATCTCGCGTGCCGCAACGAGCATGGTTGAGCGTCCACCGGAGGTCAAGGCCCCCGCGGCCGGACGGCGCTCGCACGACGAGCAGGGATCCAGGTCGCGTCATCCCTCTTTCACCAAAAGGCCGCACCGGGGCCGATCCGGAACAGGAAAAGCAGAGCTCTGCTTGATTTGCAAAACCCAGGAAAGTGTGAGCAACACCCTTCCCGTGGAATTCTCGCTGCACACACCGCGCGGGAAAAAGCAAATCCCAACAACGCATGTGACCAGGCCTGTTGAGCGGACGTCGACGGAAACGTCAAGGGCGAGAAGGACCACATCCGCCGAACCGCTTTCCGGGTCCCATCAGAATGGAAACGGGTGTTATGGTCTGGCTCGCACATTCCCACGGATCAGCGGGGCGTTCTCCCCATCCGGCGCTCTCGGGAATGTATTCACCCACCACTCCCTGGAGTTCTGCCATGCCTTCCGACAGCGCGACCGTCATCGCTGCGGCCGACGCGGACACACGTTCCGGCTCCCCCGGCGGACGCCATCTGGGCCTCGCCCTGATCGTGATCGCCGCCGCCCAGTTGATGCTGATCCTCGACGCCACCATCACCAACATCGCCCTGCCGAGCATCCAGACCGAGCTCGACGTGTCCGACGCGAACCTCGCCTGGATCGTCAACTCCTACGCCCTCGCCTTCGGCGGGCTGCTGCTGCTCGGCGGCCGGGCCGGTGACCTCTACGGGCGGCGGCGCCTCTTCCGCGCCGGCATCGCCGTGTTCACCCTGGCCTCCCTGCTCGGCGGCCTCGCCCCCGACGAGGGTCTGCTCATCCTGGCCCGCGTGCTCCAGGGCGTCGGCGCGGCGCTCGCGGCGCCCAGCGCGCTGGCCCTGATCACCACCACGTTCCCGGCGGGCAGGGAACGGAACAAGGCGATGGGTGTCTACGCGGCCATGGCCGGCATCGGCGCCACCATCGGCCTGCTGCTCGGCGGGGTGCTGACCGACGTCCTGGACTGGCGCTGGGTGTTCTTCGTCAACATCCCCATCGGAGCGGCGGTCCTGGCCGGCACCCGGCTGCTCGTCGAGGCCGAGCGCCACCCCGGACGCCTCGACGTGCCCGGCGCGGTCACCGGCACCGGCGGGCTGATCGCCCTGGTCTACGGCATCACCCGGGGCGGCGAGCACGGCTGGACCGACAGTCTCACGCTCATGTCCTTCTTCTCGGCCGCCGTACTGCTGGGCGTCTTCCTCTTCGCCCAGCGGCGTGCCGAACATCCGCTGATGCCGTTGCACCTGTTCAAGGACCGTACGCGCACCGGCAGTTACGCGACGATGCTGTTCATCGGCGCCGGCATGATCGCCTTCTTCTACTTCCTCACCCTCTACATGCAGCTGATCCTCGGCTACAGCGCCGTCAAGACGGGCTTCGCCTATCTGCCCTTCAGCCTCGGCATGGGCATCGCCGCCGGCGCGAGCTCCAGGCTCGTCACCCACGTCGCCCCGCGTCTCGTGGCCGCACCCGGTCTGCTGGTCGCCGCCGGCGGCATGTTCTGGTTCACCGCCCTCACCCCGGACTCGTCCTTCACGACCCACCTCATGCCCGCGATGTTCGTGACCGCTCTCGGTCTCGGCATGAGTTTCGTGCCGATGACCCTCGGCGCGGTGCACGCCGTGGAGGGTCACGAGACGGGCATCGCCTCCGCGCTGCTCAACACCGCCCAGCAGATCGGCGGCGCGCTCGGCCTCGCCGTCCTGTCGACCGTCTCCACCAACGCCGCCGACGACCGGCTCCCCGGCGCGGCCTCCGCCCTCTACCGGGGCCTGGCCACGGGCGACTCGGCCCGTATCGGGAAGGCGAGCGAGGCACTGACCCACGGCTACACCGCGGCCTTCGCCATCACCGCGGTCATGTTCCTCGCCGCGCTGGCCGTCACCGCGGCCGCCATCAACGCGAAGAGGCAACAGCACGTCGAGGGGGCACCCGCCGTCCACCTGGGCTGACTTCAGCCCCGCCCACCGACGGTGGCCGGTCGGTCACAACAGCCCGACCGGCCACCGCGGACCGGGCGGCCCCTCGCGGCCCTCTCGGAATCCACGTCCAGAAGGACGTCCGCCCCCGACCCCGGCCCGGCCGACTACAGTCCGAGTGACTACAACCGCGTAGACGGTCTACCGCACTGTGGACGATCGGTGGACGATCGAGAGTCGAGGGCCTTCCCATGCCAGAGGGACACGAAGACCGGCCGGCCGGCCGGCGGCCGGACCGTCGTCCCGCGGGTGAGCTGGAGGCGAGTGTCCTGGCCGCGCTCTGGGCCGCCGACGGCCCGCTCACCCCGATCGCGGTCCGGCTGGCACTCGGAACGGACCTGGCACGCACCACGGTGACGACGATCCTGACGCGCCTGCACGCCAAGGGCGCGGTCACCCGCGCCCACGCCGGCCGGGGCTACGTCTACACCCCCGCCCAGGACCCGCCCGGCCTCACCGCCCGCCGTATGCACGCCGAACTGAACAAGGACGCCGACAGGGCCACCGCCCTCGCCCGCTTCGTCGCCGACCTCGGCCCGCAGGACAGGGAACGCCTACGGACCCTGCTCGACGAGGGGCCCGACGGCGGGGCCTCGCGCGGCGGGGCGACGATCCGCACATGAACGAATCACCTGCCCGTCCTGGTGGACCTTCTTGGCCCGGGCGTCCGCGTGGAACTTCGGCGCGCCGGGGGTGACTTCGTGTGCGCCCTTCGATAGGGCACCGGGCAGAGGGGCGAGGCTGTGTCAGAGCTGCTCAACGAGGAGTACACGGCTATTCGGACAGTTCCCCCAGGGCCTCCCCGATCCCCGACAGCAACGGGGCGTGGTCCGGTGAGCCCGCGAGCCAGGGCAGGAGGAAGGTCCACAACTGCGTCACGCGGTCTGCCGAGAGCCAGTCGCGGTCGGTCGCGCCCAACACCTCGAACCCCGCCGTCGCCGCCACGATCACGGTCGTCGCGGCGTCGACCGAGACGTCCTGGGCGAGCTCCCCCTCCCGCTGCGCCTGGACGATGAGATCGTGCACCCACGCCCGCCACCATTGCAGCATCATCGCCCCGTTCTTACGGGACGGATCACCGCTGAGCCGGAACCCCGCCCTGATCACGGGATCGGTGACCACGGCCAGGAGCAGGCTGCACGCCGTGTGGACCAGGGACTGCAGCAGCGTGTCCGCCGTGCTGCGACATCGCTCCGCCAGTTCCTCCACGGAGTCCGCCGCCGCCCTCTCCACCTCTGCGGCGAGGTCGCTCTTGTTCGCGAAATGGAAATGCAGGGCGCCGGTACTGACACCGGCCCGCTCGCTGATGACGGGAAGGGAAGCCCGCGCGTACCCCTCGGCGGCGAACAGCTCGGCGGCCGCTCGGACAAGAGACTGACGTGTGCGCACCGCTCGCGCCTGCATGCCCATCAGGTCTCCCTCCCTCAGCCCGTACAGGACGACGCGGGACCGGGCCCCCGACCCGGAACGTGGAGAGCATTCCACCCGGCGATCACTAAGTAAACCGCACGTTTGGTATTTTTATACGGGACGATGCGATCTCGATCACTACTGGGGGGCAGGGTGGGGCTGGGACAGGGTGGGATTGGGGCAGGGCGAGTCGAGGTATCAGGCGATGCCGCCGTTCGCGAAGAGGACCTGCCCGTTGACCCAACGCCCCGGGCCCGCCAGGAAGGCCACGGTCTCGGCGATGTCCTCGGGTGTCCCGAGACGCTCCAGCGGGGGCTGCGCGGCGAGGCGGTCGATCGTCTCCTGATCCTTACCTTCGAGGAAGAGCGGCGTCGCGGTCGGACCGGGCGCGACGGCGTTGACGGTGACGTCCCGTCCTCGCATCTCGCGGGCCAGCACCAGCGTCATGGCCTCGACGGCCCCCTTGCTCGCCGCGTAGGGCGCGTACCCGGGGAAGGCCAGCCGGGTCACCGAGGTGGAGAAGGTGACCACCGCCCCGCCGTCGCGGACACGGCGCGCCGCCTCCCGGGCCACGACGAAGGCCCCGCGGACGTTGGTCCGCATCAGCCGGTCGAAGGCGTCGAGATCGAATGCGGCGATCGGCGCCAAGGTCATCACACCGGCGGTGTGGACCACGACGTCGATCCCGCCGAAGGCCCCCTCCACCGCCGAGAAGGCGTCGGCCATGGCTCCCTCGTCGGCCACGTCCCCGGTGACCGCGATCGCCCGGCCGCCCGCCGCCTCGACGGCGGCGACGGTCTCCTGTGCCGCCGCCTTGTTGCCCGCGTAGTGCACGCCGACGGCCATTCCCTCGGTCGCGAGCCGCCGGGCCACGGCCCGGCCGATCCCTCCGGAAGCGCCGGTGACGAGTGCGACGCGTGTGGTCTCGGACATGATGTGCCTCCAGTTCATTTATGAACGCTGAGTCCATATAACCACGTTGTGAACGCTGCGTCCATATGCCAGGCTGTGGGTCTGTCGGACGATGCCTGGAGGTCGGTGCGATGCAGGAACGGTCGGAACCCGAAGCCGCACCCAGACCACGGCGCGGTCGGGGCCGGCGGCCTGCCGCCGAGGTACGGGCGGACGTCCTCGACGCGGCCGGCGCCCTGCTCCTCGACAAAGGCATGGCAACGTTCACCATCGAGGCGGTCGCGGAGCGGGCCGGGGTCAGCAAGACGACGATCTACAAATGGTGGCCGTCCAAGGGCGCGCTCGCCCTCGACGGCTACTTCCACGCCGTGGAGTCCGTACTGGCCTTCCCGGAGAGCGACGACGTCGAGGCCGACCTCACGGCGCAGCTTCGCGCGTTCGTGCGGATACTCACCGAGACGCCCGCCGGGCGAGTGATCGCCGAGCTCATCGGCCAGGCACAGACCGATCCCGAGCTGTCCGCCGCCCTGCTGGAACGCTACTCGGGCCCGCGGCGGGAACTGGCGGTCCGGCGGATGCGGCGGGCACAGGCAGAAGGTCAGCTGCGCCCCGACGTCGATCCCGAGGTCCTCGTGGACCAGCTGTGGGGTGCCTGCTACCACCGCCTGCTGATGCCCAGCCTGCCCGTCACCGAGGAGTTCGCGACAAGCCTGATCGCCAACCTGCTGCGTGGCGTCCGCGCCTGACGAGGGACGCAAGACACGGGCGCGGCTCCCTCCCTCCGGACGCGGTCCCCCCGCTTCTTGCGGCAACGGGTTCGCTCCCGGCTCTGGCCCCGGTGACCTACTGGACGGTATACAAGCCCAGTCGAACGGCACGCCGACCGTACGGGACGGCGTCGTCGACGGGGTGTGGGCTTCAAGGGGGAGGAACTCGATGCAGCGCGACGTTCGCACGGGAGGACCGGCCGGTCACCGCCGAAAGGGCGTCACCTTCCTGGCCGCACTGGGCAGTTGTGCGCTGGTCGCCGCTTCCGCGGCACCGGCCGCGGCGCACGGCGGAGGCGGAGGCGGAGGCGGCAACCGGTATGTGGCGCTCGGCGACTCCTACACCTCCGGCCCCCTCATCCCCCGGCAGGTGGACGCCAACTGCGCCCGCTCCGACCACAATTACCCGTCGATCGTGGCCACGCGGCTTCGTAACGTCACGTTCAAGGACGTCAGTTGCGGCGGGGCGACCACCGAGCAGATGTGGAAGGCGCAGGGCACGAACGGCCCCCAACTCGACGCGGTGGGCCGGAACAGCGACCTCGTGACCGTCCAGATCGGCGGCAACGACATGGGCTTCGGCTCCATCATCGGCACCTGCGCCCAGTTGTCCGCGCAGGACCCGACCGGCAACCCGTGCCAGCGCCACTACGGCGCCTCGGGCGTCGACCAGCTCACCGTGGCGATAGCCAGGACCGGCCCCAAGGTCGCCCGGGTGCTCCAGGCCGTGCACGACCGGGCCCCGCACGCCCGGATCCTCGTCGTCGGGTATCCGGACCTGCTGCCCGACGACGGCAGCGGCTGTGCCCCCTCGGTGCCGTTCGCCACGCAGGACTTCCCCTACCTGCGGGACACCGGCAAGCGGCTCAACCTGATGCTCCGTCTGGTGGCGCGCTGGAACCACGCCGAGTACGTCGACACCTACGGCCCGACCATCGGCCACGACATGTGCAAACCCCCGGCGGAGCGATGGATCGAGCCGTTGCAGCCCACGTCCCCCGCGGCTCCCGCGCACCCCAACGCCAAGGGTGAGGCGGCCATGGCGGGGGCCGTGTGGCAGCGGCTGACGCACGGCCGGGGCGGTCACTGAACCGGCGGACGGCCGACGGGCGACGGCGGATGTCCGGCGCCGTCCGACTCCGCGTCGGCCCGTCCGACTCCGCGTCGGCCCGTCCGGCCGGGGCCCGTCGCGGCCCCGGCTCGCCCGGCCGGCTCACACGTCGGAGTCGATACCGGTGACCACCGCCGGTCCGAGCGGCGCGCTCGTGTCGTCGAGCCCCGCGGCGTGCAGGGCGGAGTCCGCGAGCCTGCGGGCGTCCTCCTCCGCGTGCGGACCGCTGTCCGCTTCGACGGCGAGCCGGATGGTGAACGTGTCGTCCTCGTTCACGGTGAGCGGGTCGAGGTCCTGCGCGTTGCCCATCCGCGTGTGGTGCGGATCGGCCGGGCGCAGGGCCTGACTCAGCCGCGTTCGCGTCTCGTCCTCGACCTCGGTGGTGAAGGTGCCGGGCACGGTGATCACGTACGTCGTCATGGTGTTTCTGTTCCTTTCCTCGCGTCCTCGGGTCCTCAGGTCCTCGGGTTCCCTCCCGCATACCCCGGAGCGGGGCGATCGATCTCCGCTCTGCTCCGGTAGGCCCCGCCGACCGCCCCCTGTCTCCTCCGGACGGGCCGAGCAACGCCCGGAACCCGCGCCCGACTGCGTGACCACCCGACCCGCGCGACACTGAAAGCCGCGGATGATCCTCGGGTGGCGCGCGGAGAGGAGCGCTGATGCCCAAGCGGCCGTCGCTCGCCGAATCCGTCCGGGCCGGCCGGCGTGCGACGCGTGTCACGGTCGCCGCGGCGGCCGGGTTCTATCCGGCCGCGTATCTCCTCGATCAGCCCGTGACCGCGGTCTACGCCCTGTTCACGCCGATCGCGTTCGGCGTTCTCTCGCCGGTGCCGGGGTCCGGCCGCCGACGCGCCGTGACCGTACTGCGCGCCCTGCCGCCCGCCGCCGTCCTCACCGCCGCCGGCACGGCCCTGGCCGTCCAGACCTGGTCGGCCGTGGCGGGCATGCTGCTCGTCGGGTTCGTGCTGATGTTCGGCTCGATGTGCGGCCCGCGTCTGGCCGGCACCGTCCCCGGGCTTCAGCTGTTCTACATCCTCGCCTGTTTCCCGCCCTTCGCCCCGGAGACGCTGCCCCAGCGGTTGACCGGGGTAGCCATCGGCGGGGTGTCCCTCGTCCTGTGCGAGGTGGCGGTGCTCCCCGATCCGCCGGATCCCTCGTACGGCGACCGGATCGCCGACACCCTGGACCTCGCGGCCCGCGCCACCCGCTCCCTGATCCATACCGAAGGCCCGGAACCCGGTCTGGCCGGACGGCTGCGGGCAGCCGGCCGGGGCCTGCGCTTCTCGCAGCAGCCTGCCGGTGCCCGCCCGACCGGAGCGGGACGGACGGACCGAGCGCTCGCCCAGGCGGGATCCGCGGCTCGGCGCCTCGTCGACCAGCTGGCCGCCCTCACCGAAATGCACTCCACGCACTCGGACACGGCATCGCAGAACCTCCTGCACGGCATCGCGGCGACCTGCGCCGAGACGGCCGGCGCGCTGCGCCGGTCCCGTCCCGCGGAGGGGCCCGAGCTGATCGAGGAGATGACCGCCCAGTTCCTTGCCGCACGCGACGGCGACCCCGGCGAGCGCGTCTCCCGCCCGCACCAGGTGCTGCTGCGGCAGTCGACGGTGCTGACGATCGCGGTCTCCGCCGTGACCGTGCGCACGGCCGTCGCCCTGGCGCTCGACGGCCGTCAGCCGGTGTACGGCCTGCCCCGGGAGCAGTTCTGGTACGCGCGGATGCCGACGGTCCGCCTGTTCACCATCCGCCTCACCGGCAATCTGACGCGGCGTTCCGTCGTCTTCCAGAACGCGCTGCGCAGCGCGTGCGGTCTCGCACTCGCCCGCCTGGTGGCGGGCTCGCTCGACCTGTCGCACGGTTTCTGGGTGCTGCTGACCGTGCTGACCCTGGGCCGGACCACGGCGGGCGCCACCTGGTCCGCCGTCCGCGCGGCCGTCGTGGGCACGCTGGCCGGCGCGCTCGCCGCCGGTCTGCTCCTCATCGGGGCGGGCCAGGCCACCGACGTGTACGCGTACCTGCTCGTACCGATGATGCTGATCGCCTTCGCGGTGGGGCCCCTGGAGGGCCCGGCCTGGGCGCAGGGGCTGTTCACCCTGGTCGTCTCCACGGCGTTCGCGCAGATCGCGCCCGTGACGTGGCGGCTCGCGGAGATGCGTGTCGTGGACGTGCTGACCGGGAGTGCGGTCGGGCTGCTGTGCGGTGTGCTCGCCTGGCCGTTCGGGGCCCGCGCCGAGACGCGGCGCAGCATGGCGGCGCTGCTCCGGTCCGCAGCACCCGTGGTGCGGACCACGACCGCCGCCGTGACCGGCGACGGCCCGGCGGACGGCGGCGACGCCGGTCACCGGGCCGTCCGGCTGACGCTGCACCGGCTTCGCATCGCGGAGGGCTCGTACGCGCAGTACCGCACCGAGCCCGCCTCCCCTGCCCGCGAGCCCGAAACCGACTACCTCGCCGCCCTCAACTTCGGCTCCCGTGTCCTGGTCGGCGCCTACTGGCTGCCCCGGACGGAGCCTGCGCTCGAGCTGCCGCCCGCGGCCCTGGACTGGGCCCGGCACATCAGCGAGGAGGCGGAGACAGCGATCGTCCGGGCTGCCGACTTCCCTCCGGGCGGCGTCCATGTCCGGCTGACCCCGCCACCCTCCCTGCCCTCCGAGGTCCCGCCACGGGTCCAGTCCCTCCTGACCGACATCGAGGTATGGCTCGACGCGCTCGCAGCGGACCTCCGGACCAGCACTGGCCCTGGCACTGGCCCTGGCGCCGGCACTGAGCCACCGGTCGGGACCCGAGCGCCCTAACCCGCCAAGGTCGCGACGGTGGGCCCGTCGGGACGGACGGTCATGCCGTACGCCGCCTTGGTGGGGATGGAGGAGAAGGCCAGGGTGTGGGCGGGCAGCAGGTGTTCGAGCAGGACGGTCGACTCGCGGAGCGCGAACTGCACACCGAGACAGGCACGGGGGCCGATGCCGAAGGGGAAGTAGGCGCCCAGGTGCGCGGGCCGACCGCCCGGGGTGACGAACCGCCGAGGGGCGAAGTGCTCCGGGTCCGGCCACAGTTCGGGATCGCGGTGCGTGAGGTACGGGCAGACGAGGAGGTCGGTGCCCGCCTCGACGGTGTAGCCGGCGAGGACGTCGTCCTCGGCGGCGTGGCGGGGCAGGATCCACGCGGACGGGTAGAGCCGGAGTGTCTCGTGGATCAGGGCCTGGATGGCCTGACGGCGCTCCGGCGAGCCTTCGCCGCCGGCGCCGAGCGTCTGTTCGCGGGCGGCGGGGTGCCGGTCGAGGAGCAGATACAGCCAGGTCAGTGTGGTCGCGGTGGTCTCGTGCCCGGCCGCGAGCAGCGTGACCAACTCGTCGCGGATCAGCTGGTCGCTGTATTCGGGGTGTTCGGCGCCGGCGTCGGTCAGGACACGCAACAGGCCCGGTCCCTCGGGGCCGGGCGCCCCGTTTCGGGCGGCCTCGATGGCGTGCCCGGCGACCGCGTCGATCCGGGCGAGATCGGCGGCGACGGCGTCCCGCGCCTCGGAGGCGTCCGCGGGCAGCGTCGGCAGGGCGGTCGCCACCACCGCCACGGCGTCCAGTTCGCGCTCGGTATCGTCGTCGAGGGGATGGCCGGTGAGGGAGCGCCAGATGGCGTCCAGGGCGAAGCGGCGCATCTCCCGCCCGACATCGAGACTCTGCCCGGTACGGGCGTACCCGGCCCAGCGTCCGGCGGTGGTCCGGGCGGCCTCGGTGATCCGCTGTTCGTGGCGGCGCATCCCGGTGCCGGTGAACTGGGACTGCAACAAGCGGCGTTGCCGCTTCCACGCCGTACCGGTGGCGGCGAGGACCCCGTCGCCGATCAGCAGACGGGCGCGGTGGGAGCGCTTGACGTACCGCTCCGGGTACCGGGCGAGGACGTGCTGGACCGCCGACGGGTCGGTGACGAGCACGGTGCGGGACGGCCCGAGCCGGAACGCGGCGACACCGCCGCACCGTTCACGCACCTGGGCCAGCAACTCGACCAGTTCGCCTCTCTCCGAGCGCCACCGCTCCACGATTCCGGGCTCGACTTCGGGCACCGGCCGCCCCGTTCCGGAATCGAGCGGGAGTGAGCCGTGACCGGCTTCGGATTCCATGATTCTTCTCCTGGTCAACCGCCGTGACGGGCCGCGACGGAGCGCGTGCGCTGAGCGGACTGTACGGGATCGGACACCTTCGGTGACAGCGCACCGAAGCCGCCCCGAGACTACGGCTCGCGGCTGCGCCTCGTGCCCGGCGCACCGCAATGCCCGGACGACGCGCAGGTGTTGGACAGGTTCCGCCTAGGATGATCCCGATGAGGAGTCGCGAGCAGCAGCACCCGGCGCGACCGCCCGTGTGGCGGTGGCGGGCGCTGCTCGTGCTCGGCCTGCTCGCCGGGCTGCTGGCCATGCACGCCCTGTCGCCCGGCGGCACCGTCCACGAACACGCCGTGCCCCAGCACAGGGCGGCCGGCTCGGTCAGCGCCGTCTCGGTCAGCGCCGTCTCGGTCAGCGCTCCCTCGGTCAGCGCTCATGAGGACTGCGCGGGGGACGGCGGGGACTGCGGTGGAGGACACCTCCATCACGCCGACCCGACCTGCCGGGCCGCCGCGGTGAGCGGCGCGCCGGCTCTGCCCGCGCTCGTTCCCGACCCGGTGACCGTCCCCGTACGCGCCGACGCCGTCTGCCCGTACGCGGCCGAGGCCCCGCACGGCGCACGCGCGCCACCCTCCCTGGCGGAACTCCAACTCCTGCGGATCTAGACACCACTCGGCACCACGTCACCACTCGGCGACGCGGTGCGCCTCGACAGGTCCGGATCCCTTTTCGCACAGCACAGCAGGAGTTTCAGCATGCGCAACACCCGTACCCTGACCCATCGCGCCGCTCTCACGGCCGCCGCTGTCACCGCCGCGCTCGTCCTCGCCGCATGCGGCAACGACAGCAGCAACGACAGCGGCAGCGGACACACGGGCGGTCACAGCTCCGCGTCGTCGTCGACGAGCGCCGACGCCACGGCCGGAGCGCACAACGCCCAGGACGTGTCCTTCGCGCAGGGCATGATCCCCCACCACCAGCAGGCCCTCGAGATGGCCGAACTCGCCGCCGACCGGGCCTCGTCCGCCGGGGTCAAGGGCCTCGCCTCGCGCATCGAGGAGGCGCAGGGCCCGGAGATCAGGACCATCGGCGGCTGGCTGACGTCCTGGGGCGAGGACGTCCCGACGTCGTCCGACAGCACGACGGAACCCATGCCCGGCATGGACCACTCGGCCGGGTCCGGGATGCCCGGCATGAGCGACGGCTCGGACATGGACGAACTCGACAAGGCGTCCGGCACGGACTTCGACACCATGTTCCTGACCATGATGATCGACCACCACGAGGGCGCCGTGGCCATGGCCACCACCGAGCAGAGCAAGGGCATGTACGGCCCCGCCACGTCCATGGCCGACGACATCGTCACCGCGCAGACGGCCGAGATCGCCGAGATGAACAAGCTCCTCGGCAAGCGCTGACGAACGGGAGGAGGGGGCCGGATCACGCACCGGCCCCCTCTGCCCCGTCGCCCGAGCTGCGGGTCGCAAAGGGCCGGAGGCCGGCTCGGCCGAGCACTCCCCCTGGCAGGCCCGTGGACGGAGAGATCATCATGTGAGGATGCCTCAGAACCCGTCCTCCGCAACTCCGACCGCAGTACGGCTCCTTCGCTACACCAGAGCTGAGCAGGACGAGATCCTCGGCGGTGGCGACGACCCCTTCGGTGTCGCGGCGACCGGTCTGAGCTGGCTGCCCAAGGAAGACCACTTCGGCGTCAGACAGGGCGGCCGGCTGGTGGCACACACCGGCCTGCTACGGCTGTCCGTCGCGGTCGGCGACACCGGGACGGAGGTCGTGGGGGTCGGCGGAGTGGCCGTCGCACCCGACGTGCGGGGCCAGGGACTGGCTCGGCTGGTGATCGCGGCGGCACTCCGGCACGCCCGCACGATGGGTCCTTCGCACGCGCTCCTGTTCTGCCGGCCCCCGCTCGTGCCGCTGTACCAGCGCCTCGGGTGGCATCCGCTCGACGAGGACGTACGCGTCGAACAGCCCGAAGCCCGCGTGGTGACCATGCCGTTGCGCACCATGGTGACGCCCCTGCACGACAACGCACGCTGGCCTTCGGGTCCGGTACGCCTGTTCTCGCTCCCGATGTGACGCCCTGCGCGTCTCGAACCACCCCGCTGCCTCAGAACAGGTCGATCGGGCCGGTGCGGTCGATGAAGCGTCCCGAGCCGGCGCCGGGCCCCTCGGTCGCGAGGCGGACGATCGCGTCGGTGCCCTCGGTGACGGACTGCGGGCCGCTGTGGCCGTTGAGATCGGTGGCGGTGTAGCCGGGATCGGCGGCGTTGACGCGGATGTCCTTCAGCCCCTTGGCGTACTGCGTGGTCAACATGGTGAGGGCCGCCTTCGAAGCGGCGTAGAGAGGGGCGACGGCGGAGGACTCGGCCCGTGACGGGTCGTGCGTGAGGGCGAGCGACCCCATGCCGCTGCTGACGTTGATGACGACCGGGTCGGACGACCGGCGCAGCAGCGGGAGGAAGGCGGTGGTCGTCCGGACCACGCCGAAGACGTTGACATCGAAGACGCCCAGCGCGTCCGCGCCGGTCAGTTCGCCGGGATCGCCGTGCGGACCGTGCACGCCGGCGTTGTTGATCAGGACGTCGAGTACGCCTTCGTGGGCGGCGACATCGGCCGCCGCGGCGACGACGGAGGCCTCGTCGGTGACGTCGATACGGACGCATCGCGCGCCGAGCGCGGCCGCGGCCGCGGCGCCCCGCTCCGGATCCCGGGCTCCCAGGATCACGGTGTGACCGAGTGCGATGAGGCGGCGGGCGGTCTCGTGGCCGAGGCCCTTGTTGGCTCCGGTGATGAACGTGGTGGTCATGCGTCGATCGTGCCCACCGCGGCGGGCCCCGGCCAGGGACGCTTCGACCGTAGGAACGGCAGTACCACGATCACCACGACCACGGTCGGGGAGGGAGTGGGGCAGGATGGACGCCATGGCGACGAGAGCGGGAGCTGGACTGGGCGCGACGATCCGTGCCTGGCGAGAGCGGCTGTCCCCGTCGGCCGTGGGGCTGCCGTCTGCCCGGACCCGCCGCGCGGTCGGGCTGCGTCGCGAGGAACTCGCCGATCGGGCCGGCGTGTCGGTCGACTACGTGGTGCGCCTGGAGCAGGGGCGGGCCACGGCCCCTTCGGCCCAGGTCGTCGCCTCTCTCGCACGCGCCCTGCGCCTGACCGTCCCCGAGCGGGACCACCTGTACCGCATGGCCGGGCTGGTCCCCCCGCGCGACGACGTGATCCCCGATGACCTTCCGCCGGGCGTGCACCGCGTGCTGAACCGGCTCGGAGACGTCGCGGTCGCCGTGTTCGCGGCGGACTGGCGGATGATCTGGTGGAACCGCGGGTGGGCGGCGCTGCTCGGTGATCCGTCGACCACGCCCCCGGAACTGCGCAACTTCGCCCGTGAGCGGTTCCCGGTCGGTTCCGACGCCGTGCGCATCGCCTGCTGGCCGGTGGTCGTGCGGAACGGCGCCGACTCGGACCTCGCCATCGTGTCCGACCTGCGCCGCGCCACCGGTCGCTTCCCCGACGACGCGGGCCTGGCCGAGCTGATCCGTGTCCTCACCGTCGGCAATCCGACGTTCGCCCGGCTGTGGGCGAGCGGCGCGGTGGGGGCGCACCGCGAGGACCGCAAGACGATCGAACACCCCCAGGTCGGTCCCGTCGAAGTGGACTGCGACGTCCTGACCGACGGCGAGTCGGACCTCAAGATCGTGATCTTGAGCGCGCTGCCCGGCAGCGCGCACGCGACCAGGTTGCGGCTCGCGTTGGCTGCCGACCTCGACAGCGCACCCACGCGCAGCCGCTGACCACTCTCGGACGCGCTCGCGCAGATCCTGCAGATCCGGCACGTCCGGCACATCCGGCAGGTCCGGCAGGTCCGGCAGCCGCCGGTCGTGCCGGGAAGGCGTGCGGTGACATGCCGCCGGCCGTTCGCGGGGCGATCCGCGAACGGCCGGAGGGGCCGGGAGTGCCTGCCGTCAGCGCGCGGCGAGGAGTTCGAGGGTGTCGATCACACGGTGGGAGAAGCCCCACTCGTTGTCGTACCAGGCGACCACCTTGACGTGGCGGCCTTCGACGCGGGTGAGGGCCGAGTCGAAGATCGAGGAGGCCGGGTTGCCGACGATGTCGGACGACACGAGCGCGTCCTCCGAGTACTCGAGGACGCCGGCGAGCGGGCCCTCGGCCGCGGTGCGGTACGCCGCCAGCACGTCCTCGCGCGTCACGTCGCGGGCGACGGTCGTGTTGAGCTCGACGATCGAACCCACCGGGATCGGCACCCGGATCGAGTCCCCCGACAGCTTGCCGTCGAGGTTCGGCAGCACGTGGCCGATCGCCTTGGCGGCGCCCGTCGTGGTGGGCACGATGTTGACGCCGGCGGCGCGGGCGCGGCGCGGGTCGCGGTGCGGACCGTCCTGGAGGTTCTGCTCCTGCGTGTAGGCGTGCACCGTCGTCATGAAGCCGTGCTCGATGCCGGCGAGGTCGTCGAGTACGGAGGCCAGCGGGGCGAGCGCATTGGTCGTGCACGAGGCGTTCGAGACGATCGTGTGCAGCTCGGGGTCGTAGGCGTCGGTGTTGACGCCGTACGCGAGCGTGACGTCCGCCCCGTCCGAGGGTGCGCTGACCAGGACCTTCTTCGCGCCCGCGTCGAGGTGGGCGCGGGCGTCCTTGGCGGAGGTGAACCGGCCGGTCGCCTCCAGCACGATGTCGACGCCGAGCTCGGCCCAGGGCAGTCGCGCCGGCTCGCGCTCGGCGAGCACCTTGATACGACGGCCGTCGACGACGAGGACGTCGCCGTCGACGTCGACCGGGCGGCCGAGTCGGCCGGCCGTCGAGTCGAAGGCGAGCAGGCGCGCGAGCGTGGCGGGTTCCGTGAGGTCGTTGACGGCGACGATCTCGAGGTCGCTGTCTCGCTGGAGGAGCGCGCGCAGCACGTTGCGTCCGATGCGGCCGAATCCGTTGACGGCGATGCGAGTCATGAAAGTGATGTCCCTTCGGTCCTTCGGTTCGCCACCAGCCTCGCGTGTGGCGGCCATCGGTGACCTGGGCGTGAGCGCCATGGTTCGAAAGGATCTCGCCACCCGGCGTCCCCGGCCTGTCCGGGCGTGCCCCGCCCGTCCGGCCGTGCCCCGCATGTCCGGCGGAGCGGCTACTCGCCCTTCGCGAAGGTGCGCCGGTATTCGCTGGGTGTGGTGCCGAGGATCTGCTGGAAGTGCGTCCGGAGGTTCGCCCCCGTACCGAGTCCGACGTCGCCGGCGATCTGCTCGACGCCGCGTTCGGAGCGTTCGAGCAGCTCGCGGGCCATGTCGATACGGGCGCGCATGACCCACTGCATGGGTGTGTAACCGGTGTCCTCGACGAAGCGCCGCGAGAAGGTGCGTTCCGAGACGGCGGCGTGCCGGGCCATCGTCTCGAGGGTGAGGGGCTCGTCCAGTCGGTGCAGCGCCCACTCGCGGGTCGCGGCGAACCGCTCGCCCAGTGGCTCCGGCACGCTGCGCGGCACGTACTGCGCCTGACCCCCGCTGCGGTAGGGCGCGGCGACCAGGCGCCGGGCCGCGTGGTTCGAGGCGGCCACCCCGAGGTCGCGGCGCAGGATGTGCAGGCACAGGTCGATCCCGGATGCGGCGCCGGCCGACGTCAGCACGCTGCCCTCGTCGACGAACAGGACGTTCTCGTCGACCTGGACGAGCGGATGCTTCGCCGCCAGCGCCCGGGTGTAGTGCCAGTGGGTCGTGGCGCGTCTGCCGTCGAGCAGCCCCGTGGCGGCGAGCGCGAAGGCCCCCGTCGAGATGGCCGCCAGCCGGGCGCCCCGGGCGTGGGCGGCCAGCAGCGCGTGCAGGACGGCCCGGGGCGGGTCGTCGAGGTCCGGAAACCGGTAGCCGGGAAGAAAGACGACGTCGGCCCAGTCGAGCGCGTCCAGGCCGTGGGCCACGTGGTACGACAGCCCGTCCCCGCCGGTCACCAGCCCGGGCGCCGCGCCGCACACCCGCACCTCGTACGGCATGCTCGCGCGGGTGGTGAACACCTGTGCGGGAATGCCGACGTCGAGCGGCTTGGCCCCCTCGAGCACAAGGACGGCGACACGTTGCAGGCGGGAGGAGGACGACACCCGCAACAGGGTACGGGGGTACGGGCCGCGGTACCGGAGGCACCGCTCGCGCCCCGTGGCACCGGGTGGTCGGGCGGATCCCGATGCGGCGCCTTCCTGCGGTGCCCCGCTAGACGTGCGCCCCGGGCACGTGCCGCGGCTCGGCGATCAGCCCGTAGACGACCAGCGCGGACACGACCATGGTGGCCAGCGACCAGAACGGGTAGACCGGCAGGAAGATCATCTGCCCGACCAGGCAGAACACCGCCAGACAGATGCCCGTCAGCCGTGCCGCCCTGGAGCCCACGAGCACGCCGATGCCCGCCAGGGCCATCACGATGCCGATGACGACCCAGATCCAGCCCCAGGCCGTGTAGTTGAAGATGAGCAGCCGGTTGCCCTGGGAGTAGACGGTCGAGTAGTAGCCGTGATTGAAGATCGCCACGAATCCGTTGAGCAGGTTGAACAGAGCGCTGACCAGCAGCAGGATCCCGGCGAAGGCCACCCAGTGCGAGCGTTCCATCGGAGGTACGGCGTCGTCCGGGAGAGAGGCTTGTCGCTGCATGGGATCCATCAGACGCAGCACCACGGCAGGTCGCCATCAGTGATGGTCCGTTGGGGTTGCGCGGCCGGGCGTCCTCGGACGCCCGGCGCGTGGGTGCCGTCGGCGGCCGGCCACGGGCCGACGGGCCTTGCCGACGGTGGCTCCGACAGGCGCCTCCGCATGGCCTGCCGGATAGTGGACGGCGACGGCACCCTTGGGATTGGACGCTCATGGACCGCTATCCCCCGATCGCCGACCACGGTCTCGTCGGCGACCTGCAGACCGCCGCCCTGGTGTCCTCCCAGGGCGTGGTGAACTGGTTCTGCTCGCCGAGGTTCGACTCGCCCAGTGTCTTCGCCTCCCTGCTCGACCACGACCGTGGTGGGCACTTCCGGCTGGCTCCCGAGCATGCCGACATGACGTGCAAGCAGCTCTACTACCCGGACACCGGCGTGCTGGTCACGAGGTTCATGTCGCCGGAGGGCGTCGGCGAGGTCATCGACTGGATGCCGGCGAACACCAGCCGTGTCCCCACCGACCGCCACTGCCTGATGCGGGTGATTCGCGTGGTGCGCGGCACCGTGCGGTTCCTGCTGGAGTGCAGGCCGCGCTTCGACTACGGCCGGGCCGAGCACGAGCTCGATCTGCGGACCCAGGAGGCGGTGTTCCGGGGCCCCGGGATCGCCGGTCATCTGCAGGCCAGCTTTCCGCTCGCGCGGGACGGGCAGGACGTGCGGGGTGCGGTCACGCTCGGCAGCGACGAGTCGGCCGTCGCCGTCTTCACCACGTGCGCGGTCGACGGTGAGGCACCACCGCCGCCCACGGTCGACGGCGTGACGTCCGCTTTGTGGCGCGAGGTGGACTTCTGGCAGAAGTGGCTGCGCACCTCCCACTACCGGGGGCGTTGGGGCGAGATGGTGAACCGCTCCGCCATCACGATCAAACTCCTCACCTACCACCCGACCGGTGCGCCGGTCGCCGCCGCCACCATGGGCCTGCCGGAACAGGTCGGCGGTGAGCGCAACTGGGACTACCGGTACTCGTGGGTGCGGGACGGATCGCTCTCGGTACGGGCCCTGCTCGACCTCGGGTTCACCGAGGAGGCGTCGGCGTTCACCAAGTGGCTGGGCGACCGGATGCACGACCGGGCGGAGCTGCCCGGCGAACGCCTCCAGATCATGTACCGGGTCGACGGGGACCCGCACCTGACCGAGGAGACCCTCGACCACTGGGAGGGCTACCGGGGATCGAGGCCGGTCCGGGCCGGCAACGCGGCCGCCGACCAGTTGCAGCTCGACATCTACGGCGAGTCCCTCTACGCCATGGCCGAGGGCATGGACATCGGCGTGGAGCTGGGTTACCACGGCTGGAAGGGGCTGGCCCGGACGCTGGACTGGCTGTGCGACAACTGGGACCGTCCCGACGAGGGCGTCTGGGAGACCCGCGGAGGCCGTAACGACTTCACGTTCAGCCGGGTGATGTGCTGGGTCGCCTTCGACCGGGGCATCCGCATGGCGACCGAGCTGAGCCGCCCCGCCGACATCCCGCGCTGGCGCGACGCCCGCGACACCATCCTCGACCAGGTGATGGACAAGGGCTGGAGCCAGGCCGAGCAGGCCCTGGTGCAGCACTACGGCGGGGACGTTCTCGACGCCTCCCTCCTGCTGATCCCGCGCGTGGGTTTCCTCGCCGCGAAGAGCCCCGGCTGGCTCTCCACCCTGGACGCGATGGAGCGCAAGCTCGTCTCGGACAGTCTCGTGTACCGGTACGACCCGGCCGCTTCCCCGGACGGCCTGCGCGGCTCGGAGGGCACCTTCAGCCTCTGCACGTACCTCTACGTCGACGCCATGGCCCGGGCCGGGCGCGTCCGGCCGGCGCGCTACACCTTCGAGAAGATGCACACCTACGCCAACCATGTCGGCCTGTTCGCCGAGGAGATCGGCCCGAGTGGCGAGCAACTCGGCAACTTCCCGCAGGCGTTCACCCATCTGTCCCTCATCATGGCGGCATCGACCCTGGACGAGGCCATCGACCGGCAGCGGCGGCTCGGCTGAGCCGGAGTCGGCGGGTTCACGCCGGCGGGCTTCGAGCCCCACGGGCCGCGGTGACCGGGTCCGCCCGTCCGCCCGCCGGGACGGGACGGCGGCCGGCCGGGAAGAGGTCCCTACGGGCCGGGCTAGTCGGGCGGTGCAGCACCGGGGGCAGCGTCCCGGGTGCGCCGTCCCCCGATGCCCTGGGAGTCGGCCGTCCGTGCCTCGGTGCGACGGAGGTCGTCCGCGAACTCCCTTTCGACAGCCTCGTCGAGGAGGCGGAGTTCGGCGTGCAGCGCGGGCCCGCACTCGTCCGGCAGGCTCGCGAGGAGACCTTCGAGCAGGGCCCGGAGCCGTCGGCAGACCTGGACGGAGGTCGCGCCGTAGTCGCGGATCTCGGTGACCGCGAGCTCCAGGTAGTCCTCCCAGGGCCGGCCGGACAGCACGAGGCGCAGCCGGCCACGGTCGTCGGCGAGCTCGTAGTGGCTGCGGGGTCCGGCGCGGCCGACGGTGTGCAGGAACGCCTCGATGTGGTTCAGCACCTGGACGGCGGTGGTGGGGTCGTTGACGGCGGGTGACAGGGCGCGGATGGCGATGTCGACCAGGATGCGCAGGGCGAAGGCCGGGTCCTGCTCGATCGTCCGCTCCGCCCCGAGGGCGAGCAGGTCCGTCACCCGCTGTGTGTCTGGCGGGGACGCGGCGCCGTGGACCTCGACGACGGTGCCGCCGGGCGGCACGAAGTCGCCGACGGAGGCGACCAGCACGAACACGCAGTCGTGCCGGGCCGCGAGCGCGACCATGCCGGGTGCGTTCAACGCCTGGACGACACCGCCGCGTTCCGACCGGATGCGGGTCACCGAGCCGGTCGTCGGCGGCGCCTTGTCGGGCGCGGCGGTGCTCCGCAGGTGTGCCGCCGCGTGATGGATGACCTGTTCGCCCGAGCGTCCCACGATGTCCGCGATCGCCACCGGCCGCAGGTTGTGGGTGAAGCGGTTGAGGTAGATCAGCAGGAGCAGGAGGCTGGCGGAGACGGCGATCCCGGCCGTGGTCACGCCGAGGTTGGGCACCGAGTCCGTCTCGATGCTCCGCAGCAGCGTGTACGCGAAGGCGAAAGTGCCGGTGAAGGTGCCCAGCACCGCCTTCTGCAACCGGTCGCGGTACCAGAGCCGCATGTACCGCGGTGAGAGGGTGCCGGTGGCCTGCTGGATGACGAGGACGCCGATGGTGACGACGAACCCGAGCAGCGCGATCATCGATCCGACCACGGAGCTGAGGACACTGGTCGCGGTCGACGCGGAGTAGTCCCAGCTCGTGGGCAGCCAGGACGCCCCGTCCACGGCGGCTGCCGCCTCGGCCAGCGCGACGCCGAGCACGAGCCCGAACAGCGGGACGATCCAGAGACTGGCCTTGACGTACTGCCGCAGTCGGAAGCGGGCGGCCCAGGAGGTCATACGGAACCCATCAGAACGGCGGTGTCGCCCGGCAGCGGTGTGATGGTCTGGGTCCCGGTGACCGGAGCCAGCCGGCCGTCGGCGCGGACGACGAACAGGATGTCGTGGTCCGGGGGGACCGGCGTGGATCCGGGCTGCACCTGGAAGCGGGCACCCCGCTCGTAGCGGGCCGCGAGGTGCTGGCGGACGAGTGCGCGGCCGAAGAGGATGTCGCCGCCGGTGTAGGGGGCGACCACCCCGTGGCTGTCCCGCGGCGGCCCCACCCGGTAGACGGGCCCCTGCACGTTGTCCTTGATGACGACCGAGGCGAGGGCGTTGAAATCGTCGTCGTCGGTGAGCAGGAACACCGCCGTCACGCCCTCCAGGCGGGCTCGGGGGTTGGTCGCGGTCGCCAGCATCTCGCCCTGGGCGAGGTCGATCCCGGCCGAGGTGATCCGCTCGCGTTCCTCGTCGAGTCCGGCCCACATCAGCACGTCGAGTCCCGCGGTCTTCAGGGCCTGCCCCAGGCCGATCACCCACGGGGCCCCGCCGACCAGAAGAGGGCGGGTCCGCGCCGACCGGACGACCTCCAGTTTCCGGGCCACGGGCGCGGCGGTCAGCGCGTAGAGCAGGACCGTCCCCACGATCACGAGGAAGGTGATCGGAAGGATCTTGGACGCACCGGGCAGGCCCTTGGCCACCAGGGTGGCGGAGAAGGCGGACGCGGTCGACGCGGCGACGATGCCGCGCGGTGCCATCCACCCGATGAAGCCCCATTCGCCCACGGTGAGATCGGACCCCCGGGCCGCCGCGTACGCGACGAGCGGCCGGATGAGGAGGACGAGTACGGCGATCAGGATCAGGGAGGGGACGAGCACGGGCACCACGGACGCGGGGGTGACGGCGGAGGAGATGGAGATGAACAGCAGACCGATGATCATCTGGACGAGCGTTTCGAGGAACGGCCTGCGGGCCGGCATGTCCATCCCGGGCAGGTTGGTGATGGCGAGTCCGGTGACGATGGCGGCGATGAGGCCGGTGTCGTCGCGGACGATGTCGCAGAGCGCGGAGACGAGGATCACCGTCGCCAGCTGGGCGAGGGTGCCGAGCGTCTCGCCGAGCCTCAGCTTGTGCAGGGCCAGCCACAGGACGACGGTGGCCACCGCGCCGCCCGCGAGGCCCACGCCCATGCTGAGGAGGAACTGGCCGATCTGGTAGCCCCGGCCGATGTCGATCTGATGGCTGGTCGCGACCGCGTGGAAGACGATGGCGCCGAGAATGCCGCCGATCGGGTCGGTCAGTGTTCCTTCCCAGATCAGGATGCGCCGCAGCTTGTCCGTCGGCCTGACGTATTCGAGCAGGGGGCCGACGACGGTGGGGCCGGACACCACGAGGATCACGCCGATCATCGCCGCCACCCGCAGTGGGATGTCGAACAGGGCCGGCCCGATGCCCGCGACGGCGAAGAAGGTGACCAGGATGCCGATGATCAGCAGCCGCACGACGGTGCCACGGGTACGGCCGGTGAGGTTGCGCAGGTTCAGTCCGAGACCGGCGTCGTAGAGGATCACGGCGACGGACAGCGAGACCAGCGCGGGGAAGTCGGGGCCGACGAGCTGGCCGGGGTGAATGACGTCGGTCAGGGCGCCGGCCGTGAAGCCGACCGGCAGTAGGACGATCAGCGCGGGGACACGCAGCTTGTTCGCCAGGATCTGCGAGCCCGTGGCGAGGGCGACGGTCAGGGCGATACCCAGGAGGATGTCCTCGCCGGTCATAGCGGTTGTCCTCCTCTTGACTCTGCAGCCCTTGACTCTGAGGCCCTTGACTCTGAAAGCCCATGACTCTCAGGCCGGTGGGATTCAACCGCGTCCGCACGCCCCGCACCCGCCCGTCCCAGCCGGACACGGCTCCCACCACTCCATCGGCCCACCGAGACCCCGCCGAGGTCCCACGGGCCCTGAGCGGACCGCTCTTCGGCCGGAGGCGGGGCGGAAACAGGGCTCGCATTGGCCTAGACCTGACAACCGGACCCGGCTAGGCTCTGCCGCGCCACATCTGAGAGCGCTCTCACCCATCCGCTGTTCCACCCCACTTCCTGGAACGACGAAGGGCAACTCCCATGAGACGCACAAGGTTCAAGCACGTCTGCCTGGCCGCGCTCCTCACCCTGGCCGGGCTCGGTGGCGCGGGCACGCTGCCCGCGGCGGCGAGCGGGGGCGGTGCCACGGCCTCCTCCTCCCCGTCGGCCGCCGACGCCGCCCCCGCCTCCGCCGCACTGCTCGACGGCATGCGGAAGGAGTTCGGGCTCACGAAGGAGCAGGCGGTGGCCCGGCTCGAGGCCGAGCGCGACGCCACCGCGCTCGAGCCGAGGGCGCGCCGCACTGCGGGGTCGGCGTACGCCGGGTCCTGGTTCGACGCCGCCGACGGCCGCCTCACCGTGGCCGTCACCTCAAAGAGTTCGCAGGCCACGCGCGCGGCGATCCGTGCCCAGGGAGCCGGGGTCCGGGTCGTCGAGCACAGCGCACGGATGCTGGACGCCGCGAAGTCGCGCATCGACCGGCTCTCCGCCCCCTCGGCCGTGGGTGGCTGGCACGTCGACCCGGCGGCGAACACCGTGGTGGTCACGGTCGTCCGGGGCAAGACCTCCGACAACGATGTCCAGCGGTTCCTGACGCAGGCCCGTGCCGCCGGTCCCGTGACCGTCGAGACGGTCGCCGCGGCCCCGCGCACCTTCGCGGCGGGCACTGTCGGCGGCGACCCCTACTACACGGGCAACGTCCGCTGCTCGATCGGCTTCTCGGTCCACGGCGGGTTCGTCACGGCCGGTCACTGCGGCCAGGCCGGTGCGGGTGTCCGGGGCTGGGACGGCTCGTACATCGGCAACTTCCAGGGCTCCTCGTTCCCCGACAACGACTACGCCTGGGTCAACGTGGGCAGCGGCTGGTGGACGGTGCCGGTCGTGCTCGGCTGGGGCACGGTCTCCGACCAGTTGGTGCGCGGCTCGGCCGAGGCGCCGGTGGGTGCCTCCGTCTGCCGGTCCGGGTCGACCACGCACTGGCACTGTGGCGCGGTGCTGGCGAAGAACGAGACCGTCAACTACAGCCAGGGCGCGGTGCACCAGATGACGAAGACGAGCGTCTGTGCCGAAGGCGGCGACTCCGGCGGCTCGTTCATCAGCGGCGACCAGGCACAGGGCGTCACCTCCGGCGGCTGGGGCAACTGCTCCGGCGGCGGTGAGACGTGGTTCCAGCCGGTGAACGAGATCCTCAACCGCTACGGGCTCACCCTCCACACCTACTGACCGCGAAGGAGGACCCGGGGGTTCCGTGCTTCCGCGTACGCACGGTGTACGTCCGGCGCGTGTCCGGCGTGCGTCCGGCGTGCGGAGCCCCACCCGGGTCGCGCGGACATCGCGGGGACCCCTGCCCGGGGGCCGGTCGTCCCCGTCCCGCGCAGGGGTCCGACGACCTTCTGGCGTACGGCAGTTGAACACTTGACGTGCTGCCTGACCAGCCGTCGGAGCGTCCCTACGCTGACGCGCGTGCGACAACAGCGGCAGACGGGCGACGACCGTCACGGCAGTGCCCTCGAACGGTTCCCGCGGGCGACCCGGGCGCCCCACGCGGCCGGTCGGAGCAGTGGCGCGAACCCTCTCCTGGGGCTTCAGCAGAGCGCGGGCAACGCGGCGACCGTCGCCGCGCTGAACGCGGCCGGCCCGTCCACCGCCCGTCGCAGGCCCCCGCAGGTGCCGCCCGCCATCGAGGAGGTCGAGAACGACGCCCTCGAACTCCCCCCGTATCTGCGGGACATGGAGGCGGCGGGACTGTCCACGGCGTACGGGCTCACCGGCCACGAGTTCGTCACCACCACGCTGGCCGATGCCGTCGGGCGGCGCGACGGGGTGGTCGCCGAGATCGCCGCGGAGCTCGCCGGGCGGCCCGAGTCCTTCTTCGGGCGCGGCCGGGCCTTCGCCGTCACCGGGGTGCGGGGTACGGACCGTTACGACGTCACGGTGAGCCTCTCGCCCGCCGACGACGACCGCCCCGGCGTCTTCTCCGCCGCGGGTCCGGACAGCGAGGGCGCGGCCACCAAGGTCGACGTGCAGCACAACACGGCCGCCACCGTGGCTCAGAGTACGAGCGGATCCGCGTCGAAGGGGGTGGCGTTCACCGGGTTCGGACTGGCCCCGGTCGCACCCGGCGTCTGGGTCGGCGGGGCGGCCACCGTCAACGCCCAGCCCTTCCAGTCGTCCCGGGACTCCCGCACCCAGCGGAACATGGCGGAGCCGCGGGTGCTGCGCAGTGACAAGGGATCGGTCGAGGTACCGCGCCGGGTCCGCTACCACGTGCGGATCATGAAGGACGGCGAACGCTCGGCCCGCAACGCCGCCGGGTCCGGCGCCCTGACCATGCGGGTGCCGGTGGAGCATCTGGTCCCGACGGCCGCCGGGCCCGTACCCCGGCCGCGTCCCGTGGCGCCCGAGACCGCCCGGGCCGTGTCGCTGGCCGATTCCATGGCCCCGGTCGCCGTCTCGGACCGTGCCGCGCCGCACCAGGGCGGCGGGGGGCTCTTCGACGCCGTCGCCTCCGCGCTGCATCCGTCCCTGACCTGGCCCGGTGCTCCCGGCCGGGCCCGGCTGTACGAGGCCACCGCCACCGCCACCGTGCTGGAGGACCTGCCCCGGCTGCTGCGTGACGGGGTCGTCGGCGAGGATCTGACCAGCAGGGACGGCAGCACCACCGGCACCTACCGGATGCGGGCCGCGTTCACCGAGCTGGCCCCCGGATGGAGCACCGGCAAGACGCAGTTGCGCACCCACCAGCAGGCGCAGCACGCGGTGACGGACACCGCGGGCAAGGGCCGGGGCGGTGCCTTCGGCGCCGGTCCGGCGGCGGGGTTCGGTGTCCTCGGCAACGCGGCCGCCGTCCGCGGCACCGTCATGCCCGTCGCCGGGGCGCGCAAGGCGCGGTTCAGCGTGGCCGAGCAGACCGTGTCCAGCCGGCAGGGCGCGGAGGTCCGCGGCGAGAAGGTGCTCTATCTGGGCACCGTGCTGTTCACCGTCGAGGGCACCGGTCCGACCTCGCCCCTGACCAGGGCACGGGGCGGCGGCCGTACCGCGCACCACACGATGCGGGTGTGGGTCTCGCTGCGGGCCGACGAGGCCCAGGAGCTGGGACTGCCGCTGCCCGAGGGGGTGACGGCGGGCGAGTTCGTCAAGCGTCCGGAGCGTGCCGGGAAGGATGTCAAGGGCAAGGGGAAGGCCAGCGCGACCGAGCAGGACCTGGCGGAGAACGGCGAGCGGGCGGGCGAGGACGGCGCCGCCGAGCACGACGCGCGGCACCTGCCGTTCGGCGCGATGGGCTCCAGCGTGGCGATCAGCCGGCTGGACACCGCGCCGATGATGCGGGCCGTGACGCGGCTGTTCGCCACCGATGCGCGGCTCGCCGGGTATCTTCCCGCCTTCGGCGAGGAGGAGCAGCCGCGTGATCTCAGCCCTGAGGAGGCCGAGGTCCAGCGGCGCAACTACCGCGAGCTGGTGACCGTCCTGTCGGAGACCAACCTGCGGGTCAACAAGGACCAGTTGCTGTCCACCGGCGTCCGGGTGCGGTTGCGCCGCAAGTCCCGCTTCCACGCGCACGACGTGCAGCTGAAGGTCACCGGTTCACTGCGGGAGACCGGTCACCTCGGTGAGACCGCGGACTGGCTCGTCCGCAGCCACGCGGGCGTCACGAGCAACCTCCAGAGCGGGCGGGCGAGTTCACGCACGGTCGGCGGGATGGCGCTCGGCCAGTTCCGGCTGATCCCCGGCGCCCTGACCCTGTCGGCGCGTGCCGAGAAGGGGCGTACGACGACCCGGCGCGGCATGGCCGGGCCGACCCTGCGAACCGATGTCCTCACCAACGGTTCCGAGGACGCGAGCGTGTTCGGCGGGGCGTTGAGCCTGAACGTCGACGTCACCATGACCTCCCGGCAGCGCAAGGCGGCCCGCGCGCTCACCCCCGGCGTGCCGGGCCGGGACGCGCCCGCCGCCGAGCGGGTCGGGACGCTGCCCCTCGACGCGCAGGACGTGCGGCTGCTCACCCCGACCGCGTTCACCCTGGACGGCGATGCCAAGCGGCAGCTGGACGAGGCGACCGCCGCCCGCGGGGCGGGCCACCGTGATACGCGGACGGAGTTCGCGGCGGCGGGCATCGGTGACCTGGCCGGTCTGGCGTCGCGCCAGCTGGGCGGCAGGCGGGGCGTGCGGGACTGGACGCTGGTGGAGACCGTGGGCGACGGGCAGCCGGTGCGGGACCTGGCCTTCGAGCTGCTGGCGCGGGCGGCCGCCCGCAACAAGGAGGCGCGCGAGGACCGGGCGCTGGAGACGGAGGGGCTCGCGCCGCGGCTCGCGATCGAGGACCGGTTCAGCCCGCAGGCGGTGACGGCGGCGCTGCGGCAGGCCGTCTCGGCGGGCTGGGTGGTGCAGAACCTGCGGCATGCGCGGCGGCTGGCCGGGCTCACCGGCGCGGTCGGCACCCGGTTCGCGCTGACCGGTGGGCGGGTCGTCCACCAGGGCACGGGGGCGGGCACCGAGACCTTCGTGCTGGGCGGGCATCAGGTCACCGGGCAGGAGGGCACGAGTCACCACGTCTCGGTACAGGGCGGCCTGACGGGCGCGGAGAACGGCGCCGAGTGGCGACTCGCCGAGGGGGTGGCGGCCGGCCGCAGCCTGGGCAGCGGCGACACGACGGCGTCCACGCTGGTCGGCACCGTCGAACGCAACGCGCACACCTCCCGCAAGAGCCCGCTCTATCTGGTGCAGTGCGATCTGGTGGTGCGCATGGTCGCCGAGGTCGCGGTGACGGGCGGGGGTCCGTACGTGGCACGCGGTGGCCGTACGGTGCCGGGGGCGGTCGCGGTGTGGCTGACCGAGCGTCAGCTGCGGGCGGCGGGACTGAAGGTACCGGGCGAACAGGGGCGCGAGGACACGGCCTCCGGTTCGGGCACGACGTCGGCCGGGACGTCCGGTCGGTCCGGGACAACCGGGAGAACTGGGGAAACCGGGAAAGCTGGGGAAACCGGGAGATCCGGCCGGTCCGCGCGGCCCGCCGGGACGGTACGGGCCGGTCAGGAGGCGGAGACCTCGGCAGCGGGCACGTCGGCCTCCGTCGGTGCCCCGAAGAGCGCGCCCCTGGTTCCCCCGTCCCCCGTGCCCGCCCTGGCCGAGTCGCTCCCGCTCGGCTTCGGCATGATCGAGGATCTGCCCGACTTCGTGCCGCTGCTGGAGGGGATCCGGGGCCGCCTCGGCGCCTCCCTCGCGGACGAACTCCTGCCGCGTACCCGTCTGACGGACCGCAACGACAATGTGCAGCGGCTGCTGCGGGTCCTCGACCGGGACGGCTCGGCGGGCCTGTTGTCGAGCGCGATGGACGGCGGGGTGGGCGTCGAGCTGCTCGACGGACGCAAACGGCCCTACCGGGCGCTGTTCCGCATCCGCAGGACCGGGCGCGGCAGCTATGTGGAGACCGCGTCCGACGGCCGGGACATGGAGTACATCACCTCCGCCGCCGCCCAGCGGGCCGGTGCACACGACGAGAGCGACAGCCGGGGCGTCGAGGCGGTCCTGGCCGGTTCGGGGAAGCCCGACGGGGGCGCGGGCCAGTTGAAGAGCGTCGGCGCCGCCGCGGGACTGGGTCTCGGCACGAGCGACTCGCGCCGCTCCGTGGGTGTCGGGCGGGCCCAGCTGGGCGTGAAGACCGTCGCGGAGGCGGCGTCCGCCCCGTCGGCCCGGATGAACGTGCCGATCGAGGCGACTCTGGAGGTGTTCTCCGGCAACCGCCGGGTGGCCCTCGCGCCGTTGAAGGGCCTGAGCCTGACCCACCGGGTGCTCGCCGCGGATCTGCGTGCGCTGTCGCAACTGGCCCCGGTACCGCCCCAGCAGGTCGGTGTGCACGCGGTGGACGCGGCGGACGCCGGTGCCGACCGGCTCGGTCCCTGGCGTGACTCCGGGGTCCGGCTGCCGATGGAGGCCCAGGTAAACGGGTTCCGGGGCACGCCCAGGGTGCAGCAGGCGGTCGACGACGCGGTCCGGCGGGCCGGGGGCGGCGCGCGGTTCCGCACCGGCGGCGAGGCGGCCTCTCACCTGCTGCGCGAGGCCGTTTCCACGGAGTGGCTGATCGCGGCGCTGCCGCTGCTGACCGCCGCGGGCGTCGACCTTCCGCCGGTGCACGCGACCGGCGCGTCGGGCCAGGACCTGCGCGCCTCGCTGCACGCCCGGCTGCGCGGCGGCCGGGTGCTGGGCGTCGGCGACAAGATGACTTTCGAGACGGTCGCGCAGAGCGGGCTGGACGCGCCGCGTCCGGCGGGTACGGACGGCCAGCAGGCCGACGAGCACGGCCGATCGGCGCGCGGCCTGCTGGGCGCGGGGGTGCTGAACGCGGACGAGTTCCGGATGAACCAGCTCCTCGGCACCGTGGACGGCTCCGGCAGTGCCACCGCGACCGCCGCCAACGCCGCCGGTTCGATACCGCTGCACAAGCCCAAGGCCGAGTCGGTGCTGGTGCAGTTCACGCTGGACGTGCGGGCGGTGGCGGAGGTGAGCGACCGGGTGCGTTCGGGTCGCCGCGGGACGGCCGTACAGGAGGTCACGCTGCCGGAGCCGGTGGTCGTCCGGATGCCCGCGCCCGCCGTGCGACACATGCTGGCCGACGCGGCGAACGCCGGCCGTCTGCGGGATCCGGGGGGCCACCTGGCCTGATGCGTCGGTCGCGGCGGTGGGTCAGAGTTTGGCGCCGAAGTTCTGTGTCCACCACGGGCCGCCGGCGCCGTCGTGGATTCCCACGCCGATGTTCTTGAAGGCGCAGTTCAGGATGTTGGCCCGGTGCCCTTCGCTGTTCATCCAGGACGTCATCACCGACGAGGCCGTCTGCTGCCCCTTGGCTATGTTCTCGCCGTAGGTGGACCAGCGGTACCCGGCGGCCGTGATGCGCTGGCCGGGGTCGGCGCCGTCAGGGTTGGTGTGGTCGAAGAAGTCACGGGCGGCCATGTCGTCGGAGTGGCCCTGTGCGGCGTCACGCAGCAGGCTGTCGTCCGTGAGGGGGCCGCAGCCGGCCGTCGCCCGCTCCTCGTTGACCAGGGCGATCACCTGGGTCGCGAGATCGGACGAACCCGCCTGCACGGTCGGCGTCCGGGAAGCGGTCCGCTTCGGCTCGGGCGACTTCGCCGGGGCCGCCGCGACCACGGTCCGGCTGGGGCTCGGGGACGGCGAGGCGCTCGCACTCGGCGACTTCGACGCGGAGGCCGTCGGGGACGGGGACGGCGACGGCGAGCCGCTGCGGGCGCTGTCCGGCGTGGGGCGGTCCGGGGCGAGTACGTCGTCAGCGGGCTGTACGGCGGTGCTCTCCCCCGTCCCGCCGTCCGGCTGCGTGCCGAAGTAGTAGAGGCCGCCGCCCGCCACGCAGGCGGCCACGACCGCGCCGCCGACCGCCCGCCGACGGGTACGCCGCCTGCGACGGGCGTCGGTGCGGGAGGTGGTCCGGTCCTTCGTGGCACGGCGGTTCACCGGCGGGAGCGATCCGCCCGGTTCCTCGCCCGCGGCGACCGGGGACGCCGAACCGACCACGGCGATGGTGTCGGTGGCGGAGTTCGTCCTCGCCAGCAGCGCGGACGACGCCGCGACCAGCGCCAGCCCGGCCAGCAGACCCTCGGCGGGCATCAGCCCGCTCCACAGGCCCGAGCAGTGTGCGCAGCCGCGTGCGTGCCGGGCGGTGCGCTTGCGCCACAACGCCGAGGGCCGGCCGTCCCAGCCCGCGAGCGCGCCGCGCAGTTCCGGGCACTGCGGCCGCGAGTCCAGCGCCCGCACGACGACCCGGGCCGCCTCCAGCTGTGCCTTCATCCGCTGTACGCGGACCGCCGTGTGTTCCGGCGTCAGGTCCAGGGCCGCGGCGATCTCGGCCCGGGTCAGTTCACCGGCGCACTCCAGCCACCACAGGGACAGCAGTCCCCGGTCGTCGGGCTCCAGCCAGCGCGTCGCCCGCGCGGTCTCCTGCCGCTGGCCGGACAGCTGGAGTTGCACGATGGTCAGATCGACGAAGTCGGCCCCCGGATCGGCGACGTCGTCGGCCTCCTCCATGGCGCCCTGGACGGGCTGCTGCCGGTTCCAGTGCGCACGGACCTGGTTCATCGAGATGGCCACCAGCCAGGAGCGGAAGCTCGCGGGATCCCGCAGCGAGCCCAGCGAGTCGAGGGCACGCAACATGGTGTCCTGCACGACGTCGTCGACGTCCACCGAACCGTTCAACGCCCGGCCCACGATGTTGTAGACGAGCGGCAGGTATGCGCCGACGAGCGCGTCCTGGGCCGCCTGATCGCCCGCCCGGGCGGCGGTGACCAGCGCCACCGCCTCCACCGTGTGCCGTGTACTCATTGAGACTTCCCTGTCCTCGACGCCGAACGATGCTGTCCGTCATATGGGGGATCTCTGCGGAAGCAACGGATAACAGTTCCTCGGAAATTCGTGCGAGGAGAGGGTCACCGGTTCGGGGCCATGAGTGCAATGGGACCCGTCACATCGCGCCCGGGACGTCGGCCGCGGTGGCGCGTTCTCGGGGGTGCGCGAGGGCTCGTCCTCGCCCTCGTCGCAGGGGTTCCGGCCTGGTGGCCGCGCCGACTACGGTGGCCCGGCCGGCCCGCCGTGTCCCACGCCCCCGGCGACCGAAGTCCGCACGGCACGAGGAACCCCTATGACGCGAATGCCTGTTACGGCCAGATATGCCCGCGCGCTGCTCGTCGCCCTGGGCCTGTCGGGCGTCGCCGGCTCGGTACGACTGACGGCGGCCGCGGCCGTCTTCGAGTCCGGCGCGCTGGGCGGGCTGGTCGTCGGGATGCTGCTGCTCGCGGCGGCGGGGTGCGCGACGCTCGCCGTGACGTCGCTGGTCATCTCGGCGAGGTTCGCCGAGGGTGGTGGCGCGGTGCGCAGGGGTGCGGTCGTCGTCGGCTGGCTGATCGCCCTGGGGAGTCTGGCCGCCGCCCTGACCCAGCACTTCGCCTGGAGCGCCGGCGCCGCCGCGGGTGCGCTGCTGGTGGCCCTCTCCAGCGGTACGGCGACCAGGGAGTGGTTCGACCGAGCGCGGCTCGCGAACGCATGAGTTCAGCCGCACGAGCGCTCCCGCCACACACACCCCCATCGGGCCCCGCCGTTCGTGCGGGGCCCTGGCCCCGGGCCGCACCGGCGGAGCGTTTAGCTCGCGGTGCGCCGGATCCGTCCGGCGTACCGCCGCTCCAGCTCCAGGTTGCCCTCGAAGCCGCCGGGCACGTTGGCGGAGACGTAGACCGGGGGGCGGTCGCCGGAGGCGAGGAGTTGGGCGGCGGCCTCGGCGACCGTCATCTGCACCAACAGGGCCCCGGTGAGCGTGGACAGGGCGCAGACCGCGCCGCCGCCGGGCAGCGGGAGGAGGGCGTCGCCGGGCGGGGCCGCGTTGTCGAGGGCGACGTCGGCGAGGTCGGCGAGCTTCCTGCCGCTGGGGTGGACGGCCGGCACGGCCGCGGTGTGGGCGAGGGAGGTGATGGCGAGGAGCCGGTGCCCGCGCTCCTTGGCGTGCAGGGCCATCTCGACCACGACGCCGTTGACCCCGGAGTTGGAGATGACGACGAAGAGGTCCTGGGGGCGGGGCGCGGCGAGTTCGTAGAGGCGCAGCGCGATGCCGGGCTGCCGTTCGAGAAGCGGGTCGTCGAGGACGCCGGGGCGGTCGCCGCCGTGAAGGACGAGGTCGGCCATCTGGAGCCGGTTGGTGGGTACCAGTCCGCCGGCCCGGCCTGCGAGTTCCAGGACGAGGGCCTGGGAGTGGCCGGTGCCGAAGGCCTGGATCACGCCGTCCTCGCGGACGCAGTCGGCGATCAGCGCGGCGGCCGCGCTCACGTCGTCGCGCGCCGACTCGGTGAGGCGCTGCAGGACGGCCAGGCTCTCGCGCGCGAAGGTCTCGGCACTCACGGACTCGACGGTCACGTCACACTCCCCACTGGTGGATTGAACCACCCCACACACGGCTATCGATGAATCAATAAATCATAGGATGAGTGCAGCGGGCAACGGGCCCGGCCGGGTCCGCCGGGTGCCGGTGTCCCTCGACCCGGCGCTCGAAGCGTCCTCGGACACGGCGCGCAGAGCGCCCTGGGTCCTGGTATTCAAAGCTCGCGTGAACGGGTGGCTGGTACCTTCTCTGCATGCCCTCGACCGATGTCACCACCCTGATCCGCACCGAGTTGCCCCGGCTGGCCGGCTCCCTGCGGAAGGTCGGCGAGCTGATCCTGGAGGATCCGGCCGCCGTCACCCACTGCTCGGCCGCCGAGCTGGGGCGTCGCACCGGCACCTCCCAGGCCACCGTCACCCGGTTCTGCCGGGCCGTCGGCCTCGACTCCTACCAGCACCTGCTGATCGAACTGGCCCAGGAGCGCGGCCGCGGCGAATCCTCCGACTGGGGCAGCGCCGAGATCGGTCCGGACATCTCCCCCGACGACAGCCTGGAGCGGGTCGTCCAGGTCGTCGGCACCGCCGACCTGCGGGCCGTCCAGCAGACCATCGACCGGATCGACCTGGACGCGATCGAGCGCGCGGCCCAGGCCGTGGCCCGCGCCCGGCGCATCGACGTCTACGGCGTAGGCGGCAGCGGCGCGGTCGCCCAGGAGACCGAGACCCGGCTGTTCCGGATCGGCTGCGCGGTGCGCGGCTGGACCGAGGTGCACGCGGCCACCACCTCGGCCGCCCTGCTGACCCCGGCGGACGTGGCGATCGGCATCTCCCACTCCGGGGCGACCCGGGAGACGATCGAGCCGTTCGAGCTGGCCAAGGAGCGCGGCGCCACGACCGTCGCCCTCACCGCCGACTCACGTTCACCACTGGCCCGCGCCGCCGACGTGCGGCTGATCTCCTCCTCCTCGGAGACCAGCTTCCGCACCGGCAGCATCGGGGCGCGTCACTCGGTGCTCATGCTCATCGACTGTCTCTACGTACGGGTCGGCCAGCTCTCCTATCAGCGGGCGAGCGCCTCCCTCGCGCTGACCGACCACATCGCCGGGGCGCACGCGGTGAAGGCCCGGCGAACCCGCTGAGCCACCTGTCATGCATGGATGAGCCAACCAAAATGACAAGAGATGGTTGATTGAACCACCCAGCGGTGCCAGGATGGGGCTCCCCCGCGCACTCCTAGGAGCCCCATGCGTGTCATCTCCGTCGAGTCGACCGAGCTCTTCACCGGCACGGAGGACGAGCCGCACCAGGTGGTCGCCGTCGACATCGGGCACGACCCCGGCCGGTCGGTCCGGCTGAGCGTGGCGGGCCCGGGCGTCCGCAGTGTCGGCCAGAGCGCTGTCACCGTCGGCGAGGACGGCACCGTACGCGCCGAGATACCCGTGGTCGTCGACGGCCTCGCCCCCGGCGACCACCGCGAGATCACGGTCACCGCCACCGACGGATCCCGGACGGCCCGGCACACCGCCCGGTTCACCGCCGCCGAGCCCGGCTGGACGATGTTCATGGTCAGCCACTTCCACTACGACCCCGTCTGGTGGAACACCCAGGCCGCCTACACCGAGACCTGGGACGTCGCCGACGACCCGGCCGCCACCGGACTGCCCGCCCGGACCTTCGACTCGCGCGGCCAGTCCGGCATGAGCCTGGTGCGGGCCCACTGCGACCTGGCCCGGCGCGACCCGGCCTACACCTTCGTGCTCGCGGAGGTCGACTACCTCAAGCCCTACTGGGACGCCTTCCCCGAGGAGCGGGCCTTCCTGCGCCAGCTGATCCGCACCGGCCGGGTCGAGATCATGGGCGGCACCTACAACGAGCCCAACACCAACCTCACCGGCGCGGAGGCGACCGTACGCAACGCGCTGTACGGGGACGGCTTCCAGCGCGGGATCATCGGGGCGGCGCCGGAGACCGCCTGGCAGCTGGACGCCTTCGGGCACGACCCGCAGTTCCCGGGGCTGATGGCGGACGCGGGCGTCACCTCCAGTTCCTGGGCGCGCGGCCCGTTCCACCAGTGGGGGCCGGCCCTCTCGGTGTTCGGCGAGGAGCCCCGCGACCCCCAACGCATGCAGTTCCCGGCCGAGTTCAGCTGGATCGCCCCCTCCGGACGCGGGCTGCTGACCGCCTACATGGTCAACCACTACGGCGCCGGCTGGGTCATCGACAACGCGCCCACGCTGCCCGAGGCGGAGGCCGCCGCGCTCAAGCTCTTCCGGGGTCTGAAGACGGTCGCGCTCACGCGCAACGTCCTGCTGCCCGTCGGCGGCGACTACGCCCCGCCGTGCCGCTGGGTGATGGGCATCCACCGCGACTGGAACGCCCGGTACGTCTGGCCCCGGTTCGTCAGCGGCGTGCCCCGGGACTTCTTCGCCGCCGTCCGGGCGGAGTTGGAGCGGGAGGGGCGGACGGCGTCCCCGCAGACCCGGGACATGAACCCGGTCTACACCGGCAAAGACGTCTCCTACATCGACACCAAACAGGCCCAGCGGTACGGCGAGACACTGCTCGCCGACGCCGAGGCCTGGGCGACGCTCGCCTCCCTCGTCGCCGGGCACCCCTTCCCGGACGCGGCCCTGGACAAGGCCTGGCGACAGCTGATCTACGGCGCCCACCACGACGCGATCACCGGCTCGGAGTCGGACCAGGTCTACATCGACCTGCTCACCGGCTGGCGGGAGCTGTACGACCTCGCCGGGGCGGTGCACACCGACGCGACCGACGCGCTGGCCCGCAGGGTGGTCGCGCTGCCCGGCGGCACGTCCGACCTGGTCGTCTTCAACTCCGCGACCTGGCGACGCAGCGACGTGCTGACCGTCGCCGACCCCGGGCTGGTCCCGCTGGACGTCGACGGCCTGCCGCTGCCCTCGGTGGTCGAGGACGGCACGCTGCGGGTCGTCGTACCCGAGGTGCCGGGCATGGGCCTCAAGGCGCTCTCCCTCGCCGAGGGCCGGACGCCCGGCTGGACCGCCGGCGAGGGGGCCACGATCCGCAACACGTTCTACGAGGTGACGGTCGACCCCGCGCGCGGCGGAGGCGTCAGCAGTCTGCGCGCGCTCACCGAGGGCGGCCGCGAGCTGCTGCGGCCCGGGGACATCGGCAACGAACTGGTGGTGCAGGAGGAGTATCCGCGGCATCCGCGCTTCGGGGAGGGCCCCTGGCACCTCACGCCGACCGGCACCACCGCGGCCCGCAGCCGTGACGTGACCGCCGACATCGATGTCGAGCACTCGCCGGCCGGCTCCCGCATCACCGTCCGGGCCGACCTCGGGCTGTTCCGGTACACCCAGCGGCTCACCCTCTGGGCGGGCGTGGACCGGCTGGACGTGACGACGACCGTCGACGGCTACGACGGCGCGGACCGGCTGATCCGGGTGCGCTGGCCCTCGGACGTGCGGGGCGGGCTTCCGGTGCACGAGGTCGCGGACGCCGTCGTCGGGCGCGGCTTCGGGTTCGTGGAGGTCGACAGCGAGCGGTTCCCCTGGACGCTGGACAACCCCGCGAACTCCTGGTTCGGCCTGGGCTCCACGGCCCGCGTCGCCGTCCACGACGGCGCGGGCCGGCTGCTCGGCCACCGGTCGATCGGCGTCGCGGAGCTGGTGTTCGCCGACTGGGACGCCGCCGGCGAGCTGGGCACCCCCCTCGCCGCGGCCCTGGTGCGGGTGGGCGTCACGGCCACCTCGACGATCGGGGGCGGCCCGCGCTACGGCGACCTGGAGGTCGACTCCAACCTGCCCGACATCCGGATCGCCGTGGGCGGCCCGGAGCGCAATCCCGTGGTCGCCGAGGCTCTGGGCTGGGACCCGGCGGCGGCCCGCGAGGTGCGCCGCCAACTCGCCGAGGAGGGACTGGCCGTCGTGTGGGTGGCGCCCCGCGCCTCGCTGCGCGAGGAGTGGGTGCCCGGCGCCGACCTGCGCGACCTGGAACGGCTGCCGCTGCTGGTGGTGGCAGGCGTCGGCCCCGAGGACGACGTGAAGGCCGTCGACGCGCTGGTCGCCGACCTGGACGACGCGACCGTACGGGCCACCGCGGCCGGCGGCGGGGAGGCGCTGCCGCCGGGCGACGCGTGGGACGGCCGGGGCTTCGCGGTCCTCAACCGGGGCACGCCGGGCTGTGTGGTCACCTCCGCCGGCGACCTCTACATGTCCCTCATGCGCTCGTGCACGGGCTGGCCCTCCGGTATCTGGGTCGACCCGCCCCGGCGTACCGCGCCGGACGGCTCCGCCTTCCAGCTCCAGCGCTGGTCGCACACCTTCGAGTACGCCGTCGTCGCGGGCGAGGGCGACTGGCGCGAGCTGGGCTGGCCGCGCGCCGGGCATGCCTTCAACCATCCGCTCACCGCGCGACTGCGCGAGCCCCGCGAGACGCCGGCCGACCTGCCGAGGAACGCGACCCTGCTGACGCTCCGTCCCGAGGGCCGGGTGCTGCTGGACGCGCTGAAGCCGGCCGGCTCCCCGCTGGCCCGGGGCGGCACCGCACCGCCGGACCCCGGGCGCGGGATCGTCGTGCGGGCGCACGAGGTGGACGGACGGCCGGTGCGGGCGCGGCTGGCGGGTCCCTCGCCCTGGACGGCGGGCAGCCGGGCGGACGTGCTCGAACGGCCCGGTCAGCCCCTGGACCCCGGCGCGGACGGCGCGTTGGAGCTGGACCTGACGGGTTTCGAGGTGGCCACCGTGCTGGCCTCGCCGTCGGCCGGCCCGCGGGCGGAGGGGCCCGGGATCGCCGCGCGGGAACCCGCCCAGCCGGTGTACACCCGGTACTGGCTGCACAACTCCGGGCCGGCGCCCCGGGGCAACCTGCCCGTGGCCGTCCACCTCGCACCGGCCGCGCTCACCGCCGCCGGCCCCGTCACCGCGACGGTCCGCGTCTCCTCCGAACTCACCGACGCGCCGGTGTCGGGCACGGTGGCCCTCGATGTGCCACCCGGCTGGAGCGCCGAGCCCGCCGCGCTGCCGTACGCGCTCGGCCCGGGCGGCTTCACGCTCACCGAGGTCACCGTCACTCCGCCGGCGGACCCCGTGCCGGGCCGGTACCCGCTCGCCGCACGACTGGCGTACGGCGGACAGACCTACGAGGACGTGGTCGCCCTGGACGTGCCCGGGGAGGCCCCGCCGGGCGGACCCGACGGTCGGACCGGGCCGAGCCTGGTGATGGAGCTGGGCGTCGACCGGATCGAGGTGCGCCGGGGCGAGCGGGTGCGGGTGCCGGTGCGCGTGCGCAACACCACGCGCGGGCCGGTGGGCGGAACCCTGTGGGCACTGTCGTCCTGGGGCACCTGGGCCGGTGTGGGGCCGGGCTGCCAGGGGTTCGCGGTGCCCGCCGGGGAGAGCGCGGTGTGCGAGGTGGAGGTGGACGGTTCGGCGGTGCCGCCGGGCTCGTACTGGCTGATGGTCAAGGCGGGTTGGCACGGCTGCGTGGCCTACACGGAGGCGGTCGTCCTGGAGGTGACGTCATGAGCGGACCCACCCTCGTGGGAGACGAGCCCGCACCCGGACGGCCGGCACCGACGACACACCGCGCCCCGGGCGGGCACGCGGTGGCGGGAACCGAGGCCGCACCCGGACAGGCACCCCCGACGACACACCACGCCGGGAGCAAGGACGCGCCGGTGCTCGACGGGCCGGCACACGGACGAGCGGCGTCGGCCGCGCGCCCAGGGCCGGGCGGGCACGCGGCGCTGGTGCGTGGGGAGGCCGTGCCCGGGGAGCGGGTGGAGGCGGTGCTGGACGCGGTGCCCGCCCGGGAGCGGGAGACGCGCCCGGAGGCACTGGCGCGCGCGCAGCGGCAGCGCAGACGGTGGGCCACGCAGGTCGTGGTCGTCGACGAACTGGCCCGCCGCGCCTGCGCCGAGCGCGGTCTCGCACCGCCGCCCGAGGTGTCCCCGGCGCGGGTGCTCGCGGTTTCCGGGACCGAGGTCGCCGACCTGGGCAGCATCGTCGCCGTGGCACTCGCCCACTCCCCCGCCGTGCGCGCCCTGCTGGCGGCGCTGGAGGCCGAGCAGCAGGTGCCGGAGCGGGCCGCACGGGCCTACTACGACCGCAATCCGGACCGGTTCCTCACCCCCGGGGCGCTGCGGCGCGGTGTCGACCCGTACGGAGTGGCCGGCGCCGGGGACTTCCTGCCGTACGCGGAGGTCCGGGACGAGGTGGTGCGGGAGTTGCGGCGGGCGGTGGGCCGGCAGGCCTTCTTCGACTGGCTGGACCGGGCCCGCGCCGAGGTGGAGTACGCGCCCGGGCACGAGCACCCGGGCGATCCGTCGCACCCGGACCACGAGCACCGGCACTGAACACGCCGGTAACCACACGGAACCGAAAAGCAACACGGCAAGCCATTGACCTCCGATGAATTCTGGTCCACCTTTTCATCAATCGGAGTCGAAGTTGGTGGTTTGAACCAGCAGTTCGAGCCAGCGCTTCGGGCCAGCAGCCCGCGTCAGCGGCTGACGGATCGCAGGAGGCAACATGCGTGCGGGAAGACTGACCGGAACCGTGGCAGGCGTCATAGCCCTGGCCCTGACCACGGCCGGCTGCGGCCTGTCGGGCGGCTCCGACAGCGGGGACGCCACGGCCGGCGGCTGCGAGGTCGACCAGGGCAACGTCGGTTCCGGGAAGCTCACCGGGGACGTCGAGGGGAAGATCACCTTCCAGACGACCAACCTGAAGAAAGACTTCGGCGACTTCTTCAACGGGGTGATCAAGGCGTTCGAGAAGGCCCACCCCGACGCGTCGGTCAAGTGGATCGACGACCCCGGCGACAACACCTTCACCCAGCGCACCGTCGCCGACGCCCAGGCCTGTACGTTGCCGGACGTCCTCAACCTCAACTCCGAGACGGGGACCGCCCTCACCAAGGCCGGCTACCTGCTCGACCTCGGCGTCAAGGACCCGGACGCCAAGACGCCGTTCGTCCCGGCGTTCTGGAACTCCAGCACCATGAAGGACTCCTCGGGCATGCCGCAGCACACGGTGCTCCCCTGGTACACCGGCGGCATCGTCCTGACGTACAACACCGATCTGCTGGAGCGGGCCGGGATCGACCCGGCGAAACCTCCGACGACCCTGTTCGGGCTGTTCGCCGACTACGAGAAGATCGCCAAGGCGGGCCAGGGCAAGTACTACGCGACGATGGCGAACCCGGTCTGGCGGATCCCCGCCGACTTCGACCAGATGAACATCAAGGTGCTGGCCGACGACGGCAAGTCCGCCGTCTTCGCCGACGATCCGCGGACCACCGAGTGGGTCGCCTGGATGGCCAAGCTGTACAAGGAGGGAGCGATGCCGAAGGACTCGCTGTCCTCCAGCAACGACCCCTCCACGCTGTACAGCCAGGGCAAGGTCGCCTACGGCTCGACGAACCCGAGCTTCGTGCGGTTCGTGAAGCAGAACAGCCCGTCGGTGTACGCCAGGACCGGCGTCGGCCAGCAGCCCTACGACAAGCTCGGCCACACCACGGGGGCGCCGCAGTACATCGGGGTCGCCGCCACCAGCAAGCACGCGCCCGCGGCGCTCGCCTTCGCGAAGTTCCTCACCGACGCCGAGAACCAGACGGCCTGGTGCAAGGACCCGGACGTGGTGATCTTCCCGACGACCACCGCCTCGCTGGACGACCCGTTCTTCCAGAAGGTGACCGGGGACGACCCCTTCTCCGAGGCCCGCAAGCTCGTCGCCGAACAGCTCAAGACCACCACCGCGTACCAGACCAACCTCTCCCCGGCCGTGCAGAACGCGATCGTGGCGCAGGTGCAGCTGGCGATGCAGGGCAAGAAGAGCCCCGAACAGGCCGTGAAGGACGCCCAGTCGAAGGCCGACGAGCTGCTGAAGCAGGCGGGCTGATCGTGGCGGCCCAGACCACGAACCCGGTGTCCGTGCCCGGTGCGGAGCGCACCGTCTCCCTGCCCGGTGGGGGGCGCGCAGCCTCCGTACCGGGCCCGGCCCCGTCCCGGGTCCGCCGCCTCGGCCGGGCCCTCTTGCCAGGCCCCTCGGCCGGTGCCAACGGAGCCGCGCTGTACCGCCGTTGGTGGCTGCCCTGGCTGTGGACCGCGCCCGCCGTGGTCTGCGCGGTGGTGTTCGGCGTGTTCCCGTTCCTCAACACCGTCCTGCTGTCGTTCACCGACGCCAAGCCGCTCGGCGGCGCCGCGGACTTCGTCGGACTGTCCAACTACACCCGGATGCTCGACGACTCCGACTTCTGGCTCGCGACCCGCAACAGCGTCCTGTACGCGGTGATCGTCGTACCGCTGATGGTGCTGCTGCCGCTGATGCTGGCCGTCCTGGTCGAGAAGAACCTGCCCGGCATCGGCTTCTTCCGTTCCGCCTTCTACACGCCGGTGCTCGCCTCCAGCGTGGTCGTGGGACTGAGCTGGCAGTGGCTGCTCGCCGACGACGGGCTGATCAACACCTGGCTGGAGAAGGCCCATCTGATCAGGGACGCCATCCCGTTCCTGTCCGACTCCTGGCTGATCCTGTTCTCCGCCATGGGCCTGACGCTGTGGAAGGGGCTCGGCTGGTACATGATCTTTTATCTGGCCGCGCTGGGGAACGTGCCGAAGGAGCTCCACGAGGCGGCGTCCATGGACGGCGCCGGTACGGTCCGCCGCTTCTGGCACATCACGGTGCCGGGTGTGCGGCAGGCCATGATGCTGGTCGGCACCCTGACCGGCATCGGCTCGCTGCGGGTGTTCACGGAGATCTACATGCTGGGCAGCTCCACCGGCGGGCCCGGCGGCGCCGACCGCACCCTGCCCTTCTACATCCGGGACGTCGGCCTGGACCCCCTCACCGGCAACGCCGGCTACGGCTCGGCGGTCAGTGTGGCCCTGTTCGCGCTGACACTGGGGCTGACCCTGCTGGCGCAGCGCCTGACGAAGGAGGACGAGTCATGACGACGGCGGTGGACAGGCCCCGGCGGCTGGTGCCGCGCTGGCGGGAGTACGGCCGCCCCCGTGAACTGGTCGTCCGCTACCTGCTGTTGCTCTTCGTGCTGGGCATCACCGTCGGCCCGCTGGTCTGGCAGCTCCTGGCCTCGCTGAAGAGCACGAGTGAGGACGTCTTCGGGGCGGACGCCTCGCTGCTGCCGCACCACCCGACGCTGCGGGCCTACCGGCAGGTCTTCGACCAGGTGCCGGTGGCCACGTACATCAGGAACAGCGTGATCGTGGTCGCCCTGTCGGTCACCAGTCAGCTGCTGTTCTCCACCACGGCCGGCTACATCCTGTCCAAGCCGGGCTGGAAGGGCCGCAGAGCGGTCTGGGTCGTGCTGGTCGCCTCCATGATGTTCCCGTTCGAGTCGATCATGGTGTCGCTGTTCCTGAGCATCCGCGACCTGGGTCTGGTCGACAATCTGGCGGGCGTGTGGCTGCCCGGATTCGTCGGCGCCATCAACGTCCTGCTGATGCGCGGTGCGTTCCTCGCGGTGCCGCGCGAGATCGAGGACTCGGCGATGCTCGACGGCGCGAACGAGTGGCAGCGCTTCCGGTACCTGTATCTGCCGTCCGCCTGGGGCGCGATCCTGGTGGTCACGGTCAACACCTTCATCAGTGCCTGGGACGACTTCCTCTGGCCGCTGATCGTGCTGCGCTCCGAGGACCACATGACGCTGACGCTGGGGCTCTCCCGGCTGCAGAGCTCGTCGTTCGGCTACGACCAGCGGGTGGTGATGGCCGGCTCGGTGATCTCGGTGGTCCCGGTACTGGTGCTGTTCGTGATCACGCAGCGGTGGTTCTACAAGGGCGTGTCGTCGGGGGCCGTCAAACTCTGAACGCGCCCGACCTCGAGCACGAGGGGGACGGCGGTGAGCGCCTCGCCTGCCGACACAGCCACCCGGATCTCCACCGCCTGTGACGGTACGGCCGTCTCCAGATCGGCGCCGACCAGCTCCAGTTGGTCGGCGCCGAGGTGTATCGCGACCGTGCGACGCTCCCCCGGCGCGAGCTCCACGCTCCGGAACGCCCGCAGTTCGAGCGTGCGCGGCCAGACCGGCGCGCGCAGCCGGCGGACGTAGAGCTGGACGACGCTGCGACCGCGCCGCGTGCCGGTGTTGGTGACGTCGACCTCGACGGTGTGCCCGGCCGCCCGGGGCGGCCCGTGGTGGAACGTCGTGTACGACAGCCCGTGCCCGAAGGAGTAGAGGGGCCCGGCGTCGCCGTCGACGTAGGAGCCGTACTCGGTGTCCTTGTGGTTGTAGTGGACGGGGAGCCGGTCCGCCGCGCGCGGCACGGAGACGGACAGCCGGCCGACGGGTTCGGTGAGCCCGAGAAGCACTTCGGCGATCGCCTCGCCGCCCCACGGGCCCGGATACCAGGCGGTGAGCAGCGCGGCGGCCCGGTCCGCCGCCTCCGGCACGGCGTGCGGGCGGCCCTGGACGAGGACGACGACGGTGGGTGTGCCGGTGGCCGTGACCGCGTCCAGGAGCGTGTGCTGGGCCCGGCCCAGCCGCAGCCCGGCGAGGTCGACGCCTTCGCCGCAGGTCATCTCGGACACGACGGTCCGCGCGGCCCCGTTGGCGTCGAACTCCGTGTCGGGGGTCCGGGCGCTGCTGCCGCCCAGCACCAGTACGGCCAGGTCACTGGCGGCGGCCGTCGCGACCGCCTCGGGGATGCCGGTGAGGTCGGCGCCGGTGAGGGCCGCGCCCCTGGCGTGGCGGACGTCCGTGCCGGGCGGGGCGAGGCGGCGCAGCGCGTCGAGGACGCTCACGCCGGTGCCGGGGCGCTGAGGGGCGGTGTAGTCACCGAGCTGGTGCGCGGTGGTGGCGGCGTGCGGGCCGAGCACGGCGACGCGCCGCACGTCCGGCCCGACCGGGAGGACGCCCCCGGTGTTGTGCAGGAGGGTGACGCAGGCCCTGGCCAGCTCGGTGCTCAGTTCCCGTCCGGCGTCCACGGGCACCGCCGCACGGCGGGTGTACGGCTGCTCGAACAGGCCCAGCCGGAACTTCAGTTGCAGGACGCGGGCGACGGCGGCGTCCAGGGCGGCCTCGCTCACCAGGCCCCGTTCGACGGCCTCCGCCAGGTGGGTGAAGCCCTCGTCCCAGAGGCTGAGGTCGACTCCGGCGTCGAGGGCGAGAGCCCCGGCGGAGACCTTGTCACCGGTGATGCGGGCCAGCCGGTCCACGGCCAGCCCGTCGGCCATGACCAGGCCCCCGAAACCCCACCGTTCGCGGAGCAGTCCGGTGAGCAGGGCACGGTTGCCGCAGCAGGGCAGACCGTCCACCTCGTTGTAGGCGGCCATCACGGCGGCGGCCCCGGCCCGGACTCCGGCCCGGGCGGCCGGGAGATGGATCTCGTGCAGTTCACGCGGGCCGAGTTCGGACTCGGCGGAGTTGCGGCCGCCGACCGTGGCGCCCTGGCCGGCGAAATGCTTGAGGACGACGGGCGCCTTGTCCGCCGCGAACCGCTCCCCTGTGCCCTGCATCCCCCGGACCAGTGCCTCCGTCAGCCGGGCCGCGAGGTACGGGTCCTCGCCGAAGCACTCCTCGGTGCGTCCCCAGCGCGGGTCCCGTGCGATGTCCAGCGCGGAGACGAGCGCCAGATGGCCGCCCCGGGCCCGCAGTTCGGCGGCGGCGTGGGCCGCCGCCCGCTCGTACAGGGCGGGGTCCCAGGTGGCGCCGATCGCCAGGTTGACGGGGAGGACGGTGCCGTCGAGGGCCATGTGCCCGTGCGGCACCTCCTCGACGAACAGGGCGGGGATCCGCAGCCGGCTGCGCTCCAGCACATGGCGCTGGACCAGGTCGGCGAGGTCGGCGCTGTCCTCGATGCCGGGTCCGTCGCCGTGGTCGACGCCGGACCAGGCGTCGGCCCGCATCAGTCCGTAGAGGGCGCCGAGACCTTCGAAGCGCTCGGTCTCGGCGTGCAGGGCCTCGGTGAGTTCGAAGTCCCCGGCGGCTGTGCGGCGGTAGGCGTCCCAGCCGTACATCCGCTGATTGAGCTGGCCGACCTTCTCCCGCGGGGTCATCCGGGCAAGAAGATCGGCGACACGGGTGTCCAGCGGGGCGGCCGGGTCGAGGTACGGGACGGCCGGGTGGTCCTGAGAGGGCATGGGAGGTCCTTGCGCGGGACGCGTCAGGGGGCGGCGCGGTGGGCGTGACAGAAATCCGGCGAGCACGGAGCGGCGGGGAGGTCCTGGAGGGGCATGAGGTGTTCATGCGCGGGGCGCGTCAGCGGGCGGTGCGGTGGGGTGTCGTGGCGGGGATCCTGGTACGGAACGGCCGGGTGGTCCTCGAGGGGCATGAGGTGCTCTTGCGCGGGGCGCTTCAGCGGGCGGTGCGGTGGGCGAGGCGGGCCAGGGCCACGGCGCCCGGGGAGCCGTCCGACACGGGGGTGAGCGTGAGCGCGAGGTGGGCCAGGCGTTCGGTGAGGGGGGTGAGCAGGGGGCCGTGCGGGGCGAGCAGGCCGCCGGTGACCACCAGGGGTTCGCCCGGGCGCGGGGCCAGGGCCGTCACGGTCTGCGTCAGCCGGCGCGCGGCCTCCCGCAGGATCTCGCCGGCGACGGAGTCCTCCTCCTCGGCGGCCCGGACGACCAGCGGCGCGTGGTCGGCCAGCCGGACCGGCGGCCGGTCCATGACGGCGGGCAGCAGCTGCGCGCGGTAGGCGGTGCGCAGGACCGCGCTCCAGGCAGCGGTGTCCGTGACGCCGTAGGCCTCGGGGGGCAGGACGCCCGGCGGCAGCCCCAGCTCACGGCCGACCGCGCGGGCGAGGACGGTGGGCGCACCCCGGCCGTCGGCCGCCCGCAGGGCCGAGCGGACTGCCGCGCGGCCGATCCAGAAGCCGCTGCCGTCGTCCCCGAGGAGCCAGCCGTCGCCGCCGGAGGTCGCGGTCGGCGCCCGGGCGGCGATCCGGGCCGCGACCGCGCCGGTGCCGGCCACCAGGACCAGGCCGTCGGCGGGATGGCCGGGGGCGGTGGCGAACGTGGTCTCGATGTCGCTGTGCACGTCGACCGTCGGGGCGGTGATGCCCAGCCGGGCGAGCGCGCCGGACAGGGCCGTGCGGGCCCGCACCCGGCCGGGCTCGTCGGCGCCCTGGCGCTGGTGGCCGGTGCCGGCGAAGCCGCCCGCCACCGCGGCCACCCGCCCGCGCAGCGGTTCGGGCACCGCCCGGGCGAGCGCCTCGGCGAGGTGGTCGGCGAGCTCGGGACCGGGCACGGTCAGCGCGTTGCCCGGCCCCGCCGTGCCCTCGCCCCGGGTCCGGCCGTCGCCGAGGTCCGCCAGGACGGCACGCGTGCGCGTGCCGCCGGCGTCGAGTCCGACCACGAGATCGCGGACTTGGTTCAAATCACTATTCATTGCATCCCATGGTGGTTGATACATTCGCCCGAGACAAGGTCCGTCTCGCGAGGAGGACACCATCGACACGCACCGGTCCGCGCCCGAGCTCCGCTTCGGTGTCAACTACACCCCACGCCGGGGCTGGTTCCACGCCTGGCACGACTTCGATCCCGGGCTCGCGCGCGAGGACCTGGCACAGATCGCCGGGCTGGGTCTGGACCACGTCCGGGTCTTCCATCTGTGGCCGCTGCTCCAGCCCAACCGCACGCTGGTCCGCGCGTCGGCCGTGGACCAGCTGGTCCGCCTGGTGGACCTGGCCGCCGAGTGCGGCCTGGACGTCCTGGTGGACGGCGTCCAGGGGCATCTGTCGAGCTTCGACTTCTACCCGGAGTGGACGCGCAGCTGGCACCACCGCAACGTGTTCACCGACCCCGGGGCGATCGAGGCCCAGGCGCTGCTGCTGCGCACGCTGGGCCGCGCGCTGTCGGGCCACCCCCGTCTCCTCGGGCTCCAGCTCGGCAACGAGCTCAACAACCTGGTCGAGCACAACCCGGTGTCGGTGGCCGAGGTGGACCACTACCTCGACACGCTGCTGGCCGCCGCGCGGGACGGACTGGGCGACGGCGTCGGCCTGGTCACGCACTCGGCGTACGACGCCGCCTGGTACGGCGACGACCACCCGTTCACCCCGCAGGCCTCGGCCCGCAAGGGCGACCTGACCACCGTCCACCCGTGGGTGTTCTCCGCCGACTGCGCGCGGCGCTACGGTCCGCGCTCACCGCAGGTGCACCATCTCGCGGAGTACGGGACGGAACTGGCGGCGGCCTACGCCACCGATCCGGCCCGCCCGGTATGGGTCCAGGAGACCGGGGCGCCCGAGCCGCACATCCCGGCCGCCGACGCCCCCGACTTCGCCCGCGCGACCCTGCTCAACGCGGCCGGCTGCGCACGGCTGTGGGGCGTCACCTGGTGGTGCTCCCACGACGTCGACCGCTCGCTGGCCGACTTCCCGGAGCTGGAGTACACGCTGGGCCTGTTCGACTCCGCGGGCCGGCCCAAGCCGATCGCGGAGGCCCTGTCCGCCACGGTGACCGACCTCCGCGCCGCCTCCGGCCCTCCGCCGGCCCGGACCACGGCCCTGGTCCTGCACTGCACCCCGTCCACGCGTTCGGTGTCCGGCCCCGGCGGCGCGTTCTTCGACGCCTGGATGCGGCTGCGCCAGGAGGGAACCCGCCCGGCCGTGGTCCTGGCGGAGCGCGCGGCGGACACGGCACACCTGGCCGCGAGGGGGATCACGGAGCTGATCGACGGCAAGTGAGACACCCGGAGGCGGTTGCGGTGGCGGAGGCGAGGGCGGAAACAGGGGCGAGGACCGGGGCCGGCCGGAACTCCGGCCCCGGAGTCTCCGCCCCGGTCAGGAGGTGCGGCCCGTCAGGACCTCCGCCAGCGCCCGCAGGTTGACCCGCCCCCTGCCGTGCGCGCACACCGCGCTGCCCGGCTCCGGCAACCCGGTGGAGACCAGCAGGGCGTCCGGTCGCGCCGCCAGCAGCGCGTCCCGCAGGCGCCCCTGCCAGACGTACAGCCCGGCGTCGCACACGGCGACGACCAGCGGCCGCCCCTCGGCCGCCCGCAGCACCTCCTCGACGACGACCTCCACGACGCTCCCGGCGTCCTCCGGCTCCCCGGCGACCGCCGTCCCGGTGACCGTCGGGTCGAGGGCGTGCCAGGCGGTCAGGAGGTCCTCGCCGCCCCAGTTGAGGGCGGGGTGCGGGGCGGGGAACAGGTCGACGACATGGGCGCCCGGGCCCGGTCGCGGCGACGGCCCCGCGCTCCGCACGGCCCGCCGCGCCGCGGTCAGCCCGGCCTCCGTGTCCCACGCGGCCACCGCGCCCGGCCGGTAGGGCAGCGCGTAGCGCAGCGCGAGCCGTCGTACCCGCTCCGCGGCCTCGGCCACCCGTGCCTCGGGCAGCTCCCCCGACCGCAGGGCGTCGAGCACGGCGTCCCGGCAGGCGAGGGTGACCTCCAGGTCCGGCACGGCGACGATGACCTGGTCCGCTCCCGCGGTGAGCGCGAGACGCGCGCCGGCCGCCTCGCCGTAGCGGTCGGCGATGGCCTTCATCTCCAGCGCGTCGCTCACCAGCACACCGTCGAAGCCGAGTTCGCCGCGGAGCAGGTCGGAGAGGATGCGCGGACTGAGGGTGGCGGGCCGGTCCGGGTCCAGGGCCGGGAACACGACATGGGCGCTCATCAGCATGGGCACGCCGGCCTCGACGGCCGCCCGGAAGGGCGCGAGGTCGAGCCGGTCGTAGGGCCGCGGGTCGACCGCGAGCTCGTGGTGGCTGTCGGTGACGGTCCCGCCGTGCCCGGGGAAGTGCTTGGCGCAGGAGGCCACGCCGCGTGCCTCGGTGGCCCCGATCCAGGCGCGCAGATGCCGGGAGACCAGCTCGGGGTCGGATCCGAAGGCGCGGGTGCGCACGATGGGGTTCTCGGGCCGGCGCTGGACATCGGCGACGGGGGCGTAGGAGGCGGTGATGCCGAGCGAGAGCAGGTGTCCCGCCAGGGCGTCGGCGCAGGCGGCGGTGAGCAGCGGGTCGTCCGTGACACCGAGCGCCCAGGAGCCGGGTACCTCGGGGGCGCCCGCGGCCGCCAGGTGCCCGATGCCGCCGCCCTCGTTGTCGATGGCGATCAGCAGGTCAGGGCGCAACGTCCGCAGTGTGCCGGTGAGTTCGCGGACCTGGTCGGCGTCGCGGACGTTGCGCGTGAACAGGATGACCCCGCCCAGTCCGCGGTCGACGAGCCGTTTCAGGGTGTCGGGGACGGTGGTCGTGCCGTCGAATCCCGCGACGAGACAACGGTGGGCCGCCTCGTCGAGGTCGGCGGAGAGTGCCGGGCCGGTGGGCCCGGGGGCGGAGTGCGTCACCCCCGGAATCCTCTGGCTCGTCAAGCCGAAAGTCAATATTTCGGTGGATTAACGATTCACCACGCCGCTCGCGGCCGCCGTCGCCATCGGATCCCGGGGCGATCCGACGCCCGGGACGGGCTCCGGCAGGGACGCCGGGACGGTGCGGCGGCTCAGGGGGTGCCGGGCACGGTGTCGGGCACGTCGGGCCTCGGCGGGACCCCGCGCGGGGTTACTGTCGCCGCCATGGACCGTGATCACCGAGGATGGCTCCCGTGTCTGCTCGGCGGAGCCGTCTTCGCCGCGTGCATGGCCGGAACCACGCTGCCGACCCCCCTCTACCCTCTCTACCAGGAGAAGTTCGGCTTCTCCGAGCTGACGGTCACCGTCGTCTACGCGGTGTACGCCTTCGGGGTCATCGGTGTGCTGCTGCTGGCCGGCAACGCCTCGGACACCGTGGGCAGACGTCCGGTGCTGATGATGGGCCTGGGCTGCGCCGCGGCGAGCGCCGTGTGTTTCCTGGCCGCCACCGGGCTGGGCTGGCTGTACGCGGGACGGCTGCTGTCGGGGCTGTCCGCCGGGCTGTTCACCGGGGCCGCCACGGCGTACGTGATGGACCTGTCACCGCCCGGCGGCGCCTCCCGGGCCACGTTCGTCGCGACGGCCGCCAACATGGGCGGGCTGGGCTGCGGTCCGCTGCTCGCCGGAGTGCTCGCGCAGTACGCCGACCGGCCGCTGTACCTGCCGTTCGTCGTGCATCTCGCCCTGGTGGCCTGTTCGGTCGGCGTCGTGGCGTGGCTCCCGGAGACCGTGCGGCACCGCAGGGCGCTGCGTACCGTACGGCCGCAGCGGCCCGGCCTGCCCCCCGAGGTGCGGGCGGTGTTCGGGCCGGCGGCGATCGCCTCGTTCGTGGGGTTCGCGCTGTTCGGCGTGTTCACCTCGGTCAGCCCGGCGTTCCTCGCCGACTCCCTCGACGTGAGCAACCACGCCGTGAGCGGTCTCATCGTCGCGCTGGCCTTCTTCGCCTCGACCGCCGGGCAGCTGGTCGTCGGCCGGGTCGGGGTCGGGCGGTCGCTGCCGCTGGGCTGCGCCGCGCTCCTGGCCGGGCTGGCGCTGCTCGCGGGCGCGTTGCGGTGGGAGGTGCTGGCGCTGGTGGTGCTGAGCGCGATCGTCGGCGGGGTCGGCCAGGGGCTGGCGTTTCGTGGGGCGTTGTCCGCGGTGGCCGGGGCGTCTCCCGAGGACCGGCGCGCGGCGGTGATCTCGACGCTCTTCGTGGTGGCCTACGCGGGCATCTCGGTGCCGGTGATCGGCGTCGGTGTGCTGGTGGGTCCCCTCGGCCTGGAGGGTGCCGGGCTGGTGTTCATCGGGTGCATGGCCGTCCTCGTCTCGACGGCGGGGGCCTATCTGCTCCGGCGGCCGGTACGGGTGGAGGACGTGCACGCCTGAGTCCCCGGACGGGGCGATCGCGCACCGGGCCCACGGCACCGGCGTCGCGGGCCGGGGCGGCACGCATACACGCTTGGCCGCAGCCGTACGGGTGGGGTCGGTCCCGGGGCGAAGCGACAGGGGGCCGCCCGGCGTTGTGCAGAACCCATCCGTCATCACCGGAAAGGCCCCTCGATGCGACGTACCGCCTTCCTCGCCGTCTGCGCCCTGCTCAGCGCCGCGGCCACGGGATTCTTCACCACCAGCGCCGTTCGCAGCCGCTGAGTCCCCGTAGCCGGGGAAGCCGAACGGCTTTCCCGGCTACCGGCTTCCCGCTACCAGGGACCGGGTGCCGGGTGCCGGGTCCCACGCCCAACGCCCAACGCCAGACGCCCAACGCCCAACGCCCGTCGCCCGTCCCCGTCCCCGTCCCCGTCGTCAGGAAGCCCGGTCACGGGTGTGCGAGCGGCCGCCCGACGGCACGTCGGTCCGTTCCGTGCCGCTCGTGCCGCCGGGATGCCGGATCGCGCACAGGTATCCGATACCCAGGGCGATCGCCATCCCGTAGAACACCCACTGGTTGGCCTCGGCGAAGTCCATCCGGATCTCCGGCATCGACTCCTGTACCGTCCGCGCGACCGCCGAGCCCCCGGCGCTGAGCTTCTGGTCGTCGCCGGTGCCGGTGATCGCCTCGGCGACGCTCTTCGCCGTGCTCTCCGCGGTCCCGGACGGCATTCCACCCGACCGCAGCGTGTCGTCGACGTTCTCGGTCATCCGGTGGGTCAGCAGGGATCCGTAGAGTGCCAGGCCGACGCTCGCCGCGTAGTTGCGGATCGTCTGGGTGATGCCGGTGACCTCGCCGTAGGAGGCGTCGATGGCCCGGTTCACGGCGTCGGTGGAGGCGGGCGCGAGAACGAAGCCGATGCCGGCCCCCGCGAGGGCCGCGTAGGGCCACTGGTCGTGCATCGACAGATCGGTCAGCTTCCCGGCCCAGAGCGCGAAGCCCACCGCTCCGACCACACAGCCGATCTTCAGGGTCGGCCGCGCGCCGCGCTTGTCCAGGATCCGCCCGCCCCACTGCGAGGCGAGCGCGAAGCCCGCGAAGACGTACAGCAGATACAGGGCTGCCTGGTTGGGCGAGGCGCTCAGGGACACCTGCGCGTATACGGAGGCGAAGAAGAACAGCGGGACGAACGCGAGCATGGAGAAGAACAGCACGAGTCCGTCGACCACGAAGGCGCGGTCCTTGAAGACCGCGAGCTGGACCAGCGGGTGGGCCGTGCGCCGTTCGTAGCGGCAGAACAGCCACAGCACAGCCAGACCGCCCAGGATGCAGACCCAGGTGAGCACGCTGTCCCAGCCCCACGCCGACGCCTGCTGGAAGCCGAGCACGCTCCCGCCCATGCCGATCGCGATCAGCACGGCGCCCCGCACGTCCAGAGGCTCGTCACGGCGGCGGTCGGAGACATGGGCGAGCGCGGTCAGGATCAACGCGACGACGGCCACGGGCACGTTGACCCAGAAGATCGCCCGCCAGGTCCAGCCGGTGAGCCAGCCGCCGAGGAGCGGCCCGATGGCGGTCAGGGCGCCGGTGACACCGAAGAACAGGGCGAGGGCGCGGCCGCGCCGCTCCACCGGGAAGACCGCCACGACCACCGCCAGCGCGGCGGGGAAGAGCAGGGCCGCGCCGAGCCCCTGGGTGGCCCGGAAGACGATGAGCCATGTCAGCGCGAAGTCGCCGCTGGGTACGCAGCCGCACAGGACCGACGAGACCACGAACACCAAGGTGCCCGCCACGACGACGCGGCGCGGACCGAGCAGGTCCGCCAGACGTCCGCCGAGGGCGAAGAACGCGGCCAACGCCAGCAGATAGGCGTTGACGACCCACTGCATACCGGAGGCGGACAGGCCGAGTTCGCGGACGATGTCCGGCGTGGCGATCGACACGATGGTCTGGTCGATGAACGTCATCGACACCGCGAACATCATGGCCGCGAGGGCCAGCGACTGCGAAGGCCTGCGCGGGCCCTCCTGCGCACTCCCCGCCTGCTGTTTGGTGTACATGCCAGTCACGCCCTCAGTCTGAACCCGCTCGGCTGACGACGCATCCGGTGCACATCGCCGTCAGGAAGGGGCGTCGTCACAGAGGGTCAGGCGCGCCCGCCATGGACACATGAGCAGTCGTGGCGGCCGCGACGGCGGCCACGAGCAGGGCGGCGGGGAGGCAGGGGGAGCCGGTGCGGACCGCGAGCGGGGACGGGGTCCGCACGGCCGCGCGGGCGCTCCCGCCGCTCCCGCCGCGCTCGGGGGTGGGGGTCCGCTACTCCGGTTGAGTCACCGTCAGCGACCACCGGACGGCATCGGCCGAAGCGTCCACTCCCACGGTGAAGGAGCCCGGCCGCACCACGCCGGCGGCCATGGTCGCCGAGCCCACCCCGGCGCTCCCGGCCGGGCAGTCGACCGAGAACGCGGCGACCTCGGCCTCCTCCTGCGACCACATCGTCACCCGCACGCTGCCACCGCCCTCGCAGGCCACCGTGAGGACGGTCGGCAGGCCGTTCGAGGCGCCTCCCGACGCGACGCCGCCGTCCCCCGTCCACTCCTCCACCCACACCAGGCCGTCCGGACCGGGGTGCGGCAGCAGCGGATCCCCGGCCGCGGCGGCGGGCGCCGTACCGGCACCCGTCAGCGCACCGGCGGCCAGCACCGTCATGAACAGGGATTTTCTCGCTCGGCTCATGTTCGCTCTCCTCCGTGATGTGTCATGAACCCCACACTCTGCCGGGGTGATCGTCCCCGGACCTGAGTACGCGTACTCAGGGGCGATCAGGTTGGCCGGAACCCAGCGCTGCCCCGGCTCTCCCGCTGTCGGGATGCGTGTGGGCCCGGCCGGGTGGACGCTGCTGATCATGGCGCGCAAGGGTGCACGACCCGCTCGACCCGCTGCGGGGCAGGACGTGGAGCGGCTGCTCGACGAGCTCTACGCCACACCGCCGTCCGGCTTCGTCGCCCGACGGGAGCAGCTGGCGGCCGAGGCCAAGCGCGACGGGCGCGGCGACGAGGCCCGTCGGATCCATGCCGCCCGTCGCCCCACGCTCGCGGCCTGGGCGGCCAACGTGCTGCTGCGCTCGCAGCCGCAGGAGAGCGGGCGGTTCCTGGAGCTGGGACGGGCGCTGCGCGAGGCGTACCGGTCCCTGGACGCCGACGGGATCAGGGAGCTGTCCGAGCAGCGCCGGAGCGTCGTCTCCGCGCTGTCCCGGCAGGCCGCCGAGCTGGCTCGTGAGGCCGGGCATCCGTTGTCGGGCGCGGCTCGGCAGGACGTCGAGTCCACCCTGCGCGCGGTGCTCGCCGACGAGGACGCGGCGCAGCGGTGGGCCACCGGTCGCCTGGAGAGTGCCCTCACCCCGCCGGCCGACTTCCCGTCCCGTGGCGCGGCCGCCGTCGGCCCCTCGCACGGGCCGGCCCGACCGGCGCCCGCAGCGCCGGACACGCGGTCCCGGGCGAAGGACGAACTCGCCGAGCGGCGCCGCCTACGGCAGCGGCAGCTCGGCCAGGCCCGGCGGTCGGCGGAAGCCGCCGACCGCCGGCTGCGGGCGCTGAGTGCCGGACGGGCCGATGCCGACGCATCGCTCCAGCAGGCCCGCGAGCGGCACGACCGGGCCCGTGAGCGCGAGTCCGCGGCACAGGAGCGGCTGCGTCAGGCGCGCCAGGAGCTCCGGCAGGCCGAGCAGGAGCAGAAGGAGGCCGAGGAACGGCTGCGGACCGCCGCTCAGGCGGTGGACCGGGCCGAGCGGGCGGCCCGGGAGGCCGCGCAGGAGGTGGACCGGCTGGCCGAACCGGGCCCGTAGGCCTCCCGGTGTCCGGGCGCCGGGCGGGGTGCGCCCGCGGGCCGCGCTTCCCGCATGGTGGGGGGCGTCCGGTGGTGCGACGCTGGAGGCGAGGGCGTCCGACACAGGGCAAGCCGGGAGGGCCGATGGGACGTGACGTCCCGGCGCTGGTCTTCACCCGCGAGGACCGCCGCCGGTACCGGATCAAGATGCAGGAGTGCCTCGACGTGTTCGCGCAGATGCTGCGCGAGTCGCGGTTCGAGTCCGAGCGGCCCCGGGTGGGTCTCGAGATCGAGCTGAACCTGGTCGACGACGAGGCCGAGCCGACGATGCGCAACAGCGACGTGCTCGACGCGATCGCGGATCCCGCCTGGTCCACCGAGCTCGGCCGCTTCAACCTCGAGATCAACGTGCCGCCGCGCCGTCTGACGCAGGGCGGCCCCGACGCCTGGGAGGCGGAGATCCGTGGCGCGCTCAACCACGCCGAGCAGCGTGCCCGGACGGTGGGCACGCATCTGATCATGATCGGTATCCTCCCGACGCTGCGGCAGGAGGACGTCGGCGAGTCGGCGCTGTCGGAGAACGCCCGCTACCGGCTGCTCAACGACCAGGTGTTCGCCGCGCGGGGCGAGGATCTGCACATCGAGATGGACGGTGTCGACCGGCTGCGGACCTACGCGGACACGATCACCCCGGAGGCCGCGTGCACCAGTACGCAGTTCCATCTCCAGGTCTCCCCCGACGAGTTCGCCGCCTACTGGAACGCGGCGCAGGCGGTCGCCGGCGTCCAGGTGGCGCTGGCGGCCAACTCGCCGTTCCTGTTCGGGAAGGAGTTGTGGCACGAGACCCGTATCCCGCTGTTCGAGCAGGCCACCGACACCCGCCCGCAGGAGATCAAGGTGCAGGGCGTACGGCCCCGGGTGTGGTTCGGGGAGCGGTGGATCACCAGCGTCTTCGACCTCTTCGAGGAGAACCTGCGCTACTTCCCCGCGCTGCTGCCCCTGTGCGACGAGCAGGATCCGCGCGAGACGCTGTCCGGAGGGGACGTGCCGGAGCTGGGCGAGCTGACCCTGCACAACGGCACCATCTACCGCTGGAACCGGCCGGTCTACGCCGTCGCCAACGACCAGCCCCACGTGCGGGTGGAGAACCGCTGTCTGCCGGCCGGTCCGACCGTCGCCGACACGCTCGCCAACGGCGCCTTCTACTACGGCATCACCCGGGCCCTGGTGGAGGACGAGCGGCCGGTGTGGTCGCGGATGTCCTTCCGGGCCGCCGAGGACAATCTGCACACGGCGGCGCGGGACGGCATCGACGCCCGGCTGTACTGGCCCGGCATGGGCGAGGCGCCGGTGGCCGAGCTCGTCCTGCGGCGCCTGCTGCCGCTGGCCCACCGGGGTCTGGAACTCTCCGGGATGGACGCGGCCTGGCGGGAGCCACTGCTCGGAATCATCGAACAGCGGTGCGTCACCGGCCGTAACGGCGCCGTCTGGCAGAAGGAGATGTTCCATCGCATCACCGCCTCCGCCCAGGCCGGCCGCCACGAGGCGCTGCGGCGGATGACGCAGCTCTACATCGACTACATGCACCTCAACGCCCCCGCCCACACCTGGCCGGTCGACTGAGCGGCGGCCCTCGCCGACCGCCCCGATCGGCGGCTGTGAGGGCCGACACGACCCCTCGATTCGGCAGGGCCCGCTCGACCGTGCAGGATAGAACCATGACGTTCAAGATCTACTTCGACATCACCATCAACGACGAGCCCGCCGGGCGGATCAACTTCAACCTGTTCGAAGACGTCGTCCCCAAGACGGCCGAGAACTTCCGCGCGCTGGCCACCGGCGAGAAGGGCTTCGGTTTCGCCGGCTCTTCCTTCCACCGGGTCATCCCCGACTTCATGCTCCAGGGTGGCGACTTCACCCGCGGCAACGGAACGGGCGGCAAGAGCATCTACGGCGAGAAGTTCGCCGACGAGAACTTCCAGCTCAAGCACGACCGGCCCGGCCTGCTCTCCATGGCCAACGCCGGCCCCAACAGCAACGGCTCGCAGTTCTTCATCACCACGATCGTCACCGACTGGCTCGACGGCAAGCACGTGGTGTTCGGCGAGGTCGCCGACGAGGCCAGCATGGCCCTCGTCAAGAAGATCGAGTCCTACGGCTCGCGCAGCGGTTCGACCTCGGCGAAGATCACCATCGCGGAGTCCGGCCAGCTCTGACCCCGGTCTCGAGCGCCCGCCGGCCGGGGTCACCCCCGGCCGGCGGCGCGAGCGCCGTCGTGTCGTACGGGGCGCGGGTGCGCGGGTCGGCTCGGCCTGGTCAGGCCAGGGTCACCTCGACCGGCAGCTTCTTGATGCCGTTGACGAAGTTGGACCGCACGCGCGGGACCTCGCCGGCCGGCCGGATGCCCGCCAGCCGCGGGATCAGCTCCTCGAACATGATGCGGATCTCGGTCCGGGCCAGCAGATTGCCCAGGCACAGGTGCGGGCTGCCCTTGCCGAACGTGACGTGGTCGTTGTTCTGCCGGCTGACGTCGAAGTCGTACGGGTTGCCGAAGACCTCCTCGTCACGGTTGCCGGAGGCGAACCACATGACGACCTTGTCGCCCTCCCTGATCTGCTTGCCGCCCATTTCCACGTCCCGGGTCGCCGTGCGGCGGAAGTGGTAGACGGGGGACGCCCAGCGCAGGAACTCCTCGACCGCGACCGGGATCAGGGCCGGGTCCTGCTGGAGGCGGGCGAGCTGCTCCGGGTGCTGGAGCAGGGCCAGCATCGAGTGCGTGATGGTGTGGCGGGTCGTCTCGTTGCCCGCGACGACCAGCAGCAGGAAGTAGTTGTCGAAGTCCTGCCCGGAGAGCGGGACGCCGTCGCGCGGTGGGGTGTTGACCAGGCGCGAGACCAGGTCGGTGCCGTCCTTGCCGCGCCGCTGCCGGGCCAGCTCCCGGCCGTAGTCGAACACCTCCAGCGAGGCGGGCGATCGGAAGGGCAGATCGCGGTACTGCTCGCTCTCCGCGCTGTGCAGCAGGACGTCCGCGTAGTCGGGGTCGGTGTTGCCGATGATGCGGTTGCCCCAGTCGATGAGCCGCTGGTTGTCCTCCGGCGGTACGTCGAGGAGCCGGGCGAGGACGTTGATGGGGAAGTCGGCGGAGACGTCGGCGACGAAGTCGAAGGTGCCCTTCGCGAGAGCCGTGTCCAGGGTGGTGGCGGTGAGGCCGCGCAGGAAGTCGGTGTAGCCGTTGATCACGCCCGCGCCGAACTGTCGCTGGATGAGGCTGCGCAGCGCCCGGTGGCGCACACCGTCGAGTTCCAGGATGGAGGCGCGTTTCTTGATCTGGTCGTCGTCCACCTCCTCCAGGTTGACGAACCGCGTCGAGGTGAAGGTCTCCGCGTCCCGGTCGACGCGGGCGATGTCCGCGTGCCGGGTCAGCGCCCAGAAGCCGTTGTTCGGCGCGTCTTCGGGCTGCCAGTGCACCGGGTCCTGGTGGCGCAAGGTGTGGAACATGCGCCAGGGCGTGACGCCGTCGGTGAAGTTGTCGAGGTCGGCGAGGTTCACCTCGTCCAGCGGCATGGGCGCCGGCACGGCGTCGCGCACGGAGGGGAGCGGGGCGGAAGCGGTCATGGCGTTCGGTCTCCTGGACGTCACAGGTGGTAGGCGTACTCGGTGAACTCCCAGTCGGTGACATGCCGTTGGAAGCGTTCGACCTCGTTGCGCTTGTAGCTGAGGTACGAGGTGGTGAAGTCCTTGCCGAGCACGTCGGTGAGGGCGGTGTCCGCCTCCAGCGCGTCGAGGGCGGCGGACAGGCCCATCGGCAGGACGGCCGCCCGGGCGGTGTCGTAGCCGTAGCCCTCCAGCGGGGCCGGGGGCTCCTCCCCCGCCCGCACACCGAGCAGGGCGGCGGCGATCGTGCCCGCGATCAGCAGGTACGGATTGGCGCCGGCGTCGCCGAGGCGCAGCTCCAGCCGGGCGCCGGAGCCGCGCTCGGGCGGGATGCGGACCATGGCGCTGCGGTTGTCCAGTCCCCAGTCGATCAGCCAGGGCGCGAGGGTGTCCGGGCCGAAGCGCTTGTAGGAGTTGACCGTCGGGTTGGCGAGGGCGGCGAGGGCCGGGGCGTGGGCGAGGAGTCCCGCGACGGCGTGCCGGGCGGTGGCGGACAGGCCGTAGGGGCCCGAGGGGTCGTCGAGGACGTTGTGCCCGCTCTCCTCGTCCATGGCCTCGAAGGACAGATGGAGGTGGAATCCGGAGCCGCCGGCGTCGTTGAACGGCTTGGCCATGAAGGTGGCGAGCCGTCCCTCCTTGCGTGCGAGTTCCTTGACGGCGGACTTGAAGCGGAAAGCGCGGTCGGCGGCCGACAGCGCCTCGGAGTGCGTCAGATTGATCTCGAACTGGCCGCCGTCGAATTCGTGGTTGCCGTTGGTGACGCCGATGCGGAGGTCGCGCAGCAGGCGCAGGGTGCGCAGCAGGTGGTTGTCGGGGTCGGCGCGCAGGCCGGCCGTGTAGACCACACCGGTGGCTCCCGAGTAACGCGTGTACCTGCTCGGGGACGCCGGGTCCGCGTCGCACAGGAAGTATTCGAGTTCGGGGCCGACCACCGGGCGCAGTCCCTGCTCGGCGCACCGGGCGAGCACCGAGCGCAGCAGGTCACGGGGTGACTCGGCGGCGGGTGCCCCGGTCGCCGGGTCGACCACCTCCCCGAGGCAGGTCGCGACCCCGGGTTCCCAGGGCAGGGCGACCAGGGTGTCGAGGTCCGGGCGCACGGTGACGTCGGGCAGTCCGGCGTCCAGGCCGCCGCTCACGGGGACGACGTCCCCCTGGGGCGAGGTGTGGTAGACGGCCCGGCAGAACGCGAGCCCGTGCTCGCAGGCGGCCGGCAGTTGGTCGAGCAGGACGTCGCGGGCGCGCTCGGTGCCGATGAGGTCGGGATAGGTCACCCGGACCACGTCGATGCCCTCGGCGGCGAGCCGCTCCTGGTGCTGACGGGGGTCCGGTGTCTGCGTTGCGCTCACCGTGGTCTCCTCGGCGGCTGGTGCCGGTTGTTTGGTGCCAAACGATATGAACGGCCCCATCGCCCCGCAAGGGGTCGGCGGCAAAAAATTATCCACCTGGACAGGTATTGACCAGGGGGGTGCGGCTTCCTATGTTGTTTGAAGCCAAATGAGTTGGAGGTCCGGTCCTCGGACCTCCTGGCCGGGGCCCGGCCGACAGCGGTCGGGCCCCCACACTCCCAGGAGGACCGGCCATGAAGGTCGTCGTCGACATGAACAAGTGCCAGGACCACGGCCAGTGCGTCTTCGCGGCCCCCGACGTCTTCCGGCTCGACGGGAACGGGCGCCTGGCCTACGTCAGCGACCCCGACGACGCGTTGCTCGACGAGGTCGAGGAAGCCGCCGACGTCTGTCCGCTCCAGGCCATCCGGATCGAGGCCCGATCATGACGTCGCACCGTGCAGGGGTCGTCGTGGCCGGCGCCTCCATGGCCGGACTGCGCACCGCCGAGCAGCTGCGCGCGGCCGGCTGGACGGGGGCGATCACGCTCGTCGGCGACGAGCCGCACATGCCCTACAACCGGCCCCCACTCTCCAAGGAGGTGCTGGCCGGGAAGGCGCCCTTCGAGTCGCTGGCCTTCCGTCCCCGCGCGAGCGTGGCCGACGCGCAGTGGCGCCTCGGCACGAAGGCGGTGGCCGCCCGCCTCGACGAGCGGATCGTCGCCCTCGACGACGGGTCGGAGATCGCGTACGACGCTCTCGTCGTCGCCACCGGCATGCGGCCCCGCCGGCTGGCCTGTCCCGGGCCGTTCGTCGGCCGCCACGCGATCCGCACCGTCGACGACGCCCGGGGGCTGCGTGACGAGCTGACCGGGCCGGGTGTCCGGGTGGTCGTGGTCGGCGCCGGGTTCATCGGCTGCGAGGTGGCCGCCACCGCCGTGAGCCTCGGCGTCGCCGAGGTGACCGTCGTCGACCCGCTGCCCCTGCCCATGGTGGGCCCGCTCGGAGAACTGCTCGGACGCGCGCTGCTGAAGCGCCACCAGGAGCACGGAGTGCGTTTCGTGCTCGGGACGGGCGTCGCCGGGTTCGAGGGCGAGGACCGGGTCACGGGCGTACTGCTCGACGACGGCACCGTCCTGCCCGCCGACGTCGTGGTGGAATCGGTCGGCTCGCTCGCGAACACCGAGTGGCTGGACGGCAATGGCCTCGACCTGGCCGACGGCGTGCTCACCGACGAGCAGCTCCGGGTCGGCGGGCGGCCCGACGTGGTCGCGGTCGGCGATGTGGCGCGTTTCCCCAACGCCCGCTACGACGGCGTTCCCCGCCGGGTCGAGCACTGGTGCATCCCCACCGACACCGCCAAGCACGCGGCGAAGGTGCTGGCCGCCCGGCTCACCGGCGAGGGTCCCGAGCCGGCACCCTTCGCGCCCCTGCCCTCCTTCTGGAGCGACCAGCACGGCTTCCGGCTCCAGTCCTTCGGCGCGCCCGCGCTCGGCAGGGGCGATGTGCGGGTCCTGGACGGCGACCCGGCCGCCGACGTCCTGGTCGGCTACCACCACGAGGGCCGACTGGTCGGCGTCGTGGCCCTGGGCGGCCCCGCCACCGTGTCCGCCGCCGCCCGCCATCGCGCCGAACTGCTCCGGCAACCCGCTCTCACCACCTAAGGAACCCCCTGACATGACCACCGTCCGCGGATACTTCCACCCCAGGACGGCGACCGGCTCCTCGTCGCTCGTCCCGTCCCCGCCCTGGCGCTACTCGGGTGACCTGCTCACCGTCGAGTACCGCACCGACCCCGCCCGCGTCCGTGAACTGCTGCCCGCACCACTGGAGTTGGCCGACGAGGACCCGGGCGCGGTCGCGCTGGTCTGGGCCGACTGGCAGTCCTGCTCCTCCTCGGGCGCGGAGCTGCTCGACCCCGTGCGCTCCCAGTACAAGGAGGCCTTCGCGGTCGTCCGCTGCGGCTACCGGGGGCGCACGTACTCGCGGTGCGTGTACATCTGGGTCGACAAGGACTTCGCGATCGCCCGCGGACTGCACCAGGGCTACCCGAAGAAGCTCGGCTCGATCCACCAGACCCGGCCGCACCCGTACGGGCCCGCACCGCGCATCGAGGCCGGAGCCCGGTTCGGCGCGACCCTCGCAGCCGCCGACCGGCGGCTGGCCGAGGCCGTGGTGACCCTGCGGGAGCCGTCGCGGACGAACGGCTTCGTCAACGGGCACCCCATGGCGCACCACCGCCTGCTGCCGTCGATCGAGAAGGGCAAGGGGTTCGCCCTGGACGAGCTGATCGAGTCCGGCGCCGCGTCCTTCGAGGCGGGGCAGGCCTGGACCGGCGACGCGGAGCTGGCGCTGTTCGAGGCGCCCACCGAGGAGCTGGCCCGGCTGGAGATCCGCGAGCCGATCGCCGCCTACTACCGGCAGGTGGGGGTCGTCTGGGACGGCGGGCGGCTGCTGGAGTCCGGGACGTCGAAGGCGGATGCCGAATGAGGTCGTCGTCGACGTGCGGGTGGTCCGGGGCCGGTCGCGCCCACGCGGCGGAGCCCCGGACCGCCCCGGCCCGCGCCCCTGGCAGGTATCCCGCCCCCTCGCCCCGAAGGAGCCGTTCCCATGGCTGACAAGGTCATCGTCGCCGGTGTTTCCGTCGACACCCGGCACTGGATCGGCGGCCGACGCGTCGCCTCCGCCGAGACGTTCACCGACACCTCGCCGATCGACGGCAGCACCCTGGGCGAGATCGCCCGTGGCGGGCCCGCCGAGGCCGAGGCCGCCGTCGCCGCCGCCAAGGCCGCCTTCCCCGCCTGGGCCGCCACCTCCCCCGCCGAACGCGCCCGCGTCCTGCACGCCGTCGCCGACGGCGTCGAGAAGCGGCTCGACGAGCTCGCGATCGTGGAGACCACCGACAACGGCGCCCTGCTGCGCTCGCACCGGCGGGGCGTGATGCCCCGTGTGGCGCACAACTTCCGCTTCTTCGCCGACTGGCTGCTGCGGCTGGAGCACGAGGACTTCGAGACCCGCGGCCACACCAACCACGTCTCGTGGGACCCGGCCGGCCCCAGCGTGCTCATCACACCGTGGAACGCCCCGCTGATGCTGGCCACCTGGAAGGTCGCGCCGGCCCTGGCCGCCGGGAACACGGTCGTGCTCAAGCCCGCCGAATGGTCCCCGCTGACCGCCTCGCTGCTCGCCGACATCGCCGCCGAGGCCGGGCTGCCCGCCGGTGTCCTCAACGTCGTCCAGGGCTACGGCTCGGAGATCGGCGACGCGCTCACCTCGCACCCGGACGTCCGCCGGATCAGCTTCACCGGATCCGTGCCGACGGCCAGGCGCATCGCCGGGTCGGCCGCCGCCCGGCTGACCCCGCTCAGCCTCGAACTCGGCGGCAAGTCACCGCTGCTGGTGTTCGCCGACGCCGATCTGGACCTCGCCGTCGATCTCGCCGTCGAGCAGTACGACAACGCCGGGCAGGTGTGCCTCGCGGCCACCCGGATCCTCGTCGAGGAGACGGTCGCCGAGGAGTTCACGCGCCGGTTCGTCGATAAGGCGTCCGCGCTCGTGCAGGGCGACCCGCGCGAGGAGACGACCGACGTCGGGCCCACCATCCACCCTCGACAGCTGGAGAAGATCGACGGCTTCGTGCGGCGGGCGGTCGAGGCCGGAGCACGTGCGGTCATCGGTGGCCACCGCCGGGACGGGCAGTACTACGCGCCGACGCTCCTCACCGACGTCGCCCAGGACTCGGAGATCGTGCAGGAGGAGGTCTTCGGACCGGTCCTGACCCTCCAGACCTTCGGTACCGAGGAGGAGGCCGTCCGCCTCGCCGACGACACCCGCTTCGGCCTCGCGGCGACCGTCGCCACCGGCGACCACGAGCGTGCCGAGCGCGTCACCGCGCAGCTGGTGGCGGGCACGGTCTGGGTCAACTGCTTCTTCGTGCGCGATCTCCAGGCACCCTTCGGCGGCTCACGCCACTCCGGCGTCGGCCGCGAGGGCGGAACGTGGAGCTTCGACTTCTACTGCGACGTCAAGAACACCGTCACCGCGCCGAACGGATGGAAGAACCATGGGTGAGATCGTCGGGGCGGGACTCCTCGCCCACGTCCCCACCATCGTGCTGCCCGAGGCCGACCGGCTGGAGCTGAACGAGGGCAAGGAGATCACCCTGGTCACCGGACTCCACCAGCTCCGCGAGGACGTCTTCGCACGGGACGACTACGACACCGTCGTCGTCCTCGACTCCCACTGGGCGACGACGGTCGAGTTCGTCGTCACCGCCCAGCACCGCCGCGCCGGTCTGTTCACCTCCGAGGAGCTGCCGCGCGGCATGTGCCGGATGCCGTACGACTTCCCCGGGGACCCCGAACTCGCCCACCACATCGCGTCGTTCGCGGACCGGCACGGCACCTGGATCACCGCGATCGAGGACGACCACCTGCCGATCTACTACGCCACCACCAACCTCTGGAAGTTCCTCGGCGAAGGGCTGCCGGACAAGCGGTGGGTGACCATCGGGGTCTGCCAGACCGGCGACATGGAGGACCATCTGCGGCTGGGCCGCGCGCTCGCGGACGGCATCGCCGCCACCCCCGGCCGCCGGGTGCTCCTCATCGCCTCGGGCGCCCTCTCCCACACCTTCTGGCCGCTGCGCGAGATCCGTGACCACGAGGCCAGCGACCTGGTCCACATCCGCACCCCGCAGGCCCGCGAGGCGGACCAGGAACGCATCGCCTGGTTCAAGGAGGGCCGCCACGACAAGGTGCTGGACACCATGGACGCGTTCTGGAAGTACAAGCCCGAGGCGAAGTTCTTCCACTATCTGATGCTGGCCGGCGCCCTCGGCGAACAGGCCTGCACCGCCCGGGCCCGCCAGTACGGCGCGTACGAGAACTCCGTCGGCACCGGCCAGGCCCACCTGTGGTTCGACCGGCCCGCCGACGGCTGGACCGGCACGGGCCTCCCGGCGCCCGCCGCCCCGCACCATCCCCACCGCCGCTCCTAGGAAGGCCCGCCATGGCTGCTTCTCCCGAGTACCGCCGCATCCTCCTGGACGGCGCCGTCGTCCAGGTCACCGTCGACGGGGACGAACTCGCCGCCGGGGACGGCCGCCGCGTCAGGACCGACGAGGCGCGGCACCTGCCCCCGGTGGTCCCCTCCAAGGTGATCGCCGTCCACCTCAACCACCGCAGCCGCGTCGACGAGTTCGGGATCGACCTCCCGGACACCCCGACCTACTTCCACAAGCCGGTCTCCTCGCTCAACTCCCACCGAGGCGCCGTCGTCCGCCCCGACGGGTGCAAGTGGCTCAACTACGAGGGCGAGGTCGCCATCGTCATCGGCAGGACGGCACGCAACATCTCCCCGGCCGAGGCGGGCGAGTACATCGCCGGCTACACGATCGCCAACGACTACGGGCTGCACGACTTCCGCGACACGGACGCCGGTTCCATGCTCCGGGTCAAGGGCTCCGACACCCTGTGCCCGCTCGGCCCCGGCCTGGTCACCGACTGGGACTTCCGCGGCAAGAGCCTGCGCACCTACGTCAACGGCAAGGTCGTGCAGGACGGTTCGACCGACGAGATGCAGTGGGACATGCACTACCTCGTCGCCGACATCGCCCGGACGATCACCCTGTACCCCGGTGACGTCCTGCTGTCGGGCACTCCGGCCAACTCACGCCCCGTCCGGCCCGGCGACGTCGTCGAGGTCGAGGTCGAGGGCCTCGGCCGGCTCACCAACCACGTCGTGACCGGCCCGACCCCGGTCCGCGCCGACGTCGGGGCGCAGCCCACCGAGTCCGAGGAGGTGCTTTCCACCGCGCTCGGCGGCGACTGGAAGTTCCGCGGTATCCGTCCGCCCCGGCGCTGATGCCGCCGGAAGAGCGCCGCCGCCGGCTCGAGGCGGCCGTCCGGGCGGGCCCGGGTAGGGTCACCGCCATGGCCGATTCCGCAGACGCCCCCGAGAGCCGACAGCCCCGCAGGCGTCTGCACTACGGCGAGGGACGCGAGGCGCTGCTGACGGCGGCCGTGCGGGTGGTGGCGCGGGGCGGACTGCGCAAGCTCACCTACCGGGCCGTGGCGCAGGAGGCCGGGGTCACCCACGGCCTGGTCGTGCATCACTTCGGTTCGCGTGACGCGCTGATCGAGGAGGCGCTCGCCCACACCATCCGCACCTCGCTGAACATCAGCGCCCTCGAACCCGGCACCGGCAAGGTCGCGGACTTCTCGACCGGCCTGTCCGACATGGTCACGGCGGACCCGGACACCCAGGCCTTCCAGTACGAGCTGCTGCTCGAGGCGCGCCGCAGGCCGGAGCTGCTCCCGCAGATCCGCGCGCTGTACGACGAGTACTTCGACGCCACCCGGCGCGAGCTGAGCCGGATGCTGCCGGCCGGCGCGGACACGGCGCTGACCCGGCTGGTCTTCGCGGCACTGGAGGGTCTGGTGCTGCATCAGCTGGTCCTGGGCGAGCCCGGCGTCACGGACGCGGCCCTGGAGGAGCTGCGCTCCCTGCTGAGGCTCCTCGACGCCGACGGGGACGCCGACGGGGACACCGTCGGCGATACCCCTGGGGAAGCCCCCGCCTGACCGTCCGACCTGCGCGTTCTCGGGCCCCGGACGTCTTTGCGTCCGGGGCCTTCGCCGTCCCGCGCCCGGCGCCGCCCCGCCGGGCGACCGGCCGCTCCGGCACCGGAGTCACGGCCGTGCGAAAGACGCGGGACCGGGCGGAAAAATCCCGTCGCACCCCCTTGCCAAACGGATAGTTCGAACCCACCATGAGGCACCTCGTTTGGCTTCAAATCAAACTCCCCATCCTCCCCGTCCCCCGACAGGTGATCCGAGTGGACAGTCAGACGGCGGTCGCATCGCACACCGCGCACGATTCATCCATGACAGGAAGGCTCAAACCCGATTCCCTCGGCGTCCTGGGCATCCTCTTCTTCGTCCTTTCCGCCCAGGCGCCGCTGACCGGCATCGCCGGGGCCGTCCCCATCGCCATCGCGATCGGCAACGGCACCGGCGCCCCCGCCGCGTATCTCGCGGCCGGCGTCGTGGTCCTGCTGTTCTCCATCGGCTTCGTCGCCATGGGCCGCCACGTCGTGGACGCCGGCGCCTTCTACACCTACATCGGCAAGGGCCTGGGGCGCTCGGCCGGTTCCGGCAGCGCCGGTGTCGCCCTCTTCGCCTACTGCGCGATCCAGGCCGCCATGTACGGGCTCTACGGAGCGACGGTGAGCGGACTGGTCGAGCACTACACCGACGTCCGCATCGCGTGGTGGATCTGGACGCTGCTCACCATGGTGATCGTCCAGGTCCTCGGCGCCGCCGGGATCGAGATGGGCGCCAAACTGCTGGCCGTGTTCGTCCTCGCCGAATTCAGCGTCCTGATCGTCTTCGCCCTGGTCACCCTCTTCAAGGGCGGCGGCCCCGAGGGCCTCGGCCTCGGCGACAGCTTCTCGCCGCACGCCGCGCTCCAGGGCGCTCCCGGGGTGGCCCTGATGTTCGCGGTGGCGTCGATGTTCGGCTTCGAGGCCACCGCCATCTACGGCGAGGAGGCCCGCGAGCCCAGGAAGACGGTGCCGCGCGCCACCTACCTGTCGGTCGCGGTGATCACCTGCTTCTTCGCCTTCACCTCCTGGATGCTGGTCTCCGCGCACGGCGCGTCCACGGCGACGGCCGAGGCGGGAAAGGCGCTGGAGTCCGGCGATGCCACGACCTTCGTCTTCGCCCCCATCGCGGCGCAGTTCGGCGCGTGGACCGGTGACGTGCTGCCCGTCCTGCTGGCCACCTCGCTGTTCGCCGGCATCCTGGCGTTCCACAACTCGGCCAACCGCTATCTGTTCTCCCTGGGCCGGGAAGGCCTGCTGCCGCACCGCCTCACCGGGCTCAACCGGCGCCACTCCCCCTGGGTGGCCGGCATCGTCCAGACGGCGATCTCGGTGGCCCTCGTCATGCCGTTCGCGCTGCTGGGGAAGGACCCGGTGCTGACCCTCTTCTCGTGGTTCAGCGGAGTCGCCGTCCTGGGGATCATGCTTCTCTATTTCCTGACCTCGGTCTCCGTGATCGTCTTCTTCCGCCGCTCACGTGCCGACACCCGGCCCTGGAACACGCTGGTCGCACCGGTTCTGGGCGCGCTCGGCATCGCCGGTGCGATCTGGCTCATCATCGAGAACTTCACCACCCTCATCGGCGGCGACGCGACCACGTCCGTCTGGCTCCAGCTGACCGTCCCGGCGGTCCTGGTCCTGGGCCTCGTCGTGGCGAGGCTGACCCGGCAGAGGCCGGCCGCGACGCGCTGACCTCCGGGGTTCCGGTGTCCGGCACCTGGTGGATGCCGGGCACCGGAACCCTCCGCAGTGCTCCCCGCGAGTCATGATGCGCGCCCGGCAGGGGCCCGCGCACTGCCGGGTTCCGGCAGTGTTCCGCAGGCTCCCGATGCCGATGGGCCGTCGCCGCCGGACGTCGGCGGTTGTCGGCGGTTGTCGGCGTCCGACGTCAGCGGTAGTCGGGGTTGGGCGCGTCGAAGCGGCAGCCCGCGTCCCACTCCGAACGCCGGTTGCCGTGGGCGGGGACGCCGCCGTTGCGCTTGAGCATTGCCGCGAGGTGCATCAGGTTCCACGTCATGAAGGTCGTGTTGCGGTTGGTGAAGTCGTTCTCCGGACCGCCCGAGCCGGGATCCAGGTACGAAGGCCCGGGACCCGCCGGGCCGATCCAGCCGGCGTCCGCCTGCGGCGGGATCGTGTAGCCGAGGTGCTGGAGGCTGTAGAGCAGGTTCATCGCGCAGTGCTTCACGCCGTCCTCGTTGCCGGTGATCAGACAGCCGCCGACCCGGCCGTAGAAGGCGTACTGGCCCTGCGGGTTGAGCAGGCTGGAGCAGCTGTAGAGGCGCTCGACGACCTTCTTCGTCACGGAGCTGTTGTCGCCGAGCCAGATCGGTCCGGCCAGCACCAGGATGTCGGCCGCCATCACCCGCTCGTACAGGGCCGGCCAGGCGTCGGTGGCGAAGCCGTGCGCGGTCATGTCCGGGTAGACACCGGGGGCGATGTCGTGGTCGACGGCGCGGATCTCGTCGGTGGTCACCCCGTGCGCGTCCATGACGGCCCGGCTCTTGTCGACCAGGCCCTGGGTGTGGCTGAGCTGCGGAGACGGTTTGAGGGTGCAGTTGACGAACAGGGCGCTGAGGTCGGCGAAGCGGTACGTGTCGCCGGAGGAGGGCGAGGCTGCCATGACGGTCTCCCTTGCTGAAGGCCTGGGAAGCGTCTCGCGAAGAGTGCGTTCCGTCCCGGTTCGACGCGCGTGCCGCGTCTTACGGAGTGATGACGTGCCGGGCGGGTCACGGGGCCCGGCCCGGCCGCGGCCCTAGCGTGGCCGTATGCGTGTACTGGTCACCGGCGGTGCCGGATTCATCGGGTCCCATGTCGTCGACGCCCTGCGTGCGCGCGGGCACGAGGCGCTCGTGTACGACGTCCGGCAGGACCCCGCCGCCGACGTGCGCGATCCCGCCGCCGTCGCCCGCGCCCTCGGCGGCGTCGACGCCGTCTGTCACCAGGCCGCGATGGTCGGGCTCGGCGACGGGGTCACCGACGCGGCGGAATACGTCTCACGCAACGACCTGGGAACGGCCGTCCTGCTCGCCGCCATGGCCGCGGCCGGCGTCGGGCGGCTCGTGCTCGCCGGGTCGATGGTCGTCTACGGGGAGGGTCGCTACGAGTGCCGGGAGCACGGGGTGGTGCGACCGCGGCCACGGGCCGTCGCCGATCTGGACGCGGGACGGTTCGAGCCGCCGTGCCCGGCGTGCGGCAGGGCTCTCGCCCCCGGGCTCGTCGCCGAGGACGCCCCCGCCGACCCGCGCAACGTGTACGCCACGACCAAGCTCGCCCAGGAGCATCTGGCCGCCGCCTGGGCCAGGTCGACGGGCGGGACGGCGGTGTCGCTGCGCTACCACAACGTGTACGGGCCCCGGATGCCCCGGGACACCCCGTACGCCGGAGTCGCCTCCTTCTTCCGCTCCGCGCTGGCCCGGGGCGAGGCCCCGCGCGTCTTCGAGGACGGGCGGCAGCGGCGGGACTTCGTGCACGTACGGGACGTGGCCGCGGCCAACCTGGCCGCGCTGGACGCCGGCACACCGAAGGGCACGCTGACGGCGTACAACACCGGCAGCGGGGAGCCGCACACGGTGGGCGAGATGGCCCGGGCCCTGGCCGCCGCGTACGGCGGGCCCCAGCCGGTCGTCACCGGCGAGTACCGGCTGGGCGACGTCCGCCACATCACGGCGGACTCCGAACGGCTGCGGGCCGAGCTGGGCTGGAAGCCCCAGGTCGGTTTCCAGGAGGGCATGCGGGAGTTCGCGCGGGCCGGACTGCGCGGGGACTGAACCGCGCGCCACGCGCCACGCGCCACGCGTCGGGCGTCGGGCGTCGGGCGTCGGGCGTCCGGCGTCCGGCGTCCGGCGTCCGGCGTCCGGCGTCCGGCGTCCGGCGTCCGGCGTCCGCGGAGTCTCAGGGGGCCCTCGGCAGGGTCACCTCGAAGCGGCAGCCGCCGGGGATGTTGCGTACCGTGGCCCACCCCTGGTGGGCCTCCACGATCCCCCGCACGATGGCGAGGCCGAGCCCCGCGCCGGCCGGCGGCGTCCGGGCGTGTGTGCCGCGCCATCCGGTGTCGAAGACGCGCGGCAGATCCTCCTCGGGGATGCCGCCGCAGCCGTCGGTGACGGAGACGACGACCCCGGCGGGCGAGCGTTCGGCGGCGACGGCGACCGTGCCGTCGGCGGGTGTGCGCCGGATGGCGTTGACGAGCAGGTTGCCCAGCACCCGGCTCATCTCCTTGCCGTCCACCTCGACCGGAAGGGGCTCGACCCGGCCGCCGACGAGCCGCACGCCGTGTTCGCGGGCGAGCGGGTCGGCGCCGGCGAGGGCGTCGCCGACCAGGTCGTACACGGACATGCGGGAGGTGGACAGGGCGAGCGCTCCGGCGTGTATGCGGGAGAGCTCGAACAGGTCGCCCACCATGTCGTTGAGCCGCTCCACCTCGGTGCGGATCTGGCGCAGATAGCGGTCGGGGTCGGCCGCGACGCCGTCCTCCAGCGCCTCCGACATCGCCCGCAGTCCGGCCAGCGGAGTGCGCAGGTCGTGCGAGATCCAGGCGACGAGTTCGCGTCTGGACGCCTCCAGCGCGCGTTCGCGGTCCCGGGACTCGGCGAGCTTCCCGCTGGTCGCCGCCAGCTCACGGCTCAGCGCGTCCAGTTCGGCGGTGGCCGGGCCGTCGGGGGCGGTGAAGGCACCGCCGTCGCCGAACGAACGGGCGGCACGGGTGAGTTCACGGCTGCGGGCGACCACCCAGCGGCCGAGCAGAAGGGCGGTGGCCAGCGACACCACCGCGGCCATGGCCACGACCGTCGTCACGACGCTCAGGTCGTGCCCGGACAGGAACATCGCCTGCGCCACGGCCAGTGTGCCCGCCAGCATCGCGGTCACGGCGACGGCGGCCACCACGGTGAGCGACGCGGTGAGCGAACGGCGGCGCAGCAGCCACAGCGCCCCCGCGCCGACCAGCCCGGCGAGCAGGGCTCCGAGGAAGGCGAACAGGGCGATGAGCAGGGTGTCGCGCACGGTCACTCCCCCTCTCGGTCGGGTCCGGGTTCTCGGTCGGATCCGGGTTCTCGGTCGGATCCGGGTTCTCGGTCGGATCCGGGTTCGAAGCGGTAGCCCACGCCCCACACCGTCCGGATCAGCTGCGGCCGCGCCGGGTCGTCCTCGACCTTGCCGCGCAGCCGGCGCACATGGACGGTCACGGTGGACAGGTCACCGAACTCCCAGCCCCACACCTCGTGCATCAGGTCCTCCCGGCCGAACGCCCGCCCGGGATGCCGCAGGAAGAACGCGAGCAGGTCGAACTCGCGCAGGGTGAGGGCGAGTTCGACGCCGTCCTTGGTGGCGCGGCGGGCGCCGGGATCGAGGGACAGGCCGGCCGCGCCCAGCACCCGCGCACCGGTGGGGGGCCGGCTGCGGCGCAGCACCGACTCCACCCGCAGGACGAGTTCGCGGGGGCTGAAGGGCTTGGTGACGTAGTCGTCGGCGCCGACCTCCAGGCCCAGGATGCGGTCGTCCTCGTCGCCGCGCGCGGTCAGCATGATGACCGGCACGGGCCCGTGCCCGCGCATCCGGCGGCACACCTCCAGACCGTCCATGCCGGGCAGCATCAGGTCCAGCACCACCAGGTCGGGCCAGTGCGCGGCGGCCCGGTTCAGCGCGGTCGGGCCGTCGTCGGCCCGGTCGACGACATAGCCGGCCCGGTCCAGGTATCCGGCGACGACCTCCGAGACCGTGGGGTCGTCGTCCACGACCAGGACCCGGGCCGATGCCGGTGGAGGGGGCGGGGACTCGTGCGACTGCTGCATGCGCCCAGCCTCGCACCGCGACCCGGTCCGTGCCGCGCCTCGGGCGCCCCGGCGCCCGGACGTCCGCGTTTCGTAAGGAGCCGAAGCCCGGTTTGTCCTGTTCGCGTTCGTAGGGTGAAGACCGTGACCACGGACGTAGAAGTAGATGTCGTGCTCCCCTGTCTCAACGAGGCCGAGGCACTCCCCTGGGTGCTCGCCCGTGTGCCGAGCGGCTGGCGGGCCCTCGTCGTCGACAACGGATCGACCGACGGCTCGCCGGAGATCGCCCGCGCACTCGGCGCGAGAGTCGTCCACGAGCCCCGCCGGGGCTTCGGTGCCGCCTGCCACGCCGGACTGACCGCGGCCACCGCCGACATCGTCTGCTTCTGCGACTGCGACGCCTCCCTCGACCCGGCGCTGCTCGCGCCGTTCGTCCACGAGGTCCGCGCCGGCACGGCCGATCTGGTGCTCGGCCGCAGGCGGCCCAGCGGCCGGGGCGCGTGGCCCGCGCACGCCCGAGCCGGCAACCTCGCGCTCGCCCGGCTGCTGCGCCGCCGCACCGGGCTGCGCCTGCACGACCTCGGCCCGCTGCGGGCCGCCCGCCGTGAACCGCTGCTCGCCCTCGGGCTCACCGACCGGCGCAGCGGCTACCCGCTGGAGATGGTGGTGCGCGCGGCCGACGCGGGCTGGCGGATCACCGAGCACGACGTCCCCTACCTGCCCCGTACGGGCGTCTCGAAGGTGACGGGCACCTGGCGGGGCACCTGGCAGGCGGTCCGGGACATGAGCCGCGTCCTCAACGGCGTTCCGGCGCGCGAAGGAGTCGCACGGTGACCACGCTGCTCGTCATCGCCAAGGAGCCGCTGCCGGGCCGGGTGAAGACCCGGCTCACCCCGCCGTTCACCCCACGGGAGGCGGCGGCGCTCGCGGAGGCGGCGCTGTCCGACACCCTGCGGGTGGTGGCGGCCACGCCCGCCTCCCGCCGCGTCCTGGTGCTGGACGGCGCCCCCGGGCCCTGGCTGCCGTCCGGTTTCGACGTCGTACCGCAGTGCGCGGGCGGGCTCGACGAACGGCTCGCGGACGCCTTCGCCCGGTGCGACGGCCCTGCCCTTCTCATCGGGATGGACACTCCGCAGGTGACGCCGGAGCTGCTGACCGCCGACTTCGACGGCTGCGACGCGTACTTCGGCCCGGCGCGGGACGGCGGCTTCTGGGCGCTGGGGCTCGCCGAGCCCGATCCCGCTCTGCTGCGGGGCGTGCCCATGTCGACGCCTTCGACGGGGGCCGCGCAGCGGGCGCGGCTCGTCGGCGCGGGGCTGCGGGTGCGCGACCTGCCGTGTCTGCGGGACGTGGACACGGCCGCGGACGCGACGGCCGTCGCCGCGCTGGCCCCGCACAGCCGCTTCGCCGACCGTCTCGCCGGGTGCACGGCGGCGGTGAGCCGATGAGCACCGCGTACGACCTCACCGGGGCCGGCCCCGCCGACGCCGACGCCGACGCGGCAGAGGCCGCGGGGGCTGCAGGGATCGCGGGGGTCGCCACCGACTGGGCCGCCGCCGACCCGTACAGCGCCGCGCTGCGCACGGGCCGGGGCCCGCTGTTCCTGCGCCGCGCCGACGGCTGGCTGCTGCCGCTGGAGGTGGAACGGTGGTGCGCCCGCGCCGACCCGGCCGATCTGGCGATCCTGGACCGGTGCGAGGGAGCCGTACTGGACGTGGGCTGCGGGCCCGGCCGGCTGGTGGCCGAACTCGCCGCCCGGGGACGGCCCGTGCTGGGCATCGACGTCAGCGAGGCCGCCGTCGCCCACACGCTGGAGCTGGGCGGCCAGGCGCTGCGGCGGTCGGTCTTCGACCCGTTGCCGGGCGAGGGGCGCTGGGCGACCGTGCTGCTCATCGACGGCAATGTCGGCATCGGCGGTGACCCGCTCGCCCTGCTGCGCCGGGCTGCCGATCTGCTCGTCCCGGGTGGCCTGCTGATCGCCGAGACCGCGCCGGTGGACGTGGACGAGCGGGCCGAGGTCGAGGTCGTCGGCCTGCCCGAGGCGGGCGGCACCGGCCGGGCGTTCCCCTGGGCGCGGCTCGGCACGCCGGCCCTGCTGCGGTACGCGCACCGCGAGGGCTGGCGGACGGCCGGTCAGTGGACGGCCGGCGGCCGCTGCTTCCTCGCCCTGCGCAGTCGCAGCGCGAGGAGCAGCGCCGAGCCGCCGAAGAGCACCGCGGTGATCAGCAGCCAGTGGGCGAGGAACCCGTCCGCCGAGCGGCCGGTGGCCGACCGGTAGCGGAGCTCCACCATCCCGCTGATCAGCGGGAACCATACGAGCAGCAGCAAGGCGGAGAGCGCGGCCGGTACCCGGACGTACATCGTCAGGCGCCGATGACCGGTCGCGCCGAGCCCCTGTACGACGGCCCGGTCGGCCACTGCGTACAGGGGCAGCAGCACGAGGTCGTGCAGCAGCGCCGCTCCCACCCACCACAGCGCCACGCCGAACCAGTCGTCGGCGAGGAGACGTACGCCCGCGTAGGCGGCGAGCGCGAACGAGCAGGCGAGCAGGAGGATCTGGAAGGGGCTGCCGATCACCGGCCGGGGTCGCACGGGCGTCATCGCGTCTCTCCGAAGGTCATCCGGGCCACCCACTTGGTGTTGAGCACGCCGGGCGCGGCGGGCACGATGACGCGCGCCGGGTAGCCGTGGTCGGGGGTCAGGGACTCGCCGTTGACGTACAGGGCGAGCAGGGAGCGCGGGTCGGCGACCTGGTTGGCGCGCAGGGCGGCGTGGCGGAAGGCGCCGCGCCGTTGGAGGGACTCGACGAACACGTCCGGCGGATCGTCGTGGCCGACGAGCGCGGCCAGGTCCCGGAGCCGTACGCCCCGCCACCACTGGTCCGAGGTCGACCAGCCCTCGACGCAGGCGATGGGCAACGCCGCACTGTGCAGCGGGAGCTCACGGAGCTGGGCGCGGCTGAGGCGAAAAATGCCGGAGCGCCCCGTGACGACGAGGCGCCAGGCGTCCTCGTCCGTCTCCGGCGCGGTGATCCCGGCGTACGCCGCCGTCTTGTTGATCTGGAAGCCGTTCGGGCCGCTGCCCGGATCGGGTCCGCCGTGCGGAGCGAGCAGGGCGGTGCGCCGCAGCGGTCCGTCGAAGCTCTGGCCGGCCGTCGTGGCGAACAGCAGCAGCGAGCCGCCTCCGACGAACCACAGCGCTCCCCGCCGGGAGACGGTCGCGGGGTCCGGGCGCGGGGAGACGAGCTCCTGTTCGGGCGCGGGCGCGGACTCCTGCGACGAGGCCGGCTCCTCCGCCCGCAGGCGGCGCAGATTGCGTACGGCCGCCGGGACCTTCAGCACGGCGTGGGCGACGAACGCGGCGAAGAAGACCCATGCGCCGTAGAAGTGCAGGGGGTAGAAGGAGCCGGGGAAGACGTAGTCGAGCTGGACGTTGAGCACGCCGGTCGTGAACTCGAACAGCGCGCCGCCGACCAGCAACAGCAGGGAGATCCGTTCGAGCGCGTGGGCGAGCGAGCGGGCCGGCGGCAGCGTGAAGAGCTTCGGCACGACCGACCACAGTTTGGCCAGCAGGACGGGGATCAGGGTGACGCCGAGAGTGACGTGCACGCCCTGGTTGACCCGGTACAGCCAGTGCGGGTCGGTCGGCCAGGAGAAGAGGTAGAAGCCGAGGATCCCCTTGTCCGGGGTCTTGTCGTTCACCGGGGAGAGGTCCGGGTTGTAGGCGGCGTACGAGACCAGGCCCGTCACGAACAGCACCGTGATGCCGGCGAGCAGCACCAGGCCGAGCACCGAGGTGAACCAGGGGCCGCGCAGCGGGCTGCGCCAGAAGCCGGGGGAGGTGGGGAGCCGTGTGTCGTCTCGCATGATCCGACCGTAGGCCGGGGCACCGCCGGAAACGGGTGCGCGACCCATGACGAAACGCTGACGTCCGGCCCGGACGGCGGCCCGCGACCCGCCGCCCGGCCTAGCGTGCCGGTGTGAACAGCACCCTGCGCTCCACCGAGCCGCGCGTCCGACGCTCGGGCGGCATCACCCGCGACCTCCGCCGCGACCTGTACGCGGTGGGCGCCGCCGTCCTGCTCGTGACGGCGGCCGTGCTGATCGGCCACCACATCCAGCACGCCCATCACACTTTGCGCGTCAACTGGCCTCCCCTGCTGGGAAGTTGGGGGCCTCATCTGGGACCGGGCACGCCGGTGGCCGTCGTCGTGGCGGTCGCGACCGTGGGGTACGGTCCCGCCCTGGCCGCCCGCCTGCCCTGGCGGGCCCTGCTGGCGGCGGCCTGGGGCACGGCCACGGCCTGGATCCTCTCGCTCGCCCTGATCGACGGCTGGCAGCGGGGCGTCGCCGGCCGGCTCACCTCCCGCCACGAGTACCTCCAGGTCGTCGGCCGTTTCCACGACGTCCCGGCGGCCCTGCGCGACTTCACCCACCACATCCTGCTGGAGTCCCCGGACAACTGGCCCGCGCATGTCGCCGGTCATCCCCCGGCGGCCACGCTGACGTTCGTCCTGCTCGACCGGATCGGGCTGCGGGGCGGGGGCTGGGCCGGAACCTGGTGCGTCGCCGTCGGCGCGACGGCCTGTGTGGCCGTCCTGGTGGCGGTGCGGGCGCTGGCCGACGAGGGGCTCGCGCGGCGGGCGGCACCCTTCCTGGTGCTGGCTCCGGCCGCGGTGTGGATGGGGACCTCGGCGGACGCGTACTTCGCGGCGGTCGCCGCGTGGTCCGTGGCGCTGCTGGCCCTGGCGGTCACCGGACGCCGGGTCGGGAGCGCCGCGCTGGGCTCGGGCCTGCTCTTCGGCCTGACCTGCTACCTCTCCTACGGCCTCACGCTCTTCGCGCTCATCGGCGCGGCGGTGCTGCTGCTCGGCCGGGGGCGCGTCCGGGAGCGTCCCGAGCTGCTCGTCCTTCTGCTCGCCGGGGCGGCCGTCGTGCCGACGGCGTTCACCGTCGCCGGATTCGACTGGTGGGAGGCGTACCGGCTGCTGGTCACGCGCTACCGGCAGGGCGCGGGCGGGATCCGCCCCTACGGCTACTGGGTGTGGGCCAACCTCGCCTGCGCGGTCCTGATCACGGGTCTGGCGACGGCGGCCGGCCTCCGGCGGACCGGCGCGACGCTCCGCCACCGTCGCGGCGGGAGCCTCGCGCGGCCCGACGGCCCGCACCGCTCCGGCGCGGACGCCCGCCTCGCCCTCCTCGTGGCCGCCGCCCTGCTCGCCCTGCTCGTCGCCGACCTGTCCGGCATGAGCAAGGCCGAGACGGAACGCATCTGGCTCCCGTTCGCCCTGTGGCTCCTCCCGTCCTGCGCGTTCCTCACCCGCCCGCGTGCCTGGCTGGCCGCCCAGGCCGCACTGGCCCTGCTGCTCAACCATCTGTTGCTGACCGGCTGGTGAGCCGGGGCGCGCCGGCGCTCAGCCGGCGAGTTCTCCGAGGAGTGCCCAGGTGCGGCGGCGGGCGGCGGCCCCGGCGATGCCCGTGCCCGAGAACACCACCTCCGTCGCCCCGGCGTCGCGGTAGCGGCGCACCTCGGCGGCGACCGTCCGCTCGTCGCCGATCACCGCCACGTCGCCGGCCCGCCGGCCGCCGGAGAGTTCGACGACCCGCGCGTAGGACGGGAACTGTTCGTAGAACGCGAGCTTTTCGGTGGCCTTCTCCCGTACGGCGTCGGCGTCGTCGGTGACCACTCCGTACACCAGGGCGACGATCCGGGGCGCGGGGCGCCCCGCGGCCCGGGCCGCGGCGGTGACCGCCGGGACGATGTGCTCCTCCAGGGCGCGCGGTCCCGCCAGGTAGGGCAGGATCCCGTCCGCCAGCTCGCCGCTGGCCCGGAGCGCCTGGGGACCCATCGCGGCGACGAGCAACGGCACGCCGGCCTCGGCGCCCGGCACCCGCGCCGGGAGCGGGGTGGTCGCGGTGAGCAGTTCACCGTGGAAGTCGGCGGCGCCGGTCTCCGTCAACTGCCGCAGGGCGGTGAGGAATTCACGCAGTCGGGCGATGGGCCGTTCGAAGGGGATGCCGAAGCCGGTCTCGGTCAGGAGCTTGGTGCCGAGCGCCAGTCCGAGATGGTAGCGACCGTGCGTGGCCGCCTGGGCGGTCTGGGCCTGGCTGGAGACCAGCAGCGGGTGGCGGCCGAAGACGGGAATCGCGGACGTCCCCACGTGCAGGCCGGGCACTTCGCGCCCGACGATCGCCGCGAGCTGGGGTGAGTCCGCGCCGAAGGTCTGCCCGAACCAGGCGGACCGCAGCCCGGCGGCCCGGGCCTCCTGCGCGAGCCGCACGGTGGCGTCGATCTGGTTGTCGGCGTCGCTCGCGTCGAGTGCTACTCCCAAGGTCATGTCAGCGAGAACCAGGGGCGGCCGGCCGGGCATTCCGGTGCCGTGTGACGGCTCTTTGTCAGTCGTGTGAACGAGCGTGTGACGCGCGTCCGGCGCCCGGCCCGCCGGAGCCCGCGCGCCCGTTCGCGACCGCCCGAGGCGGCCGGGCACACTGACGCCACATCGAGACGGAGAACAGTGCAACCTATGGGGCAATCAGGTTGTCTCTGTTTTTAACCGACACATCACCACACACGTCCTTCGGGGGAGATCATGGTGCGAAACAGAACACTCTGGGCCACCGCCGCTCTGCTGGCCGCCACCCTGGGTGTGGCCGCGGTCCCGGCCACCGCCGCCCCGGCCACGGCCACCCGGGCCGCCACGGCCTGCCCCACCGGCTGGGGCAGCCTGGACAAGACGTACTTCGCCGGCACGGCGACGCCGCTGACGAACGTCAGGACCGGCCGCCACGACTGCTACGACCGGTTCGTCGTCGACGTGCCGGGCGCGGGCGCCGCCGAACTCGGCTTCTCGGTCGCGTATGTCGACCGGCTCTACCAGGACGGCTCGGGCCGCCCCATCGCCGTCGGCGGCGGTGCCATCCTGGAGGTGCGGGTCAACGCGCCCTCCTACGACCCCGAGACCGGCACCCCCACCTATCCGGGCCGGGTGGCACAGCCGCTGCCGGGCGTGAACCTCACGGGATACAGCACCTTCCGGGACACCCGGTACGCCGGGAGTTTCGAAGGAGTGACGCAGTTCGGGCTCGGCGTTCGCGCACGCCTGCCGTTCCGGGTGCTGCGCCTGGCCGACCACCTCGTGGTGGACGTCGCGCACGCCTGGTGACACCGGCCGTCCGGACCGTCCCCGGCGCCCGGCCTCCTGGGGCCGAGCGCCGGGCGCGGCGAGGGTACGCACGTCGCGAGCGCGGGTTCCCGCGGCCCCCGGGACATCCCGGCCGGGATTTCGTAGGCTGTCGGTCGCCGTTCGCCACCCCCACCGCGCCCCGCAGAGGACCGGATGCAGACCTTCAGACTTGTCAAGTACCTGACATCAGCAGCCGTGATGCTCACGCTGCTGGCCCCAGCACCGACCGCGGCCGCCGCCCAGGACGCCGTCGCCGCCGCTTCCGCCACCGAGGCCGCTCCCCCGGCGGCGGAGGACTGGCAGCCGCCCCTGTCCACCCGGGGCCGCTACATCGTCGACGCGCAAGGCCGCCGCTTCCGCCTGAAGTCCGCCAACTGGGACGGTGCCCAGGGCTCGTGGTCGGGAAGCGGCAGCGCCGCCGATCCCGCGAACCACCACGCCGGCCAGAACTCCTCCGGCATACCCCTCGGCCTGGACCGCGCCCCGCTGTCCGAGCTGCTCGCCGACTTCCACCGGCTCGGCATCAACAGCATCCGGCTGCCGTTCTCCAACGAGATGATCCGCACGACGACCCCGGTGCCGGACACCGCGGTCGCGGCCAACCCGCGCCTGCGCGGCAGCACACCCCTGCAGATCTTCGACGCCGTCGTGGCCGCCCTCACCGGCGACGGGTTCGCGGTCATCCTCAACAACCACACCAACACCACCCGCTGGTGCTGCGGCGTGGACGGCAACGAACGCTGGAACAGCGGCCGGACCACCCGGCAGTGGACGGACGACTGGGTCTTCATGGCCCGCCGCTACTCCGCCGACTCCCGTGTCGTGGGCGCGGATCTCTACAACGAGGTGCGCCGTGACATCCTGGACGACCCCAACTGGGGCCTCGGCGACGACCACGACTGGTACGCGGCGGCCCAACTCGCGGCGGACCGCATCCTCACCGAGGCCGACCCCGACCTCCTCATCGTCGTCGAAGGCATCAACTGGACCGGACTGCCCGTGGACGGGCTGCCCCACGAGCGCCCCACCCTCACGCCCGTCCGCACGCTCTCGCACACGCTGCTGGACGCGCACAAGCTGGTCTACTCCGCCCACTTCTACGGCTACACCGGCCCCCGGCACAGCGGTGCCACCGGGATCGGCGAGACCCACGACCCGCGCTACCAGGACCTGACCCGCGACCAGCTGTCCCAGGTCCTCACCGACCAGGCCTTCTTCGTCACCGCGGAGGGACAGCACTACTCCGCCCCCGTGTGGATCAGCGAGTTCGGCATCGGCGCCCGGGAGACCGGCGCCGCCGCCCGCACCTGGTTCGGCAACCTCACCGACTACTTCGCCGACCACGACGCCGACTTCGCGTACTGGCCCCTGGTCGGCTGGGAGGGCCACGACGACTGGGCGCTGCTGCGCTACGACACGACGGGGCGCCGGTACGGCATCCTCGACGAGGCCGACTGGCGCGGTGCCGCCTGGGATCACCTCATGACATCCGCGACCCGCACGGGGACCGTCCCGCCGGTGCCGGTCCGGCGCATGCTCGCCACCGATCACGGCGACGCGGTGCAGTCCCGGCGGGTACGGGCCGGCGGGGACTGGGATCCCGGGGCGTCCAAGGCCGCCTGCCCGGACGGACTTCGGCTGATCGGCCTCAGCCACACCGGCGGCCGGGGTCTGTGCACCGACACCCCCGGCGGTGACCTTCGCGCCCCGGACGGCGCGCAGACGGTCGTCACCGACGAACGCCACGTCCCCGCCGGCGGCGACTGGGCCGGCGGCTACACCAAACTCCAGTGCCCCGCCGGGCAGTTCCTCATCGGCCACAGCGGCCGCGGGGAGCGCGTGTCGGCCGCCCTGTGCGTGCCCGCCCGCACCGCGCTGGGCCGGTCCGGACGGACCGTCTGGTTCGACCGGTCCGACAACCGGCCCGCCGACACCGGCGGCGACTTCGCCCAGGGCCACTACAAGGGCCAGTGCGCCGCCGACGAGTACGCCGCGGGCATCGCCTTCACCACCCGGTTCGGCAGCACACCGGGCCCCGCCGCCCTGCTGTGCGTGCCGCTGGGCCCGTGAACGGCGCGCCCCCAACAGGCTCCCGACGAGCGCCTGTTGGGGGCGCGGACGCCCTTGCGTCCCGGAACCCCTGCGAAATTGTCCGTGATCGGTAACAGGCGGATCCCGCCGGGCCCTTTCACCGTCCTCACAGCTGCACGGGATCACCGGGGCACGGGATCCACCGACACGACACGAACAGGGCAGACATGGCGCGGCATGGCGGGCGGGGATGGTACGGCCGGGTTATCGCGGCGGCAGTCGGTGTGACGGCGATGGCCGCCGTCACCTCGGTGTGGACCGCGCAGGCCGGACCGGTGGACGGAGGGCAGGCCGGAGCGGACGCCTCGGCGCGCCCCTCCGCGGGTTCCGCGCCCGCCCGGGTGTCGGTGGACATCGCCCATGCCTCGGACCACGGTGCCCGCGGCGTGAACATCACGATCGACGACGGTCCCGACCCCGACTGGACTCCGCAGGTCCTCGAGGTGCTGCGGGAGAACGGTGTGAAGGCGACCTTCTGCATGGTGGGCACGCAGGCCCAGGCCCACCCCGACCTGGTCAAGGCCGTGGTGGCGGACGGCCACCGGCTGTGCAACCACACCGTCTCGCACGACACCACCATGGACACCAAGCCCGACTCCTACCAGTCGCAGCAGATCCTGGACGCCGAACGGATGATCACCGAAGCCTCCGGGGGCGTCCGACCGGTGTACTACCGGGCGCCGGGCGGCGCCTTCACCCCCTACAGCCGCAATCTCGCCGCCTCCCGCGGGATGCGGCCGCTGGGCTGGAACGTCGACACCAAGGACTTCGAACGGCCGGGCGCCGCCGCCATCGTGGCCACCGTGAAGAGCGAGGTGTCCAACGGCCCGACGATCCTCTTCCACGACGCGGGCGGGGACCGCTCACAGACCGCGGCGGCCCTGCGCGAGATCCTGCCGTGGCTGCAGCAGCAGGGGTACTCCTTCGGCTTCCCGGTGCGCTGAACGCGCGGTCACCGCGCGCCGCCCCTGTCGTCCTCGCTCCAGGCACGGGTGTCCCGGGGCCGGACGTACGGTTCCTCGCCCTCGGGCAGTCCGCCGGCCACGGCCCGCTGCCGGGCCAGCTCGGCGTCGAACTCCAGGCCCAGCAGGATCGCGATGTTGCTGATCCACAGCCACACCAGGAAGACGATGACACCGGCGAGCGTGCCGTACGTCTTGTTGTACGAGCCGAAATTGGCCACGTAGAAGGCGAAGCCGGCGGAGGCGATCAGCCAGATCACCAACGCCAGCACGCTCCCGGGCGTGATCCACCGCAGTCCGCGCCCCCGGACGTTCGGCGTCGCCCAGTACAGCAGGGCGATCATGATCGTGACCAGGAGCACCAGCACCGGCCACTTCGCGATGGACCACACGGTCAGCGCCGTGTCCCCGATGCCCAGCGCTGCGCCGGCCTGCCGGGCCAGACCGCCGGTGAACACCACGATCAGCGCGCTGGCGACCGTGAGCACCAGAAGCACCACCGTCACCCCCACGCGCAGCGGCAGCACCTTCCACACCGGCCGCCCCTCGGGCATGTCGTAGACCGCGTTGGCGCTGCGGATGAAGGCCGCCGTGTAGCCGGAGGCCGACCACACCGCCAGCACCAGACCGACGATCGCCATGACCGAGCCGACGCCGCCCCGGCCCTGCAACTGCTGCACCGCGTCGCTGATGATGTCGCGGGCCGAACCGGGCGCCACCTTGCGGAGGTTGTCCAGGACCTCGTCGGTCGCCGACTTTCCCGCCAGCCCCAGGAGCGACACCAGCACCAGCAGGGCCGGGAACATCGACAGCACCCCGTAGTACGTCAGTGCCGCGGCCCGGTCCGTGAGTTCGTCGTCCTTGAACTCCCGCAGGGTGCCCGTGAGCACGGCCGGCCAGGCGCGCTTCGGCAACTGCCCGGGACCGTCCGGCGTCCGCCGTTCCACCTGCTCGTCCGGCCCCGACGTGCCCGCCCGACCGGTCGCCGACGGCGTGGTGTCGTCATGGTCGGATTTCGATGTGCGTGCCATGACAACGGAGTAACCGCGTCCGGCCGTTCCATGCGTCGGCCAGGACAGCGACCGGAACCCGAGTGAGTCTGACCGAACTCCCGACCTGGCGGGGACTCGCCCTGGGCCCGCGCGGGCCCTTGCACGACCGTGGGGGACCGGATGTACACGTGCCCGTACTGCGGACTGCCGCAGGACCGGGTACTGACGCTGGAACAGGACCGGGTGCTGCTGGAGCCGGGGGTGGACGTCCTCGCCCACCTCGTACCCGCGGAGCATCGGTGGATCGTCCTGTCCGACGGGCGGGTGACGGTGTACGGGGTGCGCCCGCCGGTTCCGACCCAGCGCTGCCGCGTCGAGCACCGGCTGCCGTGCGCGGCGCAACTGCTCCCGGACCTGTGGCCGTGGTTGACGGCCATGCGGGCGGAGAACGCGCGCCGGGGGGAGCGGTCGGAGAGCGGGCGGGCGCAGGAGGGGCCGCGCGAAGGGCCGGAGGCGGCGCCGGAGGAGATCGGCTTCCCGGACGCGGGGTAGCCGCGCGGAGCCGGTCGGTCCGCTCAACGCGGGGCGGCTCACCGGCCGTAGTGGCGGGCCAGGGCGTGGAAGGCCTGCTTCGGTTCCCAGTGCCAGCCGGCTTCCGGGTGACCGGGGCGCCTCTGCACGGTTCTGGTGACGGCGTAGGACGCCATGTCGAGGTCGTAGCGGGGGTCGTCGGCGCGGTGCGGGGCGTCCGGGGTGACGAACTCGAAGGCCATCGCCGCGTACAGCCCCATCGACTCGAAGACGTCGAGGAGTGTGCTGACGTAGTCGGCCTGGGTGCGTTCGCTGCGGACCAGGTGGCCCTTGATCTCCTCAGGGTCCTTGTCGTAGTCGACCACGTCCCACCCCATGCCGCCCGTGTCCGGGGCACCCACATAGGCGCAGGTGCCGAACTCGGTGATGGCCATGGGCTTCCCCCAGCGCGTGTGGCGGCGCAGCTCTTTCACATGGTCGGCGGGTCGTGCGAAGGAGGAGTAGTAGTCGATGCCGACGACGTCGAACAGGGACCAGTCGACCCGGTCGTCCTGTGCGGCGGCGTAGGACAGCCGGCCGTCGAAGACCGAGCGGCCGGTCCTTGCGGCCCGCGCCGTGAAGGCGTCCAGACGGCGCTGCATGACCACGGGGTCGTAGGTCCCGTTCATGAGGTTGCGTACGCGCTCCAGCACCGTCTCCCCCGGCACGATGCCGGGCACGAAGAGCCAGAACTCGCAGCCCACGCTGAAGTCCACGCTCGCGCCCTGCCTGCGCAGCCGCTGCGCGACCCGGCCGGTCTCCGCGAGGTGTTCGAGGATGTCCCGCGCCGGGACGTCCCCGAGCGTGGGCTGAAGCCATACGTGCAGGCCGTGTTCGGCGGCCTCGGTCGCGGTCGCGGCGAGGCGTTCCACGCCGTCGCCGGTGACGTCGACCGTGTCGGCGTGCAGGTCGTGGCGGATGGCGCGCAGGTCCGCCCGCATCCGCTCGGCGGTCCACCCCGTGGCCGGGGTCTCGCCCTCCCCCACGGTGTAGACGACGCCCCGGTGTCGCAGCCCGCGCCCTCGTCCCGTGGCGTGCGCCCGTCCCGCCGGTCCGAGCACGGCCGCCGCGCCGACCGCCGCCGTCCCGGCCAGGAAACCCGCCCGACTGATCCGATTGGTTCGCTCCATGCCCCCACGGTGCCGGTGGCACGCGCAGGACGCAGTCGGCCGATGGTCTGGATCGGCGCGACGAAGGTCGGTGAGGGGGCCGGTCCTGCGGTCGTTCCGGCGGCCGGGACACGTCCGAAAGGCGTGGCCCGGTCGCGCCCCGGCCCCGTTCCCTCAGCCGATCGTGCCCTGCCCGTACGGGACGAGCCGTACGGGTCCGACGAGACCGAAGTCCTGTCGGGCGACGGCGCCGAAGACCGCGGGCTGGGCGACCCGGAGCCGGTTGACGAGCGGGATCGCCACCTCGACCTCGATCACGTTGCGCCCGCGCCGGAGCAGAGGGCCCACGTCGACGACCGGGTGGAGACGGTCGAGGGGCGGGGCGCCGGTGCCGTTGACGGTGACACGGGCGGTGTCGGAGACCTGGCCGAGTTCCAGGTGGGCGCCGTGCGCGGAGGTCCACCCGGCGGGCAGGTCGATCGTCGTCCGGTAGCGTCCGATGCCCGCGGAGTCGGCCAGTTCCGGGATCCCCGACCAGGGCAGCAGCGTGTCGAGGGTCAGCGTGCGGTGTACGTGGTCGGTCCGGGTCGGGGAGGATCCGGGGTACCAGTCGTCGACGTCCAGCTGCCAGCGGCCCGGGGTGATGGGGGCGGGTACGGACGGGATGGTCGTGGTGACCGTACGGCCCGAGGACAGCCGGGTCGTGCGGGTGCCCGCCTCGGTCGAACGGACCGTCAGCGAGCGCCCGTCGAAGAGGACTTCGGAGGCGTCCGTGTCGACGACGTGCGGCTTGGCCCCGTTGCGGTCGCCGAAGAGTCCAGGACGGCCCAGCGCGACGATCATCACCTGGCCGGGCTGGAGGGCGACCCGCACGGTGACGTCGCCGTCGTCCTCGGTGTACCGGGCGATGCGCGTGGCTTCTCCCGTCCAGGGGTCGAGCAGGTAGGGGATCGTCGTCCCGCCCCGTGTGCGACGGGTGTGGCGCAGCGTCACCTGGTGGTCGATGGCGGCCACGGGCGGTTTGACCGTCTCCGCGTGCTTGCCGTTGCAGAGGTAGTAGAAGTCGGCGTCCCGGGTGACGCGGTGTGCGTTCAGAAGCGTGGAGGAGGTGGCGTGGCGTACGTCCGGGGTGACTCCGAGCCCGGCGAGGGCGTCGCCCACGGCGGCCTTGTCGGTGACCCGGGTGACGTGGGGCAGGGCGAGCAGCCGGGCCAGGAGCTCCCGCAGCCGGTCGGTCTCGCCGTCGTCGGGGACCCCCGGGGTGAGCGGCTGGTCGAAGGCGCCCAGCAGGACGATCGGCAGGCCGGCCTCGGCCAGCGTCAGCAGGCGGCGGGCGTCGGCCGTGGCGAGGGTGGGAGTGGAGGAGTAGAAGAAGTCGCCCTCGACGAACAGGGCCTTGTAGGCAGGCCCGTTCGGGGCGAGCCGGCCGCCCGAGACGGTGGCGTTCGGCAGGTCGAGCAGCGGACCGCTGAGGAACTGGTGGGTCCAGCCGAGTGGAATGCCGGTCGCGGTGAACCAGGACGCGCCGATGCCGGTGGCGGCGTAGCCGGTCTGCCGGAAGACGGCGACGTCGGCGCGGGCGGTGCCGGACTGGAGCACGCCGTGCACCCGGCCGAGGTAGGCGGCGATGTCCGCCACGTGGTGCCAGCTGGGCTGCCGGGGTCCCCACGACTCGCCGTATCCCGAGGCGCCGTTGTACGGGCTGAAGGCGGCGAAGCCGGGCCAGCTCACGCCGGGCGCGGTGGCGTAGGAGAACCCGTGGACGACGGTCTGGTTGACGCCGGCCGCGTAGGCGCCGCCCATGGTGCGCAGGAAGCGGTCCCAGGTGGTGCTGTACGCGGAGCCGTTGTAGGCGCCCGACTCGCAGGACAGCACCGTGTGGCCCGCCATGTCCCTGCCGCCCGCGAGGCAGCGGAAGTCGTCGAGGTTCTTGAAGCCGAGGGATTCGCCCTCGGGGATGTCGAGGATCGCCGCGGACTCGATCGCGTCGGTCTGCAGTCCGTAGGGCTGGGCGCGCAGGGTCATGCCGAGGGAGTGGGCCCAGTTGCGCAGTGCGCGCACGTGGTGCCGGTTGAAGAGTTCCGAGAAGGTCTCCCAGAAGTCGTGTCTGATCTGCCGGGTCAGCTGCGCCTCGAAGGCGAACACCTGGTTGCTGTCGCTCAGGACGAGGACGGGCAGGTAGGGCAGCAGGGGCCGGCCGGTGTGCTCGGCGAAGGCGTCCGGCAGGGACGGGGTCCAGGTCAGGCCGTCCGTCTCCAGCTCCACGGAGTCCTCGAAGAAGGCGCCGCCGGCCGCCTTCAGCAGGCTCCGCACGGTGGGGGTCAGCAGCTGCTGCTCCCAGAACCCGGTGACGGCCGCGGTGCCCGCCGGGTCGAGGTGGTCGACGACGTAGGCGGCGGGCGCGGAGTGCGGGCCGGACTCGGGCTGCTGACCGCTGCCGCGCGTCCAGTAGGAGATCAGCGTCCAGTCCCCCGTGTCGGGAGCCGTCCAGGTCAGGGAGCCGTCCTCGGCGACGAAGGAGGTGAGGTCGCGGACGCTGGAGACGTCGAGTCCGGTCTCCTTGCGCGTGGAGTACGCGGGTTCGACGCGGGCGGCCTGTACGGCGAGGAGCCGCTGCCGGGTCACACCGGCGGCGGGCGCGTGCACGGGTGGCGGCACCGGTCCCCGGAAGGTGGCTCCGGCGCTCAACGAGGCCCGGCCGTGGACGAGTTCCTTGGCGGCCGCGTCGTCGTCCGGGGTGACACCGGGGACCGCGACGGGCCAGCTCGGGCCGAGCGTGAGGTCGATGGTGAGGCCCCGTCTCGCGGCCCGGCGCAGCGCTGCCTCGACGCCGTCGCGCCACGGCCGGCTGCCCCACCCGTGGTGCGCGGTGTCGAGGACCGACTTGTCCTTGATGCTGTGATGGACGGCGGCGATCTCCGCGCCGCCGAATCCCGCGTCCGCGATCTGGTCGATCTCGCGGGCGATCTCGTCGGTGTTCACCAGACCGTCCGGCCACCACCAGCGGAACTTGGGCCGCACCGAACGGGCGGGAGCGGCGAACCAGTCGGCGGCGGGGCCCGGCGCCCCGGTGACGGACGGCGCCGCCGCGGCCGCCGTCCCGGATCCCACGGCAGCCACGATCCCGGCCGCGATACCCACCGTCGCCCCGGCGGCGAGAACCGCCCGCCGTGACATTCCGCCGCCCTGCTCGACCTGCTCGACCGGTTCCCGCATGAGCGCTCCCAGATGATCGTTCTTGGTTTTGAATCGTTTCAATCCGACTCGAACGCGGGAACGCTAAGCCTCGGCTCGGAGCAAGGTCAAGACGTCGGACGGATCAAGTCGAGAAGAGGACGCGGGAAGTGGTGGCGCGGGGGATAGTGGCGGGGCGGCGGGGTGGCGCGCACATCACAGGGGTGGGCGGCGAGCACGACGGACTTCGAGGCTCGATCGCGGCGCGGACGGCGGCGAGGTTCTCGGCGAGCCCTTGGGGAGCCCTGGGAAAGCCCTCGAGAGAGTCCTTGAGGGAGCCCTTGGGCGACGGGTGACGGCGATGTCCGGTTTGCTGCTGGGAAGTTGCACAGGATGAGAGGCGATACCGCGGGCAGCGGGCCGCGCGCCGCTCGCGCAGTAGGGCGACGACCCCCGTCGAGCAGGCCCCGTACGGCGCCGGCGGGACCCTCCGGACCGGCGCAACAACCGCCGCGTCGACGGGCGAAGCTTCAGCGGAGTGGAGCCCACGGGTCTTCCGCATGTGGCGGGGATCACGTCGGGAGGAAAACCTGCGGTCCGGCGCGGGCGTCTAGCCGGTGTGAGATCAATCAGCAAGGCACCGCGCGCACTGGACGAGGAGCGTCTCGTCCGGCTGGTGGCCAGAGGTGACCGTGCCGCGTTCGAGGAGCTGTACCGCCGTACGTCGCCGTGGTTGGCGGTGCGGCTGCGCCGCCGGTGTGTGGACGAGCAGATCGTCGCGGAGGTCATGCAGGAGACGTATCTGGCGGTGTGGCGCGCGGCGGGCGCCTTCGCCGGGGCCGCGGTCGGAGGATCGGCCACCGGTTGGCTGTGGACGATCGCGGCGCGCCGTCTCGTCGACGCGTTCCGGCGCAGGGCTCACCACGCGGAACCGCCGCCCGCCGCCGCCGTGCTCGACGCGGCGCCCGCCGCCGAGGAGGAAGCCCTGGCGGCGACCGTCGGCGGCGATGTCGGGGACGCGCTGCGGTGCCTCGCGCCGGAGTTGAGACAGGTACTGCAGGCGATGGTGCTCGACGGACTGTCCGTCCGGGAGACCGCGGTCCTGCTCGGATTGCCCGAGGGAACGGTCAAGACCCGTGCCCGCCGGGCCCGGATCGCGATGCGGAGGGCACTGGCATGAGCAGGGAACACGCGTCGGAGCGGATCATCGACGGTTACGCGCGCGGCGGCGCGGACCTCACCGCCGACGAGGTGTGGGCGGTGGAGGCCCATCTGGAGACGTGCCGGGGGTGCCGTGACCGGCTGTCCGCCACCGTCGAGGCCGAGGTGCCCGCCGTGGCGGCGCTGGTAGACAGGGTATGGTCCGGCCTCGAACCCCGGTTGGCGGTCACCGCCACGATGCCGCGCGGCCGGCGCCGGTCGGCGCCGCTGTCGCGATGGATGACGCCGACGATGGTGCCGTGGCTGGCCATGGTCGTGGGCGTGACGCTGCTGGCCCTGCTGCTCGACCTGGCCGACACCGGCTACGGCGAGGTGTCGCTGGTGCTCCTGCTCGCGCCGGTTCTGCCCGTGCTCGGCGTCGCGGCGTCCTGGTCGCGCGGCCTGGATCCGGCGTACGAACTGACGGCCTCGGTGCCCAGGGCCGGGCTCTATCTGGTGCTGCGACGCACCGCGTCCGTGCTCGCCGTGGTCGTGCCCGCGCTGTCGGTGGGCGGCTGGATGACGGGGGTGATGGTGGCTCAGTGGCTGCTGCCCTGTCTGGCCTTCACTACGGCGACGCTGGCGCTCGGCGGTGTCGTCGGGGTGACCCGCGCCGCCGTCGTGCTGGCTGCCGTGTGGGCCGCCGTGGTCGTGGCGCCGACCCTGGCCACCAGCCGTACGAGCTTCGCCCTGCAGACGGGCGGTCTGCCCGCGTGGGGGCTGATCCTCGCACTCGGCATCGGTGTCGTGATCGCCCGCAGAGGCGCGTACTCCGTGCTGGGAGCCCATCGATGACGATCCGGAAGGAACACCACATGACGTCCGCGGTGAGTGCGGCCGACCTCGCACCGACGGCCTACGCCTGGGAGATCCGGGCGACCGGGCTGAAGGTCAGGGTCGGCAGGAAACGGATGGCCGTCAACGGCCTCGACCTGTCATTGGGCACCGGCGTACACGGCCTTCTCGGCCCCAACGGGGCAGGCAAGACCACCCTCATCCGGACGCTGGCCACCGTACTGCGCCCCACCGAGGGCACCCTGGAGATGCTCGGCGAGTCCGCGGCCGGCATGGGCGAGCACCGTGCGCTGCGCCGCCGGATCGGTTACCTGCCGCAGGAGTTCGGCTACTACAAGCGCTTCACGGTGCGTGAGTTCGTCGAGTACATGGCCTGGTTGAAGGAGGTGCCCAAGGCGGACATCCCGGCCGCCGTGCAGCGCGCCGTGGAGCGGGTGGGTCTGGCCGACCGTGCCGACGAGAAAATGAAGACCCTGTCGGGCGGCATGGTGCGCAGGGTCGGCATCGCCCAGGCGATCGTCAACGACCCGACGATCCTGCTGCTGGACGAGCCGACGGTGGGCCTGGACCCGGCGCAGCGGCTGCGCTTCCGTGAACTGCTGCAGGAGTTGGGCACGGACACCTGTGTGGTCGTCTCGACCCATCTGGTGGAGGACGTCGCCGCCGCCTGCACCGGTGTGGTGGTGTTCGCCGAGGGCCGGCTGGTCTTCCAGGGCCCTCCGGACGAGTTGGCCTCGGTGGGCGGCCCCGAGCACGTGGGTGACAGTCCACTGGAGCGCGGCTACTCGGCGCTGCTGCTCAAGCCCGAGCAGGGAAGGGGCACTTGGTGAACGTCCGCGTTCTGCGTATCGAGCTGAGGCGCTCCGTCGCCCCGTGGGCCGGTGCCGTGGTCCTGCTGCCGGCGCTGGCGTTCCTGTACCTGATTCCCGGATCGTGGTGGACGGGGACCACGGCGTGGACGGCCCAGTGGACGTCCATGGCTCTGTGGACCCGCGGCCTGCTGTTCTACCTGTGGCCGCTCACCGTGGGGCTCGGGGCGCTGCAGGGCCTGCGCGACCACCGCTCGAAGATGTCCGAGCTGCTGACGAGCACGCCGCGGCCCGCCCGGCACCGCGCGACCGCGCTGGCGGGCCCGACGGCGGTCACGCTGACCACGGCCTTTGCGCTCCTCGTCCTCGTGGGCGCGGTCCAGGTGGTCGCCAACACGCAGTACACGCACCTCGGGTGGCTGCCGATCTCGCTGGTGGGGGCACTCTCTCTCGTCGCGGGGGCCGTGCTGGGCATGGGGGCCGGGCGGGCCCTGCCGTCCGTGCTCACGCCGCCCGCGCTGGCCATGGGCGCCTTCGTGTTCACGGCACTCATGCAGATGTCGTTGGGGCGGACGGAGACGACCACCGCGACGGGGGTCCCGAGCACGGAGCCGAACCGGATCTCCCTGCTGTCACCGGCGGTGCAGGAGGCGCGCAACGCACTCCTCACACTCTCCGCCTCCGTGCACGTCGGGCAGACGATCTGGCTGCTCGCCATGGCCGCGACCGGTTTCGCGCTGCTGGTCGCCGCGACCCCGCGTGCCCGGCTGATCGCCCTGACACCCGTCCTGGCGGGCGCGGCGCTCGCCCTGCTCGTCCTGCCCGCCGACCCGCACCGGATCTACGTCGTCGACGAGGCCGCCGCGGAGCTGGTGTGCGACGGCCCGGTGTGCGTGACGAAGACACAGCAGGGGCGACTCGCCGGCCTCGCGGGCCCGGGGAAGGAGGCGCTGCGCCGGCTGCGTGCCGCCCTGGGCGGCCAGGCGCCGGTCACGGTCCGGGAGAACGCCACCGTGCTGCCGGAAGGCTCCACGCCGCAGTGGTCCCGCACGACCGTGCTCTTCGACTTCGACGACGACATCATCGCCGCCGCGAAGGGCGAGGAGCTGACCCGGGCCCTGATCGCCAAGGGCATGGTGCCGGGGTGCTCCCCCGTCGGCTGGAGCAGCTTCGGGAACGACGAATTCGCGCAGACCGTCGCGGTGGGCTGGGTCCTCGGGGAACTCCGGCCGCTTCCCGGCACCTTGTCGGCGGGGCTGCGCCGCGAGGTCGACGCCGAGACCCGCCCGGTGTGGAAGGAACTCGAGGCGCTGCCGCGGGCCGAACAGCTCTCACGGATCGACGCGATGCGCACGGCCGCGTTCTCCTGCGAGGGCGACGCGTTCGACGCGCTGAGCGGTGGTGCGTCCCGGTGAGATGGCTGTCCCTGTACGCGCGCTCGCGCCAGGTACCGGCGTCGCTCGCCGCGGTGCTGATCAGCGCGGTGGTGGTGTGGCCACTCGCCCGGGACGGCAGCGGGGGGCCCGGTGATCCGCGGCTGCCGGTGCTCGTCCTCGCCACGGGGGCGATGGCAGCCTCGATCGGGCTCGGCGGGCAGGACCTCGCGCTGGACCGCACGGCCGCGATCCGCTGGGTGCCCCGCAGAGCGGCACACGTGCTGCTCTGCGGGGTGGTGGTCGGCACGCTGCTGCTGACCGTGCAGTCGATGGGCGAGAACCTGGCCACCACCGCGTTCGTCGTCCGGGACAGCGCGGGCCTGATGGGACTGGTCGCCCTGGGCGCGGCGCTCGCGGGCGGCCGGTACGCCTGGACGCTGCCGTTCGCCTGGCTCTCGTTCTCGTTCCTCGCCCCGCCCCCGACGAGTGCGCCGATGCGGGTGGTGGGTTGGATGCTGCTGCCGCCCGGCACGGCAGAGGGCACCTGGACGGCCCTGGTCCTCGCGGTCGCCGGCACCGCGGCCTACGCCGTCGCGGGACCGAGACGGTGACGACCGCGGCGCGGTCGCGTGCGGCATCCGCACCAAGGTCGTCGACTACTACCGGGGCAGGACGGGCGATCCGCAGGGCCCGGGCTCCGGTGAACCGCGCGAACTGTTCAGCGCGGGTACGGTCACGCTCGACTGGGATCGGGTCCGCCGGAACGGAGCGCCGCTCGGCCCCAGGAGCAGCAGCACGCACTGCAACACGGTGACTTCGGTGCCCGCCAACCTTCCCGCCAATGTTGTCGGCGGCGGCTCGTACGTCGGCGGCTGCCTCGACGACGCGAACGGCAAGCCGATGACGTCGTACGGCGGCTGCCCCCGTCCCTGACCGATCACCACGCGGCGGGGGACCGCTCGATCAACTCCCGGTGCCGCCCGAGTCGTTTCGGGGACTCACTGGACGCAGGACCATCAGTGCGCCTTCCAAGGTCGCCACCATGGCGAAGGGGAACCGGTCGAGCTCCAGACAGAGCGCGACGTCGTCGGGATGGACTCCTTGACGCACCCCCTCGGCCAGTTCGGCGGCGGCGCGCGACTCGGCAGCGCGGCGCAGGAACTCAGCGGCGTCGGTCCCGGCCTCGTCGACCCTGCGAGCGATGTACTGAGCACACGCCAGATCTTCCTCGGCCTGCCCGTCTTCGCCGGTGACCACGAACGTGACACGGTCACTCCCGCGCGTCCGCAAGAGCTGAGCCGTCGCCTCCGCCACCACGAAGCCGGCGCACAGCACCAGCGACGCCTCCTTGACCGCCAGGGCGCCGACCGTCCCTGCCGTGGTCTTCTGCACAACGGTCCGTCCGCCGAGGTCGACCGACCGCAGCAGGCCCGGGGAGTTGACGGCGTCGAACCCGGGCGCGGGCGGACCGTCCTTGAGTGCCACCCAATCCGGGTGGCGAGCCTTGAGCGCCAGGGCCTCGTCCAGCGACTCGGCAAGAACGATCTTTTCCGCCCCCTGGGCAAAGGCCCAGGCAGCCACGGTGTAAGCACGCATGACGTCGACCACGACCGCCACGGACGGAGCTTCGACCAGATCAGCGATGCCGAGGAAACGAGCGTCCATACCTGGAATGATCGCCTATGCCCCACCCGAAGCGCTTGGACAGTGGCACGCTTCACATCGAAGGTCTCGCCGGAGTGCCTGGAAGGCAACGCCCACCGCTGAGCTGCCCCCCGGCTGCGGATCTGACGACCTGTGCGCGATCGGGCCGGGCACGACCCGGCCCCCGGCGGGAACCCGCCGGGGGCCGATCTCCTGACCGCGACCTCAAAGGGTCAGATCCGACCGCCGGTGAGCCGGGTGAGAGGGCCTTGCGGGTGACGGCCGGAGCGACGGCCCACGGCGTACGAGGCCGCCGTCAGCGCGGAAAGGCCCGCGCCGACACCGGCGGCGATCAGCTTCCGGTGCGCGATGACCGTCCAGGCCGTCTTGGCGGTCGCGGCGACCTGCCCCGACGTCGCGACGATCGCCTGACGGCCCGCCTCGACCCCGCGTGAGGCACTGTGCGCCGCGCTCTGCACGGCACCGGTCGTCGCCTCGGCCGAGCGCTGGACTCCGGACCTGGTGGCCGACGCGGCGTCGTCCGTCTTCGTCGCGGCGCTCTTCGCGGCCCGGGCCGCCGGAGCGGTCGCCTTGTCCGCCGTGCGCCGGGCCTTGGACGCGGTCACCCGCTCGGCTGCGGACTGTTCACTCGTCTTCCTGTTCGGTTCACTCATGGACATCGCGTTGCCGCTCACCGCAACGGCAAACCCGTCCGGTCGCGCGACATGGACGGCGAAGTCCCCTGAACGAGATCGGCGATCAACCGCTCACCCGTCACGGCCGCGTCGTCCTGGTGCGCTTCCCACCGGGCGAACGTCTCCGCGGCGGCCTCGGCGAAGACGGACGGTACGCCCGCTCCCCGGCAGGCCTGCGCGATCTCGCGCCTCTCCGGCTCCCGGCGCCATGCCCGCGGCCCGGCTGTGGCCAGGTGTTCCGTACCGGCCGGCGGGGTGTCCGGCAGCATCTGTCGCGCCAGGTCGAGCGGATGCAGAATTCCCACGTCTCGATGCCCCATGTGCGGACCCTGACCGGCAGGCGGCCCCCTCGAACCACGGCGGTCACCCTCACCGTGCCTGACGGTGAGTCGCGTCTCAACCGCCGCCCGGAAACGTGCCGCCCTTGAGGCGTTCCAGGTCCGAGGGGCGGACCTGAATCACGATGATCGCGATCAGAGCGGCGAGGACCGTGAAGATCGCCGCCATGACGAAGGCGGCCGAGACGCCGGCCGTGAGGACCTCGTCGGACCAGGGGGCGGGGAGTTGACCGGTGCGCCGGAAGTTCAGGCGTTCGGCCGGGGTCGCCTGGGCCAGGAAGTCGGGGATCTGATTCTCCGCCTCGTTGCGGCTCGCGGTGCCGTACATCGTGACCAGGATGGACAGGCCGAGCGAACCGCCCACCTGCTGGGTGGCGTTGAGGAGCCCGGAGGCCGCGCCGGTCTCCAGTGGGGACACGTTCGAGAGCGCCATCAGCGTGAGCGAGACGAACTCCATGCCCATGCCCAGGCTGAAGACGAGCATCGGGCCGAGGACGCTGCCCGCGTACGTGGAGTGGACGTCGGTCAGGGTCAGCCAGGACAGGCCTCCGGCCGCGAGGATCGCGCCTACCACCATGAACGGCTTGGGGCCGTACGTGGGCAGGAACCGCGAGGCGAGGCCGGCGCCGACCGCGATGACCGCGCTGACCGGCAGGAAGGCGAACCCGGCCGCGAGCGGGCTGAAGTCGAGCACGTTCTGCACGAAGAGCGTGAGGAAGAAGAACATGCCGAAGATCGCGGCGGCGAGGCACAGCATGATGCCGTAGGTGCCCGCTCTGTTGCGGTCGGCGAACATGTGCAGCGGCGTGATCGGCTGCCGGGAGCGCCGCTCGACCAGGATGAACACCGCGAGGACGACGACGGCCGCGACGAACGAGGCGATCGTGAGCGTGTCCCGCCACCCTTCCTGCGCGGCTCTGATGAACCCGTAGACCAGCAACACCATGCCCACGGTGGAGGTCAGCGCGCCGGCGATGTCGAAGTGGCCGGGGTGGCGCTCGGATTCCTTGATGAAGCGGGGCGTGGCGAGGGCGATGAGCAGTCCGATGGGAACGTTGACGAACAGCACCCACCGCCAGTTCAGCCACTCCACGAGGATCCCGCCCGCGAGCAGGCCGATCGCACCGCCGCCCGCCGAGACCGCGGCGAAGACCCCGAACGCCCGGTTGCGCTCGGGTCCTTCCTGGAAGGTCGTGCTGACCAGGGACAGGGCGGTCGGGGACGCGATGGCGCCGCCGACGCCCTGAAGGGCGCGCGCGGCGAGGAGTTGGGCCTCGTTCTGGGCGAGTCCGCCGAGCAGGGAGGCGAGGACGAAGAGCAGCACTCCGAAGATGAACACCCGCCGTCTGCCGAGGATGTCGCCGACCCGGCCGCCGAGCAGCAGCAGGCCGCCGAAGGTGAGGGTGTAGGCGTTGACCACCCAGGCCAGGCTGGTGGTGGAGAAGTCCAGGGAGCGCTGGATGTCCGGCAGCGCGATGTTCACGATGGTGATGTCCAGAACCACCATCAGCTGACACGAGGCGATCACCAGCAGCGCCATCGAGTTGCCCCCGCCACCCTGTCGGGCGGTGGTCCGGGGTGCTGAGGTCGGCTGCGGGAGGCTGCTCATGACGTGTCGCCCGCTCGGGAGCGGGCCCTGGGGAGAGGTCAGTAGACGGAGGCGTCCGCTGTCGGGTCCACCGTTAGACGGTACGCCCGTGGCCGGACCGTCACCACTCGATCATCCGTGACCCATCCGCGGGCCGTCCGTGAGCGGTGCGCGCGGGCGGGCGGGGCCGTGCCGTGCCAGGACTCCCCCGTCGTCCTGGCACGGCCCCCGTTGTCGCGGCGGTGCGCCGCGGTGATCACCAGGATGCGGGAGGGGCGGGTGGTATGTCGTTGGCGGACGGTCCACATCTGCTTGGCGGAGCGTCCACCGGTGGTGCCGGGGGAAGCCGAGGGGCAGCCGAGGCAGCCGAGAGGAACCCGGAAGCAGACCGTCCTACGCCTCGGTCAGCGCCTGTTCGCGCAGTTCGCTGGGCGGGAGCCCGTAGGCGGTGCGGAAGGCCCGCGTGAACTCGGCGGCCCGGGGATAGCCCCAGCGGGCGGCGACGGCGCGGATGGGCAGGGCGCGCAGCCGGGGGTCGGCGAGGTCGCGGCGGGCGTGCTCCAGCCGCTGGTCGCGGATGTAGGAGGCCACGGTGAGGCCTTCGGCCTGGAAGACGCGGTACAGATAGCTGCGGGAGACGTGGTGTGCGGCGGCGATCCCGGCGGGGGTCAGGTCCGGGTCGTCCAGGTGCCGGTGGATGAACGTCTTGGCGTGCAGGACGAGGGTGCGGTCACGGGTCTCCGGCGGGAGCCGGAGGTCGGCGTCCACGGTGTGCGCGAAGAGGGCCGTGACCAGGTCGGCGATGACCGTGCCCAGCCGTGGTGCGTCCGAGGGCTGGTACGAGGAGGTGTCCGCGACCAGTTGACGGAGGAACTGCGAGAGCAGCGCGCCGATCCCCTCGCGGCCCGACAGGAGGCTCCCCAGCACCTGGTCCGCCCGGTGCCCCGGCACGGCCACCAGAGCACGCGGGACCTCGACGCCGAGGACGGTGACGGGCTCGGAGCCGGTGAGCACCTCCCACGACCGCGAGGAGGAGTTGATGTGGAAGTCGTTCATCCGGTAGGCCGCCTGCTGTCTGCCCCAGTCGGCCGCCCCCTCGCCCTTCAGCAGGAGGGACAGGTGGTACGTCTCGGGGTCGGACTCGCGGATGAGTTTCGGCGTACGGCGGAAGACCAGTTGGTCGAAGGTGGCCGGCCACACGACGACGTCGCCCAGCGCGATCACGCGTTGGGAGCCGCGGTAGTCCGCGTGGCGATCGCTGCTGAGCCGCATGGGCGCGTGGGTCCGGCCCATGCGCTCCGCCCACGCCTCGAACCGGTCGCCCACCGGCAGGTCCGTGGTGCGGAAGACCGACTCGTGCAGCACGAGCGTAGTCAACCACACCGGCGTCACCGGCCCGTTGGCAGCGGTGGGATCAGCCCAGGTGAGCGGTGTCGACGGTGATGGACTTGGCGTCGGAGGCGGTGAAGGTGAGATAGCCGGGATCGCCGTTGCGGTCGAGATAGCACACCGCGTATCCGATGTAGACGGACGTCTTGCGTACCGGTTCGTCGGTGACGGCCTTGCGGCAGCCCTCCGCCGTGGGCACCCCGGACGAACCCCACGAGGCCAGCCTGCCGTTGGTGGACATCAGAAAGCCGCCCTGGACGTAGAAGGCGTCCGTGCCGGCGTCGGCGACCACGGGCGGTGTGGACGTGAAGTCGTAACCCGTGGGGGCTTTCTGACCGTCCGACTGCTCCATGACGAAGCCGCGCACCAGCGCGGTCGAGGGCGAGGACGTCGCGTCGGGCAGGGCTGCCGTGACCGCGGCGCCTCCTCCCCCGACGACCGCCAGGGCGGTGAGCCCGGCGATCAGCGGATGGGCGTACGCCATGCTCAGCAGGGGCCCGATCACCGGGATCGAGAACTTCATCTGGGTGTTCTTCTGCGTGATCCTGGCGCTGCCGCTCGCGGTCGCCGTCTGCGTCGAGGAGTGGTGGGTGCCGGGCTGGGGTGGCACGAAGGCGTCGTCACGGGAGGCGTGGTCGCCGAGCTGCGCGCCGCGCGTGCGGTCGGTGTTCATGGCTCGGGACGCTAGCGACAGGCGACCTCGCGGTCTTGTTTTGTCAGAGATTGCCGCCAAGGGGCCGCTTTTGGGCGCTCGTTGTGATGCGAGTGATCGGCGGGAGGACGGCTTCGAACTTGCTACTCGGCAGTCATATTACTGAAACGTAACCTACCGACCGCTACCCGAGGTAACCCCGCTCTCGCTACGGTCCTGACAGTTCGTCTAAGAGCGGTACGGGGCAATGGTGGACGACCGGAGCCCCGTGCCGCTCGGTCGTCACGGTCCGCACCCCACCGGGCCGTCCGCCACCCGAGCCGCAGACGAAGGCTCGGCCTCCCCCTCACCGGAGGTCCGCCATGCCCGCCCCCACCCGCCTGCTGGCCGCAGCCGTCACCGCCGCTGCCTGCCTGGGCGTCACCGCCGTACCCGCCGACGCGGCCACGCAGTCGGACGCCGTGGTCTCGCGCGGCGTCACCATCCCCACGTTCTACAACCCGCCCGCCGCCCTTCCGTCCGCCGACGGCACTCTGATCCGCTCCGAACCGCTCCCGCTGGCGTTGAGCCTGCCGGGCATCGACGGACCACTGCCCGGCACGGCGACCCGCCTGATGTACAAGTCCACGGACTCGGCCGGCCGCCCCATGGCCGTCACCGGCGCCTACATCGAACCGACGGCCCGCTGGACGGGCACCGGACCACGGCCCCTGGTCGTCGTGGCACCCGGCACGATGGGCCAGGGCGACCAGTGCGCCGCCTCCCTCGGCCTCGAACACCCGCTCGTCGTCAACGGCCAGACGCTGTCGGTCGGTTACGAGGACCTGGCGATCTACCGTCTGCTCGCCCGGGGCATCGCCGTCGTGGTCACGGACTACACCGGGCTGGGCGCGACCGACCGGCTGCACACCTACGTCAACCGGGTCGACGAGGCCCACGCCGTTCTGGACGCCGTCCGCGCCGTCCGTTCCCTCGACGCCACGTCACTGACGTCCGGCTCCCGGGTGGCGCTGTTCGGTTACAGCCAGGGCGGCGGGGCCACGGCCGCCGCCGCCGAACTCCAGCCCTCCTACGCCCCCGACGTCACCCTCGCCGGGACCTACACCGGGGCTCCGCCCGCCGACCTGGTCGCCGTCACCAAGGCCATCGACGGCAGCGACCTGGCCGGCGCGCTGGGCTGGTCGGTGAACGGCTTCCTGGAGTCCGATCCGGCTCTCGTACCGATCGCCGAAGCGCACCTGAACGCGGCCGGCCGCGCCGCGCTCAAGGACCTGTCGACGATGTGCGTGGGCGACGCGCTCCTCTCCTACAACTCGGCCAGCAGCACCCACTGGACCACGGACGGGCGCTCACTCAGCGACATCGTCCAGGCCGAGCCGGCCCTCAAGGCGTTCCTGGCCGACCAGCGCATCGGCACCCTCGAGCCGGCGTCTCCGGTCCGGGTGGCGACCGGCACCGCCGACGACCTGGTACCGCACGCACAGGCGCGCGCCCTCGCCGTCGCATGGTGCGCCAAGGGCGCCGACGTCACCTACAAGCCCGTGATCCTGCCCGGTCTCGGCCGGTCCCTGATCAACCACTTCACACCGTTGCTCGTCGACCAGGGCGACGCGATCTCCTGGCTGACCGACCGGCTCAACGCCAGGCCGGTCACGTCCAACTGCGCCACCCTTCCTCTCCAGCCCTGACATTCTCCGCCCCTGACACGAGTCACTCGGCGGCGGCCGGTACGCCCGGTCGCGACGTACCGGTCGTCGCCGGGTCACGGATACGGGCCGGGCGCAGGCACAGGCACACGGCCGTCCGCCGGAGTCGACCGAGTCGGCCTGCGTCGGACGGCCTCGGCCCGCGTCAGTCCGACAGACCCAGGCGGGCGACGATCCGCTTGCCGACCGGCTCCTGCGCGACGACGAAGTTCTCCACCACCGCCCGCACGATCTCCAGGCCGTGCTGGCCCACCCGCGTCGGATCAGGCGCCTGGGGCACCGGCAGCGCCGGATCGCTGTCCCACACGACGATCTCCACCGCGGCCCCGGCGATGCGCAGCTGGAGCAGGACCGGACCGGGCGCGTATCTGAGCGCGTTCGTGACCAGCTCGCTCACCACGAGCTCGGACAGGTCCACGGCCCGGTCCGACACGGCGAGACCGTCCCGGCTCTGCACGCGACGCAGGAAGTCGCCCGTGAGGCGGCGCGCCCGGGCGATACAACCGTCCTTGCCGTCCAGCGCCACCGTCGTCTCGGCAGGGTTCCCGCCGGGGGCGGAAGAACCCTGGTCGGGCGGGACAGGTTCCATCCGGACCGCCTTCACTACCCCGTTCATATCGGCGCGACTACCCGCGAACCCACCCCCTACGCACCAGCCGCACCACTCACTCGGTCATCGTGCCGCTCGTCGTCCGAGGTGTCACCCGGAGGCGTGCCGGGGTCACCGTCCGCGCCCGGCGCGGCCCGCGCCCGGTCCCGGCGGGCCGCAACGAACCCGGCCGACGCCGCGAGGACACCGGCGCCGACCGCGAAGACGACGACGCACGTGTTCAGCGTCTCGTAGACGCCGCTGCTCTCGTAGGTGTTCCCGTCGTCGAGTACGCAGTCGAAGCCGGGCGGGAAATAGGAGGCCCGGTGGGTCACCAGGTGCAGGCGGGTCTCCCGCGGGACCTCCTCCCCCCGGCAGGCGGGCGCGGGGGACGAGTCGGCGCCGGACCGGGACTCGTGCTCGGCGAACGCCACCGCTCCGCTCGCGAGCAGGTAGCAGCCGACGGCCGCCGCGACCGCCATCCCGGCCGACCAGCGCAACAGGTGCACGGCCCGGTCCGGCCGCCGTCCCGGCAGCGCGACGGAGACGAGCTTGACGACTACGGCGATGCACCAGAGCGGGCTCGCGAACAGAGCCGCCAGTCCCAACAGGGCCAACACGTCCGAGAACTCCCTTTCTGGCGCGTGCCGCGCCCGGCAGGTGTCGCATGGATCGCTTCTGTCATGTACCGAGTGATCGGTTGTGTGCGCAACAGTGCCACGCTTTCGCTCGGGCCCTGTGTCTCCGGCCGGGCCCGGGTTCTTTCTGTAACGCTTTTCGCACCTCGTTCCAAGAACGGGTGTAGCGCCTTTGAAGGACCCGAGGAGGAGACGCCTGTGGACGACGCGGAACGGTTACCGGGCGGGCCCGCCGCGGCGGTACGTGACCCTCGGCTCTTCGAGGAGTTCTACCGCCGCCACCTGGACCCGGTGATGCGGTTCGTGGCCCGGCGCGTCGACGACCCGCACACCGCGGCCGACCTGACGGCCGAGATCTTCCTCGCCGTCCTGCGTTCGGCGCACTCCTACCGGCCGGACCTCGGCAGCGAGACGGCCTGGCTGTTCGGCATCGCCCGCAACGTGGTGTCGTCGGAGCGGCGCCGGGTCGCCCGGGAGACGGAACGCGACCTGCGCTTCTCCGGGCGGCGGCTGCTGGAGGCCGACGACATCGTCCGCATCGAGGACAGACTCGACGCGGAGAGCCCCGGCCGGCGCGCCCTGGCCGCGCTGGCGAGGCTTCCCGAGGGCGAGCGGGCCGTCATGGAGTTGATCGCGGTGGACCAGCTCACGGTCACGGAGGCGGCGGCCGCACTGGGGATACGCCAGGTCACGGCCCGCGTACGACTGCACCGCGCCCGCAAGGCACTGCGGCGGGAGGCGGAGGCCCAGGGCGCGGAGACGACGCCCCCGGCCACCCGCACGAGTTCCGCGGAGGCCACGACGCCGGACGTACCGCTGCTGTACATCGCGAGGGGGGAAGCATGAGCACGAGGCGGACGTTCGAGGACCGGCTCCTGGACGAGCTCAAGAGGGAGATCGAGCTGCGCGAGGCAGGAACCCACCGAGCCGGGCCGACCACGGCCGAACCCGGTGGCGGCGGGGCGAGGGCGTCCGTGCGCCGGCTGTTCACCCCGCCCCGGATCGCCGTCGTCGCGGCGGCCTGCGCGGTGGCCTGGTTCGGTGCGGCGGTGGTGCCCGGATCGTCGCCCTACTCGACGGCGTACGCGGTGGAGCGCCACGGAGACGGCACCGTCACACTCACCGTGAAGGACCAGTCGATCGACGTCGCGGCCCAGCGCGAACTCGCGACGAGGGTGAGCGCGTGGGGCATCGAGGTGACCATCGACGTGCTGGCCCCGGGCTATGTCTGCGAGCGCAGCGAGTTCACCCCGCTCCCGGTCCGGGCCGTCGACAGACACGGCAACCGTGTCCCCGTCATCCCGATCAAGGCCGGTTGGGACCTGACCCTGCGCCGGGGCAACGTACTGACCTTCGAGAACATGGAGGGCATGTCCCGGCCGCGCGCCGTGGAGTTGTACTCCACCAGGAGCCAGGCCGAGCCCTGCGTTCCGATGAAGGTCGCCCTGCCGGACGACTAGCGCCTGCCCCAGCCTGACGAACCCCTCACCCGCACAGGATCCGGTCCACGTATGCAACCCCCGCCCCTGGTTCCTCCACGCCCGGAGAAGTCACCCTCCGTAATCGAACAGTCACTCCGATCGCTCCCGTCGACGCGACTGGGCTGGCTCGACGCGTTGCGCGCCGTCGCGGCTCTCGCCGTGGTCTTCGACCATTCGTCGTACGCGTTCCTGCCGCAGTTCCGGCAGGAGCTGATGCCGCAGTTCAACATCGGGCGGTACGGCGTCCTGCTGTTCTTCCTGGTGAGCGGGTACATCGTCCCCGCGTCACTGGAGCGCCGGGGCTGCGTCCGGTCGTTCTGGATCGGACGGGTGTTCCGCATGTACCCGCTGTGGGCGGCCGCCGTCACCGCGGTGCTCGCGCTCGACCTGCTGGGCGTCGCCGAGTTGCGCGCCGGTCCGGGCCGGCAGAGCCTGACCACGGTCGCCGTCGCCCATGTCACCCTGCTCCAGGAGCTGCTGGGGACACCGAGCGTCCTTCTGGTCCTGTGGACCCTCTCCTACGAGATGGCCTTCTATCTGCTGGCCGTCGCGCTCTTCACGGTCCGTCTGCACCGTCGGTCGGCGGCGATCGCCTGTGCCCTGGCCGCGCTCGCCGCCGTGAGCGCGGCAGTGGGGGGCGCGCTGCCGGTCTCCGCGCTCTCCGGCGCGGTCGGGACCGGCCCGCTGGTCGTGCTCGCCGCCATCGCCCTGGTGCTCGCCATCTGCTGTGCGAGCGCCGGGACACCCGTGCTCCGTGTGACCGGAGGCGTGCTGGGCGGGGTGTCAGCGCTCGTTCTGGTCGCTTTCAACGGCACGGTCGCGATGTGGGAGGGGCTGGTGATTCTCGCCGTGATGTTCCTGGGCACCGCGGTCCACCGGGCCGAGAACGGCGGGGCCGGCCGGTGGCGCGTGGCCGGCACGGCCGCCGTGGTGCTCGCCTGCGCCGTGGGCAGTGCCTACGGGCAGGGCGACGGCGCCCACTTCACCCGGCGCGGCTGGATCCTGGCGTTCCTGGCGGCCGCGTTCACCTTCGGCGCCGGACTGGCGGCGCGCCGTCTTCGGGTACCGCGATCGGTGACCGCGCTGGGAACGATCAGCTATTCGGTCTACCTGGTGCATCCGGTGCTGCTGGCGGTGACCGACGGCACGGTCGGCCGGTGGCGGCAGGACGTGCCCGCGCTGGAGGCGGCGTTCTTCGCCGTGCTGCTGCCGCTGTGCGCACTGACCTATCGGTATGTCGAGGTACCGGGTCAGGCGTGGGGCCGCAGACTGGCGCGCCGCTTCCAGCCGGGATCAGGCGGAGGCGGTCAGCCGATGTGGTAGCTGTCGCCGTAGACCTTCCAGTCCAGGGGCGGGTCGAGGTCGAGGTTGCCGTTGCGCAGGAAGACGCGCTGGGCGGTGTCGACCCGGCTGGTGTCGCTGTGCGCCTCCTCCTGCTTCATGGCCCAGACCCGGGCGTCGAGGAAGGCGTTGAGATACGTCGTCTCGTCACCGCCCTGGGCCGGCGGCTTGGCCTTCGTCAGCGCCCGCCTGCGGATGTTGCGGAAGCTCGTGGGGTCGGTTCCGTCACCGTGCATGACGATGGCGTCGTAGTAGGCGAACTGGCCGAGGACCCGCAGGCCGTCCGTCTTGCCCTGCCGGACGGCGGGATTGAAGTAGACGCGGTCGCGCTCGTCGTTCTGGGCCTGCTGGAAGGCGGTGTCCTGGGCTGCCTTGCGCCAGTCCTTCGGGTAGTTCGGGTCGAGACCGGAATGCGAGTCGGTGCCGTCGACCTCGCGCAGGGCGGGCAGGTACTTGGCGAGGACGTTGCCGGGCTTGCGGTCGCTGTAGAGCTGTACGAGGTCGAGCATGTCGTGGGTTCCGGAGCAGAACCCGATGATGCCGGCGGTGTAGCCCCGGCCGTCGCCGATGTCCTCGATGTACTGGTACTGGGCCTTCCAGTCGAGCGAGGAGTTCTCCGCGCTCGACACCAGCTTCATGGCGATCTCCTTCTTCGCCGGGTCGTCGAGGCTCTTCGCCGCGGTGGCCGCGGTCGCCCGGCGGGCGTCGAGAAGCGGCGCGGCGGCCAGGGCGCCGGTGAGGGCGAGGAAGAGGCGGCGGGAGGTGGGGGTGGGGCCGTCGACCGGCCGGGATATGTGCACCACAGTGGCTCCAGGTGAGGAGTGGGGGGTGGGGTGAGGCTGCACTGCGACTGACAGGAAAGTTTCCTATCAAGCCTTGGCGACAGAAGTAACCCATCGAAGCCATGTTCGTGCGATCGAACAAACGGCCCCACCGCCACTGACCCACCGTCACGCGGGCCGGGAACTAGAACAGTTGGAGCACCTGAGAGGTCAGGAAACCGAGCAGCCCGACATGGAACACGATCATGCAGATCCACTGCGTGACGGACATGCGCCAGGCCGCCGCCCGGAGGATCTCCCACTCACTCACCGCGAAGGCGGCTAGCACCAGGGCGAGCACCTCCCACACCACGTGCCACCAGCCCGAAGGGGTCGCCCCCGTCGTGGCGTCCATGGCGGCCGGGACACGCGCGACCCGCCCCAGCAGAAAAAGGCCGATAAGCAGCTTGTGCCAGCCATGGCGGACCGTCGGCGTCGCGGTCGTCACCCGGGAAGCGGGCGTGAATCCTGTGGACATTCGCACATTTGATCACCCTCCCGGAATGGAAGCCATTGTTCCGTTCGCTCCGGCGCAGGTGACCCGCCCCCTCTCGCGCACCGCGCGATCCCTTTACGGAGGTGGCATGCCCCTGTAACTTCCGTGCGCAAGTCCTTTCAGGAAGTTGCCGGTTGCTCTTTCATGGCGACTCCCTCCATCCGCTGCCCGTACCGGGAGAGGCCATGAGGCGCGCACCGACAACGCCCCGCAGACGCAGGCCACCACGTCCGCTCGCCGCCGCCCTGGCGGCGGCCGGGCTGTTCGGACTGCTCGCGGGCCCGTCCGAACCCGACCCCGTCCCCTTGCGGACAACCGCCGCCGCCGCCAACACGGCGACCGTCTTCTACTACACGAAGACGAAGAACTGGTCCGCGACCTATCTGCACTACGCCCCCGACGGCGGCACCTGGACCACGGTCCCCGGCGTACTCATGGAGGCCGCCTGCGCCGACTGGGTGAGGCAGACCGTCGACCTCGGCTCGGCCGCGGGGCTCCAGGCCACCTTCAACAACGGCAGCGGCACCTGGGACAACAACGGCGGCGGCAACTACACGCTGGGGACCGGCGCCGTGACCGTCAAGGACGGCGTGATCGCGCACAGCGATCCGTGCGCCGGCACGGAGACGGGCAGCGGCAACGAGGCCACCGTCTACTACTCGACCGCCACCTCCGGATGGACCACCGCCAACATCCACTACGCGCCCACCGGCGGTTCCTGGACGACGACCCCCGGCGTCGGCATGGAGGCCGCCTGCACGGGCTGGTGGAAGAAGACCCTGGACATCGGTACGGCGACGTCGCTCAAGGCCGCGTTCAACAACGGCAACGGGGTCTGGGACAACAACAACGGCGCGGACTACCCGATCCCGCTCGGCACCACGACCGTGAAGGACCGGACGGTCACCTCCGGCGCGGCGAACCCGTGCGCGGCCGAGGTGCCCGACACCGAGCCACCGACCGCCCCGGCCGGGGTCACGGCGAGCGCCACCGACACGTCGGTGGCGGTGAGCTGGGACGCGGCCACCGACAACAAGGGCGTGACGAAGTATCAGGTCACGCGCACCGGAGGCACCTTGGGGACGGTGGTCACCGATGTCGGCTCGACGGTGTTCTCCGACTCCGGGCTCGAGGAGAAGACCGCCTACACGTACACGGTGAAGGCGGTCGACGCGGCCGGCAACACCTCGCCCGCCTCCGCCGCGGCTACCGCGACGACCGGTGAGCGCGCGCCTTCCCCGGCGGCCGGCACTCCGCTGGGCACCGATCCGCGCAAGGACCCCATCTACTTCGTGCTCACCGCCCGCTTCCACGACGGCGACACCGCGAACGACCGCGGCGGCAGCCAGCACGTCAAGTCCGGAAACGCGGCGAACAACGACCCCATGTTCCGCGGGGACTTCAAGGGCCTGGTCGAGAAGCTCGACTACATCAAGGCCCTCGGATTCTCGGCGGTCTGGATCACGCCCGTCGTGCTCAACCGCTCGGACTACGACTACCACGGCTATCACGGCTACGACTTCTACAAGGTCGACCCGCGCCTGGAGTCCGCCGGCGCCTCCTACCAGGACCTGATCAACGCGGCGCACGCCAAGGGCATGAAGATCTACCAGGACGTCGTCTACAACCACAGCTCACGCTGGGGTGCCAAGGGTCTGTTCACGCCGACCGTGTACGGGGTCCGCGACTCCCAGTGGAGCTGGTACTACGACGAGAAGGCCGAAGGCTTCGCGTACGACGGCCTGACCGTCGAACCCAAGTCGGGGAAGTCCTACTACAACGGTGACCTGTGGTCGACGGCCGAGCCGACCGGCAACACCTGTCTCAACTGGGGCAAGCCCACCGGAGGCAAGAGCGTCGAGGGCTCCACCCTCTACAACTGCCAGTGGCCGAGCCCCACTTCGGGCATGTTCCCCAAGGCCTACTACCACCGGTGCTGGATCGGCAACTGGGAGGGCGAGGACTCCCGGTCCTGCTGGCTGCACGAGGACCTGGCCGATTTCGACACCGAGTCGACGCCCGTGCAGAACTACCTCATCGGCGCCTACGACAAGTACATCGACATGGGCGTCGACGGCTTCCGGATCGACACGGCCGTCCACATCCCGCGCGTGACGTGGAACCGTCGTTTCCTGCCCGCCATCTACGACCGGGTCACCCAGAAGTTCGGCACGGAGGCGGCCAGGAACTTCTTCGTCTTCGGTGAGGTCGGCGCCTTCGTCAACGACAAGTGGAACCGCGGCTCCGTGAACCACTCCGCGCAGTTCTTCACCTGGAAGGAGCGCAAGGAGTACAGCGCGGACGACGAGACGGCGGCCATCGAGCAGTTCACCTACGAGAACAATCTCGGCACCGCGAACCAGCCGACGTCGGCCAACGCCTTCCTGAGCGGCAACAGCTATCACGCGCCCGACCGCAGCCAGTTCTCCGGCATGAACATCATCGACATGCGGATGCACATGAACTTCGGCGACGCGCAGAACGCCTTCGGCAACGGCAAGGACTCCGACGACAGCGTCAACGACGCCACCTACAACGTGGTCTACGTGGACAGCCACGACTACGGGCCGAACAAGTCGAGCACGCGCTACAGCGGCGGCACCGACGCCTGGGCCGAGAACATGGCGCTCATGTGGACCTTCCGCGGCATCCCGACGCTGTACTACGGCTCGGAGATCGAGTTCCAGAAGGGCAAGCAGATCGACTGCGGGCCGAGCTGCCCGCTGGCGTCCACCGGGCGCGCCTACTTCGGCGACCACCTGGCCGGTACCGTCACCGCCTCGGACTTCGGCACGGTCGCGAGTGCGAGCGGCACGGTCGCCACCACCCTGGCCCAGCCACTGGTCAAGCACCTCCAGCGGCTGAACCACATCCGCAGGGCGGTCCCGGCCCTGCAGACGGGCCAGTACTCGACCGACGGAATCAGCGGCGAGATGGCCTTCAAACGCCGCTACACCAGCGGCGGCACGGACAGCTTCGCGCTGGTGACGGTCACCGGCGGGGCGAGCTTCACCGGCATCCCGAACGGCACGTACACGGACGCCGTCACGGGTGACGTGCGGAGCGTCTCGAACGGCACCCTGTCGGTAGCCGCCCCGGGCAAGGGCAACCTACGGGTGTACGTACTGAACGGGCCCGGGAAGATCGGCGCCGACGGGCCCTATCTGAAGTAGCAGCGCGCGGGAACCTGAACCGGTTCACAGACCGGTCCAGGAGACGGTTCAGGAGGCCGGCTCAGGGGGCGCCCGGCGCGTCGCCCAACCAGTCGAAACGGCGGTCGTCGCCGGCACGTCGTCCGTACACGGCGCGGCCGCCGGGCCCGTAGCGGCCTATCTCGGTGATCAGCACCACCTCGCGCAGCTCGTGGGCGGGCCGGTCCGTGACGTCCAGGAGCAGCCCGTCCAGCGGGCCGCCCACGAGCTGCCCGTACACGCGCTCCGGTCGGGGTCCCGCGTCGTCGTGGTCGGCGCCGTAGACCCGGCCCCGCAAGAACTCAACCTCGTCCATGACCAGCAGCTTGTCATCCACCACTGACAACGGCCCGTTGAGCACTCTTCGGCCGAGGCCCTGGCGGAGAAATGACCTCCGGGGCGAGGTCCCCACGCGCCACCGACGGGTCACTCCGCCACGTAGGTGCAAGATGTCCACACGAAGACCCTCAGTTCGCGGTCGTCGACCACCGTCGTCTCGGAACTGGCCTCGAAGTGCTCATAGCGATTGCCGCACAGTACCTTGACCTTGTCCACGTCGAGATCGGGCAGAAAGCGCAGCCGTTCCTCGTCGGCGATCGCCGTGCGAATCCCGCCGCGCAGAAAAACGTTGGGGGCGCCATTGTCGTCCATGATTTTCCTCACCCTCTGGACCAGCCGCTCGCGGCCGCCGGAACCGGGTCGCTCGACCACGGCCGTCCTCAACTCCCGGTCAGTCGTAGGACTTCCGCCGAGCGTAAACGGAGCGAAGGGAGGAGGGGTACGAGTGAGGGCTTTCTTGTCCGCCCGATACGGAAAGTCTACCCATGCTGGTAGCGCCGAAGCGGTTTCCCGGCAAGCCGTCCGACGCTCGTGTGCCGCGGGAACTACCCATTCTGATGGTGGTGCATCGTGCACGGCATCGACACCATGGAGGTGGATATACGGCACCGATACGTTGGCCGACATCGAAGCGGCGGTCGACGAGGAGGTGAGCGTCCAGGGTGGGAAGTTCTCTCGATCCAGCGCGACGGGGAGGGAGATCTCGTCGGCGCGATTCACGAGCACGGTGACACCACTGTCGGGGCGATCGTCAATCCAGGTGCTCTCATGATTGCCGGATGGAGTCTTCGCGACGCGCTGGCAAGCTATTCCCCGCCCTGGGTCGAGGTGCACCTCAGCAACGTATGGGCCCGCGAACAATTCCGCCACGAATCGGTGATCGCCCCTCTGGCGAGCGGCGTGGTGGTCGACCTGGGAGCCTTCGGCCATCGTCTGGCCGCCAGGCCCTGTTGCGGCTGTCCGGGCGACGCCACGTGACCTGAGAGCCCGGGAGTGTGCACGAGAGGGGTCCGCGAGACGGACATGACCGACGTCGGGCACGCGGGCCCGGCTGCCGCGCGGGGTTTCCGACTAGGCCCGCGCTTTCACCGCGTGGACACCTCTGCGGTTACGGTGAGTCCCGCGCGGTCGGTGACGGTGCGGAACCGAGCCGGAAGCCGATTCCACGTTTGGTCTCGATCCAGTCGTAGGAGCCGAGCTTCTGGCGTAGGGCCCCGATGTGGACGTCGAGAGTCCGCGTCGAGCCGAACCAGTGATCTTTCCACACCCGGGAGATGATGGCTTTGCGGGTGTGCACGGTGTCGGGGTCCTCCATCAGCATGGAGAGCAGATCGAACTCCTTCGGGGTCAGTTGGATCTGCCGACCGTCGAGGGCGACATCACGGTTGCGCAGATTCAGACGCAGGGACCCCACGATCAATGTCTCCCCGGCCCTGGCCGGCGGCCTGTGGACCTGCCGATGAGGCATACGCGATCTCCGTATGACGGCATCCATACTCGCTTTCAACTCGTGGAGCGAGTCTGATTTGACGACGCAGTAGTCCGCTCCGGCATTCAGCGCGAGCACCCGGTCGATCTCGTTGACATACGGTCCGAGAATGATGATCGGCACGGACGTCTGCGTGCGGACCCTCTTACAGACCTCGTAACTGTCCAGGCCCGGCGTGGAAGAGTCGAAGAGCAACAGGTCGAAATCAGGAAAGTTCTCCACGGCCTCGCCGCCGGTGGCCGCCATAATGATCGTGTATTTTGCGGGGAACGGCGGTTTATGCAAGGCGCCATTCAGGCCTGCATCATCGCTTACCAACAGAACGCGGACGGATGACTTTCCCAAAACATTTCCCCTCGTTTTCCGCCAAAGCTGTCCGGGTTCCACCCGTAAACCCACCCGGATCCATTGATCCAGCCTGAAGACATACCCGGCTCCTATTGGTCCGAAACGGAAGCAGCCATGGCCCGTTGATCTACGCGCACATGAACTGACAGAGGGCGCAGGGCAGTTGTCGCCGAGTGCGCCGGAGGCGCCGTGCGGATACGGGCATCGGACAACGGGCGCGGGCGAAACGACCGGCGAGCGCGAGGCGAGCGCGGTCCGTCACGCGAGTGACGTGCCGCTTCCGGGATCACCTCTCAGCCGCGCGCGAGCCACCTCACACCATGGCCCGGCCTGACGGACTAGCTCCGCGACCGGGCCACAGGCCAGTTGCAGCCGGGAAGGGCACGACAGATCCGGGCATATCGCAGGTGGCAAGAATTGCACGTTACTCGACAGTAGTTTTAAATTAATACTTCATTTCTGCTGAAGTAACTCTGCACTTCCGGGCTTTAAGATCGGATCGTCCGAACAAGCCAGGCCCAACTCGAGCTCACTCCCCCTTCTTCCCTCCCCCCACCATCTCGCGTCATCCGGTACCGCCTCGTGCCGCACGCCCACCTCCCTCCGGTCCGTGATCCGAGGATGCAGGGCGGCCGGCGAGGCGCCGAATGCCGATGGTCAGCGCTGCCGGTAGCCCCCACAGAGAACATCCGAGCGTGACGATGACCCCAGGCCAGGAGATGTGATGCCCAATACCTGTTTTCCCCTGCAGTCGAGGCCCTCTCTTTCTGTGTCGTATGCCTGTGAAAGCACCTCCTGCGAGCCCGTTCGGCTCTCCGCGCTCTCCTTCTCCGCCTGGTCGCGCGGGGATCTGACGGAGGCCATACGCTGGGCGGCCACATCCAGTGAAACGCACCCCACATATGACGGAAATTGCCTGGGTATGGCGAAAGTCTGGTATTCCACCCTCCTGGTCAGAATCCGCGAGCCGGCCTCCGCGGCACGTGTACTCGACAGCGTGGAGGAAGTGCGGACCGGCATCGAGGGCACCGGCGAGCTGGTGGCGGCCTCACTGATCTGCGCGGCGGACCTCGCGTTCACCCAGGGGGACGTCGACACCGCTGTCGAACTGGCAGGGAAGGGTGTTCACCAGGCACGGGAGGCCGGCCTCAACTGCCTGCTTCCCGCCGCGCACACCGTGATGGCACTGAGCGCTCTGCGGCAGGGCAACATGAGCGTGAGCCTGGACTTCGCGAACCAGCTGCGGGACGACGCCCTGCTCGGCAACACCCTCCACGGCCCCAGCCAGTGCGCCTGGGCCGCCGCTCAGCTCCAGGAGGTGCAGGGAGGCGCAGTGAGCGCCGCTCATCTCGTCGCGGGCATCATCAGGGACGACCAGCTGGTGCTCGAGCTGCTGGCCTCGCAACCGGCCGCCGCCTCGTGGCTTGTCCGGGCCGCGAAAGACCTGGACGAAGAACCTCTCGCCAAGCGTGTCGTCGACGAAGCATCCGGGCTCGCCGCACGCAACCGCGGGCTCCGTTCCCTGGAAGCGGCAGCGGCACATGCCGACGGGTTACTGGAGGAGAATCCGCAAAAGCTCATCGTGGCAGCCGAATCGCATCTGGACCTGTGGGCCGGTGCCTCGGCCTACGAAGATGCCGGGAAACTCCTCTCCGCACCGCATCATGAACGTGATCGGGCGGTCGAGGTCCTCGAACGAGCGGTGGACGGATATTCCAGCTCCGCGGCGCCACGAGATGCCCGTAGGGTCGTCAGCAGGCTTCGCTCGCTCGGCGTGCGGCGTGGCCGCTATCCGCAGTACGCCACCCACAGCGTCAACGTCGACTCCCTCACCAACACGGAAGCTGCCGTCGCCGAGTTGGTGAGCCACGGCTTCACGAACTCCCAGGTCGGTGAGCGTCTGTTCATCTCCGGCCACACGGTGGCTTTCCATCTGAAGAAGATCTTCCGGAAAATGAACGTGGCTTCTCGCGTGGAACTGACGCGAACGTGGAGCCGGGTGTCGAGTGGTGAATACTGACATCCGGTACAGCCGGACCCATTGCGACGAAGCCGCGGCCGGCAGGTGTTCCCCTCCGCGAACGGGAGCCCGTCGGCGACGCGCCGGCCGGAGCCGGATCGCCTCGGACAGCGGCCCCGGCCTACGTACCGACGCCCTGGCCACCCAGTTTCTCCGCCACGAGTCCGATCACGCGTTCACTCTGATCGACGAGGAAGAAGTGACCACCGGGGAGCAGTTGGAGCTCCGTCGGCCCGGTGGCGTGCACCTCCCAGGCTGCCGCTTCGTCGATCGAGACCCGGGGATCGCTGTCTCCGGTCAGCACCGTCACCGGACAGTCCAGCATCCTGCCGGGGTCGTACCGGTACGTCTCGACGGCACGGTAGTCGCTGCGGACGGCGGGCATGATCATGTCCAGCACCTCGGGGTCGGCCAGCACGGCCGCGTCGGTGCCGCTCAGCATCCGAATCTCGGCGACGATCTGCGCGTCCGATCGCAGGTGCACCCGCTCGTCGCGGTGGCGGGACGGGGCCCGGCGGCCGGAGACGAAGAGCCGCACGGGTGCGGGGAGTCCGGAGTCCTGCATGCGCAGCGCGATCTCGTAGGCCAGCACGGCGCCCATGCTGTGCCCGAACAACGCGAGGGGACGATCATCGAGAGGGCGCAGCGCCGCGAATATCCGGTCGGCCAGGTCCGGGAGGCCGGAGACATTCGGCTCGTGGCGCCGGTCCTGCCGCCCCGGGTACTGGACCGCGAGCACCTCCACCTCGGGCGCGAGCGCCTTGGAGACCGGAAAGAAGAAGCTCGCCGATCCACCGGCGTGCGGCAGGCACACCAGGCGGGCTCTGCTGTCCGGCGCCGGGTGAAATCGACGGATCCATCGTTCGAACTGCTCCGCTGGTTGAGGCACTGGCTGAAATTCCTTTCAGGAATCGCCTTTTGGCACGCTTGCCTCGACCGCGGGTCGGCCGACGGTCGACGGTGGGATCCGTGCCGACCCCGCGACTTGTGTCGTCCCTCGGCAGAGTAGGAGAGGTGTCACCGGTCGGGCATCCCTCGGTCTGATAGCCCCTCGTCTGCTCATCACGCCGCATTTCGGGGTGAGTCGGGATGACGCCCGGCCGGGACGTTCGACCCCTGGAATAGGCCCGCCCTCCGTCGTGTACGCGAACTCCGGTCGGCCGGCTGCCGGTCATCTGGTAGGAGGCAATTTCATGAAGATCATCGCGGACACCGGCAAGTGTGTCGGCGCAGGCCAGTGCGCGCTCAGCGGGCCGGAACTGTTCGACCAGAGCGAGGAGGACGGCACCGTCGTCGTGCTGAACTCCGAGCCGGAGGGCGAGTTCCTGGTGAAAAGGGCTCGCGAAGCAGTTCACATCTGCCCGAGCGGGGCCCTCTCGCTGGCCGAATGACCGTGTCGGCGGGCCTGTTGCCGCAGTGGTCGGTGCCACCCCCCGCCCCCCGGACGGGGGCCTATCAGATCGGGGGATGCCCAGCCTGTCGCTCCTGCCCTACTTTGCAAAGGCCCGGTGCGCGTCGCGGGATCGGCAGGGATTTCCCATGTCCCGGGCGGCGGCGCGATTTCGGGCGATGGGTCCGCCGATTCCACTCGGCGCCGCACGGTTCCCGGCAGAGAAAGGACATCGTCGATGACCGCAACCAGTGCCTGGCTGGCCGAGGATTACGCGCAGGTGAACACACCGCACGTCAAAACGGCACTCGCCGCGCTCTCGCTCGCGGGCGACGTTCTGGAACAAGGCGGGGCGTTCGCCGAGATCGGCTGCGGAACCGGGGAGATAGCGCGCACCGCCGCGGAGCGGGGTTTCGACGTCTGGGCATGCGACGCGTCACCGTCCATGGTGGACGCCACCCGGCAGCGGTGTGCCGGACTCCCCGTGCACGCCGAGGTCCGCACGGCGGAGCGGCTGGACCTCCCGCAGGAGCGTTTCACCGTGGTCCATTCCTCCTGGGTGCTGCACTGGGTGACCGAGGTCGACGCGCCGTTGCGCCGGATGGCCCGCGCGCTGCGTCCGGGTGGGTACGTCGTGCTCCAGTGGACCGGTGCCCAGCCGCGAGGTGACGGTCCCGGGATGTTCGGGATCCTGCGAGAGATCGCGGACAGCCCGAAGTGGAAGGACCTGCTCGCCGGGGCGCAGCCTGCCATGCACGAGTATCCGGCCGAGGAAGTGGCGGAGATCCTCGTGGACACCGGACTGGAGATCACCCACTACGAACCGGAGATCGTCCACGCGTTGAGCGCGAAGGGTCCCGGCCTGGACCCGTCGGAGCTGCCCGAGCTGCGCCGGCGGTACAAGCTGGCCGGGTTCGCCACCCAGGCCGCCGCGCTGGGCGAGCGCGCCGACGAGTTCGTGGACGAAGTGCTGCGGGCCGTGTTCGAGGCGGACAGGGCCCGACTCCATCACGCCAGGATCGTCGCCCGGCGTCCTGCCTGAGTCGGGCGGGACGCGGCCTCGAGCCGGATCAGGACGTTGCGCCGGACGACCAACCGAGCTAAGGAATCAGTGCGATGACCGCGATGACCGCAGTAGCCACGTTCCTACGACTTCGCGAGTACATGGTGGGACCCGCGAGGTTCATGATCCTTTTGTCGTGTTTCGAGCTCGGTCTGGTCGATGCGCTCCGCAAGACCCCCGGCATGACCGCGGCCCAGCTCGGGAACGCCGTCGGCGCCGCGCCGGACGCCGTGGAGCAGCTCCTCCACCTGTCGGTCAAGGAGGGCTTCGTCTCCTACGACAAGCGTTCCGGCGGCTACTCCCTCGACGCGTTCGCGGGCATCGCCGAGACCGACCTCAGGCGTGTCCTCCAGGTGATGAACATGATCAAGGTGGTCATGCTCAGGCAGATGTTCTACCTCACCGAAAGCGTCCGTACGGGCACGATCGTCGGCCTGGACAAGCTCTACGGCTTCGAGGGGAATCTCTACGAGGCCGTGGCCGAGCACAAGGACCTGCGCGAATCCTGGGCGACGATGATGGACGACGTCACCGCTCACATGGATCCCTGGTTTCTCCGCAACGTCCACATAGCGTCCGGCTCACAGGTCCTCGACCTCGCCGGGAACACCGGTCTGGGAGCGATCATGACCTATCGGGCGAAGGCGTCACCCGGACTGCGCGTGACGACTTTCGACCTGCCCGAGAAAGAGCGGGAATGCCTGGAGAATTTCAGAGCTCAAGGCGTGGAGAAGCATTGCTCGTTCATCGGCGGTGACGTCTTCGAAAGCGTTCCCCAGGGTTTCGACATCGTCCTGATCAAGCATTTCCTGGACATGTTCGACAGAAAGGACGTGCTCAGGATCCTCAACGGCGTCAACAGGGCACTGAAGGTCGGTGGGCAGATCAACATCCTGGTGCCGGTGTACCCCGACGACGTCAGGGAGTCCAGCAGTGTCGGCGTCGACCTCTTCCCCGCCTACTTCCTCGGCTGCACCATGGGCCAGGGCGGGCCGCAGAAGCTCGCGACCTACCGGAAGTGGGTGGAGGAGTGCGGGTTCAAGGTCACCAGGACGGTCGCCCAGGATCTCGCCCACATGCCGGGAGCACTGATCGCGCACGGCATCCTGTGCGCGACGAAGGTCGCGTAGCCGGACCGGCGCCGTGGTGAGCGCCGGCCGCCCCCGCCGCTCCCGCCGGCCGCTCCGACCGGCGGGAGCGGCGTTCAGGCGAGTCGCAGCGGCAGCCGCGTGACCCGGGTGACTCCTGGCCGCGGCACCCACGGGATCTTCTCGCGCTCCACCGCGAGGGAGGGATCCGGGAACCGGGTGAACAGCGCCTGCAGCGCCACCTCCGCCTCCAGCAGGGCCAGCGGCGCGCCGAGGCAGTAGTGCGCCCCCTGTCCGAATCCGAGATGGCTCTGCCCGCTGTCCCGGCAGACGTCCAGCCGCTCGGGGTCGTCGTACTTGCGCGGGTCGGTGTTGGCGGCCAGCAGCAGCGGCATGACCGGCGACCCCGCCGGGATCGTCTTGCCGCCCACTTCGACCTCCTCCGTCGGATACCGGGGCAGTCCCCACTGGGCGGGCCCCAGGCGCATGAGCTCATGCACCGCCTGCGGCCACCGGGAGGGGTCCGCGCGCAGCAGCGCGAGCTGGTCCGGGTGTTCGAGCAGGGCGAGCACCGAGTTGCCGAGCATGTACGTCGTCGTCTCGTACCCGGTGATCACCAGGGTGAAGACGAGGGTGACCAACTCGCGGTCGGAGAGACGGTCGCCGTCTTCCTCCTGGGCCTGCACCAGGACGGAGACCAGGTCGTCGCGCGGCTCCGCGCGCCGGCGCGCGATCACGTCGAGCACGTGGTCGACGCACTCGCGCAGAACGTCCGGGACGCGCTCGATGTACTCCACGGGCGAGGACAGCACGCGCCCCCACTCGCCCCACCGGGGCCGGTCGGCCTCGTCTATCCCGACCAGCTCGCAGATCACGGCGATCGGCACCGGATAGCAGAACGCCTCCATGAGGTCGACCGGGGCTCCGTCGCGGCTCGCGTCGGCCATCCGGTCGAGCAGCCTCGCGGTGATCTCCTCGATCCGCGGACGCATCTCGGCCACCCGTCGCGCGGTGAACACCCGGGAGACCAGCTTCCGCTGACGGCGGTGGTCGGCGCCGTCGATCTGCATGAGCTTGTCGGCGAGGTAGTCGACCAGGTCGGACGGGATCTTGAGCAGCTTCATGATCGAGGAGCCGCCCGGCGTGGGCCCCGCCGCCGGGTTGTTGAGGAACCGCGGGTCGGTGAGGACCCGACGCACGTCGTCGTAACGGGTGACCAGCCACATCGGCGGAGCGCCGTCCACGATCGTGCCCGTCATCATCGGGGCCTGTTCACGTATGCGCGCGTACCCGCCGAACGGGTCGGCTGTCAGCTCCGGCGAGAGCAGTTCGATCGGGTCGGCCGAGTTCTCGGCGGTAGCGGTCATGGCTCTCCCCCTTCCATGTCAGAAAATCTGGACGGGCATTGTCGTTCGGGCCGGATAAAACCGAAGGACCCGTTTCTCGAAGTACGCCGCCGGCTGGGAAACACCTGATCGGTCGACACGGCCTTTCGGCAGGCTAAAACAGCAATGGCCGGACGAACATCCCCCGACCTGGTAAGGTTTTTCGCTTCTTGACACGTTTCGAGGAGGGGAATACTATTCCAGCGATTTCCAGCGTGGCGGAATTCAGCTCCGCGGACAGCGCATACCTGTGAGGTTTTCCTTGACGTCGTTTTCCGAAGTCCTCGCCGATCTGCCGGCAGCACGCGCATAGGTCCCCGATGGCAACCATGCGACCACACGACCCGAAGCCGAACCCGGCAGACCCGATGGACGCGACGGATTCGACGGACGCGGACGTCGTCATCGTGGGCAACGGGCCGATCGGTGCCGCGCTGTCGGTGCTGCTCGCCCAGCGCGGCCGGCGGGTGATCGTACTCGAACGGCGGGTCCGGCCGTACCCGCTTCCCCGGGCGACCAGTTTCGACGGGGAGACCGCACGGCTCCTGGCCGCCACCGGGATCGGCCCGGATCTGGGCCGGATCACGGAACCGGCCAACGGCTACCAGTGGCGGACCGCCGCCGGAGCGGCACTGCTGGACATCGCGTTCACCACAGCCGGCCCCTACGGCTGGCCGGACGCCAATACGATGCACCAGCCCGCCCTGGAGGAACTGCTCGCCGCCAGAGCGGCGGCGCTTCGCGGGATCACGGTACTGCGCGGGCACGAGGTCGTGGGCATCACCGACGGCGAGCAGCAGGTGCAGGTGACCGCCGCCACCGGCGACGGAACGACCCGGATCCTCTCCGCGAGGTGGGTCGTGGGGTGCGACGGCGCCAACAGCTTCGTCCGCGACCACCTCGACGTCTCCGTCACGGACCTCGGGTTCTCCTACGAGTGGCTGCTCTGCGACATCGAACTGCGGCCGCCACGCGAGTTCACCCCCACCAACGTGCAGGTCTGCGATCCGGCCAGGCCCACGACCCTGGTGGGCAGCGGCCCCGGGCGCCGGCGCTGGGAGTTCATGCGTCTGCCGGGTGAGAGCACCGCCGAACTCAACCGGGACGAGACGGCGTGGCGGCTGCTGGCGCCCTTCGGCGTCACCCCCGACACCGCCACCCTGCTGCGCAGCACCACGTACATGTTCCAGGCCAGTTGGGCCGACCGGTGGCGGGTGGGCCATGTCCTGCTGGCCGGTGACGCGGCGCATCTCATGCCGCCCTTCGCCGGACAGGGCATGTGCTCCGGGATCCGGGACGTCGTCAACCTGGCGTGGAAGCTGGACCTGACGCTGAGCGGCCTGGCGGCCGAGTCCCTCCTGGACAGCTATCCGGAGGAACGCCGCGCACAGGCCCGGGAGTCGATCCTGGCGTCTGTCCAGCTGGGCCGGGTGATCTGTGTGACGGATCCGGTGGCCGCCGCGGAGCGGGATGCCACGGTGCTCGCCAATCGGCGCGGTCGGCCACCGACCCGGCCCGAGCCGGCGAGGCCGCTCTCGGGCGGGCTGCTGCACCGGCGTCCGGGAGCGGACACGGCCGAGCCGCCGGCGGGTGAGGTCGTCCCACAGGGACGAGTGGGCCGGGCGGGCAGCAGCGGTCTGTTCGACGACGTCGTCGGCCGTGGTTTCGTCCTGCTGACGACCGACGATCCGCTCAGCGCGCTCGACGCGGACCGGCTTTCCTTCCTGGTCGGCCTGGGGGCCCATGTGGTGCGGCTGCTGCCGACCGGGCACACCCCCGACGAGCGGGTGCCGGCGTCGACCGCGGAGGCCGACGGCGGGCGGGCGGCCGTGGTCGGTGTGGTGGACCTGGACGACGTCTACGGACCGTATCTGGCGCGGTTCGGGGCTACTTCGCTGCTCGTCCGTCCGGACTACCACGTCTTCGGCGCGGCGAGCGGCCCCGTGGACACCCGAGCCCTGGTCGACGGCTTGCGGGACCGGTTGAGCGCCGCGGTGCCGGCCGGCGTGTCCGACCGGGCCGGCTGACGGCGCCGAGGGCACGGCGCGATCGGGCAGGTGGGAGACGCGCGGCGGGGACGATCGGGCCGCCCGGAAGAGGGGCTCTCCGAGGATCCGCGCCGGCCTGATCCCCGTACGTGCAGGCCGCCCGCTCCGGTGCGGTGCGGGCGGGCCCCCGCCGGCCGGGCCGGCCGACGGGGGCGGCCAGCAGAGCCGGCCGGGGCGCGCTCAGCGGAGCCGCAGCGGGAGCTTCTCGACCCGGGTGAACCCGGGCCGCAGCGCCCACGGGATCTGCTCGCGCGGCACCGCGAGGGAGAGGTCCGGGAACCGGGTGAACAGTGCCTGCAGCGCCACCTCCGCCTCCTGGTAGGCCAGCGGAGCACCGAGGCAGTGGTGCGCGCCCATCCCGAACCCGACGTGGCTCCCGGCTCCCCGGCAGACGTCCAGCCGCTCGGGGTCGGCGTACTTGCGCGGGTCGGTGTTGGCGGCCAGGAGCAGCGGGGTGACCGCCGAGCCCGCCGGGATCTTCATCCCGCCCAGCTCGATCTCCTCCGCCGCGTACCGGGGCTGTGCAAACTGGGAGGGCCCCAGGCGCATGAGCTCGCGCACCGCCGGCTGCCACCGGGACGGATCCTCGCGCAGCAGCGCGAGCTGGTCCGGGTGTTCGAGCAGGGCGAGCACCGAGTTGCCGATCAGGTACGTCGTCGACTCGTGCCCGGCGGTCACCATGGTGAAGACCAGGGTGACCATCTCCCGGTCGGAGAGGCGGTCTCCGTCGTCCTCCTGGACCTGTACGAGCGCGGAGATCAGGTCGTCACGCGGCTCCGCGCGCCGCCGGGTGATGACGTCCATCACGTGGTCGGCGCACTCGCGCAGGATGGTCGGCAGGAGCTCGACCTGCATCAGGGACAGCACACGCCCCCAACGGTGCCACTGCGGGCGGTCGGCCTCGTCGATCCCGACCATCTCGCAGATCACGGCGATCGGCACCGGATAGCAGAACGCCTCCACGAGGTCGACCGGGGCTCCGTCGCGCCCCGCGTCGGCCATCCGGTCGAGCAGCCTCGCGGTGATCTCCTCGATCCGCGGACGCATCTCGGCCACCCGTCGCGCGGTGAACGCCCGGGAGACCAGCTTGCGCAGCCTGGTGTGGGCCGCGCCGTCGAGGTTCATCATCGCCTTCTCGATGAGGTCGACCACGTCGGACGGGATGTCGAGCTGCTTCAGGATCGCGTGCTCTCCGTCCTGGCCCGCTCCCTGTACCGATGCCGGGTCGGTGACGAACCGCGGGTCGGTGAGGACCTGGCGTACGTCGTCGTAACGGGTGACCAGCCACATCGGCGACCCCAGCACGGTGCCGGTGAGCACCGGCGCCTGCTCACGCATCCGCGCGTACCTGGCGAACGGTTCGGCGGTCAGGTCCGGCGAGAGCAGGTCGATCGGGTCGGCGGAGTTCTCTGCGGTAGCGGTCATGGGTCTCCCTCTTCTGTGTCGAGCTTCGGTGGCGGGCGAAGGCGGTTCCCGCTCTGCGGAAGCGGGACCTGAAGGGCCTGACGGGGTCTGACGGGATCTGACGGGTCAGGGCGCTGCCAGGCGGGCGAGCGACACCGCGCCGTGCAGCGAGGACAGGCCTCCCGACGCGGCCGGCCTCACGGGCAGCGGGAGCAGGCCTGGGCGGGCCAGCTCCGCGAGGTATGCGGACACGGCTTCGACGAAGCCCGGGATACCGCTCGCGAAGCCGCCGCCGAGCAGCACGAGTCGCGGATGGACCAATTCCTGGACGCCGATCGCCGCGACGGCCAGCGCCCGGCAGGTCCGCCTGATCACGGAGACCGCCCACGGCCGGCCGTCGCACCATGCCTGCCGCAGGTCGTCGAAGGGGACCGTCCTCCCCCGCAGCCGAGTCGCGCGGCGCAGGGTGGCCGGGCCGGAGGCGATCGCCTGGAGGCACCCCCGGCGGCCGCAGAGACACCGCGGACCGCTCATCTCCACCACCAAATGTCCGATCTCGAAGGATCCGCGGCCGAGTCCCGGGCACAGCTCGCCGTTCAGCACGAGTCCGCCGCCGACGCCCGTACCCACCCCCAGGTAGAGCAGATCGTCACAACCCGAGCGCCGGGCCTCGGCGAGTGCGCCGAGATCGCCGTCGTCCGCCCAGGCCACGGCTGCGCCGGGGAAGAGCGCGGGCAGTGCCACCGCCAGATCCGTCCCGGCCCACTCCGGTCGGCTCGGCCAGGCGGTGACCCGTCCGGCCGGTCCGACCGTCGCGGGCACCGCGACTCCCACTGCCCGGAAGGACACTCCCAGCCGTGTTCGCAACTCGCCCACGAAAGACCCGAGTTGGGCAAGGTCGCGGGCCGCGCTGTGCCGGGGAGCCCAGGGAAACACGGTCTCGTCGACGCACTCCGCGTCGGCCTCCACCCGGAAGGCCACCTTGGTGCCCCCGATGTCGACACCGAGGTAGTGGATCTTCTCCATCGCCTCGGTGGTCCTCAGTCGCGGGGCACGGACCGGCACAGTGCCAACAGGTCGGCCGGGCGGCGCAGGACGGCGGCCGGCCGGGCGGCGAGCAGTTCGTCCACATCGGACACGGCCCACAGTGCGGCGGCCGAGGTCACTCCGGCGCCCTGGGCGCTGGCGAGGTCGGTCGGTGCGTCGCCGACCATGATGGCCTGCTCGGCGGGCAGCCCCAACAGGTCGAGCGCGTGCAGCACGATGTCCGGGGCCGGCTTCGGGTGCTCGACCTCGTCCGAGCCGATCACATGGGCGAAGAAGGGAAGCAGACCCAGCTGTTCGAGGAGGGAGCGTGCCCGCGGCCCGCTCTTGCCGGTGGCGACCGCGAGCCGGAGCCCCCGCACCCGCAGCGTCAGCAGCAGCTCGACAATGCCCTCGAAGACCGGCACCCGGTGCGCGAGCCGGTAGCTCTCGCGGACGAACGGCTCCTCCATCTCCAGCGGCAGACCCATGATCCGCATGATGTCCGGGAAGTAGCGCCCGAGGTGGCGTCGGTACTCCTCGAAGGGCGCGGGCCCCTCGCCCACCACCTCCTCGTACGCGAGGGCGAACGCCTCGTTCATCACCGCGAAACTGTCGACGAGGACTCCGTCCAGGTCGAAGATCACGGCACGCCTGACCGGTGGCAGTGTCTCCGTCACGGTTGCCGACCGCCCGGTCTTGGGGGCTGTCACGCGATCCCCACCACCTTGCGGGCGTGCGGGGAACGGGCCGACGCGTAGAAACCCTCGATGCCCCGGACGGTCGTACGGGCCTCGCCGATGGCCCTGCCGCGGTTGTCCGGTTCGGTCAGGATCACGGCGAGGCCGTCCAGTTGCCGCCTGTACTCGTAGCCGATCGGCTCGTCCGGCACCGGGATCGAAGTCGTGGCGCCTTCCCGGGTCAGGGTCAGCTCCGACCGGGGGTGGCGGTGAGGGCTGAATCCGAAGGTGCACCTCAGCTCGGCGGTCCCGGCGCTGCCCGTCACCTGGATCCGGGACACGTCCAGCGCCTCGTGCGACGCCCAGCCGGCGCACAACGACACGGAAACCCCGTCGTCCCGGACGAAGAAGCCCCGCGCGGTGTCCTCGACGTCTGAGACGGCGTCGGCGACGGGCCGGTCCTGACGCCATGTCGCGCCCCAGGCACCGCCGTTGACGAAGTCGTCCGACGTCACGCCGACGACCTGTGCGAAGCGGGCGGGACCGAGCAGGGACGTGAGCGTGTCGAACAGATGCCAGCCGAGGTCGAACAGCACGCCGCCGCCGGCCTTGCTGCGCCGGGTGAACCAGCCGCCGGCCTGCGGTACACCGCGCGCCCGGACCCAGGACAGGTCGACATGGCGGATCCGGCCCAGATCCGGCACCAGACGTGCCAGGGCTTCCACGTCCCCGCGGTAAGGGGCGGCGCTGCCCGCGAGCAGCATGCCGCCGCCCCCGCGTTCGGCTGCGGCGAGGGTGTCGGCCTCGTCGGAGGTCAGACACACCGGCTTCTCCAGGAAGACGGAAATGCCCTTCCGGAGCAGGGCGCCGGCCACCTCGGCGTGCAGGTGGTTGGGTACGGCGACGACGGCGAGGTCCACCGTCCGGGCGGTGAGCGCCTCCACCGACGGGTGCACCGGGACGCCCGGCGTCCCCTCGAACGCGGCCCGCGCCGCGGGTTCGGTGTCGACGACGGCCACCACGTCGAACCCGGTGTGTTCCCTCAGCAGCGGGAGCCACAACTCCCGTCCTGCCCAGCCGAGTCCGACGACGGCCACCCTGACGCTCATACGGCGGCCACAGCGTCCGCGACGATCGCGGCCGTCCGGTGCATGTCCTGCTCGGTGGCGAGCAGCACGCGGTGGTGCAGCCAGACGCAGTCCTGGCTGATGGCCTCCGTGACGGGGCAGCGCTCGGCGATCTCGTCCGGGCTCGCGTCAGGGGCGTTGATCTCCCAGAAGGCGTCGGTGCGGTAGATCGCGCGGAAGCCCGCGAACGCCGGAAGCCCGGCCGCCACCAGCCGGTCGACCAGGGCGTTGCGGTTCTCCTCCCCGATGCCCGGCACCCGGAACATCGCCATGTAGTGCGAGGGGAAGTCGGTACGCTCGTCACCTCGTTGCGGGATGACGCCGTCGATCGGCGTGAGCAGGCGGCTCAGCAGCGCCCAGCGCTTCTGACGGGTACTCAACTGGGCGTCCAGGCGCCCCAGCTGCGCGCGCAATACCGCTGCGGAGAACTCGTTGAGCCGCAGATTGGAGCCGGCGATCTCATGCAGGTACCGGCGATCGGCGCGAGGCCGTCCGCAACTGTGCCGCAGGAACGCGGTCTCGTACATCTCCGTGTCCGGGAACAGCACGGCGCCGCCCTCGCCCGCGGTCATCAGCTTGCCGTTCTGGAAGCTGAACGCGGCGACGGAGCCGAGCTCGCCGACCCGCTTTCCCCGCCAGCGAGCGCCGTGGGCATGCGCGGCGTCCTGGAGCAGCGGGACGCCCGTGTCGGCGGAGAGCTTCGCCAGCGCGTCCATGTCCGCCATGAATCCCGCCATGTGGACGGGCATGATCACCCGGGTCCGCGGCGTCACCGCCGCCGCGGCCGCGGCCACGTCGAGGGAGTAGGTGTGTCTGTCGACGTCCACGGGGACGGCGACGGCCCCGAGTCGCTGCGCCGCCTGGGAGGAGGAGATGAACGTGAACGCCGGGACGACGACTTCGGATCCCGGACCGACCCCCATGCACTGAAGGGCGAGTTCCAGCGCGTGGGTTCCGTTCGTGACCGCGAGGGCGTGGGCGGCACCGTGGTGTTCGGCGAACTCCCGCTCGAAGGAGTCGACTTCGTTTCCGCCCATCCGCCACCACTGGCCCTGCTCGAGCGCACGGAGAAGGCCTTCCCGCTCGCCCTCGTCGTACTGAGGCCACTGGGGGAACTCCGGCGCTTGTCGCACGTTCATGTCTCTCCAAACATGGCTGACTCGGGATCGCGGAAGACGCGCACGCTCCGCCCCGTGCAGCGTCATGTGCGGTGCGAGGAAAGCTGGGACAACAGGTCCAACGTAGAGCTCTGCCGGTCGCCCCCGCATCCCTCGGTCCGGTAGTCGCCGCAACGCTCGGTTCAGGCCGAAGAAGACCTGATGGGAGCCCAGTTGCCCGTCGAGCACGCGATGTGCTCCAGGTCCCGCGGCCGGGCGTGCACGGGGACGAGCACCGCGTCGATGCCCGGGCGGGCGAAGACCGGATCCATCAGGGTGGGCGCCTGGACCCGGGCGGCGGGATCGCCCAGGACGGCGTACAGCCGGGTGGTGCCCGTGAGGGGCGTGCCGGGCGGATGGCCGGTCATCGCAGCCTCACCTTCTTCTCCGCGACGCCGTCCGCCACCATCTCCGCGACGCGGACCGCGAGTTCCATCGACTGCTCCGCGTTGAGCCGGGGATCGCAGGCCGTGCGGTAGCGGGCGGGCAGGTCGGCCTCCGAGATGCCCGCGGCACCCCCCACGCACTCCGTGACGTCGTCGCCCGTCACCTCGACGTGAATGCCGCCGGGGTGGGTGCCCAGCCGTCGGTGCACTGCGAAGAAGCCGGCGATCTCGTCGGCTATGTGCCGGAACTGGCGGGTCTTGTATCCGTTGGCCGACGTGTAGGTGTTGCCGTGCATCGGATCGCACTGCCAGATCACCTGGTGACCGGAGGCGGCGACCTTCTCCACGATCGGCAGCAGGACATCGCGGACCCGTGTGTGTCCCATCCGGCTCACCAGTGTCAGCCGCCCCGGTTCACCGTGCGGGTCGAGCCGCCGCACGTATTCGACCGCCTTCTCCGGGGTCGTGCCCGGCCCGAGCTTGAGGCCGATCGGGTTGGAGAGCAGTTCCGCGAACGCGATGTGCGCGCCGTCGAGCCGACGGGTGCGCTCGCCGATCCACAGGAAGTGCCCCAGCCCGCTGGACAGACGAGGTTCCGGCCCGCTGATGTCGGCCCACAGCAAGGACCGCTCGTAGTCGAGCAGGAGCGCTTCGTGACTTACGTAGATGTCGTCGCCCTCATGGCTTCGGCGGAACGTGTGGACCAGAGCCCTCGCGTCCGCCGCGTCGGCGTGGGCCCTCAGCATCCGGTGGGGATCGGGCGTCCGGGCCTCGGGTGTGGGCTCGACGGAGTTCACCATGTCGCCGCGGTAGACGGGCAGGCCCCGCGCGTCCACGGCCTTGGAGCGGGGCTTGGCGTACTGCCCGGCCATCCTGGCGATCTTGACGACGGGCAGTCCTGCCCGGCGGGTGAGTTCGGCGGCCATGTGCACCAGAGTCCGCAGGTTGGCCCGCAGATGGGCTTCGCTGTTCTCGGCGAACGTCTCGGCGCAGTCACCCCCCTGGAGCAGGAACGCCTCCCCGCGCGCGACCGCCGCGAGCCGACCGGCCAGCCGTGCGGTCTCGGCCGGCGTCACGATCGGCTCGGCCCGGCTCAGCGATGCCCTCGCCTCTCTCGCCCGCTCGGGGTCCGGCCAGACCGGTTGCTGAGCGGCGGGCCTGGCCAGCGCCGCCTCCAGTCTGCCCGCCAGCAGCTGGTCCACCGACGCGTGATGCGCGCCGGCCGGTCCGCCGAGATCAGCCGGCCACCGCCGAAAGTGCCTCATTTCCTGGCCGTATCGGTCGTGGAGGCACCGAGCGTGGCTTCGCCGACGAGATCGGCGAGGGGTGCTCGGGGCATCCGGTCCAGGGCGTGCTCGACCGCTTCCCGCGGCACGTCGCTCACCAGTTCCGCGCCCTTCGGTCCGTCCAGCACGAAGGCGAGTCCGGTGATCGCCTTCTTGTCGTGCCGCATCAGACGTACGAGAGCCGCGGCATCGGCCTCGACGGGCAGGGCGGTGGGCAGACCGTAGTACCGGACGACCTCCCGGTGTTCCGACACACGGGCCTGAGGGACACGGCCCAGTACACCGGCGAGTACACCAGCGAAAACCGTCCCGACCGCCACCGCCTCGCCGTGCCGCAGCGCGAAGTCGGTCGCCCTCTCGAGCGCGTGGCCGAGCGTGTGACCGTAGTTGAGCAGGTGCCGTACTCCGGTGTCCCGCTCGTCCATCTCCACGATCCGCGCCTTGAGCGTCACACTGGCGGCGATCTGTTCCGCCGGCGGCAGCCCACGCAGGTCCGCCGCTCCGATGAAGTGGCACCGGGCGATCTCACCGAGACCGTTCAGCATCTCCCGCGGGGGCAGGGTCGACAGATACTCGGTGTCGCACAGCACCGCGCTGGGCTGCCAGTACGCGCCGACCAGGTTCTTGCCGGCCGGAAGGTTCACCGCCGTCTTCCCGCCGACACTGGCGTCCACCTGGGCAAGCAGCGACGTGGGCAGGTGCACCACGGGCACGCCACGGTGGTAGAGCGCGGCCGCCAGCCCGACCACATCGGTGGTCGTCCCGCCACCGCACGAGACGACGACGTCGGACCTGGTGAGCCCGAACCGTGCGAACTCACCGCACAAGGCCTCCACGGTGGCGAGGGTCTTGTCCCGCTCACCGTCCCGGGCCGGCAGCAGCAGGGTCTCCACCCCGGTGTCGGGCACCCATGGCGCAGGCCGGGCCGACACGACGACGGCCCGTCTGGCGCCCAGCCGTCGGACGACCTCGGCGAGCGACGTGCGTGCCCCCGGGCCGATGAGCACGTCGTACGAATGATCTCTGAGGCGCAGCGGGACGGAGGTCATGGCGTCTCTACCGGCCCGCCGCCGTGCGCAGTGGCGTCTCGGCCCGTTCCGCTCGGCCGCGCGGCGCTGCGTCGGCACCGCCGCTCGGCATCACGTCAGCCGTGTCCTTCACCATCGGATTCCCCTTCCGAATTCAGCTGAACTCGCCCGACAGAATGCGGGAGACCAGCTTCCGGTGCTCGCCGTCGTCCGTGATCGTGTGCACTTCCTCGCGACCGTCACGGACCGTCAGATAGCGTCGCCCTTTCAGTACGATCTGGCCGTCGTCGAAAGTCCGGCCGCACAGAACGTCCTGACCGTCGTACGCTCTCGTGTCCGCCTCGATCTCCCGGAAGAGGCGGTCCGTTCCCCGCGCGATCGGGCACGCTTCGGACCCGTCCGACGCGAACTCCCGGTTGAGACGGTCCTCCAGCTCCTGCCAGTCGCTCCACTGCCGGGCTTTCCTCGTGAAGGTGTAGACGACGCTCCACCGGCTGACCCTTCCCCGGCGCTGGAGAGCGAACCCGGACTCGTGGTCGACCAGCCGGTACTGGCACCCGTACTGGGTCTGCACCGAGTCGGTGACCAGCAATGGCTCGATGAAGGAGGGCCCCGGGTAGCCGACGTCCACGAGCCATTCAGCGCCGTCCAGGGCAACACGGTTGAGCATGTGCTCGACGTCCAGCCCGAAGTTCTCCCGGCCTTCGGCCGTACTTCCCGCCATCAGCGTGACGTCGTAGCCCAGTTCGCCGAGCAGCCGGTGGAACAGCCGGGCCAGCTCGAAACAGGTCCCGCCCTGCCGGTTGACAATGCTCGTCTCGAACAATGCGTTCTCGTCGAGGTCGACGAGGCGTATCCCGTTTCTGAGATCCTGGCCGGCGCCGTTGTACGGAATCGCCATGAGGTGCTTCTTGTGCAGTGCGCGTAATGTCGCGATGTCCACACCGGCCTCTCCGCTCCAGCCTATCCGCTGAAGATATTTTCCCACGTCGAACACATCGTCACCCTCTTTCATACCGAGATCGCTCCATGGGCTGACGCCTGTTCGCCGCACATCAGCTCGTGCAGATGGCCGGCGAGCATTCCTGGCGTCGGATAGTCGAAGACGAGATTGGGCGAGAGCTTCCTTTCCGTGGCGTTGCGAAGGCGGTTGCGCAGCTCGATGGCGGTGAGGGAGTCGAAGCCGATCTCGAAGAGCCCCTGGTCCACGTCGATGTGGTGGGTCGCGGGGTAGCCCAGAACGGCGACCACCTGAGCCCGCACCAGGTTGAGCAGGACCTGTGCCTGCTCGGCGGGGGGCAGTCCGGCCAGCCGGCCGGAGAGCTGGCGCTGCTCGTCACCGGTACCCGCCGCCCGCGCCAGCTGCCGCCCCGAGGGGACGAGACCCCGCAACAGGTGCGGAATCCCACCATCGGCCGCGGCACCGGCCCGCACCCCCCGCAGATCCAGCTTCGCCGGCACCAACAACGCCCGCCCGGACCCCACAGCGGCATCGAAGAGTTCCATCCCCTCCACCGACGTCATCGCCCGCAGACCACCACGCCGGTTCATCCGCGCCCGGGTGAGATCATCGGTACCCGCCGCCATACCGGCCGACTGCTCCCACAACCCCCAGGCCAGGGACAGACCCGGCAGCCCCTCCGCCCGACGGCCCGCCATCAACCCGTCCAAGAACGCGTTCGCCGCCGCATAACTCCCACTGCCCGCACCCATGAACACAGACGACACGGACGAATAGACGACGAACGCATCAAGAGCCAGACCACGGGTCAGCTCATCGAGATACCGCACCGCATCCACCTTCGGCGCGAACACCCTCGCCAACCGCTCCGGGGTCAATGTGCCGATCACCCCGTCATCGGTCACGCCCGCGGTGTGCACCACGCCAGTCAGACGGTGCTCGTCCGGCACCGACGCCAACAGGGCCCGGACCTGCTCACGATCAGACAGATCACAGGCCGCGACCGAGACCAACGCCCCCTGCTCACTGAGCTCGGCGACCAACTCCGGCACACCCTCGGCATCCGGACCCCGACGACTGGCCAGCAGCAGACGCCGCACCCCGTACCGGGCCACCAGATGCCGGGCCGCCAAAGCACCCAACGAGCCCGCACCCGACACCAGAACCGTTCCCTCCGCACCGAACACCGCCGGAACATCCGAAACTTCATCAGTGGCACGGACCAGCCTGGGCATCGAGAGGGTCGTTCCGCGCACCGCGATCTGCGGCTCACCACTGGCCAGCACCGCTCCCAGCACCGAGTCCAAGGCGGATCCCAACCCGGATCCGACCTCGGACCCCGACCCGGATCCGACCGCGGACCCCGACGCCGACGCGGCTCCCGATGTGTCGCCGGAGGCAGGATCGATGTCCAGCAGGATGATCCGGTCGGGGTGCTCGGCCTGCGCGGCACGAACCAGACCCCACACCGCCGCTCCCGCCGGGTCACTCACATCCGCTTCACCGCCGGCCGGCACCGCGCCCCGGGTCAGCACCACCAACCGCGACTCCTCCAGTCCCGCCCCGGCCAGCCAGCACTGCACCACTTCCAGGACCTGGCAGGCCAGAACCAGTACCGGCTCCTCGCCGTCGCCACCGACGGCTTCCAGAACCGCCACCGCCGGGGCTGCCGCGCCCGATGCCACGTCGTCGGCCAGGGTCGCCACCTGTTCCGCGGTGCTCACCGCGACCCAGGACGGTGTCGGCTCCATTCCACGCACCGGGGGCAGCGCGGTCCACCCCACCTGGAACAGCGAGTGCGCACGCGCCGAGCCGGCCGCCGTATCCAGCTGCTCGGCCGACACCACCCGGCCCACCAGTGACTCCATCGTCACCACCAGGCCGCCGGTTTCGTCCACCGCCTCCAGCGACAGTGCGTCGCGCTCGGGTCGTCCGACCCGCACACGCAGCACCGAGGCACCGGCCGCGTGCAGTTCCAGCCCGTTCCACGCGAACGGCAGCCGTAGCTCCAGCCCGCCCGATTCGCCGTCGCCTTGGCCTTGGCCTTGGCCTTGGCCTTGGCCTTGGCCTTGGCCTTGGCCTTCGGCCATGACCGCCGCCACAGCGTTCAGCATGGTCGAGTGCAAGGCAGCGTCCAGCAGCGCGGGATGGATGCCGAACCTGCCGGCCTGCTTACGCTGTTCCTCGGGCAGAGCGACCTCGGCGAAGACCTCCTCGCCGCGTCGCCACACCGCCCGCACCCCCTGGAACGCCGGACCGTACCCGTAGCCTCCCTGGGCCAGGAGGCCATAGCCGTCGCTGATATCCACCGGCTCCGCGTCGGGCGGCGGCCAGGCGGCGAAGTCGAACCCATCGCCGCGGTCAGCTGGTTGGGCGTTCGCCGACGACAGCATGCCGGTGGCGTGCCGTGTCCACGCGTCCGCGCCGTCATGGTCGGCGGTGTCTTCCCGCAGGGAGTACACGTCCACGGTGCGCGAGCCGGTCTCGTCCGGTCCGCCGATCGCGACCTGGAGCCGGACCCCGCCACGCTCGGGCACCACGAGCGGCGCCTCGATCACCAACTCATCCAGGACACTGCACCCGGCCTCATCACCCGCCCGGACCACCAACTCCACCAGCCCGGTACCCGGAACCAGCACCACACCACCGACCGCGTGATCGGCCAGCCACGGATGCGACCGCAACGACAACCGCGACGTGAAGACCAACCCATCGGACTGCGGCAACCGCACCGACGCGCCCAACAACGGATGATCAGCCCCCGCCAGACCCAACGACTCCGCGTCCGTCGCCTGCACGGCCGGCTGAAGCCAATAGTGCTGATGGTCGAAGGCGTAAGTCGGCAGGTCCACCCGCTCGTCGACCGCCGCTTGCGGGAGAACCTTGGCCCAGTCCACGGTCACGCCCCGGACGAACAGTTCGGCCATCGATGCCAACAGGCGCCGCATCCCGCCATCCTCACGGCGCAGTGAACCCGTCACCACCACATCCGCCTGCGTCGCGTCCACGACCTCGCTGATCGGCTGGAGCAGGACGGGATGCGCACTGACCTCCACGAACACACCATGGCCCTGCGCCAGCAGATCGGTCACGGCAGGACCGAACCGCACCTGACCCCGCAGATTCCGATACCAGTAACCACCATCCAGAACACCAGCGTCCTCGACCCAATCACCGGTCACGGTCGAGAAGAACGGAACATTGGGTGCCTGGGCATGCACATCCGCCAGCGCATCAGCCAACGTGTCCCTGATGTCCTCGACATGCCGGGTGTGCGAGGCGTAATCCACCGCCACCCGCCGCACCCGGACACCCTCCCCCGACAACGCCTCAAGCGCCTCGTCAAGCGCGGCAACGTCACCGGCGATCACCACCGAGGCCGGGCCATTGACCGCAGCCACCTCCACCCGATCCGCCCACGCGGCCAGCCGGACGGCCGCCGCTTCCTCACTCAGCGCAACAGACGCCATCCCACCGCGCCCCGCCAACTCATCCACGATGGCCTGACTGCGCAGCGCCACCACCCGCACCGCATCCTCCAGCGACAGCACACCCGCCACACACGCCGCCGCTATCTCACCCTGCGAATGACCCACCACCGCATCCGGCACCACCCCCACCGAACCCCACACCGCAGCCAGACCCACCATCACCGCAAAACTCGCCGGCTGCACCACATCCACCCGCTCCAACAACCCCGGCTCAACCTCACCCCGCAGAACCTTCACCAGCGACCAGTCCACCCACCGCTCCAGCGCAGCCCCACACTCCGCGATGCGCTCAGCGAACACCGGCGAAGAATCCAGCAACTCCCGGCCCATCCCCACCCACTGCGAACCCTGGCCCGGGAACACCCACACGACCTTGCCCGGCACACCCGAACCAGACGCACTACCAGCCACCAGGTCCTGACCGCCTTCGCCGCGCGCCAGCGCCCGCAACCCCGCCAACGCCTGCTCACCCGAGTCGGCCACCACCACCGCACGCTCACCCAACAGCGCACGCCCCGACACCAACGCCCCCGCCACACCCGCCAACGACACCCCACCAGCACCCGACTCCACAAACGACGCCAGACGCCCCGCCTGACCCGCCAGCGAACCCGCACTCCCCGCCGACACCACCAACGGCACCACACCACCCCGCACCAGCGGCTCCCGCGTCTCCTCCCCATCAACGGCAGGCGCTTCCTCCAGGATCAGATGCGCGTTCGTACCGCTGATCCCGAACGAGGAGACTCCGGCCCGGCGCGGACGACCGTTGCGCGGCCACTCACGCGCCTCGGTCAACAACTCCACCGCACCCGCCGACCAGTCCACCTGCTTCGTGGGCTCCTGCACGTGCAGCGTGGGCGGCATCACCCCGTGCCGCAGCGCCTGCACCATCTTGATCACGCCCGCCACACCCGCAGCCGCCTGCGTATGACCGATGTTCGACTTCAACGACCCCAACCACAACGGACGCTTCGGATCCCTGTCCCGCCCGTAAGTGGCCAGCAACGCCTGCGCCTCGATCGGATCACCCAGAGCCGTCCCGGTCCCATGCCCCTCCACCACGTCCACGTCCGTGGGCGTGAGTCCCGCCGTGTCCAGCGCCCTGCGGATCACCCGCTGCTGCGAAGGACCGTTCGGCGCCGTCAAGCCGTTCGACGCACCGTCCTGATTCACCGCACTGCCCCGCAGCACCGCCAGCACCCGATGCCCACGCTCCCGCGCCACCGACAACCGCTCCAGCACCACCACACCCACACCCTCGGCCCAGCCCGTGCCATCCGCGCCGTCCGCGTACGCCTTGCACCGCCCGTCCCTTGCCAGGCCTCGCTGGCGGGAGAACTCCACGAAGCTGACGGGTGTCGCCATCACCGTGACGCCGCCGGACAGCGCCGTAGAGCACTCGCCCTGCCTGAGCGCCTGGGCCGCCAGATGGATCGCCACCAGCGACGACGAACACGCCGTGTCCACGGAGACCGCCGGACCCTCGAACCCGAACACATACGACACCCGGCCCGACGCCACACTCGACGCGGTACCCGTGCTCGCGAAGCCCTCCAGTTCCGGCGCGACGGCACCGGCCCCATAGCCCTGACTGGACACGCCGGAGAACACCCCGACGTCGGTGCCCTTCAACGACGACGGGTCGACACCGACGTCCTCCAACGCCTCCCACGACGCCTCCAACAGCAACCGCTGCTGCGGATCCATCGCCAGCGCCTCACGCGGCGAGATCCCGAAGAACCCCGCATCGAAGAGCCCGGCTCCGCGTACGAATCCGCCCTGGCTGGTGTACGAGGTGCCCACGCTGTCGGGGTCCGGGTCGAACAGGTCCTCCAGATCCCAGCCCCGGTCCTCAGGGAAGGGCGACATGCCCTCACGGCCCTCGTGAACCAACCGCCACAGATCCTCGGGGTCCGCCACATCGCCGGGCAGCCTGCACGCCATCCCGACGATCGCGATCGGTTCGTTGGGATCCGCAGCAACCGCCGGAGCAGCCGAGGGAGTGCTCGCCACCGTGTCACCGAGCTCGTCGCGCAGGTAGCGGGCGAGCGGCAGCGGGGCCGGGTAGTCGAAGATCAGCGTGGCGGGCAGCTTGAGACCGGTCGCCTCACGCAGTCGGTTGCGCAGTTCCACGGAAGTGAGCGAGTCGAACCCGGCCTCGTTGAACGCCGTGTCCGCCCGGACACCGGCAGGCCCGGCATGCCCGAGCACGGCCGCGGCCTGGGCACGCACCAGATCGAGAAGCAGCGACTCCTGCTCGGCCTCGGCCAGTCCGGCCAGCCGTCGCGCCAGTCCACCGTCGGTGGAAGATGCCGCCCGCGCGACCTGCCGCCCCGTCCGCACCAGACCGCGGAGCAGATGCGGCAGACCACCGCCGGCCCCGGCCTGGGTTCGCAGCGCCCGCAGGTCCAGCTTGATCGGCACCAGCAACGCCTGCCCGGAGGTGAGGGCGGCGTCGAACAGTTCCACACCCTCCGTCTCCAGGATCGCCAGCACGCCACCACGGCTCGCACGCGCCTGGTCGACACCCTCCAGGTGAGCGGTCATGCCGGCTGTCTGCTCCCACAGGCCCCAGGCGAGGGACAGGCCGGGCAGGCCCGCCGCCCGACGGTTGGCCATCAACCCGTCCAGGAAGGCATTCGCCGCCGCGTAGTTGCCCTGCCCCGCCGACCCGAACACCCCCGAGGCGGACGAGAACACGACGAACGCGTCGAGGTCCATGTCACGGGTCAGGTCGTCGAGGTGCCGGACCGCGTCCACCTTCGGCGCGAACACCCCCGCCAGCCGCTCCGGGGTCAACGCCCCGATCACCCCGTCGTCCAGCACACCGGCTGTGTGAACCACGCCCGTCAGGCGGTGCTCGTCCGGCACCGACGCCAGGAGCGCCCGGACCTGGTCACGGTCGGACAGATCACAGACCGCGACCGAGACCAACGCCCCCTGCTCACTGAGCTCGGCGACCAACTCCGGCACACCCTCGGCATCCGGACCCCGACGGCTGGCCAGCAGCACATGCCGCACGCCATGCCTGGCCACCAGATGCCGGGCCACCAGACCACCCAACGACCCCGCGCCCGCAACCAGGACCGTCCCCTCCAGCCCGAACACCGCGCCCGTGGAGGCATGTTGATGTGCGCTGCGCACGAGTCGAGGGACCGTCAGCACCGTGCCACGCGTGGCGACCTGCGGCTCCCCACTGGCCAATGCCGAACCCAGGACCCGCTCCACACCAGCATCGGCATCGGCATCGATGTCCAACAGGACGAATGGATGGGGGTGCTCGGCCTGCGCGGCACGAACCAGACCCCACACCGCCGCTCCCGCCGGGTCACTCACGTCCGCTTCACCGCCAGCGGGTACCGCGCCCCGGGTCAGCACCACCAACCGCGACTCCTCCAACACCGCCCCGGCCGACAACCACGCCTGCACCACCCCCAACACGCGGGACGACAACGCCAACACCGCGTCCACCCCGCCACCACCGACAGCCTCCAGAACCACCACCGCCGGAACATCCGTGCTCGCGGCCAGCGCCGTCACCTCGTCCGCAGAGGCCACCGCCACCCACGACGGCGACACCTCCACCCCCTCAGCCGCAGGCAACTCCACCCACTCCACCGCGAACAACGAATCACGGCTCTCATCCACCACCGCAGCACCCAACTGCTCGGCGGACACCGGCCGGGACACCAGCGAGTCCATCGTCACCACGAGGCCACCGGCCTCATCCGCCGCCGCAAGCGACACGGCGCCAAGTCCTCCCGGCGCCAGGCGTACCCGCAGCGCCGAGGCACCCACGGCATGCAGCACGAGGCCGTTCCACGCGAACGGCAGTACAGGCTCGCCGGGGGATGTCTCCTCCGTCGTGTCCGACGCGGCGGCAAGCATCCCTGCGTGCAGGGACGCGTCCAGAAGCGCCGGGTGAATGCCGAACCCGTCGGCCTCCTTACGCTGTTCCTCGGGCAGAGCGACCTCGGCGAAGATCTCCTCGCCGCGTCGCCACGCCGCCCGCAGGCCCTGGAACGCCGGACCATAGGCGTAACCGCGCTCGAGCAGACCGTCGTAGAAATCCCCGGCGTCCACGTCCAACGGCTGTGCGCCGGGCGGCGGCCAGGTGCCGAAGTCGAACGCGGAACCCACGCCACCTGGTTGGGCGGTCGCCGACGACAGCATGCCAGTGGCGTGCCGTGTCCACGCGTCCGCGCCGTCATGGTCGGCGGTGTCTTCCCGCAGGGAGTACACGTCCACGGTGCGCGAGCCTGTGTCGTCCGGTCCGCCGATCGCGACCTGGAGCCGGACCCCGCCTCGCTCGGGCACCACGAGCGGCGCCTCGATCACCAACTCATCCAGGACACTGCACCCGGCCTCGTCACCCGCCCGCACCGCCAACTCCACCAGCCCGGTACCGGGGACAATCGTCACGCCGCCGACCGCGTGATCGGCCAGCCACGGATGCGACCGCAACGACAACCGCGACGTGAAGACCAACCCATCGGACTGCGGCAACCGCACCGACGCGCCCAACAACGGATGATCAGCCCCCGCCAGACCCAACGACTCCGCGTCCGTCGCCGAACCTGCCATCTGGATCCAGTAGTGCTGATGGTCGAAGGCGTAAGTCGGCAGGTCGACCGGCGCGGATCCCGCCCCACCCGGCAGAACCTTGCCCCAGTCCACGGTCACACCCCGGACGAACAGCTCCGCCACCGAAGCCAGCAGGGTCTGCGTTTCGGAACGGCCGTCTCGCAGGGCCGCGACACATGTCGCCTCGGTCGTCGTAGCGGTGGCTGTCTCCTCGACCAAGCCGGACAGGGCGGCGCCCGGACCCAGTTCCACGAACAGCGCGCCGCCGTACCGCACCGCGGCGGCGATCCCGTCGGCGAACCGCACGGGCCGCCGGACATGCCTCGCCCAGTACTGGGCGTCGGCGAGTTCCCCGGGTTCGGCCGGCCGGCCGCTCACGTTCGAGATCACCGGGATCACGGGCGGCCGCCACTCCACCTCGCTCAGTTCGGCGGCGAAGTCGGCAAGCATCGGCTCCATCCGCAGGGAGTGGAACGCGTGCGAAACCGCCAGCCGCTTCGTTTTGAATCCCCGCTCCCGCAACCGGTCGGCCACCGCGAGGACCGCGTCCTGGTCGCCGGAGAGCACCACCGAGGACGGGCCGTTCACCGCCGCGACCTCCACGCCCTCTCCCAGGAGCCCGGCGACCTCGTCCTCCCCGGCGGCCACCGCGACCATCGCGCCGCCCGGCGGCAGTGCCTGCATCAGCCAGCCGCGGGCCGCGACCACTCGTGCCGCGTCCGGCAACGACAGCGCACCCGCCGCATACGCGGCAGCAACCTCGCCGATCGAATGTCCGATCACCGCGTCCGGCCGCACGCCCCAGGACTCCACCAGCCGAAACAGAGCGCTCTCCAGCGCGAACAGCCCCGCCTGCGTGAACACGGTCTGGTCCAGAAGCACGGCGCTCGGGGTCACCCTGCCCAGCACCACATCCCGTACCGGATGATCAACCCACCCGGCGAGACACGCGTCCAACTGCGCACACGCCTCGTCCAGCGCCTCCGCGAACACCGGATACCGCTCGTACAGCTCCCGGCCCATTCCGACTCGCTGGGATCCCTGCCCCGGGAACACCCACACGACCTTTCCCGGCGCGCCCGAACCGGCAGCCCTTCCACTCACCACACCAGCCGCACTCTCACCCCGCGCCAGCGCCGTCAGCCCGGCCAACGCCTCCTCGGACGAACCCGCGACCACCACCGCACGCTCACCCAACAGGGCACGCCTCGACACCAACGCACCCGCCACACCCGCCAACGACACCCCACCGGCGCGTTCGACGAGCGACGCCAGCCGACCGGCCTGACCCGCCAGGGAACCGACGCTCCGCGCCGACAGCACCAAGGACACGGCACCCGCAGACGCCGGCTGTTCGGGGTCAGGCTCCGCGTCCTCCGGCGGTGCTTCCTCCAGGATCAGATGGGCGTTCGTCCCGCTGATCCCGAACGAGGAGACCCCGGCCCGGCGTGGACGGTCGTTGCGCGGCCACTCACGCGCCTCCGCCAGCAGCTCGATGGCACCCGCCGACCAGTCCACCTCCTTCGTGGGCTCCTCCACATGCAGCGTGGGCGGCATCACCCCGTGCCGCAGCGCCTGCACCATCTTGATCACACTGGCCACGCCCGCGGCCTGCTGCGTATGACCGATGTTCGACTTCAACGACCCCAGCCACAAGGGCCGTTCCAGGTCACGGCCCTGACCGTAGGTGGCCAGCAACGCCTGCGCCTCGATCGGATCACCCAGAGCCGTCCCGGTCCCATGCCCCTCCACCACATCCACGTCCGCCGAGACCAGACCCGCACCGGACAACGCCCTGCGGATCACCCGCTGCTGCGAAGGACCGTTCGGTGCCGTCAGGCCGTTCGAGGCACCGTCCTGGTTCACCGCGCTGCCCCGTACGACCGCCAGCACCCGATGCCCACGCTCCCGCGCCACCGACAACCGCTCCAGCACCACCACACCCACACCCTCGGCCAGACCCATGCCGTCCGCGCCGTCCGCGTACGCCTTGCACCGCCCATCCGCGGCCATGCCCCGCTGCCGGGAGAACGCCACAAAGGTGCCAGGCGTCGACATCACCATCGCGCCGCCGGCCAGCGCCATCGAGCACTCACCCTGACGCAGCGCCTGCGCCGCCAGATGGATCGCCACCAACGACGACGAACAGGCCGTGTCCACAGTGACCGCCGGACCCTCGAACCCGAACACGTACGACACCCGACCCGACGCCACACTCCCCGCGACACCCGTGCCGGTGAAACTCTCCAACTCCGGTGCGACACCGCCGGAACCGGCCCCGTAGCCCTGACCACACACGCCGGAGAACACCCCGACATCGGTGCCCTTCAACGACACCGGGTCGATACCGCCGTCCTCCAACGCCTCCCACGACGCCTCCAACAGCAACCGCTGCTGCGGATCCATCGCCAACGCCTCACGCGGCGAGATCCCGAAGAACCCCGCATCAAAGAGCCCCGCCCCCCGAAGGAAACCGCCCTGATCGGTGTAGGAGGTGCCCGGGTGGTCCGGATCCGGGTCGAACAGACCCTCCAGTTCCCAGCCCCGGTCGTCGGGGAACCCCGACACCGCGTCCCGGCCCTCACACACCAACCGCCACAGATCCGCCGGCCCCGCCACCCCACCCGGCAAACGGCACGCCATACCCACGATCGCTATCGGCTCACCCGCATGCGATGAGCCCTGCTTGCGCAGGTTGTGCAACTCGGTCGTGACGCGCTTGAGGTACTTGAGGAGCTTTTCGTCCGTGGCCATTCTTCAGTCCTCACGAAGGTTTGACGGAGCCGCGAAGCCTCGAACCGATCTCAACCGAGACCCAGTTCGTCATCGATAAAGTCGAGAACCTCGTCCGCCGACGCGGATTCCAGTTTTTCCGACACCATGGAGAATTCCGTCTGCTCAAGCGCTCCGTTGCACCTGGCCACCAGACCCTGAAGCCGAATCGCGATACTGGATCTCATGGATTCGTCAAGGCGCAGACCACTGATCAGCGACTCGACGTCTTCGATCCTCGCGTTCACCCGGGAAAGCACGTCGTCACTGATACCGAGCTCGTCGCGCAGGTGACGGGCGAGGACCAGCGGGGTCGGATGATCGAAGACCAGCGTGGCAGGCAGCTTCAGCCCGCTCGCCTCCCGCAGTCGGTTGCGCAGTTCCACGGAGGTCAGCGAGTCGAACCCGACATCCTTGAACGCCGTCTCCGCCCGGACACCCGCCGGCCCGGCATAACCGAGCACGGCCGCCGCCTGAGCACGCACCAGGTCGAGCAGCAGTGCTTCCTGCTCGGCCTCGGCAAGCCCGGCCAGGCGGTGCAGCAGGCCGCCGTCGGTCGTGGACGCTGCCCGCGCGGACTGCCTGCCGACCGGTACGAGGCCACGCAGCAGGTGCGGCACACCGGCGCCGGCCGCCGCATCGGCCCGTACCCCCCGCAGATCCAGCCTGACCGGCACCAGCAGCGACTGACCTGACCCCACGGAAGCATCGAACAGCTCCATACCCTCAGCGGGCTTGAGCGCCACGACGCCGCCACGGCTCGCCCGCCTGCTCATACGTGCCTGGTCGACGTTGCTGAGATGGGCTGTCATGTTGGTGGTGTGCTCCCAGGTGCCCCAGGCGAGTGACAGCCCGGGCAGGCCCGCCGCCCGGCGGTTGGCCATCAACCCGTCCAGGAACGCATTCGCCGCCGCATAGCCGGCACTTCCCGCGCCCATGAACACGGACGAGGCGGACGAGTAGACGATGAACGCGTCGAGGTCCAGGCCACGGGTCAGCTCATCGAGGTGCCGGACCGCGTCCACCTTCGGCGCGAACACCCCCGCCAGCCGCTCCGGGGTCAACGCCCCGATCACTCCGGCGTCGAACACCCCCGCCGTATGGACCACACCGGTCAGGCGGTGCTCGTCCGGCACCGACGCCAGGAGCGCCCGGACCTGGTCACGGTCGGACAGATCACAGGCCGCGACCGAGACCAACGCCCCCTGCCCGGTGAGCTCGGCGACCAACTCCGGCACGCCCTCCGCCTCCACACCCTGGCGGCTGGCCAGCAACACATGCCGCACCCCGTGCCGGGTGACCAAGTGCCGGGCCGCGAGAGCGCCCAACGATCCGGCGCCCGACACCAGGACCGTTCCCTCCGGCCCGAACACGCCTGCGTCATACGGCCCTTGGCCGGTGGCGGGGGCGAGGCGGGGTATGGAGAGAGTGGTTCCGCGCACCGCGACCTGCGGCTCTCCACCGGCCAGCACCGCACCCAGCACGGATCCCCATTCAGATGCCCGTGCGGATCCCCATGCGGGTCCCCGCGCGGATCCCGCTGTGCCGTCCGACGCCGGGTCGACATCCAGCAGGATGATCCGGTCGGGGTGCTCGGCCTGCGCGGCACGAACCAGACCCCACACCGCCGCTCCCGCCGGGTCACTCACGTCCGCTTCACCGCCAGCGGGTACCGCGCCCCGGGTCAGCACCACCAACCGCGACTCCTCCAACGCCGCCCCGGCCGACAACCACGCCTGCACTATCTCCAACACGCGGGACGACAACGCCAACACCGCGTCCACGCCGTCACCACCGACGGTCTCCAGAACCACCACCGCCGGAACATCCGTGCTCGCGGCCAGCGCCGTCACCTCGTCCGCAGAGGCCACGGCCACCCACGACGGCGACACCCCCACCCCGTGCACCGCAGGCAACTCCACCCACTCCACCGCGAACAACGAGTTGGTGACCGCTGCGTCCGCCGCCGTCTCCAACTGCTCCACGGACACCGGCCGGGACACCAGCGAGTCCATCGTCGCTACCAGGCCGCCCGTCTCGTCGGCAGCCTCGACCGACAACGCATCCGGCCCGCACGGAGCGACCCGCACCCGCAACGCCGACGCACCCACGGCATGCAGCACGAACCCATTCCACGCGAACGCCAACACCGGCACCCCGGGATCCGCCGCGCCCTCGTCCACCTGACCACCGAACGACCCCACCTGCACAGCCGCGTCCAGCAGCGCCGGATGGATGCCGAACCCGCCGGCCTCCTTACGCTGTTCCTCGGGCAGAGCGACCTCGGCGAAGACCTCCTCGCCGCGCCGCCACACCGCCCGCACCCCCTGGAACGCCGGACCATAACCGACACCACGCTCCAACAAACCGGCATAGAAGTCGGCGACATCCAGATCGACCTTCTGCGCGCCGGGCGGCGGCCAGGCGGCGAAATCGAACCCATCGCCGCGGCCAGCTGTTTGGGCGTTCGCCGACGACAGCATGCCGGTGGCGTGCCGTGTCCACGCGTCCGCGCCGTCATGGTCGGCGGTGTCTTCCCGCAGGGAGTACACGTCCACGGTGCGCGAGCCGGTCTCGTCCGGTCCGCCGACCGCGACCTGGAGCCGGACCCCGCCACGCTCGGGCACCACGAGCGGCGCCTCGATCACCAACTCATCCAGGACACTGCACCCGGCCTCATCACCCGCCCGCACCACCAACTCCACCAGCCCGGTACCCGGAACCAGCACCACACCACCGACCGCGTGATCGGCCAGCCACGGATGCGACCGCAACGACAACCGCGACGTGAAGACCAACCCGTCGGACTGCGGCAACCGCACCGACGCGCCCAACAACGGATGATCAGCCCCCGCCAGACCCAAGGATTCCGCGTCCGTCGCCTGCACGGCCGGCTGAAGCCAATAGTGCTGATGGTCGAAGGCATAGGTCGGCAGGTCGACCGGTGCAGGCTGAGTCCCCGTCCCCGTGGGGAGTACGCCTGTCCAGTCCACCGCGACACCCCGGACGAACAGTTCCGCCATCGATGCCAGCAGGCGCCGCATCCCGCCGTCTTCGCGGCGCAGTGAACCCGTCACCACCACATCCGCCTGCGTCGCGTCCACGACCTCGCTGATCGGCTGGAGCAGGACAGGATGCGCACTGACCTCCACGAACACACCATGGCCCTGCGCCAGCAGATCGCTCACGGCAGGACCGAACCGCACCTGACCCCGCAGATTCCGATACCAGTAACCACCATCCAAAACACCAGCGTCCTCGACCCAATCACCGGTCACGGTCGAGAAGAACGGCACGATCGGAGCCTGCGCGACGATCCCCGCCAGCACGTCGTCCAGCGTGTCCCGGATGTCCTCCACATGCCGGGTGTGCGAGGCATAATCCACCGCCACCCGCCGCACCCGGACACCCTGGTCGGACAACGCCTCAAGCGCCTCGTCAAGCGCGAGAACGTCACCGGCGATCACCACCGAAGCCGGGCCATTGACCGCAGCCACCTCCACCCGATCCGCCCACGCGGCCAGCCGGACAGCCGCCTCCGCCTCACTCAGCGCAACGGACGCCATCCCACCGCGCCCCGCCAACTCACCCGCGATGGCCTGACTGCGCAGCGCCACCACCCGCACCGCATCCTCCAGCGACAGCACACCCGCCACACACGCCGCCGCTATCTCACCCTGCGAATGACCCACCACCGCATCCGGCACCACCCCCACCGAAGCCCACACCGCAGCCAGACCCACCATCACCGCAAAACTCGCCGGCTGCACCACATCCACTCGCTCCAACAACCCCGACTCGACCTCACCCCGCAGAACCTTCACCAGCGACCAGTCCACCCACCGCTCCAGCGCAGCCGCACACTCCGCGATGCGCCCAGCGAACACCGGCGAAGAATCCAGCAACTCCCGACCCATCCCCACCCACTGCGAACCCTGACCCGGAAACACCCACACCACCCGGCCCGGCACACCCGAACCAGACGCACTACCAGCCACCACACCAGCCGCACTCTCACCCCGAGCCAGGGCCGACAGCCCAGTCAGCGCCTCCTCGGACGAACCCGCGACCACCACCGCTCGCTCACCCAACAGCGCACGCCCCGACACCAACGCCCCCGCCACACCCGCCAACGACACCCCACCAGCACCCGACTCCACAAACGACGCCAGACGTACCGCCTGACCCGCCAGCGAACCCGCACTCCCCGCCGACACCACCAACGGCACCACACCACCCCGCACCGCCACGCGCGAGACAGACTCCGAGTCCTCCGGAACAAAGACAGACTCAGCCACTTCGGCGGGCGCCTCCTCCAGGATCAGATGCGCGTTCGTACCACTGACACCGAACGACGACACACCCGCCCGGCGCGGACGACCGTTACGCGGCCACTCACGCGCCTCGGTCAACAACTCCACAGCACCCGCCGACCAGTCCACCTCCGGCGTGGGCTCCTCCACATGCAACGTCGGGGGCATGACACCGTGCTGTATGGCCATGACCATCTTGATCACGCTGGCCACGCCCGCCGCCGCCTGCGTGTGACCGATGTTCGACTTCAACGACCCCAGCCACAAAGGCTGTTCAGGGTCCCGGTCCTGACCGTAGGTGGCCAGCAAGGCCTGTGCCTCGATCGGATCGCCCAGGGCCGTCCCGGTCCCGTGCGCCTCCACCACATCCACGTCCGCCGAGACCAGACCCGCACCGGACAGCGCCCTGCGGATCACCCGCTGCTGCGAAGGACCGTTCGGCGCCGTCAAGCCGTTCGACGCACCGTCCTGATTCACCGCACTGCCCCGCAGCACCGCCAGCACCCGATGCCCACGCTCCCGCGCCACCGACAACCGCTCCAGCACCACCACACCCACACCCTCGGCCAGACCCATGCCGTCCGCGCCCGAGGAAAACGCCTTGCACCGCCCGTCAGAAGCCAGACCCCGCTGCCGGGAGAAGGCCACAAAGGAGCCGGGCGTAGACATCACCATCACGCCGCCGGCCAGCGCCATCGAGCACTCACCCTGACGCAGCGCCTGCGCCGCCAGATGCATCGCCACCAACGACGACGAACACGCCGTGTCCAACGTGACCGCCGGACCCTCGAAACCGAACACGTATGACACCCGGCCCGACGCCACACTCGACGAAGCCCCCGTACCCGCGAAGCCCTCCAACTCCGGCGTAACCACACCCACACCGGCCCCGTAGCCTTGGCCCGACAGCCCGGAGAACACCCCGACGTCGGTGCCCTTCAACGACACCGGGTCGATACCGCCGTCCTCCAAGGCCTCCCACGATGCCTCAAGCAACAGCCGCTGCTGCGGATCCATCGCCAGCGCCTCACGCGGCGAGATCCCGAAGAACCCCGCATCGAAGAGCCCCGCCCCCCGAAGGAAACCGCCCTGACTGGTGTAGGAGGTGCCCGGGTGGTCCGGATCCGGATCGAACAGACCCTCCAGATCCCACCCCCGGTCGTCCGGGAAGCCAGAGACGGCATCGACTCCGTCGGCCACCAGCCGCCAGAGGTCACCGGGTGAAGCCACACCGCCCGGGTACCGGCACGCCATCGACACGATGGCGATCGGCTCCCGCGCCTGCTCCTGGACCGCGCGCAGCCGCTTACGGGCGTCGCGGGCGTCGGCGATGGCCCTCTTGAGGTAGTCGCGGAGTTGTACCTCGTCAGCCACTGAATTCAGCTCCCCAGGAAGTCTGTGCGTGATTGCCTTCGGTCGATTCCCCGCACCACCGTCCGTGCGGGCCGTGCGGGCGGGCCCACCCGGGCCCACCCGCACCGGTCCGGGTCAGTCCAGCCGGTCGAAGAGCGCGAACAACTCCTCGTCGCTGGCGGTTTCAAGATCCTGGTCGGGGGTGGCCGTGGATCCAGGGGCCTCTTCACGAGCGCCCGCCGCCTCAGCTGCCTTCAGCAGTTCCCGCAGACGTACGGTGATCCGCTCGCCGGCTTGTTCATCGGCCGCCGCCGTCTCGATGGCAGCCTCCAGACCGGCGAGGCCGGCCAGCACCGGATCCGCGGCGGACGCCTCGTCCACGGCGAGTTCGCCAAGCAAATAGCCCGAGAGAGCCAGCGGGGTGGGGTAGTCGAAGACCAGCGTGGCGGGCAGCTTCAGCCCGCTCGCCTCCCGCAGTCGGTTGCGCAGTTCCACGGAGGTCAGCGAGTCGAACCCGGCCTCGTTGAACGCCGTCTCCGCTCGAACACCCTCCGGTCCGGCATGCCCGAGCACGGCCGCCGCCTGAGCACGCACCATGTCGAGCAGCAGGGCCTGCCGCTGTGCCGCGGGGAGCCCGGCCAGCCGGTCGGACAACTTCCGATGCCCGTCGCCGGCGCCCGCCGTACGCGCCTGCTGCCTGCCGACCGGTACGAGGCCACGCAGCAGGTGCGGCACACCGGCGCCGGCCGCCGCGTCGGCCCGTACCCCCCGCAGATCCAGCCTGACCGGCACGAGCAGCGACTGACCTGACCCCAGAGCGGCACCGAACAGCTCCATGCCCTCAGCGGACTTGAGGGCCATGACTCCCCCGCGCCCGTCACGCCTACTCATCCGGGTCCTGGTGAGGTCGTCGATGTTGTCAGCCATGCCGGTGGTCTGCTCCCACGGACCCCAGGCGAGTGACAGCCCGGGCAGGCCCGCCGCCCGGCGGTTGGCCATCAACCCGTCCAGGAACGCATTCGCCGCCGCATAGCCGGCACTTCCCGCGCCCATGAACACGGACGAGGCGGACGAGTAGACGATGAACGCGTCGAGGTCCATGTCACGGGTCAGGTCGTCGAGGTGCCGGACCGCGTCCACCTTCGGCGCGAACACTCCCGCCAGCCGCTCCGGGGTCAACGCCCCGATCACTCCGGCGTCAAACACCCCCGCCGTATGGACCACACCGGTCAGGCGGTGCTCGTCCGGCACCGACGCCAGGAGCGCCTGGACCTGCTCACGATCGGACAGATCACAGGCCGCGACCGAGACCAACGCCCCCTGCTCACTGAGCTCGGCGACCAGCTCCGGCACACCCTCGGCGTCCGGGCCTCGTCGGCTGGCCAGCAGGAGATGCCGCACCCCGTGCCGGGTGACCAAGTGCCGGGCCACCAGACCACCCAACGTCCCGGCACCCGAGACCAGAACGGTCCCTTGCGGCTCGAACACCGCCTCCGTGTCGAGAACTCGAGAAGCAGTACGGGCGAGCCGAGGTACCGTCAGCGCCGTGCCCCGGACAGCGGCCTGCGGTTCCCCACTGGCCAGCACCGAACCCAGCACCGGCTGCACACCAGCATCGGCGGCAGGATCGATGTCCAGCAGGATGATCCGGTCGGGGTGCTCGGCCTGCGCGGCACGAACCAGACCCCACACCGCCGCTCCCGCCGGGTCACTCACGTCCGCTTCACCGCCAGCGGGTACCGCGCCCCGGGTCAGCACCACCAACCGTGACTCATCCAGTCCCGCCCCGGCCGACAACCACGCCTGCACTATCTCCAACACGCGGGACGACAACGCCAACACCGCGTCCACCCCGCCACCACCGACAGCCTCCAGAACCACCACCGCCGGAACATCCGTGCTCGCGGCCAGCGCCGTCACCTCGTCCGCAGAGGCCACCGCCGCCCACGACGGCGACACCCCCACCCCGTGCACCGCAGGCAACTCCGCCCACTCCACCGCGAACAACGAATCACGGCTCTCATGCACCGTCGCAGCACCCAACTGTTCGGTGGACACCGGCCGGGACACCAGCGAGTCCATCGTCACCACGAGGCCGCCCGTCTCGTCGGCAGCCTCGACCGACAGCGCATCCGGCCCGCACGGAGCGACCCGCACCCGCAACGCCGACGCACCCACGGCATGCAGCACGAACCCATTCCACGCGAACGCCAACACCGGCACCCCGGGATCCGCCGCGCCCTCGTCCACCTGACCGCCGAACGACCCCACCTGCACAGCCGCGTCCAGCAGCGCCGGATGGATGCCGAACCCGCCGGCCTCCTTACGCTGTTCCTCGGGCAGAGCGACCTCGGCGAAGACCTCCTCGCCCCGTCGCCACACCGCCCGCACCCCCTGGAACGCCGGACCGTACCCATATCCGTGCTGGACCAATTCGGCGTAGAAATCGTCGGCCTCGACCGGCTGCGCACCCGCGGGCGGCCAAGCGGCGAAGTCGAACCCGGAGCCACCCGACCGAGCGGCCACCGACGACAGCAGTCCGGTGGCGTGCCGTGTCCATGCCTCCGCGCCACCACCGTCGTCGTCGGTGCTGTGCTCGGGCAGAGAGTAGATCTCCACGGTGCGGGAACCTGCCTCGTCCGGTCCGCCGATCGCGACCTGGAGCCGGACCCCGCCTCGCTCGGGCACCACGAGCGGCGCCTCGATCACCAACTCATCCAGGACACTGCACCCGGCCTCGTCACCCGCCCGCACCGCCAACTCCACCAGCCCGGTACCGGGGACAATCGTCACGCCGCCGATCGCGTGATCGGCCAGCCACGGATGCGACCGCAACGACAACCGCGACGTGAAGACCAACCCGTCGGACTGCGGCAACCGCACCGACGCACCCAACAACGGATGATCAGCCCCGGCCAGACCCAAGGATTCCGCGTCCGTCGCCTGCACGGCCGGCTGAAGCCAATAGTGCTGATGGTCGAAGGCATAGGTCGGCAGGTCGACCGGTGCAGGCTGAGTCCCCGTCCCCGTGGGGAGTACGCCTGTCCAGTCCACCGCGACACCCCGGACGAACAGTTCCGCCATCGATGCCAGCAGGCGCCGCAGACCGCCGTCTTCGCGGCGCAGTGATCCCGTCACCACCACATCGGCCTGCGTCGCGTCCACGACCTCGCTGATCGGCTGGAGCAGGACAGGATGCGCACTGACCTCCACGAACACACCATGGCCCTGCGCCAGCAGATCGGTCACAGCAGGACCGAACCGCACCTGACCCCGCAGATTCCGATACCAGTAACCACCATCCAAAACCCCAGCGTCCTCGACCCAATCACCGGTCACGGACGAGAAGAACGGCACGATCGGAGCCTGCGCGACGATCCCCGCCAGCGCATCAGCCAACGTGCCCTGAATGTCCTCCACATGCCGGGTGTGCGAGGCATAATCCACCGCCACCCGCCGCACCCGGACACCCTGCTCGGACAGTGCCTCCAATGCCTCCTCGAGCGCGGCAACGTCACCGGCGATCACCACCGAGGCCGGGCCATTGACCGCAGCCACCTCGACACAGTCCGCCCACGCGGCCAGCCGAACGGCCGCCGCTTCCTCACTCAACGCAACAGACGCCATCCCACCGCGCCCCGCCAACTCACCCGCGATGGCCTGACTGCGCAGCGCCACCACCCGCACCGCATCCTCCAGCGACAGCACACCCGCCACACACGCCGCGGCTATCTCACCCTGCGAATGACCCACCACCGCATCCGGCACCACCCCCACCGAAGCCCACACCGCAGCCAGACCCACCATCACCGCAAAACTCGCCGGCTGCACCACATCCACTCGCTCCAACAACCCCGACTCGACCTCACCCCGCAGAACCTTCACCAGCGACCAGTCCACCCACCGCTCCAGCGCAGCCGCACACTCCGCGATGCGCTCAGCGAACACCGGCGAAGAATCCAGCAACTCCCGGCCCATCCCCACCCACTGCGAACCCTGACCCGGGAACACCCACACCACCCGGCCCGGCACACCCGAACCAGACGCACTACCGGCCGCCTTTCCGGTCACCATCCCGGAGGCACGCTCACCCCGCGCCAGCGCCCGCAACCCGGCGGCCGCCTCCTCACCCGAAGCGGCCACCACAACCGCACGCTCACTCAACAGCGCACGCTTCGACACCAAAGCTCCGGCCACACCCGGCAGCGTCACCCCGTCGGCACCTTCGACGAACTCCGCAAGCCGTCCCGCCTGACCCGCCAGCGAACCGGCACTCCGCGCCGACACCACCAACGGCACCACACCACCCGGCACCACGCCCACAGGAACCGACTCAGCGGTGTCCCGCTGCGCCTCCTCCGAGACAGGCTCAGCCACTTCGGCGGGCGCCTCCTCCAGGATCAGATGCGCGTTCGTACCACTGACGCCGAATGACGACACACCCGCCCGGCGCGGACGACCGTTACGCGGCCACTCACGCGCCTCGGTCAACAACTCCACCGCACCCGCCGACCAGTCCACCTCCGGCGTGGGCTCCTCCACATGCAACGTCGGGGGCATGACGCCGTGCTGCATGGCCATGACCATCTTGATCACACTGGCCACGCCCGCCGCCGCCTGCGTATGACCGATGTTCGACTTCAACGACCCCAACCACAAAGGCCGTTCCGGGTCACGGCCCTGACCGTAGGTGGCCAACAAAGCCTGCGCCTCGATCGGATCACCCAGGGCCGTCCCGGTCCCGTGCCCCTCCACCACATCCACGTCCGTGGTCGCGAGTCCCGCCGTGTCCAGTGCCCTGCGAATGACCCGCTGCTGCGAAGGACCGTTCGGCGCGGTCAAGCCGTTCGAGGCACCGTCCTGATTCACCGCACTGCCCCGCAGCACCGCCAGCACCCGATGCCCACGCTCCCGCGCCACCGACAACCGCTCCAGCACCACCACACCCACACCCTCGGCCAGACCCATGCCGTCCGCACCCGAGGAAAACGCCTTGCACCGCCCGTCAGAAGCCAGACCCCGCTGCCGGGAGAACGTCACGAAGGTGCCGGGTGTCGCCATCACCATGGCGCCGCCGGCCAGCGCCATCGAGCACTCACCCTGACGCAGCGCCTGCGCCGCGAGATGCATCGCCACCAACGACGACGAACACGCCGTGTCCACGGACACCGCCGGCCCCTCCAGACCGAACACGTACGACACCCGGCCCGAGGCCACGCTCGACGCCAACCCCGTGCCCGCGAAGCCCTCCAACTCCGGCGCGAGCACTCCGGTCCCATAACCCTGACTGGACACCCCGGAGAACACCCCTACATCGGTGCCCTTCAACGACACCGGGTCGACACCGGCGCCTTCCCAGGCCTCCCACGATGCCTCAAGCAACAGCCGCTGCTGCGGATCCATCGCCAGCGCCTCACGCGGCGAGATCCCGAAGAACCCCGCATCGAAAAGCCCCGCCCCCCGAAGGAAACCGCCCTGACTGGTGTACGAAGTGCCTGAGCTGTCAGGGTCGGGGTCGACCAGGCTCTCCAGATCCCAGCCCCGGTCGTCGGGGAAGGGCGCCACAGCGTCCCGGCCCTCGACCACCAAGCGCCACAAATCCTCCGGCCCCGCCACCCCACCCGGCAGCCGGCATGCCATACCCACGATCGCTATCGGCTCTCCCGCGTCGGCCGCCACGATCGTCGGCGTCACTGGCACCGGTGCCACGTCACCGAACTCGTCGCGCAGGTAGCGGGCGAGGACGAGCGGGGTCGGATAGTCGAAGACCAGCGTGGGAGGAAGCTTCAGACCAATAGCCTCACTCAGCCGGTTGCGCAGTTCCACGGACGTGAGCGAGTCGAACCCGGCGTCCTTGAACGCCATGTCCGACCGGACGCCCGCAGGCCCGGCATGCCCGAGCACTACCGCGGCCTGGGCACGCACCACCTCGAGCAGCAGAGCCTCCTGGTCTGCCTCGGGCAGTCCGGCGATCCGGTCGGACAACTTCCGGCTCGCGCCGCCGGTACCTGCCGCCCGCGCCGGTTGTCGCGCCGCCCGCACCAGACCGCGCAGCAGGTGCGGCACTGAGCCGCCGTCGGCCACGCCAGCACGCAACTCCCGCAGGTCCAGCTTGATCGGCACCAGCAGCGACTGGCCGGACTCGACGGCGGCGTCGAACAGGTCCATGCCCTCCTCAGCGGTGATCGCAAGCACACCACCACGGCTCGCACGCGCCTGGTCGACGCTGCTGAGGTGGGCGGCCATGCCGAGGCGCTCCTCCCACAGGCCCCAGGCGAGCGACACCCCGGGCAGGCCCGCCGCCCGACGGTTGGCCATCAACCCGTCCAGGAAGGCATTCGCCGCCGCGTAGTTGCCCTGGCCACCGCCCCCGAACACCCCCGCGACGGAGGAGAAGGCGACGAACGCGTCGAGGTCCAGGCCACGGGTCAACTCGTCGAGGTGCCGCACGGCGTCCACCTTCGGCGCGAAAACCCCCGCCAGGCGCTCCGGGGTCAACGCCCCGATCACCCCGTCATCGAACACACCGGCTGTGTGAACCACGCCCGTCAGGCGGTGCTCGTCCGGCACCGACGCCAGGAGCGCCTGGACCTGCTCACGATCGGACAGATCACAGGCCGCGACCGAGACCCACGCCCCCTGCCCGGTGAGCTCGGCGACCAGCTCCGGCACACCCTCGGCATCCGGACCCCGACGACTGGCCAGCAGCAGACGCCGCACCCCGTACCGGGCCACCAGATGCCGGGCCACCAGACCACCCAACGACCCCGCGCCCGCAACCAGGACCGTCCCCTCCAGCCCGAACACCGCGCCCGTAGCGGAACGTTGATATGCGCTGCGCGCGAGTCGAGGGACCGTCAGCACCGTGCCACGCGTGGCGACCTGCGGCTCCCCACTGGCCAATGCCGAACCCAGCACCGGCTGCACACCAGCATCGGCGGCAGGATCGATGTCCAGCAGGATGATCCGGTCGGGGTGCTCGGCCTGCGCGGCACGAACCAGACCCCACACCGCCGCCGCAGCCGGATCACTCACGACCCCTTCACCACCCGCCGGCACCGCGCCCCGGGTCAGCACCACCAACCGCGACTCCTCCAACGCCGCCCCGGCCGACAACCACGCCTGCACTATCTCCAACACGCGGGACGACAACGCCAACACCGCGTCCACCCCGCCACCACCGACAGCCTCCAGAACCACCACCGCCGGAACATCCGTGCTCCCCGCCAGCGCCGTCACCTCGTCCGCAGAGGCCACCGCCACCCACGACGGCGACACCCCCACCCCGTGCACCGCAGGCAACTCCACCCACTCCACCGCGAACAACGAATCACGGCTCTCATGCACCGTCGCAGCACCCAACTGTTCGGTGGACACCGGCCGGGACACCAGCGAGTCCATCGTCGCTACCAGGCCGCCCGTCTCGTCGGCAGCCTCGACCGACAACGCATCCGGCCCGCACGGAGCGACCCGCACCCGCAACGCCGACGCACCCACGGCATGCAGCACGAACCCATTCCACGCGAACGCCAACACCGGCACCCCGGGATCCGCCGCGCCCTCGTCCACCTGACCGCCGAACGACCCCACCTGCACAGCCGCGTCCAGCAGCGCCGGATGGATGCCGAACCCGCCGGCCTCCTTGCGCTGTTCCTCGGGCAGAGCGACCTCGGCGAAGACCTCCTCGCCGCGCCGCCACACCGCCCGCACCCCCTGGAACGCCGGACCATAACCGACACCACGCTCCAACAAACCGGCATAGAAGTCGGCGACATCCAGATCGACCTTCTGCGCGCCGGGCGGCGGCCAGGCGGCGAAATCGAATTCCGTCCCATGCGCGGTGGCCGAGGACAGTAGTCCGGCGGCGTGCCGTGTCCATGCCTCCGCGCCACCACCGTCGTCGTCGGTGCTGTGCTCGGACAGGGAGTAGATCTCCACCGTGCGGGAACCTGTGTCGTCCGGTCCGCCGATCGCGACCTGGAGCCGGACCCCGCCTCGCTCGGGCACCACGAGCGGCGCCTCGATCACCAACTCATCCAGGACACTGCACCCGGCCTCGTCACCCGCCCGCACCGCCAACTCCACCAGCCCGGTACCGGGGACAATCGTCACGCCGCCGACCGCATGATCAGCCAGCCACGGATGCGACCGCAACGACAACCGCGACGTGAAGACCAACCCGTCGGACTGCGGCAACCGCACCGACGCGCCCAACAACGGATGATCAGCCCCCGCCAGACCCAACGACTCCGCGTCCGTCGCCTGCACGGCCGGCTGAAGCCAATAGTGCTGATGGTCGAAGGCGTAAGTCGGCAGGTCCACCCGCTCGTCGACCGCCGCTTGCGGGAGAACCTTGGCCCAGTCCACGGTCACGCCCCGGACGAACAGTTCGGCCATCGATGCCAACAGGCGCCGCATCCCGCCGTCTTCGCGGCGCAGTGAACCCGTCACCACCACATCCGCCTGCGTCGCGTCCACGACCTCGCTGATCGGCTGGAGCAGGACAGGGTGCGCACTGACCTCCACGAACACACCATGGCCCTGCGCCAGCAGATCGGTCACGGCAGGACCGAACCGCACCTGACCCCGCAGATTCCGATACCAGTAACCACCATCCAGAACACCAGCGTCCTCGACCCAATCACCGGTCACGGTCGAGAAGAACGGAACATTGGGTGCCTGGGCATGCACATCCGCCAGCGCATCAGCCAACGTGTCCCTGATGTCCTCGACATGCCGGGTGTGCGAGGCGTAATCCACCGCCACCCGCCGCACCCGGACACCCTCCCCCGACAACGCCTCAAGCGCCTCGTCAAGCGCGAGAACGTCACCGGCGATCACCACCGAGGCCGGGCCATTGACCGCAGCCACCTCGACACAGTCCGCCCACGCGGCCAGCCGGACGGCCGCCGCTTCCTCACTCAACGCAACGGACGCCATCCCACCGCGCCCCGCCAACTCACCCGCGATGGCCTGACTGCGCAGCGCCACCACCCGCACCGCATCCTCCAGCGACAGCACACCCGCCACACACGCCGCGGCTATCTCACCCTGCGAATGACCCACCACCGCATCCGGCACCACCCCCACCGAACCCCACACCGCAGCCAGACCCACCATCACCGCAAAACTCGCCGGCTGCACCACATCCACCCGCTCCAACAACCCCGACTCGACCTCACCCCGCAGAACCTTCACCAGCGACCAGTCCACCCACCGCTCCAACACCGCCGCACACTCCGCGATGCGCCCAGCGAACACCGGCGAAGAATCCAGCAACTCCCGGCCCATCCCCACCCACTGCGAACCCTGGCCCGGGAACACCCACACGACCTTGCCCGGCACACCCGAACCAGACGCACTACCACTCACCACACCAGCCGCACCCTCACCCCGCGCCAGGGCCGACAGCCCAGTCAGCGCCTCCTCGGACGAACCCGCCACCACCACCGCACGCTCACCCAACAGCGCACGCCCCAACACCAACGCCCCCGCCACACGCGTCAGCCACACCTCACCGGTATCTGACTCCACAAACGACGCCAGACGCCCCGCCTGACCCGCCAGCGAACCCGCACTCCCCGCCGACACCACCAACGGCACCACACCACCCCGCACCAGCGGCTCCCGCGTCCCTTCCCCATCAACGGCAGGCGCTTCCTCCAGGATCAGATGCGCGTTGGTGCCACTGACACCGAACGCAGACACACCGGCCCTGCGCGGACGACCGTTACGCGGCCACTCACGCGCCTCTGTCAACAACTCCACCGCACCCGCCGACCAGTCCACCTCCGGCGTGGGCGCGTCCACATGCAGCGTGGGCGGCATCACCCCGTGCCGCAGCGCCTGCACCATCTTGATCACGCCCGCCACACCCGCAGCCGCCTGCGTATGACCGATGTTCGACTTCAACGACCCCAACCACAACGGACGCTTCGGATCCCTGTCCCGCCCGTAAGTGGCCAGCAACGCCTGCGCCTCGATCGGATCACCCAGAGCCGTCCCGGTCCCATGCCCCTCCACCACGTCCACGTCCGTGGGCGTGAGTCCCGCCGTGTCCAGCGCCCTGCGGATCACCCGCTGCTGCGAAGGACCGTTCGGCGCCGTCAGGCCGTTCGAGGCACCGTCCTGATTCACCGCACTGCCCCGCAGCACCGCCAGCACCCGATGCCCACGCTCCCGCGCCACCGACAACCGCTCCAGCACCACCACACCCACACCCTCGGCCCAACCGGTCCCGTCGGCCGCCGAGGAGAACGCCTTGCAGCGCCCGTCGAGGGCCAGGCCGCGCTGCCGGGAGAACTCCACGAAGGCACCTGGCGTCGCCATCACCGTCGCGCCACCGGCCAGCGCCATCGAGCACTCACCCTGACGCAGCGCCTGCGCCGCCAAGTGCATCGCCACCAACGACGACGAACACGCCGTGTCCACAGTGACCGCCGGACCCTCGAACCCGAACACGTACGACACCCGACCCGAAGCCACGCTCGACGAGCCCCCTGTGCCCGCGAAACCCTCCAACTCCGGCGTGACCACATCGGCCCCCGGTGCGACGTAGCCCTGGCCGAACACCCCGGAGAACACCCCTACATCGGTGCCCTTCAACGACACCGGGTCGACATTGGCGCCCTCCAATGCCTCCCATGACGCCTCCAACAGCAACCGCTGCTGCGGATCCATCGCCAGCGCCTCACGCGGCGAGATCCCGAAGAACCCCGCGTCGAAGAGCCCCGCCTCATGCAGGAAGCCGCCCCGACGGGTGTAGGAGGTGCCCGGGTGGTCCGGATCCGGATCGAACAGACCCTCCAGGTCCCACCCCCGGTCGTCCGGGAAAGACGACACCGCGTCCCGGCCCTCGACCACCAACCGCCACAGATCCGCCGGCCCCGCCACCCCACCCGGCAAACGGCACGCCATACCCACGATCGCTATCGGTTCGCGCGAAACGCCGAGAAGTTGGCGATTCTGCTTCTTCAGCGAGCCGACCTCTTCCAGCGACTTCCGCAGCGCCTGGACGACCTTTTCGTATGACGCACTCACTTAATTGCCCCCATCATTCAGCAATTTCGAAGGATTGTTAGTCGCCAAGCGCCAGTTGCACGAGATCATCGACATCGAGCTCGGAAATCGCCCTGTCCTCATCGGCCTTGTCGATCGCGCCGACGTCCAACGCCTCATCGCCGGGAGCAACCAGCTTCATGAGAGCATCCAGCAATCCCGCTTCCCTGAACCGGATCAGGGGAACTGAGACGAGCGCGTTCCGCAGCCGTTCCTCGTCCACACCCAGGCCCACCGCGGCGCCGTCCGGGAGTAGTTCTTGGTGCAGATAGCGCGCGATGGCCTCCGGAGTGGGATAGTCGAAGACCAGTGTGGCGGGAAGTTTCAGACCGGTCGATTCACGCAGTCGGTTGCGCAGTTCCACGGAAGTGAGCGAGTCGAAGCCGACGTCCTTGAACGCGATATCCGCTCGAACGCCCTCCGGCCCGGCATGCCCGAGCACGGTCGCGGCCCGGGCCCGCACCAGGTTGAGCAGGACCTGTGCCTGCTCGGCGGGGGGCAGTCCGGCCAGCCGGCCGGAGAGCTGGCGCTGCTCGTCACCGGTACCCGCCGCCCGCGCCAGCTGCCGCCCCGAGGGGACGAGACCCCGCAACAGGTGCGGAATCCCACCATCGGCCGCGGCACCGGCCCGCACCCCCCGCAGATCCAGCTTCGCCGGCACCAACAACGCCCGCCCGGACCCCACAGCGGCATCGAAGAGTTCCATCCCCTCCACCGACGTCATCGCCCGCAGACCACCACGCCGGTTCATCCGCGCCCGGGTGAGATCATCGGTACCCGCCGCCATACCGGCCGACTGCTCCCACAACCCCCAGGCCAGGGACAGACCCGGCAGCCCCTCCGCCCGACGGCCCGCCATCAACCCGTCCAAGAACGCGTTCGCCGCCGCATAACTCCCACTGCCCGCACCCATGAACACAGACGACACGGACGAATAGACGACGAACGCATCAAGAGCCAGACCACGGGTCAGCTCATCGAGATACCGCACCGCATCCACCTTCGGCGCGAACACCCTCGCCAACCGCTCCGGGGTCAATGTGCCGATCACCCCGGCGTCCAATACACCGGCGGTATGCACAACGCCCGTCAGACGGTGCTCGTCGGGCACCGAGGCCAGCAGGGCCCGGACCTGCTCACGGTCGGACAGATCACAGGCCGCGACCGACACGGTGGCCCCCTGCCCGGTGAGCTCGGCGACCAGTTCCGGCACACCCTCGGCATCCGGACCCCGACGACTGGCCAGCAGCAGACGCCGCACCCCGTACCGGGCCACCAGATGCCGGGCCGCCAAAGCACCCAACGAGCCCGCACCCGACACCAGAACCGTTCCCTCCGCACCGAACACCGCCGGAACATCCGAAACTCCACCAGTGGCACGGACCAGCCGAGGGACTGACAGCGCCGTGCCACGGCCAGCGACCTGCGGCTCCCCACTGGCCAGCAACGGACCCAGCACGGGTTCCACACCAGCATCGGCGGCAGGATCGATGTCCAGCAGGATGATCCGGTCGGGGTGCTCGGCCTGCGCGGCACGAACCAGACCCCACACCGCCGCTCCCGCCGGGTCACTCACATCCGCTTCACCGCCAGCGGGTACCGCGCCCCGGGTCAGCACCACCAACCGCGACTCCTCCAACACCGCCCCGGCCGACAACCACGCCTGCACCACCCCCAACACGCGGGACGACAACGCCAACACCGCGTCCACCCCCTCACCACCGACAGCCTCCAGAACCACCACCGCCGGAACATCCGTGCTCGCGGCCAGCACCGTAACGTCGTCAGCCGTGGCCACCGCCACCCACGACGGCGACACCCCCACCCCCTGCGCCGCAGGCAACTCCGCCCACTCCACCGCGAACAACGAGTTGGTGACCGCTGCGTCCGCCGCCGTCTCCAACTGCTCCACGGACACCGGCCGCAACGCCAGCGAGTCCGCCGTCACCACCAGGCCGCCGGTCTCATCCGCCGCCTCCAGTGACAGGGCGCCGGAGCCGTCGGTGGCCAGGCGAACCCGCAGCACGGAGGCACCCGAGGCGTGCAGCACCAGCCGGTTCCAGTCCAGCGGTTGCCGCACCGCGTGGCCGTCCGCTTCACGTTCGATGTCACCCTCAGGCGTTCCGGCGGCAAGCAACACTGCGTGCAGGGACGCGTCCAGTAGCGCGGGGTGAATGCCGAACCTGCCGGCCTCCTTACGCTGTTCCTCGGGCAGAGCGACCTCGGCGAAGACCTCCTCGCCCCGTCGCCACACCGCCCGCACCCCCTGGAACGCCGGACCGTACCCATATCCGTGCTGGACCAATTCGGCGTAGAAATCGTCGGCCTCGACCGGCTGCGCACCCGCGGGCGGCCAAGCGGCGAAGTCGAACCCGGAGCCACCCGACCGAGCGGCCACCGACGACAGCAGTCCCGCGGCGTGCCGTGTCCATGCCTCCGCGCCACCACCGTCGTCGTCGGTGCTGTGCTCGGACAGGGAGTAGATCTCCACCGTGCGGGAACCTGCCTCGTCCGGTCCGCCGATCGCGACCTGGAGCCGGACCCCACCACGCTCGGGCACCACGATCGGCGCCTCGATCACCAACTCATCCAGGACACTGCACCCGGCCTCATCACCCGCCCGCACCACCAACTCCACCAGCCCGGTACCCGGAACCAGCACCACACCACCGACCGCGTGATCGGCCAGCCACGGATGCGACCGCAACGACAACCGCGACGTGAAGACCAACCCATCGGACTGCGGCAACCGCACCGACGCACCCAACAACGGATGATCAGCCCCCGCCAGACCCAACGACTCCGCGTCCGTCGCCTGCACGGCCGGCTGAAGCCAATAGTGCTGATGGTCGAAGGCATAGGTCGGCAGGTCGACCGGTGCAGGCTGAGTCCCCGTCCCCGCGGGGAGTACGCCTGTCCAGTCCACCGCGACACCCCGGACGAACAGCTCCGCCATCGATGCCAACAGGCGCCGCATCCCGCCGTCTTCGCGGCGCAGTGATCCCGTCACCACCACATCCGCCTGCGTCGCGTCCACGACCTCGCTGATCGGCTGGAGCAGGACGGGATGCGCACTGACCTCCACGAACACACCATGGCCCTGCGCCAGCAGATCGCTCACGGCAGGACCGAACCGCACCTGACCCCGCAGATTCCGATACCAGTAACCACCATCCAAAACACCAGCGTCCTCGACCCAATCACCGGTCACGGACGAGAAGAACGGAACATTGGGTGCCTGGGCATGCACATCCGCCAGAGCATCAGCCAACGTGTCCCTGATGTCCTCCACATGCCGGGTGTGCGAGGCGTAATCCACCGCCACCCGCCGCACCCGGACACCCTCCCCCGACAACGCCTCAAGCGCCTCGTCAAGCGCGAGAACGTCACCGGCGATCACCACCGAAGCCGGGCCATTGACCGCAGCCACCTCGACACAGTCCGCCCACGCGGCCAGCCGAACGGCCGCCGCTTCCTCACTCAACGCAACGGACGCCATCCCACCGCGCCCCGCCAACTCACCCGCGATGGCCTGACTGCGCAGCGCCACCACCCGCACCGCATCCTCCAGCGACAGCACACCCGCCACACACGCCGCGGCTATCTCACCCTGCGAATGACCCACCACCGCATCCGGCACCACCCCCACCGAACCCCACACCGCAGCCAGACCCACCATCACCGCAAAACTCGCCGGCTGCACCACATCCACCCGCTCCAACAACCCCGGCTCGACCTCACCCCGCAACACATCAACCAACGACCAGTCCACCCACCGCTCCAACACAGCCCCACACTCCGCCACCCGCTCAGCGAACACCGGCGAAGAATCCAGCAACTCCCGGCCCATCCCCACCCACTGCGAACCCTGACCCGGAAACACCCACACCACCCGGCCCGGCACACCCGAACCAGACGCACTACCGGCCGCCTTTCCGGTCACCACACCAGCCGCACCCTCACCCCGAGCCAGGGCCGACAGCCCAGTCAGCGCCTCCTCGGACGAACCCGCGACCACCACCGCACGCTCACCCAACAGCGCACGCCCCGACACCAACGCCCCCGCCACACGCGTCAGCCACACCTCACCGGTATCTGACTCCACAAACGACGCCAGACGCCCCGCCTGACCCGCCAGCGAACCCGCACTCCCCGCCGACACCACCAACGGCACCACACCACCCCGCACCGCCACGCGCGAGACAGACTCCGAGTCCTCCGGAACAAAGACAGACTCAGCCACTTCGGCGGGCGCCTCCTCCAGGATCAGATGCGCGTTCGTACCGCTGATCCCGAACGAGGAGACCCCGGCCCGGCGCGGACGACCGTTGCGCGGCCACTCACGCGCCTCCGCCAGCAGCTCGATGGCGCCCTCGGTCCAGTCGACGCTCGTCGTGGGCTCCTGCACATGCAGCGTGGGCGGCATCACGCCATGGCGCAGCGCCTGCACCATCTTGATCACGCCCGCCACACCCGCAGCCGCCTGCGTATGACCAACATTCGACTTCAACGACCCCAACCACAAGGGCCGTTCCGGGTCACGGCCCTGTCCATAGGTGGCCAACAAAGCCTGCGCCTCGATCGGGTCACCCAGCACCGTCCCCGTGCCATGGCCTTCGACCACATCCACCTCGGATGGGGAAAGCGCAGCGCTGGCCAAAGCCTTGCGGATCACCCGCTGCTGCGAAGGACCGTTCGGCGCCGTCAGGCCGTTCGAGGCGCCGTCCTGGTTCACCGCGCTGCCCTTCAGTACCGCCAGCACCCGATGCCCACGCTCCCGCGCCACCGACAACCGCTCCAGCACCACCAGACCGACGCCCTCGGACAACACCGTGCCGTCCGCGCCGTCCGCGTACGCCTTGCACTTGCCGTCAGCGGCCAGGCCCCGCTGCCGCGACATGCCGAGGACGCCGATCGGCGATCCCATCACGGCGACACCGCCGGCCAGCGCCATCGAGCACTCACCCTGACGCAGCGCCTGCGCCGCGAGATGCATCGCCACCAACGACGACGAACACGCCGTGTCCACAGTGACCGCCGGACCCTCGAACCCGAACACGTACGACACCCGACCCGAAGCCACACTCCCCGCCGTGGCGGTCGTGACGAAGCCTTCGAGTTCCGCGGGCATGTTGCTGAGGGACTCGAGATAGTCGTGGATGGAGACGCCCGAGAAGACTCCGATGTCGCTGCCCCGGGCGGTGGTCGGGTCGATGCCCGCCCGTTCCAACGCCTCCCAGGAGGTCTCCAGCAGTAGCCGCTGCTGCGGGTCCATCGCCAGCGCCTCACGCGGCGAAATCCCGAAGAACCCCGCATCGAAAAGCCCCGCCCCGGGCAGGAAACCGCCCCGGCTGGTGTACGAGGTGCCCGCGCTGTCGGGGTCCGGGTCGAACAGGCCCTCCAGATCCCAGCCCCGATCCTCAGGGAAGGGCGACATGCCCTCACGGCCCTCGTGAACCAACCGCCACAGATCCTCGGGGTCCGCCACGCCGCCCGGCAGCCTGCACGCCATCCCGACGATCGCGATCGGTTCGTCGGGAGCCGCGACGACGGCCACAGCCGGGGCAGGTGCGCCGGCCGTGTCACCGAGTTGTTCGCGTAGATGGCGGGCCAGCACCGAGGGAGTCGGATAGTCGAAGATCAGCGTGGCGGGCAGCTTCACTCCGGTCGCCGCGCTCAGTCGGTTCCGCAACTCGACCGCGGTCAGGGAGTCGAAGCCGATGTCGCTGAACCCCCGTGTCCCCTGGGCCAGTTCGGGTCCGCTGAAGCCCAGGACAGCGCCTGCCTCGGTCTGGACGATGGTCAGCAGGGCGCTCTCCTGCTCGGCCGGGGGGAGCCCGGCGAGCCGGCGGACCAGGCCGCCGCTGTGCCCGGCTGCCGCCCGCGCCACGCGCCGACCTGCGCGTACCAGGCCGCGCAGCAGATGCGGGACTCCCCCGCCCGCCGCGGCCTGGCTGCGCAGCGCCGGCAGGTCCAGCTTGATCGGCACCAGCAGCGCTCGGCCCGTGTGCAGGCCGATGTCGAAAATGGCCAGTCCCTCGACCGGCGTCATCGCCAGCACACCACCACGGCTCATACGTGCCTGGTCCATGGCGCTGAGGTGAGCGGTCATGCCGGCTGTCTGCTCCCACAGGCCCCAGGCGAGGGACAGGCCGGGCAGGCCCGCCGCCCGGCGGTTGGCCATCAACCCGTCCAGGAACGCATTCGCCGCCGCGTAGTTGCCCTGCCCCGCCGACCCCATGAGTGCGGCAGCGGACGAGAAGACGATGAACGCGTCGAGGTCCATGTCACGGGTCAGGTCGTCGAGGTGCCGGACCGCGTCCACCTTCGGCGCGAACACCCCCGCCAACCGCTCCGGGGTCAACGCCCCGATCACCCCGTCGTCCAGCACACCAGCCAGATGCACCACGCCCGTCAGACGGTGCTCGTCCGGCACCGACGCCAACAGGGCCCGGACCTGCTCACGATCAGACAGATCACAGGCCGCGACCGAGACCAACGCCCCCTGCTCACTGAGCTCGGCGACCAACTCCGGCACACCCTCGGCATCCGGACCCCGACGGCTGGCCAGCAGCACACGCCGCACACCATGCCTGGCCACCAGATGCCGGGCCACCAGAGCACCCAACGCGCCGGTTCCACCGGTGACCAGGACGGTCCCCTCGGCCCCGAACACGGCCGGCACATCGACAGCATCCGGTACCGCACCGCCGACCCTGACGAGCCGGGGGGCGGACAGTGTCGTGCCACGGACAGCGACCTGAGGCTCCCCACTGGCCAGCAACGGACCCAGCACGGGTTCCACACCAGCATCGGCAGCAGGATCGATGTCCAGCAGGATGATCCGGTCGGGGTGCTCGGCCTGCGCGGCACGAACCAGACCCCACACCGCCGCTCCCGCCGGGTCACTCACGTCCGCTTCACCGCCAGCGGGTACCGCGCCCCGGGTCAGCACCACCAACCGTGACTCATCCAGTCCCGCCCCGGCCGACAACCACGCCTGCACTATCTCCAACACGCGGGACGACAACGCCAACACCGCGTCCACCCCGCCACCACCGACAGCCTCCAGAACCACCACCGCCGGAACATCCGTGCTCCCCGCCAGCGCCGTCACCTCGTCCGCAGAGGCCACCGCCACCCACGACGGCGACACCCCCACCCCCTGCGCCGCAGGCAACTCCACCCACTCCACCCCGAACAACGAGTCAGCGAACGCCGTGTCCGCCGCCGCACCGCCCAACTGGTCGGTGGACACAGGCAGTGACACCAGCGAGTCCATGGTCATGACCAGGCCACCGGCCTCGTCGGCAGCCTGGAACGACAGCGCATCCTGACCGCAGGGAGCGACCCGCACCCGCAGCGCCGAGGCCCCCATGGCATGCAGCAGCAGTCCGTTCCACGCGAACGGCAGCACCTGGCGGTCGTCGTCCGGATGGGCGAAGGCGTTCGTATGGAGAGCGGCGTCCAGCAGCGCCGGGTGAATGCCGAACCTGCCTGCGTCCGCCCGCTGTTCCTCCGGCAGGACGGCCTCGGCGAACACCTCGTCACCGCGTCGCCACACCGCCCGCAAGCCCTGGAACGCCGGACCGTACGCGTAGCCACGCTCGACCAGGTCGGCATAGAAGCCCCCGACCTCCACCGGTTGCGCACCCGACGGCGGCCAGGCCGCGAAGTCGAACACCGGTTCCATCCCGTGATTCGTCGGCGAGGCGGACAACAGTCCGGTGGCGTGCCTCGTCCACGCGTCCGCACCACCCTCATCGGTGGCGTCCTCGCGCAGGGAGTACACGTCCACCGTGCGCGAGCCGTTCTCGCCCGGTCCGCCCACCGCGATCTGGAGCCGTACCCCGCCTCGCTCGGGCAGCACCAGCGGGGCCTCGATCACGAGCTCTTCGAGGACGCCATAGCCGAACTCGTCGCCGGCCCGCACCGCGAGATCGACGTACACCGTGCCGGGGACGATCACCACGCCACCGATCGCATGATCAGCCAGCCACGGATGCGACCGCAACGACAACCGCGACGTGAAGACCAACCCGTCGGACTGCGGCAACCGCACCACCGCACCCAACAACGGATGATCAGCCCCCGCCAGACCCAACGACTCCGCGTCCGTCGCCGAACCTGCCATCTGGATCCAGTAGTGCTGGTGGTCGAAGGCGTAAGTCGGTAGGTCGACCGGCGCGGATCCTGCCCCACCCGGCAGAACCTTGACCCAGTCCACGGTCACACCCCGGACGAACAGTTCGGCCATCGATGCCAACAGGCGCCGCAGACCGCCATCCTCACGGCGCAGTGATCCCGTCACCACCACATCCGCCTGCGTCGCGTCCACGACCTCGCTGATCGGCTGGAGCAGGACGGGATGCGCGCTGACCTCCACGAACACACCATGGCCCTGCGCCAGCAGATCGGTCACGGCAGGACCGAACCGCACCTGACCCCGCAGATTCCGATACCAGTAACCACCATCCAAAACACCAGCGTCCTCGACCCAATCACCGGTCACGGTCGAGAAGAACGGCACGATCGGAGCCTGCGCGACGATCCCCGCCAGCACGTCGTCCAGCGTGTCCCGGATGTCCTCGACATGCCGGGTGTGCGAGGCATAATCCACCGCCACCCGCCGCACCCGGACACCCTGGTCGGACAACACCTCCAATGCCTCCTCGAGCGCCGAAGCATCACCGGCGATCACCACCGAGGCCGGACCATTGACCGCAGCCACCTCCACCCGATCCGCCCACGCGGCCAACCTCTCGACCGCCTCCGCCTCACTCAGCGCAACAGACGCCATCCCACCGCGCCCCGCCAACTCACCCGCGATGGCCTGACTGCGCAGCGCCACCACCCGCACCGCGTCCTCCAGCGACAGCACACCCGCCACACACGCCGCCGCTATCTCACCCTGCGAATGACCCACCACCGCATCCGGCACCACCCCCACCGAACCCCACACCGCAGCCAGACCCACCATCACCGCAAAACTCGCCGGCTGCACCACATCCACCCGCTCCAACAACCCCGGCTCAACCTCACCCCGCAACACATCAACCAACGACCAGTCCACCCACCGCTCCAGCGCAGCCCCACACTCCGCGATGCGCTCAGCGAACACCGGCGAAGAATCCAGCAACTCCCGGCCCATCCCCACCCACTGCGAACCCTGACCCGGAAACACCCACACCACCCGGCCCGGCACACCCGAACCAGACGCACTACCAGCCACCAGGTCCTGACCGCCTTCGCCGCGCGCCAGCGCCCGCAACCCCGCCAACGCCTGCTCACCCGAGTCGGCCACCACCACCGCACGCTCACCCAACAGCGCACGCCCCGACACCAACGCCCCCGCCACACCCGCCAACGACACCCCACCAGCACCCGACTCCACAAACGACGCCAGACGCCCCGCCTGCCCCGCCAGCGAACCCGCACTCCCCGCCGACACCACCAACGGCACCACACCACCCCGCACCAGCGGCTCCCGCGTCTCCTCCCCATCAACGGCAGGCGCTTCCTCCAGGATCAGATGGGCGTTCGTACCACTGGCTCCGAAGGCGGAGACCCCGGCCCTGCGCGGACGGCCGTTGCGCGGCCACTCACGCGCCTCTGTCAACAACTCCACAGCACCCGCCGACCAGTCCACCTGGGGAGTCGGCGAGTCCACATGCAACGTCGCGGGCAGCACCCCGTGCCGCAGCGCCTGCACCATCTTGATCACGCCCGCCACACCGGACGCCGCCTGGGTATGCCCGATGACAGACTTGACCGAGCCGAGCCACAGCGGTTGTTCCGGTTCCCTGCCCTGTCCGTAGGTGGCCAGCAACGCCTGCGTCTCTATCGGATCGCCCAGCACGGTGCCCGTACCGTGGCCCTCCACCGCGTCCACCTCGGACGCTGAGAGGCCGGCGCCTGCCAGCGCCTTGCGGATCACCCGCTGCTGCGCCGGACCGTTCGGCGCCGTCAGGCCGTTCGAGGCACCGTCCTGGTTCACCGCGCTGCCGCGTATCACGGCCAGCACTTGGTGCCCGCGCTCGCGCGCCACCGACAGCCGCTCCAACAGCACCACGCCCACGCCCTCGGCCCAGCCCGATCCGTCGGCGCACGCGGCGTAGGACTTGCAGCGCCCGTCGAAGGCGAGTGCTCGCTGACGCGCGAAGCCGACGAACCCGCCGGGTGTCGCCATCACCGTCGAACCGCCGGCGAGCGCCATCGAGCACTCGCCCCGGCGCAGTGCCTGCGCGGCGAGGTGTATCGCCACGAGCGAGGACGAGCACATGGTGTCGACCGTCACGGCGGGCCCCTCGAGTCCCAGGGTGTAGGCGACCCGCCCGGACGCTACGCCGCCGGCGGTGCCCAGGGCTCGCTCCAGACTCAGGAATCCCTCGAACCCGCTGAGGTCGGGCGCATAGTCCTGGTGCACGATTCCGGCGAACACCCCGACGTCGCCGCCCCGTACCGAGTGGGGGTCGATGCCGCCCCGCTCGAAGGTCTCCCAGGACACCTCCAGCAGTTGTCGCTGCTGGGGGTCCATGGCCAGGGCCTCACGCGGCGAGATACCGAAGAAGCCGGCGTCGAACTGCGCCGCATCGTGCAGGAAGGCGCCCTCTCGTACATACGTCGTACCGGGGTTGTCGGGGTCCGGGTGGTAGAGGCCCTCGACGTCCCAGCCGCGGTCCTCCGGGAAGGCGGTGTACACGTCGGTGCCCTCGGACACCACCCGCCAGAGGTCCTCCGGACCGCGGATTCCGCCGGCGTACCGGCAGGCCATGGAGACGATCGCGATGGGCTCTGCGGCTGCTGCGACGAGTGTGCTGTTCTCCTGCTGAAGCCGGGCGTTGTCCTTCAGCGACGCACGCAGTGCCTGAACGATCTGCTCGTCTGGCGCCGACATAACCATCCTCCACGATTCGTTCACCATCGGTGGTCAGCTCGTCTTGCCCAAGGCCCGTTGCACGAGACCGGCGATGTCCATGGCGTCGATCAGTTCCATGTCGTCGGGGGTCGCCGACGCGTCGCCGACCGACACGCCGGCACCGGCGTCGGCATGGGGATCGCCCCTGGTACCGGCGTTCGTATCGGCCTCGGTATCGGCGAGGCCAAGGAGGGTGTCCAGGACGCCCGCCTCCTGGAAACGGGCGAACGGCACGGACGCCAGGACCCGCCTGAGGTCGTCCTCGCGCCCTTCCGGGTCGGCGTCGTCCGCGCGGAGAAGTTCGGAGCGCAGGTAGCCGACCAGCGCCTCGGGGGTGGGGTAGTCGAAGATCAGCGTCGCGGGCAGGCGCAGTCCCGTGGCGGCGTGCAGACTGTTGCGCAGGTTGACGGCGGCCAGCGAGTCGAAGCCGACTTCCTGGAACGCCTGGCGCGGGCCGATGCCCTCCGCGCCGCTGTGGCCGAGGACCGTCGAGGCGTGGCCGCGGACCAGCCGGAGCAGGACGCGGTGTTGCTCGGTGTCCGAGACCGCTCGCAGGGAGTCCGCGAGGGAGGACGATGTGTCGCTGTTCTCGCTGTCGCCCTGCGATGCCTGAAGTGCTGTCCTCGCTTCCGGCAGGTCGGCGAACAAGGGGCTGGTGCGCACCGAGGTGAACGCGGGGATGAAGGCGCCCCAGTCCATGTCGGCGACCGTCACGAACTTCTCGTTGCCCTGCACCGCCTGCACCATCGCGGTGACCGCCAGCTGGGGGGCCATGGGCAGGACACCACGGCGGCGGAGTTGGGCGAGGGCGGCCTCGTCCATGCCCACGCCGATCTGGTCGAGGGCTCCCCAGGCGATCGACGTGGCCCGCAGGCCCCGGGCGCGACGCCGTTCGACCAGGGCGTCGAGGACGGCGTTCGCCGCTCCGGAGGGGCCCTGCCCACCGCCGCCCCACACGCCCGCGATCGAGGAGAAGACGACGAACGCGTCGAGCTGCGTATCGTCTAGCAGCTCGTCCAGCCATATCGCCGTGTGCACCTTGGCCGTGAACACGTCGATGAGATCGTGCACGCCGGTGTCGTCGACGGAACTGGTCCGGGTGATGTCGGCGGCGTGCACCACGGCCGTGAGCTGCTGCTCCGGGGACGCAACGGAGACCAGTCGCGCGATCGCCTCCCGGTCGGAGTCGCGGCATGACTCCACCGTGGTACCGACGCCCAACTCGGCCAGTTCGGCTCTTAGTTCCGACAGACTCCGGTCGGGGGCGTGCGCGGTGGTGGTGACGACGAGCCGGTCGGCGCCGGCGAGCGCGAGCCAGACCGCGACATGCTTGCCCAGCCCTTCGGCGCCACCGGTCACCAGGACCGTGCCCCGGGGCCGCCAGCGGGCGTCGCGGGTGGAGTCCGGTACGGATTTACGCACCAGCCTCCGGGTGTACACGCCCGATCGTCGGACCGCGAGTTGGTCCTCACCGGCGGCGGAGTTCAGCACTCCGAGCAGGTACCGGACCGCGCGCGGATCGGTGACGGCGGGCAGGTCGACCAGACCGCCCCACCGGTCGAGGCGTTCGAGCGCCGCGGCGCGACCCAGGCCCCACAGCGACGCCTGGGCCGGTGCCGTGAGGGTGTCGTGGATGCCGATGTTCACCGCTCCCCTGGTCAGGCACCACAGGGGTGGCGTGGCGGTGCTGTCCCCCAGGGCCTGGACGAGCGCGAGCGTCGACGCCGTGATCGCGGTCGGGTCCTGCGGGCCGCTTCCCGGCTGTTGGTCGAAGCCGAGCAGGGACAGCACGCCGGTCGGGTCGTGCGCGGCCAGGACGTCGGTCAGCCGCTCGCCGAGCCGATCCCGGGTGCGGTCGGGTTCTCCGACCTCCAGCAGGACCATGTCGAGTCCCTGACCGGTCAGTTCCGCCAGCAGGGCGTCGATCCCCGCGTCGTCCGGACGGTCGGACGGTACGACCACCAGCCAGCGGCCACTCGGCACGCCACCCGCTTCACGCTCCAACGGCTGCCAGGTGACGTGATAGCGCAGCCTCTCCGCGGTCGACCTCTCGCGGCGCTTGCCTCGCCATTCCGCCAGCACGGGAACCACGGTGCTCAGGGCGCTGCGCTGGTCGCCCGACGCCAACTCAAGCAGCTCGGTGAGGGTACCCAGATCGGCCTGCTCGACTGCCTCCCAGAAGTCGGAGTCCCCGCCTCCGGCAGCGTCGGCGGCGGAGTCGGACGCTTCCGCCTCCCCCAACCAGTAGTGCTGGCGGTCGAAGGCGTAAGTCGGCAGGTCCACCCGCTCGTCGACCGCCGCTTGCGGGAGAACCTTGCTCCAGTCCACCGCGACACCCCGGACGAACAGTTCGGCCATCGATGCCAACAGGCGCCGCATCCCGCCATCCTCACGGCGCAGTGATCCCGTCACCACCACATCCGCCTGCGTCGCGTCCACGACCTCGCTGATCGGCTGGAGCAGGACGGGATGCGCACTGACCTCCACGAACACACCATGGCCCTGCGCCAGCAGATCGCTCACGGCAGGACCGAACCGCACCTGACCCCGCAGATTCCGATACCAGTAACCACCATCCAAAACACCAGCGTCCTCGACCCAATCACCGGTCACGGTCGAGAAGAACGGCACGATCGGAGCCTGCGCGACGATCCCCGCCAGCGCATCAGCCAACGTGCCCTGAATGTCCTCCACATGCCGGGTGTGCGAGGCATAATCCACCGCCACCCGCCGCACCCGGACACCCTGGTCGGACAACACCTCAAGCACCTCGTCAAGCGCGAGAACGTCACCGGCGATCACCACCGAGGCCGGGCCATTGACCGCAGCCACCTCCACCCGATCCGCCCACGCGGCCAGCCGGACAGCCGCCTCCGCCTCACTCAACGCAACAGATGCCATCCCACCGCGCCCCGCCAACTCACCCGCGATGGCCTGACTGCGCAGCGCCACCACCCGCACCGCGTCCTCCAGCGACAGCACACCCGCCACACACGCCGCCGCTATCTCACCCTGCGAATGACCCACCACCGCATCCGGCACCACCCCCACCGAACCCCACACCGCAGCCAGACCCACCATCACCGCAAAACTCGCCGGCTGCACCACATCCACCCGCTCCAACAACCCCGGCTCAACCTCACCCCGCAACACATCAACCAACGACCAGTCCACCCACCGCTCCAACACCGCCGCACACTCCGCGATGCGCTCAGCGAACACCGGCGAAGAATCCAGCAACTCCCGGCCCATCCCCACCCACTGCGAACCCTGACCCGGAAACACCCACACCACCCGGCCCGGCACACCCGAACCAGACGCACTACCGCCCGCCTTTCCGGTCACCATCCCGGAGGCACGCTCACCCCGCGCCAGCGCCCGCAACCCGGCGGCCGCCTCCTCACCCGAAGCGGCCACCACAACCGCACGCTCACCCAACAGCGCACGCCCCGACACCAACGCCCCCGCCACACCCGGCAGCGTCACCCCGCCGGCGCCTTCGACGAACTCCGCAAGCCGTCCCGCCTGACCCGCCAGCGAACCGGCACTCCGCGCCGACACCACCAACGGCACCACACCACCCGGCACCACGCCCACAGGAACCGACTCAGCGGTGTCCCGCTGCGCCTCCTCCGAGACAGGCTCAGCCACTTCGGCGGGCGCCTCCTCCAGGATCAGATGCGCGTTCGTACCGCTGGCGCCGAACGACGACACACCCGCCCGGCGCGGACGACCGTTACGCGGCCACTCACGCGCCTCGGTCAACAACTCCACCGCACCCGCCGACCAGTCCACCTCCGGCGTGGGCTCCTCCACATGCAACGTCGGGGGCATGACACCGTGTTGCATGGCCATGACCATCTTGATCACGCCCGCCACACCCGCAGCCGCCTGCGTATGACCGATGTTCGACTTCAACGACCCCAACCACAACGGACGCTTCGGATCCCGGTCCCGCCCGTAAGTGGCCAACAAAGCCTGCGCCTCGATCGGATCACCCAGAGCCGTCCCCGTCCCATGCCCCTCCACCACATCCACGTCCGCCGAGACCAGACCCGCACCGGACAACGCCCTGCGGATCACCCGCTGCTGCGAAGGACCGTTCGGCGCGGTCAAGCCGTTCGAGGCACCGTCCTGATTCACCGCACTGCCCCGCAGCACCGCCAGCACCCGATGCCCACGCTCCCGCGCCACCGACAACCGCTCCAACACCACCACACCCACACCCTCGGCCCAACCGGTACCGTCGGCCGCCGAGGAGAACGCCTTGCAGCGCCCGTCGGCGGACAGGCCGCGCTGCCGGGAGAACTCCAGGAACGCGTCCGGACTGGCCATCACCGTCGCGCCGCCGGCCAGCGCCATCGAGCACTCACCCTGACGCAGCGCCTGCGCCGCGAGATGCATCGCCACCAACGACGACGAACACGCCGTGTCCACAGTGACCGCCGGACCCTCGAACCCGAACACGTACGACACCCGACCCGAAGCCACACTCCCCGCCGTGCCGGTCATGAGATAGCCCTGAACGTCCTCGGGCACCCGGTGGAGTCGGGTCACGTAGTCGTGGTGGACGATTCCGGTGAAGACCCCGATGTCACCGCCCCTCGCGGAGAGCGGGTCGACGCCCGCCCGCTCCAACGCCTCCCAGGAAGTCTCCAGCAGCAGTCGCTGCTGCGGATCCATCGCCAGCGCCTCACGGGGCGAGATGCCGAAGAGCCCGGCGTCGAAGCGCGCGGCCTCGTGGAGGAACCCGCCTGAGCGGGTGTAGCTCGTTCCGGGGTGGTCCGGATCCGGGTGGTACAGCCCGTCGAGGTCCCAGCCGCGGTCGAGCGGGAAGCCGGACACCGCGTCCCGCTGTTCGACGACCAGCTTCCACAGTTCCTCGGGGCTGTCGGCTCCGCCCGGCAGCCGCGTGCTCATTCCGACGATCGCGATCGGCTCGTCGGTGTCCGGTGCCGCCGCTGTGGTCGTGATGGTCGTGGCAGTCAGTGCGGGTCGCTCGCCCAGCAGTTCGGCCCGAAGGTGGTTCGAGAGGAGGCCAGGCGTCGGATAGTCGAAGACCAGCGTGCTGGGCAGGTTCAACCCGGTGAAATCGTGCAGGCGGTTGCGGAGTCTGACGGCGGTGAGGGAGTCGAATCCCAAGCTCTTGAAGGACTGTTCCCCGTCGAACGCGAACCGGTCCGACTCGCGGTGGCCGAGCACGACCGCCGTGCTCTCCTGGACCAGGTCCCTCAGCACGCGGTGCTGTTCCGCGATCGACAATCCGGTCAGCCGGTCACCGATCGTCTCTCCGGCCCCCTCCTCGCGTTGCACCACGCGACGGGTGAGAGTGACGGACGACGTCCGCGCAGCGGCAGCTCCATCGGAGACGTCGGGCTCGTCGGGCTCGTCCGGCACCGTCTGGGGCGCTTCGGCACCGTCGCCGGGCGTGGCGGCCAGGGCCAACGGGCCCAGGACCGCGACGGGTTCACCGGCCGGGTCCGCGAGTTCCAGCAGATGGCGGCCGTCCCGTGCCGGTGTGATCCGCAGTCGCAGCGATGCCGCGCCTTCCGCGTACACCGCCAGTCCGGTGCAGTCGGTGAGGTCACGGTCGCGGTGGTAGTCGAGCGCTGGGGACAGGCCGTCGACGGTACGGGAGTCCAACACGCGAAGGGCGGTGTCGAGGAGCACCGGATGGAGGATGAACTCGGCCGCGTCAGCGACGAGTTCATCCGGTAGCGAGAGCTCCGCGAAGGTCTGTCCGTCCTGCTGCCACATGCGCTGCACCCAGGGGAGGAGTACGACGTCGTCCGTGGACGGCGGCAGCGGCCAGGTCCGCAGGTCGAAGGCCGGCTCCGGGAGTGCGGGGACGAGCACTGCTCGGGCGTGGCACGTCCAGGGGCCTCGCTCCGGGTCGAGGGGCCTGCTGTGGACGGCGACCCGACGGCGCCCGTCCGGGCCGGGCCCGTCCACCGAGACCCGCAGCTGGGCGTGGCCATGCTCCGGGACCGTCAACGGCTGCTTGACGACGACCTGTTCGAGGCTGCCGCAGCCCACCTCGTTGCCGGCCCTGACGATCATCTCGAGGAGCGCGGCGGCCGGTATCCCGGTGATACCGTTCGTCGCCGTCGCCGTCGCCGTCGCCGTCGCCGTCGCCACTGCCGTCGGGCCGAGGAGTCGGCCCCGGCTTCGCCGCGACAGGCGTCCGGTGAGCAGGACGCCACCGCTGCCGCCGTCGTCGCCCGGCACTTCGACGATGGTGCCGAGCAGCGGGTGCCCGGCGCCGATGGTGCCGAGTGCTTCCGCGCCGCCTGTCGCCGCGTCGTCGGTCTCGACCCAGTAGCGCTGGTGCTGGAACGCGTAGGTGGGCAGGTCGGCCCCGGTCTCCGAGGTCGGCAGGTCGAGCACGGCCGTCCAGTCCACGGCCACGCCACGCACATGCAGTTCCGCGAGCGCGGTCAGGACATCGCCGGCCTCCGCGCCGTCCTTGCGGAGGGTCGCGACGCAGCTCAGCTCCGGTGAGCCGGGCGAACCGAGCGAACCGAGCGCCATGGCGGCGAGGACGCCTCCCGGACCGAGTTCGAGGAACGTCGTTGCTCCGAGGTCGCTCAGCGAGGTGACGGCTTCGCCGAACCGTACGGCGTTACGTGCCTGGTCGACCCAGTAGTCGGGGGTGGCGAGCTGCCCGTCCCGGGCCGGTTCGCCGGTGAGGGTGGAGACGACGGTGAGGTCACCCGGCCGGTACGACAGGTGCTCCACCACCGTGCGGAACTCGTCGAGCATGGGCTCCATGAGCGGTGAGTGGAAGGCGTGACTGACCGCCAGCCGCCGGGTCTTGCGGCCGCGGCTCGCCAGTTCCTCGGCGAGGGTGAGCACGGCGTCCTCGGCACCGGAGAGCACCAGCGCGTCCGGGCCGTTCACCGCCGCGACGCAGACCGTGCCTCGCGCCCGTTCCAGCAGGGGCGCGACCTCGTCCTCGGTCGCCTGGGCGGCGACCATCGCGCCGCCTTCGGGCAGGGCCTGCATCAACCGGCCGCGCGCGGCGACCAGTTCGCTCGCCTCGTCCAGTCCCAGCACTCCGGAGACATGCGCGGCGGTGATCTCACCGATCGAATGGCCGGCGACGAGGTCCGGTCGCACCCCCCAGGACTCGAAGAGCCGGAACAGCGCGGTCTCCAGGGCGAACAGGGCGCTCTGCGTGTACATGGTCCGGTCCAGCAGTTCGCTGTCGGGAGATCCCGGCTCGGCGAACACCACGTCGCGCAGCGGGCGTGCCAGGTGGCCGTTCAGGTGCTTCTCCAGGGCGGCGCAGGCGGCGGCGAAGGCATCGCGGAACACCGGGTAGGCGTCGGCGAGTTCACGGCCCATTCCGGCCCACTGACTGCCCTGACCGGTGAAGAGGAAGGCCAGTCCGCCCGTGACCGGGGTGCCGGAAACGACGGCCGGGCTCGCCGTCGCGTGCTCCAGGTCGCTCAGCCCGGCGCGGAGTCGGCGCCTGTCGGACGCCAGGACGACGGCGCGGTGGTCGAGTTGGGCACGCGTCGTGGCGAGCGCGTGGGCGGCGTCGGCGAGGCGCACGTCGGGCCGCTCGTCGAGGAAGCGGGCGAATCGGTCGGCCTGCCCACGCAGTCCGGCCGGCGTCCGCGCCGACACGAGAACCGGCACGGGCACGGGCACGGGGACGGGCACCGGATGCGTGCCCGATACGCCGGTCGATTCCGGCCTGGACTCATGCCCAGGTTCCCGCGCGGGTCCCGGCGTGGGGGTCACCGGCTGATCGTCGGGTGCCGCCTCGAGAACGACGTGCGCGTTGGTGCCGCCGATACCGAAGGAGGAGACCCCGGCCCGGCGTGGACGGCCGTTCCGCGGCCAGGCGCGCGCTTCGGTCAGCAGTTCCACCGCTCCCCCCGACCAGTCGACGTGGGACGACGGCCGGTCCACGTGCAGTGTCCGGGGAAGGACCCCGTGCCGCATGGCCATCACCATCTTGATCACGCCCGCGACACCCGCCGCCGCCTGGGTGTGCCCGATGTTCGACTTCACCGAGCCGAGCCACAGCGGCCGGTCCGTCGGCCGGTCCTGGCCGTAGGTCGCCAGCAGCGCCTCCGCCTCGATCGGGTCGCCGAGCGCGGTGCCCGTGCCGTGCGCCTCCACGGCGTCCACGTCCGAGGTGACCAGCCCGGCCTGGGCCAGGGCCTTGCGGATCACCCGCTGCTGGGACGGGCCGTTCGGCGCCGTCAGACCGTTCGAGGCGCCGTCCTGGTTCACTGCCGATCCGCGGACCACGGCCAGCACCTGATGGCCCCGGCGACGGGCCTCCGACAGCCGCTCCACCAGCAGCAGCCCCACACCCTCGGACCAGCCGGTACCGTCCGCGCCTTCCGCGAACGCCTTGCACCGGCCGTCGGGTGCCAGTCCGCGCTGCCGGGAGAACTCGACGAAGGTCTCCACGGTCCCCATCACCATCACGCCGCCGACCAGCGCCATGGAGCACTCGCCGCGGTGCAGCGCCTGCGTCGCCGTGTGCAGTGCCACGAGTGAGGAGGAACAGGCCGTGTCGACCGTGATGGCCGGGCCCTCGAAGCCGAAGTGGTAGGCGACACGTCCGGAGACGACACTGCCCGAGCCGCCGGTGAGCCGAAATCCCTCGACGCCGGACGCCTGGTGCATCCGCACGCTGTAGTCATGGCTGTTGACCCCGACGAACACGCCGATGTCCTGCCCGGCCAGCGTGGTCGGGTCGATCGCGGCCCGCTCGAACGCCTCCCAGGACGTCTCCAGGAGCAGTCGCTGCTGCGGGTCCATCGCCAGCGCCTCGTTCGGTGAGATACCGAAGAAGGCGGCGTCGAACCCGGCGGCGTCGTCGAGGAACGCGCCATGGCGGACGTAGGTGGTGCCGGGGTGGTCGGGATCCGCGTCGAAGAGCCGATCGGTGTCCCAGCCCCGGTCGTCGGGGAACTCGGTGACGGCGTCGACCCCGTCGGCCACTATCCGCCAGAGATCCTCCGGGCTGTGGACTCCGGCAGGGAAGCGGCAGGCCATCGACACGATCGCGATCGGCTCGTCGGTCGTCCCGGCGGGAGCCACGGGCACGACGGGCTCGGCCGGACGGCGCGAGGTGCCGCCGAGGAGCTTGGCGCGCAGATGGCCGGCGAGCGCCGCCGGCTTCGGATGGTCGAAGATCATCGCCGGGGACAGGGTGAGCCCGGTGGCCGCGGCCAGCCGGTTGCGCAGCTCCACCGCGGTCAGCGAGTCGAACCCGGCGTCCTTGAACGTCCGGTCGGCACGGACGGCGTCGGCGGTGGTGTGTCCGAGCACCTCGGCGGCATGCCGTCGGACCAGGTCGACCATGGCCTCGGTCTGCTCGGCGTCGCCCAGAGCGGCCAGGCGCTCCGTCAGGGACATGGGTCCGGACGGAGCGGTGGCCCGGACCGACGGTCGCGGCGACGGGGCCAGACCGCGCAGCAGCGCAGGTACCGGCCCGTCGGCGCCCGCCGCCGCCCGCAAGGCGGCCACGTCGAGCTTCGCCGCGACCAGGGTGCCGGCCGTGTCCGCGTCGGTGCTCACGGAGCCCCGCAGAATGGCGTCCAGGAGGGCCATTCCCTCGGTCGCGGAGAGACCCACCATGCCCAGACGCTGATTGCGCCGCAGGTCCGCGGCGCCCAGGTGCTCCGTCATGGCGCTGGCCGTCGCCCAGTAGCCCCAGGCGAGGGACACGGCAGGCAGGCCGAGACGGTGCCGCTGTCGCGCCAGCGCGTCCATCCAGGCGTTGGCCGCGGCGTAGTTGGCCTGACCGGGGTTGCCCAGCACGCCCGCAGCGGACGAGAACAGCACGAACGCGGCCAGGTCCAGGTCCCGGGTGAGCTCGTGCAGATGGAGCGCCGCGTCCGTCTTCGGCCGCAGCACGGTGTCGACTCGTTCCGGCGTCAGCTCGGTGAGCACCCCGTCGTCCAGGACTCCGGCGGCGTGCACCACGGCGGTGAGCGGGTGCTCGGCAGGTATGCCCCGCAGGAGCGTCTCGAGCTGGACCCGGTCCGCCACGTCGCAGGTCGCGACGGTGACGGACGCACCCAGCGCGGTCAGCTCGTCGTACAGTTCCGGGGCCTCACCCCGACGGCCGGCCAGGACCAGGTGGCGGATGCCGTGCGTGGTGACCAGATGCCGGGCCGTCGTCGCACCGAGCGTTCCGGTACCGCCGGTGATCAGTACGGTGCCTTCGGTGTCGAGGGTGCGCGGCCGCGGCCCGGCGTCGGGAGTCGACCCGCCCGGCCGGACGGGCACCCGGACCAGACGGGGCACCTCCGCGAGGCCGTCGCGCACCCGCACCTGCGGTTCGCCGCTCAGTATCACGGCCGGCAGAGCGGACCGGGAGACGTCGTCGAGGTCCGCCAGTACGATCCGGCCCGGATGCTCCGACTGTGCCGACCGCACCAGGCCCCACACCGCCGCCGCGTCGGGGTCGGCACAGTCCCCGGTGACGACGGCCAAGCGGGTTTCCGCCAGAGCGGGTTCCGCCAACCACGCCTGGAGTACGGCCAACGCCGCGTTGACCGATACGCGGGGGTCGGCCATCGCGCCGGACACCTCAGCCTCGTACAACAGGACGTCATGCGGACGGGCAGCCCCCCTGGCCGACCCGGCAGACCTGGCAGACCTGGCCGAGGCCGCGACATCGTCGCCGGTCGCGACGGTCACGACGTCGAGAGCACGGTCCGCGGCGGGAAGCGGCAGTTCCGTCCAGCCGACACGGAACAGCGCGTCGGACTGCAACGCCCCGCCGAATCCGCCCTGTTCGGCCTGGGAGAACGGCGTTCCCAGGACCGCTCCGACGGTCATGACGGGCCGCCCCGAGGTGTCGCTCAGGTGCAGGCCGGTACCCGCCGCCGAGGTCCCGCCCGGTCGCACCCTCAGTGCGGCGGCACCCGACGCCAGCAGCGACACCCCGGTCCACACGGACGGAACCATGCCGTCGGGGACGACCGTGCGGACGGCGGCGTCCAGCAGGGCGGGGTGCACGCCGTAACGGTCGGCGTCCCGCAGAACGGCACCGTCGAGGGCGACTTCGGTGGCGGGCCCGGCGGGCGGGGCGATCACGCCGACTCCGGCGGGAGCCAGCGTGCCGTGCGCGTGCCGCGTCCACTGCGCGTCCGAGGGTGCGTCCGAAGGCGCGTCCGTGCCACGGGAGTAGATCTCCAACGACCGCCTTCGGGCCCGGTCGGGCTCGCCGACGACGACCTGGATGGCCCGGCTGCCCCGCTGCGGCAGCACCACGGGCGTATCGACGGTCAGTTCGTCGAGGACGGGGGTGGCGGCCAGGTCTCCGAGTCGGATGGACAGCTCTACCAGGGCGGTGTTCGGTACCAGGACGGCATCGGACACCACGTGGTCCACGAGCCAGGGATGCGACCGAAGAGACCAGCTCGACGTGGCCATGAAGCCGGCCGAGTTCGGCATACCGACGACCGCGCCCAGCAACGGATGATCGGCTTTCGCCTGCCCCAACGACACCGCGTCCGTCGCCGGTTCGGCCGCACGCAGCCAGTAGTGCTGGTGGTCGAAGGCGTAAGTCGGTAGGTCGACCGGCGCGGATCCTGCCCCACCCGGCAGAACCTTGACCCAGTCCACCGCGACACCCCGGACGAACAGCTCCGCCACCGATGCCAACAGGCGCCGCATCCCGCCATCCTCACGGCGCAGTGATCCCGTCACCACCACATCCGCCTGCGTCGCGTCCACGACCTCGCTGATCGGCTGGAGCAGGACGGGATGCGCGCTGACCTCCACGAACACACCGTGCCCCTGCGCCAGCAGATCGGTCACGGCAGGACCGAACCGCACCTGACCCCGCAGATTCCGATACCAGTAACCACCATCCAAAACCCCGGCACCCTCGACCCAATCACCGGTCACGGTCGAGAAGAACGGCACGATCGGAGCCTGCGCGACGATCCCCGCCAGCACGTCGTCCAGCGTGTCCCGGATGTCCTCGACATGCCGGGTGTGCGAGGCATAATCCACCGCCACCCGCCGCACCCGGACACCCTGCTCGGACAACACCTCCAATGCCTCCTCGAGCGCCGAAGCATCACCGGCGATCACCACCGAGGCCGGGCCATTGACCGCAGCCACCTCCACCCGATCCGCCCACGCGGCCAGCCGGACAGCCGCCTCCGCCTCACTCAGCGCAACGGACGCCATCCCACCGCGCCCCGCCAACTCACCCGCGATGGCCTGACTGCGCAGCGCCACCACCCGCACCGCATCCTCCAGCGACAGCACACCCGCCACACACGCCGCCGCTATCTCACCCTGCGAATGACCCACCACCGCATCCGGCACCACCCCCACCGAACCCCACACCGCAGCCAGACCCACCATCACCGCAAAACTCGCCGGCTGCACCACATCCACCCGCTCCAACAACCCCGGCTCAACCTCACCCCGCAACACATCAACCAACGACCAGTCCACCCACCGCTCCAACACAGCCCCACACTCCGCGATGCGCTCAGCGAACACCGGCGAAGAATCCAGCAGCTCCCGGCCCATCCCCACCCACTGCGAACCCTGACCCGGAAACACCCACACCACCCGGCCCGGCACACCCGAACCAGACGCACTACCGGCCGCCTTTCCGGTCACCACACCAGCCGCACCCTCACCCCGCGCCAGCGCCCGCAACCCGGCGGCCGCCTCCTCACCCGAAGCGGCCACCACCACCGCACGCTCACCCAACAGCGCACGCCCCGACACCAACGCCCCCGCCACACGCGTCAGCAACACCTCACCGGTATCTGACTCCACATACGACGCCAGACGCCCCGCCTGACCCGCCAGCGAACCCGCACTCCCCGCCGACACCACCAACGGCACCACACCACCCGGCAGCGACTCAGCGGTGTCCCGCTCCGCCTCCTCCGAGACAGGCTCAGCCAATTCGGCGGGCGCCTCCTCCAGGATCAGATGCGCGTTCGTACCACTGACACCGAACGACGACACACCCGCCCGGCGCGGACGACCGTTACGCGGCCACTCACGCGCCTCTGTCAACAACTCCACAGCACCCGCCGACCAGTCCACCTGGGGAGTCGGCGAGTCCACATGCAACGTCGCGGGCAGCACCCCGTGCCGCAGCGCCTGCACCATCTTGATCACGCCCGCCACACCCGCAGCCGCCTGAGTATGACCAACATTCGACTTCAACGACCCCAACCACAAAGGCTGTTCCGGGTCACGACCCTGACCGTAGGTGGCCAGCAAAGCCTGCGCCTCGATCGGGTCACCCAGCACCGTCCCCGTGCCATGGCCTTCGACCACATCCACCTGGGACGAGGTGAGCCCCGCGTTCGCCAGCGCCCTGCGGATGACCCGCTGCTGCGACAGACCGTTCGGCGCGGTCAAGCCGTTGGACGCACCGTCCTGGTTGGTCGCACTGCCCTTCAGCACCGCGAGCACCCGGTGCCCACGCTCCCGCGCCACCGACAACCGCTCCAGCACCACCACACCCACACCCTCGGCCCAACCGGTACCGTCGGCCGCCGAGGAGAACGCCTTGCAGCGCCCGTCGGGAGCCAGTGCCCGCTGCCGGGAGAACTCCACGAAGGTGCCGGGTGTCGCCATCACCGTCGCGCCGCCGGCCAGCGCCATCGAGCACTCACCCTGACGCAGCGCCTGCGCCGCCAAGTGCATCGCCACCAGCGACGACGAACACGCCGTGTCCACAGTGACCGCCGGACCCTCGAGGCCGAGCACGTACGACACGCGGCCCGACGCCACGCTTCCCGCGGACCCTGTGCTCGCGAAGCCTTCCACCTCCGGCGCGACCGCCCCGGCGCCGGTCCCGTAGCCCTGGCCGAACACCCCCGAGAACACCCCTACATCGGTGCCCTTCAACGACACCGGGTCGACATTGGCGCCCTCCAAGGCCTCCCACGACGCCTCCAACAGCAACCGCTGCTGCGGATCCATCGCCAACGCCTCACGCGGCGAAATACCGAAGAACCCCGCATCGAAGAGCCCCGCCTCATGCAGGAAGCCGCCCCGGCTGGTGTACGAAGTACCCGCACGATCGGGATCCGGGTCGAACAGCCCCTCCAGATCCCAGCCCCGGTCGTCCGGGAAAGACGACACCGCGTCCCGGCCCTCGACCACCAACCGCCACAGATCCGCCGGCCCCGCCACCCCACCCGGCAAACGGCACGCCATACCCACGATCGCTATCGGCTCATCGGGGTCGGCCGATATAGCCGGCTCGGCCACCAGGCCGGTGATCCCCAGGACCTCGTCCCGTAGGCGGGCGGCAAGCGCTGCCGGGGTGGGATGGTCGAAGACGACGGTGGTGGGCAGCCGCAGCCCGGTGGCCTGCGTCAGCCGATCGCGCAGCTCCACGATGGCCATCGAGGTGAAGCCCAGGTCTCGGAAGGCGCGGTCGGCCGGGATCGGCTCCGGTCCCGCCTGTTGCAGCACGGCGGCGGCCCGCTCACGGACCAGCTCCTCCAACAGCGCCAGTTGCGCGCGCTCCTCCAGGCCGGACAGCCGGTCACGCAGGTCCGCGGTGACGGCCTCGTCGGGCCGGGACTGCCGGTTCTGCCCCTCCTCCGTCAAGGCTCGCAGGATCGGGGGAACCCGGGTACCTCTGGGCGCTGTGCCCGGCCTCAGGGCCACCAGAGACGCGGGGTTCGTCGTCAGGGCGAGGTCGAACGCGGAGAGGAGCCGGTTGCCACGGCCGGTGTCTTCGTCCCCCGCCGAGTCGTGGTCGCGCGGCCGTCCGCCCCACGCGAGGAAGGAGGCGGGCCGGTTCCGCGACCGGCGGTTGCGTACAACCGCATCGGACAGGATCCCGTTGACAGCCCCGACGGGGTTGCCGGGCGCGCCCAGCAATCCGGCGCTGTCGGACACCACGAGGAAGGCCGAGAGGTCGTCCTCGGCGGTCATCTCGTCCAGTCGCAGGGCGAGTTCGGGATCATCGGCGGCGTGCACCACCGCGGTCACCGGGTGCCGAAGGTCGGCCAGCGCGGCTCGCAGTGGCCCCGGATCACCTCCGTCCGCGGTCACCCGGATGATGCTTGTCCCGGCGCAGGCCGCTTCGTCATCGGCTCCGACGCCGGTGCCGGCACCGGTGTTGGTGCTCCCGGGGGAACTGACGAGCAGCAGGTTCTCCGTCTTGTGGACGGTGGCAAGTCGGCGTGCCATCGCCGCGCCGTGTGCTGTGTCCGCTCCGGTGACGACCACCGTGCCGGTCGCTCCGGGCCAGGGCGCCGCCCGGGGGATGTCCAAGACGGGGAGGCGGGTCAGCCGGGGGACCAGCAGCGCACCCGCCCGCACCGCGACCTGCGGCTCCTCGGACGCGATCGCGGACAGCAGGCCGGTCACGCGCATGCCTGTGCCTGGGTCTGGGTCTGGGTCGAGATCAAGGACGGTGAGTGATGCCGGGTGGTCCTCCTGGAGGGACCGGGCGACGGCCCAGAGCGGCGATTCGGCCAAGTTCTGGGCGGTGTCGCGCGCGGAGGCCGCGACCGCGCCGCGGGTGAGGATCACCAACCGGGATGCCGCCGACTCCGGACGCGCCGACCAGGCGTTCACCTGTTGCGCCAGGAGCCGGGCGTTGTCGCGTCCCACGGTGAATGGATCCCGCGCGTCCGTGGGTTCCGTCGGCGGGAGGAGGACCGTCACGTCCTGAGCGGTCTCGCCGTCGGCCACGGCGGTGCGTACCGCCGCCAGGTCCGGATAGCGCCGCACCTCGGTGCCGACTGCTTCAAGTGCGGCGGCGAGTTCTGCCCCGGCAGGGCCCACGACCGCCCATCTTCCGTCCGGGGGAACGGAGTTGGCCGGAGCTGTCACGGGAACCCAGTTCACGGTCAGCAGTGCGTCGTGGTGTCCGCTCGCCGCGTAGCGCAGCCGGCTCGGCCGGTCGGCCAGGAGGCCCCGCCTGGTCTTGCCGGACGCGGTCCGGGGGATGCCGGCCACTTCGTGGACCTGTTCGGGCACCTTGTAGGCGGAGAGCCGCTCGCGGCACCGGTCGAGCAGCGTCGCGGTGTCGAACCCGGAGGGACCAGGGACCACGTAGGCGACCGGCACCTCTCCGAGCGTGTCGTGCGGTGCGCCGGCGACCGCCGCGTCGGCGACGCCCTCGACGCTGCGCAGGACCACCTCGACTTCCTCGGGGTGGATGTTCTCCCCTCCCCGGATGACGAGTTCCTTGATCCGTCCGCAGATGGTGAAGTAGCCGGCGTCGTCCCGCCGGGCCAGGTCGCCGGTGCGGTACCAGCCGTCCCGGATCGCCTCGGCGGTCGTCTCCGGGCTGTTGTGGTAGCCGACCATGATGTTCGGCCCGCTGACCCACACCTCCCCCTCCTGTCCGACGGGTACGTCGAGGCCGGTGGTGGGGTGGACGACGCGGACTGCGACGCCCGGCACGGGCAGGCCGCAGGATCCGTCGACCCGGGGGCCGTCCGGCGGGTTCATGGTGATGGCCCCGCAGGTCTCGGTGCTGCCGTAGGCATCGATCAACGGGACCCCGAAAACCTCCTCGAAGTCCCGGCGCAGCCCGGACCCCGTGACCGCTCCACCGACCAGGGCGATCCGCAGGGAGGGTGCGGAGAATCCGTTCTGGTGAGCGGCCGTCACCAGGTGGTGGTACGTGGTGGGGACACCTGCCAGAAAGGTCGAGCCGTCCTCGCCGAGTGTCCTGATCACGTCCTCCGCGGAACTGCCGTCCATGAGCCGGGCGGTGGCGCCCACCACGGTGACGGAGAGCACGCAGGCGATGTGCGAGAGGCTGTGGAACAGCGGGAGCGGCCAGAGCACCCGGTCCTGGTCCGTCAGTCCCGGAATCGGCACATAGGAGGAGGCGACGGACCAGAGGCAGTTGCGCTGTGTCGACAGGACACCCTTGGGTCGGCCGGTCGTCCCCGATGTGTAGAACATCCAGGCGACCTCGTCGAGGCCGAGGTCGTCCCTGGCGGGCTCGGTCGGCTCGCTCATGGCGAGTTCGTCGTACGCGTGGGCTCCCGCGGGCACGGGAAGGCCGCCCGTCACCAGCAGTGTGGTGTCGGGTGCCATGGCCGACGAGCGCCGCAGCCGCTCCGCCTGCGCGGGATCGGTGATGACCGCCACGGCACCGCTGTCGGCCAGCAGGTACCGCAGCTCGGCGGGCGACGAGACGGGGTTGAGCGGCACCGCGACGGCTGCCGCGCGGACGATCGCCAGGTAACTCTCCACCGTGGACACCGTGTTGCCGAGGCAGATGGCCACCCGGTCGCCGTGCCGAACGCCGAGGCCGGCCAGCTGTCCGGCCAGCCTGCGCGTCCGTGTCTCCAGGTCGCCGTAGGTGACCGCCCGCCGGTCGTCCTCGAAAGCCACCTTGTCGGGAAAGCGGTTCGCGTTCTCCAGGAGTGCGACGGGAAGTGGCTTGATGAGGTCGGTGCGCACGGTGCCGTAAATCCCTTCGGGGAGGGGGAACTCACCAGGAGACGGGCAGGCTTTTCACCGCGAAGACGGACCCTTTGAGCCGCAGCGGCACCTCGTCGGACGCGACGGCAAGCCGAAGGTCGGGAAAGGCCCGGAGGAGCGCCGAGAGGCCGGCCCGCAGTTCGACGCGCGCGAGATTCTGGCCCAAGCACTGATGGATACCGAAACCGAACGCCACATGCCCCGAGGTGTCTCGGTCGATGTTCAGCTCCGCCGGGCATGCGAATTTCGCCGGGTCGCGATTGGCCGCGGGCAGGGACACGGTGACGGTGTCCCCCTTCCTGACCGTCTCACCGTTCAGTTCGATGTCCTCCGACGCAGTGCGGTACGTGTGGTACTGGTTGACGGTGAGATAGCGCAGGAGTTCCTCGACCGCGCGGTCGAGCTTCGACGGGTCCGCACGGATCGCCGCCCATTGATCCGCGTGATGCAGCAGGGCGAAAACCCCGACGGACAATGCGCTCTCCGTGGTCTCATAGCCCGCGAACAGCAGGAGAGTGACGATATTGCACAGCTCTTCGGTGGTCAGCTGTCCTTCGGCGACGAGGCGACCGAGAAGGTCGTCCCCGGGCTCCTTCCGCCTTCTTTCGACGACCTCGGCGAAGAAGGAACTCGCCCGTTCGTAGGCGGACGCGACCTCGTCCGGCTTCGCGTCCGGGTCGTGCAGGAGGGTCGGTGCGTGGGCGTACTCCTCGCGCTCCTCGTAGGGCAGACCGACCAGCTCGGACAGCATCCTCAGGACCAGCGGTCCGGCGAAGTCCCGCACCAGATCCGCGGGGGCCCCGTGCTCGCGCAGGACGTCGACCTGCTCGGCGGCGACGGCCTCGACACGTGACGCCAGCCGGCTCGCCCGGCGTGCGGTGAACTCGCCCATCAGTCGACGCCGGTACCTGGTGTGATCGGGCGGGTCCATATGGATGAACATTCCCGGTATCTGCGGATGGTTCGGTACGAGTTCCCCCTGATGCGTCACGGGGAAGTGACCGATTTCCGTGCTGTGGCTGAATCTCGGGTCACCGAGGACCTTACGCACCATCTCGTGGCTGGTGGCGATCCAGCCGACATGTCCGTCCGGGTAGGTCATTTTCGCGAGCGGGCGCGACTCTCGCAGAGAATCGAATATCGCAGGAGGATCGAACTGATGGGTCCGCGCCCAGGGAACCTCGAAAGGAATTGCGTCAGTCATGAAATCCTCCCGTCTCTGGAGTCAGGCTAGACGAGCCGTGACGGCACGGAATCCCTCAACCTGGTAGGCGTGGTCACGGGCACCGGTCCGTCGACTCCGCTTACGGCTCCGGCCCTACCAGGCCGGGGGATGTCGCCGGTTCGTGACTCGTCCTAGCCTGGCGGGACCTCGCACACGCACGGGGAGGGCGATTCATGACAACAGCCGGAATGTGGCGCGCGCTGACACCCACCGAAAGAATCTACGCCGACAAAGAGATTTACACGGGCTACATGGTGCACGCCGCCGGCCGACTGGACCCTGACGCCCTGAAGACTGCCTATGAGGCGGTGTGCCACGCCCATCCCCAGCTCGCGGGCCGACTGGAAAACGGCGATGAGGGACTGCACGTCGTGGAATCCGGCACCCGACCCGAAGTCCGATTCTGCGACGGCGACCTGGAACACCCGTTGACCGGCGTGGAGTTGGATCAGCGTCAGACACTGAGCATGCTGAACGTGGTGCGTGACGGCGACGAGGCGAGCGTGACACTGCTGACCCATCACGGCATCGCCGACGGCCACCACTCCATCGGGGTGCTCGCGGCACTGTGGTCCTGCTACACCGATGTGATCCAGGGCGTGCCGGTCGACCTGCCCCGGCAGCCGTTCCCCCGGTCACTGGAGGACCTGCTGGCCGAGCGCGGCATCCGCGGCGCCGTCCCCACCGGGGCGGCCACACCGAGGGCGTCGCACGTGACGGACGTGCCGGCGCCGGGGTTGGTCCCCCTCGTCCGGCACGTTGCCCAATGCCGGTTCACCCCGGCCGAGACGACCGCGCTGGCGGAACTCTGCCGCCGCGCACACATCACGGTGAGCGGCCTGGTGTCGGGCGCCCTCCTGCTCGTCGAAGCCGAGTTCCGCGACGTGCCGGTGACCGACCTGGTGCTGAGGTTCCCGGTGAACCTCCGCAATCGTCTCACTCCTCGGATCGGGGCCACCGAGGGTGCGAACGTGGTGGGCGAGGTGCGGTTCCGGGTCACCGACGGCATCGAGCCCCATGCCGTCGCGATCGGTCGCGCGTTCGGTGAGCGGCTGCGGGCAGGACTGGCCGACGGATCCATCCAGCGCAGCCTCCCGGACATCGTGGACATGATCAACCGGCACACGGTCGGCGCCGCCACTCCGCGCGAGGCGCGGCAGGCGGCGCCGCGGGAAGCGGGACCCGCCGTGATCAGCATGACGAACGTGGGGCTGGTGCCCCCCATGCGGACGCCGGACGGTCTGCGGCTGACGAACTTCAACATGGTTTCCCGCATCAGGGAAGCGCCGGCGCAGTTCGTGGCCGCCCGGGGCTACGTGGTGAGCACCTTCGCCGGCCGGCTGAGCATCGCTCTTGCCTGGCCCGAGAAGGATGCGGAGCAGTCGAGGCGCCTGGACCGTCTGCGTGAACTGTTGACCCGTATGACGCCGGAGTCGTGATCTCCGGTGCCGGTGGGGTGAGCCGCTGATCGGCGCGTGGCCGCAGCCGCGCGCCGACTTCGTCCGCGGCGCGCGGAATCCCCTTCGACACCCCCGTCGACGCCTCTGGACCCGCTGTCGAGGTCTGCTCCTCGTGCGTCGTGAGGAAGCCGACGCCGGACGCGACCGTGAACGGCCTTGTCCCGGCGTCGGCTTCGGCGTGCGCGGGTCGTCCGGCTCACCGGCTACGGGGTGGCGTCCCAGGCCACGGGCAGGCTGTGCACCCCGTAGATGACCATCATGTCGCGCAGCGGGACCTTGTCGGCCGGAATCGTGAGGCGCAGTCCGGGCAGCCGCCGCAGCAGTTCGGTGAATCCGATGGTCAGCTCGGCCCGGACCAGCTGGGAGCCGATGCACTGGTGGATGCCCTGCCCGAAGGCGAGATGGGTCTGCCGGGGGCGGCTGACGTCGAACGCGGCCGGGGTGTCGTAGTGGCGCGGGTCCCGGTTCGCCTCGGACACCGAGATGATGACCAGCGCTCCCGCCGGAATGACCTGCCCCGCGATCTCGACGTCCTCGGTCGCGTGGCGCAGCAGGCCGTGGTGCACGATGGTCAGGTAGCGCAGCAGTTCGTCGATCGCCCCGTCGATCAGCTCGGGATGCTCGCGCAGCCTGTCGAGCTGCTCGGGGTGTTCCAGCAGCGCGAAGGTGCCCAGCGCCAGCATGTTCGCGGTGGTGTCGTGCCCGCCGACGAGGAGCGGGACCGCCATGCCGACGATCTCGTCGTCGGTGAACGCCGGCTCGATGTCGGCCTGGACGAGCCCGGACAGGAGGTCGTCGGCGGGGGCGTCGCGCTTGTGCCGCACCTGCCCCCGGATGTACTCCCGCAGGTCGTCGAGGTGGGACAGCTGGTCCTCGTACGAGACTTCCAGATCGAGCAGTTTGTTGGCCCGTGATTGGAACTCGTCCCGCTCCTCGTAGGCGACCCCGAGCAGCTCACAGATGACCAGCGACGGCACCGGAACGGCGAAGGCGGGCACGAGGTCGGCGCTTTCGCCTCGGGTGAGCATGTCGTCGAGGCGTTCGGTGACGATCTGGTGGATCAGCGGTTCCAGCTGCCGTATCCGCCGTGGGGTGAACTCCTTGTTGAGGTACTGGCGGTAGCGCGTGTGCTCGGGCGCGTCCATGGCGATGAAGTTGCCCGCGCGCGCCTTCTCGTCCAGGAGCTTCTCGCGCAGTTCCGGCGGCAGCGTCGCGATCCGCGGATTGCGCATCCGGTTGGCGCTGAGCCGGTCGTCGTTGAGCAGTCTGCGCGCCTCGTCGTATCCGGTGACCAGCCAGCCGATTTCGCCGTCGGTGAGTTCGAGCGGCTGGACCGCGGCCCGCTCGCGGTACTCGGCGAGCATGGTGGGCGGGTCGAACGGGCAGCCGCCGCGGTCGGTGAACCCCGGTGGATAGGGCAGCCGGTACACCGAACGGGTCTTGCCGGCCGGTGCGGTGGGCTCCGTGCCGGGCACTGCGGACGAACTGCTCATCGCTGGTCCTGTTCTCGGCGGGACGCGCGTCCCGGCCGCCGTCGGCGGGTGTGTCCCGGAGATGTGGGGCGCGGAGGATCGGCACCGCCGCGGACTATGCGGTGGTGTCCCAGGCCACGGGCAGGCTGTGCAGGCCGTAGTGAGCGGCCTGGTCGCGCAGCGGGACCTTGTCGGCCGGGACCGTGAGGCGCAGTCCGGGCAGCCGCCGCAGCAGTTCGGTGAACCCGACGGTCATCTCGGCCCGGGAGAGCTGCTGGCCGACGCACTGGTGGATACCGTGCCCGAAGGCCAGGTTGGCCTGCCGGGGCCGGCTCACGTCGAACGTGGCCGGGCAGTCGTAGCGGCGCGGGTCCCGGTTGGCCGCGGGCACCGAGATGACGAGCGTCGACCGCGCCGGGATGATCCGGCCCGCGATCTCCACCTCCTCGGTCGTGAAGCGCAGCAGGCCGAGGGGCACGATCGACAGGTAACGCAGCAGTTCCTCGACCGCTCCGTCGATCAGCTCGGGGTGCTCGCGCAGCTTCGCGAGCTGTTCGGGGTGTTCCAGCAGGGCGAACGTGCCCAGCGCCAGCATGTTCGCGGTCGTCTCGTGCCCGCCGACGAGCAGCAGGAGCGCCATGCCGACGATCTCGTCCTCGGTGAACGCCGGCTCGATGTCGGCCTGGACGAGCCCGGACAGCAGGTCGTCGGCGGGGGCGTCGCGCTTGCGCCGCACCAGCTCGTGCATGCTCTGCCGCAGTGCGTCGAGGCCGGCCATCTGCTCCTCGAACGAGACATGCGCTTCGAGGAGTTGGTTGGTACGCGCCTGGAAGTCCGCGCGGTCCTCCTGGGCGACCCCGAGCAGTTCACAGATGACCAGGGACGGCACCGGCAGGGCGAAATCCCGTACCAGATCGGCGCTGGCGCCCTGGGCGAGCATCGCGTCGAGCCGGGCGGTGACGATCTCGTGGATCCGCGGTTCCAGCTGACGCATCCGCCGCGGGGTGAACTGCCGGTTCAGCAGCTGGCGGTAGCGCGTGTGCTCGGGGGCGTCCATGGCGAGGAAGTCGCCGGCGCGTGTCGTGTCGTCCATGAGCCTCGCCCGCAGTTCCGGCGGCAGTTTCGCGACCCGCGGGTTGCGCTGCCGGTCGGTGCTGAGCCGCGGGTCGTTCAGCAGGCTGCGGCAGTCGTCGTAGCCGGTGACCAGCCAGCCGGTGTCGCCGTCCGCCAGGTCGATCCGCTGTACTTCGGCCCGCTCGCGGTACTCCTCCAGCAGGGCGGGCAGATCGAACGGGCAGCTGCCGCGATCGGTGAACCCTGTGGGGAAGTAGAGCCGGAACATCGACGGGGTGCTGCCCGCCGGCGGGGTGGGCTCCGTGGCGGGCACCGCGGACGAACTGCTCATCGGTGGTCCTGTTCCCGGCGGGACTCGCGCCGCGGCCGCCGTTGACGGGGTTGTCTCGAGGACCCGGGTTCTCGCCCTACCGGTCCGTCGCAGGGGTGCTGGGCACGCGGCGATCAGGCGCGTGTCGCGTCTCAGGCGCGTGTCGCGTCCAGCAGCCAGATCGGCACCAGTGTGGCGCCGGTGTCGTCGGTGTCGAGCTTGCCGCCCTGGTAGTCCTGGCGGAGCTGCTCCGACAGGACGGTCGTCGTGAGGTGGTCGGCGCGCAGGGTATTGATCGTCCAGCCCGGTCCGCTGAAGGCGGAACGGACGGTCTCCTCGGTGATGGGCTCGGGGCCGGCCGCGTCGCCTCGGGAGCACCACTGGAGCAGCCGCGCTCCGGGCCGCATCACTCGCGCCAGGGCGTCCGCGTACTCGCGGCGCTGCGTCGGGCCGAAGCAGTGGAAGACCAGGCTGCTGGTCACCGTGTCGAACTGGTTCCGGTAGCCGTCCAGCTTTGTCGCGTTGCCGACGGCGAACGTCACCGCGGCGTCCTGTTCGGCGGCCCTGGCCCGTGCCTTCTCCACAGCGGTGGGGGCGATGTCCAGACCGGTCACGCGATAGCCGCACCTGGCCAGATGAATTGCGTTGTCACCCAGACCGGAACCGATGTCGAGAACATCGCCGGAAACCAGGCCCGCCTTTTCCAGTTCCACCAGCACCGGCTGTGCTCGGCCGATGTCCCATGGCATCCGCTCCAGCACCACCCCTGCGAACAGGGCGCCGGTCTGATAGGCGTGTTCGTAGTCCGCGGTCGTCGCGTCGAAGTTCTGGTATGCGTCGATTTCAGCCATCGAATCCGTCCCTGTCGCCGACAATTCCCTGTTCGCGTCTCCCAGGATGGGGCAGACATGGTCGACTGAGCATCCCTCGACCTGGTAGCTCTTCATCCTTGACGCGTTTCGAAAGGCAGCACAAAATCCCTCGGCGATTCCCCGTTGTTTCCCGAATTCCCGAAGAATTCCAGGGTGACGGAATGCGACTGGGACAGAATTCCGCCGTTCGGACGCCTGGCTGACGACGGGCTACGGGGTGGCGTCCCAGGTCACGGGCAGGCTGTGCGCGCCGTGGATGGCCATGTTGTCTCGCAGCGGGATCTCGCCGGCCGGGACCGCGAGACGCAGCCCGGGAAGCCTTCGCAGCAGTTCGGTGAATCCGACGGTCAGCTCGGCGCGGGACAGCTGCGAGCCGATGCACCGGTGGATGCCGTGTCCGAAGGCGAGATGCGCCCGTCTCGGGCGGCCCACGTCGAGTTCGGCCGGCCTGGGGTAGCGGCGCGGATCCCGGTTGGCCGCGGACACCGATACGAGGACCATCGCCCCGGCCGGGATGACCTGCTCCGCGGTTTCCACTGCCTCGGTCGTGGTGCGCAGGATGCCGAGGTGATGGATGGTCAGGTAGCGCAGCAGTTCCTCGACGGCGCCTTCGATCAGCTCGGGGTGCGCCCGCAGCTTCGCCAGTTGGTCGGGGTGTTCCAGCAGGGCGAACGTGCCCAGCGCCAGCATGTTCACGGTCGTCTCGTGTCCGCCGACGAGGAGCGGGATCGCCATGCCGACGATCTCGTCGTCGGTGAGGGCCGGTTCGGTGTCGGCGTGGACGAGCCCGGACAGGATGTCGTCGGCGGGAGCGACGCGCTTGCGCCGCACCTGGCCGCGCATGTACGCGCGCAGTTCGTCGAGGTCAGTCAGTTGCTCCTCGAAGGAGACGTCCAGGTCGAGGGTCTTGTTGGCCCGCGCCTGGAGCTCTTCGCGGTCCTCGGAGGCGACTCCGAGCAGTTCACAGATCGCCAGGGACGTCACCGGCAGGGCGAAGTCGCGCACGAGATCGGCGCTGGTGCCGTCGGCGCGCATGACGTCGAGTCGGGCGGTGACGATGTCCAGGATCCGCGATTCCAGCCGTCGTATCCGCCGCAGGGTGAACTCTGTGTTCAGCAGGTTGCGGTAGCGCGTGTGCTCGGGCTCGTCCATGGCGACGAAATTGCCCGCGACGGCTCTTTCGTTCATGAGCTTCTCGCGCAGTTCAGGCGGCAGTTTCGCGATCCGCGGGTTGCGCTGCCGGTCGGTGCTGAGCCGGGGGTCGCCAAGCAGTCTGCGGGCCTCGTCGTACCCGGTGACCAGCCATGCGGTGTCGCCGTCCGCCAGATCGATCCGCTGTACGTCGGCCCGCTCGCGGTACTCGGCGAGCAGGGCGGGCGGATCGAACGGGCAGCCGCCGCGGTCGGTGAACCCCGGTGGGAAGGGACGCCGGTACACCGGCCCGGTCTCGTCGGCGGCTGGGGTGGACTCCGTGGTGGGCACCGCGGACGAACTGCTCATCGATGGTCCTGTTCCGTGACGGGCTGCGGGGCGGCGTTTCTTCGGACGTGACGCGGGGTTCAGGCCTGGCGAAGGGGTGCGAGCGCGTTGGTCAGCGCGATCACCTCGGTCAGCATCCGCTGGAGCACGGCGTCGTGGCCTTCGGCTGGCGTGAAGGTGGTGAAGTTCTCGCAGTCGGTCCAGAGCGACAGGTTGACCTGGGTGTGCACGGTCGCCAGCTGGACCGCTCCGGCGATCTGTCGCAGGTGCTCCACGGCGCGGGCACCGCCGACATTGCTGCCGTACCCGATGAATCCGGCGGCTTTGTTGTTCCACTCGGTGTAGATGAAATCGATGGCGTTCTTGAGCACGGCGGGAATCGACCAGTTGTATTCCGGGGTGACGAACACGAACCCGTCGAGCCTGGCGATCCTGGCACTCCATGCGCGGGTGTGGGCATGCTCGTAGTCGCCCAGCCGCGGCACTCGCGGCTCGTCGAACAGGGGGAGGTCGTAGTCGGCGAGGTCGACGATTTCGAAATCCGCCTCCGCACGTGTCTTCGCCGACGTCTCGACCCACTGCGCGATCTGGGGCCCCAGGCGCCCCGGGCGGGTGGTGCCGACGATGATCCCGATTCTGGTCATGCGCGTCTCCATGCCGGGTGTGACGGGTGAGGGTGCGTGCGCACGCGGAACCGCCGCGGTCAGGACCCCACGTCGACGGGCCGGCCGGTGGCCACCGACGCGTAGGCCGCCCGGATGATACGCAGGGTGCGCACCCCGGTGGCGCCGTCCGGGCCGGCGCCGTGCCCGTTGCCGACCGAGGCGATGAACTCGCCGAGCATGACCGCGTCCGCGTCGGCTCCGCTGGCTTCCCACCGTTCACCGGCCGTGGCGGTGGCGAATCCGCCGAGCAGCCGCGGGGCGGTGTTCAGTTCCACACTTCCCCGGTCTCCGACGAAGGTCATGGTCGGTCCGCCCGCCGCCGGTCGGCCGGCGGACGGGCTCCGGCTGCAGTCGAGGGCCGCGACCGTCCCGCTCGCGTAGCGCACGGTGACGAGCGCCGCGCTCTCGACGCCCGGTTCTCCACCGAGGACGCTGTTCGCCTGCGCGTACACCTGCTGTGCGGGCTCCCCGCCGAGGACCGCGTCCACCATGTCGAGCAGGACGGCCGCGTTGGCCGCGATTGCCCCGCCGTCGGCCGGTTCCGCGGGCGTCCGCGAAGGATGCGACAGGTGCGGCCGTGGGCTGTTGTGGGCGCCCTGAATGGTCATCAGCGTGCCGATGGTCTCGTCGTCGGCGAGTTTTCGGCGCACGGCGCCGAACGCGGGACCGAAGCAGGCCGGAGAGGCGAGCGTCAGCCGGACGCCCGCGTCCTCACAGGCGCGCACCATTTCCCGGGCGTCCGCCACCTCGGTCGCCGGCGGATGCGCGCACAGGACGTGCGCCCCGGCCTCGGCCGCCCTCTCGACCAGTTCGCGACGGCGGGCGATCTCGCTCGTGACCACCACGGCCCGGGGTCGCAGCGCGAACACCTCGTCCCAGCCGTCCGTGTACGCCACGCCGAGCCGCCGGGCCATGGTCCGCCCCCGAGCCGGGTCGTCGGGGTCGTCCGGCGCGTCGGGGTCCGCGGTGACCAGATCGACGCCCGGCATGTCACGCAACAGCCGGGCGTAGACCGCGGCCTTCTCGTGGGCGAACGACAGCACGGCGACCTTCACGCGGCTCCCTCCACGGAAAGTTCCACGGCCCGACCCGTCCATGCGGACTCCGCCGCGGCTTGGGTGATGCGGACGGCGGCGAGCGCGTCCCGGGGCCCCAGGCGTGGTTCCGGACCGCCCAGGAACGCCTGGGCGAACTCGCGGATCTCGGAGGCGAACGGTGTCTCACCGAAGTACCCGCGGCCCCCGGCCGCACCGCCGTAGGTCTGGATCTCCTGAGGCCACTCGGAATCGTGGAGAACCGTCCCGCCGGTGCCCGAGACCTGGAAGGCGACGCGAATGGGCGGGTGGGGCGTCGCCGTCCACCGACTCACGATCTGGGTGAGCGCGCCGCCCGCGTGGGTGAGAACGGCGGTTCCGACCGCGACGGCCCCTTGCGGGGCCGGTGCCGCGATCTCGCCCTGGTAGCAGGCGTGGACCCGCACGACATCTCCGAAGATCCAGTAGGCGATGTCGACGGCGTGCAGCATCTGATCGGTCAGGATCCCACCGGACCGCGCGGACGCGTGACCGGTCCATGGCCGCGGGTGGTAGCCGGCCACCGCGAACCGGGCAACCGCGCCCGTGCCCAGGTCACCTGCCGCCACCAGTTCGTGGAGCCGGGCGAAGGCCGGGGCGAAACGTATGTCGTGGGCGGGCAGGAGGCGCACTCCGGCCTGTTCCGCCGCGGCCACGATCTCCTCGGCCTCCGCGACGTCTGCCGACAGCGGCTTCTCGCACACCACCCCGACGCCCGCGGCGATGGCGGCCATGGCTATCTCGTGGTGCGTTCCGGTCGGGGAGCAGATGTCCACGGCGTCCACGCCGTTCAGTGCGTCGTCCAGGGAGCCGACCGCCTTGGCGCCGAATTCGCGTGCCAGGTCCTCGGCCCGGCCGTCCTTGGAATAGATGCGGACGGACGCCCCGGCACCGATCCAGGCGTCCAGGTGCAGACGTGCTATCAGTCCCGCGCCGATCAGCGCCACCTCGAGCTGCCGCATGGCATCCCCCGTCCCTTCCGCGTCCGAACAGTCTCGTCCGCCCGCTGGTCGGGGGCCATCACCAACGTGGGTAGTCGGTCAACGGCGACGCGGGCGGCCGTGCGGGACGGGACGACGAGCGGGCGGCCGTATTCGACCTGCTGCGAGGCCACGCTGCCGGCCCGGCGACGAGGAAGTCGTCGACCTGAGGAAGGGCAACGGCGACCGCCTCAGCGGCCGCTTCGACCGCGGGATCCGCCTCGGGGCGGACCGGGCCAGGGCGCGATCCGCCGCCGGGCCGAGGTCGACCGACGCGGGACTCGGCGGCCACCACGACCGCCCGGCCCGTCGGTCCGGCACAGTCCGCGACGTCCGCAACTGTGGTCGCCCGGGACGCCGTTGACCCAGCTCGCGGGCGCGATCGCCCCCTCGCCCCGGCGCGCGTGATCCCCGTCCGGCGTGCGGCCGCGCCGGACGGCCACTCCTCTCAGACGACGCGCTCCGTGCCTGCGGAGCGGTGTGCTGAGGTCGCCGGCACGGCCCGTTCGTCGGGTGCGCCCGGCTCGGCGTCGGCGGCGGGCGTGGGACGTGTCGGAGCGGTCGGTGTGCGGCCTCCGGTCACCAGGCGGACTACGAGGTGCGCGCGCCCCGCGGCCACGGGCCCGAGCACGGCCAGCACGAGGACGTACCCGGCGATGAAGGGGGCGAGCCGGTCGTCGAGTCCCGCGCTCGCGGCCATGGCGGCGAGGATCAGCGCGAACTCGCCGCGGGCCAGGAGCGTGGCGGCGATGTTCGCGGCGGGCTCGGGACCGTAACCGTGGAGACGGGCCACGATCAGTCCCGCTGCCACGTTCATGCAGAGGGTCAGGGTGGCCGCGAGGGCGACCGGAGCAAGGACGGCCGCGAAGTCACCCGGGTCGATGGCCAGTCCGAACGCGAAGAAGAAGATCGCGGCGAAGGCGTCCCGCAGCGGATGCACCAGCCGGCGGATCCTGGCGGCCGAGGGGGTCCGGGCGAGGATCAGACCGACCATGAACGCCCCGATGGCGTCCGCGACACCGAGGAGCTCGGAGACTCCGGCGACGAGTACGGCGGCGCCCAGAAAACTGATGACGAGGAGTTCGTCGTCGCGTACATGGATGAGCCGGCCGATGAGCCGCGTGCCCCAGCGGGCGGTGGCGGCCAGGACCAGCAGGAACCCGAACGCCTTCGACACCTGGACCAGCACCTCGGCGGCACCGTGCGCGCCACCGATGACGGGCTGGAGAGCGGCGAGGTACAGGGCGAGGAAGACGTCCTCCACCACGATGACGCCGAGGATCAGACGGGTCTCCGGACGCCCGAGACGGCCCAGGTCGATGAGGATCTTGGTGACGATGGCGGAGGAGGATATCCCCAGGACGCCCGCGAGAACGAGCGCCTCCCGGGTGCCCCAGCCGAGCGCGAGGCCGAAGCCGAGTCCGGCGCCGACGTTCAGCAGCAGGTAGCTTCCGCCGGCCAGCGCCAGGCGTCTGCCGCCGGTCTTCAGGTCGTCGAGGTGGAACTCCAGACCCAGGTAGAACAGCAGCAGCACCAGGCCGAGTGCCGACAGCATCTCGAAGTCGTGGGCGTCCTCGACCAGGACGAAGCCCGGGGTGTGCGGGCCGAGCAACATCCCGGCGAGGGTGAACAGGGGGATGGTCGGCAGCCCGATGCGGTTGCCGAGGCGGGCGAGGAAGGCCGCGGCGAGGAAGGCGCCGCCCATGGCCAGCAGGGCGTCAGCGTGTCCCATGCGTCACCTCCCTTCCGGGCAGGCGGAGTCGGGCTCGTTGCACGGCACGGGAGTGGATGGGCGGTTCTCCTTCACGGATGGTGACAGCTGGACGGATGCGCCGACGACCGCGACCGGCCCGCCTCGACGCCGCCCGACGTTCCGGGCGCCTCCTCCACGATCACGCACCGGCGGGGGTCGGCACCATCGGGGTCAACACCCATTTGTCCCCGGGGGATGCCGCCGCACGCCGGCCCCACGGCAGAACCCCCAGGCTCAGTAGGCGGCGATCCAGCGCCGGACGGCCTCGTTGACGGTGTCGTCGAGGGCGCTCAACGCCTCCACGGCGTGCAGGTCTCCTGGCACGGGCGCGACTCCCGCTCGGATGAGTGCCGCGTGCAGCTCCAGACGGCGCCGGTCGGCCGGAGCCATCGCCAGGGGCAACCGCCGGCTCGGGGCGGGAGCAGACCTCGGTGCCTCCTCCTCGGCCGCCCGCGCCTGCGGCGGCACGCGCCAGTCCTCGTCCCCCCACTGCTCTGCGGAGTCCGCCCCGCTCAGAGTCGTCTGCGCGTCGAATCCGCAGCGGTAGGGGTCCAGGATCAGCTCGGGCACCGTCACGGCGGTCGGTGAGTACTGCCACTCCTGCATACAACCTCCAGCATTCGGCGTTCGCTTGGTGTCCAGGAGGCGGCCTGCCCGGTCGACGGTTGCAGGACCGGCGACGAACCACCCGAACGTCCCCAAACCCATCTCGTCACACCACTGCGCCACCTGGCAGAACCCACAGCGCACGCTGCGCGCCCCCCCCCCCCCCGGCACACGACTGCCGATCACGGGCGGGGGCATCGCCTCCCACGAGTCACTGCCGAGCGGCGGCGGACAGGCTCAGGGGCGTCCCGCCGCGTCGGGGCTGCGTGCGGCACGGCGCGCGGTCCCCGTTCCGTGGTGCCAGGGTTCTCGCGGGGACTCGGGGCGGGTGCGGCCGATGAGACCGAGCAGGAAGCCCGCGGGGATGGTGATCAGCCCCGGGGTCTGGAGCGGGAACCAGTGGAAGTCGCGGTCGGGGAAGAGCGCGGTGGGCGTGCCCGAGACGGCGGGGGACCCCGCCAGGAGCAGCGCGATCAGCGGCAGGGTCCCGTAGACGGTCCAGCGCGCCCCGGTGGCTGTGTGGCCGGGCAGGAACAGCGCGTACAGCAGGACCGGAGCGAGTACCGAGGCCGCGACGGTGAACGACAGCGAGATCAGCGTCAGTCGGCCGCGGTCCTGGACGATCACGGCCAGCACGACGGCGGCCGCTCCGACCAGGACGATGCCGATCCGCGCCCGGCGGATCTCGCCGCCGGGCGAGCGGCGGGCGCTTCCGTGGACCGGCCGGCCGCCGAAGTCGCGGACGAGGCTGGAGGCGGCCGCCAGGGTGATACCGGCGACGGCCGCGAGCGTGGTCACGAAGACGGCGCAGGCGACGGTGGCGAACACCATGCTGTGCCGCACTCCCCCGGCGACCGGGTCGAGCGCGCCCGTCAGCATCAGCAGCGCCGTCGCTCCCCCGGGGTCGGCGGCCCGCAGCAGGTCCCGGCCGATCAGCGCGCAGGCGCCGAGTCCGGCCACCACCACCGCGGCGCACACCACGGTGACGGGACCCACGGCCCAGCCGACGGCACGTCGAGCGGTACGGGCGTCGCGCAGCGGGTGCAGCCGCATGGTGAGGTGCGGCAGGCAGGCGGCCCCGAGCAGGAGAGTGGTCTCGAAGCTGATCAGGTCGAGGCGCCCGGCGAAGGAGTGGCCGAAGTGCAGTCCGGGGCGCGCGTAGTCGGCGCCCGCCTCGGAGCGGTCCTGAGCGGCGTGGAAGAGGCCCGCAGGTGACCATCCGAACCGGGCCAGGACGAGCCCGGCCACGAGCAGCACCGCGGTCAGCACGACACCGACCTTGAGGACCTGTACGTAACCGATCCCGCGCATCCCGCCGAACGCGGCGTAGCAGACCATCAGCGTCCCGGCGGCGACGGTGCAGCCGGTGAGCGCGCCGGCGGGGAGGCCGAACATGGCCACCATGATGTGCCCCGCGGTGGAGAGTTGCACCAGGAGCAGCGGGGTGAGGACGACGAGAGTGGCGACGCCGAGAGCACGGCGTACGGAGAGGTCGCCGAGCCGGTCGGCGAAGAAGTCCCCCAGGGTGAACACACCGCCGCGGCGCAGGGGTTCGGCCAGGATCCGCATGACCAGGTAGAGCGAGACGACGGTGGCGCAGGCGAAGAGCATGCCGTCGGCGCCGTCGAGGGCGACCGAGCCCGTGGTGCTGAGCAGGGTGGCCGCGGAGATGTAGTCGCCGGCGATGGCGAGTCCGCTGCCGACCGGGCCGAAGGCGGCGCTGCCCCCCGCGTAGAAGTGCTCGGGGTCGTCCAGGTCGGCCGCCGCCAGCCCGCACATCAGCAGGGACACCGCGACGAAGACGAGGAAGACCACGACGGCGAGCGAATGTCCGTCGCCGGTGGTCATGCTCGGTCCTCCGGTGCCGTTGCCGGGTACGAAGTCCTGGAAATGCAGGGGGCTTTCGCCGCGTACAGGTCGTTCGGCGCGCACGGGCCGTTCCGTACGTACGGCCCGTTCGGTACGTCCGTGTCATGCGGTTCGTACGGGCCTGGCGGTGGAGGAGATGCGGAAGACATGGCGGTCATGCCATCAGCCGGCCGGGGCCGCGTACAGCGGACGGGGCACGCCGGAGGCGGTGGCACAGCGGGGCCGCGGCGGGGCTGTGCGAGGGCACAGGCTCGCCTCGATGTCCCTCCCCCGCCTCCGCACGCAGCCCGTTGACGACCGACTTGCGTGCGTGGTTGTTCAGTTCACGGCCGTCGTCCCGGCCCGGTCAGAACAGCTCGTCCTGTTCCACGGGACCGGACCGGCCCCCGGTGCGCCGGACGGGTTGCCGGGCGGGTTGCCGGGCGGGCGGCTCCTTGCCGAAGAGGGGGACGGTGCCGTACTCGTCGGGTTCGGCCGGCACAGGGGTGGGTCCCGTCCCCACGTTCAGACGCAGCGGGACGTCCCGGTCGAAGTCCGCCGGCGTCATCGCCGACCACTCGCAGTCCTGACGTTCACTCATCGATGTTCCTCCGCCCGTGCGTATTCTCCTACCCCTGCCCCTCGGCAGGCACGCCCAGATCATGATCAAGTTACCCGTACGGACGGACGTCCGGCGAGGTCACCCGGTATGTCGTCCCGCTCTCATCGGCAGCGCCGAGCCGCCGCCCGCACAGCCGCCTCCGGGACGAGGCGACGGCGGCCCGATCGGCTCGGCGCTGTGTCATGGCCTGCCGCGCGCGGCGGTCGCCGAGGAGAGTACTGCGGCAGACGGCAGTTGATGGAGTGTCAGCCGCCGATGTCCGACTCCTGGGCGGCGGTGACGACCGTCGTCGCGTCCTCCGGCAGAAGGTACCCGGCGGTCGCGGAGGCCTGCGCGGCCGTCCGCACCTTGCTCACGTACTCCTCGTGCGTCGGGTACAACCGGCTGAGCACCGGTTCCGGCCGGGGCGGGAAAGCCGGGTCGGACGGGTCGGCCGCGTCGTGCCGGTCCCACGGATCGGTGTCGCCGTTCCACGGGTCCCGGGCGCCGTAGAGACCGCAGAAGACTCCGCTGCCGCCGGTGTCCCGGGCGCCGGTGAGCGTACGCGTGGGCACCGCCACGTCGGGGAGCCGGATGCCGCCGACGGCCAGGCCCGTCGCGGGGTCGCGCAGGTCTGCGTCGAGCTGTGCCCCGCTCGCGGGCCGGGGGCCGCCCTGCGCCCAGCCGGCCAGGTGGTGCAGCGCCGCGTTCATCGCGTAGTGGCCGGGGCCGTCGTTGTACGGGGCCGATCCGGCGGCGCAGTCGGGCTGTGGTGCGGCCGTACCCGCGGACCTGATCACCGTCGGCCGGCCGAGGTCGTAGGCCCACTGGTCGCCGTGCGCGGTGCCGGCCACCTCCCAGTGCACGAGGCGGTCGGTGTCGGGCTGCCGCGCCGCGGACGCCCCCGGCACATCGGTCTCCGTGAGCACGACGAACGTCGGTACGGACAGGTCGGTACGGATCCGCGACGGGTACGGCATCAGCAGGATGTCGCCCAGGTCGCCGCTGATGGGTGCGGCGAGGGCGCTGTTGCTGTGCACCATGAAGCCGTCGTAGACGCCGGAGACGGGCTGGACGGCGTTGGCGTACGTCGTCATGAGACCGGCCGACTGCGACTCACCGTCGGCGAGCAGCGTCCTGATCGTGAGGCCGCCCAGCGGATCGGGCCCGTCGGGGGTGCGCAGCGCCTGTCCCGCCTGGCTGAAGATGTCGTAGGCGAAGGCGTCACCGGGGTGGACCAGGCTGCCGTACCGGGCCGGATCCCAGCCCTTCAGCCCCTTGATCTCGCCGAGACCGCCGTTGATGCCGACCGACTGAGCCGAGACGCCGACCCAGGCGTATCCCTCGCGCAGCAGCTCGTCCCGCTCGAACCAGTAGTCCGGGGAGAGTTCGAGCTGCCCACTGACGTTGAGCCACTCCACGACGACGGTGCCGTTGAACTTCGCCGCGTCGACGGGCCGGCGGACGAGAAGGCGGCTCTTGTACGCGGCGCCGCCGGACGCACGTACGTTCCAGCGGCCGTCGGAGCCCCACAGCCCCGACTTGGCGTACGAGGTCGCCGTGCCCGCGATGAAGTACTCGCTCTCGGTGTAACCGAACGAGCCGAGGTCCTCCGCCGCCGCCAGGAAGGGGAAGCCGTGGCTGCCGGCCGGCGGGACGCTGACGGTGGGGTTCGCGGCCTCGGCCCGGGCAGGGCCGGCCTGGGCGGGTGACGTGCCGAGGAGCGTGGTGACGAGCACCGCTCCGAGGGCGGTGGCGGTGGCCCACCGCCGGGGTAACCGGAAGGACGTACGCACGGGTTGCCTCCGTGAATTCCGTGTCGAATGGTCAGGTCGACGCACTCTCGTCCCCCCGCGCCTGGCGGCCAACGGCGAATTCACCGGTGTCGCGCAACGACGACCCCTGCCACGGTGGTTCTGGCGCCGGCGGTGTCGCACAGGGTCTCGGAGACTGCTGCGATCGGTGCGGCGGAGGCCGGCTGCTCAGACCGCGCGGCCTCTGCCTCGCCGGGTTCCTGACCCACTCAGCACAGCGCAGAACATTGCACGTCAGCCCTGAGTCGGGTGGTGATGGCGCTGAGCACCACGGCGGCCCGGGCCGGGCGAGGCGGGTCGCCGGCTCTCGGGAACACCGGTCGAGCCGGCCCCGCAATGCTTACTTATGTTGCATCCAGGTCGGCGTGCACCAGATCGTGGTCCGAGTACGAGGTCGGGTGCACACCCTGCTTGAGCGGGGCGATGCCTCGCAGGAAGATGTAGTCGAACTTGCTCTGCCAGTCGGTGGTCGTCTTGCAGTCGCCGGTCGGCGAGGGACGGCACTGGGCGTCCGCATCCACGGCCAGTTCCCAGATCGCGGCGAGTTCGGGGGCGTCCGGTACGGCGTTGAAGTCGCCGAGAACGATCGCGCGCTTGTGCCGGGCGACTTCAGCGGCGAGCACGCCGGTCTGGTCCGCTCGGACCGCTTCTTGGCGTCGTTCGGCGAGGTGTGTGTTGAAGACCCGCAGACGCTGGCCGCCCACAGTGGTGGTGACCGCCATGTACCCACGGTCCTCGGATCCGCCGTCGGGATATTCCACGTTGACGAGGTCGGTCATCGGTGCCGCCGAGAGAAGCGCCTGGCCGTAGGCCCCCGGATTCCACGGCACTCCCCCGCAACGCCCCCAATTGCGAAGAACCGTCCCGTACGCGACGTGGTAGACCAGCCCGTGGCGTCTCTCCAGTTCGTCCCGGATCCCCTCGACGTCACGCACGCACGCCTCTTGCAGGCCGATGACCTGGGGTGCGTACGTGGCAATCTCCGCCGCCCGGTCGACGTTGCTCTCCTCGCAGGGGTTGCAGAGGTTCCACGTCATGACCCGGTTCGGTACGACGTCCCTGACGGCTTCGACGGGCAGTGACCCGGCGGAGGGGGCACCACCCCGCGCGCTGTGGCCCACGAGCGCCAGGCAGGCCACGATCAAGGCACCTGTCAGCAGACGCATTCCCCTACCGGGCACGATCGCCTCCTCACAGTGGAAGTCCACGGCATCGGACGTCCCCACGTACGAGGTTATGGGACGAGGCTGTCAGCGACACATACGGCACGGCGGATCTCCCTGCGCTCTCCCCGCCGCTGAAAGACCTGGACGGGCGGGAGGTCACACGTGAGCCGGCCCCACCAGGCGAACTCGCCCGCTCCAGCGCCCCGCGGGCACCAGCTCGGACGCCGTTTTGCCGGACCGGCAACAGCAGTGGCGTGACCGGGGGACGATGGGCGACGGTGGGCCCGTGACCGACAACATCTCAGCAGGACCGCCCGCGCCCGACGCCCCCTTGCCCGCCGACGGATACGTAGGAGACCCCGCGGTGCGGGCGGAGTGGGACAACCGATACGCCGACCGGCAACAGCTGTGGAGCGGCCGGCCCAACGGCGCGCTCGTGGCCGAGGTCGCCGGGCTCGCACCCGGGCGGGTGCTCGACGTCGGCTGCGGGGAGGGCGCGGACGCCGTCTGGCTCGCGCGCGCCGGCTGGGACGTGACCGCGCTCGAGGTCTCGGGCGTGGCGCTGGAGCGGGCCGCCGGGCACGCGCGGGACGCCGGCCTCAGCGTTCGCTGGGTACACGCCGCGCTGACGGAGGCGGCACTCCCGCCGGCCTCCTTCGACCTCGTCTCCGCGCAGTACCCGGCCCTGCTGCGCACCCCCGACGCCGCAGCCGAGCGAGCGCTGCTCGCGGCGGTCGCGCCCGGCGGCGTGCTGCTGCTCGTACACCACGCGGGCATGGACGCCCAGTCGGCGCACGAGAGCGGCTTCGACCCGGCCGACTACGTCTGGCCTTCGATGGTCGCCGCTCTGCTCAACGACGACTGGGAGGTGGAGGTGGACGAGCAGCGGCCACGGGTGGCGCCTGACGGCGGCGCCGGCGCGCACCACACCGACGACTTGGTGCTCCGGGCGCGCCGACTGCGCTGAGGGCCCCGCCGACGGAGTCACGCAGGTCCGCGGTGACGGCCCCACTCCGACGTAGCGGCTCGAAGCACGAAGGAGAAGTGAGGTCGCGCAGCCCTCACGCGCCTACGGTTGCGTCCCAACTCGGCCAACCACGCCGCCAGTTATGTCTGAAAACACCGGTAACTCCGGCACAACCATCCGAAGTCCCTGCCCGTCACATAAGACAGGAGCAACCAACTCCTAAGCACTCAAGGGGGAAATATGCGCTTCACTCACTCCATACTGGGCGCCGCCGCGCTGGCCGCCCTGTCGGTGGGGGCCACCACCGCCCTGGCGGCACCCGCCTCCGCCGCACCCAACACCACCCCGCAGAAAGTCTGCGGAAGCGGCTACAAGACCGTGAACTCCGCTGCCGTCGGCTCGCTGGGCACCGTCTACCTCGCCTACAACGCCACCAACGGCAACAACTGTGTCGTCACCATCCGCAACAACCCCGGCACCCGCGTGGACATGTCCGCCTGGATCTACGTCCCCGACACCAACGAAGGTGACGACGACTACGGGTCCTACACCTCGTACGCAGGACCCTCCTACGTCATCGGCAAGGGCCACTGCGTCGACTGGGGCGGCGGCATCGCCAACACCTACGTACAGGTGATCGGCTCCAACTGCGCCTCCCTCAAGGAACAGCGGACCACGTACACCCGGTGATCCACCCCGGTCCGACCGCCCGCCACACCAGGTGGGCCAAAGGTCCCCGCGTTGCGACTGACGGCCGGAACGACCGCCGACCGTCGGGCCCGCCAGCGCCGGGGCCGGCCTGAGGGCGCCGTGGCGGCGTGGTGCAGGACAGGCAGTAGGCCGTAACCGTCCGGCCAGCCCTGGCGGATCCACCCGGCTCCGCCAGGGCTGTCGACGACGCTCAGCCACGGCCCCCAGCAATTCCGCGGCACGCACCCGGACGGCGCGGCTAACGTGGCGCGTTGTCGTCGGCCTCGAACGGGCCGCCGTGGCCGGGCACGATCAGGTCCGCGGCGGTCAGCACCCGGAGCCGGGAGGCGCGCAGCACGTCACGGTCGGGGGCCACCGGGTCGTCCGCCGGGCCCTCCGCGTGCCACCACAGGTCACCGGCGAAGGCGACCACGCCCGACTCCGTGCCCGCCAGCAGCGTGATGTCCTCGGCGCTGTGGCCCGGGGTGCGGATCAGCCGCAGCGACGGGGTGAGTTCGTAGCCCTCGGCGTCCCGGTTTCTCCACTGATCGCCGAGGTACTCCACCTTGTGGTCGTGTACCCGGGCCCGTCCGAACAGGCCCACGTTCATCGTGTTGTCGGGGTGGTGATGGCTGAGCACCACGTCGGTGATGTCGTCGGGGCCGAGCCCCAACTCCTCGAGCGGAGCGAGGATGCGGTCGCGATGCGCCACCATGCCCGGGTCGAAGATCACATGCCGGTCGCCGTCGGAGATGTAGGAGACGGTGGCGGCGACTCCGGGGCCGGTGGAGCCGACGTATCCGGTGGTCAGGATCGTGTACACGGCGCTGCGGCCGAGCGGTGCGTCTGTCATGGCCTCAATCCTTCCGGGCAGGACGGTCGTTCACGAGTGGCACAGTTGCCGGTGATCGCAGGATTAGTGCCACACTGACCGGGTGCCTCGTTTCACGACCGTCGCCGCGTACGCCCCGCCCGGAGTCGGCATGCTCGCCGTCGGCATCGTCACCGAGGTCTTCGGTCCGCACGGGGCGACGCTGCCCGGCTTCGACCTCGCCCTGTGCACGGACCGGCCCGGGCCGGTCCCCACCGACGTCGGCGTGCCGCTCACCCTCACGCACGGCCTGGACAAGCTCGCCGCCGCCGATCTGGTGATCGCCCTGCCTTGGGCCGGCTTCCGCACACCGCCCGCACCGGCCGTGCTCGATGCGCTGTCGGCCGCGCACGAGCGCGGCGCACTGGTCGCGGCCCACTGCGTCGGCGCCTTCGCGCTCGCCGCCGCCGGACTGCTCGACGGCCGACGGGCCACCACCCACTGGCGGTTCGCCGAGTTGCTCGCCCGTCGCCACCCGAACGTCACCGTCGAATCCGACGCCCTCTACATCGACGAAGGACCCGTCATCACCGGCGCGGGAGCCGCCGCGGGCTTCGATCTCTGTCTGCACCTGCTGAGGCGGGAGTACGGAGCCGCCATGGCCAACGCCGTTGCCCGGGACGTGGTGCTGCCCTCCCATCGCGACGGCGGGCAGGCGCAGTACCTGGCCGCCCCCGTCCCCGAAGACTGCCGCGACGAGCGTCTCGGCGAGGTGCTCGCGTGGGCCCGCGAGAACCTCCACCAGCCGCTTCCCGTCGCGGAACTGGCCCGGCGTGCCGTGATGAGCAAACGCTCCTTCGCCCGCCGCTTCACCGCCGCGACCGGCACCACCCCTCACGCCTGGCTGCGGAGCCTGCGGCTCAGCCGCGCCGAGGAGTTCCTGGAGACCACGGACCTGCCGGTCGAGGAGATCGCCCGCCGCGTCGGATACGGAAGCGCGGCCGTCCTGCGCGAACAGTTCGTGCGCCGCCGGGGAGTGCCGCCCCGCTCCTACCGCCGCTCCTTCACCAACACGCCGTAACGGACAACGCGGGCCCGCCGGGCCGACTCGGGGCTCGGACGAAGCCCGGAGCGACGCTGCCAGGGGCCCCGGTGACCGCCCACGCGCGCTTCGCGCCGGACGCCGCCGCCTTCGCGCTGGCGCCCATCCCCTCGCCGGTCGGCCACATGATCCGGATGAAACGCTCTAGTGGTACGCGTCGCGATACGTGCGCAACCGGGGAGCACGTACGGCGGGCAGCCCGACCAGGGTGTACTCGAAGGCGTTGTGGTGGGGAGTCAGCGGGTGCCAGGGGCCGGGCGGCAAGGGGTAGTCGTCGCGCAGCACGCCCTCCGGGAGCACCCCGGTCGCGGGCATCGGCGAGGTCTCGCCCGGGTGAGCCAGGTACGCCCAGACCCCGCTGTCCAGCGGCACCACGGCCCCGTCGTCGCCGGGCGGACGCCAGGGCGCGCCGGTGAGGGGGTGGCGAGGGACGAGCAGGACGTCGGGACGGGGCCGGGGCATGGGGATCCCCGGGCCGGCCAGCTCCACGGAACGGGCATCGGGCCCGGCGGGGAGGTACCGGCCGACGGCGTGGCCGAGCAACTCGGCGACGGGGCCGGCGGGGAGCGTCACAGGGCGGTTCTCGGTGACAGCGACGAGGTGGGCCAGCGTGACTCCGACCGCCGCCTCCCAGCGGCGGCTCCACGACCCGTCGGGTTCGACGGGTGGGACGCGATGCCCGACGCGCTCCAGGTCGTCCCAGTCGGGAGGCGCAGCGGCCGGGAGCCCCGAGGGGCGCCGTACCACCGCATCGGGTTCCAGCCACACCGTCTGCCACAACCCGCAGTCGTCCATGCGGGTCGCGACGGCCCGCCCGCACCCCTCGCACGCCAGGTTGGGGCCGGCCCGGCCGTCCACACCCCGGCAGTAGCCCTCGCACTTCTCGGGGATCAGGGCCATGGACCGGGAGTCGCCGGGGGCTATGACGATCCTGTTCCGCGCGCCGAAGGAGACGGAGTACACGGGCGCGTACACGCCCTGCAGGACAGCCGCGTCCTCTCCGACCTCGTCCCACAACCGCCAGGGCGGTCCGGTGGGCCGGGGATCGACGGCGTATGTCGCGGGCTCCATCAGCGGCGGATGGAGTTCCTCCCATCCCCCGTGGTGGGTGTGGACGGGGAGAGCGACCCGGGACACCGATGCGGTCAGCTCCGTGCCGCACCCGGCACACACGAACACGTCCAAACAAGCTCCCCCTCGCCCCGGTTCCCCGGGGATTGTGCCGCGCCCGCCGCGGAGGATCCACCGGATTTCATCACGGGTCCGACGTGCTTCGAGCGCCGGACACTTCGCCGGCCTCCCCGGCCGGCAGGACACCGCCCAGGGCCCGGCGCCACCTTGCCGCTGAGGACATCCAGGATCGGGTGAACGTGCCCGGCATAGCGTTCACTTCCGATTCATTGCAACGAGCTCGAGATGTTTGTTGCATTAACGCTGAAGCCATTGCAACGATTTCATCGCCATGAACTGGCATTATGTAGAATCTGCGCGATTAATTCGTTGCTCGCCACGTGAATGCAACGTAGCGTTTCCACAACAAGAAACAGCGAGCCGGCGGCCCCGCAAGTCGAGAGGCGCGCGTTTCGCGAAGGGGCGATTCCAGGGGGCGGATCATGGAGACAGCACAGGGCCTACGGCAGGCATCACCCGGCGCCATCAGTTCCTTCGCCCGCTTCGTACTCTGTGGCGGCGGAGTAGGGGTCGCTTCCAGCTTCGCCGTGGCAGCCCTCGGCTCCTGGATTCCCTGGATCCTGGCCAACGCCCTGATCACCGTGGCCTCCACGCTCCTCGCCACCGAGCTGCACGCCCGCTTCACCTTCGGTACCGGCGGGCGCGCGACCTGGCGCCAGCATGCGCAGTCGGCCGGGTCCGCGGCAGCCGCCTACGCGGTGACCTGCGTGGCGATGCTCATCCTGCAGCAGCTGGTGGCGGCACCCGGCGCGGTGCTCGAGCAGGCCGTCTACCTGTCCGCCTCCGCACTCGCCGGTGCCGCACGGTTCGCGGTGCTGCGACTCGTCGTCTTCGCACGCAACCGCTCGCAGGCCGCGGCCACCGGACGCACCGCGCATCCCCTGCACGCGCCGGTGGTCCGCGCCGCGGCACCCATCGATCCGGCGGTGCTCTGCCGCACCGCCTGACCGTTCCGCCGGGTGGCATGCCGCGCCGGGCCGGCGTGCTCCCCGGACCCGTACGGACGACACCGCCGCCCGGGTCCAGGAAGACCCGGGCGGCGGTGTCGAGCGGTCTGCGGTCGGAGAGTGAACCGGTCGGAAAGTGAACTCAGGGTGTGGACCGACCGGTCAGGGTGTGGACCGACCGGCTCAAGGCGTGAGCTGCCAGCGCTGGATGTAGCCCACGTCGATCGACGCGCGGTCCTGGACCCTCAACTTCCAGGTGCCGGTGAGCGGCTGGGCCGAGGCGTCGACGGTGAAGGTCTGGTCGACGTTGTCGGCGGAGCCGCCGGTGCGGTTGAGGAGCGAGTAGACGGTGCCGTCGGGGCCCACGAGGTCGACGGTCAGGTCACCGCGGTAGGTGTGGACGATGTTGACGTAGACCGAGGTGGTGGCAGAGGCGTTGCCGTCGCGGCCCGCGATGGTGATCGGGGACTCCACCGCGGCGCCGTTGTCGGGGATGTCGACGCGGGTGGCGGTGGCGTAGATGTACGCGATCCGCCAGGTGAAGGTGTCCGTGACGGACGCGCCCGTGCTGTCGGTGACCGTGAGGGCGACGTCGCTGGTGCCGAGAGCGGTCGGCGTCCCGGAGATCAGGCCGCTCGCGCCGAGGGTCAGGCCGTCCGGCAGGCCGGTGGCCTCATAGGTCAGGCCCGCACCGGTGTTGGTGGTGTAGGCGTCCACCTGAAGGCTGACCGCCTGGCCGACGCCGCTGGTCTGGTCGGCGATCGGGGCGACGTTGACGCCGAGGGCTATGCGGCTGCCGACGTTGATGGCGGCCCAGGCGTCGGCGACGGCGAGGTAGGTGGGGCTGTACGCGCCGAACAGGTCGGCCGACGCCTGGAGGGTGGCGGTGCGGGCGCCCGCGTAGTTGGTGGACGAGGTCATGTACGTCGTCAGCGCCCGGTACCAGATGGCGGCGGCGTTCTCGATGCCGATGCCGGTGACGGCCTGACCGTCGTAGGTCGGGCTGTCGTAGGCGACGCCGTTGACGGTCTTGGCGCCGCTGCCCTCGGAGAGCAGGTAGAAGAAGTGGTTCGCGGGGCCCGACGAGTAGTGGACGTCGACGCTGCCCAGGGTGGAGCTCCAACTGTCGCGGGAGGAGCCGTCCTTGGAGGGCTTGTCCATGTAACGCAGCGGGGTGCCGTTGCCGTTGATGTCGATCTTCTCGCCGACGAGGTAGTCGCCGGGGTCGGCGGCGAGGTTCGAGTGGAACTCGACGGCCGCGGCGAAGATGTCGGAGGTCGCCTCGTTGAGACCGCCGGACTCGCCCGAGTAGGTCAGGTTGGCGGTGGCGGCGGTGACGCCGTGACTCATCTCGTGGGCGGCCACGTCGAGCGAGGTCAACGGGTGCGTGTTGCCCGAGCCGTCGCCGTAGGTCATGCAGAAGCAGCTGTCCTGCCAGAAGGCGTTGACGTAGTTGCTGCCGTAGTGGGCCCGGCTGTAGGCGGCGACGCCGTCGTTGCGGATGCCGTTGCGGCCGTAGACGTCCTTGTAGTAGTCCCAGGTGGCGGCGGCGCCGAAGGCCACGTCGACACCGGCGGTCTGGCGGTTGGACGGCAGGCCGGTGCCCCAGACATCGTTGTCGTCCGTGAAGAGGGTGCCGGTTCCGGAGGTGCCCTGGTTCAGGTCGTACGTCTTGTGCCCGGCGCGGTCGCCGTCGGTGAGCTGGTACGTCGATCCCGACAGTGTGCTGCCGACGGGAACCGTGCCGACGTACTGGCCGGTGCCGGTGCCGGTGTGCACCTTCTCGGCGGCGAGGATCTGCTTGCCCGTGGCCGCGTCGGTGACCACCTGGAGTTCGCTGGGCGTGCCGTCCTGCTGGACGCCTTCGACGACCGTCTCCCAGGCCAGTACGGGCTTGGCCGCGCCGGCCCAGACGACGAGACGGGGCGCGCGCTCGGTCGCGGTGCCGGTCACGTCGGCGCTCTTCGCGGCCGCGAGAGCCTTGCCGGTGGCGTTGGTCGCGGAGAGCTTCGGGCTGAGGGACGGCAGCGCGAGCGTGGCTCCGCTCGCCCTGGACACGGTGGTCCGGCCGCTCTTGAGGTGGACGACCAGGTCACCGCCGAGGACGGGCAGTCCGGCGTAGGTGCGCTCGTAGCGGGTGTGCGTGGTGCCGTCGGCGTCCTGGACGACGTCCCTGACGACGAGCTTCTCCTGCGCGCCGAGGGCGAGCCGCTGGGCCGTGGTGCCGGCCGTGGTCTGCGCGCTCTTGATCAGCGAGGCCCGGCGGGCCGGAGACAGGGTGGCCGCCGCCGCGCCGGCGCGAGGCGTGGCGGTGATCTTGGCGGGGCCGGGGTCGGCGGGCGCCGCGCCGGCGGTACCGGCGGGGGCTCCCAGAGCGAGCAGGGTCCCGATGGTCGTCAGCGCGAGGGCGGTGGCGCGTCTGCGCCGGAGGATGGGGTGGTGTCGCCGGGGCAACGGGTTCTCCTTCTGTGCGACGGTCGGCCGGTGGTGGGGGCCGAGGTGGGGCGGAACGGCGGGATGGGGCCGGTCCGGAGCGCTGCACGGCAGGCGGGTGGAAGGAGGTGGGGGGTGAGTGGGATGCCCCGCATGATGCGGGTGTGAAGGAATGGTGAACTTCGGCAGCAGCGTGGCACTGCGTGCACAGGTTTGTCATGGGAATGCCAAAACAACGGCTGGAAATGACCATGTCCTGCTGGGGATCCGCCCTGCTCGGCGCACGTTTTCAGCCGCGAGAGCGGCCCCCGTTCCCGAAAGGGTGAATACGGGGATCCCCACGGCGTGTCGCGGCACTCCGGGCAGCACCCTGCGAGTTCAGGCGGCGACGGGAGTCGGCGGGAGACAGGGGGCGCGGTGGAAGGGCAGCGGCGAGAGCCGGTTTCGTTACGGGAGCGGATGCGCTACCGGTTCGACAACACACTGGCCCGCAGCACCGGCAGGCTGGTCGGGTGGCTGGCCGTGACCTGTCTGGGCATCGTCGTCCCGGCAAGTGCGCTGCTGGTGTGGACGGACCCGTCCTCGCCCCGGTCGCTGTCGGGCCGGCTGACCGCGGTGTGGCGGGTGAGCGCGGAGACCCTGCGGCTGGGCGCGGTGACCGGCGCCCCGCTGCGGATGCTGCTGTCCGTGCTGCTGGGTCTGATGGCCCTGCTGTACGTGTCGACCCTGATCGGCGTGATCACCACCGGCCTCACCGACCGCCTCACCGAACTGCGCCGAGGCCGCTCCACCGTGGTGGAGACGGGCCACTCGGTGGTGCTCGGCTGGTCGGAACAGGTGTTCACGGTGGTCGGCGAGCTGGTCGCGGCCCGCGCCGACCAGCGCTGGAGCGCGGTCGTGGTGCTCGCCGACCGGGACAAGACGGAGATGGAGGAGGCGCTGGCGGCCGTGCTCGGACCCACCGGGACCACGCGGCTGATCTGCCGCAGCGGCTCCACGGCCGACCCCGACGCGCTCGGACTGGTCAGTCCCGGGTCGGCGCACGCGGTGCTCGTGCTGCCCGGCACGGAGGCCGCCGGGGACGCCGAGACGGTACGGACCCTGCTGGCCCTGCGCGCCGTCCTCGGCGAGCACGCGGGCCCGCCCGTCGTCGCCTGCGTACGGGACGAGCGGTACCGGACCGCGGCCCGGCTGGCCGCGGGTCCGCGGGGCATCGTGCTGGAGTCCGACCGGACGGCGGCCGGACTGATCGCGCACTCCGCGCTCCACCCGGGCCTGACGCCGGTACTGCGGGAACTTCTCGACTTCGCGGGCGACGAGTTCTACCTCGCCGCCGCTCCCGAGCTCGTGGGACGTCGTTTCGGCGACGTCCTGCTCGACTGCGCGACGGCCGCGGTGGCCGGGCTGGTGCGGGCCGACGGCACTCCCCTGCTCAGCCCGCCGCCGGAGACCGTCGTCGCGCCGGGAGACCGCCTCGTGGTCGTGGCGCCGGACGAGGCCGGCGCGCGGTGGGAGGACGGCCGGGACCTCGTGGAGCCCTCGGCCCTGGCCGGGCACGGTGCCGGCCCGGTCGAACCGTCGCGTTTCCTGCTGCTGGGCTGGAACCGTCGGGCGCCCCACCTGGTCGACCAGCTGCGCCGCTGCGCTCGGCCGGGCTCGGTCCTGCACGTCGTCACCGACCCGGCGGAGCAGACGCCACCGACACCGCCGCTGCCGGAACCACGCAGGGAAGCCTCGCTCGTCGACGGGCTCACCGTGACCTGCGCGACCGCCGATCCGACCGACCCCTCGTCCCTGCGTGGTCTCGACCCGGGCTCCTACGACCGGATCATCGTGCTCGGGCCGGACACCGGCGACGACGCCGACCGGCCGGACCACCGCACGCTGGTCGTCCTGCTGATCCTGCGATCGCTGGCGCAGGAGACCGGGCACGCCGTGCCGGTGATCGCGGAGCTCGCCGACGAACGCAACCGCGCCCTGGCCCCGCTCGGACCGGGCTCCGAGGCGGTCGTCGGCGGACAGCTGACGGGGCTGCTCATGGCACAGGTCTCGCAGAACGGGCACCTGGCCGGGGTGTTCGAGGAACTGTTCGCCGTCGGCGGCAGCGCGCTGCGGCTGCGCCCGGCACCTCACTATGTGCTTGCGGACCGTCCCGCCTCCTTCGCCACGGTCGTGGCGGCGGCGCGCGACCGGAGCGAGTGCGCGATCGGCTACCGCTGTCACGACACCGCCGCCGCGCCCGCCGACCACGGGGTCCGGCTCAATCCCGCCAAGGCCGGCAGACGGGTCTGGAGCCGCACGGACGAGATCGTCGTGGTCGTACGGGACGGCGCGGCCGAGGGCGGCGCCGGTGAGGCCGGTGGGGCGGAAGGGAGCCAGGCGGCGCGGGTGGACGCCTCCTAGCGCGTCCACCCCGGGTCGTCGCCACGCCTCGCGGGTCTGGGCCGTTCGAGTGGTCCCCTTGCGCTCACCGTCGTAGCGTCGGTAGAGAACTTCATCCGGGCGCGGGCACAGACGGCTCCCGGTTCGTCGGGCGGGAGCGGACATGCGACACACGACGAGAACAGCGGTCATGCTCTGTGCGGCGTTGGGCCTCACGGCGGCCGTCGGCTCGGCCTCGGCCGTGCCGGCCGCGTCGCCGCCCACGGCGCGCGCGGCCGCGGTGCGGCAGGCCACGCCGCCCGTTTTGGTCGACTGCCTCTGGCACGCCAAGGTGCGGCCCGGCGACTTCATCCTCGCGTGCGGCGACGGCAACAGCCGTCTGGTCTCGCTGCACTGGGACAGCTGGGGCTCGAACTCGGCGCGGGCCACCGGGGTCAACGTCGTCAACGACTGCGATCCGTACTGCGCGGCGGGCGCCTTCCACCCGTACGCCGTCGTCGTGAAGCTGGACCGGCCGCAGCCGTGGAAGAAGAACCCGCAGGTGCAGCACTACAGCCGGATCACCCTCACCTACCTCGGGGACAGGCCGGAGCAGTTCGGGCGAGTGGTGACGTACCCGCTCTGGAACTGAGCCCGACGCACGCCCCTGCGTCCCGACGTCTCGTGTCGACGCCCGTGTGTCCTACCCACCTGCCATGATCGAGGCATGACACGGATACGGCCACGGCGGCGGCTCGGCGCCCCGGTTCTGCTCGCCCTGCTCGCCTTCACCGCCGGATGCGCCGATCCGTCGAGCGACCCACGGGCGGCCGGCTCGACCGCTTCCTCGCCCTCCGCCTCGGCGAAGGGCTTCTGCCCGCCGCCCGAGGACACCCTGGCGTCACCGTCTCCGTGCATCAGCTACGGCTGGGACCAGCGGGTCGCCGAGAACCACGCCTATCGTGAGGCCCAGCCCATCACCGCCGGGCAGCGGCAGGAAGCGCAACCCCGGGCGACGGCGCTGGCCGCCGCGCTCCAGGAACTCGCGGCCAAGGGGACCACCCTGGACGGGCTGCGGACGGCCGCCGCCGAGGCGCTCGGCCTGGAGGCGCGGCAGATCGAGGTGCAGGGCGACTTCCTGGTCCCCCTGCACGACATGCTCGTAGGGGGCGGCGAGGGCCGGGTGTGCGTCAACGGGGCCGTCGACAGCAGCGGTCACGCGACGGCGGAGGTCGTCGGGCGCACGGTCGAGGGGACGTGTCTGCCCGGGCGGGGCGGGCATTGACGCACGGCGGCCCGGCGCCCGTCAGTCCATCAGGCCGGCCGCGACCGTCGCGCCCAGTTCCCAGCAGGCCGCCACGTCCGCCTTGTCGGGTTCCCCGGTGACGGTGACCGGCTCGGCCGCGCGTCGCCAGCCCAGGCCCGTGGTGATGGTCTCGATGCCGCGCACCGCGCCGGTGACGTCGTTGCCGCCGTGCACGTAGTAACCGAAGGGCCGGCCGCGGGTGGTGTCGAGGCAGGGGTAGTACACCTGGTCGAAGAAGTGCTTGAGCGCACCGGACATATAGCCGAGGTTGGCCGGCGTGCCCAGCAGGTAGGCGTCGGCGGCCAGGACGTCGGAGGCGGTCGCGGCGAGGGCGGCCCGGCGTTCGACGCGGACGCCCTCGATCTCCGGTGCCGTCGCGCCCGAGACGACCGCTTCGAACAGCGCCTGGCAGTTGGGCGAGGGGGTGTGATGGACGATCAGCAAAGTGGCCACGGCACGGAACCCTGCCCGCTCCCCCGGCCCGGCCGCAAGCGACGCCGCGGCCGGACAGGGGCCGGGACCCGTATCTGACGCGCGTCGGCGCTCACGTCGGCCCTCACCCCGGATCGGGCACCGGCGTGACGGTCTCGGGTGTGCCGTCCGGGAAGCGGACCTCCAGGGTGCCGTCGGAGACGAGGACCGCGCCCGCTCCGGTCCGCACGTCCGCCGCGACGAGCGGGTCGGCGGTGAGGACCACCAGCGTCGCCAGCAACTGCGCGCCGCCCGGGTGCGGTGCGGTGAGGACTGGAACGGCCGAGTGGTCGCCATAGGCGTTGTGGCCCCGGGCCCGGGCCACCTCGGCGGTGCCGTCGTCCCAGCCGAACAGGCCGACGAGGGCCGAGGTGAGACCGTCGGCGCGGCGGGCCACCGCCCAGGCCTCACCCGTCAGCGCGAGGGGCGGGACGTCGTCGCAGGCCACCGCCCAGCCGCCGGCCCGTACGGGCGTGCCGGCGGGGGCCTCGACGCGGTGCACGCGGATCTCCCACGGCCCGCGCACCACGCTCGCGGTGGTGATGCGCAGGCGCTCGTCCCCGTCCGGGCCGAGCGGGGTGTGCCAGGACGCCGCGCGCCGGCCCTCCGCGTACAGCGGGTGGATGCGGCCGCGACGGGACGGGCCCGTGGGGGCCAGCAGCGCGAGGCGGTTGTCAGGGCCGGGTGGTTCGCCGGGGGGCGGGATCTCGGGGGCCGTCGCGGTGGAGTAGGCGAAGCCCGTGTAGTGCGGGCTGTCGTCGGACGCGGCGGGCGGCGGCGGGAGCCGGTCGGTGCCGTGGTTGACCAGGCGGACGATCCCGTCGGCGGCTGTGGAGTGCAGCAGCCACCCCGGCGCGGGCAGGGCCAGCTGCCGGTCGGCGGTGTCGACGGGGCCCGCTTCCTCGGGTGCCGTCCACACCGGGTGGTCGGCGGGCAGCAGCAGACCGAGGAAGGCCTTGCTCGCCCAGTACGGGGAGGCGGGGCCCGAGTACGGCTGGGTGACGGGCAGGTGGGGCCGGTACCAGCCGAGGCTCAACAAGCCTTTCTCGTCGGGCACTTGGCGGTCGGTGAAGTGCTTCAGAGCACCCGAGGCGAGGCGTCGGGTGCGGCCGGGGGGCAGCGGGGTGGCGTCGGCGAGGACGCCCGCCCACAGCGGGGCGGCGGTGGCGTAGCGGTAGATGAGGGAGCGGCCCTGGTGGACGGGGGCCCCGTCGGAGCCGAAGAAGTACTGGTGGCTGTCGAGGAACTCGCGCAGGCGGGCGCGGTGCGTGGCGACGCGGGCGGGATCCGCGCGGTGGCCGGCGACGCGGGCCCAGAGGACGGGGTAGAGGTGCAGGGCCCAGGCGTTGTAGTAGTCGAACTTGCGGCCGTCGCCGTCGGTGTACCAGCCGTCGCCCCGGTACCAGTCGTCGAGGCGGTCCAGTCCCCCGTCGATCTCGGCGCGGTCGTACGGCCCGCCGACGGAGGCGAGGAACTCCTCGGTGATGACCTGGAACAGCCGCCAGTTGGAGTCGTTGGCGGTGGCGCCGACGAAACCGCCCAGCCAGGCGACCGCCATCTCCCTAGTCCTGTCGGGCAGTCGGTCCCAGATCCAGGGACGGGTCTCGTGCAGGGCGAGGGCGACGGAGGCGGCCTCGACCATGGGCTGGCTCCGGTCGGTGATGGGCGGCCAGTGCTCCGGATGGCGGGGGTCGACACCGGCGGCGAGACCGGTCGCGTAGCGCTCGATCAGCGTGGGGCCGACGTCTCCGCCCGAGCCCGCGATCCGGAAGGCGGCCAGCAGGAACGAGCGGGCGTACCCTTCCAGGCCGTCCGACCAGGCACCGGAGTGGCCGGTGCGGCCGGGCAGCCGGTACTGGGCGAGGCCGGGACCGGCGTACGGGCGGAGCGCGGCGAGCAGCCGGTCGGCGGCGGCCTCCCAGTGGGCCCGGGTGTAGCCGGTGTACGGGGACAGAGTGGGGTCGGGGGGCGGCAGACGGCCGGCGTCGGCCGACAGGTGCGGCGCGGTCATACGGGGGCGGTTCCTTAGGTCGGTCGGTGGGCGCGCCCGGGTGGAGGCGCGGCGACGCTGTCGCGTACGACGATGTGGGTGCCGAGCAGATGGCGGGTGGCGGCAGCCTGTTCGGGGTCGCGCAGGGCGATGCGCACGGCGGCGCGGCCGAGTTCCTCGGCGGGGGTGCGCACGGTGGTGAGGGGTGGGTGGAAGTCCTCGGCGAGCGGGATGTCGTTGTAGCCGACGACGGAGATGTCGTCGGGGACCCGCAGTCCGGCCTCGGCGATGGCGCGCAGCGCGCCGGCCGCGACCATGTCGTCCCCGGCGAAGACGGCCGTGAACTCCGTTCGTTCCTTGAGGAGTTCGGTCATCGCGCGAAGCCCGGCGGCCCGGCCCAGCCCGCAGTCGACGACCTGGGCGGCCTCCGGCGGGAGCCCGTGCCCGGCGAGGGCCGCGCGGTAGCCGCGCACCCGGGCGTCCAGGGCGGTGTTGCCGGGCAGTCCGCCGAGGAAGACGATCCTGCGGTGGCCGGCCGAGAGCAGGTGCCCGGTGATGGCGCGCGCCCCGGCCTCGTTGTCGAACTCGACGACGAGCGCGGGGATGTCGGGGTCGGGGGCGGGCCGGCCGCACAGCACCAGGCGGGCCCCGGCGGAGGCGAGGGCCTGCGCGTAGTGCGCGACGCGCTCACGGTAGGCGTCGTCCTCGACGACCCCGCCGACCAGGATGACCAGCCGGGCGCCCTCCTCCCGCATGAGCTGCACGAACTCCAGTTCGCGCTGCGGGTCCCCGCCGGTGGTCCCGACCAGGCAGAGCCAGCCGTGGGTGGCGGCCTCCGCCTCGACGCCCTCGGCGACCTGGGCGTAGAACGGGCTGGTGACCTGGCGCAGGACGACGGCGACCGTCTTGCGGCCGCCGCCGACGAGGGCACGGGCGTGGGCGTTGGCGACGTAGTCGAGGGCGCGGGCGGCGCGCAGCACCCGGGTGCGGGTGGCCTGCGGGACCGGGTAGTTGCCGCTGAGCACGCGGGAGACCGTCGCCACGGACACGCCCGCGCGTTCGGCCACCTCGCGGATGGTCACCCGTCCCTGTGCCGTCATGTCGTACCCCGTTCCCCTCGCCCGTGTCCGTTGCGCCGCTGCCGCCGACTCAGGTGTTGGCGTCGTACTCCTCGGCGTACTCAGCGGCCATTCTGTCGCCGCCCCGGGAGCGCCACTTCCGCACCGCCTCGTCGTACTCCGACATCGGGGCACGGCCGGCGACGACGGCGGTGACCGTGTCGTCCATCAGGGCTTTGAGCGTGGCGCCCTGGGAGGTGTCGGTCGGGGACTTCAGGCCGAAGGAGGCATTGCGGATCGCGACCGGTACGACCGTCCGCTGCCAGGTGTGCAGCGCGCGTACGGCGTCGGGCAGGCCCGGCAGGAACAGCACCTGAGGGCCCTCGGCCAGGTAGCGGAACGGCAGGTTGGAGACGTTCTCCACCTCGCCGAGCTTCGTCGCCCGCGGGGAGCCGTCCTTGCCCCGGGTGAAGTGGACGCCCTCCAGGCCGTAGTGGACGAGTTCCCATTCCTTCGTGCCGAACGGCGCGGCCAGGTGGTCGAGCAGGCGCAGCAGCATCCGGACGCGTTCCTTCCCGGCCTTCTTGAGGATCGTGTAGCCGAAGGAGCGGCGGGCGGCGACGATGCCGCCCGGGGTGCCGTCGACGCCGTACGGCAGGGCCGGCACCGGGGTCAGCAGTCCCTCGGCGTCGGGGTAGCGGGTCTGGTAGGCGCCGAATCCGTCCTGGAGGGCGGCGACGGTGCCGTTGAGGAAGAGGGTGCCGAGGTCCACCTGGGACATCGAGGTGGCGTCGGGATGGTAGGACCCGTTCTTGCGCAGCTGGGCCTGGAAGGCGACGGCGGCCTTGTGGCGGTCGTCGCCGTAGTGGGGACGGAAGGTGCCGTTCGTGTCGACGGCCCAGCCGTTCGGGGCGTGGTGGGCGGCGGCGTGCACGGCGTTGCCGAAGAGGGAGCCCACGGAGGCGCCGAGCGCGTACCGCTTGCCGTGGGTGGCCCTGCGGGCGACGGCGGCGAAGTCCGTGGAGGCCCAGCCGTCTCGCATGCCGGCCTCGGTGAACAGGCCCTGGTTGAGCCAGAGGGTCGAGCCGGGCAGCGGGCGTTCGAGGGGGATGCCGTAGAGCCGTCCGCCGATGCGGCCCATGTCGCGCCAGGCGTGGGTGGGGATGCCCGCCAGGTTGGGGTAGTCCCGGACCGCCGCGCCGGAGAGATACGGCGTGAGGTCCTCGGCCCTGCGCTGTACGAACTGGGCCTCGCGCGGCAGGGTGACATTGGTGAAGACGTTGATGATGTCGGGCAGTGAGTCGGGGTCGCCGGCCATGACGGTGGCCATCTTCTTCTGGTAGTCGGCCTGCGGGACCACCGTGAACTCGATCGTGACGCCGAGGGCCTTCTCGACGGCCCGCCAGTACTGGTTCTGGTCCGCCGCCTTGGGCGGGGTGCCGAAGGTGACGGTCAGGACCTTCACGGTGGTGCCGTCGCCGGGGGTACGGGCGACCGAGGTGACGAGGGAGGAGGGGTAGGACGTGAAGCCCGCCTGGACACCCGCCTCGGTGGGCGCGAGGTCGGGCCGGGGGCCGGCGGGAGCGGCGTAGGCGGGCCAGGGGGCGAGTTCCTTGCCCGCGTTGGAGACGCCCTTGTCGTCCGAGCCCGTGGTGGAACAGGCGGTGAGCAGACCGGGGACGGCGACGGCGGCGCCACCCGCGGCCACGGATCGCAGCAGCGTACGTCGGGACATGCCGGACATGACGAATGACCTTTCTGCGGGGCGAGGTGCGGGTCGGCTCTTGCGGTGGGGGGTCGGTTCTTGCGGTGGGGGGGTCGGCTCTTGCGGTGGGGGGGTCGGCTCTTGCGGTGGGGTCGGTTCTTGCGGTGGGGGTCGGTTCTCGAAGTGCGGGGTCAGCTCTTGACGGCGCCGGTGAGCACGCCCTTGGTGAAGTACTTCTGGAGGAAGGGATAGACGAGCAGGATCGGCACGGTGGCGATCACCAGCACGGCCATCTGGATCGTCTGCGGCGCGTTGACCGTGGCCTCGCCGGTGGTGGTGTCGGTGAGGCCGGAGCCGGCCACGACATAGGTGCGCAGCACCTGTTGCACCGGCCAGTGGTCGCTCTCGAGGTACAGCGAGGCGTAGAACCAGGAATTCCAGTACGCCACCGCGTAGAACAGTCCGACCACGGCGAGTGCCGCCTTCGACAGCGGCAGCACGATGGACCACAGGGCTCGCCAGTCCCCGGCGCCGTCGAGGCGGGCCGCCTCGTACAGCTCCTCGGGGATGCCCTGGAAGAACCCGCGCAGCACGACCAGGTTGAAGACGTTGACCAGCACCGGCAGGACCAGGGAGCCGTAACTGCCCAGCAGGTCCAGCTCCTTGACCAGCAGGAAGCCCGGGATCATGCCCGGCGGGAAGAGGAAGGTGAAAAGGATCAGCAGCAGGACCGGGCGGCCGCCGAACACACCGGGGCGGGAGAGGGCGTAGGCGAGGGTGACCGTGCACAGAAGGCTCAGCGCGGTGCCGACGAGCGTGACGCCGGCGCTGACGGCGAGGGCGTGGGTGACGATGCCGCCGTCGAGGATGTCCCGGTACGCCTCCAGGGTGGGGTGCTCGGGCCACAGCACCCAGCCGCCGTTCGCCACGACCTCGCGCGGGGCGGCGAGCGAGGTCGACACGATGACGAGGAAGGGCACGCAGACCAGCAGGACGACCGCGGCGAGGGCGACGGCCTTGGCGGCCTGGGTGGCGGGCCGCGGCTTCTCCATCCAGCCGGGGCGGACGTGGGTGCTCACCGGTAGACCCCCTGTTCGCCGAGACGGTGGGCGACCCGGTTGGCCGCGTACACGAGCAGGGCGCCGACCAGGCCCTTGAACAGGCCCGCGGCGGCGGCGAATCCGTAGTCGCCGCCGACGATGCCCCGGTAGTAGACGAAGGTGTCGATGACCTCGGCCGTCTGCGGGCCGACGGCGTCGCGCTGGAGCAGCATCTGCTCGAAGCCGACGGAGAGGATGTCGCCGAGCCGCATGATGAGCAGCAGCACGATCACCGGCCGGATCGCCGGCAGGGTGATGTGCCAGAAGCGCCGCCAGGGCCCGGCGCCGTCGATCGCGGCGGCCTCGTAACTCTGCTCGTCGACCTGGGAGAGCGCGGCGAGGAAGATGATGGTGCCCCAGCCGGCGTCCTTCCAGATCACCTGCGCGACGACGAGCGGGCGGAAGGCGTCGGGGTTGCCGACGATGTCGACGGTGTGCAGGCCCGCGTCGCCGAGGTAGCCGTTCACCATGCCCGTGTCGCCCAGGACCTGTTGGAACAGGGCGACGACGATCACCCATGAGACGAAGTGCGGCAGATAGGCCACGGACTGCACGAAGCGGCGGACCGTGCTCCAGGTGAGGGTGTGCAGGAGCAGCGCGAGACCGAGCGGGACGGGGAAGTAGAAGACGAGTTGGAGGACGGCGATCCAGAGGGTGTTGAGAACGGCGTCCCAGAACTCGGCGTCCTCGAACATCCGCCGGAAGTTGCCCAGGCCGACCCATGGGCTGCCCCAGAGCCCGTCGAACGGCACGTACTCCTTGAAGGCGATGACGTTGCCGGCGAGCGCGCCGTAGTGGAACACGAGGAAGTAGGCGAGCCCCGGCAGCATGAGCAGGAACAGCGTCCTGCCGTGTGTTCTCTGAAAACGTTTCCGCTCTTTCCGGCGCCGGAACGGGCGACGGGACGCACTGTTCTCTTCCGACTTACTGGGGTTCTCACGCAGCAACGTCGCCACGGAGTCTCCTCCCCTCAAGGGTCGAGTGAAGTGAAGTTAAAACGTTTTCAGAACGCGGTCAACACTTCTGACACAGGCGGCCGGCCGCGCCCCGACGGGGGCGAACCCGGGGCATGGCACCCTGACATGACGGGTACTCAGGGACAGGAGTGCTCGGGGACATGACACACACGGACATGACACACAGGGGAGGGAACGGTGCTCACTCGGAGTTCGGTGATGGTGTGCGCGGCCGCGGCGCTGGCGTTGGCCGGCTGCTCGTCCGGGGACGACGGGAAGGCGGCGGAGCCGACGGACGAGACCGTCGTCACGGCGACCGTCTCCGACGCCCCACCGTCACCCGCCTCACCTTCCGCCTCGCCCTCCGGCTCCGCTTCCTCCGACGCCGCCGCCTCGCCCTCCGCGTCGGTTCCGGCGTCGGCGAGCCCGTCGCCGGTACCCGTCACCGGCCCGGACCAGAAGCTGGTGACCATGACCGTCAGCGGCGGCTTCGCCGGGGTGAACCGGCAGGTGGTCCTCCGGGGCGACGGCACGGTCCGGACCACCGACAGTGGCGAGTCCGCGGTGCGCCGCACCACCGCGGCACAGTTCACGACGCTGCGGACGCTGCTCGGAGATCCGGCGCTCGACGATGTCCCCGCGTTCGCGATCGACATGGGGTCGGCGGACAAGTTCCAGTACACGCTTCAGTTCGACGGCCGTACGGTCATGACGGACCGCTCCACCGACGCACCCGCGCTGGACCGTCTCATCGGCGCCCTGGAGAAGTGGCTGCCCACGAACTGAGACCGACTCCCGGTCAGGCGTCGTCAGGCGCGCCGACTGCCGTGCGCACGGTGCCGATCATCAGCGCGATGGGCACACGTTCGCGTGAGCGTCGCCGATCCGCTCAACTCCCGTACACGCACGTTCAAAAGGGTTCAGGGAACTTGCCGATCCGAAGTTCCTCGGGCCAGTCCCGAAGCGCGTCACTCCGTCGGGGGACACGCTCCGTACGTTCGAGGAACCAGCGGGGCCGGAGGAGCCCGGGCCCGCACGAGCGGCAGGAGAAGCGCCGTGGCGAATCTGGAGATCTCTATGAAGGAGACGATGACCGCGATCGAGGGGGCGGTGGGGGTCGCCGTCGTGGACTACACGAGCGGCATGGCACTCGGCACACTCGGCGGAGGCAAGGACCTCGATCTGAACGTCGCCGCGGCCGGCAACACCGATGTGATCCGCGCCAAGGTCCGCACCATGGAACACCTGGGGCTGAAGGGTGAGATCGAGGACATCCTGATCACGCTCGCCAGCCAGTACCACCTCATCCGGCTGCTCAAGGGCCGTGGCGGGAGCGGGCTGTTCCTCTATCTCGTCCTGGACCGCGGCCGGTCCAACCTGGCCATGGCCCGTCACCAGCTCAAGCGGATCGAGGCCGAGCTCGAGGTGTAGGCGACCGGACGGCCGCGGCTTCGCACACCCTCGAATTGAAGATTTCTTCATCTCGACACATCCAGATCAGCGCATCACACGGGTGTGCGGAGCCCGCAGCCACCAGGATCGTGACGCAGCACGTGGCGCGCGGCGGCGTACGGCCGGCCGGGCGGGCCGCCGCGCCATCGCGCACCACGCACCGTACGCGGCAGGGAGCGAGCGATCGATCATGCAGGTTCCCCTCTACCAGGCCAAGGCCGAGTTCTTCCGCATGCTCGGGCACCCGGTCCGCATCAGGGTCCTCGAACTGCTCCAGGGCGGCCCCGTCGCCGTACGGGACCTGCTCACCGAGATCGAGATCGAACCGTCCAGCCTGTCCCAGCAGTTGGCGGTGTTGCGCCGCGCGGGGATCGTGGTGTCGATCCGGGAGGGCTCGACGGTCAGCTACGCGCTCGCGGGCGGCGACGTGGCCGAGCTGCTGCGGGCCGCCCGCCGCATCCTCACCGAACTCCTCGCGGGACAGAACGAGTTGCTGGCGGAGCTGCGCCAGGCCGATCTGCCGCTGCCGGTTCCGCAGGGCGGCACCGGACGGCCGTGATGGGGGAACAACGGGGTCAGGAGAGGGACAGGAAGAACGGGACCGGGACGGGGGCGGGGGCGGGGGCGGGGGCAGCGGGCCGGTTTCAGGTTTCCTTCAGGTACCTCCTGAAGTTTGGGGCCCATGCACGGACACCGACCACGTACCCCCGCATCCGAACACAGCCGTCGCTGGTTCATGAACAAGGCGCTGCTCGCCGGCGGTGTCGCCGCGATGGCGACCATGACCGGCTGTTCCTCCGGCTCCTCCGACACCGCGAGCGCCGCCTCGTCCTCCGGCGGCCCGGGCGGTATGCCCTCCGGGGGACCCGGCGGCGGCGCCGGCGGAATGGGCCCCGGAGCGAGCGAGGTCAAGTACGCGGACTTCGTCGGTGTCACCACCGACGGCAAGGTCGCGGACGACCTGTACTCGATCCACGCGACGGACGTCTCCACCGACAAGGTCGTCAAGGCCGCCCAGGCGTTCCTGGACGGGCTGAGCACGAAGGAGCGCAAGGCCTCCGTCTTCGAGGTGGACGACGACGAGTGGCTGGCCTGGAGCAACGTCGACGGCTATCAGCGTGAGGGCGCCCGGATGGGCGACCTGACCGACAAGCAGCGCGACCTCGGCTACGCGCTGCTCGGGGTCGCGCTGTCCGCCGAGGGACTCACCCAGACCCGCAACATCATGAAGCTCAACGCGTTCCTGGGCGACTACAGCGGCGGCAACCGGGACACGCTCACCGAGGGCGCCTACTTCTTCACCTTCATGGGCACCCCGTCGACCACCGCGCCGTGGGGCTTCCAGTACGAGGGCCACCACGTGGCCATCAACTACTTCGTGCTCGGGGACCAGGTGGTCATGACGCCCACCTTCATGGGCTCCGAGCCGACCTCGGCCACCTATGACGGCGAGAAGATCACCCTCTTCAAGAAGGAGACGACGGCCGGCCTCACCCTGCTGCGGTCGCTCACGGACGCCCAGCGCAAGAAGGCGATCTCCTCGGAGACCAAGGCCGGGGACAACCTGAAGGCCGGCGCCGGCCAGGACAACCTCAAGCTCGCCTACCAGGGCCTCGTCGCCTCCGGGTTCACCGCCGCCCAGAAGAGCGCTCTGCTGGATCTGGTGCGCGTCTACGTCGGCAACATGGACGACGGGCACGCCGAGGTGAAGATGAAGGAGGTGGAGGAGCACCTCGACGACACGTACTTCTACTGGATCGGCGAGACCAAGGACTCCTCGGCCTTCTACTACCGCGTGCACAGCCCGGTCGTCCTCATCGAGTACGACGCCCAGTCGCCGCTCGCCTACGGCAACAAGGACAGCAACGGTGGCGGCGGCATGGGCGGACCGGGCGGAACCCCGACCCAGCAGCACATCCACACCATCATCCGCACCCCCAACGGCGGCGACTACGGCGTGGACCTGCTCAAGCTGCACCTGGAGAACGACCACTAGGGTCCGGCCGGGCGGCGCGGGTCCGAACAGCGGCTCGGGTCTCGAACGAAACACACCAAAACGCCACGGTCCGCCACCCCTTCCGCCATGTAGAAATATCTACGAGCATGCATATGCCCGCTCGGCATGCGGCCGGGGGTGGACGTCACACGGAGCCGATATGAGCGATGCGATGTGGACGCGCGGCGTGGAATGGCTCGCCGCCGCCGCGACGGACCCGCGGCTGTGCAAGCGGGAATGGGACCAGGGCGACGGGATCGCCCTGCTGGAGGCGGGCCGTTACTGGGACGTCCTCAGCGTGCCCGACCGGCTGGGCCTGCTCACCCTGGATCTGCTGTGGCAGGCGTCCCGCCCCGTCCCGGGACCCACACTCGTGGACACCGCGTCGCACCGGGTCGGGTTCTTCCTCCCGCCGGATCCCGGCACCCGGTGGATCGGCGCGGGGCTGAGACGTGCGGGCCGCGGCTCCTGGGTGGCGGTTCCCCCGCCCTACCGGGCCGCCCGGTTCTTGGAGTGGCTGGTCCCGCCGGACGGGACCGGCATGCTGCACGCGCCGGCCACGCTGGAACTGGCCCTGCGACAGGCCAACGGCACGCTGGCCGTGCTGACCCCGATGTGCGGCCGGTAGCGCGTCACGGGCGGAACGTGCCGTCCTCGTCGCGGCGGAGGCGGCGGGCCGAGGCCGAGGGCGAGGGCACCCACTGCAGGTCCGAGCGGGCGGGCACGGTCCGCCCGTGGGCCCGCCACTCCGCGACGAGCCGGGCGTAGATCGGCACCCGGCACCCGGGCCGGTCCGCCCACAGAGCGGCGCGGAGGAGGCCGGACGGGCAGTCGGCTCGGGGCTGTACGGGCGCAGGTCGGTCCATGCCCGGGCAAACGGGGAGGGGCGCGCCGGTGGTACGCGCGGGCACCGCGCGCTCACCGGCACGGGTGAGCGCGACCCCCGTTCGGAGGCCTGCCCCCGTCCGTTCGGAGGACCACCCCCGTCCGATCGTAGGACCGGCCCGACCGGCTCTCCCGCCGCGTGACGCGACACCGGCACCCCACAAGCGCATTGCGGTGCAAGTAGTGTCCCGATGGGACACAAGTCTCATCGGGACTCATGTCCCGTCTCGTCGCCCTGCACCCGGCCGGCTCGGCGGGCCCGCCGAGCCGGCCGCGCTGATCGTCTTCCTGCTGTCGGACCGGGCCTCGTTCGTGGCCGGCAGCCATCACCTGGTCGACGACGACTACACGGCCGTCCAACTCCCTTGTCGCGTACGGCAATCCAGACAGTCGACGCAGAAGTGAACAGATACCGGGCACTTTGGGAGGCAAGTCTCGCTCAACCGTGCGGGATCGATCGATGACGGTGTGTACTGTGCTGCGAGTGCCCGGTCCGAGCCTCTCGGATCCGCCCCTGCCCTGAGCACCGAGACGACGCCCGACCCCCCTGGAACCGAATCGATGATGGAATTACCGGACCTCGTGGCCGGCGGCCTGGCCGCCGGCACACTGTCCGCGCTCGCCCTCGGCGGCGGGTTGCTGCGACTACGGCGGCAACAGGCCCGGCAGCGAGCCGAGATCGCCACATTGCGCACCCAACTGGAGGGGTCCGTGAGGGCGTTCACGGCGGAGGTCGAGCATCTGGCCGACCGCCGGGTGCCCGCGGCCGCCCGCCAGGTGGCCCATCCGCACGTGGCCGAACCGGGCCCGCTCCAGCCGCTGACCACCGGCACCCCGCTGGGCATCGCCCTGGAGAACGTGGTGCTGGCGCTCCAGTCCGAGGTGGCCGCCCAGCGCACCCGGGTCGACGCGGCCGCACAGGCCGGGATGCGGGGCGCGACCCGGGAGATCCAGGCGGCCCTTTACCGGCTCCAGGACGCGCTGCGCGGACTCCAACAGCGTTATGACGACCCGGAGTTGGCGCAGACCCTGTTCCGGCTGGACCACGAGAACGAGCAGTCGCTGCGCCGCGCGCAGGTCACCGCCGTGGTGTGCGGGGCGTGGGTCGGGCTGGCGCGCGAGGAGTCGCACCTGGTGGACGCGGTGACCGGCGGTCAGGCCCGGCTCGCGGGTTACCACCGGGTCCAGGTCCACAACCACCTCGAGACCGGTACGGCCCTGGTCTCGCACGCCGTCGAGCCGGTGGCCATCATCGTCGCCGAGCTGCTGGACAACGCGCTCCGGCACTCCGCCCCGGACACCGACGTCGTGGTGAGCCTGGAGCACGTCCACCACGGCGTGTGCGTCACCATCGACGACGCGGGTCTCGGCATGACGCGGGACGAACGCGACCGTGCCCAGCGACTGGTGGCCGGCGACGACCTGATCCTGCTGACCGACCTGGGCGATCCGCCGCGCATGGGGCTGGCCGCGATCGGCCGTCTCACCCGGCAGTTCGACCTGGGCGTCGATGTCTCCTCGGCCTCCCCGTACGGCGGCGTGCGGGCGGTGCTGCGGGTCGACAGTCATCTCCTCAGCCGTCTCGACCCGGCCGACCGGCCGCCGGCCGCGAGCGCGCCGCGCACGACCCGGAAGGCCACGGCCGACCGGCCCGCGCCCTCCCACGCGTACGGCACGGAGTCCGGCGTCCCCGAGGCGGCACCGGGGCATCACGAGCCCTCGGACACCGACGGCCTGCCGCAGCGCCGTCGCCGCACCCCGGCCGCCGCACCCGAGGAGAGCCCGGCCCAAAGACCCGCGCACAGTCCCGCGCGGAGACCGGAGGAGGCCGCCGCCGCGCTCGGCGCGCTCCAGTCCGGCACGGCGGCGGCCCGCGCCGCCGCCGAGAACGCCGGACCGGACGGCCACCGGGACACCCCGGCCGACCGGACCGGCGAGACCGACCACACGGACCACACCGACATCGACATCGACATCGAGGGGGAAGCGGCGAGATGACCAGCCGTAATACGGGCGACACGGCATGGGTGCTGGAACCGATCCTGCAGGTGCCGCACGTGCTGGCCGCCGTCATGCTGACCCGGGACGGACTGGTGACGGGCTACACCGACGCCCTGTCGCAGCCGTCGGCCGAGCGGGTGGCCGCCATCACCAGCACCGTGCAGGGGGCCTGCCGGACGGCGGCGGCCGCCTTCGCCGACCGGGAGCGGGCCGAGGTACGCCAGATCGTCATCGAGTCGGACCACGGCTATGTGCTGATCGTGCCGACCGACCACGGCACCTGCGTGGCCGCGTACGGCGACGGCGAGATGCGGCTGGACCTGCTGGCGCACCGGGTCCACTCCCAGGTGGCGCGACTGGGCGAGAAGGCCATGGCGGCCGCGCCCCGAGGAGCCGACGACAACGCGCCGGCATGACCCCGCGCCCGGCCGGCCGTCCCCTCGTCCCCGCGTACCTGTCGACCGGCGGTGTGGCCCGGCCCAGCCGGCCCCACCTGGAGCGGCTGTCGGTGCTCGCCCGCACCGAGGAGCCGCTGCCGCACGGCCTGCCGGCCGCCGAACTGGCCCTGCTGGACACGCTGGCGGGCGGTTCGCTGGCGGTGGTGGAGGCGGCGGCGCTGCTCAGACTGCCGGTCTCCGCGGTACGGGTGCTGGCGGCCGACCTCGTCGACCGGGACCTCGTTCTCGCCCGCGCGCCGATCCCGCCCGCCGAACGGTTCGACCCCGACCTGCTGAAGAGAGTGGCCGATGGCCTCCGCGCCCTCAAACACCACGCCTAGCGCCGGCGCGCCCGGCGCCGTCCACCGCCCCGACACCGCCGCCCGCGCCCTGGTGAAGATCCTGGTCGCGGGGCCGTTCGGGGTGGGCAAGACGACCCTGATCGACTCGGTGTCCGAGATCCGGCCGCTGCACACCGAGGAACACCTCTCCGAGGCGTCCGCCGAGGTGGACGACCTGGCCGGGGTGCGGGAGAAGTCGACGACGACCGTCGCCATCGACTTCGGGCGGATCAGCCTCCCCGGCGATGTCGTGCTGTACCTGTTCGGCACGCCGGGACAGGAGCGCTTCCGCGCGCTGTGGGACGACATCGCCTACGGCGCGCTGGGCGCGCTCGTCCTCGTCGACAGCCGCCGCCTCGACGCGTCCTTCGACGTGCTCGGCCTGGTGGAGGAGAGCGGGCTGCCGTACGCGGTGGCCTTCAACGACTTCCCCGACGCGCCCCGTCACTACGGCGCGGAGCGGCTGCGCCAGGCGCTGGACCTGGAGCCCGGGACACCGATGGTGACCTGCGACGCGCGGGACCGCGACTCCTCGATCGACGCGCTGCTCGCGCTCGTCGACCATCTGATCGGACATGACCCCGTGGAGGCCCGGTGACCATCCATCCCCCGGACCGGCGCGACTTCGCGCGCTCCGCGCCCGTGCGCCTGTGGGACGAGAGCTTCGCGGCCGACCCGCTCCGCCACTACCAGGCACTGCGCAATCAAGGGCCGGTCGGCTGGGGCGAGTTGGCGCCCGGAGTTCCGGCATACGTGGTCACCGACCGGCGCGCGGCGCTGGATGTGCTGCACGACGAGGAGACGTTCTCGCACGACCCGCGCGCGTGGGAGTCGACCGTCCCCGACGACTCTCCGGTGCTCGGCATGATGCGGTGGCGGCCCAACGCCCTGTTCGCCGACGGGGCGGCGCACGTCCGCTACCGCACCACCCTCATCGACGTCTTCGACCTGGTGGAACCGCACGACCTGCGGGGGCGGGTGCACCGGGCGGTGCGGCTGCTGGTGGGCCGGATCGGGCCGAGGGGTGAGGCCGACCTGGTCGGCGACTTCGCCGAGCCGCTGATGGCGCTGGTCTTCAACGACCTGTTCGGCCTGCCGGAGAGCCAGGGCGACCGGTTGCACTCGGGCGTGGGCAAGATGATGGAGGGCGGCGACCGGGCGACCGTGGGCGAGGCGGAGTACGCCCAGTACGTCCTGGACCTCATCGCCGCCAAGACCGAACGGCGCGGCGACGATCTGCCGAGCCGGCTGCTGGACCACCCGGCGGGGCTGACCCGGGAGGAGGTCACCTGGCAGGTGTTCCTCACGCTCGGCGCCGGATACGGGCCGACCGCCAACCTGCTGTCCAACACGCTGTCGAGGATCCTCGGCAACCCGCTCTACTACTCCACCCTCACCGACGGCGCCCGCCCCGTCATGGACGCGGTGGTCGAGGTGCTGCACCACGAGACGCCGCTCGCGAACTACGGCATCTACTACGTCCGCCGGCCCGTCGCCTTCCACGGGGTGTGGCTGCGCGAGGCGGTGCCGGTGGTGGTGTCCTACGGGGCACTCGGGATCCTCGCCGAGCGGGAGGCCACCGAGGGCCGGCATCCCAACGACGCCTCGCATCTGTCGTGGGGAGCGGGAGCGCACGCCTGTCCGGTGAAGCAGCACACGCTGCTGCTGGTCACCGAGGCGATCGAACGGCTCACCCAGTGGCTGCCCGACCTCGATCCCGTCGTGCCCCGCGACCGGCTGACCTGGCGGCCCGGCCCGTTCCACCGTTCGCTGACCGCGCTGCCCGTCCGCTTCAGCCCCCGCTCCCCCGCTTCCGAACCCTCAGGAGTCCGTTCGTGACCGTGACCGACCGCATCGTCCTCGACCCGTTCGGCACCGATGTGCACGCCGAGAGCGCCCGGCTGCGCGCCCTCGGGCCGATCGTGCCCGTGGAGCTGCCCGGCGGCATTCCGGCCTGGGCGCCCACCGGGTACGACACCCTCAAGGCACTGATCCTGGACCCTCGGGTCAGCAAGGACCCGCGGCGGCACTGGCGGCAGTGGGCGGAGCTCGGCGAGCACCCTTCCTGGGGCTGGATCCTGGGCTGGGTCGGTGTGATCAACATGCTCTCCACGTACGGCACCGACCACGCGCGGCTGCGCAAACTGGTGGCGCCGAGCTTCACCCACCGGCGTACCGAGGCGCTGCGCACCCGGGTGGAGGCGATCACCACGGAGCTGCTGGACGCGCTGGAGAAGGGCGACGACACCGTCGACCTCAAGGCCGGCTTCGCGCATCCGCTGCCGATGCAGATCGTCTGTGAACTGTTCGGGGTGCCGGACGATCTGCGGGAGGCCAACGTCCGGCTGGTCGCGGCCATCATGGACACCACCGACCCGACACCGGAGCACGCCGCGTACGTCCAGGAACAGATCGGCACGGTGCTGGGCGGGCTGATCGCGTACAAGCGCGAGCACCCCGGCGACGACATGACGACCGAGCTGATCCGCGTGCGCGACGAGGAGGGCGACCGGCTCGGCGACGAGGAACTGCTGTACACGCTGCTGCTGGTCATCGGCGCCGGTTTCGAGACCACGGTGAACCTCATCGGGAACGCGGCGGTGGCGCTGCTGCGGCGGCCCGAGCAGCTGGCGGCCGTCCGCGCGGGCGAGATCGGCTGGGACGCGGTCGTCGACGAGACGCTGCGGCTGCACCCGCCGATCGCCACGCTGCCGCTGCGGTTCGCCGTCGACGACATCACGGTGGGTGAGGTGACGATCCCGGCCGGGGACGCGATCATCACGACGTACGCGGCGGCGAACGTGGATCCGGCGCACTTCGGGGCGGACGCGGACGTGTTCGACGCGGCACGCGCGGCGGACGACCATCTGGCGTTCGGGATCGGTGTGCACCGGTGCATCGGGGCTCCACTGGCCCGGATGGAGGCGCTGACGGCGCTGCCCGCGCTGTTCGACCGGTTCCCCGGACTGAGCCTGGACACCGGGGCCGCGGAGCTGCGGCAGGTGCCCTCGTTCATCGCGAGCGGCTGGCAGGAGATCCCGGTCCGTCTGCGGGACTGAAGCACGGGGGTGCGACCGGTCCCCCGTTCCGGTCGTACCCCCGCCGCTCCTCGAAACTACGTGTCCGGCGAGCGGCTGGGAATCGTGTCGATGCCCGCTCGGGCCGCCGGAGCACTCACCTGTGCACAGGTGAGTCCGGATGGCCCGGTTCCGTCCACGGGGCGGATTCGTGCAGGTCGGGCTGGTCCAGGTCGCCCGCCGCCACATGGGCCAGGACGACCTCGTACAGGTCGCTGCCGGCCGCGAGGAGCTGACGTTCGAGGACGGGTTCGGCGCTGCGGACGTGTTCGCGGACGGTCTGCGCGTGCACGCCGAGCAGTTGGGCGGCGCGTTCGGCGTTGCCGCCGGCGGCGATCCAGGCGCGCAGCGTGCCGCGCAGGTCCCGGCCGTCGGAGTCGAGGCGGGCCAGCAGGTCCTGCGCCCAGCCGCGCAGTGCGGGGCCGCCGAGCAGCTCGCCGAGCCGGGCGGGGGCCGCCTGGGTGCCCGTCAGGTGCCCGGCGATGACGACCTGGGTGTGCAGCGCGAGGTGCACCGCGGCGCGGACGGTGAGGTCGGAGAAGTCGGCGCGCAGCAGGTTCTCGACGCGTTCCATGCGGGCGCGGACGGTGTTGCGGCTGACGCCGAGCACCTTCGCGGCGTTGACGGCGGTGAACTCCAGGCCGAGCCGGGTGGTGGCGAGGAGTTCGGCGCGGGTGTGGTGCGGGAGGGTGTCGAGGGGGCGCAGCAGCCGGGTCGTCCAGGTGCGCAGGACCTCGGGGTCCATCAGGCGTTCGGGGTGGGTGCGTTCGGCGTAGACGGCCGTCTTGTCGGGGCGGAAGCGGGCCACGGCGAGGGCACTGACGGCCTGTCCGTAGGCGGTGGCGGTGCGGGCGAGGCTCTGGAGGGCGCTGCCGCCGAGGAACGCGCCGGCGTGCCGGTCGCACAGGGCGCGCAGCGCACGGCCCGCGGTGTCGTCCGGGACGACGACGATGACGTGGCCGTCCATGGCGGGACAGCGCACCACGAGGGCCGCGTCGTGGGTCGCCGCCACGCAGGCCGCCGCGAGCCGGTCGCGGTCCTCGGGGCTGGTCTCGACCACGTAGACGCAGGCCGTGTCGGTGTCGAGCAGGCCGGGCCACAGACCGGCGGCGACGCGGCGGGCGGCGACGGTGTCCTCGACCATGAGCAGCTGGAGGATGGCGAGGCGCAGGTCGGCGGTGGCGCGGGCCAGCCGGTGTCCGGTCGCGGCGGTCTCCTGTGCGCGCAGCAGGAGTTCGAGGACGCCCACGGTGTGCGTGACGATGGCGGAGGCGCGCCGGTCGAAGGGGCTCGTCCGGCTCACGGCGAGCACGCCCGACGAGGCGGGGCGCGGGAGTTCGACCCTGATCAGGCGCACGGACCTGCCCTCGCCCTCCCAGGCGGCGGAGGCGAGCCGGCCGCCGGTGACGGCGGCGACCAGGTTCTCGTCCAGCGGGGTGAGCGGTCCGGCGAGCGCGGCGCCCGTGTCGTCGCGCAGGGAGACGGTCGCGTCGAGCGTGTCCGCCAGCCAGTCGAGGACTCTGCGGAGGTCGCCGCCGGTGGGGCGCAGATGTCCGAGGAGTTCCTGCGCCCACGCCGAGCCGGCGTCGTGGCCCGCGTCGGTGTGGGGGTTCCCGTCGTCCCGGCCGGCCATCTCGGCGCTCTCCTCGTCCCTCACGGCCCGTCCGGGCCGAACCAGTCATATCGGTCGGGGACGTTACCTCACGCGGAGCGGAACGTCCGCCCGCGGGACCGGGGTACCGCGAGGGCGCCGCCGATCCGGAGGGTGGTGGCCCGAAGTCGGCCGGCCACACCGCCGTCCTGCACACGGGCGTCACCGACGATGGCGTCGGAGGAGGCCGCCGTCACCATGCCGACACCCAGGCCCAGCACGAAGAGCGGCGGCCACATCGTGGCGCAGGAGGAGTCCGTGGACCAGGTGAGCAGGCCGAAGCAGGCGGCGGCCTGGAGGGCCGTGCCGAGCGGCATGCAGAAACGGGTGCCGACCGGCCGGTGAGCGCGGCGCCGAGCGGGGAGGCGACCAGCGGGGCGAGGCTCAGCGGGAGGCTGCGGACAGGCTGCGGACACCCGCCCCGACGGGTGTGCGGCCGCGGATGTTCTGGAGGTACGGCCGGCCGGTTCGACCCGGACTCCCGGCGGCTGCGCGGCTTCCTGGCGCTGACCGGGCTCGACCGGGTCGCCCGGCGCCGGATGCGCCACGGCCGGGAGAGGGGCCCCGCGACGGCAGCGGGGCTGCTCGCCGGCAGTCGGCAGTTCCTCCTGGGCGAGCCGCACGGCGGTCCTGCGGGGCCGCCGCCCCCTGGCACGGCATAAGCTCGGCCAATGGCGAAGTACTACGACGTGCACCCCGACAACCCTCAGCCGCGCACCATCACCCAGGTCGCGGCCGCCATCCGGGCGGACGCGCTGATCGCGTACCCGACGGATTCCTGCTATGCGCTGGGCTGCCGGCTGGGCAGCAAGAACGGCATCGACCGGATCCGGGCCATCCGCGACCTGGACGACCGGCACCACTTCACCCTCGTGTGCCAGGACTTCGCGCAACTCGGCCAGTTCGTCCGGGTGGACAAGGACGTGTTCCGCGCGATCAAGGCGTCGACGCCGGGCAGCTACACCTTCATCCTCCCGGCGACCAAGGAGGTGCCGCGCATGCTCCAGCACCCGAAGAAGAAGACGGTGGGCGTGCGCATCCCGGACCATGTGGTCACCCAGGCCCTGCTCGCCGAACTCGGTGAACCGCTGCTGTCCAGCACCCTGTTGCTGCCCGGCGAGGACGAGCCGATGACCCAGGGCTGGGAGATCAAGGACCTGCTCGACCACGTGGTGGACGCCGTGCTGGACTCCGGGGACTGCGGCACCGAGCCGACCACGGTCATCGACTTCTCCGAGGGTGAGGCGGAGATCGTGCGGCACGGGGCGGGTGACACCTCGCGGTTCGAGTAGGGCCTTCCGCTCTCCGGCACCCTGGACCGAGGGCCCCGGAGAGCAGGTGGATGGTGCATGCAACGATGGTCGCTGCCCGGCCCCACCGGGCCGGTCGATCGCTCGCCGCAGTGCACCGCGCAGAGAGGCACCCCCATGACCTCCGTACAGGGAACAGCCGTGGACATCCGCACCGAGGACGGCGTCGCCGACGCCTATCTCGCGCATCCCGGTGACGGGGCGCCCCGGCCCGGCGTGCTGCTCTACCAGGACGCCTTCGGGCTGCGTCCGCACCTGCGGGCGATGGCCGACCGGCTCGCCGACGCCGGTTACACGGTGCTGGTCCCGAACGTGTTCTACCGGCACGGGCGCGCGCCCGTCGTGGAGCTGCCCGAGTTCATCGACCCGGGCGCGCGTCCGGAGATCTTCGCGGCCCTGGGCCCGCTCATCCAGTCCCTCACCGCCGAGGCCGCCGTGCGGGACGCCGGCGCCTATCTGCGGTGGCTGGAGGAGAGCCCGCTGGTCGCGGACGGCCCGGTGGCGCTGACCGGGTACTGCATGGGCGCCCGGCTCGTCCTGTGGACGGCCGGCGGCCATCCGGACCGGGTCGCGGCGGCGGCCGGTTTCCACGGCGGGCGGCTCGCGACCGACGCGCCGGACAGCCCCCACCTGGCGGCCGAGCACATCACGGCCGAGCTGTACTTCGGCCACGCCGACAACGACCACTCGCTGCCGCCCGAGCAGATCGAGCGCTTCGAGGAGGCCCTCACGGCGGCGGGCGTCCGGCACACGTGCGAGGTCTACGCCGGCGCCGAGCACGGCTACACGCAGGCCGACACCGCCGCGTACGACGAGAAGGGCGCCGAGCGGCACTGGGCCGCGCTGCTGGAGTTGCTGAAGCGCACGTTCTGAGCACCGGGACCAGCGAAGAGGGTGGGCCCCCGGCACGAGCCGTGCCGGGGGCCCACCCTCTTCGCTGCCTCTGCCTCTGCCTCTGCCTCTGCCTCTGCCTCTGCCTCTGCCTCTGCACCCGGTTCTGCCGAGATTGTTGACATGGGCACAACCTCGATGCGACTTTGAGAGCGCTCTCAACATGGTACGGACCAACCCCACAGGCCTACCCGCACGGAGGTGGAGAGTGCTCTCGAGCATCACGCACGCACTCAGAATCGCCGGAGCAGCCGCTCTCGTCGGCGCACTGCTCTCTCTCGGTCCCCCGGCCCAGGCGGCCGTCCCCGACACCATCCCGCTGAAGATCACCAACAACTCGGGGCGCGGCGACCGCCTCTACGTCTACAACCTCGGCACCCAGCTGACGACGGGCCGGCAGGGCTGGGCGGACGCGAACGGCACCTTCCACGCCTGGCCCGCCGGCGGCAACCCGCCCACACCCGCGCCCGACGCCTCGATCGCCGGCCCGGCCGCCGGGCAGTCCGCCACCATCCGGATCCCCAAGTTCTCCGGCCGGGTCTACTTCTCCTACGGACAGAAGCTCGACTTCAGACTGACCACCGGCGGACTGGTGCAGCCGGCCGTGCAGAACCCGACCGACCCGAACCGGAACATCCTGTTCAACTGGTCGGAGTACACGCTCAACGACTCCGGGCTGTGGCTGAACAGCACTCAGGTCGACATGTTCTCCGCGCCGTACGCGGTCGGCGTGCAGCGCGCCGACGGAACCACCATCAGCACCGGGCACCTCAAGGCGGGCGGCTACAACGGCTTCTTCAACGCCCTGCGCGGACAGCCCGGCGGCTGGGCGAACCTCATCCAGACCCGGTCCGACGGCACCGTGCTGCGGGCTCTCGCCCCGCTGTACGGGGTGGAGACGGGCGCCCTCCCGGCGAACGTCATGGACGACTACGTCAACCGCGTCTGGCAGAAGTACGCGACCAGCACTCTGACCGTCACCCCGTTCGCCGACCAGCCGGGCACCAAGTACTACGGCCGGGTCTCGGGCGGGGTCATGAACTTCACCAACTCCGCCGGAGCGGTCGTGACCAGCTTCCAGAAGCCGGACGCGAACAGCATCTTCGGCTGTCACCGGCTGCTGGACGCGCCGAACGACGCCGTGCGCGGACCGATCTCCCGCACCCTGTGCGCGGGCTTCAACCGCTCCACGCTCCTGGTCAATCCCAACCAGCCGGACACCACGACGGCGAACTTCTACCAGGACACGGTGACCAACCACTACGCCCGCAAGATCCACGCGCAGATGGCGGACGGCAAGGCGTACGCGTTCGCCTTCGACGACGTCGGGCAGCAGGAGTCCCTCGTCCACGACGGCTCGCCGAGCCAGGCGTACCTGACGCTCGACCCGCTGAACTGAGCTGAACTGAGGTGAACTGAGGTGAACTGAACGGAACGGAGCACGCACGACGACGTCCCGCACGCGGAGGGAGCCCGCGTGCGGGACGTCGTCGGTCCGAGTGGATCAGCCGGTCGTGGTCCGAGTGGATCAGCCGGTCGTGATCAGCCGGTCGTGACGGCGGTGTCGTCCACGACGAAGCTGGTCTGGAGCGAGGAGTCCTCGACGCCCGAGAACTTCAGCGCCACGGTGGAGCCCGCGAAGGACCCGAGGCTGAAGGACTTCTGGACGTAGCCGCTGGCGGCGTTGAGGTTGGAGTAGGTGGCCAGGGTGGTGGACCCGGCGGTGACCGTCAGCTTGTCGTACTGCGTGCTGGTGGTGGTCTCGGCCGTGTCGACGTGCAGGTAGAAGGTGAACGTGGTGTTGGTGCAGCCGCTCGGGATCGTCACCGACTGCGACAGCGTGTCGGTGTGGGTCGATCCGTAGCCGTCCAGCCAGGCCTTGTAGGAGCCGGTGCGGGCCGCCTGGCTGCTGGAGTTGGTGATCACACCGCTCGTCGTCGTCCAGGTGGTGCTGCCCGACTCGAAGCCCGCGTTGCCCAGCAGCTGGGTGGCGGTGCAGGAGCCGCCGCCGGTGGAGCTGACCGTCCAGGTGAACGACGCGGTGGCGGTCGCGCCGGTGCTGTCGGTCACCGTGACGGTGGTGCTGGAGGAGCCGGCCGTCGTCGGCGTGCCGGAGATCAGGCCGGTGGAGCTGCTGATCGACAGGCCGGCGGGCAGCCCGGTCGCGGCGTACGTCAGCGAGCCGCTGTTGGTGCTGCTGGCGGAGATCTGCAGGCTCACCGCGGTGCCGACCGTGGCGGACTGGCTGCCCGGGTTGGTCACCGAGACGCCCGTCGACGGGACGGTGATGTGGCTGCCGACGTTGATGCCGGCGAAGGCGTTGCCGACCCCGGCGTACTGGGTGGAGCTGGAGCCGTACAGCGCGGTGGCCGCGCTGAGGGCGGCGGTGCGGGCGCCCGCGTAGTTGGTGCTGGACGTCATGTACGTCGTCAGCGCCTTGTACCAGATCTGCAGGGCCGCGGCCCGGCCGATGCCCGCGACGGCGACGCCGTCGGAGGTCGGGCTGTTGTAGGTGACGCCGTTGATGGTCTTGCTGCCGCTGCCCTCGGAGAGCAGGTAGAACATGTGGTTCGCCGGGCCCGAGGAGTAGTGGACGTCGAGGTTGCCGACGCCGGAGTACCAGCTGTCGGCGGAGCCGCCGTCCTTGTCGGGCTCGTCCATGTACCGCAGCGGGGTGCCGTCCCCGTTGATGTCGATCTTCTCGCCGATGAGGTAGTCACCGACGTCGGAGGAGTTGTTCGCGTAGAACTCCACGCCCGTGCCGAAGATGTCGGAGGTGGCCTCGTTCAGACCGCCCGACTCACCCGTGTAGTTGAGGTTCGCGGTGTTGGAGGTGACACCGTGGCTCATCTCGTGGCCGGCGACGTCCAGCGAGGTCAGCGCGTGGGTGCTGCTGGTGCCGTCGCCGTAGGTCATGCAGAAGCAGTCGTCGTCCCAGAAGGCGTTGACGTACGCCGTGCTGTAGTGGACGCGGGAGTAGGCGGCGACGCCGTCGTTCTTGATGCCGCTGCGGCCGAAGGTGTTCTTGTAGAAGTCCCAGGTCGTCTGGGCACCGAAGTGCGCGTCGACGCCGGCCGTCTGCGTGTTGGAGCCGGATCCGGTGCCCCAGGTGTCGTCGGCGTCCGTCATCAGGGTGCCGGTGCCGGACGTGCCGTTGTTGAGGCTGTACGTCTTGTGGGTGCCGCGCGTGGTGTCGTTCAGCTGGTACGTCGAGCCGGACAGCGTGGTGCCGATGGTGACGGTTCCGCTGTACTGGCTGTTGCCGGTGCCGGTCTCGATGCCCTCGAACTGGGAGAGCTTCGCGCCGGTGGCGGCGTCGGTGATGACGTGCAGCTTGCTCGGCGTGCCGTCGTCCTGGAGGCCGCTCACCACGGTCTCCCAGGCGAGCTTGGGCGTGCCCTCGCCGGCCCAGATCACCTTGCGCGCGCTCTGGGCGGCGGGGTTCTGCGCGTCGAGCGCCTTGGCCGCCGTCAGGGCCTTGGTCTCGGCGGCCGCCTTGCTGTACGTGGCGGTCGTGGACTTGACCGAGACGGTGCGGCGGTTGTTGTTGAAGGTCGTGCTCACCGTGCCGGCGGCCAGCGAGGCCGGGGGCGTGTGCACGACGAGGTCGCCGCCGAGGACGGGCAGACCGGCGTAGGTCCGCTCGTAACGCGTGTGCAGGGTGCCGTCGTTGTCGTTCACGACGTCCTTGACGACCAGCTTCTCCTGGGCACCCAGGCCGAGGGACTCGGCCGTGTCCGTCGTCTTCGCCTCGGCACTCCTGATCAGCGTCGTGCGCTGGGCGGGAGTGAGGTCGGCGGGCAGGCCACCGGCGCGGACGGGGCTGGGGTGGGGGGCTGCGGGCAGCGCGGTCGCCGGAACCGTCTGGACACCGAGGGCCACGAGTGCGGCGGTGGAGAGCAGGGCCGCTCCGACCGTGGTCCGCTTGCGGGGGTTGGGTCTCACTCGTTCTCCTACTGCGGCGGCCGTGGGGAACGGCCGGTGACAGACCGGGCAGACGGGTGTGCTGTCCGGGACGAGCTGAGTTGTGCGGGACCGTGAGCACGGGAAGGCAACTTGCCGCTGGTGCGCGGTAGTTGGGTGGGAGAATGGCAGGCTTGACAGTGGCATGTCAGCCAAAGCCCGACCCTTCAAGGGTTATCCCTCGGTGCCGGGCGCGGGCGGAGCCCCCACCCCCCGGCCCCGCTGTGAGAGCCCTGTGCGCGGCCTGTCCCGGCGGCCGGGGGCGGGCCGCTCGGGCCGGTGCGCACCGCCCCGGCCGTGAGATCATCGGCAACCGGACAAAGGGGATCTGCGCGGGGGCGGTGGGCGGCGTGGTGGCCGGGTGGGAGTGGGACGAGACGTTGTTCGCGGGTACCGCCGCGCACTACCGGCGCGGACGGCTCCCCTATGCCCCCGGGCTGGCGGACACGCTCGCCGAGGCGCTGCGTCTCGACGGACGGGGGCGGCTCCTCGACGTGGGATGCGGACCGGGCATCCTCGCGCTGACTCTGGCCCACCTGTTCGGCGAGGTCGTCGGTGTGGACCCGGACCCGGAGATGATCGCCGAGGCGAGGCGTGAGGCGGCCGGAGGCGGAGTGGCCGGGAAGGCTCGGTGGGTGCGGGCCCGGGCCGAGGAACTGCCCGCGGGTCTGGGCCGGTTCACCGTCGCCACCTTCGGCCAGTCCTTCCACTGGATGGATCGCGAGCTGGTGGCCGCGACCACCAGGGACATGCTGTGGCCCGGCGGTGCCCTGGTGCACATCTCGGACCTGAAGAGCGAGACGCTCACCGTCGACGGTCTTCCTCATCCGGCGGTGCCCGGTGCGGCGATCGAGGAACTGATCAGGCACTACCTCGGGCCGGTCCGCCGGGCCGGCCGGGGCGTGCTGCCGCAGGGCACGCCCGGCGGTGAGGCCGCGGTGCTCGCCAGGGCCGGATTCTCCGGCCCGCGGCGTCATGTGGTGCCCGGCGGACAGCCGCTCGAACGCACGGCCGACGACGTCGTGGCGGGGGTGTTCTCGATGTCGTTCTCGGCTCCGCACCTGTTCGGCGCGCGCCGCGACGCGTTCGAGGCGGACCTGCGTCGACTGCTGCGGGAGGCCTCCGCGTCGGGCCGCTTCTCCGAACGCCGGCCGAGCACCGAGGTCTTCGTCTGGGGAAAGGACACCTCGCCACGGTGACCGGGCTCGGACCCGGTGGGCACGCTCCTGTCCGCCGTCACCGGCGAGAACAACCCGGCGATGACGGCGGCAGGCTCTCCCGCGCCGGTCTTCACCCGGACGTGACCGTCGACTCTCAGGAAACGCTTGCTTTCGCCACTCCCTTACCCGTAGACACGTTCTTCACGAACAGTCGTGACTTCGGGGGGAGTTGATGATGGAAGGCACGATAGACGGATTCCGGTACGGGGTGGTGACCCCCGTGGCGGCTTTTGTGATGGCCTGCATGGGAGGAGCGTTAGGACTGCGCTGCATCGTGCGGACACTGCTCAACGGCGGCTCGTGGAAGCCTGGTTGGCTGGCGCTGGGGGCCGCGTCGATCGGCTGCGGCATCTGGACGATGCACTTCATCGCCATGATCGGCTTCCAGGTGGAGGAGACCCGGATCGGCTACCACGTCGGCCTGACCGTGCTCAGCCTCGCGGTCGCGATCGTGGTCGTCGGCATCGGTGTGTTCATCGTGGGCTACCGGGGCGCCGGCCGGGCGTCGCTGTCGCTCGCGGGGGTCGTCACGGGCATCGGGGTCGCCGCCATGCACTATCTGGGCATGGCTGCCCTCCAGCTCAACGGCGCCATCGAGTACACGCCGAGCACGGTGGCGCTCTCGGTGCTGATCGCCGTGGTGGCCGCGACCGCCGCCCTGTGGGCGGCCGTCACGATCCGGGGGTTCCTGACGAGCCTGGGCGCCAGCCTGGTGATGGGCGTCGCCGTGTCCGGGATGCACTACACGGCGATGGCCGCGGTCAGCGTCCATGTGCACGGCGCGACCTCGTCGTGGGCCGGCGACAGCCCCACCTCGCTGCTGCTGCCGATGCTGATCGGGCCGGTGATCTTCCTGCTGCTGGCCGCGGTGGTGGTGATGTTCGATCCGCTGCTCGTGCTCGGCGACGGCGAGTGGAACCGGCCCGCCCGGGCGGGGCGGGCCGGTACGGCGGAGGAGGCGGTCAGCCCGCCTGCCGTCCGTCGGTCGTGGAGCGGTGGGTGAGGGGCTCGCGCAGGCCCAGGTGGTCACGGAGCGTCCTGCCCGTGTACCGCGTGGGGTAGACGCCGCGTTCCTGGAGTTCCGGCACGAGCAGGTCGACGATGTCGTCGAGGCCGTCCGGAATGAGGTACGGCGTCACGTTGAAGCCGTCGACGGCCCCGTGGCGCACCCATTCGGCGAACCGGTCGGCGAGTCCGGCGGGGGTGCCGACGTGCCCGCGCTGCGGTCCGAGGGCGATGACGGTCTCGCGCAGCGACCAGCCGTGTGTCTCCGCCTTCTCGCGCCACTCGGCGACCACCGTGCGCGGGTCGGCGACGCGCCGGGCGCCGAACGAGCCGTCGTTCTCGGCGACGACCGGGTCCTCCTTGGGCAGCGGTCCGTCGGCGTCCCGGTCCGAGAGGTCGAGGCCCCACAGCAGACCGGCGACACCCAACGCCGTTGCCGGGGTGACCTGTTGGAGACGGATCCAGCGCTTCTTCTCCAGCGCCTCCGCCTCCGTCGCCCCGATGATGATCTCCGTGCCGGGCAGGATGCGCAGGTCGTCCTCGGGCCGGCCGACGGCGAGCAGCCGCCGCCGCAGGTCCTCGGCGAACGCGAGCGCGTCGTCGAAGTCGTTGCCGTGCGCGGAGAAGACGACGTCGGCGTTGCGGGCGGCGAAGTCGCGTCCCTCGCCGGAGTCCCCGGCCTGGAAGATCACCGGGTGGCCCTGGCCGCTGCGGGGCAGGGTGGGGGCGAGGTCGACGTCGAACTGCGCCCCCCGGTGCCGGACCCGGCCCACGGCTCCCGGCGCCGCCCAGGCGGGGGCTCCCGCGGCGCCGGAGACGGCCCCGTCGGCCCAGCCGTCCCACAGGGCGCGGGCCACGGTGAGGAACTCCTCGGCGCGCCGGTAGCGGTCGGCGTGGTCGAGGTAGCCGCCGCGCCGGAAGTTGGCACCCGTCCAGGCGTTGTCGGTGGTCACCACGTTCCAGCCGGCGCGGCCCTCGGAGAGCAGGTCGAGGCCGGAGAGCCGGCGGGCCAGGTCGGCGGGTTCGTTGAACGTGGTGTTGGAGGTGCTGACCAGGCCGATCCGGTCGGTGACGGCGGCCAGCGCGGCGAGCTGGGTGATGGCGTCGGGCCGTCCGGCGACGTCGAGTTCGTGGATCAGTCCGTCGACCTCGCGCAGCCGCAGCCCCTCCCCCAGGAAGAACGCGTCGAACAGGCCCCGTTCGGCGGTCTGCGCGACCCGCCGGAAGTTCGCGGGGTCGATCTGGGAGCCGCTGGCCGGGTCGGACCAGATGGTCCAGTGGTTGACGCCCTGGAAGAAGACACCGAAGTGCAGCCGGGCGTCCGGCCGGGGGACGTCGAGGGGGTCGGTGCGGGTCATCGGGTCTCCTGAAGGGCCTCGAGGTCCGGGCCGGCGGCGTAGCGGTTGGCGGGGCGCTCCAGGCCCAGGTGGGTACGCAGGGACGCGCCGGGCAGCGGGCGCAGGGCGAGGCGCCGCTCGAAGAGGTGCGGCAGGACGAGCCGGGAAAGCTCCGGCAGATCCTCGTCGAGCACCAGCGGGTGCAGGCGTACGCCGTCCACGACGCCCCGCAACCGCCCGAGCAGGACGGCGAGTCCGGAGGCGGAGCCGATGTGGCGCAGCCGTCCGCGGTCGGTCCAGGGCGCGTGCTGTTCGAGGTCGGCGACGCGCTCCTCGGCGGTGGCGTGGGCCGTGTCGAGGGCGACCTCGATCTCGGCGAAGGTGCGGGGCGTTCCGGCGTCGGCGGCGGCCGCGGCGACCGCGCCGAGGTCGCGGCCCTCGACGAGGGCGACGTCGAGCTGCCCGGCGGGGACGCGGTCGGGCCGGCCGAGGACGACGAGTTGCCCTTGGGGCGGGCGCGGCACGATGGCCGGGCCCTTCACCGCGTAGGCGTCGCCGGTGAAGTCGACGTAGTGCAGCCGGTCGCGGTCGAGGTATCTGCTGGTGGCGACGGACCGGATGACCGCGTCGTCCTCCCAGGAGTCCCACAGGGCGCGGACGGCCTCGACTCCGTCGCGGGACTCCCGGGCACGGGCGGCCTCGCCGTCGACGTGCGGACGGCCCCAGACCCGGGCCGCCTCGGGACGTTCCTCCTCGCCCACCACCCAGCCGCCGCGCCCGACCGAGATGTGGTCGAGGGAGGCCAACTGGCCGGAGACGTGGAAAGGTTCGGCGTAGGTGACCGGCACGACGGGCGCGATGCCGATGACGCTGGTCGACGCGGCGAGGAACGCGGCCCGCTCGACCGCCCCGATGCGGCCGACGACGTCGGGGGTGCCGCCGGGCGGCAGCGCGCCGTCCGCCAGCGTGATCAGGGTGAACCCGGAGTTCTCCGCGGCGGCGGCGACGCGGGCCACCCGGCGTGGGGTGAGCAGATGGTCGGGCGAGTGGGCGGCGCGGCGCCAGGCCGCGGGGTGGGCGCCGTCACCGTCGAGTTCGACGGCGAGCCGCAGGGCGGGACCGGACAACGGGAGTTCCTTCCAAAGGCACGACGAGTCGACCGGCCCGACGGGCCGGCGGGGGTCAGCGGCGTGCGGAAGGACAGACGGCGGAGGCGGTACGGCAGTAGTCGACATGCCGTCGGGTGATCAGCCGCGTGCCCGTGCCGACACCGTGCGGTGTCGTGCCAGGTGCGCGCATCGGGGGCCTCCGCCCTTCGTGACAGATCGCTTCAACCTACGTGGTCGGCCCCGGAAAGTGTCAAGGGCATTAGATGCCGGTGCATGAACCGGCCGGGGGGACTCCTGCCGCGCTGTGGATCATTGCTACGGTGCACCGGTGTCTGACTCCTCACGCGATACCGCCGAAGGCGCCGGCTGGGTCGGCGCCGACCGAGGCGCGTACCGGCAGCTCATGCCGGACCGGACCGAGAAGGTCTCGTGGCTGGACCCCAGGATGCTGTGGGCCGCCCGCAACGGCGTGCTGGCGTCGTGGTTCGGCGACCCGACGGGCCGTACCCGCGGCCGCCTGGTGGCGCAGCGGGCTGCGGCCGGCGCACCCGAGGACAAGGTCATCCGGCGCACGGACCCGGACAGCTTCTCCTTCATGGTCATCGGCGACACGGGCGAGGGCGACGATCCCCAGTACGCCGTCGTGCCCGGCTTTCTGAGGGCAAGTCAGGGCACGTCCTTCGCCGTGCTCGCCAGTGACGTGATCTATCCGGTGGGCAGCGCCGACGACTACGGCACCAAGTTCTTCCGCCCGTACCGGGATTACCCGGCGCCCATATACGCGATACCGGGCAACCACGACTGGTACGAGGACCTGGGCGCGTTCATGCGGGTCTTCTGCGGCGACGCCCCGCCCCTGCCCGCCGAGCCCGCGCCGCGCCTGCTCAGCCGCGCCCGGCTGCGGGCCCTGCTGTGGCACCGGCCACGCGCACACGACGGCCAACGCCTGGCCGAGGCACGCGCGTTGAGGTCCGCGACCGGCCAGCGGGCGGTGCAGCCCGGACCGTACTGGGCGATCGACGCCGGCCCGGTGCGGATCATCGGCATCGACACCGGGCTGCTGGGCACGCTGGACGCCGAGCAGGGCGCGTGGCTGCGCGCTGTGTCGCAGGGCCCGCGCCCCAAGATCCTCGTGACCGGCTCGCCCCTCTACGTCGACGGCGAGCACCACCCGTGCCCCATCGAGGGCGGCGGCACCGTCGACGAGATCGTCAGCGCGCCCGAGCACCACTACGTGGCGGCCATAGGCGGCGACATCCACAACTACCAGCGCTACCCGGTGCGGCTGGCCGACGGGCGGACGCTGCAGTACGTGGTCGCGGGCGGCGGGGGCGCGTTCATGCACGCCACGCACACCATCCCCCGGGTGTCCGTCGCCGGCGTCACCGAGCGGGACTTCCGCTGCTATCCGCTGCGCGGCGACTCCCTCGCCTTCTACAGCCGGCTCTACGGGCGCCGGCTGCGGCTGCGCCGGTTCTTCGCCCTCAGCGAGACCGAGGCCCAGGCGGTGGTCGCCGAACGGCTGGGCATCCCGCCGACCCGCACGCCGGGCCCGGAGGTCAGGGTGACGCGGCGGATCCGCCTGCTGGCCGGTCTGCTGGGCACCGGGAGCCGCCCGGAGCGCCGCAAGCGGCTCCGGCTGCCGGTGCGCAAGATCTACACCCAGCTCTTCTCGCCGAGTTCGGTGACGTACAGCCCACCGTTCTTCAAGTGCTTCCTGCGGCTGGACGTCACCCCGGAGTCGGTCCGGCTGCGCTGCTTCGCGGCCACCGGGAACCGCGCCCAGGAGCTGAACCCACCGGTCGAGGACGAGGTCACGATCCCGCTGGTCTGAAACGACCGCTCGCACCATCCACGAACAACCGCCGACCACCGCCGGCAACAGCCGTACGGCCGTACGGCCGTACACGCCGTCGAACGATGGAGGAACCCCGTGCCGCCGACCTCACGCCCTTTGCGCAGGCTGGGCTTCCTCACCATCGGGCTGTTCGACGCGGACGATCCGGGCCGGGGGCACGAGACCACGCTGGAGATCATCGAGCTGGGTGAACGGCTCGGCTTCGACAGCGCCTGGGTGCGTCACCGGCACCTCCAGTACGGCATATCCTCTCCCGTCGCCGTCCTCGCGGCCGCCTCGCAGCGCACCCGGCGCATCGAGCTCGGCACCGCGGTCATCCCGCTGGGCTGGGAGAACCCGCTGCGCCTCGCGGAGGACCTGGCCACCGTCGACATCCTCGCCGGGGGCCGGCTCAACCCGGGGGTGAGCGTCGGCCCGCCGATGCACTACGAGCAGGTCAAGGAGGCCCTGTACCCGGACACCGCCGACGCGGAGGACTTCGGCTACGAGCGGGTGCGGCGGCTGCTGGACCTGGTGCGCGGCAAGTCCGCCACCGACTTCAGCGGGGTCGAGGGCTTCGAGGTGTTCTCCGATGTGGTGCAGCCGCACTCCCCCGGTCTCGGCCGCCGCCTGTGGTACGGCGGGGGCAGCCTGGGTTCGGCGCGGTGGGCCGGGGAACACGGCATGAACTTCCTCACCAGCAGCGTGGTGAAGGCCGAAGGCCCGGACGACACCAGGGACTTCGCAGAGATCCAGCTCTCCCACGTCCACGCCTTCCGCGCCGCCCACCCCGACGGCGAGGCGGCCCGTGTCTCGCAGGGTCTCGTGGTCATCCCCACCGACTCCGCCTCACCCGAACAGCGCGCGAGGTACGAGGAGTTCGTGGCGAAGCGGCTCCCCCGTACGACCTCGCCGCAGGGCTCGGCCCGGCTGCTGTTCGCCCCGGACCTGGTCGGCACCTCGGACGAGATCGCCGAACGCCTGCACGCCCACGCCGCGTTCCGTGAGATCGACGAGGTCGCCTTCGCCCTGCCGTTCACCTTCGGGCACGAGGACTACGTACAGATCCTCACCGACATGGCGACGAAGCTGGGTCCGGCGCTGGGATGGCGGCCCGGCGCCGGAGCGTGAGGACCCTCACCAGCGGCCCGGCTCGGTTCCCGTCACCGGCTCGGACGGCCTGCCGTCCACGCCGACGGGGATCTCGCCGGTGAGCATCACCCGGTGCATCGTGCGGGGGAAGCGCAGATGCGCGTTGTCGGTCGGCGCGAGGTGGATGGTGGCGCGGTTGTCCCAGAACGCCACGCTGCCCGGTTCCCAGCGGAAGCGGACCGTGTACTCGGGGCGGGTCGCCTCCTCCAGCAGCATGTCCAGGATCGCCCGGCTCTCCGCGCGGGAGAGGTCGGTGATCTGCTCGACGTAGTAGCCGTTGACGTACAGCACGCGCTCCCCCGTCTCGGGGTGGACGCGTACCAGGGGGTGCACCGAGGCGACCTGGTGATCGAGCAGGTGGCGGACGTACGCGTCGTCGCCGGGGCGGGGCTGGTAGCCGACGCCGAGCCGGTGCTCGGCGCGCAGCCCGGCCAGGAACTCCCGCAGGGGCGCGGAGAGTCCGGCGTAGGCGGCCGCCAGGTTGGACCAGGTCGTGTCACCGCCGTAGGGCGGTACGGTCTCGGCGCGCAGGATCGTCGCGGCCGGCGGGTCGACGCGGGCGCCGTGGTCGCAGTGCCAGCCGCGCAGGAGGGTGTGCCGGCGGCGCCGCAGCCACTCCTCGTGCTCCATGCCGAACTTCCCGCCCAGTTCGAGGCGGTCGGCGGTCGTCTCGATCTCCGGGAAGTCCGCCGGTGACGCGCCGCCACGCCTGCGCAGGACGACGGGTTCGCCGAACCGTCGCGCGAACGCCACGTGTCCGGCGTGGTCGAGGCGCTGGCCGCGGAAGAACACCACCTTCCAGCGCCGCACCGCCGCCCTGACCACGGCGACCTGGGCGTCGTCGAGTCCCGCGGCCAGGTCGACGCCCTCGATCTCGGCGCCGATGTGTCCGGCGACCGGCTTCACCTCCACTCCGGCCGCCCGCGCGGCCTCCTCGGCCGTCGGGTCGTCGAAGGGGGTGGCCCGGCTGTCCGTCGTCATGCGTGCTCCGCTCGTCTTCACTCGTCGTCCGTCACGGCTCCGGGAAGATCGTGACAGCGAATCGGCGGCCTGGCGACAGGGCGTCCGGACACCCGTACAGGAGACGGGCGCCCGCCCCGAGCGGCCTCCGGTTGATCGATCCCCGCCTCATCGGTGAGGCTGGTGGGACGGCACGTACGGCACAGTCGAGGAAAGGTCCCCTGGTGAGCAGCATCCCGGAGTACACGCTCAACGACGGTACGAAGCTCCCGGTCCTGGGTCTGGGCACCTGGCCGATGGACGACGCCGAGGCGGAGCGGTCGGTGGCCGAAGCGCTCGGCCTGGGCTACCGGCTCGTCGACACGGCGACGAACTATCGCAACGAGAGCGGGGTCGGGCGGGGCGTGGCCCGCGGCGGGGTGCCGCGCGAGGAGATCGTGGTGGCCACGAAACTGCCCGGCCGCCACCACGGCTACGAGGAGACCCTCGCCTCCTTCGAGGAGTCCCGGCAGCGGCTCGGCCTCGACTATGTCGACCTGTACCTGATCCACTGGCCGCTGCCCCGGGTCGACAGGTTCGTCGACTCCTGGCGGGCCATGATCAAGCTCCGCGAGGACGGCCTGGTCCGGTCCATCGGTGTCTCCAACTTCACCGCCGGGCACATCGAGCGGCTGGAGAAGGAGACCGGCGTGCTGCCGTCCGTCAACCAGATCGAGCTGCACCCGCTCTTCCCCCAGGACGAGCTGCGCGCCTTCCACGAGACCAAGGGCGTCCGCACGGAGAGCTGGAGCCCGCTGGGCCGCGGTTCGACGCTCCTGGAGGACCCGGCCGTCGTCTCCGTCGCGGAGTCGCTGGGCGTGACGCCCGGCCAGGTCGTCCTGCGCTGGCACCTCCAGCTCGGCACCGTCCCCATCCCGAAGTCGTCCAGTCCCGAGCGGCAGCGCGCCAACCTCGACGTCTTCGGCTTCGAACTCGGGCCGACGCAGCTGGCGGCGATCGCGCAGCGGCCGCACCGGCGCCTGGGCGGCGACCCCGAGGTGCACGAGGAGTTCTGAGCGGGGCAGCACCGTCCAGGAGTGATCACTCGAGCTCCAGCGACTGCTCCGCCCAGATCGTCTTGCCCCGGTCCGTCTGCCGGCTGCCCCAGCGCTGAGTGAGCTGCGCGACCAGCAGCAGGCCTCGCCCGCCCTCGTCGAAGGCGTGGGCGCGGCGCAGGTGCGGGGAGGTGGAACTGCCGTCGGACACCTCGCAGATGAGGCTGCGGTCGCGGATCAGGCGGAGCCGGATGGGGGGTGCGCCGTAGCGGATGGCGTTGGTGACGAGTTCGCTGACGACGAGTTCGGTGACGAACGCGGCCTCTTCCAGGCCCCACGCGGTCAGTTGCTCGGTCGCCGCCTGGCGGGTGGCGGCGACCTGGGCGGGGTCCGGCTCCACGTCCCAGGCGGCGACCCGGTCCGCGCCGAGCGCCCGGGTGCGGGCGAGCAGCAGCGCGACGTCGTCGCCGGGCTCTTCCGGCAGGACCGCCTTGAGCACGGTGTCGCAGAGGGCGTCGAGCGTGGCGGCGGGCGCGGTCAGGGCGCTGCACAGCTCGCCGGTGGCGCGGTCGACGTCACGGTCGCGGTCCTCGATCAGGCCGTCGGTGTAGAGGGCGACGACCGCGCCCTCGGGCAGCTCCAGTTCGACCGCCTCGAAGGGCAGCCCGCCGACCCCGAGCGGGGGGCCCGTCGCCATCCGGATCAGCTCCGCGCGGCCGTCGGGCAGCAGGAGGGCCGGCGCGGGATGGCCGGCGGCGGCGAGGGCGAGGCGGCGGCTGACCGGGTCGTAGACGGCGTACAGGCAGGTGGCGCCCAGTTCCGCGACCTCGTCGTCGCCGCTCTCCTGGTAGCCGGCGAGGTGGGTGACGAGGTCGTCGAGGTGGGTGAGGAGTTCGTCGGGCGGCAGATCGACGTCGGCGAGGGTGCGTACGGCCATACAGAGCCGGCCCATGGTCGCCGTCGACGCGATGCCGTGTCCGACGACGTCGCCGACGACGAGGGCGACCCGGCTGCCGGAGAGCGGGATGACGTCGAACCAGTCACCACCGATGCCGGCCGTCGAGCCGCTGGGCAGATAGCGGTGGGCGACCTCGACGGCGGCCTGTCCGGGCAGGCCGCGGGGCAGCAGGCTGTGCTGGAGGGCGAGGGCGGTGGTGCGTTCGCGGGCGAAGCGGCGGGCGTTGTCGATGCAGACGGCGGCCCGGCTGGCGAGTTCCTCGGCGAAGACGGCGTCGTCGGCCTCGTAGTCGTCGGGATGGGCGATACGGACGCCGACCAGGACGCCCAGGGTGGTGCCCCGGGCCAGCAGGGGCACCGCGATCACCGAGTGGACGCCGCTGCGGAAACGACGGCCCTCGGGAGCGCGCGCGTTGCGTTCGGCGAGCCAGCTCATGAAATCGGGCTCGCCCGCCTGGATACGGACGGCACGCCCCTCCCGCAGGGCGCGCGCGGGTGGACTGAACGGCGGATGGACGTCGGTCTCGCCGAGGCGGACCGCCGCCTCGGGGGTGCCCTCGTGGGCGGAGCCGTGGGCGACTCGGCGCAGCACCACCTCGCCGTCCGGGACGGGCGGCGGCTCGTCGGCGCCGAGGACCCAGTCCAGCAGGTCGACGCTGACGAAGTCGGCGAAACGGGGAACCAGGAGATCGACCACCTCCTCGGTGGTGCGCACGATGTCGAGGGTCGTACCGATCGAGGCCGCGGCCTCGTTCAGCACGGCCAGCCGCTGGCGGGCCAAGTACTGCTCGGTGCTGTCGAAGGCGGCCAGGGCGACACCGACGACCTCGCCCGACGGCTCCCGCACGGGCCACATCTCGGTGGTCCACGCGTGCTCCCGGTTGAGGGAGGGGGCGCCGGCCCAGCTCTCGTAGCGGATCGGACGGCCGGTCTCGGCGACATGGCGCAGGTGCCAGTCGAAGCCGCGGCTGTGCTCGGCCTCCTGGACGGTGTCCGAGAAGTGGCGGCCGAGCAGGACGTCCTCGGAGACGCCCATCACCTTGCAGGCGACCTCGTTCAGACGCAGATAGCGCTGGTGGGGGTCGAAGACGGACATGGACATGGACGCCTGTTGGAAGGCCCTCTCCGCGAGGGTCGGTTCCGGGCTCGGGGGCCGTTCGGCGGTGAGGGCCCAGCCGGCGGGCTCCCCGTCGGCGCCGAGCACCGGGCAGGCGGTGACGGTCACGGTGAGGTGCCGGCCGTCGCGGTGGCGTACGAGCACGGGCCGGGTCCAGGCCCGCGCCGGGAGCGGCGGGAGCTCCTCGACGAGCAGGTCGGCCGCGGCCCGGCCCACGGCCTCCTCGGCCGCATGGCCCGTCAGCAGACGGGCACCTTCGCTCCAGCCCGTCACGATGCCGTGAGCATCGATGACCGCCGCAGCGACGACATGCTCCATATCGTCAAGAATGGTCCCTTTGTCCCGACGCATCAACCGCGACGGGCCCGACCGGGGCGCACAGCGCTCCCCGGTCTCCCCGGTCTCCCCGGTCTCCCCGGTCTCCCCGGCCGTCCCGCTCCGGCGCTCAGCCGCCGTGGGCGCGCAGTGCGTCGAGGGCGCGGTCGGCGTGGGTGTTCATCCGCAGCTCGCTGCGGACGACCTCCAGGACCGTGCGGTCCTGCGCTATCACGAAGGTGACCCGCTTGGTGGGGGCGAGGGAGAAGCCGCGCTTCACGCCGAACCGTTCCCGCACCGCCCCGTCGGCGTCGGAGAGCAGCGGCATGCCGAGCGAGTGCCGGCCCGCGAACTCCTGCTGGCGGTCGACGGAGTCCCCGCTGATCCCGACGGGCCGGGCGCCCACGGCGGCGAACTCGGCCGCCAGGTCACGGAAGTGGCAGGCCTCGGCGGTGCAGCCCGCGGTGAGGGCGGCGGGGTAGAAGAAGAGGACCACCGGCCCGTCGGTGAGCAGGTCGGTCAGGCTGCGCACCGTGCCGGTCTCGTCCGGCAGCGCGAAGTCCTCGACGAGGTCGCCGGTCTCCAGGGCCTTGGTCATGACCGTCCCTCCGTGGTCTTCGCGGCGCCGTCGGCGACATTGCGGGCCCACAGCACGAGGGGCACCTGGAAGGGAAGCCGGGCCACGGCTGCGGCCTTGAGCGGGGTGGGGCGGTGCCGCCAGTCCCACGCCATCTTGACGTTGGCGGGGAAGACGCCGGCGAAGAGCCCGGCCGCGGCCAGCGCGGCCGTCCTGCGGGTCCGCGGCAGGGCCACTCCCGCCGCCAGCGCCAGCTCGGCCACACCGCTGGCGTACGTCCAGGCCCTGGGCGAGCCCGGGAGCGTGCGCGGAATGATCGCGTCGAACGGGCGCGGGACGGCGAAGTGGGCCACCCCCATGCCGGCCAGCAGGCCCGCCAGGAGCAGGGGTGAGCGTTCGGACCGGGACACGGTTCCTCCTCTGATGACCTGGCGCCCGACCTTACTGGAGGGTAAGCGGAACTTCGGAGGCGGGGTCGCGAGCCGGGACCCGGGACCGGGGCTCCCCCAACTCGGCCGGGGCGCATCATGGTTGGCGGCGGCCGGCGATAGCCTGGCGGGATGACCGTCTATCTGCTGTGGCACATCGGGCACCGGAACGAAGCCGGTGAAGGCGGGTCGACCCTGCACCTCGACGGGGAGACGGTGCACGTCGACGAGGAGGACGGCGACGACGCCAAGCTGCTCGGCGTGTACTCCACGGCCGAGAAGGCGGCGGAGCGCAGGCGCCGCGCCCGGCTGCTGCCGGGCTTCGCCGACGAACCGGACTGTTTCGTCATCGACGAGCACACCCTCGACGAGGACGAGTGGACCGGCGGTTTCGTGCGCGTCTAGGACAGGTCCGGGGCCCGTCCGTGGTGGCGGCCGGGGTGCCGGCCGGGGGTGTACCCGTAGGCCCTTCGGAACACGTCGATGAAGGCGCTGGCGGAGGACCAGCCGCAGCGGTGGGCGACCGTCGTGACGGGCGTGCCGTCGGCCAGCAGACGCAGGGCGTGGTAGAGCCGGGACTGGGTGCGCCACTGGGGGAAGGTCATGCCGAACTCGCGGCGGAAGAGGCGGCTCAGGGTGCGTTCGCCGGTGCCGGTGGCGGCGCCGAGGGAGGCGAGCGTGCGCTGGTCGGCGGGGTCGGCGTGGACGAGGGCGCAGACCTCGGCGAGCCGGGGGTCGGCGGGGGTGGGCAGTCGGGCCGGCTGCTGCGGGGAGGCGCGCAGCTGGTCGCGCAGCACGGCGAGCAGGCGGACACGTTCGGGGCTCGGGTCGTCCGGGGCCCGGGTGTGGGCGAGGATCAGCTCCCGCAGCAGCGGGCTGACGGCGAGCACGGTCGGCGCGTCCAGACCGAGCGGGTTGTCGTCGGCCGGCAGGCCCACCAGGTGCAGGTCGAGCCGGCCGTACGCCCGGTGCGCGTGCGTGGTTCCGGCGGGCACCCACAGCGCGCGGGTGCCGGGAGCGAACCAGGTGCCGGCGTCGGTCGTGACGGCCAGGACACCCGAGCCCGCGTAGACGATCTGGTGGTCGTCGTGCCGGTGGGCGTCGATGCGCCGGCCCGCGGCCAGCGGCTGGACCCGGGTGGGCGCGGTCGGAGTGTGGCGGATGTGCGGCACAAGGCGGCAGATTATCGGAAGCGCGACAGCCACCCGGGCCGTGACGATCGCAGCGTGCCGAAAAACCGATCCATCACCCTGATGTCCCTGGGGCACGCCTGCGTGGACGTGTACCAGGGAGCCGTGGCCGCGCTGGTCCCCTTCTTCGTCGCCGAGCGTGCCTACTCCTACGCCGCCGCCTCGGGAATCGTCCTGGCGGCCTCCTTGCTCTCGTCGGTGGCGCAGCCGCTGTTCGGCGTGCTGACCGACCGGTTCGCGATGCCGTGGCTGCTGCCGCTCGCGGCGGCGGCCTCCGGTACGGGGATCGCCGTCAGCGGGATCGGCGGCTCGTACCCGCTCACGCTGGCGGCGGTGGCCGTGTCCGGCCTCGGGGTCGCCGCCTACCACCCCGAGGCCGCGCGGGCGGCGCGGGCCGCCTCGGACGGCCGCCACACGGCGATGGGCTGGTTCGCGCTCGGCGGCAACGTCGGCTTCGCGCTCGCCCCGCCGCTGGTCGCGGCCGTCGTCGCGACCTGGGGTCTGCGCGCCTCGCCGCTGCTGGGGCTGCCGGCCCTGGCGGGCGTGGCACTGTGCGGGGCCGCGGTGCGCTCGGCAGCCGGCCGGGCCGGGTCCGTCCCGGTGACGGACGAGGGGGCGGAGCGGGCGGAGGGAGCGGAGCGGGCGGAGGGGGCGGGCCGGGACGACTGGCCGGCGTTCCTGCGTCTGTCGGGTGCCGTGGTGTGCCGCTCGGTCGTCTTCGTCGGCCTGAGCACGTTCGTCTCGCTGTACGTCCGTCAGCGAACCGGAGGCGGGGCGGCGGCGGGGACGGCCGCGCTGTGCGTGCTCTACGCGGGCGGCGCCGTGGGGACGCTGGCCGGGAGCCGGCTCGCCGGGCGCTGGGGACGGCTCCGGGTCGTGCGGCACTCGTACGCCGTGACGGTGCCGGCGGTGGCCGGAGTGGTCCTGGTCCCGGGCCCGCCCCTGTACCTGTTCGTCGCGCTCGCCTCGGCCGGCCTGTACGTGCCGTTCTCGCTGCATGTGACGCTGGGCCAGGACTGTCTGCCCCGCCGGATGGGCACCGCGAGCGGCGTCACCCTGGGACTGACGGTCAGCATCGGGGGTGCGGCCGCGCCGGCCCTGGGCGCGCTCGCGGACGCCACGTCCCTGCGGACGGGTCTGCTCCCCCTGCTGATACCGCCGGTGGTGGCCTGGTTCCTGTTGCGCGGGCTGCGTGAGCCGGTCCCCACCGCCGCTCAGTCGCCCGTGGCCGGCTCCCGCGCCTGAGGGTCGGGCGCGTCCCGAGGGTCAGGCGCGTGGCGCCGCGGCCGGCTGCTCGGTCTCGTCCTCGATGGAGTGGGAGAGGAAGTCGTCGACCATGCGGTGGAAGAGCGTGGCGAGCTGTCCGAGCTCGTCCGGGGACCAGTCGGCCAGCGCCAGCTGCATCCCCCGGGCGCCCGCGTCCCGGACCCGGCCGACGGCCGCGCGGCCGGCCTCGGTGAGCTGGATCCGCTGGGCCCGGCCGTCGTCGGGGTCGGGGACCCGGGTGACGTAACCGGACTTCTGGAGCTGCTGCACCGTACGGGTCACATGCGAGGCCTCCACGCCCAGCCGCTGCGCCAGCTCCCCCGGACGCAGCGGCTCGGAGTCGGCGACCTGCCGCAGCAGCGCCACGGCGGCGCGGTCCAGGGGGACGCCGGCCAGTGTCATCAGCCGGTCGTGCTGGCGGGCGCGGGTGCTCAGGTAGGTGATGCGAGTGAGCGCGCGCTCGATCTCGATCACTTCCGGAGTCGCGGTGGAGGGCAACGGCAGGGGTTCGGTGGACATGCGACCCACTTTACCATCTTGTTGCGTAACTCAAGTAAGTTACTGCGCACGTGTACCGCGCCTGCTGCGGAAGGACGACCCGCGTACGACACCTCCGCCGTATCCGGATGGTACGCGGCCACCCATACGCGGCCGTGAGCCCAGGCTCATATCCGGCCCGCACCACGCTCCCCTCTGAGCAGCCACGCCAGGTACGCGCCGCCCGCCACGCCCGTCACCACGCCGACCGGCAGCAGCGCCGAGCCGGTGAGGCGCCGGGTGGCGAGGTCGGCCGCGGAGACGAGCAGGGCGCCGGTCCAAGCGGCGGGCAGCAGGTTGGGCCCCGCGGCGCGCGTGACCCGGCGCGCGAGCTGCGGGGCGGCCATCGCCACGAACGGGATCGGACCGGCCGCGGCAACCGCCATCGCCGTGAGACCCGTACCGGCGCACAGCAGGACCAGCCGACTGCGTTCCGGGGGCACGCCGAGCGCGGCGGCGGTGTCGTCGCCCATCTCCAGGAGGGTCAGCCGCCGGGCGTAGACCAGGACGAGCGGGACGAGCGGGACCAGGCCGAGGGCGGCGATGCGGACGTCGGTCCAGTCACGGGCGTTGAGCGAGCCGATCATCCAGCTCGCCGCCTGCGCGGCCTTGCCGATGTCGGCGCGCACGTACAGGAAGCCGGTCGCCGAGCCGAGCACGGCTGAGGCGCCGATGCCGACGAGGACGAGCCGGTAGCCGTGCACACCCCGCCGCCAGGCGAGGAGGTAGACGACCGCGGCGGTGGCGAGGCCTCCGCACACGGCACCGAGCGCCGTCTGCGGGCCGCCGGCGTCGAAGAGGATGATCGCGACGAGCGCGCCGGCCGAGGCGCCGTTGCCGAAGCCGATGATGTCCGGGCTGCCGAGCGGGTTGCGGGTGAGCGACTGGAACACCGCTCCCGCCAGGCCCGTCCCGAAACCGACCAGCAGCGCCACCAGGGCCCGGGGCAGCCGTAGGTCCGTCACGATGAACCCGGCGCCCGGCGGGCCGCCGCCGGCGAGGGTGGCGAGCACCTCCGCGGGGGTGAGCCGGTAGCTGCCCGTACCGAGGGCGAGCACCAGCGTGCACGCGGCGAGCAGAGCGGTCACGGCGCAGGTCAGCAACGTGCGGCGGGCATAGCGCAGGGACCAGCGGCCGGTGCGCAGCACGCCCGCGGTGCCGCGGTCTTCGAGCAGGCTCACAGCTGGGTCGCCTTCCGCCGCCGGACCAGGTGGATGAAGAGCAGGCCGCCGAGGAACGCGGTGACCGTGCCGACCTCGATCTCCGAGGGCGCCGCGACGATCCGGCCGAGCACGTCGGACACCAGGAGCAGGACGGGCGCGTAGAGCGCGCAGTACGGCAGGAGCCACCGCGGGTCGGGGCCGCAGAAGGCGCGGGCCGCGTGCGGGATCATCAGCCCGACGAAGCCGATCGGGCCGCACAGGGCGGTCGCGCCGCCGCACAGCAGTGTGATGGCGACGACGGACAGCACGCGGGTGCGGCGCACCCGGGTGCCGAGGGCGCGGGCGGCGTCGTCACCCAGGGCGAGAGCGCCCAGCGGGCGCGCCAGGGCGAGCGCGAGGGCTGCTCCGGCCACGAGCAGCGGCAGCACCGTGAGCAGCAGGCCGGCATCACGTTTGGCGAGGGTGCCGACGGCCCAGTACCGCATCTCGTCAAGGGTGCCCAGATCCCACTGCTGGAGTCCGTTGACGTAGCCGAACAGGGCCGCGTTGACGGCGGTTCCGGCGAGGGCGAGGCGGACCGGGGTCGCGTACCGGCCGCCGCCGAGGGCCTGGACGGCGGTGGCGGCGAGGGCGGCGCCGGCCAGCGCGAACCACAGGTAGCCGGTGAACGAGGTGATGCCGAGGACGCTGATCGCGGTGACCACGGCGGCCGCGGCACCCGCGTTGACACCGAGGAGGCCCGGGTCGGCGAGGGGGTTGCGGGTCAGGGTCTGCATGAGACCGCCGCCGAGCCCCAGGGCCGCCCCGACGGCCACGCCGGTCAGCGTGCGCGGGAGCCGCAGGTCCCGCACGATCGCGTCGTTCTCGGTGCCGGTGGGGGCGAACAGGCCGGACCAGACCTGATGGAGCGGTATCTGCTGGGTGCCCACGGCCAGCGAGAGGGCCGTCGCCGCGAGCAGCAGCGCCAGGCCCAGCAGCAGTCCCGCGGTGCGCAGGGGTGGCCGTTTTCTTCCGGCGCGGGGGTGCGATCCAACGAACATGTGCTTAGCTTAGGCTAACCTAACCTTGGTTGTTGACGATTTTGTCGACCGAGTGCTGTCGTATGCCCGACTACCCCGGGACGCACGCCTGTTGGCCTGCTCCGGGGCGAAAAACGAGGGGGAGAGATGTCCGGAGGACCCAGATGAACGCGGGCCCACCACCAGCCCTGCACCCCACCGCCGCGCCGGTGAGCACCCATGACTCCGTACGGCCCGTGCACGTCACCGGTCCGCGGGTCGCGCGGCTCCTGGAGGACCTCGAACGCCTGGAACCCGCCGACGCGGTACGGCGGACGGCGCTGACGGCCGCCTTCTGGAGCGAGGCCGAACAGCTCGGCACCCCGCTCGTGGAGGAGCTCGACGGATGGCCCGGACACCGGGCGGTGACCTTCCTGTGGCGCGGGCACCGGACCACCCGTCAGGTCCTGCTGCACGCCAACCGCATCGTCGACCGCGACCGGCTCGCCGACGCGCTGCTGGAGCACGTGCCCGGCACCGACGTCTGGCACCTCGGGCTGCGGCTGCGGGCCGACCACCGGGGCTCCTACCGGATGGCGGCCGACATCTCGACCAAGGAACCGCCCACGGATCCGGGCCGGTTGCAGCAGCTGCTGCGGTCGCTGTCCGTGCACGCGGCCGCGGACCCGCTCAACCGGCGCCGGGTGCCGACCCGTCGGCACGGGGCGGACGGCTCGGTCTTCGCCCTGCCCGACGCACCTCCCCCGCCCCGGACCCAACGGCCGGGCGGCGGACCGGAGGGACGGGTGGAACGGCACCGGGTGAGCGCCCCGGCACTCGGCGGCGACCGCGACACCTGGGTGTACCTGCCGCCGGAACACGACGGCGGGGACCGGCCCCCGCTGCCCGTGCTGGTGCTGTGCGACGGCGACATGTGGTTCGGCCGGCTCGGCCTCGGCCGCACACTCGACGCGCTCGTCGCCGACGGGACACTGCCCCCGCTCGCCGTGCTCGCCCCGGACGCGGTGGACCGGGACACCCGCTGGCGCGAACTGGGCGCGCGCGAACCGTTCGTGACCTTCCTCGCGGACGAACTGCTGCCCTGGGCGGCGGGCCGCTGGCCGCTCACCACCGACCCGGCACGGACCGTCGTCGCGGGCCAGAGCCTGGGCGCGGTCACGGCGCTGCACGCCGCGTACCGGCGGCCGGAGCGCTTCGGCAACGTCCTCGCCCAGTCCACCTCGCTGTGGTGGCGGCCCGGTCTGCCGCCGCCCCGGGGCGCCAAACCCCCGGTGTTCGGCGTGCCCTGGCTGGTCTCGCGGTACGCCGCCTCGGGCCCGCGGTCGGTCGCCGTCCACCTGGACGTCGGTCTGCACGAGGGCCCGATGGTCGACCACAGCCGCGCCCTGTACCGGGCGCTGCGCCGGGCAGGCCACCGGGTCACCTACGCCGAGTACAACGGCGGCCACGACTACGCCTGTTGGCACGGTGCGCTGGCCGACGGCCTGGCGCGGCTGCTCGGCGCCTGACTCCCTCCCCGCTACCCCTTCCCTTCCCCTTCCCCTTCCCTTCCCCTTCCCCTTCCCTTCCCCTTCCCCTTCCCTTCCCCTTCCCCTTCCCCTTCGTCTTCGTCTTCGTCTTCGTCTTCAAGGAGCTCATCCGATGTCCTCTGCACGTACCTCCCGCCGGGCGGTCCTGACGTCCGCCGCCGCCGTCGTGACGGGAGCCCTGCTCCTGTCCGGCTGCGGTGACGACGGGACGGACGCAGGCGCCGGCGACGCGGCGGCGGGCACCCGCGCGATCACCGACGCGACCGGCCGCAAGGTCGAGGTGCCGGCCGCGCCGACGAAGGTCGTCGCGCTCAGCGAACCCACCCTGGACGCGGCGCTGGCCCTGGGGATCGAGCCCGTCGGCGCCACCGCCGGACGCGGACAGCAGGGCGTCTCCACCTATCTCGCCGACAAGGCCGCCGAGGCGCAGGTGGTCGCCACCGTCGCCGAGGCCGACCTGGAGAAGGTGGCCGCGCTGCGGCCCGACCTGATCCTTCTCGACGAGACGACGGCCGTGAAGAGTGAGGTCTCCAAGCTCCAGGCCATCGCCCCGACCGTGGTCACCGCCGCACTGAACGAGGACTGGAGGAAGGCGTTCACCGCGACCGCCGACGCCCTGGACAAGAAGGCCGACGCCGAGCGGATCCTCAGCGGCTTCGACGCCGACGTGGCCGCCGCCAAGGCGAAACTCGGCACGAACGCGGGCGCCGTCGTCAGCGTGGTGCGCTGGCAGAACGGGGCACCGTCCGTGGTGGGCAAGGGCGTCGGCCACGTGGGTTCGACGCTGACCTCCCTGGGGCTGACGCGCCCGGCGGACCAGCAGGGCGCGAGCGCCGGGCACAGCGAGCCGGTCAGCCTGGAGAAACTGTCCACCGTCGACGGGGACTGGCTGTTCTTCGGCACCCTCGGGGACCGGGCGGACGGCGACAAGGCGTACGCCGAGGCGAGGAAGGTGCCCAACTTCGGCCGGCTGAAGGCCGAGCGGGCCGGGCATGTCGTGGTCGTCCAGGGCTCGGCGTGGAACAGCGCGGGCGGCCCGCTGGCGGCCGGGATCGTCCTGGCCGACCTCACCGAGGCGCTCGCCTCGTGAGCGCCGGGCTGGACGGCCGGTTCGCCCTGGTGACGGGCGCCGGACGGGGCATCGGGGCCGCCGTGGCCGCCGCCCTCGTCGAGGAGGGCGCCCGGGTCCTGGCCACCGATCTGGACCCGGACGGGGTGCGCTCGCTCGCCGCGAGGTACCCGGGCCGGGTGACCGCCCGCGCGCTGGACGTCACCGACGCGGCGGCGGTGGAGGCCCTGGTCGACACGGCGGAACAGGAGTCCGGACCACTGGACATCGTCGTCAACGTGGCCGGGATCCTGCGGAGCTCGCCGGTCGTGGACCTCACCGAGGAGGACTGGACGGCGACCTTCGCGGTCAACACCGGCGGTGTCTTCCACGTCTCGCGCGCGGCCGCCCGCCGGATGACCGGACGCGGCGCGGGCAGCATCGTCACCGTCGCCTCCAACGCGGCCGGTGTCCCCCGCTCGGGCATGGCCGCCTACGCCGCCTCGAAGGCCGCCGCCGTCATGTTCACCAAATGCCTGGGCCTGGAGGTGGCCGCGCGGGGCGTGCGCTGCAACACGGTCTCCCCCGGCTCGACCCTCACCGACATGCAGCGCGCCCTGTGGAACGGCGACACCGGGGCCGCGGCCCGGCGCGTCGTCGAGGGCGACCTCGCCACCCACCGCACCGGCATCCCGCTGGGCCGCATCGCCGAACCGGCCGACGTCGCCGACGCCGTCGTGTTCCTGGTCTCCGACCGCGCCCGGCACATCACCATGCACGACCTGTACGTGGACGGCGGCGCCACCCTCCGGGCCTGATCCCGCCCGCACGTCCCCCACTGGAGACACACCATGTCTGCCTCACTGCGTGACCACCCCGCTCCCTCTCTCCTGTCCCCCGGCGCGGCCACGGCCCTCCTGGAGGCCTACCGGCCCGCCACGGACCGTTTCCTCGCCTCGCCCCGGCACACCCTGCTCGGCCGCGGCAGCGCCGCCGGGATACCCCACGGCACGAGCCCGCTCGCGCACCGCGTCCAGGACGTCCTCGACGCGCTGCGCCGGCCGGACGCCCCGCCGCCGGTCGTCATGGGCTCGCTGCCCTTCGCCCCCGACGCCCCGCCCGCGCTCGCGGTGCCGGACATGGTGCACTGGGCGCCGCCGCTGCGCGAGGACCCGCTGATCGCGCTGCCCGTGCCCCGCGACGAGCACCGGCCGGACTGGCGGGTACGGGAGGTGCCCCCGCCCGAGCGGTACGGCGAGGCGGTCGCCACGGCCGTGGCGCGGATGCGGGCCGGCGAGTTCGACAAGGTCGTCCTCGCCCGCACCCTGGAACTGGCCTCCTCGCGCGAGCCGGACCTGCCGGCCATGCTGCGCCGGCTCGCCCGACGCGACCCGGACGGCTACTCCTTCGCCGTACCGAGCGGCCCCGGCCGCACCCTCGTCGGCGCCAGCCCCGAGCTCCTCGTCTCCCGCCGCGGCAACCTGCTGACCGCCAACCCCCTCGCGGGCAGCACGCCCCGCAGCAACGACCTCGCCGAGGACGTACGCCGCGCGGCGGCGCTCCTGGACTCCCCGAAGGACCTGCACGAGCACGCCGTCGTCGTGACCGCCGTACAGGAGGCGCTCGCGCCGTTCTGCACCCGTCTTGAGGTGCCGACCCGGCCCACGCTGGTGCGCACCGCCGCGCTGTGGCACCTGTCGACGACGGTCACCGGGGAGCTCCGCGACCCGGACGTGACCGCGCTGGACCTGGCGTCGGCGCTGCACCCCACGCCCGCCGTGTGCGGCACGCCGACGGACGTGGCCCGCGCGGTGATCGCCGCCTCCGAGCCGTTCGACCGGGGACCGTACACGGGCATGGTGGGCTGGCAGGACGCGGACGGCGACGGCGAGTGGGTCGTGACGATCCGCTGCGCCGAGGCCGAGGGCCGCACGCTGCGGCTGTTCGCGGGCGCCGGCGTCGTCGCCGAGTCGACGCCGGAGGCCGAGACGGCGGAGACCGCCGCCAAGTTCCGCACGTTCCTGCACGCCGTGGGGGCCGGGCTGTGACCCTCACCCCGGGCGTGGACGCCCCCACCTGGCCCGCCGCGTTCGCGGCACGCTACCGGGCCGCGGGCCACTGGCGAGGCCGGACCTTCGGCGGCGTACTGCGCGACCGGGCCGCCGCGCACCCCGACCGCGTCGCCCTGGTCGACCCCGCCCCGCAGCGCCGCACCTGGACCTACCGGGAGCTCGACGAGCGCGCCGACCGGCTGGCCGCCGGGTTCGCGGCGCGCGGGATCGGCCGCGGTGACCGGGTCGTCGTCCAGCTGCCGAACGTCGGCGAGTTCGTCGAGGTGGTGTTCGCGCTCTTCCGGATCGGCGCGCTGCCGGTGTTCGCGCTGCCCGCGCACCGGTACACGGAGATCTCCTGGTTCTGCTCCTTCACCGAGGCCGTGGCGTACGTCGTCCCCGACACCCACGCCGGCTTCGACCACCGGGAGCTCGCCTCCCGGGTACGCAAGGACGCCCCGGCGCTGCGGCACGTGTTCGTGGCCGGGGAGCCGGGTGAGCACACCCCGCTGTCCGAGGTGCCGTGCACGCCCGACGGGCAGCCGGTCGGACCCCGGCCGCACGAGCTGGCGTTCCTTCAGCTCTCCGGCGGTACGACGGGCGTGCCGAAGCTCATCCCCCGCACCCACGACGACTACCTGTACTCGCTCCGGGGATCGAACGAGATCTGCGGCGTGGACGCGGACACCCGCTTCCTCGTCGTACTGCCGGCGGCCCACAACTTCCCGATGAGCTCGCCCGGTTGGCTCGGGGCGCTGTACGCCGGGGGTACGACGGTGCTGTGCCCGAAGCCCGATCCGGCGACCGCGTTCGCGCTGGTCGAGCAGGAGCGGATCACCATGACGGGGCTGGTGCCGCCGCTGGCGCTGGTGTGGACGGAGGCCGCCGAAGCCAGCCGGTACGACCTGTCCAGCCTGGAGCTGACGCTGGTGGGCGGCGCGAAGTACAGCGCCGAGGCGGCCCGTCGCCTCGAACCCGCCCTGGGGTGCCGGCTGATGCAGGTCTTCGGGATGGCCGAGGGGCTCGTCAACTACACACGGTTGGACGACGATCCGGAGACCGTCGTCACCACACAGGGCCGGCCGATCTCCGCGGACGACGAGGTCCGGATCGTCGACGACGCCGGACACGACGTCCCCGAGGGCGAGTTCGGGCAGCTGCTGACCCGGGGCCCGTACACGATCCGCGGCTACTGGAAGGCGCCCGAGCACAACGCGAGGGCGTTCACCGAGGACGGGTTCTACCGCACGGGAGACATCGTCCGGCGCACGCCGAGCGGTCATCTCGTCGTGGAGGGACGGGCGAAGGACCAGATCAACCGGGGCGGCGAGAAGATCGCGCCGGAGGAGATCGAGAACATCGTGCTCGCCCATCCGTCGGTGCACGACGTGTCGGTGGTCTCCGTCCCCGACCCGTACCTGGGTGAGCGTTCCCTCGCCTACGTGATCCTGCGCGCCGGCGCCGAACCGCTGAAACCGGCCGCCGTGAAGCGGTTCGTGCGTGAGCGCGGTGTCGCCGCCTACAAGGTCCCCGATCTCGTCGAGTTCGTCGACGCCTTCCCCCACACGGGCGTCGGCAAGGTCAACAAGAAGCAGCTGCGGTCGTCCGCCGAGCAGCACTGAAAGGCCCGTGTTCCCATGGCACTTCCCGCCATCTCCCCCTATCCGCTGCCGTCCGCCCACGAGTTGCCCGCGAACCGGGTGACCTGGAAGGTCGATCCCGCCCGCGCCGTCCTGCTCGTGCACGATCTCCAGCAGCACTTCCTCTCCGCGTTCCCGGCCGGCGAACAACCGCTGACCGGTCTGCTCGCCAACACCGCCCGGCTGGCGAAGGCGGCCCGCGGGCTCGGCGTGCCGGTCGTCTACTCGGTGCAGCGCGGCGGCCAGAGCCCCGAGGAGCGGGGGCTGCAGCTCGACTTCTGGGGTCCGGGCGTGGCGGACGACCCGGTGGCGCTCGCCGTGCCCGACGCGGTGGCGCCGGAGCCGGGCGACACCGTGCTCACGAAATGGAAGTACAGCGCGTTCGTCCGCACGGAGCTGGCGGAGCTGCTGCGTTCCACCGGCCGCGACCAGCTCGTGATCGTCGGCGTGTACGCGCACATCGGTGTGCTGATGAGCGCCTGCGACGCGTGGATGCGGGACGTCCAGGCGTTCGTGGTCGCCGACGCCGTGGCCGACTTCTCCCGTGCGGACCACGACATGGCCCTGCGCTGGGCGGCGGGCCGCTGCGCGTGCGTCACCACCACCGACGCACTGTTCGAGAAGGTCCGGACGATGCCCCTGACCGTGGCACGGATCCGCGCCGACGTCGCCGACGTGCTCGGCGAGGACCCCGCGGACATCCCCGTCGACGACAACCTCCTCGACCTCGGCCTGGACTCGGTCCGGATCATGGCCCTCCTGGAACGCTGGCGCCGCGAGCACGCCGTCACCGCGGACTTCGCGGACCTGGCCGAGCGGCCGGCCGTCGAGGCCTGGGCCGCGCTGCTGGGGGCCACCGTATGAGCGCCGGCCCCGCCCGCACCGCGGACCTGCCGCAGGAGGTGCTGCCGCTCACCGCGGCCCAGTCGGGCATGTGGTTCGCGCAGGCCCTGGACCCGCTCAGCCCCGCCCAGAACACCGCCGAGTGTCTGCGCCTGGACGGCCCCGTCGATCCGGCGCTGTTCGCCGACGCGCTGCGGCGGGTCGCCGAGGAGGCGGAGTCGCTGCGGGTACGGATCGAGGACACGCCCGACGGGCCGCGCCAACGCGTCGTGGACGCCGTCGAGCAGCCCCTCACGGTGCTCGACGTCCGCGACGAGGAAGAGGCCGGGGCGTGGATGCGCGCCGACCTGGAGGAGCGGTGCGACCTCGCGGCCGGGCCGCCGTTCCGGCACGCCCTGTTCCGCGTGACCGGCGGCGAGGAGCGCTGGCTGTGGTACCAGCGCATCCACCACCTGGTCATGGACGGCTTCGGCTACTCCCTGCTGGTGCGCCGTACCGCCGAGGTGTACTCGGCGCTGGCGCGCGGCGAGGAGCCGCCCGTCCGTTCCTTCGGCCGGCTCGCCGACCTGGTCGCGGACGACGCCGCCTACCGTTCCTCGGCGGCCTTCGCGGCGGACCGCGCGTACTGGACGCAGGCGTTCGGGGACCGCCCGCAGGCGCCCCGGCTCGCGGGGCGCGGGGCGCTGCCGTCACGGACGTTCCGCCGCCGGACGGCGCACCTCTCGCCCGAGGTCACCGAGACGCTCCGGGGTGTGGCGTCCCGGCTGCGGGCGACCTGGCCGGACGTGCTCGTCGCCGCGCAGGCGCTGTACACCTCGCGGGCGACCGCGCAGTCCGACGTGGTGCTGGGCCTGCCGCTGATGGGCCGGATGGGCTCGGTGGCGCTGCGGGTGCCCGGCATGGTGATGAACGTCGTGCCGCTGCGGCTGACCGTCACCCCCGAGGCGGCCTTCGCCGACCTGGTGCGCCAGGTCGTGCTGGGCATCCGTGAGGTGCGCCGCCACCAGCGCTACCGGTACGAGGACATCCGGCGCGATCTGGGGCTGCTCGGTGAGAGCCGGGGCCTGGTGGGCCCGCTCGTCAACATCATGCCCTTCGACTACGGCGTGGACTTCGCGGGCACCCCGGCCCGGGCCCGCAACCTGTCCGCCGGCCCGGTCGACGACCTGACCGTCAACGTCTACGACCGCGCCGACGGCCGCGGCCTGCGCATCGACCACGACGGCAACCCGGCCCTGTACGACGACGCCGATCTCGCCGCCCATCAGGACCGGTTCCTGCGGCTGCTGGAGCGGCTGGCGACGAGCGACCCGCACCTGCCGCTCGCCGCCCACACCGTCGCCACCCCCGCCGAACGGGCCCTGGTCCTGGAGGAGTTCAACCGCACGGAGCAGCCGGTCCCCGCCACCACCCTCATCGGGCCCATCGAGGCACAGGTCGCCCGCACACCGGACGCCACCGCGCTCGTCCACGGCACCACGTCACTCACCTACGCCGAACTCGACGCCCGAGCCAACCGGTTGGCCCACCACCTCCAGGCCCTCGGCGCCGGGCCGGGCGCGTCGGTCGCGGTGTCGGTGCCCCGTTCCACGGAACTGATCGTCTCCCTGCTCGCCGTGCTGAAGGCGGGTGCCGCCTATCTGCCCCTGGATCCGGACTACCCGGCGCCCCGGCTGGCCTACATGCTCGACGACGCCTCCCCGGTGTGCGCCGTCACCGACCGCGCCGACCGGCTGCCCGACGGGAGGACGCCGGTCGTGTCCCTGGACGTGCTGGACCTCTCCGCGGAGCCGGCCGTGACCCCCGCGCGGGCGCTCACCCCCGCCCATCCCGCGTACATCATCTACACCTCCGGCTCCACGGGCCGGCCCAAGGGTGTGGTCGTGTCGCACCGGGCGATCGACAACCGGCTGCGCTGGATGCAGCACGAGTACGCCCTGGACGCCGGTGACCGGGTCCTGCAGAAGACGCCCTCCTCGTTCGACGTGTCCGTGTGGGAGTTCTTCTGGCCGCTCCGGACGGGCGCGACGCTGGTCGTGGCCGAGCCCGGCGGACACCGGGACCCGGCGTACCTGGCCCGGCTGATCCGCGAACAGGCCGTCACCACCTGCCACTTCGTGCCGTCGATGCTCCAGCTCTTCCTGGCCGAGCCGGGCGCGGCCGACTGCCGTGCGGCACTGCGCCGGGTGTTCGCCAGCGGCGAGGCGCTCCCCCGCGAGACGGCGAACGCCTTCGGGCGGACGCTGCCGGGAGTCGGGCTGCACAACCTGTACGGACCGACCGAGGCCGCCGTCGACGTGAGTTTCCACGCCGTCGCACCACGGGGTGCGGGCCCGGTGCCGATCGGGCGGCCGGTGTGGAACACCCGGCTGTACGTGCTGGACGCGGCCCGCCGGCCCTGCCCGCCCGGGGTACCGGGTGAACTGTTCCTGGCCGGACGGCAGTTGGCGGACGGCTATCTCGGCCGCCCCGAACTGACCGCGTCCCGGTTCGTCGACGACCCGTTCGGGCCGCCCGGCAGCCGGATGTACCGCACGGGCGATCTCGCCCGCTGGAGCGCCGACGGCGAGGTGGAGTACCTCGGGCGCACCGACCACCAGGTCAAGCTGCGCGGGCAGCGCATCGAACTCGGCGAGGTGGAGGCCGCGTTGGCCGCCCGGCCGGGGGTCGACGGCGCCTGCGCGGTGGTCGTCGAGGACCGGCTGGTCGGCTATGTCACCGGGGACGCCGACGGCGTGGCCCTGCGGGCGGCGCTGGCCCGGGAGCTGCCGGAGCACCTGGTGCCGGCCGCCGTGCTGGTCCTGGAGTCGTTCCCGCTGAGCCCCAACGGCAAGCTGGACCGGCGTGAGCTGCCCGCCCCGGTCTTCTCGGGCGGGGCCGGAGGCGAGGGACGGCGCCCGGCGAGCGGGACCGAGGAGGTTCTCACCCGGCTGTTCGCGGAGGTGCTGGGCGTCGGGCAGGTCGGTCCCGACGACGCGTTCTTCGATCTGGGCGGCACCTCGCTGCTCGCGGTACGCCTGGTGGCGCGGGTCCGGGAGGAGTGTGCGGCCGAACTGACCATCGGTTCGCTCTTCGAGGCGCCGACCCCGGCCGCGCTCGCCGGCCGGATCGAGGCGGCGGGCCCGGCCTCGCGGGACGCCCTGGACGTCGTCCTGCCGCTGCGGGCGCGGGGCGGGCGGGCGCCGCTGTTCGCGATCCATCCGGCGGGCGGGCTGTCCTGGTGCTACGCGGGGCTCGCCGCGCGCCTCGGACCCGACCAGCCGGTGTACGGCATCCAGGCGCGCGGACTGTCCGGGGACGAGCCGCTGCCGGCCACCCTGCTGGAGGAGGCGGCCGACTACGCCGGGCGGATCCGGGAGGTCCGGCCGCGGGGGCCGTACCGGCTGCTGGGCTGGTCGGTGGGCGGGATCCTCGCGCACGCCGTGGCCGTTCTGCTGCAGGAGGCCGGCGCGGAGGTCGAACTCCTGGCCCTGCTCGACGCGTTCCCGGCCGAGCAGTGGCGGGAACGACCCGCGCCCGAGGAGGGCGACGCCCTCACCGCCGTCCTGCGGATGGCGGGCTTCGACCGCACCGGCGAGCGGACCCGCGAGGACGTCCTGGCCACCTTGCGCCGGGCCGGCAGCCCGCTGGCGGGGCTGGCCGACCACACGCTCTCGCGGATCGTCGACATCGTGCCGAACCACGCCCGCATGATGCGCGAGCACCGGCACCGGGTCTTCGACGGCGACCTGCTGTTCTTCACGGCCGCCGCCCCGCGCGCCGAGGACTGGCTGACCCGGGAGGCGTGGCGGCCGCATGTGAGCGGCGTGATCGTCAACCACGACCTGGACTGCACCCACCCTCGGTTGATGGCCGACCGCCACCTCGACGAGGTCGCCGTCCATCTCGCCGCCCGCCTCAAGGAGCTGGACTCATGAGCTGCACCAGTCCGTCGGCCAGTTCCGTGCGCCAGCAGAGGTAGTCGTGACCACCGTTGAACTCCCGGTAGGAGGAATCGTGACAGCCGAGGGCCTGCAGGACGTCCCTCAGTCGGCGGGCCGCGGGCAGCGCCACCCACTCCTGCTCGCCGAAGGAGAGCCACAGGCGCGCCGCCGGACGGGGGCCCTGGGCCAGGGTCCGGGTGAGCCACTCCGGCTCCGGGCCGACGGGCCACCAGAACGAGCCGGACTGCACCAGGGCGTTGCCGAAGCGGTGCGGGGCGGCCAGGGCCGCGTAGGCGGCGGTGAGCCCGCCGAGGCTCTGGCCGGCGATGACGGTGCGCGCCGGATCGTCGGTCAGGGGGACCGACTTCGCGGCCCACGGCAGGAGTTCGTCCGTGAGGAAGCCGAGGTACTCGGGGCGGCAGGCGAGTTCACGCCAGCGGGTGGGCTCGTCCACCGCCTCGGGCAGGACGGCGGCCGTCGGCGGGATCCGTCCGTCGGCGATGAGGGTGTCGAGGAGCCGGGACACACCGAGCCGCGGCTGCCAGTGCTCACCGTCGAGCAGCACCAGCACCGGAAGCCGCTCCGGCCGGCCCTCGGTGCCCGCGGGCCGGTACAGCCGGTACCGGCGGGTGCCGCCCAGCAGCGCGCTCGGCACCGTGTGCTCGGTGACGGTGCCCCGGGGCACGTCCGGCCGCGGCTCCCAGTCCACCGCCCGGGGAGCGGCGGGGAGTTCGGCGTACGGGACGGGGGTTCCGTCCCAACGATGGGGAAGCGAGCGGGTGTTGAACGGGTCGGGGCGGCGGCGGGTGCGCAGCCACTGCCAGTGGGCCGGGCTTCCCGGCGTGCCCCGGTCCGGCCCGTCGCCCCCGTCGCCCCCGTCGCCCTCGTCGCCCTCGTCGACGTAAAGGTCGTAGGTGCCGCGCCAGTCGTGGCGCAGGCGGAGCGTCCAGTGCCACACATCCGTGCCGGGGACGCGCTCCATCAGGTTGTCCTCGGGCGCGCGCGGATCGCCGAGCTTGTTCGGCAGGACCTGCACGGCCCGGGTGGCCGGGGTGCCGCGCCACAGCCAGGTGACGGCGCGGTGGTCCTCGCTGCCCTGCGGGTCGGGGCCGACGAGCGGGGTGCCGCGCCGGCGGACCTCGGACCAGAACTCCTCGACGCCGTCCGGGCCGGGCAGCGCGCAGGCCGGTCGCGCGAGGCGCGGAACCGTGTGCGGTCGCGGCAGCCGGGGCGGACGGTGCGGGGTGCCCTCGGGCGGCGCGGACCAGGACATACCAACAGACTCCCTCATTCGATAAGGAAGCCTAACTTCACCCTCTTTCCGCTTGCCGTGCGGCACATCTCCCTCATCTGCCAGGAGCAGTTCTCATGACCTCTCACAGAATCGGCGGCCGGGTCCTCGCGCTCACCGCCGGAACCGCCCTCGGGCTCGGCACTCTGGCCGTGGCCCTGCCCGTCGCCGGGAGCCGGCCCGCCCCCCTCGTGGCGCTCGCCGCCGACGCGGTCTCGCCTGCCGTCACGCTCGGCGCGGACACCGTCCAGGCGGGTGGCGAGGTGTCCTTCACCGTCGCCGGGTTCCCGGCCGGAGGGACGCTCAGCGTGAAGTTCGACGACACGACCCTGCTCAAGCAGTTCACGATCGGCGACGACGGGACCGTGACGGGGGCGGTGACCGTTCCGGCGGCCGCCGGCGCCGGCGCCGGGCACTGGCTGCGGTTCCTCGCCCCGCAGACGAGCGTCAGGAGCGCCGACCTCACCGTGACCACGGCGTCCTCCTCCCCCTCTCCCTCGCCCGGCCCGACCGCCGGACCCGCGGTGCGCCTCACCGGCGGCGCGTCGGTCACGGCGGGCGACAAGGTGGCGTTCGGCCTGTCCGGGTTCGTCGAGGGCCAGACGGTCACGGTGAAGCTGGACGACACGTCGATCCTCACCCAGTTCGGCAAGGCGGTCGCCGCGGACGGCACCTTCTCGGGCTCGGTGACGATCCCCGCGTCCACCTCGGCCGGCGCCCACTGGCTGCGTTTCCTGGCCCCGGACCCGGCGACCAGCCTCAAGGCCGACCTCAAGGTGACGGCGGCGGCCACCAGCGGCGGCGGCAGCGACACGGGCGGCAGCGGCACGGGCGGCAGCAGCGGCGGCACCGACTCGGGGAGCGGTGGCAGCGCTGCCACCGGTGGCTCGGGCTCCACGGGCTCCACGGGCGGCACGGGCTCCATCGGTGGCTCGGCTTCCGGTGGCGGATCCGGCTCGTCCGGCTCGTCCTCCCCGTCGGTCTCGCTCACCGCGGGAACACGCGTCGCCGCCGGTGGCAAGGTCTCCTTCCGGGTGACCGGCTTCCCTGCCGGGCAGCAGCTGACCGTCAAGCTGGACGACGCGGAGATCATCGGCCAGTGGCAGGGCGGCATCGGCTCGGACGGGGCGTTCTCGGGCACGGTCACCGTCCCCTCGGACACCCCGGCCGGCGCGCACTGGCTCCGCTTCCTCGCCCCGAACCCGGCGACCAGCCTCAAGGCGTCCTTCACCGTCACGTCCTCGTCGGCCTCCGCGGCGGCTGCCGCCGCCGACGGCGGCGGCGGCGGCGGCGGCACGACGGGCGCGTCGGCGACGCCCGTGCCGGCCGCGTCAGGCGAGCCGGCCTCCGCCACCAACTCGGCCGGCGCGAAGGCCCAGATCACCGCCAGCCGGGTGCAGGCGGGCGGGACGCTGCACTTCGAGGTGACGAAGTTCCCGGCCGGCGAGACCGTCACCGTCAAGCTCGACGACGAGGACATCCTCGGCCAGTGGAAGGCCGACGCGCAGGGCTCGCACGAGGGTGACGTCACCGTCCCCGCGGGCACCTCCGGCGGCGCGCACTGGCTGCGCTTCCTCGCCCCGAACCCGCCGACCTCGCTGAAGGTCGCCTTCACCGTGACCGGCGCGGCCGACACCGGTTCCGCGTCGTCCTCGTCGACCACCGCACCCGGCCCGACGGAGGAGCGGACCCTCGCGGCGGCGGCCTCGGCGCAGACCCCTGTCTCCTACGCCACCATCGCCTGGTCCGCGGCCGCCGCGGCGGCCGGCGGCGCCGCCGGGGCCGCGGCCACCACGCTGTTCGTCGTGCGCCGCCGCCCCGCCGCGGCCGGTTCCGGCGACTGACGGGTCATCAAGGCCCCCACAAGCTCCGGCACCTTGCGTGCCGGTCGGGGTGCAACCCCGGATCTCTCATCATCAACGCTGCACACAAGGGAGCACATCCATCATGACCACCCGTATCAGCCGTCGTCGCACCGTGGCCTCGGCGGCGATCGCCGTGGCTCTCACCGCCGGCAGCACCCTGGCGCTGGCGGGGACCGCGTCGGCCCACTCGACGGCATTCTCCGCGACGACCCTGCCGCTGGCGACCGGGCAGTACCAGTCGGCGTACTCCGAGCGCAACGACGCGCTCTGGGTGACCACCGCCGTGGGCCGCGCGGCCACCAGCACCAGCCTGCTGAAGGTCGACCCCAAGACCCTCACGGTCGAGCAGACCATCCTCCCGCCGGTCCTCGACGCCACCACCGGCGCCCGTGAGGCCGTGTACGGCGTGGCCGTGGACGACGAGCACAACACCGTCTGGGTGACCAACACCCGCAGCAACACCGTCGCCGTCTACAGCCAGCGGACCGGCGCGCACCTGGCCACGCTGCCGAACGTCGGACACGCCCGCGAGATCGTCGTGGACGAGCGGCACAACACGGTGTGGGCCTCCGCGTTCAGCGCCGGCACGCTCGTCGCGTACGACTCCAAGACGCTCACCGAGAAGAAGCGCGTCACGGTCGAGGGCTCCGGCCCGGCCGGTCTCGCGGTCGACGGGAAGACGGGCACGGTGTACGCGACGGACCTGTCCAACGACCGGATCATCGAGGTGAACCGCGCCTCCGACACCCCGCGTCTCATCCCGACCGGTGACGGACCGATCTCCATCTCGCTGGCGAAGAACGGCCGCACGGCGTACACCGCCGACCAGACGGCGGGCGGCGTCTCGGTCGTCGACCTCCGCACCGGCACGGTGACCAGGTCGGTCGCCACCGGCGCGGGCACCCTGTCGGTCGCCACCGACGACCGCTCGGGCGATGTCGTCGTGGTCAACCGCACCGCCGCCACCGCGACGGTGGTCGACCCGCGCAAGGGCGTCGTCGAGGAGACCGTCGCCACCGGCGCCAACCCCAACCACGTGGAGGTCGCCGACGGCGTCGCCTACGTGGTCGACAAGTCGGGCGCGGGCGCGAACGGCGAGGACCAGCTGACCGTGATCCGCCTCGGGCACTAGTCACGTCCGGGCCCCGGCAGGTTCGCACCGCCTGCCGGGGCCCTTCGCCGTTCGCCCGCTCCCCCGCGTCGGCCCGGGACGCCGGGCGGCATCACCGGTCGTGCGGGGGACATGATCTCGACCCCATCCTTCTGATTGCCTAACTCAAGTAAATCATCTCGCTTGCTTGACTCAAGTAATCCAGATGTGTTTGCCTAACTCAAGCAATCCGGGAGCCGCCTTGAGCGGAGGCGGCTCCCGGCCGCCGAACCCGTGGGGACGGGGATCGGCGCGGTCCCCGGGCCCGGCAGCCGACACACCCCGCCCGGCGCCGGGCCCCGGGACGCCTCCGACCCTCCACGCACGCTCGGCCGCCCCGGCCGCTTCTCCCCCGGCCGAGCACAGTTCCACGACCACAGCTGCACGGCGTGGATCACCCGGGACGACAGACAGGACCCCTGCCATGAAGACCTCCGTACGAGCCGCGCTGGCCGGCGCGCTCGCCTGCGGCGTGCTCACCACCGCGATCGTGATCAGCAGGCACGACAGCTCTCCCGAGTCCGCGCCGCCCGGCGGCCCGTACGTGGCGCTGGGCGACTCCTACACCGCCGGTCCCGAGATCCCGGACCAGGGCGGCAGCCCCGCCGGCTGTGACCGCTCCGACCGCAACTACCCGGCGCTCGTCGCCCGACGCCTGGCCCTGCCCGCCACCGACTTCCGTGACGTCAGCTGCACCGGCGCGACCGTCGCGGACCTGAGCTCGGCCCAGTCCACGGACCGGGGCACCAACCCGGCGCAACTGGCCGCCCTGTCGGAGCGGACCAGGCTGGTCACCCTCGGCATCGGCGGCAACGACATCGGATTCGCCTCGCTGGTGAAGAGCTGCGTGACGTCCGGAGTGCTGCACCTCGCGCTGAGCGGCCTGACGGACGGGAAGGACGCCACCGGGGACGCGCCCTGCCGGGCCCGGTACGTCTCCGACGGCACCGACGAGGTACAGCGGCGCACAGAGGCGGCGGGACGACGGCTGGCCGCGGCCCTCGCCGAGGTCGGGCGACGCGCGCCGAAGGCCCGCGTCTACGTCGTGGGCTATCCCGCGATCCTGCCCCCGCACACCACCGGCTGCGGCGCCGAGATGGGCCTCGCCGCCGGCGACATCACCTACCTGCACGACAAGGAGCGGCAGCTGAACAGCATGCTGCGCGAGCGGGCCGGCAGGGCGGGGGCCGGCTATGTCGACACGTACACGCCCTCGGTGGGGCGCGACGCCTGCGCCGGCCGTCAGGTGCGCTGGGTCGAACCGCTCGTGCCGCGGGCCCCGGCCGCCTCCGTCCACCCCAACGAACGCGGCGAGCGGGGCATGGCGGACGCCGTGCTCAAGACCCTCGGCGTCTGACGTGCGCGGCCTCCCGGCCCCGGCCCGGCGAGCGGGCCGCGGTCCCCCGGATTTCCGTCAGGGCTCCCCCGAGCCCGGCACCACCTGTCTGCGGCAACCGAGTTACTCCAGCGAGAAAGGCTCCCCCATGAGCACGATGAAGTCCGTCCGGACCGGCGGAACCGGCAAGATCGACGTCGTGGACGTCGAGCGCCCGGTGCCCGGCCCCAAGGACGCGCTCGTACGGATCCGCGCCTGCGGCATCTGCGGCACCGACGTCACCTTCCTGCACATGGGCGGCATGCCCGCCCGGGCCCACCTGGGCGGCGAGCTGATCCCCGTGGCGCTCGGCCACGAGCCGGCCGGTGAGGTCGTGGAGGTCGGCGCCGAGGTGGACGGCCTGAAGGCGGGCGACCGGGTGGTCGTCAACCCGCAGGACGCGCCCACCGGCATCATCGGCTGCGGCGGGAAGTTCGGCGGGATGAGCGAGTACCTGCTGATCGAGAACGCCGAGGTCGGAAGGAGCGTCGCGGTCTTCCCCGACACCGTGCCGTTCGACGTGGCCTCGCTCAACGAGCCGATGGCCGTGTCCCGGCACGCCGTCAACCGCTCCGGGGCGGGGCCGGGCGACAAGGTCGTCGTGTTCGGCGCGGGGCCGATCGGTCTGGGCGCGGCGATCTGGCTGAAGCTGCGCGGTGTGGAGCACGTGGTGGTCGCCGACGTCATCCCCTCCCGGCTGGAGAAGGCACTGGCCGTCGGGGCGGACGCCGTCATCGACTCGGGCAAGGAGGACGTGGCCGCACGGCTGACCGAGCTGCACGGGCAGAGCGCCAACGCCCTCGGCCAGCCCCGGCCGGGCACCGACGTCTTCATCGACGCGGCCGGCGCCCCGGTCGTCTTCAACACCGTGGTGCAGTCGGCGAAGTGGCACGCGAAGCTGGTCATGGTGGCCGTGCAGAAGAAGGGTGAGATCGACCTCGGCGGCATGCTCCGCAGCGAGCTCACCCTCATCGCCTCCCAGGGCTACCCGACCGAGATCTTCGAGGTGACCCCGGAACTGGTCGAGCACCAGGAGCGGTTCGCCAAGCTGATCAGCCACCGCGTCCCGTTCTCCGAGGCCGCCCGCGCCTTCGAACTGGCCCTGACGCCGGGCGCGGCGGAGAAGGTCGTCGTCACGCTGGACGACTAGGACCTCCGCACACGGGTCCGCCGGTCCGGGGTGTCCCACCGGCCGGCGGCCCGCGCGGTTCCTCCTCCCCATGTCCCCTTCCCCCATGTCCCCTTTCCTCAGGTCCCCTTTCCTCAGGTCCCTCTCTCCCACGTCCCACGTCCCCCTCCCCCTCTTCTCTTCTCTTCTCTTCTCTTCTCTTCTCTTCACGAGAGGAATGGCACTCCATGCGCGCGACCCTGCGACAGGCTGCGCGGGCCACGGTCCACCTCTTCCTGGCCGCCGCCATGGCCTTCGGGTCGTACATCTTCATCACCGTCCTGCTGATCGCCGCCACCGGCGCGGTCACGGGGGTCGGGATCTGGCTGCTGCCCGAGACCGTGCTGCTGATCCGCCGGATCGCCGGGGCCAAGCGGCGCTCGACGGCCTCCTGGACCGGCCGGGAGATACCGGAGGCGTACCGAACGGTCACCGGTCCGCTGCGCGAGCGGCTCCGGACGGCCGTGAGGGATCCCTGCACGCTCACCGATCTGCGCTGGCTGGGGGCGTACTACGCCTACGGCTGGCTGACGGTGCTCATGCTGCCGCTGTGGCCGGCGGGGCTCCTCGTCGACGGTGTGCGGCGCGCGCTGCTGGGCCGCGAGGCGCTGGTCCTGCCGTTGCTCGTCCGGCTCGCCGACCTGGAGGCGGGGTGGTCGGCCGCCCTGCTCAGCCCCTCCCCCAAGGCGCTGCTGGCCAGTCGGGTCGAGCAGCTCACCGCGACCCGGGCGGACGCGGTCGCCGCGCACGGCGCCGAACTGCGCCGGATCGAGCGGGACCTGCACGACGGCGCCCAGGCGCGGCTGGTCGCACTGTCGATGCGGATCGGCCTGGCCCAGCGGGCCTACGGGGCCGATCCCGACACCGCGCGGAAGCTGCTCTTTGACGCGCAGGACCAGGCCGAGGAGGCCCTGACCGAACTGCGGCACGTCGTACGCGGCATCCACCCGCCGATCCTCACCGACCGGGGACTCGAAGGGGCCGTACGGGCGCTGGCGGGCAGCAGCGGACTCGGGGTGACCGTGCGGACCGACGGGCTCCCCGACGGGCCCCGGGCACCGGCCGCGGTGGAGGCGGCCGCCTACTTCGTGATCGCCGAGGCGCTCACCAACGCCGCGAAGTACAGCGGGTCGGACCGGGCCGAGGTCGTGCTGGCCCGCTCCCGGGCAGGGCTGAGCGTGCGGGTGCGCGACGAGGGGTGCGGCGGCGTCGACGAGGGCGCCGGCTCGGGGCTGCTGGGCATGCGGCGCCGGGTCGCCGCGCTCGACGGGACCGTGCGGGTGAGCAGCCCGGTGGGCGGGCCGACGGTGATCGAGGTGGAGCTGCCGTGCGTGTGGTGAACGCCGAGAAGGCCGCCCCGCCGTACGGCCGTCGCGGCGGCCCGTACCGCGCCACCCGGAGGCCCGCGCCGACGGGCGACCGCCCTCCCGCCTGCCCGGAGGGGAACCGCCCGGGACGGCGCGCCGGGGCGGGTCGCGCCCCTCGTGCGCGGCGCACGCCGTCCACACCGGGTCCACGCCCCCACCGGAGACAGCCGATGTGCATCCCCTGGCAGCGCTACGCGGACGACCACACCCGCACCGTCGACACCATGACGGCCGTCCTGCTGTTCGCGGCCTTCCTCTTCGGCGGCGAGTTCACCGTTCCCGGCGCCGGCCGGCCGGACACGGCGGGCCCGACGATCGCCCTCGGACTGCTCTCCTGCGGCACTCTGCTGCGGTGGCAGCGCACCCGCCCCGGCGCGGTCGTGGCCGTGACGACCGGCGGCGCGGCCGCCGCGATCGCGCTCGGCCACCTCATCACCCCACTGCTGCTGGGCCCGCTCATGCTCGCCCTGTACCGGCTGACCGTGCGCGCCGGGCGGCGTTCGTCGCGCCGCCACTACTGCGCCGCCCTCGCGGTGATCGTGCCGACCGCCCTGCTGGCGGACCCCGTCGCGCACCATCCCTGGCCGATGAAGACGATCAGTCCCGCGGTCTGGCTGCTGTTCCCGGTCGTCACCGGCAACCTGGTCCGCCTCCAACGCGCCTACGTCGACGCCGTCCAGGCCCGCGCCGAGTACGCCGAGCAGGGCCGCGAGGAGGAGGCGCACCGCCGTGTCGTCGAGGAGCGCGTGCGCATCGCCCGTGAGCTGCACGACGTCGTCGCCCACCACCTGACTCTCGCGAACGCCCAGGCGGGTACCGCGGCGCACCTCGCGCGCACCCATCCCGACCGCGCCCACGGCATCCTCGACGATCTGGCCGGCACGACCTCCTCGGCGCTGCGCGAGCTCAAGGCCACGGTGAATCTGCTGCGCAGGGCGGACGAGGGCGACGCCCCGCTCGCCCCGAGTCCCGGCCTGGCGCAGCTGGCCGAGCTGACCCGGACGTGCGCGGGCGCGGGCCTGGACGTGCGGGTCGCGACCGAGGGCACGGCGCGGCCGCTCACCCCGGGCGTGGACCTGACGGCGTACCGCATCGTCCAGGAGGCGCTGACCAACGTCACCCGGCACGCGGGCGCGCGGACGGCCCGGGTGCGGCTGTGCTTCGACCGCGACCGGTTGACGATCACCGTGACCGACGACGGAACCGCCCAAACGGCCGGAACCGCCGGAACCGGTGAGCCCGCCGGGCCCGTTCCGATCGAGGACGGCCGCGGGTTCGGCCTGATCGGTCTGCGCGAGCGCGCCGAGTCCGTGGGCGGTGCCCTGCGGGCCGGCCACCGCCCCGAGGGCGGCTTCCGGGTCACCGCCCGGCTGCCCCTGTACCCCGACACTCCCGCACCCACAGAACGGACGCCATGACCATCCGCGTGCTGCTCGCCGACGACCAGGCCCTGCTCCGGGCGACCTTCCGCATCCTCATCGACACCTGCGACGACATGGAGGTGGTGGGCGAGGCGAGCGACGGCGCCCAGGCGGTCGACCTCGCCCGGCTGCACCGCCCCGACGTGGTCCTGATGGACATCCGCATGCCCGGCACCGACGGCCTCGCCGCCACCGCCGACGTCTGCGCCGACCCGGGCCTGTCCGGCACCCGGGTGCTGATCCTGACGACCTTCGAGATCGACGAGTACGTCGCCCGGGCGCTGCGGGCCGGCGCGAGCGGCTTCCTCGGCAAGGACGTCACCGCCGACGCCCTCCTCGACGGGATCCGCACCGTCGCCTCCGGCGAGTCGCTCCTCTCCCCGCTCGCCACCCGCTCCCTGATCGCCCGCTTCCTCGCCTCCCCCGCGGAGAGCGCCCGGCTCGGCTTCCCCGAGCACCTCGCCGGGCTCACCGCACGCGAGCGCGAGGTGACGGCCCGGGTCGCCGAGGGCCGCTCCAACGAGGAGATCGCCGACGAGCTCTTCGTCAGCCCGCTGACGGTCCGCACCCATGTGCACCGCGCCATGACGAAACTCGGCGCCCGGGACCGCGCCCAGCTGGTCGTCATCGCCTACCAGTCGGGGCTGGTCCGCGCGCCCGAGCCGCTGCCCGGCGACCACTGAGCGCCCGCCCCGCACAGCGCCGCCGTTCAGGCGAAACCGCGGCCGGTTCCGCGTGCTTCGGCCCGGCCGCGTCCACAACTCACCCGTGACCCTCCCTCTCATCGCCCCCATGCTCGCCACCCCGGGCCGGCTGCCGCCCGTCGCCCAGGACGCGCGCTGGGCCTACGAGACCAAGCAGGACGGGCAGCGGGCCGTGGTGTACCTCGCCGGAGACGGGAGCATCACCCTGCGCGCCCGTTCGGGGGAGGACATCACCGGCGCCTATCCCGAGCTGCGGCCGCTGGCCACGGCGCTCGGCGCCACGCCGGCGGTACTGGACGGCGAGGTCCTCGCCCTGGACGGACAGGGCCGGGCCGACTTCCAGTTGCTCCAGTCCCGGATGGGCCTGGTCCAGGCACCGGGCAAGGCGGCACGGCTGGCGGCGACGGCACCGGTGCACCTCGTGCTGTTCGACGTGCTGCAGCTCGGCGGGCAGTCCCTCCTCCCGCTGTCGTACACGCGGCGCAGGGCCCGGCTGGAGGCGCTGGCGCTGGACGGGCCGTTCTGGTCGACGCCGAGCGCCCTGGTCGGACACGGACGGGAGGCCCTGGAGGCGACCCGCGCCCACGGCCTGGAGGGGCTGGTCTGCAAGCGTCTGGACTCGGTGTACGAGCCGGGGGTGCGCTCCCGCGCCTGGATCAAGATCCGGAACATGCGCGTCGCGGACGTCCTGGTCGGCGGCTGGCTGCCGGGCAAGGGACGGCTGACCGGGCTGCCCGGCGCCGTCCTGGTGGGGCAGCGGGCCGCGACGGGACTGCGGTACGTCGGCGGGGTGGGCACCGGCTGGAGCGAGGCCGAGCGGGTCGAACTCGCGGCCCTCCTGCGGGCCGCCGCGACCGACGAGTGCCCCTTCGACGCCGTACCGCAGGCGCCGGGCGCGCGATGGGTCGTGCCCCGGCTGGTCGGCGAGGTCCGGTACAGCACGCGGACCCGGGCGGGGCTGCTGCGCCAGCCGTCCTGGCTGCGGCTGCGGCCGGACCTGACCCCCGAGGAGTCGGCGGCGGACCTGCCGGACATTTCCGCCTGACCTCACCTCAGCAGCCAAGTATTGGGCTGTGCTTCACCACTGATACCCCTGCGACCTCTTGGCGTGGAAGGGAAAACCGGGGAAGCTGAGCTGCTTTTCAACTCCCTCTCCCCACACAGCCGTTCGGCTGCGCCCGAAACCCCGAGGAGGACGCAGTGTCGTCATCGAAGTTCAAGGTCCACGGCAGGAGGTGGCTCACCGGGTTCGCCGGTGCCGCCGCACTCGTCGTCGCCCTCCCGTCGGTCGCCTTCGCCGCCCCGCCGACGGCCCTGCCGTCCAACGCCGAAGCCGCCGAACTGACGTATCAGCCCGCGTTCGACTACGACACGGACGGCTGCTACTCGACCCCCGCCATCGGCCCCGACGGCACGATCAACGGCGGGCTGAACCCGACCGGCGCCCTCAACGGCAGCTGCCGGGACGCCTCCGACCTGGACAACACCAACAGCTACTCGCGCTACAAGTGCAACAACGGCTGGTGCGCGTACCTGTACGGCCTCTACTTCGAGAAGGACCAGGCCATAGCGGGCAGCAGCATCGGCGGACACCGGCACGACTGGGAGCACGTCGTGATCTGGGTGCAGAACGGCCAGGTCCAGTACGTCTCGACGTCCAACCACGGCTCGTTCACCGTGACCGCGGCCTCCGGCGTCCGCTTCGACGGCTCGCACGCGAAGATCGTCTACCACAAGGACGGCATCAGCACGCACTGCTTCCGGCTCGCGAACTCCAATGACGAGCCGCCGGAGAACCACAAGGGCACCTGGCAGTACCCGCCGCTGGTCGGCTGGAACGGCTACCCGGCGGGCCTGCGGGACAAGTTGAGCGCGTACGACTTCGGCAGCGCCAACTTCGGCCTGAAGGACGCCAACTTCAACAACCACCTCTCCTCCGCGAAGCCGTCCGGGATCGCCTTCGATCCCGCCGCGTGAGCCCCGGCCGCCGTCCGCGGGCCGGGGTGCGCGCTCCCCGACCGTGGACGGCGGCGCACGCACGCCCCCATGATGTCCGGATGGATCTTCACGACGAACTGCCGCCGGCCGTGCCGGCGAAGGAGCTGCTCGCCCTCGCCGAGGATCATCACGCCCGCACCGCCCGGCCGTTGGGCACCGAAGAGGTCGCCGGGCACCTGGTCAAGGCGTACGCGCTCGAAGCGCCGGGGCGGACGGTGACGGAGCCCGCCGCCCGGGAGGCGCTGCGGGTCGCCGCCGGACACCTGGCACTCGGCGCGCTGCGGGGATCGCTCGGCCTCGCCGTCGTGCTGGTGCACGCGGGCGGCGACGGTGACTACCTCCTGGTGCACACCTGGATCGAGGGCCACATGTCGGACCTCGCGGTGTTCACGGGTCCGGCCGGCCGGCCGGACGACCTGCGGCCGGGCCGGGTGGGGCTGGCACCGTGCGTGTGGGAGGCGGCCGTCCTGGCCCATGAGCGCGACGCCTTCGCACGGCACGTCCTGGACGGCACCGGCCCTCTCGGGGAGCGGCTGGCCGCCTGGGGCGCGGACACGGTCGAGGGGAACGTCAGGTGAGCGCCGCCGCACGGGTCCGGCACGCCGAACGGTCCGATCTGCCGCGCGTCGCCGAACTCGCCGCCCAGCACGCGGAGTACGAGCGCGCCGCCCCGCCCGTGCCCGACCTCGCGAAGCGGCTGACCGGGCTCCTCTTCGACGCCCCGACGCCCCGGCTGTACTGCCTGGTCGCCGAGCTGCCCGACGGCGAGGTCGTCGGCTACGCGACCTGCGCGCCCGAGCTCTCCACCTGGGAGGGCCGCGAGTACCTCCACATGGACTGTCTGTTCCTCACCCCCGGCCACCGCGGCCTGGGTCTGGGCGCCCTGCTGGTGGCGGCCGTGGCGGCCCAGGCCCGGAGTCTGGGCATGAGCGAGGTGCAGTGGCAGACCCCGGCCTGGAACGACGGGGCGATCCGCTTCTACGCCCGGCTCGGCGCCCTCGGCACCGACAAGCGGCGCTTCGTTCTCGACGTGACCTCCCAGACGTGACCTTCTGACGGCGCAGAACCGACGAGCGGCACGGGGCACGGCCCGCGAGGGTCTATCGTGTCCCGCATGTCCGTTCCGGAAATGATCCGTATCGTCTCCCGTGACTCGCCCATGGCGCTGGCCCAAGTGGAGCGCGTGCGCTCGGAGTTGGCCGCCCTGCATCCCGGTGTGCGCACCGAGGTCGTCCCCGTGAAGACGACCGGCGACAAGTGGATGGGCGACCTGTCGAAGGTCGACGGCAAGGGTGCCTTCACCAAGGAGGTCGACGCGGCGCTGCTGGCCGGTGCGGCGGATCTCGCGGTGCACTGCGTCAAGGACGTGCCGGCGGACCGGCCGCTGCCCGCGGGCACGGTGTTCGCCGCGTTCCTGCAGCGCGACGACATCCGTGACGCCCTGGTGCACCCGGGTGGCCGCACCCTGGACGAGCTTCCGGCCGGGACGCGGATCGGCACCTCCTCGGTGCGCCGGGTCGCCCAGCTCGCCGCCACCCATCCCCACCTGGAATGTGTGCCGTTCCGGGGCAACGCCAACCGGCGGCTGGAGAAGCTGGCGGCGGGCGAGGCGGACGCGCTGCTGCTCGCCGTGTCCGGCCTGGAGCGCATCGGGCGGCAGGACGTGATCAGCGAGGTGTTGTCGCCGGAGACGATGATGCCGCCGATCGGCGCGGGCATCCTCGCCCTGCAGTGCCGCGAGGGCGACACCGCCGTCATCGACGTCGTCAGCGGGCTGGGCGATCCGGCCACGCATCGGGAGGCCACGGCGGAACGCATGTTCCTGCATGTGCTCCAGGGCCACTGCAACAGCCCGATCGCCGGCTTCGCGCGCGTGGACCGCAGCGGCGAACTGTCCCTGCGGGCCTGTGTGTTCACCCCGGACGGGAAGACCCGGCTGAACGCCCACGAGTGGGCGGGCCGACTGGATCCGGCGACCCTCGGCACGTCGGTGGCGGTGTCGCTGCTGCGTCAGGGCGCGCGCGAGATCATCGACGGCATCCCGCACTGACCGTCCGCCGGCCCGGCGAAGGGCGCGGCACCCCTCAGGCGCTGCCCTCTTCGGCCTGGTCGCGCAGGAAGTTGCTGACCTGGCGGGCCAGGCTGTCGCGTCCCGCGCCGGCCGGGGCCCCGCCGGATCCCTCGGCCAGGCCGATGCCGCCCGTCCACAGCCGGCGGTCGGCCCAGTCGTCGTCGACCCGCAGCTGGACCTGGACGTCCACCTGGGCGAGCGACGCCTCGGGTCCCGCCGCGTACAGCACCGCGGTGGCCCGGCGCAGCGGATAGACGTCGAAGCCCTCGATGAACTGCGAGTTGCGCCAGTCGATGAACGCGCTCTCCCCGTCGGGCCCGAGCCGTACGTCGATCTGCCCGTCCTCGAGGTGGATGGTGGAGTTCTTGCCGCCCCGGTTCTCGACGGTCACCCGCAGGCAGAAGTACGTCAGCCCCTCTGCGGCGTCGTCGCGTCCCCTGGGCGGCTCACTCTGCTCCAGGCGGTGGACGCAGACCCGCAGACCGGCATGCTCGTCGTACTCCTGCCAGTCCCCGACCACGTTCGGCTCGTACACAGTCCACCTCTCGACTTCTACCGGCTGCTTCCTATCCGTGCGCCGATCGCACTGTCAAATGAGCAGAATGCGCTGTGGCCAGGGAATTCATCCCTTTTGATCGCTGATCAAGCCGTGCGCAGGCAGAATCCGCCGACAGGCCGTGAAAGGGCCTGGCGCGGGCGTGCCGCACATCACGTTCCCGGCCGGGATCAGCGGGCCAGCCGGCCCAGCAGCGAGGAGGCCGCGGCGATGCCGAGCGCGGCGGCCACGATCAGCACCCCGAAGTCGAGGGCGAGGTGCGCGGGCGTGCCGAGGAGCAGCCCCCGCAGCGCGTCCACCTCGTAGCTGAGGGGGTTGACCTTGCTGACGGCCTGGAGCCAGCCCGGCATGATGTCGACCGGGTAGAGCGCGTTGGAGCCGAAGAACAGCGGCATGGTGATCGCCTGCCCGAAGCCCATCAGGCGGTCGCGGCTGAGGACGATGCCCGCGATGGTCATCGACAGGCAGGAGAAGAAGGCCGAGCCGAGGACGACGATCGCGGCGACCCCGAGCAGCTTCAGCGGGTTCCAGGTCAGGGCGACACCGAGCAGGGCGGCGATGACGACCACGACGACCGCCTGGATCACCGACTTCACCCCGGCCGCGAACGCCTTGCCGGTGATCAGCGCGGAGCGCGGAGTCGGCGTGACGAGCAGCTTGTTGAGGACGCCGGCGTCCCGCTCCCAGATGATCTGGATGCCGTAGAAGATGGCGATGAACATCGCGGACTGGGCGATGATGCCGGGCGCCAGATAGTCGATGTAGGGGATGCCGTCGGTCGGGATCGCCTTGATGCGGGTGAAGGTCTGGCCGAAGATCAGCAGCCACAGGGCCGGCTGGACCGCCCGGGTGTACAGCTCGGTGCGGTCGTGGCGCAGTTTCTGCAGTTCGACGGTGCACAGGGCGGCGACCCGGGCCGGCAGCAGCAGCCAGCCGACGCGGGGCCGGGGCGGCCGCAGCAGCAGGTCGATGTTCTGCGGACGGGCGCGGTCAGCCGACGCGCTGAGCGGTACGGCGGGTGCTTCGGACATCGCGGAAATCTCCTGCCTGCTCGTCGAGGCCGCTGCCGGCGACCTCCCGGAAGACGTCCTCCAGGGTCGGCCGCGGGGCGGTGGCCGGCGCGCCCTCGGCGCGCCGGCGTTCGCCGAGCCCCTGCCGGAGCTCGGCGGGGGTGCCGAGGGCGCGGATCCGGCCGCGGTGCATCAGGCCGACCCGGTCGCAGTACTGGTCGGCCTCGTCCATGTAGTGCGTGGTCACCAGGACGGTCATGCCGGTGGCCTCGCGTACGGCGGTGATGTGCTCCCAGACACCCGTTCGGGCGATCGGGTCGAGGCCGATCGTCGGTTCGTCGAGGATCAGCAGCCGGGGCGCGCTGACCAGGGCCTGGGCGAGTTCGAGACGCCGGACCATGCCGCCGGAGTAGGTGCCCGCGAGCCGGTCGGCGGCGTCCGTGAGACCGACGGCGCCCAGCGCCTGGTCGACGCGTTCGGCACGCTCGCGCCGGGACACGTCGAAGACGCGGGCGAACAGGGAGACGTTCTCCCGGCCGGTGAGCCCCGAGTCGGCGGACAACTGCTGCGGGACGTAGCCGAGCAGCCTGCGTACGGCCATGCGGTCGCCGGCGGTGTCGTGACCGAAGACGCGCACCATGCCGGACGGGACCGGCAGCAGGGTCGTGATGCAGCGGATGGCGGTGGTCTTGCCGGCTCCGTTGGGCCCGAGCAGGCCGAAGACCTCGCCCTCCCGGACGGTCAGGTCGAGCCCGTCGACCGCCTTCGTGTCACCGAAGGCGTAGGCGAGCCCGGTGCAGGCGACGGCGTCCGTGGCACTGTCGGTCGTCATGACTCCTCGGCCTCCTCGTGCAGGTTGACGGCGAGCGCGCGCAGGGCGGGAAGCGCCGCGCGCAGGGCTTCCCGGTCGGCGGCGTCCAGGCGGGCGACCTGCCGGCCGACGAGTGCGGCGCGCCGCTCCCGCCACGCCCGCAGCCGGGCCTCGGCCGCCTCGGTGAGCAGCAGCCGGGCGGCGCGCCGGTCGGCGGGGTCGGTCTCGCGGACCAGGTAGCCGTCCTTGACCAGCTGGTTGACGAGGGTCGAGACGGAGTTGCCCGCCAGGTACAGCTCCTTGGCGGCGTCCGAGACGCCGATGCCGGGCCGCGCCTCGACCAGGCGCAGCAGCTCGACCTCGGCACCGCGCAGCCGCGGCACGGTCAGGCCCGCCCGCAGCCGCCGTCTGAGCAGCCGCTGGACGCCGACGAGCGCGTCGGCGAGCTCGTCCGGGAACGTCTCCTGGTCCCACCGCTCCTGATCCACGCGAACGAGATTACCTCTGTGTCAGAGCTAACCGACAGAGGTGATCGACCCAAGGGAGAGTCAAGGGTGCGAGTCAGGGGTGCGAGTCAAGGAGCGACACCGGGCAATTAGGGAGAAAATGGTTCAAGAAGCTCCATGACGGGCATCCGGACAGGAGTGCTTCGGACAGGAGGCACGTCCGTGGGATCCCGCCGCGCGGCCGGTCCCGGGTGTTCTCCCGTTCGGCTCCGATCGCGGGTTCCCACGGTGCCCGATGCCCATCGGCATCCTTCTGAGGAAGGCGCGCGTGATGCGTAGCACCGTCAGAACGAAGCAGCACCCCCACGACGACGCTCCCGACACCGGCGAGTCGTTCGTGCGGCTCACCGGCCTGCCCGACGGGCCGAAGCGCCAGGCGCTCAAGGACGAGCTGGTCCGCCTCTGGCTGCCCATGGCCGAACGGATCGCCGTCCGGTTCCGGGGGCGCGGCGAGAACCTCGAGGACCTGTACCAGGTCGCCGCCCTGGGACTCGTCAAGGCCGTCGACCACTACGACCCGGACCGCGGCCGCGCCTTCGAGGCGTACGCGGTGCCGACGATCACCGGTGAGATCAAGCGGCACTTCCGCGACCACATGTGGACGCTGCACGTACCTCGCCGGGTCCAGGACCTGCGCAATCGGGTACGGAGCGCCGCCAAGGAACTGTCGCAGACGACTCCGGGGCGTCCGCCCACCGTCGCCGAGATCGCCGCGTACGCGCAGCTCACCGAGGAGGAGGTGCGCACCGGCGCGGAGGCGCTGGAGTGCTTCTCCGCTCTGTCGCTGGAGGCCGAACTGCCCGGCACCGACGGCTACGCGCTCGAGGACGCCCTCGGCGACCCCGATCCCGGTTACGACGCCGTCGTCGACCGGGTGGCCGTGGCGCCCTGTCTACGGGCCCTGCCGGAGCGCGAACGGACGATCCTGTACATGCGGTTCTTCGCGGGCATGACGCAGAGCCGGATCGCCGAGCAGCTGGGCATCTCCCAGATGCATGTCTCACGCCTGCTCAGCGGCTGCTTCGCCCGGCTGCGCGAGGAGATCGGCGCCGAGGCGGACTGACCCTCACCCCGGGGGCATCACTCCGAAGGTCCAGGGGGACCTCACTCCGAAGGCCACTCCGAAGGCCCAGGACGGGCGCGCCGGGAATCCGGGTGGGCCTGGTCGACCACGGCGTGGGCGGCGACCGCCGCCGTCAGCTGCTCGGCCTCCTCCTGGAGCGCGAAGATCCGGGCCGTTTCGTCGGCCGTTTCCTGCGGTACTCGTGCCACCGCTCCATCGTGCCACCGGCTTGCTCGGCAGGCGCCCGGGACGGTTCCGGCCGGACACTGGTGGTAGCCCAGCCCGGTAGCCCAGCCCGCCGGCCGAGAGACCAGGAACGCGAGTGCCATGAACCGTCGCCCGACATCCGCCCCCGGTACGCGGGGATCAGTCTCCACGCACTCCGTGTTCGGTGCGCCCTGCTGGGTGAGTCTGACCAGCCGCGATCTGGACGCCACCCAGGGGTTCTACGAGGCCGTCCTGGGCTGGGAGTGGCGCCGGGGCGTGCTCGGCGACCACTTCCGCACGGCACTGGTCGGCAGCGTGCCGGTCGCCGGGGTGGCCGCCGTCGCCTCGATGTGGCAGATGGCGGTCGCCTGGACGCCGTACTTCGCCGTACCCAGCGCGGACGACGCCGCGTCCCGGACCCGGGAGCGCGGCGGAACCGTGGCCGTGGGCCCGATCTCGCTGCCGCCGGGCCGGGCGGCGCTGCTGGCCGACCGGGACGGCGCGACCTTCGGTATCTGGGAGGGCGAGCTGATCGGCAACTGGGAGGCCTGGCGGCAGGACGCGCCCGCCTTCATCAGGCTGCACACCCGCGACGCCTTCGACTCCGCCATCTTCTACGGCGAGATCCTCGACTGGGCCACGGACCGCCCCGGCTGCGTCGAGGTCCACTACGAGCGCGGCGAGGTCGTGCTGCGCAGCCGGGGCGATGTGGTCGCCCGGATCGAGTCGGGCGCGCTGGAGGCGGCGCCCGACCCCACGATCCGTCCGCACTGGCAGGTCCACTTCGCCGTCGCGGACGTGGCGGCCTGTGCCCGGGCGGCCGAGAAACACGGCGGCAGCGTGCTGATCGAGACCGCCCACGAGGCCGTGCTGCGCGACCCGGACGGCGCCCAGTTCACGGTCACCTCGAGCCGGGGGCGCTGAGCGCCCCGGTCTCAGTCGGAACGGCGCGGGGGCCGGGCCAGCACGATCAGGCTGCGGGCCTCCAGCGTCACCCGCGCGCCGGCCTTGTACTCCGTCTCGTCCGGGCCGCCGTCGGGCTCGGTGGTGTCGGCGCACACCGTCCAGCGCTCGCCGTAGGCGGCGTCGGGCAGCCGGAAGACGACGGGTTCCCAGTAGCTGTTGAACAGCAGCAGGAACGAGTCGTCCACGACGGGCCGGCCACGGGGGTCGGGTTCGGCGATGGCATCGCCGTTGAGGAAGACACCGACGCTGTGCGCGTCGGCGCGCTGCCAGTCGCGGTCCGTCATCTCGCGCGCGTCCGGCAGCAGCCAGACGAGATCGGGCAGTGGCTGCCGGGCGTGTCTGACGGTCTCGCCCCGGAAGAACCGGCGCCGGCGCAGCACGGGGTGGGCGGCGCGCAGGGCGACGAGGCGCCGGCAGAAGTCCGCCAGGCCCCGCTGCTCGTCGGTCAACCGCCAGTCGACCCAGGAGACTTCGCTGTCCTGGCAGTAGGCGTTGTTGTTGCCGCCCTGGGTGCGGCCGAGTTCGTCGCCGTGGCCGATCATCGGGATGCCCTGTGACAGCAGCAGCGTGGCGAGCAGGTTGCGCTGTTGCCTGGCCCGCAGTTCCAGCACCGCCGGGCGGTCGGTGGGCCCCTCGGTCCCGCAGTTCCAGGAGCGGTTGGTGCTCTCGCCGTCCCGGTTGCCCTCGCCGTTGGCCTCGTTGTGCTTGTCGTTGTACGAGACGAGGTCGCGCAGCGTGAAACCGTCGTGCGCGGTGACGAAGTTGACGCCGGCACGCGGACGGCGCCTGCTGTGGGCGTAGAGGTCCGAGGAGCCGGTGAGCCGGGAGGCGAACTCGCCCAGCGAGCCGGGTTCCGCGCGCCAGAAGTCGCGAACCGCGTCGCGGTAGGGGCCGTTCCACTCCGACCACAGGGGCGGGAAGTTGCCCACCTGGTAGCCGCCCTCGCCGACGTCCCAGGGTTCGGCGATGAGCTTGACGCGACTGATCACGGGGTCCTGCTGGATGAGGTCGAAGAACGCGGACAGCCGGTCCACCTCGTGGAACTGGCGGGCGAGGGTGGCCGCGAGGTCGAAGCGGAAGCCGTCGACATGCATCTCCGTCACCCAGTACCGCAGCGAGTCCATGATCAGCTGCAGGACGTACGGGTGCCGCATGAGCAGGCTGTTGCCGGTGCCGGTGGTGTCGTAGTAGTGCCCCCAGTCGCCGTCCACGAGCCGGTAGTAGGAGGCGTTGTCGATGCCGCGGAAGGAGAGGGTGGGGCCCTTCTCGTTGCCCTCGGCGGTGTGGTTGTAGACGACGTCGAGGATCACTTCCAGGCCGGCCGCGTGCAGCGCCTTCACCATGGACTTGAACTCGGTGACCTGCTCGCCGCGGGTGCCGTGGGCGGCGTAGGCGTTGTGCGGGGCGAAGAAGCCGATGGTGTTGTAGCCCCAGTAGTTGGACAGGCCCCGGTCCGTCAGCACACCGTCCTGCACGTACTGATGCACGGGCATCAGCTCGATCGCCGTCACGCCCAGCGAGGTGAGGTGCTCGGTCACCGCCGGGTGCGCGAGACCGGCGTAGGTGCCCCGCAGGGCGGGCGGAACCTCGGGATGGGTGCGGGTCAGGCCGCGTACATGGGCCTCGTAGATCACCGTGTCGGCGTAAGGGCGCCGCAGCGGCACGTCGTCCCCCCAGTCGAAGGCGGCGTCGGTGACCACGCCGAGCAGGGTGTGCCCGGCGCTGTCCGCCGGGTCGGGGCGGTCGCCGGCCCGCTCGAAGAGGGAGGCGTGGTTGTCGATCTGGCCGTCGACGGCGCGCGCGTAGGGGTCGAGGAGCAGCTTCGCCGGGTTGCACCGGTGGCCGGAGCCGGGGTTCCACGGCCCGTGCACGCGGAAGCCGTAGCGCTGCCCGGGACCGATCCCGGGCAGATAGCCGTGCCAGACGAAGCCGTCGACCTCGGTCAGCGGGACACCGCGGGTGGCGCCGTCCTCGTCGACGAGGACGAGGTCGACGCGTTCGGCGACCTCGCTGAACAGCGCGAAGTTGGTGCCCTGTCCGTCGAAGTCGGCGCCCAGCGGGAAGGGGTGCCCGCTCCAGGCGGGCACCCCGGCACTCCGGTCCATCCGGTCCGTCCGGTTCCTGCGGTCCTTGCGGTCCTTCCGGTTCGGCCGTGAAGTCACCGGGCGGCCTCCAAGGCGCCGTGCGCCTCGTCCGTCGGGGCCGGGGCGGCCAGGGCCGCCACCGGCAGTTCGCGCGGCACTTGACGCACCTCGCGCAGGCTCGGCGCGGGCCCGGTCCGCACCCGCGGGACACGTTCGCCGGAGCGGGCCCGCTGGGAGAACCAGATGACCTGGCTTCCGGTGCCGGTGGCGCAGCACCCCCAGCCGTCGCTCATCACGGCGATGCGCTGCAGACAGGCTCGCAGGTCCTGGTCGGGACGCAGCCGGCGGTCGCGCCCCCCGACGGCCGTGATCAGGTGTTGTCCGTTCCACCACATCTCGATCGAGGTGTGCTTGTCCGTGGCGTGCTCGTCGATCGCGGTCAGCAGCATCTCGGCGCCGCGGCAGACGGTCTCGACGTGGGTCTCGAGCTCCCAGTAGGACAGGTGAGCGGCCAGGATGCGCCTGACCTGTCCTACCCGTTCCGGACAGACGTCCACATCGAGGTGGTAGTAGCAGGGGACTGCTGTCTTCATCGTCGTTCGCTCCTCACCGGCGAGGCTCCCACTCCTGCTCGGCCCGACGGGCCAGAGTTCCCCAATACGAAGCGTGAGCGGTTATCGCTCCAGAGTCACAACCACAGTGGGGCTGCTACGCCATTCGTGCAACACGAGCACACCACAACCAAGATCCAACAGGACGTTGGGTGATGCGCCGTGCACCATAAGTGAAGGCCTCACAAGGTCGGACACTTCGCGCCTCCGCGCAACGGGCCGACCCGGCCGCCTCGAGCGACCTCCCCTTGCTTGAACTCCCGGAAGGTGCACAGCGCGATGCTGCAACCAGCGAAGACAGAAGTCGCCAGGACCTTGCGCAGTTACCGGGCCTGGGAGCGGGACATGCTGGCGCGACCCGACGACCGCACGGCGCGGGCCGCTTTCGAGGACTGCGGCTACACCCTCTGCGTGCTGATGGGCAAGCGCTGCGCCCGGGAGGCGGCGGACGCCGCCGAGCTGTATCTGCGGGCCGGCGTCGACGCCCTCCACCGGGAGCGCTGGGGCCTGAGCCGGAGAAGCGGCGTCGCACGGCTCTCCGCGACGCGGCCGCTCCCCTGCCTGCCCGCGGAGACGTAGCGCTCCGCACAGGTGCAGTCCGTTCGCCCAACACCGGTCGGACGAAGCCATTTTCGAGCTAGCGGAGGTGCAAGGGTGAAGTCCACCAGGGCGATCGGCCGTATCCCGGTGCGGGACGTCGAACCGCGCGTGGAGTGCGGTAGGCGGCCGGCGAAAGCCGTGACCGGGGAGACGGTGCGGATCTCCGCGACGGTGTTTCGCGAGGGCCACGACGCCATCGGCGCCAACGTGGTCCTCAAGAACCCGGACGGCGGCCGCGGGCCCTGGACCCCGATGCGCGAACTCGCCCCCGGCAGCGACCGCTGGGGAGCCGATGTGACCCTGGAGGCCATGGGCCGCTGGACCTACACCGTGGAGGCCTGGAGCGACCCGATCACCACCTGGCGCCACCACGCGGAGATCAAGATCCCGGCCGGGATCGATCCGGGTCTGGTTCTGGAGGAGGGCGGTCAGCTCTACGAGCGGGCGGCCGCCCGGGCCCCGCGCGGACCGGAGCGCACCCTGTTGCGGGACGCGGCGAAGAAGCTGCTCGACGACTCGGCTCCGGTGGCCGAACGCCACGCGGCGGCGCTGACACCGGAGGTCGAGGCCGTGCTGGCCCGGTATCCGCTGCGGGAGCTGGTCACCGCGTCCGAGCCGCTGCCGCTGCTGGTCGAGCGGGAACGCGCCCTGTACGGCGCCTGGTACGAGTTCTTCCCGCGCTCGGAGGGGACCGCCGAGCGCCCGCACGGCACCTTCCGCACCGCCGCGCGCAGGCTGCCCGCCATCGCCGCGATGGGCTTCGACGTCGTCTACCTCCCGCCGATCCACCCCATCGGCACGACCTTCCGCAAGGGCCGCAACAACGCGTTGAACGCCGCGTCGGGCGATGTCGGCGTGCCCTGGGCGATCGGCTCGCCGGAGGGCGGCCACGACGCCGTCCACCCGGACCTGGGCACGCTGGAGGACTTCGCCTGGTTCGTGGAGCGGGCCGGTGAGCTGGGCCTGGAGATCGCCCTCGACCTCGCCCTCCAGTGCTCCCCCGACCACCCCTGGGTGCACAAGCACAGCGAGTGGTTCCACCACCGGCCCGACGGCACCATCGCCTACGCCGAGAACCCGCCGAAGAAGTACCAGGACATCTACCCCCTGGCTTTCGACGCCGACATGAAGGGCCTGATCTCCGAGACCGTGCGGGTCCTGCGGCACTGGATGTCGTACGGGGTGCGGATCTTCCGGGTCGACAACCCGCACACCAAACCGGTCGTGTTCTGGGAGCGGGTCATCGCGGACATCAACCGCACCGACCCCGACGTGATCTTCCTCGCCGAGGCCTTCACCCGCCCCGCGATGATGCACACCCTCGCGCAGATCGGCTTCCAGCAGTCGTACACCTACTTCACCTGGCGCAACACCAAGGACGAGCTCACCGAGTACCTCACCGAACTCTCGGGGGACGCCGCCTCCTACATGCGGCCCAACCTGTTCGCCAACACCCCCGACATCCTGCCCGCCTGTCTGCAGAACGGCGGCCGTCCCGCCTTCGAGATCCGCGCCGTCCTCGCCGCCACCCTCTCGCCGACCTGGGGCGTCTACAGCGGCTACGAACTCTGCGAGAACGCGGCGCTCAAGGAAGGCGGCGAGGAGTACCTCGACTCGGAGAAGTACCAGCTCAAACCCCGTGACTGGGCGGCCGCCGAGCGGGCGGGCCACAGTCTCGCCCCGCTGCTCACCCGGCTCAACGAGATCCGGCGGACACACCCGGCCCTGCACTGGCTGCGGAACCTTCGTTTCCACGGCACGGACAACCCGTCCGTCATCGCGTACAGCAAGAGCGCGGGTTCGAACACGGTTCTGGTGGTCGTCAACCTCGACCCCCACCACACCCAGGAGGCGACGGTCTCGTTGGACATGCCGCAACTCGGCCTGGACGACGGCGCGTCCCTGACCGTGCACGACGAACTGACCGGCGAGACCTACGCCTGGGGCAGGACGAACTACGTGCGCCTGGAGCCCGGCCGGACACCTGCCCACGTGTTCCACGTCCGGTGACCCGCACCGCCGATCGGAGGCCCCAGCCCGCCATGACCGTCAACTCCCCTGTCCCGGACACCTTCGAGGACACTCCCGCCAAGGACCGCGACCCCGAGTGGTTCAAACGCGCCGTGTTCTACGAGGTCCTCGTCCGCTCCTTCCAGGACAGCAACGGCGACGGCGTCGGCGACCTCAAAGGCATCACCGCCAAACTCGACTACCTGCAATGGCTGGGAGTCGACTGCCTCTGGCTGCCACCCTTCTTCAAATCGCCCCTGCGGGACGGCGGATACGACGTATCCGACTACACCGCCGTCCTCCCCGAATTCGGCGACCTCGCCGACTTCGTGGAATTCGTCGACGCCGCCCACCAACGCGGCATGCGCGTCATCATCGACTTCGTGATGAACCACACCAGCGACCAGCACCCGTGGTTCCAGGAATCGAGGAAAGACCCCGACGGCCCCTACGGCGACTACTACATGTGGGCCGACGACGACAAACAGTACGGCGACGCCCGCATCATCTTCGTCGACACCGAAGTCTCCAACTGGACCTTCGACCCCGTCCGCAAGCAGTACTTCTTCCACCGCTTCTTCTCCCACCAGCCGGACCTCAACTACGAGAACCCGGCCGTGCAGGAGGAGATCCTGGCCGCCCTCCGCTTCTGGCTCGACCTCGGGATCGACGGCTTCCGGCTGGACGCGGTGCCCTATCTCTACGCGGCCGAGGGCACGAACTGCGAGAACCTGCCGGCCACGCACGAGTTCCTCAAACGGGTCCGCCGCGACATCGACATCCACTACCCGGACACGGTGATCCTCGCCGAGGCCAACCAGTGGCCCGAGGACGTCGTCGACTACTTCGGCGACTACGCCTCCGGCGGCGACGAATGCCACATGGCGTTCCACTTCCCCGTCATGCCCCGCATCTTCATGGCCGTCCGCAGGGAATCCCGCTACCCGGTCTCGGAAATCCTCGCCAAGACCCCCGCGATCCCCTCCCGCTGCCAATGGGGCATCTTCCTGCGCAACCACGACGAGCTCACCCTCGAAATGGTCACCGACGAGGAACGCGACTACATGTACGCGGAATACGCGAAGGACCCGCGTATGCGCGCCAACATCGGCATCCGCCGCCGGCTCGCACCCCTCCTCGACAACGACCGCAACCAGATCGAGCTCTTCACCGCCCTGCTGCTCTCCCTGCCCGGCTCGCCGATCCTCTACTACGGCGACGAGATCGGCATGGGCGACAACATCTGGCTCGGCGACCGCGACGCCGTCCGCACCCCCATGCAGTGGACACCCGATCGCAACGCAGGTTTTTCGTCCTGCGACCCCGGGCGGCTGTCCCTTCCCGTGATCATGGATCCCGTCTACGGCTATCAGGTCACCAACGTGGAGGCGTCGATGTCGTCGCCCTCCTCGCTGCTGCACTGGACCCGGCGCATGATCGAGATCCGCAAGCAGAACCCCGCCTTCGGCCTCGGGACCTACACCGAACTCCAGTCCTCCAACCCGGCCGTCCTCGCCTTCCTTCGCGAGGCCCCCCTGACGGCCGACGGAGGGGACGACGTGGTGCTGTGCGTGCACAACTTCTCGCGCTCCGCGCAGCCCACCGAACTCGACCTGCGCCGGTTCGACGGCCGCCATCCCGTCGAGCTGTTCGGCGGGGTCCGCTTTCCCGCCATCGGGGAACTGCCCTACCTGCTCACTCTCGCGGGACACGGCTTCTATTGGTTCCGGCTCACCAGAGCCGCGTCCCGGATCGGCCGCCGCCTGTGAGCGAGCGCCGGGGAAAGGATGGGTCACCGTGACGAAGACCGCACCCCTGCGACCGAGCAGCGCGAGCGGCGTCCGCTCCGTCGGACCGCTCGCCGCGCTGCTGTGCGAATGGCTGCCGCGGCAGCGCTGGTTCGCCGGCAAGGACCGGCCCCTCACCGACCTGCGCATGCTGTCGATGACCGAGCTGTACCCGGGCTGTCTGCATCTGCTCGTGCACGCCGATCAGTCGGGCGTGCCGACTCCCGGGGGCACTCCCCCGGCCGGCGACTGCTACCAGCTGCTGCTCGGCGTCCAGGAACACCTGTCGCCGCGGCTGGGACGGGCGCTGATCGGCAGGGTCGAGGACGGGCCGATGGCCGGCCTGACGGTCCATGACGCGCTGCAGGATCCCCGGTCGGCGCATCTGCTCCTGGAGCGGATGCGGCACCCCGGCACGCTGGGCCCGCTGTGCTTCGAGTCCGACCCTTCCGTGTCGCTGCCCCCCGGGCTCGCGCCGCGGCTGCTGGAGGCCGAGCAGTCCAACACCTCGCTGGTGTACGGGGACGCGTTCATCCTGAAGATCTTCCGGCGTATCCAGCCCGGGGTGAACCCCGATCTGGAGGTACCGGTCGCGCTGGCCGGGCAGGGGTGCGGGCGGGTGCCCGCGCCCGTGGCCTGGTTCCGCACGACCCACCCGCAGGAGGCGACGCTCGGCGTGCTCCAGCCGTTCCTGCCCGACGCGTCGGACGGCTGGACGCTGGCGCTGCGGGCCCTCGCCCGCGGGGAGGACTTCACGGCGGAGGCCGAGGAACTGGGGCGGGCCACTGCGGACGTCCACCTCGCGCTGGCCGCGGCGCTGCCGGCCGGTCCGGACGCCGAGGACGGGCGGACGGCGGCGGCGATGACGGAGCGGCTGGAGGCGGCCGCGCACCATGTGCCGGCGCTGCGCCCGTTCGTGCCGGGCCTCACCACCGCCTTCGGCGCGCTCTCCGTGTGCGACGCCGGCCCGCCCGCCCAGCGCATCCACGGGGACCTGCACCTCGGGCAGGTCCTGCGCGCCGGACGCGACTGGTTCGTCATCGACTTCGAGGGCGAACCGTCCCGTCCGCTGGCCGAGCGCCGCAGTGCCCACTCCCCGGTCCGGGACATCGCCGGGATGCTGCGCTCGTTCGACTACGCCGCCCGCCAGCGCCGTCCGTGGCGGCCGGAGTGGGCGCGCCGCTGCCGGGAGGCCTACTGCGCCGGCTACGCGGCCCGCGCGGGCTGGGACCCCCGTAAGAAGCATGCCCTGCTGCGTGCCTACGAGACGGACCGAGCCGTGTACGAAGTGCTGTACGAGGCCCGTAACCGTCCCGACTGGCTGCCCGTACCCATGGCGGCGATCGAACGACTCGCCGTCCGAGGAGGCTGACCCCTGTGGCCCTGCGTGACACCTCTCCGCCCGAGTCGGCCGGTCCCCGCCCGCGCACGGCGCCCGCGCTGGATCCGGCCGACCGTGGGCGCCTGCTCTCGGGCGCGCACCACGATCCGCACGCCCTGCTGGGCGCGCACCCGGTGCCGGGCGGGATCGTCTTCCGGGCGTTGCGGCCCTTCGCGGACGCGGTGAGTGTCGTGATCGACGGCGGTCCCACCCCGCTGGTCTCGGAGGGCGACGGTCTCTTCTCCGTCGTCCTGCCGCTCGACGCGGTGCCCGCGTACACGCTGCTGGTGTCGTACGAGGGCACCGAGCACAAGGTGGACGACCCCTACCGCTTCCTGCCCGCGCTCGGCGACCTGGATCTGCACCTCATCCGGGAGGGCCGGCACGAGGAGCTGTGGAAGGCGCTCGGCGCCGAGCCGATGGCCCACCAGGGTGTGACCGGCACCCGGTTCACGGTGTGGGCGCCGAACGCACAGGGGGTGCGCGTCGCCGGGGACTTCTGCTTCTGGGACGGGACCGCCTTCCCGATGCGATCCCTCGGTTCGTCCGGAGTGTGGGAGCTGTTCCTGCCCGGGATCGGCGAGGGCGCCCGGTACAAGTTCGAGATCACCTCGCGTCACGGCCACCGCTTCCTCAAGGCCGACCCGATGGCCCGGCGCGCGGAGGTGCCGCCGGACACCGCGTCGATCGTCCATGCCTCGCACTACGAGTGGGCGGACGAGGAGTGGATGGCGCACCGGGGGGACGTCCCCGTGCATGTGGCGCCGTTCTCCGTGTACGAGGTCCATCTGCCCTCCTGGCGACCCGGGCTGACGTTCCGCCGGCTTGCCGAGGAGCTCCCGCCGTACGTCGCCGACCTCGGCTTCACGCATGTGGAGTTCATGCCGGTCGCCCAGCATCCGTTCTCCGGTTCCTGGGGCTACCAGGTCACCGGGTTCTACGCGCCGGCCTCGCGCCTGGGCACGCCCGACGACTTCAAGTTCCTGGTGGACGCCCTGCACCGGGCCGGCATCGGCGTGATCGTGGACTGGGTGCCGGCGCACTTCCCCAAGGACGACTGGGCGCTGGGCCGGTTCGACGGGGAACCGCTGTACGAGCCCGGTGACTCCCGGCGGGCCGAGCATCCGGACTGGGGGACGTACGAGTTCGACTTCGGGCGTGTGGAGGTGCGCAACTTCCTCGTGGCGAACGCCACTTACTGGTGCGAGGAGTTCCACGTCGACGGGCTGCGGGTGGACGCCGTCGCCTCCATGCTCTACCTCGACTACTCGCGGGACTCCGGACAGTGGTCGCCCAACGTGTTCGGCGGCCGGGAGGACCTGGATGCCATGGCGTTCCTCCAGGAGATGAACGCGACGGTCTACCGCCGCAACCCGGGGGTGGTGACGATCGCGGAGGAGTCCACCGCGTGGGAAGGGGTGACCCGGCCGACCGACAGCGGCGGTCTGGGGTTCGGCCTCAAGTGGAACATGGGCTGGATGCACGACTCGCTGGAGTACATCGCCAAGGAGCCGGTGCACCGCAAGTACCACCACAACGAGATGACCTTCTCGATGGTGTACGCCTACAGCGAGAACTACGTGCTGCCCATCTCCCACGACGAGGTCGTCCACGGCAAGCAGGCGCTGGTCTCCAAGATGCCCGGCGACTGGTGGCAGCGGCGCGCCAACCACCGCGCGTACCTGGGGTTCATGTGGGCCCACCCCGGCAAGCAACTCCTCTTCATGGGGCAGGAGTTCGCCCAGGGCGCGGAGTGGTCCGAGGCCCACGGTCCCGAGTGGTGGCTGCTGGACCCGGGGTACGCGTCGGCGGGCGATCACCGGGGGGTGCGGGACCTGGTGCGTGATCTCAACACGGTCTACCGGGCCACCCCGGCCCTGTGGGAGCGGGACACCGATCCCGCCGGTTTCCGGTGGGTGGTCGGGGACGCCGCGGAGGACAACGTCTTCGCGTTCCTCCGTCTCGACGCCCAGGGCGCTCCGCTCCTCGCCGTCAGCAACTTCTCGCCGGTCGTGCGCCACGACTACCGGCTCGCCGTACCCGACGGGGTGCCGGCCTGGCGCGAGCTGCTCAACACCGACGCCGAGTGCTACGGCGGCAGCGGCCTCGTCCACCCCGGCCCCGTCGCGGCGCGGGACGGGGGGATCGCCCTCACCCTGCCGCCCCTGGCCACGGTGTGGCTGGCGCCGTCGTCCGTGTGAACCGCCCCGGCCGGGGCATTCGGGTGCGTACCACCCGCCAGAGAGAGGCCGCATCCCGTGCGCACCGTCGGAGTGGAGGAAGAACTCCTCCTGGTCGACCCGGAGACCGGGGAGCCCCAGGCCCTGTCAGCCGCCGTCCTCGCCCGCGCCTCCCGGCGCGGGGCCGAGGAGGACGTCTTCGAGAAGGAACTGCACAACCAGATGCTCGAGTTCAACACCCACCCGCAGTCGGGCATGGGCGAACTCGGCGCGGAGATCGTCCGCATACGCGGGGAGGCGGCGCGGCACGCGCGGGAGGCCGGGTGCGCGGTCGCCGCGCTCGCCACCTCGCCGTTGCCGGTGCGCCCGTCCGTCAGCATGAACCGGCGCTACCAGTGGATGGCCGAGCAGTACGGCATCGCGACGCGTGAGCAGATGGTGTGCGGCTGCCATGTCCATGTGTCCGTCGACTCGGACGAGGAGGGCGTCGCGGTCGTCGACCGGATCCGGCCCTGGCTGTCGGTGCTGACAGCCCTGAGTGCCAACTCGCCTTTCTGGCAGGGCTCGGAGACGGACTACAGCAGTTATCGCAGCCGGGTGTGGCAGCGCTGGCCGTCGGCCGGGCCGACCGAGCTGTTCGGGTCGGCGGACCGGTACCACCGGCGGGTGGCGGACATGGTGGCCACCGGCACGATCCTCGACGAGGGCATGGTCTACTTCGACGCCCGGCTGTCGGCGCGCTATCCGACGGTGGAGGTGCGGGTGGCGGACGTCTGTCTGCACGCGGACACCGCCGTGCTGATCGCCACGCTGGTGCGGGGGCTGGTCGAGACCGCCGCCCGGGACCGGGAGGCCGGCCGGGAGCCGCTGGACCACAGCGTGAGCCTGCTCCGGCTGGCCGGCTGGCGGGCCGCCCGCTCGGGGCTCACCGAGGACCTGCTGCACCCCGTGACCATGCGGCCGGTGCACGCCGAGACGGTCGTCCGGGCTCTGTTGGAGCATGTCCAGGACGCGCTGGCGGACAGCGGTGACCTGGAGCGGGCCCGCGCCTCCTGTGCCGAACTGCTGCGGCACGGCAACGGCTCCCGGTTGCAGCGCGAGGTGTGGGAGCGCACCGGCAGTCTGCGCGAGGTGGTCACCACCTGCGTGCAGCAGACCCAGGCCTGAGGCCGCCGCCCGGTTCCGGACCCGTGGTGCGTTCGGGGTCGGGATCGGCGTGGCTCATGCTCTCCGGGTCCCCCCGGACCGCCGACTTCACCGGCGGCAGGACGCCGGAAGTGACGGGGGCCCGGCAGGCCGAGATCATCAACGCGGATTACTTATTCGTTCCAGGCCACAACCGGTCCCACCTGGGCTAGATTCGGGCACCGTCGATAACAGTTCCCGTCGGCGGAGTCACAGCCCGTACACCTCAGGAGCAGCGCATGCGCGACTTCGCCCTCGCTCCCCCGGCCACCACGCCCCTGACCGGAGGTCTCGCCGACACCGTCTTCGAGACAGCCGCCCGCACTCCCACACTCCCCGTGCTCTCCCGCCGTCCGGACGGCGCCTCCACCGGCTGGGAGGAGGTGACGGCCGTCGAGCTGCGGGACGAGGTGGTCGACCTGGCGAAGGGGTTCGTGGCGTCCGGGATCTCGCCCGGCCACCGCGTCGCGATCATGGCGCGTACCCGGTACGAGTGGACGGTCCTGTGTCATGCGCTGTGGGCGGTGGGCGCCGAGGTCGTCCCGGTCTATCCGACGTCCTCGCGCGAGCAGGTCGAGTGGATCCTGCGGGACGCCAACTGTGTGGGCGTCGTCGTCGAGGACGAACAGAGTGTCATGACCGTGGGGTCGGTGTGCGCGGCCCTGCCCTCGCTGCGGAACGTCTGGCAGTTGGACGCCGGGGCGTTCGAACAACTCACGCGGCGCGGCGAGTTGGTGCCGATCACCACCGTGGACTCGCTGCGCCGGATCGTGCTGCCCGACTCCACCGCCGTGATCGCCTACACCTCCGGGACCTCGGGCCGGCCGCTGGGCTGTGCGCTGAGCCACCGCAGCCTGGCCAGCCCCTGCGACACGCTGCTGGCCGGCTGGGGGCACACGGCCGCGCCCGCCGGCCGACAGCCGAGCGTCCTCGCCTTCCTGCCGTTCTCCCACGTGTACGGGCTGATGATCCAGGGCCTGTGTCTGCGCGGCGGCATCCTGATGGGCCACGAACCCGATATCGGCGCGGAGGCGCTCGCCGAGTCGCTGCGCACCTTCCGTCCGACGTATCTGTACGCGGTGCCGTCGGTGTTCGAGAAGATCTACAAGAACTTCCTGCGGGCGGCCCAGGAGGCCGGCCGTGGCGCCCTGTTCGAGCGGGCGGCGGAGACGGCCCGGGACTTCGCGGCCGCCGTCGAGCGGCAGCGGCTGGGCCGCGGCTCGGGGCCCGGTTTCGACCTGCGACTCCAGCACGCCCTGTTCGAGCGGACGGTGTACCGCAGACTCCGGGCGGCGCTCGGCGGCCGCGTCCACCGCGCCACGTCGGGCGGCTCCCCGCTCCACCGCGATCTGTCCCTCTTCTTCGAGGGCATCGGCATCTATGTGCACGACGGGTACGGCCTGACCGAGACCAGCGGCGGGATCACGATGCAGCCGCTCGGCCGGGAGAAGTCGGGCACCGTCGGACAGGCCCTGCCGGGCGTGGACCTCCGGGTGGCGGACGACGGGGAGATCCTGGTGCGCGGCCCGTCGGTGTTCCAGGGCTATGTCAACGACGAGGCCGCGACGCGGGCCGCGCTGTGGGGCGGCTGGCTGGCCACGGGTGACCTCGGGTTCCTGGACTCGGACGGCTACCTCACGATCACCGGCCGCAAGAAGGACGTCATCATCACCAGCAGCGGCAAGAGTGTGGCGCCGGCCTCGCTGGAGCAGCGGTTGCGGATGCATCCGCTCGTCCACCAGGCCGTGGTCGTGGGTGACAACCGGCCCTGCGTGGGCGCGCTGATCACCCTGGACCCCGACTTCCTGGCGCACTGGCGCGGGAACCTGATGCTGCACGGCGACACCCAGAGCCGGGAGGCGCGCGAGGAGAACGCCCTGCGGGAGGAGGTCGGGCGGGCGGTGGCCGCCGCCAACAGCACGGTGTCCCGCTCGGAGTCGATCCGTGCCTTCCGCATCCTGCCGCAGGCGTTCGACCAGACCAACGGCCTGCTGACGCCCTCGATGAAGCTGCGCCGCGACTCGATCGTGGCGCACTACGCGGCCGAGATCGAGGCGATGTACCAGGCCCGGGCGCGGCTGCCCCGGCAGACCGCGCCGGAGGAGGTGCTGGGCTGGGACGACGCCGACGACGTGTTCCGGTGATCCGGACTGCCGGTGGACCCGGATCCGGACACGCTGCGTGGTCGGAGAGCCGGCGATCGTGTTCTGCCGTGACCGTATGCCGTCGGATGACGGACGCGTAGCCTGGCAGCCCTCGGGAACCCTGTAGGGGCGACGCCAGAGAGCCGTACGAGAAAGGACGACGGTCCCGGAGACTCAGGGGCCGCACTGACGACATGGCAACCGAGCCGCGTGGAAACGACGCACTGTCCGCCTGGGCGATTCCCAGCCGTACAGCCCGCTTCGAGGGCGAACCCCAGGACGTGACGGGTGCACGGCTGGCCACGGAGGAGTTCCTCCATGAGCTGGCCGGCACCGTGCCCCCCACGGCACCGGAGTGCTGGCACGACATCGTGCTGATCGTCACGGAGCTGGCGGCGAACGCCGTCCAGTACGCGCCGGGCCCCTTCGAGCTGTGCCTGCGCCCCACCTTCGACGGGGTGCACGTGACGCTGCACGACACCAACAGCACTCCGCCGTCTCCGCGGCCGTTCCATCCGGACAGCGGGGGCGGGGGTATCGGCTGGTATCTGGTGCACACCCTGTGCAGTCAGGTCAGCGTGGTGCCGAACGAGGCCGGCCAGGGCGAGGGGAAGGACGTGCACGTCTTCCTGCCGTGGTGAGTCCGACGGCAGGGCGGGAGCCGCGGGGCGGGGGTGCAGAGGCAGGGGCGGAGAATCCGCGCCCGCCTGTCAGCCCGGCCGGTCTGCGGTCCGGATCGGCACGAACACACTGATCGTCTTCCCGCCGCCGTTCTGTTTCTCGATGGCGATGTCCCGGGCCAGGCGGACGACCAGCGGCCAGCCGTAGCCGCCCACCCGGTGGCCGGCCGGGCGGGAGCCCGGTCCGCCCACCGCGGCGGGCACCGTGTCGCTGTGGTCGCGCACGGCCAGCCGGACCCCGTCCCGCACCGGCGTCATCTCGAACCCGGCCAGTCCGCCGCCGTGCCGGAGGGCGTTGGCCACCAGCTCCGACACGACCAGCAGCAGGTCGATGACGTCCTCCTCGCGTGCCGGCCGGGTGGACAGGTTCCACCGGGCGTCCACCACCGCGCGGGCGTGGGCCCGGGCCGCCGCGGCGGTCCTCACCGACGTCCCGGCCGTTTCCCGGGCGGGCACGGAGCGGGCGGGCGCGAGTCCCTCTTCCCTCATACCGATGGCGTTCCCCGTGGCGTCAGCCGGCGATAGTGGTCACCGACGGCGGTGAGGTACGCCGGGTCCGTCGTCTCGCTGTCGGTACGGAAGCGAGGCGCGTCCTTGACCTCGTCCCCGGTGCAGCCCAGGGTCACCTTGCGTTCCGTGTGGTCGACGCCCGTCACGACGCCCACCGGGACGACGGCGCTCCTGCCGAACAGCCACACGCCCGTGTCGACGACCAGATGCCGCATGCCGAGCGGGTCGGCCTCGCGTTCCACGTGCCCGAGGGTGCCGTCGGCCGTCATGACGGCATAGTCGGTCAGGTCCTGTCCTTCCGCGTGTCCACTGTCCGGCGTGTACGACCAGATTCCGTCGATGGTCACACTGCTCCCTTCTCGCGCTCCACAGCTGCCATTACCCGCCCGTGGCGCACGCATTCGGGGGCATGTCTGTCCGTTCCTGACCGAAGAGAGGGGGTATCAGCACCCATTGGAAAAGTCTGTACGGAACAACGGGCATGAGATGCGGAAGCCGGGGCAGACGGACTCCGTCATCGACCAGCTCGACGAACGGAGTGAGCGGCATGAATGCCGTGACGGCACACGCAACGACGGCCACGGCAGCGCGGGCGGGCACGGAGAGCCCGCACGGAGGGGTTCCGCTCATCGAGATGCCCACCCAGGTCAGCCCGAAGGACGCGCGGGAGCTCTCGCGCCGCTTCTTCGACCGGCTGGCCGTCGTGGAGGAGGGCACCCACGAGTACCAGTACGTACGCAACACCCTGATCGAGATGAACCTGTCCCTGGTGCGGTACGCGGCCTCCCGCTTCCGCGGCCGGGGCGACTCCATGGAGGACATCGTCCAGGTCGGCACGATCGGGCTGATCAAGGCCATCGACCGGTTCGAGCTGACCCGCGAGGTCGAGTTCACCTCGTTCGCCATTCCGTACATCGTCGGCGAGATCAAGCGGTTCTTCCGGGACACGAGCTGGGCCGTGCACGTGCCGCGCAGGCTCCAGGAGGCACGGGTCGAACTGGCCAAGGCCACCGAGGAGTTGCAGACGCGGCTCGGCCGGATGCCCACCACCCGTGAGCTCTCGCAGCTGATGTCGCTGTCGGAGGAGGAGGTCATCGAGGCGCGCAAGGCGTCCAACGGCTACACCTCCGCCTCCCTCGACGCGGCCCTGACCTCCGACGGCGGCGCGGACGGCGAGTCCGTGCTGGCCGACTTCCTCGGTGCCGAGGAGCCGGCGCTGGAGCTGGTGGAGGACTTCCACTCGCTGGCGCCGCTGATCGCCGAACTCGGCGAGCGGGAGCGGCGGATCATCCATATGCGGTTCGTCGAGGAGCGGACGCAGGCGGAGATCGGCAGGGAGCTCGGCATCTCCCAGATGCATGTGTCGCGACTGATCAGCCGCATGGTGCAGCGGCTGCGGACCGGCCTGCTGGGGGCCGAGATCGCCTGACCGCGAAACTCCGGTCGTGACATTGCCCGGGACGGCTTCCAGCCGTCCCGGGCAAAGCTGTGCGAGTACCCCGCTTCCGTTCGTGTATGCATGGTGCCCGTCGTCTGGAATTCCTGTGTGTGCAAAGTGGGCGACGCTTTGTTGCGCCGCGCTCCGGTGGGTTAGCCTGCGGCGGATTTCTCTCATCGCGCACATCCGTGAACTGCGGAAATCCACGTACGACATGCGGGGCCGTCCACCTGGGCGGCCCGGTTCCGAGTCCCCGTCCGGGGGGCTCCTGGGGAGCGGAACGAGGGTAGGCATGACCAGCAACGCGACCGAGTCCTTGGACGCGGTTCCCGGCGACCACGAGCTCAGGCAGCTCCTGGCAGGCCTGACGGCCGTACGGGACGGGGACTTCGGTACCCGGCTGCCCACCGACGGGGACGGTCTCCTGGGTGACATCGCCACCGTCTTCAACGGCATGGTCGACCAGCTGTCCGTCTTCACGTCCGAGGTCACCCGGGTGGCCCGGGAGGTGGGCACCGAGGGAACCCTGGGCGGCCAGGCCGAGGTGCCCGGGGTCTCCGGGACCTGGGCCGACCTGACGGACTCCGTGAACGCCATGGCGGGCAACCTGACGACCCAGGTGCGGGACATCGCCCAGGTGGCGACCGCGGTCGCCAAGGGCGACCTGTCACAGAAGATCGACGTGCCGGCCCGGGGCGAGATCCTTCAGCTGAAGGAGACCGTCAACACGATGGTCGACCAGCTCTCCGCCTTCGCCGACGAGGTCACCCGCGTCGCCCGCGAGGTCGGCACCGAAGGACGCCTCGGCGGCCAGGCACAGGTGCCCGGGGTCGCCGGGGTGTGGCGGGACCTCACCGATTCGGTCAACTTCATGGCCGGGAACCTCACCAACCAGGTCCGCAACGTCGCCCAGGTGACCACGGCGGTGGCCAAGGGCGACCTCTCCCAGAAGATCACCGTCGACGCCCGCGGCGAGATCCTCGAACTCAAGAACACCATCAACACGATGGTCGACCAGCTCTCCGCCTTCGCCGACGAGGTCACCCGCGTCGCCCGCGAGGTCGGCACCGAGGGACGCCTCGGCGGCCAGGCCGACGTCAAGGGCGTCAAGGGCACCTGGCGGGACCTCACCGATTCGGTCAACTTCATGGCCGGGAACCTCACCAACCAGGTCCGCAACGTCGCCCAGGTGGCGACCGCGGTGGCCAAGGGCGACCTCTCCCAGAAGATCACCGTCGACGCACGCGGCGAGATCCTCGAACTCAAGAACACCATCAACACGATGGTCGACCAGCTCTCCGCCTTCGCCGACGAGGTCACCCGCGTCGCCCGCGAGGTCGGCACGGCGGGCAACCTGGGCGGCCAGGCCACGGTCCGCGGGGTGTCGGGCACCTGGAAGGACCTCACCGACAACGTCAACGTCATGGCGTCGAACCTGACGGGCCAGGTGCGCTCCATCGCCCAGGTCGCCACCGCCGTGGCCCGCGGCGACCTCTCGCAGAAGATCACCGTCGAGGCCAAGGGCGAGGTCGCCGCGCTGGCGGACGTCATCAACACGATGGTGGACACCCTGTCCGCCTTCGCCGACGAGGTGACCCGGGTGGCCCGCGAGGTCGGCACCGAGGGCCGGCTCGGCGGCCAGGCGCAGGTGCCGAACGTGGCCGGCACCTGGAAGGACCTCACCGACAACGTCAACTCGATGGCCAACAACCTCACTGGCCAGGTCCGCAACATCGCGCTGGTGACCACGGCGGTGGCCCGCGGCGACCTGTCGAAGAAGATCGACGTGGACGCCCGGGGCGAGATCCTCGAGCTCAAGACGACCATCAACACGATGGTCGACCAGCTCTCCGCCTTCGCCGACGAGGTCACCCGCGTCGCCCGCGAGGTCGGCACCGAGGGACGCCTCGGCGGCCAGGCCGAGGTGGAGGGGGTCTCGGGCACCTGGAAGCGCCTCACGGAGAACGTCAACGAACTGGCCGGGAACCTGACCCGGCAGGTGCGCGCGATCGCCGGGGTCACGAGCGCCGTCGCGGAGGGCGATCTGACCCGGTCGATCACCGTGGTCGCCTCCGGCGAGGTCGCCGAGCTCAAGGACAACATCAACTCGATGGTGGAGTCCCTGCGCGAGACCACCCGGGCCAACCAGGAGCAGGACTGGCTCAAGACCAACCTGGCGCGTATCTCCGGTCTCATGCAGGGCCACCGCGACCTGCCCGTGGTCGCCGAGCTGATCATGGACGAGCTGGTGCCGCTGGTGTCGGCCCAGTTCGGCGCCTTCCACCTCGCCGAAGACGGCGAGCACGGCCCGGAGCTGCGGCTCGTGGGCGCCTACGGCTATCCCGCCGACGACGAGCGTCCCACCCGTATCCCGTTCGGCCGCTCGCTGGTCGGCCAGGCCGCGCGCAGCCGCCGGACGATCATCGTCGACGAACTGCCGGCCGGTTACGTCACCATCTCCTCGGGCCTCGGCCAGATGGAGCCCAGGGCCCTGGTCCTGCTGCCCATCGTCTTCGAGGGGCAGGTGCTCGGCGTCATCGAACTGGCGTCGGTCGGCGCGTTCACACAGTTCCACCGGGACTTCCTGGAACAGCTGAGGGTGACCATCGGCGTCAACGTCAACACCATCGTGGCGAACGCCCGCACCGACGAACTGCTCGACGAGTCCCAGCGGCTGACCGCCGAACTCCAGGCCCGGTCCGCCGAGTTGCAGTCCCAGCAGGAGGAACTCCAGCACTCCAACGCCGAACTGGAGGAGAAGGCCTCCCTGCTGGTGGCGCAGAACCGTGACATCGAGGCGAAGAACCTCCAGATCGAGCAGGCCCGGCAGGACCTGGAGGCGCGGGCTCAGCAGCTGTCCCTCGCGTCGAAGTACAAGTCGGAGTTCCTGGCGAACATGAGCCACGAGCTGCGCACCCCGCTCAACAGCCTGCTCATCCTGGCCCAGTTGCTGGCTCAGAACCCCTCGCGCAACCTCACGCCGAAGCAGGTCGAGTACGCGGGCATCATCCACTCGGCCGGCTCGGACCTGCTCCAGCTGATCAACGACATCCTGGACCTGTCGAAGGTCGAGGCCGGCAAGATGGACGTCTCGCCGGAGCAGGTGTCGCTGCGGCAGCTCATCGAGTACGTCGAGGCGACCTTCCGCCCCATGACGACGCAGAAGAGTCTCGAGTTCACGGTGAGCACGGCCACCGGCGCCCCCGCCGACCTGCTCACCGACGACTCCCGGCTGCGCCAGGTGCTGCGCAACCTGCTGTCCAACGCCGTGAAGTTCACCGAGCAGGGCAGTGTCGAGCTGCGCATCGAGCCGGCCTCCGACGAGGAGGTGCCGAGCAGCGTGGTCCGCAGCAGCACCGTGGTGGCGTTCCGGGTGAGGGACACCGGCATCGGCATCCCGGAGCAGCAGCTGGAGACCATTTTCGGTGCCTTCCAGCAGGCGGACGGCACCACCAGCCGCAAGTACGGCGGCACGGGCCTGGGGCTGTCGATCACCCGGGAGATCGCGCATCTGCTCGGCGGCGCGGTCACCGTGGACAGCACACCGGGTCGGGGCAGCACCTTCACGCTCTACCTGCCGGTCGCGCGGCGGGACTTCCAGGAGGTCGTCGACGGGGTCCGGCCGGTGGAGCGCGCCCTCGCCGGGCCGCCCGCGGCGATCCCCCTCGGCTCCCCCGGTACGCCCACGGCCGTCGGAGCGGCCCGGCGGCCGCGTCGGCTGCTGGTGGTGGAGGAGCGGCCCCGCGGCCTGCTGACCCTGGTCGCCGAGAGCGTCGTGGCGGACATGGCACGCGGCCGGGAGGACGGCACGTCGGCGGCGCCGGTCGACATCGTCACCGCCGTCGGGGCGCACGAGGCCGCGGGCGCGCTGGCCGCCGAGCCCTGCCACTGCGTCGTCCTGGAACTGGGCATGCCCGACGCGGAGGCCTCCCGGTTCCTCGAGGCCCTGCACGACGACTCGGTGCTGACGGGCGTTCCGGTGCTCGTGCACAGCGGGCACCGCGCGGACCTCGCCCAGGAGGAGAGCCTGCAGTCCCGGGCGGCCGGCAAGCCGATGGAGTTCCTGTCCAGCCTGGACGAACTGCGCGAGCGCATCACGTTGCACCTCTCCGCCGAACAGCCGGGTGACGTGCTCGCCCTGGTCCGTCCCGACGAGCCCCAGCACGTGGCGCCGCACCTCCCGGACGACGCCGTCGTGGGCCGGACGGTCCTGGTCGTCGACGACGACGCGCGCAACCTGTTCGCGCTCAGCGGGATCCTGGAACTGCACGGCATCCGCGTGCTGCACGCGGAGAACGGGCGCGAGGGGATCGACACGCTGCGCAACAACCCGGACATCGCGCTGGTGCTGATGGACGTGATGATGCCCGAGATGGACGGGTACACCGCCACGGCGGAGATCCGCCGCATGTCCGAGTACGCCGATCTGCCCATCGTCGCGGTGACCGCGAAGGCCATGCCCGGGGACCGGGAGAAGAGCCTCGACTCGGGGGCCAGCGACTACGTCACCAAGCCCGTCGACACCCATGACCTCATGTCCTGCGTCCGACGCTGGCTGACCGTCTGAGGACGTTCGCCCCGCCCGAGCCACCAGGCGTCCCAGCCGAGGAGTCCGCACACCGTGAGCATTCCCGCACAGCCCACCAAACCCGGCGAGGGCCGGGCCCTGCCCGTACCGGCCGGAGAGCAGCCCGGACCCGTGGACGGCGTGAGCCCGCCGGAGCCGGAGGGCACCGCCACGCCCTCACCCGTGGGCCGGCTCGCCGCCACCGTGGACCGGCTGCGCCGGGAGGTCCTGGAGGCCCAGGCGGAGGCCGACGGGCGCGCCCTGGTCGAACTGGCCAAGGGCATCCTGGTGGAGCGCCTCGGCTGCGGCCCGAGCGAGGCGGCACAGCAGCTGTCCGTGCTGGCCGGGCAGTCCGGCCTGAGTCCGCTGGAGTTCGCGGTGGACGTCATCAACCAGGCCGCCAAGGACCGCGTGTCGGAGGTGACACAGGCCTTCCTGGCGGCCGTCGGAAAGCCGGAGGATCCCGGGGAGCAGTCGGCGGCCGTGCGGTTGCGGGCCGCCGAGAGCGGGGCGCTGGCCGCCGCGCACGACACCCAGGCCGTCGCCGACTCGCTGCTCCAGCACGCGCTGGGTCCGCTGGGCGCGGTCGCCGTGGCGATCTGGGCGGCGGGCTCCGACGGTTCGCTGACCCTCGCCGGCAGCGCGGGGTTCTCCCCCGGCGAGGCCGAGCGCTGGCGGTACGTGCCGCCGGACGTGGCCACGGTGGCCCGCAGCGGCCTCACCGAGGGGGCGACCCAGTGGATCGAGTCGCTGGCCCGGACCGGGCTGCCCACCATCGGCCGTCATCTGCACCCGGACGGCGGCCGCGCGGCCGTGCCCGCCGGCAGCGCCGGACGCGTGGACGGGGTCCTGGAGATCGCCTGGCCGGCCCCGCTGGACCGGCAGCCGCCCCAGGTGGTGCGCCAGGTGGAGGCCCTGGCGGACCTGTGTGCCCACACGCTCCAGGCGTACTCGCATGTCCGGGGCCCCGACCAGGATCCGCTCGTCCTGCCGGACACGGCGGAGCTGATGGACCTGACGGACGGGCTGCACGACCCGGCCCTGGTGCTGGTGCCGCACGTCGACGCGGCCGGAAAGCTCGTGGACTTCCGCATCCAGCACGTCAACGACCGCTTCCTCGACCCCGCGGGCCGGCCCCGCGCGGTGGTCAACGGGGCGCTGCTGCTCGAGGCCTACCCGATGGCCGCCGGCGGCGGTGACCTCTTCCAGCGGATCGAGCGCGTGCACGCCACCGGCGAGCCGTTCCGGGCGCGCCGGATGAGTCTGACCGCGCTGGTCGGCGAGGTGCCGCTGGCCGCGGTCGCGGACCTCAGCATCAGCCGGCACGGCAGCTGCGTGCTGCTGATCTGGCGGATCGAGGACGAGACGGCGCGCCTGGCCAGCCTCCTGCAGAACGCCCAGCGACTCGGCCGCATCGGTGGTTTCGAGGAGGACCTGCTCACCGGCGAGACCACCTGGAACGGGCAGCTGTTCACCCTGTACGGGCGGCCCGAGTCGAGCCCGCCGGTGCCGCTGGAGGAGTTGGCCGCGCACACCCATCCCGATGACGCGGTCGTCGTCGGCCGGCTGCTGCGCACGCTGCTGCACGGCCGCCGTCCGGCTTCCGCCGCCTTCCGGCTCCAGCGGCCGGACGGGGTGACCCGGCACATGCGGATCGTCGCCGAGCCGGTGCTCGACACCGACGAACGGCTGGTCGCCGTGCGCGGCGCGTACCAGGACATCTCCTCGCAGCACTGGACGGAGGTGGCGCTCGCCGCCACCCGCGACCAGCTCGCGCAGAGCGAGCAGCACGCCAGCGAGCGCAGCAGGCTGGCCCTCCAGCTCCAGCACGCCATCATGCCGCCCACCCGGGCGCCCCTGGAGGCCCCCGGGCTCCAGGTGGCGGTCCGCTACCGGCCTGCCGAGGAGGAGCACCTGGTGGGTGGCGACTGGTACGACGCCGTCGTGCTGCCCTCCCGGCTCGTGATGCTGTGCGTGGGCGACGTGGCCGGGCACGGCATCGAGGCGGCGACCAGCATGGTGGTGCTGCGCAACGCGCTGCGCGGACTGGCGGTGACCGGGGCGGGGCCCGGTCAGCTGCTGTCCTGGCTCAACATCGTCGCCCACCATCTGACCGGTTCGATCACGGCCACGGCCGTGTGCGGCCTGTACGACCCCTCCCGGCACACCCTGCGCTGGGCGAGGGCGGGCCATCTGCCGCCGGTGCTGGTGCGGGACGCCCAGGCGGCGCCGCTGCCCCTGCTGAAGGGGATGCTGCTGGGCGCCGTACCGGAGACGGTGTACGAGGAGGAGGAGGTCCAGCTCGCGGCCGACGACACCCTGCTGATGTACACCGACGGCCTGATCGAGCGGCGCGACCGGTCCGTGGAGGAGTCGCTGACCCAGTTGCTGGTGCAGGCCCGCACGGTGCCGCCGACGCTGGACCAGCAGCTGGACCGGCTGCTCACCTACAGCAGGTCCGACACGGACGACGACACCTGCATCGTGGGCATCCGGCTGCGCTAGGCAGCCGTCCTGTGACGGTCTTGCGTCGTGTGTGCATGGTGGGGAGGTTCGGGGGTATCCGCCTGTGCGCGACACCAGGTCGGGGATCCGCAGACGGAAGGGCAGGACACACGAAAGATGACGACCGTCCCGTGCGGCCTCCCGCGCGTCCTCGCCGGCCGTCGCCGCGCATCGAAGTCGCCCACCGGGGTAGACGCTCCCGACCGTCAGCTTTCGGAGGTACGTGTGTCCATTGCCCAGAACCCCCTGTCCGTCGAGGTCACCCTGCCTCGCGAGGACGTCGCCCTGGTCACGGTCGAGGGTCATCTCGACCTCGACACGGCGACCGATCTGCAGGCCCATCTGGCCAATCAGCTGCACCACGGCCGGCGACATTTCCTCCTCGACCTCTCGGCGGTTCCGTTCATGGACTCGTCCGGCATGAACATCATCCTGCGGGTGTACCAGGAGGCCCGGGGGCTGCCGGGGAGCGTGCACGTGATCGCTCCCACACCGGCCGTGCGCCGGGTCCTGGACCTCACCGGGGTCAGCCTCACGGTGCCCATATCGGAGAAGGTCGACGAGGCTCTGGCGCTCGTCGACCGGCAGCAGCTCCCGGACGGCCCGCAGGACTGACCGGGACCTGGCGGCGGCCGTCCGGCGGATACAAAAAAGCGCGCAGGGACGGCCGACCGCCGTCCAATACTTGTCATTTGACAACTATGCACGTAAGGCAACAGAGTGAGCGGGACAGTGATGCGGGAGGGAAGACGGATGTGCCTGTGGGCGAACCCGATCACCCGGGGACACCGTCAGGCGGTACGGGCGTCACTGGCGTCGGAGTCGTGGATCTGTTCGGCCGCGGCCGCACAGAACGCCTCCAGCCCTCTCAGCAACGCCGCGCGCTGCACGGCGGGCATCTGCTCCAGCACGCTTTCCAGCGCTGCCTCACGACGTGATCTGAGGTCGGCGAGGAAGGCGCTGCCCCGGCGGCTCAGGAAGAGCTCCAGCTCCCGGCGGCTCTCGGCGGCGACCCTGCGTTCGACGAAGCCGACGGCCTGGAGGCGGTCGCACAGGCGGCTGGTGGACGGCGGTGTGGACCCGAGGAACTCGGCGAGGGTGCGCAGGTTGATGCCCTCGTGGTGCTCCAGGATGAACAGCACGCGCAACTGGGAGGCGGAGACCGGTGCCGTCGAGGCACGGCCCCAGAGGACTTCCAACAGCTCCGCCGCCTCTGAGGTCACACGCGCCACCTGGAGCGGCTGCGGGCGCGAGGAGGAGGACATCACGGTCACACTCTCGCAGGCTTCTCGACGGCTGTCAGCCCACCCCCGCCGCCGGGGGCGCCACGGGCACGACGCCACGACCTTCCGGGGAACGCCGTGACCGACCAGGTGAACAGACTCGTCGCCGCCGGGCGCGCCCTGCGCTCCGCGGCCCCGCACCAGCTGCCCGACGCCCTGAGCCAGGTGCTGCGCACCCAGTACGCGGCACAGGCCGTGGAGCTGCGGCTGGCCGACTACGGGCTGACGGTACTGCTGCCCGTGCCGCCCGCGCCGAGCGGCACGAAGTCGGCACCGGTGCAGGGCAGTGCGCCGGGTCGGGCCTTCGGGTCGCAGCAGCCGTACGTCGAGGAGCCGGCCGACGGCCGGGTGCGGGCGCATCTGCCCGTGACCGTGCGCGGCGACCGGCTGGGCGTGCTGTCCCTGACGCTGCCCGCGCGCAGCCGGGAGTCGCTCGCCGAACTCACCGAGCTGGCCGAGCTCCTGGGGCACGAGCTGGTCGTCGCCGAACGCGACACCGACCTGTACGCGCGGGCCCGCCGCAGGGAACGGCTGACGCTGGCCGCGGAGATGCAGTGGCAGCTCCTCCCGGCCCGCTCGTGTGCCCGGGAGGAGTACGCCCTGGGTGCCCAACTCGAACCCGCCTACGCCATCTTCGGCGACAACTTCGACTGGGAGGCGTCCGCCGACCATCTGCTGGTCTACGTCACCAACGGGATGGGCGAGGGCATCGAGGCCTCCCTGCTGACCAGCCTCGGCATCAACGCGCTGCGCAACGCGCGTCGCGCCGGCATCCCGATCGAGGACCAGGCGGCCCTGGCCGACCAGGCGCTCTACGCCCACTACCGGGGCGAGGCGCACCTGTCGGTCCTGCTGGTGGACATCGAGCTGTCCACGGGGCGGATGCGGGTCGTCGACGCGGGCTCACCACAACTGCTGCTCCTGCGCGACCGGGTGCTGTCCCTCGTGGACCTCGACGCGCAGCTGCCGCTGGGCATGTTCGAGGAGACCGACTACGTCGCCCAGGAGCTGACCCTGCTGCCCGGCGACCGGCTGCTCTTCGTCAGCGACGGCGTCCACGGGGTCGCGGCGCCGGGCGGCGAGTCGTACGGCGAGCACGCCCTCGCGCGGGCGCTCGGCAACGCCGCCCTGCTGCCGGCGGCGGACGTCCCGGCCGCGGTGCTGCGCGGGCTGACCGGGCACCGGGGAAGGCCCGAGCCGGACGACGACGCACTGGTCGTGTGTCTCGACTGGTTCGGGAGACGGCCCGCGTCGTAGCCCGCCGCCCACCATCCGCCTCCGGCGGGCCCGCGGTGGCGACAGAGAAGCCGACCAAGACTTAGAGGAGAGAACCACGTGCCGGAGCACGAAACGGCCGCAGAGCACACCACGCCGGCGAGCGACGTCGGGAAGTTCCTGCACCGCCGCCGAGAGCAGATCGCCCAGCGCTGGGCCGACGAACCCCTGTTCCGCACGGTGTTCACCGTCTCGCGGGACGAGGCGGTGGAGGCGGGCCGGGTCGTCGTCGACGCGCTCGCCCAGGTCGCCGAGACCGGCCGGGTGGCCGACACGGACGCGGCCGGATTCACCGCGGTCCGCGAGCAGCTGGCCAGGATGGTGGCCTCCCGCGCCCGCTTCGGGCTCACCTCCGGCCAGGTGTCCACCGAGGTGGACGGCCTTCGCCCGCCCGCGGTGAACCTGCTGGTGGCCGATCTGCCCGAGGCGACGCCCGAGCACCTCAGGGAGTGCACGACCCTGCTGACCGTGCTCATGGGCACCCTGCGGCTGGTGGTCCTGGAGACCTCGCTGAGCGAGGGCCAGGCCCTCATCGACCGGCAGCACCTGGAGCTGCTCGAGGCCGCCACCCCCGTCATCCGGCTGTGGGACGGCATCGTCGCCGTACCGCTCATCGGAACGCTCGACAGCGCCCGCAGCCAGGTCGTGATGGAGACCCTGCTTGAGTCGGTCGTCGACCAGCAGGCCCGCTTCGCGATCCTGGACATCACCGGGGTGCCGATGGTCGATTCGTTGGTGGCGCAGCACCTGATGAAGACCGTCGCGGCCGTCCGGCTGATGGGCGCGGAGTGCGTCGTCTCCGGGATCCGGCCCGCCATCGCGCAGACCATCGTGCACCTCGGCCTGGACCTGGGCACGGTGGTGACCAGGTCGAGCCTCGCCGACGCCCTGGGGTACGCCCTGAACCGGCTGGGTGCCGACATCGTGCTCGCGACGCCCGGCGGTGCGGGTCCCCGGTGAACCACGACCTCTCCCTCTCGGGCACGGCCCACGTGCCGGTGCTCCGGCTCGGCGACGTCCTGCTGATCACCCTCCAGGGCGACCTGCACGACGGTACGGCGGAGCAGCTCCAGCAGGACATCGCCGAGCAGATCGTCCGCAACCGGGTGACCGGCGTGGTCATCGACATCTCCGGGGTGGAGATCGTCGACTCGTTCCTGGGGCGTGTCCTGGCGGAGATCGCGGCGAGCTCGCGGCTGCTGGCCGCGCGGACCGTGGTGGCCGGCATGCGCCCCGCGGTGGCTATCACGCTGGTGGAGCTGGGGCTCTCGCTTCCCGGCCTGCGGACCGCGCTCAACACCGAGGCGGCCCTCGAACTGCTCGCCATGACGGCTCAGGGCGGCCCGCGTCGGGAGCCTCGGTGAGCGGGACGGTCGCGGGCGTCGAAGCCCGCCTGCCGATCCGCTCGGACCTGGACCTGGTGTGGGTGCGGCAGCACGTGCGCCAGGCCGCCGCGGCGCTCGGCTTCGGCCTGGTCGACCAGACCAAGCTGGTCACCGCGGCCAGCGAACTGGCCCGCAACACCCTGGTGTACGGCGGTGGCGGTGAGATGGCCGCGGAGCACGTGTGCGACGGGCGGACCCAGGGGGTGCGGCTGACGTTCAGGGACCAGGGGCCGGGTATCGCCGACCCCGAGCGGGCACTGAGCGACGGCTACACCTCCGGCGGCGGGCTGGGTCTCGGCCTGGGCGGGGCGCGTCGTCTGGTGCACGAGTTCTCCCTCGACAGCACGCCCGGGGTCGGCACCACGGTCACGGTGACCTCCTGGGCGGCCCGCCCGCCGCGGCAGCGTGAGGAGCCACGATGACGCACGTGTGGGACGTCCCGGTGCACGACTCGACGCGGGTGCGCGACGCCCGGGTGGCCGCGGAGGGCGCGGCGGCGCTGGCGGGCCTGGACCGGTCGCGCACCGCCGACGCCGCCCTCGTGGCGACCGAGCTGGCGACGAACCTGCTCAAGCACGCGCGCGGCGGACAGCTCCTCGTGGAGGCGGTCACCCCGCCGGGCGGACGGCCGGGGAGCCTCGTCGTGCAGGTCGCCGCCGTCGACCACGGGCCGGGCATGGCCGACGTCTCCACCGCCCTGGGCGACGGGTTCTCCACAGCGGGCTCGCTGGGGGCCGGCCTGGGCACCTGCCGGCGCCTCGCCGACGACTTCGACCTGCACAGCGTCCCGGGCCGCGGGACGGTCGCGCTGGCCCGGATCGGCGGCCCGGCCCGTACCCGCGGCCGCCGTGAGCCGGCTCCCGGGCAGGCCGGGGCCGGCGCGCCGGACGACACCTCCGGCGCGTCCGCCCCGTTCTCCGCGCGGGTCGGTGGCGTCAACATCCCCTTCCGGGGCGCCGCGTGTTCCGGGGACGCCTGGACCTGCGTCCGTGACGGCGACCGGCTGACCCTGATGCTGGCCGACGGGCTGGGCCACGGCCCCGAGGCGGCCCGTGCCTCGACCACGGCGGTCCACGAGGTACAGCGTTCGCCCCACCTGCCGCCGGCCGAACTGCTGCGCCTGCTCGACACCGCGCTGCGCGGTACGAGGGGCGCCGCGGTCGCGGTGGCCCAGCTCGATCTGCGGTCCGGACGGCTGCTGTTCGCCGGTGTCGGCAATGTGGGGGCGCGGCTGCGCGAGGGCGGTTCCTGGCGCCATCTGCTGTCCCGGCCCGGGATAGTCGGCGCGCATCGGCCCACCAGCCTGCCCGAGACCGAGGCGGTCTGGGCCCCGGACCGTCTGCTCGTCCTGCACAGCGACGGGCTGCCCAGCCGCTGGGCGCCGCCCGTCGACCCCCGCCTGCTGTCCTGCGACCCCGCCGTCACCGCAGCCGTGACGGTCCGCGACGCCGGCAGTTCCGCCCGCCCGGTACGTGACGACACCGCCGTGGCCGTCCTGTCCCCGACGCCGCCGGATGGTCCATGAATCTCACCTGGCCGATCGGCACCGTCAGCGACGCGGCCCGCGCGCGGATCACCACCGCGCGGGTGGCCGCCGCGCACGGTGTACCGCCCCTCGAACGCACCCGGATGGCCGCCGCCCTCGGTGCGCGGCTGCGCCAGTGTCTGTCCAAGGGCGGCAGCTGGCGGTTCGTCCTGACTGTGGCGAGGGGTTCGCTGCGGGTCGAGGTCTCCCCCTCCCCCGCCGACGGCGAGCGGCCGTGGTGCGTCACGGCCTCCTGCCCGGAGCCAGCCGCGGGCCCTGTCTGCGACGCCGCGGCGGGTGACGCGACCGCTCTCGGGGAGGCCCTGCTCGGCGCCGACGAGGACACCGCCCTGGTGCTGGAGCGGCTGGCCGAGCAGGAGGAGCTCGTCGCCTTCCACCGGGAGGAGCTGCACCAGACCAACCAGGGTGTGCTGGCGCTGCACGCCGAGCTGGACGCCGCCGGACGGGCGCAGCGCGAGGCCTTCGCGGCGGAGCGCGCGGCGCGCCGGGAGGCGGAGGACGCCCGGCGCAGGCTGACGTTCCTCGCCGACGCCAGCGCGACGCTGACGGCCTCCCTCAACCACGAGGAGATCGCCCGTCTGCTGCCCGAGCTGCTGGTGCCGCGGTACGCCCGCACGGCCGACGTCTGGCTCTTCGACGCCGAGGACGAGCGGGTGTCGTCCGTTCCGCGTGCGGCGGCGGCCGTGATCGCGGCCCGCACCGGACGGCCGCAGTACGCGGCCGCGCACCCCGGGGGTCTGCCCGGGGTGGACGACCAGCCGCCGTCGGCGCTGCATCCCGGCCGGTCCCTGCTGTGCGTGCCGCTGCCGACCCGCAGCGCGCCGCTGGGCGTCGTGACGCTGACCGCGCCCGGCGAGCGCTGGAACCCGGACGACGCCGTCATGCTCGTGGAACTCACCCGGCGGGCCGGCGGCGCGCTCGACAACGCCCGCCGTTTCGAGCACAACCGGGACATCGCGGAGACCCTCCAGCGCGCCCTGCTGACCGACCTGCCGGCCACCCCCGGCCTGCGGCTCGCGGCCCGCTATCTGCCGGCGACCTACGGGCTGAACGTCGGCGGCGACTGGTACGACGCCTTCCGGCAGCCCGACGGCAGCCTGACCACCGTCATCGGCGACGTGACGGGCCACGGGCTGCACGCGGCGGTGATGATGAGCCAGCTACGGACCGCGCTGCGCGCCTACGCCGTGGACGGCGGCAGCCCGGGCGAGCTGCTGACCCGGCTGCACATGTTCCTGCACCATCTCCAGCCCGACCTGTACGCGACGGCCGTGATCGCCCGCTTCCAGCCCGGTGAGCCGGTGCTGACGTGGGCGGCGGCGGGTCATCCGCCGCCCGTGCTGCGCGGCCCGGACGGGCGGGTGCGCACCCTGGACGCCAAGCCGGGGGCGATGCTCGGCATTCCGCTGCACCAGGAAATCGCCGACCACACGGTGCCGTTGGAGCCGGGGTCCACGCTGGCGCTCTACACCGACGGCCTGGTCGAGCGCCGGGCCCAGGGCATAGACCCGGGCATCGAGCGGCTGGCGGCGGCGCTCGGCTCGCTGCGCGCCGAGGAGCTGGACGCGGACCTGGACGGTTCGGCGGAGCGCATCCTGGACCCGATGCTGAGCGACTCCGAGCGGGACGACGACGTCTGCCTGCTGCTGTGTCACGTGGGCGCATCCGCGGGCGGCCCGCCCGGCAGCCGCCCGCGGCCCGGGGCCTGAGGAGCGGTCAGCCGTCCGCCGGGTTCTCGGATCCCCGGCTCGACGTGTGCGCCTGGTGGAAACCGGAGAGGCCGTGTTCCAGTGCGGTGCGCTGGGCCGGGGTCATCGCCTCGAACACGGAGGCCAGGCGCCGTACGCGGCGCTCGGCGACGTCGGTGAGCAGGCGTTGTCCGTAGGCGGTCACCACGAGCTGTACCTCGCGCCGGTCACTGGGCTGCACGGTCCGCTCCAGCAGCCCGGCGGCCTCGAGCCGGTCGCAGAGGCGGCTCGCGGTGGGCAGACCGACGCCCAGGTGCTCGGCCAGGGCCGTCATGTTGAGTTCCGGACGGCTTTTCACCGTCCGCAGCGCCAGCAACTGCCGAGCGGGCAGCCGGGGTCTGGTCTCCTCCGCGGCCATGAGCCAGCAGGCCACCAGGCTCTCCACCGCTTCGGCGAGTTGCCCGGCCTGTGTCCGACGACTGTCCCATCGGCCGTCGGAGCCGTCCGCGCACCACACCGCCACTATCCTCCGGCCTCCGCGATTGTCATGTACGACGGCCTACCCGAAGCCAACGGGCGTACACAGGCCCTGAGGGGGGTACGTCGGTGACCTCAGGAGAAACGTTCGTCTGCATGCCTCGCCCGGCTGGCGGAACCAGTCCGGGCGCGGTGGGATCGATGAGGTGCGAGACGCCCGCGGGCGGGGCACGCGCATGACGTCGGGGCAGACCGCCTGGAGCCGCAGAAAGGGATGGACATCGTGACACGACCCAGGATCCTGGTGGTGGGCGCGGGCTTCGCGGGAGTGGGGTGCGTTCGACGTCTGGAACGCGCGCTCTCCGCCGCGGAGGCCGACGTCACTCTGGTGACGCCGTTCGCCTACCAGCTCTATCTGCCGCTGCTGCCACAGGTCGCCTCAGGGGTGCTGACGCCCCAGTCGATCGCCGTTTCGCTGCGCCGCAGCAAGAAGTACCGCACCCGGATCATCCCGGGCGGCGCCATCGGCGTGGACCTCAAGTCGAAGGTCTGCGTCATCCGGACGATCACCGACGAGATCGTCAACGAGCCCTACGACTACATCGTGCTCGCTCCCGGCAGCGTGACCCGCACCTTCGACATCCCGGGGCTGACCGAGCACGCCTTCGGGATGAAGACCCTCGCCGAGGCCGCGTACATCCGCGACCACGTCATCAGCCAGCTCGACCTCGCCGACGCCAGCCACGACCCCGCCGAGCGCACCTCGCGGCTCCAGTTCGTGGTCGTCGGCGGCGGCTATGCCGGCACCGAGACCGCCGCCTGTCTCCAGCTCCTCACCCACAACGCGGTCAAGCGCTATCCGAACCTGGACCCGAGCCTGATCAAGTGGCATCTGATCGACATCGCGCCGAAGCTGATGCCGGAGCTCGGCGACAAGCTCGGGCGCAGCGCGCAGGAGGTGCTGCGCAAGCGGGGCATCGACATCTCGCTGGGCGTGTCGATCGCCAAGGCGGGCCCGGAGGAGGTCACCTTCACCGACGGGCGGGTGATCCCGACCCGGACCCTGATCTGGACGGCGGGCGTCGTCGCGAGCCCGCTCATCGCGACCCTCGGCGCGGAGACGGTCCGCGGGCGGCTCGCCGTCGCCGCGGAGATGAACCTGCCCGGCAACGACGGGGTGTTCGCGCTCGGGGACGCCGCCGCCGTACCCGATGAGGCCAAGGGCGAGCAGGGCGCGATCTGCCCGCCGACGGCGCAGCACGCGATGCGGCAGGGCAAGGTCGTCGCCGACAACGTCATCGCGACGCTGCGGGGCCGGGCGATGCGGCCGTACGTGCACAAGGACCTCGGTCTGGTCGTCGACCTCGGCGGTACCGACGCCGTCTCCAAGCCGCTCGGCATCGAGCTGCGGGGGCTGCCCGCGCAGGCGGTGGCCCGCGGCTACCACTGGGGGGCGCTGCGCACGGGGGTGGCCAAGGCGCGGGTGCTGACGAACTGGACGCTCAACGCGATCGCGGGTGACGACTTCGTGCGCACCGGCTTCCAGGCGCGCCGGGCGGCGAAGCTGAAGGACTTCGAGTACACGGACAGCTATCTGACGCCCGAGCAGGTGCGGGCGCAGATCGAGGGGCCCGGGTCGGAGACCGCCTGAGGTCGGACGGTGGGAGAGAGTACGGCGGCGTGAGAGCGGCGGCACGGTCGTCGGGTGCACGGTGGCGGGATCGGATCGCGGCATCCGACCCCGGGCTGCTGCGTCTGGCGGCCGGGCTGCGCACGGTCGGTGCGATCTCCCTCACGCTGGCCGTGCTCTCGCTGCTGGGCGCGGACGTCTCGCATCTGGTGGCGGGGGCCATCGCCGCGATGGTCGCCACGTTCGCGATCCGGGAGAAGCAGCGCGACCGGCAGGCCGTCACGCTGGCGCTGGGTCTGCCGGTGGCGTTCGCGTCGATGTCGCTGGCGGCGCTGCTCAGCTCCCGGACGGTGGCCGGTGACCTCTTCTTCGTGGCCCTGATCTTCTGCGCCGTCTACGGCCGCCGGTTCGGTGACCGGGGCACGGCGCTCGGTCTCGTCGGCTTCCAGGTCTACTTCCTGTCCCTGTTCGTCGGGGTCACCACATCGAGCCTGCCGGGGTTCTACGCGGTGCTGGCCGTCGCCTTCGGGTGCAGTGCGCTGGCGCGCTTCGTGCTGGTGCCGCAGACGCCGAGCGGTATCCTCCAGCGGCTGCGCGGGGCCTTCCGGGCGCGGCTCGCGCAGTTGCTGGACGCCCAGCTCGATCTGCTGGACGCCGGTCCGGACGACGTGGAGAAGGCACTGGCCCATGTGCGCGAGGGCACCGCCCGGCTGCACGAGACGGCGATGCTGATCCAGGGCCGGCTGGACGAGGGCACTCCGGACCAGGCGACGGCCCGGCTGGTGCAGCGCAGGATCGCCGACGCCGAGATCGCCGCCGAGCGGCTCGGCCTGCTGCTGCTGACCGCCCGCAGCGCCGAACGGGCCGACACCCTGACCCTGCACCTGCCGGGCGCGCCGCTGCCTGAGGGCGGCCATCTCCCCGTCCGGGACGAGGCCCTCGCCGCCCTGCGCCGGGATCTGGGGGCCCTGCGGCAGCTGGTGCGGATCTCCGTCGCGGAGGGCGCGGCCACGGCTCACGTCCGCAACCGGCTGCTCGGCTACCGGGACGAGGAGAACCTGCCGAAGGCGTCGCCCGCCGTCCAGGACGTCTTCCGGGGCGTCGGTGAGGCGGCGCGCGCCGTGCTGGGGCTGCGGATCGCGCTCGACGGGCCGCAGGACGAGTCCGAGGACAGTCCCGAGACGGCGCGCTCCCGCGAGGAACTGGACGCGGAGGACGCCGCGATCGGTGCGGGCGAGGAGGACGAGGACTCCGACACGGCCGGGAAGGAGACGGGGCTGCGGCGGCCGACCACCCGGGCCGCCGTGCAGGTCGCCGTCGGGTCGTCGCTGGCCATCGTCGGCGGCGAGCTGCTCTCCTCGCACCGCTGGTACTGGGCGGTGCTGACCTGCTGGATCGTGTTCATCAACACCGCCTCCACCGGGGAGATCCTGGTCAAGGGCTACCGGCGGCTGCTGGGCACCGTGCTCGGGGTGGTCGCCGGCATCCTGCTGGCGGGGGTGGTCGGCCACCACACGTGGACGGCGTTCGCGGTGGTGCTGCTGTGCGTGTTCGCGATGTTCTACACGGCGCCGCTGTCGTACACGCTGATGTCGTTCTTCGTGACGGCCGCGCTGGGGGTGCTGTACACGCTGCTGCACACCTACAGCATGTCGGTGCTGATCCTGCGGGTGGAGGAGACGGCGCTGGGGGCGGCCTGCGGAATCGTCGCGGCGGCGCTGGTGCTGCCGGTGCACACCGACCGGCGGACGAACGAGCTGCTGACGACCGTGCTGGACCGGCTGACCGATGTCACCGAGGCGGCGGTGGAGCAGCTGAGCGGCGGTCCCCCGGCCGAGCTGCTGGACCGGGCCCGTGATCTGGACCAGGCACTGGCCGATCTGCGGGCGGCCACGCAGCCCCTGACCCACCCGGTCACGCCGTTGCGGACCCGGCGGGACACGGCCCAGTACGTCGTCGCGCTGCTGGAGACCTGTGCGTACCACGCGCGGACCCTGGCGGCCATGGCCGAGCTGCTGCCGACGCAGCGATCGATCGTGGCGGACCCGGGGTTGCGCCGCGCCGGGCGGCGCATCCTGCACAACATCGGGGCGATCTCCGCGCGCGTGGCGGGCGAGCGGAGCGCCGCCGAGGTGCTGACCGGGCCGAGCATCGCCTCGCTGCTGATGCCGGGCGGGCCGGGAACGCCGCGCTACGGCCGGGTGACCGACCGTGTCCTGCGCCATCTTCAGCGCCTGGACGAAGCGGTGGTCGGCCTGGCCCGGCCGCTCGGCGTGCCGGTGACTCCGCCGAAGTGACGGCGGGTCCTTCCACGGTCAGAAGTCCGTGGACATGTCGCTCGCCGCCGCGATACCGCGCAGCTCCTCGGTGTCCTGGTGGCGCTGTCGGATGCAGCCGGCGATCTCGGCGAGGCGGGTGGGGTCGGACGCGGTGCCCGCGTCGGTGACCACCCGGACCGGGCCGGTGCCGTCGACGTCTATCTCCACCAGCTGGTTGTCCAGCCGGCCGGTCACCGCGGTGGCGATGACCAGGGCGGCTTCGTCACGGATCTCCTGGGGCAGTTGCTGGGTGTCCTCCGGATCGAGGGCGAAGTCGAGACTCTCGGGTCGTTGTTCCTCGAGTGCGCGCAGCGCGGGTGCGACGACCTTCAGCAGCAGCTGATAGTCCTCGCTGTCCATGCGGACGCGCAGAAGGTCGAGGTACATGTCCACGGGCCGTCCGTCGCGCGGGAACTCTGATTCGTTCATCTGGTCCGTGTTCCCACACAGCCGGACGTCAGACCTTGCGCCAGCGGGCCATGGCGAACGAGAACAGTCCGAAGAGCACGAGTCCGGCGGCGACGCAGGCCAGGAGGCCCGGCCCCGCGGGCGTGCCGGCGAAAGAACGCAGTGTGTCGTCGATCCCCTTGGCCTCGTCCGGCTGGTACTCGACGGCGGCCCGTACCGCGAAGACTCCCGCGGCGGCGAACACCACGCCACGGGCGGCACCGCCGCCCACCCCGGTGATGTCGACCAGCCGCCGCATGCGCGGGGACATCTCCCCCAGCCGCAGGTGCTTGCGGTAGGACCGCATGACGGCGCGAGCGCCGATCCACACGCCCGCGACGATGATCCCCGCTCCTCCCGCGCCGACTATCCACTGGCCCGCGGGCAGTTCCAGGGCCCGGGCGGTGACGTCCCGGGACTGCTCGTCGCCGGAACCGCCGCCGCTGCCCGATCCGGCGGCGAAGGCCAGCACGGAGTAGGCGACGAAGGAGTAGAAGCCGCACCGGACGAGGGCGAGCAGGCGCTTCTTGGCGCTGCGCCCGTCGGCGCCGGCTCCGCCGAAGACGGTCTCCGACAGCCGCCAGAGCGCCATGCCGACGAGTCCGATGCCCAGCGCCCACAGCAGTACGGCGCCGAACGGCTTCTGCGAGATCTCCTCCAGAGCTCCCTGGCGGTCCGCCTGCTGGCTGCCGTCGCCGAAGGCGATCTGCAGGGCCAGCAGTCCGACCAGCAGATAGATGACGCCCCGCGCGGCGAGCCCCGCCTTGGCGGCGCCCTTCGTCACCGAGCCCCGTGCGGCTCGCTCCGCCCCGACCCTGCCGTTGCGTGCCAGAGCACTCGTGTTCATGTTCGCCCTCCCCGATGACTCCCCGATTTCCTGCGGGATCCGCATGCCCCGGCTCTCGCGGTACACACGTCAGGCGCTCCTGGAGCGTGTCCCGGCCCGAAAGAGCAACGGGGTGGACGCGGGATCCGGCGCGTCCACCCCGCCCGTCAGGCGTACACGTGGGGATCTCTGTCGGTCGGCGGGCGTATCGCGGCGTCGGAGGCCGACGCCGCCTCGAGCCATTGACGTGCCGTCTCCAGGGCGTGCCTGACGTCGCGCGTGCCGGTGGACACGCACAGCGTGTAGGCGAGATCACGCGCCTGTGCCTGTGCCTGCGGCTGGTCCTCGGTGGATCCGGATCGTGTCAGCGCCTCGTACTCGTCGACGAGTCTGCGCAGGACAGCGGGATGCGGCATGAGCATCGGTCTGCTTCTCCTCCGTTCGGATGGGGTGAATGTCGTGCCGTCAGCGCAGAGCTTCCTGGCGCACCCGCTCGCAGCTGCGGCTGATGAGCCGGGACACGTGCATCTGGGAGATGCCCAGCTGGTCGGCGATCCTGCTCTGCGTCATGTCTTCGAAGAACCGCATGTAGAGGATGGCGCGCTCGCGTTCCGGCAGTCGGCGCAGGCCTTCCTTGGCGGACTCGCGGTCGACCACGACGTCGAAGGAGGCGTCGGAGTCGCCCAGGGTGTCGGCGAGGCTGTAGCCGTCGTCACCGGCCGAGGTCTCGGCGTCCAGCGAAAGGGTGCTGAAGCTCTCCAGGGCCTCCAGGCCGGCGTTCACCTCGTCCTCGGTGAGCCCGGTGTGGGTGGCGATGTCGGCCACCGAGGGCTCGGCCGCGCCGGGGTTCTGGATGAGTTCGCGGCGGGCGACGCGCACCTTGTTGCGCAGTTCCTGTACCCGGCGGGGCACGCGCAGCGCCCACATCCGGTCCCGGAAGTGGCGCTTGATCTCCCCGGTGATGGTGGGCACCGCATAGCTCTCGAAGGCGCCGCGCTCGGGGTCGAAACGGTCGACGGCCTTGACCAGTCCCAGCGCCGCGACCTGCCGCAGGTCCTCGATCGCCTCACCGCGGTCGCGGAAACGGCCGGCGATGCGGTGGGCCATGGGCAGCCAGGCGGTGACGAGCTCGTCGCGTACGGCGTCCCGCTCGGGGCCCTCCTCCAGGGTGACCAGCCGGGCGAACCGGCTCATGGTGTCGGGCGCGTCGGCATGGGTGCGCCGTAGCTGCGCGGTGGTGGGGGCGGAAGCGGAAGGACGGCTTGTCGACATGTCGATAGGCATGCGGTATCGCTCTCCTGAACGGTGGTTTCAGGGACTGGCGACGAGAACTCCTGCCGTCCGGAACGCGTGCGACGCCCCGGAGCGACAACTCGCTCCCGTCGGCGCGCCTCCGGTCCGAAGCACGAACCTCCGTCTGCCCTACCCCTGGAGGAACAAACTCCGCCTGCGCGAAAGGCGTTCACAGGTTCGCGGGCCACGGCCCGGACCGGTCGGCGCCGGGGTCAGAACACGGGGACGACGGCGGTGATGCGCTTACCGCCGGAGGGCAGACACGCCACCTTGACGTTGCGGGCCAGCCGGCAGACGATCGGCCAGCCGCGACCGCCGGTGCGCAGCCGGCCCTGTTCGTCGAGCGGGTCGGTGGTGACCGGCAGCCGGTCGCTGCGGTCGCTGACGGAGACACACACGGCCGGACCGTCCATGTCGACGTCGAATCCGGTGATGCCGCCGCCGTGCAGGATGGCGTTGCTCGTCAGCTCCGAGGCGACGAGCAGGGCGTCCGAGAGCCCGTCCTCGTCGTACGGGCAGCCGATGGTCCCGCAGCGCCCGGTCACCGCCTGTCGTACGGCACTGCGGACGTCGGCCGGCCGGCACTGCTCGTGCCCTCCGCGACCGAAGGCGCCGTCCTGCGCGTCCTCACGGTCGGTCGAGTCGTTCGTACGCATCCCTTCGCTCCCCTGACTGGTCCCGGCTGGTCGGACGGCCGCACCTCCGCGGCGGGTTCGGCGTCTGCCCCGCACCCGGCGCTCTCTTCCACCGGACGGTGCGGTCGTCTCCTTAGCGGCTGGCCGCCCCCGCGGCGGCCAAACCTCCCGGACGGGGAGCATTCGTCCCGACGATCCGGGTAGGCGGAAGAGATGACCGATGTGGTGGACTCGGACGAACTGCTGCGGCGCATCCAGCGGGCGAGGGCCTGCGCCCACGAGGAGCTGCTGGCCTGGCGGGCCCGGAGCGCGGACCTCGCCCGGACCGACGCGGAACGCGCGGACGAAGCAACCGACGCCCGGACCCGGGGTCTCGCCTACGAAGCGGTGCTCAAGGTGCTGGACGAGATCGTGACGCCGGGCCGGAGCGCCGAGCCGCGCTGACCGGGGCCGTCGGGGCCGATTGTGCCCGCCCGACGCGGGCACCCGGAACCCATGGCAGCCGATCACACGCGAGCGCCCGTTCTGGAAGCCCTGGTCGACTACCGCCGTCAAGGCCGGTTGTCGTTCACCCCGCCGGGGCACAAGCAGGCCCGCGGCGCCGATCCCGAGGTACGGGCGGTGCTGGGGGACGCGGTCTTCCTCGGTGATGTGCCGGCGTCGGGCGGACTCGACGACCGGCTCACCCGGGGGCGGGTGCTGGAGCGCGCCGAGGAGCTGATGGCGGACGCCGTCCACGCCGAGCACACCTTCTTCTCGACCTGCGGGAGTTCGCTGTCCGTCAAGGCCGCCATGCTGTCGGTGGCCGGGCCGCACGAGAAGCTGCTGATCGGGCGGGACACTCACAAGTCGGTGGTGTCGGGGCTGATCCTGTCCGGGATCGAGCCCGTGTGGGTCGAGCCGCGCTGGGACGCCGAGCGGCGCCTGGCCCATCCGCCGTCGGCCGAGGAGTTCGAGAGGGCCTTCGAGATCCACCCCGACGCGAAGGGCGCCCTGGTCACCAGCCCCACTCCGTACGGCGCCTGCGCGGATCTGCGGGCGATCGCCGACGTCTGCCATCGACGGTCGGTTCCCCTCGTCGTGGACGAGGCCTGGGGAGCGCATCTGCCCTTCCATCCGGACCTGCCGTCCTGGGCGATGGACGCGGGCGCCGACATCTGCGTGACCAGCATCCACAAGATGGGCAGCGGCCTGGAGCAGGGTTCGGTGTTCCACCTCCAGGGCGGACTCGTCACCCCGGAACTGCTGAACATGCGCGCGGACCTGCTGGGCACGACGAGCCCCTCGGTGCTGCTGTACGCCGGACTCGACGGCTGGCGCCGGCAGATGGCGCTGCACGGTGAGCGGTTGATCGGCGCGGCTCTCGGACTCGCCCGGGAGGTGCGGTCCGCGATCGAGGAGATCGACGGGATGCACGTCGAGGGCCGGGATGACCTCTGCGGCCCGGGGCTCGCCGACGACTTCGATCCGCTGCCCGTGGTGATCGATGTCCAGGGGCTCGGGATCACCGGGTTCCAGGCCGCGGATTGGCTGCGCGAGCACCAGCTCATGGACATGCACCTGTCCGACCACCGGCGGATCGGCGCGCAGCTGACCCACGCCGACGACCGCGGGACGACCGGTGAACTCCTCGCCGCCCTCAAGGATCTTGCCCATGCCGCGCCCGACCTGGGCCCGGCCCCGCGGGTCGAGGTGCCGGGCCCCACCGAACTGCGCATGGCGCAGGGGATGCCGCCCCGGGACGCGTTCTTCGGACCCGCCGAGAACGTGGCACTGAGCGAGGCCGCCGGGCGGATCGCCGCCGAGATGATCACGCCGTATCCGCCGGGGATCCCGGCCGTCCTGCCCGGTGAGCGACTCACCGAGCCCGTGCTGCGCTATCTGAGCACCGGCCTGGCGGCGGGCATGAACCTCCCCGATCCGACCGATCCGGAACTGCGGACGATCAGGGTCGTCGCCCAGGACACCGCACATCGCGTGAAACCGGTCACGTGACCGGGTTTCGAGTACGCAGAATCTCCGCGAATGGTTTACGGTTCATTCACACCTGGTGAGCGGGGTCGTAGCCACTCCTCCTCCGTGCACCACCCCTTTGCTGCCCTGGCTGGCCTCCCCCGTCCAGCCAGGGCTTTTCCATGTCCTCGTGGCCCGCGCGGCGAAAGTGCGGGCCGCCGAGGTGCCCGGGGCGTCGGCAGCGGCTGAAATGGGAAGGGGAAGCACCCCTACCGATCGTCGGCGAGGAGCTCCGGGCCATGACCAAAGCGACGAAACTGCTGACCGCGCTTCCCCCGCCCCAGCGTCAGCATCTGATGACACTGGCCCGTGAGGTGTCCTTCGCGGAGGACACCCGGATCTTCGACGCGGGCGGCACCGCCGACCGCTTCTGGGTCATCCGCTCCGGCGCGGTCTCGCTCGTCCAGCAGGTGACCTCCCTGCGGCGGGTCACCGTCGCGAGCCTCGGCGCCGGCGACCTGCTGGGCTGGTCGTGGCTGTTCCCGCCGTACCGGTGGGACTTCGGCGCGGAGGCCTTCAGCCCCGTACGGGCCTACGAGTTCGAGGCGCCGCCGGTGCTCGCCCTGTGCGACGAGGATCCGGCGCTCGGGATGTCGCTGATACGGATCGTGGCCGAGATCCTCGCGCACCGGCTGGAGACGACCCGGGGCAAGCTGATGGAGCACTACGCAACGCACCGGCACGGGGACCTGTAGACCCCGCGCGCGGCTCAGACGCGGTACCGGCGCAGCGCGGGCACGGCGACCGCCAGGCCCAGCATCGAGACGACGACCAGCAGACCGCCGCCCGCGACCGCGACACGGGGCCCGAAGGCGGCGCCCGCCGTGCCGTGCAGGGCGTCGGCCAGCCGGGGGCCGCCCGCGACGACGACCGTGAAGACGCCCTGCATACGGCCGCGCATCTCGTCGGTGGCGGCGGACAGCAGGATCGCCCCGCGGAAGACCATGGAGACCATGTCGGCGACCCCGGCACAGACCAGGAACACCACGGCGAGCCACAGACTGCCGCTCAGTCCGAACCCGGCGATCGCCGCGCCCCAGGCGACGACCGCGCCGATGACCATCCAGCCGTGCCGCCCGGCCCGGGAGAACGTGCCGGAGAACAGTCCGCCCAGCACCGCGCCGATGGGGATCGCCGCGAACAGCAGGCCCAGGGCGAGCCCTTCGCCGTAGGAGGCGTACGTCTCGGCGGCGAGCTGCGGGAACAGGGCCCGGGGCATGCCGAAGACCATGGCGATGACATCGGCGAGGAAGGACAGCAACAGGACCTTGTGCCGGGAGATGTAGCGGAAGCCCTCCACGATCTCCCGCACTCCGGCGCGCCGGGCGGTGGCGCTCGCCAGGGGCGGCAGCGCGGGCAGACGGGCCACCGCCCACAGCGTCACGCACAGCGCGACGGCGTCGAGGAGGTACAGCTCGGGCAGGCCGATGACGGGGATCAGGGAGCCCGCGAGCAGCGGCCCGGCGACCAGACCGGTCTGCATGACGGTCGAGCCGAGGGCGTTGGCGGCGGCGAGTTCGCCCGCAGGCACCAGCCGGGCGATCGAGGCGTTGCGGGCGGGCGCGTTGAGGCCGAAGAACGCCTGCTGGGTGGCGAGCAGCACCATCAGCACGGCCACCGAGTCGAGCCCCGAGACCGCCTGGAGCCAGAACAGCACCGAGGTGACGGCGATACCGCTGTTGGTAACCAGCAGCAGCTTGCGCCGGTCGACGGTGTCGGCGACCGCGCCGCCCCACAGCGCGAACAGCACCATCGGCACCAGCCCGGCGAGGCTCGCGTAGCCGACCCAGGCGGAGGAGCCGGTGATGTCGTAGATCTGCTTGGGTACCGCGACGGCGGTGAGCTGGCTGCCCACGGCCGTGACGATGGTCGACGACCACAGGCGCCGGTAGGCCGGGCGGCGCAGCGGTCGGGTGTCCATCGCCCAGCGGCGCCAGCCGCGCCGGGGCCGGTCCTGCGGACTCGGGTCGGCCTCCTCGGCCTCGGGTGCGGTGCTGCTCTCGCTCGTGTCCACGCGATTCCTGGTTGCTCGTTACATCTTTCGGGTCCGGAGGTCACTATCCCAGCACCTGCTGTGCTTTCACCGCTCCGTGGACGCGGGATCTCAGATTCCGGACGGCGTATGACGAGCCATCAGCGGTCAGGCCCCGGCGACGAGCGTCACGCCGAGGACGATCATCGTGGCGGCGACCAGACCGTCCAGGACGCGCCAGGCGGCCGGCCGGGTCAGGAACCGGCCGAGCAGCCGGGCGCCGAAGCCCAGCGCGGCGAACCAGCACAGGCTGGCGAGGGCGGCGCCGAGACCGAAGGTCCAGCGCAGCGGCCCGCGGTCGGCGGCGACGGAGCCGAGCAGGAAGACCGTGTCGAGGTAGACGTGCGGGTTGAGCCAGGTCAGCGCCAGACAGGTCAGCACGGCGCGGCGCAAGGAGCCCGCGCTCTCCCCCTCGGCCGCCAGAGCACCCGCGGGCCGGAACGCCCGCCGGGCCGCCAGCGCCCCGTAGCAGAGCAGGAACAGGCCGCCGATCCAGGCGACCGCGGTCAGCGCCCCGGGCCAGGCCACCACCAACGCGCCCACCCCGCCCACACCCAGGGCGATGAGCAGTGCGTCGGACAGGGCGCAGATCCCGACGACGGCGAGGACGGCGTCACGGCGGATGCCCTGACGCAGGACGAACGCGTTCTGGGCGCCGATGGCGACGATGAGCGACAGACCGGTACCGAATCCGGCGGCCGCGGCGGTGAGGGTGTGGGACATGACGTCCACGCTAGGGAAGCGATCACTGTACGTACAGCTAAAGATTCTTACGTATCATTAGCCCTCGTGATGACCGGATGATGACGGACCTCCCGCTCGACCAGGTGCGGACCCTGCTCGCGGTGGTGGACGAGGGCACCTTCGACGCGGCCGCCGCCGCCCTGCATGTGACGCCCTCGGCGGTCAGCCAGCGCGTCAAGGCACTGGAGCAGCGCACGGGCCGGGTGCTGCTGCTGCGCACCAAGCCGGTGCGGCCCACGGAGTCCGGCGAGATCGTGGTCCGGTTCGCCCGCCAGCTGGCCCGCCTCGAGCGCGACACGCGGTCCGAGCTGGGCATGAGCGGCGAGGGCGAGCCGGCCCGGGTGACGGTCGCGGTGAACGCGGACTCGCTCGCCACCTGGTTCCTGCCGGCCCTGACCCGGGTGCCGCGGGAACCGCAGCTCTGTTTCGAACTGCACCGCGAGGACGAGACCCGCACGGCGGAACTCCTGCGGGAGGGGCTGGTGATGGCCGCGGTGACCTCGTCGCCCGAGGCCGTGACCGGTTGCACCGTGCGGACCCTGGGCACGATGCGCTACCTGGCCGCCGCGACCCCGGACTTCGTCTCCCGCCACCTGGGCGACGGCCCGCTGCACGAAACCCTCGGCCGGGCACCCGTGATGACCTTCGACCGGAGCGACGACCTCCAGGACGCGTTCGTGCGCGGACTGCGCCGGGGCGTCGGCGGCGCGAGTCCGGTACGACAGGCCGTGCCGACCTCGGAGGGATTCGTGACCGCCGTGGTCGCCGGCCTGGGATGGGGCATGGTGCCCGAGGTGCAGGCCGGCCCCCTGCTGCGCTCCGGCCGCCTGGTCTCCCTCGCCCCCGGACACCCGCTGGACGTCCCGCTGTACTGGCAGCAGTGGAAGCTGGATTCCCCGGCGCTGGCGGTGGTGGCGGACGCGGTGACGGCGACGGCGGCCGAGGCCCTCAGGAGCTGAGCCCGGTCAGCGTCGCCTGCGCACTGTCCAGCAGCATCTCCAGTGCCGTCGGATAGGCGCTGGTCACCATGCGGGTCGACAGCAGCGGGGCCGCCTCGGCGATCCGGGGATGGGTCTCGGCGGGCAGCCGCGCGTACGTCGACCGCCAGACCGCGTCGTCCGCGCGCTGCGCGGCCCGGGGCAGGGCCAGGGACGCGGCGTCCAGGGCGGCGAAGGCCAGCGTCTGGTCGATGAAGGCGTGGTAGATCCGCACGGTGTCCGGCAGCGGGAACCCCGCGGTGCGCAGCACGTCCAGGACGGCCTCGTCGGCGGCGAGTTCGTTGGCCCGGCCGGTCACCCGGCTCGCGGTGAGCTGGGCGGCCTGCGGGTGGGCGACATAGGCGGCGTGGATGCGCAGCCCGACGGTGTGCAGATCCGTGCGCCACTCCCCCGTCGGCCGCCAGCCGCGCAGCGCCTCGCCGACGAGCGCGTCGCCGATGGCCAGGGTCAGCTCGTCCATGCCCCGGAAGTACCGGTAGAGGGTGCTGGGGTCGCAGTCGAGGGCGATGCCGAGACGGCGGGCGGACAGGCCGGCGCTGCCGTGCTCGCGCAGCAGGCGCAGCGCCGCCTCGACGATCAGCCGTTCGGACAGCACGGTGCCGCTCCTGGTGGGCCGGCGCCGGCGCCGCTTCTCCTCGGGTACGACCTGCTTGGCCACGGTCCCTCGCACCTCACCCCTCGCCCCTTCTGCGGGCCTGCGCTCTTATGCCAACACCATTGACCTTACGTGGACGCACGGAGTTGTATCTGCCTCAGGGCCCCTTAGCACGCTTTCGCATACCTTCGTTCAGCTTGTTCACCTTCGTTCGCATTCTCAGCCGAGGGAGTTCTGTTCATGCGTGTCCTTCTCGTGGGCGCCGGCGGTGTGGGTACCGCCATCACCCGGATCGCAGCCCGCCGTCCGTTCTTCGAGGCGCTGGTGGTCGCCGACTACGACCCCGCCCGCGCCGCTGCCGCCGTCGCCGCGCTCGACGGCGACGACCGCTTCCACGCCGAGCGCGTCGACGCCGGCGACGAGTCGGCGGTGGCCGAGCTGCTCGCCCGCCACCGCTGCGACGTCCTGCTCAACGCCACCGACCCGCGGTTCGTGATGCCGCTGTTCCACGCGGCGCGCACCGCCGGGGCCACCTATGTCGACATGGCGATGTCCCTGTCGCGGCCGCACCCCGACCGGCCGTACGAGGAGTGCGGCGTCCGGCTCGGCGACGCGCAGTTCGCCGAGGCCGACGAGTGGGCCGAGGCGGGCGCCCTGGCCCTGGTCGGCATGGGGGTCGAGCCGGGGCTGTCGGACGTCTTCGCCCGGTACGCCGCCGACGAACTCTTCGACGAGATCGAGGAGATCGGCATCCGCGACGGCGCGAACCTCACCGTCGAGGGCCACGACTTCGCGCCCTCCTTCAACATCTGGACCACCATCGAGGAGTGCCTCAACCCCCCGGTGGTCTACGAGGCCGACCGGGGATGGTTCACCACCGCGCCGTTCAGCGAGCCCGAGGTGTTCGACTTCCCCGAGGGCATCGGGCCGGTGGAGTGCGTGAACGTCGAGCACGAGGAGGTCCTGCTCGTGCCTCGCTGGGTGAAGGCGCGCCGGGTCACCTTCAAGTACGGCCTGGGCAACGAGTTCATCGAGACCCTGAAGACGCTGCACCTGCTGGGGCTGGACCGCACCGCGCCGGTGACCGTGCCGAGCGCGTCGGGGCCGGTCTCCGTCTCGCCCCGGGACGTGGTGGCCGCCTGTCTGCCGGACCCGGCGACCCTGGGCGAGCTGATGCACGGCAAGACCTGCGCGGGCACCTGGGTACGGGGCGTGAAGGACGGCGCGCCGCGCGAGGTGTACCTGTACCACGTGGTCGACAACCAGTGGTCCATGGCCGAGTACGGCAGCCAGGCCGTGGTGTGGCAGACCGCCGTCAACCCGGTGGTCGCCCTCGAACTGCTCGCCACGGGCGCGTGGTCCGGGGCGGGCGTCCTGGGCCCCGAGGCGTTCGCGCCCCGTCCGTTCCTCGACCTGCTCACGGCGTACGGCTCCCCGTGGGGGCAGCGGGAGCAGTGAACGCTTTTCCGGGGCCATCCTGTTTCACCGCCGCCCCTCCGGTGACCCGATCGGGAGCAACTCATCCGGAAAAGCGCATACGACGAGATCGCAGGTGACTTCGATGGACAACTGGCGAGAGCATGCCGAGTGCCGCAACGAGGACCCCGACCTCTTCTTCCCGATCGGTACCTCCGGTCCGGCACTGCTCCAGACGGAGCAGGCGAAGGCGGTCTGCCGACGCTGTCCCGTGCAGGAGCAGTGCCTGGAGTGGGCCATGGAGACCGATCAGACCCTCGGGGTCTGGGGCGGCACCAGTGAGAACGAACGACGCGCCCTCAAGCGGCGGATACGGGCCGCCCGACGCAGTTCGTGAGCTGGGCCGGGGGCCTGGGGGCCCATGAGCATGAGCCGGGCGAGCCAAGCGAGCCGGGCGAGCCGGGGGCCGGGCGGCCGGAAGCAGCGGCAGGACCTTGGTTCCGTGCCGGGACCGGCCGCTCACCGGCCGCTCACCGGCCGGCCCGACGCGACGGCCCTCGCCCGCGAGGGGTGACGCTCGTCCCCCCCCTCAGCCGGCTCGACCGGCGGCTGTCTGCCGGGGCGTCTCGACCGCACCGCCTCGGTCCCCCGGTTCGGTCCGGGCCCGCGGCGACCTCGGTCGTGCCGCCTCAGCCGTCTCCCGGTGCCGTCGCCGCGGGCAGTCTCAGGGTGAAGACGCTGCCCGCGCCCGGGGTGCTCGTCGCCTGGGCCGTGCCGCCGTGGGCGACCGTCAGGTGGCGGACGATCGGCAGGCCCAGGCCGCTGCCGCCGGTGCGGCGGCTGCGTGACTTCTCCGCCCGCCAGAACCGCTCGAAGACATGCGGCAGGTCCTCGGCGGCGATGCCCGTGCCGGTGTCGGCGACCTCCAGCACGACACGGTCGCCGTCGCCCCGCGCGGTCAGGGTGACCGTGCCGTCGGGCGGGGTGTGACGCACCGCGTTGGTGACGAGGTTGCCGAGCGCCTGCCGCAGCCGCACCGGGTCGGCGTCCAGCCACGGAGCACCCTCGGTCTCGGTGCGCAGGCGCACGGCGGCCGTGTCGGCGGCGACCCGGTGGGCGGCGGCGACCTGGGCGAGCAGGTCGTCGGCGGGCACCGGTTCGCGGTGCAGACGCAGGGTGCCGGCGTCGGCCGCCGCGAGGTCGCGCAGGTCGTCGATGACGCGCTGGAGGATCAGGGCCTCCTCGTGCAGGGCGCCGAGCAGTTCGGTGTCGGGTTCCACGAGGCCGTCGCGGGTGACCTCCAGCCACCCCCGGATGTTGGTGAGCGGGCTGCGCAGTTCGTGGGCCACGTCGCTGACGAGGGCCTTGCGCTGGGCCTCCAGCCGCTCCCGGCGTTCGGCCAGGTCGTTGAAGGCCTCCGCGAGGATCCCGGTCTCGTCCTGCGTCGTGACGGGCACACGGGCGTGCCGGTCCGGGGGCTGCCCCGCGGCCTCGGTCAGCGCGCGAAGGGGCCGGACCAGCCGGGTGGCGACGACGGCGGTGACGGCGACGGTGACGGCCAGCACCAGCCCGGCCGCGCCGACCACCTTCGCCTTGTTGGCCGGGGACATGACCCAGCGCGGAGCCGCGAGGTCGTCCCCGACGCCGAGGAACAGCTCGGCGACCGGGGCGACGTACGGGTCGAGCTGGGCGCGCCGGGCGGTCTCGAAGCAGGTCTGGGCCGCGCGCAGAGTCGTCTTGCCGGCATCCGCGCCGCCGGCCACCACCTTGGCCCACACGGGCGCCAGGGTCCGGGCCCTACCGGACGCGCCGGGCACTCCGGTGCCGAACACCAGGGGGATGTCGGGGTCCAGGCCCGCCCGGGTCAGGCAGCCGCCGGCCCGTCCCTGAAGCGCGGTCAGCGCCTTCTCCTCCGTGGGCGCGGGCGTGTCGAGCTGCCCGTCCCCGCACTCGTCCAACGCGTATCCGGAGATGGCGGTGGAGTCCGAGGCGGTGACCACCGGGCGCCCGCTCGGGGTGTGCGTGACGGTCGTGTCGACGCCGTAGCGGGAGAGGCAGCGTTGCCGCGCGCGGGCCGCGGCGTCGAGCTTCGTGCGTTCGAGCGCGGTGAGCCGGTAGGGGCCCACCACGCGCGGGTCGGTGCCGCTCAGCTGCGCGCCCGGCTCGCTGTAGGTGTCGGTGCGCAGCGGGTCGACGGTGGCGGCGGCACTCGGCGGCAGGGAAGTGCCGCGCGGCGCGGAATCGGCCAGGGGTCTGCGGTCGGCGGTGGTCAGGGCGATGCGCCGGCCGGTGCGCGCGGACAGTTCACGGACCGTCGCCTCGACGCCCGTCCAGTCGGGGTGGGTGGCGGCGTAGCCGCTGAGCCGCGCGAGGATGTCCATGTCGTCGGCGAGGGCCTGGCCCTGCTCCTCCCGCAGCGCGCGGGTGGTGGTGGTGACGGCGAGCCAGGCGGTGGCGGCCACCGAGCACACGGCGATCAGGACGGACGCGATCAGCAGACGGACCAGCAGGCGCTTGCGCAGCGGTATGCGGGTGCGGGTACTGCTGCGGTTCACGCCTGGCCGCCGCTGAGCTTGTAGCCGACGCCGAACACCGTCAGCAGCCGCACGGGTCTGCGCGGGTCGGCCTCGATCTTCCGGCGCAGGTTCATGATGTGCACGTCGATCGCCCGCTCGGTCGAGGCCCGGTCGAACCCGCGGGTGCACTGGAGCAACTGTCGCCGGGAGAAGACCCGTTCAGGCTCGGCGGCCATGGCCAGCAGTATCTGGAACTCGGCCGGTGTGCACTCCACCGGCTCTCCGGCGCAGCGCACCTCGTGCCGCTGGGGATCGACGGCGAGCCCCGCGGCCCGGACGACGGGATCGTCCCGCCGGTCGGCGCCGGCCCGCCCGCTGCGCCGCAGGACGGTACGGATGCGGGCCATCAGCTCGCGCGGGCTGTAGGGCTTGGTCATGTAGTCGTCGGCGCCCAGTTCCAGGCCGAGCAGCACGTCGTCCTCGCCGGCCCGGGCGGTCAGCATGAGCACCGGGATGTCGTCGTCGCGGCGCAGCACCCTGCACACCCCGAAACCGTCGATGACCGGCAGCATGAGGTCGAGGACGACGAGGTCGGGCCGGTTGCGCCGCACCGCGTCCAGCGCGGCCGCGCCGTCGTGCACGACGGTGGCGGTGTGCCCCTCGGCGAGCAGCGAACGGCGGATGAGTTCGGCCTGCATCGCGTCGTCCTCGGCGACCAGTACATGAGCGCACACGCGACAACTCCGTTTGTTCAGCGGGCCAGAGAGGCATGGTCGCCCATGACGACCACGGGGTGCAGGGCGGGGTCCAGGACGAGGAGCAGCTCCTTCATGTGCTCCTCGGCGATGCTCACGCAGCCGTGCGTGGGGCCGCCGTGGTCGACGTGCAGCCAGATGCCGCCGCCGCGTTTCGCGCCGAGGGGGCGGGTCCAGTCGAGGGGCGAGGTGCCGGGCTCGCGGTTGTAGTCGATCGCGATCACATAGTCGAAGGAACCCCGCAGCGGTTCGCCCTCGAATCCGGTGCCGGGCGAGGTGAAGCCGACGCCGTGGTCGTAGGAGAGGCGGGTGCCGGGGTCGCGCAGCAGCCCGCCGGCGTCGGTGAGGCCGTAGACGCCGATGGGCGAGCGCAGGTCGCCGCCCAGGTGGTGGTCGCTCCAGCCGCGCAGCGCGTTGTGCGCGGGCCAGTTCCTCCCCGCCTGCCAGCCCGCCGCGGTCCGCCGGTACAGGACGACCGTGGAGAGCGGGGAGTCGCGGCCCCGGCCGGTCACCACGACCACCTGAGCGGCGTCCTCCGGCACGGCGGCCCAGGTCTTCGTCCCCAGGCCGGGTATCCGCTGCGGTGCCGACTCGACGGAGATCGCGGGGGCGGGGGTGCCGGACGTCGCCGGTGTGTCGGTGGCGGTGGCGGCGGCGGCGGGCCGCTGCTCCGGTGTGGCCGCGGCGCCGCCGCCGCATCCGGTGAGCAGGAGGGATGCGGCGAGCAGCGCGGCCCGGCGGCGAAGGGTGATCATCGCTCGACCATCCCCGACGGGTGTTTGGAACTCGTCAGGTTCCGGGGCCTGTTCGGCCTACGGCTTGGCGGGCTTGCCCCGGCCGTACAGCCAGCTCCGCAACAGCGCGCCGAGGTCCTGTCCGGACTCCCGTTCCGCGAGCCGTTCGAACTGGGCGGTGGTGCCGTGGCCGTAGCGGTGCGCGGCGGCCCATGCGCGCAGGACGCGGAAGAAGGCGCGGTCTCCGACGGTGGTGCGCAGGGCGTGCAGGGTCATGGCGCCGCGGGCGTAGACGGGGGTGTCGAAGATGTTCGCGCCGCTGCCGGGGTCGCCGGGCGGGAACGCCCACAGGCCGTCGGTGGCGGGGCGGGCGTACAGGGCGTCGAAGGTCTTCTGGGCGGTGCTGCCGCCGTGCTGCTCGGCGTAGAGCCACTCGGTGTACGTGGCGAAGCCCTCGTTGAGCCAGATGTCCTTCCAGGAGGTGAGGGAGACGGAGTCGCCGAACCACTGGTGGGCACTCTCGTGGACGAGGGTGCTCAGGTCGGGGGCCCGGTCGTAGACGGGCCGCGACTGGGTCTCCAGGGCGTAGCCGACGTCCGGGGCGTGGTCGACGATGGAGCCGGCGGCGCGGAACGGGTAGGGCCCGAACAGTGCGCTCTCCCACTCCAGTACGGAGGGCAGCTGCTCGACGACGGGCGCGGCGGCCGCTGCCTCGCGCGGGTCGACGGCGTCGTAGACCTTGAGGCCGTCACGGGTCGTGTACTGCTTGACCTGGAACTTTCCCACGGTGGCGGTGGCGAGGTAGGCGGCCATGGGCTCGGTCTGGCGCCAGCGGAAGGTGGTCCTGCCGTGGGTGGTGCGCCGGCCGAGGAGGACGCCGTTGGCGACGGCGGCGCGGTCCTCGGGGACGGTGATCGTGAAGTCGTAGGAGGACTTGTCGAGGGGATGGTTGTTGGCCGGGAACCAGGTCATGGCGCCCTGCGGTTCGCCGGCGACGAAGGCCCCGTCGTCGGTGGGGATCCAGCCGTCGAGGGAGCCGTCGGGGTCGGTGACCGGGCCGGGGGTGCCGTTGTAGGTGACGGTGACCTGGAACCGCTCGCCCTTGCGCAGGGCGCGCCGCGGGGTGACGACGAGTTCCTGGCCGTCACGCCGGTGGGCGGCCTTGACGTGGTCGACGGTGAGGCCGGTGACCTTCAGCCCCTGGAAGTCGAGGTCGAAGCGGGTCAGCCGCCGGGTGGCGCGGGCGGTGAGAACCGCCGTGCCGTCGAGGTGCCGGCTGCCCGGGTCGTAGCGGAGGGTCAGGTCGTAGTGGGTCACGTGGTAGCCGCCGTTGCCGGCGAGCGGGAAGTAGGGGTCGCCGACGCCTGCGGTGCCCGCCGGTCCGGCCGCGGTGGCGGGTCCGGCCGCCGCGAGCAGCGCCGCCAGGGCGACGGGGACGGTGACGGCGACGGTTTCGCGGCGCAGGAGGGTGGTGGCGCGTCTGCGAGGGTGTGTCACGTGCGCTCCTGGGGGGGGTGGCGTGTGATCAAACGTCCTCAGACTAGGGACTGGGCGCCCCGGGCTTCCCCCTCATTCAGGTCAAGCCGAGCGGTGTCGGCGGGCCTGCGGGGCCTACGCTCGGCAGGACCTGCCCACCCGATGACGGACGGACGGCCCGCCCATGAGTGTCCGCGTGCGTCGTGTCTACGACCCGCCCGAGCCCGACGACGGAGTGCGGGTCCTGGTCGACCGGCTGTGGCCGCGCGGGGTGTCCAAGGACGCGGCCCGCGTGGACGAGTGGCCCAAGGGCCTCACCCCGTCCACCGAGCTGCGCCGCTGGTACCACGCGGGCGAGGGGTCGTACGAGGAGTTCGCGCGCCGCTACGAGGCGGAGCTGACCGAGCCCGAGGCGGCCGGACTGCTCGACCGGTTGCGGGCGTCGGTCCACGAGGGGCCGGTGACGCTGCTGACGTCCGCGAAGTCCCCGGAGCAGAGCCATACGGCGGTGCTGGTCCGCCTGCTGGAGGCGGACCGGCACTGACGGTCCGGGAGGGGGCCCGCCGCCGGCCCGTCCACCTGCGCGCCTGCACGCCGTCAGCCCGTCCGTCAGCCCGTCTTCCTGGCCGTCCCCGTCGGGCCCTCCCTCAGCCCGTCTGGCGGGCCGCGGCCCGGCCCGCGGCCCGTCCGGAGAAGAGGCAGCCGCCGAGGAAGGTGCCTTCGAGGGCGTTGTAGCCGTGCACGCCACCGCCGCCGAAGCCGGCCACCTCGCCCGCCGCGTACAGGCCCTCGACCGGCTGTCCGTCGGCGCCCAGGGCGCGCGAGTCGAGGTCGGTCTGGATGCCGCCGAGGGTCTTGCGGGTGAGGACGTGCAGCTTGACGGCGATGAGCGGGCCGGCCGCGGGGTCCAGGACGCGGTGCGGGGTGGCGACCCGGCCGAGCCGGTCGCCGATGTAGCGGCGCGCGTTGCGGATGCCCTGGACCTGGGAGTCCTTGGCGTACGGGTTGGCCATCTGGAGGTCGCGGGCCTGGATCTGGCGGCGCAGGGTGTCCACGTCGAGCAGCGCCTTCTCCGTCAGCCCGTTCATCTTCTCGACGAGCTTGTCGAGGGTGTCGGCGATGACGAAGTCCGCGCCGCGGTCGAGGAACGCCTGCACCGGCGCCGGGGCGCCCTTGCCGAGCAGCCGGTCGCGCAGGACGGCCTTGCGGTCCTTGGCGGTGATGTCGGGGTTCTGCTCGGAGCCCGAGAGCGCGAACTCCTTCTCGACGATCTTGCGGGTGAGGATGAACCAGGAGTGGTCGTGCCCGGCGATGTCCTCGGTCGTCCGCAGGTGCTTGAGCGTGTTGAGCGTGTCGTAGCCCGGCAGGCACGGGTCGGGCAGGCGGCGGCCGAGGGCGTCGAACCACAGGGAGGACGGGCCGGGCAGGATGCGGATGCCGTGGCCGGGCCAGATCGGGTCCCAGTTCTGGATGCCCTCGGTGTAGTGCCACATGCGGTCGCGGTTGACCAGTCGGACGCCGGCCCCGGCACTGATGTCGAGCATCCGGCCGTCGACGTAGGCGGGAACACCGGTGACCATCTCGGCGGGCGGCGTGCCCAGCCGCTCGGGCCAGTAGCGCCGCACGATCTCGTGGTTGGCGCCGATGCCGCCGCTGGTGACGACCACGGCCTGGGCGGTCAGCTCGAAGTCGCCGATGCGGTCGCGGTTGGAGGCGACGCCTCGCGCGCTGTCGTCGGGGGCGAGGACCGTGCCGCGCACCCCGCGGGCGGCGCCGTCGTCCAGGACCAGCTCGTCCACCTGGTGCCGGTGGTGGAAGGTCAGCAGCCCGTCCTTCGCCGCCTGCTTGGCGTACCGCACGAACGGCTCGACGACGCCCGTGCCGGTGCCCCAGGCGACATGGAAGCGGGGCACGGAGTTGCCGTGTCCGTCGGCGCGCAGATCGCCGCGCTCCGCCCAGCCGACGGTCGGCACGAAGGAGATCCCGTGCCCGGCGAGCCAGGGCCGCTTCTCCCCCGCCGCGAACTCGACGTAGGCGCGCGCCCAGCGCACCGCCCAGGAGTCCTCGTCGTCGGCGCGGTCGAACTGCGCGCTGCCCTGCCAGTCGTTCCAGGCGAGGTCGAAGGAGTCCTTGATGCCGAGGCGGCGCTGCTCCGGGGAGTCGACGAGGAAGAGCCCGCCGAAGGACCAGAACGCCTGGCCGCCGAGGTTGGCGGCGTTCTCCTGGTCGACCAGGGCGACCCGCCGGCCCCTGCTGGTGAGTTCGTGCGCCGCGACCAGGCCCGCGAGGCCCGCTCCGACGACGATGACGTCCGCGTCCATGGCGTCCGCTGCCTTTCTCCTGAGGATGTCATTCCGGGGTGCCGCTGCCGTCGGTCAACAGCGCGGTGAGCAGTTGCTTCAGCCAGACACGAGCACCCTCGACGTCCTTGTCCAGCAGCAGTTGGGCGGTGACTCCGTCGTAGGCCGCGACCACGGCGTGCGCCGCGCTGTCGACGTCCCCGAGCACGGCCGGCGGTTCGGCGAGGCCCCGGGCCCGGGCGAGCCGGTCGGCGATCGCCCGCCGCAGCCGCGCCCGGTGTTCCAGCAGGGTCTGCGCGACGTCCGGGGCGCGCGCGGCGTGCACCAGGAAGTCCGTCTTGACCAGGAGCCAGTCCAGGTCGAGCAGGAGCACCTCGGTGACCCGGTCGACGGCGGCGGGCACGTCGAGGTCGGGTCCGTCGAGGGCGAGGGCCCCGGACACCTGCTCGGCGATCAGGTCGGCCCGTTGCCGGTAGAGGGCGAAGAACAGCTCGTCCAGGCTGTCGAAGTTGGAGTAGAAGGCGCCCCTGCTGTAGCCGGCGGCCTCGCAGACCTCCTCGATGGAGACCCGCCCGAAGCCCTTGGCCGCGAACACCTCGAAGGCGGCGTCGAGCAGCCGGGCCCGCGTACGGACCCGGCGCCTGGTGACGCGCCCGGTCGTCGTCCGCCCGGTCTGCTCGGCCTGTTCGACCTGCTCCGCCGCCATCTCGGACCTCCGTTCGATACGGGAATGTATCCGATACACCGATGTATCGAAAGACCTTGCGAAGCAAGCCGCATCACCTCCACTTCCGGCGCGGGACAACCGAAGGGAACATATTTTCGATTAAGGCGTACGCTGGGACCATGACCGCGCACCACCTCCAGGGCTCCCTCTTCGACCAGACCGACGAACTGGGTCTCGGCTCCCTCGACGGGATCCGCCGGACCACGCTCGGGGCGGGCGCCTGGATCGACGTGCTGCCGGGCTGGCTGACCGGCTCGGACACCCTGTTCGAAGAGCTGGCGACCGGGGTTCCCTGGCGTGCCGAGCGCCGGAAGATGTACGACAACGTCATCGACGTCCCGCGCCTGCTGGCCTTCTACGGAGCCGGTGAGGAGCTGCCCCACCCGGTGCTGACCCAGGCGCGTCGGGCGCTGTCCGCGCACTACGCCGAGGAACTGGGCGAGCCCTTCGTCAGCGCCGGCCTGTGCCACTACCGCGACGGCCGGGACAGCGTCGCCTGGCACGGCGACCGGATCGGCCGCGGCGCCCGGGAGGACACCATGGTCGCGATCCTCTCCGTGGGCTCCCCGCGCGACCTGCTGCTGCGCCCGGCGCGCGGCGGCGAGACGGTACGGCGCCCGCTGGGACACGGCGACCTGATCGTGATGGGCGGCTCCTGCCAGCGGACCTGGGAGCACTGCGTGCCGAAGTCCACCCGCGCCGCCGGGCCGCGCATCAGCGTCCAGTTCCGCCCGCGCGGGGTGCGCTGAAACGGAGCCGACGGTACCTGTGTCCCTACCCCTCAGGGGTACGTAGTTTGACCGCATGACCGACCCGCCGGAGCCCGCGTCCACCGCCGGGGCACCGGCGAGCGCGCGGCCCCGGCGGACGGAACTGGACGTCCTGCGCGCCCTCGTGGTCGTCGGCCTGGTCTTCTTCCACGCCGCCCTGGTCTTCTCCCCGGACGACGACTTCTACGTCAAGAACCGCGACACGACCGAGGTCGTCACCGTCGTCGCGGGGCTCGGGGTGGTGTGGGCGATGCCGATGCTCTTCCTCGTGGCCGGTCTCGGTGCCCACTACTCGATCGGCCGGCGCGGCCCCGGCGGATTCGCCCGCGAACGCCTGCTGCGCCTCGGTGTCCCGCTGGTCCTCGCGACGCTCACCATCGTCCCCGTCCCGCAGTGGCTGCGGCTGCGCGCCGCCGACCCCGGCCACGACGAGCCGTACGGACGGTTCTGGCTGCACTTCTTCGATGTCCGCCCCGACCTCGGCGACTTCCCCTTCGTCCTGCGCGGGGAGCACTTCGAGACCGGCCACCTGTGGTTCGTGGTCCTCCTGCTCGCCTTCTGCCTGCTCCTCGCCCCGATCGCGGGCCCACTGGCCCGCGGTGCGCCGCGGATCGGCGACGCGGTGACGCGCCGACCGGGCCTGCTGCTCCTGCCCGCCCTCCCGCTCGCCGCGATCGACTCCCTGCTGGGCATGGAGGAGAGCTACGCCGGCTGGAACCGCTGGGCGTACCTGGTGTTCTTCGTCCACGGCTACGCGCTGTCCGGCGACGACCGGATCCGGGCCGGGACGCGACGCGTGGCCGTGCCGGCCGGCCTGCTCGGACTGGCGCTGTTCGCGGCGACCGCCCCCGGTTTCATGAGCGCGGACGACCCGTTCACCGACCGGACCACGCTCGCGCTGGTGACCCGGGCACTGTTCGGCGCGGCGGGCTGGGCCTGGGTGCTGGCGATCCTGGGACTGCTGGACCGGCCCCGGCCCCGGCCGCACCGCCGGCCGCCCGGCCGGGTCCTGGGGTATCTCGCGGTCGCGGCGCTGCCGTTGTACGTGCTCCACCAGCCGGTGGTCGTCGCCTTCGCCTACGGCGTGGTCGGCTGGCCGGCGCCGATCGGCGTCAAGTACGCGGCGATCGTGGCCGCTTCGCTGACGGTGATCCTGCTGGTGTACGAGTACGGGGTGCGCCGGACGCGGGTGACGAGATTCCTGTTCGGCATGCGTGGAACCCCACCGTCCACATCCGTCCGGTGATCTGCTTTGCTGTCCCCGTCGACGACGGATCTCCAGGACACGGGACGGCCATGCGGGCAGACGTACGGCAAGTGGCGGACGGCACCTACCTGGTGCACGGCAGCAACACCAACTGGGTGATCCTCACCGAAGGGGACGCCGTCACCCTGATCGACACCGGCTACCCGGGAGACCGGCAGCTGGTCCTGGACTCCCTCGCCTCCGTGGGCAGTTCGCCGGAGGCGGTCGCGGCCGTGCTGATCACCCACGCCCACAACGACCACCTGGGCTCCGCCGAGCACCTGCGCTCCGTCTACGGCACCCCGGTGTATCTGCACGAGGCCGAAGTGCCGCACGCCCGACGGGAGTTCCTCCAGCAGGTGAGCGTGGGCGAGGTGCTGAGGAACGCCTGGCGGCCCGGCGTCCTGCCGTGGATGGTGCACGCGCTGCGCTCCGGCGGCACCGAGCAGCACCCGGTCGCCGCGCCCGAGGCGTTTCCCGGCGCCGGCGGCCCGCTCGACCTGCCCGGCCGCCCGGTCCCGGTGCACACCCCCGGCCACACCGACGGCCACGCCGTCTTCCACCTCCCGGAGGCGGGCGTGGTCATCTCCGGCGACGCCCTGGTCAGCGGCCATCCGACCTCCCGGCTGGCGGGACCGCAGCTGCTGCCGGACATGTTCCACCACGAGCGCGCCCGCGCGGTGGAGTCCCTGGGCGTGATCGAAGGGCTCCCGGCCGACCTGCTGCTGCCCGGGCACGGTCCGCTGCACCAGGGGTCCGTGAAGGCGGCGGCCCAGCAGGCCCGCGAACGCGCCGTCTAAGGTCAGGCCATGGCTTTGCAGATCAGCGCCACCAACCCGGAGCATCCGGCACTCCTGCTGGAGCTGCCCTGGCACCTGCCCCTGGAGGAGTGGCCCGAGGAGGTCCTCGTCCCGCTGCCGCGCGGCATCTCCCGCCACGTGGTGCGCTACGCCCAGGCCGGCGACGAGGTGATCGCCGTCAAGGAGCTCGCCGAGCGCCCCGCGCTGCGCGAGTACGAGCTGCTGCGCGACCTGGACCGGCTCGGCATCCCCGCCGTCGACCCGCTGGCCGTGGTGACCGGCCGCGCCGACGAGGGCGGCGTCCCGCTGGAATCGGTGCTGGTCACCCGGCATCTGGGCGGCTCGATGCCGTACCGCTCGATGTTCGAGACGACCATGCGCCCGGCGACCATGCACCGGCTCATGGACGCCCTCGCCGTGCTGCTGGTGCGGCTGCATCTGGCCGGGTTCGCGTGGGGCGACTGCTCGCTGTCCAACACGCTGTTCCGACGGGACGCGGGCGCCTACGCCGCCTACCTCGTCGACGCCGAGACCGGCGACCTGCACCCCCAGCTGAGCCCCGGCCAGCGCGACTACGACCTCGACCTCGCCCGCGTCAACATCAGCGGCGAGCTGCTCGACCTGGAGGCGTCCGGGGCGCTGCACCCCTCCGTGGACCCGATCGAGTTCGGCACGGAGATCTGCGCCCGCTACGGGGCGCTGTGGGAGGAACTGACCCGCACCTCGGTCTACCCGGCGGGCAAGTACCACTACATCGAACGCCGGATCCGCCGGCTCAACGAGCTCGGTTTCGACGTCGCCGAGATGCAGATCGAGCACTCCTCCAACGGCGACACGGTCACCTTCGTGCCCAAGGTCGTCGACGCGGGCCACCACCAGCGCCAGCTGCTGCGCCTCACCGGCCTGGACACCGAGGAGAACCAGGCCCGGCGGCTGCTGAACGACCTGGAGAGCTGGATGGCCACCCAGGACGACTACGCCCCGGGCGACCCCCTCGCCGCCCGTCCGGAGGTGCTGGCGCACCGCTGGGTGCGGGACGTCTTCCGGCCCACCGTGCGCGCGGTCCCCCTCGAGCTGCGCGGCTCCATGGACGCGGCGGAGATCTACCACGAGCTCCTCGAACACCGCTGGTACCTCTCGGAGCACGCGCAGCACGACATCGGGCTCGACACGGCGGTCGAGGACTACATCATGAGGATCCTGCCCAAGGCACGGGAGACCCTGGAGCCGACGATCCCGGAGTGAGTCGGTCGGAGCGACTCAGTCGTGGGGCACGACGGCGACCGGGCAGTCCGCGTGGTGCAGGACGCCGTGCGCCACCGAGCCGATCCGGGCGCCCACGGCCGTGCGATGGGCGCGGCGGCCGACCACCATCAGCTGCGCCCGCCCGGACACCGACAGCAGCACCTGCCCGGCGCTGCCCATCTCCACGTGTTCCACCACCGGCACGTCGGGGAACCGCTCCCGCCACGGTTCCAGGGCCGCGGCCAGCGCCTTCTTCTCGTACGGCTCCAGACCGCCGGCGTCGTCGGCGAGCTTGAGCGAGCCGGGGCTGTAGGCGAACACCGGCGGGAGCGTCCAGGCCCGTACCGCACGGACGCCCGCGCCCCGGGCGGCCGCCGTCTCGAACGCGAAGCGCAGCGCGGGGGCGCTGTCCTCGGGCTCGCCGTGCTGGCCGACGACGATCTCGTGGCCGGCCACCTCGGACGACGGTTTGTCACCGGCGCGGACCAGCACGACCGGGCGCGCGGCCTCGGCGATCACCTGCTGGCCGACCGAGCCCAGCAGGAACCCGACCACCGCTCCGTGCCCGCGCGAGCCGAGCACCAGCAGTTCCGCGTCCGCCGCGGCGGCGACGAGCGTCTCGACCGGGCTGCCCTCCTGGACGTCGGTGGTGACGGAGAGCGCCGGGTGCCGCTCGGCGACCGTCGCGACGGCCTCCCGCACGGAGTCCCGCACCCACCGCTCCTGGGCGTCCCGGTCCGCCACGTCGGCCGCCGCGTTCGGCTGGAACCGCCAGGCGTGCACCACCCGCAGTTCCAGGTCGCGCCGGACGGCCTCGCGGGCCGCCCAGGCGAGCGCCGCGAGGCTCTCGTCCGTCCCGTCGACCCCTGCCGTGATCGGGACCGTCATCCCGCCGCCTCCTCGTGTCGTGATCACATCCGTCGGGCCCAGTCTTCACTACGCTTCGGCCATGGCACTCGAGTGGGAGCAAGTGGTCGTCGACTCGGCCGACCCGGTGGCGCTGGGGCGCTGGTGGGCCGCGGCCCTCGGCTGGGTGGTGATCAACGACGCGTCCGACGAGTACGAGATCCGACCGGAGCGGGACCGGCTGCCGGGCCTGATCTTCGTGCCCGTACCGGAGACGAAGACGGTCAAGAACCGGCTCCATCTGGACTTCCGCCCCGACGACCAGCACGCCGAGGTGACCCGCCTGCTGTCCCTGGGTGCCCGCCACACGGACATCGGACAGGGCGAGCAGCCGTGGGTGACGCTGGTCGACCCCGAGGGCAACGAGTTCTGCGTGCTGGGGGCGCGGCGGCCGTCTTGACCGTGTGTGCCCGGCCCTGTCCTCGGAGCGCACGGTCCGCCGGTATCCCGGAGCGGAGCGGCGCGATCGAACATACGATGGGCGGAGCCGGCGCGCGGGCTTCGCCGTGCCGCCGTGAGTGACGACCCTCTCGGGGTGGGAGACGTATGGCACAGGCCGCCGATTCGGCGCGGACCGTCATCCTGACCGTGGACGACGACCCGGGGGTCTCCCGTGCCGTCGCCCGTGACCTGCGGCGCCGTTACGGCGGCACGTACCGGATCGTGCGCGCCGAGTCCGGGGAGTCCGCGTTGGAGGCGCTGCGCGAGCTGAAACTCCGTGGCGACCTGGTGGCGGTCATCCTCGCCGACTACCGGATGCCCCAGATGAACGGCATCGAGTTCCTCGAGCAGGCCCTGGACGTGTATCCGGGCGCCCGTCGCGTGCTGCTGACCGCGTACGCCGACACGAGCGCGGCGATCGACGCGATCAACGTCGTCGACCTCGACCACTATCTGCTCAAGCCGTGGGACCCGCCGGAGGAGAAGCTCTACCCCGTCCTGGACGATCTGCTGGACGCCTGGCGGTCGAGCGACCACCGGCCCGTGCCCGCCACGAAGGTGGTCGGGCACCGCTGGTCGGCGCGGTCGTCGGAGGTGCGGGAGTTCCTGGCCCGCAACCAGGTGCCGTACCGCTGGTACTCCGCCGACGAGCCGGAGGGGCAGCGGCTGCTGGCCGCGGCCGGGGTCGACGGGCAGCGGCTGCCGCTGGTGGTCACCGCGGACGGCACGCCCCTGGTCGAGCCGGACGCGCCCGAACTGGCCGCCCACGTGGGGCTGGCGACGACGCCGACGGCCGACTTCTACGACCTGGTGGTGATCGGCGGCGGCCCGGCCGGGCTCGGCTCGGCGGTGTACGGGGCCTCCGAGGGCCTGCGCACCGTGCTGGTGGAACGGTCCGCGACCGGTGGACAGGCCGGGCAGAGCTCCCGTATCGAGAACTACCTGGGCTTCCCGGACGGCGTGTCCGGGGCGCAGCTCACCGACCGGGCGCGGCGGCAGGCCACCAAGTTCGGCGCCGAGATCCTCACCGCGCGCGAGGTGACCGGGCTCGAGGTCAACGGCTCCGCGCGCGTCGTGCGGTTCTCGGACGGCTCGGCGGTGGCCGCGCACAGCGTGATCCTCGCGACGGGCGTGTCGTACCGGCAGCTGGCGGCGCCGGGCTGCGACGACCTGACCGGCTGCGGGGTGTTCTACGGGTCGGCGCTCACCGAGGCGGCCTCCTGCCAGGGACAGGACGTCTACATCGTGGGCGGCGCCAACTCGGCCGGCCAGGCGGCCATGTACCTGGCGAGAGGCGCCAAGTCCGTCACGCTGCTGGTGCGCGGGGAGTCCCTGGCTGCGTCGATGTCGTACTACCTGATCCAGCAGATCGACGAGTCGCCCAACATCTCCGTGCGCCCCGGCACGGTCGTCGCGGCCGCGCACGGGGACGGCCACCTGGAGCAGCTGACCCTGCGGGACGTGACGACCGGCGAGACCGAACTCGTCGACGCGCAGTGGATGTTCGTGTTCATCGGCGCGGCCCCGCTGACCGGCTGGCTGGACGGCACGGTGCTGCGCGACGAGCGCGGATTCATCCTCGCCGGGCCCGACCTGACGCCGGACGGGCGGCCGCCGGCGGACTGGGCGCTGGACCGGCCGCCGTACCACCTGGAGACCAGTGTTCCCGGCGTGTTCGTGGCGGGCGACGCGCGCGCCGAGTCCGCGAAGCGCGTCGCGTCCGCCGTAGGAGAGGGAGCCATGGCCGTGATGCTCGTCCACCGGTACCTGGAGCAGTCATGAGCGGGCAGTTGATGCCGTGCAGCCCGACCGAGATCAGCTCGCTGTTCCTGTTCGAGAAGCTCTCCCCCGAGCAGCTCGGACGGCTGTGCAGCGAGGGCCGGGTGGAGAGGTTCGAGCCCGGTCCGGTGTACACCGAGGGCGATCCGGCGACCTGCTTCTACGTGATGGTCGAGGGCTCGGTCGTGCTGTACCGCCGGGTCGGCGGCGACGACATCGAGGTGAGCCGCACCTCCCAGCGCGGGGTGTACGCCGGGGCCATGCAGGCCTACCTGGGGGACCAGGTGCCGCAGGTCTACAACAACTCGATGCGGGTGACCGAGCCGACGCGGTTCTTCGTGCTGCCCGCCGAGTCGTTCTCGGCCATCATGCGGGAGTGGTTCCCGATGGCGGCGCACCTGCTGGAGGGGCTGTTCTTCGGCTCGAAGAACACCCAGCGGGCCGTCGGACAGCGGGAACGGCTGCTGGCCCTGGGCTCGTTGTCGGCGGGCCTGACCCATGAGCTCAACAACCCGGCCGCGGCGGCCGTGCGGGCCACCGCGACGCTGCGGGAGCGGGTGGCGAAGATGCGGCACAAGCTGGCCGTCATCGCCTCCGGAGCCTATGACGCGGAGGCACTGACCCGGCTGATCGAGATCCAGGAGCGGACGGCCGAACTGGTCGCCAAGGCACCGGTGCTGAGCCCGCTGGAGGCCTCCGACCGGGAGGACGACCTCACCGACTGGCTCGACGACCACGGCATCCAGGAGGGCTGGCGGATCGCGCCGACCTTCGTACAGGCCGGGCTGGACGTGGACTGGCTGGAGCAGGTCGCGGCCGCGGTCGACGAGGACACCCTGCCGGGCGCGATGGGCTGGCTCAACTACACGGTCGAGACCGAGCTGTTGATGGACGAGATCGACGACTCCACCAACCGCATCTCGCACCTCGTCGACGCCGCCAAGCAGTACTCGCAGCTCGACCGCGCCCCCTACCGGGTCGTCGACGTGCACGAACTCCTCGACAGCACGCTGCTGATGCTGTCGGGCAAGATCGGGCAGCGCATCGAGGTCGTCAAGGACTACGACCGTGCGCTCCCGGCGATCCCGGCCTACCCGGCGGAGCTCAACCAGGTGTGGACGAACCTCGTCGACAACGCCGTCTTCGCCGTCAACAGCGCAGGCGGCGAGGGCACGTTGACCGTGCGGACGGCACGCGAGGGCGACCGGCTGCTGGTGGAGTTCCGCGACACGGGCCCCGGCATCCCGCCGGACGTCCGGGGCCGCATCTTCGACCCCTTCTTCACCACCAAGCCGGTGGGCGAGGGCACCGGGCTCGGCCTGGACATCTCCTGGCGGATCGTCGTCAACAAGCACCACGGCAACCTCCATGTGGAGTCCGTGCCGGGCGACACCCGCTTCCAGGTGCTGCTGCCGCTGACCGCCCCCGACCCCGAGAGCGCACCGGACCCCGAGACCGCCGAGGAGCCCGCATGACCGACGTAGACGCGATCGACCCGAGCGTCCCGCCCAGCAGTGCCGGCTGCGTGGACTGCGACGCGGCGGGCGGCTGGTGGTTCCACCTGCGACGCTGCGCGAGCTGCGGCCATGTCGGCTGCTGCGACTCCTCCCCCGCGCAGCACGCCACCGCTCACTACAAGGCGACCGGGCATCCCCTGGTGCGCAGTTTCGAGCCGGGCGAGGAGTGGTTCTGGGACTACTCCACCGACGAGCTGTACGAGTCCGGGCCCGAGCTCGCCGCTCCGGCCGCTCACCCCGCGGACCAGCCCGTGCCGGGCCCGGCCGGGCGGGTGCCGGAGAACTGGGCGCAGTCACTGCACCGCTGAGAACGAGCCCGCTGAGAACGAGCCACCGTCAGCGGGCCGTCGAGCACGTCGCGGAAGGGCTCCCGGGATCGTCCCGGCAGGGCTCCGTTCCTGGTCGCGGGCCGCGTTGTCGGTGGCGCGTGCCAGGATGGGGTCGTGTCGCAGACCGTGTTCGCCACTCCGTTCATCGGCCGGGAAGAGGAGCTCGCCCGGCTCTTCGGCGTGCTCGAACGCGCCCGGGGCGGTGAGTCGCGCGCGGTGCTGATCGCCGGGGACGCCGGCGTGGGCAAGACCCGGGTACTGGACGAGGTCGCCACGCGGGCGGCCCGCTCCGGCATGACCGTGCTCACCGGGCACTGTGTCGACCTCGGTGACGTGGGGCTGCCGTATCTGCCGTTCACCGAGATCCTCGGCCTGCTCGCCGCCGACGAGCGGTTCGCCGCCGTCCTCGCCGCGCATCCCCTGGTCGACCGGCTGCTCGGCGCGGGCACGGACGCCGACGAAGCGGGTCCCGCCCCGCGCTCCGGCAGCGGAGAAGGGCGGCTGAGGCTGTTCGAGGGGATGGCGGCGCTGCTCGCCGACCTGTCGGACGTCACCCCGCTGCTCCTCGTCCTGGAGGATCTGCACTGGGCCGACCAGTCCTCCCGGGACCTGCTGCGCTTCCTGCTCAGCCGGGGCTTCCTCCAGCGGTCCACCGGCAACGGCTCCGGTCACCGGCTGGCGGTCCTGGCCTCCTACCGGGCGGACGACCTGCACCGCCGGCACCCGCTGCGCCCGCTGCTGGCGGAGCTGGTGCGGCTGCCGGCCGTGGACCGGCTGGAGCTGCGGCCGCTGGCGGACGCCGAGGTGACCCGGCTGCTGCGCGCCCTGGAGGGCCGGCCGCTGCCGGACGCCACGGTGCGCCGGATCGTGGAGCGCGCGGAGGGCAACGCCTTCTACGCGGAGGAGTTGCTCGCGGCCACGGACACGGAGGCCGGCGGCATGCCCAGCGGGCTGGCCGACCTCCTCCTCATCCGCGTCGAGCAACTCCCCGACACCGCCCAGCAGGTACTGCGGACCGCCGCCGTCGCCGGCCGGCGGGTGGAACACGACCTGCTGCGGGACGCGGTCGGACTGCCCGAGGACGAGCTGGAGTCGGCACTGCGGGAGGCCATCGGCCACCAGCTCCTGGTCGCGGGCGACGACGGCGCGTACGCCTTCCGGCACGCCCTCGCCCGCGAGGCGGTGTACGCCGATCTGCTGCCGGGTGAACGGTCGCGGCTGCACGGCGCGTTCGCCGCTCTGCTGGCCGGCCGGGGCCACCGGGCCGAGACCGCGGCGGAGCGCGCCCACCACTATCGCGAGAGCCACGACCTGGGCGAGGCCCTCGCCGCCTCGCTGGAGGCCGCCGACCACGCGCGGCGGGTCGGCGCGCCCGCCGAGGAACTGCGCCATCTGGAGGCCCTGCTCGACCTCTGGGAGTCGGTGCCCGCGACCGCCCTTCCCTCGGGCGAGGCGGCCGACCGGGTCACGCTGATGCTGCGCGCCTCGGCGGCGGCCGCACACGCCGGAGAGGCGCACCGCGCGGTCTCCCTGACCCGGGCCGCGCTCGCGGGCGTCGGCCAGGACGCCGACTCCGAACTCGCCGCACGCGTGCGGTACACGCTGGCCGGCACGCTCATGGGCGTCGACAGTCTGACGGCCGCGTTCGCCTACAGCAGCGAGGCGTTGGCGATGATCCCCGCCGAACCGCCGACGCCGACCTGGGTGTGGGCCGCCGCCACGCACGTCCTGGCGGCCCGTCAGGTGGGTGACTCCGAGACCGCCCTGCGGGTCGCGCGCCAGGCGCTGCGCGCCGCCGAGCAACTCGACCTGACGGACGCGCGTGCCGACCTCCTGGTCTCACTGGCCAACCTCGAGGGCGACGGCCGCCGCTCCGCCGCGGGCCGCGCGCGGCTGACGGAGGCGCGTGAACTGGCCCGGCGCGGCGGCAACGCGCCGGTGGAGATGCGGGCCCTGTTCACCCTGGCCATCGGCGCCTTCGAGGCCGGGGAGCTGGCGGAGTGCCTGCCCTGGCTGGCCGAGGGCCTGGACCGCGCCCGCCGGGCGGGGCTGCTGTCCTCGCCGTATCCGCTGGAGATGCGGTACCTCCAGCTGCTGGTGCTCTACACGCTGGGCCGCTGGGACGAGTGTCTGCGGACGGCGACGACCGATCTGGCGGTGCTGCCGGCGTCGGGTGGATTCGCGGTGGGTCCCGCCCTGTACGTGGGCCTGGCACGCGGCGACAAGGGCGTCGCCGACCGGGCCCGGACCCTGATCGAGGGGCGTTTCGACTGGATGGCGGCGCTCGTCGCGGGCATCGTGCTGACCGACGCGGCGGTACTGAGCGGTGACGCCGAGGCGGCGGTGGCCCGGCTGCGGTCCTCGGTCGAGGCTCTCACGGACGAAGCGGGCATGCTCCCGGACGTCACGGTCCGGCTCACCGCGCTCGCCCTCACGGCGGTCGCCGAGGCGGCGGCCACGGCGCGGCGCGGCGGGGACGAGGCGGCGGCCGACCGCTGGTCGGCGATCGCGACGGAACTCCTCGAACCGGCCCGGTCGGTGGCCCTGCGGGGCGCGACGGGCGTGCCGCAGGGTCCGGAGGGGCGCGCCTGGCTGGCCCGCGCGGAGGCCGAGTGGGCATGGGCCACCACCGGGCCCGACCCGGCGGCCTGGGAGAGGACGGTGGCGGCGTTCGGCTACGGCGACGCCTACGAGCTCGCCCGCTGCCGGCTGCGGTACGCGCAGGCCCTGCTGGCCGCCGGCCGCCGCGAGGACGCGGCGACCGAGGCCCGTGCCGCCCGGGAGACGGCCGTACGGCTGGGCGCCGCACCCCTGCTGGAGCGGGCGGACGACCTGCTCCGGCGTGGACGCCTCACGGACGCCGGGCCCGCCGCCCGGGGCGGTCCGGTCGCCCTGACGGCCCGGGAGCGGGATGTCCTGCGGCTGCTCGCGCTCGGCCGGAGCAACCGGCAGATCGGCGAGGAGCTGTTCATCAGCGGCAAGACGGCGAGCGTCCATGTCTCCAACATCCTCGCCAAGCTGAGCGCGGCGAGCCGTACGGAGGCCGTGGCGATCGCCTACCGCGAGCGGCTGCTCGAACCGGAGATCGGCGCGTCGGGCTGATCCGGGCGCCCTCGGCCCGGCCACGACCGGCTGGCCGGCTGGGCGGCTGGGCGGCTGGGCGGCTGGGCGGCTGGGCGAGGGTACAAATGCGGGCGAGGAACCCGGTGGGCCTGCCGCCCGTTGTCCGGACAGGCCCGCGGCGGGGCCGGTACGACGACATCGGGGCGGCAGGATGAACGTGTTGGTTCCCGGGGGCAACCTGCCCCTCCCGGGCGGCGCCCTGGCCGCCCGGGTGCCCGGCCCCTTCGACGTCTGCGCCCTCGTCACGGACGACAGCGGCAAGGTCCGGGGGGACGCCGACTTCGTGTTCTACAACCAGCCGAAGGCGCCGGGAGCCCTGCTCCGGGGCGACACCCTGACGCTGGAACCCGACAGGCTGCGGGCCGGCGCCACCCGCGTCACGCTGGTCGTCGGCGCGGCCGAGCCGGGCACACCCCTGGCCCGGCTGCCCCTGCCCACGCTGCATGTCACCGACGCGCCGGGCCGCGTACTGGCCCGGTTCACGCCACCGCCCACACAGGGCGAGGCGGTGCTGTTGCTCGCGGAGTTCTACCGGCGTGGCGGCGGCTGGAAGCTGCGGGCGCTCGGCCAGGGGTACGCGGACGGACTGGCGGGCCTGGCCCGGGACTTCGGGGTGGAGGTCGTGGCGGAGGACAGCCCGCCCACGCGGGAACGGACCGCCGCCGGACCCCCACGCGGGTACGCCGGGCAGAGCGGCACCGCCCCCGCGAGCCGACAGCCGACGACCGCACCACGCCCTTCGAACCCACAGCCGACTACCGGCCTCCGCCCCGCGAGCCCACAGCCGACGACCGGCCCCCGCCCCGAGAGTCCGGGACCCGCCTTCGCGCCGCGCGGCTCGTCCACCCCGCGCAGCTCCCCGGTGTCCGCCTCCGATCCCGATGGCTTCCTCGCCCTCGTCAACCCCTCCCGCGGCACGGCCGGTTCGCCACCCGTGTCCCTCGACGCCCGCCTCGCCTCCGCGGCCCGCGCGCACGCGGCCGCCCTGGCCGCGGCCGGGCGGCTCGGCACCGAGGGTGCGGACGGCGTCTCGGTGCACCAGCGGGTCACGGCCGCCGGATACCGGTATCTCGCCGTCGGCGAGCACCTGGTCTCCGGGCCCCGCACCACCGCCGAGTTCGTCGCGTACTGCCGGCGCACCGACCGGGCCCGGCAGACCCTGCACGACCCGGCGTTCCGGCACGCCGCACTGGCACGGGCCACCGACGCACGCACCGGCGACACCTACTGGACCGCCCTGTGGGCGAGCCCGCTCACCCCGGACGGCCTGGCCCGGACCGCGGCCGAGGTCGTCGACCTCACCAACCGTGAGCGGGCGAGGGCCGGGCTGCCCGCCCTGACCGTCGATCCCCTGCTCACGGCGGCGGCGCAGGCGCACAGCGCGGACATGGTGGCGCGCGCCTACTACTCCCACACCTCGCCCGAGGGAAGCCAACCCTGGGACCGCGCCGCCGCCGCGGGCTCGACCCGGCGGACCATCGGCGAGAACATCGCCTGCGGCCAGCGCTCCCCCGCCGAGGTGATGGACGGCTGGATGAACAGCCCTGGTCATCGGGCCAACATCCGCAAGCCCGACTTCACCCACATCGGCGTCGGCTTCGCGGGCGGCGGCCCCTCGGGCACCTACTGGACCCAGCTCTTCGGCGCCTGACACCCCACCAGCCCCCGGGGTGATCTACGCCTCACAGGCAACCCCCCTCACCGTGCCCGCGTCTTGACCGGCAGCACACCGCACTATACCCACCGTGTATACACAGAGTGCATACGTGAACACCCGGTGGTCTGCCGAAGGGAACCGATGTACGGCAAGGCATTCGCCCCGGAGTACCAGGGCGCTCTCACCACCCTGTCCGTGAACTCCTCGCTGGACGACGTACTGGCCGTCGGCACCGAGCGGTTGCGGGCGGCGGAGCGGGCCGGGGAACACGGCGAGGCGGCCCGCTCGGGGCTCGCGGTCGCCGAGGCGCACCGACGCCTGGGACAGGTGCGGGAGGCCGACCGGGCCTGGAAGGCGAGTTACCGGGCGGCCCGGGACGCCGGTGACATCGCCGCGATGGCGTGGGCCCTGTGGAGCGGCGGCACCCTGGCCCGGCAGCGGGGCGCGTTCCCGCTGGCCCGGCGGCTGCTGGGGCTCGCGGCCGAGCTGGGCGAGCAGGGCGGCGACATCGTGGTCCGCGGCTACTCGCTGGCCGGGCTGGCGGAGACCGGGCGCATCCAGGGCGACTACGAGGCCGTGGGCAGGCTGCACGAGCAGTTGCTGGCCGAGGCGCGCAGGCGCGGCGAGGCGCGGCACACGGTGTGGGCCCTGGAGGGCATCGCGCAGATGCACCGCAACTCCGGCGACCACGACACGGCGTACGCCCTCTTCGAGGAGGCGGCCCGGATCGCCGAGGGCGCCGAGGACCGCCGCGGTCACGCCTGGGCGCTGCGCGGGCTGGCCGACATCGTCTCCGCGCGGGACGGGGACACCGAACGCGCGCTCGGCCTGCTGACGGAGGCCGAGGAGTCCTGCCGCGCGATGAACCTGACCGGCGCGCTGGCCTACAACCACAAGATGCGCGGCAACGTCCTGTACCGGGCGGGGCGTTACCCCGAGGCGCGGCGGCTGTACACGCAGGCGCTCGACGAGTTCCGCGCCATGGGCGAGCCGCGCGGCGAGGCACTCTCCCGGCTCGGCCTGACGAAGGCGCTGGCCCGGCTGGGCCGCGACCGCGGGGAGACGGCGGCCGAACTGGCCGAACTGGCACGGGAGCTGGAGCGCATCGGGCTGCGGCACGCACGGGAGATGGTCGCCCGGGCACAGACCGAACTGGGAGTCGAGACATCGGCCCCGGCGACAGCGACAGCGACAGCGACAGCGACACAGGCTGATGCACAGGCACCGGCACAGGCACAGGCACAGGCACAGGCACCGAAGCCGACACCGACCCCCACTCCGACACCGGAGCCGACTCCGACTCCCACACCCACACCCACACCCACACCCACGACCACGACCAGGGTTTCCGACGAGCACGCGGCGGTCGGCCGGTGACCGCGCTCGGCACGACGGTGCGGGAAGCCACCGCGACCCGGTCCCGCGCTCCCCAGATCCTCGCCCGCTGCCGGGCGTTGGTGCGACCCGCGCTCATGGAGGCCGTCGGGCGGTCGCACCCCTGGGTGGGCGAGATGGCCGGCTACTCCTTCGGCTGGTGCGGGGTCGGCGGGGTGCCCGCGGCCGGCTCCGGAGGCAAGGGCGTACGGCAGGCCCTCGCGGTGCTCGGCGCCGAGGCGGCGGGTGCGCCCGCCCGGGCCGGGGTGCCCGCGGCGGTGGCGGTGGAGCTGGTGCACGCCTTCTCCCTGCTCCACGACGACATCATGGACGGCGATCCGACCCGGCGTGGACGTGCCACGGTGTGGAAGGCGTACGGCACGGGACCGGCGGTCCTGGCGGGTGACGCCCTGTTCGCCCTGGCGGTGGAGACCCTCGCGCTCCAGCCGCCCCCGGCCGGCGCCGACGCCGTACGCCTGCTGTCCGGCGCCCTGGGGGACCTCGTCCGCGGGCAGGCCGACGACCTGCTGTTCGCCGCGCGGCCCTGGTCGGGTCCTGAGCGGGTGCGACCGGACGCCTACCGGGCGATGGCCGAGGGCAAGACCGGTGCGCTGCTGGGCTGTGCGGCCGCGCTGGGCGCCGTGCTGGCCGGCGCGTCCCCGGCCGCGGCGGCCGCGCTGGACCGGGCGGGGCGGCATCTCGGAGTCGCGTTCCAGGTGGTCGACGACGTGCTGGGCATCTGGGGCGACCCGTCGGTCACCGGCAAACCCGTGCACGGCGATCTGCGCGAGCGGAAGAAGACGTTCCCGGTGCTGGCCGCGCTGGACTCACCCGCTCCCGCCGCGCGTCGGCTGGCCGTGCTTCTGGAGCGGGACGGCGACCCGGGTGAGGCGGCAGCGCTGGCCGAGGCGGCGGGTGGCCGGGCCGCGGCACTGGCCGAGGCGGGCCGGCAGATCGCCGCCGCCGAGTCGGCGCTGGGGGACGCCCCGTTGACCGCCGGCGCCGTACGCGACCTGCGTTCCCTGATCGGTTTCGCGGTGCGCCGGGACCTCTGACCCGGCCCGGCCGAGCTCGCGCAATAGGTGCTGCCGGTTCCCGACCGGGCCGCTGTACCGGGGCGACTCCGCCTGCTGGGGAAAATCGCCGGGAAGGCCGCCGAGCAGGAATGCAGCGCGCTCGAGAAGGCCGTTCCCGAGAACCGCGACGAGTGCCGGCCGACTTGTTTACCGGCGGTTACACCGCAGGACGAACGCGGGACGACCCCCGGCAATTCCCTTTCTCGTACATGCACTCGACTCAAAGCGGCGCCCTTTTTGAATAAAAGACAGGAATCACACCGGAGTTGCGGTCCAATTGAACGGACCCCCTCGTGCCGGTCGTACCACTGGGAAAGGTGAGTGCCGGCGGTTCAGCGAGGGATGGCCATGGTCAAGACGCACGTCTCCACGCACGAGTGGGTCGCCGGGAGGTACCGGCTGATCGACGTCGTCCACCAGGAGACGAACCGCGTCGGCTGGTACGGCGAGTACGTCGAGGACACCGGGACGGCCCGGCCCTGCCTGGTCACCGGGATCGGGCTGCCGGCCGGCCAGGGCGAGGAGAAGGCCCGCCAGGCCGCCGACCGGGTCCTGCGCATGTCGGAGACGATGGCGCGGCTGTGTCCCGGCCGGATCGCCACGGTCGTCGACGCCGTGGAGGAGGCGGGTTCCCTGTGGACCGTCACCGAGTGGATCGACGGTCTGCCGCTGAGTCAACTCCTCGATCAGAAAGGAGCGTTCAGTCCGGCCAAGGCGGCGGCGATCGGGCTGCAGCTGCTGGACGTGCTCGAGGTCGCGCACGCCGAGGGCATCACCCACGGCGAGCTGAGCCCCGGTCAGATCTTCGTGCGGGCCCGGGGCCCCCTCGTGCTCACCGGGTTCGGACTGGCGGGCGCGACCCTCGCCCCCCGGGTGGCGGCCCCGGCGTATGCCTCCCCCGAGCAGGCCCGGGACGACCGGATCGGCCCGGCGGCCGACCTGTGGGCGCTGGGCGCGATCCTGTACACGATGGTCGAGGGGCGGCCGCCGTACCGGGACCGGGACCGGCCCGAGAGCACGCTCAAGGGGGTGGACCGGCTGCCGCTGCGCACCCCGCTGCGGGCCGGTTCGCTCACCCCCACCGTGCAGGGGCTGCTGCGCAAGGACTCCCGGGAGCGGCTGACCAGGACGGTCGTACGCCAGTCCCTCACCCGGGTGCTGGACGAGGACCCGCACGCCGTCATGCAGGCCCCCCGGCTGCAGCGGGCCTGCGCCGCCGCCCGGTACGTCGGTCCGCGGTGGAGCGGCCGGGCCATGGCGGCCGGGACGGCGCTGGCCGTCGTCACCGTGGCGGTCGCCGCCCTCGCCGTGACCCACCAGCTGCCCGACACCGACGACACCGCGGGGGGCGGCGCGCAGGCCCGGCCGTCCGCGTCCGCCGCGACACCCGGCGAGGACGCCGGCGAAAGAGACTCCGCGACGCCGACGCCGACCGCGTCGGGCACCCCGTCGCCCAGCGAGTCCCCGGAATCCTCCCCCTCGGCGCCCGCCACCGCCGACGCCCTCCCCGAGGGCTATCGCGTGTACCGGGCGCCCGAGGGTTTCTCGGTCGCGCTCCCCAAGGGCTGGAAGCCGCTGGAGACCAAGCGCGGCACCGATGAGGCGTACCGCGTCACCTTCGGGGCGTCCGGCGACCCGCGCACCCTCGCGGTGACCTACAGCGAGAGCGCCGGGCCGGACCCGGTGGCCGTCTGGCGCGAGGACGTCGAGCCCAACCTGAAGAAGGACGACGGTTTCCGTCGGCTCGGCGACATCGAGGCGACGACGTACCAGGGGTACAAGGCCGCCGACATGGAGTGGCTCGTGGACGTCGACGGCGCCCGGGTGCGCACGTTCGGCCGCGGTTTCCTCCTCGGCGGGCAGCGCAGTTTCTCGCTGCGCTGGACGACACCCGCGGCGGACTGGGGCAAGAGCGCCAACCGCGAGGCGCTGGACACGTTCCTGCGGACCTTCCGGCCGGGTTCAGCCGCCTGACCGGGGTGCCCGGCGCGGGGCGCGCAGCCTGCGCAGCGGGGCGCCGTGCAGCGGTTTCGTGTCCCAGCGGGCGGTGAACGTGCGGTCGGCGAGGGAGCAGGTCACCCGCAGGCGGTGCGGGGTCTCGAGGAACACGACATGCACCGCGAGGGTGTCGCCGTCGGTCCAGCCACCGCTCACCGCGGTGGGCGGCGGCTCCTCGCCCGGCTGCCCGCCGCCGGGCCCCAGGGGCAGCTCCAGTCGCCGGTCACCCGGCTCCTCGACGAGACTCAGCGTCCAGCCGTCGGTGCCCCCGGTGACGACGGCGCCGGTCAGTCCGGGCTGGTCGGCGCAGACTCCGCCGCTGGGGGTGAACTCGGCGCCCGACCACTGCGCGTCGCGCTCGGGCGGCGCGGGCGCGCCGGGGACCGGGGGCAGCGCGAGGTGCGCCAGGCGCCGTGCGAGGGCCGCGTCGGCGTCCTCCCGGCCGGTCAGCGGTTCCGGCCGGAACGCGGGCAGCAGATGCTCCCAGACCAGGGTGAGCACGGCCTGCATGTCGTCGGTCGCCGCCGTCGTGGCGATCACGGCGTCGTGCTCGGGCAGGACCACGCAGAACTGTCCGTAGGCCCCGTCGCCGCGGTAGCCGTGCCGGGAGCGCCAGAACTGGAAGCCGTAGCCGCGCTCCCAGTCGGCGCGGTCCGCGTCGGCCGTCGCGCCGGGCGCCGTCGCCGTGTGCTCGCGGGTCGCCTCGGCCACCCACTCCTCGGACAGCAGCCGCTCGCCCTCCCACACGCCCCGGTCCAGGTACAGCTGTCCGAGCCGGGCGATCGCGTCCGTGGTGCCGTGCAGCCCGCTGAAGCCGATCTCACGGCCGGAGCGGTCGGTCAGCCAGGCGACCTCGCCGATACCGAGCGGATCCAGCAGCCGCGGTCGCAGATACGCGGTGAGCGACTCTCCGGTGACGCGCTGCACGATCGCGGCGAGCGCGTAGGTGGCGGGCTGGTTGTACGCGAACACGGTTCCCGGATCGCGGTCCGGCGGCAGTAGCAGGAAGCCCCGGACGAGGTCGTCGGGGTCGAGCGCGTGCGCCCGTTCGTACGTCTCCTCCTCGTGCCCGCTCGCCATCGCCGCCACGTGCCGCACCAGCATCGCGCGGCTGCGCGGGTCGGTGATCTCCGCGTCGAGCTCCGGGAAGTACGAGAGCACGGGGTCGTCGAGTCCGATCAGCCCCTCGGCGACGGCGAACCCGACGGCCGTGGACGTGAAGCTCTTGCTGAGCGAGTACAGCAGATGCGGCCGGTCGGGGGTGTACGGCTGCCACCAGCCGGCGGTGACGAGGCGGCCGTGGCGCAGGATCATCAGGCTGTGCGGCTCGATGGCCCCGCTGGACTCGACGGCGTCGAGGAAGGCGAGAACGCCGGTGGCGTCGACGCCCTGGGCGGACGGGGGGCTCGAAGGCAGCGGGCGGGCGCTCATACCCGCATCCTCTCCCGGACGACGACGATGATCGACGGTCTTTTTCCGGTCACGGGCGCCTGTTTCCTCCCCCCGTGGCCGGGGACTCGGGCCCCATGGTGCAAATCGGATACACGATGATGACCGAACAGGCCGGCCCTCGTGACCTGGTCGACCACGTGGTGCGTGCCGAGGAGGCGGGCTTCGACTTCTCGGTGACCTCGGACCACTACTTTCCGTGGCTGCGCTCGCAGGGCCACGCGCCGTACGCGTGGAGCGTGCTCGGCGCCGCCGCCCAGGCCACGTCACGCATTCCGCTGATGACGTACGTGACGTGTCCGACCTTCCGCTACCACCCGGCGGTGGTGGCGCAGAAGGCCGCCACGATGCAACTGCTGTCCGAGGGGCGCTTCCGGCTGGGCCTGGGCTCGGGGGAGAACCTCAACGAACATGTGGTGGGCGGCGGCTGGCCCTCCGTGGACGTGCGGCACGAGATGTTCGAGGAGGCCGTGGAGATCATCCGCGCGCTGTTCGAGGGTGGGCATGTGACCCGGCACGGCACCCACTACGACGTGGACTCGGCCCGGCTGTGGGACCTGCCCGACGAGCCGCCGCCGATCGGCATCGCCGTCTCCGGCGAGCGTTCGTGCGCACTCGCGGGCCGGCTGGCCGACCTCGTGATCGCCACCGAGCCCAAGGCGGACCTGCTGTCCTCGTTCGACCGCCACGGCGGCGCGGGCAAGCCGCGGGTGGGCCAGCTTCCGGTCTGCCACGGCCCGGACCGGGACGCGGCCGTGCAGCGGGCGCACGACCAATTCCGCTGGTTCGGCAGCGGCTGGAAGGTGAACTCCGAACTGCCCCACCCGGACTCCTTCGACGCGGCGACCCAGTTCGTGACGCCCGACGACGTCGCCGCCTCGATCCCCTGCGGCGACGACCCGGACGACTTCGTCGAGGCCGTACGCCCGTACGCCGAGGCCGGGTTCACGGAGATCGCCCTGGTGCAGATCGGCGGGGACAGCCAGCCCGCGTACCTGGACTGGTCGGAGAAGACCCTGCTGCCCGCGCTGCGGAAGGCGTTCGGCTGACGGGCCGCGCGGCCCGCACCCGGGTCCGGCAAAGCATCGCCAAGAGGTGCATATAGGCTGCCGGTCTGCACTTTCGCAGTGCCGATCCTACGTCCAGCAGCCCGCAGAGGAGAGTCATCCGTGACCCTGGCGATCGACCTGCCCGAGACGTCCCCCGAGACGTCCCCCGCGCCCCTGTCCGACCTCGTGGCGCGGGACGCCCGTGAGTTCGGCGTCTACGCGCGGACCGGCGGGTGGGCCTTCGGCCTGATGGTGGCGCGCAGCGTCCGGCCGGGCGGGCAGAGCGCGGACGAGACGCCGAAGGTGTCGGCGAAGGAGTTCGCCGAACTGGCCGGCTGCTCCCCCGAGCGCGTCATGCGGTACTACAAGGCCTGGGACCGGGCCGCGGACGACGGTCTCGTCCCGCACTTCGAGGAGCTCGCGCCGGGCCAGGAGGTCGAGCTGCCGGACGCCGAGGTGTGGCTGACCTACTACGTCTCCCGGTCCAGCGCCGGCTCGGAGCGCGGCACCGCCATCGCGGAGGCCGCCGAGGCCGAGGGCATCCGTCCGACGAAGGCGCTGGAGGTCGCGGAGAACCCCACCGCGCTGCGCGCCGCGATCCTCGCCGACCCGTCGACCGCCCGCGCGGCCCGCGCCGCCCTCCTGGACCGCCTCAAGGAGGACCCCGATCTCCAGATCGAGCTGGCCCGGGACGTCGTGCGCACCGACGACCTCAAGAAGGCCGTGGCCACCGAGAGCCGCTCGGCCGACCGCATCGGGTACGTGCGTCAGATCGCCGAGTCCGGCCAGATCAAGACGCCCGCCGGACAGACCCTCGACGCGCCGGCCGAGCTGCGCCAGGAGGCCGAACGCCACCTCTCGCTGCTCGACGAGCTCAACGACGACGAGGACGCGGGCGAGTGGGCGAGCGATGCCTACGACACGATGAAGAACCTGGTCGTGGAGACCGTCGAGGCCGACCCCGAGCTGCGCGTCCAGGAGCGGCGCACGAAGTTCTACAGCAGCCTCCAGCGGGCGACGAAGGTGTTCGAGGAACTCACCTTCGACGACGTCGACGCGCAGGAGTTCTACGAGGACGACATGGTCCAGCAACTGGAGGAGCTCCAGCAGGCGATCGGCAGCTGCATCACCGCGCTGCGCGGTGCCCGGGGCACCGCGCCCGAAGCCGGTTAGTCCGGCGTCGGCGCACGTCAGGCGTCAGCCCGTCGTGTAGCGGCGGCGCGTCCACAGCGGCAGCACGAACCAGCACAGCGCGTACCACGTGAACACACCCGCGACGAGGTAGGGCACGAACTTGTCGTGGGTGGCCACGCGCAGGATCAGCAGCAGCGAGGCGGTCATGGTGGCGAGCAGCAGGAGCAGACCGACGAAGGTCAGCCGGGACGCCCACTGCACCGCCTGCGGTTTCACGCGGCGCCCGGAGACCAGGCGGTGCAGGGAGACGGGACCTATGAGGGCGCCCGTCGCGCAGGCGCCCAGGACCACGGTCACGATGTAGATGACCTGGTCGACGTGTTGCAGGTCCGCGTAGCGCGGGGTGAACACGACGGTCAGCAGGAAGCCGAAGAGGATCTGCACGCCCGTCTGGGCGACCCTGATCTCCTGGATCAGCTCCCCCCACATACGGTCGGCTCTCTCCTCCTCGGTCTCGTCCCGCCCCGTGCGCTGCTCGGCCTTCGCCGCCGTGTCCGTCACGTGTACTGTCCTCCCGTTCGAGTGGTCGGTCCCCTCTCTCCCGGCGAGTACCCCGTGAACGGCGGTTCTCTCCGTCCGCCGCCCCGCTTCCGGCTACCAGCGTCCCTCGACCTGCTCCTTCACGCGCCGCTCGTAGAGGTCGCGGACCGCCGCGAGGGTCTCCCCGGTCAGCTCCGGGAGCTTGGCGGCGGCCGCGTTGGCGCGGGCCTGTTCGGGTGAGCGGGCGCCCGGGATGACGGTGGTCACGCCGGGCTGCTGGATGATCCAGCGCAGCGCCAGCTGGGCCGGCGTGTACCCCTCGGGCGCGAGGGCGGCGAACTCGACGGCGGCCTCGACGCCGGTGGCGTAGTCGACGCCGGAGAACGTCTCGCCCTGGTCGAAGGACTCGCCGTGCCGGTTGTAGGCGCGGTGGTCGTTCTCCGGGAAGACGGTGTCCTTGGTGTACTTGCCGGAGAGCAGGCCGGAGGCGAGCGGGACGCGGGCGATGATGCCGACGCCGGCCTCACGGGCCGCCGGGAGCACCTCGTACAGGGGCTTCAGCCGGAACGGGTTGAGGATGATCTGCACGCTCGCCACCCCCGGCCGGGCGATCGCGGTGAGGGCCTCGGCGCAGGTCTCCACGCTGACCCCGTAGTGCGCGATGCGCTCCTCCTCGACGAGGGTGTCGAGGGCGTCGAAGACCTCGTCGCTGGAGTAGACGGGGGTGGGCGGGCAGTGCAGCTGCACCAGGTCGATGCGGTCGACGCCGAGGTTGCGGCGGGAGCGGTCGTTCCAGGCGCGGAAGTTGTCCAGGACGTAGTTCTCGGGGATCTGGTCGACGCGGCGGCCCATCTTGGTGGCGACCAGCACGTGCAGGTCGGGCCGACCGCTCAGGAACGTGGCGATGGTCTGCTCGCTGCGTCCGTCGCCGTAGACGTCGGCGGTGTCGAAGAAGGTCACCCCCGACTCGGCCGCCGCCTCCAGAACGGTCAGCGCCTCCTTGTCGTCGACGTCTCCCCAGTCGGCGCCCAGTTGCCAGGTGCCGAGACCGACGACGGATGCGTGCTGACCAGACCTACCGAATTCGCGCTCGTCCATGGCGTCAGTCTGTCATCCGCCGTGACGTGGTGCGGAACGGGCCGCTCCGGCCTGCCACCGGGAAATCTTTCACCCTCACGAGTGACGCTGTTCGAGACGGCGGCCGTATGTGCGGACGGGCCCCTACGGTGAGCGCGTGACTGATCGTTCAGTGAGCAACCATCAGCCGGGAGACTCCTCCTGGACCCGTCGTGGCCTCCTGGGCACCGCGGCCGCCGCCCTGCTCGGCGCGCCTGTCCTGGTGGCCGCCGATCCGGCCGTCGCGGCGCAGGAGCTGCCGGACTTCCCCCCGGACGTGCCCCTCTCCCGCACGGCGTACCGCAACTGGGACGGCGAGATCACCGTGACCGGCCTGTGGGCCTGCGCTCCCGAGGACCCCGCCAGGGCGGTGAAGGTCGTCAACTGGGCCTGGCGGCACGGCTGGACGGTCCGGCCCCGGGGCGCCTCGCACGGCTGGTCGCCCCTGACCGTCCCTGAGGGACTGGCCGCGGACGCGCCGGTCCTGCTCGTCGACACCGCGGCGCATCTGACCGGCCTGGCCCTGGAGTCGGCCGACGAGGTGCGGGCCGGGACGGGGGTCACACTGGAGGCCCTGCTCACCTACCTCGAAGGGCACGGTCTCGGAGTCACCGCGGCGCCGGCCCCCGGCGACCTCACCCTGGGCGGCGCCCTCGCCGTCGACGCGCACGGCACCGCCGTACCGGCACGGGGCGAGCAGCGGCTGCCCGGACAGACGTACGGCTCGCTCAGCAACCGCGTGCTCTCCCTGACGGCCGTGGTGTGGGACGCGGACAGCGGGGCCTACGCCCTGCGGACGTACCGCCGTGACGAGGCGGACTGCGCGGCGCTGCTGACGCATCTCGGGCGGTCGCTGGTCACCGAGGTGGTGCTGCGGGTGGGGGCGAACAGCAACCTGCGGTGCGTGAGCCGTACGGACATCCCGGCGAAGGAGCTGTTCGCGGCGCCCGGCGCGCAGGGGCGGAGTCTGGCGGCCTTCCTGGAGGCCGAGGGACGGGTCGAGGCGATCTGGTTCGCGTTCACCGAGTTCCCCTGGCTCAAGGTGTGGTCCGTCGAACCGGCCAGGCCGCTCACCTCACGGCGCGTGACGTCGCCGTACCCCTATCCCTTCTCCGACAACGTGCCGAAGCCGGTGGCGGACCTGGCCGGGCGGATGGTCGCGGACGCGGCCTGGTATCTGGCGCCGGTGCTCGGCAACGCCCAGCTCGACGTGGCCGCGCTCGGACTCGTGGCGACCCTGTCGGCGGACATCTGGGGACCGTCGAAGAACACCCTGCTGTACATCAGGCCGACCACCCTGCGGGTGCACGCCAACGGGTACGCGGTCCTGACCGGCCGGGACCAGGTCCAGCGTGTCGTCTGCGAGTTCACCTCCTTCTACCGGGAGCGGCTGACCGCGTACGCCGCCCTGGGCCGCTTCCCCGTCAACGGGTCGGTGGAGATCCGGGTGACCGGTCTCGACGATCCGGCCGAGGCCGGGCTCACCGGTGCCCGGGCGCCGGCGCTCTCCGCACTGCGGCCCGACCCGGACCACCCCGAGTGGGACACGGCCGTGTGGCTGGACGTGCTGACACTGCCGGGCACGCCGTACGCCGACGCGTTCTACCGTGAGCTGGAGCGCTTCCTCCTCTCGACGTACGACGGCACACACGCCCGCACCCGGGTGGAGTGGTCGAAGGGCTGGGCGTACACGGACGAGGCCGCGTGGAGCGACGGGGAGGTGCTCGGGACGGCGGTGCCCGAGTCCTTCGGCGGCGCGTGGGACGAGGCGGCCGCCGTGCTGGAACGGCTCGATCCGCACCGGGTGTTCCGCGCGCCCCTGCACGGGCGGCTGTTCCCCTAGGGGGATCGGGGACGACCGGCGACGGTCAGCGACTGTCCAGATGGGCCTGCACCGTCGGCCCGTACCGCTCGACGATGTCCTCGACCGGCGTCGCCCTGAGCTCGCTCCCGCGGGCGATGCCGAACATCACGCCCAGGCCGAGCACGGTGGCCACGGCGAGTTCGGCGCGGATCCCCGGGTCGGGTCCGGTGAGGCGGGCGGCCAGGCGTTCGGTGACCTGGGTGCGGAAGTTGGCGCGCAGGATGTCGCCGTGGTCGCCGTGCAGGGGCGCGAACGCGATGCGCAGCACGGGGTCGGCGCCGCGCTCGCGCTGGCTCGCCACCACATGCCGGACCATGTGCGCGCCCAGCTCCCCCAGCGGGGCGTCGAGCAGGGCGTCGGCGTCCTCCTCGAAGGACATCACCCGGGCGAACAGGGCCTCCTTGTTGCCGAAGTACTTCAGGACCAGCGGCGCGCTCACCCCGGCGCGTTCCGCGACGGCCTTGAGGGTGATGTCGGCGTGCGCCTGTCGGGCGAGGAAGTACCGGGCGGCGCGCAGGATCGCCGCCTTGGTCGCCTCGGCGTCGCGCCGGGCGGGGACCGGCGGCCGGGTCGCGGCCGAGGCGTCGGATGGAGTGCTCACGGCACTCATGCTCCCTCCAACGCCCCGTCGCCGACGGAGCGGGTACGGCCGCGGACCCGCCGGGTGTCCTTCGGTCCGACGTCGCCGGGGATGGTGAGCGCCACCGCGCACGCGGCCAGGGCCACCGCGCCCGCGACGCCGAACGCCAGCAGATAGCCGTGCAGGGTCGGCACCGGTACTCCGCCGACCAGGCCGGTGTGGTGGACGAGAACGGCGGCGACGGCGGCGCTGGAGGTGGCCTGGCCGATGGTGCGCATCAGCACGTTGAAGCCGTTCGCCGAGGCGGTCTGTCCGGGCGGGACGGCACGCAGGATCAGCGAGGGCAGCGCCGAGTACGCGAGGGTGGTGCCGGTCGCCACGACCGTGGCTCCCACCATGATCATCCACAGGTCGCGGCTGTCGGCGATGCGCAGGGCGTACCCGGAGGCGATGACGGCGGCGCCGACGGCGAGGGTGATCCGCGGCCCGCGTCTTTCGGAGATACGGGCGGAGAGCGGCGAGAACAGCAGCATGGTGATGCCGCCGGGCAGCAGGCACAGGCCCGTCTGGACGATGGACAGCCCGAGCCCGTACCCGCTGGCCTCGGGCGCCTGCACCAACTGGGCGGTCACCAGGGAGTTGGCGTAGAAGGCGAAGCCGGTCAGGAGCGCCGCCAGATGGGACAGGCCCACCCTCGGCCGGGACACCAACCGCAGGTCCACCAGGGGCTGTTCGGCACGCAGTTGGTGCCACCACCACAGGCCGAGGACGATCACGGAGGCGAGGAACAGACCCACGACCCGGGCACTCCCCCAGCCCCACTGGCCGCCCTGGGACACGGCGAGGAGCAGGCTGATCAGCCCGGCCGCCAGCCCGAGCGCCCCCGTCACGTCGAACCGGCCGGGCTCGCGCACCGGCGACTCCGGCACCGCCCAGCGGATCAGCGCGACCCCGGTCGCGCCCAGCGCGGCGGTCACCCAGAACATCACGTGCCAGTTGGCGTACTGCACGACCACGGCCGCCGCCGGCAGTCCGAGCGCGGCGCCGATACCCACGGTGGAGCTCATCAGCGCCACGGCGGATCCCCGGCGTTCCGGCGGCAGTTCGTCGCGCAGGATGCTGATGGACAGCGGGACGACGGAGGACGCGGCGCCCTGGAGGGTCCGGGCCGCGATCAGCACGCCGATGTCGGAGGTCAGGGCGCAGATCACCGAGCCGGCGGCCATCAGGGCGAACGAGAGAAGCAGCACCCGCCGCTTGCCGTACATGTCACCGGCGCGGCCGAGGACGGGGGTGAGGACCGCGCCGGACAGCAGTGAGGCGGTCACCATCCAGGAGACCGCGCCCGCCGAGGCGCCGGTCAGCCGGGGCAGGTCGGGCAGCAGGGGAACGACGACGGTCTGCATGACCGCCATGAGAATGCCGCAGTACGCCAGGACCCAGATGGTGAACCGGGCCCGCGGACCGGCTGTTCCCTTTGCCCGGGCGGGTATCGGAGCGGGCGACGCCATGGACACTCCAGCGGCCTGAAGGAAAACGAAAAAGGGTGAATGGCAATTCACCGTATCAGTGAATTGCCATTCACCCCATGCCCGTCCGTGTCGCCGTGACGGTCTCCCTGCTACTTTCGCGAGGTCAGCGCCCTGGCGTGCGCGCCGCGCGCCAGCTTCGGCCCCAGCCAGCGCTTGAACCGGCGCAGGGCGCCCAGCTGTCCGGCGGCCCGGTCGAGCCGGTAGTACAGCTGGGGCGGGACGTAGGGCAGCAGGGGTGAGTGACGCTGGCCGAGCAGGGCGAACATCTGCTCCGGGGGGAGGTGGATGTAGCGGGTGAGGTTCTCGTACCACTGGGCGCTGTAGCGGGCGGCGCTCTGCAGCGACAGCAGGGCGGACTTGCGTTCCTGTTCGTAGCGGGCGAGGGCCGTCGGCAGGTCGGCGCTCTCCCGCAGGGCGTCGGCGAGGGCGATGGCATCCTCCAGGGCGAGGGTGGTGCCGGCGCCGATCGAGTAGTGCGTGGTGTGGGCGGCGTCGCCGAGGAGGACGAGGTTGCCGCGGTACCAGCTGCGGTTGGTGAGGGTGCGGAAGGTCAGCCACTGGGTGCTGCCGTCGGCGGCGGCGCGGCCGATCAGGGGCCGGCCGTCGAGGATGTGCGCGAAGAGCTTCTCGAGCCGGGCCAGTCCGTCGCCCTCGCTCGCCCGGTCGAGGCCGAGTCCGGCCAGGGTCTCGGGGGCGCACTCGATGACGCAGGTGCTCTGCTCGGAGCTGAAGGGGTAGCCGTAGCACCAGATCCAGCCGTGCTCGGTCTCCACGAAGGCGAAGGTGAAGGAGTCGAACACCTTGGTGGTGCCGAGCCAGATGTAGGAGTTGCGCCCCGGGGTGAGTTCGGCGCCGAAGTCGTCGGCGTGGTGCGTGCGCAGGGCACTGTGGACGCCGTCCCCGGCCACGACGAGATCGGCGTCCGGCAGGTTCTCGGCGGTGATCCCGCTCTCGTACTCCAGCCGCACGCCGAGGGCGCGGGCGCGGGCGGCGAGGATCTCCAGCAGCTTGTGCCGGCCGATGCCGTGCCCCTCGTCGCCCGGCTGACGGGTCGCCAGGTCCCGCACGTGGGCGACGCCCTCGTGCCAGCGGACGGACTCCGCCTCGATCGCGCTCGCCGACTCGGGGTCGCAGACGCGGAGCCGGTCGAGGAGTCCCTGCCAGTACGTGACACCCCAGCCGTAGGTCGAGCCCTCCGGGTTGCGCTCGTGGACGGTGACGTCGTGGGACGGATCCTGGCGCTTGAGCAGGATCGAGAGATACAGGCCGGCGGGCCCGCCGCCGACACAGGCGACCTTCACGCACACTCCCAGGAGTTACCAGACGTGGTTGATTGACGACGCAGGGTAGCAGGGCTCGATGCCCTCGCCGGGACGCCCCACCTGCCCGATCACGCCACTTTCCCCACGTGGGCCACACCACCGCGGAGAGGCCGGCGCGCGAAAGATCACCGGAACCGGTGCGTTCACGGAAAGGAATTGCCCCTTCCGCCCGGCCTGATCCCCCGCTCGCAACAAGATCATCTTCGTTCAAGATTGCACGACATGTAATTGATTGTCCTGATCACAGCCAACCCCTCTCGGGCGATTTCTCCCTTTCTCCCCCAGGTCGATAGGCATACGGGGTCGTCAACCGAACGCATCCCAGGAGGTCCCGCATGCCGGAACTCAGCCGTCGTCGCGCACTCACCGCGGCGGCCGCCGTCACCGGTGCCGCGCTGGTCGCCGTCCCCGCCGCCCGGGCGGACGACCATCACCACGACTCGCACGGCTCCCCCGATTCCTTCGACGAGGTCTACAAGGGCCGCCGAATACAGGGCCGGCCCACCGAGGGCGGCGGCCATCACCACGGCGGCGGCTACGGCGTGTACGTCGACGGGGTCGAGCTGCACGTGATGCGCAACGCCGACGGCACCTGGATCAGCGTGGTCAGTCACTACGACCCGGTGCCCACCCCGCGGGCCGCCGCCCGAGCCGCGGTCGACGAGCTCCAGGGCGCGCGGCTCGTCCCGTTCCCCGCCGGCTGACCGGCCGACCGCCCCCCCTTCCGCGCACACTTGGAGCACCGCACATGACCGTCCGCAAGAACCAGGCGTCCCTGACCTCCGACGAGAAGCGGCGCTTCGTCGCCGCCGTCCTCCAGCTCAAGCGCAGCGGCCGCTACGACGCCTTCGTCACCACCCACAACGGGTTCATCCTCGGTGACACCGACAACGGCGAGCGCACCGGCCACCGTTCCCCCTCCTTCCTGCCGTGGCACCGCAGATTCCTGCTGGAGTTCGAGCGGGCGCTCCAGTCGGTGGACGCCTCGGTGGCGCTGCCGTACTGGGACTGGTCCACCGACCGTTCCCCGCGTTCCTCGCTCTGGGCGCCGGACTTCCTCGGCGGCAGTGGGCGCAGCAGGGACGGCCAGGTGATGGACGGCCCGTTCGCCGCCTCGGCCGGCAACTGGGCCGTCAACGTCCGGGTGGACGGCCGCGGCTACCTCCGGCGCGCGCTCGGGACGGGCGTGCGTGAGCTGCCGACCCGGGCCGAGGTCGAGTCGGTGCTGTCGATGGCGACCTACGACATGGCCCCCTGGAACAGCGGCTCCGACGGCTTCCGCAACCATCTGGAGGGCTGGCGCGGGGTCAATCTGCACAACCGGGTCCATGTGTGGGTCGGCGGGCAGATGGCGACCGGGGTCTCCCCCAACGACCCGGTGTTCTGGCTGCACCACGCCTACATCGACAAGCTGTGGGCCCAGTGGCAGCGCCGGCACCCCGGGTCCACCTACCTCCCGGGCGGCGGTACGCCGGACGTCGTCGACCTCCACGAGACGATGAAACCGTGGAACGACACCACCCCGGCGGACCTCCTCGACCACACCGCCCACTACACCTTCGACACCGACTGATCGTCGCCCACCGGTTTGCCCGGCCGGCCACGGGTACCCGCGACGGACACACAGCGACGAGACGAACCACCAAGGACGAAGGAGGAGACGATCGTGTCGCAGGTCGAGGAATCCATCGAGGTCGGCGTGCCCGTGCACACGGCGTACGACCAGTGGACGCAGTTCGAGACGTTCCCGGCGTTCATGAGCGGGGTGGACCGCATCGAGCAGCGCACGGACACGCTCACCCACTGGGTGACCAGTGTGAACGGCGTGCGCCGGGAGTTCGACGCGGAGATCACCGAACAGATCCCGGACGAACGGGTCGCCTGGACCACGGTCTCCGGCGAGGCCCGGCAGGCCGGTGTGGTGACCTTCCACCGGCTCGACGACAGCCACACCAAGGTGATGCTCCAGATGGAGTTCCAGCCGGAGGGCGTCACCGAGACCGTCGGCGACAAGCTGGGCTTCGTGAAGCGGCAGACCAAGGGAGACCTGGAGCGCTTCAAGGAGTTCATCGAGGAGCGCGGTCTGGAGACCGGAGGCTGGCGCGGCGTCGTGCTGTGACCCGCGCGCCGCTCAGCCCGCGTCGGCGTCCGCCGTACGGCACTCCGGGTGCCCCCAGCCCTGCGCGTTCTTGGCGATCTGCTCGCCGGCCGCGTACGGGCGGCCGCACACACAGCGGCCGGGGAACTTGGCCTTGAGCGTGCGGGACGCCGAACCACCGCTCCGCCGGGGGGACTTGCCCCCGGCGGAGCGGCCGGTTTTCGCGGTCTTCCCCTTCGGGGTGTCCGGCGAGGCGGGCGGCTCCGGGGAGCCCTGCTCGCTGCCCGCCGGCTGCTGGACGACGGCCGCCTGGCTGGCGGCGCGGTCGGCGAAGTCGTTGAGCGGGTCGCCGTCGACCTGGTGGGCGGGCACATAGCGGAAGTCGACCGAGCGGCCGTCGAGCAGTTCGTCGATGCGGACGACGAGCTCCTGGTTGGCCACCGGCTTCCCGGCGGACGTCTTCCAGCCGTTGCGCTTCCAGCCCGGCAGCCAGGTGGTGACGGCCTTCATGGCGTACTGCGAGTCCATCCGGACCTCGAGCGGCACCGCCGGGTCGGTCGAGGCCAGCAGGCGTTCCAGCGCGGTGAGTTCGGCGATGTTGTTGGTCGCCCTGCCGAGCGGTCCCGCCTCCCAGCGGGCCGGTGTCTCCGCGTCGTCCGCGATCACCCACGCCCAGGCCGCCGGTCCCGGATTTCCCTTCGAAGCCCCGTCGCACGCGGCCACCACTCGTTCACGCATGCGCCCGATCATGCCACGGCCTCGCCGGCGCCCCGCCGGGTGGCTAGGACACCTCCGTGGTCTGCGGCATGTCGCCCGCGGTGGTGGTGACGTCGATCACGGAGAAACTCGCGCCCTGCGGATCGCTGATCGCCGCGAACCGTCCGAACGGGGTGTCCATCGGGCCGAAGCGCAGGACGCCACCGAGCTTGGTGGCCCTGGCCACGGCGTCGTCGCAGTTGTCGACCGTGAAGTACACGTTGACATACGACGGCACCTCGGGCGGGAACTCGTCCGTCATCTTCATGCGGCCGAGGACCATGTCGCCGTCGACCTCGAACAGCCGGAAGTCGACCGCGTCGTCCTGCATCTGCTTCGCCGTGTACGGGAACACGGCCGGGAGGAACGCGTCCGTCTTCTCGGGTTCGCGGGTGAAGACCTCGGCCCAGCAGTACGCGCCGGGCTGCTCGGGCGGCGCCTCGAAGCCCTCGTGGACGCCCGCCTGCCAGACGCCGAACACGGCGCCGCCGGGCTCGCGGCCCAGGCACATCGTGCCGAAGTCACCGACCTGCATCGGCTCCATCAGCACCTCGCCGCCGTTCTCACGGATCTTGCCGGCGGTCACCGCGGCGTCCGGGGAGGCGAAGTACAGGCACCACTGCGACTGGCCCTCCTGGCCGGGCATCGGCGGGACGACGGCGGCGACCGCCTTGCCGTTCACGTAGGCCTGTGTGTAGTTGCCGTACTCCGACGACGCATCGCCGAAGGTCCAGCCGAGGACCTCGCCGTAGAAGGTCTTGGCGCCCTCCACGTCACTGAACATCGCGTCGGCCCAACAAGGGATTCCCTCTGGACGTACGACCATGACCGCAGCCTTCCGGTGAGACGGGTTGTCCGGTTCCTCACGCTAGCCATCCGGCCGTCCCCTCGCGCGCCGAACACACGGGTAACCCAAAGTGACCCCTGAGCGCTCCGGCGCGCGGGAGCACACGGAGGAAGCAGTGGCACACACCAGGCGCCTTCCACCCCATCAGGCCGGTTTGCACCCTTGGGACCATGAAACCGCCCCCTTCACGCCGTACCCGTCCGTCACTCAGGGTGTTTGGCTGGTGCGAGCGGATCTTCCGAACCGAGCTTCTCGGACGGTCCGCCCGTCTCCGCGCACCTTCCTGGAGGGAATGTGTCCACACCGGACAGCGCCACCGGTCCAGCCCTGGACGAACCCGCCCCCGAACCCACCACCGACGCGCAGCTCACCAGTCTCAGCACCCAGGCGGCCCGCCAGCTCGCCACCACGCACAAGTCCGAACCGCAGATGCAGGCCATCAGCTCGCGCTGGCTGCTGCGGATGCTGCCCTGGGTGGACGTCAAGGGCGGCACCTACCGAGTCAACCGGCGTCTCCAGCTGCGTGTCGGCCGGGGCCGGGTGCAGTTCGAGCAGAACGGCGGGAACGACGTACGGGTCATCCCGCAGACCCTCACCGAGTTGCCCGTGCTGCGCGGCTACTCCGACAACGGAACCCTGGCGGAGCTCTCCTCCCACTTCCAGACGCGGGAGGTCCGGGCCGGTCAGGTCGTCTTCGAGGCCGGCCAGCCGGTCACCGAGACCTACCTCGTGGTGCACGGCAGGTTCACCCGCTTCACCGCCGGCAAGTACGGCGAGGAGGAGATCGTCGGGGTCGTCTCCGGAGGCGACCAGCTCGGCGACGAGGCCCTCGGGCAGGACGACCCGCTGTGGCTGAGCTCGGTACGCGCCGAGACCTCGGGCGTGCTGCTGGCACTGCCCTGGGGCGTACTGAGGGAGTTCGTCGGGCGGGTGCCGTCCCTCGCCGCCCATCTGGAGTCCTACGCCGCCCGGCAGCAACTGCCGATGAACCGCAAGGGCGAGGCCGAAGTACCGGTGCAGGCCGGCCACACCGGGGAGCCGACGCTGTCGGCGGGCTTCGTCGACTACGAACTCTCGCCCCGTGAGTACGAGTTGTCGCTGACCCAGACCGTGCTGAAGGTCCACACCCGGGTCGCCGACCTCTACAACAACCCGATGAACCAGACCGAGCAGCAACTGCGGCTGACCGTGGAGGAGATCCGCGAGCGGCAGGAGTGGGAGATGGTCAACAACCGGGAGTTCGGGCTCCTGCACAACATCGACCACGGCCAGCGCGTCAGCACGTTCACCGGGCCGCCGACCCCGGACGACATGGACGACCTGTTGTCGATGCGGCGCAAGACCAAGCTCTTCCTCGCCCATCCGAAGGCGATCGCGGCCTTCTTCCGGCAGTGCAACCGGCGCGGTCTGGTGCCCGGCACGGCCACCGTCGAGGGGCACGAGATCCCGGCCTGGCGCGGGGTGCCGATCTTCCCCTGCAACAAGATCCCGATCAGCCCGCAGCACACCAGCAGCATCATCGCGCTGCGCACCGGCGAGGCCGACCAGGGGGTCGTCGGCCTGTACCAGACGGGCATCCCGGAGGAGTTCCAACCCGGCCTGAACGTACGGTTCATGGGGATCGACGCCAACTCGATCATCCGCTACCTGGTGACCGCCTACTACTCGATGGCCGTCCTGGTGCCGGACGCCGCCGGGGTCCTGGAGAACGTCCAGGTCGGCCGGACGGCCGAGTGACGGCGGGGAGTTCGCGATGAGCACGCCCACGAGCACCGGGAGTGCGCTGCCCGGCCCGCCGAACCTCGCCCGCAGCATGCGGGCCCGGCGCGGCGGGGCGGTCCCCGGTCTGCGCTACCGGGAGGTGGAGCCCGCCGACCCGGAGAAGGCCGCGGAGATCGACCGCAGACTGGAGGAGTGGGCCCGGGGCCTGGACCTGTTCCCGGTGGCCTGGAACGGGGACTTCGCGGGCTTCCAGTTCGGCCGCGCCGTGGTGCTCCAGCATCCGCGCGCGCTCGACCTGGAGCGCCTGACCGTGGCCGGCAAGCTGCTGCTGGCCGAGAACATCGTCGACAACTGCTACTGCGAGGAGGACGAGGACAAGGGCGGCTCGCGCAGCGGACTGGGCGGCCGGCTGATCATCGCCCAGTCGGCGCTCGACCCCTACCACGGCCCGCCCGACCTCCAGGAGGAGTGGGCACGCGGGGTGCAGGCCGACGGTCCGCTGCGTTCGTACCACTGGGCGCTGAAGGACTACGCGGCCCTGGCCACCCCCAGCCAGACCGACCGGTTCGTGCACGACATCGCCCGGCTGCACCTGGGCTACCTCGGCGAGGCGGCCTGGGGGGAGACGCGGTACGTGCCGCGGATCTGGGAGTACCTGGCGATGCGGCAGTTCAACAACTTCCGGCCGTGTCTGTCGATCGTGGACGCGGTCGACGGCTACGAACTGCCCGAGCAGTTGTACGCCCGCCCGGAGATCCAGCGGGTCACCGCGCTGGCCTGCAACGCCACCACGATCGTCAACGACCTGTACTCCTTCACCAAGGAGCTGGCGTCCGACCCCACCCACCTCAACCTGCCGCAGGTCGTGGCCGCCAACGACCGGCGCGGGCTGAAGGCCGCCTATCTGCGGTCGGTCGAGATCCACAACCAGCTCATGGAGGCGTTCGAGGAGGAGTCGGCGGTGCTCGCCGCCACCTCGCCGCTCGTCGAGCGCTATCTCCAGGGGCTGTCCGACTGGGTGGCCGGCAACCACGAGTGGCACGCCACCAACACCCACCGCTACCACCTGCCCGACTACTGGTGACCGCAGCTTTTTCTGACACATCGTCACGCACAGCACCATGAGGAGCCACTGTTGACCACAGCCCACGACGCCGGCACCAAGACCGTCCCGGTGCCCACCCAGTCCACGTACCAGAACCGCGTCGCGGACTACTGGAACGCCGAGGAGAACCCGGTCAACCTCGAACTCGGCAGAATCGACGATCTCTACCACCATCACTACGGCGTCGGCGAGGCGGACTGGGCCGTGCTCGACGAACCCGACGCGGAACTGCGCCGGGAACGCATCACCGCCGAACTGCACCGGCTGGAGCACGCCCAGGCCGAACTGCTGGCCGCACGCCTCGGCCGGCTCACCCCCGCCGACCGCGTCTTCGACGCCGGCTGCGGACGCGGCGGCGGCAGTGTCACGGCCAATCTGCGCTACGGCTGCCACGCGGACGGCGTCACCATCTCCGCCAAGCAGGCCGAGTTCGCCAACGAGCAGGCGCGCAAGCGGGGCATCGACGACCAGGTGCGCTACCACCACCGCAACATGCTCGACACCCGTCTGGAGACCGGCGCCTACGCGGCCTCGTGGAACAACGAGTCGACGATGTACGTCGAGCTGGACCTGCTGTTCGCCGAGCACGCCCGGCTGCTGCGCCGCGGCGGACGCTACGTCACCATCACGGGCTGCTACAACGACGCCTACGGCCAGGCCTCGCGCGAGGTGTCGCTCATCAACGCCCACTACATCTGCGACATCCATCCGCGCTCGGCGTACTTCCGGGCGCTGGCCCGCAACCGACTGGTGCCGGTCCACGTGGAGGACCTCACCGAGGCGGCCATCCCCTACTGGGAGCTGCGCAGTCAGGCCGACCACCTGGTCACCGGCATCGAGGAGACGTTCCTGAACGCCTACCGCAACGGCAGCTTCCAGTACCTGCTGATCGCGGCCGACCGGGTCTGAATTCCGTTGGACAGCGCCGAGGTCGGTCCTCTCCAATAGGTCGCATGTGCGCGGTGAAGATGCATGCGGACGAGGTCGACCTCGACGCCCCGCTGGTGAGGCGGCTCGTCGCCGGCCAGTTCCCGCGGTGGGCCGGGCTGCCCGTGCGGCGGCTGGACTCCTCCGGGACCGAGAACGCGATGTTCCGGCTGGGTGCCGACAAGGTGGTGCGGCTGCCCCGGCATCCCGGCGCCGTCGAGAGCGTGGCGCACGAACAGCGCTGGCTGGCCCGGCTGGGGCCGAGGCTGCCCGTGGCCGCGCCCGTGCCGCTGGAACTGGGCGCGCCCGGTGAGGGGTTCGCCTGGCCCTGGTCGGTCTACCACTGGCTGGACGGCGCCAATCCGGTCGCCGGCGCCGTCGAGGAGCCCCGGGCGCTGGCGGCGGACCTGGCGGCGTTCGTCACCGCCCTGCGCGGGATCGAGACGCGGGGCGGGCCGCCGAACCCACGGGGTGTCCCGCTCGCCGAACGGGACACCCCCACGCGCGACGCCCTCGCCCGGCTGGCGGGGCGGATCGACACCACCGCGGTCACCGCCCTGTGGGAGGAGGCGCTGCGGGCCCCGGGGCACACGCAACCGCCCGCCTGGGCCCACGGAGACCTGATGCCCGGGAACGTGCTGGTCCGGGACGGGCGGCTGACGGCGGTGATCGACTTCGGCTGCGTCGGGGTGGGTGACCCGGCCGTGGACCTGATCGTCGCCTGGAACCTGCTGCCCGCCTCGGCCCGCGGAGCCTTCCGGGAGGCGGTGGGCGCGGACGACGCCGAGTGGGCCCGCGGCCGGGGCTGGGCACTGTCGATCTCGCTGATCCAGCTGCCGTACTACTGGGAGACCAATCCGCCGCTGGCGGAGAACTCCCGGCATGTGATCAGGGAGATCCTGGCCGAGGCCCGGACCGCCGACGCGCCCTCGCCGACCGGTCCCTACTCGCCGTCGTAGGCCTTCCTCAGAGCGGCGATGTCGAGCTTGCCCATGGCGTACATGGCCTTGGTGGTGCGGGTGGCCTTCTCGGGGTCGGGGTCGCTGATCATCTCGATCAGTCCGTCGGGGATGACCTGCCAGGACAGGCCGTACTTGTCCTTGAGCCAGCCGCACGGGCCGGGCTCGCCGCCGTTCTCGGTGAGCCTGGTCCAGTAGTGGTCGACCTCCGCCTGGTCCGCGCAGTGGATCTGGAAGGAGACCGCCTCGCTGAACGTGAACTGCGGGCCGCCGTTGATGCCGACGAACTTCTGCCCGTTGGCCGTGAACTCCACGGCCAGCACGGATCCGGCCGGGCCGGGACCGGCCTCGTTGTAGCGGCCGATGTCGCCGATGGTGGAGTTCTTGAAGACGGAGACGTAGTAGTGGGCGGCTTCCTCGGCCTGGCCGTCGAACCAGAGACACGTGGTGAATCCGTCGGTGGTCATGAGTACCTCCTGGGCGTGGAACGCGGTCATCAGTGTCGACTGCCGCTCGCCCCGGAAGTCATCGCTCGGGCCGTTTGGTAATCCGGATGGCCGGTGCGGCCGGCGCCACTAGCATCCGGCCCATGACCTCATCCAGCGCCGACAGCGGCCTGCGGCCGTTCCGTCTCGACATCCCGCAGAGCGACCTCGACGACCTGCACGACCGGCTGGACCGGACCCGCTGGCCGCAGGGGCTGCCCGCGACGGGCTGGTCGTACGGGGTACCGACCGGCTATCTGCGGGAGCTGGCCCGGTACTGGCGGCAGGAGTACGACTGGCGGGCGGCCGAGGCGCTGCTCAACGAGTGGCCGCAGTTCACGACCGTCATCGACGGGACGAACGTCCACTTCGCGCATGTCCGCTCCCCCGAGCCGGACGCCACCCCGCTGATCCTGACCCATGGCTGGCCGGGCTCGATCGTCGAGTTCCTGGACGTGGTCGGCCCGTTGACGAACCCGGCGGCCCATGGCGGGGACCCGGCCGACGCCTTCCACGTCGTCGTGCCGAGCGTCCCCGGTTTCGGCCTGTCCGGGCCCGTCGCGGAGAGCGGCTGGGAGGCGGGGCGGGTCGCCGACGCATGGGCCGAGCTGATGGGGCGGCTCGGCTACGAGCGGTTCGGGGCACAGGGCGGCGAATGGGGCTCGGTGATCTCCCGCGAGCTGGGGCGCGCCCACCCCGACCGGCTGATCGGCGTCCATCTGAACCTGCTGCCGGGCGCGCAGGCCACCCGGGAGCCCACGCCCGAGGAGCTTCGGGCCATGAGCCCCGAGGAGCGGGAGCACACCCTGCGGTCATGGCAGCGATGGGTCGCGTTCGCGGCGGAGGAGACCGGCTACTACCTCCAGCAGGCCACCCGCCCGCAGACCCTGGCGTACGGGCTCACCGACTCGCCGGTCGGTCAACTCGCTTGGATCATCGAGAAGTTCCGGGAGTGGACGGACTGTGAGGAGCTGCCGGAGGAGGCCATCGACCGCGACCGGCTCCTCACCGACGTCATGCTCTACTGGCTGACCGGGACGGCCGGTTCGTCCGCCCGGATCTACTACGAGCGTCAGCACGCCACCGGCCGGGCAGCCGCGCCCCGGGAGCCGTCGACCGTACCGACGGCACTCGCCCTGTTCCCCGCCGAGCCGCAGATCCCCCTACGGCGGAAGGCCGAGCGCACCGAGAACCTGGTGCGCTGGACGGAGTTCGACCGGGGCGGCCACTTCGCTGCGCTGGAGGAACCCGACCTGCTGGTGGGCGACGTACGGGCGTTCTTCCGGCAGTTGCGCGAGAAGGGCTGAGCGCCCGAGCGGGGCGAGGGGTGCTCTGCCCGTGGCGAATCTGCCGCGGGCAGAGAAACCGCGTGCGGGCACCTCCGGCGGTCAACAGTGGAGTCGACGGCACTCACGCCACGACGAGGAGAACCGATGACTCCACTCACCACGCTCGCTCCCCGTGCCGAGGAGGGCGACACCGCGCACTCCCGCTTCGACGACCAGCTCGCCGCCCAACTGCTGAACCAGCGCATCGTGTTGCTCGGCACCCAGGTCGACGAGGTCTCCGCGAACCGGGTCTGCGCACAGCTGCTGATCCTGTCGGCGGAGGACCCGCGCACCGACATCGCCCTCTACATCAACAGCCCCGGCGGGTCGGTGCACGCGGGGCTCGCCATCTACGACACCATGCGGCTGATCCCCAACGACGTCTCGACGCTCGCGATGGGCTTCGCGGCCAGCATGGGCCAGTTCCTGCTCGGCGTCGGCGCGTCCGGCAAGCGGTACGCGCTGCCGAACGCCCGGGTCATGATGCACCAGCCGTCGGCCGGGATCGGCGGGACCACGGCGGACATCGAGATCCAGGCGGAGAACCTGGAGCACACCAAGCGCACCATCGAGCGGATCACCGCCGAGCACACCGGCCAGTCACCGGAGACCATCTCGCGCGACGGTGACCGCGACCGCTGGTTCACGGCCGAGGAGGCCAGGGAGTACGGCATCGTGGACCGGGTCGTGGAGTCCCTCGCGGACGTCCGCCCGGCCGCGCAGAAGCGACGGGTGGGGATGTGAGCATGGGGACCTACACGATTCCGAACGTGGTCGAGCGGACCCCGCAGGGCGAGCGGTCGTACGACGTGTTCAGTCGGCTGCTGTCCGAGCGGATCATCTTCATCGGCACCGAGATCGACGACGGCGTCGCCAACGTCGTCATCGCGCAGCTCCTCCACCTGGAGGCGGCGTCACCGGAGAGCGAGATCTCGATCTACCTCAACTCCCCCGGTGGCTCGTTCACCTCGCTGATGGCGATCTACGACACGATGACGTTCGTCCAGGCGCCGATCTCGACACTCTGCGTCGGACAGGCGGCGTCCACGGCGGCCGTGCTGCTGGCGGGTGGGGATCCCGGCCGGCGGCTCGTCCTGGAGCACGCGCGCGTGCTGCTCGGGCAGCCGGCCAGCGGCGGCCGCCAGGGCACGGTCTCGGACCTGACGCTCCAGGCCAAGGAGATGGTCCGGATCCGCGCCCAGGTGGAGGAGGTGCTGGCCCGCCACACCCGCCACGACATCGCGACCCTGCGCACGGACATGGACCGCGACAAGGTGTTCACGGCGCAGGAGGCGGTGGCGTACGGACTGGCCGACGAGGTGCTGAGCCGGCGTCCCGTGCGGGTGTGAGACGCCGGCCCGCGCGGTTCGTCAGGCGGCCAGGCAGAGGCCGTCGTACGACGACGTGGCCGTACGGCTCCGGGCGGAATGCCGGGCGGAGGGCCGGCTGCTGAGCCGGATCAGCTCGCCCTGGGCCCGCGCCAGCAGGTCGCCCAGGCTCAGGCCGAGGGCGTGGGCGGCGGCCGCGAGGACCTCCGAGGAGGCTTCCTTGCGGCCTCGCTCCACCTCCGAGAGATAGGGCATGGAGATACGGGCCGAGTCGGCGACGTCCTTGAGCGTGCGTTCCTGGGCCTGGCGTTCCCGGCGCAGGACGTCTCCGACCAGGTCGCGCCACAGTGGCTCGCGCGGCGCGGGCCGGGGAACGGGTGCGGGAGCGGTGGGAGTGACGGTGGCGGCGATGCCCGGGCGCTCGGCAGGCGGGCGCAGCGGGATCACGCGGGCTCGGTTCGGCGCTTGGTTGCTCACCTCCCCAGCCTAGGAAAGCGGGCCGCCTGCGGAAGGGCCGGGGGTTGCGCCCTCGGTGGAATCGGACGAAACGCCCCCGCGTCGCGAGGGCGTCAATCCCGCGTGCATGGGTCTGCCCGGACGGGGTAGTCGCCACCAGAGTGGGTCTGCCCGTCGGTGCTCGCTCACGGACCGAGTACAGCAGACGTCGAACCGTGACCTTCCTGGGAGAGGCAATGGAGACCGCCGTGATCCGGTCAGAGGCCAAGGCCGTCGAGGACACCGCCGTAGCCATCAGCACGGCCGGCGCACCGCTCCCGGGCATCGACGCACCCCGGAGCGTGGCCCCGCGGGACGCACGGGAGCTGTCCCGTCAGTTCTTCCAGCGGCTGGCCGTCCTCGAGGAGGGGACCCACGAGTACCAGTACGCGCGCAACACCCTCATCGAGATGAACATGTCCCTGGTGCGGTTCGCGGCCGGCCGGTTCCGCGGCCGCGGGGACGACATGGAGGACATCGTCCAGACCGGGATGATCGGCCTGATCAAGGCCATCGACCGGTTCGAGGTCTCGCGTGAGGTGGAGTTCACCTCGTTCGCGCTGCCGTACATCGTCGGTGAGATCAAGCGCTTCTTCCGGGACACGACGTGGGCGGTGCACGTGCCGCGGCGGCTCCAGGAGCTGCGCGTCGAGCTGGCCAAGGCCCGCGACGAGCTCTCCAGCCGGCTGGACCGGGACCCGACCGTGCCCGAGCTGGCCACCCTGATGAACCTGGCGCAGAGCCAGGTCGTCGAGGCGCAGATCGCCGCCAACGGCTACAACTCCTCCTCCCTCGACGCGGCGCTCACCGGGGACGGCCCGGAGCACGGCGAGTCGGTCCTCGCGGACTTCATCGGCGTGGAGGAGGAGGGGCTCCGGCTCGTCGAGGACTTCCACTCGCTCGCCCCGCTGATGGCCGAGCTGAGCGAGCGCGACCGGCAGATCATCCACATGCGGTTCGTGGAGGAGGCCACCCAGGCGGAGATCGGCGAGCGGCTCGGCTGCTCGCAGATGCATGTGTCCCGCCTGATCAAGCGGATCATCATGCGACTGCGCCACGGGATGCTGGGCGAGCTGGACTACGCCTGATCGGCGCGGCCCGCGGGGCGCGTGCCCCGCGGGCCTAGGGGCCGAAGGTGAGCACGGCCCGGACCCGCTTGCCGACCGGCACGCGCTCGGCGGTGACCTCCGCCGCCACCGCGTGGACGATCTCCAGACCGTGCCGGCCGATGCGCTCGGGGTCCTTGGGGAACCGCAGGGGCAGTGCGTCGCTGCTGTCGTAGACGCAGACCGTGACCGAGGACTCCGTACCCTCCAGCTCCAGGATGTACGGCCCGTTGCTGTGCCGGTCGGCGTTGGTGATCAGTTCGCTGACCACCAGCAACACCTCACCGCTCGCCCGGTCGCCGATCGTGGCGCACCACTCCGTCCTGAGCTGGTCGACGAAGTGTGCGGCGAAGGCGCGCGCCTCGGCGATGCAGCCGGGCTCACCGGTGTAGTGCGCCGCCCGCCGCAGCGGTTCCACGGGTACGTCGAAACCAGTAGGTATCACTGCCCCGTCCAGGTACTCGATCATGCGTTTCTCTCTCGAAGGCCGGAATGGCCGGACGCCGCTGGGTGTGCATCTGTGCTCGTACCCCGAGTTGCGCCGCGCAGTCCAGGTCAGTTTTCCACCTGTACGCGGGACGGCCACGGATGCCTCACACGGCTGACGACTCGGCCGGTGCGCCGGGGGCCGGGGAGCTCGCGCCGGAGGAATCCGCCGAGGTCGGCGGCGACTGGCTCGTGCTGTCGCCCGTCAGCGGAAGCCGCGGAGCCGAGGAGGAGCTGCCGGACTCGCTCGAGGGTTCGGACGGTGAGCTCGGCTGCGACTCGGAACCCGGCGAGTCGGAACCGGGCGAGTCGGGCACCAGGTGCTGGGCGGACCGGGACCCGGAGGACGGGGGCTCGGAGGACGGGGACTCCGAGGACGGGGACTCCGAGGAGGGGGGTGCGAACCTCCTCGACTCGGAGCTCGACGACGGCGAGGACGGCGGTTCCTTCGACGGCGGTTCCTTGGACGGGGGTTCCTTCGACGGGGGTTCCGACGACGGCGACTCCGAGGACGGGGGCGACGTGGACGACCCGGAGGACGGCGGCAGCGGACAGCCCGGCGGCCGGTCGGCGGGCGGCGAGACGCACGGCGGGGACGTCCGCGGGCCGTCGCCCGTCGGCGCGCTCGGCGTGCTGACCGTGATGGACGGCGTGAGCCTCGCCGGCGGCCGGGTCGGCCGGTCCTGGTGCGGCTTGTCGCCCGGTCGGCGGGCGAACCAGTGGTGGTCGTGTCGGGGGTCGTAGAGCACGAACACATCGACCACGGTCACGGAGGGCTTGACCACGACGGTGGTCGCGGGACTGTACGAGGGCCACGGGTCGCCGGTCCGCTTGAAGCCGGCCCGCTGGGCGAGCGGCGGGGTCAGCGGGTTGCCGCAGGCGCAGCGCACCCGCGGCACGCCGTGCCGGTCGACCAGGACGGCCGTACCCGCCTGCAGGACGGCCTGGTAGGTGGTGGCGGCGCCGTCGCGGTATCCGTGGTTGGTGACGCGGGTGTCCAGGCGGAGCTGCACGGGGGTGAGGGAGCGCAGGTGGGCCGGGACCCCGGAGGGGGCGACGCCGGCCACGGAGGCGAAGGCCCGGTTCTTGGCAGGATCCGCCTGCAGGGCCTTGATCTGCCGCTCCACGTCACAGCTGGAGACGTTGCGGGTGCCGCCGTACAGTCCTTCGTCCCCGCCGTCAACACCGGAGACGGTGTCCGTGGACGGCGAGGACCCCGACGGGGCGACGGAGGCCGGGGGGAAGGAACTGTCGCTGACGGGGGGCTCGGTGTAGGGCTCCGGGCCCGTCTTGCCGGCCGGCTGCAGGAAGACCTCGCCGACCTGGCCGGAGCCGCCTCCGCCGGAGCCGGAGCCGCCGCCGTTCACCAGGGCGAGCACCAGGGCGAGCGCCGTCACGGCCACCACCGCCGTGGTGATCAGCGCGATCCGGGGCGCGGACTTCCACCGGCTCCGGCGCGGTTCCCCGCCGCCGTCCCCCGGGGAGCCCGCGTCGGACGGCTGGGAGGGCGGGCCCGAGGGAGGTTGGGAGGGCGGCCCCGACGGTGGGCCCGACGGGGGCTGGGAGGGCGGACCCGACAACGGGCCGGAGGGCGGTCCCGCGGGGCGGCCGGAAGAGGGCGGTTCTGCGCTCACTAGCACTCCCCACGTGGGTTTCCCGCGGCGCTTCGACAGCTGACCCCGAGAAGACCCGAGAAGACCCGACAGGACTCGGCAGGACTCGGCAGGACTCGGCAGGTCTCGCCTGAGGCGAATTGTCAGACATCCACCGCTTTCTTCCACAACGCACCATTGTGTGCGCCGGTCGGCCGCGGCTCGCAAGCGGGGCGCGGACGGCCCTCCCGACAGGCGCCCTCTCCCGGCACTGCTTAGCGTGGCAGGGTGAGCGCCCACACCCCGCACGACCAGGCAGTCTCCCGCCACGGCTGGGTGCGGGCGATCGTCGTGGCTCTGGCCGGACTGCTCGCCATGGGGGTGGTGGCCGCGCTGGGACTGTGGGCGGCCGGGGCCGCGGATCTGCCGCAGGGTGCCTTCCCGCGGGTGATCGCGGCGACCGTGGTGACGAGCGTCGGCGGCACGGTCGAGCTCTCCGGGAACGCCGGTGGGCTCGCCGACACCCAGGCCGGTCTGACGGTGATCCCGCTGTCCGTCACCCTCGTCGGGGCGCTCGTGGTGGGCGCCGGGTTCCTGCGGCCGCTGCGGCACCGGGCGGTGGCGGGCGCCGCGGAGCTGGCCGGGTGGGCGGCCCGGATCGCGGTGCTGTGGCTGCTCGGCCTCCTCGGTCTGGCCCTGGCCGCACGGCAGACCTTCACGATCTCCCTCGGTGACGACACGCTGAGCGACCTCGGCGAACTGTTCGACATCAGCCCCGAGGCCGGCTTCACGACAGACGTCCCCCTCACCCTTGTCGTCGGGCTGGTGTGGCTGGCCGGTGTGCTGGTGCTGGCGCTGCTGGTCTCGCCCGGCGCCCCGTTGCCGCCAAGACTGCTGCGCCTGCACCGATCGGTGCGGCCGGCCGCGTACGCCATGGTCCTGCTGCTGCTGTGCTGCGTCGTCCTGGGCCTCGTCGTCGCGCTCGTCGTCGCGGCGACCCGCGGGCACGCCGCCCAGACCTTCGCCGTGGTCCTGCTCGGCCTGCCCAATCTGGCGTGGCTCGCTTTCACGATCGGGCTGGGCGCCACCTGGAACGGCCGGGTCGAGGGTCCGTTCGGGCTGCCGATGCCGCAGGTGCTGGACGAGGTGCTGCGCAGCCCGGACGCCGCCCGGCTGAACCTCGGCACCCTCGCCGAGCACGACAGCCGCGTGTGGTGGCTCCTCGCCGTGGACGCGGCCTTGCTGCTGCTGGCCGCGTTCGTGATGGCGGCCCACTCCCCCGCCGGGACGCGCGCCTGGCGGCATGCGGTGCGCATGGCGGTGGCGCTGGTGCTCACGGTGCTGATGATCTGTCTGGTCGGCCGGATCTCGGCGCACTACGGCCTGTCCGTGCTCGGCATCGGCGACCTGGGCGGCGATCTGTCCGGGGAGCTGTTCCTGCGCCCCGAGGTGTGGTCGGCACTGGGTCTCGCCGCACTGTGGGGGCTGGTAGCCGGTTTCCTGGGCGGCCTGCTGGCGGGGGCGGCGCGCCGCCGGGACAGGGCGAGCCCCCCGTGACAGCGGTGCGAGCGGCGAGAGCCGTGCCAGGCCCCTCGGCTCGCTCGGACCCCTCCGGTCACCCGGGACCGGACCCCGCCGCTCACCCGGGACCGAGCGGGTGGCAGACCGGCCGTGCCCAGGGCGGAGGTTGCGGCGCCGAGGCCGGGGCGACGGCCAGCTCCGTCGGCGGGTGAGCGGGCCTGAGCCCGCCGACCGGCGTCGGCCTCAGCTCGGCGACGAAGGCGCCGCAGGTGGGATGGCGTGCCTCGGGGCTCTTGGCGAGGGCCCGGGCGAACACCGCGTCCAGGTACGGGGGGAGGTCGGGGCGGGCCTGCGTCAGCGGGGGCGGATCGGCGTTCTGGTGTGCCCAGAGCAGGGACACGTCGTCGTCGCGGAGAAAGGGCGGGCGGCCCGCGAGGCACTCGTAGACCACGCAGGCGAGGCCGTAGACGTCGCAGCGGCCGTCGACCGGTTGCCCGGAGATCTGCTCGGGGGCGACGTAGTCGAGCGTGCCGACGAACTGGCCGACCGAGGTGAAGCCGGTCAGGGAGAGCGACTTCTTCGTCAGGCCGAAGTCGGTGAGGTAGACGTGCTCGGGGTGGTCGCTGTCGGTGCCGCGGGCGACGAGGACGTTGCCGGGTTTGACGTCCCGGTGGACCAGCCCGTTCTCATGGGCGGCGTCGAGCGCGGAGGCGACCTGCGCGGCGATGCGGACGGCGGTCGCCGGGGGCAACGGGCCCTCGCGGTCGAGGAGGTGGCGCAGATCGCTCCCGTCGACGTACCGCATGGCGATGTACAGGACCCCGTCGGTCTCGTCCGCCTCGAAGACGGGCACGATGTGCGGATGGTCGATGGCCGCGGCCACCCGCGACTCATGGGTGAAGCGCTTGCGGAACACGTCGTTGCGGGCCAGCTCCGGGGCGAGCAGTTTGAGTGCGACGGTCCGGTCCAGCCGCAGGTCGTGGGCGCGGTACACGACGGCCATGCCGCCGCGTCCGATCTCGCTCTCGATGCGGTAGCCGGCGATTCTCCGGCCGACCAGCTCGGAGGGCCGGCCGGAGAAGGGGGCCGTCCCGGGGGTCATCGGGATCCCCGGTCGGGGTTCACGATCCGGGTGGCGGTGTGGTCCTGGGCCTCGGCCGCTTCCGGCGCCCGGTCGGTCGCGTAGGTGCTGAGGCGGTTGCCGTCGCCGTACAGCCAGCGCTCGCGCGCCGGGTCGTACAGCCACACGTCCTCGCCGTCGACGACCACGCCGATCCGCAGTCCGTGGGTGCGACGCCGGAAGGACTCGCCGTCGAGGCCGGCATCGGCCAGTTCCTCCACCGCCGCCCGGTACCGGGCGAGGGCCTGTTCGGCGCGGCCGAGCAGCGGGCGCGGGTCGGCGGCGGTCGCGAGGGGCGCGTCGGAGCGGGGCGGGTCCTGGGGGACGGCGACCAGATAGCGGCCGTCGACCCAGGCCGACCAGCCGTTGGAGCACAGCACGCGCCCCCAGTCGCCGCGCCGCTCCATGAGTCGGACCGGCAGCAGCGGATCGAGGGGCACGGTGGGGCGGGCCGGGTCGGGGGCCTCCCAGGCGGGCATGCCGTGCGGGGGGACCACGTGGGTGGGCCGGAATCCGGGAGTCGTCATGGGCCGCCCCTACTTCCGCATCACGGCGGGCTCGTGCCGGCGCAGCAGCCGGGAGACGAGGTATCCGCAGACCGCCGAGAGCACCACGAGCATGCCCACGTCGAGCAGCCACACCCCCGCCGAGTGCTCGAAGAGCGGATCCGCGGTGATGTCCCCGGGCACGATCCTGGCCAGCCCGATGGTGCCGGCCATGGCGCCGAGCGCCCACCGCGCGGGCACCAGCCACGACAGCTGCTCCAGACCGGGCACGCCGTCCAGGGGCAGCAGCGCCCCGCAGAACACCACTTGGACGATGGCGAGCAGCACCAGCAGCGGCATCGTCACCTCCTCCTTGTGGACCAGGGCGGAGATCAGCAGGCCGAGCATCATGGCCGTGAAGGCCAGCAGGGCCACCGCGACGGTGATCTCGACCAGGGGCGGCATCAACACGCCTTCGCCGCCGGGAGCGTTGAGGTCGACGCCGAGCAGGGCGACGAGGGTGAGCACCACCGCCTGGACGACGGTCACCGCGCCGAGGACGACGACCTTGGACATCAGGTACGCCGATCTGGACAGGCCGACGGCGCGTTCCCGCTGGTAGATCACGCGTTCCTTGACGAGTTCGCGTACGGCGTTGGCCGCGCCGGTGAGCACGCCGCCGACGCACAGGATGAGCAGCACGTTCATCGCGTGCTCCCGGTCGAGTTCGCCGCCGGACAGGGCGCGGGCCATCGCGCCCATGACGAACGGCAGGGCGATCATGATCACGAGGAAGGTGCGGTCGGCGGCGAGCGCGGTCGCGTAGCGGCGGACCAGGGTGCCGAGCTGGGCGCCCCTGCTGCGGGGCCGGGCCGGCGGCAGCATGATCACCGGGCCGGAGCGGGGCAGCCGGGGCTGCTCGCTGTCGTTGACGACGTACTGCCGCCGGAACGGCGAGTCGCGGTACTCCCCCGCCCAGTCCCGCTCCTGGTCGCGTTCGAAGGCCTCGAAGGCCTCCGGCCACTGTTCGAAGCCGAAGAAGGCGAGGGCGTCCTCGGGCGGTCCGTAGTAGGCGACCCTGCCGCCCGGCGCGAGCACCAGCAGCCGGTCGCAGACGTCGAGGCTGAGCACGCTGTGCGTGACGACGATGACGGTACGGCCGTCGTCGGCGAGGCCGCGCAGCATGTGCATCACCGAGCGGTCCATGCCGGGGTCGAGGCCCGAGGTCGGCTCGTCCAGGAAGAGCAGCGAGGGCTTGGTCAGCAGTTCCAGGGCGACACTGACGCGCTTGCGCTGGCCGCCGGAGAGGGTGTGCACGGGCTGGCCCGCGCGCTGCTCCAGCCCCAGCTCGCGGATGACCTCCTCGACCCGCTCGCGGCGCTCGGCCCTGGCGGTGTCCTGTGGGAAGCGCAGTTCGGCGGCGTAGACGAGGGCGCTGCGCACGGTCAGCTGGGCGTGCAGGATGTCGTCCTGCGGGACCAGTCCGATGCGCTGGCGCAGCTCGGCGTAGTCGCGGTAGAGGTCGCGGCCGTCGTACACGACCGTGCCGTGATCCGCGGGGCGCTGGCCGGTGAGCGCGCCGAGCAGCGTGGACTTGCCGGCGCCGCTGGGGCCGACGACCGCCAGCAGGCACTTCTCCCCCACCGGGAAGGACACGTGGTCGAGCAGGACCTTGCGGCCGCGGTCGACGGCGACCGTCAGGTCCTGTACGTCGAGAGAGACCTCACCGGTGTCGACGTACTCCTGGAGCTGGTCGCCGACGAGACAGAAGTCCGAGTGTCCGATGCCGACGATGTCGCCGGGGTCGAGCGGGGCCCGGTCGACGGGCAGCCCGTTGAGGTAGGTCCCGTTGTGGCTGCCGAGGTCGACGATCTCGTGACCGCCGTCGGGCAGCGCGCGCAGTTCCGCGTGCCGTCGCGAGACGACCAGGTCGTCGACGACGAGGTCGTTGTCGGCGGCGCGGCCGATGCGGACGGTGCGCGACGGCAGCGGCCGGACGGTGGTGGGCTCGCGGAAGGTACCCGTCACGCCGGGCATGGAGACCGCCGACGGGCGTTCGGCCAGGGGCGGGGGGCGGCCCGACAGGGCCAGGTACGGACCGTCGTCCGGGCTGCCGACGCGGATCACGCTGCCGGGGCCGACGCCCCACTCCTGGACGCGCCGGCCGTCGGTGTAGGTCCCGTTGGTGCTGTGTTCGTCGGCGAGGGTCCAGTGGTCGCCGTCGGGCCGCAGCACCGCGTGGTGCCAGGAGACGCGGGTGTCGTCGATGACGATGTCGCTGAGCGGGTCCCGTCCGATGCGGTAGTCGTGGCCCGGGATCAGCACGCTGGAACCCGTCTCGGTCTCCAGCACGAGTTCGGGCGCGGTCGAGGAGACCGGTCGCTCCACCATGCCTGAATTCTATCGATTCGTACCCTTGTGTGCCCGACGGGCCGCGGGGGCTCAGCCGACGGGGAGGACGAGCGCCGGGACGGTCCGCTGCATCCGCAGGGCGTCGACGGATTCGGCGAGCAGCTCGTACTCGGTGGTCTCGTCGCTGATCGCGATCCGCACCAGCCGCCCGCCCGCCAACTCGTCGGCCACCAGCTCCTGCCGGCCCATGTCGGCACACCAGGCCCGCAGCAGCTCGGGCACGTCCGGCACGTTGTCGGCGACCGGGACCAGGGCGCCCGGCGGGATGTGCTCGCTCTCGGGCCGCGGATCCAGCCGTTCGGCCATCCAGGAGGCCCGGTCCCGCAGCCACCACAGGGCGAGCGCCAGCGTCGGGGCACGATAGGTGCCGAGCGGTACGCCTATCCGCCGGCCGTCGCAGACGCCGTATGCGGTGACATGGCACAGGAATTCGTCGTGCACGTCTCTCTCCCCCGGTGCTCGCCGGCCGGTCGTGCCTCGCTTTCCGTGCGGCTCCTGTGGGGTGAACTGCCCCTGACCTTCGAGTATGTTCACTCTTGAAACACTGTCACCATGACTTTCCGGCCAGTCTCTTGGCATATTCAGTGCCGTTCATGGCCGAAATGCGGCGAGCCCCCGATCCCGTCGTCATTACCCGACAGGTAATCGACCCGGGCGGCGGGCGCGGGCAAGGTGGTCACACCGGATCGGCGAATACCGGGATCCGGGTCCTGACCAGTATCGATGACCTCATTGGGGGCCGATTTACGATGTCCGCGAACACCGACCGCTACGAGAACGCCGTCGCTCGCTACTTCGAGGCCTGGAATGCGCGTGACCCCGAGGCTTTGGCCAAGGCTGTTACGGCCGCGTGGGCCGTGGACGGAGGCTATACCGACCCTCTCGCCGACGTCCGGGGCCATGAGCAGATCGCGGCGGTGATCGCGGCGGCGCACGCGCAGTTCCCGGGCTTCGCCTTCCGGCTCACCGGCGCTGTGGACGGGCACCACGACACGGCCCGCTTCTCCTGGGAGCTGGCGAGCGAGGCAGGGGGGACTTCCATCGGTGAGGGTTCGGCGCCGGTGGCCGGATCCGACGTCATCACGCTGGACGCCCGGGACCGGATCACCGCCGTCCTCGGATTCCTCGACCGGGTGCCCGACGGGGCCTGAGGCCGGCGGCGATGAATTCCTCCGCCCGCGGCGGTCTACCCGATGGGAGATCACCGCGAGCGGAGGACGTCATGAGCGGAAACGGAATCATGAACGCCGAATTCACGGCCGTGCTGCGCAAGAGCCCGGCAAAAGGCGGCTGGCCCTATGTCGTCTGGCCGGAGTCCGTCGAATTCTTCGGAACTCGCGGACTGGTCAAGATCCGCGGAACGGTCGACGGACATCCGTTCCGGAGTTCGTTCATGGCCCTCGGCGACGGCACCCACAAACTTCCCGTCAATGCCGACGTGCGCAAGGCGATCGGAAAACAGGAGGGCGACTCCGTGACCGTACGCCTGACGGAACGGCTCAGCCGTTGATCACCGCGTCGATCCGGGTCAGCTCCTCGGCGTCGAAGTCCAGGTTGGCGAGGGCGCCGACGCTGTCCTCGATCTGCCGGGCACTGCTCGCGCCCACCAGCGCGGAGGTCACCCGGCCGCCACGCAGCACCCAGGCCAGCGCGAGCTGGGCGAGGGACTGACCGCGGGACTTGGCGATGTCGTCGAGGGCGCGCAGCTTGCCGGTGAGCTCCTCGGTGAGCGCCTCGGAGTTCAGGAACGGGCTGTCGCTCGCCGCCCGGGAGTCCTCCGGGATGCCGTTCAGGTAGCGGCCGGTCAGCAGGCCCTGCTCCAGCGGCGAGAACACGATCGACCCGACCTGGAGCTCGTCCAGGGCGTCGAGCAGGCCCTCGCTCTCGGGGCGGCGGTCGAGCATCGAGTAGCGCGGCTGGTGGATCAGCAGCGGGGTGCCCAGCTCACCGAGGATGCGGGCGGCCTCGCGGGTCTGCTCCGCCGAGTAGTTGGAGACGCCGACGTAGAGCGCCTTGCCCTGCTGGACCGCGGTGTGCAGGGCGCCCATCGTCTCCTCCAGGGGAGTCTCCGGGTCGGGGCGGTGCGAGTAGAAGATGTCGACGTGGTCCAGGCCCATCCGGGTCAGGCTCTGGTCGAGCGAGGACAGCAGGTACTTGCGCGAACCCCACTCGCCGTACGGGCCCGGCCACATCAGGTAGCCGGCCTTGGTGGAGACGACCAGCTCGTCACGGTAGGGCGCGAAGTCCGCCTTCAGCGCCTCGCCCAGCGCGGACTCGGCGGCGCCGGGCGGCGGACCGTAGTTGTTCGCCAGGTCGAAGTGGGTGATGCCGAGGTCGAAGGCGCGGCGCAGGATGGCCCGCTGCGTCTCGACCGGGCGGTCCGGGCCGAAGTTGTGCCACAGTCCGAGGGACAGCGCGGGGAGCTTCAGGCCGCTGCGTCCGGTGCGCCGGTAGGGCATGTCGGCGTAGCGGTCGGGGTGTGCGGTGTACAACGCGACTCCAAGAAGATCGGTCGGTTTCAGGAACCGCTACCCACTCTGGCCCGACCTGCAGGTAGTGGTCCAACAGAAGAATCCGATGGAATTGTGCGGCTACGCTTCTCAATCATGGAACTGCGCCACCTCCAGCACTTCGTCGCGGTCGCCGAGGACCAGCACTTCACCCGGGCCGCCGAACGCCTCATGGTCTCCCAGTCGGGCCTGTCGGCGTCGATCCGGGCCCTGGAGCGGGAACTGCGCGCCCCGCTGTTCGTCCGGACCACCCGGCGGGTGACGCTGACGGAGGCGGGCCGGGCGCTGCTGGCCGAGGCCGAGCGGATCCTGGCGCAGGTGCGGGCGGCCCACGAGGCGGTGGCGGCCGTGCAGGGCGTCGTGCGCGGCACCCTCTCCGTGGGCACCGAGCAGTGCATCGCCGGGGTGCACGTGGCGGGGCTCCTCGCGGCGTTCCGGCGGCGCCATCCGGATGTCGAGATCCGGCTGCGGCAGACCGGGTCGGGTGCGCTCGGCGAGGAGGTGGCGGCCGGCCGGCTCGACCTGGCCTTCGCCTACCGGACCCAGACGGACACCGATCAGCTCCGCTGCGCGCCGCTGGCCACCGAGCCGATGTACGTGCTGTGTCATCCCGACCACCGTCTCGCCGGGGTGTCGGCGGCGCTGACGCCTCAGGACGTCGCGGGCGAGGTGTTCGTCGACTTCCATCCGGACTGGGGGCCGCGCCGCGCCACCGACCTCGCGTTCACCGAGGCAGGGGTGCGGCGCACCGTCGCCCTGGAGGTCAACGACGTGCACAGTCTGCTGGACCTGGTGGACGAGAACCTCGGGGTCGCCGTCGTACCGCGCCACTTCCGGCACAAGCGGGAGGCGCTCACCGCGCTGCCCCTCAAGGGCACGGGCGAGGCGGTGTACGAGACGGTCGCGCTGCTGCCGCCCGCACGGTCGACCAGCCCGGCGGCCCGGGCATTGATGGCGCTGCTGGAAACGGGGAGCGGGTGAGCGCGGGGTGCGCGATGGTGGACGTATGCATGCCAAGGACATCCTCATCGACGGTTACCAACGCATCCGGGAAGAGGTCCATGCCGCCGTCGAGGGCCTGGACCCCGACGACCTGAACGCCCGGCCCACCGCCGGGACCAACTCGATCGCCTGGCTCGTCTGGCATCTCACCCGCGTCCAGGACGACCATCTCGCCGACGCCTTCGGACTCGACCAGGTGTGGCGGGCCCAGGACTGGGAGAAACGGTTCGGCCTCGACCTGCCGCGCCAGGACACCGGGTACGGGCACAGCGACGCGAAGGTCGCGAAGGTGCGGGTCTCCGACGGCGGTCTGCTGACCGGGTACTACGACGCGGTGCACGCGCAGAGCCTGGCGGCGCTGCGCGCGCTGACGGCGGCGGACCTGGAGCGCGTCGTGGACGAGCGCTGGGACCCGCCCGTCACCCTGGGCGTACGGCTGGTCAGCGTCCTGTCCGACGATCTCCAGCACGTCGGACAGGCCGCCTATGTGCGCGGACTGCTTCAGAGCGCGGCGGCGTAACCCGGAAGGACGACGTCCTCGATGAGGGCCTTGCGCTCGTCGAACGGCAGGAACGCGCTCTTGAGGGCGTTCACCGTGACGGTGCGCAGGTCCTCGAGGGTCCAGCCCGCCTCCTCGACGAGCAGCGACATCTCGCGGGTCATCGTCGTGCCGGAGACCAGCCGGTTGTCGGTGTTGAGGGTGACGCGGAAGCCCAGGTCCTTCAGCGCGGTGATCGGGTGCTCGGCGATCGAGGTCGCCGCACCGGTCTGGAGGTTGGAGGTCGGGCACATCTCCAGGGCCACCCGGCGGTCGCGGACCCAGCCCGCGAGCCGGCCGAGCTTGCCGTCCACGATGTCGTCGGTGATGCGCACGCCGTGGCCGATCCGCTGGGCGCCGCAGACCTGCAGGGCCTGGTGGATGCTGGGCAGGCCGTGTGCCTCGCCGGCGTGGATGGTGAAGGGGACGTTCTCGCGGCGCAGGTGCTCGAAGGCGGCGAGGTGGTCGGCGGGCGGGAACCCGTCCTCGGCGCCGGCGATGTCGAAGCCGACGACACCGGCGTCCCGGAAGGCGACCGCGAGGTCGGCGGTCTCGCGGGTGCGGTCGAACATGCGCATGCCGCAGAGCAGGGTGCCGACGCGGACCGGGGTGCCCGCGGCCGCCGCCTTCGCCATGCCGGCCGCGAGGCCCTCCTGGACCGTCTCGACGACCTCGGGGAGGGTCAGCCCGCCGTTGACGTTCAGCTCGGGGGCGTAGCGGACCTCGCCGTAGACGACTCCGTCGGCCGCCAGGTCGAGCACGTACTCCTCGGCGGTGCGCAGCAGGCCCTCACGGGTCTGCATCACGGCGAGGGTGTGCTCGAAGGTGGCTATGTACCGCACCAGGTCCCCCGAGTTGGCGGCCTCGAAGTACCAGGCGGCGAGCTCGTCGGGGTCGGTGGTGGGCAGCGTGTGGCCGACCGCTTCCGCCAGCTCGACGACGGTGGCGGGGCGCAGGCCGCCGTCGAGGTGGTCGTGCAGGACGGCCTTGGGGAGGCGGCGGAGGGTGTCGGTGTCGATGTGGGACGCGGTCATGAGTGTGTTCCTCGGCAGGTGGTTCTCAGGTGGTGGCGGGCTGGAGCAGGTCCCAGCGGTTTCCGTACAGGTCCTGGAAGACGGCGACGGAGCCGTAGGCCTCGTGGCGGGGCTCCTCCAGGAAGGTCACACCGGCGGCGAGCATGCGGGCATGGTCGCCGGCGAAGTCCTCGGTGTGCAGGAAGAACCCGACGCGGCCGCCGGTCTGGTCGCCGATCCGGGCGCGCTGGGCCTCGCCCTTGGCCCGGGCGAGCAGCAGCCCGACGCCGTCCTGGCGGTCCCCCGGCCGCACGACGACCCAGCGGGCGCCGTCGGGGCGGGGTTCGTCCTCGACGAGCCGGAATCCGAGCGCCTCGGTGTAGAAGCGGATCGCCTCGTCGTAGTCGTCGACGACAAGCGTGACCAGGGCGATGCGACTCATCGTGGCCTTTCGGAGAGCGTGCGGGAGGCTGTCGGGAGGTGCGATTGACGGGAGAGGTTATACGTAAAACGTTCCCTGCGCCAGTCGCCTCCGCGGCGACGGTGGCCGGGCCCCTCCGGCGGATCGGGTCACGGGCGGGAAAGCCGCGCTCGCGCGGCAGGAACCCCTCACGCCGACGCCCTTCCCCGTCCTCCCGAACGCGCTGCCGCACGCGCTGCCGCACGCCGATCGCCTCCGCAGTGGCGGCGGCCTAGGCCGCAGGCCCGAGGCGCGGTCGGGACCATCGTCCGAGGCGACGCCGGGACCATCGTCCGAGGCGGAGAGCCCCTCGCCGTCGCTAGCGTCCCGGCATGAAGATCACCGAGCCGCCCCGCACCCCGGGGCAGCGCAAGCAGGAACTGCTGGACCGGCTGGAACGCGAACTCGACATCTGGGTCGCCACGGCGGACCGGGAGGGACTGCCCTGTCTCGTCGCGCTGTGGTTCTGCTGGGACGGCGAGCACCTGTGGCTGTCCACCCGCCTCACCAACCCCACCGGCCGCAACCTCAGGGAGGGCGGCCGGGCCCGCCTGGCCTTGGGGGACACGCGGGACGTGGTTCTCGTCGACGGCGAGGTCGAGACGTACACGCGGGAGGAGGTACCGGAGGCGGCCGCCCGGGCGTTCCTGGCGAAGACCGGCTGGGATCCGGGCCGGGACAGCGCGTCGTACGCCTACTTCCGGGTGCGGCCGGTGGCGGTGCAGACATGGCGCGAGGTGCACGAGCTGCCCCGTCGGCATCTGATGCGGGACGGGGTGTGGGTCGTCTAGCTCGCCCTGCCGGCCCCGGTCAGGCGCCGCCACCCGGATGCGGCCGGCGTTCCGGGCACCGTTCCGTTCACCGGAAACGGCCGGACGGCAGGGCGGCGGGACGGCAGGGCGGCATGCCGCTCGTCGGCGGATCAGTTCGCCGGTGTCCCTCGCCGACGGTCCCCCGGCGCCCGGCGTCCGGCGGGCAGCGAACAGCGGGGCCGCGGGGCGGCATGCCGCTCGTCGGTGGATCAGTTGGCCGGTGGGCCGTCGGCGCCGTGGTGGGCGGTGTTCAGGCGGTGCAGTTCTTCGGCCGTGAGGCGCAGCGCGCCCGCCGCGACGTTCTCCGTGAGGTGGCCGGGGTCCCCGGTGCCCGGGATGGCCAGCACATGCGGCCCCTGGGCGAGGGTCCAGGCGAGGCGGACAGCGGCGGGGGACGTGCCGTGGGCGCGGGCGACGGCGAGCACCGCCTCGTCGTGGGCGGTGATGGCGCCCTGCGCTCCGCCGTCGCCCGCGATGGCGAAGAACGGCACGAAGGCGACGCCCTGTTCGCCGCAGACGCGCAGGAGTTCCTCGGTCGCGGGGGCGTGGTGGCCGAGGCCGTAGCGGTTCTGCACGCTGACGACGGGGGCGATGGCCTGCGCCTCGGCGAGATGGCGGGGTTCGACGTCGGAGATGCCGAGGTGGCGGATCAGTCCGGCGGCGCGCAGTTCGGCGAGGGCGCCGAAGTGCTCGGCGATCGAGTCCTGGCGCATCCGGCGCAGGTACACCAGGTCGAGGTGGTCGCGACCGAGCTGGCGCAGGTTCTCCTCCACGTGGCCGCGCAGGTCCTCGGGGCGGGCCGAGGTGCCCCACTCCCCCGACCAGTCACGGAAGGGGCCGACCTTGGTGGCGATCAGCAGGTCGTCGGGGTACGGGGCGAGGGCCCTGTTGATCAGTTCGTTGGCGGAGCGCAGGGCGGAGAAGTAGAAGGCGGCGGTGTCGATGTGGTTGACGCCGAGTTCGATCGCCTTGCGCAGGACGGCGATCGAACGGCCGCGGTCGCTCGGCGTGCCGAGGTGGAAGGCCGCGCTGCCGGTCAGCCGCATCGCGCCGAAGCCGATGCGGCCGACCGTCAGGCCGCCGATGTCCCAGGTGCCCGCGGCGTCCGCGGTGATCGTTGCGGAGGTCATCCGGGCAGTCTCGCACGCGTCGCGCACCGGCACGAGCCGGTGGCGCGGGCCCTCAACAGGCCACGGTCTCCTCGCACTTGCGCAGCGCTTCCTGGACGTCGCGGCTCCAGTGCCGGGCCGTGCGGGGGGTGGCCGAGGACACGGTGTGCACGGCCGGCTCCCGGCGTTCGGGCAGCGTGCCGGACCGGGCGCGCCGGCGCTCCTTGGCGGGGGGTGTGCCATGGGCGACGACCTCCTCCACGATCTCGGCCAGATCGCCGTCGGGGAGGGGGAGTTCGAGGTCGTCGTCGACGAAGCCGACCACGGCCGGCACGTACTCGACCAGCGCCCGCAACGCCCTGGGCAGTCCTCTCCCGCCGCGGCGCAGACCGCTGAGCACATGCAGCGCCGTGGCGATCTCCAGTTCGGTGGCCTCCCGGCTCAGCGTGGCGGGGGTGATCTCCGTGTGGCGCAGCCACCAGTCGGCCTCGTCGTCCTCCCCCATCGAGCGGTGGTGGAGGTAGAGGCAGTATCCGGAGACGGTGTCCGAGGCGCCGGCGCCGTACTGCCACCAGAAGCGGGCGCTGTCCTCGCAGTCGGCGAGGTACAGCAGGCTCCCGAGGATCCGCGCGCCGGAGGGCTCGGGCAGGGAGCTGCCGAGGAAGTTGCCGATGCCCTTCAGGGCGCCGGGGCGGGTCAGCAGCGCCTCGCAGAGCGCTCGGAGGTCCCGCGCCGCGGGGTGCACCCGCGGGGGCCTGCGGGCCGCCGCGGCGCGCTGCGGGCACACCCGCGCCGTGGGCCCGTCGGGGCCGCCCGCCGCGACCCGGGCGGCGATACGGGCCTCCGCGGCCTCGATGTCCGCGCGGCCGTAGGGGGCCGTGGGGGTCAGCCGCGCCCCCGCCAGCAGGGTGTCGATGTCGCTCGCGATGTCGAAGGTCATGACCGCTCCGCCTCCTCCTCGGCGCACGATGTGTAGATCTCCCGCAGCCGGCGTTTGGCATAGCGCTCGGTGGAACGCACCCCGGCCTCGGTGATCCCCAGCTGGAACGCCACGTCGGCGGTGCTGTAGCCCTCGCAGTAGCGCAGCCGGATGACGTCCCGCTGGCGCTCGGGGAGGGCGGAGATCGCCCGGAACAGCCGCAGGTTCTGCTCGATCACCTCGAAGGCGTCCTCGGCGCCCTGGAGGGTGACCGTCTCGAAGACGGCCGTGTCCATCAGCGTGGCGCGCCGGCCGCGGGCCCGGGCGTGGTCGATGACGCGGTTCTTCATCACCCGCCAGGCGTAGGCGGCGGGGTTCTCGGCGCTCAGTATCTGTGGCCACTGCCGGGCGAGTTGGACGAACGCCTCGTCCACGGCCTCCTCGGCGTCCGCGCGGCAGCGCAAGCAGCGCTCGGCCTCGCGGACGTAGCGCGGGCGGTGCATCTGGTGGAAGGCGCTGAAGTCCAGGGGCAGCTTCTCCGGCGCCCGCGGGTTGCCCGCGGGTCGCAACTCCTCCTGGGTCACCGATCGCCTCCCGGGAGGCGATGGTCCATTTCCCGGACGCCCACCCGCACGAGTGCGGCGACGAACCGACGCGCGAGGGTGAGGACCCCGGGTCCGAAGACCCGGAGGGCGAGTACGGACAACGCCACGTCGCGGGCGAGCTGTTCGAACTGGTCGTTCACGGACCCTTCGGTCCTTCCGCTGGCTGTGCGGGGCTCAGGGACCCCGGAAGGCATCGGTCACACCTTCTGCCTCCACGGCGTCCGGCGGTGCCGTTTCGTGCACTCCGGATTCGAAAGTCCGACGGAATTGGCCGTTTCGGACTACGGACCGTGCCGTTCCGGGCTAATACCGCTCCCCTGACGGCCGCTTGGCGGGCTACTTCCGCTCACTCCCGTCCGTTTTCGCCCGCCCGCCCCCGCTGCCCGCACCCCGCCGTCCGCCCCCGCTGCCCGCGCCTCGCGCGGCTCAGTGCAGTGGCTTCTCCAGCACCGCCTTGCGGTGGCTGAACGTCTCGATGGACCAGCGGCCGTGGTAGTTGCCCATGCCGCTATCGCCCACTCCGCCGAACGGCAGGTCGGAGACGGTGAGATGGGCGAGCGGCAGGCCGTAGCCGAGGCCGCCGGAAGAGGTCTCGGCGGCGATGCGTCCCCGGGTCTCGCCGGACTCGGTGAAGACGTACAGGGCGAGGGGCTTGTCGCGGTCGTTGATGAAGGCGATCGCCTCGTCCAGGCCTTCGACGGTGACGATCGGCAGGATCGGGCCGAAGATCTCCTCCCGCATCACGGGCGACCCGGGGTCGACGTCGGCGAGGACGGTGGGCGCCAGGTACTTGTCCGTACGGTCCTTGCCGCCGCCGACCACGATCCGGCCGGAGTCGAGCAGGGCGGCGAGCCGGTCGAAGTGGCGTTCGTTGATGATGCGGCCGTAGGCGTCCGAGGCCTGCGGGTCGGTCCCGTAGAGCGTCTCGACCGCGCGGGTCAGCAGGGGTTCGAGGGCGGCGGCCGTCTCCGGGTCGGTGAGGACGTAGTCGGGGGCGACGCAGGTCTGGCCGGCGTTCAGGAACTTGCCGCGGGCCAACCGGTCGGCGACGACGGAGAGATCGGCGTCGCGGTCGACGAACGCCGGTGACTTGCCGCCGAGTTCGAGGGTGACCGGGGTGAGGTGCTCGGCGGCGGCGCGCAGGACGATGCGGCCGACGGTGCCGTTGCCGGTGTAGAAGATGTGGTCGAAGCGCTCGGCCAGCAGGGCGGTGGTCTCGGGGATCCCGCCCTCGACGACGGCGACCGAGTCGGTGTCGAGATACGCCGGCAGCAGGCGGGCCAGCGCGGCGGAGGTGGCGGGCGCGAGCTCGCTGGGCTTGACGACCACCGCGTTTCCGGCGGCGAGAGCGCCGACCAGCGGGGCGAGCAGGAGCTGCGCGGGGTAGTTCCAGGGCGCGATGACGAGGACCACGCCGAGCGGGTCGACCTGCGTCCACGCGGTGGCGTCGGCGCCGAGGTGGGCCGGGACCGGGGCGGACTCGGGGCGCAGCCACCCGTCCAGGTGGTCGAGGGTGTGGTCGATCTCCCGGACCGTGAAGTCGATCTCGGTGCGGTACGCCTCGGCGGAGCTCTTGCCCAGGTCGGCGTGGAGGGCGTCGGCCAGGTCGGCGCCCCGCTCGGTGAGCAGCTCACGCAGGCGGCGCAATTGCTCCGTGCGCCAGGCGACGGGCTTGGTGCGGCCGGTGCGGAACGTGGCGCGCAGCCGGGCCACGACGTCGGCGGGCTGCTCGGGAGTGGCGGGGGTGGTCACGGTGCCTCGCTGGGGTGCGCGGGCCTTGCGGCCCTGGTGTCTCGGTGCGAGCGGTCGGCTCGCTCTCGGTACGAGCGGCAGCTCGATGTATATGCCAACCTTTCATGCACCAAAATACATTCCCGGCGGCGCCGACTACTCCCCGGCCTCTTCGGTGACCGAGTGTCTGCGCCGGTCGAGGAAGGCTCGTTCCGCCGGGCTCTCGCTCAGCGCGAGGGCCGCCTCGTAGGCCCGCGCGGCCTCGGTGGCCCGGTCCAGGCGGCGCAGCAGGTCGGCGCGGACCGCGTGCCAGACGTGGTAACCGTGGAGGTCCAGTGCGTCGACGAGGTCGAGGGCCCGGCCCGGGCCTTCCGTCTCCGCCACGGCGACGGCCCGGTTCAGCGCCACGACCGGGCTCGGGGCGAGTTCCATGAGCTGGTCGTACAGGCGCAGGATCTGCCGCCAGTCGGTGTCGGCGGCGCTCGGCGCGTCGCTGTGGACGGCCTGGATCGCGGCCTGGAGCTGGTACGGCCCCGGCCGGTCGCGGCGCAGACAGCGACGGACGAGCGACTGTCCCTCGGTGACCAGGTCCCGGTCCCATCGGCCGCGGTCCTGCTCGGGCAGCGGTACGAGCGTGCCGTCGGCGTCCTCCCGCGCGGTCCGGCGCGAGTGGACGAGCAGCATCAGCGCCAGCAGGCCGGTCACCTCGGGCTCGTCCGGCATCAGCTCGGTGAGGAGCCGGCCGAGGCGCAGGGCCTCGGCGCACAGGCCCGGATCGCCCCCGTACCCCTCGTTGAAGATCAGGTAGACGACGGCGAGCACGCCGTTCAGCCGGTCGGGCAGGTCGGCGTCGCGGGGCACGCGGTACGGGATGCGCGCGTCCCGGATCTTCGCCTTGGCGCGGACCAGCCGCTGGGCCATGGTCGGCTCGGGGACGAGGAAGGCGCGGGCGAGCCGGGCGGTGGTGAGTCCGCCGAGGAGGCGCAGGGTCAGGGCGACCTGCGCCTGCGGGGCCAGCGCGGGATGGCAGCAGGTGAAGATCAGACGGAGCCGGTCGTCGCGCACGGGGCCCTCCTCCGCGGGCGGCTCGGTGGCGTACAACAGGGAGGCCTCGGCGTGCCGGGCGTCCCGGGTGGACTCCCGGCGCAGCCGGTCGACGGCCCGGTTGCGGGCGGTGGTGATGATCCAGCCTGCCGGGCTCGGCGGCACACCGGTCCGCGGCCAGCGCCCGACGGCCGTGGTGAAGGCGTCCTGCACCGCCTCCTCGGCGAGGTCGATGTCGCCGAGGAAACGGACCAGGACGGCGACGGCCCGGCCGTACTCCGCGCGGAACACGGCCTCGACGTCGACGGGCATCAGGCCTCGCCCATGAAGGGGCGCACCTCGATGGGAAGGGTGGTGGCCCAGGTCGCCCGGCGGCCCCAGTGCAGGGCGGCGTCCAGGTCCGGCGCCTTGATCAGGCAGATCCCGCCGAGGTACTCCTTGCCCTCGGCGTACGGCCCGTCGGTGACGAGGACGTCACCGCCGCCCGGCCGCAGCACGGTGGCCGTCTCCGGCCCGTGCAGTCCCCCGGCGAACACCCAGGCGTCGGCCTCGCGCAGCTCCCGGTGGAACGTCTCGAGGTTGCGGCCGATCTCCGCCATCCCCTCGGCCGACGGGGGTTCGCCCTCGGTGGGCGTGATCACGCTGAGCAGGTAGTACTTCATGACGTCCTCCGTGTCTCGGGCATGTCCCCGTGCCGTTCTGTCACCTCCTACACGAACGGCGGCCCCCCGGATCGACACCCCGCGCCACGAACCCGGAAGAATCCCGCCCATGACCGCACCGCACCCCCTCGTCACGCGCGCCCGCAGCCTCGCGGACGGCCTCCTCGCCCCGCACGCCGAACAGGTCGACCAGGAAGAGGTCCCCAGGAGCCACCTCGCGGAGATCAGGCGCTCGGGCCTGCTCGGGCTGAACGCGCCGAAGGAGTACGGCGGGGCCGCGGCACCCGGTGCGGTGCTGCGCGAGACGACGGAGATCCTGGCCGGGGCGTGCTGCTCGACCTGGTTCGTGCAGGCGCAGCACCACACCCCGGTTCTGACCCTGGCCGGGAACGAGGGTCCGGCGCGTGAACGCCTGCTGGGCCCGCTGGCGAGCGGTGAGCTGCTGTCGGGAGTGGCGTACGCGCACCTGCGGGCGTATCCGCGTGTCCCCGTCCGGGTCACCCCGGAGCGGGCCGGCTGGCGCTTCGACGGGACGGTCCCCTGGTACACGGGGTGGGGCCTGAACGATGTGCTGCTGCTCGCCGGGGTCACCGACAGCGGCGACGTCCTCTTCGCCTTCACCGAGGCGCGCGAGCAGCCGGGCCTGCGCGCCTCGGCCCCTATGCGCCTCGCCGCCCTCGGCGCGGCCCGCACGGTCTCCCTGGACCTGGACGGCCTGTGGCTCCCCGAGGAGGCGGTCGCGCTGCGCACCCCGCACGCACGCTGGTCGGCGGCGGACCGCCTGAGGACGGTGAACGCCAACCCGGCGGTCTTCGGTGTCACCGAAGCGGCCCTGACCCTGCTGGACGAGGACACGGCCGCGCCGCTGCGCGCCCGTCTCACGGAGGTCCGCACCCGGGCCTACGCCCTCGCCGACGGTTCGGCGCCCCATGAGCACCTGGCGGAGCGCCTGGCCCTGCGGACCCGGGCGTCCGAGGTGATGCGGACGGCGACCACGGCGGCGGTGGTGACCGGCGGCGGCCGCTCCATGCTGCTGACGAACAGGGCCCAACGCCTGGCGAGGGAGGCCCTGTTCCTCATGGTCCAGGCCCAGACGCGGGAGTCGCGCGCGGACCACTTGAGGTCACTCACCGACTAGCCGCCCCCAGGGGCGCGGGAAGTCGTGCGAGCCATCACCCACGATCCGCATGCGCCGACGCCCCCCGGACACCCCGCTCAGCCGGCGAACGGCACCTGCACCGACGCCACCTGCTTCCCTGCGGGGTGTTCCCACAGCCCCTCACCGGCCAGCCGGGGCAGCACGCCCTCCCCGAACCAGTACGCCTCCTCCAGATGCGGGTAGCCGGACAGCACGAACTCCTCGATCCCCAGCGCCGCGTACTCCTTGATGAGCCCGGCGACCTCCTCATGGCTGCCCACCAGCGCGGTCCCCGCGCCGCCACGGACCAGGCCGATCCCGGCCCAGAGGTGGGGATGGATCTCCAGCCCGTCCCGGCTGCCGCCGCCGTGCAGCGCGAGCATCCGCTGCTGCCCCTCGGACTCACTGCGCGCGAGCCCGGCCTGGACGGACCGCACGGTCTCCGCGTCGAACCCGGCGAGCAGCCGGTCCGCCTCCGCCCAGGCCTCCTGCGAGGTGTCGCGGGTGATGACATGGAGCCGGATACCGAACCGGAGCGTCCGCCCCTCCTTCGCCGCGAGCCCCCGGATCCAGGCGATCTTCTCCGCGACCTGGGCCGGCGGCTCGCCCCAGGTGAGGTAGACGTCGACGTACTTCGCGGCGATCTCACCGGCGATCGGCGAGGACCCGCCGAAGTACACCTCCGGGACCGGATCCGGCACCCGGGCCAGCTTCGCGTCCTCGACCCGGAGGTGCTCGCCCTCCAGGTCGACGGTCTTGCCCTCCCACAACTCCCTGACGATCCGCAGGAACTCACCCGTCCGGCGATAGCGGTCGTCCTTGTCCAGGAAGTCGCCGTAGGCCCGCTGCTCGTGGCTCTCGCCGCCGGTGACGACGTTGAGCAGGAGCCGTCCGCCGGTCTGCCGCTGGAAGGTGGAGGCCATCTGCGCGGCGAGCGTCGGCGAGACGAAGCCGGGCCGGAACGCCACCAGGAACTTGAGCCGCTCGGTGTGCTGGCTGACCATGGCCGTCGTCAGCCAGGCGTCCTCGCACCAGGCCCCGGTGGGGGTGAGCACGCCCAGGAAGCCGAGGTCCTCCGCGGCGCGGGCGATCTGGCTCAGGTAGGCGACCGTCGGCGGCCGGTCCCTTCCGGAGGCGGTGGCGGGGGTGCCGTGGCCGCCGCCGACGACATGGCGGCTGTCGCCGTTGGTGGGGAGGAACCAGTGGAAGGTGAGGGACACGTGGGGTCTCCGATCAGGAATGTCCGTCTGCCGGGTTGCCGGGTCTGCCGGGTCGGCCGGGTTGCCGGGCCCAGGCGGTCCGTTGCGGGCTAGAGCAGGCCGTGGCGCGGCGGCCGGGTGCCGTTCAGCACGAACCGCCCGAGGTGCTGGATCTTCCAGCGGGTCGGATCGTGCAGCGTGTGGGTGCGGGCGTCGCGCCAATGCCGGTGCAGATTGAGCGAGTGCAGGGCGGACCGGGTCCCGGACACCTCGAACAGGGCGCTGGAGACCTCCACCGCCGCCCGTGCCGCCCGCACCTTCGCGGCGGCGACCGCGAGGGACGCCTCGGCGGCCGTGTCGTCGGTGAGATCGGCGCGTGCCGTGTCGACCGCACGGGCGGCCTCGCGCAGCAGCGCCTGCGACGCCCGCACCTCCAGGTCGAGTTCACCGAACCGCTGGATCAGCAGCGGATCCTCGGCGGCCGCCTCGACGCCGCTCTCGAACCACGGCCGGCTCTTCGTCCGCACGAACTCCGCCGCCTCGGCGAGCGCGCCCGCGGCGATCCCGGCGTCGATCGCGGCGTGCAGCAACTGGGCCACCGCGCCGTGGAGTTGCGGCCCCTCGAAGGTGAGGTGGTGCGGCAGGACCCGGTCACCCGGTACCGGCACGCCGTCCAGGCGGACGGTGCCGCTGGCCGTCGTCCGCTGGCCCAGCCCGTCCCAGTCGTCGATCACGCTGAGGCCGGGCGCGTCGGACGGCACGTACGCGACGTGCAGCCTGTCGTCCTCGGCTCGGGCCAGCACCGGGATCCAGTCGGCGAAGAGGGCGCCGGTGGAGTAGTGCTTGACGCCGGTCAGGACGTACGAGCCGTCCGGCCGGGACTCCAGACGGGTGCGGATGTCCTGGACGTGCTTGCCGCCGGCCTCCGACTGGGCGTTGCCGAAGCGCCGGCCGGCGAGCAGCTCGGCGAAGAAGAACTTCCGCTGGTCCTGCGTACCCTGACGGCTAATCACATTGACGTAGGCGAAATGGCTCTGCGGGATCTGGGCGAGGCTGCCGTCGGCGGTGCCGAGCAGACGGAAGATCTCCGCGAGGGTCAGGTCGCTCACATCCGCGCCGCCGTGGTCGGCCGGGACGGTGACGGCGAGCAGACCGGAGGCCGACAACCTGTCCAACTCGGCGCGGGGCAGGCGCCGTTCGGAGTCGCGTGCGGAGGCTCCGGCGCGGAACTCCTCGGCCAGTGAGGCGGCGACGGCGAGGGCCTCGGCGTCGTCGGCGATGACATGGGCGGACATCGTGCGCTCAGCTCGCCGCGGCCAGGTACGGCGTCCGCCCGAGCGCGGCCGAGAACTGGTCGACGACGTGGGTGAGGGCCTCGGTGGCGGTCGGGGCGACCGTGACGGAGCCGTCCTCGTGGGCGGTGATGTCCTTGTCCAGGGTGAACCAGCCCTGCACGATGTGGGCCGCGCCCATGGAGTTGAGCACGGGGCGCAGGGCGTAGTCGATGGCGAGGACGTGGGCGGTGGATCCGCCGGTGGCCAGCGGCAGGACCGTCTTGCCGGTGAGCGCGTACTGCGGGAGCAGGTCGAGGAGCGCCTTGAGGACACCGGAGTAGGACGCCTTGTAGACCGGGGTGCCCACGATGACACCGTCGGCGCGCGCGAAGAGCTCGGTGGCCTCGACGATCGCCGGGTGGCGGAAGTCCGCGCCGAGCAGGGCCTCGGCCGGGATGGTACGGACGTCGAGCGGAATCACCTCGTGTCCCTGGACGGCGAGCCGCTGGTCGAGGTGGCGCAGCAGACGGCCGGTGCGGGAGGAGGCGGAAGGGCTGCCGGAGACGGACAGGACGGTGGCCATGGGTCCTCTTTCGAAGGAGCCCGGGGCACCCCGGCAGGGCGGGGCGCTCCGGTGGGAGCGGTCAGGAGTACCGGGCGGGTGCGGGCAGTTCGCCCTCGAGGACCCGGCGGCCGACCTCGCGGCGCTCGTGGGCGCCGGGGTCGCGGAGTGTGCGGGGACGGTCAGACCTGCGCGGGGACGGACTCCTCCCGGGTGTCCGGGAGGTGCGCCTCCAGCTCGCGGACCAGGGGCAGGACGCGCTTGCCGAAGTACTCGACCTCCTCGTGGTAGTGCAGGAAGCCGAGGAGGAACAGGTCGACGCCCAGCTTCTTGTAGGCGACGATGCGCTCGGCGATCTGCTCCGGGGTGCCGATGAGGCCGGTCCGGAATCCGTCGTTGTACTGGATGAGGTCCTCGAAGCCGGAGTCCTGCCACATGCCCTTGCCGTCGGCGGTGGAGGAGCCGGCCTGCTTGACGGCGGCGCCGAAGCCCTCGACCGCCTCGCTGTCGGCCTGGGCGACGATCTCCCGGAGCGTGTCGCGGGCCTCGGCCTCGGTGTCCCGGGCGATGAGGAAGCCGTTGAGCCCGAACTTCGGTGCCCCGCGGCCTGCCTGCTCGGCCGAGGCGCGTACGTCGGCGATCTGCTCGACGACCCCGTCGAAGTCCTTGCCGTTGGAGAAGTACCAGTCGGAGACCCGGCCGGCCATCTGCCGGGCGGCGGTGGAGTTGCCGCCCTGGAAGATCTCGGGGTGCGGCCGCTCGGGGGTGTTGAGGGGCTTGGGCTTGAGGGAGAAGTCGCGCAACCGGTAGAAGTCACCGGCGAGTTCGGTGTGGTCCTCGGTCCAGATCTGGCGCAGCGCGCGGATGAACTCCTCGGAGCGCCGGTAGCGTTCGTCGTGCTCAAGCCAGGGCTCACCCAGTGCGGTGAACTCGCCCTTGAACCAGCCGGACACGACGTTCACGGCGAACCGGCCGTTCGAGAGGTGGTCGGCGGTGGCGCCCAGTTTGGCGAGCACTCCGGGGTGCCACAGGCCGGGATGGACGGCGGCGATCACCTTCAGGCGCTGGGTGGCCAGGAGCAGGGCGAGACTGAAGCTGGTCGACTCGTGCTGGTACTCGGCGCCGTAGCTGGCCATGTATCGGACCTGGCTGAGGGCGTAGTCGAAGCCGTTGTTCTCGGCGAGGACGGCGAGTTCCCGGTTGTAGTCGTACCCCCAGTCGGTACGCTGCTCGATCTTGCTGGTGACGAGTCCCCCGCTGACATTGGGGACCCAGTAGGCGAATTTCACGGGCGCGGCGGGCATGCGGAACTCCTGGTGCGGAAATGCTTTCGGGCACGCCGAATTCACGGGGCGCAGCGGCGCCGACGGGTTACGGACGCCAAGGGGCGGGCGAACGCGGTGAATTCAGGTGGGGAAAAGGAAAAGCGCGGCGGATCGCGAGGGAGGATCAGGCCGCGGCGCAACAGGAGGCGCTGGAGACGCGCGCGAGGTCGACATGGCGTCGCCGCGTGAGGTCCAGTCGCATCTTCATGTCCTCGATCGTGGCAGCCGCCTCCGACGGCAGTCAAGGCAAACCCGACCGGTCTCGTATCGCGGACCATTGAATTTCACGAAGGTGTGACAGGGAAACCCTTGAACAGGCGCCGAACGGGCCCGCATTCTTCCGTCGTGCGTACGGAACAGCTGGAATACATCGCGGCGGTCACCCGGCTCGGTTCGCTGCGTCGGGCCGCCGAGGAACTACGGCTTTCCCAGCCCGCGTTGAGCGAGACGGTGCGGAACCTGGAACGTGAACTCGGGGTGGATCTCCTGGAGCGCAAACGGTCCGGCGCGACCATGAGCGCGTCGGGCCGGGAACTCCTGCCGCACATCATCGGAGTGCTGGACGCGGTGGACCGGCTGCGCTCGGCGGCGGGCGAGCGGCACCGGATCAGCCGGATGGTGCGGGTCGGCACGGTGAACGCGGCGACCGTGCCGCTGCTCATCCCGGTGGTCCGGGAGTTCCGCGCCGCGCATCCCGTCACCCAGGTGGAGGTGGTGGGCGCCCAGCAGACCGACATCCACCGGACCCTGCTGGAGGGCGGGTTCGACCTGGGCCTGGTCAACCATCTGGAGGGCGACGACGTGCCCGCCGAGTTCGAGTCCACCGAGCTGCTGCGCGGCCGGCCGGTGGTGTGCATGCGCCCCGACAGCCCGCTGGCCTCCGCGCCGTCGGTGTCGGTGGACGACCTGCTCGACGTACCGCTGATCGGGATGCGGTCGGGCTATGTCATGCATCGCTACGTCCATCGGCTTCTCGACGGACGCGGCCTGTCCTTCGCGTACTCCACCGACGGGGCGGAGATGGGCAAGCTGATGGTCGCCGAGGGGCTGGGCGCGACCGTCCTGCCCGACTTCAGTGTGATCGGGGACCCGCTGGAGCGGCGCGGGGCGCTCACCCACCGGCCGATCAGCGGGGACACGACACAGGTGCTGCTGATGCTGCAACGGCGGCGGGCGGAATCCGTACCCCAGGCCGCCCGGGACCTGCACGAGGTCTTCGTGCGCACGGCACGGACGCTGAGCGCGGCACCGGGGGCGCCCTAGGGACGGCCACGGAAGTGGCCGTCCCGTCGCGCGCGGGCCGCGCGAGCCCTCCGGGGGCTCAGTCCTCGTCGCCGAGTGGGACCACGACGAGGAAGGCGTCCGACTTCAGGTCCATGACCACCGTCGCGGGCTCCCCCTCGGCCCGCCGCCGTGCCGCGTACTCCTCCGCCGGCCACGACCCTCGCGGGGATCCTGCGGGGAAACGCTCCAACACCTTCGCGCCCATAGCGGCGGACACCTCCCGTGCGAAACGGACAAACTCTCCGGGAGTTCTGTTGCCCTGGATCTGCGCGGTCATGTTCCGGTCCTTGCCGACGGCTCGTCACCTGCCCTGTCGCCACCGCGACCGAGCCGTCCCGGCCACCAGGCGGGGGCGCCGATGTCCCGCACCAGCGCGGGCACCAGCAGCGAGCGCACCACGAGCGTGTCGAGCAGGACGCCGAAGGCGACGATGAAGGCGATCTGGGCGAGGAAGGCCAGCGGGATCACCCCGAGCGCGGCGAACGTGGCGGCGAGCACCACCCCGGCCGAGGTGATGACGCCGCCGGTGGTGACCAGACCCCGCAGGACGCCCTCGCGGACGCCGTGCCGCAGGGACTCCTCGCGCACCCGGGACATGAGGAAGATGTTGTAGTCGACGCCCAGCGCCACCAGGAAGACGAAGCCGTACAGCGGCACGGACGGGTCGGTGCCGCTGAAGCCGAACACGTGCCGGAACACGAGGCCGGAGACGCCCAGGGTGGCGAGGAAGTTCAGCGCCACCGTGGCCACCAGCAGCGCGGGCATCAGCAGCGAGCGCAGCAGGGCCGTCAGGATGAGGAAGATGATGGCGAGGACGACGGGGACGATGAGGGTGCGGTCCCGTTCGGCGGTGCGCAGGGTGTCGTACCGCTGGGCCGTGTAGCCGCCGACGAGGGCGTCCGCGCCGGGGACGGCGTGCAGGGAGGTGCGCAGGCGCGCCACGGTCCGCAGGGCCGCGTCGCCGTCCGCTGCGGAGTCGAGGGTGACATCGACCCGGACCCGCCCCTCGACCACCAGGGGTTCCCCGCCGGGCCGGCCCGAGGCGGTGGCGCCGGTCGCCGAGGCGACGCCCTCGGTGTCCCGGGCCGCGCCGAGGACCTGCGCCAGCCGGTCGGCGTTCGCGACGACCACGGTGGGGTTGCCGGAGCCGCCGGGGAAGTGCCGGCCCAGGGTCTCCTGCGCCGCGACGGAGGGTGCGTCGTTCACGAAGGTCTCGTCGAGGGGGACGCCCTTCGAGGCGAGCGTCGGGGCGAAGGCGGCCCCGGCCAGCAGGACGGCGAGCGTCACCGCCCAGACCCGGCGCGGCGCCCGGTCGACGAGGGCGGCGACGCGCCGCCAGACGCCGTGGCCCGCGCCGCCCGCCGTCATGCGGGCGGGCCAGTACGCGGCCTTGCCGAGCAGGACCAGGACGGCGGGCAGGAAGGTCAGTGTGCTGAGCACGGCGCAGCCGATGCCGATGGCGCCGACCGGGCCGAGGGCGCGGTTGTTGGTGAGGTCGCTGAGCAGCAGGGCGAGCAGTCCCAGGGCGACGGTCGCGGCGCTGGCCACGACGGCGCCCCAGGACTTGCGCAGTGCGGCCGTGATGGCGGCGAACCGGTCGGTGCGCGCGGCGAGTTCCTCCCGGTAGCGGGCGGTGAGCAGCAGGGCGTAGTCGGTGGCGGCGCCGATCACGAGGATCGAGAGGATGCCCTGGACCTGTCCGTCGACGCGCACCACGTCGTGGTCGGCGAGCGCGTAGACGACCGCGCAGGCGAGGCCGAGCGCGAAGACCGCGCCGAGGATGATCACCAGCGGGAGCAGCACGCTGCGGTACACGAGCAGCAGGATGACGAGGACGGTGGCCAGCGCGACGGCGAGCAGCAGTCCGTCGATGCCGGCGAAGGCGTCGGACAGGTCGGCCTGGGTCGCGGCCGGTCCGGCCAGTCGGACCGTCGTGCCGGGGACGCGTTCGGCGGCGGCGCGGATCCGGTCGAGGGTGGGGGCGAGGTCGTCCCCGAGGTCGGGGCGCAGGGGCACCACGCCCTCGACGGCCTCCCCGTCCTCGGAGAGCAGCGCGGGCGACACGTCACCGGACACGCCCCGGTCGTCGGCGAGGGAGGCGAGCGCCTGGCCGGCGGCGTCCAGCCGGTCCTCGATCCCGGTCCCGCCGGCTCCGGCTCCGGTGCCCGCGGTCCAGACGACGATCGCCGGGAGGGTCTCGTTCTGCCGGAAGGCGCGTTGCGCGGCGACGACCTCCGTGGACTCGGCGCTGCGGGGCAGGAAGGCGGCCTGGTCGTTGGTGGCGACCTCGCCCAGCCGTCCGGCGTAGGGACCGAGGACGCCGCCGACGCCGAGCCACACGGCGACGAGGAGGACCGGGACGAGCCAGCGGGCGCGTCGGGGGGTGGTGGACATCGTTCTCCAGCTCCGGAAGGGAAGGGGGTCGGGCAGTGGCAGGGGTTGCTCGACGGGAAAGGTATCTCAACAACAAACAATCTCAATGGTTGAGTAGGTTTCCGCCGAGTGATCTTAGACGTCGCCTGTCCTTCTGCCCTCGCCCGGTCCCCGGATGCGACGGACCGCGGCTGTTTCAGCGTCCGGGAGGAGTGATCCCGGACAGTTCCTCGCCCATCGCCGTGAGGAAGCGCAGCACGACCGACAGCTCGTCCTCGGTGAACCGCGAGCGCGCGGCCCGGGTCGCCTCGGCCAGCGGCCGGAAGTAGGTGCGGGCCACCGACTTGGCGTCGGCCGCGTAGTACAGGTGGACCACCCTGCGGTCGGCGCTCTCCCGGACCCGGCGGATGTGCCCCGCGCGCTCCAGCCGGTCCACGCACGCGGTGACGGCGCCGGAGGTGAGCCCGAGATGCTCGCGCAGTCGCTTCGGGGTCATCGGCCCGTCGGCGTCCAGGATCGCGGCGAGCGCCTGGACGTCCGTCGCGTGCAGCCCCTGGTCGCCCGCGAACCCGTGCACCAGCCGGTTGATCTCGCCGTTCATCCGCCGCAGCCGAACGGCGAAGGCATGCAGGTCGGTCGGCGTCGCGGACGCCTCGGACGGCTGTCCCGGCACCCGCCCCTCACGGTCGTTCGCTGTGGCCACGGGGCCAGCGTAGTCGCCGTCCGCGATCACTCGTTCGTGCGCACAAGTCCCCGCCGCATCCACGGCCCTCCCGCGCGTGGAAGCGATCTGCGAGAGGGCCACCGACGCGAAGGAGCGAGGACTCATGACCGCAGACGGCCGGGGCACACTGTGCCTGGTGACCGGCGCCACGGGATACATCGGCGGCCGGCTCGTCCCGGAGCTGCTGGCGGCGGGCCACCGCGTGCGCTGTCTGGCCCGCTCCCCCGACCGGCTGCGCGACCACGAGTGGGCCGGCGACGTCGACCGGGTGCGCGGCGACGTCACGGACGCCGCGTCGGTCGCGGCGGCCCTGCGCGGCGTCGACGTCGCGTACTACCTGGTGCACGCGCTGGGCACCGGTGAGGACTTCGAGGAGACCGACCGGCGGGCGGCACGGATCTTCGGGGAGCAGGCGCGGGCGGCGGGCGTGCGCCGCATCGTCTACCTCGGCGGCCTCACACCGGCCGGGGTGCCCGAGCGGGAGCTCTCGCCGCATCTGCGCTCACGCGCCGAGGTGGGGAGGATCCTGCTCGCCTCGGGCGTCCCCACCACCGTGCTGCGGGCCGCGGTCGTGATCGGCTCGGGCTCGGCCTCCTTCGAGATGCTGCGCTATCTGACCGAACGGCTGCCCGTGATGGTCACCCCGAGCTGGGTGCACACCCGGATCCAGCCCGTGGCCGTCCGCGACGTGCTGCGCGCCCTCGTCGGCTCCGCCGGGATGCCGGACGACGTCAGCCGGGCCTTCGACATCGGCGGGCCGGACGTCCTGACGTACCGCGAGATGATGCTCCGCTACGCCGTCATCGCCGAACTGCCCCGCCGGATCATCCTGTCCGTGCCGATGCTCACCCCCGGCCTGTCCAGCCACTGGGTCGGGCTGGTGACCCCGGTGCCGGCCTCGATCGCACGGCCGCTCACCGAGTCGCTGCGGCACGAGGTGGTCTGCCACGAGCACGACATCGCCGGGTACGTGCCGGACCCACCCGGCCATCCGGTCGGCTTCGACGAGGCGGTCCGGCTCGCCCTGCGCAGCGTGCGGGAAGCGCGGGTCGCCACCCGGTGGTCCTCCGCGTCCTTCCCCGGCGCCCCCAGCGACCCGCTGCCCACCGACCCCGGCTGGGCGGGCGGCAGCCTCTACACCGACGTCCGCGAACTGGTCGTCGACGCTCCCCGGGAGTCCCTGTGGCGGGTGATCGAGGGCATCGGCGGCGACAACGGCTGGTATTCCTTCCCGCTCGCCTGGGCCGTCCGCGGCCGGCTCGACCGGCTGGTCGGAGGGGTGGGGCTGCGCCGCGGCCGCCGGGACGCCACCCGGTTGCGGGTGGGCGACTCGCTGGACTTCTGGCGGGTCGAGGAGATCGAACGCGGACAGCTGCTCCGGCTGCGGGCCGAGATGCGGCTGCCGGGCCTGGCCTGGCTGGAGATGTACGCGCAGACGGACGCCGGCGGCCGTACCCGGTTCCGTCAGCGCGCCCTGTTCCATCCGCACGGGCTGCTCGGCCACGCCTACTGGTGGAGCGTCTCCCCCTTCCACGCCCTCGTCTTCGGCGGCATGGCCCGCAACATCGCCCAGGCGGCGGTGGCCGACGCGACGGCGCGCGAGGGGGAGCCGGTCCGCTGACCGGCCGTGCGCGCAGGCCCGCCCGCCGCCCACCCCCTGCATCCGCCGGGCGCCGCTTGCCGGAATCAGGTGACCGTCCGAACCCCTGCCCCGGAGCCCTGCCATGAACGTCTCGGTCGTCCTGTTCACCGCGGACCTGCGTCTGCACGACCACCCGCCGCTGCGCGCGGCCCTCGACGGGGCGCGGCAGGTGGTCCCGCTGTTCGTGCGCGACCGGGCCGTGGACGATGCCGGGTTCGCCGCGCCGAACCGGCTGGCGTTCCTCGCCGACTGTCTGCGCGATCTCGACGCGGGGCTGCGCGAGCGGGGCGGCCGGCTCGTCGTGCGCTCGGGCGACCTGGTCGAGCAGGTGTGCCGGGTGGCCGCCGAGGCGGACGCGGACGAGGTCCACCTGGCCGCCGACGGGAGCGCGCACGCGCGGCGCCGCGAGGAACGGCTGCGGCGCGCCCTGGAGTCGGAGGGCGTACGGCTGCATGTGCACGACGCGGTGACGACCGCCGTCGGTCCCGGTGCGGTGACCCCGGCCTCCTCGGACCACTTCGCCGTCTTCACGCCGTACTTCCGGCACTGGTCGCAGTGGCGGCTGCGCGAACCGCTCGGCGCGCCGCGGACCGTGCGGGTGCCGGACGGGGTCGGTTCGCAGGAGCTGCCCACCCGGAAGGGGCTGGCCGGGCTGTCGCCGGGGCTGGCCCCCGGGGGCGAGAAGGAGGGCCGCGAGCGGGTCGCCGCCTGGCTGCGGTCGGGCATCGGCGCCTACGAGGACGGGCACGACGACCTGGCGGGCGACGCGACCTCCCGGCTCTCGCCGCATCTGCACTTCGGCACCCTGTCCCCGGTGGAGCTCGTGCACCGGGCGCGCCGTGCGGGCGGGCCGGGAGCCGAGGCGTTCGTGCGGCAACTGGCCTGGCGCGACTTCCACCGCCAGGTGCTGGCGGCCCGGCCCGCCGCGGCGAGCGCCGACTACCGCACCAAACACGACCGCTGGCGTTCGGAGCGGACGGCGGGCGAGGACGTCGAGGCGTGGCGGGCGGGCCGTACCGGCTATCCGGTGGTGGACGCGGCGATGCGGCAGCTGAGCCACGAGGGGTGGATGCACAACCGGGGCCGGCTGCTCACCGCGAGCTTCCTCACCAAGACGCTGTACGTCGACTGGCGGGTCGGTGCCCGGCACTTCCTGGATCTGCTGGTCGACGGGGACGTGGCCAACAACCAGCTCAACTGGCAGTGGATGGCGGGGACCGGCACCGACTCGCGGCCCAACCGGGTCCTCAACCCCGTCACCCAGGCGAAGCGGTACGACCCGGACGGGACGTACGTACGGCGCTGGCTGCCGGAGCTCGAAGGCGTGGCGGCACCCGCCGTGCACGAGCCGTGGAAGCTGCCGGGCCCGGACCGGGCGGCGCTCGACTACCCGGATCCGATCGTCGAGCTCTCCGAGGGACTCGCCCGCTTCCGGCGGGCCAGGGAGCGCTCCTGAGCCCTCGCCGCCCTTCCTCACCAGCCGGGTGCCGCGGCCAGCAGGAGATCGCGGACCCGGGTCACGTCCCCGTTCTCCACCGCGCCGGGGCGCTGGACGAGGAACGCCGTGTTGATCGGCGGGTCCGGTGGCTCGTGGAGCGGGACGAGGGCGCCGGAGGCCAGCTCGCCGAGGCAGAGGTAGCGGGGCAGCACGGTGATCCCCGCCCCCGCGACGACCGCGGCCAGCACACCGCGCAGGTCGGGCACGGTCACCGCGGCGGAGCCCGCCAGGCGGCGGCCGAAGACGTGCCGCCAGTAGCGGCGCGCGATGGGCAGGTCCTCGGCGTAGGTGACCAGCGGGACGGTGTGCAGTGCCGTCGGCCCGTCGGCGGCCAGCGGTGCGCGCAGCCGTTCGGCCCACGCCGGGGCGGCGACCAGCACGAACTCCTCGTCCGTCAGCGGGACCGCGGTCAGGGTGCGGCCGCGCGGCCGGGTGGTGGCGATGACCAGGTCGTGCCGTCCCGCCCGCAGCTCCTCGAGCAGCGGGTCGGTCAGGCCGGTGGCGACGCGCAGCCGGACGCCCCCGGCCACCAGCGGCGCCAGCGCCGGGATCACGCGGGTGCACAGCAGTTCGGCGGGCCCGGCGAGATGCACCGGGCCGGCCCGGCCGGCCGCCGGGTCCGGACCGGCCACGGTGGCCAGCTCGTCGAGCGGCGCGGAGACCCGGGCCGCGAGCTCGTCGGCCACGGCGGTCGGCGAGACGCCCCTCGGGAGCCGCTCGAAGAGCTCGCGCCCGGCCTGCCGCTCCAGAGCGCGCATCTGCGTCGTCACCGTCGGCTGGGACAGGCCCAGCAACTGCGCCGCTCCGGTGAACGAGCCCGAGCGGTACACCGCGAGGAAGGTCCGCAGCAGGTTCAGGTCCAGATGCTCGCCGGGGCGGCTGTCGGTATGTTCCACCTGGCCAGTATTCCTCCCGCACCCATAGGAAGCCCTATGTCGGGCATTGGAATCCTCATTGGATCCCTATGCCTCGACCGCCTACGTTCGACAAGGCACTTCCCGCGCCGTGGTCCGCGATCGCGAACCTCGGCACCGACACTTCCGGAGTTCACCCATGGCCAAGATCCTCTTCGTGCTGACCGGCGCCGACCACTGGACGCTCGCCGACGGCACCCTGCACCCCACCGGCTTCTGGGCCGAGGAGGCCGTCGCCCCGTACGAGGCGTTCCGGGCGGCCGGCCACGAGGTCGTCGTCGCCACGCCGGGCGGTGTCGTCCCGACCGTGGACCAGGGCAGCCTGGCGGCCGAGGTCAACGGCGGTCAGGAAGCCGCCGACCGCATCGCCGCCGCGCTCGACGCCATCCCGGAGCTGCGACGGCCGCTCCGGCTGGAGGACGTGGACCTCGGCGACCACGCGGCCGTCTTCTACCCGGGCGGGCACGGCCCCATGGAGGACCTGGCGGTCGACGCCGTCTCCGGTCGGCTCCTGGTCGACGCCCTCCGCTCGGGCAAGCCCCTGGGTGTCGTCTGCCACGGCCCCGCCGCGCTGCTCGCCGCGGTGACCGAGGACGGCTCCAACGCCTTCGCCGGCTACCGGGTCGCCGCGTTCACCAACGCGGAGGAGTTCCAGGCAGGCCTGGGCGACAGGGCCAAGTGGCTGCTCCAGGACCGGCTGACCGAGGCGGGCGTCGAAGTCCGGGTCGGCGAGCCGTGGGCGCCGCACGTGGTGGTGGACCGCAACCTGATCACCGGCCAGAACCCGGCCTCCTCGGCCCCCCTCGCCACAGAACTCCTGAAGCACCTGAACTGACGCACCCGCCCGCCCCGCCGGGCGCACGCGGGACGGGGGCGGTGGTACGGCGGGACCGCGCGGGTCCGCCCGGGGCGGGCGAGTCTGCAGGCCGGGTCCCGTCCCGCGCGCGCAGGCCGGCCCTCTCCCGACCGGCACGTGCTGGTCAGTGCGCGCCCGCCGCGCGGCGGGTGGGTGTTGCTCGTCAGGGGGCGTGGGTGCCGGCCAGGATGGTCAGGGCGTCGCTCAGGCCGGTGGGGCGGGGCAGGCCCGGGGCGGGGCGGCCGGCCCAGCCGGGGCCCGCGAGCATCACGGTCGGGGCGCGGCGGGCTCCGGTGACGCCCCAGCGGGTCTCCGCGATGTGCCGGGCGAGGGGCAGGCTCGCGGTGGAGCGGGCCTGGGCCCACAGGACCACGGCGACCGGGCCCAGCCGCTGCACGGCCGCGGTCAGCGCCTCGACGGGCACGGCAGCCCCGAACATCCGGGTGGGGACGTCGAGTTGACCGAGCCCCGCGTTGAGTGCCTCCAGCGGCAGGCTGTGTTGCTCGCCCGGCACACAGGCCAGTACCACCGGCCCCGGCCCGCCCGCCGCGTCCCCCGGCACGACGGGCCGGGTGGCGCGGCGCAGGGCGGTGGAGACGTGCCAGGACAGCAGGTGCTCCACCTCGACGTACCGGTCGCCGGACGAGGCCCACTTGCGTCCCACGGCGTGCAGCGTGGGGACCATCACCTCCTGCCAGGCGACGGTGAGTCCGTGCCGTTCGACGGCCGTGGCCAGTTGCTCCGCGACGGCCGGCGCGTCGAGCCGCACGGCGGCGCGGGCCAGCCCCCGGCACTCCTGGCGGACGTCGCCGCCGAGCGGCAGGGCGCCCGCCGCGGCCGGCCGTTCGGTGACCGCGCGCGCCGGTTCGGCAGAAGGCGGGAGCACCCCCTCCTTCGCCGCGCGGGCCGCGTCCGCGGGAGGCACACCGGAGGCGGTGAGCCGGCACATCGTCTCCAGTACGGCCACGTCCGCCGCCCGCCAGCGCCGGTGCCGCCCGTCGGCGCGGACGGCGGGCCCGATGCCGTACCGGCGGTCCCAGGAACGCAGGGTGGTGGGCGCCACGCCCAGTCGGCGGGCCAGCGCCCCGGTCGTCAGGCCGGCCTCGTCGGGATTCGGGAATGCGCTCATGGGCCGACGATACGACGCAGAAACGACGCATGTTGAGACGCCCGGTGTGCGGCTCGCAGGATGAGATGACCGGGGCCCGCCCCGGAGCACGTCCCGGACCGGCCTGAGCGCAGGCCGCCCGACGCGAGGAGCCGTCGCCATGAGCCCGCAGCCGACCGCCGTACCCTGTCCCGCCCCGACCCAGGAGTCGCTCGCCGACGAGGAACTCGCCCGGGGCCTGGTATCGGGGGACGAGGCGTCCCTGGCCGCCGTGTACCACCGCTGGCGCGCTCTGGTGCACTCGCTCGCCTGGCGTTCCCTGGGCGACGCCAGGGAGGCCGAGGACGTCACGCAGCAGGTGTTCCTCGGGGTGTGGAGCGGCCGTGCGGGCTACCGGCCCGAGCGGGGCGCGCTCGGCGGCTGGATCGTGGGCATCACCCGGCGCAAGATCGCCGACGCGCTGGCCGCCCGGACCCGCCGTCAGGAACTCGTCGCCTCGGCCGGCTCCTGGCTGACCCTGCGCGACCCTGGACGCGGTCGTCCCGAGGAGGTCCTGGACCGCGTCCTGGTGCGCGGCGAGCTGGCCCGGCTCCCGGCACCCCAGCGGCAGGTGCTGCGGCTGACCTTCTACGAGGACCTGACGCAGACGCAGATCGCCGAGCGCACGGGCTGGCCGCTGGGCACGGTCAAGAGCCACGCCCGGCGCGGCATGCTGCGGCTGCGCGGCCGTCTGGAGTCCGGTCCGTACGGCTGAACCCCCGTACGGCCGCGACCCCTTCCGCACACGCGTTCCCCGGGCGAACCGAAATTCGACGCACAAACGCTGCGTTCGAGTTCGCCGAAGAACAGCGGGCGCGGACCAATCCCCCGCCCCTCGTGCACCGGATTACGTCCGGACCTACCGCACTCCCGAAGGATCCCCCGTGAAAGAAGCCGTCCACATCGGCCGGAACCCGGCCTCCCAGCCGGATCCCCAGGAACTGCTGGGCGCGGTGGCCCTGGGCGACCAGGAGGCCTTCGCCGGTCTCTACGACATCGTCGCGGGGCCGGTGCTGGGGGTGGTGCGCGCGGTGCTGCGCGACCGGGCGCAGTCCGAGGAGGTGGCCCAGGAGGTGCTCGTGGAGGTGTGGCGATCGGCTCCCCGGTACCGCCCCGAGCGCGGCTCGGCCGTCAACTGGGTGCTGACCATGGCGCACCAGCGGGCCGTCGACCGGGTCCGGTCGGTGCAGGCCTCGGCGGCGCGCGAGCACCGGGCCGCCCTGCTCGACCACGCACCCGAGTACGACGAGGTCATCGAGCAGGTGGAGGCCCGGCTCGAACGGGAGCAGGTCCGGCGCTGTCTGCGCACGCTGACCGAGCTCCAGCGACAGGCCGTGGAGCTCGCCTACTACCGGGGGCTGACCTACCGGCAGGTCGCCGAGGCCCTGACGGTGCCGCTCGGCACCGTGAAGACCCGCCTGCGCGACGGGCTGATCCGGTTGCGCGACTGCCTGGGGGTGAGCGCGTGATCACGTCGGATCTGCACACGCTGTCGGGCGCGTACGCCCTGCACGCCCTGGAGGACGACGAGCGCGCCGCCTTCGAGCGCCACCTCGCGGACTGCGAGGCCTGTGCCCGTGAGGTCGGGGAGTTCACCGCGACGGCCGCCCGGCTGGGGCTTGCGGTGTCGGTGCGGCCGGCGCCCGGCGGGCGGGACCAGGTGCTGCGGCGGATCGCCGAGGTCCGGCAGGCCACCCCGGACCGGACGCCCTGGGACCGCTCCGAACGCAGGGCACGACGCGCGTGGTGGGCGTCCCGCTGGATGCTGGCCGCCTGCCTGGCGGCGACGGCCGCGCTGGGCGGCACGACGGTGTGGCAGTACCAGCGCGCCGAGGACGCCCGGGCCGAGGCCGGCCGCTCCCAGCGCGCGTCCGCGGAACTGTCCGCGGTGCTCGCCGCGCCCGACGCCCGCTCGCGCACGGTCCGGCTGGCGGACGGGGCCGAGGGGACGGTGGTGGTGTCCGCGAGCCGCGACCGTGCCGTGTTCCTCGCCGCCGGGATGGCCGAACCGCCCGGCGGCAAGGTCTATCAGCTCTGGTTCGACGAGCACGGCGTCATGCGCGACGCGGGGCTGATGGACCCGCGTCGCACGAGCCAGGCGGTGGTGCTGCGGGGAACGGTGGACGGCGCGTCCGCGATGGGCATCACGGTCGAGCCGGCGGGCGGCTCGAAGGAGCCCACCTCGCGGCCCGTCGCGCTGCTGCCGTTCCCCACCTGATCGGTACGGCCGCCCAGGTCGGCGCCCGGTCGGCGCCCGGTCAGCGCCTGGGCGGCCGCGGGAAGAAGCCGCTCGTCCGCGAGACGTACTCGGCGTAGCCGGGCCGCTCGGCCATGTGCCGTTCCAGGAGCGGCTTTCCGCTGCCCCGGATCAGCAGGAAGCTCATCACGAGCGGCGAGACGAAACCGACCAGGGCCGAGGCGGCGGAGTCGCACGCGATGAGGAACAGGCCCCACCAGACACAGAAGTCCCCGAAGTAGTTGGGGTGCCGGGTGTAGCGCCACAGGCCCCGGTCCATGACCCGGCCCCGGGTGGCCGGGTCCGCCTTGAACCGGGCCAGCTGGGCGTCGCCCACCGCCTCGAAGAACATCCCCACCGCCCACAGCGCGGTGCCGGCCCAGGCCAACGCGGTCATCCGTGCCGGCACGTACTGCGCGGCCTGGACCGGCAGCGACACCAGCCACACCAGGGCGCCCTGAAGCAGGTACACCATGCGCAGCGCGTACAGGTTCCGGCTGCCGGGCGCCTTCGCGAGCATCGCCTCATAGCGGGGGTCCTCGCCGTGGCCGCGGCCGCGGCGCGCGATGTGCGCGGCCAGCCGCAGTCCCCAGACGGCCGTCAGGACGGTGACCAGGACACGGCGCCCGGTGTCGCCGTGCCCGGCGGAGGCCACGCAGGTCACGAGGGCGACGGCGGTGAAGGCGACTCCCCAGGCGACGTCCACGAGACGGTGTACGCCCTTGCGTACGGCCAGGGCGAAGGTGGCGAGCAGGACGACGAGGACGGCCGCGGCGGCCCAGGCGAGGTTGAGCGCGAACGCGCCCCAGGGGAATCCGCTCATGACCGCTCCAGCCCCGTGTACCAGCCCTCGGGACTGCCGGGCATCCCGCTCTCCCCCAGCGAGGTCGGCCGTACGCAGAGGATCTGGTCGACGCCCATCCGGCCCTCCTCGAAGGCCAGCGCCCCGCCGACCAGACAGAGCCGCCACACCCGGGCCGTCTCCGCACCGACGAGCCGCACCACGTCGGCCCAGCGGTCCTCCAGCGTGCGGTGCCAGGCGGCGACGGTGCGCACGTAGTGCTCGCGCAGCGACTCGGCGGACCGCACCTCGAGTCCGGCGCCCTCCAGGAGCGTGACGGTCTCGCCGAGCGGCCGCATGTGCGTGTCGGGGGCGATGCAGGCCTCGATGAACGGACCGCCGCCGGGCGCGTTCCGCCCTCGCGACATCTGCTGCACGAGCACCCGGCCGCGCGGGCGGACCAGCCGGCGCAGCGCGGCGGCGAAGGCGGGGTATTCGGCGTCCCCGACGTGTTCGCCCATCTCGATGGTGGCGACGGCGTCGTAGGCCCCGCCGTCGATGTCCCGGTAGTCCTGGCACACCACCTCGACCCGGTGCTCCAGGCCCCGTTCGCGCACCTTGCGCCGTACGTACGCGGCCTGTTCGTGTGCCAGGGTGACGGCGGTGACCTGGGCCTTGTGCCGCTCGGCGGCGTACAGGGTGAGCGAGCCCCAGCCGCACCCGATGTCGAGCAGCCGCGCGCCGGGGACGACGGCGAGCTTGCGGCAGACCAGTTCCAGCTTGGCGTACTGGGCCTCGGCGGGTGTGCGGTCCGGGTCCTCGTCCGCCCAGTAGCCGCACGAGTAGGCCATCGGCTCGCCGAGGAGCAGACGGTAGAAGTCGTTGGACAGGTCGTAGTGGTGGCTGATCGCGGCCCGGTCCCGGGCCCGGCTGTGCAGGCCGCCGCGCAGCCGGGCCTGGGCGGCGGGCGGGGCCGGGCGCGGTCCGACGGCACCGAGCCGCAGCGCCTCGGCCGCGGCGCGGGTGCGGTCGGCGAGGCCGGGCCGCGGGGCGAGCGGGCCCCGTTCCCGGGCGGCCGCCCAGAGGGTGCGCAGCGCGTGCCCGAGGTCGCCCTCGATGTCGAGCTCGCCGGTCACATAGGCCTGGGCGAGGCCGAGTTCGCCAGGTTCCCAGAGCAGGCGGCGCAGGGCGCGGCGGGAGCGTACGACCACGACGGGGCCGTCGGCCGGGCCCGCCTCGCTGCCGTCCCAGGCGCGCAGCCGGACGGGCAGGGCGGTGCCGAGCGTCTCCTCGACGAGAGCGGCGAGCCGGTGGGCGGCGCCGGGCCGCGCGGTGCGGGCGGTGCGCACGTCGGTCATCGGGTCGGGTCCTCCTTGGCGAACAGGTACTGCTGGACGTCGAGGTAGCCGGAGCGGAAGCCGGCCTCGGAGTAGGCGAGGTAGAGGGTCCACATCCGGCGGAAGGTGGCGTCGAAGCCGAGGGCTGCGACCTCGTCGGCACGCTCGGTGAACCGTTCGCGCCACAGCCGCAGCGTCTCGGCGTAGTGCGCGCCGAAGCCGTCGCGGCGGGCGACGGTCAGCCGGGTGTGGTCGCGGACCGTGCGCTCGACGGCCTCGACGGAGGGCAGCAGGCCGCCGGGGAAGATGTACTTCTGGATCCAGGTGTGGGTGTCCCGGCTGGCCAGCATCCGCTCGTGCGGCATGGTGATGGCCTGCAGGGCGGCCCGGCCGCCGGGGGCGAGCCGGTCGTCGAGGGTGCGGAAGTAGACCGGCCAGAACTCCTCGCCGACGGCTTCGATCATCTCGACGCTGACGACGGCGTCGTAGCTGCCGCGTGCCTCGCGGTAGTCGCACAGCTCGACGGTGACCCGGTCGGCGAGGCCGGCGTCCCGGACCCGGGCGAGGGCCAGGTCGCGCTGTTCGCCGGAGAGGGTGAGCGAGGTGACGTGGGCGCCGCGCGCCGCGGCCCGGAGCGCCAGTTCGCCCCAGCCGGTGCCGATCTCCAGCAGCCGGGTGCCGCGCTGGACGTGCGCCAGGTCGAGCAGCCGGTCGATCTTGCGGTGCTGGGCGGCGGCGAGCAGGTCCCAGCGGGCGGGGAAGCCGCGGAAGAGCGCCGAGGAGTAGGTCAGTGTCTCGTCCAGGAACAGGGTGAAGAGGTCGTTGGACAGGTCGTAGTGGCGGCTGATGTTGGCGCGGGCGTTGTCCGGGGTGTTGCGCCGGTGGTGCGGCTGCCGCTGGGCCCACCGGCCCCGCAGGCGCTGCAGCGGGGCCGGGATCAGGTCGGCCGCGTGGGCGGCGAGCACGGTGAGCGGGGCTACCAGGTCGGGCGCGTCCCACTCGCCGGCCATGTAGGACTCGCCGAAGCCGATCAGGCCGTGGGTGCCGATCCGGGCGTGGAAGGCGCGCGGGTCCCTGATCTCCAGCAGCGGCCCGCCCCGGCCCACGGAGGTGCCGTCCGCGTAGCGGGCCCGCAGCGGCAGCCGGTCCAGTGCCCGGCGGACGACTGCGCCGGTCACGGCGGTCCGGACGCGGGCGGCGGACGGCGGGGCGGCCACGCCGGGCAGGTGTGCGGCGTCCGCGTGCGGGACGGCGTGGCAGTCACCCCGCCGCACGGTGGCGGGGCGGGGCTCGACGTACGTCATGGGTTGTTCTCTCCGGTGCGGTGGTCGGGACGGGGTCGGACGGGCAGGCCGCGCAGGTAGAGGCGGATGCCGTGCAGTCGGATGGCGGCGGAGACGGCGACGGTGGACCAGGGGCGGCGCAGCGCCTGGCGCAGCAGCCGCCCGTTCGTTGCTTCCCGTCGCGTGCCCCGCACGGTTGCGGTGAAGGGGCGCCCGCCCGCGCGGTCGAGGTGCACGGTGAGGTCGAGCCGCTCGTCCGGCCTGGGCAGCCGCATGCGGTAGTGGCCGTCGACGGGGAAGAACGGCGAGACGTAGAACTCCTTGTCGGTCCCGGCCCTGCCGTCGGCGTCCGTGTCGAGCAGATAGCAGTGGCGTTCGCCGTAGGTGTTGTGGACCTCGGCGACCACGCAGCGCGGCTCGCCGTCGGGGCCGTGGCACCAGTAGACGGTGAGCGGGTTGAAGACGTGTCCGAACACGCGGGCCTGGGTGAGCATGAGCACCGGGCCGCCCGCCAGGTCGACGCCGTGCGCCGCCAGGAAGGCGTCCAGGCCCGCCCGGATGCCGGGCTCGTCGCCGGTGAAGTGGTCGCGCGCGTCGAAGCGGGTCAACGCCCGGAGCGGACGCGGGAGTTCGGGCGGGTGGTCGACGTCGACCAGCCACAGGTGGGTGCGGTGGCGCAGCACGTACCGCAGGGGCGCGATGCGCACATGGGTGATCGTGCAGGGGTACAGGGCGGGCGTCGGGGTGACCACCCGCTCGGCCCGCGCGCTCCGGGGGGTCACCATCGCACCCCCAGTGCGGCCGCCGCCGTCACGCCGGAACGGCAGCCGTCCTCGTGGAACCCCCAGCCGTGGTAGGCGCCCGCGAACGCGGTGACGGTGGTGTTCAGACCGGGCAGGTCCCGCTGGGCGGCGACCGACTCCGGGGTGTAGACGGGGTGTTCGTAGGCCATGCGGGCGAGGATCCGGCCGGGGTCGACGCGGTCCTCGCCGCCCAGGGTGACCACGTACGGCTCGGCTGCGTCGAGCCGCTGGAGCCGGTTCATGTCGTAGCTGACCCGGACGTGGTCGGCGCCCGCGGCGCAGGACGGCATCAGGTAGTTCCAGGAGGCCCGGGCGCGCCGGGCGCGCGGGAGGACCGAGGTGTCGGTGTGCAGGAGGGTGACGTTGCGCGCGTAGCGGAACGCGCCGAGCACCTCCTTCTCCCGCGGGGTGGCGTCGGCGAGCATCCGCAGCGCCTGGTCGGGGTGGACGGCGATCACCACGGCGTCGTAGGCCTCGCGCACTCCGTCGGCGGTGGTGATCTCGGCTCCGTCCGGGGTACGCCGCACGGCCCGTACGGGGGTCCCGGTGCGGACGGTGTCCAGGCGTTCGGCGACCCGGTCGACGTACTCGCGCGAGCCGCCGGTCACCGTGCGCCACACCGGGGAGCCGCCGATCGCGAGCATCCCGTGGTGCTCCAGGAACCGGAACAGATAGGCGGCCGGGTAGCGCTGGGCGGTGGCGGTGTCGCAGGACCAGACGGCGGCGACGACCGGCGTCATGAAATGCGCGCGGAAATAGGGGGAGAAGCCCTCGCGGTCGAGGAAGTCCCCCAGCGTGAAGGTGTCCTCGGCCCCGTGGGCCAGCAGTCGGCGGGCCGCCCGGTGGAAGGCGGGGACCTCGGCGAGCATGCGCAGGTAGGGCGGGCGCACGGCGTTGCGCGGCCGGGCCAGGAGGCCGGCGGGGCCGCGGGCACCGGTGTACTCGAGCCCGCAGCCGTCGCACCGTACGGACATGCTCATCTCCGACTCCTGGGTGGAGACGCCGAGATCGCCGAAGAGCCGCAGCAGGTGGGGGTAGGTACGGCGGTTGTGCACGATGAAGCCGGAGTCGACGCGGTGGACCCGGCCGTCGGGTGCGGTGAGGTCGTGCGTGTGGGCGTGTCCGCCGAGCCGGTCGTCGGCCTCGTAGAGGGTGACCCGGCGGTTTCCGCGGCGCAGCACATGCGCGGCGGTCAGCCCGGCCACCCCGCTGCCCACGACCGCCGTCCGCCGTCGCCCGTCGGACCCGGCCCCGGGTCCCCCGCGCGGCTCGCCGCCCGCCGCCCCTGTCGTCCGCACCATCGTCCGCTCCTCCCGCCCGGCCCCAGGGCGGGGCCGTCGCGTGTAATCCGAGGCTGCGGGCGGAGCGGATTGGCGCAGGCCCCGGATTCTTTGCCGGGAGGACGAATGATCAGATAGCCGTATAATGCGTTCGACCTCTACACATAAAGACTGAATAAGAGCAGAATGGACGGGCGCGGCACTTACCGCACACCGCTCCGCAGCGGTCGGGCCTGAGAGTCAAAGGAGACGGATCATGGCCAACGTCTCGCCCACCAGAGGTGACATGTCGACGCACCCCGATGTTCCGGAGATGCAGGCGCGGTACGCCCGCATGCTCGGCGGTCGTGATGTGGCGCTCGTGGACGGACCGGTGTTCCTGCTCGGTCTGTACTGCGCCGTGTCCCCGTGGATCCTGCACTACACCGTCAGCCAGCCGGCGCTCATGACCCACAACCTGATCGTCGGGATCGCGATCGCTCTGCTGGCCCTCGGCTTCACCGCGGCTCCCGCGCGGATGTACGGCCTGAGCTGGGCCATGTGCGCGCTGGGCATCTGGATGATCATCGCGCCCTGGGTCGTCGGCGACAGCCCGGACGCCGGTGTCGCGGTCAACAACATCATCATCGGCGCCCTGGCCCTGATCCTGGGGCTGATGTGCACCGTCACGGCGGCGAAGAGCACCCCGCAGCCATAGAGACCCTGTCGCACCCCGGACGACGGCCGGGGCGTTCCCGCCGCACGCGGGACCGCCCCGGTCGGCGTGCCGCACGCCGCCCGCACGCCGCCCGCACGCCACGCCGACGGGCGCCCCCGAGCCTGCTCCCGGTCGCACACCTCACCCCAGGGAGTCGATCACCCGTATGCCACACGGGCCGTCGCTGGCAGGATCGACGCATGCAGACCAAGGGGAGTTTCGTCGTGCCGCCCGCTCCGCTGCGGCTCGAAGGGGTGGGGATCACCCTGCGCGAATGGACCGATGACGACCTCGACGCCCTGGTGGAGATGTACGACGACCCCGAGATCGCCCGGTGGACCCCGGTCGTCTCCCCCTTCGACGACCGGGCGGCCCGCGCCTACCTCGACAAGGCGCGGACGAGCCGGGCCGAGGGACGCACGGCGCAGCTCGCGATCACCGCGGACGGCGGGCGCCCCAAGGGCGAAGTGCTGCTGTTCCGCAGCGCGTCGGACGAGCGGGACGCCGAACTCGCCTACGGGGTCGGCGCCGAGCACCGCGGGCAGGGCCTCGCCGGCCGGGCGGTGCGTCTGGTCGCGGAGCTCGCGCTGCGCGAACTACGGCCACGGCGGCTGGTGTTGTGCATCGAACAGGGGAACACGGCGAGCGAGGTGGTCGCCCACGCGTGCGGCTTCGCGCTCGCCGACGAGGCGCCCGTGCCCCGCCGGGCCAAGGGCCGCGAAGTCCTGCTGCGCACCTGGTCCCTCCACCCGGAAGGCACCGACCGGTCGGGCCGCCCGGGAGCAGCGGCCCGACCGGCCTGACATCAGGTGACGTCGAGCGCGGTGTCGTCGATGACGAACGAGGTCTGGAGCTTGGAGCCCTCGGTGCTGGTGAACCTGAGCGTGACCGTCTGTCCGGCGTACCCGCTCAGGCTGAGGCTGCGCTGGGTGTATCCGGAGGCCGCGTTGAGGTTGGAGTACGAGGCCAGGGTGCCCAGGACCGTGCCGGAGCTGTTGAGGACCTGGACCTGAAGGGTGTCGTAGGCGGTGCTGGTGGTCGTCTCCGCGGTGTCGATGTGCAGGTAGAGGCCGAGCGTGGCGGAGCAGCCGGACGGGATGGTCACCGACTGGGAGAGGGTCTCGGTCCCGGCCGTGCCGTTGCCGCCGAGCCATGCGTAGTAGGAGCCCGTACGGGCGGACTCGCCACTGGAGTTGGTGATGACGCCGCTGGTGGCGCTCCAGGTCGTGGCGCCGGACTCGAAGCCGGCGTTGCCGAGCAGCTGGGTGTCGGTGCAGTCGGTGCCGCCGTCGTCGCCGCCCCCGCTGCCGCTCGCGCCGGAGAGCCACTCGGTGGCGTTCAGGGCGAGGGCTGCGTTGGTGGCGCCGGTGTCGTTCCAGCCGTCGTAGAGGGTGTTGCCGGACTGGCCGGTGCCGTCGTCGATGGGTGAACTGTCGCCCCAGAAGGCCACGCGGCCGCTGCCGAAGGTGCTGGTGGCGAAGAAGGCGCCGGTGTTCCCGGAGTAGCCGCTGCGGTACAGCAGGCCCTTGACCGAGGAGTTGTCGGCCGGCTTGAGGGTGGCCGTGGTGCCGGAGGCGATCAGGCTCTTGGTGACGGTGCCGAAGGAGCCGTGCAGCACGGGGTCGCTGCTGTCGCTGATCGCGGCCGGGTAGCCGGAGCTGATGGAGAGGGTGTCGACGGAGAAGCCGAACGGGTCGGTGGAGTCGACGCTGTTGTTGGTCATCAGGTCGTTGAAGATCTCGACCGCGTCGTAGCCGTCGTTGTTGCGGTCGGCGCCCGTGTGGTCGGAGACCATGAACAGGCCGCCGCCGTTCTTCACGAAGTTCATGATCGCCGTCTTCTCGGCGGTGGTGAACAGCGTGTTGGGCTCCGGCAGGACCAGCGTGTCGAAGTTCGACAGGTCGGTGGCGGCCGAGCCGCCGTAGGTGAGGGCGCTCGTGGCGGTCTTGAGGCTGTAGTCGCCGGTCCTCTGCAGGGCCACGCCCCAGGACGACAGCGCGCCGGTCCAGTCCGTCTCCGAGGACGGGGAGGAGTCCTGGGAGAGCGGGTCGGGCTTGCTGGTCGAGATGATCCAGTCGGCGTTGCCGGCCTCCTCCGCGTGGCCGTCGTCGAACAGGATGCGGTGGGGGGTGGCCGCGTGGGCGGGCGTGGCGCTGGTGCTGACCTGAAGGGCCGCTCCGGTGACGAGCAGCCCGAGACCGGCCAGGACGGTGGTGACCTTACGGCGGGATCTCTGTGATCCGAGCATCCGGCGAACCTCCGTGAGATGGGGGGACACGAGGCGGGTGCGGGCGCCAAATCTGCGCGCGTAGATACCGCATTCGAGGGTTCTACCCGCGTGGAACGATTGAAAGGTACATGGCATGACTGGGCGGTGAACATCAAACGCGGGCAATAACGCGAGCGAAAACGTCAACACCCGCCCCGGCACGGCTGCAGCGGGGCGGCTCGTCGTCCCGGGCGACACGGCTGCAGCGGGGCGGCTCGCCCTCCGGGCCGTCGGCGCATGGGCGTGCTGTCGGCGATCGCCGTCGGCGTCCCGGCCGCGCCCGTCGGGTCTCGCCCGCCGCGGCGTCCGCCGGGGACGAGACCGAGGGCGTCGAGCGTGTCGAGCGGCCGCCCCTCCGGATCGAGATCGGCCCGGCCGCGTCGGGCGTCGGCCCTGCCGCCCTACGCCGTGCCGCCCTGCCGCGTGTACACGTACGGCGTCGTCGTGCTCAGTGGCGCGAAGCCCAGGCGTTCGAGGATGGGGCGGCTCTGGTCGGAGGCGTCGACCTGGAGGTAGCGGTAGCCGCGGTCGGCGGCGATGCGGGCGCGGTGGGCGACCAGCGCGCGGTAGACACCTCGGCCGCGCCAGCCCTCGACGGTGCCGCCGCCCCACAGGCCCGCGAACCTCGTTCCCGGGATCAGCTCCATCCGCGCCGAGCTCACCGGCACGTCCCCGGCCATCGCGACCAGGGCCACGATCGCGTCCGGGTCGGCGGCGAGACGGGCGCGCAGAAGATCCCGCAGCCAGGAGCCGTCGTGCCCGAACGCCCGCTCGTTGGCCTCGACCATGAGCTCGACCCCCGCCCGGTCCGTGACGGGGACGATGCGGACCCCCTCGGGCGGTCCGGCGTCGACCAGCTGGTCACCGGTCTCGCCGATCATCAGGGTCTCCTCCGGGTCGGCGGTGAAACCGGCCGCGGTGAGCCGCCGCCCGAGGTCGGCCGGACGGTCGTGACCGTGCAGCTTCCACTCGAACTCGTGCCCGAGACCGGTGAAGTAGGCGACCTGTTCCGCGATCACCGCGTCGGCGTCGGCGGAGTCCAGGTCCGACCAGAGCACCCCGCTCCAGCCGCCCTCGCCGCCGACATGGCGGACCACGGAACCGGTCCGTTCGACGCGCGCGTCGGAGCTCTCGGGGCGCGCGCCTTCACGCATGTCCCGGTCGTACAGGGCGAGTACCGCGGCATGATCCATGCGCCCACTTCAGCACCCCCGCCCGGCCGCGACAACGGATTTACGGGTGCGGGGACGAGCGGGGCGCCGCCACACCGTCCGGCCGCACCGCCGCCAGGTACGCGCTCAGCCGGTCGCGGTTGCGGGCCAGACAGTCGATCCGGGCCTGGATGCGGTCGATGTGCCCCTCGAGGAGGGCGGCGGTCTGCGGGGTGAGGTGCTCTGCGGGCAGGACGATCTCGTCGGGGCCGGACAGATACGGCAGGATCGCGCGGATCATCTCGGTGGTGAGGCCGGAGTCGAGCAGCCCGCGGATCTGCTGGACGTCCCGGACGGCCGCCTCCCCGTAGGAGCGGTAGCCGTTCTCCCCGCGGTCGGGGTGCAGCAGGTCCTGCTCCTCGTAGTAGCGCAGCAGCCGGGTGGGGACACCGGTGCGGCCGGAGAGGTCGCCGATCTTCATGCCACGCTCCGATCTTCGCTCACCGTCACCGCTCACCGTCACCGCTCGGCGCCGCGGCTCGGCGCCGTGGCTCTCCGCCGTCGCTCTCCGCCGTCGCGCCGTGAGCGGCGCACAGGGCGCGCTTGCCTTCACACTGATGTGAATGTTCGACCATGGTGGCATGTCCACCACCTCCATGGTCAAGGGCACCGCCGTGCCCGCGTCCCTGCCCTGGCCGGGGCTGCTCGCCCTGTCCACGGCCGCCTTCACCGCCGTGGTGACCGAGCTGCTGCCCGCCGGGCTGCTGCCGCGCATGGCACCGGCCCTCGGCGTCCCCGAGGCCCGGGTGGGGTTCCTGGTCACCGGGTACGCGGTCGCGTCGTTCGTGGCGGCGATCCCGGTGACCGCGCTGCTGCGCGGCCTGCCGCGCCGACCCGTCCTCGTCGGCACCCTGCTGGGCTTCGCGCTGAGCAACGCGGTGGTCGCGCTGTCGTCGTCGTACGGCCTCACCTTCACCGCGCGCCTGGTCGCCGGTGTCATGGGCGGCACGCTGTGGGCGATGCTCGCCGGGTACGCGGCCCGGATGGTGCCGGCCGAGCGACGCGGCCGGGCGATCGCGGTCGTGCTCGCCGGCATCACGCTCGCGCTGTCGCTGGGGGTGCCCGCCGGGACGGCGCTGGCCGAGGTGGTGGGGTGGCGCGCGGCGTTCGGGCTGCTGTCCGCACTGGCGGTGCTGCTGGTGGGCTGGGTGCGGTGGCGGGTCCCCGACTTCCCGGGCGAGGCACGGGGCGAGCGGGTGCCGTTGGCCCGGGTCGCCCTGCTGCCGGGGCTCCCGGTGATCCTTTCCGTGACCCTGTTCCTGCTGCTGGGCCACCAGGTGCTCTACACGTACATCGCGCCCTTCACCGAGCATGCGGGGTTCGGGCGTACGGATGTGGTGCTGCTGGTGTTCGGGGCGTCCACGGTCGCCGGGATCTGGGGGACGGGCCTGCTGGTGGACCGGCGCCCGCGGGCCACGCTGCTCGGCGCGCTCGCCCTGTGCGCGGCGGTCATGCTCACCCTCGGCCGGTACGCCGACGCACCCGCCGTGCTGCTGGTCTCCGTCGCCCTGTGGGGAGTGGCCTTCGGCGGGGCGCCGACCCTCATCCAGACGGCACTGGTGAACGCCTCGGGGCCCGCCGCCTCCGACGTGGCGACCTCGCTCCAGACGACGGTGTACAACGCGGGCATCGCGGGCGGCTCGCTGACCGGAGGTGTGGTCCTGGGGGCGCTGGGCGCGGGGGCCCTGCCGTGGACGGCACTGCCGCTGGTCGCGCTGGCCCTCACCGCGGTCGCGCTGGGCCGCCGGCACGCCTTTCCGGTCGCGCGGAGCCGAGCCTAGGCTGGGCGGCGAAGCCCTGGTCAACCGTCGAGGAGCCGTACGCCATGGTCGAGGCCGCCGAACTGCCGTATCTGCGCCGCTGCGTGGAACTCGCCGCCGAGGCGCTGCGGGTCGGCGACGAGCCGTTCGGTTCGGTACTGGTGGGCGCGGACGGCACGGTGCTCGCCGAGGACCACAACCGGGTGGCCGCCGGCGACCTCACCCGGCATCCCGAGTTCGAGCTGGCCCGCTGGTCGGCGGCTCGCCTGTCGTCCACGGAGCGGGCCGCGGCGACGGTCTACACGTCGGGCGAACACTGTCCGATGTGCGCGGCCGCCCATGCGTGGGTGGGCCTGGGCCGGATCGTCTACATCGCCTCGTCCGAGCAACTCGCGACCTGGCTGGGCGCGTGGGGTGTGCCCGCCCCGCCGGTGCGGACCCTGCCGGTGCACGAGGTCGCCCCCGGAGTGCCGGTGGAGGGACCGGTTCCCGAGCTGGTCGAGGAGGTACACGCCCTGCACCGGCGGTTCCACGGCGGCTGAGGCGGACCCACCCGCCCGCACCCCGCGCTTCGACGGCCCACCCGTGCGGCGCGCCGGACCGCCACAGGCCCCCCCTGCCCCCGCCCGACCTGACCGAGGGGGCCTGCGCACTCCCGCTCCGAGGCGGGCGGCTCAGCGCTCCGCGTGCGGGCGGAACCGCCGCTGGAGGGCCAGACCGCCGAGCAGCAGGGCCGCGCTGCCGGCGACGGCGGGCAGGGTGGCGTCGGCCCCCGTGTGGGCGAGCGACGACATGGCCTCGGGCACCCCGATCTGGGGCGCGACGGCCGGCGTCTGCGGAACGGCCCGCGGGCCGGGGTGCTGCGGCTCCGCGGGCGGGTCGTGCCGGGTCGGCGGCTGCGGCTGCGGCGCGGGCTCGCCGGGCGGCGGGGGCTCCTCGTCGGACACGTTGACGGACTCGTTGCCGAGCGCCGGGTTCGCGAGGCCGACGACGTTCACGCTGTTGCCGCTGACGTTCACCGGGAGGTGGACCGGCAGCTGGATGCCGTTGCCGGAGACGACGCCCGGGGAGTCCTGCGTGGCGCCGTGTGCGGTGGCCCCTCCACCGGAGGACGCGCCGTGTGTGGCGGCCCCACCACCGGACGAAGCGCCGTGTGCGGTGGCCCCACCACCGGAGGACGCGCCGTGTGCGGTGCCCCTACCACCGGACGAAGCCCCGTGCGTGTCGTGAGCGGCCGCCGCGCCCTTGTTGGCGCAGGTGTTGCCCGCGGCGGGGTTCAGCACGCCCACCACGTTCACCGTGTTCCCGCACAGGTTCACCGGGAGGTGCACCGGCAGCTGGACACCGTTGCCGGAGATCAGTCCGGGCGAGCCGGCCGCTGAGCCGTCCGCCGCGGAGTCGGCGTGTGCGGGCAGTGTCACAGCCATCGCGCCGGAAACTGCGGCGACGGCCATCACACCGGTTCGGGTAACCCGTCTCATGGGTCCCTGCCTTCCAGACTTGAATCGCGGGCACTCGCCCGCACCCGGTAGAACGTCGGCGCACCATCCGGGTTATGCCTGAACACCCTTTCACCCCATTGGGTCACCTTTGCGATCCCTCTTCGGCCCTCTCGTCGAACTGGTGTCAGCCCCTTCGCACGGGCCTCGCGGGGCGCCCCGGGCGCACCCCGCCGAGGGGCGCGGGGCGGCCCCCGCCCGCCCGGAGGCGGGTCGTCGGCAGGCCGCCTATCGTGAGCCAGGGCGCCGTTCCCGGACCGCTGCGGGCGTCCCTGGAGGCACTGATGCTGGCCAAGCTGCCGACGCGCCCCGGGCTGCGGCGGTGCGCGCTCGCCGCCACCGCCGCACTGACCCTGGTGGGTGCGGGCCTGCCGACGGCGACCGCGAACCGGAACGCCGCCGAGGGCGACCGTCCCGACCTCTCCCGGTTCTACGACCAGAAGGTCACGTGGTCGGCGTGCGACGGCGACGGCATGCCCAAGGACCTCCAGTGCGCCGACCTGACCGTCCCCCTCGACTACGGCCACCCCAAGTCCGGCACGCTCGACCTCGCGCTCGCCCGCTACCGGGCCACGGGCGACAAGCGCGGCTCGGTGGTGCTCAACTTCGGCGGTCCCGGCGGTCCCGGTGTTCCCGAACTCGCCTATGGCGGCAAGGAGTTCATGGACCTCACCGACGGCTACGACGTGGTCACCCTCGATCCCCGGGGGGTGGGCCGCTCCTCCCCCGTCAGCTGCGGGGACGGTGCGGACAGCGGACTGGCCTCCCTGGACGACGACTCGGCCCTCGCCGATCCCCAGGCGCTCCTCACCCGGTTGAAGCGGGTGGCCGCCGACTGCGCCGAGCACTCCGGGCCGGTGCTGCCGCACATAGGCACCGTCGACGCGGCACACGACCTGGACGTGCTGCGCGCGGCACTCGGTGACAAGAAGCTCAACTACCTGGGGTTCTCGTACGGCACCCGGCTCGGCGCGGTGTACGCCGCCCGGTTCCCCGACAAGGTGGGCCGGCTCGTCCTCGACGGCGTCGACACCCTGACCGAGCCGCTCACCGAGCAGGGCCTCGCGGGCGCCCGGGGGCAGCAGGTGGCGCTGGACGACTTCGTCGGCTGGTGCACGAACGACATCGCCTGCCCGTTCGGGCAGGATCCACGGGTGGCCCGCGAGGAGGTCGTCCGGCTCGTGCGCTCGCTGGACGAGGACCCGGTGCCGACCGACTTCGGCGACGACTTCTCCGGCCAGGACCTCGTCGGCGCGCTCGGACAGGGGCTGTACAGCAAGGAGCTGTGGCCGCTGCTGGAACGGGCACTGGCCCAGCTCATCGAGAGCGGGGACGCCAGCGGGGTCCTGTCCTTCGCGACCGGCGGCTTCGCCCTGCCGCTGCCGTTCCCGCTGCGGGCCGCGGGCCGCGGCGAGCCCTCCCCCGGGGCGCTCGTCGACGAGGAGGACATCCCCCTCGACAACCTGCCCGCGGCGCTGATGGCGATCAACTGCGCCGACGATCCCGACCGCCCCACGGCCGCGCAGATCTCCGCGGACCTCGAGCGGCTGCGCGCCGCGTACGACAAGGCCTCTCCGGTCTTCGGGCAGTACCGCCTCACCGAGGTCCTGATGTGCTACGGCCGCCCCAGGGGCACCGATTTCATCCGCGACGAGGTGAAGGACGTGAGCACCCCGGAGATGCTGCTGGTCGGCACGCGCGGGGACCCGGCGACGCCGTACCGCTGGACCGTGGAGACGGCCAAGCGTCTCGGTGCCGCGGCCGTGGTGCTCGACAACAAGGGCGACGGCCACACCGGGTACGGGTCGTCCAAATGCGTGCACCGCAAGGTCGACGACTTCCTGCTCTACGGCTCCCTCCCGCCCAGCGGCAGCTCCTGCGGGCCCGACGAGGACGACGACTGAGTGCGCCGGTTCCTGCCACTGCTGCTCGTCTGCCTCCTCGCGGCCGGGACGACGGTGGCCTCGTCCGCCCGGTCCGCCTGGTGGTGGCTCGCGGCCGGACCGCTGCTGGCGGCGGCCTGTCTGGGGGGCTGGGACCTGCTCCAGCCCCGCCGCTCCGAACTGCGCAACCACCCGCTGGTCGGGCGGCTGCGGTATCCGACGCAGAAGGTACGCGCGCGTGCCCGGAGCGGCGACGCGCGGGAGCCGTTCGGCGGCGACCGGGACGCGTACGAGTATCTGGTGCCGTCGCTGCGGCCGGTCGAGCCGGCCGAGGAGCCGCCGGTGGTGCGGGTGGGCGGACCGGACTGCTCCCAGCCCTACGACATGGCGCTGCTGAACGTGTCCGCGATGAGTTTCGGGGCGCTGTCGTCGCGCGCGGTGCTCGCCCTCAACAGGGGTGCGGCGCTGGGGCGTTTCGCGCAGGACACCGGGGAGGGCGGGCTGTCGGAGCACCATCTGCGCGGCGGCGGGGACCTGGTCTGGGAGATCGGGACGGGGTACTTCGGCTGCCGCGACGCCGACGGCGGCTTCGACGCACGGGAGTTCGCGGACAAGGCGGCGCTGCCCGAGGTGAGGTGCGTGTCGTTGAAGCTGTCCCAGGGGTCGGCGCCGGGCAGCGGCGGGGTGCTGCCCGGGGTGAAGGTGAGCGCCGAGATCGCGCGGGAGCGGAAGGTCCCGGTGGGCGAGACGGTGGTGTCGCCACCCTCGCACCGGGTCTTCTCGACGCCGCGGGAACTGGTGCTGTTCCTGGCCCGGCTGCGTGAGCTGGCGGGCGGCAAACCGACCGGGTTCAAGCTGTGCGTGGGCTCGCGGCGGGAGTTCCTCGCGGTGTGCCGGGCGATGGTGGCGGAGGGTCTGACGCCCGACTTCGTGGTGGTGGACGGGTCGGAGGGCGGCACCGGCGCCGGACCTGCGGGGTTCGCCGGCCGCCTCGGTATGCCGCTCACCCAGGGGCTGATCACCGTGCACAACGCGCTGGTCGGCGTCGGGCTCCGGGACCGGGTCCGGATCGGGGCGAGCGGCCGGGTGGCCACCGGCTCGGACATCGTCACCCGTCTCGCGCAGGGCGCCGACTACACCAACGCGGCCCGGGCGATGATGCGCGCCGTCGGCTGCGTCGGCGCGCTGCGGTGCCACACCGGCACCTGCCCGGCCGGCGTCGCGACCCAGGATCCGCTGCGGACGCGCTCCTTGAACGTGGCCGACAAGGCCCGGCGGGTCCGGCGCTACCAGCGGGAGACGGTGCGTGACGCCGTCCGGATCATGGCGGCGATGGGCATCCGCGAGCCGGCCGAACTCACTCCCGGCCATCTGGTCCGGCGGACGCGGCCGGGCGCGGTCCGTTCGTACGCGGAGCTGTACGAGTGGCTGGCACCGGGAGAACTGCTCGCCGGACCACCGCCGTCCTGGGAGACGGACTGGAAGGCCGCGGACCCGGACAGCTTCGGCTAGCCGGCCCCGCGGCCGACGGCCACGAGGCCCACGGGGCCCACGGGGCCCACGAGACCTACAGCGGCTGCAACGGCTACGCGGGCTTGACGGTGACGAAGGCGTCGATCGCCGCCGTCAGCTCGGCCGGCTTCTCGACCGGGAGTTCGTGGCCCGCGTCGAGGACGCGGACGGTGGCGTCCGGGTAGGCCTTGGCCATGCGCAGCATCTGCTGCACCGGGAGCTGGATGTCGTGGTAGCCGTGGATCATCAGGGTCGGGGCCTGGATCTCCCCGACCCGGTCCAGCACGTCGAAGGCACGCATGGCGCCGTACAGCGTCATGACCACCTCACGCGGGGTGTCCGCGGAGGACTTGATGTACGCGCGGATCTCGTCGCGGGGGTAACCGGGCGCGAAGGCCCGCTGGATGTTGGTGGCGACGAACAGCTTGAAGGGGACGAGGGTGGAGACGCCCATCAGCAGGCCCCTGCCCCGGCTGTAGGTCATCCGGCCGATGGAGTTCACCAGCACCATGCGCTCCACCCGCTCGGGGTGGGAGAGGGCGACGGTCTGCGAGATCATCCCGCCCATCGAGTGGCCGATCAGCACGAACCGCTCGATCTCCAGGTGGTCGAGGAGGGCGAGGAGGTCCGTCGCCAGCTCCGCGACCGTCTTCACGCCGGCACCACTGCTCTCGCCGTGCCCGCGCAGGTCGAGCCGGATCACCCGGCGCCGCTCGGCGAAGTGCGCCACCTGGTGGTCCCAGCGGTGCCGGTTCGCCGTCCAGCCGTGCACGAACACCAGGGGCACCCCGTCGCCGTCGCGCGGGCCCTCGTCGTCGTACGTCAGTGCTGCGCCGTCGACTTCGAGCTGCGGCATGGGTGCCTCCTGCGGTGCGGTCCCGGTTACTGACGCGTACGGTAACCGGCCGAGGGGGTCGCCGTCACCGTCGGGCGCCCACGAGATCGCGCTCAGAACTCCACGGGATCGCGCACCAGGGGGCAGGTCATGCAGTGACCGCCGCCGCGTCCGCGGCCGAGCTCGGCGCCCACGATGGTGACGACCTCGATGCCCGCCTTGCGCAGCAGGGTGTTGGTCTGGGTGTTGCGGTCGTAGGTGAAGACCACCCCGGGTTCGAGGGCGACCGCGTTGTTGCCGCTGTCCCACTGCTGGCGCTCGGAGGCGTAGACGTCGCCACCCGTCTCGACGATCCGCAGCGCGGGCAGGCCCAGCGCCTTGGCGACGACGTCGGTGAAGGGAGTGGCGCCCTCGTCGGTGATGTCGAAGCCCGGCGCCCGGTCGCTCGGGCGCAGCGAGAAGGTGTGGACGCCGTCCATGATGGCCGGGTAGAGCGTCACCAGGTCGCGGTCGGCGAAGGTGAAGACCGTGTCGAGGTGCATCGCGGACCGCAGCCTCGGCATCCCGGCCACGATCACCCGTTCGGCGGCGCCCTGGTCGAACAGCGCCTTGGCCACCTGGGTGATGGCCTGCCGGGAGGTGCGTTCGCTCATGCCCATCAGCACCACGCCGTTGCCGACGGGCATGATGTCCCCGCCCTCGAACGTCGCCTGTCCCCAGTCGAGTTCGGGGTCGCCCCACCACACGGTGGCGCCCGCGTAGTCGGGGTGGAAGGTGTAGACGGCCTTCATCAGCAGGGTCTCGTCGTGCCGGGCGGGCCAGTACAGCGGGTTGAGGGTGAGGCCGCCGTAGAGCCAGCAGGTGGTGTCCCGCGTGTAGAGCGTGTTGGGCAGCGGCGGCATGAGGTACTCGCGGACGCCGGTCGATTCGCGGGCCAGGGCGAGGTGTCCGGTGCGGTACTCGTCCGGCAGGTCGACGGTGGCCAGGCCGCCGATCAGGAACCTGGCCAGCCGCTCCGGTTCGAGGGTCTCCAGATAGGCGCGGGTGGTGTCGATGAGGCCGAGGCCCACCTCGCCGGCGACGACGGAGGGACGAAAGCGGTGCGCCGACGCTGGGGAACGCCCGCCGAGCACCGCTGCGACCGTAACAACGGGGGCACCCTGAGATGTACTGATATTGCCCCAAATGCCTGAACGGCAATTGGGACCTATCGTGCTGATATGGAGCACGCACTCAGCCCAGCGACCCTCTCCGAACTGCGCCGCCCGCGCCCCTATCCCGCGGTGTCCGTGCTGACACCGACGCACCGCCGGGAACCCGAGAACGCCCAGGACCGGGTCCGGCTGCGCAATGTCGTGGCCGAGGCGAAGAAACAGCTGGAGACCGACCCGGCGGTCAGCCGCGAGCGGCGCGTCGACGTCGCCGACCAGCTCGACCGGGCCCTGGCCGAGGTCGACCTGGCGCACACCGAGGACGGCCTGGTCATCTACGCCGCCCCGGGCGAGCACCAGGTGTGGTCCCTGGCCCGCGCCGTCCCGGAACGCGTCGTGCTCTCCGACACCTTCCTGACCCGCAACCTCGTCTCGGCCCAGGCCGCCGAACGCCCGTTCTGGGTCCTGTCGGTCTCCGCCGACCGCGTCACGTTGTGGAACGGCGGCGCCGACCGGATCACCGAGGAGCACGCCGGCGGCTTCCCGCTGGTCAGGAGCCAGCCGAACTTCGACGCCGAACGCATGGAGCGGATCGGCGACCTGCCCAGCACGTTCCGCGACGAGGACACCCGTCACTTCCTGCGCGAGGCCGACACCGCGCTCGGCGGACTGCTGCGCCAGAATCCGCGACCGCTGTACGTCACCGGCGAGCAGGCGGCGCTGTCGCTCCTCGACGAGCTGGGCGGGGTCACCCGGGACGCGGTGCACGTCGCGCACGGCGGACTCTCCCACGGCACACCCGACACCGTGTGGCAGGCGGTGCGCCCGCTGCACGACGCGGAGGCCCGCCGGAACACCGCCGCCGTCGCCCGGGAGCTCGACTCGGCCCGTGGACACAAGACGTTCGCGGCCGGCGTCGACGAGCTCTGGCAGAACGCCCGGGAGGGCCGGATCCGGCTGCTGGCCGTGGAGGAGAACTACCGGGTCACGGTCCGCGACGGCGGCGACCATCTCGTCCCCGCCGTGAGCGGCGATCTCGACGCCCGCGAGGACATCGTGGACGAGATCGTCGAGCAGTGCCTGGAGACGGGCGCCGAGGTGCGCTTCGTGCCCGACGGCGCACTGGGCGACGCGGACGGGATGGCAGGCGTGCTGCGCTACTGACCCCCGCTCGGCGGCGGCCCGGCCGGTTGCGCCGGCGTTGCACCGGCCGGGGCCCGGCAGCGGCTTTCACCGGCGGCGTACGCTACGGCGTGATCGTCCACCGGGAGGGTGAGTACGCGTGAGTGACCTGCTGGGCGTGGCCGTGCTGGGTGCCGGACACATGGGAGCCGACCACATACGCCGCCTCGATCGCGTGGTCAGCGGAGCCAGGGTCGCCGCCGTGGCCGATCCCGATGCCGCGCGCGCGAAGGAGGCCGTGGCCGGGATCGAGGGGGTGACGGTCCACCCGGAGGTCGAGGCCGCGCTCGACGCGCCCGGCGTCGAGGCCGTACTGATCGCCTCGCCCGGCCCCGCGCACCAGGAGGCGCTGCTGGCGGCCTTCGCCCGCGGGCTGCCGGTGCTGTGCGAGAAGCCCATGGTGCCGGACTCGGCAGGGGCGCTGCGCGTGCTGGAGGCGGAGGCCCGGCTGGGGCGGCGGCTGACGCAGATCGGGTTCATGCGGCGCTACGACGCCGGGTACCGCAGGCTCAAGGCGCTGCTGGACGACGGGCGGCTCGGGCGGCCGCTGATGCTGCACTGCGTGCACCGCAACGTCTCCTCACCGCCGGGCTTCACCAGCGCGATGCTGATCGACAGCTCGGTGTCGCACGAGATCGACGCGGCCCGCTGGCTGCTCGGCCAGGAGCTGACCGCGGTCACCGTGCGGCGCCCGCGTCCCTCCGCCGGCGCCCCGCAGGGCCTGCTCGACCCGCAGTTCGTGCTCTTCGAGACCGACGGGGGCGCCCTGGTCGACGTGGAGGTCTTCGTCAACTGCGGCTTCGGGTACCAGGTGCGCTGCGAGGCCGTGTGCGAGGCGGGCAGCGCGCGGATCGGCGACGACCAGGGGATGCTCGTCACCACAGGGGGCACCGCCGCCGCGGAGGTGCCCCAGGACTACCTCGTGCGGTTCGTGGACGCCTACGACCGCGAGGTGCAGGCCTGGGTCGACGCCACCCGGCGCGGTCTGGTCACCGGCCCGACCGTCTGGGACGGCTACGCGGCCTCCGTCGTCGCCGAGGCCGGGATCCAGGCCCTGGAGAGCGACACGCGCGTCGCGGTCGAACTCGCCCCGCGCCCCGGCCTGTACACCGCGGGCGGTCAGTGACACCCGGCGGGTCTCAGGCACTGCCGAGCAGGGCCTCCAGCCCCTGGTCGACGGCGGCGCCGACATCCTCCCGGCCCGCCGCGACCACGGCGTAACTGCGCAGCAGGAACCGACGCAGGGCGCCCGTCTCGAACTGGAGCAGGGCCAGACCGAGCGGGGAGTGGAACTCCACCACCGTGCGGACCGGCCCACAGGGCCAGATGTGCACGTCCCCGCTCCCGGCCGGGCCGCTCACGCCCTGCTCCAGCAGGGCCCGGCCGAAGGTCCAGGTGACGGCCTCACCCGCCAGGGAGACCTCCGGCGGGAAGTCGACGTGCACGGCGAACGGGTCGGTGGAGTCGTAGCGGAGCGTGGCGGGCACGGGCAGCTCCTGGTCCTCCGCGGTGATCAAGCGGGCGCGGACGGGTTGTTCAAGAGTGATGTCCATGCATGTACGACCTCGCGGGGGCCTCTTGCATTACGCGAAAGCGGTCTCCAATTCTTGTGACCTGCGTCACAGTGGCCCTTGCCTGGAACATCAGCCCGTCGAACATGCGACCGATGGTCACCTCGGCCCCCTCAGGAGTCCCCCAAGTCACGTACGTCACCTACGACTTGGCCCCCTTCCGACGCCCGCCGACCACCTTCCGCCACCCCTCCCTGAAGACACTGGCATATGCCAGAAGCACCACCGAATCGTGTGTTGCCAAATCCCTTACACGCCGTCGCGGGCTGTGCAACAGTCGTAACGGCCCTTGTGCCAGCCTTCGCCGTACCGTCCCGCATCGGAGTGCGTCATGCCGCCCCATGTCTCTGCGGACCGCTCAGCCGCCCCGCCGCCGGGGCGCGGCTCGGTCGACGCGCTGATCACGCAGACCCGACGGCTCAAGGGCGACATGGACGCCGTACGGCAGGACACCCGGAGCGACGCCGCGGACCCGCAGGGCCGCTGGCAGCGCGCGCTCTGCGATCTGGCGCTGCACCAACTCGACGACCTCGACACGCACTTGGCCCAGTTGCGGGACGGCCCGCCGCCCGTACCGGCCGCCGGGCCCACGCCCGCCGCACCGGTCGCTTCCCGGCGCGAGTCGCTGCTGAGCCGGGTCGGCAGCGCGGAGTGGAACCTGCTGACGGACGAGGCCGTCTGGTCCGAGGAGCTCTACGGGATCCTCGGCCGCGACCCCGCCGCTCCCCCGCTCACCCTCGACGAACTGCCCGCGCTCGTCCTCGACGAGGACCGGCCGAAGCTGACCGCGATGGTCACGGACTGCCTGATCGACGCCCGGCCCATCGACGGCGAGTTCCGCGTGGTGCGCCCGGACGGCGAGCAGCGCACCGTGCACATGATGGGCGAGCCCGTGCTCGACGCCGAGGGCGGCACCGCCTCGATGTGGGCCGTGCTGCGGGACGTCAGCGAACTGCGGCGCAGCCAGCGGGCCGTGCGCGAGAGCCGTGACTCGCTCCAGCGGCAGCGGCACCTGGCCCAGACCGAACACCGGCTCGCGGTGGAGTTCCAGGAGGCCGTGCTGCCGCCGTGGCGCGGCTCCCCGCGCCTGCCGCACCAGGGCCCCCGCTCCCTCGACCTCGCCGCCCACTATCTGCCCGCCGCGACGACCTCGCGGATCGGCGGCGACTGGTACGACGCGCTCGAACTCGCCGACGGGCAGACGCTGCTGAGCGTCGGTGACCTCACCGGCCACGGCCCGACCGTCACCTCGACCACGGCGATGCTGCTGGGCGCCCTGCGCGGAATGGCCATGGCGGGCACCCAACCGGCCCAACTGATGTCCTGGCTCAACCAGTTACTGGACGCCACGGTCCAACCGGCCCTGGGCAGCGCGGTCTGCTGCCGCTACCGGCCGGACACCCGCACCCTGATGTGGGCGCAGGCCGGACACCCCGTCCCCTTGCTGTTCCGCGACGGGACGGGACGCCGGCTGGACGCACCGGAGGGCGTGCTCCTCGGAGCCACCGCACGCGCCGCCTACGGGCAGGCCGAGGAGACCCTCGAAGAAGGCGACCTCCTTCTGCTGCACACCGACGGGCTGGCACCCGCCGACCGCCTCCTCGGCCTGGCCCCTCGTCTGGACAGGGCGCGCACCGCACAGGAGTGCGTGCGGATGGTCGTGGAGGAGTGCGGCGAGAGCGAACGCGCCGACGACGCCTGCGTGCTGGTCGCCCGGGTCACCCGGTGAGGGGACCGACCGACGACAACCCGCTCACACCTGAGTGCCGTTGCCCCCCTTGCCCGCCCTGCTGCCCTTCTGCTTCGGCAGCGCCAGCCTGATCTCCTCCCGCAGTTCACTGATCCTCGGGTAGCCCGCGTACTGCGCGGTGAGCCGGTACATCTGGCTCAGCCGGTCCCAGGTGCGCCGGGAGGAGTTCGATCCCATCGACATCAGGGCCAGCCGCGCGAAGCGGTCCGCCTGCTCGGGGTCGTCGGCGATGAAGCAGGCGGACGCCATGGACAGATGGTCGAAGATCTTCGACCGTTCCCGCCCGTCGACGCGCAACGCCAGCGCCTTCTCCGCGTAGTACTGGGCATGCGCGGCCGCCTGTGGCTCGAACTCGGCCAGCGTCCGGTAGGCCAGCGCCTGCATGCCGTACAGATCCTCGTCCTTGAAGGTCTGCATCCAGGACGGCGGTGTGACGTCGCCCTTGTCGGAGACGAAGAGGTCCTCCGCCTGGCCGAGGGTGCGGCGCATGGCCTGGCCCTTGCCCATCGACGCCTGCGCCCAGGCCTCGATGGTGTGGAACATCGCCCGGGTGCGCGGGGTCGCGTTGTCACCGGATCCGGACTGGGCGAGTTTCATCAGGTCGAGGGCCTCGTCCGGTCGCCCGAGGTGGACCATCTGACGGGCCGCCCGGGAGAGCGCCTCGCCGGCCCGTGGGCGGTCACCGCCCTCTCGTGCGGCATGGGCGGCGATGACGAAGTACTTCTGGGCCGTGGGCTCCAGACCGACGTCGTGCGACATCCAGCCCGCGAGGACGGCGAGGTTGGCCGCGACGCCCCACAGGCGCCGCTGGAGATGGGAGGGGTGGCGGTAGGCGAGGATGCCGCCGACCTCGTTGAGCTGTCCCACCACGGCCTTGCGTTGCAGCCCGCCGCCGCGGGCCGCGTCCCAGGCCCGGAACACCTCCACCGAGCGCTCGAGTTCGTCCACCTCCTCCGTTCCGATGGGGGCGGCCTCGTAGCGGTCGAACCCGGCGGGGTCGGCATGGTGGAGGAGGGGGTGGTCGAGGACGGGAGCGTCGGAGGAGAGGGTGGGGTCGGTGTGCAGCCACTCGTACATGGCACTGCTGAGAGCTGATCCCGCGGCGAGCGCGGCACCCGCGCCCACCAAGCCGCGTCGGTTGAGCATGAGGTCCATTCCCGTGAATTCGGTGAGGACCGCAGCAGTCCGTTCGGGCGCCCACGGCACGTCGTCGGGATGTTCCACACTCCCGCCGCCGGGCCGATTCCCTGTACGCCCGTGCCGGACCAGACCGAGGTCCTCGATGGTCACGACACGGCCGAGACGCTCGGTGAACAGGGCCGCCAGCACCCGCGGTACCGGATCGCGCGGGATCTCTCCCGTGTCGATCCACCGCCGCACCCGGGAGGTGTCGGTCGACAGCTGGGGGTGGCCCATGGCCGCCGCCTGCCGGTTGACCAGCCTCGCGAGTTCCCCCTTGGACCAGCCGGCCAGGCCGAACAGGTCCGAGAGGCGGGTGTTGGGTTGTCCGCTCACGTCAAGCCCCCAGGTTCTCGGCTGAGTTGACAGTAGCCCGGTGAAAGTTGCCGGGCGACTATTCGCCAGGGTTCGCCAGGGTTCGCCAGATGGTGTGCCACTGGGCGATGGGTGTCAGGTAGGAAAGCGCCACCCCGACCCGGTCGCCGAGGGACATTCCCCAGGGTGTACCCGAAAGGGCCGGTCGGGGCAGCGTTCTGACGTCCGGCACACGAAGGGATCTGTTTCTCCCATGTACGCAGCATCGTCCTCCGTGTCCGCCCCGCCCCGGTCGCTGCACACCCGCCCGGGCGGCGGCGGCCCCTACCTCGACCCCGCCGCGCGGTCGGCGGCTCCCGCGCTCGGCGCCGGTCCGGCCCGGCGTCCCGCGGGGCTCGGCACCCAACCGCTCAGCGGGAGACTCGACCTGTCCGGCCCTCAGGGCGCCCAGCTGCGCACGGCGATCGCGTCCGTGCACCGGATCTGCCCGGAGTTCGCGCCGGTCCAGGTGCTGCGCCGCAGCGGACGCTCGGTGCTGCTGGTCGGTACGACCGGCCGCAGCACGGCGGTCGCCAAGTGTTTACTCGACCACTCCCCCGTGTGGGCCGAGCAGATCCGGCACGAAATAGCCGCGTACCGCACGTTCGTCCGGCACCGCCCTCCGGTGCGGGCGCCGAGACTGATCGCGGCGGACCCGGACAACTGCACACTGGTGATCGAGCGGATGCCGGGCCGGGTGGCGGCACTCCAGCGGCACCCCACCGAGGCCCCGCCGCGGGCCGACGTCCGGGCGGCACTCGGCGCGGTCTGCCGGCTCAACGCCTGGCGGCCGCCGGCGGGGACGTTCGACGCCCCGCTGGACTACGCCGCCCGTATCTCCCGCTACCACGAGCTGGGTCTGCTCACCGACCGGGACCTCGGCGACCTCCAGAAGCTGCTGCACGGCATCGCGGCCACCGCGGGCCGGCAGGGCATGGGCCAGTTCTGTCACGGCGACGCCCTCCTGTCGAACATCCTTCTCTCACCGGCCGGTCCAGTGCTGGTGGACTGGGAGCACGCGGGTTGGTATCTGCCGGGCTACGACCTGGCGACACTGTGGTCGGCGCTGGGCGACGCGCCGGTGGCGCGCCGTCAGATCAGCCAGATCGCCCAGTCGGCGGGCCCGGCCTCCCGGGACGCCTTCCTGGTGAACCTGATGCTGGTCCTGACCCGCGAGATCCGTACCTACGAGACGGCCGTGCAGCGTTCGATGCACGACGTCACCCCGACGGCTCCGGGGGGCCATCCGGGTGGCGGGCCGTCCGGCGAGGAACAGCGCCTGCTGCTGCGACGGCTGCACGACGACTGCCAGCTGGCCCGCCGGGCCGTACGCGCGGCGGTCGGCACCCGCTGAGGGGACGAGGGTCCGCGGTTGCGCCTGAACGGCGGCGCGCCGCGGGGCCCCGCGGTGCGTCAGCGGTGTCTTGACGAGGGAAATCTCCTGTCTGTGGGCATGATTGACGGGTTGTCGGCAAGCCGGTGACAGATGGCTCATGTCCGGCCCCGCACGCCCCGCCCGCTCGTCCCAGGAGGCCGCATTGCGAAAACCCGTCACTCACCCCGGACCAGGCAGACACACCCGTAGAGCCGCAGGCGCCATGGCGTCGGCGGCTCTGTTGCTCCCGCTGCTCGGCGCGGCCTCCCCGTCCGAGGCCACCGGTCCCTCGACCTCCCGCGCTGCCGGGGCGGCCGGCCTCCAGCGGGCCTTCGCCGTCGCGGCCGCCGAGTACCACGTGCCGCGGAGCCTGCTGCTGGGCGTCTCCTATCTCCAGTCCCGCTGGGACACGCACGGCGGCGCGCCGAGCGTGACCGGCGGCTACGGACCGATGCACCTCACCGACGCGCGTACGGCGCTCGCGTCGGCACCGCACCACAGCCAGGGCGCGGAGGACTCCCGTGGCGACTCCGCCCGCCCGGCCCGTGTCCCGAAGACGCGGCTCCCGGCCGGCGAGGAGATCCCGGCCCGGCTGCGCACCCTGCCGAGGGCGGCGGAGCTGACCGGCCTGAGCGCGGAGGAGTTGCGCACGGACCCCGCGGCCAACATCGCGGGCGGCGCCGCGCTGCTCGCCGCCGCGCAGCAGAGCCTGGGAGAGCCGCTGAGCGGTGACCCGGCGGACTGGTACGGCGCGGTGGCGCGTTTCTCGGGCGCGGACGACCGCGCGACGGCGGCCGGCTACGCCGACGACGTCTTCGACGTGCTCCGCACCGGCGCGGAGCGCAGCACGGACGCCGGTGGGCCGGTCGCCCTGGCCGCCGTGCCGGACCTGGCCCCGCGGACCGCCCAGCTGCGGAAGACCGGCCTGCGCACGGCCTCCACGGCCGGCACCGAGTGCCCGACGACGGTGTCCTGCGAGTGGATCCCGGCGCCGTACGAGCAGTTCGGCGACAACGACTACGGCAACCACGACCTCGGCGACCGGCCCGCCGCGCCGAGCATCAAGTACATCGTCGTGCACGACACCGAGGGCGGCTGGGAGGGGGTGCTGAACATGGTCCAGGACCCCACCTATGTGTCCTGGAGCTACACCCTGCGCTCCACCGACGGGCATGTCGCCCAGCATGTGAAGGCCAAGGACGTGGCCTGGCACGCGGGCAACTGGTACGTCAACGCCAAGTCGATCGGCCTGGAGCACGAGGGCTTTCTGGCCCAGCCGGACTCCTGGTACACGGAGGCGATGTACCGGTCGTCGGCGCGTCTGGTGAAGTACCTGGCCGCGCGGTACGGCATCCCGCTGGACCGCCAGCACATCCTGGGCCACGACAACGTGCCGGGGCCGACCACCGCGACCGTCTCCGGGATGCACACCGACCCGGGCCCCTACTGGGACTGGCGGCACTACTTCGAACTGCTGGACCGGCCCTTCGCGGCGACGGCCCGCAGGAGCGGCGGTCTGGTCACGATCCGGCCCGACTACCTCGCCAACCAGCCGGTGTACACGGACTGTGTCACCAAGGGCGCGCCATGCGCGGCGCACGGCTCCGGCGCGGTGCGGCTGTACTCCGACCACGACGAGAAGTCGGCCCTGATCAAGGACATCGGCCAGGGCTCGGCCCCGACCACGGGCGTGAACGACATCTCCTCGCGGGTGTCCACCGGCCAGCAGTACGCGGTCGCCGACCGGTGGGGTGACTGGACGGCGATCTGGTACCTGGGTCAGAAGGCGTGGTTCCACAACCCGAAGGACCGGCCGACGGCGGTACCCGCGGCGGGCCAGGTGATCACCCCGAAGGACGGCCGCGACAGCGTTCCGGTCTACGGCCGCGCCTACCCCGAGGCGTCGGCCTACCCGGCGGGCGTCCCGGCCCAGGCGGTGTCACCGCTGCCGTACACCCTGCCGAAGGGCCAGAAGTACGTGGTCGGTGACAAGGTGCCGGGCGAGTACTACTACGCGGTCACCTTCGCCACCGGCGCGCACCGGGTGGTGATCGGTGAGGACCAGTACTACGAGATCCAGTACGGCCACCGGGTGGCGTTCGTGCGGGCCGCGGACGTGAAGCTGATGTCGTCCACGTCGTAGCGGCGCCTCAGCCCTGCTGGAACAGCTCCGCCGGGAGCGGTTTCAGCAGGGCGTACAGGTCGTCGGTGATGGGGCGGTCCCAGGCGGCGATGGTCACCAGGACGTTGTCGCTGCGGTCGAACTGCACGCAGGAGATCCGGCCCTCGGAGAGCTTGAGGCGGCGCACGATCAGGAGGTTGTCGCCCTGCATCACCGGCATGTCCTCGGTGCCGACGACGGTCACCTCCTCGTCGTTCTCCAGCGCGAGCAGCAGCTGGGCGACCTCGAAGGGGACCTCGTCCTCCTCCACCTCGCGGGCCGGGGAGCCCTCGGGCAGATTGCCGATGATCATCGCGGGGCCGCGGCCGCCGAAGAGGTCGTAGCGCAGGAAGACGCCCTGGCAGCTGCCGTCGGGGGCGGGCAGCAGCCCGGCACCCAGATTGCCGGGCCAGTCGCCCGGATCCATGGCCAGGACGTCGAAGTCGGGCCCGGCGGGAGTGGCGCTGCGGCGGCGGAGGAACGACATGCCGCCATGGTACGTGGACAGCGCCGTCCGGCGACCGCCGGGAGGGACGCGATCCGTCGTCCCGGGGGTGCCTTCACTCCCCGGGTGGTGGCGCACGACGCCTGTCCGCCCGGTTCCCGCGTCGGGTCCTCTCGTCCGGGCAGGCTCCCGGTGCCGGCCGTGCGGCCGACACCGGTCTCAGGTCAGGTCGAACTCCCCCTCCCGCGCCCCCGACACGAACGCGCCCCACTCGGCGGGCGTGAAGATCAGGGAAGGGCTCTGGGGGCTGCCACTGTTGCGCATCGCGATGAATCCCTCGACGAAGGCGATCTGGACATCCCCCCGCCCCTGGCTGCTGGACTGCCACTCGGCGTTGCTGAGGTCCAGCTCCGGCTTGTCCCAGCCCGTGAGCGGCTGCTGCTGGATGGTGCTCTCGGCCACGTCCGTGCTCCTCCCGGTTCGTCGTCCGCGGGTCAGCCTAGCGATCGGTCCCGGACGCCGACAGAGCACGTGAGGGGGACCTTTCAGGACTGAGGTGGCCGCGCTCCCACGAGCCACATGGAGAAGAACTGCGAGCCGCCGCCGTAGGCGTGCCCGAGAACCTTCCGGGCCCGCTCCACCTGGTGTTCCCCGGCCTGGCCGCGCACCTGGAGCGCCGCCTCCGCGAAGCGGATCATGCCGGAGGCTCCGATGGGGTTGGTGGACAGGACGCCGCCCGACATGTTGACGGGCAGGTCGCCGTCGAGCTCCGTCACCCCGGCCTCGGTCAGTTTCCAGCCCTCTCCCTCGTCGGCGAAGCCGAGGTTCTCCAGCCACATGGGTTCGTACCAGGAGAACGGTACGTACAGCTCGACGGCGTCGATGTCGCGGCGCGGGTCGGTGACGCCGGCCTGCCGGTAGACGTCGGCGGCGCAGTCCCGGCCTGCCCGCGGGGACACGGCGTCCTTGCCCGCGAACAGGGTCGGTTCGCTGCGCATCGCGCCGCCGAGCATCCAGGCGGGCGGCCGGGGCGCGCGGGCGGCGCCGGCCCGGTCGGTGAGGATCATCGCGCAGGCGCCGTCGGAGGAGGGGCAGGTCTCCGAGTAGCGGATCGGGTCCCAGAGCATGGGCGAGGCCTGGACCTTCTCCAGCGTGATGTCGTGCTCGTGCAGGTGGGCGTAGGGGTTCTTCAGCGCGTTGCGCCGGTCCTTGTACGCCACCAGCGAGCCGACGGTGTCCGGGGCGCCGCTGCGCCGCATGTACGCCCGCACGTGGGGCGCGAAGAATCCGCCCGCTCCGGCGAGCAGGGGCTGCTGGAAGGGGATCGGCAGGGACAGTCCCCACATGGCGTTGGACTCGGACTGTTTCTCGAAGGCCAGCGTCAGCACCGTGCCGTGGACACGGGCCGCGACGAGGCCCGCGGCGACGAGCGCGGTGGACCCGCCGACCGAGCCGGCCGTGTGCACCCGCAGCATCGGCTTGCCGACGGCGCCGAGCGCGTCGGCGAGGTAGAGCTCGGGCATCATGACGCCCTCGAAGAAGTCGGGGGCCTTGCCGATGACGACGGCGTCGACGTCGGCCCACGTCAGCTCGGCGTCGTCGAGGGCACGGCGGGCGGCCTCGCGGACCAGCCCCGCGATCGACACGTCCCGGCGGGCCGCGACGTGCTTGGTCTGGCCGATCCCGACGACGGCCACGGGCTCCTTGCTCATCGCGGTTCCCCTTCGAGTACGGCGACCAGGTTCTGCTGGAGACACGGTCCTGAGGTGGCGTGGGCGAGGGCGCGGTCGGACTCGCCCCGGTGGATACGGGCGGCGGCCTCGCCGACGCGGATGAGACCGGCGGCCATCATCGGGTTGGCGGCGAGGGCACCGCCGGACAGGTTCACCCGCACGCTGTCGTCGAGCCGCAGCGCCTTGCGCAGGACGACCTCCTGGGCGCTGAACGGAGCGTGCAGTTCGGCGGTGTCGACGGGCCGTTCGAAGACGCCGGCCCGTTCTGCGGCCAGGCGGGTGGAGGGCGAGTCGGTCAGGTCGCGCACACCGAGCGAGTGCGCCTCGATCCGGTGGTCGATGCCCCTGATCCAGGCGGGCCGGGAGCACAGGTCGCGGGCCCGCTCCCCGGCCGCGAGGATCACGGCGGCGGCGCCGTCGCCGACGGGCGGGCAGTCGCCGGTGCGCAGCGGCCGTACGACATAGTCCCCCTGGGGGACCGCACCACGCAGCTGCGCACGGGAGTTGAGGGTCGCGACCCGGCGGCTGCGGGTACCGATCGCGGCGAGTTCGCGCTCGTCGGTGTCGCCCGCGTCGATCAGGGCCTGCGCCTGGAGGGCGGCGAGGGCGACGGAGTCGGGCCACAGCGGGGCGACGTAGTACGGGTCGAGCTGCCGGGTGAGCACGTCGCGCAGGGAGCCGGGTGAGGACTTGCCGTAGGAGTAGACGAGCGCGGTGTCGGCGTCGCCGGTGAGCAGCTTGGTCCACGCCTCGTACAGGGCCCAGGCGCCGTCCATCTCGACATGGGACTCCGAGATGGGCGGCCAGGCGCCGACGCCGTCGAGGGCGAGGGTGAAGGAGAAGGCCCGGCCGGCGAGGTAGTCGCTGGAGCCGGAGCAGGTGAAGCCGATGTCGGCGGTCTTCAGGCCGGTCCGGTCCAGGACGCTGTGCAGGACCGGCATGAGCATCTCGACCTCGGAGAGCTCGTCGGTGGTGCGCAGGACGTCGGTCTGCGCGAAGGCCACCACCGCGATGTCCCGGGTCATAGCAGCTCCTTGTAGGCGTCGTAGTCCGCGTCGGGTTCGCCGGTCGGCCGGTAGTGGTCGGGGTAGCGGGCGCCGTCCGTCCACACGGGTTCGACGCGCAGACCCATGCGCACCTGGTCGTAGGGGATGCCGCCGATGCGGGCGTGCAGCGCGAGGTCGGCGCCGTCGAGGGCGATGTGGGCGTAGACGTAGGGCACCTCGATGTCGAGGTTCTTCGCCTTGATGTTGACGATGCAGAAGGTGGTGACGGTCCCGCGCGGTCCGACCTCGACCCGCTCGGCGGTCGGGACGCCGCAGGTGGGGCAGGCCCCGCGCGGCGGCACGTACACCTTGCGGCAGGACGGGCAGCGCTCGCCGACGGTCCTGCGGTCGGCGAGGGAGTCGATGTAGGCGGTCTGGGCGCGGCCGGGTGAGTAGGTGTAGTCGAGTCGGGCGGCGGCGACGATGCCGCCGACCGGGTCCGCGAACTCGCCGTTGCTGCCCGTGAGTTCGGCCGGGTCGCCGTCGTACGGCTCGAAGCAGGCGATGTCGGTGATGGCGCCGGTGCGTTCCTCGGCCCAGCGGATCCGGACGCGCATTCCGGTGTGCACGGCGTCGGGGCCGGGGGCGTCCAGGGCGTGCAGGAGGGCGGTGTCGGCGCCGTCGAGCCGGACCAGGGCCCAGGCGAAGGGGGTGGCGAGGGGCTGTCCGCGGCGGGGGGCGTGGTTCCAGGCCCAGGTGGTGACCGTGCCGGTGGGCGCGACCTCGACCAGGTCACGCAGGTCGTCGGCGGTGACCGGGTCGTACTCGACGGGCGGCACGAGGGTGCGCCCGTCGGTGGTCGTCACCCCGAGAACGACCCGCTCGCGCAGACCGGTGAGAAAGGCACTCTGGACGGGGCCGAGAGACCGGGTGAACGGAAACTCGACAATCAGCGGCGCTTTGAGAACTTCGGGCATCGGAGCTGCCTCCTTGGGAGTTCGGCGTGCTGGGGCCGGGCCCCGTGAGGGGCGCGGGGAACTGCGCGACCAGCCCACGGCGGCCCGCAGTCGGCGAACGGCGTCACACCGTCCGCTCAACCCGCGGAGCGTCACGCACGCTTGTAGACCGGCGCCCGCTTCTCCGTGAAGGCACGCGCGCCTTCCTTCGCGTCGTCGGTGTCGAACACCGGCCAGCCCCGCACGAGTTCGGCGGCGAGGCCGTCGGTCTCGGTCAACTCGGCCGCCTCGTACACGGACGCCTTCACGGCCTCCACGGCAAGCGGCGCGCAGGCGTTGGCGCGTTCGGCGATCTCCAGGGCCTTGTCCAGGGCGGTGCCGTCGGGGACGACGTGCCCGATCAGCCCGATACCGGCGGCCTCGCGGGCGGTGTAGGGCCGGCCGGTGAGCAGCATCTCCAGGGCATGGGTGCGCGGGATCTGGCGTGGCAGCCGGACCGTCGAGCCGCCGATCGGGAAGAGGCCGCGTTTCACCTCGAAGAGTCCGAAGGTGGCGGACTCGCCGGCGACGCGGATGTCGGTGCCCTGGAGCATCTCGGTGCCGCCCGCCACGCAGTACCCCTCGACGGCGGCGATCACCGGCTTGCGGGGGCGGTGGTGGCGGAGCATCGCCTTCCAGTGCAGGTCGGGGTCGGCCTTGAGCCGGTCGCGGTGCTGTTCGCCCTCCATGCCGTGGCCGGCCAGCGCCTTGAGGTCCATACCGGCGCAGAAGGAGCCGCCCGCGCCGGTGAGGACGATGGAGCGGACCGAGTCGTCCGCGTCGGCCTCGAGCCAGCCGTCGTACAGGCCGACGAGCATGGCGATCGAGAGCGCGTTCCTGGCCTCCGGTCTGTTGAGCGTGAGTACGAGTGTGGCGCCTTCGCGGCGCACGGTGAGGTGTTCGGTGCCGCCCATCGCAGGTCTCCCCTCGGAAAGAACGAGAACAGGTTGCAGGAGGCGTGATGGCAGTTCAAGGGTTTTCTGACAGTCAGTCAGATTTATTGGCGCGAGCCCTTCCCACTTGCCGCCCCCTTTGCTCAGATGACCGACGAACCGTCAAAGAACCAGGCCCCCCGGTCAGGAGGAGCGGTGGAGTACAACCTTGCCGACCTGTTCGAGTCGGTCGTCGACGTGGCGGCGGACCGTGAGGCCCTCGTGTACGTCGACCACCCCGGCACGGGCGCGGAACGCCGTCTGACGTACGCGGAGCTGGACGCCGCGGCCAACCGCGTCGGGCACCACCTCCTCGACAGCGGGATCCGCCCCGGCGAGCACCTCGGCCTGCATCTGTACAACGGCGTCGAGTACCTCCAGACGGTGCTCGGCTGCCTCAAGGCTCGGATCGTGCCGGTCAACGTCAACTACCGATATGTGGAAGAGGAGTTGATCTACCTCTACCGGGACGCGGACCTGGTGGCGCTCGTCTTCGACGCGGAGTTCACGGACCGGGTGGCGGCGGCGCTGCCGCAGACGCCCGCGCTGCGGCATCTGATACGCGTGGGGCCGTCGGGCGAGGACATCACCTCCTTCACGGACGCCGAGGCGGGTGGCTCTCCCGAGCGCGGCTTCCCGGCCCGTTCGGGCGACGACCAGTTCATCATCTACACCGGCGGCACGACCGGCCTGCCCAAGGGGGTGATGTGGCGTCAGGAGGACCTGTTCTTCTCGGGGCTGGGCGGCGGCTCACCCACCGGTGAACCGGTGAAGAAGCCGGAGGAGATCGCCGAGCGGGTCGCGGCCGGCGGTACGGGGATCACCTTCTTCCCCACCCCGCCGCTGATGCACGGCACCTCCACCCTCACCGCCTTCATCGGCTTCAACTACGGCCAACGTGTGGTGATCCAGCGCAAGTTCGTGCCCGAGGAAGTACTGAGGACGATCGAGCGGGAGAAGGTCACCAGCATCTCCCTGGTGGGCGACGCGATGCTGCGGCCGTTGATCGACGCGCTCGAAGGGCCCCTGAGGGGCACGGACTGCTCGTCGGTGTTCAGCGTGTCCTCGTCCGGCGCGATCATGTCGGACACGGTCCGCCGCCAGTTCCGGGCGCTGATGCCGAACGCGATGCTGCTGAACAACTTCGGCTCCTCGGAGTCCGGGTTCAACGGCACGGCGACGGACGACTCGGGGCCCGAGCGCGGCTTCCGGGTCCGCGTCAACTCCCGTACGCGGGTGGTCGATCCGGCCACCCATGAGCCGGTCGCCGCGGGCGAGGTCGGGCGGGTCGCGCAGTGCGGCCACGTGCCGCTCGGCTACTACAACGACCCGGCGAAGACGGCCGAGACCTTCTTCCGCAAGGACGGCGAACGCTGGGTGCTGCTCGGCGACATGGCGACCGTCGACGAGGAGGGCGTGGTCGTGGTCCTCGGGCGCGGCTCGCAGTGCATCAACACCGGGGGCGAGAAGGTGTACCCCGAGGAGGTCGAGCAGGCGCTGAAGTCCCATCCGGACGTGTACGACGCGCTGGTGGCCGGGGTGCCGGACCCGACGTGGGGCAACCATGTGGCGGCGGTCGTCCAGGTGCGCGACGGCGCCGCGCGGCCCTCGCTGGAGGACATCCAGCGTCATTGCCGCTCCCGGCTCGCCGGCTACAAGATCCCGCGTCAGCTGGTGGTCACGGAGGCCATCCGCCGCTCGCCGAGCGGCAAGGCGGACTACCGGTGGGCGCGCGAGGTGGCGGTCGCCGAGGACCGCTGACCCGGCCGGGCGTCGGACACGGCATGTCAGCGGCCACGGGATGTCAGCCGCGGAGCGTCAGCCCCAGGGGGTGACCGTCAGCCGGATGCTCGCCTCCTCCCCCAGGATCGGCGCCGCCGTCCCGGGCAGGGGGATGTGCGCCAGCCAGACGCCGCTGCGGGGGTCTTCGTCGCCGCACGGCGTACCGGTGGGCCGGTGTTCCCAGATGGCGCCGGGAAGGTCCGAGTTCCAGACGGCCCAGACACCGGGGCCCGGCTCGGCGGAGCCGACGTCGACGACGAGGATGTCGGCGAAGTCCGCGGTCTGTTCGAGGTGGTCGGTGAAGCGCAGGATCCCGTCCCGCTCCCGCAGTGACAGGATCCGCAGGTGCAGCGCGTAACGCAGCGTGGGGGTCTCCGGGGGCCGGGGCGCCTTGCTGTTGAGGAAGGTCGTCGCCAGCGGGACGGGCTCGGCGGCCGTGCCGTCGCCGTGCGGCTCCGGCAGCTGGATCGGACACCAGTGGGCGGCCAGCTGTTCGTGCATCACGCTGGGCAGCCCGCGCACGGCCAGCCGCACCTCGGCCTGCCAGCTGGTGCCGCGGCTCTCCCGGGGCAGCCGCAGGCCGACCAGTTCGGCCTGGACCCGCAGGTCGCCGAAGAGGAAGCGCCGGAGGTTCTGGTAGCCCTCCTCGGAGTTGACGAGTCCGTAGCGTCCGCTGTGACTGCGGTGGACGAACGCCCGGTGAGCGTGGGGAACTTGAGCGTTGTCGATCTGCACGAGCCCGTCGCTGCGCGCGCCGACGGCACGCGCGGACAGGCCGTGCGCGACGTCGTAGTCGGTGGGATCCGTGCCCACCAGGCAGAAGACCCGGTGCGGCGGGAATCCGCCCTCGGGGATCTCCCGCGGGTCCCAGTTCCGCGGCGGGCCGCCGTCCTCCCGCAGGGAGTCGGGCGTGAGGTACTCGTACATGCGCCGGGGGGCGAAGACGTCGGCGCCGCTGATCCCGGTGGCGGCCATCAGCCGTTCGACGAGACCGAACCCGACGTCGAAGGCGATGCCCCCGTGCGGTGTGCCGTAGGTGAAGAACCTGTCCACGTGGTCCGCCGGGTCCTCGCCGAGCTCGGGGAGGATCTTCTGGATCAGGCAGCGGCAGACGAGGCCGCCCATGGAGTGGGCGACGAGGTGGACCCGCGGCGCGCCGCTCTTCTCCTTGAGCCTCCTGACGAGGCGGAGCAGGTCCTCGGCCGCGTCCTCCAGGCGGAACTTCCTGGGGCTCGTGCCCCAGGTGTTCGCCGAGACGTCGTAGAAGCGGTGGATCCAGATGCTGTCGGACGGGATCTCGTCGTGCGTGTCCAGGTAGGTCTCCTGGCCGCCCTGCACGAGGATCCGGTACCCCTCGTCGAGATGCAGTCGCAGCAACGGGCTCTCGAACTGGTGGAACGCGGGTTTGTCGTCCGGTCCGACGCGCACATGCGTCGATCCCTCGTTGAAGCCGTAGAAGGGGTCCTGGACGACGTTGTTGATTCCCGAGGTGTCGCCCGCGAATCCCCTCACGTACACGATGGGGAGCTTCGGCTGGTCGGGCATGGCCCACTCCGCGGCTCGAGTTCGCTGGTGGAGGCACCCTCAGTTTAGGCGGGCGGCACCGAACCGGCGACCGGTGTGGCGGCGAGGAAGGCGCCGGCTCGTCCGGCGAACCACTCCGGGTCGTCCAGCCACGGATAGTGGCCGGCACCGGGCTGTACGGCGAACTCGGCGTTCGGGAAGGCGTCGGCGAGGAGCCGGGCGAGTTCGGGCCGGGGACCGCCGTCCACCTCGCCGGCGAGCACCAGCACCGGTGCGGTCAGGTCCGCGAGGGCGGCCCGCAGGGCGGCCGGGTCGAAGGCCTCCGGATCCAGGAACCCCTTCTCCGCCCCGGAGTTGGTCTGCTCGTCCGCGGCGGCGTCGTGGGCGCGGGCGGCGGCGTCCCACCGGCCGTAGAAGAAGGCGCCGACGACCTCCCAGTCCGGCTCGTCCCCACCGGTGAGCCATGCCTCGAAGGCCGGGTACGCCGCTGCGAACCAGGGTTCGCCCGTGCGCAGCCGAGCCGCCGTCAGCCGGTCCTCGGCCGTGGCCGGCCGGCCCAGGGCCCACGGCGTGGCGGTGATCAGCGCGAGCCGCGACACCCGGTGCGGGTACCGGGCCGCGTACAGCAGCGCGAGACTGCCGCCCGCCGAGTGGGCGAGCACGTCGATCCGCTCCTGGCCCAGACGGACGCGCAGCGCCTCGACGTCGTCGACCTGCCGGTCGCAGCGGTATGTCGCCGGGTCGGCCGGGACGGCGGAGTCGCCGGTGCCGCGCAGGTCGAGGAGGACGAGACGGCGGTGGGCGGCGAGACCGCCGAGGTCGCCGAGGTAGGCGGAGGCGCGCATGGGGCCGCCGGGCAGGACGACGAGCGGCTCGCCCTCGCCCCGTACGTGGTAGGCGAGCTCGGTCCCGTCCGGGGCGGTGAAGGTCGGCATGCCCCGATCCTCGACGCGGGCCGGACCGGTCCGCAACGGAGTTCCCCCGGACGAAAGTCGCGGCCGCCCTCTTGCCTGCGGCCGGCCGGCCTGGATTACTGATCCGGAGGAAGATCGACCGAATGATCGGTCGTCCGTATTGGCATGGTTCGATGACCGTGTCGACGTGGTCCGACGAGGGTGACCAGGGTGACGAGGGAGAAGGCCGCATGACGGATGCGAGGAACCTGCCGGACGAGGGCGAGCGCCTCGACGAGGGCGCCCTGCGCGCCCTGCAGTTGGAGCGGCTGCGGGCCTCGCTGCGCCACGCGTACGCCCACGTGCCCTTCTACCGCGAGTCCTTCGACAAGGCGGGCGTCCACCCCGACGACTGCCGCGCCCTCGGCGACCTGTCCCGCTTCCCGTTCACCACCAAGGCCGATCTGCGCGAGCACTACCCGTACGGGATGTTCGCCGTGCCCCGGGACCGCATCCGCCGCATCCACGCCTCCAGCGGCACCACCGGCCGCCCCACGATCGTCGGCTACACGGACGCCGACCTGGCCATGTGGGCCGACGTGGTCGCCCGTTCGCTCCGCGCGGCCGGCGGCCGGCCCGGCGACACGGTCCATGTGGCCTACGGCTACGGCCTGTTCACGGGCGGCCTCGGCGCCCACTACGGCGCCGAACGCCTCGGCTGTACGGTGATCCCCGCGTCCGGCGGCATGACGTCCCGTCAGGTGCAGTTGATCCTGGACCTCGAGCCCCGGATCATCATGGTGACCCCCTCCTACATGCTCACGCTGCTCGACGAGTTCGAACGCCAGGGCGTCGACCCGCGCTCCACCTCGCTCCGCGTCGGCGTGTTCGGCGCCGAGCCGTGGACGGAACGGATGCGGCAGGAGATCGAGGACCGGTTCGCGATCGACGCCGTCGACATATACGGGCTGTCGGAGGTGATCGGTCCCGGGGTCGCGCAGGAATGCGTGGAGACGAAGGACGGCCTGCACATCTGGGAGGACCACTTCTATCCCGAGGTCGTCGACCCGATCACCGGCGAGGTGCTCCCGGAGGGCGAGGAGGGCGAGCTGGTCTTCACCTCGCTCACCAAGGAGGCGATGCCGGTCGTCCGCTACCGCACCCGTGACTTGACCCGGCTGCTGCCGGGCACGGCCCGGGCCTTCCGGCGGATGCGGAAGGTGACCGGCCGCAGCGACGACATGGTCATCCTGCGCGGGGTGAACCTCTTCCCCACCCAGATCGAGGAGATCGTGCTGCGCACACCGGGCGTGGCGCCCCACTTCCAGCTCCGCCTGACCCGTGAGGGCCGCCTCGACGCCCTCACGGTCCGCGCGGAGGCACGCCCCGACGCGACCCCCGGGGACCGTGACACGGCCGCACGCACCATCGCGGCGGCCGTGAAGGACGGGATCGGTGTGTCGGTCGCCGTCGAGATCGTCGATCCGGAGTCGTTGGAGCGGTCGGTGGGCAAGATCAGGCGGATCGCGGACCTGCGGAAGTCATGACCCGAACCGTTCCCGCAGCTCCCGCTTGAGGATCTTGCCGCTGGCGTTGCGTGGCAGCTCCGCCACGAACAGCACCCGCTTCGGCGCCTTGAAGTGAGGAAGGTGCTCGCGGGCGTGGGCGACGAGTTCCTCCTCGGTGACCTCGCCGCGCGGGACGACCACGGCCGTGATCACCTCGATCCACTTCTCGTCGGGCAGTCCGATCACGGCGGCCTCGGCGACGGCGTCGTGGGTGTACAGCGCGTCCTCGACCTGGCGCGAAGCGACCAGCACCCCACCGGAGTTGATGACGTCCTTCACCCGGTCGACGATCGTGAAATAGCCGTGGGCATCGCGCACGGCGAGGTCGCCCGAGTGGAACCAGCCGTCACGGAATGCGGCCGCGGTCTCCTCGGGCTTGTCCCAGTAGCCCTCGCACAACTGCGGGGACCGGTAGACGATCTCGCCGGCCGTGCCGTCGGGCACGTCCTTGCCGTTCTCGTCGACGACGCGGGCGTCCACGAACAGGACCTGACGCCCGCAGGAGTCCAGCCGGCCCTTGTGCTCGTCGGGGGCGAGGACGGTGGCGAGCGGACCGATCTCGCTCTGCCCGAAGCAGTTGTAGAAACCCAGCTTCGGGAGGCGTTCGCGCAGCCGCTCCAGCACGGGCACCGGCATGATCGACGCCCCGTAGTACGCCTTGCGCAGCCCGCTCAGGTCACGGGTCGCGAAGTCGGGGCGGTTGGCCAGGCCGATCCACACGGTCGGCGGCGCGAAGAGGCTGTCGACGCGGTCCGCCTCGATCAGGTCGAAGAGACGGTCGCCGTCGGGCGCGTCCAGCACGATGTTCGTCGCGCCCACCGCGAGATAGGGCAGCAGGAACACGTGCAGCTGCGCCGAGTGGTACAGCGGGAGGGAGTGCGCGGGGCGGTCGCCGGCGCTCAGGTCGAGGGCGGTGATCGCGCTCAGGTACTCGTGCACCAGGGCGCGGTGGGTCATCATCGCGCCCTTGGGCAGAGCCGTGGTGCCCGAGGTGTAGAGCAGCTGCACCAGGTCCTCGGAGCGCGGTTCGGGACCGTCGTACGCGGGAGTCGCGGGCAGCCGGGCGAGGAGCGAGTCGTCCGCGTCGCGCAGCGCGAGCGTCCGGGTGCCGGCCGGGAGCCGGCCGGCCAGGTCCGGGTCGGTGAGGACCAGCGCGCTGCCCGACTGGCGGACGATGTACGCCAGGTCCTCGCCGGTCAGGTTCTGGTTGACGGGGACGTGCACCAGGCCCGCGCGGGCGCAGGCGAGGAAGGCGATGAGGTAGGCGTCGGAGTTGTGGCCGTAGGCGCCGACCCGGTCGCCGGGGGCGAGACCCTCGCCGAGCAGGACGCTCGCCGCGCGCGAGACGGCCTCGTCGAGTTCCTCGTAGGTCCAGGTGCGGTCGCGGTACTCCACCGCGACGCGTGCCGGGGTGCGGCGGGCGCTGCGCCGCAGCACCCCGTCGACCGTGCTGCCATGTCCGGGCGTCATGACTCATGATCCTCGGGCGGCGGCCGGGGCGGGTCAAGTCGTCGGCGGCCCGGGATGCCTGCCGGGCCGTCGTGGTGGCGCCCCCTGCGGGAAAGGGACGCCACACTCGTCACACGCTGCCCGGGGCCCCGCTCAGACGGGCCGGGTCCGTCCCTCCCAGTACGGCTCCCGCAGCCGCCGCTTGTAGAGCTTGCCGTTGGGGTCGCGGGGCATCTCGGTGATGAAGTCGATGCTCCTGGGGCGCTTGTAGCCGGCCAGGCGTTCGGCGCAGTGGTCGAGGAGGGCGGCGGCGAGGTCGGGTCCGGGTGCGTGGCCGGGGGCCGGTTCGACCACGGCCTTCACCTGCTCGCCCCAGTCGTCGTGCGGGATGCCGAAGGCGGCGGCGTCCGCGACGGCGGGGTGGGCGAGCAGCGCGGACTCGATCTCGGCGGGGTAGATGTTGACGCCGCCCGAGATGATCAGGTCGATCTTGCGGTCGCGGAGGAAGAGGTAGCCCTCCTCGTCTAGCACGCCGAGGTCGCCGACGGTGAAGAAGTCGCCGATGCGGTTCTTCCGCGTCTTGTCGGCGTCCTTGTGGTAGGCGAAGCCGCCGGTCGCCATCTTCATGTAGACCGTGCCGAGTTCGCCGGGCGGCAGACGGTTGCCGTCGTCGTCGAAGACCGCCAGTTCGCTGATGGGCCAGGCCCTGCCGACCGTGCCGGGCTTCTTCAGCCAGTCCTCGGCCGTGGCGAAGGCACCGCCGCCCTCGCTGGCCGCGTAGTACTCCTCCACGCAGGTGCCCCACCAGTCGATCATCGCCCGCTTCACATGGTCGGGGCAGGGCGCGGCACCGTGGATGGCGTGCCGCATGGACGACACGTCGTGGCGCGCCCGGACGTCCGCCGGGAGGGCCAGCAGACGGTGGAACTGGGTCGGGACCATATGGGTGTGGGTGCACCGGTGGGTGTCGATGAGACGGAGCATCTCCTCGGGCGTCCACTTGTCCATCAGGACCAGTGGGTGGCCGATGTGCAGGGACGCGGCCGCGAACTGGAGCACCGCCGTGTGGTAGAGCGGCGAGCAGACGAGATGCACGTTGTCGTCGAACGGCCGGACGCCGAAGATGCCGAGGAATCCGCCGAGGTAGGCCTCCTCGGGCAGCTTGCCGGGCAGCGGGCGCCGGATGCCGCGCGGGCGGCCCGTCGTGCCCGAGGTGTAGTTCATGACCCAGCCGAGGGTGCGGTCGGCGGGCGGCGACTCCGGTTGTCCGTCGAGGAGTTCGGCGTACGGCCGGAAGCCCTCGACCGCGCCGACGGCGTAGCGGTGGGTGGCGGGGAGAGCGGCCTCGTCGGCGGCCCGGCGCGCCTGGTCGGCGAACCGCTCGTGGGCGAGGAGGACCTTGGCGCCGGAGTCGGAGACGATCCAGGCGATCTCGGGGCCCACCAGGTGGTGGTTGACGGGGACGAGGTAGAAGCCGGCCTGGGTGGCGGCGAGATGGGCGGTGAAGAACTCGGCCGAGTTGGGCAGGACGACGGCGAAGGCGTCGCCGCGCTCCAGACCGGCGGCACGCAGTCCGTGCACGAGCCGGTTGGCGGCGGCGTGCAGACGTCCGGCACTCCACTTCTCTCCGTCCGGCGCGATCAGGACCGTGCGGTCGGGGTCCTGGGCCGCCTGGGCCCAGAAGCCCGCGGGGGGTGTGCTGGTCATGTGCCGCTCCTTCCGGCGATGCGGTTGACGCGGTCCACGGCCCGTTCGAAGTCGCGGGTGAGGTCGTCGAAGACGGCCTGGACGCTGCGGACGTCGTTCATCCGGCCGACGATCTGGCCGACGGGCGTGCCGAGCAGGGGGTCGATCTCGTACTTCTGGATGCGCGAGACGGCCTCGGCGACGAGCAGGCCCTGGAGCGGCATGGGAAGGGTGCCGGGCCCGTCGTCGGCGTCCCAGGCGTCGGTCCACTCGGTACGCAGCTGGCGGGCGGGTTTCCCGGTGAGGGCGCGGGAGCGGACCGTGTCGCCGGAGCCGGCCGCGAGGAGTTTGCGGGTGAGGGCGGAGGAGTGCAGATCGGCCTCGGCGGTGGTCAGCCAGACCGATCCGAGCCAGACGCCCTGGGCGCCCAGGGCGAGGGCGGCGGCGACCTGCTGTCCGCTTCCGATGCCGCCGGCGGCGAGGACCGGCAGCGGGTCGACGGCCTCGACGACCTCGGGGGTGAGCACCATGGAGGCGATCTCGCCGGTGTGACCGCCCGCCTCGTAGCCCTGGGCGACGACGATGTCGATGCCGCCCTCCTGGTGTTTGCGGGCGTGCCGGGCGCTGCCGGCGAGGGCGGCGACGAGCACGCCCTGTTCATGGGCGCGGGCGACGATGTCGGCGGGCGGGGAGCCGAGGGCGTTGGCCAGCAGCCGGATCGGGTAGTCGAAGGCGACGTCGAGCTGGCTGCGGGCGACCTGTTCCATCCAGCCGGTGATCCGCCATCCGGACGCCTCGCCCTCGGCCAACTCGGGCACCCCGTACTTGGCGAGGGTCTCCTGCACGAACTGCCGGTGCGCCGCGGGGATCATCGCTTCGACGTCCGCCTCCGTGACGCCTTCGACCTTCTTCGCGGGCATGACGACGTCGAGGCCGTACGGCTTGCCGTCGACATGCGCCTCGATCCAGTCGAGGTCGCGTTTGAGGTCGTCGGGCGCGGTGTAGCGGACCGCGCCGAGCACGCCGAAGCCGCCTGCGCGGCTGATGGCCGCGGCGACGGCGGGGAACGGCGTGAAGCCGAAGACGGCGTGCTCGACTCCCAGTTGCTTGCTCAGCTCCGTCTGCATGGGCGCAGGATGCCGCAGCCCGGGCGACGACGGAAGCCTCTTTCTGATACTCCGTCAGATTTGCTGTCCTCAGCCGGGCACGTGCATCCGCTGGGTGCCCACGACCGAGAGCAGCCGCAGCGCCTCCTCGGACGGCGAGCCCGGGGCTGCCGTGTAGACGACCACCCGCTGGTCGCGGTCGGTGATGTCCAGGACATCGCAGTTCACGGTGACGAGACCGACGAGGGGGTGGTCGAAGGTCTTGCACAGGGTGGGCCGCGCGGCCACCTCGTGGGCCGCCCACAGCTCGGCGAACTCGGCGCTGCCGGTGAGCAGTTCGTCGATCAGCGCGGTCAGTTCGGGGTCGCCCGGGTAGCGGCCGGCGGCGCCGCGCAGGTGCTGGGCCGCGGTCCGGGCGAACTCGTCGGCGTCGGACACGCTGTACAGCCGCGTACCGCCGCGCCAGGGCTCCAGGAAGGCCCGCCTGACGAGGTTGCGGTCGCGCCGCGGCAGCGCGGAGAAGTCCTCCAGCAGGGCGGCGGCCAGATCGTTCCACGCGATGACCTCGTAGGTCGCCGACAAGACGATCGCCGCGGCCTGCGGCAGCCGGTGCAGCAGGTCGACGATGCTCTGCCGTACCTCGCGCGAGGGTCCGGGCGGGGGGCCGGGCGGTGTGCCCGCGAGGTGGTGGAGGTGGTCGCGCTCGGCGTCCGACAGCCGCAGGGCGCGGGCGATCTGGGCCAGCACCTCGCGGGACGGGTGCGGGGCGCGGGCCTGCTCCAGGCGGGTGTAGTACTCGGTCGAGATGAACGCCAGCTGGGCCACCTCCTCGCGGCGCAGCCCGGGGGTGCGCCGGCGCGACCCGGCGGGCAGCCCCACGTCGGCAGGGGTGATGCGCTCGCGTCGGCCGCGCAGGAAGTCGGCCAGTTCTCGTCGGTCCACGCCCCCAGTGTGCGCGGACCGCCGTGCGCCCATCCAGGTACCGGCTGTGCCTGGATGGGCGGCGCGGCCGGGCGCAGGCTCGTCGGCATGAACCACAACACAACGACCAGCACCCCGTCCCACCCGGCCGCGGGCCTGCTCGCCGACAAGGTCGCCTTCGTCAGCGGCGCCGGTCGCGGCATCGGCGCCGCCGCGGCACGGCTGTTCGCCCGGGAAGGCGCCCGGGTGCTCCTCGCGGCCCGCACGGAGACCCAGCTCAAGGCCGTGACCGAGGAGATCCGGGCAGCCGGCGGCACCGCGGAGTACGTGCGCTGCGACCTGGCCGAACCGGCGAGCGTCCGGGCCGCCGTCGACCGGACCGTCGAGCTGTACGGCAGGCTCGACGTCGCCTTCAACAACGCGGCGACCATCCAGCCGCCCGGCCCGCTGGACGGGCTGGCGGAGACCGACTTCGACCATGTCCTCGCGGTCAACCTCAAGGGGCCCTGGCTGGCGATGAAGGCGCAGATCGCCGCGATCCGCGCCACCTCCGGGACCGGCGCCATCGTCAACACCTCCAGCGTCGGCAGCCTGATGGCCAACCCGGCCCTGCCCGTGTACGGCGCGGCGAAGCGGGCGCTGAACAGCCTGACCGCGTCGGCCGCCGCCACCTACGGCCCCGAGGGCATCCGCGTCAACGCGATCGCGCCCGGTACGACGCTGACGGAGATGATCGACGCCTGGGAGGCGGACACCCCGGGAATCGTCGGCCACCTCAACGCGCTCACCCCGCTGGGCCGGGCCGCCGACCCGGACGAGATCGCCCAGGCCGCGGCCTGGCTGCTGAGCGACCGGGCGTCCTACGTCACGGGCACGGTCCTGCGGGTCGACGGGGGCATGCGGGCCTGATCCCGGGGCCGCTCAACCGGCGGCCGGCTGCTCCAGGACCGCCATCGCCGCGTTGTGTCCCGGCACCCCGCTGACCCCTCCCCCGCGCACCGCGCCCGCGCCGCACAACAGCACGTTGGCGTGCCGGGTCTCCACGCCCCAGCGGCCGGCGCCCTCCTGGGCGTACGGCCAGGCCAGGTCGCGGTGGAAGATGTTGCCGCCGGGCAGCCCGAGGTCGCGTTCCAGGTCCAGCGGGGTCCGTGCCTCGATGCAGGGGCGGCCTTCGGCGTCCGTGGCCAGGCAGTCGGCGAGGGGCTCGGCGAGATGGGCGTCGAGCTGGGCGAGGGTCGTCCTCAGGAGCTCCTCGCGCACGGCGTCGTTGTCCCGCTCGAAGAGCCGGGCGGGGGTGTGCAGACCGAACAGCGTCAGCGTCTGGTAGCCCCGCGCCACGAGGTCCGGCCCGAGGACGGTGGGGTCGGTCAGGGAGTGGCAGTAGATCTCCGAGGGCGGGGCGGCGGGCAGTTCACCGGCTGCCGCCTGGGCGTGGGCGGTGGCGAGCTGCTGATAGCCCTCGGCGATGTGGAAGGTGCCGGCGAACGCCTCGCGCGGGTCGACGGAGCTGTCCCGCAGCCTGGGCAGGCGCTCGAGCAGCATGTTCACCTTGAGCTGAGCACCCTCTGCGGGAGTGGGCGGCGCGTCGCCGGTGAGCTCCGCGAGCGCCTGCGGGGAGGCGTTCACCAGGACGTGCCGGGCGGTGGCGACGCCCTCGCCGTCGGCGGTGCGGTAGGTGACCTCCGCCGTACGGCCGTCCGTGTCGATGCGTACGGCCTCGTGCCCGGTGGCCAGGACGGCGCCCGCCCCCCGGGCGGCGGTGGCGAGGGCGTCGGTCAGCGCGCCCATCCCGCCCACCGGTACGTCCCAGGCGCCGGTGCCCCCGCCGATCACGTGGTAGAGGAAGCAGCGGTTCTGCTTCAGGGAGGGGTCGTGGGCGTCGGCGAAGGTCCCGATGAGGGCATCGGTCAGGACCACCCCGCGCACCAGGTCGTCCGTGAAGCGCTCCTCGACGGCGACGCCGACGGGCTCCTCGAACAGGGTCCGCCAGGCCTCCTCGTCGTCGACACGGCGGCGCAGTTCGTCCCGGGTGGGCAGCGGTTCGGTGAGGGTGGGGAAGACCCGCCGGGCGAGGCGCCCGGTCATGCCGTAGAAGCGCTCCCAGGCCGCGTACTCGCGCTCGCCGCCGGTCAGCCGGGCGAACGCCTCCCGGGTGCGTTCCTCGCCGCCGCCGACGAGCAGTCCGGTGGGCCGCCCGCCGCGCTCCACGGGGGTGTACGAGGAGATGGTGCGGCCCTGGACGCGGAAGTCCAGCCCGAGGTCCCGCACGATCTTCTGCGGCAGCAGGCTGACCAGGTACGAGTAGCGGGACAGCCGGGCGTCCACGCCGGTGAACGGGCGGGTGGAGACGGCGGCGCCGCCGGTGTGGTCGAGCCGTTCCAGCACCAGCACGGACCGGCCGGCCCGGGCCAGATAGGCGGCGGCGACCAGGCCGTTGTGGCCGCCGCCGACGATCACGGCGTCGTAGGCGCGGTGTCCCCGGTGATCCGTGTGTCCCGCGTGTCCCGTGTATCCCGTGTGTCCCTGGTGTCCCTCGTGTTCAGGCATGGTTCTTCGTAACACGAGCCGATCAAGGTCGGCCAGGGGTGCGGGGGTGAGGGCTTACGCTCCGCCGACCGCCCGGTGCTGCTGGAGCACCGCCACCCTCCGGTACAGCTCGACCGCCTCCTGGCCCCGGCCGAGCCGTTCCAGGCAGTGGGCCTCGTCGTTGCGGGCGGCGAGGGTGTCGGGGTGATCGGCGCCCAGCAGGTGCTCACGGGCCGCGGCCACCCGCCGGTACTCGGTCAGGGCGTCGGTCCAGCGGCCCAGCCAGCCCAGACCGACGGCGACCTCGCGGCGGCTGACCAGCGTGTCGGGGTGGTCGGCACCGAGCACGCGCTCCCGGATGGCGCACACGTCCCGGGACTCGGCGAGAGCCTCCTCCCAGCGGCCCAGCCGGCCGAGGTTGACGCCGAGGCCGTGGCGGGCCCGCAGGGTCTCGGGGTGCGCCGGGCCGTGGATGCGGGTGCGGTCGTCCACCAGATCGCGGTAGAGCTGGAGCGCCTCCGCGCTGCGGCCGAGGCGGCCCAGGCTGATGCCGGTCTCGTAGCGGGCGGCGAGGGTGTCGGGGTGGTCGGGGCCGAGGGCCTGCGCGCGGGCCGCGGCGACCTCGCGGTAGGTCTGGAGGGCTTCCGGCCAGCGGCCCAACTGTCCCAGGGCGTAGGCGACTTCGTAGCGGGTGACCAGGGTGTCCGGATGGGCGGGGCCCAGGACGCGGGCGCGGGCGACGGCCACCTCGCTCGCCATCCGGTAGGACTCCTCCAGCCGGCCGAGCCTGCTGAGGTTGAAGGCGAGGTTGTGGCGGCAGCGCAGGGTGTCGGGGTGGTCGGGGCCCGCCGTGCGCACCCGGGCGGCGAGGACCGAGGCGTACACCTGGTGGGCGTCGAAGTGGCGGCCCAGCCGGCCGAGCACGTAGGCCATCTCCTGCCGGGTGGCGAGCGTGTCGGCGTGGTCGGCGCCGAGCACCCGGGTACGGGCGGCGGCCACGTGCTGGTACTCGCGCAGCGCGTCGGCGGCGCGGCCGGTGCGGCTCAGGGTGAAGGCGACCTCGTAGCGGCTGGCGAGCGTCTCGGGGTGGTCGGCGCCGAGCAGGTGCGCGCGTTCGGCGGCGACGGCGCGGTGCACCTCCCCGGCCTCCGCCCAGCGGCCGAGCCGCCCCAGGCTGAGGCCCGCGCTGTGCCGTCCGGCGAGCGCGGTGAGCGCCTGCGGGGACGGCGTGTCCGGGGCCGGCGGGGCGGGGACCGCGCCGAGCGCCGGCCGGGGGATCCACTCGCCGGTCAGGGCCGCCCCCGCGTCCGGCGGCGTGACCCGCAGTGCGGCGCCGGTGGCCTTGTGACCGGTCGTCATGCCCTGCGTCCAGGACGGCAGCCGCGGCTCGCGGCCGGCGGGCCCGGGCGGCCGCAGCTCGGGCCGGGGCGTCACCAGGGTCGGGACGTACGACGGCGCCGTGCGGCCCGCGGCGATGCGCCGGACGATCTCACGGGCGTCCTGGGGGCGCTGGTCGGGCCGTTTCGCCAGCAGGTCCAGGATGATCCGGTCGAGGTGGTCGGGCAGGTCGGGGCGGAGTTCGCGCGGCGGCCGGGGCGGGGTGTCCCGGTGGCCGACGAGGATCGCCCACGGGTCGTCCAGGTCGAACGGCGGGGCCCCGGTGGCGATCTCGTACAGCACACAGCCCAGCGAGTAGAGGTCGCTGCGCTGGTCGACCTCCTCCCCGCCGATCTGCTCCGGCGACATGTAGTGCGGGGTGCCCATGGCTATGCCGGTGCCGGTGAGTCGGGAGGTGAAGCCGATGTCGTGGCCGAGGCGGGCGATGCCGAAGTCGCAGATCTTCACCGTGCCGTCGGCGAGCCGCACGATGTTCGCGGGCTTCAGGTCGCGGTGCACCACGCCCTGCCGGTGCGTGTAGGCGAGGGCCGCGGCGACCTGGTCGGCGACCTCCACGACGTCGGCGACGGGCAGCGGCCGGCGCTCGTTGTCGTCCAGCAGCTGGCACAGGTTGCTGCCGTCGAGCAGCTCCATGACCAGGAAGAGGACACCGTCGCTGTCGCCGAAGTCGTGGACGACCGTCACCCCGCGGTGCTGGAGCGCGGCCGCGACGCGGCCCTCACGCCGGAAGCGTTCCCGCAGGACGCGTCCGGAGGCCGGATCGTGGTGCGGGGCGATCGGTTTGAGGCACTTCACGGCCACCTGCCGGCCGAGGGACTCGTCACGGGCCCGCCACACCTCGCCCATGCCACCGCGCCCGATCCGGTCCAGCAGCCGGTACCGGCCCTGGATCACCCTGCTCTCCGCCATAGTGCGCCGCCGCCCCCGTTGCTTTCCGGCCCTCCCCTGGCCGGTCCAGTATGGCGGCCTATCGCCCGACTTTGAACGGGGCCGGGCGAGCTTCGGGGCCGAGCCTCGCCATGGCCCGCCGGACGTGTTCGGGGATGGTGGGTCGTTCTCCCGGTCCCGTCCATATGTCCGGGGAGCCGCTGTCGCTCTCGGTCCCTGAGGGCCGCACACCCGTACGCGCGGGATCAGCGGGCTTCCCGGCCGAAGTCGGCTGCGGGCAGAACCAGCCGGAAGGTGCAGCCGCGGCCGGAGACCGTGTCGAGTTCGAGGCGGCCGCCGTGGCCCTCGGCGATGGTCGCGGCGATGGCCAGGCCGAGGCCGCTGCCGCCGTGGATGCGGGAGCGGGCGGGGTCGGCGCGGTAGAAGCGCTCGAAGACGAGTTCGGCGTCGGCGGGTTCGAGGCCCGGTCCTTCGTCGGCCACCTCGATCACGGTGATCGGCAGGCCCTCCGGCAGAGGCGGTGAAGCGGTGGTGCGTCCGGGTCGCTCCGTCCCTCCGGTTCCGGCACCCGCCTCGGTCGAGCCGACGCGAACGTGGACGCGGGTGCCCGGTGGGGTGTGGGTGCGGGCGTTGGAGAGCAGGTTCTCCACGATCTGACGCAGACGGTGCGGGTCGCCGACGGTCTCCGCGACGTCGAGTTCCTCGGCTCCGGTGGGATCGGCCGGGGTGTGCAGCGGGCCGAGGTCGACGGGGTGGGCCTCGCTGTGGACGGCGGCGGCGCTGATGGCGTCCGCCGCGAGGGTCAGCAGGTCGACCCGGTCCCTGCGGTAGGAGGGTTCTTTGTCCAGGGTCGCGAGCAACTGGAGGTCGTCCACGAGCAGACTCATGCGTTCCGCGTTCTGCGCGATGAACCGGTCGGCCTCGTTTCGGTCGAGGGCCGAGCGCGGTTCAGGACGGAGGGCGAGCTGGGCGTAGCCCTGGATGGCGGTGAGCGGAGTGCGCAGTTCGTGCCCGGCGTCGGCGACGAACCGGCGCAGGCGGGCCTCCGAGGCCTCTCGGGCCAGCAGCGCCTTCTGCAGGCGGTCGAGCATGGAGTTCAGGACCTGGCCGAGTCGTCCGATCTCGGTACGCGCATCGGTGTCGGTCAACCGCAGATCGAGTCGGCCTGCGGTGATGTCCTGAGCCGTCCGTTCCATTCTGGTCAGGGGCAGCAGCCCCAGACGGACCACCCACCGGCCCAGGGCGATCAGGGCGACGATCGTGACGGCGAGCAGCACGGCGTTCAGCCACAGAAGCTTCGATGTGGCGCCGTCGACGGTCTCGAGCGGAAGGGCGACCACCGCTCCCATGCCGTCCGGACCGGGGTTCAGCAGCACCCGCCAGCGGCCGTCACCACTGATGGCGGGCACGGTCTCGGGGTGCCCGTCCTGCAGCCCGAGGTCCTCCGCCTGATCGGCCAACCGAGGTCCTGGCCTGGTCTCGGAGCCCAGGGAGCTGTTCAGACGGCGCCCGGAGGAGTCGTAGAAGTAGATGTGGAAGTCCGAGGGAAGCACGTCCGGACGTGCTCCCGAGTGCGGGAGCCTGCCTCGGAGCGCGTCGTAATAGGCGGGAGCCGGCGGATGGAACCCGACGAGCTGCTCGTCGACGCGGTCCAGCAGCCAGGAGCGAAGCACCACAAAGCCGATCGCCTGGGAGGTCAGGACTGCCACGGTGGCGAGCAGAGCGGCGCCGAGGACGAGGCGCCGTCGCACCGACCTGGGCGGCCGGGGCAGGAACCGGGTCACTGGTCCGACGTCCCTGAGTGGTCGCGGGGAAGCCTCAGGCAGTAGCCGACGCCACGCACGGTGTGGATCAGTGGCGGCTCGAAGCAATCGATCTTCCTGCGCAGGTACCTGACGTACGTTTCGATGATCCGCGAGTCGCCCGCGAAGTCGTAGCTCCAGACGTGGTCGAGGATCTGGACCTTGCTCACCACGTGGCCCGCGTTCGACAGGAGGTATGCCAGGAGCTTGAACTCGGTCGGAGACAGGGCGATGTACTGCCCTGCGCGGTGCACCTCGTGGGCGCCCTCATCGAGTTCGAGGTCGGCGTAGCGCAGAACACTCTGCACCGCCTGCCATGCGGCGGCCGGCGCCGTGCGACGCAGAATGGCCTCGATGCGCAGCAGCACCTCCTCGATGCTGAAGGGTTTGGTGACGTAGTCGTCCCCGCCGGCACCGAGGCCGGTGATGCGATCGTCGGTGCCTGTGCGGGCGGTAAGGAACAGGATCGGACAGTCGTCGCCTGCCGCCCGCAGCCTGCGGGTCACCTCGAAGCCGTCCAGGTCGGGCAGCATCACGTCCAGCAGCACCAGATGCGGTTTCAGGCGTTCGACCTCCAGGAGGGCCGCCTGTCCGGTGTCGGTGCTGCTCACCTCGTATCCGGTCAGGCGAAGCGTTGCCTCCAGCAAGGTGCGAATGCTGGGCTCGTCCTCGACCACGAGGAGCCGATGTCGCGGCCGCGCGGTTGCGGGCTGCTCGGTCATGGATCTGCTGGTCCGTTCTGCCGTGTCGCGAACGTCGCTCGGACGTCGGCTACTCGGCGGCGCAGTCGTAGAGCACGTTACTTCCTCCGAATCCCCTCGCACCGCCGCCGTTGTTCTGTGACGACGTACCGGAGTCGCCGCCGTATGCCGACGCCGGAACCTCGGTGCAGTGGCCGGCGATCCAGTCGGAGCGCTGCTCGGTGTATCCGCCGGACAGGCCCGGCACGCCGCCGCCGTTCGTGTCGGAGCCCAGGATGTAGCGTAGTTCGCCGTTCCTGGTCCACTCCTTCAACTGGGCCACCGAGGGCGCATTGTCGCTGTTCGTGAAGCCACCCATGCCGATGACCGTCTCGTCGGTGCCCAGGATGAAGGCGCCGGCGGACAGGGCGCCGCCCTCGACGGCGAGCTTGATGCGTGCGTCGGGTGCGTGCTCGACAGCGTACTGAAGGATCTTCCGCTGATCAGCGGTGAGTTCCCCATCGCCGAAACCGCCGCGCCCGCCTGGGGCGCTCCCGGAGCCTTGGGACGTACCGGGCATGCCGTTCGGTCCCCCCGTGGGCATGCCGGAGGGCATTCCGCCGGACGGGGGTCCACCTGACCGGCCCGAGGACTCGTCACCGCCGGGGAGGCCCGGCATGTTCGACGGCATCCCGGACGGCATGCCCGACGGAAGGTCGCCGCCGTTCCCACTCTGCCGGGGCATGCCGCCGCCGAGGCCGAGCGTCTGCGGACCGGCCATCGGGTTGGAGCCGCCCATGCTGGGGGAGCCGGGCACGCTCAACGCCCAGGCTCCCGGGGCCACCAGTACCGACGCCAGCGCTGCGCCCACCGCAGCCGTCAGCAACCGGCCGTGCCGTCGTGAGAGCACCAGCAGGACGACGGCGGCGCAGCCCACGAGCAGCACCGGCCACACCAGCCAGCCGTTCCAGTCGGGTTCGCGGCGGATCAGCACCACCGCCCAGACCACGCTCACCGCGACCCCGGCCACGCCGGCCAGTGGCGCCCAGCGCAGGCCCGCACGGTGCACGCGGGCCAGGCTGGCCGTCAGTCCGCCGCACAGAGCGGCGATGGCCGGCGCGAGCTGGGTGGTGTAGTAGGGGTGGAAGATGCCCTTCTGAGTCGAGTACACGGCGGCGCAGACCACCAGCCAGGTTCCCCACAGCAGCCAGCCGGAGGCCGGCAGCAGGGCGGAGGCGGGCAGCCTCCCACGTCGGCGCAGCACCGCCGCGGCGACGGCGACGGCCAGAGCCAGCGCGCAAAGCGGCAGCAGCCAGCTGATCTGACCGCCCACCTGCGTGGCGAACATCCGGCCCGGGCCGGACTGGCCGCCGAACCCGCCGGCGAAACCGCCCCCGCCCCCCATGCCCTGGGGCGTTCCGTCGCTGGAACCGAAGACCCTGCCCAGTCCGTTGTAGCCGATCACGAGGTCCCAGGCCGAGCCGTCCTCGCTGCCGCCGATGTAAGGGCGGTCGCCAGGCCACAGGGCCACCATGGCGACCCACCACAGAGAGGACGCCGCCAGGATGGCTCCCGCGCCCAGCAGACGCCGCACTCGCGGTATCCAGGGGCAGCTTCCTCCCACGAGCCAGGCGACGGCGAACGCGGGAACGACCATCCAGGCGGCGAGCATTTTGGTGAGGAATCCGCACCCGATCAGGAAGCCGCTCGCGCACAGCCACCAGGTCGCGGCCCGGCCCTCGGCCTGCAGCGCACGGGTGAGCGCGTACGCCGCCGACACCAGCAGCAGGACCAGCAGCGTGTCCGGGTTGTTGTCCCGGTTGATGGCCACGGTGATGGGCGTCAGGGTGAGCACCAGAGCCGCGATCAGCGCCGCTCCCTCCCCCGCCCAGCGGCGCACGGTGCGGTGCAGCACGAGCACCCCGGCCACACCTTCGAGCACCTGCGGCAGGATCAGCGCCCAGCCGTGCATCCCGAATATCCTGCTGCTGATCACCTGCGGCCACAGCGCGGCCGGGGGCTTGTCGACCGTGATCACGCCCGCCGGGTCGAAGGAGCCGAAGAGGAAGTCGGTCCAGCTCTTCCCCATCGACTTCACGGCCGCCGAGTAGTAGCTGTTGCCCCACCCCAGGGAGCCCAGTGCCCAGCCGTACAGGACGGCCGCGAGCACGAGGACGGCTCCGAGCGCAGCGGGTGCCGCCCAGGTGGGGAGCGAGCGGACGGACGTACTCGTGTGCCTCCCCTCGTGTGCCGATGCCGCCGGTGCGGGCCTGATGTGTGCGGAGTTGCTCATGTCGGAATTCGCTCTCGTCAACGGGTACGGCTACGGGGGTCGGTGAAGACGGCCAGCCGCAGTACGGCGAAGCGCACGCAGGTGACCGCGACCGACGCCGTGGCGAGGACCGCGGTCTCCGCGGCCGGCGAGGCACCGGGATCGAGCCGCTTGAACCACAGCACCGCGGCGGAGGTGACCAGATAGCCGAGGAGGAACAGGCCCCCGGCACCGAGGTGCGCCCGTGCGGGCGGGGTGGCGGCGTACCGGAAGGTGAGGCGGCGGTTCGCCTCGGTGTTGAGGACGGTGAGGCCGAACAGCGAGATCAGGTTGGCGACGGCCGGAGACCACCAACCGCGCAACAGCCAATACAGCAAGGCCTGTCCGACCGTGGAGACGACACCGATCGCGAGGAAACAGCCGACCTCCCACGACAGCACACCGCGCCGTGCGGAGGGGGCGAGGACGGCGTCGGGGTGTTCGGCGGCCGGCTCGGGGCGCGCCCGCACCTCGACCCGGGCGTCACCGGACGCCTTGAGCCGCGCCATGCGCCACAGGCCCCGCAGGTCTTCCCTGGCGGTGCTCACCACATCCACCCGGGTGTCGATGTCCTCGACCCAGTCGACCGGGACCTCGTGGATACGCAGTCCGTTGTGCTCGGCGAGCAGGAGCAGCTCGGTGTCGAAGAACCACGCGTCGTCGCGGGTCACTTCCAGCAGCGGCCGGAGCACGTCCGTGCGGGCCGCCTTGAACCCGCACTGGGCGTCGGTGAAGCGGACTCCGTGGGTGAGCCGGATGATGCCGTTGTAGCAGCGGGAGACGAACTCGCGGCGCGGGCCGCGGACCGTGCGCGCGCCGGAAGCCAGCCGGGAGCCGATCGCGAGGTCCGAGTGGCCGCTGGCCAGGGGCGCGACCAGCGGGAGCAGTCCGTCGAGGCCGGTGGAGAGGTCCACGTCCATGTACGCCACGATGTCCGCGTCGCTGGCGCCCCAGACGGTGCGCAGCGCAAGTCCACGCCCCTTGCGGTCCAGGTGGACGACGCCGACGCCGGGCAGCTCGTCCGCGAGGCGGCGGGCGGTGGCGAGGGTCTCGTCGGTACTGGCGTTGTCGGCGACGGTGATCCGCCAGGGGAAGGGGAAGCCCTGGGACAGCCGGGCATGGAGCGTGCGCAGGCAACCGGGCAGTGCTCGTTCCTCGTTGTATACCGGAACGACGATGTCCACCGTCGCGGTACCGGCGTGCGGGAGAAGCGAATGTTCCACGGGCTGGAAGGGGGCGGGGCGCTCCACGCGGGCGGCGAGTTCGGTGAGGTGGGGGGTGGGAGTCATGGTTTCCTCAGGCATGAGGGGACGGCAGACTGCGGCTCACAGGACCTGGTCCAGGGCCTGTGAGCTCACTGTTGCCGCCCCGCCTGTGGGGGCAACGGGAGAATCGCGAGAACTGACGGGGAGTCAGATCAATGGCCGAAAGCGCTCTCTCGATCCACCGTGAGCTCGTCCGCCTCACGGCGTTGCGGGCCCGGAGACCGCCTCATCTCCCCCATGCGTCCCCTGCACGACCGCCTCGCGCCGACGGGGCGGTCGCCGGGCCGGCCGAGGGACCGCTTCAGCACGTGGTCGCAGCGGTGAGCGTGGCCGCTCTCGCCTACCGGGTCTGCCCGGAGGCCGAGACGGAGATCGCCCAGAAGGCCCTCGCCACAGCAGGAGAGATCAGCGACCGGATGGCCCTCGTCGCGGGGTGACCCCGCCCCGAGCACCGGCCCACCCGGACGCGGATCGCGTCGATCACGGTCAGCGACTCGGGTGTTGCCCCATGCTCGACCCAATTGACGCATGGCCTACGAACAGGGCGCCCCCTGCCCACCGCTGAGGCCGCCGAAGACCGCCGGAGGGCGTACGGCCCGGCAAGCCGACTTCGCCAGAACCGGGACATAGCGCTATACCCCGGGGCGATCCCCTAGAGCCGTTAAGCCCGTTTCCCACCGTTCTGCTCCCGGACGGTGTCGAACAGGGAGGTCAGAGCGGGACTTCCCGCGAGACTGTCCAGCAGGACGTGAAGCGACTGTCGTTCCGTGGTGCCCAGGTCTGCGAGGATTTCGCCGTCGAGATCGACGAGTGTGCGGTTGAGGCGGGCCAGGACCTTGCGCCCTTCGGCGGTGATGTCCACGGCGTAGCGGCGACGGTCCTGCGGATCTCGTGTCCGCTCCGCGTATCCGGCGCGCTCCAGGTCGTCGAGACTCGTCACCATCGTCGCGGGGTCGATGCGCAGGAACGAGCCAAGTGCCAGTTGCGGCATGGCACCGTTGTCCGCCAAAGCCTGCAGGACGCTGTAATGCCGCACTCGCAGGCCGGTCCCGCCGAGGCCGTCCTCGGCGATCCTGAACGCCACCTGTCCGAGTTTGACCAGCAGGCAGATGGTGTGTTCGGCCACTGTCCCCGGTACCAGCGGAGCCTCGGACATCCTTTATCCCGCCCATGGTTAGTCGTACGTATGGTCCTGTCCATCGTACGAGAAAGCCCGAGGCGCCAGGACCGCTGCAGGCCGGCGGGATTCCCCCGTCCGCCGGCTTACGGCCGGTGCGTCCTGGGTGGTCAGCCGACGATGGCCCGACCGAAGATCTGCCGGGCTATGACCCACTTCTGGATCTCGTTGGTGCCCTCATAGATCTCGCCGATCTTGCTGTCCCGGTAGATCGCCTCGACGGGACCGGGGCTGCCGTCGGCACCCAGTTCGCGCGCGAAGCCGAGGCCTCCGAAGGCCTGGACGGCGTCGCGCGCCATGTCCACCGACAGCTTGGTGGCGTAGTACTTCGCCATCGCGGCCTCGGGCTCCGGGGACGGGTTGCCCGCGTCCAGGCGCAGGGCGGCCTTGGTGTAGAGGGTGCGGGCGTTCTCGATCTCGGTGGCCCGTTCGGCGAGCAGGAACTGCCAGTGCTGGTTGGCGGCCACCGGCTTGCCGAAGGCGTGTCGCGTCGACAGGTGGGCCACGGTGTGGTCGAAGGCGGCCTGCGCCATGCCGACCCCGGCAGCCGCGATGCCGATCCGGCCGTAGGTCAGAGTGGACAGCGCGTGGCGCAGTCCGTGTCCCTCGGCGCCACCGAGGAGGTCGTCGTCGGTCAGGTGCACATCCGTGAAGCGGATGTCCGCGGTGAGCTGGCCGCGGTTGCCCATCTTGCGGTCGGGAAGGCCGACTTCCACTCCGGGAAGTGCCGTGTCGACGATGAACATGCTCAGCCGGGTGCCGGTGCGGGCGAGAACCACCACGAACCCGGCGACGGGCGAGTTGGAGATCCACCGCTTGTGGCCGTTCAGCACCCAGCCGGCCTCGGTGCGTATCGCCTCGGTCTGTACCGCTTGCGGAGACAGGTCGCTGGAGGCATCCGGCTCGGTGGTGGCGAAGGCGCCGACCACTGAGCCTTCCGCGACCTTTCGCAGCCATCGCTGCTGCTGCTCCTCGGTGCCCTGCCGCAGGGCGTTGCCCGCCAGGATGCAGTGCACATCGAAGACGGCCGCGACGCTGCTGGAGTAGTAGGCCAGTTCCTCGACGGCCGCGGCGGTGGCGGTCGCCGGGTGGGTCAGACCGTCGCCGCCGACCTCGCTGGGGAAGGGGATCCGGAAGACCCCCGCCGACGCAAGCCCGTCAAACACATGCCGGGGGAAGCCGTCCGTGCGCTCGTCGCCCCCCGCGATCGCCACGGCGTGCGGAGCCACTTCGTGCTCTGCGATCCGGCGCACGGCAGCGCGAACGGACTGTGTCTCTTTGGGGGCGAGGAGCTCGTGGTAGAGCCGGTCGATCTGGCGTGTGGGAGTGGAAGTCATACGGGGAAGATATCATTAGCACCACGTACCATTAGCTTGGCAATCTATTTTGGAGGTTCGACCATGACACAGACGCTGGCCGACAAGACCATCCTGATGTCGGGAGGCAGCCGCGGCATCGGACTCGCCATCGCTCTGCGCGCGGCCCGCGACGGTGCGAACGTGGTGATGCTCGCCAAGACCGCCGTGCCGCATCCGAAGCTCGAAGGCACGGTCCACACCGCCGTTGACGAGATTGAGCGCGCGGGCGGCAAGGGGCTGGCCGTCGTCGGTGACGTCCGCAACGAGGACGATGTGCGCACCGCTGTCGACGCGGCGGTCAGCGCCTTCGGTGGCATCGACATCGTGGTGAACAACGCCAGCGCGATCGACCTGTCGTCGTCGGAGCAGTTGGAGATGAAGCGGTACGACCTGATGCAGGACATCAACACGCGTGGCACGTTCCTGCTGAGCAAGGCCGCTATCCCGCACCTGCGCAAGGCGGGCAACCCGCACATCCTCACGCTCTCCCCGCCGTTGAACCTCGCGCCGCACTGGGTGGGGAAGCATCTCGGTTACACGCTGTCGAAGTACGGCATGAGTCTGTGCACCATCGGGCTCGCCGAGGAGCTCGCCGCCGACGGCATCGCCGCCAACTCGTTGTGGCCGCGGACCCTGATCGACACGGCCGCCGTGCGCAACGTGGTCGGCGGCGCCGGACAAGCCCGTAGTCCGCGAATCATGGCTGACGCCGCGTACGCCATCCTCACGCGTGACGCGCGGAAGTGCACCGCCAACCTGTTCATCGACGACGAGGTCCTGTCGGACGAGGGCGTCACCGACCTGTCCGTCTACAGCCCTGCCGACTTCGAAGGTGATCTCGCGCTCGACATATTCGTCGATCCGGCCTGATCCCACATTGCTCACTAGATGAACGCGAGGGCGTTCTCGATGCCCTTCTCGAGGACCTCATCGGCGAACTTCGAGTCGAAGGCGGCGCGGGACAGCTGCAGCGACCCAGGCCTTCGCAGCGGCCGATCTAGTGCTCTGCCCCTAGGTTCGCCGGGTTGGTGGTCGTGGCGGTTGGATGTGCACTGACGTCCGTCCCGACCGCTGGGGGCGTGGTGGCAGAGCCTGTCCGTGTGCGCAGGTTGACCGATCAGGAGGGGCAGAAACCACAGCAGATCGTGCGCCGGGGCAGCACCAGTTCGGTGCGGTTCCGGCGGGCGATGATGCTGCTGGCCTCGGCCCGCGGGAACCGGGTGCCGGTGATGGCGAAGCTGGTGCAGGCCGACGAGGACACCGTCCGGGACGTGATCCACCGATTCAACGAGATCGGCCTGGCCTGCCTGGACCCTCAGTGGGCGGGAGGCCGTCCCCGCCTGCTCAGTCCTGACGACGAGGACTTCGTCATCCAGACGGCCACCACCCGCCCCACCAAGCTCGGCCAGCCCTTCACCCGCTGGTCCATCCGCAAACCCGCCACCTACCTGCGAAAAGTGCACGAGCGCGTGATCCGGATCGGCCGCGAGGCATTACGGTGCCTGCTCGCCCGTCGCGGCATCACCTTCCAGCGCACCAAGACCTGGAAGGAGTCACCGGACCCCGAGCGCGACGCCAAGCTCGACTGCATCGAGCACCTGCTGGAACGCTTCCCTGACCGGGTGTTCGCGTTCGACGAGTTCGGCCCGCTTGGTATCCGGCCCGCCGCTGGCGCGTGCTGGGCTGCTCCTGGTCACCCCGAGCGCCGTCCCGCGACGTACCACCGCACTCACGGAGTGAGGTACTTCCACGACTGCTACTCGATCGGCGACGACACCCTGTGGGGCGTCAACCGTCGCAAGAAGGGCGCCGCGAACACCCTGGCCGCGCTCAGGTCGATCCGGGCCGCTCGCCCGGACGGCGCCCCGATCTACGTCATCATGGACAACCTGTCCGCCCACAAGGGCGACACCATCCGCCGCTGGGCGAAGAAGAACAGGGTCGAGCTGTGCTTCACGCCGACCTACGCGTCCTGGGCCAATCCGATCGAGGCCCACTTCGGGCCGTTGCGACAGTTCACCATCGCCAACTCCAACCACCGCAACCACACCACACAGACCCGGGCCCTCCACGCCTATCTCCGCTGGCGCAACGCCAACGCCCGCCACCCCGACGTCCTTGCCGCCCAACGTCGAGAGCGCGCCCGCAGCCGCAGTGAGAAGGGCATCCGATGGGGCGGACGAGCGAGGACGGCGGCTTGATCATTCGCTGACGTTCAACGTCTCGCAGTCCGCGACTCCAGTTCGGACAGCACCGTCCGGAGCCGCTCCAGGGCCGCGGTCGTGTCCGGCTCTCCGCGATTTCAAGGTCAAGATGGCAACGACCCATGCCGCTGCCCGCGCCGGTGACCTCGCCGTCGAGCTCGAACGCCGTCTCCAGAGCCTCCTCGACGTCGTCACGATCGATCGGCAGCCCCACGAAGACGATCTCGACGAACACTCCGGTCCTCCCCTGAACCCGGCGAACCACAGCGGTCAGAGCACCTGGCTGCTCGCCGGTCGACCGTTCGCCGGCTTCTCGGTTCGCCAGCCGAGGAGGATCGCGCGAAGCGCCTGTTCGGCCAGGCAGCGGGCGCGATCGTTGCCGACGCTGCCGAGGTGACTGAGCGACGCGATGCCGTACAGCGTGCCCCAGAGGATCTCACAAGCCTGGTCGAAATCGGCCAGGACCACGTCGTGCGCAGCCGACCAGGAGGTGAGCAGCTCCTTGAGGACGTCGATGACCGGTTCCGCGACGCGCCGGCGTTCGTCCGCGTCGACCATCGGGTCGTTCATGACCTGGAAGAGGTGGGGGTGCTCGCCGGCGAACCGGACGTACTGCGACGCAATGCGCGTCATGCGCCGGTCCGTATCGGGCTCCTGCGCGGCTTGGCTGAACTCGCTCAGCATCAGGCGGTGACCGTGCGCGACCAGCTCCAGTACGAGCGCGTCCTTGTTGGCGAAGTGCTGGTAGACGACGGGCGCGGAATATTCGACGTCGGTGGCGATGCGCCGGATCGTCAGGGCCGCGATGCCCTCGGTCTCGAGGACGTGCAGCGCGGCCTCGATGATCCGCTCCCGGGTGTTCGCCCGTTCGCGGGCCCGTCTCGTGCTGGTCGGCATGGTCCGTCACTTCGCTTCGATGGTGTCCTCGAACACTAGTCACCGCCTTGACCGCGCCGGCGACGCGCGTCATAGTTAACGCCGTTAGGAAATCTAACGACGTTAGGAACGAGTAGTAAGTCATGATTTACCACATCAACAGAGTCACGATGAAGGCCACTGCGACGCCTGAGCAGATCGAGGAGGTCTTGGAGAGCTGGCGCAATCAGGGCCGGTCGAACCCCGCCATCAAGTCCTTCGTCGTCGGCCGCGACCACGGCGGCGACTACACGTACGGCGCGGTGTTCGTCGTCGAACATCTCGACGGGCTCTTCGCCTACCTGACGCACCCGACCACCTACCAGACCGACCACCTCGGGCTGCACCTGGTCGAACGGCTGGAGATCTTCGACGTCAGTGACGACGACGACCCCGACCTGAACGCCAAGATCCAGGGACTGCACCGGCGCCGCAACGAGCTCAACCCGCAGATCGCCGGCATGCTCGCAGACGTGCCCACCTACACCGGCTCCGGCGTGGACGACTGACCGATACCCCGGAGAAGGAGAAACCGTCATGGCCAAGCACGTCATCATCGGTGCCGGTTCCATCGGTACCAACGTCGCCCGTCTGCTCGCCGAGCGCGGCGAGAGCGTCCGCATCGTCACCCGCAGCGGCTCCGGCCCCGAGCACCCGCTGGTCGACCGAGTCGCCGCGGACGCGTCCGACCCCTCCCGCCTGACCGAACTGTCCCGCGGCGCGGAAGTGATCTACCACTGCGCCAATCCACCCTCATACACGGCGTGGGAGCGCCTGTTGCCGCCCCTGCAGACGGCGGCCATCACCGCCGCCAAGGCGAACGACGCCGTCCTCGCGCTGACCGGCAGCCTTTACGCCTACGGTCCGCAGCCCGGCGGCCGGATGAACGAACACACCCCCATGGCCGCCACCGGCCACAAGGGCCGCCTGCGCAGACGCATGTGGGAACAGGCCCTCGCCGGGGGGATCCGCACCGTCGAGGTCCGCGGCTCCGACTACATCGGCAAGGACGCCAACGGCATCTACTCCCTGCTCATCAAGTCGGCCCTGCAGAAGGGAAAAGCGGCCTGGATCACCGGCCACCTGGACATGCCGCACACCTTCACCTTCAACGGCGACATGGCACAGGCCCTCATCACGCTGGCCTCGGAAGAACGCGCGTGGGGCCGACCCTGGCACGTACCGTCCCCGCCGGCCGTCACCATTCGCGAGCTGGCGCGGCGCTACGCCGTCGCGGCAGGCCGGCCACCGGTCAAACTGATCCAGATACCGCGCTCCGTGACGCGTACGGCCGGGCTGATCGTGCCGATCGCCCGCGAGATGGCCGAGATGGACTACCAGTGGTACGCGCCGTTCCACATGGACGCGACGGAGACCGCCGAGACCTTCGGCCTGACCGCTACCGACCTCGACACCGCCGTCCGCAATGAGGTCGGCTGAACTCCACCGCCACACCGGCACGTCGACGGCAGGTCCGCCGACACCGTGAACATTCGTGGTCACGGCACTGGTCGGGCAGGCGGCGGAGGGACATCCGACGCCGCACTGGTCCCGGCGCTCGGGCGACAGACAGCCGCGAACGAGATCCTCGAGTCCCGGGCAGCCGGGCAGCAGAGTGCCCTACCGCGCCGCCTGCGTGCGTAGCTCCTCCGCGACGACGTTGGCGACGAGGTCGTCCCTTGATGCCACAGGATCCTCTGACGCCACAGGATTCTCCGTTCGTTCCGCAGGGCCCTTGCCTTGCACGTCATCCCGAGCCTATGGTCTGTCGAATGTAATATTATGACTCACATTTGATGGCGCCGTCAAAGTCAGAGATGAGGCATGCCGTGAGTGACGTCCCCTTCCAGCCCGCAGTGGAGCAGTCACGCGCGCTGGCCGCGGGTGAGATCTCGAGCCGGGAACTCGTCGAGCTCTATCTTGAGCGGATCGCCACCCATAACACCGCGTTGAACGCGGTGGTGACCCTTGACCCCGAGCGGGCCCGTCGCGAGGCCGGGGAAGCGGACGCCGCGCGGGCGGCCGGGCGAGACCTCGGTCCTCTGCACGGTGTGCCGATCACGGTCAAGGACAGCTTCGAGACAGCCGGGATGCGCACCGTCTGCGGGCGAACAGACCTCAAGGACTACGTGCCCGACCAGGACGCCGAGGCGGTCAAGCGGCTGCGTTCGGCCGGTGCCGTGATCATGGGGAAGAGCAACATGCCTCCGGGCAACCAGGACGTCCAGGCCGACAACCCGGTGTTCGGTCCTTCATCGAACCCGTGGGACACGACCCGTACCTCGGGCGGATCCGCCGGGGGCGGCGCCGTCGCCACCGCCGCGGGCCTCACGACGTTCGACTTCGGCTCGGAAATCGGCGGATCGACCAGGATCCCGTCCCACTTCAACGGCCTGTACGGGCACAAGTCGACCTGGCGGTCGATACCTCTCATCGGGCATGTGCCCTACGGCCCGGGCCCGGGACGATGGACCGAGGCCGACATGGGCTGCGGCGGCGCGCAGGTCCGCGACGCCCGTGACCTCGTCCCGATCCTGCGGGCAACGGTCGGGCCCGCCGACTACGACGGCGGTTTCAGCTACACACTCGCACCGCCGCGCGCGACCAAGCTCGCCGACTTCCGGGTCGCCGTCTGGGGTGAGGATCCCGCGTGTCCGGTCGACAGCGACGTCGCGGCAGCCGTGGACGATGCAGTCACTGTGCTGCGGGCGGCCGGCGCGAAGATCACGGTCCAGCCCGCCAGCCTCCCTGTCGACATCGCGACGAATCACGGGAAGGCCTTCCAGCCCCTGCTCTTCGGCGCGGGCGACCGCACCGGCCTCGCTCCTGCCTCCAGCGCCGCAGTGCTGGCCCGGTTCCTCCAGCACCCGCGGGGTGACGCCGGTCCCGCCCTGCTCGGAACCTTCCAGTCCCACTATCACTGGCTCCAGGCCGACATGGTGCGCAATGAGATCCGGCAGCGATGGTTCGAGTTCTTCCAGGACTTCGACATCGTGCTCATGCCGGTCACCCCGACGGCCGCCCCCGCCCACCACAACAAGCTGATCGACTGGTTCGGGCGGCCATTCGAAGTCGAAGGTGTGCGACGCCCTTACTGGGACCAGGTCAAGTGGAGCGCCGTCGCCAACGTCTCCGGGGGGCCGGCGACGACCATCCCGGTGCGCAAGGGCAGGAGCGGACTGCCCATCGGTCTGCAGGCCATGGGCCCGAGCGGGGGCGATCTCACCACCATCGAGTTCGCCGCCCTGCTGGGCCGGGAAGTGGACGGCTTCGTGCCGCCTCCGGCCTTCGCCTAGACCCCCACCACTGGACCCTGACCACCCGCCCGAACGCCCCGGAGAACGACGATGCACAGCTTGAGCCGCAACGCGTCACGACTGCTGACGGATTCCGCGTCCCGCTACCCGGAACGCACCGCGATCGTCTTCGGCGACGACCGCATCACGTACGGGGCCCTCGACGTCGCGGCCAACCGGGTCGCGAACCTGCTCGTCTCGCGCGGGATCCAGCCCGGGGACAAGGTCGCGCTGTCCTGCCCCAATTCTCCAGCATCTACTTCGGCATCCTCAAGGCCGGGGCCGCGGTCGTGCCGCTGAACGTGCTGTTGCAGGGCCGCGAGGTCGCCCACCACCTCACCGACTCCGACGCGAAGGGCGTGCTTCGCCTTCGAGGGAACCCCGGAGCTGCCGACCGGGAAGGCCGCCTGGGAGGGATTCCGGAAGAGCGGGCTGCGCCGAGTTCTTCCTGATCGAGAGCGGCGGCGCGCCGTGGTCCGGGGACGAGACGCCGGAGTCCTACACCTCGGTCGTAGCCGAGCAGCCCGTGACGTTCCGGACGGTCGAACGCGACGAAGACGACACAGCGGTGACCCTCTGCACGTCCAGCACCACCGGCCACCCCAAGGGCGCGGAGCTGCGTCACCGCAACGTGTATGACAACGCGTCCGCCGGCGTCGACCTGTTCATTTCGAGGGGGCAGCGCCCTGCTACATGTTGATCATGTGGCCCGCGAGGCCGTGGACGGCTTCCTTGACCGCCTCGCCGAGGGTGGGGTGGGCGTGGACGTTGCGGGCGACCTCATGGACGGTGAGGTCCCACTGCTGGGCCAGCGTCAGTTCGGGGAGCAGCTCGGTGACGTCCGGGCCGATGAGCTGAGCGCCTATGAGCTCGCCGTACTTGGCGTCACTGATGAGCTTCACGAAGCCGGTCGAATCACCCAGGCCATGAGCCTTGGCGTTCGCGGTGAACGGGAACTGGGCGTGATGCATGACCACCGGCGGGCCCACTTCACCGGACAGCCAGCGGTCCCCCCACCGGTTCATCACCAACAACACACCGTAGAAGTCGCGCCCCTTCTCCGTGAGCACGTAGTCGTACCGCACCGGCTCCGTCTGGTACGGCCGTTTCTCCAGCAACTCCTCGTCCACCAGCCGGCGCAACCGATCCGTCAATGTGTTGCGCGCGATCCCCAGTGACACCTGGAACGCGTCGAACCGTCGGATCCCGTAGAACGCCTCACGCAGCACCAACGGCGTCCACCAGTCCCCGAGCAAGTCCATGGTGCGCGCGATCGAACAGGGCCACTGCGCAAAGGAGGTCCGCCTCATGACAGCCAGCACAGGTTCGTCCAGTCGTGAGACCCAGCAGGTGGAGCGACGACAGTTCATACGCGCGACATCTTGCGCTCAATAAATAACGAAGTTATGTTGCCGCCATGAAACGTGACTTGCTGGGCAGAAAGCTGGTTGTCACCGGAGCGGCGCGCGGCATCGGCGAGAGGGTGGCCCGTCTGGCCATCGCCCGAGGCGCTCAGGTGACCTTGATCGGACTGGAGCCCGATCGGCTCCGTGACCTCGCCCGCGAGCTGGGCCCCGCCGCCTCCTGGCGTGAGGCCGATGTGCGCGACGGCACCGTCCTGCGGTCAGCGATCGACGAGGCCGCGGGGGTCATGGGCGGCATCGATCTCGTCGTCGCCAATGCCGGCGTCGTGGCGTACGGGACCGTGCGACAGACGGACGAGGCGTCGTTCGAGCGGGTCCTGGACATCAATCTGAACGGTGTCTTCCGGACCCTCAAGTACGTGACGCCCCATCTGGAGCGCAGCCGGGGACACGTGCTGGTCGTGGCGTCCGCGCTGTCCTTCATGCCGCTGGCGGCGATGGCCTCCTACGGCGCCAGCAAGGCCGCGGCCGAGCTGCTCGCCCTGACCTATCGCCAGGAGGTGGCGCACCTCGGCGTCACGGTCGGCCTGGTGCACCCCTCCTGGATCGACACGGATCTCGTCCGGGGCGCCGAGGCGGACCTCCCCTCGTTCCAGGGCCTGCGCAACCGGCTTCCCTACCCGGGCAATGTCACCACGAGTGCCGACCGGGCGGCTGCCGCGATCGTCGACGGGCTCGTGCGCCGCCGCAGCCGCGTGTACGTCCCGCGCGCGGTCGCCGTGGCCAACTGGGCCAAGGCAGCGCTGAATTCGCCACTGGCCTGGCCATGGGCGAGGCGCTTCGCGGCCCGTGCCGTTCCGTCCCTCGAACGGGAGGTCGCGGCGCTGGGGAGGCATGACCAGCTCACGCCGGGCACCGGTACCTCTGCCGCGGAGACCGGGTCGCCCTAGTCGCACAGGAGTAGTCCCGCGCGGGACAGCGACCTGCCCTACCGACGTTCACCGACCTTGAACGATCGAGTCGTACAGGCGCGCGCCCGCCTCGTGCGAGGCTTCGGCCCGTTCCCGCTCGTCGCCCAGACCGACAGAGAAGTTCACGCCCATCGGCAGCAGCACCTGCATCAGGGGGTCCTCGAACTCGCCGAAGTGCTCGGCCAGCTCAAGGGTGATGTACCCGTGGACCAGACTCCACAACTGGGCGGCTATGACTTCAGGTTCCTGCCGCTCGGCCCTGCCCGAGTCCACGAGCCGTTGACATGCCGCGGTGATATGGACGTGGGCATCCCGGAAGGCCGGCGAATGTCCGCTCAAGCGAAGGTCCGCGTCCGACAGCGGCCGGTACGTCGCACGAGTGGACAGGCCGAACATCAGGTCGTACAGGTGAGGGTTCTCGTGGGCCACTCGGCGGCAGGTCAAAGCCATGGCGAAGAGATCCGCGATCGGATCATCCGTCACCGGCACCTGGGCGAACGCCGCGCCGAGCTCCCTGAAGCCGTGGTCGGCGACGGCGCGCATCAGTTCGGGGATCCCACCGAAGTGGCCGTAGACGACCATCGTCGACAGCCCGCTCGCGGACGCCACCGTACGCGCCTTGATGGCCGACGGCCCCTGTTCGGCCAGCAGGCCCACAGCGGCTCGCACCAGCCGCTCCGGTGCGTCATCGAGCCTCTGCCGCCCCATGCCTCTCACGCCTCCACCATTGACACTCTTGAAATAACTTGGTTATCTAACTCGTCACGGCAATAGTACACATCTCGAGTGACGTGCCGTTTCGAACACGGGCGCGCCTCCCCGGACGGGCTTTCACGCACTGTCCCAGATTCCCGGCGCCGGCAGCCCCTCCCTCACTCGCTTTGCACTCCCCCATGAACTCAGCACGGGAGCAGAATCCATGCCATACAAAGACAAGGGTCATCTGGAGATCGAGGACCGCGGAGCCGTCCTTGTCGTCCGGGTCGACGGCGGCCCGCACCAGTTGTTCGGCCTCGATATCGCCCATCAGCTGGACAAGCTGGTGAACCGGGTCGACCGCGATACGAGCATCCGTGCCGTCGTCTTCACCGGGGCACATCCCGAGCGGTTCGTCAGCCATGCCTCGGTCCGGTGGCTGCAGGAAGAGGGCGCCGCGAGCCCGACGGTCGGCCGACGCGGTGCCGCCGCCGTCGTACGCATGGCCAAGCACGTGGACCGGTCCCGTCTCCTCGGGCCCGTGATGCGCAGGACCCCGATGCGCGGGGCCCTCCAGCTGGAGCGTCTGCACACGACCTTCCTCCGGATGAACGCCAGCGGTGTCCTCTTCGTCGCCGCCCTCAACGGTTCGGCCCTCGGCCTCGGCGCCGAGTTCGCCTGGGCCTGCGATCTGCGGGTCATGGCCGACGGGGACTTCTTCATCGGCCAGCCCGAAATCCTCCTCGGCATCATCCCGGGCGGAGGCGGCACCCAGCGGCTGACCCGCCTGATCGGCACCCACCGGTCCCTGGCCGCGATCCTCGAAGGCAAGCCGTTCACGCCCGCGGAGGCGCTCGCCAACGGTGCGGTCGACAAGGTCGTACCCCAGGACAAGGTCGTCGCGCAGGCGGTCGAACTCGCGGAGCACTTCGGCCGGCGGTCGAAGGGGTCGGTCGCGGCCGCCAAGAGGTCGGTGTACTTCGGCGGCTCGATGCCCCTGGAGGACGGACTCCACGTCGAACGCGCCGAGTTCTTCACCAGAGTCATGTCGAAGGACGGTCAGGAACTGATGCTCGACTACATGAAGACGACGGACGCCACCGGCGAGCTCCCGCTCTACGCCCCGGACACCTACGCCCAGGCGCTCGCCTCGGGCAGCGTGCCCGGGCACCGCTCGACGAAGACGACGCGGCGGTGAGCAAACGATGACCACTGCGCACTCCTTCACCCGCCACGACATCACCTTCCCCTCCGGCGACAGCACCTGTGCCGGATGGCTCTACCTCCCGACCGGCGTCACCTCCCCGCCCGTCGTCATCCTCGGGCACGGCCTCGGCGCCACCCGCGAGATGCGTCTGGACGCCTTCGCCGAGCGTTTCGCTCAGGCCGGCATCGCCGCCGTGGCCTTCACCTACCGGCACTTCGGCGACAGCGGCGGCCACCCGCGCCAGCTCCTGTCGATCAAGCGTCAGCTCGCCGACTGGGACGCCGCCATCGCCTACGTCAAGGCCCGCCCTGACGTCGACCGCTCCCGCATCGCGGTGTGGGGCAGCTCCTTCGGCGGAGGCCACGCCATCACCGTCGCCTCTCGGCATCCCGAACTGCGCGCGGCCGTGTCCCAGTGCCCGTTCACCGATGGTCTCGCCTCCGCGCTCGCGCTCGGCCCGGTCGCCTCGCTCAGGATGACCCCCGTGCTCGCTAGGGACATGGCGGCCAGAGTGCGCGGCAAGGCACCCGCGATGGTTCCCATCGCCTCCGCCCCCGGTTCGCCGGCCCTCATGAACGCTCCGGACGCCCTGCCCGGATATCAGGCGCTGCAACCGGCGGGGACGACGTTCCGCAACGAGGTGGCGGCACGGGTCATTCCGACCATCGCCACCTACCGGCCTGGGCGTGCGGCGAAGAAGGTCGCCATGCCGATCCTCTTCTGCGTCAGCAACACCGACTCCGTCACGCCTCCCGCCCAGACCCTCCGGTACGCGCGCACCGCACCCCGGGGAGAGATCAAGAGGTACGACGCCGGCCACTTCGACTTCTACACCGGCGAGACCTTCGAGGCCCTGGTCCGCGACCAGATCGAGTTCCTCACCCGGCAGCTGCGCCCCGCGCCGGCATCGACTCCTTGACCGGATCGCACAACACCGAGACAGGTACGCCCGCCATGAACTTCGCTTCACTGCCCGACCGTCGCGCCGCTCTCGACCCCGATGGGGCAGCGGTCTCGGACGGGCGCCAGTCACTCACCAACACTCAGTTGCTGGACCGCGTCCGTGCGGCAGCGCGTCAGCTCCAGGACCTCGGCATCGGTCCCGGCGATGTGGTGGCCCTCAAGCTGACGAACCGCATCGAGTTCGTGCTGCTGTTGTTCGCCGCCTGGCGGATCGGCGCCACCATCACGCCGGTCAACCCGAGCATGACCGACGTCGAGGTGGACCGACAGGTCAAGGACTCCGGTGCGCGTCTGCTGGTGGTCGAAGACCGCGAGGCGCCCGTCACGGACGGTACTGCCGTACTCGCCGTCGGCGCACTGTACAAGGAAGGGGTGAGGTCGGATCACGCACCGCATGTGGACTCGTCCGCGCTGGCTCTTCTCATATACACCAGCGGCACCACCGGGATGCCCAAGGGTGTGATGCTGGACCACGCCAACATCGACGCCATGACGGAGATGGGCCGCCTGTCCCTGGACATCGGGCCAGCCGACCGGTGCCTGCTGATCCTGCCGCTCTTCCACGTCAACGGCATCGTGGTCAGCATTCTCACGCCTCTTCTCGCGGGGGCGAGCGTCGTCATCGCGGGCCGCCGGTTCGACCCACACAGCTTCTTCGACCTCGTCGAGCAGGAGCGCCCCACCTTCTTCAGCGCCGTGCCGACGATCTACGGCATGCTCGCTGCGCTCCCGGACGACGTGCGGCCCGACACATCGTCGCTGAGGTTCGGAGTCTGTGGCGCCGCACCTGCCTCCGCCGAGCTGCTGAACCGGTTCGAAGCCCGGTACGGGTTCCCTCTTGTCGAGGGGTACGGCCTGTCCGAAGGAACCTGCGGGTCCACCGTCAACCCCGTCGCGGGCCCGCGACGTGCCGGCACCGTGGGACTTCCCTTCCCCGGCCAGGAGATTCGGATCGTCGACGCCGAGGGTACCGAGGTGGGGCCGGGCACGGACGGTGAGGTCCTCGTGAAGGGCCCCAACGTCATGCGTGGCTATCTCGGCCGCCCTGAGGAAACGGCCAGAGTCGTCGTCGACGGCTGGTTGCACACGGGCGATGTGGGTCACCTCGACGCCGAGGGCTATCTGACCCTGGTCGGGCGCTCGAAGGACATGATCATCCGTGGTGGGGAGAACATCTACCCCAAGGAAATCGAGGACGTCCTCACAGGCGACCCGTCGGTGCTCGAAGCCGCCGTGATCGGCGTACCGGACGAGAAGTGGGGAGAGGTGGTCGTGGCCTACCTACAGCCGCGACCAGGCGTGACCGTCGATCTGACGGCCCTGCGGGAGCTCTGTGCGCGCAGCCTCACCGGCTTCAAGCGTCCGACCGCGTTCTTCGTGGTAGAGGCCATAGCGAAGAACGCGGTCGGGAAGATCGACAAAGCCTCCTTGCGCGCTGCCCACGCCGCGGCTTCCTGAGATTCACCGCGCGCCGAGCCTGGATGCCCAGGCAGCGCATATCCGACAGCGCGGCCGCGGGGGACGCTTCGGCGGGTGTCCGGGTCTCGGCCAGGATCTGACTGAGGGGCGGCCCAACCGGAAGCAACTGGGCCGCCCCTCGGTTCGGGAGGCTGCTCGGACGACTTGCCCCGGCCGGCCAGTGAGACTGTGGCCCCGCAGGGGCGCCGCTCTCGTCACGGTGGCAGGGTCACCGACTCGCCTCGTCGGCCAGGAACGACCGCAAATGGCCCAGCAGCGCCTCCGGTTGCTCTTCCGGGATGAAGTGGCCGCACTCCGGGATTTCTGCTCCGGTGACGTCGTCCGCGTAGGCGCGCCAGATCTCCAGCGTCGGCAGGCGGGAGGGCAGCCCTGCGGAACCCCAGAGCGCCAGTACCGGCATGGTGAGGCGGCGGCCCTCGGCGGCGTCGATGTCGTCGAGGGCGACGTCCTGCTCCATGGCGCGGTAGTCGTCGAAACTCGCGCGCATGGCACCCGGGCGGGAGAAGGCTCGGACATATCCGTCGACCGCTTCGGGTGTCAGCCCGTGCCGGTTGTAGGTCCACCGCTCGAAGAAGTACTCGAGATACCCGCGTATGTCGTGCCCCACGAGCCGCTCGGGAAGGTCGGGCTGCATCTGGAACAGCCAGTGCCAGTACCCGGAGGCGAGCGAGGCGTCCAGCCGGCGGAACATCTCCCGGGTCGGCACGATGTCGAGCACAGCCAGCCGTTCCACCTGCTCGGGGCGGTCCAGCGCCCAGCGGTGCCCCACGCGGGCGCCCCGGTCGTGACCCACGACGGCGGTCGTCTCGAAGCCGAGTGCTTCGACGAGGCTCGCCATGTCGGCGGCCATCCGCCGCTTGTCGTATCCGGTCGAGGGCTTGTCGCTCAGGCCGTAGCCACGCAGGTCGGGTGCCACCACGGTGTGGTCTGCGGCAAGATCCGCCAGCACCGGCTGCCAGCAGTCGGAGGTCTGCGGCCAGCCGTGGAGCAGGACGAGCAGAGGACCGGATCCCGCTCGGAGGTAGTGCAGGCGGACCCCGTCCACCTGCGTCACGCCTGTGGTCACAGTGGGCTGTCCCATGGCTGCGCCTCCCCGGCACGAACTAACCCTCTCAGGGGGTTAAACCTAACGTGCAGAATGAAGGCGTGGCAACGGACGACACGTGGATCTGGGACGGCGGGCGGGTCTGTCTGGACTTCACCAACACCCTCCGCCACCGGTGGCGACCCACGCCGGGGGAGACACTCCGGAACCCGGGCGATCTCACCCTCTGGCTTCAGCGGGCCGGACTGCTCACACCGGGCATCCCGGATCCCGTGGATGCCGCCGTGCTGGCATCGGGCCGACGCCTGCGCGAGGCGGTCGACCGGGCCGTACTCGCGGTATCCGACGGCCGGCTGCCCTCCTCCAGCGACGTCGTGCTGCTCAACGGATCGGCAGCACAGGCGCCCCGGCCGGCGCCGCAAATCGCCATCAAAGGCGGCCACTTGGAGCCCGCCGGCACCACGACCATGGCACCTGATCCCGCGACCGCGCTGGCACTGATCGCGCAGGACGCCGTAGACCTGCTCCTGTCGAGCGAGATCCGGCGCGTACGCGTGTGCGGCGCGGACACGTGCGCCCTACGCTTCCTGGACCGCTCCCCCGCCCACAACCGCCGCTGGTGCTCGATGTCCCGCTGCGGCAACCGCACCAAAGTCCGCCTCCACCAGGCCCGAGCCACACGGAGTGAGCGCACCCCGGCGGACTGAGCCCACCCGGACTCCTGCCGCCACCGCGCTCAGCTCACTCCGCGGGCCTCAGACGAAATGCGGGGCCGGGGACACTCTCGATGTCCTCCGCTTGCACGGCGTGGCCGCGTTCGCAGCGGATCTGGGCATCGACGTGCGCACCGCATCCGCGGTGTCGCGTCAGTACGGCCGGGCCCTCCGGGTCGGCGCGGTAGCGGTCGCCCCACTGCAGGAGCCCCATCACGGCCGGGACCAGGTCCACGCCCTTGGGTGTGATCACGTACTTCGGCCGACTCCGCGAACCCGGCTCCTTGTAGGTCTCGGTGGCCAGGATCCCTTCCTCGACAAGCATCCGGAGCCGGGCAGCGAGAAGGTTGCGGGGACAGCCGAGGACCCGTTCGAAGTCACTGAAGCGGGACGAGCCGTACCAGACCTCGCGCAGGATCAGGATCGTCCACTTCTCACCCACGACCTCAAGGGTCCGGGCGATCGAGCAGTTCGACATGTCCCGGTCGAGTCGGGTGTCCATGCCGGCGTCCTGAAGAGCTTCGGTCCTCGCATCCATGGGGGTGATTCTAACCCGACATGAGTTTACTTTTCTATACTCAGCAAGTAGCGTCATGACCGCACGCAGGCTACCGAGAAGATCACGTGGAAAGGCGGCCGGCATGAAGGCATTCGTCGTCGAGAAGTACGGCAAGGACGGCGTGCGCGCCGCCGAGGTACCCGAGCCCAGCGTCGGTGACCGCGATGTTCTGGTCAGGGTGAGCGCCGCGAGCATCAACCCGCTGGACAAGATGGTCCGTAACGGGGAGTTCAAACAGCTGTTGAAGTACAAGCCTCCGTTCGTGCTCGGTCATGACGTGGCCGGCGTCGTGACGCGGGTCGGTTCCGCCGTGCGCGGCCTCGAAGTCGGCGACGAGGTCTACGCCCGTCCGCGCGACCTGCGGATCGGAGGCTTCGCGGAGTACATCGCGATCGACATGGACGACGTCGCGCCCAAGCCGGCCTCGCTCACCCCGCAGGAGGCGGCCGCGGTGCCGCTGGTGGCCCTGGCCGCCTGGCAGATCCTCGTAGAGCAGGCCCATGTGAAGCCGGGTCAGAAGGTACTCGTCCACGCCGGTGCCGGCGGTCTCGGATCGACGGTCATCCAGCTCGCCAAACACCTCGGTGCCACCGTGGCGACGACCGCGAGCACTGATTCCGAGAAGCTGGTCCGAAGCCTCGGTGCCGACGTCGTCGTCGACTACACCAAGGAGGACTTCTCCAAGGTGCTGTCCGGCTACGACCTGGTGCTGGACGCCGTGGGCGGGGCGAACCTGGAGAAGTCGCTGACCGTGCTGAAGCCCGGCGGCCTGGCTGTCAGCGTCGTGGGCCCGCCGGACGCCGGGTTCGCCAGGCAGCTCGGCGCTCCCTCCTTCCTGGGGCTGGTCATGAACGTGCTCAGTCGCAAGATCCGCAAGCAGGCGAAGGCCCTGGGCGTTCGCTACCAGTTCTTCTTCATGCAGGCCAATGGCTCCCAGTTGCGCGAGCTCGGCGCCCTCTACGACAGCGGGCAGCTCCGCCCGGTCATCGACAGCACCTTCCCGTTCGATCAGACGCTCGAGGCGATGGCGTACGTCGAGCAAGGTCGCACCAAGGCCGGCAAGGTCGTGGTCTCGATGACGCCCGACAGCAACTGAGATCAGGCCGGCCACACGGCATCCTCCTGGCATGATCACGCGGGGCCGACGACGCGACGGCAGGGGCGAGAGATGCTCGCCGCGCCGGGCGGAACAACAACGACGGCTCGCGTGTCTCGACGCTTATGACGGGCACGGGAGTTGTCCGGGGAACGGCGCCCTCTGCTCCGACCCCGAATCCGAGGGCTGCCGGCGGCCGCGACAGTCTGCGGAGCCCCGTGCCCCGCGTGCCTTGGGTTGCATCCAGGGAAGTGGTGTACGGGTTCGACCTGATCCGGGGTTTGCTCCGGCATCGGGTTGGTGCCCGCATAGATGAACGGCGGCTGATCTTCGAGGTGTCGAAGCCCGAAGGACATCAGAACGATGACCCCACCTGCCAGTGTGCCCCCGCACGCCCTCGCCGAGGACAACCTCGCCGCGCCGAGTCCCGATCTGCTGCGCGCGATGATCAAGACGTTCGCCGACACGCTCATGCCCGGGACCTGCGCACATACGTGGCCTTCCCGTGGTTCACGCGACGCAGGCGGGACCGGCGTGATGCGTCCATGGACGACCGAGCGGCGTTCGAGTGGTGGCGGCGTCGTGATGAGCGTGGCCCTCGTTCGGAAGAGGCGAGTTGGGACCGGGAGGTGTCCACGGTCAACGAGTTCTACCTGTGGGCAGGACGTCGTCAGAGCCGATCCCATCCGTCAGCGCGCGGGTTTCGGTGTGGCCGCCGTGGCGGGACGGGGCTGGCGGCACGATGGTGCGGCAAGTGCCAGCCGCGGCAACGCCGCCCTGGTCGACGTGCGCTTCCGGCCCCCCATCCCGGCGCCGGCCCGGCCTGCGACGCCGACGGAACCCTCCGGATCCGACGTACGTACGGAAGCCAACCTGAGCCGGCTACGGAAGGAGAACACCGACCTGCGCCGCACTCTCGCTCTCGACGAGGAGGCCATCCGCCGGCCGGCTCTCGAAATCGGCGCACTGCACAGCGGCGGCACCGTTCTTCCACTGCCAACCGCAGCAGGCCCGCGCCGCCCGGGCCCTCCTGAATCCGACGCCCCCCGCAGGCGCCTGGCGTGCGAGAGGACGCTGCGGCATGGCGCGTAGCCGACCACCGATGGTCAAGGAGTCACCGGCTGGACAGCGGACGAGATCCGGACCGGCGTTGCGCTGATGACCGAGCTCGGGCTGTTCGGCGCCGGCGGTCGGGCCCGGTACGACCCTCGTCTCGACGAGCGGAGCCTCTGGGACTGGTCCGGCGGCTCTCCCTGCCGCCCCCGGGCCGACTCGCCCAGCAGACCGGCCCGGGGCACGCTGGAAGGAGCGGCGTCGCCCACGTCGTCCAGGCCGGCAGCGAGGACGTCGAGTGGCTCTACCCGGACACCACGATCGAGCGGATCGCCGCCCAGTGGCTGGAACTCAGGCGCTCCTCGTCGTGGTCACCGACGGCGCGGCCGGCGCCCACGTCTTCCACGCCCGTGCGGCACGAATCAGCCGTCCCGGCCGGAAGGTCGCGGTGGTGGACACCGTGGGAGCGGGCACGGCAGCCGGGCGATGGCGCACCCCGCCTCGATCACGCAGGATGCGCCTACCTCCGGCAGGCCGGGGTCTGGCCTGCCGGATTCTCGCGCAGCTGGTCAAGCCGGCGAAATCGGCGACGCTGCGTTGGCCGGACTGTCTTCCGTTTCGAACCACGGGGGCGTAGAGGACTGCATGGCCTGGGAAGGTGTGCGTGTCACATTCCGGGGATCCGGTGAGCCTGCGGCCCGTCATCACGGACCATGCGTCAGCGACTGCACCGAAGCCCTGCCGGCGTTACTCGTCGAGGAACTGAATGGCGTGCTTCAGGAACCGCTCGGGATACTGGAACTGCGCTCCATGCCCGGCATCGGGGTAGATCAGCAGCTGAGCGTTGGGGATGTTCTGGGCGAGGTGCCAGGAGTTGATCGAGGCGATCATCACGTCGTTCTCGCCGTTGAGGACCAGCGTCGGCTGGGTGATCGCGTTCAGGTGGGCGTAGGGGTTCTCGCCCGGCAGCGGTTCCGCGTAGGCGATGGTCGCTTCGAACTGCGCCTGTGCGACCGCGGGCGAGCTCGGCGGGTCCTGGTCGGCCCGCTGGTGGCGGCGCTCCCAGAAGGCCTTGCCCGCTTGCTTCGCGGCTTCCGAGCGGCCGAAGAACAGGAAGAGGAAGTCCTCCAGGGTGGGGACCGGGTTCAGGGCGTACTGAGGCACCTGGGGGTCACTTGTCGGGTCCCCGCCTCGGAGGCCGGTGCCGAGCAGGAGGAGCTTGCGCACCAGCTGGGGGTGGCGCAGTGTGACCTCCTGCACCTGGTAACCGCCGAGCGAGAAGCCGAGCAGGTCGACCTGCTCCAGCCCCAGCGCCCGGATGACCGCGGCGATGTCGTCGGCCATGTCCTCCATCCGGTTACGCGGCGTGCCCGATGACGAGGCGATGCCGCGGCCGTTGAACAGGATGACCTCACGGCCTTCGGCCAGGCCGTCGGTGAGCAGCGGGTCCCAGTTGTCCATCCCCCCGCGGAAGTGCTGGACCAGGAAGATCGGGACGCCCGAGGGCTTGCCCCAGCGCCGGTAGGCGAACCGGTCGCCGTCGACCTCGATGTACTGAGTCGGTGCGGTCACATGCGTGTCACTCATGGCCTGAGCCTTTCTGGAGGGGGTGCGCAATACGATGACGATCGTCATCTAAAAAGTCAAGCTCTTTGATGTCGATCGACATCTATGTATGCTGGACCGTCGAGCGTCGACCGACGAAGGGACGGCTGGACATGCGGGTCACCAAGGCACAGGCAGAGCAGAACCGTGCCCACATCGTCGCGACAGCCTCCAGGCTGTTCCGGGAGCGCGGCTATGACGGTGTCGGCGTGGCGGAACTGATGGCAGCCGCCGGGTTCACTCATGGAGGGTTCTACAAGAACTTCCGCTCCAAGGCCGACCTGATGGCCGAAGCGTCCGCGAGCGGGCTCTCACAGACCGCGGCACGGACAGAAGGCCTGGACGCCGCCGAGTTCGTCGAGCGCTACGTCTCCCGGGAACATCGCAACGGGCGCGGTGACGGCTGCACCATCGCGGCCCTCAGCGGGGACGCTGCACGCCAGCCGGCGGACATCAAAACAGAGTTCGCAGCCGGGATCGAGAATCTGCTGACGGCCCTTCAGGCCCAGAGTGATACGCCGAGGGACGCGGACCAGCGCGCGACCCGCACCATGGTGATCGACATGCTCGCCCACTCGGTCGGCGCGATCATGTTGTCGCGGGCATGCCCGGACGGTTCTCCGCTGGCGGACGAAATCCTCGATGTCTGCCGCAAGGAGATTCTCGCGTCACTGGCACAGGGCAACAGCGACCAGCCGGCGGCAAGGAGTCCAGAATCCTGACCGCAGCCGACCGACGCAAACCCAGCTCAGTACCATGCGCAGCACGAGGCCGGCTCCCAGTCGCCAGTACGAACACCGGCAGGACCACCCCGCCGCCCTTTCGGGCGATCTTCTTCAACGCGCGGTCCAGGCGCGGGGCACGGGCGGCCAGCAGACCCACGACCTCGCGCACCCACCGGCTCACGTGGCGCGGTGCACCCCGTTCCCGCCGGCCAGATCGCCGGGCCGCTGGTCACAGCGCAGCACCGCCAGCACCATGACTGCCGCCGGGGGCCCGCCCGTACGGCCTGCCCGCGCAGTTACGAGCGTGCGGTGAACCGGCCGTCGGGCCGCTTGTGCAGCCAGCCGCGGTCGGCGAGCTTGGTCATCTTCGCCCGCAAAGGCTCCAGCTTGCCGCGCACCGAGGCATCCAGGCCCAGCCGCTCACAGACCGCCCTGACCTGCACTGGCCCGTCGGCCTCCCGCACGATCGCCAGGAGCTTGCGGTAGTCACCGGGCAGCGCGCCCTCGTCGGCCGCGTCGCTGCGGTGCGGGATGAGCAGGACCGCTCGCCCGGCCACCTTCACCGGTACCGGAGCGCCAGAATCGGCCGCCTCGGCGTCGGCGTGGGCCTGCTCGGCCAGGCGGTTCAACACCCGCTCGGCGATCGCCAGTTCGTCCCGCTCGACCTCGACCTCCTGAAGCTGCTGGGTCAACTGCTCGACGAGGGCGTTCAGTTCGCTCCGGCGCGTGGTGATCCACCGCCGCTCCTGCATCCCCGCGCCCTCCCGCGTTCTCATGGCGTGCCGACCTGCTGACGGATCGCAGGCGGGGGTCGGAGGCAGGCGCAGCCGAACCCGGCATCCCGCCGGAACCGGACCGGCCCGATGATCTACGCCATGGTCATCGGCCGCCGACCGGCGCGATTACCCCACTCGTCACTCACACCAGAGCCGCGACCTGCGACTTCACGATGCACACCACTCAGTGGTGGAGTGGCGCGGCGGCCACGCCCACGAGTTCCACGCCGCATGACGTCCGGGCGGCGGCAGCGGCCGGGCAGGGTGGTCCTGCCCGGCCGCGCTGGCTACTCCCAGGGCCGTGGCAGCGCGTTCCACAGGGCTCGGAGCCAGTCGGGCGGGTGATGGCGCGTGGTGTGGTCCAGGCGGTGGCGGCTCGGGGGTGTTGTAGCAGGCGCTGGTGGGTGTGGTGCGCGGCGGCGAGTACGGACACGCCTTGGGCGTGGACGGTGGAGGTGAGTCGCAGGTCGGGAGTGGCTAGTTGGTGGCGCGGGCACATCAGCCGATGCAGTGACTGCTGGCCCGCGCCACGGCGGGCACAGAGCTGTCGGAGAAGGTCCTGGAATCGACCCACAAAGCCCTGACCGCACCACACGGGCTCCGACCCGGACTCCTGGGAACAGGGGCTGTGGGAGTGGGACCCGACGCCACATAGGTGGGCAATCTCCGGAATCCCAGCAGCACGCGGCGGCGGTAGCCCTCCGGCCGGCCGCCCCACCCGTCCAGTCATGCCGGCATGGGCAGCAACGGCCGGATGACCTGCCATGTGGGGATTCGGGCCATGCCGCAGCCGAGGACTGCCCGGATGGTCACCTGGGCCTGAGGCTGGGCCGCGCTTCAGCGAGGCAGCAGGACGTCGACCTGCCTGCGGATGTCCTGCACGATCTCCTCGACGCTCAAGGCGATGTTCACGCTCGCCGCCATGCTGAGGAACATCACGGCGGACACGATGTGTGCCAGCGTCGCGGCGTCGCCCTCTGTGACCCGTTCGTCTCGGCGCAGCACGGCGGCGATGGCCTCCTCGGTCTGCGCGACGATGGCGAGTGCCGCGCTGTGCCGGGGCTCCTCGGGGTCGCCGAAGACCATCTCTCGCAGGTAGGTGCGTCCGTTGTCGATCTGGATGCGGTTGCACTCGACGATCGGCCGGACGATCGCCAGCACCGCGTCCAGCACGCCGGGGACGGTCTCGGCGTCCGCCCGGCCCTGCTCAAGTGCTTCGACGTACTTGGCGTTCTGCACGAGCAGGAGGAGTTCGCCCTTGGTCTTGGCGTAGAGGAACAGGGTCCCGGTGCCGATGTCGGCCTTGTCGGCGATCTGCTGGGTCGTGACCTCATCGATGCCGTGTTCGGCGAACAGCTCAGTGGCGGCGGCGACAATGCGGTCGAACTTCTCCTGCTTGTTCCGCTCGCGCCGTCCGACAGGCATGGCGGTGTCCTCCAGGAATAGATTCTGACTGTAATCAGTTGTGATTGTACTCAATACCGTGTGAGATCGAATGTGGCTCCGCTCATTCTCCCATCGCGGGGCGAGGAGTCATCGCTCCATCCGTGCGCAGCCACGCACTTCACATCCCCTAGCAAAGAAGGAACACCAATGCCCTCTCTCGACGGATCTGTCGTCCTCGTCACCGGCGCCAATGGCGGTATCGGCACCCACTTCGTCCACGACGCCCTGGCACGCGGCGCCGCCAAGGTCTACGCCACCGCCCGTTCCCCCCGCGCCTGGGACGACGAACGCATCGTCCCCCTGCCCCTGGACGTCACCGACCCCGCGTCGATCGACGCGGCCGTCGCCGCCGCGGCGGACGTCACCGTGCTCGTCAACAACGCGGGCGCCATCCCGCCGAGCGCGAGCCTGCTGGACGTCACCGAGGCGGACATCCGGGCGAACATGGAGACGAACTTCTTCGGGCCGGTCCTCCTCGCCCGCGCCTTCGCACCGGTCCTCGCCGCCAAGAAGGGGTCAATCCTCGTCGACGTGCACTCCGTTGCCAGCTGGTATGCCTTCGGCGGCGCCTACAGCGCGTCCAAGGCCGCACTGTGGTCGGCCACCAACTCGCTGCGCATCGAGCTCGCACCCCTGGGCGTCCACGTGACGGGCGTGCACATGGGCTACGTCGACACCCCTATGGCCGCACACAGCGACGGACCCAAGATGCTGCCGACGCAACTGGTGACGGCGGTCTACGACGCGGTCGAGGCCGACGAGTACGAGGTCTTGGCCGACGAGTTGACCCAGGGGGTCAAGGCGGCTCTGAGCGGCCCGGTCGAGGCGCTCTACCCGGACCTGCGCAGCACGAACGCCTGAGCTCTACTTCGGTCCCGATGTGATCTCCCTCAGCAGCGCGGCACCATCGTGAGGACAGAGCATCGCGGCTGTCGGACCACGGGCGCAGGCAGTGCCAGGTGCCGCGAGTTCACCCTGGTCGCTATCGCTGTCGGCGTCGGTGAAACTCGGACAGACCATGCCCGGCGAGCGCTTCGTCGAGCATCGTCCGGTGCGGTTCGCCCAGCGACCGCCGGCGCACTCCCCGACACCATCCGCAGCCCTGTCGGCGTACAGGCCGCGCCACTGGGTGGTGAGCCCTGATCAGTCGGGCTGTCCCCCGACGCGGGCGCCGACGGGCTCGAATTCGCCGGCGACCCAGGTGGGACTCGCGACAGAACGAGCACGGCCGCGGCATCTGCTGCGTACGTGCTCGCTTGCTGCCGGGTGTCAGCGTTGCTGGTTGGCGACGCCGATGTGGTGCCCGAGCCGGTACTCGAAGTCGATGCCGGCCTGTTCGGCGACGGCCTGCGTGCCTGCGGCCCGGGTGAGGAAACCGGGGAGGGTGAGGGAGTGGGCGAACTCGCCGTACGCGGCGACCAGGTCCGCGTCCGGGGGCAGGGATGCCCGGTTGATCTGGGCTTTGGCCGAGGCGAGTGAGGTGCGGTCGAAGGAGGCGAGTCGGGCGGCGACGGTGCCGACGAAGGCGTCGAGTTCGCTGTCGGGGAGGGCGCGGGTGACCCAGCCCCAGCGTTCGGCGGTCTCGGCGTCGTAGTCGTCGCTGGTGAGGATGGCTTCCAGGGCGCGGTCGCGTCCGATGGCCCGGGGCAGGCGTTCGCTGCCACCACCGCCGGGCAGCAGTCCGCTGCCGACCTCGGGCTGTCCGAAGATCGCCTTCTCACGACTGGCGTAGCGCAGATCGAGGGCGAGGGCGAACTCGTTCCCGCCGCCGCGGGTGCGTCCACGGATGGCCGCGATCGTGATGTACGGCGCTTTGGAGAGTTCCAGGACCAGATTCGTCCATGCCGGCACCGCGTCCGGGTTCTCGGGGGCGGGGAAGTCGGCGGCGGCGGCCAGGTCGAAGTGGTTGTAGAAGAAGTCGGGGGTGGCGCTGTCGAACAGCACGACCTGGATGTCCGGGTCGGTGGCCAGTTCGGTGACGATCTCGATGAGGCGCAGGACTGTCTCGCCGGCGATGAGGTTGACGGGCGGGTTGGCGAAGGTGATCTTCGCGATCTGCGGTGAGGTGCGCTCGTAGTGGATGGTGCTCTGCTGCTCGCTCATGGTTGGCTCCAGATGCGTGAGGGGTAACAGACGGCGACGGGGGCGCGAGGAGGGCCAGGGAGCCGGGGCGGATGGATTTGCCGAGCAGATCCGGCGGTCCCGCTTCCGGTCTACGCGCCGCTCACTCCTGGTAACGCGGGAGGATCTCGCCGTTCTTGACGTAGGTGAGGGTGGCGGTGACGTCGTAGGCGTGGATCGCGGAGACTTGCGGTGCCAGCCGGTTGGACAGGTCCTCGATCACGTGGCCGGTGAAGAAGGCGTCCCGTACCGCGGTGTCGGTGAACCCGAGGCTGACCGAGGCGTGGAAGTGCTGGTCGTGGGGATTGTCGTGGGCGATGTCCGGGGTGTCCCAGAGCTTTTCGATCCAGGGCAGGAACGTCTGCGTGCGCAGCTCCTCCAGCACTCCGGTGCCGGCGAGCGCGGGTGCGAGCTGCTCGTTGACGAACTTCCGGAAGGCGCCGGCGCCGACCCCGTCTCTGCGGCGAAGGTAGATCAGCGCGCGGGCACCGACCGTCTGTCCGGGGCCTGCGACGTCGTACCACCGAGAGGAGTTCGGCGGGCCGGCGTAGAGCAGGGTACGGCGGAACACGTTGATCTCGTCGGCGTAGGCCAGCTTCGTCTGCTTACGCCCTTTCAGGGGTGCAAGCGCCGATCGGAAGGTGACTTCCGCGACGCCGTCGATCTTCCGGTCTGCGGGGATCGCGGTCTGGACCCCGTCGATGGCCGGCCACAGGCCCGGGTTGTGCTCGGCGAGGTGGATCTGCCGGTACTCCTCCAGGCCCGGGGTGGCGGAGATGATCCCTGAGTGCGGGCCCTTCCAGTGGTCCATGCCGGTCTGGCGAGGCTGGTCGGTGCGCACCCACAGCAGGATCGAGGAGGTGAGAGGCTTCTTCACTTCCAGAGGCGCGACGGCCCGTGACGTGCTCATGACGTTGCCCCTTTTTCCTGGTCAGGCGGTTGTCAACGGGCCAGGAACTCGACCGCCACGGGGGCGAACTCCTGGTGGTACTGGAAGATGCCGCCGTGCCCGGAGTCGGGGTAGATGATCACCTGGCTGCCCTTGATGCGCCGGTGCAGGTCCTCCGACAGGACCGACGGCACCATGCGGTCGTTGTCGCCGTTGGCGATCAGGGTGGGTTGCGTGATCGACGACAGGTCGTCGGGGGCGGAGCGCCCCCACTTCTTGATCGCCTTCAGCTGCGTCTGGAACGCCTTGGTCTTGATGTCCGCGTCGCGGTCGACGGTGCGCTCCTTGAGCCGGTTGACGAACGCGCGCCCGGCGGCCTTTCCGGTGGCGTTGCGGTTGAAGAACAGGAACTCCTTGGGGTCCGAACGGGTCAACGTGGCGCGCAGGATGTCCCAGTAGGTGATTCTGGCGACCTTGTCCATGTCCTTGCCGCCCTTGGGCCCGGTGCCGGTGAGGACCAGCTTGCGGACGAGCTCGGGGTGCTTCACCACCAGGGCCTGAGCGACCATGCCGCCGAGGGAGAAGGAGAAGACGTCGATCTTGTCGTACCCCAGCGCCTTGATGAAGGTGTAGGCGTCGTCGGCCATCGCCTCGACACTGTCCGGCACCTGGCCGGTGGACGCCCCGACACCGCGATTGTCGAAGGCGATGACGTGACGGCCCTTCGCGATGGGATCGATGATGCGGGGGTCCCAGTTGTCCAGGGTCGCGGCGAGGTGGACGAAGAAGACGACGGGGATGCCGCCCTTCGGGCCCAGCTCGCGGTAGGCGTAGGTGACACCACCGGCGCTGACGGTGCGGGCCGGGGCCTTCGCGTAGGAGGTGATGACGGCTTCGTTCGGGGTGTCGGTGCTGCTCATGACGGATTCTCCTTGCGTGTTCTGTGTCGCTGTGTGTTTCGTGTCGCCCGTCGCGGTTGCGGCGGGTCAGCTGTTGCCGATGACGGCCTTGCCGCGGATGCCGCCCTGGGACAGGGACTTCAGCGCGTGCGGGGTCTGGTCGAAGGGGACCACCTTTCCCACGACCGGGCGCACCGCGCCCTGGTCGATGAGAGTGGTGATCTGGCGGAGCTGGTCGCCGCTGGCGCGCATGAACAGGAACTCGTACGTCACGCCGAGCTTCTTGGCCTGCCTGCGGATCTTGCCGCTCAGGCCTGCGACCGCCAGACGCATCAGCGGGTTCAGGCCGGCCTCGCGGGCGAACGCGGGGTCCGGGGGACCGGCGATCCCGATGGCTTTGCCGCCGGGCTTGAGCACCCGCAGGGACTTCTCGAGAGTCTCCCCACCGAGGCTGTCCAGCACCAGGTCGTAGCCGGTCAGGAGCTGCTCGAAGTCCTGGGTGCGGTAGTCGATCACCGTGTCCGCGCCGAGCGCGCGCACGAAGTCCGCGTTGGAAGCGCCGGCGGTCGTGGCGACGCTCGCGCCGAGGTGCGCGGCGAGCTGGATCGCGATCGAACCGACCCCGCCGGCGCCTGCGTGGATGAGGACCTTCTGCCCGGGCCGCACCTTCCCGCGCTCCACCAGCGCCTGCCACGCCGTGAGCGCCGCCAGCGGCAGTGAGCCGGCCTCTTCCATGCTGATGGAAGCGGGCTTGAGCGCCAGGTCGCCCTCCGCGACGGCGATGCGCTCGGCGAACGTGCCGATGCGGTCCTGGTGGGGCCGGGCGTAGACCTCGTCTCCGGGCTTGAAGCCGCGAACCGCCGTCCCGACGCTGATGACGGTGCCCGCGACGTCGTTGCCCAGGATCAGCGGCAGCTTGTAGGGCAGGATCTGCTTGAACTCACCGGCGCGGATCTTCTCATCCAGCGGGTTCAGTCCGGCGGCCTCCACCCGGACGAGCACGTCGTGCTCCCCCACGGTGGGTTCGGGGACGTCCGCCTCCTGCAGCGGCTCCTTGTACTTGGTGACGACGAACGCTCGCATGGGGCGCCACTCCTAATATTTGTCCCATTTATCCAGGTCTGAGACTGGATCGGCAAACCCGGCGCGACATCCGGGGACCTCACAGCCTCGCCCCACTCGGCTAATCCGAGTACACTCAACTATGAGTCTACTCAGAATTATTGTCAAGGGAGGTCCCCATGGGAAGCGGTCACATGCCGATCGGGCGCCGCGAGAGGGCCAAACAGGACAAGCGCGAGCGCATCATGACCGCCGCCCGCGAGCTGTTCGTCGAACACGGCGTCCGCAGGGTCACGACGCAGCAGGTCGCCCGCCGGGCCGATGTCGCAATCGGGACGCTCTACCTGTACGCGTCCACGAAGGCCGAGTTGCTGATCATGGTGCAGAACGAGAAGTTCGCCGCCGCCGTCGATTCCGGCCTCGCCGCCGCGAACGCCGCCGTCGGACAGGGCGCGCTGGAGCCGGTCATCGCTCTCATCCGCCCCGTGGTGGAATGCGTGAGGGAGCACATCGAGAACGGCCGCGCATACCTGCGCGAACTCGTCTTCGGCGACCCGGCCGAGCCCTACCGGCAAGCGGGTCTGACCCTTGCCGGCCGCCTCGAGGACGGCATCACCGGCCTGCTCACCCGCGACGAGGACATCGGTGCCGCCGACGCGGCAACGCTGGCGCGGGTGATCACCGCGATCATCCACATCAGCACCACCGCCACCGTGTGCCTGCACCGCAGCGACGAAGCCGTGCTCGCCGACATCCGCGACCAGATCCACGCCACCCTGGCGCCGCACATCCGCGCCGCATGACCGCTCGCTCTCCGAGCCGACCATCTTCCCGGAACGGGGGCACTTCGTGAGCACGCACTACGGCGTCGTCACCATCGGCACCGGAACCGCGGGCACGTCACCGCGATCCGCGCCGCGCAACTCGGCAAGAACATCCTGTCCGGCAGTGCGGCAGTGCGGACAACGGACAGCCGCAAACCCTGTCCCTAACCCCGCACACCCGGTCAAGTGCGTTACAGCTGATCGAACCACGCGCCTCCACGAACCTCCCGGCCGCCAGGGCATCGCCGTCGCCGTCGTCGGCAACTCCGAGCGCGCGGGCGCAGTCGGCGTACCGGCTCTCGGCGGCCGGTACGGAGAACGCCGTCACCGCGGGGAAGAGCATCGCGTTCGACAGACCATGAGCGACGTGGAAGTGCGCGCCGATCGGGCGGCTCATGCGATGCCTGAGCGCTACGCCGGCGTTGGATAAGGCGATGCCGGCCTGGGGCGCGGCGAGCATCATCGCCTCGCGAGCCTCGGATTCTCCCCCGTCGGCGTAGACGCGGCGGAGGTGGCGGCCGAGGGTCCGGACCGCGTTCAGCGCAAGGCCGTCGGAGAACGGAGTGGCCTTGCGGCTCACGTACACCTCGACGGCATGAGTGAGCGCGTCGACGCCGGTGTTGGTTTCGTTGCCTGCGGTGTTCGCTCTCGGGTGGCTCGGTACCGTCAGCTCGCCCGAAGGTTCCAGGGTCGATTTCGACCACATGCAATACAGGATCCCGACGGGAAGGACAGTCGGACCTCAGACCGCTGATCCGCAACGGTAGAGCTTCTGGAGCGCTGATCACTCTCGGTCGCCCGCACGCGCCGCCGCGCCCCCGCAGCCAGAGGTGCCCCGATCCCTCCTAGGTTTACTTTTCTATACTCAGCCAGTAGCGTCACGACCAGCACATCAACCTGGCTGCACGCGGGACGTGGGCGTGGCAGCAACCTGCGAAGGAGCACCACCATGGGAGCAAGCCCAGAGGCACGGCAGTTCGCCCAGTTCCTCGAGAGCGTGAGCGCGAAGTCCTCGACGCCGGGCCTCGACCTGGCCATCGTCCGCGACATCGTCGACTCGAACCACAAGGCGTCCACCGAGCCGGAAGGCGTCACGTACGCCGAGGTGGACGCGGGCGGCGTCCCCGCCCTCTGGGCCATCCCCGAGGGAGCCGATCCCGACCGGGCTCTGCTCCACTTCCACTTCGGCGGGTCGGTCACCGCCTCGATGCACTCGGACCGCAAGGCTGCGGGCCATATCGCGAAGGCGGCCGGTGCCCGCTCTCTCGTCGTGGACTTCCGCTTGGCGCCCGAACACCCTTACCCGGCGCAGCTCGACGACGCCGAGACGGCGTACCGGTGGCTGCTCTCGCAGGGCTATGAGCCGCGAAACATCGGCAGCACGGGCCATTCGATCGGCGGCACCCTCGCGGTGATGCTCCCGCTGCGCCTGCTCGCGCAGGGGGAGGCGACCCCGGGCGCGATCGTCAGCGTCTCGCCGTGGACCGACCTCACCATCCAGAACGCGTCGGTGGACGAGAACGAAGACAACGACAAGATGCTCAGCAGGAATACTCTTGAGCTCTTCCGCGGAGCCTGGCTCCAGGAGCCCGGAGTGGACTTCGCCGATCCGAAGATCAGCCTCGTGAACGCCGATCTGACCGGCCTGCCTCCCACGATCGTCCTCTACGGCGAGTACGAGACCCTCGCCGACGACGGCGCCCAACTGGGCCGTCGCCTCAAGGACTTCAAGGTCACCTCCGAGGTCCACCCGCTGCCCGAGGGACAGCACTCGTTCGTCCTGGGCGCGGGGCGCGTACCCGAGGTGGACGAGGCGATCCAGCAGATGGGTCAGTGGCTCCGCAAGCACCTCGGCGCGTGAGCTGAAGCCACACCGGGCGGAGCGGCCTTTCGGCCCGACCGCCGCACCACCGCGAGGCCGGTGACCGGTCCACCGGTCGTCGGCATCCTGCTCGACCCCGTCGGCCGGCATGCGGTGCCTGTGTCCGACACGGTTCCGCACGGAGCAACACCACCGTCCCTTGATGCCACAAAGGAGTGCGCGATGGGAACGTACGAGGATGTCTTCCGCGCCAGTACCGAGGACCCGGAGAGTTTCTGGCTGAAGGCGGCGGAGGGCATCGACTGGGATGTCTCCCCGCATCGTGCCCTGGACTCCTCGGGCGCACCCTTCTACCGCTGGTTTCCCGACGGTCGGCTCAACGTCTGTTTCAACGCGGTCGACCGGCACGTCGAGGCCGACCGCGGTGAACAGGCTGCGCTCATCTATGACTCGCCCGTGACCGACACCCGGCGCACCTACACCTACGCGCAGCTGAGGAACGAGGTGGCGGCCTTCGCGGGAGCACTCGGGCGGCTCGGTGTGGGGCACGGCGACCGTGTGGTGATCTACATGCCGATGGTCCCCGAGGCCGTTGTCGCGATGCTGGCCTGCGCACGTATCGGCGCGGTGCACTCGGTCGTCTTCGGCGGGTTCGCCCCGCGCGAACTCGCGCTGCGCATCGATGACGCGGCCCCCAAGGTGGTCGTCTCCGCCTCCTGCGGCATCGAGGGCCAGCGTGTCATCGCGTACAAGCCCCTGCTCGACGAGGCGATCGAGCTCGCGGCCCACAAGCCGGAGAAGAGCGTGATCCTGCAACGCCCCCAGGGGAAAGCTGAGTTGGGGCCTCACGATCTCGACTGGGCCGACCTGGTGGCTACCGCGCCGCCGGCCGACTGTGTTCCCGTCCCCGCAACCGACCCCCTCTACATCCTCTACACCTCCGGAACCACCGGAAAGCCCAAGGGAGTCGTGCGTGACTGCGGCGGCTATGCGGTCGCCCTCCACTGGTCGATGGGGGCCGTCTACGACGTGGGCCCGGGCGAGACGATGTTCACCGGCTCCGACGTCGGCTGGGTCGTCGGGCACTCGTACATCGTCTACGCGCCATTGCTGGTCGGCGCGACGACGGTGCTGTACGAGGGCAAGCCGGTGGGCACCCCGGACGCGGGCCAGTTCTGGCGCGTTGCCGCCGAGTACGGGGTCAGGACCATGTTCACGGCACCCACCGCGTTCCGGGCCATCCGCAAGCAGGATCCGAAGGGAACGCTCACCGCGGGCTACGACCTGACCGGCCTGCGCCACCTCTTCCTCGCCGGCGAGCGCCTCGATCCCGAGACCTACCACTGGGCGAGCGATCTGCTGGGCATCCCGGTGATCGACCACTGGTGGCAGACCGAGACCGGCTGGCCCATCGTCGCCAACCCGGTGGGCATCGAGGCGGCTCCCCTCAAGCCCGGGTCTCCCACTCGCCCGCTGCCGGGATGGGACGTCCGGGTCCTCGACGCTTCGGGGGAGCCGGTGCCCGCAGGCGTCGACGGCGCGATCGTCGTGCGGCTCCCGCTGCCGCCCGGCGCACTGCCCACGCTCTGGCAGGACGACGACCGGTACGTCGCCTCCTACCTCTCCGCCTACACCGGCTACTACCTGACCGGCGACAGCGGTCACATCGACGAAGACGGCTACGTCTTCGTCATGGGCCGCACCGATGACGTCATCAACGTCGCCGGACACCGCCTGTCCACCGGCAGCATGGAAGAGGCCTTGGCCGCCCATCCCGACGTCGCCGAATGCGCCGTCATCGGCGTCGCCGACGCCCTGAAGGGGCAGGTACCGCGCGGCTTCGTCGTCCTGAAAGCCGACGTCGACCGCGAACCGGGCGAGGTCGAGGCCGAACTCGTCCAGCTCGTGCGCGAGCGCATCGGCGCCGTCGCCTCCCTCAAGGACGTCGCGGTAGTAGCCGCCCTGCCCAAGACCCGCTCGGGAAAGATCCTCCGCAAGACGATGCGCGGCATCGCCGACGGGCACGACGAACCCATCCCCTCCACAGTGGACGACCCCGGTGTCATCGAGGCCCTGCGCCCTGTTCTCCGCCGCGCCGGTCACACCCCGTGATCGACTGTCGCCTTCCCTGGCTTACGGTGGGCGGGCGCGCCCGGCGGACTGCCCCACCGGAGCCTTTGACGCCGACCATGTCGCGACCTGGGGTCTCCCCAGCGACCCGGCAGTCGTCTCCACGGCCCGCGTCCAGGCATCCGATCAACTGACCGCCTGAGGGCTGGAGGAACTGGCCTTCACCACCGAACTCGTGGTCAGCGAACTCGTGGTCAACGCACTGGTGACGACCGCCATCCGCAACGGCAAGAGCCCCATCAAACTGCGGATGATCCTTCAGTCCGCCCTGACGCGCGCAGTCTCCGACACCAGCAGCACCGCCCCGCACCTGCGCCGTGCCCGGGTCTTCGACGAGGGCGGCCGCGGCCTGCTCCTCGTCGCCCACCCCACCGAGCACTGGGGCACACGGCACAACCGCGAGGGCAAGGTCATCTGGGCGGAGCAGGCGATTCCAGCTTCCGTTGCAGAACTCCCATCCGCTCTGGCGTGAGGTTCTTGCGCGAGCTGCGCCGCGCGGCTTCGTGCCCCATGCCGGGACCCACTTGCCACAGCCCACCCGACCGCATAACATTACGATCGTAATTTGATAGGCCGATGCCGACTCGGTCGGCGGGCGCAGGGCGGGTGCGTCTTCGGACCCGGAAGCAGAAGAGCCCGGTGTCCACGTCCACGCGGTGTCCCCCGGCCCTTTTGGAACCACCACCCATCACCTGAGGAATCACCCATGCTCAACGCCCTGTGGAACCCGACCGTCGTCGGAGAGATCACCCTGCCGCACCGGCTGGCCATGGCCCCCCTGACCCGCAGCAGGGCCACCCCGGACGGCGTGCCGACCGAGCTGAACGCCGAGTACTACGCCCAGCGCGCCTCGCACGCGCTCATCATCACCGAGGGCACCCAGCCCTCCGCCGACGGCCAGGGCTACCCGGTGACCCCGGGCATCTACACCGAGGATCACATCGCCGGCTGGCGCAAGGTCACCGACGCCGTACACAAGGCCGACGGACGCATCGTCATCCAGCTGATGCATGTCGGGCGGATCTCCCACCCGGACAACACGCCGCACCACCGCCGGCCGGTGGCCCCCTCCGCGATCAAGCCGACGGGCCTGACGTTCACCCCGTCCGGGCTCCAGGAGATGCCGGTGCCGCGCGAGCTGACCACCGAGGAGGTCGCCGCGACGGTCGACGACTTCCGGCGCGCCGCGGCGGCCGCCATCGCGGCCGGTGCCGACGGCGTCGAGATCCACGGGGCCAACGGCTACCTGGTCAACCAGTTCCTCTTCCCCAGCACCAACCAGCGCACCGACCGGTACGGGGGATCCCTCGACAACCGCATCCGCTTCGCGGTGGAGGTCGCCACGGCCGTGGCCGACGAGATCGGCGCCGGCCGCACCGGCATCCGCATCTCTCCCGGCAACCCCTTCCAGATCAACGACCTCGCCGAGAGCGACCCCCACGAGCTCTACCCGCACCTCCTGCGCGCCCTCGCCCCCCTCAACCTCGCCTACCTCCACATCGGCCACGGCAACGACGAGGAACTCCTCTCCACCCTCCGCAAGCTGTGGCCGACCACGCTGATCCTCAACCGGGCCGGCGCCGACATCGCCACCCGCGCCAAGGACATCGAGGACGGTCTGGCCGACGTCGTCACCGTCGGCACCATGGCCCTCGCCAACCCCGACCTCGTCGAGCGCGTACGCTCCGGCGCACCCCTGAACACCCCCGACCCCAACACCTTCTACGGCGGCGGCGCGGCCGGCTACACCGACTACCCCACCCACGCCGCCTGACGAAGAGCACGGCGCCCGAAGGAATCATCATCCTTCGGGCGCCTGGGCACGACTGCGGCGCACGGCAGCCGGCGACCCGAGGAGTCACCGGGCTGCCACCGACGTGCTCCGCAGTCGTTTCACCTCGCACTCCGGCGTTCTGCGCCGAGATCGAGGGAGTCCGGCATCACGGCCAGACCGATACCGGTCGCCGCCGAGGCTCACTGGCGAGCACGGAGAACTGCCCCGTCCAGCGCACGCTCGACGTGATCGGAGAGAAATGGACGTTGCTGATCCTGCGTGACGCCGTCAACGGAGTCCGCCGCTTCGACGACTTCCACCGCCATATCGGCCTGTCGGAGGCCGTCCTCAGCGACCGCCTCCGCAAGCTGATCGCAGCCGGCGTCCTGAGGACCGTCCCCTACCAGGAGCCGGGCAGCCGCTCCCGCAACGCGTACCGACTGACCCGCAAGGGCTGGGACCTGTGGCCCGTCCTGATGGCACTGAGCCAGTGGGGCGAGGCGTACACCCTCGACGCCGAGGGGCCCGTACTGGACATCCGTCACACCGACTGCGACGCCCCGGTCCGCGTCATCGTCGAGTGCTCCGCGGAACACTCCACCCTTACCGCCGCGGAAGTCACCGCCCGACTCGGACCCGGTGCCCGCATCCGGTCGTGAGCACGCCGGACATGGGCACGCCGGACATGGGCACGCCGGTCATGGGCACGCCGGTCATGATATTACGCGCGTCAGGCCATGGATTACCCTTGAGTGCGAAGCATGGGCCTTACCGAGCGAACGGAGGAAGCTCGTGGTGCGCTACGCCAAGGAGCACAAGCAGGTGACGCGGCGACGCATCATCGAGAAGGCCGGCCACCGGTTCAAGCAGGACGGCATCGACGGCTCGGGCATCTCCACGCTGATGGCGGACGCGGGGCTCACCAACGGAGCCTTCTACGCCCACTTCGCATCCAAGGACGACCTCGTCGCCCATGTCGTGGCCGAGGAACTGCACACGCAGATCGCGAGGTACGGCACCCTGCGACCCGGCCGCCCGGGACTCGAGGACCTCATTCGCGAGTACCTGTCCCCCGAGCACCGGGACAACCCCGGCCTCGGATGCCCCTCCGCCGCCCTTCTCGACGAGATCGGCCGCTGCGAGGACGGGACCAGGCAGGCCTACAGCGACGGCGCGCGGGCCATCCTGGAGGAGATCTCCGCCCGCCTGACACCCGAGGACCCTCGGTCCGCTCAGGCCAAGGCCATCGGGCTGTTCACCATGCTGGTGGGGACGATGCAGCTGTCCCGCGTCCTGTCCGACCAGAAGCGCGCCGATGAGATCCTTGAGCTGGGGATCGAGAACGCTCTCGCGTTCATGGGGTGAGGCGGAAGGCGAGGTCGCGTCAGTGAACGGGCGCCTCGAGCCGCTCACCCAAAGGGCGCCACGCCCCTGAGGCACCACCCTCGGCCCAGACTACGACCGCACGCACGCCTTTTACCGCTCGATGAACTCGAGAGCCGTCTCCACGAACTGCCCGTGGAACTGGAAGATGCCGCCATGGCCGGCGTCGGGGCAGAGGACCAACTCACCGTTCGGCACTCGCCGCGCCAGGTCGACCGAGTTCTGGGTCGGAATTGTCCAAGGGGGTGCGGGTGTGTCACATCGCGGGGCTGGAGTGCCCATGCTCCACGCCCAGCAGGGCGAAGGCGTTGTGGATGCCCTGTTCGAGCAGTTCGTCGGCAAGCTGCCGGTCGGTGAGGGCTCGGGAGAGCTGGAGTGTCCCGGCCATCATGGCGTAGGCGCCGAGCGCCTTGGCGCGGACCGAGAGGGGATCGTCGGGTGCCAGGCGGGCGGCGATGCCGTCGATGACCATCAGTACGCCGTCGGTGTAGGCCTGCTTGGTCGGGTCTGTGCAGCGCCGGATTTCGTCGAGCAGGGCGGCGGAGGGGCAGCCGTCGTCGGAGCTGTCGCGATGCTGGGCGGACAGGTACCAGCGCACGATCTGCTCAAGTCCTGCGCGCCCGGGTGCCGCCTGCGCGACGATGCTCGCGTTCTGCGCCTGCAATTGGTCGGCGACCGCGGTGGCCACGAGGTCGTCTTTCGACGTGAAATGGGTGTAGAAGGCGCCGTTGGTCAGCCCCGCGTCCGTCATGAGGGTTGAGATGCCCGAGCCGTCGATGCCGTCCCGTTTGAACCGGCGTCCGGCCGCCTCGATGATCCGCTGCCGGGTCGCCTGCTTGTGCTCTTTCCCGTAGCGCACGGCGCGCTCCTTTGCTCGTCGGAGGGGCTGCTTGCTCCTGACGGGCACCCTCGTCATATTGTATTCCGATCGTACTTCAATAGATTCGAGGCTCCGGTGACTGCCCGTTCGGCGGCGAGGTGCCATGCCGGGTGGCGCGGTGCCCCTCGCTCGGGGGTGTTCATTGCGCGTCGTGGAGTGCGGTCGACTGCGAGGGCTCGCTTGCGATCCATCGTCTCCGTGCACAGCATTATGAGTGCAATTCAATGACCCTCGGTCAGCGCCGCCTCAGTGCTCGGCAAGGCGGATGCCGGGGTGATCAGAACGAGCCGGCCGGCATGGGTCGGCACCCGCCGCTATGCGACCTGGCCGACAGTGTCGGTGCAGCGCATCGGGCGCCGGCGAAGAGAACTTTGTCCCTTGCGGTCCACCGGCCCGCCATTTAGCATTACGATCATAATGTCAAGGGCTGTGGCGTCCGTCCCCCAGGGAAACCTGGGATGCCCAGGAATCCCGCGAGGCACATCACCCCCGTCCACTGCGGACGAGATACGGAGACGACGATGAGGGCCCTCACGGTAGAGCGCTACGGCGACAAGGCCGGCGTGCGGGCCGGTGAGGTGCCGGACCCGGAGGTGGGCGCGGCGCGGACGACGCGCTGGTCCGGATTCATTCCGCGACCGTCAACCCGCTCGACCGCATGATCCGGAACGGGGAGCTGAAGGTGATCCTGCCGTACCGGCTCCCGGTCGTCCTGGGCAACGACCTCGCCGGAATCGTGGTCGAAGTAGGCGCGGCCGTCACGCGCTTCGCGGTGGGCGACGAGGTCTTCGCGCGGCCCGACAAGGACCGGATCGGCACGTTCGCCGAACTCATCGCGGTGCACCAGGACGACGTCGCGATCAAGCCGGCCACGCTGACCACGGAGGAGGCGGCGTTCCTTCCCCTGGTCGCCCTGACCTCGTGGCAGGCGCTGGTCGAACGGGCGAACATCCAGCCGGGCCAGAGAGTCCTCGTCCACGCGGGCTCCGGCGGCCTGGGCACCATCGCCATCCAGCTGGCGAAGCACTTGGGTGCCCACGTGGCGACGACCACGAGCACGGCCAACGTCGGCCTGGTGAAGCGGCTCGGCGCGGACGTTGTCGTCGTCTACAAGAAGCAGGCGTTCGAGACCGTGCTGCACGACTATGACGTCGTCCTGGACTCGCTCGGCGGCGAGACGCTTCTGAAGTTCCTGGACGTGCTCGAGCCTGGCGGACAGGCCATCACTGTCTCGGGCCCTCCTGATGCCGCTTTCGGCAGGGAACTGGGAGCGAATCCGGTGATCCGGCTGGTGATGTCCGCGCTATGTTCCCGGATCCGGCGACGCGCCCGGCGGCGGAACGTGACGTACTCGTTCCTGTTCAAGAAGGCCAGCGGGGACCAGCTGCGCGAGCTCACCCCGCTCATCGAGGCCGGCAGGATCCGGCCCGTCGTCGACACCGTGTTCTCGTTCGAGTCGGCCCCAGAAGCGCTGGAGTACCTCGAGACAGGGCGCGCGAAGGCAGGCAAGGTCGTCCTCAAGATGACGTGAGGGAGCACCGACCGGTCAAGGCGCTCCGCGGGCGCCGGCACAGCACCACCCGCGGCAACGAGAAGTGCTCTGAAACTCGCTACAGAAGGACCTGGACATGAACACACCGCGGAATTCACCGTCCTCCTCGCCGTCGTCGTCGTACCGGAACGCGCCGACCCGCTCCGTGTCCGTCCACGGCGAGGACTTCGCCTACCGGGAACTCGGCCCCGAGGACGGCGTACCGCTGATCCTCCTGATCCACCTGGCCGGGGTCCTGGACAACTGGGACCCGCGCGTCGTCGACGGACTCGCCGCACGACGCCGGGTCATCGCCTTCGACAACCGCGGGGTGGGCGGATCGAGCGGCTCCACACCGGACACGATCGAGGCGATGGCCCGCGACGCGGTGCTGTTCATCCGAGCCCTCGGGTTCGACCAGGTCGATCTGCTCGGCCTGTCGATGGGCGGCTTCATCGCACAGGTCATCGCGGAACAAGAACCTCACCTCATCCGCAAGGTCGTCCTGGCGGGCACAGGCCCCGCCGGGGGCACCGGCATCGACAAGGTCCCGGCGCTCACCATCCAGGCCACGCTCAAGGGCGCCCTGACCCGCCAGGATCCCAAGCTCTCCCTCTTCTTCGCCGAAACCGAGGGCGGTCGGCGGGCGGGACGGGCCTTCCTGGAACGGCTGAAGGAGCGCACGCACCACCGCGACAAGGACATCTCGTTGCCGGCGTTCCGAGCCCAGCTGAAGGCCATCAAACAATGGGGCCGCCAGGCGCCGTCGGACCTGTCGGAGATTCGCCAACCGGTGCTCGTGGCAAACGGCGAGAACGACCGCATGGTGCCCAGCCACAACACACTCGACCTGGCCGCCCGCCTGCCCCGGAGCGAACTCGTGCCCCTCTACCCGGATGCCGGACACGGGGGGATCTTCCAGTACCACGATGAATTCGTGGCAAGGGCACTCGAGTTCCTTGGGTCCTGAACCCGGGCCAAGCCGCGCTCCCCGCACCTTCACGCTCGCACAACGCCCTTGGAAACGTCAGCTCGGCGGTCACCGTTCGCCGGTGCCCTGGCCGTGGAAGGCGGCCCCACCATGCTCAGCCGTGCCTGAGTGCGGCCCTGTACGTCGTCGGTCGGCCCGCGCGACGAAAGGGCGTCCAGGCAAACAGTCGCGCTGGGTTGGCGCACAGTATCCGCAGGGCTTCGGTGGGGCTGAGGTCCGCCGTGAGCCAGGTCGGGGTCGTGCTGCAGACACGGCCATTTGCTCATGCCGGGTCCACGACCGGTCGCTCCCTCACAGCATCCGCTCATCGCCTCCGGCGCTCAGCAGGCTACAGGGTGGTGTAGCCGCGTTCATGGCTGGCGAGGTCGACGCGGGAGAACTCGCCTGCGCTGGCGTGAGGGGTGAAGACGAGGCCACCGATGGCTTGTCCGCTGATCCGCCTGTCCTACCTCGCCGTCCACTGCCACTTCGGCCTCGACCAGGTCCACCTGGCCGCCGACAGCCACTCAGCCCGGCACTGGGTCAACGCCGTCGTCCACGAGTTCCTCATCCCCGCCACTCAAGTCGGCGTGAAGATCCCCGTCTCCCCAGACGGTGACGTCGGGCAGATCCACACCGCCACACGCTTGATCGCCCCGGGCATCGGCTGCATGTGGTGCAACGGCCTCATCGACCCGACCGAACTCGCCATCGAGATGCACCCCGAGACCGAGCGCGAGCAAGCCCGGTACGTCCCCGGTGTACCCGCGCCCAGCGTGATGCCTTTGAACACACTCGCCGCCGGCGAAGCCGTGACCCAATTCCTGCTCGCATCCGCCGGCCTGCACGAGAACGACAGCGATCTGGGATCAGTCATCCACCGGCCTCGAGTCCGCGAACAGCATCTCCAAGATCCCCGCCAGAACGGCGGCTGCCGATGGTGTACCCCACGGGCAACCTCGGACGCGGCGCCAGCGGAGAACTCTCAGCCTGCCAGGCGGTAAGTTCTCGATCTTGAGTTGGAGCCGCCATCGCCGCGAAGTCGCAGTCGACGGCGTTTCCAGTGCTCGCGGCGAAGTGCCAACTGCCGCATCACGGCTCGGCCGTCATCCTGATCCCACAGACTAAAAAGCCTCGTCACAGACAGGCTAACGCCGTACCCGCGGCATCCCCAGGCCGATCCACGAGATGATCTCCCGCTGGATCTCGTTGTTGCCGCCGCCGAAGGTGAAGATCACGGCGGACCGGTAGCCGCGTTCGAGTTCGCCGTGCAGCACGGCGCCCGCCGATCCCTCCTGGAGTGCGCCGGGGGCGGCGACGACCTCCATCAGCCAGGCGTAGGCGTCCCGGCGGGCCTCCGAGCCGTAGACCTTGACGGCGGAGGCGTCCTGCGGGGTGAGGGTGCCGTTCTGGAGGGCGCCGACCATCTGCCAGTTGAGAAGCTTGAGCGCGTCGAGCTTCACATGGGTCCGGGCGAGCAGGCGGCGCACCCAGGGCAGGTCGACGACCCGGCGGCCGTCGGCGAGCTTGGTCTCCGTCGCCCAGCGCTGCACGTCGTGCAGGGCGCGGATCGCCATCGTGCCGTGCGCGGCGAGGGTCACCCGCTCGTGGTTGAGCTGGTTGGTGATCAGCCGCCAGCCCTGGTTCTCGGCGCCGACGCGCCGCGAGACGGGGACGCGGACGTTCTCGTAGTAGCTGGCGGTGGTGTCGTGCGAGGCGAGGGTGCGGATCACCGTGCAGGAGTATCCGGGGTCGCCGGTCGGCACGAGGAGCATGGTGATGCCCTTGTGCGGCGGGGCCTCGGGGTCGGTGCGCACCGCGAGCCACACCCAGTCGGCGGTGTCGCCGTTGGTCGTCCAGATCTTCTGCCCGTCGACGACGTACGTGTCGCCTTCGCGCACCGCGCGCGTCTTGAGGGCGGCGAGGTCGGTGCCCGCGTCGGGTTCGCTGTAGCCGATCGCGAAGTCGATCTCACCGGCGAGGATCTTCGGCAGGAAGTACGCCTTCTGCTCGTCGGTGCCGTACCGCATGATCGTCGGTCCGACCGTGTTCAGCGCCATCAGCGGCAGCGGCACGCCGGCCTGGGCGGCCTCGTCGAAGAAGACGAACTGCTCGATCGGGGTGAGGCCGCGGCCGCCGTACTCCTCGGGCCAGCCGACGCCGAGCCAGCCGTCCGCGCCGAGCCGGCGGATCGTCTTGCGGTAGAAGCGCTTCGCGGCGACCGGGTCGATGTGCCGGGCGTAGGCGTTGTGCGGCACCAGTTCGGCGAAGTAGGCGCGCAGTTCGGTGCGCAGTCGCAGTTGCTCGGGCGTGTGGTCGAGGTGCACGGCGCCTCCTGGCTCCCAAGGCCGGTCCTGACGGCGCACACGGTAGAACGTGTTTCAGAAATTGGGAATGGCAGGGGCTCGCTCCCTTCGGTTCCCGGGCGCGGGGGTCTCAGGCCAGCGTGGCCATGAACTCCGTGCAGGCCTCGGCACAGGCGCGGCAGGCGGCAGCGCCCTCCTCGGCTCCGGGGTGCTTGTCGAAGACGTGGGCGGTCTCCAGGCACACGGTCCGGCACCACTCCAGCTGGGCGCGGATGCCGGCCTCGTCCAGGCGGTTGTCCTCGGACAGCACGCGGCAGGTCGCGTCGCACACCTCCGCGCACATGATGCCCTTGCGGCGCAGCAGCGCCTGATCGTCGGTGCCGTCCGGATCCACGAGGCTCGCGCGCAGCGCACTCTCCCGCGCGCACTCGGTGCACGCCTGGGCACAGGCGAAGCGGTCCTCCAGGAACCGGAAGAGCTCCTGTTGCGATGTCTGGTACGTCTGAGATGTCGTCGGAGTCACCCATGACGGGTAGCCGGGCGCGGCGGCACGAAACCCGTGGACCTGCCCGGAGGCGGCGCCGGGCGTCGCGCACTGCCGCGCGCCGCCGCGCGCGAGATCGCGAGATGCCGTCCACGGAGGGCCGCAAGGCCGGAACGGCGGGTTCATACCTGGATGACGGATTCATGCCCTATTTGGTGGGTATTCGCCTGATATGACTACCGCAAGCGTTCAGCTGGCCGCCGCGAGCGGCCTGCTCAGCCTCGTGCTGTTCGTGGTCGCGATGGCCGTCCTCGCCGTGCTGGGGGGCAGCTTCTGGCTGGGCACGCGTGTGAAGTCGCGCGAGCCGGCCCGGCCGCGCCCCGAGGAACAGCCGCACCTCCCGCCGGACGGCGCGGTGCACGAGATACGCGAGAACCGGGAACCCGACGAGGTGCCACGGACGCCGAAGGGCGGCCGTCCCCTCACGCCCTACGAGCTGACCAACATGCAGACCCGGTCGAGCGGGGACAAGACACGGCCGCGCTGGAGCCGCGGCAGCAGTGGCTCCTTCGGCGGGGGCGGTATCGGATCCCACTGACCCGGACCGGCGGGCCGAGCCGAGCCGAAGGGCGCCCGGGGCCGGTCGCACCAGGCCACACGGGAGGAGTCGAGCGGGGCGGGCCGTCACGGTCGTGACGGCCCGCCCCGCTGCACCCCTGACGGCCCGCCCCGCTGCACCCGCCCCTGAGGGCCCGCTCCCCGTGCCTGCGGGTGCCTCGGTCAGGCGCCGACGTAGTCCGCGAGGTGTTCGCCGGTGAGGGTGGACCGGGCGGCGACGAGATCGGCGGGGGTGCCCTCGAAGACGATCCGGCCGCCGTCGTGACCCGCGCCGGGACCGAGGTCGATGATCCAGTCGGCGTGCGCCATCACCGCCGGGTGGTGCTCGACGACGATGACCGACTTGCCGGCGTCGACGAGCCGGTCGAGCAGGCCGAGCAACTGCTCGACGTCGGCGAGGTGCAGGCCGGTGGTCGGCTCGTCGAGTACGTAGACACCGCCCTTCTCGCCCATGTGGGTGGCCAGCTTCAACCGCTGCCGCTCGCCGCCGGACAGCGTGGTGAGCGGCTGACCGAGGCTGAGGTAGCCGAGCCCTACGTCGGCGAGCCGGCCCAGGATGCGGTGCGCGGCCGGCGTGCTCGCCTCACCGGCGCCGAAGAACTCCTCGGCCTCGCTCACCGGCATCGCGAGCACCTCGCTGATGTCGCGGCCGCCGAGGTGGTACTCGAGGACCGCGGCCTGGTACCGCTTCCCCTCGCACTCCTCGCAGGTGGTGGCCACACTCGCCATCATCGCCAGGTCGGTGTAGACGACGCCGACGCCGTTGCAGGTGGGGCAGGCGCCCTCGGAGTTGGCGCTGAACAGCGCCGGTTTCACGCCGTTGACCTTCGCGAACGCCTTGCGGATCGGGTCGAGCAGGCCGGTGTAGGTCGCCGGGTTGCTGCGTCGGGAGCCGCGGATCGCGCCCTGGTCGACCGACACCACGCCCGCTCCGGCCGGGATCGACCCGTGCACGAGCGAGCTCTTGCCGGAGCCCGCCACACCGGTGACCACACAGAGCACCCCGAGCGGGACACCGACGTCGACATTGCGCAGGTTGTGCGCCGTCGCGCCGCGGATCTCCAGCGTGCCGGTGGGCTTGCGCACGCTCTCCTTGACGGCGGCCCGGTCGTCGAGATGGCGGCCGGTGATGGTGTCGCCGGACCGCAGCCCCTCGACGGTGCCCTCGAAACAGACGGTGCCGCCCGCCGTGCCGGCCCCGGGGCCGAGATCGACGACGTGGTCGGCGATCGCGATGGTCTGCGGCTTGTGCTCCACGACGAGCACCGTGTTGCCCTTGTCCCGCAGCCGCAGCAGCAGGTCGTTCATCCGGCTGATGTCGTGCGGGTGCAGGCCCGTGGTGGGCTCGTCGAAGACGTAGGTGACATCGGTGAGCGAGGAGCCGAGGTGACGGATCATCTTGACGCGCTGCGCCTCGCCGCCGGACAGCGTGCCCGACGGCCGGTCGAGCGAGAGGTAGCCGAGACCGATCTCCACGAACGACTCGAGGGTGTGCTGGAGCGCGGTGAGCAGCGGCGCCACCGACGGCTCGGCGAGGCCGCGCACCCATGCGGCCAGGTCGCTGATCTGCATCGCACAGGCGTCGGCGATGCTGACCTTGTCGATCTTCGAGGACCGGGCGCCCTCGCTGAGCCGGGTGCCGTCGCACTCGGGACAGACGGTGAACGTCATCGCCCGCTCCACGAACGCCCGGATGTGCGGCTGGAGCGCGTCGATGTCCTTGGCGAGCATCGACTTCTGGATCTTCGGGATCAGCCCCTCGTACGTCAGGTTGATGCCGTCGACCTTGATCTTCGTCGGCTCCTTGTGCAGGAGGTCGTGCAGCTCCTTCTTGGTGAACCTGCGGATCGGCTTGTCCGGGTCGAAGAATCCGCAGCCGCCGAAGATACGGCCGTACCAACCGTCCATGCTGTAGCCGGGGATGGTGAGCGCGCCCTCGTTGAGCGACTTGCTGTCGTCGTAGAGCTGGGTGAGGTCGATGTCGGAGACCGTGCCGCGGCCCTCGCAGCGGACACACATGCCGCCGGTACGGGAGTAGGTCGCCTTCACCGTCTTCTTGGTGCCGCGCTCGACGGTGATCCCGCCGCTCGCCCGGACCGAGGCGGTGTTGAAGGAGTACGCGGTGGGCGGCCCGATGTGCGGCCGACCGAGCCTGCTGAAGAGGATGCGCAGCATCGCGTTGGCGTCCGTTGCCGTGCCGACGGTGGAGCGGGGGTCGGACCCCATCCGCTGCTGGTCGACGATGATCGCGGTCGTCAGCCCTTCGAGCACGTCGACCTCGGGCCGGGCCAGCGTCGGCATGAAGCCCTGGACGAACGCGCTGTAGGTCTCGTTGATCAGCCGCTGCGACTCCGCGGCGATCGTGTCGAACACCAGTGAGCTCTTGCCCGAGCCGGAGACGCCGGTGAACACCGTCAGCCGGCGCTTCGGGATCTCGATGCTGACGTCCTTGAGATTGTTCTCGCTGGCCCCGTGCACGCGGATCAGACCGTGGCTGTCGGCGATGTGCTGCTGCGCAGGCGGCGCGTCCGTCTTCTTGGCCATGCTCATCGTCTCTCCATCTGCTGCTCGCGACCGCCTTCGCGGGCTCGGGCGTCGCCTGGCTCGATCTGACCGACGCAACGCTATCCGTGACCCGATGACCGGCGCTTCTCGAATCCTGATCGGTTCGGTCGCGTTCAGGTTCGGACAGGGGGCGGACAGTAAGCGACAACGCGCGGCGCGGGCGGGCCGGAGGCGGTGGGATGGCCTGATTCGTCGTGCGGGATGAGGTGGAAGATGGCCGACGTGATGCGGGCTGAACCAGCGCGGCGCGCGGACACGGGGGCAGACGCGGGAGCGGGCACCGCGAAACGCAGCGTGAAGCAGAAGGCCGGGCAGAACGTGAAGCAGAAGGCCCGGCAGAAACGGTGCGGCTGCGGAGCGCCCCCGTCCCAGGGCGCGGTCGGCGGGGCCGAGGAAAGGTTCCGGGGGCTGCTGGAGGCGGCGCCGGACGCCATGGTCATCGTCGACGACTCCGGCATCATCAGGCTCGTCAACGCCCAGACCGAGGCCCTGTTCGGGCACGGCCGCGAGGAACTGCTCGGCCAGCCGGTCGAGCTGCTCATCCCGCACCGGTTCCACGGCCAGCACACCGCGCACCGGAGCGGGTACACGGCCAACCGCCAGGTGCGTCCGATGGGCGCCGGGCTCGAACTGCACGGGCTGCGCAAGGACGGCACGGAGTTCCCCGTCGAGATCAGCCTCAGCCCGCTGGAGACGGCGGACGGGCTCCTGGTGTCGGCGGCCGTGCGCGACGTCAGCGACCGCAAGGCGGCCGAGGCGCGCATCAACGAGCTCGCGGCGCTCGTGGAGTCGTCGCAGGACGCGATCCTCGCCCACACCCTCGACGGGTACGTCACCTACTGGAACGCGGCCGCGCAGCGCCTGTACGGCTACACGGCCGAGGAGGCCATCGGCCGGCACATCTCGCTGCTGGCCCCGCCGGAGCTGCGGGGCGAGATCCGCGAGCTGCTCCAGCGGCTGCGGCACGCCGAGAAGGTCGAGCACTACGAGACGCTGCGGATGACCAGCACCGGAGCGCTGCGCGACGTGGACGTGACGCTGTGGCCGACCCGGGACACCCACGGCGCCGTGGTCGGGGCGTGCGCGATCGTGCGGGACATCAGCGACCGCAAGCGCGCGGAGGCCGAACTCAAAGCCCTGTACGAACAGCAGCGGCACATCGCCCTGACGCTCCAGCGCAGTCTGATGGGCACGCCGCCCGCCCTGCCCGGTCTGGCCACCGCGAGTCGCTACCGGCCCGCCACCCAGGGCGCCGGCGTGGGTGGCGACTGGTTCGACCTGATCCCGCTGGGCGCCGACCGGGTAGGGGTGCTGATAGGCGACGTGATGGGCCGCGGGCTGGAAGCGGCCGCCGTGATGGGCCAGTTGCGGTCGGCCGCGCACGCGCTGGCCAAGACCGGTATGCAGCCCCGGCAGCTGATGCAGGCGCTGGACACCTGCGTCGGAGACCTCGACGTGCCCGACCAGCTCGTCACCTGCTGCTATCTGGTGATCGCCCCGGACGCGGGCACGGTGACGGTGTGCTCGGCGGGACATCTGCCGGTACTGGTCGCCGGGGTGGACGAGGGCGTCAACGCCCTGCCCTGTCCGGTCAACGCTCCGCTCGGCGTGGGCGACATCCTGTACGAGCAGTCCAGTTCGGAGATAGCGCCCGGAGCCACCCTGGTGCTGTACACGGACGGCCTGATCGAGACACCGGGCAGCGACATCGAGGTACGGATCGGCGAACTGACCCTGCTGCTGAACAAGTTGTTCGTCGCAACACCCTGTCTGGAGGCCGCGGCCGACCATGTCCTGGCCGGTCTGCTGCCGGACGCCGACGGCCACAACGACGACGTGACCCTGCTGCTCGCGCAGCTGCCGGCCGCGCCCCTGGCCGCCGTCACCACGCACTTCCCGGCCGCCCCGGCCTCCGTGCCGGAAGGACGGGCCTTTCTGCACAAGGCGCTGACCTCGTGGAACTGCACGGAACGGGCCGACGACGCGCTCCTGCTGCTGTCGGAGACGCTGACGAACGCCGTGCGGCACTCCGAGGGCCCGATCGCCCTGCATCTGCACCGCACCGCCACCGACCTCACGGTCGAGGTCAGCGACCCCAGTCCGCAGCTCCCCCAGCCACGGATGGCGGTCGAGGAGGCGGAGTCGGGCCGCGGTCTGATCCTGGTCCGTGCCCTCGCCGCCGGCTGGGGGGTGCGGCCGACGGACGAGGGCAAGACGACCTGGTTCACGCTGAAGCTGTGAGCCCCCGGGACGGGCCGCCGCAGGCGAGCGCGAAGGCGTCCAGGTGCGCCTGGACGTACGGCACGGCCACCGCCCGGAGCTCCAGCTCGCCGTCGACGAAGGCGGGCTGGACGTTGACCTCGAAGACGACCCCGCCGTTCTCCGCGGCCAGGTCGACACCGGCGAAGGGAAGCCCGATCGAGGCGGTGGCAGCGACGGCGAGTTCGGCGAGCCGGGGCTGGAGGTCCTGGGGGGCGATATGGACGGCGGTGGCGCCCTGGCAGGTGTTGCACGGGGTGTCGGTCTCCGGCTGGAGGTGCTCGCGGGCGTGCACGACACGGTCGCCCAGGACGAAGACACGGAACTGGTGGCGCCGGCCGTCGGCGGTGAAGTTGCCCGCGTCCCGGGAGAGCAGCCAGTCGGTGCCGCGCTCGGCGTAGTAGGCGGCGGCGAGCTCCAGTTGGGCGGGGTCGGTGACGTGGAAGGTGTCGTTGCCGCCGGTGCCGACGACGGGCCGGGCCCAGGTGTCGCGGCCGAGCCGGTCGAACGCGTCGGCCGCCTCCCGCGGGGAGGGCCGGGACAGCACGGCGGTCTCCATCTGGGCGACACCGTCCCGGACGAAGCGTTCGACGGTGAGGTTCTTCTCGGTCGCGGTCCGCCAGGCGTCGGGTCCGGCGGCCAGGGTCACCACGTCGTGGTTCTCCAGCAGCTCCTGGAAGCCGGCGAGGGCCTGCCGGTGGTGCGGCGGGATCTCGTAGAGCAGGACGACGTCGGGTACGAAGTCCAGCCGCTCCTCGGGGACCCGGAGCCGTAACCGGCCGCCGTCACGGACGCCGCGGCCGGTTCCGCCGGTCGCGAAGTGCCGGGAGTCGACCCGGACGGGCGGGGCGCCGGTGAGCAGTTCCACGGCGTCGGCGAGATACTCACGGCAGCCCTCGGGCGAGGTGGGGTCGGCGATCAGGGCGATGCACGGTCGGGACACAGCGGCCTCCAGCGGCTCTCGACGCGCGCTCGTACCGCGGACGGGCCCTCACACGGCACGAGCGGTGTCACGGATGGTGTCTGTCGCGCGGGTCGTCGTCGCGCCCGTCGCCCTTCGGAGCCGCTCCGGTGCGCGGAGCCGCGTCCGGGCCCGGCGGCGTGCCGGGCGGGGACGAGGACGAGGACGACGGTCGATCACGGGGGGTGGGACTCGCCCCGCCGGATCCGCGTGCAGGGCTGGCCGACCACTGTAAGCACCGGGCGGGACGCCGTACCAGGGCGCACGACGGCCCGCCCGCTGCCCCTCCCCCTGCGCCGTCCGCCCCGGTCCGTGCGCCCTGGCCGGTCCGCGCCGGCCCGCCGTCTCACCCGTCCCAGGTCCAGTCGGCGACCTCGGGAAGGTCGGTGCCGTGGACGCGGATCCAGTCGTGGTGGCGCAGTCGCGCGTCCTCCATCCGCTGCCGTACGGCGGCGGCGCGCACGGCGAGGCCGGGGACGCGGTCGATGACGTCCATGACTAGGCGGTAGCGGTCGAGGTCGTTGCGGACGACCATGTCGAAGGGTGTGGTCGTGGTGCCGAACTCCTTGTAGCCGCGCACGTGAAGGTTCTTGTGCCCGGTACGGCGGTAGGCGAGGCGATGGATCAGCCACGGGTAGCCGTGGTAGGCGAAGACGACCGGCTTGTCGGTGGTGAACAGTCCGTCGTACTCGAAGTCGCCCATGCCGTGCGGGTGTTCGCCGCTCGGCAGCAGCCGGGCGATGTCGACGACGTTGACGACCCGCACGGCGAGCTCCGGCAGTTCGCGGCGCAGCAACAGGGCGGCGGCCAGCACCTCCTGGGTGGGGACGTCGCCCGCGCAGGCGAGCACCACGTCGGGTTCACGGGTGCCGTTCTCGGTGCCGGCCCAGTCCCAGATGCCGGCGCCGCGCGCGCAGTGGGCGCGGGCCTGGTCCATGCTCAGCCAGTCGAAACAGGGTTGCTTCCCGGCCACGATGACGTTGACGTAGTCGCGGCTGCGCAGGGCGTGGTCGGCCACCGACAGCAGGGTGTTGGCGTCCGGCGGCAGATAGACCCGTACGACCTCGGGGCTCTTGTTGAGGATGTGGTCGACGAAGCCGGGGTCCTGGTGGGAGAAGCCGTTGTGGTCCTGGCGCCAGACGTGCGAGGTGAGCAGGTAGTTGAGGGAGGCGAGGGGTGCGCGCCAGGGCAGCTTCCGGGTGACGCGCAGCCACTTGATGTGCTGGTTGACCATGGAGTCGACGATGTGCGCGAACGCCTCGTAGCAGGAGAACAGGCCGTGCCGGCCGGTCAGCAGATAGCCCTCCAGCCAGCCCTGGCAGGTGTGTTCGGACAGGATCTCCATCACCCGGCCGTGCCGGTCGAGGTGCTCGTCGACCTGGAGGGTCTGCGCCTGCCAGGCCTTGCCGCTGGCCGCGTAGACGGCCTGGAGCCGGTTGGACGCGGTCTCGTCCGGGCCGACGAGACGGAAGTCGCGCCGGTCGGCGGTGGCCCGCATCACGTCCTCGATCAACCCGCCCAGTACCGCGGTGGGTTCGTGCCTGGTTCCGCCCGGCCTGTCGACCGGGACGGCGTGCGACTCCAGTGCGGGCAGGGGGAGTTCACGCAGCAGCAGCCCGCCGTTGGCGTGCGGGGTGGCGCCGAGGCGGCGGGTGCCGTCGGGGATCCAGGCGAGGACGTCCAGGCGGGGGCCACCGTGGGCGTCGAAGAGTTCCTCGGGCCGGTAGGAGCGCAGCCAGGCCTCCAGCTGGCGCAGGTGTTCGGGGTTGTCCCGGACGGCGGACAGCGGGACCTGGTGGGCGCGCCAGGTGCCCTCGACGGGCAGCCCGTCGACGTGGGCGGGGCCGGTCCAGCCCTTCGGGGTGCGCAGCACGATGACCGGCCAGCGGGGCGCTCGCCGGAGCCGTCCTCGCGGGCGGCACGCTGGAGGGCGGCGATGCGGTCCAGGGCGGTGTCCATGGCCTGCGCCATCGCGCGGTGGACGGCGTTGGGCTCGTCGCCGGTGACATGGATCGGATCGTGGCCGTAGCCGCGCAGCAGCTCGTCGAGCTCGGGTTCGGGGATCCGGGCCGGCACCGTGGGATTGGCGATCTTGTATCCGTTGAGGTGCAGGATCGGCAGGACCGCGCCGTCGTGGACGGGGTCGAGGAACTTGTTGGAGTGCCAGGAGGCGGCCAGCGGCCCGGTCTCGGACTCGCCGTCGCCGATCACGCAGGCCACGAGGAGGTCCGGGTTGTCGAAGGCGGCGCCGTAGGCGTGCGAGAGGGAGTAGCCGAGTTCGCCGCCCTCGTGGATCGAGCCGGGCGTCTCCGGGGCGACATGGCTGGGGATGCCGCCGGGGAAGGAGAACTGCCGGAACAGCCGGGCCATGCCGGCCGCGTCGCGGGTGACGTCCGGATACGTCTCGGTGTAGGTGCCCTCCAGCCAGGAGTTGGCGACGACCGCGGGACCGCCGTGGCCGGGGCCCCAGACGCACAGGGCGTGCAGGTCACGGGCGCGGATGACGCGGTTGAGGTGGGTGTACACGAGGTTCAGCCCCGGTGAGGTCCCCCAGTGGCCCAGCAGCCTCGGCTTGACGTGCTCGGGCCGCAGCGGCTCGGTGAGCAGCGGGTTGGCCATCAGGTAGATCTGCCCGACGGAGAGGTAGTTCGCGGCGCGCCAGTGGGCGTGCAGCGTCCTGAGCTCGTCGTCGGTGAGCCGGGCGGACGTCGCTTGCGGGTGGACGGACATCTCGGGTTTCCTTCCGGATCGGGTCACTGGGAGGCACGTGCCCGTACCTCCCCACCCTCTCCGGCCGCCGGGTACCCGACTGGGCCGAGCTACCCATACGGGCGAGCGAAGCCGTCCGTACGAGGGGCGCGGCCCCGGTGCCGTGTCCGCAGAGTCCGGCCCGGCCACGCACTCCCCCGGAGGGCACCCGCAGCCGCGGCGGCGGGGTCGCCCACGCGCACCGGGTACGCGGGCGACGCTCCGCCCCGCGATCACACGCACCGGACGCGGCGAGCCCTGGCTGCCGGGCAGACGACGCCCCGGTGCGGAGACGGCCCGGGGCCCCTAGCGCGCCCGGGCGGCGTCGAGGCCTTCGACATGGGCCACGTTCTGCCGGTCCTCGGCGTCCCCGCCCGACTCGGCGGCGAACCAGGCGTCGAGGATCTCCTTGAGCAGCGGCTCGGAGGTCAGGCGGAGGCTGAGGGCGAGGACGTTGGCGTCGTTCCAGCGGCGGGCGCCGTCGGCGGTGTAGGCGTCGGCGCACAGGGCGGCCCGGACGCCGGGCACCTTGTTCGCGGCGATCGACGCGCCGGTGCCGGTCCAGCAGCACACCACGGCCTGCTCCGAGGTCCCGTCGGCCACGTCCCGGGCCGCCGTCGCCGAGCACACCGCCCACCGGGGGTCGTCGCCGGGCCGCAGCGCGCCGTGCGGCACCACGTCGTGCCCTCGGCCGCGCAGCTCCGCGACGAGGGCGCGGGCCACTGGTTCGTCCATGTCCGAGGAGACGGAGATCCGCATGCCGGAGAGCCTACTGAGGAACCGGCCCGGGGGCACGGCCCGCGTCCGGGGCGGCGCGTGCGGACGGCCGGGCGGCGCGGAGGGGCGGCACGGCGGCCCCGTCACCAACGGCGGGGGCGTCTCCCGCCGTTCGAGGAGTTCGTCGCCCCGGAGTCCGTCGCCTCGGAGTTCGTCGCCTCGCCGTGCGGAGCCGGCGCCGATCGGACCAGGACCGGCAGCGGCTCTGCACGGATATGGACGACGCCGTCGGCGCTGGCCTAGGGTGCTGGGGAAAGCGCTTTCTAGCATGGTCATGCCACTGCCGTCACTGCCCGGACCAGGAGCGTCGATGCCGACCACCGCACCGCAGGACCCCTCGCAGCCGTGGACCCGAAAGGCGTTCCTGCGGGGCATGACGGCCGTCGGGCTGGCTCCGCTGCTGCCCGCGCTGCTCCCCGCGGCCGCGCGCGCCGCGTCGGCGGCCACCCGTCCCGGATTCGACCTGGTGCGGGCCGGCGTCGCGGTCGACGTGTTCGTGGACGCGGCCGACGACCCCGCCGTGATCCGCGCGGCCGGGGACCTCCGGGCCGACGTGGAGCGGGTCTGCGGGGTACGGCCCGGATTACGGCACGCCCTGCCGGAACGGTCCACGGCGCTGGTCCTGGTGGGCACCCTCGGCGCGAGTCCGGTCATCGACCGGCTCGCGGCACAGGGACGGCTGGACGTCCGGCGGGTGAAGGGGCGCTGGGAGGCCTCGGTGACCCAGGTGGTGGAGCACCCGGCACCCGGCGTGGACCGCGCACTGGTGATCGCGGGCAGCGACCGGCGCGGCACGGTCTACGGGATCTACGACACCTCGGAACGCATCGGCGTCTCACCCTGGTACTGGTGGGCCGACGTACCGGTGGAGCAGCGTGACGCCGTCTCCGTGCCCGCGGGCCCCTTCGAACGGCGCGAGCCGTCGGTCCGCTACCGGGGTGTCTTCATCAACGACGAGCAGAACCTGACCACTTGGTCGCAGCGCACCCAGGAGCCGGACAAGAACATCGGCCCGAAGACGTACCAGCGCCTGTTCGAGCTGCTGCTGCGGCTGAAGGCCAACTACCTGTGGCCGGCGATGCACCCGTACTCCGACTTCTTCAACAAGTACCGGGAGAATCCCGAACTGGCCGACCAGTACGGCATCGTCGTCGGCTCCAGCCACCCGGAGGCCCTGCTGCGCAACGGCGTCCACGAGTGGGCGCCGTGGGCCGAGGAGCACCGCGGCGCCGACGGCGGACTGCCGGTGTACGACTACACGGTGAACCCCGCCGTCATCTCCGACTACTGGAGAGCCCGGGCCCGGGAGAACGCGGCGTACGAGAGCAGTTGGACCATCGGCATGCGCGGCCTGCACGACACCGCGCTGGAGACGAAGTACGCCACCACGATCGCGGAGAAGGTCGTGGTGATGAACGACATCATCGCCGACCAGCGCCGGATCCTGGCCGAGGAGGTCGGCGCTTCGGCTCAGCCGCAGATCTTCATCCCGTACAAGGAGGTCCTGGACCTGTACAACGCGGGCGTCCAGGTCCCGGACGACGTCACGCTGATCTGGCCGGACGACAACCACGGCAACATGCGCCAGCTGCCGGACGACGCGGAACGCGCCCGGTCCGGCGGCAACGGGATCTACTACCACCTCTCCTACTGGGGCCGTCCGCGCAGCTATCTGTGGCTCGACACCACGCAGCTCACCAAGGTGTGGCAGGAGCTGCGCCGGGTGTACGAGCACGGTGCGGACCGGATGTGGATCTTCAACGTCGGCGACCTCAAGTCGATCGAGACCGGACTGTCCTTCTCCCTGGACATGGCCTGGGACGTGGACCGGTGGCACGCCGACGACGTCGCGGACTTCCTCGCGCAGTGGTACGGACGGCAGTTCGGGCTCCTGCACGCCCAGGAGATCGCCTCGATCCGCACCGAGTACTACCGGCTCGCGGCGGAGCGGCGCCCGGAGTTCATCGACCGGAACATGTTCTCCGTCGTTCACCACGGGGACGAGGCGGGACGCCGCATGGCCGCGTACGACCGTCTGCTCGAACGGGCCGTGACGCTGGGAGCCGAACTCCCCGAGGCCTACCGGGACGCCTATTTCGAGCTCGTTCAATACCCCGTGCACGGGGCGTACTTGATGAACCTCAAGTACTACTGGGCGGACCGCAACGCCCTCGCGGTACGTCAGGGCCGCGGCGCCGGAGCCAACGTCCTCGCTGACCTCGCCGAAGCGGCGCACACCCAGGAGGCGGCGCTCACCAAGCGCTACAACACGGAGGTTGCGGGCGGGAAGTGGGACGGCTACGTCAACCCCTACCCCTCGCAGATCCCGAAGGCGCCGGGCCGCCCGGCCGTCACCAGGATCCCCCGGCAGGAGACCTCGGGGCTGGGGGTGGCCTCCGAGGGGAACGAGATCGGCACGCAACGGCCACTGGCCTTCTCCGCCGCCACCCGCGACCGGCGCTTCGTCGATGTCTTCAACACCGGCTTTCTCGCGGTCGACTGGGCCGCGGAGGCCGAACACCCCTGGGTTCAACTGAGCGCCGCGGGCGGCACGCTCACCGAACAGACCCGGGTGTGGGTCGAGATCGACTGGGTGCGGGCACCCGAGGGCACGCACGACGTCACGGTCGCCTTCACGAGTGGCGCCCTGCGTTTCGAGGTTCCCCTGAAGGTCGTCAACGACGGGGGGCGAGCGCGCCGGCGTGCCCGCGGGTTCGTCGAGGCCAACGGCTACGTGTCGATCGACGCCGTGCACACCGAGCGCCGGGTGGCACGCGGCCGGGCCCGCTGGCGGACCGTACGAGGCCTCGGACGCCGTACCGCCGCAGTGGAGGCGGTGCCGTCCACGGCGGCCCCGATCACCGCCGAATTCGCCGCTCGCGCACCGGAGTTGAGGTACCGGGTGCGGTTCGACAGCACCGGCACCTTCCCCGTGACGGTCTTCCGGCTGCCCTCGCTCGACGAGCGCGGCGCGCGGCGGCTGGCCATCGCCCTCGACGACCGGCCGCCGACCGTCCTGTCGGGGCAGGCCGTCGCCACCGGCAACCGCGGCGACGCCTGGGCGCGCAACGTGGAGGAGGGCGTCGAGAAGCTGACCGCGACCGTCACGGTCACCGCGCCCGGCGAGCATGTCCTGCGGGTGTTCATGGTCGACCCGGGGATCGCCGTGGACCAGATCGTCGTCGACACCGGCGGCCTGCCGGCCGGCGCCTATCTCGCACCTCCGGAGAGCTGTCACCCGGTGTTCAACCCCGAGCCGGACGCCGGGACGGACGCCTGGCCGGGCCTGGACGCGCCGAGCCGGTAGGCGAGCCGGTGCTCCGACCCGCACGGGCGGGCGCGGCGGCCGGTCCGGACCCAGGCCGCCGCGCCGATCATCCCGCTCAGGCCCCGCCGCGCAGGATGCGGGACAGGCCCAGCGCCGCCGTCCGCACCGCGGGCGCCAGTTGGGCCGGGCTGAAGCGGGAGCGCGGCACGGCCACCGAGAGCGCCGCCACCGTGGCGCCGCCGGCGAAGACGGGCGCCGCGATGCAGCTCACGCCGAGGGCGGCCTCCTGCTCCTCGTAGGCGAGGCCGGACACCTGGATCTTCTCCAGCGCCGTGCGCAGCCGGGCGGGGTCGGTGATCGAGTACGGGGTCAGGCTCGGCAGCGGCCGGGACAGCACCTCCCCGGTCAGCTCGGGGCCGGAGAAGGCGAGCAGGGCCTTGCCGACGCCGGTGCAGGTCAGCGGCAGGCTGCCGCCGATGCGGGAGGGCAGCCTGAGGGCCTCGTGGCCGTGGATGCGTTCAAGGTAGACCACGTCCATGCCCTCCCGGACACCGAGGTGCACGGTCTCGCGGGTGGCCTCGAAGAGGTCCTGGAGGAAGGGCAGGGCGCTCTCCCGCAGATCGAGCCGGTGCGGGACCAGCGAGCCGAGCTCGAAGAGCTTCGCGCCCAGCCGGTACCGCGGCCCCGATCGTTCCAGCCAGCCCAGCCGCACGAGGTCCGCCGCCAACCGGTGCACGGTCGGCTTGGGCAGGCCAGTGCGCTCCGAAAGTTCCGACAGACGGTACGCTCCGCCGCTCGGGCTGAAGGATTCCAGGATGAAGGCGGCCTTTTCCAGCATGCTGCCGCCTGTCGCGTTCCGTGCCACGGAACAAAGTTTGTCCGAGCGGCGGAGTGCTGTCTATATCGGTGTCGGTACCGGGAGCCCGCGCCCCGGACCCTCGATCCGCTCCCCCTTGGAGGTATCCCGTGTCGACCGTGCTCGACGGTGTCCGTGCCGACGCCGCACCACCGGCCGTGACCGAGGCCGCCGACCTGCTGGCCGAGGCCGCTCGTACCGGGGCCGCCTGCCCACCCGTGCGTGACCTGTTCCCCGACGGCGACCTTGACGCCGCCTACGCCGTGCAGCAGCTGAACGTCCGGCGCGCCCAGGCCGCCGGGCGGCGGGTCGTCGGCCGCAAGATCGGCCTGACCTCGACCGCCGTACAGCGGCAACTCGGTGTCGACCGGCCCGACTTCGGGGCCCTGTTCGCCGACATGGCGGTGCCCGACGGCGGCGAGGTACCGGCCGGGCGGCTGCTCCGGCCCAAGGTGGAGGCCGAGGTCGCGCTCGTGCTCGGGCGCGATCTGCCGCACCGCGCGTGCACGGTCGTCGACCTGCTGCGCGCCGTCGACTTCGCGCTGCCCGCGCTGGAGATCGTCGACAGCCGGGTCCGGGACTGGGACATCTCCCTCGTCGACACGGTGGCCGACAATGCCTCCTGCGGCCTGTACGTCCTCGGCGCCACCCCCGTGCCGCTGACCGCCGTCGACCTGCGGACCGTGCCGATGACCATGGCCCGGGGCGCCGTGACCGTGTCCGAGGGCACCGGCGCCGACTGCCTGGGCAGCCCGCTCGAGGCGGCGGTCTGGCTGGCCTCCGAACTGGCGGAGCGCGGGGACCCGCTGCGGGCGGGTGACCTCGTCCTGACCGGGGCTCTCGGCCCGATGACCCCGGCCGCCCCCGGTGACGTCTTCGAGACCCGGATCGCGGGTCTGGGCTCGGTACGGGTGGCCTTCGCCGCCGAGGGGGACGCGCGATGAGCGGCACCACCAAGGTGGCGGTCCTCGGATCCGGGAACATCGGCACCGACCTCATGATCAAGGTCCTGCGGCTCTCGGAGCGCCTGGAGATCACCGCGATGGCCGGTATCGACCCGGACTCCGACGGTCTGGCCCGCGCCCGCCGGCTGAAGGTGGCCACCACCCATGAGGGCGTCGAGGGGCTCGTCGCGCTGGACGAGTTCGCCGACGTCGAGTTCGTCTTCGACGCCACCTCGGCCGGCGCCCACCGTCACCACGAGGAGGTGCTGCGCCCGCTGGGCCGCACCCTCGTCGACCTCACGCCGGCGGCCGTCGGCCCGTACGTCGTCCCGCCGGTGAACGGCGACGCCCATCTGAACGCCCCGAACGTCAACATGGTCACCTGCGGCGGCCAGGCCACGATCCCGGTCGTCGCCGCAGTGCACGCGGTCACCCCGGTCCACTACGGCGAGATCGTCGCCTCCATCGCCTCCCGCTCCGCAGGACCCGGCACCCGGGCGAACATCGACGAGTTCACCGAGACCACCTCCGCCGCCGTCGAGCGGGTCGGTGGCGCCGCCCGCGGCAAGGCGATCATCGTGCTCAACCCGGCCGAACCCCCGCTGATCATGCGGGACACCGTGCACTGCCTGGTGTCCGACTGCGCCACCGAGGCCGTCACGGCGTCGATCGAGGAGATGGTCGCCCGGGTGCAGGCCTATGTTCCCGGCTACCGGCTCAAGCAGAAGGTGCAGTTCGACCGGGTCCTGGCCGACGACCCGCTGCGCACCCTCGCCCCCGGCGCCGGCGAGACCCTGATGAAGGTGTCCGTGTTCCTCGAGGTCGAGGGCGCCGCCCACCACCTCCCGGCCTACGCCGGAAACCTCGACATCATGACCTCGGCCGCGCTGCGCACCGCCGAGCGCATGGCCGCCCACCACAGCGAGGAGGCGGCCCGGTGACCGCGCTCTACGTCCAGGACGTCACCCTGCGGGACGGCATGCACGCCGTGAGACACCGCTGCACGGTCGACCGGGCCCGCGCCGTCGCCGCCGCCCTGGACTCCGCCGGGGTGACCGCGATCGAGGTCGCGCACGGCGACGGGCTCGCCGGCTCCAGCATCAACTACGGCGTGGGCTCTCACACCGACTGGGAGTGGATCGAGGCCGTCACCGACGTCGTGCGCCGGGCGATCCCCACGACCCTGCTGCTGCCGGGCATCGGCACGGTCCACGACCTGAAGCGGGCGCACGCCCTGGGCGTGCGCTCCGTGCGCGTCGCCACACACTGCACCGAGGCCGACATCGCCGCCCAGCACATCGCCGCCGCCCGCGAGCTGGGCATGGACGTCGCGGGCTTCCTGATGATGTCCCACCTGGCCGAACCCGCCGAACTCGCCCGGCAGGCCCAGCTGATGGAGTCCTACGGCGCCCATTGCGTGTACGTCACCGACTCCGGCGGCCGGCTCACCATGGACGGGGTCCGCGACCGCTGCCGCGCCTACCGCGACGTGCTCGACCCGGCCACCGAACTCGGCATCCACGCCCACCACAACCTCGCCCTGGGCGTGGCCAACACGGTCGTCGCCGTCGAGAGCGGAGCGGTCCGGGTCGACGCCTCCCTCGCGGGACAGGGCGCGGGGGCGGGCAACTGTCCGCTGGAGGCGTTCGTCGCGGTCGCCGACCTGATGGGCTGGGAGCACGGCTGCGACCTCTTCCCCCTCATGGACGCCGCCGACGACCTCGTACGACCGCTGCAGGACCGCGAGGTGCGGGTGGACCGGGAGACCCTCAGCCTCGGCTACGCCGGGGTGTACTCCAGCTTCCTGCGGCACGCCGAGACCGCCGCCGCCCGGTACGGCCTGGACACCCGCTCCCTCCTGGTCGAGGTCGGGCGCCGGGGTATGGTCGGCGGCCAGGAGGACATGATCACCGACATCGCGCTGGACCTGGGCGCCCGCGCGGAGACCTCCCGCTGATCCCTCCGCCGGACGCCGCGGAACCCAGGCATCCGCAACCGTCGTTGCCGTATCGACCGCTACAATTGGAACAGCCGCTACGGTGGGCCAGGTGCAGGGGACGAGGGAAGGGGCGCGGACGATGGCCGAAGCGCAGGCGACGCGCAGAAAGCGCGCGAACGGGGTGGAGTCGCGGCAGCGCATCCTGGACGCCACCGTCGAGATCGCGGGTGAGCGCGGCTACGAGGGCACGTCCATCGCGGCGGTGAGCGCCAAGTGCGGGCTGCCGGCCAGTTCCATCTACTGGCACTTCAAGGACAAGGACGATCTGATCGCCGCGGTCATCGAGCGCAGCTTCGAGACCTGGCTCGCCGCCGTCGGACTGCCCGGCGAGGAGTCCGGTACACCGCTGGAGCGGGTCGTCACCATGGCGGGAAACGTGGCGCGGTCCCTCGTCGCGGCGCCCGAATTCCTGCGGCTCGGGCTGATGCTCGCCCTGGAGCGGCGGCCCACCGAACCCCAGGGCCGCACGGTGTTCCTCCAGGTCCGCGGGATCGCCGTACAGAAGATCACCGCGGTGTTCCGGGAACTTCTCCCGGAGCTGGACGAGAGGGTCGTGCACACCCTCACCACCTACGCCGTCGCCGGGGCCGACGGTCTGTTCGTGCAGCGGGAGATCAACGGCGACGCCGTCGACCTGGTGGCGATGTTCGAGCTGCACGCGCGCCTGGTCTACGAGGCGGCCGTACGGATGGCCGCGGAGGACGGGAGCGGCAGGGGCGCCGTGGGATGACACTCACGTCAGGACAACGCGCGCACGCCGCGCGATTGCTGCGCGAGGCCGAGCACCATGTGGCCCCGACAGAGCCGCTGTCCACCCTGCTGCCCGGTCTCGACCTGGCCGACGCCTACGCCGTCCAGCAGGAGAACATCGACCGCCGGCTGGCCGACGGCGCCACCGTCGTCGGCCACAAGGTGGGCCTGACCGCCACCGCGATGCAGCGGCTCCTCGGCGTCGACGAACCCGACTTCGGCCACCTGCTGGACGACATGGTCCACCACGACGGCGCCCCCGTCCTCGCCGCCCGCTACTGCCGGCCGCGCATCGAACCGGAGATCTGCTTCCGCCTCGCCCGCCCGCTGCGGGGCCCCGGCGTCACCGTCGAGGACGTGCTCGCGGCCACCGAGGCGGTCGCCCCGGCCCTGGAGATCGTCGACAGCCGCATCCGGGACTGGCGGATCACCCTGGTCGACACGGTCGCCGACAACGCCAGCTCCGCCGGTCTGGTCTGCGGCCCGTGGACACCCCTGGACGAGGCGCCCGACCTCGCGGCCGTGACCGCCGAGTTGCTGATCGACGGCCGGAGCGTGGCGGTGGGCACCGGCAAGGAGGTGCTGGGGCATCCGGCCGCCGCGGTCGCCTGGCTCGCCGACACGCTCGCCTCCTTCGGCGCCGCGCTGGAGCCGGGCCACCTGGTCCTGCCCGGCACGATGACCGGGGCGCCCTTCGTCGAGGCCGGCCGGCATGTCGAGGCGCGCTTCGGCGGACTCGGCGCGGTGTCGGTGACGTTCGTCTGATCCGCGGCATCCGGGCCCGGCGGCGAACCCGGTGCGGTCAGGGGGTCGGGATGCCCGCCGGACGGTGGGGACGGGCCGGACGGTCGAAGCGGGCCGGGACGCCCGGTGAGTACAGGACGCTCACCGGTTCCCCCACCGGCTCCGGCAGGCCCGCCGCCGTCACCAGGTCCTCCTCGCACTCCACGAGCTCGGCCCGGTGCAGCGGCCAGCGCGGATGGGCGTTCGGCAGGTACATCGACCGGCCGAAGAAGGCGCTGTGCATGCCCCAGCGCGCGGTCAGGAAGTGCTCCGACGCGGTGGGTTCCCCGATCCGTTCACCCACCCGCACGGTGAGCCGGCTGCTCGCCCCGCGCGGGCCGGGCCAGCGGCGGCGGCTGGTGTACGTGACGGTGTCGGCGTCGGCGTCGATCGCCATCCGGGACCACACGTAGGGCATCCGGAACCCGATCCGGCCGACCGCCACCGGCAGCAGCCGGGAGGCGTCGAGCGACCGGAAGACCACGCCCCGGCGGCCGTGCTCGTCCACCGAGTAGAGGCGGACGTTCGTCTCGGGAAAGGACCCCAGGTAGGGAACGCCCGGGAGCCGCAACCAGCCGACGCGATGCATCCGGAACGCGACCAGCCCGACGTAGGTCACACCGTCCAGCGTGTCCGGGACGGTCCCCGGCGGCAGCAGCCCGGCCACGTCGGCCGGGTCCGCGGCCCAGTGCACGAAGGTGAGGTCGAGCCAGGACTGGGTGAGCAGGGGCCGCGCTATCGCGTCCGGCGCGTCGGGCGTTATCGGATGCGGGGGAACCAGGGCCTGCGGCTGCGGAGTCGACGGCACGGCGCCAGTATCACAGAGGCCCCGCCCGGGGCGGGGTGCGGGCCGGGCGTGGCTGAGCGGCGACGGGTCTCGGCTGTGGGGGTCCGGGTGGGTGATGCCGGTGGGTCGTGGGTGGGGCGCCGGGTTGTGCTGTGGCCGAGGCCACGGTCGGGGTGGGGACTCGGGCATGTCGTCCGGCGGGGGTCGCGGGCTACGGTTGCGGAGCTCCCCGTTCTTCTCGCCGCACACCCCGGACGGCTCCGTGCTCGCAGATCTCTCCCCCGTCATCGCCGCCACCACCGAATGGCTGACCCGCGCCTACCCGGCGAGCGGCGGCGCGCTCGCCTGCGCCCTGTGCGAGGCGCAGGCCCGGCAGGCGGTGACCGTCGCGGCCTGGCTGCGCTATCCGACCGCCACGGACGCCGCGCTGCTCGGCATCGCGGGCCCGGGCGGCTCGGCCCGGCTGGACCGGATCAGCGGCGCGGACGCGGACACCGGCCGGGACACGGACGACTCGGCCTGGCGGAGCTGGGTGGACGAGGTCGTGGCGAGCTGGGCGGCCTGTCTGCTCGCCGACCCGGGACTGGCCGCGGGTGCGGTGGCCGGGCTCGCCGGGGGCGACCACACCCGTGGGGCGGCGCCGGACTTCCGGCGTCTGGTCGCACCCGACCGGCGCGACCGGCAGGCGGCGGCGCTGCTGCGCCACCCCGACCTCCTCGCTTCCGTGGCCGGCCTCCATCACACACAGCTCCTCGGCCGCCTCGGCCGGGGCCCGGCGCTCATCGCCTGACGGACACCCGGGGCCGGCTCAGCCGGCCTTGCCGCGGCCGGTCAGCGCGTCGCGCATGCGGTCGATCATCCCGACGCCAGGGGCCAGCATCTTGTTCGCCGGGGGCTTGTCCGGGGCGGCCGGGTGCGGACGGGTCGGGGCCGTCTTCTTCGCCTTGCGGACCTTGTCGCCGAGGTCGTCGAGGGTGTCCGCCGGACACACCGCGCGCAGCCTCGGGAACAGGTTCTGCTCCTCGTCGGCCACATGCTCGCGGATCTCGCGCATGAGCATGCCGATGAGCCGGTCGAACTCGGGGTCGTCCGCCCGACAGCCCTCCAGGTCCTTCATGAGCTGTTCGGCCCGCGCGTGGTCCTCGAGTTCCTTGTCGGCCAGGGCCTCGCCGCCGGGTACGTGCTCACGCACCGCCGGGTAGAGGTACGCCTCCTCGGCCACCGAATGCCGGACCAGCTCCATCGTGGCCCGGTCCGCGTACAGCTTGCGGTCCTTGGCACCGGACGGCAGTGCCTCGATCCGGCCGAAGAACTCCTCGACCTCGTGGTGATCGGTCACCAGCTCGTCGATCACGTTCCCACCATGGCCCATGTCCCACACCTCCAGCCTGGCACGACGGCTCCGGACCGGAGCCGTCCCGCCCCGAGTGCCCGACCTCGACAGATCGATGCGACAGATCGACACGACATGCCGTACGGCCCGTCAGCGGGACAGGCGGACGTTCAGCCGGGCGGCCTGGCGGGTCAGGTGGTCGCGCTCGGCGAGGTTGGGTGCCTTCCGGGCCGCCTCTACGTACAGCCGCGCCGCCGTCGTCAGGTCGCCGTCGCGTTCGTGGAGGTACGCCGCCACCGCGGTGTGGCGGGGCAGCGAGTCGTCCAGCGCCGCGAGCGCCGCCAGCCCGGCGCGCGGCCCGTCGGCCTCACCGACGGCCACCGCGCGGTTGAGCCGGACGACCGGGTTGTCGGTCAGGCCCGCCAGCTCGTCGTACCACTCGACGATCTGCACCCAGTCGGTCTCCCCGGCGGTGGGCGCGTCGGCGTGCAGCGCCGCGATCGCGGCCTGGGCCTGGAACTCGCCCAGCCGGTCGCGGGCGAGCGCCGCCTGGAGGATCACGACGCCCTCGGCGATCGCCCGGGTGTCCCACCGGCCGCGGTCCTGCTCGGCGAGCGGCACCAGGCTGCCGTCGGGCGCGGTCCGGGCGGCGCGCCGGGCGTGGTGGAGCAGCATCAGGGCGAGCAGCCCCGCCACCTCGGGGTGGTCGATCGCCGCCGCGAGCTGCCGGGTGAGCCGGATGGCCTCGGCGGCGAGGTCGACATCACCGGAGTAGCCCTCGTTGAAGACCAGGTAGAGGACGCGCAGCACGGTGGCGACGTCGCCGGGCTGGTCGAACCGCACGCCGGAGACGGTGCGCTTGGCCCGGCTGATGCGCTGCGCCATGGTCGCCTCGGGCACCAGGTAGGCCTGCGCGATCTGGCGGGTGGTCAGCCCGCCGACGGCGCGCAGCGTGAGCGCGACCGCGGACGACGGCGTCAGCGACGGGTGGGCGCACAGGAAGTAGAGCTGGAGCGTGTCGTCCGCCGCGGGCGCGGGCCCGGGCGTCGGCTCCTCGTCGACGAGGTCCTCGCGCCGGCGGCGGGCGGTGTCCGCCCGGGTCGCGTCGAGGAAGCGGCGCCAGGCCACGGTGATCAGCCAGCCCTTCGCATCCCGCGGCGGGTCGGCCGGCCACACGCGGACCGCCTCGACCAGCGCGTCCTGCACGGCGTCCTCGGCCGCCGCGAAGTCGGCTCCGCGGCGGACGAGGATTCCGAGCACGCTGGGCGTGAGGCTCCGGATCAGGATCTCGTTCACTTCAGAGTGCACTCCGTGACCGTGGGGTGCGCGCCCAGGAACGGGCGCAGCTCGAGCCACTCGTGGATCGGCTCCCCGCCCTTCCCGGGCGCGGCCGACAGTTCCCCGGCCAGCTCGACGGCGCGCTCGTAGCTGTCGACGTCGATCACCATCCAGCCGGCGATGAGGTCCTTGGTCTCGGCGAACGGGCCGTCGGTGACCGGCGGGCGGCCCTCGCCGTCGTACCGGACGAACGAACCCTCGGCGGCGAGCGCCTGGCTGTCGACGAACTCGCCGGTCTCCTCCAGCCGGGCCGCGAAGTCGTTCATGTACTGCACGTGGGCCGAGATCTCCTCCGGCGTCCACTGGTCCATCGGTACGTCGTTGACCGAAGCCGGGGCGCCGCGATAGTGCTTGAGCAGCAAGTACTTTGCCATCGTCGTTCTCCTCGGTACGGGTGCGGCCCATTGTGGTCGCTCTCACCACGAGGACGGAGCCGGCCACGGGTTCTCGACATCGCCGGCGGAAGTTCTTTCGGCTCCTGTGCACGACCCCGGTGGGGACCGGCCCCCTCCGCCGGCATCTGGTAGCCACCCGGGTTATCGGGGATGCTCGAAGGGAACGCGGAACACGCCCGATCCTGGGATCGAGACACCGACCTGAGGAAACGGGGGTCAGAGGCTCCTTTGTCAGTCTCATCAGGAGGTACCCATGAAGATGCTGATCAACGTTGCGGAGACCGTGGTCGCGGACGCGCTGCGTGGAATGGCGGCCGCCCATCCCGAGCTGACCGTCGATGTCGAGAACCGGGTGGTCGTGCGGCGGGACGCTCCGGTGGCGGGCAGGGTGGCGCTGGTGTCCGGCGGCGGCTCGGGGCACGAGCCGCTGCACGGTGGGTTCGTCGGGCCCGGAATGCTCTCGGCGGCCTGCCCGGGTGAGGTGTTCACCTCGCCGGTGCCGGATCAGATGGTGCGTGCCGCGGCGGCCGTCGACAGCGGTGCGGGTGTGCTGTTCATCGTCAAGAACTACACGGGCGATGTGCTCAATTTCGACATGGCCGCCGAGCTGGCCGAGGACGAGGGCATCCAGATCGCGAAGGTCCTGGTCGACGACGACGTCGCCGTGACCGACAGCCTCTACACGGCCGGGCGGCGCGGCACGGGCGCGACCCTGTTCGTGGAGAAGATCGCGGGGGCGGCCGCCGAGGAGGGGCAGCCGCTGGAGCGGGTCGAGGCGCTCGCCCGGCAGGTCAACGAGAACTCCCGCAGCTTCGGCGTGGCGCTCAGCGCGTGCACCACACCGGCCAAGGGCAGCCCGACCTTCGATCTGCCGGCCGGCGAGCTGGAGCTGGGCGTCGGCATCCACGGGGAGCCCGGACGGGAGCGGCGGGCGATGATGACGTCCGGCGAGATCGCCGACTTCGCGATCCACGCGATCCTGGACGACATGACGCCCCGCAATCCGGTGCTCCTCCTGGTCAACGGCATGGGCGCGACACCCCTGCTGGAGCTGTACGGCTTCAACGCCGAGGTGCACCGCCTGCTGGCCCAGCGCGGGGTGGTGGTCGCCCGTACGCTCGTGGGCAACTACGTGACGTCCCTCGACATGGCCGGCGCCTCGGTGACCCTGTGCCAGGTGGACGAGGAGCTGCTGCGCCTGTGGGACGCGCCGGTGAGGACCGCCGGGCTGCGCTGGGGTGTGTGAGGCAGGGACAGGGACACAGGGACAGGCGCCCCGACCGTACCGACCATGCAAGGAGATCCCGTGCTCGATGCCGATTTCTTCCGCCGTTGGATGACCGCGACCGCCGCGTCCGTCGACCGCGAGGCGGACCGGCTCACGGCCCTCGACTCGCCCATCGGGGACGCGGATCACGGCAGCAACCTCCGGCGTGGCTTCACCGCGGTGAGCGCGGCGCTGGAGAAGGAGGCACCCGAGACGCCGGGCGCCGTCCTGGTGCTCGCGGGGCGCCAGCTGATCTCGACGGTGGGCGGGGCCTCGGGTCCCCTGTACGGCACGCTGCTGCGCCGGACCGGGAAGGCGCTCGGGGACGCGGCCGAGGTGGACGAGGAGCGGTTCGCCGAGGCGCTGCGTGCCGGGGTGGACGCGGTGATGCAGCTCGGCGGTGCCGCGCCCGGCGACAAGACCATGATCGACGCGCTGGTGCCGGCCGTCGACGCCCTCCCCGAGGGTTTCGGCGCCGCCCGGGCCGCCGCCGAGCAGGGCGCCGAGGCGACGACGCCGCTCCAGGCCCGCAAGGGCCGGGCCAGCTATCTCGGCGAGCGCAGCATCGGGCATCAGGATCCGGGCGCCACCTCGGCGGCGCTGCTCGTCGCCGCCCTCGCCGACACCGGCGCCGACGCGGGCGGGAAGTGAGGCACCGATGAGCGACGAGAAGCTGGTGGGCGTGGTGCTGGTGTCGCACAGCGCGGAGGTCGCGTCGGCGGTGGCCGGGCTGGCGCTGGGCCTGGTGGGCGGCGGCCCGGTGGTGCCGGTCGCCGCGGCGGGCGGTACGGCGGGCGGCGGGCTGGGCACGAGCGCCGAGCTGATCACCGCCGCGGCCGCCTCGGTGGACCGGGGCGCCGGGGTCGCGGTCCTCGTCGATCTGGGCAGCGCCGTCCTCACGGTCAAGGCACTGCTCGCGGAGGGCGACGAACTGCCCGACACCGCGCGGCTGGTGGACGCCCCGTTCGTCGAGGGCGCGGTGGCCGCGGTGGTCACGGCGGCGACCGGTGCCGACCTGGACGCGGTGGAGGCGGCCGCCGTGGAGGCGTACGGCTACCGGAAGGTCTGACGCGGCTCGGCCGGCGTGAGACGCGGGGTCAGGTCAGTGCCTCCGACGCCACCACGAGGGCCGAGCGCAGGGCCTCCGCCAGTCCGGCCGTACCGTCGCGGGGTCCGTGCCGGTGGCTGACGAAGTCCCTGGCGGTGATGTACCGGGGCAAGGGGATCCGCGCGAACGCGATCGCGCCGGGCGGTACGAAGACCGCGATCGTCGTGGAGGCCGACCAGGGCGCGCACGGCCCGGCCGCGCTCGGCCCGCACTTCGTCAACGTGGGCCGGCCGGCCGAGGCGGAGGAGCAGGCCGCCGCGATCGTGTTCCTCGCCTCCGACGCCGCGAGCAACGTCAACGGGGTGATCCTGCCGGTCGACGACGGCTGGTCGGCGGTCTGACGACCCCGGAGCCCGGCACGCGGGACGCGGGTGGCGGGTGGCGGGACGCGGGTGGCGCGGGACGCGGGTGGCGCGGGACGCGGGTGGCGGGTGGCACGCGGCAGGCGGCAGGCGGCAGGCGGCAGGCGGCAGGCGGGTGGCACGCGGCAGGCGGGTGGCGGGTGGCACGGCCCGCGTGGCCGGGCCGGCCTTCGCTTACGCGGCCTCCTCGTCGCCTTCGCCCTCGTCCCCCTCGTCCGTCCCGCCCGTCTCGTCCGCCTCGTCCGCCTCGGCGTCCAGGGCCTCCTCAGCCTCCGTGTCGTCGGTGTCGTCGGTGTCGTCCGACGATGCCTCCGGAGCCCCCTCCTTCTGCGCGGCCAGGTCCTCCTGGTCCTGCGGCTCCTGGGTGGTGGCCCCGCCGTCGCCCTTGGCGGCTGCGCGGCCTTCGCTGCCGGCACCCGTCCGCCACGCCACGCCGCCCTCGCCCTGCGACGGCTGCGCGAGACCGCCCGGCGCCCATTCGTCCGCCTCCTCCTCCGGCGGACGGGGCTGTTCCTTCGTGCCGCGCACGAAGAGCCGCGCCAGCCGCTCCCCCACCTCCACCGCCGAGGCGTGGCTCTCGATGGGGGTCGCCCGGGAGTCCTTGAAGACGATGTACGTGACGCCGGAGGGGGTGCCGCCGCCGCGCGGATCGGGACGGATGCCGAGCGCCTTGGCGGTGGCGTACGACGCCTCGCCGATGATCCCGCTCGGTCCCGTGTCGCCGACGACCGCGTACTGCACCCGGTCCTGGTAGACGACGGCCGCGACCGAGCCCCCGCGCACCCCGTGGTCACGGTGGTCCCAGATGGCGCTCGCCCCGGGCACCACGATGTAGGGCAGTGTCTCGGCGCTCAGATAGCGGCCGTCGGACTGCTGATAGGCCGTCGCGTCGGAGAACAGCGGGTCGGTGCTGCTGTTGCACTCCGGACCCGGGCGGCCGTCGCAGTCGATGTCCATGTCGGCCGTCCAGAACACCGCCTCGTCGGTGCCGCAGACCGGGACGGTGGCCGCCGCGCCCTCGTCCGGGCGGTAGCGGCCGCGCGAGACGGGGGCGCAGTCGCGGACCCGGGCCAGCAGGTCGGCGGCACGGATCGAGCCTTCCTGCCGGGGCGCCGAAGCGCCGAGGGCGCCCGAGGACGGATGCGGGGCGACGGGTGAGGCGGTCGGGGCCAGCAGGGCAAGGCCGGCCGCGGCCAGCGTCAGCGACTGGACGCGCACGATACGGACCCTCTCGTGGGGGCATTGACGGACACCCGGAACAATCTGGTGTCGATCACGCCCCGGGGCCAGCCCGAAGGGGCCGTACGGAGCACGAGGAGCATCCTCGGGCCGACGGTGCGACAGAGGGCCGGGGGCCCGGACACCGTTTCGGCTCCGGGCCCCGGGCCGCTTTGCCGGCGCGGGATCAGCGACGACAGCGGTCCGCGCCACCGGCTTGAACTCACGAGCGCTCAGGGTGAGTTCAGGCCGGGAGGAACTTCAGCATACGTAACCTGCGGAAGCGGTCACCGACGGCGGCCCCGCCCATCCGCCCTCTTGATGTGTGCGCACCGCCGCGCCATATTGGTCCGGACCATTGCCGCCGTGCCGGGCCGGGAGGCGAAGCCGTGCGACGCGTTGTGCTGTGGATCGTGGTGTGCGGCCTGGTGACGGCCCTGTGCTGCGGGTGCGCGGGCGGGAGCCGGGACGAAGGACGGGCGCCGGGCGCCCCGACCGGGGTCACCGCGGAGGCCGGGAGCGCGACGAGCGTGCACGTCATGTGGAACGCGGTCGCCGCGGACCCCGCCGTCAGTGCCTACGAGGTGTACCGCGGTTCCGAGAAGGTCCGGGAGGTGCCCGGCTCCGCTCACATGCTGGACGTCGTCCGACTCTCGCCGTCGACCACGTACGTCTTCACCGTGCGGGCCCGCGACGGCGACGGGCGGCTCGGTCCGCGCAGCCGGGAGGTCCGGGCCACGACACCGGCGGCCGCCGCCGCGGACCGCTCGCCCCCGACCCCACCGGGCGCGGTGACCGGCCGGGCGGCCGGCAGCCGGGCCGTCCAGCTGTCCTGGACGCCGGCCACGGACGACCGGAAGGTGGTGTCCTACGACGTCTACCAGGGCGGCGTGCGGATCCACAGCGTCGGCGGGGGCCAGACGGCGACGGTCGTCACGGGACTGCGTCCCGGCGCGCTCTACTCGTTCACCGTCCGGGCCCGGGACGCGGCCGACAACGTCTCGCCCGCCGGTGCGCCCGTGCGCCTGACCACCGCGCCGGGTGACGACGAGGGGGCGGAGACGGCGCCGGCCGACTTCCGGGCGAGCGCCCGCCTTGCCGACGGGTCGTACTACCTCGACCTGTCGTGGGTGCCGCCCCGGGTGGACGGGGTGGTCACGGAGTACCAGATCCAGCTCGACGGGCAGCCGGCCACCTCGCTGGTGTGGGGCGGGACCCCGCCGCGGGGAAGAGCGACGTACAGCTTCTACGTGGGGCGGGAGGCAGGAGCCGGACACCGGGTGCGGCTGCGGGCCCGGCTGCCGGACGGCACATGGGGCGCGTTCTCGGTGGAGCGGACGGTGACGACGGGCGCACGGCGGTGAGAGGCGGCACCCGGCGGTGTGCTGCCGGCCCGGCCGGAGTTCGGGCACGGCCAGGCCGGAGTTCGGGCCACGGCCCGGCCATCGGGCCGACGCTCGCGCCACGGGTGGCGCCGGGCCGGGGCACCGGCCGGGCACCGTCGAAGCGCCCCTCGGGCCGCGGGTCGGTCACCACGCCGGGAGGGCGGTCCGCATGGGCCGTCCGAAGGAATCCGTCACCTGGGCGGTGGCCGTCCGCATGCGGGGCGGGGCCGGGGCGCGTTGGCTTCCCGTGAGGCAGCACGGGCGTACCCGACCTTCGGCGGCGCAAGGGATGTACCGCCAACCGTGCCGCCGCCGGAGGACATCCGATGCGCACTTCCCGTTTCCTCGTCCGCTCAGGGCTGACCGTCGCAGCCGCCGCCGCTCTGCCGCTCGCCCTCACCGCCCAGCCGGCCGTGGCCCGCGCTTCGGGCATCTCCGTGAGCACGACCGGCTCCACGGTGTCGGTCGTGACCAGCGCCTGCACCCAGATCAACGGCAGTTGGGGCACGGCGGCGCTGCTCGGCAGCGCTCAGGCGAGTTTCGCCCAGGGGCGCCAGGTCGCCCTGTCCGGGACGGCCGCCGGCCAGTCCGCCGCCTGGTCCGGCGTCTCCCCGGGCACGTACACCGTGGTCGTCATGTGCTCCAACGGCAGCACCGCGGGCACCCAGTCGGTGATCGTCTCGACCCCGGCCACGGCGTCCCCGAGGGTCACGGTGACGCCCACGCCCTCGCGGGGCGTCATGGGAGGCCTCGGTGGTGCGGCTCGCGACTTCGGCCCCGTCGCCATGGGGGTGGGCGGGGCGCTGGTGGGGACGGGCATCATCGCGGCGGCCTGGTTCCTGCGCCGCCGCTCGAAGCCGTACCGGCTCTAAGCCGTACCGGCTCTAAGCCGTACCGGCTCTAGGTCCCGTCCCCCACCACCGGCAGCTCCTCGACGGCCTCGCTGAGCCACTGCGTCCAGAAGGTCTCCAGCTCGATGCCCGCGCGCAGGACCAGGTGCTGGAGCCTGGCCTGCGCGCTGTCGTCGCCGGGCGGGAAGTCGCGCTTCTCGATCTCCTCGTACTCGGCCAACTGCCGCCGGTGCAGTTCGAGATGGCGGCGCAGGTCGGCCTCGAGGCCCGCGGTGCCGACGACCGCCGCGGCGCGCAGCCGCAGCAGCATGGCGTCGCGGTGCGGCTTCGGGTCCTGGGCGGCCGCCGTCCACCGGGCGAGTTCGGCGCGTCCCGCGGGCAGCACCTCGTAGGCCTTCTTCTGCCCGCGGGCCGGCGCCTGGGCGGGCAGGGCCCGGATGTGCCCCTCGGACTCCAGTTTTCCCAGCTCGCGATAGATCTGCTGGTGCGTGGCCGACCAGAAGTAGCCGATCGACCGGTCGAACCGGCGGGTCAGATCCAGCCCCGACGAGGGCCTCTCGAGCAGGGCGGTGAGGATCGCGTGCGGGAGTGACATGCAGTCATCCTAGGGAGGCGCCGGCCCGGTCCTACAGTGCCGCCGCCAGTTCCGTGCCCTGCTGGACGGCGCGCTTGGCGTCCAGTTCGGCGGCGACGTCCGCGCCCCCGATGAGGTGCACCTTTACGCCGTCGGCGACCAGCGCCTCGTACAGGTCCCGGCGCGGGTCCTGGCCCGTGCACAGCACGATGGTGTCGACCTCCAGGAGCGTGCTCTGCTCGCCGACGGTGAGGTGCAGCCCGGCGTCGTCGATCCGGTCGTAGCGCACCCCGGGAACCATCGTGACGCCCCGGTGCTTGAGCTCGGTGCGGTGGATCCAGCCGGTGGTCTTGCCGAGGCCCGCGCCGACCTTGCCGGTCTTGCGCTGGAGGAGGTGGACCGTGCGCGGCGGGGCCGGGCGCTGGGGGGCGGTGAGACCGCCGGGGCCCTGGTAGTCCATGTCGACGCCCCACTGGCGGAAGTAGGCCGCCGGGTCCTCGCTCGCCTTGTCGCCGCCGTCGGTGAGGAACTCGGCGACGTCGAAGCCGATGCCGCCCGCGCCGAGGATCGCGACGCGGTCGCCGACGGGGGCGCCGTCGCGCAGGACGTCGAGATAGCCGACGACGCTCGGGTGGTCGACGCCGGGGATGTCGGGGGTGCGGGGGCTGACGCCGGTGGCGACGACGACCTCGTCGTAGTCGGCGAGGTCCCCCGCGCCGACGTACGTGTCGAGCCGTACGTCCACACCGTGCGCGTCGAGCTGGTGGCGGAAGTAGCGCAGCGTCTCGTCGAACTCCTGCTTGCCGGGGACCTTGCGGGCCACGTTGAGCTGGCCGCCGATCTCGCTCGCCGCGTCGAAGAGGGTGACGTCATGGCCGCGTTCGGCGGCGCTCACGGCGCAGGCCAGGCCCGCCGGGCCGGCGCCCACCACCGCGACCCGCTTGCGCAGCCGGGTCGGGGCGAGGGTCAGCTCGGTCTCGTGGCAGGCGCGCGGATTGACCAGGCAGGAGGTGATCTTTCCGCTGAAGGTGTGGTCGAGGCAGGCCTGGTTGCAGCCGATGCAGGTGTTGATGGCCTCGGGCCGGCCGGCCGCGGCCTTGGCCACGAACTCGGGGTCGGCGAGCATCGGACGGGCCATCGACACCATGTCCGCACAGCCGTCGGCGAGCAGCTCCTCGGCGAGTTCGGGGGTGTTGATGCGGTTGGTGGTGACGAGCGGGACGGAGACCTCGCCCATGAGCTTCTTCGTCACCCAGGTGTAGGCGCCGCGCGGCACGGAGGTGGCGATGGTGGGGATGCGCGCCTCGTGCCAGCCGATGCCGGTGTTGATGATGGTGGCGCCGGCCGCCTCGACGGCCTTGGCGAGGGTGACGACCTCGTCCAGGGTCGAGCCGCCGGGCACCAGGTCCAGCATGGACAGCCGGTAGACGACGATGAAGTCCTCGCCGACCGCCTCGCGCACCCGCCGCACGATCTCGACGGGGAAGCGCATCCGGTTCTCGTACGAGCCGCCCCAGCGGTCGGTGCGGTGGTTGGTCGGGGCGGCGATGAACTCGTTGATGAGGTAGCCCTCGGAGCCCATGATCTCGACGCCGTCGTAACCGGCCTGGCGCGCGAGGCGGGCGGCGCGGACGTAGTCGTCGATCGTGCGCTCGACGTCGGCGTCGGTCAGCTCGCGGGGCGGGAAGGGGCTGATCGGTGCCTGGAGCGGGCTGGGAGCGACCAGGTCCTGGTGATAGGCGTACCGGCCGAAGTGCAGGATCTGCATCGCGATGCGGCCGCCCTCACGGTGCACGGCCTCGGTGATCGCCCGGTGCTGCTCGGCCTCCGCCTCCGTGGTGAGCTTCGCGCCACCCTCGTAGGGCCGGCCCTCGTCGTTGGGGGCGATGCCGCCGGTGACGATGAGGCCCACTCCCCCGCGTGCCCGGGCGGCGTAGAACGCGGCCATGCGCTCGAAGCCGCGCTCGGCCTCTTCGAGGCCGACGTGCATCGAGCCCATCAGGACGCGGTTGGGCAGCGTGGTGAAGCCCAGGTCGAGCGGGCTCAGCAGGTGCGGGTAACGGCTCATGACAGCCCTCCGTGCGCGGTGTCTTCCCTCCAGTTCTAGAGGACCGCGCACGGGTTGTGCAACTAGTTGCACAATGGGATCGGCGTCATGTGCCGCAGGTCACCGGCAGCGCCGCCTCACCGGCTCTCCAGCAGGACGTGCAGCTCCCGCTCCTGGTCCCCGGAGGCCGAGGAGAGGTCGCGCACCGCGAAGACCGAGTCCAGCGTCGAGCGGAGCCGCTCGATCGCCCAGTAGCTGCCCTGCGCGTCGGCCTCCACGGAGGACGAGAGCCGGGCCGGGCGGGCGCAGTCGTGCGTCTCGGTCACCTCGAAGGTGCCGAGCCACACCATCGGACGGCTCTCGTGCAGTTGCTGCGGCACCTCGTCGCTGCCGCGGTCCGATGCGAAGCACTCGCCGAGCATGTCGAACACGATCCGGGCGTCCTCCTTGCTGCATCCGCTGATCTCGACGGAGACGGACTCCTCGTGCGGTCGTTCGCGATCCATCGTGATCGCTCCTCTCGTGGGATGTGGCGCGGAGGTGCGGGTTCCCCGCGCACCGCGCCACATCCCCAGAAAAGCACCACTTTTCGCGTGGGACCAGCTACAGGAGGGACGCCTGAGGCCCGGCCGGCCCCCGGTCAGCTCCGGGTGAAGCGGTAGGTCTTGCTGTCGGTCAGCACACAGAACCCGGGCGACACGACGATCACCCGCAGCGTGCCGGAACGGCGGTCGTAGTCGATGCCCTCGGCCTCGAACGTGCCCGAGCAGGAGCTGCGCAGCGGAAGCTGGCGCAGGGCGGTGACATGGCCGGTGACGTCGGAGGTGCCGTTCGGTTCGGCGGACAGGTCGATCTGGAGAAGGGGCTTGGTGATGCCGAAGAGGGTGCCCGCCGGGTCGTCCGAGGCGCACAGCAGGGTGGTCGGACCGGTGAAGTCGCAGCCCTGGACATCGCGCACGGCATGGTCGAGGCGGACGGTCGACACCTGCGGCAGGTTCGCGGAGGGCGAGGTGGCGGGGTTGGCGCCCGGGGTCGGGAAGACGAGGAACCGGGTCATGGTGCCCCACTCGCCGGACAGCATCCACTGGCTGTTCGGGGTGATCGCCGCCCAGGAGTTGTTCAGGGCCTCACCGGAGCCGAGCGCGTGGACGTACTCCGACCAGGCGCCGCCCGGTGCCTGCACGCGGTACATCTTCGCGTTGTTCGAGTCGCTCTGGTACGGCTCGACGTAGTAGCCGTCGTAGGAGGCGTCGGGGTCGCCGACGTGGTTCCAGCCCCGGGTGGAGACGGAGAAGGGGATGGTGCCGATGCCGGTGTAGCGGTTGGCGCTGCCCGCCGGGACCTCGACCGATGCCAGGCCCTGGCTCTCGGTCAGCGGGTCGGCGCGGTCGGAGCCGATCTCGGTCCAGGTGTCGGCGGCCGCGGCGGGCGGGGCCGCGGAGAGGACGGCGACCGTCGCCACGGCCAGCGCCAGGGAGGCGGTGCGGGCGGCGGTGCGGGCGGTGCCGGCCGTGGTGCGACGGCGGCGGGCAGGACGCAGGGGCATGGGACTCCTCGTCGAGGGGGGTGGGCTCGCTCGGCGGACAGTCTGGCCCGGCAGGATGGTCATGTACAGACCAATTCCATGGACAGGTGCGGGCCTTGAGGAGAACGGCGTGCGACGCCGTACTGGAGGAGCATGAAGAAGGGCGCCCCAGGCGTGGGAGAAAAGGGTTGAGCACGGTAGAACAGGGGAGTCGGCACGGGGGACGGCGTGCCGCGTCGATATGCGGAGGCGGTGCGTGGCATGAACGGAGCCGGATCGTCCGCGGCTGAGGGCGGTGGCCCGACCGGGCCCAGCGGCCTGCTGGACGTGCTCAACGTGGCTTCTGTGGTGCTCGACACCCAGGGCCGCATCGCCCTGTGGAGCCCCCAGGCCGAGGAGTTGTTCGGGTACTCGGCCCATGAGGCGCTGGGGCGGTACGCGGCCCACGTGATGGTCCACGAACGACACGTCGACCTGGTCGTGCAGCTGTTCGCCGACGTCATAGCCACCGGCGAGAGCTGGGCGGGGGCGTTCCCGATACGGCGCAAGGACGGCACCACCCGGTTGGTGGAGTTCCGCAACATGCGCCTCATGGACGACCGGGGCGACGTCTACGCCCTGGGTCTCGCCACCGACCGGACGACGGTGCGCCGACTGGAACGGGACCTGGCGCTGTCGACGCGGATGGTCGCGCAGTCCCCCAACGGCCTCGCCGTCCTGGACACCGACCTGCGGTACGTCTCGGTCAATCCGGCGCTGGAGCGGATCAACGGCCTTGCCGCCGCGGATCACCTCGGCCGGACCATCCACGAGGTGCTGCCCCGGCTGGCGGAGGCCCTGGAGGCCGCGGCTCGCCAGGTGCTGCGGACCGGCGAGCCGCTCGTCGACCGGTCCACGGTCGGCCGCACCCCCGCCGATCCGGACGAGGACCACGTCTGGTCACTCTCCCTGTACCGCCTGGAGGACGCCCGCGGCACCGTGCTGGGGGTGGCCGTCTCGGTCATCGACGTCACCGACCGGCACCGGGCCGCCGTCGAGGCCGAGGCGGCGCGCCGCCGACTGGCACTGATCGCGGACGCCTCCGCGCGGATAGGCACCACCCTGGACCTGGAACGCACCGCGTTCGAACTGGCCGACGTGGCCGTTCCGGAACTGGCGGACGTGGCCGCGGTGGATCTGCTCGACGCGGTGATGGCGGGCCGCCGCACCAGCCTGGGGCCCGCCGAATCGGCCGTGATCCGCGCCCTCGCGGTGTGCGGCGCCGACGAGCCCGACGCCCTGCGGGCCGCCGACCAGCCCGGCCAGGTGGCCCGCTACGCGCCCGACCGGCTCGTCACCGAGTGCGTACGCTCGGGCCGGCCGGTCATGGTGGCCCAGGTCAAGGACGAGGACCTCGGGCGCATCGCCCACTCCCCCGAGGCGGCCGCCCTGCTGGCGCGGGCCGGTGTGCACTCCTATCTGGCCGTGCCGCTCATCGCGCGGGGCGAGGTGCTGGGCGCCCTCGACCTCAAACGGACCCGCAACCCCCTGCCGTTCGGCAACGACGACCTGCTGCTCGCCCGCGAGCTGGCGGCCCGGGCGGCCATCCAGATCGACAACGCCCGCTGGTACCAGAGCGCCCGCACCACCGCGCTCACCCTCCAGCGCAGCCTGCTGCCGAGCCATCCGCCCGTCACGGGCGGCCTGGAGGTCGCCTCCCGCTACCAGCCCGCGGGCGCCACCACCGAGGTCGGCGGCGACTGGTTCGACGTCATCCCGCTCCCGGACGGCAAGACGGCGCTCGTCGTCGGCGACGTGATGGGCAGCGGTATCGACGCCGCCGCCACGATGGGCCGGCTGCGCACCGCGACGACCACGCTGGCCTCCCTCGACCTCGACCCGGCGGTCCTCCTGGAGCACCTGGACCGGATCACCCAGGGCCTGGACCACTCCATCGCCACCTGTGTGTACGCCGTCCACGATCCCCGGCTGGGGAGATGCCGGATCGCCAACGCCGGCCATCTGCCGCCGGTGCACATCCGCCCGGGCCGTCCGCCGGAGCTGCTCGACCTGCCCACCGGCGCGCCGCTGGGCGTGGGCGGGGTGCCGTTCTCCACGACCGACGTCGACTTCGCCCCCGGCGACCAGCTCGTGCTGTACACCGACGGCCTGGTCGAGACCCGCACCCACTCGCTCGACGAACGTCTGGAGGCGCTGCTGGCGCTGCTCGACGATCCCGCGCGGCCGCTGGAGGAGGTGTGCGACCTGCTGCTGAGCGCGTTGCACCACCCCGACAACCACGACGACGTGGCTCTGCTGGTGGCGCGTGCACGGGCCGGGGAGTGAGCGGCGCCGCCGTCCGATTCACAGGCTTTTGTTATCGCTTCCTTACCGGACACCTCGGACAATCACAGTGAGGCGTGGCATTGGTGCCGCCGTCGTGGCCGAGGAGAGTGAGCCGTGATGCAGGAGCCGGACAGGCCCGAGGGGCCGGAAGAGGTCGAACTGCTCTCGGGGCCGGTCGAAGGGGAGCGGGACCGTGCGGATCTGCGCGCGTCGTGGCGGCGCCGGTCGGCCCGCGGGCGGGCGTTGATCGCGGCCACCACGGTCGCCGTCCTGGCTCTCGGCGGCACCGTCGCGTACGCGGCGACGTCGGGGGACTCCGGTGGCGGCTCGCCGTCGGCGGCCCCGTCCGCGTCCTCCTCCGAGGGGCCCGGTGGACGGCACGGCCACGGCGGCCCGTGGTTCGGCCTCGGCGGGGACGCGGCGCACGGTGAGGCGACCGTCAAGGACCCCGACACCGGCGACTGGGTCGTCCGCGTCTGGCAGCGGGGCACCGTGGCGAGGGTGGCCGACGACCGGGTCACCGTCAGGAGCGAGGACGGCGTCTCGTGGACGTGGACGGTGGGTGCGGACACGACCGTGTCCGCCGACGGCACCTCCGGCTCCGGGGCCGACGCGTTGAAGAAGGGCGACACCGTCCTCGTCTTCGGCTCCCGTTCCGGTGACACCGACACCGCCGACCGTGTCCTGTCCGGCACCTTCGAGGAACGCGGCCCGGGCGAACGCGGGCCCGGCGACCGCCACGACGACTCCCCGGGGCACGGCCCGTGGAACCGCGGGGACGACCGCTCCCCGGGCCCCACGGGCAGCGGAGCCGCTACCTGACCCTGGTGCCGACGACCACGTGGGCGTACAGCTCCTCGTCCTCGGCCAGACGCACCGTCAGACCGCTGCGGGTGAACGTCTCGACGGCGGCCGGGGCCTGGCGCTCGCTGGTCTCGACGAGGACACAGCCGCCGGGGGCGAGCCAGCGCGGCGCCTCGGCGGCGACCCGGCGCAGCACGTCCAGCCCGTCACCGCCGCCGTCGAGGGCGGTGAGCGGCTCGTGGTCCCGGGCCTCCGCGGGCAGCAGGGGGACCTCGCCTGTGGGGACATAGGGCACGTTCGCCGCCAAGATGTCTATTCGGCCGCGCAGTTGCCCGGGAAGAGCCGCGAACAGGTCGCCGGCGTACGCGTGTCCGCCGTGCTCGGCGATGTTGCGCCGGGCGCAGCTCACCGCCGCCGCGTCGATGTCCGCGGCGTGCAGCTCGACTTGTCCGAGGGAGCCGGCGAGGGCGGCGCCGACGGCGCCCGAGCCGCAGCACAGGTCGACGACGACGCGGGCGTGCGGCGCCGCGGCGAGGGCCTGGTCGACGAGGAACTCGGTGCGTCGGCGGGGCACGAAGACGCCCGGCTCGACGGTGATCCGCAGACCGTGGAACTCGGCCCAGCCGACGACGTGTTCGAGGGGCAGGCCCGCCGCGCGGCGGGCCGCCATGGCCGCGGCCTCGTCGGGCGTACGGGCGGCGGTGAGGATCAACTCCGCCTCGTCCTCGGCGAACACACACCCGGCACCCCGCAGGACGGCGACCAGGACGTCACGGGACGCCGAAGGGGAGGCCGAGGAGGGCGACGAACCAACGGGAGATGAGCGAGGAGAACGCGGAGGAGGAGAAGAAGAAGCGGGAGAAGACGAAGAGGCGGGAGAACGAGGGGGCATGAAGCCGAGAAGCCTTTCGGAAGCCGAAGGGCGCTCTCACGGTCGCCTACCGGCGGCGATCCACGCTGTCACGGGAGGAGAGCACCCGACCTGACACTGCGGTAATGGGTCTCACCTCCTCGGTCACGCGCGACTGGGAACCTCCGCAGCCGGACGACCACCCTACCCCAGAGATCGGACGACGTTCCTGGCGCGGAAGTCCTCGGCATCTGAGTTGTACTATGCAACCAGGCTAGTGAGGGAGGACCGGTGGAAGCACCCGAGGCCGTGGAGACCATCCAGCGGGAGATGACGAGCTTCGCCCGGCGGGCCCGTGCCTCGGCGGGCCGGCTGCACCCCGAGCTGTCGCTGGTGTCCTACACGCTCCTCGGCCACCTGGAGGAGAGCGGCGGCTGCCGGGCCACCGACCTCGCCGCGCACTACGCCCTGGACAAGTCCACGGTCAGCCGCCAGGTCGGCGCCCTGGAGCGGGCCGCCCTGATCGAGCGGCGCCAGGACCCCGAGGACCACCGCGTCCAGGTCCTGCACCTCACCGACACGGGCCGCCGCATCCTCGCCCAGGTCACCGAGAGCCGCCGTACGGCCTTCCGGGAACGGCTGGCGCAGTGGCCGCAGGCGGACCTGGAGCGGTTCGCGGAGTACCTGGTGCGCTACAACGCGTGGCGCGGGCCCGCCGGTGGCGACCTGGCTCCCCCGGCGGCCCCGTGACCCCCCGGCCGGCCCGCTACGCCACCGGGACCGACTCCCGCCCCTCCCCCAGCCGCTCCGGCACCCGTGCCGCCAGGAACGCCGTTCTGCGGCGCAGCCGGAAGCCCAGGGACTCATAGAGCCGGATGGCGTTCGTGTTGCCGGCGCTGGTGTGCAGGAAGGGCGTCTCGCCCCGTTCGCGGATGCCGTGGGCGACGGCCAGGATCAGCCGGGTCGCCAGGCCCTCGCCCCGGAAGGCGGGGTCGGTGCAGACCGCGCTGATCTCGGTCCAGCCCGGCGGATGCAGGCGCTCGCCGGCCAGCGCGATCAGGACGCCGTCCCGTCGTATGCCCAGGTAGGTGCCGAGTTCGATGGTCCGGGCCTCGAACGGCCCCGGCTGGGTGCGGGCGATCAGGTCGAGGATCTCGGGTACGTCGGCGGGACCGAGCCGGACCGCCTCGGGTTCGGGTGCGGCGGCCAGCCCGTCGTCGACGAACTGCACGCCCTCGATCTGCAGGGTGAGCTCCCAGCCGGCCGGGAGCTCACCGCGGAAGCCCGGCAGCGGGACCTCCGCGCCGGGGCCGGCGAGCGCCGCGAGATCCGCCCAGTCGGCCGCGTCCGGCTCGTCCGGCAGCGCCAGCCACGGCGACACGTCGACGGGGTAGCGCAGCACCCGGCCCCGGCGCTCGGCGAAGTGGGCGTGCGGACCGGTGAGGGAGGCGAGGGCGGGGTTGTCGAGGACGTGCGGGGGCTCGATGGCGCTCATGCGTCCGCTCCGATCTCCAGGACGACCTTGCCCCGGGCGTGGCCGCTCTCGACCTCGCGCAGTGCCTCGCCCGCCCGCTCCAGCGGGAACGTGAGGGTGACCTGCGGGTTCAGTTCGCCGCGCACGACCAGGTCCGCCACCGCCCGCAGCACGGCCGTGTCGCGGGCGCGGGCCACCCGGGCGCCGCCCAGCCGCTCGACCTCCTCGGCCGGGGCTCCGGCGGTGATCAGCCGGGTGCGGTCCCGCACCAGGCCGGCCGCCTCCTGCAGCACCTCGCCGCCGACGAGGTCGTAGACGCCGTCGACGCCGTCCGGCGCGGTCGGGCGCACCGCCGCCGCCCAGTCCGGGCCGGACGGCACGTGCACGGCGCCCAGCGACTCGAGGAGGTCCTTCTTGCCCTCGCTCGCGACGCCCACGACACGCAGTCCGCGGGCGCGGGCGATCTGCGCGACAGCGACCCCGACTCCGCCGCCCGCGCCGGTGACCAGCAGTGTCGCTCCGGCCGGCAGGTCGAGCTGGTGCACACCGTCGTAGGCGGTCGCCGCGGCCACGGGAAGGGTCGCGGCGTCGGTGAACGACAGCCCGGCGGGCTTGTGGGCGGTGATGCCGGCGGCCAGCAGCGCGTACTCGGCGTAGCCGCCCGCGACCGCGGTGCCGAACACCTCGTCGCCGGGCGCGAACCCGGTGACTCCCTCGCCGCTCTCCTCGACGACGCCGGCCACCTCGTTGCCCAGGACCGCGGGGAACACGCGCTCGCCGCTCTCGCCGGGGCGCCGGTACCCCGTGCGCTGTTTCCAGTCGACGGGGTTCACACCCGCCGCACGCACCGCGACGAGCACCTCGCCGGGCCCGGGCCGGGGGCGGTCCAGGTCGACGAGGGCCTCGGTCTCCGGGCCGCCGTACCGGGTGAAGACGTACGCCTTCGGCATTGCTCCCACTCTCCTTCGCTGGCACCGGACCGCTGGACCGCTGGATCCGGAACGACACGTGCAAGAGCCGGACCGCGGTGGCTATTCCCCCCTCGCCGGACTGTTCATACGGGCTTAATGATCGGCGGGCGGACCGGGTGCGGAGCACGGCTGACATGCACGTACGGTTGACTGCGTGAACATCCGCCGTCCTCCCGCTGGAACCGCATGAACGTCACCCGAGGCTTCACCGGCCGCCCCCGTGCCCACCGTCCGGGACTGCCCCCCGGCCAGTACGACGCGGGCGACGACTGGCCCGTGCTGTCCGCCGAGGTCACACCCGACCTCGCGCCCGCGGAGTGGACCTTCCGCGTCGACGGGCTGGTGGCGGCGCCCCGCACCTGGGACTGGGACGAGGCGCACGCGCTGCCGGAGTCCGCGTACCAGGGTGACATCCACTGTGTGACCAGCTGGTCCAAGTTCGGGGTGCGGTTCGGGGGCGTGTCCCTGGACGCCTTCCTCGCGGCCGCACGGCCCGACGCGTCCGCGACCCACGCCGTCGCGTACTCGCACACCGGCTACACCACCAACCTGCCCCTGTCCGATCTGACCGGCGGCCGGGCGTGGATCGCCTGGGAGTACGACGGGAAGCCCCTCGCGGCCGAGCACGGCGGTCCGGCGCGGCTGCTGGTGCCGCACCTGTACTTCTGGAAGAGCGCCAAGTGGATCGCGGGCCTGCGGCTGCTCGACCACGACGAGCCGGGCTTCTGGGAGCAGAACGGCTATCACGCGCGGGGCAACCCGTGGGAGGAGCAGAGGTACGCCGGTGACTGAGACCTTCACTCCCCCGACCCGGTTCGCGGTGCCGGGCCGGATCGCCGTGAGCAACCGGGCCGCCGCCCTGTGGCAGACGGCGACGCTCACCGAGATCCGCCGCGAGACCCCGCACGCGGCCACCTTCCGGTTCGCGGTGCCGGCCTGGGCGGGGCACCTGCCCGGCCAGCACCTGATGCTGCGGCTGACCGCCGACGACGGCTACACCGCCCAACGCCACTACTCGATCGCCTCGGCGCCCGACGACGACGGGCACGTCGAGCTGACCCTGGACCACGTGGACGGCGGCGAGGTCTCGGGCTGGTTCCACACCAGGGCGGAGCCCGGGGACGAGGTCCAGGTGCGGGGTCCGCTCAGCGGCTTCTTCGCCTGGCCGGGCGACCGGCCCGCGCTGCTGATCGGCGCCGGGTCCGGGGTCGTCCCGCTGATGTCGATGGTCCGCCACCACCGGGCGCGCGGCCTCGACGTACCGCTGCGGCTGCTGGTGTCCGCGCGCGGTCCCGAAGAGCTGATCTACGCGCGGGAGTACGGCGCCGAGACGACGCCCGTGTTCACGCGGAGCGCGCCGGAGGGCGTGCCCGTGGGGCGGCTCGCGGCACGTCACCTCGCCCCGCTGCTCGCCGAGGAGCCGGCGGGCGGCTGGGAGGCGTACGTGTGCGGTTCCAACGCGTTCGCCGAGCACGCCTCGCGGCTGCTGGTCCGGGCGGGGCAGCCGGTCGACCGCATCCGGATCGAACGCTTCGGCTGACCCGCCCGGCCGCCGCACCGGGCCGCTCCCTCCCCACCCGTCCCCGGCGTCCCACGGCTGCCGAGGGGCCGACGTGAACGATGCGTGAAACGATGTACTCCGAACGGGGTATGACGCTCATGTGGGCACTCGTACGCGTGACGGCGAGGAGGTCGACATGCGAGACCGGGTGCGTGGCTGGCGCCGGCGGGACAACCCGCTGCGACGCCGGTCCGACGTGGTGGAGGCGTGGACGGCGCTGTTCGTCGCCGTGCTCCTGCTGGTCGCCGTCCCGCTGGCCGGGGCGCTGGCCGGCCAGTGGGGCCATACCGACGCCCAGGCGGTCGCGGACCGGCTGCGGGCCGAACGCCACCGGGTCCGGGCCGAGGTCGTCGGCCACCCTCCCGAGGCCCTGCCCACGGTGGAGGGCGTCAGACAGCAGATGTCCACCGTGGCCGTGCGGTGGACCCCGCCGGGCGAGCCGGCGCGGACGGCCACCGCCCGGGTTCCGGCGGGCACCCACGCGGGCGAGATGGTGGACGTCTGGTTCGACACGCGGGGCCGCAACGTCGAACCGCCGCCGAACGACACCATGGTGTGGCAGCACACCCTCACCATGGGTGCGTGCGCGGCCGGGGGTACGGCCGTGGTGGTGCTGCTCGGGCACGCCGTGGTCCGCCGGGTGGCGATGCGGCACCGGCTGGGCGAGTGGGAGCGGGAGTGGGCCCGCACGGAACCCCAGTGGACCCGCCGCAGGCCCGCCTGAAGGTCCTGACCAGGGTCTGGCGAGGTCTCCCGGTGCCCACGTACGGTGTGATCATTCGTATGGGCACTTAACAAAAGGCGGTCCTTGATGCCCCTGTTCGACCTGACCGACGAGGAGCTCCGCACCTACCGCAGCGCGTCCACCGAGCCCGAGGACTTCGACGCGTTCTGGTCCAAGACCCTTCAGGAGGCCCGTGAGCACGACCTGGACGCCCGCTTCGAGCCGGTCGACACGGGTCTGACCACGGTGCAGGTGTACGACGTGACCTTCGCCGGATTCGGCGGGCATCCCGTCAAGGGCTGGCTGACGCTGCCCGCCGGGACGGAGGAACCGCTGCCGCTGGTCGTGGAGTTCGTCGGCTACGGCGGTGGACGCGGGCTGCCGCACGAGCATCTGCTGTGGGCGTCGACGGGCCGCGCGCACTTCATCATGGACACCCGCGGCCAGGGCAGCGCCTGGGGCGGTGGCGGCGGCACCGCGGACCCGGTGGGCGGTGCGCCCTCGTACCCCGGTTTCATGACGCGGGGCATCGACGCCCCGGAGAACTACTACTACCGCCGGGTGTTCACGGACGCGGTGCGCGCGGTCGAGGCGGCCCGCTCCCACCCGCTGACCGACGCGGCACGGACCGTGGCGATCGGCGGGAGCCAGGGCGGCGGCATCACGATCGCCGTGGGCGGCCTGGTACCGGATCTCGCGGGCATCGCCCCGGACGTGCCGTTCCTGTGCGACTTCCCGCGCGCCGCGGTACTGACGGACCGTCACCCGTACCGCGAGATAGGCCTGTTCCTCAAGACGCACCGCGGCCGCTCCCAGGACGTCCTGGGCACCCTGGCGTACTTCGACGGGGTGCACTTCGCGTCCCGGGGTTCGGCTCCCGCGCTGTTCTCGGCGGCCCTGGAGGACCAGACCTGCCCGCCGTCGACGGTGTTCGCCGCCTTCAACGCCTGGGCGCACGAGGACAAGGAGATCGAGGTGTACGACTTCAACGACCACGAGGGCGGCGGCCCCTACCAGGAGGCGGCCAAGCTGCGCTGGCTGCGGTCCTACGTCTGACGGCCGGGGCATGGACACACGGGCCGCCGCCGAGCGGTTCACCGGGGTGTGGGAGCGGGCCTGGGCGTCGCACGACGTCACGGCCCTGCTGGAGCTGTACGCCGAGAACTGCGTCCACCGGTCGATGCCGTTCCGCGCGCCGCACCGGGGGCGGGCCGAGCTGGAGGCCTATCTGCGCTGGTCGTTCGCGGCGGAGCGGGTGACCGACGTGCGGTTCTCGCCCCCGCTCGTGGGCGCGGACCGGGTCGCGGTGGCGGAGTTCCGGGTGCTGGCCGAGGAGGACGGGGCGGCCGGCACGCTGGCCGGCTGTGTCCTCGTCCGGTTCGACGAGGCCGGGCTGGCGGTCGAGTCACGGGACTACTGGCACACGGCGGAGGGGCACCAGGAGCCGACGGGGCGGACCTTTCTCCTGTGATCCAGGACCCGTTCGGCACACTTCCCTCCAGTCCGACCAGTCGGTACGTTCGGGGTGCCCGGGCCGCACCGCAGCGGTCCGGGGTTCCGGCGGACCACGGAGGCTCCATGTCCGAGCACGTGCCACAGATACACGGCCACTGCGATCCACGGTTCGCGGCGGTGCGCGCGGCCTTCGAGGAGAACTTCCGGGACCGGGGCGAGCTGGGCGCCGCGGTGAGCGTCACGGTCGACGGCGCGGTGGTGGCCGATCTGTGGGGCGGCCGGGCCGACGCGGCGGGCACGCGCGCGTGGGAGCGGGACACCGTGGTCAACGTGTGGTCCACGTCGAAGGGCCCGACGGCGCTGTGCGCGCACATCCTCGCCGACCGGGGGCTGCTCGACCTCGACGCTCCGGTGGCCGTGTACTGGCCGGAGTTCGGCGCGGCGGGCAAGGAGCGCGTCCTGGTCCGGCATCTGCTGTCCCACCGGGCGGGGCTGGCCGGGCTGCGCGAGCCGCACTCCCTCGATCAGCTCTACGACTGGGAGCTCACCACCGCCCGCCTCGCGGCCACGGAGCCCTGGTGGGAGCCGGGCACCCGGTCTGGCTATCACGCGCTCACCTACGGCTTCCTGGTCGGGGAGCTGGTGCGGCGGGTGTCGGGGCTGCTGCCGGGGGCGTTCCTGGAGCGGGAGGTGACCGGTCCGCTGGGCGTCGACTTCACGATCGGGCTGCCGGAGAAGGAGGCCGGGCGGGCGGCCGAGCTGGTGCATCCGCCGGTCGCCTCGTCCAGCGAACAGGCCGCGATCCTCAGCCAGTTGGCACCGGCGGCCGTCGCCGCCCTGACCAATCCGGCGGCGGGCGCGAGCGAGGCCAACTCGCCGCGCTGGCGGGCCGCGGAGATCCCGGCGGCGAACGGCCACGGCACCGCGCGGGCGGTGGCCGCGCTCTACGGGATCTTCGCCGGCCGGGGCGCGTACGGCGGGCGTCGCGTCCTGTCCCCCGAGGCGGCCGAGCGGGTGCGCGAGGGACAGGGCGCCTGCCGGGACCTGGTACTGGGGGCGGGGTTCGCGCACGAGACGGAGATCGGGCTCGGGCTGTGGCTCAGCGGTCCGAACGGATCGTACGGACCCAACCCGCGCGCTTTCGGACACGACGGCTTCGGCGGCTCGTGCGGGCTCGCCGACCCGGAGGCGGGGGTGTCGTTGGGGTACGTGATGAACCGCATGGGGCCGCACATCGCCGACGACCCGCGGAAGACGGCGTTGGTGGACGCCCTGTACAGCGCGCTCTGAGCGGCGGCGCGGCGCGGCCGCGCGGACGGTGCGGGGCGGTCCGGTTTCGGCCGATCGGGCGGCCCGCCCTTCCCTACTGGTTTAGACCAATGCTAGATCTGGTGGCGCACCGAGTCCGCACGACCACGGCACGTCACCCACAGGAGGCGCGCGGCATGGCCCGCAGCACCACCCCCACCACCCCTGATGTCCACCCGCACCCCGACGAAGGACCGCTGTACCGGCGGATCGCCACGGAGCTGCTCGGCGAGCTGCGCGAGGGCACCATCGCGCCCGGCGAACGACTGCCGGCCGAGCGGCAGTTGGCCGGACACTTCGGCGTCAGCAGGCAGACCGTACGGCAGGCCCTGGAGGTCCTGCGGAGCGACGGGCTGGTCGAGACCGACCGGCGGGGCAGTCACGCCGCCCTGCCGACCGGGCCGCTCGGCACCCCGTCGTTCCTCGCCTTTCCCGTGGGCGCGCGGCCCGCGGACGACGCGTCGGCGGTGGCCCGCGCCGCCGTCAGCTGGGAGACGCCCCCGCCCGCACACGCCGAGGCGCTCGGACTCGCCCCGCACCGGCCGACGCTGGTGCACCGCTACGAGTCCGCCCGCGCCGACGGACGCGGTCTGCGTACGGCCGTCACGTCCTTCTCCGCGGTCGCCCTGGCCGAGGTGGAGGAACTGGCCCGCTACCGCGACCGGGCCGACTCGAACGCCTCCCCGGAGCTCCGGCGGGCCTACGACTGGATGCGCCGGGCCGGTCTGACCCTGCACCACCGGGACTGCATCACGCATCTCGACGACGACCCGTCGATGCGGGTCACCCGGCGCGTGCACGACCAGTACGCGCGCCCCCTGGAGATCACCGATCTGGTGGTGGACACCCGGCGGGAGGCGCTGGTCTACGCGTTCACGCTGCCCGCGGCCGGCTGATCCCGTCCGGACCGGCTCCGCGTACCGTCTCAGCCGTCCGTCCGGCGCGCCTCGACCATGCGCACCCGTGGGCTTCCGTCGCTCCTGGTCCCGAACTCGGGCAGGGCGCGGAGGTCCACGCGGAACCCGGCGCGCTCCAGTTCGCGCCGCACGTCACCGAGCCGGAAGGCGCGGTAGTACATCACGAACGGCGGCCGCCACAGGGCGTTGCGGACCCGCATCACGGCGTCGAAGCCGAGGAGCATCCAGAACGCCGGCGAGGAACGCCTCGGCGGGGCCAGGACGGGGAACGCGAAGCATCCGCCCGGTCGCAGCGCGGTCCGCACCCGGGCGAACAGGCCCGGCAGTTCGCGGGGCAGGAAGTGCCCGAACGCGCCGAAGCTGACGACGAGGTCGAAGGCGGCGGTGAACGGCAGGGCGCGGGCGTCCGCGCGCACCCAGGACACCCGGGGGCCCGCCGGCCGGGTCCGCCGACGCGCCTGTGCCAGCATGCCGGCGCTGAAGTCGACGCCCGTCACACTCCCCCGGCACACCGTCGCCAGGACCTCGACCCCCGCGCCCGTGCCACAGCACAGGTCGAGGCCGTCCTCGTACGGGCCGGAGTCCTTCAGGGCCGAGGCGACCGCGTCCAGGACGGCGTCCGGAGTGCGGAAGGGCGTGTGGTCGAACTTCGGCGCGAGGAGGTCGTAGCCGTGCTCGACGGACGACAGGGCCTGGACGGCGAGTTCGCGCAGCGTGGGGCCTTCGGGACTGAACATCCGCGTCAGCCTACGGCCGTCCGCCGCTTCAGGAGCAGCAGGGCGCGTTCGCACCAGGCCAGGTTCGTCTCCTCGAAGGCGATGCCGGCCATCAACGTCAGATAGGGGCCGATCCGGTCGGCCTCGGTCAGGTACGCGTCCTCGGTGCGTCCGTCGAGGAGGCGGTCGCGCACCCGCAGGTAGCGGTCGAGCTTGGCGCGGGACCAGGTCCTGCGCTCCTCGACCAGCGCGCGGGTCACCTCGGGGTCCACGCCGTCCATGGCCTGGATCCTGATGAGGAGTTCGTCGCGGATGGCGGTGGGCCGCCGCGGCGGGGTGGCGGCGAAGGCGTCCAGGTCCGCGCGGCCGGCCTCGGTGAGGGTGAACATCCTTTTGTTCGGCCGGCGTTCCTGCTGCACCACCCGGGCCTCGATCAGGCCGTCCTGCGCGAGGCGCTCCAGTTCGCGGTAGAGCTGCTGCGGGGTCGAGGGCCAGAAGTTCGCGAGGGAGACGTCGAAGACCTTCGACAGTTCATAGCCCGAGGCCTCGCCCTCCAGGAGGGCGGCCAGGACGGCGTACTTGAGGGACATATGGACACGGTAGCAGGAGGCGATTATTGTCATCGACACCTACTCAACAAATTTACCAATCATGCGATGAGGTGATCCGATGCGCGCGTTCCGCGAGGCGGTCGAGGCCGGCGATCTCGAGGCCGTCGAAGCGCTGCTGGCCGAGGACGTGGTGTTCACCAGCCCGGTCGTGTTCAAGCCGTACCCGGGCAAGGCGATCACCGCGTCGATCCTGCGGGGGGTGACGCGGGTCTTCGAGGACTTCCGCTACGAGCGCGAGCTCGACGGGGGCGACGGGCGCGACCACGCGCTGGTGTTCCGGGCCCGGGTGGGCGAGCGGGAGCTGACCGGCTGCGACTTCATCCACCTGAACGAGGAGGGGCTGATCGACGAACTCACGGTCATGGTCCGCCCGTTGTCGGGCGCCCAGGCTCTCGCGGCGGCGATGGGGGCCCAGTTCGACCAGATCCTGAAGGAGGCGGAGGCCCGGTCGGCCTCCGCCTCCTGACGTCAGGCCACCGTGAGGGTGAGGGCTCCCGCGTAGGTCGCACCCGGCGTGAGGGCCGTCGGCGTCCCGTCGACGGCCAGGGTCACCCTCCTGCCGCGCGGCGCCTTCACGGCCGCGTCGGCGGCCAGGGTCAGCGAGGTCAGGTACGACGTCCCGGTGACCGTCCAGACGGAGCCGCTGCCGAGCCGGACGATCGCGCCGTTGTTCACGGCGGGCCGCACGGTGTTGGTGACGATGCCGAGCTCGTAGAAGGTGGACGCGTCGATCGACGGCACCCGGTGCGCGGTCTTCGTCGCCGAGATCACGCCCTTGAGCGTCGCCCCCTCGAAGGTGAGGACCATGTTCTTGCCGCTGCGCATGCCGTTGTAGAAGTCGCCCTCCAGGTCGATGGCGGTGAAGGCGGCCGCGCCGTCGGTGGAGTGGACGGCGGTGACGTCGAAGGACGCGTTCCTGACGGGGTCGGTCGTCGGCTCGGTGTAGACGCCGACGTTCATCATCCTGCCGCCGACGTTCACCGGGCCCGGGTCGTCCAGCTCGATCATCTGGAGGAGGACGCCGTCCCGCGGGTTCAGGCGGGCGCCGCCCGAACCGTCGACGGTGATGGCGGTCTGCTGGCCCTTGTTGAGGAAGGTGGCCCGCTCGGAGTTGATCACTGTGCCGCCGTCGAGGGTGAGCGTGCCGGCGCCGAAGAACATGTAGCCGAAGTGACCGGAGTTCACGACGGTGTTGCGGACCGGCAGGGCCGCCGACTCGGCCCGGGTGAGCCCGAGTTCCAGCTCCGCGTCGAGGGCGGCGACCGCCTCGCGGGTACTGTCGCCGTAGTGCACGACCGCGGCCGGACCGGCGATGATGGTCGCGTAGCTGCCGACGTCGAACCGGGAGCCGAGGACGCGCACGGTGGCGTCGCCGATGGCGTAGGTCCCGTAGCCGTACTCCCCGGTGTTGCCGATGTGGCTGTTGATCGCGGTCAGCTTCAGCCCGCTGCCACCCTCCACCGACAGGGCACCCCAGGTCTCCGAGAACACGGTGGAGCCGATGTAGGTGGCCCTGCTGCCCTTGCCGATGAGGTTCGTGGCGCGGACATTGCCGTCGAGGCCCAGCATCCAGGGCACCGATTCCATGTACGGGGTCTCGACCGTGGCCTGGTAGTCGGCGGGCAGCACGCCGTTGCGGGTGTGGACGGTGGAGTTCTTCACCACCACGTTGGCACCGTCGTCGGAGATGACGCCGGTGCGCACGACACCCTTGGTGCTGATACGGGCGCCGTCCACGACAAGGGTGGTCGCGGATCCGTCGCCGACGACCGCGGCGCCGTAGCCGGCGAAGTCGCAACGGCCGTTGCCGGTCAGGGAGATGGTGGGCCGCTGGAGCGTGTAGGTGCCGTCCTGCACGAAGACGCCGTCGAAGCACTCGCCGGTCGAGGTGATCGAGATGCCGCGGGCGAGGGTGTCGGTGAGCCTTCCGCCGGTCACCGCCGCGAGGACGCAGCGGTCGCGGTCGACGCCGTCACCGTCGACGTAGAGGGCCTGCCGGAAGGGGAAGGTGAGGGTCTCGTAGGTGACGTCGTTGGCGGCCGCCACCGTGAGGACGACGTCACCTCGGTAGGTGCCCGGCCGGATCAGGGTCGCGGTGCCGCCCGTCGCGGTCAGCAGCTGCCCGGTCTCGACGCCGTCGACGGTCAGGGTGAGGCCGTGGCCGGCCGGGGCCGCGATCGCCCCGCCCTCGGCGAGGGCGAGGACGCTCAGCCGGGTGGTCGCGGCCACCTCGTACGTCTCGCCGGAGCCGACCGTGAGTGTCCTGCCGGAGCTCTTGGTCCCCGCGGTGGCGGCGGTCGTCGGGATGAGGACCGCGCCGGCCGTGGCGGTACCGGCGATCAGGATCGAGCGTCGGGTGATCAGCGTCATTGCTTGCCTTCCCAGAGGTCGATTCGCGCCGTCGCGCCCGGAGACCGGGTGCGTCGTCGCGCAGCGTGAGCGCCCGCCGTCGGCGACAGAGGCCGGACGGCACGGGCGGGGGGCACCAGGGGTGCGCACGAGGGAGTGAATCAGCCCGCCCCACCTGGCAGTAGAGGTCGCGCGCAGCCATTGCGGAACCCGATGCCTCGGATCGCACCGCCCGGTCCACAGTGGTGACACAGGGTGGTGAAAGGCGTCGCCTAGGCGGGTGCGATCATGCCCGCCGACAGGTCGATGTCCGCGCCGCACAGCCCCGGCATGGCGAGCATCGCCACCAGGGCCCGGGCGACCTCGTCCTCCTCGACCAGGCGGCTCAGGGCGGCCCGGGACGCGAAGTCGTGCTCGGCCTCCTCGACCGTGCAGCCCGTCAGCTCGGCGGTGAGCCGGAAGTTGCGGTCCATCCGCGGGCCGCGTACCGGGCCGGGTGAAAGGGAGTTGACCGTCACGCCCGTCGGCCCCACCTCGCCGGCGAGGGTGCGGGTCAGGCCGAGCAGGGCCGTCTTGGAGGCCGTGTAGGGCGTGCGGTTCAGCAGCGGGCGTTTGCCGCTCACGGAGGCGACGTTGACGACGTCACCGCGTCCGGCCGCGAGCATCGGCGGCAGGAACGCCCGGCACATCAGGTACACCCCGCGGACGTTGACGGCGAACACCTCGTCCCACTCCTCGGGTTCGACGTCGACGAGCGGGCGCACCGGGCCCGCGACTCCGGCGTTGTTCACGAGCAACGACACGTCCTCGTCGGCGAGTTCGGCGGCCAGGGAGCGGACCGAGACCGGGTCGGAGACGTCACAGACCGCCGTACGCGCCTCGCCGCCCCCCTCGGCCACCCGCTCCGCCGCCTCGGTGAGGCTCGCCCGGTTGCGGCCGGTCAGCAGGACCCGGGCGCCCGCGGCCGAGAGCGCCAGCGCGAACGCCCGGCCCAGCGGCCCTCCCCCGCCCGTGACGAGCGCCGTCCGCCCGTCGAGGCTCACGCGGTGTTCCAGGGCAGCGCGTCACCCGCGGCCCGTGCCGCGCGGACGTCACCGGAGCGCGCGTGCCCCTCGAACAGCTCCACCCGCGAGGCCCGCCCGCACAGCCGGCCGAGCAGGGCCTGCGAGCCGGTGTCGGTGACCTCCTGGTAGGTGACGGTCCTGAGGTACTTCCCCACCCACAGGCCGCCGGTGTAGCGGGCGGCGCCCAGGGTGGGCAGCACATGGTTGGTGCCGATGACCTTGTCGCCGAACGACACGCACGTGCCCTCACCGAGGAACAGGGCGCCGTACTGGGTCATCCGCTCCAGGGCGAGCCGCGGCTCGGCGGTCAGCACCTCCACATGTTCGAAGGCGAACTCGTCGGCCAGCGCGTACAGTTCGTCGATCGAGTCGACGACATGCACCTGGCCGTGGTCGCGCCAGGCGGGCCCGGCGAAGTCCCGGGTGGGCAGACCGGGCAGCAGCCGTTCGACCTCGGCGACGGTCCGTTCGGCGACCGCCCGCGAGGTGGTGATCAGGACCGCCGGGGAGTCGGGGCCGTGCTCGGCCTGGGAGAGCAGGTCGACCGCGCACACGAACGGGTCGGCGTGCTCGTCGGCGAGGACGAGGATCTCGGTCGGCCCGGCGAACAGGTCGATGCCGATCTCGCCGAACAACTGCCGCTTGGCTTCCGCCACATAGGCGTTGCCGGGTCCGGCGATCAGGTTGACGGGCCGCATGGTGTCCGTGCCGACGGCCATCGCCGCCACCGCCTGCACCCCGCCGAGCAGCCAGATCTCGTCCGCGCCCGCGAGGTGCATCGCGGCGACGGTGGCGGCGGGGATCTCTCCGCGGATCGGCGGGGTGCAGGCCACGACCCGCGGCACGCCCGCCACCTTCGCGGTCACGATGGTCATGTGGGCGGAGGCGGTCAGCGGATACCGTCCGCCGGGGACGTACGCGCCGGCCGCCCGCACGGGGAGGTGCTTCTGCCCCAGCCGGACCCCGGGCAGGGTCTCCACCTCGAACTCCCCCAGGGAGTCGAGCTGACGGCGGGCGAAGGCGCGCACCTGCTCCTGGACGAACCGGATGTCCTCGATGACCTGCGCCGGCACCGCCGCGACGATCGCGGCGACCTCCGCCTCGGACAGCCGGAACGACTCCGGGCTCCAGTCGTCGAACTTCTCGGAGTACTCGCGCACGGCCGCGTCACCGCGCTCGCGCACGTCGGCGATGACGTCGGACACGGTCGCGCGCACCTGGTCGAGGGAGGCGGTCACCTCGGCCCGGGGTACGGCGTGCTTCAGGATCTCTGCCACGACTGCGGCCTTTCTCGGGGAGCGGGAGGAGAGGAGGGGAAGGAAGAGGAGGGGAAGAAGCGGGGTCACACGGGCGGCGCTTCGAAGAGCACGTCGGGGTCGTTGAACTGCTCCTTGGCGACCGACTCGCTCATCGGGTCGGCGGTGCCCCACTGGTCCTGGGTGAGCGGGTCGTCGACGTCATGCCGTCCGGGGTGCCACAGGTCCTCTTCGAGGACGGCGAGTTCGGTGGTGTACTCCACCGTGTTGCCGTGCGGGTCGTGGAAGTAGGAGAAGGTGTTGTCGCCCGCGAGGTGCCGTCCAGGACCCCAGGTCAGCCGCGTCCCGGCGCGCAGTGCCCGGCCGGTGCCACGCATGTACTCCTCGACGCCCCGCATCTCGAACGAGGCGTGGTGCAGGGAGACATGGGGGCCGCGCGCGATGGCGAAGGAGTGGTGCAGGGGGCTGCACCGCAGGAAGTACATGAGGTCGCCCATGTGCGCGGAGTACAGGGTGTCGGTGAGCCGGAAGCCGAGGTGCTCGACGTAGAAGTCCCGCAGCCGCGCCGGGTCCTGGGAGTTGACCACGCAGTGGGAGAGCCGGACCGGGATCGCCTCGCGCTCCTCGATCCTGCGGTGGACGCGGGTGGCGACCTCGGCGGAGACCTCGACGACACGGCCGTCGGGGTCGAAGAAGCGCAGGCCGTAGCCGCCCCCCGGGGTGTCCAGCGCGCCCGGCTCCCCGATGAGCCGGATCCCGACCCGGCCGAGTCGTACCGCGAGTTCGTCGACGGCCGCCGCGGAGACGGCCCCGAAGGCGACGAGGTCCATCCGCTTGCGCTCGTCCGCGCGGATCCGTACGACGTAGCTCTCGGGGCTGCCCTCGGCGGCGAAGAAGGCGAGACCGCTGTCGCTCGCCACCTCGGTCAGGCCCCAGGTGGTGCCGTAGAAGGCGCGCTGGCGCGCGAAGTCCGGTACGGCCAGGTCGACATGGCGGAGATGGGTGATGAGGGAGGACGTCACAGTGCGCTCCTGACGGTGTTGCGCTGGTGGCCCAGGCCGGTGATCTCCGCCTCCAGCACGTCCCCGGGGCGCAGGAAGACGCCCCAGTGGGCGCCGTTGCCGGCCGGGGAGCCGGTGAGCAGCAGATCGCCGGGGCGCAGGGTGGTGGTCGTCGAGACGTAGGCGATGAGCCGCGGGATGTCGAAGATCATGTCCTTGGTCGACTCGTCCTGCCGTACGACGCCGTTGTGGCGCAGGGTGATCCGCAGGCCGCCGGGGTCCCCGGCGAAGGCGGCGGGCACCAGGAAGGGGCCGGTCGGCAGGAAGGTGTCGGCGTTCTTGGCGGTGAACCAGTCGGTGCCGATGGCCTTCAGGTCGGGCCGGTAGAGACGGTCGCGGGTGGTGAGGTCGTTGCAGACGGTGTAGGCGGCGACGTGGCCGTAGGCGTCCTCGGCCGCGATGTTCCGGCCCGGCTTCCCTATGACGAGGGCGAGTTCGAGCTCCCAGTCGTGCTGTTCGCCGAGCGCGGGGAGCACGATGTCGTCATAGGGGCCGCACATCGCGCGCGGGGAGCCGAGGAAGACGTACGGGACCCCGGTGCGGATCCGCTCGTCCATCATCTTCTCGGCGTCGGCGCGGGCCTCCTCGGGGGTGGCGCCGTGCACGCTCTCCTTCTCGGCGGCGACCAGGTCGACCACGTGCTTGCGGTAGTTGGCGCCGCTCTGGAGGATCTGCCCCGGCTCGATCGGGGCGAGGATCCGCAGGCCGGCCAGGTCGTGCCAGGTTCCGTCGGCGAGCCCGGCGAGCCCGGCGAGGCGGGGCAGCCAGGTGTCCCAGTCCTCGACCAGGGCGCGCACGGACGGCACCAGGTCGGACAGGTCACGCACCCGCGCCCCGGTCACCAGACCGGGGAAGGGTCGGGATGCCGGGTCGTCACCGGCCGTCCGGAACGTGCCGAGCGCGAAGGGTCCGGCATGGGTGGGGAGTGGATCGGGCACGGGCGGCTCTCCTCGTCCGGGTGGGGGGCTCGCCGTCGACGCTAGGCAGCCCGGGGCGGCGGCGGAAATGGCCGTTGGCGATGCCTGCCATCACCGGCGTGCCCGCACCCGGCCGCGCCGGGGGGCGGCTTCACCGCGCGGTACCTCCATCGCCGTACGGGATGGATGACGTCCCCCTTGGCGATGCCTCGATCCGTTGACCGCGCGGGCGGCCGCCGACCAGGCTCGGAGCACCCCCGTCCCGAGGAAACCAACGGAGTCCGCCGTGGTCGTCGAGCATGCCCAACTGACCGTCGAGACCGGCCGGGAGGAGGAGTTCCAGGAGATCTTCCGTACGGCGCGGGAGGTGCTCGCGGAGGCCGACGGCTTCCGGTGGGCGCGGCTGCTGCGCTGCGTCGAGCGGCCGCAGGGGTTCCTGCTGCTGGTCGGCTGGGACTCCGTCGAGGCCCACACGGTCGGCTTCCGGGAGTCCGAGCGCTTCGGGCGCTGGCGCGCGCTGGTCGGACCGTTCTTCGCCGCGCCGCCGGCCGTGGAGCACTACGACGAACCCGTCCCGCGCTGAACCCGATCTCCCCCACCTGTTCCTACGTCCGCAAGGATCGCCCATGCCCGTACAGAAGGTGCTCGTCGTCGGCGGCGGCATCACCGGAAGCGTGCTGTCCGTCGCGCTCGCCCAGCGCGGCGCCGACGTCGACCTCGTCGAGATCTCCCCCCGGTGGTTCGGCGTGGGCCACGGCATCACCCTTCAGGGCAACGCGCTCAAGGCGCTGCGCTCCGTGGGCGTACTGGACCGGGTCCTGGAGCGGGCCGTGCCGTTCGACGTGCTGCGGCTGCTGCACGCCGACGGCGCGCTGATCGCGGAGCTGCCCACTCCGCGCACCGGGGGGCCGGACCTGCCCCCGACCGCGGGTGCGCTGCGGTCGGACCTGCAGGACGCACTGTGTGACGCCGTGCACGCGCACGGCGTCACCGTGCGGCTCGGCCTCACCGTCGACCGTCTGGAGCAGTCCGCCGACCACGTGGACGTGACCTTCACCGACGGCACCACCGGCCGCTACGACCTGATGGTGGGCGCCGACGGGATCAACTCCCGGATGCGCGAGCTGATCGGGATCACGGCCACGCCCGCTCCGGTCGGCATGTCGATCTTCCGGGTGGTCGCCGAGCGGCCCGCGGAGATGGTCTGCCACGAGGTGTACTACGGCGGCCCGCGCTTCAAGGCCGGCTACAGCCCGATCTCCGCCGACCGCTGCTACACCTACCTCCTGGACGAGAACCTGGACGCCTCCCTCGTGGGTCCGCGAGCCCCGCTGTCGCTGATGCGGGAGCGCGGTGCCGGGTACGGCGGCACCTGGGCGAAGATCATCGCTTCGCTGCCGGACGACACGGCGGTCGACTACCGCTGGATCGAGGCGGTGCTCGTGGACGAGCCCTGGTACCGCGGCCGGACGATGGTCGTCGGCGACGCCGCGCACGCCTGTCCGCCGCTCATCGCCCAGGGCGCGGCCATGTGCCTGGAGGACGCGGTGCTGCTGGCCGAACTGGTCACCGGGGCCGAGCCGTTGGAGAAGGCCCTGGACCGCTTCATGGCCCGGCGGCTGCCCCGGGTGCGGATGGTGCTGGAGAACTCGCTGCGACTGGCCGAGTGGGAGATCCACCCCGACACTCCCGGCGCGGACCCGGCCCGGATCATGTCGGAGACCCTCGACTCGCTGACGGCGGCCGCGTGAGCGCGCCCGCCGGCCGGCCGGGCGCCCCCGTCGTCGACTTCCACGGCCATCTCGCCGTCCCGGCCGCCGAGGCGATCGTCGCGGGCACCCCCGGCCTCGCGGAAGAGCTGGCCGCCGAACAGCGGGCCCATTCCCCGGCCTCCCTGGCCGTCAACCGGGCCCAGCTGGAGCGGCTGCGGCCGAGACTGACGGACGTGTCCGCGCGACTCGCCGATCTGGACGCGATGGGGGTCGACGCGCAGGTGGTCGGCCCGATGCCGATGCACCACTACTGGGCCGACCCGGCGACGGCCGCACGGCTGGCCCGTACCGTCAACGAGGCCGTCGCCGCGCACTGCGCGGCGGCGCCCGCGCGGCTCCACGGGCTCGGCACGGTGCCGCTCCAGCATCCGGACCTGGCCGTGAGGCTCCTCGCGGAGGCGGTCGGCGAACTCGGCCTGTACGGGATCAGCGTCTCCACGACCGTGCACGGCCGCGAGCTGGCCGACCCGGCGCACGACCCGGTGTGGCGGGCGGCCGAGGAGAGGGGGGCCGTCGTGTTCGTGCACCCCTGGGGCTGCTCGCTGGGCGAACGGCTCGCCACGCACTACCTGGGCAACACCGTCGGACAGCCGGTGGAGACGGCGGTCGCCCTCTCGCACCTGATCTTCACCGGGGTCCTGGACCGCTTCCCGGGCCTGCGGCTGGTGGCCGCCCACGGCGGTGGCTATCTGCCGACGTACATCGGGCGCTCCGACCACGCCTGGCGGGTACGGCCGGACGCCCGCGGCTGCGCCGAGCCGCCCAGCGCGTATCTGCGGCGGATGTGGTTCGACGCGCTCGTCTACACCCCGCGCGCCCTGCGCCACCTGGTGGCGGAGGTGGGCGCCGACCGGGTGGTGCTCGGCACCGACCACCCCTTCGACATGGGTGTCGACGATCCGCTGGCCCGCCTGGACGCCGCCGGCCTCTCCCCGGCCGACCGGGCCGCCGTCGCCGGCGGCACCGCACTCGACCTGCTGCTGAAAGGACATCCGCGATGACCCTCGGTCCCATCGAGGAGGAGCTCGCCAAGGCCCGTTCCGCGTACCGCAACTGGGGTCGCTGGGGCGAGGACGACGTGCTCGGCACGCTCAACTTCCTCGACGACGCGATACGCGCCCACGCGGCGGGCCTGGTCCGCCGCGGGCGTTCCTTCTCCCTCGCCCTGGAGTTCAACGAGGCGGGGCCGCAGCGCGGCTTCCGCGGCCGGATCAACCCGGTGCACTACATGAAGGACACCGGGTCCGACGCGGCCGCGGGCACCCAGGGTTTCCCGCACGGCTTCGGCGGGGCGGACGATCATGTGGTGATGCCCCTCCAGGCCTCCACCCAGTGGGACGGGCTGGGCCACATCTTCGACAACAAGCAGGCCTGGAACGGCCGTTCGTGCACCATCGTGAACGGCGACGGCGACTCGGTCACCGGCATCGAGCACATGGCGGACGTCTTCACGGGACGCGGGGTCCTGCTGGACGTCGGCCGGGCGGTCGGCGACGAACACGGCGAACTGCCCGACGGCTTCGCCATCCTGGAGGAGCATCTGCGCGCCACGATCGAGGCGCAGGGCGCCACCTCGACCGTGCGCCGCGGTGACCTCGTGCTGGTGCGCACCGGTCAGCTCGGCCGGGTACGGCGGCTCGGCGGCTGGGGCGGATACGCGGCCGGGGACGCGCCCGGCCTGTCCTTCACCACCCTGGGCTGGCTGCACCGCACGGAGATCGCGGCGATCGCCACGGACACCTGGGGTCTGGAGGTACGGCCGTACGAGTTCGCCGAGCCGGCGATGTCCCCGCTGCACCAGATCGCCATCCCCAACATGGGCCTGCCGCTCGGCGAGATGTGGGACCTGGAGGCCCTCGCGCAGGACTGCGCGGCCGACGGTGTCCACGAGTTCCTGCTGGTCGCCGCCCCGCTGCCGGTCACCGGCGCGGTGGGCGCGCCGGTCAACCCGATCGCGGTGAAATGAGCGGGCACGTGAACGCGAACCGCTTCTCCGGCACTCTCCACCTCCCCGGCGACGAGGGCTTCGAGGAGGCCTGCTTCGGGCGGGTCTTCAACGCCCGGCGTCCCGTGGACCGCACGCCGGCGGCCGTCCTGGAGGCCGTCTGCGAGCAGGACGTCGTCGAGGGCGTGCGGCTCGCCCTGGAACGCGGCTGGCAGGTCGCCGTCCGCTCCGGCGGCCACAGCTGGGCCGCCTGGTCGGTGCGCGAGGACGCGCTGCTGATCGACCTCGGAGAGTTCCGGGAGATGGCCTACGACCCCGCGACCGGGATCGTGACGGCCACGCCCAGCGTCAAGGGCGGCGACGAACTCAACCCGTATCTCGGCGAGTTCGGACGCTTCTTCAACGGGGGCCACTGTCCCTCCGTCGGCATCGGCGGCTTTCTGCTCCAGGGCGGTCAGGGCTGGAACGCGCGTGGCTGGGGCTGGGCGGCGGAGAACATCGTCGCGATCGATGTCGTCACCGCCGAGGGCGAGCTGGTCCGGGCGGACGAAGAGCACCACAGCGACCTGTTCTGGGCGGCCCGTGGGGCGGGCCCCGGCTTCTTCGGGATCGTCACCCGCTTCCATCTGCGCACCCGGCCCCTGCCGCGGCACCTCGCCCACACGGTCCACGGCTATCCCCTGGAGCTCTTCGACGAGGTCATGACCTGGCTGCACGGCATGCACCACACGGTGTCCGACCTGGTCGAGATCGTCGCTCTGACCCAGACCCCGCCGGGTTCCGGCACCGCGGTGCTGCTGGTCACGGGCGTGTCGATGACGGACACCCCGGCGCAGGCCGCCGAGGCGCTGGCCCCGCTGCACGCGAACCCGTACGCCGACCGGGCCCTGTTCCGGGTCGAGGCGCGGCCGACCACCCTGGCCGAGCAGCTCGCGGGCCAGCGCGCGGCCAACCCCGAGGGCCACCGCTACCTCGTCGACAACGCCTGGCTGACGGGCCCGGCACGGGAGGTGGTCCCGGCGATCCGCGAGGCGTTCACCGGGCACCCGACGCCGGGGACCTTCACCATCTGGTTCTCGATGGCCCCGCTGCGCCCGCTCCCCGACATGGCCTTCTCGCTGCAGTCGGAGATCTACTGCGCCACCTACGTCGTGTACGACGACCCGGCGCGGGACGCGGAGCTGCGGGCCTGGCTGGACGCGGCGACGGCGGCGATGCGGCCGGTGACCGCCGGCCAGTACCTCGGCGACTCCGACTTCACCGTGCGGCAGTTGCGGTTCATGGGGGACGCGCAGTGGCGGCGGCTGAACGAGATCCGGGCCGTGCGCGACCCCAAGGGTCTGTTCGCGGGCTACCTCGGTTCCGGGGCCGTCACCAACACCAACCACTGGGAGCAGTGAGCGATGCGGTTCGCGACATACGAGTACGAGGGCGCCGAGCGCGCCGGCGTGGTGCGGGACGGGGTCGTCCATCCACTGCCCGAGGGTGTCACCGTCCTGACCCTGGTGGAGCAGGACGTACTGCACGCGGCGGGACGGGAGGCGCTCGGCCGGCCCGGTGAGCTGGCGGTGGACCAGGTGCGGCTGCTGCCGCCGCTGAAGCCGCCGTCCATCCGGGACTTCGTCGGGTTCGAGGCGCACATCGAGGGGGTGTCGAAGTCGCTCGACGGCCTGGAGCACGTGCCCGAGGAGTGGTACCGGGCGCCCAACTTCTACTTCACCAACCCTCACGCGGCCTACGGTGCCCACGACGACGTGCCGGTGCCGGCGGGCTGCTCGGTGCTGGACTTCGAGCTGGAGGTCGGAGCCGTCGTCGGCCGGGCCGGACGCGATCTCACGCCCGAGGGGGCACGCGCACACATCGTCGGCTATCTGGTCTTCAACGACTGGTCGGCCCGGGACCTGCAGAAACCGGAGAAGAACCTGGGGCTCGGCTTCTCCAAGGGCAAGGACTTCGCCAACACGCTGGGCCCCTGTCTGGTCACCGCCGACGAGGTGGAGGACCGGCGCGACCCGGACGGCTTCCTGGACCTGGAGATGACGGCCACCCTCAACGGGCGGCTGATCGGCCGGGACACCCTGGCGAACGTCTCCTGGACCTTCGAGGAGATGGTCGCCTACGCCTCCCGGGACGCCTGGGTGCGGCCCGGCGACGTCCTCGGCTCGGGCACCTGCGGATGGGGCGCACTGGCCGAGTTCTGGGGCCGTGTCGGGGAGCGCACCCCGCCGCCGCTGCGGCCCGGCGACGAGGTGGAGCTGAGCGTGGAGCGGCTGGGCACCCTGCGCAACCGGATCGTCCCGGGGCGCGGGGACGTCTATCTCCCACGGGCGCGCAAGCGGGGGCGCACGCCGCGGCCGTAGCCAGCCCGCTCTTCGTTGACCTGCGGGTATCCGGGGATCCGATGGCTGTTATCGGATCCCTGTGAGTTGCCACCCGGAGTCTTCCTCGCCGCGGACGGGGTGGTTACGCTCCGGTTCCACCGAGCTTCAAGGACGCGGCGCGGCCGGAAGGGGACAACAGTTGGGTCTCGGAGCGATCGACCTCAATCTTCTGGTGGCGCTGGAAGCCCTCCTGGAGGAGCAGAACGTCACCCATGCCGGGGTGCGGCTCTCCACCAGTCAGTCCGCGATGAGCGGCTCGCTGGCCCGGCTGCGCCGACACTTCAACGACGAGCTGCTGATCCGGGTGGGCCGCGAGTACGAGCTGACGCCGCTCGCGGAGCGGCTGCTGCCCGTCGTCCAGGCCTCCCTGCACAAGGCCGAGGAGGCGCTGTCGCTCACCCGGCACTTCGACCCGTCGCGCAGCCGGCAGCGGTTCTCCGTGGTGATGTCCGACTATGTGATGACGGTGTTCGTGGAGCCGCTGCTCCGGGTCATCGCCCAGGAGGCGCCGGGTGTGCGGATCGACGTGCACCCGATCGTCGACGGTCAGCTGGAGACGGAGACCCACCTGCGCTGTCACGACCTGATGGTGGTGCCGCTCGGCTACCAGCTGCCCGGGGTCAGCGAGGCCGTGATGCACGACCGGTTCGTGTGCATCGTCGACCCGGACCATCCGCGTCTGGTCGACGGACGGCTCTCGCTGACCGACCTGGCCCAGATGCCGCACGCCGCGTCGGCGATCGGCAAGAGCCTCACGCCCACCGACCGGCAGCTGGAGACCCTCGGCATCGTCCCGCGGGTGCAGGTCAGCACGCCGGGCTTCAGCGTCCTGCCGTTCCTGGTGGCCGGCACGGAGCTGGTGGCCCTGGTGCCGGAGCGGCTGGCGCGGCGCTACGAGGGCTTCGCCCGCTGCGCCGTCGTACCGACGCCGTTCCCCGACGTACCACTGGTGGAGGCCATGTACTGGCACCACAACCGGCACTCCGACCCGGCACACCGCTGGCTGCGGGAGACGGTGCGCCGGGTGGGCGCGTCGCTGGACGAACCGGTGATCGCCGGAGCGGATGCCAGCCATGGTGAACACGCGTTTCCGGAGCTGACCGCGGCTCCCTAGCGTGGACGGGAAGGATTCCCGTACCCCCAGGAGGAGCCGTGAGCCGTACGCGTCTGGCGGGCCGCACCGTCGTCGTCACCGGAGCCGCGCAGGGCCAGGGCGCCGCGGAGGTGGCGGCCGCCGCCCGGGAGGGCGCGACGGTGGTCGCCACCGACGTCCTGGACGAGCCCGGCGAGAAGCTGGCCGCGGCCCTGCGCGCCGAGGGCCTCGACGTACGCCACCGGCACCTGGACGTGTCCTCGCCAAAGGACTGGGCCGGCCTCGCCGACGAGCTGGACGTCGTCCACGGCCTCGTCAACAACGCGGGCATCGCCGTGCGGGCGCGCCTCGGCCAGGTGCGACCGGCCGACTGGGAGCGGGCGTTCGCGGTGAACACGACCGGTGCGCTGCTCGGCATCCAGGCGCTCGCCCCGCTGATGCCGGCCGGCTCGTCCATCGTCAACGTCGGCTCGGTGGCCGCCCTGACGGCTCATCACGCGGTCGCCTACACGGCCAGCAAGTGGGCGTTGCGCGGACTGTCGAAGGTGGCGGCGCTGGAGTTGGCGCCCCGGGGGATCCGCACCAACCTGGTGCACCCCGGGTACATCGAGACCCCGCTGATGGCTTCCGCGAACCCGGTGTTCGTGGAGGCGCACCTGGCGATGACGCCCCAGGGGCGCCCCGGCCGCGTCGAGGAGGTGGCACCGCTCGTCGTCTATCTGCTGTCGGACGAGGCGTCGTACGTCAACGGCGCGGAGATCACCGTCGACGGCGGGTACGCGGCGCACGGCGGGGTGATGGCGATCACGAACGCGCTGGACGCGCCGGAGGCCGGCCGCTGAGGCGTGTGCCCGCGTGCCGGCCGCCGTGCCGGGTGGCCCCTGCCGTGGCCGGACCTCAACCCCCGAGGTCCTCCAGGGTCGTCCTCGTGTCCGTCTTCAGGTAGCCGGTGACCTCTTCGAGCGTCGGCGGATCCGTGTCGTCGTCGTACGAGGAGTAGTAGGCGCTGTAACTCATCGTGTACGTCACCCAGCCGTCCCGCACGGCGAGTGTGGCGTAGAGGGATCCGCTCGACGACCCGGACGTGGTGTCGTTGCTGACGAGATAGGCCTCGTCGCCTATGCCCGTGATGGCTTCCACGTCGTAACCCGTGTGGCTGTCGGCGTAGTTCTTCCAGGCCGCGGTGAACTCCGGTCCGGGGTCGGTCTTCTTGTGCAGGTCCAGCTGGGAGTACAGGTAGGCGTCCGCGTAGCTGGACGTGGACTTCTTCAGGCTGATGCTGCACAGGCCCTCGTCGAGGGCGTCGTCCTTGAGGGTGTTGTGCGTCGGGGAGGTGTCGTTGTCCGGGTACTCCTCCTTGAAGGACGAGTAGTCCGTGGAGTTGCACAGGTTCGAAGGCGCCGAGTAACCGCGCAGGTCGGGGTCGTCCTCGGCGCCGATCAGGAAGACGCCGGCCGCCCAGGCCGCGGACGCCAGCACCGCTCCGACGGCGCCCCACAGGACGGCTTTCCCCGCGCCGCCGCCACCGCCGCCGCTTCCGGGCGGCGGGCCGACCACGGGGTACGGACCCTGCTGGAGGTAGGGGTTGACCGGCTGGGGCGGCGCGGGCTGGCCGACCAGGGTCGGCTGGGCATAGACGCTCGGCTGGCCGACCTGGGTCGCGGGTGCCGCCGGCGGGAAACCCAACGGCCCGCCGGGGGCCGGCGACTGCGGATGCGGATAGGGATACGCGCTCGGCTGGGCCGGCGCCTCGGACGGCTGCTCCGGCTGCTGCGGGGGCTGAGGCGGCGTGGACATGACGTGAAGATAATGCAGAAATGGCGGTCAAGTCCCCTACCGTTACGGATCGTTACCCTCTGGGGACATCTGTGGGAGAACCCGGAAGAGGCCGGGACTTTCTCCCGGCCTCTCCTGTGTCCACCGTCGGTCCGGCTCCCCCTCAGGACCGCTTGTCCGGCCAGGGGCCGCTGCCTAGACGGTCGCCGTCCGCACCCGGGCGCCGACCGTCGCCCGAGCGGTGCTCTTCCGCACCAGGAACAGCGTGACCAGCGCGCCCAGCAGCGACGCGCAGCCGCAGATCACCACGCCGACGGCCATCCCGTGGCCGAGGGCGGCCTGGGCCGCCGCGCGGGCGCTGTCGCTGCCGGCGTTGACGACCGCGAGGGGGCCCGCGGCCGCCTCCATCCCGGCGTCGGCTCCGCTCAGCTTGCCCACCAGCGCGGCGGACGCCGCGCTCATGGCGACGGTGCTGATGACGGCGGGGCCGAGGCCCTGGCCGAACTCGCGCACCAGGCTGGTCGCGCCGCTGGCCATACCGGTCATGTGGAGCGGTACGGCGTTCACGGCGGCGGAGGTCAGCGAGGAGACCACGCAGATGAAGCCGATGCCGAGCAGCAGCACCGGGCCGATGAAGGCGGCGAGCGAGGTGGTCGTGATGGGCAGGGCCGCGATCCAGAACTGCCCGGCGGCCATCGGCAGCAGGCCGCCCATGAGCAGCCAGCGGGGTTCGACCCGGGTGAGCATCCGGCTCAGCACGGGCGCCAGGAGCAGCGGGACGAGCTGGAGGATCACGAACGGCATGCCGGCCCGCAGCGCGCTGAGGTGCATGACGGCCCCGAGGCGGATGGAGACGCAGTAGGCGGTGCCGATGAAGCCGAACATGCCGGCCAGCGCGACCACGGCGGCGGCCGCGAACGACGGGATCCTCAGCAGGTCGAGATTGAACATCGGCGACTCGGCGCGCTTCTCCGCGACGACGAAGGCGACGAGCGACACCGCGGCGAGGGTCAGCGAGCCGACGATGGCGGGGCTGCTCCAGCCGCGTTCGCCGCCCTCGATGATGCCCCAGAGCAGGGCGGTGAGGCCGACGGCGACGGTGATCTGGCCGGGCCAGTCGAGGGCGCGGCCCTCGGGTGCCTTCGAGTCGGTGACGAGGACCCGGCTGGTGACGGCGACGGCCAGACCGAGGACGACCGGGGGCACGAACGCCCAGCGGAAGTCGGCGACCGTGGCGAGCACACCGGAGGACAGCGGGCCCGCGGCCGAGGCGAGGGAGATGCTGAGCGCCCAGGTGGACACGGCCCTGGCCCGGTCCTTCTCACCCGGGGTGGCCGCCGCGATCACGGCGAGGGAGCTGGGGAAGAGCGCGGCGGCGCCGACGCCCGCCAGGGCCTGGCCGATCCACAGCATGCCGATGTTCTGCGCGGTGGCGTTGAGGAGTTCACCGAGCGCGAGAACCAGTCCGCCGAGCACCAGCAGGCGTTTGCGGCCGAAGAGGTCGCCCACCACACCGAAATTCAGCTCAAGAATGGCGGTGGGGAGAATGAACGCCGAGGTGACCCAGGCGACCTGGGAACCCGAGGCGCCGAATGCCGCCTGGATTTCTCCGTTGATGGGCGAGGGAACCGTGATGCACAACTGTGCCGCGGCGACCGCGAGACAGCATGCTATGAGCGTTCCACGGTCCAGTCTTTTCACAGCGGACGTCAAGGACGTCGAATCCGTCATCGCACTTTCCCTCACTCTGCGTTCTTCTCTATGAGTTCGATGAGATTTCCCTCGGGGTCACTGACCCAGGCCATACGGACGCCGGGTTCGGGCGACGGCCCGGGTTTTCTGACCTCGCCCGCTCCGCACACCACGAGGGCGTCGTAGACGGGGCCGAGTTCGGGGGTGGTGACCGCGAAGTGGCCGTATCCCTCGGTGAGGACGGCGGTCACCGGATCGGGGGCCCTCAGGCCCGGGGCGGATCCGGGGCGGGCGAGGAGTTCGAGGCGCCAGCCGTGCGGATGTTCCAGGACGACCCCGGTCAGGCCGGTGCCGTCGAGGCGGAACTCGAAGACGCTCTTCAGCCCGAACGCGTCCTGGTACCAGGCGGTCTGGGCGGCGAGGTCGCGGACGTTGACGCCGACGTGGTCGAGCCGGGCGCGCATCCCGGGTCAGCCCGCCATCGCGCTGTCGCCGCCGTCCACCATGAGGTTGGCGCCGTTGACGAAGGCGGCCTCGTCGCTGCAGAGGAAGGCCGCGACGCGGGCGATGTCCTCCGGTTCGGCGATCCGGCCGACGGGGATCCGCGCCTCCAGGTGGGCCTTCGGCCCCTCGGGGTCGTCGAGGAAGGGCGCGGTGGCCGAGGTGCGGGTCATGCCGGGGGCGATGGTGTTGACCCGGATGCGGTGCGGGGCGCCGGCCGCGCAGAGGTGCTTGCTCATGGCCAGCACACCGCCCTTGGCGGCACCGTGCGGCACCATCGGCAGGAACGGGGCGCCGCGTACGGCGGCCACCGAGGCGACGTTGAGGACGGCCCCGCCGCCACGGGCGACCAGGTGCGGCCAGGCGGCGCGGGTGCACAGGTACGGGATGTCCAGTTCGTTGCGGAGGGTGAAGTACCAGTCCTCGACCGGCTGGCTGTCGAACGGTCCGTTCCGCAGCGCGGAGGCGTTGTTGTAGAGAATGTCGATTCCGCCCCAGGCCGAGATCCCGGCGTCGATCCACTCCTTCGCACCCGCCTGCGTGGACAGGTCCACGGGGGCGTGGGAGCGCATGACTCCCCCCGCCTTCTCCACGAGTTCCACGGTTTCCGCGGCGTCGTCGGCGTCGATGTCGCAGCCGAATACACTCGCCCCTTCCGCCGCGAACAGCAGCGCCGCCGCACGTCCTATTCCGGCTCCCGTGCCACTGATGAAGGCGATTTTCCCCGCCAGTCGACCCATGATTGTCCAAGTCCCTTGTTCATGCCGCCGAAGTGCGGTGGTGGCAGCGTAGGGAGAGCCTTTCGCCGGAACAAGAAATGCGTCGGCCCGGGGGCATCGGGGGTTCGTATGGCTGGTATGCGGGGGCGACGGACGGCAGGGTCGTGGCAGGGCCGCGCAGCATCTCCGCGTCGCCCTTCGCCGGGTGGCCGCGCCGTGGGGAACAACCGTCGCCATGGGCGCGTTGACACCAGCGGGACCGACCGGCGTGCTACAGTGCCGGTAGCACTTGTGTACGCCCCCCTTGTGGGCGCCGGTGCCAGTTCCCTTCAGTTCGCCGCATCACCCGTCGTTTCCGACCGGTACAGCGGCTTTCCCGCACCACCTCACCGACGGTTCGGTTCTGCCGTGGCCGAGGTGCTGTTCCCGCCGCCCGAGGCGCGCCGTGCGCCCTCCCTTCGCGGCTGCTCCCCCCTCCGCATGTCTCAAGCCTTCCGTCCTCGAAAGGACCGACCACCATGACCACCACTCTCGAACACCCCCCGGTACAGCAGCAGCCCCCGGCCCGGGTCGCCGCCGGTGTCCTCGACATCGACGCCGGCGGGAAGGGGCACCTGCGCCCCGCGGACTGCCTGCCCACACCCGCCGACCTCCAGGTCCCGGCCGCGCTGATCCGCCGTCACAACCTGCGCAGGGGCGACCTCGTCGAAGGGGTGCGCGGTACCCAGCGCGCCCTCACCGAGGTCGCCCGTGTCAACGGCCGTACGCCCGAGGAACTGCGCGCCCGTCGGCACTTCCGCGACCTCACCCCCGTCCACCCGCACGAGCGGCTCCGCCTCGAACATCCGGCGGCCGGCCTCGCCGGACGGGTCACGGATCTCGTCGCGCCGATCGGCAAGGGCCAGCGCGGACTGATCGTCGCCCCGCCGAAGACGGGCAAGACCGTACTGCTCCAGCAGATCGCCGCCGCCGTCGCCGGCAACCACCCCGGGGCGCGGCTGATGGTCGTCCTGCTCGACGAGCGGCCCGAGGAGGTCACCGACATGCGGCGCTCCGTGCGCGGCGAGGTGTACGCCTCGACGTTCGACCGGGCGCCGAAGCAGCACATCGCGCTGGCCGAACTCGTCATCGAGCGGGCCAAGCGGCTCGTCGAGGCGGGCGAGGACGTCGTGATCCTCCTCGACTCGCTCACCCGGCTGTGCCGGGCCCACAACAACGCGGCCGCCGCCGGGGGCCGCACCCTCAGCGGCGGTGTGGACGCGACCGCGCTGATCGGCCCCAAGCGGTTCTTCGGCGCCGCACGGGCGGCCGAGGAGGGCGGCTCGCTCACCGTCCTGGCCACCGCCCTGGTCGAAACGGGCTCCCGCGCCGACGACTTCTACTTCGAGGAACTGAAGAGCACCGGCAACATGGAGCTCCGCCTCGACCGCGAACCGGCCTCCCGCCGGGTCTTCCCGGCCGTCGACATCAACGGCTCCGGCACGCGGCGCGAGGAACTCCTCTACTCCCCCGGCGAGTTGACCGCGGTACGCGGTCTGCGCCGGGCCCTGCAGACCCGGGACGGCCAAACGAACCTGGAGACGCTCCTGGAGCGGATGCGCGAGACGCCGGACAACACCGCCTTTCTGCGCCGCATCCAGCCGACCCTGCCCGCCGCATAGGGCGCGGCGTGCGGCATCCGGGTGCACGCACCCCCGTGTCCGGCACGGGCAGCGCGGGGAATGCCGGGTTCATTCCTACGTTGATCGTATGACGATCGGATTCACTTCCCGGGCCGTTGCGACGGCGTGCGCGTTCTGTGTGGCGGGCGTCCTCGCCCTCGGCCCCGCCGCGGCCGCCGACCCGGCCGACGCGGACCCCGCATCGCCGGGGGAACCCGGTGGGCCGGCCGGCCCCCAGGTGACGGCGCCCCGGCCGTCCGTGCTCCACCGCTCCGGGACGCAGGTCAGACCCCACCGTGGCGCCCCCGAGGTCCCCGACGTCTCGGCACTGTCCTGGCTGGTCTCCGACGCGCGGACGGGTGAGGTGCTCGCCGCGTCGAACGCGCACCGCAAACTGCCCCCGGCCAGCACCCTCAAGACCCTGTTCGCCCTCACGGTGCTGCCGGTCCTGCCCGGCGAGATCCGGCACCGGGTGAGCGAGGAGGAGCTCAGCGGCGTCGGGCCGGGCAGCAGCCTCGTCGGAGTCGCCGAGGGACACACGTACCGGGTCGCCGACCTGTGGCGCGGAGTGTTCCTCAACTCCGGCAACGACGCCGTGCACGTACTGGCGGCCCTCAGCGGCGGCTGGCACGCCACGGCCACCCGGATGCAGGCCAAGGCGCGCTCGCTGGGCGCCCTGGACACCCATGTGCTGTCGCCCGACGGATACGACACCCCGGGCCAGGTGTCCTCCGCGTACGACCTGGCGGTGTTCGGACGGGCGGGGCTGCGCAACGCGGACTTCGCGCGGTACTGCGGCACCGCGGAGGCGAGCTTCCCCGGCGACGACGACTGGTCGTACGAGATCGCCAACACCAACCGGCTGCTGACCGGGGCGGACGGTGTCGAGCCGTACCCGGGGCTGATCGGGATCAAGAACGGCTACACCAGCAACGCAGGCAACACCCTGGTCGCCGCCGCCCGTCAGGGCGGACGCACCCTCGTCGTGACGGTGATGAACCCTCAGGCGGGCGGCGGGTTCGAGGTCTACGAAGAGGCGCGCGCGCTGCTGGACTGGGGCTTCGCGGCCGCCGGGCGGGTCGATCCGGTGGGCTCGCTGGACGCGCTGCGGGCCCGTCCCCGGCCGCGGCCGGTACCCGGGCCGGGCCCGGAGGCCGGGCCGGTGCCCACCTCGGCCTCCGCCGCCGCCTCTCCCCGGCCGGAGCCACGGTCGCCGTGGCCGTCCCCGCCGCCGACCCGCCCGGCTGGCCGGAGGCGGCGCTGATCGCGGGCGCCGCCGCGCTGGGCGGGGCGGCCGTGGCGCTCGTGCTGCGGCTCGCCGGCCGGCGCCCTTCGGGAGGATGACCGACGGGCAGCCACACCAGCAGGCCGAGCGTGATCCAGGTGTAGACGTTGCTGCCGAGGAAGCCGTCGACGCCGGACGCGTCGTCGAACCACAGCCACACCACGCTGGTGCACAGCACCGCGTACAGGGCGCCCGCGACGCGTGGGCGCCCCGCGCGGATCAGCACCGCGAAGGACGGCAGCAGCCACACCAGGTGGTGCACCCACGTCACGGGGCTGACCAGACAGGCGGTGAGGCCGGTCAGGGCGAAGGCCGCCTGCCAGTCCCGCGCGGCGACCGCCCGCCGGGCCCGCCACGCCCACCAGCCGAGGGCGGCCAGCACCAGCACCGCCCAGACCGCCCGGCTCTCCACGCCCAGCCGTGCCAGGACGCCCTGGAGCGACTGGTTGGAGACGTAGTCGAGCCGGCCCACCCGGGTCGTGTCCCACAGGGCCCGCGTCCAGTAGAAGCGCGAGGCGTCAGGCGCGACCAGGGCCGCGAACGCGGTGGCGGCCGCCGCCACGGCCGTGGCCACCGCGGCCGCCCGCCACCGGCGCGCGACCAGCAGCAGCCCGATGAAGAGCGCGGGCGTGAGCTTGACGGCCGCCGCCAGGCCGATGCCGACCCCGGCCCAGCGGGTCCGCCCGGACGCGAGCAGCCCGGCGTCGGCGAGCACCAGGGCCAGCAGCAGCAGGTTGACCTGGCCGAAGCTGAGGGTGTCGCGCAGCGGTTCGAAGAGCGCGAGCGCGCAGGCGGCGAGGCCTGCTCCGTACCAGCCGTACCGCCGCCACCGGGGCCCGACGCACACCCTTACCGCGAACGCCAGCGCCGCCAGGTTGAGCAGCAGGGCGGTCACTGTCGCGGTGCGCAGCCCGACCAGCGCCATCGGCAGCATGACGACGGCCGCGAACGGGGGGTAGGTGAAGCCGTACGGCGTGCCCGGTACCCGGTAGTCGTAGACCCGGCCGCCGTCGTGGATCCAGCTGTTGACGGTGCCGTAGTAGACGCACAGGTCGAACCAGTCGCGCAGCAGCGGCACCGTCGCGGTGAAGACGGTGACGACGACGGCGAGCGCGAGGAGCAGCAGGAGACGGCCGCGGTCGGTGCGGGGCGGTCTCACCCGGCGGAACTCACGAGGTCTCACGCCGTACGTCCCAGGGCGGTCGGCGCCTGTGCCGCGAGGTGGGCCTGCCACAGCACGACCACGGCGAGCGCGCCGCCGCACACGGCCAGGACCAGGCGGCCGGTGTCGGCGGGGCCCCCGTCGGGCAGGACCGCGAGGGCGAGGACGCCCGCCACGGCCGCCGTCCGGTGACGTATCAGGGTGTCCGGGGCCGCGGCGGCGATGAGGAACAGACCCCAGAGCGCGTACCAGGGGCGGATCGCCGGGCCGAACGCGGCCACCGTGGCGAGACTCAGGCCGAGCGCGTAGACCGGGCGCCGACGCAGCCGCCACCAGATGACGACGAGGGCGGCGGCGGTGACCGCGAGGCCCAGGGCGTGCCAGACGGGCACCGCCCAGGGCGCGAGGTCGCTGCCCAGGCCCTCCAGGAGAGCACGGGTGGCCCGGCCCAGCAGGCTGGTGAGCGCCCAGTTGTGCGCCGAGACGGGTGTGTCCAGGGCTGCTATCCAGCCGTAGCCGGTGCCCGCGACGGCGGTCGCCACGACCGTGGTGGCGGCGGCCGCGGCCCCCGTGCCCAGCAGGGTCAGGAACGGGCGCCGGCCCGCCCGCAGCGACAGGACCACTATCGCGACGAGACCCAGCGCGGCGGGCGCCTTGACCAGGGCCGCCAGGGTGACCAGGACGGCCCCGAGCACCGGGCGCCCGCCGAGCGCGGCCACCAGCCCGACACCGAGCAGGCCCAGCATGATCGCGTCGTTGTGGGCGCCGGCCACCAGATGCAGCAGGACCAGCGGATTCAGCGCGCCGAGCCAGAGCGCGGCGGCCGGGTCCGCTCCGCTGTGCCGGGCGAGCCGGGGCAGGGCGGCCGTCATCAGCGCCACCCCCGCCAGCGCCACGCACCGCATGCCGAGAAGCCCGGCGGACAGGGCGCCCCGGGTCAGTCCGGACAGCGCGGCGGCGACGGCGAGGAAGACCGGGCCGTACGGGGCTCCGGTGTTCCGCCACAGCGGGGCGACCTCGTCGGCGAGCGGGCCGCCGAGCCGGGCCGGACCGTGCGCGTACACGTCGAGGTGCGCGTCCACCATGGCACCCTGCGCGAGATAGCTGTACACGTCCCGGCTGAACAGCGGCGGCGCGATCAGCAGCGGCGCCGCCCAGACGACGAGGACCAGGACGAGGGCGCGGGGGGTCGGCGGATCCGCGCCACGCACCAGCGTGCCCAGCAGGATCCAGGCCGCGGTCAGCAGCACCAGCCCGAAGTACACACCGACCAGGCCGAGCACGGCGTGCACCGAGGACGGGGCCAGGAGCTCCCGGGCGGGCAGCGCGCCGGCCGTCTCGCCGCCGAGCGCGAGACAGGCGGTCCCGGCCAGGCCCAGAACCTGGCAGCGCCGTAGATCGATGGGAAAGGCCTTGGTCAGCACGCTGTCATGGTGTCCGCCCCGGGTGACCGCAGAGCGACATCGCGCCTGCCTGGCGGCGGCCTGCGCGTGACCGACGTGTGAGCCGGGCGCGGTGGCGACGAGCGCCGCGGGCCAGGACCGGCCGCGGGCCCGGAGCGTCCCGCTGTCCGAACCGCGGGCTCAGAACACCGACACCCCGGTCAGGGTCGTGAACCGGTCCAGGGCGGCCACTCCCGCCACCGAGTTGCCCCGTTCGTCCAGACCCGGGCTCCACACGCACAGCGTGCAGCGGCCCGGTACGACGGCGATGATGCCGCCGCCCACGCCGCTCTTGCCGGGCAGGCCGACCCGGTAGGCGAATTCGCCGGCCGCGTCGTAGGTGCCGCAGGTCAGCATCACCGCGTTGACCTGCTTGGCCTGGCTGCCGGTGAGGAGCCGGGTGCCGTCGGCGCGGACGCCGTGCCGGGCGAGGAAGCCGGTGGCCAGGGCGAGGTCGGCGCAGGAGGCGGTGAGGGAGCACTGCCGGAAGTACTGGTCGAGGAGGACCGGTACCGGGTTGTCGATGTTGCCGTAGGACGCCATGAAGTGGGCGAGGGCGGCGTTGCGGTCGCCGTGCGCGGCCTCGGAGGCGGCCACCTCCTCGTCGAAGCCGAGCGTGGGGTTGCCGCTCTCCGCACGCAGGAAGCCGAGGAGTTCGCCCGCCGCGTCTCCCGTACGGGTCTGGAGCCGATCGGTGACGACCAGCGCGCCCGCGTTGATGAAGGGATTGCGCGGGATGCCGTTCTCGTATTCCAGCTGGATCAGGGAGTTGAAGGGGTTGCCCGAGGGTTCGCGGCCCACGTGCTCCCAGAGTTCGTCGCCCTCGCGGGCCAGGTCCAGGGCGAGGGTGAAGACCTTGGTGAGGGACTGCGTGGAGAACGGCTCCCGCCAGTCCCCCACGCCGTACACCGTGCCGTCCGGCTCCGCGACGGCCATGCCGAAGCGGCGCGGGTCGCAGGCCGCGAGCGCCGGGATGTAGTCGGCGGGACGGCCCCGGCCGGGGGTGCGTTCCATCTCCTCGGCGATGCGGTCCAGGACCGGCTGGAAGCCACGGGACGGCGTCGTTGTCATGATCACTATTGTGCCTCCGTGCCGGTCCCGGCGCGTCGTCGCGGGTGACGGGTGTCGAACGAGGGCTGTCGGACGACGGCTGTCCGACGACGGCTGTCCGACGAGGGGGGTCAGACGAGGGGGGCTCCGTTGCCCGCGAGGACCTCGGGGCGCAGCAGGTCGGCGAGCCGCTCGGCGGGCAGCAGGCCCTTCTCCAGGACGAGTTCGGCGACCCCGCGGCCGGTGACGAGGGCCTCCTTGGCGATGTCGGTGGCCGCCGTGTACCCGATGTGCGGGTTGAGGGCGGTGACCAGGCCGATGGAGTTCTCGACGCTCGCCCGCAGCACCTCGGTGTTGGCGGTGATGCCGTCCACGCAGCGCTCGGCGAGGGTGAGGCAGGCGGCGCGCAGGTGGGTGATGGACTCCGACAGGGAGTGCAGGATGATCGGCTCGAAGGCGTTGAGCTGGAGCTGTCCGGCCTCGGCGGCCATGGTGATGGTGACGTCGTTGCCGATCACCTCGAAGGCGACCTGGTTGACGACCTCGGGGATCACCGGGTTGACCTTGCCCGGCATGATGGACGAACCGGCCTGCACGGGCGGCAGGTTGATCTCGCCGAGGCCGGCCCGCGGCCCGGAGGACAGCAGCCGCAGGTCGTTGCAGCTCTTGGAGAGCTTGACCGCGACGCGCTTGAGCACGCCGGACATCTGGACGAACGCACCGCAGTCCTGGGTGGCCTCGACCAGGTTGGCCGCGGTGACCAGCGGCAGCCCGGTGATCTCGGCGAGGTGGCGGCGGGCGGCCTCGGCGTATCCGGCGGGAGCGTTGAGGCCGGTGCCGATGGCCGTGGCACCCAGGTTGATCTCATGGATCAACTGGACGGCCTCGTCAAGACGGTTGCGGTCCTCGTCGATCATGACGGCATAGGCCGAGAACTCTTGACCGAGCGTCATCGGGACCGCGTCCTGCAACTGTGTACGGCCCATCTTGAGCACGTCGCGGAACTCGACGGCCTTGCGGGCGAAGGCGTCCTGGAGGACGGCCATGGCCTTGAGCAGGCCGCGCACGGCGAAGACGGTCGCGACCTTGACGGCCGTCGGGTAGACGTCGTTCGTCGACTGGCCGAGGTTGACGTCCTCGTTGGGGTGCAGGTGCCGGTACTCGCCCTTCGCACGGCCGAGCAGTTCCAGCGCGCGGTTGGCGACGACCTCGTTGGCGTTCATGTTGGTCGAGGTGCCCGCGCCGCCCTGGACGACGTCGACGACGAACTGCTCGTGCAGCTTCCCCGCGCGGATCTCACGGCAGGCGGCGACGATGGCTGCCGCCTTGTCCGGCGCGAGCAGGCCGAGCTCCTCGTTGGCGAGGGCGGCGGCCTCCTTGACGGCGGCGAGGGCGTCGATGAGGTGTGGGTAGGCGGAGATCGGCGTCCCGGTGATGGGGAAGTTCTCCGTGGCGCGCAGGGTGTGGACGCCCCAGTAGGCGTCGGCCGGGACGTCCCGGTCTCCGAGCAGGTCGTGTTCGCTGCGGGTGACGGCGGCGGTCATGAGGGTGCGGCCTCTTTCCGAGGGTGAGGGTCGAGTGGAGCGGGTGTCGTCCGGTGGGAAGGCGGCCGGCTCGGGCGGTACGGGGTGACGCCCGCCCGAGCCGGTCGATGCACCCGCCCGGCGGTGACCGGGCCGGTGGTTCAGGGTCGGCCGCACGAGGCGACCGGGTTCCGACGCGCCGCCCGACCGCGGCGCACGAGACGCACGGCGGGCCGGTGCACGGCGTACGGCGTACCGAGCCCGGCGCAGCGACAGCCTGCGCACGGCGTACCGCCTACCGACTGCCGACTGCCGACTGCCGACTGCCGACTGCCGACTGCCGACTGCCGAATGCCCAACGGTCACCGGCCGGTCGGTCACCGGCCGGTCGGCGCGGCGCCGGGGCACGGTGATCGCCGTGGTCGTACGGGTCGGCCGGGTCGAACGCCGGTGGGTGACCACCGGGCTGGCGGGGCGGTACGGCGTCCGCCCGCGGGGTGTCGTGGGCGACGGCCACGCCCACCGGCCACCCGGCAGCCGGGCGGACCGGCACACGACGGGCCCGCCGGGTGCGGCGGTGCCGTACGTGGCCCCGGCGGCCGGTCGGGGGCCCGGAGGGGCTGGGCGCGGCCGCATCGGTCGTCCGTGTCCGTCAGGCGCAGGCGCGCACGGTGACCGGGTCCAGTGCGCGGACCGGGCGGACGCAGCCGACCGGTTCGCCGCCGCCGAGGAGGGGTTCGCCCGCGAACTCGGTGAGCAGGGCGGGGTCCACACCGGCGCGGACGAGGGCGGCCGCGGTGACCGGGACGCGGGCTCGGTTCGCGCCGTCGGAGATCTTGACGGCGACGGCCCGGCCGTCCGGGAGCGCGGCGACCTCGACGCCCTCGAAGCCGTCCTTCGCCAGCAGGCCGGGGACGGCCCGCATCAGCGCGGCCACGTCCCGGCCGGAGCCGGACGCCATCTCGGCGTGCTCGCGCATCGCGTCGGCCACCCGCGCCTCGGGGGTGCCGGGCGCGGAGGCGGTGACGCGGGCGGCGGCCCGGGCGAGGCCGTGCAGGGAGACCGAGAACAGGGGGGCGCCGCAGCCGTCGACGGTGACCCGTGCGATCCGCTGTCCGGTGAGGTCCTCGACGATCTCGGCGATCGCCTGCTGGAGCGGGTGCTTCGGGTCGAGGTAGTCGTCCAGGGACCAGCCGTTGAGCCTGCAGGTGTACAGCATGGCCGCGTGCTTGCCGGAGCAGTTCTGGGCCAGTCGGGAGGGCGCGCGGCCCTCCCGTATCCATCCGTCGCGGACCGCCGGGTCGTACGGCAGGTCGGTGACGTTGCGCAGGTCGTCCTCCGAGACGCCCGCCAGGTCGAGGATCCGCCGGGTCCCGGCGAGGTGGCGTTCCTCGCCGGAGTGGCTGGCGGCGGCGAGCGAGAGCAGCTCGCCGTCGAGCGGCAGTCCGGCCCGGACCATGGCGACGGCCTGGACGGGCTTGAGCGCCGAGCGCGGGTAGAAGGCGGCCTCGACGTCGCCGAGCTGGAGCTCGATCTCGCCGCCCGCGCCGAGGACGACGACGGAGCCGTAGTGGATGCCCTCGGTCACCCCGCCGCGGACGAGGTGGGCGACGGGGGTGTGGAGGGGTTCGCGGATCGCGGGGGCGTCGGCGAGGGAACTGCTGTACATCACTGCCTGCATCACTGGTGGGTGGTCGGCGGCCGGCGCGGGGGTCACGCGTCGGCCTTGGCTGAGGTGCGCGCGAGGTTGCGGCGGATGGCGTACCACCCGGCGACCAGCGCGGCGGCGATCAGCGGCAGGCACAGCACGGTGGTGCGTCCGGCGCCGCCGTCGGCGTACATGAGGACCAGGACCGAAGCGAGGAAGAACAGGGTCACGAGTTCGGTCCAGGGGGAGCCCGGCAGCCGGTAGTCGGGCCGGGTCAGTTCGCCCTTCTGGGTCTTCTGCCAGAAGAGCAGGTGACAGATCATGATCATGCCCCAGGTGGAGAGGATGCCGATCGCCGCGAAGTTCAGCACGATCTCGAAGGCGTCCGCCGGGACCACGAAGTTGAGGCCGACGCCCAGCACACAGATACCGCTGGTGAGCAGGATGCCGCCGTACGGGACCTGGCTGCGGCTCATCACGCCGGTGAACTTCGGCGCGGAGCCGGACATCGCCATGGAGCGCAGGATGCGGCCGGTGGAGTACAGGCCGGAGTTGAGCGAGGACATGGCCGCGGTGAGGACGACGAGGTTCATCACGCCGCCCGCCGCGGGGATGCCGATGTTGGAGAGGACCGTCACGAAGGGGCTCTCGCCGGACGTGTACTTGTTCCACGGCAGCAGCATCGACAGCAGGACCACCGAGCCGACGTAGAACAGACCCACGCGCCACATGATCGAGTTGATCGCCTTCGGCATGATCTTCTCGGGGTTCTGGGTCTCACCGGCGGTGACGCCGACCAGTTCGACGGAGGCGTAGGCGAAGACGACGCCCTGGATGATCAGCAGCATGGGCAGCAGGCCGCTGGGGAACACGCCGCCGTTGTCGGTGATGAGGGACGGGCCGGGGGTGGCGCCGTCCACCGGGTGCTGGGTGACCAGCAGGAAGATGCCGATACACATGAAGATCACCAGCGCGCTGACCTTGACGATGGCGAACCAGAACTCCAGTTCGCCGAAGATCTTCACCGAGATCAGGTTCACGGTGAGGACCACGGCCAGGGCGATGAGCGCGATCACCCACTGGGGTATGTCGGAGAACATGCCCCAGTAGTGGGTGTAGGTGGCCACCGCGGTGATGTCGGCGATGCCGGTGGTGGCCCAGTTCAGGAAGTACATCCAGCCGGCCGTGTACGCGCCCTTCTCGCCCATGAACTCGCGGGCGTAGGACACGAAGGCGCCGGAGGAGGGCCGGTACAGCACGAGTTCACCGAGGGCGCGCACCACGAGGAAGGCGAAGATCCCGCAGACCGCGTAGGCGATGAAGAGGGACGGGCCCGCGTCGGCGAGCCGCCCGCCGGCGCCGAGGAAGAGACCGGTGCCGATGGCGCCGCCGATGGCGATCATGTTGACGTGGCGGGACTTCAGCGACTTGCTGTAGCCCTCGTCTCCGGCGTCGACGTGACGGGTCGAGGGGCGCGTCTCGTCTTTGAGGTGCTGGTCGCTCACGCCGCGGGTCCGCCTTCCAGGGGAGTGTCCGTGCGCGGGGCGCGCACGATGTCGGTGAGGGTCGTCTCGACGCGGTCGAGGTGGTGGCTCATGGCCTCCACCGCGTCGGGCTCGGAACCGTCGATCAGCGCCTCGACGATCGCCCGGTGCTCGCGGTTGGACTGCTCGCGCCGTCCGCCCAGCTCGTTGAGGAAGGCCGACTGACGCGCCAGTGCGTCCCGGATCTCCTCGATGACCCGGCGGAACACCGGGTTCTGGGCGGCCTCGGCGACGGCCAGGTGGAAGAGGGTGTCCATCGCGACCCACGCGGTGGTGTCCGTCTCCCGCTCCATGCGGTCGAGCAGATGTGCCAGGTGGTCCAGGTTCTCCGGGGTGCGGCGCAGCGCCGCGTATCCGGCGACCGGGACCTCGACGTGCCGGCGCACTTCGAGCAGGTCGCTGGCCGCGTAGTCGCCGAAGGTGGGGTCCTCCACGGTGTTCGCGATCACAAAGGTGCCTTTGCCCGTCTTGGCGACGGTCAGGCCCATCGTCTGCAGGGCGCGCAGGGCTTCCCGCAGGACGGGCCGGGACACCTCGAGGGTGCGGCAGAGCTCCGCCTCGGAAGGGAGCTTGTCACCGATGGCGTAGCGGCCGCGCTCGATGGCGCCGCGGAGGTGGGTGAGGACCGCTTCCATCGCGCTGATGCGCCGCGGCCCCGCCCCACCTGTCTGGCTGTCTGACAGGTTCACGGGAGTGATACTCCGGGTGCGCCGCCACCGCTGTCAAGACGTGCCTTGAAACAAAAAATTCAGAGGGCGGGGAGCCTGAAAGGCACCTTCCCGCCCCCTGAGGGGGATGACGAGGGGATTCCCCGGCCGGCGGCCGGCCGGCTGCCGGGCCCGGTCAGCTGTCGAGGACCCCGGCGGCCAGCAGCCCGAACAGGGCCACGCCGACGACGAGCCGGTAGATGACGAACGCGTTGAAGGAGTGCTTGGCGACGAACTTCAGCAGCCAGGCGATGGAGGCGTAGGCGACCACGAAGGACACCACCGTGCCGACGGCCAGCGGCGCCGCGCCGGCGCCCGTGCCCAGGGCGTCCTTCAGCTCGTAGATGCCGGCGCCGGTCAGGGCGGGGATGCCGAGGAAGAACGACAACCGGGTGGCGGCCACCCGGTCCAGGTCGAGCATGAGCGCGGTGGACATGGTGGCGCCGGAGCGGGAGAAGCCGGGGAAGAGCAGCGCGAGGATCTGGGAGCTGCCGACCAGCATCGCGTCCTTGAACGAGGTGTCGTCCTCGCCGCGCTTGTGGCGGCCCATCTGGTCGGCCGCCCACATCACGCCGCTGCCGACGATCAGCGAACCCGCGACCACCCACAGCGAGGCCAGCGGGCCCTCGATGAGCGGCTTGGCGGCGAGGCCCACGACGACGATCGGGATCGTCGCACAGATCACCCACCAGGCGAACTTGTAGTCGTGGTGGTGACGCTCCTCACGGCTGCGCAGCCCGCGGAACCAGGCCGTGACGATCCGCACGATGTCCTTGCGGAAGTACACGAGCACGGCGGCGATCGCCCCGACCTGGATGACGGCCGAGAACCCGACGACGGCGTCGTCGTCGACCTTGATGCCCATCAGGCCCTCGGTGATCTTCAGATGGCCGGTGGAGGAGACGGGGAGGAACTCGGTCACTCCCTCGACGGCTCCGAGGACGACGGCTTGGCCGACGGAGATGGCGCTCATGGAATCCAGTTCTGAGGAGACGAATCGGTCGACAGCGTTGTAGACGCTCCGGTGTCGTACACAGTCCTACCAGGCGTGGAGCCGGCCGGACCGCCTACGACCACGCCCACCGGCCTATCGCGACCCCGGCGAACGCGGCCCCGAGCCCCACCGCCACGCTCGCGACGGCATTGACGGTGGCGTAGAGGCCCGCGCCGGTCTCGGTCAGCCGCAGTGTCTCGTACGAGAACGTCGAGTACGTCGTCAGCGCTCCGCAGAAACCCGTCCCCAGGAACAACCGCAGGTCGGGACCGACGGTGGTGGCGCCGGTCAGCGCGCCGAGGATCAGGCAGCCGCCGATGTTGACGACGAAGGTGCCCCAGGGGAAGAGCGAGTCGCGCCGCGCCTGTACCGCGCGGTCGGTCAGGTAGCGGAGCGGGGCGCCGATCATGCCGCCGACGACGACCACCAGCCAGTTCACAACGACTTCTTACCCTTCATGTCCGGATCGCCCTGGTTCTCGTCCCGGTCCCCGCCCCGGCCGACGTACCGGATGACCTCGCAGCGATCGAGGGTCACCATGCCCTCCGTGACCAGCTCGTCGAGCTCGGGCAGGAAGGCCCGCACCCGCTCCTCGGTGTCCACGACGACCACCGCGACCGGCAGGTCCTCGCTGAGCGACAGCAGCCGGGAGGTGTGGATCAGCGAGGAGGCGCCGAAGCCCTCGATGCCGCGGAAGACACTGGCTCCCGCGAGACCGGCCGCACGGGCGCGGTGCACGATCTCCGTGTAGAGGGGCTTGCGGTGCCAGGTGTCGCTCTCGCCGATGAAGACGGTCAGCCGCAGGGCCGCGCCGGTCGGTCTCGTCATCGCCGCCTCCACGATCGCTGCCTCCACAGGAGAACGCGGCGGGTGGCCGTGGCCGCCAGCCGGACCGCGAGGAGCGCCGCGAACAGGGTCGCGGCGAGGTAGGCCAGGGCCGTGCCGGGGCGGTCCTCGTCGAACAGCTTGCGGATGTCGACGGCGTATGTCGAGAAGGTGGTGAATCCGCCCAGCACACCGGTGCCGAAGAACGGCCGCACGAGCCGGTGGGCGGTGACCGCCTCGGTGATCACCACCAGGAAGACACCGATCACCGCGCAGCCGACGACGTTCACCCAGAAGGTGGTCCACGGGAACCCGCCGGTCTGCGTGGGCCACCACAGGGAGGCCGCGTAGCGGGCGGCGGCACCGATCCCGCCACCGACGGCCACGACGGCGACCACCGGGAGCTGACCCGTCCCGGTGGCCCTGCGCGCCGCGCCGGTGCGGAGGCCCTCGGCCTCCGGAGCTGTCATGTCGTACGTCTCCTGCCCGGGCCGGGACCGTCCCGCCTCATCGGAGTGATCACGACCGGGCACCAGCGTAACGCCGTCTCACTTGGTCACGGGCGCCTCGCAGACCGCGATGCCGCGCTCCCAGAGGCTGCCCAGGACCAGTCGGCCGCCGGTCTCGCAGACGCTGGTGACCATGCGGAACCCGGAGCGGCGGTGGGTGAGGTGGTGGACGATCCGGCCGTCGTCGTCGACCGCGAGCACCCCCGTCGTGCCCGACGGACGGTACGGCGCGTTCACGGCGAGGCGGGCGGCTCGGCGGCGTACGGCGGGGCCGGCGAGGTGCAGGAGGTCGAGCGGGGGGACGCGCGGGCCGGCCAGCGCCACCCAGACCGGGCCGTCGGGCGCGCCGCGCCACAGGTTGTCCGGGAACCCCGGCAGCCGCTCGACGAGCGGCTCGGCCCGGCCGGCCCGGGGGCCGGTGAGCTGGTAGCGGGTGAGGCGGCGCGCGCCGGTCTCGGCGACGATCAGGAAGGAGTCGTCGGCGCCGCGCGCCAGGCCGTTGGCGAACTGGAGCCCCTCCAGGACGACTTCGGCCTCCCGGGCGCCGGGTTCCAGGCGCAACAGGCGTCCGGTGCCGGTGTGTTCGACGAGGTCGCCCATCCAGTCGCGCAGGGGGTGGACCTGGCTGGACACGGTGAAGTACACGGTGCCGTCGGGCAGCGCGACGACGTTGCTGCAGAAGCGCAGCCGCTCCCCCGCCGCCGACTCGGTCAGGACACGGACGTTTCCGGTGCCGCCGTCGGGGTCGACGCGCAGCAGCGCGCCCTCGGCGCAGCAGACCAACAGGTCGCCGTCCGGAAGGAGTTCGAGGCCGAGCGGCCGGCCGCCGATCTCGGCGATGTGCTCGACACGGGCCGCGGGCGGGTCGTCCAGACCGTCGATACGCAGGATCCGCCCGTCCGCCACCCCGGTCAGTACCCGCCCTCTGGGGTCGGCGACGACGTCTTCGGGGCCGTGTCCGGGGAGAGTGATGTACCTGAGGGGGACGAGAGGCGTCCGACGGTCCATATGGGCCGCCCTTCCTTGAGGAGGCGGCCATCCTCGCAGGCGGGCATGGCGTCGACAGGTCGTGGCCGTCGTCTTTTGCCGGGCCTTTCCGGAGGGTGGACCCTCCGTCCTCTACCGCCCCTTCCCGAAGTCCTTCACCACCCCTTCTCGAACATCCGCGCCACTTCGGCGATGCGCATCTCGTCGCGCCGGTAGTAGGTGCGCCGCCTGATCCGCTTGGCGCGCAGCAGGCCGATGCCGGCGAGCAGGCTGAGGTGGGTGCCGGCCACCTGCCGGCGCACGCCCAGCTTCGCCGCGACGAGGTCCGCCGTGACGCCGTCCTCGACCAGGTCGCCGTGGCGTTGCGGCGGGAAGTGCCGGGCCGGCTCCTTCAGCCACTCCAGGATTTCCAGTCGCCTCTCACTCACGGGAGTCCTCAGCATCGTCGTCCCCTCCGTCCCTGTGGTCGGGGCTCCCCCGGTACCGCGTCGTCCCACTGTTCCGCAGCCGGGGCCGTCGTGTCCCGCACTCCGCGAGCCTTGGCCGGGATCGAACACCTTTGCCCCACAAGGGTGTTCGGATGAACGGTCGGAAGACGGACGGGGGCCCGGCCGCGCGGTGCGGCCGGGCCCCCGCTCCGGGAGGGAAGGGCGGATCAGCGGTGGCTGAACCACGACATGGAGGACAGGGCCTTGTCGTCGTAGCCGAACAGGGCCTGGTTCTCCCAGCCGTTGCCGGAAGCGGCGTCGGTCGGGTCCCAGCCGTTGCCGGTGACGGCGGTCCAGGTGGACTCCCAGTAGAAGACGCCGAGTCCGCGGCCGTTCGGGACGGCCTCCACGATGCTCGCCACGTCGTTCATCCACCGGGTCTGCCCGGCGACGGTCGCCGGATAGCCGGACACCAGCTCGCCGGCGAGGTCGATGATGTTCTCGGTCGAGTCCTCGCTGTCCAGCCGGAAGGGGTACGCCGTCTCGGCGACGTAGACGGGCTTGGCGTAGCGGGAGGCCGCGTCGTCGAGGGTGCTCTGGAAGTCGGCGAGCGTGCCGTGCCAGTACCCGTAGTACGACAAGCCGATGACGTCGAACTTCACACCGTTCGAGACGGCGTTGTCGAACCACCAGCGGGTGCCGGCCAGGTCACCGCCCTTGGCGAGGTGCAGCGCCACGGTCGTCCCGGAGTTGACCGCCTTGACCGCGTCGTAGCCGGAGTTGAGCAGTCCGGCGAGCTGCGACCAGTTGTCGGTGGAGCCCGTGGACCACAGCATGCCGCCGTTGATCTCGTTGCCGACCTGCACCATGTCCGCGGTGGTGCCCTGGGCCTTGAGGGCGTTGAGGACGTCGTAGGTGTGGTTGTAGACGTCCGTCTTCAGCTGGCTGTAGGAGTGCCCGGCCCACGCGGCGGGCACGGTCTGCGCCCCCGGGTCGGCCCAGGTGTCCGAGTAGTGGAAGTCCACCAGGAGCTTGGTGCCCTGCGCCTTGATGCGCTTGGCCGCCGCCAGGACCCGCGCCTTGTTGTTGTAGCCGTCGGCGGGGTTCACCCAGACCTTCAGGCGCGCGTAGTTCTGTCCGGCGTTCTTCAGGACGGCGAGCGCGTCCTGGGTGGTGCCGGAGCTGTTCTTGTAGACGCCGCCCAGGGCCTCGCTCTTGATGAGCGACGACACGTCCGAGCCCTTGATGGACAGGCCGGTGGAGCCCGACGCGAAGGTCAGGTCGTCGACGTTGATCCAGTTCCCGGCGTTGGCGTCCGAGTTGATGCTGATGGTGCACTGGTTGTTCGTCACCGCGATGGAGGTGACGATCCGGATCCAGCCGCTGGCGGAGACCGGGATGGCGGTGCGCTGCTCGGCGCTGCCGCAGTTCTTCAGCGCGAGGTACGCGGAGTTCTGGCCGCCGCCGGAGCGCACCCAGGCGGTGAGCTTGTAGTTCCCGTTGGTGAGCCCGGACAGGTACTGGTACGTCTCGACCTTGTAGGCGGAGGCCGAGTAGTGCGAGAGGCGGTAACTGCCCGCGTGACCACCGGACTCGGTGAAGGAGGCGGAGTTCTGCCCGGCCGCCGAGTACGTCGACCAGCCGGACGGGGTCGCGGTGCCGGCGCCGTCGGTCTCGAAGCCGGCGTTGGTGAGGGTGGTGGCCGCCTGCGCGGTCTGCGCGGGCAGGACGGTGAGGGCGAGCCCCGCGGCGAGCGGCAGCAGCAGGGTTCTGAGTGTGCGTCTGGGATGGAACATCGTCGTCCGTCGTCCCTTCGACGTGATGGATGGGGATTCCCTCGTGCGACGAGGGGCCCCCTCCGCCCGCGGCTCGCGGCTCCACGGGCGAAGGGGGAGTCGGCTCAGCCGTCGAGTCGCACGACCCGTACGGCTCCCGCCGGGACCGCGAGGCGGCCGGCGGCTCGTTCGCCCGTCAGCAGTTCGGTGCCGGAGGTCTCCAGCGGCACCTTGGCGTCGGTCGTGGTGTGGTTGATCGCGAAGAGGTAGCTGCCCGTCTCGCCGGAGCGGCGCACGACCTCCACGTCGTGCGGCAGGTCGGCGCGCGGGGCGATCGCCGCGTCCTCGGCGGCCCGGCCGAGCAGCGTGTCCAGGCCCTCGTGGCCGAGGCGGGTGGAGACGTACCAGGCGGTGCCCTCGCCGAGCCGGTGCCGGGTGACGGCGGGGTGGCCGGCGGTGAGGCCATCGGCGTAGGTCCAGACGGTCTCGGCGCCGCGCGGCACCACGAACTCCGTCCACACGTCGCCGGCGAGCTCGCTGCCGTCGGGGCCGGTCAGGCGCACGCTCCCGCCCTGGAGCAGCGGCGAGAACTCCTCGACCGTCAGGCCCAGTACGTCGCGGAGCGCGCCGGGGTAGGCGCCCTCGTGGACGGCGTCGTGCTCGTCGACGATGCCGGAGAAGTACGACACGACCAGGGTGCCGCCGTTCGCGACGTACTCCTTGAGGTTGTTCCCGGCCGCCTCCGTCATCAGGTACAGGGCGGGCACCACGACCAGCGGGTACCGGGAGAGGTCGGCCTCGGGGTGGGCGAAGTCGACGGTGAGGTGGCGGTCGTAGAGGGCCTCGTAGAAGGCGTCGGCGCGTTCGCGCGGGTCGGCGTCCTCGCTGGGCCGCCAGTCGAGGTTCTGCGCCCACCAGGAGTGCCAGTCCCACAGGACCGCCACGTCGGCCTCGGTGCGGGTGCCGCGGATCGCGCCGAGCGAGTCGAGGGAGGCACCGAGCTCGACGACCTCGCGCCAGACGCGGGTGTCGGTGCCGCCGTGCGGGACCATCGCCGAGTGGAACTTCTCGGCGCCGCGCCGGGACTGCCGCCACTGGAAGAACATCGCGCCCTCGGAGCCGCGGGCCACGTGGCCGAGGGAGTTGCGGGCCATCTGGCCGGGGGCCTTGGCGGGGTTGCGCGGCTGCCAGTTGACGCCCGAGGTGGAGTGCTCCAGGAGGATCCAGGGGGCGCCGGCGGCGACGGAGCGGGTGAGGTCGGCGGCCATCGCGAGGTTGACGTGGGTGCGGCGGCCGTCGGTGATCAGGTAGTGGTCGTTGGTGACGATGTCGACCTCACGGCCCCAGGCCCAGTAGTCGACCGAGTCGCACTGGCTGAGGGCGGTCATGAAGTTGGTCGTCACCGGGACGCCGGGCGCCAGGCGGTGCAGGATGTCCCGCTCCGCACGGAAGTTCTCGCGCATGGTGGCGTCGGCGAACCGCTTGTAGTCCAGGGCCTGCCCCGGGTTTCCGACGGTCGGGGTGGCACGCGGCGGGTTGACGTCCTCGAAGCTCGCGTAGCGCTGGCCCCAGAAGGCGGTGCCCCAGGCCTTGTTGACCGCCTCGACCGTGCCGTACGTCGTCTCCAGCCAGCGGCGGAAGTGGGCGGCGCAGGAGTCGCAGTAGCAGGCGGAGACGGGCACGCCGTACTCGTTGTGCACGTGCCACATCGCCAGCGCCGGGTGGTCTCCGTAGCGCTCGGCGAGGCGGGTGGTGATGTTCGCCGCGGCGGCGCGGTAGTCCGCGTTGCTGTGACATATCGCGGCGCGGGAGCCGAACTCGTAGCGCACGCCCTCGGGGGTCACGGGCAGGGCGTCGGGATGGTCGCGGTAGAACCAGACCGGCGGCGCCACGGTGGGGGTGCCCAGGTCGACGCGGATGCCGTTGTCGTGCAGCAGGCCGATGACGCGGTCCAGCCAGCCGAAGTCGTACTCCCCGGGTGACGGCTCCAGCAGGGCCCAGGAGAAGATCCCGACGCTCACCATGGTGACGCCGGCCTCGCGCATCAGCCGGACGTCGTCCTGCCAGACGCTTTCCGGCCACTGCTCGGGGTTGTAGTCCCCACCGAAGGCGAGCCTGGTGAGGCCCTTGGGGCTGGTCTCCGGCATGGATCTCTCCCGTTTAATCGATCATTTGGGAACGTGCACACACTGCGGCGGCGTTCGGATCCCAACATAACCGCACAGCAACAACCATTGACAAGTGTCCGGGATGTTTCTCTACTGTGAACGCTCACAGACAGCAGAGCAGCTTCTCGCGACGGGCGGGGAGCCCGCTCCTGCGATCGCATGGCAGGTTTTCGCACCGGGCGAGAACCCAGGTCAGGGGAGAGATCCATGCCCAACACGAAGCGTCGGCGGCTCTTTGCCAGAGGTGCGGCTGCCACCATCGCCGTCGCCCTCGGCGCCACCGCACTCACCGCCTGCGGCTCGTCCGACGAGGACAGCGCCGAGTCCGGTCCGGTCTCGCTCACGTACTGGACGTGGACGCCCGGCATGGACAAGGTCGTGGACCTGTGGAACAAGGGCCAGGGCAAGAAGGACCAGATCACCGTCACGGTGAAGAAGCAGGCGTCCGGCGACACGCTGGTCACCAAGATCCTCACCGCGCACAAGGCCGGCAAGGCCCCCGACCTGGTCCAGGCCGAGTACCAGGCGCTGCCGACGCTGGTCAGCAATGACGCGCTGGCGGACATAGCGAAGAACGTCGGCGACGCGAAAGCCAAGTTCGCCGACGGTGTCTGGCAGCAGACGACGCTGGGCACGGACGCCGTCTACGCGGTGCCGCAGGACATCGGCCCGATGATGTTCTACTACCGCGCGGACCTGTTCAAGAAGTACGGCCTGACGGTCCCGACGACCTGGGAGCAGTTCGCGGCCACCGCCCGGACGCTGAAGGAGAAGGCTCCGGACACGGACCTCACCACCTTCTCCGCGAACGACTCCGGCCTCTTCGCGGGCCTCGCCCAGCAGGCCGGCGCCAAGTGGTGGACCACCTCCGGCGACAAGTGGAACGTCGGCATCGACGACGCGGCCACCAAGAAGGTCGCCGACTTCTGGGGCGGCCTCGTCAAGGAGGGCGCCATCGACAACCAGCCGATGTACACGCCGGCCTGGAACAAGGCGCTCAACACCGGCAAGCAGATCGCCTGGGTCTCCGCCGTGTGGGCCCCGGGCACCCTGACCACCGCCGCGCCCGATACCAAGGGCAAGTGGGCCATGGCCCCGCTCCCCCAGTGGTCGAACAGCGAGAACGTCACCGGCAGCTGGGGCGGATCCTCCACCGCCGTGACGACGGACTCGAAGCACAAGGAGGCCGCCGCGAAGTTCGCCGCCTGGCTGAACACCGACGGCGACGCCCTCAACGCGCTGGCCAAGGAGAGCGGCATCTACCCGGCCTCCACCTCCGCCCAGCTCAGCGGCGCCTTCACCACCCCGCCGGACTACTTCTCGAACCAGGCGGACTTCTACACCACGGCCGCCAAGATCGCGAAGACCACGGCGCCGTCGGCCTGGGGCCCGAACGTGAACGTCGCCTACACCACCTTCAAGGACGCGTTCGGCGCCGCCGCGAAGGACAAGTCGGACTTCTCCGCCGCCCTGGCCAAGATGCAGGCGGACACGGTCGCCGACCTCAAGAAGCAGGGCTTCGAGGTCTCCGAGTGACCATCGCACGCCGGAGGTCGTACGGGGTCAAGGGGGCCCCGTACGCCTTCCTTGTCCCGGCGACGATCCTCTTCGCCCTGTTCTTCGCGCTGCCCATCGGGTACGCGGTGTGGCTCAGCTTCCGCAAGGTGCACGTCTCCGGCCTCGGCCTGGGCTCGGGTGCGCGCAAGGAGGTCTGGGCCGGCCTCGAGAACTACACCGACGCCTTCACCGACAGCGAGCTGCTCGACGGCGCGCTGCGCGTCCTCGGTTACGGCTGCATCGTCGTCCCGGTGATGCTGGGCCTGGCACTGCTGTTCGCGCTGATGCTCGACTCCGACAAGGTGCGCCTCGCGCCGTTCACCCGGCTCGCGATCTTCCTGCCGTACGCCATCCCCGGCGTGGTGGCGGCACTGCTGTGGGGCTTCCTGTACCTGCCCGACGTCAGCCCGTTCTACTTCGTGCTGGAGAAGCTGGGCATGCCGCAGCCGGACCTGCTGGACGGCGGTCCGCTGTACCTCGCCCTGTCGAACATCGCGGTCTGGGGCGGCACCGGCTTCAACATGATCGTCATCTACACCTCGTTGCAGGCCATCCCGGCCGAGGTGTACGAGGCGGCGAAGCTGGACGGCGCCACCCCGACGCAGATCGCGCTCAGGATCAAGATCCCGATGGTGGCGCCCTCGCTGGTGCTGACCTTCTTCTTCTCGATCATCGCCACCCTCCAGGTGTTCAACGAGCCGACCACCCTCAAGCCGCTCACCAACTCCGTGTCCACGACCTGGAGTCCCTTGATGAAGGTGTACCGGGACGCGTTCGGCACCGGAGACATCTACCAGGCGGCCGCCGAGGCCGTGATCATCGCATTCGCCACGCTGGTGCTGTCCTTCGGCTTCCTGCGGGCCGCGAACCGCCGCAACAAGCAGGAGGCAGCACGATGAGTTCTCTTGCCGTCCAGAAGGCCTCCTCGGCCGCCAGCGCCACGGGCACCGCCCAAAGCCGTCCGCCGCTGCGCGGCCGGATCGCACTGGTGCCGACGATCACACTGCTGCTGGGGGCGATCTACTGCCTGCTGCCGGTGGCCTGGGTGGTGATCGCGTCCACCAAGTCCGGCAGCGAGCTGTTCTCCACGTTCACCTTCCTGCCGGGCAGCGGGTTCACCGACAACCTGCACGACCTCAACGCCTACCGCGACGGCATCTACTGGCAGTGGATGGCCAACTCCGCCCTGTACGCCGTGCTCGGCGCGCTGCTGTCCATGTGCGTGTCGGCGTTCAGCGGCTACGCGCTGGCGACGTACCGCTTCCGGGGCCGCGAGACGCTGTTCAACGTCCTGCTCGCGGGCGTGCTGATGCCGCCGATCATCCTCGCCATCCCCCAGTACCTGCTGATGGCGAAGGCGGACCTGACGGACTCCTACTGGTCCGTGCTGCTGCCGCAGGTCCTCTCCCCGTACGGCGTCTACCTCGCGCGCATCTACGCGGCCGCGGCCGTGCCGAGCGACGTGGTGGAGGCCGGCCGGATGGACGGGGCGAGCGAGTGGCGGATCTTCACCAGGGTCGCGCTGCCGATGATGGTGCCCGGCATGGTGACGGTGTTCCTGTTCCAGTTCGTGGCGATCTGGAACAACTTCCTGCTGCCCTACATCATGCTCAGCGACGACGAGAAGTTCCCGCTCACCCTCGGTCTGTTCACGCTCCTCGAACAGGGCGCCAACACCCCGGCGCTCTACACGCTGGTGATCACCGGCGCGTTCCTCGCGGTGATCCCGCTGGTGGCGCTGTTCCTGGTCATTCAGCGGTTCTGGAGCCTGGACCTGCTGTCCGGAGCCGTAAAGTCATGACCATGAACAATGGTGCGGGGGGCCGGCGCAGACCGCCGACCATCCACGACGTGGCGCGGGAGGCCGGAGTCTCGCGGGGCACGGTCTCGCGGGTGCTCAACGGTGGACACTACGTCAGCCCTTCCGCGGCCGAGGCGGTCAACGCCGCGATCCGCAGAACGGGTTACGTCGTGAACCGGCACGCCCGTTCCCTGATCACCGGCCGTTCCGACTCGGTGGGCTTCCTGCTGACCGAGCCCCAGGAACGGTTCTTCGAGGACCCCAACTTCAATGTCCTGCTGCGCGGCTGCACGCAGGCGCTGGCCGCGCACGACATCCCCCTCCTGCTGATGCTGGCCGGGACCGAGGACGAGCGGCGGCGCATCACGCGGTACATCACCGCCGGGCATGTCGACGGGGTGCTGCTGGTCTCCAGCCACTCCGGGGACCCGATCGCCACGGAGCTGCGCGAGGCGGGCGTCCCGCTGGTCGCGTGCGGCAAGCCGATCGGGATCGGGTCCAAGGTGAGCTACGTGGCCGCCGACGACCGGGACGGCGCCCGGGACATGGTGCGCCATCTGCTGGCGCAGGGCCGTCGGCGGGTCGGCGTGGTCACCGGCCCACTGGACACCCCCGGTGGTGTGGAGCGGCTCGCGGGCTACCGGGAGGTGCTCGCCGAGGCGGGTGTCGACTACGACGAGCGGATCGTCGTCTCCGGTGACTACAGCCGGGCCAGCGGTGAGGCGGGCGCCGAGCGGCTGCTGGCGCAGGCAGCGGACCTCGACGCGGTCTTCGTCGCGTCCGACCTGATGGCACAGGGCGTGCTGACGGCGCTGCACCGGGCGGGACGGCGGGTGCCCGAGGACGTCGCGGTCGGCGGCTTCGACGACTCCCCGGCGGCGACCGCGGCCAGCCCCTCCCTCACCACCATCCGTCAGCCCTGGGACCGGATCAGCAACGAGATGGTCCGGGTGCTGCTCGCCCAGATCGGGGGCGAGGACCCGGCGGCGGTGATCCTGCCGACGGAGCTGGTGAAGCGGGAGTCGACGTAGCGGACCGGGCGGTGCGCGCCGAACCGGTCAGGATCGAAGAAGCCGTCAGCCGCTCCCCGGCCTAGCGTGAGCAGTGCGGGAACACGGACCCGTTCCCGCCCACCGCACGTCACCGAGGAGAACGCCATGAGCGCCGGCATGCAGACCATCATCTACCCCGTCAAGGACCTCGCCCGGGCGAAGGCCCTGTTCAGCGCGCTGCTGGAGGTCGAGCCGTACGCCGACGAGCCCTACTACGTCGGTTTCAAGGCCGCGGGGCAGGACGTCGGGCTGGACCCGAACGGGCACGCCAAGGGCATGACCGGGCCGGTTCCGTACTGGCACGTCACCGACCTGCGCGAGCGGCTCGCGGCGCTGGTCGCGGCGGGGGCGGAGCTGCTCCAGGACGCGCAGGACGTCGGCGGCGGCAGGCTGATCGCCTTCGTGAAGGACGCGGACGGCAACCTGGTGGGGCTGCTCCAGGACCCGGCCGCCTGAGGCGCCCGAGGCGCCGGAGGAACCGCTTGCACCCGCACTAGTTGCACACTCAATGAATCGCCGTTTCGGTGTTACCGTGCACATATGGCAGCGAAGACGGCCGGGGCGGGCCTCGAAGAGCGGTGGCGGGACATCCTGTCGGTGCACGCGCGCACGATGTGCGAGATCGATCGCGCGCTGCACCCGCACGGTCTCGGGGCGAGCGACTTCGAAGTCCTCGACATCCTCGCCTCCGAGGCACCCCGGGAGGGCGACCAGTGCCGGGTGCAGAACCTGGTCGGACGGGTGCACCTCAGCCAGAGCGCGCTGTCCCGGCTCATCGGCCGCCTGGAGAAGGAGGGCCTGGTGGAGCGTTCCGTCTGCATGGAGGACCGGCGCGGGGTGTGGGTCGCCCTCACCCGTAAGGGCCGCGACCTGCACACCGAGGTACTGCCGCTCCAGCGGGCGGTGCTGGGGCGGATGCTGGCCGAGTCCTAGGCCTTCCCGGCTCCCCCGGTCCGCGGGGGAGCCCGGTGCGGGGAAGCGTCCGTGGTTCAGCGGGCCAGCAGCGTGCGGACCCCCTCCGAGGTGAGCGTCAGCGGATGGTCGCCGGCCGCGTCGATCGACAGGGACAGCTCACCGGTCGGCCACTGTGCGGCGAGCGCGCCGAGCGGCACGAGTCGGTAGCGGGCGACCTCGGGCAGCAGGTCCGCCATCTCCGGTTCGGAGGTGAACACCGGCACGACGGGCGCGCCACCTGGCTGTTCGAGGACGGGCAGCGCGACCGTGGCCGGGTTGGTGACGTCCTCGTCGATGGCGTCGTCGGGCACGGGCACCAGGACGTCGCAGTGCGCGAGCGTGTCCAGTGCGGCGGTGTCCTCGGTGTCCCGGGCCAGCGCGTCCAGCGCCAGCGCGGCGGGGTTGTTGATGCGGTCGTGCGCGGGTGTCTCCATGACGGTCTCCCCTGGTAGCGGCGGTCCGGCCACGCGTACCCGACCGGCAGACGCTCAATCCCCCGTCGGCCGCCGGGGGGCCGACCACCACATGCCCGGCACAGATCCGGACGATCCGTGCGATCCGTGTGATCCATGGGAGTGGCGACCTGAGGCCCGCCGGGAACGGCTTTCCTCGGCCGGTCCGAAACGGGTTCCCCCGGCCGGCCCGGCGACACTCGGGCGCCGCACGCCGGCCGCGCGAAAACCCTCACCACTCGGCGACGCGGACCGTGCGGCAGCCCCTTCACGACGTCGGCGGGTCCCCGGCTACGGCAGGTCCTGGGAGGGGTGCCGGCGGGCCGACTCGTTCTCCTGCGCCATGCGCCTGAGGGCCATCAGCGCGGGCTCCAGCAGGACGGTCAGCAGCAGCGCGCGTTCGGCGGCCTCCAACGGGTCGGTGAGGCCGTCGAGTTGGTCGAGATCGAGGGTGGCGGTGCGCTCGGCGAGTCGCGCGTACGGCAGCAGGGTACGCCGGTCCAGCGGGACGCCGAGGGAGCGCAGCGAGGACAGGGTCTCGGCGAGGGTGGCCCGGGCGGGCGCCGACTCGTGCACGTCCCAGCCCAACTCCTCGACCAGCGCGGCCACTTCGGCAACCTCGGGTGTTTCCTCGGCGGGCTCGTCGTCCACCCGGAGCGAACCCAGGGCGAGGCCGAGCAGGCGGTGGGTGTCGCCGGTGTGCTCCGCGAGGGCGTCCAGCACCTCGCGGGTGGTGCTGACCGACAGCCCCCGCACGCCGGTCAGGGCGCGGATCAGGCGGAGCCGGCGCAGGTGCTGGTCGTCGTACTCGGCCTGGGTCGCCGCCGTCTGCCGGCCGGGCCGGAGCAGGCCCTCGCGGAGGTAGTACTTGATCGTCGTCACGGAGACGCCGCTGTGGCGGCTCAGCTCGGAGATGCGCATGCGGTTCGGCTCCGGTTCCTGCGGTTCGGTTTCGGTCCGGCACTGCCCTTGAAAACTGGATACCTCTACTGTCTAACATAGATAGTGAAGGTATCCAATATTCCTTCGCATCACCGGAGAGAAGGCAACAGCCATGCCCACCCTGCGCTGGACCACCGTCAACACCCCCGCTCCGGACACCGAGGCGTTCGTCATGGCGTCCCGGTTCGAGGTGCGCTCCCTCAAGGACGTGCCCCGCTTCTTCGCCCAGTCCCTCAAAGCCTGGAAGCAGGTCTCCGGCGCGCCCGGCGCCTACGGGGCCTCGCTGATCGCCCAGCCCCTGAAGCGCACTTTCTGGACCCTGTCGGCCTGGGAGGACAAGGCCGCGCTGTACACGTACGCGCGGACCGAACCGCACAGGTCGATCATGCAAGGGCTGCGGCCCACGACGAAGGGCTCGGTCTTCACGTTCTGGGAGGTACCGGCGGCCGACCTGCCCGTCGACTGGACGGACGCCCGGCGGCGGCTCGCCGACCAGGAGCGGGCCGACAGCTGAAACGCTCCCCGCGCGGCCTCCCGGCACGGGGTGCACAGCTGAGCGCGGGCCCGCTTGAATGATCGAATGACCGGAGGGTTAGCATATGAGCGCCACCTAGCTCGAAAGATAGGCCCGTGACGCTCAACGACGATTCGTTCACCAACTGGAAGAACCGCGAGGAGATCGCGGAGTCGATGATCCCGATGATCGGGAAGCTGCACCGCGAGCGGGACGTGACCGTCCTGCTGCACAGCCGCTCCCTGGTGAACAAGTCGGTGGTCAGCATCCTCAAGACCCACCGGTTCGCCCGCCAGATCGCGGGCGAGGAGCTCTCGGTCACCGAGACGCTGCCGTTCCTCGAGGCCCTCACCGCGCTCGATCTCGGCCCGTCGCAGATCGACCTCGGCATGCTCGCCGCGACCTACCGGGCCGACGGCCGCGGACTGTCGGTGGCGGAGTTCACCGCGGAGGCCGTGGCCGGCGCCACCGGCGCGAACAAGATCGACCGGCGCGAGCCGCGCGATGTCGTCCTGTACGGCTTCGGCCGCATCGGCCGGCTCGTCGCCCGTCTGCTCATCGAGAAGTCCGGCTCCGGCAACGGCCTGCGACTGCGCGCCATCGTGGTGCGCGGCGGCGGCGAGCAGGATCTCGTCAAGCGCGCGTCCCTGCTGCGCCGCGACTCGGTGCACGGCCAGTTCCAGGGCACGATCACGGTCGACGAGGCCAACAGCAGGATCATCGCCAACGGCAACGAGATCACGGTGATCTACGCCGACGACCCGAGCCAGGTCGACTACACGGCGTACGGCGTCCGCAACGCCATCCTCATCGACAACACCGGCAAGTGGCGCGACCGCGAAGGCCTCGCCAAGCACCTGCGACCGGGCATCGACAAGGTCGTGCTGACCGCGCCGGGCAAGGGCGATGTGCCGAACATCGTGCATGGCGTCAACCACGACACCATCAAGCCGGACGAGCAGATCCTGTCCTGCGCCTCCTGCACCACCAACGCGATCGTCCCGCCGCTGAAGGCGATGGCCGACGAGTACGGCGTGCTGCGCGGCCACGTGGAGACCGTCCACTCGTTCACCAACGACCAGAACCTGCTGGACAACTACCACAAGGCCGACCGTCGCGGCCGTTCGGCGCCGCTGAACATGGTCATCACCGAGACCGGCGCCGCCTCCGCGGTCGCCAAGGCGCTGCCCGACCTCAAGGCGCCGATCACCGGCAGCTCGATCCGTGTGCCGGTGCCGGACGTCTCGATCGCGATCCTCAGCCTGCGGCTCGGCCGGGAGACGACCCGCGAGGAGGTCCTCGATCACCTCCGTGAGGTGTCACTGACCTCGCCGCTCAAGCGCCAGATCGACTTCACCACGGCGCCGGACGCGGTCTCGATGGACTTCATCGGCTCGCGCCACTCCTCGATCATCGACGCCGGCGCCACCAAGGTCGACGGCGACAACGCGATCCTCTACCTCTGGTACGACAACGAGTTCGGCTACTCCTGCCAGGTCGTCCGCGTCGTCCAGCACGTCTCCGGGGTGGAGTACCCGACGTACCCGGCGACGGGCGTCTGAGACCGACCGCGCGGAGAAGGAGTGGGGCGCCCTGGGCCGAGGGCGCCCCACTCCCGTGTGTCAGGCCGACGTCTCCGGGCGGTCGGCCTCGGCCCAGTGCGTGTGGAAAGCGCCGGGACGGTCGGTGCGCTGGTAGGTGTGGGCACCGAAGTAGTCGCGCTGGCCCTGGAGAAGGGCTGCGGGCAGGCGCTCCGCGCGCAGGGTGTCGTAGTGGGCGAGCGCGGCCGAGAAGGCGGGCACGGGAATGCCACGACGGGCGGCGGAGGCCACCGTCTCCCGCCAGGGCACCTGCGCGTCCGTGATCTCCATGGCGAACTCCATCTCGCCGAGCAGGCTGACCAGGTCCGGGTCGGCGGCGTACGCGGCGCGGATGCGGTCGAGGAACGAGGCGCGGATGATGCAGCCACCGCGCCAGATCCGGGCGACCGCACCCAGGTCGATCTTCCAGCCGAACTCGCCGGCCGCGTCCTGGATCATCTTCCAGCCCTGGTCGTAGGCGATGACCTTCGAGGCGTACAGGGCGTGCTCGACCTGTGAGGTGAAGCGGGTGGCCTCGGTGCGGCTGAGCGGGGGTGTGGTGCCCCCGGGGAGGCCCGCGTAGGCGGCGCGCAGTGCGCTCTGCCCGGAGGCGGCGCGCGCGAAGGTGGCCTGGGCGATGGCGGTGACCGGGGAGCCCAGGTCCAGGGCGGTCTGCACGGTCCAGCGGCCGGTGCCCTTCTGACCGGCGGCGTCGGCGACGATGTCGACGAAGGCCAGGCCGGTGGTGGCGTCGGTGTGGCCGAGGACGTCGGCGGTGATCTCGATCAGGTAGGAGCCGAGCCGGCCCTCGTTCCAGGTGCGGAAGATGTCGGCGATCTCCGCCGGGGTGTAGCCGGCGACCTGGCGCAGCAGGTCGTACGCCTCGGCGATGAGCTGCATGTCGGCGTACTCGATGCCGTTGTGCACCATCTTGACGAAATGCCCGGCGCCGTCGGTGCCGATGTGCGTGGCGCAGGGCTCGCCGCCGACCTTCGCGCTGATGGACTCGAACATCGGGCCGAGGACGTCGTACGACTCGGTCGAGCCGCCGACCATGACGGCCGGCCCGTTCAGCGCGCCCTCCTCGCCGCCGGAGACGCCGGCGCCGACGAAGTGGAGACCGCGCTCGCGCAGGGCCTCCTCGCGGCGGCGGGTGTCGGCGTAGTGGGCGTTGCCACCGTCGATGATCATGTCGCCGGGCTCCAGGAGCGGGGCGAACTCGTCGATGACCGCGTCGGTGACCGCGCCAGCCTGCACCATGATCATCAGCCGGCGGGGCCGTTCGAGCGCGGCCACGAAGTCCGCGGCCGACTCGGCGGGGACGAAGGCGCCCTCGTGGCCGAACTCCTCGACGAGCGCGCGGGTGCGACCGGCGGAACGGTTGTGGACGGCGACGGTGTAGCCGTTGCGGGCGAAGTTGCGCGCGAGGTTGCGGCCCATCACGCCGAGGCCGGTGACGCCGATGGCGGCGGTTGCGTTCACGAGGTACGTCCCTAGGATCGGTGGCGTGGTCGGAGGGGCGGGCGGCCCCCCGGTACCCCCAGGTACGGACCGTCGGCCGGTTCTTCTCGATCCGTCGGCGATTCCTTGCGACGATCAGCGATTGCGTGAGCCGGTCGGGACCGGTCGAGCCGCCCGGACCGGCGGGAGCGACCGGGTCGCCCGACCCGCTACCGGCGACGCCAGGGCAGACCCGCGGGGTCGGCCTCGGTGTTCTCGGCCCGTACCAGAGCCGCGCTGATAGCCTCGCCGATGTCCGCGAACTGGCGCACCTGTTCGGGGGTGAGGGCGTCGAACACCGCCCGGCGGACGGCCTCCACATGCCCCGGGGCGACCTCCTCCAGCAGCGACCTGCCCTGTTCGGTGAGGAAGGCGAGCTGGCCCCGGCCGTCGGCGGGGTCCTCCCGGCGGTCCACGAGACCGACCTCGCGCAGCCGGTTCACCGCGTGGGTGAGCCGGCTGCGGGTGATCTTCAGACGCTGCGCGAGCTCGGACATGCCGAGGGTGCCGTCCGGGGCCGCGGAGAGGTAGGCGAGCACGCTGTAGTCGGCGTGTGTCATACCCGCGTCGCGTCGCAGCTGCCGGTTGAGGTGGTCGGCGAGCAGGGTGGAGAAGTCGATGTAGGCCAGCCAGGCTCGTCGTTCGTCGGCGTTGAGCCAGCGGGGCGTCGTGGACATGGGCACACCCTACGGGGTGGGCCCGTCCCCGCCCGGAGAGCCGGAACGGCAGGACCGGCCGGAACGGCAAGACCGGCAAGACCGGCCGGAACGGCTGGGCGAACCGGAACGGCTGGGCGAACCGGAACGGCTGGGCGAACCGGATACGCCGGACCGCTTCGTCGGAGTGCGCCGAACGCAACGCGGCGGCCGATCTTCGGCAAACCCGTTCCGGTCCGAAACGCGAGTACAAAGCACCGGTACGGAACGCCGGTACGGAACGCCGGTGCGGAACACCGATACGGAGCACCGGCCGGCGGAGGCACCGAAGTCCTCCGCCGGTCGGCGGGAGCGCCGGTCAAGTGGTGGCGCAGGCGCTGCCGTTGAGAGTGAACGCGGTCGGTGCGGTGTTGGTCGCTCCCTTGCTGCCGATGAAGCCGACGGTGACCGAACCGCCGGCGGGGACGGTGGACGTGTACGAGGCGGGGGCGACGCTCACCGAGCCGCCGCTCTGGGTGGCGGTCCCGCCCCACATGTTGGTGACGGTCTGGCCGTCGGCGAAGGCGAAGGCCAGTTTCCAGCCGCTGATGGCGGTGGTGCCGGTGTTGCGCAGGGTGATGTCGCCCTGGAAGCCGCCGGGCCACTCCCCCACGACGCGGTAGCCGACGGAGCAGGCCACGGCGGGCGCGCTGCCGGTGGTGACGGTCACCGAGGCGGAGCGGGCCGAGCGGTTCCCGGCGGCGTCGCGGGCGTAGACGGCGAAGGTGTACGCGGTGTTCGCGGTGAGGCCGGTCACGGTGGCGGAGTTGGTGGTCGAGGCGGCGACACCGGTCTCGGTGGTGCCGCTGATCCGTACGACGTCATAGCCGGCGACGCCGACGTTGTCCGTGGCGGCCGTCCAGGAGAGCGTCGCGGAGGTGGCCGTCACCGTGGCGGCGGTCGGGGTACCCGGGGTGGTGGGGGCCTGGGTGTCGCCCGGGGTGCCGCCGCCGAAGATCGTGGCCTCCTCGGCGGTCTGGGCGATGCCGTTGACGCCGTTGAAGATGCGCTGGCCCCATGAACTGAGCTGCGCGGGATCGAAGTTGATCGTCAAGTCGAGGATCGGGTCGGTGTTCCCGCTCCAGGACCAGGCGAGGTAGCCCAGGTCGAGCTGCTGGGCGGTGGCCATCATGGTGTCCTCGTCGGGGTCGCCCCACTGGTCGGCGGGGCCGCCGAACTCGCCGATGAGAATCGGGAGTCGGGCGTCGACGAAGGCGTCGAGATAGTCGGTGATCTCCGCGGCGGTGTCGAAGACGCTGTACATGTGGATCGAGAAGATCAGGTTGCCGGTGGTGTCGGCGGCGTACACGGCCTGGGCGTTGGCGCGCATGACGCCCTGCCAGTCCTGACCCCAGTTGGGCGCGTCCACCATGATCGTGTGCTGGAAACCGGCGTTGCGCAGCTTCTTGATCGCGGCGATGGTCGGATCGGTCCAGCCCGCCGGGTCGGTGTTGCCCCAGGGCTCGTTGCCGATGTTGACGATGATGTAGTTCTCCTGGCCGGCCAGGACGTCCTTCAGGCCGATCCAGTAGTCGGCCGCCTGGTCGAGCGTGCCGGCGGCGGTGTCCTCGCCGTACCCGGTGGTGTCGTGCACCTCCAGTACGCAGATGAGCCGGTTGGCCTTGCACTGCGCGACGACGGTCGCCACGTCCGAGGCGCTGTTCGCGCTCCAGCGGTGGCCGTCGGCGAGGACGACGCGCACCGCGTTGGCGCCCATCGCCTTGATGTCGGCGAGGGACTGCTGCGTCCTGCCCGGATACCAGGTGTGGGCGTGGTTCACGCCGCGCATGACGAAGTCGTTCCCGTTGCTCTCGACGAGTCGGCCGTCGCTGATGTGCAGGCCGGTGGCGAGAGCGTCGGGCGATCGGGTCTGGGCCTGGGCGGCGGCCGGGCAGAGGGCACCGACGAGGACCAGGCCGAGGAGGGCCGCGAGTCTGGTCAACAGCGTGCCCAGCGGGTGCGCTCGCGACGCGCTTCGGGTCGTGCTCCTTGCCGTGCTCGGTGTCGTGCTCCTTGCCGTGCTCGGTGTCGTGCTCCTTGCCGTGCTCGGTGTCGTGCTCCTTGTCGTTCTCACTGCGACTCCAGAAGTGAGGCCAAGAAACTCAGGCGGCAGAGGGGGTGGGGGGTGCGGGGGGTGGCATGTGGGAGCGCTCCCATGAAGCCACTACGTCAAGTACACGTCAAGCCCTTGCGCAGGGTCCCGCCGGATGCGGGGAGGCCGCCGAGCCTTGTGGGGAGACCCGCGAAGCCATATCGTTTGACATCAAATGATACCCCGTGAAGGGAAGACCTGGCATGCCGGACCTCACCCACGACGAGTGGCTGCGCCGCGCCAAGACCCTTGAGGTGTCCGGCGCCCATCACCTCGACGGCGCCGACGAGAGCGGTGGCGGAGCCACCTTCGCCGCCGTCTCGCCCCGGGACGGCCAGGTACTGGCGCGGGTCGCCGACGGGGGCGCCGCCGAGGTGGACGCCGCGGTGGCCGCCGCCCGCCGGGCCTTCGACACCGGCCCCTGGCCGCGCCTCGCACCCGCCGACCGCGGCCGGACGCTGCTCCGGATCGCCGACCTGCTCGAGGAACGGCGTACGGAACTGGCGCTCACCGTCACTCTGGAGATGGGCAAGCCCGTCACCGACGCGTACGGGATCGAGCTGCGGGCCCTCATCAACACCTTCCGCTGGTACGGGCAGTTGGCGGACAAGCTCACCGACGAGGCCCCGCACACCGCTGCCGACGCGCTCGCCCTGGTCACGCGGGAGCCGGCCGGGGTCGTCGGCGCGGTCGTGCCCTGGAACTTCCCGCTCACGCTGGCGGGCTGGAAGGTCGCCCCGGCGCTGGCGGCAGGCTGCACGGTCGTCCTCAAGCCGTCGGAGAACTCACCGCTGTCCGCCCTGCTGCTGGGCCGGATCGCGACCGAGGCCGGGCTGCCGGCGGGCGTGCTCAACGTGGTCAACGGCCGGGGGCCGGTGGCGGGCCGTGCCCTCGGGCTGCATCCGGACGTCGATGTCCTGGCCTTCACCGGCTCCACCGCCGTGGGTCGCCACTTCCTGCACTACGCCGCCGACTCCAACCTCAAGCGCGTCTGGCTCGAACTGGGCGGCAAGTCCCCCAACATCATCCTGCCCGACGCCCCCGACCTGGCGAAGGCCTCCGCCACCGCCGCCTGGGGCATCTTCTTCAACCAGGGCGAGATGTGCACCGCACCCTCTCGCCTGCTGGTGCACTCCTCGATCGCCGAACGCGTCACCGAGGCGGTCGTGGCCCGCGCCCGGGAACTGCGGGTCGGCGACCCCCTCGACCCGGCCACCGAGATGGGCGCGCTGGCCGGCGCGGCTCATCTCGACCGGGTACGGGAGCATGTGGGCACCGGGCTGGCCGAGGGCGCCCGGCTCCGGGCCGGTGGCGAGCGGGTCCTCGCCGACACCGGCGGCAGCTACCTGGAGCCGACGGTCTTCGACCGGGTGGACCCGGGGATGCGGCTGGCCCGCGAGGAGATCTTCGGACCCGTCCTGTCCGTGCTCGCCTTCGACGACGTCGACGAGGCGGTCCGCCTGGCCAACGCCACCGAGTACGGTCTCGCCGCCGGCCTGTGGACCTCCGACCTGTCCACCGCCCACCGGGTCTCGCGCGCGCTCAGGGCGGGCACGGTCTGGGTCAACTGCTACGAGGAGGGCGACCTGACCGTCCCCTTCGGTGGCATGAAGCAGTCCGGCAACGGTCGCGACAAGTCCGCCCACGCCCTGGAGAAGTACACCGAACTGAAGACCACCTGGATCCAGCTGTGACGACGTCCGTACGCCCGCTCATCGCGATCCCCGCCCGCTTCTCCGCCACCACCTCAGCGCTCCGGTACGCCGCCGAGGTCAACGCCCGGGCCCTGATCGAGGCCGTGTGGCGGGCGGGCGGCGAACCGGCGACCATCCACCCCGCCAAGGGCGACGTCGCCTCTCGCCTCGCCCGCTTCGACGGCGTCCTGCTGCCCGGCGGCGGCGACCTCGCCCCGCACCGCTACGGCGTCACGGACACCCACGGCAGCGTCTACGACGTCGACGACCTCCAGGACGCCTTCGACCTCGAACTCGCCCGGCGGACCCTCGACTCGGGCCTGCCCCTGCTCGCGATCTGCCGGGGCCTCCAGGTCGTCGACGTCGCCCTCGGCGGCACTCTGGAGCAGGACATGGGCGGGCCCGGGCGCGAACACCGGCATGTCGTGCACCCGGTGGAGGTGCGGCGCGGCACGCTGCTGGAGCGGGCCACCGGCGCACAGAAAGTGGAGGTCTCCTGCTATCACCACCAGCGGGTGAGCGGCATCGCGGCCGGGCTCACGGTCACCGCACGAGCCGCCGACGGCACCGTGGAGGGACTCGAACTCCCCGGCGCGCGAGGCTGGTTCACGGCCGTCCAGTGGCACCCGGAGGACACCGCGCACGAGGATCCCGCGCAACAGGGACTCTTCGACGCACTGGTCCGGGCCGCCCTCGACAGCCACTGACCCCGCCCACGTCTCCTGGACCGCCCGGCGCGGTCGGGCGGGGTCAGGGCTTCGGCAAGGTCAGGCCTTCGGGCGGCGGCCGCTGCGGCGGGGGGCCGGGGCGGCGCCGTCGAGCAGGGCCGTGCGGCGCTCCTCGCCCTTCTCCTCGACCTGACGCACGACGCGGCGCAGACCGTCGGCGACGCTTCGGCACTCGTCGTCGCTGAGCCGGCTCGCGACGAACGCCTCCTCCTCGTTGAAGGCCGGGAACAGGCGCTTCATCAGCGCCTCCCCCTCGTCGGTGAGGCTGAGCAGGACCAGCCTGCCGTCGGCGGGATGGCCGGCCCGCCGCAGCAGCCCCCGGCCTTCCAGCGTCCGCGACACGCCGGTGAGCGTGCCCTTGGAGATCCCGGCCTCCTCGGCGACGTGCCGGGTCTCCGACTCCCCCCACACCCACACCACCCAGAGCACGACGAACGCCGTCCACGTCAGGTCCGAGCCGCGCAGCACGGAGTTCTCCAGGTGCTGCCGTACCGCCGAGGCGGCGCGGTAGATGTTGGCGACGACGGCCATCTGCTCCCGCCGCAACGGGATGCCGCCGAGCTTGGCCTCGGCGAGCTTCTCGGCTTCGGCGATGGATCGCTGGCCGGGCATCGGCACACTCCTTCGGCCACGTGATGCGTGGGTCGTCGTGTTGTTCGGACTCAAATTGTACGAAACGACAGGCCCACCGGGAGTGCGCCTCCTCAGGCGGTGAGTGCCTCGACGCGGCGCATCACCTCACGGCAGAACGCGCCGACGGCCGACGGGTCGTCGATGAACTGGTTGGGCTTGACGCAGAAGGTGGTGAAGCCCTGTTCCAGCTGTTCCGGGATGCAGGCGAGCGCCGCGCCGAGGTCCGCGGTGGAGTGGTCGTCGGGGAAGACCGCCCGGGTGCCGCCGATCATCTCCAGGTCGGCGACGTCCCGGCCGGCCGCGGCCATGGCCTCGCCGAGCGTCCGCAGGTCCTGCGGTGTCGGCCGCCCCAGCGGATGGAAGCCGTGGCCGTACCGTACGAGCCTGCGCAGGACGGGCCCGCCGAGGCGCTGACCGCCGAACCAGAGCCGTGGTCCGGTGGGGTGGAACGCCTTGGGTTCGAAGTGGACGTCCCGGAACGGGTAGTGCTCGCTCTCGTGCGAGATCGGCGACGCTCCCCAGGCCTTCGCCCAGATGTCGAGGTGCTCGTCGAGCAGCCGCCCGCGCTGTCCGAAGGGGACGCCCAGAGCGTCGTACTCGTCCCGGCTCCAGCTCACCGTCGGCTGCACCAGCAGGCGTCCTTCGCTGATCAGGTCCAGGGTGCCCAGTTCCCGTGCCATCAGCAGCGGGTGACGCAGGGGTGCCAGGACGGCGGCGGCGGCCAGGCGCAGGCGCTCCGTGACGGAGGCGATGGCGGCGAGCAGGAGCAGCGAGTGGGGCCAGGGGGTGAACGGGTCCTGGTTGCCCGGCAGGGCGTAGTCGCGGGGGTTGCCCATGACGCCGTCGGCGGCGGCGTCCGGGCCGAGCACGATGTGCTCGCTGACCATGACGGCGTCGAAGCCGGCTTCCTCGGCCTCGCGCGCCCACCGGATCGCGGCGGGCAGGTCGGCCCGGCCGCCGGTGAGCGTCCAGTTCTCGCTGAGGACGAGCAGCATCCGAGGTGCGGCGGTCGCGTCTGCGGCGGTCGCGTCGGCGGTGGTCATGTCGGCGGTGGTCTTGTCGGCGGTGGTCATGTCTCTCTTCGTGTCCTGTCCCTGCTCGGTGTCGCGTCTCTCTTCCGTGTCCCGTCCCTGCTCAGCGTTCGTGCACGATCCGGCCGTCGAACACCGTCAGGTCCACCTCGGCGTCGGTGAGGGTGTGCGGGTCCCGGTCCAGCAGGGGGCGGTCCAGGACGCACAGATCCGCGACCTTCCCGGCCTCGATCGACCCCTTCCAGCCCTCGGCGAAGTCCTGTCGGGCCGGGTTGACCGTGTACGAGCGCAGCGCGTCCGCCAGCGGAACGCACTGCTCGGGTCCGCTGCGCCGGCCGCTGGCCTTGGACTCCCGCAGCAGCATCGCGGTCACCCCCTGCCGCCAGTCGGGCTCCGTGATCGGCGCGTCGGAGCTCGCGCACACGGTCACCCCGGCCTCGACCGCCGACCGTACGGGCCACTGGTAGGCGGAGCGCTCGGGGCCGACGACCCCGTCCATCAGGTCGGAGATGGTCCACTTGATGGCCGGGTTCATGTTGACGCCGTAGCCGTGGGCGGCAAGCTTGGCGAGGCTGCGCGCGCCGACGAAGTCGCCGTGGATGACGTAGTGCCGGGCGTCGGGTCGCGGCACGGCGGTGTTCGCGGCGACGAAGGCGTCGACGACCTCGTCGATGGCCCGGTCGCCGGTGACGTGCACGCCGAGCTGGAAGCCCGCCTCATGGGCGACGCGGATCATCTCGCGCAGTTCGTCGCTGCGCAGGGCGGGTGTGTCGCCGTGCACGCACAGCGCGCCGTGGCCGCCGTCGGCGTACGGCTCGTTCATCCACGCCGTGCGGTTGGGCGGCACCCCGTCGGCGAAGATCTTGACGCCGATGGCGTCGAGCAGGCGTGGGTCCGCGGTCCTGGGGCGGCGCAGTTCGGCCAGTCCCCTGCGCATGTCGTCGGCCGAGCCGCCCATCGGGGCGGGCAGCAGCAGGACGCTGACCCGGGCCTGGAGCTCTCCGCTCGCGGCGAGCTCGGCGTAGGCGGTCCAGTTGTCGGTGCTCAGCCCGCCGAGGAGGGAGGTGGCGCCGCCGGGGCCGAGTCCTGGCTCGGTGTAGCTGGTGATGCCACGGGTGTGGAGTTCGCGCACCACGCCCTGGATGGCTTCGCGGCGTTGCGCGACGGTGGGCGAGGGCAGCCGGGCGTTGACGAGTTCCTGGGCGGCCTCGCGCAGGATGCCGGTGGGCCGGCCGTCGGGGTCGGCGTCGATGACACCGCCCGGCGGGGGCTGGCCGGCCCCGTCGACACCGCAGCGGCGCAGCGCGGCGCTGTTGACCCACACGAGGTGTGAGGAGAAGTGCGTCAGACAGACGGGGTTGTCGGGTGCGACCGTGTCCAGGTCCCGACGGTGCGGGAAGCGCCCGGGGTCGGCCAGGCACTCGGCCAGGTAGCCGGTGTCCCAGCCCAGGCCGATGATCCAGTCGCCGGGCCGGGCCGTGCGGGCCGCCCGGCCGACGGCGTCGGCGATGTCGGCGATCGATCCGACCGCCGGGTGGCCGACGTCGAGGGCGAACGGCGACTTGGTCAGGCCGTAAGCGGCTCCGTGGAGGTGGGAGTCGTTGATGCCGGGCAGCACGGTCCGGCCGCCGAGTTCGACGAGCCGGGTGCCGGGTCCGACCAGGGCGCGCATCTCCGCGTCGCTGCCGACGGCGACGATGTCGCGCCCGCGCACGGCCACGCCCTCGCTCACGGTGAAGTCGGCGTCGACGGTCAGGACCTGGCCGCCGGTCAGGACGAGGGAGGGGGCGCTGTCGTTCACGTGGGTCCTCTCGGAGTGGGGGCGGGGCGGGGCGATGCGGGTCACCGGGTCGGTCGCGGGCCGAAGCAGGCGAGGGCCGCTCCCGCGACCAGGGCGGTGCCCTGGGCCATCTGCTGCCAGAACGTCGGCACGCTCAGCAGTGTCAGGCCGTTCTGGAGACAGCCGAGGAACAGCACGCCGAGCAGGACACCGAGGACCGAACCGGAGCCGCCGGTGAGCGCCACCCCGCCGAGGAGGACGGCGGTGAGCACAGTCAGTTCGAACCCGGCCCCCGAGGTGCCGGCGACGACGCTGTCCAGCACCGACGCCTTGATCGCCCCGGCCAGCGCGGCGGCGGCCCCCGTGACGAGGAACAGCGCGAACGGCGTACGGCGGACGGCGATGCCGGAGAGGTGGGCGGCCTCCCGGTTGACACCGATCGCGAAGACGTGCCGCCCGGCCGGGGTGAGCGCCAGGAACAGGGCGCCCGCGACCAGGACGAGCGCGGCGAGGACGACCGGTGCGTCGATCCCGGCGATCCGCGACCCGCCGAGCCAGGCGAACCCGGAGCCGAAGCCGCTCAGCGGCAGCGGGAAGAGCTGCTGGGCGAAGCCGCGCACCGCCGTCAGCATGCCCAGCGTCACGATGAACGCGGACAGTCCCAGGTAGCAGCACAGGATGCCGTTCACAGCACCGACCGCGGCGCCCACGGCCAGCGCGCCGAGGACGGCGACGAGCGGGGACTGGTGCTGCTGCCCGGCGAGCCAGCCGGCCACCAGTCCGCCGAGCGCGAGGGTGGAGCCGACCGAGAGGTCGAGGTAGCCGCTGATGACCAGCAGGGCCAGGGGCACGGCCACGATGGCGAGGGTGGCGGCGTCGGTGGCGATGCCGCGCAGGTTGCCCGCGTCCAGGAAGGTGCCGGTCGTCAGCTGGAAGACCAGCACCATGAGGGCGAGGACGAGGAGCAGCGGATGCCGCCGTACGGCGTTCAGCCCGACGTCCGCCCGCGCTCGCGGGGTCGGCGGGAAGGGGTCGGTGGAGGCGGTGGTCGTGGTCGCGGTGGTCATGCCGCTCCTTCCGGGCTCGGGGAGGTCGGGTGGTCGGCTTCGTGGACGGCCGAGAGCAGGGCGGCCTCGGTGAGTGCGGCGCCGGACAGTTCGCCGACGACACGGCCGGCGGCGACGATCAGGCAGCGGTGGGCGAGCGCGACGATCTCCTCGGGGTCGCTCGAGGCGAACAGCACGGCGGTGTCCCGCTGTTCGGCCAGCGAGGACACCACCTGGTAGATCTCCTGGCGGGCGCCCACGTCGACGCCCTGGGTGGGCTCGTCCAGGAGCAGTACGCCGATGTCGCGCGCCTCGTTGATCCACCTGCCCAGGACGAGCTTCTGCTGGTTCCCGCCGGAGAAGGCGGCGGCCGGCAGCCGTGGCCGGTCCGGGCGCAGCCCCACGGCTTCGGACAGCGCGCCGAAGATCCGCCGTTCGGCACGCAGGGCCCGCACTCCGTGCCGGGCCAGCGTGCGTACCGACGGGAGCAGCACGTTGTCCTGGGCGCTCAGCACCGGGAACACCGCCTGTCGGCGTCGGTCGCCGGGGACGAGGGCGAGGCCTGCGGCGAGCGCGTCCGCGGGGCGGGTGACCGTGACGGTCCGGTCCCCCACGCGGACGGTTCCGGCTGTCGCGGGGCGCCTGCCGAAGAGGGTCTCGAGGATGCGGGTGCGGCCTGCGCCGACGAGGCCGTACAGGCCGACGATCTCGCCCTCGGCGACGGCCAGGTCGACGGGGCCGAAGCCGGGGCCTTGCAGGGCGGTCACGGTGAGGCGGGGAGCGCGTGGGCGCCTGAGGGGTGGGGGCTGCTTGTCGTCCGGCGGCGGTACGGTCGTCCGCGGCGGGTCGCGCAATTCCCCGCGCGCCTTGAGTGGTTTTCCCGGGAGGTGCTCGGAAGACGCCGCTCCGACGATGGCCTCCACCAGTTCTCCTCTGGTCTGTCCCGAGACCGTCGAGCGGTGGCTCACGCGGCCGTCCCTCAGTACCGTCACCGCGTCCGCGAGTCGCTCCACCTCGGCGAGCAGATGGGTGACGTAGACGATGGCCAGGCCCTGGTCCCGCAGGTGTTCGACGCGCGCGGCGAGGGCGTCGCTCTCCGTCCCGGACAGGGCGGCGGTGGGTTCGTCCAGGACGAGCACCGAGGCGCTGCGGCTGAGCGCCTTGGCGATCTCCACCAACTGACGCTGTGCCATGGGGAGTTCTCCCACCCGGTCGCGAGGCGAGCAGGTTGCCGTGACCCGCTCCAGCAGACCGGCGGCCACCTCTTCCTGGGCGCGTCGGTGGACGGTTCCGTACCGGGTCCACTCCTGGCCGAGGAAGATGTTCTCGGCCACCGTGAGGGAGTCGACGACGCTGAGCGTCTGGAAGATGATCGCCACGCCGGCGGCGATCGACTCGCGCGGACTCAGCCGGGTGTACGCGGTCCCGTTCACCGCCATCGTGCCGGTGTCCGGCGGGAAGGCGCCGCCGAGACACTTGATCAGGGTCGACTTGCCGGCGCCGTTGTGGCCGAGGAGCGCGTGCACCTGGCCCGCCGGGACGGTGAGGTCGACGCCGTCCAGCGCGCGGACACCGCCGAAGGACTTGCCGAGGCCGCTGATGCGGAGGGTCGGTTCCGTCATCGCGGGCGCCTAGGAGTTCTGGGCGAGCAGGGCGTCGATGCGCGCGGTGTCGCCGGGCCCGACGAGCGTGATGGGCACCTGGACGCCGGGGTTCGTCTTCCCCGCGGCGACCGCGAGGGGTACGTCGACGACGGCGTTCGCGATGTCCTGCGGCGCCAGGGCGGCCGACGCGCGGTAGAAGGTGCCCTGTTTGATCGCCAGGAGGGAGGGGGCCGCGCCGTCCTGTCCGCCGACGAAGGTCCTGGCGTCGGTCGCCCCGCGGCCCGTCTGCTGGAGCGCCTTGAACCCGCCGTACGCGGCGGCGTCCGTGACCCCGAGGATGATGTTGAGGTCGGGGTGCTTGGCCAGCAGGGCGCGGGACTTCGACAGCCCGGTGTCGGGGTCGATGGCCTGCTCCCGGGCGACCACGTCGACGCCGGGCGCGGCCTTGGTGAAGGCGTCGATCATGCCCTTGGTGCGCTCGCGGCCGAGTTGGATCGTGTCGTCCGTGAGGAACGCGATCTTGCCCTTGCCGCCGAGCCGCTCGTGCGCCCACCGGGCGGCGGCCTCCCCCAGGAGCGTGCCGCCCTCGCGGAAGCTGAACTGGATGTCCGCGCTCTGGTGCTCCAGCGATCCGCCGTACGTGACCCAGATCAGTCCGGCGTGCATGGCGGCCTCGGCGATCGACTCGGCGGCCTCGAAGACCATCGGGAACGACACGATGGCCGGGACCTTCCGGGAGACCCAGGTGTGCAGATTGGTGGCCTGGGTGTCGGCACTGCTCGCGTCGCTCGTGGTCAGCAGGGAGACGCCGTGCTTCTCGGCGGCGGCGGAGGACAGCTTGACCAGTGTCGAGTAGAGCGGGAGCTGGGTGAAGGGGTAGTCCAGGCCGATCCGGGTGAGGGTGCGCGCCCCCGTCGCCGAGGCTCCCGCGGCCTGCGTGGAGTTCGTCCCCTCGTCCGGTGCCGCGCAGCCGGCGGCGCCCAGGAGTCCGGTGGCGAGGGTGCCGCCGGACAAGGCGAGGAACTGCCGGCGCGAGGCCTGGGAAGGGGACGGAAATCTGTTCATGGCGGCGGTCTCCGAGGAATGTGGCCCGGTCCTGCTGACGTCGGGCGTCCGGCTGTGCGAACAGGAAAGACCCGGGCGTCCCGGCCCGCCATCCGTACAAATACCGAGCGCCCGAAGTGCCGGGCGGTGGTGGCGGACATCCGGTCACGAAATCGGTGAACGTCTTGTCCGGCCGTCGAAGGACCCATATCGTTAGGGACCAAACGACATTCCTGGTCGTGGGTTCCCGGAGGCCCGCATGATCAGCCACCAGCAGCTCGCGGCAGCCACCCGCATCGGCATGCTCACCCGCGAACGCGACACCGCGTCCGCCTGCGCCCAGGCCCTGCGCGAGCTCGCGCACGCCCTCCCACTGGACGCGGCGACATTGCTCGCCATCGATCCGATCACGGGCACCCATGTACAGCTCGCGGGCATCGGCTACCCCGCCGGGACGTCCGAGTCGCTGGCCGCCGAGTTCACCTCGACGCCCTGGTACGCCAACGTGGTCCGGCAGAGCCTGCCCCAGTCCATCACCGAGGACGTCGAGGACATGACGTCCGGCGGGCAGCGTTTCCGCAACGGCTGGTTCTACGCCGAGCGGGTCCGCCCCGCCGGGTTCCGGGACGCGCTGACCGGCGCCCTGCGCCACCAGGGCCGCCTGGTCGGACTGGTCAACCTGTCCGCCGCGGGGCCGGGCACCTACGACACGGAGGCGCGCCGGCTGCTGGCCTCGATGCTGCCCGCCCTCGGCGCGCTCGCCGACCCGACGTCGCACAGCGGCGACATCCACGACCTGCCGGCCGCCGCGGGCGCGAACCTGGTCACGGCCGACGGCGCCATCGACCTGCCCGGCCGCGGGCCCGCCAGGGTGCTGACGGACCCCGCGTTCCGCCGCCTGGTCGCGGAGTTCACCGCTTCGGGCGGCCTGCGGCTGCGGGCACTGTGGCCGGTGGGGCGCGACTGGCACCGAGTCGTGCTGCGCCGGTGCACCTCGGGGTCACCGATCGCCCGGCAGTCGGTCCTGGTGACCGAGACGCCCACCGAGCTGCCGTACGGTCTGAGCCCGCGCGAGTTGGAGGTGCTCACCCGCGCCGCCCGCGGCCAGACCAACCAGGCCATCGCCCAGGCCCTGTTCCTGTCCCCGCGGACCGTGCACAGCCATGTCGAGCATCTGCTCCGCAAGACCGGCAGCGCCTCCCGCGCCGAGGCCACGGCGCTCGCTCTGCGCGACGGCCTGCTGAGGCCCACGACCGAGGACCTGGAGCACTTCGTCGAGCGGCTCCCGGCCGCCTGAGATGCCGGCCGCCCCGCCTGCCGTGGGCGCGCGGCACGCCACTACTGTCGACAGAAATGCTTTCCCTGCGCCCCCAACCCCTTGACCGAGCCCTAGTGTCGACACCAGGAAAGAGGTGCGCGCCGCGTCGCGGTCGCGTACGACTGCCGAGACCGCCTTGCGAAAGGGGTCCATGTGACCGCCAGACTCTCCGGGAAAGTCGCCCTCGTCACCGGCGCCGGCGCCGGGATCGGCCAGGGCTGCGCGCTGCTCTTCGCCGAGCAGGGCGCGACCGTCGTCGGCTGCGACCTCGACCCGGCGGCGGCCGGGCGGACCCGCAAGGCGGCCGCCGACCGGGGGCTGGCCGTCGAGGTCCTCGCGCCGCTCGACATGACCGTCCCCGCCGACGCCCGGCGTTTCGCCGACGAGGCGGCCGAGCGTCACGGCCGGATCGACGTCCTGGTGACGGCGGGGGCCATCGCCCCGCACCTGGCGACGGCCGCCGAGATGGACTTCGGCACACAGTGGTCGCCGACCCTGCGCGGCGAGGTGGACGTGGTCTTCCTGCCCGTACGGGCCGCGTGGTCGCACATGGTGGCCTCGGGCGGCGGCTCGATCATCAACTTCGCCTCGGTGAACGCCTTCCGGAGCAGCGCGACCTTCGGGATGGTCGCGCACTGCGCGGGCAAGTCGGCCGTGCTCGGCCTGACCCGTCAACTCGCCGTCGAGGGAGGCCCGTCGGGCATCCGCGCCAACACCATCTCGCCCGGCATGGTGCGGACGCCCGCGACCGAGTCCGCCGGGGCCCACGACGGCGCGGCCCGGGAGGCGCTGCTGGCCCGGATCCCGCTGGGCCGGGTCGGGACGCCCGAGGACATCGCCTGGTGCGCGGTCTACCTCGCGTCGCGGGAGTCGGCCTGGGTGACGGGCGGCAACTTCCCCGTGGACGGCGGAGTACTGGCCAAGTGAAGTGTTCCCAGGGGGTGTTGCGGCGGGGGTTACGAAGCGGCGCGACGGCCGCGCGCGGGCTTGCGTCCGCGTGCCGCGCCGTCCTGCTCCAACTGCTCCTCCACGGCCCGCTGCGCCCGTACGGTCGCCCCCGCGATCAGGGCGGAGGCCAGCTCCCCGTCCCGCTCCTCGCAGGCCTGGAGCAGCCGTTCCTGGTCGTCGACGCTGTGCGCGAGCCGGCCGGCCCGGGTCAGGCTGAGGTGCCGCAGCATCAGCGTGCGCAGGGCCAGCGAGTCCAGGATCTGCTTCAGCGTGGGGTTGCCGACGATCTCGGTCATCCGCTCCTGGAGCAGCACGTGGTTCCAGAAGTACCCGTCCACGTCACCGCCGTCGGCGAGCTCGCGCATCCGTTCGACCCGGGTGCGCAGCTCGGCCAGTTCCTCGTCGTCGGCCCGCTCCACCAGCAGCCCCGCGAGCATCGACAGGAGGTTCTTGCGCACCTGGTAGATGTCCCGGATGTCCTGCGGGGTCGGCGCGGCCACCCTGGGGCGGCGGCGCGCCTTCATCTCGACCAGGCGCTCCTGTTCGAGGAGCATCAGCGCCTCGCGGACGGGCGTACGGCTGGTCTCGAACCGGCGTGACAGATCGACGCTGTTGAGGTCCTGACCTGGCTCCAGCCGGCCCTCGATGATGCCCGCGCCGACCCATTCGGCGATCTGCGCGACCAGCGGTTCACGCCGGTCCCGCAGCCGCAGGAGGCGCTCCAGCACGAGGTGCGTGTCCTGATCGGTCATGCGGCGCTTCTCCCTGCCTGTCCGGGCTCACAGCCGACGCAACGGTGTCGACACTATCTCACCCCAGGGTGGTCCCCACCGGAGATCCCCCACTAGCTGTCGACAGACAGGCCCCAGTACCGCAGTTCGACCCGGAAGTGAACAGAAACGTCGGCAAAAAGGTCGGCAGGAAAGGCGCCGGAAACGTCGACGAAAACATCGACCGAAAGTGCCCCAGCCCCGAATCACCGGAGAAACAGTCACCGGAGAAACGAGGAGACATGAAGCGAGTCCGCACGAATCCACCGGCCTTCACCAGGCGTTCCGTGGTGGGCGGCGATCGCGGCGACAGGCGCCACCCAGGGTACGGCGGAGGCCGGCACGGCTTCCGCCGGGGATCCGTGGGAGCCGTGGGAGCCGGTACCGGTGCCCGACCAGGCACCTGTGAGCGAGTACCAGGTGCCGGTGTCCGGGGGCGGCAGCCTCTGGTGCTGGGACACCGGGGGCGAGGGGGAACCGGTGGTCCTGCTGCACCCCGGCTCGGGCAGCGGCGAGAGCTGGCCCTACCAGCAACCGGTGCTGGCCGCGGCGGGTTTCCGCGTCGTCGGGTACTCGCGGCGGGGTGCCTACGGGTCGGTGGCCGGCACCAAGGCCGACGCCGACACCGCCTCCGGCGACCTGGACACGCTCGCCGACCGGCTGGGCCTGGGCCGCTTCCATCTCTCCGGTTCGGCGGCGGGCGGCCCGGTGGCGATCGACTACGCCCTGTCGTACGGGGACCGGCTGCGCAGCCTCACCGTCTCCGGGAGTGTCATGGGCGTCCAGGACGCGGAGTACGCGGAACTGACCGCCGCGCTCCAGCCCGACCCGTTCGGCGACCTGCCCGCCGACTTCAAGGAGCTCGGCCCCTCGTACCGGGGCGGCGACCGGGACGGGGTGACGGCCTGGGGGAGATCCACGAACGCGCCAGGACCTCCGACGCCTTCGCCCAGTCCCTCGCGAACACGATCACCTGGTCGGCCCTGGAGACCCTCACCCTGCCCGTGCAACTCATCACCGGAGACGCCGACCTGTACAGCCCGCCGTCCGTCATGCGCCTCAACGCCGGTCACCTGCGGGACGTCGAGACACATGTCGTCCGCGAGGCCGGCCACAACCCGCACTGGGAGCAGCCGGCCGCGTGGAACCGGCTACTGACCGGCTTCCTCCGGCGGCACCGGGGTGGCCGCTCCTAGACCTCCAGCGCGACGAGGAAGCGGGACACCATGTTGTACGCGGCCACGGTCGCCGTCAGTTCGACCAGTTCGACGTCGGTGAAGTGGACGCGGAGGGCGTCGAACGACTCGGCGGAGACCCGGACGTCACGGGTCATCGCATCGGTGTAGGCGATGACCCGTCGACGGCGCTCGTCGAAGTCCGGTCTGTCGCGACGCAGTTCGGCCAGGTCCGCGTCGCTCAGTCCGGCCCCGCGCGCCTCCGGCTCGTGCCACGTCCACTCGTACGCGGCGCGGTTGAGCACGGCGATCCGCAGGATCACCAGCTCCCGTATGTCCGGCGGGAGCCGCAGGCGTCCCCGGATCGCGCCGAGCAGGGTGTTCCAGCCGTCGGCGAGCTCCGGGCTGTGCAGCAGCAGCCGGTCGAGGGGGCGCAGCGCGCCGCCCGACGGGCGCGGACGCGGTGGGCGACCTCACCGGTGCCGTCGGTGTCGGTGTCGGTGTCGGGGAGCCTGGCCACGCGGGGTCCTTTCGAGGGGAGGCGAGGGATGCGGAGGGGAGGCGGGGCTACAGCGGCCGTGGGCAGCGGGCCAGCAGCCGCATGGCATCGAGTCGTTCGACGGTGCCCGCCCGCACGGAGTCCCCCTACGGGCCTGGCGCGGCGCGGAGTGGCGCGCACCGGACACCCCGCGCGACCGGTCCGCCGTCCTGGCCCGCGCGGCGCGGCTGGTCGCGTACGCCCGCGATCTCGGCCTCGACGTGATCGTGCCGCTGCTGATGGTCTCGTACGCCACCGAGGAGACCCACGAGGAGTCCGTCGCCGTCCTCGCCGGGGCCGGAGCCGGTGAACTCACCCTGTTCGACGGGCCGGGCGCGATGAGCCCCGAGGCGTTCGCGCATCTCGTCCGGCTCACGAAGGCCCGCGCGCCCCGGGTCGAGGTCGGGCTGCACCCGCACAACACCTTCGGCCTCGCGGTCGGTTGCGCGGTGGCCGCGATCCGGGCCGGCGCCACCGCCGTCGAACTGTCGGTCAACGGCTACTGCGGCGGCCCCGGCAACGCCGACCTGGCGGCGACCGCGCTCGCGTTCGAGGCGCTGTACGGCGTGCGCACCGGCGTCAGGACCGAGGCCCTGACCGAACTGGCCCGGGAGCCGACCTGACGGGCTATCACCCCGCCTGGAACCATCCGGTGACCGGCACCCACGCCTTCTGCTGGGGCGGCATGGACCTCATCACCCAGGAGACGGAGATCGACCCGCTCCTCCACAACTGCCTCGAACCGGCCGCCGTCGGCAACGCCCGCGAGATCCCCTTCACCCCGGACAGCGGGCCGTACACCCTGGCCGACAGGCTGACCGCCCTGGGCGTCGACCCGACCCCGGCCCAGGTGGACGAGGTGCTCACCCGGGCCCGGGAGCTGATGGCGCGCGCGGGCCGGCTCCTCACGGACGGCGAACTGGCCGGGCTGGCGGCGTCCGTCGCGGAGGAAGCGCGTTGAGCGCCCGGCTGCGACCGCTCACCCCGGCCGAACTCGACCCCGGACAGCGGGCGTTGTACGCGGAGATCACCGGCGGACCGCGCGCCGCGGGGCCACGGCACTTCGCGCTCACCGACGACGAGGGATGCCTGCGGGGGCCGTTCAACGCGATGCTGCTGAGCCCGGCGTGGGACGCGCGCTCCAGGAACTGGGAGCCGCGATCCGCTATCGCTCCGGACTCGGCCCGCGGCTGCGGGAGACCGCGATCCTCATGGTCGCCCAGGCCCGGGACAGCGCCTTCGAACGTCACGCGCACGAACCCGTCGGCGCCGCCGCCGGACTGACGGACGACGAACTGCTGGCCCTGCGCGAGGGGCGTGACCTGGGCCTGTCCGATCCCGTCGAGCGGGCCGCCTGGACGTTCACCCGCGCGCTCCTCGACGGGTCCGGAGCACTGGAGGAGCGCGCGTACGAAACGGCCCGCGCCGCCCTGGGTGAACGCACCCTCTTCGAACTGTCCACGCTGGTGGGCTACTACAGCACCCTGGCTCTCCAGCTACGGCTCTTCGACGTCCCGGCCGCCTGACGGCGATTTCCCCGGATTTCGTCGAGCGGGTCCGCTACGGAACTGCCTTCCGAAGTCCGTGGATTCGCTTGACCATCGAGTGACGGGCATGTGTGGGTATTGTATCCGCCGGTCATTCCGTGATGGTGTATCAGCCTTTCGGTACGGATTCTTCCGCCGTCGCGCCCGAGGGAGCCTTGCGGCGATATCCGCGGTGCAGTAACTACGTGAACCATGAACCTGTTCACCCGTGGCGCTTCCTCCCGACGCCCGGCTCCCCCCACAGCTCCGCGACGCCCCGCCGACTCGCCGTCCCATCCCTCCGCCGGCCTGCCGAATCCCGCCCTCGCGGCGCTGACCGGCGACTGGATGATCGACCCGGCGCACAGCCGTATCGGCTTCTCCGTCCGGCACGCCCTGGTGACCACCGTGCGCGGTGCTTTCACGGAGTACCAGAGCCGGCTCTACTTCGACGGCCGCAACCCGGCCCGCTCACGGGCCGAGATCGTGATGTCCACCGCCAGCGTCGACACCGGCGTGGAGCAACGCGACGCGCATTTGACCGGCCGTGACTTCCTGGATGCCGCGACCTATCCGCGTATGCGTTTCACCAGTACCGCCGTACAACTCGCGGGCCCCGACGTCTATCGCATGACCGGCGACCTCACCATCAAAGAGACCACTCGCCCCGTAGCCCTTGAACTCACCTACATAGGACATGTCACCGACCCGTTCGGCTATGAACGGGCCGGATTCGACGGGACCACCACCATCGACCGTTCCGAATGGGGTCTGACGTACAACGCGCGACTGGCCGAGGGCGGCGCCATGGTGAGCGAGAAGGTGCGCCTCCAGTTCGACATCGCCGCCATTCGCACCGCCTCCGTGCGCTGACCGGCCCGGGGGGAGTCAGCGCAGGGCCCCCTTGGTGGCGTCGGCGATGAATCCACGGGCGAAGAAGGTGAACACCAGCACCAGGGGGATGACCGAGAGCAGCACCCCGGCCATCACCATGCTGTAGTCGGTGGAGTGTCCGGCGTACAGCTGGGCCAGCGCCACCTGGAGGGTGAGACGGCTCGGGTCGACCAGCATCACCAAGGGCAGGATGTAGTCGTTCCAGGCCGCGATGAACGTGTAGATGCCGAGGAACGCCAGCGCCGGGCGGACGCACGGCAGCACCACGTGCCAGTACAGCCGGAAGAACCCGGCACCCTCGATGCGGGCGGCGTCGAGCAGTTCGTCGGGAACGCTGGTGGTGGTGTACTGACGCATCCAGAAGATGCCGAAGGCGTTGGCGGCGGCGGGCACGACGAGCGCCTTGAGCGTGCCGAGCCAGCCCAGCTGGACCATGATCTCGTACTGCGGGATGATCGCCAGCTGGGTCGGCAGGATGTACATCGACAGCAGCACGCCGAACAGGAACTTCTTGCCGGGGAAGTCGTACTTGGCGAAGGCGAAGGCGGCCAGCGAGTCGAAGAACAGCACCAGTACCGTCGTGGACACCGCGACGATCACCGTGTTGGACAGCGAACCGAAGAACGCCATCCGGTCGAACAGATGCTGGATGTTGGTCAGCAGATGGTCGCCGAACCACAGCTTCGGCGGGTAGCGGTAGATGTCCTGCGAGGTGTTCGTCGCCATGACGACGATCCAGTAGAACGGGAACACCGAGATCACGACGCCCGTCATCAGGACGAGATGGACGCTGAGCCCGCGCAGGCGTTTACGGTTCCGGCTGTTCACGACCGTCGCTCCTTACGCTGCACCAGACGCCAGTTGATGACGACGATGAGCAGGATCAGCAGGAAGAAGGCCCAGACGATCGCGGCCCCGTAACCGAAGTCGTTGTTGTCGAAGGCCTGGTGGTAGAAGTACAGCAAGGTGGTCAGGCCGGCCTGGCCGGGTCCACCGGAGTTGGGGTTGGTGGCCGCCTCGCTGCCGAACAGCACCTGCGGTTCGGTGAAGCTCTGCAGTCCGGTGACCGTGGAGATCACCACGGTGAACAGGATGATGGGCCGCAGCAGCGGGATCGTGATGGAGCGGAAGATCCGCACCGGTCCCGCCCCGTCCATCCTGGCGGCCTCGTAGAGCTCCGAGGGGATCGCCTGCAGGCCGGCCAGGTAGATGATGGCGTTGTAGCCGGTCCACTGCCAGGTCATCAGCGCCGAGATCACCAGCTTGATCGTCCACTCGTTGCTCATCCAGGGCACGGCCGACAGATGCAGCGCCCGCAGAATCGCGTTGATCAGGCCGAAGTTGTTGCTGAAGACCGCTCCGAAGAAGATCGCGATGGCCACCAGCGAGGTGATGCTGGGGATGAACAGGGCGACCCGGTAGAAGGCCGTGAGGCGTTTGGTGGAGTTCACCAGCACCGCGAGCACCAGGGCCATGAAGAGCATCGGCACGGTCGACAGCACCCAGATGACCAGGGTGTTGCGGACGGAGAGCCAGAACACCGGGTCGTCCCAGAGGAAGCGGAACTGCTGGAACCCGACGAAGTGCATGTCCCCGATGCCGTCCCACTTCTGGAAGGCCAGGAACACGGTGTAGAGCACCGGGAAGAGCATGAAGACGGAGAAGATCAAGTAGTACGGCGAGATGGCCAGGTACTGCGGCCAGTACCTGGCGACCCTTCGGCGCGGCCCGCGCCGGGCCCCGGCGGACACCGGCCTGATCCGGGGGGCGCGCCGCCCCGGCCCGCGGACACGGTCCGGAGCGTGCCGCCCGGTGGATCCGGTGTCGGTTCCGGAGGTCGGTCCGGTGGGTGCCGGGCCGGCTACCGGGCTTGACGACATGTCACTTCACTCCCTGCCGCTGGGCGATCTGCTTGGCCTGGGCGACCGCGTCCTTCCATGCCTCGTCGGGGTCCTTGCCCTTGGCCTCGATGCTGGTCAGCTCGCTGTAGAAGGGCGCGGAGACCGCCGCGTCGGCGGGTGCCTCGTAGGCCGCGGGGATCTTCTCGGCCGCCGGGCCGAATATCTCGATGGTCTTCTGGCCGCCGAAGAAGGCGTCGCCGCCGGTCAGCGCCGGCAGCTTGTACGCGGCCGGCGCGGTCGGGAACAGAGCCGCGTCGGTGAAACCGCGGGCCTGGTTCTCCGGACCGAGGATCCAGCTGATGATCTTGAAGGCCTCTTCCGGATTGCCGCTGGTCGCGGGGATGGCCAGGAAGGACCCGCCCAGGTTCGACGGCCCGCCGGGCAGGCTCGCCACCCGCCACTTGCCCTTGGTGCCGGGAGCCGCGTTGCTGATGTCCAGCGCGTGCCAGGCGGCGCCTATCTCGGTGCCCAGGGTGCCGCCGCTGATGGCCGCGTTCCAGGTGTTGTCGTTGATCTTGGCGTCGATGCCGAGGGTGTAGGGCTTCACGGCGGTGGTCCAGGCGGCCCGGATGTGGTCCTGGTCGCCGATGAACCTGCCGTCCTCGTCGATGAACCGCTGGGTGCCCTGGCCGACGACCATGGTGAAGACGGAGCCGATGTTGTTGACGAGGAAGGTCTTGGGCACGGCCTTGTGCAGCTCGACGCCGGCCTTGAAGTAGTCGTCCCAGGTGGCGAGTTGCGCGGAGACCTCGGTGGGATCGGTGGGCAGGCCCGCCTGCGCGAAGAGGTCCTCGCGGTAGAAGGTGGCGCACGGGCCGATGTCGATCGGGAAGCCGATGAGCTTGCCGTCCTGGGTGGTGGCCTGCTTCAGCTTCCACGACAGGTACTGCGGCACCAGCTTGTCCGCGCCGACGGTCTTCAGGTCGACGAAGCGGTCCGCGTTGGGCAGGAAGGAGGCGATGTCCTCGCCCTTGATGCCGGTGATGTCCGGGGCGGACTGCGCGGCCCGCAGCCCGGTGAGCAGCTTGGTCTTGAAGTCACCGCCGACCACGGAGGTCTTGAGGCTGATTTCGGAGAAGTGCTTCTTGGCGTCCGCGACGACCTTGTCACTGAGGCCTCCGGACCAGTACCAGAGGCTCAGGTTCTTGCTGTCCTTGGCGCCGCTCGATGCCGAGCCGCCGCCGCACGCTGCGGTGGCGCCGGCCGCGGCGGCCGTCAGTACGGCGGCCTGAAGGAACCGTCTGCGGGAAAGGTCCACGATCTTCTCCTGGTTTTCGGCGGGTTCGGCGGGTTCGGCTGGTGCGACGTGTCCGTCATGTCCGACAGGACCTGTGCGCGTCAGGGCCGCGCAGGGGACGCGGCGGGAGGCCGGGTGGCTGAAGAGCATCGGCGTGAGGGGGAACCCTTCAGCCACCCGGGGTGTGTGACCTGGTCCTCTCAGACGGTGCCGACGCGTCCGTGACGGCGGAATATGCCGTTCATCCGCTTCGGCCGACCGGAGTGGGGTCCGGGCCTGGCTCTGAATTACGCAAGAGAGTGCACCCAGTGCGCAGCTTTGACAAGAGTCAAGCGTAGATCGAGACATTCATGCTCGACTTTGCTTGAGTTTGGCGCGTTGGCGCGTAGGGTCTGCCGCATGCTCGCGGACCGAAGACATCAGCTGATCCTGCGCGCCCTGCGTGCGGACGGGCCCACCACGGTGACCGACCTGGCCGAGGGGGTCGGGGCGAGCCAGGCCACGATCCGGCGCGATCTCGCGCAACTGGAGGACGAGGGACTGCTCAAGCGGGTCTACGGCGGTGCCGCCCCGGTCCTCGGTGAGGACGATCCGTTCGCCGATGTGGCCGGCGTCCGGGTCGAGGCCAAGGACGCCCTGGCCGCCTGGTGCGCGGACCTCGTCAGGGACGGCGAGACCGTGCTGCTCGACATCGGCACCACGGCCCACCGGGTGGCCCGCCATCTGCACGGCCGGTCCCTGACCGTGATCACCAGCAACCTGGCCGTCTACGAGGAACTCCAGGACGACAAGGCCGTTCAGCTGATCCTGCTGGGCGGCGTGGTCCGGCGCGACTACCGGTCCCTGGTCGGCTTCCTCACCGAGGACAACCTGCGCCAGATCCACGCCGACCGGCTCTTCCTCGGCACCAGCGGAGTCCGCCCCGACGGGCAGGTGCTGGACACCACCGCCGTCGAGGTGCCCGTCAAGCGGGCCATGATCGCCGCCAGCGCCCAGGTGGTCCTGGTGGCGGACGCGGGCAAGTTCCCCGGCACGGGAATGGCCCGGGTGTGCGGTCCGGAGGATCTGGACGTGGTGGTGACCAACGCGCCCGGGGACGAGAAGAGCTGCCATCGGCTGCGCGAGGCGGGAGTCGAGGTGGTCGAGGTACGAGCCTGACGATCCGCTTCGCCACCGCTGCCGGGCCACCGGTCGATTGCCGCCTTGTGCCGAAAGACCGCCAGCCGCCGAGCACCTCTCGGAATCCCGGAAGCCGACGCTGCAAGGAGCAGCGTGGCTTCCGCACGGCCACCGGCTCGACCCCCACTCGCACACCGAGGGGCAGCTCGTGTACGCCGCCGCGGGCGCGCCGGCCACGGCGACGGAGCGCGGGACCTGGGCCGCCCCGGCCAACCGCCCGGCTTCACCGGCCACGCAGGAGAATTCCGCAAGCGGATCGCCCGCGCCGAGCTCCAGCGCCGGTTCACCTCGGACGCGGCGAACAAGCTACCCGACGCCCGGCCCGGCAAGCGGTGAACAGGCTCGATACGTGGCACGTCGAGTCGGCCGCCCGGCGTCTCGACCCCGTCCGGGCGGGAGGGAGCCCGCCGAGAGTCAGGTGCGGGCGGCTCCCGCAGCCGTGCCTCCACGCCGTCGGGCGGGCGCCCCGGCCCGCATGCGCACTTCTCCGTACGGGATCCGCTCGAGTCCGTCCGAGATCCGCCTCGAGCCAGGCGGCATCAGTCCGCTTCCGTCAGGGCCGCCCGCGCGGCCGCGAGGATCTTCTCCGAGAGGGGCGAGTCCTTGGTGGCCCGGGCCAGGACGAGTGCGCCGAGCATCGTGCACAGGCGGGCGATGCCGTCCTCGTCCTCGGTGGCGAGCCACTCGGCGAAGTCGCCCACGCCCTCGGTGTAGACGCGATGCGCCCCCTCGGCGCCGGGTTCACGGGCCATGTCGTGGGCGAGCGCGGCGGTGGGACAGCCCTCAGCCGGGTTGTCGCGGTGCTCGACGGACAGATAGGCGTCGATCAGCGCCTGCTGGGCGGCGGCGCGCTGCCCGGTGCCCTGTTCGAGGGCGGCCGCGCGGCGCTGGGCGAGTTCCCCGAAGGCATGGGCGGTGGCTTCGTCGATGAGCGCGTCCTTGGAGGCGAACTGCTTGTAGAAGCCGCCGTGCGTCAGCCCGGACGCCTTCATCAGGTCGGCGACGCTGATGTGCGTGCCCTGCTCGCGGAACAGCCGGGAGGCGGTTCGCACGACCCGCTCGCGGTTCTCCCGCGCCTGCGCCTGTGACACACGGCCCATCGGACCTCCTCGGTTGAATGTCGGTTGCCATCTATTCTATGCTCAGTTTAGATTGTGACCGTAATCTAAATACGCCCCTCCCCGGGGTCCACAGCACAGGGAGCAGACATGGAACTCAAGGACGCCGTCGTAGTGGTCACCGGCGCCAACCGCGGACTGGGACGCGAGCTGGCCACCCAGCTCCTGGAGCGTGGCGCGAAGGTGTACGCGGCAGCGCGCCGCCCGGAGACCGTCGACCTGGCCGGCGCGACCCCGCTCCGCCTGGACGTCACGGACGAGGAGTCCATCCTGTCCGCGGCCCGCGTGGCGTCCGACGCGACGCTGCTGGTGAACAACGCCGGCATCTCCACCGGCACCTCGCTCATCGCCGGCGGCCTGGACGCGGTGCGACTGGAGATGGCGACGAACTTCTTCGGGCCGCTCGCCGTGACCCGTGCCTTCGCCCCGGTCATCGAGCGCAACGGCGGCGGCGCCGTACTCAACGTCCTGTCCGTGCTCTCCTGGCTGCACCCGGCCGGCCTCGGCTCCTACGCGGCCACCAAGGCCGCCGCCTGGGCGCTGACCAACGCGACCCGGGAGGAGCTGGCACCCCGCGGCATCACCGTGTCCGCGCTGCACGTCGGGTACATGGACACCGACATGGCCGCCGCCGTTCCCGCCGACCAGAAGGCCGACCCCGCCGACGTCGCCGCCCAGGCGCTCGTCGGCCTCGAGCAGGGCCTGCCCGAGATCCTCGCCGACGAGACCACGCGGTACGTCAAGCAGGGACTGGCCGCGGCGCCGAGCGCGGCATGAGGCCGTCCGGCCGGATGGCCCGGTCCCGCACGGAGCCGGGTCATCCCTGAGGGCGGGGCACCGGGAAGAGCAGGCAGCTGCTGGTGGCGTGGGCGAGCAGACGGTCCGTCGCGTCGAACAACTGCGCCTGGGCCAGGGCCGTTTGACGACCGGCACTGACCACCGTACCGATGGCACGGACGGTGCCCGTGTCGGCGGTGATCCGCCGCAGGAACTTCACCGTCAGGTCGAGCGAGGTGTAGGCCGTGCCCAGCGGGAGGGTGGACTGGACGGCGCAACCCGCCGCCGAGTCGAGCAGGGTGGCGAAGATGCCGCCGTGGACGCTGCCGATCGGGTTGTAGTGCTCCTCACCGGGCGTCAGGGAGAAGACGGCCCTGCCGGGCTCCACCTCGTCGAGGGTGAAGTCGAGGGCGTGACTGACGGGCGGCCCCGGCAGTCGTCCCGCCTGCAGCTCGCGCAGGAAGTCGAGACCGGCCATCCGCCCGGCGGCGTCCGCCAGGACCGCCGGATCTTCCCACTGATACGTACGTGTTCGTCCCACAGTCCAGTGCCTCCGTCTGACTTTTTCAAGTGAAGCTAGCCTCCTCGTCAGCTGACTGTCAATGATGAAGTCAGGGACCTAGGATGGCGGGATGAAGTGGCTTGAGGCGAGCACGGAGAACTGTCCCGTCCAGCGCACGCTCGACGTGATCGGGGAGAAGTGGACCTTGCTGATCCTGCGCGACGCCGTCAACGGAGTCCGCCGCTTCGACGACTTCCACCGCCATATCGGCCTGTCGGAGGCCGTCCTCAGCGACCGCCTCCGCAAGCTGACCGCGGCCGGCGTCCTGAGGACCGTCCCCTACCAGGAGCCGGGCAGCCGCCCCCGCAACGAGTACCGCCTGACCCGCAAGGGCTGGGACCTGTGGCCCGTGCTGATGGCACTGAGCCAGTGGGGCGAGGCGTACACCCTCGACGCCGAGGGTCCCGTGCTGGACGTGCGCCACACCGACTGCGGCGCCCCGCTCCGCGTCGTCGTCGAGTGCTCCGCGGAACACTCCGCCCTCGGCCCCGGGGAGGTCACCGCCCGGCTGGGGCCTGGCGCCCGACCCCGGTCGTCAGTGTGACGTCGTACGCCTCCGGGTCGAACCCGGCCAGCCGTCGGCGCATCCGGCCCGTCGACCAGGGCCAGCTGAAGCTGTTGCGGCCGTTGTCGTCGAGGTAGTAGCTCGAGCATCCACCCGAGTTGTAGACGGTGGGCGGAAGGGCCTGCTGCACCTCGGCGTTGAAGGCGGCCTGGACTTCGGGACGGACGTCCATGGCCGCCCAGCCGGCCGAGCGGAAGTGCCGCACCGCGCCCGCCAGGTACTCCAGTTGGGCTTCCAGGACCATGAAGGCCGAGGAGTGCCCGGTTCCGAGATGCGGCCCGAGGAGGATGAACGCGTTGGGGAATCCGCTGACGGTGGTGCCCAGATAGGCGTCCGGGCTGCCCTTCCAGTGCTCGTCCAGGCAGACGCCGTCGGCGTCGAACACCCGCTGGGCGATGGGCATGTCCAGGATGTGGAAGCCCGTGCCCAGGATGATCGTGTCGACGTCGGCGCCGGTGCCGTCCGCGCCGACGACCCGGTTGCCGCGCACGGCCTCGACCGCCGTCGCGTGGACGGTGACGTTGGGCCGGGTCAGTGCCGGGTAGTACGTGTTCGACAGCAACAGCCGTTTGCAGCCGAGCGTGTAATCGGGTGTCAGCGCCCGGCGCAGCCGCGGGTCCTTCACCGTGGCTGCGAGGTGGAGGGAGCCCACCTTCTGCACCGCCCGCAGCAGGGCAGGATGCCGGAAGCCGAGGCCCAGGGCCTCCATCGCCGCGTACTCCGCGCTCCGCAGGGCCCGTTGGGCGGCCGGAAAGCGTCGCAGGAGCCGGCGCTCGACCCCCGGCACATGGTGGTCGGGCTTGGGAAGCACCCACTGCGCGGTCCGCTGGAACAGGTCCAGCCGGGCCACCCGCGGCTGGATGGCGGGCACGAACTGCACAGCCGACGCGCCACTGCCGACGACGGCCACCCGCGCGCCCGCCAGTTCGTGGTCGTGACGCCAGCGCGAGGAATGGAAGACCTCACCGGGGAAGTCCGCCATCCCGGGTATCTCGGGAATCAACGGCTCGTGCCAGGGTCCCGCGGCCGAGACGAGGAAGCGCGCCGTGTAGCGGTCGCGGCTGGTCTCGACGTGCCAGCGCGACTCGTCCGCGTGCCACTGTGCGCGCAGGACCTCGGTGCCGAAGCGGATGAGCGGGGTGATCCCGTACGTGGCAGCCGTGCGGTGCAGATAGGCGCGGATCTCGGGCTGGGCGGCGAAGGCCCGCATCCACCCGGGGTTGGGCGCGAAGGAGTAGGAGTACAGGGCGGAGGGGACGTCGCAGGCGCAGCCCGGGTAGGTGTTGTCCCGCCAGGTGCCGCCCGGTTCGTCCGCCTTCTCGATGAGGACGAGGTCGCGCAGACCGGCTTCACGCAGCTTGACCGCCGCTCCGATGCCGGACAGACCGCTGCCGATGATGAGCGCCTCCACCGCGTGGGTCTCGCGCGTGACGGTCGCGGCGGTGCCGTCGGGTCGGGACATGTCAGGCTCCTGTACGCGGGCGGGGAGATGGCACGGGCTCTGTCAGACGGTCACGAACCGTCGCCCGCGTCGTACGAAGAGAGGTCTCCAGCACGGCCGGACGGCGGCGCGGGTCCATGAGGTTGCCGCCCATCGCGGCCAGGTCGGCGGCCGTGGGCTCGATGCGGACCACGCGGGTACCCGCGGCGCTCAGCGCGGCGCACTCGGCGCTCAGGATGCGGGTCATGACGCGGCGCAGCACCGCTTCGGCCCGGCCGAGTCCGCTGCGCCGTCCGGGAGCCCGCGAACTCATCGGCGCCACGACGTACACCTCGTCCAGTCCGCACGGCACGAGCAGGTCGGCCGAGGTCGGGGAGCTGATGCCGCCGTCCGCGTAGCGTCGGCCGCCGATGCGCACCGGCGGAAACCAGCCCGGGACCGCCCAGGAGGCACGGAGCGCGTCCCGCAGGGCGACCGGCGGGGTGTCGGGATGACCGAAGGGCGTGCGCCGGCCCGAATCGAAGTCGGTCGCCACCAGCCAGGTCGCGGGATGGGCCACCCACTTTCCGTCCGGTGCCAGGAAGTCGGCGGCGGCCGCCAGCCAGGTGGCGTCGCCCCGGCCCCTCGGCAACAGGCCGGACAGACCGGTCAGCGCGGGCAGGGCGCCGGCCAGTGCCCGGCGGGCGAGTCGTGGTGATCCGAGGAGGGCCGCCGGTCGTGGCGGTACCCCTCGGGGCGGCGCCGCGAAGTGGCGGGCCAGTTCGGGACGGGAGTCCTGGCTCCCGAGCTGTGCGGTCAGCAGATCCCGCACACCGATGCCGCTCCCCAGCATGGCGGCCAGCTCGGCCCCCGCCGAGGTGCCCACCAGGACGTCCGCGTCGCGCGGATCCCAGCGCAGGGCCTCCTGGAGCGAGTGCAGGGCGCCGATCGTCCAGGCCGCGCCGAGCGTTCCGCCGCAGCCCAGCACCAGCCCTCGGGAAGGTGTCGCTCGCCTGCCGGTCGTTGTCAATGCAGTCTCCGCCCCTCTGCGATACCGCCGAGATCCGGATACTAGCGGTATCTGAAATCGGGGAACAGGCCCTGCGGGGATAGGATCCGAGAGCCTTCGGACTTCGCGGGACAGCCGCACAGGACGGACGCCGCACAGGACGGACAAGGGAACGGAAAACATGGCCCGCCTCAGCCGCGTCGAGAGCCAGGAACGCACTCGTGAACGGCTCGTCACGACCGCCCGGGACCTGTTCCTGCGCAACGGCTACGCCGCCACTTCCCTCACCGACGTCGCGGAAGCAGCCGGGTTCTCCAAGGGAGCCGTCTACTCGAACTTCCGCAACAAGGACTACCTGTGCCTCGCCGCCATCGACGACATCCGTGCCGAGCAGCTGAGGCTGCTGACGGACTCCGTCAGCGGCGACGACCGGTTCGAAGTCCGCCTCGCGGCCTTCTCCGCCTGGGGCGAAGCACACATCGGCGACGAGGCGTGGACCACGCTCGAGGTCGAGTTCCTCACGCGCGCCCGTCACGACGACGAGCTCCGGCGTGAGATCACGGCGCGGGCCACGGCCGTCCGCGAAGTGCTGGCCCAGCTCCTGGAGGCGCTGGCCGAGGAACTGGGGGCAGGCTTGGCCATGCCCGCCGACCAGGCCGCGATGACCCTGCTCAGCCTGGGTATCGGCCTGGGCATCCAGCGGGTGGCCGACCCGTCGGTTCCCACCACGGTCCTCACGGACACACTGCGGCTCGTTCTGAACCTGCGGCCATGACGCCGCGGCGCCCGCGCGGGGCGCCGGGCGCCCGGCCTAGCCGGCGGAGGTGAAGCGGGACCGCCACAGGTCGCGGAGCAACGCGATCTCGGCCATGTGGTGGATGAATTCGAGATTGGCCGACGCGAGCACACCGATGTACGGGTAGTCGCGGTCGTTGCTGTACGGGTACCGCGAGAACCCGACCGTGTCGAGCTGCTCGTCGGTGACGCCGGCGACGCCGTCCCGCCAGCGGTCGATCACCGCCCAGAACCGCTCCAGGGTCGGGGCGGCGGAGGGCGTGAAGTCGACCATCAGCTTCGGGTCCCGTCGCCGTTCACCGAAGGTCCACTCCCACATGCCCGCGAACTCGAAGTGCAGGTGCCCCAGCCGCCACGCGATGGTCGTGATCGGCGTCGCGTCGGGCTCCGGGGCGCCGGTGTGGGCGAGGATCTGCTCGACCCGCTCGACACTCACGCTCCAGTCCTCGGCGATCTTCGCGACGGACATGCCGTCGGCGGCCTGCCGGGCGACCTCGGCGTACTCGTTCGCCGGGATGTCCGCGGCACCCAGGTCGAGCACCCACTCCCCGGGCCCGAAGGCCCTGGGGGTCGCCGCTTCGCCCCGACGCCGGAGCGACCAGCAGCCGGGTACCGGCTCCCACAGATACTCCTCGTCACCGAGCCCCGTCAGCCGCACCTGGGCCATCTCCCTGGCCTGGTCGAACTGGTCGAGCAGTGGCCCCAGACGGTCGGGTCGCGCGCCCTCGGTCTCCATGCGTGGCTCCCCTCACGGTCGCGCCTCGTAACTCACCGCGCTCAGGCGGAAGTTAACGGCTCACCTCACGGGACGCCACCGAATTCCCCGCTCCCCGCAGCGGCAGACGGTGTAGCGGGCTACACCACGGGTTCGGGAGGCCGCTCCCTCGTGACGGCGGTCGGACGAAGGGATCGTGGTCGTCAGAGATCGCAATCGCCAGAGAACCACGCACCCCCGGCCAGAAGGAACACCCCGTGAAGTCGCTGCTCGCCACCGTGAAGTCGTTCGTCGCCAACCTGCTGCTCTGGTCGTTCTTCGTGGGCGGCCTCGCCGCGAGCACCGCCTCCGGCGCCGTCCTCGACGGCACCCCGAAGAGCGTGGCCACCTACGCCGGCATCGCCGTCTCGCTGCTGGCGGGCTCGCGCATCGCGAAGAAGCCGAAGATCAAGGCGTTCCTGTCGAAGTCGTCCACGCTCTGGTTCCTGTTCCTGTTCAACGGCGGCGTGGCCGCGTTCTGCTACCTGACCATGGACGGCGTGAAGGGCGTGGCGACCGCCGCAGGAATGGGCCTGGTGTCGCTGGGCGCGGCCGGCGGCCTCGTCGGAAACCTCCGCAAGCCGACCCCGAACCACCCGGAGCCGACCACGGACCGGTTCCGGGCCTGACCTGTTCGCCCGCCCCGGAACCAGAACCCCGTACCGGATTCGCTGGTGGCCTTGACGACGTCATAGCGAGAAGAAGTGCTCGCGCAGTGTCGAGACCAGGAGCCGGTCGGTCAGTCCGCGCCGTTGCGTGGCGTCCGACGGGCGGGGAAAGTCGCCCTGCACGATGCCCGAGCGCGTGTGGACGTGGTAGCGGTCGCCGAGGGTGTGCATGAGCACTCCGCGGACGTCGTCGAGCAGAAGTTCCGGTGGGGCGCCGAAGGCCGCGAACGTCTTGTGCTCACCTGCCAGGAAATCCACCGGGCCGAGCAGTGACCGCAGTTCCTCCAGCCGCAGCCACCGGTTCACCGAATGCGGGACGATATCGAGAGCCACCCTGGCGCCGCGGGCCGCGGCCCGGTGCATGATCTCCAGAGTGCCCTCCCGCGTCGATGCGCGAAACAGCATGTATCCCGAGACAAGGACAAAAGGCGCCCGCGCGGTGTTTGCCACGGCGACCGTGTGTTCGGTGAGGGCGTTCCGATTGGCATTCGGCGCCGCCACCATTGCGCGCGAGCCGTCCGGAAGATAGCCGACGAATACCGCCCCGGTCTGCTCGACGGTGTTCTTGTCGCTGATCAGCTCGATGCCGAGCGATTGCAGCTCCTCGGCCAGGAATCGGGCCGGGAAGGATCTGGGGTCGCCCAGGCCACAGACCAGTGAAACGGGAGAGAACCCGTTCTCCCTGCCCGCCCGGGCGAGGTTGAAGCCGGAGCCTCCCGGAGTGAGAAGAACCGACCCCTCGGTGTATCCCACTTCGCGCAGGTCCTCGTCGGGCGTCACCAGGACGTCGACCGCCATGTCGCCCACGACGAGGAGCCCCACGCCGTCACCGCGAGACATCGAAGTGCGAGGCGAGGTTTTCCCGCGCTTCGGACCAGGGGCTCAGGAACGGGAGAAGCGCGAGGGTCACCGGCTGTACATAGAGAGAGCCTCTGGTGATCAGCCCGCCGGACAGCCACGCCACCAGGCCGCACGTGCGCCAGTCGTCGCCGCCCACGGCTGCCGAGACATCGCCGAGAGAGCCGCCGGCCGTGAGCACGGCGGCGGCGGACGGCGGCAGTTGGTAGGTGGAGCTTCTGCTCCGTCCGACCTGGTCGGCGGTGGCAATGACGACCCAGGCCATGACCATGACCGTGCCGTCGACCGTCTCGACTCCCCCCTCCAGTCCCACCCAGTAGTCGGCTTGCGGGAGTGCCTTCCGCACCGATTCCGCGCGGTACTCGGCACCCCTGCGCGTCTCGTCGTCACCGCGGGGCTGCTCCGGGGCGCCCGCGATCGCCACGCCCTCGACCAGGACGGGCCCGAGCAGCTGGGTGAATCCCTCCCGGATCGCGTCGATCTTGGCCTGGTTGGTCGAGCCGACGGCGATGCGCGGGCGCGTGGTCGAAGTCGTTTCCTCAAAGGGCATGGGGCTTGCTCCATGTCACGGTCATTCGGCCTTCCTCGTGGGAGAAGCGTGCACCGGGCAGGAACGAGCCGTAGACGGATACGAAATCCCGCTCGCTCAGAAAGACGTCCGCGCGAAGATGACGTCTCCACCGCGGACTCAGACGGAACAGTACGATCCGCAGCGCCGCGACGACACCGAGGCGACCTCTGTAGTTGCGGAGCGATGTGACGACCCGCCAGGTGTATCCCGTCCTGCGCTGTCGGGGCATGTTCGGCGCGGAGAAATCGATGAGAGCGATCCGTCCGCCGGGAGAGGTGACCCGGACGATTTCCGCCAGCGATTGTTTCGGATCGGTGTGGTGCAGCGCTCCGTAGCTGAAGACATAGTCGATGCTTTCTGTGGCCAATGGCAGCTTCGCCGCGTCCGCCGTGATCAAGGGAATCTCGGGAACCCTCGCGCGGCGCAGTATCGCGTGATCGATGTCGAGGCCGATCACACGGTCGAAGCGATCGCTCAACTCCCTTGCCACGGCAGCGGAGCCGCATCCCACATCGAGTGCCACACCGGACATGGTCTGTGACCCCGTGACGCCGAGCCCCTTCAGGATCGCCGCGCCGGTGAGAGGGGCCCGGGTTCGTTCCCAGTGAGCGAGACCGTCAAGCACGTTCGCCCCTTTCGCCGCTCCAGACGAGATGCCGACCCTGCCAGCCGAGGACCAGGTCCCCGACGTCGAACCCGGGACCGACCATGCGACCGTCGCCGTCGACGTCCTCCGCGTGCCATACGCAGTGGATGTGGGTGTCGGCCGCGTCGGCGATGACGCGTTCCCGGCCGGCGGTGGCGAGGAAGGGGGCGACGACGTCCACCCGGGCTCCCGGAACCCGGACCCGTAGGGCCTGGAGACAGGCGATGATCGTGCGGCCCGAAGCGATGAGCGTATCCACCAGCGCGTACCGAGCGCCGGGCACTACGGGCAGGGACGCGTAGCTGACCGTCGGATCCTCGGTGTGCCGCGCCCGCCACGGGACGATCACGCCGGCCGGCCCGAAGCCCGCGGCCTCGACGTAGGCGTCCTTGAGGGCGAGCCCGCCCCGCAGAACGAAGATCGGCACCAGCCCCGCGGTGTCCATACGGGTGAACAGCTCCCTGCCGATCGCATCGAGAATGCCCGTCTCATGATGTTCGAGGAGACGGCTCTTCAGGCGATCGGCTTCTTGAGAAGGGTAGATGTGCAGGCGAGGATCGATCTTCTCGGGATACGAGATCTCCTGCATGCTCATCCTCGTCGTGCGGCCATGATGAACAGCGGAATCGCCACGACCCAGGCGCCCCAAGCGAGCACGAGGGCTTCGGTGTCCGCGCCGATCGCCCTCCCCAGGGTGGCGACGAGGCCGCTGCCCAGGGCGACGGCGGTCAACTCGATCGCGAGCACCTGTGGGGACAGCAAGGTCTTCCATGCCCGACGGCCCTCGTCGACGGGTGGTGTTGCCAGCACATCGGTGCGCAGACGCAGTTCTTCCTGAGCCTTCTCCAGCTCCGCGATACGCGGGACGACACTCGCCGTCAACACTTGGCAGACAGTCCGCCAGCGGGATGCCTCGACCGCCTCCACGTAACGGCTGAGCGCGTTGACCGCCTCGAGGACCGCCCAGGAGGCCGAGACGGCGGGAACGCCGGGGACCTGCCAGCAGAGTTCCTTCTCGTGCCGTTCGGCCAGGTCCTCGACCAGTCGGCGCACCGTGGGGTGGTGCACGTCGACTCCGAGTGCCAGTAGGGCGATCAGCGATCTCTCGGCGGGCAGGTGGGTCCAGCGCAGGCGGGCCGAATGCAGGCGGCGGGGCAGCCCTGAGGCGATGGAGGCAGGCAGCTGGTAGTGCTCGATCCATGGGACCAGGGGCGCCTTCGGAAGCGTCGTGAGCAGCCACTCCCTTGCGTCGTCGAGGGCGGCGGCACAGACCCATGGCATGTGGGCGGCCTGCATCCCCTCCACCGCGTGTGCCGTGTGGGCGGCCGTCGAGTGCTCGCCGTGCCGGATGCCCCAGCCACCGTCGTCGTTCTGTTGACGGACGAGCCAGTCGACTCCCCTCTCCCGCACCTGCCGGAGGGGGGCCGCCGACGCATGGCCCAGATCCAGCGCTCTCAGCGCGTAGGCCGTGGCCGTGACGTCACTCAGGTCGTCGGAGGCCAGACAGCCCCACCCGCCGTCGTCGTTCTGCGCGCGACTGAGCCACATCAGGCCCTCGTCGACCACCGGGTGTCCGCTGAAGAGCCCGAGTGCCGCCAGGGCGTGCAGGGACAAGCAGGTGACCAGAGTGAGGCTCAGGTGATCGGCGAACCCCGGTTTCGACCAGCCACCGTCGGCACACTGCTCGCTGCACAGCAGATCGGTCGCCTCGATCAGATGGACGTCCTGGCGCTTGACCCCCATGCGGATGAGCGACGACGCCACGCACGCGGTTCCCGTTGCGGTCGGGGGACCCGATTCGTCCAGGAACTGGGGCCAGCCGCCGGCCTCGGGGGGCTGGACGAAACGGCTGTAGATGTAGTGGTGCGCCTCTTGAAGGTCGGCCGAAACCTGGGCGATGTCCTGATCGATGCGCAGCAGCGCGTGTTCGAAGATCCGGCTCACATCGGTCCCGCCGGCGTCACCTGCCGTCATGAACGCTCCGGTTCCACGCCGTTGTGTTCGGCGGACTGAGCCGGGGCGCCGTCGGGCCTGCATTCAGGACAACGGCGTAACCCCTTCACGCGCGCCTCGCTCAGTGTCACAGCCGTCAGTTTGACGGTCTCGGTCCTGCGACAGTCCTTCCGGTGATATTCACGGCTTTTGCCGAAGGTGTTGCCCAGAGCGGCCGGAGTCGCGTAGACGAGTGGATTCTGACGACGGATCTCAGCGATGCTCATACGCACACTCACCGGATCCCTCGCCGCATCGGCCAACGGGTTCGATTCGCACGAAGACCGGTTCTCCAGGGCCGCGGCGACGATCGCCTCGGCCTGTCTCCGCGCGTCGGCGATGATCTCGTCCGCTTGCCGTCGGGCCGCCTCGAGCAACCCCGCGCATTGTTTCCGGACCGCCTGGACGTCGGTTTTTGCCGGGGGACCTTCGGTGGTGGCGATGCGTTCCCAGGCCCGCTCCCAAGGGGCGGTCCGGCTGATGCCGCACTGACCGAGGAAGACCAGCAGCACGGCCTTTCTCGGGAACCGTCGGCCCGCGAGCATGTCCGACGTCGTCGATCTGGAGAGTCGGACAGGCGCGTTGCGGGTGCGTAACTCCAGCTCGCGCAGGGAGGGGTGATCCGCACGGAGGTGGACGACACGGAGCAGGGCCGCCAGCTCTGGACGGGTCGTCACGGAGGTGAGTTCGTGGTCCACATCCGCCGTGTCAAGTCGCTCGATCACTGAACCACCCAGTGTCCGCACCTGTCCGCACCTGTCCGACGGCAGTCTAGGTCAGCCGCTGTGCGGCGAAAAGGGCGCGTCCTGGAACGGCTCCATTCGTCCGCCGACGCCATCACTTCGTCCGCTCGTCTTCTGGACACCCCGTCAAATCCCTTCTCCTTTGACCAGGATCCCCGGCACATCGGGGTGGGGAATGAAGAGGAGAGTCACATGCCGAGCGGAAATCCGATGAAGTCCGAAGACCGGTACTGGCGCACGCTCATCGCCATCGAGAGTTTCAAGGTGACGGTCTGGACCATTGTCCAGATCATCTCCGTCGTCGTGAATTTCATCTAGTGCCCGGCACTCGGAAGGCCTTTCGGCGGTCCCGCGCCCGCAATGGAGGGCGGGGCCGTTGACGGCATTTCAGCGGGAGGTGAGCTTCAACGGGTGACCGTAGTCGGCGTCATACTGTTCCGGCGCGACGCGCCCACGGCGTGTGCCTGCTCGTCGACGGGCTCGACTCCGGTTTCAATACACCGGCGTCAACCACCCGCACCGACCCGACGGAAGTGATGTCAGCATGACCGGATCACCCCGACCGACCCTGGTGGTCACCGGAGCCACGGGCCGACTCGGCGGTCGCGTCGCCCGTCGCCTGGCCGCGCGGGGAGTGGCCCAGCGGATGCTGGTCCGCAGCCCCGAGCGGGCACCGGAACTGCCCGGCGCCACACCCGTCCAGGGCGGTTACGGCGACCACGACGCCGTCCTGCGCGGTCTGGACGGTGCGCGGACCGTGTTCATGGTGTCCGCCTCGGAGAGCCCCGACCGGCTCGTCCAGCACAAGACCTTCGTGGACGCCGCGGCGGAGGCGGGGGTCGAGCACCTCGTGTACCTCTCCTTCTTCGGCGCCGCGCCGGACGCCACCTTCACCCTCGCCCGCGACCACTTCCACACCGAGGAACACATCCGTGCGCGCGGCCTGTCGTACACGTTCCTGCGCGACAACCTCTACGCGGAGTTCGTCCCCGACCTGGCCGGTGAGGACGGCGTCATCCGTGGTCCGGCCGGGCACGGACGTGCCGCGTTCGTCTCGCAGGACGACGTCGCCGACGCCGCCACCGCCGTGCTGACCCGCCCGGCCGAGCACGCCGGCAGCGTGTACGACCTGACCGGTCCCGACTCCCTGAGCTTCGCCGAGGCCGCGGTGATCCTGTCCGAGACGCAGGGCCGCACCGTCACCTATCTGCCCGAGACGGTCGAGGAGGCGTACGCCTCCCGCGCCTCCTACGGCGCGCCGCGCTGGCAGCTCGACGCCTGGGTGTCGACCTACACCGCCGTCGCCGCCGGTGAGCTCGACGGGGTCGGCGAGGCCGTGCCCCGCCTCACCGGCCGCCCCGCCACCCCGCTCGCCGACGTCGTCCGCGCGATCCGGGGCTGACCGGCGCGAGGCACCTCCCGCGACGTCACCGGCGCCGCGTACCGCAGTGATGTCACTTTTTGACCATCACAGGTCGCCAAAAGGCGACGGCAACCCTTCCGTGTCGGCCTAGTTTGAACACATCACCCCGCGCCACCGCCGACAAGGAAGACAGTCATGAGCGACAACAAGAACACGGTCCTCCAGGCCGCCACCGAGCTGTTCGGCGACAAGGACCCCTCCGCCGTGGACCGCTGGGTCGCCGCCGACTACACACAGCACAGCTCCCTCGCGGCCGACGGCCCGCAGGCGCTGCGCGGGCTGGTCGCCGGTCTCGGCGCCGACTTCCGCTACGAGAACGCCCGGGTCGTCGCCGACGGCGACCTGGTCGCCCTGCACGGCACCTACCACGGCTTCGGCCCGGACCCGCTCGTCGGCTTCGACGTCTTCCGGGTCGCCGACGGCAGGCTCGCCGAGCACTGGGACGCCCTGACCCCGTACGTCAAGGACACCGTCTCGGGCCGCTCCCAGACCGACGGTCCCGCCGAGACCACCGACGCCGACCGGACCGAGGCCAACCGCGCCCTGGTGACGGAGTTCGCGGCGAAGGTGCTCGTCGGCGCCGACTACTCGGTCCTGACCGACTACGTCTCCACCGAGACGTACCACCAGCACAACCCGGAGGCCGCCGACGGGCTCGACGGCTTCGGCGCGGCCGCCGCGCGATGGGCCGAGCAGGGCAGGAACCTCGTCTACACCGAGGTCCACCGGGTCATCGCCGAGGGAGATCTCGTCCTGGTGCAGTCCGAGGGCGAGTTCGGGGTGCCGGTCGCCTACTACGACCTCTTCCGCGTGGCCGACGGCAAGATCGTCGAGCACTGGGACGTCATCGCCCCCGTCCCGGCCGAACTCCCCCACGCCAACGGTCTGTTCTGACGGGGTCCGCACCGACTGCCGGCCGGGGCGCAGCGTCGCGCCCATGCCGGGGCCGGGCACTCCCCCGCCGCCCGTCCCGTTCACCGATCCACCGCACCAGCCGGAGCCGTTCCATGACCACTTCTCGGCCGCGGTTCAGCGATCCCGCCCGGACGGACGCCCGGACGGACGCCTGGACCGACCATGCCAGGATCGAGGGCCGCCCCTCGGCGTTGCCGCTGGCCGCCTACCGCAAGGCCGTCGCCCTGGACGAACCCTTCCTACCGTCCGCGGCCCCCGCCCCGGCCGATCAGCTGGACGAGCACGTGCGCACGGCGCTGCGCCTGCTCGGCACCGACCGGGCCATGTCGCAACTGGGCCTGCGAGTCGGCTCCCCGCGGGATCTCCGGCACGCCGACGCGGCCACGGCGCGCCGGCTCCTGCGTGCCGTGCTGACCGTCCGTGCTCCCGGGCCCCTGCCCGAGGGCGCCGAGGAGGCCGTGGACCGGGTACTCGGGACGGAACGCCGGCTGCGGCCGGGTGTCCCGGCGGGTCATCTGCCCACGATCGAGGAGGAGTTCCCCGGCACCGCCTTTCCGGCGGCCCGGCACACCGCGCTGTGGCGGGGCGACATCACCACCCTCGCGGCGGACGCCGTCGTCAACGCCGCCAACAGCGCCCTGCTGGGCTGCTTCCATCCCCTGCACGCCTGCATCGACAACGCCGTCCACCACGCAGCCGGGCCCCGCCTGCGCGACGACTGCCAGACCGTCGTCACCTTGCAGGGTGTCTCCGAACCGACCGGCGGCGCCAAGATCACTCGCGGCTACCATCTCCCCGCCCGCCACGTCCTGCACACCGTCGGCCCGATCGTCGACGGCCGGCCCCGCGCCGGTGACGCGCGGGCGCTGGCCTCGTCCTACCGCGCCTGTCTGGACCTGGCTGCCGAGGTCGGGACGATCCGCACCGTCGCCCTATGCGCGGTGAGCACCGGCGTCTTCGGTTACCCCAAGGACGAGGCCGCCCTCGTAGCCCTGCGAACGGTCGCCGACTGGTTCGACGAGCGCCCCGGCAGGTTCGATCGAGTCGTGTTCACCGTCTACGAGGACGCCGACGAGAGCGCCTACCGCCGCGCCCTCGCCCCGCGGACCCGGCCTTCCGACGCACCCCGGTAGGGCGCCGAGCCCGACGGGACCCTTCTCCGCTCATCCCGGCCCGTGGTCCTCGGCACGACCGCGGACGACGGTGCGGAAGTCGATCGGGGACCGACCGACCCGGTGCAGGAAGTACTTGCTGAACTGGGACGGATGGGCGAAGCCCAACTGGTCCGACACCTGGGCCGCGGTCCGGTCGCTGTGCGCGAGCAGCCGCTTGGCCTCCAGGACGACCCGGCGGTCCACGAACTCCTTGGCGCTGAGCCCGGCAGCGGTCAGGGTGGCCCGGGCGAGCGTGCGCGCGGAGTAGCCGAGCATGTGGGCGTAGTCCTCCACGCGGCGGGTGCGCGTGAAGTGCCGCTCGACAGCGTCCCGGAAGCGCAGGTAGGTCTCGTCCGGCTCCGGGGCGAGGCTGCCGACCGGGACCGTGAGGTGGGCCAGACGCAGCACGAGGACCGCCAGGAGATGGCGGAGGGCGGCCAGATGCACATCCAGGGGCAGGTGGCCGAGGGCGCGGAACTCACGGCTCAGGTGCTCCACCGCGAGGTCGAGCGCCTCGGCGTCCTCGGCGACGGGGGTGCTGACGACGGGTGCGTGCGGGTCGTCGATGCGGGCCGCCGTCGCGGTGGCCGCGTCGAGGAACTCCTGCCGGAAGAGGATCAAAGTGCCCTCGGCCATGGTCAGGTCGCCCCACTGCTGCACCTGCCCGGGGCGCACCCACAACCAGGAGCCCGGCCGCAGGACATGACCGGCGAAGTCCACCGTGTGCCGGAGGTCTCCCGACGTCAGGGCGAGCAGATGGTGGAAGTCGGGACGCTGCGGCCGGGTGAGGATGCGCTCCGGTACCCGCCCCCGCAGGTCGGCCAGCGACATGACCTCGACGCCGGCGGGCGTCCCGGCCGGCGCGGCGAAGGGGACCTCGGGAATCTCTCGCGAGGAACCCTGTCGGTTTTTGGCCATCATCAGTCAGAAGTGTATCCCGATGACATCTCGCCTTCCTCGTACGTTGAAGGTGTCCCGCAGACAGGGGCGCCTTGAGTGACGGAAAAAGACAAGGCAACGAACAAGGCGACGAACAGAACCACGAACAGGCCTCGAACAAGGCCACGGATGGGAAGGACCCCGCAGTCGTGAGCACCACGAGCAAGCTCCCTCGCTCCGCAGCAGAGGCGGCCGACACGTTCCGCGCCTGGCTGGGAGAGGCGGACCGGATCCTGGTCGCGGCCGGTGCCGGCCTCAGCGCGGCCGCCGGCTACGACTACGGCGACGCCGAGCGCTTCGGGCAACTGCTTCCCGCACTGCACCGCCTCGGCCTGCGCTCGCGCTACCTGCTCGGGGTGCCTCTGCCGAGGGACATGATGTGGGGCTACTGGGCCGTCCACATCGACGACATTCGCTACAGCAGCGGTCCGAACCCGCTCTACCAGCGGCTGCGGGAACTGGTCGGCGACCGCGACCACCGGGTGATGACGTCGAACGTCGACGCGCTGTTCGTCCGCAACGGCTTCGCGGCGGACCGCGTCTTCACCCCCCAGGGCGACTACGGCCGTCTCCAGTGCACCGTGCCCTGCACGCGGGAGACCTGGTCCAGCAAGCCGTTCCTCGACGCGGTCCTCGCGGCGTACGACCGGGAGAGCGGTCGCGTGCGCGACGAGGAGGCCCTGCCGCGCTGCCCCCACTGCGGCGGGGAGGTCTTCCCCAACGTCCGGGTCGGCCCCGAGTTCGTCGACGACGCCCATCTGCCCGCCGGCCGGCACCTGGCCCGCTGGCTCGAACGGAACCCCGACGACGGGAACCTGCTCGTCGTGGAGATCGGCGCCGGGTTCAACACCCCCGGCGTGATCCGGCGCCCCATGGAGAACCTGGTGCGCCGAACGCCTCGGGCCCGACTCGTCCGGGTCAACCCCGAACACCCCGAGGTCCCCGCCGGCCTCGCCGGACGAGCCCTGTCCGTCCCTCTGGACGCGGACCTGCTCCTGCGCGAACTCCTCGTCTGAGGGGCTTCGGACCCGGGGCGGGTCAGCGATCGACCGGCTCGTACGCGAACCAGTCGAAGTGGACGGCGCCGTCGCCGGCGAACATGCCGATCACTCGGCCGGTGAAGCCGCCGGCGACCTCCGTGGAGAGGTACTTCCCGTCCAGTGAGGCCAGTTCGACGAAGGTGCCGTCCGGCTCCTCGATGCCGAACGTGACGATGTCCGGGCCGGTGCGGGCATCGTGCACGGCGTGCACGGCGGCCACCTCGATGCGGAGGACCACGGGACCGGGGGGTGTCGACCGGGACGCCACCACGGTGTCCGACGGACCGATGCGGGCCCGCACCCGCACCTCACCGGACGAGGCCTCGATGTCGTAGTGATGCTGCTCGTCGAGGCGGACGGCGAGGCCCCCGCGGCCGTCCGCGACGTCGGCCAGGACGCGCACCCGGCACGACATGTGTTGCTGGCGCCGGCCGACGAACGTCACGTCGGTGTCGTCGAGCGATCCGCCGCGGGCCCGCAGGGTGAGCCAGCCGGGCTTCTCCTTCGTCGTGCACACCTCCGGCGGTCGGTGCCGCAACGAGACCCAGAACGGGGCGAGTTCACTCAACTCGAAGTCGTCCCGGTCCGGCAACTCAGGCTGCGGCAGCAACGGCCAGGGAGGTGCGGGCATCGAGGTGGACAGTTCACCGACGACCGGCCAGTCGTCCACCCAGTCGACCGGCACCAGATACGTCTCCCGGCCGAGTACATGCCACCCCGGGGAGCCACCGCCCGGCCGTACGCCGAGCAGCACCATCCACCACGAGCCGTCGGGCGCCTGCACCAGGTCCGCATGGCCGGTGTTCTGGATGGGATGGTCGGTGCCCCGGTGGGTCAGGATCGGGTTGGCCGGGCACGGCTCGAACGGGCCCGTGGGTGTGCGGCCGCGGGCGATCGAGACGCTGTGGCAGCGCTCGGTGCCGCCTTCGGCGATGAGCAGGTACCAGTAGTCGCCGATCCGGTAGAGGTGCGGTGCTTCCGGGGCCTTGGCGCCGGGGCTGCCGGACCAGAGCCGGCGCTGCGGGCCGAACGTCTCCCCGGTGTGGGGATCGATGCGGATCTGCCCGACTCCGGCGGTGGTGCACCAGCAGTTGCCGTCCTCGTCCCAGGCGAGGTCCGGGTCGATGCCGTGCACTTTGGGCAGCCGGACGGGGTCGGACCAGGGACCGGCCGGGTCGGTGGCCGTGACCAGCAGATTGCCGTCGGCGCTCACATTCGTGACGATCAGCCAGAAGCGGCCGTCGTGGTGGCGGAGCGTGGGGGCGTAGACGCCGCCCGAGGACGGGGTGTCGAGCGGCAGGCGCAGCTGACTCGGCCGGTCGAGGGCGTTCCCGAGCTGCGTCCAGTGCACCAGGTCCCGGCTGTGGAAGATCGGTACTCCCGGGAAGTACTCGAAGCTGGAGCAGGCCAGGTAGTAGTCCTCCCCTACCCGGCACACGGACGGATCCGGATGGAAGCCCGGAATCACCGGGTTGTCGACGGTCTCGGTCTTCTCGGGCCTGCTCGACACCCTCATCGAGTCCTTTCACTGGTGTGACCCGCCGGAGGTTCCGACGGAGCCGGTCCGGTCGGTTCAGGCGGAGCGGGACGATCACGATCGAGTAGGCGCGGCGCGCCGCTTCCTGTCAATTTCTCCGCCACGTACCGAAAGTTTCCGTCGCCGTCCCGGGCCTGCCGCGACGGCAGTGAAGCGGCTACTCGGTCTCGTCCTTCTCCTTCTCCTCCTCCTCGTCCTTGTCGTCGTTCCCGCGTCCGTCGTGCCAGGGGTCCTCGGCGGCGGAGACCAGCACGTCCGCCCGTGGAGCCGCACCCGCGGCCGGGGCGGCGGACGACTCGAGGCCGGTTTGAGCCAGCAAGCCGGTTTGAGCCAGCAAGGACGACAGGGCGGCCCGGTGAGATTCGATGCGCTGTGACAGGCTTTCGCCGATTTCAGGTGTGTCCGACACTACGAAGCAGTCCTTCCATGAGTCGCTTCTTGCTGTTCCGGCAGTACGCGGTCTCCGTGACGTCGAACCGTCCCGTCTCGAAGTATTTGTTCGCCGGCTGCCCGCCGAGGCAGTAGGCGAAGTGGTCGCACGTCGCCCGGCACGCTGCCATACCCTGAATGCTCTCGGCCACCCAGGCGGCTTGCGGCGCGCGTCGTACCAGGTCGGTGAGGTCGGAGTCCGTGACGTTGCCCACGGTGAACGGGCCGTGGCGCCGGGAGGAGAATCCCACCAGGTCCGGTCCCAGCAACGTGACTTCGCCGTCCCAGCCGATCATGGGCATGGGGTCGCGGTGGGCCTGCGTTCGTCGCGCGGCCGTTTCGGTCAGTGTCGCCGAGACATAGCGGAGCGCGTGATCGAACTCCCTTATCCGCAGACGCCGGTCGGCTCTCCAGCGGGTGGCGAGAGCGGACCAGAAGGCGGTGACCCGCCCGTCGTCCACCTGGCTCCCGGTGTGGACACCCTTGCGTTCCACGATGTTGATGCCGAGGGACCGGCACCCGAGTGCCACGAACCAGTCGTACAACTCCGCCGCGACGGCGGGATCGGGGTCCTCGACCACTGCGATCGCCCCGAAAGGAATGTCATGGCGTCGCAGTACCGCGATACCACGAAGAGCGAGGTCGAAGCTCTCCCGCCCGGCGCGGGTGGTCCGAGCTCGGTTCGCCTGCCTCGGGCCGTCGAGACTGACCGTCACGTCGATCCGTCGGCGGGTGAACACCTCGCACCATGCGTCGTCGATGAGTGTGGCGTTGGTCTGCACGGCGTGAGTGACGCGGCCGTGGCCGTTCCGGAACCGTCCGAGCAGTTCGGTGAAGCGTGGCACGCCGAGCGCGAGCGGCTCCCCACCGTGCCAGACGACACGCACCGGATGCGCGGACGACCAATCGGTCACCGCACGCGCCACGGCATCGGCCACCTCCACGGACATGCGCCTGCGAGCGGATCGGTCGGGGAGATAGCAGTACGAGCAGTCGAGGTTGCACAAGGTGATGGGCTGAAGGAAGACGACCGAGGCGGTCCGGGCCAGCTCAGTCATCGCCTGCCTCCGAGCCGACGGACTCGACCGGAACGCCCAGAGCCGTGATCCGTCGCATCGCCGCCCGGGCAGCATCGTCGGAACCGGCCCGCCGGTACAGGACAACCGACTCCCGCCAGGCCCGCACCGCCTCTTCGGCCCCGCCGACGGCGAGTACGGCGGCGGCGTAGAGGTCGAGCGAGCAGGCTTGTCCATAGGCGTCGAAGAAGACGTCGCGCAACAGCGTCAGAGCCTGTTCATGGCACCGGACGGCGTCTTGGTGACGCCCTGCCGACCGCAGCGTGTTCCCCAGATCGTTGAGGATCACGGCCTCGCGGTACTGCTCCTGCTGTTGCCTCAGGGAGACCAGCGCCTCGGTGTGGTGCTCGATCGCTTCCGGGAACCTGCCCATGGCATGGAGAGTGAGTGCGAGGTCATTGCGCGCGCTGGCCGCGCGCTCGGTATGGCCCAGCGTCTGGAAGAACCTCACGCACAGCGTGTGGTCGTGGAGCGAGGCGTCGAGCTGTCCCAGACCCCGCAGGACACGCGCCCGGTTGTTGGTGGAGATGGCCTCCATGATCGTGTCCCCGAGCGAGCGGTACGCGACCCGGGCCGCGTCGAGATGTGTCAGGGCCTCGGCGAAGTGCCCCGTCCTGAACAGCAGGACGCCCAGTCCGTTCTGCGTCATGGCCGCGGTGCGAACGGCTCCCGAGGCACGCAGCAGGCTGTCCGCCTCCTGGAACGCCTCCAGGGCCTGGTCGAAATGGCGGGCTTCGAGCAGGGCGTTGCCCAGGTTGTACCGCGCGGTGCCCTCTTCGCGCAGCGCTCCGAGCGCGCGGAAGAGTTCCAGAGCGCGCCGGTGCGCGCCGATCGCCTCTTCCCCTCGTCTCAGGTAGCGAAGGGCTATCCCGAGATTGTCGTACGCCATTCCCTCGAAGCTCCGGTCGCCGAGCAGGCGGGCGCCCTTGGCTGCGTGCTGGTACACCTCTGCGGCGTCGTCGAAGTGGTGCCTCCAGGCCAGGTAGTGGCTCAGACTGAGCGCGAAGCGCACTCCGCTCTCGGCGTGCTCCGGATCGGCGGCCCACTGAGAGGCCGCGACCAGCCCTTCGCGTTCCGTGTCCAGCCAGCGCAGCGCCTCGCCCCGGTCGGTGAATCCACCGGCTCGGGGCCGCTCGGGAACCGTTTGGAGATACGCGTGGCTGTCGGCGACGCGCTGCCGGAACCGGCCGAGCAACCGGGCTCGCGCCGCCTGCCCGTCGGCGGCGAGGGTGGCATCTGCCCGGGTCCTGAAAACACCGTATGCGCGCACCAGGTCGTGCATACGCCAGCGACCACGGCTGCTGCCGGTCTCGATCAGGTGGGCCCGAACGAGGACATCGAGCGACCGCGGGGCGGGCGACGCCCCGCCGAGCGCGGTGAGCGCTTCCGGCCCCGCCTCGGATCCGGGCGCGAGGGCGATCAGGCGGAACAACCGTGCCGGGTCGTCTCCCAGGCGTCGATACGACGTGTCGAAGGCCGCCCTCATCGCTCGCTCACCGTCGTCCAGGCAGTCGATGCGGGTCGCCCTGTCGGCGAGCTCGTCCGCGAGCTCCGCGACCGGCTTGCAGGGGTCGTTGACGAGGAGCGCGGCGGCGATGTGCAGGGCGAGCGGAAGGTGTCCGCACAAGCCGCTCAGTCGGCGCGCCTGGTCGGGATCCCCTGCGATGCGCGCGTCGGTCGGGTCCGCCGATCCGAGTGCCGTAGCCAACGCCTCCACCGCATGCTCCGGAGAAAGCACCCCCAACCGCAGCATCTGCGCGCCGAGTTGTGCCAGGACATCGCGGGAGGTGACCAGGACACGGTGCCCCGGACGGCCCGGCAGGAGCGGTCTCACCTGGGAGGAATGGGAGGCGTTGTCCACGACGACCAGGAGTGCACCTTGTTTCTCGGCAACCTCGGCCAGCACCGACCGGTACAGCCCGGCTCGTGCGTCGGCGCTCGCCGGCACGTGGTCTTGAGAGACACCGAGTGCCAGCAGAAGCTGTTCCAGCGCCTGCTCCGGGGCCACCGGGACGTCGTCGTAACCGTGCAGGTCGAGGAAGACCACTCCGGCAGGGAAGAACCCGCGGTGTTGAGCCATGTGCGCGGCTTGCAGGGCGAGCGCGGTCTTGCCGACGCCACCCATCCCGGTGACCGAGGACACCAGGACGGCACCGCGGGCCGGTTCGTCGGGGTCCAGCGAATCCAGCAGTGTCCGTAGTTCACGGTCGCGTCCGACGAATCCTCTTGCGGGGCCGGGGAGTGACTGCAACGCCAGCGGGCCCGGGACGTGGTGATAGTGGTGTTCCACCTTCTTGGCCACCACCTCGCCGTGGAACAGCCCGGAACGGAAGTCGAGCAGGTCCGCTCCGACGCTGGTACTCGTGTCCTCTTCACCGCGTGTGACGCCGTCCGGATCGCTGTCGGTCCCCGTTCCCATGTGTCCATGATGCGACGAGTGACAGCGTCGGCATACTGCCCTGCGGCCACGGAATCGGTGCCGAACGCGGATGAACCACCGGCGAGACGCTCTCGGTTCCGGCACCCCGCCCACGGTCGTGCGATGCGGCTCAGGCGTCCCGGTACAGGTCCCGGGTCGCGGGCAGTTGCCGGAAGCCGGCCGACCTGTAGGTGGCGACGGCGCCCACGTTCGCGCTCGGGGTGCAGACGATCGCGCTCGACGAACCGAGTTCCCGAAGTACGGCCGCCGCGGCGACGGTGATCGCCCTGCCATGGCCGTGACCGCGATGTTCCCGGTGCACGCCCATCGGCTCGAGCAGGCCGGGCCTTCCCGGACCGGCCGACCACACCGTCACCGCCGCCACCGCGTTGTCCCGGGCGTCGTACCCGACCAGACACCGGGCGTCGGCGTACGGCGATCCGGCCGCCATCGCGTGCCAGTGCTCGTCCGTGAACGTCGACCTGTCGAACGCCGCCCGCTGTACGGCGGTCCGCGCGGGGACCTGCCCCGGCCCCGGCCCGGTCACCTCGATCCGTAGGCCTGGATCCTTCACCGGCCGCGTGAGGTCGCGGCTCAGCGGCGTCCACGGTTCGTCGGCGTGCCAGCCGTGCTCGAGCAGCAGATCCTGGAGCAGTGCGCCCGTCGGCGCCTCGACGGACACCCTGCCCGCCGGCAGTACGCCGCGCTCGGGCTCGGTCAGGTCATCGAGCAGCTGCTGCGCCGGCTCCTCGTCCCGTCGAGCGTCCGGGGCGATCGTCAGCCGCAACAGCCGGGGCTCGTCCAGCAGTCCGACGGCGAGAATCCGTCCGTCCCGGCTCCAGGTCCGGACCGCCGCGGCCGTCGCCTGCGCACCGAACCGCCAGAACCAGCCCAGGTCCCCCGGATGCAGTTGCGTCGGCGCCCCGTCGCACTGCCACTCCCGCAGCGCGCCCACGGCCTCGCTCAGCCCGTCGGCTTCCGGCTTGCCCAGCACCATCGCCATACCCCCGATGACACACCACCGCGCCGACCGCCCGCACCCGAATTCCGGTGGGCGGGCGTGGTCGGGGTTCGGGGGCGGGGGTTCGGGGGCGGGGGTTCAGGGGGCGGGAGTTCAGGGGCGGGGCCGGGTGGCGGTGTCGAGGTAGAAGGCGTCGATGCTCTGGACGGCCTGCTCGAACTCGTCCAGGTTGACGGGCTTGGTCACGTAGGCGTTGGCGTGGCTGCTGTATGCGTCGGTCACATCGCCGGGGGCCGTGGACGTGGTGAGGACGACCACGGGGATGGTCTGCAGGTCCTCGTCGTTCTTGAGGACCTTCAGCAGCTCGCGGCCGTTCATGCGCGGCATGTTCAGGTCGAGGACGATGAGGTCGGGCCGCGGGTTGCCCGGGGTACGCAGGTGCTCCAGAGCGGCGACTCCGTCGGTGACCTGGACCAGGTTGCGCGCTCCACGCTCGGAGAGGGCCTCCTCGATGAGCATCGCGTCGGCGACGTCGTCCTCGACGAGCAGGACGTCGAACGGGCGGGCGGGGGTGGTCATCATCGGATGCTCCGTGGGTGTCTCGTCAGAGTGGTGAAAGAGCCCCGGCCAGCGGCGCCGGGCGCCTTGGCGGGTCAGGCCGCAGGCGGCGCCGAGCTGCGGGTAGCCCGCTCCCGCGCGGGCGGCAGCCACGGCTGCTTCCCGCTGGAGCCGTTCGGCGGCCTGTTGGAGCTGGTCCAGCAGGTGGAGCAGGGCCAGGGCCTGTGCCGGATCGTCCGGTGCCGGTTGCTGAGGCCTGTCCAGCAGCCGGTGGGCAAGGCGCTGGGCAAGGTTGCCGACCGCGGCGTCCGCGATGACGGACGTCTCCTGCGGACTGGTCCGCAGATCGAAGTTCTTGCCTGGCATACCTGGCACTCTATGGTCCGCGAGGAGTTCGCGACAACAAGCGTTGTCGCCGTCTAGAGTGTCCTGACCGTTGCCTTCGGGCAAATGTTCGCAGCGAGGAGTTCCACAGAATGACCGGCAGTGAGAGACCACCGCGTACGCGGTGGCTTTCCACGTGGACGACCCGGCGGTGGCTTCGCGTGGGCGCGGCCGCGTCCCTGGCGGTTCTGGCACTTCTCGGTGTCACGGGAGCATGGGTCCTGGCGCGGACCGAGTCGATCAGCAGGGACCTCGTGGACGTGCGGTCTCCCGCGCTGACCACGGCGATCCGGCTGGAGTCGGCCCTTCTCGACCAGGAGACCGGGATCCGCGGCTACGGGATCACCGGCACTGCGGACTTCATCACTCCTTACCAGGAGGGCCTGGCCGAGCAGAAGTCGAGCATCGCGCAACTCACCGAGCTGCTCGTCGGCGACCGGGCCGGCCTGGACGACCTGAAGGCCGTGCAGGACGCGTTGGCCACGTGGCAGGAGAGGATCGCGCGGCCGATCGCCGCCTCGCCGGCCGGCTCACCCTCACCGCTGGCCACCGAACGGGCAGCGGAGGGCAAGAAGGCCTTCGACGACGTACGTGCCGCCCTGAGCGCGCAGCAGGAGCGGCTGCGCGCGGAGCGCGTCCGGGCGAGGGACGACCTGATGGCCACGATGGCCCTGCGGAACGTGGTCTTCGGCGCCGCCGCGGTGCTCGTCGTCGTCCTCACCGCTTTCGTCTTCGAAGGACTGCGCCGCGGCATCACCCGGCCGCTGGATCAGCTCGGCGCGGACGCCCGCACCATCGCCGACGGCGACTTCGACCACCCCATCTCCCCGACCGGCCCCGCCGACCTGCGGCGCCTCAGCGGTGAGATCGAGTTCATGCGCCGCCGTCTCGTACGGGAACTGGCCTTCAGCGAAGAGGCGCGTCAGCGTCTCGACGCGCAGGCCGCGGACCTTCAGCGCTCCAACGCGGAGCTGGAGCAGTTCGCGTACGTCGCCTCCCACGATCTTCAGGAGCCGCTGCGCAAGGTCTCCAGCTTCACCCAGCTCCTCCAGCGGCGCTACGGAGGGCAACTCGACACCCGGGCCGACCAGTACATCGACTTCGCGGTCGACGGCGCGAACCGTATGCAGGTCCTCATCAACGACCTGCTCGACTTCTCCCGGGTCGGACGGATGCACAACACCCACCAGAGCGTCGACCTGGACACGGTGCTGGAGCGGACCCTGTCCGCGCTGAGCGTCGGCATCGAGGAGGCCGGAGCGACGGTCACCCACGATCCGCTGCCGACCCTGGTCGCCGACCCCACCCAGATGGGCATGCTCTGGCAGAACCTGATCGGCAACGCCGTCAAGTTCCGCCGCCCCGGCGAAGCGCCGAAAATCCATGTGACGGCGGTCCGGGAAGACGAACTGTGGCGGTTCACCGTCACCGACAACGGCATCGGGATCGCTCCGGAATACGCCGACAAGGTCTTCGTGATCTTCCAACGGCTGCACACCAAGGACGCCTACTCCGGCAGCGGCATCGGCCTCGCGATGTGCAAGAAGATCGTCGAATTCCACGGCGGCACCATCGGCGTCGACACCGCGTACCAGGACGGCACCCGCATCTCCTTCACCCTGGCACCCGAGCCGCCGGCGAACCCCGGCCCGTCCACCCTGCCGGAGGCCGACCGCGCCGGCACCGAGCAGACACGATGACCACAGCGATGACAACCGGTCCCGAAACGGCGCCCGACGAGCCGATGTACCGCATCCTTCTGATCGAGGACGACCAGGGCGACGCCCTGCTCGTCGAGGAGCTCCTGTACGACACGGGGCTGCGGTTCGAGCTGACGACCCGCACCACCCTGGCCGAGGCCCGCACCGAACTGGCCGGCGCCCCGATCGACTGCGTCCTCCTCGACCTGCACCTCCCCGACGTGTCGGGCATCGACGCGGTCGCCGCCGTGCGGGCCCTGGCCCCGCACACCGCCGTCATCGTCCTGACCGGGCTGTCCGAGGCCCAGGCGGGCACCGACGCCATGGCCGCCGGAGCCCAGGACTACCTCGTCAAGGGCAAGGTCGAAGCGGACCTGCTGCACCGGACGGTGCGCTACGCCGTCTACCGCAGCCAGACCGAGCGCGCGAGTTCCGAAGCCCAGGCCTCCCGGCTGCGGGCGGAGGAGAACGCCCGCCTGGAACGCGGCCTGCTGCCCCAGCCGATGCTCGACACCTCCACCGTGCGAGTGACCTCCCGCTACCTGCCCGGCGCCGCGATGGCCCTGCTCGGCGGGGACTTCCTCGACGTGGTGGAGGGAGACGACGGACTGCTGCACGCCGTCGTCGGTGACGTCAGCGGACACGGCCCCGACGCCGCCGCGCTCGGTGTCTGCCTGCGCATCGCCTGGCGTTCCCTCGTGCTCGGCGGGCACCGCGGCGAGGACCTGCTGCACCTGATGGAACGCATCCTGATCGCCGAACGCGGCGACCAGCAGCTGTTCGCCACGTGCACCCTCCTCACCCTCGACCAGGACACCGCGACCGCCACCCTCCACCTCGCCGGCCATCACGAGCCCCTCCTCACCACGGCCGAGGGAACCCGGGAACTGAGCGCCGCGCACGGCATCGCCCTGGGTATCGTTCCCGGGCTGCGCAGCTGGCCCTCCACCGTCATCCCGCTCCCGGCCACGGGGGCCCTGACCCTCTACACCGACGGCCTCACCGAGGGGCACAACGGGGCGACGAACGAACGGCTCGGCGTCGAGGGACTGCTCACGCTGATCGGAACCCTGCCGTCGGCAGACCCGGCCGCTCATGTCGACCTCCTCATCAAGGAGACCCACGAGCTGAACGCCGGACGCCACTCCGACGACCTCGCCGTGCTCCGCCTCGACTGGGGCGTCCGCCCCGGCGCCGGCGCCGAGGGAACTCAGCGGACCCGGTCGTAGACGAGGGCCAGCGTGCCGTGCTCGCCCGCCGTCTGGCTGACGAGCGTCCACCGATGCGCGGGCAGGCCGTCGTCGAAGAGGCGTGGCCCGCCGCCGAGGAACACCGGAAAGACCGTGAGCGCCAGCCGGTCGACCTCGTCGGCCGCCAGCAGCGCCTTGACCACGCTCGCGCTGGAGAGCACGAGAATGTCGCCGCCCTCGGTGGCCCTGAGGTCCGCGACGACCTCGGCGGCCGGCTTGTCGACGAGCGTCGTGCGCTCCCACGGCGCCTTGTCGAGGGTCGAGGAGAGAACCACCTTGTCGGAGTCGACGAGCCACTTCGCGAAGCCCTCGTCGCGCGGGTCGGCGCCCTCCATACCGATGACGGTGGGCCAGAAGCCGAGGAATCCCTCGGCGTTGACCCGCCCGAGCAGGGCCGTCGTGGCCGGCTCCCAGAGGCTGGTCAGGTGGTCGCGGGCGACGTCCGTCACGGCGTACGGCATCACCCAGCCCATGTCCACGGGGTTGTCCGGTGCGGCGTAGCGGCCGTCGAGGGAGAGGGCCATGTTGGTGACAACTCGACGGCCGGCGATCTGCTCTGTCATGTCGCGCTCCTCGTGTCGGTGCGGGCCGTGCGGTCTGCGCTGTTGGTGAGGGTTCCCGCGAGCTTGTCGAGACTCTGGCCGAAGCCGATCTCGATGCCCGCGACGAAGTCCGCCGACTCGACGGTGCTGTCGGTCATTCGCCAGCGGACGTCGAGGTCCGTGCCCGCGCCGGTGCGCCGCAGGTCCATGTCGATGTGAGCGGTGAAAGCCGGGCGGCCGTCGGGAAGCAGCGGGGAGAGCCGGTAGGCGAGGCGCTCATCAGGGCTCACGTCGACGACGACGCCCTCCGCGCGCCCGGCGACCGGGTCGGACTCTCCGGTGTCCTCGGCGTCGCGGTACTCCTGGACGATCCGCCCACCGGGCCGTGCCTCGAAGACGAGTTCGCAGACGCGGAGCTCGTCGGGGGTCCACCAGCGCGCGAGCAGGGCGGTCTCCGTCAGGTGGCGCCAGACGAGCTCGGGGCGTCCCGGCAGTGACCGGTGGAACGTGAAGGAGCGGTCGTCGGCCCACCCCGGCTCCCGCGCGGCGAGCCGCTCCGTGTGGACGCTGAGCCCGTAGCGGTCGTACGTCGTGTGCGGGCCGCCGACCTGGTCCGCGGCATCGGCGAGTCGACTCAGCGCGGCCGCCAGCTCGCGCAGGGGGCCCGGCCGGAGCGCGTAGATCCGGCGCTGACCGGTGCGCTGCGAGGTCACGATGCCGGCCCGCTCAAGGGTCTGAAGGTGCTTGGTCGTCTGCGGTTGGCGCGCGTCGGCGAGCTGAGCGAGAACGCCCACCGGGCGGGGCCGCTCGGCCAGCAGGCTCACGAGCCGCCGGCGGACCGGGTCGGCCAGTGCGGCGAGGAGTGGGTCCATGGCGTCCATGAGCACGAGTATTCCTGAAGGCGAATATTCGTGTCAAGGAATATTTTCGGCGGAGCCGTCCAGCAGCCGTCGCAGCGCTCGGTGCAGAACCCGGTGTCGCCCTCACCACCCGCCCGGAGAGCAGCACACCGGGTCCGGCGGCATACAGGTGCCCCGTCCCGCCGCGACCCGCGACGAGCGGGCGCGGAGAGCGGGAGCGGATGGCGGGAGCGGATGGCGGGAGCGGATGGCGGGAGCGGATGGCGGGAGCGGATGACGGGAGCGGGCGCGTTCAGCTCGGGGAGGACGGGGTGAGCACCACGAAGTCGGCGTCGGACCGGTCGAGGCAGACGGCGAGCCGGCCGACGCCCTCCGCGTCCGTCGGTCCCATCTGCACGCTGCCGCCGTCCCCGGTGACCGCGGCAACGGCGGCGTCACAGTCGGCGACGGCGAACACCGGGTGCCAGTACGCCTGCCCGCCCGCCAGGGCGAGGTCCTCCTCGCGGACCTGCATCAGGCCGCCCTGCATACGCTCCTCGGGAAGCCCGGCCGGCGTGATGAGGGTGTACGTGCCTCCGCCGCCCGGCATTTCCGTGTCGCTGAACTGCCAGCCGAAGACCGCGCCGTAGAACTCCTTCGCGGCCGCGGCGTCGCTCGTGTACAGCTCCGTCCAGGAGAGCGATCCCGGCACGTCCGCCAGCTCGAAGCCCGCGTTCTTCCCTGGCTGCCAGACCGCGAACTGGCCGCCCGACGGGTCGGTGTACTGCGCCATCCGCCCCCACTCACCGAGATCCCTCGGGGGCACCCGGACCGTACCGCCCGCGCCCTCCACCGCCTGGGTGGTGGCATCCGCGTCGGTGACGCGGTAGTAGATCATCCAGGCCGAGCGAGCGCCCTCCTCGGACAGCTTGCCCAGACCGGCGACGGTCTTGCCGTCCTTCTGGAACATCCCGCCTTCCATGTCCCCGCCCTCGCCCTCGCCCCCGCCCATGGACTCGTAGTCCCAGCCGAGCACCGAGCCGTAGAAGGCCGCGGCGGCGCGGACGTCGGGTGCCCCGAGGTCGAGCCAGCAGGGGGAGCCGGGAGTGAGGTCGGTCGTGATCACGGCTGTTCCCTTCGCAGGTCCTGTGTCGTTTCAGCGTGACACCGGCCACCGACAATCGCGCGTCGGCCGCGTCCAGGGGCTCCCGACGCGGCCGAGCGCTCCGGGCACGAAGGCGCAGCCGGCCGTCGACAGGACGCGTCTGCGGTCCACCGCACCCTCGGCATGGGTGTCAGAGCCTGCGCCTAGGCTGGCCTCCAGACAAGTGATCAAGGAGCGGCGTAGTGCGGATAGAGCGTCACCAGGTGGGCGGGGCAGTGGTTTCGGCGGCGCGCGAGGACTTCGCGAACCGGATCGGGGGGCAGGTCCCGTCGATGTCGAAGGCCGGTCGTATGGCCACGTACGAGTGGACGTCGATCGCCGAGGAGTTTCTCGACTACCTCGGTGCCCTGTCTGTCGAGACACCTGACCTCGACACCCCGGAGGCGAAGGCGGCGCTCAAGGATGCCACCGAGGCCGCGGCGGGCGCGGTGGCCTTCGCGGCGTACTTCCCGCACTGCTCCTTCCACGTCACGCTCAACTACGTGAACTTCGGCATGGGGTACGACGCCGAGGACGAGGACGCGGCCGAGGAGAGCGTCACCCCGGGCGAATGGATCGACGCGTTCTGTCTCGCCGTCCTCTCGGACAAGGCCAAATGGCACGGAGAGGCCTTCCACTTCGCCCGCCAGAAGTTCGGCGCCGGCACGGACGGAACGCCCGCCGCCGAGCTGATCAAGGGCTTCATGGCACAGGTTCTCGACGACACGGGAGACGACGACGCGGACCACCCCCCGAGCACCCAGCACAAGCTCGCCGCCCTCGACGCCGCGCTGTCCCGTATCCGCAGCCGCCAGGAGCAGACGGGCGAAAGCCTCCTCGGCCGGCCGCACAGTGTGGCGCTCACGACCCTGCGCGCCCTGGCCGCCGAGGACCGGGCGGGCTTCGACTCCGGACTGACCGCCCTCCTGCTGCCCCACAGCGCCCTGCCCGGCCCCGGCGCCTCGCCCGGCAGCCTCCTCCCGCTGCTGCCGGTCGCCCTGGCCGCGCTCGCGTACCGGACCCTGGGCTGGGCACCGGCCCTCGAGACCGACTACCTGCCGCGCGCCCTGGTCACCGGCTTCGAGAACCGCGGCCCGCGCGTCGAGGGCTTCGGCCGCCGCCGGCGCCCGGAGGCGGTCGCCGCGCTGGCCGCCGGGCCGCTGACGGTAGGGCGGCCGGCGCTCGAAAGGGCCCCGGCCCCGGAGAGCGAGGCCCTGTTCGACCAGTACACCCGGGAGGCCCTCACGCCGGTGGACGGGCAGTCCCTCGCCGTCCGGCAGCTCGGGAGCGCCCTGCGCTATCAGGAGCTCCTGTTCAAGTGGCGTGCCTCGGACTCCGGTGACGTCACGGACGCCCAGCTCGAGAACCTGCGCCTGGCCTCCCAGCTGGGCGCGGCCCTGTTCCGCATCGCCCTCGCCGAACCGGGCACCGAGGCCCGGGTGACGGTCGACGGCCGTACCCTCGGCTACCCGGCCACCCGTGGCGAGGACACGAGCGCGGGCAACTGGCAGACCGCCACCGCCTTCGCCCTGATCACCGGCGTACGCGAAGACCTCGCTCCCCTGGTCCTGACCGGTCCCACCTTCACCTCCGAGGACCGCTCCGCGTTCGCGTCGTACCGCGTGGCCCTCCACGACTACCTGAAGGGCGCCGACCCGGAGCCGGCGATGGAACGGGCGCTGCGGGACATCGGCAAGGCCGGGGACTGGGGCTTCTTCCCGCCGCCTGGAGCCCTCCTGTCGCAGCTCGTGGAGGGAGACGAGGAAAGCTTCAACCTGGCCCTGGCCGACGCTCTCGAAGCCCACCGCGACCACTACCGGGTCGCCGACCGTGCCGACGACCCGGACGCCCGGTTCGACCTCGACGCCCTGGCCCTGGCCTGCCACGCCCGCCGCAGAGGCTGGAACGTCCGCGTCGAGTCCCCCTACCTGCCCCAACGGCTGCTCCAGGCGGCCGAGCCCTTCTAGGACATGAACCGAACGAGAGTGTGCCAGGAGGTCGGCTGGACGGATGCTGGGAACGCATCGGGGTGCATCCGGCCGGCCGCGTGCAGCCGCCGATGAAGCCGCCGGCCCCCGCGCGCAGCGCCTGAGCGACGTACTCCTCGGTCTCGTACGTGGTGAGGACCAGGATGCGGCTGGCACGCAGTTCCGGGTCCGCGCAGATCTCCGACGTGGCGGTGAGACCGTCCACCTCGGGCATACGGATGTCCATGATCACCACGTCCGGGCGCAGCTCACGGGTGAGTCTCACCGCCTCCCGGCCGTCGGCGGCCTCACCGACCACGGTGATGTCGTCGGCGCTGTCGAGAAGTATGCGGAAGGCCTCGCGCAGCAGGGCCTGATCGTCGGCGAGCAGTACCCGGAGCGTCACGGCGCATCCCCGGCCTCTCCGCCGCCCGTTCGGCCGGCGCCTGTCGTTCCGTCGGCCGTGCGCCCCTGGACGGTCGTCGCTCCGTCGGTCCTGCGCGTCGTGTCCTTCGCGGGCGGGAGGGGCAGTTGGGCGGAGACGAGGAAGCCGCCCTCCGGGTGCCTGCCCGCCGAGAGGTCTCCGCCGGCCGGGGTGGCCCGTTCACGCATCCCGATCAGACCGTAACCGGGCGGCCGGTCCACCGCCGTGGACGCGCTCGGTCCCGCGGGTGGGGCGGACGTCGTACGGGCGCCCCTGCCATCGTCGGCGACGGTGATGGCGAGACGATCGCGCTTCCAGGCGAGGCGCACCCGGGCGGTAGCGGTACCGGCGTGCTTGGTCACACGCCGACTCGGACCGTGGTCCGACCTGGACTTCAGCGACCCGCGCCACGACCGGACCGACACGCCCCCGGCGGACGGGTCGACCGACGTCGGGCGCTCCTCACGGTGGCGCCACGCACGCGGTGACGCCATCAGGCAGCACCATGCGGGTCCGGCGTCAGCGTGGTGAGTCGGGCAACGCGGCGAGCAGCTGCTTGTCCGTCACCACGGCCAGCGACAGGGTGCGATAGCCGACCGACTCGAACAAAATGGTGATCTTGCCGTCGCCCTCGCTCATGACCTCTCCCTGACCCCACCGGTCATGGCGTACGAGGACGCCGGGCTGGTAGGGGTGGTCGTCCGCCGCGGGCCGTGCGACGGTCTCCACCGCCCGGACGGCACCCGCGGAGCCGCCCGCACGCGCACCGGCCCGGGTCCACCGGCGCTGCCGCGTGGCCGCCTTGTACGGCCGTCCGGCGGCCTCGGACCGCTCGCGCCTCAGCGCGTTCGCAGGCTCGGCCACCGGGCCCGTGCAGTTGCCGCACGCCCCGCACGGGACGGGGACGGACTCGCCGAAGTACCCAAGGAGGAACCGCCGTCGGCAGTCGGTCGTCTCGGCGTACCCGCGCATCATGTCGACCCGGGACTGTTCGAGCTTGCGGTGCGTGGCGTGGACGGCGAGGGCGCTCTGCACGGCGGCGTCGACGTCGTCATCCGCGGAGGCGCCGACGACGCCGGCCGCGCCGGTGAAGCGGCTGCCGTCCCGTCCGGTACGGACGGCCCCGGCCTCCTCCAGCAGGTTCAGCACGGCGGACAGCGCCGTCGCGCCGAGTTCGCAGTCGGCCCGGAGCCTGGTCGCGCCCACGGCGCCCTCCTCGCCGCGCAGCCGCTCGGCGACGCGGCGCAACGCGTCGGCGTCGGGAGCACCGGCGGCGAAGAAGCGTTGCAGGCCCAGATCCTGCGGACGGTAGGCGAGGATCGCCCTGGCCGGTGCCCCGTCGCGGCCGGCCCGGCCGATCTCCTGGTAGTAGGCGTCGAGCGAGCCGGGGACGGAGGCGTGCAGCACGAACCGTACGTTCGCCTTGTCGATGCCCATCCCGAACGCCGAGGTCGCCACGACCACGTCGAGTTCACCGGAGCTGAAGCGGTCCTGGGTCTGGCCGCGCTCGGCGGCGGGCCGGCCCGCGTGGTAGCTCGCGGCGGACAGTCCGAGGTCGCTCAACTGCTCGGCATAGCTGTCCGCGGCCCGCCGCGTTCCCGCGTACACGATTCCCGGCTTCTCCTCGACGGCGGCCCGCTCCACGACGAACCGCTCCTTGGCGGCTGCGTCCTGAAAGGTCGACACGTCCAGGTGGATGTTGGGACGGTCGAAGCCGGCCACTATCTCCACCGGGTCGTTCATGCCGAGACGTTCGGCGATGTCCCGTCGCACCGGGGCCGCCGCGTTCGCGGTCAGGGCGAGCACCGGCGGGTTGCCGAGCCGCTCGCGCGCGTGGCGCAGCCGCAGGTAGTCCGGCCGGAAATCGTGCCCCCAGGACGACACGCAGTGTGCCTCGTCCACCACCAGCAGCCGGGGCCGGACGGCGGCGAGCCGGTCCGTGACGTCCGGCTTGGCGAGTTGTTCCGGAGCGAGGAAGACCACGTCGACCGAAGAGGCGCTGATGCGGGCCCACGCCGTCTCGTTGTCGCTGCGGCGCTGCGCGGAGTTGATGGCGGCGGCGCGCAGCGCACCGGATCCGAGCAGGCTTTGCATCTGGTCCCGCTGAAGCGCGATCAGCGGCGAGACGACTACGACCGGACCGCCGAGCAGGACCGCAGGCACCTGGTACACGGCCGACTTGCCCGCGCCGGTCGGCATGACGGCCAGTACGTCACGCCCCTTCATCACGGCCTTCATCGCACTCAGTTGGGCCGGACGCAACTGCTGCCAGCCGAACACCCGACGGGCGGTGCCGCGCAGACGACGGGACGTGAGTGCGAACATGGTTCTCCTTGAAGGATGGGCGTCCAACCGCCGTGTCTCTGGCGGCTACCCCCGTTCGCCGGGATATCGCCTCACGCGATTCGGTCACCCCTGCCTACGGCACCAACACCGGCAAAGAGCCATGTCCTTGGCCGCCAGTGATCTCTCAGGGCGTAGGGCACGCCGGCCGCCCGTTGATCCACATCCACAGCGGGTAGAGGGGTCGGCATGGCTGAAGTGGCGGAAGCGGGACTGTGGGGACTCGTGGCGGGCTCGGCACTGCTGCTCGGTGCCGGGCTGGGGTTCGGGCTGCGGGTGCCGCAGAAGGTGATCGCGACGGTGATGGCCTTCGGGGCCGGGGTGCTGATCTCGGCGGTGTCCTTCGAACTGGTCGGTGAGGCGTACGAGGAGGCGGGGCTTGCTCCCGCGGTCATCGGCACCCTCATCGGCGCCATCGCCTACACCGGAGGCAATGTGTGGCTGGCCCGCCGGGGTGCCCGCCCGCCACCGCAAGCGCTCCGGTCACGCCCGAGCGCAGGCGCAGCCCTCGGAGGCCGAGCAGGGCGGGTCCGGGACGGCGCTCGCCCTCGGCGCCCTGCTCGACGGGGTGCCGGAATCCGCGGTCATCGGCGTCAGCCTCCTCGACGGCGGCGCGGTCGGTCTGGTGACGGTGGCCGCGGTGTTCATCAGCAACGTCCCCGAGGGGCTGTCCAGTTCGGCCGGGATGAAGAAGGCCGGCCGCACCAAGGGATACGTCTTCGGTGTGTGGGCGGCGATCGCGGCGGCCGGCACGGTGTCGGCCGTCCTCGGTTACACGGTGGTCGGTTCCTTCTCCCCCGCCGTGATCGCCGCGGTGACCGCGGTGGCGGCCGGGGCCATCCTCGCCATGGTCGCCGACACGATGATCCCGGAAGCGTTCGACGACGCCCACCTGGCCATCGGACTGATCACCGTCAGCGGCTTCCTCGTCTCCTTCGCCCTCTCCCACACCTGACCACGGCGACCGGGAGTGGTGACCGTGCCGCTGCACCGCGAGCACGACCTCAAGGCCCACAGCCGCTGATCAGCGCTGGTCGCGGTTTCGGGATCCCTCGACCAGCGCGTTCCCGAGCCTCTCGGGGAGGAGGGAGGTCTACTCCTCGTAGTCGTGCCCGATCAGGGTGGCAAGCAGCGCCTCGACGGCATCCTCCTCGTACGGGCGGCTCGCCTCCCTGACCACACCGTCCGCACCGACCCATGACCCGACGCCGTCCTGCTCGACGCTGGAGACCTGGATGTTGTCCGCGCTGGTGTTGCCCTCCGACAGGACGGACACCGGGATGCGCTTGGCATTGACCAGGTTGAGGACGTCGGTGGCGTGAGCCGGTGCGGTGGCCGCCAGCAGAGCGCCGCCCACGGCGGTCACCGCGAAAACGCGCGAGATCATCGTCATGGCCTGCGTAACGACCGTACCCACGGCACGTCACCGCCAGACGCCCACGGGCCTATTCACCGTCTTCGAGGACGACGTCGCCGCCCTTGATGTGGCGGGTCGGGCTCGACCCTCGTCTGCCCGGCAGGGCCTCGCGGAGCGTTGCCGCAATGACGCTGTCCTCCGCGCGGGTGGCGACCGCGCGGAGGACAGCTGATCGTTGAGACGGCACGGCGAAGCGTCAGGATTCGAACTCCGAAGTCCAGGTGCCCAGGGCGATCTCGGCCGTGATGCCGGGCCCGAAGCCGGCCATCAGGCCGCGGTGGCCCTCAAGGGCTGATCCTTCGGCGAACATGCGGGCCAAGGCGTCGAGTACCACCGCGCTGGCTATGTTTCCGTACTCGGTGAGCGTGGCGCGGCTGAAGCGGAACGCCTCGGGCGGCACGTCGAGGAAGAGGCTCAGGTCGTCCAGGATGCGTGGACCGCCCGCGTGGATGATGTAGAAGTCCATCTTGCTGGCATTCCATTGGTGCTGTTCCGCGACGGCCTGCAGCGCCGGGGCGAGTGGCTCCATGGTCCCGGGCACGCGCTTGTCGAGCTGGAAGTGGAAACCTGTGGACCGGACCGCGTAGGAGATCCAGTCCTCGGTGCTCGGGATGATGTACGAGCCGTTGCGTTCCAGGCGGACTCCGGTGCCACCGTTGCCCCGGATCACGGCCGCGGCGATTCCGTCGCCGAACAGGCCGTTGGACAGCAGCGACCCCACGCCCAGATCGGTGGGCTGGTAACACAGCGAGCAGAACTCGCAGGCGACGACGAGCGCGTTGGCGTCGGGGTACGCCGTGCAGAAGTCGTGCGCCCGGTTGATGGCTGCGCCGCCTGCTGCGCAGCCGAGTTGGGCGATCGGCATCTGTCGTGTCTCCGGCCGGAAGCCCATCTCGCCGATGAGCCATGCGGTCGGCGGGGGCATCATGAAGCCGGTGCAGGAGACATAGATGATCATGTCGATCTGCTGCGGCTCCAGTTCCGCGTGGTCGAGTGCTTGGCGTACCACGGCCGGAACGCGGGCCTTGGTGTGCGCCTCGTAGGTGGTGCTGCGGGCGTCGAAGCCCGGGTGCTGCAGCACCTTCTCGATCGGCTGGATCAGATGCCGCTTCTGCACCCCGGTGTGCTCGATCAGCCTGAGGATCAGATCGAGCTGCGGATGGTCGCCGTGCAACCGTTGCGCCAGCTCGAGGGTTTCTTCGTTGGTGATGACGTACTCGGGTACCTGGATTGCCGGCTTACAGAGAACCGCCATGGAATGCCTCCCGCGGACGTGGTCCACATAGCCGGGCCCTGGCCGGATGCGGGCTGTTCGTCTTCCGGCGGCAGCCACCCGGATCAGTCCGCGCGAAAACGGTGCGAACTGACCTGTGGTGGGCTCCGGCGCCGGTTGCGATACCCCTGGCACGGGCGCGGTCGGGGCAGATGTCGAAGACTCAAGCTCTCCCCGTTGGGGCGGAAAGTGATCCGCCACGGCTTGATCAGCCGTCCGACTCACGCTACGACGGGAGGGTGAGCGTCGCATGTCGAGCGAGCAGCACAACGGGACGGACCGGAGCATTGCAGGCCGACCTCCCGGCCGACGCCGTCGGTGACGGGCCTTGTTCTCGGCCACGACGAGGCGGTGCGGCCGTTCGCATATTTCCCCAGGGATGACTTCACGTAATTCCCCAGGCCCAGGCCCAGGCCCAGTCCGGTGGAGGGGCGGCTCGGTTTTTCGTCCGGCGAGGGCAGGTGGCTGGCGGCAGGTGGCAGGTGGCCGGCCGAGCACCGATCAGGAGAATTCGGAATGGGGAACTACGTGACCCTTAAACCACCCTTGCTCGCCGACAGGCGGGCGATCCACACCCGGAGCCGAGCACTGCGCCCCGCCGCTGGACCCGGCGGGGCGCAGTGCTGCGAGCGGCAGCCATCCAAAGGCCTACGAGGGAGCCTCGGACGCATGGACTCGGCGCGTTGCCTGGGGCGCCGCGGTCACCAGACGACGGGCAGCGCGAGCGGATAGCGCCAGATCGACGTCTTGTTCCAGCGCACTTCTTCGGCCGGCTTCGCGAGCTTCAGGTCGGGGAAGCGCTTCAGAACGGTTCCGAGCGCGACTTGCAGTTCCGTGGTGGCGAGCGGAGCGCCGAGACAGTGATGCCCACCCCAGCCGAAGGTCATGTGGGACGGGCCGGTGCGTTCCAGATCCAGCTCATCAGGACGGTCGAACTTCCGGCCGTCACGATTGGCCGTCAGATAGGAGACGTGCACGATGTCCCCGGCCGGGATCGTCACCCCGCTCAGTTCCACGTCCTCGGTGGCGACGCGGGGGATGCCGACGCCTTTGCGGAAGGGGATGAAGCGCAGCAGTTCCTCGATGGCCTGCGGGAGCATCCCGGGATCGGAGCGCAGCATGGCGAGCTCCTTGGGACGGGTGAGCAAGGCGTAGGCGATGTTCCCGATCTGGTAGGTGGTGGTGTCCTGGCCGGTGATGAGCAGGACCATGGCCATGACGGCCAGTTCCCGGTCGTTGAGAATCTCGTCTCCGTCACGAGCCGTGGCCAGAGTGCTGATCAGGTCCTCGCCGGGGTTCTCGCGCCGGTGTGCCGTCAACTTCTCGAAGTAGGCACGCAGATCGGCCTTGGCCTGGACGGCGTTGCCCCGGTTGTCGATGCCGGTGTCCATCATGGTCCGGGCGTGGGACCGCAGTTGGGCGCGATCGGCCTCGGGGATGTCGAGGACCTCGCAGATGGTGGCCAGGGGCAGGGGGTCCGCCAGGTGCTCGGTGAGGTCTGCGGGAGAACCGTGCTCCTCCATCCGGTCCAGCAGCTCGTCCACGACATGCTGGGTGCGGACCCGCATGCGTTCCATGTGGCGGGGTGCGAAGCCTTTGGAGATCAGGCTGCGCAGGCGGCTACTGCCCGGCGGGTCCATCACGTTGATGGCCTCGTCCTGAACGATGGGTTCAGGGGTCATGCGCGGAAAGTTCCGGCCGATGACGGCGCTTCGGCTGAAACGCCGATCGGTGGTCACCGTGCGCACATCGTCGTAGCCTGTGACAAGCCAGGCTTCGCCGTCGCCGTGGGGCAGCCGGATGCGGGAGACGGGCTCTTCCGTCATCAAGTGCTTGAGCACCGGATCGAACTCGAGCGCCTCGGCATAGTCGAACGGACAGTTTCTCGAGACAGCGGCTGGTTCCATGCGAGGCTCCCGACGGGGGTCTGATGAGTAGCTCGAAGGTGCCCGGGTGCCGGGCAGGACATGGGTGCCCGATCACCTGCAAAGGCACTCACTCCTCCGGCCAAACGGCCTAACAGTCCCTGACGAAGCCGTTGGACGTTGCGGTGCGTGTTACCACCGTGGAGGAGTTCCTCCGGGTCCAGGTGCCGCGCAGGACGCTGGTGGAGGTTCTGTCGGCTATCGCTTCTGTCGGCTGTGTCGGCTACTGCTTCCTGGCGGAGTTGCCGGTGTCGGCCTCGGTGAGGATCCCGCGTCCGATCTGGTGAACGCTGGTGGAGAATCCGGGTCCAGTGCCCGCAAGAGCGGTGAAGAAACCAGGTAGATCAGCCGTGTGCTCTTCGATTCGCCGGGCATCAGGAGCAACGGAGGTTGATAACTATGGTTCCCCTGCTTCTCGTTCTTCTGCTGGCTCTGATCCTCTTCGGCGCGGGTTTCGCGCTCAAGGCACTGTGGTGGATCGCAGTCATCGTGCTGGTCGTCTGGCTGCTGGGCTTCGTCATGCGCGGCGCGGACACCGGCGGCCGTAAGGGCCGCTGGTATCGCTGGTAACCCGGCCGACAGCAGCCAACCTGTGGGCCCCCGGGGACACCCTGGGGGCCACAGCCATGTCCCGCCGCACCACATCCCTTCCGACAAACCGTGTAACCACCACCTTCACGGGCACCAGGCCCCATGGCCGGGGCCCGGTGAAGCAGCGGAACCTGCCCTCCAACCACCGGACCCCAGCCACACCCGCACCCGCACCCGCACCCGCACCTCGCACGAGTGCCGGTACGTCCAGGGCCCGTCTTCCGGACTGGCTGATCCGGAAGACGGGCCCTGGACGTACCGGCCGGGGCGTTGCCCCGTAGCCCTAAGCGGCCTTGGGGCAGGTCACATGCGCGAACTTCGACGTGACGGTGTACGTGCCGTTGGGGACGCCGGTGAACTCGAAGAAGCCGTCCTTGATCGTGACGGTCGTGTCCACGACGGCGCCCTTGGAATTCTTCAACGTGACCGTCTCGGCCTCCGGGAACCCCCTGCCGGATACGCCGTAGGTCTTTCCCGGGCCCTTGGTGACCGTGCACTTGATGGCGGCATCCTCGTCCGACACGAACTTCAGGCAGGACGCGGTGGCGGTCTTTCCGGTGGCGCGGTAGTTGTCGTTCGGCAGCCCGGTGACCTCGAAGAACCCTCCTGTGATCGCCTGGGTCACGCGAACCACCGTGCCCTTGGAATTCCGCACGGTGATTTCGTCGCCCGCCTTGAATCCCTTGCCCGACACCCCGAAGCGACCACCAGGTCCTTCGGACACCGTGCAGGTGGCTTTGGGCGCGGCCTTCACCGTCGCGTCGGCATTCGAGAAAGTGACCGCGGTCCATCCGCTGAAGGCCATCGCCGACGTCAGTACGGACACGAGGATCTTCTTACGCATGGGTTTCTCCCTGCTTCTGACAGACGAAGAGACTGGAGATCCGAAGCCGCGGCACTGCCTGCGGCCCGGCGTGAATGCGCCCCGATGCCCCACCCGATTTATCACTATTCCACCAGGTACGCTCGCCTGCATGTTGGGTGTCCTGCCCCGGCAGGGGCCCAGCAGCCCGCATTGCCCAACCGTCCAGCACGGCAGGCAACCGTGGTGCTTCGAACGGCGGACGGTGCTTGAAGCACCATGATTCAAGCGGTCGCGCCGGGACCAGCCCGACAACCAGGACATCGTCTCGCGGGCTCGGTTGGAGCTCTCGCGGAGGCCCCGGCGACGCCGTCATGGTGGTCGCACGCACCTCCGCACGCAGAACTATGGTGTCCCACCACATGTGACCCTGACCTGCGCATTCCTACGGTATGGCGACACGGAACGTCCCCGCCAACCGCTTGGAAGTGGTACCGATGTCCTCCCCCGCGACCGCTCCGCCATCCCCGGGAACCCCCGCCAGCCTCAAACGCATCGTCGCCGCCAGTCTCATCGGCACCACCATCGAGTGGTACGACTTCTTCCTCTACGGCTCGGCCGCCGCTCTCGTCTTCAACAAGCTGTTCTTTCCGGACTCCGACCCGCTCGTCGGCACACTCCTGTCGTTCCTGACCTACGCCGTCGGATTCGCCGCGCGGCCGCTCGGCGCGCTGGTCTTCGGGCACTACGGGGACCGGCTCGGGCGCAAGAAGCTGCTGGTGCTGAGCCTGCTGCTGATGGGCGGGGCGACCTTCGCGATCGGGCTGCTGCCGACGCATGCGACCGTCGGGAGCGCCGCCCCGGTGCTGCTGACCGTGCTGCGGCTGGTCCAGGGTTTCGCGCTCGGCGGCGAGTGGGGCGGAGCCGTTCTGCTGGTGTCCGAGCACGGGGACGCGCGGCGGCGCGGTTTCTGGGCCTCGTGGCCGCAGACGGGTGCCCCCGCGGGGCAGTTGCTCGCGACCGGTGTGCTGTCCCTGCTCACGGCCGTGCTCTCGGACGCCGCCTTCGCCTCCTGGGGCTGGCGGATCCCCTTCCTGCTCTCCGGGGTGCTCGTGGTCGTCGGTTTGTGGATACGTCTGTCTGTCGATGAATCCCCCGTGTTCCGCCAGGCGTTGGCGCAGGCCGAGGCCCGGAAGGCGGTGCGGTCGGCGGAGGCGGAACAGCTGCCGCTGGTGTCGGTGCTGCGGCACCACTGGCGTGACGTGCTGGTCGCGATGGGTGCGCGGATGGCGGAGAACATCTCCTACTACGTCATCACCGCGTTCATCCTCGTGTACGCGACCACCTCGGCCGGTGTCTCCAAGCAGACCGCGCTCAACGCCGTACTCATCGCCTCCGCCGTGCACTTCGCGGTGATCCCGGCCTGGGGTGCGCTGTCCGACCGGGTCGGGCGACGGCCGGTGTATCTGCTGGGCGCGGTCGGGATCGGGCTCTGGATGTTCCCGTTCTTCTCGCTCGTCGACACCGGCACCTTCGGCAGCCTCGTCCTCGCCGTGACGGTGGGTCTGGTACTGCACGGGGCGATGTACGCGCCCCAGGCCGCCTTCTTCTCCGAGATGTTCGCGACCCGGATGCGCTACTCCGGCGCTTCCATCGGCGCCCAGTTCGCCTCGGTCGCGGCGGGCGCGCCGGCGCCGTTGATCGCCACCGCGCTGCTGGCCGACTACGACAGCTCCACCCCGATCGCCCTCTACGTCATCGCCGCGGCCCTGTTGACGGTCGTCGCCGTGGGAGTCGCCAAGGAGACCCGTCACCGTGACCTGACCGACGGCGATCTGACCGACGGCGGTCCGGCCGACGGCAAGCTGACCGACGGCGATCCGGGCGTGGGCGCGGAGCACCCGCAGACCCCGGCGACGGACGCGCGCGCCGTCTGATCCCGTCCGCGTGGCCGCCGCACAGCCGCCCCCGTACGCCGTCCGCGCGCGTACGGGGGCCGGTCAGTGCGGCGCCGGACTCGCCAACCGGTGCAGTCTCAGGGCAAGTTGGATCTCCAGTGCGCGGGCCGGGCTCTGCCAGTCGTCGCCCAGGAGGCGGCCGACGCGTTCGAGTCGCTGGGCAACTGTGTTGACGTGGACGTGGAGTTCGTCCTTGGTGCGGGCCGGGCTCATGCCCGACGCGAAGTAGGCGTCCAGGGTGCGCAGCAGGTCGGTGCCGCGTCGTTCGTCATAGGCGACGACGCGGCCTATGGTGCGCTCCACGAAGCCCGCCACGTCCCGGTCGCCGGCGAGGAGGAGCCCCAGGAAGCCGAAGTCCTCGGCGGCCGCCCCGTCGCCGGAACGGCCCAGCAGCCGCAGGGCGTCGAGACAGCGGCGGCCCTCCGCGTACGCGGCGACCACTGCGTCCGGGTCGGCGGCGAGGCCGCGCACCGGGGCGGACGCGCCGACGGTGACCGCTTCGTGCACGGCGGTGCCGAGGTGCAGCGCGGTACGGCGGGCCAACTCCGTCGCGGTGTCGCCGTGTTCGAGCGGCAGCAGCAGGACGGTGCCGCCGTCGCGGGCGGCGGCCAGGCCGTGCCGGGTGGCGGCGAGGTGGGAGGCGGCGGACCACAGGCGGCGGCGCGCGGCCGCCTCCTGGTCGGCGTCGGGAGCGGCGGCGTCGAGGCGGGCCGCGAGCACGACATGGGTCGCGTCGAGGTCGGCGTGCAACCGCGTGGCGCGCTCGCGCAGCAGCCGCGGGTCACGGTCGCGGGCTTCGAGCAGGTCGTCCAGGAGCTCGCCGCGCACGCGCTGTTCGGCCTCGGCGGCCGAGCGTCTGGCCAGGAGCAGCAGGGAGGTGACCATCGCGGCCCGCTCCAGGGTGCGCTGGTCGACCGGGTCGAGGCCGGGGTGGCCGCGCAGCACCAGGGCGCCGAGCAGTTCGCCGCCGGCCGCGACCGCCGCGACCCAGTCGCGCTCGTGGCGTACGGCGTGACCTTCCGCGCGGGAGGCCTCCACGGCGGCGGCCGGTGCGGTCTCCACAAACTCCACGGTGCCGTCGAGCACTTGGGAGACCGCTGCGGCCACGTCGTGCACCCCGCCGCCGCGCAGGACGAGTTCGGCCAGCCGGTCGTGGACGTCGGAGGCACGCTCGATGACCGCGCTGCGGTCCCGGATGATCTCGTTGGCGTGCTCCAGGCCGGCCAGGGCCGAGCGCGTCTCGGTGAGCAGGTTGGCGGTGTCGATGGCGGCCGCCGCGAGCGCGGCGAAGGATCCGAGCAGGGCGATCTGCTCCCGTTCGAAGACCCGGGCGCGCCGGTCGGCGGCGAACAGCACCCCGATGACGTGCGGTCCCAGCATCAGCGGGACCCCGAGGATCGCGACCAGTCCCTCGTCGCGAACGCCCGCGTCGATGGTCGTCGTGTGCCGGAAGCGGTCGTCGCGGAAGTAGTCGTCGGTGACGTAGGGACGGGCCGTCTGGGCGACCAGGCCGCCGAGCCCCTCCCCCATTCCGAGGCGCAACTGTTGGAAGCGGGCGGCGACCGAACCCTCGGTGACCCGCATGTACGTGTCGCCCCTGGCCGGGTCGTGCAGGCTGAGGTAGGCGATGTCGGTGCCGAGCAGCGAGCGGGCCCGTTGCACGATCGCCTGGAGCACGGCGTCCACGTCGCGTGGGCCCGCGAGGTCGTGGGCCGTCTCGAAGAGGGCGGACAGCTCGGCCTCCCGTCGGCGGCGGCCCTCCAGCTCGGAGCGGACCCGCAGCGCGAGCAGCTTGGCGTGTTCGAGTGCCGCGATCCGCTCGCCGGACCCTCCCTCGGCGCGGGCGAGCAGCACGGGCCGGTCGTACGCCTCGGCGGCCGCGCCCCGGGCGAGCAGCTCGAGGAACGGCGCGTCGGCGTCGTAGGTGGGACCGAGGGCTGCCGTGGCGCCCTTCAGGTGATCGCGGGACATGCTCACAGGATTCCTCATCGCCGGGCCGCCCCGTCAGCCCTGTGGACAACTCCGCCGGCACGGGAGGGCAGCGTGCTCGGTGCGCTCAGTGCGCGGTCCAGCCGCCGTCGAGGACCAGCGAGGTACCCGTCACGAAGGACGCCTGCGGGCCGCACAGGTACGCCACGGCCTCGGCGACCTCCTCCGGTTCGATGAGCCGTTTGACGGCGCTGTCCCGCAGCAGCACGTCGGCCAGCACGCGTTCCTCGGGCACTCCGTGCGTCCGCGCCTGGTCGGCGAGCTGCCGCTGCACGAGCGGGGTGCGCACATAGGCGGGGTTGACACAGTTGGAGGTCACACCGTGGGGCGCGCCTTCGAGGGCGGCGGTCTTGGAGAGGCCCTCGAGTCCGTGTTTGGCGGCGACGTACGCCGACTTGTAGGCGGAGGCGCGCAGTCCGTGCACGGAGGACACGTTGACGATGCGGCCCCAGCCCTGCCCGTACATGTGGGGCAGGGCGCCGCGGATGAGCCGGAACGGTGCCTCCAGCATCACGGTCAGCACCGTGTGGAAGACGTCCGGCGGGAACTCCTCCAGTGGGGCCACCCGTTGCAGCCCGGCGTTGTTGATCAGGACGTCGGTCCCGGCGGCCGCGAGTTCGGCGGCGTCCAGGTCGGTGAGGTCCAGGACGTACGGTTCGACCGAGCCGGGCAGACCGGCCGCGCTCCCGGCGAGCGTCTCCAGTCCTGCCGCGTCCCGGTCGACGGCGCGGACCTTGGCCCCGGCGGCCGCGAGCCGCAGCGCGCAGGCCCGTCCGATGCCGCCGGCCGCGCCGGTGACGAGGGCGGTACGGCCGCCGAGGTCGAGCGAGGGGGTGGCGGGACCGGGGGCGGCGACCTGGGGCGAAGTCATGCGACGAGCGTAGGCAGAGCCTGGTCACCGCCCCATGTGGTCACCGCCCATACTTCACGCGGAAGGCATGGTCTCGAACCACGTGGGTTCGTCGGTGAGCGCCTGCTTGATACGGAACAGCTGGCGGTCCCGCATCGGCGGCAGCGCGTCCAGCGCGAACCAGCCCACCTCGACGGACTCGTCGTCGTTGACGCGCGCCTCGCCGCCCACGGCCCGGCAGCGGAAGGTGACGTCCATGAACTGGCATTCGTCGCCGTTCGGAAACTTCACCTGCCGGCCGGCGCGGACCAGGACGACGCGTTCGGGGACGCAGTGCACGCCCGCCTCCTCGTACACCTCCCGTACCGCGCAGTCCGCGGGCTGCTCGCCCGGTTCCGGGATGCCCGAGATCACGCACCACTCGTGGTTGTCAGCGCGCTGGCCGAGCAGCACCCGCCCCTCGTCGTCGAAGACGACGGCGCTCACGCCGGGGAGCCAGAGCAGTTGGTGGCCCGCAGAGGCCCGGATCTCGGTGATGAAGTCAGGAGTCGGCATACGGCGACCCTAGCCGGGCCGCCTGTTCAGTCGGTGGCGCTCCGTCGGGTCCGCATCCCGGCCCCGATCGCCCATCCCAGGCCGCCCACGGCGACGAGCACCAGGGCGATCTCGGGCAGGATGCCGAGCTTCGTCGCCGGCGTCTCGGAGGAGCGCAGGGGCACCTTCTGCACCAGGGAGTCCGCGACGAACATGCCGGTCTTCTGGGTGATCTTCCCGTCCGGCATGATGATCGCGCTGACGCCACTGGTCACGGGGACCGTGACGGTACGGCTGTGCTCGACGGCGCGGACCCGTGACATGGCCAGCTGCTGGTAGGTCATCTCGCTGCGGTCGAAGGTGGCGTTGTTGCTGGGCACGGAGATCAGCTGGGCGCCGTGGGTGACCGTGTCGCGCACGGCCCAGTCGAAGGCCGCCTCGTAGCAGGTGGCGAGGCCGACCTTCGTCCCGTCCATGTCGAACACACCCGGCTTGCTGCCCCGGCTGAAGTCCTGGCCGACCATGGAGGTCCAGTTCTCGTTGATGGCCCCGATGAACGAGCGCAGCGGGAGGTACTCGCCGAACGGCTGGACCTGCCGCTTGTCGTACGTCTGGGTGGGTCCCTTCACCGGGTCCCACAGGATCTGCTCGTTGTAGAGCTTGCCGTCCCGCTCGACCACGCCGCCGACCGAGATGGGCGCGTTGATCGCCTTGGCCGCCTTGTCGATGACCGCGGCGGCGTCGGCGTAGGCGAAGGGGTCGATGTCGGAGGAGTTCTCGGGCCACAGGACGAAGTCGGGCTGGGCGACCTTGCCCGCCTTGACCTCGGCGGCCAGGCGCTCCGTCTCGCGCGCGTGGTAGTCGAGCACGGCCCGGCGCTGGGCGTTGAACTCCAGACCGAGGCGGGGGACGTTGCCCTGGATGACGGCGACCGTCGCCGTGCCGTCCTGCGCCTTGTCGCTGACCAGCGAGCGGGCGGCCACGGCACCGACGACCGGGACGGCCACGCTGAGCAGGGCCAGGGCGGCCGCCGACCGCCGCACCTCACCCGAGCGCCGCCGCTCCAGGACGAGGCGCACGACCTCGTACAGGCCGAAACCGCACAGGACGACGGCGAAGCCGAGTACGGGGGTGCCGCCGAGCGCGGCGAGGGGCAGGAAGACGCCGTCCGCCTGGCCGAAGGCGATCTTGCCCCAGGGGAAGCCGCGGAAGGGCACGCGCGCGCGTGCCGCCTCGCCGGCGATCCAGAGCGCCGCCGCCCACAGCGGCCAGGCCGGCAGCTTGGACACGGCCGCGACGCCCACGCCGACCAGTGCGACGAAGACCGCCTCGATGACCACCAGGGCGAGCCAGGGCCCGGGGCCGACCTCGACGCCGGTCCACACCAGGAGCGGCAGCAGGAAACCCAGTCCGAAGAGGTAGCCGAGACCGAGGGCCGCCTTCCAGCTGCGCCCGCGCAGCACCCAGCCGAGGACGGCGAAGGCCGGCAGCGCCAGCCACCACAGGGTGCGCGGCGGGAAACTGACGTAGAGCAGCACTCCGGAGAGCGCTGCTGCGGCGGCCGGGACGAGGCGCAGGAGCCGCGCGCCGCGCGAGGCCCGCGCGGCCTGGGGCTCCAGCTGGTCCGGCTGGCCCACGGAAGTTGCGGTGACGGTCACTCCGGGAGTGTACGGCGAGTGACCTTTTGGCCGACAGCGCAGTCCGCGGGGCGGTCTCCGCCTGCCGCACAACCCGGCGCAACTCATCCACAAACCGCCCATCAGCCGTTACGGTGTGCCAGTGCCCCAGGTCGCGCGCGGGCGGCCGGGGTCCGTCACGGTTCAGGGCCGTCACGGTTCAGGGCCGTCACGGTCGGGGGGCGACCGGGTTCGGGGGGACGGGTGGGTTCCACGGGGATGACGTCCGCGGTCGACGCGGACGCGGACGGGGAAAGACGAAACGTTTCTGACGCGGCGGGCGTGGCCGTGCTCGGGGCCTGCGCCATCTGGTCCCTGGTCACCGCCGCCGTGCACGACGGACGCCCCGAGGGTGTCCTGCTCGCGGTGCTGGCGGTGGCCGCCGGCTACGCGGCGGGGCGGATCCTCGGGGTGTTGCTGCCGGTCGCCGGGCCCTGTGCCGGGGCGCTGGCGGGGCTGACCCTGTCGGTGGCCCGGCCCCGGCTCGCTCCGGGCCCCGAGATCGTCGCGCCGCTGGGTCACGCCGGCGCCACCGCCGCGGTGCTGACCCTGTCGGCCGGTGCCGCGTGCTGCGCCGCCTGGGCGACCCCCGTGCCGGTGGTGCGGCTCGGGCTGTGGCTGCTCGCCGGAGGCATCACGGTCACCGGGGCCCTCCTGGGCTCGACCACGGCCGTGGTGACCTGTTGCGCGGTGCTGCTGTGCTCCCTGGCGGCCGGCCGGATGCGCCGCCGGGGGCCGTGGCTCGCGGCCCTGGCCGTGGCCGCCGCCCTGGTGACGGGCCTGATCTGGGCGGTCGCCGGGAACGTGCTGTCCGGCGGCCTCGCCGCGTCTGTGACGGACTGGCTGACTGCGCACAGGGTCGACCTGTGGCGCGACGCCCTGGGCATGGCCCACCGGGAGGCCGGCCTCGGCGTGGGCCCCGGGCGCTTCGGGGAACTGAGCGGCACGGCGGCGCAGTCGACGCTGTCCGACGGCAAGCCGCACTCGGCGCCGCTGCAACTGGCGGCGGAGCAGGGTGTCGTCGGTGTGCTGCTGCTCGCCGCGGCCTTCTGCTGGGTGCTGTTCGCCCTGTGGCGGGCGCCGCGCCCCACGCCGGTCGTCCTCACCGCGGGTGCCGCGCTCACGGCTCTGGCCGCCGTCGCCGCGATCGGCAACGCGCTGAGCTTCACCACGGTGTCGGTCGGTGCAGGGCTGCTGGCCGGCCTGGCCACGGCCCGGCCGCTCACCGAGGAACCGGCGGCGCCCGAGGCCCTGCCGGAGTTCGACCGGGACCTGCGCCACGACGACCGCCCGGCCGCCTGACCTCAGTGCTTTCCCGGTGCGGCCCTCAGGGCGTGGGGCCCGGGGCGCCCGCCCGCAGCCGGTCCCTGATGACGCGCACCGCCGACTCCGCGTCGTCCACGGTGATGGTGAACGTGTGACCGTCCCAGAGCCGCAGCAGCACACCCTCGCCGCGGCGGACCACGACGGCCGTGCCCTTCTCCGGCCGCCAGCGATAGCCCCAGCCGCCCCAGTGGCGCGGCGTGACGAGCGGTACGAAGTCGGCCCCGGCGACATGGGCCAGCGGGATCCGCCGACGCGGCAGCCCGATGTGCCCGCAGCGCACTTCGAGCGACTCCTTGTCGAGCTTGAGGTCGACGTGGACGAAGGCGAGGGTGCCGAAGAGAACCAGCAACCCGGCGGCGATACAGCCGACGACGGACATGGCGAGCGGGGCGATGCCGGACGTCCACGCGGATTCGACGGCGAGCTCGACGCCGAGCGCCATGCAGGCGGCGCCGACGAGCGCCAGCACCCACTGGAACCGGTTGGTGGCGCGTCCGGTCCAGACGTCGGGATGCGGGGCGTCTGCATGCGGGACGTCGGGAAGCGGGATGCTCTCGTCGTGGGGGTGGTCCCTCATATTCATGAGGTTACTCAGGTTTCGCTGCGCCGGTAGCACGTAGCGCAGGGTGACTGCTCCGCCTGGGCGGCGGGCGACCCCGAGGGGCCGGTCCGGGCCCGTCGGTCACCGGGCGGAGCTGACGGCCTCCAGCAGTCGGCCTTCCGCGTAGGCCAGGGCGGGCGCGGGGAGAGCGCCGGGACGGCCGCTGAGGAGAACCGTCACGGTGCCGAGTGCCGCCGCCTCGGGTGCGGGGCGCGCGCCGATACGGCGCAGTGCCTGCGCGGCCACGGCTCCGGCCGAGCCGTGCAGGACGAGCGGCGGCCGGTCGGGGCGCTGTACGGCGGCACGGATGCGGTCGGCGACCAGTTCGTAATGGGTGCAGCCCAGGACGACGGTCGTTACTTCCTCGGGGGTGAGGGCGGCGGCCGCGGTGACCGCGGCGTCGATCGCCGCCTCGTCCGCGTGCTCGACCGCCTCCGCCAGTCCCCAGCAGGGCACCTCGGCGACCGTGACGTCCCCGGCGAAGTCCCGGATGAGGTTGCGCTGATAGGGGCTGCCGGTGGTGGCGGGCGTGGCCCAGATCGCGACGGGGCCGCCGCCGGCCGCGGCCGGCTTGATCGCCGGGACGGTGCCGATGACCGGGATGCCGGGTTCGAGGAGGGAGCGCAGCGCGGGCAGGGCGTGCACGGTCGCCGTGTTGCAGCCGACGATGAGGGCCTCGGGCCGGTGCGCGGCGGCGGCCTCGGCGACGGCCACGGCACGCTCGGTGAGGTCCTGCGGGGTGCGTGGCCCCCAGGGCATGCCGTCGGGGTCGAGGGAGAGCACGAGATCGGCGTCGGGTCGCAGGCGGCGTACCGCGACGGTGGCCGCCAGCAGACCGATTCCGGAGTCCATGAGCGCGATCTTCACCCGGCCACCATAGACGATGTGCTCTTGCGGCCCGGTGGCGTGGGGCAGACTGCGCGCGTGAGCGCCATCGTGTGGATCGCCGCCGTGACTCTGGCCGCCTGGGTGTGGCTGTTGCTCTGTCAGGGCTTCTTCTGGCGCACGGACGTCAGGCTGCCGGCCCGGGTGGAGCCACGGGAGTGGCCGTCCGTCTGCGTCGTCGTCCCCGCGCGCGACGAGGCGGCGGTGCTGCCCGCGAGCCTGCCCTCCCTGCTCGCGCAGGACTACCCGGGGCGGGCGGAGATCTTCCTCGTCGACGACGGCAGTTCCGACGGCACGGGGGAACTGGCGCGCGCGCTCGCCCGGCAGCGGGGCGGGCTTCCGCTGACCGTGGACTCGCCGGGCGAACCTCCCGCGGGCTGGACCGGGAAGCTGTGGGCGGTACGTCACGGCATCGACCTGGCACGCGCGCGTGAGCCCGAGTACCTCCTCCTTACGGATGCCGACATCGCGCACGGGCCCGACAGCCTGCGGGAGCTGGTGGCCGCGGCCCGCACCGGAGGGTTCGACGTCGTCTCCCAGATGGCACGGCTGCGGGTGGAGAGCCTGTGGGAGCGGCTGGTGGTACCCGCCTTCGTCTACTTCTTCGCGCAGCTCTACCCCTTCCGGCGGATCGGCCGACGTGGGGCGCGGACGGCGGCCGCCGCGGGCGGTTGTGTCCTGCTGCGCACCGACGCGGCCGAGCGGGCGCGGATCCCGGACGCCATCCGGCACGCCGTCATCGACGACGTGGCGCTCGCGCGGGCCGTGAAGGGTGCGGGCGGTCACGTCTGGCTGGGCCTGGCCGACCGGGTGGACAGCGTGCGCCCGTATCCGAGGCTGCACGATCTGTGGCGGATGGTCTCGCGCAGCGCCTACGCGCAGCTGCGGCACAGTCCGCTCCTGCTGACCGGCACGGTGCTCGGTCTGGCGCTGGTGTACCTGGTGCCTCCGCTCGCCCTGCTCGGCGGGCTCGCCGCAGGCAGTGGGGCCGCCGCTGTGTTCGGCGGTCTGGCGTGGCTGGTGATGGCGGGGACGTACGTCCCGATGCTGCGCTACTACCGCCAGCCGCTGTGGCTCGCTCCCCTGCTGCCGTTCACCGCGTTCCTCTATCTGCTGATGACGGTCGACTCCGCGGTCCAGCACTACCGGGGACGCGGTGCGGCCTGGAAGGGCCGCACCTACGCCCGTCCGGACGCCGTCGCGGACGAGGGCTGAGCCTCGTACGGGGTCCCCTGTGAACAGGGGCCCCCGGCCTAGGGGCAGCCTCTATTTGCGGCCCGGTGTCCAGTTCATGCCCCACCCGTAGGTGTAGTCGACGGTCCGCTGGGGGCTCACCCCGCGCTCGGGCACCAGGTAGCGGGCCTCGCGCTGGACGACGAGGTCGCCCCCGTTGTTGGTGATCAGCGCGAGCGCGCACACGGTCGAGGGCACCGTGCACTCGTCCAGGGAGAAGTCGATCGCGGCGCCGAACTGCGGTTGCAGCGTGACGGTGGCGTGCAGGTCGGCGAAGGAACGGGCGCCCTCGTAGATGGTCACGAAGACGAGGATGCGCCGGAAGTCGTTCTTGTGGTCGAGGTTCACGGTGAGGTTCTCACCGCTCGCCAGGGCACCGGTGCGGTCGTCGCCGTCGAGGTGGATGTAGGGCGGTTGGTGCAGGGCGCCGAAGGCGTTGCCGAGGGCCTGGACCACGCCCTTGCGGCCGTCGGCGAGCTCGAACAGGGCGCACAGGTCGAGGTCGAGGTCGTTGTGCATGGCGACCGCGCGGCCGCGCTTGCTGCCCCAGCCCGAGAACTGCTTGCGCACCTCCCAGTTCAGGTTCACGCTCAGGGCGCCCGAGGTGCCGCCCTGCTTGCTCAGGGACACCGACGGGGCGGCCTTGGTCAGCGTCACCTTGGTCAGCCGGACCGGTGCGACGGGCGGTGCCGGCGGCGGGGGCGGCGGGGCCTGGTGGACGGGCGGGGGCACCGTGGCCGGAAAGGCGGGCATGGTCGGCTGCTGGGACGGCGGCGGCGGAGCGACCTGACGGGCCGGCGGGGCCGGGGCGGCCGCCTGCTGCGGCTCGTCCACGGCGATCCCGAAGTCGGTGGCCAGGCCCTCGAGACCGCTGTCGTAGCCCTGGCCGACGGCCCGGAACTTCCAGGCGCCCTGGCGGCGGTAGAACTCCCCCAGGACGAAGGCCGTCTCCACCGTCGCGCCCGCGCTGTCGAACCGTGCCACGACGGTGCCCTGCGCCGCGTCCCGTACCTCGATGTAGAGGTCCGGCACCTTGCCGAACGAGCCGCCGTCCGTCGAGGCCGCCAGGACGATGGTCTCGATCGCGGGCTCCACGCGCGCGAGGTCGACGAGCAGGCTGTCGGTCACCCGGCCCCCGGCGTCGCGCTTGCCCTCGTGCCGGACGGCTCCGGAGGAGTGGGCCGGCTGGTTGTAGAAGACGAAGTCCGCGTCGGAACGGACCTTTCCGCCCACCAGCAGCAGCGCCGACGCGTCCGCGTCCGGAACGCCTGTTCCCGAGCGCCAGCCCAGTTCGACCCGCAGTGCCGTGGTCGGCACCGGAGCATTGGACCCCTTCGACATTGACATGTACGCCCCCATCGCGTGTCAGTGCACCGGGCCGCACGCCTCGGCACCCCTCGGGTTGTCTTTCCGGCCAACCTATTCCGCGGGACGGGGAACTCCCATCGGGAGCGCAGGATCAGCCCTGACCAACCGCCGGTAACCCGCTCGGAACTCGGCCTTTACATGATCGGAAGGACGCGCGCCGTCCTTTTTTCCCAAGTTCGCTCGCATTGGGGGTCCGAGGTCACTGCGGACACGGAAATCAACCCTCTTATCGGTCTCCCCAACCAGCACATCGTGGGCTTAACTTATGTGCCATGACCTCCCCCCGCTCCACCTATGGCGGCGGCTACTACGCCTCCTTCCCGGACACTCCGATCTACGACTCGCTCGTGGCCGAGCGGGGCACCCCGCAGATCGCCCCGATCCGGGTCCCCGCCGCGTACGACATGGGCAGCAGCAACCTGCCCGCGTTGCCGTCGGCGCTGCCCGCTCTCCCGGCGGGCCCCTCGCAGTCCTACGGCTACGGCTACCCGCAGGCGCAGCAGCCCGCGCCGTTGCAGCAGGCTCCGGCGGCGTACATCCCGCCGCAGGCCGGCGCACCGCGCGGCTACCCCGGACCCCAGGCGCAGCAGCAGCCGCGTCCGGCGGGCCCCGGCACGGGCTACGACGCCATGCGCCCGGCCGCTCCCCGGCCCGCCGCGCCCCAGTACCAGGACCCGTACAACCAGCAGTACCGGGGGTACTGAGCCCACGGGGTCGTCGGTGCCACCTGGCAGGATGACCCCATGGGGCATGTGCAGCTGCTGTCGATTCACGTCCATCCGGTCAAGGCGTTCCGGGGTCAGGCACCCCGGGAGGCCGTCGTGGAGCCCTGGGGGCTGGCCGGGGACCGACGCTGGGCGCTGATCGACGACGGGGGAAAGGTCGTCACACAACGTCAGCAGCCGCGCCTCGCGCTGGCCGCCGCCGAGCTTCTGCCCGGCGGCGGTGTGCGTCTGTCCGCGCCCGGTCTGGAACCGCTGACCGTGCCGGTGCCCGAGCCGGTGGGCACGGTGTCGATGGAGATCTTCCGTGACAAGGTGGAGGGGGTCCTCGCCGACGACACCGCGCACGCCTGGTGCAGCGCCCACCTCGGCGCCGACGTGCGGCTGGTGCACATGGACGACCCCGCGACCCGTCGGCCCGTGGACCCCGGGTACGCGAAGCCCGGCGAGACCGTCACCTTCGCCGACGGATATCCGCTGCTGGCCGCCACGACCGCGTCCCTGGACGCCCTCAACTCGCTGATCGCCCAGGGCGAGCACGCCGCGGAGGGCCCGCTGCCGATGAACCGTTTCCGGCCGAACCTGGTTCTGGCGGGCACCGATCCGTGGGCGGAGGACGACTGGTCGCGCATCGTCGTCGGCGAGGTCGGGTTCCGGGTGGCCAAGCCGTGCGGCCGCTGCGTCGTGACCACCACCGACCAGGGCACCGCGACACGAGGCAAGGAACCCCTCCACACCCTGGGCCGGCATCGGCGCCTCGGGGGCAAGCTGATCTTCGGACAGAACCTGGTGCCTCTCGGTCACGGCACGATCAGAGTCGGTGATCCGGTGCGCGTCATCGCATAGTTCCGGCCTGGGTCGGAGGCCGGGCGATCCGTGGGAACCCCCGCCCGGCTCCGGAGCGTTGGGATTGCGTGAGAAGTTCATGAGAGGTCCCGGGCTCTGGTGATTTCGCTCTCTCTTTCCCCGGGCTCGCGCGTGAACGGCTCCAACGGGGGTTATCACGGAGCGGGAAGGGGGTGCGGGCGGTGCGAGCGATCGGCGGAATCTGGCGCTGGCGACACAACCCACTGCGTCGTACGACGGATCTGGTCGAGGCGTGGGTGGCTTTGTCGGCCTTGTTGCTGATCCTCCTCGTCGCGCCCGTGGTGGGTTCCCTCGTCGGCGCCGTGGCACAGGATGTCCTCCAGCAGTCGGTCCACGAGCAGCGGCAGTCCCGCCACGAGGTCACGGCCACCGTGGTGCGGAAGGTGGACGGTTCGCCGCTGGAGGTCGACCCGGAGACGGCCACCGGCCGGGAGGCCCGCACCCGGGTCGTCGCGGACTGGACGGCGCCTGACGGCACGGCACGGCACGGGACGGTCCTCGCGGGCCTCAAGGCCCCGCACGGCGGCGACCACTTCGGGATATGGACGGACGAACACGGCGCGCTGGTGGCCCGCCCGCTGGACTCCGCCACGGCGACGACGCACGCCGTGCTCGCCGGCTTCGGCGCGGCCCTGCTCACCGCGGGCACCGTCGAGGGCGTTCGGCGGCTGATCGTCTGGCGCCTGGTCCGTCGCCGGTACGCCCGTTGGGACCAGGCCTGGGACCGCGCGGGCCCGGACTGGGGCCGCACCGGCACCGGCAGCTGACGGCCTTCCGTCTCTGGTCAACCCACCACCCGCGCGCACGCTACGGTGGTCCGGCCGAACCATTCGGCATCAACCCGCGTACCACGAGGTGGGGGCACATCAACGCCATGGCACAGGGCACGGTCCAGGTGACGCACACCGGCACATCGAGGTGGCGGCGCCGCACGGGTGAGTACGCATCGCTCGCCGCCGCCCTGGAGGCCGCGGCCGAGGGTGACGTGCTCACCATCGCTCCCGGAACCTATCGGGAGAACCTGGTCGTTGAGCGGTCGGTGACGCTGCGCGGACCCGAGGGCTCCCCCGGTTCCGTGCGCCTCGCGCCCCTGGACGGGGTGCCGTTGACCGTGCGCGCCTCGGCGGTGGTACAGGACCTGCACGTGGAGGGCCAGGACGCGGCCGCGCCCGCGGTGCTCGTCGAGGACGGCACACCGGAGCTGCTGGACGTACGGATCGTCACGCGGTCGGCGGCGGGCATCGAGGTGCGGGGCAGTGCCCGCCCGACGGTGCGGCGGTGCACCGTCGACAACCCGGCGGGCATCGGCATCGCCGTGGTCGACGGCGGCGGTGGCGTCTTCGAGGAGTGCGAGGTCGTCGCGGCGGGGCAGGCCGGCGTCTCGGTGCGCGGCGGGGCCCACCCCCGGCTGGAGCGCTGCCGGGTGCACCACACGTCGGGCGCGGGTCTGAGCGCGACCGGTGACAACTCCTCCCTGGAGGCGGTGGGCTGCGAGATCTACGAGGTCAGGGGCAGCGGCGTCCAGATCACCGCCCGGGCCACCGCGCACCTCACCGACTGCGATGTGCACCGCACCACCTCCGACGGCGTCACGCTCGACACGGACGCCGTGCTCACCCTGGCCGACTGCCGTATCCACGACATCCCGGAGAACGCGGTCGACCTGCGCTCCCGTTCCGTACTGACCCTGACCCGCACGACGGTGCGTCAGTTCGGCCGCAACGGGCTGTCGGTGTGGGACCCGGGCACGCGCGTGGACGCCAACCAGTGCGAGATCTTCGACAGCACCGGCGACTACCCGGCCGTCTGGGTCAGCGACGGCGCCACCGCGGTCCTCGACTCCTGCCGGGTGCACGACGTGCCCGACGCCCTGTTCGTCCTCGACCGGGGCTCCCGCGCGGACGTCGTGGACAGCGACCTGTCCCAGGTGCGCAACACGGCCGTGTCGGTGAGCGACGGGGCGACCGCCCAGCTCGACGACTGCCGGATCCGGGACGCGGCGACCGGCGCGTGGTTCCGCGACCACGGCAGCGGTGGCACCCTCAACAACTGCACCGTGGACAGCACCCAGACCGGCGTGATCGTCACCAAGGGCGCCGACCCCACCGTCGAGCGCTGCACCGTCGACTCCCCCGCCGAGGCCGGGTTCTATGTGTCGGCCGGTGGCCGCGGCACCTTCCTCAACTGCCGGGTGACGAACAGCGGCGGCTACGGCTTCCACGTGATAGACGGCAGCCGCACGACGCTGCGCAAATGCCGTACGGAGCGCTGCGCGCGCGGCGGTTACGAGTTCGCCGACGCCGGGGGCGACGCGGGCTCGGGCTCCGGTCCCCTGGTCGAGGACTGCACCAGCGACGAGAGCGCGGGCGCGCGGACACCCGGGGCCGCGGCGGCGCCGGCGACGGTGGTGCAGACCACCGCCCAGTCGCCGGGTCTGCTGGGTACGGTCCCCGAGCAGCGGGTCACCGCACCGGAGCCGCAGCGGGCGGCCGGTGAGATGGAGACGTCGGTACGGACCTCGAAGGACGTGCTCGGCGAGTTGGACACGCTGGTGGGCCTGGAGAGCGTCAAACGCGAGGTGCGGGCCCTCATCGACATGATCGAGGTGGGGCGGCGCCGTCAGCAGGCCGGGCTCAAGGCGGCGTCCGTCAAGCGCCATCTGGTCTTCACCGGCTCCCCCGGCACCGGTAAGACCACCGTCGCCCGTCTCTACGGCGAGATCCTCGCCGCCCTGGACGTGCTGGAGAAGGGCCATCTCGTCGAGGTGTCCCGCGTCGACCTGGTCGGCGAGCACATCGGCTCGACGGCGATCCGCACCCAGGAGGCCTTCCAACGGGCCCACGGCGGCGTGCTGTTCATCGACGAGGCGTACGCGCTGTCGCCGGAGGACGCGGGCCGCGACTTCGGCAAGGAGGCCATCGACACCCTGGTGAAGCTGATGGAGGACCACCGGGACTCCGTAGTGGTGATCGTGGCGGGCTACACGGCGGAGATGGAGCGCTTCCTCTCGGTCAACCCCGGGGTGGCGTCCCGCTTCTCACGGACCATCACCTTCGGCGACTACGGCCCCGAAGAGCTGCTGCGGATCGTGGAACAGCAGGCCGAGGAGCACGAGTACCGGCCCGCTCCGGGCACCGCGGACGCCCTGCTGAAGTACTTCACGGAGCTCCCCAAGGGACCCGCCTTCGGCAACGGGCGTACCGCGCGCCAGACGTTCGAGGCGATGGTGGAGCGGCATGCCAGCCGGGTCGCCCAGGTGGCCGAGCCGAGCACCGACGACCTGACCTTGCTGTACGCGGAGGACCTGCCCGAGCTGCCCTGATCCGCTCAGGTGCGCTGCTGGGGCAGCTCCGGTCGCAGCCGTCCCAGCAGCATCTCGCGTTCCTCTGCGAACGCCGGGTCGGCCTGGTATTCGGAGTGGCCAAGGACGGGCGCGGGCAGCGGGTGTTCCTCGGTGCGGCCGTACGCCAGCGGGTCCGCGAGGGGCTCGCGGTCCACCTGGGGGCCGCAGTCGTCCCCGGACAGCCGGACCGGGCCGCCGATGGGGTCGGTGAGCCGGTACAGGTTGCGCCAGCAGGCGATGTCCTCGTGCAGGGCGGCGAGCGCGGCCGGGCCGAAGTGGGCCGGGAACCAGCGGCCGTAGAGGCGCTCGATCGGGGAGCCGTAGGTGAGCAGGGCGACCCGCTTGCGGTCGGAGGGTTTCAGCTGCCAGGCCGCGGCGGCCGCGAGGACGCTGCCCTGGGAGTGACCGGAGATCACCAGACGTCCGCCCGTGGCGCGCGTCCAACCGGCCATCCGCCAGGTCAGGTCGGGGACCGCGCGTTCCGCGTAGCAGGGCGGGGCGAAGGGGTGCGCGGCCCGCGGCCAGAAGGTGCCGACGTCCCAGAGGATGCCGATCGTGCGCCGCGCGGAGGCGTCCTTGTAGGCGCGGCGGCCCCAGGTGACGAAGAGGACGAAGCCGAGCCCTATGAGCCAGGAGCCCATGGCCTGAGCGGTCTGGGCGGCGCCGTGGACGAAGGCCTGGGCACCGTCCGTGGCACGGACCGGGGTCTTCCCGGTGCCGAAGGCGCCGACGAGCGCGCCCGCGCCCAGGAGCAGCGTCGCGGTGGAGACGACGGCGACGAGGAGCGGGCCACGGTCGGTGAGCGTGGCCATCGCGCGGGCTCGGGCGATGCGACGGGTGCGGGCCGGGTCGCCGGGTCCGACCCCGTACGCGCGGCCCACCGCGTCCTGCTCGGCCCGGGTGAGCAGCCAGGTCTGCCGTCCGAGCAGTGCGCACAGCGCCAGCAGGACGACGAGCAGCACGGGGATGACGGACGCCTGCCAGGTCAGGAGCACGGGCGGTCCGTCGAGGAAGGTCCCCGTGCCGTCCAGCCAGTCCGAGACTCGTTGCGACACCCCGCCGGACATCACTCCGCCGAGCGCGCAGGCCAGCATCGCGACCGCGGGCCCCCCGAGCCCGCGCAGGGCGCAGCGCTCCTGCTGGACGAGTTGAACCCGCTCGACGGCAGTGGCGCCGCTCGGGTCCGCCGGCGCGGAGCGCTCGCGTGGGCAGTGGTGCAGGACGCGGGCGACGACCGCGAGGGTGATCACCAGGGCGCCCTGGGCGAGGGCGAGAGCGCCGAAGGTCGCGTCGCCGGGGAGCCGGCCCTCGGAGTGCCAGCCGGGGCGCTGCCACCCGGCGTACACCAGGGTGAGGGCGAGCAGGACGAGGGCGGCCAGGGGCAGCCGGTGGACGAGGTGCGCGTCGACGCGGCGGTCGAGGCGGTGCTCGCTGCGGCCCCGGCGGCACACCACCCACACCGTGGCGAGCGCGCCCGCCACCAGGGACGCCTCCAGCAACCGGCCGAGCCAGTCGAGGAGGGCGGGGCCGCCGGGTCGGCGGTCCTGGCGCACGGCCGCCGTGCCGACGGCCGCGGCCACCGTCAGCAGTCCCGCCGCGGTGTGGGCCGCGCGCAGGCGCGCCACCAGCCGGCGCCCGTACCAGAAGCCGGGCCGGCCGAGTGCGGTGTGACCGGGGCCGTTCTCGGGTTCGAAGGCGCGGTCGAGGGGCTCCTGGGACTCGTACGCCCGCCAGGTGCGGTGGGACAGGTACCACAGGAGACCGACGAGGGCGGTCGGGACCAGGGCGGCGAGGGCGAGCCGGCGGCCCGGCAGGCTCCACCAGCCGCCGTCGGAGACCGCCGGGGAGAGGAAGCCCAGCCAGGAGTGACGCTCGGCGCACGCGGTCGTGCCCGCGCACTGCCAGGCGGTCAGGTCGAGGGCGACCTCGCAGGCCGCGGCGACGAGCAGCACCGTCAGGCTCAGTGCCGCGAGCCGCACGAGCAGCCCGTACAGCCGCACCGCGCGAACGCCCTCCCGTGCGGCGGGGCGCATCCAGTGGGCGAGGTTGACGACCATGAACGGCAGCAGCAGGAGCCACAGGGCGCGGGTGCCGTTGCCGGAGGTGAGGTTGGACCACACATAGGCCTCGGGAACCGGGGCGTCGCGGCCGCGGTCGTCGGCGGGGCCGGTGTCCGCGGTGACGTCGTCGGCGCGCCGGAACACGGCCGCGGTGTCGTCGCCGGTGATCCGCACCGTGCGCGGATCGTTGAGCATCTTCTCGGGCGTGGCGCCACCCACGCCGTGGACCAGGAGTTCCAGGGCCGTTCTGTCCGCTGAGGCACGTTCCACTGTTCGCACTTCCCCCGTGACACGCCTTCGACATGTGTCCGCGCGGACATAAGGATCGCCACTTCGAAGGGCTGATACACCTCCCGTCACGGAACCTCCCCGGAGCGGGCGGGGAACGCCCACGCCACACGTGAGTGGCATGCACGCGTCGGGGTGGTGGACCAGCTGTGAGCAAGCCGTGCGAGGATGGGACGCCCCCGCACCGGAATCGGCGAGAATGGCCTCGTCGGAGCAGGTGAGCGGGCCTGTCGGACGGGCTGAGGGAAAGGACCGGAGCGTACGTGAGTGAGAATCAGAACCTCCTCGCGGAGCAGCGCCGCGCCCTGATCCTGGACGAGGTACGCCGCCGGGGCGGCGTACGGGTCAACGAGCTGACCCGCAAGCTCGGCGTGTCGGACATGACGGTGCGCCGCGACCTCGACGCGCTGGCGCGGCAGGGTGTCCTGGAGAAGGTGCACGGCGGTGCGGTGCCGGTCGTGGAGGCGAGCACCCACGAGCCGGGCTTCGAGGCGAAGTCGGGCCTGGAGCTGACCGCCAAGGAGGACATCGCGAAGGCGGCGGCGGAACTCGTCGCCCCGGGCAGCGCGATCGCGCTGTCGGGCGGTACGACGACGTACGCGCTGGCGCATCATCTGGTGGACGTGCCGGATCTGACCGTGGTGACCAACTCGGTGCGCGTGGCCGACGTCTTCCACGTGGCGCAGCGCACCTCGGGCCCCCGCCAGGGCGCGGCCACGGTCGTGCTGACCGGCGGGGTGCGCACGCCGTCCGACTCGCTGGTGGGTCCGGTCGCCGACCAGGCCATCGCGGCGCTCCACTTCGACGTGCTGTTCCTCGGTGTGCACGGGATATCGGCCGAGGCCGGTCTGTCGACGCCGAACCTCGCGGAGGCCGAGACCAACCGGCGCCTGGTGCAGTCGGCGCGCCGGGTGGTGGTGGTCGCGGACCACACCAAGTGGGGTGTGGTGGGCCTGAGTTCGTTCGCGGCGCTGGAGCAGGTCGACACGCTGGTGACGGACGCGGGGCTGCCGGAGGCGGCGCGCGCGGAGGTCTCCGAGCACCTGCGGCGGCTGGTGGTCGCGGGCGAGCCCGGTGAGGGTACAGACATCTGAAGGGCCTGCGGCTAGGGTGACGCACCCGTTTCCTCGCCCTGAGGAGGTTGCGCGCATGGCTCACCGATTGCGCCCCGAAGGACTCGCGTTCGTCGAGACCGCTCCGGTACGGCTGGTTTTCGCTCGGGAGGTGTCCGCTCCCCCTGAGCTGGTCTTCCGCGCTCTCGCCGAGGACGTGTCCGGCTGGGCGGAGTGGTTCCCGGCCGTGAGGTCCGTCCAGCCCCTGGACGACGGTGCGGGGCGCGACGTACGGCTCAGGGGCGGCACGCGTTTCCGCGAGACGGTGCTCGTGGCGAAGGAGCCGGAGCTGTACGCCTACCGCGTGGACGTGACCAACGCGCCGGGCGTCCGGGCGCTGGTCGAGGAGTGGCGGCTGGCGCCGGCCGGGGCGGGGACGCGGGTGCAGTGGACGTTCGCCGCCGACGGCAACGCGGCGTTCCGGACGTTCCTGCGGCTGGCGCGGGCCGGTCTGGGGCGGTCGTTCCGGGACGCGGTGACGAAACTGGACCGCCGGCTCACCCCGTAAGGGCTCCGGACCGTCCGCTCGGGCGGCGCGTGCCGGAGGTCAGGCCGGCCACACGCCCGTGGCCAGCAGCGATTCGATCGCGGCGGTGTACGGGGCGATGTCCAGGCCCTGCTCGGCGAGCCAGGTGTCGGAGTAGTACTTGTCGAGGTAGCGGTCGCCCGGGTCGCACAGCAGGGTGACGACGCTGCCGCGGTGTCCGTCGGCCACCATCTCGGCGACGATCTTCAGCGCGCTCCACAGTCCGGTGCCGGTCGAGCCGCCCGCCTTGCGGCCGATGGCCCGTTCCAGGGCGCGTACGGCGGCGACGCTGGCCGCGTCCGGGACCTTCATCATCCGGTCGACGGCGCCGGGCACGAAGCTGGGTTCCATGCGCGGCCGGCCGATGCCCTCGATGCGTGAGCCGCAGTCGCAGGTGACGTCCGGATCGCCGGTGGTCCAGCCCTCGAAGAAGCACGAGTTCTCCGGGTCGGCGACGCAGATGCGGGTGTTGCGCCGCGTGTAGTGGACGTACCGGGCGAGGGTCGCGGAGGTGCCGCCGGTGCCGGCCGTGGCCACGATCCAGGCGGGCTCCGGGAACCGCTCCCACTCCAGTTGGCGGAAGATGGATTCGGCGATGTTGTTGTTCCCGCGCCAGTCCGTGGCCCGTTCGGCGTAGGTGAACTGGTCCATGTAGTGACCGCCGCTGTCCGCCGCGAGGCGGGCGGACTCCTCGTACATCGTGCGGGAGTCGTCGACGAAGTGGCACTGGCCGCCGTGGAACTCGATCAGGCGGATCTTCTCGGCGCTCGTCGTGCGCGGCATGACCGCGATGAAGGGCACGCCGATCAGCTTGGCGAAGTACGCCTCGGAGACGGCCGTCGAACCGCTGGACGCCTCGATCACCGGGCGGCCCGGCCGGATCCAGCCGTTGCACAGGCCGTAGAGGAAGAGCGAGCGGGCGAGTCGGTGCTTGAGGCTGCCGGTGGGGTGGGTCGACTCGTCCTTGAGATACAGGTCGATGCCCCACTTCTCGGGGAGCGGGAAGCGCAGCAGATGGGTGTCGGCCGAGCGGTTGGCGTCGGCCTGGACCTTGCGGACGGCTTCTTTCAGCCAGTCGCGGTAGGCGGTGTCGCTGCGGTCGACGTCGAGGGTGGCGCCGGTCCTGCTGTGCTGGGGGGTGGTCACGGCGGGGCTCCTTCAGGCTTCGCGCCGACGGTGGTCCGCGCGGCCGACACACCGATCATAAGCACCAGCCACACGCTTCTCACCTGCATAAACACACCTTTGAGAGCCTCAAAGGCGGCCCTGGGGGGCGGCTTTGGGGGCGCGGGGGCGCATTCCCGCGAATGCTCCGGACGGGTAGCGCCGAGGCGTCGTGCGCACTGGTGCTCGACGCCGTGCGCGGGCAGACTGCACCGGGTCGGGCGAAGGTCCGGGCGGGGTGATGACGCCGGTCCGGACGCGGGACCCGGACGGGGGCGCACACTGGACCGAGGACGGGTTCGATCACGACGCGGGCTGGATCACGACCCACGCGGGTGCACGGTTCGGCTCGCCCAGGCACACAAGGGGGCGGGGAGGCATGGCGGAGCCGGAGTTCACGGCTACGGGCGTGCGCATCGGCAAGCGGCTGCGTTCGCTCACCCGAGCCGGCCAGGTCCGGATCAGCGACGGCAGGCTGGAGTTGCTGACCAGCTACGGCAGCGAGATCGACAGCGCGCCCGTGCAGGCGGTCCGCGCCTCCAGGCCCTGGTTCGCGCCGGAGGACCGGGCACTGGCCGACCTCAACGGCAAGCGGTATCTGCTGACGCTCGGCGACCACGACCCGGCGCCCGGCGAACCGGGGCCGCCCGCGGCGCGCCGCTTCATCGAGGCCGTGCGCAGGGCGGCGGGGCGCGGCGGCTGAGCCGGCCCCGACGTACCGCGCCCGAGGCCGAACGGGTGGCCTGGCCGACGCGAGTTGCGGCCCTGCGGCCACTGCGTCACTCTGGTCTCACGTCACTCTGGGTTTACCGGCGATAACGCTGCGAACCAGCCCGCCGGCCACGACAGCAGGCGGCCGCCTTGCGCAGACGCCCTGCTCGATCCGAATCCCGTGTTCTTCCGGACCTAAGTCGGGGAGTCGCAGCCGTGATCACCAACCCGAACAGGCACTGCACGGTCGAGCTTCAGGCCCTGCCGTCGCGGATCGGCCAGGTCCGCAGAATCGTATCGGCGCAGTTGCGCTACTGGCATATGGATCCACTCATAGACCGCGCCGCGCTCGGTGTGACGGAGCTGTTGACCAACGTCCACCTGCACGCGCAGCCCGACAAGATGTGCGTCGTGGAGATGGAGCTGCTGCTCGACCGGCTCACCGTCTCCGTGCGTGACCACGACCCGCGCCTGCCGGTCGTGGGGGTCGTCGACGACGAGAAGCTCGCCACCTGCGGGCGCGGCCTGGCCATGGTGGCGGCGGTGAGCGAGAGCTGGGGTGCCCGGCCGGACGGCGAGTCCGGCAAGGTCGTGTGGTTCACGCTGCCGGCCCCCGTCGCCACGCGGGAGCTGTCGGCGCGGCCGCCGCGTCGTACGCCCAGGGAGCAGGTCCCGCCGCGGTTCACGGAGGTCGTCTCCGTCGACGACCTGCGGCCCGCACATGCCCCCGCCCGGTCGGCCGTCGTCGGCTGACCGGGCGGTGACGTCACCTTGGGGGCGTCCGTCGCCCCGGGCCACGGTGACCGGTCCCTGAGGCGTACGCCGTCCGGGTGTACGTCACTGGGTGGCGATGGCCCGCAGCACGTCCAGGTGTGCCGCGCGCCGGGCCGGACGCAGCCCGGCGAGGACTCCGGCGGCGATGCCCACCAGGGCCACCACGGCGAGTCGCGCGGGCGGCAGCGCGAAGGCGAAGGCGCTGTCGCTCGACCCGTCGGAGGCCCGGACGAGCACCCAGCCGAGGAAGGCGCCGAGGGCCAGGCCGCCCACCGTGCCGAACGCGGCGACCAGGACCGACTCCCAGCGGACCATGGCCCGCAGCTGGTTCCGGGTCTGACCGACGGCGCGGAGCAGGCCGAGCTCGCGGGTGCGTTCGTGGATCGCCAGGGTCAGCGTGTTGGCGATACCCAGCAGGGCGATGAGGACCGCGAGGGCGAGCAGGGCGTAGACCAGGGTGAGCATCATGTCGATGCCGCCGGCCGAGGACTGCGCGTACTCGTCGCGGGTCTGCACCTCGGGGTTGCCGTAGAGGGCCGCGACCTTCTCCACGGCGGCCTTGCCCTCGGCCGCGCTCACGCCGTCCGCGAAGGAGACCGCGAGCAGCGTGTCGGCGTCCTGGGTGCGGTGCGGGGCCCAGGCCGCGCGGGTGATGACGTAGTCGCCGGCGAGTTCGGAGCGGCCGTAGACGGCACGCACGGTGAACGTCCTCTCGTCGCCGTCGGCGAAGGCGAGCCGGGTGGTGTCACCGGTGGTCAGATGCCTGCGGTCGGCCTCCTGCCGGGTGATCGCGATGCCGTCGGTCCCGAGGGCCCCCAGGTCGCCCCGGACGGTGCCGAGGTCGAAGGTGCGGCGCAGTGCCACCGGGTCGGTGACGGTCAACGCCCGCCCCTTCCCGTCGACTTCCGCGACTCCGCGGCCGAGTCCGACGGCCGTGTCCACCTCGGGCAGCTTGCCGAGGGCCGGTGCGAGCCGGGGGCTGAGTCCGCTGCCGCCCGCGCCGAACGAAGGGGTGCTGACGGCTAGGTCGCCCGCGAAGGAACGGGAGACGGTCTGGTCCATGGTCGCCTTGAGGGAGGCCCCGAACACGGTGAAGAGGGAGACCACGGCGACGCCGATCATCAGGGCGCCGGCGGTGGCCGCCGTCCGCTTCGGGCTGCGCAGGGCGTTGCGGCGGGCGAGGCCCCCGGTGACGCCCCGCAGCCGGTCCAGAGGGCTGCCGAGGACGCGTACGGCCGTGCCGGCTGCGACCGGACCGAGCACGACGAAGGCGATCAGGGCCAGGACGGCCCCGCCTCCCGCCAGCCACACGGACGGCGTGACCAGGACGCCGGTGAGGGTCGCCGCGACGGCGAGGGCGAGCAGGCCCGCGCCGGTGACGGCGCGCGGACGGGAGGCGCCCGAGGAGTCCACGGCCGTCTCGCGCAGCGCGGCCAGTGGGGCGGTGCGGCCGGCGCGCACGGCGGGCAGCAACGCGGACCCCAGGCAGACCAGGACGCCGACCACGAGGGGGACGGTCAGCGACAGGGCGCCGATCACCAGGTCGCCCTCGGGGAAGGGGAATCCGATGGCCGGGAACAGGGCCTGGAGACCGGCGGCGATACCGATGCCGCCGGCGAGTCCGGCGGCCGAAGCGGTCACGGCGACCGCGGCGGCCTCGACGAGCGTGGCCTCGGTGACCTGGCGGCGGGAGGCGCCGAGGGCGCGCAACAGGGCGTTCTCCCGCGCGCGTTGGGCCACGACGATCGCGAACGTGTTGTGGATGGAGAAGGTCGCGACCAGCAGGGCCACACCGGAGAACACCAGCAGGAACGTGGTGAAGATCGTCAGGAACTGGCTGGCGATCATGTCGGTGTTCTCCTGCGCGGACTCCTGACCGGTGATGGCCTCGACGCCCTCGGGCAGTACGGGAGTCAGCCGGTCGACGAGTTCCGCCTGGCTCACTCCCGGGTCGGCGCGCACGACGATGCTCGTCGCCCGGCCGGGCCTGGCGGTGAGGTACTTCTCGGCGTCGGCGCGGGTCATACCGGTGAAGGTCACCTGGGCCATGCCGTCCTCGCCGCCGAAGGTCGCGAGTCCGACGATCGTCACGCGCACGGGGTCTGGGGTGCGCAGCGTGGTGGTGTCGCCGACCCTCAGGCCGCCCTTGTCGGCGGTGCCCCGGTTGACGACGACCTCGCCGGACCGGGCCGGTGCGCGGCCCTCCGCGAGCCGGTAGGGGTTGAGCTGCGTGTCCGGGATCCAGTTGCCGGCGAGGGTGGGCGGGCCCTGGCCGCCGATCGGTTTGCCGTCACTGCCGACGAGTTGTCCCGCGCCCTGGATGTCGGGGGCGACGGCCGCGACGCCGGGGACGGCCTCGACGGTGCCGGCCAGGTCCGTGGGGACGGGCTGTCGCACGCCCTGGCTCTCGCCGGGGGTGGTGATGGTGTCGGCGCCGCGCACGACGGCGTCGGTGCCCGCGGTCGCGTTGCCGAACATCGAGTCGAAGCCGGCGCGCAGGGTGTCCCCCATGACCAGCGTTCCGGCCAGGAAGGCCACGCCGAGGAAGACGGCGAGGAAGGTTCCGGCGAAGCGGCGCCGGTGGGCGCGCAGGGACGAGAGGCTGAGGCGCAGGGACGCGTTCATGACGGCACCTCGAAGGCTTTCATGCGGTCCAGGACGCGGTCGGCGGTCGGGGACTCCATCCGGTCCACGAGCCGTCCGTCGGCGAGGAAGACGACCTCGTCGGCGTGGGCCGCCGCGACCGGGTCGTGGGTGACCATGACGACCGTGCGACCGGTCCGGCGTACGGTGCGGGCGAGGAGCCCGAGCACCTCTCCCCCGGCGCGGGAGTCGAGGTTGCCGGTGGGCTCGTCGGCGAAGACGACGTCCGGTCTCCCGGCGAACGCCCGTGCCACGGCGACGCGTTGCTGCTGGCCGCCGGAGAGTTCGGCGGGCCGGTGGTGGAGCCGGTCGCGCAGCCCGACGACGTCCACGAGGGCGTCGATCCACTCCGACTCGCCCCGCCGGCCCGCCAGGTCCCGCGGCAGCCGGATGTTCTCCTCGACGGTCAGGGTCGGCACCAGGTTGTACGCCTGGAAGACGAACCCGACCCGGTCGCGGCGCAGAAGGGTGAGGCGACGGTCGTCGAGCGTGCGCAGTTCGGTGTCGCCGATGTACGCGGTGCCCGAGGTGAGGGTGTCCAGCCCGGCGGCGCAGTGCATCAGGGTGGACTTGCCCGAGCCCGACGGGCCCATGATCGCGGTGAACCGACCGGCCGGAAAGGCCACGTTCACCCCGTCCAGGGCCCGCACGGCGGTGTCGCCGACGCCGTAGACCTTCACGGCGTCGACGACCCGCGCGGCGTTGCGCGTGGCCGTGGTGGCCGTCGCGGTGCTCATGCCGCACCGCCCTTGCCCGTGCGGCCGAACTGCTCGTCCAGGACGGACAGCCGACGCCAGTACTCGTCCTCGTCGATCTCACCGGAGGCGAAGCGACGGCCGAGGACGGCGAGGGGCGAGTCGCCGGCGGGCCGAGGGGCGGCGGCCGCACTCCACGGACCGCGGCGGCCCCGCCACACCGTGCGGCGCAGGAGCGTGACGACGCCCACGACGACGGCCGCCCAGATCAGCGGGAAGAACAGGATCCACGGGCCGGGTCCGCCACCGTCCCAGTTCGCCAGGGTGTTCATCTCGGGTCATCTCCTCAGTGGGTCTGCGTGATGCCTCGAGAGTCCCGCCGGGAGGGGGTCCGGGTCGTCGTACGGCCAGCGGCAGTGCGCGTACCTCGCCGGGAGTAGGCGCGCGTGTTGCGGCTGCTCCCTGAGGGCTGTTCCGTGGGGCTCGACTTCTGTAACTACCAGTATGTACAGTCGGGTCATGAGCACTTCGGAGCGGCTGATCGAGTCCACCCGGGAGCTGCTCTGGGAGCGCGGTTACGTGGGGACCAGCCCCAAGGCGATCCTGGAGCGCGCCGGCGCCGGGCAGGGCAGCATGTACCACCACTTCAAGGGCAAGCCCGACCTCGCCCTGGCGGCGATCCGGCGGACCGCCGACGAGATGCGGGCTACCGCCGAGGGAGTACTCGACGGGCCGGGCACGCCGTACGAGCGCATCGAGGCGTACCTGACACGCGAGCGGGACGTGCTGCGCGGCTGCCCCATCGGGCGGCTGACGATGGATCCGGAGGTGATCGCGAGCGACGAGCTGCGCGAGCCCGTCGACGAGACGATCGACCGGATCCGTGAACGGATCGCGCACCTCGTCGAAGAGGGGAAGGAACAGGGGCAGTTCGGGGCCGGGCTGGACGGCGAGGCGATCGCCGCCACCGTCGTCGCGACCGTCCAGGGCGGTTACGTGCTGGCCCGCGCGTCCGGTTCACCGACCGCCTTCGACGCGGCTGTCCGCGGGCTGCTGTCGCTGCTCGCGCCCCGTCCGGCCGACTAGGAGACCCGATGCACGCCATGCAGTACGAGCTCACGCTGCCCGCCGACTACGACATGGGCGTCATCCACGCGCGCGTGTCCCGTGTCGGGCATCTGCTCGACGACTGGGAGGGCCTGGGCCTCAAGGCGTACCTGCTGCGCGAACGCGGGGTACACGGTTCGCCGGTCAACCAGTACGCGCCCTTCTATCTCTGGAACACCGTGGAGGGCATGAACGCCTTCCTCTGGGGAGGCGGCTTCCAGGGCCTGAGTGACGACTTCGGGCGTCCGACGGTCCGTCAGTGGACCGGTCTGGCCCACGAGGAGGGCGTCGCCGCCGGTTCCCCCGCCCTGTTCGCCGTACGACGGCGCGAGCCGGTCCCGGACGGGGTGGCGCTGTCCGAGACGGCGCGGGACGCGGCGGACGAGGTGGGGCGGCTGGCGCGGGAGGAGGGCGCGGTGCTCGCGGCGGCGGCGGTCGACACGAGCCGCTGGGAGAGGGTTCACTTCTCGCTCTGGGCGCACGACACGCCCAAGGCCGACGGCGACCTGTTCCAGGTGCTGCACCTGTCGGCGCCGGGGCGGACCGCCCTGCCCGCGGGCCGGCAGTGGTGAACGCCGTGCGGACCGTGCTCGGGGACCTGCCGGCGGAGCGGCTCGGCGTGTGCGACGCGCACGACCACCTGTTCTTCGGCAGTCCCCGGCTGCCCGGTCAGGAGCTGAACAGCCGCTCCGCGGCGCGTGCCGAGCTCGCGGCGTTCCGCGCGCAGGGCGGTGACGCCGTCGTGCAGTGGACGCCGTACGGTCTCGGGCGGCGCGCGGCGGATCTGCCCCCGCTGTCCCGGGAGGCGGGGGTACAGGTCGTGACCGCGACGGGGCTGCACCAGGACGTCCACTACGACGAGGCGACGCTCGACGGGCTGCGGCACCGGCTCGCCGAGCTGTTCGTGACCGAACTGACCGAGGGCATCGGGACGTCGGGGGTCCGCGCCGGGCTGGTCAAGGTCGCGGGCGGGTTCCACGCCCTCGACGCGCACACCCGCTGGACCATGGCCGCCGCGGCCGAGGCGCATCACGCGACGGACGCGCCGATCGCCGTCCATCTGGAGCTGGGTACCGGCGCCCTCGACGTGGTCGACCTGCTGTGCGGGGAGTTGGGCGTGCCCCCGCACCGGGTGATCCTCGGGCACCTCAACCGGGCGCCCGACGGGGTGGTGCACCGGCAGGCCGCCGAGGCGGGCTGCTGGCTCGCCTTCGACGGCCCGTCACGCGCCCACCACGCCACCGACTGGCGGATGCCGGACGCCGTACGGGCCCTGGCCGATGCCGGTTTCGGCGACCGGCTGCTGCTCGGCGGCGACACCACGACGGCCGCGGCCCGCTCGGTCGACGGCGGTCCCGGGATGCCGTATCTGTTGCGCCGGGTCCGGCCACGGCTGGCGCTCGCCGTGGGTGAGGAGCTGGTGGCGCGGATCCTGGCGGAGAACCCGGGGCGGGCCTTCGGCGTCGAGTGGCGCTGAACGCCGGGTCCGGCGGCGGGACGCTCAGGTGGACGCCTGGTCGCTGTCCTTCAGGGCGCCCCAGCCGTGCCAGCGGTCGATCTCGATCCAGGCGCTGACACGGGAGCGGACCCGGTCGGGGTAGGGCTTGCCCGTGTAGTGGGTGGAGATGCGGTCGATGTCCGCCAGGCCTTCGTCCTCGTGCAGCTCGGCCACCCGCCCGATCAGGGTGACGTGCGTGTACCAGTCGTCGGAGTCGAGGACGGTGAGGGTCAGGCGCGGGTCGCGGCGCAGGTGCTGGAGGCGGACCCGGCTCTCGTCCAGGCTGATCAGGACGCGCCCGTCCTCCCAGACGTACCAGGTGGGGGTGGAGACGGGGGCTCCGTCGGAACGCAGGGTCGCCATCACACAGGGGTTGGCGCGGCCCAGCAGTTCGACGGCCTCGGGCGGCAGCGGGGGCTTGGACACGGGATCTCCTCGCGGTTCGGGTGTCTCGCGGCTCGGGTGTCTCGAGGTTCGGGTGTCTCGAGGTTCAGGCGTTCTTGTCGAAGCTGGCGAAGTAGGCGGCGGCCATGTCCTCGTCGCCGTGGCCCTGGGCGGCGGCCCGCTCCAGACGCTCGGCACTCGCCGCCGCCACGTCCAGGCGGACGCCGTGCTCACGGCCGGCCTCGACGATCAGCCGCGCGTCCTTCGCCGCCGTCGCGACCGCGAACTGTGCGGGCGAGAGCCGGTCGTCGAGGATCAGACCGGTCTTCGCCTTCAGGTACCCCATGTCGAGCGGGCCACCCGCGATCAGCTCGAAGAACGCGTTCGGGTCGACATCCAGGGACTGCGACAGGGCGAGGACCTCGCCGGCCGCGGCGGTGGCCGCGATGACCCAGCTGTTGGCCACCAGCTTCAGGCGCGTCGCGCTCCCCTCGCCGCCGTCCTCGCCCGTCCACACCGTCCGCGCGCCCACCGCGTCGAACACCGGCGCCACCGCGTCGCGGTGCTCGCTCGGGCCCGCCGCCAGCACGGTGAGCTGACCTGCCTCGGCGGGTTGCCGGGTGCCCAGGACGGGCGCGTCGAAGAAGACGAGGTCATGTGCGAGCGCAAAGGATGCCAGGTCGCCGATGGCTCCGGTCCCGGCGGTCGTCGACTGCACCCAGGCCGCTCCGGCGCGCAGGCCGGGCACGGCCTCGCGCATGACCTCCAGGGCGGCGGGACCGTCGTAGAGCATGGTGAGGACGACATCCGCACCCTCGACCGCCTCGGCGGGGCTGTCGACGACCTGGACGCCGTCGGCGGTGAGCGGCTCGGCCTTGGCTCGGGTGCGGTTCCAGGCGCGGACGGTGTGACCCGCCCGGGCGAGGTTGCGGGCCATCGCGGCGCCCATGATGCCGGTGCCGAGGACGCTCACGGTCAGTTCGTCTGTCATGGCCTCAACCTACTTCGACGCCGCAGCGACCAGGCCGTCCAGCCACGCCTGGTGGCCGTTGAGCATCGGGTTCGGCCGCTCGCCCGCGAGGGCGGCCGCGGGCTGCCCGAGCTGGGTCTCCTGGGTCAGGATGCGGACCCGGCCGCCGGGCAGGTCCTCCACCAGCCAGGCGTGCAGCACGTCGAGCCGCTCCTCGGGCGTGCCGTCCTGCCTGGCGGTCCAGGACAGCCGGCCGGGGACGGCGTCGGCGGAGGGGCTGGAACTCGACGACCAGCGCGTCCAGGGCGCTGGTGTGTCGCCCCTTGCGGGCTGAGCCGCGGGCAGGGACAGCGTCGAGGGCGGCGGGGTTGCGCAGGCAGGTTGACGGGGGTGGCGGTTAGCCGCGCAACCCCTGCTGGACGGGCAGCACTCTGGCCTGCCGCGCCGACGTATTCGATGCCTGCGAGCTGCGACTTCCTGCCCACGCGAAGCCTTGAATCCGTGTGCCGTTGTGCGTAAGGAAGCCGGTGACTGCCTGGCGGCCAGGACGGACGGAAGCGCTCCACCTCGTGGCACCGCCAGCTTTGCAAAACCGGCGGCCGCAACACCCGACGGCGCGCGAAGAGGAGATCCTCCGCGCGATCCGCCACTCCATCCAGGACCGCGGCGAGGCACTGTCCGTGCGGCAGCCAGCGCGGGAGATCGGGATGAACAGCCCGGCGTCCGTCATCTACCACCTGAGGAACCTCGAAGAGCGCGGCGCCCCGGACAGGAGAAACCGGCACGGAGACTACGGGACGAACCGTTGGACGCTCACCGCGCTCAAGCAGCCCGTCCCAGCCGCCCCGGCGAACAGGGCGCGGTGAGGCAGTGGCCCTTCGCCGCTTGCAAGCCGACGCTCAAGATGCCGCACGTTCTGACGTCTCCCAGAGCCTTGCAGTGCCACGGTGCAGCGTGATTCGGCTTCAGGAGGCATCTGAGGACGTGGTAGCCGGGTGCTGCTCTGTACGTGGCGATCCGCCGTGACCGACGCGGCGGCCCGGCCGGCCAGGGACGACCGCAGGTCATCGCCGAAAGCACACCCAGCCGTACTGGAAAGCCCACCCCCTCACACGGAGAAGCCGTGGCGGATCGGGCCGGCGCCCTGCCAGGTCCTGGACCCACTAACCGCGCCGGGCCGGTCTTCGGGGTGCGGTGCCGATCGCGAGTGAAGCCGGATGAGGTGCTGCGATCCGCGACGAGACGCAAGTGCGCCGACCGGAGCGGCTGCCCAGCCGCAGGGGCCAGGGGTGTGCTTGTTCGTTGTTGTGCGTGGGCGACTACCTCGCAGCCAGACCCACGAAAATCTGTGTTGGCTGGAGTAGACATTGGGTGACGGGCCAGTTATGGTTTCTCTCGTAGACGAGATCAAGAAGGGTCCGGCAGAAATGAACTGCCGGGCAGCAGTACGCAGGACGGTGCGGCGGTGGAGTTCCGAAGCCAGGGTTGTTGCAGGACGGCGACGGGACTGACGGCCGGACCGGGGGGCCCGCAGTGATCAGGGGCCGCCATGAGCAGGACCGCAGTACCCGCAGTGCAGTTTTCCTGTGGTTCCCCGGTAAAGGCGTCTGACTGCGGGCGCGCGTACCGGGAAGTTCGGCAGTGGGGTTCTAAGCCAGAGCAGATGCAGGACGGGCGACGGGGCTGGCTGCCGAAGGCTGGCGCTTGTTCCAGGCCACCAGCAGTACCGGTTTCGCAAGTGATTGATCAGAGGGAAGAACGGAGGAGCCCGCGCCATCAGGATCGCCCGGCCGAGTAGTGGGTCCGGGTACCGCAGGACATCGATAGTGAGGTGGTCTCCGGTCACGCATTCGCGATCCCCGCATCCCCGGCAGTGTTCAGGTCGGGTCCGCGGAAACATGAGACCGGCGCAACAGTAGGGCCGGCAGATGGTGTAGCAGTTCCTTCGGGGCCCTGGTGCCGGTACGGCACCAGGGCCCCTCCACGCGTTCCGCAGAGAGGTGCAATGACAGCAGACGACTCGTTCGGGCGTCTCGACGACGACGACTACCCCGCCTACACCATGGGCCGGGCCGCCGAGATGCTCGGCACCACCCAGGGCTTCCTCCGCGCCGTAGGCGAAGCCCGCCTCATCACCCCGCTGCGCTCCGCAGGCGGACATCGCCGCTACTCCCGCTACCAACTGCGCATCGCCGCCCGCGCCCGCGAACTCGTCGACCACGGCACCCCCGTCGAGGCCGCCTGCCGCATCATCATCCTCGAAGACCAACTCGAAGAAGCCCAGCGCATCAACGCCGAACACCGCCTCGCCGCCGAAGCATCCAAACCACCCGCAGCCTGAGGCAGTGCGTGGGCATTGCCTCAGATGACAGGGTGTACGGGCGTGCAGCGCCTGCGTCAGCTGTCATGGTTCGGAAATTCCCCTTCGCCCACGCCTTCGGCGTGGGCGTTCTGCTGTGCTGCTGTGCTGCTGTGCTGCTGTGCTGCTGTGCTGCTGGAACCAGGCGACCATCTCCGCCTTGCGCATGTTGCGGGAGGCGTACATCGGCTGGATGGCTTGAGACACGGCCGCGTCCGGTAGCTGCCGGGTCCGTGCGGGCGGTGCTGTCAGCCGGCAGTGGGTCCCTCTCTCTGGCGGGGAGAGGACCTGTCACAGACAGGACCGGGGTCGGCTGAGAGCGTTCAACCGTCGCCGAGACTGGAAGCGACGACGCTGCGCTCCTGGTCGCCGGCGACGAGGGTGGGGCTCGGAAGGGACAGGAGCACCAGGCCGGATGAGTAGGGATACGAGGCCGGGGCCGCGTGGCGCGGCTGGGGCGCCGCATGCCCGGTGCGGCTGTCGTGCGGTTTGGCGGAGCAGACGTTCAGACGCTCGTCCAGGCTTCGAGGAAGGCTTTCCGTCCAGCAGAATCGTCCGACCTGCGGTCGGCGTGCAGGACGCGCCAGGCGGTGAGTTCGAGATCGCGGAGCCACAGTTCTCCGATGACCTGTGTCTTGAGGTCGGGGAGATGGTCGGACTCGACGAGCGCTCGACCGATCACCTCCCCGGCCGCGACGCGTTGGGGCGGGGTCATCTCATCGACAGCCGAGAGGATCTGTCGGGCCAGGGCGGTTCCTTCGCCTGTCAGGGCTTGCACCACCTCGGCCTTGATGTTGGCGGGTAGCAGGTAGGCGGTGCCCGAGGACCTCCACAGGTCCGACCAGAAGCGTTCGCCTGCCTCGGTGGGAGCAGGGAGCGCGGCCAGCAACCCGAGGAGATGGCCGATGGACGCGTAGCCACCGGAGTGGGCAGCCGCGACGACCGCGATGCCGGCGACACGCTCCACATCGAGATGCCGGGCTTCGAGGTCGGAAGCGAGGCCCAATTGGTGTTCCAACTGGTTTGCGAGCGGGGCGGACACGTGGGGGCGGACCTCAGGAAGCATCGGCGATCCTTGCGGGTAGGCGAGCGGAGATGCCAGTTCGGAAGCCCTGATCGTTCCCCAGGACCAGTGGCGCTACTCGGATCAGGGCGGCCCAATTGGCGGGACCTGGGAGCCGCACCGGCGTCCACCCGCCGCGAGGGAGCCCACGCCCGGCCGAGGCGGCGCCTGGTTTTCGGGCCGGCCTCTGCAAAGGCTGTCCTGTGAGTCTCCTAGTGTGGATCGTGGGGACGGGGGCGTTGGCCGGCATCGGTTCCGGGCCCTGTGGGTCGGAGCCCCGCGCCGGCTGTACACCCCGTGCTACCTGGCCCTGGGCTGGGCGCCGGTGCGCTACCTGCCCGGCTTCTCGCACACCGGCGGGGTGGCCGTCCTCACCCTGATCGTGGCCGGCGGTCTTCTCTACAGCGCGGGCGCGGTTGTCTACGCCCTCCAACGGCCCGACCCCTTCCCCCGCTGGTTCGGCTTCCACGAGGTGTTCCACGCGTTGACCGTGGCAGCCTTCGCCGCGCACTACATCGCCATTTCCCTGGCCACCTGCTGACCGCCACGTCACTGCATGCCTCCCGGCCTGCCCGCCCGCCCCACCAGCGGCCGCCGGGCTGGAAATCTCCGCCGGAATACGAGCTCTCTTGAGCGCTTAACGGCGATCGCTGTTCCTGAAACGCTGCGCTTCGGGTGGGTCAATATCTATGGTCGCGAAGTGAGGGTTTGACACGTCGCGCGCAAAGTGTTTTTGCTGCAATCAGCAGGACGGAGCCATTTACCGCACTCCGCCCGCCATCTCATGCTACTGTCGATCTCAGTTGCAGTTGTGGTTCCCAAAAACTTCAAGCGCCTTCATCGGAATTTTCAGCCGCTGGCGGCGTTTTCGTATTGCCGGTCATTTTCCGGACGGGGCATCATCGCGGCGACCCGGTATCCGTGCATCGCGGGTCCCGGCGTACTGCCCAAGAGGAGATATGACATGGCGTCAGGCACTGTGAAGTGGTTCAACGCAGCCAAGGGTTTCGGCTTCATCGAGCAGGACGGTGGGGGCGCCGACGTATTCGCCCACTTCTCGAACATCGCCGCCCAGGGCTTCCGCGAGCTGCTCGAAGGCCAGAAGGTCACCTTCGACATCGCGGCGGGCCAGAAGGGCCCGACGGCCGAGAACATCGTCCTCGCCTGACGCTGACGCGCACTTCGTAGCTGGGGCCCGCATCCCTCGGGGTGCGGGCCCCAGCTACGGATATTTCCCGCAGTGGTGCGACCTGCGGGACGAGAGGCGTCCGTGGCCCCTCACCCAGGGACACGCGCCTCGTCCAAAGCGCAACCGGTAGGCGCTCGGGATTTCACGTCCATGTGGCGTCAGAAATTCGTCGATGCAATCCGCACCAGATCTACTGCACTCCATATTCATTTCGCGTCCATTCGGTCCGTTCTTGTGATTCCCCGCGCTGCTTCCGCTGCGGGAATTCCTTGATACGTGCCGTATCAAGGAAGGTTCTCAATGAACTCCGCACGTACCAATGACCGCTCCTCCCGCCGCAGTCGTGGCGACGGCCCCGCTTTCGGTTCCAGCGCCGGTTCGAAGCGGGGCAGCCGTTTCGGATCATCCGCCCCGAGCCGTTCAGGGGGTCCGAGCCGTTCGGGCGGCTACGGCCGGCGGCCCGCAGCGGTGCAGGGCGAGTTCGCCCTGCCGGAGACGATCACTCCCGCGCTGCCCGCGGTCGAGGCGTTCGCCGACCTCGACATGCCCAAGCAGCTGCTGGCCGCGCTGACCGCGCAAGGCGTGAGCGTCCCGTTCCCGATCCAGGGCGCGACCCTGCCCAACACCCTCGCGGGCCGCGACGCCCTGGGCCGCGGGCGCACCGGTTCCGGCAAGACCCTCGCCTTCGGCCTGGCCTTGCTGGCCCGTACCGCCGGACAACGCGCCGAGGCCCGCCAGCCGCTGGCCCTGGTCCTCGTGCCGACGCGTGAGCTGGCCCAGCAGGTGACCGACGCACTCACCCCCTACGCCCGCTCGGTGCAGCTGCGTCTTGCCACGGTCGTGGGAGGAATGTCGATCGGCAGGCAGGCCAACGCGCTGCGCAGCGGTGCCGAGGTCGTCGTCGCGACGCCGGGACGGCTCAAGGACCTCATCGACCGCGGGGAGTGCCGGCTGAACCAGGTCGCCATCACTGTCCTGGACGAGGCGGACCAGATGGCCGACATGGGCTTCATGCCCCAGGTCACCGCGCTCCTGGACCAGGTCCGCCCCGAGGGCCAGCGCATGCTGTTCTCCGCCACCCTCGACCGCAACGTCGACCGCCTGGTCCGCCGCTACCTCACCGACCCGGTCGTCCACTCCGTCGACCCGTCCGCGGGTGCGGTCAGCACAATGGAGCACCACGTGCTGCACGTCCACGGCGCGGACAAGCACTGGACGACGACACAGATCGCGGCGCGCGAAGGCCGGGTGATCATGTTCCTGGACACCAAGCACGCCGTCGACCGGTTGACGCAGGACCTGCTCAACAGCGGGGTGCGGGCCGCTGCCCTGCACGGCGGCAAGTCACAGCCGCAGCGCACCCGAACCCTGACCCAGTTCAAGACCGGGCACGTCACCGTGCTCGTGGCCACGAACGTCGCCGCCCGCGGCATCCACGTCGACAACCTCGACCTGGTCGTCAACGTCGACCCGCCGACCGACCACAAGGACTACCTGCACCGCGGCGGCCGCACCGCGCGCGCCGGCGAGTCCGGCAGCGTCGTCACCCTGGTCACCCCCAACCAGCGCCGCGACATGACCCGTCTCATGACCGCCGCCGGCATCATCCCCCAGACCACCCAGGTCCGCGCCGGCGAAGAGGCACTCAGCCAGATCACCGGCGCCCAGACGCCCTCCGGCATCCCCGTGACGATCACCGCGCCGGTCGCCGAGCGCCGTCAGCGCAGCACCTCGTCCTCACGCGGCCGACGCAGCGCCGCCTCGGCCACCCGGCGCATGACCCGGCAGTCCTCGTTCAACGCGGCGGCGTAAGGACTTCGTGTTCAGATTCAGGAATCTGGCCCACCTCTGCAGGAGGCACGTTGTGACGATGGTTCAGATGCAGCCCCGCTCGACGGGCGCCGCCCCCGCGCCCACAGTGGCCGACACCATGGAGACCGCCGGACCGCAAGTCTGCGACGACATGACCGTCGAGGTGGCCCTGTCCGTCATGGCGAGCGCCCGCACCTCACACCTGCTCGTCTGCGACAACGACGGCGTGTGCACCGGACTTCTCACCCAGGCCCAGCTCACCGCGGTCCGCGACAGCTCCGCGTACACCGACCGGGTCCAGCTGCGGGACATCCTCGTAGACCAGGGGCCCTTCGCCTCACCCGTGACCACGATGACCGAAGCCGAGCACGCGATGCGCTACCGCCGCCTCGATGCCCTGCCCGTGGTCGACGAACACGGCAACGCCTTGGGCGTCCTCGCCCTGGCCCGCTGAACCGCCTCGACCGCGGCAGAACCATCCCCTCGTTCTTCTCCTGTGAGGCATCATGCGCTGTGTCATCGCCCGCTTCCCCTTCGACCTCACCAAGAGCGGCGTCCTGGAATCGATGAAGGGCGTCAAGCCCGAGGAAGTCTTCGGGGCGTCCGTGATCGTCGGCCGTCGCACCTACCCCGTCAAGCAGGTCGGGCAGGTCGTCACCCGCCAGGACCGCCGCGACTTCAGCACCGGAGAAGTCCTGCGGGCCATGACCCAGCTCGGCTTCACCTGCCGCGACCGTTCCCCAGCCGCTGCACCAACGCGCACGCTCAGCGCGTTCCAGGAGGCTTCCGCGATGCTCGGGGCCCCCGCAACCGTCTGACGCGGTCTTCGACCATCTCAACGGCCTGCTCCGACGCCTCGTCCGCGAAGCCGAAGGCCGTGACGCCGAGCCGAGCGCCTGCGTGCTCGACGCCCAGAGCATCAAGACCTCCGCCAACGTGCCTGCGGCAGGTCAGGGCATCGACGCAGGCAAGAAGATCGCAGGCCGCAAACGCCACATCGGCGTCGACACACTCGGCCTCCTCCTGGCCGTGCTGGTTACGGCCGCCAGCGTCTCCGACAATGCCGGTGGCATTCACGTGCTTTCGAGCATCGCCGCTGACCACCCGCGCATCACCAAAGCGTGGGTCGACAACGGCTACCGGATCAAAGTCATCGACCATGGTGCCCGCCTCGGCATTGATGTGGAAGTCACTCGCCGCGATCCCGCCCAGAAGGGCTTCAAGGTGATTCCGCGGCGTTGGGTTGTCGAGCGGACCCTCGGCTGGCTCATGCATCACCGCCGCCTGGCCCGCGACTACGAGGCCCTCCCTCACCGGTCCGAAGCCATGGTCCACCTCGCCATGATCGACCTCATGAGCCGTAGGCTCACTCGCGAATCGACCTCGAACTGGCGCCACGCGTGACCGCGGTGTAAAGCACCGTCACAAGCTCGCCGGCCTATGCCGCAATACGCTGAATCGCTGGCCCACTGCATCGACGCAATCATGCAGATGCGGCGTTGGTAGGCCGGCATGCTCACGCATCAGGGCAATGGCCTGCACGTTTCGACCGGCCGAAAGGAGGCTGTCCACCTCCCGGCGGACCTCCGCGGACAGCCGGTCCCACAAGGCGTTCTCCATACCTGCATTGATTCCCACGTGCCACCCTCTCGAGCGACCGTGACCTACTCAACTTCGCCGCCTTATCAAACGCCCCTGGCGGAACAAGACGCTCTTTGACTCTCACTACCATCGACACCAAACCGAGAGATCGCACCTTGATTCCTCACGCCTCGTCAAAGGCCTCGAGCAGGCGCTCGTACGCCAGCTTCGGCCGCAGGGCCGCGTCCCACGGCAGGGAATCGGCCGTGCGCGGAGGATAGATCTTGGTGTCGGCGGTGGAACCGTACCGGTCGGTGAATCCCCATGTGGAGAACGATGTGCAGTTCGGCTCCTCCAGGCAGACCCGCAGCTTGCCCGCCATCTCATCAGCCTGGGTCTGCCGCCCGTCCTCCTCGTCCTCACCTATGGGGACGTCCATCTCCGACACCCGCGCCTGAACCCCGAGCTCCGCCAGATCCCGCACATGGCTGCGGAAGGTCTCCGGGTCGATGCGGTCGCCGGGTGCGTACTCATGGTTCTGGAAACCCACGCCGTCGATCGGTACGCCGCGTTCCTTGAGCCGCTTGACCAGATCGTAGAGGGCGTCCCACCGCTCGCCTTCCTCCTCGACCCCGTACTCGTTGAGGAACAGTCGTGCCTTCGGATCGGCCCGGTGGGCCGCCCTGAACGCCTCGTCGATGTACTCCTCGCCCATGGCCTCGAACCACGGGCTCTGCTCGGAGCGCAGACCGAGATCCCCGTTGGTGTAGCTCTTCTCGTCGTCGGACATGGGCTCGTTGACCACATCCCATTCCGCGACTTTTCCCTTGAAGTGCCCGGCGACCATGGCGATGTGCCGGAGCATGGTCCGGCGCACCTCCTCGGGGTCGTCGTTCTCCCGCATCCAGTTGGGCAGAGCCTCGTGCCAGACGAGGGTGTGCGCGTGCACCTTCATGTCGTTTGCGCGGGCGAAGCGTACGAGTAGGTCCGCGTCGCGGAAGTCGTAGACGCCCCGGCGTGGGTGGAGGAACTGTGGTTTGAACGCGTTCTCCGGAGTGAGCATGGAGAACTGGCTCCCCGCGAGCGCCCGGTAGCGTGAGTCGGTGAGCAGCGGGTTCTCGGCCAGGGCGGCACCGACGTCGAACGGCCGCCCCACGTCTGCGGCCCGCGCACGCAGCGAGTCGTCGGACTGCTCCTGGCGTAGCTGCGGCGCCTTGATCACGCGGAGCGAGTCACCGCTCTCTGCCCGGGCGATCAGCTGCGTCAGACGCCATCCCTCGCGGCGCTCGTCTTCGCCCGCGTCCGCCTCCAGACCGAACCAGACAGTGCCCTCGGCGAACACCCCCGGGTCCTGCACGGTTCCCAGCCGCCGCCCGTCGGCTTTTACGCGGAATGTGTCACCGATGCTCGACACGGCGAGCGTCACCGTCCCGGAGCAGCCGCAGTCGAAATCCTTGGAGGTGGCCGGCTCATCGCCCTCGCCGTCCCATATCTGTACCTTCACTTGTCCGTCGGCGGTCACGCCGACGCGGAGTGAGGGCCGCTCCTGCCGCCACTCGTCGTAGATGACCGGTACCCGTCCGTACAGCCGCAGCCATGAGTCGCCGTCATCGTCACCCACACCGGACATGCGCGCGGTGACGGTGAAGTCGCCATCGGACCTAAGATGCGGGCCGGCCAGGTTCAGCGGGGGGTTGGGCTGGCCGCCGGAGGAGTCCTGCTCCACGATGTGCCGATCCGATGCGCTGACCCGCAGGATGTCGTTCCGCGCGGTGGTGCCCGGCATCTGCGTCCAGTCGTGGTTCCGCAGCAGGTCTTCGTCGTTTCCGCCGCCCGCGCCTTCGCCCTGCCCCGTACACCCGGCCGCCACCGCCATGACGAGCACCACGGCGGTCAGTCGCTGCCACGTCCCCCCACCAAGGTCCACGGTCCCTCCCACTCTCTTGTTCGAGACGAGATCAACGTCTCGAAGCCGGGCCACAGTTCATCACGCATGAGGTACGGCGGCCTTGTGTGGCACGTCCCAGCTCGTGTGGCGGAGCGGGCCCGGATCGTTGCGGCCTGCGCGGAAGGCGCATCAAACACGCGTGTGCCAGCGAACTTCAGGGTATCCACGGAGACGGTACGCAAGTACGCTCACTGTTCGCTGACCGGCGGATGGTGGGACTGGCTGACGAGCCGCGGCCGGGCCGCCACAAGTCAGAACTGGTACTCAGCGAGGCTGAGCGTACGGAGTTGACGCGCTGGTCGTGACAGGCGATGACGACCGGGCCGGGATCGGCGCCGGGGCTGTTGGTGTCGACATAGGTGATGCACTGCCTGCACGCCGACACCACGCCTGACGAGAACGCCAAGCAGGCTCGGTGCCATCGCAGGCTCCTGCCCTCTCCGGCCGCGGACAGCCGATCCCACAAGGCGTTCTCCATACCTGCATTGAATCCCACGTGCCACCCTCTCGAGCGACCGTGACCTACTCAACTTCGCCGCCTTATCAAACACCCCTGGCGGAACAGAACGCTCTTTCAGCTGCGGCTGTCTACGAACAACATGATCAGGGCGGCCACCGGAGCGACCACTGCGAGGGGCAGGCCGATCAGCAGGTAGCGGCGCAACGTGGCGAGCCGGGTCGCCAGCGCCTCCCGGGCGTCGTCCGCTGACCGGGCGCCGGCGGAACGGGCGGTCTCCTGCGCCTCCAGTCGCTCTTCCAACGCTGCCATGCGATCCACGAGCAGGGCCAGCCGGTCGTTCAGGTCTTGCAGCAACCGCTCCTGCGGGCCCAGGCCCTGGCGCACCTGGGCCGTCCCCCTTTCGACGGCGTCCGCGAGTCTTGTCGGAACGGCGTCCACGGCCGTGCGTACCCGGCCGATGGCCTGCAGCAGCCGACTCAGATCTTCGCCGAATTCCGCCAACTGATCTGCCAGCGGCCGTAGTTGTGGTCGGAGCGCCTTGTCGGCGGTCTCCGCCACTGCCGCTGCCAGTAGTTGCGCTGTCTCCTGCTCGTAGTCACCGATGGCGGCCATGTCTTTCCCCGTTCTCCAGATTGCGTTCGAACGCGGCCAGTCGACCCTGCCACCGCTCCAGATCCTTGCGGATTCGGGCGATCTCGCCGAGTCGGGCCTTGGACATCGGTCGTGCCTGGGCCGAACGTTCGGCCAACAGGGAGTCGATCAGTCGTGAGATCTCGTCGGTGAGGTGCTGCCCACCTTCCTTTGCGCGCTCCTTCATCGTCTGGCGCCCGGCCGCGTCGCTCTCCCCCCATGCTTCGACCACGCGGTTGCGGTTGCGCACGGTATCGCTGCCCTCGCTCCGGCCGGCGAAGAAGTCCTTGGTCTTCTGCCACCTGTTGCGCCAATGGGCGGCTCGGGCGGCAGCGGCCACCCGAGCAACGGGGAACAGCGTTCCTGTCGACGGGGTGGGCGGGTCGCTGATCGAGGCGGTGATGCCCGCAGCCTCGCTCCGGCTGCGGATCTCGTCGGCGATGAGGGCGAGCTGGGCCGCGACGGCTTTGTCCGCGCTGTCGTTCAGGGCCCGGAACGCGTTCTGCAGGTCGTCTTCGACAGTCCGGTACGTGTCCGGTCCTTCAAGGCCGTTGACGAGCCTGGTCACCTCCTGCCGGTTGAGCGAGGTGGCCTTCTCCACGCGTTTACGCAACCGCGGCAGGCCCCATTCAGCGGACGTCTCGGCGTCCTTGCGTATCCCAACCAGTACTGTCAGGCTGGCGTCCAGCTCGGCCAGCCGGGTCCGGCGGGCGGCCTCGTCGGCATGCGCGATCGCCACCTCTGCGACGCACCTCCGGTCGGCCTCGGTCAGCAGGTTGTGCAGCTGGCGGGTCCAGTCCAGCAGGTACGGCCGCCGGTCCGCCTCGGCGAACCGCCCGAGGTCGCGGACCAGATCCTGGAAGTCCGCGTTGCGGTTCTTCACATCGGTCAGATAGAGCTTGGGCGACTCAACCCCGAGCCGCTTCAGTAGCTTCAGAGCTGATTGCCGGATCTCCGGTAGTTCCTCCGGCGCCTTGAGATCGACCGCCGTAACCGCCACGAACAGCCGCTCCAGGCCCCGGCTGTCCCGCTCCATGTAGCGGAGGATGCGGCGGAGGTTCTTCTCGTCCTCCTGCGCGGCGGCGTGGTCCGCCGGGAGACAGCACAGCACGGTGCACTTGCGCTCGGAGAGGATGCTGTGAGTGATCTCGGCGTGGTGCGGCTTCGGCGCGTCCGTCCCTGGGGTGTCGATGAGCGTGACGTATTTCAGCAGCTCCAGCGGATAGCCGAGGCGTAGTCTTCCGACGCGCAGGGAGATGCCGAGATCCCCGCCGATCCGCTCGAAGGCCTGCTCGGGCGTGAGTGGTTTCAAGGTCTTGGTCCAGGGCGCCGCAGCGAATTTCCGTACCTCGACCCGGGTGACCACCGTGCTTTCGGGCAGTGTGCGGCCGTCGGGATCGTTGGCGCCGTGCGGATAGACGTAGTCGGGAAGCTTGCCGTGGGCGCCTAGTTCACGCAGTACGTCGACCGTACGATGGAAGATCTGAACCGTGTCCTTGTCGCCCGCCTGCACGGCCTCGCGTTCCGGGTGGCCCTTGATCAGCCAGAAGGTGCAATCGGCGGGCGTCACCTGACCTGTCCGGAGCCAGCTTGCGAAGGCCTCGATCTCGTCGGCCCGGATCCGGAACCGTGCTCCCTCGTCCCGCTCCCGGGCGAGGAAACACAGGTCGGCCGTGGTACGCCAGTCGACTCCGAGGACCTGCTCCTGCTCAGCCCAGGTGACGATGTTGACGGTCGCGGTCTCGGCACGGACGCTCGTCGGCAGGAGCTTGCGCACTCGGTCGCCGAACCGCTGCTCCACGATGGCGTTGATGAGTGAGGACTTGCCGGAGGAGAACTGCCCGAGCAGGGCGATCTCGATGCACTCGGACGTCGACTTGTGGCGAAGTGTGCGGAGCGTGTTCCGCTCCTCCTGGGTCAGTCCCAGCTCATTGGCGTGCGCGACGAGGTTGCACATCATGCCGTGCAGGTCGGCGCGCGCTTGCAGGTACCTGCGGGCGAAGTCCGTTTTCGGGGCCTGCAGCGGCGCATCCCCTTCGGCACCTTGGCGGCCCGCCCGGATGTTGCAGTGGTCCACCAGCGCCGACGCTGAGCGCGCGACCAGCGGACGCAGGAACGACACGGGATAGAACCGGGTCTGCTGTGCGTCGCGGCAGAGCTCCTTCAGCATTCCATCCACAGGAAGGAGTGTCCGGCAGTCCCGCAGTGCGCGGGCCAGCTCACCCCACGCCGCGACCCGCTGCACAGTGGCGTCGACTCGTGCGTCGTGGTGGATCACCGACATCCGTTCGGAGATCGCCGACGACAGCCGGAGGGCGACCTGGGCGGACCACTCGAGCACCGCCGATCCGGTGCCCGGGCGCAGCGCCTGCGCTCGCAGGACCGCCAGGCAATCCACCAGTACCGCCCGGCTACGGCCGGACGAAGTCGCACCGCCGTGGCCGGTCACCTCGGAGACGACCAATGGAAGGGCATACGGCCAGTCCGCCACAGGTACCGGGACCAGTTCCAGAAGCGACTGACGCGGCAGCAACTGGTCGTCCCTGATGGCCTGCACCACCACCGGCTGCCGGCCGCGCAGCGCCTCGAAGGCCTGGACGTCGAGCTCGGTGACTCCGCGGTGGGGCAGCACGTACAGCACACCGACGGCCGGATCGGCCAGCTCCTCGGCATACTCGGCGAGGTCGCTGAGCGCCCCGTCGAACCCCGGCAGGTCCAGTACCCGTAGACCACCCGCCAGCAGATCGCACGGGACGTGCACGCGCACCCGCCGAAACCGCGCCCCGGTCGCCTCCCGCTGCGGCTCCACCGGGAACGCCGGCCGCCATCCGTCGGCCGCACAGCCGTGGACCTCGATGCCCGGCCCGGCACCGTACACGTACTCTGTGGGCCCGTGCCACTGCCTGGCGACGGCAGCAAGCGCAAGGGCGCCTGCCGACCCGCCCCCGAGCAGCGCTCTCAGCAACGTGGTCTTGCCACAGCCCCGAGGCCCCACCACAGCCACCGTGCCGGACAGCGGCGGGGCCGCCGGCAGCTCGATGCCCGCCGCCGCGGCCAAGCCGGTCACAGCAGCGGTGTGTCGCGGCATCCGCAGCACGGCCGTCCGCTCACCCGACACGGCGCCCCTCCGTCCGGCACCACGCGCGCAGAGCCTCGATGCGCGCCTGTCCGGCCGACCAGGAGTGCCGGTCGGCGAGCGCGACGGCCACCGCCTCGAGCCAGGCGGCCCGGGTCTGCCCGGCGCACTCGGCGTCTGCGCGTGCAGCCTTCACCACGACCTGTTCGACGGTGCGGCTCAGCGTCTTGATCTGCGGTTCGAGTACGGTCTGCATCCCGGTCTGCAGCAGGCCGCTCAGATCGGCACTCTCCTGCGGGACGTTGTTCACCGCACGCAGCACGGTCTCGTGGAGCAAACGCAGGTTGCGGTCGATAAGCTCCGCAGCCTGCCCGAGGCCGGGGTCGGCCCACGGCGGTTCCGAGGCGGCGGCCCTCTCCTGGCCGGCATTCGCCGTGCGGTACGGCGGCTCCGACTGCTGTTGATGCTGCTTCTGTACATCCGGCGCGGAATCCTGAGCTCGGGACGGGTTGCCGTCGTCCCGGCGCGGGCCTGCGCCTGGTTCGGCCTCGTGGTCCGGCTGCTGAGCCGTGAATTCCTGGGGGGTGCCCCACGGGTCGGAGCCTTTCGTCCCCCTCTCGATGTCGGGGTGTGCCTCTCCTCCGCCAAGGCCGGCGCCGACGTGCCACTCGTCGGCATCGCGTGCGGGCCCGGGCATGGCGTTCTCAGCGCAGTGGCGCAACCGGTGCAACATGCCGTCCAGATCACACCGGTCGAGCGCAGTCACTGCCTTCTCGACCTCTGTGGTCGTCCACTGACCAGACCACAGCGGCGAAGGCAGCTCTCCGACGTTCAGCATCGCCGCAGCGCGGCGATCGTCGCCGAGCACCTGCTCGCACTCGGCCCGGAAGCCCGCACAGGCGTCCGGAATCGCTTGCTCCGCTTCGTGTCGGAAGATCCGCCACGCCTCACGCAGCGGCTGTACGACCGACTCCCAGGGCGCGACGCCCACTTCGCCGTCCTCGGCCCACTCGACGGCACGCCCACCGACGGCCAGCGACACTCGCGTGAGCTGCTGCTCCGCAACGCGGATCGTGTCAAGCGCGCGCATCCGGGCCAGGTCGGCCTCATTGTGCAGATGTCCAACCACGGACTCTTGCCGGCTGCGCAGTTCGGCCAGCCGCGCCGACTCCCGGCGCTTGATCTCCACGCGTCCTTCGAGCTGTGCCGCAGCCGTGTCGACGAGGGTGGCGAGCGCACGTAGCGCGGGCAGGCAGTGCGGTTGCCCGGCTGCCTCGGCCAGCACCTGCCGTAGCAGCTCCGGGAAGGTGCCCTGGCTCCCGCCCGCCGCGTGAAAGTGCCACTGTGCACCCAGTGGGCCGAGGGCGGGGCGCAGCCGGAACCTCTCGATCTCGCTGCAGGCTGCCTGCTGTTCCGAGTCCCCGCCCAGCAGCTCGACATCCGTGACCAGCACGACGACACGGCAGCCGTCCGCCGCGGCCTGCCGCACGGCGTCCTCCTCCCGCTGGGACAGCGCCTGTTCTGCCGGTGTGGCAAGGACGACGACATCGCACAGAGGCCGGTCGGCCCAGTCCGTGACGGCGTGCCGCAGCATGCGGACCTCCGGAACGGCATCGGCGACCGCCCCCGCGACAGCGTCGGCAACAGCTGCGCCCGTGGGCCTGGAGACCAGGCAACACGTCGGTGCCGCCACCAGGAACGCCGCGAGCTCGTCCGCCCGGCCGCCGAGATCCAGGCCCAGGTCGGCGGCCGTGGAGACCAGGCCCGCCAGCGCCTCCGCGAGGGATACGTCGGCGCTCGCGCCACACTCCACAAGCGCTTCCTCATCTGCCACGCTCGGCCCCCTCTCATGCGGACGCACGCGCCGGCCCCAACCCGCCGCAGGCGTCGGACAGCCGGGCACAGACATCGGCTGCCTCCTGCCACTGCCGTGAGCGCTCCTGGGCCTCCATCTGCAGGCGTCCGCCCTCACCGGCCCTGCGGTCAGCCTCCGCCTTCAGCCGCTTGAAGATCTTCGCGTTCTCTGCCCGGTAGAACTTCCCCTGTGCCTCTTGGAGGCTGGCCCGGGTGGCCCGCACACCAGTGGCTGCCTGGCGACGTGCGAGACTCAGCTGGCCCCGCCGTCGCTGCGCACCTGCTCCGATGCCGAGGTCGTTCAACAGCATTTCGGTGGCTGCGACGGCCTGGCTGGCCGGGTGGCACATCATCGTCACGGAGCGGAAGAGCTCATCAGAGGCCTCCTCGACCAACCCCTGCGCTCCCGCCGTCACTTGTGTGAGTACGGGACCGAGCTCGGCGGCGACCACCTCGCCGACCTCGTCGATGCGCAAGTCGCTTTCGTTCCAGCCGAACGACAACTCGTCGAGCGCGGCGCGATGGAGCGCATGGGAGAAGATCCTCAGGCGGTCTGGTCCGAGAGCGTCCCGGACCATGCGTTCCATCCTCTCTGCGAGGGTGAGCCCGGAATCGTCCGTGAAGATCGACGAGATACTGGCCCACAAGCCCTGCACCGCCATACGCCGCGCCTGGGCGTGAACCTGCTCCACGGCCAACTCCGCGGCCTCGGCCACGTCCTCGAGCAACTCGCCGATGTGCAGGTCCATCAGATCCTCGAGCCGACGGTCGAGGCGGCGCTTTTGAGGAAAGAGGGCCGTCTTGACGAACTCCGCGTGCTTGTCCTTCTCGCCCCCGGCCTTCTCGGCCTCAGCCGTGAGGCGCTCTGCCTGCCGCTCCGCCCGGGCAACGAGTCGCTTCAGCGTGTCTCGGACGTCTGACAGCGCCTGGCTGCTGCGCCCGGAACTGCCCTGCCCGCCGAGGAAGGACGCCGAGAGATGCTCGTACAGGGCCGTGTATCCCGAGGCGGCGAGACGGTCCTGCGCCGCGCGGACTGCCTCGGGGTCGCCGCCGTGTGCCACCGTCCGCAGCTCCTGCAAGGCCGCCAGGCCGTCGATGGAGTCAACCGCGACGGGCTGCCCGTCGGCGGTGGCGCCGAAGGTGTCCATGACGGCAGCCAGAGCCACATTCACGTCCGGGATCTTGTTCTTCTTGGTGACCACGACCAGGAACCGCCGCCTGGTCCGCCGTAGTTGCTCGGCGAGCCGGACCGTTTTGTCGCCCCCGGGCTGATGGCCGCTCACCACGAGCACGGCCGCGTCCACCAAATGCAGAGCCTCCATGGTCGTCGCGTCGTCCGCCTGCGTGGCGCTCAGACCGGGCGTGTCCAAGATGATCAGGTTCTTCAACACGCCTGCCGGTAGGCGCAGGATCACGCGCACCCGCCGACCGTGCACCGATCGTCCCTCGACGGTGCGCTGGTCGGTGTACCGCTGCGCCTCCTCCAGCGTTCCACGGAACAGGGTCGCGCCGTCCTGGTCCAGCACCTCTCCCGACTCGGTCCCACCCCACCACAGCTCGGTGAGCGTCCCCGTGGTGGCAACCACGCCCTCAACCACGGCACCGCGGCGGCCGAGCAGCATGTTGATCAGCGTGCTCTTGCCGGCGTTGAAGTCCCCGACAACACCGAGCCGGTACGGCTCCCCATAGCGTCTGCTGATCTCCGTGACCCGGGCGGAGCCGGCAGCGAATCCGTCCACCGCGTGCCCGCCCGCCTCGGTGTCCAGGTGCCTGAGCTCGTTCAGCGCCTCAGTGATGCCGCCGAGCAGGGCCTCTATCTCCCGAGGGGAACCGCCGGGTGTGAACGCGGCTCCGTACGAGCCGGAAGGTGCCATCCTATGTCCTTTCTCGTCCCACCATTGGTGGGCGAACGAGCCCATAAGGGATCTCAATGACGTCGCAAGGTGGAGGCTGTCGCGCCTAAATGGCCAAGACACCGAAGACGACCACGAACGCCAACCCCAGCGCGAAGAAGGTCATTTGCAAAGCGGCCGGCAGTCGGATGTTCGTCGAGTAGATGGAGGTGGTGTCGTCACTTCCGCTCACGGTGCCGGCCAGAGCCAGGAGCGTGCCAACTCCAGTGAGTACGGAGATGGCGTGAGCCAGCCAGGCCAGCTGCAGCCACACCAGGTCCGAGGGAGTCGCATCGGCGACGATGTCCTTGGCCAGACTGATCGTGATGGTGACGACCGCGGTCGTCAGCGTCAGGACGTGCTTGCTCGTATCCGACGCCAATGTCAGGGCGGCATTGCGTCGTCCTGCTGCGGCCGCTTCTTCAGCTGCTGCCATGGTGGCCTTCTCTCAGGATCAGCAGAACGGCCACAGCGGACAGGTGTGTTCCCTGATCGCGGTGAACACGGCCAAGGTGACGGTGGCCAGACTGCGACGGCGCGTCTCGACGGCCAGATTCGAGGCGAACCCCTCAAGATTGTGGGTGGCCTCGGGCAGTCGAGCCTCGGGATCCGACACCGCCATCAGCTCGTTGAGGCCGCCGTGCAGGAACTGCACGAATACTGGTTGCGTCTCCTCGGCGACAGGGACACCTGCCAGGCCGCGCCGCGTGGCGGCGTTGAACTCCCGCACGGCCCGGTCCCTGAGCTGTGCGGTCGCGCGCCGATCGCTGGACCGGCTTCCCGGCCTCGGGGTCCCCTCGGACTGCCGCCGACCTTGATTGCCGCTCATGAGCCCCCCGGTGCACTCACGCCTTACCCCACTCGCTTGGGGCCCGCGCCGTGCTCCCGCGACATCACCAGTGCAAGAACTATGCCCTAATGGCGGAAAGGCCCCCATCCGCTTGACGCACAGCGACGCTATCCGCGGAGTTGCACGTTGTCAGCGGCGCGTTAAGGGCACAGAAGTACTTCAGGCGTGCGCCCTCGGCGCACGTTGGACCGCCGACGCCCCTTGGGGTGCCTGTGCGTCAGGTCCGACTGCAAGGCCACCCGCTCGCCTGAGCTGAGGTGACTGCCGATCTTCCTGGCGACCTTGAGGGAGAGGTACTCCACGAAGCTGTGGGCTCGGGTCTCGGGCGTTGATGACGGCGACGTAGGTGAGGAGGCCCGCCCAGTCGCCTGACCGCGGGCATCCGATGGCCACCGCGCCGCCCTGCAGCTCGGGGCCTCCACCCTGCGGGAAGGAGATGTCGGCGACGCTGTAAACAGCTCACCGCCCGCGCCGCGGTCACGGTGCCCAATCTGTACGCGGTCCTGTCGGCGGTCAACGCGGGCGCCGGCTACAGCGTGCTGCCGCACTCGCTGTGCCAGGAGTACCTGGAGGCGGGCCGCCTGACCCGCCTCCACTCCCCCGAGGAACCCCCGCTCAACACGCTCTTTCTCGTCCAGCGTCCCGGCAGCGACGCCAACCCCGATGTGCTCCGGGTCGGCGACCGGCTGCGGGCGGCGGCGCGGGCCTGGTAGCAACCGGCCTACAAGCCTTGTTCGTTGAGCCTGCCCAGGTGAGGATGTGAGTCTGCTCCAGGGGGTGCTCATGCGGATCCGGTACGCCGCCGCGGCCTGCGCCGGTCTCGCGGTGCTGGCCTCGTCCACCGGCTGCACGGTGCCGGTGGCGGGCAGTACGGGCATCACGGTGACCGAGGAGGGACAGCCGGTCGGGGTGCTGATGGTCTGTCACCACCACATCGACAGTGCCGTCCTGTACACCGGCGACGGCGGCGACGCGTCCGAGGACGTGGGGAGTTGGAGCCGCGCGGAGCCCGCCACCGGCTTCGTCACCTGGCCACTGCGCACCGGCGGCGGGGGCTGGAGCGTCGACCGGCAGCCGCCGGCCACGCTCGAACGGCAGCGCACCTACATCCTGTACGGAGCGACCGAGGACAACTCCTGGTCGACGACCGACGTCTCCTTCACGCTCGCCCACCTGGCCGCGCTCGCCCCGGGCCGGGTGCGCTATTTCGCGGGCGAGGTGCCGGGCGCCGACGACGACGGTTATGTCACCGCGTCGATCGAGGACTTCCGCGCGGACGCCTGCGAGGACGACTGACCCGCACCCCTCCCATACTTGACCGATCATTCTCGTTTGATCTAGCGTCACCCCATGGCCAGGACCAAGGAATTCGACCCGGACGCGGTCCTCCAGACGGCGCTGGAGCTGTTCTGGCGGCGCGGCTACGAGGCCACTTCGATGGCGGACCTCGTCGAGCACCTGGGCATCGGCCGCGCCAGTCTCTACGCGACCTTCGGCAACAAGCACGACCTGTACCTGAAGGCGCTGGACCGGTACGGGGAGAAGCACCAGCCGCTGCTCCTCGACGAGTTGTCGCAGCCGGGGCCCGCGCTCCCCGCGGTGCGCGCCGTGGTGCGGCGGTTCGCCGCGGAGGCGACGGACGAGGCGAGCCGGGCGTACGGCTGCCTCGTCACCAACACGGCGGCGGAACTGGCCCCGCACGACGCCGCGGCGGCCCGCCGGGTCGAGCGGAGCTGGGAGCATCTGGAGACGCTGCTGGAGTCGGCGCTGGTGCGCGCGCGGGCGCAGGGCGAACTGCCGGCCGGGCGCGATCCGCGCGGGCTGGCGCGCATGCTGCTGGTCCTGCTCCAGGGGCTGCGGGTGGTCGGCAAGGCCTCGACCGATCCCGCGCGGGTGCGGGACGCGGCGGAGCAGGCGCTCACCCTGCTGGACTGACCGACCCCGGCCCGTTGCAACCGCCGGGGTCGCTTTTACCTGCCCACATACTGGAATGATCGGTCTGGAAAGGACTGCCATGCCTCGGAACCGCTTCTCCGGCCGCACCGCACTCGTCACCGGTGGGGGTTCCGGCATCGGACGCACCCTCGCCCTTGCTTTCGCCGCCGAGGGGGCCCGGGTCGTCGTGGCCGGGCGCACCCGCGCCTCGCTCGACGAGACGGTCGGGCTCGTCGAGCGGGCCGGCGGGACGGCCCTCGCCCGGGTCGCCGACGTCTCGCGCGCCGCCGACCTGGACGCGCTCGTCCGGGCGGCCGTCGACCGCTTCGGCTCGCTCGACGTCGCCGTCAACAACGCGGGTGCCCTCCGGGCGGGACGGCCGCTCGCCGACGTCGACGAGGAGGACTGGCGGTCCATGATCGACACCAATCTGACCGGTGTCTTCCTCGCCCTGCGGGCCGAGGTGCGGCAGATGCGGACGCAGCCGGGCGGCGGCGCGATCGTCAACGTGTCGTCCAACATCGGCGTGCACCGGCAGATCCGGGGCCTGACCGCGTACGCCACGAGCAAGGCGGCCGTGACCGCGCTGACCCGTGGTGCCGCGCTGGAGCACCTGGGCGACGGCGTCCGGATCAACGCCGTCAGCCCCGGCCCGTCCGAGACGGCCATGTCGCTGCGGCCGGGCGAGTCCGAGGACGAGCGCGCCCTGCGGATGAAGGAGCAGTCGCCGCTGGGCCGGGTGTCGTCGACCGAGGAAGTGGCCCAGGCGGTGCTGTATCTCGCCTCGGACGACGCGGCGTCCGTCGTGGGCACCGACCTGGTGATCGACGGCGGGGCCGCGCTGTAGACCGGCCGTGCAGTAGCAGGGCCGTGCAGTAGAGCGGCCGTGCGGTGAGCGACCCATGCGGGGGGGGCCGCCCCTGCGGTCGGCCGGGTCGGGCCGTGCCGTGGGCGGCGCAGCGTCTCACACGGGGCCCAGCGCCCCCAGCGGATCGTCCAGCACCGGCTGCCAGGCCAACTCGGCCGCGCCGACCAGGCTGTTGTGGTCGAGGGAGCAGGCGAGGATGGGGACGCCGCCGCTGCGGCCCCACAGGCTCCGGTCGGCGACGACGGCGCGCAGCCGGTCGGGGTCGGCGTCGAGGAGGGTGCGGTGCAGACCGCCGAGGATGATCCGGTCGGGGTTGAGGATGTTCACCAGACCGGCCAGACCCAGGCCGAGCCGGTCGATCAGGGCTTCGGCGGCCATGCGGACCACGGGATCGCCGTACTCCTCGCGGATCAGTTCGTTGGCCTGCTGGAGCAGGGAGCCCTCGGGGCCGGGTTCGCGGCCCGCGGTGGTGAGGAGGGCGAGCGGGTCCGCCTCGACGTCGAGACAGCCCCGGCTGCCGCAGTAGCAGGGGCGGCCCTCGGGGTTGACGGTGAGATGGCCGACCTCCAGGGCGAGGCCCGAACTGCCCGTGTGCAGACGGCCGTCCAGCACCAGCGCGCCACCGACACCCCGGTGCCCGGTGGCCACGCACAGCAGGTCGCGGGCGCCGCGTCCGGCGCCGTGCCGGTGTTCCGCGAGGGCGGCGAGGTTGACGTCGTTGCCCACGAACCCGGGGCCGGTGAGCCCGGCGGCGCGGATCCGCTCGGCGAAGATCTCCCGCACGGGCGCGCCCACCGGCCACGCCAGGTGCAGCGGGTTCAGCGCCAGCCCCTCGGGTTCGGTGACCGCGGACGGTACGGCGAGTCCGGCGCCCACACAGGGCCGGCCCGTCTGCCGCAGCAGTTCGGCGCCGGCGTCGACGGCGGCGCCGAGCACCTTGGCGGGGTCGGCGTCGACGGTCTCGCAGCTGGGCGTGGTGGCGACGATCCGCCCGCCGAGACCGACCAGCGCGGCCCGGAACCCGTCGGCGTGGACCTGCGCGGCGAGGGCGACCGGGCCTTCCTCGGCGACCTCGAGCCGGTGGGAGGGGCGGCCCTGGGAACCGGCGGCGGCGCCCGGCCGCGCGTCGACCCTGATCAGGCCCAGCGCCTCCAGCTCCGCGGCGACCGCGCCGGCCGTCGCACGGGTGACGCCGAGTTCGGCGGTGAGGACCGCGCGGGTGGGCGCCCGTCCGGTGTGCACGAGCTCCAACGCGGGCCCGAGCGCACCGCGCCCCCGGTCCAGCCGCGCTCTCGAGGTGGTCCCATCCCCCGCCGGCCGGGGGTCCGCCTTGCCGCTCATGAGGGCGAGTCTCCCATGATCCGTTCCTCAGGTGGCGGCGGGGAAGCCGCTCACCCGCAGGGTGATGTTCAGCCGTCCGGTCAGGCCGAGGCCGGCCGGCGCCGTGCCCGGGAGGATCCGCGGCACTCCGTGGTACGCGAGCCGCGACGGCCCCCCGAACACGAACAGGTCGCCGCTGCGCAGCTCGACGTCGGTGTAGGGCCGGGTCCGGGTCCGCGGGTTGCCGAACCGGAAGACGCAGGTGTCGCCGAGGCTGAGGGAGACCACGGGCGCGTCGGACTTCTCGTCGGCGTCACGGTGCATGCCCATCCGGGCGTCGCCGTCGTAGAAGTTGATCAGCGCGATGTCGTACGCGGCTCCCGCGGCCTGCTCCGCTCCGAGTGCGTCGGCCACCGCGCGCCGGCCCAGCTCGCCCAGCCAGGCGGGGAAGGGCTTGACGGGCGCGCCGTCACCGTCGCTGACCGTCCGGGCGTAGGCGTACGGGTACCAGTGCCAGCCCAGGCAGACCTGGCGGGCGGTCATCGTGCCGCCGCCGGGTGTACGGACCGTACGCAGGCCGGCCGGCGGACGGGCCCAGTCCCGGCAGGCCCGGAGCAGCTCACGCTGGTGTGCCGGGTCCGCCCAGTCGGGCACGTGCACCGCGCCTGGCGCGACCTGCGCGCGTTCCCGCGGAAACAGCTCGGAGTCCATGCACCCATCCTCCGCCATGGGTCCGACACCGGGCCTGAGCTGCTGCTCGGTTAGCCTTGAAGCACGATGAACGACCCTATGACGACGCCGTGGGGCGAGGTCACGCTGGCCCGCCACCCCGAGGATCCGCGCGAGACGCTGCGCGCCTGGGACGCATCCGACGCGTACCTGCTCAGACACCTCGCGGAGCAGGACGTCCCGCTGACCGGCACGGTGGTGGTGCTCGGCGACCGCTGGGGCGCGCTGGTCACGGCGCTCGCGGCGCATCGACCCACGCAGATCACCGACTCCTGGCTGGGACAGGAGGCGAGCCGGGCGAATCTGGCGCGGGCCGGCGTCGAGACCGGCGCGGTCCGGCTGCTCACCACCCAGGACCCGGTGCCGGAGCGGATCGACGTGCTTCTGGTCCGGGTGCCCAAGAGCCTGGCGCTGCTGGAGGACCAGCTGCTGCGGCTGGCGCCCGCCGTGCACGCGGACACGGTCGTCGTCGGCACCGGCATGGTGAAGGAGATCCACACCTCGACCCTGAGGCTGTTCGAGCGGATCCTCGGGCCGACCCGGACCTCGCTCGCCGAGCAGAAGGCCCGGCTCGTGTTCTGCACCCCGGACCCGTCGCTGCGCCGCCCCGCCAACCCATGGCCGTACGCCTACGACCTTCCCGACGACGTCGGCGGCGCCCTCTCCGGCCGTCCGGTCGTCAACCACGCGGGCGTGTTCTGCGCCGACCGGCTCGACATCGGCACCCGGTTCCTCCTGAAGCACCTGCCGACGACCAGCGGCACCCGCCGGGTCGTCGACCTGGGCTGCGGCAACGGCATCGTCGGCACGGCGGTGGCGCTGGCCAACCCGGAGGCCGAGGTGCTGTTCACGGACGAGTCGTTCCAGGCGGTGGCGTCGGCGGAGGCCACGTACAAGGCGAACGGGGTGCCGGGGCACGCCGAGTTCCGGGTCGGCGACGGGCTGGCGGGGGTGGCGGACGGCAGTGTGGACGTCGTACTGAACAACCCGCCGTTCCACTCCCACCAGGCGACGACGGACGCCACGGCCTGGCGGATGTTCACGGGGGCCCGGCGCGCCCTGCGGCCGGGCGGCGAGCTGTGGGTGGTGGGCAACCGGCACCTGGGCTACCACCTGAAGCTGAAGCGGCTGTTCGGCAACAGTGAACTGGTCGCCGGTGACCGGAAGTTCGTGGTGCTGAAAGCCGTCAGGCGAGGGTGAGCCCGACACCCGTGACGATCCGCTCGACGGTGCGCGCCATGGCCTCCCGTCCCGCGCTCAGGTAGGTCCGGGCGTCGACCGCGTCCGGATGCGCGTCCAGGTGTTCGCGGATCGCGCCGGTCATGGCCTGGTTGAGCGCGGTGCCGATGTTGACCTTGGCGATGCCGCCCGTGACGGCGGCCGTCAGCTCGCGGTCCGGGACGCCGGAGGAGCCGTGCAGGACGAGGGGCACGTCCAGGGCGGTGCGGAGCCGGTCGAGCAGGCCGTGGTCGAGGACGGCGGTGCGGGTGGTCATCGCGTGGACACTGCCGATGGCGACGGCCAGGGCGTCCACACCGGAGTCCGTCACGAACGCGCGGGCCTCGACCGGGTCGGTGCGGGCACCGGGCGCGTGCGCGCCCTTGCCGCCTATCTCCCCCAACTCGGCCTCGATCCACAGCCCTCGGGCATGCGCCAGCTCCACGGCGGCACGGGTCGCGGCGAGGTTCTCCTCGTACGGCAGGCGGGAGGCGTCGTACATGACCGAACTGAAGCCCGCGTCGGCCGCCCGGCGGAGCAGCGGGTCGCTCTGGACGTGGTCGAGATGCAACGCGACCGGCACGGCGGCCCGTTCGGCCGCGACGGCGGCGGCGCGCGCGAGCGGGAGCAGTTGCCCCCGGCGGTAGGCGACGGCGTTCTCGCTGACCTGGAGGACGACGGGCGCGCCGGCGGACTCGGCGCCGGCGATGACGGCCTCGACGTGTTCCAGCGTGATGATGTTGAAGGCGGCGACGGCGGTACGGGCCGCGTGCGCCCGGGTGACCAGTTCGCCGGTGGTGGTGAGCGGCACGGCAGCTCCTCTTCGGGAGTCGGGGGCTCAGGGGGTGAGGATCACCGAGCGGGTGAGATGGCGCGGGCGGTCCGGATCGAGGCCGCGGGCGGCGGCGACGGCCACGGCGAGGCGCTGGGCCCGGACCAGTTCGGCGAGGGGGTCCAGCTCGCCCGGCACCCACAACGCGCCGGTGGCGCCCACCTGTCGGGCCAGCCCGTCGGGTGCCTCGCCGAACATCCAGGTCGCGGTGGAGGCGGTGGCGATGCTGATGGGGCCGTGCCGGTACTCCATCGCGGGATAGGCCTCGGTCCAGGACAGCGATGCCTCGCGCATCTTCAGCGCGGCCTCGTTCGCCAGTCCGACGGTCCAGCCGTGTCCTAGGAAGGTGAACTGCCCGCACTCCACGAGCCCTCGGGGAAGCGGCTCGGCGAGCGCGGTGCGGGCGTCGGTGACGACCCTGTCGCCGTGCAGGCCGAGATGGGCGCGGAGCAGGGTGAGCGCGGTGGTCGCGAACCGGGTCTGCACGACGGAGCGTTCGTCGGCGTAGTCCAGGACCACGACGTGGTCGGCCGACTCCATGACCGGGGTGTGCGGGTCGGCGGTGATCGCGGTCGTGCGGGTGTGTCCGCGCAGCCGGCCGAGCAGGCCGAGGACCTCGGTGGTGGTGCCGGACCGGGTCAGGGCGAGGACCCGGTCGTAGGAGCGGGCGCGGGGGAACTCCGAGGCGGCGAAGGCGTCGGTCTCGCCGTGCCCCGCCCCCTCGCGCAGGGCGGCCGCGGCCTGGGCCATGAAGTACGAGGTGCCGCACCCGACGATCGCCACCCGCTCCCCGGGCATCGGCAACTCGCCGGCGTATCGGGGGACTTCGGCTGCGGCGCGGGTCCAGCACGCGGGCTGGTCGGTCAGTTCGTCCTCGACGTGGGTCATGCCCCACCTCTTCCCGACGGTGACTGTTCATGCTTGTTCATGCAAGATAGGGCCATCATTCGAGCAACTTCAAGCATGCGAACGGAGAACGTCGATGTCGCGTGACGCCCGCTGGAAGGCGCTGCTGGAGCTGCTCGTCGAGCGCGGCCGGCTGGACGTCGAGGACGCGGCGGCCGAGCTCGCCGTGTCGGCGGCGACGATCCGCCGTGACTTCGACCAGCTCGCCGAGCAGCAGATGCTGCTGCGCACGCGGGGCGGGGCGGTGGTGCACGGGGTGTCGTACGAGCTGCCGTTGCGGTACAAGACGGCCCGGCAGGCGACCGAGAAGCAGCGGATCGCGAGGGCGGTGGCCGATCTGGTCGCACCCGGCGAGGCGGTCGGGCTGACCGGCGGCACGACGACCACGGAGGTGGCGCGCGCGCTGGCCGTGCGCGGCGATCTGGCGTCCGGCTCGCCCGCGCTGACCGTGGTCACGAACGCGCTGAACATCGCGGCGGAGCTTTCGGTGCGCCCCCAGTTCAAGATCGTGGTGACCGGCGGGGTGGCACGGGCGCAGTCGTACGAGCTGGTCGGGCCGCTAGCGGACGGGGTGCTGGGTCAGATCACCCTCGACGTGGCGGTGCTCGGTGTCGTGTCCTTCGATGCGACGCACGGCGCCGCCGCGCACGACGAGGCCGAGGCGGCGGTCGACCGGCTGCTGTGCGAGCGCGCCGAGCGGGTGGTGGTGGCCGCCGACTCCAGCAAGCTGGGGCGGCGGGCGTTCGCCCGGATCTGCGCGGCCGACACGGTGGACACACTGGTCACGGACACGGCGGCCGACGCGGCGGCGGTGGGCCGGTTCGAGGAGGCGGGAATCAGGGTCCTCCTCGTCTGAACCCGCAGGCCGTACGCCATCGCCCGGCGCCGTGCCGCTGCCGGTCATCCGCGACTGTGCCGTGCCGTTGTCGGCCGCTCGGCGCCGTGCCACTGGCGGTCGGCGGCCACGCACGCGTGGCCGCCGTCGATGAACTAGTCCCCGGCGTGGGCGAGTTCGATGTCGTGCTCGTCCACGTCACCGCCGCCGAGGCTGATGCCGCTCGCGCGGGGCGGATAGCCGGTCGCGACGACCGTGTACTGGCCGCCGTCCAGGTCGGAGAAGGCGTACGCCCCGTCGCTGCCCGTCGTGGCGGTCGCCACGACGTTCCCGGCGGCGTCCACCAGGGTCACCCGTGCGTCGCCCAGCGGAGCGCCGGCGCCGCGTATCGTGCCCCGCACCAGCGCGCCGGGCCGCAACTCGACGTCGACCCGGGTGACACCGGTGCCGGCGATCTGCACGGGCAGCGCCAGCGGCCGGTGCTTGGGCGAGCTGACCGCGAGGGTCACCGGACCCGGCACCAGTTCGGCGACGGAGAACTCTCCCGTGCCGTCGGTCTGCGCGGTGGCCAGCACATCGCCGCGCACGTCCGTGAGGATGACCACCGCCCCGGCGACCGGCGCCCCGCCCTCCGCGGACCGCACCGTGCCGACGAGCCCGCTGGTGCCGCTGAGCAGCACGTCGTACGTCACCGGCGTCGTCCCGACCACCACGGTCGTCGCCTGGGGCCGGTGCGCGTCGGCGGAGGCGATGAGCACATAGGTGCCCTCCCCCGGCGCCTCGAGGGCATAGGAGCCGTCCGGGCCGGCGACCGCCCGGCTCAGCTGCCGCCCGCCCAGCGAGATCAGGGTGACCGCGGCGCAGTCCACCGGCACGCTCTGGGCGTCCCGCACGTGCCCGCGTATCGGATGCCCGTGGCCGACCGGACCGTCGTCGGTCAGCCCGGGGACGACTGCCACGAGTTCCGCGACCGCGCGGGCCAGCGGCACGGCCACCGCGGCACCCACGACCTGCTCGTCCGGTGCGGCGACAGCGGGTGTGCCGACGGCCGGTGCGGCAACCGCCGGTGCGGCGACGGCCCGTTCGGCTCCGGTCGGTCCCGCCTCGGCGGGCACCGGGGAGACGGCTTCGGCGGCCGACGGCGCCGTGCCCGCCGTCCGCTGCCGCGGGATGAACGCGGCGACGGCGAGGGCCAGCAGGGCCGCTCCGGAACCGACGGCCATGACCACCTTGAAGCCGTTCTCCGAAGGCAGCGCGGTGCCGCCGTAGGTGGTGGTCATCTGGGCCAGGAGCACGCCGGCGACGGCGCTTGCGGTGGAGGTGCCGATGGACCGCATCAGCGTGTTGAGACTGTTCGCGGCGGCCGTCTCGGCGGGGTCCACGGCGCCCATGATGAGCGCGGGCATGGCCCCGTAGGCGAAGCCGATGCCTGCGCCGATGACACAGGAGACCAGGACGAGTTCCCACACGGCGTCCATCAGCACGATGTTGAGGCCGTACCCGGCGGCGACGATGACGGCGCCTAGCATCAGGGTCACCTTCGGGCCCCGCGCCTCGGAGACCAGCGCGGAGAGCGGCGCGGTGGCCATCATCACCAGGCCCGTGGGCGCCATCACCAGGCCGGCGGCCAGCAGCGACCTGCCCAGACCGTAACCCGTCGCCTCGGGCAACTGGAGCAGCTGAGGGAGCACCAGGGACATCGCGAACATGGAGAAGCCGAAGGCCATCGAGGCGAGGTTGGTGACCAGCACCTGGCGGCGGGCGGTGGTGCGCAGATCCACCAGGGGTTCCCCGACCCGCAGTTCGAAAGCGCCCCACAGCAGCAGGACGACGACGGCGGCGGCGAAGAGCCCGAGCGTGGTGCGGCTCCCCCAGCCCCAGTCGGCGCCCTTGGAGATCGCGAGCAGCAGACACACCAGCCCGGCCGCCATGCCGAGGGCGCCGACCAGGTCGAAGCGTCCGCCGGTGCGCACCTTCGACTCGGGCACGAAGACCGGGACGAGCACGGCCGCGACGACTCCGAGGACGGCCGAGGTCCAGAACAGCGTGTGCCAGTCGAAGTGGTCCGCGATGAGCGCGGCGGCGGGCAGCCCGAGGGCACCGCCGATACCGAGGGAGGCGCTCATGAGGGCGGTGGCCGAGCCGAGCCGCTCGGCGGGCAGTTCGTCACGCATGATGCTGATGCCGAGCGGGATGACGCCGGAGGCGAGTCCCTGCAGGGCCCGGCCGACGATCATCGGGACGAGCCCGTCGCTGAGGGCGGCCGTGACCGATCCCGCGATCAGCATGAGGAGGCTGACGAGCAGCATGCGGCGCTTGCCGTACATGTCGCCGAGCCGGCCCATGACGGGGGTGGCGACGGCGGCCGCGAGGAGCGTGGCGGTGACCGCCCAGGCCGTGTCGGAGGCCGGGGCGTCGAGCAGCTTCGGCAGCTCCGGGACGATCGGGATCACCAGGGTCTGGATCAGCGAGACCACGATCCCGCCGAAGGCCAGCACCGCCACGACGAGACCGGCCCGCGGCGCGGCGGATCCCTCCCCCGCCTCCGCGGACCTGGGTTGCGCATGGGACATGGCCGAGCCTCCGTGGGGGGATGCGGTTCTGCACGACTGCGCAGCATCGTAAGCCCGCTTGATTGACTCAAGCAACTAGTACTTTCGGTGTGCGGCGCGTGAAGAAACCGGGCAGACGGCTCTGCCCGGCCCCCACGGCGTCGGCTACAGCGCGCGCTCCAGCTGGTCGGCCACCAGCTTCACGAACCGTCCGGGCTCCTTCGGCCGTCCGCCCTCGGCGAGGACCGCCAGACCGTGCAGCAGCTCGGCGGTCTCGGCGAGCCCGGCACGGTCCTCCCGCTCCTTGAAGGCCTGGTTCAGGCCCTTCACGAGCAGGTGATCGGGGTTGAGTTCGAGGATCCGCAGGGCACGCGGCACCTCCTGCCCCATCGCGCGGTACATGTTCTCCAGCGCCGGGGTGAGATCGTGCGCGTCGGAGACGATGCAGGCCGGGGACACGGTGAGGCGGGACGACAGCCGCACCTCCTTGACGTCCTCCCCCAGTTGCTCTTTCATCCAGCCGAGCAGACCTGCGTACTCCTCGCCCTGCTTCTCGCGCTCGCCGTCGGCCTTCTCGCCGTCCTCCCCGCCGAGGTCGACCTCGCCCTTGGCGACGGACCGCAGCGGCTTGCCGTCGAACTCGCCCACCGCGTCGACCCACACCTCGTCGACCGGGTCGGTGAGGAGCAGGACCTCGATGCCCTTCGCCCGGAACGCCTCCATGTGCGGGGAGTTCTCGATGCTCTGCCGGGACTCGCCGGTCAGGTAGTAGACGGCGTCCTGTCCGTCCTTCATCCGCTCCACGTAACTCTTCAGCGTGGTCGGTTCGTCCGCGCTGTGCGTGGTCGCGAACGACGAGACGGCGAGGAGGGTGTCGCGGTTGTCGGAGTCGGTCAGCAGCCCTTCCTTCAGAACGGCGCCGAACTCGCGCCAGAAGGTGGCGTATCGGTCGGGGGCCGCGGTCATCATGTCCTTGACCGTGGAGACGACCTTCTTGGTGAGCCGGCGCTGCATCATCCGGATGTGCCGGTCCTGCTGGAGGATCTCGCGCGAGACGTTCAGCGAGAGGTCCGCCGCGTCGACCACGCCCTTGACGAACCGCAGATAGGACGGCAGCAGCGCCTCGCAGTCGTCCATGATGAAGACGCGCTTCACATACAGCTGCACACCGCGCTGGTAGTTCTGGTTGTACAGGTCGTGCGGGGCGTGCGAGGGGAGGAACAGCAGCGCCTGGTACTCGAAGGTGCCCTCCGCCTGCAGCCGGACGGTCTCCAGCGGTTCGCGCCAGTCGTGGCTGATGTGCTTGTACAGCTCGTGGTACTCGTCGTCGGACACCTCGTCGCGTGAGCGCGCCCACAGGGCCTTCATCGAGTTCAGCGTCTCGGGTTCGGCCGCGGTGTCGGCTTCCCCGTCGCTGTCGGTGGTGTCGGCGGTGGCGCCGTCGACCGCCTTCGGGACCAGCCTGATGGGCCAGGTGATGAAGTCCGAGTAGCGCTTGACGATCCCCTTGATCGTCCGGTCCGCGGTGTAGTCGTGCAGCTGGTCGTCGGCGTCGGCCGGCTTCAGGTGCAGCGTGACCGTGGTGCCCTGCGGCGCGTCGTCCACCCTCGCCAGCGTGTAGGTGCCCTCACCGCGCGACGACCAGCGGGTTCCCTGGCTCTCGCCGGCCCGCCGGGTCAGCAGCGTCATCTCGTCGGCCACCATGAAGCCGGAGTAGAAGCCGACGCCGAACTGCCCGATGAGCCCCTCGGCCCCGGCCTCCTCCTGGGCCTCGCGCAGTTCCTGCGCGAACTTCGCCGTGCCCGAGTTGGCGATCGTGCCGATGAGCCGGCCGACCTCGTCGTACGACATCCCGATGCCGTTGTCCCGCACCGTCAGGGTGCGGGCGGCCGCGTCGATCTCGATCTCGATGTGCGGGTCCGAGACGTCGGCGTCGAGCGTGTCGTCCCGCAGCGCGGCGAGACGCAGTTTGTCCAGCGCGTCGGAGGCGTTGGAGACGAGCTCGCGGAGAAAGACGTCCTTGTTCGAGTAGACCGAATGGATCATCAGCTGCAACAGCTGACGGGCCTCTACCTGGAACTCAAACGTTTCTGTCGACATGATGGGCGTGTACCTCACAGGTTCCGGAGTCTCCTGGACTGGCGAGAGCCACTGTAAAACACCAAGTCAGCCTGCGGTGCTCGCTGTTCGTGATCGTCCGGATGCGGGAGACCGGAACAGGCGGTCCGGGCGGGCGATCAGGGCGGCGGACGGGCGGGAGATCAGCGCCGGATCTCCTCCACCTCCGCGAAGCCTTCCGCTCCGCTCCACCGCAGCCGGGTCAGCCACTCGGTGGAACCGCGGGTGAAGACGAGGTCCCCCGAGCCGCCCACGGGGGCGACCTTCGACCAGCCGTCGAAGCTCCTGGTGAGTTTCGTGTCCCACCGGCTGAGGTCCCCCGTGCCGACGGCCGCGATCGACTCCATGGGCGGTTCGCCGTCGTAGCAGTAGTCGCCCCAGTCGGCGATGACCGCGACCGTCGCGTCGAACGCCGTGAGCGTGAGGCTCTGGCACCGGTCGGTCGCGGTCGCGTACACCACGCGCGGCGGGCTCCACACGCGTGTGTCCGCGTCCCGGTGCCGTTCCACGAGCCCGCGTCCCTCGACGTACGCCATGCCCACGCGTCGGCCGTCGGGCAACCCGATCTCCTCGTCGAAACGAGGGGCCGACGCGGTCGGCGCGGCATCGCCACCTTTACTCGCGCCTGTGGCCGTGCCCTTGGCGGACGCGGTCGCCGTGGCGGTCGCCGACCCGCCGCCGTCTCCCTGTCCGCCGCAGGCCACCGCGACACCCACCACCAACACCGCCCCCGCCAGGGCCCGCAGCCGCTCTCCGTACATCCGCATGGCCCCTATGGTCCCCTCTCCTCGGGTCGAGCCAGGTCAGGTCGGTTCAGGCCGAGTCGGTTCGGCTCAGGTCAGGTCAGGTCAGGTCAGGTCAGGTTCCATGTGTGACGCGGATCTTGGACTGGCCGTGCGGGAGTTCCTCCCAGTCGTCCATGAAGCCGGCTCGCAGGCCGTGCTTCTCGGCCAGGGCCACGAGGGTGTCGGTGCGGTAGTAGAAGTCCTCGCGCAGCACGTGGTGTTCCTCGCCCTCGGTGCGGTCGAAGGTGAAGTCGAACCAGCCGCCGGGCGCGAGCACCCGCCCCACGTTGGCCAGGCACTCGTCGATCACCGGGAGCGGCGAGTGCGAGAAGACGCTGTGCGCGTGCACGATGTCGAAGTGGGCGTCGGGCAGGAACCGCAGCGTGAGGTCGCGCACCGGCGTCAGCCTCGGCAGCCGCTGCTGCAGCCCCATCTCCACGATCGTGTCCTGCGCGGCCACGAGGATGTCGGGGGAGATGTCGATGCCGTGGTAGTTGCCGGGTTCCAGGTGCCGGATGAACCGCCAGCCGCCCCGCAGGTTGCCGCAGCCGATCTCCAGCATGCGGTGCTCCGGACGCAGACCGTGTCCGAGCAGGTAGTCGAACTGCATGGCCCCGAGGGCGAGCCACCGTTCACGGCTGCGGCTGCCGACGGCCGCGTCCGGATCGGCGCGGGTGTCGGAGCGCATCACCGCGCGGTAGTAGGAGACGTGATCCTGATGGCGGCGGCTCAGCCACAGGTCCCGGGCCGCACGGGCGACATGGCGGGGCACCCGGTCCGGGTGGCGCAGGGCGTACCCGATGCGGTGACCGAGGGCCGCGCGGTTGACGGTGAGCTTCTTGGCAGGCATGCGATTCCCGGCCTTTCCGAACGATGTTCTCGAGATGCGTGACGTGCGCGAGGTCCCGGCGATCACGCCGGTTCCGGGCTGTCGCGCGGCTCCGGACCGTCGCGCGGTTCCCGGCAGCCGTGCGGGTCCCGGCGGTCGCGCAGTTCCCGAACGGTGTCTCCCGCACGGTGCGGGATCCGGTTCCAGCCTCGCGCTGCTTCGGCGTGTCCGCCTCGTTCGACCGTCTCGGCCGGCCAACCGGTTCGGGCGATCCGGATGTCAGCCGATCGGTTGATGCGGTCGGGCGTCCCTCGCGTTAGACACGGAGGATGAGAGACACCGATCCGGACGAGCGCTGGCTGGGCACCGTCGTTCACCTCGCGTTCTTCGTGCTGCTCGGCTCCTCGTTCGTCCGCTTCCTGAGCCGCGACCGGGGCGGAGCGCACGCCGGCTGGGTGGTGGCGCTGTACGCGGCCTTCTGCCTGCTCTACGTCCTCGGGCGGGTCCTGGCCCCGGCGCCCCGGCCCGGTTCCGCGCCGTCCTCACGCCATCTTGCGTGGCTGGGCTCGGTCTCGGCCGTCTGGGTGGTTCTCCTGGCGCTCGCGCCGAGCGCGACCTGGTGCGCCATGCCGCTGCTGTTCGCCGGCCTGCACGCGTTGCCGACACGGATCGCGGTGCCGCTCGCGGCCGTGCTCACCGCGCTGGTCGTGGTCTCGGAGGTGCGCGTGGCCGACGGGGCGCTCAATCCCAACATGGTCCTGGCCCCGCCGGCCGTCGCCGCGGTGGCCACCGCCGTGATGGTCCATCTGCAACGCCAAGGAGCCCGGCAGCGTGTGCTGATCGACGATCTGGTCCGTACCCGCCGCGACCTCGCGGCCTCCGAGCGGCAGGCGGGTGTCCTCGCGGAACGACAGCGGCTGTCCACGGAGATCCACGACACCCTCGCGCAGGGCCTGTCCAGTCAGCGGATGCTGCTGCACGCGGCGGAGCGCGTCTGGGAGTCGGATCCGGACGCGGCCCGGGAGCACCTGCGCGAGGCAGCCGAGATCTCCTCCCGGGGCCTCGCCGAGGCCCGCCGGTTCGTGCACGACCTGGCGCCGGCCGACCTCGCCGCACACACCCTCCCCGAGGCGCTCACCCTGCTCGCCGCTCGGGAGAGCGGACCGGGTCTTGCCCTGGAGTTCCGGCTCGACGGCGACCCGGGCCGACTGCCCGAACGGGTCGAGGCGGCGCTCCTGCGCATCGCCCAGGGGGCGTTGGCCAACGTACGCGAACACGCCGCGGCGACCCGCGGTGTCCTGACTCTGACGTGCCTGGACGACCTGGTCTCCCTGGACGTCGCCGACAACGGGCGCGGATTCGGGCCGGGGCCTGAGCCGGGGCCGGGGCCGGGGCCGGGGCCGGGGCCGGGACCTGGGCCTCAGCCGGGACCTGGCGAACCGGCCTGCCCGCGCGGTGCCGCCGCCGGTGCGCTCACCCCGGACATCGCCCCGAACACCGCTCCTGACGCCCCTCCAGACATGTCTCCGGACATCGATCCGGGCACAGCTTCGGGCACACCTTTGGGCACGGCTCCGGTGCCGGAACGGGACCGCACGCGCGGGCACGGGCTGCCGGCCATGCGGATCCGGGCCCGGCAGGCGGGCGGCACGCTCAGCGTCGAGTCCACTCCGGGCGAGGGCACTGTCGTCACCGTGGCCGTGCCCCTGACATCGTTCGTCCCCGACCTTCACAAGGAGCCCGTCCCTTGAGCGCGTCCGTGCCCCCGCCGCCCGTCCGGCTGCTGCTGTGCGACGACCATGCCGTCGTCCGGGCCGGACTGCGCGCCCTGCTGTCCAGCGCCGACGGCATCGACGTGGTCGGCGAGGCGGGCACCGGCGAGGAGGCACTCGCCCTGGCCGCCCGGCTGCGCCCCGACGTGGTGCTGATGGATCTGCAGCTCGACGGGGGCATGGACGGCGTGACGGCCACCCGGCGCCTGACCGGCGGACCGGAGGCGGGTCCCCGGGTCCTGGTGCTGACGATGTTCGACACCGACGCCGACATCACCCGCGCCATCGAGGCGGGCGCCACCGGCTACCTGCTCAAGGCCGAGCGGCCGGACGAACTCTTCGCGGCGATCCGAGCCGCGGCGGCCGGCCGCACCGCGCTGTCGGCGCCCGTCGCCGACCGTCTGCTGACCAGGCTGCGCAGTCCGCGCCCCACCCTGTCCGCACGTGAGCACGAGATCCTCGCTCAGCTGGCCCGAGGCCTGGGCAACCGGGAGATCGCCCGGGCGCTGTTCATCAGCGAGGCGACGGTCAAGACCCATCTCGGGCGGATCTACGGCAAGTTGGGGGTGGAGACGCGGTCGGGCGCGGTGGCTGTCGCCAAGGAGAGACGACTGCTGCCGTGACGACGCGGCACGGGGAGGCCGGGTGCTGTCACCCGGCCCGCGCCATCGGTCACGCTCCATCCGTCACGCGCCATCGACGCACCACCCCTGACGTCCGTCACCGGTCTGACCGGTGACAAGCCTTGCAAGGCCACATGTCACCTGTCAAGATGGTGACGTGAATCTGGACCATGTCTTCGTCTGCGGGAACCCGGCCCTCGACTTCGCCGCGACGCTCCGCGCGCGGCGGTCGCTCCGGTTCGAGATGTTCGCGACGCCGAGCCGCCTGGAGGCCTGGTACGTCGAGTCCGCGGTCGTCGACGCGGTGACACCCAGCAGCGAGGCCGACGTGACGCAGGCGATCGCGCTGCGGGAGGCCGTCTACGACCTGGTCACGACCCGTCGCCTCGGGGAGGCCTACCGTCCCGAGGCGCTCGCCGCGGTGAACGGCGCGGCCCGCGGGACTCCCGCGACGCCTCAGCTCACCGAGACGGGGCGGTGGACGAACGCGACCCCGGAACAAGCGCTGGCCACCGTCGCGCGGCACGCCGTCGAGCTCCTGAGCGGGCCGGATGTGCCACTGCTCAAGGAGTGCGGCAACCCCGAGTGCACCCGCGTCTACATCGACCGCTCGCGCGGCATGCGCCGGCAGTGGTGCGGCATGGAGTCCTGCGGCAACAAGCTCAAGGCCGCGGCCTATCGCGCCCGCAAGAAGCAGCCCCAGGGGTCCGCTTCCCACTGATCCCCGCCCGTCCCACCCGGTTGCACTGAGCCTTACCGACACCGAGCCTCACCGAGCACGCGGGGCCTCACCGAGCCCCCCACCGCGAGCGCACCAAGCCTCGTCACGAGAGCGCCGGGCCTCGACCCGGACCTCGCGCGGGACCTCGCCGCGAGAGCGTCGACAGCGGCACGTCCACGTCGCACCCGAACCCCAAGGGCCCGCCACCGGCGGGCCCTTCGGCATGCCCACGGTCACGCGTCACCGGTTTGACAGGTGACGCACCCCGTGCCAGTGTCGTGCCACGTTCGTGCCGCGTCCGACCGACGGAAAGGCTCCAGATGTTCACGAGGCGAGGTTTCGGCAAGGCCGTGGGGGTGGGCGTGAGTGCCGCCGGTGCGTCGATGGCCGGGCTGCCCACAGCCGCAGGGGCGGTCCCCGCTCCCCGAGCGCTTCCCACACCCGGGGGAACTTCCACCGCCGGGGCGGCCTCCGGCCCCGGGGCGCCGGGCGGTTTCGGCGCGCCGGGCGGTTTCGGGCGGCTGAAGCAGATCCGCGCCGGGGAGTTGGACATCGGCTACGTGGAGACCGGCCCCGCCCACGGGCCGGCCGTCGTCCTGCTGCACGGCTGGCCCTACGACATCCACAGCTTCGCCGAGGTGGCCCCGCTGCTGGCGGCGCGTGGCCACCGAGTGATCGTCCCGTACCTGCGCGGTCACGGCACGACGACCTTCCTGTCGAGCACGACGTTCCGCAACGCGCAGCAGTCGGTGGTGGCGCTCGACATCGTCGCGCTGCTGGACGCACTGCGGATCGAACGGGCGCTCCTGGCCGGTTTCGACTGGGGATCACGGACGGCCGACATCATCGCCGCGTTGTGGCCGGAGCGCTGTCGGGCGCTCGTCTCCGTGACCGGCTATCTGATCACCAACCGTGAGCGCCAGCGCCTGCCGTTGGCCGCCAAGGCCGAGTGGGCGTGGTGGTACCAGTACTACTTCGCCACCGAGCGGGGCCGGCAGGGACTGCACGACAACACGCGGGACCTGGCCCGGCTGGTGTGGACGTTCAACTCACCGACCTGGCGCTTCGACGAGGCCACGTTCGAGCGCACCGCGACCGCCTTCGACCATCCGGACCACGTCGACATCGTGATCCACAACTATCGCTGGCGGCTGGGCCTGGCCGAGGGGGATCCCCGGTACGACAGGCTCGAGAAGCGGCTCGCCGCAGGACCCGCCATCGCCGTGCCGACCGTCACCCTCGACGGTGAGAAGGACCCCTTCACCCCCGCGGGCGACGGCACTGCCTACCGCGACAAGTTCACCGGCCCCTACGCGCACCACACCCTGACCGGGATCGGCCACAACGTGCCGCAGGAGGCGCCCGAGGCATTCGCCGAAGCCGTCCTCGAAGCGAACCGCCTCGCCGGCGCCTGACGCCCGGATCCCCACGCCCTCGCCGCTCTCCCCTCCTCTATCTCCTCTATCTCCTCCTCCCCCTCCTCCCTTCGGCAGACAGGACTGCAAGTGATGGACATGAAACTCGAGGTCGTCGTCGTGCCGGTCTCCGACGTGGACCGCGCCAAGCGCTTCTACCAGACACTGGAATGGCGGCTGGACGCCGACTTCACCACCGCCGAGGGCCTACGGGTCGTCCAGGTGACCCCGCCGGGCTCCTCGGCGTCGGTCATCTTCGGCGCCGGGCTGAGCGCGGCCGCGCCGGGGTCCGTCGAAGGCCTGCATCTCGTCGTCCGGGACATCGAGGCGGCCCGGGCCGAACTCGTCGAGCGGGGCGTGGCGGTGAGCGCGGTGTTCCACGACGCGGGCGGCGTGTTCCACCGCGCCGGGACCGAGGGACGGGTGCCCGGCCCGGACCCGGAGCGCCGCAGCTACGCGTCGTTCGCCTCGTTCAGTGACCCGGACGGCAACGGCTGGGTGCTCCAGGAGATCACCACGCGCCTGCCGGGCCGGTGACATATCAAGGACCGACGCCCGCCGGACGCGCCCGCCGGACGCGCGCGGGGGACGGAGCTGAGCGGGCAGGAAGTGGCGGTCTCCACGTCCGGGCGGAGGAGAGCGGCCAAGACCCCTCGACGGTCTTGTTCAGCTCCGGACTACCCCCTAGCCTGATTTTGTGCCGCAAATAAACAAAACCCGAACACGCGACACGGTGCCGGGCCACGGCAATGACCTCACCCGGCTCCGTATCGCCCTGACCACGTTCTTCGCCCTCGACGGCTTCGTCTTCGCCGGATGGGTCGTCCGTATCCCGGCCATCAAGGAACAGACCGGCGCCTCCCCCAGCACCCTCGGTCTCGCACTCCTCGGCGTCTCCGCGGGCGCGGTGATCACGATGATGTTCACCGGGCGCCTGTGCAGCCGCTACGGCAGTCACCCGGTCACCGTGGTCTGCGCGGTGCTGCTCTCCCTCAGCGTGACGCTGCCCCCGCTCACCCACTCCGCCGCCACGCTCGGCGCCGTCCTGCTGCTGTTCGGCGCGGCATACGGCAGCATCAACGTCGCCTTCAACAGCGCCGCCGTCGATCTGGTCGCGGCGCTGGGCAGGCCGGTCATGCCCACCTTCCACGCGGCCTTCAGCCTGGGCGGCATGATCGGCGCCGGTCTCGGCGGGCTGGTCGCGGGATCCCTGTCCCCCACGCACCATCTGCTGGGCCTCGGGATCATCGGCCTGCTCGTCACCGCGCTCACGGCACCCACGCTGCTCCGACTGGAGCCGCCGCGGTCACCGGAGCACGCCACCGCCGGGCCCGAGCGCTCCGCCACCGCCGGGCCCGAGCGCTCCGCCACCGCGGGGCCCGACGATCAGGCGCCCGCGAAGGCGGCTCCGCACCGGCTGACGCCCCGCACCCGTCGTCTCGTCGTCGTCTTCGGCCTGATCGCCCTCTGCACCGCCTACGGCGAAGGAGCCCTGGCCGACTGGGGTGCCCTGCATCTGCGACAGGACCTGGGGTCCTCCGCAGGGGTCGCCGCGGCCGGGTACTCGTGTTTCGCGCTCGCCATGACGGTCGGCCGGCTCACCGGCACCACCCTCCTCGAAAGGCTGGGCCGCACCCGTACGGTGGTGCTCGGCGGCGGCGTCGCGGCGGCGGGGATGCTGCTCGGCGCGCTCGCCCCGGCCCTGTGGGCGGCACTCCTCGGCTACTCGGTCGCGGGACTCGGACTGGCCAACCTCTTCCCGGTGGCCGTGGAACGCGCGGGCGCCCTGGCCGGCCCGAGCGGTGTCGCCACCGCCTCGACGCTCGGTTACGGCGGCATGCTTCTGGGCCCGCCCGCCATCGGCTTCATGGCCGACTGGTTCTCCCTGCCCGCCGCCCTCACCAGCGTGGCCGTCCTGGCCGCAGTGGCCGCGGCGATCGGCTTCGCCACCCGTCGCGCGACCGCCGGCTGACGACCGCCGCCCCTCCCCTCGACCGCACTCCATCCGGCACACTCCCCCACATGGAGACTGCCGAGTTCATCCACGCCCTGGACCGGGAAGGCCGGTCGCTCGCCGCCGCGGCGGCGGAAGCGGGTCCCGACGCGAAGGTGCCGACCTGCCCGGACTGGCAGGTCAGGGACCTGCTGCGGCACACGGGTGCCGTGCACCGCTGGGCGACGTCGTTCGTGGCCGAGGGCACCCCCGCCCCCCGCCCCCTCGGCGAACCGCCGGAGTTCGACGGCGACGCGCTGCTCGACTGGTTCCGCGAGGGCCACCTGCGGCTCGTCGGGACCCTGGCCGCCGCCCCGCCCGACCTGCGGTGCTGGCACTTCCTGCCCGCGCCGTCACCGCTCGCGTTCTGGGCCAGGCGGCAGGCGCACGAGACGGCCGTGCACCGCGTGGATGCGGAGTCGGCCCGTGGCCGCGCACCCGAGGAGACCGCCCGGGACATCGCCGCCGATTTCGCGGCGGACGGCATCGACGAGTTGCTGCGCGGTTTCCACGCGCGCGCCAAGAGCCGGGTACGGACCGACGAACCCCGGGTCCTGCGGGTGCGCGCGACGGACACGGAGGACGCCGTGTGGACCGTACGTCTGTCGGCAGAGCCGCCCGTGACGGAGCGGAACGACGAGGGGGACGCCGACTGCGAGGTGTCCGGTCCCGCGGCACCGCTCTATCTGTCGTTGTGGAACCGGCTGCCGCTCCCGGCCGTGACCGGGGACGCCGCACTGGCCACGCTGTGGCGGGAGAAGTCCGCCATCGACTGACCGGCCGCCGTCAAGCGACAGGCCGAAATCAACCGAACAGGCCGCAGTCAACCGCACAGGCCGCCGTCAACCGACAGGCTGCCGCGGTCAGTCCGTGAGCATCCGGGTCAACACCGCGCGCTGCACCGGCCGTACGTCGCCGTGCAGCGCGCGCCCTTTCCCGGTGAGCGCGACCCGGACGCCTCTGCGGTCCTCCGGGCACATGCCGCGCTCGACCAGACCGTCCTTCTCCAGACGCGCGACGAGCCGTGACAGCGCGCTCTGACTGAGATGGACCCGCTCGGCGATCTCCTGGACGCGATAACTGCACGAGCCGTCCGGCGCGGCCGACTCCGCGAGGACGTCCAGCACCTCGAAGTCGCTTCCGCACAGGCCGTGTTGGTGCAGCGCCCGGTCGAGTTCACACTGGGTCCGCGCATGCAGCGCCAGCATGTCCCGCCACTGTTCCACGAGCGCCTGATCGGCCTCGGCCTCACCCTTCTTCGCCGCCATGGGGCGCACCGTAGCAGAGAACACCAATTATTGCACCGGAATTAAATGCGCTTGCATTCGATGCATGCGCATGTAGTCTCTCCGTCATGACCTCTCCGCTCCCCTCCCCCGCGTCCCCTCTCACCGAGGGCCGCTGGACCTCACGGCTGTGGGGCACCCTGCTGGTGCTGTGCGCCGCGATGTTCCTGGACGCGCTGGACGTGTCGATGGTCGGCGTCGCCCTGCCGTCCATCGGCTCCGACCTCGGCCTCTCCACCTCGACCCTGCAATGGATCGTCAGCGGCTACATCCTGGGATACGGCGGCCTGCTCCTGCTCGGCGGTCGCGCGGCCGACCTGCTCGGCCGCCGCCAGGTCTTCCTGATCGCGCTCGGTGTCTTCGCGCTGGCCTCGCTGCTCGGCGGGCTGGTCGACTCGGGCCCGCTGCTGATCGCGAGCCGGTTCATCAAGGGCCTCAGCGCCGCCTTCACGGCCCCGGCCGGCCTGTCCATCATCACCACGACGTTCCCGGAGGGCCCGCTGCGCAACCGGGCGCTCTCCATCTACACCACCTGCGCCGCCACCGGCTTCTCGATGGGCCTGGTCCTCTCCGGCCTGCTCACCGAGGCGAGTTGGCGCCTCACCATGCTGCTGCCCGCGCCGATCGCCCTGATCGCGCTGGCGGCCGGTCTGAAGCTGCTGCCGCGCAGCGAACGCGAGAAGGACCACAACGGCTACGACGTGCCCGGCGCCGTGCTCGGCACCGCGTCGATGCTGCTGCTGGTCTTCACCGTGGTCCAGGCACCGGAGTCCGGCTGGACCTCCGCACGCACGCTGCTGTCGTTCCTCGCCGTCGCCGCCCTGCTGACCGTCTTCGTCCTCGTCGAGCGCCGCTCGGCCGGCCCGCTGATCCGGCTCGGCGTGCTGCGTTCAGGCAGCCAGATCCGGGCCCAGCTCGGCGCGATGGCCTTCTTCGGCTCGTACGTGGGCTTCCAGTTCCTGGCCACCCTCTACATGCAGACGCTGCTCGGCTGGTCGGCGCTGCACACGGCGCTCGCCTTCCTGCCGGCCGGCGCACTGGTGGCGGTGTCCTCGACCAAGATGGGCGCGATCGTCGACCGGTTCGGCACTCCGCGGCTGATCGCTGCGGGCTTCGCCTTCATGGTCACCGGGTACGCGCTGTTCCTGCGCGTCGATCTCGACCCGGTGTACGCGGCGGTGATCCTGCCCACCATGCTGCTGATCGGCGCGGCCTGCGCGCTGGTCTTCCCTTCGCTCAACATCCAGGCCACCAACGGCGTGGCGGACCACGAGCAGGGCATGGTCTCGGGGCTGCTCAACACCTCCGTGCAGGTGGGCGGTGCGATCTTCCTCGCAGTGGTGACGGCGGTGGTGACCGCGGGCGCCCCGGCCGACCCCACCCCGCAGGCCGTCCTCGACAGCTACCGGCCCGGACTGGCGGTGGTGACGGCCGTCGCCGCCGCGGGCCTGCTCATCACCCTCCCCGGACTGCGCACCCGGCGCGCCCGGAGCTCGGTAGTGATCGCCAGGTCCACCGTGACGGAGGCGGACGCGGAGCCCGTGGGCGCCCGCGACTAGGGCCCGTCTCAACAGACGGGCCCTGAGGGGGAAGCCGCCTCCAGGAGTGCGCCCGGCGGGGCCGATTGCCTCGCCGGGCGTACGCCTGTGAAACTCGCCGTATGAGCGGGTACGGGGGCCGGCGCACGCAGGCCGAGCGGGACGCGATCACGGTCGAGATCGGATACGCGCTGTGCAGTGCGGTGTTCGCGGCGGCGGTGCTCTTCGGGGCGGTCGCCGGTCCGGCGCTGCTGTTCGAACTGCCGGACCTGGCGGAGAAGTCGCTGCCGCGGGCCGGCCTGGCCCTCGCTCCCGTGGTGTTCGCGGTCCGAGTGGTCTCCGTCCTCGTCCGCCTCCGGACGGGCGCTCAGCCCAGCCAGCCCGGCCGGACCAACCCCGACTCGTAGGCCAGGACTACCAGTTGGGCCCGGTCCCGGGCGCCCAGCTTCACCATGGTGCGACTCACATGGGTCTTGGCCGTGAGCGGGCTGACCACCAGCCTGCGGGCGATCTCCTCGTTGGACAGGCCGATCCCGACCAGCGCCATCACCTCCCGTTCGCGCTCGGTGAGCCGGCTCAGCGCGTCGGCCGCCGCGGGCTCCTTGGAACGGGCGGCGAACTCGGCGATGAGCCGGCGGGTGACTCCCGGCGAGAGAAGCGCGTCCCCGGCGACCACCGCCCGTACGGCACGCAGGAGTTCCTCCGGTTCGGTGTCCTTGACCAGGAAGCCGGAAGCGCCCGAGCGGATCGCCTCGAAGACGTACTCGTCGAGTTCGAAGGTGGTCAGCATGATGACCTTGACCTGGGAGAGCGTCTCGTCGTCGGTGACCCGGCGGGTGGCGGCCAGCCCGTCGAGGAGGGGCATCCGGATGTCCATCAGCACGACGTCGGGCCGTAGTTCCCGCACCGCGCGCACCGCTTCCGCCCCGTCGGCGGCCTCGGCCGCCACCTCGATGTCCGGCTGCGCGTCCAGCAGCGCCCGGAACCCCGCCCGGACCAGCGACTGGTCGTCGGCGAGCAGTACGCGGATCACCGTGCCTCCCTCGTCCACCGGTCCAACCCCGTTCGCCGGTCCAACCCCGTTCGCCGGTCCCGCCCCGTTCGCCGGTCCCGCCCCGTTCGCCGGTCCCGCCGCGTTCACTGGTTCTCCCCGGCCTTCGTGGGCAGTACGGCGAGCACTTGGAAGCCGCCGTCGGGGCGCGGTCCCGCCTCGATCGTGCCACCCAGGGCCGCGGCCCGCTCCCGCATCCCGGCGAGACCGTTGCCGCTGCCGCCCGCGTCGGCACCGGTCGCCGGACCGTCGTCGTCGATGCGCAGCCGAAGCGTCCCGCCATCCTGTTCGAGCCGCACGCGCGCGTGGCGCGAACCCGAGTGGCGTACGACGTTGGTGAGGGCCTCCTGGACGATGCGGAACGCGGCGAGATCCGTGTGCGGCGACAACCGGGGCGGGCGGCCGGCGACATCGACCGTGAGGCCCGCGCGCGCCGCCTGTTCCACCAGTTCGGGCAGCCGGTCCAGGCCGGGTGCGGGGGTGCGTGGCGCGTCCCCCGGCGTGCGGAGGCTGTCGAGCACCTGACGCACCTCGCCCAGCGCTTCCTTGCTGGCCGACTTGATGGTGGTGAGCGCGGTACGCGCCTGCTCCGGGTCGGAGTCGAGGAGCGCGAGGCCCACGCCCGACTGCACGTTGATCACCGAGAGACTGTGCGCGAGGACGTCGTGCAGCTCGCGGGCGATCCGCAGCCGTTCCTCGTCGGCGCGCCGCCGGGCGGCCTGGGCGCGCTCGGCCCGCTCACGGGCCCACTGTTCGCGCCGGATCCGGGCCAGTTCCGCGACCGCCACGATCGCCACGGCCCATCCCGCGACGACGATCTCCTGCCCGTAGGAGGCCGCGTCGTCACCGGCGGGCGGCAGCCACCGGTACAGCCAGTGCGCGACCAGCAGGTGGACGGTCCACAACAGGCCCAGCGCCGTCCAAGCGGCCCGCCGGTGACCGGCGACCACGGCGGTGAAGCAGGCCACGGCCACGGTCAGGAAAACCGGTCCGTACGGGTAGCCGGCGCCCAGGTAGAGGGCGGCGGCGGAGGCCGTGCCGAACACGACGGCCACCGGGTGTCGCTGCCGCCACAGCAGCAGCCCGGAGGCGAGCACCAGCAGCACGCGCGCGAACGCGTCGAGCGGCGCCCGCTCACCCTCCTGTGCATGGGCGGCGAAGTTCGAGCCGACGAGGACGAAGGCGGTGAGCAGCACGGTGGACCGCCAGGGCCACCGCGCGGCACGCGGCTCCGGGTCCACCCCACCCGCCCGGCCGTCCCGGCCCTCCCCCCAGCGGCGCAGCCGGCGCGACGGCCCGTGGGACCACCACTGTCCCGGGCCGCCGCGCCCCTGCGTCCGCTCTTCTTCCATGTCCGCCACGCTAGACGCCGCCGGGCGCGCCGGACGTCCGCCGAGCGAGGTGATCAGCCGTACTCCCCTGGAAGTACGCGCCGCCCCTGGAGACGGTGTGGACCCTTGATCGACGGCCTCCACCGGGCTTCACCGGCCTTCCTCACCGGGCGCGTGACCGCCGGGCAGCCGGGCCGACGCGACGCCGACGCGCCGACAGGTCAAGAGCCGAGAGGCGGGCCGCGGGCCGAGGACCGCGACACCCAGGCCCGCCGGATGAGCCGGTTCGCACCCTCACGCTCAGCGGCGCGTCCTAGCGGAGTCCCACCCCTTGGGCGAGGCGTGTGACCGCGTGCCGGAAGAACGGCTCGCGTTCCTCCACCACCCGGTTGAACTGCCCGAACAGCTCGAAGCCGACCAGCCCGTACAGCTGGGCCCACGCCGCCACCAGCGCCGTGACCGCCCCCGGCGGGAGGTCGGGGGCGAGGTCGGCCGCCAGCCGGACCGCCTCGGGGACCAGCTCGTCCGTCAGCAGCGGCACCTCCAGCGCGTGGCTCCGGTGTGCGTCGCGCACGATGCCGATGAGGAGCAGGCCGACGCGGGCGGCGGCCGGGACGGTCGTCTGCGGCGCGCTGTAGCCGGGCACCGGGGAGCCGTAGATCAGCGCGTACTCCTGCGGATGCGCCAGCGCCCAACCGCGCACCGCCTCGCCGACCGTGACCCAGCGCTCGACGGGAGCGGCGTCGGCGTCGGCGGCCGCGTGCGCGGCTTCCGCGGCCTCGCCGAGGGAGTCGTAGGCGTCGATGATGAGTGCCGTGAGCAGGTCGTCGCGGCTCGGGAAGTAGCGGTACAGCGCGGAGGAGACCATGCCCAGCTCACGGGCCACGGCACGCAGCGAGAGCTTGGCCGCGCCGTCGGACGCGAGCTGTCTGCGGGCCTCCTCCTTGATTGCGGCGGTGACTTCGATCCTGGCGCGGGCGCGAGCCCCTCGAACGACGCTGCTCATGCGTGCCAGTGTCCCACGAAAACAGAGCACCGCACCCAATGGGGATCGGTGCACAAAACAGAGAGCACCGCTCTTGCCATGGAGCGGCGAACACGGCAGACTCGAATCAAGCGAGAGCAGTGCTCACACTTTCCGTCCCGTCGTCGTTCAGGAGGCAGCAGCCATGTCCACCCACGTGCAGAAGCCCGGCTGGTTCACCGTCAACGTCTTCAACCGCGCCGTGGCCTGGCTGACCCGCCGGGGTCTGAGCGTGTGGGGGTCCCGGGTGCTGGCGGTCCGCGGCCGCAAGAGCGGCCAGTGGCGGACCACCCCCGTCAACCTGCTGACCGTGGACGGGCAGCAGTACCTGATCGCACCGCGCGGCCACGTCCAGTGGACGCACAACATGCGGGCGGTGGGCGGCGGTGAGCTGCGCCTCGGCAAGAACGTGGAGGAGTTCACCGCGGTCGAGGTCGCCGACGACGACAAGACGCCGTTGCTGCGCGCCTACCTCAAGCGCTGGAAGGCCGAGGTCGGCGTCTTCTTCAACGGGGTGGGTCCCGACTCCCCGGACGCCGAGATGCGCCGGATCGCCCCTGACCACCCCGTGTTCCGGATCACCGTCACGAACCGACGGTGATCCGCGCCCTTCGGGTCAGGAATCGCTCTCCTCGGCCGCCGGGCCTGCCGTCGCCGCCTGCCGCCGGTCCACCGCGGCCAGCGCCCGCTGGGCCATCGGATGCGAGCGGATGAGCTCGCCCAGGGTCGTCCGGCCACGGGTGATGTCGGTGAACGCCCGCCAGGCAGGGCGGACACCGGTGAGGGCGGCGTGGAAGAGTCCGGGACGACGCTCGAAGAGGGCGAGCAGCCGCTTGCCGACGCTCATCTCCACACCGAGGCCGGCCTTGATCGCGAAGGCGTAGTTCAGTGCCTGACGGCGGGCGTCCACCGCGTCGTGCGCCTCGGAGACACGGACCGCCCACTCGCCCGCGAGCCGGCCCGAGCGCAGCGCGAAGGAGATGCCCTCGCGGGTCCACGGCTCCAGCAGCCCCGCCGCGTCACCGCACACGAGCACCCGCCCGCGCGACAGCGGGGAGTCGTCGGCCCGGCACCTGGTCAGGTGGCCGGAGGAGATGCTCGGCTCGAACCCGGCGAGGCCGAGCCGCCCGATGAAGTCCTCCAGATAGCGCTTGGTCGCCGCGCCCTCGCCGCGCGCCGAGATGACACCGACCGTCAGCGTGTCCCCCTTGGGGAACACCCAGCCGTAGCTGCCGGGCATCGGACCCCAGTCGATGAGGACACGGCCCTTCCAGTCCTCGGCGACCGTCTCCGGCACCGGGATCTCCGCCTCCAGGCCGAGATCCACCTGGTCGAGCTTCACCCCGACATGAGCCCCTATGCGGCTCGCGCTGCCGTCCGCGCCGACCACCGCACGCGCCAGCAGCGTCTCGCCGCCCTGGAGGACGACCGCGACCGTGCGCCGGTCCGGGACCGCCGAGCCGTGCTGCTCGACCCGCTGCACGGTGACTCCCGTGCGCAGCTCGGCGCCCGCCTTCTGGGCGTGCTCGACGAGCTGATGGTCGAACTCGGGCCGGTTGATCAGCCCGAACAGCATCTGCCGGGAGCGGCGGGTGCGGGTGAAGCGCCCGTTGTTCGAGAAGGTCACCGCGTGCACCCGGTCGCGGAAGGGCAGCTCGAAGCCGGGTGGCAGCGAGTCGCGGGAAGGTCCGATGATGCCGCCGCCGCATGTCTTGTAGCGGGGCAGCTCCGCCTTCTCCAGCAACAGCACCCGCCGTCCCGTGACCGCCGCCGCGTAGGCGGCCGAAGCCCCTGCGGGGCCCGCGCCCACCACGACGACGTCCCACACCTGCCGTGCGTCGTCCGCCGAAGAGTTCTCGTCGTCCGCCGGAGAGTTCTCGCTGCTCACGATGGTCTACTGCTCCTGATCAAGCCGCTTGCCGCACCTGTCCCCCGCATCCTACGGCGGAGATCGCCACGGTCCGCCGTGGGAGGATCGGCGGCGCGCGCGCCCCACATCCCGGCAGGCGCGTACGCTCGCACGGTCACCCGTACGGACCAGTACACACCAGTACAACGTCGCACCCACAAGGAGCGTGCCCATGTCGTCGAATCCGGTCGCCGAGACCGTCGCCTCGCTGCTGCCCAGGGCACGGGCGGAGCTCACCGAGCTGGTGGCCTTCAAGTCGGTGGCGGACTTCGACCACTTCCCCAGGAGCGAGAGCGAGGCCGCCGCGAACTGGATCGCGGACGCGCTGCGCGCCGAGGGCTTCCAGGACGTGGCCCTGCTCGACACCCCGGACGGCACGCAGTCGGTGTACGGCTGTCTGCCGGGCCCCGCCGGTGCCAGGACGGTCCTGCTCTACGCCCACTACGACGTGCAGCCGCCGCTGGACGAGGCCGGCTGGGCCACCCCGCCCTTCGAGCTCACGGAGCGCGACGGCCGCTGGTACGGCCGCGGCAGCGCCGACTGCAAGGGCGGCGTCATCATGCACCTGCTCGCGCTGCGCGCCCTGAAGGCGAACGGGGGCGTCCCGGTCACCGTGAAGGTGATCGTGGAGGGCTCCGAGGAGCAGGGCACCGGTGGTCTGGAGCGTTATGCCGAACAGCACCCCGACCTGCTGGCGGCCGACACCATCGTCGTCGGCGACGCGGGCAACTTCCGGGTCGGTCTGCCGACCGTCACCTCCACGCTGCGCGGCATGACCATGATGCGGGTGCGGGTCGACACCCTCGAAGGCAACCTGCACTCCGGCCAGTTCGGCGGAGCCGCGCCGGACGCGCTGGGCGCGCTGATCCGCGTCCTGGACTCGCTGCGCGCCGAGGACGGCTCCACGACCGTCGACGGCCTCACCGACGACGCGCGCTGGGAGGGCCTGCAGTACGACGAGGCGCAGTTCCGCCAGGACGCCAAGGTGCTGGACGGGGTCGGTCTGATCGGCTCCGGCACGGTCGCCGACCGTATCTGGGCGCGCCCCGCCGTCACCGTCCTCGGCATCGACTGCCCGCCGGTCGTCGGCGCCACCCCGTCCGTGCAGGCGGGTGCCCGGGCGCTGATCAGCCTCCGGGTGCCGCCGGGCGTGGACGCGGCCGAGGCCACGAAGCTGCTCCAGGCCCATCTGGAGGCCCACACGCCGTGGGGTGCGCGGGTGAGCACCGAACAGGTCGGCCAGGGCCAGGCGTTCAGCGCGGACACCACCAGCCCGGCGTACGCGGCGATGGCCGACGCGATGGCGATCGCCTACCCCGGCCAGGACTTGCAGTACGCGGGGCAGGGTGGCTCCATCCCGCTGTGCAACACCCTGGCGTCCCTCTACCCGCAGGCGGAGATCCTCCTCATCGGCCTGAGCGAGCCCGAGGCGCAGATCCACGCCGTCAACGAGAGCGTGTCCCCCGAGGAGTTGGAGCGGCTCTCGGTGGCGGAGGCCCTGTTCCTGCGCAACTACGCCGCCGGCTGACCGGCTCCGCCGTCGTAGCGGCGCTCACTCGGTCGGCACGCCCGCCTCCAGATACAGCGCCGCCCCGCGCTCGCGGGCGCGCAGCGCCCAGCGCAGTCGCTCGTAGCGGACCGGCGGCAGGAGACCGGCCGCCTCCTCCTCCGTGACGAAGCGCCAGGCCCGCAGTTCGGGGCCGGGCAGCAGCACCCCCGCCACGGCGGCGGCGTCGAGCCGTCCGCCGTCGAAGAGGAGGCGCAGCCCACCGTAGGCGGGCGGGGTCGGCCGTTCCCAGTCGACGACCAACAGCCGGGGTATGTCGTCCAGCCGGATGCCGGTCTCCTCCTCGACCTCGCGCACGCCCGCGCGCGCGGGCGCCTCGCCGGGCTCCACCACCCCGCCGGGGAACTCCCAGCCGGGCTTGTACGTCGGGTCCACGAGCAGCACCCGGTCCCGCTCGTCGAAGAGGAGGACCCCGGCGGCCACCGTCTCGGCGGTGGGCTCGGGGGTCTGCACGATGTCGCACGCGGCCACGGTGCCGCTGCCCACGGCCTCGGCTATCCGAGCGGCCGTCTCCTGCGGAGTGAGGACCCCGTTGTCGACGGGATGGGCGTCGGCGGTGAGCCAGGAGGCGAGGGCGGCGTGGTACGGCTCGATGTGGTCGTACGACCACTGACGGATGCGTATCTCGCCGTCGGGGAGGTCCGGCGGGACCTCACGGGCTGCTATTCGCTCGCGCAGGATCGTTTCCCCCGGGGCGAGGAGCACATGGCGGACGGGGATCCGGCGGGCGGCGAGACCGCCGAAGATCTCGTCGCGGTACTCCTGGCGCAGCAGGGTCATGGGGACGACGAGGGTGCCGCCCAGCTCGGCGAGCAGCGCGGCCGCCGTGTCGATCACGAGCCGCCGCCAGATCGGCAGGTCCTGGAAGTCGCCGACCTCGGCGAGACGTTTGGGCGGCAGCAGGTACGGGAGAGCTCCGCCGATGACCTCGGGGTCGAAGAGCGTGCTGTTCGGGATCAGGTCGATCAATTCCCGTGCGGTGGTGGTCTTCCCCGCACCGAACGCGCCGTTGATCCAGACGACGGTCACAGTTCCCCCTCTTCTGTTGGCCCCCTGTGGCTTGCCCGCTCCACCCTGCCACGGAAACCAGTTCCCGTTGAGGGCGCACGAACGCCGTGGCGCCGACCCCCTCGCGGTGGGGTGCCGGCACCACGGCGTTCGTGGTCGGTGCCCGTCCGTCAGCCGTTCTGCCCCAGGGCGTCGTCGTCGACGGCCAGGCTGTCACTGGCGATGGTGTGGTCGAGGGTGCTGAGGGTGTCGCCCACGTTCAGCCCTTCGAGGTCGGCACCGGTCAGGCCGTGCGAGGGGGTGATCGCCGCGACGACGAAGCCGGTGGCGAGGGAGGCGATGGCGAGCATGCTGCGCTTCTTCATGCGGGGATCAACGGCGTCGACGGGGTCGGGGTCACGCGCCACCCGGTAATCCCCGCGCACGATCGACCGGTCTACGGCGAGAATGCCGTGGTCACCGACGGTTCGGAGGAGCTTCGCCATGATCGGCCCGCAGCACGCCCATGCCGGCCTGGACGGTCTGGTGACGGGCGACGCCTTCGGCGACAGCTGGTTCACCCGCTCCGACGAGCCCGCCGAGGAGTTGTGGGCGGCACGGGAGCCGCGTCCCGCGCCATGGCCGTGGACGGACGACTCGGCGATGGCGTTCGTCCTGTTCGCCCATCTGACGGAGCACGGGGAGGTCCGTCCGGGCGACCTGGCGCGGCAGTTCGCCGCCGAGTACCGCCGCGACCCGGGCCGCAAGTACGGCCCGTCCATGCACAGCGTGCTGCGGCGCGTCGGCGAGGGCGAGGACTGGCGGGCGGTGACGACGGGACAGTTCGGCGGACAGGGTTCGTACGGCAACGGCGCCGCGATGCGGGTCGCCCCGCTGGGCGCCTGGTTCCGGGACGACCTCGCCGCGGCCCGCGAGCAGGCCCGGCTGTCGGCGCTGGCCACCCATGCCCACCCCGAGGCGGTCGCGGGCGCGGTGGCCGTGGCGGTCGCCGCCGCGCTGGCGGCCGCCGGCGCGGGCCGGGACGCCCCTGCGCGCGACGCGTTTTTGCGGGAGGTCGCCTCGCACCTGCCGGACAGCGACGTCCGCTCCGGGCTGCTGGTGGCCGCGGGCCTCCCCGAGCGCGCCTCGGTGCGCCACGCCGCGTCCGTGCTGGGCTCGGGGACGCTGATCTCGGCTCCGGACACGGTGCCGTTCGCCCTCTGGTCCGCCGCGGGGCACCTGGACGACCTGCCCGAGGCGCTGTGGCAGACCGTCGGCGGGTGGGGCGACCGCGACACGACCTGCGCCATCGCGGGAGGCGTGGTCGCGTCCCGGACCGGCACGGACGGCGTCCCCGCCCTCTGGCGGCGGTCCCGCGAGGCCATCCCGGCCTGGAGCGGCTGGGACGCCGTCACGGCGGCCGGTACGGCGGGCCGGCACGTCGTCGAGTGAGCGTCGCACGGCCGGCCGTGCGACGGCCGGGCCCCCGCCCGTGACCGCGCAGCCCCCCGGTCGCCCGGCGCGCACACGAGCACCGGCAACCCGGCCCGCCACCGCCCCCGCACACCACGGCGAAGCCGGAAACGTTTTTTCACGGGGGCGCCCGTCGGCGTCAGACCCCCGCCGCCGTGGCGCCCGCCCCGGCCCCGGCCCCCGTGCTCGCCGACAACGCTGCCGCGGCCGCTCCCACCAGGCCCGCGTCCGTGCCCATCTGCGCCGGCGTCACGGTCAGGCGCTGGACGAAGGAGAGGGTGGCGTAGTCGCGGAGCGCCCTGCGCAGGGGGGCGAACAGCACCTCGCCCGCCTTGCCCACGCCCCCGCCGATCACCGCGATGTCGATCTCGACGAGGGTCGCGGTGGCCGCGATACCGGCGGCCAGGGCCTGGGCGGCCCGTTCGAAGGACGCCACCGCGACCGGGTCGCCCGCGCGGGCGGCGGCGGCCACCGCGGCCGCGGAGGTGTCGCCGTCGGGGCCGGGCAGCCAGCCGTTCTCCAGGGCCCGGCGGGCGATGTGGGGACCGCTGGCGATGCGTTCCACACAGCCGCGCCCGCCGCACGGGCACGGGTCCCCGTCGAGTTCGACGCTGATGTGGCCGATGTGTCCGGCGTTGCCGGTGGGGCCGGGGTGCAGTCGGCCGCCCAGCACCAGACCGCCGCCGACACCGGTGGAGACCACCATGCACAGCGCGTTGTCGTGTCCGCGGGCGGCGCCCTGCCAGTGTTCGGCCGCGGTGATCGCCACGCCGTCGCCGATGAGTTCGACCGGGAGGTTCCCCGTCACCGCCCGGACCCGGTCGACCAGCGGAAAGTCGCGCCAGCCGGGCACGTTCACCGGGCTGACGGTGCCCGCCGAGGCGTCCACCGGACCCGCGCTGCCGATGCCGACGGCTCGGACGCGCCCCCACAGCGGAGCCGCGGTCAGCTCCCCGAGCGTCTCCTCGACGGCCCGCATCACGGTGTCGCCGTTCTCCTGGGCAGGCGTGGGGCGCTGCGCGCGGGCCAGGATCGTGCCGTCGCCGTCCACCAGCGCTCCGGCGATCTTGGTGCCGCCGATGTCGAGCGCGGCCACGAGGTCGGTGTACATCAGTCTGGTTTCTCCCGGTCCACCATGGAAGGGCTGGCCGGTCCAGCGATTGGGGGACGCGGGCCGGAGATGCGGTGGACAGTCTCTCCCGCATCTGACAACGTTGTCCAGGCTCTATGCTCGACGCCACATCCTCATACACACCCTGGGACCCTCGCATCCCCGTGCGCAACATCTTGTGGACGGCGTGCATGGCCGACCTCCCGTGGACGACAGGACAGGACACAGCATCGTGCCCGAGACGCAGCGCCGGCCCGAGAGCCGCTACGGCAACCGTCCCACCATGAAGGACGTCGCCGCTCGCGCCGGAGTCGGCCTCAAGACGGTCTCCCGCGTGGTGAACGGCGAGCCGGGCGTCACGCCCGAGACGGAACGCCGCGTCCAGGAGGCCATCGACGCGCTCGGCTTCCGCCGCAACGACAGCGCCCGGGTGCTGCGCAAGGGCAGCACGGCCAGTATCGGCCTGGTCCTGGAGGACCTCGCCGACCCGTTCTACGGGCCGCTCAGCCGCGCGGTGGAGGAAGTCGCCCGCGCCCACGGCGCCCTGCTCATCAACGGCTCCAGCGCCGAGGACCCGGACCGGGAGCAGGAGCTGGCGCTGGCGCTGTGCGCACGCCGGGTGGACGGTCTGGTGGTGATCCCGGCCGGCGACGACCACCGGTACCTGGAGCCCGAGATCAAGGCGGGCGTCGCCACGGTGTTCGTGGACCGGCCGGCCGGGCAGATCGACGCCGACTGCGTCCTGTCGGACAACTTCGGCGGCGCCCACGAGGGCGTGACCCACCTGGTGGCGCACGGCCACCGCCGGATCGGCTTCATCGGCGACATGCCCCGCATCCACACCGCCGCCGAGCGTCTGCGCGGTTACCGGACGGCGATGGAGGACGCCGGCATACCGGTCGAGGACGCCTGGATGTCGCTGGGCGCCACCGATCCCCTGCGGGTGCGCCGCGCGGCCGAGGACATGCTGTCCGGGCCCGCGCCGGTCACGGCGATCTTCTCGGGCAACAACCGGGTGACGGTCACCGTGATCCGGGTGCTCGCCGAGCAGGCCCGGCGGGTCGCCCTGGTGGCCTTCGACGACCTGGAGCTCGCCGACCTGCTCCAGCCGGGGGTCACGGTGGTCGCCCAGGACGCGGCCACTTTGGGCCGTACCGCCGCGGAGCGCCTGTTCGGGCAGCTGGACGGCACTCTCATCACCCCCGAGCGCATCGAACTGCCGACCCGGCTCGTCACGCGCGGCTCGGGCGAGCTGCCGCCGGCCGACTGAGACGCCATGGACGCCCGCGACGAGCACCGCACACTTCGCGCGCTGGGCCTGGCCGACGCGCCGCGCGACCACCCGCTGAGCTATCCCGGCGCCTGGCCGGCCACGTCCGGGCTGCTCCAGGGGGACGAGCTACTGCCGCTGGACCGGCTGACGCATCCCGGCCGCACTCCGGTCGTGGCCGTCGGGTCCAACGCCAGCCCCGCCCAACTGCGGCACAAGATGGCCGAGTTCGGAGTCACCTCGCCGATCCCCATGGTGAAGGCCCGGGTGACGGGCATCGATGTCGGCGTCTCGGCGCATGTCAGCCGCGTGGGCTATGTGTCCGCGTCCCCCGTCGACGCCCCCGCCGTCACCCGGGAGTTGTTCGTCATCTGGCTGGACCCGGAGCAGCTCGCCCTGATCGACGCGACGGAGCCGAACTACGACCGGGTCCTGCTGCCCGCGCCGGGTTTCCGGGTCGAGCTGGAGAACGGCGAGGCGCTCCTCGACGCGTTCGCGTACGTGAACCACCATGGTGTGCTGCACAACGGCGACGGCATCCCGCGCCGCCATCCCGGGCAGCGCGCTCTGATCACCGAACTCCTCGCGCGGTCAACGGCGTTGAGGGAGCTGTTCGGGGCGACCCCGGAGGAGTTCTGCGCCCGCGCCAGGGCCGACGCGCGGCGGTGCGAACGGGGAACCGAGCTGTTCGCGGAAGAAAAGCTGGTGACCGCGTCCGGCCTGGAACACCTGCACGTCCGATAGAATGATCGAACGGCATCGCGTGTCGGTCACCGGCCGGGTGAGGCATGGAGGTGCCCGTGAGTTTGCCTTACGGAGGCATTCCACACATGTCGGTCGAGTTGAACCACACCATCATCCACTCCCGTGACAACCGGGAGTCCGCCGAGTTCCTGGCCCACATCCTGGGACTCGAAGTCGGGCCCGAGTGGGGCCCGTTCGTCCCGGTGAACACCAGCAACGGCGTCACCCTGGACTTCGCCGCCATCCCGGTGGAGTCGATCGTCATGCAGCACTACGCGTTCCTCGTCTCGGACGAGGAGTTCGACGCGGCCTTCGAGCGGATCGAGCGGGCGGGGATCACGTACTTCGCCGATCCGCACGGCAAGCAGCCGGGTGAGATCAACCATCACCACGGCGGCCGGGGTGTGTACTTCATGGATCCCGCCGGGCACGGCATGGAGATCATCACGACCCCGTACACCTTTCCTGAGCAGTAGTCGCCCCTGAGGGCCGGTGGCCGGTCGGCGTCTCTCACCCCGGCCGGTCACACCCCCTGCGCGCGCCCTGCCGCCTGCCGCCCTACTGCCCGGAGACCGTCAGATCACCTCGGCGCGGCGTCGCGAAGCTCTCCAGGGCCGCCCGGCCGAGCCCGGTGGCGCCGCTCACCTCGGCGAGGTCGAGGGCGCCGCAGTCCAGGCCGCGCAGCAGGTAGCCGCTGAGGGCCTTGGCGGTCGCGGGCTCGTCCATCACATCGCCGCCGACCCGGTTGGCATACCGCGCGAGCCGCTCGGCGGCCTGGGCGAATCCCTCCCGGTAGAAGGCGAAGACGGCCGCGTAGCGGGTGGGGATGTGGCCGGGATGCATGTCCCAGCCCTGGTAGTAGGCGCGGGACAGAGCGCGGCGGGTGAGTCCGTAGTGCAGCCGCCAGGCGGCGTGCACCTGCTCGGTCGGGCCGACCGGCAGCACGTTCGTGGAGCCGTCCGAGACGCGTACCCCGGTGCCGGCCGCCGCGACCTGCATGACCGCCTTGGCGTGGTCGGCGGCGGGGTGGTCGCTGGCCTGGTAGGCGGCGGAGACGCCGAGACAGGCGCTGTAGTCGAAGGTGCCGTAGTGGAGGCCGGTGGCGCGGCCCCGGGCCGCCTGGATCATCCGGGCGACCGTCGCGGTGCCGTCGGTGGCCAGGATGGACTGGCTGGTCTCGATCTGGATCTCGAAGCCGAGCCGTCCGGCGTCGAGGCCCCTCGCCCGCTCGAAGGCCTCCAGGAGCCGGACCATCGCGGTGACCTGCTCCGGATAGGTCACCTTCGGCAGGGTCAGGACCAGGCCGTCGGGAAGGCCGCCGTTCTCCATCAGGCCGGTGAGGAAGATGTCGAGCGTGCGGATGCCCCGGTCGCGCACCGCGGCCTCCATGCACTTCATGCGGATGCCCATGTACGGGGCCCCGGTGCCCTTCGCGCCCGCCTCCGCGATCAGCCGGGCCGCGCGGGCGGCCGTCGCGTCCTCCTCGGCGTCCGGGCGGGGGCCGTAGCCGTCCTCGAAGTCGACGCGCAAGTCCTCGATGGGCTCGCGCTCCAGCTTGGCCCGCACGCGCGCGTACACGGGCTCGGCGAGGTCCTGGGAGAGGCCGAGACAGGCGGCGAAGGACGCCGCGTCGGGGGCGTGCTCGTCGAGCGCGGCGAGGGCCCGGTCGCCCCAGGAGCGGATGGTGTCGGCGTCGAAGGCGTCGCCGGGGACGTAGACGGTGTGGACGGGCTGCCGGGTGCCGGGGTCGCCGGGGTAGCGGCGGTCGAGTTCGGCGTCGACCGGGGCGAGAGAGGCGCTGATCTCCTCGCTGACGGCGCCCGCGAGGCTCGTCGTGACCGTCTCCTGCTGGCCCTGACCCATTCCACACCCTCCGGTTTTTCCGCTGTACGGAATCAACAATCCGTAGAGCGAAGTTATCCATGCAGCTTCCGGCAGGTCAACACCCTGTCCACGGCGCGGTCCCCGCGCTCACCGGCACACCGCCTCCCCCGCCTCCCCCTTCCGCACAACCGTCCTCACCTTCATCCTGTCTCACAAGGGAGGGAACATATGACCGGCACCACGGGGCAGACCCGACGGGCTGGGCTGCGCACGGCCCTGGCCGTCCTGGCGACCGTGCCCGTGCTGGGCACGGCAGGGTCGTCCGCCACCCGGCACGAGAGCCCGGCGCGCGGGGCGCTTCAGCCCGCGCCCGTGCCACCACTGAAGGTCATGACCTTCAATCTGCGCTACCCGGGCGCCAAGGACGCCCACACCTGGGCGGTCCGCCGTCCGGTGATGCGCGCACTGCTGCACCGGGCGGCTCCGCACGTCATCGGCACCCAGGAGGGTCTGCCGGCCCAGTTGCGCGACATCGAGGCCGACCTCGGTCCGCACTACGACTGGATCGGCAAGGGCCGCAGCGTGGAAGACCCGGAGGCGGTGGCCGTCTTCTACGACACCCGTCGGCTCGCCCCGGTCGAGCACGCGCACTTCTGGCTCTCCGACACACCCGACGTGCTGGGCTCCAACACCTGGGGGGCGGACTACCCCCGCATGGTCACCTGGGTCCGCTTCCGTGATCTGCGCGCGCGACAGGAGTTCTACGTCCTCAACACCCATCTCGACAACGCCAGCCAGTACGCGCGCGTGCGCTCCGCCGACCTGATCGCCGCACGGATCGCCCGCTTGGACCGCTCCCTGCCGCTGCTGCTGACCGGGGACTTCAACGCCGTCGCCCACGTCAATCCGGTCTATGACCGGCTGCTGGCCGCCGGGCTGGTCGACACCTGGGACACGGCACGCGCGCGTGGCGGGGCCTACGCGACCTACCACGGGTACAAGCCGCTCACGCCGAACGGGGACCGCATCGACTGGATCCTGGCAACGCCGGGCGTCACCGTCCACCGCGAGTGGACCGACACCTTCCACCTGGACGGCCAGTACCCGAGCGATCACCTGCCGGTGCAGGCCTCGATGACCCTGGAATGAGCCGAGGCCCCCGTGACCTGTGCGGTCACGGGGGCCTCGGACAGTCCTGCGACTGCCGGGTGATCAGCCCTTGCGGGTGTTGATCTCCTCGGTGAGCTGCGGGACGACGTCGAACAGGTCGCCGACGACGCCGTAGTCGACCAGGTCGAAGATCGGGGCCTCGGCGTCCTTGTTGACGGCCACGATGGTCTTCGAGGTCTGCATGCCGGCGCGGTGCTGGATGGCGCCGGAGATGCCGTTGGCGATGTAGAGCTGCGGCGAGACGGACTTGCCGGTCTGGCCGACCTGGTTGGTGTGCGGGTACCAGCCGGCGTCCACCGCGGCGCGGGAGGCGCCGACGGCCGCGCCGAGGGAGTCGGCGAGGGACTCGATGAGGGCGAAGTTCTCGGCGCCGTTGACGCCGCGGCCGCCGGAGACCACGATCGCGGCCTCGGTCAGCTCCGGACGCCCGGTCGACTCACGCGGCGTGCGGCCGGTGACCTTGGTGCCGGTGGCCTGGGCGGAGAAGGTCACCGCGAGGGCCTCGACGGCGCCGGCGGCCGGGGCGGCCTCGACGGCGGCCGAGTTCGGCTTCACGGTGATGACCGGGGTGCCCTTGGAGACACGGGACTTGGTGGTGAAGGACGCGGCGAACACCGACTGGGTGGCCACCGGGCCCTCGTCGCCGGCCTCGAGGTCGGTGGCGTCGGTGATGATGCCGGAGCCGATGCGCAGCGCCAGACGGGCGGCGATCTCCTTGCCCTCGGCGGAGGACGGGACGAGGACGGCGGCCGGGGAGACCGACTCGACCGCGGCCTGGAGCGCGTCGACCTTCGGTACGACGAGGTAGTCGGCGTACTCGGAGGCGTCGTGGGTCAGCACCTTCACGGCGCCGTGCTCGGCGAGCGCGGCGGCGGTGTTCTCGGCGCCCGCGCCGAGGGCGACGGCGACGGGCTCGCCGATGCGGCGGGCCAGCGTCAGCAGCTCCAGGGTGGGCTTGCGGACGGCACCGTCCACGTGGTCGACGAAGACGAGGACTTCAGCCATGGGATTGCTCTCCTGCGAAACGAAGTTGAGGGGCGGTCGGCGAAGGGCCTTTAGATGAACTTCTGGCCCGCGAGGAACTCGGCGAGCTGCTTGCCGCCCTCGCCCTCGTCCTTGACGATCGTGCCCGCGGTGCGGGCCGGACGCTCGGTCGCGCTGTCGACCGCGGTCCAGGCACCCTGGAGGCCGACCTCTTCGGCCTCCAGGTCCAGGTCCGACAGGTCCCAGGCCTCGACCGGCTTCTTCTTGGCCGCCATGATCCCCTTGAACGACGGGTAACGCGCCTCGCCCGACTGGTCGGTGACCGACACGACGGCCGGCAGGGAGGCCTCGAGCTGCTCGGAGGCGGCGTCGCCGTCCCGGCGGCCCTTGACGGTGCCGTCCTCGACGGAGACCTCGGAGAGCAGGGTGACCTGCGGGACACCCAGGCGCTCGGCCAGCAGGGCCGGGACGACGCCCATGGTGCCGTCCGTGGAGGCCAGGCCGGAGATGACCAGGTCGTAGCCGGCCTTCTCGATCGCCTTGGCCAGCACCAGGGAGGTACCGATGGCGTCGGTGCCGTGCAGGTCGTCGTCCTCGACGTGGATCGCCTTGTCGGCGCCCATGGAGAGGGCCTTGCGGAGCGCGTCCTTGGCGTCCTCGGGGCCCACCGTCAGGACGGTGATCTCCACGTCGTCGTCGGAGTTCTCGGAGATCTGCAGCGCCTGCTCGACCGCGTACTCGTCGAGCTCGGAGAGCAGACCGTCCACGTCGTCCCGGTCAACGGTCAGGTCATCGGCGAAGTGCCGGTCGCCAGTGGCGTCGGGCACGTACTTCACAGTGACAACGATCCTCAAGCTCACGCCGGCTCTCCTACTGCATCGTCAGTTCTCGGCTGCCTTCTTCCAGGCAGCATAGGCGCCACAAGCGGCCGATCCCGGTCGGGGCGGCCCGCGCTCCGACCGAAATATTACTCGTCAGTACACCCAGTTCGTTCCCGCTAAGCAAGCGCTTTGAACTGTGACCTTTGCAACGCAGCGTAATCGGAACTCGACGAGTTCGCAGGAAGGCCGGGCAGTGATCAATCCCGCAGGGCGGTGAACCGCCCCTGGTGGTAGAGCAACGGGCGGCCCGCACCCTCCGGGTCACCGAGGACCACCTCGGCCAGCACGATGCGGTGATCGCCCGCCGGGACCCGCGCGACGACCCGGCACACCAGCCACGCCAGCACGTCGTCCAGCACCGGAACGCCCTGCGGGCCGTCGCGCCAGGCGGTCGGCGCGCCGAAGCGGTCGGCGCCGCTCCTGGCGAAGGTGGCGGCCAGCTCCTGCTGGTGCTCGCCGAGTATATGGACGCCGACGTGCGTGGCCCGGGAGAGCACGGGCCAGCTGGAGGCTCCGGTGCCGATGCCGAAGGAGAGCATCGGCGGCTCGGCGGAGACGGAGCTGAGCGAGGTGGCGGTGAAGCCGACGGGGCCGCCCTCACCGGAGGCGGTGATCACGGCGACCCCCGCGGCATGCCGGCGGAAGACGGAGCGCAGGAGGTCGGGAGAGGCCAGGTGCGGGGATCCGAGGCCGGGTATGGCCGTCATGGGATTGTCCTTCTGCGGGAGGTGACGAGCCGGACCGTGGGTGCTCAACGGCCCGGACAGCGCGCGCTCGCGGTACGGACCAGGTCCACGTGGACCCGGCCGTGGAGAAGGAGTTCCTCAGGCATACGGTCAGGTTGACGATAGGTGGCGCGCACAGTCAAGTACGTTCCGGCATCTGGGAGATGCCTCACCGTCCCCCGCGGGCGGATCACACCGCCTCCCCCAGGGCCGCGATGACGTCCGCCTTGCGGGGCTGGCCTGTTGCCCGTCGGACGATGCGGCCGTCGGCGTCGAGCACCAGGACGGTCGGGGTCTTGAGGATGTCGAGCTCGCGGACGAGGTCCAGGTGCGCCTCGGCGTCGATCTCCATGTGGGTGACTCCGGGGACCACGTCGGCCACCTCGCCGAGGACCCTGCGGGTGGCCCGGCAGGGCGCGCAGAAAGCGCTGGAGAACTGCACGAGCGTGGCCCGTTCGCCGAGTTCGCCGCCCAGCCGGTCGGCTCCGAGCCGTTTGCCGTCGTCGCGCCCGCGCACCCGCACCCTCCCGCTCCGCCGCTTGTGCAGCACTCCGTAGGCGCTCGCCGCGGCGAGCACCGCCACGCACACCAGCAGTCCGGTCATCAGGTCCTCCAGCGTTCACGAGACTGCAAAGATTCCCGACCCCAGGAATCGTTTCCGTTGCGGAATGCTTGATTCATGGACATCGATGCGAGGGGCCCGCGCTTCGGGGCCGCCGTGACGACCGTAGTACTCGCGGTCGTGCTGATCAGCGGCAACGCCTGGCTGCTGGCGTGGCAGACGTTGGCGTTCGCGCTCGGCGCGGCGGGCGGGGTGGGTCGTTCACCGTACGGCTGGGTGTTCCGCAGGGCCGTCCGGCCGCGGATCGGGCCGCCGACCGAGTTCGAGGCCCCGGAGCCGCCGCGGTTCGCGCAGGCGGTGGGTCTGCTGTTCGCGGGGGTCGGACTCGTCGGCCTCACCCTGGATCCCGACTGGCTGGGCCTCGCGGCGACCGGGGCGGCGCTCGCGGCCGCCTTCCTCAATGCTGCTTTCGGGTACTGCCTCGGATGCGAGATGTACCTGCTCGTACGGCGGGTCGCGGTACCCGCGGAGTAAAGGCGGCTTAAAAGCCCGAGGTCGATCAAGGGGGTGAAGTGACGAGTATCTCGCCGTTCACGGGCACCAGGGCTGGCTCCCCGGCCGTTCTTCGGGCACGATCTGCGAGATGCCGTAAACCTACGGCTGCGTAACTTTGCCGCCGGGAGCCCCTCCCCGGCAAAGAGAAGGAAGGGTTCGCCCCGCCCATGGCAGAGATTGTCTACCGCCCCGTCGTCGGCCTCGCCCAGACGTTGTTCAAGGCCTGGGACCTCAAGATCGACTGCAAGGGTTCGGAGAACATCCCGCGCTCGGGTGGAGCCGTGCTGGTGAGCAATCACATCAGCTATCTCGACTTCATCTTCGACGGTCTGGCCGCGCTCCCGCAGAAACGTCTCGTTCGTTTCATGGCGAAGGAATCCGTCTTCCGCCACAAGATCTCCGGCCCGCTGATGCGCGGGATGAAGCACATCCCGGTGGACCGCAACCAGGGCGAGACGGCCTACGCGCATGCCCTGGAGTCGCTGCGCTCCGGCGAGATCGTCGGGGTCTTCCCCGAGGCCACCATCTCGCAGTCGTTCACGCTCAAGAGCTTCAAGTCGGGCGCGGCCCGGATGGCCCAGGAGGCGGGCGTCCCGCTGATCCCGGTGGCCCTGTGGGGTACGCAGCGGCTGTGGACCAAGGGGCACCCGCGCAACTTCAAGCGCAGCCACACCCCGGTCACCATCCGGGTCGGCGAGGCCATCGAGGCCTCCCGCGACAAGTACGCGGGCGCGATCACCCGGCAGCTGCGCGAGCGCGTCCAGGAGCTTCTGGAGGCCGCTCAGCGCGCCTACCCCGTCCGTCCCAAGGACGCGAACGACACCTGGTGGATGCCGGCCCACCTGGGCGGCACGGCTCCCACCCCGGAGCAGGTACGCGCGGCCGAGGCCCGCTGACGCGGTTCGTGCGCCTACGGGCCCCGGCCGGCATGCGCCCGGCCGGGGCCCGTTTCCGCGACCCCGCGCCCGGTGCGCGCCGCGGCGGCCGATAGGGTCCCGGCCATAACGGGAAGCCGGATGCCGGGCGCTGAGCGGTCGTCGGGCCGGCTGTTGTCCGCCGGACGCGCTACGGGGGCGAAGATGCGGCGTTGGGTCAAGGTGTCGGTCGTGGCTGCGGCCGTGCTCGGTCTGGGCGGCTGGATCGCCCAGCCGTACGTCCACCAGTGGTGGGTGATCCGCACCGCCTGCGACGGGATACTGCCCGACGGCGCCGTCCGCGACCTCGTTCCCGAGGACGCCCGGGTCACGGGCACCGAGGCGGGCGGGGTGAAGGCGCTCGGCGACTTCGGCTGCGAGGTCACCGTCGCGGGCGACCACAGTGCCGACTGGCGGCTGCTGTCCCTGTACGCCTACACCCGGCGCGACGACGTGGACCGCGAGTTCATGTCCGCCTTCCCGGAGAGCGGGTTCGACTCGCTGGCGGCGATGCCGGCCGGGATGCCCGGGTTCGTCTCCCGCCTCGGCACCCTCGAGTTCCTGCTGCCCTGTCCCGACCTGGGCAAGGACGCCGACGGCCGGCAGCGCAAGCTGCTGGTGCACGCGGGCGTCAGCCGCAACGGCTCCTGGCGTCGGCCCGCCTCCTACGAGGTCGCCGTGGCCTTCGCCAACTCCGCCTCGAAGCGCCTGGGTTGTGGCGCCGAGCCGCTGACGGCACCGGAGGGCGTCAGCCCGGCCGACCCCGGCGAGGACGAACCGAAGACGGTCACCCTGGCTTCCGCCCGGGACACCGCCTGCGGCTGGCTGGCCGGGGCGGGGCTGCCGGACCCGACGCACTGGAAGCTCGACGTCCGGCTCACCGACGCGGCGCCGACGGGCGGTTGCGCGGTGACCATCGAGGACGAGGCCACGAGCGGCGGCCCGAAGCGAATGGACTTCGTCGCCTGGTTCGGGGACTGGAGCAACCGGCTCGTCTCCGGCAACGACTCCGACCGTCCGTCCCCGGCCGCGAGCGCCCGCTGCGCCGGCGAGGCCGCCCACTTCGGACTCGACGCCTCCGACGACCTCCCGGGCGTCGATCGGGCGAAGAAGCGGGCGCTGCTGCGGGCCTTCGCCGCCGCACAGGTGGAGCGGCGGGGCTGTACCGGCCTCGTGGTGGACGGCGCCTGACGCGGGTCGTCGTCAGATCGTCAGCCAGAGCGCCCGTACGTAGCGGTCGTCGATGGCCTGCCGCATGACGTCGGCCCGCTCCTTCGGGACCTTCCGTGCCGTCGCCCAGAAGGACACCACCCTGAGCAGTTGGTGCCGGGCGTCCATCAGGTCACCGCGTACCCGGCCCGCGTACCGCGCGGCGATCCCGGCCATCGGCGGGCGGGTGGTGACCTGCGTGGTGTGGGCGAGATAGACGCCGGGCGTGTACCGGCCGACGGCCGCGTCGAAGGCGGTGACGTCGGCGATGGTGCCGTCGCGGGCGTAGCGCGCCCGGTACTTCATCAGGGCGCCGACCCGGTCGGCCATGTGCTCCAGGTCGCTGTCGACCCAGTAGGTGTCGGGCGTCTCGTACCCGTCCTTGCTCGGCTTCGGGTGGTAGTCGGGGTCGCGCCCCTGCCCGTCGAGCCGCTCCAGGTAGTAGGCCAGCCAGGCGCGCTCGGCGGAGTAGAGGATCGCGAAGGCCTCGGGGTCCTTGGCCAGTTCGGCGACCAGTTCCTCGGGGTCGGCCTCGATGTCCGAGTAGGGCTGGGTGTGTTCGAAGTCGGTGTGTGCCTCGCCGGGGGCGAGGAAACGGCCGTACGTGGTCCAGCCCTCGTCGTCGAGGCCGGCTTCCTCGGCGGGGACCGCGGGCCGGACGGCGTCGTCGTCGGAGCGCGTCCAGCGGTGCTGGTCGACGACGTACTGGGCGAGCATGCGGGCCACTCCGGGGGCCATCCCGTCGGGCAGTTCGACCCCGTTCAGGGCGGCGGCCACCGCGAAGGCGCCGCGTGCCTGGGCCAGGGTGTGCGGGTTCTCGGCGCCGGTGGCGCGGGTGGCCGCGTCCACGATCCGGCCCAGCACCTCGCCGCCGTCACCGCACGGGTGCTCGTACACGAGGAGTTCGCGTACGGCGTCGAACCGGGCGAGGTCGTCGCCCGGGTCGAGCGCGCGGGTCGCGGCCGCCGGGTCCTCGGCCAGGGCGCGGGTGGCGGCGGGGAGCTCCCGGCAGGGCGTCTCGTCCCCGGAGGCGGCGAGGACGATCGGGACGGTGGTGGCGGTCGCGAGAAGGGCCAGGGCCACGGCCGAGCCGAGCAGCGGGTGCTTGCGCAGCCGGGCGACGAGGCGCAGCCGGCCGCCGGCCGGGGCGCTCGGCCCGCTCGGCTCGGGTGGAGCGTCCTGTCCCAGATCCACGTTCCCGTCCGCACCGGCCCCTCGGGCCTCTCCCCCGTCACCCATGCCGGGGAGGTTAGCGACCGCGACGGCCGTGGTCCGCGGCGGGGGTGGTCACAGTGCGGTGGGGAGGGTCTTCCACAGGTGCGGGCGGTCGGGAGCGGCCCGCAGGGCGCCGAGGACGCCCGGATGCGGGGTGGCGTAGAGGCCGGGGTAGTCCAGCTCGCCCGCCGCGGCGTCGGGCAGGAAGGCCAGGTGTTCGCCGTCCAGGGAGAACCGCGCGTCCACACCCGGTTTGTTGCCGCGTGGGTCCTGGCGGTGCCAGGCGCCGTTGAAGCGCACGGCGACGAGGCCGTGGAGGGCGTATCCGGCGCCCGCGTCGTGCACGAACCGCTGGTAGCACAGCGCGGTAGGGATGTCCTCGGCCCGCAGCAGGGCGGCCAGGGCGTGGGCCTTGGCGTGGCAGATGCCGGTGCCCCGTTCCAGCACGTCCGAGGCGCGCCAGGTCACGCGCGGGTCGCCGGCGTCCTGCGAGTGGGGAATGGTGTCACGGACGAATTCGAAGGCGATGCGCGCATAACCATACGAGTCCTTCGCATCCTTCGCGAGGCGCGCGGCCGTGTCCCGCACCAGCGGGTGGTGGTGGTCGATGACGTCGTCAGCAGCCAGATAGGCCGAGAGGTCAGGGTTCTCCTGGATCAGCTCCATGAGGGGAGAGCATAGGAAAGCGATCACCCGAGAGTCAATGACTTTTCATGTGACCGCATACCTATGCAATGAACGTCCTCGCTACCGCGCCATCTCTTCCTTGACCGCGGCGACGAAGGTGTCCACGTCCTCCTCGGTCGTGTCGAACGCGCACATCCAGCGCACGACGCCCGCCGCCTCGTCCCAGAAGTAGAACCGGAACTTCTTCTGGAGGCGTTCGCTCACCTCGTGCGGGAGCCGCGCGAACACGCCGTTGGCCTGCACGGGGTACAGGATCTCCACGCCGTGCACGGCCCGCACGCCCTCGGCGAGCCGCTGTGCCATCTCGTTGGCGTGGCGGGCGTTGCGCAGCCACAGGTCCTTGGCCAGCAGGGCCTCCAACTGCACCGACACGAAGCGCATCTTGGAGGCGAGCTGCATGGACAGCTTGCGCAGGTGCTTCATGTGGCGGACGGCGTCCTGGTCGATGACGACGACCGCCTCGCCGAACAGCGCGCCGTTCTTCGTCCCGCCCAGCGAGAGGAGGTCGACGCCGACGGCGTTGGTGAACGTCCGCATCGGGACGTTCAGCGAGGCCGCCGCGTTGGCTATCCGGGACCCGTCCAGGTGCACCTTCATGCCGTGCGCGTGGGCGTGGTCGCAGATCGCGCGGATCTCCTCGGGCGTGTAGAGCGTGCCCAGCTCCGTGCTCTGGGTGATCGAGACGACCTGCGGCATCGCGCGGTGCTCGTCGTCCCAGCCCCAGGCCTGCTTGTCGATCAGCTCGGGGGTGAGCTTGCCGTCCGGGGTGGGCACGGTGAGCAGCTTCAGGCCGCCCATGCGCTCGGGCGCACCGCCCTCGTCGACGTTGATGTGCGCGCTCTCGGCGCAGATCACCGCACCCCAGCGGTCGGTGACCGCCTGGAGCGCGACGACGTTGGCACCGGTGCCGTTGAAGACCGGGAAGGCCTGCGCCGTGGCGCCGAAGTGGCTGCGGATGATCCCCTGGAAGTGCTCGGTGTAGTCGTCCTCGCCGTACGCCACCTGGTGGCCGCCGTTGGCCAGGGCCAGGGCGGCCATCACCTCCGGGTGGGCCCCGGCGTAGTTGTCGCTGGCGAAACCGCGGACCTCCGGGTCGTGATGGCGCCTTGCGTCGGTCTTCGGAGGGTTCACGGCTTCTCGGTGAGCCACAGACGCTGTCCGTTCACTTCGGGGGCGGGCTTCTCCCAGACTCCGGTGATGGCCTCGGCCAGATCCTTGACGTCGGTGAAGCCCGCGAACTTCGCGTTGGGGCGGTCGGCGCGCATCGCCTCGTGCACCAATGCCTTCACCACCAGGATCGCAGCCGCGGAGGTCGGGCCCTCGGCACCCCCGGCCTTGCGGAACGCGTCGGCGAGCGCCAGGGTCCAGGCCTCGGCGGCCGCCTTGGCGGCGGCGTACGCGGCGTTGCCCGCGGAGGGGTTCGAGGCGCCGGCGGCGCTGATCAGCACGTACCGGCCGCGGTCGCTGCGCTGGAGGCCCTCGAAGAAGGCGAGCGAGGTGTGCTGCACGGTCTTGACGAGCAGCAGTTCCAGGAAGTCCCAGTCGTCCAGGCTGGTCTTGATGAACGTCTCGCTGCCGCGCCAGCCGCCGACGAGATGGACCACGCCGTCGATCCGGCCGAAGTCCTTCTCGACGCGCTGCGCCCAGTCCCGGGTCGAGTCCAGATCGAGCAGATCGACCGGCTCACCGGTGACGGTGGCGCCCCCGGCCCCGTAGCGGGCCGCGTCGACGGCCTCCGCCAGGCGCTCGGGGTCGTTGTCCGCGCCGGCGACGATCGCGCCGGCCTCGGCGAGTCGGAGCAGCGCCGCCCGGCCGGCCGGTCCGCCCGCACCGGCCACCGCGATCACCGCACCGCTGAGAGCCCCGTTCCCCATGGTCTTCGCCTCCTGAGCAGTGTTCTCGGTACGCAGGTCGCTCACGCGGCGATCCGCTCGGCGCCGTCCGCCGTGATGCCCCGGGTCGAGGCGATCACGCTCTTGAGCTTCTTGGACAGTGCCTCATAGAACATGCTCAGCGGAAACTCGTCCGCAAGCACGTCGTCCACGAGTTTGCGGGGCGGCTGGGTCAGGTCCAGGGCGTCGGGGCCCTTGGCCCACTTGGAGCCCGGGTGCGGGGCGAGGTAGGCGGAGACCAGCTCGTGGGCGGCGAACCAGTGGACGAGCTTGGGGCGGTCGATGCCGTCGCGGTACAGCTGCTCGATGTCGGCGCACAGCTCGTTGGTGACCTGCGGGGCGCGCTGCCAGTCGATGTGCAGCTTGTTGTCGGTCCAGCGGACGACGTCGTGCTTGTGCAGGTAGGCGAAGAGCAGCTGGCCGCCGAGGCCGTCGTAGTTGCGCACCCGGTCTCCGGTGACCGGGAAGCGGAACATGCGGTCGAAGAGCACCGCGTACTGCACGTCACGGGCCTGCGGAACGCCGTCGGTCTCCAGCTTCACGGCCTCCTTGAAGGCGGTGAGGTCACAGCGCAGCTCCTCCAGGCCGTACATCCAGAACGGCTGGCGCTGCTTGATCATGAAGGGGTCGAAGGGCAGGTCGCCATGGCTGTGGGTGCGGTCGTGGACCATGTCCCACAGGACGAAGGCCTCTTCGCAGCGCTTCTGGTCGTGGACCATGGCGGCGATGTCCTCGGGCAGCGAAAGGCCCAGGACGTCGACGGCCGCGTCGGTCACCCGGCGGAAGCGGGCCGCCTCGCGGTCACAGAAGATGCCACCCCAGGAGAAACGTTCCGGCGCCTCGCGGACGGCGATGGTCTCGGGGAAGAGGACGGCCGAGTTGGTGTCGTAGCCGGCCGTGAAGTCCTCGAAGGTGATGCCGCAGAACAGCGGGTTGTCGTAGCGGGTGCGCTCCAGCTCGGCCAGCCACTGGGGCCAGACCATGCGCAGCACGACCGCTTCCAGGTTGCGGTCCGGGTTGCCGTTCTGCGTGTACATCGCGAAGACGACCAGGTGCTGGAGCCCGTCGCGACGGTTCGCGGCGGGCTGGAAGGCCAGCAGCGAGTCGAGGAAGTCCGGCACCTCGAAGCCGCCGTCGGCCCAGACCCGAAGGTCCTTGGCGAGCGCCCGGTGGTAGTCGGCGTCGTGCGGGAGCAGCGGGGACAGCTCCTCGACGGCCTCGATCACCCGCAGCACGGCCTGCTCGGCGTCCGTGCGCGGCGGTGCGCCCTCGGCCGCGAAGTCGATCGACCCGTCCTTCGACTGCCAGGGCCGGATCTGCTCCACGGCATCCTTGAGCACGCGCCACGCCGGGTGCTCAACCACCCTGTCCGCCGGAGGAACCTGCTCCCCCGTAGCCGCCTGCACAAGAATTTCCGTCATGTCCCATCCTTCACTGGAGAAGCTCGCGTCAGGACACCGTATGCATATGAGGATTCTTCCAGCAAGTGGGACCTCCGGAAATTATCCTGCGCTCCCGCATCTTCACCGCACTTTTTCCTGCCTGACACCGAAGATGCGGCTACTTCCGCTAGAGCCTGTCCAGCGGGTCGGATCTCCGGCCCGAGCGGGTAGAGGAACCCTCGGTGCACGCTCATGTCCTTGACGGCCCCCGGGCCACTAGGCTGCGTGCTCCTCCAGCCCAAACCGTCGACGGAAGCGGGTCGTGTCTTGAACTTCCTCACCATCGGTCACCGCGGAGTCATGGGTGTCGAGCCCGAGAACACCCTCCGTTCCTTCGTCGCCGCGGAGCACGGCGGCCTGGACGTCATCGAACTCGATCTTCATCTGAGCAAAGACGGTGCTCTGGTGGTCATGCACGACGCCGACGTGGACCGGACGACCGACGGGACCGGTCCCATCGCCGACCAGACGCTCGCGGAGCTGCGGACCCTCGACGCGGGGCGCGGCGAGCGCGTGCCGTTCTTCGAGGAGGTCCTGGACGCCGTGCGGCTCCCGCTCCAGGCCGAGATCAAGGACGTCCAGGCCGCGCGGGCCCTTGCCGAGGTGATGCACGCGCGGGCCCTGGTGGACCGCGTGGAGGTCTCCTCCTTCCACGACGAGGCCGTCGCCGAGATCGCGCGCCTCGTCCCCGGGGTGCGCACCGCGCTCATCGGCAGCCGCTACGGCCTCGACATCGTCGACCGCGCCGTGGAGGCCGGCGCGGCGACGGTCTGTCTCAACCTGCGCCGGCTCACCCTGGAGATCGTCGAGGAGGCACGGAAGCGGGACCTGCGGATCATCGGCTGGGTGGTCAACACCCAGGACCAGCTGCGGCTCGTCCGCGCCCTGGAACTCGACGGCGCGACCACCGACTACCCTGAGATCAGGCGCACGGGCCGCTTCACGGCCTAGGCCGGGTCCCGACGGTCAGACGAGCTCCTTGACCAGCAGCTCGAACCGGAGGTCGTCGCGCTGCGGAATGCCGAAGCGCTCGTCGCCGTAGGGGAAGGGGGTCATGCGACCGGTCCGCCGGTAGCCGCGACGCTCGTACCAGGCTATGAGGTCCTCGCGTACGGAGATCACGGTCATGTGCATCTCGGTCACGCCCCAGTTCTCGCGGGCCTGCCGCTCGGCCTGTGCCATGACCGTCTTGCCGAGGCCGCCGCCCTGGACCGCGGGACTGACGGCGAACATGCCGAAGTAGGCGTGGTCGCCGCGGTGTTCCAGCTGGCAGCAGGCGACGATCCGGCCCTGCTGCTCGACGGTGAGCAGCCGGCTGTCCGGCGCCTTGATCACCGCGAGCACGCCGTCGGGGTCGGTCCGCCGGCCCTGGAGGATGTCGGCCTCGGTCGTCCACCCGGCCCGGCTGGCGTCTCCGCGGTAGGCCGACTCGATGAGCGCGACGAGCGCGTCCACGTCGGCGTCGACGGCGTCGCGGAAGGTGAATTCGGTGGCGGCGGTGTCCATGCGGGCGTTCTCCGGTCTCTGACTCGGCTGGGGCACCGCCGAGCGTAGACCCTGCGCCGGTAGGCTCCGGCTGCATGGTGCACGTACTCAGCAGTAGGACCCTGCTCCGGCCGACCGACCCCGAGCGTTCCCGTGTCTTCTACGGCGAGCAGCTGGGCCTGGCGGTCTACCGCGAGTTCGGGACGGGGCCGGAGCGCGGGGTCGTCTACTTCCTCGGCGGCGGCTTCCTGGAGGTATCGGGCCGCTCGGAGACACCGCCGGATCCCGCCGCCGTACGGCTGTGGCTGCAGGTGCCGGACCTGACGGCGGCGCACGACGAGCTGCGCGCCCGGGGAGTGGAGATCGTCCGGCCGCCGGTGCGCGAGCCCTGGGGGCTCCTCGAGATGTGGATCGCCGATCCGGACGGCACGCCGATCGTTCTGGTGGAGGTACCGGCGGACCATCCGATCCGGTACCGGCCGGGAATCTGAGCCGATCGGATACCCGGCGGGTGTCGGGCGGGGTGAGTCCGAGGCTCGGTCCGGGGCTAAGGGCCGGGGGCTCGGATCCGGGGCGGGGCGAGGAACCGAAGGGCCCGGCCGACCCGGCTCGACGGGTCGGTCTTCCTCGTCGGTCGGCTGTGGGCAGCGGGGCGCCTGCCCGGCCGCAGTCGGGCGAGGAGGGCGGTTCGGCGGCGGGTTGCGAGGCCATCGGGCCAGGCCGGACCCTGTTTCCGGGCCTCGGCGGCCACCGGATGCCGTGGCGCGGACCGAGGCATAGCGTGCTGCAGGGGGCCCCTTTCGGAAGGAACGCCATGAAGCTCGACGCGCCCGTGCCCGGCGGGCCCTGCTGGGCCGAGCTGGGGACCAGTGACCTGGAGGCGGCGAAGCGGTTCTACGCGGAGCTCTTCGGCTGGCGCGCGGAGACGGATCCGCGCCAGGAGGCTGGCGGCTACACGGTCGCGCACCTCGGCGAAGCGGCCGTCGCCGCGCTCAGCCCCCTGTACCAGGAGGCACAGCCCTGCGCCTGGAACGTGTCGTTCGCGGTGACCGACGCGGATGTCAGCGCGCGGCTGCTCACGGAGGCCGGGGGCAAGGTGCTGGTCGGCCCGATGGACGTCTTCGACGTGGGTCGTTTCGTGGTCGCCCTCGATCCCGGTGGTGCCGCGTTCCAGTTGTGGCAGGCGCGGACCTTCCCGGGCGCCGGGCTGTTCAACGCGCCCGGCTCGCTCGGCTGGGTCGAGCTGCTGACCCGCGATCGCCACCGGGCGGAGACCTTCTACACCACGGTGTTCGGCTGGACCGTCCGCTCCTCGGAGAACTACCTCCAGTGGGGCGTCGGCGGCGCGGACTTCGGCGGCATGATCACGATGGACGAGAAGTTCCCGCCCGAGGTGCCCCCGCACTGGCTGCCGTACTTCGCGGTGACGGACGTGGACGAGTCCACCGGGACAGCGGTGGGGGCGGGCGGCACCGCACTCATGGAACCGACCTCGGTGCCGGACGGTCCACGCATCGCCGTACTGCGGGACCCGCAGGGCGCGGTGTTCGGCGTGTACCGGGCCGGAGACGAGGGGTGAACGTCGACGCGTGAACGTCGACGGATGCACGTCGACGGATGCACGTCGACGGATGCACGTCGACGGGTCGCGGCCACCCGGTCGGTCCGGTGCCGCGTCGACGCGGCGTTCAGACCCGCAGGGCCCGCATGCGTCCCTCCAGCCGGCTCAACAACTCGCCCAACAGATCGGCCAGTTCGCCTTGCCGGCCGTCGTCCAGCGCGGACAGCACGGCACTCTCGTAGACGAGCTGCTCGGGCATGATGCCGTCGACGAGGTCGCGCCCGGCGTCCGTGAGGCGCAGGTGGGCGACACGGCGGTCCCGGGTGTCGACGCGACGCTCCACCAGTGCGCGCTCGGTGAGCTGCTTGAGCCGCTTGGTCACGGCGGCCCCGGAGGAGAAGGTCTCCCGGGCCAGTTCGCCGGGCGTCAGCTCGTGGCCGGTGCGGCGCAGCGCGCCCAGCAGGTCGAACTCGGCTCGGCTCAGGCCGGCCCGGCGCAGGGGGGCGTCCTCGGCCTGCTGGAGGAGCGCGGCGCAGCGGTTGACGCGGCCGATGATCTCCATGGGGCCCGTGTCGAGGTCGGGCCGGACCGTCTGCCACTGCCGTACGACAGCGGCGACCGTGTCGTTCCGTACCGGCTCCGACGGCTGTACCGGCTCTGACGGCTGTACCGGCTCTGACGGCTCTGACGGCTCTGACGGCTGTGCTGACGCTGGCCGCTCTGACGGCTGTGCCCGCCGTGCCGGCCGTACCGGGTCGCCGCTGCCCGTCCGGCCACCGTTCCCCCGCCCGTCGCCGCTCCGCGGGCGGTCACCGGTGGTTCCGGTTCCGGGGCCGCCGGCCGCCGGTTCCGCCCCGGTCACCGGTCTTTCCCCCGGCCCGGTCGCCGGTCCTTCCCCCGCCCCGTTCCCGGCCGCCGCCCGTCCCTGCGTCGCCGTCATCGCCGTACGTCCTCCGCTCCCGTGCTCGCGTCCCGGTCCAGGAGCAGTCCCTGGCGCCGTACCGTCGCCGCGAGCGTACGGTGTCCGGACTGTTCGGCCGCGACGACCCGCTCCTCGGGCAGCGCCCGCTGCCACCACTCGCCGGACGCGGCGTCGGCGGTGGCGCGCAGGTCGACCAGCGCGGCGGCGAGGCCGCGGCGGGCGGACTCCAGGGCGCCGGGGGCGGGACGCGGCTCCGCCAGGAGGCGGGCGGCCTGCTCGCGGGCCCGTTCGGCGGCCGTCAGGGCGTGGCCGAGGCGGTCGCCGGCCCGGCGGTTCGTGACGGCGACCGCGGCGACGAAGCCGACCACGGCGCCGACGAGGGTGTCCACCAGCCGCTCGGTGATCAGTCGGCCCGAGTCCTGGACCTGCGCGAACTCGGTGATGAGCAGCGCCATCGGGGTCACGCAGACGCTGCCGAGCCAGTAGTTGCGGCTGATCAGCGCCTCGGCGCCGAAGTTCAGGGCGAGGCAGATCAGGACGAGGGCGGCCTGGGTGAGATGGGCGAGCGGGACGAGCGCGGCGAAGGCGAGCACGCCGACCAGGTTGCCGACGACGCGCTGGACTCCGCGGCTCCAGGTGAGCGTGATGTTCGCCTGGTAGAGGGAGGCGGCGGTGACCAGGGCCCAGTAGGGACGGCCGACTCCGACGGCGAGAGAGGCGTACCCGGCGAGGGCACAGCCGAGGGCGGTGCGTGCGGCGATCGGCGCGAGGGGGCCGAGGCGGAGCCACAGCGGCGGCCGCCCGGTGGCGAGTTCGGCGTCGACGCCGAGGAGTTCGTCGTCGTCCACCAGGTCGCCCGGATGCGGGACCGGGCCGGTGCCGCGCAGGTCGCGGGCCCAGTCGCGCAGCCGCTTCGGGTCGGTGTCGGCGGGGGCGGCCAGGGCGATCTCGGCGCGGACGACGAGACGTTCCAGGGCCCGGCGGCTCTCCGTGGCGCGGGCCGCCAGCAGGGTCTGCCAGGCGGCGTGCACGGCGCCGGCCGCGGCGGCGCGGGTCCGGGCGTGGCCGTCGCCGGGGCCGTCCGTGGCGGCGTGGGTGGCGGCCGCGTTCAGGGCGTGGGCGGTGGCGCGGCGCTCGGGACCGTGCGGCCGCAGCAGGCCGGGCGCCATGCCGATCAGCCAGGCCCAGGCACCCGCGGCGAGTGCCAGCCCCAGGTGGCCGGGGACCTGCCCGAGGGTCTGCGGGGTGAACAGTGCGGCGGAGCTGATGAAGGTGAGGACGACGTTGGCGGGCGGGCCGAGCCGGGTCGCGTCACAGAGCGCCTTCTGCGCGGCCGCCAGCAGAGCGCCGACGGTGACCAGGGCGACGGCGTCGCTCGTCAGTGAGGCGGCGAGCAGGGCGACCGCCAGTCCGGCGGTCATGCCCAGCACCACCCAGGCCAGGACACGGGCGCGGGCCGCGTAGGGGCGGTTGTGGGCGTACAGCGCGCACAGGGACCCGGCCATCGTGTACATCGCCAGGTCCAGCCGCCCGAGGGCCAGCAGGATCAGGTTCGGCGGGGCGACGGCGGCGATCACGCTCAGGGCGGGCTTGAACCAGATGTCGGAGGGCCTGCCGAGGCGCAGCACTCCGGCGATCGGGAGGCGGCGTCCCGGGCGCCGCCTGCGCCGACGGCCGTGCTGCCCGCCGCGCGGTTGCGGGCGGGCTTCGGGGCGGGGGTGCTGCGGGGTCGCACTGCTCATACCCACTAATTTAGCATGTGTTTTACCCGTGAAATATTTCGCGCTCCGTCGAATGCCCCCCGTGTACACCCTTGCGCCCGCGTGCGCACGGTGTGCCGTGGGCATCGCATCCCTCGATTGCGAACGTCGAGCGGGGAGGTGCGCGTGCACGGACCGGCTTCGCCCGGCTGGCTGCTGGTGGCGCTGTGTGCGGCGACCGGGGCCTACTGCCTGCTGCGGATGCGCAGCGCGGTCGAGGAACAGCGCAGGGCCGCGGGCGGCGAGGCGCTGATGGGCTTCGGGATGGCCGCGATGGCCGTGCCCGCGGCCGCGTTCACCCCGCCCGCGTGGGCCTGGCCCGCCTTCGCGGCGGTCTTCGGGGCGGCCGCGTTGCGCGCCCTGTGGGCGGCCCGGGCCGGCGCCCACCACCTGCACCACCTGGTCGGGGCCGGGGCCATGGTCTACATGGCGGCCGTGATGGCCGCCGCGCCCGCGCACCGGCACGGACACGGCGGCTCCGGCGTCCCGCTGCTGACGGGGGTGCTGCTCCTGTACTTCACCGGGTACGTGCTGCTCGCCGGGGTCCGGCTGCTGCCGGTGGCCGGGACGGGTGGCGCCGCCGCGGCCTGGAGCGACCGGCCCGAGGTGGCGCGGGCGTGCCGGCTGTCGATGGGGATCGGGATGCTCGCCATGCTGCTGACGATGTGAACCCAACTCGGGCGTGGTCTACGTCACTTCGCTGTGACAAGCCGTACCCCTGAGCGGTACGCCGCTCATAGGCTGCTGCCCATGATGGTCCCCGCGGTACTGCTGCTGCTCGGTGCCCTGACCGCCGTGATCGCCCCCCGGCTGATCGCCCGGGCCGACTGGCCGGACCGCGAACCGGTGGTCGCGCTGTGGGCGTGGCAGTGCGTGGTGGCCGCGGTCCTGCTGTGCTGCGCGCTGTCGATGACGCTCAGCGCGGCGGCGGCCTGGCAGGCGGTGCGCGGCCATGTCTTCGCACCGGCCCCGCGCTCGGTGGTGGAGGCGTACGCGCTGGGCGCGACGGGCCCCTGGGCGGCCGCGACAGCGGTGGCGCTCGCGTGCGGCGGGCTGTGGAGCGGCGCGATGCTCGTCCGGGAGGTGCTGCGGAGCCGGGCCGGGCGCCGGTCGCGGCATGCCGAACTCCGTTTGCGTGCACCGCTGTTGCCGGGCGAGGAGTCCGCGTCCGGCCGGCTGCTCGTCCTGGAGGGTGAGCGGCCCGACGCCTGGTGGCTGGCGGGCGCGGCACCCCAACTGGTGGTCACCACAGCCGCGTTGCAGCGTCTGAAGGGGCGTCAGCTGGATGCGGTGCTGGCGCACGAGCAGGGGCACGCCCAGGCACGTCACGACTGGTTGCTGAACTGCTCGACCGCACTGGCCACCGGCTTTCCGCAGGTACCGGTGTTCGCCGCGTTCCGCGACGAGATGCACCGGCTGGTCGAGTTGTCGGCGGACGACATGGCCTCGCGGCGCTTCGGCCGGCGGACGACCGCGCTGGCGCTGGTCGAACTCAACGAGGACCGGGGCGTGTTCGGCCCCTCCCCCGCCCCGCAGGCCCATGTTCCGCAGCGCGTGCACCGGTTGCTCACACCGCCCGACCGCCTCACCGCGGCCCGCAGACTACGACTGACGGCGGGAGCCTCCCTCGTACCGGTGATCCCGGTACTGGTGACCCTGGTCCCCGCTCTCCGAGCACTGGGCTGAACCCCACGGCCCGAGAACCCGCCCCGGAGCCGGAACCAGCGCTCCGGAGAAGGCCGGGCTCCCCCTGACCGGCCGACCGACCATCTCGGAGGCCCGGCCGGCCACTCCGCCTCCCACTGCACGTCCACCCCAGCGGCCGGAACAACCACCCCCGAACCCGAGCCGCCCCCTGAACAGGCCAGCCCGCCGGGCCAGGACCGACCACCACCGAAGCCCGACCTGCCACCCCCTGGCCAGGCCATCCACCCAAGACCCACGACGGGGCACCCCCGAACGAGGGCGGGCCGTCCCCGCACCCGGGACAGCCGTCGTCGGCGGTCGGGGCAGCCGCGCCAGAAGGCGCCCCCACCACCCACCACGCCCACCGGCCCCGGAACAGGGCCGGCCGCCCGGAACCCGGACCGAGCGCGCCCCGAGTTCGCTTCCGGCCCCGCCGTTCGGCGAGGATCTCCGTATGCCCCATCCGACCGTCGACTCCCCGCCCCGCCGCCCGGCCCTGCGCACGCCGCTCCGGACCGCACTGATCCTGGGGCTGTGTTCGGCCCTGCTCCTCGCCCTGGTCGCGGCCGACTGGCATCCCCTGATCTCCGCCGACGGCGACATCTCCCGCACCACCCACCGCTGGGCCGTCGCCGACCCCGACGTCACCCAGGCCTGCCGCATCCTCACGGACTGGGTCTGGGACCCGCTGACCATGCGTCTGCTGGGCGCGGCGGTGGCTGTGTGGCTGGTGTGGCGGCACGGGGCCTGGTGGACGGCCGGGTGGCTGGTCGTCACGTCGGCGGTGGGCACACTGCTCCAGCAGTCCCTCAAGGCGGGGGTGGGCCGCGCCCGCCCGGTCTGGCCGGACCCGGTCGACTCCGCCCACTACGCGGCGTACCCCTCCGGGCACGCCCTGACGGCCACGGTGGTGTTCGGTCTCCTGCTGTGGCTGCTGCACCGGCACGGCGTCACCCCCGTCGTGTGGCGTACGGCGCTGACGGTGGCGGTGGTCTCCGTGGCGGGCGTGGGGCTGACCCGGATCTGGCTGGGCGTGCACTGGCCCTCGGACGTTCTGGGCGGCTGGCTGCTGGGAGCCGTGCTGGTGGCGCTGGCGATCGCGGCACACCTGCGCTGGCGCCCGTGACCCCGCCGGGGCGACGGTGGCGGCGGTACGGCTACGTGGGTCCGCAGGACGTGCTGCGGGCGGTCGTTCCGGGTGCCGGCGGCCGGGTGATCCGCTGCGCCGCGGACCTGGACGCGTACGCGGCGGCGGAGGAGGAGGGGGAGCCGTTCACGTACATCGTCGGGCTCGACGGCCTGCTGCGGCTCGCGCCCCGGCGCAGCGAGCACGTGGCCTGCGCGGGCGGCGCGGACGTGCTCGGCGCGGGCGAGATCTCGTTCCGCCACACCCCGCTCGGACCGCGCGTGCACGAGGTCAGCAACCAGTCCACCGGTTACTGTCCCGACCCCGACTCCTGGCCGGCCGTGGCAGCCGCCCTGGACGGGGCCGGCATCGGCCGTCCCGACGGCTTCACCCACGCGCTGGTGTTCCGGCGCTGTGAGCGGTGCGGGGAGAACAGCGTGGTGCGTGAGGGGGTCTTCGTCTGCGTGTTCTGCGACGGCGATCTTCCGCTCGTGTGGAACGTGAACGTGACCCCGCGGGATCCGTGAATCCGGCCGGGAGTGCGGGACCGTGAGAGCAGGCTGATTCATAGACTCGGCGCCATGCGCATGAGAGCCGTGTTGTTCGACTTCTCCGGGACCCTGTTCCGCATCGAGTCCGCCGAGTCCTGGCTGCGGGCGGTGCTGGAGGCGGCGGGCGTCGCGCTGCCGGGCGGGGCGAGTCCGGTCCGGCTGCCCGCCGGGGTCGCCGAGGTGTGGCGGGTGCGGGACGAGAGCGCGGAGCTGCACCGGGCCGCGTACACCGGCCTGTCCCGTCAGGTGCCGCTGCCGGATCCGGCGCTGCACGACGCCCTGTACGAACGGCACAGGATCCCGGCGGCCTGGGGGCCGTACCCCGACGCCCTCGACGTGCTGAGCGGGTTGCGCGAGCGCGGGCTCCGGGTCGGCGTGGTCAGCAACATCGGCTGGGACCTGCGGCCGGTGTTCCGGGAGCACGGCCTCGACGGGTACGTCGACGCGTACGCGCTGTCGTACGAGCACGGGTTCCAGAAGCCGGACCCCCGGCTGTTCACGGTCGCGTGCGAGGCGCTGGACGCCGATCCCGGCGGGACCCTGATGGTGGGCGACGACCGACGCGCGGACGGCGGGGCGGCGGCGCTGGGATGCGCGGTGCACTTCGTGGACCACCTGCCGGCGGCCGAACGTCCGGACGCGCTGCGGACGGTGCTGGACCTGGTGGAGTGACCGGACGGCCTCGGCCCGCTCCCTACCAACGGTCGCCTGAGGCCACCATTACGGGAAAAGCACGCCCACTCTGGACGATCCCCCGCGTCGCCCAGAGCAGGCGGCAGCCCGGTGCGCTCCGAAGCGGAACCCCACCGGGTTGACCCTGAGTATAGTTGGCTGCCAGCCAGTCAACGCAGGAGTTCCAGGATGTCCCCGCGCAGCGCCTCGGTCAATGAAGAATTGCGGCGGCGTTCCCGGGAACGGCTCCTTCAGGCCGCGGTGGAGCTGGTGAGCGAGCGCGGGTACGAGGCGACGACGCTCGGTGACATCGCGGACCGGGCCGGCTCGGCGCGCGGCCTGGTGTCGTACTACTTCCCCGGCAAGCGGCAGCTGGTGCAGTCGGCGGTGCACCGGCTGATGCACCGCACGCTGGAGGAGGCGCTGGAGCGGGAGCCGCGCACCGAGGACGGCCGGGAGCGGATGGCGCGGGCCATCGACGGCATCCTGGGCCTGGCCCGGGACCGTACGGTGCTGATGCGCCAGCACATGGCGGGCCTTCTGCAGGCCGAGGGGTTCGTGCAGTGTCCGGAGCAGCAACGGCTGGCAGAGCTGCTGCGGGAGACCGCGGCCCGGCACGGGTCGCAGGACCTCGACCACGACTACCCGATGCTGCGCTCCCAGCTGATGGGAGCGGTCTACGCGATGGTGCTGCCGAACGTGCCCCTGCCGCTCACGACGCTGCGCGCCGAACTGTTCGCGCGCTACCGGCTCGACTGGGAGCAGGGGGTCCCGCCGGACGCCGAGGCGCCCGGCGGGAGGAGTGACACCGATCTGTCGCGCTTCTTCGCGACCGACCCGACGACTCCGCGGAGCGAGGGTCAGTCGAAGTAGTCCGGCTGGGTCTGGACATTGAGCTCCTGGACACGGACCCGCTTGGCCGGGTCGGTGCGCCGGTCGCTGAGCTTCAGCACGTCGAAGCCCTTGGCGATGTCGTTCGAGTAGATGTAACCGTTGTAGTAGTACGCCGACCAGGAGCCGCCGCCCCTCAGCACCTGGGTGTCGAGCGGACCGCGCTCGAAGTAGGCGATCTCCTTCGGTTTCGACGAGTCGGTGAAGTCCCAGACCGAGACACCGCCCTGGTACCAGGCCTGCACCATGATGTCCTTGCCCTTGACCGGGATCAGCGAGCCGTTGTGGGCCACGCAGTTCTCGGTGTCCGCCTGGTGACGGGGGATCTTGTAGTAGCTGCGGAAGACCAGCTTGCGCTTGTCGCCCTTGCCGACGATGTCGTAGATGCCGTCGGCGCCCTTGTCCGGCCCGGTCGCCGCGTTGCACGTGGCCGCGCCGCCGCCGCCGAGCTCGTCGGTGAACACGACCTTGTTCGCCTTCTGGTTGAAGGTCGCCGAGTGCCAGAACGCGAAGTTCACGTTGTCCTGGACCTGGTCGATGACCTTCGGGTGCTCCGGGTCCTTGATGGAGAACAGGATGCCGTCACCCATGCAGGCGCCCGCCGCCAGGTCCTTGGAGGGCAGCACCGTGATGTCGTGGCAGCCGGTGGTCTTGGAGACCCCGGGGTTGGTGGGCGAGCCCGGGTTGCCGCCGCCGTCCGGGCCCTCCCCCGGGAACAGCACGGGGAAGCTGACGATCGCGGCCTTCTCCGGCGTCTTGCGCGGCACCTTGATGACCGAGATGCCGTCGTGCGGAGGCTGGCAGTCCGGGTAGGCGGCGTTCGGCGAGTACGAGGAGACGTAGATGTAGACGTTCTTGCGCTCGGGCACCAGGGTGTGGGTGTGCGAGCCGCAGGCGGTCTCGACGGCGGCGACGTACTTGGGGTTCGCCTTGTCGCTGATGTCGAAGACCTTCATGCCCTCCCAGGAGGACTTCTCGGTCACCGGCTGCGTGGTGCTGTTGCAACTGCTGTCGCTGCGCGAGGAGTCGGTGGACAGGAACAGCAGGTCGCCCGAGACGGAGATGTCGTTCTGGGAGCCGGGGCAGAGCACCTGGGCGACGGTCTTGGGGGACTTCGGGTTGCTGATGTCGAAGACCCGGAAGCCGTCGTAGTTGCCGGAGAAGGCGTACTTGCCCTGGAAGGCGAGGTCCGAGTTGGTGCCCGGCAGGGCGTCCTTCGGGATGTTCGTCAGGTGCTCGATGTTGTCCGAGTGGACGATCTCGTCCTGCCCCGGTATCTCGCCGTCGGCGATCGCGGCCGCCGCCTCGGCCCGGGCGCCCTCGGACACCTTCTGCTGCACGGCGGGCCCGTCCCCCGGGTCGGGGGTCGCGGCTGCCGGGACGGCCGTGAGCAGCGCGGCCAGCAGTCCGGTACACGCGGCGGCCACCCCCAGCCGTCTGCGTCGCGTTCGAAGGTCGTTCAACAGGGTCACTGTGTCCTCCCTTGTCGCCGTTCACGCGGAACGGTTCGCGGTGCTCCGAAGTATCGTCTTCATCATGCACATATCAAGGGCTGGCAACGCACTCGTAATGAATCTTTCGGTTCAGTAGTGCGACCCATGGTGCGAAGATCCAGACGAGGACGGCACCCCCGTCCTCAACTCACCTGCCTCAGGAGGTCGTTGTGCTCGTCCGCCGCGCGCCCCTCGTCTCAGCCTCACTCCTGCTCGTCCTCGCCCTCGCGGGGTGCGACTCCGGGCCGGACACCAAGTCGGGTGCGGCGAGCGGCCCTTCGGTGATCGCGCCGGGCAAGCCGGGCGAGTCGAACCGGACCCTCTCCGCCCAGGACGCGGCCGAGCAGCGCACCGACGACGACACACCCAACTCCGCCGACGTGGCGTACGCGCGGATGATGATCCAGCACCACACCCAGGCCCTGGAGATGACCGAACTCGCCCCGAAGCAGGCCGAGTCGAAGGCCGTCAAGGGCCTCGCGTCGCGGATCGGCGCCGCGCAGGGGCCGGAGATCGAGGCCATGAAGGGCTGGCTCACGACATACGGCGAGGACGAGACGGGCGGCGAGCACGACCACCCGGCGATGCCCGGGATGGCCACCGAGGCACAGCTGACCCAGCTGCGGGCGGCCCGCGGCAAGGCGTTCGACGCGCTGTTCCTCTCCCTGATGATCACCCACCACGGGGGCGCCCTCACCATGGCCGCGGACGTCAAGGCACAGGGCAACAACGTGCGGATCGAGGAGATGGCCGACGATGTGATCGCGCAGCAGACGAGCGAGATCACCCGGATGCGCGGGATGCAGTGACACCCCGGTCCACGAAACCTCGCCGACGGGCCCCGACAGGGGGACCGGTCGGCGGGGTCGGTCGGCGGGGGCGGTCGGCGGGACCGGTCGGCGGGTCTCGCCTGCGGTCCTCGCCAATGAGCCGTGTCAGCGCCGGGCGTGACGTGGGGTCAGGTAACCCGCGTCACGCGCCTGCGCGATCAGCCTGAGCGATCTGCGGCGGCTGTGTCCCGTGGCGCACATGACCGCGAGGACGGGGTCCGCCCCCTCCTCCTGGGCCGCGCGGTACTCCTGCGCCGCCAGCCACCGCCCCTCGATGCCGCGCGGCCAGGCCTGACGGGCCCGCCGGGGGCCGAACGTCTCGTCGGCATCCCCGGCGACGGCCGGCTCCCGCGGACCCTCCGCGCCGTACCCGCCGTACCCGCTGTCCGTGTCCGCCGTGTCCGGCGTGTCCGCCGTGTCCGCCGCGTCCCCGGCACCCTCCGCGGCCGCCGCTTCGAGGGCGCCGCCTTGATCGCACCTCTCGAACAGCGGTCCCTCGATCCAGTCCGCGAGCACCGTCAGGTCCACGAGCGACAGGGGCGGCTGGGCGCGGACGTCCTCGACGGAGACACGCCCCTCGCAGACGACGGCCAGCAGCTCCACGCACGCACCGTCGACGAACCCCAGCCGCACATGGAACCAGGACGTGGTGCCCCCGGCCTCCTTGACCTCCCACGCGGGCCACACGGACACCGTGCCGTCCTCGGCGGAGCGATCAGAGAGATTAAGAAACGATGCTTCTAGCACACACGCAACGTAACCGCATGATCACTTTCCATACGAACGGACACGCGCGCATCGAGCGCGCACAGCACCCTGTCAGCGGAGCCGCGCTGATGCGATGCTGGAGACACCAGCGATCTCCTCCGTCCCCTTGGGTAAGGAGTTCCGCGTGCTGCGTGTCGCCGTCGTCGGCTCAGGGCCGAGTGGGGTCTATACCGCCCAGAGTCTGATCCAGCAGGACCCCGAGGTGCTCGTCGATGTCCTGGACCGGCTGCCGTGCCCGTACGGGCTGGTGCGGTACGGCGTCGCCCCGGACCACGAGAAGATCAAGTCGCTGCAGAACAATCTGCGCGCGGTGCTCGAGCACGAGCGGGTGCGCTTCCTCGGCGGGATCAGCGTCGGGACGGGCGGGGTGCCGGGGGCCCGGCTGCGCGAGCTGTACCACGCGGTCGTGTACTGCGTGGGCGCCGCGACCGACCGGCACCTCGGCGTGCCCGGCGAGGAGCTGCCGGGCAGCTGGTCGGCGACGGAGTTCGTGTCCTGGTACAGCGCGCATCCGGACACCGTCGCCGACGGGTTCCTGCGGGACGTCCGCTCGGCGGTGGTGGTGGGCGTGGGGAACGTGGCGGTGGACGTCACCCGGATCCTGGCCCGGCGGACGGCCGAGCTCACCCCGACCGACATGCCCCAGGCGGCGCTGACCGCGCTGGCGGCGAGCGAGGTCGGCGAGATCCACATGGTGGGCCGGCGGGGCCCGTCGCAGGCCCGCTTCACCACCAAGGAGCTGCGGGAGCTGGCCGGCCTGCCGGACACCGAGGTGGTCGTGGACGAGGCCGAGCTGGCGCTGGATCCGGCGTACGGCGACCCCTCCGCGCTGCCGGCGGCGCAGCGGCGCAACGTGGAGGTGCTGCGCGGCTGGGCGGCGAACCCGCCGACCCTCGGTGCCGGGCGGCGGATCCGGCTCCGGTTCTTCCTGCGGCCCGTCGAACTGCTCGCCGAACAGGGCCGGTTGGGCGCGGTGCGTTTCGAGCGGACCCTTCCGGACGCGCACGGCGGGGTGACGGGCACCGGCCGGTACGAGGACATCGAGGCACAGCTGGTGCTGCGGTCGGTGGGCTATCGCGGCGTGCCGCTGGAGGGTCTGCCGTTCGATCCGGAGCGGGGCACGGTGCCGCATCTCGCGGGGCGGGTCCTGCGCGAGGGCGTGGTGGCACCGGGCGAGTACGTGGCGGGCTGGATCAAGCGCGGCCCCACCGGGGTGATCGGCACCAACCGGCCGTGCGCGAAGGAGACGGCGACCTCCCTGCTGGAGGACGGCCCCGTCCTCGTACGGCGGGAGCTGCCGGGTGATCCGCTGGACCTGCTGCGGGCCGCCGGGGCCGAACCCGTCGAGTGGGCGGGGTGGCTGGCGATCGAGCGGGCCGAGGCGGCACTGGGCGCCTCACTGGGGCGGGGTGTGGTGAAGCTGCCGGACTGGGCGGCACTGTGGACGGCGGCGGGTCCCGCCAGGATCGGTGTACAGGACACACAGCAGCAACATCGGTGAAATCAACAAACTGTTTAAGTCCCGTACGTTCTCGTGCTGTTCGGCCTGACAGGCCCGTTCGGTCCGACAGGCCCGCCCGTTCGGTCCAACCGGCCCGTCCTGTCCGTTCGGCCTGATGACCGGCCCGTCCTGTCCGTTCGGCCTGATGACCGGCCCGTCCTGTCCGTTCGGCCCGACCGGCCCTGTTCGGATGCCCCCGCCGCCGCCCTGGAGTGCCCAAAAATGACCATGACCGCCCCCGTCCATCCCGTCGACGAGGTGCCACCCGCACGGCAGTTGGCCGCCTTCGGCCTCCAACACGTACTCGCCATGTACGCGGGCGCGGTGGCCGTGCCCCTGATCGTGGGCGGCGCGATGAAGCTGTCGCCCGCCGACCTGGCGTATCTGATCACCGCCGACCTGCTGGTGTGCGGCATCGCCACGCTGATCCAGTGCGTCGGCTTCTGGCGGTTCGGCGTACGGCTGCCGATCATGCAGGGCTGTACGTTCGCCGCGGTCTCCCCCATGGTGCTGATCGGGACGACGGGCGGCGGACTGCCCGCGATCTACGGGTCGGTGATCGTGGCCGGGCTCGCGATCATGCTGCTGGCGCCCCTGTTCGGCAGGCTGTTGCGCTTCTTCCCGCCACTGGTCACCGGCACCGTCATCCTGATCATCGGCATCTCGCTGCTGCCGGTCGCGGGCAACTGGGTGGCGGGCGGCGCCGGTTCGGCGGACTTCGGGGAGCCGAGGAACATCGGACTCGCCGCGTTCGTCCTCGCCGTGGTGCTCGCCGTGCAGCGATTCGCGCCGGCGTTCCTGAGCCGGATCGCGGTGCTGATCGGCATCGTGGTGGGGCTCGCGGTCTCGGTACCGTTCGGGTTCACCGACTTCGACGGCGTCGGGGACGCCGACTGGGTCGGGATCAGTACGCCGTTCCACTTCGGCGCCCCCGCCTTCGAGGCGTCGGCGATCATCTCGATGCTGGTCGTGGCACTGGTCACGATGACCGAGACCACCGGTGACCTCATCGCGGTCGGCGAGATGACCGGCCGCAAGGTCGAGCCGCGCAGCCTCTCCGACGGGCTGCGCGCCGACGGACTGTCGACCGTCCTCGGCGGCGTCTTCAACACCTTCCCCTACACCGCGTACGCGCAGAACGTCGGCCTGGTGGGCATGACCCGGGTGCGCAGCCGCTGGGTCGTCGCCACCGCGGGCGGCATCCTCGTGCTGCTGGGTCTGCTGCCCAAGCTGGGCGCGGTGGTGGCCGCCGTTCCGGCGCCGGTCCTCGGCGGGGCGGGCCTGGTGATGTTCGGGACGGTCGCCGCGAGCGGTCTGCGGACGCTGGCCGAGGTCGACTTCAAGGGGAACCACAACCTGACGGTGGTGGCCGTGTCGGTCGCCATGGGCGTGCTGCCGGTAGGCGTGCCGACGATCTACGAGCAGTTCCCCGACTGGTTCCGGACGGTGATGAACAGCGGTATCAGCGCGGGCTGCCTGACGGCGATCGTCCTGAACCTGCTCTTCAACCACCTGCCCTCGAAGGCCGGTGCGGCGCCGGAGACGGTCGCCCTGCCGACCGGCGGCGGCGAGGAGCCCGTCGGGGACGTGCCGGAGAAGTCCAGGGAAGAGGTCGTCTAGACGGCATGGGCGGCCGGGCTCACCGGCCGCCCACGGAACATCAACTCACGCCGCAAGTGGCTCCGTTGAGCGTGAAGGCGCCGGGCGCCGCGCTGTTGCCGGTGTGGTTCGCCTGGTAGCCGATGGTGACGCTCGCGTTGGGGGCGAGCGTGCCGTTGTACGTGGCGTTGGTCGCCGTCACCGCTCCCGAGGCCGGTGCGTAGGTGGCGCCCCAGCCGTTGGTGATGGTCTGGCCGGAGGGCAGGGTGAAGCCGAGCCGCCAGCCGTCGACCGTGGTGGTACCGGTGTTGGTCAGGGTCACGGAGGCGGTCAGACCGGTGTTCCAGGCGTTGGTCGTCGCGGTCACCCGGCAGCCGCCGGGCTGGGGCTGGGGGGTGGGGCCGGCGGCGTCCAGGCCGAAGAAGGTGATCACGCGGGCGGCCATGCCCCAGGCGTACAGGTTGTGGCCGACGCCCTGGAGGCTGACGGCCTCCACGGGAGCCTGGTCACCCGTGCCGCCGTACCGGGTGCGGGTCCAGCCCGAGACGGGCGAATCGGTGGCGGCAGGGGTCTGGTTCACGCCTCGCACATCGGTCCACTGCTTGATCTCCTCACCGAAGTTGGGGTAGCGCAGCACGTCGTCCTCGGTGCCGTGCCACACCTGCATGCGCGGCCGGGACCCGGTGTAGCCGGGGTAGGCCGCGCGAACGAGGTCGCCCCACTCCTGCGCCGTGCGGATCACGGTGCCGCCGGAGCAGGCGCTGTTCCACTCGGAGCCGTCGGTGGTGGCGAAGCAGCCGAAGGGCACCCCGGAGAAGGCGGAACCGGCGGCGAACACGTCGGGGTAGTCGCCGAGCAGGACATTGGTCATCATCGCCCCGGAGGAGATACCGGTGGCGTAGACCCGGCCGGTGTCGGCCGCGTAGGCGGCGGTCACCCAGTCGATCATCGACTTGACGCCGACCGGGTCGCTCCCGCCGCCCCGCCGGAGCGCCTGGGGCGAGGAGACGTCGAAGCACTTGCTGCTCCGGGTGACGGACGGGTAGACGATCACGAACCCGTACTGGTCGGCGAGTCGGGAGTACTCGGTGCCGGAGTACATCGCCGGCCCGGAGCCGCCGCACCAGTGCACCGCGACGAGCACCGGCGGGTGAGCGGCGACGTTGGCCGGTGCGTAGACGTACATCTGGAGATTGCTGGGGTTGGCACCGAAGCCGGTGACCTCGGTGAGGGTGGCCGCCGGGACCGGCGCGGCGGCCTGCGAGCGGGCGGAGGCGGCGGGAGCGGTGAGGAGAGCGGCGGTGAGCAGGAGCAGCAATGCCCCGCACAACGAACGCAAGGCTCTCCCGGGGGAGTTCGACACGCGCTTGTCCCTTTCTGGTAGCGGCTCGGGGGACGTCGTACGTGGGGTGCGCGAGAGGGAATCGGCGGCTCGGCGGGTGGCGCCGGCCTGTGTGGACAGACCCGGACGCATGCCCCTCTCCGACGCTCACGAGGGGGACGTCCGCACCGCATGGTGGCATGCACACGCCTGCCATGGAAGCGCTCCCACGGCAACTCCCGGCAAGCCCTTACTGGTTGGCCGAGGCCTGGCCGAGTGGCCGAATGTGTTCTGCGCAAGGCGTTGACTAGAAAGCGCTTGCCCCCTACGTTCCGTTCAGCAGTGTGACCGAGCCGCTCACGCAGACCCACCAAGGGCCGCACTGCCCGCACAGGTCGTTCAACATGGCACGCGACATTCGCATACCTGACCAATGCCCCCCACCTGGAAGAAGGCATCGGGACATGACTTCACCAGCACTGCCGCGCCGACGGCGCACTCTGACGGGCGCACTCGCCGCCCTCGCGCTCTCGGTTGGCATGATCATGACTACCGGGGCGCTGACTCCGGCGAACGCCGCCACCTGGCCCAGCGCGACCGGCAGCCAGGCGGTCTCCTCCACCATCGCGGTGTCCGGCACCAAGGACTACGGGATGATCCGCCTCTACGGCACCGGCGACCTGGGCAGCGGCAGCCAGGACGAGGACCAGGGGCCGATCCTGGAACTGGCCGCCGGCGCGGTCCTCAAGAACGTCATCATCGGCGCCCCCGCCGCCGACGGCATCCACTGCAAGGGCGCCTGCACCCTTCAGAACGTCTGGTGGGAGGACGTCGGCGAGGACGCGGCGACCTTCCGCGGCTCCTCGTCGTCCAACGTGTACACCGTCTCGGGCGGTGGCGCGCGGTCGGCCAGCGACAAGGTGTTCCAGTTCAACGGCGCCGGCACCCTGAACGTCTCCAACTTCGCGGTGCAGACCTTCGGCACCTTCATCCGCTCCTGCGGCAACTGCTCCACGCAGTACAAGCGGACGATCAACCTCAACACCATCGAGGCGACCTACTCGGGCAGCAAGCTCGTCGGCATCAACACCAACTACGGCGACAGCGCGACCCTGAAGAAGATCACGATCGTCGGGGACAGCAGCAAGAAGATCATCCCGTGCCAGAAGTACATCGGCAACAACACGGGGGCCGAGCCGACCACCAACGGCACCAGCGCGGACGGTACTTACTGCAAGTACGCGTCGTCCGACATCACCTACAAGTAGCCCCCGCCCCACCGGTCCCCCCACGGTAGGAAGGCGGCCGTACGAAGCGTCCCCGCACGGCGCTTCGCACGGCCGCCGCACCTATGCGCCCGCCCCCGACACGGCGGCGACGAGTTCCCGTTGGTAGTGACCGTAAGCGGTGCGCAGGGCAGGTCCCGGCCAGTCGGCGGGGAGGAGTCCGGCCGGCAGCACCGGGTCGGCGAGCAGATGCCGTACGACCGCCGCGAGAGCCGTGAAGCGGTCGGCGGGCAGCCGGGTCGACTCGACATGGGCCAGCAGGACCCGGGCCGTCCGCGCCCATCCGTCGAGCGGCCACAGTCCGGCGGCCAGGCCGGGGGCGGGCCGGTCGGGGTGGGCGGTGAAGTGCTGGAGCACGTCCCCGAGATCCGCGGGCCAGGGCCGGCCCAGGTTGGCGGGCCGCAGCCAGACCCCCTCGCGGAGCTCGGCGAGCCGGAGGGCGCTCAACCGGCCGCGCAGTTCGGCGCGCTCGGCGGGGCCGCGGCCGGTCGCGGTGATGACGGCCATCTCCCACGCGCCGTCCCACGCGCGCGTGTCCGGGTGCACGGCGTCGTCCTGGCGGCGCTGGCGCTCCAGCAGCCGGTCGCTGAGCCGGTAGACGCCGTCCGTCCGCCGCAGGTCGCCCGCCGCCACCATCCGGCTGAGCGCCGCCCGCACCGTCGATCCGCCGACACCGAACGGCTCCACCCCGCGTACCAGGTCCTTCGCGGCCATCTCGGGCGGATGCGTGCCCAGCAGCAGACTCAGGACCACCGACCGCGCGGACAGCGGGGGCAGGTCCACCTCTCCGGGCTCCGCCGTCACGTTCATCCGCATGGGGCCGTACTTTACGTGCGACCCGATGTTGCACTATTGCTACACCCGTAGGGAAAGTGCAACATGGTCGCATGGCCCAGATACTCACCCAGCCGCAGCCGCAGGCACACCCGGAGCCGCCCGTCCCGTCGTACGCCACGCACGACGTCACCAATCAGCCTCCGCCCCTGGCCCCTTACGACGCCTCCGACGACGTGGCCCTGCTGGAGGGGCTGCGCCGGGAGGGCGCCGGATGGGCGGAGCCGGACGTCCGCCGGATCGGTCTGCTGGCGGGCGGCGTCGAGGCGCAGGAGTGGGGCGACCTGGCCAACCGGCACGAACCCGTCCTGCGCACGCACGACCGCTACGGACACCGTGTCGACGAGGTCGACTTCCACCCCGGCTGGCACGAGCTGATGCGGGTCGCGGTCGCGGAGGGGCTGGCCGGCGCGCCCTGGGCGGACGACCGGCCGGGCGCCCATGTGGCGCGCACGGCGGGCGGTCTCGCCTGGGGGCACACGGACGCCGGGCACGGCTGCCCCACGTCGATGACCTATGCGGCCGTCCCCGCGCTGCGTCGCCAGCCGGAACTCGCCGCCGTCTACGAGCCCCTGCTGACCGGCCGGGTGTACGACCCGGGGCTGCGGGTGCCGACGCAGAAGCGCGGGCTGCTCGCGGGCATGGGGATGACCGAGAAGCAGGGCGGCTCCGACGTCCGGACGAACACGACGACGGCCCTGCCCACGGCGGAGCCCGGTGTGTACACCCTGCGCGGGCACAAGTGGTTCACGTCGGCGCCGATGTGCGATGTCTTCCTGGTGCTGGCACAGGCGCCGGACGGGCTCTCGTGCTTCCTGGTGCCGCGGGTGCTGCCCGACGGCACCCGCAACACGTTCCGCGTCCAGCGGCTGAAGGACAAGCTGGGCAACCGCTCCAACGCCTCCTCCGAGCCCGAGTTCGACGGGACCGTGGCCTGGCTGGTCGGGCCGGAGGGACAGGGCGTGAAGACCATCATCGAGATGGTCAACTGCACGCGCCTGGACTGCGTGATGATGTCGGCGACGCTGATGCGCAAGACGCTCGTGGAGGCAGGGCACCACGTGCGGCACCGCAGCGCCTTCGGGGCGCGGCTCCTGGACCAGCCGCTGATGCGCAACGTGCTGGCCGACCTGGCACTGGAGTCGGAGGCCGCCACCACGCTCACCCTGCGGCTGGCCGGCGCGGCCGACCGGGCGGTGCGCGGAGACGACGGTCCGGGTGCCGAGCGGGCCTTCCGGCGGATCGCCACCGCGGTCGGCAAGTACTGGGTGACCAAACGGGGTCCGGCGTTCACCGCGGAGGCCCTGGAGTGCCTCGGCGGCAACGGCTACGTGGAGGACTCCGGGATGCCCCGTCACTACCGTGAGGCGCCGCTGCTGTCCATCTGGGAGGGCTCGGGCAACGTCAACGCCCTCGACGTGCTGCGGGCGTTGACCCGGGAACCGGAGACGGCGGACGCCCTGTTCGGCGAACTCGCCCTGGCGCGGGGCGCGGACGCCCGCCTCGACGCAGCCGTCTCGCGGCTGCGGACCCGCCTGGGCGAGGCGACACCGGCCGGCGCCCGCCGTCTGGTGGAGCAGATGGCCCTCACCCTGCAGGCCTCGCTCCTGGTCCGGCACGCCCCGCCCGCCGTCGCCGACGCGTTCTGCGCGACCCGGCTGGGAGGCGACTGGGGGTACTCCTTCGGCACGCTTGCGGACGACGCCGATCTCGACGGGATCCTGGAACGGAGCCTGCCCGGCCCGGGCTGACGTCTCTCACGGGCGGGAGCGCGAGCGGGGTCGTCGGAATCAGCCCGTCGGGCGGCCCCAGAGCGCGTCGAAGCGGGCCCAGTCGGTGTCCCACTGCTCCACGCGCCGGCGTTCCATCCGCCCCCGCAGGACGCGGCCGCCCGCGAAGGGGAGGACGGCCGCGCCGACTCCCGCCAGGCCGCCGACGAGGGAGGCGCGCAGTCTGGCCTGAGCGGCCGTGGCCGGTTTCGTCACCAGGCGGCCCTGCCGGTCCGTCCAGACCGTGACGGGCGTGCCCGCGGCGCTGCCGGGGCCGACCCGGACCTGGCCCTGGTGCGCGGAGCCGTCCGGTCCGGTCCAGCCGACCTTCGCCCACACCTGATCACCGGCGGCGGAACCGTTCACGGCGGCCCTGCCCGGGGCCCGCTCGGTCAGCCGCCCCAGGAGGGGCCGCCACTCGACGCGTTCCCGCGCCAGACCGTGTTCGACGGACCCCGCTGTCGCCCACCCCGCCAGCACCCCGGCGAGGACGGCCAGCGCCCACACGCCGAGCACGACCCAGGCCTCCACCGTGTCGGCGCGGCGCTTGAGCGGGTTGCGCCGCCAGCGCCACAGCCACACCTTCGGACCACGGAACGCCATCGAAGGCTTCCTCCTCATGAGCACATGAACATCCCGGCCGCCCTCCCATACGGGGCGGGCGGGCCTGATGCTCAGGGCGAATCCCTCGTCCCGACGCTGCCACGGGGCGGGCGCCCGCGCAGGCGTCCCGGTGAAAGTGGCCGATGTCTTGCGCTCCCGGACCGCCGTCACAGCTGTGACCTGCGGCGACGGCGTTTCCAGAGGTGACTGTCAGTGGCGGGGTGCAGACTGGCCGGTGTCTGGGACAAGGACGTCAAAGACACAGCGGAGGTGATCGGGCATGACCGAGACACTGCTTGCCGTGGGCACGCGCAAGGGCCTGTTCATGGGGCGTCGGCGCGGGGGCACATGGGAGTTCGACGAATCCCCCTACTTCAACGCACAGGCGATCTACTCGGTCGCCATCGACACCCGCGGCGACCGCCCGCGGCTGCTGGCCGGCGGCGACAGCGCGCACTGGGGCCCGTCGGTGTTCCACTCCGACGACCTCGGCCGGACCTGGACCGAACCGGCCGCACCCGCCGTCAAGTTCCCGCAGGACACGGATGCCTCGCTGGAGCGGGTGTGGCAACTGCACCCGGCGGCCGCCGAGCCGGACGTGGTGTACGCGGGCACGGAACCGGCCGCCCTGTACCGCTCGGAGGACCGCGGCGAGAGCTTCGAGCTGGTCCGCCCCCTGTGGGAGCACCCCACGCGCTCGAAGTGGGTGCCGGGCGGCGGCGGGGAGGGCCTGCACACGGTGCTCACCGACACGCGCGACCCGCGGTCGGTGACCGTGGCCGTGTCCACCGCCGGGGTGTTCCGCACGAGCGACGGCGGCACGAACTGGGCGCCCGCCAACTCCGGCGTATCCGCGGTGTTCCTGCCGGATCCGAACCCGGAGTTCGGCCAGTGCGTGCACAAGGTCGCGAGGGACGCGGTGAACCCGGACCGTCTCTACCTCCAGAACCACTGGGGGGTCTACCGCAGCGACGACGGGGGCGGGCAGTGGACCGACATCGGCGCGGGCCTGCCCTCCACCTTCGGCTTCGCCGTCGCCGCGCACCCGACGCGCGGGGACACGGCGTACGTGTTCCCGATCAACGCCGACGCGGACCGGGTGCCCGCCGACCACCGGTGCCGGGTCTTCCGTACCTCGGACGCGGGCCGGACCTGGGAACCGCTCACGGCGGGCCTGCCGCAGGAGGACCACTACGGCACGGTGCTGCGCGACGCGCTCTGTACGGACGACGGGGACCCGGCGGGCGTGTACTTCGGCAACCGCAACGGCGAGGTGTTCGCCTCGGCCGACGACGGCGACAGCTGGCGGCAGTTGGCCTCGCACCTGCCGGACGTCCTGTGTGTACGGGCCGCGGTGGTCGGATGAGCCGACCCGCGCGCGAGGGGCGGCCGTGCGGCCTTGGCCACCGGTTGATCAGCGACCTGTGTACGGCAGTAGGGTGACGCCGTGGCACCACGACCCTTGCATGAAATCGTCGAACCGGGCTGGGCCGAGGCCCTTGGACCCGTCGCCGGGAAGATCGCCGAGATGGGCGACTTCCTGCGCGCGGAGATCGCCGCGGGACGCACCTACCTCCCTGCCGGACAGCACGTCCTGCGGGCCTTCCAGCAGCCCTTCGACGACGTCCGCGTCCTGATCGTCGGACAGGACCCGTATCCGACGCCCGGGCACGCGGTGGGTCTGTCGTTCTCGGTCGCTGCGGAGGTCCGCCCGCTGCCCGGCAGCCTGATCAACATATACCGGGAGCTGAACACCGACCTGGGCCTGCCCCAGCCGTCCAACGGCGACCTGACACCGTGGACGCAGCAGGGGGTGCTGCTGCTCAACAGGGCGCTCACCACGGCTCCGCGCAAGCCGGCGGCGCACCGCGGGAAGGGCTGGGAGGAGGTCACCGAACAGGCGATCCGGGCGCTGGCGGCGCGCGGCAAGCCGCTGGTGTCGGTCCTGTGGGGCCGCGACGCCCGCAACCTGCGCCCGCTGCTCGGGGATCTGCCCTCGGTGGAGTCCGCGCACCCCTCCCCCATGTCGGCGGACCGCGGCTTCTTCGGCTCGCGGCCGTTCAGCAGGGCGAACGACCTGCTGGTCCGGCAGGGAGGTCAGCCGGTGGACTGGCGCCTGCCGTGACCGGCGCAGCCGGTCCTGGCGACGGGGCCGGTACCGGCGCCGCGGTCGGCTCCGGCAGCGGCATCCTCGCCGTGGACTCGGGCGGTTCCGGTCTCCGTGTCGTCCTGGGGACCGCCGAGCGCGGCGCCCTCGGCCGGCGTTCGTCCCCGGTGCCCGTGCGCACCGGCGCGCGGGGTATCGACCCGGACCACCTGATGTCCCAACTGACACCGCTGGTCAGGGCGTTGACGGCCGAGACCGGTGTCCCCCGGCCCGCTACGGCGGTCGTGGGCGCGGCCGGGCTCAGCACCCTGGGCGACGCGCTGCGCGCGGAGCTCCCGGGCGCCCTGGCGCGCGAGTTCGGGGTCCGGACCACCGCGCTCGTCGCCGACGCCGTCACCGCCTTCGTCGGCGCGCTCGGACCGCGGCCGGGCGCCGTGGTGGCCGCGGGTACGGGCCTGATCGCGATCGGGACGGACCTGACGGCATGGCAGCGGGCGGACGGCTGGGGCCATCTGCTGGGCGACTGCGGCAGCGGCGCGTGGATCGGGCGGGCCGGTCTGGAAGCCGCCCTGCGCGCCTACGACGGGCGGCCCGGCGGGTCGGCCGCGCTGCTGGCCCGGGCCGAGGAGCGGTTCGGGCCGATGACCGGGCTGCCCAAGCTGCTGTACCCGCGTCCGGACCGACCGGCCGTCCTCGCCTCCTTCGCGCCACAGGTGGCCGCCTGCGCCCAGGACGACCCGGTCGCCGCCGGCATCCTGCGCACCGCGGCCCGGCACATGGCCGAGTCGGCCGCCGCCGTCTGTCCGGCAGGCGGAGAGCCCCGGATCGCTCTCACCGGCGGCCTGTTCAGGATGGGCGACCCGCTTCTCGTCCCTCTGGAGGGGGAACTCTCGCGGCTGCTGCCGCATGCCCTGCGGGTGCCGGCCGAGGGCGATCCGCTGGACGGCGCCGTGCGCATCGCCACCGCACTGGCGACGGGCACGCTCACGCTGCCGCGCGAGGAGCGCCTGTTCTCGGTGGAGAGCCTGGTGAACCCCCTCTGATGCATCGTGCGTAGGGAAAGTACGTCATGCCCCAAAAGGGGGATTACCGCCTCCGAGGGCAAGTCGCCTGGAAAACACGCTGATCACTTCTGATCCGTACGTAACTCATCAGACAAAACCGGACGGATACCGCTCACGTGCACCCTCCCCGAACAGGGGAGCCCAGGAAGCCAGTAACATGCCTCGCCATGAGCTCCCCCACTGGGCCCGCGTCCGGCCTGCCAGTACGAATGCCGCGGCCTCGCCAGCCTGGGCGGCACCGCCGACCCGAGCCGGTGGCGGCTCCCGAGGGCGCGCCCGCGCTCGTCCTCGCGGTGCCTGGTCCGCCGAGTGCCGCCACGCGCGGCCTCGCCGAGGAGATCGTGAGCATCGCCCGCTCCGAGCTGCCCGGTCTCGACGCACGCATCGGCTACCTGGACGGGGACGACAACGGTTTCCCCACCCTCCAGTCCGTTCTCGCGCACGCCGCCGACGAACGCACCGCCCGCTTCGAGCAGGCCCGTGCCGCCGGACTGGACGTCAAGGAGCCCGACGGCCCGGTGGGCGTCGTCGTGCCGCTGCTTGCCGGTCCCGACGGCGCGCTGCTGCGCCAGGTCCGCCAGGCCGTCATGGAGAGCCGGATCGCGGCCGAGCTGACCGATGTGCTCGGCCCGCACCCGCTGCTCGCCGAGGCCCTGCACGTGCGGCTGTCCGAGGCCGGTCTGGCCCGCGCCGACCGCGCCCGGCTGTTCACCGTGGCGACGGCCGCGGACGGCATCATCCTCGCCTCCGTGGGCGGCGAGGAGGCCGTGCAGGCCGCCGGGATCACCGGCATGCTGCTCGCCGCGCGCCTCGCCGTGCCGGTGATGGCCGCGGCTCTCGACCAGGAGGGCTCGATCGCCTCCGTCGCCGAGCAGCTGCGCTCCTCCGGCTCCCAGCAGCTGGCGCTGGCGCCCTACCTGATTGGCCCGGAGATCGACGCCACGCTGATCGAGGAGGCGGCCAGGGAAGCCGGCTGTGCCGCCGCCGAGGCGCTCGGCCCCTACCCGGCCATCGGCAAGCTCGCGCTGGCCAAGTACACGACCGCCCTCGGTATCGCCCCGCCGCAGCCCCAGGGCGCGCCGGTCCGCTGAACCGCACGCACGGACGCCGTACGCACGAAGGGCCCGCTCCGGGTGTGGAGCGGGCCCTTCGCGTCGCCCCGGGCCGGCGCGAGGCCGGTCGGGGGCGCGGAACAGCGGTGCGGGTCAGCCGAGGACCACGCAGGAGGCGGCGGGAACCGCGATCGAGCCGGCGCGCCGGGGCAGGCCGGTCGTCGGGTCGAGGGAGAACCAGGTGACATCGCCCGAGCGTTCGTTCGCGACGTACAGGAATCCGCCGGACTCGGCGACGGCCCGCGGCCAGTGTCCGGCGCAGGGCACGGTCCCGACCAGCCGCAGCGCCTCCCCCGCGCCCTCCACCGCGAACACGGAGAGCACGTCCTCGCCCCGGGTGGCGGTCCAGAGAAACCGGCCGTCGGGCGAGACGACGAGGCCCGAGGGGTAGGCGTCCCCGGCCGGGGCGCCGGGCAGGACGGCGGCCTCGGCCAGCGGCTTCAGCGAGCCGTCCGAGGCGTCCCAGCGGCAGACGGTGACGGTCGGGGTGAGCTCGTTGACCACGTAGGCGTAGCCGCCCCCCGGGTGGAAGGCCAGGTGGCGGGGGCCCGAGCCGGGGCGCAGGGCGTGCTCCCGGTGCAGGACGGGGCTGCCGTCGCGCAGGGCGCAGACCCGTACGGAATCCGTCCCGAGGTCCACGCTGACCGCCCAGCGGCCGCTCGGGTCGGGCTGCACCTGGTGGGCGTGCGGGCCCTGCTGGCGTCGCGTGTGCGGGCCCGAGCCGGTGTGCCGGAGAACGCCGGAGGCGACGCGGGCGAGGCCGCCGTCGGCGCGGACCGGGACGGCCGTGATGCTGCCGGAGCCGTAGTTGGCGGTGAGGACGTGTCCGTCGAACACGCTGAGGTGTGTGGGGCCGCTGCCGCCGACCGGCACCGGTGGCCCGGTCTGCTCCGGCGCGTCGCCCGTCACCCGGTACGCGGCCACCGCGCCGTCCGCCGTCTCGCTGACCGCGTACAGCGTGTCCCCGGTGGCCGACAGGGCCAGATACGAGGGGTCGGGGACGCCGTTCACGCTGCTCAGGACGGTCAGCGCACCGCTGACCGGGTCCACGGCGGCGGCCACGATCCCGGGCCCTCCAGCCGCCGTGAACGAGCCGATGAACGCCCGCCGTCGCCTTCCGCCGAGGTCTGCCACCGCTGTCCCCTCCCGGGTCGCCGCTGCCGCTGCTGACGCTGCTGCTCGGGGTGACCGTAGCAGTCGATCACCAGCGGTCTAGACCAGGCGCGCTCGCCCGCCGGCCGACGGCCCCCGACCGGCGGGCCGCCACGGCCGGGAGCCACGCCCGCTCGGGCGCCGAGCGGTACGGCGACGGTTCCGGTGGGTGCGGCCGTCCGTCGGTGGGTGCGGCCGAGCGCGCTCGGGCGGCGGGCCGCCGCGTCCGGGAGCCGCGCCCAGTGGGCCGCGGCCGCTCAGGCGCCGGCCGGGACGCGGGGTGCGCCGCGCAGGGGCACCGCGAGCTCGAGAAGGGCCCGCTCCAAGGCGTGGAGGTGGGCCAGCACCGGCTCGGATCCCGGGCCGAGCGGTACGGCGGCGGTTTCGGCGGGGTGGGGCCGTCCGTCGGTCGGTGCGGCGGTGAGGGCCTCGACCGCGGACTCCACCCGCCAGCAGGCGGCGACGAGGCGGGCGTCGTGCGAGGCCTCGGGGTCCGCGGCGACCGAGGCCAGCCCGCGCACCTCGCGAGCACAGTCGTCGAGCAGCTCCAGCACGTGCCGGGCCCGGCCCTTGCGCGCCCGCAGGGGGCTGAGCGGATGCACCAGCGGCGCCAGCGACAGCCGGACCCGGGCGAGGATCTGCTCCAGTTCGACCACCCGCCGGGCCGGGTCCGCCGCCTCGGAACCCGCGAGCCGGGCGGCGGCCTCCGCGGTGCACAGGTGCACACAGCGCAGTGCGCGCTCCACCCAGGCGTCGGTGACGGAGTGCGTGGTCACCGGGAGCACCAGCAGCACCGCCAGGGCGGCCCCCAGCGCCCCGACGGCCGTCTCGGTCACCCGCAGGGCGAGCAGCGCCGGGTCGAGCAGGCCGAGCAGCCCGTACAGCGCGCTCGCCATGACGGTGACGGCGAGCATCATCCAGGTGTACGACACGGCGGCCGAGTAGAAGATCCCGAAGACGCCGACCGCGACGACCACGGCGGTCGCCACCGGCTCGCCGTGCAGGGGCAGGGCCACGACCAGACCCAGCACGATCCCGAGGACGGTCCCGAGGAACCGCCGGAACCCCCGTACGAGGGTCTCGCCGCGCGAGGTGGTGTTCACGAACACCCACCAGGTGGCGCCCACGGCCCAGTACCACCGCTGGTCCGACAGGGCCTGTCCGACGACGAGGGCGATCCCGGCGCCCACGGTCGCCTGCGTCGCCTGCCGCGTGGTGATCCGCGCCAGCCCGGTCCCGCCGGTCGGCGGGGCGACGGCCGCCGGCGCCGGGAGCCGTCGTTCGTAGGGCCACATCCCGAACCGCACCGCGGACGAGGCGGCGATCGACAGCAGGACGGCGGCGCACAGCTCGGGCAGCTGACCGGGGACGGTGTGCAGGAACTGGGCGGCGAAGAAGGTCATGAACGCGAACACCCCGAGCGAGTGCCCGCGCGGCCCCCAGCGCCGCGCGTACACCCCGGCCCCGACCACGGCGAGGAAGGCCGCGTCACGGGCGACGGGCACGTCGTGCAGGACGGCCGCGAGCGTCAGCAGCGGCAGCCCGACGACCGGGAGCAGGGCGGTGGTCACGGCCTGTCCGCGCACCGTCGGGTCCGTCACCGTGAACAGCGCGAGCAGCGCGGCCAGGCCACCGGTGATGGCCGCCACCAGCGAAAGCCCGGCCGGCCCGCACAGCGCGACGGCCAGCCCGATGCCGAGCACGGCCCGGGAGGCGAACCGCAGTCGCACCCGTCCGGGATCCGGTGCCACGAACGCCCTCTTCAGCAAGCTGCCCCGCCCTTTCCCCACCCTGATGCGCCGCGGACGTACCGCGACATGAGAAAGGCGCCGCGGGGGTCCGCAGCGCCATCGACACCGCCATTTGAGCATCCGGAGGGCTGGTGGTTCAACAGGGGCCGGGTCGACTGGGCCAATGGCTCAAACGAGACCGGAATCCCCTCGCCACCAGCCTGCCATCGGCACACTTCCGCCGACGGCTTCGGCGGTGGCGCCCACCCGGCCGGCGGCTCGGGCCCCGCCCGTCATGCTGGGCCATTGGTACAGTCGGCGCTGATCACGAACGTGCGAGGAGGCCCGCCGGATGGCCGTGGACGAGCTGGACACCCGCATCCTGCGCCTGCTGCTCGAGCAGCCGCGGACGAGCGTGCGGGAGTACGCCCGGCTCCTCGGCGTCGCGCGCGGCACCCTTCAGGCCCGTCTCGACCGACTGGAGCGGGACGGCGTGATCACCGGCGCGGCGCCGTCGCTCTCCCCCGCCGCACTGGGCCACCCGGTGCTCGCGTTCGTGCACATCGAGGTCACCCAGGGGCACCTCGACGACGTGGGCGACGCGCTGGCCGCCGTACCGGAGATCGTCGAGGCGTTCTCCATCACCGGCGGCGGCGATCTCATCACCCGGGTCGTGGCGCGCGACAACGCGCACCTGGAGGACGTGATCCAGAAGCTGATCAGTCTGCCCGGCGTGGTCCGCACCCGCAGCGAGGTAGCGCTGCGCGAGCGCGTGCCGCACCGGCTGCTGCCGCTGGTGGAGTCGATCGGACGAGCGGCCGCGAAGTAGCGGCCGCCCTCGCAACTTTCCGTCCCGTCAGGACCGTTGACGCTCAACCGCCACCCCTCTAGCGTCTGGTCGACCATCCGCACATCGTCCGAAATATCGAACGATCGTGTCGATCCCCTGTGGACCGGAGGAGCAGCACATGGCACCGCCCCTCACCCGACGCATCCTGCTCCGGAGCGCGATGCTCACGGCGGCCGTCCCCGCGATGTCCGCCACCGCCGCCGCGAAGGCCTCGGCCGCCGCGCTCCCGCCCTCGGCCGCCGCGCTCCCGCCCTCGGCCGCCTGGTCGCTGCGGCCCTTCGGCCTCGAGGACGTCGCGCTCGGCGCCGGTGTCTTCGCCGCCAAGCGGCAGCTGATGCTCGACCACGCCCGCGGCTACGACGTGAACCGGCTGCTCCAGGTCTTCCGCGCCAACGCCGGCCTCTCCACCCTCGGCGCGGTCGCCCCCGGCGGCTGGGAGGGCCTGGACGGGGAGGCGGGCGGCAATCTGCGCGGCCACTACACCGGGCACTTCCTGACCATGCTCTCCCAGGCGTACGCGAGCACCGCGGAGCAGGAGTTCGCGGACCGGATCCGCACGGCGATCGGCGCGCTGACGGAGGTGCGCGAGGCCCTGCGGCACGATCCCGCCGTGCTGAGCACCGACGGGAGGTTCGGTACGGCCGTGGAGAACGTCCGCGGTTCCTACCAGTACGTCGACCTGCCCTCCGGCGTGCTCGGCGGCGCCACCGAGGTCACCCTCGCCGCCTGGGTGAAGCCCACCCATGACGCCGCCTGGACCCGGATCCTCGACTGCGGCAACGACACGACCCGGTATCTGTACCTGGCCGCCCGCAACGCGAGCGGGGTGCCCCGGTTCGCCATCACCACCGGCGGGCCGGGCGGCGAGCAGGGACTCGACGGCACGGCCGCGCTGCCCCTGAACCGGTGGAGCCACCTCGCGGTGACCCTCGCCGGGGGCACCGGCACCCTGTACGTCGACGGCACGGCAGTGGCCCGCAACACCGCCATGTCACTCACCCCGGCCGCCCTCGGCGCCCTCACCGGCCACTGGCTCGGCCGGTCCCACTACGCGTCCGACCCCGTCTTCGCGGGCGCCTTCGGCGGCTTCGACGTCTGGTCGCGCGCCCTGACCGCCGACGAGGTCGCCGGGCTGCAGAGCGGCCGGACGGCCGGCGACCTCGTCTCGTACGCCTTCGACGAGACCTCGGGGAGCACCTTCGCGGACGCCTCCGGACGCGGCCTGACCGCCACCCTGCGCCGCACCTGGGACGGCCCCAGCCATCCCGGGTTCCTCGCGGCCTACCCGGAGACCCAGTTCATCCAGCTGGAGTCGATGACCGGCCCCGACTACACGAAGGTGTGGGCGCCCTACTACACCGCCCACAAGATCCTCAGGGGTCTGCTGGACGCGTACCTGGCCACCGACGACGACCGTGCGCTCGACCTGGCGTCCGGGATGTGCGACTGGATGTACTCCCGGCTGTCGAAGCTGCCCGAGGCGACGCTCCAGCGCATGTGGGGGATCTTCTCCAGCGGGGAGTTCGGCGGCATCGTCGAGGCGATCTGCGATCTGCACGCCCTCTCCGGCAGGGCCGAACATCTCGCGCTGGCCCGGCTGTTCGACCTCGACAAGCTCATCGACGCCTGCGCGGCCGACACCGACACGCTCGACGGGCTGCACGCCAACCAGCACATCCCGATCTTCACCGGACTGGTGCGGCTGTACGACGCGACGGGCGAGGCGCGCTACCTGACCGCCGCGAAGAACTTCTGGCGCATGGTCGTACCGCACCGCATGTACGGCATCGGCGGCACCAGCACGGCGGAGTTCTGGAAGGCGAGGGACGTCATCGCGGGGACGATCGGCGCGACCACCGCCGAGACCTGCTGCGCGTACAACATGCTGAAGCTGAGCCGGATGCTCTTCCTCCACGAGCAGGACCCGGCCTACATGGACTACTACGAGCGGGCCCTGTACAACCAGGTCCTCGGCTCCCGGCAGGACACTGCGGACGCGGAGAAGCCGCTGGTCACGTACTTCATCGGGCTCACCCCGGGCCATGTGCGCGACTACACCCCCAAGCAGGGCACCACCTGCTGCGAGGGCACCGGCATGGAGAGCGCCACCAAGTACCAGGACTCGGTGTATTTCAGGGCGGCCGACGGCAGCGCGCTGTACGTCAACCTCTACAGCCCGTCCACGCTCACCTGGGCCGAGAAGGGCGTCACCGTCACGCAGAGCACGGGCTTCCCGCGCGAACAGGGCAGCACGCTCACCGTCCGGGGACGCCGGGCCGCCTTCGCGCTGCGGCTGCGCGTGCCGTCCTGGGCGACGGCCGGCTTCGGGGTGACGGTCAACGGGCGCAAGGCCGGCGGGACGCCGGTGCCCGGCAGTTACTTCACGGTGTCACGGACCTGGCGCGACGGGGACGTGGTCCGGGTGACGATGCCGTTCCGGCTGCGGGTCGAGAAGGCGCCCGACGACCCGTCGCTCCAGACCCTGTTCCACGGTCCGGTCAACCTCGTCGCCCGCAACTCCGCGACGACGTACCTGGAGTTCGGCCTCTACCGCAACGCGGCCCTCTCCGGCGACCTGCTGCCCTCCCTCGCGCCGGTGAGCGGGAAGCCGCTGCACTTCACGCTCGACGGCACCGAGTTCGCCCCGTTCCACGAGGGCACCGAGGATCCGACCCACGCCTATGTACGGCGGGCCGAGCCCGGGATCGTCTTCGGCAACAGCGACTCGGGCGTGGCCAACCCGGCGAGGACGGACGGCACCACCCTGCTCGACGAGGTGTGGGCAGAGGCGCCCTTCCGCGGGAAGCCGGCGCTGGTGGCGCGGGTACGGACGGTGGTGGACGCCTGGGTGGCCGCCGGGCTGCTCGGCGCGGCCGACGGGACGAAGGTGGTGCGCACTGCGCGCGGGGCGACCTACGTGCCCTGACGGCGCGGGAGGCCGCTACGACCGGCGGCGGGGCTTGCCGCCGCCGGTACCGCGCCGACCGCCGCCGCCCTTCGCGGCACCGCCCTTGGCGCCTCCGCTGCGGCCGCGGGCACCTCCGGCGGTGCTCTTGGCCGCACCTCCGCCGGCCTGCGGCTTTCGACGCTCGCGCTCGCCCTTGCGCTCCGCCGCCGGAGCCTGCTGGGCCCGACCCCGCGTGCTGTTGACGGTGCGGCCGCGGACGATGCCGATGAAGTCCTCGACCAGCTCGGTGGTCGCGTCCTCGGGCCAGGCGAGGGCGATGTCCGACCGGGGGGCGTCGACGATCGTCCGGTAGGTGAGGTCCTTGCGGTGGTGCAGGCGGGCCAGGGACTGGGGCACGACCAGCACGCCGATGTTCGCCGCGACCAGCTCGATCGCGTCCTCGGTGGTCGCCGGGCGCTCGAAGGCGGCTTCGCCGGGCAGCTGCTCCCAGCCGAGGACGTCGTCCAGCGGATGGAGGACCACCTCGTCGGCGAGGTCGGCCACCGTGACCTCCTCGGCCGCGGTGATCACATGGTCCCGGGGGACCACGACGACGGTGGTCTCCGTGTACAGAGGGATCGCGCTGAACACCGTACGGTCGACCGGAAGCCGCACGAAGGCGGCGTCCGCGGCACCCTCGCGCAAGACGTCGGAGGCCTCCGCGGGGGTCACCTGGAGGAGGCCGAGGGGTGTGTCGGGCAGGCGCTCCGCCCAGATCCGCACCCACTTGGCGGGCGTCACTCCGGGGACGTACGCGAGCCGGAACGAGGGGGAGTCCGCCGAGTCGGTCATCCCGCCAGGCTACCGGCTGTGGTCGGAGGTCTTCGCCGCGGCCGATACCCTGGACGGTATGAAGTCGCAGCAGAACACCCAGACGATGAAGCCCGCCACCGCGGCGAAGAAGCTGGGTGTGCACCTCCCCGCCACGCCCGCCGAGTTCCAGGAGGGCGTCGTCTCGCGCGCCGAGCTGAACGAACTCCAGGCGAACCCGCCCGAGTGGCTGCTCAAGCTGCGCGAGACCGGCCCGCACCCCCGTCCGGTGGTCGCGGCCAAGCTGGGCGTCTCCATCGCCGGCCTGGCCCGCGCCGGAGTGACCGAGGCGCTCACCAGCGAGCAGATCGAGGCCGTCAAGGACGCCAAGCCCGAGTGGCTGGAGAAGGAGCGCGCCACGCAGGCCGAGGTCCGCCGGGAGACCGTCCGCATCAAGAAGCGCAACGCGGAGCGATCCGAGTCCTGACCCCGGTCAGCGGCGCGGCACGAGGATGCTGAGGGCGTTGGCACAGACGACGGCGGCGATCGCCGACCAGTCGACGAGGCCGAGGTCCTGCCCCAGCCCGAACCGGCCGACCAGTGCGGCGAGCACCGGGTTGACGCTCATGAACAGGCCGAACGCGGCGGCGGGCACATGGCGCAGCGTGAACAGATCGGCGAGGTAGGGCACCGCGGAGGAGAGAACCCCGGCGGCCACGGCGAAGCCGACGGACTGCGCGGTCGGCGGATGGCGCAGGACCACGACCACGCCGACCGGCAGGAACAGCACGGCGGAGACGGCCGCGGCGGCCGCCGCGCCCTGGGCGCCGGGGACCCGTCGTCCGACCGTGCGGTTGAGCAGGATGTACGACGCCCAGCAGGCGGCGGCCAGCAGTCCGAGCCCCATCCCCGGATAGTCCGTGGAGGGCTGCGGGCGCATCAGGGTGACCGCGCCCGCCGCCGCGATCACCGCGCAGCAGGCGTCCACCCGGCGCCGCGCGGCGGCCAGCGCGATGGTCAGCGGCCCGAGGAACTCCAGGGTCACCGCGAGACCGAGGCCGATGCGGTCGATGGCCGTGTAGAGCGACAGGTTCATCGTCCCGAACACCAGCGCCAGCAACAGGACCGGCCCCCACTGCCGCCGGGTGAAGGACCGCAGCCGGGGACGGCCCACCGCCAGCAGGACGAGCGCGGCGACGTACTGGCGTACCGCGACGACGCCCGTGGGGCCGAGCACGGGAAACGCGAGGGAACCGATCGCGGCGCCGGTCTGGTTGGACAGACCGCTGCCGACCATGGTGGCCACCCCGGCGAGTCGCCGACCGCCACGGGACTCGGACACGGGAACGGGAACGGGAACGGGATCCGTCGCCGGGACGGTCGACGGGGGCGCGGGTACGGACGCGGCTGGCATATCCGGATCGTCCTCCCGGCCCGGCCTTGCGCAAAATGCATGACGCGACCCGTCTATACGATGGAGTCATGGTTACGGACGGTCGAGGACCGGGCGTGGAGCTTCGGCAGCTGCGGTGCCTGGTCGCGATCATCGACGAGGGCGGTTTCACCGACGCCGCCGCCGTGCTCGGGGTCTCCCAGGCAGCGGTGTCCCGGACCCTGGCCTCGCTCGAACAGGCGCTGGGCGCAAGGCTGTTGAGGCGTACCTCCCGGGTGGTGACGCCGACCGCGACCGGGCTGCGGGTGGCGGCGCACGCGCGACGGGTGCTCGGCGAGGTGGACGCCCTGGTGCAGGACGCGGCCTCCGGGCACACCCGGCTGCGCATCGGCTACGCCTGGTCGGCGCTCGGCCGCCACACCCTGGCCTTCCAGCGCCGGTGGACGGCGCAGCGCCCGGACACGGAGCTCCAGCTGGTGCGTGTGAACTCCGCGAGCGCCGGTCTGGCGGAGGGCTCCTGCGACATGGCGGTGGTGCGCAGACCCCTGGAGGACCGGCGGTTCGACGCGGCGATCGTCGGCCTGGAACGGCGTCTGTGCGCGCTGGCCGCCGACGATCCCCTGGCCCGCCGCCGCTCGGTACGGCTGGCCGATCTCGGCGGTCGGACCCTCCTGGTCGACCGCCGCACCGGCACCACCACCCCCGAGCTGTGGCCGCCCGACGCGCGCCCCGCCACCGAGGAGACCCACGACGTCGACGACTGGCTGACGGTGATCGCCACCGGCCGCAGCGTCGGGATGACGGCCGAGGCGACCGCCAACCAGTACCCGCGGCCCGGCGTCGTGTACCGGCCGGTGCGTGACGCCGAGCCCGTCGCGGTCCGGCTGGTGTGGTGGCGCGACGACCCGCACCCCGCCACGCAGGCCGTGGTCGAGCTGCTCACCACGCTGTATCGCGCCCAGTGAATCCCCTGAGTCGCCCGGGGCCCGTCGCCTTGACTACGATCTGGACAGGTTCACCGACGTGGGTGTTTCGAGGTTGCTGGGGGTTGGGATGGTTGCTGGTCGTGTGGTGCGCTTCGACAGTCAGCGGGGCTACGGCTTCATCGCGCCCGACGACGGCGGGGAGGATGTCTTCCTGCACGTCAACGACATGTTGATGCCCGAGTCGCAGGTGCGCCGGGGCATCGTGGTGGAGTTCGAGATCGAGGACGGCGAACGCGGTCCGAAGGCGTCCGACGTGCGGCTGGCGCGGGGTGCGGACGGCAAGCCCCTGGCCGCCGACGACGACGTCCTGTGCGATGTGCTGAGCACCGAGGAGTTCACCCGGGACGTCACCGAGGCGCTGCTGACGGCGGCGCCCTCGCTCACCGGTGAGCAGATCGTCCAGGTGCGGGCCGGCCTGGCGCAGTTCGCGAAGAACCACGGCTGGGTCGAGGGCTGACGCCTTCAGCCGGCCGGGGCCGCGCGATGTCTCGGGCGAGGCCCGCCGCAGAGCGCTGACCTGGGGTCTCGTCCTGCCGGGCCCCTGGGTGCGGCCCGCCGCGGCGCCTTCCGAATCCCGTTGTCAGTGGCCTGTTCTACTCTTCCCGTCACTTGATCACTGCGGGTGGAGGCACACATGGGGTGGGTGTCGGCCGGCGACTACGAAGTCGCCCTCGATGACGGCAAGGTGGTGTGCCGCAACGCGGCGGGGCGGCGGTTGAAGTCCGTACCGCCCAAGATCGCCGACGAGCCGGCGGTGGTGGGCCTGCGTCAGCTCACCGAGTGGCTGGAACGGCACGAACGCCAGTGCCTGGCCGACGTGGAGCGCTGGATGGTGCGCTCGCTGCCGGTGCCGTTCGCCGTCGTCGCCCAGGTGTGGCCCGACCCCGCCTGGCAGGCCGCCCTGCGCGACCTCGTCGTCACCGGGGCCGACGGCGAGGTGGCCGGGTTCCTTCGGGACGCCGACCCCGAGCGCGGACTCGGTCTGGTCGACCTCGACGGCGACACCGTCCGCATCACGCCCGAACTGGTCCACCTCCCGCACCCCGTGCTCCTCGACGACCTGGAGGAGCTTCGGGAGTTCGCCGTGGAACTCGGCGTCGAGCAGCGCGCCCAGCAGTTGTTCCGCGAGGTGTGGCGGCGTCCCGCGACGCTCGACGCGGAGGGCACCGCGGTCGAGGAGTACGCGGGCGGCTCGTTCAAGGAACAGCGGTTTCTGCACGGCCGGGTCACCCAGCTCGGCTACCGCGTGCGCGGCGGCCACGCCGTCACCTCCGTCCTGGAGGAGAACCGCACCGTCGAGGCCCGGGTGTGGGTCGGCGACTACGAGGGCTACGAGGAGGCGGAGACCGGTCCCCTGGTGTTCACCGACTCCGCCGGCCGGGTGCTGAAGCTCGGCCTGATCGGGCCGGTGGCCTGGTCCGAGGGCATGCGCATGGCGGCCGCACTGTACGCCGGGCGGGACATCGAGGACGAGGAGCGGGCGGCATGACGACCTACGACGAGACCACCGCCGGCGCGCTGCTCGACGCGGGCGCGGTGCTGCCCCCGGGGAGCACCACCCGGGAGGACGCCGACACGCTCACCGTCCGCAGGTACACCCACCCCGCGCTGGACGACCGGCAGATCGTGCGGCTCGTGCCGGGCACCCTGGGCGAGGCCGAGGACCTGGCGCTGGACTTCCTCGGGCTGGCCCGCGACCCGGAGACCCCCGAGGTCGGTCAGGTGCGCCGGGAGACCCTCGGCTTCCCCGCCTGGGCGCTGGTCAACGACCCGGCGAACGGCCACCACGCGCTGGCGCTGGTCAAGGACGTCGAGCGGCTCGCGCGGCAGGCCAAGTCCCGCCCCGGCAACGCCAAGGACGGCTTCGAGGCGCTCGGCACCCGGCTCGGTCGGGCCGTGCCGCACTTCCTGCCCACCTTCTACGAGCAGGCCGCCCGCGTCTTCCTCCAGCACGAGAACACGACGTACGCCTCCGCCTTCTTCGGCAAGGCCCGGGAGGCCGAGCGGGTGCACGCGCTGAAGGTGGACGAGGAGCGGCAGCGGGCCGTCTTCCTGGAGTTCGCCTTCGCCGGGGCGCTCACCGTCAAGGCGCTCAAGGAGCACGTCAAGGCTCTCGCGGCGCGGCTCCACGCGGCCGAGGCCTGGGCGCAGTTCCGGCAGTTGACCGTGGAGCGCTGCGCGGCCGGGATGCCGCCGTACGCGTCCCTGCCGCAGGACGCGCGCGGGCTGATCAAGGCCGCCGGTCTCGACCGGGTCACCGAGGAGTGCGGCCTGGTCGCCGACCTGCTCTCCTCGCCGGCCGCGGTCCGGGCCCCCGCCTCCTTCTGGAACGCCTACCGGGCGACGCTCGCCGTCCTCGCCGAGCAGCGGCCGGAGGTGCGTGAGCGACTGCTGGAGATCATGCCGGCCGGCCTGGGGCGTACCGTCGAGGACGACGAGTTCTGGCTGGCGCTGCTCGCGGAGTGCGGGGCGGATCTGCTCCTCACCGGGGAGACGGCGGCCGACGTGGACCCGGCGGACTGGCTCGGCCGATGGGCCCTGCACCGCAAGCACGGCGGCAATGTCAGCGGCCGTTCCCCGGCCACCCTCGCCCTGGTGGAGCGGATGGGGCCCCGGCTGCGTGAGCTGGGCCGCCCGGTCGATCTGTGCTCGGGCCGCTGGCACGCCGGCGCCGATCTCGACCTGCTCGACCTGTGCGCGGCCCAGGGCGTGCCGCTGACGCTGCCCGGCCCCGACCAGGTCGTGTACCTCTCCGTCGACCGCTGGTTGCGCGAGACCGTACCCGGCCGGCGCGACCTCACCGCGACCGCGGCGGACCCCCGCCTGCGCCGCCTGCTGTACGCCGACATCAGCACCCTCAGCGGCCTGCGCCCCGCGCCGAAGGTGCTGGAGGAACTGGCCGCCCACCCCGTGCTCGCCGAGGTGCTGCGCGAGTGGCTGGACGACGCGGCCGGGGAACTGTCCTCGGCGGTCGGCCTGCCCGCCGCGCGGGCGGCACTGGAACGGCTCCGCCCCTTCCGTACGATCGCCGCCCGGGTCAGCCCGGCGGCCGTCGCCGTGGTCGCCGCGCACGCGGTCGCGCCGCTGCTCGGGCACACGCTGCGGGCCGGCCTGCTGGACGAGCTGGGCTGGCCCGCGCTGGACGAGGCGCTGCGCCGGCTCGACGCCGAGACCAGGCGCGACCGCGAGGACACGCTCGGCGTCAGCGAGGCCTGGCCCGCGCTGATCCTCGCCCGCGCCCACAAGGTGATCGTCGTCGGCCCCGAGGAGATCCTGCTCGAGCACGACCTGCGGCTGCCCGTGACGCTGGACCGCTGGCAGCGCCCGAGCTACCGCTACACGGACGGCGAACTGCTCGTCATGTGGCGGCAGGACGGCAAGCAGTTCGGCTACTGGTCGGCCCGCCCCGCCGACGTCTTCCCGCTCGGCGGTGAACAGCTCCCGCACTGGTACGGCGGCAACGACGCGGGCGAACCGTCGATCCCGGTCCCCGGAGGGGGTCGCGCCACCGGCGGGCGCACGCTGCACGCCGGTGACACCGTCGTACCGCCGAGCCGCCGCATCCTCGGCGACGGCACCTCGTACTGGCGCCAGGGCAGGCAGGGCCGGCAGCAGGTGTGGCTCGAGTACGACCCGGCCACCGGCACCCACGGGCGCGCCTCGCTGCCCGCGTTCCTGTCGTCCGGCATCCGGGAGGACGCGCCCCTGCTCCAGCAGCACTGCGAGGTGCTGCCGCTCCAACCCGGCCTGGAGCGGAGCCCGTTCGGCACGGACGGCATCGTGCTCGGCCGCTGGGTGCGCACCGAGGGCGAGGGTGCCGAGGCCCGCACCGTCGCCGGTACCCCGGACGGCCGCACCGTCACCCTGCCGTGGGCCGGCGGGCGGGCGCCCGGCGTCCTGCTCGGCGCGCTGCGGCTGCCGGGCGGGGCCGAGCCCGTGGCCGTCGCTCTGCACCGGCAGATCGCCCTCTACGCGGGTGACGACCCGTCCGCCGCCGGGGAACTGGGCCGGGTGACACCGATGGAGCGCGGCGGCGAGTTCGCCGCCGGCACCCGGTTCGTTCCGCCGGTCGACTTCTGGCACGCCCTTCGCCCGCGCGACGAGCGCGCGTCGGCGGCGCTGCGTGCCCTGACCGACGAGCAGGCGGCCGAGCTGCTGCGGGCCGGGAAGGAGGCGCTGGCGCAGCGGCAGGCGAAGCTGGCGTCGGCCAAGGTCGTGGACGGGACCTCGGACGCCGCCGCCGTCGTGCCGTCCGCGGACGAGGTCGTCCAGGAGGTCGTGTCCCGCTCCCTGCCCTCGCTGGGCGACGGGGGCCTCGTCGCGGGTGTCGCCGCACTGGTGCGCGCGGTGCTGCGGCTCGCGGAGTCGACCGCCGCGTTCGTGGCGCCGCCGGTCGAGCGGCCGAAGGCGGAGCGCCGTCGGATCGACGGCATGTTCGCCGACCTCAAGCCCGAGCACGGCGACGACGCGACGCTGCGCGAGGCCACCACCGGGCTCACCGAGGTGCACGGGTGGTGGGGCAGCGAGGTCCGCTGGAGCACACTGCGGCAGGTCCGCGCCGTGAACCACGTGCTGACCGGGAAGCCGGCCGACGGCAAGCCCCTGGCCGAGGCCTCCCGGTCCACCGGAACCGCCGACGGATGGCGCAGCGACGAGTTCACCCTGCCGGGCATCGGGCTGGTGTGGACGCCGGTGCTCGACATGCTGCGCCCGCTCGCGTACCGCGCCGCCTCCGCCACGGTGACCGAGGCGCACCGCGAGGCGCTGGTGCTGCTGTTCGAGGCGGTCACGGACGGTCCGCTGGCCGCTCCCGGGGCCGCCCTGCGCGAGGTCGTGCTGAGCGAGCCGCACGAGAAGCAGGAGCGCGTCGGTCAGGTGCTGCGCCGGGACGGCCGTACCGTCGTCGTCCTCGGCTGCCAGAACCTGGACCGGCAGGCGGGGCGGGTGCACTGGCTCGCCCTGGACCACGATCCGGCCGGCTCCTTCGGCGCGATCGCCCACTTCACGCTGGAGCGGGAGACCGCGCACCCGGCGGTGTTCCCCGCCGACGCGCTGAGCGCCGTCACCGGACTCGTCCGGGACAAGGGCCCGGCGCCCTGGCAGCCGGAGGCTCCCGCCGTCCTCGCGGCCGCGACCCACGGCGGGCTGGGGCCCATGCAGGCGGCGCTGCTGCTGGCCGGCAAGCCGAAGCAGCTCACCGCCGAGGTGATCGCCGCGACCGGGCTGAAGCCGCGTCAGAAGGAGCTGGCCGACGCCCTGCTGTCCTCGGTCGGGAGCGGCGACCGGGCGGCCCTCGTCGGTGCCCTGCTGCCCGGGAACCCCGGTGACCTGTGGACGGCCGGGCCGGACACGGAGGCGGCCGGCCGGGTGTGGGCCGAGCGGCTCGGCGAGGTCGTCCGGCTGCCCGAGGACCTCGCCGGGGAACTCTCCCTCGGCGGCCTGCCCACCGGCTCCGCGGAGGACGTCCTCAACCCGGGGCTGACCGCCTGGATCAGCCGCACCACCGTCCAGCGGCCGGACAAGGACGGCAACCTGGTCGCGGCGGACCCCGCGGCGCTGCCCGGCCGCAACCACCTGACGGGTGCCGTGAACGCCCTGGCCGGACTCGCCTACTCCCTGCCGTACGGACACCCGCTGCGGGCCGTCCTGCCGGAGAGCCTCGCCGCCCTGCGACGCCGCTTCGCCGACCGGGGACTGCTGCTCGACCTGGACGTCGCGTGGACGGAGAAGGGCTCCTCGTCCGCCGTCGAACTGCGCAAGGCGTACGGGCTGCCCGCCACCGGGGGCGCCGACGCCCACGGTCTGACACCTGTCGGCGAGGCGCTGGCGCTGCGCCCCTGGTACGGCGACCAGGAGACCGTCCTGGTCCGGCCGGGCGCGCTCGGTGCTCCCGACGACCCCGTGTTCGGGCTCGTGGAGGGGCTGGTCGGACCGGGACGGGGCGAGGGCATGCGGGCCCTGCGGACCCTCCTCGACGACGAACTGGCCCGCGCGGTCGCGGTCGGGTGCGATCCCGAGGGACCCTCCGGACACGCCCAGGACCCGACCTTCAGCGTGCCCGATCTGGTCGCCGAGGTCGCCGCGCGGCACGGTCTCGGCGAGGACGCGGCGGCGCTCTACCTCCAGTTGCTGGCGCTCCCGGACCCCACGGACCGCAACTGCGCCCGCTGGACCGGCTGGAAGCCCGCCCGGACGAAGAAGGCCCGCGCCGAACTCGCGGCGAGCGAGCTGGTCGTCGAGGCCAAGCGGGCGCGCGCCGGACGCACCCTGTTCCTGCCGTGCGGCTGGCTGGACCTGACGTCGCCCGCGCTGCCGGTGGAGATCTGGAAGGAGGGCCTCTATCCGGTCGGCGCCTACGGGCGCGTGCTGCCGCTGATGCCCGTGCCCGAACTGTTCACGCGCGCGTGGGACCGCGTCCGTTCCGGCGACGCCCCGGCCTACGAGCAGCTCACCACCCGCGCCACCCGTAAGGGCCGCCGCCGATGACCACCCTCCCACCCTCTCTGGAAGAACGCGCGCCGATGACCACGACCGCCCTGTCCCTCGACTCCGACTCCGATTCCGCCGGCTCCCCCGGCCCGGTTCGCCAGATCGTCCCGCCCGAGGACCGGTACGCCGGCGAGCTGGCCTTCCTGGCCGCGTACGACGACGGGCCGCGCCCGCCCGCCTGGCGGCTCACCCCGCGCGCCGTCGTCACCTTCGTCATGGGCAGCGACGGCCGCGCCCTGAAGCTGCCCGAGGACGCCGAGGCGCCGGACGGGGTGCCGCGCCGACTGGTCGTGGAGGGCAAGTTCGTCGGCGACCGGGCGCTGGTGGAGCGGTGTGTGGTCACGCTCGCCGGCGAGCGCGGGCTGCTGCTCGTCGGCGAGCCCGGTACCGCGAAGTCGATGCTGTCCGAACTGCTGTCCACCGCCGTGTGCGGCACCAGCGGGCTGGTCGTGCAGGGCACCGCGGGTACGACGGAGGACCAGCTCAAGTACGGCTGGAACTACGCCCTGTTGCTGGCGCAGGGGCCGAGCCGGCAGGCGCTGGTGCCCTCGCCGGTGCTGACCGCCATGTCGCGGGGCGCCATCGCCCGGGTAGAGGAAGTCACCCGCTGTCTGCCCGAGGTGCAGGACGCGCTGGTCTCGCTGTTGTCGGAGCGGCGCATCGCCGTGCCCGAACTCGCGGGCTCGGACGACGCGTTGGCGCATGCCGCACCCGGCTTCAACCTCATCGCCACGGCCAACCTGCGGGACAAGGGCGTCTCGGAGATGTCCGCGGCCCTCAAGCGCCGCTTCAACTTCGAGACCGTCGGGCCCATTGCGGACCTCGACGCGGAGACCGCCCTGGTGCGCAGCCAGGCACGGGCCTCGGTGGAGCGGGCCGGCGCGCCCTTCCAGGTCGACGACGCCGTGCTGGAGGCGCTGGTCACCGCCTTCCGTGATCTGCGGGAGGGACGCTCTGCGGAGGGCTGGGAGGTGGAGCGGCCGTCCACGGTGATGAGCACCGCGGAGGCCGTGTCCGTCGCGGGTGCGCTGGCGCTCGCGGCGGCGTACTTCCCGGGCGACCGTGATGTGCTCGGGCTGCTGCCGGGCCATCTGCTGGGCGTGGTCCGCAAGGACGACCCGGCCGACGCGGCCCGGCTGCGCGGCTACTGGGACGGGCCGGTCCGCCGCCGTGCCGAGCAGGGTTCCGCCACCTGGCGCACCCTGTGGGACCTGCGCACGGTCCTGGAGGGCTGACGGCCGTGTCCCTGCACCCCACCACCGCGCCCGGCGCACCGGACTCCCCCGGCACACCGGACTCCCCGGACTCCCCGGACGAGGCTCTCGCCGCCCTCACCGACCCGGCGGGGCCCTACCTCATCGGGGTACGGCACCACGCGCCCTCGCTGGCCGCCGCCGTGCCCGCGCTGCTGGACGAGGCGAAGCCCGACGTGCTGCTGGTCGAGCTGCCGGCCGAGATGCAGGAGTGGCTGCCGTGGCTCGGACACGAGGAGACCCGGGCCCCGGTGGCGCTCGCCGCCGCGCCCGGTGACGGCGGGAGCGGCGGGGGCCCGGCCTTCTATCCGTTCGCCGACTTCTCGCCCGAGCTGGCCGCCGTGCGCTGGGCCGCCCGGCACGGCGTCCCGGTGGTCGCCTGCGACCTGCCCCTCGCGGACCGGGCGTGGGGCGAGGGGCGCGGCGGCACCGCGCAGGCCGAGGCGCCCGGACTCGCCGGCGCGCTGCGGGCCCGGCTCACGGGCCGTCCCGGGGACGACCTGTGGGACCGGCTCGTCGAGGCCACCGCCCCGGGTTCGCCGCCCGAGGCGCTGCGCCGGGCGGCCCTGCTGACGGGGTGGGCGTTGCGCGAGGACGCGGCCGCCTCCGGCGGGGTGCCCGAGCTGGACCTGCGGCGTGAGCGATGGATGCGGTCCCGGATCACCGAGGCCACCGCGCGGGGCGAGCGGGCCGCCGTGCTCGTCGGCGCCTTCCACGCACCGGCACTGACCGGGTCGGCCCTCGCCGGACGAGGCGACGGCTGCACCCCCGCCGTCGCCGGCGAGCAGGACGAGAGCGCTGCCCCGGGCGTCGGCGCCAGGGCCGGGGCCGGGGCCGGGGCCACGCTCCCGGCCGACGGCCGGCGGGGCGGCGGCGCCGTCCCGGCCACCGGCGAACATGCCTGTGCCACCGTCCCGGCCGACGGCAAACAGGGCGACGGCACCGTCCCGGCCACCGGCGAACATGCGGGAGCCATCGTCCCGGCCGCCGGCGGGCAAGCCGGTGCCACCGTCCCGGAGATCGGCAAGCGGGGCGCAGGCGCCGTTCCGGGGCGTGGCGGGTCGAAGGAAGGGGCCGTGGGGAGTCGGGCGGGGTGGATCACCTCGCTGATTCCGTATGCCTATGCCCTTCTGGACGAGCGGTCCGGTTATCCGGCCGGTATCCGGGACCCGGAGTGGCAGGACATGGTGCTGCGGGCGGCGGGCGATCCGCAGGCGTTGGAGGAGGCGCTGACGGGGGCGGCCGTGCGGGTGTGCGCCGCGTTGCGGGACCTCGGGCATCCGTCCGGGCCGGCCGACGCGCGCGAGATCACCCGGCTGGCCTCGGATCTGGCCCGGCTGCGCGGGCTGCCCGCGGCGGGCCGGGGCGAGTTGGTCGAGGCGGTGCAGACGGTCCTCGCGCAGGGTGAGCCGTACGGGCGTGGGCGGGCCGTGGCGCGGGCGATGGAGCGGGTGCTGGTCGGTACCCGCACCGGCCGGCCCGCGCCGGACGCGCCGCGCAGCGGTCTCGTCCCGGCGGTCGAGGCCGAGGTGGCGGGGCTGGGCCTGCCGGGACCGGAGAACGCCTCCGGCCCGGCGCGGGATCTGCGGCTCGACCCGCTGCGGTCGGACCTCGACCGGCGCCGTGAGCTGCTGCTGCGCCGACTGGCGGTGTGCGGTGTGCCGTACGGCGAGGCGAGGGAGGTGGTCGGCGCGGGCGGCGCCGAGGCTCTCACCTCGCGCTGGGAGGTGCGCTGGACGCCGGCGACGGCGGCCATGCTGACCGCGGCCGGCGTGCGCGGGGTCACCGCGGCGCAGGCCGCCGAGGGTGTGCTGCGGGAGCGTCGGCGCGTGGAGGGGGACGCGGGCGGGTCGACGGCCGCGCAGGTGCTCCAGGGGCTCGCGGAAGCCGCGGAGTGCGGCCTGCCGACGCTGGCGGACGAGCGGCTCGAAGACGTCGCCGAGGTGCTGCCCCTGGCCGGTACGCTGCCCGAACTCCTGGCCGGGCTCGCCCTGTCGGACCGGCTGCGGTCCGGTCATGTGCCGGGGCTCGGCGCCGACGGGAAGCGTACGGCGCGGGCGGCCGACGTGGCCGAGCTGCTCACCGCGGCGGCGGTGCGGCAGGTGGACGGACTGACCGGTTCCGAGGACCCGGCCGACGCCCACGCCCTGCTCGAACTCGCGCACCGGGCCGACCTGTTGGGCGGTATCCGGCTCACCGACGCCCTCGCCCGGCTGGCCGCCGACGGTTCCCCGCTGATGCGCGGTGCCGCCGGAGCGGTCCGGGTGCTGCTCGGGCAGGAGAGCGCCCGGACCTTCGGCGACCGGGTCGCGTCCTGGGTGGACGGCGCCGTCGACGCCGACTCGCGGTCGGCGCTGACGGCCCGGCTGAGCGGGCTGCTGGCCGCCGCCGGTCCGCTGCTGGAAGCGGCGGCGCCCGCGCTGGAGCCGCTGCTGGGCCGCGTGTCGGAGTTGCCCGACCGGGACTTCCTCGACCGGCTGCCGGCCCTGCGGGGTGGCTTCGAGACCCTGAGCCCCGCGGCCCGCGACCGTCTCCTCTCGGCCGTCGAGGAACGCCTCGGCACCGGGCGGGTCGCCGACACCGACGGGCTGGACCCGGCCGCGCTCGCCGCCTGGGCCGGGGCGGACCTCGCGGCCCGCGCCGCCCTGCGGTCACTGAGGCTGCTGCCCACGCCGGGTGGCGACGAACGGGCGCCCACCGACGAGACGGTGATCGCGACGGCCGCGACTGCCACCGCGACCGCGAGCGGGAGCGGGAGCGACAGGGCCGGGCCCCCGGGGGAGGACGGTGTGGACCGTCGGCTCGCCCCCGCCGACCGGTGGCGGCTCCTCCTGGGCCGTCGCAGTGATCAACTCCCTTCGTCCGCACGCGCGTTGGCTACGGCTCTGGACGAGCTGTACGGCAGTGGGCGCGGCGAGGGCAGCCGCGGGGACCTGACGGGTCCGGGCACCGGCGGTGGCCGGGACGCGCCGTATCCCGGGGTGCGGGAGTGGTCGCAGGAGCTGGCCGCGCTGTTCGGGCCGGGCATCCGGGAGGAGGTGCTGGCGGCGGCCGCCGCGTCGGGCCGCCGGGACGTACTCGCGGAGCTGGACGCGGACAGCGTGCGCCCCTCCGTCGATCTGCTGCGTACCGTGCTGCGGCACGCGGGCGGGCTGCCCGAGGCCCGGCTGGCGGCGCTGCGTCCGCTGGTACGGCGGCTGGTCGAGGCGCTGACCCGGCAGTTGGCCACCCGGCTGCGCCCCGCGCTGCACGGCACGGCGCTGCCGCGCCCCAGCCGGCGTCCGGGCGGCGGCCTCGACCTCCCGCGCACGCTGCGCGCCAATCTGGCGACCGCGCGGCGCGGCCCGGACGGCACGGTCCGGGTCATCCCCGAGCGCCCGGTGTTCCGTACCCGGGCGCGGCGGGCAGCCGACTGGCGGCTGATCCTGGTCACGGACGTGTCGGGGTCCATGGAGGCGTCCACGGTGTGGGCGGCGCTGACGGCGTCGGTGCTGGCCGGGGTGCCGACGCTGTCCACGCACTTCCTGGCCTTCTCCACGGAGGTCATGGACCTCACCGGCCATGTCGAGGACCCGCTGTCGCTGTTGCTGGAGGTCAGCGTGGGCGGCGGCACGCACATCGCGGCGGGGCTGCGGCACGCCCGCGAGCTGGTCACCGTGCCGTCGCGGACGCTGGTCGTGGTCGTCAGCGACTTCGAGGAGGGCTATCCGCTCGGCGGGCTGCTCGCCGAGGTGCGTGCGCTGGTCGGTGCGGGCTGCCACGTACTGGGCTGCGCGAGCCTCGACGACACGGGCCGGCCGCGCTACTCCACGGGCGTCGCGGGGCAGCTCGTCGCCGCGGGCATGCCCGTCGCCGCTCTCAGTCCGCTCGAACTCGCCCGCTGGGTAGGGGAGAAGATCGCATGAGCCAGGACCTGTTGCCGCCGGTCGCGCCGTCCGTCACCGCCGAACTCGTCGAGGCGCTCTCTCCCCGGCTGCGCAAGCGGCTGGACGCGGGCATCGCCAAGCTGGCGGCGCGTCCGGTCGTCCGTGACGGCGACACCGTGCGGATCGCCGTCGACGACGACACCGACCTCGAACTGCACGCACCCGAGGGCGCGGTGATCAGCGCGGACGCGATCCGCTGCGGCTGCCTGCTCGCCCCCGACTGTCTGCACCGCGCGGCGGCGGCCTCGGCCGCGCCGGTGGCCGAGGACGCTCCCGACAGCGCGCCCGCACAGCCGACGGCCGACGAGGCATCGCCCACGGCCGACGGAGCGTCACCGCCGGGCGACGAGACCGTCGCCCCGGCCCAACTCGCCGCCGCGCGGGCCGTGTACGACGCGGCGGCCGCCGTGCTCGAAGCCGGTGCGGACGGCTCCGGTGCCGTGCTCCAGGCGGAGCTGCTGCGCGCCGCGCACACCGCGCGGCTCGCGGGTCTCCCGCGGGTCGCCGCCGCCGCGGTCTCCGTGGTCAACGGGGTACGCGCGGCCCGCTCCGCCGACCCCGCCCACCGGCTGCCCGACCTTGCCGACGCCCTGCGCACCGTCCTCGGCATGGCGCACCGCCTGCCGTTCGCGACCGGCGGGGACCTGGCCGAACTGCGCGGCAGCCTACGTCAGCCGTACACCCCGGACGGTTCGTTGCGGCTGTACGGGCTCTTCTCGGAGCCCGTGCTGACGACGACCGGCTACGCGGGCGCCGTGACCTGGACCGCCGACGCCGAGGGCCGCCTCTGCACGGTCTCCGACGTGGCTCCGGGCGGCCCCGGCAGGGCGACCGGCGCCGCCGACCGGGCCGTCCGGATCGGCGACACCGCCCTGACCCACCGTGAACTGTCGCGCGCGGGCCTCGCGGTGTCCGGCGCGACCGTCTCCCCGACGGGCCGGCTCGGCGCCGGGGCCGGGGTGCGGGCGGTGCGCGCGTCGGGTGCCGCCTGGAGCGCCGAGCCGCTCGACCGGCTGTGGACGGTGCCGGTCGCCGAGCAGGTCGCACGCGCCCTGGCCGGCGGCCACGGTCTGCTCTTCCTCGACGTCACCCTGACGGGCACGGTCCGGGAGGCGACGGGGGACCGTCTGCTGGCCGACTGCGAGGGCCGCACGGTCCGGCTCGCCGTCGCCCACGACGATCCCGCGCTCCCCTGCCGCGACAACCTCCGCCTCCTGGCCGCCGCCCGGGGCAGTCGGCTGCGGGTCGTCGCGCGTCTCGCGCCGGGGCCGCTCCCGCGCGCCCTGCTGCTGGCCGCCGAGCACCCGGCCCGGGCCGGCGAGCGGGTCGATCTGGGCCTGGACCGTCTCCAGCACGCGGACCTGCCCACGACGACGGCGACGGCCGCGCCCGCCCCCGCTCCCCCGGCGGACGAGGCGCCGTTGCACCTCCTGCGCCGACGGGTGCACCAGGCCGTGTCCGGGGGCCGCCGGGTGCTGGGCCTCCCGGACAGCGGGGCGGGCGACGGCGGACGGCTGCGCCGCGTCGGTCTCGCCACCGCGGGCGAGCTGCTCGGCGAACTCCGGTCCGCGGCGGCGGCCCGCTCCCGCGACGCCTTCGGCCGGCTGCTCCCGGCGGACCCGGGCCGTTTCGCCCACGCCTGGCTGGCCGCGGCCGTCTACACCGACGAGGTCGAGCGGGCGCTGTGCGCGGCGGCCTGGGGAGCGGATGCGGAGGTGGGTGCGGAGTCGGGTGCGGAGCTCGTGGCGACATCGCGGTGAACCCGGCGCCACTAGGACAGGATCTGACCTCTATCGCTCCTAACGTGGTACTCGCACACGGAAGAGGACTCACGGAAGAAGGCGCCCATGAACCAGCCCACCCCCCTCGACGAGAACACCTCGGCACCGGCCGTCAGCCGCGAGCGCGCCGACCTGCTGGAGGCGCTCGCCAAGCAGCGGCACTTCCTGCGCTTCACCACCCGCGACCTCACCGACGAGCAGGCAGGGCAGCGGACGACCGCGGGCGAGCTGTGTCTCGGCGGCCTGATCAAGCACGTCGCCTCGGTCGAGCGGGGCTGGGTGGCCTTCATCCTGGAGGGCGCGTCGGCGATGCCCGACTTCACCAAGATGACCGAGGAGGACTTCGCCAGGCGGGCCGACGAGTTCCGGATGCTGCCCGGTGAGACGCTGGCGGGGGTGCTGAAGGGCTACGAAGAGGTGGCTCACCGCACCGACGAACTGATCGCGTCGCTGCCCGATCTGGACGCGGACCACGCGCTGCCGGCGGCCCCCTGGTTCGAGGGGAACGCGCGCTGGTCGGCCCGCCGGGTGCTGCTGCACATCGTCGCCGAGACCGCCCAGCACGCCGGTCACGCGGACATCATCCGCGAGTCCCTGGACGGCGCGAAGAGCATGGGCTGAGGCCCCTCGCGCAGGACGGTCACCCAGGTCACCCGACTTCGAGGACATGCGTCTGCCAGGCCTCCAGGGCCACGAACAGGCTGGGGTCGGTCAGTTCGCCGCCGTCCCGGTCGTACGTCTGCGAGGTCAGCAGGTCGGTCAGGCGGTGCTCGCGCCCGGCCAGGTCGTCCCAGGGCAGGGGCAGCCGTGCCCTGGCCGGGCGGTCGGACTGGTTGACGACGACCAGGTGGCGCGCGTCCGCGTGTGTCCAGGTCCAGGCGAGCAGGCCGCGGTGGGTGTCGTCGTCCGGCCGGCCCGTCGGGACGAGCGGCCGCCATTCGCCCCGGCGCACGGCGGCCGCGGCCGTCAGCAGCCGGTGGTGAAACGCGCGCAGCGGCTCGTCGACGGGCTCCCGCGGTCTGCGCGCGAGGAACACCGGCGGCCGGACCCTGCGTCCCTCGAACTGGCCCTCGTGCCACAGCGTCGCGCCGGGCAGGGTGGCGACGGCCACTACTGCCGCCCGTCCCCGCGCACCGGGCAGGGCCGCGGCCGCCCGTGGTTCGTCGTGGTTCTCGAGAAAGCGGACGAGACCTCGCTGGTAGGTGAGGTCGGCCCCCAGATGGGCGCGGACGGAGTCGGCGTCCTCGTGCAGGAGACGGTCGTACAGCCGCTTGTCGTAGCAGTGGTCGAAACCCTGCTGCTGCAGGGCCCGTTCGAGGTCCCAGTACGCCTCCGCGACGAAGAGGAGGTCCGGGTGGCGCTCACGGACACGCGGGAGGACGTACGGCCAGAAGTCCTCGGCGGGCACCGGTCCGGCCCGGTCGCCCCACGTCTTGGCGAAGACGTCGTTCATCAGCAGCATCGCCATGTCGCAGCGCACGCCGTCCGCCTGGTCGCCGATGGACACCAGGGTGTCCACGGTCGCCGTGCGCAAGGCGTCGCCGAAGGCGTTCAGCTGGACGACGTCGGGCCAGGGCGGGAAGAACGGGTCGCGTCCCCGGGCGAGGATCCGGCCGTCGGACTCGATGAAGTCGCCCGGCGTTCGGGACAGGTCGTCCGCGGTGCCCTGGATCAGCCGGTCGGGGTGCCGGGTGACCCACGGGTGGTCGGGGGCGACGTGGTTGGGGACGAAGTCGAGGATCAACCGCAGTCCGCGGGCGGCCAGTTCGGCCCGGGCCTCGGCCAGGCCTTCCGGTCCGCCGAACGAGGCGTCGACGACGTAGTCCCGTACGCAGTAGGGGGATCCGGCGATGTCCGCCTCGGTGACGTCGGGCAGGGCGGCGCGGAACGAGGTCCGCAGGGCTTCGTCGCGCAGCGCGATCCGCAGTCCGGCCGGGCTGCGCTCCCAGACGCCCATCAGCCAGACGGTGTCGACACCGCGCAGGGCGATCTCGTCCCAGGCCTCGCTCGGCACCTCCCCCAGGGTGACCCGGCGCCCGTACCGTCCGCTCAACTCGCCCAGCCAGACAGCAGTGTTGATCTCGTAGATCACCGTCATGACAGGGGCTCCTCGCGGTCGCCGTCGCTCTTCGGCCGCAGCGACTCGCGGCCGCCGCGGTGCCACTCGTCGGCGGTGAGGGTGTGGAACAGCGTCGTGGTGGCCGCCACCAGGCCGGTCCAGCCGGTCTGGTGGGAGGCGCCGAGGCCCGCGCCGTTGTCGCCGTGGAAGTACTCGTAGAAGAGGATCAGGTCCTTCCAGTGCGGGTCCTTGGCGAACTGGGGCTGCGCGCCGTGCACCGGGCGGTGGCCGTCGGCGTCCCGCAGGAAGGTGGAGGTGAGCCGGTCGGAGAGCTCACGGGCGACCTCGTACAGGTTCATCAGGCGTCCGGAGCCGGTCGGGCACTCCACCGTGAAGGCCGACCCGTGGTAGCCGTGCAGGTTCAGCAGCGCGCGGATCAGAAGCAGGTTGATCGGGAACCACACCGGCCCGCGCCAGTTGGAGTTGCCGCCGAACATCCCCGAGTCGGACTCGGCCGGCAGATAGCCGACGCCGTACGTCTCGCCGTGCACCTCGAACGTGTACGGGTGATCGGCGTGGCGGGAGAGGGACCGGATGCCGTGCGGGCCGAGGAACTCGTCCTCGTCGAGCATCCGGGCCAGAATGCGGCGCAGCCGGTCCTCGCCGAACAGGGCGAACAGATACCGTCCCCCGGCGCTCGGATCCGCGCTGACATGCTGCGACACGAAGGCCTCGACGGCCGGGTGCCGTTTGATGAACTCCTGTGCGCCCTCGACGAGTTCGGGGAACCGCTGGTCGGCCCGGCCGCCGATCACGCTGGTCGCCGCCAAGGGGATCAGGCCGACCAGGGAGCGCACCTTGAGCGGGGTCGCACTGCCGTCGGGCAGCCGCAGGACGTCGTAGAAGAAGCCGTCCTCCTCGTCCCAGAGGCTGGCGTTGTCCTTGCCGACCCGGTTCATGGCGACGGCGATCCACGCGAAGTGCTCGAACAGCGCCTGCGCCTGCTCGACGTACACCGGGTTGTCCACGGCCAGTTCGATGGCGATGTCCAGGAGGTTCTGGCAGTACAGCGCCATCCAGGCGGTGCCGTCGGCCTGGTCGAGGTGGCCGCCGGTGGGCAGCGGGGCGCTGCGGTCGAAGACACCGATGTTGTCGAGGCCGAGGAAACCGCCCTGGAAGACGTTGTTGCCGTCGACGTCCTTGCGGTTGAGCCACCAGGTGAAGTTCTTCATCAGCTTCTGGAAGGCGTTCTCCAGGAAGGCGCGGTCGGCGCGTCCGGTGCGGTGCTTCTCGAGTTCGTAGACGAAGAGGGTGGCCCAGGCGTGCACGGGCGGGTTGACGTCGCCGAAGTTCCATTCGTACGCGGGGATCTGGCCGTTGGGATGCAGATAGAGGCGGTGCAGCAGCAGTTCCAGCTGCCCCTTGGCGAACCCGATGTCGACCATGGCCAGGGCGAGGGTGTGGAAGGCGAGGTCCCAGGCCGCGAACCACGGGTACTCCCAGGTGTCCGGCATCGACATGACCTCGTCGTTGACCATGTGGTACCAGGAGCTGTTGCGGATCTTGGGGTCGGCGGCCAGCGGGTCGACGCCGTGTTCGGCGAGCCAGCGCTCGACGTCGAGGTAGTAGTACTGCTTGCTCCACAGCATGCCGGCCAGCGCCTGCCGGACCAGGTGCCGCTCGCCCTCGCCCATGCCGTCCGGGGTGATGTCCTCGTAGAAGGCGTCGGCCTCGGCCCGGCGCGACTCCAGGGTCGTGTCGAAGTCCCCCCAGGGGTCGTCGAGTTCGGTGTCGGTCAGGCGCAGCCGGAGGGTCGTGCTGCCGCCGGCGGGGACGGTGCGCACCTGGTGGACGGCCGCCTTGGTGCCGGTGCGTGCGGGGTCGACGGCGCCGGTCTCGCCGTGCACGACACGGCGGCCGATGCCGTCCTTGACGTAGGGCGTGGTGTTCGGGCTCCCGAAGATCCGCTCGTTGTCGGTCTCGTTGCCGGTGAACAGGAGCTCCGCCGCGCCGTCGTGGTACAGCCGGCGGGTGCCGAGCTCGTCGTGGTCGGCGCGAATGCCGCCGTCCGCCGCGCGCAGGGCGGGCACGGCCGTGCCGCCGGCCCAGGACCAGGTGTGCCGGAACCACAGCGTCGGCAGCAGATGAAGGACCGCCTCGTCGGGGCCACGGTTGTGTGCCGTGATCTCGACCAGCAGGTCTTCGGGGCCCGCTTTCGCGTACTCGACGAACACGTCGAAGTAGCGGTCCTCGTCGAAGACACCGGTGTCCAGCAGTTCGTACTCGAGGTCGTCGCGCCCGCGGGCCCGGTTGGTGTCGACGAGGTCGGCGTAGGGGAACTCGCCCTGCGGATACTTGTAGAGGTACTTCATGTACGAGTGGGTGGGCGTGTTGTCGAGGTGGAAGTAGTACTCCTTGACGTCCTCGCCGTGGTTGCCCTCGGTGTTGGTGAGCCCGAACATCCGCTCCTTGAGGATCGGGTCGCGCCCGTTCCACAGGGCCAGGGCGAAGCACAGCCGCTGCTTGTCGTCGCTGACGCCGGCGATGCCGTCCTCGCCCCAGCGGTAGGCGCGCGAGCGTGCCTGGTCATGGGTGAAGTACGACCAGGCGTCGCCGTCGGTGCTGTAGTCCTCCCGGACCGTGCCCCACTGCCGCTCGCTCAGGTACGGCCCCCAGCGCCACCAGGGCGCCACGCCCTCGTCGGCCTCCGCCAGCCGCCGCCGTTCGGCGTCCGCGGCGCTGTCGCCGTCCGCGGCGCTGTCGCCGTCCGTCATCGCCCGTCCTCCTCGCCAGCGCCCGCCACCTGGCTCCACCCTCGGGCGTCCGGGGGCGGGCCGCAATGACAGTGCGCGAGCCCGGTCACGACTTGGGCCGAACGACTGACGCGCGGCGCGGGCCACCGAGGACCACCCGCCCCACGCGCCCCTCGCCTGCTCGACACCCCACACTCCATGCCCCCCTCCCCCTGCTCGACACCGCCCGCTCCACGCCCCCCACTCCACGCTCCACGGGCCTCGTCACGGTCACTTGACGGTCTCCGTAGGGCCGGTCACAATCCCCCAATGAATGTGACCGGTCACATATCGCTCCCGTCGGAGGCCGCCCCGCAGCGCCTCACCGTCGACCTCGCCGTCTCCGAAGGACCGGTGCTGCTCGGCGCCAACGGCGCGCTGTACGGGCTCGGCGACGACGGGGTGCCCGGCGACGCCGTACTCGCACCGCTGAAGATCACCAGCATCACGCAGAAGCCGGAGGGCGGCGCCCAGCACCCCAACGGGGACGCGCTCTCCGTCTCCGGGGCGTTCTTCCGCAACGGCGGCGGCGAGATCAACGTGATGATGCAGGACGTCTACGCCGAGTGGCCCTACGAGAACCTGGGCATCGACGACTACCTCCCCAAGGTCGACAAGATCGTCAAGGAGGTGTCGGCGCACCCGCACGGCGACCGCTTCGTCCACATCCCCTTCAACGAACCCGACTGCATCTGGTACGACCTCGGCGTCCCCGACCGGGCGCGGTACGAGGCCAACCGTGACCGCTTCTTCCGGGACTGGACCACGGTGTACCGGCGCATCCGCGCCCTCGCCCCCGGCGCGAGGATCGCCGGGCCCAACGAGACCGGCTACCACACCCGGCTGATGAGCGACTTCCTCGCCTTCGCCCAGCGGGAGAACGTGCTGCCCGAGGTGGTCACCTGGCACGAGTTGGGCCCGGACTCGCTGCGGGACTTCCAGCGTCACCACGACGACTACCGTGCGATCGAGCGCCGGTTGGGCATCGCACCGCTGAGGATCAGCATCGACGAGTACGCCAACCGCCGTGATCTGTCCGTGCCGGGACAGCTCGTGCAGTGGGTGTCGATGTTCGAGCGGAACAAGGTGTACGCCAACCAGGCCTACTGGGACGCCGCCGGCAATCTGGACGGCAACGTGGTGCGCACGAACATCCCCAACGGCGGCTGGTGGTTCTTCCGTTGGTACGCCGGGCTGACCGGCGACACCGTGCGGGTCACCCCGCCGCGGCCGCACACCGTCGACACCCTCCAGGGCCTCGCCTCCCTCGACACCTCGCGCCGTCAGGCCCAGGTGCTGCTCGGCGGCTCGGACGGCGACGTGGACGTCGTGGTGCGCGGCGTCCCCCGTGCCGTCTTCGGCCGCACGGTCGTCGCGACCGTCGCCGAGGCCGCCTGGTCGGGCTACGAGGGACAGCACGCCGCTCCGCCGGTCCTCGTCCGCACCGGGCTCGAGGTGGCGGCCGACGGTTCGGTGACGGTGCCGCTGCGCGGCGGGCACAGGATGTCCGCGTACCGGATCGTCCTCACCCCGGGCGGCGCCGGCACCCCGTCCGCCCCGACCGTGCCCTGGTCGGCGTCGTACGAGGCCGAGGACGCGGCGATCACCGGCGGCCGGGTGCGGACCCTGGGGACGGTCGCCGACGCAGGCGGCTACGCGGCCTCCGGCACCAAGGACGTCGGCTCCCTCGACAGCGCCTCCAGCAGGGTCGACCTCACGGTGACGGTCCCGGCGGACGGGAGGTACGACCTGGCGATCCTCTACGGCAACCAGTCCGGCGCCCCCGCCACCCAGAGGCTGCTCGTCGACGGCGCGGACCCGGTCACGGTGACATACCCCTCCACACAGAACTGGGCCTACCGCGCCAAGAAGGACCTCGGTGTCGAGCTGTCGGCCGGCACCCATGTGCTGACCCTCGCCAAGGGCGACGCCGAGGTCACCCTCGACCGCATCGACCTCACCGCGCGTACCGGCGCACCGTCGGCGTCGTACGAGGCGACCCTCGCGGACATCGACGGCAGCCCGTCGTACGACTACTCCTCGTCGGCCGGAGTGGGCACGGGCGCCCTGGTCCTGCGGGAGGGCGACCGGGCCGTCTTCGACGTCTACGCCCCGCGCGACGGCTACTTCAGGGTCGTGCCGCGGGCCTCGGCGGCGGTGCGCCTCACGCTGCACGGCGAGCGGGTGACGGCGGCGCCGGACCGGCCGCTGCGGCTCTACCTGGTGGCGGGCAACAACCGTGTCGAGCTGACCGCGCGGCACGCGGCCGTCCGGTCCCTCGACGTCTCGGGGGCGGGCTCCACCGAAGGCACCCTCTCCTACGCCGCCGCCTCAGCCACCCTCACCGGAGGGGCGAAACTCGTCGACTCCGCCCACGCCTTCGGCGGCTCCTGCATCGACGACCTCGGCAACAGCCCCGCGGGCGCGGCCGAGTTCACGGTGCACGCGCCCGAATCCGGCCGCTACCTGCTGGTCGTCCACTACGCGCACGACGACCGCCGCGACAACGGCCACGCCTACAACACCGACATCCTGTCCCGTACGGCGGATGTCACCGTCGGCGCCGGAGCGCCGCGAAGGCTCACCTTCAAGAACACCTGGAGCCGGGAGGACTACTGGACCCTGGGTGTCCCCGTCGACCTGCGGAAGGGCACCGGGAGCGTGACCTTCCGCAACGCGACGGGTCGGGCCCCGCGGATCGGCCGCATCGAACTGGGCCGGGTGTTCGGCCGGTCGTAGTCCGACGCGCTCCGCTGTTCCGGGGTCAGCGGCCCACGCCGATCAGGCCCGTCAGATAGCGCCACAGCGACGAGCGCTGCCGGACGGCCGGATCGGGCAGTCCGATGCCGGACGGTTCCTCGGCGGGGGCCTGCGAGGACGGCGGCTCCGGCGGCGTGGCCAGTTCGTACCGCACGGGCAGCGAGCGCAGGCCGCGCATGAAGGGCGAGGAACGCCAGGGGAGCTGATCGGCGGGGAGGGCGAGGTCCAGGTGGGTGAACCGCTCGAACAGCCGGCCCACGCCGACCGCCGCGACCGTCGACGCGAGCTCACGCGCCGGGCACTGGCGAGGGCCCGCGCCCCAGGCCAGGTGCGCCCGGGTGCTGACCGTGGTGCCCGACTCCACGTGGTCGGCGAAGAGCGGGTCGGCGTGCGCCGCCGCGGAGGAGACCCACACCGGGTCGCCGGCCCGGATCGTGTAGTTCCCGAGCCGGGTGTCCTCGGCCGCGAAGCGCGGCACGAAGTTCACCAGCGGCGGCTTGCGCATGACCACCCGGTTCATGCTCTCCCTGACCATCCCGGCGGACAGGCTGGCCCGTACGCCGCCCTCACCCGAGATGACCTCGACCACGGTGTTGGAGATGAGGATGCCGACATGGTCGGAGGTCATGCCCAGCAGCATGAACAACTCGCGGGCGAGCTGGTCGAGCGAGAGGTCGGGATGCGCGGCCAGCAGGTACGAGGGGAAGTCCTCCCCCGGCTTCTCCAGCTTGCCCGCCGCCAGTTCGGCCAGCGCGGCCAGCAGCCGTTCCAGGGCGGGTTCCGCGTCCGGACCCGCGTCCAGTACCCGCCACATGTCCATCAGCGCGTCGTCGCCCTGCGAACCGGGGAAGCCGAGCAGATGGCTGGCCACCATCAGCGGCAGCGGCCGGGAGAACTGGGCGGACAGGTCCGCCCAGCCCGTGCCGCCGGCCTGCCCCACCAGGCTGATCAGTTCGTCGGCGTAGGCGCCGACGGCCGTCTTCAGCCGCTTGGCCTGCGGGTGACGCGGGTCCTGGAACGGCTTGAGGGCCGCGTCCCACGCCGTGCGCAGCGGCCGGTAACCGGGGCCGCCCTGGATCAGCACATGGTTGACCTCGAGGGACGGTCCGAGCGGCCAGTCGGCCGGCACCCTGCCCTCCGAGCGGGCCCGCCACTTCTCCAGCCCCTTGGGCCACCCGGCGTCGTCCTGGAGCACCTCGAGCGACTCGCGGTAGCCCAGGACCAGCCAGGCGGGCACTCCCAGCAGGTCGACCGGCGCGACCGGACCGTGCTGTTGCCTGAGCCGCTCGTACACCAGCGAGGGGCGCGTCTCGTAGTCCCGGGTCAGCAGCGGCTGCGGACTCATCGTCTCCAGCCGCGCGCCGTCCAGGTCCACGGATCCGCCGTCACCCACCTGCGATTCCATCGCTCTGCCGCCCTCCGACACTCCCCGTACCGGCGCGTCGTCATTCGGTAGCCGGAACCGGTCGGACCCTATCCCAGGACCCGCCCCGGGTGAACGACGGGGGCACTGCGACCCGCGCGATCCCGGGACCGCTTCCCCGAGCGCGGCCACCACCTCAACTCGGATAATCCGCCGCGTGGTTGACGCCGCCACTGCCGTACCGCGCGAGCGTCCCGGCGACGGCGGCCTTGTCACGCCAGGACGAACCCGCGTCCCCGAGGACTCAACTCACGCAAACAGAACGGTGATCCCTCCGGTTCGCTCCCCATCGCTGCCATATTCGAGAACCACTTCGGAGGTGGCTGTGACGCGAGAGGCGACAACATCCCTGGCTACGGCGATGACGACTACGGCTACGGCTACGGCTACGGCGAAAGACACAGCGACGACGACGGCGACGAGCGCGGCGGACCGGACCGCCGACCGGACCGCCGACCGGACCGCCGACCGCATCGCCGACCTGGCACGCCGTCAGGCACAGGCGGTGGTGCCGGGCACGCCCAGGAGAGCAGGGGCCCTCGGTGCGCGGGAGCGGATCGAACGCCTGCTGGACGAGGGCTCCTTCACGGAGACCGGCGGGTTCGTCCGGGCGCGGGCCACGGGGGACGGTGCCCGCCGGCCCTACGGCGACGGGGTCGTCACCGGGTACGGCACGGTCGACGGACGGCCGGTCTGTGTGTTCGCCCAGGACTCCACGGTCTTCGGCGGCAGCATGGGCGAAGCCTTCGGTGAGAAGACCGTGGCCCTCATGGACCTGGCGCTGAAGACCGGTTGTCCGGTCGTCGGGCTCAACGACTCCGGCGGCGCCCGGATCCAGGAGGGTGTCTCCTCGCTCGCCCTCTACGCCGAGCTGGTGCGCCGCAACGTGCGGGCGTCCGGGGTCATCCCGCAGATCTCGGTCGTCCTGGGGCCCTGCGCGGGCGGCGCCGCGTACTCGCCGGCCATCACGGACTTCACCGTGATGGTGGACGGTGTCTCGCACATGTTCGTCACCGGGCCCGACGTCATCGAGGCCGTCACCGGCGAGCGCACCACCGCCGAGGAACTGGGCGGTGCCCGCGCCAGCAACTCCGTCAACGGCAACGCCCACTTCCTGGCCGCCGACGAGGAGGACGCCCTCGACACCGTGCGCGACCTGCTGTCCTACCTGCCCGCCAACAACCTCGGGCGGCCACCGCAGTACGCATCCGTGCCCGCCGCCGACGGAGCCCGGCTCGACACGCTGGTCCCCGACCGGACCGGCCAGGCCTACGACATGCGCGACCTCCTGCACACGGTCGTGGACGACGGCGAACTGCTGCAGGTGCAGGAGCTGTTCGCGCCGAACATCATCTGCGCCCTGGCCCGGGTCGAGGGCGCCACCGTCGGAATCGTCGCCAACCAGCCGATGCACGCGGCCGGCGTCCTGGACATCGACGCCTCCGAGAAGGCCGCGCGGTTCGTGCGGTTCTGCGACGCGTTCGGCATCCCCCTGCTCACCTTCGCCGACGTGCCCGGCTATCTCTCCGGTGTCAGCCAGGAACAGGCCGGCATCATCCGGCGCGGCGCCAAGCTGCTGTACGCCTACGCCGAGGCGACGGTCCCGAAGATCACGGTGGTGGTGCGCAAGGCGTACGGGGGCGGCTACGCGGTGATGGGTTCCAAGCACCTGGGCGCCGACCTCAACCTCGCCTGGCCCACCGCCCGTATCGCCGTCATGGGCGCGGAGGGCGCCGTCGGCGTGCTGCACCGGCGCGAACTCGCCACGGCCGACGACCCCGAGGCGCTGCGCGCCCGTCTCGTCGCCGCGTACGAGGCCACCCACGGGACGCCCTACCCCGCCGCCGAACGCGGGTACGTCGACGCCGTCATCGCCCCGCGCGACACCCGCGCGCACCTGTGCCGTGCCCTGCGCGCGCTGCGCGGAAAGCGCGCCCCGATGCCGGAGCGCCGGCACGGCAACATCCCGCTCTGATCGCCCGATCCGCCAGCCCGACCCCAGCCGACCCCAGCCGACCCCGCGCCGTGAGGAGCCACGCCCCATGGACAGCCGCCCCCCGCTCGCGCCCGCGTACCGGACTCTGCCCGAGTACCTGCGGCACTGGGCCGAAACCGCCCCCGACCGCCGGGCGTTCACCTTCGTCGACCACCCCGCCCCGCACTCGCGGGGCGTGCACCGCACGCTGACCTGGCGGAGTCTGGACGGCCGCGTGCGGGCGCTCGCCGCCCGGCTCGCCGAGCAGGCCGAGCCCGGGGCGCGGGTGGCGCTGCTGTGCCCGCAGGGAACGGAGTACGTCACCGGTTTCCTCGCGGCGCTGGCCGCCGGGCTGGTCGCCGTACCGCTGTATCCGCCCGGCCTGCCCGGGCACGGGGACCGGCTCACCGGGGTGCTGGCCGACGCGCGGCCCGCGGTCGTGGTGACCACGAGCCGGGCCATGGCGGAGGTCGCGGACCTCTGCGCGGGTGCGCAGGTGCCGGTCGTCGCCGTGGACCGGATCCCCGACACCGCCACCCGGGACCGGCTGTTGGCCGCGCCGGACCCCGGGGCGACCGCCTACCTCCAGTACACCTCCGGATCCACCCGGGCTCCGGCGGGTGTGGAGATCACCCACGCCAACGTGGTCGCCAACGCCCGCCAGGCGCTGACCGCCTACGGCGCCGACGCGGCCCCGGTGACCTGCGTGGGCTGGCTGCCGCTCTACCACGACATGGGGCTCGTGCTGAGCGTCGCCGCTCCTGTCGTCCAGGGGCGTCCGTCGGTGCTCATGGACCCGGCCGCGTTCCTGCACGAGCCGGCCCGCTGGCTGCGGCTCCTCGCCGCGCATCCGCGCGCGCTGAGCGCCGCGCCCAACTTCGCCTACGACTACTGCGTCTGCGCCGTCTCCGACGCGCAGAAGGCGGAGCTGCGCCTCGACGGTGTCGCCGCGTTGATCAACGGCAGTGAACCGGTGCGGCCCGGCACCGCCGACCGCTTCCACGCGGCGTTCGCCGCCCAGGGGCTGGCCGCGGACGTCCACTGTCCGTCGTACGGGCTCGCCGAGGCCACCGTCTTCGTGAGCGCCGCCCGGCCCGGTGAGCCGCTGCGCCGGTTCGCCCTCGACCGGGACGCCCTCGCCGCCGGCAAGGCCCTGCCCGCGCGGCCCGACGACGCCGACGCCGTGCAGCTGGCGGGCTGTGGCACCCCGGCGGGCCAGCAGCTCCGCGTCGTCGATCCCGTCTCCCGCGACTCGCTCTCCGAGGGGGAGGTCGGCGAGATCTGGGTGCGGGGCCCCAACGTGGGGCGCGGTTACTGGAACAACGAGGCCCAGAGCCGCCGTGTCTTCGGTGCCCGGCCGGCCGGCGCCCCGGGCGGCTGGCTGCGCACCGGCGACCTGGGGACGGTGCTGGACGGACAGCTGGTCGTCACCGGCCGGCTGAAGGACCTCATCGTCGTCGACGGCCGCAACCACTACCCGCAGGACGTGGAGGCCACCGTCCAGGACGCGCATCCGGCGGTGCGGCGCGACCGGCTCGCCGCCTTCGCAATCCCGGGCGACGCGGTCGACGCGGGCGAGCGGGTGGTCGTGGTGGCCGAGCACGCGCGGGCCATCCCGCTCGCCGGGATCGACGTACCGGGCCTGGTCCGGGCCGTGCGCGCGGCCGTGTCCGCCCGGCACGGCCTGCGGCTCGCCGACGTCGTGCTCGTCGCTCCCGGCGCCGTACCCCGGACGTCGAGCGGAAAGGTCGCGCGGTCCCTGACCCGGGCCCGGTACCTGGAGGGCGCCTTCGGGGCGGGGACCGCGCGGTGAGCGCCGTCGACGAGGGCGCGCTGCGCCGCCTGATCGCGGAACGGGTCGCCGCCCGGATCGGCACCGGCGACGACGTACCGATGGACCGGCCGCTGGCCGACCTCGGGATGTCCTCGCGGGACGCCGTGGGCCTGGCCGGGGAACTCTCCCGGCTGACGGGGCGCGAGCTGCCGGCGACGCTGCTCTGGTCGGCGCCCACGCTGGAAGCGCTGGTGGCGCAGCTGCGCGGTCCGGCCGAGCGGCCCCTCCCCGCGACGCATCCGGCCCCTCCCCCGGCCGCGCTCGACGAGCCCGTCGCGGTCATCGGGGTCGGGTGCCGGCTGCCCGGTGGGGTGCGCGGCCCGGCCGACTACTGGCGGCTGCTGGGCGACGAGAGCGACGCGATCGGGCCGGTCCCGGCGGACCGTTGGCGGGACTTCACCGCCTTCCCGCCCGCCGACGCGCCCGCGAGCGGCGGCTACCTCGACGACATCGCCGGGTTCGACGCCGACTTCTTTCGCATCACACCGCGCGAGGCCACGGTGATGGATCCTCAGCAGCGGATGCTCCTGGAGGTCGTCCACGAGACGCTCGACCACGCCGCCGTCCCGGCCGCCGCCCTCGCCGGCACGGCCACCGGTGTCTTCGTCGGCGTCTGTGCCACCGAGTACGGCCAGCTCACCGGCGCCCGAGCGGCCGCCGTCGATCCGTGGGCCCCGGCGGGCGCGGCGCTCGGTGTGACCGCGGGCCGGCTGGCGTACGTCCTGGACACCCGCGGGCCGAGCATGGCCGTCGACACCGCCTGTTCGTCCTCGCTCGTGGCCGTGCACCACGCCTGCGTCAGCCTGCGCACCGGCGAGAGCGACCTGGCGATCGCCGCCGGGGTCAACCTGCTGCTGTCGCCCGTCGTCGGCGTCGCCTTCGCGCGGGCGGGCGCCCTCGCGCCGGACGGCCGCTGCAAGCCGTTCTCCACGGCGGCCGACGGGATCGGGCGTGGTGAGGGGTGCGCGGCCGTGCTTTTGAAACGACTGTCCGACGCCGAGCGCGACGGTGATCGCGTCCTCGCGGTCGTCCGGGCCACCGCCGTGAACTCCGACGGCCGCTCGAACGGTCTCCTCGCCCCCAATCCGGCTGCCCAGCACGACCTGTTGAGCACCGCCTACGCGCGGGCCGGGCTGGCCCCCGCGCAGATCGACTACGTCGAGGCGCACGGCACCGGCACCCCGCTCGGCGACCCGATCGAGGCGGGCGCGCTCGGCAGGGTGCTGGGCCCGGGCCGCGACCCCGACCAGCCGCTGCTGCTCGGCTCCGTCAAGGGCAACCTCGGGCACCTGGAGTCCGCGGCGGGCATCGCGGGCCTGGTGAAGACGGTCCTCGCCCTGCATCACGACCGCATTCCGCCGTCGCTGCACTGCGCGCACGGCAGCGCCCTGGGGGATGTAAGCCTGCGGGTGGTGACCGAGCCCGAGCCGTGGCCCCGCTACGGCGGCACGGCCACCGCCGGGGTGTCGGCCTTCGGGTTCGGCGGTACCAACGCCCATGCCGTACTGGAGGAACGGCGGGCCGACGCGCTGCCGCCGCCCCCGGCCGAGGAGCCGGCCGCCCGGCTGCATCTGCTGTCCGATATCGACACCGAGCGGGTCCGGGACACCGCGGCCCGGCTCGCCGGCTGGCTCCGCACGCCCGGGGGCCGCGCCGCCCGTCCGGCCGACGTGGCCCGTACGCTCGCCGGCCGCACCGGGCGCGGACCGGTACGCGCCGCCGTCGTCGCCCATGACCGGGAGGAACTGGCCGACTCCCTGGACGCGTTGGCGCACGGCCGGCCGCACGCGCGGGTGCTGACCGGCGACCGCGACCGGATCGGGCCCGGCCCGGTGTGGGTGTTCTCCGGGTACGGCAGCCAGTGGCCCGGCATGGGGCGCCGGCTGCTGGCCGAGGAACCCGCCTTCGCCGCCGCCGTGGAGAAGCTCGACCCGCGGCTCGCCGTCGCATGCGGCTTCTCGCTCCACGACAAGCTGGCCTCCGGAGCGGCGCTCGACCGCGTGGAGATCGCCCAACCCGTGCTGTTCGGAATCCAGTTGGCACTCGCCGAGTTGTGGCGCTCGTACGGCGCCGAACCGGCGGCCGTGATCGGTCACTCCATGGGTGAGGTGGCTGCCGCCGTCTGCGCGGGCGCGCTGGACGTCTCGGACGGGGCCCGGGTCGTCGCGGTACGGGCCCGGCTGCTGAGCGGGCTGCACGGCGGCGCGATGGCCGTCGTCGACCTGGAGGACGGCGAACTGGCCGACCTGGAGCGCGACTTCCCGGGTGTCCAGGTCGCCGTCCACTCCTCGCCCCGGCAGAAGGTCGTCACCGGGGACGAGGGCGCGGTCACCCGGCTCGTGCGCCGGCTCGCGGAGCGGGGCCGCGCCGCCCGGGCCATGCGGGTCGTCGGCGCCGGCCACTCGCCCCAGGTGGACCCGCTGCTGCCGGAACTGACCGAAGCCCTCGCCGACGTCCGGGGCAGGTCCGCGCGCGTCCCGGTCTACTCCACCGTCCTCGACGACCCGCGCGGCGACTGCCGGTTCGACGCCGCCCACTGGGCCGCCAATCTGCGCCGTCCCGTGCGCCTGGACCGGGCCCTCGCGGCGGCCGCCGCCGACGGCCACACCGCCTTCGTCGAGATCTCGCCGCATCCGGTCCTGGCCCGGCCGGTGACCGACACGATGCCCGGCGCCCTCGCGGTGGGCACCCTGCGCCGCGACGCGGACGGCTGCGCCGGGTTCCTCTCCGAGCTGGGCGCCCTGTACGCGGCCGGCCTGCCCCTGCCGCGGCCGCCCGGCCGGGTCGTCGACGTACCCGCACCGCGCTGGCGGCACACGCGGTACTGGTGGACGGACGGGCGGGCCGCCGTCGCGGCGGCGGCAGTGGCCGCGGGGCGCTGGGCCGAGCCCGCCGCACCGGGTGAGCAGGCCGACGGCCCGGTCTCGGTCGCCGCCCGCCTCAGCCACCACATCGCCGCCGTCACCGGCCACTCGGCGGCCCGCGTCACGCCTGCCACGGCGCTGGCCGAGCTCGGCCTGGACTCGCTGATGGCGGTCCGTATCCGCACCGCCCTGGAACGGGAGTTCCGGGTCGACCTGCCGCTGCGCGACCTGCTCGGAGCCGCCACCGTCGACGAGGTGGCCGACCGCATCCGGCAGGCCCTTCCCGCGCCGGAAGCGGCCGGGGACGAGACGGAGGTGCCCGCTCCGCTGCGGCCCCTGCGCACCGCCGGTTCCCGGCCGCCGCTGTTCCTGTTCCACGCCGCCGGCGGCCGCGCCGACGTCTACCGCGCACTCGCCGAACGGCTCGGGGACGACCGTCCGGTGCACGGGCTGGACCGGCTGGAGGACGCCCGTACCGTGCCGGAGAAGGCACGCCGCTACGCCGAGGCGATCACCGCGGCCCATCCCGACGGGCCTCTGCTGCTGGGCGGTTGGTCCTTCGGCGGCTTCCTCGCCCAGGAGACGGCCCGGCAGCTCACCGCCGCCGGACGGGCCGTGCCGCTGGTCGTGCTCATCGACTCGGTGCGGCCCCTTCTGCGACCCGACCGTACGCAGGCCGACCGGCTCCGCGCGCACTTCACGGGCTTCGCCCGGCACGTCGCCGACGCCTACGGCGTGTCGCTGCGGCTGCCGTACGACGAACTCGCGGCGATGGACGACGACCGCGAGCGCATCGACCTCGTGCTGCGGACCCTGCGCGGCGCCGTCGGGGTACCGGACGCCGCGCTGGAGCACCAACGTGCCTCCTACCTGGACCTGAGGGTCGGCGAGGCCCATCGGCCGGGCCGCCACGACGGCCGCGTGGTCCTGTACCGGGCCACCGAGCCGGCCCCGCACACCGTGCGCGACCCGGCGTACGAACGGGACGACGAGACCCTCGGCTGGGACGAGGTGTGCCCGCGTCTGACGGTCGTACCGGTCCCGGGGCACCACCTCTCGCTGCTCGACCCTCCGCACGTCGACGAGATCGCCGCCCATCTGGGGCGGCTGCTCGCCACGCCGAGCGGACCCGCTGAACCGGACTGAGGAGCCGCCATGCCGCAGCACACCGCCCGACCGTCCCGCCGCGCCGTCACCAGGGCCGCGGCGGCCAGCGGCCTGGCCGCCCTGTTCGGCGCGACCGCCGCCGAGGGACGCGCCCGGGCCGCGACCCGGCTGGGGCCGCGCACCTTCGACGTGTCCGTGTCCTCCCCCGCGCTGGGCCGCAGCGCGCCGGTCCGGCTGATCCTGCCGTCGGACTTCGACGCCCGGCCCACCCGGAGCTATCCCGTCCTGTATCTCCTGCACGGCGCCCACGACGACTACACGTCCTGGACCCGGGAGACCGACATCGAGGCCTTCACCGAGGGCCGCGACCTGATCGTGGTCATGCCGGACGCGGGCCCCACGGGCATCCCCACCGCGTGGCGCGGCGGACCCGACTACGAGACCTTCCAGCTCCAGGAGGTCCCGGCGCTGCTGGCCCGCGACTACCGGGCGTCCGGCGTGCGGGCCGTCGCCGGGGTATCCACCGGTGGCTACGGCGCGATGGCGCACGCGGCCCGCCACCCGGGCACGTTCACCGCCGCGGCCTCCTACAGCGGCATCCTCGACACCACCGCCCCCGGCGTGCCCGCCCTCCTGGACGCCATCGTGGCCCGCGAGAACCTGGCCCCGCACTCACTCTGGGGCAGTCCGCTCCTCAACGCCCTGACCTGGCGCGACTTCAATCCGCGCGCCCGGGCCGCCGGGCTGCGCGGCACTCCCCTGTACGTCTCCAGCGGCAGCGGGGTGGTCGGCGGCATCGGCGACTGGCTGCCCGAGGCGCTGGAGAGCACCCTGTGGCCCTCCGCACACGCCTTCACCGATTTCCTCAGGCTCCTCGGCATTGCGGCCACCACCCACTACTACGCGGGAGGAGGACACAGCTGGACGTACTGGAAGCGGGAGTTCACCGCCTCGTGGCCGATGCTCGCCGGTGCGCTGGGGGTGCCGGAGTGATGTCGGTGCAGCCGGGGCACGGAACGGAGCGCAGGGGACGTCCGTCCAACACAGGACGTCCCCCTCGTCCCACGGGCAACGGTGCGTGGGCGAGCCGCCTCCGGGCGAAAGGAGTGTCCGTCGTGGCTGTCCCCACCCCGCGCGGCGTGCCCACCGACCCCGGGACCGTTTCGGTTCCGCCCGACCTGGCCGAGTTGCTGCGTGCCCGGCTGGAGGACGTCGCCGCCGAGGTGCAGGAGGAGGTCCGCCGGCAGGTCCCCGAGTACGCGCGGCCTGCCGACGGGATCTACGGCCGCAATCTCCGGGCCGGAGTGGTGCAGGCGCTCACGCTGTTCGTCGACCACATCGCCGACCCGCGCGGCCAGGGAGCCGCCATCGCCGCGACGTACTACGAACTCGGGCGCGGCGAGGCCCTCGAGGGCCGCAGTCTGGACGCGTTGCAGTCCGCGTTACGGGTGGGCGGGCTGCACGCCTGGCGGCTGCTGGGCCGTACGGCGGAGGAACTCGGGCTGGACTCCACGGTCGTGGCCACCCTCGGCGAGCTGGCGTTCCGGACCGTGCACGAGGTCGCGGAGGCGGCCGCCGCGGGCTACGCGGAGGCACGGTCGCACAGCACGGACGAGCTGGAGCGGCGCCGCCGGCGTCTGCTCGACCTGCTGCTGGGCGACGGGCCGGTGTCCCCGGAGGCGTTGCAGGACCTGGCGCACGGCGCACGCTGGCGGGTGCCTTCGCAGGTCGCCGTCGTCACGCTGGCGGCCACCGCGGACCCGCAGGCGGCGGACGGGCCACCGGCGATGCCCGGGGCGCTGACGGACATGGGGTCACGGCCGCCGCGCGTGCTGGTGCCGGACCCGGAGGGCTCCGGGCGGTTCGGCGGCCGGTCGTTCCTGCTGGGTCTCCAGGGCCGTCCGGCGGCGATCGGCCCGACGGTCCCCGTCACCGAGGCCGCGCAGTCGCTGCGCTGGGCCACGCGGGCCCTGGGGCTGATGGGCCGCGGGATCCTGCCCCGGCAGGGCGTGGTGCGGTGCGCGGACCACCTGTCGACCCTGCTGCTGCACAGTGACGAGCCGCTGCTCGCCCATCTGCGGACGCGGGCCCTCGCGCCCCTCGACGCCGCTTCCGAGGGCCAGCGGGCCCGGCTGGCCGAGACCCTGCTGGCCTGGCTGCTCAGCGGCAGCAACGTGCCCGATGTCGCCGCCCGGCTCCACATCCATCCGCAGACGGTCCGCTACCGCCTGCGCCAGCTGGAGAAGCTCTTCGGCGACGCCCTGCACGACCCCGGCGCCCGCCTGGATCTGATCCTCGCCCTGCGCTCCGCGCAGCACTCCTGACGGACACCGGCACCGCGCCGCACCGCATGGACCCGGTCCACTCACCGCGGAACAAAAACAAGCGGAATTTATGAATTCCCGTCCATAACACCCGGCAAGGAAACGCGAATACCTTCGGGACTGTCCTTTTCACCAGGCGCTGCACGCGCCCCACCCGCAAAGGATCCCCATGCGTATCCGCTTGTGTCTCGCCGCGCTCTCACTCGTCGGCGGGGCTGGAATCGCCACTCTCACGGCACCCACCGCATCCGCCGCCACCTGCTCGGACATCGACGTCGTGGCCGCTCGCGGCACCTTCGAGCCGGGCACGCTCGGTCTGATCGTCGGCGATCCGGTGCTCTCCGCACTCCAGAGGAAACTGACGGGCAAAACCCTGTCCAGCTATGCGGTGAACTATCCCGCGGACCTTTCCCTGACATCGGCAGCGCAGGGAAACGCGGATCTGGTGAACCACGTCAAGGCGCAGGCGACGGCCTGCCCGAATCAGCGTTATATTCTCGTCGGGTATTCACAGGGCGCGAATGTCGTCGACAATTCCATCGGCATCAGCAGCGCGGGGGCGGTGGTCGGCAGCCCCATCGTCGCGACCCTCCCGGCGGCGGTCGAGCCGAAGGTCGCCGCGGTCCTGCTGTTCGGCAACCCGATCCGGGCCCTCGGCAAGAGCGTCACCGGCACCTACCAGAGCCGCACCATCGACTTCTGCGCCACCGGTGACCCCGTCTGCGAGAACGGCGGCGACGACGTACTGGCGCATCTCGGCTACACCGCCGACGCCACCGCGGCGGCCACGTTCGCCGCCGGCAAGGTCTGACCGTACCGGCACACCGGCGCACGGCAGGGCCCGGGAGGAGATCCTCCCGGGCCCTTCGGACGGGTGACGCGACGGCTAGCGGGGAGTGCGGGCGAACGCCGCGAGAGCGCCGGACACGGGTTCGGGCAGCCCGTTGTTCTGCACCGGCGCCGCGGTCAGCACGTCGAGGTGCTGGTAGCCGGGGGCGACGACCGGGTGCAGGTCGGCCGGGATGCGGCCCGCGAGCAGTCCGTCGCCCGCGAGCACCGTGAGCGTCGGACGGGCCGTCAGCCCGGTCGGATGAACGACGAGCTGCTTCACCTGAGGTGATGTGGCCAGCTGGATGTCGGTCACCAGTTTGGTCGGGAAGTACTGCTCGGTGAAGTCGAGCGGCTGCTCCGCCAGGCTGCGGGCCAGCTCCTGGAGGTCGGTGACCTCCTTGCCCGCGTCGGTGAACGGCGTACCGTCGGCCGACCGGTACCCGGGGTCGTCGGCGTCGCCGACCCGGTCGTAGTCGCGCCAGGTGTACAGCGGCCCGTGCGGCTGCGCGGGGATGGCCTTGTACCCGACGCCGAACAACTGCGACGGCTGCGTGCCGCCGTTGGCCACGGGGAAGCTCTTGTCCGTGACCGGCCCGCCGTCGAAGAAGCCCACGCTGCTCTGGAGGAACGCCAGCGGTACGGAGTTGTCGTCCATCAGGGCGCCGAGCACCGTGGCGTTGGTGAGCCGGAAGTCCTTCACCCCGGGGGAGCCGGTGAGGAAGGCGGCGGCGTCCTTCGAGAACAGGAAGCGGTTGGTGGCCTCGATGTTGACGCCGGACGGCAGGTAGGCCGGCAGGTCCGCCTCACCGTCCGGGTCGCGCACCGCGCCCAGGCCGGCGATGGCGAGCAGCGTCATGGTCTCCGGGTTGAGCAGCACCGGCGCGGACAGCGAGCGCGGCAGCAGCCCGGTGTCGAGTCCCGCCTGCACCGCCGCGTAGCCGAGCCCGACGTCCGGCAGGTCGGTGTCGTCGGGCAGGCTGCCGCTCAGGTCGGCCAGCGAGGTGGAGATCGTCGTGTCGAGCGCGAAGTAGCCGGCGCACTGGTTCTGTCCCGCGTCCGCCAGGGTGGTGGGATCGCCGTCGAAGTCGGCCGCCGCGAAGTACCCGGTGACGACCCCGCCCAGCGAGTGTCCGCCGCACAGCACCTTGCTCCGGCGCAGGCCCTGGTCGGGCAGTTCGTGGACCAGCAGGTCGTATTCGTCCCGTACGGTCTGTTCGAGGCCGAGCTTCGCCATCCACCCGAGCCGGTTGTCGTCGACGAAGCCGCCGAAGACCCGGCCGTCGACCGGCTTGGCCCGGTAGTAGTAGTCGACGGCGGTGTGCTGGTCGCCGGAGGCGATGCCGGTGCGGTCCTCCAGGCAGTTGGAGCGCCGGTCCAGGGCCCAGAACTCGATGTGCCGCCCCTGCGCGGCGGCCTTCGCGACGGTGCTCCGGGCGACGCTGTCGAAGGCTCCGGCACCCTCCAGGATGCCCGGCTGGGCCACCAGGATCCGGTCGGCGTCGGCCGACGCCGCCGGTCCTTCGGCGGAGCGGTAGCGCAGATACGACAGCTGGTCGCAGGCCGCCGGCCGGTCCCCGAAGGACCTCGGCAACGGCACCTTCACCCGTACCGACGACTCGGTCACGCCGTCGGCCGGGTGGGTCGACGGCACGGGCGTCTCGGTCCGTGCGCCGTCTCCCCGGGCGTCCGGGGCGGCCGCGGTGAGCGCCCCCGTGGTCAGCAGCACCGCAAGTACCGCGCCGCGCCACGTCCTTCCTCTGCTACGACTCGTCTTCATAGCCGGACGGTAGGGCCGTGGAGCGCGGGTGCTCCGGAAGTGCTCACAACAACGCAGCACGCGACGGCACGCTTGTCACCGGCCCGCAGAGAACGAGTCGGCGGTGTCGCGGCGCGGGTCAGGCGTCCGTCACGGTCACGGTGACGGGAGTGCCGATCTCGATGGTGCGGCTGACGGTGCACTGCCGGTCGTGGGAGATCGCGACCGCCCGGGGCAGGATCGCGCGGGCCCGGTCGCCGGAGGCGCCTTCGGGGAAGCCGACGGTGAAGGTGACCGCGAGGTCGGTCATCCGGTTGCCGAACTCGTCGCCGACCTTTTCGCCGGTCACGGTGACGGTGAACCCGGTGGGCTCGACGTGCCTCCCGGTGGCCGCGTCGACATCGGCGGCGGTGCAGCCGCCGATGGCCGCGAGCAGGAGTTCGACCGGGGTGAAGTCGGTGCCGCCGTCGGAATCGGAGCGGGTACCGAAGCCGATCGTGCCACCGCGGACGTTCGTCGCGGTGAACCGGCCGGCGCCGGTCCGCTCGATGGTGACGAGGCGCTGGGAGTCTTCGCTCATGCCGACGACATTAGTGCCGCGCCACCGGCACGCCACACGGGCAGAACCCCGTCCCGGTACCGTCTCGCCCCGCCGGGTGGCAGGGGCCGGGCGGGCCCGAGGGGGCGGCGGCCCGGCGCGGACTAGGCGCCCCGGCGCACCCGGGCGGCCGCTCGGGCCTCGGCGGCCTGGCGGGCATCGGCGGCCTTGCGGGACTCGCCACCGCGGCCGGGCCGCCCCGGGCGGGTGCCCATACCGCGGAAGGGGGCGCCGCCGCGCGCCGGACGCTCCCCGGCGGCCGGCCCGTTGCCGCCGATGGGCACGCCGGAGGGAGCCTGGGCGCCGGTGATGCGGCTCAGCTCGGCCTCGCCGGAGCGGATCGGTGTGATCTGCGCCCTGATGCCCGCGTCGGACAGCAGTCGGGCCATGTCCCGGCGCTGGCTGTGCGTGACCAGCGTGACGACACTGCCGGACTCCCCGGCGCGTGCCGTACGGCCGCCGCGGTGCAGGTAGTCCTTGTGGTCGGCGGGCGGGTCGACGTTGACGACCAGGTCGAGGTTGTCGATGTGGATGCCGCGGGCCGCCACGTTGGTCGCCACCAGCACCGTGACGCGGCCGTCCTTGAACTGGGCCAGCGTGTGGTTGCGCTGGGGCTGCGACTTGCCGCCGTGCAGTGCGGCGGCCCTGACGCCACTGCCCAGCAGGTGCCGGGTGAACTGGTCGACGGCGTGCTTGGTGTCCAGGAACATGAGCACGCGCCCCTCGCGGGCGGCGATCTCGGTGGCGGTGGCGTACTTGTCGGCGCCGTGCACCTGGAGGACGTGGTGCTCCATCGTGGTGACCGCGCCCGCCGACGGGTCGACCGAGTGGACCACCGGGTCGTGGAGGTAGCGACGGACCAGGAGGTCGATGTTGCTGTCGAGCGTGGCCGAGAACAGCATGCGCTGGCCGTCGGGGCGAACCTGGTCGAGCAGCTCGGTGACCTGCGGCATGAAGCCCATGTCGGCCATCTGGTCGGCCTCGTCGAGGACGGTGATGTCCACCCGGTCCAGGCGGCAGTCCTTGCGCTCGACGAGATCCGTGAGACGGCCCGGCGTCGCGACGACCACCTCTGCCCCGGCCCGCAGCGCGCCGGACTGCCTGCCGATCGACATGCCGCCGACCACGGTGGCCAGCCGCAGCTTCAGCAGCCGGGCGTACGGGGTGAGCGCGTCGCTCACCTGTTGGGCCAGCTCGCGGGTGGGGACGAGGACCAGGGCCAGCGGCTTGCGCGGCTCGGCACGTCGGCCGGCCGTGCGCACCAGGAGCGCCAGGCCGAAGGCGAGCGTCTTGCCCGAGCCGGTGCGGCCGCGGCCCAGGACATCGCGGCCCGCGAGCGAGTTCGGCAGCGTGGCGGCCTGGATCGGGAACGGCTCGGTCAGGCCGTGCCCGGCGAGCAGCTCCAGCAACTCGGCGGGCATGTCCAGTTCACCGAAGGTCGCGGCGGCGGGGAGTGCGGGGGTGACGGTGACCGGGAGCGCGAACTCGGAACGGTCATTCGTGCGAGCTGAACGGTTCAACGGAGAACCTTCCTCGAGGGGCACGCATCGAGGAATTCCCGGCAGGAGTGGCAATGAGCCGGATGAATTGCAAGCACGAGCCGAAAATGAGACTGAAAGAATTCCATGAGAATCTTCGGAATCCCCGAAAAGCAGCAAGCTGGGGCCCGCACCACGTGGTGCGGGCCCCAGCTGCCTCATACGCTTTCGCGTCAGGCAGGCGTGATGTTCTCCGCCTGCGGGCCCTTCTGGCCCTGCGTGACGTCGAAGTTCACCTTCTGGCCTTCCTGAAGCTCACGGAAGCCCTGGGTGGCGATGTTCGAGTAGTGAGCGAAAACGTCGGGGCCGCCGCCGTCCTGCTCGATGAAACCGAATCCCTTTTCCGAGTTGAACCACTTGACGGTGCCAGTAGCCATGTCACATCTCCTTCGGGGCAGTGCCCAGAGGTCCACACCGTGTGGACCCATGCGTTGCCACAATGAACCCCGTCCGGATAAGCACCGGAGATACAAAAATGCCCGGCGACAGACAGTCGCCGAGGCACTTGAAGTTTCGGGAACCACAACTGCAACTGGCTTGAAGCCTAGCACGGTACATACAACCGCACTACCTTTCGCCCACGCGACACCGGATCGGGCGCGCAAGCCTGTACGAAGTCAAATACACGCGAAAGGTTAATTTTCAGATTACACAAGGTGCGCCGCAGACGAACTCGACCATGGCCCGGGCGCGAGCCGGCGGTCCGGCCGGCCGGTGAGCACGGCCGTGACCACCTCGGTGCGGGACCGCAGTCCGGTGCGTGCGAACAGCCGGGACAGCCGGTTGGCCACCGCGTCCTCACTGAGCCGCAGCACGGTGGCGATCTGGCGGTTGGTGAGCCCTTCGGCGATCAGGGTCGCGAGCAGCCGCTCGTTCTCGGCGGTGGCCCGGGCGCGTCCCGGGACGGTGATCCCGGCCTCCCGCATGGCGGCCCTGGTACGGAAGCGCGCCAGCGCGGAGCCGGTCATCCCGAACAGTTCGTACGCCTCGTGCAGCAGCGTGGGCGGCCCCGCGCCGGCATCGGCCGCGGCGACGAGTGTGAGCGCCGTCTCGAACGGCTGGCTGCGCGAGCGTGCCAGCTCCACCGCCTCCCGCAGGCCGTCCCGGGCGGTGCCGGGAGAGTCCTGCCGCAGCACGCGGGCCGACGCGAGCAGAAACCTCAGCCTCGTCCGTCCGCCGCCCGTCCGGTCGGAGATCCGCTCCAGGCGTTCCAGACAGGTCAGCGCCTCGCCGGTGTGTCCCGTTTCCGCGTGCACCTCGGCGAGGGCGGCCCACAGTTCGTCGACGCCGGCGACATGTCCGTGGGCGTCCGCCGCGTCCAGGCCGCGCCGCAGCGTCTTCTCGGCCCCGTTCGGATCACCGAGGGCCCGCTGCACCTCGGCCTCGACAGCGTCCAGCGAGTACTCCGGACGGCCCTCGCCCCGGTCGCGCACGCTGTCGAGGAGGCGGCGGGCGCTGGTGATGCGGCCCCGGGCCAGGAGAATTTCCGCGGTGCGGGCGGGAATCAGACAGCCGTCCGCCGCGGGCGTGTGGATCCGGTTGTTCGCCAGCATCCAGCGGGCCGGCTCCAACGCCTCGTCCCAGCGCCCCTGGAGGTGGCGCCGGAGGAACACGCTGTGCGGCTGCAGCCGGTCGGGGGTCAGCCCCTGTGCGGCCAACAGGTCTTCCGCCGCGTCGAGGTCCCGGCCGCTGAGCAGCTCGTCGAACATCGTGGTGGCCAACGCGTACACGTGCTCGGCACCGAGGTTCGGGGCCTCGGAGAGGGCCAGCGCGCGTCTGAACCGCTCCGGCCGGCCCAGCACCATCTCCGCCACGGCCCGGAAGTACTCGGGCTTCACCCGGCCCCGGACATCGGTGGCCCACACCTCCTCCGTCCGGGCCAGCAGGTGCAGCGCCTCCTGCCACCTCGCCAGCCCGCACAGGGCCAGCGCCCGGCCGGTCACCGCGACCAGGCCCGGCAGCCGCAGTTCGTCCCACCACTCCGCCGTGGCCAGCCGGGACAGCGCCCGCCAGTCCGCGTCGTTGGCGGTCGCCGCCGTGAAGAGGTTCGCGGTGTCCTGCAGCGCATGAGCGCCCAGCACGTCCGCCCGGTCGCGCAGGATCGACTCGGCGATGGTCCGCGCGGTCCGGTAGTCCCCCGCCTGATAGGCGGCCTTGGCGTAGCGCTGAAGGGCCGGGACGCGGTCCTCGGGCCGCTCGACGAGGTTGCCGACCGCCCGGCACCACCGGAGCACTCCCCTGCCCTCGGAGTCGGGGTGCAGCCGCTTCGCGGCGGCCGTCAACTCCTGTACCGCACGGTCGCGGTCGACGAGGTGCCCGGCTTCCGCGACCCGGTCCGCCAGGTAGGCCACCGCGTCCGCCTCGTCGGACAGCGCCACCACCGGTGGCTCCGCCTGGTACGCGATGCCCGCCGCGTCGCGGTCCGCCCACACCGCCTCCACCGCCGTGGCGGACAGCCGACTGCGTTCCAGCGGCCCCAGCCGCTCGCGGACGGCGTGCGCCGTCAGCGCGACGGCGAACGTCCATCCGCCTGTCCCGGCGCCGTCGAACCCGGGCCTGACGTCGACGATCTCCGCGTCGATCAGTTCGCGGATCGCGTCGCCGACCGTCTCGGCGGACAGTCCGGTCGCCGCGGGGATCAGCTGCGCGGCCCGCCCGCCGAGCGGCCACAGGATGCTCAGTGCCCCGGCCACCACGCGGCACGGCTCACTCAGCGCGTCGAGCGCTCCGACGAACCGGTCACCGTCCGGCAGCACCGGCGTCGGTGTCCGCACCCCGATGAAGGCGTGACCGTCGGCCACCCGGATCGCCCCTTCCCGCGTCCATCCGGTGAGCAGGGCGTCGATCGCGCCGGGGACCCCGTGCGTCAACTCCCGTATCCGCCGGGACAGACCGCTGTCGGGTGTCGCCCGCAACCGCCGTGCCACCGCCGCCGCCGTCTCGTCCGGCCCGAGACGGGACAGCACGATCGTGTGCGCCCACGGCACGTCTGCCTGCTGTTCCAGGGCGCCGGCAGCACCAGGGCGCGGTGGCGTCCGGCCCTTGCCGTCCGCGGCGCCGCGGGCATCGGGTGCCGCCTCGTGCCCGTTGCGGCATCGGGCGCTCCGCTCACCGCGTCCCACCGCGGAGGCCAGCAGCCGGACCGGGGACGGCACGCGCGCGAAGTCGGTCCCGCGGAGCACGGCCAGCGAATCCGCATCGGCCAGGTGGAGGTCGTCCAACTCCACGACCACGGGCGCGGACCGCGCCAGAGCGGCGCGCAGCAGTGCGGCCATCGCGGTCCCGTCGCGCCGCTCGGCCGCGTGCAGCGCCTCGGTCACCGGCTTCGCCGCGCGCTGGTGTGCCGTGCCCGAGAGGTGTTCCTCCAGCGCCATGACCAGCCGTAGCGCGAGCAGCAGCGGCCGTGCGTCGTCGCCCGGCACGCAGCCCACCGCGAGCACGGGCGTCCCTTCGGCGCGCAGCCGTTCGCCGAGTGCGTGCAGGAACGCGCTGCGCCCGGCTCCCCGTTCACCCCGGACGAGCACCAGGCGCGGTCCGGCCGGATCCCCGAGGCGGCCTCGGACCTCGTCCGACTCCCGCTCGCGGCCGACCGGGCAGCCGGCCGTGCGGTCGAGGCTCGCGGCCGTGCCCCCGTGGACCAGCCAGGGGCTTTCGGACGGAGCAGTCATGGTCCACCGCGTTCTCTTCGACGACATGTGCGAGGCGGGTGGCACCGGACCCGGCCGCGTGACGCGTCTCCGGCGGCCCCGCGGCCGGGCCGTCAACACTGCGAACCATTATGGCCATTTCCGTATGATCATGTCCTGTCGGGCAGGGGGCTCCGAAAGCACCGTGCCGCGAACGTTCCTGCTCCGGTCGGCCGTTCATACGCGCAGTACCGGACCGGGAGGAGTGGGCGTGCCGAAGTGCGGGCCTGTCGTCGGCAGGGACAGCGAGATCCGGGAGGTCACCGACACCCTGGTGTCCACCGGTGCCTCGGCGCGCACCCTGCTGCTCGTCGGCGGAGCCGGAACAGGCAAGACCGCCGTGCTGGAACAGGCCCGCCGGACGGTGGTCGGGCAAGGCGCCCGGGTCCTGCGGCTGCGCTGTCACGACGGGGCGGCCGCGCCGGGCGCGGCCGCCCTCGCCGATGGCGTCCACCAGGTACTGACCACGGTCCACGACCGCTGGAGCCCGGCCCGCACCGGTGCCGTCCGCCGGACCCGGCTGCGCAACAGCGGCCGCGGCGGCGAGTTGACCCTGTTGTCCACGCTCGGCGAGGTGATCGGGGACGCGGCCCGTCACCTCCCCTTCGCGCTGCTGATCGACGACGTCGAGCGGATGCCGTCACCGACGGCGTCCGCCCTCGGCCTGCTGCTGCGGGTGTTCCGCCCGGTCGGCGTGCCGATGGTGCTGGCCGGCCGGCCCGCACACCCGGGAGACGAGGGTGTCCGGCAGCTCACCGTGGCGGCCGACCGGCTGCTCGAACTGCCGCCGCTGCGCCCCGCCGACGTGGAGGCCCTCGTGGTGCGGCGCCTCGGCCGCCCGGTCGAACCGGCCCTGGTGACGGCGGTGCTGCGGGCGTTGGGTCCGATGGCGGGCACCCCCGAGGCCGTGCTGTCGGTGCTCGACTCGATGGCGGAGCGCGGCGACTTCCTGGAGCTCGACGGTCATGTGTGCCTGACCGAGCCGGAACAGGCGCTGCGCCTCACCACGGACGTGGCGCGACTGAGCCGGCTCTGCCGGCCGGCCGGTCCCCCAGGCGCCGCGGCCCTGGACGCGGCGGCCCTGGAGGCGGCGGCCGCGGTGGCCCGCAACCTGGAGCACGCCGAGATACGGCTCGACGATCTGCACCGGCTGAAGCCGGGCGGCCCACGCCGGGCCGGCCTCGTCGACCGCACGCTGACCCCGCTGGTCGCGGACGGGATTCTCACCGTGGACGAGGACCGCCGCATCGCGTTCGCCGTTCCGGCCCTCGCGGCGGCGCTGCGCGCGCTGCCCACGCGCCATGCCGTGTCCTCGCTGCACGCCCTGATCACCCGATCGCTGACCGATCGGCTGGGCGCGGAGACGGCGGGGGGCGGCTGTCCCCGGCTGGCCGATCACGTGGCCGCCGCCGGGGCCGAGCTGGACGACGCCCTCGCGGTGGACGTACTGCTGGCGGCGGCCCGTACGGACGCCAGGTCCGACTGGTCGCGATCGGTGCGCGCCTACTCCTCGGCGCTCCGCCGCCTGCCGCCGCACGACCACCGCACCCCCGGCGTGCTGCGCGAGTCCGCCGAGCTGAGCCTGCGCCACGCCGATCACCCCGGTGCGCTGGCCCTGGGCGAACCGCTGTTCGCCTGCCTGGCCGCGCCCTCCGCCGAACAGGACCGGGAAGGGCCGGGGTACACCGCCGCAGTACCGGACCGGGAGGGGCTGGAGCACGTCGCCGGGGTGTGGGCGCTGGCGGCGTTGCACGAGCACCGGCTGCCGCCGTGCGACGTCGACGTCGACGCCGGTCCCCGGGGCCGTGCCGCGGTGGAGTGCGTCCCCGCCGTGGCCGGCTTCGGGGCGCTCGTCGGTCCCTACGGGCTCGGCCCGGTGACGCCCCGTCCGGGTACGGAGGCCCCCCGCGGGCCTGCCACCGCCGGCCCCCGGCCCGGGTCCGGGCCACTGCCCTCGGCGGCGGAACTCCGGCTGCTGGCCGGGGCCGCGGGCAGCCGCGCCGGGCTGCCGGACGTCCTGCCGCCCGGTGCGGACGGCGTACGGACCCTGGACAGGCTCCGGAACGCGACCGCGTACGCGGACCTGGCTGGCGCCCTGACCTGCGTGCTCGGGGACCGCTACCCGGGGGCGGGGAACAGCACCGCCGGGCTGTACCACGCCATGGTGCGCGCGTATCTGCAAGGGGACTGGGACCGGGCGCTGGCGTCCGCCCGCCGGATCGAGGCGCGCAGCCGGACCCGCGGCATCGCGGCCGGGCCCGCGCAGGCCGCCCGGGCGCTCGCGGCCGACATCCACTGCGCGCGCGGGGAGTTGGGGTACGCACGGGCGTGGCTGGAGCTGGTCCCGGGCACCGTGGCCCACCCGCTCGTCGCCTGGGCGAGGCTGGGCGTGCGGTACTGGTCGGGCCAGGTGGAGGAGGCGATGGAGGAGGCGCTCGACGAGGTGCGGCGGGCTCGGCGGAGCGGCCTGCTCTCGGGTATCGAGAAGGTGCTGGTGCGATACCTGTCGTTCGCTCTGCTGGAGGCCGTGCCGCAGGCCATGGAGCGGGCGCTGGACGAACTGGAGGCGCTGGACGAGGAGGTGGGCTCCCCCATGACGCGCGAGGCGGTGCTCCTCGGCCGAGGCGTGGTGCGCCGCGACGTGGACAGCGCGCTGGCCGCTATCCGGGCGGTGCGCCGACGGGGCGACGCGTACCTCGAACTGCTCTGCCACCTGGGTCTGGCGGAGATCGGCGACGACTCCGAACGTTGGCTGGCCGAGGCCACACGCGGCGCGCAGGCGCTGGGCATCGGGCGCGCCACCCGTACGTCGCTCGGCCATATGAAGCGGCGCCGGACCCTCGTCCTGCCGCGGGTGCGTCCGGCCAGGGACGAGTTGAGCGAGAAGGACATCGAGCTGACCACGATGGTCAGCCGGGGGGCGACCAACCGGCAGATCGCGGCGCGGCTCGTGTGGAGCGAGAAGACCGTGGAGCGGCGGCTGACGCGGCTGTTCCAGCGCACGGGCTGCCGCTCCCGGGTGGAGCTGGCGGCGGCCTGGCTGGACGGCAGCCTCGCCCGCCGTGACCTGGTGCCGGACGGCGCGCGCGGCGCGGCCGGGGGTTCGTTCCCCACCCCGGGCCCCGGGACGCCGTCGAGCCGGCGCTGACGTGCGGTGTGCCGGGCTCGGCACACCGGCCGGGTGTTGGCGGCCGGGCGCCCGACGTCGCGGACACCGCGCGCCGGGCACGGCCGCGCTCCGGTCGGCGGGTCAGTCGAGGCGGGCGGCGTGGGTGTCGATGGGCAGGCCGAGCCGGCCGGTGTCCAGGGAGCCGTCGGCGTTCACGTGGAAGTTCCAGTCGGCGTCGTCGCCGACGTAGCCGAGCACCAGGAGCGCGTCGGTGCCGCGCAGCGCGGCGTCCCGCCAGTTCTCGTCGCGGAACTGGGCGGCGGTCACCACGAAGAGGCGGCGGGCGTGTGTCCAGGCGGTCACCCGGGCGGTGCTGTCCGGCGGCGAGGTCTGAAGGGCCGTCGATCGCCGGTCGGAACCCGTCGGCACGCCGTCCCGGCAGGCCAGAGCCTCGTCCCGGGTGGCCGCGGCACGCAACCGGGCCGATCTCGCGCCCAGTCCGTCGGTGACCGACGCAGTGGCCGCCGAGCCCACCAGCACGACTGTGGCGAGCGACCCGACCGGTCCCCCGATCAGTTCGGTGATGAGGGCCTGCGCCAGGGACAGGACATCGTTGTCCTCACCCGTCAGGGCTATCGCCCCCGACAACAGCGAGAGGTCGACGAGCACCCTGTCGCCTCGATGGCGGCCGAGGGTGACGGTCAGGGAGTAGGGATGCGCCGCCTCGGCGCCCCCGTTCGCCGGAGTCGTCAGGTCCTTCGGTTCCACCCACCACTCCTTGCCCGAGAGGTCGGCGGTCCATGGCGCAGGCGCGGGGGCGTCGGCACCGGCGAGCAGCAACGTCAGCCGCTGACCCGAGTGGATGACCGCATGCACCTCGGGCAGCGCGCCTGCGCTGTGCGCCCGCCCCTCGGCCACGGCCCGCAGGCCCAGGGCGACCGTCTCGAGTTCCTTGCGGTGCACGCTCGGTCTCGCGGTACGGACCTGTCCGGGCAAGGAGTCGCGTCTGCGCAGGATCCACGCGGCGGCGGCCCCGAGCAGCACCAGGCCGAGCACCACGGACGGAACAATGGACGCGATCATGCGGCCACCTTTGTTACTAGAAGTTGCCAGAACTGGTCACCGGCTCTGCGGCGACGCCGTCCGCGGTGCTCCGCGGGCGCATCGCCAGGGGCCCGGTGGCACCCGGGGAAATGCCGCCGCCGATCGACCGGCAGCCGTGGGAGACGCCGAAACGCGTTTCCCCCCGCCATCGTGGTGCTTTCTCCCCTTCCGGTGGAAGGCGCGACCGCGAACCTTGCCGGTCCGTACAGGGAGAACGGGCCGGTCCGTACAGGGAGAACAGGCCGGTCCGTACAGGGAGAACGGGCCGTCCGCTCGCGCCAGGTTTCCCTCGGTCGGCGGGCGGCGGGCTCCTGACGCGGAGGTCCGGTCCTCCCGGGTGGCAGCATCGCCCTCCTGAACTCGTGGAGAATCTGTGTGATGGGGGGGGCGCATGCCTCGGCAAGCAGTCGGCGAGACCGTGCGCGTGGCGATCCACGCGCCCGCCCCCCTGGTCCGTGCCGGACTGGCCGGCTTCGTCGCACTGGACCCGCGTCTGCACGAACTGCCGCGGGACAGGATCGGTGAGGCCGACGCCATCGTGGTGGCCGTGGACGTGGCGGACGCCTCCGCCCTGGACCTGCTCCGCCGTCTGTGCGACAAACCCGGCGCACGTTTCCTCGTGGTGGTGGGCAAGAAGTGGCGGGCCGACCTGTCGGCCGCTCAGAAGCGGGGCGTCCGCGCCGTGGTGTGGTGGGACTTCTGCAGCCCCGACGTCTTCGCCCGGTCGGTGCGCGCGGTGGCCGGCAGCGAGGAGACCCCGCTCCCTTCCCCCCTCGCTCCCGAGCGGGCGGAACACCACGTCGTCGCCTCCCGGGGCCGGGCCGAGCCGCGACTGAACGCTCGCGAGGTGGACGTGCTGCGCCTCATCGCCGAGGGAAAGCAGTGCGACGAGATCGCGATCGAACTCTCCTACTCCGAACGCACGGTGCGTTACATCCTCTACGGCGCGATGAAGCGGCTGCGGACGCGCAACCGCGCCCACGCCGTCTCCCACGCCATCCGGGCCGGGCTGATCTGAGCTGCCGACGGCAGGAAATCTCGTCGACAGCGCGCCGCCGCACCCGGCACAGTGGCCGCTTGTGACGAGCAGCGAACTGTGGACCCGTGCGACCGCCGACCGCTACGACGCCGAGGAGGGCGAGATGTCCTCGGCCGCCGTCCTCGGACCGACCCTCGACTTCCTCGCCGAACTCGCCGGCGACGGCCGGGCACTGGAATTCGCCATCGGAACCGGACGCGTGGGTGTCCCGCTCAGGGAACGCGGCGTGCCCGTGGTGGGCGTCGAACTGTCCGAGCACATGGCGGCGGTCCTGCGGCGCAAGATCGACGAGGACAGGCTCCCGGTCACCGTCGGGGACATGGCCACGACCGTCGTGCCCGGCGAGTTCGCCCTGGTGTATCTCGTCTACAACACCATCACGAACCTGCTCACGCAGGACGAGCAGGTCGAGTGCTTCCGCAACGCCGCGCGGCACCTGGCGCCCGGCGGCCGCTTCGTCATCGAGCTGGGGGTGCCGCCGCTGCGGTTCCTGCCGCCCGGGCAGGTCGCGGTGCCGTTCGACGTGTCCGAGCGGCATCTCGGCTTCGACACCTTCGACCTGGTCGAACAGATCCTCGTCTCGCACCACTTCACCCGCGACGCCGACGACGGCGGCTACCGCCGCGCCAACTCCCGGCACCGGTACGCGTGGCCCGCGGAGCTCGACCTGATGGCACGGATCGCGGGACTCGGACTGGAACGGCGCGTCGCGGACTGGGGCGGCGCACCGTTCACCCAGGACTCCACGAAGCACATCTCCGTGTGGCGCAAGCCGACCTGACACGCCGTGGCGCAAGCCGACCTGACACGCCACGTTCCGGGCCGAACTCCCTCCGAAGCGTGCGGCGACATGGATCGGTGATTGGCTGTCCCCGTTTCCGGTAGCCAGTCCACCCCCAGGAGGCCCCGTCATGAGCAGTTCCTACGCACTCGAGTACAAGGTCGTCACCTTCCGCGAGTCACTGATCGGCGACGCGCTGGACAGCGACAAGCTGGAGAAGGTCCTCAACAAGCACGCCGAGGACGGCTGGGCCCTCAAGGCGATCACGTCCGCCGACGTCAAGGGCCGGATCGGGCCCGGTGCGGTCGAGGGCCTGCTCCTCACGCTGGAGCGTCCGCGCCGCTGACCCTCGCGGTCCTGCCTACGGGTGCCGCTCCGCGGAAGGCCGTGGAGCGGCACCGGCCCGCCTCCGGATGCCCTCGCTGCTCCGTCGGTGACACCCGTGACCCATAAGCCCTCAATGACACCGAAAGTCGCAAAGCTCCCTGTTGTATGGCTGCTGCAGGGCGTCACGCACAACCGGAGCGAGGGAACATGGCCAACGACACCACCGACGCACGTCCACCCGACGGGTTGAAGGCCAATGCGATCGGGTTCGTCGACGCGCTCGTCATCGGGCTCAACGCCACCTCACCGGCGTATTCACTGGCGGCGGTGATCGGTCCGATCGTGGCGCTCGTGGGCATCTACGCCCCCGGCGTGCTGGTCGCCTCGTTCGTGCCGATGCTCCTGATCGCGTCGGCGTTCTACTACCTCAACAAGGTCGACCAGGACTGCGGCACCACCTTCTCGTGGGTCACCCGGGCCATGGGGCCATGGGCCGGCTGGCTGGGCGGTTGGGCCATCACCATGACCGGGGTGCTGGTCGTCGGGTCACTTGCCGACGTCGCCGTGAGCTTCGCGCTGCTCGCCTTCGGCCTCGACAGCTGGGTCGACAACGACTTCGTACGCCAACTGCTCGCGGTGTTGCTGATCCTCGTGATGACCGCCGTGTGCGTCATCGGCACCGAGGTGTCCGCCAAGGTGCAGAACGTGCTCATCCTCGCCCAGGTCGTCTGTCTGCTCGCTTTCGTCGTCGTGGCGCTCTACCGCGTCTACGCGGGCACCAGCACCTTCGATTCCGTCGAACCGTCGTTCGGATGGCTCAACCCCTTCGGCGCCGGCGGCGCGACACTGACCGGAGCCCTGCTGCTGGGCGTGTTCATCTACTGGGGCTGGGAGTCCGCGGTCAATCTCACCGAGGAGGTCGAGGACTCGGCCACCGCGCCCGGCAAGGCGGGCGTCTGGTCGACGGTCATCCTGCTGGTGACCTACGTGTCGGTCGGTTTCGCCGTCGTGGCCTACGCCGGAACGACCTTCCTGGCCGAGAACGCCGACGAGGAGGAGTTCATCTTCGCCCTGCTCGCCGGCAAGGTGATGGACGGCTGGGACTGGGTCGTACTGCTGGCGGTCTCCACCTCCGCGCTGGCGTCGACACAGACGACGATCATCCCGGCGTCCCGTACGGCGCTGTCCATGGCACGCCGTCAGGCGCTGCCCGCGCACTTCGCCCACATCCACCCGCGGTTCCGCACCCCCGACGTAAGTACCTGGTGGGTCGCCGGCATCGCCATCGCCTGGTACCTCGTCCTCAACCAGATCAGCACCAACGCGCTCTTCGACTCGCTCACCGCGCTGTCGTTGCTGATCGCCTTCTACTACGCCCTCACCGGTGTGGCCTGCGCCGTCTACTACCGCCGCCATCTGACCGAGAGCGTCCGCCACTTCGTGCTCATCGGCCTCGGCCCCCTCGTCGGCGCCGGGCTGCTGGCGTGGCTCCTCGTGGAATCGGTCTCCGACATGTCCGACCCCGCGAACTCCTACACCGGCGCCTCGTGGCTCGGGGTCGGCCCGCCGCTCGTCATCGGCGTCGGCATCGCCGTCACGGGTGTGGTGCTCATGGTGCTGTGGCGGCTGAAAGCACCCGCCTTCTGGTCGGAACGCGCGGGCGTGGCCGACCCCGACCTCGTCCACGGTGTCCCCGGCAAGGAGTCCTGAGATGGCGATCGTCCTCGGCTACGACGAGTCTCCCGGCGCGGTTCGTGCCCTGCGCATCGCGATCCAGACGGCCGCCGCGTTCCGTGAGCGCCTCGTGCTGGTCTACGGCGCCGCGGCCCCGGGGTCGGGGGGCGAGGAGTACCGGGCCCACCACGAGGCCGTGCGCGAGGCCGGACGCATCGCCCTCGATCACGCCGTCGCGGAGGCCGAGGCGGCGGGCGTACCCACGACCGTCGAGGTCATCGACCAGAAACCGGCGCAGGCGCTGATCGACGCCGCGTCACGCCACGGGGCGAGGTTCATCGTGGTGGGCAGCTGGGGCGAGAGCCCGATGCGCGGGGCGCTGCTGGGCTCGACCCCTCACAAACTCCTGCACCTGTCGAGCATCCCGGTGCTCTGCGTCCCGACCGAGCCATAGGCCGCCGCACCCACCGTCACCCGGGCCGGTCGAATCCCTGCGCCGGGTGTCACCTGCCCCAGATCCTCCGGTACGCCTCCCGGTACCCCGACGGGTCCCAGGTCGTGTCACCGGCGCTGTTGTCGGCCGTGGCGATGTGGACGGGGGCCGTGTACCCGCTGGCGGGACGGCCGGAGAAGGCGCGGTTGAACTCGTCGACGATCTGCCAGCCCTGCAGGGACAGCGGCTCGGGCACGGTGGCGGCCTGGTACTGCCCGCTGTTGATGCGCTGGAAGGCGGAGGGGTCGCCGTCGCCGGCGCCGATGTTGAAGGGCGGGCCGGAGCCCTTTTCCCCGGCCGCCCGGAAGGCGGGGGCGGCGTCGGCGAAGTACAGGTCGTTGATGGCGACGGAGTGGGTCCAGCTGCTCCGGAATCGGGAGAGCAGGGAGGCGATCTCGCGCGGGGTGCGACTGCTCGCGTCCGGGATCGGGATGTTCTCGTACGCGAGCAGCCGCACACCCGGACAGGTGGCGAGCTCCTTCCTGATCAGGTCGGACTTGTTCCTGGCGAAGGGAATCGAGGCATCGGTGATGAGCACGACCCCCGCGCGGCCGTTGGAGGTCGAGATGATCCACCGCGCGCTGATTCCCGCCACCTCCTCGACGTCGGTGGTGACGTTGGTGAAGAGCTCGGGACGCCGGCTGGGGCCGGGGGCGGCGACCGCGTGCCAGCCGATGAGCGGGATGCCCGCCGCGTCGGCCCGCGCGACCTGTCTCGACGTCGCGTCGGGGTCGAACCCGCCGATGACGATGCCCGACGGCTTGAGGGCCACGGCCTCGCTCATGGCCGCCTGGATACCGGTGGGGGTGCCCGCGCCGTCGATCACCCGGACGTCCCATCCGATGACCTGCGCGGCTTGCCTCACCCCGTCGGCCGCGCCGGCGACTCCGGGATTGGTCATGGTTTGGGCGACGTAGACGATGGTCTTGCCGGCCACCGCCGTGGGGCCGCTGGTCGGCCCGTTCCAGGGGATGTCGGTCTCCTCCGCCCGCGCGACGGCCGCCCGGGCCCTGGCCTGGACAGCGGGGCAGCCGCTCGGGCCGTCGGTGGATTCCTGCGGGCCGCCCGAGGAGCCGCGTTCGCAGCCGGCCAGCAGGGTCGCCGTTGCCAGCAGGGCGCAGGCGGCGAGCCGAGCCTCGTAGGCGCCAGGGGTCGCTGTGCGGCTGCCGTACACGGGAGCTCCTCACGTGGGGACGAGCGGGAGGATGCGGCTGGGGGCCACGGAGGTGGTGCCCGCGGCGCGGTCAGGAAGCGCTGCCCGCTGTGCCGTCGTCGGGCGTCGAAGCGGGCGGCGGCCGAGGCGGCAGGGCGGGCGCGTCGCGGCCCGCGAAGGCGCCGGTGCGCATGCGGCGGCGGGCCGCGTAACCCGCCAGGCCGACGGCGAGGAGCAGGGTGCCGCCGTAGAACAGCGGGACCGTCCAGAAGTCGGCGCCCAGTTGGCCGATGCCGGTGAGACCAACGGCGAGGACGGCGACGGCGACCACGGTGCCGATGGCGTTGGGGCGGCCGGGTTTGATCGCGGTGGAGCCGAGGAGAGCGCCGACGAAGGCGGGCAGCAGGTAGTCGAGGCCCACGCTCGGATTGCCGATCTGCTGCTGGGCCGCGAGCAGCACACCGGCGAAGCCGACGATCAGTCCCGATGCGGTGAACGCGTAGACGGTGTACCTGCGGGTCGGGATGCCGACGAGGTCGGCCGCGCGCGGGTTCGAGCCGACGACGTACAGGTACCGGCCGAGCGGCAGTCGCTCCAGCACCGTCCACAGGACGACCGCGAGAGCCAGCACGTAGAAGGCGGGCACGGGAAGGCCGAGGAACGTGGAGTCGTAGAGGTCCGTGAAGGCGGGCGGGAGGCCTTGCGGGCCGGGGACGATCCGGCCGCCGTCGGTGATCCAGCCGGTCACGGCGTACATCATGCTGCCGGTCCCGAGGGTGGCGATGAAGGAGTCGATCCGGCCGAACACGACGATGACACCGTTGAGGACGCCCACGACCGCCCCTGCGACGATCACCGCCAGGCAGGCGAGCGGCCAGGGCCACCGCTCGTGGACGACGAGTTGCAGCACCGTGACGTGCGCCAGGCCGAGGCCGTAGCCGATGGAGAGGTCGAACGCTCCGGTCACGATGGGGACCATGGCGGCGAGCGCGAGGACGGCCGGGATCGACTGGTTGGACAGGATCGAGTCGACGGTGTCCAGCGTGGGGAAGGTGCGCGGCAAGGCGAGGGAGAAGATCAGGACGAGCAGGGCGGTGAGGGCCAGGAGACCGTACGCGCCGATGAGGTGCCCGGGGCCGTGCAGTCGCCCCGGTCGGCGCGGTCGTGGCCGGGGCGAGGAGGGGGAGGGCGGGGCGCTCACGGGTTCGTCCCGGCCCCTGGAGAGGGCATGGCCGAAGCCGCCCGGGTGAGCCCGGCGACCGTGAGGGCCGCACCGCTCAGCTCGGCCGTCACGGACCCGCGGACGAAGACCAGGGTGCGCCGGCACACGCCCGCCACCTCCTCGAAGTCGGTGGAGATGAGCAGGACCGCGAGGCCGTCGGCCAGCGCTTCGTCGAGCAGGCGGTGGAGCGCGGCCTTGGCGCCGACGTCCACGCTCGCGGTCGGCTCCTCGAGGATCAGCAGGCGCAGGCCCACCCGGAACCACCGGCCGATCATGACTTTCTGCTGGTTTCCGCCGGACAGGGTGGCGATGGGGGCCTCGCTGTCACGGGGGCGTACCGAGAACCGTTCGATCAGGGTGACGGCCTCGGCGCGTTCGCGCCGGGGGTTGATCCAGCGCAGCGCCGACAGGCCTCCCGCGCGGGGATTGGCCAGGAGGTTCTCCCGCACGGTCAGCTCGGCGAGGCAGCTCTCCCGCAGTCTGTCGCCGGGCACGAGGCCGACCCCTGTTCCGACGGCCTCGGCCACCGTGCGGGGCCGGTACGGCCGACGGTCGAGAAGGGCCCGCCCGCCGATCAGGGGACGGGAGCCCGCGAGGGCCCGGCCCAGGTCCAGGTGGCCGGCGCCCGAGAGGCCGACCAGGCCCAGGGCTTCCCCGGCCCTCAGTTCCAGGCTGACCGGTCCTGTGCCTGCGGTCCTCACACCGTCCAGGGTCAGGACGGTCGCCCCGTCGGCCGGCGCCTTGGCGGGGTGGTGGTCCGTCAGGTCCTCGCCGACGATGTCGTGCACCAGACGGGAGGGGCTGTGGCCCGCCAGCGAGCCGTGGCTGACGAGGCGGCCGTCACGCAGTACGGCGAAGGTGTCGGCGACTTCGTACACCTCGTCCAGGCGGTGGCTGACGTAGAGGACGGCGTGCCCCCGGTCGCGCAGGGTGTGCAGGACCCGGAACAGCCGGGCACAGTCCGCGGCGGGGAGGCGGGCGGTCGGTTCGTCGAGGACGATGAGCTTCGCGCGCGCCGCCAGTGCCCTGGCGATCGCGACCAGCGAACGCTCGGCCGGGGAGAGTCGGGCGGCCGGTGCATCGGGGTCGAGAGGTCCGGCGACGAGACGCAGGGCGTCCACGCAGCGCTCGCGGGTCCGCCGCCAGGAGATCAGTCCGGCACGGCGCGGATATCCGGTGCTCAGGGCGATGTTCTCGGCGACCGTCATCCACTCCACGAGACCCAGGTCCTGGTGGATGAACGACATGCTGCGGGAGGCCGCCCGGCTCCCGAGCGGATGGCCGTCCACCGTGATCCGCCCCGCGTCGGCGTGGTGGACGCCGGCCAGCACCTTGATGAGCGTGGACTTTCCGGCGCCGTTGGGCCCGAGGAGGGCGAGGACGCTGCCTGCGTGGACGTCGAGGTCGACCCCGGCCAGCGCGAGGGTCCCGCCGAACCGCTTGCCGAGCCCGCGGATCCGGACCACGGGTTCCGCATCGACGGGCGCAGCCGCTTCGGCGGACGTGTCGGGAGCGTCGTGCACGGACATCTCCGGGGGTCGGCCTGGCGATTTCTTCCCGACGTTCACCGGCATACTATCCGAGGAAATCTCATCATTTCGGACAATTCGGCTCGCCGTGACTCCAACGGGTCAGCGGGCCGCGCCCGGAGCGCCGGGCTTCCCGCTCACGCCGCGTCGAGCCCGCATTCGGCCCAGATGACCTTGCCCTGCGGGAGGTAGCGCGTACCCCAGGCCTGTGAGAGCTGCGCGACGAGGAACAGGCCACGCCCGCCCTCGTCGGTGCTGGCCGCCCGGCGCAGGTGCGGGGCGGTGTTGCTGGAGTCGGAGACCTCGCAGATCAGGGTGCGGTCGTGCAGCAGCCGCACCCTGATGGGCCCGGCGCCGTGGCGGATGGCGTTGGTGACCAGCTCGCTCAGTATCAGTTCCGCGGCGAACGCCGCCTCGTCGAGTCCCCAGTCGGCCAGTCGCCCGAGGGCGGACGCGCGCACTTCACCGACGAAGGCCGGGTCGGCGGGCAGCTCCCAGGTGGCGATCCGACCAGGGTCCAGGGCGTGGGTGCGGGCGACGAGCAGGGCGATGTCGTCGCACGGGTGGGCGGGCGCCACGGTGTCCAGGATCGCCTGGCAGGTCTCCTCGGGGGTGCGCTCCGCGTGGGCGAGGGTCCCGCGCAGCTCGTCGAGGACGACGTCGACGTCGCGGTGCCGGTCCTCGATGAGCCCGTCGGTGTAGAGGACCAGCTGACTGCCCTCGGGAAGATCGATCTCGACCGCGTCGAAGGGCAGGCCGCCGAGGCCGAGCGGGGGCCCGGCCGGCAGGTCGGGGTACGACACCTTGCCGTCGGGGCGGACCAGCGCGGGCGGCGGATGACCGGCCCGGGCCAGCACGCACCGCTGCGAGGTCGGGTCGTAGATGGCGTACAGGCAGGTCGCGCCGATGATGCCGACCCCCTCGCCGTCGGGGTCCTCCCGGTCCAGGCGGCCCACGAGGTTGTCGAGGTGGGTGAGGACTTCGTCCGGGGGGAGGTCGAGTTCGGCGAAGCTGCGTGCGGCGGTGCGCAGCCGGCCCATGGTGGCGGCGGACAGCATGCCGTGGCCGACGACGTCGCCGACGATGAGGCCGACCCGGGTGCCGGACAGGGGGATGACGTCGTACCAGTCCCCGCTGACGTCGGATTCGGCGGGCAGGTAGCGATGGGCGACCTCGACGGCGTCCTGATCGGGCAGACCGTGCGGGAGCAGTCTGCGCTGCAGGGCCAGGACCATGGTGCGTTCGTGGGTGTAGCGCCGGGCGTTGTCGATGGACAGGGCGGCGCGGGTGGCGAGTTCCTGGGCCAGCGAGCGGTCGTCGTCCCCGAAGGGGGCGGGATCCTGGGCGCGGTAGAAGCTGGCGACGCCCAGGACGACACCGCGGGCGACGAGGGGTACGACGATGAGGGAGTGCACGTCCGCCGGCAGCCGTTCGGCGTGCTCGGGGTCCTGGGCGAGCCAGCCCGCGGCGGCCTTCAGGTCCGGTTCCAGTACTGCCTGTCCACCGGCCAGGCACCGCAGCTGGGACGTGGCCGGACCGAAGTCCGTCCGCTTGCCGGCCGGGGTGAAGGGAAGGGCGTCGCGGATGCCGTGGACCACGGTACGGCGCAGGTCGTCGAGGGGGTCGATGGCTTCCTCGCCACGCAGTACGGCCTCGGACAGGTCGACGGTGACGAAGTCGGCCAGCCGCGGGACCGCCGTCTCGGCGAGTTCCTCGGCGGTACGGCGCACGTCCAGGGTGGCGCCTATGCGGCCGCTGGCCTCGGAGAGCAGTTCCAGGCGGCGGCGCGCGGCAAGGGCGTACGCCCCTACGAACGGCTCCCCCACCAGCACGAGCCGCCTGGCCGAGGACGGCGGTACGGGGCGATCGCCCGTGGCACCGTCCACGCCGTCCGGGCCGGCGGCTCCGGCGGCCGTGACGCCCTTGGGGCCCGTGACGCCCTTGGCGCCTGCGGTGAACCTGCCGGGTGTCGCGTCGGGAAGGTGTCCGGACGGCAGGGTGGCGGAGAGCCGCGCGGCCGGTGGACCGGCAGAGACGACGGCGAGCTCGGCGGGGAAACCCGCCACCTCGCCCACCTGGCGCGGGATGACCAGGGGCTCTGTTGGAGAGGAGTACGGCAGGACGGCCTCGACCGCGATGCCCTCCACCCCGGAGGCACTCGTCATGGGTCGGCTCACGAGCGTGATCCGCCGGCCGTCGGGCAGGGGCACGTCGACGGCGGCCCGCTGCGCGCGGGAGATCAGCTCGGCGGCTTTCTCCATGAGGGCCGCCTGGTCCCGGGAGCTCAGCTCGGGGGCCAGCTCGTCCACCGCGATACCGCGGTGGAGGCCGCCGGCGGCTTCGGCTCCGGTGGTCAGGTACGCCCGCAGCAGAGCGCGCTCCCGCCCGGAACTCTGCCCCAGCAGCCGCCGCTCCATGGCCTGCGCCGCTTTGCGTATCACGGCACGCAGCGCCGGGTTCTCGGCGCCGCGCGGATAGCCGAAGCACAGGACCCCCTCGATGCGCCCGCTGAGGGGGTCGCGGACGGGAAGCGCGACACAGGCGCTCGCCTGGGAGCGCTCCGCGAAGTGCTCGGCCCCGTAGACCCGGATGAGCTGCCGCTCGGCCAGGGCGAGACCGATGCCGTTGGTACCGGCGACCCGCTCGGCGAACACGAAGCCCGGGACCCTCTGGATCGCCGGGAGTTTTCTGGCCAGCGACGCCTGGCCGAAACGGCGCAGGAGGACCGTCCCGTGCGCGTCGGCGACGGAGATGTTGATCTCGCTGCCGGAGAACCTGGCCTGCAACCGGTCGAGCACCGGCACGGCGGCGCGGACGATCCGGCCGTCCGGATCGAAATCCTCCAGGAAGGGAAGATCGGACTGGTCCGGCGAGAGGCCCAGGGTCCGGCAGCGCTGCCACGAGTCCAGGATCGACGTGCGCACGCCCTGCTCCACCGGCTCACCCTGCAGAAACCGCTCACGGGAGCGGACGGGCCCCGTGCCGTCCGCGGCACGTCCCGCCGACCTCGGTTCCCCGCCGAACCGAACCACTCTTCGCCTCACCTGCGCCCGATTAGTCTCATTTCAACAAAATAATCCGATATCGGTGAGGATACGGGCATCAGGGGCACTAGTCACGGTTCACGAGGTCCCGCACGGGTGCGGTGACCCGGGGGCCGGGGCCCGCCCCGGCACCTCCGCTGCCCGTCCGCCTCCGTTCACCCCCGCACGGCGAACTGGCTCCCGGTCTTCTCACCGTCCTGCGTGACCGCGGCGGCCACGCAGCGGAAGACGCGCAGCCCCTTGTCCCATTCCGCCGCCGTCGGCGGGAGGATGTCGACGTTCCACTCGTCCGCGACCTCACGGCCACCTTCGACCATGGACTCGGCCATGACCTGCTGAGAACACAGCGCCTTCACGTCGGGATGCTTGATCAGATCCCGCGCGTTGTTCGTCATGCCGTCCTCCGGCAGCGGGGCGATGGCGAAGGTCTCCCACACATGCCGGGTCTGGCAGTCCGCGCGACTGACGGTGATGATGCCCGAGATATCCGTGATGCCGCTCCAGCACTCGGGGGTCGCGACACATCGGCCGCCCACGCCGTCGACGCCCGTCGCGGGGCAGTTCGCCGTCGTGGTCGCCACCCCTCCGAAGCCGGACGCACCCTTGCCCTCGGTCGTCGCGGCGGAGGAGGAGGCTGTCGAGGGAGAGCCCTCGCCCCCGCGGTCCTGCCGGTCGTTCTGATACGTCACCACGGTGACCGACACGCTCACCGAGACGGCCACGGCGGCCAGGACGGCGATCAGCCGGGGGCGCCGCGCCCCCTTCCGCCCACCGTCACCGTCGCCGCCCGGACCGACGGCCGCGGTCGTCCGGCCCGCGTCACGGAGGGACGGCGGCGGAGGGGCGCCCCCGTACGGAAGAGCCACATCGCGCGGCCCGGTGTACGAAGCGGGCGACGCATCCCGGTACGACGGAGCGGTGGTGGTGCCGAATGCCGGTCCGAAGCCGCCGGCGCCTCCCGCGTCGAGGGTGTCCGGATCATCGAGATCGACGGCGGCGAGAGCGTCCCGGAACGCGCCCGCGTCGGACAGTCGCCGGGCCGGGTCCGAGGCCACGGCGTGCCTGAGAACCGAGTTGAGGGCCGCCGGCACTCCGGGCAGGGCGGGGTACGGCCAGGTGTGGCGCACGATCAGTTCGGCGAGGCTGAGCTGGGTCCCGTCGTCCGGGTGATGCGGCGGACAGCCACGCAGCAGGGCGTAGACCGTGGCGGCCAGTGAGTACACATCGCCGGCCGGAGTGGGTTCCGCCATGTGGAAGGCCTCGGGCGGCGCGTACGCGGGGGTCAGCGCCTCCCGTGTCACGGACAGTTCCCGCCCCGGCCGGGGCATGGCGGCCAGCCCGAAGTCGGTGAGGGCCACACCGCCGTACCGGTTGACCATGACGTTGCCGGGCTTGATGTCGCGGTGCAGCACCCCGACCGCGTGAGCGGCCGCCACCGCGTCCGCGAGGCCCACGCCGATCTCGCGTGCTTCCTTGAGCGGCAGGGGTCCCTGCCGGTGCAGCCGGTCGCCGAGCGAGCCGCCGGGGCACAACTCCAGGACCATGTAGGGGCGGTTGTCGGCAAGCACCCCGGCGTCGTACACCGGCACCACGTGCGGGTGCCCGGACAGTTGCCCGGCCGCGGTGACCTCACGCAGGAAACGCTGCCGGTCGCGCGGTGTGGACAGCGTCCTGCCGTCCACCTTCAGTGCGACCTCCCGGCCCACGGCCAACTGCCTGGCCCGGTACACCGTGGCGAACCCACCCTGACCCAGGACCTCCTGGATCTCGTACCCGGGCAGTTCCATTCGTTCGAGCCCCACGTGCCGTACCCCCAGCGCACAGTCCCGGGCAGAACGTCCGACCGAGGATGAGGCGAGACTCTAGCCCAGCGGAGGCCGCCGCCCTCGATGCCCTGTGCGAATCGAACCTCTCCCACGGGGACGACGGACCTTCCTCACCCCAGGAAGCTCAACCGCACCTGGCGGTCGGGGTTGTCCTTGTTGGTGTCCACCAGGCACACCGACTGCCATGTGCCCAGTTCCAGCCGTCCGTCCACGACCGGCAGGGTCGCGTGCGGCGGGACGAAGGCCGGGAGGACGTGGTCGCGGCCGTGGCCGGGGCTGCCGTGCCGGTGCTGCCAACGGTCGTCGGCGGGGAGGATGGTGTGCAGCGCGGCCAGGAGGTCGTCGTCGCTTCCGGCGCCCGTCTCGATGATCGCGATCCCGGCCGTGGCGTGCGGGACGAAGACGTTCAGCAGGCCGCCGCGCCCGGCGGCCACCTCACGCAGGAACGCCTCGCAGTCCCCGGTCAGGTCGACGACCCTCTCCCGGGAGCCTGAGGAGATGTGCAGAACTCGGGTGGTGAACGCATCTGACATGCCCCCCATCCTGACTCATACGCCGGTACCGAGTCCGATCTCACAGCCGAACCGGGAAGATCCACACCGACCCTTCTGTTGGCGCAGGCGTGAACAGCTTGCGTGAGGTCGAGGTGGTCGTCATAGGCGCCGGCCAGGCGGGTCTGGCCGCCGCCTATCACCTGAGGCGTACCGGTTTCGAGCCGGAGCGCGACTTCGTGGTGCTCGACCACGCCCCCGCCGCCGGCGGTGCCTGGCAGTTCAGGTGGCCCTCGCTGACGTACGGCAAGGTGCACGGGATGCACGCGCTGCCCGGCATGGAGCTGACGGGCGCGGATCCCGCGCGACCGTCGTCCGAGGTCGTCGCCGAGTACTTCGACTCCTACGAGCGCGCCTTCGACCTGCGCGTACGGCGCCCGGTCGACGTGCGGGCGGTGCGTGAGGGCACCGGCGGGCGGCTGGTCGTCGAGACCTCGGACGGTACGTGGTCCACGCGGGCCCTGATCAACGCCACCGGCACCTGGGACCGGCCGTTCTGGCCGCGCTACCCCGGCCAGGAAACCTTCCGCGGCCGACAGCTGCACACCGCGCGGTATCCGGGCCCCGAGGCGTTCGCCGGGCTGCGGGTGGTCGTGGTGGGCGGTGGCGCGTCCGGCACCCAGCACCTGCTGGAGATCGCGCCGTACGCGGCGGAGACCACGTGGGTGACGCGGCGGCCCCCCGTCTTTCGCGAGGGGCCCTTCGACGAGGGCGCGGGCCGCGCCGCCGTCGCGCTCGTGGAGGAGCGGGTGCGGCAGGGGCTGCCGCCGAAGAGCGTGGTGTCCGTGACGGGACTGCCGCTGAACGACGCGATCCGGCAGGGGCTCGCCGACGGGGTGCTGGACCGGCTGCCCATGTTCGACCGGATCACTGCGGACGGCGTGGAGTGGGACGACGGGCGGCGGGTCACCGCCGATGTCATCCTGTGGGCGACGGGCTTCCGGGCCGCCATCGACCATCTCGCGCCGCTGCGGCTGCGTGAGCCGGGCGGTGGGATCCGGGTCGAGGGCACGCGTGCCCTCGCCGATCCCCGCGTCCATCTCGTCGGCTACGGGCCGTCGGCCAGCACCATCGGTGCCAACCGGGCCGGCCGCGCCGCCGTACGGGACATCCGGCGACTCCTCGCGGAGGAGCCGGTCGCCGTCTGATGCCCCGCCAGGTCACCGGGCCGCCGCCGACTGGCTCCTCGGGCTCTGCCCTCGCGGACGCGGGCTCGCCGGGCTCTGCTGGTTCCGGTTGAACTCGGCGACGTTGCGCTGGTGCTCCGCGTAGCTCGCCGTGAAGCGCGTGTCGCCCGGCTTGACCGTGACGAAGTACAGCCAGTCGCCCGGGGTGGGACTGATGGCCGCGCGCATCGCCTCCTCGCCGGGGTTGTCGATCGGCGTCGGCGGCAGGCCCATGCGCTGGTAGGAGTTGTAGGGGCTCTCGACACGGGTGTCGGTCTCCGTCGTCTTCAGCGTGAAGCGGTTCAGCGCGTAGTTGATGGTGGAGTCCATCTGCAACGGCAGCCCGCGCTCCAGGCGGTTGAACACGACCCGGGCCACCTTGCCCATGTCCGCCTTGGTGGCGGCCTCGGCCTGCACGAGGCTGGCGATGGTGACCGTCTGATAGACGTTCATGGCGTTGCGCTGGGCGCCGGCCGCCGTCGGCGGCGCGCTGAACTTCTTGTTGGCGGTGGCGACCATGTAGGAGAGCAGCGTCTGCGGCGTCGCCTTCTTGTCCAGCGGATACGTCGCCGGGAAGAGGTAGCCCTCCGGGTTGCCCTCGGCGTCGTTCGGCAGCTTCAGCCCGGCCTTCGGCAGCGCGTTCCTGGTGGTGCCGGCCGGCAGGGCGAGCGCCTTGTCGACGGCCTCGTAGACCTGGCTCGCGCGCCAGCCCTCCGGGATGACCAGGGTCGCCGGCTTCGGCTTCGGCTTCTCCTTCGGACTCTCCAGGCTCAGCAGCGGCACCGCCACGGCGGTGCCGGCCACGACGGCTCCGGTCGCGATGAGGACGAGACGGCCCCGGCGCGTCAGTCGAATCGTGCTCCGTGGCGGAGTGTTCATCTGCATGCGGGCACGGTAACCCTCACATCGTCACAAACCCGGCATAACTTGCCATACTTTCATCTTGTCGACTCCAGACGGGCGTCCCGTCGCACCAGGGCCGCGTACCGCCCGTCCCGCTCCAACAGCTCCTCGTGCGTGCCCCGTTCGGCCACCTGGCCGGAGTCGAGGACCACGATCTGGTCGGCACCCCGAATGGTGGACAGCCGATGGGCGATGGTGAGCGTGGTGCGGTTCGCCGAGAGCGCGTCGATGGCGTCCTGGACGGCCCGTTCCGTGCGGGTGTCGAGGGCGCTGGTCGCCTCGTCGAGGATCAGCACCGGCGGGTCGCGCAGGATGGTGCGGGCGATGGCCAGCCGCTGCTTCTCGCCGCCGGAGAACCGGTGGCCGCGCTCACCGACGACCGTGTCGTAGCCGTCGGGCAGGGCGGCGATGTGGTCGTGGATCTGCGCCGCCCGGGCTGCCGCGTGCAGCTCCTCGTCGGTGGCGTCCGGCTTGGCGAAGCGCAGGTTGTCGGCGACCGTGGCGTGGAAGAGGTACGTCTCCTGCGAGACGACGCCGACCGCGCGCGCGAGGGTGTCGAAGTCGAGGTCCCGGACGTCGACGCCGTCGAGGGTGACCCGGCCGCCCGTCACGTCATACAGGCGCGGCACCAGATAGCCCAGCGTGGACTTGCCGGCGCCGGTCGGGCCGACCACCGCGAGGCTGCCGCCGGCGGGGACGTCGATGTCGATGCCGTCGAGGACGGGGCCGCCCTTGTCGTCGTACCGGAAGGAGACGTCCTCGAAGCGGACCTCACCCTTGATCTGGTCGAGTCGGACCGGATCGTCCTGCTCGGTGATGTCGATGGGCAGGTCGAGGTACTCGAAGATGCGCTGGAAGAGCGCGAGGGAGGTCTGGATCTGCACACCGGTCGACAGGAGGCTGACGGCCGGGCGGAACAGGCCCTGCTGGAGCGAGACGAAGGCGACGATCGTACCGAGCGAGGCACCGGGGCCGCCGAGCTGAAGGGTCACGCCCGCGGTCCAGTAGATGAAGGCCGGCATGGCGGACATGACGATCCCGATCACGGCCATGCGCCAGCGCCCGGCCATGTTCGACCGCACCTCGAGGTCGACCAGTTGCTCGGACTCGTCGGCGAAGGACCGCGTGAGGGAGTCGGAGCGGCCCATGGTGCGGCCGAGCAGGATGCCGCTGACCGACAGCGACTCGGTGACCGTGGCGGCCATCGCGGCCATCTGCTTCTGCCGCTGGGTGGTGATCTTCTTGCGTTCGTTGCCGACGCGACGGCTGATCCACACGAACACCGGCAGCAGGAGCAGCGAGACGACGGTCAGCCGCCAGTCGAGGGCGACCATCGCGATGATGGTGGCGACCACGCTGGTGAAGTTGGAGACCAGGGAGGTGGCGGTGGAGGTGACGGTGGCCTGCATGCCGCCGATGTCGTTGGCGATGCGGGACTGGACCTCGCCGGTACGCGTGCGCGTGAAGAAGGCGAGGGACATCCGCTGGAGGCGGTCGTAGACGGCTGTCCGCAGGTCGTGCATGACGCGCTGGCCGACGGTCGTGGAGATCAGGGTCTGAAGGACGCCGAAGACACCGCCCAGGACGGCGCTGAGGATCATGCCGAGGGCGAGGAGGCTCAGCAGGCCCGTGCGCCCCTCGGGGATGGCGACGTCCAGCGTCTCCTTCAGCAGGAACGGGGTGGCCACGGCGACCAGCGAGGCGGCGGCGACCAGCAGGCCGACGACCGCGAGCCGGGCACGGTAGGGCTTGAAGAGGGTGAGGATGCGGCGCACCTGCCGGGGCTGTTCGGTCGAGGTGCCGGGCGAGGGGGTCCAGTCGATGTGGTCGCGGGGCATGGCTCCTACGGAGGGTGAGACGATGAGGACTGACGGAGCATAGCTCATTGTTACCTATACTCACAATGAACGGCGTCCTGATATTGTTCCCGTATGACCACCCCCGATTCCGACAGTCTGCTCGCGGAGCAACTGCTGCGGCTCACGCGCCGGGTGCACCGCATCCAGAAGCACCATCTGGAGCGGAGCGGGCTCGGCGTCACCCCGGCCCAGGCCCGGCTGTTGCGCACACTGGCGCACTGCGACTCGCCGCCGCGCATGGCCGACCTCGCCGAGCGGCTCGAGGTGGTGCCCCGGGCGATCACGACCCTGGTCGACGGGCTGGAGGGGAGCGGCAAGGTGCGGCGGGTGCCGGATCCCACCAACCGGCGGGTGATCCGGATCGAGCTCACGGAGGACGGCCGCAAGGCCCTGCGGCAGCTGCGCGGGGCACGGATGTCCGCCGCGGAGGAGATCCTCGATCCGCTGACGGACCTCGAACGCCAGGTGCTGAGCGAGTTGCTGGACGCACTGGTGGACGGGAACCCGGAACGGGGACCGAAGCACGGACACGGAGACGGACACGGACAAGGCCAGGGGCAGGGACGGGAGCAGGGGCGCACCTGCTGAGCCCGTGAGAACGGGCCGTGGCCGCCCCTCCGTACTGCTGGAGGGGCGGCCACGGCCCGTTGACGCGTCGGCGCCGTCCGGTCAACCGCTCTCGGGGGCGGTCTCCTTGGCGGGCGCCGACCCGGACCCGGACCCGGACCCGGCGGAGACGACCACCGGTATCCCACCCGCCGCTTCCGAACTCTCCGGACTCGCCGAACCAGCCGGACCGGCCGGACCCTCCGAATGCTCGGAGCCTTCGGAGCGCTCGGAGTCTTCCGGGCGCTGCGACCCCACCGGCTTCGCGGGGCCGCCCGGCTCCTCGTCCGGCATGGCGACGGTCTCGCCGTCCAGGACCTTCCTGGCCCGCTCCAGGTCCAGCGCGCCCTCCCAGCGGGAGACGGCGAAGACCGCCACGCAGTTGCCGAGGAGGTTGGTGACGACGCGCATCGAGTCCATGATGCGGTCCACGCCCAGCAGCAGGGCGACGGCGCCGGCGGGGATGGCCCCCAGCGAGGAGGCGGTCGCGGACAGGGCGAGGAAGGCCGAGCCGGGGATGCCGGCCATGCCCTTGCTGGTGAGCATGAGCACCAGGATCACGGTGATCTGCTGGCCCAGGCTGAGGTCCACGCCCACCGCCTGCGCGATGAACAGGGTGCCGATGGACAGGTAGAGCGAGGCACCGTCGAGGTTGAAGGAGTAGCCGGTGGGCAGCACCAGGCCCACGGCGTCGTCGCGCGCGCCGGCCTTGCGCAGCTTCTGCATCACGCGCGGCATGACGGACTCGGTGGAGGCGGTGCCGAGCGCGAGGAGCATCTCCTCGCGGATGTAGCGCAGGAACTTCCACAGACTCAGGCCGGTGACCAGCCGCAGGGCGACGGCGAGCAGCGTGATGAACAGGGCGGCGGCCACGTAGCACAGCACGATCAGCTTGCCGTAGGTCTCGATGACGCCCAGGCCGTAGTTGCCGATCAGGACGGCCATCGCGCCGAACACGGCGATCGGCGCCAGCCGCATGACGAAGCCGACGATCGCGAAGATGATCTCCTGCGCCTGCTCGACGGCCGGCAGGACCTTCGGCACCTTGGTGTGGCCGAGGTGCAGCAGCGCGGAGCCCACCAGACAGGCCAGGATGAGCACCTGGAGCAGGGAGTTCTCCGCGAAGGCGCCGATGAAGCTGGTGGGCAGCGCGTTCACGACGAACTCGGTCGTCGAGGGCAGCGAACCGCCGCCCGTCTTCGCGTCGACCGCCGAGGTGTCCAGCGTGGCGGGGTCCACGTTCATCCCCGAGCCTGGCTGGACGATGTTGGCGGCGAGCAGTCCGATGACCAGCGCGAGCGTGCTCGCGACCTCGAACCAGATCAGGGCCTTGAGCCCGATCCGGCCGAAGGCCTTCAGGTCACCGGCCTTGGCGATGCCGACGACGACCACACAGAACACCAGGGGCGAGATGATCGTCTTGATGAGCCGGGTGAAACCGTCGCCGAGCGGTTGGAGATCCGTGGCCACGTCGGGCCACAGCTTTCCGACGACGATTCCGAGGACGAGCGCGCAGGCGACCTGCGCGAAGAGTGAGGTACGCAGTATGCGTGCGACGCGTCGCGGCAGGGACGGGACGGACGGCGGCACGGGCACTCCTTGGGGGGATGGCGGCACGCGGAAGCCCTGACGGAGACGGACAGGACTTCTGCGATGCGGAAAGCGGCTTCCGTAGCGATCACTGTGAAGGTGCCGTTGATCGCGCACGAGACCTGCGCGTTTCCTCTGTGTAAATCCCGCCTCGAGTGACGCGTCGCACGCGTTCCCGGCTCAGCAGCCTCCGTGATCCTCGGTCAGCACCCCCTGCCTCGTGGTCAGTCGCCGGTCGTGGCAGCCGTCCGAGCCGTACAGCCGGTAGCGCTCGCTCGTCGTGCCGACGGCATGGCGCTGATCCCGGGGCACGTTGACGGTGAAGGTGGCGTCACCCGTGTATGTGTCGTCGAGCCATGACCACGACGTGCGTCGACCGTTCCGGGTCGTCACCGAGTCGGCCCGGTCGCCGAGGGTCAGCACGGTGCGGAGCCGGTCGTCGGCGCCGAGGGTGGTGGTGCCGTTCATCGTGTAGGTCCGGTGGGTGCGCGTCGTACGGGCCGGTCCACGGCCGTCGACGGTGACCGACTCCTCGTCCGTCCAGGTGGCGTCGAGGCCGTCCACGGTCTCACCGTCGGTCCAACGGTGCGCGGAGGTGTTCGCGAGGGCGCGGGTCACGGTGGTCCGCACACGTCCGTGCGAGGTGTCGAGGTACCCGGAGACGGTCAGACGGTGCCCGCCCTCGGTGTCGACGCGGTGCTCCGTGCCGGGCGTGTAGGTGGCGGAGTCGGTGAGTTCACCCGCCTCGTGCGTCAGGAGCCCGCCGCCTACGACGGTCTTCCCCGGGTCCTGCCAGACCAGCACGTTGACGGGTGTGCTCCAGCCGCTCTGACCCTCGGACACCCCGACGACGGACACCTCCACACGGTGCGGACGGCCGTCGTTGAGGATCCCGGCGAAGGGGGTCAGGTCGTATTCGATCGGCTTGATGTCGAAGGCCCGGGGACCCGGAACCACGTACCAGAGGAAGGGGTTGGACCAACCGCCGGTCCAGACGGTCGGGAAGGGGGCGGCGATTCCGGCCAGTCGGCCGTCGACCTCGACCTGCACCTCCCGATAGGGCCCGTCGTCCGACCGACACGAGTACGGCGCGGTCGCGGGCACGGTCAGATACCAGTACTCCTCGCACCCGCCGCCCGAACCGGTGGCGTACACCTCGGCGACGAGACGCTCGCTGTTGCGGGGCGTGGTGAGGGTCGTGCCGCCCGGACCGTCGGCCAGGGTGAGGACACGGTCGGGGGCGGTCGCGGCCGGTTTCCCCACGTAGAAGGTGAGCGTCACCTTGACGTCGATCACGCCCGTGTAGGTGTCGTCGACGACGTTGCCTATGAGCATCTCCACGTCCCGGGCGGAGCGGAACGTGTCGGAGTAACGGGTGACGTCCTTCTCGACGGACCACTCGATCCCGTCGGGCGACGGCTCGGGCGTCGAGGTACGGAAGATCTCCACGCCTCCGACGTGCAGATGGCCGAGCCGGTCGAACTGCCGCCCCTTGACCTTGCCGTCGAGGCGCAGCACCACCTTGCTCCAGCGGTCGCCGCAGCCGTCCGGCGGGGTGTACGAGCCCCGGTACGGCGTGAAGTCGCGGAACTGCGCCTCGGCGAGGGTGACCTGGCAGCTCTTGGCATGGGGCCTGGTCACGGGCGGGGCGGCGGTGAGGGGGTCGTGCCAGTCGCTCCCGAACTCGGCGGGGACCTCGCCCGAAGCGGACGCTGACGCAGACGCAGACGCCGACTCCGAAGCGGACGAGGACGGCGGGGACGGCGGGGACGGCGGGGACGACGAGGACGAGGAAGACGAGGAGGCGTCCGCTCGCGCCGTGCCGCTCCCCAGGACGGTGCTCGCCAGGAGGATCCCTCCGGTGAGCATGGACATGATGATCCGGCTTCTCATGGCCGGTGTTCTACGGGGAGTCGACCGTTCCCCGCAATGACGCCTCCGTCGCGAGAGCCAGGCCGGACGCGGCCTGGCCCTTCAGCGCGGCCCTGTCCCCCATGACCACCACGGGATGCCGATCCGGGTCGAGGGTGCGCAGCAGCTGTTCCATCGCCGCCCGGGACAGGCTGACGCAGGCCGACGTGCCGCTGCCGTGGTCCAGGTGCAGCCAGATCCCCCCGCCCTTCTCCTCACCCTCGGGCCGCGTCGGGTCGTCGGGCGGAGCACCCTTGACGCGGTTGTAGTCGATGGCGATGACGTAGTCGAAGTCGTGCCAGTGCGACCGCGCCCACCAGCGCGGCGCCGCGAAAGAGGCGGACCGCGTGTACGGCAGCCTGGTACCGGGATCGGCCAGGACACCACCCGCGTCGGTGAGCGTGAACACGCCGACCGGACTGCGGTTGTCGCCGGCGTGGTGCTCGGCGGTCCAGCCCTTCTTGCCGTTGTGCCCCCGCCAGCTTCGGACGCGCTCCCAGGACGGTCCCCTTCCGGCGTAGAGCACGACGGTGGCGTCCGCAGAGTCCTTCCCGTCGCCGTACACCGCCACAACCTGGCGGGAAACAGCGGGGATCCGCCGTTGCAGCCGGTCACCGACCCCCGGGACGCCGGTCGTCGGGGCGGCGCTCGGCGAGGTCCCGCCCCTCCCGCCGGCCGCTCCCGACGTACCGTCACTCCCGTGTTGCACGGCCGCACCACCGCACGCGGACAAGGCCGCGAGCAGGAGGCCGCAGATCACCGGCGCGGCTCCCGCGCGCCGCGCATAGCCATGTCGCATCGGCCCATGCTCGCACCGCTTTCCGGGCATCAGCGGCAGGTTCCGGACATCCGGGCCGTGTCGGACAGCTGCCGGATCCGGCCGCCGCCATGGAAAACCGGTTGATTTTGACCAAGCTGCGACGCGAACCTTGCACGGTTTGTTGCCGCTCCCCGCGGACCTTCCCGCTCGTCCGTCCGCGCCTCCCCCCTCCCGTCTCCTTCTCCCCCTGTCTCCTTCTCCCCCTACCCCTGACTCGAGCCACTGGGACGTCATGCAGATCCAAGACCTTCCGTACCCCGACCCGGGCGTGCCGGACGCACGCTCGGGACCCCGCTTCCTGTGGTGGCTCGGCCGCAACCAGCTGGGCGGCCAGCTCAAGTCCCTGGCCTGGGGGCTGCTGCACTTCGTCGCCGTCTCGGCGCAGCCGTTCTGCGTCGGGTTCGCCATCGAGGCCGTGGTGGACCGTTCCGGTACCCGGCTCGCCCTCACCGGCGGCGCGATGGCCCTGTGCGGTGCCGCCACCGCGATCGGGGACACCTTCCTGCACCGCGCCGCCGTCACCAACTGGATCACCGCCGCCGCCCGGGTGCAGCAACTGCTCGCCCGCAAGGCCTCGCAGCTCGGCTCCGCGCTGACCCGGCGGGTCGCGGCCGGTGAGGTCGTGGCCGTCTCCACAGGAGACGTCGAGAAGATCGGCTGGCTCGTGGAGGCGGTGTCCCGCTTCACCGCCGCTGCCCTCACGGTCCTGCTGGTCTGCGTCGGCCTGGTCGTCTACCAGCCGGCGCTCGGCCTGGTGGTCGCCGTGGGCCTGCCCGTTCTCGCACTCGCCGTGCTGCCCCTGCTGCCCCCGGCGACGCGACGGGCCGACGTCCAGCGCGAGAAGGCCGGACGCGCCACCGAACTGGCCTCGGACACCGTGGCCGGTCTGCGGGTGCTCCGCGGGATCGGCGGCGAGGAACTGTTCCTCGACCGCTACCGCAGCGCCTCGCAGGAGGTCCGGCACGCGGCCGTGCGCAGCGCCCGCATGTGGTCGCTGATCAGCGCCATCCAGGTGCTGCTGCCCGGCCTGCTGCTGATCACGGTCGTCTGCTACGGCGTCCACCTGGCCCGCGAGGGCCGCATCACCGTCGGCGAACTGGTCACGGTCTACAGCTCCGTCATGGTCCTGGCCTATCCCCTCAGGCACTTCGAGGAGATCGCGATGGCCTACTCCTTCTCGCGCCCGTCGGCCAAACGCGCCGCCCGGGTGCTGTCCCTGGAGCGGGTCACCGACATCGGCGGCTCGCGGGCGGCCGACGCTCCCTCGGGCGACCTGTACGACCCCGCCACCGGGCTGCTCGCCCCGACCGCCCGGTTCACCGCAGTGGTGTGCGGCGACCCGGACGCGGCCGGACAGCTGGCGGAGCGGCTGGGCGGGCATCCCCCGGAGGACAGCCCTTCGGTACTGCTCGGCGGGGTCCCGCTGAACGAGCTGCCGCTGGACTCCGCGCGCACCTCGGTCCTCGTCCAGGACAAGGACCCGGTGCTGCTGTCCGGTTCCCTGCGCGACCTGCTCGACGTGCCCGCCTCGGGTGCGGTCGACGCGGGTGCGGCGCTGGCCGCCGCCCAGTGCGGGGACGTCCTCGACGCACTCGTGCAGGGTTCGCTGGACGCCGACGACCCGATGGACGCCCGCATCACCGAACGCGGCCGGTCCCTCTCCGGCGGCCAGCGGCAACGGCTCGCGCTGGCCCGCTCCCTGTACACGGACCCCGAGGTCCTCGTCCTGGACGAGCCCACCTCCGCCGTCGACTCGCACACCGAGGCACGGATCGCCGAGGGGCTGCGCGAACTGCGGTCGGGGCGCACGACGGTGGTGTTCACCTCGTCCCCCCTGCTGCTGGACCGCGCCGACCGGGTCGTGCTGGTGCACGAGGGCGAAGCCGTAGCGGTGGGCGTGCACCGCGAACTGCTGCGCTCCGAACCCCGGTACCGGGCCGTGGTGACCAGGGAGACCGAGGAAGAAGCCGCGCTGGGCAAGGCCCTCGAGGACGGAGAGCCTTCCCTGAGCGGTGTGTTGAAGGACCTGGAAGACAACCGACTCGCAGAGATCGAACGCAAAGAGATCGAGCGCGAAGAGATCGAACGCGAAGAGATCGAGGAGACCGCATGATCGGCGTGGCGCCGCCCGCGTACGACCCGGCGGCACCGACGACGGCGAACACGCTGCCCGTCGGCGCCCCCGCGACCGTCCGCGCCTACGTGGCCGAACTCCTGCGCCGGCACCGCCGCGCCTTTCTTCTCCTCCTGCTCGTGAACACGGTCGCCACGGTCGCCTCGATGGTGGGCCCATGGCTGCTCGGTGACCTCGTGGAACGGCTGTCGGACGGCGCGCGCGAACTCCATCTCGGGCTCATCGCCACCCTGTTCGTGCTCGCCCTGGTCGTCCAGGCCGCCTTCGTACGGCAGGTGCGGCTGCGCGGCGCGATGCTCGGCGAGCGGATGCTGGCCGACCTGCGCGAGGACTTCCTCGTACGCTCGGTGCGGCTGCCGCCGGGCGTGCTGGAGCGGGCCGGGACCGGCGACCTGTTGTCCCGCATCACCACGGACATCGACCGGCTGGCCAACGCGATGCGCGAGGCCGTGCCCCAGCTGACGATCGGCGTGATGTGGGCTCTGCTGCTGCTCGGCGGGCTCGTCGTCACGGCGCCGCCGCTGGCGCCGGCCGTCCTGGTCGCGGTGCCTCTGCTGGTGGCCGGGTGCCGCTGGTACTTCAAGCGGGCGCCCGCCGGCTACCGCTCGGAGGCCGCCGGCTACGCGTCCGTGGCCGCCGCCCTCGCCGAGACCGTGGACGCCGGCCGCACCGTGGAGGCCCACCGGCTGGGCGACCGCCGTATCGCGCTCTCCGAGCAGCGCATCCAGCAGTGGACCGCCTGGGAGCGCTACACGCTGTGGCTGCGCTCGGTGCTGTTCCCGGTCATCAACATGGTGCACGTCACCGTGCTCGGCTCGGTCCTGATGCTCGGCGGGGCGTTCGTGCTGAAGGGCTGGATCGGGGTCGGCCAGCTGACGACGGGCGCGCTGCTGGCGCAGATGCTCGTCGACCCCGTGAACCTCATCCTGCGCTGGTACGACGAGCTCCAGGTGGCCCAGGTGTCGCTCGCCCGCCTCGTCGGAGTGCGTGACATCGAGCCGGACGGCGGCGACTCCGAGCTCGTGCCGGACGGGCGCGACGTGCACGCCGACCGGGTCCACTTCGGCTACCGGGAGGGCGTCGACGTGCTGCGCAAGGTGACCCTGGAGGTCTCCCCCGGCACCCGGCTGGCTCTGGTCGGACCCTCGGGTGCGGGGAAGTCCACCCTGGGGCGGCTGCTCGCCGGGATCTACGCGCCGCGCGACGGCCGGATCACTCTCGGCGGCGCCGAGCTGTCGCGGATGACCGCGGAACGGGTCCGCTCCCATGTGGCGCTCGTCAACCAGGAGCACCACGTCTTCGTGGGCTCCCTGCGCGACAACCTCCGGCTCGCCCTCCCCCACGCGCGACTCCACCCGAGCGAGGAAGCCTCGACGGCCTCGACCGCCGCGGAGGGCGCGGAGGGCGCGGAGGGCGCGGAGGGCGCGGAGGGCGCTGAAACCCGCGAAAGCGCCAAGAGCGCCGAGGACACCGAGCTGTGGGCGGCCCTGGGCGCGGTCGACGCAGACGGCTGGGCCCGGGCCCTGGACGACGGCCTCGACACCGAGGTCGGCTCCGGCGGTGTCGCGCTCACCCCGGCCCAGGCCCAGCAGATCGCCCTGGCCCGGCTGGTCCTGGCCGACCCCCACACGCTGGTCCTGGACGAGGCGACCTCGCTGCTCGACCCGCGCGCCGCCCGCCACCTGGAGCGGTCCCTCGCCCGCGTCCTGGACGGGCGCACCGTCGTCGCCATCGCCCACCGTCTGCACACCGCCCACGACGCCGACGTCATCGCGGTCGTCGAGAACGGCCGCATCAGCGAGCTGGGCAGCCACACCGAGCTGGTCGCGGCGGACGGCGCGTACGCGGCCCTCTGGCGGTCGTGGCACGACTGAGGAGCGAAGCGGCGGGGGCGGCCGACGGACTCCGGCGCGAGGCGTGAGAGCGCCTGCGGCGCGGGCGGCGCGAGTGTATGGGCCGGTGCCGAAGCCTGGGCCGGTGCCCGAGCTGGTGCCTGGGTCGGTGTCGGTGCCTGGGTCGATGTCCGGGCCCGCGCCGGTGCCGATGTCCGGGCCTGCGCCGGTGCGAGTACCTGGTCCCGTACCAGTGCCGGTGTCAGTGTCTGGGGTGACGGCGACGCCTGGTCCGGTGCCGCCGCCGGCACCCTCGGCTGCCGCCTCGCCGGGCTGCGAGCTGCGTGCCCCGGGGACAGGGGCGGCCTCGGGTCGCGGCCCCCACGCCCGGGTAAAGGCGGCCCGGCGCGGCCTTCGTACCTCCTCTGGCGTTGCGCGGTCCCGAAGCGGGGTGGAACGCTGGAAAGCGGCACCCGCGCGGAAGGCAGTCGGGATCCCTCCGGAACACACCGCGCTCGACCGGTGCCCCGTGCGGCGGCACCCCGCCGCCGACCGCGATGAGTACGGGGCCGTCACCCCCTGGAGGTACCCGTGAACAGTGCCGACGGATGGGGGGACGACGTCTACCAGCCCGACGCGTCCGACATCCAGGAAGACTCGGGACTGCTCGATACCGAGGACACGCTGGAGAACGACGGCGTCGAGGACCCTCTCGATCGCGGTTGGTCCCCGCCGGACCGCCCCTGGGCGGTGGAACACGACGGTGTGACCGCCGCGGAGCGCCGACAGGGCGAGAGCCTTGATCAGCGGCTCGCAGAGGAGGTCCCGGAGCCCGGTGCGCCGGACGGCGACGGCCTCGGCGATTGCGACGGCACCGACGGGGAACTCCTCGACAACGAGGTCGGCTCCGCTCGCTCCGGCAGGCTCGTGGCGCCGGACGAGGGAGCCCACGAGGACGAGGAGAGCGCACTGATCGCCACGGACGTGGGCATCGACGGCGCGGCGGCCTCCGCCGAGGAGGCCGCGATGCACATCGTCGACGAGGACGCCCTGTCCGGCTGACCCGTCCTCGGCGGCCCCGGCGGTTTCCGGCCCGTCGCCGCCGTCTCCATCTCCGTCGGCAGCACCATCGCCATCGCCATTGCCATCGCACGAGGAGCCCTCATGCAGCAGGACAAGCAGCCCGACTACCACGCGGTCGTGTTCCGCGACCGGACCGCCGGCTACGCCTTCCTGACCCGGTCCACCGCCGGCAGCGATCAGACCATCGAGTGGGACGACGGCGAGACGTACCCGGTCGTGGACGTGGAGATCTCCTCCGAGAGCCACCCCTTCTACACGGGCAAGGCGCGCACCGTGGACACGGAGGGCCGGGTCGCCCGCTTCGAGCGGCGCTACGGCGACGGCGGGGCGATGACCTGAACCACTGCCGTCGCCACTGCCACCGCCGTCGCCACCGCCGACGGCGGCAGTCGGGTCGCTCGTCAGATGTAGTTGAGGGCGGCCGCGCCGCCCACTCCCCCGAGCAGCATGAACACGGGCATCAGCACCTTCAGCTCGACCCAGCTGCCGGCCCGGAACCGCATCACCTTGGGCGGACCGATCGGGTACCAGCGCTTGCGCCCGATCGGGATGGGCCACAGGACCGGGCAGCCCGAGACGGTCAGGGCGTCGCCGATGTCGTGCACCAGGGCGCCCAGCACGATCGGCAGTCCCAGCCACAGGTACTGCTGGCCCGGGTCCGTGAACAGCCAGTCCGAGCCGTTGCCCGGCTTGTCCAGGACACCGGCGAGGATCCAGGCGCTGGTCGCGGCCAGCAGCCACACCAGCACATCGCTGCTGGATCCCCGGGCCGCCCGCCACAGCAGCCCCTCGATCGCCAGCACCATGTGTACGAAGAGCAGCGCCAGGACCGCCCAGCGGCCACCCGTGATCGCCAGCGCCGAGGCGCCTCCGCCGATCATGACGGCCCACAGCCAGGTGTGCGTCAGGGTTCGGTGGCCTCCGGAGCGGCGCGGGTCGCCCTGCTTCCTGGTGCCCTTGTAGACGGCGTAGGAGAGCTTGTCGACGATCTCGCACAGCCAGCGCGAGACGGGTCCGAAGGCCCGCGAGATGGTGGCCGCCTTGTGGTCGAGGTCCGGGGCGAGCGCGGCTCCGGCGCAGATCAGCGCACCCGCGAGCAGGACCGGCCAGGGCATCGTGTGCCCGGCCGCGGCGGCGGCCGCACCGACGCCGAGCCAGGCGGCCGCGCCCGACAGTGAGTGTGCTGGTCCCATCATGGCCGGTGCCCGCCCTATTCCTCGAATGCCGCTGTCCAGTTGACCGGGTGCGTTGACGCTCCGTCGGCGACACAGCGTAGCGGTCGTGATCTTCGGGCCGGCATCCGATTCCCCCATCAGGGACGAGGACAGGCAAGATGGGGGCGTGACCCTCATCGATCAGTTGCCGCCGACCGCAGATCCCGACGCCCTGTACGAAGCCTTCGAGTCCTGGGCGCAGGAGCGTGGTCTGACGCTCTACCCCCACCAGGAGGAGGCGCTGATCGAGGTGGTCTCCGGGGCGAACGTGATCGTGTCGACGCCCACCGGCTCCGGCAAGAGCATGATCGCGGCGGCCGCGCACTTCGCGGCTCTCGCTCGTGACGAGGTCACCTTCTACACGGCTCCGATCAAGGCCCTGGTGTCGGAGAAGTTCTTCGAACTGTGCAAGATCTTCGGCACGGAGAACGTCGGCATGCTGACCGGCGACGCGTCGGTGAACTCCGACGCCCCGGTCATCTGCTGCACCGCCGAAGTGCTCGCCTCGATCGCGTTGCGCGACGGCAAGAACGCCGATGTCGGTCAGGTCGTCATGGACGAGTTCCACTTCTACGCGGAGGGCGACCGCGGCTGGGCCTGGCAGATCCCCATCCTGGAGTTGCCCCAGGCGCAGTTCGTGCTGATGTCGGCCACGCTCGGCGACGTGTCGTTCTTCGAGCAGGACCTCGCCCGGCGCACGGGCCGCCCCACGTCGGTGGTCCGCTCGGCGACCCGGCCGGTGCCGCTGTCCTACGAGTACCGGTACACACCGATGACGGAGACGCTCAGCGACCTGCTGGTCACGAAGCAGGCGCCCGTCTACATCGTGCACTTCACGCAGGCGCAGGCGGTGGAGCGGGCGCAGGCGCTGATGAGCATCAACATGTGCTCGCGCGAGGAGAAGGAACGGATCGCCGACCTGATCGGCAACTTCCGCTTCACCACGAAGTTCGGCCGTAACCTCTCGCGCTACGTGCGGCACGGCATCGGCGTCCACCACGCCGGCATGCTGCCCAAGTACCGGCGTCTGGTGGAGAAGCTCGCCCAGGCCGGACTGCTGAAGGTGATCTGCGGTACGGACACCCTCGGTGTGGGCGTCAACGTGCCCATCCGGACGGTGCTGTTCACGGCGCTGACCAAGTACGACGGCAACCGGGTGCGTACCCTGCGGGCCCGTGAGTTCCACCAGATCGCGGGCCGGGCCGGCCGGGCCGGCTTCGACACGGCGGGTCTGGTGGTGGCGCAGGCTCCCGAGCACGTCATCGAGAACGAGAAGGCCCTCAACAAGGCCGGTGACGACCCGAAGAAGCGTCGCAAGGTGGTGCGCAAGAAGGCGCCCGAAGGATTCGTGGGCTGGGCGGAGAACACCTTCGACAAGCTCATCGAGTCCGAGCCGGAGCCGCTGACGTCCCGCTTCCGGGTCACGCACACGATGCTGCTGTCGGTGATCGCCCGGCCCGGCAACGCCTTCGAGGCGATGCGGCATCTGCTCGAGGACAACCACGAGCCGCGCAAGCAGCAGCTTCGGCACATCCGGCGCGCGATCGCGATCTACCGCTCGCTGCTGGACGGCGGGGTCGTCGAGAAGCTCGACGAACCGGACGCCTCCGGCCGCGTGGTCCGCCTCACCGTGGACCTCCAGCAGGACTTCGCGCTGAACCAGCCGCTGTCCACCTTCGCGCTGGCCGCGTTCGAACTCCTCGACCCGGAGTCGCCCTCCTACGCTCTCGACATGGTCTCCGTCGTGGAGTCCACGTTGGACGAACCGCGTCAGATCCTGGCCGCTCAGCAGAACAAGGCGCGCGGTGAGGCGGTGGCCTTGATGAAGGCGGACGGCGTCGAGTACGAGGAGCGGATGGAACGCCTCCAGGACATCACGTACCCGAAGCCCCTGGAGGAGCTGCTCTTCCACGCGTACGACACCTACCGCAAGAGCCACCCGTGGGTCGGCGACCATCCGTTGTCGCCGAAGTCCGTCATCCGTGACATGTACGAGCGGGCGATGTCGTTCACCGAGCTGGTGTCCCACTACGAGCTGGCACGCACCGAGGGCATCGTGCTGCGTTACCTGGCCGGCGCCTACAAGGCCCTCGACCACACCGTCCCGGACGACCTCAAGTCGGAGGATCTCCAGGACCTGGTGGAGTGGCTGGGCGAGATGGTGCGCCAGGTGGACTCGAGTCTGCTGGACGAGTGGGAGCAGCTCGCCAACCCGGCGGAGATGACCGCCGAGGAGGCCCAGGAGAAGGCCGACGAGGTCAAGCCCGTCACGGCCAACTCGCGTGCCTTCCGCGTCCTGGTCCGCAACGCGATGTTCCGCCGTGTCGAGCTCGCCGCTCTCGACCATGTCGCCGAACTCGGTGAGATGGACGGCGAGTCCGGTTGGGACGCCGACGCCTGGGGCGAGGCGATGGACAAGTACTGGGACGAGTACGACGACCTCAGCACCGGCCCGGACGCGCGAGGCCCCAAGCTGCTCGTCATCCAGGAGGAGCCGCAGAACGCCCTGTGGCGGGTCCGCCAGATCTTCGACGACCCGAACGACGACCACGACTGGGGCATCAGCGCGGAGGTCGACCTCACGGCTTCCGACGCCGAGGGCCGCGCGGTCGTCCGGGTCACCGCCGTGGGCCAGTTGTGAGTACCGAAGAGGGCACAGGAGAAGCGCACCGATGACGAATCCGGCCGAGAGGCTCGTCGACCTGCTCGACCTCGAGCAGATCGAGGTCAACATCTTCCGCGGCCGCAGCCCGCAGGAGTCCCTGCAGCGGGTCTTCGGTGGCCAGGTGGCGGGCCAGGCGCTGGTCGCGGCCGGCCGGACCACCGAGGGAGACCGGCCCGTGCACTCGCTGCACGCGTACTTTCTGCGTCCGGGCCGGCCGGGCGTGCCGATCGTGTACCAGGTCGAACGGGTGCGGGACGGGCGGTCCTTCACGACGCGCCGGGTCACCGCCGTGCAGCAGGGGCGCACGATCTTCAATCTCACCGCCTCCTTTCACAAGCCTGAGGAAGGTCCTTTCGAGCACCAGCTGCCGCCGGCTCGCGAGGTCCCGGACCCGGAGTCCCTGCCGACCGTCGTCGAGGAGATCCGGAAGCATCTGGGCGAGTTGCCCGAGCAGTTGGAGCGGATGGCGCGCCGTCAGCCCTTCGACATCCGGTACGCGGACCGGTTGCGCTGGAGCGCCGAGGACGTCAAGGAAGCGGAGCCGCGCAGCGCGGTGTGGATGCGCGCCGTGGGGCCGCTGGGCGACGATCCGCTCGTCCACACCTGCGCGCTCACGTACGCCAGTGACATGACCCTCCTGGACGCCGTCCGTCTCCCAGTCGAGCCCTTGTGGGGTCCGCGGAACTTCGACATGGCGTCGCTGGACCACGCGATGTGGTTCCATCGGCCGTTCCGCGCGGACGAGTGGTTCCTGTACGACCAGGAGTCGCCGATCGCCACCGGCGGACGGGGACTGGCCCGTGGCCGGATCTACGACCTGGAGGGACGCCTGCTGGTGTCCGTCGTCCAGGAAGGGTTGTTCAGGGCGCTGTAGATCCGGTGCGTCACCCGCTTCGGCGGCGTAGCCAGGTCAGCAGTCCGCGGGTCGGCCGGTCGGGCCGGTCGGTGTCCTCGGGCCGGTCCGGTGGCCCGGCCGGGGGTGTCGGGGCCGGTTTCCAGGCAGGCCGTGGCGCGGGCTGCTCGGCCCGTGCCTCTGCCAGGGTTCGTTCCAGGTCGTACCTCAGCCAGTCGATCTCGTCGGGGTCGTCGGCCGTCATGATCTTCTCCACGAGGTGCGCGGCCGGTGTGCCGGGGGTGCCCTGGGCGGGCGGCCGGGGCCGGAACCTGTTCAGGTGCGAGCGTTCGTAGGGGTCCCCGACGACCGCCGCGACCTGGAGGGGGTCGAGGAACCCGGCCAGGACTCCGGCGCGTTGCCAGGGGCCCTCGGCCTGTCGGTGCAGGAAGCCCAGGTGGCGTCCCCGCCAGTTGCGGGACCGCAGGTCGACACCCGCATCCAGCTGGCTCCGCAGTACCTCGGGCGTGCGGCCGGTCAGCAGGAAGGCGTTGGTCCCGTCAGTGGCGAACTGCTTCAGTTCGTCGGCGAGATAGAGCCAGACGACGGCCCGATAGCGGTTCAGATAAAACCTGACCGGCACCACCAGTCCGAGCCGCGCGAGGCGGGTGAACCGGGCCGGGGGCACGCCCATCACGGCGGCGCCCTCGCTGGTCCCCACGGCCAGCACGCTCGCGCGCAGTGCCTCGGGGAAGCCGGGGTCCGAGCGCAGACGTTCGATCTCCGCCCGGGCCACCCGACGGCCCCCTCCGCCCTCGTCGGGCATGGTCCTGATGCGGCCGAGGTGCACGGCGAGGTCGAACTCGCTCCGCTTCAGATCCAGTTCCCGCGCTGCCCGGCTCGGCGTGCAGGAAGCGGAAAGTGGTCGCGTGACGGTGTTGCCGGACATGGTCGTCTCCCCCGTGGAGTGAAGTGGAGTGAAGCAGGCCCGCACGGTCGGCGGTGGCCTCGGAAAAAACCGTAGCCGAAATCGCCGACATCGAGGCGAGCCTGTGGATAACTCCACGAAGGAGGGAGAAAGTGCAGGTCAGAGGTCATCGAGTGGAGCGCGGTCGGGCTGCCGGGCGTCCACGGTGAGGTGCTCTCCGACCCGGTTGACGAGCAGGGTCATCTCGTAGGCGATCTGGCCCATGTCGGCCTCCGCCTCGCTGAGCACGCACAGACAACTGCCGGTGCCCGCGGCGGTGACGAACAGCACCGCGTCGTCGAACTCGATCATCGTCTGGCGCACTCGGCCCGCGCTGAAGTGACGCCCCGATCCCTTCGCCAGGCTGTGCAGTCCGGACGAGACGGCGGCGAGGTGCTCCGCGTCCTCCCGGAGCAGTCCCGCACTCGCGCCCGCCACCAGCCCGTCGTTGGACAGGACGAGTGCGTGCCGTACATGGTCGACGCGCTCCGTCAGGTCGTCCAACAGCCAGCCCAGCCCCTGGTTCTGCGCCATGTCCCGCTCCCCGTGTGACATTCCCCGTGTGACCCTCCGCATCGCCGGAGAATCTGCCCGCCAGCCTTCCCCAGGAGCGACCGCGGGAGCAAGGAGGATGGCGGCATGGCACACAAGATGACCGATGAGGAATGGCGGGCGTTCGTCACGCACGGAACCCGCACCGCGAAGCTGTCCACCGTACGGGCCGACGGAAGTCCGCATGTGGCGCCGATCTGGTTCCTGCTCGACGGGGACGAGGTGGTGTTCAACACCGGCAAGGAAACGGTGAAGGGCCGCAATCTGGCGCGGGACGGCCGGGTCGCCCTGTGCATGGACGACGACCGGCCGCCCTTCGACTACGTGGTGCTGCAGGGCCGGGCCCGCATCTCGGAGGACCTCGACGAGGTCCGGCACTGGGCGACACGGATCGCCGCGCGGTACATGGGCGAGGAGCGCGCCGAGGAGTTCGGTGCCCGCAACGGCGTGCCGGGCGAACTGCTCGTCCGTGTCGCGATCGACAAGGTCCTGGCGCAGCAGGGCATCGCCAGCTGACCGGGTAGACGTGGGCCGGGTCAGCCCACGGAGTCGAGCAGCCGGGCGGTGTGCATCCGCCCGGCGTACTCGACCAGCCGGATCAGCACCTCCTTCCCCGAGTCGCGGTCCCGGGCGTCGCACAGGACGACGGGGGTGCCGCCGTCGAGGTCGAGGGCGCGCGAGACGTCCTGGGCGCCGTATGTCCGCGTCCCCACGAAGCAGTTGACGGCCACCACGAACGGGATGTGCCGGTGCTCGAAGTAGTCGACCGCGGGGAAGCAGTCCTCCAGACGCCGGGTGTCGGCGAGGACCACCGCGCCCAGGGCCCCCTGCGACAACTCGTCCCACAGGAACCAGAAGCGGTCCTGGCCCGGGGTGCCGAACAGATACAGGGAGAGGCCGGAACGGATGGTGATCCGGCCGAAGTCCATGGCGACGGTCGTCGTGACCTTCTGGTCCACGCCGTCGGTGTCGTCCACCGACTGTCCGGCCTCGCTGAGCAGTTCCTCGGTGCGCAGCGGCTTGATCTCGCTGACCGCGCCCACCATGGTGGTCTTGCCGACGCCGAATCCGCCGGCGACCAGTATCTTCAACGCCAGGGGAGCCGTGTCGCCGCCCGTGGTGTCGGAGTGTTCGGAGACCATGGATCACTTCTCTCGGGAGTGTCGGCAACGGTCGGGGTCGGTACGGGGGTGCCGTGGCTCGGCGCGGCGGTCGCGCGGGGTTTCGGCGGAGTGCGAAGTCAGCATCATGACAACCACGGCCCCTTTCCGAGGGGTTCGACCGCTATCTGCCCGATGTGACCGACTCTTGCGTGTTCGGTGTCCGAAGGCGCGCACGAGTCGGTGTGCGGTGGGTCCGTACGCGTCCGGGTCCGTCCGAGGGTTCATCTACAGCGCTCGCAGCCCCTCGATCACCTCGCGCAGAATCCGTTCGTCGGGCAGCTGCGCGGGCGGGACCGGGCGGCTGACGGTGACGCAGCCGAGTTCCAGCAGGTCTCCGAGGAGCACCCGGACCACGCCCACCGGAAGGTCCGCACCCGCCGAGAGCTCTGCGACGGACTGGGTCTCCGTGCGGCAGAGTCCGATGAGGGCGCGGTGTTCCGGTCCGAGCGCCATGCCGTCCGTGCTCGGCGCACCCGGATCCAGGGTGACCAGGGCGATCAGGTCGAAGCGCACTCCGGTGGGTCCCGGCTTCGTGCGCCCGCCGGTCATGGCGTACGGGCGGACGAGCGGGCCGGCCTCGTTGTCGTACCACTGGCTGCCCAGCTCGCGCGGGGTGCCGGTCATGTCCTCGGTCATCTGTGTGGGTCGCTCTCTGGCCTCATCCGGCGGCGGTCGGGCGCCCGGCGAGCCGTGGCGCCGTGTAGAGGTGCTCTCCGACCCGCTTGACCAGGCGCGCCATCTCGTAGGCGACGAGACCGATGTCGGCGGTCACGGCGGTGAGGACGGCGAGGCAGGAGCCGTCGCCCGCGGCGGCCACGAACAGGAAGCCGTCGTCCATCTCCACCATGGTCTGGCGCACTCCGCCGGCGCCGAAATGGCGGCCCGCGCCCTTGGCGAGGCTGTGGAATCCGGAGGCGACGGCGGCGAGGTGTTCGGCGTCCTCTCTCCTGAGGTCCGTCGAGGCACCGACGGCGAGTCCGTCGTTGGACAGCACCACCGCGTGCCGTACCTCGCTCACGCGCATCACCAAGTCGTCCAGCAGCCAGTCGAGTTCGCCGGACCGCTGGGCCGACCTCGTGCTCGGGTCCTGGATCATCTGGGGTCTCCTTCGCTGCTGTCGCCGCCCGGTTCGGGTTCCGGGGCGGTTCCGTGGCCGGGCTGTCTGCCGCCGCCGCGTGCCCAGCCCTTCCGGTACGCGGACATCCGGTCCCGTACGAGCTCGGGGGTGCGCCCTTCGTCGCCGCGCGGGCCGGGTGGCCGGGTCGGTTCCTCGGTGTGTGTCCTGCGCAGTTGGGGGGCGAGGTTGGCCTGCCGAACCCGGCGCGGGAGGTCGTCCGATCCTTCGGCGTCGTCCGGGGGACGGTGCAGGCGCAAGGCGGTGACTCCGGGAGGCGGGGGGTCGGCGGCCGCCGGTTCGGCAGCCTCCGGTTCGGCGGCGGCTCGTACGGAAGCGGGCTTGACGGAAGCGGCTTTGACGGAAGCGGTTCGGACGGGGGCCACCAGCGCGGGGCGGTCGGCGGAGGCGGGGACGGCTTCCTGACGCCGGTCGGCGGTGTGCCGGTCCGCGGCGGACACGCGCGCGTACACGCGTTCCGCCGGCAGTGGCCCGGTCTCCGCGACCTCACGGGCGGAACGTTCCGGCTTGCCGCTGTGCAGCAGCGCCGTCGGCAGCAGGACCACCGCGGTGGTACCGCCGTAGGGCGAGGTCCGCAGATGGACCTTGATGCCGTGGCGAGCGGCGAGCCTGCTGACCACGAACAGGCCGAGCTGATCGCTGTCGAACAGGTCGAGCGCCTCCGACTGCGCGATGCGCCGATTGGCCTCGGTGAAGGTCTCCTTGCCCATGCCGAGGCCACGGTCCTCGACCTCGACGGCGTAGCCGTTGCCCACGGGTTCGCCGGTGACCCGCACCCGCGTGTGCGGGGGCGAGAACTGGGCGGCGTTCTCGACGAGTTCGGCGAGCAGATGGGTGAGGTCGGCGACGGCGGTGCCGATGACGGCTGCCTCCGGGAGCTGCCGTACCTCCACGCGCGCGTAGTCCTCGACCTCGGAGACGGCGGCACGCACCACGTTGGTGAGGGACACCGGCATGCGCCAGGCCCGGCCGGGCGCCGCCCCGGAGAGGATGATCAGGCTCTCCGCGTGGCGCCGCATGCGGGTGGTGAGATGGTCGAGCCGGAAGAGGTCGCTCAGCTCGTTCGGATCGTCCGAGCGGCGCTCCATGCTGTCCAGAAGGCTCAGCTGACGATGGACGAGGACCTGGCTGCGGCGGGCGAGGTTGACGAACACCCCGGAGATGCCGCTGGCCAGTTCGGCGCGTTCCACGGCGGCCCGCAGTGCTGCGCGGTGCACGGTGCCCAGTGCCTGGGCGACCTGCCCGGTCTCGTCCTCCGAGGGAGGTCCCGGCGGCGCTTCGGCGCGGACGTCGATCTCCTCCCCGGCGCGCAGCTTCCGCATGGCCTCGGGGAGTTTGCGCCGGGCGATCTCCAGTGCGCTGTTGCGCAGGCTGACCAGCTCGACGACGAGTCCGCGGCCGATGCGCACGGAGATGACGAGCGAGGCGACTACGGCGGCGAGGCCGAGCAGGACAGCGGCGCCGGCCGAGGTGAGCAGACCGCGGGTGAACGGGTCGGCGCGGTCGGCGACACCGCGTCCGGCGTCCGCCTCGATCGTCCGCATCCCGTTCTGCACGCGCGCGTGGGCCTTGTCCCAGACGCTCGCGGGTGCGGCGGTGAGCGCCTTCGCGCCGGGCCCGTAGGCGAGGGCCCTGTCCTCGGCGGCGTACAGGGCCGCGTAGGTGGTGCCTGCGGCGAGCCGCTGCCAGGCGGTGCGTTCGGGTCCGCGCAGGTCCGCGACGGCCGATTCCGTCAGGGTGCGGCGGGTGTCGACGGCGCCGGTGAAGAGCCGCAGGCGCTCTCCGTCGAGGCGTCCGGCGAGGCGCGCGCCGGCGAGCACGGCGCCTTCCTGGGCCAGTGCCTCCCCCGCGCGGGAGAACTCGAGCAGCACGCGCGCGTCCGAGCCGAGTTCGGCGTCCTGGACGCCGGAGAGGGCACCGCCGACCGAGAAGGCCGCCGAGATCGTGCTCGTGTACCGGCCGTACGTCTCCTCCCAGCCGGCGCTGCCGTCCAGGACCGCGGTCCGCAGCGAAGGCAGCCCCTCGGCCCCGGAGACGAACGTCTCGAGCCGCTGGGCCACTCCCGTGGGCAGGTCCTGGCCGTCGGCGACGGTGGCGTCGTCGCCCAGCCGCAGCCGGCCCACCGCGCGGTCCGTGCGTTCCGCGAGTGCCTTCAGGTCGCCGCCCTGCCCGGGGGCGGGCTCCGTCGCGTAGCGTACGGCGGCCGCCCGCTCGGTCTGGAGGGCGGCCACCGCGGCTGCCACGGGGGCGCGGACCTGGGAGTCCACGCGCTGCAACTGGCGCAGCCCGGAGACGTCCTGGGCGGTGCTGACGGTGGCGTACGCCCACAGAGCGAGCAGGGAGACGACCGGCACCATCAGCAGGCAGACGATCTTGGCGCGTACGGTGCGCGGCCTGATGCGCCAGCGCTCCGCGCGCGGGGGTATCGCGTCCGCGGGCGTGTCGATCTGCTCGTCCGCGCCCTCGTCGGCGGGCGGTCCGGCGTGGGCGCGGCGCCCGCGTGTGGGGGGCGGCGCGTCGGCGCCTGCCGTGGGGGTCCTACGGGGTGTACGCATGGCCTCCTCGCTCGGAAGGGGTTCAGGGACGGGCCGGTCGGGGTCAGACGGGCCGGGCCTGCTGTCGGACGGTGAGGCTGTCCACGGGCTGCTGGGCCGAGGCTGACGCCTCGCGCTCCCCCGTGGTGGGTGACAGCGCGACGAAGGCCGAGGTCAGGAAGAGATAGGAGCCGAGGCCGACGGCGAGGGGGAAGATGAACTGCATGGCCGAGGCCCCCGGCAGCGGCTCGCCGGAGGGCGTGACATGGACGCTCACCGCGAACATCGCGGTGTAGTGCATGCTGCTCACCGCCGCGCCCATGACGAGGGAGGCGAGGGTGACCGCGATCGGCGACCTGATGTTGAGCGCCGCCCAGAGGGCCGCGGTGGCCGCGACGACGGCGATCAGGACGGACAGTCCGACGCGGACGGGATCGTAGGTCACGTCCGCGTGCAGGCGGACGGCGGCCATGCCCAGGTAGTGCATGCTGGCCACCCCCAGGCCGGTGGTGAGGCCGCCGATCAGCAACGCGCGCGTGCGGTCACGGCTGTAGCCGACGGCGAAGACACCGGCGCAGACGACGACCATGGCGACGAGAAGACTGAGCACGGTCAGCGGAACGTCGTAGCGGATGTCGGTGCCGCTGACGGCGAAGCCGAGCATGGCCACGAAGTGCATGGTCCAGATTCCGGTGCCGATCGCCGAGGCGGCGGTGATCAGCCAGTTGCGGCGCGAGCGTCCGGTGGCGCCGAGTGCCCGCACGGTGCAGCGCAGCCCGAGGGCGGCGCCCACGCAGGCCATCACGTACGACAGCACGGGGGTCAGCCAGCCGAAGGCGGCGTGGTCCAGGTGTCCCATGGCCACGGGACGCTAGTGGGGGCACGGGAGCACAAAGGGGGCGCATTTCGAAAGGTGTTGAAATGTGGCGCAGTAGTGCGCCGGAACGATCGGGTCACGCTCGAACATGTGCACCGAGGCGTCGTCCGTGTCGGTGAGGGATCATGCGGAGCATGAGCGACGGCCACACACACGTTCAGGAGTTCTTCGGCGCGCGGGCCGCGGACTGGGACAGCCGCTTCCCGGACGACGGCCCCGCCTACGCCGCCGCGGTCGGCCGGCTCGGCCTGCGTGCGGGAGCGCGTGTGCTGGACGCGGGCTGTGGTACCGGGAGGGCCCTGACGCCGCTGCGTGCGGCCGTGGGGCCGTCCGGGGTGGTCGTCGGGGCCGATCTGACGCCGGCCATGCTGGCGGCCGCCGTACGGGCCGGACGCGACCGTGCCGGGCGGCTGATGCTCGCCGACGTTACCGCGCTCCCCTTTCGCTCCGCGTCGCTGGACGCCGTGTTCGCGGCCGGCCTCATCGCCCACCTGCCCCGGCCTCAGGAGAACCTGCGGGAGTTGGCGCGGGTGGTGCGCCCCGGTGGCACGCTGGCACTGTTCCACCCGATCGGCAGGGCGGCGCTCGCGGCCCGTCAGGGAAGGCAGCTCACGCCGGAGGACCTGCGTGCGGAACCCAACCTCCGCCCGCTGCTGGCAGGTTCGGGCTGGTGCATGACGTCGTACGCCGACGAGGACGCCCGCTTCCTGGCCCTGGCCGTGCGCGAGGCCCTGGCCGTGCGCGAGGTCTGAGGGCTCACGCCTCCCCGGCGACCGCCCGCACGAAGGCGTCGGGGTTGTCGAACATGATGTTGTGACCGGCGCCCGGGACCGTCACCACGCGCACGCCCGCCGCCTTTAGGGCGTCCGCTCCGTCGAGCTCACCGGTCAGCGCGCCCTGGAGGTAGACACGCTCCACCGCGTCGAGGGCGACCAGGATCTCGCGCATGACGGGGTCGGAGCCGCGCCTGAGTCCGACGGCGGTGCGGTACAGAGCCCGCGGGTCGGCCAGCCGCATCGTCGCGGCCCACATCGGCCCGACCTTGCCCAGCACGCGCGCGTACCCGCTGTCGACGAACTCCTCCTCCGTGTACGAGGCGATCCCGCTGCTGCCCGCGGAGGGCGGCGGAAAGGGGTCCAGATTGGCCTCCGTGAGCACGAGCCGTGCGACGAGGTCGGGCCGGCGGTGGGCGAGGACGACGGCCACGGAGCCGCCCATGCTGTGGGCGACCAGCTCGGCGCCGGTCACCCCCGCCGCGTCCAGCGCGGCCGCCAGGGCGTCGGCGTGCTCGTCGAGTGTGTAGCCGAAGTCCGCGGGGCGGTCACTGATGCCGTGTCCGGGCAGGTCGACGAAGAGGCTGCGCCGACCGGCGAGTTCGGGACGGGCGGCCACATGCGCGTGGTAGACGGCCGAAGCCGCGCCCAGGCCGTGCACGTACACCCGCGCGGGTCCCGCGCCCTGTGACTCGGTCCAGCGGACATGGCTGCCCGCACCGTCGAACTCCGCCTGCCGCATCGTCTCCCCCTCGGCTCGTCACCGCCGTCGATTCCGGCGACGCTCAACATACATCGGTTCGGATGTATCTCGTCAACGCTATATTGAGCTACCGATGTAGACGATCACCGAGGTAAGGCCGCACCGATGTACCACTGTCATGCGGCAGAATGCGGGCATGCTGGAGCTCGCCATCCTCGGTTTTCTGTACGACGCCCCGCTGCACGGCTACGAGCTGCGCAAACGCATCACAGCGCTGACGGGACACGTCCGTCCGGTCGCCGAGAGCACCCTCTACCCGACGATCAAGCGGCTGGAGAAGTCGGGTTTCCTGGTGCGCACCACCGAGCCCGGCGCCGTCGCCGCTCCGCGCCATGTCCTCAGCCTCACCGACGAGGGCGGGAGCGAACTGCGCCGGCAGCTCGCCGAACCCGCCCAGCGCGACATCACCGACGAGAACCGCTGGTTCACGGTGCTCGCCTTCCTCCGGCACCTGGACGACGCCGCCGCCCAGGCGGCCGTGCTGCGCCGCCGACTGGCCTTCCTGGAGGAGCCCGCGAGCTTCTTCTACGAAGGTGACCGGCCGCTGCGGGCCGAAGAGCTGGAGGACCCGTTCCGGCGCGGTGTGCTGACCATCGCGCGTGCCACGTCCCGGGCCGAGCTCACCTGGCTGCGCGACACCCTCGCCTCACTGGGCGGATGACCCGCCCGGCTGCCGGACGGGGCAGCCTGCGACGCCGGGCACCGGGCGGGTGCCCAGCTCGCCCAGCCGGAAGCCGTTCGGGTAACCCTTGATCTCCCGGTTCTGTCGCGCGTGGTGGGGTGCGCGGCGCGGCGGCAGCAGCCGCACCAGGCGTCCACGCGCGCGTACCGCGGCCCGCACCAGGGCGCGGGTCACGGGGCTCGGAGTGGTGTAGCGAAAAGCCCTCAACAAATGTTCGTCGAGCAGGGCGAGTGTGGCGTTGCGCAGGACGGGTGCCAGCGGCCTCGGATACCAGGAGGCCATCAGGGTGAGCGTGGCGTCCGAGACCCGCCGCGCGCCCTCGTCCCAGGCGAAGTGAGCCTCTTCGTAGGCGTCGAGACAGGCCTCGAACTCCTCATAGGTCTCGGGGATGTCCTGAATGCCCATGCGCTGCCCCAGGGTGCGGTAGTGCACCGTGCAGGCGACGATCTCGTGGCGCGACAGCCTGCGCCATCCGTACGCGTCGATCCATCGCTTCGGCATCACGACGAAGGTGCAGAGCACGTAGCGCATGTCGTCGTTGCTGATGTCGTAGGAGCGGTGCATCTGGTTGATGCGCCGGACGGCCGTCCGGCCCTGCTCGCTGTCGAAGCCGTGCTCGACGACGGCGTCGAGCAGGAGCGAGGTGTCGTCGTAGCGTTTCTGGGCGCGGTCCGTGAGTTCCGCCGTCTCGGCGAGCAGACGCCCGATGCTCGGCACCGCGTAGGTGCGGTACAGGGCCAGTTCCAGGGCCCGGGTGACGTCCCAGGGGAACTCGTACGCCGCGGTGAGTCGGTAGATCTCGAACGCGTCCTCGTACGGGTCCATCCGCCGGATCTGCCTGAGCCGTTCGAAGCGCTTCACCGCACCGTCCCCCTTCTGCCGCCGGAACTCCAACTCTAGGTTGAACAGCAGGAGATGAAGGATCGGTCAGGGCAACCACGCAGGGGGAAGGCGGTCGGCATGTTCGACAGGGTCCGCAAGGCCTACGGGAGATTCCGCGACGCGATGCGCGCGCGGTCGCGTCCGGGCGGGGAGGGGCGTCCCGAGAAGGAGTCGCGTGTTGGTGGGAAACGCACCCACAATCTGTTCGAGGCGGCCGCCGCGTACGTCTCGGCGTGCGCCGACGACGATCAGGACAGGATCGACGAGGCGGCGGGCTGGGTGTCGCCGGAGGCGCTGTCCTTCGGGGTCAACGAACTGGCCTGTCGCGCGGTCATCGCGCTCGCCCGGGAGCGCGACGAGTCGCCCCGTACCGTGGCTCGTGAGCTCCTCGGACTGCCGTCGGCGTGACGGACGCAACGGCCGGGGGTGGTCGATTCGCCCCGTCCGACCGGAAAGCCGCAGCTCGGGTGTGTCGGGGAGTCGTGACAAGCGCCTTCCCGCCGCACTAGGGTGCGCGCCGTTGGACAAACCTATGGGGAGGCTGGGATGGCTGGGACGGACGAGGATGCCGTCGCCGCCGCGGACGATGCGCTCTATGTGCTCACGGCGGTGCTGCTGACGCCGGCGAAGTTCCCGAGCGCGCTGGGCGACGACTACCCGGAGGCCTGTGCGGCGCTCGGCCTCCCGCCGCTCGCCGACGGGTACGGATTGGTGCTGGGCCAGGACGGCGAGGGCGCACGGTGGACGGTCGTCATCGACGACGTGTCGCTGGTGGCCGTCGCCATCGCGTCGTGGGACTGCGGCATGGAGTACGACCTGTCGCCCGGCGAGCGGACGGTCGTCGCCGCCCTGCCCGGCTGGCCGCTGGCGGTCGCCGTCGCGGCTCCCGGCGTGCCCGCGCCGCACGATCCCGCCGCCGAGGTCGCGGAGGGCCCCGCGCTGTCGCCGCCGGACACGACCACCTGGGGTCCGGCCCAGCGCCGCCTGGGGGCCGACGAGATCGCGCTCCAGTGGGCCCTGTGGCGCGAGCAGATCGACGACGCGGACTTCGCCCGCCCCCAGGAGGGCACCACCGCCGATACCGGCGTCGGCGCCGGCCAGGGGGCCCGGGACGAAGAGACGGGCGGGTCCGACACCGCCGACCGCGCCAACGGTGCCGAGAAGGGCGCGGCGAACGGCCACAGCGGCATCCGACGCGTCCTCGCCGAGGTACGCGCCTACGTGGACGCCCCGCCCCCGCTCGGCCGCGTCCGGTCGTCGTTCGCTCCCGGTGACGCGCGTACGCTGCGCGCCGACGGCCCCGGCTGGTCGCTGGTCGCCAGGACCGACGACATCGCGTTCGTCCTGCTCGACGAAGAGCCCGGCGAGGTGCTGCCGGTCGGCCGCGGACCCGAACTGCCCGGGCTCCTCGAAGCGCTCGACAAGATGGCCGTACGGCCGCTCTGAGGTCGCGGCGATCCGGCTGCGGCCGTCGGCGCCCACTCCATGGGCCCCGCCGGTGTGGATGTGCGAAGGACGGGGACCGCGACGCGGTCCCCGTCACTCAGCGGCCGAGCTCCTTGCGCGTGGCACGGCGCAGCCTGCGCCGCTGAGAGGGATCCAAGGCGAGGTAGGCAGCCGCCGGAACCCCCAGCACGATCAGCAGGGCGGCCCACCAGGGCAGCCAGATCAACAACAGCAGTCCGACCGCCACACCCCCTGCGGCGATCTTCGCGTTCTTCGACATGTGCGTCGCCTCCTTCGCGGCCGCTGCCGCTCTCTGCCATGAAAACGGCTCCACGCGGCCCGCGGTTCCGGACTCGACCCTGAGACGTCCCTGAGGTACAGCCCCGAGACGCCCCTGAGAGTTCCCGTCCCAGGATGGCGGACCGGACCGGATCCTCACCCGGTGCGCGTTTGCCGCCGCAGTGTTGTACCCTCGGCGACCCCATCTGGTAGTCAAGTTTGAGGAGTAGTTTCATCACCGTGCAGAGGGTTCCCTTGGAGACACCGTTCGAGATCTCCGAACTGGCACGTTGCTCCGCCGTGTTCGTGCCCGGCACCCCGGCCCGAACCGGCGGCGTCGCCTTCTGGCGACCCGACGACGACGCCCTTCCCACCGCGGTCGGCCGACGGGTGGAGGATCTGTCCGTCGTTCTGCCGGCCGGCTCCGGTGTGGCACTCGCGCGCGTGCCCGCCCTCCTCCTGCCGCTGGAAGAGGCCCTGCCTCTCCTCACGCGCGCGCGTGCCGTGCCGGACGGACACCGGGCCGCCGCCTTCTGGGGTGCGGCCGCTCTGCTGGCACTGCGGTGTGTGGCGCGCGGTCTCCTGCTGCCCGGTCTGTCACCGCAGGACCACGACGCCTGGCGGATCGGCCCGCTGGCTCCGCAGGACATCGATCAGGTACGCCGACTGGCCGCCTCGATGCCACCCGAGGCACACGCCGTCCCCGTGGACGAGAACCCGCCCCTGCGCCTTCCCGACCCCGAGCGACTGCTGCGCGCGTTCCTGGACGCCGTGGCGGACGCGCTCCCGCGCACTCCCGCCGCGCCGCTCCTGACGGGAGGCCCGGCCTACGCGACCCCGCAGCCCCGGCACCTGCCGGAACTGCGCGCGTGGGCGGCCGACGTCGCCGCGGGCCACGACGCCGGCATGCGGATCTCGCTGCGGATCGAGGTCTGCGGGCTCGACATGCCCGGGATCGACGCGCCCAGGTTCCGGGCCGTACCGCAGGTGCACAGCGTGAGCGACCCCGCGCTCGTCGCGGACGCCACCTACGTCTGGGCGGACTCCGGCGTCACCCGCGGGGCGTTCGGCCCCCGCGCGCGGATGGACGCCCTGCTCGCCCTGCGCCGTGCGGCCCGTGCCTGGCCGGCGCTGACACCCCTGCTGTCGGCCACCGTGCCGGACGCCGTCGAGCTCCTCGACGAGGAGCTGTCCGAGCTGCTGGGCGAGGGCTCGCGGGCACTGGCGGGCGCGGGGATCGACGTGCACTGGCCGAGGGAATTGGCCCGCACCCTCACCGCCCGCGCGGTCGTGGGGCCGCCCGAGGAGGAACGAGGGCGCGATCGGCTCGGCGCGGACACACCGTCCTTCCTGTCGGCGGACTCGCTCCTGACGTTCACCTGGTGGTTCGGGCTGGGCGACCGGCAGCTGACCCGCGAGGAGCTGGACCGGCTGGCCGAGGCCAATCGGCCTCTGGTGCGACTGCGCGACCAATGGGTCCTGATCGACCCACGGGAACTGCGCCGGGCCCGCGCGCAACAGGACCGCAAGATGACGCCCGTGGACGCGCTGGGCGCGGCTCTGACGGGCTCGACGGAGGTGGACGGCCGCCGGGTCGACGTGCGGCCCACCGGGTGGCTGGCGGCCCTGCGAGAGCGGCTGACGCAGCCCGGGACGCAGGAGCCCGTGGCGCAGCCCGCGGCTCTCGACGCCACGCTGCGCGACTACCAGCGGCGCGGCCTCGACTGGCTGGCCCGGACCACGGCGCTCGGGCTGGGCTGCTGTCTGGCGGACGACATGGGGCTCGGCAAGACCGTCACGCTGATCGCCCTGCACCTGCACCGCCAGACGGACGCCTCGGCGGCGGGTCCCACCCTCGTGGTCTGTCCGACGTCCCTGATGGGCAACTGGCAGCGGGAGATCGAGAAGTTCGCGCCGGGCACGCCGGTGCGCCGCTTCCACGGTCCGCAACGCGATCTGGCGTCCCTGGCCGACGGGGAGTTCGTCCTGACCACCTACGGCACGCTGCGCCTGGACGCGGGACGGCTCGGCGAGGTGCCGTGGGGCCTGGTCGTGGCGGACGAGGCCCAACACGTGAAGAACCCGTACTCGGCGACCGCGCGGGCGCTGCGCACCATCGGCGCACGCGCGCGCGTGGCGCTCACGGGCACGCCGGTGGAGAACAACCTGTCGGAGCTGTGGGCCATCCTGGACTGGACGACACCCGGTCTGCTGGGCCGGCTCGGCGCCTTCCGTACGCGGTACGCGCGGGCCGTGGAGAGCGGCGGGGACCCGGCCGCGGCGGAGCGGCTCGGCCGGCTCGTGGGACCGTTCCTGCTGCGCCGCCGCAAGTCGGACCCGGGGATCGCCCCCGAACTGCCGCCCAAGACCGAGACCGACCGGCCCGTGGCCCTCACGCGGGAGCAGACCGGCCTGTACGAGGCCGTGGTGCGCGAGACGCTCGCCGCGATCGCCGAAGCGGACGACATGGCGCGCCGGGGGCTGATCGTGAAGCTGCTGACCGGCCTGAAACAGATCTGCAATCACCCGGCGCAGTACCTCAAGGAGGAACGGCCGAGGACAGCCGGACGCTCCGGGAAGCTCGAGCTCCTGGACGAGCTGCTCGACACCCTCCTCGCCGAGGGGGCGAGCGTGCTGGTCTTCACGCAGTACGTGCGGCTGGCACGGCTCCTCGAACAGCACTTGGCGGCGCGGGGCGTACCCACGCAGTTCCTGCACGGCGGTACTCCCGTCGCCGAGCGCGAGAACATGGTCCGGCGTTTCCAGGACGGCGAGGTCCCCGTGTTCCTGTTGTCGCTCAGGGCCGCGGGCACCGGCCTCAACCTCACGCGCGCGGAGCACGTCGTGCACTACGACCGCTGGTGGAACCCGGCCGTCGAGGCGCAGGCCACGGACCGCGCGTACCGCATCGGCCAGACCCGGCCCGTGCAGGTGCACCGGCTGATCGCCGAGGGCACGATCGAGGACCGCATCGCCGCCATGCTGCGCCGTAAGCAGGATCTCGCGGACGCAGTTCTCGGCGCCGGCGAGGCGGCGCTCACGGAATTGACGGACGCCGAGCTGGCCGATCTGGTGGAGCTGCGAGGGGATGCGCGATGAACCGGCACGACAGCGTCGAGGAACGGACCTTCGCCGCATTGCCTCCCGCCCACGGGACGGGGTTCGCCCGGACGTGGTGGGGGCGGGCGTGGCTGGCCGCGCTCGAGGACGGCGCGCTGGACGGGGAGCAGGTGAGGACGGGCCGTCGGCTCGCGCGCGGGGGCGCCGTCGGCGCGGTGTCGGTGCGACCGGGGCGGATCACGGCCGTCGTCCAGGACCGCGATCACACGCGGCACCGGGCCGACGTGCTGCTCGACCGGCTCTCGGACGACCAGTGGGACCGTCTTGTGGACCTCGCGGTGGAGCGCGCGGGGCACGTCGCCGCGCTGCTCGACCGGGAGATGCCGCCCGATCTGGTCGAGGACGCCGAGTCGGCCGGCGTCGACCTGCTTCCGGGGCTGGGCGAACTGGAGGCGCAGTGCGACTGCGGCGCCTGGGACCACTGCGGTCACACGGCGGCGGTCTGCTACCAGGTGGCGAGGCTGCTCGACCAGGATCCCTTCGTCCTCCTGCTGCTTCGCGGACGTGCGGAGCAGAGACTGCTGGACGATCTCCAGGCGCGCGGCTCCGCCGCGCGGCCCGACGCGGAGCCGGTGCGGACCGAAGGTGTGGACGCGGCGGAGGCGTACGCGGCCGGAAACATCCTGCCCCCGCTGCCCGCCGTGCCCGAACTCCCACCGGAACCGGGTGTGCCGCCCTCCTGGGACACGGATGCCCCGCCCCCGGCCGGAGTCGAACCGTCGGCGCTGGAGATCCTGGCCGCCCGGACGGCCGCCGCGGCACACCTGCTGCTCGCGGAGGCACTCCGTGAGGGAGCGGAACGGCGAGCGCCGACGGCCGGGTTGACCGTGGGTCAGGACGCCGTACGGCTGGCGGAGGGCGTCCTCGGCGTATCCGGGACGGCGGATCGACCCGGCGCGGCCCTGCTGGACCGTCTCGCCGCCGGGTCGGGGCGCGACCGGGCGGAACTGGCCGCCGCCGTCCGGGCCTGGCGACACGGCGGGGCAGCCGCGCTGTCCGTGCTCGAGGAGGAGTGGGTCGTGGAGGGCGAGGCGTTCGCACGCGCGCGTGCCGCGCTGGACTCGGCCTGGGAGGAGGACGAGCGGCCGGTGCTGCGGGCACGGGCGAACCGGTGGACGGTCGTCGGGACGGTTTGCCAACTGCGGCTGGGGCGGGACGGCAGATGGTGGCCGTACCGCGAGGAGGGCGGTCGCTGGATGCCGGCCGGGGATGCGGCCCACGACCCGGCGACGGCTCTGGCCGTGGCCCGCCCCGACGGCGAGGAAGCGCTTTCTTAGGCCGAGCTCCCTACGGTGCCGCGGGGGGCGTCGGTCCGACGGGCGGCCGACGCCCTCCGTTCATCCGGAGGTCGTACGGCGTTCGGCGCGTGCCCCAAACCTGGCCGCTGTCAGCGAACTTGTCGCATCTTCTCCTCAGGAGGCCTGATGTCCCCGCACGCCACCGGTCGGCGCCGCGTCCATCGTTCCGTCGCGGCGGGCGTACCGCTCGCCGTGCTGGCCGCGCTCGCCACCGCCGGACCGGCCGCCGCGGGCACTCCCGCCCAGGAGGCGCACGTCACGCGGACCGCGACGCTCGCCGACATCCCGCTCGGGACGTTCAGCAACGCGCTGCTGCCCGGGACGGTGGCCGACGACCGGGGCGTGGACCTCGGCGGCATCGGCAGCGACATCTATCCGGCGGGCCCCAAGGGCGAGTTCTGGACGGTCACCGACCGCGGGCCCAACGGACAGATCAAGGTCGGCGGCACCAAGCGCCGTACGTTCCCCGTGTCCGGGTTCGACCCGGCGATCGTACGGATCCGGGTGTCCGGGGACACGGTGAAGGTGCTCCAGGCGATCCCGGTCACCACGAGGTCGGGCGAGCCCGTGACGGGCCTGTCGAACCAGGCGGGGCGCGACGAGGCGCCGTACTCCTACGACGCCCGGACGCCCGTGTCGTACAACCCGAACGGGCTGGACACGGAGGGCATCGTGCGGGCGGCGGACGGGAGTTTCTGGCTCGTCGACGAGTACGGGCCCTCGCTGGTGCACGTCTCCGCGCGCGGGAAGGTGCTGACGCGTTACGTGCCGCAGGGGCTGAGGCTCACGGGCACGGACTACCCCGTGGTGGAGGCGCTGCCCGCCGTCCTGCTGCACCGGAAGATCAACCGTGGCTTCGAGGGGCTGGCCCAACTCCCGGGCGGCGACCTCGTCCTGGCGGTGCAGAGCCCGCTGTCGCTTCCGGACACGGACGCGGGAGAAGGATCGCGGACCACGCGGTTGCTGCGCTTCTCGCCGAAGAAGAAGGCCGTCACCGGCGAGTACGCGTACCGCTTCGACCCGGTCGAGGTGGTCGACCCGAGCGAGGACGACACCTCCGAGCTCAAGATCTCCTCGCTGGTCGCCGTGGGCGGCGACCGGCTGCTCGTGGAGGAGCGCACCGACAAGGCCGCGCGGCTGCACCTGGTACGACTGAGCCGGGCGGCGAACATCCTGGGCGGCCGTTGGGACGACGACACGACATCCCCGTCGCTGGAGCAGCTGGACGACCCCGCGGCCTCGGGAGTGCCGGTGCTGGCGAAGCGGCTGGCAGTCGATCTCGGCACGGTCGCCGGAGTGCCCGGGAAGATCGAGGGCGTCGCGCTCGTGGACCAGTCCACGCTGGCCCTCATCAACGACAACGACTTCGGGATGACGGACGGCACCGGCGCGTTCGACGCGCAGGGCCGGCTCGTCGACAGCGGCATCGAGACGACGGTCACCTACGTGCGGCTGCCGCGCGGCGTGTGAGCCACGGCACCTCGGCACGCGCGCGTGGCTCTGACCGGCGGCCACGCGCGCGTGGCCGCTAGGGCAGCAGCTCCTCCAGGGACGGCAGCAGTGACTCGAGATCGCTCGGCAGATCGCTCGGCAACGCGGTCGGCAGTTGGCTCGGCAGTCGGGTGGGGAGCTGCGACGGCAGTTCGGTCGGCAAGCCGCTGGGCAGCTCGACCGGAAGGCTGAAGGACGGGGCGGGAGTGGCGCCGCTGCCGGTGCTGTCGCCGCCGTTCGGCTCGTCGGCCGGTGAATCGTCGCCTCTCATCAACACGACGGCGACCACGGCTCCGGCGGTGACGAGCAGCGCGAGGACGACGAAGAGGGGGTTCCGCCGCCTTCCGGACCCGCCCGGCGGACCCGATGGTGGTGGCGGCGACCAGCCGCCCCCGCCCGTCCCGTCGTCGGGTCCGTAGCCGGAGCGGGGCGGTCCGAAGCCGCCCGGAGGCGGCATGTCGCCCGGCGGTCCGGGCGGTCGAGGCGGTACGGGCGGCATGGCCATACCGTCCAGCGTCGCGGTGAACCGCTCGCGGCGCGAGCCCCGCACGGAAGTTGATACCGACTCATGTCATGGACCGCATGATTCCGGCGTATTCCGCGCGGAGACCGCTCGAAGCCGCGCGGAGACCATGGCGAGGACCGAGCGAGACCGAGCGCAGACCGATCGTTCGACGGCACGCGTGTGTGCACGCTCACCGGCACACACACGCGTGCGTGCCGGTTCAGCCCCGGGCGCCCAGCAGGTGGTCCATGGCGAGCTGGTCGAGGTGCTCGAAGGCCATGCCGCGGGCGGCGGCCGTCTCGGCGTCGAAGTCCTCGAACGCGGTCCGGTCGGCGAGCAGGCTCTCCAGGCCGTCGGCGGCGGTGGCCTGGGCGAGCTCGTCCAGGCGGGAGGCGCGCAGGGCCGCCTGGACCTCCGGGTCGCTGCGGAACGCGGCCGCACGCTCCTTGAGGATCAGGTAGTTGCGCATGCAGCCCGCGGCCGAGGCCCACACACCGTCGAGGTCCTCGGTGCGCGGCGGCTTGAAGTCGAAGTGCTTCGGGCCCGCGTAACCGGCGCTCTCCAGCAGGTCGACCAGCCAGAACGCGGAGCGCAGATCGCCGGCGCCGAAGCGCAGGTCCTGGTCGTACTTGATACCGGACTGGCCGTTGAGGTCGATGTGGAAGAGCTTGTCCGCCCACAGGGCCTGGGCGATGCCGTGCGGGAAGTTCAGCCCGGCCATCTGCTCGTGGCCGACCTCGGGGTTCACGCCGTACAGCTCCGGGCGCTCCAGGCGCTCGATGAAGGCCAGGGCGTGGCCGACGGTCGGGAGCAGGATGTCGCCGCGCGGCTCGTTCGGCTTGGGCTCGATGGCGAACTTCAGGTCGTAGCCCTGGGAGGTCACGTACTCGCCGAGGAGGTCGAAGGCCTCCTTCATGCGGTCGAGGGCCACCCGTACGTCCTTGGCGGCACCGGACTCCGCGCCCTCACGGCCGCCCCAGGCGACGTAGATCTTCGCGCCGAGTTCGACGGCCAGGTCGATGTTGCGGATCGTCTTGCGCAGGGCGTAGCGACGCACGTCACGGTCGTTCGCCGTGAACGCGCCGTCCTTGAAGACGGGGTGCGTGAAGAGGTTGGTGGTGGCCATCGGCACGGTCATGCCGGTGGTGTCCAGGGCCTGGCGGAAGCGCTTGATGTGCTCCTCGCGCTCGCTCTCGGAGGACCCGAAGGGGATCAGGTCGTCGTCGTGGAAGGTCACGCCGTAGGCGCCCAGCTCGGCCAGGCGCTGCACCGACTCGACCGGGTCCAGGGCACGCCGCGTGGCGTCACCGAACGGGTCCCTTCCCTGCCAGCCGACGGTCCACAGGCCGAAGGTGAACCTGTCATCGGGGGTGGGCTGGTAGCTCATCGTGCGGCTCCTTGCTTGAAGACTGTGTCGCTGACTGTGTCGCGAGCTATTTCGTCATGGCAGTTTACAAATTAGTATGCGGACGCATCTCTGGGAAGACAGATCCCGCAGAGCCGCGGAAAAACTTGAGGGAGAACCCGATGTCAGCAGCCGAGGGTCCGCTCGTCGTCGGCGTGGACACGTCCACCCAGTCCACGAAGGCGCTGGTCGTCGACGCGGCCACCGGCCAGGTCGTCGCGAGCGGCCAGGCGCCGCACACGGTGACCTCGGGCGTCGGCCGCGAGAGTGACCCCCGCCAGTGGTGGGACGCCCTGCGCGAGGCCCTGCACCAGTGCGGCGACGCGGCCCGCGAGGCCGCCGCGGTGTCGGTCGGCGGGCAGCAGCACGGGCTCGTCACGCTGGACGAGCGCGGTGAGCCGGTGCGTCCGGCGCTGCTGTGGAACGACGTACGCTCGGCACCGCAGGCCCGTCGGCTGACCGAGGAACTGGGCGGAGCGAAGTTCTGGGCGGAACGCACCGGGTCCGTCCCGGCCGCGTCCTTCACGGTCACGAAGTGGGCCTGGCTGGCCGAGCACGAGCCGGAGGCCCTGCGCGCCACGAAGGCCGTACGACTCCCCCACGACTACCTCACCGAGCGCCTCACGGGTGAGGGCACCACCGACCGCGGTGACGCCTCCGGCACCGGCTGGTGGGCGTCCGCGACCGAGTCGTACGACGCGGAGATCCTCGCCCACGTGGGACTCGACCCGGCGCTGCTGCCCCGCGTGGTGCGGCCCGGGGAAGTCGCGGGCACCGTACGCGACAGTCACGACCTGCCCTTCGCCAAAGGCACCCTGGTCGCCCCGGGCACCGGGGACAACGCCGCGGCGGCGCTGGGCCTCGGGCTGCTCCCCGGCACGCCCGTGCTGAGCCTCGGCACGTCGGGCACGGTGTACGCGGTGGCCAAGCGCCGCCCCACCGACCCCACCGGCACCGTGGCCGGGTTCGCCGACGCGCACGGCGACTGGCTGCCCCTGGCCTGCACCCTGAACTGCACCCTCGCCGTCGACCGCGTCGCCGCCCTGCTGGGCCTGGACCGCGAGGCCGTGGAACCCGCAGCGGACCTCACCCTCCTGCCCTACCTGGACGGCGAGCGCACCCCGAACCTGCCGAACGCCTCGGGCCTCCTGCACGGTCTGCGCCACGACACGACCGCCGGCCAGCTGCTCCAGGCCGCCTACGACGGCGCGGTGCACTCCCTGCTCGGCGCGCTCGACCTGGTCCTCGACGAGGACGCGGACCGCTCGGCTCCCCTGCTGCTGATCGGCGGCGGCGCCCGGGGCACGGCCTGGCAGGAGACCGTGCGCCGGCTGTCCGGGCGGCCGGTCCAGGTGCCCGAGGCCAAGGAACTCGTCGCGCTCGGGGCCGCGGCCCAGGCGGCGGGCCTGCTGACCGGCGAGGACCCGGCCGCCGTCGCCCGCCGCTGGAACACCACCCGGGGTCCGGTCCTCGACGCCGTCGAGCGGGACGAGGCGACGCTCGCCAGGATCGCCGGGGTACTCTCCGACGCGGCCCCGCTGCTGGACCGGAGCACGGACGCCCACTGAGCATCGACGAATCGACGGAGGCATGACCGCACCGCTGCACGAGGCCCGGCCGACCGGCCCGGGGCGCGCACTGCCCGACACCCAGCAGGGCATGCGCCGCCGCAACCTGGCCCGGGTGATGCACGCCGTCAGCGCCGAGGGACCGCTCTCGCGCGCAGCGGTCGCCTCCCGCATCGGCCTGACCCGGGCAGCGGTCTCCACCCTCGTCGACGAGCTCATACGCACCGGACTGCTGGAGGAGCTGGGCCCCGAGCGGCCGGGCCGGGTGGGCCGCCCCGGTTCGGCGCTGGCGGTCAGCGGGCGCGGTCCGGCGGGCATAGGTGCCGAGATCGGCGTCGACCACCTGGCGGCCTGCGCCGTCGACCTGCGCGGCGAGGTGCGGGCACGCGCCGTGCGGCACGGCACGAACCGGGGCCGCTCCCCCGAGCCGGTGGTCGAGGAACTGACCGGCCTCGTGCGCCGGGTGGTCGCCGAGGCCGAACGCGCGGGGCTGTGGCCGGCCGGACTCGCCGTGGCCGTCCCCGGCCTGGTCGCCCGCGACGCCCGTACGGTCGTCCGCGCGCCCAACCTCGACTGGCAGGACGTCGACCTCGGCGCGTTGCTGCCCGGGGAGTTCCCGCTGACCGTGGACAACGAGGCCAACTTCGGCGGGCTGGCCGAACTCTGGCTCGGCGTGGACACTCCGGGTGACTTCCTGCACGTGTCGGCGGAGATCGGCATCGGCGCCGCGCTGGTCGTGGACGGCAGCCTGCTGCGCGGCACCCGCGGCTTCGCCGGTGAGCTGGGCCATGTGCCGGTGCACCCCGACGGACCGGAGTGCGGGTGCGGCGGGCGCGGCTGTCTGGAGCAGTACGCCGGCGAGGAGGCGGTCCTGCGGGCGGCCGGGCTGGAACCGGGCGAGGACCGCGTCGGACTCCTCGCGGGACGCGCCGCGGACGGCGACCCGGACGTCCGGCGGGCGCTGCGCGAGGCGGGAACGGCCCTCGGCATCGCACTCACCGGGGCGCTCAATCTCCTGGACCCGGAGGGTGTCGTGCTCGGTGGCGCCCTGGCCGGGCTCGCGCCGTGGCTGCTGCCGTCGCTCGAGGCCGAGCTCTCCCGGCGTACGGCGGGGCCCGCCCGTCCGGTGTCCGTCTCCCGGCTGGGCCCCGAGGGCCCGTTGCTGGGGGCCGCGCACTCGGTGGTGCGGGCCGTGCTGGACGATCCCGCGGCGGTGGCGGAGCGGGCCTGAGCTGACGGGCCGTGGACCTGGCCGCCCGGCCCGGCGTCCGGCGGCTCTCCGCTCGCGTGACGGCCCTGGCCGGACGTCGCGTGGCCGGCATCCGCGCTCACAGCGGCCGGGATGCCGATCGGATCGGTCCGGAACTCCCCAATCGGGTGAGCTAGTTGTCCACAGGTGCGCACTCGTCCACCGAACCCCGGCGTGTCCTCCGACCCGGCCCGCCGGCGCCGTAGCGTAATGCGTGCGGGACACGGCCGCCGAGTGGTGACGGCAGTGTCCGGCCGGTACGCGATCACGGGTTCGGCTGGTCGGACGCGTACCGGATCGACCGCCGCCCCGTACGCGCTCCGGTACCGCCCGCCGGCGCCCGAGACACCGAAAGGCAGCACCTCTGTGGAACGAGCGAAATCCCTCCCCGGACGACGACGGATCCTGAAGGGCGCCGCCCTCGCCGCCGTTCCGTACGTGCTGCTGCCCGACGCACAGGCCGGCGCCCGGCCTCGGACGGTCGACTTCCCGTCCGCCGAGTGGCAGCCCGCGACCGACGCCAACCGCACGGCGGCGAACCGCCCCCTCACCCATCCCGTCGACCGCGTCGTCATCCATGTCACGCAGATCCTCTACGCCAAAGCCCTGACCGTCTTTCAGAACCCGCGCAAGAAGGTGTCCGCCCACTACGTCGTGCGCTCCGTGGACGGTCATGTGGCGCAGTGCGTGCGCGAGTCGGACATCGCCTGGCACGCGGGGAACTGGGTCTACAACACCCGCAGCATCGGTATCGAGCACGAAGGGTGGGTCGACAGACCCGCCTACTTCACCGACGCCCTCTACGAGGGGTCCGCCCGGCTGACGGCGTCGGTCTGCGACCGGTACGGCATCCCGAAGGACCGCGCGCACATCATCGGCCACTACGAGGTGCCGGGCACCGATCACACCGATCCCGGTCCGAACTGGGACTGGAGCCGCTACCTGAGACTCGTCGGCCGCGCCTGACCCGGACCGGACCGCAAAGCGAACCACAGACCGGACCGCAGACCGGATCGTCGCCTTCGGAGTGACGTCGTCCAAACGGTTGTCGGTCCGCGTACCCGGCGTGACGATGTCTCCAGCCGTATCGCCTTCCGGGAGGACGAGTTGACCGATCCCTGGGTGGCCCTCGAACCGGGTGCCGACCCCGCCGAGCGGGTGCGGGTCGTGCGCCGGGCGCATGAGACGTTCACCGAGGCGGGCACCGTGCCTCGGCCGGTGCGCTCCGTCGTGGCCGACTCCTGGCGGCGTTCCGCCCGGGCCGGCGTCGGTCCCGACGGCACGGCGAGCGTCGAGCTGACCGACGGCGATCTCGGCGCCTACCGGTCCGAGCATCCGCTGGCGCGGGTGATGCCGTTGTTCCGTGAGCTGATGGGCACGTTCGCGGCCGACGGCGAGCATCTGCTGGCGGTGTGCGACGCGCACGGCAGGCTGTTGTGGGTCGAGGGGCACGCGGCGACCCGGCGGCAGGCGGGGCGGATGAACTTCGTGCCGGGTGCGCGATGGGCGGAGAGCGCGGTCGGGACGAACGCGCCGGGCACCGCGGTCGCCCTGGACCGGCCGGTGCAGGTGTTCGCGGCCGAGCACTTCATCCGGCGGGTGCAGCCATGGACGTGCGCCGCGGCCCCGGTGCACGATCCGCGGACCGGGCGGGTGCTGGGTGCCGTGGACATCACGGGCGGGGACGGCCTGGCGCATCCGCACAGCCTGGGCTTCGTGCAGGCGGTCGCGCGGGCCGCGGAGGCCCACCTGGCGCTGCTCGCCCCGGAGCGGCCCGCCGTCGACGCACCGCGGCTGACCGTACTGGGACGGGACGAGGCGCGTCTGGTCACCGGCGGCCGCGACCTCAGGCTGAGCCGCCGGCACAGCGAGATCCTGGTGCTGCTGGCCCGCCGTCCCGAGGGCCTGACGGGCGACGAGCTGCTGTGCGCGCTGTACGAGGACGAGTCGGTCCCCCCGGTGACGCTGCGGGCCGAACTCGCCCGGCTGCGCGGGGTACTCGGCCCCGGGCTGCTGGCCTCGCGGCCCTACCGGCTCACCGTCGCGTGCGAGTCGGACGTCGCCGTCGTCGAACGAAGGCTGGCGGCAGGCGCGGTCACGGCGGCCGCGACGGCGTACACCGGGCCGCCGCTGCCGTCGTCGCAGGCACCGGCGGTGGCACGGCTCAGACGCCGTCTCGCCGAGGGCCTGCGCGCCGCGCTGATCGCCCGCGGCGACCCCGATCTGCTGGCCGACTGGGCACACGCGCCGTGGGGCGAGGACGACCTCGGCGTATGGCGGGCGCTCGCGGCGGCCCGCCCGACAGCCGCGACACGGGCTCGCCTCGCCTCCCTGGAGACGGAACTGACGGCGCCGACCGGATGGCCGCACCCGTAGGCCGGGCGAGGCACCGGCAGGCGAGACGTCCGCAGTCGCGGCACCGGCAGGCGAGACGTCCGCAGTCGAGGCGTCCGTAGTCGAGGCCTCGGCAGGCGAGGCGTCCCGGCGGGCACCGCAACGTGGATGCAACGTCCGCCTGCCTAGCCTCCCGCGGAGAGCTGCCCAACGGCGGGCAGCGCTGCTGAGGGAGGCAGAGCAGGATGACCCGTTACGCGGCGCCAGGCACCGAGGGCGCGATCGTCTCCTACCAGACGCGTTACGACCACTACATCGGCGGCGCCTACGTGCCGCCGGCCCGGGGGCAGTACTTCGACAACCCGTCCCCGGTGAACGGCGAGACGTTCACCGAGGTGGCGCGCGGTACGGAGGAGGACGTGGAGCGGGCACTCGACGCGGCGCACGCGGCCGCGCCGGGCTGGGGCCGCACCTCGGCCACCGAGCGCTCCGACATCCTGCTGAAGATCGCCGACCGCATGCAGGCGCATCTGGAGCCCCTGGCGGTCGCGGAGAGCTGGGAGAACGGCAAACCCGTCCGTGAGACGCTGGCGGCGGACATCCCGCTGGCCATCGACCACTTCCGCTACTTCGCCGGCGCGGTGCGGGCCCAGGAGGGTTCGCTCAGCGAGGTCGACGACGACACGGTGGCGTACCACTTCCACGAGCCGCTCGGCGTCGTCGCGCAGATCATCCCGTGGAACTTCCCGATCCTGATGGCCACCTGGAAGCTCGCGCCGGCCCTCGCCGCGGGCAACACGGTGGTCATCAAGCCCGCCGAACAGACCCCGGCCTCGCTGCACTACTGGATGAGCCTGGTCGGGGATCTGCTCCCGCCGGGCGTGGTGAACATCGTCAACGGCTTCGGGCTGGAGGCGGGCAAGCCGCTCGCCTCCAGCCCGCGGGTGGCGAAGGTCGCGTTCACGGGCGAGACGTCCACGGGCCGGCTGATCATGCAGTACGCGGCGGAGCACCTGAAGCCGGTCACCCTGGAGCTCGGCGGCAAGTCACCGAACATCTTCTTCGACGACGTGTGGGAGAAGGACGACGACCTCCGCGACAAGGCCCTCGAAGGTTTCACCATGTTCGCGCTGAACCAGGGCGAGGTCTGCACCTGTCCCTCGCGCGGGCTGATCCAGCGCGGCAACTACGGCGACTTCCTTCAGGCGGCCGTCGCCCGCACCGAACTCATCAAGCCCGGCCACCCCCTCGACACGGACACGATGATCGGCGCGCAGGCGTCCGGCGACCAGCTCGCGAAGATCCTCTCCTACATCGACATCGGCCGGAAGGAGGGCGCGAAGATCCTCACCGGCGGCGAACGCGCCGAGTACGACGGCGAGTTGAAGGGCGGCTACTACGTCCAGCCGACGATCTTCGAGGGTGACAACCGTATGCGGATCTTCCAGGAGGAGATCTTCGGTCCGGTCGTCTCGGTGGCCTCGTTCGACGACTTCGACGACGCCGTCAAAATCGCCAACGACACGTCGTACGGCCTCGGGGCCGGCGTGTGGACGCGGGACATCAACACGGCGTACCGCGCGGGCCGGGCAATCCAGGCGGGTCGCGTCTGGACGAACTGCTACCACGCGTACCCGGCACACGCCGCCTTCGGCGGCTACAAGCAGTCGGGCATCGGCCGTGAGACGCACAAGATGATGCTGGAGCACTACCAGCAGACGAAGAACCTGCTGGTGAGCTACTCCCCGAAGAAGCTGGGCTTCTTCTAGACACGCTCCCCCGCAGACCCCGCAGGACCCCGCGAGAGGGCCACGACACCCGGTCGTGGCCCTCTGCGCGTGGGGTGGGTGTCGGGCTGTGTCCTACGGGCGGCCGCCCAGGAGGGCGCGCAGCAGATTGGGGTCGGTGGCGGTGGTGTAGGCAGCGCTGAGCACGTACACGTCATTGCCGCGCAGCGCTACGGAGGTCGGGTTCTGAAGTCCGTCGGCGGCATCCAGGACGGTGGTGCTGGTGCCGTCGGCCCGGATACGCACGACCGTGTTGGGCGCGTTGCGGGCTGCGAGGATCTCGTCTCCGCGGCCGGTGAAGGCGAAATCGTCGATCCCTGCCAGGCCCGAAGCCTTGACCTGCGGTGCTCCCGCACGGTTTCCCGAACGGATCGGAATGCGCAGGACGGTGCCCCGGTCCAGGTTGGTCACCCACAGCGCGCCGCCGTGCACTTTCGCGCCGTTGGCGCCGAGGAAGCCGGTCGAGGCGAGTTCGGGAGCGGTGGACCATGCCCGGGGGGTGCCGCCGGTGACGGGGACGGTCCACACGGTGCCGAGCACCGAGTCGGTGATGTAGAACTGTCGGCTGCGCTCGTCCAGTGCCAGCCCGTTGGGCAGGCCTCCCGCGGGCAGTGCGGCGATGCGCTGCGGCGCCTGCGCGGGACGCAGCCGCCACAGCCCCGTCAGGTCGGCCGTGCCGGTCGCGTACAGCACGTACAGGGTGCCGTCCGAGGTGTGGGCGATGCCGGTGGCCAGGGGAAAGCCGAGGACCGGGGTGTCGACTCCGCCGTCGGCCGGGGCGGGCAGCGTCGCCAGGACGTGTGTGGTGCCCTGGCGGGTGACCCGAGCCACCTGGCGGCCGGCGGCGAAGGTGACGGCCGCCGTGCCGTCGGGCAGCAGGGTGATGTTCTCCGGCATCTGGCCCGCGGACAGGTCGAAGTGGGAGGCGACCCGCACATGTGTCAGCGGTCCCGCGGTGGATGTCGCGTCGGCGGGCACTGCCGCCGCAAGGGTGGCCGCGGCCACCGCAACTGCCGACATGATCAGCTTGATGCTTCGCACGGACATGGTTCCTTCACTGTTTTCGGGCATGCGGCAGCCGCGGTGCGGTGCCGAGGACGAGGGGTGCTTCGGGGACGGCCGTGATCGTGCTGCCGACCGGTGGGCCCAGGGGACGTCGGACCGACGGGCCGGTGGGCCGTCGGGCGTCAGGCAGGTGACGTCGGGCCGGGTGGGCGTCGGGCCGCCGGAAAGAAGTCGACAGCCCGTCGAGGTGGACAGCCCGGCAGCGGGACGCTCCGGCGGCCGCGCACGCGCCGGGCGCCCTGGGGCGACGGAGGGGCTCGGGTCAGGTGGTGCGGGTTTCGGCGCCGTGGCGCGGCTGGGCCGATTCCTGCGGTGCGGTGGTGTGGACGAGCAGGGTCAGGGCTGTCGCGGACGGGGAGCCGGGGGCGGCCGTAGCCACCACCAGGGACGGCCCGCGTCCTTGCGGGCTCTGGAGGGTCTGCTGGGTGACCGCCAGTGTCCCGACCAGCGGGTGGCGCATGTCGTAGTCGGCGACATCGCAGGCCTGGATCCGGTGGTCGGCCCACATCGTGGCGAACTCCGGGCTGCGCATGGCCAGTTCGCCGATCAGTGCGGCAAGCAGCGGATCGTCCGGGAAGCGGCCGGCCGTCAGGCGCAGATTGCCCACCACGGCCCGGGCCTTGGCGGGCCAGTCGCTGTACAGATCGCGGGTGTGCGCGTCGAGGAACACCAGCCTGGCCATGTTCGGCCGTCGGCCGGGGTCGTCGGGGCTGTCCGGGGCGAGATGCCCCGCGAACAGCGCGTGTCCCGGCCGGTTCCAGGCCAGGACATCGCTGCGGCGGCCGATGACGACGGCCGGTGTGCCCTCGATGGCCGCCAGCAGGGCGCTCGTTGCCGGGGTGACGCGTTCGACGGGCGGTCGGGCGGCCCTGGACCGTCTGGGCGCACGGGCCAGGGTGTGCAGGTGGGCACGCTCGGAGTCGTCCAGGCGCAGGGCGCTCGCCACGGCGTCGAGCACCTCGCGCGAGGCGTTGCGTGACTGGCCCTGTTCCAGGCGGGTGTAGTAGGGGGCGCTGATCCCGGCGAGCATCGCGAGCTCCTCCCGCCGCAGTCCAGGCACCCGGCGCCGCTCACCGTAGGTCTGCAACCCGACGTCCTGGGGGCGCAGTTGGCTACGGCGTGCCTGGAGGAATTCGGCGAGGTGCCCGTGCTTGTTCATGGCACCGAGTATGCGTACCGCCGACGACCCGCGCCTCACCCCGCCGGGGTAGGGATCGGCGGGGTCTGGCTCGGCCCGGCCCCGGTCTCCAGGATGGGCCGCGTTCCTCTTCATCGCTTCCGGGAGAATTCATGAGCGCCACCACCTCCGGCCCCCGAAACCCGCTGGCCGGGCTCGACCTGACTCCCTTCGCCTTCACCCGGCGGTGCTGGGTCGACGCGCCGCCGGACTCCGTCTACGCCCTGATCAGCGATGTGTCACTGATCGAGACGTGGAGTCCGAGTGCCGGCGGAGTGAGCTACGCGCCGGGCGACGGTCCGTGGGTCGGTGCCCGGTTCAGCGGCCGCAACCGCCGGGACGGGCGCGAATGGGTCACGCACTCCGAGGTGGTGCGGGCCGATCCGGGGACCGCGTTCGCCTTCGTCGTGGGCGGAGCCGACCACGGCATCGTGCGCTGGGACTGGCACTTCCACGAGCAGGGCCGGGGCAGCATCGTCCGGCAGTCCTGGCAGTTGCTGCGCGCCGACCCGGTCCTGGGCGACACCCTCCAGGACGTCCGTTCGTTGCAGAACCACATGGCCGACAGCGCGGAGTCCACCCTGCTCGCCCTGGCAGAGTGGATCGCCGACCGCCGCACCCTCACCGACCGCCGCACCCTCACCGACCGCCGCACCCTCACCGGCCACCGCGCCCGCTGACAGCCCGCGCCGCGTGCGTTCGACGGGCTCGCTCCTGGCCTGACGGGAATTACCCCATGGGCTTTTCCTGGTTCCGAGTTCTGAGTTCTGAGTGCCCCAAAAAGAACACATCGGATCGACAGGAGTGAAGATCGTCCCGCAGGGCACACGATGGTTCGGAGGTTGATGACTATGGTTCCTGTTCTTCTCGTTCTTCTGCTTGCCCTGATCCTCTTCGGTGCCGGTTTTGCACTCAAGGCTCTGTGGTGGATCGCGGTCATCGTGCTGATCGTGTGGGTCCTGGGGTTCGTGATCCGTCCTGAGGCGAGCGGCGGCAAGCGGGGGCGCTGGTACCGCTGGTAAGCGGACCTTCAACACGACCTGACATGGGTGGGCACCGGCGCCGTGGCGTCGGCGCCCACCCATTTTCGTCCCCCTGCCTCGGCGGACGAAAATGGTGATTTCGAATGGTGATTTCGTTGATCGGAATTTTTCTTCGGGGTGAATGCGTGGAGGGCGAAAAACAGGGCACTCGATTTTCCGAGCAGGCGCCACCGAATGTGATGACGTCAGCACATCCCCCGCAGATTCGACTGCGGGGGTGGCGAAGAATTACGATGAGGGAGCCGTTTTATGAGTGACAGCATCTGGGGCTACCAGCCGACCACCGGCCACATCGCGGGCACCGACCTGATCGGGTACTCGGTCGAGGCCACCGACGGCAGCATCGGGAAGGTCGACAAGCACTCGGACGACGTCACCTCTTCGTACCTGGTCGTCGACACCGGCGTATGGATCTTCGGCAAGCACGTTCTGCTTCCGGCCGGAACCGTCAAGACGGTCGACCAGGCCGAGCGCAAGATCTATGTCGACCTCACGAAGGAGCAGATCAAGAGCTCCCCCGAGTTCGACAAGGACAAGCACGTCGGTGACGCCGGCTATCACGAGCAGGTCGGCGGCTACTACCGGAACCACCGAGGCGTCTGACCCACGACGTCACCCTGAAGGGGGGGCCGACCGGAGAACCTCCGGTCGGCCCCCCCTTCGCTGTCAGATCTCCTGCGGGCTGCCGGTCAGCACGACGCGGCCGGTGGTGGACTGCGGGTTGATCAGATCTCCGGGGGGGCGGGCCCGAGGTCGTCTCCGATGTCCTTGCCGGCTGCTGCCGTTGTGTTCTTGCGCGCGGGTGTCGTGGTGGCGGCCATGTCGTCTCCCGGTAGTGCACCGTGCCGGAGTCGGGCCGGTCCGGCGCGAGGAGCAGCCGGGCGAGCGTCGACTTCCGCCGAGGAGTTCCTGTCCGCCGAGGCGGATGCTGCCGGTGACCTCGGCGCCGTCCGGCAGCAGTCCCGGACGGCGAGGGCGGTGAGCGACTTCCCGGAGCCGGATTCGCCGATCGGCGCGAGCCGTTCACCGGGCGCCACCGCCAGGCTCACCTCGTCGACCACGGGCGGCCGGCGATCCGCACGCTCAGGTCGGTGATCGTCAGCAGGCTCACGCCGCCTCCCGGACCCGCAGGCGTGCGTCGGTCGCCTCGCGCAGACCCGCAGGTGCGTCCACCAGGCGTCCCGACGGGTGAGACGGCGACCGGGACGGCGACCGGGAGGACAGCCGGGACAGCGGCCCGGGCGACGGCGGGGCGAGGCGTGCCGGGACCTCGTCCGGCTCCCCGGCGTGCTGGTGCGCCGTCACCATCTGTGGTTTTCTGACCTCATGACCGTGCTTGTGACCCGCCGCCACGTCGACTACGTGCGTGTCACCACCACGGGCTGTTCCGCCGCGAGCTGACGCCCCGCTCCGGTATCCGATCCCACCCTCTTCATCCCTGGCACCGCGCTGCCCTTCGCCCTGCCCACGTCCCGGTCCGGGCAGCCGCCGCGCGGTCGCTCCGGGCACCCCGCACGCCCCGCACAAGGGAGAACCATGAGCCAGCCGATCGACTCCGTCACCGCCGGCCACACCCCCGAGGACGAACCAGCCGGACCCGACACCTCGGCCTGGTCGTTCGAGACCAAGCAGATCCACGCCGGCGCCGCGCCGGATCCGACGACCGGGGCGCGGGCGGTACCGGTCTACCAGACCACCTCGTTCGTCTTCCGCGACACCCGGCACGCCGCCGACCTGTTCTCGCTCGCCGAGCCGGGCAACATCTACACCCGTATCCACAACCCGACCCAGGACGTCTTCGAGCAGCGGATCGCCGCGCTGGAAGGCGGGGTCGCCGCGGTGGCCCTGGCCTCCGGGCAGGCCGCGGAGACCCTCGCCATCCTGACGCTGGCGAGCGCGGGCGACCACATCGTCTCCAGCACGTCCCTGTACGGCGGCACCTACAACCTGTTCCGGCACACCCTGCCCAGGTTCGGCATCGAGGTGTCCTTCGTCGACGACCCGGACGACGCCGAAGCCTGGCGAGCGGCGATCCGGCCGAACACGAAGGCCCTGTTCGCCGAGACGCTCGGCAATCCGCGCGGCAATGTGCTCGACGTACGGGCGGTGGCCGACGTGGCGCACGGGGCGGGTGTCCCGCTGATCGTGGACAACACCGTGCCGACCCCCTATCTGCTGCGGCCCGTCGAGCACGGCGCCGACATCGTCGTCCACTCCGCGACCAAGTTCCTCGGGGGCCACGGCACCACCGTCGCCGGCGTGGTCGTCGACGGCGGCACCTTCGACTTCGGCGCGCACGCCGATCGCTTCCCCGACTTCAGCGAACCGGACCCCAGTTACCACGGTCTGCGGTACTGGCCCGCCCTCGGTCCGGGCGCCTTCGCGATCAAGCTGCGCGTCCAGCTGCTCCGCGACATCGGCCCCGCCCTCTCCCCGCACTCGGCCTTCCTTCTCCTCCAGGGCGTGGAGACGCTCAGTCTGCGCATCGAACGGCACTCGGCCAACGCCCAGGCCCTGGCCGAGTGGCTGGAACAGCGCGACGAGGTCGCCGTCGTCCACTATCCGGGCCTGGAGTCCAACCGGTGGTACGAGGCGGGGCAGCGCTATCTGCCGCGCGGCGCCGGCGCGGTCCTGGCCTTCGAACTGCGGGACGGGGTCGAGGCCGGCAAGCGGTTCGTCGACGGCGTCGAGCTGTTCAGTCATCTCGCCAACATCGGCGACGTACGCAGTCTCATCATCCATCCGGCGTCCACCACCCACAGCCAGCTGGACGAAGCACAGTTGGCGGCGACCGGCACCGCGCCCGGCCTGGTGCGCCTGTCGGTCGGCATCGAGAACCTCGCCGATCTCAAGGCGGACCTGGAGGCCGGCTTCCGTGCCGCGAAGGGCGCGTCCTGAACGCCGTACCGACGACCTCCCAGGTCCCCCTCCCGTCGGCCTCCGGGGCCTGGCGGGAGGGGGACCCTCCGGGGCGCCGCCGGTGGCACCTGCGGGAGAGAGCGCTGCCGTTGGAGGCGGGAGGTGAACTGCCCCGGGTACGGCTGGCGTTCGAGACCTGGGGTCAGCTCGCACCGGACCGCTCCAATGCCGTACTGGTGCTCCACGCGCTCACCGGCGACAGCCATGCCGCCGGGCCGGCCGAGCCCGGTCACCCCACCCCCGGCTGGTGGGACGGGCTCATCGGGCCCGGTCTGGCCTTGGACACCGACCGCTGGTTCGTCGTCGCTCCCAATGTGCTGGGCGGCTGCCAGGGCAGTACCGGACCGTCCTCGCCCCGTCCCGACGGACGGTACTGGGGTGGCGCCTTCCCCTCTCTGACACAGCGCGACCAGGTCGCCGCGGAGGCCGGGCTGGCCGATTCGCTCGGCATCGGCCGCTGGGCCCTGGTGGTCGGCGGCTCGATGGGCGGGATGCGCGCCGTGGAGTGGGCCGTGTCGTATCCGGAACGTACGAGCGCGCTGCTCCTGCTCGCCACGACGGCGGCGGCGAGCGCGGAGCAGATCGCCTGGGCCGACATCCAGCTCCATGCCATCCGCGACGACCCGCACTGGCGTGGCGGCGACTACCACGACACCGGCCGGGGGCCGCACGCGGGACTCGGTCTGGCCCGCCGTATCGCCCACGTCACCTACCGCAGCGAGCCGGAGTTGCAGCTCCGCTTCGGCCGCGCGCCCCAGGGCGAGGAGGACCCCAGGAGCGGCGGCCGGTACCGGGTCGAGTCGTATCTCGACCACCACGCCGCCAAGCTGGTGCGTCGCTTCGACGCGGGCAGCTATGTCGTGCTGGCGGGCGCCATGAACACGCACGACGTCGGCCGCGGTCGCGGCGGTACGCGTGCCGCCCTGCGCCGCGTGACCGCCAGGACGCTGGTCGCCGGAGTGGGCTCGGACCGCCTCTACCCCCTCGGCCAGCAGGCGGAGCTGGCCGCGGGGATCCCCGCGGCGGATCACCTCCGAGTGATCGAGTCCCCTCATGGACACGACGGCTTCCTCATCGAAGTGGAGCAGGTCGCCGCGCTCGTACGCGAACTCGTCGGCTAGCGGCGGCCGTTCGGTTCCTTCGGCGCCGACCCTGTGGCGGATCGGCTCTCTTGCCCTTGACGCGTACGTCAGGGGTTAGCGTCTGCGCGCCGACGGCCGGTCCGGCCGTCCCCGTCCCCGTCCCCGTCCGCGCCTGCCTTCGAACCCGTCCAGGAGCCCCGACATGGCCTCTCCCCCTCCCGCTGTCCTGCCCGCGACGACCCGCGAGATCCTGCTGACCGAGCTGCCCGGCGGGTTGCCGGGGCCCGGGCACTTCACGATCACGCGGAAGCCGGTGCCCGCACCCGGTCCGGGACAAGTCGTCGTCCGGAACCGGTACTTCCTCGTCTTTCCCGGCCTGCGCACTCTGATCGGCGGCCAGGCCGACGGCGTACCGCTGCCCCGTATCCACGTCGGTGACGCGCTGTTCGGTCCCGCGGTCGGTGAGGTCGTCGCGGCCGGGCCCGGCGGTCCGTTGCGCCCGGGGGACACCGTCACGCATCTGCTCGGGTGGCGCGAGTACGCCCTGGTGGCGGCGGCCGACTGCGCTCCTGTGGGCGAGGTGCTGCCCGACCCGGTGGCCCATCTGTCGTCCGGTTCGGCCGCCTACGGAGCGCTCACCCGGCTCGCCGAAGTCCGCCCCGGCGACACCGTGTTCGTCACGGGCGCGGCGGGAGCCGTGGGAACGCTGGCGGGCCCCGTGGCGCGGCTGCTGGGCGCGGGGCGGGTCGTCGGGAGCACCCGGTCGCCGGACAAGGCCGAGCGGTTGCGGGCCGAAGCGGGCTACGACGCGGTCGTGGTCCCGGGATCCCGGCCGATCGACGAGCAGTTGGCCTCGGCGGCGCCGGAGGGCATCGACGTGCTGCTGGACAACGTGGGCGGTGACCAGCTGGCCGCCGCCGTGCGGGCCGGGCGCCGGGGTGCCCGCTTCGCACTGGTCGGCGCGCTGTCGGGACAGTTGTCGCCGCGCCGGGACGGGGGCAGCGCACCTGCCGAGATCGACACGTTCCGGATCGTCAACCAGGGCATCTCGCTGCACGGTTACAGCGGAATGGACCATCCCGAGGTGGCGAAGGAATGGACCGAGCGCTTCGGGGACTGGCTGCGCTCCGGCGAGATCGCCTTCCCGTACGTACGGATCCCGGGCATGGATGACGCGCCGCGGGCGTTGCAGGAACTGTTCCAGGGGCGGCACTTCGGGACCGTGGTCGTGGAGTTGCCGCCGACGTGAGGCGTCGTCGCGCGCGGTCGCGGCGGCCGAGACCGAGGACGCGAGGACGGACATGCGGATCGGAGACGCGGCGGCGGCCGCGGGGACCACCCCCCGGGCACTGCGGTTCTACGAGGAACGGGGCCTGCTGCCACCGCCGCGGCGCACCGCCACCGGGCAACGTGAGTACGGGCCGGACGAGGTGGCGAGGGTCCGCGTCATCCGTGAGCTGCTGGCGCTCGGGCTCACCGTCGAGGACCTGCGCAGTTTCGCCGACCGGATCGGCCTGCTGGTGGAGAATCCCCGACGGCGGTGCGGGCCTCCGGACTCCGGCGGGCCCGACTCCGACCGGCCCGGCGCCGGGGTGGTCGACCGCAGGATCGCGGCCCTCGACGCCGAGATCGACCGCCTGAGCCGGCTGCGCGCGGGACTGGCCCTGCGCACCTACGAACGTCCCTGACGCCCGTCCCGCTAGGCGGACGGCTGACCGAGGTCGACGACGCCGGATACGGCTTCCTCCGATACGCCGAGGGCCGCCGGACGAGGTCTCGGGGCGGACAGGGGTGGGGTGGAGCGGGGTGCGGACTCGGCCTGCTTCTGGGGACGGCGATCGGCCCCACGACCGGGCGGCCTCCTGCCCCGGTACGGCATCGACGACACGTACACCGTCGTCCCCGCCGTCGATCACGTGGAGGCGCTCGCCGGGTTCGAGCAGCGACGAGGGCGGGGACGGTGGCACGACCGCCACGGTGTGACCCCATCCCCTCCCGGTCGCGGTCCGGGCTACAGCGCCATGACGTCGGTCCGCCGCCGATCCGGTTTGAAGGGCAGCGCGGTCACCGTCGCCCTGACCTCCCGCTGCGCGGTCCCCGGCCTGCCCCACAGGACCACCACCTCGGTGCCCGGCGACGCGTGGCCGGGGTCGATCACGACGAGGGAGATCGTCGACCGCAGGTTGACACTCACGGTCCGGCCCGTGGACACCCCCACCCGGCGGCCGCCGGCGAGCACCTGGTCGAAGGCGGGACCGCGGCCACGCGGCAGCTCCATCGGGTCCGGGAGATCGCCCTCGCCGAGGAGCGCGGTCAGGATGCCGGAGACGTCCTCGGCGTTCCAGCGCAGGCCCGTGAGCGTCCGCTGCGGCTCCCCCTTCGCGGCGGCGGCGGCCAGCGCGTCGCGCCCCAGGAACTCGCGGTCGGGAACGCCGCCCCGGAAGCCCCAGCCGAGCTCGCCCGGCTTGCGGAAGTAGTCCGTGACGCCGTTCTCCGGGACGAAGCTGCCGCCGGGTGCTCCCCTCCTGAACTGCCGGGGCGCGCCCGGGGTGAGAACGGACGCGGGGAGGTAGTCGAGGCCGTTCGTGGCGATGCCCGCTTCGATGTGCTGCACAGGCTGGGAGCGCAGCCCCAGTTCGCGGATCCCCAGCGGTCGGCCGCTCGCCACGACGGCCGACCAGATCGCGTTGGCGTGAGCGGCGGAGCCGTGCAGTTCGTAGCCGAGTTCGCCGGAGATGCCGGTCCGCAGGACCCGCACCGGGACCCCGTCGACGCGTGACGGGCGGCTGCGGCTGAAACCGATGTCGCGCAGACTCTCGCCCGTCAGCTTCTCCAGCGTGTCCAGGGCCGCCGGACCCTGGACCCCGAAGATGAACAGGTCGGGGCTGACGTCCTCGGCCTCGGCGTCCCAACTGCCCTGGCCCAGCTGCCACAGCAGCCAGTCCGCGCTGCCGGCCGTGTAGAGGAACTCCTCTTCCCCCACGCGGCACACGATGCCCTCGGACGCCACCCAGCCGTTCCCGTCGAGCTGGACGTGGTGCTTGATCTGGCCGAGCTCGAAGCGGGACAGGTCCCGCATGCCGAGCCAGGCGAGGAAGGCCCGCGCCTGCGGTCCCCTGACGACGACCTTGTGCAGCGACGACCAGTCGCCCACATAGCAGGACGTGACGTGCGCACCGCACTCCTCGACCCAGCCCGTGTACTCGAGCGGCAGCAGCGTCTGGGCGAATGCCCCGAAGGAGGCCAGGTGGTTGCTCTCGTCCTGGGCCGCGGCGGCGGGGCTGAAGTAGGCCGGCCGCCGCGTGACGAAGGGGGCGTCCCTCAGTCGCAACACCGCTTCGTAGGTGCTGCGCTGAACCTCGGCTGCGTCCACGGGATCCTCCGGCTCATGAGGGCAACGACTAAATCGTTTAAGTTGGACCGTAACAGACGGTTTCACCGACGGCGACGCTCTGAAGGCTCCGCCCGCCGCATCCATTGCTGACGCGGCGTGGGACGGGCGCGGCCGCTCCCGGCGACGGCGCCGACTCGTCACGACTCGGCGGCGGTCACCGGCTCGACGGCGGTCACACGGACGCGCGGTCCACGATCCGGCCGCGCACCGGTGCCAGGCCCTCCGTGTCGATACCGAGGGCGTCCCGCGCGGCGATCCGTCCGAGGATCTCGGCGTCGATGTGCACGGTGGTGAGCGCGGGCGTGGTCAGGGAGCCGTACTCGGTGTCGTCGAAACCGATCACGGCCATGTCCTCCGGCACCCGCAGCCCGAGGTCACGCAGGGCCGTGAGGCTGCGCAGCGCGATGTCGTCGTCGAAGGCGGCCAGGGCGGTCACCTCCGCGTGCGCCGCCAGGAACGCCTCGACGGCGGCCGCACCGGCCTCCCGCGGCCGCGGCACGACAAGTCGTTCCAGGGGTGGGAGTCCCCGTCGCCGGGCGGCCTCCCGGGCGAAGCCGAGCCGGGCCTGCGTCAGCGGGAACTCGTGGTCGGGCAGGGTCATCGCGATCCGGGTGTGCCCGCGTTCGGCGAGGAAGTCGATCTGGAGCGCGGCGTTGGCGGCGAAGCCGCTCTCCCAGTCCTGCGCGTCCGACTCGTCCGGCTCGTCCGACGCGTGTCCGCGCATGTAGACCTCGCCGAGCCTGAGCACCGCCCGCGGCACGATGGCGTCGAGGATCTTCTGCGTGGCCTCGGGCGCCGCGTGTCCGTGCCGGACGAGGAGAACGTGGTCGTGCTCGGCCAGTTCCTCGTCGAGCCCTCGGACATAGCTCCGGGAGAAGTTGCCCTCGATGCCCCGGTCGACGTTGAGCACGACGATGCGCGAGGAACCCTCGCGCAGGGCGCGGGCGATGCCGTGCGGGACGTACCCCAACTCGTGGGCGGCCTCCGTGACCCGCTCCCGGGTGGCCGCGGAGATCGTCTGCCGCGGGTCGTCGTTCAGCACGAAGCTCACCGTCGCCCGGGACACACCGGATGCCTTGGCGACGTCGCTCAGCGTCACCCGACCGGAACGGCCCACGCCGACCCACTCCCTCTCAGCCGGACCACGCGCCCCGACGAGGAGTGTCACCGCGCCGGTGTCCCACCTGCGTCCCACGCGTAGAACGATCAAGTCCCGGGCGTCAGCCTACGCGACGAGCGCGACGAGACGGTCGGCCGGGCCGCGACGGTCTCGCGTTCGGCACCCCAGCGGGCGGCACGCAGCGTGTTGACCATGAGCATGGCGATGGTCATGGGTCCCACGCCGCCGGGAACGGGTGTGATCCGGTCGGCGATCCCGTCGAGTTCGGCGGAGCGGACGTCGCCGGCCAGACCGTCCGGCGTGCGGTGGATCCCCACGTCGATGACGACGGCACCGGGCGCCACGTGTGCGGAGCCGACGAGCCCGCGGACGCCGGTCGCGACCACGACGATGTCGGCGGCCCGGGTGACGGCCGGGAGGTCGGTGGTGTGTTCGTGCGCGACGGAGACCGTCGCGCCGCGCCGCAGCAGCAGTTGGGCCAGCGGCCGTCCGACCAGTGCGCCCCAGCCGACCACGGCGACGCGGGCGCCCTTGAGCGCGATGCCCTCGGCGTCGAGGAGTTCGATGACACCGCTGGGTGTGCAGGGACGCAGTCCGCGTTCCCCGCGGGCGAGCAGCCCGGCGCTGGCGGTGGTCAGGCCGTCGACGTCCTTGGTGACGGGGATGCGGTCGATCAGGGCGGCCGCGTCCAGTTGCCGGGGCAGCGGGAGTTGCAGCAGGATGCCGGAGACCCGTGGGTCGGTCGCGAGCTCGTCGATCACCGCGGCCACGTCCTCCTGAGCGGCCTGTCCGGGCAGATGCCGGTGGAAGTCGCGCATGCCGGCCTCCCGCACGGCGCGTCGCTTGGCGGCGACGTACACGGCGCTCGCCGGATCGTCGCCGACGAGAACGGTCGCCAGTCCGGGAACCGTTCCCGCACCCGCGGCGACCTCCTCGGCGACCCGGGCACGGATCCGCCGGGCGATCCGGCTGCCGTCGATCGTGGTGGTCATGGTGGCGAACCGCCTTCCTGTGATGGGGCACGCCTCCCCCGCGAGAGGCATGCGACGCGCGCGCGGCGCTCGGTCGGTTTGACCGCGGCGGTACGGCGCCGGGGCCGGACCAGGCAGTTCGCCGTACGCCGCGCGCCGTACGCCGCGTGCCGTGCGCCGCGCGCCGTGCGCCGCGCGCCGTCAGGCGAAGACGATGGTGTGGTTGCCGTCGCGGATCACGCGGTCCTCTGCGTGCCACAGGACGGCGCGGGAGAGCACCGCGCGTTCCACGTCGGCGCCACGGCGGGTGAGGTCGCCGGCGGTGTGGGCGTGGGTGACGCGGACGACGTCCTGTTCGATGATCGGGCCCTCGTCGAGGTTCTCGGTGACGTAGTGGGCGGTGGCGCCGACGAGTTTCACGCCGCGTTCCTTGGCCTTGGCGTACGGTCCGGCGCCGATGAAGGCGGGCAGGAAGGAGTGGTGGATGTTGATGATCGGCACGTCGGCCCGATCGATGAAGTCCGCCGACAGGATCTGCATGTAGCGGGCCAGGACGACGAAGTCGACGTTGCCCTGGAGCAGTCGGAGGTGTTCCGCCTCCGCGGCCGACTTGTCGGCGCCCTGGCAGGGGACATGGAAGAAGGGGACGCCGAAACTCCGTACCTCCTCGGCCACATCGGGATGGTTGGAGATCACCATGGCGACGGTGACGGGGAGTTGGCCCTGACGGTGGCGCCAGAGCAGGTCCAGCAGGCAGTGGTCGGACTTGGAGGCGAAGATGGCCACCCGCTTGGGCACGGAGAGGTCGCGGAGCGTGTAGCGGAGCCCGAACGCGTCCACCAGGTTCCGGTCCAGGTCGGCCCGCAGGGCGGGCAGCGCGGCCTGGAGGCCGTCGAGGCCGAACACGGTCCGCTGGAAGAAGGCGCCGCCCTGCGGATTGTCCGAGTACTGGTCGAGGGAGACGATGTTCGCGCCGTGGCCGCCGAGGGCGGAGGTGACGGCGGCCACGATGCCGGTGGCGTCGGCGCCCTGCACGATGAGCGAGGCCTGCGGGGCGGGCGGCCCGCTCCTGGCGGCGCGGGCCGGAGCGTCCTGGGTGAGGGTCATGCCGGGCTGTCCTTCCGGAAGCGGGCGGCCCAGTCGGACGTCGCCCTGAGCCCGCCGAACGTATAGAAATGGATCTTCAACTCGCCGTGGCGGGCGGGGTCGTGGGCCGCCGCGAGGGCGCGCAGGAATCGGTCAGGTCCCGCCGTACCCATGAGGTTGGTCAGGGAGAAGCCGTACTTCTTGACGACGGAGGCGCTGGTGCCGACACCGAAGCGGGACGCGTACGCCATGAGCCGCCGCACTCCGGCGGGACCGGGCACGCCGATCCTGATCGGCAGACCGACGCCACGGCTGCGGACCTCCTCCACCCAGGCGAGCACCGGGTCGACGTCGAAGCCGAACTGGGTGATGACGCCGGCCTCCAGCGGCTGGGCGGCGAGTGCCGCGTGCTTGTCCCGCAGCGCGGACCACAGGGCGGTGCCGTCGATCGAGGGGTGGCCCTCGGGGTAGCCGGCGATGCCGACGTGACGGACGCCGTACTCCCGCAGCAGCCCCGTGCCGATCAGGGACAGCGCGTCCGCGTAAGGGCCCTCGGGGTGTGCCGGGTCCCCGCCGACGAGGAACACGTTGTCGGAGGTGCCGTCCGCGCGCAGTCCGGCCAGGAACCGCTCGAAGTCGTCGCGGGATCCGAGCCGCCGGGCGGATATGTGCGGTACGGGCACGAAGCCGAGCCGCTTGACCGCCCGGGCCGCGTCCAGCCGCAGCCGGAGGTCCTCGTTGCCGAGGAAGGTGACGTTGATCCGGGTGCCCGGGGGGATGGTGTCGCGGGCCTCCTCCAGCTTGGGGACGTCCTTCCCGGTCATCTCCAGGGAGAAGTCGTCCAGCAGTGAGGTGCCGACCGCTGTGCGTACCGTGCTCGCGGGTTGCATCGTCTTGACGTCTCTCGTTTCGCTTCTCGGTCGACCCGCGTCAGCGGTTGTGGCGGTACAGGGTGCGTGCATGCGCGTTGAACGGGGACGGCTGGACGGTGGCGCGGATCCGGGGGAAGCCGAGGTCTGCCCCGGGATCGGTGCCGGAACCGGGGTGCTCGCCCCAGACGACCGCCACCTCGGTGCCCGGCGCGGCGTACTCCGGGTCGATCAGGGTCTGCGCCAGAACCGTGCCCACCGGGTCGATCGACGCGCTCTGCATCGTCATGCCGACCGAACCTCCCGCGCCCTCCACCCGGTGACGGGCGTAGGTGAGGACGAACCCCGGGTCCTCGCCCCCGCCGATGACGGAGCGGACGTCGTCCGGGTCCAGGACGAGGGTGACCTTGGTGCGCAGCGGCTCGTCCTTCGCCTTCAGCAGGGCGTCCCGGCCCAGAAAGTCGTGGTTGAAGGAGATCATCTTCCCGTAGCCGAGCTCGTACGGGGACACGTAGTAGTCCTCGATGTCCTCCGAGTAGTGACTGCCGTTCAGCGGGCGCTTGCCCTCGATACCGAACAGAGGCAGGTACCGGCGGTATTCCAGCAGGTCCGGGTCGGTGTAGATGCCGGGCACCGGCGAGGGGATCCAGCCGCTCTCCACGCTCGGTGTGGCGTAGGCCCGGGCGCCCACCTGGATCAGGCCGAGGGGCTCACCGACCTTGAGGAACGTCTCGTGGACGTACGCGGAGTGCTCCCAGTCGCCGATGAACTCGAAGCCCGCCTGGCCGGCCATGCCGTGCCGCAGGGCACGCATCGGACGCCCGTCCAGGGTGACGGGGCTGGAGTGGAAGAACTTCGTCTCCGGCAGCGGTCCGCCGAAGGCGCGCTCGACGAGTTCGGCGGCCAGCGGCCCCTGGAGCTGGTAGCGGAACAGCTTCGGGTCACCGCCGCCGGGCCGGAAGGCGCAGGACGGGTCGGTGGCGAAACCGACGTCGTACCCGCCCTTCTCCGCGTGGTACTGCACCCAGTGCTGCGCGGCCGGGATCCCGCTGAGCAGGTACCTGTTCTCGCCCTCGCGGGCCAGGATGCCGTCGGTCACGAGGTGACCGTGCCGGGTCACCGGCACGTACTGCTTGGCCTGTCCGATCGCGAACTTCTCGAAGTTGTTGGCGCCGTGGTCGGCCAGCACCCGGGTGGCGTCCGGGCCCTCGATCCACATGTCGTACATGTGGTGCGAGAGGTTGAGGAGCGCCACGCCCTGGTGCCAGGCGGTCTGCTCCTGACGCCAGCCGGCGTACTCGCGGTCCACGACCTCGGGAAGCCACGGCTCCGCGTTCGGCCGCCACAGCAGCTTCATCGGGGACCCGGCCCGGTCGATGCCGTCCTGGAGGGAGGGGGTCGTCATGTGCGGCTCCTTTGCCGAGCGTTCGTCCCGTCGGGCTACCTCGTACTAAATCGATTTAGTGAACGTCAGGGAGAAGCGGTGACTAAATCGATCTAGTGCACGTTAGCAAGGCGACTCGGTCCGCACGAAGTGCCTGACACGGAATCTTTGTGTGCGGCCCACGTACTCGACACGCGGGACCGACGCCGGACCGGGACGGGATCCCCTGCGCGCCGCCGGCGGGGATCCCTGGTCCGCGGCCCACGGGAAGCCGGGCAGGAGGTGTTCAGCAGGCGGCGGCGACGGCGTCGGTACGCAGCGGGGCGGCGGTCTTCGCGGTGACCTCCTCGAGGGTGACGCCCGGAGCGGTCTCCACCAGCGCCAGGCCGTCGGGGGTGACGTCGAGGACACCGAGGTCGGTGACGATCCGGTGGACGCAGTTCTCCCCGGTGAGCGGGAGAGAGCACTCCCGGACGATCTTCGGTGAGCCGTCCTTGGCGGTGTGGTCCATGAGGACGATCACGCGACGGGCGCCGTGGACGAGGTCCATCGCGCCGCCCATGCCCTTGACCATCTTGCCGGGGATCATCCAGTTGGCCAGGTCGCCGCGGGCGGAGACCTGCATGGCACCGAGGACCGCGGTGTCGATGTGGCCGCCGCGGATCATGCCGAACGAGAGCGCGGAGTCGAAGAAGGAGGCCCCGGGCAGGACGGTGACGGTCTCCTTGCCCGCGTTGATCAGGTCGGGATCGACCTCGTGTTCGTACGGGTACGGGCCGGTGCCGAGGATGCCGTTCTCGGAGTGCAGGACGACCTGCACGTCCGGCGGGAGGTGACCGGGGATCAGGGTGGGCAGGCCGATGCCGAGGTTGACGTAGGAGCCGTCGGTGAGTTCGGCGGCGGCGCGGGCGGCCATCTGGTCTCGGGTCCAGCTCATGCGCGTACGGCCCCTCGTGTCGAAGACGCGGAAACGGAAAGGTGCTCGATGTGCTTGTCGGCCGCTTCGGCGGCTGTGAGTTGCACGACCCGCTGGACGTGGATGCCGGGAAGGTGGATCTCGCCGGGGGCCAGGGCGCCCGGTTCGACGAGTTCCTCGACCTCGGCGACGGTGATCCGGCCGGCCATGGCGGCGAGGGGGTTGAAGTTGGCGGCGGCGCGGCGGAAGCGGAGGTTGCCGTGCCGGTCGCCGCGCCAGGCCCGTACGAGGGCGAAGTCGGTGGTGATGCCGTGCTCCAGGATGTGCGGGCGGCCCGCGAAGTCGCGGGTCTCCTTGGGGGGTGAGGCGACGGCGACCGATCCTCCCCCGGCCGCGTGGCGCCAGGGCAGTCCGCCCCGCGCGACCTGGGTGCCGACGCCCGCCGGGGTGTAGAAGGCGGGGATGCCCGCGCCGCCCGCGCGCAGCCGTTCGGCGAGAGTGCCCTGCGGGACCAGCTCCACCTCCAGTTCGCCGGAGAGGTACTGGCGGGCGAACTCCTTGTTCTCGCCGACGTAGGAGCCGGTCACGCGGGCGATCCGGCCCGCGGCGAGCAGCACGCCGAGGCCTCGTCCGTCGACACCGCAGTTGTTCGAGACGACGGACAGACCGGTGGCGCCCTGTGCGTACAGGGCCCGGATCAGCACCTCGGGCACACCGCTGAGGCCGAAGCCGCCGACGGCCAGTGACGCGCCGCAGGCGATGTCGGCCACCGCTGCCGCGGCGCCGGAAATTACCTTGTCCATGGGGGAGTTGCCTTTCGGTCGGGGCGTCTCACGGCGCCGCCTCGCGCAGGGCGTCGGAGACGGACTTCACGCCGCCGTGCGCGGTGAGGCCGCCGTCGACGGGGATCTCCGCGCCGGTGATGAAGGAGGCCTCGTCGGACAGCAGGAACACCACGAGCGGGGCGACCTCGTGCGCGGTGCCCGTGCGGCCGAGCGGTGTCTCGCGGACGTTCGCGTCGCGGAAGGCGGGCGCGGCGGAGGCGGTCATCTCGGTCTCGATGAAGCCGGGGTGGATCGTGTTCACGCGGATGCCGCGCGGGCCGAGTTCGGTGGCCGCGCTCTTCGACAGGCCGCGCAGGGCCCACTTGCTCGCCGTGTAGGCGACCGGGTAGTGGCCGGTGAGGGCGGCGGAGGAGCCGACGTTGACGACGGAGGAACCCGGCGGCATCAGCGGGGCCAGGTGCTGGATGCCGAGCAGCGGTCCGGTGACGTTGACGGCGTGGACGCGGGCGAAGTCCTCGGGCCGTACGTCGCCGACGCGGGCGCGCCAGGTGATGCCCGCGTTGTTGACCAGGCCGTGCACCTCGCCGTACGACTCCCGCAGGAACGCGGCCAGTTCGGCCCAGTCGTCCTCGCTGGTGACGTCGAGGCGCCGGCAGTCGCCCGTCGGCCGGGCGTCGGTGGCGACCACCCGGGCGCCCTCGCGGACCAGCGCCGCGGCCTCCGCCGCGCCCTGGCCGCGGGCCGCGCCGGTGACGACCACGACCTTGCCCGGGAGCCTCCCCCGGTGCGGAGCGGTCACGGCCGCTCCCGGGTACGGCGGCGGGCGGCGGGGAGCGGCACCGGATCGGCGCCCGCCACCACCGTGTTGGAGACCGTGCCGATGCCCTCGACGGTGAGGGTGACCGTGTCACCGGGCCGCAGCGGCCGCGGTGACTGCTGTCCGCGTACCCCCCACAGCTCCGCCAGGCAGCCGCCGTTGCCGCAGGTGCCGGAGCCGAGCACGTCGCCGGGGCGGACGACGGTGCCCCGTGAGGCGTAGGCGACCATCTCCTCGAAGGTCCAGCTCATGTTCGACAGCAGGTCCTCGCCGATGACCTCGCCGTTCACGGCGGCGGTCAGTGCCAGGCGCAGGAAGCCGTCGCTGTCCCGGTACGGCTCCAGCTCGTCCGCGGTGACCAGGTACGGCCCGAGGGTGGCGGCCGTGTCCTTGCCCTTGCACGGGCCGAGTCGGACCTGCATCTCCCGGGACTGGAGGTCCCGGGCCGACCAGTCGTTGAAGACCGTGTAACCGACGATGTGGTCCCGTGCCCGTTCGGGGGTGAGGTCCCGTCCCTCGCGGCCGACGACCGCCGCGACCTCCAGCTCGAAGTCGAGCAGGTGGCTGCCCGGCGGCACCGGCACGTCGTCGTGGGCGCCGACGACGGCGTACGGGTTGGTGAAGTAGAAGGTCGGGGCGTCGTACCAGGCTTCCGGTACCCCGCCGACCCCGTCCACGGACCGTCGTACCCCTTCGACGTGTTCCTCGAAGGTGACGAAGTCCCGCACGGTGGGCGGCTCCAGCGGCGGTAGCAGCCGCACCTCGGACACATGGGGTCCGGCCACAGCGCCGAGGGCGGCGGCGCCGACGCCGAGCAGCGCGTCGAGGCCGTCGCCGGACCGGATCAGCTCCGTGAGCGAGCGCGCGCCGGGCACCGGGCGGAGGGTGCCGTCCTCGTCGACGACGGCGACCCGGCGACGGTGCTGGTGTTCGTAGGTGGCGAAACGCATGGACGGCTCCAGGCTCCGGGGGCTCGGGGTGTGGCTCGGGGGCGGGGGTCAGACCGGCGGGGCGGTGAACACGCCGCGGTCGACGTCGTTGAACGACTCCTTGGCGACGAGTTCGTTCATGGGGTTGGCGGTGCCCCACTGGTCGGCGATCTCGGGCTGGGAGAAGTCGTAGACGTGCGGGTGCCAGGTGTCCTCGTCCAGCAGCTCCAGCTCCGTCGTGTACTCGACGGTGTTGCCCTGCGGGTCGAGGAAGTAGGTGAAGGTGTTGTCGCCCGCCGTGTGCCGCCCCGGGCCCCAGAGCTTGCGGGCCCCCGAGCGGATCACCCGGCCGGAGCCGCGCAGGTACTCGTCGATACCGCGCATCTCGAAGGAGACGTGGTGCAGGGAGGTGTGCGGGCCCTTGGCGATCGCCATGGAGTGGTGCTGGTTGCTGATCCGCATGAAGTGCATGGCCTCACCCATCCGGGGATGCATGAGGGTGTCGGAGAGCCGGAAGCCCAGGTGGCGCTCGTACCACTCCCGAGTGACGTTCAGGTCGGGGGAGTTGAGGACCACGTGCGAGAGCTTGACCGGGATGGCCTCCTTCTCCTCGATCTTGCGGTGCTGCCGGGTCTCGACGTCCGCCGAGACCTCGACGGTGCGGCCGTCGACGTCGAAGAAGCGGAAGCCGTAGCCGCCGCCCGGGGTCTCGACCTTGCCCGGCCGCGTGACCAACTGAACTCCGCCGGCCAGCAGTTGTTCCGCGAGCGTGTCGACGTCGGCGGCGGACGCGGCGCCGTACGAGACCAGGTCGAGGCGCTTCTCGTCGGCCTTGCGCAGCCGTACGACGTAATTCTCGGGGCTGCCCTCGGCGGCCAGGAAGGAGATCCCGGAGTCCTCGGCGACCTTCGTCAGGCCCCAGACACCGGCGTAGAAGTCGAGTTGCCTGTCGTAGTCGGGCACGGCGAGGTCGACGTGCCGCAGGTGGGTGAGCAGACGCATGGGGGTCAGTCCTTCCGGAGGAGGGCGGCGGCGTTGCCGCCTCGTACGGCGTGGAAGTCGGCGTCGGGCAGCCGGGCCGCGCGCAGCGCGCCGACGGGGTCCTCGGTGCCCATGTCGAAGGGGAAGTCCGAGCCGAGGAGGACGCGGTCGGCGCCGACGGCGCGGATCAACTCCCGCAGGACGTGCGGGTCGTGGACCAGCGAGTCGAAGTACAGCCGCCTGAGGTAGCTGCTGGGCAGGTGGGCGCAGCCGGCTCCCGCGTCGGCGCGCGCCGACCAGGCGTGGTCGGAGCGGCCGATGTGGGTGGGCAGATAGCCGCCGCCGTGCGCGGCGATCAGCGTCAGCCCGGGGTGCCGGTCCAGCACCCCGGAGAAGATCAGGTGGGAGAGGGCGACGGCGTTCTCGGTGGGCTGGCCCACGGTGTTGGACAGGTACCAGCGGTCCAGGCGCTCGTCGAGCGTGCAGCCGAAGGGGTGCAGGAAGAGGATCGCACCGGTCTCCTCGGCCCGCGCCCAGAAGGGCTCGTACGCCGGGTCGGACAGTTCCCGGCCCGGGGCGTGGGAGGAGATCTCCACTCCCGACAGACCTTGTTCCAGGGCGTGTTCGAGTGCGCGTACGGCCAGGTCCGGGTGCTGGAGCGGAGCGAGTCCGAGCCCCTTCAGCCGGTCGGGCGCCCGGGCGCAGTGCGCGGCGGTCGCCTCGCCCGCGAGCCGGTACAGCTTCTCGGCGGTCTCCTCGTCCGCCCAGTAGTGGTAGTGCGAGGGCGACGGACTGACCAGCTGCACGTCCACGCCCTGCGCGTCCATGGCGGCCAGCCGCACGGTGGCATCGGTCAGCCGCGGGACGCGCTCACGGACCATGGGGCCGCTGACGGCCAGGGAGGCGGGGCCGTTGCGCCGGGCGTCCAGCTCCCTGGCCGCGGTCAGTCCCGGGAGGCCGGCGACGAGGGCGTCGACCTCGGGGAGCAGGACGTGGGCGTGCACGTCGACGGTCGGCGTCGGGCGGGTGGTCACGGCAGTTCCTTGAGCATCGTCATCGTCCGGCCGATCAGACCGGGGACGTCGGCGTCCCGGACGCCGTCCAGTTGCCACTGCCCGAGCAGCACGGACGCCTCGACGACCGCCCGCACCCGGGGGATGCGGCGCTCGTAGTACTCCTGGAGCAGTGTGCCGTCCCAGTCCCGGCCGGCGGTGAGGAGTTCGGCGAGGACGGAGGCGTCCTCCAGGGACATGGCCGCGCCCTGCGCGAGGGTGGGCGGGCAGCAGTGCGCGGCGTCGCCGACGAGCACCACCCGGCCACGGTGCCAGGAGCCCTCGACCAGCAGTCGGTCGAACCAGGTGTAGTTGACGTTCGCGGGGTCCGTGATGTGCGGGGTGATCTCGGCCCAGTGGCCGCCGTATCCCCGCGTGAGCCGGCGCATCTCGTCGGCGTAGGAGGCCGGGTCGATGGCGGCGCGGTCGCGGTACGCCTCGACGACGTAGGCGTAGAGGGTGTGCTCGCTGGTCGGGCAGTAGCCGGCGATGTACGCCGGGCCGCCGTAGGCCAGGTCGGTGCGCACCAGCCCCGCGGGGCGCGGGGCGGTGGTGCGCCAGATGGCCATGCCGGTCGGCTCGGGTTTCGCCGTGATGCCGATGGCGGCCCGGGTCGCGGAGTTGAGTCCGTCGGCGGCGATCACCAGGTCGTACCGGGCGGTGGAGCCGTCACTGAAGCGCACCGAGACGCCTTCGGCGTCCTGGTCCAGGGTCTCGGCGGTGGTGCCGAGGCGGACGCCGGCGCCACTGGCGCGGACGGCGTCGATGAGGATCTGCTGAAGCCGGGGCCGCTGCATGCCCAGGGTGGCGGGCAGGTCTTCGCCGCCGGTCAGGATGTCCTCGGCCTCATGGAGAAGGGTGCCGTCCGGGGCGACGACGCCCAGCGAGCCGAAGGCCCAGCCTGCGGATTCGACCTCGTCCTGGACGCCGATCTCGCGCAGTACGCGCAGGGCGTTGCCCTGGAGGGTGATGCCGGAGCCGGTCGTGGCGTTCCAGTCGGGTTTGGCCTCGATCAGGTCCACGGCGAGGCCGGCGCGCCGCAGCAGGACGGTCACGGCGTTGCCTGCGGCGCCGCCGCCGATGACGAGGACCGTGCGGGGTGTGGTCATGGGAAGCTCCCTTGTCGCGCGGGCTACTTGACCGCGACCGGGTTGACGGGTGAGCCGACGGCTCCGGTGATGGGCAGGGGCGCGGCGGTGAGCCAGAACGCGTACCGGCCGTCCGCCGCGCAGTCGGCGGCGAGCGCGTCGAGGTCCCACATCTCCCCGATGAGCAGGCCCATGTTGGGGATGGCGACCTGGTGCAGGGGCTGGAAGGCGGCGTCGAACTCGTTCGGCCGTACCTCGAAGCCCCAGGTGTCGGTGGCGATCGCGGCGATCTCGGTGCGGTGCAGCCAGCCGGCCGTGGTGAAGGACAGGCCGGGCGAGTCGCCGCCCGCGTAGTCGCCCCAGCCCTCGCGTCGGGCGCGGGCCAGCCGTCCGGTCCGCACGACGACGATGTCCCCGCGGCCGACCGCCACGCCGTGCGCGTCGGCGGTCGCGGTGAGGTGCTCCTCGGTGATGGCGAACCCGTCGGCCAACTCGCCGTCCTCTCCGATGGTTCGGCCGACATCGAGGAGGACCCCGCGTCCCGCGACGTACGGCGCCATGTGCTCGATGCCGGTGACGAGATCACCGTCCGAGGTGACGACCTGCTCGGCCGGCCGGCCGTTCCACGCCTTGCCGTGGTCGAAGATGTGACCGAGACCGTCCCACTGGGTGGAGCACTGGAGCGGCATCGCGATCACGTCGTCGGCGCCGCCGATGCCGTGCGGGAAGCCCTGGTTGCCGAGGGCGGCGTCGGTGCCGGTGTCGAGCATGGTGTGCACCGGGTTGGTGCGCCGCCGCCAGCCCTTCTGCGGGCCGTTCATGTCGAAGGACTGCGCGAGCGAGAAGCTGACTCCCCGGCGGACCAGTGCGGCGCCTTCGCGGCGCTTCGCCTCGTCGAGGAAGTTCAGGGTGCCCAGCACGTCGCGTTCGCCCCAACGCCCCCAGTTGGAATACGACTTGGCCGCTTCGGCGATCGCGCCCTCGGGGTCGTGGCGGTCCAGGCTCACGACGCCCCCTGCGCGATACAGCGGGTGCGCTGGGAGCCGAGCCCGGTGATCGAGCCGTCCATGACGTCGCCGTCGCGCAGCAGCCGTCCCCAGTGCATGCCGTTGCCCGCCGGTGAGCCCGTCAGCACCAGGTCGCCGGGCAGGAGCCGGGAGGTCCGCGAGGCGTACGACACCAGCCGGGCGATACCGAAGAGCATGTCCTTGGTTGACTCGTCCTGCATGGTCTCGCCGTTCAGCTTCAGGGTGACCCGCAGATCGCCCGGGTCGGCGATCGACGCGGCCGGCACGATCCAGGGGCCGAGCGGGGTGAAACCGGGCGCGTTCTTGCTGCGCAGCCAGTCCGTGCCGATGGCCTTCATGTCCCGGCGGAAGACGGTGGCACGGTCGGTGAGGTCGTTGGCGATCGTGTACCCGGCGACGTGCGCCAGGGCCTCCGACACGGACACCCGATAGGCCGGCCTGCCGACGACGACCGCCAACTCCAGCTCCCAGTCCGGCTGTTCGGCCCAGGAGGGCAGGACGACATCGTCGTAGGGACCCGTGATCGCGCTCGGCAGGCCGATGAACACGTACGGCAGGTCCTCCGCCGCCCTTCGGTCCATGACCTCGGCGATCTCCGCCCGGGCCGCTTCCGGGGTGCGCGGGTCGTCGGGCGCGCGGTGGGCGACCTCCAGGTCGATCACGTGCTGCCGGTAGTTGGCGCCGGACTGGAAGACCTGGCGGGGCTCGACCGGCGCGTGCACCCGCAGTCCGTCGAGCGGCTGCCAGGCGTCGGCGGTGTCGGTGGGGGCGTCGGTGCCGTCCGCCGCGAGGGCGCCCAGGCGCGGCAGCACCTCGTCCCAGCGCTCGAAGAGCCGCCGGGTCGTCAGGGCGGGGTCGCGGAAGGCGGTACGAAGGTCCAGCACTCGCCCTTCGGGGACCACGAGGCCGGGGAAGGACGCCTGGTCAGGGGCGGAGAAGGTGCCGAGGGCGAAGGGTCCGGAGAAGGACGCGGAAGGGGCTGCGGGTTTCACTGACATGTCCTCCTGATTGCGATGCGACTAATCTGGCCCCACCTCCCGTAATCTGGGAAATCGATTCTTTGGATATCGATCATCCATTGCATGAATAACGCCGCCCGGCGCGGCCTCGGTGTGGAGGCGCTGTGTACCTGTCCGGCCTCGATCTCAACCTCGTCCTGTCCCTGCGGGCGCTGCTGGAGGAACGCAACGTCACCCGGGCCGGGCAGCGCATCGGGCTCAGCCAGCCCGCGATGAGCGCGGCCCTGGCCCGCCTGCGCCGCCACTTCGACGACGAGCTGCTCTCCCGCGTCGGCGGCCAGTACGAGCTCACGGCCCTCGGGCGCGCGCTGCTCGACCGCACCGCCACCGCCTGCGACCTGCTGGAAAGGGTGTTCAGCAGCAGGGCCGAGTTCGTGCCCGGCAGCGAGGAGCACGAGTTCACGCTGCTCTCCTCCGACTACGCCGTCGCCGTGTTCGGTGCCGAGCTCGCCCGGACCGTGCACGCCGAGGCTCCCGGGGTGCGGCTGCGCTTCCAGCGGCCTCCGACCGACGTGACGGAGGAGACGGCGACCCTGCTCAGCACGGCCGACGGACTGCTGATGCCGCACGGCGTCATCAGCGGCTTCCCCGCCGTCGAACTGTTCACCGACGGCTGGGCCTTTCTCGTCGCCGAGACCAACGACGAGGTCGGCGACCGGCTGACCATGGACGACCTGGCACGCCTGCCCTGGGTCACCTATCAGCGCACCTACGACGCCCCCGCCGCCCGCCAGTTGAGCATGCTCGGCATCGAACCGCGCGTCGAGGTCTCCGTGGACAGCTTCCAGGTGCTGCCGTTCCTGGTGGCCGGCACCCGCCGGATCGCCCTGGTGCAGCAGCGCCTGGCCGAGCAGCTGCGCGGGGTGGCCGCCGTACGCGTCATGGCGGCGCCGTACGAGGTGGTCCCCCTCCAGGAAGCCCTGTGGTGGCACCCGGTCCACACCCACGACGCCGCGCACATGTGGCTGCGCGACACCGCGGCCCGCGTGGGAGCGGAGTTGAGCGCGCTCGCATCCGGTCCCCGGGCCGCATCGGCCGCATCGCCCGCATCGCCCGCATCGCCCGCATCCAGGGCATGAATGATCCACATCTTCGATCTCGATCGGCCGGGGGCTAGGCAGGTCCTGCGCGGTACCTCATAGTCGTCTCAACCCGGCGCCGGAGCCGCCCCACTCATCCCCGCCGGGGCGGCGCAGTCCCCGGTGAGCCGGACCTTCGCGACGCCACGGCGATCATCGGTGCCCCACACTCCGGCCCCGCCGAGCGCTCCGGATCCACGCCGAGTTCCGGTCCGGCCGTGTGGTGTTCCGGAACGGCTCCGTGTTCCGGATCCGCTCGGCGTTTCCGGATCGGCCATGCGCTGTTCCGGATCTGCCCCGCGTTCCGGGCGGCCTCACCGAGACAGCCGCGCCCCCGTCCCCCTCCCGACCCGCCAGGTGGAGTTCCCGCATGCCCGCACCCGTGCCCCCGCTGCCGTCCCCGCAGCTCGCCGCCGTCGAGGACGCACCCTCCGAGCAGCCCGTGTCCGGAGCCGGCCACCGGCTTCGCCTCACGCTGCTGATGGCCGGCAGCTGTCTGCCCATCCTGGGCGCCGTACTCATCGCTCCCGTCCTGCCGCGGATGCGGGACCACTTCGCCGGCACCCCCGGCGTCGAGGCGCTGGTCCCCATGGCCCTGACGATCCCGGCCCTTTCACTGGCACTGCTGGCGCCCTTCGCCGGCATCGTCGTCGACCGGCTCGGCCGTAAACGCCTCCTCGTGATCGCCACCGCGCTCTACGCCGTCGTCGGCACCTCTCCGCTGTGGCTGGACTCCCTCGGCGCCATCGTCGCCGGCCGCGCCCTCGTCGGCGTCGTCGAAGCCGCCATCATGACCTGCTGCACCACACTGATCGGCGACTACTACTCCGGCCGGCAACGCGACCGCTACCTGGCCATGCAGACGATGTGCGCGTCGATCTCCGCGACGGCCTTCTTCGTCCTGGGCGGCGCGGCGGGATCGGCCGGCTGGCGCACACCGTTCTGGGCCTACGCGGTGAGCCTGCTGCTCGCCCCCGCCATGGCCGCCTTCCTGCCCCGCCCCCGGCCGACCGGCAACACCACCGCCCCCTCCCCCGTCGCGCCCACCGCTCCCTCCCCTGCCGTACTCCCGGAGCCGGCCCGGCGTCCCTTCCCGTGGCGGCCGCTGGCCGGGACGTGCGCGCTCACCGTCTTCGGCGCCGTCCTCTTCTACACCGTCCAGGTGGAGATGGCCTTCCTCCTCGACGACATGGGCGTGACCGACCCCGGCATGATCGGGCTCGCCATCGCCGCCTCCAGCCTCGCCACCGTGCTCGGCGCGGTCGTCTTCACCCGGCTCGGCCGCACCCCGGACGCCTGGCTGCCCGTCGTCTTCGCCCTGTGCGCGCTCGGCTTCGCCGTGATCTGGCTCGCCCCCGGCCCCGTCGTCCTGACCGTCGGCGCCATGATCAACTGCTTCGGCGGCGGCATCATGCTGCCGAGCCTGCTCACCCTCGCCCTGTCCAAGCTCGACTACGCCGACCGCGGCCGAGGCACCGGACTGTGGACGGGTTCCTTCTTCATCGGCCAGTTCATCTGCCCACTCGTGGTCCTCGCGCTGACCTCGGCCGTCGGCAGCCTGACAGGGGCGCTGGGCGTACTCGCCCTCGCCGGGTCCGTCGGGGCGGTCGCTCTCGGCCTCGCCGGCCGCCGGCGGGTGCCTCTCACCGCCGGCTGACGATCTTCCCGCGCGCCGACCGGCGGGGCGCGGGTCGCCGCGGTCTCAGGAGTCGGCCGGGCCCAGCCAGGCACCGATGCCGGCGAGGGCGCCGCTCCCGTAGTCGGACTCGACGTCGCCTGCCAGGTCGGCGATGGTGACGGACCCCAGGGACGCGCGCCACGCCGACTCGGCGGAGGCCATGGCACGGGAGATCGCACAGGGCGCGGTGCAGGCTTCGGGCGGACTCGCCATCGGGCCGCGTTGGCGGATCTCCGTACAGACGAAGGCCGGGCCGGGCCCGTCGATCGCCTGGACGACCTCGAGCACGGTGATCAAAGCGGGCGACCGGGTCAGGACGTAGCCGCCCGACTTCCCCTGCACCGCCTGGACGAGCCCGGCCCGCGACAGGGCCTGGAGCTGCTTGGCGAGATAGGTGGGCGGGACATCGTGCAGCTGCGCGAGCCGCGCCGCCGGCACCGGCTCCTCCACCGAGGTCAGCACGACGCAGCAGTGCAGAGCCCACTCCACGCCACCGGACATTTTCACTCCCTCACCCTACCTGCGCGCCATTGACACGGACACGAGATGTCCGAGTATTATCTCGGATAGAAAGTGTCCGAGTTTACGCGCGGCACGGCAGTGCCGTTGCGACAGTGGTTACATAAGCCGCATACAGCGCACAAGTCGCCTAGCGGGCATGGCCATCGAGGGAAGGGCAGATCATGAAGTTCGCAGTCATCGGCGGCACCGGGCTGATCGGGTCGCAGGTCGTGAAGAACCTCAACGCGGCCGGACACCAGGCCGTCCCGCACTCACCGTCCACGGGCGTGGACATCATCACCGGCCAGGGCCTCGAGGCGGCACTCGCGGGCGCGGACGCCGTCGTCAACCTGTCGAACTCCCCGACCTTCGACGAAGCCTCGCTCGACTTCTTCCGGACCTCGATGGACAACCTCCTCGCCGCGAGCGAGAAGGCCGGGGTCCGGCACTTCGTCATCCTCTCCATCGTCGGTGTGGACCAGGTCCCCGGCCTGGACTACTACCGGGCGAAGGTCCTCCAGGAGGACATCCTCAAGGCCGGGGCCGTCCCCTACTCCATCGTCCGCGCCACGCAGTTCATGGAGTTCATGGACGCGGTCCTGTCCTGGACCGCCGACGGTGACACCGTCCGTCTGCCCGCCACGCCGATCCAGCCGATCGCCGCCGCGGACGTGGCCCGCTTCGTCGCCGAGACGGCCGCGGGCGCACCGCTGAACGGTGTCCTCGACATCGCGGGCCCCGACCGGTACCCCCTCGACGAACTCGGCCGGCTCACCCTCGCCGCCAAGAGCGACGCGCGGACCGTCGTCACCGACGACAGCGCCGGCATGTTCGCCGCGGTCGACGGTGACGTCCTCACCGCACCGGGCGACGCCCGCATCGCCCCCACGCACTACACCGACTGGCTCTCCTGACCGCCGAGGCGCCGATGGCACACGGCAGATGGCATACGGCAGATGGCATACGGCAGGTCAGCGCACCACGGGCCTCGCGCGAGCCGGAGTGAGACCTGTGCAACATGAAGTACGCAGGTCACGGGCCTGGTGTGCGGGGCGGGCGGGGTACTCGCGCTGGTAGTCGGCGGGTGTCCAAGGTGAAGATCGTCTGACCTGTCGCCAGGGCCGTTGTCGGGTTCTGCTGCGCCGAACGCCACGCTCGCTCGTGTCCGCTCTCGATCGGTCAGCGTGCGGCCGGGTATGCCGACACACATGGCAGGGGCCGATGTGGCGAAGTGATGTCGGACAGTGTCGAAATCGACTGGCTGCGCGCCTAAGGATGGAGGGCTTTTCGCTGGCCTGTGGCGGCGGAACGTACGATCGCGTCAAGGAGTCGGTGGCGCTTGACGGCGTGGGTGAAGTCCGGGGCGACAGCCGTTCCGTGGATGAGGTCGTCCCGAATCCCGGCGTAGGCGTGCACCAGCGTGTGGATCACTGTTCCGGCCAGGCCGGGATAGTCGTCGTAGCCGCTGGGCAGCGTGACCTTCGTAGGCCGACCGCCGCTGCGTGTGCCACACACCGTGACCGGACCGATGTGCGGGAACTCGGCGGCGGTAATCTCGAGTCTCCCCTCCGTGCCGTCGATGATCAGAGAGAACCCCGCACCCGATGCCGCGCCTCCACGGTGGTGGACGGACAGGATCGCCCCGCCCGCCACGGTGCCCGAGATCGCGATCTGGTCCTCGGCGGTCATCGGAACGACCTGCCCGGTGCGCCCGAGGGGAACGTGGCGGCGCCGGGTCGCGGTCGTAGCAACCACTTCCTGCAGCTCGCCGACGACCATCGACACCAGGTCGATCGCGTGTCCGAACGCGATGGTCAACATCGTGGCCCCGAGCTTGCGGTCGAGCGTGTAGACCATGTTCTGAGACACCGGAGTGCCCCATTCGGTCGAAGACGCCACGACGGTGGCGGAGAGCACTTCCCCCACGAATCCTTCGGACACGAGGTCGGCCAGCCAGCGGAAGGTAGGCGAGGAGCGTCCCTGAAGACCGACGAAGGTGGGCGTCGTCCCGGCGGCACGCTCCATCTCCTCGGCCTCGCGCAGGTCGACGGCGAGCGGCCACTCGGAGAGCACCGGCACTCCCGCCTTCAGCACGGGCAACACGAGTTCGCGATGCTGAGGCACTTTGACGGCGACAACAACGAGGTCGACGTTCTCGTCGCCGGCGAGCTGCTCGACCGACGTGTACGCGGGTACGCCATACGCCGCTCCTGCGGCCTGGGCCGAGGCTTCGGAGCTCGCCGCCAGCGCGCGAAGCTCGATCCCGTCGACGGCGCTCAGCGCGGGCAGGTGAGCCCCGGCCGCCCAGCCTCCCGTGGCGCTCAGGCCGACGATGCCGACGCCGATCGGCTTACGGGGGTCAGGCACCGAGCTGCCGCCTCAGGGTCTCGGCGTCGTGCAGGGCCGTCATGTGCACGAACCGCCCGTCACGAACCTGGTAGATGGCGTACTCGACGATCTCGAACGAGGCGCCGGTGGGAGCCACGCCGAGCCATTCCTTGGCGGGCGTGCCCGTGTTGGTCAGACGGGCGGCCAGGCGATCACCGTCGACCGCGATCTCCCGGGGCTCCCAGTGGAAGTCCGGGACCGCGTCGATGTCGCCGTTCAGCACAGCGATGACCTGGTCCCGAGTGCCCGGCTCGCCGTTCAGGGTGGTCTCGTCGTTGATGAACTCGTCCATGCGGGAGATCTCGTGTGCGTTGAGCGCCCCGATGTAGCGCAGGTAGAACTCGCGCAGGTCGGTGTCGGACATGATCCCCTTCTTCGGCCCCCGGAGCGGAGGTCATGCTCGGTGTTTCGCGACGGCCCTTGACGGTTTCGTCGCGGTGATCGTCGGCAGGGGGAGGAACTACTGCCCGAAACTTCCGTACCGGACGGTACCGAAGTTTTCCCGCACTGTCACGGCCCTCACGTGAGGAGATGTCTCACCGGGGCGAGCGAAGGGGCGCAGTCGCTACGCGGGCCAGCCGAGCAGCGCCGTGTCGACGATTTCATCGAGCTCGGCAGGACCGAGGCCGTTGGCGGCCTGCACCGCGATGCCGAAACCCATCGTCATGATGAACCGGGCAAGACGCCGAGGGTCGGCGTCGCCCGGAAGATCACCTTCGTTGACGGCGCGCCGGAAGCGCTCCTCGAGGCGGACCCCCGCGTCGTTGCGCCAGTCGACAAGCAGGTCGTGGACGGCCCGGCTCTCGTCGCTCGACGCCAGCGCACCCTGCACGGTCAGGCACCCGGAGGGGCCGCCGGGAGGGGTCGTGGTGCAGACCGCTCCGCGGAGGAACGCCAAGGCCACAGCCCGTGCGGTGGGCTCCTCCAGGGCGCGCGTGGCGTAGGCGGCCGGCCCCGCGCCGTAGCGCTGGAGGGCCTTGCGGAACAACTGCTCCTTGTTTCCGAAGGCCGCATACATGCTCGTCTTGGTGATCCCCATGGCGCCGGTCAGTTCAGCGAGGCTTGCACCTTCGTAACCTCGCGCCCAGAACACCCGCATCGCCCGTTCCAGCGCCTGGTCGATGTCGAACCCTCGAGGCCGACCCATGACGGCCCTACGGGAGTCACCCATGCCCTAACCGTACCACTCGGTACAGATCCCCGCTGACCAGCAGTTTCATCCCTAAACGGTGGCGAACGCAATTCAGTACCGGTCGGTCTTGATGTGCTACCGTTCTGCACCGATCGGTACTGAACTAATGGGAAGGGAAGTCCGCGCCATGAAAACCATTTCGCTCGGCAGCCTCAAGGTCTCGCGCATCGGTCTCGGAGCCATGGGAATGTCGGCGTTCTACACCGGCGCCGGCCAGTTCGACGACGAGTCGATCCGCACGATCCACCGCGCTCTGGACCTCGGGGTCACCCATATCGACACCGCTGAGGGGTACGGCCCCTTCATCAACGAGGAGCTGGTCGGCCGGGCCGTGCAGGGGCACCGGGACGAGGTCGTGCTGGCGACCAAGTTCGGACTGATCTCCCACACCGGTGGCTCGGCTCCGGACAGCACCCCGGCCAACATCCGCCTGGCCGTGGAGGGATCACTGAAGCGCCTGGGTACCGACTACATCGACCTCTACTACCAGCACCGGGTGGACCCCGGCACGCCCATCGAAGAGACCGTTGGCGCGCTGGCCGAACTGGTGACCAAAGGCAAGATCCGCCACATCGGCCTGTCCGAGGCCGGCCCCGCCACGATCCGCCGCGCTCACGCCGTGCATCCGGTCACCGCGGTCCAGTCCGAATACTCGCTGTGGACCCGCGATCCGGAGACCGAGATCCTGCCCGTCCTGCGCGAACTGGGTATCGGCTTCGTGCCGTACTCCCCGCTTGGCCGCGGCTTCCTGACCGGCAACATCCGCTCCCTGAACGATCTTGACGCCGACGACTGGCGCCGCACCAACCACCGCTTTGCCGACGGCAACCTGGAACGCAACCTGCGAATCGTCGACGAGGTCCGGGCCGTAGCCGCCGAGATCGACACCACGCCCGCGCAGGCCGCCTTGGCCTGGCTGCTCGCCCAGGGTGACGACATCGCGCCCATCCCCGGCACCAAGCGAATCGCCCGGCTGGAGGAGAACGCCGCCGCCGACCACATCGAGCTCACCGCCAGCCACGTCGCCCGCCTGAACGACCTGCCCCCGGCCTCCGGCGAGCGCTACGACGCGGACAACATGGCCGCCATCGACCGCTGATCGAAGACGTACCACCACGCACGCCGCGGGTCGGCATCCGGGCGAGGAGTGCCGCATTCCCCATGAGACTGTGCAACATGAAGTACGCAGGTCACGGGTCTGGTGTGCGGGGTACTCGCGCTGGTCGTCGACGGGTGTCCATGGTGAAGATCGTCTGACCTGTCGCCAGGGCCGTTGTCGGGTTCTGCTGCGCCGACCGCCGTGCCCCTCCTACGATCCCTGACCGGGCCGGTGCCGGGAGAGCGCGGGGAGGGCGTGGGGATGCTGGAGCTGGAGCGGATCACGGCTCGCCGCAATGAACCGGACACGCTCGCCGAGGAGTTGGCCAAGCAGCTGGCGGAGGTCCAGGCCGAGCGGGAGGAGTTGGTGATCGCCGAGCGGGTCCTGCACCGGCTGGCCGAACAGGACCAGGCTGTGACGGAGGCCGCCGCGGCCGTCGCCCCGACGGCGGCCCGGGTGGCGGGACGGGCGGTTTTGCTGATCCCCCACCGCGGCGGGACGGGCGATGAGGCCGCGCTGCCCGCTGACTACCGCAAGATCCCGGCGATCGTGCGGGCGGCGTAACTGGCTGTCCCCCGGCGGCAGTTGAGTTTGGTGTGAAGAAAAACAACCATCCAAAAAGATCGCCCGCAAGGATGGCGGGATGGTGCTGCTGGACGGCACGCTGATCCGCACCCGCCGGCGCTCCGGCAAAGAGAACCGGAAGAACTACTCCGGCAAGAGCAAATGCCATGGCCTGCTCGTCCTCACGAACCGCGAAGTGTCCCGGTGATCGACGATCTTCACCGAAGTCATCCACCCACGACCAGCACGAGCATCCCGCACCCCGCGCACACCAGACCCGTGACCAGCAACTTCACGATGCACAGTTCTCAGTCGGCTGACCCGGTTTCGCTCCCGGATCCGCCGACTCCCCCACGCGTCGCGTGCCGCCGTCAGCCCTTGTCCACAAGGTCCTTGAGTGCGATGTTGAGCTCCAGGACGTTCACCCGGGGCTCACCGAGGAAGCCGAGGGTGCGGCCGTCCGTGTGCTCGTCGACCAGCTGCTGGACCCGGGCGACGGACAGACCGTTCCGCTCGGCGATCCGATGGACCTGGATGTCCGCGTACTGCGGGGAGATGTCCGGGTCCAGGCCGGAGCCGGACGACGTGACGGCGTCGGCGGGCACGTCGCGGGGGCGGACCTTGTGGTCGGCGGTCGAGTTGTCCTTGACGACGGCGGCCTTGGCAGCGGTCACCCAGTCGATGAGGTCCTTGTTGTCGGCGGAGCGGTTCGTCGCGCCGGAAAGGATCAGCTTGTACTGGGTGTTGACGCTGTTGGTGCCGAGGCCGTTGGCCGGCCGGCCCTGGAACCACTTCAGGTCGGGCTCCGGGGTCTGCTGTCCCTCCTTGAGCGGCAGGTTGTACGACTGCCCGATCAGCGTCGAGCCGACGACCTTGCCGTCCGCCTCGATCTCCGAGCCGTTCGCCTTCCCGGGGAAGATCCCCTGGGCGATGCCGGTGACGACCAACGGGTAGATGACGCCGGTCACCAGGGTCAGCACGAGGAGGGCGCGCAGGCCCGCCCCGAGCAACCGGGCGGTGTTGGTCAGGGAGTTGTTCATGGCGTTCAGCCGATCCCGGGGATGAGGGAGAGGAGCAGGTCGATGAGCTTGATGCCGACGAAGGGCGCGATCAGGCCGCCGAGGCCGTAGATCGTCAGGTTGCGCCGCAGCATCCTGTCCGCGCTCACCGGCCGGTACCGCACGCCCCGCAGGGACAGCGGGACCAGGGCGATGATGATCAGCGCGTTGAAGACGACGGCGGACAGGATCGCGGAGTCCGGGGAGGTCAGGCCCATGATGTTGAGCCTGTCCAGACCCGGGTAGACCGCCGCGAACAGCGCCGGGATGATCGCGAAGTACTTCGCGACATCGTTGGCGATGGAGAACGTCGTCAACGCGCCCCGGGTGATGAGGAGTTGCTTGCCGATCTCGACTATCTCGATGAGCTTGGTCGGGTTGGAGTCGAGGTCGACCATGTTGCCGGCCTCCTTCGCGGCCGAGGTACCCGTGTTCATCGCCACGCCTACGTCGGCCTGGGCCAGCGCGGGTGCGTCGTTGGTGCCGTCGCCGGTCATCGCGACGAGCTTGCCGCCCGCCTGCTCCCGCTTGATGAGGGCCATCTTGTCCTCGGGAGTGGCCTCCGCGAGGAAGTCGTCGACCCCGGCCTCCTCGGCGATCGCCTTCGCGGTGAGCGGGTTGTCGCCCGTGATCATGACGGTCTTGATGCCCATGCGGCGCAGCTCGTCGAACCGCTCACGCATGCCGTCCTTGACGACGTCCTTCAGGTGGATCACGCCCAGCACGCGGGCACCCTCGGCGTCCTCGACCGCGACCAGCAGCGGGGTACCGCCCGCCTCGGAGATACGGTCGGTCAACTCCGAAGCGTCCTGGGCGACTTCGCCACCCTGTTCCCGGACCCAGGCGACGACCGAACCGGCCGCTCCCTTGCGGATCCTGCGCCCGTCGACGTCCACGCCCGACATCCGGGTCTGTGCGGTGAAGGCGATCCACTCGGCGCCCTCGAGTTCTCCCTGCCGGCGCTCGCGCAGCCCGTACTTCTCCTTCGCCAGGACGACGATGGAGCGGCCCTCCGGCGTCTCGTCGGCCAGCGACGACAGCTGGGCGGCGTCCGCCAGTTCGGCCTCGCCGGTGCCGGTCACCGGCACCACCTCCGACGCCTGACGGTTGCCCAGGGTGATGGTGCCGGTCTTGTCGAGCAGCAGGGTCGACACGTCGCCCGCGGCCTCGACCGCACGCCCCGACATGGCCAGCACGTTGCGCTGCACCAGCCGGTCCATGCCCGCGATGCCGATCGCCGACAGCAGCGCGCCGATCGTGGTGGGGATGAGGCAGACCAGCAGCGCCACCAGCACGACCATCGTCAGATGTGTGCCCGCGTAGTCCGCGAAGGGCGGCAGCGTCGCCACCGCCAGCAGGAAGGCGATCGTGAGCGAGGCGAGCAGGATGTTCAGCGCGATCTCGTTGGGCGTCTTCTGCCGGGCCGCGCCCTCGACCAGGGCGATCATGCGGTCGATGAAGGTCTCGCCGGGCTTCGTCGTGATCCTGACGACGATCCGGTCGGAGAGGACCTTCGTGCCGCCGGTGACGGCGCTGCGGTCACCGCCGGACTCCCGGATGACGGGCGCCGACTCACCGGTGATCGCCGACTCGTCGACGCTCGCGACGCCCTCGACGACGTCGCCGTCACCCGGGATGATGTCGCCGGCCTCGCAGACGACCAGGTCGCCGATGCGCAGTGCGGTGCCGGGCACCTGCTCCTCGCGATCACCCACCAGCCTGCGGGCGACGGTGTCGGTCTTGGCCTTGCGCAGGGTGTCTGCCTGCGCCCTGCCCCGGCCCTCGGCGACCGCTTCCGCCAGGTTGGCGAAGACGACGGTCAGCCACAGCCAGGCGCTGATGGTCCAGCCGAACCAGTCGCCCGGGTCCTTGAAGGAGAAGACGGTGGTCAGCAGGGAGCCGATCCACACCACGAACATCACGGGCGACTTGACCAGCACCCGCGGATCGAGCTTGCGGAAGGCCTCCGGCAGGGACCTGACGAGTTGCCCGGGGTCGAACAGGCCCGCACCGACGCGGCCCTGGTCCTGGTGACCGGTCGGCACATCCTGGTGGGGTGCCCGCGTGGGGACGGCTGTGGACATCGAGTCCTCTTGCTTCGTTACGTCGGTAGTCATGACGCCAGCCCTTCGGCGAGCGGTCCCAGCGCGAGGGCGGGGAAGTACGTCAGGCCGGTGATGATCAGGATCGCGCCCACCAACAGGCCGGTGAACAAAGGCTTTTCGGTACGCAGGGTGCCCGCCGTCGCCGGGACCGGCCTCTGTTCGGCGAGCGAGCCGGCCATGGCCAGCACGAACACCATCGGCAGGAAGCGGCCGAGGAGCATCGCCACGCCCAGGCTGCTGTTGAACCACTGCGTGTCCGCGTTCAGACCGGCGAAGGCCGAGCCGTTGTTGTTGGACGCCGAGGTGTAGGCGTAGAGGATCTCGGAGAAGCCGTGCGCGCCGGAGTTGGTCATGGAGTTGCCCGGCGTGGGCAGGGCCATCGCGGCGGCGGTGAGGACGAGCACCAGGGCGGGGGTGACGAGGATGTAGCAGGCCGCGAACTTGATCTCGCGGGTGCCGATCTTCTTGCCCAGGTACTCGGGGGTCCGGCCGACCATCAGACCGGCGATGAACACCGCGATGACCGCCATGACCAGCATGCCGTACAGGCCGGAGCCGGTACCGCCGGGCGCGATCTCGCCCAGCATCATGCCGAGCATGGTGATGCCGCCGCCCAGGCCGGTGAAGGAGGAGTGGAAGGAGTCCACCGCGCCGGTCGAGGTGAGCGTGGTCGCCACCGCGAAGATCGAGGACGAGCCGACGCCGAAGCGGACCTCCTTGCCCTCGTACGCCCCGCCGGCGAGTTCCAGCGCGGGTCCGTGGTGGGCGAACTCGGTCCACATCATCAGAGCCGTGAAGCCGACCCAGATGGTGGCCATGGTCGCGAGGATCGCGTAACCCTGCCTGACGGAGCCGACCATGATGCCGAAGGTGCGGGTCAGCGCGAGCGGGATCACCAGCAGCAGGAAGATCTCGAAGATGTTCGTGAACGGGGTCGGGTTCTCGAACGGGTGGGCGGAGTTGGCGTTGAAGTAGCCGCCGCCGTTGGTGCCCAGCTCCTTGATGGCCTCCTGCGAGGCGACCGCACCGCCGTTCCACTGCTGCGAGCCGCCCATGAACCGGCCGACCTCGTGGATGCCGGAGAAGTTCTGGATGGCGCCGCAGGCGACCAGCACGCACGCGGCGACGAGGGCGAGCGGCAGCAGGATACGGACGGTTCCGCGCACCAGGTCCGACCAGAAGTTGCCCAGCTCACCGGTGCGGGAGCGCGCGAAGCCGCGCACCAGCGCCACCGCGACGGCGATACCGACGGCCGCCGAGACGAAGTTCTGCACGGCCAGACCGGCGGTCTGCACGACGTGGCCCATGGCCTGCTCGCCGTAGTACGACTGCCAGTTGGTGTTCGTGACGAAGGACGCGGCGGTGTTGAACGCCTGGTCCGGGTCGATCGCCCTGAAGCCGAGCGAGCCGGGCAGCTGTCCCTGGAGCCGCTGGAGCAGGTAGAGGAAGAGGACGCCGACCGCCGAGAAGGCGAGGACACCGCGCAGGTAGGCGGGCCAGCGCATCCCGGTGTCGGGGTCGGCACCGATGCCCTTGTAGATCCACTTCTCGACGCGCCAGTGCCGGTCGGAGGAGTAGACATGGGCCATGTAGGTGCCGAGGGGGACGTAGGCGAGCGCCAGCGCCGCTATGAGAGCCAGCAGCTGGAGTACGCCGGCTAGTACGGGACCCATGGCCGCTCAGAACCTCTCCGGGAAGATCAGGGCGAGGACCAGATAGCCCAGCAGGGCGACGGCCACGACGAGGCCGACGATGTTCTCGGCGGTCACAGCTTGGTCACCCCCTTGGCGACGAGGGCCACCAGCGCGAAGACCGCGACCGTGGTGACGACGAAGGCCAGATCGGCCATCGCGAACTCCTTGGAGAGGTTCGGAAGAGGTACGGACAGATCGAGGGAACACCGTCCGTGGCCGGAAACGACCGTCGTTGACGCATCCCTGACGGGGGCGCCCACGCCTTTGACGTGGCCCTTACGGCCGGCCGTCGGTGGTGGGGTCCGCGGGAGGCGCGGACCGGGTCACGGGATCTCCTGCTCGGCCCAGATGATCTTTCCGTCGGCCGTATACCGAGAACCCCACCGGTGGGCGAGCTGGGCCACCAGAAAGAGGCCGCGGCCTCCCTCGTCCATGATCCGGGCATGCCTCAGCCGCGGAGCCGTACTGCTGGCGTCGGAGACCTCGCAGGTCAGGCGTGCGTCCAGGATCAGCCGTAGCCGTATGGGCGGTGTGGCGTAGAGCACGGCGTTGGTGACCAGCTCGCTCACGATGAGCTCGGACGTCATGGCCAGATCACCGAGCCCCCAGGCCTCCACATGCCGGGTGGCCCGGGCCCGGACCTCGGCGACGGCGGCCGGGTCCGCCGGCACCTCCCAGGAGACGACGTGGTCGGCGCCGAGGGCGTGCGTGCGCGCCAGCAGCAGGGCGATGTCGTCGGGCTGGGGCACGGTCACGAGCTGTCGCACCGCGGAGGTGCACAGGGTCTCCAGGCCGGCGTCGGACCGGGCCAGCACCTCGCCGAGCCGGGACATGCCCTCTTCGATGTCCCGGTCGGGCCCCTCCACGAGGCCGTCGGTGTAGAGACCGATCAGGCTGTTCTCGGCGAGCTCGATCTCCGTCGATTCGAACGCCATCCCGCCGAGCCCCAGCGGAGGCCCGGCCGGAGGCTCCGGGAACGAGAACCGCCCGTCGGGGGCGACGACGACGGGCGGCGGGTGTCCGGCCCGCGCCATCCTGCACCGTCGGGTGACCGGGTCGTAGACGGCGTACAGGCAGGTCGCCCCCAGAAAGGCGGTGGCACTCTGCTGGGCGCCCGTGTCGTCGGTCCGCTCCCCGCTGAGCCGGAGCACGAGGTCGTCCAGGTGGGCCAGGAGTTCGTCGGGGGGCATCTCCATGTCGGCGAGGGTCTGTACCGCGGTGCGCAGCCGTCCCATGGTCGCCGCGGCGGCTATGCCGTGCCCCACCACGTCGCCGACGACGAGTCCCACCCGGGCCCCGGACAGGGGGATCACGTCGAACCAGTCGCCGCCCACCCCGTCGGTGGGATCCGCCGGCAGGTAGGAGGAGGCCAGCTCCAGCGCCGTTCCGCCGGCCAGCGCGTGGGGCAGCAGACTGCGCTGAAGGGTGACCGCCGCCGTGTGTTCCCGGGTGTAGCGGCGGGCGTTGTCGACGCAGAGCGCCGCCCGCGCCACCAACTCCCGGGCCAGCAGGACGTCGTCGGAGCGGAACGAGACGGGGTTGAGGGACCGGACGAAGGTGGCGAGGCCCAATGCGGTGTTCCGCGCCCGCATCGGCACGGAGATGAGGGAGTGCAGGCCGAACTCGCGGATGCTCACCGCCCGTTCGGGCTGTTCGGTGGTCCACAGCTCGTCGGAGGGATCGAGCACGGGGATGAGGATCGGCTCGCCGTCGATGAGCAGGTTGGCGTCGTGCGGCGGCGGCAGGAAGTCGACCCGGTCGCCGATCCGTGCCACGGCCTCCGGGCAGCCCTCGCGCACCGAGCACATCCCGGCACGCCGCATCACCGGCCGCGCGGGAGCCGGCCCGGCGTCGGTCAGCCACGCCCCGTGGCCTTCGGTGCTGAGCACCGGCTCCAGGAGGTCGACGATGACGAAGTCCGCGAATCCGGGAACGGCGAAGTCGGCGAGCTCCTGGGCCGTGCGCATCACGTCCAGGGTCGTGCCGACGCGCGTCCCGGCCTCGTTGACCAGCGACAGCAGCCGACGGGCGTGCCACCGCTCGGTGACGTCCTGGACCATGTAGCAGACCCCGGTGACGGTGTCGTCGTCACCCACCAGCGGAAAGAAGGACGTGGAGTAGGCGTGCCGGCGGTGCGGGTCGGCCCAGCTCCACCCGAGGTACTCGTAGTCGGTGACCGGGACCCCGGTCTCCAGTACCTTGCCCATCAGTCCCTCGATGGCGACCGCCTGGAGTCCCGGCAGCAGCTCGCTCAGCCGCCGCCCCAGCCGCTGTTCGCGGGGCACACCGCCGAACCGTTCCAGCGTGTCGTTCAGCCACACATAGCGCAGCTCCAGGTCCATCACCGCCATCCCGACCGGGGAACGGGTCAGGAACCCGTCGAGGACGGACTGTCCCAGCGTCCACTGCTCGCTCCGCCGGCGCGCCGAGAGCAGGAAGCACTCGTCGTCGCCGATCCGGAAGGAGGCGGAGACCCGCAGGTCGACGTCGACGGAGCGGCCGTCGCGGTGCCGTACGGAGACGACACCGCTCCAGCCCATCCCGGCCCGGCACCGCGCCGCCACACCGGCCACCCGGGCCGGGTCCCGGCCCATCGCCACCAGCTCGGCGGCGGAGCGGCCGACAACCTGCGACGCCGGGCGGTCGAGCAGTGCCTCCGCACCACGTGTCCAACCGACCACGACGCCTTCCGCGGACACGATCGCCGCCGCGTCGGTGGACGCGTCGAGGAGATCGCGCGGTCCCGCGGGCGTCGGGGCGTCGAAAGCATCTCGCGCAGAATCCATGGGTTCCGTCCTTTACACGACCATGGTCCTGCTTGTCCGCCCGATGCGCACGGCGCCGCCGGCGCCGCCCGGCGTGGCTCCCGGTTTTCGGACACGCCGAACCAGAGGCAGCATGGAGGTACAGGAGGAGGCTCCGCGATGACAGCCGAACCCATCCGGTCGGGCGGGGACAGGTACGACGCCGAGACGCCCGCGCGCACCGGTCTGCTGGACGTGCTGAGCGTTTCCGCGATGGTCATCGACATCGACGGACGCATCGTGTTCTGGACCCCCCAGGCGGAGGATCTCTTCGGCTACACCGCGCAGGAGGCCCTCGGCCAGTACGCGGCACGGCTGTTGATCCACCCCGAGCACCTGCACTCCGTGGTGCGGCTGTTCGCGGAGGTGCTGGAGACCGGCCGCAGCTGGGCCGGTGCCTTCCCCATCCGGCACAAGGACGGCAGCAGCCGGCTGATGGAGTTCCGCAACATGCGGCTGCAGGACGATCTCGGGGACGTCTACGCCCTGGGCATCGCCGCCGACCACAATCTGCTCCAGCGTGTCGAGACCGATCTGGCACTGTGCGAACGGCTGATCAACCAGTCGCCGATCGGTCTGGCCCTCCTGGATCCGGACCTGCGCTACCTCCTGGTCAACCCGGCGCTCGAACGCATCGACGGCATCCCCGCCGAGGAGCATGTCGGCCGTCGGCTCAGGGAGGCGATGCTCCTGCCCGACATCGACACCATCGAGTCCGCGCTGCGTCAGGTGCTCACCACCGGCACGCCGTTGCTCGACCAGTACCACGTGGGCCGCCCGCCGACCGACCCCGACCACGAGCACGCCTGGTCCCTCTCCTTCTACCGCCTGGAGGATCCGGGCGGGCGGGTGCTGGGCGCGGCCGCCTCGGTCGTCGACGTCACCGAACGGCACCGCGCCGCCGCGGAGGCCGACCGGGCCCGGCGGCGCCTCGCCCTCATCGCCGAGGCCTCCACCCGGGTCGGCACCTCACTGGAGGTGGAGCGAACCGCCCACGAACTGGCCGACATCGCCGTCCCGCAGCTCGCCGACGTGGTCGCCGTGGACATCCTGGACTCCGCCCTGGCCTGCCGCCGCTCGCGCCGGCCGGACAACGGCCCGGAGCTGTTCCGCGCCCTCGCGCTGAAGGCGGCCCACCCCACCGTGGCGCTGCGCGCCGCCGACCCGCCGGGCGACGTCGCGGCCTACGAGGGTGACCGCCTGGTCACCCTGTGCGTGCACACCGGCCGGCCGGTCCTGGTACGGCACGTCGGCGAGCGGGACATCCCCCGGATCGCCCGGGACGCCGAGGCCGGTGCGCTGCTGGCCCGGGCCGGGGTCCACTCGTACCTCGCGGTGCCGTTGATCGCCCACGGCGAGGTGCTCGGCGCCCTCGACCTCAAGCGCACCCGCAATCCGCTGCCGTTCGACGAGGACGACGTCATCCTGGCCAGTGAGCTGGCCGGCCGTGCCGCCGTGGCCATCGACAACGCGCGCTGGTTCCAGAGCGTGCGCAACACCGCCCTCACCCTCCAGCGCAGTCTGCTGCCCGACCACGCTCCGCATCACACCGGTGTGGAACTGGCCTCCCGTTACCAGCCCGCCCAGGCGACCAGCGAGGTCGGCGGCGACTGGTACGACGTCATCCCGCTGACCGACGACAAGACCGCGCTGGTCGTCGGGGACGTCATGGGCAACGGCATCGACGCCGCCGCCACCATGGGCCGGCTGCGCACCGCGACCTGTGCCTACGCGGACCTCGACCTCGAGCCCGGCGACGTGCTGCGGCACCTCGACAAGATCACCTGCGATCTGGAGCACTACATCGTGACCTGCCTGTACGCGGTGTACGACCCCCGTACCCGGCAGTGCCGCATCGCCAACGCGGGCCATATGCCGCCCGCGCTGGCCGGTCCCGGCCATGAGCCGACGCTGCTGGAGCTGCCCCCGGGAGCCCCGCTCGGCGTCGGCGGCGTCCCCTTCGAGACCACCACGGTCGAACTCGCCCCCGGCGATCTGCTGGTCCTCTACACGGACGGCCTCGTGGAGACCCGCCTGCACCCCATCGACGACCGCCTGGCCGTCCTGCTCAGCTTCCTGGACGACCCCGGGCGGCCCCTGGAGGAACTCTGCGACCTGCTGCTGTACGGCCTGCGCCACCCCGACGACCACGACGACGTCGCCCTGCTCATCGCCCGGACCCCGTAGCGGGGGCGTCGGCCATGACCAGACCAGCGATGTGCGCGGTGACCGTGTCGAGGATGTCCGTCCAGGCGGTCGCGTCGCCCAGCACCAGGTAGTTGAGGGTCAGACCGTCGGTCATGGCGGCCAGATAGCGGGCCAGGACGGGGACGGGGACACGCAGCCGGAGGTCCATGCCGCTGCGGAGCTGCTCGATGAGTTCGGTGTAGGCGTCGCCGTACATCTCGTACTGCCGCCGGGCCAGTTGCTCGAATCCCGGCTCGCGCAGCGCGTACTGGGTGAGTTCGTAGGTGAGCATGTGCTCGTCGGGGTGGGCGCGGACGTGGTCCCAGTACGCCTGGAAGCCCGCCCGGACGGTCTCCTCGAGGGTGGCCCTGGGCCGTAGCGCGTCCTTCACGACGCTCACCGAGTGGTCGGTGAGCGTCGTGATGACGGACTCGACGAGGGCCTGCTTGGAGTCGAAGCAGTAGTGGAAGACGCTCAGGGACACCCCGGCCTCGGCGGCGATGGACCGGGTGGTCGTCTTGGGGACGCCGTCCCGGGCCATCGCTCTGATCGCCGCTTCCGTCAGCTGCCGGCGCCGTTGCGCCGACGGCATCCGTGCCATGTGTGTCCCCCCGTGGCTGCCTGCTAGGCGCTGTGGACGCCCACCTCGTACAGCGAGTATCCCCAATCCGTGCCCCGGTCCAGGCCGTGCACCCGGACGTAGCGGGCGGGGGTGCCGGTGAACCTGGCCGTGTCCAGGCCGCCGTCGCCGGAGGTGGTGGACCAGGCGGTCGTCCAGGTGGTGCCGTCGGTGGAGAGTTCGACGCGGTACGACTTCCCGTACGCGCGCTCCCAGTCGAGGGTGACGCGGGAGACCAGGTTGGTGGAGCCCAGGTCGACCTGCCACCACTGGTCGTCGCTCCAGTCGCCGGCCCAGCGGCTGGCGTCGTCGCCGTCCACGGCCCGGCCGGGCTGGTAGCTGGTGAACGGGTTGGACTCGGACGAACTCGCCGTGGCGGTACGGCCCTTGGCGAGGTTCACCGAGGCCTGGTGCTGCTCGGTCGAGCCCCAGGTGCCGAGGTAGGACTCGGCGCCCCGGAAGAGGTCGTCCACCACGTCCTGTCCCGCGACGAGCCGGATGTCCTCGATCCAGTCGGGGACCAGGCCCACGTCGGCGGCGCCGTCGGTGTTGTAGTCGAAGGTGCGGGTGCCGACGGTCTGTCTGTCGATGACGGAGCCGCCGTCGACGCTCCTGAAGGGGTAGGTGACCTTGTTCGCGGCGTCGGCTCCGCGCGGGGCGGGGTGGTCGCCGATGCCGTTGAAGTCGGTGCCGTAGCCGTAGCCGACGCCGTACTTGTCACGCAGCGCGTCGGTGCGCTCGGCCTCGGCGCCGAACGCCTCGGAGCCGTGCATGTACTGGGCGACGAAGCCGCCGAGGGAGTAGACCCGCTCGGTCCAGTTGAGGTCCATCCAGCTGTGCGAGGACAGCACGCCGGGGTAGTTCGCGGCCTCGAAGATGTCGAGCGCCTGCCCGGTGGCCTTGACGCTCATGTGGTCGATCTCGAGCATCATCTTGCGCTTCATCATGCCGCGCACCGCGTACTCGCCCAGGGCGGTGAGACCGCGGGTGTTGCACTGGGCGTCCGCGTCGTACGAGGGGACCTCCGTGCCCGCCGGCAGGTCCGCCTCCGCCTCTGAGGCGGCGGTGCCGATCGGGTTGTCGTGCTGCGGTCCGGTGCACTTCTCGGTCTGCCAGAAGGTGCCGGTGGACAGGAACTGGCCGACGTTGATGGCCGTGCCGAGGCCGCCCTCGTCGAAGCGGACGCCGCACAGCGCGTTGTCGAACTTGTGGCACAGGAACATGCTGCGCACGCCCAGCGCGTACAGCTCGTCCAGCCCCTTGTCGACGTCGGCCTGGCTGCACTGCGCGATGTCGAAGATCTGCTTGCAGCCGAACGGTTCGGAGGTCTCGACGCCCAGGACGACCGCCAGCTTGCCCTGCTTGACGACCTCACGCGCCTGCGCGCTGTCCAGGACGATCCGGAACCAGCCCTTGCCGGTGCCGCCGTACATCTTGTCGATGTAGGCCTGGAGGTCGTACGTCAGCTTCGCCTGGAGGCGGATCGACGTCATCTCGTCACAACTGCGCTCCTTGAACGGGTAGATGGAGCAGATCATGCCGTTGGTGACCAGGTCGTTGACCAGCACCCGCTGTCCGCCGCGCCAGGCCCGCTCCACCCAGGCGTAGTAGTTCGCCTGATGGGTCATCGAGTCGTAGGCCGGCCAGTCCTTGAAGGTCGGCCAGCCGGCCGGGTCGTGCTTTCCGTCGCCGCCGTGGGTGATGTAGTCGAAGAGCGCGAGCGTGCCGTCGGGGTAGTGCTCGGGACAGTCCTTGAGCGCGTCGGCGACCCCGGCTTCGGAGAACACCTTGCCGCAGATCAGCCGGCCGCCGAAGGCCTCGTTGGAGAACAGGTGGTTGTGCGCGTCGACGAACCCGCGCACGTCGCCCGCCGAGTCGGTGCCGGTGAACGGCTCGCCGGTCACACCCACCTGGGAGTCGGGGGCCGGCCTGGCCGTGGGTGTCCACCAGTCCGCGCCGGCCGCCGAGCTCGGGGTGGGGCCGAGGACCGTGGCGAGCACGAGAAGGAGCAGCGAGACGACGGTGACATCTCGGCGTCTGCGGTACGGGCGTCCGGTAATGGTCACAGCCCACGTCCCTCGGTCGGCGGGAAGGCGCGGTCGACGAGGGCTTTTTGACTGCCCATGAGCTTGTCATGACCGACGCAAGATAGTGCGACGAGGATCGCGACAGATGCCTACCGAGTCAAGAGTCCGGGACGCTTGACCTGATGACCGAAGGCCCGGCGCGCGGCGCAAACTTCCCATGCCTGCCTTTCAGTTGCGTCGGAAGCACCGCGGGAGCACTCCCTCACCGGCACGCTTACACGTTCAGGTGATGATCCACAGGAGCGCGCCTCCCCGCCTCCGCTCTGCCCCTATCCAGGACGTATGGACAATTCTTCGGCTTCTGTAGACCCCGCTCGGCTCTCCCGCCGACGGTTCACCGCCGCCACCGCGGCCACCGCGACGACCGCCGCCGCACTCACGGTCGCCGCCCCGGCCGCGGCCCTGCCCCGGCAGCCCGTCTGCCCGCCCAGGTCCACCGCGGACTGGGCGACCTGCCTCACCGTCGCCCGCGCGCTGCTGGTGGTGGACGAGCACGACCGGCCGCTGGTGCCCCGGTACGAGAAGGTCCTCGCCGGCGGACTCCCCCGCGCCAGGACCGGGACCGGGAAGAAGGTCCTCGTGATCGGCGCCGGACCCGCCGGGCTGGTGGCCGCCTGGCTGCTGAAGCGGGCCGGGCACCGCGTCACGCTCGTGGAGGCCAACGGCAACCGGGTCGGCGGCCGCATCAAGACGTTCCGTACCGGCGGACACGAGCACGCGGCGCAGGCCTTCGCCGACCCGGCGCAGTACGCGGAGGCGGGCGCCATGCGGATCCCCGGCAGCCATCCGCTGGTGATGGGCCTGATCCGTCAACTGGGTGTCGAAAAGCGCCGGTTCCATCTCGTGGACGTCGACGCGGACGGCAAGCCCGTCAACAACGCCTGGCTGCACGTCAATGGCGTCCGGGTGCGCCGCTCCGCGTACGCGAAATCGCCGCGCAGGGTCAACCGGTCCTTCGGGGTGCCCCGGAAGTACTGGGACACCCCGTCCGCGACCATCCTGCGGGAGGCCCTGGACCCGGTGCGCGACGAGTTCAGCACCCGGGGCGCCGACGGCAAGCGGGTGGACAAGCCGCTGCCGGAGCGGGTGCAGGGCTGGGCACGGGTCGTGCAGCGGTTCGGGGACTGGTCGATGTACCGGTTCCTGACCGAGGAGGCGGGCCTCGACGAGCGGACCGTCGACCTGGTCGGCACGCTGGAGAACCTCACCTCTCGGCTGCCGTTGTCCTTCATCCACAGTTTCATCAGCGCCTCGCTCATCAGCCCTGACACCGAGTTCTGGGAGCTGGTCGGCGGCACGGCGACACTCCCGGACGCCCTGCTGAAGGAGGTCTCCGACGTCATCCGGCTCGACCGGCGCGCGACGCACATCGAGTACTGGGCGCCGGACCGGCAGGGCGACGACCACACCTCGCACGTGCGGGCCGACGGGCCGCACGTGTGGATCGACACCGTCTCCGAGGGGCGCGGCGGCAAGGTGGTGCGCGAGCAGTTCACCGCCGACCTCGCGATCGTCACGGTGCCGTTCTCGGGGCTGCGCCAGGTGCAGATCAGCCCGCTGATGTCGTACCGGAAGCGGCGTTCCGTCGCGGAGCTGCACTACGACAGCGCGACCAAGGTGCTGCTGGAGTTCAGCCGCCGCTGGTGGGAGTTCACCGAGGCGGACTGGAAGCGGGAGCTCGACGCCGTACGGCCGGGGCTCTACGAGGACTACCGGTCGGGCCGGGCGCCGGCCGACGGGAGCCTGCTCGGCGGGCATCCGTCCGTGCCGCCGGGGCACATCAGCGCGGGGCAGCGGGTGCATTACGCCGCCAACCGGTGGGCCGGCCGCGAGCAGCCCGAGGCGGCGCACATCGTCGGCGGCGGCTCGGTCTCCGACAACTCCAACCGGTTCATGATCAACCCGTCGCACCCGGTCGACGGCAGCGCGGGCGGGGTCGTCCTCGCCTCCTACAGCTGGGCCGACGACGCCTCCCGCTGGGACTCCCTGGACGACGAGGCGCGCTACCCGCACGCCCTGCGCGGGCTCCAGCAGGTCTACGGCCAGCGCGTCGAGGTCTTCTACACGGGCGCGGGCCGCACCCAGAGCTGGCTGCGCGATCCGTACGCCTACGGGGAGGCGTCCGTCCTGCTCCCCGGTCAGCACACGGAGCTGCTGAGCGCCATCCGCTCCGCCGAGGGCCCGCTGCTCTTCGCGGGCGACCACACCTCGGTCAAGCCGTCGTGGATCGAGGGCGCGCTGGAGTCGGGGGTCAGGGCGGCGCTGGAGGCGCACGAGGCCCAGGGACGACCCGGAGCGTTTTGAACGCGTTCAAATACGTAGTAGGGTCCCCTTCTGACAAGAGGGGGCCTTACCCATGAAGATCGTGCTGCCGGGCGGGACCGGGCAGGTGGGGACCGTGCTGCGCCGCGCGCTGACCGCGGCCGGACACGAGGTCGCGGTGCTGAGCAGACGGCCCACGGGTCACGGCGAGATCCTCTGGGACGGCCGCACCCTCGGCCCCTGGGCCGAGGTGATCGACGGCAGCGACGTCGTGGTCAACCTGGCAGGACGCAGCGTCAGCTGCCGCTACACACCGGACAACCTGCGGGCGATGATGGACTCCCGGGTGGACTCGGCCCGGGTCGTGGGCCGGGCGATCGCCGCCGCCGCGCGGCCCCCGCGGGTCTGGCTCCAGATGAGCACCGCCACCGTCTACGCCCACCGGTTCGACGCCCCCCACGACGAGGCCACCGGCGTGATCGGCGGAGCCGAACCCGGCGTCCCGGACTACTGGGGCTACAGCGTGGACATCGCGACCGCCTGGGAGCGGGAACAGGAGATGGCCGACACCCCGCACACCCGCAAGGTCGCCCTGCGGGCCGCGATGGTGATGAGCCCGGACCGGGGCGGGGTGTTCGACGTCCTGTCGCGGCTCGCCCGGCTCGGCCTCGGCGGCCCGGTCGCGGGCGGCCGTCAGTACGTGTCCTGGATCCACGACCACGACTTCGTCCGCGCGGTCGAGTTCCTCGTCGGACGCGACGACCTCGCCGGACCGGTGAACCTGGCCGCCCCCGCCCCCCTCCCCCACCGCGCGTTCATGCGCGCGCTGCGCGGCGCGTGGGGGGTCCCGGTGGGCCTGCCCGCGACGAAGTGGATGGCGGAACTCGGCGCCTTCGCCCTGCGCTCGGACACCGAACTGCTGCTCAAGAGCCGACGTGTCGTCCCCGGCCGGCTGCTCGACGCGGGCTTCGCCTTCGACCGGCCCGAGTGGCCGGAGGCCGCCGCCGACCTCGTACGACGGGTGCGAGGCCGCTGACGGGCCGCGCGGACGTGCACAGGGGTCACGTCCGCGCGGCTGTTCTCGGTGGGTGTCAGCTCGTCGCGCGGACCGCTTCGAGGATCAGCTCCGCGACCGCCTTCGGCTGCGACACCGCGACGGCGTGCGAGGCGCCGTCGATCTCGACGACCGTCGCCCCGGCCCGCTGGGCGCCGAAGCGCTCGACCTCGGGGTTGATGGCCTCGTCCGCACCGGCGATCAACGCCCAGGACGGCCTGGTCTGCCAGGCGGCCGCGGCGGCGGTCTCCTCGAACGCGGCGGCGGCCAGCGGGCGCTGGGACGCGGCCAGGATCTTGGTGACGCCCGCGGGCAGGTCGGCGGCGAACACCGACGGGAACGCGTCCTCGGCGATGGTGACCTCGACGGCCGGCTCGCCGCCCGGAACCGGGTACGTCCACTGCTTGAGGTTGCTGACCAGCGTGGAGAGCGGGAAGCGGCCCTGGAGCTCGCCGAGGCTCTCGCCCTCCGCCAGCGCGTAGGCGGCGACGTAGACGAGGCCGACGACGTTCTCCGTGGTGCCGGCCACCGTGATGAGGGCGCCGCCGTAGGAGTGACCGACGAGGATCACCGGGCCGTCGATCTGAGCGGCGAAGGAGGCGACGTACGCGGCGTCGGAGGCGAGGCCGCGCAGCGGGTTCGGCGGGGCGACCACGGGGACGCCGTGGCCCTGGAGCTCGGCGATGACGCCGGACCAGCTGGCGGCGTCCGCGAACGCTCCGTGGACCAGGACGACGGTGGGGGTAGTCATAGCGGTGTGTCTCCTGAGGGTCAGACGTGCAGAGCGTCGCGCAGGGTGCCGACGGCGAGCGTGATGGCGGCTTCGGCGGCGTACGTCGGGCGCAGCGCGTTCAGCATCACGAAGTCGTGGATGATGCCCTGGAAGCGCACCGCGGTGACCGGGACACCGGCGGCGCGCAGCTTGTTCGCGTACGCCTCGCCCTCGTCGCGCAGCACGTCGGCCTCGCCGGTGATGACCAGGGCGGGGGGCAGGTCCTTGAGCTGCTCGGTGGTGGCGCGCAGCGGGGACGCGGTGATCTGGGCGCGCTCGGCCTCGTCGGTCGTGTACTGGTCCCAGAACCACTGCATGCCGTCGCGGCGCAGGAAGTAGCCCTCCGCGAACTGGTGGTAGGAGCCGGTGTCGAAGCTCGCGTCGGTGACCGGGTAGAAGAGCACCTGCTGGACCAGCGGGACGCCGCCGCGCTCCTTGGCCATCAGGGTGAGGGCGGCGGTCATGTTGCCGCCGACGGAGTCACCCGCGACGGCGATGCGCGTGGCGTCGAGGCCCTTGGACGCGCCCTCCTCGACGATCCACCGGGCGACCGCGAAGTTCTGCTCGATGGCGACCGGGTAGCGGGCCTCGGGAGAGAGGTCGTACTCGGGGAAGACGACCGCGGCCTCGGCGCCGACGGCGAGTTCGCGCACCAGCCGGTCGTGGGTGTGGGCGTTGCCGAACACCCAGCCCGCGCCATGGATGTAGAGGATCACCGGCAGGGTGCCCTCGGCACCGGCCGGCCTGACGATCCGGGCCCGGACGCTGCCCGTGGGGCCGCCGGAGACGGTGACCCACTCCTCGTCGATCGCGGGCTTGTGGATCTCACCGGACTGGACCTCGTCGACGGCCTTGCGCCCCTCCGCCGGCGGCAGGTCGAAGAGGTACGGCGGATTGGCGGTCGCCTCGGCGAACGCCGCGGCCTCGGGTTCGAGCACCGGCGTGACCGGCTCGACGACGTCGGACATGGCATCTCCTGCTGTATTCGATGTGCGTTGTGCGTTGTCTTGCTCCGCCACGCTAAATCCGCCGAGCGGGCGGAATTTGTCCGCCCGTGCACCGACGCTGTGCTCACAGTGCACAGCAGCCCTTTCCGTGGTGGGCACGGAATTCTTCCGGCCACGAAAGGAAATTCGAGAATACGATTCCGCTCCGCATGGTGAACAGCCGTGGATCACGGCCGCATTCAGCGGTGGCCGCTCCGCGCGCCGCGCCCCGCGGTGTCCCGCCATTCCCGCGGGGACATGCCGTAGGCCGACCGGAAGACCCGGCTGAAGTGCGTGGCGCTCAGGAAACCCCACCGGGCGGCCACGGCCGCGATGGTCCGGCCGCCGCGGCCGTACCGCATCAGATCGCGTCGGCACTCCTCCAGACGGCGGCGCAGAATCCACCGGCCCACGGTGGTGCCCTCGTCCTTGAACAGCTTGTGCAGATAGCGCACGGAGATGTGGTGGGCACGCGCGATGACCTCCGGGGACAGGTCCGGGTCGGTCAGGTGCAGTTCGACGTACTCCAGGATGCGGCCCAGCACCGGGGAGTGCGCGCCGGGTGTGCCCGGGGCCCCGGGCACACCGCGTGTTCCGGGTCCTCCGGCTCCGCCGGGCCCGCCGGGTCCGCCGGGTGATCCGGACGTTGCGGGCGTTCCCGGTACTGCCGTGCCCAACTGCTCGGCGGCGAGGGTGGCCAGCAGGTTCACCGCGTTCCAGGCGAGCATCTCGCCGACCTGAGGGCGGGCCTCGGCCGTGGCGCGGGCCAGGTCGGACAGCAGCGGCGACAGCAGGGTGCCGAGCCGGGAGGCGCGGGCCACCGGTGTCCGCGCGATCCGCCGCACGTCGGAGTCCACCAGCCCGAGCAGGTCGGCCGGGACGAGGAACGTCGTCGCCCGGAACGGCTCGCGGAAGTCGAGCGCGGGCGCGCGCCGGACGTCGTAGAAGCAGACGTCCCCGGGCGCCAGACGCAGGCCGAGGACATCCGGCGGCTCATCGGCGGGAGCTGGAGCAGCGGTGTCGGGGGCAGCGGTGTCGGGGGCAGCGGTGTCGGGCCGGGCGCCGCCGCGCAGGCCGACGAAGAGGTACTCGCCGGCGTCACGGGCGAGCAGTCGGTGCGTGGGGTGCGGCGACGCCTCGCCCGGCAGCCGGGCAGGTGTGTCCTCCCCGGTCGTGATCTCGACACCCAGGGGTGTCCGGACCACGGACCGGGCGTGGGTGCGGGCGCTGTCACAGGTACTGGTGGTGCTGGTAGTGGGCATCTTCCGCCGTAGCCTCCGGGGACCGTCCATCACGTCGTCCGGACGCTAGTTCGGCGGATGTGCAAAAAGAGTGACAACGAAGTGACAGCGCCTTCACCGGCCGCGTGGCCGGCCCTCCGCGGCGGCGCGTTCCGTGGCGAAGACCCGTAGCAGGTCATGGAGGGTGTAGCGGCCCGGCGCGGGCTCGGTGAGGAGGTGGGCGTCGGCGAGCACGCCGAGCAGCAGCCGGGCTCGGCGGACCGGCAGCCCGGCGAGCGCGGCGGCCCCGGCCGGGGTGATGTCGGGTCCTTCGTGCCGGGGCAGGAGCCGGAAGAGCCGCGCGCTGTCCGGCGCCAGCAGCCGGTAGGAACCCTGGAAGGCCTCGCGGATGGCGGCGAGGGCGTCGAGACTGCCGTGCGCCCCGCGCAGTTCGCCGGCCACCGCGGCGAGCGGGAGGTCCCGTCGGCCGGCCGCGCGCGCGGCGACGGCGGCCAGCGCGAGAGGCAACCGGCCGCACCGGGCGACGATCTCGTCGGCGGCCCGTGGTTCGGCGGTCACCCGCTCGGCACCGATCAGCCCGGCCAGCAACGCGTACGCCTCCTCGGCGGGCGGGGTTGCGAGGCGGAGCGGCCGTGCTCCCGAGGCGACCAGTCCGGGCAGGGCGTGGCGGCTGGTGACCAGCGCCAGGCAGCCCGGCCCGGTGGGCAGCAACGGGCTCAGCTGTCCGGTGCCGACGGCGTCGTCGAGGACCACGAGGACGCGCCGACGCGCGAGGAGGGTGCGGTACATGCCGGTCAGGGCGTCCAGCCCGTCCGGCATGCGGGATGCGGGCACGCCGAGCGCCGCGAGCATCGCGCGCAGCGCGTCGGCCGACTCCACGGCGGGCCGGGCCGGATCGGAGCCACGCAGCGCCACGTACAACTGCCCGTCCGGGAAACGGTCGGTGGCCCGGTGCGCCCAGTGCAGCGCGAGGGTGCTCTTGCCGATCCCGGCCATCCCGCCGACCAGCACGACCCCCGCCGCCGAGCCGGCCGCCCTCTCCAGCCATTCCGACTCGACGACACGCCCCACAAGGGAGGGAAGGGCCGACGGCAACTGGGCGGGCCGCACGAACTCCCCGACGACACGCCCCCGATCGGCGGGGACGTCGGACGTACGGCCGGGTCCGCCCACCTCGGCGGCTGCGGAACCCTCAGGGCCGGGAATCCCGATGCCGGGGGCCTCGACGCGGGACGTTCCAGTACCCCGCGCAGCGACACCGGGCGCCTCGGTGCCGGGAGCTCCGCTGCCGGACGCCCCGGCGCCAGCCACCCCGACACCGAACGCCCCCTCCACACACACCCCGATGCCCGGCACGCTTGTACCGGGCGCCCCGGCGCCGAGCGCCCCCATGCCCGGCGCCCCGGTGCCGGTTGGTCCGAGGGTGCGGATTCCGTTGGTGGCGGGGGCAGGGGCGGCGGGTCCCGGAGTGGGGGGCTCGGGTGGAAACGGGGCCGTGGGGGCCGGGGCCGTGGGGGCCGCCACCGTGGGGGCCGGGGCCGTGGGGGCCGGGGTCGTGGGGGGCTTCGTGGTGTGGATGGGGCGGTCGAGGTGGACGACAGGCCCGCTCTTGAGGCGGTGTCCGACGTCCTGGCGCAGTACCCGCGTGTGGGCCGCCGCCAGTTCGGTGCCCGGGGTGAGGCCGAGGTCGCGGGCGAGGCGGCGGCGGACGTCCTCGTACGCCCCCAGCGCCTCCGCCTGGAGTCCGCAGGCGGCCAGGACCAGCACCAGTCTGGCGTGCAGCGACTCGTCGAGGGGGTCGTGCGCGGTGGCCCGGCGCAGGGCGGGCAGCGCCTGCTCGGCGTGGCCGCACAGCAGCGCCGCGTCGGCGGCCAGCCGGGCCGTCTCGAGGAGTTCCCGTTGCACGGCCGTGAACTGGACGTGCTCGCGCGCGGATACCGGGATCCCCATCGCCACCTGCCCACGCCACTCCCCCAGCGCCAGGACGAACTGCCGGGCCGCCGTCTCGGCCCGTCCGGTGGCCGCCGCCCGTTTGCCCTGCCGGGTCAGCTCACGGAAGCGCAGCAGGTCGACCTCGTCGGTCGCCGCCTCCAGGAGGTAGCCGCCGGTGCGGCGCAGCAGACGCCGGCCCGGGGCGCGGGGCGGCAACCCCGGTTCGAGCAGCCGCCGCAACGCGCCGACATAGCGCCGCACCACGTTCAGCGCGCTGGCGGGCGGCCGCTCGGCCCACAGCACGTCGACGATCTCGGTGGTCGGCACGGACCGGCCGGCGTGCGCCAGGAGCAGGGCGAGCAGGGCGCGTTGCTGAGGGAAGCCGGGATCGAGCTCCCGCTCCTCCCGCCACACCCGTACCGGCCCCAGCACCTCGAAGCGCATCACTTCACCCAACGCGTCGTCCGGCGGCGTGATCGAGCCGGAGCCGGGTGTCAGACGGCACCGGCATGACCGTCCCGTGCGTTCAGCAGTGTCTCGACCCGCTCGGCGTCGGGATGGTTCAGGCTCCTGAGGAGGACCAGGGCCTGCTGCCACGCGGTGCGGGCGCCGTCGTGGTCGCCGGTGGCGAGGTGGGTGTCGCCGACCCGGACCAGGATGTCGGCCTCGACGTACGGCACGCCCTGGTCGCGCAGCAGGGCGAGGGCGTTGCGGTAGCCGAGCAGCGCGTGCGGGTGGCGGCCGAGGTGGTGGTGGGCGTAGGCGATGCTGTCCCAGGTGGCGGCCTGCCCGTAGCGGTCCCCGAGTTCCTGGAGCATGGTGAGGGCCTCGAAGCAGTGCGTCAGGGCACGCCGGTACTCGCCGAGCTGAGCGTGGTACCAGCCGACCGAGTTCAGCACGCTGGCCTGCGCGGCACGGTCGCCGAGCGTACGGAACAGGCCGAGGGCGAACCGGTTGTGGCGCAGGGCACCGGGCAGGTCACCCCGCTGGTCGCATTCCCAGCCGAGACTGCGGTGGGTGTGGGCACGGCCCGTGTCGTCGCCCAGCTCGGTGAAGAGTTCCAGGGCGCGCTCCAGTCGGGGAACGGACCGGGAGTGCAGACCGAGCCGGCCCTCCACCCGGGCCAGTCCACGCAGGCCGCGGGCCTCCAGCGCGGGGTCGGCGAGCCGTCGGGCGGCGTCGAGCGCGGTGCGCTGCACGGCGAGCCCGTCGTGCCAGTGGCCGCGCCGGTCGAAGAACGGCTCCAGGGACCAGGCCAGTTGGCAGGCGAGACGTTCCTGCACGGGCTGTCCCGACGCGGCGGCCGTCTCGACCACGGCGAGCAGGACCGCGTGTTCGGCGGTGAGCCAGGCCAGGGCGCGGTCGTCGTCGGCGAGGGGTTCGGGATGGACGCCCTCGGGCGCGGGCGGCGGGGGCAACGGGTCGGCGTTGGGGGCCAGCAGCCGGTCCGCGGTGTGAACGGTATGCAGGTAGTGGTGGTGCAGCCGGTTCAGGGCCGCCGCACGGTCGGCCTCGGTGTGCCGCTCGTGGACGAGTTCGCCGGCGTGGGCGCGGAGCAGGTCGTGGAAGGCGTAGCGGCCGGGACCGTGTTCGGTGACGAGGTGCAGTCCGGTCAGCTCGGCCAGCAGCGGTCGGGCCCGGCGTACCGGCAGGCCGGCCAGGGCGGCCGCGGCCGGCAGGGAGAGGTCGGGGCCGGGGTGCAGCGCGAGCAGCCGGAACAGCCGGGCCGCCGCCGCCGAGACCGCGCGCGAGGACCAGGAGAAGACCGTGCCGACGTCCACGGAGGCGTCGGAGCGGACGAAGGCGTCGAGGCTGCCGTGGGCCTCGCGCAGCTCGGCGGCGACGGCGGCGAGCGGGAAGTGGGGGTGACCGGCGGCGCGGGCGGCGACGCAGGCGAGGGCGAGGGGCAGTCCGGCGCACAGTTCGCTGATCTCGTCGGCCGCCCGGGGTTCGGCCGCGACCCGCTCCGCGCCCAGGCGGCGGACCAGGAAGGCCCGCGCCTGGACGGCATCGAAGGGGCGCAGGACCAGGGAGTGGGCACCGTGGGCGGCGACGAGCCCGGCCAGTTCGTCACGGCTGGTGACGATGGTGAGGCAGCCGGGCGAGCCGGGCAGCAGCGGCCGCACCTGCTCGACGTCCCGCGCGTTGTCCAGCACCACGAGGACCCGGCGGCCGGCGAGCACGCTGCGGTAGAGGGCCGCCTGCGCGTCCACCCCGTGCGGGACGCGTTCCGGCGGTACACCGAGCGCACCGAGGAACCCCCGGACCGCTTCCCCCGGGTCCAGGACGGCGCCGGACGGGTCGAAGCCGCGCAGGTTGACGTAGAGCTGCCCGTCGGGGAACCGGTCGGCGACGCGGTGGGCCCAGTGCACCGCGAGCGTGGTCTTGCCGACGCCCGCCATACCGCCGATGGCGCTGATCACCACGGTCCCGGGCCCCGACCCGTCCGCACCGGACAGCGCGAACGCCTCGTCGAGCTCGACGTCCCGACCGGTGAACACCTCTATGCCGTGGGGTAGTTGGGCAGGCGGCGGCAGAGCGGACGGCGCCGGCGGACCCGGCGCAGGCGCGTGCGCAGGCGCCGGGTCCGCGAGGGAACCGTCCGCGCCCGCGCCATCGGACACCGCACCGCTCGACTCACCTGACGACGACCCGACCGCCGTCTCCGGCACCCCGTGCAGCACCGTGTCGCGCGCGTCGCGCAGCACCGCTCCGGGGTCGATCCCCAGTTCCTCGGCCAGCCGCGCCCGTACGGCCTCGTAGGCGGCCAGCGCCTCCGAGCGATGGCCGACCGCCGCCAGCGCGAGGAGCAGTCCCGCCTGGAGGGGTTCGTCCAACGGATGCCGCGCGGCGGCCTGTCGCAGGTCGGCCAGGACCACGTCCGGCCTGCCGGCGCGCAGCGCGGCGTCCGCCGCCTGCCGCACGGCGGCCGGCAGCTCACGGTCCACGGCCTCGAACGCGGGGTGCGCACGGGCCTGCGCGGGAATGCCGACGGCGAGGGGTCCGCGCCACAACGACAGCGCCTCGGTGAGGAGTTCGAGCGCCTGCGCGGGTGACCGGTCGGCGATCCGGCGCCCCTCCTCGCACAGCGCGCGAAACCTCAGCAGGTCGGAGGAGTCACCGTCGGTCACCAGCCGGTATCCACCGGCGTCCCGCACCAGCCAGCGCCCCTCCGCGCGGGCGGCGAGGCCGGGCTCCAGCAGCCGGCGCAGCGAACCCACATGGCGCCGGACGACATTGACCGCGCTGCGCGGTGGAGCCGCTCCCCACAGGACGTCGACGATCTCGCTCACGGCGACCGGCCGCCCCGCTCCGACCAGCAGCAGGGCCAGGAAGGCGCGTTCCTGCGGTCCTCCGAGCTCCAGTTCCGCATCCCCCCGGAAGACCCGAACGGCTCCCAGGACCGCGAACCGCAACGGCTCCAGCGGCACGCCATCCCCTCCCTCCGGTCTTCCTCCCCGGCTTCGACTGTACGACAGGAGAGAAGTTACCCAGAGTTACACATGACGCGTTCCGGCTGTTCAGAGACGGCGGCAGGCCAAAAACTTGTTGAGCTAGGTAAAAACCTAGGGATACTAGGAAACTGTTGCGAGGGCATAGAGGTCCCTCGCCCGCACGGACAACCGACTGGAGCAAGCCATGAACCCGCCCCGGACCGGCACCCTGGCAGTGCCCGGCGCCACCCTCCACTACGAGACCCTCGGCAGCGGACCGGTCCTGCTGCTCATCCCCGGCGGCGCCGGGGACGCCGGACTGTACGCGGGCATGGCACCGGAGCTGGCCACCCGCTACACGGTCGTCTCGTACGACCCGCGCGGTCTGTCCCGCAGCCCTCTCGACGGCCCGGCGGACACTCCACGCGCCGACGAGGAGGTGCCGGTCTGGAGCGACGACGCCCACCGGTTGCTCGAACTGCTCTCCCCCGGCGAAGAGGCGGTCGTCCTCGGCTGCAGCTCCGGCGCCGTCGTCGCGGTGGAACTGCTCGCCCGGCACCCCGAGCGGCTGCGCCGGGTGGTCGCGCACGAGCCGCCGCTGCTGGAACTGCTGGAGGACCCCGCCCCGCATCGAGCGCTGTTCGCCGAGGTACGCGAGACCTTCCGCACCGAGGGCGCCGACGCCGCCATGACCCGGCTCGGTGAGGGACTGGGTGAGGGACTGGCGGACGGGCCGGGCCCGCAGCCGCCCGCGCATCCCACGGAACTGCCGCCCGAGATAAGGGAGATGGCCGTCCGGATGCACACCAATCTGCCGGTCTTCCTGGGCCGCGTCCTCTGCCCGTTCTCCTCGGCCGTACCCGACCTCGCCGCGCTCCGGTCCGTGGCGCACAAGCTGGTCCCGGCCGCCGGGCGCGACTCCCGCCGCCAACTCCCTTTGTACGGACCGGCCGCGCGCCTCGCGGAGCTGCTGGGATCCGGACTCGTCGAGTTCCCGGGCGGCCACCTCGGCGCCGTCGAGTCCCCGAAGGAGTTCGCCGACCGTCTGCTGACCGTCCTGGACCGCCCGGACCGGTGACGGCCCACCGGTCCGCACCGCCCCCGACCTGGCCGGCGGACAGACACGCGGGGTCCGGGACGACTTCGCCCCGGACCCCGAGAAACCGTGGAGTGAGTGACCGTTCGTCAGCAGGTGCGGCCGGTGTAGTGGGCGCCCTGGATCTTGGCGGCGGAGCCCAGCCACGACGTGCCGGGACCGACGCACCGCTCGTAGTCGGCCGCCCAGGCCACGTCGACCTTGATGACCACGCGTGAGCCGTCCGACGTGCAGTGGTTGTAGAAGGCGTCGGAACCGGTCTCGTAGAAGCCGCACGGGTCCGCGGCGGCGGGACCCGCGGTGGCGGCGGTCAGTGCACCCAGAGAGGTGAGGACGAGAGCGACGGAACCGAGGGTGCTGAGCACCGTACGACGAACACGCACAGCGGAACTCCTTGCCGGGAAATGAGGGTCGATAGCGAGAAAAGCCCAGGTCCGCCGAGGGAACCAAGGCCTGCACCAGGATCGCCGCGTGCCCTCGAAGATGATCGAACGACGGGCCTCGTTCACCCCGCGAATCGTTTCGCCGCTACTCCGTCGGAGTGGTCGTCCCCGGAAGGGCGACTAGGCGGGGCGGGGTCCCCGGGATGGCGGGCCGCTTCACCCGGGTGAGCGCCTTGAGTGGTGGAGCGGGGCTCGCTGACTGACGGTGGATCACGTCAGGCCGGGTCGTGTCAGCTGACGAGGTGTCGGCTGCCCGGTCGTGACGGAAGGACCATCAGATGCGTTCTGCTCGCATGATCCTGGCCACCGCGGCGGCTTCGGCCGCCCTCGCCATCGGCGCCCCCGGCGCCTACGCCGCCGGTGACACGGACCACGACGAATCGTCCTACAGCAAGGAGGACAGCTCCTCGTACAGCAAGGAGCACGACAAGGAGGACGACTCCTCGTACAGCAAGGAGGAGGACTCCTCCTCCGGCAAGGAGCACGGCAAGGAAGAGCACGGCAAGGAGCACGGCAAGGAGGAGCACGACAAGCCCAGTGGCGGCATCCACACCGGCGGCGGCGCCCTCGCCCTGGTGAACGACAGCAGCGACCACGGCGCGGCGAAGGACCCCAAGTACGACCCCGAGACGTACAAGGACAAGGACACCGAGCACGGCAAGGACTCCTGGAACGGCGGGAAGGAAGAGGAGTCCGGCGGCTGGAGCAAGGAGCACGACAAGCCCAGCGGCGGCATGCACACCGGCGGCGGCGGCCTCGCCACCCCCTCGGCGACCGCGGCCGGAATCGGCGTCCTCGCCGTCGCCGGCACCGGCATCTACGCCCTGCGCCGCAAGAAGACGGTGGGGGGTGTGGCCTGACCCATGCCTGACGCGATAGCGAAGCCGCGGCCGCCACACATGCCCCCTGTGGCGGCCCGGCCCGCGTTCCGCCGACCGGCTCCTTTCGGCCGCGCCGATCCCGGCCGGGATCGTATGCGGGAACCCCTACGCCCCTGTCGGCCCGCCCGCTTCGCCCGTACACTGACAAATTGTAGACGTGCGGACGCAGTTGACCGGGGGGAGCCGCCATGTCGGGGGACCAGTACGGCAGATACAACGACACCGACCACAACACCTTCTACTACGTTCCGCCCATGCCGTCGGCCCCGCCGCCGGCGCCGGCGGACGGCGCTCGGGCCGTCGCGGTGGCCGTGCTCAACCTCAGTGGTCTGGGCCTGGGTTACGCGCTGGTGCGCCGCTGGGCGCTGATGGCGCTCTGCTGGATCGCCACCGCCGTCCTGCTGTTCGTGGCGCTGCCGGCCGACCCGGACGGTGTCCCGGCTCTCGCTCTCTTCCTGTACGTCCTGTTCCTCGTCGCGGTGGCGGCGGACGGTGCGCGCGTGGGTCTGCGCACCCGGCTGACGGGACTGCGGCGGGCGCCGCTCGCGCTCGGCCTCGGACTGCTCCTGCTCGTCGTGCCGGCCGGGGGTGTCGTGCTGTACGACAGCGCGCGGGACGAGGCGACCCAGCAGATGCTGCTCGACCGGCTCGACGAGGCCGACGAGCTGGTGCAGGCCGCGGCTGACAAGCCGTTCAACTCGGCCCAGGCCGACTACCGCAAGGCGCTGGGCGTCTACGCGGATCTCAGGTCCGACCACTCCGGTTCCCGGGCGGCCGAGCGGGTGCCCGCCCGGATGAAGACCTACTACACGACGGTCGGAGCCGCGTACGCGCAGGGCGACTACTGCGAGGCGGTGGAGCCGCTGAAGTATCTGCGGACGGTTCCCAAGAGCCTGCCCGGGACGGATCTCGGGGCACTGAAGACATGGCCCGACGACCGGCTGGCCACCTCGCTGTACGAGTGCGCGTCGACGGCGCTCACGGCGGGCGAGGCCAACTGGGGGTCGCAGTACGGGGAACTGCTGTCCACCTTCCCCGAGTCGGAGCAGGCCGCGAAGGTCGAACCCGCCGTGGCCGCCGCCGTCGTCCGTACGGAGAAGGACCTGCACGGGGCCGAACCCTGCTCCGCGGTCCAGCGGCTGCGCACGCTCGGCTCCCAGATCGACGGCCTGGAGGCCGGGCAGGCGGACATCGGCGCCGCTCTCGACAAGGACAGCCGACGGGCCACGACCAGCGCCGACACCGGCACGTACACCTGCGGCGTGGACCAGTACCGGGACGGCGACTTCGAGTCGGCGCAGACGACCATGACGGAGTACGCCTCCGCCCACAAGACCGCCAAGAACGCCGGCCTGGCGAAGAAGATCGCCATAGCGGCGGAGATCGCCCAGACCGTGCCGGCCGCGGGCAAGAAGCTGCCGACCACCCGTACCGGCGGCAGCATCTCGGTCACCGTGCAGAATGACAGTCCGGACGCGGTCACGGTCCTCTTCACGGGCCCGGTCACCGGCAGCTTCACCCTCAAGGCCTGCGGCAGCTGCAAGGCGTACTCCTTCAGCAGCACCATCAACCCGTCGTTCGAGCCGTGCAACGACAGCGGCAAGAACTATCCGCAGCGCACCATCAGCCTGCCGGTCGGCACCACGTTCTTCCTGCACAAGCCGAACGGCGACAGCTCCGCCACGCCGGCCTCGGACACGGCCAAGCTCGAGTCGGGCTACATCTACACGGAGTGCGCCTACACGACGCAGAGCTTGGGGTCGGGCCTCTGAATTCCGTGTGAAAGTCCGGGGGATTTCCGCCCGCTGAAAGGCTGTCAGCAGCGCACTTTGTTACCTGTGGGTCGCATGTGACGGGTGATAAGGTGCGCCGGAATTCTCTCGCGCAGGGCCCCCACACGAAAGCCTTGAGATACTCCATGAACGACATAATGGCGGAAACGCCCGTGCATTCCTTTGCCCCGGGCGGTCGACGCCGGCACCGCAAGGCCAGGCAGAGCAGCACCGGCGTCCGGCGGGCGATCGTGCTCGCGCTGGCCCTGCCCGTCACCTCGGCGGCCCTGGCCGGCCCCTCGGCGTTCGCCGCCGAGAAGGGCATCGGCACGACGGCCAAGGACACGGCGGCGGGCCGGACGCTCGACGCGGACGACCGGCAACTGGTCGCCAATCTCGAGGCCCGCGTCGTCGACCCGCGCCTGGGGTCCGAGGTCAGCGGTGTGGTCCTGGACTCCGAGTCCGACACCACCCTGTGGGACCACAACGGGGCGACCGCGCTGATGCCGGCGTCCAACACCAAGCTCGCCACGGCGACCGCCGCCCTGACCGTGCTCGGCCCGGACCACACGTTCACCACGAAGGTCGTCTACGGCAACGGCACCCTGACCGTGGTCGGGGGCGGCGACCGTACGCTGACCAGCGCCGACCTCGCCGAACTGGCGAAGACCGCGGTCGCCGGGCTCAAGGCGGCGGGGCTGACGTCGGTGAAGGTCGCCGTGGACGACAGCCTCTTCGGCGCGCCGACCCTGGCCAACGGCTGGAACACCGGCTACTACCCCGACTCCGTCGCCCCGGTACGCGCCCTGGTCGTCGACGGGCACGGCGTCCAGGACACCTCGATCGACGCCGGGCAGGTCTTCGCCCAGCAGCTCACGGCGGCCGGGGTCACCGTCGACGGCGCCGTCACCCGCGCCGAGGCGGCCCCGGGCGACGTACCGGTGGCACGGCACCGGTCGGCAGCGCTGTCGGAGATCGTCCACAAGATGATCAAGGTCAGCGACAACAACATCGCCGAGACCCTGCTGCGGATGACCGCGCTCGGGGCGGGCCGCCCGGCCACCTTCGAGGACGGCACGGACGTCGTGCGCAAGGTGCTGAGCCTTCGGTACGGCGTTTCCCTCGACAACTTCGAGATCTACGACGGAAGCGGCCTTTCGCGGGCCAATCGCATTCCGGCCGCCACGCTCGCGGAAATCCTCGAACTGCTGACGGAATCGCGCTACTCCCCCACTCTGGGCTCCATCCTCGACGGGCTGCCCGTCTCCGGTGAGGCCGGCAGCACGCTCGGTCCGGAATGGGGCCGCTTCGACGACGTGAACTCCAAGTGCGCGGTCGGCAAGGTGCACGCGAAGACCGGCACCCTGACCGGAGCCATCGCCCTGAGCGGTCTGACCCAGGGCAAGGACGGCAAGTGGAAGGTCTTCTCCTTCATCGAGAACAACTCCACGGCCAACCCGAACGACATCAAGGACGCCATGGACGGCCTCGCGGCCACCGTGAACGGCTGCTGGGCGTAGCGGACGCCCCTGCGCGACGAGAGGGCCGGCACCTGCGGGGCCGGCCCTTTCGCGGCACAGCCCGACCCGTCCACCGACTGTGACCCACACCACATGGAAACGCCGCCGTTTCGATGACTTCGAGGGCTAGTCTGACCATCAAGTGAACGAAACAGTTTCGTTCATGAGAGGCGTACGCCCCCACTCGCATGGAGAACACAGCCATGGCCTCCGTACTCATCGCCAACGACCAGTCCCTTCAACGCGTCGGCCTGCGCATGCTGCTGACCGCCGAGCCCGACCTGACCGTCGTGGGCGACACGGCGAGCGGGGCCGAAGCGGTCCGGATGAGCGCCGCGCTCCGTCCCGACGTCGTCCTGCTCGGCGGCCTGCATCCCGGGACGGACGGCATCGAGACCATCCGCCGCATCGCCCACCCGCCACGCCTCACCGCGGTCCCCGGCCTCACCGCGGTCCCCGGCCTCACCGCGGCCCCTGGCCCCGCCGGGCCGGTCGGGCAGCCGCCGCGGATCCTGGTGCTGACCTCCACCGGTGACGAGGGGTACGCCTACGCCGCGCTGCGCGCGGGCGCCGGCGGATTCCTCCTGGAGGACGCCACACCCCACGAACTCACCGCGGCCGTCCGCGTCGTGGCAGCCGGAGACGCCGTCATCACCCCCGAGCTGACCCGCGCGCTCATCGACACCGTCCGCCATGAGCCCGCCCCGCGCCCCGGCGAGCGGGCTGTCGGACCCGACGCCTTCACCGGGCGCGAACGCGATGTCCTCGTCGCCGTCGCCTCCGGCTGGTCCAACGCGGAGATCGCCGCACGGCTGTCCATCGCCCCGACCACCGTGAAGTCCCACGTCAGCCACATCCTCGCCAAGATCGGCGCCCGCGCCCGGGTCCAGGCGGTCGCCTTCGCCTACGAGTACGGCCTGGTACGCCCGGCGGCCTGACGACGACCCCGCTCCCGCGGAGCCCCGCGCCGCGCCCCCGTCAGGCCGGCGCGGCCGTGGTGCCACGGCGGACGAGACGGGGGGTGAGGACGACCTCGCGTGCCTCGGTGCGGCCCTGGTCGAGGCGCTCGACGGCGGCGGTCACCGCGTGCCGGGCCTGCTCCCGGGCGCCCTGGCTGACGGTCGTCAGGTTGAAGCAGCTCAGCCGGGCGAGCGTGTCGTCGTCGTAGCCGACCACCGAGACCCGCCCCGGGACGGCCACGCCCGCCCGGGCGAGGGCGGCGAGGACCCCGATGGCGCACTGGTCGTTGAAGGCCACGACAGCCGTGGGCAGGTCGTCGGCCTCGATGAGCCGACGGGCCGCGTGTTCGCCGCCCTCCTCCGTGTTGTCGCCGTGCAGCACCCGGATGCCGGCCTCGAGCCCGCGGCGGCGCATGGCCGTGCGGTAGCCGCGCCGCCGGTCGGTGGCGATGACACCCCTGCCGCCGTCGACGTAGACGATCTCGCGGTGTCCGAGATCGACCAGATGGTCGACGATCTGGCCCACACCCTCGTCGTCCGCGGTGCGTACGACGTCCAGCCCCGCGTCGGCGATCCGGCGGCCCACCGCGATGACGGGTGACTTGCGGTCGAGGGCGGCGAGGGTGTCGGCGGGGGCGGTCGGGCCCAGCAGGATCAGCGCCTCGCTGCGGAAGGCCAGCAGTGTCTCCACGGCGGTGTGCTCGTCGCGGGTGCGGGTGAGGGTGCTCAGGACGAGGTCGTAACCGACGTCCTCGGCGGCCGTGTGCAGATGCTCGACGAGTTCGGCGTGGAACGGACTGTGGATGTCGACCATGACGCCGAGCAGCCGGGTGCGCCTGCTGGCCAGCATGCTGGCCGTGCGGTCCACCTGGTAGCCGAGATCGGCGGCCGCCCGCAGGACCCGCTCCCGGGTCCGCTCGCTCGGACCGGGCACTCCGCGCAGCACCAGGGAGACCGAGGCGGTGGACACACCCACCCGCGCGGCCACGTCCTCCAGCCTGGGGCGCTTGTGCGCGCCACTCCCCCGACCTGCGGAATCACCCTCGTCCACCTGCGCCTCCCCGCCGAAAACTCCCCGTGCAACACCCTTGACACACTCACAAAACAAGGCTGATATTACCAGGACTTAAAGCGCTTTAAATTGTCCTGATGTTCCGACCAGGTCGATCCGGCACCCACAAGGCGCCCGCCCTCGACTCGGCCGCGACCCCCACCGCGAACGAACCCGCGAGCGAACCGCGACCCACCCGCGAACCGCGAGCGCAGGGACCCTCCCCGTAGCCGCCGAATCCCCTGCACAGTGAGGTGCACGCAGTATGAATCGCACGTCCCTTCCCCGTTCCCGCAGAACCGTCTCCCTCGTGGCCGTGGCCGCGGCGGCCGCACTGACCCTCGCGGGCTGCTCCAGCGGCTCCGGCGGCAAGAAGGCCGAAGAGGAGGCGGGCAACGTCTCCGCGGGCAAGGCCGACACCCCTCGCATGACCATCGCGATGGTCACCCACGCACCCTCCGGCGACACGTTCTGGGACACCATCCGCAAGGGTGCCGAGGCCGCCGCCGCCAAGGACAACGTCAAGCTCATCTACTCCAACGACGAGACGGCCGGCGACCAGGCCAACCTGGTGCAGAACGCGATCGACCAGAAGGTCGACGGCATCGCGGTCACCCTCGCCAAGCCGGACGCGCTCAAGGACGTGGTCGCCAAGGCCGAGCAGGCCGGCATCCCGGTCGTCGGCCTCAACGCCGGCCTGGGCGTCTGGAAGGAGCAGGGCCTGCTGTCCTTCTTCGGGCAGGACGAGTCCGTCTCCGGCCAGGCACTCGGCACCAAGATCGACGGCACCGGTGCCAAGCACGCCCTCTGCGTGATCCAGGCACAGGGAGACGTCAACCTCGAAGAACGCTGCGCCGGCGTGAAGAAGACCTTCGGCGGCAAGACCGACATCCTCTACGTCAACGGCACGGACATGCCGTCCGTGAAGTCGACGATCACCGCCAAGCTCAAGCAGGACAGCTCCATCGACGAGGTGGTCACCCTCGGCGCCCCCGTCGCGCTGACGGCGGTGCAGTCGGTGTCCGAGTCGGGCAGCAAGGCCAAGGTCGCCACCTTCGACCTCAACAAGGACCTGGTCTCCGCCATCGAGAAGGGCACGATCGAGTTCGCCGTCGACCAGCAGCCCTACCTCCAGGGCTACTTGGCGGTCGACTCGCTGTGGCTCTACAAGACCAACGGCAACTTCAGCGGCGGCGGCGAGCAGCCCGTGCTGACCGGCCCGGCCTTCGTCGAGAAGTCCAACGTCGAGGCCGTCGCCAAGTTCGCCGCGAAGGGCACCAGGTGATGAGTGTGACGCAGCAGGCTGCGCCGGCGGTGACCACACCGCCGGCCTCCGGCCCGAAGCAGACCGACGGCCGGACCGCGCAACGCCCGCTGGCCCTGCGGTTGTTGGCCCGCCCCGAGGTGGGGGTGTTCCTCGGCGCGGTCGCGGTGTACGTGTTCTTCCTGATCGCGGCGCCGCCGGTGCGTGACGGCAGTTCGATGGCCAACATCCTGTACCAGTCGTCGACGATCGGGATCATGGCGCTGCCGGTGGCGCTGCTGATGATCGGCGGCGAGTTCGACCTGTCGGCCGGTGTCGCCGTCATCACCTCGGCGCTCACCGCGTCCATGCTCAGCTACCAACTCACGACGAATGTCTGGGTCGGTGTGGTCATCGCCCTGGCGGTGTCGCTGGGGGTCGGCTTCCTCAACGGCTGGTTGGTGATCAGGACCGGGCTGCCGAGCTTCCTGATCACGCTGGGCACGTTCCTGATCCTCCAGGGTGTCAATCTCGCGGTGACCAAGCTGGTCACCACCAACGTGGCCACCGACGACATCAGTGACATGGACGGCTTCGGTCAGGCGAAGAAGGTCTTCGCCTCGTCCTTCGACGTCGGCGGCGTCCAGGTCAAGATCACCGTGGTGTGGTGGCTGGTCTTCGCGGCCATCGCCACCTGGGTTCTGCTGCGGACGAAGTACGGCAACTGGGTCTTCGCGGTGGGCGGTAACAAGGAGAGCGCGCGGGCGGTCGGCGTGCCCGTGACGTTCACGAAGATCTCGCTGTTCATGCTGGTCGGTTTCGGTGCCTGGTTCGTCGGGATGCACCAGCTGTTCACCTTCAACACCGTGCAGTCCGGCGAGGGCGTCGGCCAGGAGCTGATCTACATCTCCGCGGCCGTCATCGGCGGCTGTCTGCTGACCGGCGGCGCCGGCTCGGCGATCGGCCCGGTCTTCGGGGCGTTCATGTTCGGGATGGTGCAGCAGGGCATCGTCTACGCGGGCTGGAACCCCGACTGGTTCAAGGCCTTCCTCGGCGTCATGCTCCTCGGCGCCGTCCTCATCAATCTGTGGGTCCAGCGCACGGCCACCCGGAGGTGACCACCCTTATGACTACGACCAACGACATCACGGCAGAGGGCACCCCTGTCGTCGAGCTGAAGGCCACCGGCAAGTCCTACGGCAACATCCGTGCCCTGCACGGGGTCGATCTCGCCGTCCGGCCCGGCCAGGTGACCTGTGTCCTCGGCGACAACGGCGCCGGCAAGTCGACGCTGATCAAGATCGTCTCGGGGCTGCACCAGCACACCGAGGGCGAGTTCCTCGTCGACGGCCACCCCGTGCGTTTCTCCACCCCGCGCGAGGCCCTCGACAAGGGCATCGCCACCGTCTACCAGGACCTGGCCACCGTGCCGCTGATGCCGGTGTGGCGCAACTTCTTCCTGGGCTCCGAACTCACCAAGGGCCCCTGGCCCGTGCGCCGTCTCGACATCGAGAAGATGAAGCAGACCGCCGACGACGAACTGCGCCACATGGGCATCGTCCTCGACGACCTCGAACAGCCCATCGGCACCCTCTCCGGCGGCCAGCGCCAGTGCGTCGCCATCGCCCGCGCCGTCCACTTCGGCGCCCGCGTCCTCATCCTCGACGAGCCCACCGCCGCCCTCGGCGTCAAACAGTCCGGCGTGGTCCTGAAGTACATCGCCGCCGCCCGCGACCGCGGCCTCGGCGTCATCTTCATCACCCACAACCCCCACCACGCCTACATGGTCGGCGACCACTTCAGCGTCCTGCGCCTGGGCACCATGGAACTCTCCGCCTCCCGCGACCAGGTCAGCCTCGAAGAACTCACCAACCACATGGCCGGCGGCACCGAACTCGCCGCACTCAAACACGAACTGGCCCAAGTGCGCGGCGTCGACGTCGAGAAGCTCCCCGACGCCGCAGCCGTCTCCTCCTGACCCGACCCACCCGGAAGGCAACCCGTCGTGAAGATCGCCCTCGACCCCTACATGATCCGGAACGTACCGCTGCTCGAACTCCCCGCCGTGGTGGCCGAGTTGGGCTACGAGTGGATCGAGCTGTCACCCCGGGAGGACTTCATCCCGTTCTTCCGGCACCCCCGCGTGGACGACGCCGGCGTGCGCAGGTTCCGCAAGGCGCTGGACACGGCGGGCGTCGGCATCACCTCGCTGCTGCCGCTGTTCCGCTGGTCCGGCCCGGACGAGGACGCCCGGCAGGCGGCCGTACGGTACTGGAAGCGCTCGATCCAGATCGCCGCGGACCTCGGCGTGGACAGCATGATCTCGGAGTTCAACGGCCGGCCCGAGGACTCCGAACGCAGCGAGGCGCAGTTCTGGAAGTCGCTGGACGAGCTGCTGCCGGTGTTCGAGCGGGAGGGCATCCGCCTCACGCTGGAACCGCATCCGGACGACTTCATCGAGAACGGCCACGACGCCGTCAACCTGATCCGCGGGATCAACCACCCCAGCGTCGGCTTCCTGTACTGCGCTCCGCACACCTTCCACATCGGCAACGACGCCCCGGGGATCATCGAGTACGCCGGCGACCTGCTGACGCATGTACACCTGGCCGACGCCTTCGACCACACCGCGTCCTCCGGAAACCGGTACATCCTCAACCCGCCGGGCACGACGGCCCGTATCCACCAGCACCTCGACATCGGCGAGGGCGAGGTCGACTTCGACGAGCTCTTCCGCGCGCTGCGGGCGAACGGCTTCGACGGAACCCTCACCGCCTGCGTCTTCGCCTGGGAGGAGCGGGCCAAGGAGTCCTCGGTGTTCATGCGTCAGAAGATCGCCGAGTACCTCTCAGCCGGGCAGTAACCACCCCCTGTACCGACTTACGGACAAGGGCCTCGCCCCGGCAGTTTTTAAAGCGCTTTAAGTCCTGTGTTCCCACCTCGTCGAAAGGAAACCGGCGTGACGCCGTTGGAAGTGCTGACCATGGGTCGCGTGGGGGTGGACGTCTACCCGCTCCAGACGGGCGTCGGACTTGCGGAGGTCACTTCGTTCGGCAAGTACCTCGGTGGCAGCCCGACCAATGTCGCCGTCGCCGCCGCCCGCTACGGGCGCTCGTCGGCGGTGATCACCAAGACCGGGCGGGACCCGTTCGGCGCGTTCGTGCGCACGGCCCTGGCCGGCTACGGCGTCGACTCACGCTACGTCGGCACCTCGGACATCGCGCCGACGCCGGTGACGTTCTGCGAGATCTTCCCACCGGACGACTTCCCGCTCTACTTCTACCGCCTGCCCAAGGCTCCCGACCTGGACATCGAGCCGGGCGAGCTGGACCTGGACGCGGTGCGGGACGCACGGATCCTCTGGGTCACCGGAACCGGGCTGAGCGAGGAGCCGAGCCGTTCGGCCACGCTCGCCGCGCTCGCGCACCGGGCCCGGACGGGCACCACGGTATTCGACCTGGACTGGCGGCCGATGTTCTGGGCCGACCCCGACCGGGCGCGAGGCCACTACGCGCAGGCGCTGCGGCATACGACGGTGGCCGTCGGCAACCTCGACGAGTGCGAGGTGGCGACCGGCGAGCGGGAGCCGTACGCGGCCGCGAAGGCGCTGCTGGCGGCCGGGGTCGAGCTGGCGGTGGTGAAGCAGGGCCCCAAGGGTGTCCTGGCCATGGACCGGGACGGTTCGGCCGTCGAGATCCCTCCGGTGCCGGTGGAGGTCGTCAACGGCCTCGGGGCCGGTGACGCGTTCGGCGGGGCGCTGTGCCACGGGCTGCTGTCCGGCTGGGACACCCGGCGCACGGTCGCCTTCGCCAATGCCGCCGGCGCGATCGTCGCGGGCCGACTGGCCTGTTCCGAGGCGATGCCGACCGAGGCCGAGGTCGAGACCAAGCTGCGCGAGGCGTTGCTCGCCTCCCCTTCCACCGAACGAAAGGCGTGACGACGTGCTGTCCGACAATGTGAGCCGGATCGTGGCCGCCCGGGTGGGCGACCCCGGCGCCGTCGCGGCCGCCGCCGCGCGCCGGGTGAAGGCCACCTCGCCGCTGGGCGAGCACGGCAGAGCCATGATCGTCGCGGCGGACCATCCGGCGCGTGGCGCCAATGGCGTAGGCGGCGACCCCCACGCCATGGCCGACCGCTTCGAGCTGCTGGACCGCCTGTGCACCGCCCTGGAGCGGCCCGGTGTGACGGGTGTGCTGGCCACCGCGGACATCCTCGAGGACCTGCTGCTTCTCGGTGTTCTGGACGGCAAGAGCGTCTTCGGGTCGATGAACCGGGCGGGGATCGCGGGTTCGGTCTTCGAGATCGACGACCGTTTCACCGGCTACGACGCCGAGACCATCGCCGCGATGGGCTTCGACGGCGGCAAGATGCTCACCCGTATCGCCCTGGACGACCCGGCGACACCGTCCGCCCTGTCCGAGACGGCACGCGCCGTCAACGAACTGAACGACCGTCAGCTCATCGCCATGGTGGAGCCGTTCCTCTCCGCCTGGCAGGACGGCCGGGTCCGCAACGACCTCTCCACCGACGCCGTCGTCACGTCGGTCACCATCGCCTCGGGCCTGGGCCGGCGCACCGCCTACACCTGGCTCAAGCTGCCGGTCGTCGAGGACATGGAACGCGTCCTGGCCTCCTCCACGCTGCCGGCACTGCTGCTGGGCGGCGAGGTCAAGGACGCCGACGCGGCCTTCGCCTCCTGGGGCAGGGCCCTCAAGCAGCCGACCGCGCAGGGCCTGGTCGTCGGCCGCTCGCTGCTCTACCCGTCGAACGACGACGTCGCCGGCGCGGTGGACAAGGCGGTGAGCCTGCTGTGAGCGACACGGGCAAGTACCACCTGCCGAAGGGGACTTCGGCCCACGGACCCTACGACCTCCTGGTCACGCCCGAGTCGGCGGGCTGGGGATGCTCCGGCCTCAGGATCCTGAACCTGGGACCGGGTGAGGCGCACTCCCTGTCCACGCAGGACTCCGAGTTCCTGGTCCTGCCGCTGACGGGCTCCTGCACCGTCACCACGGACGGCAGGGCCTTCGAACTCGAAGGCAGGACAGGGGTGTTCGCCTCGGTCACCGACTTCGCGTACCTCCCGCGCGCGTCGGAGGCCCTGATCAGCAGCGCGCGGGGAGGCCGGTTCGCGCTGCCCTCAGCCCGTACCGGGCGGGGCGGTCCGCCCGCCCGGTACGGGCGCAAGGAGGACGTGCCGGTCGAGCTGCGCGGCGCGGGCGCGTGCTCACGGCAGGTCAACAACTACTGCCTGCCCGGCACGTTCGAGGCCGAGCAGCTGCTGGTGTGCGAGGTCCTCACGCCGGGCGGCAACTGGTCCTCGTATCCGCCGCACAAGCACGACGAGGCGCGGCCCGGAGAAGAGTCGGAGCTGGAGGAGATCTACTACTTCGAGGTCTCGGGCGAGGGCGGCTTCGGCTACCAGCGGGTCTACGGCACCGCGGAGCGGCCGATCGACGTGCTCGCCGAAGTGCGCTCCGGCGACACGGTACTGATCCCGCACGGCTGGCACGGACCCTCGATCGCCGCGCCCGGCTACGACCTCTACTACCTCAACGTCATGGCCGGCCCCGGCCAGGACCGCGCCTGGCTGATCTGCGACGACCCCGCCCACGGGTGGGTGCGCGCCACCTGGGCCGCACAGGACATCGACGACCGGCTTCCCTTCGAAGGACCCACCGAGCAATGAACACCGTCCGACTCACCACCGCCCAGGCCCTCGTGCGCTTCCTGGCGAACCAGTACAGCGAGCGCGACGGCCGGGAGCAGCGGCTCGTCCCCGGGATGTGGGGGATCTTCGGGCACGGCAACGTGGCCGGGATCGGGCAGGCGCTCCTCCAGGCCGCCACCACCGGCGAGGCCGATCTCCCCTACTACCTGGCCCGCAACGAGCAGGGCATGGTGCACGCGTCGGTGGCGTACGCCAAGATGCGCGACCGGCTGGCGACCTTCGCCTGCACGGCGTCCACCGGGCCCGGCTCCACCAACATGATCACGGGTGCGGCGCTGGCCACCACCAACCGGATCCCGGTGCTGCTGCTGCCGTCCGACATGTTCGCCACCCGGGCCGCCGACCCGGTGCTCCAGCAGCTGGAGGACACCAGGGGCGGGGACGTCACCGTCAACGACGCCTTTCGCGCCGTGTCGAAGTACTTCGACCGCGTCTCCCGGCCCGAGCAGCTGATCCCGGCTGCGCTGGCCGCCATGCGGGTGCTGACCGACCCGGTCGAGACGGGTGCCGTGACCCTGGCGCTGCCGCAGGACGTGCAGGCGGAAGGCTTCGACTGGCCGGTCGCGTTCTTCCGGCGCCGGGTGTGGCACATCGGCCGCCCGGTGCCCGAGCCCGCCGCGGTGGAACGGGCCGCACGGCTGCTGCGCGGTGCGAAGAGGCCGCTGATCGTGGCGGGCGGCGGTGCGGTGTACTCCGGTGCCGAGACCGCGCTGCGTGCCTTCGCCGAGGGCACCGGCATCCCGGTCGCGGACACCCACGCGGGCAAGGGCGCGGTGCCGTGGGACCACCCCTGCGCGGTCGGCGGCATCGGTTCGACGGGATCGTACGCGGCGAACCAGGTCGCGAAGGAGGCCGATGTCGTCCTCGGCATCGGCACCCGCTACTCCGACTTCACCACCGCCAGCCACACGGTCTTCGGCAACCCGGACGTCACGTTCGTCAACCTCAACGTGGCCCGCCTGGACGCCGTCAAGCACTCGGCCGAGCCGCTGGTCGCCGATGCCCGCCTGGGCGTCCAGGCTCTTGCCGGGGCGCTGACGGACTGGGAGGTCGACCCGGCGTATCGGGCGCACACACGTCGGCTCATCTCCCGCACGAGAGCGATGGAGGAGGAGTGCTTCGACGTCGGCCATGGCCCGCTGCCCGCCCAGACGGAGATCCTCGGCGCGCTGAACGACGTCCTGGACGACCGCGCCGTCGTCATCAACGCGGCCGGCTCCATGCCCGGTGACCTCCAGCAGCTGTGGCGGGCCCGCGATCCCAAGGCCTATCACGTGGAGTACGCGTACTCCTGCATGGGTTACGAGGTCGCCGCAGGCGTCGGGGCGAAGATGGCCGACCCGTCGCGCGAGGTGGTCGTCCTGGTCGGCGACGGCTCGTATCTGATGATGGCCCAGGAGATCGTGACCATGGTCTCCGAGGGTCTGAAGGTCATCGTCGTCCTTGTCCAGAACCATGGCTTCGCCTCCATCGGCGCCCTGTCGGAGTCGCTCGGCTCGCAGCGCTTCGGCACCAAGTACCGCTTCCGGGACGGCGATTCGGGCCGGCTCGACGGCGCTGTCCTGCCCGTCGACCTCGCCGCCAACGCCTCCTCGCTCGGCGCGGACGTCCTGCACGCCACCACCGTCGACGAGTTCCGGGTCGCGATGGAGAAGGCCAAGGCGTCCGGCCGCACCACCGTCGTCCACGTCGAGACCGACCTCCACGGCCCCAACCCGCCCGCACACGGCTGGTGGGACGTCCCGGTCAGCCAGACCTCCGCCCTGGACTCCACCCGCGCCGCCCACGACACCTACGCCGCCCACAAGCGCGCGCAGCGGCACTACCTCTGAGAAGGAACCCTCACGTGACTACCATCCCCCACTGGATCAACGGTTCACCGGTCCCGGGCGCGGACAGCGCGCCGGTGTTCAACCCGGCCACCGGTCAGGAGCGGGCCCGGGTCGTCCTGGGCGACGCCGCCGACGTGGACGCCGCCGTGACCGCCGCCGCGACGGCCTTCGAGTCCTGGTCGGAGTCCTCGCTCTCCCGACGCACCCAGGTGATGTTCGCCTTCCGGCAGCTCCTCGTCGAGCACGAGGAGGAGCTCGCCCGGATCATCTCCGCCGAGCACGGCAAGACCGTCGACGACGCACGCGGCGAGATCACCCGCGGCCGGGAGGTGGTGGAGTTCGCCTGTGGCCTCGGCGACGTGCTGAAGGGGTCCTTCTCGGACCAGGTGTCGCGCGGTGTCGACGTGCACGACTTCCGTCAGCCGCTCGGTGTCGTGGCCGGCATCACGCCGTTCAACTTCCCCGCCATGGTGCCGCTCTGGATGCACCCGATCGCCATCGCGACCGGCAACACCTTCGTCCTGAAGCCGAGTGAGCGCGACCCGTCCGCCGCGAACTTCGTCGCCGAGCTGTACCGGAGGGCCGGGCTGCCGGACGGCGTGTTCAACGTCGTCCACGGCGGCAAGCCCGCCGTCGACGCCCTCCTCACCCACCCGGGTATCGAAGCCGTCTCCTTCGTCGGGTCGACCCCGATCGCCAAGTACGTGCACGAACAGGCCACCGCGCACGGCAAGCGCGTCCAGGCGCTCGGCGGCGCGAAGAACCACGCCGTCGTCCTGCCCGACGCCGACCTGGAGTTCGCCGCCGACCACATCACTGCCGGGGCGTACGGCTCGGCCGGCGAGCGCTGCATGGCCGTGTCGGTGGCCGTCGCGGTCGGCGAGGCGGCCGACGCCCTGGTCGAGGTGCTGGCGCGCAAGGCCCGCGAGGTGCGGGTCGGACCCGGTGACGCCCCCGGCGTGGAGATGGGCCCGCTGGTCACCGAGGCCGCCCGGGAACGCGTCGAGAACGCCGTGGGCGCCGCCGCCTCCCAGGGCGCCACCGTCGTCGTCGACGGACGCGGGCTGAAGGTCGACGATCACCCCGAGTGCGCGGCGGGCTTCTTCATCGGCCCCTCCCTCCTCGACCATGTGACGGCCGAGATGGACGCCTACCGGGAGGAACTGTTCGGCCCGGTTCTCGCCGTCGTCCGCGCCGAGTCGCTCGACGAGGCGATCGCGCTGATCAACGCCAACCCGTACGGCAACGGAACGGCCCTGTTCACCGCCTCGGGCGAGGCCGCTCGCCGGTTCCGGCGAGGCGTCAAGGTCGGGATGATCGGCATCAACGTGCCGGTGCCCGTGCCGATGTCCTACTACTCCTTCGGCGGCTGGAAGGACTCGCTCATCGGCGACTCCCCCGTCCACGGTCCCGACGGCGTCCGCTTCTACACCCGGCCCAAGGTCGTCACCACCCGCTGGCCGCAGCCCGCCCAGCAGCGGACGGCCGCCGGTTTCGACTTCCCCACCTCCAACTGACACCCCCGCGTGTCCCTGTGAAAGGCACCCCCATGACCACGTCCGGCAAGCCCCTTTCCGTCGCGGTGATCGGAGCCGGTATGGCCGGCCGCAGTCACGCCGCCGGCTACCGCAACGTCAACACGGTCTTCGGCGCCGGTCTGCCGCCCGTCCGGCTGGCCGCGATAGCCGACGCCAACCTCGCTCTGGGCGAGGACGCCGCCCGGCGGTACGGCTTCGAGAAGGCGCTCCCGAGCTGGGAGGCGGTCGTCGAGGACCCGACGATCGACGCGGTGAGCATCGTCGTGGGCAATGCGCTGCACCGGCCGATCGCCGAGGCGCTGATCGCCGCCGGCAAGCATGTGCTGTGCGAGAAGCCGCTGGCCGGCTCGCTCGAGGACGCCCGTGCGATGGCGGCGTCGGAGCGGGGCGCCGAGGTCGTGACCGCCGTCGGGTACACCTTCCGGCGTTCCCCCGGCATCGCCGCGATCCGCGAGCACGTCCGGCGCGGCGAGCTGGGCGATCTCACCCTGTTCAGCGGCCGCTACTGGTGCGACTACGCGACCGACCCGAGCGGGCCGCTGAGCTGGCGGTTCAAGGGGAACCCCGGTTCCGGGGCGCTCGGGGACGTCGGCTCGCACGTCATCGACGCCGCCGAGTACGTCGCCGGGCCCATCGCCACGGTCTCCGGTGCCTCGCTGTCGACCCAGATCCCCAAGCGGCCGCTGCCGCTGGGCGCGGTCGTCGGGCACCACGCGGCCCCGGTCTCCGACGAGTTCGGCGAGGTCGAGAACGAGGACACCGCGTCCTTCACCGCCCGGTTCGAGTCGGGTCTGGTCGGCACGTTCTCGGTGACGCGCACCGGTTTCGGCCTGCCCAACGGGCTCGCCTTCGACGTCCTGGGGGTCGGCGGCCGGGCCGCGTTCGACCAGCACCGGCCCGCCGAGTACCTCTTCGACGACGCCCAGCCCGACGCCCGTACCCGTGGCGCCCGCCAGATCATCGCCGGCCCGCAGATGCCGTACTTCGCGGGCGGGGTCCCGATGGAGGCGCCGGGTGTGGGCGCCAGCAACGCCGACAACTTCACCTACCAGGCGCGGGCCTTCCTCGACCAGGTCGCGGGTGTCGCCGAGCCGCTGCCGGCCTGCGCCACGTTCGCCGACGCGCTGCGGACCATGGAGATCATCCAGGCCGTCGTCGAGTCCTCCCGCACCGGTGGCGCCGCCGTCACCGTTCCGCCCCTCGCCTGACCTCCCGCACCGTACAGAAGGAAGAGGAAGAAGACCCATGGCTCTCAAGCTCGGCGCCTACACCGCCTGTCTGCACGACCGGCCCCTCGACGAGGCGCTCGACATCCTCAAGGAGAACGGTCTGACCTCGGTGGAGGTCAACACCGGCGGGTTCATCCCCTCCCCGCACTGCCCGGTCGACCTGCTCCTGTCCTCGGCCCGCGCCCGCGAGGAGTACCTGGCGGCCTTCGCCGACCGGGGCATGGAGCTGACCGGCCTCAACTGCAACGGCAACCCGCTCAACCCGCTGCCCGGCGTCGGGCCCAAGCACGCCGACGACCTGCGCCGCACCATCCGCCTCGCCGGTCTGCTCGGGGTGCGGCACGTCGTGACGATGTCCGGCACGCCGGGCTCCGACCCCGACGCCAAGTACCCCTCCTGGGTCGTCAACCCGTGGGACGGCGTCTACCTGGACGTCCTGGACTACCAGTGGGGCGTCGCCGTCCCGTTCTGGCAGGAGATCGACGCCCTCGCCCGGGCCAACGACGTCCGGGTCGCCATCGAGATGCACCCGCACAACCTGGTGTTCTCCCCGGTCACCCTGAAGCGGCTGGTGGACGAGGGAGGTCTGACGAACGTCGGCGCGGAGATGGACCCGTCCCACCTGATGTGGCAGGGCATGGACGTCGTCGCCTCCATCAAGTGGCTGGGCCCGCTGGTGTTCCACGCCGCCGCGAAGGACGCCACGCTCTGCCCGGGCGCCGACATCCGCGGTGTGCTCGACACGTCGTTCACGCGTGTGCCCGCCGACGCGGAGGGCAAGGTGCCCACCGGGTACGGATTCTGGTGCAACGCGTGGCCGGAGAACCCGGCCTGGAAGTTCGTCGCCGTGGGTCTCGGCAACGACGTCCCCTTCTGGACCGGGTTCCTGCGCGCCCTCGCCGAGATCGACCCGGACATGGCCGTGAACATCGAGCACGAGGACGCCGCCTACTCACAGACCGAGGGACTCGCCCTGGCGGCCAAGAACCTGCACAGCGCGGCGTCCGCGGTCTGATCCCCCCTCCCCCCCCCGCGGCCCCGTACCCCGCCTTCCGGGTACGGGGCCGCCCGGCTGCTAGCCGCGGTCGCGTTGGTTGACGCGGGCCAGCAGCAGGTTCGGGTCGGGCTGCTTGAAGTACGCCGCGCTGGGGACGTAGGCGGTCCGGCCGCGTACCGCCACCGAGGTGGGGTTGGACAGCCCGTCCTTTCGGGTGAGGACGATGCGGTGGGTACCGTCCGGGCGGACCTGGGCGATCTCGCTGCCGCCGATCAGGGCGGCGAGAACCGTGTCGCGGTGCCGGTCCACGAACGCGAAGTCGTCGATCGCGAGCAGGCCCGTCGCCCGGGTCTCGATCGCGCCGGCGCAGCCGCTCTCCCGCACGGGGATGCGCAGCAGCGTGCCCGCGTTGGTGTTGGACACCCACACGGCGTCGCGGTGGACCTTGAGGCCGTTGACTCCGACGCGGGCTGCGGGCGGTGCGTTGAGGGGCTTGAACAGCGCTCCCTCGGCCCACGCCGTGGGCTTGCCGCCCGAGCGCGGGACGCGCCAGACGGTGCCCAGCACCGAGTCCGCGACGTAGAACACGCCCCGGCGCTCGTCGAGGGCGAGGCCGTTGGGGAACCCGTTCGGCGGCAGCTGTGCGATCTGCCGGGGCTTGCCGCCGCCGGAGGGGATGCGCCAGATGCCGGTCGCGCGGGTGCCGGTGGCGTAGTTGACGTACAGGGTGCCGTCCTGTGCGCGGACGATGCCGAGGACGACGGCCCTGCCGACGACGGGTGTCTGCGGGTTCGTCACGGCGGGCAGGGTCGCGAGGAGCCGCGTCCTGCCCTGCCGGGTGACGTTGACGACCTGCCGGGCGGTGGAGAACGTCAGGTCGGCGGAGCCGTCGGGTTCGAGGGCGATGTTCTCCGGTGACTGGCCCTTGGCGAGGTCGAAGTGGACGACGACGCGCGGAGCGGAGACCGCCGGCTCGTCCGAGACGGCGGGGGCCGTGGCGAGCAGGCCGAGGGCTAGGGCGGCGGAGGTGACGCCCGCCGAACGGGGGACTCGGGGCATGTGACCTACCTTGCGGGGTAGCCGGGAACGCCGCCGTGCGGCGGCCAGACGACCATGGCGGTGGGCCGGCGGCGGCCGCCGCAGTCGTGGCCGAGGGATCGCCCGCGTGGCCCAGGGCATCGACCCGCCTGCCGCTCACCCGGGTGACCCGGCCATGCAGCAGACTGTGCGGTGCGGACAGCGGTCCCGACAGCCGTCCCGACGGCGACCCGCCCGGACGGACACTCACCCAGAAGGAAGCACAGCGTGATCATCTTCGGCACCAAGGGATACCTCTACCAGCTGGCGATACTGACGCTCGTGTGCGGCCGTTGCGGCAACCCCGCCGCGCACACGCTGCGCAAGCGGGTCACGAAGTTCACGCTGTTCTTCGTGCCGCTGTTCCCGATCTCGACGAGTCACTCGACGCAGTGCACGTTCTGCGGTGCCGAGCAGAAGCTGACCAAGGAGCAGGCGGAGCAGTTGACGGCGCAGGCCGCGGGCGGCGTCGACGGCCAGGCGTACGGGCAGCCGCACCAGCAGCCGCACCAGCACTGACGGCCTCCCGGCGGCTCAGCGGGTGAGTCCCGCCCTCGCGCAGGCGGTCAGGAGCTCACGGGTGCAGATCTGCCCCGTCGTGTACAGGCCGCCCTTGACCAGGGTCCGCTCGATGTCACGGGCCGTCACCGGACGCGGCTGGAGCAGGACGGCCGGGATGCGCTTCGTGGTGGGGCTGTCGACGGTCGTGGTGGCGCTGTCCCGGGGGTCCTCGCCCCGGCCGACGGCGACGGCCATGGCGGCGACCGCGGCGGCCTCCTTCGCGAACGGCTTGTAGACCGTCATGTACTGCTCGCCCTTGACGACGCGCCGCACCGCGTCGAGGTCGGCGTCCTGGCCGGTGACGGGCGGGAGGTCGGTGACGCCGGCGCTCTTGAGCGCGGCGACGACGCCCGCGGCGATGTTGTCGTTGGCCGCGAGGACTGCGTCGATCCGGTCCGGACCGAGGGCCGCGATGGCGGCGTTCATGTTGGTGTGGGCGTTCTGGGTGCTCCAGTCCGGGGTGTTGTAGGACCGGGCGATCCGCACCTCGCCGGTGAGGACGGACAGCGCGCCCTTCCGGTACGACTCCGCGTTCGGGCTGGTCGGATCGCCGTTCATCATGACGACGTTGTCGCTCCCGGCCCTCTGCCCCGCTTTCAGTCCCAGAGCCTTCAGGAGCGCCTCGCCCTGGAGTCTGCCGACCATGAGGCCGTCGAAGCCGACGTAGCCGGTGATCGGGCCCTCGGCGAGGCGGTCGTAGGCGATCACCGGGACACCCGCCCGGTCCGCTTCCTGGATGGAGGAGCGCAGCGCCCGGGTGTCGGCGGCGTCGAGGATCAGGACCCGGGCCCCCTTGGTGATCATGGAGATCATCTGCTGCCGCTGTCGGGTGACGTCGTTCTCGGCGTTGGCGTATTCCGTCCGGCAGCCGGGGCAGAGCTTCCTCACCTGCGCCTCGATCAGCGGTCGGTCCGCGTGTTCCCAGCGCGGGACCATGCGGCTCGGCAGCAGCAGGCCGACGGTGAAGCCTTCGCCGGCCGCCTTCTCGTCCCCTCCGCAGGCGGCCAGGGGCATCGTCAGGAGCGCCGCGGCGAGCACCGCGACGACGGCCCTGCGGCGCGTCCTCACGGCACTCCCTCCGGCACGACGATCTCGCTCCACACCTGTTTGCCGCCGGCCACCGGGACCGACCCGAAGGCGTCCGACATCGCCTCGACCAGCAGCAGGCCCCGGCCGCCGGTCGCCTCCCAGTCGACGATCACCGGTTTGGCGGGCGCGCGCGGCGAGGAGTCGCTCACGGAGACGCGCACCCGGTCCCCGCGCAGCACCAGGTCGAGCCGGACCGGCCCCTGGGTGTGCACCAGGGCGTTGGTGACGAGTTCGGAGACGACCAGCAGCACCGCGTCGGCCGCCTCCTGGACCTTCCAGCGGCGCAGGGTGCGTGCGGTGAAGCGGCGGGCGTGCATGACGGCGTCCGGCAGCCGCCACACCATCCAGCCGGCCCGGATCGGCCGGGTCTTCATGCCGTCGTAGCGCAGCAGCAGCAGCGCCACGTCGTCCTCCCGGCGGCCGTCGTCGCCGAGGAGTTCGTCGGCCATCTTCCCCGGGTCGGCGGGGTCGGCCGCGGCGAGCGCGACGCGCGTCCTGCGCATGCCCTCGTCCAGGGGCAGGTCGGCGGCCTCGACCAGACCGTCGGTGACCAGGGCGAGGACCGTGCCGGGCGCCAGTTCGACGGCCGTCATGGGGAAGTCCGCCTCCGCCAGGATGCCGAGCGGGGGGCCGCCCGCCACCTCGACCTCCTCGGTGGAGCCGTCGGGAAGGCGCAGCATGGGTGCGAGGTGCCCGGCCCGGACGAAGAGGGCGTTGCCCTCCTCCAGGTCCAGTTCGGCGTAGCAGCAGGTGGCGAACAGGTCGGTCTCCATGCCGACGAGGAGCCGGTTGGCGTGCGAGACGACCACGTCGGGCGGGTGGCCCTCGATGGCGTAGGCGCGGACGGCCGTACGCATCTGGCCCATGATCGTCGCGGCGCCGGCGCTGTGTCCCTGGACGTCTCCGATGACCAGGGCCACCCGGTCCTCGGAGAGGGCGATGACGTCGTACCAGTCGCCGCCCACCTGGAGCCCGCGTCTGGCCGGCAGATAGCGGGCGACGGCGGTCCCGCCGGGCAGTTCGGGCAGGCGCCGGGGCAGCAGGCTGCGCTGGAGCATCGTCGCGAGTTCCTGCTCGGCGTCGTGCGCGTGGGCGCGCTTGAGGGCCTGGCCGACCAGGGCCGCGGTGGCGGTGAGCAGGGACCGTTCCTCGGGGACGAACTCGTGCGGCCGGTCCCAGCCGACCATGCACACCCCGGCGATCTGGCCCTTGGCGGGCAGCGGCAGCACGGCCAGTCCCCCGGCTCCGATGCCGACCAGGCCGGCTTCGAGGGCGGTGCCGGCGGGCCAGAGGTCCATCCGGCCGTCCCGCAGGGCCGCCTGGAGGGTGGGCAGGGCGCGCAGCGGTGCGTCGGGCCATTCCGTGCGCCACTCGGTGCGCCACACGTCCGGCCAGGCGCCGGGCTGGGGCGGGTCGAGGGCGGTGACCATGACCCGGTCGTCCTGGACCGCGGCGAGGGCCACGTGGTCGGCGGCCAGCGGCTCGCGCAGGGCGGCGACGACCACGCGGCCGACGTCGCGGACCGTCGCCGCGTCGTCGAGGGCGGCCGTCAGCCACTGGATCCTGGAGACGTCGTCGCCGCCGCGGCGCAGCACCGGGGTCGCCGTGACCACGCCCAGGACCTGTTGCGGCCCGTCGCCCGCGCCCGGCTCCGCCCGGCAGCTCAGGCTCAGCCAGCGCATCTCGCCGGTCGGGCCCCGGACCCGGAACTCCAGGTCCCGTCGGCCGAAGGCGTCGGTGGTCGGCTCCAGGACCGACATCAGGGCGTGCATGTCCTCCGGGAGGGCGTGCGCGAGCAGGGTGTCGACCTTGCCGTCGAAGTCGTCCGGTGTGATGCCGACCAGTTCGAGCAGGGTGTCGTCGGCCTCGATCAGGCCGGTGTCCGGGGAGAGGACGAAGGAGCCGACGCGCAGGCTGCGCAGGGCGGGGCCCAGCAGCGGTGTCGGGATCGGCGGGTCCGCGCCCGGCGGGAGGAGGGCTGCGACGGCGTCGGCGTACCGCTCCAGGAAGCGGCGCTGCTCGACCTCGAAGCCGTCCGGGGAGGCCCCCAGGACGAGGAGGCAGCCCAGCCGGCTGCCCTGGATGCCGAGGGGCAGCGCACCGAGCGGGGTCTCGGCGGTCAGCCACAGGGGGTGGTGGGTGCGGAAGGCACGCGCCGCGGGCGAGTCACCGGACAGCGGCAGGCGCTCCGGCGGTGCCGGCCCGGAAGGGACGCTTCCGGACGTGTCCACCAGCTGAAGCTCGCGCGTGCCGACCTCCGGCGCGTAGACCGCCGCCAGTGTCGCTCCGGCGAAGGTCAGGGCCCGGTCGAGGCATGTCCGCAACGTACCTCCCATCCTGCCGCAGGTGCCGACAGGTTGAGATCGGGGCACCCACCCACCAGAATCGCATATAAGGATCAACCGAACATATCCACCGCTATCCACCCTATTGTCGTCTACGGCAGGTATCACCCATGAAGGCCTGCATCAGGGACACAGCAGCCGCGGTGACCGCGGTCTCCACCGCGGTCGTCCTGACGGCCTGTGGGGCGGACACCCCCGACGAACCGGGCCGGGGCGGCGGGCCGCGCATCGGTCTACTGCTGCCGGACGTCACCACGCCCCGCTGGGAGACCCAGGACAGGCCACTGCTGGAGAAGAAGATCGACGAACTGTGCCCCGACTGCGCGGTCGAACACGCCAACGCCAAGGGCGATGTGGCCCTCCAGCAGGAACAGATGGACTCGATGATCACCAAGGGGGTCGACGCCATCGTGCTCGTGGCCGTGGACTCCCGCTCGCTCGGCCCGGCGGTCACCAAGGCCCAGAAGGCGGACATCCCCGTCATCTCCTACGACCGGCTCGCCGAGGGCCCCATCTCGGGTTACGTCTCCTTCGACGGCAAGGAGGTCGGCCGGCTCCAGGGCCGGGCGCTGCTGAAGGCGATGGGCGACAAGGTGCCCGGCGCCGAGATCGTCATGATGAACGGCGACCCCAGCGACCCGAACACGAAGTCGTTCCAGGACGGCGCCCTGTCCGTGCTCGACGGAAAGGTGAAGATCGGCAAGGCCTACGACACCCTCCAGTGGCGCAGAGAGGCCGCGCACATGAACATGTCCGGGGCCATCGCGGCCCTCGGTGTCGAGTCCATCGACGGGGTCTACGCGGCCAACGACGGCCTCGCCGCCGGGAGCATCTCCGCCCTCAAGGCGAACAAGGTCGACCCGCTGCCCCCGGTCACCGGGCAGGACGCCGAACTCTCGGCCCTGCGGCGCATCGTCGGCGGCGAACAGTACATGACCGTCTTCAAGCCGTTCGCGCCCGAGGCCGCCGCCGGCGGTGCCATGGCGGTCGCCGCGGCCCGCGGGGAGAGCCTCGGGCAGGTGGCCACGGCCGAGGTACCGACGAGCGGCGGGGAAGCGGTCGCCGCCGTGCTGCTCACCCCGGTGTCGGTGACCGTCGACAACATCGAGGACACGGTGGTGAAGGACGGCCTGCACACCGTCGGGCAGATCTGCACGCCCCAGCTCCGGGCCGCCTGCGACCGGGCCGGACTGACCTGACCCGCATCGAACGGACACCGTGTCGGCAGGACACGCGTCGACCTGACGCCGCCGGAGCCGACGCCCTCGGGAAGGAGATGGTTTCCGTGCCGGAGATTCGCTCCGGGCGTTCCGCCGCCGTGATCGGGGGCGACACGCCCGGGGCCGTCGCCGGCGCCGCACCGGGCACGCCCCCACCGGCGGCCGTACGGGAGGCGAGGTGGTGACCCGCGTGCGGGCCGTCGCCCGTGCCGTGCGGAGCGGCCCGGCGGTCGTCCGGCGCAGGCTGAGCGCCGGTGAGCTGGGCTCGCTGCCCGTCGTCCTCGTCCTCGCCGTCGTCTGGATCACCTTCCAGTCCCTCAACGAGAACTTCCTCTCGCCCCGCAACCTGTCCAATCTCAGCGTGGACATCGTGGGCACCGGGATGATCGCGGTCGGCATCGTCTTCGTGCTGCTGCTCGGTGAACTCGATCTGTCCGTCGGCTCGATCAGCGGGCTCGCGGCGGCCGTCTTCGCCGTACTGAACGTGAACAACGGGGTGCCGGAGTGGCTCGCGCTCATCGTCGCGGTGCTGGCGGGCACCGTGGCGGGGACCGTCCAGGGCTACTCCATCGCCAGAACCCGGGTGCCGGCCTTCGTGATCACTCTCGCCGGGCTGCTCACCTGGAACGGCCTGATGCTCTCCGTCCTCGGGGACAACGGCACCGTCAACCTCGACGAGAACGGGCTGGTCGCCAAGCTGACCAGCTACTACTTCACCGACGACGCCGTGGCCTACGGCCTGGCGGCGGTCGCCGCGGGTGCGGTCTTCCTCGTCTCCGACCGCGACCGGCGGCGCCGCAAGGCCATCGGTATGCCGCACCGGTCGGTGCACGCCATCGCGCTGCGCACCGCAGCGGTCGCCGTGGTCGCCTTCGGCGTCGCGTACCTGCTCAACCGGTTCCAGGGGCTGCCGCTCGCCCTGCTGATCTTCCTCGTGGTGGTGGCCGGTCTCGACGTGGTGCTCCGCCGCACCCACTACGGACGGCAGGTCTACGCGCTCGGCGGCAGCGTCGAGGCGGCCCGCCGCGCCAGCCTCAGCGTGACGTGGGTGCAGACCGCGGTGCTCGCGGCCTCGGGCACGATGGCCGCCGTCGGCGGCCTGTTCCTCGCCTCGCGCATCACCTCGGTGAGCCAGAGCTCGGGGTCGGGCGTGCTGCTGGTCAACGCCATCGCGGCGGCCGTCATCGGCGGCACCAGCCTGTTCGGCGGGCGCGGTACGACCTGGTCGGCGGTGCTCGGCATGCTGGTCATCCAGTCGATCGCCTCCGGCATGGCGATCACGGACACTCCCCCGGCCGTGCAGTTCGTCATCACGGGCGGGGTGCTCTTCGCCGCGGTGATCATCGACTCGCTGTCGCGGCATTCCCAGGCCACCCGCAGACGGGCGTGAGGAGACGTTCGTGGAACGGCCCCGGTGACCGTTCCACGAACGGAGGTCACGACGTCTGCTCGTCCCCGGCGAACGCGGTGATCAGGCTGTGGGGCGCGTGGTCGCCGAACATGAGCTCGTGGAGCCGGGTGCCGTCGGCCGCGGCCTCGGTGCTGCGGGGGAACAAGGCCCGCTCGTACGCGGTGAGCGCGGCCTCGACGTCGTCGGGGTGCGCGGCGAGGGCCTTGCCGAGTTCGGCGCCGTCGTACATGGCCAGGTTGGCGCCTTCGCCGTTCGGGACCGAGAGGTGGGCGGCGTCGCCGAGCAGGGTCACCCCCGGCACCCGCTCCCACCGGTGCCCGGTCGGCAGCGCGTAGAGGGGGCGCAGGACGGGGGCGGTGTCTGCCTCGGTGATCAGCGCGGTGAGCTCCGGCGCCCAGCCGTCGAACTCCCGCGCGATCCGCGCGCGGGCCCCGGCGGCATCGGAGAAATCGACGGCGTCGAACCAGTCCCGCGGCCGGGTGAGGGCCACGTAGGCGTGCAGGGTGTCGCCCTTCTCCCGGTGAGCCTGGATCGCCCTGCCCGGGGCGAGCGCGAGCAGCGAGCCGCCGCCGACCGCCTTCGCGGCGGCCGGGTGCCGGGTGTCGCCGTCGAACAGATAGGTCTCGACGTACGACATGCCGGTGTACTCGGGTACGGCGGCGGAGAGCAGCGGCCGCACCCGTGACCACGCGCCGTCCGCGCCGACGAGCAGGCTCGTGGTGACGGTGGTGCCGTCGGCGAAGGTCACCTCGTGGCGGCCGTCGCCGAGGGCACGGGTGGCGCTGACCTTGTGGCCCCACCGGACGGTGCCGGCCGGGAGCGAGTCGAGCAGCATCCGCCGCAGCTCGCCGCGCTGCACCTCGGGGCGCCCGCCGGTGCCGTCGTCGGGCTCGTCGAACAGGACGGCCCCGTCCCGGTCGAGGAGCCGCAGCGCCTGGCGGCCCTCCAGGACCAGGCCGCGGAACTCGTCCATCAGGCCGGCCGCCCGAAGAGCCGGCTGGCCGTTGTGGTCGTGGATGTCGAGCATCCCGCCCTGGGCGCGGGCCGCCGGTGAGGCCTCCGCCTCGTGGACCGTGGACGTTATGCCGTGGACGTGCAGGACGCGGGCCAGGACGAGTCCGCCGAGGCCGGCGCCGATGATCGTGACATGAGTGGTCATGGTGATTCCTTGCGTGTCGTACGTACGCCTGCCGGACGGGCGCCCGGCGGGATCACCTCGAAAGGTTCCGGACCGGGCCGTCAGGCCGCCGACATCGGACCGACAGCCCCGACATCCGACCGACAGCCCCGGCATCGGACCGACACGCGGCCCCGCCGCCCGATCTCCCGGGTCGCCCGGCCCGGTCGGTGCGGGCCCGCTCCCACGGGCGCCGCCGGTTGCGATGAGTTCCGGGCGGGGCGCGGGCCTCTTCTCGTGACCGTCGCGGGACGGCATAGGACGCTGCCCGGCACGAGACACCACGGAGGACGCCATGACGACCACGCCGCACGACCCGACCACCGCGCTGCCCGGCCGCCCGCCCGTCGTCGACCTGGCCACCTGGCAGACCGCTCGTGACGAACTGCTGGTCCGCGAGAAGGCGTACACCCGTGCGGGCGACGCCCTCGCCGCGGACCGCCGCCGGCTGCCGATGGTGGAGTTCGACGGGACGGTCGAGGTCGTCGGACCCGACGGCCCGGCCCCGTTCCTGGACCTGTTCCAGGGCCGCGACGAGCCGGGCCGATGCAATGAGCCGGTCAACGGGTCCCTCGCCCTGCTCGACAGGACGCCCTACGGCCGCGGCGAGGCGTGGGAGGACAACCCCGAGGGCCGGCCCGAGGGGGGCAGCGCCTGCTGGTCCTGGCGCACGGACGCGGACGGGAACGCCACCTGGGGCCCGACCAGCCGTCCCGTGCCGCAGTGGACCCGCCCCGGCGCGACCCCCGTGCAGACCCTCGGCCGGCACGGCCCCCACCACTGACGTGCCGCGACTCACCCCGGGCGACGACCGGGCCGTGCCGTACGGCCGGGCGTGGGCCCGGCCGTAATCCGCTTGACCCGGCCACGGGCCGAAGCTGCACTGTGGCGGGGCACCACACCGCGTGGTGCCGTCGTCCCGGAAGGCAGCGGCAGCGATGGAGATCCGTCCCACGACCGACCAGGACCTCGACGTCTTCGTCGACACACTCCATGCCGCATTCGGGCGCTTCCCGGAAACCCCGGCCGAGGACGGCGGCGGGGTCTGGTGGTCGGCGCTCGAGATGGACCGCGGCCTGCTCGCCGTGACGGCGGACGGGCGGCCCGTCGGCACCGCCGGTGCGTACTCCTTCGAACTCACCCTGCCCGGTCAGATCCTCGCCCCGGCCGGCGGGGTGACCGCCGTCGGCGTCCTGCCCTCGCACCGGCGCCGGGGCGTGCTCGGCGCGATGATGCGGCATCAGCTCACCGAGCTGCGGGCCCGGGGAGAGTTCCTCTCCGTGCTGCTGGCCTCCGAGGCCCTGATCTACCGCAGGTTCGGCTACGGACCGGCGACCTACACCCGGCGGCTGACGGTGCCGCGCCACAAGGCCGCCCTCGCCCTCCCCCGGGCACGCGGAACGGCCGACGCCCCGGCGACCGCCCCGGCGACCGGCTCGGACACCGGATCGGACACCGGATCGGGCACGGGCACGATCGAGCTGCTGCGGAGTGCCGAGTGCGGCGAGATCCTGGAAGAGGTCTACGACCGGTACCGCCGCGCGCAGCCCGGCGCGCTGTCCCGGCCGCACCGCTGGTGGGCCCGGCGCGCGGGGCAGCCCCCGATCTCTCCGGCGCCGCGCCACGTCGCCGTCCACCGGGACGCCGACGGCGTGCCGGACGGGTACGCCAGCTACTCGATCGGCGAGGGCGACACCTTGACGGTCGACGAGACGATCGCCGGCGACGACGCCGTCTTCACCGCCCTGGCCCGGTTCGTGCTCGGACACGACCTGGTCACCCGGATCGTGTTCAAGCACTTCCCGCCCGAGCACCCGCTGCGCTGGCAGTTCGCGGACTTCCGGGCCGCCGAGGTGAGCGACGACACCGACTGGCTCTGGGTGCGGCTGCTGGACGTCCCGCGTGCGCTGACCGCGCGAGGCTGGGGCGCGGACGGCGAGCTCGTCCTCGACGTCGACGACCCGTTCCTCGGCGAGCACGGCCGCCACCTGCTGACCGTCCGGGACGGCAAGGCCGAGTGCGTGCCGACGGACCGGGAGCCCGACCTGTCCCTGGACGTGAGCGACCTGGGTTCGGTCTACCTCGGCGGTACCGCCCCGAGCACGCTCGTGCGTGCCGGGCACATCCGGGCCCACCGTCCGGGCGCGGCCGGCCTCGCCGACGCCCTGTTCCGCGCCGAGCGCTCCCCGCACTGCCTGCACTGGTTCTGACCGCGCGCCGACCGAACCTGAGCGACGTCTTAGGTGAAACTTGCACCACTTTTGAACGCAGTGCCGCCGACGCGTCGTAGTGAGGGGTACCCGGCGCGTCACGCGCGAGGCGCTCCAGAGGCGATAGGTCGATCGTGCCGAAGAACTCACCCGCGGCTGAGGGACGAAGAAAGCCCCTCACCCGCAACTGGCCCGTGGCCAGACGGCTTCGGGCCGTGCTGCTGATCCCCGTGCTCGTCGCCCTCGTACTCGGAGGCGTACGGGTGAAACGCTCGGTCGACACCTGGCAGGACGCGGACGACGCGGTCCGCGTGGCGGAACTGATCCAGGCGGCGAACAAATACGCGAGCGACGCGATCAACGAGCGCGATCTGTCGGTCATCCCCCTGCTGACGGGCGCCAGGACCTCCGACACGGTCGTACAGGCCCGGAAGATCACCGACGCGGACGCCCGGGTGTTCGACGCGGCGGTCGGCCGGATGCCGAAGACCGGCGGCCTCGTCCGGCGCGTACAGCTGGTCCGCGCCGGTGAGGCGCAACTCGCCGCCGTGCGGGCCAACGCGTTCACCTCCCGGATGTCCGGAGTGCAGACCGAGGAGAGCTACCACACCGTCCAGCACCCCTTGATGGAGATCTCGAACGAACTGGGCTTCGGCAGCAGCAGCCAGGCGAGCATCGGCCGGACGCTCTACGCCGTGTCCCTGACCCAGGCGGCCGAGTCCCTGATCCGGTCCATCGGCACCCACCTGCTGGTGGAGGACCGCGACCGGCTGGCCCCCGGCGAACTGGCGTCCCAGCTGGCCTCGTTCCGCTCGTACGCCTACCTCGAACAGGTCGGGCTCCAGGAGTACGTGGGCGCGGGCACCACCGCGGACGTGACGAGGCTCCAGCAGGCGCTCGCCGCCGCCGAGGAGCGCGGCAGACAGCAGACCGCCGCCGCGGCCGCACAGGCCGCGGCGGCGGGGCGCACGTTCGTCGCCCCGCCCGCCATCGACGTGATGATCGCCGAGATCGCCGACGGGAAGCCGGCCGCGGAACTGGCCGCGCGGGGCATCACACCCGAGTCGTTCTTCGCCGCGTCCACGCTGGGCTTCGACGCCTACCGGGGCATCCAGGTGAACCTGACCGACGCCGCGCTGACGAGCGCCCACGACATCGCCGACGACGCGCGCCGGGACGCCGTCACCAACGCGGCGCTCGTGCTCGCCTCGCTGCTCGTGGCGTTTCTGCTCGCTTCCTGGGTGGCCCGCACGATGAGCACCGGGATGCGCCGCCTCAGCGCCAGCGCGATCGAGATCGCCGGCCAGCGGCTGCCCGCTCTCGTCGACCAGATGTCCCGGCCCGACTCCGGCGAGGTGGACACCCGGGTCGTCCCGATCCCGATCCACACCACCGACGAGATCGGCGAGGTGGCCCGGGCCTTCGACCTCGTCCATCGCGAGGCCGTCCGGCTCGCCGCCGAACAGGCCCTGCTGCGGGGCAACATCAACGCGATCTTCACCAACCTCTCGCACCGGGGCCAGTCCCTGATCGAACGTCAACTGGCCCTCATCACCAGCCTGGAGGACAACGAGACCGACCCGGAGCAGCTGGAGAACCTCTTCCGGCTGGACCATCTCGCCACCCGGGTCCGCCGCAACGGCGAGAACCTCCTGGTGCTCGGCGGCGAGCGGCCCGCCGAGCAGTGGGACCGGCCGCTGCCGCTGGTCGACGTCGTCCGCGCGGCCTGCTCGGAGGTGGAGCAGTACGAGCGCATCCGGCTCTCCGGGCTGCCGGAGGCCCAGATCGACGGCCGGACCGTGCCCGACCTCGTGCATCTGCTCGCCGAACTGCTGGAGAACGCCACGGTGTTCTCCTCCCCGCACTCGGAGGTGCGGGTGACCGCCGTGCGGCTCCCCGACGGCCGGATCACGGTCGAGATCCACGACGAGGGCATCGGGCTGGCGGCGGACGACTTCGCGGTGATCAACCGCAAGCTGGCCGACCCGCCGACCGTCGACGTCGACATCTCCCAGCACATGGGGCTGTTCGTGGTCGGCAGGCTCGCCGAGCGGCACGGCATCCGCGTCCAGTTGCGGCCCTCCGGCGAGAAGTCCGGCACGACGTCCCTCGTCATGCTGCCCGACACGGTCACCCAGCCCCTGCCGGGCACCCTGCCCGACTCCGACACCCTGACGCTGGCCCTGCTCAAGAACGTCCCGCAGCCCGAGTACGCGGGCGCCGCGCTCTCTCCCGGCGGCCAGGACTCCGGTGACGCCTTCACGGACTACGAGGCGTGGCAGGACGAGCCGGCCGGGACGCGGCCCGCCGACGAGCCGCACCCGGACAAGCCCTCCGCCGACAAGCCGCAGCCGACGACCGGGGCCCGCCCGCGGCGACTCTCCCGGCGCGCATCCCGGAGCAACCGCCGCCCGCGCACCGGCTGACGCCCTCCCCCGGGACGGGCTGCGTGCGGTGACCGCCGGGCGGCGTGCGACCGGAGGGACACGCCGCCGGACGGCCCATCCCGCCGGTTCCGGGGTCATAGGGTCATACCGTGCGCAATATGAAGAAATGCCATATCGCGTACTTGGCGTGCACCGCGGCGTTGATCGGCACGGGCCTCGGCGCCGCTCCGCCGGTCGCCGCGCACAGGATCCATGTGGTCCACCCGGGGGAATCCATCCAGAAGGCGGTGGACGCGGCCCAGCCGGGCGACACCGTTCTGCTGACCTACGGCACCTATCACGAGAGCGTCGACGTCAGCACGCCCGGGCTCACCCTGCGCGGCGTGGGCCGCGGCACGGTGCTCGAACCGGAGGCGGGCGCGAGCACCAGCACCACCCCGAGCACCGGATCGGGCGCCTCGAAGACCGGGAAGACCGGCAAGGCCGCGAACAGCTGTGCCGCGGCCGGGAACGGCATCTGCGTCGTGGGCACGAAGGACCACAGCGTCGACGACGTCACCGTCGCCTCCCTGACGGTGACCGGCTTCGCCAAGACCGGTCTCTACGCCACGGAGGCCGACGGGCTGACCGTACGGCGCGTCACCGCGGTGAAGAACGGCGTGTGGGGCATCGCCACGGAGCACTCGGTCCATGGCGTGTTCCGCGACAACACCGCCCGCGACAACGGCGACGCGGGCCTCTTCCTCGCCAACACGGTCAAGGAGGAGCAGGGCGCCACGGACACCGAGGGAACCGTGGTCGAGCACAACCGGCTGGAGGGCAACCGGATCGGCGTCACCGTCCGCCGGCTGCGCAACCTGACCCTCGCGGGCAACCACCTCACGGGCAACTGCGCCGGCGTGTTCGTCGTCGGCGACGAGAACAAGCCGAAGGCCGGCTTCGTGACGGTGCGCGACAACCGCATCGAGCGCAACAACAAGTCGTGCCCGAAGACCGCGCGGCTGGACGCCCTCCAGGGCTCCGGCATCGTCCTGACCGGCGCCGAGGACAGCCTGGTCACCCGGAACGTGATCAAGGACAACGTCGGCAAGTCCCCGCTGTCCGGCGGCATCGTCCTGTTCAAGAGTTTCGTGGGCACGACCAGCGAGCGGAACCGGATCAGCGACAACCTGCTGCGGGGCAACTCCCCGGACCTCGTCAACACGGACACCGGCAAGGGCAACACCTTCGAAGGCAACTCCTGCCGCTCGTCGAAGCCCGCCGGTCTGTGCTGAACCCCGTGAACCCCACGAACTCCAAGAAGGAAGGCGGCACATGACGACCACTCAGTCTGCCCCTCCGCCGTCGATGCGGCTGCGGGAACTCGCGTTCGGGGCGGCATGTGCCGCCGCCGTGCGCGCGGCCGCCCGGCTGGGCGTCGCCGACGCCCTCGGCGACAGCCCCATGGCCGTGGAGGACCTCGCGGCCGCGGTGAAGACCGAACCCCGCCCGCTGCGACGGCTGCTGCGGGCCCTGTCCTGCTACGGCGTCTTCGCCGAGGCGCCGGACGGGACCTTCGCGCACACCGACGTCTCCCGGCTGCTGCGCGAGGACGACCCGAACAGCCTGCGCGCCATCACGCTGTGGTGCACCGAGCCGTGGACCTGGGACGCCTGGCCGATGCTGGACGAGGCGGTGCGCACCGGCCGCAACGTGGTGGAGGACCTGTACGGCAAGGAGTTCTTCCCCTACCTCAACGAGGACGCCCCGGAGTCGGCCGACATCTTCAACCGCGCCATGACGACCTCCAGCGTGCAGTCGGCGCGGGACGTCGCGGAGTTCCTCGACCTGACGGGGAGCTCCTCGGTCGCCGACATCGGCGGCGGCCAGGGGCACGTGGTGGCGAGCCTGCTCGACAAGTACCCGTCGATGCACGGGGCGCTGCTCGACCTCCCCCGGGTGGTGGAGAACGCGGTGCCGCGTCTGCTCGCGGGCGGCGACCTCGCCGGCCGTGCGCGCGTCGTACCCGGCGACGTCCGTACGTCCGTTCCGGTGAAGGCGGACGTCTACGTCATCAAGAACATCCTGGAGTGGGACGACGAGAGCACGGCCCGCGCGCTGCGCAACGTCCGTGAGGCGGGCGGCCCCGGGACCCGGGTCGTGGTCATCGAGAACCTCGTCGACGACTCGCCCTCGATGCGGTTCAGCACCGCGATGGACCTGCTGCTGCTCCTGAACGTCGGCGGGGCGAAGCACACCACCCGGAGCATGGTGGACCGGCTGACCGAGGCGGGCCTCGTCATCGACGACATCAGCCCGGTCAACCCCTACCTGCACGCGTTCGACTGCCACGTCCCCGGCTGATCCGACCGCGAAGACCCACACGAAGACACACCCACGAAGACACACACAGACCACCGGTCGCCGGGCCCGCAGCGTCGCGGGCCCGGCGACCGGTGATGGTCGGCGGGGGTCAGCCGGCCGGCTCACGCTCCCAGAGGTAGAAGCGCTGCGCCATGGCGTCCTTCGGGGAACGCCAGGTCTCGGGGTCGTACGCGCTGACGTACGCGGCCAGCCGCTCGCTGACGCCCCGGAACTCGGGATGTCCGGTGATCTTGGCGATGGCGGGCCCGGGGTCGCGCTCGGACTCGATCAGGTGCATGTACACGTCGCCGAACTGGAACAGGCTGCGCCGGTTCACACCGACGAGCCGCGGCAGCTCTCCCCGGTCGGACTCCTCGAACACCTTGGCGATGTCGGGCGCCGACCCCGGGGCCATCCGGGCGACGATCAGAGCTTGGTGCATGGTGCTGTTCTCCGTCCGGCTCAGTCGGTCAGACCGGGGGTGGCACCGCGCTCGGCGGCGGTCTTCTCGATGCGGTCCCGGATCAGGCCCAGCTGGACCTTGGAGTTCCGGTTGATGTTGTCGGTCATCCACTCGTCGTCGACCGGCGCCTCCGGCTTCATCGCGAAGTCCTGCGTCCAGACCATCCGCGTACCGGTCGGCACCTCCTCGTACCGCCAGTGGATGTCCATGTGCGCGAAGGGCCCCGTCTCGACCCGGCGGGCCTTGACGGTGAGCGTGTCGCGGTCCGGCTCGCGCTCCGAGACCCAGCTCCACACGGTGCCGTTCTCGTCCGGGTGCATGGTCAGCCGGAACGTCGTCCTGCGTCCCTCCCGGGAGAGGATCTCGACGGAGGCGTACTCGCTGAACAGCCGCGGCCAGTTCTCCAGGTCGTTGGTCACCTCCCAGACCAGGTCGAGAGGCGCCGCGATGGTGATCTCGTTCTGTGTGTGTCCGGTCATCTCAGGCTCCTGTCAGGAGGGCGCTGTTGACGAGGTCGAGGAACTGCCGGGGCGACTTGGAGCGTTCGGCGTCGGGAGGCATCGGCGTGCCGTACCGGTTCTCCAGTTCGCCCACGATCCCCAGCAGGCCGAGCGAGTCGACGCCCAGGCGGTCGAAGCCGGTGTCGTCGCGGCGGAGTTCCTCCGGGGCGACGGTGACGCCGGCGGACTTCTTCATGAGTTCGGCCAGCTCTTCCACGGTGATGCGGTCAGTCATGCCATTCCCTTCCTCTGCTGCTCCGCGGCGCCTCGCTACGAGGCGTCGGTGGCGCCGTGCCGCAGCACCAGCGCCGAGTTCGACCCCATGAGTCCCCTGCTCAGGACCAGCGCCGTGCGTACCTCGGCGGTACGGGCCCGGCCGGTCACGAGGTCGAGGTCGTGGCAGATGTCGAAGACGTTGGGGGTGGGTGGGATCAGGCCGTGCTCCATCGCGAGCACCGCCGCCGCGGCGTCCATCAGCGGCGCCGCGCAGTAGCCCCGGCCGATCCCGGTCTTCGGCGCGGTGACGGGCACGCGCATACCGTGCGCCCCGAGGGCGTCGGCGATCGCCAGGGCCTCGGCGCGGTCCGCCTCCGGTACACCGAGCGCGTCGGCGAAGACCACGTCGATCTCCTCGGGCGCGCAGTCGGCCTCCTCCAGTGCTTGCCGGACGGCCTGGGCGAGCCCCTCCCGGGACTCCTCCCAGCGGGAGGCCCCGGTGAAGGTCGCCGCGTGTCCGGCCAGGTAGGCCCGCACCCGTGCGCCCCGTGCCCGGGCCGCGGCCTCCGCCTCCACCACGAGCATGGCGCCGCCCTCGGCCGGCACGAACCCGCAGGCCGCGGAGGTGAAGGGGCGGTAGGCGCGGGTCGGGTCGTCGACCGTGCTGAGTTCCTCGTAGCCGAGCTGGCAGACCACCGAGTAGGGCGCGATCGGTGCCTCGGTGGCGCCGGCCACGATCACATCGGTGCCGCGACGCACCGCCCGCGCCGCGTGGGCGAGGGCGTCCAGGCCGCCGGCCTCGTCGGCGGCGACCACCGAGCAGGGGCCCTTGAAGCCGCGGCGGATGGAGATCTGGCCGGTGCTGGCGGCGTAGAACCAGGCGATGGACTGGTACGGGCCGACGAAGCGACTGCCCTTGCCCCACAGGTTCTGGAGCTCCCGCTGTCCGAACTCGCCGCCGCCGGAACCGGCCGCGGTGACCACGCCCACGGAGAAGGGCGCGGCGTCGGTCTCCGGCCGGCCGAGCTGGGCGTCGTCCAGCGCGAAGTCGGCCGCGGCCATCGCGAAGTGCGTGAACCGGTCGGTCTGGACCAGGAAGCGCTCCTCGATCGCGGCCGACGGGTCGAAGTCGCGGACCTGGCCCGCCACCCGCAGCGGCAGATCCTCGCAGCCCTCGCGGTCGACCCGGTCCAGGACGCTGATGCCCTCCCTGGTGGACTTCCAGAAGGTCTCGGTACTGGCTCCGTTGGGCGCGATCACACCGATTCCCGTGACGGCCGCGCGCCGTGGCTGGGGTTCGCTCATCGTGTCTTCTCCCTCGGCCGGTTCATGACCACCGCGGACTGGAAGCCGCCGAACCCGCTGCCCACCGAGAGCACGCTGGCGAGCTTGCGCTCGCGGGCCACGCGCGGGACGTAGTCCAGGTCGCACTCGGGGTCGGGCGTCTCGTAGTTCGCGGTCGGCGGTACGACCTGGTTGGCCAGGGCCAGCACACAGGCGACGAGTTCGATCGCCCCGATCGCGCCGAGGGAGTGGCCCACCATCGACTTGATGGAGCTCATGGGCGTGTCGTAGGCGTGGGTGCCCAGGACGCGCTTCACCGCGGCGGTCTCGTGGCGGTCGTTCTGCTTGGTGCCCGAGCCGTGCGCGTTGACGTAGTCGATCGCGGTGGCGTCGAGCCGGGCGTGGTCGAGGGCTTCCTCGATGGCCCGGGCCATCTCCAGGCCGTCACTGGTCAGGCCGGTCATGTGGTAGGCGTTGCCGAACGTGGCGTACCCGCCGAGCTCGCAGTAGACGTGCGCGCCGCGGGCCCGGGCGTGCTCGAGCTCCTCCAGGACGAGTACGGCGCCGCCCTCGCCCATGACGAACCCGTCACGGTCGGCGTCGAAGGGACGCGAGGCGTGGGCCGGGTCGTCGTTGTTCGAGGAGGTGGCCTTGATCGCGTCGAAGCACGCCATGGTGATCGGAGAGATCGGCGAGTCCGAGGCGCCGGCTATGCATATGTCGGCCCGGCCCTCCTCCACGGTGTGGAAGGCGTACCCGACCGCGTCGAGCCCGGAGGTGCAGCCCGTGGAGACGGTCTGCACCGGACCGCGCGCCCCGAACCGCTCCGCCACCGTCGAGGCCAGCGTGCTGGGCGTGAACGCGCGGTGCAGGTGCGGGGCCGCCTCCCGGTGGTCCACGTTCCAGCGCTGCCCGCCGTGGCTGACCGCGACGTAGTCGTTCTCCAGCCGGGTGGTGCCGCCGACCGCGGTGCCCAGCGAGACACCGACCCGCCAGGGGTTCTCGGCGGCCAGGTCGAGACCCGCGTCGCGTACCGCTTCGTCCCCGGCGACCAGGGCGAACTGGATGTAGCGGTCGCACCGCTCGACGTCCGTTGCGTCCAGGCCGTGGGCCGCCGGGTCGAAGTCGCACTCGGCGGCGATCCGCGACCGCAGACCGGTCGGGTCGAAGAACGTGATGGCCCGCGTCGCCGTGCGCCCGTCCGCCAGGAGGTTCCAGAAGGCCGGTACGCCTATGCCGCCCGGGGCGACGATGCCTATGCCGGTGACCGCCACTCGTCTCGTCATGAGCGCACCTGACGTCGCTCGGCCGACTCCGCCCCGACCACGGCGGGCTCGGCTTCGGTTCCCTCGGTGTCGACGTGGCCGAGCGGCGGGCTCGGGGCCAGCGGGCCGAGGTGGAAGACCATACGGGCCTCCACCTTGCCGACGTTGCGGAAGCGGTGGCGCACGTTGAGGGGGATCAGGAGCCCCTGCTCGGGCTGGAGCGGGTGCGGCTCACCGTCCAGGTCCACTTCCAGCTGTCCGCACACCACGTACACGAACTCCTCGGAGTACGGGTGGTAGTGCTCACCGATGCGGTCGCCGGGCTGGATGAGGGCCAGGCCCATGAAACCGCTGGTGGCGCCCACCGTGGCCGGGGTGAGCATGGCGCGCAGGTCGCCGCCTCGCCGGGTGTTGGGCTCGACCTCGCTGAGATCCATGATTCTGTGACGAGAAGTGATCACGACTTCCTCCGATGATGTGGTGCACCGACGTGGCAGGGGCGGGGCACCGCCCCTGCCACGTGATGACGAATCAGGCGTCGGGCGACCGGCGGTCGGTGACGAGATCCATGCGCGCCAGTTCGAGGAAGCGCGCGAGACGGCCGTCCTTCGACTTGGACGCGCCGGCGGCGTCGTCCTGGAGCGTCGTCAGCTCGGCCACCTGTCCGGGGTCGGACAGACCCAGGGCCTGTACCGGGTCGGCGGCCTCGAGTCCGCCGCGCACGTCGATCAGCCGTACGACGACGTCGTCGCGCTGGAAGATCGTGCTGCGCAGGACCGGGCTGCGCGGGTCGTCCGCCGCCGCCTCGTCCTGCCGGGCGAGCAGCTCGGCCAGCTTCATGCCGCGGTCCGGCCGGGCCGGGTAGTACAGGGCGTACCGCTCGGCCTGCGGGTTCTGCCGCTCCTCCGCCGTCACGTGGTGGACGGCCGGCAGCGCGGCGCGGGTGAAGAAGACCCGGGCGGACTCGGGGTCGTTGAGGTCCCGGTCCTGCTCCAGATGGGGGTTGATGGCCTCCTCGACGGCCCGCACCTCGGGCTGCCGGGAGACGTGGCGCAGCGCGGAGAGCAGGTCGCCCCGCACCTCGATGGCCCGCACCACCCGGTTGCCGTGCATGAACAGCGAGGTGCGGCACAGCCGGGTGGTGTCGTCGACCTGCGGCTCGGGTGAGGCGTAGTCGGCGAGGATCTTGGCGACGATCTCCTCGCTGCCCGGCTTGACGGTGAAGGTGAGCGCGTGCCGGATCACGCCGTCGCCGATCCTGGGCGACGTCTGCAGCCGGCGCTTCGCCTGGTCGGCGGCCGCCGCCGGGCCACCCGTCTCGCGGACGACGTGGAAGCGCAGCGAGCGGGTGTCGCGCACGCAGCTGTGCAGCGGCTCCACCATCGCCACGTGCTCCTCGCTGTTGACCCAGGCGAGGAACGGCGGGGCGCTCTCCCACTCGCTGGTGATGAGCCACTGCGAGGGGTTCTCGATGGACTGGCACAGCTGGTCGCTGACGTGCCCGGGGACGGACGCGACCTGGTTGCAGAGCTGCTCGTACGCCTCGAGGAACTGCTGCTGGGCGCCGTCGTAGACGTCGACCAGAAGGACGACGCGGAGCCGGGAGCCGTCGAACACGGACTGGGAGACACGTTGTGACGCCTGTCGCGCCCGCGAACCTGCAACACGTTCGGAGGTGGTGGTCATCCTGCGCACATCTCCTTCGCGGAGGGGATAAGTGAACGTCGGCCGCGGTGATGCGACGTCAGCGTTCCTCGATCCTGTGCCCGTCCCCGCAAGCGCGCGACTCGGATGAACTACGTGGGTGACTGGGCGGCCGGCCGTCAGACGAGATGAGCGAAGACGACCAGGTTCTCGGTGTAGTCCTTGACTCGCCGGTCGTAGGCCCCCGCGCAGGTGATGAGCCGCACCTGCGCCTCGGAGGTGTCGCTGTACACCCGTTCGCTGGGGAAGTCGGCCTTGTCGAAGGTCTCCACGCTGTCGACCCGGAAGGACGCCTTGGCGCCGTCGGCCCGCAGGACCTGGAAGCCGTCGCCCTTCGCCAGTGCGCTGAGCCCCGCGAAGACGGCCGGGGAGGTCTTGGTGTCGACGTGCCCGGCGATGATCGCGGTGCCCGTCTCGCCGGGTGAGGCTCCCTTGGTGTGCCAGCCGACGAGGTTGACGTCGTTCGCGGGAGGCGGCTCCAGCCGGCCGTCGGCGCCGATGGCGAGGTCGACGAAGGGGGCGTCGACCCCGATCTTCGGGATGAACAGCCGCACGGGCCGGGAGCGCGGCAGATGCTTGCCCACCGGGCTCCCGGTGTCCGCTTCGCCGGCGGTCGGGGCCGGTGCGTCCGGTGCGCGGGCGGCGGGGACCGAGCCGGCGGCGGGCGGGGCGTGCGGCGGTCTGGCGGTACCGGTCGAGGCCTCGTTGCCGCCGCCGAACAGGTTCAGCGCCAGGAGCACCGCGACCGCGGCGCAGACCATCAGCACGCCGGCGCGGGAAGTTCCCTCTTCGGTGGACGTCGGCTCGGTGCCGGAGGGTTTGGCGGGGTCGGAGGGAGAAGGGGAGGAAGAAGGGGGAACTGCCATCGGGGACCACCTCATTCGGGCGCGGCAGCGGGGCGGACAGAGCACGGGGAGCGAGCCGGGCCGCCACACGGGGGTACCGGTGGCGGCCGCGGCTTCGCTATCGCGTCAGGCATGGGTCAGGCCGCGCTTCCGGCCGTCTTCCTGCGGCGCAGGGCGTAGATGCCGGTGCCGGCGACGGCGAGGACGCCGATTCCGGCCGCGGTCGCCGAGGGGGTGGCGAGGCCGCCGCCGCCGGTGTGCATGCCGCCGCTGGGCTTGTCGTGCTCCTTGCTCCAGCCGCCGGACTCCTCTTCCTTCCCGCCGTTCCAGGAGTCCTTGCCGTGCTCGCCGGTGGAGCTGCCCTTCTCGGTGTCCTTGTCCTTGTCCTTGTCCTTGTACGTCTCGGGGTCGTACTTGGGGTCCACGGCCACGTCGCCGCCGTCGTTCACCGAGGCGAGGGCGCCGCCGCCGGTGTGGATGCCGCCGTGCGGGGAGTCGTGCTCCTCCTTGCCGTGCTCTTCCTTTCCGTGCTCCTTGCCGTGCTCCTCCTTGCTGTACGAGGAGTCGTCCTCCTTGTCGTGCTCCTTGCTGTACGAGGAGCTGTCCTCCTTGCTGTAGGACGAGTCGTCGTGGTCCGTGTCACCGGCGGCGTAGGCGCCGGGGGCGCCGATGGCGAGGGCGGCCGAAGCCGCCGCGGTGGCCAGGATCATGCGAGCAGAACGCATCTGATGGTCCTTCCGTCACGACCGGGCAGCCGACACCTCGTCAGCTCGGGCGACCCGACCGCAATGTGATCCACCGTCAGCCGCCCGTCGCCGCGGCACCACTCGGGGCGTTCACACGGGTGAAGCCCGCGGGGTCAGACGAGCCCCAGCCCGGTCTTCAGGACCTGGCGCAGCGTCGCCTCCGCGTCCGCGTCCGGACCCGGCGCGCGCCATACGACGAACCCGTCGGGCCGCACGAGTACGGCGCCCCCGCGTGCCGTGCCGTGGCGCTCCGCCCAGTCGGCGTCGCCCTCCGGCACCAGGTCCGCGTCGGCTCCCGTGCCCACCCGGTACGACCTGAGCGGGAGGACCAGCTCCTCGGCGAGGCGGGTGGCGGCCTCGTGCCATCCGCTCGGCGCAGCGGCGTCGCTGAGCAGGACCAGGGTCCGCTCGTAGAGGTCGAGGGTCGAGATCCGTTCGTTCCCCCGGCGGACCCACAGGTGAGGTGCCCTGCTGCCGGGTCCGCCGGTCAGGTCGAGGCCCTCCGGCACGACCGGGACCGCGGGGTCGGCGCCGACGACGGCGCCCTGCGGGTAGCGGTAGCCGAGGGCCACGTTGAGGATGCCTCGCTGGGGACCGCCGCCGCCGGCCGCGGGCGGCGCGGCGAACCCGGGGTGGCTGTGCTCGGCCGACCGGGCGGCGGCCCGGGCGCTGGTGGCCTCGGCCACGGGCCGGCGCTCGGCGTCGTAGGTGTCCAGCAGCGCCTCCCCCGCCCAGCCGTCGACGACCGCGGCCAGCTTCCAGGCGAGGTTGTGCGCGTCCTGGATACCGGTGTTGGAGCCGAAGGCCCCGGTGGGGGACATCTCGTGGGCCGAGTCGCCGGCCAGGAACACCCGTCCCGACCGGTAGCTGCGGGCGACCCGCTGGGCGGCGTGCCAGGGCGCCTTGCCGGTGATCTCCACGTCGAGGTCGGCGACCCCGACCGCCCGGCGGATGTGCTCGACACAGCGCTCGTCGGTGAACTCCTCGAGGGTTTCGCCGTGTTCGGGGTGCCAGGGGGCGTGGAAGACCCAGTTCTCGCGGTTGTCCACCGGCAGCAGGGCGCCGTCGGCCTCCGGGTTGGTCAGGTAGCAGACGATGAAGTGGCGGTCGCCCACGACCTCGGCGAGGCGGCGGGAGCGGAAAGTGAGGCTGACGTTGTGGAACAGGTCGCCGGGCCCGCTCTGACCGATGCCCAGCTGCTCCCGGACAGGGCTGCGGGGGCCGTCGGCGGCGACGAGGTAGTCCGCGCGGATGGTGGTGTGCTCGCCCGTCCCACGGCTCTTGACCACCGCGGTGACGCCGGTGGCGTCGCTGTCGAACGACATCATCTCGGTGTGGAAGCGCAGGTCGCCGCCGTGCCGTTGGGCGTGGTCGAGCAGGACCGGCTCCAGGTCGTTCTGACTGCACAGGCACCAGGAGCTGGGGCTGAAGCGGGCCAGACCGCCGCCCGGGTCGATGTCCCGGAACAGCCACTCGCCCGCGTCGCCGACCAGGGTGGGCGCCTGCAGGATGCCGTGGTTGTCGGCGAGGGTGGCGGCGGCCTCCTGGATCGCCTGCTCGACACCCGCCACTCGGAACAGCTCCATCGTGCGGACGTTGTTGCCGCGGCCGCGGGGATGGATGGAGGTGCCCGCGTGGCGCTCCACCAGTACGTGCGGTACTCCCAGCCGTCCCAGGAACAACGAGGTCGCCAGGCCGACCAGGGAGCCGCCGACGATGAGGACCGGAACCCTGAGGGTGTGGGGGCCGGTCTCTTCGGCTCGTTCTTTCGTCACTCTCGCCTCCAGCGCGTCGATTCCGCCGACCCGGCCGGATACGGCGGAGATCCTCATGCATGCCCCGTGGAGGTGACGGCGCCTCAGGCTTCACCCGCCTGCGTCGCGGCGCCGGACGGGCCCGTCCGGCGCCTCGTGAACCGTCGGACCCCGCACACCTTCGGGTGTACGGGGAACGGTTCCGATCGGCCGGCGTCTCGGCCGGGCTCTCAGCTGCCGACGTAGAAGCGGACGGTCGTGCCCTCGTCGGAGGTGTGCAGACGGACCAGGTCGGCCACGTAGTGGACCAGCATCAGCCCGCGGCCGCCGATCTGACCGCGCGCGGGCGGTCTGCGGCCGGCGAGCGGATCGGACAGCCGGCCCGCGTCCCGGACCTCGCACACGACCTGTCCCGCCCGGGCCCAGACGGCGAGCGTTCCCCGTCCGGCGCCGTGCACCACGCTGTTGGTGGTCAGTTCCGCCACCGCCAGCTCGGTGTCGGCCAGCCGCTGCCCGGCGAGGCCCAGCCGTCCGGCCTCCTCGACCGCGAAGACACGGGCCGCGTACAGCTCGTCGGCGCCGAACGGGAACACGGCGGCGTCCGGCGCGGGCACCAGCTCCTCGTTGTAGCGGGCCACGACGGAACGCCAGTCGTAGTCCTCGCTGACGCCCTCCTTGTCGCGGGTCACGATCGTCGGGTGGGTGATCCTCGCGTCGGCCAGGACCTCCTCGTCCAGGCGGGCCTCGTCGTACGGGCAGAGGATGGTCACCGGACGGCCCTCGAAGGCCGCGTTGATCAGTGCCTCGTGCTGCGCGCAGGCCGGGTACTCGACGGCGCTGCGGCCCGCCCAGATCGGCTCGCCGATGATCCGGACCCGCCCCCGCTGATGGGAGTCCGCGAACGCGCGTAGCACTCCGGGAATGATCCGGCCCGGGTTGCGGCCCGCCACCGTCATGTCCAGCAGACGAACGGCCCGGGCGTCCGCGCCCAGTCCGGCCCTGATCAGCTCCAGGTTGGGTCCCGGCACCGCCACCGCCACCGGTTCGCCGAGGTCCAGGCCCTCCTGCACGAAGGACACCGTCCGGTCCACGTACTCCTGTTCGGTGCGGTAGAACAGCGCGGGGTGCTCGAACGCCTCGTGGGTCGCCACCGTGTTCATCGCGGCGCCACCTCGATCCTGCCGAGGCCCGGCCAGAACAGGCTCAGTACGCGCGGCACCTGCGGTGGCGGATGCTCGACCACCACCCGGCCTCCGGACAGGCCCAGTGCCGTGACGGCGAGCGCCGCCACCCCTGCCACGTCGACGAACGCCACTTCCGACAGCTCCACATAGGACACGTCGGCGTGCTGCCGGGCCAGGCCCGCCAACGCCTCTTCCCAGGGCGAGCGAGTGATCTCGCTGATCTCGCCCCGGGCCCGAATACCGGGCCGCCCCGTCAACGGGCCCACCTCCAGCACGGCCGCGCCGCGCCCCGGCCCGAGTCCGTCGTCTCCCTGCGAGACGTCCACCACCCGCGGCCTCCTTCGCTGTCTGCCGCTCACCGGCACCAGCGTAACGCGGCTCCTTGCACCGTCGGTGCGCTACTCGAACAGCGGCGTCGGCCCGGCGGCCGGGAAATTCCCGGCACGAGACGTAACCTGGCCCGCACCGCACGAGGAGGCGGATGCGGACGACGGCCGAGCCCATGGTGACGTGATGTGTTGGAGTGCGACGGCCGATCTGATGGCGGGCGCCGGTGTGGCGGCCGTCGGGGCGGCCTGCGTGACGCGGGTCCGCGACCGCCGGGATCTTCCCCTTGCCGCGCTGCCGCTGCTGCTCGGGGCTCATCAGATCGTGGAGGCGGTGGTCTGGGACTCGGGCGGGGGCAGCGGGCCCGCCACCGTCGTCTGGGCCGTGATCGCGCTGCCGCTGCTGGCGGTGTGGGTGCCCGCGGCCGTGCGGTGCGCCGCCCCGCCGGCCGCCCGGCGCAGGCTGGACTTCCTCCTCGCGCTCGGCGTCGCGACCGCCGCGGGGCTCGCGGCCGCTGTCGCCACCGGGCCGGTGACGGCCGAGATCCGCGGCCACACGGTCGGGTACTCGGTCCACCTCTCGCACCCGGCCGTGCTCGTCGCGGGCTATCTCCTGGCCACCGTCGGCTCCCTGCTGCTGTCCGGCGACCGGCGGCTGCTGGTCCTGGGGGTGGTGGTCGGCGTGGGCGCGGCGGCCTGCTTCACGCTGTGGCGGCTGGAGTTCGTCTCGACCTGGTGCGCGTTCGCGGCGCTGTGGTCGGTGCTGCTGCTCGACTGGGTACGCCGGCGGCCGGACGCCGCGCAGCTGCCGCCGAGCCGGACGAGGAACTCCGGCGCCACCCGCTGAGCGCACGCCCGGCCGCCGGACCTACTGCGGGTCCTCGGCGGGGGCTTCGCAGGTGATCTCGTCCCGGGGGGTGTAGTGGGTGCGGAACGGCTCCCGCCGCACTTCCCTGCCGTCGTTGTAGAAGACCCGGTCGACGGTGACGTCGAAGCCCTCGAGCGGGGTCTGCGGCACGCACTTCTTGTCCGTGCTCACCTTCCGCTCCGGCTGCCGCACCTGGGTGCGGGGCCCGGTGACCGACTTGATCTCGTCGTACTTCCTGGTGCCGAGGAAGGTGACGGTCACCGAGGTGTCGGTGGCCTCGGCCTGGATGTAGAGGGCGTGACCGGAGTCGTTGGCGAACTTCAGATCGAGGCTGCCCCAGGCGACCGTCGCCTCGCGGCCCTGCGGATAGCGCTCGATGTAGAAGGAGTGGGCGCCGTACTCCACGGGCTTGACACCGGCGAAGAACATCGCGTTGAACATGGTCGTGGCCATGGTCGAGACACCACCGCCGGGCGCCTTGGTGAACTCGCCGTCGAGGATCATGATGCCCTCGCCGAAGCCGTTGGCCTCGGTGCGCTGCCCCACGGTCCGGTTGAAACTCCAGGTCTTGCCCGGCATGACGAGGGAGCCGTTGATGAGCTGCGCGGCCCGGCCGATGTTCTTCGTGCGGTACGCGGCCGGTTCGAAGTGGACGGTGAAGGAGGACATCTTCTCCGTCAGCCCCAGCCGTGCGGCGCTGTCCCGGGTCACCTGCGGCTGCGTCCGCAGTGCGACCACTTCCCCGGTGCGGGCCGCTCCGCCGGACCGGGTGAGCAGCGGCAGCACGGCCTTGCCCAGTGCCTTGTCGGTGATCCGGACGCCGGTCCGGGCGTCGTCGGCCACCACGACCCGGTCGCCGTCCAGCCGCAGGCCGGCGTTCGCGGCGGTGGTGGTGATGCCGGCCAGCGGGCGGGCCACCGAGGGGGCCGCGCGCAGCCCCTTGTCGTCCAGCTTCGGTACCAGCCGGCCGGCGCTGTCGGGCCGCATCGTCAGATGCTCGCCCAGCACCTTCTGCCCGATGGTGAACCGCTTGCCGCCCGTGGTGAGGGTGACGGGCGCCGACATGGCCGGCTGCGCGAACTCGCGCACCGCGCGCCGCACCTCGTCCGCCGTGACCTTCGGCCGTGTCTCGCGGGCGGGCAGGGCCGTGACCGCGCCCGCCTCGCCGCGCAGGAAGGAGGTCCGCAGGGTGCCGACGGCGGCGTCCACGTCCAGGGCGTAGCCGGGGTGCGGGGCGACCTGCTCGACCCGGCCTTCGGCGAAACCGACCGTGCCCTCGCGGACCTTCTGGTCGAGGGTCTTCGCCAGCTTCCCCAGAGCGGTGCGGGCCTTGTTCTCGTCGAGGTGTACGACCGGCTCCTCGTCGCCCCCCGAGCCGAAGAGCCCGCCGACCAGAGCGACCGGATCGGAGCCGACGCGGGCCACCCGGTCGACCGTGTCCTCGGCGTCGAAGGTGAGTCCGGCCTGCCGCGGGTCGACGGTCCCGCTGCGGTCCCCGACCCGCACGGCCAGCTCCCGCGAGCCGGCCGCCGTCAGGTGCTCGTCCAGTTTGCGGACGGCCTCCGCACGGCTGAGGCCGCCGATGTCCACGCCCCGCACCGTCGTGCCCGGCTCGATCTCGCCGCCCGTGAGCAGCAGCCCGGTCAGGTACAGCGCGCCGACGCCGACGGTCAGCGCACCGCCCGCCAGGGCGAGGGGCGGCACGGAGGCTGTTCGGGGGCGCATGGGTCTCCAGGACGGACGATCGACGGGTGATCCGCCCCGCTGCGCGACGCCGCACACGGGGCAGCGTCGAACACGGGGGCAAGCATGGGCAAGCACCCCAAGCTACCCAAAATGCGCGATGAGATCATATGTCCCAGAACACGTATGTTCCGGATCACGTCTGTTCCGGATCACGCCGTCCGGCCCCGGATCAGTCGGTCGACGGGGCGGCCGGCTCTGCCGCGATCCGGCGGTAGGCGGCGCGGGCCTGGATGATCCGGGCGAGCACGGTGCCGACGAGAGTCGCGGCGCACAGGCAGGTGAGCCAGAAGGTGTCCCGGTGGCCGGCCCAGGTGAGCGTGCCTACGGGCGGGATGGCGAAACCGTTGAGGGTCAGCCAGCACAGCACGGCGGTACCCGGGGCCGCGGTGAAGCGGGCGCAGAGCCCCAGCAGGGCCGCCAGCAGGGACAGCGCGGCCAGGGCGAATCCGGGCCGGTCCGAGCCCACCAGCATGTTGTGCACGGCCACCAGGACCAGCGCGCCGCCGAAGGCCGTGGCCCACACCACCGGGGTGGCGACGGGCTGGGGCACGGGCCGGGCGCCGGTCCTGAGGGACACCCACTCGATCATGCTGCACGCTTCCTTCCGGCCCCCATGCCCCCGGAACGCCGGCCGCCACGGCAGCGTGGACCTCGACGCGTATTCTCCCACCCGGTCGCCGAGCACACTCCCGTCGCCCCGTTCCCGTGCTGGCTAGGGTGGCATCGACAGGTGTTCGAAGGAACGCTCCAACCAGACAGGGGGCGGCCGTGGGTGCTCCACGCCTGAGCAGTACGCCGTTGCCGGGGATCGGTGTCCGCTACGACCTGACCACACGCGAGCAACGCCGCCTCTCGGTGGTCGCGCACCGCGACGGGGCTCGCACCCTGAGCTCCTACCACGAGGACGATCCGGACGCCTGTGCCCTGTCGGTGCGGCTGACCTCGGGCGAGGCGGCGGCGCTCGTCGACGCGATGCTGCCGGACCACCACAGCCCCAGCCTGCTGTCCACCACCGAGCTGGGCCTGGTGGCGGAGCGCGTCGAGCTGCCGGGGACGTCGCACTGGAACGGGCGGCTGCTCGGCGAGACCCGGATGCGCACCGAGACCGGGGTGTCGATCGTGGCGGTGCTGCGCCGCGCCGAGGCCATCCCCTCACCGAAGCCGGACTTCCGGCTGACCGGCGGGGACACGCTGATCCTCATCGGCACGAGGGAGGGTGTGGAGGCGGCCGCGGCGATCCTCGCGCGGGAGTGAGGCCGGGAGTTGCGCCGGGAGTGAGGCGCGGGCGCCGCCCCTCCAGCGGACGCCGCCCCTCTAGAAGGAGGTCTCGGCCGACGTCAGGGGCCTGGTCGGCCAGTCGAGCAGTCGGGCGCCGATGACCGCGGTCTGCAAGGTGTAGCGGTGGGCGGGGTCGGCGGGGTCGGTGCCGGTCAGGGCGTGGATGCGGGCCAGGCGGTAGGTGAGGGCGCGCACGCTGAGCGAGAGCCGCCGGGCCGTGGCGGCGGCCACACAGCCGGTGTCGAAGTACGCGATCAGGGTGTCGAGCAGGGGCTGCGCCCCGCCGCGCGCCCGTTCCAGCGGCCCCAGAGCGCCCTGCACCAGGTCCACCAGCGCCTGCCGGTCCCGGGCCAGGACGGGGAAGACCAGCAGGTCGGAGGCGCGCAGCAGCGGCTCGTCGAGGCCCATGCGCTGGGCCACGTCCAGGGTGTTGAGGGCCTCTTCGTAGCTGTGCCCGATGCCGACCGGGCCCGGCCTGGACCGCCCGATGGCGACCTGGGCCCGGCCCGTGGTGGCGCGGGCGTGCCGGGCGAAGTGGGTGAGGACCTCGTCCTGGTCGGCGGGGGCGATGCACACCATCCGGCCGTCCTTGGTGGTGAACAGGATGCGGCGGTTCTCGAAGCGGCCGAACAGCTCGTCCGCCACCTGCCGGGGAACGGGGTCGGTCTCGTCGTACGTGTCCGGGCCCTCGGCCACCGCGACCGCGTGGGCGCGGGACAGCCGTAGCCCGAACCGTTCGGAGCGCGCGGCGAGTTGGCCCGCGGGCCCCCGCCCGTGGAGCAGGTCGTCGATGAACTCGCGGCGGGCCGCCTCCTCTTTGCGGACCACCAGCCGCTGCGCGCGCTCGTAGCCGTCGGCGAAGGCGTCCACCGCCTGTTCGACGACGGCGAGGACGCTGTCGGGATCGGCGCCTCGCGGACGGCCCTCCCGGCCCGCCGCGAGGTGCGCGCGGACGAGACCGCGCCGAGCGCCCGGCGGGACTCGATCTCGTCCCGGGTCAGCCGACGGCCCGTGAGCGCGGCGTCCGCCAGGATCCGGTCGAATCCGTCGAGGAACGGCTCGGACGAGTGCGGGCCTGTCATGGTCTCCCCGTTCGGATCGAGCACTGTCGAACATCGGACACATGTTCCCACCGAGCGGTGCGGCGAGGTGGAGTACTCCGGGGCAGCGCCCGGCGTGGCGCCCGGCGTGGTATCCGCCCACCGGACTCAGCGGCTCGCGTGGACGGCTTCGGCGGACTCCGTCGGCGTGGCCGGGCCGGGCGGCGCGCTCCGCGGGCGCCCCCGGACGAGGCGGCGGGCGAGGGGTTCGGTCCAACGGGCGGCGAGCGGCCCGAGGACGACCAGGATCAGTACGTACGCGGTGGCCAGCGGGCCGATGCGCGGTTCGACACCGACGGCGAGTCCGGCGATGACGATGGAGAACTCGCCGCGCGCCACCAGGGTGCCGCCCGCCCGCCACCGGCCCTTGGCGGAGATCCCGGCCCGCCCGGCCGCCCAGTAGCCGGTGGCGATCTTCGTCAGGGCGGTGACGGTGGCCAGCGCCAGGGCGGGGAGGAGGACGGGCGGGATGTCCGCGGGGTCGGTGTGCAGGCCGAAGAAGACGAAGAACACCGCGGCGAACAGGTCCCGCAGCGGGGTGAGGAGGCTGCTGGCGCCCTCGGCGACCTCGCCGGACAGCGCGATGCCGACGAGGAAGGCGCCCACGGCCGCCGAGACCTGGAGCTGCTGGGCGATGCCCGCGACGAGAAGGGTGAGGCCGAGGACGACCAGCAGGAGCATCTCGGCGTTGTCGGAGGAGACGGCGCGGCTGATGAGACGGCCGTGGCGCAGCGCCACGTACAGGACGGCTCCGACGGTCCCCAGGGCGATCAGGAGGGTGACGGCTCCGCCCGCGAGGCTCACCCCGGCGAGCAGGGCGGTGAGGATGGGCAGGTAGAGCGCCATGGAGAGGTCTTCCAGGACCAGGATGCCGAGGACGACCGGAGTCTCGCGGTTGCCGAGCCGGCGCAGGTCGCCGAGGACCTTGGCGATGACGCCGGAGGAGGAGATCCAGGTGACTCCGGCGAGGGCGACGGCCGCGACCGGGCCCCAGCCGAGCAGCAGGGCCGTCGCGGCGCCGGGGGCGGCGTTGAGCGCGAAGTCGACCGCGCCGGAAGGGTATTGGGTCTTCAGGCTGGTGACGAGTTCGGAGGCGCTGTACTCCAGACCGAGCAGGAGCAGCAGGAGGATGACGCCGATCTCCGCGCCGGTGGCGACGAACTCCTCGCTGGCCTCCAGGGGCAGGATGCCGCCGTGGCCGAAGGCGAGCCCGGCCAGCAGGTAGAGGGGTATGGGTGAGAAGCCCACGCGTCCGGCGAGGCGTCCCAGCAGGCCCAGGACGAGGATGATCGCCCCGAGTTCGATGAGCAGGGCGGTGGTGTCGTGCACGGGCGTCTGACCTCCGTCGGTCGAAGTCGGTGGTGGCGTCTGTGCCGTACGGGCGTGCGGGTGTCCCGAAGTGGCTCGTCGCTGCGTCAGGGAGCCGGAGAAGGGCGTGGGTTGCCGCCGTGAGCGGCGGGCTGCGTCGCGGGTGAGGCGGTACCGACCGTGGGTCTGCCTGTCTCCACCGCGCGGGGCGAGGAAGCGTCAGCGCACGGGGTGGTGGCTCAGGACGGTACCGCCGGTATCGGGAACGCCGTCGCGAGCGGCGTTGTCGACGCGTACGTGGACGACTCGGCCCATGCCACGCCCCCCATCACGTCGGCGGCGACCGCCGGCCCGTTGCTCCACGGCCGGGCGGATCGGCGCCCAGCGGAGTGTAAGCGCTTGGTAAAGGATCCTAGCGCACACCGAAAGGTGAAAATCATAGAAATACATGTCAGATGGGTTGGATGAGAAGGAGAGCGATGTCGTCGCTGCGCGGGGTCGAGCGGCGGGCGTGCCGGACGAGGGCGTCCGCGAGGGCGTTCATGGTGCCGGGCCCGGTGCGGCCGAGTTCGCGGGCGAGGGCGTCCACGGCGTCGTCGATGTCGATGCCCGGGGCTTCGACCATGCCGTCGGTATAGAGGGCCAGCACCGAACCGGGAGGCAGCGGGACCTCGATGGACTCGTACGGGGCGTCCGGCTCGATGCCCAGCAGGAGCCCGGGCGGCACCTGGAGGACTTCGGTGCGGCCGCCGGGGTGGCGCAGCAGCGGGGGCGGGTGGCCGGCGCTGGCCAGGCACGCGACGTGCGTGGTCAGGTCGAGGTGGACGTAGAGGCAGCTGGTGAACAGGCCGGGGTCGAGGTCGGTGAGCAGGCGGTTGGTGCGGGCGAGGACCTCGTCGGGGGCCGCGCCGGCATTGGCGTGGACGGCGGTGCGGACCTGTCCCATGAGCGCCGCCGCGTTGACGTTGTGCCCCTGGACGTCACCGATGGTGGCGGCGGCCGTGGTGGTGTCGAGGCGGATGAGGTCGTAGAAGTCGCCGCCGATGTCCATGCCGCGAGTGGCGGGGAGGTAGCGGGCGGCCACGTCCAGACCGGGGACCCGGGGCAGGGTGTGGGGCAGCAGAACGGCCTGGAGGTTGTGGACGAGCCGGTGCTGGGTGTCGTAGAGACGAGCCCGGTCCAGCGCCTGCGCGATCAGCCCGGCGGTGGAGGTGAGGACGGCCCGCTCCTCCGGAAGGAAGGGGTGGGGCCGGTCGTAGGCGAGCACCAGGGAGCCGACGGGACGTCCGGAGGTGATCAGCGGCAGGAAGGCCCAGGCGGCCATGCCGTCCTGGAGGACCGCGGGGGGATACGCACGCCTGAGCTCGGCGAAGGTGGCGAAGAAGCCCGGAACGCCGGTGGTCAGGGTGCGCACGGCGGGGGTGTCGGAGGTGAGCGGGGCGGCGTCGAAACGCTGCATGAGGTCGGCGGAGTAGCCGCGGTAGCCGATGATCCGCAGGCGTCCGTCCTCCGCCGTCATCAGCGCGAGGGCCCTGGCCCCGAAGGCGGACGGGAGCTGTTCGGCGACCTGGTCGACCACGTCCCGGACCCCGACGGCCTCGGTGAGCGTGGCCGCCAGGTGCATCAGGTGGTAGAGGGTGGCGGCCCGGCCGGGCGTGGCGGCAGCCGCCGGATGCGGTCGCGGCGGGCCGCTGAGCGGAGCGTGGGCGTGCGCCGAGTGGGTGGGGGCGATGTACACGCTGATGCCGGAGGCGTCCGGGTGCAGCCGGAAGGACAGCCACCGGTCCGGCGGCCGCAGGGCGGTGAAGGAGGTCGGTTCGCGGCTGATCAGGGCCGCCCGGTAGCTGTCCTCGGCGATCGGGTCGTCGAGCCAGGGCAGCGCCTCCCACGGCTTGGTGCCGAGCAGGTCGGGGACGGCGGAGCCGAGCAGCCGGGCGGCCGTGGTGGTGGCGAAGGTGATGCGGCCGTCCACGTCCAGCGAGCAGCAGCCGCCGGGGAAGCGCTCGGCGAAGTCGACGGCGGACTGCGCCTGGGCCGCTGCGACCGGCCGGGCCCGGAGCGGCGGCAGCACCCGTGGCACCCCGCCGACCCGCACGGGGTGTCCGTCGGCGGCGGCCCGCCGCAGGAACTGACCCACCCGGAGGCAGAGGCCGGTCATGGCCTCCCGTTCGCGCACGCTCAGCTGTGCCGGGTGCGAGGCGGGCCACTGGAGCACCAACCCGCCCCAGACCTCCTCCCCGGTGGTGATCGGGGCGGCGGCCAGCGAGAAGCGGTACGGCACGACGAGCGACAGACGCGGATAGCGGCGCGCCATCTCCTCCGCGCCGCCGATCCACACCAGGCGTCGTTCCCGCACGGCGTCGGACACCGGGGACGCGGCCGTCAGCGCCACTCGCGCCCAGGGCATGGAGATCTCCCAGGGGAGCCCGCCCAGTACGGCGAGCCACAGCACCGTCTCGTCGGCCGCCGGCAGGTACACGGCGGTCACGGAGGCGCCGGTCTCCCGCGCGGCCTCGGCCAGGACCGTGTCCAGCGACTCCGGATCACGGCCCCCACCCGACCCGGCAGCGGCAGCATCCGGCACACTCTCACCTTCCCCGCAGCACAGGGGGCGCTCGCTGAACGACGCGCAGACCCCCGGGCGCCGAGGGCCGTCACCCCTACGGCGGACCCTACGCCGACCGTGCGGACGCGGCATTTCGTCGGGCCCGCGGACGGCGTCCGTGCGCCGGGGTGAGCCGTCGTCCGCCGTCTTCGCGCCCCACATCGCCGCTTGTCAGCGCCTCTGTGCGGGCACTACTGTCACCACGCCTTGGTGAACGGGAAATCCGGTGTGATGCCGGTGCGGCCCTCGCCACTGTGATCGGGAAGTCCGGCTCCGGCCCTCGCGGGCAGCCACTGGGTCCTTGAGACCCGGGAAGGCGGAGCACGGGCGGTGGTACCCGTGAGCCAGGAGACCGGCCAAGGCACGTCAACCATCCACGAGGTGCTGGAGAGGGTCTGCTCAGCCATGCACATAGCCGAGGGTTTTCTGCCTCCGGCGCATGCGATCGCCTGGGGCGTCGCATCCGCGCCATTCGTCGTCCACGGAGTACGGTCACTCACCCGTGAGGTCAAGGAGCACCCCGAGAGCACCCTGCTCCTCGGCGCCTCCGGAGCCTTCACGTTCGTACTGTCCGCGCTGAAACTGCCTTCGGTGACCGGGAGTTGCTCACACCCCACCGGCACGGGGCTCGGCGCCATCCTGTTCCGGCCGCCGATCATGGCGGTGCTGGGCACCATCACCCTGCTCTTCCAGGCCCTGTTGCTCGCCCACGGCGGCCTGACGACGCTCGGCGCCAACGTCTTCTCGATGGCCGTCGTCGGGCCCTGGGCGGGTTACGCGGTCTACCGGCTGCTGCGGCGGTTCGAGGTGCCGCTGATGGTCACGGTGTTCTTCGGCGCGTTCGTGGCCGACCTGTCCACCTACTGCGTCACCAGCGTGCAGCTGGCGCTCGCCTTCCCGGACCCGAGCAGCGGATTCCTGGGCGCGCTCGGCAAGTTCGGCTCCATCTTCGCCGTCACCCAGATCCCGCTCGCGGTCAGCGAGGGGCTCCTCACGGTGTTCGTGATGCGACTGCTGACCCAGTCCAGCAAGGGTGAACTGACCAGGCTGGGCGTGCTCGTGACCGGCGGCCGGACCAAGGCCGGCGCCGACGCGGGGACCGAGGCCGGGACCGAGGCCGGGACCGAGGCCGGGACCGAGGCGGTGGCCCGGTGAGCCGTAACGCGAAGATCAACGCCCTGCTGCTGTTCGTGGTGGCCGCGCTGGCCGTCCTGCCGCTGGCCCTCGGGCTCGGCGACCACAAGGAGGAGCCGTTCACGGGCGCCGACTCGGAGGCGGAGACGGCGATCACCGAGATCCGGCCGGACTACGAACCCTGGTTCTCGCCCCTGTACGAGCCGCCGTCCGGCGAGATCGAGTCGGCACTGTTCGCCCTTCAGGCGGCCCTCGGTGCGGGGGTCCTCGCCTACTACTTCGGTCTGCACCGGGGACGGCGCCAGGGCGAACTCCGGGCCCTGGCCCAGCGGGACACCACGACCTCGACGACCTCGACGACCTCGGCAGCGGCGAAGACCTCGACGACAGCGAGGACCTCGCAGAGCACCGAGAGCGACGAGAAGACCGGGAACGCCGGGAACGCCGGGAACACAGGGAACACAGGGAACACCGCGAGATCCCATCCCTCCGAGAGCGCCTCCGAAGCGTCCGCTCCCGAACGGACCTGAGCCCGCGTGCTGCCGATCGACGCGGCGGCGCACAGCAGTCGCTGGCGCCACCGCCATCCCGTGGACAAGGCCGTGCTGGGACTGGGCCTCACCGTGCTCGCCATCTCCCTGCCGCCCTGGCCCGGCGCCGCCCTGGTCCTGGTGACGGCGCTCGTCATCCTGCTGGGACCCGCGGGGGTGCCGGGCCGGCGGCTGTGGCGCGCCTACCGGGTACCGCTGGGCTTCTGCGTGACCGGTGCGCTCACCCTGCTCGTGCAGGTCGGCGGCCCGGACCGGTTCGTGGCCCTGGCCGACGGCGGTCCGGTGCGCGCCGGGGAGCTGCTGCTGCGTACCTCGGCGGCCTCCCTCGGGGTCCTCCTCCTCGCGTTCACCACCCCGATGTCCGACCTGCTGCCCCGCCTGGTCAGGGCCGGAGTGCCCGCGCCCGTCGTGGACGTCGCGCTGGTGACGTACCGCATGAGCTTCCTGCTGCTCGACTCCGTGCGCCGGATCCGAGAAGCGCAGGCGGCCCGGCTCGGGCACAGCACCCGGGCCGCGGAGTGGCGTTCGCTGGCCGGGCTCGGCGCCACCGCGTTCGTCCGTGCCTTCGACCGGGCGGCTCGCCTCCAGGACGGGCTGGCCGGACGCGGCTACGACGGCACCCTGCGCGTCCTGGTGCCCGAGGCCCGCGTCTCCGTCCGCTTCACGGCCGCCAGCGCCGCGCTCTTCGCGGCCCTGGTCGCCCTCACCTTCGTACTGCAATCCGTACTGGAAAGGCCGCTGTCATGAGCGAGCCCGCACTGGTCGCCCTGCGGGGTGCCTCCTTCGCCTACGAGGACGGCCCGGCCGTGCTCAGCGGCCTGGACTTCGAGGTCCACGCGGGGCGCGCGCTCGCCCTGCTGGGCCGCAACGGCAGCGGCAAGACCACGCTGATGCGGCTGCTGAGCGGTGGACTGCGGCCGGGCAAGGGCGAGTTGCGGGTCGAGGGGCGCCCGGTGACGTACGACCGCAAGGGGCTGACCCGGCTGCGTACGACCGTGCAGCTGGTGGTCCAGGACCCGGACGACCAGCTGTTCGCCGCGTCCGTCGCCCAGGACGTGTCGTTCGGCCCGCTGAACCTCGGCCTGCCCGACACCGAGGTGAGGGCCCGGATCGAGGAGGCGCTCGCGGCCCTGGACATCACCGCCCTGGCCGACCGGCCCACCCATCTGCTCTCCTACGGCCAGCGCAAGCGCACCGCGATCGCCGGCGCCGTCGCGATGCGGCCCCGGGTGCTGATCCTCGACGAACCGACCGCCGGACTCGACCCCGACGGCCAGGAACGGCTGCTCGCGATTCTCGGCCGACTGCGCGAGTCCGGCACGACCGTGGTCATGGCCACCCACGACGTCGACCTGGCCCTGCGCTGGGCCGACGACGCGACCCTGCTCACCCCGTCCGGCGCGCGCACCGGCCCCGCCGCCACGACACTCGCCCGCACGGACCTCCTCCAACAGGCGGGCCTGCGGCTGCCCTGGGGCGTCGCCGCCGCCCAACTCCTGCGCGTCCACGGTCTGCTGACGGATCCCTCGACCGGCCCGCGCACCGCGGAGGAACTGGCCGCGCTGGCCGCGACGCCCGCTCCCCCGATCCCCGCCGAAGGCCGACGCCCCCGCGACGGTGTCCGCCGGCCGCCGACAGCCGACGCACGGGAACCGGATGGGCGATGATCGCCGCATGGAGCGGATCATGGATCTCGACGAAGCCGTTGCCGCCGTCACGGACCGCCGGACCGCCTGGCGGGCCGAAGGACTGACGGTCGGTCCCGTGACCTGGCGCGACGCGGCAGCTCCCTGGCCACAGCGGCTCGAGACCGACCGGGCCGAGGTCACGGATCCCGACTCGGTCGGCATCCATGTCCGCGGCCCGCACGAGGCCGAACTGCTCGTCGTCCTCTACCGCGGCGGGTGGGCCGACATCGACTACATCGCGACCATCGACGACGCGGGCGTGCTCCCCACCCCGGCGATGACCTCCACCCAGCAGTTCGGAGCCCTCCTCGACACCTGCATGACCCGCGTCTTCGGGCTCGCCCCCGCCGGCGGGTAGGAAGTTGCCATCCCCCAGGTACTGCCTACGGTGCTCGCCCGCCCGCGATGTCGACGTTCCGCTCCCCCGCGGCGGCCTTCGCCCGGGCGAGGGCGCCGTGGATGCCGTCGGTGACGAACGTGAAGGTGGTGCCGCCCTCCTTGACCAGGGTGGGCCGTGGACGGTGGGTGAGCACGAAGCCCGGAGTCCGGAACGGCGGGTTGTCCCCTCGCGTCGATCGGGACCCGGCCCTGCGCGGCTCATGGCATGCGCCCCGCGCCGGGCGCGTCACCGCGAGCCGACGAGGCTGCGCGTACGTTGCGGCGGCGTCCGTCGTACGGTCATCGCCGGGGGCCGCCCGGCGGGACGTCTCGCGGGGTGGGTGCCTCGGCCCTGCTCACCGCGGGCACTTCCCGTACCCGCGGTCCCGACCCATGAATGGTTTGATATTCAACTATGACTCGACGGATCTTCATAGACAAGCAGAGCCCCAAGGCCTACCACGCGCTGGTCCAGACGTCCGAGGCCGTGCGGGCGACCGCCGCCGACGCCGGCCTGGAGCGCACCGTCGTGGAACTGATCAACCTGCGCGTCTCGCAGCTCAACGGCTGCGCGTTCTGCCTCGACCTGCACACCAGGGCCGCCGTGCGCGCCGGTGAGGACACCCGGCGGCTGGGTGTCCTCGCGGCGTGGCGGGACACCGACCTCTTCAGCCCCCTGGAGCGTGCCGCCCTGGCGCTGGCCGAGGCGACCACCGTGCTGTCCGACGCCGCCGCGCAGGAGGCCGCGTACGCCGACGCCGTGGAGGTTCTCACCGAGGACCAGACAGCGGCGGTGATCTGGGTGGCGGTCACCATCAACGCCTTCAACCGGGTGTCCATCCTGAGCAAGCACCCGGTGCACTAGCAACCGCAGTCCCCGTGGGCCCGCGGCCGGCCGACGTCTCAACACAGGCCCGCCGGTTGCGCGGTGCCGCGTCCGGTAAGAATCGTCTGGCCCGATGCGCGCCGACCGCCCCACCCGTGGAGGACCGCCCATGCCCCGTCCCGTCGCCCTCGACGGCCCGGAGTCCGTCAACGCCGAGGCCTGGCAGGCCTACGCGACGCACCACCTGCGGCGCGGCACGGTCCTGGCCGAGGCGGAGCGGATCGACTGGGGGTTCCCGGGCGCCGGGCCGGACGAGGCCTTCCTCGGGGAACTGGCGGGCCGGCGCGTCCTGGACCTCGGCTGCGGTCCGGCCCGGCACGCCGCCCGGCTCGTCCGCGCGCACGGGGCCACCGTCGACGCGGTCGATCGCGCGCCGGGCCAGATCGAGCGGGCCCGGGACCGGTACGGCTCACTGCCCGGCCTGCGCCTGCTCCATGCCGACGCCGTCGAGCACCTGCGCACCGCACGGCCGTACGACGTGATCTACTCCGTCAACGCCGTACCGTTCATCGACCCCCGGCGGCTGTTCCCCGCCCTGGCGACCGCGCTCGCCCCCGGCGGGACGCTCTGTTTCTCCGTGCTGGACACCAACTCCGACGGCGACGGCCCCACTTCGGAGCTGGTGGCGCGGCCGGAGACCCTGCGGTTCGCGGGCGGCGGCGAGACGACGGTGCGGATGTGGGTGCCCACCACCGAGCGGTGGCAGCACCTGCTCGCCGAGCACGGGCTGCGTCTGGAGGACGTGGTGCCGGTGACATCGCCGGACCCCGCCAACCCCGCCGCCTACCGGGTCCTCCGGGCCCGGCGCCCCGTGCGCGTCTCGGCCCGCGCCCGCTCCGGCCGCCCGCCCGTCGCGCACGCGGCGATCGGCGTCGGCGCCATCCTGTACGGGCCCCGCCGGGGGCTGCTCCTGGGCCGTCACCGCCGGGGCACCTGGGAGCTGCCCGGAGGCACGGTGGAACCCGGGGAGTCGCTCCAGGAGACGGTGGTACGGGAGTTGCGCGAGGAGACCGGGCTGCGGGCGGACCCGTCGAAGGTGCGCCTGCTGGGCACCCTGCTCGACCGGGTGGAGGGTGTCGTGCGGATGACCGTCGGCGCCGTCGTCACCGACTGGGAGGGCGAGCCGGCCGACCAGCCCGGCGAGAGCGTCGGCGACTGGCGCTGGTACCCGCTGGACCGGCTGCCGCCGTCCTTGTTCGTGTGCAGCGCCCAGTCCCTCACCGTCTGGCGCCCGGACCTGCCGATCGATCACGCCCCGGCCCACTTCACCCCGTTCGCCGGGTACGACGGCCAGGTGCGCGGCGATGACGACTGACCCCGCGGGGGCCCCTCGCGTCCCGGTCCGTCCCCGGGTCCGCCCCCGGCTCCCGGCCGACCTGGACGGCTGTGTCGCCGTGCTCGCGCTGGTGCACACGCACAGCGGCTACCCGGTCGACCTGCCCGACCGGCCCGCCGCCTGGCTGACTCCGGCCGCCCTGCTCGCGGCGTGGGTGGCCGAGCTGGACGGGCGGATCGTCGGGCATGTCGGTCTGTGCGGTGCCGGGAAGGAGGACGCGGCGGCGAGCCTGCGGGACGGCCCGGCGGCGCCCGCGGTGATCAGCCGGCTGTACGTCTCCCCCGAGGCCCGCGGCCACGGCGTCGGCGCGGCCCTCCTGGCACGGGCGGCCGGGGCGGCACGCGCCCGGGATCTGCACCCGGTCCTGGACGTGGTGGCCGCCGACCCCGCGGTGTCCTTCTACGAGCGCCTCGGTTGGCGGCTCCTCGGCACCGCCGACCAGCGGTGGGGTCCGACCCGGACGGTGTCCGTGCGCTGCTACGCCGCCCCGCGTACGGCCGCTCGGGCGACCGAGTAGCACAAGGGGCCGGCAGGCGCTGCCGAACGGCGGTGCAAGCACCCGGAATCGTGCGTTTCCTCACTCGTTCTCGTGGTCTTCCCGCCCACCCCCCTGGCGGGAGTTCCCGCAGGTCATGAGAAAGTTGCGGCCCAAACTACCCAGGGGGGTCTGTGACACGACATCAGAAGCGGTTCGGGGTGCGCAGAAAGCCGGTGACACTGCTCGTCGCGCTCGGCACGATGGCCGGGGCGGCGCTCGCGGGGGCGGCTCCGGCCGACGCCGCGACCTGGACCACCGTGGCGGCGGGCGTGGCGTACCGGCAGTACGACCTGTCGGCGGCCGCCGGGACGACGCATGTGCATGTGCTCAGCGTCGATCTCGCCAACACCCACGTGCGTCTCGGGCTGTTGTACCCGGGGGCGGTCGCGTCCCGCTCGGCGATCTCCTCACTGGCGAACAGTCAGAAGGCCGTCGCCGGCATCAACGGCGACTTCTTCAACATCAGTGAGACGCAGCACCCGGGCGTCGCGGCGACCGGGGCGAGCGTGGGGCCGGCGGTCGCGAACGGGAAGGCGCTCAAGGGCGCGGTCCCGAACGGGCAGCGGTTCGGGCCGGCGCTGCCGCCGGGCACGAACACCAGGGCCGTGGTCGGTGTGGGCACCGACGGCAAGGCCCGGTTGGACAGCCTGTCCCTCAACGGAACGGTCAGCATCCTCGGGCGGCGGCTGCCGTTGGGCGGCGTCAACCAGTACGCGCTGGCCGAGAACTCCATCGGCGCGTACACCTCGGACTGGGGCAGCGTCTCGCGCAAGCGGGCCACCTGCGGCACGGACACCGAACGGGCCGCGGCGTGCAGCACCAGCACCTACGAGGTGACCGTGAAGAAGGGCCGGGTGGTGTCGACGTCGACCGCACCCGGCAGCGGCACCATCACGGCCGGCACCACGGTCCTCGTCGGGCGGGAGGCGGGCGCGGCGCGCCTGAAGAAGCTCGTCAAGGGTCAGGCGGTGGCGGTGCGCTACGGGCTGACGGCCGCGTCGAGGTCCGCTTACAGCTTCGCCGTGGGCGGCTACCCGATCCTGTCCGCCGCCAAGCCGCTGTCCGGCCTGGACACGTCGGTCTCGGCGGTGCGTACGGCCGTGGGCATCGGCAACGGCGGGAAGCGGGTGTACCTGTTCGCGCTGGACGGTGCCACCGCGTACCGCAAGGGGCTGACGATCGCCGAGGTCGCAGGCGCCCTGAAGAGTCTCGGCGCGACCGAGGGCTTCAGCCTGGACGGCGGCGGCTCGTCGACCCTGGTGGCCCGTCCCGCGGGCTCGACCAAGGTGTCGGTCCGCAACCACCCGTCCGACGGGTACGAGCGCCCCGTGGCGAACGGCATCGGGGTCTTCACCAAGTAGGAGCCCAGGTCATGGGTGAACCCGCGGTGGCCTCACGGTCGAAGACTGCCGACGATGTCGGCCGTCGCCGTGAGGCCACTGTGGATGGTGGGGGCGATGCCGGTGCCGGCCAGGAGGAACCCGAGCAGCAGGCAGACCAGCCCGTGCGAGACCTTCAGTCCGCCGTTGCGCATGAAGATCACCGCCAGGACCAGCAGCAACAGCACCGCGGAAATCGAAATGGCCACCGTCAACCTCCTCCGACAGGTCCGTTTTCACGGCGTTCGGCCGCAAGTGTGGCCTAACGGAGGGTTCGTCCGTGCGGCTGACCTGTCCGCCGAACGAGTGGTGTCAGGCGAGGGCCGCTACGCCGTCCGGTGGGCGTCGAGGAATGCCTCCAGGCCCGCCAGGTCGTCCGTGTTGAGGTGGTCGACGCCGGCGGCGAGGAGTTCGGCCCACAGCGCGTCCCGGGCGGGGCCCGCGAGATCGGGCGTGGCCCAGAACCGCACCTGTTGTCCGCGCGCGTGGGCCGCGCCGACGATGCTCCGCAGCTTCTGCCGTTCCGCCTCGGGGAAGGCCCCGACGCCGAGCCAGGTGAAGTTGAGCGTCCAGTTGTCGCTGATCAGCGAGGCGAACGAGGACTCGGAGGTGCCGAGGTCGACAAGCCGGCCGTCATAGAAGGCCCGGCGCACGGTCTGGGCCTCCATGGGCGTACGGGCCGCGCGGTCACCGGAGATGACGGCGGTCACGGCTCCGGGGTGGACGCGGCCGTGCGCGTAGGTGGTGAACAGACTTTTGTGACGCGCCAGTTGCCGGTCGAGTTCGAGATACGTCGAGGACCCCTCGGTCTTGATGTCGATGAGCAGCTGAAGGGGCTGCCGGTAACCCCGGTACACCGATCCGCGGTTGGCTTTCACGCGGGCGGCGAGCGGGGCGAGGTAGAGCGACTCCAGGGTGCGGGTGGGGTCGAGCTGGTCCGCCGAATGGGCGATGAGGAGTTCACCGTCGACGAGGAAGATGTCGGCCTCGACGCTGCCGAAGCGGTGGTCGAGGGCGTCGAGGAGCGGGCGGGGATGCTCGTAGTCGTTGTGGGCGTGGGCGCGCCACAGCGGGCGGGGGCCGCGCTTGTGGCCGTCGGCGAACGCGCTGCCGGCGGGCGGGGCGAGCACCGCGGCGACGGTGGCGCCGAGGCCGGTGAGCACTCTGCGGCGGGTGACGAGAGCCATGTCGTTCCTCCCTGTGGGGCGGTCGGGACCACAGGGAGTATGAGGCTGAAGGAGCGGCAACGAACCTGTACGTGCCAGGAGTTGGCCGGACCGCCGTCGCTCGTTCACTCCTTCCGGCCGGCGGCACGAAAAAGCCCGCCCCAGGTGGGGCGGGCTTCATCGGGTGACGGTCAGGGGGCCCGCAGATCGACGAGTTCGGCCACGGCGGCCCGGTGGGCGCCCGCGCTGCCGTAGGCGATCGAGTCCGCCTTGGCCCGCTTGAGGTACAGGTGGATCGGGTGCTCCCACGTCATGCCGATGCCCGCGTGCAGCTGGAGCGCCTCCTCGGCGGCGTGCACGGCGACGCCTGCCGCGTAGGCCTGGGCGACGGCCACCGCGATGTCGACGTCCTCACCGCTCGCCAGTGCGTCGGCCGCGCCCCGGGCGACGGCCCGGAGGTTGACGACCTCCAGCCAGAGCTGGGCCAGCCGGTGCTTGATCGCCTGGAAGCCGCCGACGGGCCGGTTGAACTGCTTGCGCTCCTTCAGATAGCGCACGGTCTCGGTCAACGCCCAGTCCGCCAGACCGAGTTGCTCCGAGGCGAGCAGCCCCGCGCCGGCCCGCAGACCACGGCGGACCGCCGGTTCGGCGTCGCCGAGGCGGCGGCCGGGGGCACCGTCGAGGGTGACCGTCGCGAGCGGGCGGGTGAGGTCGAGCGACACCTGCGGGGTGACGGTCGCGGCGGCCGCGTCCACCGCGTACAGACCGCCGTCGTCCGCGGGCACGAGCAGCACGTCGGCGACGGCCGCGTCCGCGATCCCGGACAACTCGCCGTGGAGAACGCCCCCTTCGACGCGTACGGCCTGGACGGCGGCGCCCGGTGCGGTGTGCAGGCCGACCGCCAACACACCGATCGTCCGCCCGGACGCCAGCCGGCCGAGCAGCTCCTCGTCCCCGAGGGCCAGCAGCGCCTCGGTGGCGACGACGGCGCTGGTCAGGTACGGAACAGGGGCGACGGCACGCCCCAACTCCTCCAGCACCACGGCGACTTCACGATGGCCGGCACCCTGACCGCCCAGCGCCTCGGGCACCAGCAGGCCCGCGAGGCCCATGCCGTCGGAGAGCGCCTTCCAGGCCGCGAGGTCGTGCGGCGCGTCCGACTCCGTACGCGCGATGACCCCGGGCGCGTCGCAGTGGTCGGCGAGCAGGTCACGGACGGCGGCGCGCAGCGCCTCTTCCTCCTCGGAGTAGAGGAGATCGGGCTGTGCGCTCATCGGGCCAGGTCCTTCCAGGCGACGTCCTTGTCGGTGCGCGGCTCGGACGGCAGGCCCAGGACGCGTTCGGCGACGATGTTCAGCAGGACCTCGCTGGTCCCGCCCTCGATGCTGTTGCCCTTGGAGCGGAGGTAGCGGTACCCGGCCTCCCGGCCGGTGAAGTCCACCAGCTCCGGGCGGCGCATGGTCCAGTCGTCGTACAACAGGCCCTCCGCACCGAGGAGTTCGACCTCCAGGCCGCTGATCTCCTGGTTGAGCCGGGCGAACGCGAGCTTCATGCCGGAGCCCTCGTAGCCGGGCTGGCCGGCGACGAGCTGCTGGCGCAGGCGTTCACCGGTGAGGCGGGCGGCCTCGGCCTCGACCCAGAGCTTCAGCAGCCGCTGGTGCAGGTCGTGGGTGCGCAGCTCGGGCCGCTCGCGCCAGGTCTTCGAGACCGGGCCGATCATGCCGCCCTCGCGGGGCAGCCGCATGCCGCCGATGGCGACGCGCTCGTTGTTCAGCGTGGTCTGCGCGACCCGCCAGCCGTCGCCGACCTCGCCGAGGCGGCGGGAGTCGGGGATGCGGACGTCGGTCAGGAACACCTCGTTGAACTCGGCCTCGCCGGTGATCTGGCGCAGCGGCCGGACCTCGACACCCGGGTCCGTCATGTCACAGAGGAAGTAGGTGATGCCCGCGTGCTTGGGCACGTCCGGGTCGGTGCGGGCGATGAGGATGGCCCAGCGGGCGACATGGGCGCTGGACGTCCACACCTTCTGCCCGTTCACGACCCAGCCGCCCCCGTCCTCACGGACGGCGCGGGTGCCGAGCGCGGCCAGGTCGGAACCGGCGCCGGGCTCGCTGAACAGCTGGCACCAGACCTCCTCGCCCACCCACAGGGGACGCAGGAACCGCTGCTTCTGCTCCTCGGTGCCGTAGCGCAGGATCGTCGGCGCGGCCATGCCGAGACCGATGCCGATGCGCCGCGGGTCGTTGTCGGGGGCGCCCGCGGCCGCCAGCTCGGCGTCCACGACGACCTGGAGGGAGCGGGGCGCGCCCAGTCCGCCGAGGCCCTCGGGGAAGTGCACCCAGGCGAGTCCCGCGTCGAAGCGGGCCTTGAGGAAGTCCGTCGTACCGGTGTCGGCGGGCGGGTGCGCGGCCAGCAACTGCGCTGTGCGGCGCTTGAGTTCGGCTGCGTCGGTCATGCGGTGGCTCCGTTCTGCGGTACGACGGCGACCCGGCCGGTGGTGACGCCGTCGCCGACCCGCTGCACGGCGGCCGCGGCCCCGTCGAGCGGTACGCGCTCACTCACCAGCGGCCGGATCGCGCCCCGGCCGGCCAGTTCGGTGAGCTGCTCGTGGCAGTGCTGGACCAGCTTCGGGTTCTTGGTGTTGTACAGGCCCCAGTGCAGGCCGAGGATCGCGTAGTTCTTGACCAGGGCGTGGTTCAGCGCGGGACTCGGGATGGTCCCGCTCGCGAAGCCGACGACCACGATCCGGCCCTCGAAGGCGACGACCTTCGTGGACTGGGTGTAGGCCTCGCCGCCGACGGGGTCGTAGATCACGTCGGCGCCCCGGCCGCCGGTTGCCTCCTTCACCGCACCCACGACGTCCTGCGCCCTGCGGTCGATCACCACGTCGCAGCCCAGCTCCCGGGCCACGGCGGCCTTCTCGGCGCCGCCCACGACGCCGATGACCCTCGCGCCCGCCGCCTTCCCCAGCTGCACGGCCGCGCTGCCGACCCCTCCTGCGGCAGCGTGGACGAGCAGCGTCTCGCCGGCCTCCAGGCGCGCCCTGCGGTGCAGACCGAACCAGCCCGTCTGGTAACCGATGTGCAGCGCGGCGGCCTCGGCGTCGTCCAGCGACTCGGGCGCCGGCAGCAGGGCGGCCGCGTCGGCGACCGCGTACTCGGCGAAACCGCCGTACGGCAGCGCCGGGTTGGCGATCACGCGACGGCCGTCCTCGGTCTCGCCGCAGATCTCCACGCCGGGCGTGAACGGCAGCGGGGGCCGCACCTGGTAGTGCCCCCGGACCATCAGCACGTCCGGGAAGTTGATGTTCGCGGCACGCACCCTGAGCAGGACCTGGCCGTCGCCGGGCGTGGGCCGCTCCACGTCCTCGAGCCGCATCACCTCGCTCGGCTCGCCGTTCTCGTGCACCTGCCATGCCTGCATGCGGAGCCTCCACGGGACTGCGTCGTCCGACCGGCGTTCCGACCGGTTCGCTTCGCATACTAAGCGGTCGCTTGCCACGAGGGAACAGACGACGGACGAAGAGTCGCCTCCGTCACCCCTGCCGGGGCCTCGCTCGCACATGCATCCGCTCGCCCTGCGGTCCGAACAGGCTCAGGAACTCGGCCGGCCCCTCCCCCGTGGACCCGAACCAGTGCGGCACGCGCGTGTCGAACTCCGCGGCCTCGCCCGCCGTCATCACCACGTCGTGCTCCCCCAGCACCACCCGCAGCCGCCCGGACATCACGTACAGCCATTCGTAGCCCTCGTGGACGCGCAGTTCGGGCTCCTCCTCGCGCCGGGGCACCAGCACCTTGAAGGCCTGAAGCCCGCCGGGCTGCCGGGACAGCGGCCAGAACGTGCGCCCGTGCCGCACGATCGGCTCGGCGGCACGCACCCGCGGATCCCCCACCGGCGGCGCCCCGACCAGCTCGTCCAGCGGCACCTGATGGGCCTGGGCGATCGGCAGCAGCAGCTCCAGGCTGGGCTTGCGCAGCCCGGACTCCAGCCGCGAGAGGGTGCTGACGGAGATGCCGGTCGACTCGGACAGCGCCGCGAGCGTCACCTCCCGATCCTTCCGGAGCCGCCGCAGCCTCGGCCCCACCTCCGCGAGTACCTCATCGGTCGTCATGCCTCCATCTTGCCGAACCGGCAAATATGTTTGTCAATCCCGCGTGCTCCCGGCGACCGTGGTCGCGGAGGTGGTCACCGTGACCGAGAAGACCGAGGAGTACGAAGTGATCGTCGTCGGCGGGGGCACCGCCGGCCTGTCCGCCGCGCTCGTCCTGGGCCGGGCCCGGCGCCGCACCCTGGTGGTGGACGCGGGTGAGCCGCGCAACGCGCCCGCCGCCCACATGCAGGGCTATCTGTCGCGGGACGGCATGTCGCCCGCCGAGTTCCTCGCCGTCGGCCGCGAGGAGATCGCGCGGTACGGCGTGGACCTGGTCCACGACCGGGCGGTGGACGCCACCCGGGACGAGGGCTTCGCCGTACGGCTCGCAGGCGGGCGGACCGTGCGGGCCCGGCAGCTCGTCGTCGCGACCGGCCTGAAGGACGAGCTGCCGCCCGTCCCGGGCATCGCCGAGCGCTTCGGCCGGGACGTGGTCCACTGCCCCTACTGCCACGGCTGGGAAGTCCGCGACCAGGCCTTCGGTGTGCTCGCCGGCACCGCGATGAGCGTCCACCAGGCACTGATGGTGTCCCAGTGGTCGAAGGACGTGACCCTGTTCCTGCACACGGTCGCGGAGGCGGACCTGACGGACGAGGACCTGCGCAGGCTGGCCGCCGCCGGCGTGCGGCTCGTCCCCGGCGAGGTGGCGGGCCTGGTCGTCGAGGACGACCGGCTCACCGGGGTCCGGCTCCGGGACGGACGGGTGCACGAGCGCGAGGTGGTGTTCGTGGCGCCCCGGGCGGTGCCGCGGACCGACCTGCTCGCCCGGCTGGGCGCCGAGCTGAGCGAGACCCCCTTCGGCACGTACCCCGTGATCGACGGACGGGGCCTGACGACCGTGCCCGGCCTGTGGGCGGCCGGCAACGCGTCGGGCTTCGCCGAACAGGTCGTGAACGCGGCCAGCCGTGGCTACCGGGCCGGGGCGGCGATCAACGGGGAGCTGCTGATGGCGGACCTCGACACGACGGCCGCCTGCTGAGCGGTCCGGGCGGATCAGGCTGCGGTTCGGCAGCGCCCCCAAGGGGCGCGGGGAACTGCGCGACCGGCCACAACGCGCCCGCGGACGAAAAGCGACCCGTTCCTCGGCGTGTAAAACAGCGGAGCGCGCCGCACCATGGCTGCATGCTGCTGACCCGGCTCGCCGACGTGTCCCGGGAGGTCGCCGCCACCTCGGCGCGCTCCCGCAAGATCGCCCTGCTCGCCGAACTCTTCCGGAACGCGGAGGCGGACGACGTGCCGGTCGTCATCCCCTATCTGGCCGGCCGGCTCCCCCAGGGCCGGCTGGGTATCGGCTGGAAGGTGCTGAGCCGGCCGGTCGCCCCGGCCGAGACCCCGGCCCTCACCGTGCGGGAGGCGGACGCCCGGCTCACCGCGCTCGGCAAGGTGTCGGGCCCCGGCTCGCAGGCCGAACGGACGCGCCTGGTCGGCGAGTTGATGGGAGCGGCCACCGCGGACGAACAACGCTTCCTGCTCGGCCTCATCACCGGCGAGGTCCGGCAGGGCGCGCTGGACGCCGTCGCCGTGGAGGGCCTGGCGCAGGCGACCGGGGCGCCCGCCACGGACGTACGCCGGGCGGTGATGCTGGCTGGGTCCCTGGGGACGGTGGCGCAGGCGCTGCTCGCGGACGGACCGGCGGCGCTGGAGGGGTTCCGGCTCACCGTCGGCCGGCCGGTCCTGCCGATGCTCGCGCACACCGCGTCCGCCGTGGCCGAGGCGGTCGGCAAGCTCGGCGTCTGCGCGGTGGAGGAGAAGCTGGACGGGATCCGCGTCCAGGTGCACCGGGCCGGCGACGACGTCCGCCTCTACACCCGCACCCTGGACGACATCACCGACCGGCTGCCCGAAGTGACGGACGCGGCGCGGCGGTTGACGGGTTCGCGCTTCATCCTCGACGGCGAGGTCATCGCCTTCGACGAGACGGGCCGCCCCCGCTCCTTCCAGGAGACGGCCGGCCGGGTCGGCTCCCGGGTGGACGTGACGGCGGCCGCCGAAGCGGTCCCCGTGGCGCCCGTCTTCTTCGACGCGTTGTCCGTGGACGGCCGGGACCTGCTCGACCTGCCCTTCGCCGAACGGCACGCGGAGCTGGCCCGGCTGGTGCCCGAGCCGATGCGGGTGCGCCGCACGGTGGTGTCCGGCCCCGAGGACGTCGAAGCCGCGGAGGAGTTCTCGAGGCAGACCTTGCTGCGCGGTCACGAGGGAGTCGTGGTGAAGGCTCTCGACGCGCCCTACAGCGCGGGCCGGCGTGGCGCCTCCTGGCTGAAGGTCAAGCCCGTGCACACGCTCGACCTGGTGGTGCTGGCCGCCGAGTGGGGCCACGGGCGGCGCACCGGCAAGCTCTCCAACCTGCATCTCGGCGCCCGCACCGCGGACGGCGGCTTCGCCATGCTCGGCAAGACCTTCAAGGGCCTGACCGACGCGCTGCTCACCTGGCAGACCGAGCGCCTGCGGGAACTCGCCGTCGACGAGAGCGGATACGTGGTGACCGTACGCCCCGAACTCGTCGTGGAGATCGCCTACGACGGCCTTCAACGCTCCACCCGCTACCCGGCCGGTGTCACGCTCCGCTTCGCCCGCGTCCTGCGCTACCGCGAGGACAAGCGCCCGGAGGAGGCCGACACGGTGGAGACCCTGCTCGCCGCCCACCCGGAGGTGCGTCCTTGACCCCCGCGACGCCGAAGCGCAGCGCGGGCCTGCTGTTGTTCAGGCACACCGACGACGGTCCCCAGGTGTTGCTGGGCCATATGGGCGGTCCGTACTTCGCGAAGAAGGACGCCGGGGCGTGGACCGTCCCGAAGGGCGAGTACGAGCCCGACGAACCTGCCTGGGAGGCGGCCCGCCGCGAGTTCCGGGAGGAGCTGGGCCTGCCGCCGCCCGACGGCGAGGCGATCGGCCTCGGCGAGGTCCGGCAGAGGAACGGCAAGATCGTCACCGCGTGGGCGATCGAGGCGGACCTCGACCCGGCGGCGATCGCACCCGGCACGTTCACCATGGAGTGGCCGCCGAGGTCCGGCCTGACCCAGGAGTTCCCGGAACTGGACCGGGTGGCCTGGTTCGGGCTCGACCGGGCCCACGAGGTGATCGTCACGGCACAGGCCGCGTTTCTCGACCGGCTGGCGGAGCACTCGGCCTGAGCGGATGCGCACGCGTTGCGGCCCCGGGTCCGGCGCGGGAAGGTCGAAGCACAGTCAGCTCTTCAGGAGGTCGGTCATGCCCATCGCGACGGTGAACCCGGCGAACGGCGAGACGCTTCGGACGTACGAGGCCATGGGCGAGGAAGAGCTGGAGCGCCGGCTCCAGCTCGCGGAGGCCACCTTCCGTACGTACCGGACGACGACGTATTCCGAACGCGCCCGCCTGCTCGGGCGGGCCGCCGACCTCCTCGACGAGGACCAGGGGGACATCGGCCGGGTGATGACCACCGAGATGGGCAAGCCGGTGAAGCAGGCGCGCGCGGAGGCCGCGAAGTGCGCCAGGGCGATGCGCTGGTACGCCGAGCACGCGGCGGAGCTGCTCGCCGACGAGGAGCCGTCCGCCGCCGACGTGAAGGACTCCGGCGCCGCGCGCGCCCTGGTCCGCTACCGGCCGCTGGGCCCGGTGCTCGCGGTGATGCCGTGGAACTTCCCGCTGTGGCAGGTGGTCCGGTTCGCCGCGCCGGCGCTGATGGCGGGCAATGTCGGCCTGCTCAAGCACGCCTCGAACGTCCCGCAGACCGCCCTGTACCTGGAGGACCTGTTCCACCGCGCCGGCTTCACCGAGGGCTGCTTCCAGACGCTGCTCGTCGGCTCGGGCGCGGTCGACGAGATCCTGCGCGACGAACGGGTGAAGGCGGCGACCCTGACCGGCAGCGAGCCGGCCGGGCGGGCGGTGGCCGCCACCGCCGGGGAGATGATCAAGAAGACGGTGCTGGAGCTGGGCGGCAGCGACCCGTACGTGGTCATGCCGTCGGCGGACGTCGACCGGGCCGCGCAGGTGGCGGTGACCGCGCGCGTGCAGAACAACGGGCAGTCGTGCATCGCCGCGAAGCGGTTCATCGTTCACACGGACGTGTACGACGCCTTCACCGAGCGGTTCGTGGCGGGCATGGCGGCGCTGAAGGTCGGCGACCCGCTGGAGGAGGAGACGGACGTCGGGCCGCTGGCGAGCGAGCAGGGGCGGTCGGACCTGGAGGAGCTGGTGGACGACGCGCGACGCTCCGGCGCCGCCGCCCTGTGCGGGGGCGAACGGCCCGACGGACCGGGCTGGTATTACCCGCCGACCGTGCTCTCCGGGATCACCCGCGAGATGCGCATCCACCGGGAGGAGGCGTTCGGGCCGGTCGCGACGCTGTACCGGGCGGCCGACCTGGACGAGGCGGTACTCATCGCCAACGACTCGCCGTTCGGCCTGAGTTCCAACGTGTGGACGCGGGACGAGGCCGAGGTGGACCGTTTCGTACGGGATCTGGAGGCCGGCGGTGTGTACGTCAACGGGATGACCGCGTCCCATCCGGGGTTCCCCTTCGGCGGGGTGAAGCGGTCCGGGTACGGCCGTGAGCTGTCCGGGCACGGAATCCGGGAGTTCTGCAACATCACCACGGTTTGGCACGGTGCGTGAGCGCCGCGCGGCTACGATCCCGGATGTGAACCGCGAAGTGACTCTGCCTCTGATCGTCGATGACCGCGGGACCTTGCAGGTGGCCGCGGCCGACGTGAGCAAGCTGCTCCGCACGTTGGGCGGTCGGTGGCTGCATCTCGTCGAGGCCGGGGCGGACGGGCTCGACGAGGACACCGTCGCCGCGTTGACCATCGAGCTCGCGAAGCTGGCCGACCGGATCGATGTGGCGTGCATCGCGCACAGCAGCGGGGGTGCGCCGTAGTCCGTTACCGCTGATCGCGCAGGCCCCGGGGGCGTCCCCGGGGCCGTGCCACGTCGTCCTGCGGTGTCCTGCGGTGTCTCTGCGACCCGTCCTAGCGGATCGGCATCCCCGACAGCGTGCGGGCGATCACCAGGCGCTGGATCTCGCTCGTGCCCTCGAAGATCGTGTAGATGGCCGCGTCGCGGTGCATGCGCTCCACCGGGTACTCCCTGGTGTAGCCGTTGCCACCGAGAATCTGGATCGCCTGCGCGGTGACCTGCTTCGCGGTCTCGCTGGCGTACAGCTTCGACATCGAACCCTCGGCGGCGGTGAACGGCTTTCCGTTGATCGCCATCCAGGACGCGCGCCAGACCAGCAGCCGCGCGGCGTCGATCTGGGTGCGCATGTCCGCGAGCTGGAAGGCGACACCCTGGTTGTCGATGATCGGGCGGCCGAACTGCTCACGGGTCTTGGCGTAGTCGAGGGCCACCTCGTACGCGGCGCGGGCCGTGCCGACGGCCATGGCGCCGACCGCCGGCCGCGAGGCCTCGAAGGTCGCCATCGCCGCGTTCTTGACGCGCTCGCCGCCCGTCCTCGCCCGCTCGCGGGCCCGCGCCAGCCGCTCGTCCAGCTTCTCCTTGCCGCCGAGCAGGCAGGAGCCGGGGATCCGCACGTTGTCGAGGATCACCTCGGCGGTGTGCGAGGCGCGGATGCCGTGCTTCTTGAACTTCTGGCCCTGGGCGAGACCCGGGGTGCCCGGCGGGACGATGAAGGAGGCGTGCCCCTTGGAGCCGAGTTCGGTGTCCACGGCCGCGACGACGACATGGACGTTGGCGATGCCGCCGTTGGTCGCCCAGGTCTTCGTGCCGTTCAGCACCCACTCGTCCTTGGCCTCGTCGTACACGGCACGCGTACGCAGGGAGGCCACGTCGGAGCCGGCGTCGGGCTCGGAGGAGCAGAAGGCGGCCACCTTGACGTCGCTGGCGTCGCCGTACATCTGCGGGATCCAGGTGCCGATCTGCTCCTCGGTGCCGTTGGCGAGAACGCCCACGGCGGCGAGGCCGGTGCCCACGATCGACAGGGCGATGCCCGCGTCGCCCCAGAACAGCTCCTCCATGGCCATCGGGATACCGAGGCCGGTGGGGTCGAAGTACTGCTGCGCATAGAAGTCGAGGGAGTAGATCCCGACCTTGGCGGCCTCCTGGATGACCGGCCAGGGAGTCTCCTCACGCTCGTCCCATTCGGCGGCCGCGGGGCGGATGACGTCGGCCGCGAAGCCGTGCAGCCAGTCCCGGACCTCCTTCTGTTCGTCGTTGAGCTCCATGGTGAACTCGGCCATGTCCCCTCCAGCGGCGGAACGTGCGTGTTACTAGCGGTAACGTGAGTCTGTTACCGGTCGGTAGGAAAAGTCAACTCCTGCTGACGACCCGGGAGCCCCCCGGCCCGTTCGATGTCAGGCTGCTGCCAGGTGTTAGTTTGCGCAGGCGTCACCGAATCAGCACGGGTGGGGAGAGCTCATGGACACCACGCAGCGGACCGAGCAGCAACGGTCCGCCGACCGCCGAAGGCGCGAGCTGCTGGAGGCCGCCGACCGGGTGGTGCTGCGCGACGGGCCGCAGGCCTCGATGAACGCGATCGCGGCGGAGGCGGGCATCACCAAACCGATCCTCTACCGGCACTTCGGCGACAAGGGCGGACTCTACGCCGCGCTCGCCAAAAGGCACACGGACGCGCTGCTGGACTCGCTGCGGGCCGCGCTGGACGCGCCCGCCGAGCGGCGCGAACGGGTGGAGGCCACGCTGGACACCTACCTCGCCGCGATCGAGGCCCGGCCCCAGGTCTACCGGTTCCTGATGCATCCGTCGGACGGGTCTCCGGGCGAGCAGGGTTTCGACGTGGGCAAGCACTCGGCACCCCTGCTCCGGCGGATGGGTGAGGAGCTGGCCCAGGTCATCGAGGACCGGGTGGACCTCGGACCCGGCAGCCAGCAGCTGGCCCGGGTGTGGGGGCACGGGATCGTCGGGATGATGCACGCGGCCGGGGACTGGTGGCTGGGAGAGCGCCCCTGCACCCGAGCGGAGCTGGTGCGGAGTCTGGCCGATCTGTTGTGGGGTCGCCTCGCGGCGGCCGGCGACAAGCTCGGCGGGCCCGGATTCTGACGCCCGCCCACCGGGCGCGGGACACGTGCGGGCGCTCGCGCCCGCACGGCCCGGCCGTACCTCGACATCCCCGCCCTAGGCGGGACCGGCTCCCCGGCTCCAGGAGGCCCGTGCGACCTGGCGCGTCAGTCTCCTGCTGCGCCACCCCGTCACGCGGTCCGCGTACACCGTGCCCTCCAGATGGTCCGCCTCGTGCTGCAAGCATCTGGCAAAGAATCCGGTGCCGTGCACGGTGATCGGCTCGCCCGTCACCGTGAACCCCTCGACCACCGCGTGGTCGTGGCGCTCCGTGCCCGCCTCCAGACCCGGCAGGGACAGACAGCCCTCCGGGCCGCGCAGGACGATGCCGTCGGCCTCCACCAGCCGGGGGTTCACCACATGGCCCAGGTGGCGGACGTCCTCGTCGTCGGGACAGTCGTAGACGAAGACCCTCAAGGGCTCGCCCACCTGGTTCGCGGCGAGGCCCACGCCCTGGGCCGCGTACATCGTGGCGAACATGTCCTCGACCAGGCGGGCGAGTTCGGGGCCGAAGTCGGTGACGTCCTCGCAGCGGGTGTGCAGGACGGGGTCGCCGAGCAGGGAGAGGGGCCGGACGCGCCCGTGGGCGCCCGGGATGGAGCCGTGTCGCATGGCGGCAAGGGTACGGTCCTTTCTGACACGCGCATGCCGCTCACGGGCGTGAGGTGGTGCCGGGATTCGGGAGTGCGAATGGATCTCGATAGGCTGACCACCCACCACGTTGCCGTACGGCAGAGGCGCGGCGCGTACGCAAGGAGGATCGAGAACTGATGGCAGGCAACTCGGACCCGCTCACGCCGCGGGCCAAGATCGCCGTGACCGCCGGCAAAGCGGTCGCGGCGGCGTCGCGCGCCGCGGGGCGCGGCAGTGGTTCGGTGATCGGCGGCCGGGTGGCGCTCAAACTCGACCCCGACCTTCTCGCCCGGCTCGCCCAGAACCTGGACGTCATCCTCGTCTCGGCGACCAACGGCAAGACCACCACCACGCGGCTGATCGCCGAGGCACTGCGCGCCGCCGGGCCGGTCGTGTCCAACGCGCTCGGCGCCAACATGCCGGCCGGCATCACCTCGGCCCTCGCCGGCGGCTCCGACGCCCGCTACGGCGTGATCGAGGTCGACGAGAAGTACCTCGCGGGCGTGGCCCGGGACACCGCCCCCAAGTGCATCGCGCTGCTCAACCTCTCCCGCGACCAGTTGGACCGCGCCGCCGAGACCCGCATGCTCGCGGAGAACTGGCGTGAGGGGCTTGCCGGTTCGAAGGCCGTCGTGGTCGCCAACGCCGACGACCCGCTGGTGGTCTGGGCCGCCTCCTCCTCCCCCAACGTGATCTGGGTCGCCGCCGGGCAGATGTGGAAGGACGACGCCTGGTCGTGCCCGTCCTGCGGTGGCGTCATGCAGCGGCCCGGTGACGACTGGTTCTGCGGCGAGTGCGGGTTCCGGCGTCCGACGCCGAGCTGGGCGCTGTCCGGGGACCACGTGCTCGACCCGCACGGGTCCGCCTGGCCGATCCACCTCCAGCTGCCGGGCCGCGCCAACAAGGCCAACGCCGCCTCCTCGGCCGCCGTGGCCGCCGTCTTCGGGGTGCCGCCGCAGGTGGCGCTGGAGCGGATGTACCAGGTGCAGGCCGTCGCCGGACGCTACGACGTCGTCCAGTTCCAGGGCCGTGACCTGCGGCTGCTGCTCGCGAAGAACCCGGCGGGCTGGCTCGAGACGTTCAGCCTGATCGATCCGCCGCCCACCCCGGTGATCCTCTCGGTGAACGCGCGCGGCGCCGACGGCACCGACACCTCCTGGCTGTGGGACGTCGACTACACGCGGCTGACCGGCCACCCGATCTTCGTCGTCGGTGACCGGAAGCTGGACCTCGCGGTGCGCCTGGAGGTCGCCAACCAGCACTTCCAGGTGTGCGAGAACCTCGACCAGGCCGTGCAGCAGGCACCGCCGGGCCGGATCGAGGTCATCGCGAACTACACCGCGTTCCAGGACCTGCGCCGCCGCGTCGGCAACTGACCACTAAGGACGTTTCCATGAGCGACAACCAACTGCGGCTGGTGTGGATCTACCCGGACCTGCTGAGCACCTACGGCGACCAGGGCAACGCCCTCGTCGTCGAGCGCCGCGCCCGGCAGCGCGGCCTGGACGTGGCGCGTCTCGACGTGCGCAGCGACCAGCCGATCCCGACCTCCGGCGACATCTACCTGATCGGGGGCGGCGAGGACCGGCCGCAGCGCCTCGCGGCGGAGCGGCTGCGCCGGGACGGGCACCTGTACCAGGCGGTGCAGAACGGCGCGATCGTCTTCGCGGTGTGTGCCGGGTACCAGATCCTGGGCCAGGAGTTCGTCAACGACCTCGGCCAGCGTGAGCCCGGTCTCGGTCTGCTGGACGTGACGACGACGCGTGGTGAGGGCGAGCGGTGTGTGGGCGACGTCCTCGGGGACATCGACCCGCGGCTCGGTCTGCCCCCGCTGACGGGCTTCGAGAACCACCAGGGCATCACCCACCTCGGCCCGACCGCCCGCCCGCTCGCCCGCGTCTCGCTCGGCAAGGGCAACGGCACCGGCGACGGCACCGAGGGCGCGTACAACGACACCGTGTTCGGCACGTACATGCACGGCCCGGTGCTCGCCCGCAACCCGCTGATCGCGGACCTGCTGCTGAAGCTGGCGCTCGACGTGAACGCGCTGCCGCCGATCGACGACCGCTGGTACGAGGCGCTCCGCAACGAGCGCATCGCGGCCGCGCAGCAGCCCGCGTAGGCACGGCCGCGCGGCAGCCTGCGCGGACGCTGCCGCGCGACCGTCCGCGTGACCGTGTGTTCACCTGATTTTCAGGGTGCCGTCAGCAGCCCGTCTGACGGTGCATCCGCACAGGTGAGCAGGCACGTCCAGCAGGCGGACGCATGCTTCGGCCCCGCCCCCTCCTGCCGCTAGGGTGGCGGGGATTCGAGCCGGACAGTGTGGTCCGGACCGGCCCACGTGGAGAAGGTTGTTTCGGGCTATGCGCATTGGTGTCCTCACGTCCGGCGGCGACTGCCCCGGCCTGAACGCCGTCATCCGGTCCGTCGTGCACCGTGCCGTCGCCGACCACGGCGACGAGGTCATCGGGTTCCGGGACGGCTGGAAGGGCCTCCTGGAGTGCGACTACCTCAAGCTCGACCTCGACGCGGTGGGCGGCATCCTCGCCCGCGGCGGCACGATCCTCGGCTCCTCCCGGGTCCAGCCCTCGCATCTGCGGGACGGCGTGGAGCGGGCCCGGGGCCATGTCGCGGAGCTCGGCCTCGACGCGATCATCCCGATCGGGGGTGAGGGCACGCTCAAGGCGGCGAAGCTGATGTACGACAGCGGGCTGCCCATCGTGGGCGTGCCGAAGACCATCGACAACGACATCGCCGTCACCGACGTCACCTTCGGTTTCGACACGGCCGTCGGGGTCGCGACCGAGGCGCTGGACCGGCTGAAGACCACCGCCGAGTCCCACCAGCGGGTGCTCGTCGTCGAGGTCATGGGACGCCACACCGGCTGGATAGCGCTCCAGTCCGGCATGGCGGCCGGCGCCCACGCCATCGTCGTACCGGAACGGCCCTTCGACATCGACGAACTGGCCCGCCGGGTCGGCGAGCGGTTCGAGGCGGGCAAGCGGTTCGCGATCGTCGTCGCGGCCGAGGGCGCGAAGCCGAAGGCCGGCAGCATGGCCTTCGACGAGGGCGCGAAGGACATCTACGGGCACGAGCGGTTCGCCGGGATCGCCCGGCAGCTCTCCATCGAGCTGGAGTCCCGGCTCGGCAAGGAGGCCCGGCCGGTCATCCTGGGGCATGTGCAGCGCGGCGGCACGCCGACCGCGTACGACCGGGTGCTCGCCACGCGGTTCGGCTGGCACGCGGTGGAGGCGGTGCACCGGGGCGAGTTCGGGAAGATGACGGCCCTGCGCGGGACGGACATCGTGATGGTGCCGCTGGCGGACGCGGTCGCGACGCTCAAGACCGTTCCCGAGGACCGGTACGCCGAGGCGGAGACCGTGCTCTAGTCCGTCCGGTCGGGTGCGGGTCCGCCGTACCGGCCCCGCACCCCTGGGACAGGGCCGTTCGCCCCCGGTGACAGAGGTCGCCGGGGGCTTCTCTACTCTTGTGGGCGGCAGGAAACGTACAACCCCCCACGAATCAGGAGCCGGCGGCATGGGACACAGCGGGCACGGCATGACCATGGATCTGCCGCCGTTCACGCTGGGGCGGGGCCTTCAGTGGTCGGCGGACCCGTTCTTCCTCGTCGGCTGTCTGCTGGGGCTGGGGCTCTACGGCTGGGGCGTCCTGCGGCTGCGCAGGCGCGGGGACGCGTGGCCGGTGGGGCGGACCGTGTCGTTCGTCGTCGGGGTGCTGACCATCGGGCTCGTCATGTGCACCAGGCTGAACGACTACGGCATGGTCATGTTCAGCGTGCACATGGTGCAGCACATGGTGATCAGCATGCTGTCGCCGATCCTGATCCTGCTGGGCGCGCCGATGACGCTGGCGCTGCGTGCGCTGCCGGCCGCCGGGCGGGGTCGCAAGGGGCCGCGCGAGCTGCTGCTGATGCTGCTGCACAGCCGCTACATGCGGATCGTCACCCATCCCGCGTTCACCATCCCGCTGTTCATCGCGAGCCTGTACGCGCTGTACTTCACGCCGATCTTCGACTTCCTGATGGGCTCCAGGGCGGGGCACCTCGCGATGATGGTGCACTTCCTCGCCGTCGGTGTGGTGTTCTTCTGGCCGATCATCGGCGTGGACCCGGGGCCGAACCGGCCCGGCTATCTGATGCGGATGCTGGAGCTGTTCGCGGGCATGCCGTTCCACGCGTTCTTCGGCATCGCGCTGATGATGGCCTCGCAGCCGATGGTCGAGACGTTCGAGAACCCGCCCGCCTCGCTCGGCATCGACGCGCTCTCCGACCAGAACGCGGCCGGCGGGATCGCCTGGGCGTTCAGCGAGATCCCGTCCGTGCTGGTGCTGATCGCGCTGCTCTTCCAGTGGTACGGCTCCGAGCAGCGGCAGGCCAAGCGCAAGGACCGGGCCGCGGACCGCGACGGCGACCAGGAGCTGGAGGCGTACAACGCCTATCTTGCGTCGCTCAACACACAGGGGCGCTGAACCCGGGGCACCATGGAGGGACGCGCCCTGCGGAGGGCGGCCCCGAGAAAGGTGTCGCGATGGCAGGTACCACGGACAGTTCCACGAAGACCATGGGGGTGCTCACCGTCGGCGGACTCGTCGCGGTGACCGCCTACACGGTGGCGCTCGGCAGCAACGGCTGGCTGTGGTTCGGCTGGGTCGTGCTGGGGCTGATCACGCTCGCCATGATCATGACGCGGCCCGGCCCTGGCCACCGGTGAGGCGGGCCGCCGAGTGGACGCCCGGCTGGTACTTCGGCAGCCGGGCGGTGATCTTCATCCCTGCTCCGAGGGCCGTCTCGATGACCAGGCCGTAGTCGTCGCCGTACACCTGGCGGAGCCGGTCGTCCACGTTGGACAGGCCGATGCCCCCCGAGGGGCTCACCTCGCCGGCCAGGATGCGGCGCAGCGCGACCGGGTCCATGCCGGCGCCGTCGTCCTCGATGACGACCAGGGCCTCGGCGCCGGCGTCCTGCGCGGTGATCTGGATGTGGCACTGGTCGGCCTTGCCCTCCAGGCCGTGTTTGACGGCGTTCTCGACGAGCGGCTGGAGGCAGAGGAAGGGCAGGGCCACCGGGAGGACCTCGGGGGCTATCTGGAGGGTGACGGCGAGACGGTCGCCGAAGCGGGCCCGGACCAGCGCCAGGTAGTGGTCGATGGCGTGCAGTTCGTCGGCGAGGGTGGTGAAGTCGCCGTGCCTGCGGAACGAGTAGCGGGTGAAGTCGGCGAACTCCAGGAGCAGCTCGCGGGCGCGTTCGGGGTCGGTGCGGACGAACGACGCGATCACCGCGAGCGAGTTGAAGACGAAGTGCGGGGAGATCTGGGCACGCAGGGCCTTGATCTCCGCCTCGATCAGTTTCGTACGGGACTGGTCGAGGTCCGCCAGCTCCAGCTGGACGCTCACCCAGCGGGCCACCTCGCCGGCCGCCCGGACCAGGACGGCGGACTCGCGGGGCGCGCAGGCCACGAGGACGCCGTGCACCCGGTCGTCGACGGTGAGCGGGGCGAGAACGGCCCAGCGGACGGGGCAGTCGGCGTGCTCGCAGGTGAGCCGGAAGGCCTCGCCGCGCCCGCTCTCCAGGGGACCGGCCAGCCGTTCCATGATCTCGGCGCGGTGATGTGACCCCACGCCGTCCCAGACCAGCACCTGCGTCTCGTCGGTCAGGCACAGCGCGTCCGTGCCGAGCAGGGTGCGCAGCCTGCGGGCCGATCTGCGGGCCGTCTCCTCCGTGAGGCCCGCCCGGAGCGGGGGCGCGGCGAGCGAGGCGGTGTGCAGGGTCTCGAAGGTGGCGTGCTCGACGGGGGTGCCCAGGCCGCCGAGGTTCTCGGGGCGGGCGGTGCGGCGGCCCAGCCAGAAGCCCGCCGCGACGAAGGGGAGGATGGCGATGCAGACGCCCGCCAGGAACCCGCTCATGCCTTCGCCTCCGCCGCTCGCAGCTCTTCCGTGCGCAGTTCCTCGGGCAGGTGGAACCGGGCCAGGATCGCCGCCGTGCCGGCCGGGACCCGCCCCGGGGTGGCCAGGGACACCAGGATCATGGTGAGGAAGCCGAGCGGTACGGACCACAGCGCGGGCCAGGCCAGCAGCGCGTGCAGGCCGCCCGTGCCGGGGAAGCCCGCCATGGTCGCGGCGACGGCGGCGAACGCCGAACCGCCGCCCACCAGCATCCCGGCGGCCGCGCCGGGCGGGGTCAGCCGTCGCCACCAGATGCCGAGGACGAGCAGCGGGCAGAAGGAGGACGCGGACACGGCGAAGGCCAGCCCGACCGCGTCGGCCACCGGCAGCCCGCCCACCAGTGGGCTCGCGGCGAGGGGTACGGCCATGGCGAGCCCGGTGCCCAGCCGGAAGTGCCGGACGCCCCGGGTCGGCAGGACGTCCTGGGTGAGCACGCCCGCGACGGCCATCGTCAGCCCGGACGCGGTGGACAGGAACGCGGCGAAGGCTCCCCCGGCGACCAGCGCGCCCAGCAGGTCGCCGCCGAGGCCGCCGATCACCCGGTCGGGCAGCAACAGCACGGCCGCGTCGGCGTCGCCGCTGAGGGCCAGCTCTGGGGCGTAGAGGCGGCCCAGGGCGCCGTAGACGGGCGGCAGCAGGTAGAAGGCGCCGATCAGGGCGAGGACGGCGACCGTGGTGCGGCGGGCGGCGACTCCGTGCGGGCTGGTGTAGAAGCGGACGACGACGTGCGGCAGGCCCATGGTGCCGAGGAAGGTCGCGAGGATCAGGCCGTAGGTGGCGTACAGGGGGCGTTCCTCGCGGCCGGCGGCGAGGGAGGTGGACATGCCGCCGTTGCTGCCGCGCTCGGCGACGGGGACGGCGGTGCCCTCGGCGAAGGTGAGGCGGGTGCCCCGCTCGATGTGGTGGGTGCCGACGGGGAGCCGGAGCACGGCGTCCCGGTGCGGGCGGCCGTCGACGCGGCCGTCCACCGTCACGGTCAGGGGGCGGTCCAGTCGGAGGTCGAGGGTGTCGTCGACCCGGACGACGCGCTGGTCGCGGAAGGTGGCCGGTTCCCCGAAGGCGTCGCGGGGCGCGCCGTCGCCCTGCCAGGCGAGGACGAGGAAGAGGGCCGGGACGAGGAGGGCGGTGAGCTTGAGCCAGTACTGGAAGGCCTGCACGAAGGTGATGCTGCGCATGCCGCCCGCGGCGACGATCGCGGTGACCACGACCGCGACGATCAGGCCGCCGAGCGAGTCGGGGGCGCCGGTCAGCACGGTCAACGTCAGCCCCGCGCCCTGGAGTTGGGGCAACAGGTAGAGCCAGCCGACGCCGACCACGAAGGCGCCCGCCAGCCGCCGGGACGACTGTGAGCCGAGGCGGGCCTCGGCGAAGTCGGGGAGGGTGTAGGCGCCGGAGCGGCGCAGCGGGGCCGCGACGAAGAGGAGCAGCACCAGATAGCCGGCGGTGTAGCCGACCGGGTACCAGAGCATGTCCGGCCCCTGGACCAGGACCAGCCCCGCGATGCCGAGGAAGGAGGCGGCGGAGAGGTACTCGCCGCTGATGGCAGCCGCGTTGAGGCGCGGGCCGACGGTGCGGGAGGCCACGTAGAAGTCGGAGGTGGTGCGGGAGATGCGCAGACCGAAGGCGCCGACGAGGACGGTCGCGACGACGACGAGCGCGACGGCGGGGACGGCGAACGCCGAGTTCATCGGTCCTCGACCAGGCGTATGAGGTCCCGCTCGTTGCGTTCGGCGCGGCGCACGTACCAGCGGGCGAGCAGCACGAGCGGGGCGTAGAGGCAGAAGCCGAGGACCGCCCATTCGAGGCGGTGGGCGTCGGGCATCGCCGCGAAGAGCAGCGGCAGCGGGCCCACGAGCAGGGTGAGGACGGCGAACACCGCTAGGGCGGCCCGCAGTTGGGAGCGCATCAGGGAGCGGACGTAGGTGTGTCCGAGGGTGGTCTGCTCGTCGATCTCGGTACGCGGCCGGTAGTAGCCGGAGGCGCGCAGGGTACGACGGGCGGGCCCGGTGACGACGACACGCCGCTCGGCGGGGTCCTGGTGGGGCACGGTCAGGGCCTCCTCATCAGCAGGTCCCGCAGTTCTCGGGCGTGACGGCGGCTGACCTGGAGTTCCTCGCCGCCCACCAGGACGCTCACCGTGCCCGCGTCCAGGCGTAGTTCGCCTATGTGGCGCAGGGCGACGAGATGGCGGCGGTGGATGCGGACGAAGCCGCGGGCCCGCCAGCGCTCCTCCAGGGTGGACAGCGGGATCCGGACCAGGTGGCTGCCGCGGTCGGTGTGCAGCCGGGCGTAGTCGCCGCGGGCCTCGACGTGGGTGATGTCGTCGACGGCGACGAAGCGGGTCACACCGCCGAGTTCGACGGGGATGTGGTCCGGGTCGGGCTCGTGCACGGGGATGCGCGGAGCGGGGCCGCGCCGTTCGGCGGCTCTGAGTTCGACGGCGCGGCGGACCGCCTCGGCGAGCCGTTCCTTGCGGACGGGTTTGAGGACGTAGTCGACGGCCTTGAGGTCGAAGGCCTGGACGGCGAAGTCCTCGTGGGCGGTGACGAACACGACCAGGGGCGGCCGCGCGAAGCCGGTGAGCAGACGGGCGAGGTCGAGGCCGTCGAGGCCGGGCATCTGGATGTCCAGGAAGACCACGTCGATGGCTTCGGGGCCGTCGGGTCCGGACTCCAGGGCACGGTTGATGCGGCGCAGCGCCTCGGTCGCGTCGCCGGCACCCTCCACGGTGCCGATCCGGGGGTCCGCGGTGAGCAGGTAGAGCAGCTCCTCCAGCGAGGGGCGTTCGTCGTCGACGGCGAGGGCGCGCAGCATGAAGGTGGAGTGTAGGGGCGATCCGCACGACTGGACATGCACCGGGGTGTGGACGTATGCGCTGGATACAGTGCCCGCATGAACAGCACGCCCGCCCCTTTCGACGAACTCGACCGGAAGATCATCACCGCTCTGATGGCGAACGCCAGGACGAGCTTCGCCGAGATCGGGACGGCCGTCGGTCTGTCCTCGACGGCGGTCAAGCGCCGGGTGGACCGGCTGCGGGACACCGGGGTGATCACGGGATTCACGGCCACCGTGCAGCCGTCGGCGCTGGGCTGGCGCACGGAGGCGTACGTGGAGGTGTACTGCGAGGGCGCCGCGCCCCCGAGGCGCCTCGCGGAGGTGGCGCGCAACCATCCGGAGATCACCGCGGCGATGACGGTGACGGGTGGGGCGGACGCGCTGCTGCACGTGCGGGCACGGGATGTGGAGCACTTCGAGAACGTGCTGGAGCGCATCCGGTCCGAGCCCTTCATCCGCAAGACGATCAGCGTGATGGTGCTGTCCCATCTGCTGCCGGACAGCCCCGAGGCGGGCGCGAGCCAGCCCGCTCCCGAATAAACCTGCGTGGGCGCAGTGAACCTGCGTTTACCAGGCACATCACGCAGCATTCCTGCGTCGACACGCAATGCATGTTCCTTGTCGGGCGTCCCCGTCAGTTCCTACCGTGGTGTCAACCCCAGTCGACTCCGCAGGAAAAGGGAAAGGTGGAGGTACCTCACTGTGACCGAAACCCGTGTGCGGCGCCCTCGGCGCTTCCTCGTCTGTGAACCCAGACACTTCGCCGTGCAGTACGCGATCAACCCCTGGATGCGTCCCGACAGCCCCGTCGACGTCGACCTCGCCCAGGAGCAGTGGCAGGGACTGGTCCGCGCCTACCGGGCCCACGGCCACACCGTGGACACCGTGGAGCCGGCCCCCGGTCTCCCGGACATGGTCTTCGCCGCGAACTCGGCGGTCGTGGTGGCGGGCCGGGTCTTCGGCTCCCTGTTCCACGCGCCCGAGCGGCGGCCCGAGTCCGTCCACTACGACACCTGGTTCAAGGCGGCGGGCTACGACGTCCACCGGCCGGAGTCCGTCTGCGAGGGCGAGGGCGACCTGGTGTGGACGGGCCGGTACGTGCTGGCCGGCACCGGCTTCCGGACGACCCGTGAGGCGCACCGGGAGGTGCAGGAGTTCTTCGGCCACCCGGTGATCAGCCTGACCCTGGTGGACCCGCACTTCTACCACCTGGACACGGCGCTGTTCGTCCTCGACGACGACAACATCTCGTACTACCCGGAGGCGTTCTCCTCCGGCAGCCGTGAGGTGCTCGCCCGGCTGTATCCGGACGCGGTGCTCGCCACCCGCGACGACGCCATGGTGTTCGGTCTGAACTCGGTCTCCGACGGGCGCCATGTGTTCATCGCGCCCCGGGCCGAGGCCCTCGCCTCCCGTCTCACCGAGCGCGGCTATGTCCCCGTCCCCGTCGACCTCTCGGAGTTCCAGAAGGCCGGCGGTGGCATCAAGTGCTGCACGCAGGAGATCCGTTCATGACCGCACCCGTCGTCCCGACGCGCACCTCCGCCGATCTGATCCGCGCCGAGGAGCCCGTTCTCGCGCACAACTACCATCCGCTGCCCGTGGTCGTCGCGAGCGCCGAGGGCGCCTGGGTGACGGACGTCGAGGGCCGCCGTTACCTCGACATGCTGGCCGGCTACTCGGCCCTCAACTTCGGCCACCGGCACCCGCTGCTGATCGAGGCGGCCCACCGCCAGCTGGACCGTCTCACCCTCACCTCCCGTGCCTTCCACAACGACCGCCTCGCCGAGTTCGCCGAGCGGCTCGCGGAGCTGACCGGCCTGGACATGGTCCTGCCGATGAACACGGGCGCGGAGGCGGTCGAGAGCGGTATCAAGGTGGCCCGCAAGTGGGCGTACGAGGTGAAGGGCGTACCCGCCGACCGGGCGACCATCGTGGTGGCCGCCGAGAACTTCCACGGCCGTACGACGACGATCGTGAGCTTCTCGACGGACGAGACGGCGCGGGCGGGCTTCGGGCCGTTCACCCCGGGCTTCCGGATCGTGCCGTACAACGACCTGGCCGCGCTGGAGGCGGCCGTCGACGAGACGACGGCGGCGGTGCTGATCGAGCCGATCCAGGGCGAGGCGGGCGTCGTCATCCCCGACGACGGCTATCTGGCGGGGGTCCGGGAGCTGACCCGCCGCAGGAACTGCCTGTTCATCGCGGACGAGATCCAGTCCGGGCTCGGCCGTACCGGGCGGACGCTCGCCGTGGAGCACGAGGGGGTCGTGCCCGACATGCTGCTGCTCGGCAAGGCGCTGGGCGGCGGGATCGTGCCGGTGTCGGCGGTGGTGGCCCGGCGGGAGGTGCTGTCGGTGCTGCGGCCGGGCGAGCACGGGTCGACGTTCGGCGGCAATCCGCTGGCCGCGGCGGTGGGCACGGCGGTGGTGGAGCTGCTGGAGACGGGTGAGTTCCAGCGCCGGGCGACCGAGCTGGGCGTGGTCCTGCGGGACGGGCTGACCGGGCTGGTCGGCAAGGGCGTCGTCGGCTTCCGGGCGCGCGGGCTGTGGGCGGGTGTCGACGTCGACCCGGCCCTGGGCACCGGCCGCGAGGTGAGCGAGCGCCTCATGCGCAAGGGCGTCCTGGTCAAGGACACCCACGGCTCGACCATCCGGCTGGCGCCGCCGCTGACCATCACCGGCGAGGAACTGGCCTCGGCGCTGGCCACCTTGGAGAGCGTGCTGACGCGCGACGCCTGAGGGACGCGCCCCGCGAGGGGCGCGGATTCCCGGCCGCGCCTGCGCGCGGCCGCCGCCTCCCGGGTGGCTCGGCCGCTGTCGTGCAGGCAGGGTGAAGATTGAGTCAGGAGGTGGTAGACCACTCTCAGCGACAGAGAGGTCGGCCGTGGGCACACACGACGAGGACGACGTTGCCCGCCGGTGGTTCGACGTGGCGGACACCGCCCCCCTGCTGCTCGACGCTCAAGGGGTGGTGACGAGCTGGACCAGGGAAGCCGAGCGCTTGCTGGGATATGCGGCCGCCGAGGCGGTGGGCGAGGACCTGGCCCGGCTGCTCGCCCCCGGGGACGCCGAGCGGCTGCCGTACGTCATGGACCGGTGCCGGCGGGACGGCGGCTGGGCCGGGCTGCTGTCCGCCCGCCGCCGGGACGGACCGCCGGTGTCCGTGATGGCGCGGATCACCTCGGCCGATGAGCCCGGCGGCAGCGCGCGCTGGCTGGTCCTGGTCAACGAGATGGCCGACGCTCCCGGCTGGGACATGAGCCGCGCGGTGCTGGAGCAGATGATCGGCGGCTCCCCGATCGGTATCGCGATGGTCGACGCCGACCTGCGTTTCGTGTGGTCGAACGCGGCCCTGACCCAGTTCGGCGGCGGTCCGCCGGAGAGCCGGCTGGGGCTGCGGCTGGCCGAGGTCCAGCCGGGGCTGAACTCGGAGGCGATCGAGGCACAGATGCGACGGGTGCTGGCGACCGGTGAGCCGGTGCTCGGCTACGAGCTCGTCGGGCGGGTACGGGCGGCGCCGCACCGCGAGACGGCGCACATGCTGTCGTTCACCCGTCTGGACGACGAGCACGGCGCCCCGATGGGCGTCTACTACACGGTCGTGGACATGACCGAGCGGCACCGCGCCCGGCAGCGGCTCGCCCTGCTCGACCGGGCCGGCCGGCGCATCGGCCGCAGCCTGGACATCGCCCGGACCGCTCAGGAGCTGGCGGACGTGGCGGTGCCGGGGTTCGCCGACCTCGTCACCGTGGATCTGCTGGAGCCGGTGTTGCGGGGCGCGGAGCCCTCGCCCGGCCAGGTGTCGGACGACGCGGACGACTCCGTCACCCTGCGCAGGGCGGGACGGCGGGCGACCGGCGATCCCGGGGTCGCGACCGGCAGCCGCGAGGTCGTGCACCGGGGCGGCTCGCCGGCGGTGCGCGCTCTGGTCGGCGGACGGCCCTGGCGGGTCGAACGGCTCGATCCGCTCGACCCGCTCGATCCGCTCACCGAGGAGTGGGTCGCGGAGCTGCCCGCCGGTTCCGAGCCGCCCAGTGCCCTGATCGTGCCGGTCCGGGCGCGGGGGGTCACCCTCGGCGTGACCACGTTCCTGCGGCGCCACCGGCACGAGCCCTTCGGCGAGGACGATCTGGCGCTCGCCGAGGACCTCGTCTCGCGGGCGGCCGTCTGCGTGGACAACGCGCGCCGCTACACGCGCGAGCGCGACGCGGCCCTGGTGCTCCAGCGCAATCTGCTCCCCCGCCGGCTGCCCGAGCAGGACGCGGTCGAGGTGGCCGCCTGCTACCGGCCGGCCGACGAGCTGACCGGTCTCGGCGGCGACTGGTACGACCTGATCCCGCTGTCGGGTGCGCGGGTGGCGCTGGTCGTCGGCGAGGTGCCGGGGCACGGCATCGACGCCGCCGCGGCCATGGGGCGGGTACGGACCGCCGTGCGCACCCTGGCCGCCCTCGACCTGCCGCCTGCGGAGATCCTCGCGCACCTCGACGACCTCGTCGCCCGCATGGACGACGAGGAGGGCGTGGCGGCCGAGACGGAGCCGCAGGAACCGCGGTCGGGCGGTGCCCAGACCGTGGGCGCCGCGTGCGTGTACGTCGTGTACGACCCCGTCGACGGGCGGTGCGTGATGGCCGCGGCGGGGCACCCCGCCCCGGCCGTCGTCCTGCCCGACGGCAGCGTCACGTTCATCGAGCTGCCCCAGGGCTCGCCGCTCGGTGCGGGCGGGCCGCCGTTCGAGTCGGCCGAGGTGACCCTGCCGGAGGGCAGCACGCTGGCGCTGCACACGGACGGTCTGCTGGCCCGGGGCGAGCGGTGGGCGCTGGACACCGACCGGGAACGGCTGCGGCAGGCCCTGGAGCAGTCGGCGGACACCCTCGAGCTGCGCTGCGGGACGGTGATCGACGCCCTGGTCCCGGCCCGCCCGTACGACGACGTGGCCCTGCTGATGGCCCGGACCCGTCGGCTGTCGGCCGAGCGGGTCGCCGACTGGGAACTGCCCGCCGACCCGGCGGCGGTGGCCGAGGCCCGCAAGACCGCGAGCCGCCGGTTGGCGGAGTGGGGTCTGGCCGAGCTGTCGTTCACCACCGAGCTGGTCGTGAGCGAGCTGGTCACCAACGCCATCCGGTACGCCACCGGACCGATCCGGCTGCGGCTGATCCGCGAGCGCACCCTGGTCTGCGAGGTCTTCGACGGCGGCACCACCGCGCCGCATCTGCGCCATCCGCGCGCCACCGACGAGGGCGGCCGCGGGCTGCTGCTGGTCTCGCAGGTCACGCAGCGGTGGGGCACCCGCTTCCTCCCCGAGGGCAAGATCATCTGGGCCGAGCAGTCGCTCACGGATCCCGATGCCTGACCGGCCCTCGCCGGTACCGACCGGCCCTGACCGACTCTGACCGGCTCCACGGAGCGGCCCACCCACCCCATTCGTCACATCACATGAGAAAATGACGCAAAACCGGCGGATGGGACGCTGCCATGAACGACACGGCGATCGACTACACGGCGGTGTTCCAGGCGTTGCCGGGCGCGGTGGCGCTGCTGACACCCGAGCTGGTGTACGCGGACGCCAACAGGGAGTTCCTGCGCGTGTCCGGCCGCAGGCGCGAGCAGTTGATCGGCCGGCACGTCTTCGAGGTCTTCCCCGACAATCCCGACGACGGGGCCGCGAGCGGCATGCGCAACCTGGAGGCCTCACTGCGGCGGGTGCTGGCCACCGGCGAGCGGGAGGCCATGGCGCTCCAGCGTTACGACGTCGAGTCGAGCGAGCGGCCCGGCGAGTGGGACGAGCGCTACTGGAGCCCCGTCAACGCGCCCGTGCACGGGCCGGACGGCTCGGTGGTGCTGATCGTGCACCGGGTCGAGGAGGTCACCGAACTGATCCGGGCCCGCGGCGGCCGCGGGACGGGCGGGGACGGAGCACGGGCGGGCAGCCGGGGCCGTGTCCTGGAGGCCGAGCTGTACACCCGCGCCCGCGAGCTCCAGGAACTCAACGAGCGGCTGCGGCTGGCCCATGCCCGTGAGCGCGAGGTGGCCCTCGCCCTTCAGGAGGCGATGCTGCCCGCCGGCCGGCAGGTCGGGCACCACCGGGCCGCCGTGCGCTACCGGCCGGCGGTCGGCGCGCTCAACGTGTGCGGCGACTGGTACGACCTGGTGGACCTCGTCGGCGGCAACCGCATCGGCGTGTCGGTCGGCGACGTCGTCGGGCACGGTCTGGAGGCGGCCGGAGTGATGGGCCAGCTGCGCAGTGCCCTCAGCGCGGCCTCCCGGGTCGCCGCGGGCCCGGCCGAGGCGCTGAACGTCCTCGGGCGGTACGCGCACGTCGTGGACGGCGCCGAATCCGCCACCGCGGTCACCACGTTCATCGACTTCGACCACCACATCATCACCTACAGCAGCGCCGGGCATCCCCCGCCCGTGCTCGTCCACACCGACGGCCGGGTGGAGTTCCTCGACCGGGCCACCGACCCCCCGCTCGACGCCCGGCCCACGCCGGTCCCCCGGCCCCAGGCACGCACCGCCTACGACAGCGGCGCCACGCTCGCGCTGTACACCGACGGACTCGTGGAACGGCGGCGCGAGGACATCGACACGGGTCTCGCCCGCCTCGCCGACGCCCTGGCACGGCACCGGGAGGCGGACCCCGAGTCCCTCGCCGACGCCGTCCTGCTGGAGTTGCTGCCGCCCGGCGGGGCGACCGACGACACGGCCCTGGTGATCGTGCGGCTGTGAGGGGGCGCGGCCGTGCGGGTCCCCCGCCTGTACACCTCGTCAGTCACATCGGCTCGTCAGTCACATCGACCACATCGACCTCGTCGGCCACGACAGCCACGACGGCCACGACGGCCACGACGGACGCGTGACCCGAGAGAGGCAGTCGGTTCGGCGGTCGGCGGGGCCGCGGCCCGCTCGACGGCCGGCCCGGCCGTACGCGAACCGGAATTCGACGGAGGCGCAGTTTCGCTGCCGGGCCCCTTGATGTTGTCGAGCAGGGAGCGTCCCTGTCTGTCCACGGCCCGGGTGAGCGACTCCTGAGGAATTCCGAAGGCGATTCCCCAAGCAATCACCTGAGTCGGCGTGTCGAGCCGTGTCGGACCCGGGAAGAACTCCCCACTCATCAGCAGTATTCCCCCCGCCGCCAGGAGAGCGCCCGACGGATCCCGCTACGGCGGCGGCAAGCATTCCGATGAACTCCAGGAAAAAAACACATCGGCCGATCCCGCGGAGTCCTTGTCACGGAGTTCCTCCTGCGAGGCGATGCGCAGCAGGGCCACCTCGGCCTCGCGCATATTCACCAACGCCCGACCCGCCGGAGCGCCTGACATACGCCTACGGATCTTTTACCCCTCGGGCCCCTGCAGAGCGGTCCGCGCCGCATTCAGGTGTGCCGTGACCTCGGTGAGACCCCTCTATTCCATTTGCCACCTTCGGAGAAGTATGAGCAACCGCGGAAAAATAGTGGATTCAGCCTCTGTGACGCAAACACGTGGCTCTGCGAGCGGCTCCCCGGGCAGCTTCGCCCCGTGCTTCCGCACAGTCGGCCCCGGCACCTACACTTACACCCCACGACTTACCGGCTGACCAGCCGGAACACGGCGGTTGGGCAAACCCGCTGGAGTGAGGAGCCACCCTTTGTTCTACTACGTGCTCAAGTACGTCTTGCTGGGCCCCCTGCTGAGACTGGTCTTCCGACCGCGGATCGAAGGCCTCGAGCACGTACCGGAGTCGGGTCCGGCGATCGTCGCCGGGAACCATCTGTCGTTCTCGGACCACTTCCTGATGCCCGCGATCCTCAAGCGCCGCATCACCTTCCTCGCGAAGGCCGAGTACTTCACGGGTCCCGGCATCAAGGGCCGGCTGACGGCGGCCTTCTTCCGCAGCGCGGGCCAGATCCCGGTCGACCGCTCGGGCAAGGAGGCGGGCCAGGCCGCGATCCGCGAGGGCCTCGGTGTGCTCGCCAAGGACGAGCTGCTCGGTATCTACCCGGAGGGCACCCGCTCGCACGACGGCCGCCTGTACAAGGGCAAGGTCGGGGTGGCGGTGATGGCGCTCAGGGCTCAGGTCCCCGTCATCCCCTGCGCGATGATCGGCACCTTCGAGGCGCAGCCGCCCGGCAAGGTGATCCCGACCCTGCACCCCGTGGTGATCCGGTTCGGCAAGCCCCTCGACTTCTCCCGCTACCTCGGCATGGAGAACGAGAAGGCGGTGCTGCGGGCGATCACCGACGAGATCATGTACGCGATCCTGACGCTGTCCGAGCAGGAGTACGTGGACCAGTACGCGGCCGTCGCCAAGGCGGAGGAGGCCGCGGCGAAGGCGGCCAAGGCCGAGAAGGAGCGCAAGTTCCCGCGCCTGCCGTCACGTTGACGGCCCCTCACGAATCGATGGTCCGTCAGGACGACTGAAAGGGCGGCCGGATCACTCCGGCCGCCCTTCGCTGTCGCGCGGGGGTGCTACGGCTTGGGCGTGGCGTGCGGCGCGCAGGTCACGTCCGCGGTGTCCAGCTTGCCGGTGAGCAGGTAGGCGTCCACCCGGGAGTTGATGCAGGTGTTCACCAGGCCGGTCACTCCGTGGGAGCCGGCGTCCTTCTCGGTGATCAGGCGGGAGCCCTTGAAGCGCTTGTGCAGTTCGACGGCACCCTCGTACGGGGTGGCCGCGTCATCCGTGGACTGCACGATGAGCACCTGCGGCAGGCCCTTGTGGGTCTTGACGTCCACCGGGGTCTGCTGCTGGACCGGCCAGAAGGCGCACGGCAGGTTCATCCACGCGTTGGCCCAGGTCATGAACGGGTAGTCCTTGTTGAGCCGCGTGTTGTCGCTGTTCCACTTCCGCCAGCTGGTGGGCCACTTGGCGTCGGTGCACTCGACGGCGGTGTAGACGGCGTTGCCGTTCTCCGAGGAGATGTTGCCGGCCGTGTCGGTCAGGTCCGGGGCGGCCGCGTCGACGAGCGCCTGGGTGTCTCCCGCGAAGTACTTGCTGAAGACGGTGGCGACCGGAACCCACGAGGAGTCGTAGTACGGGGCGCTCTGGAAGAAGGAGATCAGCTCGGCCGGGCCGACGATCCCGCCGATGGGGTTCTTCTTCGCGGTGGCGCGCAGTTCGAGCCACTTGGCCTGGACGGCGGCGCGGGTGGTGCCGAGGTGGAAGGTGGCGTCGTTGGCGGCGACCCAGTCCTGCCAGTCCTTCCAGCGGCCCTCGAAGGCGACGTCCTGGTCGAGGTTGGCCTCGTACCAGATCTTCTCGCGGGAGGGGTTGACCACGCTGTCGACGATCATGCGGCGCAGGTGGCCCGGGAACATGGTGCCGTAGACGGCGCCGATGTAGGTGCCGTAGGAGACGCCCAGGAAGTTGAGCTTCTTCTCGCCCAGGGCGGCGCGGATGACGTCCAGGTCACGGACGGTGTTCGGGGTGGTCATCTGCGCCAGCACGGCCTTGCCGCTGCGCTCGGCGCACCCGTCCGCGTACTCACGGGCGAGCTTGATCTGGGCGAGCTTGTCGGCCTCGCTGTCCGGGACCGGGTCGGCCTTCGGCGCCTTGACGAACTCCTGCGGGTCGATGCAGGAGATGGGCGCGGAGTGGCCGACCCCGCGCGGGTCGAAGCCCACGAAGTCGTAGGCCTTCGCCACGTTGGTCCAGACGGGGGCCTTGGTGGTGACGCGGCGCGGGAAGCGCAGGCCCGAGCCGCCGGGGCCGCCGGGGTTGTAGACGAGCGCGCCCTGGCGCTCCGCGGCGGTGCCCGTGTTGCCGATGCGGTCGACGGCCAGCTTGATCTGCTTGCCGTTGGGCTTGGCGTAGTCGAGCGGCACGGTGACCCAGCCGCACTGGATCGGCTTCTCCAGGCCCCAGTCGGCGGGGCAGTCCTGCCAGTCGATGCCGGCCTTGCCGGCGCGCTCCGCCGCGATCGCGGCACCGCGCGCCTCCCGGTCCTGCCCCGGACGGCCGCTGGTCGCGCTGGCCGTGGGCGCCGCGAAAGCGCCGGCGAGCATCGTCGCGGCGACGAGTACGCCGGCCGAGCCGAGCGCCGTGGTGCGCTTGTTCGGTCGTATGTCCTTCAAGTGGGAACTCCCCTACCTGGTGATGGCGGCAGAGGGATCCTCGCGGCTGTGAGGCACCTGAGAAAAGGTGTCGTTGACCTTCTTTGCCAATCCGATAACCGGAAAGTGATGTACCGCTCACCGGATGTCGACATCGGCGAGCGCCTCGTCCAACGCCCGCCGCAGCCGCAGCGCGTCGGGCGCGACGGCGGTGACGAGAGCCGCCGGCCCGGCCAGCGGCATGACACGGGCGTGCTCACCGATGTTCCGGGCCTCGGTCGGGGCCTCGCGGAACTCCGGTCGGACGACGACGAGTTGGCCCACCGCACGATACTCCGCCAGGACGGCGGGCCCGTCCCAGCCGCCGGGCGCGCCGGGCCCGCAGGCCAGTTCCTGATCGAGGACGACCCGCCCGGCGACCCGCACGGTGAGCCGGCTGGTCAGCCTCCCCGGCTCCTCCCCCACCCGGCCGAGCACCTGCTCCTCGCGCAGGACGAGCCGGGCGTCGGCCCCGAGCTCGGCCCGCGTGGTGACGAACAGATCGCTCCCCCTCGCCGAGATCAACTGCTCGGGCAGCCAGCGCAGTTCACCACCGTCGGCGACCGTGAGGCGGACGTCGTAGTGGGCCTCGTCCTTCGCCTGCCCGGGCAGGGCGATGGTGGCGGCGGCCGAACCGACGTGCAGCCGGGCGCCGTTCCCCACGTCGGCCTCGACGGCGAAACGGTCGCCGCCGAGAGGTCCGCTCATCGCGCCGACGAGCATGACGCGCGCCTCGCCGGCGGTGCCCCGGGTGCGGCGCAGGGCGAGCGGTCCGTCGCTCTCGAGGACGGGCAGGGAGGTCCCCCCGCGTCCGTCGTCCCTCGCCCCGATCCGCGCGGTGGCGTGCACTCCGCTCATGTCACGCCGTCCAGGCGGCGAACTGCGCCCGCACCCACGCGGCGACGTCCTGGACACCGCCCTCGCTCCGCAGCGACTGGAAGACGACCGGCAGTTCGGCCCGCTGGGCCTTGGCGTCGGCGGCCATCCGGGCGAGGTCGGAGCCGACGTACGGCGCGAGGTCGGTCTTGTTGACGACGAGCAGGTCGGCGGTGGTGACACCGGGCCCGCCCTTGCGGGGGATGTCGTCCCCGCCCGCGACATCGATGACGAAGATCTGCGCGTCCACGAGGCCCTTGGAGAAGGTCGCGGTGAGATTGTCGCCACCGGACTCGACGAGGATCAGGTCCAGCGGGCCGACCTCGTCCTCCAGGTCCTCCACGGCCTCGAGGTTGGCGGAGATGTCGTCCCGGATCGCGGTGTGCGGACAGGCTCCCGTCTCGACGGCCGTGATCCGCTCGGGCGGCAGCACGGCCTCCCTGAGGAGGAACTCGGCGTCCTCGCGGGTGTAGATGTCGTTGGTGACGACGGCGAGGGACAGTTCGTCCCGCAGGGTGCGGCAGAGCGCGGCGACGGTGGCGGTCTTGCCGGACCCGACGGGACCGCCGAGCCCGATACGGAGGGCGCGGCGCGAACCGTCGGCCCGACGCGCGTCGGCGCCGACGGCGGCGGGACCGTGGGGGGTGTGGTCGAGATGCATGACTACGGCTCCTCGGATCAGCCCGTCCGGCGTTTGAGGACGAGGCCCTTTCAGGGCCGAACGGGGGTCTGGGGGCGGAGCCCCCAGGGTCGGGAAAGGGAAGGGGCGGCGGGGGCGGCCGCATCGGTCAACGGCTCCGCCGCGGTGGCTAGGAGGCGAACAGCCGTACCGGCCACGCGGCATGAACCTCCGCCCCGATCTCCAGCAGCGGCGCCGAAGCCGCCGGCAGCGCGTCGACCCCGGCCGTGGCGACGGCCGACCCCGCGACCACCGCCCGGTCGACCACCCGGTCCAGCTCCGGTGCCAGCCGGGCCAGCACCGCCGTCGCCTCGAACGGGTCCAGGCTCAGCAGCCGCACCACGGCCGTCGCCGGTCCGCTCACGCTTTCGTAGACCGAGCAGTACGCGGCGTCCGCCGCCCCGAGCCCGGCCGCCCGCGCGGTCAGCCCCAACACCACCGGTTGATGCGCCCCCTTGGGGAACTCCCGTGCCAGGGCGTCGAGTTCGGCGCTCGGCCAGGCCGCCCGGGCGGCCCGCATCAGCTGCCGGCCCAGCTTCCTGGCGGTCAGCCGAAGCGCCGGGGACGGGGTGCGGGCGTCCGCCGCCGCGTCCAGCTCCGCCGGATCCCCGCCGGCCGCGGCGGCGGCCGCCAGCGCGGCGGTCACCAGCCCCGTGGTGTGCAACCTCCCCCGGAGAAAGGCCTCCAGGCTCGTCGCGCCGGAGATCCGTCCCGCCTTGACGGCCTCCTCCGCCCCGCCGGAGTGCGCGTGTCCTCCGGCGGGGAAGCGGCCGTCGGCCAGGACGAGCAGTGCTGCCCTTGTCACATCGATGTCCTCAGAACCGGATCGGAACAGGATCAGAACAGGAAGTAGCGCTGCGCCATGGGCAGTTCGGCGGCCGGTGTCGCCTCGACCAGCTCCCCGTCGATGTGCACGGCGAAACTGTCGGGGTCGACCTGGACGCGCGGCCGGGCGTCGTTCTCCCGCATGTCCGCCTTGGTGACACCGCGCGTGGACTCGATGGCGACGAACTTCTTGCCCAGCTGCAGACGCTCCGGCAGTCCGTCCTCGATCGCGAGCGGCGCCACGAAGTTGAACGAGTTCGAGGCGGGTGCCCGGCCGATCGCGCCGTACATCGGACGCGGCAGGATCGGCTGCGGCGTCGGGATCGAGGCGTTGGCGTCGCCCATCTGCGCGTATGCGATCTGCCCGCCCTTGATCACGAGGTGCGGCTTGACGCCGAAGAATGCCGGCTCCCACAGCACCAGGTCGGCGAGCTTGCCGCCCTCGACCGAGCCGATCTCGCGGGCCAGGCCCTGCGCGAGCGCGGGGTTGATCGTGTACTTGGCGATGTAGCGGCGTACCCGGTGGTTGTCCGCCCGGCCGTCGCCCGGCAGGGAGCCCCTGCGCCGCTTCATGACGTGCGCCGTCTGCCAGGTCCGCAGGATGACCTCGCCGACCCGGCCCATGGCCTGCGCGTCGGAGGAGATGATCGAGATCGCCCCGAGGTCGTGCAGGACGTCCTCGGCGCCGATCGTCGACGGCCGGATCCTCGACTCGGCGAACGCCAGGTCCTCCGGGACCGCCGGGTTGAGGTGATGGCACACCATCAGCATGTCGAGGTGTTCCTCGGCGGTGTTCACGGTGTACGGCCGCGTCGGGTTCGTGGAGCTCGGCAGCACGTGCGGCTCGGAGACGACGGTCATGATGTCCGGCGCGTGTCCGCCGCCCGCACCCTCGGTGTGGTAGGCGTGGATGCCGCGGCCGGCGATCGCGGCGAGCGTGTCGCCCACGAACCCGGCCTCGTTGAGGGTGTCCGTGTGGATCGCGACCTGGATGCCCGTCCGGTCGGCGACGGTCAGCGAGGCGTCGATGACGGCCGGCGTCGAGCCCCAGTCCTCGTGCAGCTTCAGACCGAGCGCCCCGCCCCGGATCTGCGACAGCATCGCGTCCTGCGAGACGGTGTTGCCCTTGCCGAGGAAACCGATGTTCAGCGGGTACTGCTCCATCGCCTCCAGCATCCGCGCGAGGTGCCACGGGCCGGGCGTCACGGTGGTCGCCTTCGAGCCCTCGGCCGGCCCGGTGCCGCCGCCGACCAGCGTGGTGACACCGGCGGACAACGCCTCGTCGGCGATCTGCGGACAGATGAAGTGGACGTGGGCGTCGACCGCGCCGGCGGTCAGGATCCGTCCGTTGCCCGCGATGATCTCGGTCTCCGGGCCGATGACCAGGTCCGGGTGGACCCCGTCCATCGTGTCGGGGTTGCCGGCCTTGCCGATGCCGGTGATGCGCCCGTCGCGGATACCGACGTCGGCCTTCACCACACCCCAGTGGTCGACGACGACCGCGCCCGTGATGACGGTGTCGGGCGTGCCGTCCGCGCGCGTGGCGCGGGACTGTCCCATGGACTCACGGATGACCTTGCCGCCGCCGAAGACCGCCTCCTCACCGGCGAGTCCGGGGCCGCCGCAGCGGTCCTCCTCGATCTCGATCAGCAGGTCGGTGTCGGCGAGCCGGATGCGGTCGCCGGTCGTCGGGCCGAACAGGTCGGCGTACGCGGCACGCGAGATCTCAGGCATCGAGGGCACCTCCGGTCTCCCCGCGCAGACCGGGCACGACGCGGGCGCCGGCGAGGGGGACGAGTTCGACGTCGACGGGGATGCCGGGCTCGAAGCGCACGGCGGTGCCGGCGGCGACGTTCAGCCGCCGGCCGCGCGCGGCGACGCGGTCGAACTCCAGGCCGGGGTTGGCCTCGGCGAAGTGGTAGTGGGAGCCGACCTGGACGGGCCGGTCGGCGGCGTTGAGGACGGTGAGCCGGGTGACCTCGCGGCCCTCGTTGTAGACGACGGGGTCCGCGGCGAACAGGATCTCTCCGGGAATCATCGAGGCCCCCTCAGACGATCGGATCGTGGACGGTGACGAGCTTGGTGCCGTCCGGGAAGGTGGCCTCGACCTGGACGTCGTGGATCATCTCGGGGATGCCCTCCATGACGTCGTCGCGGGTGAGCAGCTTGCGGCCGGAGGACATGAGCTCGGCCACCGTGCGGCCGTCACGCGCGCCTTCGAGGATGTGCGCCGTGATGAGGGCCACGGCCTCCGGGTGGTTGAGCCTGAGCCCGCGGGCCCGGCGCTTCTCGGCGACGTCGGCCGCCACGTGGATCAGCAGCCTCTCCTGCTCGTGCGGGGTCAGTTGCACGTCCCACCTCACATCCTCGCTCCGGACCGTGCGGGGCCCGGTTGCCGCGGCCACGGGGAAAAGACCCTGGTGGCATGGATCGGCAGGCTAGTTGGACCGCATTTCGAGCAAGTTAACCGAGCTGTGATCGATTCAGGCCCCCGAAAGCGGCGGCGACACGCTCATCAACGCGCGCAGTCCGTCGCGCAGCACCTCGACCGGTGCGGGACCGTACAGCGACTGCTGGACGAGGAAGCCCAGCACGACGGCGATCATCGTGCGCGCCACGTCGTCCGGCGCCACGTCGGACCGCATCATCCCGGCCTCCTGGTAGGCGACGACGATCCGCCCCCACGCGTCGCGCACCCCCCGGTAGCCCTCGCTCAGGATCGCCGCCAGCTCCTCGTTGCGCAGCGTCTCCGTCCACACCTGGATCACCAGACGGGGGAAGGCCGGCCGGCCGTCGACGGTCAGGGACTCCTGGGTGGCGAGGACCCTGCGCAGGACCGAGGAGACGAGGTCGTCGGGGGTCGGCGGCGGGATGTGCCGGCTCTCCTCCTCGAAGCCCTCGCGGACCAGGCTCAGCACCTCGCCGACGATCGCGGCGATGAGCTCCTCCTTGCCGCTGAAGTAGCGGTACACCGCCCCGGCGGACAGGTCGGCCTCCTTCAGCACGTCCTGCATGGACGTGGCGTGGAAGCCGTTGCGGGCGAAGCAGATCGACGCGCCGTCGAGGATCTGCCGGCGGCGGGCGTCGAGGTGTGCCTGGGATACACGAGCCATGGTCCCAAACGTAGAACGAACATTCCTTCTTGACAAGGAGCCGGTTCCGGCGGGACGGTGTGGGCCAGCGGTAAAACGAACGATCCTTCTTTTTAGAGCCCCAGCCCCTACCGAGGCGGCCCCTACCGACCCGTTCCGCAACCCGCCCCGTCCGCACGCCGCCCCGTCCGCGCGCCGCCTCGTTCGCAGGCCCACCCGCCCGCACAACCACCTGCCCGCACACCGACCGCCCAGCGCCCACCGCCCGCCCGCAGCCCCACCCGTCCGACACGCCGTCCCGCACGCCTCCAGGGGGAGTCCCCATGTCCGCCACCCGGCGCCTGATCGCCGTCGTCCTGCTCGTCCCGACCGTCGCCGCCGTCGCCCTCTGGGCCTTCGCCTGGCCGGCCGCCCGCACCGCACCCCGCGACCTGCCGCTCGGCGTGGCCGGTCCGCCCGCCGCGACCGCGCAGCTGGAGAAGCAGCTGACCCGGCACGAGGGCGCCTTCGAGATCCACCACTACGCCGACGCGACGGCCGCCCGGGACGCCGTCGAGGACCGGACCGTATACGGCGCGGTGGTCGTCACCGCCGAGGGATCCGAACTGCTGACCGCCTCGGCCGCGAGCCCGCTCGTCGCCCAGCTGCTGCAGCAGGCGGTCGCGCAGCAGGCGGCGGCCTCCGGCACCCGGGTGGAGACGGTGGACGTGGTGGCGGCTCCGGCCGCCGACCCGCGCGGCTCGGCCCTCGGCGCGAGCGTGCTGCCGCTGGCCCTCGCCGGGATCGCGGCGGGCGCGCTGGTGTCCCTGCTGGGCCTGCGCGGGATCCGTGCCGTGATCGCACTGGTCGGCGCCGCCGCCCTGGTCGGGTCGGTCGCGGCGGCCCTGGCGCACAGCTGGCTCGGGGTGCTCACCGGCGACTGGTGGGCGGAGGCCGCGGTGCTGGGGCTCTCCACGCTCGCGGTGAGCGCGGCCGTGGCGGGCTGCGCCGCGCTGCTCGGCACGCCGGGCATCGGAGCCGTGTCGTTCGTGGTGATGTTCCTCGGGAATCCGTTCTCCGGGGCGGCGTCGGCGCCGCGGATGCTGCCGGAGCCGGTCGGGGTGATCGGCCAGTGGCTGCCGCCGGGTGCCGGTACGACCCTGTTGCGCTCGGTGTCGTTCTTCGACGGAGCGGCGGCGACCGGCCCCGCGCTCACGCTGGTCTGGTGGGCCGCGCTGGGCCTCGGGGCGGTGCTGCTGGGCGCCCAGCTGAAGCCGGGGCCGGCCCGGGCCGAGCCGACCACCGAGGCGCGGCGGTCGGCACTCGTCGCCTGACCGTCCCGTCGCCTGCCCCGCCCACAGGGCCGTGCACCTCCGGATCCGGGGATGCACGGCCTTTCGCGTGCCTACGACCGGCGCTTGCTGCCGGTGCTTGCCGCCGGTGCTCCCTACGACGGATCCGGTACTCCCTACGACGGATTCGGGCCCCGGTACTCCGCCGTGACCCCGAACCGGTGCTGTTCGCGGGGAGCGGACGCGACCTCGCGCACGGCGGTGACCGAGCTGATCACCGGCTCCTCCGCGACCTTGTCGAGTTCGTCGAGTCGCTCCAGGTCAGCGGCGGAGACGAGGGCGACGAGAGGCTTGCCGTGGCGTGTCACGACGACACGTTCACCGCCGTACACCACGCGGTTGATCAGGTCGGCGAGTTCAGCCCTGGCTTGCGTCACCGGAATCTCGTAGGCCATACCCCCATTCTAACGTCACGTACATCCTGTACATTTTTTACAGATCCCGTCGGACGTAGAAGGCGTCCGGCGGAGAAGGAGGGGCTCCGATGAACCGACCGTCCGCCCGCCATGTCCTGCCCGAGTTCACCGAGCGCACGAGCTTCGGGCACCGGACCATGGATCCGTACTCGAAGCTGCTGGAGGAACGGATCGTCTTCCTGGGGACGCGGATCGACGACATCTCGGCGAACGACGTGATGGCCCAGTTCATGTACCTCGAGCACAAGGACCCGGACCGGGACATCGCGCTGTACATCAACTCCCCCGGCGGCTCCTTCAGCGCGATGACGGCCCTCTACGACACGATCCGGTACGTCACCTGCGACGTGGAGACCACGTGCCTGGGTCAGGCGGGCTCGTCCGCGGCGGTGCTGCTGGCGGCGGGCACGCCGGGCAAGCGGTACGCACTGCCGGGCGCGCGGATGACGATCCGCCAGCCGTCCCTGCCCGAGCCCGTCCACGGACAGGCGAGCGACCTGGCGATCCAGGCCGAGGAGCTGGCCCGGACCCGCGCGAGCCTGGAGGAGATGCTCGTACGGCACACCGGGCGGACGCCGGAGCAGGTGACCGCGGACATCGAGCGGGACAGGTTCCTCACCGCCCAGGAGGCCGTGGAGTACGGCCTGGTGGACGGGATCATCCCCAGCCGCAAGGCCTCGGCCGGCACGCCCGGCGGGAGGTGAGCCGCCGATGGTGCCCGAGCTGCCGCCACTGCCCGCGCTGACCCGCGCGGAGGCCGAGCTGATCGACGGCTATCTCGACGTGGTCGACATGCTCGGCCGGATCAATCCCGCCCACCACGGCGACACCTACCGCGGACTGCGCGCCGCCCAGGCTCTGGTGACCAAGGCGACCGCGTTGCGCGACGCGCTGACGCTCATGCACCAGCGGGGCGAGAGCGAGCTGCACGCGCCGACGCTCGCGCGGGCTCTGCGCGTGCTGGACGGGGAGCGCCGCACCGCGCGTGTCACGCTGCCTCCGCTCTCCGACAGTTGACCCGAGCGACCCGCCTCCGGTCCGGACCGCTCGCGCCCAGGACGTGACGACCGGACCGGAGTTGAAACGGCCCAGAAGGCGTACCCCCGTTCGGCAGAGTGTCTACGGGTTCCCCGGACGCCCCGAAGTTGCGCAAATGGGGCGCTCCGCGGGCCGGACAGAGGGTGTCACCGCTGGTGGGAGCCCTTCGAGCGACTCGACACCTGATCCTCCATCAGAGTGTTCACCCGAACAGGTGAGTGGTGAGTAACCCCACAAATCCCCGGTTCCGTTGGGATTTTCGGACATCGGTGAGCCAAGATCCCTGACTGACGACAAGCCCCCGCCACAAGCGGCGGGGCGGTCCGGGCGGACGCCGAGTCCTGCCGCCGCCCGGATGACCGGTCGACAGGAGTGCATCGGCAGGAGTGGAGGACCCAAGCACGACGGGTCGCCGGAACGGTCACGCCATGACCGGGTCGAGCAGCCCTTGGGGTGAAGCCGCAGCAGCGGCCGGGCAACTTCGCCAGCCCGAATCCGACAGGTCATCCTTCACAGGCGGCTGACGAAGGGTTGCGCATGACTGCGCTCAATCGTGTCCCGTCGCTCATGGCCAGGGCCGGTACGGCCTCGGCTTTCGCCATCGCCGCCGTGGGCGGCTCGGTCGTGGTCCCGGGGCTCGCCCCCGACGCCGCGGCCGCCACACCGGCGACGAAGGCGCTCCAGATCGCGGCCTCCAAGAAGGGTGCACCGTACAAGTACGGTGCCACCGGGCCGAAGAGGTTCGACTGCTCCGGGCTCACGCTGTACTCGTTCAAGAAGGCGGGCAAGAGCCTGCCCCGGACGGCGTCCCAGCAGTACAACAAGACGAAGCACATCAAGGCGTCGAGCCGCAAGGCAGGCGACCTCGTGTTCTTCCACTCGGGCTCGAACGTGTACCACGTCGGGATCTACGCGGGTAAGGGCAAGATCTGGCACTCGCCGAAGACCGGCGAGGTGGTGAAGCTCCAGAAGATCTGGACCAAGAGCGTCTGGTACGGGCGGGTCCGCTAGGGCCTGCCCGGGGTCACGGGCTGGTTTCCCGGGGTGGTGGGGGCGTCCTGACGCGCCTTCACCGCCCCGGGAGCTCACCCTCCGCCGGGGCCGCCAGGGCACCGGCCACCGGCTCCGCCGCCGGGACGGCCCACGGGAGCTCGACGGTGACCGTCTTGCCGCCCTCCCGGGTGGGCCGCACTCTCAGCCTGCCGCCGCACTCCGCGGTCAGCCATCGAATGATCACCATGCCTCGGCCGTTGTCCTGCTGGACGGCGGCCGGCAGTCGTTTGGGGAAGCGCGGGTGGCTGTCGGTGACCCCGACGCGCAGGTGTTCGTCACGGTCGAGGGCCAGGTCCACCGTGAAGGTGGGTGACTGGCCGAAGGTGTGCTGTACGGCGTTGGTGGCGAGTTCCGAGACGATCAGCCGGACGGCGTCGGCCAGCTCCGCGTCCGCCGGCAGACCCCATTCCCCGAGGGCGCCTGCCACGAATACGCGAGCAGCGTAGACCGAGGCGGGATCGCTCGGCAGAGTGACGGATGCTTCCAGGTGATCTGCCATGGCGACGTCGACCCTTTCCCACGGGACCGGGAGCCCGACACGGTGCGGATGGTTCGAGTACGGTCCCGGACTGGTGCTTCTTCGCCAGACTGCCATTACCGCGCCGGTCACGGGTGGGATCCACCGAGATATGCATATATCTGTCGCCCAATGCGGTGAACTCTGCGACGGCAGAGCGTATTTGGTCGGCCCGATAGGAGTAAGGAGGAGCCCATGCAGCACGGTCCCGCGGTGCGCCGCCGGAAGCTTGGCGCCGAACTGCGCAATCTGCGCGCCCAGGCGGGCCTCACCAGTGGTGAGGCGGCCCGGCTCGTGGGCTGGCACCAGTCCAAGGTGAGCCGCATCGAGACCGGTATCAGTGGATCGAAACCGGCCGATGTGCGGTTACTCCTGGACGCCTATGGTGTCGCGGATCCGCAACTGCGAGAGCTGATGCTGGCGTTGGCGGGCGACGACGGCAGTGGCGGCCGGGACCACTGGTGGCACGCCTACCGCGGGGTGCTGCCGCCCACCTACCGGGACTTCATCAGTCTGGAGTCGCAGGCGAGTGCGATGCGCACCCTGGAGACGACGGTGGTACCGGGGCTGTTGCAGACACCCGAGTACGCGCGCGCGGTGACCAGGGCATCCGTGGAGGGCGGCGCCGAGGATCAGCTCGACACCCTGGTGGAGGTGCGGCTGGCCCGCCAGGACGTGTTGCGCGCGCAGCCGCCGCTGGAACTGAGCGCGGTACTGGACGAGGCGGTGCTGCGACGGGAGGTGGGCGGGCCCGAGGTGATGGCACGACAGCTCGGTCGGCTCGTGGAAGCGGCCCGATTGCCCCAAGTTCGGCTCCAGGTGCTGCCGTTCGCCGCCGGAGCGCATATCGGGGTAACCGGCCCTTTCGTTATCTTCTCATTTTCGCGCACTTCTGATCTGGATGTGGTTGTTCTCGACCACTTGACGAGTAGCCTCTATCTCGAACGGAAAGAAGACCTCCAGGCCTACACCGAGGCCTTCAACGCCCTTCGGGCGCACGCCCTTTCGCCCGGGGACTCATCGGATTACATCGCCGCGATAGCCGACGGCGCGTAAGGAGGCACCATGTCCGCACCACCGCGGAACGTACCTTCCAGTACCGATCCCGACCGTCTCCCTGATGTGCGGTGGCTGCGCAGCAGCTACAGCACGGGAGCGAACAACTGTGTGGAGACGGCCCGGCCGGCCTCCGGCCCCTGGGCCGGTCTGCTCGCCGTACGCGACTCCAAGGACCCGGCCGGACCCGCCCTGCTCTTCTCCCCCGAGAGCTGGTCGGGCTTCACTGCCGTGTTCTCGAGGGTCGCGCGGGTCCGCTGACCGCACCGGAGCAGTCAGAGGCGGTCCACGGCCGTGTCACGCCGACTCATGGTCGTGTCTCGCCGATCACCCGTACAGCGCGTTCCAGCTCGGCCCCGGAGAGGTCCGCACGCGCGGTCAGCCTGAGGCGTGAGATGCCGTCGGGCACGGAGGGAGGACGGAAGCAGCCCACGGCCAGGCCTGCCGACCGGCAGTCCGCCGCCCAGCGCACGGCCCCCTCCGGGGACGGCGCACGCACGGAGACGACCGCGGCGTCCGGACGCACCGCTGCCAGGCCCGCGGCCGTCAGGCGCGCGTGCAGCTCGCCCGCCACCGCACGCGCGCGTGCCGCGCGCAGGGGCTCCCGGCGCAGCAGCCTGAGGGCGGCCAGCGCCGCCCCCGCCGCCGCCGGGGCCAGGCCCGTGTCGAAGATGAACGTCCGGGCCGCGTTCACCAGATGCTCGATCACCCGCGCGGGACCCAGCACGGCGCCGCCCTGGCTGCCCAGCGACTTGGACAGCGTGACCGTGACGACGACGTCGTCGGCGCCCGCCAGACCGGACGCGTACGGAGCGCCCTGGCCGCCGTCCCCCAGCACACCGAGCCCGTGGGCGTCGTCGACGACCAGTCCGGCGCCGTACTCCCGGCAGGCGGCCGCCAGGGCGGCCAGCGGGGCGGCGTCGCCGTCGACGGAGAAGACCGTGTCGGAGACGGCCACGGCCGGGCCGTCGTGGGTGCCGAGCGCCTTGCGCACCGCGTCCGGGTCGGCGTGCCCGACGACCTGGGTGGTGCCGCGGGCAAGCCGGCAGCCGTCGATGAGCGAGGCGTGGTTGCCCGCGTCGGAGACGATCAGCGAGCCGTGCGGGGCCAGCGCGGTGACCGCGGCGAGGTTGGCCGCGTATCCGGAGGAGAAGACGAGGGCCGCCTCGAAGCCGCAGTGCTCGGCGAGCTCCCGCTCCAGCTCGCCGTGCAGCTCGGTGGTGCCCGTGACGAGCCGGGAGCCGGTGGCGCCGCCGCCCCAGGTCCTGGCGGCCGCCGCGGCCCCCTCCGTGACCTCGGGGTGGCGGGCGAGGCCCAGGTAGTCGTTGCTCGCCAGGTCGAGGAGCGGCGAGTCGGCCGGGCGGGGCCTCAGTGTCCGTACGAGTCCGGCCCGGCGCCGCAGCTCCGCCTGCTCGTCGATCCAGCCGAACGCCATGGGTCCTCCGGGCTTTTGTAGGTAGCGGACAGACACTAGCGGCCCGACCGCCCACCCACGGTGTGGCAATACCCACACGTCGAACCCGGTGTGTTGTGTGATCCCTACCTTGGCCCGGAGCGGGTGCGTAGGACAGGATCGGCTCTCATGGACCTGCTGAACACGCTGGTGGACAAGGGGCTTCGGCGCGAGCTGCCGACCCGCGAGGAAGCGTTGGCCGTGCTGGCCACTTCCGACGACGACGTGCTGGATGTGGTGGCCGCGGCCGGCCGGGTGCGCCGGCAGTGGTTCGGGCGACGGGTGAAACTCAACTACCTCGTCAACCTCAAGTCGGGGCTGTGCCCCGAGGACTGCTCCTACTGCTCCCAGCGGCTCGGCTCCACGGCCGGGATCCTGAAGTACACCTGGCTCAAGCCGGAAGAGGCCTCGCAGGCGGCGGCGGCCGGGCTGGCCGGCGGGGCCAAGCGGGTCTGTCTGGTGGCGTCCGGGCGTGGTCCGACGGACCGTGACGTCGACCGGGTCGCCGGGACCATCAAGGCGATCAAGGACCAGAACGAGGGCGTCGAGGTCTGCGCCTGTCTGGGCCTGCTCTCCGACGGCCAGGCCGAACGGCTGCGCGAGGCGGGCGCCGACGCCTACAACCACAACCTGAACACGTCCGAGGGCACGTACGGGGAGATCACGACCACGCACACGTACGCCGACCGGGTGGACACGGTGCAGAAGGCGCACGCGGCGGGTCTGTCGGCGTGCTCGGGTCTGATCGCCGGCATGGGCGAGTCCGACGAGGACCTGGTGGACGTCGTCTTCTCACTGCGCGAGCTGGACCCGGACTCCGTTCCGGTGAACTTCCTCATCCCGGTGGAGGGCACCCCGCTCGCCAAGGAGTGGAACCTCACCCCGCAGCGCTGTCTGCGCATCCTGGCGATGGTGCGGTTCGTCTGCCCGGACGTCGAGGTGCGCATCGCGGGCGGCCGCGAGGTCCATCTGCGCACGATGCAGCCGCTCGCCCTGCACCTGGCCAACTCGATCTTCCTGGGCGACTACCTCACGACCGAGGGCCAGGCCGGCAAGGCCGACCTGGAGATGATCGCGGACGCCGGATTCGAGGTGGAGGGCGCGGAACAGGTCACCCTGCCCGAGCACCGCGCGACGGCGGCCGGGGGCTGCGGTTCCCACGAGGGCGGTGGCTGCGGCTCGCACGAGGACTCCGGGTGCGGTTCGCACGGGGACGCGGGCTGCGGCTCGCACGCGGGCGGCGGTGTGTGCGGCTCCGCCCCGGCGTCGGCCCCGGCGTCGACTCCGGCCGCGGCCCCGGTCGCGGCGGTCGGCGAGGCCCGTACGGACCTGGTCGCCGTGCGCCGGCGTGGCGCCGGTACCGATCTCGCGCCCAATGCCTGAGCCGGACCGGCTCGGGGTGCCCGAGCTGCTGGAGCTCGACCGGCGCCATGTGTGGCATCCGTACGGTCCGATGCCCGGCAGGGTCGAACCGCTCGTCGTGGAGTCGGCGAGCGGGGTACGGCTGCGGCCGGCGGACGGCTCGGGCGACCTGGTCGACGGCATGGCGTCCTGGTGGTCGGCGATCCACGGCTACAACCACCCGGTGCTCAACGAGGCCGTGCGCGAGCAGCTGGGCCGGATGAGTCATGTGATGTTCGGCGGGCTCACCCACGAGCCCGCCGTACGGCTGGCGAAGCTCCTTGTCGACATGTCGCCCGACGGTCTGGAGCATGTGTTCCTCGCCGACTCCGGCTCGGTGTCGGTCGAGGTCGCGGTGAAGATGTGCCTCCAGTACTGGCGCTCGCTGGGCCGCCCGGCCAAGGGACGCCTGCTGACCTGGCGCGGCGGTTACCACGGCGACACCTGGCAGCCGATGTCCGTGTGCGATCCCGAGGGCGGGATGCACGACCTGTGGACCGGGGTGCTGCCCCGGCAGGTCTTCGTGGACCCGCCTCCGGTGGAGTTCGACGAGGCGTACGCCGACCTGTTGCGCGAGACGATCGAGCGGCACGCCGACGAACTGGCCGCGGTCATCGTGGAGCCGGTGGTGCAGGGCGCGGGCGGCATGCGGTTCCACTCCCCCGGCTATCTGCGGGTGCTGCGCGAGGCGTGCGACGCGCACGACGTGCTGCTGGTGTTCGACGAGATCGCGACCGGGTTCGGGCGCACGGGCGCGCTGTTCGCGGCGGAGCACGCCGCGGTGACACCGGATGTGATGTGCGTCGGCAAGGCGTTGACCGGCGGCTATCTGACGATGGCGGCGACGCTGTGCACGTCCCGGGTGGCCGACGGGATCTCGCGGGGCGTGGTGCCGGTGCTGGCCCACGGGCCGACGTTCATGGGCAACCCGCTCGCCGCGGCGGTCGCCTGTGCCTCGATCGAGCTGCTGCTCGGGCAGGACTGGCTCGCCGAGGTCAAACGGATCGAGTCGGGGCTGCGGGACGGCCTCGCCGCCGCGGCGGAGATCCCGGGTGTCCGGGACGTCCGGGTCCTCGGCGCGATCGGTGTCGTCCAGCTCGACCACCCGGTGGACATGGCGGCCGCCACCCGGGCCGCCGTGCGCGAGGGGGTCTGGCTGCGGCCGTTCCGCGACCTGATCTACACGATGCCGCCGTACGTCACCGGTGACGCGGACGTGGCACGGATCGCGCGCGCGGTGTGTGCCGCGGCGCGGGAGGGATGAACATGCCGATCCTGGTGATCACGGGGACGGGCACGGAGGTCGGCAAGACCGTCACGACGGCCGCGGTCGCCGCGTCGGCGCTCGCGGCGGGGCGGACGGTGGCCGTCCTCAAGGCCGCGCAGACCGGCGTACGGGCGGACGAGTCCGGGGACGCCGACGAGGTGGCCCGGCTCGCCGGCACGGTGACGACGGCCGAAGTGGCCCGCTATCCCGAGCCGTTGGCTCCGGCGACGGCGGCGCGCAGGGCGGGCCTGGCGGCGGTGCGGCCGCAGGACGTGGCGGAGGCGGCGCAGAAACTGGCCGCCGGGCACGACCTGGTGCTCGTCGAGGGGGCGGGCGGGCTGCTCGTACGGTTCGACGAGGCGGGCGGGACGCTGGCCGATGTGGCGCAGCTGCTGCGGGCGCCGGTGCTGGTGGTGGCCTCGGCGGGCCTCGGCACGCTGAACACGACGGAACTGACGGCTCGTGAACTGCGGGGTCGGGGCGTGGAGTTGCTGGGGGTCGTGATCGGCAGCTGGCCCGACTCCCCCGATCTCGCCTCGCGTTGCAATGTCGCGGATCTTCCGGAGGTGGCCGGGGCCCCGCTGCTGGGGGCGCTTCCGTCGGGCGCCGGCGCTCTCACGCCCGTCGATTTCCGTACCGTGGCGCCCGGTTGGCTGGCGCCGCGGCTGGACGGGACGTGGGAGGCGGAGGCCTTCCGGCAGCGGACCGGTTCCGGGGTCTAGCCGCTGTCCGCGTCCGCGAGCAGCCGGACGAGTTCGATGCGGGAGCGGATGCCGAGGCGGGTGAAGACGCCTCGCAGATGGTGGTCGATGGTGCGGGGGCTGAGGGCGAGGCGGGCGGCGATCTCGCGGTTCGTGGCGCCGTCCGCCGCCATCCGGGCGACCAGGAGTTGCTGGGCGGTCAGGTGGACCGTCGGGCGCCGGTCGCCGCGGGTGGGGGCCGCGGGGGCGCCCAGCGCACGCAGCTCGGCGCGGGCGCTCTCGGCGCAGTGCGGGGCGTCGAAGGACTCGAACGCCTCCATCGCGCTGTGCAGCCGGTCGCGGGCCTCGGCGCGGCGGCGCAGCCTGCGCAGCGCACTACCGAACAGCAGTTCGGTGCGGGCCCGTTCGAAGGCTCGGGTCCCTTCGGCGTGCAGCCGCAGGGCCGTGCGGTAGTGCTCGACGGCGTCGGCGCCCGGCGTGAGCAGGGCTTGGCAGCGGGCGCTGAGAGCCAGGTCGTCGGCGCTGCCGACGGCGCGGGCCCAACGGTCGTAGTCGGCGTGCGCGGCGCGCGCCACGCGGGTCTCGCCGGTGCGGACGGCGGCCTCGACATAGTGCGGGGTGGCCAGGTGGCGGATGGCCCGGTGGCCGTGGCCCGGACCCGAGGCGGCGAGGGCACGCAGCCGGGCCGCGGCGGCGTCGAAGCGGCCGGAGCCCAGGTCGAGGAAGGCGAGCGCCCACTGCGCCAGGGCGGCGGGCAGGCCCAGGGCGTGGGCGAGGGCGTAGGAGCGGGCGGCCGCGGCCCGCTCCCGGCACAGGGCCTCGTCGCCGGTGAGCGCGGCGAACATCGCGAGGGCGGCCTGCAGATGGCAGGCGCCGTTGTCCTGTCCGGTGGCGTACGCCTGCCGCAGGGCGTCCAGTGCGGCGGCCTCGGCGGCGCGTGGGCGGCCGGTCCAGAAGTCGGCGTAGGCACGGAACTCCATGGCCTGGGACACGGCGGCGGTGACGCCCCGGGCGCGGGCCGCGGCGGCCGCCCGGACCGTGGCGGTGGCGGCGCGGGTGTGGTCGCCGAGCATCAGGGCGGCGATCCCCGCGTGCAGGAGGAGGGTGGGGTCACCGCCCGGGCCGCACCGTCCGGCGGTGGCCTCCAGCAGGTTGCGCGCGTCCTCGTACCGCCCGTCGACGGCCGCGGCGATCCCGCCGAGCACACCGGGCGGGTCGATGCCCGACTGCCCTGCGACGAGGGCCGCTTCACGGCATCGACGCAGATCGCCGGTGTAGACGGCCGCTTCGGCGGCTCGGGCCAGGAGGTGGGCGACGGGGGCGGCGGGGGCTGAACCCGCCGCCTCGCCGGACTCGTGCGGGGCGACCGGCTCGTGCGAGGCGCCCGGGGAGGTGACGGAGGAGGCGACGGGGAAGGCGCCGGGGGAGGCCGTGGAGCCGTCCCGTCCCGGGGGCGGGTCACCGGGCGCGGGCCGCGCCCCGGCCGCCCGTACCGCCCCGGCCAGCAGCGCGTCGAACGCCTCCCCCGCGTGCCCGGTCCGCAGGGCGAGGATGCCGGTGAGGGCGTCGGCGTCGGTGCGGGCGGCGAGGGCGCGGGACCGGTCGCCGTCACCGCGGTGCCAGGCGTCGGCCGCCGCGTGGGCGAGGAGCCGGGACCTTTCGCCCGGGTCCGTGCAGAGCGCGGCGGCGCGTTCGGCGAGGGCGCCCGAGCGCGCCGGGTCACCGGCGGCGCGCGCCCTGGCGGCGGCCGCCGTGAGTTCCGCGGCGAGCCGCGCGCTGGGCCCGAGTGCGCCCGCGCCCCGGTGCCAGGACCGCCGGGGCGTCTCCGCCGCGCCGTGCAGGACGCGGGCGAGCAACCGGTGGGCGTCGCGCCGGTCGGCAGGGGCGGCCGTCTCGTACGCGGCGATCCGGGTCCAGGCGTCGCGGAAGCCGACCCCGCCGGCCGTGGCGTGGGCGATCCCGGCCGCCTCCGCCGCTTCGAGGGGCCGGGTGTCGAGGCGGGCGGCGGCGACGGCCCGCAGGAAGGCGTGGGTGGCCACCGGGTACTGGTCGGCGGCCGCCAGCAGGAGCACCAGCCGGGTGCCGTCGGGCAGCGCGCGGATCTCGTGGCGGTGGGCGCGCAGCGTCTCGGGGGCGAGGTCGGCGGGCTCGGCCGGCAGCGGGTCGAGGCCGGCCGCCTGCCGTTCGGTCAGCCGCGCGACGAGTTCGGCGGCGGCACGCGGGTCGCCGTATACGAGGCGCAGCACGCGCACGCGGACGCCTTCGGACAGCGCCGGGGCCGGGCGCGGGCCCGCGTCCGGCGGCGCCGGTGGCGAAGTGCGGTCCGTAGACGGGGGGTTCACTCGTGTCACCACACAAGTGACGTTACTGGCGGGTTACTTGAACCGTAAAGACTGGCGATTTCACCGATGCGGCGCGCGTAGACCCGCCGGACACTCCTGGCAACCCCACACGTTTCAGGAGGCATCATGCAGCGCCACAAGCGTCGCATCGCCGCGGCTTTCTCGGCCGTGGTCTCTTCGCTCCTTCTGTCACTCTCGTTCTCCGCCCCCACAGCCCACGCCGCGACCCACAATCCGATCGTCTTCGTGCACGGCATCAGCAGTTCCTCCAGCAGCTGGGACGACTGGGTCGCGGACTTCAAGGCCGACGGCTACACGGCCGCCGAACTGGACGCCTGGACCTACAGCTGGTCCCAGTCGAACGCCACGACCGCCTCCCAACTGGCCACCGAGATCAAGAACGTGCTGGCGAGAACCGGTGCGTCCAAGGTCGACGTCGTCATCCACTCCATGGGCGCGCTCAGCTCCCGCTACTACCTCAAGAACCTCGGCGGCACCGCGTACGTGGACGACTTCGTCTCCGTCGCGGGCACCAACCACGGGACGTCGGTCGCCTCGTGGTGCAGCTGGCTCTACACCTCCTGCGCCGAGATGGTCACCGGCAGTTCGTTCCTCACCGCGCTCAACTCCGGTGACGAGACCCCGGGCAGCGTGAGCTACGCGACCTACTGGTCGAACTGCGACTCGGCCATCGACCCGGACTCCTCGGCGCTGCTGAGCGGGGCCACCAACGTCGGCGTCGGATGCATCTCGCACACGGACATCAACAACGACTCCGGGGTGTACGAGCAGGTGCGCGACTTCATCCAATAGACGGTCGGACGAGCGAGCAGCGCGACAGCGTGGGTGCGGCGGGCCTGCACGGGGGAGAATCCCGGTAGGCCCGTCCTGCCCGGGAGGTCGCCATGCCCCTGCGCTCCAGCGGCTCCGCCGAGGTGCCCGGTGACGCCGTCCACCACCCGTTGTTCGCCCGGTTCTACGCCCGGCTCGGCACGGCCGCCGAGACCCGCGGCGGCCTGGCCCCCGTACGCGATCAGCTGCTCGCGGGGCTGTCCGGCCGGATCATCGAGATCGGCGCGGGCAACGGACTGAATTTCGCGCACTACCCGGCCGCCGTCTCGGAGGTCGTCGCGATCGAGCCGGAGCGCCACCTGCGCACGCTGGCGCTGGAAGCGGCCCGGCGCGCGGAGGTGCCGGTCGATGTCGTGCCGGCCGTGGCGGAAGCGCTGCCGGTGAAGAGCGAGGCCTTCGACGGAGCGGTGCTCTCGCTGGTGCTGTGCAGTGTGCGGGACGTGCCCCGCGCGCTCGGGGAGCTGCGGCGGGTGCTGCGGCCCGGCGGTGAACTGAGGTTCTTCGAGCACGGTCCCGGCGGTGGTCCGGCGATGCGGTTCACCCAGCGCGCGCTGGACCGCACGGTGTGGCCGACCCTGGCCGGCGGCTGTCACCTCACCCGGGACACCCTCGACGCCCTGCGCGAGGCAGGGTTCGAGGTCGGCCCGTACCGTCGGCTGACCGTGCCGGAGAAGGGCCCTCGGTCCCCCGCCTCGTACTGCGTTCTAGGGAGAGCCCGGCGCCCCTCATAGGCTCCACTGGCGCAGTTCCCGCGCGATGTCGGACACCGACGCCTCCCCGGTCTTGACCAGCCTGGCCAGGTCGCGGACCTGTTCGGGCGAGGTGGCGACCTTCAGACCGCTGGCGACGAGATACGCGTAGGCGACGGCGCAGGCGAACAGGGCGTTGGAGCGCTCCAGCGCGGGGACGTGGATGAGGAGCTGGAGCAGCGCCGCGGCGCGGGCCGGCGCGTCGTCGTAGACGGGGACGTCGAATATCTCGGCCTGGTGGCGCGCCACGGCCGCCACCAGTGCCCCCCAGTCGGTGACCTGGGGGTCCCCCGGGGTCTTCTGTTCGGCGAGCATGAGAAGCCAGGCGAGATCGATGCGGAGGTCGCTCAAGGGATCAGCGGCGACCTTCGCGCGTGCCGCCCTCGCGGTCGGCGCCGAACTCTTCCGCGAACACGGCCTCGTACTGCTTCATGAAGTCGCTGGCGGCCTCGACGAACGTGTGGCCGACTTCGCCGGCGTCCTGTCTGACCAGCTCTTCTATATAGCGGTTGACGCTCATGCCGCGGGCCGTGGCGCGCTCGCGGGCGGCGCGGGCCGTGCCCTCGTCGACGCGTACGTTCAGCTGGGTCTTCGCCATACCTCGACGCTAGCGTCGTGCTGCTAGCAACGGCAAGGGCGGCCGGGAGGTGAAAAGGGATACCGGGTGTGCGCCGGGTCACACTACGCTCGGCCGGGCAGACACATCACCAAGCGATCGGCACGTCCACACGAGCGAGGAGACAGCCTTGTCCACACCTGCTGCGGAGCACGCCCCCGGCCTGGCCTCGGCCGGCGGGATCGCGGCCCGCGCCCGCGGTCTGACCAAGGCGTACGGCTCGGGCGAGACCACGGTGCTCGCCCTGGACGCGGTGGACGTGGACATCGCGCGCGGCCGCTTCACCGCCGTCATGGGCCCGTCCGGTTCCGGCAAGTCGACCCTGATGCACTGCCTGGCGGGCCTCGACACGGTGTCGGCCGGTCAGGTGTGGATCGGCGACACCGAGATCACGGGACTGAAGGACCGGGAGCTGACCCGGCTGCGACGGGACCGGATCGGGTTCATGTTCCAGTCGTTCAACCTGATCCCGACGCTGAACGCCGCCGAGAACATCACCCTGCCCATGGACATCGCGGGGCAGAAGCCCGACCAGAAGTGGCTGGACCAGGTGATCGACACGCTCGGCCTGCGGGACCGGCTGAAGCACCGGCCGTCGCAGCTGTCCGGCGGCCAGCAGCAGCGCGTGGCCTGCGCCCGGGCACTCGCCTCCCGCCCCGAGCTGATCTTCGCCGACGAGCCGACCGGCAACCTGGACTCGCGCGCCGGGCTCGAGGTCCTCGCGTTCCTGCGGGAGGCCGTCGACCAGCTGGGGCAGACCGTCGTCATGGTCACCCATGACCCGGGTGCCGCCGCCCACTCCGACCTGGTGCTCTTCCTCGCGGACGGGCGGATCGTGGACGAGATGGAGCGGCCGACGGCGGACGCGGTGCTGGAACGCATGAAGCGCTTCGACGTGAGCCGCGCCCAGTCCGACGGCGAGAGCGGCGACGTCGGCATCCCGGCCACCGACGCCCACGGCACCGCCCACGGCACCGACGCCAAGGAGAAGTGATCCGGTGCTGAAAGCAACCCTCAGAAGTTTCCTCGCGCACAAGGGACGGCTGCTGCTGTCCGCGCTCGCCGTCGTCCTGTCGGTGGCGTTCGTCTCGGGCAGCCTGATCTTCTCCGACACGGTCACCCGCACCTTCGACCGGCTCTTCGCGTCCACGTCGGCGGATGTGACGGTCGAGCCCAGCGACGACCTGAAGGCGTCCGTGCCGACCGGCGCGGTGCAGACCGTGCCCGCCTCCCTCGCCGAAAAGGTGGCCCGCGTCGACGGGGTCGCGTCGACCCACGCGGACGTGAGCGTGGAGAACATCACGGTCGTGGACGGCGAGAACAAGTCCGTCGGGCCGACCACCGGCGCGCCGACCATCGCCACCGACTGGTACGTCACCGACCGCAGCCCGGTGAAGCTGACCTCCGGCCACGCCCCGCAGGGCGCGGGCGAGGCCATGCTCGACGCCGACACCGCCGACAAGAAGCACGTGAAGATCGGCGACACCCTCACCGTGATGGCCCAGCCGGGCTCGTTCAAGGTGAAGATCGTCGGCATCGCCACGTTCACCACCACCAACCCGGGCGCGGCCCTGGTCTTCCTCGACCCCGCGACCGCCGCCACCCAGCTCCTGGGGTCGCCGGACAAGGCCACGAGCATCTCCGTCGACGCGGCGAAGGGGGTGAGCGACCCGGTCCTCGAACGGCGCGTCAGCTCCGCGGTCGGTGCCGGACCCTACGACGTGAAGACGGCGGACGAGCAGGCGAAGTCGTCGGCGGAGGCGCTGGGCGGGTTCCTCGACGTGATCAAGTACGTGATGCTCGGCTTCGCCGGGATCGCCGTCCTGGTCGGTGTGTTCCTGATCGTCAACACGTTCTCGATGCTGATCGCCCAGCGCACGCGCGAGCTGGGCCTGCTGCGCGCCCTGGGCGCCGACCGCCGTCAGGTGCGCCGCTCGGTGCTCACCGAGGCGGTGCTGCTCGGTGTCGTGGGCTCCACGGTCGGCCTCGCCGCCGGTATCGGTCTGGCGGCCGGGCTGATCAAGCTCATGAGCGCGTTCGGCATGAACCTGAAGACCACGGAGATGGTCGTCGGCTGGGCGACCCCGGTGTCGGCGTACGTCGTCGGCGTCGGCGTCACCTTCGTGGCGGCCTACCTCCCGGCCCGGCGCGCCGCGACCGTGTCGCCGATGGCGGCCCTCGCGGACGCGGACATCGCCGGGGTGGGGCGGCCGCTGAAGGTGCGCGCGGTGGTCGGCGCGGTCGTCGGCGCGCTGGGCGTGGCGGCGCTCGCCGGCTGTGTGAGCTCCTCGAAGACGGCGTCCGCGGCGTCCCTGCTGGGCCTGGGTGTCGTGCTCACGCTCATCGCCACCGTCATCGCGGGGCCGCTGCTGGTCCGCCCGGTGATCCGCGTGCTCGGCGGCGCCTTCCCCGCGCTGTTCGGCTCGGTGGGCCGGATGAGCCAGCGCAACGCCCTGCGCAACCCGCGCCGTACCGGCGCCACGGCGGCCGCGTTGATGGTGGGTCTCGCCCTGGTCGGCGGGATGTCGGTGGCCAGCGCGTCGATGTCCAAGTCCTTCGACGAGCAGATCGACAAGACGCTGGGCGCCGACTTCGTCGTCCAGAACGCCAACTTCACGCCGTTCTCCCAAGAGGTCACGGACGCGGTGCGCGACACCGAGGGTGTCGGCCTGGTCGTACGGCAGCGGTTCGCGCCGCTCGCCGTACGGCTGCCCGACGGCAAGCGCGTCGAGACGACCGCCTCCGGCTACGACGACCGGGTCGACGACGTCGCGCACATCACCTACGCGCAGGGCGACACGGCGGCCGCGCTGGCCGACGGCGCCATCGGCATGGACGTCGACTTCGCCAAGGACCACGGGGTACGGCTGGGCAGTGTGCTGCCGGTGGAGTTCCCCGGGAAGCGGACCACGTCGCTGAAGGTCGGCGCGCTCACCGACCAGGACGGCGGCGACGGGTTCGGCATGCAGGGCGGGCTGTTCCTCGGGATCGCCACCGTCGAGAAGTACGTGCCCGGCGGGCAGGACTCGGCGCTGTACGTGAACGCGGCCTCCGGGACCGGCGGCGACCAGCTGCGGCCCCGCCTGGAGAAGACGCTCGACGCCTATCCGCAGGTACAGGCGCGTGACCAGGCCGACTACAAGAAGCTGGTGCACGACCAGATCGCCGTGCTGCTCTACCTGGTGTACGCCCTGCTCGGGCTCGCGATCGTCATCGCGGTGCTCGGTGTGGTCAACACCCTGGCGCTGTCGGTGGTGGAGCGGACCCGGGAGATCGGGCTGCTGCGCGCCATCGGGCTGGGCCGGCGGCAGTTGCGCCGGATGATCCGGCTGGAGTCGGTGGTGATCGCGGTCTTCGGCGCGGTGCTGGGCCTGGCGCTCGGGCTGGTGTGGGGCGTGTGCATACAGCAGGTGCTGGAGTTGCAGGGCATGAAGGCCCTCGCCGTCCCGTGGGGCACGATAGTCGCGGTCGTGGTGGGCTCCGCGGTCGTCGGTGTCGTGGCGGCCCTGCTGCCCGCGCTGCGCGCCTCGCGGATGAACGTACTGGCCGCGATCGCGCACGAGTGACACGGAGGCGATCACGGGCGCGAACGCCTCCGGGGGTTCCCGCCCGTGATCGCCGGGCCGTGTGCGCCGAGCGGCGGTCCGGGGACGGGCCGAATGCCGTCGGGGTACCGGCCCCCTGCCCTCCGGGGAGCGGCCGACCGCCGTCCGGAGACCGGCCGCTGACTCCGGGTACCGGCTGCCCGCTCTCCGGGACCCGCTTGCCGTCCGCGGGCCGTCGACAGGCGTCCGCATGCTGGAAATTCGCGTTCCGGCCGGTTTCCCGCGTGGTGGGATCGGTCCATGACTGATCTGCGGATACGGGCCGCCGGCCCCGAGGACCTGGACACCGTGCTGGCCTTCTGGAAGACCTCCGCCGAGGGCACGAGCATCAGCGACGACCGGAGCGGGGTGGAGCGGCTGGTCGCGCGCGATCCGGGGGCACTGATCCTCGCCGAGCGGGACGGTGAGCTGGCCGGGACGGTGATCGCCGGGTTCGACGGATGGCGGTGCCATCTGTACCGGCTGGCGGTGCACCCCGACCAGCGCCGCCAGGGCATCGGCTCGGCGCTGCTGGCCGCCGCGGAGGAGCGGTTCGTGCGGCTGGGCGGGCGCCGTGGGGACGCGATGGTGCTCACCCGCAACGAAACGGCGCATCATGCCTGGCGCGCTGCGGGGTACGCGCCCGAGGAGAAGTGGCGGCGCTGGGTGAAGCCGCTCAGCGACTGACCGGAGCCCGTGAAGGGCTCTTTTGCCGATCCTTTACCATTGGGGGACTGTGCGGACGACCCGCGCGGTCCCCTGATGACTTCATGAAAGGTGTGAGCGTCCGCCCATGGGCGAGCCTCCCAGTACCCCCACGCGACACCGCGCGTCCCTCCCCGCCCTGTCCGATCATGGGACGGAGGTGACCCGATGACCGAAGTCCTGCTCCTCCTGGTGGCGATCCTGCTGTCGCTCGCGTGCGGCGCCTTCGTCGCCGCCGAGTTCTCGCTGACCACGGTCGAGCGCAGCGAACTGGAACGGGCGGTGGAGCGCGGCGAGCGCGGCGCTCCCGGAGCGCTCAAGGCCGTACGGAACCTCACCTTCCAGCTCTCCGGCGCCCAGCTCGGCATCACCGTCACCAACCTCGTGGTCGGCATGCTCTCCGAGCCGTCGATCGCCAAGCTGATCGCCGGGCCGCTGGAGTCGCTCGGCCTGTCGAGCACCACGTCGAGCTCCGTCGCGCTGGTGCTGGGTACGGCCCTGTCGACCGTGTTCCTGATGGTCGTCGGCGAACTCGTGCCCAAGAACTGGGCGATCTCCTCCCCGCTGGCCGTCGCCAAGCGCGTGGGCAACGCGCAGCGCTGGTTCAGCGCCGCCTTCCGGCCCTTCATCACCCATCTCAACAACACCGCGAACCGCATCGTGCGCCGCTTCGGCGTGGAGCCCACCGAGGAACTCGCCGCCGCGCGCGGCCCCCAGGAGCTCGCGGCCCTGGCCCGGCACTCCGCGAAGGAGGGCGCCCTGGAGGCGGACACCGCGGAGCTGTTCGTGCGCACGCTGAACCTGGCCGATCTGACCGCGGAGAACGTGATGACCCCGCGCGTCCAGGTCATCGCCCTCGACGCGGCGGCGACCTGCGAGGACGTGGCGAACGCGACCCGGGCGACGGGCCTGTCCCGGTTCCCCGTGTACCGCGGCAACCTCGACTCGGTGGTGGGCACCGCGCACATCAAGGACGTGCTGGCGATCCCGGCGGAGCGCCGACCGCGCGTACCCGTCTCGGAGATCATGCGCGAGCCGCTCCTCGTGCCCGAGTCGCTGACCGTGGACCGGCTGCTGGACCGGCTGTCCGGCAAGCGGACGATGGCCGTGGTCATCGACGAGTACGGCGGCACGGCGGGCGTGGCGACGCTGGAGGACATCGTCGAGGAGGTGGTCGGCGAGGTCCGCGACGAACACGACCCGCACGAGACGTCCGACCTGGCCGCCGCGGGCAAGGACGACGAGGGCCGCACGCTCTACTCGGCCGACGGCGCCGCACGCACCGACCAACTCGCGCGCGTGGGCCTGCACACCCCCGAGGGGCCGTACGAGACGCTCGCCGGTCTGCTCGCCACCGAGCTGGGCCGGATACCGGCGGTCGGCGACACCGTGGAGGTCGCGGGCTGGCGCATGGACGTGGTGGACGCCTCGGGCCGGCGGGCCGCGCGCGTGCTGCTGCACGCGCCGCTCGCCCCGTCCGAGGGTTTTGAACAGGAGGCCGGGAAGTGATCGCCGTCCAGTTGCTGATCGCACTGGCGACCCTCGTCGTCAACGCGTTCTTCGTCGGCGCGGAGTTCGCGCTGATCTCCGTACGCCGCTCCCAGATCGAGCAGTACCTCGAAGGCGGCGCGAAGGGCGCGCAGGGCGACCGGCGCGCCAAGAGCGTGCTGTGGGGCCTCCAGCACGTGTCCGCCCTGATGGCGGCCGCGCAGCTCGGCATCACCCTGTGCACGCTGATCCTCGGTGTGGTCGCCGAACCCGCCATCGCGCATCTGCTGGAGCCGGCGTTCCACGCGGTGGGCGTGCCCGAGGGCGCGGGACACGCGGTGTCCTTCGTCATCGCGCTGGCGGCGGCGACCTATCTGCACATGCTGCTCGGCGAGATGGTGCCGAAGAACATCGCGCTCGCGGAGCCGGTGCGCAGCGCGCTGCTGCTGGGACCGCCGCTGGTCACGCTGGCCCGGGCGCTGCGCCCGGTGATCTTCGCGATCAACGCCTTCGCGAACGGCCTGCTGAAACTCCTGCGGATCGAGACCAAGGACGAGGTCGCCGCGGCCTTCTCGGACGCCCAGCTCGCCCAGATCGTCAAGGACGCCGGTGAGGCGGGTCTCATCGACGACCGCGCCCTGGAGCGGCTGCACGACGCCCTGGAGCTGGGCCGCCGTCCGGTGCGTGATGTCGTCCTGCCGCTGGAGGGGGTCGTCTACGCGCGCGTGGGCGTCACTCCGGAGGAGCTGGAGCGGCTGGCGGCGGAGTCCGGGTTCTCCCGGTTCCCCGTCGTGGACGAGGGGCGCCGGATCGTCGGTTACCTGCACGTGAAGGACGCGCTGGACGCCTCGCCGCGGGACACGGCGTTCCGGCTGGGCGACATGCGGCCCATCGCGCGCGTGCGGGAGGCGACTCCGCTGGACGACGTCCTCACCGCGATGCGGGGCACCCGTACGCATCTGGCGGCCGTGCTCGGCTCCGACGGGCGGCTGTCCGGTCTGGTGACGATGGAGGACGTGCTGCGGGAGCTGTTCGGGCAGCGGGCGTGAGGGCACGGAGGCGGGGCCGGAGGTGACCGACCGCCGGGTATGAGACTCGGGCTACCATCTATGTCGCCATGCAGACGAATCCCACACACACCAGCCTGGTCGCCCTCGGCGACTCCTTCACCGAGGGCATGTCGGACCTGCTGCCCGACGGCTCCTACCGGGGCTGGGCGGACCTCCTCGCCGCGCGGATGGCCGCCCGCACCCCCGGCTTCCGGTACGCCAACCTGGCGGTGCGCGGCAAGCTGATCGGACAGATCGTCGAGGAGCAGGTGCCGGTGGCCGTCGCGATGGGCGCCGACGTCATCACCCTCGTCGGCGGCCTCAACGACACCCTGCGCCCCAAGTGCGACATGGGCCGCGTGAAGGGCCTGCTGACGGAGGCCGTGGAGCGCCTGACCCCCGCGTGCAAGGAGCTGGTGCTGATGCGCAGCCCGGGCCGGCAGGGGCCGGTCCTGGAGCGGTTCAGGCCGCGCATGGAGGAACTGTTCGTGCATGTCGAGGAGCTGGCGGAGCGGCACGGCGCACTCGTCGTCGACCTGTACGGCGCCCCGTCCCTCGGCGACCCGCGCATGTGGGACATCGACCGGCTGCACCTGACGGCGGAGGGCCACCGCCGGGTCGCGGAGGCGGTCTGGCAGAGCCTCGGGCACGACTCGGAGGACTCCGAGTGGCACACGCCGATGCCGGCCACACTGCCTCCGGGCTGGGCCGCCCGCCGCGTCGCCGACGCGCGGTTCGCCCGGCAGTACCTCCTGCCCTGGATAGGCCGCCGGCTGACCGGCCGGTCCTCCGGGGACGGCCTGCCGCCGAAGCGGCCCGACCTGCTGCCTTACGAGGGTCGGGCCTAGGCGTCTTCCGTACGCGTTCGCGTTCCCTGCGCGCGCGAGTGACCGGCCACGCGGCCGGAGCCGGGGCGGCCCCGCCGGCCAGGGCGGGGTGACGCCGGGCAGGGGCGGGGTGACGCCGGGCAGGGGCGGGGTGACGCCGGTCTCGTAGGTTCCGCCGAACGAGGCCGTGGCGCTGGCCTGCACGAATCGCCAGTAGAATCCGTACACGTGACTTCCGCTCCCGCCAAGCCCCGTATCCCCAACGTGCTCGCCGGACGCTACGCCTCCGCCGAGCTCGCCACGCTCTGGTCGCCCGAGCACAAGGTGAAGCTGGAGCGTCAGCTCTGGCTCGCCGTGCTGCGGGCTCAGAAGGACCTCGGGATCGAGGTGCCGGACACGGCGATCTCCGACTACGAGCGTGTCCTCGACACCGTCGACCTGGCCTCCATCGCCGAGCGCGAGAAGGTCACCCGGCACGACGTGAAGGCCCGGATCGAGGAGTTCAACGACCTCGCCGGCCATGAGCAGGTCCACAAGGGCATGACGTCCCGCGACCTGACGGAGAACGTCGAGCAGCTCCAGATCCGGCTCTCGCTGGAGCTCGTCCGCGACCGCACGGTGGCCGTGCTGGCACGCCTCGGCAAGCTGGCCGGCGAGTACGGCGAGCTCGTCATGGCCGGGCGCTCCCACAACGTGGCCGCGCAGGCCACGACGCTCGGCAAGCGGTTCGCGACCGCCGCCGACGAGCTGCTCGTCGCGTACGGCCGCGTCGAGGAGCTGCTCGGGCGTTACCCGCTGCGCGGCATCAAGGGCCCGGTCGGCACCGCCCAGGACATGCTCGACCTGCTCGGGGGCGACGCCGCCAAGCTCAGCGAGCTGGAGGACCGGATCGCCGGTCACCTGGGCTTCTCGCAGGCGTTCACGTCCGTCGGCCAGGTCTACCCGCGGTCGCTGGACTACGAGGTCGTCACCGCGCTGGTGCAGCTGGCGGCGGCGCCCTCCTCGCTGGCGAAGACGATCCGGCTGATGGCCGGGCACGAGCTGGTGACCGAGGGGTTCAAGCCCGGCCAGGTCGGCTCCTCGGCGATGCCGCACAAGATGAACACCCGCTCCTGCGAGCGCGTGAACGGCCTGATGGTCATCCTGCGCGGCTACGCGTCGATGACCGGCGAGCTGGCGGGCGACCAGTGGAACGAGGGCGACGTGTCCTGCTCGGTGGTGCGCCGGGTCGCGCTGCCGGACGCGTTCTTCGCGCTCGACGGTCTGCTGGAGACGTTCCTGACGGTGCTCGACGAGTTCGGCGCCTTCCCGGCGGTCGTCGCCCGGGAGCTGGACCGCTACCTGCCGTTCCTGGCCACCACCAAGGTGCTGATGGGCGCGGTGCGCGCGGGCGTCGGCCGTGAGGTCGCGCACGAGGCGATCAAGGAGAACGCCGTCGCCTCGGCGCTGGCGATGCGCGAGCAGGGTGCGGAGCGCAACGAGCTGCTGGACAAGCTCGCCGCCGACGAGCGGCTCCCGCTCGATCGTGCCCAGCTGGACGCGCTGATGGCCGACAAGCTGTCCTTCACCGGTGCCGCGGCGGCCCAGGTGGCCACGGTCGTCGGCCGGGTCGAGGAGATCGTGAAGCAGCGTCCTGAGGCGGCCGGTTACACCCCTGGAGCGATCCTCTGACGCGCTTCACCCAGGCGGAGCTGGAGGCCGCCCGCGACCGTCTCGTACCGGACGTCGTCGCGGGCGGCCTGCGTGTGCTGTTCTGCGGCATCAACCCGGGTCTGATGACGGCGGCGACCGGTCACCACTTCGCCCGCCCGGGCAACCGCTTCTGGCCGGTGTTGCACCTGTCCGGCTTCACCCCGAGGCTGCTCAAGCCCGCCGAGCAGCAGGAGTTGCTGTCCTACGGTCTCGGCATCACGAACGTGGTGGCGAGGGCCACCGCTCGGGCCGACGAGCTCACGGCGCGGGAGTACCAGGACGGTGGGCGACTTCTGGCGGAGAAGGTGACCCGGCTGAAGCCCCGCTGGCTGGCGGTGGTGGGCGTGACCGCGTACCGGGCGGCCTTCGACGACCGCAAGGCGGCGGTGGGCCCACAGGAGCGGGTCATCGGGGACACGCGCGTGTGGGTGCTGCCGAATCCCAGCGGGCTGAACGCGCACTGGACGGCGGCGACGATGGCGGAGGAGTTCGCGCGGCTGCGGGTGGCGGCGGAGGACTGAGGGTCTCGTGCCGGGACGTCGTACCGGGCCGTCGTACTGGGACGTCGTACCGGGGCTTCAGGGCGGGTCGGTCTCGGTGACGACCAGGAGGAGCTGAATCTCGTCGCACGGGTCGAGATCGGCGACGCCCAGGGCCACCCAGCGGCCGTGCTCCGCCGCCCGCCAGAGGTACACGTCCCCCACCCGCAGGCTCAGCTCGGCCCAGGGCTCGGGTATCTCCTCGGTCCCGGTCCTCAGCCGGACCGTCTGCAGCCCGATGTGGCACGGATCTCCCCATCTCGCCGTCAGTTTCCCGGCCAGGTGCTCCTTCTCCTCGTGGAACCGCTCCGCCTGCGCGCGACGCACCGCGGCGTCCGCGGCCGCGAGGCCGTGACTGGTCACCAAGGCCGTCGTACCGTGACCGGGCCCGAGGTACCTGTCGATGTCCATGAGTTCCAGTAAACCCGTCACCACTGACAATTGGCGGTCCGTCAGCCGGCCTGCGGCTCAGGCATCCCTTCGCCGTATCCGCCACGCCCCTGCGCCGACCGCCGTCGCCGTCCACAGAGCCGTCACCGCGAGCCCCGTCCACGGCCCCAGCGGGCCCTCCCACCTGCTGTGGAGCACGACTTGGCCGGCTCGGTCCGGCAGCAGGCCCGCGACGTCGCCGCTCATGTCGCCGACGACGAAGGACACGATCAGCAGGAACGGGACGAGGATGCTCAACGCGGCTGTTCCGCTCCGCAGCACGGCCGTCAGGCCCGCCGCGAGCAGCGCCATCAGCGTCAGGTAGACGCCGCAGCCCAGCGCGCCGCGCAGACGGTCGGCGGTGCCCAGCCCGTCCGCCCTCTCCCCCAGCACGGCGCTGCCCACCGCCACGGTGATCAGGCCCGTGGTCAGACCGACGGTCAGCACGGGAAGGGCGATCGCGGTCAGCTTGGCGGCGAACCAGCGGCCCCGGTTGGGCACCGCGGCCAGCGACAGACGCAGTGCGCCGCCGTGGAACTCGCTCGAGACGGCCGTCGTCGCGAAGGCGATGGCCGCGATCTGACCGAAGCTCACGCCGAAGAGGACGGAGAAGAGCGGGTCGAGGTCCTCGCCGCCCGAGCCGGTCCCGGCGTCCGCCGAAGACGCCGAGACCGCGGAGAACACCGAGAGGACGAGGGTGGCCGACAACATCGCGCACAGGCCGCCGACCAGCGGGCGCAGGGTACGGATCTTGATCCACTCGGCGTGGAGCGCGGGTGTGAATCCCATGGTCAGGCCTCCTGGGGCCGGGCCGCGAACTCTGCCTCGGCGGCGGTCAGGTCGAGGTAGGCCTGTTCCAGCGTGCCTTCCTCCGCGGTCAGTTCGAGCAGGGGGACGCCGGCGTCGGACAGCAGGTGGCCGATGTCGTCCACGCGCGCGTGGTGCACCGTCCAGTGCCCGTCCTGGTGTTCCTCGGCGTCGTGGCCGTGGCGGGCGAGGGCGCTCTTCAGCGCGGTGGGGTCGGTCGTACGGATGCGTACGCGCGGCCGCACGCGCGCGTCGATGAAGTCCCGCAGGTCGGTGTCGGCCAGCAGGCGGCCCCGGCCGAGGACGACGAGGTGGTCGGCGAAGGAGGCGGTCTCGTTCATCAGGTGGCTGGAGACCAGTACGGTGCGTCCTTCCGCGGCGAGCCTCCTCAGCAACGCACGGATCCAGACGATGCCTTCGGGGTCCAGGCCGTTGGAGGGCTCGTCGAGGAGCACCACTTCGGGGTCGCCGAGCAGGGCGGCGGCGATGCCGAGGCGTTGGCGCATGCCCAGGGAGTAGGTCCGCACCCGGCGCCGCGCGGCCGGGGCGAGGCCGGTCTCCGCCAGCACCTCCTCGACCCGGCGGACGGCGATGCGGTTGCTCGCCGCCAGGGCACGCAGATGATCGCGCCCCGTCCGGGAGCCGTGCGCGGCCTGCGCGTCGAGCAGCGCGCCGACGTGGCGCAGGGGTTGCCGCAGGGCGGTGTAGGCCCGGCCGCCGACGATGGCGGTACCCGCGGTGGGTTCGTCCAGGCCGAGGACGAGGCGCAGGGTGGTGGACTTGCCCGCGCCGTTGGGGCCGAGGAAACCGGTGACGCGGCCGGGCCGCACGCTGAACGTGAGGCGGTCCACGGCCCGTCGGGGCCCGTACTCCTTGGTGAGGTCTCGTACGTCGATGCTGGTCATGGCCCTCACTCTCGCCACTGACGGCGGCGCGGTCCTCCCCCGCCGGTGGGGAGCGTCTCCCCCGCTCGGGGGAGGGCCGTTGTCGGTGCCGCCTGCCACGATGGTCGGCATGGGCCGCTTCCTGCGCCCGCTGCTGCGGGGGACGACGTACACACGACTGCTGCATCTGTGGGTGCCGATGCTGGTCGTGAGCGTCTGGATGTTCATCGACCCGTCGAGGCCGTGGGTGCCCGCGCTGCTGCTCGTGCCGGTCGGGCTGATTCCGGCGGTGCGGACGGGCGAGGGGGTCCAGGCCCGGCTGCTGCTCCTGCCGGGCGACGCGGACGCCGGCTTCTCCGTGGCGCCCTCGAAGACCTGGCGGGACCGGCTGCGCACGGTGCTGTGGCTGGAGGCGCGGATGGCCCTGGGCGCGGCGGCGATGTTCGCGTGCGTCTGGTCGCCCAGCCTGGCCTACGACCTCGCCGCGAGCGCGGGCGGGCCGGTTCCGGACGACCTGCCGGGCCTGCGCGGGGCGGTTCCGCACTGGTGGCCCGCCCTGCTCGTCCCGCTCCCCCTCCTCGCCCTGTACGGGGCCGTGGTGGGCCTGGGCGAGCTGGTGACCGTCGTCGCGCGCGGGCTGCTGGGTCCGTCCGCCGCCGAGCGGCTCGCCGCCCTGGAGGAGCGGACGGAGCGGTTGCTCGAACGCAACCGCATCGCGCGGGAGTTGCACGACTCCATCGGGCACGCGTTGACGGTCGCGGTGGTGCAGGCGGGCGCGGCGCGGGCGGCGGGCGACGCGGAGTTCACCGACCGGGCCCTGTCGGCCATCGAGGAGAGCGGCCGGTCGGCGCTCGCGGACCTGGAGCGGGTGCTCGGCGTGCTGCGGGAGTCGGGACGGCCGGTGAGCGACAGCCCGACGCTGGCGGAGGCCGACCGGCTGCTGGAGTCGGCGCGGGCGTCCGGGGCGAAGGTCGACGCCGAGGTGACGGGGCCCCTGGAGACGGTCCCGGGGCCGGTGTCCCGGGAGGGCTACCGCATCCTCCAGGAAGCGCTGACCAATGTGCTGCGGCACGCGGGGCCGGTTCCGGTGCGGGTCCGCGTCGGGGTCGCCGACGATCTGCTGCGCCTGGAGGTGCGCAACCCTTCGACGGCCCGCATTCCCGGCCCGGGGCGGGGCAGCGGGCTGCGGGGCATACGGGAGCGGGCCGCCCTGCTCGGCGGGCGGGCGTCGACCGGGCCGGACGAGGGGGACTGGAGGGTGCGGGCGGAGCTGCCCCTGCGCTGATCTACGCTGGCCGGATGCCGGTCACCGTGCTCCTCGTCGACGATGAACCCCTGGTGCGGGTGGGGCTGCGCGCCGTGCTGGAGGCGCAGCCCGACATCGAGGTCGTCGGGGAGGCGGCCGACGGCGCCGCGGTGATCCCACTGGTGCGGCAACTGCGGCCGGACGTGGTCGCCATGGACGTCCGGATGCCGCTGATGGACGGTATCGAGGCCACGCGCGCGGTGCTGCGGTCGGTCGACGAGCCGCCGAAGATCCTCGTGGTGACGACCTTCGAGAGCGACGAGTACGTCTACGAGGCGCTGCGCGCGGGCGCGAACGGGTTCCTGCTGAAGCGGGCCCGGGCCGCCGAGATCGTGCACGCGGTGCGCCTGGTCGCCGAGGGCGAGTCGCTGCTGTTCCCGGCGTCGGTGCGGCGGCTGGCCGCCGAGTACGGCGACCGCGGAGGCAATCGGGCGGCCCGGGACACCCTGGAGCGGGCCGGGCTGACCGAGCGGGAGGCCGAGGTGCTGCGGCTGATGGCACGCGGGATGTCGAACGCGGAGATCGCCGCCCGGCTCGTCGTCGGGACGGAGACGGTCAAGTCCCATGCCGGGGCGGTGCTGGCGAAGCTCGGGGCACGCAACCGGACACAGGCGGTGATCACGGCGTACGAGTCGGGGTTCGTCGCGCCGGGGTGAGCGCGCCGGTAGATATCGGTACGGATTCCTTACTCGCCGGGGTACCTCCCGCCGAGTACGATCCGCCCAACACGCGCACGAGCTGGAAGGACGGACGTTGGGGCAGCTGACCGGCGGGGATCCCTCGCTGCTGCGAAGGATCAATTCCGCGGTGGTGCTGCACGCGCTGCGTGCCGCGGACTGCGCGACGCTCACGGAGATCACCCGCGTGACGGGCCTGTCCCGGCCGACCGTCGAGGGGGTCGTCGAGGATCTCATCGGGGCGGGGCTCGTCGTCGAGAAGGCCGCCGACGAGAGTGTCGCCCGGCGGCAGGGGCGGCCCGCGCGGCGGTTCCGGTTCCGGGCCGAGGCCGGGCATCTGCTGGGGCTGGAGATCGGCTCGCACCGGGTGGCCGCGCTGCTGGCCGACCTGGACGGCCGGATACTCGGCGCGCAGGCCAAGGAGGTCGACGAGGCGGCACCGGCGGACGAACGGCTGGAGCGGCTGCGTACGGCCGTCGCCGAGCTGCTCCGCCGGGCGGGCGTCCCGCGCAGCTCGCTGCGGGCGGTGGGGGTCGGCACGCCCGGGATCGTGGAGGCGGACGGGACGGTACGCCTCGGCACCGCGCTGCCCGAGTGGACGGGGCTGCGGCTGGGTGAGCGGCTGAGCCGTTCCTTCAAGTGTCCGGTGCTGGTGGAGAACGACGCCAACGCGGCGGCCGTGGCCGAGCACTGGAAAGGGTCGGCCACCGAGTCCGACGACGTCGTCTTCGTGCTGGCCGGGCTGAGCCCGGGCGCCGGCTCGCTGATCGGGGGCCGGCTGCACCGGGGGTACGGCGGGGCGGCCGGGGAGATCGGCGCGCTGCACCTGCTGGGCCGGGAGGTGACGCCGGAGACGCTGCTGTCCATGACGGACGAGCCGCTGCATCCGCTGGACGAGCAGGCGGTCGCGGAGGTGTTCGCGCAGGCCCGCGAGGGCGACCAGCAGGCGCGGGCCGCGGTGGACCGTTTCATCCAGCGGCTCGTCCACGACGTGGCCGCGCTGGTCCTGGCGCTCGATCCGGAGCTGGTCGTGGTGGGCGGCTGGGCGGCCGGTCTGGACGGTGTGCTGGAGCCGCTGCGCAACGAGTTGGCGCGCTACTGTCTGCGCCCGCCGAAGGTGGCGCTGTCGCTGCTCGGTGAGGCGGCGGTGGCGACGGGGGCCCTGCGGCTCGCCCTCGACCATGTCGAGGAGCAGTTGTTCGCGGTCGAGGGGACCGTGACGGCGCGGCGGTGACCTGGCGTCATCGGTGAAACGCGCCGCGCCCCGGTGGAGTTCCGGGGCGCGGCGGGGTGTCCGCCCGGTGGGCCGGGTGCAGGCTGTTCAGGGAGCCTGCCGTATCCGGCCCGCGGGTGACGGGGTGTTCAGGAGGCCTGGCGCTCCGGGCCGTGGTGTATCTCCACGCCGCCGGACGCGCCGAACGTCAGTCGGCAGGTGTCCGCGCGATAGGTCGCGACGGACAGCGCCGCGGTGTGTCCCCCGGCGAAGAAGCGGGTGGTGACGACGAGGACGGGGGCGCCGGGGAGGCGGTCGAGTTCCCGGGCGTCGTCCGCGCGGGCCGAGCCCAGCTCCACGGCGCGGTCCTGGCCCTCCAGTTCCAGGCGCTGGAGCTCGCGCAGCACCGCACGCGCGCGTGCCGCCTCGGAGGGGGTGTCGATCGCGGTGAGGTCGGGCACCGACGTCACGGGGACGTAGAGCAGTTCGGCGGCGACGGGCTGGCCGTGCGAGACGCGTGAGCGGCGCACGATGTGCACGGCCTGGTCGCGCGCGGTCTCCAGGGCGGTGGCGACGACCGCGGGCGGGGTCGCGAGCGTGCAGTCGACGGCCTGCCAGGCGTCGTCGCCCGTGCCCGGCCAGACCTGCTGGTCGTTGCCGACGGCGACGCCCATGCGCGGCGGGGCGACGGTGGTGCCGACGCCACGGCGGCGCTGGAGCCGGCCCTCCAGTTCGAGCTGCTCCAGTGCCTGGCGGAGCGTGGCGCGGGCGACGCCGAAGCGGGCGGCCAGGTCACGCTCGTTGGGCAGGATCTCGCCCACGGTGAATTCCGAGTCGAGTGCCTCGCTGAGTACGGTCTTGAGATGCCAGTACTTCGGTTCCGGTACCGATTCCAGCTGCGTGGTCCCCACCCTGTCCTCCGCAATCGCCGTGGTCCGGCGGCGTTTTTCGCGCCCTTGTTTATTAAAGGTTGTTGTACTTCTCTGCGACCATAGGGCGGCCCCCACCCTTGGTCAAGACCAATCCTCGGTCCCTCTCGAGGACGACAGGTGTCCGACAGAAAAGCGTTCACGGCGCGTTCGTACGGGCGCGTTTTCGTGACACTCCGGCAAGGTCCGCTCAGTAAACGACGCTTCGAGGAGGCCCGAGGATGAGGGGCCGTGCGGTTCACCCTCAGGGGCTACCCGTCGGTAGCTATTGCTGACAAGCTGTCTATGGCGTCCGCCGGCCGGTCCACGGCCCGTCCAGTCGAGGAGCTCCTCATGTCCGCCACCGTCTCCTTCACGGTCCCCTCCCCCAGTGGCCCGCTGCCCGTCACCGTCTCCTACGCGCGCGTGGGCCAAGGCGAGCCGCTGCTCCTGCTGCACGGCATCGGACACCACCGGCAGGCCTGGGACCCGGTGGTGGACATCCTGGCCGCCGAGCGCGAGGTCATCGCCGTGGACCTGCCCGGCTTCGGCGTGTCCCCGCCCCTGCCGGACGGACTGGCCTACGACCTGCCCACCACGGCCGCCGTGTTCGCCGCCTTCTGCGAGGCGCTGGAGCTCGACCGGCCCCACGTCGCGGGCAACTCCCTCGGCGGGCTGCTCGCCCTGGAACTCGGCCGCGAGAAGCTCGTACGGTCCGTCACCGCGCTGTCGCCCGCCGGGTTCTGGTCGCAGGCCGAGCGGCGCTACGCCTTCGGCGTCCTGCTCACCATGCGGCAGATCGCGCGCCGGATGCCGCTGCCCCTCGTCGAGCGGATGGCGAGCACGGCGGCCGGCCGTACGGCCCTCACCAGCACCATCTACGCCCGCCCGAGCCGGCGTTCACCCGAGGCCGTGGTCGCCGAGACGCTGGCCCTGGCCCGGGCCACCGGGTTCGACCAGACCCTGCGGGCCGGCGCCACCGTCCGGTTCACCGACGACCTCCCCGGCGTCCCGGTCACGCTCGGCTGGGGCACCCGCGACTTGCTGCTCGTGCGGCGACAGGGCGTCCGGGCCAAGCAGATCATCCCCGCCGCGCGCCTGGTGCGACTGCCCGGCTGCGGTCACTGCCCGATGAACGACGACCCGGCGCTCGTCGCGCGCGTGATCCTCGACGGCAGCCGCTGACGTCCTGGGGGCACGCCGCAACACCCCGGCCCCCAGGGCGACTCCGGCCCCGACAAGGGCGCTCCCCACGCCCTGGGCGGGGCCGTAGGAGCCCGTTCCGACGAGCGGGGCGGTGCAGGCGGCCGCCACCGGGATGAGCCCGGAGAAGAGCGTGGCGCGCTCCGCGCCGATCCGCTGCATGCCCATGTACCAGCACACGAAGCCGACGACGGTGACGACGGCCGCCTGCCACAACAGCGCGGCGGCCTCCGTGCCGTCCGGCCGCCGCAGCCATGCGCCGCCGTCGAGCAGCAGGCCGGTCGCGGCGGCCTCGGCCGCGGCGATCGCGCACACCGTGGCGGACAGCAGCCGTGGCCCGAGAACCCGCAGGACGGGCACGGCCAGCACCGCGAAACCGACCTCCCCGGCCAGCGCGCAGACCGAGTAGGCGATGCCCGCGCCGTCCGTGCGCCCCCACCCCTGCACCGTGAACGCGCCGACGGCCACCAGCGACGCCCCCACCAGCACCGGTCGGCGGGGCCGCCGCCCCTCCAGCAACGGGACGACGACCGCCACGACGACCGGCGCGCAGCCCACGAGGACGCCGGGTACGGCGGGTTCCGCGGAGCGCTCGGCGGCCAGCACCGCCACGTTGAAGCCGACCATCCCGACGGCCGCGAGCAGCGCCAGGCGCAGCCACAGCCGGAGGGTGAGCGCGCGCAGCCGGAGCCCGGCCCCCGCCTCCACCAGGGGTACGAGCAGCAGACAGGCGAGGCCGTAGCGCAGGGCCTGGCCGCCCGCGTACGGATAGCCGCCGAGGACGCTGTTGGCGGTGAACGACCCTCCGACGAGGAGGCAGGCGAGCGCGGCGAGCAGGGACCCGCGCAGGGTGGTCGCGTTCATGAAGGTGACGCTAGGAACGACGGCGGTCCCGGTTAAGGTCCACTTCCATGACGCCATCGGGGACCAATCCCGGCCCGGGGCCCGGGTCGGCGGCCTGGGAGCTGCTGCTGCCGGCCGCCTCGGCCCCGCCGCGCGCGCGTGGCCGCGCGCTCCAGGCAGCCCTGCGGGACGCGGTCCGCTCGGGGCGGCTCGCGCAGGGCACCCGGCTGCCGTCGAGCCGGGATCTGGCCGCCGATCTCGGCGTCTCGCGCGGGCTGGTGACGGAGGCGTACGAGCAGCTGACGGCCGAGGGCTATCTGCGCAGCGGCCGCGGCGCGGGAACCTGGGTGAGCGGCGCCGTCCGGGCGGCCCGGCCACGCGCGCGTGATCTCGCTCCGCGGCCCCCGGGCGTACGGGCCGACTTCGTGCCGGGCACCCCGGACCTGTCGCTGTTCCCGCGCGCCGCCTGGGCCGCCGCGCAGCGGGGTGTGCTCGCCGAGCTGCCCCACCACGAACTCGGCTATCCCGACCCGCGCGGGCTGCCCCGGCTGCGCACCGCGCTCGCCGGGCTCCTCGCCCGCCGCCGGGGCGTGGTCGCCGACCCGGAGCGCCTCGTCGTCGTCTCCGGGGTGGCCCAGGCGACGGCTCTGCTCGGGCTCGCGCTGCACGCGCGCGGGACGGACACCGTCGGCGTCGAGGACCCCGGGAGCCCCCAGCACGGCGCCCTGTACGCGGCGGCGGGCGTCACCGCCGTACCGCTGGCGCTCGACACCGAGGGGCTGGCCGTGGACCCGCTCAGGTCGTCCGGGGTGCGGGCGGTGGTGACGACGCCGGCGCACCAGTTCCCCACCGGGATCGCGTACTCCGCGCGGCGGCGCGCCGAACTGCTCGACTGGGCGAGGTCCGTGGACGGCTTCGTGGTCGAGGACGACTACGACGGCGACTTCCGTTACGACCGCGCTCCCGTGGGCGCGCTCCAGGGCCTGGACCCCGAGCGCGTGGCCTACACCGGGTCGGTCAGCAAGTCGCTCGCACCGGGACTGCGGCTCGGCTGGCTGCTCGTTCCCGAGGCGCTCGCCGAGGAGGTCGTCGAGCGCAAGCGGACGATGGATCTCGGCCATCCCACGCTCGACCAGGCGCTGTTCGCCCGGCTCGTGGAGCGCGGCGACTACGACCGTCAGCTGCGCCGCTGCCAGCGGGCCTACCGGGAGCGCCGGGACGCCCTGGTGGGCGCGCTCGGGGAGCACTTCCCCGGGGCGCGGGTGTCCGGGATCGCGGCGGGGCTGCATGTCATCGCCGAGTTTCCGGCGCGGTACGGGCCACGGGAACGGTTCCTCGCGCGGACGGCCGCGGCGGGCGTCGAGGTGCGTGCGCTGGCGCAGTACGCACACCCGCGTGCCGTGCGGGACGCGCACATCCGTCTCGTCCTCGGCTACGCGCAGATGTCGCCCACGCGCATCCGGGACGGCGTACGGCTGATGGCTCGGGCCGTCGCGGGCGGGTGACAGGGGCGGGAGACGCGGGCGGTGACGCGGCCGTGACGCGGGCCGCGCGCGTCGGATCCCGGGGGCGCGCGGCCAGTTGTTCACTTGTGGTTTCCGTGTGCGCTGCGGCGCACCAGTAGTTGTGGCTGTGCACACCGGCCGGTTCCCGCCCCTGGAGGCCCTTCCATGTCACCCAGTCCGTTTCCCGGGCGCCGCAGCGTCCTGCGCGGTTCGCTCGCCGCTTCCGCGGCCCTGACCCTGCCCGCCGCCGTCGGAGCGGCGCCCGCTTTCGGGCTGTCCGGGCGGCCCAAGGCGGGTTGGGGTGTGCAGGCCGGGGACGTGACCTCCGACTCCGGGCTGGTGTGGGTACGCTCCGACCGTCCCGCGCGGATGGTCGTCGAGACCGCGGCCACCGAGTCCTTCCGCGGGGCCCGCCGCTGGCACGGTCCGCTGCTCGGCGCGGGTACGGACTTCACCGGCACCACCCGGCTGCACGGGCTGCCCGCCGGCGAGCAGATCCACTACCGGGTGCTCCTCGCCGACCCGGACGACCCGCGCCGCACCGGGGAGCCGGTGAACGGCACCTTCCGCACCGTTTCCCCGGGGCGTCGGCGCGGGGTGCGTTTCCTGTGGTCCGGGGACCTCGCGGGCCAGGGCTGGGGCATCAACCCCGAGCTGGGCGGTTACCGCATCTACGACGCGATGGCGAAGCTCGATCCCGACTTCTTCCTGTGCAGCGGCGACAACATCTACGCCGACGGCCCGATCACGGCGACCCAGGCGCTGCCCGACGGCACCCTCTGGCGGAACGTCGTCACCGAGGAGAAGTCCAAGGTCGCCGAGACGCTCGCCGAGTTCCGCGGCAACTTCCGCTACAACCTGCTCGACGAGAACCTGCGCCGCTTCAACGCTCAGGTGCCGTCCGTCATCCAGTGGGACGACCACGAGGTCCGCAACAACTGGTACCCCGGCGAGGTGATCGCCGACTCCGACGCCCGGTACACGGAGAAGAGCGTCGACGTGCTCGCGGGGCGCGCCCGGCGGGCGTTCGGCGAGTACTTCCCGATCTCGACCCTGCGTCCGGGCGCGAAGGAGGGCCGGGTCCACCGGGTCGTGCGCCACGGGCCGCTGCTGGACGTGTTCGTGCTGGACATGCGGACGTACCGCAACGCCAACTCGGCGGACGACCAGACCGTGGACCCGCAGGGCATCCTCGGCGCCGAGCAGTTGGAGTGGCTGAAGCGGGAGCTGTCCCGGTCGCGCGCGGTGTGGAAGGTGATCGCCGCCGACATGCCGCTCGGCCTGGTGGTGCCCGACGCCACCGAGGGCAGGGCGAACATCGAGGCCGTCGCGCAGGGCGACCCGGGCGCGCCGCTGGGCCGTGAGCTCCAGATCGCCGAGCTGCTGCGGTACATCAAGCACCGCCGGATCACCGGCACGGTGTGGCTGACGGCCGACGTCCACCACACCTCGGCGCAGCACTACCAGCCCTCGCGGGCCGCGTTCGGTGACTTCGAGCCGTTCTGGGAGTTCGTCTCCGGCCCCCTCAACGCGGGCGCCTTCCCGGCCAGCGCGCTGGACGCCACCTTCGGTCCGGAGCGCGTGTTCGTGAAGGCGCCGACCGCGTCGAACGTGTCGCCCGCCGGCGGCTACCAGTTCTTCGGCGAGGTCGACATCGACGGCGGCAGCGGGGAGCTGACGGTGCGTCTGCGCGAGCAGGACGGGACCGTGCTGTTCACACAGGTGCTCCAGCCGGGACGGGTCGGCCAGTAGTCCGCGTCCCGTACCCTCGGACACGTGCCGCGCACCGGCGTCATCCCCCGGTGCGCGGCACGGTCGTGACACCCCGTACACGGCGTGATCGTAGAAGAATTAACAAAACGGGCATTGGTAACCTTTACCCATCAGTCACAAACCGTTCGTGATCACGCAACACCGTTCCTCCACAGTGGCTGCATGACTCGAGACATGTCTGATGTGACGCGTGCGAAGCGCGGACGCCCTGTGCACCACTGGCGACGGGACGTGGTGGAACTCGCCGCGCTGTTCACAGCGGTCGCGGTGGCCGACGGGGTGGCGAACCTGGTGGGCCACGGACCCGACGGTCCGGCGCTGCTGGCCGTCTCAGCGGCCCTGCTCGTCGCCACGGCCGGTTTCCACACCTGGTGGGCACGACGCCACGGTCACGCGCCCCCCACGGGCGATACCGACGCCCGGCCGCGCTCCGAGGAGCCGCAGGCCGGGCCGTCCGAACTCCCCTCCCAGGTCGCCGAGGAGAGCGCCCTGTGGCGGATGCGGACGACGGTGAAGGACGCCCCGGGGTCACTGGCCGCACTCTGCGCGGCGCTCGCCGGCCACCGGGTGGACATCCTGAGCCTCCAGACGCACCCGCTGGGCGAGGAAACAGTGGACGAGTTCCTGCTGCGCGCCCCGGGCGCCCTGGCTGCGGGCGAGATCACCCGGGCCGTGGCAGTGGCGGGCGGCAGCGGCACCTGGATCGAACGGGCCGACGCCCACGACCTGGTGGACGCGCCGACCCGGATCCTCGGCCTGGCCACCCGCACCGCGCTCGACGCGGCTGAACTACCCTTGGCGCTACGTCAGTTGCTGGGCCGCTGCACGATCCGTTCGCTGCCCGCCGCGCCGGGCGGCAGCGGCCGCGGGCAGGAGGGCGTGCCCGTGGAGGGCGTATTGGAGGACACCGTGATGCGCCTGCGGGCGCCGGAAGGCGGAGTGATCACCGTGGAGCGGCCGTATCTGCCGTTCACCCCGACCGAGTTCGCCCGCGCGCGTGCGCTGGTGGAGCTGGACGCCCGGCTCGGCCCGCGGGTGCCGCGCGGCCAGGACGTGCTGACGCTGCCCGAGGGCAACGCCATCACCGTGCGCCGCGCCGACCCCGGTGACCTGGCGGCGGCGAAGGCGATGCACGACCGGTGCTCCTCGCGCACGCTCGGGATGCGCTACCACGGGCCCGTCGGCGACGCCGACCGCTACCTCAGGCACCTGCTCAGCCCCCGCTTCGGCCGCACGCTCGCCGTGCAGACCCCGTCGGGGCGCGTCGTCGGCCTCGGCCACCTGCTGTGGGACGGCGACGAGACCGAGGTCGCCCTGCTGATCGAGGACCAGTGGCAGCGGCGCGGCATCGGCGCCGAACTGCTCGGCCGGCTGGTGGCGATGGCCGTCGAGGCGGGCTGCGAGAGCGTCTACGCCGTGACGCAGGCCTCCAACACCGGCATGGTCGCCGCCATGCGCGGCCTCGACCTGCCCCTCGACTACCAGATCGAGGAGGGCACCCTGGTCATCACCGCGCGCCTGGACGGCGCGGCGACCCGGGCGCGGGCCGGCTCCGGGCGGTACGACGAGCGCGTCGCACGCGACTGAGTCACCGGACACCACGCGGCCCGGCGGTGCGACCACACCACCGGGCCGTCGGCATACGGGCCGCCGCCCCGCCCACGCATCCCCGTCCCGGGTCGCCGTACCCGGGTCGCCGTACCCGGATCCCCGTACCCGGGTCGCCGTCTACGGTCACACGACGGCGGCCCCGTGCCGGGCCGGGGCGGCCGTGGCGTTCGCCGCGCCGAGTGCCGCTCGCAGGTCGTCCCACAGGTCCTCGACGTCCTCCAGGCCGACCGAGAGCCGCAGCAGCCGGTCGCTCACGCCCGCGCCCCGGCGCTCGTGCGCGTCCACGATGCGATGGCTGATGGACGCCGGGTGCTGGATGAGGGTGTCGACGCTGCCGAGGCTGACGGCCGGGGTGATCAGACGGACGCCCGCGATCACCTCGTGCGGGTCGCCGTGGACCTCGAAGGCGATCATCGCGCCGCCGATCCGCGGATAGTGGACGCGGGCCACCCGCGGGTCGGCGGCCAGCCGCCGGGCCAGGTCGGCGGCGGTCGCGGAAGCGGCCCGCACCCGCACCGGGAGCGTCGACAGGCCCCGCAACAGCAGATATCCGGCCAGTGGATGCAGGACGCCGCCGGTGGCGAACCGTATCTGCCGAAGCCGCCCGGCGAACTCCTCGTCGCAGGCGACCACGCCCCCCAGCACGTCCCCGTGTCCGCCCAAATACTTGGTGGCGCTGTGCAGGACGAGCCGCGCGCCCCGCTCGGCGGGGCGCTGGAGCACGGGCGTCGCGAAGGTGTTGTCCGCGAGCAGCGGGACCGAGCCGCAGGCGTGGGCGACGGCCCGCAGGTCGACCTCGGCGAGCGTCGGGTTGGCCGGCGACTCGACCATGACGAGACCGGTGTCCGGGCGCAGCGCGTCGGCGATCCCGGCCGGGTCGGTCCAGGTGACCTCCGAGCCGAGCAGCCCGGCGGTCAGCAGGTGGTCGCTGCAACCGTAGAGAGGGCGCACGGCGACGACGTGCCGCAGCCCCGTCGAGGCGCGCGCCAGCAGCACCGCGCTGAGCGCCGCCATCCCGCTGGCGAACGCGACCGCGCTCTCGGTGCCTTCGAGGCGGGCGAGGGCCGTCTCGAATCGGGCGACCGTCGGGTTGCCCAGCCGGCCGTAGACGGGCGGTCCCTCCGGCTCCGCGCCCGTCGTGGCGAACGCGTCGATGCGGGCGGCCTCGCCGCGGCTGTCGAACGAGGGGTAGGTGGTGGACAGGTCGATCGGCGGGGCGTGCAGGCCCTGGCGGGCCAGGTCGTCCCGCCCGGCGTGCACGGCCTCGGTGGCCAGTGCGCGGGGCGCTCTCGACGCGGGTCGGCGTACGTCGTCGTACGCGTGCGTGCTCGCTGAGGCTGAGTCCATGGACCGCAGGGTGAACATCGAACGGGGTCGTGTAATCGAACACCGTGCTACGTTCGGCCAATGGCTGAATCCGTCGTACTGGACCCGGTCGATCTCCAGCTGCTGCGGCTGCTCCAGAACGACGCCCGGACCACCTACCGCGACCTCGCGGCGCAGGTCGGGGTCGCGCCGTCGACCTGTCTTGACCGGGTGACGCGGCTGCGCCGCTCGGGCGTGATCCTCGGTCATCAGCTGCGGCTCGATCCGGCCAAACTGGGGCGTGGCCTCCAGGCACTGCTGTCGGTACAGGTCAGGCCGCACCGGCGGGAGTTGGTGGGGCCCTTCGTGGAGCGGATCCGGGGGCTCCCGGAGGCGCTCACCGTCTTCCACCTCACCGGGCCCGACGACTATCTCGTCCATGTCGCCGTCGCGGACATGGCAGACCTGCAGCGACTGGTGCTGGACGAGTTCACCTCGCAGCGGGAGGTGGCCCGGGTCGAGACGCGGCTGATCTTCCAGCAGTGGGAGTGCGGACCCCTGCTGCCGCCGACGACTTCGGGACAAAACGCGTGACGTGCGCCACCGCCTCGTACGAGGATGGAGCCCATGTCACAGACCAGCAGCCCGCTTCCCCGCGAGGTCGCCGACGCGTATGTCGACGACCTCATCGCCCTCGACCCGGTGACCGGTACCTACCTCGGCGTGCAGGAGAGTTCGAGCCGTCTGCCCGACTACTCGCCCGCCGGCCTGGAGGCGCTCGCGCAGCTCGCGCGCGACACCCTGGCCGGGCTCGACGAGGCGGAGCGGAGGCCCGGCGCGGACAGTGACATCGAGCGCCGGTGCGCGCGCCTGCTGCGCGAGCGCCTGACCGCGGAACTCGGTGTGCTCGAGACCCACGAGGGACTGCGCGCCGTCGGCAACATGGCCACGCCTCCGCATCACGTGCGCGAGGTGTTCACCGTGACGCCCACGCAGACCGACGCCGACTGGGCGGCGGTCGCCGAGCGGCTGCGCGGGGTGCCGGCGGCCCTCGCGGGCTACCGGGAGTCCCTGGCGCTGGGTCTGGAGCGCAAGCTGTACGCGGCGCCGCGGCCGACCCTCACGTTCGTCGGGCAGCTCACCGAGTGGTCGGACACGGACGGCGAGGGCCGCGGCTGGTTCGAGGACTTCGTGTCCCCCGGTCCCGACGCGCTGCGCGCGGAGCTGGACGAGGCCGCCCGTACGGCGACCGCGGCCGTCGTGGAGCTGCGGGACTGGATGCGCGACGTGTACGCGCCGACGATCGAGGGCGCCCCGAACACCGTCGGCCGGGAGCGGTACGCGCGCGCGGCGCGCTACTTCAACGGCACCGATCTCGACCTCGACGAGGCGTACGCGTACGGCTGGGCGGAGTACCACCGGCTGCTCGCCGAGATGAAGAAGGAGGCCGAGAAGATCCTGCCGGGCGCGGAGACCCCCTGGGTGGCCCTGGCCCATCTCGACGAGCACGGCACGCACATCGAGGGCGTCGACGAGGTCCGCGACTGGCTCCAGGGCCTGATGGACCAGGCGATCGAGAAGCTCGACGGCACGCACTTCGAACTCGCCGACCGGGTACGGAAGGTGGAGTCGCGGATCGCCCCGCCCGGCGGCGCCGCCGCCCCGTACTACACGCCCCCGACGGAGGACTTCTCGCGGCCGGGCCGTACCTGGCTGCCGACGATGGGGCAGACCCGCTTCCCGCTCTACGACCTCGTCTCGACCTGGTACCACGAGGGCGTCCCAGGTCACCACCTGCAGCTGGCGCAGTGGGCGCACATCGCCGGGGACCTCTCCCGCTACCAGGCCTCCGTCGGCATGGTCAGCGCCAACTGCGAGGGCTGGGCGCTGTACGCGGAACGGCTGATGGACGAACTCGGTTTCCTCACCGACGCGGAGCAGCGGCTCGGTTACCTGGACGCGCAGATGATGCGGGCGGCGCGGGTCATCGTCGACATCGGCATGCACCTGGAACTGGAGATCCCGGCGGACTCCCCCTTCCACCCCGGCGAGCGCTGGACCCCGGAGCTGGCCGAGGAGTTCTTCGGCGGGCACAGCAGCCGCCCGGCGGACTTCGTGGAGAGCGAGCTGACCCGCTATCTGACCATCCCCGGCCAGGCGATCGGCTACAAGCTCGGCGAACGGGCCTGGCTGCTGGGCCGGGAGAAGGCCCGCGAGCGCCACGGCGACGCCTTCGACCTCAAGTCCTGGCACATGGCGGCCCTTTCGCAGGGCTCGCTGGGCCTGGACGACCTGGTGGACGAGCTGGCGCAGCTCTGAGACACGGTGCGGGACCGGCGCGGCGGACGGTCGCCGCGCCGGCCCCGCACGGGCGGTCAGCAGCCGCAGTTCTCCGCGTCGACGGGGGCCGTGAGCGGATCGGCGGCGCGCCGCTCGCCGCCCTCCCAGGTGTCGTACGCGAAGCCCTCCCGCGCCCAGTACTCGAAGCCGCCGAGCATCTCCTTGACCCGGTAGCCGAGTTCGGCGAGCGCGAGGGCGGCGCGGGTGGCCCCGTTGCAGCCTGGCCCCCAGCAGTACGTGACGACCGGCACGTCCGGGTCGAGGAGCCGGGCGGCCTGCTCGGCGATGAGCGCGGTGGGCAGGTGGACGGCGCCCGGGATGTGGCCCTGGTCCCAGGACTCGGTGGAGCGGGAGTCCAGGACGACGAAGCCGGGGTCACCACCGGCGGCGAGGGCCGCCGCCACGTCGGAGACGTCGGCGTGGAAGGCGAGGCTCGCCCGGAAGTGGGCGGCGGCCTCGGCCGGAGCCGCGGGGGCGACGCGCAGGACGGGGTTGACCGTGGTCGCGGCGGCCGTGCCGGTCATGGCGGTGAGCGGGGTCATGGGGGTCATCGCGGGGGCCCTCCCGTGGGGTTCCGGCTGGTCACTGCTTTCGATGACCAGAAATCTACGACCGGTGATCCCCCTCCCTGAAGAGGCATTCCCCGGCCTCGACCTTGCCCTGCCGGGGATTTCCCTGCTATCCCTCGCTCATGACCGCGTATTCCCCGGACGCCACCGACTGGCGCATTCTCGAGGTCCTCCAGCGCGAGGGCCGGGCCAGTTTCGCCGACCTGGCACGTGCCGTGGCGATGTCGGCGAGCGCCGTCACCGAGCGGGTGCGGCGGCTGGAGGAGGCGGGTGTGATCCAGGGGTACGCGGCCGTGGTGGACCCCGAGCGGCTGGGGCTGCCGATCCTGGCCTTCGTACGGCTGCGCTACCCCAACGGCAACTACAAGCCCTTCCACGACCTGGTGGCCGTCACGCCCGAGATCCTCGAGGCACACCATGTGACGGGCGACGACTGCTTCGTGATCAAGGTCACCGCCCGTTCGATGCGGCACCTCGAAGAGGTGTCGGGCAAGATCGGCGCGCTGGGGTCGGTGACGACCAGCGTCGTCTATTCGTCGCCGCTCCCCAGGCGCCCACTGGGCCGGTAGCCCCGCTGCCGCACCAGTGACCCCGATCTCCCCTTGACGACCTCCAGCTGGGCGTGGATCCGCCGCCGCAGGTCGGCGACATGGCTGACGATGCCGACACTGCGGTCGCGTTCGCGCAGCGAGTCGAGGACGTCGAGGACCTCGTCGAGGGTCTGGTCGTCGAGGCTGCCGAACCCCTCGTCGATGAAGAGGGTGTCGAGGCGGACCCCGCCCGCCTCGTCGGTCACGACGTCGGCCAGACCGAGGGCGAGGGCGAGCGAGGCGAAGAAGGTCTCGCCGCCCGACAGCGTGGCCGTGTCCCGCTCGCGCCCGGTCCAGGCGTCGACGACGTGCAGGCCGAGCCCGCTGCGGCCGCGCCCGGCCCGGTCGTCGGAGTGCACCAGGGTGTAGCGCCCCGAGGACATGCGCTGGAGACGGACGGTCGCGGCGGCGGCCACCTGCTCCAGACGGGCGGCCAGGACGTACGCCTCCAGGCGCATCCTGCGCTCGTTGTCGGCGGAGGTGCCGGCGGTGAGACCGGCCAGCCGGGCCACCCGGTCGTACTCCTCGCGCAGCGGCCCGAGCCGGCGCACGCCGTCGCTCGCGCGCGCGGAGAGCTGATCGAGCTCGGCACAGCGGCGGGCGGCGGCGTCCTGGGCGGAAGCGGCCGTGCGCAGCCGCTCGGCCGCGGCGGCCGCCGACTGTTCCGCGGCCCCGAGGTCGGCGGGCGGCTGCTGGGCCGCCGCCACGGTGTCGGGTTCGGCGAGGACGGCCCGTACGGCGGCCTCCTCGCTCTGCCGGGCGTCCAGCCGCCGCTGCAGCTCACGGTGGGCGGTGTCGTCGAGGAGGGCGTCGGCGGCGGCCCGCGGGGTGTCGAAGCCGGCCCGGAACGCGGCTTCGTCGAGACGCCCGTCGGCTGCCTTGAGACGCTCGGCGCTCCCCTCGGCGACGCGGGCGGAGTCGGCCGCTTCGGTGAGCCGTGCCGCCAGCCCCTCCAGTTCGGCGGCCCGCGCGGCGACGCTCTCCGCGGCACCCCGGGCCTGCGTCAACTCCTCCTCCAGGGCGGCCCGTTCGCGCTCCAGGCGCTCCCGGTGGCCGACCCGGGACGCGGTCCGCACCGCGGCCTCGCGCTGCGCCGCCGTACGGCGCTCATGCTCCTGCTCGGCCTGGCGCAGCTCCTCCCGCGCGGGGTGCAGCGCGGAGGCCTCCCGGCGCGCCTGCGCGTAGTTCTCCTCCCCCTCCCGGGCCTCGGCGGCGAGCCGGTCCGTCGGGGTGTCGCCCGCCTCGGCGGTCGCGGCGGCGAGCGCCTCTCGTACGAGGCCGAGCTCGCGTTCGTCCTGGGCGTGCCGTTCCTCCGCGCGCCGGGAGGCGGTGAGCGCCCGTTCCTCGGTCTCCCGGTCGACGTGCCCCGCGACCTTGCGGGCGGGCGCGGGGTGCTCGGTGGCACCGCAGACGGCGCACGGTGTCCCGTCGGCGAGGGTGGCGGCCAGTTCGGCGGCGATGCCGTTCAGGCGCTGTTCCTTGAGGTCGAGCCACTGCGCGCGGGCCGTCTGGGCCTGCTCGCCGGAGGCGAGGGCCTTGCGCTGGGCGGCCTCCAGGGCGCGGGCCAGCTCGTCGCGCAGCCGGGCCGCCTTCAGGCGCCGCTGCATGGGCTCGCGTCGGCCGTCGAGCTGTTCGGCGCGGGCGGCGGCCTCCTGGGCGGCCTCGATGCCGGCCCGGAGACCCGCGCGGACGGCCTCCCAGTCCGCGAGCCAGGCCTCGGTCTCGGTCAGGACGTCCTCGTCGTCACGCTCCCGCCGGTCCAGGTCGGTCCGCTCGGCGACGAGACCGGCCAGCCGTCGCTCGCCCCGGCGGGCCGACTCCAGCCCGCCCAGTTCCTCGGCGGCCCGGCGGGCCGCTGCGGCGAGCCCGGCGGCGCCGGCGTCCGCGAACCGCCGCGGGAGCAGGTCCCGCGCGCGTGCCGCGCGCGCGGAGGCGGTGGTGTGCTCGGTGTCGGCGGCCTCGCGCAGCTCCAGCGCCGGCGCCACCGACTCCGCCTTGCGCGCCCGCTCCATCCGCGCCTGCGCGTTGCGATGGTCGCCCGCCCGCTCCTCCAGCACGGCGGCCCGCTCGCGCGCGTCGGCGAACCGCCGCTGGAGCCGGGCCCGTTCGCGTACGTCCGCCAGGGCGCGCTCGGCGGCGGCCTGCGCGGACTCGGCGGCGAGGCGGCCGCAGTGGGCGGTCGTCAGCAGCTCACGGGAGGTGCTGCGAGCGACGGCGGCCGCGGCCAGCACCGCCTCGGCGAGCCCCGGGTCTCCCGGGGCGAGCTCGGGCAGCTCCATGGCGTCCCCGGCGACCTGCTGCATCCGGTGGGCGTCCGCGAGCAGGGCGGAGTCGCCCTCACGCACGCGTGCCTCGGTGGTGCGGCGGCGCTCGACGAGCCGCTTCTCGACCTCGGCGAACCGCCGGGTGTCGAAGAGGCGGCCGAGGAGCCGGCCGCGCGCCTCGGCGTCGGCCCGCAGGAAACGGGCGAAGTCTCCCTGGGGCAGCAGCACGACCTGGCAGAACTGCTCGCGGCTCATACCGAGCAGCTGGGTGATCTCCTCGCCGATCTCCTGGTGGGAGCGGCTGAGGTCCTTCCAGGCGCCGCCGACCGTGTCGTACTCGCGCAGCCGGCTCTGCGCCTTCTCGACCGTCGTGCCCGTGCCGCGCTTCTTGGGCCGCTCCCAGGGCGGCTGCCGGGTGACCTCGAGGCGGCGTCCCGCGACGGTGAGTTCGAGGGTGACCTCGGTGCGGGTGCCGTGCGCCGCGTGGTCGCTGCGCAGCGTCAGGCCCTGGCCGCTCTGCCGGGCGCCGGGCACGGAGCCGTACAGCGCGTAGCAGACGGCGTCCAGGACGGAGGTCTTGCCGGCGCCCGTCGGCCCGTGCAGCAGGAAGATCCCGGCGGCGGAGAGCTCGTCGAAGTCGACGCTCTGAGAACCGCCGAAGGGGCCGAAGGCCGTCAGGTCGAGCCGATGCAGCCTCACCGCGCCACCTCCCGCACCGAGTCGTCCGCGCGCACCGCGTCGAAGGCGTCCCGCAGCACGCCCTGCTCACGCACGTCGGGGCCGGCCCCGCGCACATGGGCCACGAAGTCCTCGGCGATCTCCTGGTCGCTGCGGTCGGCGAGGCGCCGGGCGTACGACACGTCGGGGTCGTCGGGCGCACGCTCCGGGGCGAAGACGAGGCTGAGCGTGTGCGGGAAGCGCTGGGTGAGCCGGGCCATGGGGTCGGCCGGGCGGGCGGCGTCGGTGAGCGTCGCCTCGACCCACGCCTCCTCGTGGCGCGTGAGGGCGGGGTCGGCGAGCAGCTCCTCCAGGGGGCCGCGGACCCGGGCCAGCGCGCGCGGCACCGGGCAGTCGATCCGCTCGGCGTCGATCTCCCCGTCGGGGCCGAGGTCGACGAGCCACATGGTCTTGCGGTGCTCGCTCTCCGAGAAGGAGTACGGCAGCGGGGAGCCGGAGTAGCGCACGCGCTCGGTGATGGTCTGGCAGCCGTGCAGGTGCCCCAGCGCGGTGTAGTCGACGCCGTCGAAGACCCCGGCGGGCACCGCGGCGACCCCGCCGACGGTGATGTCGCGTTCGCTGTCGCTGGGCTCGCCGCCGGTGACGAAGGCATGGGCGAGGACGACGGAACGCGTCCCGCGCGCGCGTGCGGCCAGGTCGGCGCGGACCCGGTCCATCGCGGCGGCCAGCACGCTCTCGTGGCCGGCCTTCTCCACGCCGAACTCGTCCTTCACCAGGGCGGGTTCGAGATAGGGCAGGCCGTAGAACGCCACGTCCCCATGGGCGTCGGCGAGCACCACGGGCGTCCCGGCGGCGGCCGGGTCGGTGCGCAGATGGATACCGGCCCGCCCGATCAGCCCGGCTCCGACCCCGAGCCGGCGGGCCGAGTCGTGGTTCCCGGAGATCATCACCGTGGGTACTCCGAGGCCGGCGAGCCGGTGCAGCGCGTCGTCGAACAGTTCGACCGCGGCGAGCGGGGGCACCGCGCGGTCGTACACGTCTCCCGACACGACCACCGCGTCGACCTCGCGCTCACGCACGGTCGCGACGAGGTGACCGATGAACTCGGCCTGGGCGCCGAGCATGTTCACCCGGTGGAACGCCCGGCCGAGATGCCAGTCGGAAGTGTGCAGGAGCCTCATGATCCCCGAGACTAGCGGCCGGGTCTGACATCACGGGCGGTTGCTCCCGTATCGCACCGTCACACCGACCGACACAAAGGGCCGTTACGGACATTTCGCCCAGCCGTTCGCTCAACGCGTCACGAGTCGCCGGGTCGGCCGCCGCGCGTGGTCTACCACGCGTCGTGCACCACGCGTCGTACACCGCGCGTCGTGGGCCGACGCCTCACGCGTCCCCGTAGGCCTCCCCGCCCAGCTCGAACCCCGCCGTCCCCGCCGTCGCGTCCGCGAGCCAGGCGCGGAAGGCGTCCACGTCGGCATCCGGCAGGCCGATCTCGATGGTGACCTCCTCGCCGTAGCGGACGTCACGTACCGCGCGGCCCGTCGAGTGCAGGTCGTTCTGTACCTTGCCGGCGCGCTGGTGGTCCACGGTCACCGTGGCCAGCCGGAAACGGCGGCGGGTGAGGGTGCCGAGGGTGTCGAGGGCCTCGCCGACCGCGCCGCCGTAGGCCCGGATGAGGCCGCCCGCGCCGAGCTTGACCCCGCCGTAGTAGCGGGTGACGACGGCGACGACGTACCGCATGTCGCGGCGCAGCAGCATCTGGAGCATCGGGACGCCCGCCGTGCCGCCGGGTTCACCGTCGTCGCTCGCCTTCTGGACCGAGGCGTCGGCGCCGATGACGTACGCCCAGCAGTTGTGGGTGGCGTCGGCGTGCTCCTTGCGGACGGACGCGATGAAGTCCTGGGCCTCCTGCTCGGTGGCCGCGGGGGCGAGGGCGCACAGGAAGCGGGAGCGGTTGACCTCGGTGTCGTGCACGCCCGCGTGGGCGACCGTGCGGTACTCGTCCTGCATCCGGCCAGCCTAAGCGGTGATCGCTGAGTCGCCGTCGCCGGAGGGCCGGGCGACGATGTGCGGGACGACCGAGGGTGGTGACCGTGGAACGTGGCCCGACCGATCGCAGGGAGCGCGCAGCATGACCGGCACCCGGGTGAAGGTGAGCGGCGCGGCTCAGGCGTCCTCCCGGTGGCGGGCGTGGCTCCTGGAGGGGCTCAGCGAGCAGACCGCCCGTCATCCGGGCCCGCACGCCACCCCGCAGGCTCAGGAGAAGGGCCACCGCTGGTGGCGGGTGATGTGCCTGACCGGTGTCGACTACTTCTCCACCCTCGGCTACCAGCCGGGGATCGCCGCCCTCGCGGCCGGTCTGCTGTCCCCGCTCGCGACGCTCGTGCTGATCGCGCTGACGCTGCTCGGCGCGCTGCCGGTGTACCGCCGGGTGGCGCACGAGAGCCCGCACGGCGAGGGCTCGATCGCCATGCTGGAGCGGCTGCTGCCGTGGTGGTCGGGGAAGATCCTGGTGCTGGTGCTGCTGGGGTTCGCGGCCACCGACTTCATGATCACGATCACCCTGTCGTCCGCGGACGCCGCCGCGCACGTCGTGGAGAACCCGTTCGCCCCGCACTGGATGAGCGACGGCAACGAGTGGATCACCCTGCTGCTGGTCGGCGCTCTGGGCGCGGTGTTCCTCAAGGGATTCCGGGAGGCCATCGGCATCGCGGTGCCGATGGTGGCGTCCTATCTGGCGCTGAACCTCGTGGTGCTCGGCGTCTGCGCGTGGGAGATCCTCACGCACCCCGTGCGGATCGGCGACTGGACCGACGCCATGACCGCCGAGCACTCCTCGCCGTGGGCCATGGTCGGCGTGGCCGTGCTGGTCTTCCCGAAGCTGGCGCTCGGCATGTCCGGCTTCGAGACCGGGGTGGCGGTGATGCCGCAGGTCAAGGGTGATCCGACGGACACCTGGGAGGAGCCGAGGGGGCGGGTGCGGGACACCCGCAAACTGCTCACCACGGCCGCGCTGATCATGAGCTGCTTCCTGCTGCTGTCCAGCCTGGCGACGACGATCCTCATCCCGCAGGACGACTTCGACAGCGGTGGCCCGGCGAACGGCCGGGCGCTGGCCTACCTCGCGCACGAACATCTGGGCGAGGCCTTCGGCACGGTCTACGACGTCTCCACGATCGCGATCCTGTGGTTCGCGGGCGCCTCCGCGCTGGCCGGTCTGCTGAACCTCGTCCCGCGCTATCTGCCCCGCTACGGCATGGCGCCCGAATGGACGCGCGCGGTGCGCCCCCTGGTACTGGTGTTCATGGCGGCCGCCGTCTGCATCACCCTGTGGTTCAACGCGAACGTCGACGACCAGAGCGGCGCCTACGCGACCGGAGTGCTGGTGCTGATGCTGTCGGCGGCGTTCGCGTCGACCGTGGCCGTGCACCGGCGGGGCCGCCGCCGGGCCGCGCTCGGCTTCGGCACGATCACGGCCGTCTTCGCCTACACGCTCGTCGCGAACGTCATCGAGCGACCGGACGGCATCAGGATCGCGGCGATCTTCATCTTCGCCATCCTGGTCACGTCGTTCGCCTCACGGGTGCGCCGCGCCTTCGAACTGCGCGCCGCCGAGGTCACCTTCGACGAGGTGGCGGCCCGGTTCGTCGACGGGGCCGCGCGGCACGGACCCGTCCAGCTCATCGCCAACGAGCCGCGCGAACACAGCACGCGCGCGTACCGCTCCAAGGAGTGGGAGCAACGCGAGCACACCCCGATCCCCGGCGGCGGTCCGGTGCTCTTCCTGGAGGTGTTCGTGCGGGACTCCTCCGACTTCACGGCGGACGTCACCGTGCGCGGCGACGAGAAGCACGGGGTCCGGCGGCTGCGCGTCTCCGGTCCCACGGTGCCCAATGCCATCGCCGCGGTCCTGCTGGCGCTGCGCGACCGCACCGGTGAGGTGCCGCACACGTACTTCAGCTGGACCGAGGGCAACCCGGTCGGCCATCTGATCCGGTTCCTCGTCTTCGGCGACGGCGAGGTCGCCCCGGTCACCCGCGAGGTGCTGCGCCGCGCGGAGCCCGATCCGGGGCGGCGGCCGCGCGTGCACGTCGGCTAGCCCTCCTGCGGCTTGTGGCCTCTCGGGACGGTCATCGACGTCAGCAGGGCCGTGCCCGGCGCCAGGGACCGCCAGTCGGTCCCGTACCAGGCCAGGACGGCGACCGCCGATGTCGGGAACTTCAGCCGCACCTCGTCCAGGGCGTCCCCCGGACCGTCCCCGGCCAGGTCGAGGACCAGTTCCTCCAGGCCGGGGTTGTGCCCGACCAGCAGCAGTGTCCCGACCTCGGCGGGCGTCTCGTGGACGACCTCCAGGAGCTCGCGGACGTCGGCCCCGTAGAGCCGCCGGTCGAAGCGCACCGGGGGCGGGGTGTCCCACTCGGCGGCGGCCAATTCCCAGGTCCCGCGGGCGCGGGCGGCGGTGGAGCACAGGGCGAGGTCCGGGACGCAGCCGGCTTCGGCGAGCGCCCGGCCCGCGGCCGGCGCGTCGCGAAGGCCGCGCGGGGCGAGCGGCCGCTCGTGGTCGGGGACGCCCTCCGGCCAGGCCGACTTGGCGTGCCGCAGCACCACCAGCCGGCGCGCGGGTGTCCCCGCGCCGGGCCCGTTCACGCCGGGGCTCCGAGGTCGCGGGTGAGTTCGAGGCCGAGGAGACGGTCGGCGTAGGCGTAGCTCTCGAAGCGGGCGCCGTCCGGCAGCTCGGGCCCGGCGGCCTCCACCGACCGCAGTACCCGCAGCACCTCGGGCAGGTCCAGGTCGTCCTCCCAGGCGGCGCGCAGCCGTCCGCGCACCGCGTCGGGAACCGGCCGCGAGGGCCGCCGCGCCCACTCGGCGACGGCTCGCCGCCAGCCTGCGAGGGTGTCCCGGGCCTCGCCCAGCGCGTCCGCGTCGAGCCGCAGGGGCCGGGTGCGGGGCTGGGAGAGAAGGGCCAGCCGCAGGACGGCGAAGTCGGGGTCCGTCCCCCCGGGGGCCCGGCCCGGTCCCCCGGGCACCGCGCCCTCCGCCGGCGCGACGGCGACACACACCCCGTCGGGGATCCGGCCGCCCTCCTCCACCACGTGCAGGATCTGCGCCTCGCCCACTCCGGCGCCCGCGCCGAGGTCGCGGCCGTCCTCGAAGGGGTGCATGCCGAGGGCGGTGGCGCCCGCCCGGAGTTCCGCCTGGTCTCGTTCGCCGGACAGCAGCGCCCACACGGGCGTGCCGCCGAGTTCCAGCGCGCGGACGAGCAGATCGGCGACGAGGAGGATCCGGAGCGATCCGGCCCCGTACCCCGAGGCATGCGCCTCCACCCGGGTCAGGCCACGGCGGACGGGGGCGGCGACGACGGGCTCGCCGGTTCGGGCGTCGATGAGGCTCAGCACGAGGCGAGCCTAGGCGGACGGGCGCGACTTCGCAGGCAGGGGCCGGAATCAGGGTGCGGCGCGAGCTGTTGAAGGCCAGGACTGTTCCTTTCCGATCTCAAGGAGGCCGCCGGTGCACGGCGACGAGGCAACGATCCGCAGGATCCTCACCGGACTCGGCGACACCTGGGCCGTCGTGGGCCTGTCGACCAACCGCGGGCGGGCGGCCTACGGGGTCGCCGAGGTGCTCCAGCGCTTCGGCAAGCGGGTCGTGCCCGTCCACCCGAAGGCGGAGACGGTGCACGGGGAGCAGGGGTACGCCTCCCTCGCGGACATCCCCTTCGAGGTGGACGTCGTCGACGTCTTCGTCAACGGCGAACTCGCGGGTGCCGTGGCGGACGAGGCGGTCGCCAAGGGCGCGAAGGCGGTGTGGTTCCAGCTCGGCGTCGTCGACGAGGCGGCCTACGACCGGACCCGGGCCGCGGGCCTGGAGATGGTCATGGACCGCTGCCCGGCCATCGAGATTCCCCGGCTGGGCTGACCGGCCGGTGCCCTCCGGGCCGTGTCGGAGGGCCCGCCCATAATGTGCGGGTGACCACCAACTCCCCTTCCCCCCACCACACTCCCGTCGTCGTCGTGGGCGCGGGCCCCGCAGGTCTCACCGTCGGCAACATCCTGCGGGCCGCGTCCGTCGACTGCGTCGTACTGGAGACGGAGAGCCGTGAGTTCATCGAACGGCGGCCGCGCGCCGGGGTCCTCGAGGAGCGGGCCGTCCACGGACTGCGGCAACGGGGCCTGGCCCAGAACCTGCTGGCGCGGGCCCAGCAGCACTCCGCGTGCGAGTTCCGCTTCGGCGGCGAGCGCTACCGCTTCTCCTACACCGAGCTGACGGGCCATCATCACTGGGTGTATCCGCAGCCGTTGCTGGTGACGGATCTCGTCCACGAGTACGTCGACGTACGCGGCGGCGACGCCCGCTTCTCGGTGCGCGACGTCGAGCTGCGCGACCTCGGCACGGGCCGCCCCTCGGTGTCGTACATCTGCCCCGACACCGCAGAACGGCAGGTGCTGACCTGCGACTTCGTGGTCGGCGCCGACGGGGCGCGCGGGGTCAGCCGGGCCGCGCTGGTGCCGGAGCACGCCCGGATCGCGCGGCACGACTACGGCACAGGCTGGCTGGCGCTGCTCGCCGAGGCGCCGCCGTCCTCCGACTGCGTCCTGTTCGGTGTCCATCCGAACGGGTTCGCCGGGCACATGGCCCGCAGTCCCGACGTGACCCGGTACTACCTTCAGTGCCCGCCCGGCGACGACCCGGAGAACTGGTCCCACGACCGCGTCTGGTCCGAGCTGCACCAGCGCCTCGAGGGCGCCGGGGCCCGGCCGCTCACCGAGGGGCGGCTGATCGAGAAGCGCGTGCTGGACATGCACGACTACGTGGTCGAACCGATGACGTACGGGCGGCTCTTCCTGGCCGGGGACGCGGCCCACCTCGTCGCGCCCATCGCCGCGAAGGGCATGAACCTCGCCCTGCACGACGCGTTCCTGCTGGGCGACGCACTGGTGGCGTATCTCGACGGGGGCGACGGCGACGGACTGGACGACTACTCGCAGGCGTGTCTGCGCCGGGTCTGGGACTACCAGGAGTTCTCGCAGTGGCTGTCCGAGGTCTACCACGGGACCGCGGCGGGCGACCCGTTCCGCGCGGGCACGACCTTCGCCCGGCTGCGTCGCCTGTTCACGTCCCCCGCCGCCGCTGCCGCCTTCGCGGAGCAGTACCTGGGAACGGCCGAGCACTACTGAGTCAGTCGTGCGGCGGCTCGTCCCCGAGCCGGTGGTCCGCCACGTTCAGCGCCTCGTCCACCAGGCGGCGCAGATGGCCGTCGGAGAGCGAGTAGACCACCCGGCGGCCCTCCTTGCGGGTGTTCACCAGCCCGGCCAGCCGCAGCCGCGCCAGATGCTGGCTGACCGCCGGCCGGGCCGCTCCGACGCCTTCCGTCAGGGTCGTCACATCGGCCTCGCCGGCGGTCAGCGCGTGCAGCAGGGCGAGCCGGGTGCGGTCGCCGAGCAGGGCGAGCAGCTCGGCGGCGAGGGCGAACTGTTCCTCGCCGGGTGTGCGCGGATGCGCATGGTGTGCAGGTGATAGGTGCATGCGTGCGCTCATACGCACATAATGGGGGAACGGACGGGCACGCGTCCACCTCGGCGCAGCGGAAGGGATCGACGTGAGCGAGCGGCACGACCACGAGCACGGACACCGGCACGACCGCGGGCACCATCACGACCACGCCCACGAGCACCCGCACCACCACTCCGCCCCCTCCTCCTCTTCCCCGCCCCCCTCCCCCTCTCCGGGGCTGCGCCACCGCGTCGCCCACCTCCTCACCCCGCACTCGCACGAGAGCGCCGACAAACTCGACCCGGCGCTCGAGTCCTCGGCCCGGGGCATGCGCGCGCTGTGGGTCTCGCTGGCCGTACTGGGCGTGACGGCCGTCGCGCAGGCGGTCGTGGTCTCGCTGTCCGGGTCGGTGGCGCTGCTCGGCGACACCGTGCACAACACGGCGGACGCGCTGACGGCCGTACCGCTGGGCATCGCCTTCGTGCTGGGCCGACGGGCGGCCACCCGCCGCTTCACCTACGGCTACGGGCGGGCGGAGGACCTGGCGGGCATCGCCATCGTGCTGACGATCGCCGCGTCGGCGGCCTTCGCGGGATGGACCGCGGTCGAGCGGCTGATGAACCCGCGCCCCGTCGAGCAGGTCGGCGCGGTCGCCGTGGCCGCGCTGGCCGGCTTCGCGGGCAACGAGTGGGTCGCGCGGTACCGCATCCGGGTCGGCCGCTCGATCGGCTCGGCCGCGCTGGTCGCGGACGGGCTGCACGCCCGCACGGACGGGTTCACCTCGCTGGCGGTGCTGCTGGGCGCGGGCGGCTCGGCGCTGGGGTGGCAACTCGCGGACCCGGTCGTGGGACTGGCGATCACGGCGGCGATCGCGCTGGTGCTGCGTGACGCGGCACGCGAGGTGTTCCGCCGGGTGATGGACGCCGTCGACCCGGCGCTGGTCGACCGGGCCGAGCATGCGCTGCGGGAGGTCGACGGGGTGCGCGCGGTCGGCGAGTTGCGGCTGCGCTGGATCGGGCACCGGCTGCGGGCCGAGGTGGCGGTCGTCGTGGACGGCGAGGCGACGGTACGCGAGGCGCACGGGATCGCCGTGGCGGCCGAACACGCCCTGCTGCACGCCGTGCCGCGCCTGACGGCCGCGCTGGTCCACGCGGATCCGGCGCCGGTGCCGGGCGAGGACGACCCGCATCTGGCCCTCGCCCATCACACGGCGGCCTGAGACCACCGCCGGTGAGGCGCCTCAGGCCACGCCCAGCCCCTCCAGCACCACCGCGCCCGGCAGTTCGGCGAACGCCTTGCCCGGCACCAGCAGCTTCCCGCGCCGGCGCCCGCTGCCCACCAGGACGTACGGCAGGTCGACGACGGCGGAGTCCACCAACACCGGCCAGCCGGCCGGGAGTCCGATCGGCGTGATGCCGCCGTACTCCATGCCGGTCTCCCCCACCGCCGTGTCCATCGCCGCGAACGAGGCCTTGCGGGCGCCGAGTTGTCGGCGCACGACCCCGTTGACGTCGACCCGGGTGGTGGACAGCACGACACACGCGGCGAGGGTCGTCCCGCCGCCCCGCTTGCCGGCGACCACCACACAGTTGGCGGACTGCTCCAGCAGCTCCCGGCCGTAGTGCTCCACGAAGACGGCCGTGTCCGCCCACTGCGGGTCGGTGTCGACGTGGACGAACTCGTCGGCCGGCACGCTGCCGCTCCAGCGGCGTACGGCGTCGGCGACCGGGCCGACCAGCTCGTCGAGGCAGTCGGGGGCGGGGGTGGCGGTGTCGAAGTGTCCGATGGGTGCGCGCATGACCGCACGCTAACAAGGGCCGCCCGCCGACGGCCGCTTCGTCTCAGTGCACGGGCGGCACCGAGACGGCCATCACCATCTCCATCGGCACCTCGCCCCGGTTGCCGTAGACATGCGGGACGCTCGCCTCGAAGGAGGCGCTCGCGCCGGTCGGGACGCGGTACTCCTCGCCGTCCACGGTGAGCGCGAGTTCGCCCGCGGTGACGTGCACGAGCTCGACCGTGCCGACGGGGTGGGGTTCCGAGAGGCTGCTCTCCCCCGGCATCAGCAGCCAGTCCCACATCTCCAGCGGCCCGGGCGCCTCCGTGCCGGCGAGCAGCCGGTTGTAGCTGCCGGCGTCGGTGTGCCACAGCCGTACCGCCTGATCGGCCGGGACGATACGGACCTTCGCGCCTCGTTCGTAGTCGAGGAGGGTGGTGACGCTGATGCCGAGCGCGTCACCGATCTTGACGACCGTGCCGATGCTCGGATTGGTGCGGGCCTGCTCGATCTGGATGAGCATCCCGCGGCTGACACCGGCCCGGGCGGCGAGCACGTCCAGGGTGAAGCCGCGCACCGCGCGCCAGTGCTTGACGTTGCGCGCCAGGGACTGGGTCAGGAGTTCGAGGTCCGACACGTTCCGTCCACTTCGGGAGTCCAATATTCTGGATGCCAGGATCCACTTCCCTGTACTACCGTGGGGTGCACCTGATCGTGCACCGAACTGTACTGCGAGGGACCCCGTGACAGCACTCTTCGCCCTGGCCACCAGCCTCCTGTGGGGCCTGGCCGACTTCGGTGGCGGGCTGCTGACGCGCCGGGCCCCGGCACTCACGGTGGTCGTGGTCTCGCAGTCGATCGCGGCCGTCGTCCTCGGCGCGATCGTGGTCGCCACCGGCGGCTGGAGCGAGGCCGGCCCCCGTCTGTGGTTCGCGGTCGCGGCCGGACTGGTGGGCCCGGTCGCCCTGTTCTCCTTCTACAAGGCGCTGGCCCTCGGCCCCATGGGAGTCGTCTCCCCGCTGGCCACCCTCAGCGTGGCCGTGCCGGTCTCCGTCGGGCTGGTCCTCGGCGAGCGGCCGGGACTCGTCCAGGTGGCGGGCATCGCGGTCGCCGTGGTCGGGGTCGTCCTGGCGGGCGGCCCCCAGCTCAGGGGCGCCCCGGTGCAGCGGCAGGCCGTTCTGCTCACACTGGTCGCGGCGCTCGGCTTCGGCACGGTGTTCGTCCTGATCACCGAGGCGTCCACCACCGTCACCGGCCTGTTCCTCGCCCTGTTCGTGCAGCGCGTGACCAACGTGGCCACCGGCGGTGCGGCGCTGTACCTGGCCGTCCGGCGCGGGGCGCCCGCGCTTCCCCAGGGCGGCCTGGCCCTGTCCGCACTGCCGGCGTACGGGTTCGTCGGGCTGGCCGACGTCGCCGCGAACGGCACCTACGCCGTCGCCGCCCAGCACGGCCCGGTCACGGTGGCCGCGGTGCTCGCCTCGCTCTACCCGGTGGTGACCGCTCTCGCCGCGCGCGGCTTCCTGCGGGAGCGGCTGCGCGCGGTCCAGGCGGCGGGCGCGGGCCTTGCCCTGGTGGGCACGCTGCTGCTGGCGACCGGGTGACCTAGGGTTCCAGCCGGGCGAGCGCGGCCGCCGTCTCCTCGTCCAGTTCCGACAGCGCGACCAACTGGTCCGAGGTGACGCCGTCCGGGATCGGCACCGGCGCCGGGGTGCGCAGCGGCGGCTGCCATCCCTCGGCGGGCGTCCAGCGCCGTACGACCTTGGCGGGCGCCCCCGCGACGACGCTGTGGTCGGGCACCGGGCCGCGTACCACCGCCCCGGCCGCGACGACGACGTTCCGTCCGATCCGCGCACCCGGCAGGATCACGGCCCCGGTGCCGATCCAGCACCCCGGGCCGATCTCCACGGGCTCCATGCGGGGCCACTGCTTGCCGATGGGCTCGTGCGGATCGTCGTAGGAGTGGTTCGTGGACGTGACGTAGACGTACGGGCCGAAGTAGCAGTCGCTGCCGATGGTGACCGTGGTGTCGGCGATGACATGGCTGCCCCGGCCGAGCACCACGCCGTCGCCGAGCCGCAGGATCGGGTCCGGGCCGAGGTCCAGGTCGGGCATCAGACCGGCGGTCAGGGTGACCTGTTCGCCGACGATGCAGTGCGCGCCGAGGTGGATCCAGGGCTCCCCGAAGACCGTGCCGAGCGGGAAGGCGAGCCGGGTGCCCCGGCCGATCGAGCCGAAGCGGAGGCGTCCGGGGTGCTCCGCGGTGACGGAGCCCGTGCGCTGCACCCACGCCCAGCCCGCGTGGACGGCACGCTGCACCAGTCGGCGCCGCCATGATGAGAACGTGTTCCAGGGCTTCGGCACCCGCTCACCGTACTCAGCGCGCGGTGCGGCCATGCGGCCACGGCCCTGTGATCTTCGCCCCACCCGGTGGCGTACGGTGCGGTGGGACGACCGAGACGAGGAGACGGTGATGACGCACAAGGCGCTGATCGTGGGCATCGGCGGCAGGGAACCGAAGATCGACGCCGAGGCGTTCGTGGCGCCGACGGCCTCGGTGATCGGGGACGTGACGCTGGAGGCGGGCGCGAGCGTCTGGTACGGGGCCGTCGTGCGCGGCGACGTGGAGCGGATCACCGTCCGGGCCGACGCCAACATCCAGGACAACGTGACGCTGCACGCCGACCCCGGCTTTCCGGTGACGATCGGCGAGCGGGTGTCCGTCGGCCACAACGCCGTCGTGCACGGGGCGACGGTCGGCGACGACTGCCTCATCGGGATGGGGGCGACCGTGCTCAACGGGGCGGTGATCGGGGCGGGTTCGCTGGTCGCCGCGCAGGCGCTCGTGCCCCAGGGCATGGAGGTACCGCCGGGATCACTGGTCGCGGGCGTACCGGCCAAGGTCAGGCGGGAGTTGAGCGAGGAGGAACGGCAGGGTGTGACCCTGAACGGCACCCTCTACGCGGACCTGGCCAAGGCGCACGGGAAGGTGCACGAGTAGGGCGGCCCGCCTATTCGGCGGCGGCGGGCACGGTCTCCGCTTCGGCCTCTTGCGAAGCGCTCTGCATCTTCTTCGCCTTGCGCTTGATGATCAGCATCGACGTGAGGCCGATCAGCACCGCCGCCACCAGGCCCAGGTACGAGAACTTCTTCAGCCACGACTCCGCCACGACACCCACGTAGTAGATGACGGCCGTCGTGCCGCCCGCCCAGGCGATGCCGCCGAGGACGTTGGCGACGAGGAACTTCCAGTACGGCATGTGCAGCACGCCCGCGAGCGGGCCGGCGAAGATACGCAGCAGGGCGACGAACCGGCCGAAGAAGACGGCCCACATGCCCCACTTCTCGAAGGACCGCTCGGCGGTGGCGATATGGCCCTCGCCGAAGTGCCGGGGGAACTTCCCGCCGAGCCAGGCGAGCAGCGGACGTCCGCCCTTGCGGCCGATGGCGTAGCCGATGGAGTCGCCGATCACGGCCCCCGCGGTGGCGCACGCGCCGAGCACGACGGGGTTGATGCCGCCGTGCTGGGAGGACAGCAGCGCGGCCGAGACCAGGACGATCTCGCCCGGCAGCGGGATGCCGAGGCTCTCAAGTCCGATCACCACCCCGACGAGGGCGTAGACGGCGGCCGCGGGCACCGTGTCGAGCCATTCCTGCACGTGCACCGCGGGTTCCTCCCGTTTGACGTCCCTGGGCAGCCTTGCCTTCCCGGAAGCCTACCGGGTCGGCCGGCCCCGGCCCGTCGCATGGTGTAGCCCGCTACACCACGGATCCGGGGGCGGGGTCCCTCGTGACGACGGCGCCGTGACGTGATCGTGGTGGAGGAAGAACCCACCGTGCCCCCACCGTTCCCGAAAGGACCCCGCCATGGCCGTGAACCGCCGACGCGGACGCCGTACTGCCGTCATCGCCACCGCCGCGGCAGCCTTCGCGCTGACCGCCGGCCTGCTCACCGGCTGCGAGTTCGACGACTCCGTCGACTGCCTCTCGAACGCCGACGCCATCACGGACAGCATCACGGCGATCAACAAGGCCGGAGCCGACGCCATCGAGGATCCGACGCGGACCGAGGACTCCATCGACACCATCGAGAAGAACCTGGACAAGATCAACGGCAAGTCGGACGACAGCTCGTCCGGCGACGGCAAGGTCGACAAGGCGGTCGACAAGCTCCAGCAGGCCGTCGAGGACTACAACCAGGACATCCTCGACGGCGAGCGGCCCGACTCCGCCGAGATCGACAAGGCGGCCTCGGAGCTGAGGGACGTCTGCACCTCGTAGCCAGGCGGTCGTCGGCGCGAGAAGACAGAAGGAAGGAGGGGCCATCCCCTCGTGCGGCCCCTCCTTCCGGTTCCGGGCTCAGTGACCGAGGGACCCGGTCACGTCCGCGACGACCTTCCCCAGCGCGTCGGACACCGCGGCGGGCGCCGGGAGCGCGTCGAGGAGCGTGGCGGGGGCGGCCGCGGGCGCGGCCGGGCCGGCCGGCGGGTCGCAGCACTGCACCTGGGCGACCCTCGTCCCGAACTCCGGCGCCGGAGCCGTTTCGGCGGGCGCCGGTGCGGCGTCCGGGGCGAGGGGCCGGTCACCGCGCGGCGCGGGGAGGTCCGGGGAGCCGGGTGTGCCCGGAGCGGGCTGCTCCGCCGTGCTGCGCGGCTCCGGAGCGGGCGCCCCCGGCGCCGCCGCGGCCGTGTCGAACACCCACCGCTGCCCGCCGGAGCCGTCCCGCTCGGTGACGACGACGGCCGCTCCCGGCTTGCCGGCGACGCGCGCGACGACCAGTGCGTCGTCCCGCCGCAGCAGGAGTTCCCCGCGGACGGTCAGGTCGAAGAACGTCTCGCCGGCGTGCACCAGGCAGCTGACCAGGGCGGTCGTCCGGTGGCCCGGGTCCGCGCCCAGGCAGAGCGTCGGGTCGGCCGCGCTGCGCAGCAGCCCGTCGTCCTGGTACGACCACTGCTGGGACGCGGCCTGCGAGCACCTCGCGAGGACGATTCCCGCACCGGGCCGGGCCAGGCCGCGGGCGGCGTCGAGGCAGAGCTCCGTGTCCGGGCTGCGCAGCCTGCCGTGCGCGACCTCGGCGGACCGGGACGCGGAGGCGGCCGACGGGGATCCGGAGGGCGAGGGGTCGTCGGAGCCGCCGGGCAGACCCCGTCCGCCGGTGGCCGGGGTGCTGTTCCCGCCGACGGGTGCGCCCCAGGTGGCCCCGGGGGCGGGGACACCGTTGTCATCGGACCAGCCCTTGGCCACGAGGACGGTCGCGATCAGCGCGAGCGAGGTCAGGCCCACGCCCACCAGCACGGCCTTGGGCCGTCTGCCCGGCAGTTCGAGCAGTCCCGCCGAGGTGGTGCGGTGCCGGCCGACTCCGGCGGGCGGCCGCCGCGCGGCGGGCCCGGCCGGCACCGCGGGCCCGGCCGCCACGCCGGCGGAAGCCGTGCGCCCGGGGCGCGAGTCGAGGTAGCGGCGGGCGCCCCAGCCCAGCACGGTCTCGACGAGCAGCAGGTCGAGGCCGTCGTCGAAATGGCTGAGCTGTTCGGCGGCGTGCCGGCAGAAGCGGCAGTGCGCGAGATGCTGGCGGACATCGGGCAGCAGCGTTCCGCCGCGGCGCAGCGGAATGTCGAGGAGACGGTTGTAGAAGCGGCATTCGCTCGTCGGCGCGAGTTCGCGGTGGGCGCGTACACAGCCCGCCCGGAATTGTTCCCGCGCCTGTTCCAGGGCGGCCGCCGCGGAGAGGTCGTCCACGCCGGACAGACCGGCCGGTACGGATATCGGGTCCGCCTCCACCTCCGTGTGCCACAACAGGCATTGGGAGGCGGCCGGAAGCAACTGGAAAGAGCGCTCGGCGAGTTGCCGCCTTTCGGCGGTCACCGCCCGTGCGGCGCGCAGTCCGCGGCCGCCGACAGTTTTCCGCAGCTCCGGCAGAACGTCGGCCACTCCGTCGGCGCCGGCCCATTTGCGGACCGTCTCCCGTACGGCGACCAGGAGTTGGGGACGCAGGGCGCCGCCGGTGCGCCCGTCCGCGAGCCGGCCCAGCACCTCGTGGAACGCGGCGGCGGCCACGAGCCGCGCCGTGTCCTCGGTGCCGGCCAGACAGACGGTCGCGTAGTCGTGGGCCGCCCGCCAGTGACGGGCGAACAGCAGGGCGACCGCGCGGGCACGCCCGTCGTCACCGGCGGGCCGGGCGGCCAGCAGGGCGGCGAGCTGGGGGTCGGAATCCCCGGGGGGCCGGCCGGGGCGGGGCGGGTAGGGCGGGCGTGGGGGGTTGGGGGATTGCACGGAACCATTTCCTTCCAAGCCGACGAACGGCACGGAAAAGCACGGTGTCGGAATGCGGGTGCCTGATTGGTGCGTACCTTTGGCCTGACCAGGCACGTTGGCCTGATCCGGCCCGTCCGTAAGGGGAGGCTCACCTTCGCACACGCGCCTCACAGGAAACAAGGAGTTCGAGTGACCCAAGTTCAAAGCGCGGTAATTTCAGATAAGTTACCGGCGGTATCCGCACCCGCATTCGAAATTGCGCCCGGATCCACGGACTCAACTTGTGTACGCGCAAAGCCGGATGGCACACCGAATCTCCAACTTCCGGCCCGGGGCGGCCGCCTCTCCGGCACAGGGACGGCCCACAGGAATCTCAGATGTGACTCTCGGGGTACTCCCATCCCCGTGGGACACCCTGATCCGCATGAGCGCCCCCCACTCCGCACCCAGTGTCCGCAAAGCAGTCGTCCCGGCCGCCGGCCTCGGTACCCGCTTCCTGCCCGCCACCAAGGCGACGCCGAAGGAGATGCTGCCGGTGGTCGACAAGCCGGCCATCCAGTACGTCGTCGAGGAGGCGGCCGCCGCGGGTCTGGACGACGTCCTGATGGTCACGGGCCGGCACAAGCGGGCCATCGAGGACCACTTCGACCACGCCTTCGAACTGGAGCAGGCGCTCGCCGCCAAGGGCGACACCGTCCGGCTGGACGCGGTGCGCGATCCGGCCCGGCTCGCCGACATCCACCACATCCGGCAGGGCGACCCGCTCGGGCTCGGTCACGCGGTGCTCTGCGCCCGCAACCACGTCGGCGACCAGCCGTTCGCGGTACTGCTGGGCGACGACCTCATCGACCCGCGGGAGACCCTGCTCAGCCAGATGCTCGAGGTCCGCGACCGGTACGCCGGCAGCGTGGTCGCCCTGATGGAGGTCCCGCCGGAGCAGGTCCACCTCTACGGCTGCGCGGCCGTGGAGCCGTCCGGCGAGGACGGGGTGGTGCGCGTCACCGGTCTGGTGGAGAAGCCCGCGCGCGAGGACGCGCCCAGCCGGTACGCGGTCATCGGACGGTACGTCCTCGACCCGGCCGTCTTCGACGTCCTGGAACGCACCGCACCCGGCCGCGGCGGTGAGATCCAGCTCACCGACGCCCTCCAGGAACTCGCGGCGGGCGGCACGGTGCACGGCGTGATCTTCTCGGGCCGCCGTTACGACACGGGCGACAAGGCCGACTATCTGCGCACGGTCGTCCGCCTGGCCTGCGACCGGCCCGACCTGGGGCCGGAGTTCGTCGCCTGGCTGAAGGAGTTCGTGGCGGGCCTGGAGGACGGCGACGCGGCCCGGGAACAGCTGGCGGCCTGACCGGCGCGTGGCGGGCGGAGGGTGGCGGGCGGTGCCCAGCGCCCCCCAGGGCCCCGAGGTCGCCGCGACCGGGGGGCCGTCGCCCTCGCAGGAAGCCGCTCGGCCGCTCGGCCGATCAGCTGTTGGGACGCAGGGTCCAGGTCACCGTCATCTCGCCGGTCACCGCACCGTCGGCGCGGCGGATCTCGATCGCGACCGGGAACTCGGGCCGCTCCCCCGCGTCGAGCTGCGCGACGACCTCGGCGGCCGGGCGGCCCAGCGTGGCGGTGGCGGTGACCGCTCCCATGGCCAGCTTGCGGTAGGCGATCTCGGCGCCGACGGCGAGCGGTACGGCGCGGGAGAGCTGGTCGCCGAACGCGGCGAGGACGATCGCGCCGCTGGCGGACTCGCCGAGCGTGAACATCGCCCCGGCGTGCGGCCCGCCCACGTGGTTGTGGAACTCGCTCTGGTCGGGCAGGGCGACCACGGCCTTCTCCGGACCCGCCTCGAGGAACTCGAGGTTCAGGGTCCGGGCCATGGGCACCGTGGCGGCGAGCATCTCGCCGATGGACATCTGGTCTGCGCTCATGCCCGCGATGTTACCTGTGAGTAGCTTCAGCTGGCCAGACCGGCGTGACGTTCGCCCCACCTCCTCGCGCGCCCCCGCCCTCGCGAGGGGTCGCCGACGAGGTCCCGGACGCCGCAATCCGGGAAGTTCAGGGCACACCTCGCATGCTTCGGTCCTTCGCGTCCGATTCGGTACGTCCCTGACAAGGGGCGGTGACCGAATCGTGTCCCGGACGGCACTAGGGTTTCTGGCCATGTGGCCAGGACAGCAGCCGCCCGGGGGAGAGCAGAACCCGCAGGCGCAGAACAATCCGTACCAGCAGCCGGGATACCAGCAGCCGAATCCGTATCAGCAGCCCGGCTACCCGCAACAACCCGACCAGCAGCCCAACCCCTACGCGCAGCAACCGCAGTGGGGCGCCCCGTCGCCCGCGGGCGCGCCCACGCCGCCGCCCGGCGGAGGCGGCTCGGGCGATGGCAACCGGACGAAGCTGATCGCGATCGTCGCGGCCATGGCCGTCGTCGTGGCCGCCGGTGTCACCGGGTTCCTGGTGCTGGGCGGCGACGATGACGACAAGGTCGACGCGAGCAAGGGCAGCGCGAGCCCCACGGTCTCCACGTCCGGTTCCGCCTCGGCTTCCGGCTCCTCCTCGACCGGCACCGACGACAACCCGCGCAGCAACGAGACCGCGAAGGCGACCGTCGCCGGCTGGAAGGTCGTGGTGAACCCCAAGTGGGGCATCGCCTTCGACGTGCCGGCCGACTGGGAGGTCCAGTCCCCGACGCTCAGCCAGGGCTTCGAGTGGGAGGACAAGGAGCAGTCCGACGGCTACGACCAGATCCTCCAGGGGGGCACGGCCGAGCTCAAGTCGAAGTGGTGCTCCGTGGACTCCGACAAGGACGGCAAGACCGAGGACACCGCGCTGGCCGTGGTCGGCAGCAAGGGTGCCGAGGGGGCCAAGTCGACCGACGAGATCGCCATCAACACGCCCGCCTGGTGGGTCTTCGGCGGCTACACCGAGCCGGACAAGAAGAGCCTGACCTTCGAGAAGAAGGCCACCGCATTCACCACCGCCTCCGGCATCGTGGGCAGTTACGCCTGGGCGCAGTCGACGAACACGCCCCAGAAGGGCAAGTGCGACAGCGACGGCAAGGCGATCACGTTCGGCTTCAAGAACTCCAACGGCGACTACGTGTCGTGGAACCTGTACGGGGCCAAGGGCGTGAAGGACGAACTCCCGAAGGCCACGATCATGCAGATCCTCAGCACCGTACGGCTGAACGGGACACCGACGCAGAACTAGCCGCCACCGGGTCACCGGCCGCGCCGCCGCTCACCGGGTCACCGGTCGCACACCGCGGAACCCCCGCGAGGACGGCCGGCCGGTGACCGGTACGCCGGTTCCCGCGGGGCCCCCTGGGCGCTGTGGCGGTACCCGCCGCTCGGCCGACGCCGCTCAGCCGATGCCGAACGCGCCCTCGGGTGGTTCGGGGGACGGTACGGCGTCCTCGTCCCGTACCGGGCGGGCGTCGCCGATGAAGCGGCGCAGACCCGGGCCGTGCTCGACCCGGGCCGGGAAGGCGTCACAGGCGGTACGGCGGGCCAGAGCGGTCACGTCGAGCGGACGGTGCGCGGCGACGAGCACCGCGTTGCCGAACCGGCGGCCGCGCAGTACGGCGGGCTCGGCGATGAGGGCGAGTTCCTCGAACACCGCGGCGAAGTTGGCGAGTTGGGACCGCAGGAAGCCGAAGGGCGCCGCGTCGGCGAGGTTCGCCAGATAGACGCCGTCGCGGCGCAGGACCCGTCCGGCCTCCTGGGCGTAGGTCAGGGACGTCAGATGGGCGGGGACGCGGGAGCCGCCGAAGACATCGGCGACGAGCGCGTCGGCGGAGCCGTCCGGAGCCGCTTCCAGCCAGTCCCGCGCGTCGGCGGCGTGCAGCGCGATGCCGGCTCCGGCCGGGACCGGCAGGTGCGTGTCGATCAGCTCCAGCAGCCCGCGGTCGAACTCGACGACGTCCTGCCGGGAACCCGGCCGGGTCGCGGCCAGATACCGGGGCAGGGTGAGCGCGCCGCCGCCGAGATGCAGGACGTCCAGGGGCCGCCCCGCCTCGGCGACGGTGTCCAGGACGTGCCCGAGGCGCCGCGCGTACTCGAACTCCAGGTACGTCGGCTCGTCCAGGTCGACGTACGACTGCGGCGCCCCGTCGACGGTCAGCAGCCAGGCGCGCTCCCGGTCGACGTCGGGCATCAGCTTGGCGGTGCCGTGGTCGACGGCGCGGGAGACGGGTATGGGCTCGTCGTTCACCGTCCCATTGTGCCTGCGGGCCACGCCCCCGAAGGAGCACGGCCCGCAGGCCCCGCGCACGTCGGCCACGGACACCGGCCGCCCTCACAGCACGGCTGTCACGGTTCCCGCCCCCACGGTCCGCCCGCCCTCGCGGATGGCGAAGCCGAGACCGGGCTCCAGCGGGACCTCACGCCCCAGCTCGACGGTCATGCCGACCGTGTCCCCGGGCCGTGCGACCGGGATCTCGCCCAGGTCCACGTCCCCGACGACGTCCGCCGTACGGATGTAGAACTGCGGCCGGTAGCCGGTCGAGACGGGCGTGGTGCGGCCGCCCTCCCGCCCGGACAGGACGTACACCCGGGCCGTGAACCGCCGGCTGGGCACCACGCTCCCCGGCGCCACCACCACATGTCCCCGCCGGACGGCGTCCCGGGGCACGCCGCGCAGCAGCAGTGCCACGTTGTCCCCGGCCTGCGCCTCCTCCATCGGCTTGCCGAAGGTCTCGATGCCCGTCACCACGGTCTCGACACCGGCGCCGAGCACCTGCACCTGGTCCCCCAGGCGGAGCGTCCCGCGCTCCACCGCTCCGGTGACGACCGTCCCCCGGCCGGTGATGGTGAGCACGTTCTCCACGGGCAGCAGGAACGGCGCGTCCAGATACCGCTCGGGCATGGGCACATAGGTGTCCACCGCGTCGAGCAGCGCGTCGATCGACGCCGTCCAGCGGGGGTCGCCGGCCAGGGCCCGCAGCCCCGACACCCTGACGACGGGCGCGGAGTCGCCGCCGTAGCCGTGCTCGGTGAGCAGGTCGCGGACCTCCAGTTCGACCAGGTCGATCAACTCGGTGTCGTCCCCGTCGACGACGGCGTCGGCCTTGTTGAGCGCGACCACGATGTGGTCGACGCCCACCTGGCGGGCGAGCAGGACGTGTTCGGCGGTCTGCGGCATGATCCCGTCGAGCGCGGAGACGACGAGGATCGCCCCGTCGAGCTGCGCGGCCCCGGTGACCATGTTCTTGACGTAGTCGGCGTGGCCCGGCATGTCCACGTGCGCGTAGTGCCGGGTGTCGGTCTCGTACTCGACGTGCGCGATGTTGATGGTGATGCCGCGCGCGGCCTCCTCCGGGGCGCGGTCGATACGGTCGAACGGCACGAAGGCGCCGGTGCCGCGGTCGGCGAGGACCTTGGTGATGGCGGCGGTCAGGGTGGTCTTGCCGTGGTCCACGTGCCCCATGGTGCCGATGTTGAGGTGTGGTTTGGTCCGCACGTAAGCGGTCTTGGGCATGGCTGTACCTCGAAGCGTGTCCGTAGGAAGTGGGGACCCCGGCGAACTGACCGACCCTCCCCCTGCGGGGTCCGCCGGACGATCCGGAGAGGGTCAGCTTCGGGCGCCGTCGACAGCGGCCATGAGGAGTGGGACGGCAGCCTTCGGCGTATCCGCGACCGCGGATGCTGCGAGGAGGAAGGCGTACCGGAACATGGTGCCGATCATCGCCGACGGTTCGTTCGGCGTCGAATGGTTTTCGCCGGATGGGGAGGGTTACGGTCCTGATGACCGACATCAGCACGACAGAGCCGTGGGAGCAGTGGTGGGAGCTGCTGCCGCAGGGGATCCGCGAGCAGGTCGACGGGTACGTCCTCCAGGACGCCCTGATGCCGGCGATCCGCGCCGTCTGGGAGGCCGGCCAGGCTCACGGCGTCGGCCTCCAGGAGGCTCAACTCGTCGTCCACGAACGCTATTCCCACCACGGCGACCGGATCGCCCGGACCCCCGACAACCCGCTGGACCTGGATTCACTGGGCGCTCGCGCGGCCGGCGCGCCGGGCCGGGTCGTGGCGATCGAGGTCGTCTGGGACGGGGACACGGTCCACGACTGGTTCGTGATCCTGTACGCCGTCACCGCCGACCCCGAGGGCGAGCAGGCGCTGGCCACCGTCTACCGGCACACGGCGCAACGGCACCTCGACGGTACGGATCCCGCGCTGCACCATCCCTGCGCGGCCGTCGCCGACAAGGTGGGCAGGGCCCTGGCCGCGCGTCTGTCGGTGCCCTTCCACTTCGCGAGCCCGGACACCCCGGACGACGAGGCACCCCGCCTGCGGCCCTCCTAGCCGCCGGCCGTGTCCCCGATGTTCTTCAGTGCCTCGCGCACCGTCAGCGGCGCGAGGTGGTCCCGCTCGCGGGTGACGAAGGCGCGGACGGCCGCCGGGTCGGTCTTGGCGTATTCGCGCAGGGCCCAGCCGATCGCCTTGCGGATGAAGAAGTCCGGGTGGGCGGACCGGCGCAGGCAGTGGGCGAAGAGACGGTCGGTGTCGGTGCGTTCCTTGTAGCGGAGCTGGTGGAGCAGGGCGGTACGGGCGACCCACAGGTCCTCGTCGGCGATCCAGACGTCCATGTCGGCGCCGAGCCGGGGGTCGGCCGCGACGAGCGTGCCGACCACGTGTGCGGCGAGCAGGTCGACCGTGTCCCACCAGGACGTCGTGGTCACCAGCCGGCGTGCCACGGGCAGGAACGCCGACGACAGGCGTGGCGCGTACCGGCGCAGGTAGTCGACGGCGAAGTAGTGGTACTCGCGCTGCGGCAGCGCCCAGCAGCGCAGCGCGATCGCCGTGCAGTCGGCCTCGTCGGGGCGGGGCGTGCCCGCCAGGACGGTGCGGGACAGCGCCCGGCGGGCGGGAGTGGGGAGGCCGAGGAAGGGGGCCACGTCCTTCATGTACGCGCGCATGGCCGCCGCCTGGCCCGGGTCGGCCGCGGCGCCGTACGCGGTCGTCAGCCGCTCCAGCACGATGTCGGCGAGAACGCTGTCCGGCACGCCGATCGCGTCCGCACCTGTGACCGTCATGAGACGAACCATACGGCGATCACACATGTCCGTCGGTTAGTGTCGCGGGATGCTCGATGCCACCACCCGCTCTGGGGGCACCGCCACGGCCACTCCCCGGGCCACCGCCACGGAGCTCGTCGTCCCCACGCTCGCTCCCGTGCCCGTCATCGCGTCCGTCGCTCCGCGGGCCGACGCACCCGGCGGCCTCGCCGCGCGCTGCGCGAGAGTGCTGCGTTCGCCCTGGTCCCGTTTCGCGCTGCTGGTCACGCTGCTGGCGGCGGCCGCGTCGAGCGTGCTGCTCTTCGAGCCGCAGAAGCTCCTCGCGGACGGCTGGCCACCCCAGTTGGGCGGTGTCACGGCGGCCGCGGTCTTCGCGGTGGCGTACGGACTGTGCACGGTGGCGTTCGTGCCCCGACCGCTGCTGAACCTGGCAGCGGGCGCCGTCTTCGGTTCGCAGTGGGGTGTCGCCGCGGCGCTCGCGGGCACGGTGCTGGGGGCCGGGATCGCCTTCGGGCTCGGCCGGGTCCTCGGGCAGGACGCGCTACGGCCGCTGCTGCGCGGACGGCTGCTCAAGGCGGCGGACGGTCAGCTGAGCCGGCACGGCATGCGCTCGATGCTGGCGGCCCGGCTGTTCCCGGGGGTGCCGTTCTGGGCCGCGAACTACTGCGCCGCCGTCTCCCGCATGGGCTGGCTGTCCTTCCTGGTGGCGACCGCGCTGGGCTCCATCCCGAACACCGCCGCCTATGTCGTCGCCGGGGCCCGCGCCTCCTCCCCGACCTCGCCGGCCTTCCTGATCGCCATGGCCGCCATCACCCTGCCGGCGCTGGTCGGCGCGGTGGTGGCCTGGCGCAAGCGCCACCACCTGCGTCGCCCGTAGCCGCCCGCCGCCGTCGGCTTCGCGGCCCCTGTCCGTCGGCCGACTACACGGATTCCAGCACCATCGCGTTGGCGAGCCCGCCCGCCTCACACATCGTCTGCAGGGCGTAGCGGGCGCCGCGTTCCCGCATCGCGTGGACGAGCGTCGTCGTCAGCCGGGTGCCGCTCGCGCCGAGCGGGTGTCCGAGCGCGATCGCGCCGCCGTGCACATTGACCTTGTCGAGGTCCGCGCCGGTCTCCTGCCGCCAGGCCAGGACCACGCTGGAGAACGCCTCGTTGACCTCGAAGAGGTCGATGTCGTCGAGACGTAGCCCGGCCCGGCGCAGCACCTTCTCGGTCGCCGGGATCACGCCGGTCAGCATCAGCAGCGGGTCCGAGCCGGTGACGGCGAAGCTGTGCAGTCGGGCGAGCGGGCGCAGACCGAGGCGGGCGGCGGTCTCGCCGGAGGTGATCAGCACGGCCGAGGCGCCGTCGTTGACCGGGCTGGCGTTGCCCGCGGTGACGTTCCACTCGATCTGCGGGAAGCGCTCGGCGAAGGCCGGGTCGTAGTAGGCGGGTTTGAGGCCGGCGAGGATCTCGGGGGTGCTCCCGGGCCGTACGCACTCGTCGCGCGAGACGCCGTCCAGGGGCGCGACCTCGGCGTCGAAGAGCCCCTGTGCCCAGGCCTCGGCGGCCTTGCGGTGCGAGGAGACGGCGAAGCCGTCCATCTGCTCCCGCGTGATCGACCACTTGGCGGCGATGAGCTCGGAGCTGATGCCCTGCGGGACGAGTCCCTCCGGGTAGCGCGCGGCGACGCCGGGGCCGAAGGGGTCCTTGCCGGGCGGCACGTTGGACCACATCGGCACCCGGCTCATCGACTCGACACCGCAGGCGACGACGAGGTCGTAGGCGCCGGACATGACGCCCTGGGCCGCGAAGTGCACGGCCTGCTGGGAGGATCCGCACTGCCGGTCGACGGTGGTCGCGGGGACGGTCTCCGGGAAGCCCGCCGAGAGCAGCGCGTAGCGGGTGGTGTTCATGGCCTGTTCGCCGACCTGGTCGACGGTGCCGCCGATCACGTCGTCGATCAGCGCGGGATCGACGCCGGAGCGGTCGACGAGGGTGCGCAGGGTGTGGGCGAGGAGTTCGACGGGGTGGACGTGGGCGAGGGAGCCGTTCGGCTTGCCCTTGCCGATCGGGGTGCGTACGGCTTCGACGATGACTGCGTCACGCATGTGCGATGCCTCCATGACGAGCACGAGCGGGGAAACTACCGGTGAGTAGGAAATCCGGACTCACCATAACCCCGAGGGTTGGAAAATCCAACCGACCTCGATTTGCTTTTCCAACCCTCCCCTAGACTGACCGCCATGGCCGCCTCCAAAGATCCGCGCCCCTGCTCGATCGCCGACGCCCTCGCCCTCGTCGGCGAGAAGTACTCCCTGCTCGTCCTGCGGGAGGTGTGCCTGGGCAACACCCGCTTCGACCAACTGGTGCGCAACATCGGCGCTCCGCGCGACATCCTGGCCACCCGGCTGCGCCGCCTCGTCGACGCCGGGATCCTGACCAGGCGTGCCTACAGCGAGCGGCCGCAGCGCTTCGAGTACCGGCCCACGCAGGCGGGGCTCGAACTGGAGCCGGTCCTGATGACCCTCATGGCGTGGGGCGACCGCCATCTCCGCGAGGACGACGACCGCCCCATGGTGCTCGCGCACGTCTGCGGCAACGAGCTGGCCCCCGTGGTCACCTGCGCGGCCTGCGGCGACCAGGTCCGCCACGAGGACGTGAGCGCCCACCCGCAGGCTCCGGGCTGGACGGTGGCGGGCCCGTCGGCCGCCTGAAGCCGCCCCGCGCGGACACGCGGGCGCGCGGGCGGTGTGGATGGTGCGGGCGGCGATGGCGGCGTGTGCGGCCACCTGCTCGCGGGTCGCGTCGTCCGGGGAGCGCGAGCGGGTGGCGCCGGAGCCGAGCCCCGCGGCGGTCGAGGTCACCGTGGTTCGCGGTGACCCGACCTACCCGCCGAGCGCACGGATCACCGGTCGGGAGCGCCACCGCACCAGCGGACAGCAGTCACGGGACGGCCCTCAGGCTCCCAGCTTCCGGATCTGCGCGGTGACCAGTTCCGCCGGTACCTCCGCCGCCGAGCCGGTGCCGGCGGCCGTGTAGAACAGGACCACCGTGGCACCGCTGCGCACGACCACGAACGCGTCCGCGCTGTCCCCCTGGGTCTCCAGGCCGAAGGCGACCGCCTCGTCGCCCGCGTCGGGGGCGGTGGCCGCCTTGGCGGTGGTCCGCGCGGGCACGCCTCCCTCGTAGGCGGTGCACTTCTTCAGGGCGGTGCGGAGGCCGTCGAGAATGCCCTCCGCGTCGGACCCGTCGTAGGCCATGAGGCCGATGGTGGTGGCGGAACCGGCGGTGGGGCCGGCTCCCCCGAAGGCGAGGAGGCCGACGAACGCCTTGGGGCCCGGGTCGGGCGAGGCGGTGCGCATGTTCTCCAGCGGCTGGCAGTCCGCGGGCCGGGCGGTGGAATCGCCGTCGGGCTTCACGGGGAAGTCGGTGATCTGGTAGCCGTCCACGTCCCCGCCGACCAGCGCGGCGGACTTCAGCTGAGCCTCGCCGAGCGGTTCCGCGGGCGCCTCCGACGCGGCAGCCGAGGCCGACGCCGATCCGGACCCCGATCCGGACCCCGATCCGGATGAAGACCCTTGTGCCGCCGCGGAATCCGTGGCCTTCGCATCGGAATCGCCGCCGCCACCGCCCCCGCATCCGGCCACCAGCACCGCCGCGCACAGGGCCGCCGCCGTCACTCTGATCCGCACCCGCTGACTCCCCGCTCTCGACATCGGTCGATTGGATCATTCCGGCGGGGAAGCCGCAGGAGTACCACGCAATCTACGTCAGCCGATCCCCCCTGCGCTGATGACCCGGGGCTACGGCAGCGCGTACACGTCCAGCCACCCGCACATCCCGAACCTGCCGTGGGACGAGGGCTGTTCGGCCCGGACGGCGGCCTCGGCGAGGTAGGACACATCGCCGTCCGAGAGCCGGTCGAGCTGCTCACCCGTGACCTGCGCGGCCGCCCGCGCACCGCGGAGCCAGCGCTCACGCCACTCGGCGAGCCGGGGCTCCACCAGCGCGGCGGCCGACCGGTGGAAGGCGGCCAGGGCGGCCGGACCGTCCGCCGCCTCGCGCAGCGCGCGGTAGCCCTCCAGTGCGAGGTCGCGCCGGGCACGGGCGATCCGGGCCTGCTCCTCCCGGGGAGCGTCGGCCGGGATCACGGTCGCGGCGGCGTACGCCTCGGGGTCGGTGAGGTACTCCGGCGGCAGGGTGAGCACGGCGTCGCCGGCCTCCGGCAGCCCGCTGTTCTGCATCAGCACGGTGATGCGCAGATCGTCCTCGTTGACCAGTCGGTGGACGGTGCCCGGCGTGAACCAGGCGACCGTGCCGGGTGCGAGCGGCGTGACCTCGTACCCGGACGCCGTCAGGGTCTGCACCGCGCCATGCCCGGCCGTGACGACATACCCTTCCGAACACGTCAGGTGCATATGGGGAGTTCCGCCGTGCAGACCGTCGGCGGCGGGCCAGTCGTACACGCGCAGGTGCGAGACGGCGACCCCGCCGGGCAGTCCCCCGGGCTCGCTCACCACGGATGTGCCTCCAGGTACTTGGCGATCTCCTCCCGCTCCCAGGCACCGTCGGCCACCACCACGCGGTAGCGGCGGGTGAGCGTGTCGCCGGGGGCGAGCTCGAGCTCGTCGAAGAAGGACCAGGACGGGGCGATGCCCGCGAAGGGCTCGTTGCGGACGAACCAGTGTGCGGGGTGGGCGCCTCGGGCGCCGGAGTGGTCGTTCTCGGGGGCGTGCGCGAAGACGACGGTGGCGTGACCGTCGGCGCCGTCGTGCTCGCCGGAGAGGGCCAGCCAGGGGCTCTGCGAGGCCATCAGCCCGGGGCCCTCCCCGTCCGGGCCGATGATCCGGCCGTCACGGAAGGCGCGCGGGCCCCGCCAGAACAGGCCCGTGTATCCGGCCAGTTCGCGCCCGGCGGTGGTCGGGCTGCCGAAGCGGAGCGGCTCGTCCCTGCGGTTGGTGACGGCGCTGGTCCAGGTCAGCGCCCAGGAACCGGCGTCCAGGTCGACGTCGTGCACCTCGATCCGGCGCGCCTCCTGCGCCCACAGCTCGCCGCTGTGCGGATGCCAGGTCAGCCGCTCGGCGATGACGACCCGGCCGCCGGCCACCGACACCTCGTCGAAGCCGACGTGCGCCATCGAACCGACCCGCTCGGGGAGTTCGAGATACCCCTCGCCGTGCACATACGAGTTGCCGCCCCACAGGTTGGCGCCCGAGAGGTGCGAGGCGGTCAGCGACAGCCCCTTGTGCCAGCGGTGGTCGTTGGGCCGGTAGTCGGTGACGACGTCACCGGCGAGCGTCCGCAGCGGGTGGATGTACGGCCTCGGCGCCTCCCACGCCGCCTCGGGCCGGTAGACGTAGGCGAGCAGCTCGACGCCGGTCGCCGGGTCGGTCACCGTGACCCGGTCGCCGTGCGCGTGTACGAGCCGCAGGTCGCCGGTCACGCGGGCACCTCCGCGTTCGTCGCCGTGCTCGCGCTCGTCCCCGTACCCGTATGCGTCCCCGCACCCGCGCCCGTACCCGTCTCGGTCGCCGTCCTCGTCGCGACCGTGGCCGGTGCCCAGCCGGGGGCGCCACCGTGCAGGGCCGTGTAGTACGGGTCACCCGGCCCGATCTCGCCCCGTCGCACCGTCGTGTCGGTGAACGCCGACTTGTACAGCGCGCTGATCAGCTCCAGGCTGGTGCGCCCGTCCGTTCCGCTGCTGCGCGGCCGGCGGCCCGCGCGCATGCTCGCCACCAGCTCGCGCAGCTGCGCCAGGTGCGAGCTGGGGACGTCGGCGCCGAAGTCCTGCCAGGCCGCCGCCAGCTCGCCGGAGACGTCCGGGGCGGGCGTGATGTGCCAGTTGGCGTTGGAGTGGCCGTAGAGGTGGGTGAGTTCGACGGTGGCACGCTCGCAGTCGATACGGATTCGGCTGACCTCGTCGGGACTCAGGACGCTGTTGACGACCGTCGCCATGGCCCCGCTCTCGAAGCGGACCAGGGCGGTGGACACGTCCTCCGTCTCCACGTCGTGCACGAGCCGGGCGGCCATCGCGCGCACCTCGCTCCACGGGCCGAGGAGGTCGAGCAGCAGGTCCATCTGGTGGATGCCGTGGCCCATCGCCGGGCCGCCGCCCTCGGTCTGCCAGCGCCCGCGCCAGGGCACGGCGTAGTAGGCGGTGTCGCGGTACCAGGTGGTCTGGCAGTGCGCGACCAGCGGCCGCCCGAGGGCCTGCTCGGCGAGCAGCCGCCGTACATGCCGGGTCCCGGATCCGAAACGGTGCTGGAAGACGATCGAGGAGTACGGCCCCGCCGCCGCGCCCTCCTCCGCCTGCACGGCGTCGTAGTCGGCGAGGGTGGGCACCGGCGGCTTCTCGCACCACACCCAGGCGCCGGCCCGCAGCGCCGCCACGCTCTGCTCGCGGTGCAGGGTCGGCGGGGTGCAGATCGTCACCAGGTCGGGGCGCTGCTCCGCCAGCATCCGCTCCAGGTCGGTGTAGGCGTGCGGAACCCCGCTCTCCGCGCAGAAGGCCTCGACGGCGGTGGCATCGATGTCAACGGCCGCCACGACCTCGGCCTCGCCCTCGGCGGCGAGCTGCTGGAGTGCGGGCAGATGGGAGCCGCGCCCGATCGCGCCGATACCGACGATGGCGGCCCGGACGCGGCGGCCGGCGAGCGCAGGCAGCGGAGTGGATGGGGGCATGGGCGTGATCAGCACTCCTCCGACGTACGGCCGAACGGCCGGGCGGGCCAGCAACCGAGGGGGAAGCGTGCAGTACCTGCACACAGCAAGCGCTTTCCCATCGGCAGCAACGTATGCGGCGGCCGGGCGGCCGGTCAACCATGGGGACACCTCTCCGGCGTACCGATCCGCACGTGAGCCGCCTGCGGGCGGGTGCGGCGGGGCCGGGCGCGTGCGCGTCGCGTGAGGGCTTTCTGTCGCTCCTGGGGAGGGGACGAGAGCCGTCGGTGCGGGAGCTCACGCGGCGCCTGCGAAACCCCTGTGCCGGGCCTGTCACCCGGGAACGCTACGCTTCCCCCCGGCACACACCTGATCACCTGATCATCGCGCGCGACGGGCCGACCGTCGCCGTCGCCCTCTCCGATCGGCACTTGGACTCCGTAACCTCATGTCTTGGTTTGAATCCCTCATCCTCGGACTCGTCCAGGGGCTGACCGAGTTCCTCCCCGTCTCCTCCAGCGCGCACCTGCGGCTGACCGCGGCGTTCTCCGGCTGGAAGGACCCCGGCGCCGCCTTCACGGCGATCACGCAGATCGGCACGGAAGCCGCGGTGCTGATCTACTTCCGCAAGGACATCGGCCGGATCATCTCGGCGTGGAGCCGATCACTGTTCGACAAGACGCTGCGCAAGGACCACGACGCCCAGATGGGCTGGCTGGTGATCGTCGGCTCGATCCCGATCGGCGTGCTGGGCGTGACGCTCAAGGACCAGATCGAGGGCCCGTTCCGCGACCTGCGGATCACCGCCACGATGCTCGTCGTCGTCGGCATCGTGATCGGCATCGCCGACCGGCTGGCGGCCCGCGACGAAACGGGCGGGAAGCACCGCGCGCCCAAGCAGCGCAAGAACCTGGAGAACCTGGGCGTCAAGGACGGCCTGATCTTCGGCCTCTGCCAGGCCTGCGCGCTCATCCCCGGCGTCTCGCGTTCCGGCGCCACCATCAGCGGCGGCCTGTTCATGGGCTACAAGCGCGAGGCCGCGGCCCGCTACTCCTTCCTGCTGGCCATTCCGGCCGTACTGGCCTCCGGTGTCTTCGAGTTGAAGGACGCGGTCGAGGGCGGTCACGTGGCGTGGGGGCCGACGATGTTCGCGACGGTGATCGCCTTCGTGTCGGGATACGTCGTCATCGCCTGGTTCATGAAGTTCATCAGCACCAAGTCCTTCATGCCGTTCGTCTACTACCGCGTCGTACTCGGCATCGTGATCATCGCCCTGGTCGCGACGGGTTCACTGAGCCCGCACGCGGCGGAGTCGGCGGGCTGACCGGTACCGCTCCACGCCCCCGGGCTGCGCGCCGCCGCACGGATCGGCCTTCCCGTCCGAACCGGCCGGGGGGCCAACGGAGTTGATCGATCAGCCGTGACCAAGCCCATAACCGCGCGCGTAGCCGTCCGGTAGCGCAGTGTCAGTGCTTGCGCCTAGGCTTGCCTCATGTCCCCCAACTCTGTGCCCTCTGGTTCCGTGCGGTCCGCTGCCGAGTTAAATGAGCGGATCCGGGCCCTTTGGCTGCGCGCGGGCGGTTCGCTCTCCGCCCAGGAGCGGGCGGAGTACGAGCTGCTGGTCGTGGAGTGGGCCATCGCGATCCGCGGCGAGGTCGTCAAGGCGGCCTGAGCCCAGGACCCCCCCTCCCTCGCCGCGCCCCTCGCCTTCCGGCCTTCCCGGCTTCTCCCGCTCTCCCCGTGCCGCCCCTTGCCGCCCCGTGCCGCCCCCTTGCCGTCCCGTGTCGCCCCGCGTCGGGCCCGCTACCGTCCGTTACGCTCGCCTCGCCACAACGGTCGCTATCTTCATGGAGGGTACGACGGCGAGGATCAAGCGTGAGCGCCTCGTCAGAACGCTGACGTTCTGGCTGCGTCCCGCCTTCGCGTTGCGCGTCATCAACCGGTTTCAGAAGATCGTGGGCTTCGACCGGTCGATGGCCCTGGCATCCAGCGCGCTGACCGCGCTGGTCCCGCTCTCCATCCTCATCGGCGCCGTGGTGAGCAGCTTCGTGCACTACGACGCCGCGGAGCAGATCATCAAGCGCTACCACCTCACCGGCGCGGGCGCGACGGCTGTCAGCTCCCTCTTCTCCCCCGCGGAGGACAGCAGCGCGAGCGTGGGCGTCTTCGGAGCCGTGTTCCTCATGATCTCCGTCCTCAGTTTCGCCCGGGCCGCACAACGCCTCGTCGAACAGACATGGGAGCTCAGCCCGCTCAGCGTGCGCAACACCCGCAACGGCCTGTGGTGGATCCTCGGCCTGGGCGGCTACGCACTGTGCACCGCCGCGCTCACCGCGCTCCTCGGCAGAGGCGAACTGGGACTCGTCGCCTCGGTGTGCGAGGTACCGGTGACCGCAGCGTTCCTCGTCTGGAGCGGACGGCTCCTGTCGGCGAAGCGGGTCGACTGGCGGGACCTGGTCCCCTTCGGCGTCACCGCCGCCGTCCTGACGGCGGCCTATTCGGTGGGCGCGGCCGTCTATTTGCCGCGTCTGTTCAACTCCTACGCCGCACGCTACGGCGTGGTGGGAGCGGTCTTCGCGATGATCTCCGCGCTCTTCGCCGTCATGCTGGTCATGGTCGGATCGTCGGCGCTGGGGCGCGAGGTACGGGACGAACTGGACCGGATCCGTCAGGGTCACCGCCCCTCCGACCACGAGGTCCGCCGGCAGTGGGACACCGTGGTCGAGCAGACCCGGTCACGGTGGCGCACGGCACGGGGGCAGATCTCCCGCCGCCAGAACCATCAGACCCGACAGACCAAGAACCCCGACCGCTGAGAGCCCGGCAGCGACCTGAACGGATCCGGACAGGGCTCGGACGGGGCCCGGCCGGCCGGCCGACGCCGCCGGCCGCCCCGGCACCGGTCACCGCCGATTACCGGTGAGGCTCCCGCCACGGGCAGGATGGTCACCATGACCGAGATCCACACCCCCCGCCTCCTCCTCCGCCGCTGGACCGACGACGACCTCGTGCCGATGGCCGAGATCAACGCGGATCCGCATGTCATGCGCTGGGTCGACGACGGGTCGGTTCTCGACCTGGAGCGGACGGCGGAGGCCATCGAGCGGTGGGAGGAGGAGTGGGACGAGGAGGGCTTCGGACTCTTCGCCGTGGAACTGCTCGGCTCGGGCGAACTGGCCGGCTTCACGGGCCTGTCCGTGCCCGAGTTCCTGCCGGAGGTACGGCCCGACGTGGCGATCAGCTGGCGGTTCGGCTCCCAGTTCTGGGGTCAGGGGTACGCGTCCGAGGCCGCCCACGCCACGCTGGAGTTCGCCCTCCAGGATCGCGGCCTGGACCGCGTCATCAGCATCAACCGGATCGGTGACGACGCGTCCGAGAACATCAGCCGCAAGCTCGGCATGACACCGGAACGCGAAACGGTGCACCCGGTGCACCGCTTCGCGTTGCACGTCCACGCCATCGACCTCACCGAGTTCGATGGGTGACCGAGCCTCGTACGGGCAGGGGACGGCGTGACGGTGAGGATGGCCGTCCGTCTCCGCTGAACGCCGCGCGATGCACCATGCCCGCGCCCTCTCCCACCCCGGCCTTCCGACGGGCGTCATGCACCGATACCTGGACGACGCGGTAGTCCCTCGCTGAGATCACCGCACCGAATTACCGGATCGTTCCCGCACGGAGCTTGGCTGAGCAGCCCTCATGCCCAACACTCGGGCCATGACGCAGCGTGTGGAACTCGCCGCAGTGATGGACCGGCTGGCCGTGGACGGGTTGGTCACCGACTACGCGGTGGCGGTCGACGACGGTGACTGGACGGCGTACCGGGAACTGTTCACGTCGGACGGGCGGGCGGACTACCGCTCGGCCGGTGGAATCGAGGGCGACGCCGGGAACGTCGCCTCATGGCTCGCGGAGACCATGCGGGTGTTCGCGATGCGGCAGCACCTCATCGTCAATCGCCAGGTGCGCTTCGGGGTTCTGGAGCAGGACACGGGCGACACGGCCCGGGTCCAGGCCGACTACGTCAACCCGATGCGGCTGGCCGCGGCCGAACACGACGACTCGGCGGCCGGTGCGCCGGACTTCGTCTGTGGGGGCAGGTACTCCTTCGGTCTGCTGCGGACCGACGACGGGTGGCGGGTGCGTGAGGTCGTCGTCCGGGAGAAGTGGCGGCGGCTCACCGGCTGAGACATACGCGGCAAGTACTGGGCGGAAGCACGAAGCGGAGGCGGTAGCGCCGCACGGTGGCCGGCGAGAAAACCTCCCCTGTCGGAGATCGTCCGACGCGCGCACACTGGAGGCACCCCTGAGCGGGTAGGGAGGTGCCGTATGAAGACGTTCGGACTGTGGCTCACCTCCCCCTGGCGGCGTACGGCCGTCGCGGCTCTCGCGGGCGCGCTGCCCGTGCTCGCGTTCCCCGCGCCGGCCCTGTGGTGGTGGGCCTATTTCGCACTCGTCCCGTGGATCCTGCTCGCCCGCTCCGCGCCGACAGGGAGGCGGGCCGCGTACGACGGATGGAGCGGCGGGTTCGGTTTCATGCTGGCCATGCACCACTGGCTGCTGCCGAGCCTGCATGTGTTCACCCTGGTGATCGCCGCGCTGCTGGGCGCCCTGTGGGGCCCGTGGGCGTGGCTGGTCCGCCGGTTTCTCACCGCGGACGTGATCCCCAGCCGCGGGCGGGTGTTCGCCGCGCTGCTGGTCCTGCCCTCGGGCTGGCTGGCGATCGAGCTCGTCCGCTCCTGGCAGGGGCTGGGCGGGCCGTGGGGCATGCTCGGGGCCAGTCAGTGGCAGGTGGAGCCCGCGTTGCGGCTCGCCTCCGTCGGCGGGGTGTGGCTGCTCAGCTTCCTGGTGGTGGCGGTCAACGTGTCGGCCGCCGTCCTGGTCTCCGTTCCGGCGTCCCGGGCCCCGGCCGTCGCCGGTCTCGTGGCCACCGCCGCCACGGCCTCTGCCGCGTGGATGTGGGCGCCGCGCCCCGACGCCGACGGGCAGGACCGGATCGCCGTCGTGCAGCCGGGGGTGATCGACGGCCCCGACCGGCGCTTCGACCGCGAGGAGCAGTTGACCCGGCGGCTGGTCGGGCAGGACGTGGACCTGATCGTGTGGGGCGAGAGCAGCGTCGGTTACGACCTCGACGACCGGCCCGACCTGGCCCGGCGCCTGGCGGAGTTGTCCCGCGTCACCGGCGCCGACATCCTCGTCAACGTCGACGCCCGCCGCTCCGACCGGCCCGGCATCTACAAGAGCTCGATGCTCATCGGGTCCGAAGGCCCGACCGGCGACCGGTACGACAAGATGCGGCTCGTGCCCTTCGGGGAGTACATACCGGCCCGCTCCCTGCTCGGCTGGGCCACCTCCGTCGGCAAGGCGGCCGGTGAGGACCGGCGGCGCGGTACCGAGCAGGTCGTGATGGACGCCGGGCACGGGCTGCGCATCGGGCCGATGGTGTGCTTCGAGACGGCGTTCCCCGACATGAGCCGGCACCTGGCAGGGGACGGCGCGGACGTGCTGGTCGCGCAGTCGTCGACCTCCTCCTTCCAGCACAGCTGGGCGCCCGCGCAGCACGCCTCGCTGGGCGCGCTGCGCGCCGCGGAGACCGGACGGCCGTTCGTCCACTCCACCCTCACCGGCGTGTCGGCCGTGTACGACGCGAGTGGCCGGCGGATGGGCTCGTGGCTGGGCACGGAGGCGAGCACGACGGCCGTCTACGACGTCCCGCTCGCCGACGGCGTCACCCCGTACGTCCGCTACGGCGACTGGCCGGTCCACGGAGCCCTGTTGGTGCTGCTGGCCCTCGCGCTCACGGAGGGCGCGCGGACGGTCAGGCTGCGGCGGACTGCTCCCGCACCGCTCGTACCACCCGCTCGCACAGCTCATGAGTCGCCAGCGCGTCCCGGGCGCTGAGCACCTTGCCCGCGCGCACGGCGTCCAGGAAGGCGAGGACCGCCTGTTCGATGCCGCGCTGCCGGGCCACCGGCACCCAGTCGCCGCGCCGCCGCACGGTGGGCTGCCCCTTGTGATCGATCACCTCGGCGAGGTTGACGACCTGGCGCTTGGTGTCCTGCCCGGACACCTCGAGGATCTCCTCGTTGGAACCGCTGAGCCGGTTCATCACGCCGAGCGCGGTGAAGCCGGGGCCGGCGAGCTGGAGGACCACGTGGTGCAGCAGGCCGTCCTCGACGCGGGCGCGCACGGTCACGTCGTCGACCGGGCCCGGCGCCAGGAAGCGCAGGGTGTCCACGACGTGGATGAAGTCGTCGAGGATCATCGTGCGCGGCTGCTCGGGCAGCCCGACCCGGTTCTTCTGCATGAGGATCAGCTCGCGCGGGTGGTCGGCGCATTGCGCGTAGCCGGGCGCGAGGCGTCGGTTGAAGCCGACGGCGAGGGACACGTTCCGCGCTTCCGCGAGCGTGACGAGCCGCTCGGAGTCGGCGAGTTCGTACGCGAGGGGCTTGTCCACGTACGTCGGGACGCCCGCCTCCAGCAGCCGGGAGACGATCTCGGGGTGGGCGGCGGTGGGGGCGTGCACGAAGGCCGCGTCGAGGCCGGCGGCGAGGAGCGCGTCGAGGTCGTGGTGGCGCTGCTCGCGGGGCAGGCGCAGCCCGTCGGCGACCCGGTCGAGGGTGGCCGGTGTGCGGGTCTGGAGGTGGAGCTCGATCCCGGGCAGCGCGCCGAGCACCGGCAGATACGCCTTCTGCGCGATGTCGCCGAGTCCGATGCAGCCGACCTTCACGGGCGCTCCCTCGCTACCTGTCCCACGCTGCCCGGCCCACTGCCCGGCCTACCGTGTACGGCAGCATACGGGGCCCCTCCCCGGCCGCCGTCCGCCGGTCCGCGAGGTGTCCGGCGCCCGGCCCGGAGGCGGTGCGCGGGGGTCCCCGGGGGTGTTCAGGGGCCTGCCCGGCAGCCGCGTCGAGGGAAAACCCGTGGTGGCGGAGGGCGGCTCGGAGCCACCATGCGGGGATGACGACGCAGCGCACCGGACCCGCCCAGAACGCCGACGAACGCGCCATGCTGGAAGGTTGGCTGGACTACCACCGGCAGACCCTGGCGTGGAAGTGCGAGGGACTCACCGACGCCCAGCTGCGCACCGCCTCGGTGCCGCCGTCCGAGCTGTCCCTGATGGGCCTGGTACGGCACATGGCCGACGTGGAGCGCAGTTGGTTCCGCAGGGTGCTCGTCGGCGACGACGCGGGGCCGATCCACTACAGCGACCAGGACCCGGACGGCGAGTTCCATCTCACCGAGCGGGACACCTGGGCGGAGGCCCACGCCACCTGGCAGGCCGAGATCGAGGTCGCCCGACGGCATGCGGCGGGCTTCGCCCTGGCCGAGCTCTCCCGCGGTCGGAGCAGGTTCACCGACGAGCCGTTCAGCCTGCGCTGGATCTACACCCACATGATCGAGGAGTACGCCCGTCACAACGGCCACGCCGACCTGATCCGGGAGCGCATCGACGGTTTCACCGGCGAGTGACGTCAGCGCGGGCGGGCCTGCTCCCTCGTACGGGGCACGAGATCACCCGTGCGGGGCAACCTCCGCTGCTCCGCTGTTGCTCGGGCGGGCGGAACCAGCAGAGTTGCGCGGGTGCATCGAACGACGACGACTACCGCAACGCTCCTGGTCACCGTGGCCGTCTCGGCCCTCGCGGGATGCGTGACCGTCCAGCGCCCGGCCGTCCCCGGCCCCGTCCTGGCACCGTCCCAGCCGTCCGTGCCGCGGCCGGAGGGGCGGGCCGAGGTGCAGGTCGTCCAGGCGCCCGCCCTGGAGGCGCTGGAGATGGTCGGGCCGTCCCGTGAGCCAAAACCGGATGCACCGACGGCGCCGGCACAGCGGCGGCGGACGGCGGCGCTGCCGGGGGCCGGGGGCGCCGGACAGCCGCCCTCGTCCCGCTCCCGCCCGCACCCCCGGCCGTCTCACCCGGAGGTCCGGCGGCACGCGTTGCCGCACGCGTCGATCCCGGACATCGAGAAGGAGGTGCGCAGGAACACCGACGTGTGCGCGCTCGGCAGGACGTACGGCGGATGGCAGGGCGACAGCCCGGAGGCGGCGATCTGCGAGCAGGCCTACGGGCGATGAGGGTTCAGGTGCCAGGTGCCAGGTGCCGTGGCCGTAGGAGGACGACCGCCCCGCCGGTCTCACCACTCCCGCGACGACGGACTCGCCGCTCTCACCACTCCCGCTCCCACTCGCCCCGTCCCTCCCACTCGCCTTCGCCTTCGCCCGGCCCCAGTCTCAGTTCCATCCGGCTGATCGCCGCCCGTACACCGTCCCCGTAGCTGTCGTCCCTCAGTGCCACGGCCGCCGTACGGGCCCTGCGTACATGGGTGCGGGCGGCCTCGGCGCGGCCGAGTTTGACGTAGTCCGCGGCCAGGTTGAGGTGCAGCGACGGATAGAGCGCCCGCACCTCGACCGAGCCGACGTGCTCCTCCGCCGCCGTCAGCGCCCGCAGGTCCCACGCCAGCTCGTCCGAGGGGTCGTCGTGGGTGTCGGCCAGGTAGTGGGCGAGGGTGCAGCGGTGCAGCGGGGCACCGCCCTCGCCGAGCTCCGTCCAGAGGTCGAGGAGGCGGCGCCGGGCCTCCTCGCGGTCTCCCCCGTGGTGCAGCATCACGACCTGCCCGATCCGCGTCAGCAGGGCGTCCGGCACCGTCTGCCCCTGTCGCTCCGCCACCACGGCCTCCTTGCGTCGTTGCGACGACGCTAGCCGCAGGCATCCGCAATCCCGGTCAGGCGGCACCGTGCCGGTCCGCGGAGGAACCGGCCCGGCGGCAGGTGCAGTCACCCGAGGTCGGGCCGGGTCGGGCGTCGGGTCAGGCCTGGTCGGCCAGGTTCGGGACGGTCCAGTCGATCGGCTCGTGGCCCTGCTGTGCCACCGCCTCGTTGATCTGCGTGAACGGGCGGGAACCGAAGAACTTCTTGGCCGACAGCGGCGAGGGGTGGGCGCCCTTGACCACGATGTGCCGGGTCTCGTCGATGAGCGGGAGCTTCTTCTGCGCGTAGTTGCCCCACAGGACGAAGACGGCCGGGTCGGGCCGGTCGGCCACCGCGCGGATCACCGCGTCAGTGAACTTCTCCCAGCCCTTGCCCTTGTGCGAGTTCGCCTCGCCGGAGCGGACCGTGAGGACCGCGTTCAGCAGCAGGACGCCCTGCTGTGCCCACGGCATCAGGTAGCCGTTGTCCGGGATCGGCGTGTCCAGCTCCGCGTGCAGCTCCTTGTAGATGTTCCGCAGGGACGGCGGGATCTTCACACCCGGCCGCACCGAGAAGCACAGGCCGTGCCCCTGCCCCTCGCCGTGGTACGGGTCCTGGCCGAGGACGAGTACCTTCACCCGCTCGTACGGCGTCGCGTCGAGCGCGGCGAAGACCTCCTCGCGCGGGGGGTAGACGGGACCGGCCGCCCGCTCCTCCTCGACGAACTCCGTCAGCTCCTTGAAGTAGGGCTGCTGGAGTTCGTCGCCCAGAACCCCGCGCCAGGACTCGGGCAGCATGGCGATGTCGGTCACGTCAACGTCCTTGCGTCGTGCGGTCACTTGTAGAGCACAGAACCTACAGGCGACCACTGACAACCGGCCCCGGGGACCGGTTCACCGACCGCCTACCAGCTGGTCTTGCGCGTCAGCTCCCACATCATCATGATCGTCGACGGGTCCAGGGAGCGCTCGCCGCCCGAGACGTCCTCGGAGGAGGCCAGGTACTGCTTGCCCTGCCACAGCGGCAGCAGCCGGGCGTCGTCGACGAGGATCTGCTGGGCCTCCTCGAAGTCCTGCACCACGTTGGCGCGGTCGCTCTCGCCGCGGGAGCGGGGCAGCAGCACCTGCGTGATCTCCTTCGCCGGGTAGGGCGTGCCGAGCGCGTTCTGATCGCCGACGAAGGGGGCGATGAAGTTGTCCGCGTCGGGGAAGTCCGGGGCCCAGCCGCGCCCGAACACCGGGTACTCGCCCTTCTGGTAGCCGACCACGTAGGTGTTCCAGGGGCGGCTCTTCAGCTTGACCGAGAACAGGCCCGAGGCGTCGAGCTGCCTCTTGATCTCCTTGAACTCCAGGGCGGTGTCGGAGCCGTAGCGGTCGGTGGTGTACCAGAGGGTGAGCGGGACGGTCTCGGTGATCCCCGCCTCGGTGAGGATCTTGCGCGCCTTGGCCTTGTCGGGGTCGCCGAAGGAGTCGAAGAAGCCGGTGGTGTGGCCGGTCAGGCCGGACGGGACCATGGAGTACAGCGGCTCGACCGTGTCCTTGTAGACCTCGTGGGCGATCGCGGCGCGGTCCACGACCTGGGCCACGGCCCGGCGCACGGCGACCTTGTCGGACCACGGGTCCTTGGGGTTGAACACCAGGTAGTTGATGTTGCTGCCGGCGCCCTCGATGAGCTGGAGGCCCTCGTTGGCGGCGGTCTTGCCGTCCAGGTCGACGATGTCATCGGCGGCGAGACCCTGGTAGGTGATGTCGATGTCCTTGCTGCGCAAGGCCTTGACCATCTCGCCGGAGTCCTGGAAGTAGCGGATGGTCACCGCGTCGTTCTTGCGGTCGGCGAAGCCCTTGTAGTTGTCGTTCCGTACCAGTACGGCCTGCTTGCCCTCTTCGTAGGACTGGAGCCGGTATGGTCCGGAACCGACGATGCCGTCGTCCTTGCGCAGGGCCTTCGCGGAGTAGTCCTCGGGGTCGACGAGCGACATGCCGGGGGTGGCGAGCACGAACGGGAAGGTGGCGTCGGGCTTGTTGAGCCGGAAGAGCACCACCTGGTCGCCCTTCGTCTCGACGCTGTCCAGGCTGCCCAGGAGTCCGTTGGGGCCGGTTTCGGCGTTGATCGTCCTTATTCGGTCGATCGAGTGCTTCACGGCGTTCGCGTCCAGCTTGTCGCCGTTCGAGAACTTCAGGCCGTCGCGCAGTTCGCACTTGTACGTGCGGTTCGAATCGTCCGTGAAGTCACAGGACTTGGCGGCGTCCGGCTGGGGACTCGTCGCTCCGTTGGGGTAGCTCAGCAACGTCTGGTAGATGTTGCGGAACAGCTCCCAGGAGCCGTCCCAGGCCGCGGCGGGATCGAGCGTGCTGGGAGCACTGGTGGTGCCCACGACGATCGGTCCGGCATCGTCGGAGCTCTCCTCTCCCAGGAGGCTGCATCCGGCCACCAGGGATATGGACACGATCGCCGCCATCTGCTGCAAGGATCGGTTCCGGTTGAACACGCGCACGCTCCTCGATCTGCCATGCCAAGGGTTGGCAGACCATACCGCAGCCCCACGCGCCGTGAACCCGCGCCCTTGAAGCATTCTTGATCACTTCGGGGTGACGACGTTGTCATCGCCCGTTCGCGGCCCGAACGACGACACGGGCGCCGTTTTCGTCAAGAAAACGGCGCCCGTGCCGGTGTCGCGTTCAAGCCGGGCCGGGATCAGCCCACGCCGGCGTTGAGGAAGATTCCGCCGTCGACGACGAGTGTCTGGCCGGTGATCCAGTCCGACTGCTCCGAGGTCAGGAACGCGGCGGTGCCGCCGATGTCGGACGGCACACCGAGCCGGGCGAGCGGGTAGGCGGCGGCCGCCTCCTCCTCGCGGCCCTCGTACAGGGCCTCGGCGAACTTCGTCTTCACCACGGCCGGGGCGATCGCGTTGACCCGCACCCGCGGCGCGAACTCGTGCGCCAGCTGCTGGGTCAGGTTGATCATCGCGGCCTTGCTGACGCCGTACGCGCCGATGAAGGGCGAGGCGGAGAGCCCCGCGACGGAGGCGATGTTGACGATCGCGCCGCCGTTGTCCTTCTGCCAGGCGTGCCAGGTGCGCTGCGCGAAGCCGAGCGCGGAGACCACGTTGGTCTCGAAGACCTTGCGGGCCACGTCCAGGTCGAGGTCGGCGATCGGCCCGAACACCGGGTTCGTGCCGGCGTTGTTGACCAGGAAGTCGACGCGCCCGAAGGCCTCCATGGTGCGCTCGACGGCGGCGGCCTGGTGCGCCAGGTCGTGCGCCTTGCCGGCGACGGCGATGACCCGGTCGGCGCCGAGCCGCTCGACGGCCTCCTTGAGCGCGTCCTCGCCCCGGCCGGTGATGCAGACCCGGTCGCCGCGGGCGACGAGCGCCTCGGCGACGCCGTAGCCGATGCCGCGGCTGGCGCCCGTGACGAGGGCGACCTTGCCGGAGAGTGCGGGCAGTTCAGTCATGTTCGTGATCCCCAGTGCTCCCTAGTGGCCTTTAGTCGAGCGGTCCGCCGGCGACGTACAGCACCTGGCCGGAGACGAAGCCGGCGGCCTCGTTCGTGAAGAAGGCGATCGCGTTGGCGATGTCGTCGGGCTCGCCCACGCGCGCGACCGGGATCTGGGTGGCGGCCGCGGCCTTGAACTCCTCGAAGCCCATGCCGACCCGGGCGGCGGTCGCGGCGGTCATGTCGGTGGCGATGAAGCCGGGGGCGACGGCGTTGGCGGTGATGCCGAACTTGCCGAGCTCGATGGCGAGGGTCTTGGTGAAGCCCTGGAGACCGGCCTTGGCGGCGGAGTAGTTGGCCTGGCCGCGGTTGCCGAGCGCCGAGGAGGACGACAGGTTGACCACCCGGCCGAAGCCGGCGTCGACCATGTGCTTCTGGACGGCCTTGGTCATCAGGAACGAGCCGCGCAGGTGCACGCCCAGGACGGTGTCCCAGTCGGCGACGCTCATCTTGAACAGCAGGTTGTCGCGGAGCACGCCCGCGTTGTTGACGAGGATCGTCGGCGCGCCGAGCTCCTCGACGATGCGTGCGATCGCCGCCTCGACCTGGGCCTCGTCGGAGACGTCGGCACCGATCGCGACGGCCTTGCCGCCCGCCGCGGTGATCTTCTCGACGGTGTCCTTGCAGGCGGCCTCGTCGAGGTCGACCACGGCGACCGCACGGCCTTCCGCGGCCAGCCGTACGGCGGTGGCGGCGCCGATGCCGCGCGCCGCGCCCGTGACCACGGCGACCCGCTGCTCAGTGGTGGACATTGCTGGTTCTCCTCGCCCTTGAGAAAATCTCGATGCGCCCGAGTGGTGAGCGACCGCTTAGTACCTTCGACAGACGTGACGCTAGAAGCCCTGGCACCCGGTGTCAACGCCACACGGCGCGGGTGTGATCCATTACCTCACCAGCAGTTCCAGCAGCCGCTCCGTCTCGGCCGCGGGATCGGTGGTGAGCCCCGTGTGGACGGGGCCCGGCCGGACGATCGTCGAACGGGGGGCGATCAGCCAGCGGAAGCGCCGTCCGGCGTCGTCGTGCGCCGCCTGTCCGGCCGACGCGCCGCCCGCGCACACACCCTCGACCGCCCGCAGGGCGGCACGCACCCCGGTCACGTCCGCGTCCGGGTCCAGCGCCAGCAGCTTCGCCTCGTCGAGGTGGGTGCGGGCACCGACGTAGTCCTGGCCGCGGCAGTACACCAGCACGCCCGCGTTGATGCACTCGCCGCGCTCGACACGCGGTACGACGCGCAGCAGGGCGTACTCGAAGACGTCCCGGTCGCCGCCCTGGCCCGGCCGGATGATGTGGCGCTCGTTCACTTGATTCCCTTGATGCGGTCGTGGATGACGGCGGCGCGGGCGAGCAGCGGGGCCGCGTAGGCCCGCCGGAGCTCGTCCGGGGTGTCGAAGCCGGGCTCGTCCGCCAGCCAGACGTCGGGGATCTCGGCGGTGACCTCGGCGAGGAGTTCGGCGGTGACCAGCGGCGCCAGCTCCGCCGCCGCGGCCGCGACGTCCGGCCCGAACGGGGTGAGCGCGTGGTCGGATGCGTCGTAGGGGCGGGCCGCGGAGGTCTCGGCGGTGGGCCAGTTGTGCTGCCAGATCATGGTGGCGCCGTGGTCGATGACCCACAGGTCGCCGCGGTGCATCAGCAGGTTGGGGTTGCGCCAGGAGCGGTCGACGTTGTTCACGAGCGCGTCGAACCAGACGATCCGGCCGGCCTCCTCGGAGGTCACCGGGAAGGCGAGCGGGTCGAAGCCGAGGGCGCCGGAGAGGAAGGCCATGCCGAGGTTGGTGCCGCCGCTGGACTTCAGCAACTCCTGTACCTGCTGGTCGGGTTCGCCGAGTCCGAGCACGATGTCGAGCTCCACGGTCACCAGCCGAGGCACCCGGAAACCGAGCCTGCGGGCGAGTTCGCCGCAGACGACCTCGGCGACGAGCGTCTTGCGGCCCTGTCCGGCGCCGGTGAACTTCATGACGTACAGACCGAAGTCGTCGGCCTCGACGAGTCCCGGCAAGGAGCCGCCCTCACGCAGGGGGGTGACGAAGCGGGTCGCGGTGACTTCCTTGAGCATCGCCCCAGGCTACTGGGCCTGGAACGATGCGGGGCCGACAGCTCCGCGACAGCTCTGGCTTACGCCGCGCTCATCTCGAACGGGTCAATATCTCGACACTGTCCGGACTTGGCGGGGGCGCTGAACGACCGGCGCCCGTGGCTCGTACCTCTCGGCAGATCCACGCACCCCCCTGGAAGGGAACCTCCAGCATGACCAGCGCATCGATCAAGTCCGCGTCGGGGCCTGCCCGCCGTACCGTCGTGGCAGCCGCCGGAGCCGCGGGGCTCTCCGTCGCGCTGACCGCGTGCGGAGGCTCCGACGACGACTCGTCGAGCTCGTCCGCCTCGGCGGGCACGTCGGGTTCCACCGGGTCCACCGAGGCCGCGAGCAGCGGTGGCACGGGCGGCGGGGACAACGCCGCGGCCGGCGCGCTCGCCACGACCGCCGACATACCCGAGGGCGGTGGCAAGGTCTTCGACTCCGAGAAGGTGGTCGTCACCCAGCCGACGGCGGGCACGTACAAGGCGTTCTCCGCGGTCTGCACCCACCAGGGCTGCGCGGTGAAGAGCATCAGCGACGGCGTGATCAACTGCCCCTGTCACAACAGCAACTTCTCGATCACGGACGGCAGTGTGAAGAGCGGTCCCGCGCAGAAGCCGCTGCCCGAGGTGGCGATCACCGTCAGCGGCGACTCGATCACGCTGGCCTGACGGCCGGCCGCCGGAGGCAGGCCAGCACCTCGTCCGTGGTCGCGACCGTAGCGACCAATGCGAGGGTGTGGCGGATCATCGCGGGGGTGTAGTCGGCAGGCACCCCGGCGATGGCGTCCGACGGCACGACGGCCGTGTAGCCGCGGTTGACGGCGTCGAAGACGGTGTTCGGGATCGCCACGTTGGCCGAGACGCCGGTCACGACCAGGGTGCGGCAGCCCAGGTTGCGCAGCAGGGCGTCGACGTCGGTGCCCTGGACCGGCGACAGTCCGTGCAGCCTCCGTACCACGAGGTCCTGCTCGGCCAGCTCGATCGGGGGCGCCAGGCTGGTCGCGACGGTGCCGGTGAGCTGCTGGACGGGAAGGCGCTCGGCCGCGCGGAACAGCCGGGCGTTGCGGTTGGCGCCCCGGCCGTCGGGGCGCCGTTCGGCGACGGCGTGCACGACCTGGACGCGGCTCGCGTGGGCGGCCGCGACCAGCCGGGCGACGTTGTCGAGGGCCCCCGACTCCCGTGCCGCACGGGCGAGCTGGGGCAGCGCGGCATCGGGCCCGACGACGCCCTGCTGGCATTCCACCGTGATCAGGACGGTGGTCGCCGGGTCGAGGAGGGCGCTGAGCTGTTCGTACGACGGCATGACTCCCCCTGGCGTCGGTGTGGAGCGGGCGACAGTAACCGCCATTGCGCGCACAAGGAAGAAGACCCATGCTTTCCTGACGGTATTTCAGGAGAGCGGCACGTACCCACAAGAAAAGAATGAGGGGGCCGGATGACCGTCACTCAGCGCCGGGGCCGGAAGATCATGATGTCGCCGGGTGAACTGGACGCGTTCCTCACCCTCCAGCGCACCTGCCGGGTCGCGACCGTGTCCACCGACGGCGCCCCGCACGTCAGCGCCCTGTGGTTTCTCTGGGACGGCACCGCGTTGTGGCTGTACTCGGTCGTGCGCAGCAAGCGCTGGGCGGACCTGAACCGCGATCCTCGGGTCGCGATCGTGATCGACACGGGCGAGGAGTACGACGCGCTGCGGGGCGTGGAGCTGTCCGGCGTGGTCGAGTTCGTGGGCGAGAGCCCGCGCACCGGGGAGCTGTGCGCCGAACTCGACGCCGTGGAGACGCTGTTCGCGCGCAAGAACTTCGGCCTGGACGCGATGCCGCACGACGGCCGGCACGCGTGGGTGCGGCTGAAGCCGGCGAAGATCGTGTCCTGGGACTTCCGCAAGCTGGGCGGGGCGTAGGGCTGTTCAACCCACGGCCTGCCCCGCGGCCTTGAGCGCCGCGACCGCCGCCCGGATCGACGGGCGGCGGTCGGCGTCCGCCCGCCAGAGCACGTACACATGCCGGCGCACCCGCTGCCGCAGGGGGACCGTCACGACACCCTCGGGCACCGGGTGACGACCGAGCAGCGGCGCGATGCAGACACCCAGTCCGGCGGCCACCAGCCCGAGTTGGGTGTGCGTCTCGGCCGCCCGGTGGCCGACGATCGGCTCCACGCCCCGGGAGCGCAGCGTGAACATCAGCCACTCGTGGCAGAACTCGCCCTCGCCCCAGGTGATCCACTCGTCCTCGGCGAACTCCCCCAGATCCACCTCGTCCCGGTCCGCGAGGGGGTGCCCGGCCGGCATCGCGACATCGGCGGGATCGTCCAGGATGGGCGCCTTGACCAGGCCGTCCGGCACCGGCATCGGCTTGTTGTACCAGTCCAGGACGACGGCCAGGTCGAGGTCGCCGCGGACCACCCCGGCGACGCCCCGCTCCGGTTCCAGTTCGCACGAGCGCAGGCGCAGCCCCGGGTGCGCCTTGCGCAGCTCGGCGAGCGCGACGGGAAACAGCCCGCGTGCCGCGGTCGGGAACGCGGAGAGCCGCAGCTCCCCCACCACCTGCCCGCGCTGGGCCTCCAGATCGGACTGGGCAAGCTCGACCTGCGACAGGATCCGGGACGCGTGGTCGGCGAGCAGCCGCCCGGCGTCCGTGAGCCGCACGCCTCGCCCCTGCTTGGCGAGGAGTCGCTGCCCGACCTCCCGTTCCAGCTTGGCCATCTGCTGCGAGACGGCCGAGGTGGTGATGTGCAGGCCCGTGGCGGCGCCGCTGACCGATCCGTGCCGGGCCAGGGCGTCGAGGGTGCGCAGGCGCTCCAGGTTCAACATGTAAGCGATGCTACGAGGTATCGCTCGAATATTCTCGATTGTGTGACGAGACGACGTACAGCATCGTTACGCTCATGACTGCTGTCACCGCCCCCGCCCGGACCTCCCCGCCGGCCGCCGCCCGCCCGCGCCGCACCCTCGACTGGCGGCTGCGCTTCGGCGTGCTGTCGCTGATCTGGGGCTTCAGCTTCCTGCTCATCAAGGTGGGCACCGACGGCTACGCACCCTTCCAGGTCACCCTGGGCAGGCTGCTGTTCGGTACGGCGGTCCTGGCGGTCGCGATGGTGGTGAAGCGCGAGCGGCTGCCGCGCGGGGCCCGCACCTGGGCGCATCTGACGGTGGCGGCGTTCCTCCTCAACGCCCTGCCCTTCTCCCTGTTCGCCTACGCCGAGCTGACCATTCCCTCCACCCTGGCCGGGATCTGCAACGCGACCTCGCCCCTGTGGGGCATGGCCCTCTCCCTGGTGGCGCTGTCGGAGGACCGGCCGACCCGGCTGCGCGTCGCGGGCCTGGGCCTCGGCTTCCTCGGTGTCCTCACGGTCCTCGGCGCCTGGCAGGGCTTCCACGGCCTGGACGCCCGGGGCACGACCCTGGCCCTGCTGGCCTCGCTCAGCTACCCGATCGGCTGGATCTACCTCCGCCGCACCCTGGCGAACACCGGCTCCTCGGCCCTGTCGATGACCGGCGGGCAGCTCCTGCTGGCCACGCTCCAACTGGCCGTCGTCACCCCGCTGTTCACCTCCTTCCCGAGCCGTTTCCCGGTGGTCCCGCTGCTCGCGACGGCCGCCCTGGGCGCGCTCGGCACGGGCCTCGCCCTGCTGATCCAGTACGGCCTGGTCACGGAGGTCGGCCCCACGACAGCCCAGATGGTCACCTACTTCATCCCGGTCATCGCGACGGCGGCGGGCGTCGCGATCCTCGGCGAGCCGCTGAGCTGGTCGACCCCGGTGGGCGCGGCGATCGTCCTGGCGGGAGCGGCACTGACCCAGGCACGCGGCAGATCCTGAGCGCGGGGGCACGGCATGTCCTGAGCGCGGGGGCACGGTGTCCGGCCCCCGAGCACGGGGGCGGCGCCGACCCGCGGCTCCGCCGCGTAGCCGCGACACGCCACGACGGCCGGGCCCCCGCCGACCCGATCGGCGCGGGCGGCAGCGCCCTGCGGCACCGCCGGGTGGATGCGAAACCCACGACGACCCGGCACCCGTCGAGACCGCTCCGCGCAGCGCCTTCGCGCCCTAGACGTACCCGCGGGTGCCGCCCACCCGTACCGCGGAGGCGACGGCGTCCGCCAGTGGGCCGACCTCGTCCCGGGCCAGCGTCGACACGGTGATCCGGATCCCCGGCGGGGCCTCGACCCGGAACCGCGCCCCGGGCGCGACGGCCCACCCCGCCTGGAGCAACCGGGCGACGGCCCCCGTCTCGTCCGGCACGGGGATCCACACGTTCATCCCACTGCGGCCGTGCGCCTCGACCCCCCGCCCGGCCAGCGCCGTGATCAGCGCGTCCCGCCGGCTCCCGTACGCCTCGGCGACCGCCCGCGCGTCCACCGCGCCGTCGGCCCACAGCCGCAGCACCGCCCGCTGGGTGATCCGGCTGACCCACCCGGGTCCGAGCCGCTGCCGCCCGCGCACCCGGTCGAGGGTGACCTCGTCCCCGGTGAGCACGGCGAACCGCAGGTCGGGGCCGTACGCCTTGGCCACCGAGCGCACGAACGCCCAGTGCCGGGTGACGCCCGCGAGGGGGTGCAGAGGGAGGTCGACGATGCCATGACCGTGGTCGTCCTCGACGAGCACGGTCTGCGGGTGTTCCCGCAGCACGGCACGCAGGGCACGCGCGCGTACGGCACTCACCGCCGCGCCGGTCGGGTTCTGCGCGCGGTCGGTGACGATCAGGGCGCGCGCCCCGGCCTCCAGGGCATGCCGCACCTGCTCGGGCAGCGGGCCGTCGTCGTCGACGCCGACCGGGACCGGGCGCAGCCCGAGCGCCGGGACGAGGTCGAGCAGGGAGCCCCAGCCGGGATCCTCGACGGCCACGGTGTCGCCCGGCCTCACATGCGCGGCGAGGACGCGTTCGATCGCGTCCAGCGAACCGGAGGCGACGGCCACCGGTCCGGCCGGCACGCCGTCCGCGTCCAGTTCGGCCCGCGCCAGCCGCGCCAGCTCGGGCTCCAGCGGAGCGTGTCCGTACAGGACCGGCTCCCGGTCGCCCTGCGCGGCGGCCCACGCGAACGCCGGCGCCAGCGGTGGCAGCAGCGCGGTGTCCGGGTTGCCCGCGGCCGCGTCCCGTACACCCTCGGACACCTCGACCCGGAGGAACTCGCGCCCGGTCGTCGCGGGCTTCGACCGCACCCGGCTGCCTCGCCTGCCGTCGGTCTCGATCACTCCGCGCTCCCGCAGGGTGCGATACGCGGCCGCGACGGTGTTCGGGTTCACCCCCAGCGCCGTCGCCAACTCCCTCATGGGAGGCAGCAGTTGCCCAGGAATCAGCTCACCCGCGCCCACCGCCGTCTCGATGCTCGCGGAAATCTCCGCTGCACGCCGGCCCCTGATCGGATATTCTCCTAGCACAAAGCCTATTATGCACTAGTGCAATGGAGAACGCCATGCAGGGGACCCCGGAGACGACGACACGGACCGCCGCCTACACCCCGACCGACCGCACGATCCCCACGCGGTCCGCGCAGAAGGCCTCGTACGACAGGGATCTCGTGCACGCGATACTCGACGAGGGCTACGTCTGCCACCTCGGTTTCGTCCGCGACGGCGCGCCGGTCGTGCTGCCGACCCTGTACGGCAGGGTCGGCGAGACGCTCTACGTGCACGGCTCCACGGGTTCGCGCCCGCTGCGGATGACGGGGCAGGCGGACCCGGGGCTGCCGGTGTGCCTGACGGTGACGCATGTCGACGGTCTGGTGCTGGCCCGCTCGGCCTTCCACCACTCGATCAACTACCGCTCGGTCGTGGTGCACGGCATCGCGCACGACGTGACGGACCCGCAGGAGAAGCTCACCGCGCTCGACGCCCTCGTCGACCATGTCGTCCCGGGCCGGGCCGCCGACTCGCGCCCCGCCAACAAGAAGGAGCTGGCGGCGACCGCGGTGATCCGCCTCGACCTGAACGAGGTCTCGGCCAAGACCCGCACCGGCGGGGTGAACGAGGAACCTGAGGACCTCACCCTCCCCCACTGGGCCGGCGTGCTCCCGCTGCGCAAGGGCTACGACGCGCCCCTCCCGGAGGCCGACCTCGCCCCCGGCATCGCGCTCCCCGACTACCTCGCGGTGCCGTGATGCTCATCCACCCCTGGGACGCGCCCCACGACGACGGCGAGTGGCGCACCTGGCTGTCCGCCCACGACTTCGGCCAGCTCGCCGTCAACGGCCTGCCGGGCGAGCCGCCGTTCGTCCAGCCGCTGCACTTCGCCTACGACCCCGACGCGGGCGAGGCGGTCACCCACCTGGCCCGCCCCAACCCGCTGTGGCCCGCCCTTGAGGCGGACCCGACCGTGATCCTGAGCGTGGTCGACGACTACGTGTTCGTACCCGGCCCGTGGCAGGCACCGCCGGGTGCCCCCGCCGAGCACGGCACCCCGACGAGCTTCTACGCGGCGGTGCAACTCCGCTGCACGGCTCACATCGTGGACGATCCGACCGGCAAGGCCGAGCTGCTCACACGCCAGTTGGGTCACTTCCAGCCCGAGGGCGGCTCCGCCCGGCCCACGGTCGGCGAGGCGCCGTACGGCCGTCTGCTCTCCGGCATCCGTGGTGTCCGGCTCGAGGTGACCGGCGTGCGGGCGAAGTTCAAGTACGCGGCCCACCGGCCGAGCGAGACCCAGGACCGCATCGCCGCCGGCCTGGCCGCCCGCGGCGGCCCACGCGACGCGGCGGCCGGCGAGCACCTGTCGCGACGACGCCGGGCATGACGCCCCGGGCTGACGTACGGGAGGGCGCGCGAAGGGCGGGCGCCCGGTGTGCACCGGGAGCCTAGGCAGCCGTTCCGCGGGCCGACAGCTCCCGTTCGGGACTGCCGCCGGCCACCGGCTCCGCGGCGCCCTTGGCCGGCGCGGACGACTGCGCGATGAAGGCGCCCAGGAGAACCACCGCCCCGCCCACGATCTGCGGTGCCGAGAGGTGCTCGCCGAGCAGCACCCACGCCAGGACCGTCGCGATGACCGCCTCCAGGCAGGCCACCACACCCGCGACCTGGGGAGAGAGCCGGCGCACGGAGACCACGCCGGTGACGTACGCGACCACCGTCGCGATGAGCACGATCCAGGCGAGCAGCAGCCAGGCGGGGACCTCGGTGCCGTTCATGCCCGCGGTGTGCGCGAGCGCGGACCAGTCCATGCCCCAGGGGCGGGAGACGGCGGTCAGGACGACGGCGCCCACGAGGAGGCCGTACGCGATGACACCGAGCGGATCGGGGGCGTCGTCCCCGGAGTCGCTGCCCTGGTCGGACAGGACGAAGTAGCCGACCTGACAGCAGGCGGCCGCGAGCGCGAGCAGCAGCCCGACGACGTCGAAACTCAAGCCCGTCCAGACCTCGACGACACAGGCCAGCCCGCCCACCGCGAGGACCACGCCGAGCGCGGCGGCGCGCGTCACCGGCCGCCGCTGCACGAATCGCACCCAGCCGAGCACCAGCGCGGGCGCGAGGTACTCGACGAGCAGCGCGACACCGACCGGGATGCGGGAGATCGCGGCGAAGTAGAACGCCTGCACCCCCGCCACGCCGAGCAGACCGAACCCGGCGAGCAGCGCCGGGCGGGTGCGCAGCAGGGCGCGGTGCCGTACGGCGAGCGGCAGCATCACCAGGGCCGCGCCGGTCACCCGCAGCCACACCACATGCAGCGGATCGAGGCCCGCCTCGATCAGCGGCTTGGCCGCGACCCCGGATCCGCCGAAGGCGATGGCCGACCCGATCGCCAGACCGAGCCCGATGCCCTTTCCGCGGTTGCCCTCACTGCTCACAGACGTATGCACCGGCACATGATGACAGGCGATGACATGAGCGTCATCCCCGTTGACACCTGTCTCATCGGCTGGACGGCCCGGCCGGCGGGCGAGGACGCCGGGCGAGGGCGGCCGGAGCGGGCTCAGCAGGCGCCTTCGCCGCCTCCCGCACGAGCCTCGCGCTCCTGCGGACCGTCCTCGATCCGTGCGCGCAGTGCGTGGATGTCGACGGCGGCGCGGGTCAGCACCTCGACGGCACGCGCCTGCGGGTCCGCGACGATCGCCGCGAGCAGGTCGACGCCCCGGGCCCGCGCTCCGTCGCGCCGGGCGGCCCTCACGCACGCGTGCTCCAGCGCGGCCGCGGCCAGTGGGGAGAGAGCCTCGATGACCGTCACGACGGGCAGGGTCCCGGAGTCCTCGACTCCGCTCTGCCAGCGCAGGCCGTAGCCGATGCTGCGCTGGACGAGGTAGCCGAGCAGCCGGGCGAGCTGAGGTCCGCCGTCGAAGGCTGCGCGCACCTGTGGGTCCTGCTCCAGGAGCGAGTGCAGCAGGTGGGCGGTGTCGATCTGCCGGTCCCCGTCCCGCACCGCCCTGCGACGGGCGGCGGCGAGCGCCGCCGCGGGCTCGGCGGCGAGCCTGGGGTCGTCGTCCATGCCGTGCGCCACCGGGTTGTGGGGCGACTGCCGGGAAGTACGGGATTGCACAACCCCACCCCATCAGTCCGGCCGGGCGCGGTCATCCCCGGCGGGGAGCATCTTCACGTCCCACACAGAGCGGACCCCTGCCGTCGGAATCTCCTCCCTACGGATGAGATCAGGCGCTTCCCCCACCGGGGCGCGCGCCGACTTGCCGCACGTCCCCTCCACATTTTCTGACGGTTCGTCAGTATTGAATGTTCGAGGCCCTGGAGCTACGTTCCGCGACACCGCAGCCCCAGTTGCCCGACACGAAGAGGTGGTCGCATGGCCGAAGTCAGCGCGGAGGCACGCATCCAGGCACCGGCCGAGAAGGTGTGGGCCCAGCTCACCGACTGGCCGGCGTACGGGGAGTGGAACGCGACCCACACCAACTTCCCCAAGGGCGGCCCCGAGACCCTCGAAGTGGGCGCGACCTTCCAGGAGAACATGAAGCTCATGGGGTTCCCGGCCGAGGTCGAGTGGACCGTGGCGGAACTGGAGCCCGCCCGACTGCTGGCCATTCGCGGGAAGGGCCCGATGGCGGTGTCCGTCACCACCCGCTACACCCTGACCCCCGACGGGGACGCCACGACGGTCCGCATCGACGGCGAGTTCACGGGCGCGGCAGTGTCGCTGATGGCGGGCAGGCTCAAGGACTCGGGCACGGCCGCACTGAACGAGTCGCTGCGCAAGCTGGGCGGACTGGTCGCCTGACCGGGCGAGGCGCCCGGCAGGCGAGGCGCCCGGCACACGAAGGCGCCCCGCGGATGACTCCGCGGGGCGCCTCGGCATCGCCGTACGGCGATCAGTCCTCGTCGGCGAGGATCAGGTACAGCTTCTTACGGGCGTCGTTGATGACCGTGAGCGCCTTTTCGCGCTGCTCCTTGCTGCCGGTCTTCCAGACCTGCCCGAAAGCCTCCATCAGGCCGAAGCCGGCCTGGCGGATCTCACTGAGAGCCTCCCAGTCGACCCCGCGCGAGGCCTCCTCCCAGGGGGCCTCGGGGCCCTCCTCGGCGGCCGTGCGGCCTTCGTCGGTGAGCGAGAACAGCTTCTTGCCGCCTTCGCTCTCACTGCTGATCAGGCCCTCGTCCTCCAGCAGTTGGAGGGTGGGGTACACCGAGCCCGGGCTGGGCTTCCACGCCCCGCCGCTGCGTTCGGCGATCTCCTGGATCATCTCGTAGCCGTGCATGGGCCGGCCCTTGAGCAGGGCCAGGATCGAGGCCCGTACGTCACCGCGCCGCGCCCTCCCCCTGGGTCCGCCACGCCCTCGTCCGCCCCAGGGGCCACCGAAGCCCGGCCCGAAGCCGGGACCGCCGGGGCCGAATCCCGGACCGCCGGGGCCACCCGGACCGAAGGGCCCGAAAGCCGCCCGCCGCCCGTCGAAGCTGCCGCGGCCACGCCGGGAGCCGTCCTGTCCATGTCCACGCTCGAATCCGTGGGTACGCATCGCAAACCACTCCTTCATTCCATCGTTGATCTGTCGCGATGCGTCAACGATATATCGGAACAGGTCGCTTGGCAAGGGTCCCGGGCGCCCCTGGGTGCGCAGGCCGTCCGAGCTGCGGAGACCGTCCGCCGTCCGAGGTGCGAGACCGTCCGCCGGCCGGGGTGCGGAGGCCGTCTAGGGTGCGGACATGACTTCCCGCAGCCCCTCGCACGGCACCCCGGACGCCTATCTCTCCGAACTGTTCTCGCTGGACGGCCGGGTAGCCCTGGTGACCGGCGGCAGTTCCGGCATCGGCCGGGCCATCGCCGGCGCCCTCGCCCGGGCGGGGGCGCGCGTGGTGATCGTGGCGCGCAAGGAGGCGGAGCTGGCCGCCACGATCGACGAGCTGACGGCGGACGGCTGCACGGCGGCCTGGGTGAGCGCCGACCTGAGCACCCGCGACGGGGTGCGCGCCGCCGCGGAGCAGGCGGCGGCGGTGTACGGCGAGCCCGACATCCTCGTCAACTGCGCCGGGATCAACCTGCGGCCGCCGATGGGCGAGCTGGGCGAGGAGGTGTGGGACGCCACGATGGCGGTGAACCTGGAGGCGCCCTATCTGCTGGGCCTGCGGTTCGGTCCCGGGATGGCCGAGCGCGGCTTCGGACGGATCATCCACATCACGTCCCAGCAGGCACACCGCGCGTTCGTCCAGAGCGGCGCCTACGGCGTCTCCAAGGGGGCCCTGGAGTCGCTGGCCCGCTCCCAGGCCGAGGCGTGGTCGCCGTACGGCGTCACCTGCAACACGTTGGTGCCCGGCTTCGTGCTGACCCCCCTCAACATGCGGCTGCAGTCCGACCCGGAGAAGGTGGCGGCGCTGGCCGCGCGCACGATGGTCGGGCGCAACGGCCTGGCCGAGGACTTCGCCGGAGCCGCGGTGTTCCTGGCCGGCCGCTCCTCCGGTTATGTGACGGGGCAGTCGCTCTTCGTCGACGGCGGCTTCTCCGTGCACTGATGTCCATGGATGTCCATGGCTGTCCAGGGCTGCCCAGGGACATCTACGGACTCCCTGTGCGGTGCCGCCGTACGAACTAGGCCGCCTGTGGGACGAAGTGGACGATGTCGTCCCCTCCGGGCTGCACCACGCCGTACGTGCTCTCGGGGACCTTGTTCCAGGCGCCGGGCATGTCGCCCAGGGGCTCGGAGACGATGAGCCGGGTCTCGTCGGACACCTCGCGCAGGAAGGCCAGGTCGGGGTGGAGCGACCGGAGCGTCTCCACCCGGGTGCTGTAGAACAGCGAGCGTGAGTCTCCCTGGCTGGAGTAGCGGAAGGCCCACAGCCGTTCTCCGTCGGTCACGGCGACCGTCATCTGGACCGGGTACTCCACCCCGTGTGCGTGGCCGGTGCGTTCCACCAGGCCGACCATCCGGGCGACGGCGCCCGGCGGATCCTCCTCCAGGCCGAGGGTGAGGGCCAGGAAGAACATCATCTCGGAGTCCGTCGACCCCTCGATGTCGAGGAAGAGCTGCGGGTCGACGGAGAGGGCGAGGTCCCGGCGCATCCGGTGGAAGTCGGCGATCGCGCCGTTGTGCATCCACATCCAGCGCCCGTGCCGGAACGGGTGGGAGTTGGTCTGCTGCACCGCCGAACCGGTCGAGGCCCGGATGTGCGCGAAGAACAGCGGTGAGCGGACGTGACCGGCGATCTCCCGCAGATTGCGGTTGCTCCACGCCGGGCCGATCTCCCGGACCACCGCGGGGGTCCCGTCGCCCGAGTCGGGCCCGTACCAGCCGACGCCGAAGCCGTCACCGTTGGTCGTCTCCACACCCATCTTGGAGTGCAGGCTCTGGTCGATCAGCGAGTGCTCCGGCCGGTAGAGAATCGTTTCGAGCAGGACAGGGGTTCCCGAGTAGGCGAGCCATCGGCACATCGTCTACCGCCTTCCTGATGATGCGGACGGGAGGGATTCCGGTCGATCGGTCCGGTCAGTCCGGTCAGTCCGGTCAGTCCGGTCAATCGGCAGGCCTGTCCGGCTTCACCACGCACAGCGCCCAGATGATGAACCCGGAGAACGCGATCATCACGACGGACCAGACCGGGTAGTACGGCAGGGAGAGGAAGTTGGCGATGACGATCAGCCCGGCGATGGCCACGCCGGCGACCCGCGCCCACGTCGCCGACTGGAACAGCCCCATGCTGACGATCACCGCGACCGCGCCCAGGGCCAGGTGGATCCAGCCCCAGCCGGTGAGGTCGAACGCGAAGACGTAGTTGCGGGTGGAGAGGAAGACGTCGTCCTCGGCGATCCCCATGATGCCCCGGAAGATGTCGAGCACTCCGGCGAGCATGAGGGTGACGGCGGCGAAGACCATCAGGCCTTCGGCCCAGTTCTGTTTGGCCGTGTGCCCCTTGGCCGACGGCGTGTGGGTGGGGTGTGTCGCTGTCATCCCGAAGCCTCGATTCGGTTTCGTGCTCAGTGGTGGGAGCCGCTCAGCACCATCTGCTTGGCCCTGTTGAACTCCTCGTCCGTGATGTCACCGCGGGCACGGATCTCCGAGAGCTTGGCGAGTTCGTCGACGCTGCTGGTGGGCGCCGAGCCCTTGGCGGTCTCGCGGACATAGCTGTCGAAGGCCTGCTGCTGGTCCCGCGCCTGCTTGATCTCCCGGCGTCCCATGTTCTTGCCCCGCGCGATCACGTAGACGAAGACGCCCAGGAAGGGCAGCACGATGCAGAACACCAGCCAGCCGGCCTTGGCCCAGCCGCTGAGTTCGTCGTCCCGGAAGATGTCCACGACGATCCGGAACAGCAGGACGAACCACATGACCCACAGGAAGAACACCAACATGGTCCAGAAGGCGCTCAGCAGCGGATAGTCGTAGGCGAGGTACGTGTCCCCACTCATCTCTTCCTCCGTTCCGGGCCGGGGCCCGTATGCCGTTGTGTGGCGATCTCAGCGTGCGTGCGAGCGGTCCCCGCGTCCTCACCCGGGACGGGTGAGTGCGTCGGCCGTCTCAGACCGTCCCCGCGGGAGTTCCCGGCTCCGCCGCCCGCGCCCGGCGCAGTGCGGCCCGCCAGGCGAAGGCGACCGCCGCCTCGACCAGGCCGAGCAGGACGAGCCACAGGCCGAGCAGCCGGGTCAGCGCCCGGGCCGACTCGGTGGGCAGGGCGAGCACCACGATCCCCGCGACGATGGCGAGCACGGCGGCGCCGAGCACGACTCCGCGGTGGGGCAGGTCCTTGGTGGCGAGCGCCGTGTAGAGGGTGAGGATGCCGGACACCAGCCAGAGGACCCCGACGATCAGTGAGAGCGTCGCGATGGTCTGCAGCGGGTTCCGCAGGCACAGCACCCCGGCGACGACGTACAGCACCGCCAGCAGGAGTCCGGTGATGCGTTCCCCGTGGTCGTCCCTCGCGAAGGCCGCGACGAACCGGAAGCCGCCGGTGACCAGCAGGTACAGGCCGATGAGGACCGCCAGGACGTGCAGGGTCTCGTCCGGCCAGACCAGGATCAGGATGCCCGGCACGAGCGTGGCGACCGCCGAGGCGAGGATCCATGTCCAGGAGCGCCCGAGCACGGCCAGTGTCCCGGCGGGATCGACGCCCACCGGCCCGGCAGCCGCCCCGCCCGGTGGCCGCTCATGGCCACCGAACGGGTCGTCCGGTCCGGTGTGCGGTGCGGGTCCAGGCGAAACGCTCATGACTCCTCCTCCTGCCCGGCCGGGTGCCTCTGGCGCCTCGGCACGTCACTCCGGCAGTTGACGCATCTCCAGGACCCGCAGCCCCAGGGACTGGCAGCGGGCCAGCAGCCCGTACAGGTGCGCTTCGTCGACGACGTACCCGAACAGGACGGTCTGACCGGACATGACCACATGGTCCAGTTCCGGAAAGACCCTGGTCAGTACCTCCGACAGGTGTCCGTCGACGCGGATCTCGTAGCGCATGAGCTGCTCTCCCGGGATGGCCTGGGACTGGCTGACTGCGCACTCACCCTGCGATCGTCCGCCCCCGGCGGGGCGGACGTCCTCACCCCGTGCAGGTGATACCTCCTGCGCCCCGGGTGCCGCCGGCGGCGTCCGTGCCGGCTCCTCTGGTGCGTCTAGTGCGTCAGGTAGAGCTTGAAGGAGATGATCAGCAACCCGAGCACGAGGTTCACCGTGGCCGTGACCCCCACCATCCGCCAGGAGGCTCCGGCCCGCCGTGCCGCCGCCGCCGACCAGCCCACCTGACCGGCCACGGCGACCGAGAGCGCGAACCAGAGCGCCCCCTCCAGGTCGAGTCCCAGCAGCGGGCTGACGGCCACGGCGACGGCCGGCGGGACCGCTGCCTTGACGATGGGCCACTCCTCGCGGCACACGTGCAGCACGGCCCGGCGGTTCAGGTTCCGCTGCACGAGCCGCGCCCCGAACAACTGGGCGTGCACATGCGCGATCCAGAACGCCACTCCGGTGAACAACAGCAGCAGCACGAGCTCCAGCCGGGGGAACGAGCCCAGGGTGCCCGCACCGACGATCACCGAGGCGGCGAGCATGGATCCGTAGACGCCGCCGGTGAAGTCGACGGCGTCCTGGCGGTCGGCACGCGTCCGAGCCTCCGTGACGTCTTCCGCCCTCGGCATCACGACCTCCCTCGACGAGCGGGACGAGTCAGATGAGTCAGATGAGTCGCACGGGCCGCACGGGCCGCACGGATCGGACAAGTCGGATGAGGGGGCCGCGGGCAGGTGTCCACACCCCCATCGCAGCGGAGAAGCCCGGTCGGCGCCTCACCCGCCACGGGCGAGCCTGAGGGGTCCGAGGGCCTCGGTCACAACAGGTTCAGCTCGCGGGCGCGGCGCACCGCGTCGTTGCGGCGGTTGACCGCCAGCTTGCGGTAGACGCTCTTCAGGTGGGTCTTGACGGTGTTCACGGAGACGTACAGGTCGGCGGCGATCTCCTCCGTCGACATCGTCAGGGCGAGCCTGCCCAGCACATCGCGTTCGCGTCCGCTCAGCTCCTCCACGAGCGGGAGCGGCGGGCCGTCGGACGCCACCGCTCCGGGGATGGCCCGGTCCGTCGCCGGTACCCGCGGTGCCATGGCGTCCAGGAACGGGCGGATCCACGGACCGGCCTCGACGAAGGGCCGTCGCAGCCCGTCCCGCCGCGCCTCGCGCAGGGCCTGGGCGACGAGTCGGCGCGAGCTGACCGCGTCCCCCGACTCGTCCGCCGCCTGTGCTCTCACCAGCAGGGCCCGGACGGTCACCGCGGGGCCCGCGCCGCCTTCGGACCGTACGCCGTCGAGCAGGTCGATCGCCTCCCTGGGTCGACCCGCCGCGAGCTGGGCCCGCGCGGCCCCCACCGCGCACGCCGGCTGCTCGTCGGACAGCGGCCGCAACACCTCGAAAGCGGTCTCCGGCCGGCCTCCCGCCAGATGCGCGGCGGAGACGACGAGCGCCGTCTGGCCCGCCGCCCAGGGGGAGATCACGGCGGCCGGCACCGCTCGTTCCGCCGCTTCGAGAGCGGCTCGGATGTCGCCGCGGGCCAGATGCAGACGGGCGGTCGCGATCGCCCGGCCCGCCTCCATGACCGGGTCCCGCAGCGCCGGGTACGACTCGGCCGCCTCGGCGAGAAGCGCCCGCGCCCGGCCCAGGTCGTCACGGTCCACGGCGACGGCGGCCAGCACCAGCCGCCCCATGCCGGAACCGGACGGCTGGGGCAGCCCGTACCGCTCCGTCTCGGTCACCGCCGCCCGGGCCTTCCGCTCCGCCCTGCCCAGCCAGCCGTTCAGGTAGTCGATCAGAGCCAGCCGACCGAGCGAGTCCTCGCGGGCGAGTGCCGTCGAAGCGCCCGCCGAGGCGCCTGCGACCCGTGACAGAGCGGCGGACGCGTCGTCGAACCGCCCCGCCCACAGGCGAGCCGAGCCCAGATGGGCCAGCAGCAGCGCGGTGAGCTCGGGATGCCTCTCCAGCAGGTGGGCGGGCGCCTGGTCGCACAGCGTCTCGGCAGCCGTCGCGGCCCGCTCCGCCCGCCCCGGCGCGCCGGTCAGCCGGGCGGCCAACGCCTCGAGCAGGGCGCAGCTCAAGCGGGCCGCCACCAGGCCGGGCTCCTCGCCTGCCGGACTCCACTCGGCGGTCAGTGCCTGTTCCGCCGCATCGCCGGGCCCGGCCGTCAGGCCCAGTTCGGCCGTCAGGCCCTGCTCGGCGCGACGCAGGTGCCTCAGGCCCCGGTCGAGATCGCGCCGGGACAGGTCGCCGGCGGCACGGACCAGGTCCGTCGCGGGGCCCGCGGCCTCCGGTCCCATCCGGGAGAACAGCTCGGCGAGTTCGTCGGAGCGCAGGCCGGTGAAGAGCCAGCCGATGGCGAGGTCGTCGATCAGGGCTCCGGCGGTGAACTCCCAGTCCCCCGCGGCGGCGCCCTGGCACAGCGTCTCCGTGAGGGCTCCGGAGCCCCGCAGCCAGTGCGCGGCCCGCCGGTGCAGTTCGGGCTCCAGGCCGGGTGAGCGCACCCGCAGATGGGCCTGGAGGATCTCGCCGAAGAGCGGGTGGAGGCGGTACCAGTCCTGGCCGAGATGCTCGACGAAGGCGTTCTCGCGGTAGAGCCCGGCGAGGATGGGCCCGGCGTCGGTGCGCTCCGTCAGCGCGTTCACCAGCTCGGGGCGGAACCGGTCGAGGACGCTGACCCGCAGCAGGAGGTCCTGTGTCTCGGGCGGCTGGCGTCTGAGCACCTCCGCGAGCAGGAAGTCGGCGACCGTGGTGCGGTCGGCCTCGAACTCCTTGAGATAGAGCTCCGGATCCGGGTTCTCCCGTGCGGCGAGGGCGCACAGCCGCAGTCCGGCGGCCCAGCCCCGGGTGCGCTCCACGAGACCGTGCGTCGCGTGCGCCGGAAGCCGCAGTCCGTGCAGGCCGAGGAGCTCGGCCGCCTCCTCGGCGGTGAACGCCAGCTCCGCGCCCCGGATCTCGGTCAGGTCGCCTGCCGCCCGGTAGCGGTGCAGGGGCAGCAGCGGCTCCGTACGGGTGACGAGGATCAGGCGCAGGCCGTCCCCGGCGTGGTGCAGAACGAACTCCAGCTGGTCCGCGATCTCCGGGTCGATCACCCGGTCGAACTCGTCGAGCACCACGATCACGGGCCGGTCGCGGGTGCTCAGCTCGGCGGCGAGCCGCGCCAGCAGGTTGGGGGGCACGCGGCTCGCGTCCGCGGGGCAGCCGATCTCTGCGGGCAGCGACGTCCCGCAGGCGCGCAGGGCATGCAGCAGGTACGCCCAGAACATGCCCGGGCCCTGCTCCGCCGCGTCCGTGGTGAGCCAGGCGACGGGCCGGTCACGGGCCGCGGCCCAGTCGGCGACCAGCAGCGTCTTGCCCGCGCCCGCAGCGCCGTTGACCATCGTCAACGGGGTGCGCAGCGCCTCGTCGAGATGCCTGACCAGCCGCTCGCGCCGCAGGAACGTCTCCGGCCGGGCCGGTATGACGAACCGAGTGCGCAGAAACGGATCGCCCTGCGGATCGGCGTAGGACGCCGCCGGATCGGTGCCGCTCTCCTCGAGCCCAGCCATGGCGCTCACCGCCCGTGGTCGTCAGGTCATGGGTCGCGCTCCTCACCCTCAGGATCCCAGGGTTTCGCCCCGGGTGCCCTGCGAGGCCCCCGCACGAGACGCCTCGGCGTGCCGGACGACGGACAGCGCAACCCGGCCACGGGCGCTGCCGGCACGAGCACCACAGACCCGGCCACGAAGGCCCGGCAGGGGGTCTGCGCACCCCCGCCACGACGTGCTCCGGGCAGGATCAGCGGCGAACCGGCCCCGGCATGTTCGCGACGACGCCCGGCGCAGACCCGGCCACGGCGGACGCCGAAGGGACCCGGCGCCGCGCCGCCATGACGTGCTCCCAGCAGCGCCGACGGCAAACCGGCCCCAGCATGCTCGCGACGACGCCCGGCGCACACCCGGCCACGGCGGACGCCGAAGGAACCCGGCGCCGCGCCGCCATGACGTGCTCCCAGCAGCGCCGACGGCAAACCGGCCCCAGCATGCTCGCGACGACGCCCGGCGCAGACCCGGCCACGGCGGACGCGCGGCGAGGCCCGGCGCATGCCCGGCCGAGGCCCATTCGCGGCGAAGCCCGGGGGAATCCGGGCCAGGACTCTCGGATTGGCCTTGGTCGGCGGCTGTGCCCAGCGCCTACCGTCACCGGCATGCGCATTCGAATCGTCGACGCCTTCACCGACCGCCCCTTCACCGGCAACCCGGCCGGCGTCCTGCTCCTGGACGCCTTCCCGGACGACAACCGGCTCCAGAACGTGGCCCTGGAGGTCAACCACGCCGAGACGGCGTTCGCCCACCCGCTCCCCGAGGGCGGCGAGGCGGACTGGGCCCTGCGCTGGTTCACGCCCGTCGCCGAGGTCGACATGTGCGGCCACGCGACACTCGCCACGGCCCATGTCCTGCACACCACGGGCGCCCACGAGGGCCCGGTGCGCTTCGCCACCCGCAGCGGTGTCCTCGTCGCGACGCCGGCCGAGGACGGCTCGATCACCCTGGACTTTCCGACCGCCCCGCTGACCAGGGTCGAGATCCCGGCCGGGGTCGCGGACGCCCTGGGCGCCGAACCGCTTGCGTGTGTCGACACCGGCCCGCACGTCGGCGACCTGCTGGTCGAGCTGGCCGACGAGAAGACCGTCCACGCCCTGCGGCCCGACCACAAGGCCCTGGGCGCCCACTCCCGCCGCGGCATCATCGCGACCGCCCGCGCCGAGAACCCGGACCTGGGATACGACTTCGTCTCCCGCTGCTTCTTCCCGAACGTCGGCATCGACGAGGACCCGGTGACGGGCAGCGCGCACACCGCCCTGGCGCCCTACTGGGCCGAGCGGCTCGGCCGCACCGCCCTGACCGGCCTCCAGGCCTCGCCCCGGGCCGGCCGGGTCCGCACCGAACTGTGCGGCGAGCGCACCCTGCTGAGCGGCCGAGCGGTCACGGTCATCGAGGGCGAACTGCTCGCCTGAGTGCTGTCCGGCGGGGACACCCGGGGCCGGCTCACGCCGTCGGCAGCCACCCCACCTTCCCCGCCAGCAGCGCGTATCCCACGAAGGCTCCGATGTCGAGCAGGGAGTGCGCCACCACCAGGGGACCCACCCGGCCCCAGCGCCGGTAGAGGTAGACGAACACCACACCCATCGCCATGTTGCCGAGGAAGCCGCCGATGCCCTGGTAGAGGTGGTAGGAGCCGCGCAGCACGGCGCTGGCCACGAGCGCGGTGCCCGGAGTCCAGCCCAACTGCCCCAGCCGGCGCAGCAGATAGCCGACGACGATGACCTCTTCGAGGATCGCGTTCTGCATCGCGGACAAGATCAGCACGGGGTACTTCCACCACACGTCGGGCAGCGCCTCCGGCACCACCGTGAGGTTGAAGCCGAGGCCGCGCGCCGCCAGATAGAAGGCGATGCCGGTGCTGCCGATCACCGCCGCGATCGCCGCCCCGCGACCGAGGTCCGGCCAGGGCCGGGTGCGGTCGAAGCCCAGGGTCCGCAGCCCCTGGCCCTCGCGCATCAGGAAGTGCGCGACCAGGGCCACCGGGACGAGCGCCTTGGCGATCCAGAACAGCTGCCAGGCGAGATCGAGCCATGGACGACCGGGCGCGGCCGAGGCGTTGAGGGTCGCCGCCTGGTCCTTGAGGCCGCCCGGCTCGGTGACCGATCCGACAAAACTGATCAGGGCCGACACACCGCTCGCACCGAGCGAAACCCCCAGAACGAGCAGTGTCTCATTGCGGAAAATCCGTCGCGAGAGCTGCTCCCGCGGAAAAGAATCAGCCACCTACCCTGCCTCCACCTGCACACTTGCCTCCAGTTGCGTAAACCCGCCGCATCCCCACCCCTGCCTCGCTAGGGTCTCGAAAGAAGTTACGAAGATCGTGCGTGACAGGCCGTCCGGGGGGACGGGCGCCGTACGGGGCGTACCTCCCCTTCGCAGGCCGTGCGGCGGAAATCCGCCACAGGGGCCGACAGGGAGGGGCACCACCGACATGGGACGTCACAGCTTGCCCGATCAGTACGGGGCGGGCGGCAGCGACCCCCGTCCTCGGATCCGCCGCCGCACCGTGGCCCTCGCGACCGCCCTCGTGCTCACGGTCGCCGGGGGTGCCGCGGCCGCCGTGCGCAGCGGATTACTCTCCTTCGGCTCGTCCTGCCGCGACCACCCCGTACGACTGACCGTGGCCGCCTCCCCGGACGTGGCCCCGGCGCTCACGGTCGCGGCGAAGCGGGCCGAGGACAGCGGCCTCACCTCCGACGGACAGTGCCTCGAGATCGGCGTCACGGCGCGCGAGTCGTCCAACGTCGCCGAGACGCTGGCGGCGGGCAAGGACCCGGACGCGCAGGTGTGGGTGGCCGACTCGGACCTGTGGGTTCAGCGGATCACCGCCAACCGCAAGGCGACCCGGGTGACCCCGGTGGGCAACGTGGCCTCCACCCCCGTCGCGGTGGCGATGGTCCCGGCGGCCGCGAAGTCGCTGGGCTGGCCGAAGAAGACGTACTCCTGGCTGGAGCTGGCCGGGGCCACCCTTCAGGACGGCTCCTTGCGGCTGGGCGCGGCCGATCCGGCGCGCAGCGCGACCGGGCTGCTCGCGCTGACGCAGATCGGCGCCGCCGCGGCCGGCGTCAAGGACGGGGACACCCAGGCCGCCGCCCTGATGAAGACGCTGTCCCAGCGGACGTCGGACACCGACGCCCAGGTCCTGGACACGCTGCCGCGCGATGCCTCGGGCGCCGAGCAGGGCAGTCCCCGGCGCAACCGGGCGGTCGTCGTCACCGAGCAGGCCTCGTTCACGCACAACGCGTCGGCGGACGCGGGCACCGGCCTCGACCTGTTCTATCCGAAGGACGGCTCACCGCGGCTCGACTACCCGTACACGCTGGTCGACAAGACCCGGCTGAGCACCGACGAGAGCCGGGCGGCGATCCGGTTCATGACCTTTCTGCGCCGCCCCGAGCAGCAGAAACTCCTCCAGAAGCACGGCTTTCGGACGTCCGACTACGACGCCCCGCAGACCCTGGTGGCCGCGGCCGGCGGCAGCGGCCCGCAGCCGTTCGCCGAGCCCGCCGCCCGGCCCGCGTCGGACACGGCCGTCGAGGAGACGCTGGGGACGTGGACGATCACGGTGCAGAGCGCCCGGCTCACCACGGTCGTCGACGCCTCCTCGTCCATGTCCGAGCCGGTCCCCGGGACGGGCCGTTCCCGCATGGACGTCACCAAGTCCTCGCTCCTCCAGGCCCTCGCCACCTTCACCCCGCAGGACGAGATCGGTCTGTGGGAGTTCTCCACCAAGCTGGACGGCGACAAGGACTACCGCGTCCTGGTCCCCACCGAACGGCTCGGCGACACCGCCGCCGGCGACACCCAGCGCGACAGGCTGTCGGCCGCTTTCGGCGACCTGTCTCCGGTCCCCGACGGCGCGACCGGCCTGTACGACACGACTCTCGCCGCGTACCGGCAGGCCACCGCCTCCTACGTGAAGGGCAAGTTCAACGCGCTGGTCATCCTGACCGACGGCGTCAACCAGGACCCGGGCAGCATCTCCCGCACCGCCCTCCTCACCGAACTCCGGAAACTCGCCAGCCCCGAACGCCCCGTCCCTCTCATCATGATCGCGGTCGGCCCCGACGCGGACCGCGAGGAGGCCGCCCAGATAGCCGGGGCGACGGGCGGCTCGGGCCAGTCGGTGACCGACCCCTCCCAGATCCACACGGTGATCCTCAAGGCGATAGTGGCAGCAGGAACCCAGGGCAACGAGGACTGATCCCCTCAAAAGCCCCCACGGGCCGACGCGAAACCCGCCCCCAGCAGGAATCCCCACCGTTCGGCACGAAACCCACCCGAGCCGGAATCTCCACCTGTCAGCACGAAAGCCCACCCGAGCCGGAATCCCCACCCGCTACCGACCCCACCCAGGGGCGCGGGGAACTGCGCGACCAGCCCCCACCGCCCCGCAGCCGACGAACCACCGAACTCCCCGGGGCTCCCGGGGATCCCGCGCTCCCGAGCCGCCGAACCCCACCCCGCCTCACCCCAAGGACGCAGGCTCCGGCAACCCCACAGGCCACGTATGCACCGGCTCCCCCAGATGCATCAGCTCCGCGTACCGCCGCGTGGTCGCCGCCAGCGCCGCGTCCCGCGACAACCCCGCCTCCACCGCCCGGTGGAACGTCGCCACCTGCCAGGTCGCCCCGTTGGTCCGCCGCCGGCACCGTTCCTCGATGACCCCCAGATAGAAGTCGCGGTCGGCCGGCTCCACGCCCCACCCGTCCAGCCCCGCCTCGGCCAGCGGCAGCAGCTCGTCCCGTACGAGACTCACCGCGTCCACCTCGGCCACGCCGCCCAGCCGCCCGCGCCGCGGCCACTGGAGCCGCGCCTCGATCCCGTACCGGCAGGCCGCGTCGAAGTTGGCCTCGGCCGCCTCGAACGGCAGCCGGGACCACACCGGCCGGGACTCCTCGGCCAGGGCCCGGACCACGCCGTAGTAGAAGGCCGCGTTGGCGACCACGTCGGTCACGGTCGGCCCGGCGGGCAGGACACGGTTCTCCACCCGCAGGTGCGGAACGCCGTCGGCGATGCCGTAGACGGGCCGGTTCCAGCGGTAGACCGTACCGTTGTGCAGGACGAGCTCGGCGAGCGAGGGCACCCCGCCCGCGTCCAGGACCTCCAACGGGTCCTCGTCGTCGCAGATCGGCAGCAGCGGCGGGAAGAACCGCAGGTTCTCCTCGAACAGCTCGTACGCCGAGCCGATCCATCGCTCCCCGAACCACGTCCGCGGCCGTACGCCCTGCGCCTGCAGCTCCGGCGGCCGGGTGTCGGTGGCCTGCTGGAACAGCGGGGGCCGCGACTCCCGCCACAGCTCGTGACCGAACAGGAAGGGCGAGTTGGCGCCGACGGCGATCTGCGCGGCGGTGACCGCCTGCGCGGCGTTCCACACCGCGGCGAAGCGGCCCGGCGTGACCTGGAGGTGCAGTTGCACGGAGGTGCAGGCCGCTTCGGGCACGATCGACTTCGAGGTGCACGACAGCCGCTCGACCCCGTCGATCTCCAGGACGAAGTCCTCACCCCGGGCGGCCACGATCTGGTCGTTGAGGAGCGTGTAGCGATCGACCTCGGAAAGGTTCGACGAGACCAGGTCGTCGCGGTCGAGCGTGGGCAGAATACCGATCATCACGATACCGGCGTCGACCTCGGCCGCCTTTCGGTGGGCATATGCCAGTGACGTACGGAGTTCTTCCGCGAGTCGATCGAATACCCGGCCCCCCAATCGATGTGGGGCTATGTTCACTTCCAGATTGAACATGGCGAGTTCTGTTTGGAAATCGCGGCTCGCGATCCTCTCCAGTACTTGCCCATTCAGCATTCTCGGCTGGCCGTCGGCACCCGCGAGATTCAGTTCGATCTCGAGCCCCATGAGGTTCTTGGGGCGGTCGAAGCGCTTCTGGGCCAGGAGCCGCTCGAGCCCCGTCAGGCACCGCCGGAGCTTGTCCCGGTAGTGCTGACGATCGGACAGGTCGAACGCGCCTGCCACGACCTTTTCCCCCATCGAAGCGTCCCTCCTCGCGTGGGCGGACCGGCGATCCCGGCCGCCGGATGATCCGGGTCAGGTGGGATGATGCCCAGCCGGGCCGATCGATAACGTCCCCCAGGCGGCCCGGCACCCGCTACGCTGACCGAAAGCCACCGGCGGTGACCGCTGGCACATTCACGGGGCATGCGGCCGAAGGCCCTTTCACGAAATACGGAACTCGTGAAAAACGCCGACTGAAATACGCCGACCGCGTGACACACATAAGCCGAGGTCATCGCCGCGCACCCCGCTCTGAATCGGGATGATTCACCCCTATCGCCGACCGAATGAACCCTTGCCGAGTGTCCCGGCATCGACTAGACGAAACACAGTCTGAACACATGTCGTATAAACTCCGCGAACAAGGCAGAGAAGGTTGGCGCCCACAGTCGAAGGAGCCTGTCGTCGAGGTGACGGCAGGCCGCTCGCGCACCCCCGCATCCCCAGACTCCGGTCCCTGCCTCTCCGACCTGTTCGAGAGCTAGCTGACAGCGCCGTCCGCCCACGCCCTCGCGCCACCGTGCCTGTCGAATGAGAGGCGACCCACCATGCCTTTGCATGTCCCCCCGGCTCCCGCGCCCGCCCTTCGCTCCGTCCTCATGGCACTCGGTTCCCCCACCGCGGTCCGCGAGGCTCGTACGCCCTCCCTGCGCACCGCTCAGGGTGATGTCACGCCCGAACTCCCGCTGCCCCTGCACGTCCTGGACCGGATCGCCCCCGAAGGCGTGGCCGCGACCCGGCTGGCCGGCTGGCGCTTCCTGATCCGCTGCGGCGACCGCGCCGTGGCCGCGGCCGAGACCCGGCTCACCCCGGACGGCTGGGCGTTCTCGCACTTCTTCGAAGGCCCGTACATCGCCTCCACCGAACGCGCCCTACGCCAGGCCGAGTCGACCGCCCAGCCGTTCCAGCCGCGGCTGCTGTCGGTGCCCGGGCTCTACATGCTCACCCTCTGGCTGCACGGGGACAGTTCGTCGGACGGCACCACGGGGCATCCCGCACCGACCGACCTCCTGGTGCCGTTGGCCCCGGCACCGCCGGGGATCGCCGCACACCGCGCGCACCGGGTCGCCGAGCTGCTTCCGCTGCTCACCCTCCGTGTCACCCCCGCGACCCCGCCGCTGCTCGGTTCACCGGCCTGACCGTTCGGCCACCCGACCGGTCGACCCCGCACCCCCGCACCCCCGCACCCCGTACCCCGTCACCGCGGCCCCGGTGGCGGGGTACGGCGCGGTCCGGTGACCCGAGAGCCTCCCGGGCGACGCGGACTAGCCCCATTCGGCCACCAGGAACCACCCGAAGTGACAGTGCGGTTGAGATGAACCGCCCGCGCGGGTGATGCGTCATGAACCTGTGAGAAGCGGTGCCGCGAAATCCCTGCGGAACGACCTCCGTGGGGCAACACTGGGTTCCGACGGACTTATCACAACGGGGGGCGGCCATGAACGACGTTTCACGCCGCGGAACAGACACCACAGCCATCTCAGACCTCACGCCAGAGCGGAAGTTCCCATCCATGTGCCAGCACCAGCCACCGTGCCCGACAGCGACCTCAGCCGACCGGGAATCCGCGCGCCTCACGGCGCACCACCCGGAGCAGGGCTGGAGCCTGCTGTGCAACGGCGTCCTGCTCTTCGAGGACACCGGTGAGCTCCTGCCGGACGGCCGGGTCATCGCCCCTCACCGGGTCGTGACCGCCGCCTGAGCCTCAGCCGGACGGCGCGGGACCGCCGTCCGCAGACATGAGGGGCCGGCCCGCGGAGACCACCGCGAACCGGCCCCGACGCGCGTTCACGGCCGCTCACTCCGCGTAGTCGCCCCGTCTCGGCCTGGTGCATACCCCCTGTATGTCTTCCCACGACCGCGCATGTTCCGGAAGACTTCTGGAAGTTTCGGCGCACCGTCCGGAACCACGCGACGGAGGTGGGGAAGTGACAGCGGACGACACCGTGCCCGTGTCCCGGGGCAGAATCACGATCACGGAGATCGCCCGCCAGGCCGGCGTCTCGGTACCGACCGTGTCCCGGGTCGTCAACGGCCGCTCCGACGTCTCCCCGGGAACCAGGGCCCGGGTCGAGGACCTGCTGCGGCAGCACGGCTACCGCAAGCGCCCCGCCGCCGCCCGCACCCGGGCCGCGCTGCTCGACCTGGTCTTCAACGACCTCGACAGCCCCTGGGCGGTGGAGATCATCCGGGGGGTCGAGGAGGTCGCCCACGCTGCCGGGGTGGGCACCGTGGTGTCGGCGATCCACGGCCGCTCGGGCGACGCCCGCGAGTGGATGCGCAACCTGCGCGCCCGCGCCTCCGACGGCGTCATCCTCGTCACCTCGGCCCTCGAACCCACCCTGCACGAGCAGTTGCGCATCCTGGGCGTCCCGCTGGTCGTCGTCGACCCGATGGGCTCCCCCGCCGTCGACACCCCGACCATCGGCGCCGCCAACTGGGCGGGCGGCCTGGCGGCCACCGAGCATCTGCTGTCGCTGGGCCACCGGAGGATCGGCCTGATCGCCGGACCGCCCCGGCTGCTGTGCTCCCGCGCCCGCTACGACGGCTACCGGGCCGCGCTGGAGGCGGCCGGTGTCGCCGTGGACGAGACCCTCGTCGTCCCCGGCGACTTCCGCCCCGAGTCGGGCTTCACCGGCTGCACCGCCCTGCTCGGCCTGCCCGAACCGCCGACCGCCTTGTTCGCGGCCAGCGACCAGATGGCGCTCGGCGCGATCGAGGCGCTGCGCCGGCGCGGGCTGCGGGCCCCGGAGGACATGAGCGTCGTCGGTTTCGACGACCTTCCGGAAGTGCGCTGGTCCGCCCCGCCGTTGACCACCGTCCGCCAGCCCCTCGCCGACATGGGCAAACTGGCCGCCCGCACCGTCCTGAGCCTGGCCCGCGGCGAGCGCCCCGACTCGCCGCGGGTGGAACTGGGCACGGAGCTGGTGATCCGCTCGAGCACCGCGCCGCCGCGCGGCGCCCAGGGCCTGTCCGGCCGGACGGGCCCTAGCTGAGCGCCTCCCGGATCGCCCGGTAGGCCGGCTTCGGCGCGAGCTGCTCGTCCCAGGGCAGCGCCGCGCCCTGGCCGGGGAAGAACGCCGGGATCCACGAGTACTTGTCGGTGTAGTCCCAGACGGTGATGCCGACGCACCGCCGCACCGCGAGGCACGCCTCGGTCATGTCCCGGTACCAGTCGGCCTGTTGGGCCAGCTTCTCGTCGGTCGCGGGCAGCAGCATCCGAACGTCGACCTCGGTGAGCGCGGTGTCCAGGCCGAGCCGGGAGAAGCGGCGGAGGTTGTCCTCCAGGGTCGTCGGATAGCCGTACTGGAGGGCGAGATGCGCCTGGAGGCCGACGCCGTCGAGCGGGACGCGCTGGGCCTTCAGCTCCTTGGCCAGGGCGTAGTAGGCGTCGCTCTTCGGGCCGACCGCCTCGATGTTGTAGTCGTTGAGGTAGAGCTTCGCCTTCGGGTCGGCCTGGTGGGCCCACCGCAGGGCGTCGGCGATGTAACCCGGGCCGAGGGTCTTGTAGAAGACCGTCTCGCGGTAGGTGCCGTCCTCGTTGAACGCCTCGTTGACGACGTCCCAGGCGTAGACCTTGCCCCGGTAGTGGCGTACCTCGGTCTGGATGTGGTTCTTCAGGACGGCCCGCAGCTCGTCCGCCGTCCACTCCTTGCCGGTCAGCCAGCCGGGCAGCTGGCTGTGCCAGACGAGGGTGTGGGCGCGGACCTTCTGGTGGTGGTCGCGCGCGAGGTCGACGATCTCGTCGCCTGCCGTCCAGTCGAAGACGCCCTGCTGCGGCTCGGTGGCGTACCACTTCATGCCGTTGCCCGGGGTGATCATGTCGAACTCCTCGCCCAGGATCTTCGTATAGGCGGTGTCGGTGAGTTCGGGGTTGTCGGTGGCGCTGCCGAAGTAGCGGCCGTGGCGCTGCGCGAGGTCGGCGAGGGTCGTCCGCGGCTTTCCGTGCGCCGGGCCCTCGTGCGCCTGGGCGGCCGGTCCGGTGGCGACACCGGAGGCGACCAGGACGGCTGCGAGGGCGCCGGCGAGTCTGAGCCGGGTGCGGGCGGCGGTGCTGGGCATGGTGCGACTCCTCACGGTAGGGGTGAGCCGTACGGGTCCGCGGGCGCGCGTCATCCCTTGGTGGCGCCGGCGGTGAGGCCGCCGACGAGCTGACGCTCGGCGACGGAGTAGAACGCCAGGGCGGGCACCATGGCGAGCACGAGGTAGGCGAAGACGCGCGCGTACTCCGCGGAGTACTGGCCCTGGAACTGCTGGACGCCGATCGGGACGGTCCACCAGGTGGGCTCGTTGAAGACCAGCAGCGGCAGCAGGAAGTTGTTCCAGCTGCCGACCACGGCGAGCACGGAGACCGTGCCGAGGGCGGGCCTGGCCATGGGCAGCAGGATCCGCCAGAAGAACTTCAGGGGCCCGCAGCCGTCGAGGGTGGCCGCCTCCTCCAGCTCGGCGGGGATCTCCCGGAAGAACCCGCGCAGGACCACGATGGTCATCGGCAGCCCGAAGGCGGCCTGCGGCAGGATCACGCCGAGCGGGTTGTCCAGCAGGCCCATCGACCGCAGCAGCAGGAACAGGGGCAGTGCCGCCACCGCGAAGGGGAACATCAGCCCCATCGTGAACAGGGTGAAGAGCACCTCCCGGCCGCGGAAGGCGAACCGGGCGAAGGAGAACGCGGCCAGCGCCGAGACCGCGACGACCACCACGGTCGTACCGGCCGCGATGAGCGTGCTGCTGCCGACGAGCTGCCAGAAGGAGCCGGAGCCGAGGATGTCCGTGTAGTTGGAGGTGACCCAGGGATCGGGCAGGCCGATGGGGTTGCGGGAGAGCTGGTCGGTGGACTTGAAGCCGGACAGCACGGCGTAGCCGAGCGGTACGGCCATCACCGCGCCGACGAGCCCGAGGACGAGGTGCAGGGGAAGCGTCCGGCCGGTACGGCGGGTGCTCCGGCCGGTCTCACGGGTTTTCACGCGCCGCCTCCTCGCATGGTCGTGGTGGCGCCCTGAAGGTCCCGGCGGAGCACGAACCGCTGGTAGGCGAGGGCGAAGACGAGACTGATACCGAACATGGCCACGCTGATCGCGCTGGCGTAGCCGACCTGGTAGCGCTTGAAGCCGTACTGGAACATGGTCACGGCCATCGTCTCGGAGTGGTGGTCGGGGCCGCCCGCGGTGACCACCCACACCAGGTCGAAGAGCTGGATCGAGCCGATGACCGACAGGAAGACGCTGATCCGCAGGGTCGGCGCGAGCAGCGGCAGGGTGACGTTGCGGAAGCGCTGCCAGGGACCCGCTCCGTCGATCAGGGCCGCCTCCGTCAACTCGGCCGGGATGGACTGGAGTCCGGCCAGGTAGAGCATCATGTGGAAGCCGAAGTACTTCCACGTCATGACCAGGAAGAGGGTGGCCATGACGGTGGAGGGGTCGGCGAACCACTGGCCGCCCACCCCGTCCAGACCGATCGCCCCCAGGACGTGGTCGGCGAGACCGTCGTCCGGGGCGAAGATCATGCTGAACAGCACGCCGGTGATCGCCTCGGAGAGGATGTACGGCGCGAAGAACAGCATCCGGTACACGGCCCGGCCGCGGATCTTCTGGTTGAGCGCGACCGCGAGGGCGAGCGCGAACGGCAGCTGGAGGACGAGCGAGAGCCCGACCAGGAGCAGACAGCGCCACAGGTCGCCCAGGAACACCGGGTCCTGGAAGAGCCGGGAGAAGTTGTCGCCGCCGATGTAGTCGTCGGGCATGCCGAAGCCGCCCCAGCGGAAGAACGAGGCGTACAGCGCGAAGAGCATCGGCAGCAGCACGAGCGTGCCGAAGAGCACCAGCGCGGGCACCTGGAAGCCGACGGCGGTGAGCCAGTGCCGCGCCCGCCGCCGCGTCCGGCTCCGGCCCGAGCCGGCGGACGGGGGCGGCGGGCCTACGTCCGGGCCGCTGCGCTTGTCCGGAAGGAAGGTGGAGGTCATCGCCTGCTACTGCTCTTCCTTCGCGACCTTGGTGATCGACTCGGTGACCTGCTGAGGCGACTTGGACCCGGCTATGAGGGCGGCGACGCTGTCGTTGACCTCCTGGCCGAGGGCCGGCGCGTAGGCCTGGTCGAGGTAGAGCTGGAAGCCGGTGGCGGCCTTCAACTGGGCCTGTACGGCCTTGATGTTGGGGTCGGCGATGGCGCTCTCGGCGGCCGGTACGACGGGCAGCACCCCGGTCTTCTTGACCAGTTCGGTGTCCGTGGCGGCGGTGGCGAAGAACTTCAGGAAGTCGACGGCCGCCTGCGGGGCGTCCTTGCGCAGGGCGTGCCCGCCGCCTCCGCCGAACACCTCGGTGATCACACCCTTGCCGCCGTCGACCGCCGGGAACGGGAAGAAGCCGAGGTTCGCGCCGAGCCCCTTGCCCGCGTCGGCCTCCACCACCGGCGCCCACTGGCCCATGAGTTCCATCGCCGCCTTGCCGTTGCCGACGGCGGCGGCCTGGCCGGTGGGGCTGGAGTAGGCGGCGCCGAGGAAGCCCTTCTGGAACGGCTGGAGATCGACCAGGTCCTGGAGGTGCTGCCCGGCCTGGACGAACCCGTCCCCGGTGAAGTCCTTGTCGTCCCCGGCCGTGCGCAGGGCGTCGACACCGGCGGTGCGCATCGCGAGATACGCCCAGTAGTACATTCCGGGCCACTTCTCCTTGCCCGCCAGCGCGAGCGGCGTGATCCCGGCGGCCTTCAGCTTGCGCACCGCGTCGAGGAAGCCGCTCCAGGTGGTCGGGGGAGCACTGATCCCGGCCTGCTTGAAGAGCGCCTTGTTGTACCAGAACCCGATCATGCCGATGTCGAACGGGACACCGTACGCCTTCTTGTCGAGCAGGTAGGGCTCGCGGGCGACCGGGAGCAGGCCGTCGGCCCACTCCTTCGTCCGCTCCGTGAGGTCCTCGACGAGCCCGGCGTCGACCTGCTGCTGCAGGACACCGCCGCCCCAGGTGTGGAAGATGTCGGGCAGCTTCCCGGAGGCGGTCAGCGCCGTCATCTTCGACTTGTAGGCGTCGTTCTCCAACTGCACGATCTTGATCTTCACCTTGGGGTTCTGGGCCTCGAACTGCTTGGCGAGACCGGCCCAGACGTCCTTGGTCGGCTGGGTGGTGGAGATGTTCCACCACTCGATGGTGGTCGTCCCCGACGACCCTCCGTCCGAGTCGCCGCCGCAGGCGCTCAGTGCCGTCATGCTCAGACCGGCCGCGGCGGAGGCCGCCAGAAAGCCGCGGCGGGAGAGTGCCGGGTCGCCCATCATGCGCTCCTTGATAGATCGAAAGTTTCGAACCAGATCCAGAAAGCTTCGCTGCTGCCGCACCCTAGAGACACCCTCCGACGGGTGGCAACCCCTTGAACACAGGGAATCCGGGGGTCTTTTCACGGGAGAAGGCTCAGCGAGGCGCCAATGGGCATCGAAACATTCGGATCAATCGGCGAACATTACGAAGCGAGCAGGGGCAATGATCCGACGGCCGGAAACAAACCGGGCGGTGCGTCACGCTGCGTGTCCACCCCGCGACCAGTCTTAACGGAAGCTTGACGCCGTGCCGCCCATGATCCAAGGGCCCAGGCGTCACTCTCCGCTTACGCTGATTCCGCCGTCCGCGTGATGGCCGAAACCACACGCCGATCCGCACCTCAGGAGCGCCCGATGGCCACCACCGAGCACCCTCCTCCCGGTCGCCTGCGCGCCTGGATGCTGGAGGGCCTGTCCGACATGGGCAAGGGCCACACTCCCCGGACGGCCCCGGCCACCGAGGCCGCGCCCGAGCACAAGGGCCAACGCTGGTACCGGGTGATGTGCCTGACCGGCGTCGACTACTTCTCGACCCTCGGCTACCAGCCGGGTATCGCCGCCCTCGCGGCCGGCCTGCTCTCGCCGGTGGCGACGATCGTGCTGGTCGTCGTCACCCTGGTGGGCGCCCTGCCGGTGTACCGGCGCGTCGCCGAGGAGAGTCCGCACGGCGAGGGCTCGATCGCGATGCTGGAACGGCTGCTGTCCTTCTGGAAGGGCAAGCTGTTCGTCCTGACCCTGCTCGGGTTCGCCGCCACCGACTTCCTGATCACGATCACCCTGTCCGCGGCGGACGCCTCGACCCACCTGGTCGAGAACCCGCACCTGACCAGCACCCTGCACGACCGGCAGATGGTGATCACGCTCGTCCTCGTCGCCCTGCTGGGAGCGGTGTTCCTCAAGGGGTTCCTGGAGGCCATCGGCGTCGCGGTCGCGCTGGTCGTCGTCTATCTCGGTCTGAACGTCGTCGTCGTGGCCGTCGGCCTGTGGCATGTGATCACCGAGGGCCATGTGGTCACCGACTGGGCCGACGCGCTGACCGCCGAACACGGCAACGTGTTCGCGATGATCGGTGTCTCCCTGCTGGTCTTCCCCAAGCTCGCGCTGGGCCTGTCCGGTTTCGAGACCGGCGTGGCGGTCATGCCGCACGTCCAGGGCGACCCTGACGACACCGCGGAGCACCCCAGGGGCCGCATCCGGGACACCAAGAAGCTGCTGACGACCGCCGCCCTGATCATGAGCGTCTTCCTGATCGCCACCAGCTTCATCACCACGGTGCTGATCCCGGAGAGGGAGTTCGAGTCCGGCGGCCAGGCCAACGGGCGCGCCCTCGCGTATCTCGCCCACGAGTACCTGGGCAACGCCTTCGGCACGGTGTACGACGTGTCGACGATCGCCATCCTGTGGTTCGCCGGCGCCTCCGCGATGGCCGGGCTGCTCAACCTGATGCCGCGCTACCTCCCCCGCTACGGCATGGCCCCGCACTGGGCCCGCGCCGTCCGCCCCATGGTCATCGTCTTCACCCTCGTCGCCTTCCTGGTCACCTGGATCTTCGACGCCGACGTCGACGCCCAGGGCGGCGCCTACGCCACCGGCGTACTGGTCCTGATGTCCTCGGCGGCGATCGCGGTGACCATCGCCGCCCGCCGCGCCCGGCAGCGGGGCTGGACGGTCGGCTTCGCCGCGATCTCGGCCGTCCTGCTCTACGTGACCGTCGTGAACGTCATCGAGCGCCCCGACGGCGTCAAGATCGGCGCCTGCTTCATCGCGGGCATCATCCTGGTCTCGCTGCTGTCCCGGCTGGCCCGAGCCTTCGAGCTCCGGGTGACCAGCGTGACGCTGGACCCGATGGCGGAACGTTTCATCCGGGACATGGCCAGCCGCAAGATACGGTTCATCGCCAACGAGCCCGACCAACGCGACAAGGCCGAGTACCGCGACAAGATCGAACAGATCCGGCAGGACAATGACATCCCGGGGGAGGATTTCGTCTTCGTCGAGGTCACCGTCGTCGACCCCTCCGAGTTCGAGTCCGGCCTGACCGTACGCGGCGAGGTGCTGCACGGCCGCTACCGCGTCCTGACCCTGGAGTCCTCCTCCATCTCCAACGCCCTGGCCGCGCTGCTGCTGAACACCCGTGACTCCACCGGCTGCATCCCGCACATCTACTTCGAGTGGACCGAGGGCAACCCCTTCGCCAACTTCCTGCGCTTCTTCCTGTTCGGCCAGGGCGAGGTCGCCCCGGTCACCCGGGAGGTCCTGCGCGAGGCCGAACCGGACCGCGACCGCCGCCCCCGCGTCCACACCGGCTGACCCGTCCCGGGCGTTTCGTCCCGGGACGAAACGAAGAGCTCCGACCCGACCCTCCCGACGCCGCCAGGACGACGCATACCCGCACATAACCCGCATAAGGCGACCCGCGGCCTACCGTTGACGCTCATGAGCCTGAGCATCCGCAACCAACTCCCCGGCACCGTCACCGCCGTCCGCCCCGGCGAGGTGATGGCCACCGTCAAGATCCGTCTGGACGGCGGCCAGGACCTCACGGCGGCCATCACGCTGGAGGCCGTGAACCAGCTCGCCCTGGCCGCGGGCACCGCCGTCCGCGCCCTGGTGAAGTCGACGGAGGTCTCCCTGGCCACCGGCCGGGTCGACGGCCTCTCGATCCGCAACCAGCTCACCGGCACGATCACCGGCCTGGTGACGGGCGAGGTCATGGCCTCGGTGAAGGTCTCCATGGACGGGGGCGAACTCACCTCGGTGATCACCAAGGAAGCAGCCACCGACCTCGGCCTCTTCGTCGGCTCCGACGTCATCGCGCTGATCAAGGCGACCGAGGTGTCCCTGGCGACGGCCTAGCACGCGTGAGGGCCCCCGCCCGGAACGGACGGGGGCCCTCACGCACCGGCTCAGTCCTCGTACGCGTCCAGCGGCGGGCACGAGCAGACCAGGTTCCGGTCGCCGAAGGCCTGGTCGATCCGGCGCACCGGCGGCCAGTACTTGTCGGCGGCCGACACACCGGCCGGGAAGACGGCCTCCTCACGCGTGTACGCGTGCTCCCACTCCCCGCCCAGCGCGGCCGCGGTGTGCGGGGCACCGTGCAGCGGGTTGTCCTCGGCCGGCCATGCGCCCGCCCCGACCTTCTCGATCTCCGCACGGATGGCGATCATCGCCTCACAGAAACGGTCGATCTCGATCAGGTCCTCGGACTCGGTCGGTTCGATCATCAGCGTCCCGGCCACCGGGAACGACATCGTCGGCGCGTGGAACCCGTAGTCGATGAGCCGCTTGGCGACGTCGTCGACGCTCACGCCGGTCGCCTTGGTCAGCGGCCGCAGGTCGATGATGCACTCGTGCGCGACCAGCCCGCCCGGCCCGTTGTAGAGCACCGGGTAGTGCGGCTCCAGCCGCTTGGCGATGTAGTTGGCGCTCAGCACGGCCACCTGCGTGGCCCGCTTGAGCCCCTCGCCGCCCATGAGCCGCACATACGCCCACGAGATCGGCAGTATCCCGGCGGAACCCCAGGGAGCCGCGGAGATCGGCCCCACCCCGGTCTCCGGCCCGGCGGCGGGCTGCAGCGGGTGGTTCGGCAGATACGGCGCCAGGTGCGACCGTACGGCGACCGGTCCGACGCCCGGGCCGCCGCCGCCGTGCGGGATGCAGAACGTCTTGTGCAGGTTCAGGTGCGAGACGTCCCCACCGAAGTGCCCCGGCTTGGCGAGACCGACGAGCGCGTTGAGGTTGGCGCCGTCGACGTACACCTGCCCGCCCGCCTCGTGCACCTGGGCGCAGATGTCGGCGACGTGCTCCTCGAACACCCCGTGCGTCGACGGGTAGGTGATCATCAGCACCGACAGCTCGTCCCGGTGCCGCTCGATCTTCGCCCGCAGGTCCTCGACGTCGATCTCGCCGTCCTCGGCGGTCTTCACGACGACGACCTTCATGCCCGCCATCACGGCACTGGCCGCGTTCGTGCCGTGCGCGGAGGACGGGATGAGGCACACGGTCCGCTGCTCGTCGCCGTTGCCCCGGTGGTACCCGCGGACGGCGAGCAGCCCGGCCAGCTCGCCCTGCGACCCGGCGTTCGGCTGGAGCGACACCTTGTCGTACCCGGTGACCTCGGCGAGCCGCTCCTCCAGCTCGCGGATGAGCGTCAGATAGCCCTCCGCCTGCTCGGCCGGCGCGAAGGGGTGCAGCTGCCCGAACTCGGGCCAGGTGACCGGCTCCATCTCGGTGGTCGCGTTGAGCTTCATGGTGCAGGAGCCCAGCGGGATCATGCCCCGGTCCAGCGCGTAGTCCCGGTCCGCGAGCCTGCGCAGGTAGCGCAGCATCGCGGTCTCGGAACGGTGCTGGTGGAAGACGGGATGCGTCAGCACCGCGTCGGACCGCAGCAGCCCGGCGGGCAGGGAGTCGGCGGTGGCCGCGTCGAGCGCCTCGATGTCGCCGTCCACCCCGAAGGCGGCCCAGACGGCGGACACCTGCGCCCGCGCGGTCGTCTCGTCGCAGGCGATCGACACCTGGTCGGCGTCGACGAGGTGCAGGTTGACCCCGCGCTCCCGCGCGGCGGCGACGACCTCGGCGGCCTTCGCCGGCACCCGTACGGTCAGCGTGTCGAAGTACGACCCGTGCACGACCTCGACACCACCGGCCTCGAGCCCGGCGGCGAGGATGGAGGCGTACCGGTGCGTGCGCCGGGCGATCGCCCGCAGCCCGTCGGGACCGTGATAGACGGCGTACATCCCCGCCATCACCGCCAGCAGCACCTGCGCCGTGCAGATGTTGCTGGTGGCCTTCTCGCGCCGGATGTGCTGCTCACGCGTCTGGAGCGCGAGCCGGTAGGCCTTGTGCCCGTCGGCGTCCACCGACACGCCCACCAGCCGCCCGGGCAGGCTGCGCGCGAACTGCTCGCGGACGGCCATGTAACCGGCGTGCGGCCCGCCGAAGCCCATCGGCACGCCGAACCGCTGCGTCGTTCCGACGGCGATGTCCGCCCCCAACTCGCCCGGCGACTTCAGCAGCGTCAGCGCGAGCAGATCCGCGGCGACGGTGACGAGCGCGCCGAGCCCGTGCGCCTGGTCGACGAGCGCCTTGAGGTCACGTACGGCACCGGAGGCGCCGGGGTACTGGACGAGCACGCCGTTGATCTCCCGCGCGGCGATCTCCGCCGGGATCCCGTCGCTCAGGTCGGCGACGACGATCTCCACGCCTGTCGGCTCGGCGCGGGTCTCGATCACGGCGATGGTCTGCGGCAGCGCGTCCGCGTCGATGAGGAAGAGGCCCTTCTTGTTCTTCCCCATGCGCCGGGACAGCGCCATCGCCTCGGCGGCCGCCGTGCCCTCGTCGAGCAGCGACGCACCGGAGGTCGGCAGCCCGGTGAGGTCGGCGACGACGGTCTGGAAGTTCAGCAGCGCCTCGAGCCGGCCCTGGGAGATCTCCGGCTGGTACGGCGTGTAGGCCGTGTACCAGGCCGGGTTCTCCATGACGTTGCGCAGGATGACGGGCGGCGTGAACGTCCCGTAGTAGCCGAGGCCGATCATCGAGTCGAGGACCTGGTTGCGGTCGGCCAGCGAGCGCAGCTCGGCCAGCACCTCGGCCTCGGTGCGCGCGCCCGGCAGGTCCAGCGCGTCGGCGTTCTTGATCACATCCGGGACCGCTGCGGCGGTGAGCTCGTCGAGCGAGCCGTAGCCGACCTGTGCGAGCATCTTGGCCCGCGCTTCGAGGTCGGGCCCGATGTGGCGCTGTTCGAAGGGGATTCCCTGCTCGAGCTCTGTGAGCGGAATGCGGTGGGCGGTCATTACGGAGGCCTCCTGGTCTGACACGACCTTCGAGGGTCACCACGGTGGGTACCCGGACGGCCTCCCCCTCTGTCATCTCAACCTGAGAGCTTCACCGGGCCGCCCGAGGGCACCCGGCTTTCACCGTCGGTGAGAGCGGAAGCCGTCGACGCCGTCGGCAACCGCCCTGCTTTCCAGAGTGACCTCGTCCGTGCGGTACGTGAGCCTGAGAGATTCCGGGGAGGATTTGCTCCTTCGGCGCCTCCGGTGATGTCCGGAGGACTCTCCCGCGCGGTGTCAGCAGCCGTTGTCAGACTACCAGCGGGGTCAACGAGACTCGCTCGAGTGGCCGCTCATCCCAATGTGCTCTTTTGTAGTGCTTACGGATGAGTTGCGACCAAGTGGAGGGCCCGTGCAGACCGACATCGATCCGCGCAACCTGATCGGCCGCAAGGCGTTCGACCGCAACGGCACCAAGATCGGCACGGTCGACGAGGTCTATCTCGACGACGCCACCGGAGTTCCGGAGTGGGCGGCCATACGCACCGGTCTGTTCTCCCGCGACGCCTTCGTCCCCCTGGAGCCCAGCCAACTGGTCGAGGGCACCCTGCGCATCCCCTTCGAACGGGCCCTGATCAAGGACGCTCCCGACTTCGGCGTGGGTCGCCACCTCTCCCCCGAACAGGAGCTCCAGCTCTACCACCACTACGGCCTCGACGTGGGCGCCGCTCCCCCGCTCCCCGACCGCGACTTCGGCCGACTGGCGGGTACGGACGACAGCTGAACCCTCTCGGCCCCTCAGCCGCAGGCCTGTAGCAGCGCCCCGAGAATCCCGGCAGGGTCGTACAGCGGCCGGGCGCCGTCCGTGACGGCTCTTCGGGTGCCGGCATCGACCGGATCGGTCCGCGCCCAGTGGGCGGAACCGATCACCACCGCGCCCTGCAGACCGGAGGCGGTCATATACCGCCATTCGGTGACGGACCCCCGTTCCTGGACCCGGACCACCTCCCCCAGGGCCGGCTCACGTGCCCACCCGTCGTCCTCCGCGTATCGGGCAGGCGCCGTCGACAACACCACGAGGTCCACATCCGAGTCGGGACGCGCGGCCCCGCGCGCAAAGGACCCGACGAGCAGCAGCCCCACCACGTCGCTCCGGTTCCCCGCCCACCGGGTGACCCGGTCCACCACCCGGCCCATCTCCGCTTCGCGCTCCGGCGACGCCCCCGCCGGGTCCGCGAACTGGCCTCCGTGCAGCTTCATGCAGCTCCCCATCCGTCACCGGTGTCGCCTCTCGGGACACCGCCACCGCTCCGACGCACCCCACACTTCGAACCGCTTCACTCTGTGTAACTGATCCGCCTCACGCGGAGTTCCCGGACTCCACCCCCGACGGCTTCGCCTCCGGACGCGGCGCTCCCGCCGCCGTTCCGCCACCGTCGTCCTCAGGTCTTCGTCGCACCAACGGCAACGGATCCGCCGGCTCCAGCCCCGGATCGTCGGTCCTGAAGGTACGCACCCGTCCCGGCTCCGACTCGGGCGTCTCGAACCGCACGGTGACCCGGCCCAGCCCGCTGCCCTGCACCCAACCGTGTCCGAGCTCGGCATGCCGCACGTCGTGTCCTGGGCGCCACTGGCGCTCGACCGGTACCGGCACCTCGCCGACGGGCTCGTCCGCGAGTTCCTCCTCGGACCCGTCCGCCCGGTCCTCGGCGGCCTGCGCGAACAGATCCTCCTGCGTGAAGTCCGCCAGCCCGCTGACGCCCACCCCGAGCAGCCGCACCCCGCCCGTCGTGTCCACCGAGTCCAGCAACCGGGCCGCCGCCTCCCGGACCACCGCCGGATCATCGGTGGGCCCGCGCAGGGTCTCGGACCGGGTGAGCGTGGAGAAGTCGTACCGCCGCACCTTCAGCACGATGGTCCGCCCCGACAGACCGGCCCCCCGCAGCCTGCGCACACACCGGTCCGCGAGCCGCTGCACCTCCAGCTCCACCCGGACCCGGTCGTGGATGTCCACGTCGTACGTGTCCTCGACCGACACCGACTTGGTCTCCCGCTCCGCCACCACGGGCCGGTCGTCGCGGGCCAGCGCCATGGCGTACAGCGCGTGCCCGTGCGCCTTGCCCAGCAGCCGCACCAGCTCGTCCTCACCCGCCTCGGCGATCTCGTCGATCGTGGTGATCCCGGCCCGGCGCAGATGGTCCCCCGTCGCCGGGCCGACCCCCGGCAGGGTCCGCACCGACAGCGGCCCGAGCAGGGCCCGCTCGGTCCCCGGCTCGATGAGCACCAGCCCGTCGGGCTTCGCCTGCTCCGAGGCGATCTTCGCCAGCATCTTGCAGGAAGCCAGGCCCACCGAACCCGTGAGCCCGGTGACGGCCCGTATGTCCGCGCGCAGCCTGATCCCCGCCAGCCGCGCCGACTCGCTGTCCCAGGCCGCTCCCCCGGCATCCAGGTCGACGAAGGCCTCGTCCAGACTCAGCGGCTCCACCAGCGGCGACAGCGCCCGCAGCAGCCCCATGACCTGCTCGCTGATCGACCGGTAGAACGCGAAGCGCGGGACCAGATACGCGGCGTTCGGAGCCCGTCGGCGCGCCTGGGCCATGGGCATCGCCGAGTGCACTCCGAAGACCCGCGCCTCGTAGGAGGCGGTCGCGACCACTCCACGGGGCCCCAGACCCCCCACGACCACGGCTTTCCCGCGCAGGCTCGGCTTGGACGCCTGCTCCGCCTGGGCGAAGAAGGCATCCATGTCGAGATGCAGGATCGTGGGCGCGTTTCTCACATGTCCGATGCTGCACCACGCCACTGACAATGACGTCGTACAGCCGCCCCCAGCGCCCCAGGAGGGGTGTCGGGTGTCAGACCGCCCGGTTGCGCCGACGGGCCAGTTCGTCCGCCGGATTGTGCCCGACGAGCGTCTCCCCGGTGTCGACACGCTCCCCGTGCAACTGCGACAGCGCGCTCTCGACGTCCCGCCACACCACGCCCACAGCGATCCCGAAGATGCCCTGACCGCCCTGGAGCAGCGCGTGGACCTCGTCCGGCGAGGTGCACTCGTAGACCGTGGCGCCGTCGCTCATCAGCGTCATGCGCTCCAGGTCGCTGAACCCGCGCTCCCGCAGGTGCTGCACGGCGGTGCGGATGTTCTGCAGCGACACCCCAGTGTCGAGGAACCGCTTGACGATCTTCAGGACGACGACGTCCCGGAAGCTGTACAGACGCTGCGTGCCGGACCCGTGTGCGGGCCGCACGCTCGGCTCCACCAGCCCGGTGCGGGCCCAGTAGTCCAGTTGCCGATAGGTGATGCCGGCGGCCGCGCAGGCCGTCGGACCGCGATAGCCGATCTGCTCGGACGCCATGGACGTCGCCCCTCCGCTGCTCGGCACGGCCGCCGGTCGCTGCGGAGCGTGGTCGGCCGCGCTGCTCTGCTGGGGGTACCCCCTGCTCGAGCGTGCTGGAGAGCCCGGGGAAGGGTACGGACCGCTCCCCCCGACACCGAGTCCGGGGGCACCCCCAGCCGTACCGTCGCCGCTGCTTCTCACGCCGACCTCCGTCCTTGACCTGCCTTGTCGACGGTAGGCAGTCACCAGGGGTGCGTCAACGATCGCCACACTCGGCACGCCGAGTGATAATCACCCTGAGAGTGGTTTCCCGCACCCCGTCGCGGGGAAAGGCTAGCCGAATGCGCCGAGAAGTAGCCGTAGGACGCTCTCACTCGCCGTTGGCATTTGCCGAAAACAGGGCGGGCGTCCCCGTGCAGGACGCCCGCGTTCCGCGCATGTGCCGGCTACTGGTTGCTGGTGCCGAAGTCCTCGGGCGAGATCTGGTCGAGGAACTCGCGGAACTTCTCCACCTCGTCCTCCTGCTCGTCAGGGATGGCGATCCCCGCGTCGTCGAGGACGGTGTCACTGCCGTAGATCGGTGTCCCCGTGCGCAACGCCAGCGCTATGGCGTCCGACGGACGCGCGCTCACCTCGACCCCGCTGGCGAAGACCAGCTCCGCGTAGAAGACGCCCTCCCGCAGGTCCGTGATGCGCACCTCGGTGAGCTCCTGGCCGACGGCCTCCAGCACGTCCTTGAACAGGTCGTGGGTCAGCGGTCGCGCGGGAGCCATGCCCTGCTGGGCGAAGGCGATCGCCGTCGCCTCGCCCGGTCCGATCCAGATGGGAAGGTAACGGTCGCCTCCCACTTCACGCAGCAGCACGATCGGTTGGTTGGAGGGCATCTCGACCCGGACACCTACGACATCGAGCTCGTTCACACAGCAACCCTAGGCCGTGCCCGGGACGTTTGGGTAGTCGGGCCGGGAACGGGTGACCGATCCGCCCAGGGCGAAACCGCCCGCTCAGGGCAGTCGCACCCCGAGTGCCGTCTGCACCAACGCCGCGTGCAGCCGCACCGTGAGCCCCGCGATTTCCTTCGTACGGGCCTGCGCGTGGGCCCTGGTCTGCGGATTGCGGTGGCGCTTGAGCGGGGCCACCACCTGGTCCACGAGCCCGGCCTCACGGTCGGCCGCGGCCTTCATCACCCGCAGATGCCGGGGCTCGATCCCGAATCTGCCCAGCTCGGCGACGAGCGCTGCCACCGTGGCCGCCTCGGCGTCGTAGACCCCGTCCTCCAACGGCGCGACGAGACCGTACGACTCCCACTCCTCGAGCTCCCGCTCACCGATCCCCGCGGTCGCCAGCAGCTCGGACCGGCCGATCCTGGCGACGGTCGGCCCCTCCGACGCCTCCAGAACGACCTCGCCGTCCCGCTGCCGGCCCACGGTCGGCAGCGGCGCGGCCTCACCGCGCTCCACGGCGTCCAGGTGCTCACGGATGACCTTGAGCGGCAGATAGTGGTCCCGCTGCATCCTCAGGACGTGGCCGAGGCGCTCGACGTCCTGCACACTGAACTTCCGGTACCCCGAAGGGGTCCGTTGCGGCTCGATCAGCCCTTCCGACTCCAGAAAACGGATCTTGGAGATGGTGACTTCGGGAAACTCGTCGCGCAGCGCGTTCAGCACGGTGCCGATGCTCATCGGACCACCGTCCGCGGCGGCGGTGCCGTGTCCGGCACCGCCCCTCGGTGTTTGAAGCATGGACCTTCCCTGGGGAGTCCCCCCGGACGGTGCCCGGGGGCCGGTCAGTAGCCCCGCTGGCTCGCGTAGAAGACCAGCCGGTACTTGCCGATCTGCACCTCGTCACCGTTCGACAGAGGGACCTCGTCGATCCGCTCCCGGTTGACGTACGTGCCGTTCAGACTGCCGACGTCCGCGACCTTGAACGTGCCGTCCGGGTTGCGCCGGAACTCCACGTGGCGACGCGAGACCGTCACGTCGTCCAGGAAGATGTCGCTCTGCGGGTGACGCCCGGCCGTCGTCAGGTCGCCGTCCAGAAGGAAACGGCTGCCCGAGTTCGGGCCGCGCCGCACGACCAGCAGGGCGGAACCCAGCGGCAGCGCGTCGACCGCGGCCTGCGCCTCGGGCGAGAGCGCGGGCAACTGCGTCTGACCGGTGACCTCGGCGTCGTAGGCCTCGAGACCGGAGATGGAGATGGTGGAGGTCGTCTCCGACGCACGCTCGGGCGTCAGCCCGGGGCGCAGCGGCGCGCCGCAGTTGGAGCAGAAGCGGCTGTTCTCCGCGTTGCGGTTACCGCACCTCGTACACACCAGGGCCGACATAGGGGAAAACCCTCCACCCGTACTTGAGGTTGACGGTTGGCCGAAACCTATGCCGCCGGACTGCGCAGGGTCAACAGACGCCGCGCCCTGGCCGCCGGAAACGTCGCCGCCCTGACCAGCCACCTGGTCCCTGAAAAGCGGCCGCTGACCCTCTGCGTCAGGCTGTGCGCGATGGCGAGCGGTCGCGTTGTCGCTACCCTCTCGCGCGCTCTTGCCGAACAACTTCGCAAACAACTTCACGGGCGATTCCCCTTGACCGAAACAGACCCGCCCGTGGGGCAGGACGAACCCTGACTGAATACACCGGTCGACCCGGACACCTTCACAACGTCCGTGCCCACCAGACAGTTTCCACCACGCACCACCCGATCGGTGCGTCGACCCCCCGCAACCTCATGCCCCTGCCGGACGGCCGCCATGCACCCCCGGTTCACTGGCCCGACGACCGAGCGTAGTCAGGCTGCTTCGCCGCTCGCAAGGCGTCCACGACGATCTTGTCCGACCGCTCGACAGTCACGGTGGCCTGCTCCTTCTCAAGAGTCTGCACCACGCCTCCAGGGATGTTCAGCGCCGGCTCGAGGTCCTGCGGGTTGCCGATGACCTTGAAACGAAAGGGCGTGTTGATCTTGTTCCCGTCGACGCTCACGCTCTTGCCCGAATCCTCCAGAAAGGTGCCGGCGACGACCCGCACTCCGTTCACCTGGATCGCCTCGGCCCCGGCCGCGCGCAGCTCCTGGATCGCGTCGAGCAACATGTCCGCCTGGACCGTCCCCTTCGTGTCCTCGATGGTCATCGTGATGCCCGGCCCCTGCGCAGCGACCGTGCCCGCCAGAATGCCGAGTTGCTTCTCCTTCTCGACCGTCTGCTTCCGGGCCTCCTCGGCCTGGTCGGAGCTGTTCTCCAGCTCCTGCTGCTGCTTCTCGAGACCTTGCTTCTCGTCCTCAAGACGCTGACTGCGGTCATCGAGTTCATCGAGGATGCGTACGAGATCTTCCTGACGCGCACCGCGCAGCGCGTTTCCGCTGTCGCTGTTGGAGGCGACCTGCACGGCCAGGCCGAAGCCCAGGCCGAACAGCAGCAGGGCGACGATGAGTTGGGCCCTGGACACCCGCGGCGGCCAGAGTCCCTGCACCAGCCGCTGCCGACCGGTCAGCGCGGGCTCGGCCGGCTGCTCGGCCACTCCGTCCGCGGACGCAGTCACCGGGACCTCGTCGGGCAACTCCTTGCGGAGCCTGTACTCGGGCGTCTCGTCCTGGTTGCTCATCGACCTCACGCCCGGAAGACGTGCCGACGGATCGCCGCGGCGTTGGAGAAGATCCGGATACCGAGGACGACCACGACCCCGGTGGACAGCTGCGATCCGACGCCCAACTCGTCCCCCAGGAAGACGATCAGCGCGGCCACCACCACGTTCGACAGGAAGGACACCACGAACACCTTGTCGTCGAAGATGCCGTCGAGCATGGCCCGAAGCCCGCCGAACACGGCGTCCAGCGCCGCCACCACGGCGATCGGCAGATAAGGCACGACGGCCGCCGGAACCTCGGGCTGGACCAACAGGCCGGCCACGACTCCCACGACGAGGCCCAGTACGGCGATCACGATGTGCCCTTCTCAGTTCTCGGCTGCGCTGTACGTACGATCACACTCGGTGCGGCGGGCAGCCGGAGGTCGTCCGCCACGGAGATGGCCGTCCGGATGCCGTAGTTCTCCTGCAAGGCGTTCAGATACAGCCCGTCGGCACTGTTCTGGAACCTGGTGCTGAGGCTCTTCCCGTCCCCCACCGCCAGCACCGTGTACGGCGGGACCAGCGGTTTGTTGTCGACCAGTATCGCTTCACCCGCGGCCCTGATCGCCGAGAGCGCGGTCAGCCGTTGTCCGTTGATGGAGACGGCCTCGGCACCCGACGCCCACAGTCCGTTGACCACGCGCTGCATGTCACGGTCCCGGACCCGCCCGGTGTCGGAGAAGCCGGAGGTCTCACGCGGGTTGCCGTCGCCGCCCGTGGTGGCTTCCTTGGCGTCGTCCACGACCAGCTTGACGCCCGGCCCGTGCACCTCGACGGCGCCCGACAGGATGCCCACCAGATCCGCCTGGTCACTGCCGCCGCTCTGCTTGAGCGCCTCCTGCTGCCGACCGCTCACATCGTCTCGCAGCTTGTCGACGGCGCTTTCGAGCTCGTCGGCCGCATCGGTCTCACGATCGATACGGTCGATGAGCTCCTCGCGTTCCTTCGCGACGACCGGCGCCGCGACCCGCGCCTGCGCCGCACCGACGGTGACGACGAGAGCCGCGAGCACCAGGCCCACGGCGAGACCCAGCTTCGCGCGAACCGTCCTGGGCAGCCCACCGACGCCCTCGGCCTGCTTACGGGCGGCGGCCTCGGCATAACCGTCGTCGAGGCTGTGGTCCATGACGTTGGTGAGCAGCGACATGGACGCGTCCGGGCGCGGCACACGCGCGGGTGTGCTCCGAACGGGGGGCTGCTGCGGCATGCCGCACATCGTCGCACGTCGCGCCCAGTACCTCCGAATGGCCCCACCGGCGTGCCGGACAGGCCCCCTTGGGGACACTTGTCCGGCACGCGCGCGTGCGCGTGGATCAGCGGCCCGCGCTGTCCACGACCGCCGACCACTCGTCGAGCAGGGCCTGCGCCGACGCGTCGTCCGGCCCCTCCGCCCACAGGTGGGTGACGGCCTCGGCCGGGTCCGGCAGCACCATCACCCAGCGCCCGTCCGTCTCCACCACCCGGACACCGTCGGTGGTGTCCACGAAGCGGTCTCCGGCCACCTCCACGACCCGCCGCATCACGAGGCCCTTGACCGCCCACGGGGTCGCCAGATCCCGCTTCAGGACGTGCGCCCGCGGAATCCGCGCGTCGATCTGGCTGAGCGTGAGCTGCGTCCGCGCCACCAGCCCGATCAACCGCACGAAGGCCGCCGTACCGTCGAAGACGCTGCTGAACTCCGGGACGATGAAGCCGCCCTTGCCGTCCCCGCCGAAGATGGCCGTCTCGTCCCGCCCGACCCGGGTGAGGTCGTCCGGCGAGGTCGTCGTCCACTCGACCTGCGTCCCGTGATACGCCGCCACCTGCTCGGCGATCCGCGTCGTGGTCACCGGCAGGGCGACCCGCCCGCTGCGCCGCTCGGCGGCCACCAGGTCCAGCAGCACGAGCAGCGCCCGGTCGTCCTCGATGATCCGGCCCTTCTCGTCGACGAGGGAGAGCCGCTCACCCACAGGGTCGAACCGCACACCGAACGCGGCCCGCGACGAAGCCACGATCTCTCCGAGCCGGACGAGCCCGGAGCGCCGCTGGTCGCCCGTCTCCGTGGGCCTGGCCTCGTTCAGACCGGGATTGACGGTCAGCGAGTCCACGCCGAGCTTCCCCAGGAGACTCGGCAACACCAGCCCGGCGCTGCCGTTCGAGGCGTCCACCACGACCTTGAGCCCGGACTCGGCAATCCCTGTCGTATCCACGTTCCGCAGCAACGACCCGGTGTACGAGTCGAAGACGCTGGCCGGGAAATGCAGGTCGCCGATCTCTCCCGGGAACGCCCGCCGGTACTCCTGCCGCGCGAACACCCGGTCCAGCTTGCGCTGACTGCCCTGAGACAGATCCGCGCCCTGTCCGTCGAAGAACATGATGTCGACGGAGTCCGGCACCCCGGGCGAGGTCCGGATCATGATCCCGCCGGCACTCCCCCGCGCCGTCTGCTGCCGCGCCACGGGCAGCGGGACGTTCTCCAGGTCCCGTACGTCGATGGCACTGGCCTGAAGCGCGGAGATGACCGCCCGCTTCAGCGCACGGGCACCACGCGAGTGGTCCCGGGCCGTGGTGACCGTGGACCCCTTCTTGAGCGTCGTGGCGTAGGCCCCCGCGAGACGCACGGCCAGTTCGGGCGTGATCTCGACGTTCAGGATCCCGGACACCCCACGGGCACCGAACAGGTGCGCCTGCCCACGGGACTCCCAGATCACCGACGTGTTGACGAACGCGCCGGCTTCGATGGTCTTGAAGGGATAGACCCGCACATTGCCCTGCACGATCGATTCTTCACCGATCAGGCATTCGTCACCGATGACAGCGCCGTCCTCGATCCGGGCCGCCCGCATGATGTCGGTGTTCTTCCCGACGACACAGCCGCGGAGATTGCTGTGCTCACCGACGTACACGTTGTCGTGCACCACGGCCTTGTGCAGGAAGGCCCCGCTCTTCACGACGACGTTGGATCCGATGACGGAGTGTTCGCGGATTTCGGCGCCGGCCTCGACCTTCGCGTAGTCCCCGATGTAGAGGGGGCCGCGAAGGACGGCATCGGGATGCACCTCGGCACCTTCGGCCACCCACACGCCGGGCGAGATCTCGAACCCGTCGATCTCGACGTCGACCTTGCCTTCGAGCACGTCGGCCTGGGCCTTCACGTAGCTCTCGTGCGTGCCCACATCTTCCCAGTAGCCCTCGGCGATGAAGCCGTAGACCGGCTTGCCCTCCTTCATCAGCTGCGGGAAGACGTCCCCGGACCAGTCGACGGGCACGTCGGCCTCGACGTAGTCGAAAACCTCCGGCTCCATGACGTAGATGCCCGTGTTCACCGTGTCCGAGAAAACCTGGCCCCAGGTCGGCTTCTCGAGGAAACGCTCGACCTTGCCCTCTTCGTCGACGATGGTGATACCGAATTCCAGCGGATTGGGCACACGCGTCAGACAGACCGTGACCAGTGCGCCCTTTTCCTTGTGGAAGGCGATCAACTCGGTGAGGTCGAAGTCAGTGAGGGCATCGCCGGAGATGACGACGAAGGCGTCGTCCTTCAGCGCCTCCTCTGCGTTCTTGACGCTTCCGGCGGTACCGAGTGGCTTCTCCTCGTTGGCATAGCTGAGCTCCATTCCGAGCTCTTCGCCGTCACCGAAGTAGTTCTTGACCAGCGACGCCAGGAACTGAACAGTTACGACGGTCTCGTTGAGCCCATGCCTTTTGAGCAGCCTCAGGACATGCTCCATGATCGGCCGGTTGGCCACCGGCAGGAGCGGCTTGGGCATGCTCGAGGTCATAGGGCGAAGGCGTGTGCCTTCGCCTCCGGCCATCACGACGGCCTTCATGTCGGAAGCGTCCTCCTATAGAGACGACTGTCTAGCCGACTTCACCCGTCCAGATTGTCCCGCACTTTTCGTCCGCGGGCCATCGAGCCACTGCGCAGCTGCCAATCGGCGAGGTCAGTCGGCCACGGCGTCCGCACGAACCAGGCGGCGGACCTGTACCACGTAGAGGACTCCTGCCCACCAATAGAGCGTTGTACCCCAAACGGCGAACGCCCATCCGAAAATGGCAGCGAGTGACGCCAGCCAGCCACTTCCGTCACTGAGCAGAAGCAGCGGGAAGGCGTACATCAGGTTGAAGGTGGCCGCCTTCCCCAGGAAGTTCACCTGCGGCGGCGGATAGCCGTGCCGCCTGAGGATGCCGACCATCACCAGCAGAAGCAGCTCCCGGGCCAGAAGTACAGCGGTCAACCAGACAGGCAGAATCTCCCGCCAGGTGAGACCGACCAGAGTTGAGAGAATGTAGAGCCGGTCCGCAGCAGGGTCGAGGAGCCGGCCGAGGCTGCTGATCTGGTTCCAGCGCCGAGCGAGCTTGCCGTCCAGATAGTCGGTGATCCCGCTGAAAGCCAGCACGAGGAGAGCCCAGCCGTCGCTCTGCGGGCCTCCGAACTCGGGCCGGAGGATCAGCCACAGGAACACGGGTACGCCGACCAGACGCGCCATGCTGAGGATGTTCGGGATGGTGAGGACCCGGTCTGTCTGGACACGGGTCTCCTGGACCTCCACCCGGGGGCCTCCAGTAGGAAATGAGCCAACGATTCCCCCTGACCTTACCCCAACGCAAAAAAGCTCTGGCCCTCGGGCTGTATGCCCAAGAGCCAGAGCTCTAAAAGGAGTTCGGCGGTGTCCTACTCTCCCACAGGGTCCCCCCTGCAGTACCATCGGCGCTGTAAGGCTTAGCTTCCGGGTTCGGAATGTAACCGGGCGTTTCCCTCACGCTATGACCACCGAAACACTATGAAACTGTCCAGCCGCACCATGCCGTGACCATGGCATGGGGCCGTTCGTGGTTTCAGAACCAACACAGTGGACGCGAGCAACTGAGGACAAGCCCTCGGCCTATTAGTACCAGTCAGCTTCACCCATTACTGGGCTTCCACATCCGGCCTATCAACCCAGTCGTCTACTGGGAGCCTTAACCCCTCAAGGGGGTGGGAATACTCATCTCGAAGCAGGCTTCCCGCTTAGATGCTTTCAGCGGTTATCCCTCCCGAACGTAGCCAACCAGCCATGCCCTTGGCAGAACAACTGGCACACCAGAGGTTCGTCCGTCCCGGTCCTCTCGTACTAGGGACAGCCCTTCTCAATATTCCTGCGCGCGCAGCGGATAGGGACCGAACTGTCTCACGACGTTCTAAACCCAGCTCGCGTACCGCTTTAATGGGCGAACAGCCCAACCCTTGGGACCGACTCCAGCCCCAGGATGCGACGAGCCGACATCGAGGTGCCAAACCATCCCGTCGATATGGACTCTTGGGGAAGATCAGCCTGTTATCCCCGGGGTACCTTTTATCCGTTGAGCGACGGCGCTTCCACAAGCCACCGCCGGATCACTAGTCCCGACTTTCGTCCCTGCTCGACCCGTCGGTCTCACAGTCAAGCTCCCTTGTGCACTTACACTCAACACCTGATTGCCAACCAGGCTGAGGGAACCTTTGGGCGCCTCCGTTACTCTTTAGGAGGCAACCGCCCCAGTTAAACTACCCATCAGACACTGTCCCTGATCCGGATCACGGACCCAGGTTAGACATCCAGCACGACCAGAGTGGTATTTCAACGGCGACTCACCGTGAACTGGCGTCCACGTTTCAAAGTCTCCCACCTATCCTACACAAGCCGAACCGAACACCAATATCAAACTGTAGTAAAGGTCCCGGGGTCTTTCCGTCCTGCTGCGCGAAACGAGCATCTTTACTCGTAGTGCAATTTCACCGGGCCTATGGTTGAGACAGTCGAGAAGTCGTTACGCCATTCGTGCAGGTCGGAACTTACCCGACAAGGAATTTCGCTACCTTAGGATGGTTATAGTTACCACCGCCGTTTACTGGCGCTTAAGTTCTCAGCTTCGCCACCCCGAAGAGTGACTAACCGGTCCCCTTAACGTTCCAGCACCGGGCAGGCGTCAGTCCGTATACATCGCCTTACGGCTTCGCACGGACCTGTGTTTTTAGTAAACAGTCGCTTCTCGCTGGTCTCTGCGGCCACCCCCAGCTCGAGCAGCAAGTGCTCTCACCAGACGTGGCCCCCTTCTCCCGAAGTTACGGGGGCATTTTGCCGAGTTCCTTAACCATAGTTCACCCGAACGCCTCGGTATTCTCTACCTGACCACCTGAGTCGGTTTAGGGTACGGGCCGCCATGAAACTCGCTAGAGGCTTTTCTCGACAGCATAGGATCATCCACTTCGCCACAATCGGCTCGGCATCAGGTCTCAGACTATGTGAACGGCGGATTTGCCTACCGTTCGTCCTACACCCTTACCCCGGGACAACCACCGCCCGGGATGGACTACCTTCCTGCGTCACCCCATCACTCACCTACTGCAAGTCTGGTTCGTCGGCTCCACCACTTTCCTTTCCCCGAAGGGTCCGGAACGGCTTCACGGACTTAGCATCGCCTGGTTCAATGTTTGACGCTTCACAGCGGGTACCGGAATATCAACCGGTTATCCATCGACTACGCCTGTCGGCCTCGCCTTAGGTCCCGACTTACCCTGGGCAGATCAGCTTGACCCAGGAACCCTTAGTCAATCGGCGCACACGTTTCTCACGTGTGTATCGCTACTCATGCCTGCATTCTCACTCGTGAACCGTCCACAACTCGCTTCCGCGGCTGCTTCACCCGGCACACGACGCTCCCCTACCCATCCATACAGGCGTTGGCCCTATTGTATGAATGACACGACTTCGGCGGTACGCTTGAGCCCCGCTACATTGTCGGCGCGGAATCACTAGACCAGTGAGCTATTACGCACTCTTTCAAGGGTGGCTGCTTCTAAGCCAACCTCCTGGTTGTCTGTGCGACTCCACATCCTTTCCCACTTAGCGTACGCTTAGGGGCCTTAGTCGATGCTCTGGGCTGTTTCCCTCTCGACCATGGAGCTTATCCCCCACAGTCTCACTGCCGCGCTCTCACTTACCGGCATTCGGAGTTTGGCTAAGGTCAGTAACCCGGTAGGGCCCATCGCCTATCCAGTGCTCTACCTCCGGCAAGAAACACACGACGCTGCACCTAAATGCATTTCGGGGAGAACCAGCTATCACGGAGTTTGATTGGCCTTTCACCCCTAACCACAGGTCATCCCCCAGGTTTTCAACCCTGGTGGGTTCGGTCCTCCACGAAGTCTTACCTCCGCTTCAACCTGCCCATGGCTAGATCACTCCGCTTCGGGTCTTGAGCGTGCTACTGAAACGCCCTATTCGGACTCGCTTTCGCTACGGCTTCCCCACTCGGGTTAACCTCGCAACACACCGCAAACTCGCAGGCTCATTCTTCAAAAGGCACGCAGTCACGACGCATCGAGTAAACTCAATGCGCGACGCTCCCACGGCTTGTAGGCACACGGTTTCAGGTACTATTTCACTCCGCTCCCGCGGTACTTTTCACCATTCCCTCACGGTACTATCCGCTATCGGTCACCAGGGAATATTTAGGCTTAGCGGGTGGTCCCGCCAGATTCACACGGGATTTCTCGGGCCCCGTGCTACTTGGGTGTCTCTCAAACGAGCCGTTGACGTTTCGACTACGGGGGTCTTACCCTCTACGCCGGACCTTTCGCATGTCCTTCGCCTACATCAACGGTTTCTGACTCGTCTCACAGCCGGCAGACTGTGAAAGAGAGATCCCACAACCCCGTACACGCAACCCCTGCCGGGTCTCACACGTATACGGTTTGGCCTCATCCGGTTTCGCTCGCCACTACTCCCGGAATCACGGTTGTTTTCTCTTCCTGCGGGTACTGAGATGTTTCACTTCCCCGCGTTCCCTCCACACTGCCTATGTGTTCAGCAGCGGGTGACAGCCCATGACGACTGCCGGGTTTCCCCATTCGGAAACCCCCGGATCAAAGCCTGGTTGACGACTCCCCGGGGACTATCGTGGCCTCCCACGTCCTTCATCGGTTCCTGGTGCCAAGGCATCCACCGTGCGCCCTTAAAAACTTGGCCACAGATGCTCGCGTCCACTGTGCAGTTCTCAAACAACGACCAGCCACCCATCACCCCGAACCCTTAACGGTTTCGAGTGCACTGGGGCCGGCATCAGAAGGACGAGCAAACGCTCGCACCCTCAGATACCCAACAGCGTGCCCGACCCGGTCGCGTCCGGAGATGATGCTTTCCACGCCCTTACGGACAGTACTTGCAGCCTCCGACCCGTGAACCGGACCGAATAATCAACGTTCCACCCATGAGCAACCAGCATCGGACGTACGCCGATGTACTGGCCTCTGACCTCACCCCGAAGGGATCGGTAAGAAGTGCTCCTTAGAAAGGAGGTGATCCAGCCGCACCTTCCGGTACGGCTACCTTGTTACGACTTCGTCCCAATCGCCAGTCCCACCTTCGACAGCTCCCTCCCACAAGGGGTTGGGCCACCGGCTTCGGGTGTTACCGACTTTCGTGACGTGACGGGCGGTGTGTACAAGGCCCGGGAACGTATTCACCGCAGCAATGCTGATCTGCGATTACTAGCAACTCCGACTTCATGGGGTCGAGTTGCAGACCCCAATCCGAACTGAGACCGGCTTTTTGAGATTCGCTCCACCTCACGGTTTCGCAGCTCTTTGTACCGGCCATTGTAGCACGTGTGCAGCCCAAGACATAAGGGGCATGATGACTTGACGTCGTCCCCACCTTCCTCCGAGTTGACCCCGGCAGTCTCCTGTGAGTCCCCATCACCCCGAAGGGCATGCTGGCAACACAGAACAAGGGTTGCGCTCGTTGCGGGACTTAACCCAACATCTCACGACACGAGCTGACGACAGCCATGCACCACCTGTACACCGACCACAAGGGGGCGCCTGTCTCCAGACGTTTCCGGTGTATGTCAAGCCTTGGTAAGGTTCTTCGCGTTGCGTCGAATTAAGCCACATGCTCCGCTGCTTGTGCGGGCCCCCGTCAATTCCTTTGAGTTTTAGCCTTGCGGCCGTACTCCCCAGGCGGGGAACTTAATGCGTTAGCTGCGGCACCGACGACGTGGAATGTCGCCAACACCTAGTTCCCACCGTTTACGGCGTGGACTACCAGGGTATCTAATCCTGTTCGCTCCCCACGCTTTCGCTCCTCAGCGTCAGTAATGGCCCAGAGATCCGCCTTCGCCACCGGTGTTCCTCCTGATATCTGCGCATTTCACCGCTACACCAGGAATTCCGATCTCCCCTACCACACTCTAGTCTGCCCGTATCGAATGCAGACCCGGGGTTAAGCCCCGGGCTTTCACATCCGACGTGACAGACCGCCTACGAGCTCTTTACGCCCAATAATTCCGGACAACGCTTGCGCCCTACGTATTACCGCGGCTGCTGGCACGTAGTTAGCCGGCGCTTCTTCTGCAGGTACCGTCACTTTCGCTTCTTCCCTGCTGAAAGAGGTTTACAACCCGAAGGCCGTCATCCCTCACGCGGCGTCGCTGCATCAGGCTTTCGCCCATTGTGCAATATTCCCCACTGCTGCCTCCCGTAGGAGTCTGGGCCGTGTCTCAGTCCCAGTGTGGCCGGTCGCCCTCTCAGGCCGGCTACCCGTCGTCGCCTTGGTGAGCCATTACCTCACCAACAAGCTGATAGGCCGCGGGCTCATCCTTCACCGCCGGAGCTTTTAACCTCCACCCATGCGAGTGGAAGTATTATCCGGTATTAGACCCCGTTTCCAGGGCTTGTCCCAGAGTGAAGGGCAGATTGCCCACGTGTTACTCACCCGTTCGCCACTAATCCCCACCGAAGTGGTTCATCGTTCGACTTGCATGTGTTAAGCACGCCGCCAGCGTTCGTCCTGAGCCAGGATCAAACTCTCCGTGAATGTTTACCGGTTATCCGGTCGACACCACGAGAGCGGAACAGCCAGGCGGAATAAGCCCGGCCGTTCACAGCGTCCTCGCTGTGTTTTGTTTCAAAGGAACCTCATCCTCGGCTATCACTGCCGGGGACGGGGTATCAACATATCTGGCGTTGATTTTTGGCACGCTGTTGAGTTCTCAAGGAACGGACGCTTCCTTTGTACTCACCCGAGAGACTCTCTCAGGCTTTCCTCCGGGCGCTTCCCTTCGGCCTTGCGTTTCCGACTCTATCAGGGTTTTTCCGGCCCCCTGACCACCGTTCCGCAGACATGCGGAAGATGATCCAGAGATAGGATCTGACAAGTTGGGTGCTGCTCGATAAGCGCGCTTGATCGCGTCACTCACCCTCAAGCAGGAGTACGACTGTACACGGGGCCGCGGAGACGCTGCAAATCGACTACGCTAGTGGTCTAGACCACGGATCGGGTGCTCTCGTGCGGAACCGGTACTTCATATGACATACCCTGCTGCACAGTGCGCCGACCTGGACAAGCAGTGACGGCCCATATACATCTCCACCCCTGGGAGGCTTCCCATGACCACCGTGACGTCCCCTCTAGTAGGACGCGCCATCGGGCTGGCGGCCGTGCCGGACCCGGTCTTCTCCGGGGCCATGGTCGGCCCGGGCACGGCGATCGACCCGGTGCGTGAGCCTTCCGAGGCCGTCGCACCCGTGGACGGAGTCATCGTCTCCCTCCACCCGCACGCCTTCGTCGTCGTCGACTCCGAGGGACATGGGGTACTCACCCATCTCGGCATCGACACCGTGCAGCTCAACGGCGAGGGCTTCGAGCTCCTGGTGAACAAGGGCGACACCGTGACGCGCGGGCAGAGCATCGTGCGATGGAACCCGGCCGCGGTCGAGGAGGCCGGCAAGTCCCCGGTGTGCCCGGTCGTCGCGCTGGAGGCCACGGCCGACGCGCTCGGCGAACTCCGTGAAGACGGCGATGTCAAAGCCGGCGACGCTCTCTTTTCCTGGCAGTAGTACTGACGCCGTCATACCGACGGCACAGGACAACCACCGCGGCGGCGGGACCCGCCGCACTATCGGAGACGGGTGAGATGGAGACAACGCTGCGAGGCGTCGGCGTGAGTCACGGTGTGGCGATCGGCGAGGTTCGGCACATGGGAACGGCGGTGCTCGAACCGCCCGCCAAGCAGATCCCGGCGGAGGATGCGGAGCGCGAACAGGGGCGCGCCCGCAAGGCCGTGGAGGCTGTGGCAGCCGATCTGATGGCGCGCGGCAATCTGGCGGGGGGCGAAGCCCAGGCGGTGCTCGAGGCGCAGGCCATGATGGCGCAGGATCCCGAGCTGATGGTCGACGTGGACCGGCGTATCGCCGTCGGAAGCACGGCCGAGCGTGCCGTGTACGACGCGTTCGCCGCCTACCGGGAGCTGCTGGCGGGAGCCGGCGAGTACCTCGCCGGTCGTGTGGCCGACCTCGACGATGTGCGGAATCGTATCGTCGCCCGTCTGCTGGGCGTCCCGATGCCCGGTGTCCCGGACAGTGACGAGCCCTACGTGCTGGTGGCCCGGGACCTGGCGCCCGCCGACACCGCGCTGCTGGACCCGACTCTCGTGCTCGGTTTCGTCACCGAGGAAGGCGGGCCGACGAGTCACAGCGCCATCCTGGCGCGGGCACTCGGTGTGCCTGCCGTGGTGGCTCTGCCGGGTGCCGGTGAAATCGCCGAGGGAACGGTGATCGCCGTGGACGGCAGCACCGGCGACGTCTTCGTGAACCCCAGCGACGAGAAGAAGGCCCAGCTCGAGGCCGCGGCCGCCGAGCGCAGGGCGGCACTGTCCGCCTCGACCGGCCCGGGTGCCACCGCCGACGGTCACAAGGTGCCGCTGCTGGCGAACGTCGGAGGCCCTGCCGACGTGCCGGCTGCCGTGGAGGCCGGCGCTGAGGGAGTGGGGCTCTTCCGTACCGAGTTCCTCTTCCTCGACGACAGCAAGAGCGCGCCGTCCGAGGAGAAGCAGGTCCAGGCCTACCGACAGGTGCTCGAGGCGTTCCCCGAGGGACGAGTCGTCGTGCGGGTACTGGATGCGGGCGCCGACAAGCCGCTGGACTTCCTCACTCCGGCCGACGAGCCCAACCCGGCTCTGGGCGTGCGCGGGCTTCGGACCCTGCTGGACCACCCCGACGTCCTGCGGACCCAGCTGACCGCGTTGGCGAAGGCCGCCGAGGGGCTGCCTGTCTACCTCGAGGTCATGGCGCCGATGGTGGCGGACCGTGCCGACGCGAAGGCGTTCGCGGACGCCTGTCGTGAGGCGGGGCTGCGGGCGAAGTTCGGCGCGATGGTGGAGATCCCGTCGGCCGCTCTGCGGGCTCGTTCGATCCTGCAGGAGGTCGAGTTCCTGTCGCTGGGTACGAACGACCTCGCGCAGTACACCTTCGCCGCCGACCGGCAGGTGGGTGCGGTGTCCCGGCTGCAGGACCCGTGGCAGCCCGCGCTGCTGGACCTCGTGGCACTGTCCGCCGAGGCGGCACGGGCGGAGGGCAAGAGCTGCGGTGTCTGTGGCGAGGCCGCGTCCGATCCGCTGCTCGCATGTGTGCTGACGGGTCTGGGCGTCACCTCTCTTTCCATGGGGGCGGCGTCGATTCCTTACGTCCGGACCGCGCTGGCGAAGTACACGCTGGCGCAGTGTGAGCGTGCCGCGGCTGCCGCGCGTGCGGCGGACAGCGCCGAGGAAGCGCGCAGCGCGGCGCAGGCCGTGCTCTCCGGCGAGTAGTCGGTTCCGGTCGGCGATCGGCCGGTGAGCAGGGGCGCTCCGCCTTCGGGTGGAGCGCCCCTGCTGCGTGTGAGCGTCCTGGTTCTTCCCTTGCGGTCAGTGGCTGTGGCCCGGTGTCTTTTCCTCCGGGCCGAGCTCCGGCGGGAAGCAGTAGTCCACGTTGGACTCGGGTGAGATGAGGTCGCCGGACTCCACGTCGGTGCAGTAGGCGTCGAAGACCTCGCCTGCGGTCAGGGGTTCGAGGCCGTCGCCGCGCAGCCGCCAGCCGTAGATCCGGTCGGAGGTGTCGGGGGCGGTGGTGCGCATGACCAGGCCGCCAGGGCTCTGGGTGGCGAGGCCCAGGGCGAGGACGGTGGTGAACTCGAGCGCTTCGGCCTCGTCGAGTCGGGTGGCGCCCTCGGCCTCCTCGTCCGCGTGCAGGACGGCGACCAGGGTCTCGGGTGTGCCGGTCACGCTGCACACGAGGTGGCGGTTGCCGGGTGGCGCCGTGTCGAGGATGCGGCCGACGAGGTCCGATGCGCGGGTGAAGGCGGCGCGGCCGATGTCCTCGCCGCAGGTGGCGCAGGCGCCGAGGCGGGCGAGCAGAGTGGCCGCGTACTCCCAGGTCGCCTGGCGTACGGCTTCGTCGACGAGGGCGGGCAGGAGATCGGCGAGGGGCTGGCCCTCGTAGGCGATGGTGGGGCCCGTGGTCGCGAGCTCGGCCGTGAAGCGGGTGCGGTGAGCGGGGATGTCGGGGTCGAGTCCCCTGCCGGTGCAGTACTCGGCGTATTCCTGGGGGTCGAAGAGGGCCACGGTGGTGTGGGTGCCTTGCATGGCGCGTGTCTTCAGAAGGTCTTCGACCTGTTGGAGGTAGACGGCGTGATCGTCGAACGCGAAGGTGCGGTAGCGCCGCATGGCACGGAAGTCGTGTTCGTCGGTGAGCAGGCCGATGGTGCCGGCGATCTCACGGCGCAGGACGCGTCGCATGGTCCGGTGGTCGGTGTGTGCCATGTTTCCCCCTGTGTGCACAGTCGATCAATGCTCACTCACAGTAATCGACGGCACTGACAACGGGCCCTCGCCCGATCGGGCCAGAGGCCCCGAGGCACGGAAACATGCAGGTCATGGAGATTTCGTGGGTGCAGGTGAGGCAGCCGGGTGACCCGGTGACGATCACGGCGGTGACGGCGAGTGGCGGGGGCGCTCAAAGCCGGTCGGCCTCGGACTTCGTGGTGGTACCGGGTGAGTCCGAGGCTTCCGGCGGCTCAGGCCCGCTTGCGGGCGAGGTCCTCGTAGAAGTGCAGGAGGTCGAGGTTGTCGATGGAACCCGGGTTGACCGCCTTTTCCAGTGGAGTGCCCTGGAGGAGGCGTTTGACCGGGACCTCGATGCGTTTGCCGGTGAGGGTGTGCGGGACTCCGGGTACCTCGATGACCTCGTCGGGGACGTGGCGCGGCGAGAGCTGTTCGCGGATGGCCTGTTTGATGCGGCCGAGGAGGGCCTCGTCGAGTGCGGCTCCCGGGGCGAGGTGTACGAAGAGGGGCATCCAGTAGCCGCCGGCGGGCTGCTCGATACCGATGACCAGGGATTCCTTGATCTCGGGGAGTCGTTCGACGACCTCGTAGATGTCGGCGGAGCCCATGCGTACGCCCTGGCGGTTGAGCGTGGAGTCGGAGCGGCCGTGGATGACGACCGAACCGCGTGAGGTGACGGTGATCCAGTCGCCGTGGCGCCACACGCCGGGGTAGGTGTCGAAGTAGCTGTCGTGGTAGCGGCTGCCGTCGGGGTCGTTCCAGAACCGGACCGGCATGGACGGCATGGGGTTGGTGACGACGAGTTCGCCCACCTCGTCGATCACGGGGTGGCCGTTCGCGTCCCAGGACTGCAGGTCGGTGCCGAGGCCGGGTGCCTGGAGTTCGCCGGTGTGGACCGGGAGCGTCGGGACGGCCCCGGCGAAGCAGGAGCACACGTCCGTGCCGCCGCTGACGGAGGCGATCCACAGGTCGGCCCGGCTCGCCGCGAACTCGTCGTGGAGCCAGCGGAAGCCGTCGGGCGGGAGCGGGGATCCCGTGGTGGCGACGCACTGGACCTTGGAGAGGTCGAAGTCGCGGGCCGGGTGCACTTCCGCCTTGCGGCAGGCCATGACGTACGCGGCGGAGGTGCCGTAGAGGGTGGCGCCGGTGCGTTCGGCGATCCGCCACTGGGCGCCCGTGTCGGGATAGCCGGGGCTGCCGTCGTAGAGGACGATCGTCGTGCCGGTGAGCAGGCCGGAGACGAGGAAGTTCCACATCATCCAGCCGGTCGAGGTGTACCAGAAGAAACGATCCTCGGGGCCCAGGTCGCAGTGCAGGCCGAGCTGCTTGAGGTGTTCGATCAGGATGCCGCCCTGCGACTGGACGATGGCCTTGGGCAGGCCGGTCGTACCGGAGGAGTAGAGCACCCAGAGGGGGTGGTCGAAGGGAACCGGTTCAAAGACGGGTGCCTCGTCCGCGGCCGTCAGGGCCGACCATTCCAGGGCTCCCCGGGGCGGTTCCGTGCCCAGCAGGGGGATGTGGACGACGGCGCGCAGGGTGGGCAGTTCGGCGCGGAGTTCGGCGACGACGTCACGGCGGTCGTGCTCCTTGCCGCCGTAGCGGTAGCCGTCGACCGTGAAGAGGACGACGGGTTCGACCTGCTGGAAGCGGTCGAGGACGCTGCGGGCGCCGAAGTCGGGGGCGCAGGAGGTCCAGACACCGCCCACGGCGGCCGTCGCGAGGAACGCCACCACGGCCTGCGGGATGTTCGGGAGGTAGCCGCTGACCCGGTCACCGGGGCGGACGCCGAGGGCACGCAGTTCACCGGCCAGTGAACCGACCTGGCGGCGCAGCTCGGACCAGGTCACCGGGCTCGGTTCATGCGTCTCGTCGACGTACAGCAGGGCCGGTTCGGCCGGGCGGGTGGCGGCCGCGCGGAGCGCGTGCTCGGCGTAGTTCAGCGTCGCACCGGGGAACCACTGGGCGCCGGGCATGGAGCGGTCGCCCAGCACGCGCGCGTAGGGCGTCGAGAACCGTACTTCGAACCACTCCGTGACGGCTTTCCAGAACGTCTCCAGCTCGTCCACGGACCAGCGGTGCAGTGCCGGATATCCGCCTTCGGACGGGGCTCCGTGCTGGTCGGCCGCCCAGGCCTGGAACTTGGTGACCTGGGCCTGGGCGATGCGCTGCGGGTCGGGCCGCCAGAGCGGCTCGGGGTTCAGGGTCGGCATGGGGCGGCTCCCGGGCTGTACGCGTCGTGTGCGTTGCCCGCGCACGAGCTGGGGTAGTGCGCGTGACGCGGCTGACACGGACGATGCCATGTGATCGACTTCTGCACCAGGGTGGGCTCCCCACAGTCCGTCTCGTGAAGATGTGGCCTCACCACGGGTGAACGGCAGTTGAACGACCCGCGCGCGTGACGCGGTCAGTGACAGGGTGAACAGCATGGACGGTCGTGACCTGGTGCGTTCGATGAAGGCGGTCGGTTCCGCGGGAGCTGCCCAGGGTCTGCGCACGGTGCGGGCGGCCTGGCGCAGGAACCGTGCCGACGCCGCCGGGCTGCCGGTGCGGGGTCCCGAGCGTGCGCGGGTGCCGGGTGCGGTGCAGGAGGCGGAGCCGGGGCCCGGTGGTGGGACGCTCCGGTTCAGTCGCTCCGAGCTGAGGATCCGCGTCGCCGTGAGCGGCGCGGTGTTCTGGGGTTGGGACGGTGCCGAGCCCGAGCCGTCGTACGCGCTGGCCGGCCGCTGTCCTGAGCCGGATCCCCGAGCGGTTCTGGAGCCCGACAAGGACGGCGGATGGCGCGTGATCGCCGAACGGGTGACGGTCGTGGTCTCACGGCACGGTGCCATCGACGTGTGCACGCCCGGAGGCGTGATGCTGCGGCGGGAGCTGCCGCCCCGGTGGTGGGAACCGGAGGAGGGTGGCCCGGCGCGCTGGATGCAGCGTTCGGAGGTGGCGGCGGACGCGCGCTTCTTCGGTCTCGGCGGGCGGGCGTCCGGGCCGCGGCTGCGCGACGGGACGTACCGGCTGTGGAACACCGATCCCGGGCACGCGTTCGGGCGGGGGGACGATCCGCTCCCCCTCGCGATGCCGGTGCAGCTGGTGGTGGCCGACGCGGGCACTCATCTGGTGTTCCACGACACCTCCTGGGACGGCACGGTCACGCTGCGGGAGGGCACGGAGGGGGCGGGCTCGGGGCACGACCGGTCCGGGGCGTGCGAGGTGCGGATGGCGGGCGGTCCGTTGCGCTGCTGGGTGGTGGTGGGCACCCCCGCGCGCGTGCTGCTCGCCTGGGTCGCGCTCACCGGGGCGCCCGCGCTGCCGCCCGCGTGGGCGCTGGGTCATCAGCTCGCGGGCCGGGGCCTCGGGAGCGAGGAGGAGGTGCGCCGGACCGTGGCGGGCCATCAGGAGCACGGTCTGCCGCTCGATGCCGTCCACCTCGGCATCGGCCACTACGACGAGCACCAGGTGTTCACCGTCGACCAGGAGCGTTTCCCGAAACTGGCGGTGCTCTCCGAGGAACTGCGTCGGGACGGGATACGTCTGGTGTCGGCCGTCGGCCCGGCGGTCAAGGCCACGCCGGGCAACGCCGTGTACGACGGTGGGGTGGCCGAGGACGCGTTCGTGCGGGGCGCGTCGGGTCGGCTCGTCACGGCGTTGGCGTCGCCCGGGGAGGCCGTTTTCCCGGACTTCACGCACGCACGCGTGCGGCAGTGGTGGGGAGGTCTCCACGCGGAGCGGATCGCGCAGGGCTTCGCCGGCTTCTGGCACGACATGGACGAACCGACGGTGTTCGCCGCTTTCGGGGAGTCGACGTTGCCCCGGTCGGCGCGGCACGCCCTGGAGGGTCGCGGGGGTGACCATCGCGAGGCCCACAACGTGTACGGGCTGTGCATGGCCTCGGCGACCTACGAGGGGGTGCGGGACCTGGTTCCGGACCAGCGTCCCTTCGTCTTCTCGCGGTCCGGCTGGGCGGGCGTGCAGCGCTACGGCGGCACCTGGTCCGGGGTCGCCGTCGCGGGCTGGCCGGGGTTGCGGGCGTCACTGTCGTTGGTGCTGGGGCTGGGGCTGTGCGGAGTGCCGTATTCAGGCCCGGACACGGGCGGTTTCGACGGTGGTCCGTCGCCCGAGCTGTATCTGCGCCGGCTCCAGCTGGGCGCGTACCTGCCGCTGTTCCGCACGCACACGAGCGTGCGGGCGGGGCAGCGGGAGCCGTGGGAGTTCGGTCCCGAGGTGTTGGAGCACGCGCGTGTGGCGCTCGTCGAGCGTAGGCGGCTGCTGCCGTACTACGTGACGCTGGCGCATCTGGCCCGGCGTACCGGAGCCCCCTATGTCCGTCCGGTGTGGTGGGGGGCGCCCGGCAACCGGGCGTTGCGGGACTGCGAGGACGCCTTCCTGCTGGGTGACTGCCTCCTGGTGGCGCCGGTGCTCGGCCCCGGCGGCGACCGGCGAGCGGTGCAGTTGCCGCGGGGGCGCTGGTACGACACGGCGACGGAGCGGGCTTACCAGGGGCCGGGGCAGGTGCTCGTGGATGCCCCGCTGTCGCGTGTCCCGGTGCTCGCGCGCGCGGGTGCCGTCATACCGGTGCGCGGAGACGACGGCCGGCTGGAGTTGGAGGTGTGGGCGCCGGTGCGAGGGCGGACGGGTGGCGGTGTGGTCGTGCGGGACGCGGGCGACGGCTGGGACGAGCCGGAGGTCGAACGGTACGTCGCCCGCTGGGAGGGGCCGCGGGTCGTCGTCGAGCGGGAGGCTGCGGACGGCGTGCGGGTGCCGTCCCACCCGGTGCGGGTACGCGGGCTCGACGAGCGCCGAGCTCAGATGTAGCGGCCCTCGAAGAACGCCCGCACGGCGAGTGTGTGCAGGGGGAAGGCGAGTTCCTCCTGTCCGCGCAGCAGGTGCCAGCCCTCGGTCTCGTCCGTGGGGGCGGTCGCCGGGAGACGGTCCGCGGGACGCTCCGGCAGCAGCCCGAAGAGCAGCAGGTGGCCGCCGGGAGAGCTCATGGCGTCGGCCAGCCGCACGTCACGGGGCGCTGCCTCGATGCCGGTCTCCTCCATGAGTTCGCGTACGACGGCCTGGCGCCAGTCCTCGCGGTCGTCGATGTAACCGCCGGGCAGGGCGATGCCCCCGCGCGCGGGGGCGATGGTTCGGGTGATGACGACCAGGGCGGTGCCCTTCGTGTCGTACACGGGCTGGAGCGCGACGGCGACCGGCAGCGGGTTGCGGTAGGTCACGGTGGCGCAGACCGGACAGGTGCGGGGCCAGCCGGTGGCGCCCTCCCCGTAGGGCGCTCCGCAACTCGAACAGTGGGAGTCGCGCGCGGAGTTCGAAGTGGAGTGCAGATTTTCGGACACGCGGCGGAGCGTATCCGATCTTGGGGAGGGCGTCGTACGGAGGCGGCTCAATACCTCTGGGCCAGCGACCTGGCGGACACGGGGAAGTCGAAGTAGGTGTCGGGGTAGGGCTCGGGCTTGAAGGTGTAGTGCCACCACTCCTCGGCGAGATTCACGAAGCCGAGGTTTTCCAGAGTGCTTTTCAGGAGCGTCCGGTTGGCGCGCTGCTGCCCCTGGATGCGCGGGTCCAGGGTGTGGGCCAAGGTGTCGAAGCAGTCGAAGCCGGTGCCCATGTCGACCGAGTTGTCGGGGAAGCGCTGCTGTTGTGGGGCGTGGCACGGCACGAGGGGTTCACCGGGCACGTAGGGCCTGGTCGGGGTGGCGGGGAGCCTGACGATGGTCAGGTCCATGGTCGAACCGCGGCTGTGCCCGGACTTGGCGGCGATGTAGCCGTCCTCGAACAGACGGGTCTTGTCGACGTTCGGGTAGAACTCGCCTTTGAGCTGCTCGTCGTTCAGGTCCTCGGCCCAGCGGACGAAGTGGTTCACGGCGCGCTGGGGGCGATAGCAGTCGTAAACCTTGAGTGTGTAGCCCTGGCTCAGCAGGTTCGTCTGGGCCTTGTGCAGGGCCTCGGCGGCCGGCCGGGTGAGGATGCAGATCGGCTGCCGGTAACCGTCGATGCGCTCCCCGACGAAGTTGTGCGGGGTGAAGTAGCGCATCTCCTGAAGGATCGTCGGGTCAACGGTTCTCAGGGCCACGAAGTCCGCTGGGGCCACGGGGTCGGCGTTCGCCCGCGCGGTGGTGGAGGCGGCGGTCACGGTCAGCAGGGCGACGAGCACGGCGACGACACCGCGTACTGCGCCGGAGAGTCGTGTCATGTCTCCTGCCCTGCCCATTTCAGCACGCCCGTGACACACTTCTGACGTTCCGTCAGGCATGCTGTCGGGAGGGGCCATGTCACGCACACGCACACCCGTGGTCACGGGCTGGTTCGTCGGGGACGGGGACGACTTCAGGCTGCTCGGCACACGCTGCTCGGCATGCCGGTCGGTCTTCTTCCCGCGCGAGGACACGCACTGCCGCAACCCGGGCTGCGGGGGCGGCGATCTGACGGAGGTCCCGCTGTCGCGGCGGGGGCGCGTCTGGTCGTACACGGACAGCCGGTACCGCCCTCCGTCACCCTATGTGACCGATCCGGAACTTCCGTGGGAGCCGTACGCGTTGATCGCTGTGGAGCTGGAGTCCGAGCGGATCGTGGTGCTGGGACAGGCGGTTCCCGGGGTCACCGTCGCCGATCTGGCGGTGGGCATGGAGATGGAGGTCGTCCCGGGCGTGCTCGACGAGGACGCGGAGACGACCTGGACGACCTGGCGATGGCGGCCGACGGGGGTGGCGTGATGACGGCAGAGGTGGCGGTGCTCGGCGCCGGGATGCATCCGTGGGGCAAGTGGGGGCGCGGCTTCGTCGAGTACGGCGTGAAGGCGGCGCGCGCGGCCCTCGCGGACGCCGGTGTGGACTGGCGGGACGTCGGTTCGATCGTGGGCGCGGACACGGTGCGTGGCGGCTATCCGGGATATGTGGCCGGGGCGACGTTCGCCAGGGCCCTGGGGTGGCAGGGCGCCCGCGTCGCGAGCGTCTACGCGGCCTGCGCGTCGGGCGCTCAGGCGATCAACACGGCCCGGGCCCAGATCCTCGCGGGCCTGGCGGACGTGGTGCTCGTGGTGGGGGCCGACGCCGCCCCCAAGGGCTTCTTCCGGCCTGCGGGCGGGGACCGGCCGGACGACCCCGACTGGCTGCGGTTCCGGGTGCTCGGCGCGACCAATCCGACGTACTTCGGGCTGTACGCGCGCAGGCGCATGGCCGTGCACGGGGACACGCCGGAGGACTTCGCCCAGGTCAAGGTGAAGAACGCCGCCATGGGCGCGCTGAACCCGAACGCGCGCTACCGGAAGCGGGTGACGGCGGAGGAGGTCGCCGCCTCCGCGGTGGTCGCCGATCCGCTGCGACTGCTGGACATCTGCGCGACGTCGGACGGCGGGGCGGCGCTGGTGCTGTCCAGTATGGAGTTCGCCCGACGGCACGGGGCGGCGGAGCCGGTGCGCATCAGGGCGGTGTCCACCGTGACGCCCCGGTACCCCAACACGGTGCTGGACCTGCCGGACATCGCGACCGACTCCGCGGTGGGGGTGGAGCCCGGCGGGGAAGCCTTCCGGGCCTCCATCGCCCGCGCCGCCTACGAAGAGGCCGGCATCGGGCCCGAGGACCTGTCCCTCGCCGAGGTCTACGACCTGTCCACCGCACTGGAGTTGCAGTGGTACGAGGATCTGGGGCTGTGCGGCGAGGGCGAGGCCGCCAAGTCGCTGCGGGAGGGCGTGACGGCGCCGGGCGGCCGTATACCGGTGAACCCGAGCGGTGGACTCGCCTCCTTCGGCGAGGCGGTGCCGGCGCAGGCCATCGCCCAGGTCTGCGAGGTCACGTGGCAGTTGCGGGGGCAGGCCGGCGATCGCCAGATCCCGGACGCGCGCGTGGCCATCACGGCGAACCAGGGGCTGTTCGGGCATGGTTCGGCGGTGGTCGCGGTGCGGTGAGGAGGACCCGACGCCTCCGTGTCACCTGTCCCGCTCAGCCCCTCCCCCGGAGCCACTCGACCCCTGCCACCTGTCCCGCTCGACCCCTCTCACCCTCCGTGTTCACCTCGGAATCCTGTGTGAACGTCTCATGAACTGCGCCTGGGCGCACGCCCGCAGCGCAATCATGCTGCCGTGCACTCCTGGACGGACACTCTCCGCTTCGCCTTCCAGCCCGTGGTCAACCTGACCACCGGAGGGGTCGCGGGGCTGGAGATACTCGCCCGCCCGGAGGCCGGCGACATCCTGGCGCAGGCTCGCCGGGATCCCGAACTCGACTGCCGACTGGCCGTGTTGGCGTTTCGCGCGGCGGCCCGCAAGGAGACCCTGCTGCCCCTTCATGTGAACGTGTTCGCCGGCACTCTGGCCGATCTCGGCGGACTCACCGCGCTGCACGACGCCGTGCGCGAGGCGGGGCGCTTGCCCTGGGAGGTCACGCTCGATGTCGTTCCGCCCTACACGCACGTCCCGCAGCCCGCTCTTCTGGAGGCCCTGGCGGCACTCCGGGACCAGGGCTTCCGCATCAGCGCGGACGGGGTCGGGGACGGGGACGCACCGCTGCGGCTGCTCGTCGACATCGCGCCGGACCTGCTCAAGCTCGACGCCTCGCTCCTGGCACGGCCCTCGGCGGTCAGGGCGATGCGGACACTGTGCGACGAATTGGGGGCGCTGCTGGTCGTCGAGGGCGTGGAGACCGAGCTCCAGTGCGCGGCCGCGATGTCGGCCGGGGCGCAGCTGGCGCAGGGCACACTCTTCGCGCCGCCGAGCCGGTTGCCGGTCGCCGACGTGTACGTTCCGCCGCTCGGTCCCGCCGTCCTGCCGGCGCTCCGGTCGGGGCCGTCGGTACGGGAGTTCGTCCGGCCGGCCGCCCTGCTGTCCGCGACCGCCTCCGCCGGTCAGGTACGGGCGCTGCTGACCGGCTCGCCGGACGTGTCCGGGGTGCTGCTCGTGGACCGCGCGGGGGTCCCCGTCCGGTCGGTGCACCGGTCACGCTTCCTGCTGTCGATGTCCGGGCGCTACGGCCATGCCCTGTACGCGGACCGTCCCGCGGCCAAGCTCGGTGATCCGCCGCGGACGGTGGGCGTCGACGCGACGGCGTGGGAGGTGCTGGACGTGGTCGCGGTCGGCGACCGGGACCGCACCTCCGACGACGTCGCCGTCGTCGACCGCAACGGGCGCTGCGTGGGTGTCGTCCGGCTCGCGGACCTCGTACGGGCGTTGGCCGAGAGCCGGGTCGAGGAGGCGGCCGGTCTGAATCCGCTGACGCGGCTGCCCGGTTCGGACGCGATCACCGGGGAGGTGGACCGGAGGATCGCCGAGGGGCGCATGTTCGCGCTGAGCTGGCTGGACATCGACCACTTCAAACAGGTCAACGACGGCGCCGGGTTCGCGGCGGGTGACGAGCTCATCCGGTCGGTGGGGCGGGCACTGCAGTTGACCGCGTCGGGGAACGCGCGCGTGGGCCACATCGGCGGAGACGACTTCCTGGTGCTGGCCGATCCGGAAGGCCTGGAGCCGCTGGTCTCGACCGTGCTGGACGTGCCGTGGTCCGCTGGCGGAAGCCCGGTGACCTTGTCACTGGCCACGGTTCTGTGCCGGCCGGGCAGCGTGACGGATCACCGCCAGGCGGCGGCGTGGCTGGCGCCCTTGAAGAAGGCTGCGAAGTCGTTGCGCGGGGCGAGCTGGGTGGTCGGGCACGCGGGGCTGGCCGAATACCAGGTCCGGCGCGGTTCCCAGCCGATGACTCCTGCGGGGACGGGGGCGGGGACGGGGGCGGGGACGGGGACGGCCGGGGCGGAGTCCGCGAGCGGGCTGACCTGACGTCAGCGACCGCACGGCCGGCCGAACCGGGAGGCGGCCGTCACGGGACGACGACCCGCCGGGTGCTCGGCAACTTCCGTGCGCCCTGCCGGAGTCCGGGTCCGGGTCGGGGCGGGGCGGGGTCGGGTCGGAGTCCGGATCGGGTCGGAGTCCGGATCGGCGCAGAGGGTCGGCATCAGGTGGACGGGAAGGGCGCTCCGGGGCACCGGGCCGGTGATCGGCGCCCCGCACGTCGGTGGCGCGGGCCGTCTCCCGCGTCTCCAACCGTTGCCGTCGGCCTCCTTGACGCTCCCTGGGTGCCGGTGAACACTTCCCGGTGTCAGCCGACATCGCCGTACATTCTCGGCTTGTCCAGGCACGCGCCACGCGGGCTCCCGATGCAAGGCCCACTCCCCCGGGGGCGATTCGGCTACGACGGCACGCTCGTCACGGACGCCGGGCGGGGCGCGGGTTCTCCCTGCCTCGGCTTCGGCAGCCACGGGAACCGCACCCTGTACGGAGCACCGGGGCGATCCGCCCCGGGCCGGGCCCAGGAGCCGCCATGAGCAACGCAGACATATTCGTCGGCGAGGTCATCGGTACCGCGATCCTCATCCTGTTCGGCGCGGGAGTGTGCGCCGCCGTCACCCTCAGGCACTCCAAGGCTCGGGGCTCGGGGTGGATCGTGATCGCCTTCGGCTGGGGGTTCGGCGTGCTGGCGGGCGCCTACACCGCCGCGCCGCTGTCGGGCGGGCATCTCAATCCGGCCGTGACCCTCGGCATCGCCGTCGACACGGGCGAGTGGGGCAAGGTGTGGGTGTATCTGCTGGGGCAGATGGCCGGTGCGATGCTCGGCGCCGTCCTCGCGTACCTGGTGTACCTCGCGCAGTTCCAGGCGAACGTGCGGAGCGGAGGCACCGCTGAGGGCGTCGACGAGGGCACGGGCGAAGGCATCGACGAGGGCACGGGCGAGGAGCCGACGCCGACCCTGGGCATCTTCTCCACCATCCCCGAGATCCGGAATCCGGTCGCCAACCTGATCACCGAGATCATCGCGACGATCGCCCTCGTCCTGCCGGTCCTCGCCTTCGGGCTGACCGAGGGCCTGGGCGAATCCGGGATCACGGTGCTGATCGTCTCCCTGCTCGTCGTCGGCATCGGTCTCTCCCTCGGCGGGCCCACCGGCTATGCCATCAACCCGGCACGTGACCTCGGGCCCCGCATCGTGCACACCTTCCTGCACATCCCGAACAAGGGCACCTCGGACTGGGGTTACGCCTGGATCCCGGTCGTCGGCCCGCTGGTCGGCGGAGCGCTCGCGGGTCTCCTGTACAACGCGGCCTTCTGAAGCGCCGTCCGACCGCCGCCGCAGTCGCAGTCATCCACGCAGCCTTCCGAACCGGCCCAAGGGGTAGCCATGACGGACAACGCCGAGAAGTACGTCGCCGCAATCGACCAGGGCACCACCTCCAGCCGCTGCATCGTCTTCGACCGGAACGGCGCGATCGTCGCCGTCGACCAGCGCGAGCACCGTCAGATCTTTCCCAAGCCCGGCTGGGTGGAGCACGACGCGACCGAGATCTGGTCCAAGGTGCAGGCCGTGGTCGCCGGGGCGATCGCCAAGGCCGGGCTGCGCGCCGACCAGATCAGCGCCCTCGGGATCACCAACCAGCGCGAGACGACCGTGCTGTGGGACCGCGCCACCGGCAAGCCGGTGCACAACGCGATCGTGTGGCAGGACACCCGCACCGCGGGACTGTGCGGCCGGCTGGGGGGATCCGACGGGCAGGACCGTTTCCGCGAGCAGACCGGGCTGCCGTTGGCCAGCTATTTCTCGGGGCCCAAGGCTGCCTGGCTGCTGGACCACGTGCCGGGCCTCAGGGCACGCGCCGAACGCGGTGAGATCGCCTTCGGCACGATCGACTCCTGGCTGATCTGGAACCTCACCGGCGGCGTCGACGGCGGCCGGCACGTCACCGACGTCACCAACGCCGGGCGCACCATGCTGATGAACCTGGAGACCCTCCAGTGGGACGCCTCCATCCTGTCCGCGATGGACGTGCCCGAGGCCGTGCTGCCGGAGATCAGGTCCTCCGCCGAGGTGTACGGCACGGCCGTGGGCCAACTCGGCGGCGTGCCGGTCGCCTCGGCGCTGGGCGACCAGCAGGCGGCGGTGTTCGGCCAGGCCTGTTACGAGGTGGGCACGGCGAAGAACACGTACGGGACGGGCAGTTTCCTGCTGCTCAACACCGGCAGCCGGCCGGTGCCTTCGAAGAGCGGGCTGTTGACGACGATGGGCTACAAGATCGGCAGTGAGGCGCCGGTCTACTGCCTGGAGGGCTCGATCGCCATCACGGGTGCGCTCGTGCAGTGGTTCCGGGACCAGCTCGGCATCATCCGTACGGCGGACGAGATCGAGAGCCTGGCGGCGAGCGTCGACGACAACGGCGGCGCCTACATCGTCCCCGCCTTCTCGGGGCTGTTCGCGCCGTACTGGCGCTCCGACGCGCGTGGTGTCGTCACCGGCCTCACCCGCTACGTCACGAAGGGGCATCTCGCGCGTGCCGTGCTCGAGGCGACGAGCTGGCAGACGCGTGAGGTCGTGGACGCCATGTTCCAGGACTCCGGGGTACAGATCACGACCCTGAAGGTGGACGGGGGCATGACCAAGAACAACCTGCTCATGCAGCATCAGGCGGACGTGCTGGGCGTGCCCGTGATCCGGCCCCGGGTGTCCGAGACGACCTGTCTGGGCGCGGCCTACGCCGCGGGGCTCGCCGTCGGCGTGTGGAACGACCTCGACGAGCTCAAGGCGCACTGGCAGAAGGACGCCGAGTGGACTCCGGCGATGGACGCGTCGGTACGGGACCGCGAGTACCACAACTGGCGCAAGGCCGTGGAGAAGAGCTTCGGCTGGCTGGAGGACGGCGAAGGCTAGTACGCGCGCGTACCTCCCCGGGAGCCACGGCCCGTACCCCTGTCGGCGGGGGTACGGGCCGTGCCACCGCGCGGGCGTCTCAGGTGGTGATCGCCTGGCGGCGTTCGGCCCCGAAGTCCATCGCGTGCTGCACGACGCCGACCAGGACGTCCCGCACCGATCTCCGGTCGCGGGCGTCGCACAGCACCACGGGTATGCCGTCGTCGAGGTCCAGAGCGCCGCGGACGTCCTCCTCCGGGTAACGGGCGGATCCCTCGAAGCAGTTGACGGCGATGAGGAAGGGTATGGAGCGCCGTTCGAAGTAGTCGACCGCGGCGAAGCAGTCCTCGAGCCGGCGGGTGTCGGCGAGCACGACGGCACCGAGCGCGCCCTCGGAGAGCTCGTCCCACATGAACCAGAACCGCTCCTGACCGGGCGTCCCGAAGAGGTAGAGCACCAGGTCCTCGCGCAGGGTGATGCGCCCGAAGTCCATGGCGACGGTGGTGGTGTGTTTGGCCTCCACGCCGGTCGTGTCGTCGACCGGGCGGCCCGCCTCGGTGAGGTACTCCTCGGTACGCAGCGGCTTGATCTCGCTGACGGCACCGACGAGGGTGGTCTTGCCCACGCCGAAGCCGCCGGCCACCAGGATCTTGAGCGTGACGGGTTCGACCGGGGGCTTGCCACGCTCAGAACGCCCGAAGATCATCGATCACTTCTCCTGCTGGATGCTTGACTGGGGGTTCTCCGACAGCGGTCCGTGCGCCGGCAACCGGACGTCCGGGCGGCGGGCGACCCTGTGGACGAGGGCGCCGTCCGGGTCCACCGCGAACCACCGACCGGACACGTCCTCACCTCGCTTCCGCGCTGCTCACAGCGCCCGGAGGCCGTTGATCACGTCGCGCAGAATACTCTCGTCCGGCAGCTCGGCAGGAGGTACCGGCCGGTTCACGTGGACGAACTCCGCGTCCACGAGATCGCCGACGAGGACCCGCACCACCCCAATGGGCAGATTGAGTTCGGCGGCGAGTTCGGCGACCGACTGCGGTGCTTCGCGGCACAGGTCCACGATGTCCACGTGCTCCGGCGACAACGACGGGTCCGTGTCCGCTTCCTCGGCGTGCGGCTCGGCGACGACCAGCGCGATCAGGTCGAGACGGTGCTGGACCGCACTGGAGGTACGGCCGCGCGTCATGGCGTACGGGCGGACGACCGGTCCGGCCTCGTCGTCGAACCAGTGACTGCTTCCCTGACCGTCTGTGCTCATGCCATCCCACTACCCGCCCGAGGGCAGATCGGTGCGTGGGGTGGTGGCCAGATGTACGCCGACCCGCTTGACGAGGAGCGTCATCTCGTACGCCACGAGCCCCACGTCCGAGTCGGCGTCCGAGAGGACGGCGAGGCAGCTGCCGTCGCCCGCGGCCGTGACGAACAGGAAGGCGTCGTCGAGTTCGACGACGGTCTGGCGGACGCTGCCGGCCTCGAAGTGACGGCCGACGCCCTTGGCGAGGCTGTGGAACCCGGAGGCCACGGCGGCCAGATGCTCGCCGTCCTCCCGGGTCAGGTCCTTGGACACCCCCGTCGGCAGGCCGTCGCCGGAGAGGACGACGGCCTTGCGGATGCTGGCGACGCGGTCGACGAGTTCGTCGAGGAGCCAGTTCAGCTCGCCGTTGTTGGTGGTCGTGCTGTGGCCGGTCGTCTTCGGTGCGGTCATCGACCGTCCCCCTTTGTCGTTCGTTGTGGTGCCGCGCCGCTGTGGGCGTCGTCGCCCGCGGCGTTCTCTACGCGGCCGCGCTGCCAGCCGCGCTGGAGCGAGGCCATCCGGCTGCGTACCTCGTCGGCGTCCCGGTCCGCGGGGTCGGCTCGGTCCTCGGTGCGCGGGGCCGGACCCTGCCGCAGTTGCGGGGCCAGGTTCGCCTGCCGTACGCGCCGCGGCAGCGCACCCGCGCCGGACCCGCTGCCGTCCCTCCCGCCGGACGCGGTGTCGCCGGACCGGGCGGACGTGGTGTCCGCGCGGTCGGACGTGCCGCCGGGGACACCGGGCCGGGCCGTGGCCTGTCGCGTGCGCTGGGGAAGGGCGGGAGGCTGGGCCGGCTCCTGTGCGCCGCGGCCGGGACGTTCCTGCGGCGCGGGGCGCTCGGTGGTGCCACCGTTGCGGGGGATCTGCGCCGTCATGCCGCGGCGGCGCGAGGGCAGCGGTGCCGGGCCGTCGTTCTCCACCCGGCGGGGGCCGGGCCTGGCCGGGGGCTCGGGGTCCGTCTCCGCACGGCGGGGCCGCTGTTCCGGGACCGGGCGGCCGTGCGAGCTGACCAGCTTGGGCAGGCGGCGACCGGCCGGATCGTCGGCGAGGGGCCCTTGGGGTTCGCCGGGGCTGTCGGGCAGCCTGCGGTGCTGGTCGACGGTGTCCGCCGCCGGCTCGTCCTCGGCGCGGGTGAGGGAGCGCCGCGGGCGGAACAGGCCACCGCCGTCGTCGTCCTCGTCCAGGGTGGCCGGGAAGTCACCGAGGGCGTCCAGGCCGACGGGGGCCTCCAGTTCGACCGGACCGTCGAGCACCGAGGCCGGCACTCCGGGAAGCTGCATCGAGGCCGGGGAGAGGGCGGTCCTGCGGGGCTCCGCGGAGTCGGCCTCCTTCGGGGGCCGGGGCCGGTCGAGCCGGAAGCCGATGCCGTTGGTGTCGGGGACGTCGTCGGTCAGCAGGGCGTCGGGGATGAAGACGATGGCCGTCGTCCCCCCGTACGGCGACGGCTGCAGGGAGACACGGACGTTCTGCCGCTGGGCGAGCCGGCTGACCACGAACAGCCCGAGGCGGTCGGTGTCGGACAGCTCGAATTCCGGTGTCTCGGCGAGCCGGAGGTTGGCCTCCAGGAGAGCCTCGGGTGCCATGCCGAGGCCGCGGTCGTGGATCTCGAGGGTGAAGCCGTTGGCGACCCGGTCGCCGAACACCTGGACCGCGGTGTGCGGCGGGGAGAACACCGTGGCGTTCTCCAGGAGTTCGGCCACCAGGTGGGTGAGGTCGGCGACGGCCGGGCCGGTGACGGCTAGGCGCGGCAGCCGGCGGACCTCGATGCGTTCGTAGTCCTCGACCTCGGCGACCGCGGCGCGCACGATGTCCATGAGCTGCACGGGCCTGCGCCACTGCCGGGAAGGGGCGGCGCCCGAGAGGATCACCAGGCCCTCGGCGTGCCGGCGCATGCGGGTGGTGAGGTGGTCTAGGCGGAAGAGGTCGGCGAGTTCCTCGGTGTCCTCGGTGCGGCGCTCCATGGTGTCGAGCAGGGTCAGCTGCTTGTGCAGCAGGACCTGGCTGCGGCGGGCGAGGTTGACGAAGACCTCGGAGACCCCGGACCGCAGTTCGGCCTGTTTGACGGCGGCCTCGACCGCGGCGCGCTGGAGGGTGTTGAGGGCCCGGCCGACCTCGCCCATCTCGTTCTTGTCGTACTCCAGGCGCGGTACCTCGGTCTCCACGTCGACCTGTTCGCCCGCGGACAGGCGGCGCATCACACTGGGCAGCCGCACGCCGGACGCCTCGTGGGCCTCCAGCCGGAGCTGGCGCAGGTCGCGTATGAGGCCACGGCCGATACGTACGGACAGGACCAGGGAGACCAGCAGGGCAACCAGTCCGAAGACGCCGGCGACGACCGCCTTGACGATGACCTCGATCGCGACCGGGCGCACCCGGTCCTGGTAGCGGTCGTTGGCCTGCTCGTCCAGGGTGCCGAGTTCGAGGAGGACGTTTCCGGCCGCGGTGTCCCAGTTCTTGGCGCTGACGCCCCGGGGCATGCCGCCGGGCGTGGTGCCGACGACGGCCTGTTCGACGGTGCGCAGCGGGGCGGTGGTGGCGTTCTTCCAGAAGCTCTCGTAGCGCTCGCGCTCCGCGGTGGGCAGCTGGGCGAGGCCGACTTCGTAGACCACCTCCCGCTGGGCCTCGAGGTCGGAGACGTCGCGGATCTCCTCGCGGCTGAGCCGGCCCACGACCAGGGCGGAGCCGAGCAGGGCGTCCTCCTGGGAGAGCAGTTCACGGGCTCGGGCGACGCTGACGAGCGCTCGGTACTGCTTGTCCATCTCCACGCTGTCGACGACGTCCAGCTTGGCCAGCAGGGCGTAACAGGGGTCGATCAGCTGGGTGTAGAGGGCGAGGGCCTGCGCCCGGGTGACGGTGCCTTCCTCGACGCTTCGGCGCAGCGAGTCGACGCCGTCGAAGGCGTCGAGCACCGCGGTCAGGCCTTCCCCGTCGTCCTGGTCCAGGACGTCACGCACGTCGGGGTCCTGGGCGTTCCCGCGGATCTCGGCCAGTGCCTTGTCGGTGGCGGTCCGGGTGCGGCGCAGCGCGGACAGCGCGTCGGAGGCACGGGGGTCGGCGAGGTAGACGAGGGCCTGGCGGCGTTCCTGCTGAACGACGCGGACGGTGTCCTCGATCGGGTAGCCGACCTTCTCGACGAGGGACGACACCGTGAACAGGCGGCTCGCCTCGCGTCCCGTGAGTACCGTGGCGAAGCCCCAGACGGCGGTCAGGGACACCAGCGGCACGAGAAGCAGCGCCACGATCTTCCGGCGGATCGACTTCCCGCGAAAGCGCATGGCCTCCCCCAGCTCGAACCCCCTCCGGCAGGGGGTACGCATGTGCGTCAACAAACGGCGCGAGCCTACTACCGACGCACAGTGAACTCGAAGAGCTGTCCGGAAGCTGAACTTCCGCCCCGGGGGCGAGACATGGCGTGTTGTCCGGTAATTACGGGAGATTGTCTCCCCGAATCCGCTCCTGTGGACCCGGCCGGATCCGGTCGGCCGTGCACACGAGTTGGCCAGAATTTTTCGCAACTCGGGAATCTTCAGGGCACGTCGTTCGTCCTACTCATTGGGAATTGGGGGCGGAATCGGCCACACGAGCCGTTTGCCGCACCTGGGCGGCGTAAAACAGCGCAAGCCGGGCAGCCACTGGGGAGCCGGGTCTTCTGACCCGGAGGCGAGCGGTCTGCTGGCGGTGGGGAGTGACACAGTGATGGGCACGGCGGAGCGGCGTAAGGCGCCGGAGGAGAGCGCGACGGCGGGCAGTACGGCGTTGCGGGATCCCGAGGCATCCGACCGCGACATTCCGGCGAACGGGCACGTGACAGCGGAGCGGAGCGAGAGCGCGCCGGACCGGCGCGGGTCGACGGGCCGTGGCACCCCCGCGGGAGCCGGGGACACGGTGCAGAAGGTCCGGCGGACCGGCGGGGGCGACACCCGCGGTACGTCCGCCACGGCACAAGCGCGGGCGGTCTACCGCCCGTTGTGGGTGGAGGAGCCTGCGCGGCGGCGTCGGATGCCCGACCCGGTGCGTACGGCGGCGGTGCGCGCGGTGCTGGTCATCGCCGTGACGCTGATACAGGCGATGGTCGCCTTCCTGTGCACGCTGGCCGGATCCTGGCTGGCGTTCCCGATGGTGATCAGCAGCGTGGTCAGCACGGTGCTGGCCACCTGGGGCGCGCTGGACGTCTGGGTGACCCGGCAGGTGTGGAACCAGCGCAACGGCGTGGTGTCGACGCCGAGCAGCACCGCGCGTTCACTGCGACGTGAGCGACGCCGGCTGCGTCGGCAGGCTCGGGCCGCCGAGCGCACGCAGGAGCGGATACGCAGGCAGGGCGGCGCCGGACAGCTGTCCCACTCCTGAGGCGGTCGGCGCGGCACCGGCCAGGGGAACCAAGACGGGTTTCCCCGGTCGGGCCGCGTCCGTTCACACAGTGAGCGCAGATCTTCGAGACGTGTGAACGGACCCGGCCGACGATGATCTCGCGGGCTGATCGCCCTGGTGGTGTGCTGGACTCCTACGAGCACCAGGAGTTCGCCCATGACGACAGCCGAGCATCCACAAGGCCCTCAGCAGGACGACGCCGAGCTCGCCGAGTTCGGCTACCGACCCGAGCTCAAGCGGACCTTGGGCAACTTCCACACCTTCGCCGCGGGCATCAGCTACATCTCGATCCTGACCGGCACTTTCCAGCTCTTCTACTTCGGCTACGGCAGCGGTGGCCCCGCCTACTGGTGGTCCTGGCCGATGGTGTTCGTCGGCCAGTTCGCGGTCGCCCTGTGCTTCGCGGAGCTCGCCGCCCGCTATCCGGTCGCGGGGTCCGTCTACAACTGGTCGAAGAAGATCGGCAATCCGCATCTGGGCTGGCTGGCCGGCTGGATGATGTTGATTGCCTCGATCGTGTCAATCGCGGCCGTGGCGCTGGCCTACCAGTTGACGCTGCCGCAGATCTCCTCGACGTTCCAGTTCGTGGGTGACGGCACCGGCAAGTACGACGTGGCGACCAACGCGGTCGTCCTGGCCACCGTGTTGATCCTGTTCACCACGTTGGTCAACGCGTTCGGCGTCAAGCTGATGGCGACGATCAACACGGCCGGAGTGTTCATCGAGCTGATCGCCACCGTCGTACTGATCGTCCTGTTCGCCGTCCACATCACCCGCGGCCCGCAGGTGGTCATGGAGACCAACGGCACGGGAGCGGGCTACGGGGCCGGGTATCTCGGCGCGTTCCTGGTGGCCTCGCTGGCCTCGGCGTATGTCATGTACGGCTTCGACACGGCCGCGTCGCTCGGCGAGGAGTCCATCGACCCGTCCCGCAACGCGCCCCGGGCGATCATCCGGGCGATCGTCGCCTCCTTCGTCCTCGGCGGACTGATCCTGCTGCTCGCGCTGATGAGCGTCTCCAGCCTGAAGGGCGAGAAGTTGTCCACGGACGGGCTTCAGTACGTCGTGCTCGACGTGCTCGGTCCGACGGCCGGCAAGGCGATGCTGTGGTGTGTGCTGATCGCCGTCACGGTGTGCGCCCTGGCCGTGCACACGGCGGCGATCCGGCTGGCGTTCGCGATGGCCCGCGACAACAACCTGCCCGGGTCCGCGCGGCTGGCCAAGTGCCACCCGCGCTTCCGGACCCCGGTGCTGCCGACCGTGATCATCGGTGTGCTGGCGCTGGCGATCCTGGTGGTCAACATCCGCCAGCCGCAGATCTTCACGGTCGTCACCAGCATCGGCATCATCATGATCTACCTCGCCTACCTGGGCGTGACCGGCCCGATGCTGGTGGCACGGCTGCGCGGCAGGTGGCAGCCGGCGAGCGACGGGAAGTTCTCGCTCGGCCGCTGGGGGCTGCTCGTCAACCTCGTCGCGGTGGTGTGGGGCGCGGCGATGACGACCAACCTGATCTGGCCGCGTGCCTCGGTCTACAACGCGGCGGCGCCCTTCCACTGGTACCTCCAGTGGGGGGCCGTCCTGTTCGTCGCCGTGATCGCGGGCGGTGGCTTCGCCTACTACTGGTTCGTGCAGCGGCACCGGACCGGTGTCCTCGAGGACCACCGCCTGACGGAGAGCTGATCAACCGGTGTTCGGCGCGGGCCGTTTGTACATCCGGGTCGCCGTGATCTCGCTGCGCACCTGCACCGCATCGCCTTCTCCGGCCGGGGCCTGCTGCGGCAGCCCCGGCCGGAGGTGTTCCTCGACGCTGATGTACTTCAGGCCCGCCCGCAGGTCGGCGTCGTTGCGCAGCCGGATGACCAGCGGGAACTCCGCCAGCGCCGTCGTGTCGAACAGCCCTGTGGTGTAGAGGAGCTGCACGCCGAGGGCGTCCGAGACGGCGCGCTGGAGCTCCAGCAGATAGGTCGCGTTGGCGCGCCCGATGGGGTTGTCGAGGAACAGCGTGCCGGCGTACCGGTGTTTGTCCCGGCCCCGGTCGTTGCTCCTGAGCGCCGCCATCGTGCAGTACAGGGCGATGGCCGCGGTGAGCAGCTGTCCACCGGAGAACACGTCGCCCATCTGACCGACGGGGACCCGCTCGGCCCGCAGTACGGCGTCCGGCTTGAGGATCTCGACGGCGACGCCCTTGGGCTGCAGGGCCGCGCCGACCCCGCGCAGCAGCAGTGACATGCCGTCGCGCCGCAGATCGGAGTTCTTCTTCACGGCGGCCCGGGTCGCCTCGTCGATGACCTCGCCGAGCCGCTCGGTGAGGGTGCTCTGGTCGGGCTCCTCGAAGCGGATGCGCAGGAACTCCTGGCCGGACCACTCGCCGAGTCCCTCGGGCAGCCGGGAGAGCCGCTGGGCCGAGCGCAGGGTGGCGAGAGCGGACTCGACGAGCCCGCGCAGCCGGTCCACGATCGAGTCCCTGTTGCGCTCCAGCTGCTCCAGCTCGTCGGTCAGGACACGCAGCCGGGGCGCGAAGGCGTTCGCCCACTTCTGCGCGTGCTCGGGCAGCGCGGCGGCGGGCAGCTCACGGATCTGCTGGCGGGCCGGGGTGCGAACCTGCTCGTAGCGCGTGGAGTTGGCGTGCCGAACGAGGATGTCACTGGCCTCGCGGACGGCGGACTCGGCGGCGGACAGCTCGGCCGCGCAGCCGCGCAGCGAGCGGCGGGCCTCGGCGGCCGACTGACGGGCCTCCTCCGGGGTGCCGGGGTAGGGCTCCGCCTCCTCCTGCTCCTCCTCGGGGGTGTGTTCGCGCAGCAGGTCCCGGAGCATCGCGGCGATCTCGTCGAAGCCGCCGGCCGCGTCCTCGGCGGCGCGGTGGTCGGCCAGGAGTTCGGCGTGGGCCTCGCGGGACCGGCTCAACGCCTCGGTGCGGGAGGCGAGTTCGGTCGTCGCGGTGCGCAGCAGCGCCTGGGCGTGCTCGGCGTCGCGCGGCTGGAGCTCCTCGGGCAGCTCGGTGTGGGTCCCGCCGTCCTCGGGGGCGTGCCGCTCGGTCTCGCCGCGCAGCCGCCCGAGCTGCTCGCTCGCGGTGGACACTCGGGTCTCCAGGAGCTGCACCAGCTCATCCGCACGGGCGGCGGCGGCCTGCCGGGACGGCCCGTCGGAGCCGTCGGGCGACTGGAGCAACTGCTCCGCGCGCGTGCGGACCTTGTTGCTGAGCCGGTCCAGCTCGGTGCGGGCCCCGCTCTCGTCGCTCTCCGCGCGGGCCTGCTCGGCCCGCAGGTCCGCGCCGACGCCGACCTTCTCGTACAGCTGGGACGCCGCCCGGTAGGCCTCGCGGAGGGCGGGCAGGGACGCCTTGGACGCGTCCGTCCCGCCTTCCGGTACGTCGTCGGGGGCGCCGGCGATCTCGGCGCGTTCGGCGCGCAGCGCACGCGCGGTGCGGCGGGCGTCGTCGGCGGCGCGCTGGGCGCCGCGGCGGTCCTCGTCGGCGGCGCGGGCGCGCTCCAGGCAGGTCTGGGCGCGGGCCTCCGACTCGGCGGCCTCGTCGGCGAGTTCGCGCACCTTGACCTGCCAGCCGGCGCGTTCGCGCAGCCGGAAGGCGAGGCCGGCCAGGGCGTCGGCGGCTCGCCTGGCCTTCTGCGCGGCCTCCTGGCGCTCGTCGCGCACCTGGGCCGCCTCGGCGGCGATCTCGTCGGCCTCCGCGCGCGCGGTACGGGCCTCGGACAGCTCGGCCTCGGACTCCTCGGCGAACGCGCGCGCCTCCCCGGCGGACCGGGCCAGTTCGGTGAGCCGCCCGGCGGGACAGCCGGTACGCCAGGAGGACAGCCGGGCGGCCAGCTCCCGGTCCTTGCCGAGCCGCGCGGCGAGGCGGCGGATGTCGTCGTCCCGCTCGGTCGCCCGCGCGCGCAGCGCCTGCCGTTCCTCGTCGGCGGCGTGCTCGTCGTGCATGGCCGGGTTCGGCGGGACGAGGAAGACGTCTGCGCTCTGCGCGTCGGCCGCCGGGGTCGGCGCCAGCAGGGCGGCGGCCGTACCGACGGCCACGGCCGAACGGGGCAGCAGCGCGGCTTCACCGAGCGCCTCCCGCGCGCGTGCGTGCGAGGCGGGGTCGGTGATGATCACGCCGTCGACCAGTTCGGGCCGCGCGGCGAGCACGCGCGCGTGGTCGGCGGGGTCGACGGCCTGCGCGAGGTAGCGCCAGCCGGGCAGGGCGGGGATGCCGTGCTCGCCGAGGAACTCGACCGTGGCCAGCACGTCCGGGCCGGGCGGCAGCAGCCCTCCGTCACCGAGCGCGCCGAGGATGCGGGAGTCGTCGGCGGCCGCCGTCCGCAGCTCGAAGAGCTGCCGTTCGGCGGAGGAGACGGCGTCGTCGAGGAGATCGCGCAGTTCGTCGGCGCAGCGGTCCAGGTCCTCGGGGGTCAGCAGGGAGCCGTCGTCCGGCTCGCCGTTCTGCCGCGGCTGCGGGATCCGCGGGCGGGCGCCGCCGCCGGTCAGTCCGAGCAGCTCCGCGAGCCGCTCCTCGCCCGCCAGGGACTCGGCGAGCCGCAGCTCGGCCTCGTGGGAGCGGTGCGCGGCCGTCGCGGCGTCGGCGGCCCGGGCCGCGGTGAGCTCGGCGCGGGACTCAGCGGAGGCGGCCTCGCGCGCGTGCTCGGCGGCCCTGCGTGAGGCGTCACGCGCGGTGTCCCAGGCGGCGACGGCGGTCTTCTCGGCGTCGCTGGCGGCGAGGGCCGCGCGGGCGGGGTCGGCGTCGGGCGCGCTGTCGTCGAGCCAGCCCGCGCGTACGGCCTCGGCGGTCTCCTGCTCGACCTCGGCGAGGCGCTGGCGCAGGTGGCCGACCTCGCTGCGGGCGCGCTGGGCGTCGGTGGCGGCGGACGTCGAGTCCCGGTGTGCGGACTCGCCGACCTCCTGGAGTGCCGCCGAGCGCTCCTCCTCCTCGTTGGCGAGGGCCTCGGCGTTCTCGGCGGCCGCGTGCAGGGCCCGGACGAGGTCGACGGCGGCCCTGGCGCGGGCGGCGAGCGCGGGGGCCGCGTCGCGTTCGGCCTCCTGGATCGCGGCGGAGACGCGCGCGACGCGGTCGGCGGCGGCGCGGTGGCGCAGCACGGCCTCGGCGGCCTGCCAGGCGGAGTGCAGGGTGCGGGCGTCGGCGAGTTCGCGCTTCTGGGCGGCGGCGGACTTCTCGGCGCCGGCGAGCGCCAACGAGGCATGACGGTAGGCGAGTTCGGCGGCGATCAGCGCGCTGCGCTCTCGCGCGCTCTCGGAGTGCGTGACGGCGTAGGCGGCGGCCGTGACCCGCTGGGCGAGATCACCGGCCCGCGCCTTCTCCCGCAGGCCGCGCGAGGACAGCCGCCGGGCCAGCGCGCGGGTGCGGCGCTCGGCGCCGGCGTGGATGTCACGCGCGCGTGCCCGCGCCTCGGCGGCCTCGACGATCCGCCCGAGCAGGTCCACCGAACCGGCGGTGAAGTCCCGTTCGGCGATCAGCTCGGCGCGGCGGCCCAGCTTGTTGCCGAAGCCGCTGACCAGGTCGGCGAGCCCGTCGGTGTCCCGTGTGTCGGTCACCGCGCGCAGCAGCAGGTCGGTGAAGTCGGAGTCCTTCTTGACCGCGAAGAGGCCGGCGGCCTCACCCTCGTCGGCGTTCATCTCCCGCTGGTAGCGGAAGAGTTCGGGGTCCAGGCCCAGCTCGCCGAGGTGCTCGATCCACCGGTCGTGGATCTCCTCCCAGTGCACCTCCAGGTGCAGATACGCCTTCCCCGCCTCGGTGATGGCGTCCCGGAACCCCTTCATGGTGCGCCGCCGCCCCTGCGCGCCGGAGGCGCCCTCGACGGGCGGGCGGACGGCGGTGGACTCGGCGACGGGCAGATTGTCCAGGCTTAGCCCGGGCCCGGGGCGGAACGAGTACCAGGCCTCCGCGAACTTCCGCGGATCGTTGGACACCTGCCGCCCGCGCCACTCGCTCGCCTTGCCGACGACGACACACTCGCCGGTGAGCACGTGCTGCCACTCCAGCGCCACGTGCCCGCAGTCGTCGGCGAGGAGGAACTTGCGGAGCACGCCGGAGCTGGCGCCGCCGAGCGTGTTGCGGTGGCCCGGCAGCATCACCGAGAAGATCAGCTTAAGCAGGACGGACTTGCCGCCGCCGTTCTCCAGGAAGAGCACGCCCGCGGGCGCCGGCCGGCGCGGCGGGCCGACCGGCTCCTCCTCGAAGAACTCCGCCTGAGTGGGGGCGGGGTCGGGCACGATGTCGCCCACGCCCCGCAGGTCAAGCACGGTGTCGGCGTAGCGCGCACCGGCAGGCCCGATGGAGTAGAGGCGGACCCGGGACAGCTCGTACATGGCGGACTCTCGTAAGTCTTCGGCAGATCGGGGGGAGGCGCTTCGGAAGCTCAGGGGCCCGAAGGCCCATGAGCCCGGAAGCTCGGTAGCTCGGTAGCTCGGTAGCTTCAGGAGTGGAACGGCAGGCCGGCGTCGGCCACCAGGTCCAGGTCCTCGCTCTCCTCGGCTGGCAGCAGCGTCGGAGAGCCGTCGGTGACCGGGACGACGCCCAGCTCCAGCAGCTCGGCCATGGCGGCACCGCCCGCCATGTCACGCACCTGGAGCTGATAGCGGGCGGTCGTCCGGTAGGTACCGCCGCTGTCGTCACCGGTCCGCTGGAGGAAACCGGAGTCGGTGAGGAACGCGACGGCCTTGCCGACGATGCCGGTCGTCGAACCGGCGAGTCTGCGGGCGTCCTTGGTGGCGCCGGTGGAGCTGCGTCTGGCCCAGATCCGCCAGGCGGCCTCCAGGCCGGGCGCGTCGGTGGCGGGGTCGGTGTTCTCGCCCTGCTCGTCCGCCCGCTCCTCCAGCCGGCGGCAGGCCTGGCGTACGAAGGCGTCCACTCCGTTGACGCTGACCCGGCCGATGTAGCCGTCGTCGGCCAGGTCCTCGGGCCGGGGGAACGCCATCGCGGCGACGCAGAGGTGCGCGAGCCCGTGCAGGAACCGGTCGCCGCCGTCGGCGGACGTACGACGCGCGTAGTCCCCCATCCGCACGGCGAACACCGAGTCCTCGGCCGCGGTCACCGCCATCCCCGCGCGCGGGGAGACCTCCAGCACGATCAGCCCGAGTCCGGTGGCCACGGCGTCGGCGAGCCGTGCGAACGCCGGGTCCTCCCGGTACCGCCGCAGCAGTTCGGCGTACTCCTGGTCCCGCGCGGGCTGCAGCTTGGGCATCAGCCCGAAGGCGACGAGCCGCGCCGCGTCGGCGGCGTCGGCGGGGGTGACGGCGGCGTTCGCCGCCGGGGCGGGTGCCTCCGTGTCGCTCCACTCGACCTGCTCGGTCACAGCTTCGGCTCCTTGGTGTTCTCGTGCTCGTCCACTCGGTTCCCGACCCGGCTCATGCCGCCTCCGTGCGGTCCGCCGCCATCCCCGCGGCGTCCAGCAGGGCGGTGCCGACGATGAGATCGGCTCCGCCGAACCCCGGGTCGTCCAGTTCCTTGCCGTCGTCCACGGCGAACAGCAGCTTCTCCTCGCCCTGGCGGTAGGCGGTGCCCACGGCCGGGCTGGCGGCGTGCACGGCCAGCAGTGCCACCAGGTAGGCCAGTTCCTCGCCGTCCTTGGCCCGCGCCTCCTCGAGCAGTCCCGACAGCCGTCGTGGCGCGTCCGCCGGCAGATCGAGCAGTTCCTTGGCCATCGCCAGCTGTTCCTCGCTGAACCGGCTGTCGTCCGGCGTCGCGATGAGGTCCGGCTCCGGCATCTCCGCGCCCAGGTGCTCCCGCTCCACCGGCGGCGTCAGCAGCAGGTCGACGAGGTCGCCCAGGCGCACCGACACCGGCGTGCGCAATCCGGTCCCGTGGGCGAAGAACGCGTCGGTGACCCGGACCGCCTGCTCCAGCGGCAGCGGCAGCACGGGGGTGACGAGGTGCCCGTAGAGGTCGATCCCCGACGAGGTCATGGGCGTGGCGAAGGCCTGTCGGTCCTGCTCGGCACGGAACAGCGGGCCGGCCTCCAGCAGCCGGGACTGCAACTGGGTGTGCCGGCGGATGCAGTCCTTCACGATGTCGACGAGTTCGGCGGCCCGCCGCTTGTTCTCCGCGTCCTCGATCTCGTCGCGTGCCTTGCGGATGTTGGTGAGGATCGCGTTCTCGTGGCGGTAGCGGTCGGCGACGTGGTCGAGGGCCTCGGCGATCATGTCGGGGACGGCGTTGAGCCAGTCCACCGCGCGCACGTTGCGCCGGGTCGCCTCCAGGGCGCGGCGCAGGGTCTCCGAGTACTGCACGGTGCGGTAGCGGGCCTGTTCGGCGGCCAGCTGGGCGTCGGCGAGCCGGCCGCGCCGGATGAGCACCTCGAGCTTGACCTCGGCGGCGATCTGCGCGCTGGTGACGTCGGTGTCGAGGGCGCCGACTAGGACGTTGACCGCCTCGTCGGTGGTGCGGAGGTAGACCGCGCCGCCGTAGCCGGGGACCTCTTCGATCAGCTTGAAGTCGTAGTCGCGGCGCACATACGTGCCGTCCGGCGCGAACGTGCCGTACGCGGCGCGGAAGCCGCGGTCGACGCTGCCGACGTTGATCAGGTTCTCCAGCACCCAGCGGGCCACCCGCTCGTGCTCGGCGACGGGCCGCCGCGGGGCCTGCGCGGCGATGCGCGGCATGAGGCGGGCCACTATCTGGTCGTGGTCGGCGCCGGTGTCGAAGTCCATGTTGAGTGTGACGAGGTCGATGGCGGCGAGGGCGATCTCCGCCATGCCGTAGACCGAGTACTCACCGGCGAGGTTGGCCTTGCGGGCGTCGAGGTCGTGGATCGGCGCGGTGCAGGCGAGCGCGCGCAGCCGCCGCGCCAGCCCCTCGTCGGCCGCCGGGCCCGGAGCGGGGCGCGGCGCCGCGCTGAGCTGGGGCGGAACACGGTCCGTCGACGCAGGCGAAGTCACGGTGCACAGACTAGGTCCTCGGTCTGACATCGACCCAAACGGCGCGGATCGCCTCCGGCGGCATGGCCGCACGACTACGGGTCGTTCTCCGGCTGCGGGCCGGTGGGGCCGGCCGAGCCCACGCGGCGGAGCCGCACATCGATACAGACCCGCGTCGCTAGGGGGCGCTGTCGCCCTCGACCCTTCGCCGGTAGGCCTCGAGCACGCGTTCCAGCGAGTCGGCCAGGTAGACGCCCAGCAGCCGCTCGGCCTCCTCCGCGTCCTGCGCCTCCAGGGCCTGGAGGATCTGGCGGTTGCGCTGGAGGTAGGGCTCGTGCAGCCGGCGCGGCTCGTCGACGAGGTGGAAGGCGAGGCGCAGCTCGGCGAAGACGCTGCGCATCAGCTCGTCGGTGCGCACGCTTCCGGCCAGGGCCACCAGTTCGCGGTGGAAGTGGAAGTTGGCGGTACCCAGTCCTTTCCAGTCACTCTCGACGGCCGCGACCTGTCCTTCGGTGACGCTCGCCCGGAGGCCGTCCAGTGTGTACGGCGACTCCCCGAGCCCGCGTACGACGGCGCACTCGACGAGCGCGCGCGTGCGGTAGATGTCCTCGACGTCCTCGACGGTCAGGACCCGGACGAACACGCCCCGGTTCAGCTCGTGGACGAGCAGGCGCTCGTGGGTGAGCAGCCGGAACGCCTCGCGCAGCGTGTTGCGGGAGACGCCGAGCGCCCCGCCGATGCTGTCCTCCGACAGTCGCGTCCCGGGCGGGAAATAGCCCTCGGCGATGCGGCTTCTGAGGATGTCCGAAACCCGTTCGGCCGTGCTCGTGCGGCCCAGGAGGGCGCGGTCGTCGGCCAGTCCCGCCAGCTGCTCTGCCATGCCCGGAATTCAACCGCAGACACGAGAACGAAACAACATGGGTATTGAAGGATCGTTCAACGATCCTCTACCTTCCTTTCATGGCACCGCCCGTCCCCGCCGCGGCGACCGCCTCCGCACGGCACAGCTCAGTTCCCGCACCCTCCGTCCTCCCTCAGCGAGGTGCCCCATGAGCACGCCCCCTCCATCACGGACCCCGGCCACCGACCCCCGCCCCGCCGCCTCCGCCCCCGCCCCCGCCTCCGGCACCGCTCCCGACGACGGCGCTCTGGCCTGGCTGCGGGCCCTCGGTCCGCGCGGCCGCCGCGCCTTCGCCGGCGCGTTCGGCGGCTACGCCCTCGACTCCTACGACTACTTCACGCTGCCGCTGAGCATGGTCGCGCTGGCGGCCTACTTCGGCCTGGACAGCGGCCAGACCGGCCTGTTCACCACCGTCACCCTGGTCGCCTCGGCGATCGGCGGCGCCGTCGCGGGGGTGCTGGCCGACCGGATCGGCCGGGTCAGGGCCCTGATGATCACGGTGATCACGTACGCGGTCTTCACCGTCGCCTGCGGCTTCGCGTCCAGCTACGAGACGCTGCTGGTCTTCCGGTCCCTCCAGGGCCTCGGTTTCGGCGGCGAGTGGGCGGTCGGCGCGATCCTGGTCGCCGAGTACGCGAGCGCGAAGCACCGGGGTCGCACCCTCGGCGCGATCCAGAGTTCGTGGGCCGTCGGCTGGGGCCTCGCGGTAGTGGCGTACACGCTGGTCTTCTCGTTCTTCGGCGACGACGTCGCCTGGCGCGTGATGTTCTGGACCGGCGCCCTGCCCGCGCTGCTCGTGGTGTGGATGCGGCGCCGGGTGCAGGACGCTCCGGAGGCCACGGCCGCCCGCGAGCAGAGCGCCGAGAAGGGCTCGTTCCCGGCGATCTTCAAAGGGCCGCTGCTGCGGACCACGCTCTTCGCCGGCCTGCTCTCCACCGGTGTGCAGGGCGGCTACTACACCCTGGCGACCTGGGTGCCGACGTACCTGAAATCGGAGCGGGGCCTGTCGGTGGTCGGCACCGGCGGCTATCTGACCTTCCTGATCTCGGGGGCCTTCCTCGGCTACCTCACGGGCGGCTATCTCACCGACCGGCTGGGCCGGCGGCGCAACATCTGGCTGTTCGCCCTGCTGTCCGCGGTGTGCATCCTGGCGTACGCGAACATCCCGAGCGGCGCGGACACCCTGCTCCTCGTGCTCGGTTTCCCCCTCGGGTTCTGCATGTCCGCGATCTTCAGCGGCTTCGGCTCCTACCTGAGCGAGCTGTACCCAACGGCCCTGCGCGGCACCGGACAGGGCTTCACCTACAACACCGGCCGCGCCGTGGGCGCCGTCTTCCCCACCACGGTCGGCTTCCTCGCCGACAGCTGGGGTGTGGGCGGCGCGCTGGTGTTCGGCGCGATCGGCTACGCCATCGCCGCCCTGGCGCTGCTGGGGCTGCCGGAGACCCGCGGGAAGGAACTGGAGTGAACCGTCCGATCCTCACGCAGGACAGCCGTCCGCCCCTCGTCGACGACCGTCCCGTCACCCTCCTCGACGAGCACGCGCACGCGTGGAGCCCCGCCACCGCCCGGGCCCGCTTCCGGGCGGGCCTGGCGGGCCCCACGGCCGGGGTCGCGGGCGGCCACACCCAGGTCAACCTGATCTCGGTGCCCGCGGACTGGGCGTACGACATGCTCCTGTTCTGCCAGCGCAACCCCAAGCCCTGTCCCGTCCTCGACGTCACGGACGCCGGCTCTTGGACGACCGTCCTCGCCGAGGGCGCCGACCTGCGCACCGATCTGCCGCGCTACCGGGTCTGGGCGGACGGGGAACTGGTGGACGAGCCGACGGACGTGCGCGCGTACTGGCGCGACGACCTGGTGTCGTTCCTGATCGGGTGCAGCTTCACCTTCGAGTGGGCGCTGTCCGGGGCGGGCGTCCCGATCCGGCACGTCGAGCAGGGGCGCAACGTCCCGATGTACGTGACGAGCCGCCGGTGCCGGCCCGCGGGGCGGCTGCACGGCCCCATGGTGGTCTCCATGCGTCCGGTGCCGCCGCAGCACCTCGCGGCGGCCATCCGGGAGAGCAGCCTGCTCCCGGCGGTGCACGGCGGCCCCGTACACTGCGGCGATCCGTCGGGACTGGGCATCGACGACCTCGGCCGGCCCGACTTCGGCGACCCGGTGGAAGCCGCGCCGGACGACATCCCGGTGTTCTGGGCCTGCGGCGTGACCCCGCAGGCCGCGGTGATGGCCTCGCGCCCTCCGTTCGCCCTCACCCACGCCCCGGGACAGATGTTCCTCACCGACGCCCGCGACGAGCAGTACCGCGTGGCGTGAGAACGAGATACGAAGGAACCATGACCGCGACGACCGCGATCGATCTGAACGCCGACCTCGGCGAGGGCTTCGGCCGCTGGGAGCTGACCGACGACGAGCGGCTGCTGTCCGTCGTCAGCAGCGCCAACGTGGCCTGTGGCTTCCACGCGGGGGACCCGGTCACCATGCGCCGGGTGTGCGACCTGGCGGCCGAGCGGGGTGTGACGATCGGCGCGCAGGTCTCCTACCGGGACCTGGCCGGGTTCGGGCGGCGCGCCATGGACGTGCCGCCCGCCGAACTGGCCGCCGAGGTGGCGTACCAGATCGGCGCCCTGGAGGTGTTCGCCCGGGCGGCGGGCGCGCGCGTGGCGTACGTGAAGCCGCACGGCGCGCTCTACAACCGGGTCGTGCACGACGAGGAGCAGGCCGGCGCGGTGGTCGACGGGGTGCTCCTCGTCGGCGCCGCGCTGCCGGTGCTCGGGCTGCCCGGCTCACGCCTGCTGGAGCGGGCCCGGGGGGCGGGGCTCCCCGCCGTCCCGGAGGCCTTCGCGGACCGCGCGTACACCGAGGAGGGCACGCTCGTGCCCCGTGGGCGGGCCGGGGCCGTGGTCACCGACCCGGACGCCGTCGTGGAACGGTCGGTGCGCTTGGCCCGCCTCGGGCAGGTCATCTCCCAGGCGGGGTCGTCCATCGAGGTGCACGCGCGTTCGCTGTGCCTGCACGGCGACACGCCCGGTGCGGTGGAACTGGCCCGCCGGGTCCGGCGTGGGCTGGAGGAGTCGGGCGTACGGGTGGAGGCCTTCGCATGAGCGTGCGTGTCCTGCCCGTCGGCGACGACGCCCTGCTCGTCGAGCTGGCGTCGGGCGCGGAGGCCGAGGCCCTGCATGCGGAACTGCTGCGTCGCCGCGCGGCGGGCCTGCTCAGTGCCCGCGAGATTGTCCCGGCGGCCCGCACCGTCCTCCTGGACGGTCTGACCGATCCCGGCCGGCTGGCGTCCGAGCTGGCCGCGTCCGACGTACCGCCCGCTCCCCCGCGTGAGCAGGCGGCCGTGGAGATCCCGATCCGGTACGACGGCCCGGACCTGGCCGAGGTCGCCGCCCACTGGGGCGTCCCCGAGGAGGAGGTGGCCCGCATCCACGCGGGCACCGAGTTCCGGGTCGCCTTCTGCGGGTTCGCGCCCGGCTTCGGCTACCTGACCGGCCTGCCTCCGCGCTACGACGTGCCACGCCGGGCCACCCCGCGCACCGCCGTGCCGGCCGGTTCGGTGGCACTGGCCGGGCCGTACACGGGTGTGTACCCGCGTGCGTCGCCGGGCGGCTGGCAGCTGATCGGCAGCACGGACGCGGTGCTCTGGGACCACGCGCGCGTGCCGGCCGCGCTGCTGTCGCCGGGCACGCGCGTGCGCTTCGTCCCGGTGGGACCGATGGGACCGGCGGGACCTGTGGGACCTGTGGGACCGGCGGGACCGGCGGGATCTGTGGGATCTGTGGGCACCTCATGAGCGACCGCGCAGTCTCCGTCGTCCGCGCCGGGGCCCTCACCACGGTGCAGGACCGGGGCCGCCCGGGGCACGCGCATCTCGGCGTGCCCCGTTCCGGCGCTCTCGACGCGCCCGCGGCGGCCCTCGTCAACCGGCTGGTGGGCAACCCGCCCGATGCGGCCGTCCTGGAGACGACGCTCAACGGCTGCGCCCTCAGGCCGCGTTCCGACATGACCGTCGCGGTCGGCGGCGCGCCCTGCCGGGTCACGGTGGACGGCCGGCCGGTCGCCTGGGGCGCCCCCGTACGGGTACGCGCCGGGACCCTCCTGGAGATCGGACCGGCCGTCTGGGGGGTACGCACCTACGTGGCCCTGGCCGGCGGCATCATCGTCGAGCCGGTCCTCGGCAGCCGGTCCACGGACCTGCTCTCGGGTCTCGGGCCCCCGCCGCTCACGGACGGCACCGTCCTTCCGCTGGGGCGCGAACTCGTCCCGCACGCGCGCGTGGACGTCGCCCCGCAGCCTGCGCCCCCGGCCGAACTGGTCCTCCGGGTGACGCTCGGTCCACGGGACGACTGGTTCACGCCGGACGCGCTCCGCGCCTTCACCTCGCGGACGTTCCTCGTGTCCTCCGCGAGCAATCGCATCGGGCTGCGCACCGAGGGGCCCGCCCTGGAGCGTGCGCGCAGCGGTGAACTGGCGAGCGAGGGCATGGTCCTGGGCGCCGTACAGGTTCCGCCCGCCGGCCGGCCGGTGGTCTTCCTGGCCGATCACCCGACCACCGGGGGCTACCCGGTGATCGGGGTCGTCCGCGCGGGCGATCTCGCGGCGGCGGCCCAGGCCGTGCCGGGAACGCCGGTCCGCTTCGTGGCCGTACGCCGAAGGTGACGCCGACGACGTCGGCCGCTCCGGACTTCAGGCGGCGTCCGGCTGCCGTTCCGCCACGGAGAGCGCGGCGAGCGCCGCGGACACCGCCGCGGAGGCCCGCAGATCGAGACGGGCGCTCGTCCCCCGCGCGCGGTGCCGCAGCTCGTCGGCGGCCAGCGTGAGCAGTTGCGGGAGCAGGTCGGTGCAGCGCCGGGCCACCCAGCCGGTGCCCGCGGTCGCCAGCCACCACAGGCTCGCCGAGGTCGTCGGCGCCGGGAACTCGGGCTCGGGCGAGGGCGGGGACCCGGTCGCGAGGCCCGCCTCGGCGAGCACCGCGTGGAAGCGCACGGCCAGTTGCCGGTGCCCGCGCTCCCCGGGGTGGAGCCGGTCCGCGCTCCACATGGCCCGGTCCGTCAGCCAGGCGCCCTCCGCGGCGTGCAGGTGGACGGCGCCGTACCGTTCGGAGAGCGCGTGGACGACGGCGTTGACCGCGCGCTGCCGCCGGGCCAGTGGCCGGGCGAGAGCCCCGGGCAGCCCGAGGGTGCCGCCCGGGTCGGGCAGGCACGCGGTGAGCAGGACCGCGCCCTGCTCGGCGAAGGCGCCGTAGACCGTGTCGAGCCGGGCGGCCACGGCGTGGATGTCGAAGGTGCAGCGCAGAGTGTCGTTGACGCCGACGACCACGGAGACGACGTCGGGCCGCAGTTCCAGCCCGGCCGGGAGCTGCCGGTCCAGCACGTCCCGCGTCTGCGCGCCGCTGACCGCGAGATTGATGAACTCAACGTGCTCCCCAGGCGCCACGGCCGCGTCGCCCCCTGCGCACGCCTCGGCCCCCGCGAGCGCCTCGACCCCCGCGAGCCCGTCAGTCCCTCCAAGCCCCTCGGTTCGCGCAAGCGTCTCGGTCCCCGCAAACGCCTGGATCTCCGCGGTCCCCGCGAATCTCTTGGTTCCCGCGAGCCCCTCGACCCTTGGGAGCCCCTCGAACCCCGCGCGCCCCGCGCGCCCCGCAGGCCCCGCGGGCCCGACCGCCCGCGTGGCGCCCCCGTTCTCGCCGATCAGGCTCTGGGCGAGCAGTGCGGCCCAGCCGCGCCACCGCTCGCCCACGGGGTCCCCCACGCCCTCGGTGAGCGAGTCCCCGAGGGCGACGAAGCGGACGTGTCTCATCCGAGGCCTCCGGGCGCGAAGGGACGGACAGGTGCGGTCACCGGGGCCGGGACCGACACCGTCGCGTCGTGCGCCGTGAGGAAGGCGTCGACCGCCGTACCCCAGCCGAAGCACTCCGCACGCGCGCGTGCGGCCTCCCGGCGGGCCGCGAAGGGGCGCTCCAGGAGGCTCTCCACGGCGTCCGCGAACGCCTCCCCCCGGTCGGCCGCCGTGGTCCCCGCGGCGCCGATCACCTCGGGGAGCGCCGAGGAGGCGCTCGCGACGACGGGGGTCCCGCACGCCATGGCCTCCAGGGCGGCGAGCCCGAACGTCTCCGCAGGCCCAGGGGCCAGACACACGTCGGCCGAGGCCTGCAGGGCACCGAGCGCACCGCGGTCGGAGACATGCCCCAGGAACGTCACGGGCAGCCCGCGCTCGCGGGCCCGCTGCTCCAGCCGCGGCCGCAGCGGCCCGTCGCCCGCGACGACCAGGACCGCCCGCGCACCGCGCCGCAGCAACGCCTCCAGGGCGTCCAGCGCCGTGCCGGGCCGCTTCTCCACGGACAGACGGGTACACATCACCAGCAAGGTCTGGTCCTCGCGCGCGTGACGGGCCCGCAGCCCGGCGTCGTACAGGGCGGGGTGCCGTTCGACGAGGTCGACGCCCAGCGGCGCCCGCACGACGTTCCGCGCCCCGATCCGCACGAACTCCCGCTCGGCGAACTCGGTGGTGCACACCACGCGCGCGTACGTGTGCGCCGTGCGGAGGTTGAGCACGTCGGCGGCGCGCCGGGCCGCACCCTCCGGCACGCCCCAGGTGCGCAGGACGCCGTCGGCGGTCTCGTGGGAGACCATCACGGCGGGGACCCGGGCCCGCCGCGCCCACCTGCCGGTCCAGCGCAGTGTCGTACGGTCGGAGACCTCCAGACGGTCGGGGGCGAGTTCCTCCAGCAGGCGGGCGACCCGCCGTTTGTCGGTGAGGACGCGGTAGCCGCCGGTGCCGGGCAGCAGCGGCCCCGGCAGGGTGATCACCCGCCCCTGCTCGGTCCGACGGTCGCTCTCCCGCTCGCCGGGCACGATCAGGACCGGGTCGTGGCCGGCCGCGCGATAGCCCTTGCCGAGTTCGCGCAGGGCCGTGCGCAGGCCGCCCGAGGCGGGGGCGACGAAGTTGGCGAGCCGCACGATCCGCAGCGGCCCGGCACTCGTGCAGGTGGGGCGGGCGGGGCCGTTGCCGCCGTCGGGGCCGCTCATGCCGCCACCGCCGGTCGACGCGCGGCGAGCACGTCCTCGTAGTGGCCGATGAGCCGGTCGCCGACGGCGGCCCAGGTGCGTCCCTCCACCGTGGCCCGCCCGGCGGCGCCGTAGGCGGCCCGCCGCGCGGGGTCGGCCGCCAGCGCCGCCACCGCGTCCTGCACGACGGCGGCGTCCCGGGGCGGGACGAGCAGGCCGGTACGCCCTTGGGCGACCAGGTCCAGCGGGCCGCCCGCGGCGGGCGCGACCACCGGCACACCGCTGGCCATGGCCTCCTGCACGGTCTGGCAGAAGGTCTCGAAGGGGCCGGTGTGCACGAACACGTCCAGCGAGGCGAAGATCCGGGCGAGTTCGTCGCCGGTGCGGTTGCCCAGGAAGACCGCGCCCGGCAGGGTCTCCTCCAGGCCGGGCCTGCTCGGTCCGTCGCCCACCACCACGACCCGCACCCCCGGCAGCCCGCAGACGCCGGACAGCAGCTCGACGTGCTTCTCGGGGGCGAGCCGTCCGACGTAGCCGACGATCAGCTCGCCGTTCGGGGCGAGCGCGCGCCGCAGTGTCTCGTCGCGGCGGTCGGGACGGAAGCGCAGGGTGTCCACGCCCCGCGGCCACAGCTTCACCCGGGGGACACCGTGCGTGTCCAGGTCGTGCAGGGCCGCGCTGGAGGGGGCGAGGGTGAGGTCGGCGGCGGCGTGGACGGACCGTATCCGGCGCCAGGCGGCTGCCTCGCCGGCGCCCATGTAGGTGCGGGCGTAGCCGCCCAGGTCGGTCTGGTAGACGGCGACTGCGGGGATACCGAGCCGGGCGGCGGCCGACATGCCCCGTACGCCGAGGATGAACGGGCTGGCCAGGTGGACCATGTCGGCCCGGTGCTCGGCGATGGCGGCGGCGACGCGTCGGCTGGGGAGAGCGACGCGGACCTGGGGGTAGCCGGGGAGCGGAAGGGAGGGGACTCGGACGACGGGGCAGGGCGCTTCGGCGTCCGGCCCGGTCCCGGCGGCGGTGGCCGGGGCGACGACGACGGGGGTGTGACCGCGATCGACGAGGTGTCGGGCGGTCTGGAAGGCGCAATGGGCCACGCCGTTCACGTCGGGGGGAAAGGATTCGGTCACGATGACGACACGCATACCCGTGTTGTCGCCGCCCCGGACGTGGACGCGTCAAAGTGGATCTTTCCGAACGACAAACGTCCCGTGAGCGTTGCGCTGCGCAGGACGTAGGCGCGCTACACGTTCCGCGCAGGTCGGACGGCGTCCATGCCGGTCCGCCCGGCGGGCCATCGGGTGTTCATCTGCCGGGACAGGCCGCCGCCAGGCTCCCCTCGGGCGGCGGCCTGTCCCGACAGTCACATCGCGGACGCGGCGTCCGGTCCGATCCGGCTGCGCACGGCCGTCTGGACCTCCGCCTCCTCGGCCGGATCGGCGGCGAGCCGGCGCAGGCGCTCCACGACCCGGGCGTCACCGGTCTCGGCGTGCCGGGCGGCGATCTCGCGGGTGCCCTCCTCGCAGTCCCAGAGGCACTCGACGGCGAAGCCGGTGGCGTAGGACGGGTCGGTGGCGGCCAGTGCGCGGGCGCAGCGCCCGCGCAGATGGGACGAGGCCGTCTCGCGGTAGATATGGCGCAGGACGGGTGCCGCGCAGACGATGCCGAGCCGTCCGGCGCCGTCGACGAGGGTCCACAGGCTCGGCGCGTCGCAGCCCTCGCCGCGTACGGCCTCGCGCAGCGCGCCGAGGACGAGGTCGCTGTCCTGGGTTCCGCCCCGGCAGGCGAGCATGCGGCCGGCCGCGGTGCCCAGGGGGTCGGGCCGGTGGGCCCAGCCGCGGGCCCGGTCGACGGCGGCGACGCTGCGCATGCGCTCGAAGGCGTCGACGGCGGCCTCGACGACGGGCGTCGAGCCGGTGGCCACGGCCTGTTCGATGAGGAGCAGGGCGTCGGGGTCGTTGAAGTCGGCGAGGTAGCGCAGGGCCGTGCAGCGGGCTCCCTCGGTGCCGTCCTTGGCCGCCTGCACGATCTCGGCGCGGTCCTCGGGCCCTGCCACGGCGGACAGGCAGCGGGCGGCGGGGACATGGAGCGCGGCTCCGCGTTCGACACCCTGCTGGGCCCATTCGAAGACGGCCTGGACGCTCCAGCCGGGGCGGGGTCCGCTCGGACTCATCTGACGTTGCCAGCGGTCGAAACAGCCGGCCTCCTGAGCGGCACGCACGCGCGTGGAGACGTACTCGCGGGGATCCTCGGCCCACAGCCGCCAGGGCCGTGGTTCGAAGGCGTCCCGTACGGCGGCGGCGAGTTCGGCCTCGCCCTCGGTATCGGTGGCGAACCGTGCGAGCACGGGTGCCGCGAGGGCGCGCAGACCGGCGTCGTCGTCCCGCAGGGCGAGTTCGTCCAGGGCCCAGGCCCAGTTGGCTCCTGAGACCGCGTACCGGCGCAGCAGGGCCAGGGCCTCCCGCCTGCCGTAGGAGGCGAGGTGGCCGAGGACGGCCAGGGCCAGGCCCGTGCGGGATTCCTCGGTGTCGAAGGAGTCCTCGACATCGAAGAGGTGGGCCTCGATCTCGTCCAGCTCGCCGTGCAGATCGAGGTAGAGACGGGCGTAGTAGAGGGAGCGGTTCTCCACCTGCCAGTCGTGGCGGGGGTCCCGCAGCACACAGTGGTTCAGCGCCGCGAGCGCCTCGGCTCGCGGAGCGGTGAGCGCGTGCAACGTGCCGTCGCCGCGCCCCCTCTGGAGCAGGCCGAGCAGCGTACCGCTGGGCGCTATGACCGGATCGAACATGGGAAACAGCCTCACATCAAGCGTCGACGCAACCGGGGACGTGCATTACCTGGCCGCGTGACAACACGTCGGGGCGCCCGCCGTTTCCTGCTTGCTGTAGACCATTTTCCTCTGCCTCTCGTCGGTGGCCCATGCGGACCGCGTCACGGCCCGCGCGGTGCGGCAACACCTGCCCAGCCATCGCGTCCGTGAATCACGACGTCATGATGACCCGGCTGTTCTACCTGCCGCGACCGAAATTTCCGGCGGCCTTGTACCGCCTCCCCCGTGGTCGTCGATTTACCTGGTCAGGAACTCTCGTTGACCTGCTCGTAACCGTCGGCTCAGTGCACGCCGAACAGGTCGAGCAGCTCCGCCCTGCCGAACATGCGAGCGGTGTCGACCGCCGACGGGGTCCCCTGGGAGGGATCGGCGCCGGCCTCCAGCAGGACCTTGATGACGTCCGTCTCGCCCTTGAAGGCCGCCCCGGCGAGCGGGGTCTGGCCTCGGTCGTTGATCCGGTCGGCCTCGGCGCCGCGGGCCAGCAGGGCCCGGACCGCGTCGGCGTGGCCGTGGTACGCGGCGAGCATCACCAGGGAGTCGCCGCGGTCGTTGGTGAGGTTGGCCGGAACGCCCGCGTCGACGTACGCCACGAGCTCCTCGGTCCGACCCCCGCGGGCCAGATCGAAGATCTTGGTCGCCAGCTCCACGACCTCGGGGTCGGGGCCTTCGCTCATCGGCCGGTCCGCCTCTCCACTCAACCGTTCAGGTGAATCGCCAGCGTACTGGCTCGTCGGAAACATGGCCGGTCCCGTCGGCGGCAAAGATCACGGGCAGACCCGTTCGACGCAACTCTCCTGCTCAGGCAGCCCACCAGGCCTTCCGCCAGCTGGGGGAAATCAGCTGTTTTTCACCCAGTTGCACCTTTTATAGTATGGATACATCCTGTGATCCTGGAAGTACTCATGGTGACTGTCCCCGCGAACCAGGAGAACCCAAATGATCCTGTCCATGTCAGGCGTAGTCCTGCTCGGCATCATCGTCTTCCTCTTCTTCCGCAAGGACGGGCTCAAGGCGTCGCACGCCGTGGTCTCGGCCCTGTTCGGCTTCTACATGGCCAGCACGGCCATCGCCCCGAGCATCAAGGCAGGCGGCGAGAGCCTGGCGAGCCTCCTCGGCGGCATCAAGTTCTGACGCCGCCCGTCCCGTCCGTACGCACCTCACAGGAGACAGCAGTGGCCCGGCGCCCCCTTCCCAGCATCCTGAGCACAGGCAGCGCACAGATCGCCCGGAGCCGGGAGCTGGCCCGGACGGCGGCCGACAGCGCCACCGATGTCCTCCATCCGCTGATCACGATCACCCGCGGACTGCGCCGGCTGGCCTCGGCCGGGCGGCGCAGGTGGGCCGAGACCCCCAGGGACAAGCGCGGACCGCTGCTGTTCCTGGTGGCCTCGTTGATCCTGGTCGTGGTGCTGGTGCCGTACGGCCCGCTGCTCGCCGTCATCACCCTGATGGCGGCAGCGGCCTGGCAGGGCAGGGACCGCACCCCACCGGTTCCCGAAGGCCCCGACGAGTCGCAGATCCAGCGACTCCAGGTGCTGTACGAGGCCCTGGTCCCGTACTTCTCGACGGCCGACGACCCCGCTCCCCTGTACGCCCACGGCGGCGACTGGGAGACCGTCTTCCCGACGCTGGAGTTCGACGACTCGGACCGCGTGACCCTCCTCGTGATCCGCTACCCCGCGTTCTTCCCGGACGGAGAGGCCGCACCCCGCGCACGGATCGAGCAGTTGCTCGCCGCGAAGTCCGGCCGTGGCCGCGAATACCTCTTCGTCTGGGACGAGGAGGGCAACGAACTCACCCTCAGTGTCCTCAGCCCCCTCCCCACCGACTTCGCGGCCCAACGCTTCGTCACCGCCCCCGGCGAGACGGTCCTGGGCATCACCGACCCCTCCCGGGTCCAGCGCACGCTCCCCCTCGCCCACGGTGAGGACCGGCGCGACGTACCGCCGGTCGTCTGGCGCACCGGCATCCGCTCCACCGAGCCGCACCTGCTGGCGGTCGGCCAGCCCGGCAGCGGCACCTCCACCCTGCTGCGCTCCATCGCCCTGCAGGCCCTCCAGCACGGCGACGTCCTGGTGATCGAGGGCGGCAGCACCGGCGAGTACGCCTGCCTCACCGGCCGGGAAGGCGTCCTGGGCGTCGAGGTCGGACTGGCCGGGGCACTGGCCGCCCTGGAGTGGGCGGTGCACGAGACGGAGCGCCGGCTCATCGCCGGCAACCGCGCCCGGCAGGCGGGCGACCCGCCGCCGGACGACACCAGACACCCCCTGTGGATCCTGCTGGACCGCCCCACCGCCTTCACCCACCTGGCCGACACGGACGGCCGCAAGGACCCGCAGTCCCTCCTCCAGGTCCCCCTCCGGCACGGCCGCGCGGTCGGGGTCACGGTGGTGGTGGCCGAGCAGTTCGACGCCCTGGACTCGCTGAGCGACGCCGTACGGCAGCACACCCGCGCGCGGGTCGCGCTCGGGCCGGCGTCGAAGCAGCAGCTGGAGGCGGTCCTCGGCGCACCCCCGCACACCACGCCCGTCGACCACACACCGCCGGGACGCGGATACGCCCGGCTCGGTTCGGGGCCGGTGCACCGGCTCCAGGTACCGGCGACACCGGACCCGTACGACGACGCGACGAGCGACGCGCATCGGCAGGCGGTGCTGGACCTGCTGCCGCCGCGCTCCACCCCGGCCGACACGGAGACGTTGCCGCCGGTACCGGCCGAGGTCGTGCTCACCAAGCCCGTGGACACGGCCGCCGGGGCCACGAAGGCCACGGGTGCCGAGCCCTCGGCGGCCGACGCCGTGGGCGCGGAGCAGGTGTCCAGCGCGGGCGGGTGACCGCTCCCGCCGGGCATTCCTCTAGGCGACGAACGTGCGCGGCCCCTCGGCGCCGATCGTCCCCCCGCTCTCCACGATCCGGGCCGCGGCCGCCAGCCGGGCGGCCGCCTCCTCCGCCACCGCGCCTCCCACGGTGAACGGCAGCCGTACATACCCCTCGAAGGCGCCGTCGACGCCGAACCGCGGTCCGGACGGCACCCGCAGACCCACCCGCTCCCCCGCCTCGGCGAGCCGTGACCCGGAAAGACCCCCGGCCCGCACCCACAGCGTCAGCCCGCCCTCGGGCACGGCGAACTCCCACTCCGGCAGCTCCCGGCGCACCGCCGCGACCAGGTCGTCCCGGTTCTGCCGGGCCTGATGGCGGCGCAGCTCGACGGCCTGCTCCCAGCCGCCGGTGCTGAACAGCCAGTTCACCGCCAGCTGTTCCAGTACCGGTGTGCCCAGGTCGGCGTAGGCGCGGGCCGCGACGAGGCTGCGGATCACGTCCGGGGCCGCGCGCACCCAGCCGATGCGCATCCCGGCCCAGAAGGCCTTGCTCGCCGACCCCACCGTGATCACCGTCGACCCCGCGGGATCGAAGCCGCACACCGGCCGGGGCATCTCGACACCGTCGTCGAGCCACAGTTCGCTCATGGTCTCGTCGGCGACCAGCACGGTCCCCGCGGAACGAGCCGCCTCCACGAGTTGGCGCCGCTGGTCCTCGTCGGCGAGCGCGCCGGTCGGGTTGTGGAAGTCGGCGACGACATACGCGATGCGCGGCGCGGCCTCGCGCAGGACCTGGCGCCAGCGGTCCATGTCCCACCCGGCGAGCCCCTCGGCCATCGCGACGGGCACCAGACGCGCACCCGCCTCACGCATCAGCTGGAGGATGTTGGCGTAGGAGGGGGACTCGACGGCGATACGCTCGCCGCGCCCGCCGAACAGATGGCAGATGGCGTCGATGGCGCCCATCGCGCCCGTGGTGACCATGATCTGCTCGGGCATCGTCGGGATCCCGCGCGCGGTGTACCGCTCGGCGATCATCGACCGCAGCGCGGGCAGGCCCGCGGGATAGTCGCCGTGCGTGTGGGCGTACGGCGGCAATTCCTCCAGCGCGCCCCGCACCGCCCGGGTGAGCCAGGGCTCGGGCGCGGGCAGCGCCGCGCAGCCCAGGTCGATGATCGAGCCGAGGGCCTCGGGCGGCAGGGGCTCCAGGCCGCGCGCCGGAACCGGGTTGCCGGCCGGGACGGCCGTCCAGCTGCCCGCGCCGCGCCGGGACTCCAGGAACCCCTCGGCGCGCAGCGCCTCGTAGGCGGCGGCGACGGTCGTCCGGCTCACGGACAGGGAGAGGGCCAGTTCACGTTCCGCGGGCAGGCGCGCGGCGACGGGGACGCGGCCTTCCAGCACCAGCAGCCGGATACCGTCGGCGAGCGCCCGGTAGGCCGGCGGCCGGCGCGACCCGGGGCCGGCCGGACGGTCCTGCTGGGACTTGAGCAGCCGCGAAAGCTGCGCGGCCCCCACCGCCGAGGTCCACTGCGCCATGATTACCAGTCCACCTTCCCCGAATTGGCCATGGATGCCCTGCGCTTCCAAGCCACAGAGTGTCACGGGTCAGGCCACTACGACCACCAGGGGAACCCCTTGTCCGAGCCGCCACCGCAGGAAGCACCCTCGCGGGATCCGCACGACCACCTCGCCCGTCGGCTGATCCAGCTGTACGTCGGCCTCGCCCTCTACGGCGCCAGCTCCGCCCTCCTCGTGCGGGCAGGGCTCGGTCTGGAGCCCTGGAACGTGCTGCACCAGGGTCTCGGCGAGCTCACCGGCCTGACGATCGGTGTCGTGTCGATCGTCGTGGGCGCGGCGGTACTGCTGCTGTGGATCCCGCTGCGCCAGCGCCCGGGCCTCGGCACGGTCTCCAACGTCTTCGTCGTCGGCCTCGCGATGGACGGCACGCTCGCGTACGTCCCCGAAGCACACGGGCTCGCCGTCCAGGTGCCGCTGCTGCTGACGGGGATCGTCCTCAACGGGGCGGCCACCGGTCTCTACATCGCCGCCAGCTTCGGGCCCGGCCCGCGCGACGGGCTGATGACGGGGCTGCACCGGCGTACCGGGCGTTCGATCCGGCTGATGCGGACGGCCGTGGAGGTGGCGGTCGTGGTGACCGGGTTCGCCCTCGGCGGCACCATCGGCGTCGGCACCGTGCTCTACGCGGTGACGATCGGTCCGCTCGCCCAGCTCTTCCTGCGGATGTTCGCCGTTCCCGCTGCACCGGGCGGCAGCACGGTCGTTGCCACCGGGACACCCCAGGGAGCCATACTGCGTCCGTGACCAGCCTCATGACCCACCCGTATCTCGACCATCCGGGGCCCATCCCGTTCGCCCACCGCGGTGGGGCCGCGGACGGCCTGGAGAACACCACCGCGCAGTTCCGGCGGGCGGTCGAGGCGGGTTACCGCTACATCGAGACCGATGTGCATGCCACCCGGGACGGCAAGCTCGTCGCCTTCCACGACGCGACGCTGGACCGGATGACCGACGGCGCCGGCCGCATAGCGGACCTGCTCTGGTCGGACATACGGCACGCGCGCGTGGCGGGCAAGGAGCCGGTGCCGCTCTTCGAAGAGCTCCTGGAGACCTTCCCCGAGGTGCGGTGGAACGTCGATCTCAAGGCGGAGCCCGCGCTGCACCCGTTGCTCAACCTGATCGCCCGCACGGGCGCGTGGGACCGGGTCTGCGTCGGCTCGTTCTCGGAGGCGCGGGTGGTGCGGGCCCAGCGGCTGGCCGGGCCGCGTCTGGCGACCTCGTACGGCACCCGGGGCGTGCTCAACCTGCGGCTGCGGTCCTGGGGCGTGCCCGCGGCGCTGCGTCGTTCGGCGGTCGCCGCGCAGGTGCCCGAGAGCCAGTCGGGCATCCCGGTCGTGGACCGTCGCTTCGTCCGTGCCGCCCACGCGCGCGGGCTCCAGGTGCATGTGTGGACGATCAACGATCCGGATCGGATGCACCGGCTCCTGGACCTCGAGGTCGATGGCATCATGACCGATCACATCGACACGTTGCGCGAGGTCATGGAGGACCGCGGCGTCTGGGTCTGACCTCGGGCCCGTCGCCCGCGCGCGGTTGCGGCAGCGGGAAGCGAGGGCACGGGTGGACATCGACACCGTGCGGACGGCGGCGTCCGACGAGGCCGCCGAACGGCGGCGCGAGCAGCGCGGCTGGTACTTCTACGACTGGGCGTGCTCCGTCTACTCGACGAGCGTGCTCACCGTGTTCCTCGGCCCGTACCTGACATCGGTCGCCAAGCGGGCGGCGGACGCCGACGGGTACGTGCATCCGCTGGGCATCCCGGTGCGGGCGGGTTCCTTCTTCGCCTACTCGGTGTCCCTGTCGGTGATCGTGGCCGTGCTGGTGATGCCCCTGGTGGGTGCGGCCGCCGACCGCAGCGGCCGCAAGAAGCCCCTGCTGGGCGCCGCCGCGTATGTGGGCGCCGCGGCCACGGCCGGCATGTTCTTCCTGGGCGGCGACCGCTATCTGCTGGGGGGCGCGCTGCTGATCGTGGCGAACGCGGCCCAGTCCGTGGCGATGATGCTGTACAACTCCTACCTGCCGCAGATCGCCCCGCCCGAGGAACGCGACGCGGTCTCCTCCCGGGGGTGGGCCTTCGGCTATGCGGCGGGCTCGCTGGTCCTGGTCGTCAACCTGGTGCTCTACCTCGCCCACGACTCCTTCGGCGTCTCCGAGTCGATGGCGGTACGGATCTGCCTGGCCTCGGCCGGGCTGTGGTGGGGCGGTTTCACGCTGATCCCGCTGCTGCGGCTGCGCGACCGGCCGCCCGCCGCCCGGGAGGCGACCCCTCGACCGGATCCGACGGATCACACGGATCACACGGATCAATCGGATCGCACGGATCGGACGGTCCGCACGGCTCCTGGACTGCGTCAGCTCGCGGCGACGGTCCGCGACATGCGCCGCCACCCGCTGACCCTCTCCTTCCTCCTCGCGTACCTGATCTACAACGACGGCATCCAGACCGTGATCTCCCAGGCCTCGGTCTACGGCTCCGAGGAGCTCGGCCTCGGCCAGTCCACGCTGATCGGTGCCGTCCTGCTGGTGCAGGTGCTGGCCGTGGCGGGAGCGCTGGGCATGGGGCGGCTGGCCCGGACGTACGGCGCGAAGCGCACGATCCTCGGTTCACTGGCGGCCTGGACGCTCACCCTGGGCGCCGGCTACTTCCTGCCGGCCGGCGCCCCGGTCGGTTTCTTCCTGCTGGCGGCCGCGATCGGCCTGGTCCTCGGCGGCAGCCAGGCGCTCTCCCGCTCCCTCTTCTCCCACCTGGTCCCGCCCGGCAAGGAGGCCGAGTACTTCTCGGCGTACGAGATGAGCGACCGCGGCATGAGCTGGCTCGGCCCGCTCCTCTTCGGGGTCACCTACCAGCTGACCGGGAGCTACCGGGACGCGATCATCTCGCTGGTGGTCTTCTTCGTGGTGGGCTTCCTGCTGCTCGTTCGGGTACCGGTACGGCAGGCGATCGGCGACGCGGGGAACCCTGTGCCCGAGAAGATTTAGCACTCAAGCCGAAAGGGCGGTAGTGTACGCGTTTGGCCTGCCAGGCGTACCGTTACTGCGCGTCAAAGATGCCGAAACGCTGGGTGACATCTCCTTTCAGATGTGACAAACCGGGCGCCGGTGGGTACTGCACTGGTTGACAAGACCGCGGCTACGACGGCGACGCATGACCCGGAACGGGACTCCGAACGGGAATCTTTACCGCCGACCGGACGTTGACCGGATGACGACGACAGCGACACCTGTCCTGTGGGCGACAAGCCCGGGAGGCACGATTCATGAGTGAGCGAGCTCTTCGCGGCACGCGCCTCGTGGTGACCAGCTACGAGACGGACCGCGGCATCGACCTGGCCCCGCGCCAGGCCGTGGAGTACGCATGCGAGAAGGGGCACCGGTTTGAGATGCCCTTCTCGGTCGAGGCGGAGATTCCGCCGGAGTGGGAGTGCAAGGTCTGTGGAGCCCCTGCACTCCTCGTGGACGGCGACGGCCCTGAGGAGAAGAAGGCCAAGCCCGCGCGTACGCATTGGGACATGCTGATGGAGCGGCGGACCCGCGAGGAACTCGAAGAGGTCCTCGAGGAGCGGCTCGCCGTTCTGCGGTCCGGGGCGATGAACCTTGCGGTACATCCCCGTGACAGCCGTAAAAGCGCATAGCCCCAAGGGGCTGTGACCAGCTTCACAGCGAACGACAACGACCGCGGGCGCCGTACGTGATTCACGTACGGCGCCCGCGGTCGTCGTGCTGCCCTCTGCGGCTTGCCGCCCTCTGCGATGGCCGTGGTGACCGCTGCGTGGAGGCAAGGGCGATCGGCATCGGCTCCCCCAAGGGGCCCGAGGGGTAGCTCCTGGCCGATCAGGCGCCGTGGCTCACTGCTCGTCCCTGATGACCTCGCCCTGCACCACCTTGCCGTCCGGGCGGTGGATGCGGGCCTGCTGGAAGGCGTCCCCCAGAGTGCCGGGCGTGGCCGCGGCCGCCCTCAGCTTGCGCTCCCCATAGCCGCTGACCGCCTTCTGGACCGGCGGGAGCAGCAGGAGCAGGCCGATCACGTCGGAGGCCAGGCCCGGGATCATCAGGAACAGGCCGCCGAGCATCATGAGGCCGTTGCCGCCGCCCCGGCCGGAGGAGGCCGTACCGCGCTGGAGCGCTTCGTTCAGGTTCTGGAAGGCCCGGCGCCCCGCCCGCTTGATGACCACGGCGCCCAGGACGAACCCGGCGGCCAGGAGCAGCAGGACCACGAGCCCGCTCGTCGCGCCCGCGACCACGGTCAGCAACCAGATCTCCAGTACCAGCCAGGCGGCCAGCCCCAGCGGCAGGAACGTCCGCAGGCGGGAGCGGCGGGGCTGGGCCGGGGGCCGGGCGGGTGTCTGGTACGCGGGGGTCGGAGAGCCAGTCGTCATGCTCCCAGTGTGCCCGGAACAGGCTCAGAGCGGCATAAGGGGAGGATCAGCCGTCGCTGTGAGGCTCAGCCGTCGCTGTGAGGCTCAGCCGTCGCTGTGAGACGCGGCGGGCGCCTGTGGGCGCTCCGGACGGTCGGCGGTGCGGCCCGTGATCTTGCCGACCCGCTCCCCCACGCCCCAGGCCGTGACCCGCCACAGGGCCTCGACGAGGATGTCCCGGCTCATCTTGGAGTCGCCGTGCTCCCGCTCGACGAAGGTGATGGGGACCTCGATGACGTGGAAGCCGGCCTTGACGGCGCGGCGGGCGAGGTCGACCTGGAAGCAGTACCCCTGGGAGGCGACCTCCTCCAGGCCGAGACCCTCCAGCGTCTCGCGGCGGAAGGCGCGGTAGCCGCCGGTGATGTCACGCAGCGGGAGGTCGAGGGCGAGGCGGGAGTAGAGGCTGCCGCCGCGGGAGATGACCTCACGGGACTTGGGCCAGTTGACCACCCGGCCGCCCGGCACCCAGCGGGAGCCCAGGACCAGGTCGGCGCTCTTGAGCGCGGTGAGCAGGCGGGGCAGTTCCTCGGGCTGGTGGGAGCCGTCGGCGTCCATCTCGATCAGTACGCCGTAGCCGTTCTCCAGGCCCCAGCGGAAGCCGGCGAGGTAGGCGGCGCCGAGGCCCTCCTTGCCCTTGCGGTGCAGGACCTGGACCTGGTCGTCACCGACGGCCAGCTCGTCGGCGAGCTTGCCGGTGCCGTCGGGGCTGTTGTCGTCGGCCACGAGGACGTGAGCCTCGGGGACGGCCTCGCGCACCCGGCCGACGATGGTCTTGATGTTCTCCGCCTCGTTGTAGGTCGGGATGATCACCAAGGCCGTGCCGAGCGGACCGAACTGCCTTCCCCGGTCCTGTGCCGCGAGGGTCCCGTCGCCGTCGTTCACTACTGCCCCTTCAAGTCCGTACGCAGAGGACCACCATAGTGGCCGCCGCCTGCGGTGACGTGACAGCACGTACGTACGGTGGTGTCGAACCCGCGTGAGCGGGGTAAGAACGTACCTTTGGGCTTGTATGTGCGCACCTGCCCCGTGGGGGTGAGCGCGAGCGGGGTGAGAACGGGCCTGCTGCGGATGGGGGCCCGGCGCTCTTCGGGCCGGCCCGGGACCCGCTGGCTGCGGGTCGACCGAAAGCCGTTGTCTACTGAGCGCCCGGGCCCCATCCGGGTCACACCTCCCCGACCGGCCGGAACGTTCCCTCGCTGCGGCGCGGGCGCTGAGCCTGGCTGCCAGTGGCGGTGCGCCGGTACGGCTCACCGCCCCTGACCCAGCGGCGCCGCGGCGAGTGCGCGGGCGTTCCCCGGGCGGGGCGTCCGGTGGTGGACTCCGCCGAACCTACCGGCCCCCCGCCATCGGCTGTCAACAGCGGCTTGACCTGCGGATCTTCCGTCAATGCCCAGGTCAGCGCGGAGAAGACACCGGGCGTATGTCGACAGGCGGACGGGTGATCTTCCCCGGGCCGACCCGGGAGATCACTCGCTCGGCCGCAGGAACACGGTCCGGCCGCCCACCACCGTACGCAGGCACACCGGGAGTTCGGTGCCGGGGGTCAGGTCCGGCAGGCCGGGGGTGCCGGAACGGGGGTCGGTGGACCAGCGGGCGACCCGGTCGTCGGGGGCCTGGACGACCAGTTCCTCGGTGCGCCAGACCGCGTAGTCGGCGGGTGCGCCCGGGACCAGGACGCCCGCGTCGTCCCGGCCGATCGCGCGCCAGCCGCCGCGCGTGTGGGCCGTGAACGCGGCGCGAGCCGACACCCGGTGACCGGGGGTGCGGTGGAAGGCGGCGGCGCGGACCGTGCCCCAGGGATCGAGGGGGGTGACCGGGCTGTCCGAGCCGAAGGCGAGCGGGACACCCGCGCGCAGCAGGGCCGCGAAGGGGTTCAGGGTGCGCGCCCGCTCGACGCCCAGACGCTGGGCGTACATGCCCTCCTCGCCGCCCCACAGGGCGTCGAAGGCGGGCTGGACTGAGGCGGTGAGGCCGAGTTCGGCGAAGGCGGCGATCGTCTCGGGCGTGAGCATCTCGGCGTGCTCGATGCGGTGGCGGGCGGCGCGGATCCGGGCGAGGCCGACCTTCTCCGCGGCGGCGCGCACACCCTCGACGACGGCGGTCACGGCGGCGTCGCCGATGGCGTGGAAGCCCGCCTGGAGGCCGGCCTCGGTGCAGTCCGTCACGTGCGCGGCGACGTCGGCGGCGTCCAGGTAGCCGGTGCCGGTGTGGTCGGCGTCCGTGTAGGCGGCGTGCAGACAGGCGGTGTGGGAGCCGAGGGCGCCGTCGACGAACAGGTCTCCGGCGGCACCGAGCGCGCCCAGCCGCCGGGCCTTGTCGACGTCCCGCTCGGCCCAGTAGCCGACGACCCGGGGGCCGGGCTCCTCGGCGGCGAGCCGCAGCAGGTCCGTGAAGTCGTCCTCGGAGGAGATCTCGGGTCCCGCGCACTCGTGGACCGAGCCGATACCGAGGGAGGCGGCGTGCGCGAGGGCGGCCCGCTGGGCCTCGGCGCGCTGGGCGGGCGTCACGGCTGCGAACGCGGCGGCGCGGACGGCGTGGTGGGCGTCCCGGGTGAGCGGCGCGCCGTCCGCGAAGCCCGGCTCGGTGCGGGCCCCGGGTGCCAGTTCCAGCAGGGCGGTGGTGACCACGGCGGAGTGGACGTCGATCCGGCTGAGGTAGAGCGGTCGGCCGCCGGTCGCCGCGTCCAGTTCCTCCCGTCGGGGCGGGCGGCCCTCCGGCCAGCGGGAGGCGTCCCAACCGTGCCCGAGCAGCACCTTGTCCCATGGACGGGCCACCGCGAAGGCCCGTACGAGGGCGAGGGCGGCCGCCAGGGAGGGGGCGGTGGAGAGGTCGAGACCGGTGAGCGCGAGGCCGGTGGACGTGGTGTGCACATGGGCGTCGGTGAAGGCCGGGGTGACCAGGGCGCCGTCCAGGTCGACCACCTCGTCGACGCCGTCCGCGAAGGCGTCGGCGGCGCCTTCGGAGCCGACCCAGGCGACCTGGCCGCGTTCGACGACCATCGCGGTCGCGAACGGATCGGCGGGGCTGTGTACCTCTCCTCGGCGGAGCAGGACGGTCTTGGGCTCGGCGGTGCGCTCACTCATGGGGAACAGTCTCGCGCCTCGCCTCGGCCGCTCGGCACGGGGACCCCTCGGATCCTTTCGGATCCGCTCAGATGCGGGGTGGCCGGGCCTCGTACGGGGTGGACAGCACGACCGTCGTGCGCGTCGACACCCCGGCGAGCGCCCGGAGCCGCCCGAGCAGTTCCTCCAGCTCGTGCGGGGTGGCCACGCGCACCTTGAGGATGTAGTTCTCGTCACCGGCCACGCTGTGGCAGGCCTCGATCTCCGGTACGCCGGCCAGCCGCTCGGCGATGTCGTCGGGGGCGCTGGGGTCGAACGGTTTCACCGAGATGAAGGCGGTCAGGGGCAGCCCGATGGCCTCGGAGTCGACGACGGCCGCGTATCCGCGGATGACGCCGCGCTGTTCCAACCGGCGCACCCTTTGGTGCACGGCCGAGGTGGACAGGCCCGTGGCCTTGCCCAGATCGGTGTAACTCATCCGCCCGTCCTTGACGAGCAGCTGCACGATTTGTCGGTCCAGCTCCTCCATGACGCAAGAACTTACCGTGCGTGCGATCTCCGCGTATACCTATGCAGTCCAGGTCATAGCCGGTTTGTGATGTGGCCGGGAGTCGACGGCGGCCGGGTGCGGGCCGTTCGGGGGCTCAACCGAAGCACGAGGCATCTGCAAGCGGCATGTGACGAACGCCACAGCACTCCTCAACTCTTCGTGATGTCCTCGTGATTACCGCCGAGACGGGGCGGGAAGTGCTTGCTGTGGTCGAGGCCGCAGTGCCTTCACGGCCCAGCCCGAGGGGGAGAATCCCATGCAGAGTCTTAAGCGCCCTGGTCGCACCGCGCCCAAGCGGCTCCAGTCCGTCGTCGAACCCGAGCCGGAGGGCGTCGAACCCGACGCGGACTACTCCGACGGCTTCGACGTCGACGACGCCGATCACTTCGACGCGTACGACACCTTCGAGATGTACCGGGTGATCTGCCCGGACTGTGCGCAGCCCATCGCGCTGCTGGCGGACGAGGAGGTCCTGCCGGAGCACGCGCTGTGCGCCTCGCCGTGGAACCCCTTCGGGCTGACGGTCTGCGCCGGGACGGGACGGGGGGCCTCCGAGGCCCGGCCCGCGGACGAGTCCGTGGAGCCCCAGGAGCAGGACACCGCACTCCTGTTGACGCTCCCTCAGGGGCTGGACTGGCGCACCCAGCCCTTCTCGCACGTCGGCGGACCGGGCTCGCGCCCGATGCGCGTTCCGACGATGCGTCGCCTGGCGGCCTGAGCGCCGCTTCCGCGCTCGCCTCACCGGCTCGACTCCCGTAGCTGCCCTGCACCATGGCCGGCAGGTCGCCGTGGTGCAGGATCAGTGCGTCCGAGTGACCGGGGGGCCGACGCCGGCGAAGTGCCCCTGCCGGTGGGCGGTGCGCGGCGGGCGCGCGGCGGGCGTGCGGCGGGCGTGCGGCAATCTTGTTGCTCCGTAAGGAATTTGACGGGGCGTCGGGTTTCACCGGGCAGACCGGTCACGCTTAGCGCCGGAACCGGGGGCACTCCCCGAACTCACGCTCGACCATGCCTGCCGGTGACCTGTCCGGTGGCTTCGCGTTGCCCTGGTATGACCCCCACCCAGTCAGTCGCGCCCGGGCGTCACCGCCAGCTCTTCGTCCCCGCGCGTCCGGAACCTGTCCGGGCAGAATCGGTTCCGCTGGCCCCGCCGCCCTCACAGGACCCGCCCATCTACCGCGACCTCCTGCGCACCTGGGCCGATCGGGGCCGCACGCTGCCGGGACGCCACGACCCGGAGTGGGTACGGCTGGCGGCCCCGCAGGTGCGGCCGGGGCAGTTCAGCGGGTTTCCGGACCCAGTAGGTGACGGGCGATGACCATCCGCTGGATCTGGTTCGTGCCCTCGACGATCTGCAGGACCTTGGCCTCGCGCAGGTAGCGCTCCACGGGGAAGTCGGCGGTGTAGCCGTACCCGCCGAGGACCTGGACTGCGTCGGTGGTGACCTGCATGGCCGCGTCGGTGCAGTGGAGTTTGGCCATGGCCGCCTGCCGGCCGAACGGCCGTCCGGCGTCCCTCTGCCGCGCGGCCGCGAGGTACAGCGCCCGGCCCGCCTCGATCCGGGTGGCCATGTCGGCGAGCAGGAAGCGCAGGCCCTGGAAGTCGGCGATCGGGTGCCCGAACTGCCGTCGCTGCCTCGCCCAGCCGACGGCCTCGTCGAGGGCCGCCTGGGCGAGGCCGACCGCGCAGGCCGCGATGCCGAGCCGCCCCGAGTCCAGCGCGGCCAGGGCGATCGCGAAGCCCTGGCCCTCGTCGCCGATCCGCCGGGCGTCGGGGATGCGTACCCCGTCGAGGTGCACCTGGGCGGTGGGTGACCCCTTCAGCCCCATCTTGCGCTCGGGGGCCGCGACGTTCAGTCCCGCGGCGTCACCGGGCACCAGGAAGGCGGTGATCCCCGACGCGCCCGCGCCGCCGGTCCTGGCCAGGACGGTGTAGAAGTCGGCGAGCCCGGCGTGGGTGATCCAGGCCTTGGTGCCGGTGATCACCCAGTCCCCGCCGCCCTCCCGCACGGCCCTGGTCCGCAGCGAGGCCGCGTCCGACCCGGAGGACGGCTCGGAGAGGCAGTACGCGCCGAGCTGCCCGCCGCCGAGCATGGCGGGCAGATACGCGGCCCGCTGCGCGTCCGTGCCGTGGGCGGCGAGCGCGTAGGAGGCCAGCGTGTGGACGCTGACGCCCAGCCCCACGGTGAGGCGGGCCGCGGCGAGCTCCTCGACGACCTGGAGGTACACCTCGTAGGGCTGGTCACCGCCGCCGTGCGCGGAGTCGTACGGCAGACCGAGCAGCCCCGATGCGGACAGGAGGGTGAACAGTTCGCGCGGGAAGATCTCGGCGTCCTCCTCCTCGGCGGCGGCCGGGGCGATCTCGCGCCGGGCGATGTCGCGCACCAGCGCCATGAGTTCCCGGGCTTCGGCCGTGGGCAGGGAGCGGTCCACCGGGGACGGCGCGCGGTCGGGCATGGCGGCTTCCTCCTCCCGAACTGACCAGCGGCTTCGCGCTGTGAGTATGCCCGCGGGACACCGCCGCCGCACGGGCGGACCGCCAGAGGGACGACGGGAAGAACGGTCGGCCGATTGGTCCGAACCATTGACCGAAGTGGTCTAGTCCTCCTACCGTTTCGCTCCAACGCTTCCCCGCGTTCATGCCAATCGGCGTGCGATCCCCTCCCTGTCCCTGCGAGGAGACACCCGATGCACACCCCGCTCCGCCCCCGCGCCCGGTTCCGGACGCTGCTGTCCGCCGTCTGTTGCGCCGCGCTCGGCGCCGCCCTGCTCGCCGGCGCGGGCACCGCCACCGCCGGCGAACCCCGCCCGGCCCAGGCCCACGCGAACGGCTCCAAGGTCGTGGGTTACTTCACCGACTGGGGCATCTACGACCGCCAGTACTACGTCAAGAACATCGAGACGTCCGGCTCCGCGGACCGGCTCACCCACATCAACTACGCCTTCGGCAACGTCACCGACGGCAAGTGCGCCCTGGGCGACTCCTGGGCGGACACCGACCGGCCGTTCACCGCCGAGGAGTCCGTGGACGGCGTCGCCGACACGGCGGACCAGCCGCTCGGCGGCAACTTCAACCAGCTGCGCGAGCTCAAGAAGCTGCACCCGAGGCTCAAGGTCATCTGGTCGTTCGGCGGTTGGAGCTGGTCGGGCGGGTTCGGCGAGGCGGCCAAGGACCCGGCGGCCTTCGCCAGGTCCTGCCACGACCTGGTCGAGAACTCACGGTGGGCGGACGTCTTCGACGGCATCGACATCGACTGGGAGTACCCGAACGCCTGCGGCCTCACCTGCGACACCAGCGGCCGCGAGGCCTTCCGGGACGTCATGAAGGCCCTGCGCGCCGAGTTCGGCAAGCGCGAGCTGATCACTGCGGCGATCACGGCGGACGCGACCGACGGCGGCAAGATCGACGCGGCGGACTACGGGGGCGCGGCTCGGTACGTCGACTGGTACAACCCGATGACGTACGACTACTTCGGCGCATGGGCGGCGACCGGCCCCACGGCACCGCACTCGCCGCTGACCTCGTACCCGGGCATCCCGCAGCAGGGCTACGACACCGCCGCGACGATCGCCAAGCTCAAGCGCCTGGGCATCCCGTCACGGAAGCTGCTGCTCGGCATCGGCTTCTACGGGCGCGGCTGGACCGGCGTCACCCAGGCGAAGCCGGGCGGCACGGCCACCGGTCCCGCGGCGGGGACGTACGAGGACGGCAACGAGGACTACAAGGTCCTCAAGGCCAAGTGCCCGGCGACCGGCACGGTCGGCGGCACCGCCTATGCCAAGTGCGGGAACGACTGGTGGAGTTACGACACCCCCGCGACCATCGGGACGAAGATGAAGTACAAGTCCCGGCAGGGGCTGGGCGGCACGTTCTTCTGGGAACTGAGCGGGGACACGGCCGACGGTGAGCTGATCCACGCGATCAAATAGCCCGGCTCATGGGGCACTTGGGGCGGAGGACCACGAGCCTCCGCCCCAAGTGCGTCCGCCTCGCGCCTCCGCCTCACGCCTGCATCTCACGCCTCACGCCTCACGCCTGCGTCTCGCGCCTGCGTCTCGTGCGTCAGTCCTCGCGGCGGGCCGGCTTCGGCGCGGAGAAGGCGGGCTCGAGTTCCTCGATGGCGCGCAGGCAGCCGCCCAGGGTCTTCACCAGCAGTTCGCCCATGATCTCGCGGGAGAGTTCGGGGCGGGCGAGCCACTCCAGGGTGGCGCCCTCGACGCTGCACACCCAGGAGAGCAGGCCCATGCGGGGCAGTGCCGGGATGTCGCTGCTGCCGTACGCGCCCTCGGCGATGGTCGCCACGATCGCCGCGCGCACCCCGTCCCGGATGGCGTGCACCTCGGTGTCGAAGCCGACGCCGCCGCTGACGATCGTGCGGTAGGCGGCCGTGTTGTGCTCGGCGTAGCGCAGATAGCTGTCGATGGTGCGGTGCACCCGGTCCACCTGGGGCAGTTCGAGGCCGCTCGCCGCGAAGGTGACCAGATCGGCGACGGAGTCCTGGATGATCGCCAGGTAGTAGCCGCGCTTGGACTGGAAGTAGTAGTAGATCAGCCCTTTGGCGACATGCGCCTGCCGGGCGATGTCATCCATCGAGAGCGCGTCGTAGGACGTGTCGGCGAACAACTTCCGCCCGATGGAGATGAGTTCGGCGCGGCGCGCCAGTGAGCGCTCGGTGCCGCGTGCCCGGGGACGGGCAACTTCGCGCTGTTCACTGATATTCAATTTCGACCCTGGTCTCGGGCGGTCGGCGGGACATCCGCAGTATGTCAGGTCAACCGTGCGTCAGGTCACGCCCGTCACAGCAGTCCGAGCTGGGTGACCAGCATCGCGACGACCGCGACGAGGACCCAGCCCATGACGTGCTCGAGGACCTTCGGGCCGTCGGTCCCGGGGCCGCCGGTGCGGGTGCGGGTGGCGGTGGCTGTCTGTGCGGTCATGGTGTCTCGCTGAGGTCGGACGGACAGGTGCTTCCCCCCACCGGCTCCCCCACCGATCCGTCCACCTTGCCACCCGCCGGGGCTTTTGCGGCGGAGACCTTGCTCACACGGGGACCCCCACCGCCGTGAGGGCCAGGCACTGGCGGGCCGTGGGGCGCGCCGGGAAGTACAGGTAGCAGACGCCTCCGGTGCCGGACGCGACCTTGCCGCTCGCGTTGTACCGCTTGGTCCTGAGCCAGATGTTCTCGAACTCCCGCCGCCGGTACACGCGCCGCACCGCCGCGTCGTCCGCCGAGAACGGGTCGTTGGCGATCACATCGCCCTCGGCCGTGAAGCCGATGACGGTCATCAGGTGCCCCGAGGTGCCGTATCCCGCGCCTGTGAGCTCCTCCTTGAGGAAGGACTGGGACGTTATGGCCGGGATCCCCGCCGCGATCAGCGTCTCCAGGTCGGTGAGCGAGCCGAGCCGGGTGACCACGCCCTGGAGATCCTTGAAGGTCGCCGCGTAGGCGGCGTTGAACGGCCAGTTGCCGCAGCCGGCGTACTGGTGGTCGTACGTGTGCCGGGCGGCGTGGCAGACCTGCGGGTCGGCGTAGGACGGGTCGACCCACGCCAGCTGCTCGGCGGTGAGCCGGCCGCCCCAGTACTCGACGATCATCTGCGAGGAGGTGGGGCTGCACCAGGCCTCGCCGCCGCTGTCGTACTCGGGGTACTGGCCCAGATGGATCTCCTGCGAGTAGCGCGGGACGGCCAGCTCCTGCGCGAGGCCGGGCACGGAGGCCGGCACGGTGAACCGGTCCGGGACGTCGGAGCCCATCGCGCCCAGCCGCCACACGGTCGGGGTGAGCTTGGTGCCGGGGCGGCGGTACAGCGTGAGACGAAGGCGGCAGGAGGCGAGACGCAGGCCGGTCGAGGCGTCGTCGATCGCGAAGGTGTCCGTCCAGACGGTGCTGCGGCCGTCGGTCTGGTCGTCGACCGAGGTGCGCTTGATGTCCTGGTCGCCGGAGGCCCAGCGGCCCATCACGTACCAGGGGGTGTCCTTGCCGTCGGAGTACGTGCCCTTCAGCTCGACCTGGAGCCAGGTGCCGGCCGGGGTGCTCGCGCTCCAGGAGGCGATCACCTCCGTCGAGGGCACGGCGAGCTTCTGGACCGGGGACGTCCAGGTCGCGTACTCCCAGGTGGCCGTGGTCTTGGTGTGCGGGTCGGTGTAGTCGACGGTGCCGAGCGGGGCGCCTACGGCCACGCCCGGGCGAAGGCCCGCCACGGCACGGGTGCCCTTGGCCGTACCGGCGCGCCAGTCGGCGTACGTGGTCCAGGAGCGGTAGTCGACGGTCCGGGCCGGGGCCGACTCGGCGGTCGCGGCGTCCGCCGAGTCATCGGCGGTGGCGGCGGTGGCGGCCGTGGCGGCCGTGGCCGAGCCCCCTGCCACCGCGGCGGCGACCGCGGCGGCGAGGACCGTTCTGCGGGACGGCTGTTCGGCTCTGCTCATGTGCGGAAGACCCCCAGGGTGTCTGCGCGACTGTGCGCCAACTATGGACGGAGCGGGCCCCGCCTTCCAGCACTTCCGCCCGTGCCACGCCACCAATATTGGTCTGGGCCACTGGCGGCGCGGGCGGCCGACCGTAGACTTCGGCACCGTACGACGCCCCCCACCCCGCTCCTCGCCCCGGGAACCGCCATCCATCAGCCCGCCCTCCGCCAGCTCGCCTCCCGCCTGCGCCGTCTGCCGCCGTCCTGCGGGCCGGTCCGGCTGATCGGTGTCGACGGACACGCCGGCTCGGGGAAGTCCACCCTGGCCGGAAGGCTCGCCGAGGCGCTGGGGGGCGCGCCGGTGCTGCGTCTCGACGACCTCGCCAGCCACGACGAGCTGTTCGCCTGGACCGGGCGACTGCTGACCCAGGTCGTCGAGCCGTTCGGCCGCGGCGAGACCGCGCACTACGCCCCCTACGACTGGCGCGCCCGTCGCTTCGGCCCGCCGCGGCCGCTTCCGGCGGCCCCCGTCGTCCTGGTCGAGGGGGTCGGCGCCGGCCGCCGCGCCCTGCGCCCGTTCCTGGCGTGTCTGCTGTGGATGGACATGCCACCCGAGGAGGCCTGGGCGCGCGGACGGTCCCGGGACGGGGAGGAGCAACGGGAGTTCTGGGACGGGTGGGTCGCGGCCGAGATCCGTCACTTCGCCGACGATCCTTCGCGCCCCCATGCCGCCCTGCTGGTACGGCAGTTGATGCAGGGGTACGAGGTGCTGCCGGGGCCGGTGGGAGACCTTGGACCACACCAGGATGTCACCCACCGTGACGGACCACCCGCAATGTGGTGAACGTGTGAAGGGCTCTGCGTTCGAACTTCGCCAACTGCTTCAGCGCTGCTTGACCGACGGCCCGTACAGGACTTACGTTCTGAATGTGCGGCTATCGCAGCCGCCCTCGGACGCGAAGCCCCCGGTTGTTCCCCCGTGATCGGGGGCTTCGTTCTGTCCTCATCCCGCCCGATGCCCCGTTTCCGGACGCGCCACGGCACGATTCGCTCACCCAGGGTCACCGCGCGCGATGCGCCCCGTCCGCTCCCACCTCGCCGAACGGCCTGTGCGCACCCTACGGCGAGCGGCTCCCACGCAGGTACGATGCCCTCGGTGCGACCTGGGCGACTGCCTCGCGCACCTTGCAACTCCGGTCCGCGGCACAGCGGTTCGACCAAGGCAGCCGAAGGGCGACGCCCGGCGGCACACCGACGGGGGCACGGTTTGTGGGGGACGTGATGGACTTCGGCACGCAGGGCCCCGACGCCCCGGCCGACCTCGCCTGGCTGCGAGGCGTGGACGCCTACACGATGGGCGCCTATCCGCAGGCGGAGGAGGAGTTCCGCACCGCGGTGCGGATCGATCCCGGGATGGCCGACGGCTGGCTCGGGCTGCACGCGCTGCGCGTCGACACGACGACCGCGCTGCTCAGGATGTTCCGGCACCGCGAGCGCTTCGGCGAGCAGCGGACCCGGCACCGCCGCACCCTCAACTCCTGGTACTGGCTGGGCTGGTGGGTGCAACCGGTGCTGGAGAGTCCGCGCGACCTGCTGCTGGCGCACGCCTCGCACTGGCTGGACGGCCGTCACGTGCCCGAACTGGACCGGGCGCTCGCCGGGCTGCCGCCCGTCGACACCGATCACCAGGTCCGCTTCCTGCACGCCTGCCGCGCCTATCTGGTCAAGGACTGGGAGCAATTGGTCCGGCACACCGACCCACTGCTTGACGACCCCCTGCTGGGCATCGAGGCCGGTCTGTTCGGCGGGATGGCCCGGGTCCGCCTGGAGATGTACGGACAGGCCGAGCCGCTGCTGTCGTCGGCCCTGATGCGCTGCCGCAGCGAGCAGCCGCAGCGCAAGGAGCTGCGGTACTGGCTGGCCCGGGCCCATGAGGGAACGGGGCGTTCGGCGGCGGCTCTCCCCCTGTACCGGGCGGTGCACCGCGTCGACGCCGCCTTCATGGACACCTCCGCCCGGCTCGCCGCGATCGCCGAGGGCGACGGATACGACGATCCCGCCGACTTCGCGGCGATCACGCTCACCGGGATCGGGCAGGACATGGTGGACGGCCCCGACGGCTTCGACCCGCTGTTCGGCACCGAGGGCCGGGATCTGCGGCTGACCGAGCCCTCCGACCTGCCGCCCGTCGGCCCGCTGCCGTCGGTGACGGACCCTGCGGTGCGGGAGAAGAACGTCGTCGCCTCGTCGCTGCCGCCCGGGCCCACCGATCCCGTGTTACTCGAGGAGGCGCTCGCCGAACTGGAGGGCATGGTCGGCCTGGAGCCGGTGAAACGCCAGGTCAAGGCCCTGTCCGCGCAGCTCAACATGGCGCGGCTGCGGACCGGCCAGGGCCTTCCGGTCCAGCCGCCGAAGCGCCACTTCGTCTTCTCCGGTCCTTCCGGCACCGGCAAGACCACGGTGGCCCGCATCCTCGGCCGGGTCTTCTACGCCCTCGGCCTGCTGGGCGGCGACCATCTGGTGGAGGCCCAGCGGGCCGACCTGGTCGGCGAGTACCTCGGCCAGACGGCCGTGAAGGCCAACGAGCTGATCGACTCCGCCCTCGGTGGCGTGCTCTTCGTCGACGAGGCGTACTCGCTCTCGAACTCCGGTTACGGCAAGGGCGACGCGTACGGCGACGAGGCGCTCCAGGTGCTGCTGAAGCGGGCCGAGGACAACCGGGACCACCTGGTGGTGATCCTGGCCGGCTATCCGGAGGGCATGGACCGTCTGCTGGCCGCGAACCCCGGGCTGTCCTCCCGCTTCACGACCCGTGTCGACTTCCCGTCCTACCGGCCCCTCGAACTCACCTCCATCGGCGAGGTGCTGGCCGCGGAGAACGGCGACGCGTGGGACGAGGAGGCCCTGGACGAGCTGCGCTCCATCGCCGGGCACGTCGTGGACCAGGGGTGGATCGACGAACTGGGCAACGGGCGGTTCCTGCGCACCCTGTACGAGAAGAGCTGCGCCTACCGGGATCTTCGGCTGTCGACCTATCCGGGCGGGCTGACCCGGGACGACCTCGCGACCCTGCGCCTGCCCGATCTGATGCAGGCCTACGGAGAGGTGCTGTCGGGGAGGGGGCCGCAGGATCCGGCGGTGTGACGGATCCCGCGGCGCCGCTCAGCTCGCCAGCGCTTCCTCCGGAGACGGGGGTCCGCCCTGCTCCAGCGGAGCCGACACCTTGGGGGAACTCCCCCTCGGCTCCGTCAGCCGGATCCCGGAGACCTCCCGGTGCGCGGGGTCGGTGACCTCGCCCACCAGCAGCTCCAGTACGTCCTCCAGGGCGACCAGGCCGAGCACCCTGCCGGACGCGTCGGCCACCTGCGCCAGGTGGGTCGCCGCCCGGCGCATCACCGTCAGCGCGTCGTCCAGCGGCAGTTCGGAGCGGAGCGTCGTCATCGGTCGCCACACCTGCTGCGGCACCGCCCGCTCGGACTCCTCCAGGTCGAGGACGTCCTTCACGTGCAGATAGCCCATGAAGGCGCCGTTCTCCGCGGCCACCGGGAAGCGGGAGTAGCCGGTACGGGCGGTCAGGCCCACGATCTCCCCGGGGGTGACCGACGGGCTGACCGTCACCAGGGACTCGCGCTTGAGCAGCACGTCCGTCACCGGGCGGGAGCCCAGCTCCAGCGCGTCCTCCAGCCGTTCCTGCTCCTCGGGGTCGAGGAGGCCGGCCTGTCCGGAGTCCTCCAGCAGGCGGTTCAGCTGCTCGCTGGTGACGACGGCCTCGACCTCGTCCTTGGGTTCGACGTGGAAGAGCCGCAGGATGCCGCGGGCGCAGGCGCCGAGGGCCACCGTGATCGGCCGGCAGACCCGGGCGAAGGCGACCAGGCCGGGGCTGAGCCACAGCGCGGCCTTCTCGGGGGCCGCCATGGCGAGGTTCTTCGGGACCATCTCGCCGATGACGAGGTGGAAGAAGACCACGGCCGCGAGGGCCACCACGTAGCCCAGCGGGTGGATCATGCCGTGCGGGAGGTGGACCGCCTCGAGGACCGGCTCCAGCAGGTGCGCGACCGTCGGTTCGGCGACCGCGCCCAGGGTGAGGGAGCAGACGGTGATGCCGAACTGGGCCGCCGCCATCATCTGGGGCAGGCGTTCCAGACCGTAGAGGACCTGACGGGCCCGTGCGGTGCCCAGTGGCTCGATCTGGCTGCGGCGGACGGAGACGAGAGCGAACTCGGCGCCGACGAAGAATCCGTTGGCGAGCACGAGCAGCGCGGCGAAGAGGAGCTGGAAGGCGCTCATCGGGCGACCTCCACGACCTGGCCGGTCCGCACCAGGCGGACCCGCTCGGCGCGGTAGTGGCCGACGCGGCGCACGGAGACCCGCCAGCCGGGCAGTTCGGCCCGGTCGCCGACGGCCGGGATCCGGCCGAGCAGATCGGCGACCAGCCCGGCGACCGTCTCGTACGGCCCCTCGGGGACCGCCAGGCCTATGCGCTGGAGGGTGTCGACACGGCAGCTGCCGTCCACGTCCCAGGCGGGCCTGCCCTCCTCGGCCGGAGCCGCGGCGAGTTCGGGCGTGTCCTGGCCGTCGTGCTCGTCACGGACCTCGCCGACGATCTCCTCGACGATGTCCTCGAGCGTGACCACGCCGGCCGTGCCGCCGTACTCGTCGACGACGACGGCGATGGGCTGCTCGCTGCGCAGCCGGGCCAGCAGGGGCTGGACGGGCAGGGTCTCCGGGACCAGCAGCGCGGGGCGGGCGATACGGCCGAGCGGGGTACGCAGCCGGTCGTGGACAGGGATCGCCAGGGCGTCCTTGAGGTGGACCATGCCGACGATCTCGTCGATCTTCTCGCGGTAGACGGGGAACCGGGACAGGCCGGTGGCGCGGGTCAGGTTGACCACGTCCTCGGCGGTGGCCGAGGACTGCAGGGCGCTCACCTTCACCCGTGGGGTCATGACGTGCTGAGCGGTCAGCTCGGCCAGCGACAGGGTCCGGACGAAGAGATCGGCCGTGTCCTGTTCGAGCGCCCCGGCCTGGGCCGAGTGACGGGCCAGCGAGACGAGTTCGCCGGGGGTCCGCGCGGAGGCCAGCTCCGCGGTGGGCTCGATGCCCAGGGCGCGCACCAGCCGGTTGGCGACGGTGTTGAGCGCCGCGATCACCGGCCGGAAGAGGCGGGAGAAGCCGGCCTGCGGGCCCGCGACGAAGCGCGCGACCTGGAGGGGCTTGGACACCGCCCAGTTCTTGGGCACGAGCTCGCCGATCACCATCTGCACGGCGGAGGCCAGCAGCATGCCGACGACCACGGCGACACCGGAGACGGCACCCTCGGGGACGCCGATCGCGGTGAACGGGCCGTGCAGCAGCTCGGCCAGCGCCGGTTCGGCGAGCATGCCGACGACGAGGGAGGTGATGGTGATGCCGAGCTGGGTGCCGGAGAGCTGGAAGGACAGTTCCTTCAGCGACTCGACGACCGTGCGGGCTCGTCTGTCGCCCTCGGCGGCGGCCTTCTCGGCGTCCTGCCGCTCGACCGTGATGAGGCCGAACTCGGCGGCGACGAAGAAGCCGTTGGCGAGGATGAGCAGGAACGCGGCTGCCAGGAGCAGCAACGGGGTGGTCATGATGCCGCCGCCTCCGAAAGAGGTCGGACAGGGGCGGCGCAGGTACTACAGGACGAACCGTCCATCGCCGGAGGGAGTCACTCCTCGGGTAGCAGGAACCCCTGTGCACCCGGCTGGGAGCCACAGGGGCGGAGGCGTCAGTGGAACGCCTCCGTCACCAGATTAATCAAGACACGGGCTTCAGCGGCAGGGTGGACGGCCCCGAGTCAGCCCTGATCTTGCTCTGTGGACTCCTCGGGGTCCCGGACGGACCGGGCTTCCGCGAGGGTCCGCAGGGTGCGCGCGTCGGCGATGGCCTGCTGCTTGTCGATGCCCGGCTGGATTCCGAGGGCGGGCAGGCTGGTGCCGTCGCTGAGGTTGAGGAACACCCAGGGGTCGCCCGGACGGAGGTTCACCTGGAGGATCTCGGCCCAGTCCAGGCGCCGCCTGCTGGCGATGTTCACGACGGTGACACCGGATTCGTCGGCGACGACCCGCACCCGGGCGAGCTGGGCCAGCACCCAGAAGATGAGGGCGCCGGTGAGGATGAAGCTGAGCCGCTCCCCCGGGCCGAGCTGCTCCAGCAGCATCGCCACGGCGGAGATGACGAGGAGGATCACCACTCCGGCCGTGAGCAGCACCACACGGGTGCGCCCTGGCCGGAAGGTGACGGGGAGGGTCGGCAGGTTGGACATGTTCCCGGCTGAGGTCAGAGTCGGCAGGCGTGGATGGCCGTGGTCAGGATGGCGCGGGCGCCGATGTCGTAGAGGTCGTCCATGATCCGCTGGGCCTCCTTGGCCGGGACCATGGCGCGGACGGCGACCCAGCCTTCGTTGTGCAGCGGGGAGACGGTCGGCGACTCCAGACCCGGGGTCAGCGCGACGGCCTTCTCGAGCTGCTCGACCCGGCAGTCGTAGTCCATCATCACGTACGTCCGGGCGACCAGGACGCCCTGGAGACGGCGCAGGAACTGCTGCACCTTGGGCTCCTCGACGTCCGCGCCGGTGCGCCGGATCACGATGGCCTCGGACTTCATGATGGGCTCGCCGAAGACCTCGAGGCCCGCGTTGCGCAGTGAGGTGCCGGTCTCGACGACGTCGGCGATGACCTCGGCGACACCCAGTTCGATCGCGGTCTCGACGGCGCCGTCGAGGTGGACGACGGAGGCGTCGACGCCCTGCTCGGCCAGGTGCTTGGCGACGATGCCCTCGTAGGAGGTGGCGACCGTCCGGCCCTGCAGGTCCTCGATGCCGGCGGCCGTGCCCGGCTTGCCGGCGAAGCGGAAGGTGGAGCGGGCGAAGCCGAGCGGGAGGATCTCCTCGGCGTTGGCTCCGGAGTCGATCAGCAGGTCGCGGCCGGTGATGCCGATGTCGAGGCGCCCGGAGGAGACATAGATCGCGATGTCCCGGGGGCGGAGGTAGAAGAACTCGACGTCGTTGACCGGGTCGACGATCCGCAGCTCCTTGGACTCGCGGCGCTGCTGGTAGCCGGCCTCATGCAGCATCTCCCCCGCGGGGCCTGACAGGGAACCCTTGTTGGGGACGGCGATGCGCAGCATGAGGTCGGCTTCCTTCGCGTGGAACGTGACGATCGGGGCGGATATGTGCGGTGGTGTCTGAAAAATGATGTTTACAGGTGGGCGTACACGTCGTCCAGCGAGATTCCGCGGGCGACCATCATCACCTGGACGTGGTAGAGCAGCTGCGAGATCTCCTCGGCGGCTGCTTCCTTGCCTTCGTACTCGGCCGCCATCCAGACCTCTGCGGCCTCTTCGACGACCTTCTTGCCGATGGCATGGACGCCCTTCCCGACCAGTTCTGCGGTGCGGGAAGTGGCGGGGTCGCCGTTGGCGGCCTTCTGCTGGAGCTCGGTGAAGAGCTCCTCGAACGTCTTCTTGGACATGGTGATCCCACCCTAGCCGTTGTGCCGGCCTGCCTACCGCCAGGGTTCGGATACTGAGCGGAGGGTGGCCGCGGTCGCCACCGCCGCCGTCACCGCCTCGTGCCCCTTGTCCTCGTTGGAGCCCTCGAGGCCGGCCCGGTCCAGGGCCTGCTCCTCGGTGTCACAGGTGAGGACGCCCATGCCGACGGGCACGCCGGTCTCGACGGAGACCTGGGTGAGTCCCTGGGTGACGCCCTGGCACACGTACTCGAAGTGCGGGGTGCCGCCGCGGATGACGACGCCGAGGGCGACGATCGCGTCGTAGCCCCGTCCGGCCAGCACCTTGGCGACGACCGGGAGCTCCCAGCTGCCGGGGACCCTCAGCAGGGTCGGCTCGTCGATGCCGAGGTCGTGCAGGGCGCGCAGCGCGCCGTCGACCAGTCCGTCCATCACCTTCTCGTGCCACTGTGCCGCGATGACGGCGACCCGCAGGTCACCCACATTGCGTACGGACAGCTCCGGTGCGCCCTTGCCGCTCACGTCTCTCCTCTTGCCTTTCGTGCCTTGCCGACTTGCGTTACTGGTTGCCGCAGGGGGACACGGGGGCCGTGTCCAGCCAGGGCAGGTCGTGTCCCATCCGGTCCCGCTTGGTGCGCAGGTAGCGGATGTTGTGCTCGCCCGCCTGTACGGGCATCGGCTCGCGCCGGGTGACCTCGATGCCGTGCCGGACGAGGGCGTCGGTCTTCTCGGGGTTGTTGGTCATCAGGCGCACACTGCGCACGCCGAGGTCCTCGAGGATCTGCGCGCCGGCCGCGTAGTCACGGGCGTCGGCGGGCAGGCCCAGCTCCAGGTTGGCGTCGAGGGTGTCGTGTCCCTGCTCCTGGAGCTCGTAGGCCCTCAGCTTGGAGAGCAGACCGATGCCCCGGCCCTCGTGTCCGCGCAGATAGACCACCACGCCCCGGCCCTCGCTCTGGATGCGCTCCAGGGAGGTGTCCAGCTGGGGGCCGCAGTCGCAGCGCTGGGAGGCGAAGATGTCGCCGGTGAGGCACTCGGAGTGCACCCGGACGAGGACGTCCTCGCCGTCGCCGATCTCACCGTGGACCAGGGCGACGTGCTCGACGCCGTCGACGGTGGAGCGGTAGCCGTACGCGGTGAAGGTGCCGTGGACGGTGGGCAGCCGGGTCTGCGCCTCGCGGCGGACGGTGGGCTCGGCGCTGCGGCGGTAGGCGATCAGGTCCTCGATGGAGATGATCGTCAGGCCGTGCTTGCGGGCGAACGGGATCAGTTCGGGCAGGCGGAGCATCCGGCCGTCCTCGCCGGCGATCTCGACGATCGCGCCGGCCGGACGCAGCCCCGCGAGACGGGCGAGGTCGACGGCCGCCTCGGTGTGGCCGTCACGGGTCAGCACACCGCCGGGCTTGGCGCGGAGCGGGAAGATGTGTCCCGGGCGGACGAAGTCCGTGGCCTCGGTGGTGCCGCTCGCCAGGAGCCGCAGCGTGGTGGCGCGGTCGGCGGCGGAGATGCCGGTGGTCACGCCGTGGGCTGCGGAGGCGTCGACGGAGACCGTGAACGCGGTCTTCATCGACTCGGTGTTGTCCTCGACCATCTGCGGGAGCTTCAGACGCTCCAGTTCGTCGCCCTCCATGGGGGCGCAGATCAGGCCGCGGCACTCGCTCATCATGAAGGCGACGATCTCCGGGGTGGCCTTCTCCGCGGCGATGACGAGGTCCCCCTCGTTCTCGCGGTCCTCGTCGTCGACGACCACCACGGGACGGCCGGCGGCGATGTCGGCGATGGCCCGCTCGACGGGGTCCAGCGCGAAGTCCTCGATGCCGTCCGTGCTGTAGAGGATCGGTGCGGTACTCATGCCGGCGCTCCTTCCAGAGCGGGTTGCGAGGCCTTGCGGGAGCGCAGCCACCAGTCGCGCATGCCCCACAGGACGAGCGCGCCGTAGATGACGTAGACGAAGCCGGAGAAGGCGTAGCCGTTGGCGAAGTTCAGCGGGACGCCGACGAGGTCGACGAGGAGCCAGGCGATCCAGAACTCGACCATGCCGCGCGCCTGGGCGTACATGGCGACGATGGTGCCGACGAAGATGTAGGCGTCCGGCCAGGGGTCCCAGGACAGGGACGGGTGGGCCTTGAAGAGCAGGGCCACCGCGACCGTGCCGACGGCGGCGGCGCCGACCATGGCCGCGCGCTCGATCCAGGTCGCGAAGCGGGGCGTGATCTGGCCGTCCTCGGACCGCCCCTTGCTGCGGTTCCACTGCCACCAGCCGTACAGGGCGACGACCATGACGACGACCTGCTTGCCGGCGCTGCCGGTCAGATGGCCGAAGAAGGCGCCGAAGAGGACGAGCCCGGAGAGGAACTGCACCGGCCAGGTCCACAGCGAGCGGCGCCAGCCGAGGGCGAGGGTGATCAGGCCGAGGATGTTGCCGATCATGTCCGACCAGAGGATGTGCTGGTCGAGGAGGGTGAAGGCCTCGGAGTTCAGCGAGTTCACTGCGCCGCTCCCCGGGTGGTGGTCAGCAGGCGCTCGACGTACTTGGCGACGATGTCCACCTCGAGGTTGACCGGGTCGCCGGCCTGCTTGAGGCCGAGCGTGGTCAGGGCGAGGGTGGTGGGGATGAGGCTGACGGTGAAGAAGTCGGGGCCGGCCTCGACGACCGTGAGGCTGATGCCGTCGACGGTGATCGAGCCCTTCTCCACGACGTACCGGGCGAGGTCGGCGGGGAGGGAGATCTTGATGATCTCCCAGTTCTCGGAGGGCTTGCGCTCCAACACCGCTCCGGTGCCGTCGACATGGCCCTGCACGATGTGCCCGCCGAGGCGGTCGCCGACGGCGGTGGGGCGTTCGAGGTTGACGCGGGAGCCGACGCCGAGTGCTCCGAGACTGGAGCGGTTCAGGGTCTCCGCCATGACGTCGGCGGTGAACTCGTCGCCCTCGTGCTCGACGACGGTGAGACAGACCCCGTTCACGGCGATGGAGTCGCCGTGCTTCGCGCCGTCGGTCACGACGGGGCCGCGCAGCCGGAAGCGGGAGGCGTCGCCGAGATTCTCGACGGCGGTGACCTCACCCAGCTCTTCGACGATTCCGGTGAACACTTCCCGGGTCCTCCTGCCTCTTCGGGCACGGACTCCGGGGCCTGTCGATGACGACAGCAGGTACGGGCAACGACACCGGGGGCGACGCCGGACAGACTCGTCCGCGGACGAGTACGTATACGGCGGCGCGCACGAATGCCCGCCCGCCGCGCACTGCCTCCCATCCGGACTTTAACCGTCGGTCCAGGAATTTCACCTGGTCAACCGGTCGCTGGAAGCGACCGGGTCGCGGACTGTAACCGCCGGTTCGGACTTTCACCGACCCCGGAGTGCGCTGCTTTGATTTACAGGGCCAGTGTGCCACGCCGGGTAGGCGTCCATACAGGTGAAGGATGTGGGGTGGCTCACAGGTCGTCACTTCGGCTTGCGTCCGGGCCGGTTCGAGGCCCACCCAGGCCCGCACCAGGATTGGTCCATACCTATTGACGTACTGGTCTAGTCCTTTCTAGGGTCGGCGGAGTGCGGCCCGGCGGCGGTGACGACGGCCCTTGCCCGCCGCCGGGTCCCTTCGCCCCGGCCGATCGCCGCGCGTTCCGGCGGGCCGGATCCCCGCCGTGAGCCGCGGGACATGCGAGCCGTGGCCGACCCCGACAAGCTTGACCCGACGGAGGGCGTTCCGACCGGGAGCGCCCGGTGTCCGAAGGGGCTGAACGGTATGACCACGATCCTGGTGACCGGCGGTACGGGAACCCTCGGCAGGCTCGTCACCGAACGGCTGCGCTCGGACGGGCACGAGGTGCGGGTGCTGAGCCGGCACACCCGGCCGTACGCCGTCGACCTGCGCGAGGGCGGGCCAGGACTCGACGCGGCCGTCGCGGGCGTGGACGCGATCGTGCACTGCGCGACCACTCCACGCGGAGACGATGTGCAGGCGGCCGCGAACCTGATCGCCGCGGCGCGGCAGGCCGGGGTGCCGCACCTGCTCTACATCTCGATCGTCGGCGTCGACCGGGTGCCGTTCGGCTACTACAAGGCCAAGCTCGCCGTGGAGGAACTGCTGGCGGAGTCCGGGCTCGGCTGGACGGTGCTGCGGGCGACCCAGTTCCACGACCTGCTGGTCCAGCTCTTCCAGGGGCTGGCCAAGGTACCGGTGATGATGCTGCCGGCCGGGGTGAGCGACCAGCCGGTGGAGGTCGCCGAGGTCGCCGATCGGCTCGCGGAGCTGGCCGCGGGCGCGCCGGCCGGCCGGGTCGACGACATGGCCGGGCCCGAGGTCCGCACCTTCGAGTCGCTGGCCCGCGCGTTCTTGAAGGCGAGCGGCCGACGGTGCGCGGTGGTGAACGTGCCGCTGTGGGGCGCGGCCTACCGGGGCTTTCGCTCGGGCGGCCACCTGGCGCCGGAGCGGGCGGTGGGCAAGGGCACCTTCGAGGATTACCTGGCTACGCGCATCCGCAGCTAGGCCCTAGGTCGCGGACACGACCTGGTGCGTCTCGGTCCTGTGCGCCATGGTGAACAGCTCCTCCTGCGCGGCGTCACGGGCCGTCAGCAGCGCCCCGCGCAGCACCGCGCCGCCGCCCAGGGCACTGGCGCGCACCTCCGTGGGCAGCGGCGCCATCTGCCGGAGCCGCCGTGCCACCCGGCTCGCGAGCACCTCCCCGCCGGCCTGTCCGACCTCCCCGCCGAGGACCACACAGCCGGGGTCGAGGACGGCGACGACGGAGGCCGCGCCGAGGGCGAGCCGGTCGGCCAGGGCGTCGAGAAAACCGGCGGCGGCCCCGGTGTCCGGCGCGTCCACCGCCGCTCGCACCAGCGCCGCCGCCACCGGCTCGTCGGAGCGCGCGTGCGCCGTCAGCCCGTACTCTCCCGCCAGGGCGGCGATCGCCGCCGAACCGGCCAGCGAGTGGAAGCCGCCCTCGCAGTCCGTCGCCGAGGGCAGGCCGCCGGTGCCGGGTACCGGCAGGAAACCGATCTCGCCGGTGCCGCCGGAGGCGCCGCGGCGCAGTGCGCCGTCCAGGACGACGGCCGCGCCGGTGCCGTGGCCGAGCCACAGCAGGACGAAGGTGTCGCGGTCCCGGGCGGCGCCCTCGCGCTGTTCGGCCAGGGCGGCGAGGTTGGTCTCGTTCTCGACGTGCGCGTGCGCGGCCGGGAAGCGTTCCTGCAGCGCGGCCACCAGTCGGCGGTGCCACTCGGGCAGGCCGCTGGAGTCGCGCAGCTCACCGCTGGCGGGGTCGATCAGCCCGGGTGCGCCGATGCCGAGGGTGTGCAGCCGCCCCCAGGTCCGCAGACCCTCGCGCGGGGGCGCCCCGACGGCCTCGGCCTCCTTCGCCGCCCGCTCGACCAGCGAGACCGCCTGTTCCACGGCCGTCCCGGTGCCCGTGTCGCCGCCGATCGGCACGGACGCCTCGGCGAGCACCCGGCCGACCAGGTCCGAGACGAGCACCGTGACCCCCTCGGTGCGCACGTCCAGCGCGACCAGATGGGCGCGGTCGGCGACGATGCCGTAGAGCTTGGCGTTCGGCCCGCGGCGCTGCGCGCCCGCCTCCCCGACCATTTCGATCAGACCGGAGGCGGTGAGGCGTTCGACGAGGTCGGCGACCGACGGCCGGGACAGGCCGGTGAGCTGCTTCAACTGCCCTGCCGTCAACGGGCCTTCGTGCTGGAGCAGGCGGAGGGCGAGCCGGTCGTTGATGGCCCGGGCGGTGCTCGGAGATGCGGGCATGGCGGGAATCCTCCCATGGCCGAGGGGCCCGACCGGCTGTCGCCGACCGTCGGCATCTATTTATCAGGCAGGGTTCCTGATAGTTTACGACGGCATCGCGACGGCGCGGCGCGGATCCGGAAGGGACGGGAGAATGAGCGGAGTGGACGAAGTGATCCACGCACCGTCGGAGGTGCGGCGCGCCCGGTACGCCGTGGCGGCCGTGTTCGCGGTGCACGGCGCGGTCACCGGTTCGTTCGCCACCCGCGTGCCGTGGATCCAGGACCACGCCGACGTCTCCACCGGACAGCTCGGGTTCGCGCTCGCCTTCACGGCGTTCGGCGCGGCCTGCGCGATGCCGCTGGCCGGCTCGATCACCCATCGCTTCGGCAGCCGCGCGGCCCTGCGCGGACTGCTCGTCCTGTGGACGCTGTCCCTGACGCTGCCCGCCCTCGCCCCGAACCTGCTGACGCTCTGCCTGGCGATGTTCACGTACGGCGCGAGCGCGGGCATGGCCGACGTCGCGATGAACGCCCTGGGCGTCGAGGTGGAACAGCTGCTCGACAGGTCGATCATGTCGGGACTGCACGGCATGTGGAGCGCGGGCGCCCTGATCGGTTCGGCGGGCGGAACGCTCGCCGCGCACCTCGGTGCGGACGCGCGCGTGCACCATGTGCTGGCGGCGGCCGTCCTCACCCTGCTCGGCCTGCTGGCCTGCCGCTGGGTGCTGGATCTGCGCCCCGCCGAGGACGAGGAGCCGCCCCCGCGGTTCACGCTGCCACCCCGCTCGGCGCTGCTCATCGGCGCGGTCGGCTTCTGCGCGGTGTTCGCGGAGGGCGCCAGCCTGGACTGGTCGGCCGTCTACCTGCGCGACCAGCTCGGCTCGTCGGCCGGGGCGGCGGCCGCCTGTACGACCGGCTTCATGTTCACGATGGCGGTGGCCCGGATCGTGGGCGACGCCGTGGTGAACCGGTTCGGCGCGGTGCGTACCGTCCGGGCGGGCGGTGTCCTCGCCGCGCTGGGCGGGCTGCTGATCGTCGTCGCGGGGCATCCGGCGGTGGCGATGGGCGGGTTCGGGCTGATGGGGCTGGGCATCGCGGTCGTCGTACCCCTGTGCTTCGCGGCGGCCGGGCACAGCGGGCCGAACCCCAGCCAGGCCATCGCGGGCGTCGCGACGATCACCTACACCTCCGGGCTGATCGCCCCGAGCCTGATCGGCGGCGTGGCGCAGGCGACCAGCCTGGTGGTGTCCTTCGTCGTGGTGACGGTCCTGGCGTGCGGGCTCGTACTGTTCGCGGGAGTGCTGCGGGGCGGCGAGCGGACCGGTGCGAAGGTCAGTCCGCAGGCCGCAGCAGTGCCCGGCCCCCGGTCCTGAAGGCGTCGCTCCACGGCGTGGGGCGCATCGTGGTCGCGTCGAGTCGCACCAGGACGCGGGTGCCGCGCGCGTACGTCGTGGCTCCGTCCGCCGAGCAGAACCGGAAGCCGTAGGTCAGCCCCGTGGTACCGAGCCGGTCCAGCCAGAGGTGGACGGCGTACGTGCCGGTACGGGTGACCGGGGCCTCGTAGCCGATCAGCAGTTCCTTGACCACGTTGCAGGCATCCCCGGCGCTCGCCCAGTCGCCCTCGAAGCGGACGCCGTTGTCCTGCCAGAACTCGGTCCAGGCCCGCTCGACGAGCAGCGGATAGCGGGCGTTGTGCAGCATGCCCAGTGCGTCCAGGTCGTCGAAGTGGACGGTGACGGGCATGAGCCGGCCGTACGACACAGCGGGGGCGCTCGGGGCTTCGGCGGTCACGGCGGGGGCTCCTGTGCGGGTACGAGGTGCATGTACGGGGAAACTACCCTCATCGTACGGGGTCGCTAAGCGGTCGCTCACCCTCCGGTTTCACGTGAGAATGGTCCGGACACCCGCACCCCCAGGAAAGCGAACCCGCACCATGGATCTTGGCGTCCGCTGGAAACTGCACGGCGACGGACGCACCCCGGCGCCCGGCGCGGTGGTCCGTCCCGACGAGCGGCTCTCCTGGCCCCGCACGGTGGGACTCGGCGCCCAGCACGTGGTGGCGATGTTCGGGGCCTCTTTCGTCGCACCCGTCCTGATGGGTCTCGACCCCAACCTCGCCATCATGATGTCCGGCGTCGCGACCGTGATCTTCCTGCTCGCAACCCGTGGCCGGGTGCCCAGTTACCTCGGCTGCTCGCTGTCCTTCGTCGGCGTGGCCGCGGTCATCCGGGCGCAGGGCGGGACGAGCGCCACGGTCACCGGCGCGGTGTTCGTCGTCGGGGTCGCGCTGTTCCTCGTCGGACTGGCCGTACAGCGGTTCGGGGCGCGGATCATCCACGCCGCGATGCCGCCGATCGTGACGGGCGCGGTCGTGATGCTCATCGGCTTCAACCTCGCCCCGGTCACCGCCACCACCTACTGGCCGCAGGACCAGTGGACGGCCCTGCTGGTCATGGCGTTCACCGGGATGGCGGTGGTCTGCCTGCGCGGTTTCTGGTCCCGCATCGCGATCTTCCTCGGCCTCGTCTTCGGGTACGGCATCTCGTGGGCGTTCGACCGGATCTTCGGCCGGATCCACTCCGCCGACGCGAGCGGCAAGGTCACCGACCACTGGCGGCTCGACCTGACCGGGGTCGGTCACGCCGACTGGATCGGGCTGCCGTCCTTCCACGGCCCGTCCTTCGAATGGTCGGCGATCCTCGTGGCACTCCCCGTCGTGATCGCCCTGGTCGCGGAGAACGCGGGCCACGTCAAGGCGGTCGGCGAGATGACCGGCGACAACCTGGACGACCGGCTCGGTACGGCGATCTCCGCCGACGGCGTCGGCTCGATGCTGTCCACCGCGGTGGGCGGGCCGCCCAACACCACCTACTCCGAGAACATCGGCGTGATGGCCGCGACCCGGGTCTACTCGACGGCCGCCTACTGGGCCGCCGCCGGGTTCGCCCTCCTCTTCGGCCTGTGCCCGAAGTTCGGCGCGGTCGTCGCCGCGATCCCCGGCGGGGTGCTCGGCGGCATCACCGTCATCCTCTACGGCATGATCGGCCTGCTCGGCGCGCAGATCTGGATCAACGCCGGGGTCGACCTGCGCAATCCGCTGAACCTGGTGCCGGCCGCGGCGGGCATCATCATCGGCGTCGGCAACGTCACGCTGGAGTTCACCGACACCTTCTCGCTGAGCGGTATCGCGCTCGGCACGGTCGTCGTCATCACGGGCTACCACGCACTGCGCGCGTTCGCGCCCGCCCACCTCAGGTCGCCGGGGCCCCTGCTCGACGAGGGCACCAGCAGCTACGACGAGGCCAGTTCGTAGGCGTACGACGGGCTGAACTCGCCGGCCGACCCCTTGCAGCCGTCCGACTCCCCCGGCAGTTTCACCCACAGGTAGGCGTCGATCCGGGCCTCACCGGTCCGGAAGGTGGGGGCCCGGCCGATGCTCCGGCCGTCCGGGTCGCACCACTCGCCGTCGGTGGGCGCGCCGTTGCCGTTGCGGCTGGTGTCGATGACTGCGCCCAGGCCGGGCGGGCCGCCCAGGGCGCCCAGGACCCGGCGGTCGTAGGCCACCTCGTCCGCCGTGCGGTGGAAGTTGGAGACGTTGCTGAAGATCCCGTCGGAGGAGGCGGCCGAGGCGGCACCGGCCTGTTTCAGCAGCGCGGCCTGCTCGGCCGGATCGTTCCAGCCGGAGTGCCCGGCGTCGTAATAGACGCGCGCCTTCGGGTTCGCCGCCTTCAGCACACGTCCCGCGCGGGCCAGCGCGGCGAGACGGCCGGCCCGCCCGGCCTCGTCGAGGCAGTCGGTCTGGGCTATCGAGTCGGGCTCCAGGACGACCACGACCTCGCCGGAGCCGAGTCCGGCGGCGAAGGCGTCGATCCAGCCCGCGTAGGCGTCGAGGTCGGGCGCCCCGCCCTCGGAGGCGCCGCCGCAGTCGCGGTCCGGGATCGCGTACGCCACGAGGACGGGCACCCGGCCCTGGGCGGCGGCGCCCGCCGTGACCGCGCGGACCCGCGAGGTCACGGTGTCGGGGGCGTACTCGGTGAACCACACCGCCGCCGGCCGGCTCGCGATCCGGGACTCGATGACGGCGGTGCGCGGATCCGCCGGGTTGGCGCGGACCCAGTCGAGGACCTGGGACTCGGGGTGGCGGTAGAGGTTCGTGGTCACGGCGGCCGCCCGCGGCTTGCGCGCGGTACGGCCGGGCGAGGGCGTCGGCCGCGCGGTCGGGGCGGAGGCCGAGGGGGACCCGGACGGGGACGGCGGGTTCGCGGTCGAGGGGGACAGGAGCGTCGCGCTCACCTTCGGACGGGCCCGGTCCGCGCCGCGTGGGTCGTCGCCGTCGTGCCCGTCGCCCAGTGCGGTCAGCAGCCCGGCCGCGGTGCCCAGGGCCACCACCACCGAGGCGGCGGCGACCATGACCGTCCGCCGTCCGGACCGTCGCTCACGTACGCCTCGCACCGTGCTGTTCCCCTCCCGTGCGACGGGCTCGTTCCCCCGTTCCGGGGAAGCGTCGGGCCCGCCGACACGCGGGCCAGCCTAGGACTGTCACCCTGCCCCCATGCCGCAATCGCAACAGTTCACCGCTCCCGTCGAGACAGGCCTCGACACGGACCGCACAAGTGTCGACGACGTGCTCGCCCGGATGCGCGCCCTCGACGCGGCCCTGCCTCCCGGGGACGGCGTCGCGGTCTTCAACCGCGTCTACCTCGCGGTGACCCAGGAGGTCGACCGGCGCATCGACACCGGCCGGTTCCCGGACGCACGGGCCGCCACCACGCTGGACGTTCGGTTCGCGAAGCGCTACCTGGACGCGGTGGACCCCGGGCCGGCCGACCGGCGGCCACCGGCCTGCTGGCGGCCTCTGCTCCAGTTCCGCCGCCATCCCGGCGTACGTCCCCTGCAGTTCGCGCTCGCGGGCATCAACGCGCACATCGGGCACGACCTCGCGCTCGCCGTGGTGGACGCCTGTCGTAGCCTCGGCTGCGAACCGGTCGAGCTGGAGGACGAGTTCGACCGCGTGGGCGAGCTACTCGGCTCGCTGGAGGAACGCATCCGCGAAGAGCTGATGCCGGGCCCCGACCTGTTGCAGATCGCCGACCCCCTCACCCACCTGCTGGGCTCCTGGAGCCTGGACCGCGCCCGGGACGCCACCTGGACGGCGGCCCGGGCCCTGTGGGCGCTGCGCCGGCTCCCCGACGTGGCCGGGGAGTTCACCGAACGCCTCGACACGGCCGTCGGCTTCGCGGGCCGCATGATGCTCACCCCGCTGTCGGGCCTCGCGCTGTGAGACCTCGCGCTGTGAGACCTCGCGCTGTGCGGCCTCAGTCCTCCGGGAGTTCCACCGGCGCGATCTCGTCGTACACGTCGCCCGGGCCCGGGTTGGTCGCGTCGGTGGTCCCGCCGAAGTGGTGCATGACGCCCCAGACCGCGTTCAGCGCGGTCTGCACGGCCCCCTCGGCCCAGCCCGCGGTCCAGGAGATGTCGTCGCCGGCGAGGAAGACGCCGCGCTTGTCCTCGGGCAGCCGGTCCTGCATGAAGTGGGTGAACAGGCGCCGCTGGTAGCGGTAGTGGCCGGGCAGGTTGGCCTTGAACGCGCCCATGAAGTAGGGCTCGTTCTCCCAGGAGACCGTCACCGGGTTGCCGATGATGTGCTTCCTGATGTCGACGTTGGGATAGATCTCGCCGAGCGACTTCAGCATGACCTCCATCCGCTCGTTCGCCGACAGCGGCAGCCACTTCAGGCTGTCGTCGCACCAGGTGTACGAGAGGCAGATGACGGCGGGCTTGTCCGGGCCGTCGTCGAGGAGGTAGGTGCCGCGCGTCATGCGGTCGGTGAGCGTCATCGACATGACGTCCCGGCCGGTGGGATTGCCCCTGTCGTCGACGGCCTTGTCGAGCCAGAACGGCCGGTCGACCGGCACGAACAGCTTGCTGGACTCCATGTAGTGGGTGCGCTCGATCGCCGTCCAGTGGTCGATCGGGAAGAGCGAGTCGTCACAGGCGATCTTCGACAGCAGCATCCAGGACTGGGCGGTGAAGATCGCCGCCCGGTAGGTGCGGATGTCGCCGTTCGCGTCCGTCACGGTGATCCGGTTGCCGGCGGTGCGGTGCAGCCGGGTCACGGCCGGGCGGGGCTCGCCGCCCTCGTGCAGGCTCGCCAGCGAGGTGCCGTACGCCCAGTGGACGATCTTCTCCGGCTCACGCTCCCAGAGGCGCAGCGGCAGCTGCTGGGAGCCGCCGACGATACCGCGGTGGTGGTCGTCGGCCTCGGTGTAGACGACCCGCAGGATCTCCAGGATGGAGTTCGGGAAGTCCGTGTCCCAGCCGCCGGTGCCGAAGCCGACCTGGCCGAAGATCTCGCGGTGCCGGAAGGACCTGAAGGCCTCGGAGTCGCAGAGGAAGCCGTAGAAGGTCTGGTTGTCGAGCTTCTCGACGAGCTTCGCCCAGATCTCGCGGATGCGCGGCACGTCCCGCTCGCGCATGGCCTGGTTCATGTCGGAGAAGTCGGCGCCCTCTTCGAGGCACTTGTTCCAGGCGGCCGCGACATCGCGGTAGACCTGCGGCAGGTCCTCGGCCGTCTCGGCGTAGTGCGACTCGCCCTTGAGGTCGACGACCGTCGACGGGGTCGTCTCCGCGAGCGGGTTGGGGAACGGCTGGGTCTCCAGTCCGACCAGGTCGATGTAGTGCTGGAGCGCCGTGGAGGACGGCGGGAAGCGCATCGCGCCCATCTCGGCGGTGAGGGAGGGGTCGCAGCCGTCGAAGCCGACGGTGCGCAGCCGGCCGCCGATCCGGTCGGCCTCGTAGACGACCGGCTTGAGGCCCATCTTCATCAGCTCGTACGCGGCCACGATGCCGGACAGTCCGCCGCCGATGACGGCGACCTCGGTGCCGTGCTCGGTCGCGGGGATCTGGCCGAGGCCCGCCGGGTGGGCGAGGAAGTCGTCGTACGCGTAGGGGAAGTCCGGGCCGAACATGGTGATCGGCGGCTGCTGCTCGTCTGCGTGCTCGACGGCGTTGGGCACGGTGGACGTCATGGGGTACGGACTCCTTGCGCGTGGTGACTCGGGGGGAGGCTCAGGGGTGACGGATGCGGGGCGGGTGCGGGCCGGGTTCAGACCAGGGATCCGTAGAGGCCGGGGCGGCGGTCCTTCAGGTACGGGTTCGCCTCGCGGGACGCGGCCAGGGAGACCGGGTCGGCGTCGGCGAACACCAGCTCCTCGCCGCGTCCGGCGCGGGTGCGGGCGACTCCGTCGGGCCCGGCCAGGGTGGAGAGGCCGACGAACTCGAACTCGCCCTCCTGGCCGACCCGGTTGACGTACGCCACGTACATCTGGTTCTCGAAGGCGCGCACCGGGATCACCGACTCGGCGACGAACTGGAAGGGGTGCATCTGCGCGGTCGGCACGACGAGGAGGTCGGTGCCGGCGAGGGCGTGGGCGCGGACGTTCTCCGGGAACTCGACGTCGTAGCAGATCATGAGGCCGACGGTGAGGCCGTTGAGTTCGGCCTGGACGACCGGCTGCCCGCCCGGCCGGAAGTGGTCGCGCTCGAAGCAGCCGAAGAGGTGGGTCTTGCGGTAGTTCGCGAGCCGGCTGCCGTCGGCGGAGACCAGCTGGGCGGAGTTGTGGACCGTCTCGCCGTGGCGCTCCGGGTAGCCGTAGGCGATCGCGAGACCGTGCCGGCCGGCGATCTCGGCGACGGCGTCCGCGGAGTCCCCGTCTGCGGGCTCGGCGAGGCGGGCGATGTCGTCGCCGATCGCGTACCCGGTGAGGAACATCTCCGGCGCGACGAGCAGCCCGGCGCCCGCGGCGGCGGCCCGGTCCGCGGCCTCGTCGAGGACCTTCAGGTTCTCGACGACGGAGCCGGGGCGGCCGGAGCTCTGGAGCAGGGCGGTGCGCATGCGTGATCCTCACCGGGCGAAAGGGTGGTTGTGGGGGCCATCTAGACGGTACGGGCGCCCACCCGGGCCGGACAAGAAGGAGCCGTTGCGCGCCGGTGAGCGGATCGTTGCGTGCACGGACCGCCGGGCGGCGATTCGTTGCGCCCCCTCACTCGCCCGCTCACCCGCCGCCTCCTCGCTCGCCCTCCCACTCACTCGCCCCTCCCCCGGGCCACCGTCGACATCGTCAGCGCGGTCAGCAGGTACGGCACCGCGCACAGGGCGAAGACGACGCCGTGCGGGAACGTCGAGCCGAGGGCGCCGTACGCGCCGTACACCGCGATGGTCACCACCTCCGTGCCGAGGCTCGCGACCGAGGTGAGGGTGGCCCGGCCGGTGCCCTCGATGCGCTGCTGGAGCCGGACGTCGGCCAGCACGGTCGCCAGCTGGAAGCCGCCGAAGGCGAGGGCGACGAGGGTGATGCCGGCCGGCGTGCCGCCGATCGCCCCGACGGCGAGGGCGAGCGCGGAGAGGGCGAGCAGCGCGGCGAATCCCCTGCGGCCCAGGCGCTCGGCCGGTCCGGCCAGCAGGCTTCCGGCGGTGACGCCGGCCCAGATCAGCACCAGCAGGTGGGAGACGTTCGCCTCCGGTACGCCCGTCTCCCTGACCAGCAGGGGTGTGTACTCGTCGAGGGCGCCCCACACCGCCGACACGGCCGGGACGAGCAGCAGGGCACCGCGTACGGAGCGGTCGCGGCGGGCGTCGGCCACTCCGGCCCGCAAGGTCGCGGCCCCGCTGTCACCGTCGTCCACCGGCCGCCGGTGCTCGGCGAAACGGGTCGCCGTCGCCGCGCAGAGCAGACACGCCAGCACGCTGGCCGCACCGACGGCCCGGTACCCGCCGACCGCGAAGACCGGCCCGGCCAGGCCCATCGCCGCCATCACGGCCACTTGGCCCACCGCGTGCGCGCGGCCCATGAGCCGGGCGTACCGGTCCGCGGCGCCGGCCCGGTCCAGCTCCTCGTAGACCAGCGCCTCCAGCGCGCCGGATCCCAGCGCGCCGCGCGCACCCCACAGGACGAAGCCGGCCGCGAAGGCCCAGTACGACGGGAACAGCACCCACAGGGCGAAGCCCGCCGCGCCCAGCAGCGGGCCGATCCACAGCAGCAGCCGTCGGGAGACGGCGTCCGCCCAGGCGCCCGAGGGCACCTCCAGCAAGACACCGGTCAGCGACCACAGGACGAACAGGGAGGAGATCTGCCCGACGGACAGGCCGCTGTCCGAGAACAGCAGCGCGTACACCGGGTAGAGCAGCACGAACTCGTCGAGGAACGCGTACGCGTACAGCGTGGCGGTCAGTCGACGGACGTCGGGGCCGGTTGTGGATCAATGTCGCCAGGTCATGCCACCGATGGTAGTCAGCTCACGCGCCACCGCCCACCGGATTTCCGGTGATCCCGGAGGTGGTGATCCCGGAGGCGGTGATCCCGGAGGTGGTGATCCCGGAGGTGGTGATCGCGAAGGTGGTGATCACCGCGGCGTGGTCGGAGGGCCAGTCGTTGTCCTCGACGTCCGGCCACGGCCTGGGGCTGCCGGTGACGTGTGTCCGGGAGTCGAGCACCCTGAGGCCCCGGTGGAGCACGAAGTCGATCCGGTCCTGCGGCTCCGGGCGGCCGCTGCCGTCCTCGTGCTCGGCGTGGACCGGGGACCAGGTGTGCCCGGGGTCCCGTACCGGATCGGGGTGCGCCTCGCGGTAGGAGTCGGCGAAGCCCGCCTCCTCGGCGGCCCTCGTCACCGGCCACCCGACGTCCGGCCGGTCCAGGTGGGAGGGGCTGTTGAAGTCACCGACGAGGACGACGGGCACGCCGGGGCCCGGTCCGATCCGGCGCAGGGCGTCCCGCAGCCGCGCGAGCCGCGCCCCCTCGTGGGCGACCAGGGTGTCCGCGTCGAGCCCGTCGAAGGCGGACTCGTAGGGCCCGTACGGCGCGCAGTCCAGGTGGGCCGTCCACACGTCGACCTCGCCGGCGCCGACCGCGATCCGGACGCCCGCCGCGCCGTAGAAGCCCACGTGGGGGTCGCCGAGGGCGGCCGTGATCGGGTGCCGGCTGATGATCCCGAGGTTCTCCCCGGCGCGGTGGTGGTACCAGCCGAGGGCCTCGGCGAGTTCCTCGGCGGCGGTGCCGTACGTCTCCTGGAGGCCGACCACGTCCACGTCGGTCTCGGTGAGGACCTTGAGCTGCTTGGCCCGGTGGTCGCGGACCTTCGTGCCGCCGTACCAGAGGTTCCAGCTCATGACGCGGAGCCGGTGCGGCAGCAGGGACCGCAGCCGCCCGGGGGTGACGCCCTCCAGGCCGGGCACGACGGTCCGGCCGGGCGCCGTCCCGATCGGCGCGAGCGACGGCACCGCCAGCACCGTGCACCCGGCGGCCTCGGCGGAGGTCACGCCGGTCTCGGTGTCCTCGACGGCCACACAGGCCGCCGGGTCGACGCCCAGGGCGTGGCAGGCGGCGAGGTAGGGGTCGGGGGCGGGCTTGGTGTGCTCGGTGTCGTCGGCGGTGACGGTGACGGCGAAGCGGCTCGCGCCGAGCGCGTCGAGCACCGTGTCGGCGACCGCCCGCGGCGACGCGGTCACCAGCGCCGTCGGTACGCCCTCCCGGGCCAGGGCGTCCAGCAGGGCGAGCGCGCCGGGGCGCGGCACGATGTCGGCGCGGACGCGGTCCGCGAACTCCCGGTGGAGCGCCTCGGCGAGCCCCGGCGCCGGCCGGCCCGTGGTGGCGGCCAGCCAGTGGGCGGTGTGCTCGACGGGACGGCCGAGCACCTCCGGCCGGTCCGCCTCGGTCAGGGGCCGGCCGGCCACCTCTTCCACCGCCTCCCACCACAGCCGCTCGGTGTCGACGAGCGTGCCGTCCATGTCGAACAGAACGGCCTGGAGGGGGAGTTGCGTCACGGTTGCCTCTTTCGGTGGGGGGATCAGGACGTACGTTCGGCGACGAGCACCGGGCGGTCGGGCAGCGAGAGGCCCACCGCGGCGCCCGCGGTGAGCTCGGCGGCCTCGTGGGCGGGCAGGTCGGCCTTGACCTCCGTGCCGTCGGCGAGCCGGACGGTGACCCGGACGGCCGCGCCCAGGAAGGAGGTGGCGACCACGCGCGCGTCCCCGCCGTCCTCGGCCCGCACCCGCACCGCCTCCGGCCGCACCAGTACGTCCACCTCGGTCGCGGCCGGGATCCTGCCGTCGACGGGCAGCCGGCGCCCGAGCACCTCGACGGTCTCGCCGTCGAGCTGTCCCGGGATCCGGCTCGTCGTGCCCACGAACTCGGCGACGAAGGCCGTGGCGGGCCGGCCGTACAACTCGGCCGGGGCAGCGCACTGTTCGAGCCGTCCGGCCTGCATCACGGCGACCCGGTCCGCCATGGACAGGGCCTCCTCCTGGTCGTGGGTGACGAACAGGGTGGTGATGCCGAGCTCCTGCTGGAGCCGCCGGATCTCCTCGCGCAGGGTCAGCCGCACCTTGGCGTCGAGCGCGGAGAGCGGTTCGTCCAGGAGCAGGACGCGCGGGCGCAGGGCGAGGGCGCGGGCCAGGGCGACGCGCTGCTGCTGTCCGCCGGAGAGCTGGTGCGGGAACCGTGCGCCCTTGTCGGCGAGGCCCACCAGCTCCAGCAACTCGGCCGCCCGGGAACGCCGTTCGGCGGTGCGCACCTTGCGCATCCGCAGCCCGAAGGCCACGTTGTCGAGCGCGTCGAGGTGCGGGAAGAGGCTGTACGACTGGAACACCATCCCGGCGTCGCGGCGGTGGGCCGGCACCCGGGTGACGTCCTCGCCGTCGACCAGCACCTCGCCGGCGTCGGGGTGTTCGAACCCGGCGAGCATCCGCAGCGCGGTGGTCTTGCCGCAGCCGGAGGGGCCCAGCAGGGCGAGGAGTTCACCCGGCCGGACGGTGAGGTCGAGGCCGTCGAGGGCGACGGTCGGCCCGAACTCCCGGCGCAGGCCGCGGAATTCGACGGTCGCCGCGTTCGTCGCCGGCTCCGTCGTCGTCGCTGTCTTGTCGAGCACGGTCATGGTTCATCCCCGGGAAGTAGGACGGGTGCGCCCGCCGAAACCGGCGAGGACGAGGAGCAGCACCCAGGTCACGAGCAGGCTGAGCACGGACACGGCGACGGACAGCTGGGCCTGCGAGCCGCTGACGTTCACGATCCAGACGGCGAAGGGCTGGAAGCCGAGCAGCTGCGCCACGGTGAACTCGCCGAGCACCAGGGCCAGGGTGAGGAAGGAGGCGTTGAGCAGCGCGCCGCGCAGATTGGGCAGGACGGCCCGGACCAGCGCCTGCGGCCAGCCGGCCCCGCAGCTGCGGGCGGCCTCGACGAGGGTGGCCACATCGACGGCACGCAGCCCCGCGTCCAGGGCCCGGTACACGAACGGCAGCGCCATCACGACATACGCCAGGACGAGCACCACGGGGAAGTCGGGGTTCTGGATCGCCACGAAGGTCTGGAACAGCGGCGTGCGCGAGAGATGCTCGGGCCCCCATTTCAGCACCGTCCCGATGCCCGCGACGAACGCGATCGGCGGCACGACCAGCGGCAGTGAGCACACCACCTCGACGACCGGCCGCAGCCGGGGCGCGCCCAGCCGCAGCGCCACCATGGCCGGCACCATCAGCAGCAGGACGACGGCGATGGTGGCGACGGCCAGCTCCAGCGAGAGCAGCAGACTGGATCCGAAGCCCGCCGTGGAGAAGATCCGGGTGTAGGCGTCGAAGGTGACGCCCTGTCCGGGCACGTCGACGGTGAAGACGACCGACGCGGCCAGCGGGACCAGAAAGTACAGTCCGGCGAGGCCGAGGACTCCCCACCGCCACAGGTTCAGGCGAGCCATCGCGCGCTCCGTCGTTGCAGGGGCAGATACACCGCCATGACCAGGCCCGCGACCAGGACCATGTCGAGGCTGAGGGCGAGCGCCACGTTCTCCTGGCCGACGAGCACGTTGCCGGAGATGGCGTCGGCGATCTGGAGGGTGACCAGCGGGATGGAGCTGCCGACCATGGCGGCGGCGGTGGCGTACGCGGCGAAGGCGCTGCCGAAGAGCAGCACCAGGCCGCCGAGCAGCGAGGGCAGCAGGACGGGCAGGGCGACGTGCCGCCAGTACTGCGCGGAGGTCGCGCCGTTGTTCTGCGCCGCCTCGCGCCACTGGGAGCGCAGGCCCTCCAGGGCGGGGGTGATGGTGAGCACCATCAGCGGGATCAGGAAGTACAGGTAGACGATCACCAGTCCCCAGAAGCTGTACAGGTCCCAGCCGTGGTCGGTGAGGCCGAAGTGCCGGGTCAGCACACCGGCGTTGCCGAGCGTGGCGACGAAGGCGAACGCCAGCGGGACGCCGCCGAAGTTGGCGAGCACCCCGGACGCGGTGAGCACCGCCTCGCGCAGCGCGCGGAAACGGGAGGTCACGACGGCCTGGGCCAGCGGCAGCCCGAGCAGCGCCCCCAGCCCCGCCGACACCGCGGACAGCTTCACGCTGCCGAGCAGGGCCGTCAGGTACGCGCCCCGCAGGGAGGCCGTCAGGTTGTCGGCCGTGTACGAGGTGGCGCCCGTGGCCGGGTCCTTGGCGGTGAACGCGCCGTCGAGCATGGCCATGGCGGGCAGCCCGAAGGCGAGCGCGGTGAAGGCGAGCAGCGGGACGACGGCGAGCCAGCCGAGGGCACGGCGCCGCCGCTTCACCGGAGCGGCGGCCGCCATGTCGACCCGTACGGCGGTGGAGGTCATCCGGAGACGGCCTTGGCCCAGCCCTGCCCGAGAACCGTCTTGGCCTTGCTCTGCTGGTCCTCGGTCGGGAAGGTGGGCGTCCCGGAGACCTCGGGCAGCTTGGCCGCGGCGGTCTTGTCGAGGGTGCCGGCCTTCTCCATGGCGGTCATCAGGGCCGGCCGGGCGTACCCCTTGAGCCACAGGTTCTGGCCCTCGGCGCTGTAGAGGTACTCCTGCCACAGGCGGGCGGCCGCCGGGTGCGGGGCGTCCTTGTTGATCGCCTGGGAGTAGTACTGGGAGAACTGGCCGTCGCTGGGCACCGACACCTTCCAGTCGACGCCCTTGGACTTGAACTCGTCGGCGTATCCGGCGTTGAGGTAGTCCCAGTCGATGCTGATGGGCGTCTCGCCCTTCTCGACGGTGGCCGGGGTCGACTCGACGGGCGTGTAGTTGTCGTTCTTCTTCAGCTGGGCGAAGAAGTCGAGGCCGGGCTGGATGTCGTCGAAGGAGCCGCCGCTCGCGAGGGCGGCCGCGTAGACGCCGCCGAAGGCGGAGCCGGACTTGGTGGGGTTGCCGTTGAGGGCGACCTGGCCCTTGTACTGGGGCTTGAGCAGATCCGCGAAGGTGGTCGGACAGGTCTTGACGCGCTTGGCGTCGCAGCCGATGGAGATGTAGCCGCCGTAGTCGTTGTACCAGCGGGCCTTCGCGTCCTTCTGCCCCTCGGGGAGGTCGGCGTAGGACGCCACCTCGTACGGCGCGAGCAGCCCCTGCTGGGCGGCGCTCAGTGCGAAGGAACTGCCGAGGTCGAGGACGTCCGGCGCGCGGTCCTGGCCCTTCCGGGAGGTGACGGCGTTGATCTCGTCCTGGCTGGAGCCGTCGGGGTTCTCGACCGCGATCTTGATGCCGTACTTCTTCTGGAAGCCGTCGATGAGGGCGCCGTAGTTGGCCCAGTCGCGGGGCAGCGCGATGGCGTTCAGCGTGCCCTCCTTCTTCGCCGCCTTCACCAGGGCGTCGAGGCCGCCGAAGTCGGCGGCGGAGGTGGCGGTGGCGGCGTTCTTGCCGTCGGCGGTGGTGGAGGTGCTGGTGTCGGGGGCGGCGCCACAGGCGCTCAGGGCGAGTACGGCGACGGCGGCGAGGGCACCGCCACGGACGGCTGTTCTCGGCAGGGGCACGGTCACGGCTTCTCCAGGGGACGCGCGAGAATGCAGGAGATGAGGGCAACTTGTCTGAACAAGTTGGCCTCAGTACGCACGCCGCTGGTGTCCCCTTCGTAAACACTGGCGAAACCCTGAGCCCCGATTTCACGCACAGTTGCGGTGGAAGCCGAGCAGCTCCGCAGGTCGACTAGGCTGGTCAAGCTGTGTACAGCCGTCGACGCAGAGGGGAAGCATGGCCGCGCGACACGAGGAGATCGCCGACGCACTGCGCCGGGCGATCGACCGCGAGGAGTACGCGGTCGGGGCGCGGCTGCCCGCCGAGACCGACCTCGCCGCCCGGTACGGCGTCTCGCGCGGCACGGTCCGCCAGGCCGTCGCGGCGCTGACCGCCGAGGGACTCATCGGCTCCCGCCAGGGCGCCCGCCGCGTGGTCCTGGCCAGCCGCCGCAGCCAGAGCTTCGCCGAGCTGCGCAGCTTCGCCCAGTGGGCGCGCGCGATGGGCCGCGAGGCGACCGGCCGGGTCGTCGCCCAGGAGTACCGCCCGGCCGGCACCGAGGACGCGGTGCGCCTCCAACTCCGTGACGGGACACCCGTGTTGCACGTCCTGCGGCTGCGCGGCCTCGACGGCGAGCCGGTGCTCCTGGAGCGGACCGTGTACGCGGACTGGATCTCCCCGGCCGTCGAGTCGATCGAGCCGGACTGCCCCTCCGTGACCCAGCGCCTCCTCGACGACACCGGCCTGGTCTTCGCCTACGGCGAGCATGTCATCGACGCGGTGGCGGCGGGCGCCCAGGACGCCGAACTGCTCGCCATCCGCCGCACGAGCCCCCTGCTGCGCGTCCGCCGGGTCACCACGACCCGCGAGGGCCGCCCGGTGGAGTGGTCCGACGACCGCTACCGCTCGGACGCGGTCAGCTTCAGCGTGCACAACTCGATCGGAAACAACGCACTGGCCCGAAAAACGGCCGGGTAGCCCCGGCCCGACCCCGATCGACCCCTGACGCCACCCCGGGCGGATCAGGTGGCCCCGGACCGACTCAGGTCGGTCCGGGTTCGCTCAGGTCGGTGAGCCTGCGGAGAAGCGGCGCAGGAGCGGCGACAGTACGAGCACGGACTTCGTCCGTTCCACGAACGGCTCCCCCGCGATGCGCTCAAGGACCCGCTCGAAGTGGCGCATGTCGGCGGCGAAGACCTGGGCGACGGCGTCCGCCTCCCCGGTGACGGTGGACGCGGCCACCACCTCCTGGTAGCGCTCCAGGCCCCGCTGGATGGTCTCCGGGGAGGTGTTGCGCCGGCAGTAGATCTCGACGAACCCTTCGGTCTCCCAGCCGAGGGCCGCCGGGTCGACCCGTACGGTGAAGCCGGTGATCGCCCCGGTGGCCCGCAGCCGGTCCACGCGCCGCTTCACGGCGGGCGCGGACAGGCCGACCAGTTGCCCGATGTCCGCGAAGGAGCGGCGGGCGTCCTCGGCGAGGGCGTGCACGATGCGTTCGTCGAGATCGTTCAGCACAGTGGGTTGATCATTTCTCAGATGGTGCGGGCGCCGCGAGGCGGGAGCGGCGGTGGCCGTAGAGGAAGTAGAACACGAGCCCGACCGCCATCCAGACTCCGAAGACCACCCAGGTGACGGCCGAAAGGCTGCCCATCATCCAGACGCAGAAGGCGAGCCCCAGGGCCGGCAGTACCGGCGAGAGCGGCACCCGGAAGGTCCGGGGCATCTCGGGACGGGTCCGGCGCAGCACCACGACCGCGATGTTGACCAGCCCGAACGCGAACAGCGTACCGATGCTGGTGGCGTCGGCCAGCTGGCCCAACGGGATCGCGGCGGCCAGCACACCGCAGAACAGCGACACGATCACCGTGTTCGTGCGGGGCGTGCCGGTCTTCGGGTGGACGCGGGAGAACACCTTGGGCACCAGGCCGTCCCGGGACATCGCGAAGAGGATGCGGGTCTGGCCGTACAGCACGGTCAGGACGACGCTCGCGATGGCGATGACCGCGCAGAAGGCGAGGAGGGTGCCCCAGAAGGACTGGCCGGTCACCTCGCGCATGATCTGCGCGAGCGCGGCCTCGGAGTCGCCGAACCGCTGCCAGGGCTTGGCGCCCACGGCGACGGCCGCGACGAGGACGTACAGCGCCGTCACGATGACGAGCGACAGCATGATCGCGCGGGGCAGGTCGCGCTGCGCGTTCTTGGCCTCCTCACCGGCGGTGGAGGCGGCGTCGAAGCCGATGTACGAGAAGAACAGCGTCGCACCGGCCGCGCTGACGCCCGCCATGCCCAGCGGCATGAAGTGCTCGTAGTTGCCGGAGCGGAAACCCTGGACGCCGATGGCGCAGAACAGCACCAGCGCGGCGATCTTCACGGCCACCATGACGGTGTTGGCACGCGCCGACTCGCGGGCGCCGCCGAGCAGGAAGGCCATGGCGAGCAGGACGACGATGAGGGCCGGCAGGTTGAAGATGCCACCGTCCCCGGGCGGCGCCGACAGCGCGTCCGGGATGGTGACGCCGATCGTCCCGTCGAGCAGCTCGTTGAGGTACTCGCCCCAGCCGACGGCCACGGCGGCGACCGACACGCCGTACTCCAGGACCAGACACCAGCCGCAGATCCAGGCGATCAGTTCGCCCATCGTCGCGTACGCATACGAGTACGAGGAGCCGGCGACCGGGATGGTCCCCGCCAGTTCGGCGTAGGACAGGGCGGAGAAGAGCGCGGTGAGTCCGGCGATCACGAAGGAGAGCGTGACGGCGGGACCGGCCTTGGGCACGGCCTCGCCGAGGACCACGAAGATGCCGGTGCCGAGGGTGGCGCCGATGCTGATCATCGTGAGCTGCCACAGCCCGAGGGAGCGCCTGAGGGAACCTCCCTCGCCCTGGCCACCCTCGGCGACCAGGTGTTCCACGGGCTTGCGCCGCATGAGACGCGCGACGGGCCCCGGGGACGCGGGGGCGGTCCGACTGCGTTGTTGCGGGGGTGCGCCTTGATCGAGCACGCGCTGACTCCTTCGTCGCTGCCTCTCGGCGTGACGGGAACCGGCGGCACACCTGCGCGAGCAGGAACCCACCGAGCGGGGTCCCCGCCACGCTACGTACAGCGCACGACCCTACGAGCAGGGCCGTAGCGCTTGTAATGCTGCAACCTTGCGCACACACGCAAGAACGTTGCGTTCATGGAACGAGGGTGCACATTCGTTGCGGGCCGGCTGAACGCGCCCCGGCAGGGGCGCGGGGCTGTGCCGACATGCGGCTCCGCCGCGTGGGCGCGACCAGCCGAAGCGGACCCGCACCCGAAGTACGGCCCAACCAGCGGAGCCGCACGAGGAGCGCCTCGCGGAGCTACCAGCTGGCGTGCAGCGGCTTGCCCTCCGCGTAACCGGCCGCGCTCTGGATGCCCACGACGGCCTTCTCGGCGAACTCCTCGAGAGAGCCCGCGCCCGCGTACGTGCAGGAGGAACGGACGCCCGCGATGACCGAGTCGATCAGGTCCTCGACACCGGGGCGGGCCGGGTCGAGGAACATCCGCGAGGTGGAGATGCCCTCCTCGAACAGTGCCTTGCGGGCACGGTCGTACGCCGACTCGTCGGAGGTGCGGTTGGCGACGGCGCGCGCGGACGCCATGCCGAACGACTCCTTGTACAGCCGGCCGCCCGCGTCCTGCTGGAGGTCGCCCGGGGACTCGTAGGTGCCCGCGAACCACGACCCGATCATCACGTTGGACGCACCGGCGGCCAGCGCCATGGCGACATCGCGCGGGTGCCGGACACCGCCGTCGGCCCACACGTGCTTGCCGTACTTCTTCGCCTCGGCCGCGCACTCCAGGACCGCCGAGAACTGCGGCCGGCCCACACCGGTCATCATGCGGGTGGTGCACATGGCGCCCGGTCCGACCCCGACCTTGATGATGTCGGCGCCCGCGTCGATCAGGTCCTTGACGCCCTCAGCGGAGACGATGTTGCCGGCGACGATCGGCACCCGCGGGTCGAGCGAGCGCACGGTCCGGATCGCGCTGATCATCGACTCCTGGTGGCCGTGCGCGGTGTCGATGACGAGCGTGTCCACGCCCGCGTCGAGCAGCTGCTTGGCCTTGCCCGCGACATCGCCGTTGATACCGACGGCCGCGGCGACGCACAGCTTGCCCGCCGCGTCGACGGCCGGCGTGTACAGGGTGGCGCGCAGGGCGCCCTTGCGGGTGAGGATGCCGGCGAGCTTGCCCTCCCGGTCGACGGCGGGGGCGTAGCGCCGGTTGGCCGCGTCGAGGGTGTTGAAGGCCTCGCGCGGGTCGATGTCGGCGTCCAGGAGCAGCAGGTCCCGGGACATGACGACCTCGAGCTGGGTGAAGCGGTCGACCCCGCTCAGGTCCGCGTCGGTGACGACACCGACCGGGCGGAACTCCTCGTCGACGACGACACCCGCGTTGTGCGCGCGCTTGGGCAGCAGGGCCAGGGCGTCGGCGACCGTCTGGTGCGGGGCGAGCACGATGGGGGTGTCCAGCACCAGGTGGCGGCTCTTGACCCAGGTGATGACGTCGGTGACGACGTCGATCGGGATGTCCTGCGGGATCACCACCAGCCCGCCGCGACGGGCCATGGTCTCGGCCATCCGGCGGCCGGCCACGGCGGTCATGTTGGCGACGACCAGCGGGATCGTGGTGCCCGTGCCGTCCGGGGCGGCCAGGTCGACAGCCTGACGCGACCCGACCGCGCTGCGGCTCGGCACCATGAAGACGTCGTCGTAGGTGAGGTCGTACGCGGGCTGGATGTCGTTGAGGAAACGCACGTGCTGCACATCCCAGTCGATCAGAGGTGACCCCCGGACAGGTCAGCCAGGGGGAGAAGCACGTACTTCATTCTCCCACGACGGCCGCGATGCGATGCCCGGACAGAACGTCCAAGCAGCTCAGGGGGGTCTTAGGAGGATCCTCCGAGGGCGAGCAGCACGGACAGCGCCGGCACCCGGTCGACGGCCTGGGCGAACACGTCCTGCGCGATCACCCACTCCTGCGGCCGCGCCTCGGCGTACGGCCGCCAGTTCCGTACGACGATCTGCAGCCCGCCGTCCCCGGGCGGGGCCTGGAGGTCGGTGAGGCTGTCGGCGAGGGCGTCCCAGTTGCGTCCGAACCAGTCGGGCAGGCCCAGGGCGTCGGCGCAGCGGTCCATCAGGGCGGACTTGTCGGTCACCCCCTCCAGATCCAGCGTGACCACGAACTGCGTCATCTCAGCACCGCCCGGAACGTGTCGTAGTGATCATCGGTGTAGTAGATCTCGTCGCCCTGCCCGGTGACAACGCGTCGGGCCCCGCGGTCGCGCGAGCCCGGCGTCTCGACGGTGTATTCGTGGTAGTAACCCCGCTTGTGCGCGGGCAGCAGCCCCTCGAAGTTCCCGAAGACGGCGCCGTCCCTGGCGTACGGGAAGGGGCCGCCGTCGTCGATGAGCCGGAGCGTTCGGCGGGCCTCGGCGGGCAGCTCGGACTCCCGGACCGTGGCCAGGCCGCCGGCCCAGGACGGCTCGGCGGCCGTGGCGACGGCCGGGGTGGAGTCCTGCGGGCCCGGCTGCCCCGATGTACAGCCGGTGAGCAGGGCGAGCGGGAGGAGCAGGCACACCAGCACGCGGGGGACGAACCGCAGCAGCATGCGTTCGATGCTGTCACGGCCGTCCCCTCATGGCCTGCTTCCGGCCGGGTCAGATCCCGTCCGGGTCCGACCGGCCCAGGGCGGGCTTCGGAGTCGGCCCCGCCGTCATCAGGTAGTCGGCCGCCGACGTGTCCGTCACCAGGCTGGTGACGAGCCCGGAGCGGAGCACCGCGTCGATCGCGGCCGCCTTGCGCTGCCCGCCCGCGATCGCGACCACCTCGGGGACCCGGCGCAGCTGGTCGGTCTTGACCGTGATGCACCGCTCGCCCAGGTCCCGCCCGACCCGGCGGCCCTCGGCGTCGAAAAGGTGCGCGGACATCTCGGCGGCGACCCCGAGCGAGGCGTAGTGCGCCCGCTCCTCGTCACTGAGCATGTCGTGCACCGTCGAGATGCCCGGCTCCCAGGAGCCGATGGAGACACAGGCGACCGTGACCTTGTCGAAGTACTCGAAGGCGCGGGCGATCCCGGTCTGGTGGCGCAGCGCGGCCGCGGTGGCCGCGTCCGGCAGCAGCATCGGCGCGTAGATGGGGTGCGCGTCGCCGCCGGACACCTGGGCGGCACGGCGGACGGCCTCGACCGAGCCGCGCTCCGCGGTCCCGGCGTCGTAGACACCCGTCAGCTGCACCACAGTGCACGGCGGCAGCCGGTCCAGCGCCGCCGCCATGTGAATGGTGGACCGGCCCCAGGCCAGCCCCAGTACGTCCCCCTCGTCGACCAGTTCGCCGAGCAGGTCCGCTGCCACTTCCCCCAGGTTCTCGGGGTCCGTGGTCTCCTCCGCCTCGGCCGGGGACTCGACCACGACGGCGTGCCTGAGGCCGTAGCGGGCGCGGAGCGCGTCCGAGCGCTCCGCGTCCAGCTCGGCCGGCACGCGGATCTCGATCCGTACGAGATCCCGTTCGAGGGCGGTCTCCAGGACCCGGGCCACCTTGAAGCGGCTGACGCCGAACTCCTCCGCGATCTGGATCTTGGACTTTCCCTCAAGGTAGAAGCGGCGGGCCATGGCCGCCGCCTGCACCAGCTCAGCGGGTCCCATCCGCATGGCTGACCGGCCCGCCGACATACCCGACACGGCGTTCTCCTCACTGCTGTTCACACTCTGGATACGCCGTTCATCCTCGCAGATCCGGCGCAGTTGATCAGCTCTGTTGGGAGCCGTTCACATACCTGTCGGTAAGTGGTTGGTTCAGTGTCCACATGCCCAGGAGGCGCCGGCGGTCGCCGCCTCCGCCTGAGCCCGCAGGCCACGGACCGCCTCCGCCGGGTCGTCCGCCCCGTATACGGCCGAGCCTGCCACGAACACGTCCGCGCCCGCCTCGGCGCACCGCTCGATCGTCGAGGCCGACACCCCGCCGTCGATCTGGAGCCACAGGTCGAGGCCGTGCTTGCTGATCAACTCGCGGGTGCGGCGGATCTTGGGGAGCATGATGTCGAGGAAGGCCTGGCCCCCGAAGCCCGGCTCGACCGTCATGATCAGCAGCATGTCGAGTTCGGGCAGCAGGTCCTCGTACGGCTCGATGGGCGTCGCCGGCCTGAGTGCCATGGAGGCACGGGCGCCCTTCGCCCGGATCTCGCGGGCGAGCCGCACGGGTGCGGCGGCGGCCTCGACGTGGAAGGTGACGGACGAGGCACCCGCCTCGACGTACTGCGGGGCCCAGCGATCGGGGGCCTCGATCATCAGATGGCAGTCCAGCGGGGTGTCCGTCGCACGGGCCAGTGACTCTACGACCGGCACACCGAGCGTGAGGTTCGGGACGAAATGGTTGTCCATGACGTCGACGTGGAGCCAGTCGGCTCCGGCGACCGCCTCCGCCTCGTCCGCAAGGCGGGCGAAGTCGGCGGACAGGATGCTGGGGTTGATCTGCACGGCCATGACCCAAGCCTGCCATGCCCTCCGGGGGTTGCGGGCATCGGTCCCGCGGGGGGAGCGTGGTGCGACGCCCGCGGACCGGCCCAGGAGGATCGCGCAGCCCCCCCGCACCCCTGACCGGAGGCGGCCGCACACGGCGGAGACAGAACGGCTCGGAGGGTAGTCATGGCCGAGAATCGCGGTGTCGCGCACCTGGTCTGCGGGCGGCGTGCGAAGTGGCTGGTGCTGGCGTTGTGGCTGGTGTTGCTGTTCCTGACGGCACCCTTCGCCCAGAAGCTCACCGACGCCCAGGACAATGACGCGGCCTCCTGGCTGCCGGGGTCGGCGGAGTCCACCCAGGTGCTGGAGATCTCGCAGGACTTCAGGCCCGAGCAGATTCCCGCGGTCGTCGTCTACGCCCGTGACGCGGGCCTGACGGCCGAGGACCGGGCGCAGATCACCGAGGACGCGGCGCAGCTCAGGCAGCTCACCGACCACGGCATCCGCGGCGCCGAGACCCGCGGCCCGGTCTACGACCGCCCGGCCGACCCGCGCGCCGCCCAGATCTACGTGCCGATCACCATGGACGAGCAGGGCTGGGAGCGCATCGCCCCGGCCGTCGACTCGATCCGTGACGTCGTCGGCGACGGCGGCGCCGGTATGGCCGTGCACATCACCGGACCCGGCGGTACCTCGGCGGACTTCTCCGAGGCCTTCGAGGGCATCGACTCGACCCTGCTGCTGGCGGCGATGGGGGTGGTCGTCGTCATGCTCCTGATCACCTACCGCAGCCCCACCCTCCTCGTCGTCCCGGTGCTCGCCGTGGTCGCCGCCCTGTTCACCGCGCAGGCGCTGATCTACTTCCTGGCCGAGCACGCGGGCCTGACGGTGAACGGTCAGAGCGCCGGCATCCTCACGGTGCTCGTGTTCGGCGCGGGCACCGACTACGCCCTGCTGCTGGTGGCCCGTTACCGGGAGGAGCTGCGCCGGCACGAGGACCGGCACGAGGCGATGGCGCTGGCGCTGCACCGCGCGGGCCCCGCCGTCCTGGCGTCCGGCGCCACGGTCGTCCTGAGCATGCTGATGCTGCTGGCCGCCGAGATGAACTCGACCCGCGGGCTGGGCCCGGTCGCGGCCATCGGCGTGGCGGTCGCACTGCTGGCGATGATGACCCTCTTCCCCGCCCTGCTGGTGATCTGCGGCCGCTGGATCTTCTGGCCGGCGATCCCGCACTTCGGCTCCTCGGACCCGACCGAGCACGGTGTCTGGGCCCGCACGGGCCGTGGCATCGCCCGTCGCCCGCGCATGGTCTGGGCCGTGACGGCGCTGGTCCTGGCGGTCTGCTCGCTCGGCCTGATCCAGCTGCGCGCCGAGGGCATCGGCAACGCGGACGCGTTCACCGGCAAACCGGACTCGATCACGGGCCAGGAGGTGTCGGCGAAGTACTTCCCGGCGGGCAGCGGCGACCCGCTGGTGGTCATCGCCGACCAGGCCCGGGCCGGGCAGGTGAAACGCGCGGTCGCGGGGACGGAGGGCGTCGTGCCGACGTCCCTCGGCCTGCCGGCGGGCACGAAACCCGTCCACGACGGCCAGGTGCTGTTCGAGGCGACGATGACCGATCCGGCCGACAGCGAGGCCGCCAAGCAGACCGTGGAACGGGTCCGGGACGCCGTGCACGAGATACCCGACGCCGACGCCCAGGTGGGCGGCGGCACGGCGGCGCTGCTCGACATGGACAAGGCGACCACGCACGACAATCTGGTGATCATCCCGCTGGTCCTGGCCGTGGTCCTGCTCATCCTCGGCGCCCTGCTGCGCGCCCTGATCGCTCCGCTGCTGCTGGTCGGGACGGTGATCCTGTCCTTCGCGGCGGCCCTGGGCCTCAGCGCGCTGGCGTTCCGCCATCTCTTCGACTACGCGGGCGAGTCGACGGACTTCCCGCTGTTCGTCTTCGTGTTCCTGGTGGCCCTGGGCATCGACTACAACATCTTCCTGACCACCCGGATCCGCGAGGAGGCCGCCCGCCAGGGCACCCGGCAGGGTGTGGTGACCGGTCTGGCGGCCACCGGCTCGGTGATCACCTCGGCGGGCCTGGTGCTGGCCGGCACCTTCGCGGCCCTGGCCACCCTGCCCATGGTCGCCTTCGCGGAGATCGGCTTCGCGGTGGCCCTGGGCGTCCTGCTGGACACCTTCATCGTGCGGTCGGTGCTCGTCACCTCACTCTTCCTGGACATCGGACCGAAGATCTGGTGGCCGCACCGGCTGGCCCGGGAAAGCCACCCGGCCCTGTCGAAGGAGCCCGCGCAGCCGGTCGAGAGCACCGAGACCTGAGCACCCTTTGCATGACCATGCGAGTTCATGCATAATCTTCCTATGTCCAAGGTCCTCACCTCCCTTCCCGCCGGCGAGCGCGTCGGCATCGCCTTCTCCGGCGGGCTCGACACCTCGGTCGCGGTCGCGTGGATGCGCGACAAGGGTGCCGTCCCGTGCACCTACACCGCCGACATCGGCCAGTACGACGAGCCCGACATCGCCTCGGTGCCCGGCCGCGCGAAGGCCTACGGCGCCGAGATCGCGCGCCTGGTCGACTGCCGCGCCGCTCTGGTCGAGGAGGGCCTGGCCGCACTCACCTGCGGGGCGTTCCACATCCGCTCGGGCGGGCGCGCCTACTTCAACACCACGCCCCTCGGCCGTGCCGTCACCGGCACCCTCCTGGTCCGGGCGATGCTCGAGGACAACGTCCAGATCTGGGGCGACGGCTCGACCTTCAAGGGCAACGACATCGAGCGGTTCTACCGCTACGGCCTGCTGGCCAACCCCCACCTGCGGATCTACAAGCCCTGGCTGGACGCGGACTTCGTGACCGAGCTCGGCGGCCGCAAGGAAATGTCGGAGTGGCTCGTCGCCCACGACCTGCCCTACCGGGACAGCACGGAGAAGGCGTACTCCACCGACGCCAACATCTGGGGCGCCACCCACGAGGCCAAGACCCTGGAGCACCTGGACACCGGCGTCGAGACCGTCGAGCCCATCATGGGCGTGCGGTTCTGGGACCCGTCGGTCGAGATCGCCACCGAGGACGTGACGATCGGCTTCGACCAGGGCCGCCCCGTGACGATCAACGGCAAGGAGTTCGCCTCCCCCGTCGATCTGGTGATGGAGGCCAACGCCATCGGCGGCCGCCACGGCATGGGCATGTCGGACCAGATCGAGAACCGCATCATCGAGGCCAAGAGCCGCGGCATCTACGAGGCGCCCGGCATGGCCCTGCTGCACGCGGCCTACGAGCGTCTGGTCAACGCCATCCACAACGAGGACACCCTCGCCCAGTACTACAACGAGGGACGGCGCCTCGGCCGGCTGATGTACGAGGGCCGCTGGCTGGACCCGCAGGCCCTGATGGTGCGCGAGTCGCTCCAGCGCTGGGTCGGCGCGGCCGTCACCGGCGAGGTGACGCTGCGACTGCGGCGCGGTGAGGACTACTCGATCCTCAACACCGCCGGCCCGGCCTTCAGCTACCACCCGGACAAGCTGTCCATGGAGCGCACCGAGGACTCCGCGTTCGGCCCGGTGGACCGGATCGGCCAGCTCACCATGCGCAACCTCGACATCGCCGACTCGCGCGCCAAGCTGGAGCAGTACGCCACGCTCGGTCTGATCGGCACCGGCAGCCCCGCGATCGGCGCCGACCAGGCGGCCGCGACCGGTCTCATCGGCACCATGACCGAGCTGCCGGAGGGCGGCGCCGAGGCCATCGCCTCCCGCGGCGAGGTCTCCGACGACGACCAGCTGCTGGACCGCGCCGCGATGGAGTTCGGCACGGACTGACCCCCGCGGAGTATCCGCCCGCGCAGAAGGCCGGCCCCACGCCGTGGACGTGGGGCCGGCCTTCTCGCGTGTCCGTCCGCGCGGGCCTCAGCCCGTCTTCCTGATCAACGCCAGGTACATGGCGTCCGTCCCGTGCAGATGCGGCCAGAGCTGGATGTCCGGCCCGTCACCCAGCTCCGGTACGCCCGGCAGCAGCGGCCGCGCGTCGATCAGCTCGGCCTCCGGATACTGCTTGAGGACGTCGGAGACGACCGACCGGGTCTCGGCGAGGTGCGGCGAACAGGTGGCGTACCCGACGACGCCCCCGACCCGCACCGACTCCAGCGCGGTCCGCAGCAGCCCGCGCTGGAGCGGCCCGAACCCGTCGAGATCCTCCGGCCTGCGCCGCCAGCGTGCCTCGGGCCGCCGCCGCAGGGCGCCGAGACCCGTGCACGGCACGTCCATCAGCACCCGGTCGAAGGAGCCGGGCCGCCACGGCGGCCGGGTCCCGTCGGCGGCGATGACCTGGTAGGGCCCGGGGTTGCCGGCCAGCGCCTTGGCGACGAGCCCCGCGCGGTGCGGCTGCTTCTCGGAGGCGAGCAGCGCGGCCCCCCGCTCGGCGGCGAGGGCGGCGAGCAACGCCGCCTTGCCCCCGGGGCCGGCGCAGCCGTCCAGCCACAGCGCGTCGGACCCGTCGAGCGGCACATTGGCCAGCGCGAGCGCCACGAGCTGGCTGCCCTCGTCCTGCACCCCCGCCCGTCCGTCCCGTACGGCGTCGATCGCTCCCGGCTCGCCGCCCTCGGTGAGCCGCACGGCGTACGGCGACCAGTGCCCGGCGACCGAGGCCTCCTCCCGGAGCAACTCCTCGGTGGTGGCCCGCCCGGGCCGGGCGACGAGCGTGACCTCGGGCCGCTCGTTGTCCGCCGCCAGCAGCTCCTCGATGCCGGCCCGCCCGCCGCCGAGGGAGTCCCACAGTGCGGAGACCACCCAGCGCGGGTGCGAGTGCACGACGGCGAGGTGGTCCTCGGGATCGTCCTCGTAGGGCGGAGCGACCTTGTCGAGCCACTCGTCGAGATCGTGCGCCGCGACCTTGCGCAGCACGGCGTTGACGAACTTGGCACGTCCGTCGCCGAGCACGACCCGGGCGAGCTCGACGGAGGCGGACACGGCCGCATGGGTCGGGATACGTGTTCCGAGCAGCTGATGCACGCCCAGACTCAGCACGTCGAGGACCGGCGGGTCGACCTCGCGCAGCGGCCGGTCGACACACGCGGAGATGACGGCGTCGTACGTGCCCTGCCGGCGCAGCGTCCCGTACACCAGCTCGGTGGCGAGGGCCGCGTCCCGGGCGTCGAACTTGTCGGGTCCCTCCTTCTCGCGTGCCTTGCGCAGCAGCGGCGGCAGCACGAGGTTGGCGTACGCGTCCCGCTCGTCCACGGCCCGCAGCGCCTCGAAGGCGAGCATGCGGACGGGGTCCTTCTGAGGCCGGCGGTAGGGCTTGCCCGGCTTGCGGGAACGGTGGGGCTGATCGCTCACGAAAAGGTGCTCCGGATTGCAGAAGGAAAAGGAGGAAAGGTGCGTCCAGCGTACGTCGGTGGTACGCCGGGCGGACCTGCCGACCGGCGCCCGCGGACCGGGGGCGGGACCCACGGGCTCGGCGGCGCTCACGGACCGGGCGGGGCTCACGGACCGGGCGGGGCTCACGGACCGGGCGGGGCTTGTGCAGGAGCGTTACGCCCCGAGGGTGTCCCCGTCCCCGATCCGGGCGCCCCGGGCCCAGTCGGCGGCCCGCATCGGCTTCTTGCCCTGCGCCTGCACCCACAGCAGCTCGACCGCGTACGAGCCGGTGCCGACGTGCACGCTGTTCTTGCCGACGAGGAGCGCGCCCGGGGCGAGATCGGTCCGCTCGGGAACCGGCTGGACCTGGATGAGCTTGAGCCGCTCCCCGCGGAAGGTGGTCCAGGCGCCGGGGGCGGGGGTGCAGCCGCGCACGACCCGGTCGACCCGCAGAGCCGGGGTGGCCCAGTCGACCTGAGCGTCCTCGACGGTGATCTTCGGCGCGAGGGTGATCCCCTCACCCGGCTGCGGCACGGCCTTCAGTGTGCCGTCCTCGATCCCGTCCATGGTCGCGGCGAGCAGCCCGCTGCCGGCGAAGGCCAGCCGCGTGAGCAGGTCACCGCTGGTGTCGGTGGGCCGGATCTCCTCGGTGACCGTCCCGTAGACCGGCCCCGAGTCGAGTCCCTCCTCGATGAGGAAGGTGGACGCGCCGGTGATCTCGTCCCCCGCCATCACGGCGTGCTGCACGGGAGCGGCCCCGCGCCAGGCCGGCAGCAGCGAGAAGTGCAGGTTGACCCAGCCGTGGGCCGGGATGTCCAGCGCCACCCTGGGCAGCAGCGCCCCGTAGGCCACGACGGGACAGCAGTCGGGCGCGATCTCCCGCAGCCGCTCCAGGAACTCCGGATCGCGCGGCTTGGCGGGCCTCAGCACTTCGATGCCCGCCTCCTCGGCGCGCTGGGCGACGGGAGAGGCGATCAGCCTGCGCCCCCGTCCGGCCGGCGCGTCGGGCCGCGTGACGACGGCGGCCACCTCATGCCGCCCGGAGGCGATCAGAGCGTCCAGGGCGGGAACGGCGACCTCGGGGGTACCGGCGAAGACGAGCTTCATGAGTGGGCGGGGCCTCTCGGGCGGGACGGACGACGGGCAACGCACAAGTTTATGACGCCGACCGGGCAGGCCGCCGACGGGCGGGAGGCCCCACGAGCCGCGCCCTCCGGGGGGCGTACGCATATGCCCATACGCCCCCACACCGTGACCAGCGGCGCGAACCCGCGTTGGTCAAGAAAGAGTTGACCACACCTTCTTCAACGCCGGTTCGAGAGGCTTGTTCATGGCCGACCATGCAACCCACGACGCCCAGGCCCGGGCCAGCCTGCACTTGCTGGTGCGGGACATCGAGCGCGTCCGACGGCAGGTGGACGCACTGCGCACCCTCACCGCCCAGCTGGGCAACGTCTACCGCCCCCGCCGCTCCGGCCCGTCCACGGGCTTCGTCGTCTACGGACGCGCCCCCGCCCCCACGGTCCGCCTCGCCCAGGAGCTGCGGGACAGCGTCGAGACACTGGTCACCGCGGCGGTGGACTTCGACCGTTCGCTCGGCTTCTCGTGGGACGCGGTGGGCTCCGCCCTCGGGGTCACCAAGCAGGCCGTACACCGCCGCTACGGCGCCCGCCGGGCCGCGGCCCAGGCCGCCACCGCCGAGGCCGAGCGACCCGCCGAGCCCACCGCCGCCCGCACGGTCACCGTCAACACGGGCATCCCGACGGTTCCCACGGTTCCGGCCGCCCGCTCGATGCCGACCCAGCCGACGGCCGGCAGCCCGGCCCTGCGTGACGCCGGGGCCCCGGCCCTGCGTGACGCCGGGAGCTCTGCCTTGCGCGAGGCCGGCGCCCCGGCGCTGCGTGACGTCGGCAGCCCGGCCCTGCGCGACGAGGCGAGGCCGACCGCCTTCCCCGGCCCGCGCAACGGCTGACGCACCGCATCCCGCGCCGAGCACCTCCCCACCCCGTCCCCTCCCCACCCTGCCCTCTCGGCCCCCGCCCGAGAGGGCAGTCGCACACCCGGCCCTCCCCCACCGCACCGGCGCCGGCTCCGCGTCGTCCCTCAGCCGATGTCCGGGGGATCGATCCGCACCCGTACGGCCTCCTCGCCACCCCGCGCCATCCGAGCCGCCTGCGCGGTCTTCAGCGCGGCAGCCAGCGCGGCGCCCCTCCCGGGCGGCACCCGGAGCAGCGCCCGCTCCCACTCCTCCCCGGGGGGCGGCGCCCCCGGCCGGCGAGGCCGCCCCGCCGGGCCCGTCGGCACCGGAACCGGCCCCAGCAGCTCCGCCTCCGGCGGCAGTTCTACGGCCTTCAGGAACGCGGTCAGGGCCTGCGCCGTCCCCGACACCGCCGCCATCCGCGACACCGGCGGAAAGCCCAGCTCGGCCCGCTCGGAGAGCTCCCGCACCGCGTGTCCCACCGGATCCCAGCGCACCAGCGCCTGGACGGGCCGCAGGGTCGGCTCGGCGACGACGACCACGGTTCCCCCCTCCCCCGACGGCCGTACCAGCGCGGCCGCCGCGATCCAGCGGCGCAGCGCGTCCTCCCCGGCCCGCAGGTCGGGCCGCCCGAGCATGGCCCAGCCGTCCAGCAGCAGCGCGGCCGCGTACCCGCCCTCGGCGACCGGCTCGGCCCCGGGCGTGGACACCACGAGCGCGGGCGCCCCCGGCACGGTGTCCAGCACCTGCTCCCGCCCCGACGTCCGTACCGGCACGGCGGGAAACGCCCGCCCCAGCTCCTCGGCGGTCCGCCGGGCCCCCACGACCTGGGCCCGCAAGCGGAACGAGCCGCACTCGGGACAGTGCCAGGCGCTCTCCTCACGCCCGCACCACCCGCACCACACCGCACCCCCGTCCCGCGCCTCCAACGGCCCGGAGCAGTGCCGGCACCGGGCGGCGGCCCGGCACTGCGCACACGCCATCCGCGGCACATAGCCCCGCCGGGGCACCTGCACGAGCACCGGCCCGTGCCGCAACCCCTCCCGGGCCGCCTGCCAGGCGAGGGTGGGCAGCCGGGCGGCCCGGGCGGCCTCGTCCCGCGCGAGGTCCTGGTCGCCCACGGTGCGCACCAGCGGAGCGCTGTGCCGCACCTGCTCCCGTGCGGCGACCAACGGCCGCGCCCATCCGCTCTCGACGAGCTGCGCGCCCTCCACGGTGCAGCTCCAACCCCCCATCAGGAAACCGCACTTGTCCTGCGCGGCCCGCAGCAGCAGCACCTCGCGCGCATGGGGCTGCGGCGCGTGCTGCTCGCTGTGGCTGTCGTCCCCGTCGTCCCAGAGCGCGACCAGGCCGAGGTTCTGGACCGGCGCGAACATCGCGGCACGCGTCCCGACGACCGCGCGCACGGAACCCCGCCGCACGGCGAGCCACTCCCGATACCGCTTCTCGGGCCCGGCGTCCGCGGTGAGCAGCGCATGCCGTCCCTCCCCCAGCAACGCCGTCAACGCGGCGTCGACCCGTGCGGCGGCCCGCCCGTCGGGTACGACGACCAGGGCCCCGCGTCCCGAGGCGAGCGTCGCGGCGACGGCCCGCGCCAGCTCCTCGCTCCACCGGGGGCCGGGCAGCGCGTTCCACACCGCCCGGGGCGCGCCCCCGGACGCCAGCGACTCGACGAACGCGCCCCCTCGCTCGTACCGCCCCCATGACCCGGCCTCCGGCGCTTTCGGCGGCGGCAGCGGCGCCGGGGAGGGGCGCTGCTCGGCGCGCGCGTTACGCGGCGGCACGGCCAGCTGGAGGACGTCGGCCAGGCTTCCCGCGTACCGGTCGGCGACGGCCCGCGCCAGGCCCAGCAGCTCCTCGCTCAGCACCGGCTCGGGCGACACCACCTGGGCGAGCGCCGCGAGCGGCCCGGAGTAGTCCGATGCGGCGAGCCGCTCGACGAGGAACCCGTCGATGAGCCCCCCGCCCTCGCGCCGCCCTTCCCGCACCCGACCGCGCCCGGCCCCGAACCGCACCCGCACCCGCACCCCCGGCTGGGCGTCGGCGTCCAGCTCGGCCGGCACCGCGTAGTCGAAGTACCGGTCCAGATGCAGCACACCCTTGTCGACGAGCACGCGCGCGACCGGCAGCTCCTCGGCCAGCGCGGCCCCCCGCCAGGTCCGGGGCTTGGCCCGCGGCGTCTTGGCCTGCCGCACGCTCTCCCGGATCAGCGCGAGCTGCTCGGGCGGCGCGCCCTCCCCGGCCGCACCGCCGTCCCCCTGCCCGTTCTCGCTGCTCACGCTTGCATTCTTACCAAACGCCACTGACAACGGTCCTTCCGCCGAGGCTCTGTTCCCCGTCCGGCGCCGCAGGAGGTCGGCTGGGCACGTGAGCGTTCGAGACGTTGGGCACGATCGACGTCCCCGAACACCCGGCGGACGACCCGGACGGCGCCACGCACCTGTTCCGGCTGCTCACCGACCGCTCACCGCAGACCTTCCGGCGGAGGGCGGAGGACCACTACGAGGTCCCGGTCGATCCGGAGGCCGTCCGGCACGTCCTCGCCTCCCGTCCGCCGACTTCGGCGGTGGTCGCCGCGCTGAGCCCCGAGCTCGCCCTGCTCGGCCTGGCGAAGATCGTCGAGCAGACCGGCCACCCGCGGCGGGTGACCCGCGCAAACGCCGAGGCCCGGCCTCCCTGAGGAGGCCGGGCCCATGCGTCGTGCCGGGGAGGACCTACAGTCCCGCGGCCTTGCGCAGCGCGTCCACGCGGTCCGTGCGCTCCCACGTGAAGTCGGGCAGCTCACGGCCGAAGTGGCCGTACGCGGCGGTCTGGGCGTAGATCGGACGCAGCAGGTCGAGGTCGCGGATGATCGCGGCCGGGCGGAGGTCGAAGACCTCGTCGATGGCCTTCTCGATCTTCTCGGCGTCGACCTTGGCGGTACCGAAGGTCTCCACGAAGAGACCGACCGGCTCGGCCTTGCCGATCGCGTAGGCGACCTGGACCTCGCAGCGCGCGGCGAGACCCGCGGCCACCACGTTCTTCGCGACCCAGCGCATCGCGTACGCAGCCGAGCGGTCGACCTTCGACGGGTCCTTGCCCGAGAAGGCGCCGCCACCGTGCCGGGCGAAGCCGCCGTAGGTGTCGATGATGATCTTGCGACCGGTGAGGCCGGCGTCGCCCATCGGGCCGCCGATCTCGAAGCGGCCGGTCGGGTTGACCAGCAGACGGTAGTTCTCGGTGTCGAGCTTGATGCCCTCGTCCAGGAGCGCCTTCAGCTCCGGCTCCACCACGAACTCGCGGATGTCCGGGGCCAGCAGGGAGTCCAGGTCGATGTCGCTCGCGTGCTGCGAGGAGACGACGACCGTGTCGAGACGGAGGGCCTTGTCGCCGTCGTACTCGATGGTGACCTGGGTCTTGCCGTCGGGACGCAGGTAGGGGATGGTCCCGTTCTTGCGGACGTCCGACAGGCGCTTCGACAGCCGGTGCGCCAGGAAGATCGGCAGCGGCATCAGGGTCGGCGTCTCGTCCGACGCGTAGCCGAACATCAGGCCCTGGTCGCCGGCGCCCTGGCGGTCCAGCTCGTCCTCGTCGCCCTCGACGCGGTTCTCGTACGCCGTGTCGACACCCTGGGCGATGTCCGGGGACTGCGCGCCGATGGACACCGAGACGCCGCAGGAGGCGCCGTCGAAGCCCTTCTTCGAGGAGTCGTAGCCGATCTCGAGGATCTTGTCGCGCACGAGCTGGGGGATCGGCGCGTAGGCCTTGGTCGTGACCTCGCCGGCCACGTGCACCAGACCGGTCGTGATCAAGGTCTCCACGGCGACCCGGGAGGCCGGGTCCTCGCGCAGCAGGGCATCGAGAATGGTGTCGCTGATCTGGTCAGCGATCTTGTCGGGGTGACCCTCGGTCACAGACTCCGAGGTGAACAGGCGACGGGACACAACGCTCCCTGGGGTTGCAGCGGCTGCTGGCTGATCATTGGCGGACGCGACAGGAGCTGCGCCCGGCGTCGTCCGAGAACAGTTTATCGGTCGTGCCCCTCCACCGGGCCACCCGTCTCGCCTCTCGGGAAGCGCTGTGACCTGCGGCACGGGCATTCTGCCGAATGCCGAGCACCGTTGGCCAGGGGCGCCACACCCGAATCGACCGAGCGGGAGGACGACGGGGAAGCGCATCAAACAGTCAGGTCAGGCGCCGCGTCACCAGGTCCCACACGATTTCGGCCAGGGCCTCCTTGGGCCCGTACGGCACGGGAGTTTCGCTGCCGTCGACGCCCAGCACGACCGCTTCGTTCTCCTCGGAGCCGAAGGTCTTGCGCTCCCCCACCTCGTTCACCACCAGCAGATCACAGCCCTTGCGCCGGAGCTTCGACCGGCCGTTGGCCAGGACGTCGTCGGTCTCGGCCGCGAAGCCCACAACCACCTGGTTGGAGCGCGCCCGGTCGGCGGAGACCTCCGCGAGGATGTCCGGATTCCGTACGAGAACGATGGGGTCCGGTTCCCGGCCGTCCTGCTTCTTGATCTTTCCGGCCGCGTAGGTCTCCGGCCGGAAATCGGCCACGGCGGCCGCCATGACGACGGCGTCGGCGTCCGCGGCCGCCTTCAGGACCGCCTCGCGCAGCTGCACGGCCGTGCCGACCTGGACGACGTCGACCCCGGCCGGGTCGGGCAGGCCGGTGTTCGCCGCGATCAGCGTGACGCGGGCGCCACGGGCGGCGGCGGTGCGGGCGAGGGCGTAGCCCTGCTTGCCGGAGGAGCGGTTGCCGAGGAAGCGGACCGGGTCGAGGGGCTCGCGGGTGCCGCCGGCGCTGACCACGACATGCCGGCCGGCGAGGTCGGGTTCGCGCACTCCCCTGGCCAGGACCCGGCGGCAGACCTCGAATATCTCGGCCGGGTCGGGCAGCCGCCCCTTGCCGGTGTCGACGCCGGTGAGCCGGCCGACGGCCGGCTCGATGACGACGGCGCCCCGGCGTCGCAGTGTCGCCACGTTCTCCTGGGTGGCCGGGTGCTCCCACATCTCGGTGTGCATCGCGGGGGCGAGGACGACCGGACAGCGGGCCGTCAGGAGGGTGTTGGTGAGGAGGTCGTCGGCGAGGCCGTGGGCGGCCTTGGCGAGCATGTCCGCGGTGGCCGGGGCGACGACCACCAGGTCGGCCTGCTGGCCGATGCGGACGTGCGGGACCTCGTGGACGTCGTCCCAGACCTCCGTGGAGACGGGGTGGCCGGACAGGGCGGACCAGGTGGCGGCACCGACGAAGTGCAGCGCGGAGGCGGTGGGCACCACCCGGACGTCATGGCCCGACTCGGTCAGTCTGCGCAGCAGCTCACAGGCCTTGTAGGCGGCGATGCCCCCACTGACCCCCAGAACGACCTTCGGCTTGTCCACCGTCTCTCCCCGGACCTCGGAAAACGTACGCCGCGGCTCCCGGCGTACGAGTCCATCAGACACCACAGGCCCGGCAGCCGTGCTGCCGGGCCTGTGGAAAAACCCACTGTGAGCCGAAAATACTACTGAGCGGGGCCCTCTACGGCCTCGGACGTCAGCAGACCGGCGTTGATCTCGCGGAGGGCGATCGAGAGCGGCTTCTCGTGGACGTGGGTGTCCACGAGCGGACCGACGTACTCGAGGAGGCCCTCGCCGAGCTGCGAGTAGTACGCGTTGATCTGGCGGGCCCGCTTGGCCGCGTAGATCACGAGGCTGTACTTCGAGTCGGTGGCCTCGAGGAGCTCGTCGATCGGCGGGTTGATGATGCCCTCGGGCGCGGAGATGGAAGAGGACACGCTCTACCTTCCGATGGATGGGAAAAGACCGGTCGTGATCACAGGCTCGTAATCACACAACATCGACCAAGGCTAGCAGCTCACGCGCGACGTCCTCGACGGAGGTGTTGACCAGGGTCACGTCGAACTCCGGCTCGGCCGCCAGTTCGATCTTCGCCGCCGCCAGGCGGCGCTCGATCACCTCGGGCGGTTCGGTGCCCCGCCCGGTGAGCCTGCGTACCAGTTCCTCCCAGGAGGGAGGGGCCAGGAACACCAGTTGGGCCTCGGGCATGGACTCGCGGACCTGCCGGGCACCCTGGAGATCGATCTCCAGGAGGACCGGCTCACCCGACTCCAGGCGCTCCAGCACCGCGGCGCGCGGAGTGCCGTAGCGGTTGCCCGCGAACTCGGCCCACTCCAGCAGCTCGCCGTTGGCGATCAGCTTGTCCATCTCCTCGTCGGTGACGAAGAAGTAGTGGACTCCGTGCTTCTCGCCGGGCCGCGGCCTGCGGGTCGTCGCCGACACCGAGAGCCAGGCCTCGGGGTGTTCCTTGCGCATATGAGCGACGACCGTGCTCTTGCCGACCCCGGAGGGGCCGGAGAGCACGGTCAGCCGCGGACGTGCGTCCGGGGTTTCGGGGGTCGTCCCCCGGAGTTTTACTGCCATGCAGCGATTATTCCAGCAATCCCGGAGTGCCCGGGACTCCCTCCCCGCGGCACCCGGGAATCAGGAGCCGGTGCTGCCGAACTCACGCTCCAGGGACGCGATCTGGTTGGAACCGAGGCCGCGCACGCGGCGGCTCTCGGAGATGCCGAGTCGCTCCATGATCTGCTTGGCGCGGACCTTGCCCACGCCCGGGAGCGACTCCAGAAGGGCAGAGACCTTCATCTTGCCGATGACGTCGTTTTCCTGACCCTGCTTGATGACCTCGTGAAGCGAGGCGCCGGAGTGCTTGAGTCGATTCTTGACCTCGGCCCGCTCCCGGCGAGCCGCGGCGGCCTTTTCGAGCGCGGCTGCGCGCTGTTCGGGGGTAAGGGGCGGAAGAGCCACGCCTACGTCACCTCGGATGTCGAACTGTCGGATACGGACCGGTGAGGAACCTAGTCGCCCCACACCTGGTGAGTTACGAGCAACACGCGCTGCCCGTTCACTCTCCGTCGGAGACTAGCGGCCAACTCCGCCAGAGTCAGCGAGAACCAAGGAAAAGTCCTGGTCAGCCTCTGCCAGGCCGGACATTTAAGACATAGTGCCCCGGATTTGAGGATGTATCCAGACTCAAGTCGCCCCCGAGCCGCCCGACCGAGCCCCCGGTCGGGCGGCCGAGGCCCGTCAGGCGGCGTCCACGGCCGCCCTGACCTCTCGCGCGAATCGATCCACCGCGTCACGCAGAGCGACGAGGTCGGGACCGTGACGCAACACACCCCGACTCACGTTCGGTACGACATTGCGCACCGCGGACCCGAAGACCCGCGGAAGGTCGGCCGGGGTCGCCCCCTGAGCGCCGACACCTGGTGCGAGGAGCGGACCGTTGATGTCGAGGTCGTACGTCGAGAGGTCGCCCAGGGTGGCGCCGACGACCGCCCCGAAGGAGCCCAGCGGCTCCTCCCCCGCGTTCTCCGCGGCCAGGTGCGCCAGCATCGTCGCGCCCACGTCCCGTCCGTCGGCCCGCACCGCGTGCTGGACCTCGCCGCCCTCCGGGTTCGAGGTCAGCGCCAGCACGAACAGCCCGGCGCCGCTCTCGCGCGCCGACGCCACCGCCGGGGAGAGGGATCCGTAACCGAGGTACGGCGACACGGTGAGGGCGTCGGAGAACAGCGGGGCGTCCTTGTGCAGGAAGGACTCGGCGTACGCGGCCATGGTCGAGCCGATGTCACCGCGCTTGGCGTCCATCACGACCAGGGCACCGGCCGCCCGGGCCTCCTGCACCGTCTTCTCCAGGACGGCGACGCCGCGCGAGCCGAACCGCTCGAAGAAGGCGCTCTGCGGCTTCAGCAGGGCGACCCGGTCGGCCGTCGCCTCGACGACCGTGCGGCTGAACCGCTCCAGGCCGGCGACATCGTCGTTCAGGCCCCACTCGGCGAGCAGGGAGGCGTGCGGGTCGATGCCGACGCAGAGCGGGCCACGCTCGTCCATGGCCCGGCGCAGCCGCGCGCCGAAGGGCTCCAGGGTCATGCCGTCTTCCTCACGTCGGCGCCGACCGCGTCGGCGAGAGTGGCGTAGGGGCTCGTCCGCAGGCGGGCGGCCAGGCCCTTGTGGATCGCACGGCCCCAGAAGGGCCCCTCGTAGATGAAGGCGCTGTACCCCTGGACCAGCGTGGCACCGGCCAGGATGCGCTGCCAGGCGTCCTCGGCGTCCTCCACGCCGCCGACGCCCACCAGGGTGACGCGGTCGCCCACGCGCGCGTAGAGGCGGCGCAGCACCTCCAGGGAGCGTGCCTTGAGGGGCGCCCCGGACAGTCCGCCGGTCTCCTTCACCAGCGAGGGGTCGGAGGTCAGCCCGAGACCCTCGCGCGCGATGGTGGTGTTGGTGGCGATGATCCCGTCCAGGCCGAGTTCCACGGCCAGGTCGGCGACCGCGTCGACGTCCTCGTCGGCCAGGTCCGGGGCGATCTTGACCAGCAGCGGGACCCGCCGCGAGGTCACCACCCGGTCGGCGGCCTCGCGGACGGCGCTCAGCAGCGGCCGCAGCGCCTCGGTGGCCTGGAGGTTGCGCAGCCCCGGGGTGTTCGGCGAGGACACGTTGACGACCAGGTAGTCGGCGTACGGCGCGAGCCGCTCGGTCGACTTCACGTAGTCGCCGACGGCCTCCTCCTCCGGTACGACCTTGGTCTTGCCGATGTTGACGCCGACCACGGGCTTGAAGACGGGCGTACGGGAGGCCAGGCGCGCTGCGACGGCCAGCGAGCCCTCGTTGTTGAAGCCCATGCGGTTGATGAGCCCCCGGTCCTTCACGAGCCGGAACAGCCGCTGGGCGGGGTTGCCGGGCTGCGGCTCACCGGTGACCGTGCCGATCTCGACGTGGTCGAAGCCCAGCATCGACATCCCGTCGATCGCGACGGCGTTCTTGTCGAAGCCCGCGGCGAGTCCGAAGGGGCCGTGCATGCGCAGCCCGAAGGCCTCGGTGCGCAGTTCCTCGTACCGGGGGGCCAGGGCGGCCGCGACGAACGTGCGCAGCACCGGGATCCGCACGGCGAGCCGGATCCAGCGGAAGGCCAGGTGGTGGGCGCGCTCGGGGTCCATCCGCTGGAAGACCAGCCGGAAGAATTGCTTGTACATGGTCATGTCCTCCAAGGAGCCTCGCGAAGAGGTGTCATGAAGAGGGGGACACCGTTTCCGGTGTCCCCCTGAGGGCTGCTAGTCGCGGGCCGCGGTCAGGTGTTCCGCGTGTTCCTGGAGTGAGCGCACGCCCACGTCCCCGTGGTTGAGGGCGTCGATGCCCTGGACGGCCGCGGCGAGCGCCTGGACCGTCGTCAGGCACGGCACGGACCGCGCCACGGCCGCCGTACGGATCTCGTAGCCGTCGAGGCGGCCACCGGTGCCGTACGGGGTGTTGACGATGAGGTCGACCTCGCCGTCGTGGATGAGCTGGACGATGGTCTTCTCGCCGTTCGGGCCGGTGCCCTCGGACTGCTTGCGCACGACCTTCGCGTTGAGGCCGTTGCGCCTGAGCACCTCGGCCGTGCCGGAGGTGGCGAGCAGCTCGAAGCCGTGGGCGACCAGCTCACGGGCCGGGAAGATCATCGAGCGCTTGTCGCGGTTGGCGACCGAGATGAACGCGCGGCCCTTGGTGGGCAGCGGGCCGTAGGCGCCCGCCTGCGACTTCGCGTACGCCGTGCCGAAGACGGAGTCGATGCCCATGACCTCGCCGGTGGAGCGCATCTCCGGGCCGAGCACGGTGTCGACACCGCGGCCGGAGGTGTCCCGGAAGCGGGTCCACGGCATCACGGCCTCCTTGACGGAGATCGGCGCGTCCAGCGGCAGCTCACCGCCGTCGCCGGTCGCCGGGAGCAGCCCCTCGGCGCGCAGCTCGGCGACGGTCGCGCCCAGCGAGATCCGGGCGGCGGCCTTCGCCAGCGGCACCGCGGTCGCCTTCGAGGTGAAGGGGACCGTGCGGGACGCGCGCGGGTTGGCCTCCAGGACGTAGAGGATGTCGCCGGCCATCGCGAACTGGATGTTGATCAGACCGCGCACACCGACGCCCTTGGCGATCGCCTCGGTGGAGGCCCGCAGGCGCTTGATGTCGAAGCCGCCCAGGGTGATCGGGGGCAGGGCGCACGCCGAGTCGCCGGAGTGGATGCCGGCCTCCTCGATGTGCTCCATGACGCCGCCGAGATACAGCTCCTCGCCGTCGTAGAGCGCGTCGACGTCGATCTCGATGGCGTCGTCGAGGAAGCGGTCGACGAGCACCGGCCGGGTGGGGCTGATCTCGGTCGACTCGGCGATGTAGGAGGACAGCCGGGTCTCGTCGTAGACGATCTCCATGCCACGGCCGCCGAGCACGTACGACGGCCGCACCAGGACCGGGTAGCCGATCTCGTCCGCGATGGCCTTGGCCTCGGAGAAGGTGGTGGCCGTGCCGTGCTTCGGGGCCGGCAGACCGGCCTCGGCGAGCACCCGCCCGAAGGCGCCCCGGTCCTCGGCCGCGTGGATGGCCTCGGGCGACGTGCCGACGATCGGCACGCCGTTGTCCTTCAGCGCCTGCGCCAGGCCCAGCGGGGTCTGGCCGCCGAGCTGGACGATCACACCGGCGATCGGTCCTGCCAGCGACTCCGCGTGGACGATCTCCAGCACGTCTTCCAGCGTCAGCGGCTCGAAGTACAGACGGTCGGAGGTGTCGTAGTCCGTGGAGACGGTCTCCGGGTTGCAGTTGACCATCACGGTCTCGTAGCCCGCGTCGCTGAGCGCGAAGGAGGCGTGGACGCAGGAGTAGTCGAACTCGATGCCCTGGCCGATGCGGTTCGGGCCGGAGCCCAGGATGATCACCGCGGGCTTCTCGCGGGGCGCGACCTCGCTCTCCTCGTCGTAGGAGGAGTAGAAGTACGGCGTCTTCGCGGCGAACTCGGCGGCGCAGGTGTCGACCGTCTTGTAGACCGGGCGGATGCCCAGGGCGTGCCGGACCTCACGGACGACGTCCTCGCGCAGCCCGCGGATCTCGGCGATCTGCTGGTCCGAGAAGCCGTGCCGCTTGGCCTCGGCGAGCAGCTCGACGTCCAGGCGCTCGGCGGCGGCCAGCTCGTCGGCGGTCTCCTTGATGAGGAAGAGCTGGTCGACGAACCAGGGGTCGATCTTCGTGAACTCGAAGACCTCCTCGGGGGTGGCGCCCGCGCGGATGGCCTGCATGACGGTGTTGATACGCCCGTCGGTGGGCCGTACGGCCTCGCGCAGCAGCTCGTCCTTGTCGCCGGGCTCGCCGACGAACGTGAACTGGCTGCCCTTCTTCTCCAGCGAGCGCAGCGCCTTCTGGAAGGCCTCGGTGAAGTTGCGGCCGATGGCCATGGCCTCGCCGACCGACTTCATGGTCGTGGTCAGCGTGGAGTCGGCGCTCGGGAACTTCTCGAAGGCGAAGCGCGGGGCCTTCACGACCACGTAGTCGAGCGTCGGCTCGAAGGAGGCCGGGGTCTCCAGCGTGATGTCGTTCGGGATCTCGTCGAGGGTGTAGCCGACGGCGAGCTTGGCGGCGATCTTGGCGATCGGGAAGCCGGTGGCCTTGGAGGCGAGGGCCGAGGACCGCGACACGCGCGGGTTCATCTCGATGACGATGATCCGGCCGTCCTCGGGGTTCACCGCGAACTGGATGTTGCAGCCGCCGGTGTCGACGCCGACCTCGCGGATGATCGCGATGCCGATGTCGCGCAGCCGCTGGTACTCGCGGTCGGTCAGCGTCATCGCCGGCGCGACGGTGATCGAGTCACCGGTGTGCACGCCCATGGGGTCGAAGTTCTCGATGGAGCAGACGACCACGACGTTGTCGTTCTTGTCGCGCATCAGCTCCAGCTCGTACTCCTTCCAGCCGAGGATGGACTCCTCCAGGAGCACCTCGGTGGTGGGCGAGAGCGTCAGGCCCTGGCCGGCGATACGGCGCAGCTCCTCCTCGTCGTGGGCGAAGCCGGAGCCGGCGCCGCCCATGGTGAAGGAGGGACGGACGACGACGGGGTAGCCGCCGAGCGTCTCGACGCCCGCGATCACGTCGTCCATGGAGTGGCAGATCACGGACCGGGCGGACTCGCCGTGCCCGATCTTCTCGCGGACGGCCTCGACGACACCCTTGAAGAGGTCGCGGTCCTCGCCCTTGTTGATCGCCTCGACGTTGGCGCCGATCAGCTCGACGCCGTACTTCTCCAGCACACCCTGCTCGTGCATGGAGATCGCGGTGTTGAGGGCCGTCTGGCCGCCCAGGGTGGGCAGCAGGACGTCGGGGCGCTCCTTGGCGATGATCTTCTCGACGAACTCCGGCGTGATCGGCTCGACGTAGGTGGCGTCGGCGATCTCCGGGTCGGTCATGATCGTCGCCGGGTTGGAGTTGACCAGGATGACCCGCAGGCCCTCGGCGCGCAGGATGCGGCACGCCTGGGTGCCGGAGTAGTCGAACTCGGCGGCCTGGCCGATGACGATCGGGCCGGAGCCGATGACCAGGACGGACTGGATATCGGTGCGCTTAGGCACGCTGGCCCTCCATCAGGGATACGAAGCGGTCGAACAGGTAGGCGGCGTCGTGGGGGCCCGCTGCCGCTTCGGGGTGGTACTGGACGGAGAAGGCCGGCTGGTCGAGCAGCTGGAGCCCCTCCACGACGTCGTCGTTGAGGCAGACGTGCGAGACCTCGGCGCGGCCGAACTTCGTCTCGCTGACCCGGTCGAGCGGCGCGTCCACGGCGAACCCGTGGTTGTGCGCGGTGACCTCGACCTTGCCGGTCGTACGGTCCTGGACCGGCTGGTTGATGCCGCGGTGGCCGTACTTCAGCTTGTAGGTGCCGAAGCCGAGGGCGCGGCCGAGGATCTGGTTGCCGAAGCAGATGCCGAAGAGCGGCGTCCTGCGCTGGAGCACCTCGGTCATCAGCGCGACCGGACCGTCGGCGGTGGCCGGGTCGCCCGGGCCGTTGGAGAAGAACACGCCGTCGGGGTCGACGGCGTACACCTGCGCCGCCGAGGCCGTCGCCGGGAGCACGTGCACCTCGATGCCGCGCTCGGCCATGCGGTGCGGGGTCATTCCCTTGATGCCGAGGTCGATGGCGGCGACGGTGAACCGCTTCTCGCCGACCGCCGGGACGACGTAGGCCTCCTTGGTGGTGACCGCCTCGTAGAGGCTCGCGCCCTTCATCTGCGGCTGGGCCTGCACGCGCGCGAGGAGCTCGGTCTGAGAGCCGACCGCCTCGCCGGAGAAGATGCCGGCGCGCATCGAGCCGCTCTCGCGCAGGTGGCGGGTGAGCGCGCGGGTGTCGATGCCGGAGATGCCCACGACGTTCTGCGCGACGAGCTCGTCGTCCAGGGAACGCTTGGCGCGCCAGTTGGAGGGCACACGCGCGGGGTCGCGCACGACGTAGCCGGAGACCCAGATGCGGTCCGACTCGTCGTCCTCGTCGTTCCAGCCGGTGTTGCCGATCTGGGGGGCGGTCGCGACGACGATCTGGCGGTCGTACGACGGGTCGGTCAGGGTCTCCTGGTAGCCGGTCATGCCGGTGGAGAACACCGCTTCGCCGAAGGTTTCCCCCACGGCCCCGTAGGCACGGCCGCGGAAGATCCGGCCGTCCTCCAGGACGAGTACGGCGGGAACCTTGGTGGTTCCCCTGGTGGAGGTCGTCATCGTGCGCCTTCCGTTTCCGTCGGGTTTTCCGTCTTGTCGATCATGGAGTTGATGGCGTCGACCCAGTCGCCGTGCTCGGCCGCGTGGTCCGAGCGGAAGCCGGAGTCGAGCAGTTTGTCGCCGTGTGCCCAGGTCACCACCAGCAGGCCGCCCTCGGTGAGGACCTTGCCGGCGATGCCCTTGTCGAGCCGGGCCTCACGCAGTGCCGCGACCGGGACGAAGAAGTCGGTCGCGCCGGGGCGTACGACGTCCAGTCCCGCGGCCGTCAGGGTGAGCTCGACCCGGCTGCGGGTGCCCAGGCCGTGCGCCACGATGCGGTCGAGCCACTGCCCGGCGGTGGTGGAGCCGTGGTAGCGGCCGCTCATGCCCAGTCTCACCGGGCCGGGGTCGTCCGGCGCGGTGGGGAGCTCGGGCAGGTCGCCCTGGAGCGTGCCGCGCCACTTCCAGCCCTCGCGCATCAGCCAGTAGACGAGCGCGACGAAGAGGCCGAGGCCGACCACCCAGCCGATCCGCGCGGCCCAGTCGGTCACTTCGGCCGATTCCTTTTCGGCCGCGAGCAGTAGTGCAGCAGATGTCACGTGAGCTTCCCGTCGACGAGCGTGGCCTTGCCCCGGAGCCACGTGTGCGTGACACGGCCCGGCAGCTCACGCCCCTCGTACGGGGTGTTCCGGCTGCGCGAGGCGAAGCCCGCGGGGTCCACCGACCCACGGTATTCCGTGTCGACGAGCGTGAGGTTGGCGGGCTCACCTGCCGAGACGGGACGCCCGTGCCCCTTGGCCTGCCCGATCAGGGCGGGCTTGAACGACATCCGGCTCGCGACCCCGGCCCAGTCCAGCAGGCCCGTCTCCACCATCGTCTCCTGGACCACCGACAGCGCGGTCTCCAGGCCGACCATGCCCATGGCGGCCGCGGCCCACTCGCAGTCCTTGTCCTCGTGCGGGTGCGGGGCGTGGTCGGTGGCGACGATGTCGATGGTGCCGTCGGCGAGCGCCTCGCGCAGGGCGAGCACGTCCCGCTCGGTGCGCAGCGGCGGGTTCACCTTGTAGACCGGGTTGTAGCTGCGCACCAGTTCGTCGGTGAGCAGCAGGTGGTGCGGGGTGACCTCGGCGGTCACGTCGATGCCGCGGGACTTGGCCCAGCGGACGATCTCGACCGACCCTGCGGTGGACAGGTGGCAGATGTGGACCCGGGAGCCGACGTGCTCGGCGAGCAGGACGTCCCGGGCGATGATCGACTCCTCGGCCACCGCCGGCCAGCCCCCGAGCCCCAGCTCGGCGGAGACGACGCCCTCGTTCATCTGGGCGCCCTCGGTCAGCCGCGGCTCCTGCGCGTGCTGGGCGACGACCCCGCCGAAGGCCTTCACGTACTCCAGGGCCCGGCGCATGATCACCGCGTCGTCGACGCACTTGCCGTCGTCGGAGAAGACGGTGACGCCGGCCGCCGACTCGTGCATGGCGCCCAGCTCGGCGAGCTTGCGGCCCTCCAGGCCGACCGTGACCGCGCCGATCGGCTGCACGTCGCAGTAGCCGTGCTCCTGGCCGAGCCGGTAGACCTGCTCGACCACGCCGGCGGTGTCGGCCACGGGGAAGGTGTTGGCCATGGCGAACACGGCGGTGTAGCCGCCGGAGGCGGCGGCACGGGTGCCGGTCAGCACCGTCTCGGAGTCCTCGCGGCCCGGCTCGCGCAGATGGGTGTGCAGGTCGACGAGGCCCGGCAGCAGCACCTTGCCTGCGGCCTCGACGACCTCGGCGCCCTCTGCGGACAGCCCCGCGCCGACGGCCTCGATGACCGCGCCGTCGATCAGGACGTCCTGCGGCTCACCGCCGAGCACCTTCGCACCACGGATCAGGATCTTGCTCATGGTTCTTACTTCTCCTCGGTGGTGCGGGCGTGGCTGACGGCGGGCTCGTTGCCGCCCAGGAGCAGGTAGAGGACGGCCATCCGGATGGACACGCCGTTGGCGACCTGTTCGACGACGGTGCAGCGCTCGGAGTCGGCGACCTCGGCGGTGATCTCCATGCCGCGGACCATCGGGCCGGGGTGCATGACGATGGCGTGCTCGGGCATCCGCGCCATGCGGTCGCCGTCGAGCCCGTAGCGCCGCGAGTACTCGCGCTCGGTGGGGAAGAACGCGGCGTTCATCCGCTCGCGCTGCACCCGCAGCATCATCACCGCGTCGGACTTGGGCAGCGTGCTGTCGAGGTCGTACGACACCTCGCACGGCCAGGTCTCGATGCCGACCGGCACCAGGGTGGGCGGGGCGACCAGGGTCACCTCGGCGCCGAGCGTGTGCAGCAGGTCGACGTTGGAGCGGGCGACCCGGCTGTGCAGCACGTCGCCGACGATCGTGATGCGCTTGCCGGCGAGGTCCTGGCCGATCCCGGCGTCCCGGCCGACCAGTCGGCGGCGCATGGTGAAGGCGTCCAGGAGGGCCTGGGTGGGGTGCTGGTGGGTGCCGTCGCCGGCGTTGACGACGACCGCGTCGATCCAGCCGGAGGTGGCCAGGCGGTAGGGCGCCCCGGAGGCGCCGTGCCGGATGACGACGGCGTCGACGCCCATGGCCTCCAGCGTCTGCGCGGTGTCCTTGAGGGACTCGCCCTTCGACACCGACGACCCCTTGGCGGAGAAGTTGATGACGTCCGCGGAGAGGCGCTTCTCGGCGGCCTCGAAGGAGATACGCGTGCGCGTGGAGTCCTCGAAGAAGAGGTTGACGATCGTGCGGCCGCGCAGGGTCGGCAGTTTCTTGATGGGCCGGTCCGCGACCCGGGCCATCTCCTCGGCGGTGTCGAGGATCAGGACGGCGTCGTCGCGGGTGAGATCGGCGGCCGAGATGAGATGACGCTGCATCTGTCAGGCTCCGTAAGGCAGTTCAGACAAGGGAGATCACGGACGTGCAGGGCACGGCTGTGAGGCGCACGGCACCGAGGGCCGCACGCGCGCGTGCTACTGCTGGGCGGCCGGCTTCACACCGAGCAGCACGGTGTCGCGACCGTCCTCCTCGGCGAGCTGGACCTTGACCGTCTCCCGCAACGACGTGGGGAGGTTCTTGCCGACGTAGTCGGCGCGGATGGGCAGTTCCCGGTGGCCGCGGTCGACGAGGACCGCGAGCTGCACCGCGCGCGGGCGCCCGAGGTCGTTCAGGGCGTCGAGGGCGGCACGGATGGTGCGGCCGGAGAAGAGCACGTCGTCGACGAGGACGACCAGCTTCCCGTCCAGGCCGTCACCGGGAATCTCGGTGCGGGCCAGCGCACGCGGCGGGTGCATGCGCAGGTCGTCGCGGTACATGGTGATGTCGAGGGAGCCGACCGGGATCCTGCGGTCGGTGATCTGCTCGAGCTTGGCGGCGAGCCGCTGGGCGAGGAAGACGCCGCGGGTCGGGATGCCGAGCAGCACCACGTCGTCGGCGCCCTTGGCGCGTTCGACGATCTCGTGGGCGATACGGGTCAGCACCCGCGCGATGTCGGGGCCTTCGAGAACGGGCCGCGCATCGGCTTGCCGGGAGTCCTGCTGAATGTCCTGCTTGTCCATATGAAACGGACCTCCTTCTCCGCCTCACGGGACGGACCTTAAAGGACGTCGGATTTGCGCCATCCACGGTAGCAGGCCGGGACACCGCCCCGATCACCCCCTTGGAGTAATCGGCCACCGATACCACGGAAGCGTCGGTGTGGACCATTCGGCTTGACTCAGAAGAATCACGCTGCGTAACCTCACAGTGAGTTACCAGCACGCGGCTCGTGCCGCGTCGACCCAGTGCCGGGGAGCTATATGTCCAGCGAATACGCCAAACAGCTCGGGGCCAAGCTCCGGGCGATCCGCACCCAGCAGGGCCTTTCCCTCCACGGTGTCGAGGAGAAGTCCCAGGGACGGTGGAAGGCGGTCGTGGTCGGTTCGTACGAGCGCGGCGACCGCGCCGTGACCGTGCAGCGCCTTGCCGAGCTGGCGGACTTCTACGGCGTTCCCGTGCAGGAACTGCTGCCGGGCACCACTCCGGGCGGCGCCGCCGAGCCGCCGCCGAAGCTGGTCCTGGACCTGGAGCGACTGGCCCACGTGCCGGTCGAGAAGGCGGGTCCCCTTCAGCGGTACGCGGCCACCATCCAGTCGCAGCGCGGTGACTACAACGGCAAGGTGCTGTCGATCCGCCAGGACGACCTGCGCACCCTCGCCGTCATCTACGACCAGTCCCCCTCGGTCCTGACCGAGCAGCTGATCAGCTGGGGCGTCCTGGACGCGGACGCCCGTCGCGCCGTCTCCCACGAGGAGGGCTGAGGCCCCAGCGGCCCGGCAGAGCTCAGCAGAAACGTGCCGCCGGGGTGGCCGGAACCTGATGGTTCCGGCCACCCCGGCTTTTTGTCGGTACATGCCGGAGGGCCCACAGCGTGCGCTGTGGGCCCTCCGGCGTGTTCGCGCCCCGAGGGGCGCGGGGAACCGCGCGACGAGCCACAGGGGGCTCGCAGGCCTCCTGTGGCCCTCGTTCCCCGGCTCTCCCTGCGGAACTGTTCGCTATTCGCGACGCAGAGACGGCTTGAGCTCCTTGAACCGGCCGAGCAGGCCGTTGACGAACGACGGCGACTCGTCCGTCGAGAACTCCTTCGCCAGCTGCACCATCTCGTCGAGGACGACCGCGTCCGGGGTCTCGTCGGCCCAGATCAGCTCGTAGGCGCCGAGACGCAGGATGTTGCGGTCGACGACCGGCATCCGGTCCAGCGTCCAGCCGACCGAGTACTGCGAGATCAGCTCGTCGATGCGACGCGCGTACCCGGCGTAGCCCTCGACCAGCTGCATCGTGTACTCGCTCACCGGCGGCTGCCGGGTGTCGGCCCGGGAGAGCCGGATCCAGTCCGCGAGGACTGTCAGGACGTCGACTCCGCGCTGGTCGCCCTCGAAGAGGATCTGGAAGGCGCGCTTGCGGGCCGTGTTGCGGGCAGCCACGGTTAGCTGTTCACCCGGCCGAGGTAGTCGCTGGTGCGGGTGTCGACCTTGATCTTCTCACCGGTGGTGATGAAGAGCGGGACGTTGATCTGGTGACCGGTCTCCAGGGTGGCGGGCTTGGTGCCACCGGTGGAGCGGTCGCCCTGGAGGCCCGGCTCGGTCTCCTGCACGACGAGCTCGACGGCGGCCGGCAGCTCTACGAAGAGCACCTCGCCCTCGTGCTGCGCCACGGTGGCCGTGAAGCCCTCGATCAGGAAGTTGGCGGCGTCGCCGACGGCCTTGCGGTCGACCATCAGCTGGTCGTAGGTCTCCATGTCCATGAAGACGAAGTACTCGCCGTCCATGTACGAGAACTGCATGTCGCGCTTGTCGACAGTGGCCGTCTCGACCTTGACGCCGGCGTTGAACGTCTTGTCGACGACCTTGCCGGAAAGCACGTTCTTCAGCTTGGTGCGCACGAAGGCCGGGCCCTTGCCGGGCTTGACGTGCTGGAACTCGACGACGGACCAGAGCTGGCCGCCTTCGAGCTTGAGCACCAGGCCGTTCTTGAGGTCGTTCGTGGAAGCCACGGTTGCGGAATCTCCTGGACTGACGTGGACGACCCCGGCGCACGCACCTGCCTAGAGGGCGAGCAGCTCCTTGGTCGTGATGGTGAGTAGCTCGGGTCCGCCGTCCGCCTCGGGGCGCACGACGAGCGTGTCATCGATCCTGACACCGCCCCGGCCCGGGAGGTGGACCCCCGGTTCGACGGTGACCGGCACGCAAGCGTCCAGTTTACCCATGGCCGCGGGAGACAACTGCGGGTCCTCTTCGATTTCGAGTCCGACACCGTGCCCGGTGAGTGCCGCGAGGCCCTCGGAGTGCCCTGCCGAGTCCAGGATCTGGCGGGCCGCGCGGTCCACGTCCCGGAAGGCGGCGCCGGGTGCCAGAGCCTCCCGTCCGGCCCGCTGGGCAGCGAAGACGAGGTCGTACAGCTCGATCTGCCAGTCGGCGGGGGACGTGCCGATCACGAAGGTACGGCCGATCTCGCAGCGGTATCCGCGGTAGCTCGCTCCCAGGCAGACGGAAAGGAAGTCACCCTCCTCGACCCGCCGGTCGGTGGGCCGGTGGCCGCGCCGGCCCGAGTTCGGGCCGGTGGCGACCGAGGTGGCGAAGGCGGGGCCGTCGGCACCGTGATCGACGAGGCGCCGTTCCAGTTCGAGGGCGAGATGCCGTTCCGTACGACCCACCAGGATGGACTCCAGCAGCTCCCCCAGGGCCTGGTCGGCGATCTCGGCGCCGATCCGCAGACAGGAGATCTCCTCCTCGTCCTTCACCACCCGCAGCTGTTCGACCGCGCCACCCAGATCGCCGAGGCGCAGCCCGGGCGCGACGGCACGCAGTTCGCGGTGGCGGGCCACCGTGAGGTGGTGCTCCTCCACCGCGAGGGAGTCGCCGCCCTCGCCCACGAGGAGATCGGCGGCGGCGACCGCCGGATCGCCTCCGGGGAGGCGGAGGCAGTGGACACGCAGGGCCTCGTCCGGCCGGCCCTCGCTCGGGCGGTCGTCGGGCGGGTCCAGGCAGACGAGAAGATCCTCACGTCTGCCCAGCAACAGCACGGCGCCGCGCGGGGCCGCACCCGCGAGGTATCTCACGTTGGCGGGGCGGGAGATCAGCGCGGTGGCGCTGCCGCTGGCGTTGCAGCGTTCTCTCAGCCGGTTGCGGCGGGACGCGTAGACCTCTGACATGACACGAGCGTAGGAGGAGTGGCCGGATTGTGCCGGTTGGGAGGGCGTTCGGGGGAACCGTCCGGGTCGGACCGGCGCGCTCGGGAGCGCTCTACCACTTCGGGGGGCTCGCGATCGCCCTCGCCAGCACGTCGTCCAGGACCCTCGCCGTCGTCGGGACGTCCAGTTGGGAGTTGTCGATGATGGGGAGGCCGGAGCCGTACCAGCCGGCCATGCGGCCGTGGATACGGGCCACCTCCTCGTCGGTGAGGCGGCGGTTGCCCGCGCGTTCGGCGTTGCGCTCCAGGACGACCTCCAGGCCGGGCAGGAGGACGACGGGCAGCAGGCCCGGGCCCACATGCCGTTTCCAGCCACCGAGGCCCACGGCCGGGCGGTCGGGGAAGATCGCGTCGTCCAGGATGCACGAGATGCCGTTGGCCAGGAAGTTGCGCGCGGCGAAGCCGCAGGTGCGGCGGGCCAGACGGTACTGGGCCTCGGAATGGTCGTTCCACCCCGACTGCGGGTCGGCGAAGCCCGAGCGGACCCATTCCCGTACGTCGTCGAGGCTGACGTGGGCCGTGGGCACCCGGCGGTGGTCGGCCCAGAACTTGGCGACGCTCGTCTTCCCGGCGCCCGCCGGGCCGATCAGCAGCACCGCCAGTGTCGTGGCCGTCGGGTCGGGGACGACTTGGGCGGGCGGCGCGCTGGGCATGGGGACGGGGCCGCCCGGCGGCAGCGGGACATGCCCGGTGGTGTCGGTGCCCTGCGGGACCGGGGCGTGCTGCGGGGCGGGCGGAGGCGGCACGGGCGGCACCGGCGGCTGGGGCGCGGGCGGGACCGGGCCCGAGGGGGCGCCGAGATACCCCGGCTGCTGCTGGGGGGCGCCGCCCGGCTGGTGGGGCGGCGGCAGCGGAGAACCCACTGCGTGCTGCATCCGGTGCCACTCCGTCTCGTACAGGCAATGGGCGCTGGTTGTGAGGGGCGCGGACCCCCTGTTCGCTACTGAACGGTACCGCCCCCGGCCGTCCTTTGGTGAACGGCCGGGGGCGGTCCGAAGTGCCCGGTGTGGAAAGCGAATCGGGCGGAAGGGAAGCGGGCCGACCACTCGACCGTCCCGCGCTCCTACTCGCCCACCTCTCCGTACGCGGCCAGCAGGACCGCCGGGTCGGGACCCTCGAGAACGTTCGGCTTGGCGAGGCCGTCCAGGACGATGAACCGCAGCAGGTCGCCGCGGGACTTCTTGTCGACCTTCATGTTCTCCAGCAGCTTGGGCCACTGGTCGTAGCGGTAGTGCAGCGGCAGCCCCACCGATTCCAGGACCGTACGGTGGCGGTCGGCCGTCGCGTCGTCCAGCCGGCCCGCCAGGCGGCCCAGTTCGGCGGCGAAGTGCATGCCCACGGACACGGCCGCGCCGTGCCGCCACTGGTAGCGCTCGTTCTTCTCGATGGCGTGCGCCAGGGTGTGACCGTAGTTGAGGATCTCCCGCAGGCCCGACTCCTTCAGGTCGGACGACACGACGTCCGCCTTGACCCGGATGGAGCGCTCGATGAGCTCGGCGGTGTGCGGGCCCGCCGGGGTGCGGGCCGCCTCGGGGTCGGACTCGACCAGGTCGAGGATCGCCGGGTCGGCGATGAAGCCGGCCTTGATGATCTCGGCGAGCCCGGAGACGTAGTCGTTGACCGGGAGGGAGTCCAGCGCGGCCAGGTCGCACAGCACACCGGCCGGCGGGTGGAAGGCGCCGACGAGGTTCTTGCCCTCGGCGGTGTTGATGCCGGTCTTGCCGCCGACGGCCGCGTCGACCATGGCCAGCACGGTCGTCGGGACGGCGATCCAGCGCACCCCGCGCAGCCAGGTCGCGGCGACGAACCCGGCCAGGTCGGTGGTGGAGCCCCCGCCGACGCCCACGACGACGTCGGTGCGGGTGAACCCGGACTGGCCGAGCGCCTTCCAGCAGTAGGCGGCGACCTCGGCGGTCTTGGCCTCCTCCGCGTTGGGCACCTGGATGGCGACGGCCTCGTAGCCCTGTCCGGCCAGGTCGGCGCGGAGGGCGTCGCCGGTGTCGGCGAGCGCCTCGGGGTGGATCACGGCGACCCGCTTGACCCGGTCGCCGATCAGCCCGCCGAGCTCACCCAGCAGCTGACGGCCGACCAGGACCTCGTACGGCTCCGAGCCCGCGCTGCCGCCGACCCGGATCCGCGTTACGGACTCGCTGCTCATGCTTCCTTCAACTCCAAAGCGTCCAAGGCCACTTGGCTGACCTCTTCGGGCGTACGGCCGTCCGTGGTCACGACCGCGGTGGCGACACCCTCGTAGAGAGGGCGACGGGCCTCCATCAGCTCGCGCCACTGCTTGCGCGGATTGACGGCGAGCAGCGGGCGCGCCGTGTTCAGGCCGGTGCGCTTGACGGCTTCCTCGACGTCCATGGCCAGGTAGACCACGCGCTGCCCCGCCAGCAGCGCGCGGGTGTCCGGGTCCAGGACCGAGCCGCCGCCGAGCGCCAGTACGCCGTCGTGCTCGGCGAGCGCGCGCCGTACGGCCCGCTTCTCGATCGCGCGGAAGGTCTCCTCGCCCTCGTCGACGAAGATCTCCGCGATGCTGCGGCCCGCCTCGGCGACGATGTCGTCGTCGGTGTCCCGATAGCCGACGCCGAGCCGCTCGGCCAGCAATTGCCCGACGGTGGACTTGCCCACGCCCATCGGGCCGACGAGGACGACCAGTGGCCCGCTCATCGGATGTGCAGGCTGTCGAGGTACGACCGCACGTTGCGGCGGGTCTCGGTGACGCTGTCGCCGCCGAACTTCTCCGCCACCGCGTCCGCGAGCACCAGGGCGACCATCGCCTCGGCGACGATCCCCGCGGCCGGGACCGCGCACACGTCGGAGCGCTGGTGGTGCGCCTGGGTGGCCTCGCCCGTGGCGACGTCCACCGTCTTCAGGGCCCGCGGCACGGTCGCGATCGGCTTCATCGCGGCGCGCACGCGCAGCAGCTCGCCGGTGGTGAGTCCGCCCTCGGTGCCACCGGAACGGCCGCTCGCGCGCCTGATGCCCTCGGGCGTGGTGATGATCTCGTCGTGCGCCTTCGAGCCCGGCACGCGCGCGAGGTCGAAGCCGTCGCCGACCTCGACGCCCTTGATCGCCTGGATACCCATCAGGGCCGCGGCGAGGCGGGCGTCGAGCCGGCGGTCCCAGTGCACGTGCGAGCCCAGGCCCACCGGCACGTCGTACGCCAGCACCTCGACGACGCCGCCGAGGGTGTCGCCGTCCTTGTGGGCCTGGTCGATCTCGGCGACCATCGCCTTCGAGGCGTCCGCGTCGAGGCAGCGGACCGGGTCGGCGTCCAGCTTCTCGACGTCCGCGGGGGTCGGCAGTACGCCGTAGGGCGCCTTGGCGGCGGCCAGCTCGACGACGTGGCTGACGATCTCGATGCCCGCCGTCTCCTTCAGGTACGACCGGGCCACCGCGCCCAGCGCGACGCGGGCTGCCGTCTCCCGCGCGGAGGCGCGCTCCAGGATCGGCCGGGCCTCGTCGAAGCCGTACTTCTGCATCCCGGCGAGGTCGGCGTGGCCGGGGCGCGGCCGGGTGAGCGGGGCGTTGCGGGCGAGGCCCGCGAGGATCTCCGGGTCGACCGGGTCGGCCGACATGACCTGCTCCCACTTCGGCCACTCCGTGTTGCCCACCATGACGGCGACCGGGGAGCCCATGGTCAGGCCGTGCCGGACACCGCCGAGGAAGGTGACCTCGTCGCGCTCGAACTTCATGCGCGCACCGCGCCCATAGCCGAGCCGTCGCCGCGCGAGGTGGTCGGCGACCATCTCCGTGGTGATCGGCACGCCGGCGGGAAGGCCCTCCAGCGTCGCCACCAGTGCGGGTCCGTGGGACTCGCCCGCGGTCAGCCAACGCAGCCTGCTCAACGATGCTCCTCAGTGCTCGCGCTCTGCTAGCGCTCTGCGCACGCGCGTCCTTCGCGTACGTCGGTGGCGTGACCGGGTGCGCGGCCCTGGCCCGCCACCTCCGATCCTCCCACGTCCCGGCTCAGGAACCGGTCGAGGGTCCAGCCTGCGGACGGTGGAACATCCCGGGACGGGGTCACGGGTGGTGCGAGTCCCGGCGGGAGGCGAGGGCGTGCTCGCCCGCCTTGCGCATGGCCTCCACCGGCGCCGGGACACGGCCGGTCATCTGCTCCACCTGGAGCACCGCCTGGTGCACCAGCAGGTCGAGGCCGCTGACGACGGCGCCGCCGAACATGGACCAGCGGGCGGCCAGCTCGGTCGGCCACGGGTCGTAGAGCACGTCGAACAGGGTGGCGGGGCGCTCCGGCACCGAGACGGCGAGGGCGTCCGTGGCCCCGGCCGGGGTGGTCGCGACGACCAGCGGGAAGCGCAGCGCGTCGGCGGCGTCCGCCCAGTCGGCGATCCGGACCTCGACGTCGAGCCGCTCGCCCCACTGCCGCATCTCGGCGGCGCGGGCCGCGCTGCGGACGTAGGCGACGATCTCGCCGGTGCAGACCCTGGCCAGGGCGGCCAGGGCGGAGGACGCGGTGGCGCCGGCGCCGAGGATCGCGGCCGAGTCGACCTGTTCGACACCGCGCTCGCGCAGGGCGGCGACCATGCCGGGAATGTCCGTGTTGTCGCCGAGTCGACGGCCGTCCTCGGTGAACACGAGGGTGTTGACCGCCTCGACGGAGGCGGCCGTCTCGCTGATCTCGTCGAGCAGCGGGATGACCGCGCGCTTCAGCGGCATGGTCAGCGAGAGACCGGCCCATTCGGCGCCGAGCCCGGCGACGAACGACGGCAGCGCCTCCTCGTCGACGTCGAAACGGTCGTACGTCCAGCCGGTGAGTTCCAGTGCCTCGTACGCGGCGCGGTGCAGCACCGGGGAGAGGGAGTGGACGATGGGGCTGCCGAGTACCGCGGCCCGGCGGGCGTCAGTTGCCCGTGCTGGCATCGAACTTGTCCTTGAGTCTCTGGAATTCCGCGTAGGTCTTCGCGAATTCGGTGTTGCTCTCGCCGTCGGTCGCCACGAAATAGATCCAGCCGTCGGTGGTCGGATTCATCGTGGCCTTCAGCGCGTCCTCACTGGGGTTGCCGATCGGTCCCGGCGTCAGGCCCCTGTTGGTGTAGGTGTTGTACGGGTCCTTGTTGCTGTTGATCTCGGACTCGCTGATGTTGATCTTGCTCTCGCCCTTCAGGTAGTTGAAGGTCGAGTCGAACTGCAGCAACTGGTTGGTCTGGTCGTTCGTCGGCTTGAGCCGGTTGTAGACGACCTCCGCCATCTTGCGGTAGTCGTCGTGCGTCTTACCCTCGGCCTGGACGAGGCTGGCGACCGTGATGACCTGCAACGGGCTTTCCAGCTTGAGCGTCTTGGCCTTGGCCTCGAGGTCGTACTCGCCGTACACCTCGTTGGCGTGCGCGACCATCGACTTCAGCACCGCCTCGGGCTTCATGCCCTTGGCGGCGCCGTACGTCCCCGGGAAGAGGAAGCCCTCCAGCGGGTCCTTGATGTCCTCGTTGTCGTTCGCCCAGGCCGGCAGACCCAGCGTCTTGTACTCGCTCTCCGCCACCTTTCTGGTGGTACCGGAGGCGAGTCCGAGCTTCGTGTCGATGATTTTGTAGACAGCCACGTTCCGCTGGCCCGGGGTGACCATCACGTTGGCCTGGCTGGCCGGGTCGAGCATCATCTCCACGGCGCTCTTCGCGGACATCTCCTTCTTCAGGATGTACGCGCCCGCCTGGATGCCGCCCGCTTCGGGATTGTTCGTGACCGCGGAGACGAACGCGTCCACGCTCTTGACGACGCCGGCGTCCTTGAGCAGTCTGCCGATGGCGGCGCCGCCGGAGCCCTTGGGCACCTGGATGCTCACGGTCTGCTTCGTGCCGTCGCCCGTGAAGTCCGGAGCGGCGGCGTAACGATTCTGGTAGTAGTCGTAGCCGAAATATCCGACACCCGCGACACCACCGCCGAACACCAGCACGACGACCAGACAGGCGCAGCCGCTGCGGCTCTTCTTGCTCTTCGCACCCTTACCGCCCCGGCCCCGCCGGTCGCCGCGGCCCTCCGGCTCGTCGTCGTCCTCGTCGTCCTCGGCCCCGCCGCCCGCGAAGAAGGCGTGCTCACCCTGATCGGGCCCGGGGTCCCAGTCGGTCTTCTGCTCGGCCTCGGCGTCGGATTCCGGCACCGGGTCCGGTTCGGGCTCGGCGCGGCGCCGGGCGGGCGGCTCCGGCGGCGGGTACGCCTCGGGAGTGCCGTAGAAGTCGGGCTGTTCGGCGCCGTAGGCCGCGGCCTGCTGACCGTAGGGGTCGCCGGGATCGGCGGCGAAGGGGACGTGGGCATGGGTGCCCGTGCCGTCCCAGCCGCCCTCCTGGTACCCCTCGTGGTAGGCCTGCTGGTTCTGGTGGGTGTACTGCTGGTCCTGAGCGCCGTACTGCTGCTGGTCGTAGCCCTGGTACTGCGGGTCGTACTGCTGCTGGCCGTACTGCTGCGGGTCGTAGTGCTGCTGGTCGTACTGCTGCGCCTGTCCCTGGCCCCAGTCGCCGTACTCCTGCTGCTGCGGCTGCTGCGGGTAGTGGTGGTGCTGTGGCTGGCCGCCGTAGGCAGGCTGATGACCCGTGGGGGCCTCCTGCCCTTCCCATCCGCCGTCCCCGTACAACGGGTCCTCCGGATGCCACGGTTCGGAGCCAGGGCCCCGGCCATACTCAGTCATCGATCCCCTAGAGCCGCGAGGCGGCGATCACGCGGCTTTTTCCGGCCCGTCACCGTTCCGTCTCTCTCTGTGCGGCAGCTGTTCGAACACCGCCACATCGCGCGGAACGTTACCGTATCGCGATCAGATGACCACTTCGACGCCCTCGCCCGGTGCTTTGCCTGACACCCGTTCGGATTCCAGGGCCTGCTGAAGGATGATCACGGCGGCTGCCTGGTCGATCACCGAGCGGCCCTTCTTCGCCTTCACGCCCGAGGCACGCAGTCCCTGACTGGCCGTCACGGTCGTCATCCTCTCGTCCACCAGACGTACGGATACGGGCGCGATTTTGTTCGCCAGCTGCTGTGCGAAGCCGCGGACCTTCACCGCGGCCGGGCCCTCGCCCCCCTTGAGGGAGCGAGGCAGACCCACGACGACCTCGATCGGCTCGTATTCCTCGACCAGTTGTCCGAGTCGGCGGTAGGCCGCGGGGACATCCCGGCCGGGGACCGTCTCCACCGGAGTGGCGAGGATCCCGTCGGGGTCGCACGAGGCGACCCCGATCCGGGCGTCCCCGACGTCGATCGCGAGTCGACGGCCCTTCCTCATCGGCTCGCTCACTTGGCCGTTTCCGCCACGAGCCGCTCGACGGCGTCGACGGCGTCGCCGACGGCGGCCGGGTTCTGGCCGCCGCCCTGGGCGACGTCCGGCTTGCCGCCGCCGCCACCACCGAGGGTCTTGGCAGCCGTGCGGACCAGCTCGCCGGCCTTGAGACCGCGCTCGCGGGCGGCCTCGTTGGTGGCGATGACCGTCAGCGGCTTGCCGTTGTTGACCGTGAACAGGGCGACCACGGCGGCCCGGCCGCCCTGGATGCGGCCGCGCACGTCGAGGACGAGCCTGCGCAGGTCGTCGGGGCTCGTGCCGTCCGGGACCTGACCGGTGACGAGGGCGACACCGCGGACGTCCTTGGCGGACTCCGCGAGACCGGCGGCGGCCTGCAGCACCTTCTCCGCGCGGAACTTCTCGATCTCCTTCTCGGCGTCCTTCAGCTTGCCGAGCATGGCGGAGACCTTCTCCGGGAGCTCCTCCGGACGGCCCTTGATCAGCTCCTGGAGCTGGGCGACGACCGTGTGCTCACGGGCCAGGAAGTTGTAGGCGTCGACGCCGACGAGGGCCTCGATGCGGCGGACACCCGAGCCGATCGACGACTCGCCGAGCAGCTTCACCAGGCCCAGCTGGGAGGTGTTGTGCACATGGGTGCCACCGCACAGCTCCTTGGAGAAGTCGCCGATGGTCACGACCCGGACCCGCTCGCCGTACTTCTCGCCGAACTCGGCGATGGCGCCCTGCTTCTTGGCCTCGTCGATGCCCATGACCTCGGCCTGGACGTCCAGGTCGCGGGCGAGGATCTCGTTGATCTTCTGCTCGACGTCGGTCATCACGGCCGTCGGAACGGCGGACGGGGAACCGAAGTCGAAGCGGAAGCGGCCGGGCTGGTTCTCGGAACCGGCCTGGGCGGCCGTCGGGCCGAGGGCGTCGCGCAGCGCCTGGTGCGTGAGGTGGGTGGCCGAGTGGGCACGGGCGATGGCCGTGCGGCGGCGCTGGTCGATCGAGGCGTGGGCCTTGGCGCCGAGCGTGACCTCGCCGACCTGGACGACGCCCTTGTGGACGTACACGCCGGGAACCGGCTTCTGGGTGTCGCGGATCTCGATGACGGCGCCGGTGTCCACCTTGATACGGCCGGTGTCGCCGATCTGGCCGCCACCCTCGGCGTAGAACGGGGTGCGGTCGAGGACGATCTCGACCTCGTCGCCCTCGGTGGCGGCCGGCGAGGAGGTGCCGTCCACGAGGATGCCGACGATCGTCGACTCGCCCTCGGTGTCGGAGTAACCGATGAAGTCGGTCGCACCGGCCCGGTCGGCGATCTCGCGGTAGGCGCCCACGCCGGCGTGCCCGGTCTTCTTGGCCTGGGCGTCGGCCTTGGCGCGTTCCCGCTGCTCCTTCATCAGGCGGCGGAAGCCGTCCTCGTCCACGGACAGCCCCTGCTCGGCGGCCATCTCGAGGGTGAGGTCGATCGGGAAGCCCCAGGTGTCGTGGAGCAGGAAGGCCTTGTCGCCGGCCAGCACCGAGCCACCGGACTGCCTGGTCTCGGTGACGGCGGTGTCGAGGATGTTGGTGCCGGCCTTGAGCGTCTTGAGGAAGGCGTTCTCCTCGGCGAGGGCGACCTTCTCGATGCGCTCGCGGTCGGTGACCAGCTCCGGGTACTGCTGTCCCATCATCTCGATGACGGTGTCGATGAGGTCCTTGACGACCGGGCCGCCGGCGCCGAGGAGACGCATGTTGCGGATGGCGCGGCGCATGATGCGGCGCAGCACGTAACCGCGGCCCTCGTTGCCGGGGGTGACGCCGTCGCCGATGAGCATCACGGAGGTGCGCATGTGGTCGGTGACCACGCGCAGCGAGACGTCCGACTCGTGGGCCTCGCCGTACTCGACGCCGGTCAGTTCGGTGGCCTTCTTGATGACGGCCATCGAGGTGTCGATCTCGTACATGTTCTGCACGCCCTGCAGAATCATGGCGAGGCGTTCCAGGCCGAGGCCCGTGTCGATGTTCTTGCTCGGCAGGTCACCCAGGATCTCGAAGTTGTCCTTGCCGATGCCCTCGCCACGCTCGTACTGCATGAAGACGAGGTTCCAGATCTCCACGTACCGCTCGTCGTTGACGGCGGGGCCGCCCTCGACGCCGAACTCGGGGCCGCGGTCGTAGTTGATCTCGGAACAGGGGCCGCAGGGTCCGGGGACGCCCATGGACCAGTAGTTGTCCTTCATGCCGAGGCGCTGGATGCGCTCCTTGGGCACGCCGACGACGTCGTGCCAGATGCGCTCGGCCTCGTCGTCGTCCTTGTAGACCGTGATCCAGAGCTTCTCCGGCTCCAGGCCGTAACCACCCTTGTCCTGGGGCGCGGTGAGCAGCTCCCAGGCGTACTTGATGGCGCCTTCCTTGAAGTAGTCACCGAAGGAGAAGTTGCCGCACATCTGGAAGAAGGTGCCGTGGCGGGTGGTCTTGCCGACCTCTTCGATGTCGGGCGTACGCACGCACTTCTGCACGCTGGTGGCGCGCGACCACGGCGGCTTGACGTCGCCGAGGAAGTACGGCTTGAAGGGGACCATGCCGGCGGGGACCAGGAGCAGAGTCGGGTCGTCCGCGATGAGCGACGCCGAAGGGACGACGGTGTGCCCGCGCTCCTCGTAGAAGCTCAGCCAGCGGCGGCGGATCTCGGCCGACTCCATCAGTGGTCCTCATTCCGGTTGTGCGAGTACGTCGTGTTCTCGATGTGCTCGGGGTACTTGGGGGTGCTGCGGTTGCTCTCGATGGCGTTGTACCGCCGGGGCGCGGGGAGTTCGGGGTCGTCGTGGATCCCCAGCGCCTCCCCCAGCTCGGCCTCCCGCTGGGCCATGTTGTCGCGGACGTCGAGCGCGAAGCCCACCGCGCGGTCCTTGAGGCGCGCTCCCGTCTCGAGCGCCTTGTTGGCCGCGGTCGCGGCGAGGCTCTCGGGGGTCAGCTGCTTCAGCTTGCGATTGACCTTGGTGGTGGCCCAGACACCGGCGGCGACGCCCGTGGTGAACCAGAAGGTACGGCGGAACATCGCTGGTCTCAGTCCCTCTTTCCACGGGGCTTGCGCTTCTCCCGCCGGGAGACCGTTCGGCCCACGATCACGGTCCGCCGGGGCTCCCCGGCGGGCACGTCGTCCTTACGGCCGCCGAGGGCCCGGCGGACGCCGTAGCCGAAGGCGGCGACCTTCACCAGGGGGCCGCCGAAGGTGGAGGCGACCGTGGTGGACAGCGCCGAGGCGTTCGACGTGACTTCCTGGACGTCGGTGGCGATCGCGTCGACCCGGTCGATCTGGGTCTGCGCGGAACGCACCGCCGCGGAGGCGTCGGCCAGCAGCGGCACGGCCTGCTCGGTCACGTCGGCGACGAGTCTGGTGGTCGCCCTGAGCGTCTGGGCCAGCCTCGCCAGCGCGACGGCGAGGAAGGAGACCAGGATCGCCCAGAACACGGCCACCAGGATGCCGGCCACCTCTCCACCGGACACTGCGCACCCGCTCCCTGTCTGACGAACACCTATCTCTGGAGGCGAGCCTATCGCGCCGACGCCGGCGTTCCGTACCGGATTAGGCGTGCGAAAGCCCGCCGTCCCACCTGCCCCGAAGGGCAGGGAGACGACGGGCCTTGGCGCAGAAGTCCTACGACCGCCGCAGACCGATCCGGAAGGGGATCAGCGGGCGTAGTACTCGACGACGAGCTGCTCGTCGCAGATCACCGGGATCTCCTTGCGGTTCGGCTCACGGTCCAGGCGGAAGGCCAGGGCGCGGAGGTTCACCTGCAGGTAGCGCGGGGTCTCGCCGTCGGGGGCGAAGCCACCCTCGCGGGAGATCGAGAACAGCGTCTTCTCACGGCTGCGCTCGCGCACCATGACGACGTCGTCCGGCTTGACGCGGAAGGACGGCTTGTCGACCTTCTGGCCGTTGACCTCGATGTGGCCGTGGACGACCATCTGGCGGGCCTGGTAGATCGTGCGGGCGATGCCCGAACGCAGGACCAGCGCGTCGAGACGGCGCTCGAGCTCGATGATCAGGGCCTCACCGGTCTTGCCCTGGACCTTGGAGGCACGCTCGTAGGCGCGGACGAGCTGGCGCTCGGACACGTCGTACTGCGCACGCAGACGCTGCTTCTCGAGCAGACGGACCTTGTAGTCCGAGTTCTGCTTGCGGCCACGGCCGTGCTCACCCGGCGGGTAGGGGCGGGCCTCGAAGTACTTGACGGCCTTCGGGGTCAGCGCGATGCCGAGGGCACGCGACTTCTTGACCTTGGGACGGGGCTGGTTCGCCACGATCTCTCTCTTTCCAGAATTTCCGGCTCGTCAGGGTTAAGGGAGGTCGCATCCGCAGCCGGGGAAACCCGTCGGGTCCGCGTGGAACCTGTCGGGCAGCCGCTCCCCTGGTCTGGGCACATAGATGCAGCACGCGAGTTGCCCACCGACCGGTCCCGGAACTCCGGGTGGTGATGGGCTGCCCGCGACACCGTTCGACGGTGCGCGACGCTCCTGGAGCGAGGTCCGAGGACCGGTGCTCCGGCCGACTGTCCTGTTCTGACTGCACGGGACGCGGCACTTCGGGCGAGTCTACAGGGTGCTCAGGACCCGTTGCGACCGAGGTGCTGCCGGGTCCACTCGACCGCGTCCGCGTAGCGGGCCTCGGCGCCGTGCCGGGTGGGCTCGTAGTACTCACGGTCCTTGATGGCGTCCGGGGCGTACTGCTGGGCGGCGATGCCCTCGGGCAGGTCGTGCGGATACACGTACCCCTGCGCGTGCCCCAGCTTGGCGGCGCCCTTGTAGTGCCCGTCGCGCAGATGCGGCGGCACCGGACCGGCCAGTCCCTTGCGTACGTCCTCCAGGGCGGCGCCGATCGCGGTCGTCGCGGCGTTGGACTTGGGTGCCAGGGCGAGGGCGATGGTGGTGTGGCTGAGGGTGAGGGCGGCCTCGGGGAAGCCGATCATGGCGACGGCCTGGGCGGCGGCGACCGCGAGGGGCAGCGCGCCCGGATCGGCGAGGCCGATGTCCTCGCTGGCGGAGATCATCAGACGGCGGGCGATGAAGCGGGGGTCCTCGCCGGCCTCGATCATGCGAGCCAGGTAGTGCAGGGCCGCGTCGACGTCCGAACCCCGGATGGACTTGATGAGGGCGCTGGCGACGTCGTAGTGCTGGTCGCCGTCACGGTCGTACTTCACCGCGGCGCGGTCGACGGTCTGCTCCAGGGTCTGCAGGCTGATCCCGCTCTCGTCCTGGTCCAGGGCGGCCCCGGCGGCGGCCTCCAGGGCGGTGAGGGCGCGGCGGGCGTCCCCGCCGGCGATGCGCAGCAGATGCGCCTCGGTGTCCTCGGGAAGGGTGAGAACGTCCTTGAGGCCGCGATCGTCGGACAGGGCGCGCCTGACGAGGTCGCGGAGGTCGTCGTCCGTGAGGGGCTCGAGGGTCAGCAGGAGCGAGCGGGAGAGCAGGGGCGAGATGATCGAGAAGTACGGGTTCTCGGTGGTCGCCGCGATCAGCGTCACCCAGCGGTTCTCGACGGCCGGCAGGAGGGAGTCCTGCTGGGCCTTGCTGAAGCGGTGGATCTCGTCGAGGAAGAGGACGGTCTCCTTGCCGTAGCCGCCGATGGCGCGGCGGGCGCCGTCGATGACGGCGCGGACCTCCTTGACGCCCGCGGTGATGGCCGACAGTTCGACGAACCGCTTGTTGGTGGCCTTGGAGACGACGTACGCCAGGGTCGTCTTCCCGGTGCCGGGCGGCCCCCAGAGGATCACCGAGGAGGGCCCGGCCGGGCCCGTGGCGCCCTCGCCGACCAGGCGGCGCAGGGGTGAGCCCGGCTTCAGCAGGTGCTGCTGGCCCACCACCTCGTCGAGGGTGCGCGGGCGCATCCGGACCGCCAGGGGGCTCCCGGCGGGGTCCTTCTCCTGGCGGTCTTCCGCTGCGGCGGTGAACAGGTCGGGCTCCACACGTCGGAGCCTACGTCAGAGGTCTGACAGTCCTGTCCGGCGCCCGGTGCGCGGCCTGCTCCGGCGCCTGTCCGGTGCCGGGCTCAGGCCCAGAGGTCCGCGCCCCAGCGGGTCAGGATCAGCATGGCGATGATGCCGACGTGGGTGACCGGCAGGACCCAGGTGAACTCGCCGAGGAAGCGCTTCAGCCAGCCCGGGGCGGGCAGCAGGTCGTTGCGCACGTTGAACGAGGTGACGTACCAGAACATGGTGATCGTCGCGACCCAGGCCAGCGAGCACCACAGGCACAGGGCGTTGATCTCGTACAGGGACTGGTACTGGAGCCAGGTGCAGAAGGCCACGCCGAAGAGCGTGCCGAAGTTGAAGGTCAGCCAGTACCAGCGCGGGAACGCGACCCGGGTCAGCAGGCTCATGCCGACACAGATCACGATGCCGTAGGCGACGAGCCCGAGCATCGGGTTGGGGAAGCCGAAGGCCGCGGCCTGCTTGCTCTCCATGACGCTGCCGCAGCTGATGATCGGGCTGATACTGCAACTGGGCGTGAAGGTCTCGCCGGCGACCTTGGCCTCGAGGATCTTGAACTTGTCGAGCGTGATGACCCAGGCGGCCAGCAGACCGGCGGCACCGGTGATCAGCAGCAGGATCGCGAACGCACGGCTGCCGCCCACGGTCCGGGGCTCGGTCGCGGTGACGCGCTCGGGCTCGGACTCCGTGGAGACGTCTTTGACTGTCGTCTTGCTCATCACGCCGATCCGTCACTTGAGAGTTGGACCATCTTCGGGCAGGGGCCATTGTGCCGCACCGGACCGGGTGCGCACCGTTCGCTGCGCATAAGGAAGTACGCACGGCCGTCCCGCGGCGTTCGGTTCCGGCCAAGGCCAGGCGCACACCGGCACGCGTGCGTGGCGCTCGGGCGACGGCACCCTCCGAAGGACGAACGGGCGGCCGCCGGGTTGACGTTGCGGCGCATGACGAAGGCGCCGGGTCGCCCGACCCGGCGCCTTCCTCGGGCTCCTGCGCCCGTCAGCCCAGCTTCGACTCCAGTTCCGCCACGATCTCGTTGACGCCGATCGCCGTCTGCTCGCCGGACTCCATGTCCTTGAGCTGGACGACGCCCTCGGCGAGATCGCGTTCGCCGGCGACGATCGTGTAGCGGGCCCCGCTGCGGTTGGCGCTCTTCATGGCGCCCTTGAGCCCCCTGGAGCCGTAGGAGAAGTCCGCCGCGACACCGAGCTTGCGCAGTTCGGTGACCTTCGCGAAGAGGACCCGGCGGGCCTCCTCGCCGAGCGGGACGGCGAACACGGAGGTCGCGGCGGGCAGTTCCAGCTCCACGCCCTCCGCCTCCAGCGCCAGCACCGTACGGTCGACGCCCAGCGCCCAGCCCACCGACGGCAGCGCGGGGCCGCCGATCATCTCGGAGAGACCGTCGTAGCGGCCGCCACCGCCCACCGCGGACTGCGAGCCCAGTCCGTCGTGGACGAACTCGAAGGTCGTGCGCGTGTAGTAGTCGAGGCCGCGGACCAGCTTCGGATCGTCCTCGAAGACCACGCCCGCCGCCGTGATCAGCTCACGGACCTCCTCGTGGTACGCCTTGCACGCGTCGCAGAGGTAGTCGCGCAGGAGCGGCGCGCCCCCGAGCTGCTTCTGGACCGCCTCGCGCTTGTCGTCCAGGACCCGCAGCGGGTTGATCTCCGCGCGGCGCAGCGTGTCCTCGTCGAGGTCCAGGCCCCGCAGGAAGGTCTGGAGCGCCTCCCGGTACACCGGGCGGCACTCCTTGTCGCCGAGGCTGTTCAGGAGGATGCGGAAGTCGCGCAGCCCCAGCGAGCGGTACGCCTGGTCGGCCAGGATGATCAGCTCGGCGTCCAGCGCCGGGTCCTCCGCGCCGATCGCCTCGGCACCGACCTGGGAGAAGTGCCGGTACCGGCCCGCCTGCGGCTTCTCGTACCGGTAGTACGAGCCCGAGTACCAGAGCTTGACCGGCAGGTTGCCCTGCTTGTGCAGGTTCGCCTCCAGGGCGGCGCGCAGCACGGACGCCGTGCCCTCCGGGCGCAGGGCCAGCTGGTCGCCTCCCTTGGTCTCGAAGGCGTACATCTCCTTGCTGACGATGTCGGTGGACTCACCCACACCGCGCGCGAACAGGTTGACGTCCTCGAAGCCGGGCGTCTCGACGTAGCCGTAGCCGGAGTTGCGCAGTGGGGCGGCGATCGCCTCGCGCACCGCGAGGAACTTCGCGGAACGCGGCGGAATCAGGTCGTACGTGCCCTTGGGGGCCTGAAAGGTGCTCACGGAAGGTCTCTCGTCACATTCCTCGTCGGGGAGGGGCGTGCGTACCCGCTCCCTGGCCGCCGGCCGCCACCTGCCGCAGATGCGGGTTGGTGGCGCGCTCCTGGCCGATGGTCGTCTGGGGGCCGTGGCCGGACAGCACCACGGTCGAGTCCTCGAGCGGCAGGCACACGCGGGCCAGCGAGTCGAGCATCTCGGCCATGTCGCCGCCGGGCAGGTCGGTGCGTCCGATGGAGCCGGCGAACAGCAGATCCCCGGAGAAGAAGACCGACGGGACGTCGGCCGCCTCGGGCATCCGGAAGGTCACCGACCCCTTGGTATGGCCCGGCGCATAGGCGACGGAGAACTCCAGACCGGCCAGGTCCAGTCCCACGCCGTCGGTCAGCTCACGGACGTCGTCCGGCTCCCCCACGGTCAGCTCGCCCATCAGCGGCATCCCGATGGACCGGCCGAGCGCCTTCTCGGGATCGCTCATCATGTAGCGGTCCTCGGGGTGGATCCAGGCCGGTACGTCGTGCGCTCCGCACACCGGGACGACCGAGGCCACGTGGTCGATGTGGCCGTGGGTGAGGACGACGGCGACGGGCTTGAGCCGATGCTTCCTGATCGCTTCCTCGACTCCTGGGGCCGCCTGGTGGCCCGGGTCGATGATCACGCACTCCTCACCGGCGGCGGGGGCGACGAGATAACAGTTCGTCCCCCAGGCCCCGGCGGGGAACCCGGCAATGAGCACGATCGTCCTTCGTTTGTGTCGATACGCGTGGGCTTCTGGGCGGCTGCGCCAGTGGTCAGAGCCTACCGGCGCTGCCGATTCCTCAGCGAACCCATATACGGTACGGGGCACACGCAGGCGGTCGGCTCACAAGACGCACGCGTCCCAGTCGACGTACGAGACGCACGAGGAGAGAACTCGGTGGTCACCCAGGAACAGCGGAAGCGTCAGCTCGCCCGGGAGAAGTTCTTGCGGCAGCAGCAGCGGCGCACCTCCGCGCGACGCAAGGCGCGTGCGCGCAACTCGGTGATCGCGTCGGTGCTCGGCGTGATCATCATCGGCAGCGTCGCGCTGTACGCGACCGGCGTCATGAAGGACGACGACAAGGCGAACGCGAGCTCGGAGACGACGCCGTCCGCGACGCCCAGCGCCGCAAAGGACCCGTGCGAGAAGGCGGCCGCGGGCTCGGTCAAGACGCAGACCTGGAAGAAGGAGCCGGCGGTCACGATCGACAAGTCGGCGAAGTACACGATGACCCTCGCGACGACGTGCGGGGACATCGGCATAGCGCTCAAGGCGAAGGCCGCGCCGCACACGGTGAACTCGTTCAGCTTCCTCGCCGGCAAGGGCTACTTCGACCACACCAAGTGCCACCGTCTCACCACCAACGGCATCTACGTGCTGCAGTGCGGTGACCCGACGGGCAGCGGCAGCGGCGGTCCCGGCTACACCATTCCGGACGAGAACCTGAAGGACACCAGCCTCAAGAACAACATCTACCCGGCGGGCACGATCGCGATGGCCAACACGGGTCAGGCGCACACCGGCGGCAGCCAGTTCTTCCTCGTCTACCAGGACAGTCAGCTCCCGCCGAGTTACACGCCGTTCGGTACCGTGTCGGCCGACGGCATGAAGGTGCTGACGAAGATCGCCGCCGCCGGTGAGAACACGGGCGCGGGTGACGGAGCCCCGAACGCGACGGTCGTGATCAACAAGGCGACGGTCACGAAATCCTGACGGCGATCTGCCGACCAAGGGGCGGTCAACTGCGCAATTTCGGTCGCGCTGGATGCGGACAGGCGGCCCGCCGGTCGCCTATGTTGGCCGTGACGAAACTGTGGACGATGCCCAGGGGCGCTGAAGCCCCTCGGAGGCATCATGTGGAGGAGGCGCTGTGAGCAGCGACCCGTGGGGCCGCGTCGACGAGACGGGGACCGTGTACGTGCGTACGGCCGACGGCGAGCAGGTGGTCGGTTCCTGGCAGGCAGGCTCCCCCGAGGAGGCGCTGGCCTATTTCGAGCGCAAGTACGAGGGCCTGGTTGTCGAGATCGGCCTCCTCGAGAAGCGAGTGAAGACCACCGATCTGTCGACGAAGGACGCCCAGGTCGCGATCGACCACATCCGCGAACAGGTCGACGCGCACCACGCGGTCGGTGATCTCCAGGCACTGCGGGACCGGCTGGACAAGCTGGTGACGACCGTCGAGTCGCGGCGCGAGGAGCGCAAGCAGCAGCGGGCCAAGCAGTCCGACGAGGCCCGCAAGGCCAAGGAGGACCTCGTCACCGAGGCGGAGCAGCTGGCGCAGTCCGACCAGTGGCGGGCCGCCGGCGAGCGGCTGCGGTCGCTGGTGGACACCTGGAAGGGCCTGCCGCGTCTCGACCGCAAGTCGGACGACGAGCTGTGGCACCGGTTCTCGCACGCGCGCTCGGCGTTCTCCAAGCGCCGCAAGGCGCACTTCGCGCAGCTGGACGCGCAGCGCGAGGAGGCCCGCCGGACCAAGGAACGGCTGGTCTCCGAGGCCGAGGCACTGTCCGGTTCGTCGGACTGGGGTCCGACGGCGGCCCGCTACCGCGAGCTGATGGCGGAGTGGAAGGCGGCGGGCCGCGCCCAGCGCGAGCACGAGGACGACCTCTGGAACCGCTTCCGCGGCGCCCAGGACGTCTTCTTCGCCGCCCGCAGCTCGGTGTTCGCCGAGCGGGACGCGGAGCAGACGGAGAACCTCAAGCTCAAGGAGGAGCTGGCCGAGGAGGCCGAGAAGCTCCTGCCGATCGGCGACCTGAAGGCGGCGCGTGCCGCCTTCCGCTCGATCAACGAGCGCTGGGAGGCCATCGGCCATGTGCCGCGCGACGCCCGGCCGAAGGTCGAGGGCCGGATGCACGCCGTGGAGCGGGCGATGCAGGAGTCCGAGGAGGCCGAGTGGCGCCGGACGAACCCGGAGGCACGCGCGCGTGCCGCGGGTCTGACCGGTCAGCTCCAGGCCGCCGTGGACAAGCTGCGGACGCAGATCGACCAGGCTCGTGCCCAGGGCAACTCCGCGAGGGCCGACAAGCTGGAGCGTGAGCTGGAAGGCCGTCAGGCGCTGCTGGACCAGGCCCTGAAGGGGCTTCAGGAGTTCGGCGGCTGATCCCGGCTCCCGACCCGTCCGGTCGACGTTCGACGAAGAGGCCCCCGTACATCGCGTACGGGGGCCTCTCGTGTGCTCGGCTACGGCCTGCGCGCCGATGTCACCCGGTAGACGTCGTAGACGCCCTCCACGCCGCGTACGGCCTTCAGGACGTGCCCCAGGTGCTTGGGGTCGCCCATCTCGAAGGTGAAGCGGGAGGTGGCCACCCGGTCGCGGGAGGTCTGGACGGCCGCGGACAGGATGTTGACGTGCTGGTCGGACAGCACCCGCGTGACGTCCGAGAGGAGGCGGGACCGGTCCAGGGCCTCGACCTGGATGGCGACCAGGAAGACCGAGGACTGCGTGGGCGCCCACTCGACCTCGAGGATGCGCTCCGGCTCGCGGGAGAGTGACTCCACGTTGACGCAGTCGCTGCGGTGAACCGATACACCACTACCGCGCGTGACGAAGCCGATGATCGGGTCGCCGGGTACGGGCGTACAGCAGCGGGCCAGCTTGACCCAGACGTCGTCGACGCCCTTGACGACCACACCGGGGTCCTGGTTGCTGCGCCGCTTGCGGCCACGGCTGCGGGACGGGACCGTCTCGTCGATCTCCTCGGTGGCCGCCTCCTCGCCGCCGAGGGCCTGCACCAGCTTCTGCACGACGTTCTGCGCGGCCACATGGCCCTCGCCGATCGCCGCGTACAGCGAGGAGATGTCCGGGTAGCGCATCTCGTGCGCCAGCGTGACCAGCGAGTCACCGGTGAGGATCCGCTGGATCGGCAGGTTCTGCTTGCGCATCGCCCGCGCGATGGCGTCCTTGCCCTGCTCGATGGCCTCGTCGCGGCGCTCCTTGGAGAACCAGGCCCGGATCTTGTTGCGGGCACGCGGCGACTTCACGAAGTTCAGCCAGTCCCGGGACGGCCCGGCCCCGGCCGCCTTGGAGGTGAAGACCTCCACCAGGTCGCCGTTGTCCAGGGTCGATTCCAGCGGGACGAGGCGTCCGTTGACGCGGGCTCCTATGGTGCGGTGGCCCACCTCGGTGTGCACCGCGTACGAGAAGTCCACGGGCGTGGCGCCGGCCGGCAGCGCTATCACGTCGCCCTTCGGCGTGAAGACGAAGACCTCGTTGCGCGACAGGTCGAAGCGCAGGGACTCCAGGAACTCGCCGGGGTCCTCGGTCTCCTTCTGCCAGTCGAGCAGTTGGCGCAGCCACGCCATGTCGTTGAGGTGGTCGTCCTTGCCGGTGGTCCTCGGCTGGTCCGAGCGCACCTTGGAGGCGCCGGCGACGGCCTCCTGCTTGTACTTCCAGTGCGCGGCGATGCCGTACTCGGCGCGGCGGTGCATGTCGAACGTGCGGATCTGGAGTTCGACCGGCTTGCCGTTGGGGCCGATGACCGTCGTGTGCAGCGACTGGTACATGTTGAACTTGGGCATCGCGATGTAGTCCTTGAACCGGCCGGGGACCGGGTTCCATCGCGCGTGCACCGTGCCGAGGGCCGCGTAGCAGTCGCGGACGGTGTCCACGAGGACGCGGATGCCCACCAGGTCGTAGATCTCCGCGAAGTCACGGCCGCGGACGATCATCTTCTGGTAGACGCTGTAGTAGTGCTTCGGGCGGCCGGTGACGGTCGCCTTGATCCGGGCGGCGCGCAGGTCGGCCTGGACCTCGTCGGTCACTATGGCCAGATACTCGTCACGCTTCGGTGCCCGCTCGGCCACCAGCCGTACGATCTCGTCGTACATCTTGGGGTAGAGGATCGCGAAGGCGAGGTCCTCCAGCTCCCACTTGATGGTGTTCATGCCCAGGCGATGGGCGAGCGGCGCGTAGATCTCGAGGGTCTCGCGCGCCTTCTTCTCCTGCTTCTCGCGCTTGAGGTAACGCATGGTGCGCATGTTGTGCAGCCGGTCGGCGAGCTTGATGACCAGGACGCGCGGGTCCTTGGCCATGGCGACGACCATCTTGCGCACGGTCTCGGCCTGCGCGGCCTCGCCGAACTTGACCTTGTCCAGCTTGGTGACGCCGTCGACGAGCAGGGCGACCTGGTCGCCGAAGTCGCGGCGCAGGTCCTCCAGGCCGTACTCGGTGTCCTCGACGGTGTCGTGCAGCAGGCCCGCCATGAGCGTGGCCGGATCCATGCCCAGCTCGGCGAGGATCGTGGTCACCGCGAGCGGGTGCGTGATGTACGGGTCGCCGCTCTTGCGCTTCTGACCGCGGTGCCAGCGCTCGGCGACCTGGTAGGACTTCTCGATCTGGCGCAGCGTCGCCGTCTCGATCTTGGGGTCGTTGCTGCGCACTATCCGCAGCAGCGGTTCCAGGACCGGGTTGTACGGGTTCTGGCGCTGGACGCCGAGCCGGGCGAGGCGGGCGCGGACGCGGTTGGAGGAGCCGGAACGCGCCGAAGGCTGCGCGGCGGCCGGCCGGCCGGCGGGCACCACCGAGGAGCCGTCGGGCTGGGCCGGCTTGGGCCGGGGCTGCTCGGCCGGCTTGTCGACCGGCGCGGACCGGTCGTGCTCGACCGCCCCACGGCCGTCGTCCTTCGCCTGCGACGCGGGCGTGGCCGCGGGACCCGAGGCGGACTCGGGCTTGGCGGCGGTCAGGTGCTGGGCCTCGTCTGGCAAGAGGACTCCTCGTGCGCGATCCGGGTCCCCGGTCAGGCTCCGGAGCACCCATCGTAGCGATCCTGAGCTCCAGGATCGCCTTCAGGCCGATGTGAGGGCCGTCTACCGGAGAAACACAAGGGGCGGGCTCCGGATTCCTCCGGGCCCGCCCCCTTGGCGTACGACGGTTCTGGGACCGCGCTCAGATCGTGAGCAGCGACTCCAGGGGCGCTCCGCCGAGGGCCGCCTCCAGGCGGGGACGGCCGTCGAGGAAGCCCAGCTCCATCAGGACGGCGACGCCCGCGACCTGGGCGCCCGCCCGGTGGATGAGCTGGATCGACGCCTCGGCGGTGCCGCCGGTGGCGAGGACGTCGTCGACGATCAGCACTCGGTCGTCGGCGGACAGGTCCTCGGCGTGCACCTCGATCTCGGCCGAGCCGTACTCCAGGTCGTAGGCCTGGCCGAGGGTGGCTCCGGGGAGCTTGCCGGCCTTGCGTACGGGGATGAAGCCGAGGCCGGCCCGGACGGCGACCGGGGCGCCCAGGATGAAGCCCCGGGCCTCCAGGCCGACGACCTTGGTGGCGCCGGTGCGCTCCGCGATCCCGGCGAACGCGTCGGTGAGCGCGGTGAACGCCACCGGGTCCGCCAGGAGCGGGGTGATGTCCTTGAACATCACGCCCGGCTCCGGGTAGTCGGCCACGTCACGGATGCGGCTGTGGAGCAGCGCCGTGATGTCGGTGAGCTCCGTCATCGGCGCTTCCCCGACGGACGGCCACGGCCCCGGCCCCGGGACGCGGGCTGGTTGCGCGGGCCGACGACCGCGGCTTCGGCGTCCTCCGGCTCGTCGCCGTAGGTGTCGTCGCCGCGGTGCTGTGCGGGCGCCTCCTCGGCCGACGCCTGGGCGCGCTTGGCCAGGACACGCTTCTTCAGCGCCTTGATCTGCGGCTCGAGCTCCTTGAGGTCGGCGACGAGCGGCGTGGCGATGAAGATCGAGGAGTACGCGCCGGCGGCGAGGCCGACGAACAGCGACAGCGAGATGTCGTTGAGCGTGCCCGCGCCGAGGAAGCCGCCGCCGATGAACAGCAGTCCCGCCACCGGCAGCAGCGCGACGACCGTGGTGTTGATGGAACGGACCAGGGTGCCGTTGATCGACCGGTTGGCGATCTCGCTGTAGGTGAAGCGGGTCTGCTTGGTGAGGTCCTTCGTCTGTTCCTTGAGGGAGTCGAAGACGACGACCGTGTCGTACAGCGAGTAACCGAGGATCGTCAGCAGACCGATCACCGTGCCGGGCGTCACCTCGAAGCCGACGAGGGCGTAGATGCCGACCGTGATGGTGATGTCGTGGATCAGGGCGACGAGGGCCGCGATGGCCATGCGCCACTCGAAGGCGATCGCCAGATAGATCACGACCAGGACCATGAAGATCGCCAGGCCCTGCCAGGCCTTGCTGGCGATCTGGTCGCCCCAGCTGGGACCGACCAGCTCGGCGGTGATCGTCTCCGGGTCGACCTTGAAGTCCTTGGCCAGGTCGGTCTTGATCTCGTTGGACTGCTTGATGTCCATGCCGGCGATCTGGATGCGCAGCGTGCCGTTGCCCAGCTTCTGCACGACCGCGTCGTGGCCCGATGCCGACTTCGCGTACTCCTCGGCCTGGGAGACGGAGACGCTCGTCTTCTCGGTGTTGAAGACGGCGCCGCCCTGGAAGTCGATGCCCATGTTCAGACCGCGCACCGCCAGGCCGACGATGGCCGTGATGGTGATCAGGATCGAGATGCTGTACCAGAGCTTGCGGTGGCCGATGAAGTCGTAGCTGATCTCGCCACGATGCAGCCGGGCGCCGAGGTTACCGAGTTTCGACATCGCTCAGGCCTCCTTCGTCTCGACGGGGCCGGCGGCAGGACCGCCGGGACGGCGGGTGCGGCGCAGCGGCGGCTGGGCACCCAGGCTCTTCGGGTCGAGGCCGGACCACTTGTGGCCGCTCGCGAAGAACTTCCGCCGAGCGATGAGCGTCATCAGCGGCTTGGTGAAGAAGAAGACCACGACCACGTCCAGGACGGTGGTCAGGCCCAGTGTGAACGCGAAGCCCTGGACCTTGCCGACCGTGACAATGAAGAGCACCGCGGCGGCGAGGAACGACACGAAGTCGGAGACCAGGATGGTGCGCCGGGCACGCGGCCAGGCCCGCTCGACGGCGGGGCGCAGGGTACGGCCCTCGCGGATCTCGTCCCGGACGCGTTCGAAGTACACGATGAACGAGTCCGCCGTGATGCCGATGGCAACGATGGCGCCACAGACGGCGGGCAGGTTCAGCGCGAAGCCGATGGCCGGGCCGAGCAGCGCCATGAGCACGTAGGTGAGGGCCGCGGAGACCAGCAGCGACGCGAGCGCGATGAGCGCCAGGCCGCGGTAGTAGGCCACCAGGTAGATCACGACCAGCAGGAGGCCGATGGCGCCGGCCAGCAGACCGGCGTGCAGCTGGTCACCGCCGAGCGCCGCCGTCACCGTGGTCACGCTCTGCTCCTGGAAGGAGAGCGGGAGCGCACCGTAGGACAGCATGTTGGCGAGGCCCTGGGCCTCCTCCTGCGTGAAGCTGCCCGAGATCTGGGCCTGGCCGCCGGTGATGGACGAGCTCACGTACGGGCTGGAGACGACGTTGCCGTCGAGCACGATGCCGAACTCGTTCTGCGGCTGGGTGTTCTGCGCGAGCTGGCCGGTGATCGTGGCGAACTTCTTGGCGCCGGACTTGTTGAAGTCCATGGTGACCTGCCAGCCGGCGGCGGTCTGCGTGTCGTAGACGGCCTGGGCCTTGTCGACCTCGGTGCCGTCGACGGCGGCCGGGCCGAGCAGGTACTTGTACCAGACCTTGTCGATCTCACCGCAGGCCACGGTCGTGTCCTCGGGCTTGACGCCTTCGCCGGTCTTGGCCCGGACCGACTCCTTGGAGCAGTCCAGTGCGGCGTACTTGGCCTGGAGCGCGGCGTCGTCCGCGGTGACGGCGGCGCCGCTGCTCGCGGAGGCCGACGGGCTGGCGGAGGAGCTCGCCTTGGCACTGGCGGAGGCCGACGGGGTCGAGTCGGCCTTCAGCGCGTCGGTGACGGCGCGGCCCTGCGAGGTGGCGGAGGCCGACGGGGAGGACGAGGAGGTCGCCTTCTCACCCGTGCCGGAGGCGCTCGCCGAGGGGCTCGGAGAGGCACTGGAGGAGCCGCTCGGGGACGCGCTCGGCGAGGCGGCGGCGGAGCCGGTGGCCTCCTGGGCCAAGACCGGACGGAAGTACAGCTTGGCGGTGGTGCCGACCTGCTCCCGGGCCTTCTCCGAGTTGGTGCCCTTGGGGATGTTCACGATGATGTTGCGACTGCCCTGGGTCTGCACCTCCGCCTCGGAGACGCCCAGCCCGTTGACACGACGGTTCATGATCTCGACCGCGGTGTCCATGTTGGCCTTGTTGATCGCTGATCCCTGGTCCGACTTCGCCTCCAGCGTGATGCTGGTACCGCCGGCAAGGTCGATGCCGAGACGCGGAGTGGTGTGACCGGAGGCGAACATGCCTGCGGTGAGCCCCACGATGGCGATCAGGATCAGGGCCAGCGAGCGCCCTGGCTTGCTCTGGGCACTCGCGCTCCGGCCCTTCTTAGGTGCTGCCACCTTCTCGTACTCCCTCTCGGGCCACCTCGCGCCGGGTCAGCGCGGCGGCGGCCATGACATGGTGTCGGGATCCCCTGGCGAGATGCGCGCGCCCCGGCGCGGACGGGTGGTACCCGCGCACGCCGGGGACGGGGCTACTTCTTCGCGTCGGAGTCGCCGTCGGTCTTCTTCGGCTCTTCGGCGGCCTCGGCCGGCTCGGCGTCGGCGGCCTTCTCCTGCACCTCGTCGGTCGCGTCCTTCTTGCCGAGGTCGACGGCCTTGTCGTCGGAGGCGGCGGCAGCGTCGTCGACGGAGTCGTCGGTCTCGGTGGACTCGGTGAGGGAGGAGGCGTCGTCCGGGACGACGTCGGAGTCGGACTTCAGGTCGTGCTCGATGCCGTGGACGATGCGGTTGTACTCGTCGTCGGTCAGGACGGCACCGATGGAGTTCTTCGCGAAGAGCAGGTCGACGCCCGGACCGGCGTCGAGGAGGACCGTGTCCTCGTTGACCTCCTTCACCGTCGCGTACATGCCCCCGATGGTGCGGACACCACTGCCGGGCTGCATGTCGTTTCGCATGGCGGCGGCCTGCTGCTGCTTCTTCTTGGCCGACCGGGTCATCAGGAACATGGCCCCGATGAGCACGATGAACGGGAGGAGGGTCACAGGACTCACGGGACGGACTTCCTTCGGACGACCGCGATGGTGGAGCGGCCTGTTGGATGGGGGTTGTGTGCTGCCGACAACGGCGGCATCGGCGGAGTCTAAGCGAGTCCGCGCGCATGGAACAACGCTCAGCATGGCACCTGGGTTCCTGACCCGGCCAACACCTCCGCCGCAGTCCTCCGCCTCACGCCCCGAACAGGTCCTGTTGTCCACTTCCCTGAGCCGGGGTGAGGCCGAGGTGCGCCCAAGCGGCCGGGGTCGCCACCCGCCCTCGCGGGGTGCGGGCGAGCAGTCCCTCCCTCACCAGGAAGGGCTCGGCCACCTCCTCCACGGTCTCACGCTCCTCCCCCACCGCCACGGCGAGCGTGGACAGACCGACCGGGCCGCCGCCGAACAGCTTCAGCAGGGCCTCCAGGACCCCGCGGTCGAGACGGTCCAGGCCGCGGCCGTCCACCTCGTAGACCTTCAGGGCGGCCTCCGCGATCACGCGGGTGATCCTCCCGTCGGCCTTGACCTGCGCGTAGTCGCGTACGCGGCGCAGCAGGCGGTTGGCGATCCGGGGGGTTCCGCGGGAGCGGCCGGCGATCTCGGCGGCGCCGGCGGTGTCGATCTCCACGTCGAGGAGGTCAGCGGAGCGGTGGATGACGCGCTGCAGTTCGGCGGGCTCGTAGAACTCCATGTGCGCCGTGAAACCGAAGCGGTCGCGCAGCGGGGGCGGCAGCAGCCCCGCGCGCGTGGTGGCGCCGACCAGCGTGAACGGGGGCAGCTCGAGCGGGATGGCGGTGGCGCCGGGGCCCTTGCCGACGATGACGTCGACGCGGAAGTCCTCCATCGCCATGTAGAGCATCTCCTCGGCGGGCCGCGACATGCGGTGGATCTCGTCGAGGAAGAGGACCTCGCCCTCCTGGAGGGAGGAGAGGATCGCCGCGAGGTCGCCCGCGTGCTGGATGGCGGGGCCGCTGGTGATGCGGATCGGGGCGCCCATCTCGGCGGCGATGATCATCGAGAGGGTGGTCTTGCCGAGGCCCGGGGCGCCGGAGAGCAGCACATGGTCGGCGGTGGCGCCACGCGCGCGTGCGGCGCGCAGGACGAGGTCGAGCTGTTCGCGGACCTTCTCCTGGCCGATGAACTCGCCCAGGTCCTTGGGGCGCAGCGCGGCCTCGACGGCCTGGTCCTCACGGTCGGCGACAGAGCCGACCAACCGCTCCGGGGCGGTGTCTTCGGTCGTGTCGTCCCAGTTCACTGACGTCTCCTAGCGGGCGCGGTTCAGGGTCTGAAGGGCGGCCTTCAGGAGGTGGCCCACCTGGGGTGCGCCGTCCGCGGCCTCGGCCTGCGGGGTCACGGCGGCGACCGCCTCGTCGGCCTCGCGGGTCGCGTAGCCGAGGCCGATCAGGGCGGCGTGCAGCTGGTCGCGCCAGCCGCTGGTGACCGGGGCGCCGACCACGGGGGCGCCGAGCGGCTCGCCCAGGCGGTCCTTCAGTTCCAGCAACAGCTTCTGGGCGCCCTTCTTGCCGATGCCCGGCACCGCGATGAGGGCCTTCTCGTCGCCCGTGGCCACCGCGCGGCGCAGGGTGTCCGGGGCGTGCACCGCCAGCATGGCCTGGGCCAGCCGGGGGCCGACCCCGCTCGCCGTCTGGAGCAGCTCGAAGACCTGGCGCTCGTCGTCGTCCACGAAGCCGTACAGGGTCAGCGAGTCCTCCCGTACGACGAGGGAGGTGGCGAGCTTGGCCGGCCGGCCGAGCCGGAGCGTGGACAGCGTGTTCGGCGAGCACTGGATGGCCATGCCCACGCCACCCACCTCGACCACGGCGGTGTCGGGAGCGAGGGCGGCGACGGTGCCGCTGACGAAGGCGATCATGCCGTACGGCCTTTCGGAGTCGTCTGTGCGGTGGCCGTGTGCAGGGCGACGGCCCGCTGGAGCCGGTTCTGCGCGGGGCCGCGCCAGATGTGGCAGATGGCGAGCGCGAGGGCGTCGGCGGCGTCGGCGGGCTTGGGCGGCGCGTCGAGCCGCAGCAGGCGCGTGACCATCGCGCCGATCTGGGCCTTGTCCGCGCGTCCGCTGCCGGTGACGGCGGCCTTGACCTCGCTCGGGGTGTGCAGGGCGACGGGGATGCCGCGGCGGGCGGCGCAGAGCATGGCGACGGCGCTGGCCTGGGCGGTGCCCATGACCGTGCTGACGTTGTGCTGGCTGAACACCCGCTCCACGGCGACGAATTCGGGGCGGTATTCGTCGAGCCACCGCTCGATGCCCTGTTCGATGCCGACGAGGCGCTGCCCCAACTCGGCGTCCGCGGACGTGCGTACGACACCCACGCCGAGCATGGTGAGCGGCCGGCCCGCGACCCCCTCGACGACACCGACGCCGCATCGCGTCAGTCCGGGGTCCACCCCCAATACCCGCACGGGCCTTCCCCTCTTCGCGGCCGGACCGCCGCTGCGGTCCGTGGACGGTGATCTCTGACGCCCGCCAGGCTATCCGCTGCCACCGACAACGACGTCGGGCCGGTAGGACGTGTCCCACCGGCCCGACGGATCCGCTCAGCTCGCGGCGACGCTACGCGTCGACCTTCTCCATGACCTCGTCGCTGACGTCGAAGTTGGCGAAGACGTTCTGCACGTCGTCGCTGTCCTCGAGCGCGTCGATCAGCTTGAAGATCTTCCGCGCGCCGTCCTCGTCGAGCTCGACCTGCATGGTCGGGACGAAGTTGGCCTCGGCGGAGTCGTAGTCGATGCCGGCCTCCTGGAGCGCGGTGCGCACCGCGACCAGGTCGGTGGCCTCGGACAGGACCTCGAAGGTCTCACCGAGGTCGTTGACCTCTTCGGCGCCCGCGTCGAGCACGGCACCGAGGACGTCGTCCTCGGCCAGCTCACCCTTGGGGACGATGACGACGCCCTTGCGGTTGAAGAGGTACGACACCGAACCCGGGTCGGCCATGGAACCGCCGTTGCGGGTCATGGCGACGCGGACGTCGGAGGCGGCGCGGTTGCGGTTGTCGGTGAGGCACTCGATGAGCACCGCGACGCCGTTCGGGCCGTAGCCCTCGTACATGATCGTCTCGTAGTCGGCGCCACCGGCCTCGAGACCGGCGCCGCGCTTCACCGCGGAGTCGATGTTCTTGTTCGGGACCGAGCTCTTCTTGGCCTTCTGGATGGCGTCGAACAGCGTCGGGTTGCCGGACACGTCCGCGCCACCGGTACGGGCCGCGACTTCGATGTTCTTGATCATCTTCGCGAAGAGCTTGCCGCGCTTGGCGTCGATCACGGCCTTCTTGTGCTTCGTCGTAGCCCATTTAGAGTGGCCGGACATCTGCCTGTCTCCTTCGCGTAACCCAACCTGGACGAACTCCCCGGGCCTGCGGAGCCTGAGGGGACCCCCAGATCCTACAAGGACGCCGCCGCCCGGTTCGCGCGCACCATGTCGACGAACAGGGCGTGCACACGGTGGTCACCGGTCAGTTCCGGGTGGAACGAGGTGGCGAGCGCGCTGCCCTGGCGGACGGCGACGATGTGGCCCTCGTGCTCGGCCAGCACCTCGGCCTCGGCACCGACGGACTCGACCCAGGGCGCGCGGATGAACACGCCCTCCACCGGATCGCCCGCGATGCCGTTCACGTCGAGGGCGGCCTCGAAGGACTCGTTCTGCCGCCCGAACGCGTTACGGCGCACGATCATGTCGATGCCGCCGACGGTCTCCTGGCCCGAGCGCGGGTCGAGGATCTTGTCGGCGAGCAGGATCATGCCCGCGCAGGTTCCGTAGACGGGCATTCCGGCCCGCACGCGCGCGCGGAGGGGCTCCATCACGCCGAAGAGGACGGCCAGCTTGGAGATGGTGGTCGACTCACCGCCGGGGATGACGAGACCGTCGACCTCGGCGAGTTCCTCGGGGCGCCGCACCGGCCTGGCCACGGCGTCGGCCGCGGCCAGGGCGATGAGGTGCTCCCGGACGTCGCCCTGGAGTGCCAGGACACCTATGACGGGGGCTTCGTGGCTCATGGGAGTGATTACCAGCCGCGGTTGGCGTAGCGCTCGGCCTCGGGCAGGGTGTCGCAGTTGATGCCGACCATGGCCTCGCCCAGGTTGCGGGAGGCATCCGCGATGATCTTCGGGTCGTCGTAGAAGGTGGTGGCCTTCACGATGGCGGCGGCGCGCTTGGCCGGGTCGCCGGACTTGAAGATGCCGGAGCCGACGAAGACGCCCTCGGCGCCGAGCTGGCGCATCAGCGCGGCGTCGGCCGGGGTCGCGACACCACCGGCGGAGAACAGCACGACGGGGAGCTTGCCGAGCTCGGCGACCTCCTTGACCAGCTCGTACGGGGCGCGCAGGTCCTTGGCGGCGGCGTACAGCTCGTTGTTGTCGAAGCCGCGCAGCCGGGCGATCTCGTTCTTGATCTGGCGCAGGTGACGGACGGCCTCGACGACGTTGCCGGTGCCGGCCTCGCCCTTGGAGCGGATCATGGCCGCACCCTCGGCGATACGGCGCAGGGCCTCGCCCAGGTTGGTGGCGCCGCAGACGAAGGGGGTGGTGAACGCGAACTTGTCGGAGTGGTTGACCTCGTCGGCCGGGGTGAGGACCTCGGACTCGTCGATGTAGTCGACGCCGAGCGACTGCAGGACCTGGGCCTCGACGAAGTGGCCGATGCGGGACTTGGCCATCACGGGGATGGAGACCGCCTCGATGATCTCCTCGATCATGTTGGGGTCCGACATCCGGGCCACGCCGCCGTCCTTGCGGATGTCGGCCGGGACCCGCTCCAGCGCCATGACGGCCACGGCGCCGGCGTCCTCGGCGATCTTCGCCTGCTCGGCGTTGACCACGTCCATGATCACGCCGCCCTTGAGCTGCTCGGCCATACCGCGCTTCACGCGCGCGGTGCCGGTCTCGGGGGTCTGGTTTTCGGAGATCGTGCTGGACACGGGGTGACCTCACTCGTCGGAAAAGGGGGGCTTCGGCAGCAACGAGGAAACGCGAGTGGACCAGTCCACAGCAAGGGCCAATGGAAAGCCCGTGGATCCTTTTGGTGGATCATGTGGCCCGCACCGGCCCCACGGACCGACCTCGGCGGCCGGCAATCCGGGTCGCGCCGCTCTCCCTGGTCGGAGTTCTCCCAGACCAGTAAACCCGGGCCCGTCGGGCGTCAGCACCGGCACCGGCACCCATGCCTCGTCCACCTCGGTGAAGCGGGACTCGTCGAGGACCAGGGGGCCGGGGAACACGTCGTCGCGGGTCGCGGAGCCTCGGCTCAGGCCGCGCGGTCCGCGAGGGCGGGCGGCGGTTCGTCGTCCATCTCGAACGCCATCGGGAACGGGGCGTGGCCGGCCAGCCGGAACCAGCGGACCTTGCGGTGCTGGCGCAGCCTGCGGACCGCGCCCACGGCGTCGTTGTGGAAGCGGCGGGCCATGGGGACCCGGCGTGCGGCCTCGGTGAGCTCACGGGCCGCCGCGTCTCCCCCGGGCGCCTCGCGTACGACGTCCAGCTGCCGCGCGTCAGCGAAGACGGCCCGCAGGGCCTGGCTGAGGTCGCTCTCGGCGACCTCCCGCTGCTCCTCCTCGGCCTGCCGCGCCGCGTGCGCGGCCTCGTACAGGACGATCGAGGCGGCGGGGTCGAGCACCTTGGAGGTGGCCAGCTCCTGGGCCACGGACGCCCGGCGCAGCAGCTGTGCGTCCAGCGCCGCGCGGGCGGCGTCGATGCGGGCGTGCAGCCGGTCCAGCCGTCCCGCCGTCCAGCTCAGGTACAGGCCGATCGCGACGAGGACGACCAGGGTCCAGATCAGGGTTGCGGTCACGGGCGGCAAGGCTACCCGTGACCTTCACGCCGGCGGGGCGGGGTCAGTCCCGCGCCAGTCCGAGCCGGGCCCGCAGACCCGGCGATCCACGGTCGTCGTCGGCCGCCACCGCCGCCGCGCCGGCCGTCACCGTCTCGTACACCGACAGGATGTCCGCGCCGACGGTCGACCAGTCGAAGCGCCGTACGTGCGCGCTGCCCCGCTCCCGCAGCTCGCCTCTGCGCTCCGGGTCGCCCAGGAGCCGTACCGCCGCCTCGGCCAGGGCGTCCGCGTCCTCGTTGGCGAACAGCTCGCCGGCCGCTCCCTGGTCGAGGACCTGGGCGAAGGCGTCCAGGTCCGAGGCGAGCACCGGTGCCCCGGCCGACATGGCCTCGACGAGGATGATGCCGAAGCTCTCACCGCCGGTGTTGGGGGCGACGTACAGGTCGACGCTGCGCAGGAAGCGCGCCTTGTCCTCGTCGCTGATCATGCCGAGGAACTCCACGCGCGCGTGCAGCTCCTTGGGCAGGCTCTCCACCGCCTCCTTCTCGTCGCCGCGGCCGGCGACCAGCAGCCGGGCGTCCGGGCGCTCGGCGAAGATCTTCGGCAGCGCGCGCATCAGCACGGGCAGGCCCTTGCGGGGCTCGTCGATGCGCCCGACGAAGCCGATCGTGTCGCCCTGCCACTCGGGGTTGGGCTCGGCCCCGGCGAAGAAGTCGACGTCGACGCCGTTGGGGATGACGACCGCGTCCCCGCCGAGGTGCTCCACCAGCGTGCGCCGGGCGTACTCGCTGACCGCGATCCGCGCGCTGATCTTCTCCAGGGCGGCCTGGAGGATGGAGTACGCGGCGATCATGGCGCGCGAGCGCGGGTTGGACGTGTGGAAGGTGGCCACGATCGGGCCCGAGGCCGCCCAGCAGGTCAGCAGGCCGAGCGACGGCGAGGTCGGCTCGTGGATGTGGACGACGTCGAACGCGCCGTCGTGCAGCCAGCGGCGCACGCGCGCGGCGGACAGGAAACCGAAGTTGAGGCGTGCCACCGAGCCGTTGTACGGCACCGGGACGGCTCGGCCGGCCGAGACGACGTACGGCGGCAGGGGGGTGTCGTCGTCGGCCGGGGCCAGGACGGACACCTCGTGACCGAGCCGGATGAAGTACTCGGCGAGGTCGCGGATGTGGAACTGGACGCCGCCCGGCACATCCCAGGAGTACGGGCAGACGATGCCGATTCTCACGCGAGGTCCCCGTCCGACGGGCGGGGTTCCAGATCCGCGAGCCACAACCGCTGCAACATGTGCCAGTCCTCCGGGTGGTCGGCGATGCCGGTGGCGAAGGCGTCTGCCAGCGACTGTGTCATGACAGACGTCTTCTCGGCCCGCGTACCTGACTCGGGTACCTCGACCGGGGGATGCACCCGGCCCCGCATGACGGGCGTGTCGTCGTACCAGAGGGTGACGGGGAGCAGCAGCGCGCCGGTCTGCTGGGCGAGCAGGGCGGGTCCGGCGGGCATCGTGGCGGTGTCCCCGAAGAAGTCCACCTCGACCCCGGAGGCGGACAGGTCGCGCTCGGCGACCAGGCAGACCAGCCCGCCGTCGCGCAGGCGCCTCGCCAGGGTGCCGAAGGCGCTGCCGCCGCTGTGCGGCAGCACCTCCATGCCGAGGCCCTCCCGGTAGGCGACGAACCGGTCGTACAGCGTCTCCGGCCTGAGACGCTCGGCGACCGTGGTGAAGGGCGTCCGCAGCTCGGTGGTGACCCAGGCGCCGGCGAGGTCCCAGTTGGCCATGTGGGGCAGGGCCAGGATGACGCCCCGGTCGGAGGCGATCCCGTCGGTCAGGTGGTGTACGTCCTTGGCGGTGAAGCCGTTGCTGATGCGCTCGGCGCTCCAGGCCGGCAGCCGGAAGGACTCCATCCAGTACCGCAGATAGGAGCGCATCCCCGCGCGTGAGAGCTCGGCCAGGCGCTCGGGGCTCGCGCCCGGCACCACGCGCGCGTAGTTGCTCTCCAGCCGTCGCACTCCCTTGCCGCGCCGCTTCCAGGCGAGGTCGGCGACGGTGCGGCCGAGCCGTACGGCGACGGGCTCGGGGAGCTTCTTGACGGTGCTCCAGCCGAGGCCGTACAGCGCGTCGGCCAGGCGCTCCTGGGCGCTCACTTCGCGGCCTCGCTCCCCTGCGCCTCGTGTCCCTGGGACTCAGGTGTCTCCTGGCCCGCGGCGGCCTCCGCCTCGGCCGACTCGCGCCGGACCGTGACGACCCGCTGGATCAGCGTGACGAGGCTGCCGACGGCGACGATCCACAGCGCGATCGGCAGCAGCACCTGGATGCCGGGCACGCCGAACGTGTGCAGACCCGCCAGGCCGGCCGCGACCAGGGAGATCACCAGGCGCTCGGCGCGCTCCACGAGCCCGTTGACGGCGACCGGCAGACCGATCGACTCGCCCCGGGCCTTCGTGTACGACACCACCTGGCCGCTGGTCAGGCAGAAGATCGAGACGGCGCACAGGACGTTGTCGTCGCCGTTGCCCGCGTACCAGAGCGCGAAGCCGCCGAAGATCGCGCCGTCGGCGACCCGGTCGAGCGTGGAGTCCAGGAAGGCGCCCCAGCGGCTGGTCCGGCCGAGCTGGCGGGCCATGTTGCCGTCGACCAGGTCGGAGAAGACGAAGAGCGTGATCACGATCGTGCCCCAGAAGAACTCTCCCCTGGGGTAGAAGACCAGCGCGCCCGCGATCACGCCGGCCGTACCGAGGAGCGTGACCGTGTCGGGGCTCACACCCCGGCGGATGAGAAACGCGGCGAACGGTGTGAGGACACGCGTGAAGAATGCACGCGCGTACTTGTTCAGCATGGCCTTCCCGAGGGTCGGTGTCGCCGCGCGGCCCCTGCTGGCCGCCGGCTGGCCCATCGTAGCCACGCGCGCGTGTGTGCGACGGTCGGGCACCCGGACCCCCGTGTCCCGGCCCGACGGCATCCGGGTCACGGCCGCGTCGCGTCCGCCGTATGGACGCGCCGTGACGGGAGTGGAAAGCTCGAAGGACCGCGGGCGTCGCCGGAGCCGCCATCGCACGCGGGGCCGCCGTGCCCGCGCCCCCAGTGACCTCACCGTGTTCGGGAGGCAAGGAAAATGGGCGACAAGGCGAATGCACGTCCCGGAGCCGCCGGCAGGGCTACAGCGGCCGACCACCCCGCGTCCGTACGGAATGTGGTGCTGGTCGGCCACTGCGGATCGGGCAAGACGACATTGGTGGAGGCTCTCGCGCTGACGGCGGGAGCGGTGAACCGGGCGGGCCGCGTGGAGGACGGCGGCACCGTCTCCGACTACGACGAGATCGAGCACCGGCAGCAGCGCTCGGTACAGCTCTCCCTGGTGCCCGTGGAATGGGACGGCATCAAGGTCAACGTCCTCGACACCCCCGGATACGCCGACTTCGTCGGAGAACTCAGGGCCGGTCTGCGCGCCGCGGACGCGGCCCTCTTCGTCGTCTCGGCGTCGGACGGCGTGGACGGCTCGACCCGGATGGTGTGGGAGGAGTGCGCGGCCGTCGGCATGCCCCGCGCGATCGTCGTCACCCACCTGGAGGCCGCCCGCGCGGACTTCGAGGAGATGACGCGGATCTGCGCGGAGGCCTTCGGCGGCGACGACCCGGACGCGGTCCTGCCGCTCTACCTGCCGTTGCACGGGCCCGAGGGGCCCGACGGGCACGCGCCCGTGACCGGACTGACCGGGCTGCTGTCCCGGAAGCTGTTCGACTACTCCACCGGCGAACGCAAGGAGTCCGAGCCGGGCGAGGACCAGCTGCCGGACATCGAGACGGCCCGCAACCGGCTGATCGAGGGGATCATCGCCGAGAGCGAGGACGAGACCCTCATGGACCGCTATCTCGGCGGCGAGCAGATCGACGTCAAGACGCTGATCGAGGACCTGGAGCGGGCCGTCGCGCGCGGCACGTTCTTCCCCGTCCTCGCGGCCGCCCCCGCCGCCGAGGGCGCCCGGCAGGGCCTCGGCACGGTGGAGCTGCTGGAACTGGTCACCAGGGGCTTCCCGACGCCCCTGGAACGCCCGGCGCCCCGCGTGACGACGATCGACGGCGAGCCCCGCGAGCTGACCGCGTGCGATCCGGACGGACCTCTGGTCGCGGAGGTCGTGAAGACCTCGTCCGACCCCTACGTGGGCCGTGTCTCGCTGGTCCGGGTCTTCTCCGGCACCCTGCACCCCGACGAGACCGTCCATGTCTCGGGGCACGGGCTCGCCGACCGCGGCCACGAGGACCACGACGTCGACGAACGCATCGGCGCCCTGTCCGCGCCGTTCGGCAAACAGCAGCGGAACCTGACGCACTGCATCGCGGGCGACCTCGCGTGTGTGGCGAAACTCGGCCGCGCGGAGACCGGCGACACCCTGTCCGCCAAGGGCGACCCGCTCCTCATGGAGCCCTGGCAGATGCCCGACCCGCTGCTGCCCCTCGCCATCCAGGCACACAGCAAGGCCGACGAGGACAAGCTCTCGCAGGGCCTCGGCCGGCTGGTCGCCGAGGACCCGACGATGCGCCTGGAACAGAACCAGCAGACCCACCAGGTGGTCCTGTGGTGCCTGGGCGAGGCTCACTCGGACGTGGCCCTGGAGCGGCTGCGCTCCCGCTACGGGGTCCAGGTCGACGTCGTCCCGCACAAGGTCCCCCTCCGGGAGACGTTCGCCGCGAAGTCCGGCGGGCGCGGACGGCACGTCAAACAGTCCGGCGGACACGGCCAGTACGCCATCTGCGAGATCGAGGTGGAACCGCTGCCGGGCGGCACGGGCATCGAGTTCGTGGACAAGGTCGTCGGCGGCGCGGTGCCCCGGCAGTTCATCCCGTCCGTCGAGAAGGGCGTACGGGCACAGGCGGCCAAGGGGGTGGAGGCCGGGCATCCACTGGTCGACATCCGGATCACCCTGCTCGACGGCAAGGCGCACTCGGTGGACTCCTCCGACGCCGCCTTCCAGACGGCCGGCGCGCTGGCGCTGCGGGAGGCGGCGGCCGAGGCGCGGATCCATCTGCTGGAGCCGGTGGCCGAGGTGACCGTCCTGGTCGGCGACGCGTACGTGGGCTCCGTGATGAGCGATCTGTCGGGGCGGCGCGGGCGGGTGCTGGGCACCGAGCAGACCGGCGGCGGGCGCACCCTCGTCAGGGCCGAGGTGCCCGAGATCGAGATCGGCCGGTACGCGGTCGACCTGCGCTCCCTCTCCCACGGCACGGCGCGTTTCCAGCGGGCGTACGCCCGGCACGAGCCGATGCCGGCACAGGTCGCCGAGAAGGTCCGCCAACAGGCGCAGAGCGGCTGACGGTTGATGCCCGCCGGCCCTCAAGTGGCCGGCGGGGCACCGTAGTGGAACGTTTCCCTCCGATTCGGCGGGCGGCTTCGGCCGTCCGCCGACGGATGTCGCCGCCTGCGGATACGCTGATGACCTGATCAACAGGTGTGCGAAGTACGGAAGTCGGGAAAGCCGCAGAAGCGGGAGCGGCGGCGATCGGGGGCGGGAATGACCGTTGACAGCGGTTACGCGGACATCTTCGGACCACAGGTGCCGCAGACGGGGGACGGCGGGCAGACACCGACCTTCGCCCTGGCCTCGGCGGCCTACCGGGACAACCCGGTCGAGGACATCAAGAAGGCCGACAACGAGTGGCACCAGACGGCGGTCAATCCCGGCCGCAGCTGGGCCAAGATCTTCCGGCCCAACCTCGGCGAGGCGTTCTCCCAGGCGGTGATCGACCGCATGCTGGGGGTCGGCCGCAAGCCGCTCATCCAGTCCTTCGGCAGTGAGCCGCAGGCCGTCGTCGAGCACTGCCTCGCGGCCAACCGCATCCGGCGCGAGCGCGACCAGAAGCTGACCGGCGTGATGCTGCTGTGCGGTGTGCTCTTCCTGCCCGGGCTGCTGGTGTGGCTGCTGGTCTTCCAACTGCGGGCGACCATGGGGAAGCTGGACAACAAGCGGGTCTCCGGCGTCGGCACCGGTCTGCTCGTCGCGGTGGGCGCCCTCGCCGTGCTCTTCCTGGTCAAGATGCCGTTCGGCGGTCTCGTGGGCTGGTACGCGCGCGGGTGCGTCGTGGCACCCGTGGCCGGCTGGTTCCTGGCCAAGCGGATCTGCGAGAGCACCGCGACGGACCTGCGCCAGCGCTGGGACGGCCTGCTGGCCGGCAGCAGCGTCGGCGCCAAGGTCCCCGAGGCCGTGCCGACCAGCCCGAACCAGACGGCGGCCGAGCAGCTGCGCCAGTCCCTGGCCCGGCTCAGCGCCGAACAGCAGTCCAACTCGGTCTTCTACGCCGGCCCCAAGGGCATACTCGGCATGGGCACGCGCTGGGGCGCCTGGCACCTCGCCGAGGAGCTGACACCGCTCGACCCCGTGAAGGGCGTCCACGAGTTCCGCAGCTGGACGGTCGTGCGGGCCATCCACGACCAGCTGAAGCTGCTGCCCCGACAGAGCCTGAAGACCGGCGGCTTCCCGCCGCCCTCGGTCCGGCACTGGATCGTCACCCCGGTCGGTGAGAACGCCAAGGCGGTCGCCCGGCCGGAGGGCACCGACGTCGAGGCGTACCAGGTCAAGCCGAGGGCCATAGAGGACATCTGCAACAACCAGCAGTTCGGCGGCGGCGACCGGCACTACCTGGGCGTGCAGTGGCCCCTCTGGGACGGCCAGTTGATCATCACCATGCTGATCACGGTGACCGTGCTGCACGAGACGCTGCGCATCGAGGTCACCGGCCACGCCCTGGGCCCCGTGAACGGCCTGTTCACCACGAAGTCCGAGGCCCCCACCAAGGAGGTCGCCAAGAGCGTCCGGTTCTGGGAGACGCGCACGGTCAAGCTCCCGCTGGTCACCGCAGACGAGGTGGTCCGGCTGGCCGCGCGGGCGACGATCAGCTGGTATCCGCCGCTGCTGAAGTGGCTCGGCGGTTCGATCGGCCTGCCCGAGCCCTTCGGTCTGCGGCACGCCTGGGCCGACCAGCCCTGGCGGCACCGCTTCATGGCCGACGACGCGCTGCGCGCGGCCACGCCGGTGCTGCGCGTGGTGCACACCTCCGCGATCAAGGTGCTCAAGGAACACGACGTGGACATCGACAAGTTCAGCTCGCGCTCGTCGGCTCTCAGCGGTGCGGTCCAGGACGTGTCACCGCGTAAGGCCGACAGCTACGACGCGTAGGCCTCCGGCGGTCGGCCGGAATCGTGCGGGTGTCCTGGGGTGCCGGTCCCTGGTCCCTGGGGGCTGCGCCCCCAGACCCCCGCTTTCGGCCTGGACGGCCTCGTCCTCAAACGCCGGACGGGCTGGAATGACCTGGCCGGGCCGGACAGCCGCCGGACGGGCTGGGATGACCGAGCCGGGCCGGACAGTTCCCTGTTCCCTGTCGGCCCGGAAGTCACCGCCGAGGATCTAGGCCGGTGTCGGCCAGGCCTCTGCCAGCATTTTTCTCGTGTCTGCCAGGAGTTGCGGGAGTACGCGTGTGTGGCCCACGACCGGCATGAAGTTCGTGTCCCCGCCCCAGCGGGGCACGATGTGCTGGTGCAGGTGGGCGGCGATGCCGGCGCCCGCGACGGTTCCCTGGTTCATGCCGATGTTGAAGCCGTGCGCGCCGGACGCGTGGCGCAGAGCCGTCATCGCCTGCTTCGTCAGCTCCGCGAGCTCGGCGGTCTCCGGCACCGTGAGATCGGTGTAGTCGGCGACATGCCGGTAGGGGACGGTCATCAGGTGGCCGCCGTTGTAGGGGTACAGGTTCAGCACCGCGTACACGTGCTCACCACGTCGGACGACCAGCCCGTCCTCATCGGATTTGGCCGGGATCGAGCAGAAGGGACAGCCGTCGTCGGCACCCGGACCGGTCGGCTTGTTCTCACCCTGGATGTAGGCCATCCGGTGGGGCGTCCACAGACGCTGGAACGCGTCCTGCGTGCCCACTCCGATCTGCTGTTCCGGCTCACTCGTCATGCAAGGCAGCATATTGCTTCGCCCATTCGCGGCGTGTCGGCGGGGCTGCGGGAAAAGCCTCGCGGGCCAAGCTTGGCCGATGGACGAAGACAGCCGTCTGGCCCGCTGGGAGCAGAGCACCGAGGTCCCCCTCGCGCTGGCCTCCCTGGCCTTCCTCATCGGGTACGCCATCCACGTCCTCGCCCAGCACATCACGGACGGCTGGCGGGACCTCTCCTTCGCCGTGATGCTGATCGCGTGGGCGATGTTCGGCGTGGACTACGCGGTGCGCTGGCGGCTCAGCGGAGAGCGGCTGCGCTTCGTGCGCACCCACTGGCTGGACGGACTGGTCGTCCTGCTCCCCCTGCTGCGCCCGCTGCGGATCGTCAAGCTCTACGAGGCCGTGCAGCGCCGGCACGGGGAGCCCCGGTTCTCGCTGCACGCGCGCGTGATCACCTACGCCGGGCTGTCCACGGGACTACTCGGCTTCGCCGGCGCGCTCGCGGTCTACGACCAGGAACGCGGGGCGCCGGGCGCGAACATGAAGACCTTCGGCGACGCCCTCTGGTGGACCTGCGAGACGCTCACCACGGTCGGCTACGGCGATGTCACCCCGGTCACCACGGGAGGCCGGCTGATCGCGGTCGGCATGATGGCGTGCGGGCTGGCGCTGCTGGGTGCGGTGACCGGGTCGTTCTCGTCGTGGCTGATCCAGGTGTTCTCGCAGGAGGGCGACACCCAGGACACCCAGGACACCCGGCACGGCGAAGGGCCCCCGGAGAGATGAACTCCCCGGGGGCCCGCGCACGACAGGGTCAGACCTGCGCCCGCTCCTCGACGACCTTCGCGATCTTGGCGATGGCCTCGTCGAACGGGATGCCGTTCTCCTGCGAGCCGTCGCGGTAGCGGAAGGAGACCGAGCCCGCCGACATGTCCTCGTCGCCCGCGATGACCATGAAGGGCACCTTCTGCTTCTGGGCGTTGCGGATCTTCTTCTGCATCCGGTCGGAGGAGGAGTCCACCTCCACCCGCAGGCCCCGCTTCTTCGCGGCCGCGGCGAACTTCTCCAGGTACTCCACGTGCCCGTCGCCGATCGGGATGCCGATCGCCTGGACGGGGGCCAGCCACGCCGGGAAGGCGCCCGCGTAGTGCTCCAGGAGCACCGCGAAGAACCGCTCGATCGAACCGAAGAGGGCACGGTGGATCATCACCGGGCGCTGCTTCGAGCCGTCGGGGCCGGTGTACTCGAGGTCGAAGCGCTCCGGCAGGTTGAAGTCGAGCTGGACGGTCGACATCTGCCAGGTGCGGCCGATGGCGTCCTTCGTCTGGACGGAGATCTTGGGGCCGTAGAAGGCGGCGCCACCCGGGTCGGGCACGAGCGGCAGGCCCTGCTTCTCGGCGACCTGGCGCAGCGTCTCGGTCGCCTCCTCCCAGACCTCGTCGGAGCCGACGAACTTCTCCGGGTCCTTGGTGGACAGCTCCAGGTAGAAGTCGGTCAGGCCGTAGTCGCGCAGCAGGCCGAGGACGAAGGTGAGCGTCTTGTCGAGCTCCTCAGCCATCTGCTCGCGGGTGCAGTAGATGTGCGCGTCGTCCTGGGTGAAGCCGCGCGCGCGGGTCAGGCCGTGCACCACGCCCGACTTCTCGTACCGGTACACGGTCCCGAACTCGAAGAGGCGCAGCGGCAGCTCACGGTAGGAGCGCCCGCGCGCGTCGAAGATCAGGTTGTGCATCGGGCAGTTCATGGGCTTGAGGTAGTAGTCCACGCCCTCGTCGAGCTGCATGGGCGGGTACATGCCGTCGGCGTACCAGTCCAGGTGGCCCGAGGTCTCGAAGAGCTTCCCCTTCGTCGCGTGCGGGGTGTAGACGAACTCGTAGCCCTCCTCCTCGTGGCGGCGGCGCGAGTAGTCCTCCATGACCCGGCGGATGACGCCGCCCTTGGGGTGGAAGACGGCGAGGCCGGAACCGATCTGCTCCGGGACGGAGAAGAGGTCCAGCTCGCTGCCCAGCTTGCGGTGGTCGCGCTTCTCGGCCTCGGCGAGGAAGTCGAGGTGGGCCTTGAGCTCCTCCTTGGAGGGCCAGGCGGTGCCGTAGATGCGCTGGAGCATGGGGTTCTTCTCGCTGCCGCGCCAGTAGGCGGCCGCGTTGCGCATCAGCTTGAACGCCGGGATGTTGCGGGTGGTGGGCAGGTGGGGACCGCGGCAGAGGTCCTTCCAGCACAGGTCACCGGTCTTGGCGTCCAGGTTGTCGTAGATCGTCAGCTCGCCGGCGCCGACCTCGACGTCCGCGCCGTCGTCGGTGGAGGCCGAGCCCTTGATGCCGATGAGCTCCAGCTTGTAGGGCTCGTCGGCGAGCTCCTCGCGGGCGGCCTCGTCGGTGACCACGCGGCGGGCGAACCTCTGCCCCCGCTTCTGGATCTCCTGCATCTTCTTCTCGATGGCCTTGAGATCCTCGGGCGTGAACGGCTTCTCGACGTCGAAGTCGTAGTAGAAGCCGTCCCTGACCGGCGGGCCGATGCCCAGCTTGGCCTCGGGGAAGAGCTCCTGCACGGCCTGGGCCATGACGTGCGCGGTGGAGTGGCGCAGGATGTTCAGACCGTCGGTCGAGGAGATCTCGACGGCCTCGACCTCCTCGCCGTCGGCGAGCACGTACGACAGGTCCCTGAGCTCGCCGGCCACACGCGCGGCGATGATCGAGCGCTCGCCGGCGAAGAGGTCGGCGGCCGTGGTGCCCGTCGTCACCGTGCGCTCTTCCCGCTCCGAATCGCGTTGGATGATCACACGGACGTCCGACACCGGTATCTCCTGACTGAAGGTGGGTGCGGCGCCATACCCTGGGCGCGCGCAAGAGGCGATCGTACCGACCCGCACCCGCCGACCGCGAAATCAGTCCCCCGGCTGTTCCTCTTCGCAGGCTTCCTCGAAGTAGTCCGCACCCCCTGTGTCCCCCTGCATCGATTTCATCAGCCGGTCCCGCTCGGCCTCGTCGACCTGCACGGGTACCACCCCGCAGGCGCCGGTGACCCTGCGGAAGCCGCCCCTGCTCTCCAGCCGGCCCTGCACCCGTACCGGCAGTCCGACCAGGTGGGCCTGCCCGGCGATGCGGTAGTCCTCCTCGTCGAGGGTGAGCCGGACGTGCGGGATGTCGGCGCCGGCCAGCACCCGCAGCCGTACGCTGCCGTCGCCGCGCGGCCCCGACCTGCGCATCCGGACGACCGCGCCGGTGATCCGCACGGGCACGGAGGGCTCCGCGCGGAGATAGCGGGCGCCCGCCTCGCGCAGTACGGACAGGTCGCCGGGCGAGAACTCGACCGGTTCACCGCCCGCGGCGCACGCCTCGGGGACCCCGGCGGTCGGCGCCCACTCGACGGCGATCCGGGCGCCCTCGGTGCCCCGGACGAGGGTGATCAGCGCCTCGGTGAGCTCGCGGCTGGCGCCGGCCTCCACGGCGCCGTCGAAGGCGTCCATGCCCCCGGTGGCCCGCTGGTAGTCGATGGCCTCACGGACCGCGTACAGGGCCTGGTGGAGGCGGACGGACAGGGGGCGGGCGCCCACGACGGGCACGAAGGCCGTCAGAAGGCGGCCACCGGCCGCGGAGCCGACGAGGACGCTCTCCAGCGTCGCGAAGGCCGCGCGGCGGTGCCGGGCACCGTGGTACCCGGCACGCGCGCGTGTGGCGAGCGCGCCGGCCAGCAGCATCTGGCGGGCGGCGGCGCGCAGCTGTTCCTCGACGGGCCAGGACGCGGCCCCGGCGGGCCCGGCCGGTGTGTCCCGCCACCAGCGGATCTCGTCGCTCGGGACGGCGAGCCCGACGAGCACCTCGCGCGCGGAGGGCATGCCGCTGCGGGCCAGCGCGAGCAGCGCCTCGCCGAGCAGGTCGTCGCTGTCGGGGAAGGCCCGGCTCTCCGGCACGAGCAGGCTGGTCCCGCCGCCGCCCGGCCCGGGCGGGGTCCAGCGGCCGTAGCGGCCCACGGCACCGCCGCGCCGCTGCCAGCCGTGCCGGCGCAGCAGGGCGCCGAGGACGGCCGGGTCGACCTCCCCGGGCTCGGGCGCCTGGTCCCAGTGGGCCTCGGGGTGCGGCCGTACGGCCCGCAGTGGCTCGTCGAGGGGGCGGTGGGTCATGGTCTGCCTCCCGTCCCGGCCCGCGTCATGATCTCGCACAGCGCCCGGTCGTCGAAGATGCGTGTGGTCGGTATCCGCACGGTGGTCCGGGTCCGGCCGGTGATCGGGTGGCCGGCGAGATTGACCCAGTAGCAGCAGTGCCGCAGTTCGAGGCAGTCGTGGCCGGCGCGCAGCCACTGGTCCTGGGACCGCGGGACGAGCATCACGACGAGGATCTTGTGCACCGACACCGGGGTGCGGGCGAGTTTGCGCAGATGGTCGTTGTCGAGCGTGAAGGAGAAGAAGCGGCCGGGCGGGTTGGGCCGGATCTGGTAGGTCGCCTTGAGCTGCACCTTGATGGTGACCTCGTCGTCGACGGTGTGCCCGGGTGCGCTGTGGCTGACGTGCCAGTCGATGCCGTTGTCCGGGAACGGCTGGGACAGCGAGCATCCCGCTGCCGCCGCGACGGCGTGCAGATAGCCCACCTGGAGTGTCTCCATGCAGGCGGTGGTGGCGAGCGTGCCGCGATGAAGCCCTTCGCGTTCGGGCAGCAGCCCGCCCCGCTCGGGCTGCGCTATCGCCATGGCCAACAGCCTTCCAAGCAAAGCCGGTCCCCGTGACGGGTCGCTGAACTGCGAGGACCCGTACTCGTGTTGTGTCCTTCCGGCGTACGTCGCAAACAGCCCGGGTATCACCAAACAGGCAGAAGACGGGGCGTCAGCTGCCGTGGGTGAACGAGGGGTTGTGTGGGTATGACGTACTGGTACGAGGGGCCTCTGGCCGCCTTTGACACGGAGACGACGGGCGTCGACGTGGAGACCGACCGGATCGTGTCGGCCGCCCTCGTCGTCCAGGATGCGCCGGGGGCCCGGCCGAGGGTGAGCCGCTGGCTGGTGAACCCGGGTGTGCCGGTGCCGGCCGGGGCGACGGAAGTGCACGGACTGACGGACGACCACCTCCAGCGCAACGGCCGCTGGCCGTCGCCGGTGATGTTCGAGATAGCCGGGCTGCTCGCCGAACAGGCCGCCGCGGGACGTCCGTTGGTGGTGATGAACGCGCCGTTCGACCTGACGCTGCTCGACCGTGAGCTGCGCAGGCACCGCGCCTCCGCGCTGGGCCACTGGGTGGACGCGACGCCGCTGCGGGTGCTGGACCCACGGGTCCTCGACAAGCACCTGGACCGCTACCGCAAGGGTCGGCGCACACTCACCGACCTGTGCGCGCACTACGGCGTCACGCTGGCCGACGCGCACGACGCGGCGGCGGACGCGCTGGCCGCCCTGGAGGTCGTCCGGGCGCTGGGCCGACGGTTCGCGGCCCGGCTGGAACGCCTGTCCCCCGCCGAGCTGCACGCGCTCCAGACGACCTGGCACGCGGCGCAGGCGCGCGGGCTCCAGGCGTGGTTCGCGCGCAGCGGCACACCGGAGACGGTGGACACCTCCTGGCCGCTGCGCCCGGAGCTGCCGGCGGCGGCCTAGGCCGGGGCGCCGACACAAAAAGCCGGTCCGCGTGATGCGGACCGGCCTTTCCCGGTGGGCGATACTGGGTTCGAACCAGTGACCTCTTCGGTGTGAACGAAGCGCTCTCCCACTGAGCTAATCGCCCGGGAACGCACCGAACAATACAGGTCTTCGCGGGCTTCCTTCAAACCGCTTCGAGGTACGCGGCCAGGCCGCGCCGTCCGGCCCGCATCATCAGCCGGTGGTTGAGTCGGAACACCGGCCGGCCGGGGACGGCGAACCGCCGCAGCAGCGGCTTGTTGACCTGCACCACCTGCTCGTAGCGGGCGAGGGTGCCGGAGCCGGCGGCGGTGACCGTCCAGCGCGCCCAGCCGTCGATGTCGCCGGTCATCGCGATCTCCAGCACCCCGGCCGCCGCGTCGCGCCGCACCTCGCGCGCGGTGAAGGTCAGGTCGTACGGGAGGAGGGAGCGGACGCGGATCACGCCGGTCGCGGCGTCGACCTGGTTCACCTCGCGCACCTGGCGCCACCAGCGCGGGTAGTCCTCGGCCCGCTCCAGCGCGTCGTACACGCGGGCGGGCGGCGCGGGCAGGGCCCACAGGCTGCGGAAGCGGTAACGGGTCCAGTCCATGGGCCGAGTGTGCCCGCACGGGGGCCGGGCCGACGCCAATTGAGTACGTTCTGAGTACGTGCGCTCATGCCGTCGGGCGTGACCCGGACCACACTGCGGCACATGACGTATTTTCCGCCCCCGGCCGAGGAGCTGCGCTTCCTCGACAGCGAGCTCCGGCAACTGGACGCCCGCCGGGCCCAGTTGCTGGCCCGCCGCGCCTGGCTGATCACGATGCTTCAGCAGGCGGTACAGCCGGCCCCGCCGGTGTGGCCCAGCCGGCAGGCGCAACCCGGCCCTTCCGCCCGCCCCGAGGCCACCGCCCCGGGTGTGCAGAACGTCCTCCTCCTGCTCGGCGGGATCCTGCTCACCATCGCGGCGATGGTGTTCACGCTGGTCAGCTGGGGGCATCTGGGGATCGCCGGCCGCTCCCTGGTGCTGGGCGCGGTCACGCTGGCGGTGCTCGGCGCGCCCGTGGCGCTGCTGCGGCGGGGGCTGCGTTCGACCGCCGAGTCGGTGGCCGGCCTCGGCCTCGCGCTGACCGTGCTGGACGCCTACGCCCTGCACGAGGTCGTGTTCACGGCGGCGGACGGTACGACGTACGCGGCGGCGGCTTCGACGGCGCTGGCGGCGCTGTGGGCGGCGTACGGCACGGCGCTCGCCGGGCTGCCGGGCTCGGCCACGCTGCGGCTGCCGCACCCCGCCGCCCTGGCGGTCGCCCAACTCCCCCTGGTCCTCTGGACGATCGCGCTCGGCGGCGGCCCGCTCACGGTCACGGCCGCGGTGCTGCTGACGACGGCGTTCGACGCGGTGGTCGCGCTGCGGGTGTCCGAGCGGCCGGTGCGTGTCGTCGCCCTGGTGTGCGGGTTCGGCACGGGCGGCTGGGGGGTCCTGGCGGCCGGTCTGCTCTCCCTGGGAGCGGCCGGTCCGAGCGCCGCCGCCCGTGCGGCGGCGCTCCTCCTCCTGGCGGCGGTGATCGCCCTGGGGGTGGCCCGGTTCGCGCCGCGGCCGGGGCTCGCGACGGGGATGGCGACGACCGCCGCCCTGTGCGCGGTGGCCGGCCCGGTCGGTGTCCTGCGGGTGTCGGTACCCGGTGACTGGGTGGTGCCGGCCTGTCTGGCCTGCGGAATCGCACTGTTGGCCGCCGCGCGGGGCCCGGCGGCGGTGCGCCGGGGTGTCGTCCTGGCGTCCGGTGTCGTCCAGGCGGGTGCGGTGCTGTGGGCGGTGCCCGCCGTGGGCGTCACGCTGCTGGGACCGGTGGCGTGGCTGCGGCACATCTGGGCCGGGGCCCCGGCCGACTCGCGTGCCGCGGTGACGGCCGACGCCTTCTGGCCGCCGTACGCCGTCACGGTGCCGCTGGTCCTCCTCGCGGTCGCCGCGGTCCTGGCCACGGCTGTCCGCGGCGCGGAGCGGCGCCCGCAGGCGCTGACCGCCGCGCTGACGCTGACCTGGGCCGCGGTGCTCGTCACACCCACGGCGCTGGAGCTTCCCTACCTCGTCGGCCTGTTGATCCAGGGGCTCACCGTGCCGGCGCTCCTGGCGCCGGCGCTTCGGGGGGCGGCTGCGCGGACGGCCACCGGGCTCGCCCTGCTCACCTCCCTCGGTCTCGCCTTCCTGTCGCTGGCCACCGAGCCGGCGACCCTCGGGGTTCTCGCGTCGCTGACCGTGGTGTTCGCGGTGGCCGCGTGGCGCGGTCGGCAGGCGCCCGTGTCCGCGGCGGCCGCCCTGGGCTGGGCCACGGCCCTGGCCTGCGCGGTGGGCGCGTCCGCCGGCTGGCGGCCGGAGATCGTCGCGCTGCTGGTGCTCGTCGTCCCGGTGGCAGCGGCCCTGCTCGCGGCGCGGCTGGACGACCCCGTGACGACGGTGACGGTCGAGGTGACGGGGGCCGTCGCAGGGTTCGTCGCCATCGCTCTCGCGGTGGCCGACCCGCCGCTGCTGGCCCTGGTGCTGTCCCTGTGCGGGGTGATCGCGGCCGGAACGGCCGTACGTCCGGACCGCCGTGACGTCGGCTACGCGGCCGTCGCCCTCTTCGTGCTGGCCTCGTGGGTCCGGCTGGCGGCCTGGCAGGTGGAACTCCCGGAGGCCTACACGCTGCCGGTCACGGTCCCGGCGCTGCTCGTCGGAGCCCTGCGCCGGCGCCGGGACCCGGCCTCGTCGTCCTGGACGGCGTACGGTCCCGGTCTCACCGTGACGCTCCTGCCGAGCCTCGCCACGGCCTGGAGCGACGTCGAGTGGACGCGTCCGCTGCTGCTGGGCGCGGCCGGGCTGCTGCTCACCCTGCTGGGCGCCCGGCACCGGCTGCGGGCCCCGCTCGTGCTGGGCGGCTCGGTGCTCGCCCTGGTCACGCTGCACGAACTCGCCCCGTACCTGGTCCAGGTGACCGACGCGCTCCCCCGCTGGGTGCCTCCCGCCCTCGCCGGGCTGCTGCTGCTCGCACTCGGTGCGACGTACGAGCAGCGGCTGCGCGATGTCCGGCGGGTGCGGGAGGTCCTGGGGCGGATGAACTAGCCGCCGGTCACGGCATCCTGTCGCCGAGCAGCGCCAGGTTCTCGATGGCGGCGAGGCCGTAGAGGGCGGTGTCGTTGGTGGACACCCAGGCGGCCTCGCCGCCCGCGACCAGGGAGGCGGGGCCGCTCAGCGGCTCCGTCTTCCACGGCGAGGACTCCATGTAGCCGTCGGAGCTGTAGAACTTCGTCCACGCCCGCTTGGCGAGCACCTCGTCCCCGGTCTGGACGGCGGCGTACGCGTCGAGGCGCGAGTGGCCCTGGAAGAGCAGCAGGGTGCCGAAGTTGCTGCCGTAGCGCGCCGCCTGTTCCGCCTTGGTGGCGTTGAAGTAGCGGCAGTAGTCGAGGTACGCCTCCTTGAACTTCGGGATGTCGACCAGGTGGATGAGTTCGGCGCACAGTTCGTTGAGGCCGAAGACCGCGGACAGGTGCGAGACGCCGACGACCGGGGCCGTGGCCACCGCGAACCTGCCGGTGTCGAGGTCGTACAGGCCGCTGCCCTGCACGAAGCCGTTGGGCTGGGCGCCGATGGTCTCCATGGTGGACAGGACGCGGGCCTTCGCCTTCTCCCACTTCGGGCCCTTGCGTTCCCACTCGGTCAGCCACGCCGACACCAGACCGCTCCAGTCGGTGCCGAAGCCGATCGACAGGGCGTGCCGGTCGGGGGTGTACGGCTCGGTGCGGATCTTGCGCAGCGGGTCCAGGGCGAGGAACGTCTCGTCGGAGTCGACGTTGGCGTGCATGAGGTCGCCGACCCGTTCGTCCGCGGTGAGGAAGTAGTAGTAGCGGCGGTAGGTGGTGTTGGCGATGCGCTGCTGCTTGGCACTGTCGGCGTAGTGCTGCACACCGTGCCGGGTGCCCAGGCCCGCCCACTGGCCGAGGTGGTAGACGTCGACCTCGCCGGTGTGCCGGGTCATCGCCTCGGCGAAGCGGAAGATGTCCGCGCGGCCGCTGCGCAGATAGGCGAACCAGAGCCAGAGGTCCGGTGAGAGCTCGGAGTTGTCCCAGGCGTAGCCGCCGATGTCGTACCGCCACTGGTGCCTGACGGTGTCGTAGGTGTGCATGATGTCGCCGTAGTCCCAGAAGCCGTACCAACGGCGCTGCTCCACCTGGTCCTTGTAGTAGGTGAAGAGGAAGTCGAGGTGGTCCTCGATCTTCGCCTTGGCGGGAGTGGAGCGGTCCGGCTCGGCGTACAGGCCCGGGCCGAACACCTTGGCCTTGATGAGCTGCTTGGGCGGGGCGGCGAGCTGGGGCAGCACCCGTACGGCCTCGACCTGTTCGGCGAGTTTCTCCGGGGCGGGCGTCGACTCGTTGGCCCAGAAGAGGAGTTCGGAGGTACGGGCGATGCCGTAGGGGGTGCCGAAGCCGGGCTCGTAGTCCTCGTAGGTGATGTTGAGGCCCTCGAGCTGTTCGGGGAAGGTGTCCTGGCCCATGCCGTCGTGGTAGAAGCGCAGGTCCATGGGCTGCGCCTCGGGTGACCAGAGCCAGAGGGTGACCTCGGCCTCGTCGGTGTGCGCGTCGCGGATGTCGAGCTGGGCGGGGTGCTTCTCCCAGAAGTCCCGGAGGCCGAACGAGAAGCCGCCGCTCGTCCCGCCGACGTATCCGAAGCCGGAGGCCCGCTTGCCGCCGCCGGCGCCGATCCAGCCGTAGCCCTTCTTGGTGCGCTTGCGCAGTGCGAAGCCGTCCGCCGACAGCTGGGAGAGGGTGTAGTCGCCCCACTCGGGGATGTACTGGAGGCGGGTGGTGACCCGCTGGTCCCAGGTGGCGGGGTCGGGAAGCTTCTGGCCGGCGTACTGGGCCGCCTGCACCGCCGCGCCGGGGTCACGGCGCAGACCCGTGATGCCCTTGACCGCCTCGCGCAGCAGACCGGTGCCCTCGCCGCCGATACGGATGTGGCGGTCGTAGGACTCGTCGCGCATCGGGACGGTGAAGCGGACGCCCAGCCCCCGGATGAAGTCGCCGCTCGCCTTGCCGGGCTCCTGCTTGCCGTCGTAGGTGATGGTGTGCACCATGCGGAAGGAGTCGGCGCCCGCGTAGAAGTACAGGCGGATGGAGAAGGGGAGCCAACTGCGGCTGCCCTTACGGTGCTTGCCGTCGATGCGGACGACCGCGCGGACCGGGCCGCTCTGCTCGACGGTGACGCCGTCGATGGCGCCCTCGAAGCGCTCGGTCTTGACGGTGCCCTGGTCCTCGTCCTCGATCTCGGGCTGCCGGATCAGGACCAGCCGGCCGTTCTTGGCGATCTCGGTGGAGCCACGGGTGACGGATTTGATGAGGGTGGCGCCCGACTTGCCGATCTTCGCGGTGATGACGCCCGTCGACACGTCGATGGTGCCGCCGCTCTTGTCGACGGTGACCTTCTTGGCGGGCGCGGCCGGGGCGCCGGCGGCGAGGGTGAGCTTGCCTGAGCCCGAACCGACCGCGTGCGCCGTCCACTTCAGCGACCCGTCCGGCCAGTAGGCGAGCGGCCAGGACTGTACGGGGACGTCCTTGCCGTCGGCGTCCGTCAGCGCGAAGGTCTGGTCCTCCTGGTACGTGCCCATGGGCCAGGGCACGCCGAGCGTGGAACCGGGGGCGGCGCCGAGGCCGCCGTCCTCCAGCCAGTCCAGGGTCACGGGATCGGCGTCGGCCGCGGCGGCTCTCGGCTCGGCCTGCGCGTCCTTGGCGCCCAGGGCCCAGCTGAACTGGGCGGCGGCTCCGGCGACGGCAGCCGCCTTGAGGAGGGACCTACGGGGGATGGGAGACATGGGATGCAGCCTTTCCTTTCCGTGCGGGTGCAGGGTGGTCAGGGGCATGACAGAGAGAGGCGCGGCGCCCGGGGCGCCGGCCTGGTGCGAGGGCACGGCCGTCAGCGGTGCCGGTACCGCTGCTCGACGGCAAGGGCCGCCGCCGCGACGGCCCCGAGGACGGGGACCGCCAACGGCGCGACGAGCCAGGCGGACAGGACGACGACGGCCAGCCCGCAGACGATCAGGAAGGAACCGGCGGGATCGAGCACGGTCCGCCGCCCGGCCTCCCTGAGCAGCGCCCGCCAGGTGCGGCCCGGAGTCCAGACGGCCGCCGCCCGCAGCAGGGCCACGGCAAGCCCGATCAGCGCGAGGATGCCGACGGCCCCGACGAGCGGCCCGCCGGGAATCCCGGCCCGCGCGGCCAGGACGTCCACCCAGACCGCGGCGGCCACCGCCCACCCGGCGAGCCCGACGACCCACCCGCCGCGCACGGCCGCCCGGAAGTCCGCGACGAACTCCCGTCCGCCACCGACCTCATGGGACGTACGACGCCGCAGATGGCGGGCGCCGGCGGCGAAGGCCGCGGGGTAGGTGACGACCCCGAGACAGGCCACGGAGATCCACACTCCGGTGAGCAGACACTCGGCGAACACCGCGAAGCGCTCGCCGAACACGGACTCCCTGCGCCGGGAGCGGGCCTTCACGCGAGCTTGCGCCATGGTGACCGCCTCAGCCCTTCAGTCCGGAGGTCGCCATGCCGTCGATGAGATAGCGCTGGAAGGCCATGAAGAAGGCGATGACCGGCACCAACGCCACCAGCGACATCGCGATCATGCTGCCGTAGTTGGAGATGCCCTCCTGGTCGCGGAACATCATCAGGCCGAGCGAGACGGTGTACTTGGAAGGCGTGTTGAGATAGATCAACGGCCCCATGAAGTCGTTCCACGCGTTGATGAAGGTGAAGATGGCGCTGGTGATGATGGCCGGGCGGCTCAGCGGCAGCACGATGGACCAGTAGGTCCTCAGGTGCCCGCAGCCGTCGAGCTTGGCGGCCTCGTCCAGCTCGCGCGGCAGCCCGCGCATGAACTGCACCATCAGGAAGACGAAGAACGCCTCCGTCGCCAGGAACTTGCCCGCGACCAGCGGCACGAGCGTGTCGATGTAGCCGAGGTTGCGGAACAGCACGTACTGCGGGATGAGCAGCACGTGGTACGGCAGCAGCAGGGTGCCGATCATCAGGGTGAACAGCAGGTTCCGCCCGGCGAACCGGATCTTGGCGAAGGCGTACGCCGTCAGCGAGCTGGAGAGCACCACACCGACCACGGCCAGGCCCGCGTACATCAGCGAGTTGGTGAAGAAGCTGGTGATGGAGATGCCGGAGATGCCGTCGGCGAGCCCGGAGAAGTTCGCCCAGACCGGCTCGGTGGGCAGCAGGTCGATGCTGGCGATGATGTCCTTGCTCGGCTTGAACGAGGCGCCGAGCACCCAGACGACCGGGTAGAGCACGACCGCGAGCACAAGGATCGCGCCCACGTGCCAGGCAAGAGATCCGATACGCCGCCGCTCGTGCGCGGGGCGCACGGCGGGGCTGGTGGCACTGGTCACTTGGCGGCCTCCTCGTAGTGCACCCACTTCTTCTGCGACCAGAACAGGACCGCCGTGACGAGCGCCACCGCGATCACCAGCGTCCAGGCCATCGCGGAGGCGAAGCCCATCTGCGCCTCCTTGAAGCCCTTCTGATACAGGTAACAGGTGTAGACGAGGGTGGCATCGGCCGGTCCGCACCGGGTGTCCGAGACGACGTACGCCGAGCCGAACACCTGGAACGCGTGGATGGACTCCAGCAGCACGTTGAAGAAGAGCACCGGGGAAATCATCGGCAGCGTGATGTTCCAGAACCGCCGCAGGGGGCCGGCCCCGTCCATCTCGGCGGCCTCGTACAGCTCCTGCGGCACCTGCTTGAGCCCCGCCAGGAAGATGACCATCGGCGCACCGAACTGCCAGATACTCAGAGCCACCAGGGAGTACAGGACATAGTCCGGGTTGCCGATCCAGCCGCCGACGTCGAGTCCGAAGACCTTCTGCGTACGGTCCACGACGGCGTCGTCGGAGAAGAGCGCCCGCCACACGAAGCCCACCGAGACGCTGGCGCCGATCAGCGACGGCATGTAGAACGCGGCCCGGTACAGGGCCTGTCCGCGCCGCTTCTGCGCGAGCAGCAGCGCCACTCCGAGCGCGAGGAGCAGCTTCAGCGGTGTGGCCACGACGACGTACTTCAGCGTGACCTCGACCGACTTCTGCCAGCGCGGGTCCTGGAACATCGTCGTGAAGTTGTCGAGCCCCACCCACCGGGGCGGCGTGAACAGGTTGTAGCTGGTGAACGCGTAGTACAGCGACGCGATCATCGGCCCCGCCGTGAGCAGCAGGAAACCCGCGATCCACGGCGACATGAAGAGATAGCCGGCGAGGTTCTCGCGGCGCCGCCCGCGCCGCCCGGCGGCAGGAGCGGCGGACCGCTTCTTCGCCGGGCGCGCGGGCGCTTCCTTGACGAGCGTCATGGTGGTACGTCCCCTCAGCCCGCGAACGCGGCCTTGGCCTCGCTGAACAGCGCCTTCGCGGCGTCGGCCGGCTTGGTCTTGCCCTGGGCGACCTCACCGCCGATCCGCAGGAAGGCCGCCTCGATGACGTCCGCGCCGGACGGGTGCGGGGTGATCTTCCCGAGGACGCCGGCCTTGGCGACCTCGTCCTCGTAGGCCGAGACGCCCTTGTTGTTGGGGTCGGTCGGCTTGAAGGCGTCGTACTGCTCGGTGGTGGAGAGGATGCCGCGGTCGTAGCCCATGATCTTGCCGACCTCGGGGTCGTGGACCATGAAGTCGATGAACTGGGCCACTTCCTTCGGGTGCTTCGTCCCGGAGAAGGCGCTCAGCATCAGCGAACCGAGGTACTGCCCGGTGTCCTTGCCGTCCGTGGTGGGGATCGGCGCGAGCCCGTAGTCCGACTCGCCCTCGCCCTGGTAGCGGATGGAGAAGTTGTCCCAGGTGAACTCGGACGCGGCGAGGCCCGCCGAGAGACCGGACTTCGGCTTGACCTGCTCGATCTTCTTCGGGTCGGCGACCAGCCCGGACTTCACGCGCTTGTAGCCGTCCGCCCACCACTGCGTCACATCGTCCTCGGTGAAGCCGAGATCGCTGTCGGTGAAGAAGGCCTTGCCGTTCTGACGCAGGTACAGGTCGTAGAGGTACATGATGCTGAAGTAGCCGGTGTCACCGGCGATCTTCAGCTTGTCCTGGATCTTCTGCAGCGCGGCGAAGTACTCGTCCCAGGTCCAGCCGAACTTCGCCTCGACGCCCGCGTTCTTGAAGGCCTTGAGGTCGATGACGAGCGACATGGTGTTGGCGCCGACCGGAATGCCGATCTGCTTGCCGTCGACCTGACCGTTCGCCAGTACGCCGTTGCGGAAGTTCTCCAGGCTCAGGTTCCCCGCGTCCGCCTGCGACTTGAGATCCATCAGAACACCGCGCTTGTCGTACTTGCGCAGAAAGCCGACCGCATTCTGGAAAACGTCCGGCGGATTCCCGCCGGAGGCCTGGGTCTGGAACTTCTCCCAGAACGCCTCGTAGTCGGTGAATTCGGGCTTGATCTTGATCTTCGGGTACTTCTTCTCGAAGAGCGCGATCGTCTTCTTGATGGCGATGGTGCGCGGCTCGCCACCCCACCAGGCGTAACGGATCGTGACCGTCCCGTCCGCCGACGTCCCGTCGCCTCCCCCGCACCCCGTGGTCGCGGCCAGGCCCAGTGTGGCCGCCGTCGCCCCCGCGGCCTTCAGGATCGTTCGCCTCTCAACATTCCTGCTGGTTCCCACAGTCGGGCCCTCCCCGCAGCGTCGTTGCCGCTTGCATGAATCGTTTCAAGAAAGCGCTTGCTGGCACAAGGTACGAGGGGGTTGAGAGAGCGTCAATGATTCGGACAGGAATTTCTTACGTTCGGCTTCTCCGGCGAACCGCGCCCGCGCGGGTGATGCGGTCTCGCCGACCGGACGAACTCGCAGGTGAGAGACGTCTGTTCGCATCACCGAACCGCTGACCGGTCGTCGGAAGATCACTTCGAGGGGCTGAAATCCGCCTGCGGGAAAGGGAGTCGCCCGAGGAGCGGGAGCATGGCGGGACGAGGGAGCGGGGCGTTGACGAGCAAGGTCGCCCATCGCCCGGTTGACCTCCTCGCGCCGTCCGCCTCGACCGGATGGGGATCGACCTGGCCGTCGACGAGCCGTACGGCGTGTTCACGGGCGAGCGGGGCGGCGCCGGCACGGGACGGCACAGGAAGCGGGGGCGGGGCGGGTGAGCCGAGGGATGGCACAGGGAGTGGGGCGGGGCAGGGGGCGGGGGCTCGTCGCCAGTGGGCGACCGAGGCGCCGGCACGGCCGGGCCAGCGGCGTGACCAGGCTCGACGGGGCGGAGGGGGGGCGGAGAGGGGGCGCTGCCGGGCTCGAAGGAGCGGGGAGGCGGTGCGGCCGGGTCCGAAGGCGCGGGGAGGTGGTGTGGCCGGGTCCGAAGGAGCGGGGAGGCGGTGCGGCCGGGCCCGGGGCCGGGGAGACGCTGCGGCCCGGCTCGGGGCCGGCCCGGGGCCGGGGAGGCGGTGCGGCCCGGCTCGGGGCCAGGGAGACGCTGCGGCCCGGCTCGGGCCAGGGAGATGCTGCGGCCCGGCCCGGGGGCGGTGCGGCCGGGCCCGAAGGGCGGAGAGGGGGTGCTGCCAGGATTGACGGCCCGAGTGGGCTCCGTGGGCGCGGGCGGGGCGCCGGTTGCCACCGCTGACGACGTCGGCCCGCCTGCGTTCTCGCAGGCGGGCCGACGTTCCGGGTGGGCGATACTGGGTTCGAACCAGTGACCTCTTCGGTGTGAACGAAGCGCTCTCCCACTGAGCTAATCGCCCGGACGCAGGAAGAACATTACCCCATGTCAGGGGGTGGCTGTGACCAGGGCCGACCCTCCCCCGCGCCTCCGCGGCGGATCACTGGTCCTTGATCTTCCAGGGCATCTCGAGGCCGAACTTCCACAGGTAGACACCCGTCAGGACGGCGATGATCACGAGGCCGATCGCGGTCAGGGTGATGTTGCGGCGGCGGACCTTCGGGTCGAGCGCACGTTGGGCCGCCTCGGTGACTTTGCGCTTGGTCCAGCGGAGCACCAGCTGCGCCCAGACGAACTCGGTCGCCCAGATCGCCATGCCGCCGAAGATCACCACCCAGCCGGGGCCGGGCAGCGGCAACATGACGATGCCGGCGCCCACCACGGCGAGGCCGATCACGAAGACCCCGACCTGCCAGCTCAGGTGCAGCATGCGGCGCGCCTTGACGAATTCGGGCGCCCTGGAGCCGAGCCCCTGGCCCTGCTGCTCCTCCGCCGCATCGTCCGGCTTCGACCTGTCCACCGCCACGCCTGCCTCGCCCGACTCGTCACTCCCCGTGTTCATACAGCCTGACCTTACCCGAGAGAATCCGGTCACCGGAATGGTGGTACTGGGCGAACGCACTGTCGGCCGGAAGAGTTACGTAAAGGCACGCAAAACACTCAGAGGGGTTTACAACGGCACCGTAGGTGGCATGTCGATTTCGCCGACGTGCGAATCCCCGAGCGCACACTGAGCGAAAGGCCCTGGCGCTTATGAACACCACGGTCAGCTGCGAGCTGCACCTGCGCCTCGTTGTGTCGAGCGAGTCCTCCCTGCCTGTCCCCGCAGGCCTGCGGTACGACACGGCCGACCCCTACGCCGTGCACGCCACCTTCCACACCGGTGCCGAGGAGACCGTCGAGTGGGTGTTCGCCCGCGACCTGCTCGCCGAGGGCCTGCACCGGCCCACGGGCACCGGCGACGTCCGTGTCTGGCCGTCGCGCAGTCACGGTCAGGGCGTCGTATGCATCGCCCTGAGCTCTCCCGAGGGCGAAGCCCTGCTCGAGGCCCCTGCGCGGGCCCTGGAGTCCTTCCTGAAGCGGACGGACGCCGCCGTGCCTCCTGGCACGGAACACCGGCACTTCGATCTCGATCAGGAGCTCTCGCACATCCTGGCGGAGAGCTAGGGCGAGGCTCACACCGAGCTGCCCGGCGCCGTCCACTCGGGGAGACGGCTCGGGCCAGGACAACCGAATAGGGCATGCGCCGACGCCGTGCCACGGGTCTCCCGTGGGGCGGCGTCGGCGTGCGCGCGGCACGTCCGGGCGGGGCTCCCCCGGCCTCCCGACCCCGTACGTCACGGGATCCGGTCCCCGAGTGACCGTTGCTCGACGGCCCGGTGCGGCTACCATCGGCCAGCATCGGCGGGCGCTCGCCCGACCCCCAGGCCAGGGAGCGAAATGTGCTGATCACCCACGACACCCGGTGTGCGCTCGATGCCGTGGTGGAACTGGTGAACACCGCACCGGAGGACGACACGACTCCGGACGCGCTGCCGGATGTCGCCGCCCTCGCGGATTTCGTACAGAAGCACGAGATCAGTGACGTCGGCGTGCTGTCCGAGTTCGACCTGTCCGCGGTGCGCAAGATCCGTGGGCGGTTCGCCGGGATCTTCGCGGCTTCGGACCCACGGACCGCCGCCGGGCTGATCAACGAGTTGGTCGCCGCCGCGGGCACCACGCCACGCCTCACGGATCACGACGGCTACGACTGGCATGTGCACTACTTCGCACCCGGTGCCTCCGTCGCCGACCATCTGGCGGCCGACTGCGGGATGGCCCTGGCGTTCTTCGTGGTGGCCGGGGAGCAGGAGCGGCTTCGGCGCTGTGAGGCCCCGGACTGCCGGCGCGCCTTCGTCGACCTCTCCCGCAATCGCTCCCGGCGGTACTGCGACAGCCGCACCTGTGGCAACCGCCTGCACGTGGCCGCCTACCGGGCGCGCCGCAAGGAGGCGGCGGGCTGAGGGCCGCGGCCTCGCCGCACGGGGGCCCTCTCGCGGTTCCTCGACGCCCGCCGATGTCCCTCGACGCCCGCCGATGTCCCTCGACGCCCGTCGACGTCCCTCGACGTCCCTTGGGCGTCCCCAGCCGTCCCTTGGCCGTTCCTCGGAGGTCCCTCGAAGTCGTTCGATGCCGACGCGGCCCCGGCGGGTGACGCCGGGGACCGCGGGTACGGCTCAGAGCAGCAGCAGATCATGCAGCGAAGCCATGAGCAGAAGACACCCGATCACCGCCAGAAAGATCATCAGCGGTGGCTGGGAAAGGGCGAAGAGGCACCCGCGCGGCTCGTCCTGCGGCGGCGCGGCGTCGCTCTGTGTCGTGTCCAGCATCTCGCGGGCGATGATGACGCAGGTGACGCCCCTCGCGCGATCACGCGCCCGGAATGAGCGGGAGTGCGCCGGATTCCGTGACGTCGCTGTCGTGCCGTGATCACTTCCGCGCACGGGCAGGCCGACTGTGTCGTTTCAAACGCCCGGGCCACCCCGTGGCCAGGGGTTCATCGGCCCCGGCTCATATGCCGTGTTTCTTCAGGATGGCCTCGATGTCGCTGAAGTCGTCGGCGCCGCCGCTCGCGCGGGGTGTGGCCGCGGGACGGGACGCCGGGCGGGAGGCCTGGCCCAGGGAGGGCGCGGAGGCGGCGGGGGCCACCGCCTCGGCCTGCGCGGCGCGGGCCGCCGCTCTGCGCTCCTTGCGGGTGCCGCCGCGACGGCGCTCCACGGTGCGGGTGGTGGCGAACAGGGCCCAGGCCCCGCCGAGCACGGCGAAGCCCGCCCAGGCCGTCGGGCTGAAGGCGGTATCGGCGGCCCATTCGACGACGCCGGTCATCACGAGGCCCAGCGGTACCAGGGCGTAGGCGGCGATGCGGGCGGCCGCCAGGAAGCGCTTGCGGTAGGCGGTGACCGCCGCGATGCCGAGGCCGGCCACGGCGGCGGCGGAACAGACGGTCTCGGCAATCATCCGGTCCTCCAGGCGTGGGCTCACTCGGGCAGAGGTTCACATCGACTCGGCACCGCGGCCGGCGGCCCCGCGCCTCGTCCCTTCCATCCTGCACCTGCGCACCGGTCGCGGGCCATGCTCCGGCCGGACATCAGGGACATCTCCGGGTCGGCTCCTCCGCAGGTGTCGCACCGGCGCGTCCCTCCGGTCCGGCCGGGAGCGCCGTGCCCGGGCGACCGGAGGTCCGGATTGGGGCGGCCGGGCAGTGACTGGAAGACTGGCGTCATGAACGACTCGTCCCCGACCTCCGCCGCCGCCCCCGGCCCGGCGGCCGCCCGTCCCGCCGTCGTCCTCGACGTGTGGTGCGAGCTCCAGTGCCCGGACTGCCGCGGCGCCCTCGACGACCTGCGCGCCCTGCGCGAGCGGTACGGCGACCGGCTGGAGCTGCGGCTTCGGCACTTCCCGCTGGAGAAGCACAAGCACGCTTTCGCCGCCGCGCAGGCCGCCGAGGAAGCCCTGGAGCAGGGGCAGGGATGGCCGTACGTCGAGGCCGTGCTGACCCGGGTCGAGGAGCTGGACCGTGGGGGAGAACCCTTCCTGGTCGAGGTGGCCGGTGAACTCGGGCTCGACGCCGAGGAGTTCGACACCGCCCTGATCGACGGACGGCACATCCTGATCGTGGACGCCGACCAGGCCGAGGGCAAGGCGATCGGCATCACCGGCACCCCGACGTACGTCATCGGCGGCGAACGTCTCGACGGCGGCAAGAGCCAGGACGGGCTGCGCGAGCGCATCGAGGAGATCGCCGACCGACTGCTGGCCGAGCAGGCCTGAGGCGGGCTCCGCGCGGGCCGGTTCAGAGCAGGTTCTTGTACATCGAGTAGCCCACGGGCAGATATCCGAGGGACTCGTAGAGCCGCTCGGCCGGGGTGTTGCCGGCGAAGACGTTGAGGCCGAGAACGCGCTGGTCCGCAGCGATGGCCTGGGCCTCGGCCAGCAGCATCAGGGAACGTCCGTGGCCTTGGCCGCGAAAGGCCTCGTCGGTCTCGACGTCGTACACGAACGCCTTGCCGCCGACGAACGCCACCCAGAGCGTGCCGACCCGGGTGCCCTCCTGCTCCAGGACGCTGAACAGCATGTTCTGCGTCGCCCAGCCCTGCGGCAGCAGCAGTTCGTGGTCCCGCCGCGACCTGGCCCACGCCTCGTCCCGGGGCACCCCGCGATCCACCCAGTCCTGGGCGTAGGACGCGACACCGTGCTCGAACCAGGGCAGGTACTCGGCCTCGGTCAAGGGCCTGCCCCGGCTGCCCTCGGGCAGCCGGGGAGCGGTGGCACCCAGGACCTTCTCCATGCCGCGGTTGCGGTGGACGTAGCCGAGCGCCACCGCCATCCGCAGCGCGGTCCCCGCGTCGGCGGGCACCCTGAGCTCGATACGCTTGCAGCCCCACCCCCTGGCCACCTCTTCGGCGGCCAGCGCGGCCACCGTGCCGCGCCCGCGCCCGCGGTCCGGTTCCTCGATGCGCAGGTCGGTGATCCGGGCGACGCGGGGGCCGAACACGGGGGACGTCGAGAGGTGGACCGCTCCGACGGGACGGCTGTTCACGCACACCTGGTAGTGGCGTGACAGTGCCCCGTCGGCGGCGTGCTGAAGCGGCTCGGTCGGCCGCAGGGTCGTGGTCATCAGGGGCTTTCTACCCACCCCGGCGAGCCACGTCAGCCTGTTTTCCCGGTCCTTGCGGTTCCGGTCCGGGACGTCACGGGTTCGGTGCGCGACCTTACGGGTCGAGATCGTCGGCGGCGCGCTCGGCGAAGATCCGCATCGCCTTGGCGGTCACCGGCCCCGGCGCGCCCGGCAGTTCGCGGTCGTCGACGCGGTGCACGGCCTGGACGTCCCGCAGCGTGGAGGTGAGGAAGACTTCATCGGCCCGCTCCAGCACGTCCAGCGGCAGGTCGGTCTCCTTGGCGCCGGTCCACTCGGCGGTCAGCTCGCGCGTGATGCCCGCGAGGCAGCCGGAGGCGAGCGGCGGGGTGTGGATCTCTCCGTCCAGGACGACGAACACGTTGGACCCGGTGCCCTCGCAGAGCTGCCCGACCGTGTTGGCGAACAGCGCCTCGGTGGCTCCGTGTTGGTGGGCGCGGGCCAGGGCGACGACGTTCTCGGCGTACGAGGTCGTCTTCAGGCCGGTGAGCGCGCCGCGTTCGTTGCGGGTCCAGGGGACCGTGACGACGGCCGTCGCATCGGCGCGCCGGGTGGTCTCCCCCAGGGCGACGACGAGGGTGGGGCCGTGTTCGCCGCGGTCGGAGCCGAGCGGGCCGTGGCCGCCGGTGTAGGTGATGCGCAGCCGGCCGAGCGGCATCGGGTTGGCCTCGAGGACGGCGGCGCAGGCGCGGCGGACCTCGTCGTGGTCGGGGTCCGGCAGGCCGAGACCGCGCGCGGAGCGGGTCAGCCGGTCGAGATGGCGGGTCAGCGCGAACGTCACGCCGTCCACCGCCTTCACCGTCTCGAAGATGCCGTCGCCCACGGTCAGTCCGTGGTCGAAGACGGAGACGCGGGCAGACTCGGTGTCCTGCAGCCCGCCGTCGAGCCAGATCTTCACGTCAGTCCCTCTCCTTCGGCCTCGTACGTCCCCGACGCTACCGCGAGCAGTCGGGAGGCCTTCAGCTCGGTCTCCTCCCACTCGGCCCCGGGGTCCGAGCCCCAGGTGATGCCCGCGCCGGTGCCGAAACGCAGCACGGCCGCGCCCCCGGGGGCGCGGTCGATCCAGAAGGTGCGGATGCCGACCGCCAGCTCGCCGGTCCCCCGGTCGGCGTCGACCCAGCCGATGCCGCCGCAGTACGGGCCGCGCGGTGCCGTCTCCAGCGCTTCGATGATCCGCAGGGCGCTGGACTTGGGGGCGCCGGTGACCGAGCCGGGCGGAAAGGCGGAGTCGAGCAGTTCCGGCCAGCCGGCGCCGTCGCGCAGCTCGCCGCGGACCGTGGACACCAGGTGGACCAGACCCGGATGCTTCTCCACGGCGCACAGGTCGGGGACGGTCACGCTGCCGGTGGCGCAGACCTGACCGAGGTCGTTGCGGACGAGGTCCACGATCATCACGTTCTCGGCGTAGTCCTTCTCCAGGAGGTCCGCCTCGGTGCGGCCGGTGCCCTTGATGGGCCCGGACTCGACGACCCGGCCGTCACGGCGCAGGAAGAGCTCGGGCGACGCGGTGGCCGTCTCTATGCCGTGCGCCGGGAGACGAATCGTTCCTGCGTACGGCGCCGGGTTGCCCCGGGCCAGCAGGGCGGTCAGCGCGTCCACGTCGGCGTCGGACCCGACCGGCGCGGTCAGGACCCGGCAGAGGTTGGCCTGGTACACCTGGCCGGCCGCGATGTGCTCCCGGATGCGACGCACGCCCGCCGTGTACGCGGCGCGGTCGAGGGACGACGTCCAGTCACCGGCCGAGGGCCCTCGCCACGCCCCGGGCACGGGAGCGGGCACCGGTTCCTCGCGCACGTCGGCGAAGCGCGCGCAGACCGGACGGCCCTCGAAGTCGGCGCAGACGGCCCAGAAACCGGCGGCTTCGAGCGCGGCCGGATCGCTGGTCACATCGAGGAGGCCGGTGGCGACTCGGGTGCCGAAACGAGCGAGAGGAGGGAGGTCGAGCACGTGGTCGAGTGTATGGCGGGTCGCTCGAGAGGTGGTCCGGGCATGTCCCGCAGGTCCCGGCCGGGGGCCCTGACCAGGTCGGCGAGCAGACACAGCGCAGCACGCTGCACAAACGCGTTTTTGTACTGGCCCGGGAATCCGCTAGAGTTCAACACGTCGCCGGGACGCGAGAGCCGACCGAAACGACATGCGGACGTAGCTCAGTTGGTAGAGCGCAACCTTGCCAAGGTTGAGGTCGCCAGTTCGAACCTGGTCGTCCGCTCGCAGGAAGCAGGAAGAGGGGGATCATCCCGAACCCCCGCACTCCTGGTGGAGTGGCCGAGAGGCGAGGCAACGGCCTGCAAAGCCGTCTACACGGGTTCAAATCCCGTCTCCACCTCCAAGGACGATTAGCTCAGCGGGAGAGCGCTTCCCTGACACGGAAGAGGTCACTGGTTCAATCCCAGTATCGTCCACTGGATCTGTTCGAAGATCCGAACCCGCGCGATTAGCTCAGCGGGAGAGCGCTTCCCTGACACGGAAGAGGTCACTGGTTCAATCCCAGTATCGCGCACGCACCGCGCACGCCCCTCGGGTCGTGGCCCCGAGGACGATTAGCTCAGCGGGAGAGCGCTTCCCTGACACGGAAGAGGTCACTGGTTCAATCCCAGTATCGTCCACACACATCAAGAAGCCCCCGGCCGCCTTCGCGGTCGGGGGCTTCTTGCGGTTCCGGTTCAGCTGGAGAACAGCATCCGGCCGAAGCCCTTCTGGCGGTGGTGCCCGCCGTGGTGGCCGCCGTAGTGCGCGCCGCCTTGCGGGGCACCCCAGGCGGGCGCGGCCGGGGCGGCCTGGGGGTACGCCTGCGGGGCGGCCGGCGGCGGCGGACCCGGCTGGGACCACTGGGACTCCAGGCGGGTCAGCGCCTCCAGCTCGCCGTAGTCGAGGAAGATCCCGCGGCAGTTGCTGCACTGTTCGATCTGGACGCCGTTGCGGTTGTACGTGTGCATCTGAGCGTGACACTTCGGGCACTGCATGGTTCGGCTCAACTCCTCGCCGGTCGGTGCTGTTTCGCGTACCGCCAGGACAGACACTGTCCGGCTGCGGTCGGTTGCACCCTACTTCGCCCGGCCGGCCGTCAACTGCGGGGGGACGGAACCCATTCGGGCACAGGCGTCGACCAGGCACTGCTCGACTTCGTCCAACGCCCGCCCCTCCGCGAGCGATTTCGTGACAGAACGTGCCGCGGTCTGCACGGTGAGTGCGCGCGCCGGGACGTCGAGGGCGGCCCAGGGGTCGCCGTCCACCGGGACCGCGGGTCCGCCCTGGGCGCGGTAGGCGGCGAGGAAGCGGGTCCACTCCTCGGGCGGGAGGAGACCGCAGGCGTACCAGGCGGCGGGGCGGGCGAGATCCCAGGCCGGAACGCCGACGCCGAGATCGTCGACGTCGATCAGACGCCAGGGCCCGTCGGGTGCCGGATGGCGGACGAGCTGGCCGAGGTGGAGGTCGCCGTGGCAGAGGGTGGTGGTGTCGGGCATGGGGGCTTCGCCGCGGGCCCAGGCGGGCAGCGCGCGCCAGGCGCCCAGGACGGGGGTGACGGCGGGGTGCGGTCCGGCCGCGCGGAGGCGGGCCACCGCGTGGGCCGCCTTGGCGGGACCGCGCATCTCCGGGAGCGCGGTCGGAGCGGGGGTGCGGTGCAGCCGGGCGAGCAGGGTGCCCGCGGCTTCCCAGGGGGCCAGGTCGGGATCGTCCGGGTCCACCGGGGTGCCGTACGGCCAGAAGGTCACCAGACGGCCGTGGAGCGCGGCCGGAGCCGGTGCGAGCGGCGCGAGGAGGATGTCGGGGAGCCGGGCGGCGAGGGCGAGGCGCGGGGTGAGTCCGGCCGGGTCGGTGCCGGGGGCGTGCGCCTTCGCGACGGTGTCGGCATGCCGGACGACGGTGGCGTCGGGACGGTCGGCGAGGGTGGCCGCGCCGCAGGGACAGGCCGGTGTGGCCTCGTGCGCCTTGGCTCCGGCTCGACGGGAGAGCTCGGTGAGCAGGGGGTGCGCGGTCACGGGGCTCCCTGGGCGGCGGCGTGCGGTTCTTCCCGCGAGGGTACGCAGCCGGGGCGACCGGAGTCGCGGGGCCTCTCGGTCGCGGGCGGCAGGGAGAGGCGACGCGGGGCGCCGGGGAAGGCGCCTCGGGCGCGTCGCGGGCGGCCGGGACAGGCGTCGCGGGGCGCCGGGGAAGGCGCCTCGGGCGCCGGGAAAAGCAATGCAGGCGCAGCTCCCCAGCTGCGCCTGCATTTTTTGCCGTCCGCCGCACCCCCGTCCCCACGGGGTTTCATGGGTGGATGTCCCCGCCCGGACCGCTCTTCCGGGCCTGGGGTCGCCGCTCAGCGCCCCAGCATCACTCCCACGGACGACGCCTGTGTGGCCACTGTCTCCCAGCCGTCGAAGACGACGAGGAGCAGGACCGCCAGAGGAAGGGCCATCAGTGTCGCCACCAGGGGGTGGCGGCGGCCCGTGCGACGAGGGCGCGTACCGCGTCCCTGTGCGCGGATCATGGTCCGCGGTGCCGTAAGAGCCATGGTCCCTCTCCTGACCTGATCAGTTGTCGTTGGCAGCGGCGGGTGTCTGACCTCGGGGGACGAGTGCTGCACCCGCCGCTTGACCTCAAATCTAGGCGCGGGGCCGCCGTCGGGCGTCATGCCCTCGTACCGATTGCCGGGCCTCCCGGAGGATGAGCCACGACCTGCGGAGTACTCCCCTGGGTGGAGAGATGGTCCTAGGTCTCAGGGTCTTCCCGGAGGGGCTCTCCGGTCCGGTCCGGGCACCCGCGGCGCCACACCGCATGAGGCAGGGCCCCAGGTCGTGACTTCGCTCACTCCGCCGCCCTCCGCCGTACCGCCGCCGCCCCTCCCCGGCCCGCCCGGCGGGCCGTCACCCCCCGGGTCCGGCTCCGGTCGCCGGCGTCGGCGCCGGTCCGGGCACCGTCACCTGCCACGGGATCAATCCACCCTCCGTGAAAGGTGGTTGGGGTCGCCTGACCGCCAAGGCGTGCCTGTTCGCAAGGTCTCTGATCACCCTTCACATTCCCCACCGGTCACTGACAATCGATCGGTACGAGAGGGCGCGGCCTCTGCGCGCGAACGGCCGTGGAAACGTAAGCTGTGCCACGTCACACGGACCGGGCAGCGGGGATGAACATGGCGATGATGCGCCTGAGGCGCGAGGACCCGCGCGTCGTCGGCTCGTTCAGGCTTCACCGACGGCTCGGCGCGGGTGGGATGGGCGTCGTCTACCTGGGTTCCGACAAGAAGGGGCAGCGGGTCGCGCTGAAGGTGATCCGGCCCGATCTGGCGGAGGACCAGGAGTTCCGGTCACGGTTCGCGCGCGAGGTCTCGGCCGCTCGCCGGATCCGGGGCGGGTGTACGGCGCGGCTGGTCGCGGCGGATCTGGACGCCGAGCGGCCGTGGTTCGCCACCCAGTACGTGCCCGGTCCCTCCCTCCACGACAAGGTCAACGACGAGGGGCCGCTCGGGGCCGCCGAGCTGGCCTCGATCGGAGCCGCGCTGTCGGAGGGGCTCGTCGCCGTCCACGAGGCCGGGGTCGTGCACCGGGACCTCAAGCCCTCCAACATCCTGCTCTCCCCCAAGGGCCCGCGGATCATCGACTTCGGCATCGCCTGGGCGACGGGCGCCTCCACGCTGACGCATGTCGGTACGGCGGTCGGCTCCCCCGGGTTCCTCGCGCCCGAGCAGGTGCGCGGGGCGCTGGTCACCCCGGCCACCGACGTGTTCTCGCTCGGCGCCACGCTCGCCTACGCCTCGACGGCCGATTCGCCCTTCGGGCACGGCAGTTCCGAGGTGATGCTGTACCGCGTGGTGCACGAGGAGCCGCACCTGCACGGGGTGCCGGACGCGCTGGCCCCGCTGGTGCGTGCCTGTCTGGCGAAGGACCCGGAGGAGCGGCCCAGCACCCTCGATCTCTCCCTGCGTCTGAAGGAGATCGCGACCCGGGAGGCTCAGGGGCTGGCGGACGCGCGTCCTCCGGCGCCGCGGTCGGCCGAGGCGGATCGTCCGACGGGGCGGCTCTCCGACACCGGTTACCCGGAGCGCACGCTCCGCCAGCAGGCCGGACCAGGTACTCCGCCGCCGCGGAACGGGGCGCCGCCCGCGCGCGGTTCGGTTCCTTCGCGGGGCGGAGCGCCGGCTCGCGGGGGCAATGCCGCTCGGGGTGGCGGTGCCTCGTCGTCGCGGTCGGGGGCCCGGCCGGCTCCCTCGCGCAACACCCGCCCCGGCAACGGCAACCGGCCCGCGTCCCGTGGCGGCGCCCGGCGCCCGGGGCAGAGGACCACGGGAACCGGGCGGCGGCCCGCAAATCCGCGGCTGCTGCGCCAGCGGCTGTTCGTGTTCGTCGTGGTGACCCTGCTGGTCGCGCTCGGCATCGCCGTCGTCCAGGGCTGCCAGGGTCCGGCGCGCGGGCTCGGCGGCGACGACGGCGTCGTACGGCAGGAACAGCAGCACCTCCGTCCGCAGCCGGGCGACCCGCTCGGGGACTGAGCCGGAGCTGAACCTCCCGGGCTGCCGGGGAGGTGGCCGGGACCGCGTCAGGCGGTGATGGGGATGATGCCCAGGGGCTCGGTGGTGGGCTGCGGTGAGCCGCCGGCCGGCTCGACGGTGATCCCCACGGCGACGGCGTCGGCGGGCGATCCCTTCAGGACGTGGGAGCCGTTCGGCGCGCTGCCGGTCACCAGGCCCGCCGGGCGGACGTCGCCCTCCTCGGCCGCGTACCAGAGCTCGTAGACCTTGCCTCCGGTCAGGGCGGGAAGGCCGTAGGCGGCGAAGACCGCCCTCGCCTCGTCGAGGGAGACCACGACGGCTGCGGCGGTCCCGCCGGTCAGGCTTCCGGAGTGGACGGTGGCGTCGGGTGCGGTGAGGACCTCCGTGATCGCGGCGCCCGCGGTGCGGGCCTGCTGCTCGGCCAGGGCCGCCCGGGTACGGACGTCGTCCGCCTCGACGTGCTGCCGGACGGCGATGCCGCCGAGCACGGCGGCCGCCGCGATGCTCGCGGCGAGCGCGAAGCGCAGCACCCGGTGGGAGGGGGCCCGTGAGCGGTGCGGGACCCGGTCCTGACGGGTGTGGGCGACGGCCTGAAGGGTGCGGGCACGTGCCTGCGGGGTCACCGGGACGTTCTGTACCGAGGCGCCGAGCCGGGCGGTGGCCCGCAGGAGATCGGCCGCCTCCCGCCGGCACTGTTCGCAACCGGCGAGATGGTTCTCGAACGCGGACTCCTCGGCGGGCGGCAGGGCGTACAGAACATACGCGCCGACGGCCAGGTGACGATCCTCCTCAGGTGTCATGCGTCGGCCTCCAGACAGGCGCGCAGTCGCCGGAGCCCCGCGCGCATTCGGGACTTCACCGTTCCTTCGGGGGTGGAGAGTGCGTCGGCGACCTCGAGGTAGGTCAGGCCCTGGTAGTAGGCGAGCATCAGCGGCACGCGCTCCTGGCGGGCCAGCGCGGTGAGACAGCGGTGGAGCCGCCGCTGCTCGTCGTGGTCCTGCACGATCTCGGCCACTTCGTCGAAGGGCCGCTGCGGATCGAGGGTGACCGTGCGGTGTTCGCGGGCCGAGCCCGCCTGCGCGGAACGCACCCGGTCCACCGCCCGGCGGTGGGCCACGGTGAGGACCCAGGCTTTCGCCGTTCCCCGCTCGGGGCTGTAACGGTCCGCGGTGCGCCAGACCTCGATCATGACCTCCTGGGTCACCTCCTCGGCCTGCGCGACGTCCCGCAGGATCCGGCAGGCCAGTCCCATGACACTGCCGGACAGCGCGTCGTAGACGCCGGTGAACGCGTCATGGTCGCCACCCGCCACCCGGGCCAGCAGGTCCTCCACTCGGGCGTCCGGATCGAAGCTGTGCGGCAAAGCCCTGCTCCCCTCGTGCCTCGTGCTGGGTTCGGACGGCCCGCCCGCGGCGGGTGCGGAGGGAAGAGACCTGCACCGGGAGGCTCCTCACCGCTCCGGGGACGGGCCGCGCGCGGATCTCAGGTCGAGCAGGACGTGTACGGTCTTGCCGCCGATGGCGGGGACCAGCCTGATCTGTCCGCCCAGCCCGCGGATGACCCCCATGCCGAAGCCGCCGCGCTCGTCGCCGGCCGAACGGCGGTGGAGTTCGGGAAGCTCCTCGCTGTGGTCGGCGACGGCGATGTCCAGTCGGCCGTCGCGCATCGTCAGCGTCAGCATGCAGGGACCGCAGGTGTGGCGGACCGCGTTGGTCACGAGTTCGGAGACGACGAGGACCGCGTCCGGCACGCGATCGACCGGGTCGGTCGCCTTCAGCCAGCTCTCACTGACCTGACGGGCGAGGGACGGGGCCCGCCGGGAGTGCGGCAGGGCGACGGCACAACGCGCCGTCGTCGGCGGTGCCGTCGGCAGTGACGTGGTGGTGGACATGAGGGCTCCCCTGGAACGACTCGTCGGGGACGGCTTTTGTACGCAGGGGATTCGTAGCCGCACAGCACGCGGATGCCGCCGTGTTGTACACGAAAGCCTCAGGTTCTCACCCGGCCGGACGAGCGGGGGTCCGCGCGTTCCGCAGGGATGTCCTCGGCCCTTACGCCGCCGCGGCCTTTATGCCGTCCTGACATTTTTCGGCTTTGTCATCATCCGTCCCGCTTTCGGGTCCGAATCCCCCGCGTCCGGCACAGCGAGACGGGGAACGGCGTTCCTCCCGGATCCACACCGTGCCATCGGCGCCACCGGTGGACGGGAGTGGCGTGACCTCGTCGCCTGTGCTCTTCGCTCGACGTCCAAGGGAGATGTGTCCGATGACCGCTTTCCTTCGAGCCCGCCGCCTGGTGGCCGGAGCCGCCGCGACGGGCCTACTGGCCGGAGGGGCCGTGCTCGGCATGTCCGGTGCGGCGACCGCGGCTCCCGCCCCCGCTTCCGCCCCGACCGTGGTGACCACCGACCACGACGGTAAGTGCCACTGGGTGAAGGGTCACTGGGAGAAGAAGTGGGTGAAGGGTCACTGGGAGAAGAAGCGGGTCAACCACAAGACCTGGCACCACGGCCACTGGGACAACCACTACACCTACAAGTGGGTCTATGTTCCCGGCCACTGGGACCACCAGTGGGTCAAGGGGCACTGGGAGTGCCACCACCGCTGACCGCGGCCGTGCGCGAGCGAGGGCCGGAGGCTTGACGCCGTCCGGCCCTCGCTCCACGATCGGGTCCGGCCCTCAGACAAGCCTCGGCCGGGTCGCGTAGAACGCGACGGCGGAGGCGGCCGCCACGTTGAGGGAGTCGATCCCGGCGGACATGGGGATGCGCACCCATTCGTCCGCCGCCCGCAGAGCGTACGTGGACAGTCCGTGCCCCTCCGAGCCCAGCATGATGGCGCTCTTCTCGAAGCGGGCCGGGTTCAGCTCGTCGAGGGGGGTCGCCTTCTCGTCCGGGGTCATGGCGAGGATGTCGTACCCGGCGTCGCGCACGACGTCGAGCCCGGCCGGCCAGGCGTCGAACCGGGCGTAGGGAACCGAGAAGACGGCACCCATCGACACCTTGATCGCCCGCCGGTAGAGGGGGTCGGCGCAGTCCGGTGAGAGCAGGATCGCCTTGATGCCCAGCGCGGCGGCACTGCGGAAGGCGGCCCCGAGGTTCGCGTGATCGACGAAGCCCTCGAAGACGGCGACGCGCTGACCCGCGTCGTCCGACGGTTCCAGCGGGTGGTCGCCGGCCGGCCCCGGGTCGACGGTCCGGCGGGCTGCCTGGAGCAGTTCGGCGGCGGCCGGCAGCGGCTTGCGCTGCATGGAGGCCAGCGCGCCGCGGTGGACGTGATAGCCGGTGACCCGTTCGGCGAGCTCCGGGCTGACGGCGTAGACCGGCGCCGGGAGCTCGTCGATGACATCGCGCATGACGTCGACCCACTTGGCGGAGAGCAGCATGGAGCGCATCTCGTACCCGGCGTCCCTGGCCCGGCGGATGACCTTCTCGCCCTCGGCGATGAACAGGCCCTCGGCGGGCTCGCGCTTGCGGCGCAGCTCGACGTCGGTCAGGCCGGTGTAGTCGCGCAGGCGCGGGTCGTCGGGGTCCTCAACGGTGATGAGATCGGCCACAGGGGTGATACTGCCTTGTCCTGGGTGTGGTGCCAACGGCTCGGAACGGTTGTGTTACCCGCGGTTACTCAGGGCTCCGCGAGCCGACGGCGACGACCGCGCCGACGACGATCACCGCTGGAGGCCTGACCTCCTGCGTACGGACCGCCTCGGCGACCGTCGCGAGCGTCGCGTCGACCCGGCGCTGGGCGGCCGTCGTGCCCTCCTGGACGAGGGCGACCGGGGTGTCGGGCGACTTGCCGTGCGCGACGAGCGTCTCGGCGATCTTCCCGATCTTGTCGACGCCCATGAGGATCACCAGGGTGCCGGTGAGCTTCGCGAGGGAGGGCCAGTCGACCAGGGACCGCTCGTCGTCGGGAGCGACATGCCCGCTGACCACCGTGAACTCATGGGCGACGCCCCGGTGGGTGACCGGGATGCCGGCGGCGCCGGGCACCGAGATCGAGCTGGAGATACCCGGCACGACCGTGCAGGCGATACCGGCCTCCGCGAGTGCCTGGAGCTCCTCCATGCCACGGCCGAAGACGTACGGGTCGCCGCCCTTGAGGCGGACGACCGACTTGCCCTGCTTGGCGTGCTCGATCAGCGCGTTGTTGATGGCCTCCTGGGCCATGAACCGGCCGTAGGGGATCTTCGCCGCGTCGATCACCTCGACATGCGGCGGGAGTTCGGCGAGCAGGTCGCGCGGGCCGAGCCGGTCCGCGATGACGACGTCCGCCTCGGCGAGGAGGCGACGCCCGCGGACCGTGATCAGATCCGGGTCGCCGGGCCCGCCGCCGACCAGCGCGACACCGGGGGTCCGGGTGCGGTGGTGGGGGGCGACGAGGGTGCCGTCGCGCAGCCCCTCGACGACCGCGTCACGGATGGCGGCGGTGTGGCGCGGGTCGCGGCCGCGGGCGTCGGTGGTGAGCACGGCGACCGTGACCCCCTCGCTGTGGCCGGTCGCCGGGGTCCAGGCGGTCGCGGCGTCGGCGTCGTCGGAGCGGACGCACCAGACGCGGTGCGCCTCGGCTTCGGCGGAGGCCCGGCCGTTCGCCTCGGGGTCGCTCGTGGCGATGAGGGCGTACCAGGCGTCGGCGAGGTCGCCGGCGGCGTAAGGGCGCTTCGACCAGGTGATCTCGCCCGTGTCCGCCATCGCTTCCACCGAAGGCGTCGCTCCGGGGGACACGAGGTGGATGTCGGCGCCTGCCGCGATCAGCGCGGGGAGCCGGCGCTGGGCGACCTGGCCGCCGCCGAGGACGACGACCCTGCGGCCGGTGAGACGGAGGCCTACGGGGTAGGCGGGGTGTTCGGCCATGAGGGTGCGGCTCCTCGTACGGGCAGAGAGCAGAGGGTGGGCGCTGCGGCTCTGGAGCGGCCCTGACGTGCGCATTTTAGAGGTGACTTCAGCATGCGGCGGGGCCGGGGGCAGCACAAGCGCGTGCCCGCCGGCCCCTGAGCGGGCCCTACTTCTCGGTGACGCCCGCCGAATCGAACGTCGCCACCTCGTGCATCGCCCTGGCGGTGCTCTGCACCAGCGGCAGGGCGAGCAGGGCGCCCGTTCCCTCGCCGAGGCGGAGGTCGAGGTCGACCAGGGGACGCAGACCCAGCTTGTTCAGGGCGGCCACATGACCGGGTTCGGCGCTGCGGTGGCCCGCGATGCAGGCCGCGAGGACCTCGGGGGCGATGGCGCGGGCGACCAGGGCGGCGGCGCCGGCGCTGACGCCGTCCAGGATCACGGGCGTGCGGAGGGAGGCGCCGCCGAGGAGGAGGCCGACCATCGCCGCGTGTTCGAAGCCGCCGATCGCGGCGAGGACGCCGATGGGGTCCGCCGGGTCCGGCTGGTGGACCTCCAGTGCGCGGCGCACGACCTCGGTCTTGCGGGCGAGGGTCTCGTCGTTGATACCGGTGCCGCGGCCGGTGACCTCGGCCGGGTCGGCGCCCGTGAAGACCGAGATGAGGGCCGCGGACGCCGTGGTGTTCGCGATACCCATCTCGCCCGTGAGCAGCGCCTTGTTGCCGGCCGCGACCAGGTCGCGGGCGGTCTCGATGCCGACCTCGATGGCCTGCTTGGCCTCCTCGCGGGTCATCGCGGGGCCGGTGGTCATGTCGGACGTGCCCGCGCGGATCTTGCGGGGCAGCAGGCCGGGGGTCGCGGGCAGCTCGGCGGCGACGCCCACGTCCACCACGCAGACCTCGGCGCCCACCTGGGTCGCGAAGGCGTTGCAGACCGCTCCCCCGCCGAGGAAGTTGGCGACCATCTGCGCCGTCACCTCCTGCGGCCAGGGGGTGACCCCCTGCGCGTGCACCCCGTGGTCGCCGGCGAAGATCGCGACGGCCGCGGGCTCCGGGATCGGCGGCGGGCACTGCCGGGACAGGCCGGACAGCTGCGCGGAGATGATCTCCAGCATGCCGAGCGAGCCCGGCGGCTTCGTCATGCGCTTCTGCCGCTCCCAGGCCTCGCCGAGCGCCTTGGCGTCCAGCGGGCGGACACTGGCGACGGTCTCGGCGAGCAGGTCGTGCGGGTCCTCGCCGGGCAGCGCGCGACGGCCGTACGTCTCCTCGTGGACGACCCACGACAGCGGACGGCGCTTGGCCCAGCCGGCCTGCATCAGCTCGGGCTCGTCCGGGAACTCGTCGACGTAGCCGACGCACAGGTACGCGACCACTTCGAGGTGCTCGGGCAGGCCCAGCGCGCGGACCATCTCGCGCTCGTCGAAGAAGCTCACCCAGCCGACACCGAGGCCCTCGGCGCGGGCGGCGAGCCAGAGGTTCTCGACCGCGAGCGCGGAGGAGTACGGCGCCATCTGCGGCTGGGTGTGCCGGCCGAGGGTGTGGCGGCCGCCGCGGGTCGGGTCGGCGGTGACGACGATGTTCACCGGGGTGTCGAGGATGGCCTCGATCTTCAGTTCCTTGAACTGCTTCGCCCGGCCCTTCGGCAGCGACTTCGCGTACGCGTCACGCTGCCGGGTCGCCAGTTCGTGCATCGCCTGCCGGGTGTCGGCGGAGCGGATGACGACGAAGTCCCAGGGCTGCGAGTGACCGACGGAGGGCGCCGTGTGGGCGGCCTCCAGGACACGCAGCAGCACCTCGTGCGGGATCGGGTCGGCGCGGAATCCGTTGCGGATGTCGCGGCGCTCACGCATGACCTTCAGGACGGCCTCGCGCTCGGCGTCGTCGTACGCGGGCGCGGCGGGGCCGGTGGACTCTCGAACTTCTTCCACTGGGGCCGGGCTCTCTTCCTGGTCGGCGGCCCTGGTTTCCAGGTCCTCCGGGCTCTGTGCGACATCGGGGTCGATGCCGGTCTCGGGCTCCGTGTCCGGGGTCGCCGGGGCGGGAGCGGGGTCGGCGCCGCGAGGGGCGGGGACCGTGACGGTGGTCGGTGCGGCGTCCGCTTCGGCGGTCTGCCCCTGTTCCGCCACCGGGTGGGCGAACTGCTCCTCCGTGGGGAGCACCAGGGGGTGCGGCGGGGTCGGGGCGAGGTGCGGGGTGCTGGGCACCGTGCCGTCGACCGGCACGAACCGGCCCAGGGGCTGGTCCGGCGACGCGGATCCGTCCGGCCGGTCGGGCTGCTCCTGCTGGTCAGCCGGAGGGGCGGCGGGCGACGCGAGGACGGCCACCGGCTCCTGGACGAGCTGCGGGTGCGGGTGCGCGAGCGCGTGCTCCTGCTGCGCCGGCTGCTGGGTGGCCGTGGCGTCCACGGCCACGGGGACCGCGACCGCCACGGGCTCGGGGACGACCTGCGCGGGGGGCGCCTCGACGGGCGACTCCGCCGTCGGCGGTTCCGGCTGCGGTTCCGGCTCCGGCTCCTGTTCGGGCTCCGCCTCCGCGAGGGCTGCCGCTGCGGGGTCGGGCTCCGACTGGCCGACCGGGGCCTCCGCCTCGAGCGCGGGTTCGACTGCGGCCTCGGGTTCGGCGGCCGTCCCTGGAACGGGTGCTTCCGGAATGTGAGACACGGGGGCCGCGATATGAGCGGCCGGGGCGAGGGTCTCCTGCGGAGTCTCCACCTCCGGCTGCTGCTCGGGTTCCGGCAGCGGTGCCGGCTGGACGTCCTGGAGCGGCTCGACGGGCTGCTCCTGAGCGGGCTCGGCCTGCGGGGCGGGCGCCTCGGCGAGGGCTGCTGCGGCGGCGACCTCGGCCGACGCCACGAACGCGTCGACGAGCAGGACGGACTCGGGAGCGGCGGCGGGCGCGGGGACCTCCGGCACAGGGGTTGCCTCGGGTGCGGAGGTTGCCTCGGGTGCGGGGGCCTCGGCCACGGGGCCGAGCAACTCCTGGGCGGGTGCCGCCGGTTCGGGCACGTCAGGGATGACGGTCGCCACGGGCTCGGGGGCAGGGGCGGCTGCGGGCGCGGGAGCGGGCTCAGCGGGAATGGGCTCAGCGGGAGCGGGCTCAAGGACCACGACGGCATCCGGCACGGGGACTTCGGCAGTGACGCCGGGCGCGGGAACGAACTCGGCGACCGGGACAGCCTCCGCCGCGAGCGCCTCGTGAGCCTGGGCCGGAGTGCCGCCGAGGCTCGCGTGAGGCTCCACAAGCTCTACGGGCTCTACGGGCTCTACGGACTCCACTGGCTGCTGGGGCTCCGGCTGCTGCGGCGCCTCGACCGCACTCGCCTGCCCGGCATCGGCCGCCTGAGCGACGGTCTCCGCTACGGAGTTCGCGTCGGAAGCCTCCGCGGGCGCTGCCGTCTCGGCGGACTCCGCCGTCTCGGCGAGCTCCGTGACCTCGGCCGGGGCCGCCTCCTCGGCTGCCTGGGCCACGGCCGGTTCGGCCGGCTGGGTGCCCTCGGCGGCGACGACCGGCTGCTCCGCGTGCGCGGACTCGGGGACCTGGGGCCCCTGGGCGGCTTCCGGCACCTGCGCCGCGTCCACCGGCGCGTCGACGGCCGGACCGGGTGTGCCGTGCGCGGTCCCGTCGTCTCCGGAGAGGGGGACGTCGGCCGCGTGCTGCCCGGCCTCCGCGACCGCGGCGGCGGGTGCCTGCTCCGCCTCCGCCATCATCGCGGCTCCGAGCAGCTCGCCGGGGTCGACGACCCCGTAGCCCGCGGCAGCCCGCGCCGACACGGGCGCCTCGCCGCCGACGACTTCGGTCTCCTGGGCCTCCTGGGCCTCCTGCGGGGCGGTCGCGGCGATCGCCTCGGTCGCCACCCGGGCGACGACGGCCTGGGCCACGCCGACCGGCTCGTGCTGCTGCGCCGCCGCGACGGCTGCCGGAGCGACCGTTTCCGCAGCCGTGGCCCCGTGCTCGACCGGCGGCTGCGCGGTACCCCAGGGAGACGCTCCCTGCGGCGGCATCTCGCGCAGGTGCGGGGCGTCGAGGTACTCGGGACCGGACGCGGACGGCCCGGTCTGTCGTACCGGCGCGCCGGCGGGGCCGCGGTCGGCGAGGGAGCGGACGGGGCTCGCGGAGGCGTCGGGGATCGGCGGGCCGAGATGCAGGGGGCGGCGCGGGGCCGCCTGGGGCGCCGACGGGCCGGGGAGGCGGACTGCGCTGAGGTCGACCGAACCGCTGTCGCGGCCCGCCGTCTCGTGCGGGCCCGGCTCGTGCACCGTCTCGACGACAGGCTCCGGCGCGGGCGGCGCCACCTCGTTGCCCCACGCGCTCTGGGCACCCGGCAGCAGCAACAGGTCTTCGTCCTCGGCGGTGGTCTCGGAGAGGTAGGCATACGCACCGTGCGCGGGGGCGCCCGGCTGTTCCACCATGCCTGCGCTCTCCGGCAGCCCCTCGCCCGGGACCTGGCCGGTGTCGGTCATGCGTACCCCTCGCCCATCGGTTAGTGCTTCTACGACCTGCTCACCCGGAGCGGCGCACCGACCGCCCCGTAGTGAAGAACGAGCGTCCGTGCCCAGCGGCACGAACGACCCGCCCGAAAAAGCGACAAAGCCATTCAGTGGCATTGTCCCGGCCGTAGTCGCGTCGCGACAGCGTGATCCGCGACGCCCCGCTGTGGACTGCGCCACGTTGCGCGTCCTCCGGTTCTGCCGTACCACACCCACCCCAAAAGGGATGCGTTTTCCGGACATTGACCGACGAAGTGCCGGGCGACCGGAAGCGGTACGACGATCGGCCAGCCTACCGCGCGCGGTACGACAACAGGATCACGGGGAGGGCGCGCAGGGTCACGATCGGCGGTCGGGAAGGTCCTGCCCGACGCCCGTCCCCCACGGGTCCCTCACGCGGCCCTCACTTGTCCCTCACCAGGCGCCCCGCCCGTCGCCGGGCCTCAGCGGGGCGACGCGCGCCGGACGATTTCTCCGGTGAGGAGGAACGCGACGCTCCGCTCCCGTTCCGTCCAGGCCCGCGTGTCGAGTTCGACGGACTGGACGAGCGAGCACTCGACGCGGTAGCCGTGCTCGGTCAGGTCGCGACCCACGAGTTCGGCGGCGTCGCGGGTCCCGGCGTGGGTGACGATGCGCTGCGGACGGCGGTCGGCGACGGCGGAGACCACGGCCGCTCCCCCGCCGCCGACCCGTACGACGTCGGGTTCGGGCAGGTTCTCCAGGACGTGCGGGGCGGTGCCGTGGACGATCTGGAGCTGGACGCCGTGACGGCGCGCGGAGCTGTCGGTGCGGGCGCACGCGTCGAGGTCCCGGTCGACGGCGAGGACGGCGGCGCCCGCCCGCGCCGCCTCGGTCGCGAAGGCGCCGCTGCCGCAGCCGATGTCCCAGACGAGATCGCCGACGCGCGGTCCGAGCCGGGCGAGTTGGGCGGCCCGCAGCAGCTCCGTCTCGCCCTCGCCGAGTCCGCCGCCGTACGCCTCGGCGGGCAGCGCCCAGCCGCGCGGGCCGGTGCCCGGGTCGCGGCCGGCGATCCAGCCGCTGTCCCCGGAGACGACCGGCCCGGTGGGACCGCCGATGACGATGACGACGTTGGGGTCGCGCCAGGTGTGGTCGGCGGCCTTGTCGGAGGTGACGACGCTGACCTGTTCGCGGGTGGTGCCGAGTTCCTCGCAGACGACGAACGTGCGGTGCACGCCGTCCATGAGCAGGCCGAGCTCGGCGGGGCCCGCGCCCGGGGAGGTGAGGACGGCGACCTTGGTGTGGGCGCGGCAGACGTTCACGGCGCGGCGCAGGGTGCGCCGGTGGGCGACGACCACATGGGCGTCGTCCCAGGGCATGCCGGCCCGGGCGAAGGCGGCGGCGACGGCGGAGACGGCCGGGACGACCTCGACCTCCAGGCCGAACTCGGGTGCGCGCAGGGTCCGTACGACGCCGAAGAAGCCCGGGTCGCCGTCGGCGAGGACGACCGCGGTGCCGCGGTGGCCCGCGATGCGGCGGGCGGCGAGGGAGACACTCCCGAGCCGGACGCGCTCCGCCGCGGGCGGCACCTCGGGCAGCGTCAGGTGGTGGGGGGCGCCGGCCACCAGCGTGGCGGCACCGAGGGCGGAGCGGGCCGCGGCGGTCAGCGGCGAACCGTCCCATCCGATCACCGTGACGCGGTCGGCCATCGTCGTCAGTCTCCCCCGGGGTTCACGCAGGTAGCGGGCTCCGTGAGGGTACCTGGTCGGTGGGTCACGGCAAGGGTGGTGGCACCGGCGCCGGGGTCAGTTCCAGTCGGTGTACGACGTGAAACCGCCGCTCTCCGCGAAGTGCTCCCCGGGGCCCTCCAGGTCCTCCGGGAGGAGGCTCCACACGATGTAGTCGGTGCGCACCTCGTTCCACCTGCCGTCCTCGGCCCGGGCGCGCGCTATGCAGGCGCCGCGCAGCACGCCCTCGCTGATACAGCCGATCTTCTGCGCGACCTGCTGGGAGGCGGTGTTGTCGGCGGCCGTGCGCAGCTCGATGCGCTCGAACTTCTGGTCGCGGACCAGCCATTGGGCGGTGGCCAGCGCCGCCTCGGAGGCGTAGCCCTCGCCGCGCGCCCAGGGCGCGATGATGTACGACAGCTCGGTGGAGCGCACGTGCCAGTTGGTCTTGGCGAGCTGGATGACGCCGACCAGGCGCTGGGTGAGGAACTCGGTGACGGCGAGGTCGAGGCCGCGGCCCTCGGTGCGTTCGGTGGGCGCGTACTCGGTGATCCAGCGGCGGGCGGCCGCCGCGTCGTAGGGCTGGGGCACGGCCGTCCAGGCCGCGACCTGCTCGTCGTTCATCATGTCGGCCAGGGCGGGCACGTCGTCCTCGTCGAGGGGACGCAGCACCAACCGCTCCGTGCTGATGGAGATGGTGGGGAAGGTGCTCGTCATGCGCCGCTCCGTAACCTTCGATACTTCGGGGTGTGACCTGCCGACCCGTCAGGGTCCGCTGAACTGCCCAGCATGCAGCATGTGGGCCCGGAACCACACCACGGGGTCCACACCAGGTGATGGTGCGGACCCCGGGCGCAAGTGCCGGTACCCCGGCCGGTCGAGGTGTTCAGAACGAGGCGATGACGGAGCCGTCGTACTTGTCCTCGATGAACTTCTTGACCTCGGCGGAGGTGAGGAGCTTGGCGAGCTTCTTCACCCGCGGGTCGTCCTCGTTGCCGTCCTTGACGGCGAGGAAGTTGCCGTACGGGTTGTCCGTGGCGGACTCCAGGACGAGGGCGTCCGACGCGGGCTTCAGGTCGGCCTCGATGGCGTAGTTGCCGTTGATGACGGCGGCGTCCACGTCGTCCAGGGAGCGCGGGGTCTGGGCCGCCTCCAGCTCCTTGAACTTGAGCTTCTTCGGGTTCTCGGTGATGTCCGCGGGGGTCGCGTCGTTGCCCACACCGGCCTTGAGGGTGATGAGCTTGTTCGCGGCGAGCAGCTTCAGGGCGCGGGCCTCGTTGACGCTGTCGTTGGGAACCGCGATCGTCGCGCCGCTCTTCAGGGCGTCGGCGCTCTTGACCTTGTGGGAGTAGAGGCCGAGCGGCTCCAGGTGGACCGTGACGACGGGCACGATGTGGGTGCCGTTCTTCTTGTTGAAGTCGTCGAGGTACGGCTGGTTCTGGAAGTAGTTGGCGTCGACCGAGCCGTCCTCCGTCGCCGTGTTCGGCGTGACGTAGTCGGTGAACTCCTTGACCTCCAGGTCGAGTCCCGCCTTCTTCGCCAGGTTGTCCTTGACGAAGTTGAGGATCTCGGCGTGCGGGGTCGGGCTCGCGGCGACGGTCAGCGGGCCGCTGGTGTCGGAGGCGGCGTCCTTGTCCGAGCCGCAGGCGGTCAGCCCCAGGGTGAGGGCGCCGACGGCGAGGACTGCGGTGGTGAACTTGGCGGTGTTACGCACGAAAAGTGCCTTTCCTGAGGGTGTAGCGACCCGCGTGGGGTGTGCGGGGGATCTGTGGGAGCGGCCCTGGGCGGGCTCAGGCGACCTTGCTGATGTCCGCGGCGGCCGGCTCCTTGGCCTTCAGGAGCCGGAGCCTCGGCGCGGGGCCCGAGCTGCCGCCGCGGCGGTGCAGGGAGCGGGCCGCGTAGTCGCCGGCGAACTGGATGAGCGAGATGACGACGGCGAGGATCGCCACCGTGATCCACATCAGCTCGGTCTCGAAACGCTGGTAGCCGTAGCGGATGGCGATGTCGCCGAGGCCGCCCGCGCCGACCGTGCCGGCCATGGCGGAGTAGCCGATCAGGGCGACGATCGTGGTGGTGGTGCTCGCGATGAGCGAGGGCAGGGACTCCGGCACGAGGACCTTGCGCACGATCGTCCAGGTGTTGCCGCCCATCGACTGCACGGCCTCGACGAGTCCGCCGTCCACTTCGCGGACGGCCGTCTCGACCAGGCGCGCGAAGAACGGGATGGCCCCGATGGCGAGCGGCACGATCGCGGCCTCGCGGCCGATGGTCGTCCCGGTGATCGTGCGGGTGAAGTTCATCAGCGCGACCATCAGGATGATGAACGGCAGCGAGCGGGCGATGTTCACGACCTGCCCGATCACCTTGTTGGCGGCCAGGTTCTGCAACAGGCCGCCCCGGTCGGTGAGGACCAGCAGGACGCCGAGCGGGAGACCGCCGACGACAGCGATGAGCGTGGACCAGCCGACCATGTAGAGGGTGTCCCAACACGCCTGGGACAGCAGGGGCTGCATCTCGGACCAGGTCACTTGGCACCTTCCTTCAGCAGCACGGGCTCCTGCGCCGCGTCGGCGGTGTCGGCCGTGTGGTCGACGATGTCGATCTGGAGGCCCTGTTCGCGCAGGAAGCCGATCGGCACCACGTTGTCCTCGTAGCGGCCGGGCAGTTCGATGCGCATGCGGCCGACCTGGAGCCCGCCGACGGTGTCGATGGCGGCGCCGAGGATCGAGATGTCGATGTTGTAGGTGCGCGACAGCTGGGAGATGACGGGCCGGGTGGCGGCCTCGCCGTGGAAGGTGACGTCGACGACCGTGCGGTCCTCGCCGGTGGCGTCGCCGCCGACCGGGAAGAGCGCGCCGGCCAGCTCGGAGCCGGGGGTCGCGAGCAGCTCGCCGACGGTGCCGGACTCGACGACGCGGCCGTTCTCCATCAGCGCGGCGGAGTCGCAGATCGACTTCACCACGTCCATCTCGTGCGTGATGAGCAGGACGGTCAGGCCCAGCTGCCGGTTCAGGTCGCGCAGCAGCTGGAGGATGGAGCGGGTGGTCTCCGGGTCGAGGGCGCTGGTGGCCTCGTCGGAGAGCAGCACCTTGGGGTCGCCGGCGAGGGCGCGGGCGATGCCGACGCGCTGCTTCTGACCGCCGGAGAGCTGGGCCGGGAAGGACTTCGCCTTGTCGGCGAGACCGACCAGGTCGAGCAGCTCCAGCGCCTTGCGGGAACGTTCCTGTCCCGAGATGCCGAGGATCTCCAGGGGCAGTTCGACGTTGTCCTGCACGGTCCGCGAGGACAGCAGGTTGAAGTGCTGGAAGACCATGCCGATCCGGCTGCGCGCCTGCCGCAGCTCCTTGCCGGCCCGGGGTCCGCGCCCGGCGAGCGCGGTGAGGTCCTGTCCGGCGACGGTGACCGTGCCGGCGGTGGGACGCTCCAGGAGGTTGATGCAGCGGATGAGCGAGGACTTGCCGGCGCCGGACTGGCCGATGACGCCGTACACCTCGCCTTCGCGGACGTGGAGGTCGACGCCGTCGAGGGCGGTGACCTCACGGCCGCGCGAGCGGTAGACCTTCGTGAGGCCCGTGGTGGTGATCACGTGGAATTCCGTCACTGTCGAGTGCGCGGGCGTGGGTGTGCCCGGGCGCACGGGTGCAGGCTGTCAGGGACGCGACACGGCTCTCGCTGTGGCGGGGAACCGGGGAGAAACATGTGCGCGGGGCGCGGCTACGTCATGTACGGCGGACTTGCGGCGCACGGACATGCCACGGCGTCTCGCTTCGGGGCGCGAGCTCGGGGGTGGTGCGGGGGCCCTCTAGAAGGCGCACATTCGACACATACAACGAGCACCGGGCGTCATGGTCGCCTCGGTCGCAAGGGTGCGGCTGCTCGTAGTGGTCATGAGCATCAGTAAAGCAGACGTACGGTCCTGACCGAGACCCCGCCGTCCGCATGCCGGACAGCCGTGGACGGTGTCCGGGTCCGCCCCGGCCACGTCCGGAGGTCTCCCCTCCCCCGTCCGTGACCAGCGCCGACAAGGCGGATCGGCCCTTCGTCAGGTGGTCGCGTCGAGCCCGCGGCCCCGGTGCGCTGTGGCCAACGCCACGGTCTCCGGACGGCGGGCGAGTGGCGTTCGGGCACGTGCGTCCGGACTCGGCGCCGGGGCACGGGGCCGATCGCGGGACGCCGGATAGGCCGTAATAGGGTCACAGCATGCTTGATGCCCTGACGCTGGTGACCGGCGTCGCCGCGTTGCTGCTCGCCGCCTGGTGCGGCTGGGCCGCCTACCGTGACCAGCCGACGAAGGACTGGCATCTCATCGGGATGGCCGTGGTCTCCCTGCTGGCCGTGATCCAGCTGGTGGTCGGGATCGTCCAGCTGGCGCGGGGCGAGAAGCCGGAGCAGGGTACGACGATCTTCGTGGCGTATCTGCTGGGGGCGCTCGCGTGCGTTCCGGCGGCGGGGCTCATGTCACTGTCCGAGCGCACCCGCTGGGGTTCGGTGACCGCCGCCGCGGGCGCAGTGGTGCTCGCCGTGCTCGAAGTGCGGCTCTACGACATCTGGGGAGGCTGAGATGGCGGCGGTGGACGACAAGCCGGAGCGGCTCATCAGCGGGCCCGGGATCCTGCTGGTGTGGTTCTACGGCGTGATGGTGGTCGGGGCGGTGTCGCGGTCGGCGTACCAGATCGCGACCGAGTTCGACCGGGCACCGCTGGCCTACGCGCTCTCGGCCGTGGCGGGCGTGGTGTACGGATTCATCACGTACTCGCTGGTGCGGGGCGGCGAGACCGCCCGCAGGGCGGCGCAGGTGTGCTGCGCCGCCGAGCTGGCGGGGGTGCTGATCGTCGGCACCTGGACCCTGGTCGAGCCGTCGGCCTTCCCGGACTCGACCGTGTGGTCGAAGTACGGGATGGGGTACGTGTTCATCCCCGTGCTGCTGCCACTGTCCGCCCTGTACTGGCTGCGGAAGTCCCGTACCGCTCCGCGGCCTACGCCGTAGCCGCGTACTCCCCGGCCTGCTTCTCCAGGACGATCATCATGACGCCGTCCGTGCCCTGCGAGGTACCGACCGTCTCGTATCCGACCCGGCGGTAGAGGCGGAGGTTGCCCTCGCTGCGGTGGCCGGTGAAGAGGCGGAACTTCTTGGCGCCGCGCTCCTCGGCCAGCGCCCCCTCGGCCGCGCGGAGCAGCCGCGCGCCGATGCCGTGGCCCTGGAGGCGCGGGTGCACGCAGAGCTTGCCGATGGCGGCGGCGCCGTCCCCGGTGAGACTGCCTCGTACGGAGCCGACCACCTCGTCGCCCAGGCGGGCCACGAAGACGCAGTCGGCGGCGAGTTCCTGCCGGACCGAGTCGAGGCTCTGGACCAGCGGGGCGATGCGGTAGTTGGCATACAGCGCGGCTTCACTCTGGAAGCACAGGTACTGCAATCTGAAGATCTGCTCGGCATCCTGCTCGGTCGCCTCCGAGATGGTCACGCTCATGCCCATGTGCGCACGCCTCCCGCTCACCTGATCGCCTGTGGTCCTTCACTCCTATCCCCGCACTTCGCGGACCGCAACCTCCGGCGCCAGCAAACGCCGCAGACATCCCAGACATCTGGAACGTTCCGGTCCGAGACTGCCCTGTGAGATACCCAACTCCCCCGCGATCTCCCGGTAGGTGAGGTCCCGGGGCGACAGAAGTGCCTGGAGGAGGCGGGAGCAGCGGCCGGGCAGCCGGTGCACTGCCTCGCGCAGGGCGCGGTGCCGGGCGGCGGCGAGGGCGAGCTGCTCGGGGCCGCGGTCGAGGTCGTCGGCGGGGTCGCTGTCGTAGGGCTGCTCGCGGCGGGTCGTACGGCGGGTGCGGCGGACCTCGGCGCGGACGGCCCTGCGCAGCCAGCCGTGAGGGTCGGGCGGCGGGCCGTCGGTGGCGAGGTGCTCCAGCAGGCGGAGCCAGACCGCCTGTTCCAGATCGCCGGGTTCGGTCCCGGTGGCATGGGCCTCGGCGGAGGCCTCCGCGGTGAGCAGCGGGTGCAGGGTGGTGAGCAGGTCGTGCGTCATATGCCACACGATGCGGCCGCCCGGGCGGCTGGTTGCCCGGGCGGCCGACTGTCACTCCAACGGGGACTCAGCCGTTGACGAAGTCCGCGCGGGCCAGCAGTCCGGTGTCCGGGTTGTCCGTGAAGACACCGTCGATGCCGGTCGCGAAGTAGGTGCGGAACGCGCCGAAGGAATCACCGTAGGCGTCCGCGTCCGTGCCCTTGCGGAAGTTGGTGGGCAGGAAGGGGTTCTCGTTGCGCATGGTGTACGGGTGCAGCACCAGGCCGACCGCGTGGGCGTCCTTCACCAGCGTGGTCGGGGTGGTGAGGTTGCCGGCGGCGTCCTTCGGGATCACCAGGTCGAGGGTCGGTCCAATGCCCTGGGCGTAGCCCGCGATCTCCCGGAGGCCCGCCCGGGTGACCAGGTCGGCGACCGTGCGCGGGTCGCCCGCCTCGACGAAGTCCCAGGGGCGCGAGCTCGCGCCGGACAGCAGGACCACGAGGGGGTTGTCGACCAGCTTGTTCAGGCGCTGGATGCTGCTCGGCTCGAAGGACTGCACGATGACCGGCGAGTTCTTGCGGTCCTTGCCGTACTTGTGCAGCAGCTTGGCGACCCGCTCCTCCAGACCCAGGCCCAGCTTGCGGAAGTAGGTGGGGTGCTTGGTCTCGGGGTAGATCCAGACCTGCCTGCCGCGCTTGCGGGTCTGCTCGTCCTGCCACTTCAGGACTTCCTCGAAGGTGGGGATCTCCCAGCGGCCGTCGTAGAGCGTGTTGTGCGGGCGGTTCGCCGGGATGCGCTCGACGGCGCGCAGGGTCTTCAGCTCGGCGAGGGTGAAGTCCTCGGTGAACCAGCCGGTCGTGGAGACGCCGTCGAGGACCTTCGTGGTCCTGCGGCCGGCGAACTCCGGATGGTCGGCAACGTCCGTGGTGCCGCCGATCTCCGGCTCGTGACGGCACACCAGGTGGCCGTCCCTGGTGGGGACGAGGTCCCCCGCCTCGACGATGTCGGCACCCAGGTCGAGGGCGAGCTGGTACGAGCCGAAGGTGTGCTCCGGCCGGTATCCGCTGGCGCCGCGATGACCGATGATCGTCGGCACGGGCAGGCTCTTCAGGCCCTTGCCGGAGCGGGACGAGTCGGCGGCTCTCGCCGTGCCCGACAGGCCGAGGACCGTTCCGGTGGCACCGAGCACGGCGGCGCCGAGAAGCGCCCGCCGTCCGGTTCCGCCCGCGCCCGCCTGTTGGTTCGACTCCTGCGTGCCCTGCGTTCCCATGAGGGGCCTCCTGCCGTCGGCTCGTCCGTGCGGCCCGATCGTAGGGGCGTGGACATGACCGTCGGGAGACCTCGGTCCTAACACGCGGGTGACGGGGGATGGCATGTGCCGTACGGCCGTCCGGCCGGTTCCGCGCGGTAGTTCAGCGCGTTCCGGGCAGATGACAAGGAGGCGACGATGCCGCCGTCCAGGTAAACGTACGTCAACAGTGCGTAAGACCTGGGTGACCCGATGTGCGTCAGCCCCGGCGCCGCGAGTATCGTCCTCACCTGCACAGACTCATACCGTTTTCCCTTGACATCGGAGGGCTCGTTGTCCCGCTTCGTGCTCATCAAGGCAGTACTCGGACCGGTCATGCGCCTGATGTTCCGCCCCCGGGTCGAGGGCGCGGAGCACATCCCTGGCGACGGCCCCGTCATCCTGGCAGGCAACCACCTCACGTTCATCGACTCGATGATCCTTCCGCTCGTGTGCGACCGGCAGGTCTTCTTCATCGGCAAGGACGAGTACGTCACCGGCAAGAGCCTCAAGGGCCGGCTCATGGCCTGGTTCTTCACCGGGGTCGGCATGATCCCGGTGGACCGCGACGGCGGCCGCGGCGGTGTGGCGGCGCTGATGACCGGGCGGCGGGTGCTGGAGGAGGGGAAGGTCTTCGGCATCTACCCCGAGGGCACCCGGTCGCCCGACGGCCGGCTGTACCGGGGGCGGACCGGTATCGCCCGCCTGACGCTGATGACCGGGGCGCCGGTCGTTCCCTTCGCGATGATCGGCACGGACAAGTTGCAGCCGGGCGGGGCGGGGATGCCCCGGCCGGGGCGGGTCACCGTCCGGTTCGGCGAGGCGATGGAGTTCTCCCGGTACGACGGGATGGACCGGGACCGGTACGTTCTGCGGGCCGTGACGGACTCGGTGATGACCGAGGTCATGCGGCTGTCGGGGCAGGAGTACGTGGACATGTACGCCACCAAGGCGAAGGCCGCGTAAGCCTCCGGCGGTCAGCTGTTCCCGGGTGCGGGTGCGTTGTGGGTTTTTGCGCAGTTCCCCGCGCCCCTGATGGCGTTTCCGCGCGCGGACGCTCGGGTGCGGGTGCGTGGGGGGTTGCGCAGTTCCCCGCGCCGCTCAGGGGTTCTAGTGCGTGTTCTCCAGGTGCTGTCCCCTGAGCAGGAACCACGCGGCCACCGCTGTCGCCAGCAGGACCGCCGCGCCCGCTCCGGACGCCACGGTCAGGCCGTCGACGAACGCCTCTCGGGCCGACGACAGCATCTCCTCGGCCGCGGCGGGCGACATGTGCCCCGCCGCCTCCACAGCGCCGCCCAGTGATTCGTGCGCCCCTTCCGGTGTGCCCGCCGGGGCCGCGAAGCCCCTGTACACGCCCGTCACGATCGAGCCGAGTACCGCGATACCGAGGGCCGCGCCGAGTTCGTACGCCGTCTCGGACACCGCGGACGCCGCTCCCGCCTGGTCCTTGGGCACGGAGCCCAGGATGACGTCGGCGGTCACCGTGAAGGAGAAACCCGCTCCCACGCCGACCAGCAGCAGGGCCGCGCCCAGCACGGGGTAGGCCGTGGACTGGCCGATCGTCGTCAGAGCGGCCAGCGCGAGGCCGATCGCCGCGAGACCGCCGGAGACCACGGCCCGTACCGAGAGGCGGCGGGCGGCCCGGCCCGCGATCAGGCCGGCGACCACCGCGCCGACGGCGGCGGGCAGTTCGGCCAGACCCGCCTCCAACGGGCGCCTGCCCTGGACGAGCTGGAGGTACTGGGAGAGGAAGAACACCAGGCCGGACAGGCCGAGGATGGTCAGCAGGTCGGCCAGGACCGCGCCGCTGAAGCCGCGGTTGCGGAACAGGCGCATGTCCAGCAGGGGGGCCGGCAGGGTCAGCTGGCGGCGGACGAAGCCGTACAGCGCGGCCGCGCCCAACAGACCCGTGCCGAGCGCGATCGAGGTGAAGCCGTGCGTGGCGGCCTCCTTGACGGCGTAGACGATGCCGATCATGCCGACCAGGGACAGCAGCACGCTGGGCAGGTCCCACGGGCCGGGGTTCGGGGTGCGGGACTCGGGAAGCGTCCTGATGCCGACGACGACCAGGACGACCATCACGGGCAGGTTGATGAGGAAGACCGAGCCCCACCAGAAGTGTTCGAGGAGGAAGCCGCCCACGATGGGGCCGACCGCGGTGCCCGCGGAGGCGGTCGCGCCCCAGATGCCGACCGCGAGGCTGCGCTCCCGCGGGTCGTGGAAGAGGTTGCGGATCAGGGCGAGGGTGGCGGGCATCAGGGTCGCGCCGGCCACGCCGAGCAGGGCCCGGGCCGCGATCATCGTCTCCGGGGTCGTCGCGTAGGCGTTGAGGACCGATATCAGCCCGAACGCGGTGGCGCCCATGAGCAGGATCCGCTTGCGGCCGATGCGGTCGCCCAGGCTGCCCATCGAGACGAGCAGACCGGCGATGACGAAGGAGTAGACGTCGCCGATCCAGAGGAGCTGGGTGCCGGAGGGCTCGAGGTCCTCGCTGATGTACGGGGTCGCGAGACCGAGGACGGTCGCGTCGACGGCCACCAGCAGCACGGCGAGCACGAGGACGGAGAGCGCGAGCCAACGGTCCGGACGCTTCACCGCCCCGGTCGTGGTCGCCGGCCGCAGGGTGCTGGTCATGATTCCTCTATCTGTGATGCCGAACTCTGTGGTGCGGGGTTCTGTGATGCGGGGTTCTGTGGTGCGGGGCTGTGGGGTGCCTGACTGCGGGTTTCCGGGCTGTGGGTGTCCGGGCCGGGGGTGTCGCGGCCGTGGGTGTCCGGGCTCTGTGCCGAGGGTGGCCTCAGCGCGCCGCCGAGCAGCAGCTCGGCGATCATGTGCTGGAAGTCCTTGGGGGCGCCCTTGCCGCTCTGCACCATCCAGGCGCCGGAGGCCAGCAGGCCGAACAGCGCCTCGGTGAGCCAGGCGGGCGTGAGGTCGATGCGGAACTCGCCGCTCAGTTGTCCGCGCCGGAACAGGTCCGAGATCCGGTCGTCTATCCGGGTCCAGCCGTGGTTCAGTTCCTCGCCCTCGAACAGCTGGTTCTCGGTGTAGAGGAAGGCGAGCAGGCCGGCGGCCGGTTCGATCTCCCGGACGAGCCGGCGTACGGCGTCGGGCGCGGGACCCTCGTCCAGCCGCGCCGCGTCCAGAGCGGTCTCGCACTCCGCGATGCCGAGGGCCTCCAGGGCCCGCACCAGCGCGTCGCGGCCGGCGAAGTGACGGTGCAGTGTGGCCCGGCTGATGCCGGCCGCCTTGGCCACCTCGTCCATCGTCGCGGTGGATTTGCGGGTCAGCAGGGCCGCGGCTCCGCGCAGCACTTGATCACGATCGACAGCCATGAGACAAGACTAACCCAGATGAGACACCGATGTCTCATCCTGGGCGTGCGTGAGTCACTCAAGCGTGCTCACGCGGGCATGCTCACTGCTGTGGCCGGACGGTCCGGTGGGTGCCTCAGTGCCAGGGCAGGCTGCCGCGCCGCTCCCAGTAGGCCCGCGGCTCCTCCGCCAGCCCGGCCAGCCGGTCCACCTGATCGTCGTCGAGGTCCACGACCGCCGCGTGCAGGTTGGAGGCGAGCTGGGTGGCGGTCGCCGCGCCGGAGAGGACGACGCCGGCCCAGGGCTGCCGCAGGATCAGCGCGAGGGCGACCGCGTCGCAGCCGAGCGACGTCTGTGCCGCCACGGCCTTCAGGGCGTCCGGCGCATGCGGCTGGGCGAGGCGCCCGTTGGCCATGCCCTCCTTCACGATCACCGTGAGCCCGGCGTCATGGGCCTCGGCGAGGGCCGGGCCGGCCGAGGTCTCCAGCGCGTTGTACGTCGACTGGACGGTACGGAAGAGGGGCTCGCCGTCGACCGTCACGGCGAGGGCGGCGCGGATGGCCTCGGCCTGGGCGGGGCCGCTGGTGGAGAAGCCGACGGTGAGGCCCTGCGCGGCGGACTCGGCCAGCTTCGCGTGGAGTTCCTTGTCGGTGAGGGCGGGACTGTCCGGGGTCACCGAGTGGATCTGGTAGAGGTCGAGCCGGTCGCCGAGCAGTTCCGCCGTCTCGGCGCGCTGCCGTTCGTACGTCGGGAGCCCGTGGTCCTTGACCTCGTGCCGCTCCGCGTCCGTGGTCCAGTCGGCGGTGTAGGTGTAGCCCCACTTGCTGCCCACCACGATGTCGTCCGCGTGGGGCCTGGACTTGAGCCAGTCGGCGAGGAACTCCTCGGAACGGCCGTAGGAGCGGGCCGCGTCGAAGTAGCGGACGCCCTGGGCGTAGGCGGCGTCGAGGAGTTCGTGGGTGCGGGCACGCAGCGATTCGACGCTGCGGTCCGCCCCGAGGTCGGTTTCCCGGCCGAGGTTGATGTAGCCGGGGCGGCCGACTGCGGCGAGGCCCAGTCCGAGGTGGCAGGTGGGGGTCGTCGCTGTGGCCAGTCGGGCGAAGGGCATCGCGGGCTCCGTTGGTCGGCTGCGGTACGGCTTCCGACCAACGTAGTCCGTCGTGACCTTCGGTGAGTGCGGGGCGCCTCGGAGCCCGGGAGGTACGGCTCGTCGGCGGGTGCGGGTGGCGCGTGGCTTGTCACGCGGTTCCCCGCACCCCTCAGGGCGCTGCCCTCAGCGCTTGTCCTTGGCCGTTGCCCACGCGTGCTGGGCCGCCACGTCCGCCTTCACCTCTGCGAGCTGGATCGCCACCGCGCTGGGCGCCGTACCGCCGCGGCCGTCGCGGGAGGCGAGGGCGCCGGGGACGTTGAGGACGGAGCGCACCTCGGGGGTGAGGTGGGCGGAGATCTTCGCGAACTGCTCGTCGGTGAGGCCGTCGAGCTCCTTGCCGTCGGCCTCGGCGACCTTGACGCACTCGCCGGCGACCTCGTGCGCGACCCGGAACGGCACGCCCTGCTTGACCAGCCACTCGGCGATGTCGGTGGCGAGCGAGAACCCGGCCGGGGCCAGCTCCTCCATGCGCTCGCGGTGGACGGTGAGGGTGGCGACCATGCCGGTGAAGGCGGGGAGCAGGACCTCGAGCTGGTCGCAGGAGTCGAAGACCGGCTCCTTGTCCTCCTGGAGGTCACGGTTGTAGGCGAGCGGGAGGGCCTTGAGGGTCGCCATGAGACCGGTCAGGTTGCCGATCAGGCGGCCCGACTTGCCGCGCGCCAGCTCCGCGATGTCGGGGTTCTTCTTCTGCGGCATGATCGACGAGCCGGTGGAGAACGCGTCGTGCAGCGTCACGAAGGAGAACTCCTTCGTGTTCCAGATGATGATCTCCTCGGAGATCCGGGAGAGGTTCACGCCGATCATCGCGGTGATGAAGGCGAACTCGGCGACGAAGTCGCGGGACGCCGTGCCGTCGATGGAGTTGCCGACGCTGCCGCGCTCGAAGCCGAGGTCCTCGGCCACCGCCTCCGGGTCCAGGCCGAGGGAGGAACCCGCCAGGGCACCGGAGCCGTACGGCGACACGGCGGTGCGGTCGTCCCACTGACGCAGGCGTTCCGCGTCCCGGGACAGCGACTGCACATGGGCGAGGACATGGTGGGCGAAGAGCACCGGCTGGGCGTGCTGGAGGTGGGTGCGGCCGGGCATCGCCACGTCCGGGTGGGCCTCCGCCAGGCCGATCAGGGCGTCCTGGAGTTCGGCGATCAGGCCGCCGAGGATCCGGGCGTGGTCGCGCAGGTACATCCGGAAGAGGGTGGCCACCTGGTCGTTGCGGGAGCGGCCCGCGCGCAGCTTGCCGCCCAGGTCGGCGCCGAGGCGTTCCAGGAGGCCGCGCTCCAGGGCGGTGTGGACGTCCTCGTCGGCGATGGTGCCCACGAAGGAACCGTCGGCGACGTCCGCCTCGAGCCGGTCGAGGCCGTCGATCATCCGGGTCAGCTCGTCCTCGGTGAGCAGGCCCGCCTTGTGCAGCACGCGCGCGTGGGCACGCGAACCGGCGATGTCGTAGGGCGCGAGGCGCCAGTCGAAGTGGACGGAGGCGGACAGCTTCGCCAGCGCCTCGGCGGGACCGTCGGCGAAACGGCCGCCCCAGAGCCTTACGTCACCGCTGTTGCTGCTCACTTGCGTTGCTCCTCACCACTGCGCTGCGCTCCACGTCGTGCATGAGTATGCAGCGCTATGCATGATTCGTCAATTCGACTCCGGACGGCCGCCCGGTTCCGGATCTCGAGAAGTTTTTGAAAGGAGTTTGAACAACAGCAACCGCTTACCCGTACTCACGACTGAACGCCGGCGCCGCGTTTGTACACCCACTCCTGACCCAAGTGAGGCATCCGCATGTCCAGGGCTCTTCCGAAGTACAACAAGCGTCGCGTGGTGGTCATCGGCGCGGCCGCCGCTCTGGCACTGTCCGGCGCGGTCGTCGTCAACTCCGCCCTCGCCGGGGAGTCGTCCAAGAGCAGCGGCTCGACCAACGCCAAGACGCTCGCCAGCCCCGGCACCATCTCGTGCCCGGACGTGGCCTCCCAGCTTCCCGCGATCCCCGCCTCCGCGCAGGCCGAGGTCGACCGCAACCTGGCCCTGCTGCAGACGCAGATCGCGGAGGCCAACAAGCGGCTGGTCGACACCGTGGGCCAGGGCGGGGCGAACTTCGTACAGAACGCGATCCTCGGCCCGCTGGAGGGCAAGCGGGTCTCCACGATCGACCGCATCGCCATCTCGATCGGCCGCCAGGGCACCAAGCCGCAGGGCCTCGACGCGCTCGCACCGTGCGCCCTCGACGCGGGCGGCGTCGCGGACACCGGTGAGGAAGCCGGCGACGACGCCGCCGCGGGTGACGAGGCCGAGGCCACGCCCGGCGCGGAGGAGACCGCCGCCGAAGGGGCGGACGGCGGCGCGGCGGAGACGGGCGACGACACCGGCGCCGACGCGGCCGGCGTGGGCACCATCAGCTGCCCGGACGTCGCCTCACAGCTCCCGGAGATCCCCGCCACCGCGCAGGCCGAGGTGGACCGGAACCTGGCGCTGCTCCAGACGCAGATCGACGAGGCCAACACCCGCCTCCAGAACACGGTCGGCCAGGGTGGCGCCAACTTCGTGCAGAACGCGATCCTCGGCCCGCTGGCGGACAAGCGGGTCTCCACGATCGACCGCATCGCCATCTCGATCGGCCGCAAGGGCACCAAGCCGCAGGGCCTCGACGCCCTGGCCGCCTGCACGTTGAACAAGTGACGTGACAGGCACAGCGGCCGCCCCGAGAAGCGCCGGCCGGGGCGGCCGCTGTGGCGTGTGCACACCCCACCTGTTTTCTTATTTCCTTAGACACGCGAAAGGCTTTCCCGGATAATCGTTAGACATGGGAAAGACCTACGAGCGCATCGACGGCAGACTCCGCACGTTCATCGAGGAGCAGCCCCTTTTCTTCACCGCGACCGCCCCGCTGTCCGGCGACGGCACGGTGAACCTCTCCCCCAAAGGCCTCAAGGGGTCGTTCGCCGTTCTCGACGAACTCACCGTGGCCTACCTCGACTTCGCCGGCTCCAACGCGGAGACCATCGCGCACCTGCGGGAGAACGGCCGGATCACCCTGATGTGGTGCGCCTTCCAGGGGCCGCCGAACATCGTGCGGGTGCACGGCCGCGGGGAACCCGTCTTCCGCGACGACCCCCGGTTCCCGGAGCTCCTCGCCCGCTTCCCGGACCTGGACCCGACCCCGCACGGGTTGCGCGCGATCATCGTCGTGCACGCCGAACTCGTGCGGGACACCTGCGGGTACGCGGTGCCCTTCATGACGTACGACGAGGAGCGCGAGCTGCACGCCAAGCGGTTCGCGCGGGAGGACGACGAGTCGCTCAGCGCCTACTTCGCGAAGAAGGAGTACATCGCCACGAGCATGGACGGACTGCCCGGACTGCCGTTGCCCCTGAGTCCGATTTGACGTGCATATGCTTTCTGTACAGACAGTCAACACTTGGGCCTCTTGGGGGATTTGACGGAATTCCCCCTTCCGCCGTACTCGTCCCCTAGCGTGGCTCACGCCCGCGCGCTCTCGCGCCGGTGCGACCACATGGGGGAAACATGTTCCGACCCGCACGCGAACCACAGAGCAAACGCCATGTCCGCTCCTCGTTCTACGTCATGGGCGAGGGCATCCTCGCCGAGTCCCGGGACGGCGGTCCGGTGGAGCCGCTGGCCGCCTCCACCGTGGCGGACCTGCGCAAGTTCCGCTTCTCCCGGCTGGGCCCCCGCTCCCGGCCGGCCCAGCAGCTCGACCGGAACGCCCGCACCGAGCTGGCCAAGGCGATGACGGACCCCGAGCGGGACCACCCCGACCAGCCGGGGGTCCCGTCGGGGTTCACCTATCTCGGCCAGTTCGTGGACCACGACCTCACCCTGGACGCCACCGCGGTGCGCCTGGAGGACGAGATCACGGTGCGCCAGCTCCTCCAGGGCCGCTCCCCGGCCCTCGACCTCGACTCCCTCTACGGCCTCGGGCCCGCCCACCGCTTCGACCGCCGGTTCTACGAGGACGACGGCCTCCGGCTGAAGTCCGGCACGACCCAGGGCATACCGAACGACCCCTCCATCGCGGGCCGGCCCCTCACCGGGTTCGACCTGCCCCGGCAGGGCACGGGCTCGCTGAAGTCCGAACGGCGCCGGGCGCTGATCCCGGACCCGCGCAACGACGAGAACCTGGTCGTCGCCCAGGTCCACGCCGCCTTCATCCGGTTCCACAACCGGGTGGTGGCCGACCTGGTCGGCAAGGGCGTGTCGAGCGCGGTCCTCTTCGAGTCGGCACGCGAGACGGTCGTCAAGCACTACCAGTGGATGCTGCGCCACGACTTCCTGCGCAGGATCGTCGACCCCGAGATCGTCGAGGACGTGTTCGACAACGGCCGCCGGGTGTTCGAACCCTCGCCGGGCGAACACGACCTGCCGACCATGCCGATCGAGTTCTCCGTGGCCGCCTACCGGCTGGGACACAGCATGGTCCGGGGCCGCTACAACTGGAACCGGATCTTCGACCGCGGCCGGGGCACGCTCGAGCTCCTGTTCCAGTTCAGCGGCACCAGTGGCACCCTGTCGCCGCCCCCCGCCGACCCGGCGGACCCGGAGTCGGGAGACTTCGAGCGCCTGCCCACCAACTGGATCGCCGACTTCCGCCGACTGTTCGCCTTCCAGGAGGCGGTGCCGGAGCGGACCGACCTCCTCGTGCCCGAGGCGCAGTTCAACCTCGCCAAGCGGATCGACACCCTGCTGGTCGACCCGCTCGCCGACCTGCCGCTCGGCTCCTTCGGCGGACGCGGCCTGCCGAGGCCCGCGCAGGCCGAGCTGAACCTCGCCTTCCGCAACCTCACCCGGGCCTCGATGCTGCGGCTCGCCACGGGGCAGCAGATGGTCGAGCACTTCATCGACCGCAAGGTCGACGTGGAACCGCTGACCGCGGCCGACATCGCGCAGGGCGGCGGTGCACAGCTCTCCGGCGAGCTCGCGGAAGCGGTCGCCCAGCACACCCCGCTGTGGTTCTACATCCTGCGGGAGGCCGAGGTGAGGGGCGAGGGCAAGCTGACCGGCGTCGGCGGCCGCATCGTCGCCGAGGTGTTCCACCGGGCCATCGAGGGCAGCAGGCACTCCATCGTGCGCGACCCGTTCTGGCGTCCCTTCCTCAGCCCGGTCGAGGAGCGCAACTCCCAGGACGTCTTCGAGATGACCGACCTGCTGCTGTACGCCTTCGAAGGACGGGCCGACCAGCTCAACCCGCTGGGTCCGGTGACCTGAGCGGCCGGTGCGGGTGGGCCGGCACCCCGCACGGTCGGCCCACCCGGCCTGCCGGTGCCGCCACCCGCGCATAGCGTCTGATCATGCGCCCTCGTGTCGTCGCCACCGCCCTCGTCTGCGCGTCCCTCGGCCTGCTCGGTGCCGCTCCGGGCACCGGGGCCGCCCCGCCGCTGCCCGCGCGGATGGCGGACACGGGCGGCGGCACCCAGCTGATCACCGCCGTGGCCCCGCGGGCCGGTGCCACCTCGGGCACGCTCACCTGGTGGGACCTGAGGAACGGCCGGTGGGTGCCGGCCGGTTCCACGCCGGCCCGGTTCGGCGCGAAGGGCCTGGTCGAGGGCGCCTCGCGCCGACAGGGCACGAACACGACACCGACGGGCCTGTACGGCCTCCCCTACGCCTTCGGCATCCGGCCGGCGCCGCCCGGGACGTCGTACGCCTACCGCCCGGTGCGCCAGGACTCCTGGTGGTGCCAGGACAACAAGTCCCGCGCCTACAACCGGTGGACCGAGCCGCGCCCCGCGGACTGCCGCGCGGCCGAGTCCGAGCACCTGGTCACCTACCGCACCCAGTACGCGCACGCGCTGGTCATCGGCTTCAACTACGGCAGTCCGGTGCGGGGCCGCGGGGCGGGAATCTTCCTGCACGTCAACGGACGCGGGGCGACCGCCGGTTGTGTGTCGGTCCCGACGGGGGCGATGCGGCGGCTCCTGACATGGGCCCGACCGGGGAAGCGACCCCACATCGCGATCGGCACGACGGACGGGCGTACGGCGATCACCCGGTACTGAGCGGCCTCGCGACGATTGCCCGTGGTCGCGTCCGGTGACGGTCTGCGTGGAACGCTGAACACTCCGCCTCCTCGGCCCGTATCTGAGGGCCAAGGGTCCGTATCCACGGAGGAACAGTGACCACGACGATCGCCGGCGGCCGTGCCGCCCGCCGCCAGACGATGCGCCGCATCCGCCCGCGCCGCTCCCCGGCCGTCCCGTTGCTGCTCGCCGTATGGGCGGGCGCGGCGGGTGTGCTGTGGCTGTGGTGGGCCAACACGCCGAACATCGCGGACGACAACAGCAGGATCCTCAACGCGGGACGGATCACCGGGCTGCTCGCCGGGTACCTGATGGCGCTCGTGGTGCTGCAGATGGCACGGGTGCCCGCACTGGAGCGGCGGGTGGGCTCGGACCGGGTCGCTCGCTGGCACGCGATGAGCGGCCGGTACACGCTCTGCCTGGTCTTCGCGCACGTGTTCCTGATCATGTGGGGATACGCGCTCCAGGCCGGCAAGACGCTGGGGGACATCGTCCAGCAGACGATCGACTCCATCAACCAGCTGCCGGACATGGGCAAGGCGGCGATCGGCACCGGTCTGTTCCTGCTCATCGGGCTGGTGTCGATCGGACCCGTGCGCCGCCGGATGCCGTACGACACCTGGTACCACATCCATCTGATGACGTACGCGGCCGTGTTCCTGACGTTCTGGCACCAGATCACCACCGGGAACGACTTCGCCATCGAGCCGACCGCGAAGACCGTCTGGTACGCGCTGTACGGCTCGGTCACCGCGCTGGTCGTCTGGTACCGCGTCATCGTCCCGGTCCGGCTGAACCTGCGGCACCGGCTGCGCGTCGAGGCGGTCATCGAGGAGACGCCGGGCATCGTGTCGGTGCTGATCGGCGGGCGCAAGCTGCACCGGATGGGCGCGGAGGCCGGTCAGTTCTTCCGGTGGCGGTTCATGGCGCCGGGGATGCGGTTCAGCTCCCACCCGTACTCGCTGTCGGCGGCCCCCCGCCCGGACCTCCTGCGGATCACCGTCAAGGCGATCGGCGACCACAGTGCGGCGCTGCGTGAGCTGCAGCCCGGCACGAAGGTGTGGGCCGAGGGTCCGTACGGTGCGATGACGGCGTCCCGGCGCAGCCGCGGCAAGGTGCTGCTGGTGGCCGGCGGGGTCGGCATCACGCCGATGCGGGCACTGTTCGAGACGCTGCCGGGCGCGGCCGGTGACATCACCCTTCTCTACCGGGCCAACAGCACTCAGGACCTGGCGCTGTGGGACGAGCTGGCGAAGATCGCCGACGAGCGCGGGGCGCGGCTGATGTACGCCGTCAACAGCCCCGACGGGGAGCGCCCCGACATCTCGGCGGAGTCCCTCCAGCGGAAGATCCCCGACATCGACAGCCACGACGTCTTCATGTGCGGACCCAACGGCTTCGCCCAAGGGGTGTACGAGGCACTGCGCGGCGCCGGGGTTCCCGCCCGCCGCATCCACCACGAGTCGTTCGAGATGTGAGCGACCCGTACGCACGGGAACCTCGCCACCAACGGGAATCAGGAGCTCAGGAAGCGATGAGGAAGAGCCACCCTCTTCGGCGCGTCGTACTCGCCACCGCCGCCACCGTGTCCGGGATCGTGCTGCTGCTGTCGCTGAAGCCGTCGTCCGACCCGGGCGCCGCCCAGGCGGCGGGCGCGGGCGCGGCGGCGCAGGAAGCGGCGCAGGGCGGGTCCGGGGCGGTCGTGTCGGGGACGATGACCGGTGACGCGGCGCAGACGCAGTACGGGGCCGTGCAGGTCCGGATCACCGTCGTCAACAACAAGATCACCAAGGCCGAGGCGGTCCAGGCGCCCAAGGGCGGCACCAGCGACCAGAAGACCGCGCTGGCCGTCCCCAAGCTCAACGCCGACGTGGTCGCCAAGCAGAGCCCGGACATCGACACGGTCTCGGGCGCCACGTACACCAGCGAGGGCTACAAGAAGTCCCTCCAGTCGGCGATCGACAAGGCGAACGCGAGCGCCGGCTCCGGGGCTTCCCAGGGCTCCGGCAGCGCGCAGGCGTCCGGCACCTTCACCGGTGACGCGGCGCAGACGCAGTACGGCGCCGTCCAGGTCCGGATCACGGTCGCCGGCGGGAAGATCACCAAGGCGGAGGCCGTCCAGGCCCCCAAGGGCGGCACCAGCGACCAGAAGACCGAGCTCGCCGTCCCGAAGCTCAACGCGGCTGCGGTCGCGGCCGGCAACGCCGACATCGACACCGTCTCCAGCGCGACGTACACCAGCGAGGGCTACAAGAAGTCCCTCCAGTCGGCGCTGGACAAGGCGAAGGCGACGGCGGGCTCGTCGTCCGGGTCCGGCGACGCGGGGGCCTCTTCGGGGGCCGCGCAGGCCAAGACCGTCACCGGCAGCGTCACGCAGACGCAGTACGGCGCCGTCCAGGTCCGGATCACGGTCGCCGGCGGGAAGATCACCAAGGCGGAGGCCGTCCAGGCCCCCAAGGGCGGCACCAGCGACCAGAAGACCGAGCTGGCCATCCCGAAGCTCAACGCGGCTGCGGTCGCGGCCGGCAACGCCGACATCGACACCGTCTCCAGCGCGACCTTCACCAGCGAGGGCTACAAGAAGTCCTTGCAGTCGGCGCTGGACCAGGCCGGTGGCTGACACCGTGGCCGAGTCGGCGCCGGCCCCCGCCGTGCTGCGCCACGCCGAAGAGGTAATGGGGACCGTCTTCTCCTTCGACGTCCGCGGCGGGGAACCCGAGGCGGTGCGGGCGGCGCTGGAGAAGGCGATCGCCTCGCTGCACCGGGTGAACGAGGTGTTCAGCACCTACCGCGAGGACAGCCAGGTCTCCCGGCTGGTACGCGGTGAGCTGACCGTCGAGGAGTGCGATCCGGAAGTGGCCGAGGTGCTGGAGCTGGGCGCCGAGGCGGAGCGGGTGAGCGACGGCTGGTTCAGCATGCGCTACCAGGGCCGGCTCGACCCGACCGGCATCGTGAAGGGCTGGGCCGCCGAGCGCGCGGCCCGGCTGGTCGCGGCGGCGGGCGTGAGCGGGGTGAGCGTCAACGGCGGCGGGGACGTGCAGTTGCTCGGTGTCCCCGGGCCCGAGCGGCCCTGGCGGGTCGGGGTGTCCGACCCGCTGCGCCCGGGTGGTCTCGCCGCGGTGGTCTCGGCGGCGGGAGCGGACGAACTGGCCGTCGCGACCTCCGGTACGGCGGAGCGGGGCGCCCACATCGTGGATCCGCGAACGGGCCGCTCCGCGGTGACCGACCTGGTCGCCGTGACGGTGGTGACACCGCAGTTGACCTGGGCGGACTGCTGGGCCACGGCCGCGTTCGCGATGGGCTCGCGGGAGGCGCTGGGCTGGCTGGAGTCCCTGCCGGACGTGGAGGCACTGCTGATCACGGCGGGCGACGAGGTGCGCTGCACGGGGGGCCTGGCCGGCCGACTCGGCTGAGCCGTGGCCCGCCGACTCGGCCGAGCCACGGCCGGCCCGGGCGGGTGGCGCAACCCCGCGCTGCGGACAGCCCCCGCGCCCTGTGCTGCCGCTGGCGGCACGGGTCGGCGCGGTGACGAGGGCGACCGAGCTGCGGCGGCACAGGCGCTTCCCCAGGGGCCCGGGGCCGTGTCGATATGCGGCTCCGCCGCGGGGCGCGACCAGTCCCCGCTCGCCGCCCGCAGTCGGCGAACAACCCGAGGAACCCCTCATCGGGCCGGTCAGCGGCCGCGCAACGACCGTCCAGTGGCCGGTCAGCGGCCGCTCAATGGCCGCTCAGTGGCCGTTCTGGGCAAGCCGCAGCAGATGGTCCGCCAAGGCCTGTCCGCCCGTCGGCTCCCTGCTGATCAGCAGCAACGTGTCGTCGCCCGCGATCGTCCCGAGGATGTCCTGCAGCTCGGCCTGGTCGATCGCCGAGGCGAGGAACTGGGCCGCGCCCGGCGGGGTGCGCAGCACCACGAGGTTGGCGGACGCCTCCGCGGAGATCAGCAGCTCCTGCGACAGCCGCCGCATCCGCTCTTCCTTCGCCGACTCCCCCAGCGGTGCCCGGGGGGTCCGGAAACCTCCCTCGCTGGGCACCGCGTAGATCAGGTCGCCGTCGTTGTTGCGGATCTTCACCGCGTTGAGCTCGTCCAGGTCCCGCGACAGCGTCGCCTGGGTGACGCTCAGCCCGTCGTCGGCCAGCAGCTTCGCCAACTGGCTCTGCGACCGCACCGGTTGCCGGTTGAGGATGTCCACGATCCGGCGGTGACGCGCCGTGCGGGTCTGCGGCACGGCGGGCCCGCCCGCGCCCGGCTGCTCATGTTCCTGCGCCTGACTCATCGTCGTCTCATTCTCCGGTTCTCCGGATCGTCACTCTCCGCTCGCCGCGGCTGCGTCGAGGATTCCGGGCAGCGCCCCGAGGAACGCCTCCACCTCGTCGTCGCCGAGGTTCAGCGGCGGCATCAGCCGGACGACGTCGGGGGCGGGCACGTTCACCAGGAATCCGGCCTCCTGAGCCGCCGCCCGCACCTGGGGCGCGCGGGGCTCGGTGAGCACGATACCCAGGAGCAGGCCCGCTCCCCGGACATAATCGATCAACGAGTGGCCCGCACCCTCGATTCCGGTCCGCAACTTCTCGCTCTGCCGCTTGACGTTCTCCAGCAGCCCCTCGTTCTCGATGGTGTCGAGAACGGCGAGTCCGGCGGCGCAGGCGACAGGGTTGCCGCCGAAGGTGGTGCCGTGGTGGCCGGGCTGCAGCAGCTCGGCGGCCCGCCCGAAGGCGATCGTCGCGCCCAGCGGCAGTCCGCCGCCGAGGCCCTTGGCCAGCGTCACGACGTCCGGCAGGACGCCCTCGTGGGCCTGGTACTCGAACCAGTGCCCGGTCCGGCCGACGCCGGTCTGCACCTCGTCGAGGACCAGCAGCGCGCCGGTCGCGGCGGTGATCGCGCGGGCGGCCTTGAGGTAGCCGGCCGGCGGCACCACGACACCCAGTTCGCCCTGGATCGGCTCCAGGACGACGAGCGCCGTCTCCTCGGTGACCGCGGCGGCCAGCGCCTGCGCGTCACCGAACGGGACATGGGTGACCTCGCCGGGCAGCGGCAGGAACGGGTCCCGCTTGCCGGGCTGGCCGGTGAGCGCGAGCGCGCCCATGGTCCGGCCGTGGAAGGCGCCCTCGGTGGCGACGACGTGGGTCCGTCCGGTCAGCCGGCCGATCTTGAAGGCGGCCTCGTTGGCCTCGGCGCCCGAGTTGCAGAAGAAGACCCTGCCGTCCCGGCCGAAGTACTGGAGCAGCCGTTCGGCGAGCGTGACGGTCGGCTCGGACATGAAGAAGTTGGAGATGTGGCCGAGGGAGCCGATCTGCCGGCTCACGGCCTCGACGACGGCCGGGTGGGCGTGACCGAGCGCGTTGACCGCGATGCCGCCGACGAAGTCGAGGTACTCCTTGCCGTCGGCGTCCCAGACCCGGCTGCCCGCACCGCGTACGAGGGGCAACAGCGGGGTGCCGTAGTTGTTCATGAGCGCGCTCTGCCACCGCGCGGTCAGTTCCTCGTTGCTCATGACGGCTCCCCCTGTGCGTCCGGCTGTGTCGCCGGCTGTGTGGCCGGCTGTGTGGCCGACTCTGCGTGCGGCTTCTCGTCGGGCACGACCATCGTGCCGATGCCCTCGTCGGTGAAGATCTCCAGCAGGATCGAGTGCTGGACGCGCCCGTCGATGACGCGGGCGGTGTTCACGCCGTTGCGTACGGCGTGCAGACAGCCCTCCATCTTCGGGACCATCCCGGAGCTCAGCTCCGGCAGCAGCCTCTCCAGTTGGGAAGCGGTGAGGCGGCTGATCACCTCGTCGCTGTTCGGCCAGTCCTCGTAGAGGCCCTCGACGTCCGTGAGGACCATGAGGGTTTCGGCGCCAAGTGCCGCAGCGAGTGCCGCAGCCGCCGTATCAGCATTGACGTTGTAGACATGTCCGTCGTCCTGGGAGCGGGCGATCGACGAGACGACCGGGATGCGGCCGTCGGCGAGCAGCGCCTCGATGGCGCCCGTGTCGATCGCGGTGATCTCGCCGACCCGCCCGATGTCGACCAACTCGCCGTCGATCTCGGGCTGGTGCTTGGTGGCGGTGATGGTGTGCGCGTCCTCGCCGGTCAACCCGACGGCGAGCGGCCCGTGTTGGTTCAGCAGCCCGACCAGCTCGCGCTGGACCTGTCCGGCGAGCACCATCCGTACGACGTCCATGGCGTCCTCGGTGGTGACCCGCAGGCCGGCCTTGAACTCGCTGACGATGCCGTGCTTGTCGAGGGCGGCGCTGATCTGCGGGCCGCCGCCGTGCACGACGACGACATGCAGGCCGGCGTGCCGCAGGAAGACGACGTCCTGGGCGAAGGCGGCTTTCAGGTCCTCGTCGATCATGGCGTTGCCGCCGAACTTGATGACGACGGTCCTGCCGTTGTGCCGGGTCAGCCAGGGCAGCGCCTCGATGAGGATCTGGGCCTTGGGCAGGGCGGTGTGCTTACGCGTAGTACTCATGACGAGTACGCGCTGTTCTCGTGGACGTAGTCGGCGGTGAGGTCGTTGGTCCAGATGGTGGCCGTCTCGGAGCCGGCGGCGAGGTCGGCGACGATGTGCACCTCGCGGTAGCGCATGTCCACCTTCTCGCGGTCCTCTCCGACGCCGCCGTTCTTGCAGACCCAGACGCCGTTGATGGCGACGTTGAGCCGGTCGGCCTCGAAGACGGCCCCGGTCGTGCCGATCGCGGAGAGCACCCGGCCCCAGTTGGGGTCCTCGCCGTGGATCGCGCACTTGAGGAGGTTGTTGCGGGCGATGGAGCGGCCCACCTCGACGGCGTCGTCCTCGCTCGCCGCGTTGACGACCTCGACCTTGATGTCCTTGCTGGCGCCCTCGGCGTCCCGGATCAGCTGCTGGCCGAGGTCGTCGCAGACGGTCCGTACGGCGGCGGCGAACTCCTCGTATCCCGGGGTGACTTCGGAGGCGCCGGAGGCGAGCAGCAGCACGGTGTCGTTGGTCGACATACAGCCGTCGGAGTCGACCCGGTCGAAGGTGACCTTGGTGGCGGCGCGCAGCGCCTTGTCCAGGGTCTCGCTGTCGAGGTCGGCGTCGGTGGTGAGGAGGACCAGCATGGTGGCGAGGCCCGGGGCGAGCATGCCCGCGCCCTTGGCCATGCCGCCGACGGTCCAGCCGGCCTGCGTGACGACGGACGTCTTGTGGACGGTGTCGGTGGTCTTGATGGCGATGGCGGCCTTCTCGCCACCGTGTTCGGAGAGTTGGCCGACGGCGGTCTCGACCCCCGGCAGCAGCTTGTCCATCGGGAGCAGGACGCCGATGAGTCCGGTGGAGGCGACGGCGACCTCGCCCGCGCCCAGACCCAGCACCTCGGCGACCTTCTCGGCGGTCGCGTGCGTGTCCTGGAAGCCCTTCGGCCCCGTGCAGGCGTTGGCGCCGCCGGAGTTGAGGATCACGGCGGACACCTGGCCGCTCTTGAGGACCTGCTCGGACCACAGCACCGGCGCGGCCTTCACACGGTTGGAGGTGAAGACGCCGGCGGCCGCGCGGCGGGGCCCGTCGTTGACCACGAGGGCCAGGTCCGGGTTGCCGTTCTGCTTGATCCCGGCGGCGATGCCCGCCGCCGTGAATCCCTTGGCTGCCGTGACGCTCACGGTGCGACTCCGATCGTGGAAAGCCCGGTGGTCTCGTCGAGCCCGAGGGCGATGTTCATGCTCTGGAGGGCGCCGCCCGCGGTGCCCTTGGTCAGGTTGTCGATGGCGCTGATGGCGATGATCCGGCCCACGGCCGCGTCGTACGCGACCTGCACCTGAACGGCGTTGGAACCGTGGACGGACGCCGTGGCGGGCCACTGCCCCTCGGGGAGCAGGTGCACGAACGGCTCGTCGGCGAAGGCCTTCTCGTAGGCGGCGCGGACGGAGTCGGCGGTGACGCCGGGCCTCGCCTTGGCGCTGCACGTGGCGAGGATGCCGCGGGACATCGGCACGAGGGTGGGCGTGAAGGAGACGGAGACCGGCTCCCCGGCCGCCGCGCTCAGGTTCTGGATCATCTCGGGTGTGTGCCGGTGGACGCCGCCGACGCCGTACGGCGAGACGGAGCCCATGACCTCGGATCCCAGCAGGTGCGTCTTGGGCGACTTGCCGGCGCCCGAGGTGCCGGAGGCGGCGACGATCACGGCCTCCTGCTCGGCGAGGCCCGCCGCGTACGCCGGGAAGAGCGCGAGCGAGACGGCCGTGGGATAGCAGCCCGGGACCGCGATGCGCCTGGACCCGGTGAGCGCCGCGCGGCCGCCGGGCAGTTCGGGCAGGCCGTAGGGCCAGGTCCCGGCGTGCGCGGAGCCGTAGAACCGCTCCCAGTCGCCCGCGTCCGTCAGCCGGAAGTCGGCGCCCATGTCGACGACGAGCACCTCAGGGCCGAGCTGCTCGGCGACGGCGGCGGACTGGCCGTGCGGCAGGGCGAGGAAGACGACATCGTGTCCGGCGAGGACCTCGGGGGTGGTCTCCTTCAGGACGCGGTCGGCCAGCGGCAGCAGGTGCGGCTGGAGCGCGCCCAGCCGCTGGCCCGCGTTGGAATTGCCGGTCAGGGCGCCGATCTCGACCTCGGGGTGCGTGAGGAGCAGGCGCAGCAGCTCTCCGCCCGCGTACCCGCTCGCTCCGGCCACCGCCGCACGTACCACCATGACTCCTCCTCCTGGATGGCATGACTATACGTTTCGCTGCACGTTTATGCAATCCATGCGGGGGCAGGGCCCGGAGCGATCTTTGCCCAGGCCGCGGGGCTGCGTAACCTCGACCCGGTGATCGCCATGACACCGATAACCAGCCTGGACCTGACCGGCTTCACCGAGCGTGAGCCGGGGGTGTGGACCGACGAGGCGGGGCTCGTCCTGTCGGTCCACTTCTTCCCGCTGATCCCGGACCTGCCCGCCGCGCTGCACGAGCCGCAACGGCTCGGGGCAGGGCTCGCGCAGCTCGTGGCCGGGGCCGGTGGCGGGCTGATCGAGGCGGTGCCCGGCTCCGTGGACGGCGTCCCTGCGGTGCGCCAGCTGGTCAAGATGCCGCTGGGCAGCCGGCCCGGGCAGGCGTTCCTCGGCTCCTGGACCGTGCCGAGGGCGGGGTCCAGCGCGGTCGTGAAGGTGCAGGCCGCCGAGGGCGCCACGACCGGGATGCGGGAGGCCATGATCATGGCGCAGGTGGGTCCGGCCGAGTACTTCCGGCCCCACCCCTACGCGGACGGACAGCCGGGCGGTCTGCCGTACCACGTCGGCGACCACGAGCAGTGGGACGCCCGGTTTCCCGACCATCCGCTCACCCTCGTGCGCGCCGCCCTGCAGCGGATCACGCCCACGATCACCTTCGACGACCGTTTCAAGGCCCTGCCGCCGTTCGGCGGGCCGGGCGCCCCGCAGTCGCTGCCCCACCTGCCGCCGCCCAGGCGCGGCTGGTTCCGGCGCCGCAAGGACGCCTGAGCGGCACGGGAGATCCGGCGGGTGCGGGCCTGCGTCGCCCGCGCCCGCCGGGCTCCGCTACCGCTGCCTGATCCGCAGGAAGGTGATCGAGTTGGCCGGGAAGGTGTAGCTGAACTCGCCCGCCACCCCGGTGAAGGTGGAGGTCACCGGTGCGACCGCGGTCGCGGCCTCCGTGTTGACCGCGTCCGGCGCGGCGGCCAGCGTGGTCACCTTCGCCTTGGACGCGACCTTGGCCCCACCGAGGTCGATCGCCGTACGGGCGTCCGTGGACTGGGCGTTGACGACCTTGACGATCAGATCGCCGGTCTTCTTGTCCCGGGTGACGACCTGCCGGAACGGCTCGGCCGGCTTGTCGTCGGTGAAGCTGCCCCACTCCTGGCCGTCGAGGTAGAGGGTGACCTGGCGGCCCCGCACCTTGACGTCGATGTCGTAGGCGCGGCCCGTCTCGACGGACCCGGCCTTGGAGACCAGCGTCGACTTGCCGCCGTCCACGGCCTGCTCGACGGCGGACTGGGTGTTGTTCCAGCCGCCGAGGTTCCACCAGTAGTAGTTGCCGGTGTCCTTGACGCCGAAGGCGACCAGGAAGCCCTCCTTGCCGGACGTCTTGGTGGCCTTCACGTGCAGGTCGTAGTCGTGCCAGCCGGCGTCACCGGCCGAGACCATGGTGTTCTCGGCGGCGGTGTCGGTCTGTACGTACTGCCCGTCCTGGAGCGACCAGCTGCCGCCGCCCGTGTGCGTCCACTTCGAGGCGTCGCCGGAGAAGTCGTCGCTCAGCAGCGTGTCGCCGTCCGCGTCGGTCACCCGCACGTCGTCGTACGCCGCGCCGGTGGCCCAGGTCGACAGTCCGACGGCGCCGGTGATGGGGCCCTGGAGGGACGGGGTCCCGGTGGCCGTCGACGGCACCACCCGGTCACCGACGTTCGTCATGAACAGCTTCTGGACCTCATAGTTGGCCGAGTTCCAGGAGGCGTGGTTGTTGAACCACACCATGTCCGGGCTCCACTGCACATAGTCCTCGTTCGCGAACAGCGGCGCGTAGGAGGCGAGCTTGACGACGTCCGCGTTGCGCTCGAGGCCGGTCATGAAGGCCGCCTCGGCCAGTCCGTTCTTGAAGGCGTTGCCCCAGGAGGCGTACTCGCCCAGGAACACCTTGGGGCCGCTGCGGTCGTAGGTGTCGTAGCGGTCGTTGTTCTGCAGGAACCACTGCGGGCTGTTGTAGTAGTGCTCGTCGACCATCGCGACGTCCGCGTCCCGGTTCAGCTGCCAGGCCGTGTCGAAGGTCGAACCCGCGTCGTCGGGACCGGAGTTGGAGATGACCGTGATGTCGGGGTACTTCGCCTCGATCGCGGTGCGGAACTGCTCGAAGCGGGCGAAGAACTCGGCGGGCAGGTTCTCCTCGTTGCCGACCTCGAGGTGGGTGAGACGGAAGGGCTCGGGGTGGCCCATCCGGGCGCGCTTCTTGCCCCAGGTGGAGGTGACCGGGCCGTTGGCGAACTCGATGAGGTCCAGGGTGTCCTGGATGTGGCGCTTCAGCAGCGCGTCGTCGACGACGGCCTTGTTCTGGCCGCAGCCGGTCACCAGGGCCGGCACGACGGGCAGCGGCATCGCGCCGATGTCCTCGGCGAAGCGGAAGTACTCGTAGTAGCCGAGGCCGTAACTCTGGTTGTAGCCCCAGAAGTTGGAGTTGGTGGCGCGCTCCTCGACGGGGCCGACGGTGTCCTTCCACTGATAGGAGCGGGCGCGCTGCCAGCCGGAGGCCTCGCTGTAGTCCTGCATGGAGCCGGTGTTGACCAGACAGCCGCCGGGGAAGCGCACGAACCCCGGGTCGAGCGCGGCGATCTTCTCGGCGAGGTCCTTGCGCAGGCCGTTGGGCTCGTTCCGGTACGTGTCACGGGGGAACAGGGACACCATGTCGAGAGCGGCCGCGGCCGAGGAGGCGACCGACAGGCGGCCGTCACTGCTGGTGCGGGTGGCGGTGAAGGCCGCCCGGTACTGGACCCAGCCGCCACCGCGCACGGCGACCTTGCGGGCGGTGGCCAGCGCGCCGTCGGCGTCCTGAAGGCTCACGGTGAGCGTGCTGCCGCTCTCGGCGCGGGCCCACACCGAGAAGTCGTACTTCTTGCCCTGCTCGACCCGGACGCCGGTGTTGTAGCCGGCGTTGGTCACGGAGGAACCGGCGCCCAGGGAGAGGTAGTTGCGGTTGCGGTCGTTGAGCCGGCCGGCGTCGTCCAGGACCTGCGCGGTGCCGTCGACCGTCCAGGAGGTCAGCGGCGTGTACGACCGGTTGTCGACGGTGGAGTACTCGAAGGACCGGTTCTGCACGAGTTCGGCGTACAGACCGCCGTCGGCCGCCCGGTTGATGTCCTCGAAGAAGACGCCGTACATCGTGTCGTCGATCTTCGCGCCCTTGGCGGTGGGGTCGACGGTGATGGCGTAGTCGGTCACGGCCTCGGCGTGCGCCGGCACGGGGACGAGGGCGGTGGCCGTCAGGAGGGCGGTGGCGGTGAGGCCCAGTCTCCAGCGGGTGCGGGTGGTGCTGCGTGGCATGAATACTCCGCGGCTCGATAAGGCGAGTTGTTCGAAATATCAGACGGTGATCAGCACTTCGAACGGCAAGATAGGGAGGGTGCCAGGACGCGTCAATGGGGCGTGCAGCAGCGAAAGTGTCGGAAGCGAGGAACGCATGGACGAGTTCCGGCCAGTGCCGGACGCCCTGGCCTACCTGCGGGGAAGCTGGCGGGTCACCCGGTCGGTACGGGACCGGGCGAGCGGCGCCGAGGGCCGCTTCGACGGGGTCACGGTGTTCAGCGCACTGGACGAGGGCGGGGGCGAGGCCGGGGACGAGGGCGGGCTGCTGCACCGGGAGTCCGGCACGTTCGTCTGGCTCGGGGTCCCCCGGCCCGCCGAGCGCACCCTGCGTTTTCTGCCGGGGCCGACGCCCGGCACGGCGGACGTGCGGTTCGCCGACGGCCGACCCTTCCACGACCTGGACCTGACGACCGGACGGCACATCGCCGACCACCCCTGCTCCGCCGACCTCTACCGGGGCGAGTTCACCGTCCGGGACGCGGACCACTGGCGGACGGTCTGGCGCGTGGCGGGCCCCGCCAAGGACCTGTCGCTCACCACCGACTACGCGCGAGTGGCCTGAGCCGAGGCCCCTTCGAGGCGGAGGTTCCAGCGGCCGGCCCGGCCGGTGACGGTGGTCGTCGACAGCGGACGCACATCGATGTTCCAGTACGTCGCGGGCGGCGCCTTCAACGCGTACACCAGGGCCGCGCGGATCACGCTCGGCTCGGCCACGGCGACGATCCGGCCGCCGTCGCCCACCGGCCGGGTGTCGAGCCAGCCGGCGACCCTGGTGATGAACGCGAACAGCGACTCGCCGCCGTGCGGGGTGGCGAGCGGATCGGCGAGCCAGGCGTCCACGGCCTCCGGCTCGCGGGCCATCGCCTCGCCCAGCGTGAAGCCTCGCCAGCGGCCCATGTCGCAGTCCCGCAGGGCGAGCTGCACCAGCGGGGCGTAGCCGAGCGCGTCCCCGGTGGCGCGGCTGCGCGGGGTCGGTGAGCAGTAGCGCAGCTCGGCGGCCGCCAGCGGCAGCAGAGCGTCGGCCACCTGCAACACCTCGGCCCAGCCGTCCTGGTCCAGCGGCCGGTCGTCCTCGAAGCGTTCCGCGAGCAGCGCGGAGCTGCGAGCGGCGGCGACGAACGTGACCCGAAGTGGCATGCGGTGATGGTGAGCCGCGTAACTGCGCAGGTCAAGAGCTGTCGGCCGACGACTGGAAGAAAACTTACCGATGGGTCAGGACCTGCCGGACAAGTCCCCAGAAAACAGTGCCCCCTACACGATGTCCCGATCGCGTCGTCCCCGTCCCGCCGACCCGGGCCCGCCGATCGGCTCCTGCCGGCCTGCTCCTGCCGGCCCCGTCACGCCGGTCCGGGCTTTGCGAAGATCAGCGCCATCCATTGGTCCGGCTTCTCCAGCGCCTCGAAGCCGACCTGCCGGTAGACCCCGTGCGCGTCGTGCGTGGCGAGCAGGATGCGGCGCAGCCCGTGCGCCCGCAGGTGGTCGCGGACGGCGGCGACGAGAGCCGTCCCGAGACCCTTGCCGCGCGCCGCCGGGTCCACGTACACGTCGCACAGCCACGCGAACTCCGCGAGGTCGGTCACGACCCGCGCGTAGGCGACCTGCTCCCCCGACGCGGTGTCGTAGACGCCGAAGTTCAGCGAACCGGCGATCGCCCGCTCCTGCCTCTCCCGCTCGCGTCCGAGCGCCCAGTACGCGTCCGTGGACAGCCAGTGGTGCACACGCGCGACATCGATGCGGGCGGAGTCGGCGGAGATCTCGTAGCCCTCGGCGAGGGCCGGAACGGCGTTCGTGGCATTCATGGCGGGATCCTCACAGGACGGCGTTCATCATGTCGAACGCTTTCCGGCGAACACCTCGTCGCACGCCGCCCGCAGCCGCCGCACCCCCTCCGCGATCTCCTCCGTCCCGGCGACGGCCGCGAAGCTCAACCGCACATGGGCGGCCGGGGGTTCGGCGCTGAAGTAGGGGCGGCCGGGAGTGAGGGCGACCCCCGCGCGCAGGGCTGCGGCCGTGAACGCACTCTCTCCCCGGGTGCCCTCGGGCAGCCGCAGCCACAGGTGGTAGCCGCCGGACGGGATGTGCGGAAGGGCCAGTTCGGGCAGCCGCAGCCGCAGCGCGGCGGTCATCGCGTCCCGCCTGACCCGCAACTCGGTGGCCACAGTGCGCAGATGACGTGGCCAGGCGGGCGAGCCGACGAGTTCGAGGGCCGCTTCCTGGAGCGGGCGGGGCACGAAGAAGGTGTCGACGACCTGAATGGCGCGCAGGCGTTCCAGGACCGGACCGCGGGCGGCCAGCGCGCTGACCCGGAAGCTCGGCGAGGTCGCCTTGGTCAGCGAGCCGACGTGCACGACGACGCCGTCGGGGTCGTCGGCGGCGAGCGGCCGCGGCAGCTGCCCGGCGTCCTCGTGCGCGAGCCGCCGCACGAAGTCGTCCTCGACGACGAACGCGCCGGCCTCCCGCGCGATACGCAGCACCTGCGCGCGCCGGTCGGGGGCGAGGACGGCGCCGGTCGGGTTCTGGAACAGCGGCTGGCAGACGAACACCCGGGCGCCGGTCGCCCGGAACGCGTCGGCGAGCAGCTCGGGCCTGACCCCGTCCGGGTCGACCGGGACCGGTACGGGGCGCAGTCCCGCCGCCCTGGCGATCGCGAGCATGCCCGGGTAGGTGGGCGACTCGACGAGCACCGGGGCCCCGGGCGGGGCGAGGGCACGCAGGGCGGTGGTGAGCGATGTCTGGCCACCTGCGCTGACCAGCACCTCGGCTGCGGTGATGGAGCCGCCGATGGTCCGCGCGAACCACTCGCGCAGTTCGGGCAGCCCCTCCATGGGCGGCCTGCCCCATGCGCCCGGCCGCCGCCCGGCCCGGGCCAGGGCCGCGGCCATCGCCCGCTCCGGCTGGAGCGAGGGATGCAGATAGCCGCCGTTGAACTCGATCACGCCGGGCGGCGGCGCGGCGAGCGAGACGGTGACGCCGGAGGCGTCCACCGAGCGCGGGACGAGGTCGGCGGCGCCGTCCGCGCTCAGCGCGACCTCCTGCCAGGAGGTGTCGCCCGCGGGGGCGGCGCTCGCCCGCGCCGGCCGGGCCCGGTAGGCGCCCGCACCGGGCCGGGTGACCACCAGCCCCTCGGCGGCCAGCTGCGCCAGTGCCCGCGAGACGGTCACCGGGCTCACCCTGAACCGCTCGACCAGGGCCCGGCTCGACGGGAGCTTTCCACCGGGAGAGTAGCGGTCGAACTCCCGACGCAGCTGATCTGCCAGCTCACCCACACTGCTACGCTCTTGCATGAAGACACAGAGTAGCGCTACTGACCGGCCCGCGATAGCGGTCAGCACCCGGGCCGCCACCACGTCCGGCACCCGGGCCGACGCCCCGGCCGACACGCCCGCGGGAACGCCCGTCGGCGCTCCACAGGCGAGCGGCCTCGGTACTCTGCTGGCCGCCCTCGGTGTCGTCGCCTTCTCCCTGACGTTCCCCGCGACCGCCTGGGGCCTGGAGGGGTTCGGCCCCTGGTCCCTGGTCGCCGTGCGCAGCGTGCTGGCCGCGCTGATCGCGGGCGGGTGTCTGCTGGCCCTCCGCGTGCCGCTCCCCGCCCGGCGGCACTGGGCGGGACTCGCCGTCGTGGCCGCCGGGGTCGTCGTCGGCTTCCCGCTGCTCACCACGCTCGCGCTGCGGACGTCCACCACCGCGCACGCCGCCGTCGTGGTCGGCCTGCTGCCGCTGACGACCGCGCTGCTGTCCGCCCTGCGCATGGGGACCCGCCCCTCCCGCACCTTCTGGGCGGCCGCGCTGGCGGGTGCCGCCGCGGTGGTGGCGTTCACCGTGCAGCAGAGCGGCGGGGCCCTGACCACCGCCGATCTGTATCTGTTCGGGGCGCTGCTGGTGTGCGCGGCTGGCTACACCGAGGGCGGCCGGCTGGCCCGGGTCATGCCGGGCTGGCAGGTCATCGGCTGGGCGCTGGTGTTCTGCCTGCCGCTCACGGTGTCCGGCGCCGCGCTCGCCCTGTCCCATGAGCCCGTCCACCTGACCGCGCACAGCGTGGCCGGGCTGCTGTGGGTCGCGGCGGGCTCGCAGTTCGTCGGCCTGGTCGTCTGGTACCGGGGCATGGCGCTCATCGGCATTCCGAAGGCCAGCCAGTTGCAGTTGGCGCAGCCCCTGCTCACACTGGTGTGGTCGGTGCTGCTGCTGGGCGAGCACCTCACGCCCGCCGCTCCGCTGACGGCCGCCGCCGTGCTCGTGTGCATCGCCGTCACGCAGCGGGCGCGCGGTTAGCCACGGCAGACGTACCGTCGCACCCGGTGAGGAGGCCCCGCAGATGCGCGCAACCAAGGGCGACCAGTTCGTCCAGCACGGCAGGGTGGTCGGCCAGCACGACAAGGTCGGCGAGATCGTCGAAGTCATGGGCCAGGGAGGAAATCCCCCGTACCGCGTCCGCTTCACGGACGGGCATGTGGGCGTGTGCTCGCCCGGCCCCGACACCGAGATCCGTCACAGGACTGCCGAGGAACAGCGGTAGATCAGCGCGGGGGCTCCGCCGGCTGCCGGTAGTGGTCGGCGACCACCCGCGCCATCGCCCCGATCCGGTCCGTCCGCACGTCCTTGGCGGCGAAGAAGACATGCCCGCGCACCTGTGGGTGGGCGGCGGCCAGGTCGAGGTGGTCCGACAGCTCGGCCGGGTCCTGCCAGGCCGCTGGCTGGGCCGGGTCGCCCGCCCGGTACAGGGCCTCGCCGAGATAGAGCCGGGTGCGGCTGCCCTTCGCCACCTGCGCCCACCAGGGCACGAGCTTGGCGTAGTCGGCGACCGAGAGCCCGATGTTCCAGTACAGCTGCGGGACGATGTAGTCGATCCAGCCCTCCCGCACCCACTTGCGGGTGTCCGCGTGGATGTCGTCGTACGACTGGAGCGCCCGGGTGTCCGAGCCGCGTGAGTCGGTGGAGGCGTTGCGCCACACCCCGAAGGGGCTGATCCCGAACTGGGTGGCGGGGCGTACCGCCTTGATCCGGGTGGCCGTCTCCAGCACCAGCTTGTCGACGTTGTCGCGCCGCCAGGCCGCCCGGCTGGGGAAGGCGCCGCCGTAGGTGTCGTACGCGGCCCCGTCGTCGAAGGCCTGGCCGGCCACCGGGTACGGATAGAAGTAGTCGTCGAAGTGCACGGCGTCCAGGGGGTACTTCTTCACTGCGTCGAGGATCGCGTCCTGGACGAAGGCGCGGACCTCGGGCAGGCCCGGGTTGTAGTAGAGCTTCCCGCCGAAGGAGACCACCCACTGCGGGTGCCGGCGCGCGGGGTGGGAGGCGACGAGCCTCGAGGGGTCGTCATGGGTCGCGACCCGGTAGGGGTTGAACCAGGCGTGCAGCTGCAGGCCCCGCGCATGCGCCTCCGTGACGGCCGTGCCCAGCGGGTCCCAGCCCGGCGACCTGCCCTGGGTGCCGGTGAGCACCTGGGACCACGGTTCGTAGGGGGAGGGCCACAGCGCGTCCGCCGTGGGCCGCACCTGGAAGATCACCGTGTTGAGCCGCCGGCTCACCGCCAGGTCGAGCATGGCGATCAGTTCGGCACGCTGGGCGGCGGCGGTCAGGCCGGGGCGGGAGGGCCAGTCCCGGTTGCTGACGGTCGCCAGCCACATCCCCCGCATCTCGGTCGCCGCCCGCCGTTCCCTCGCGGGAGCGGCCGCCGCGCCCGTCGTGGTGAACGCCGACAGCGCTGCCAGCGCGAACGCCCGCCGGGTCAGTCGACCCATCGCACACATCCCCACACACTCTGCGGATCCGCTCGGTCACGGATCGTTTCGCGGTCCAGCATGCCTCCACCCCGGCGATCGATCATCGATACTTGCTAGTAACGTGCACGATCGGAGCAGGGCGGCCGAGACCCGGCAGACCTGCCCCGGCCATCTGAGTCAGCGCGGCGAAAGGGACTGATGTGACGGGCACCCCAGCGGGAGATCTCTCACGGGTCGGAGTGGTGGGCTGCGGCCAGATGGGAGCGGGCATCGCAGAGGTCTGCGCCCGCGCCGGTCTCGACGTCAAGGTCGCCGAGACGACCGGCGAAGCCCTGGAGATCGGCCGTACCCGGCTGTTGAACTCCCTGGCCAAGGCCGCCGAGCGCGGCAAGATCTCCGAGGAGGAGCGGGACGCCACCCTCGCCCGCCTCAGCTTCACCACCGATCTCGGCGAGTTCGCCGACCGTGACCTGGTCATCGAGGCCGTGGTCGAGAACGAGCAGGTCAAGACGGAGATCTTCCAGGTCCTCGACCAGGTCGTGACCCGTCCGGACGCGATCCTCGCCTCCAACACCTCCTCCATTCCGCTGGTGAAGCTGGCGGTCGCCACCTCGCGGCCCGACCACGTCGTCGGCATCCACTTCTTCAACCCGGCCCCGGTGCAGCAGCTCGTCGAGCTGATCCCGGCGCTGACCACCTCGGAGGGCACGCTCAGCCGGGCCCAGCTGTTCGCCGAGAAGGTGCTGGGCAAGCACGCGATCCGCGCCCAGGACCGGTCCGGCTTCGTCGTCAACGCGCTGCTGATCCCCTACCTGCTCTCCGCGATCCGGATGTTCGAGACGGGCATCGCCAGCCGCGAGGACATCGACAACGGCATGGAGATGGGCTGCGCCCACCCGATGGGTCCGCTGAAGCTGTCCGACCTGATCGGCCTGGACACCGTCGCCTCGGTGGCGCAGAGCATGTACGACGAGTACAAGGAGCCGCTGTACGCCGCTCCCCCGCTGCTCCAGCGCATGGTCGACGCGGGCCGGCTGGGCCGCAAGACCGGCTCGGGCTTCTACACCTACTGATCACCCACCGCGTTTCCCGCGGGCCCGGCGCTCCTCGGAGTGCCGGGCCCGCGGCATTCACACGCCGTGTGCGCCACGGGTCCGCATATGCCCGGCGCACACTCTCCCCGTCGGCCCACCGGGCGAGTTCACTCATCATGCGCATGCAAGGGATGTGAGACGACTACGGAAAGGAGCGGCCACGTGACCGCCGACCCCGAACATCCCGTGGTTCATGGAGAACTCGCAGAGTTACGTCGCCGGCTCGATGTGGCCTACGCCCGCGTCGAGGGCGGGCTGGCCCTGCTGTCCCACCGCACGGAGCAGACCGCCAAGGAACTGGACGAGCTGCACACCCGCATGATCTCGCTGGAACACGCACGCTGGCCGCTGCCCTCGCTCGCGGCGCTCACGGCCCTGGGGGCACTGGTCGCGACGGTCTGGCAGGCGCTGGCCCACTGAACCTCGGCGGATCCACGGCCGGTCCACGGCGGGTCCACGGCCCGCCCCGCGGCTAGCCCTCGGCGAGCCTGAGGTGGTGCAGCAGCATCAACGCGGCCACCATGTTGGCGGCCGGGACCTCCCCCCGGGCGACCAGATCGGGAACGACCTTGAGGGGGACCCATTCCCGGCGGTCCGACTCGAAGTCGTCCACCGGGTGTCCCACGTACTCACCGTGCTCCGACCAGTAGATGTGATGGACGGCGTCGGTGAGCCCGTTGGACGGCTCCACGCTCATCAGGTGGCGCAGCGGCCCCGGCCGCCAGCCGGTCTCCTCCTCGAGTTCCCTGGCGGCCGCGCGGACGATGTCCTCGCCGTCCTCGACGACTCCCGCCGCGAGCTCCCAGCCCCAGCTGTCGGTGATGAAGCGGTGGCGCCACAACAGGAGAACCTCGTTGGCCCGGTTCACGACCGTCGCGACCGCGACCGGCCTCAGCCGTATGAGGAAGTGGTCGAGGTGCCGGCCGTCGGGCAGCTCCACATCTGCCAGGTTGACGCTGAACCAGCGGTTTTCATACACAGTTTGTTCGTTCTGTTTCGTCCACTGCACGGTTCTGCCACCTTCCGTCGAGTGAGTGGCAATATCGCAGCAGGAACGGTGCAGCGTCGGCGTAGCCGCCGGTGTGGACGACTGTGTAGGTGTCGTGTCGGTGTCGCTGTCGGTGTCGGTGGTCGGATACCCCGCTGCGCCCCGCCTACAGCGGTACGCGCAGTGCCCCGTCGATGAGTTCGGCGGCCTCGGCCGTGCCCGCGCAGTCGCTGCGCACCAGATGTTCGCGCACCGCCCGGAGCCTGTCGCGCAGGCGCTGGGACTCCATGCCCCGGGCCTGTTCGGCCATCTGCACCGCGGTGACCACCGCCTTGTCGGCGTTGCCCTGGCGCAGTTCGATCGTGCTGAGCATGGCGAGCCGGTGCACCCGTCCCCGGTCGTGCGCCGGGGTGTCGACGGCGGCCGCGGCGTGCTCGGCAGCGGCGGCGAGGTCGCCGAGGCTGAGCAGCGCCTCCGCCACCTGGACGTTGACCAGGCCCGGTTGGACATAGCCGGTCTCGTCGGGCTCGTGTCCGCGCCGGATGTGATCGGCGGCGGTTTCGGCACGCCGGATGCACGACAGGGCGCTCGTACCGTCGCCGAGGTGGGCGTACGCCTTGGCCTGCATCGCGTACAGGTCGGAGGCGAGGGCCGGCGTGATGTGCCGGCCCGCCGCCCGCAGCGCCGCCTCCGCGAAGGCGACGGCCTGCCGGTACTCCCGCATGAACAGCGACTGGTTGACGAGGAGGGCGATGACGTACGCCCCGAGTCCCCGGTCCCCACTGGCCTTTGCCAGCCGCAGCGCCTGGTGGAAGTAGCGCTGCGCCAGGCCGTGCGCGTCCGAGTCGTACGCGCAGATCCCGGCGACCGCGACCAACCCGCCGGTGGCCCGGTGCAGTTGACGGCCCGTCTCGTCGGTGTAGCTGCCGCGCAGCAGGGGCGCCGTCTCCGCGTTGAGGAAGCCGACGATACGGCTGCGGGTCGCGATGCCCCCCGCCTTGCGGTACATCTGCTCGTAGTGGGCGCGAGCGGCCCGCAGCATCTCGATGTCGGCCGAGGTGACACGATGCCGGCCGCCCCGGGAGACGTCGACGTCCTCCGGCGGGTTCTCCCATTCCCACACCGGCATCACGGCCGGCGTGCCGGTGACCGCGGGCGCCCCCAGGAGGTGCGGGCGTTGCTGCTCGTCGGAGCGCCACAGGGCGGTGGCCCGCTCGACGAAGCCGGAGAGCGAGGTGCCGTGCGGGCCGGCCGGTCCGCCCGGCACGCCGAGGCCGATGTCGTCGAGGGTGACCGGCCGGTGCAGCCGCCCCGCGAGCACCTCGCAGATCAGGTCGGGCACCTGGCCCCGCGGCCGCTGACCCTTCAGCCAGCGGGCCACCGCCGTGTGCTCGTACCGCAGGGCGAGTCCGCGGGCCCGTCCGGCCTGGTTGACGTGGGCGGCGAGGCCCGCGTGCGAGACGCCCGCCTCGTCCAGGATCGCGTCGAGCAGAGTGTTGGGCTGCATGGGTGCCCCCCGGGTGCCTCGGTGCCGTCAGAGTAGTGGCTCCGCCCTCACACGGGGTGTGAACGGAGTACGCGCATCCGCAGGGTGCGCGCGCTGTCGCGGAGCGTTTACGGTCGGTTGACTGAAATGCCTCGCAAGAGGTTCGCCGGGCCGTCGGCTCCCCCTCACAAAGCGACGGCCCGGCGATTCGCTCCGCGGGTCGGGCGGGGACTATCGGTGCGTCGTCGGCTGCGGGTGTGTCGTGGCGGGGTGCGCAGTTCCCCGCGCCCCTGAGGCGGGTGCGGGAAGCCGCCCGTTCTGAAGCACCAGTACGGCGATGTCGTCGGTCGGTCCGGCCGCCGTGTGACGGAGAAGTGCCGTCAGCACCGCGCGCACGATCTGCTGGGCCGTGACGGGAAGGTCCCGCACCGCCTTCTCCAGCGTCCCCGACAAGGAGAAGAACCTGCCCCGGGTGTCCCTCGCGTCCTCGGCGCCGTCCGTGAACAGGACCACGGACTCGCCCCGGAGCAACCGACCGCAGGGCATGGGCGAGAGGTCGACCGGCAGCGGGAACGGGCCCAGGGGCGGCAGCGGATCCGCCCGCGCCAACGCCCGCACGCTCGTGCCGCTCAGCAGATACGGCCAGGGATGTCCGCAGTTCAGAACGTGCAGCTCGCCGTCCTCCCGGATCTCGAGCACCAGCACGGTGACGAACTCCTCCGCGACCGTGGCGTCGGGAGTGTCGCGGGCCCGTTCGCGCAAGTGCCGCTCCAGGGCACGTTCCAGGCGGCGCAGGACGCGGCCGAGGTCGTGTTCGTCGTGGGCCGCCTCGCGGAAGCTGCCGAGGAGGGCGGCGACGGTACCGAGCGCGGGAAGCCCGTGCCCGCGGACGTCGCCCATCACGACCCGCACACCGTGCTCGGTGGCGATCACCTCGTACAGGTCCCCGCCCACGCTCGCGCCCCGGTCCGCGGAGAGCTGGGCGGCCGCCACGTTCAGCCCGTCGACGCGCGGCGGCGGCGGGCGCAGCACCACGCTCTGCGCGGCCCCGGCGACCCGCCGCGCCTGCTTCAGCTCGCGCACCAGGGCCTGCCGCATGTGGAGTATCAGCCCGGTGCCGACGGCGAAGAAGACGGCACTGGTGACGATCCTGGCCAGCAGCCCGTCCTGTCGGGCCAGCGGACAGGACAGCTTGTAGGTGATCGCCAGGGCGCCCCAGGCCGTGGGCAGCCCCAGCGAGAGGGCCCGGCGCAACGGCCGCCTGATGCCGAACATGTCGTTGGTCCCCCGTCCAGGCCCCGACAACGCAGATCGGACCGGCCCCGAAAGGCCGGTCCGATTCTGTCGAGGTCATGGCCCGGAAAACCAGATCAACGGGAGATCTCACCCGAAGGAGTGAGGTAACCGAAGAGAGGTGAGGCCGGGGTGCTGGTCGCGCAGTTCCCCGCACCCCGAGGGGGGGTGGGGAACTGCGCGACCAGCCACGACGGGCCCGCGGCCGGCGCCCGGCATCAGCCCCGCAGGACCGCTCCCGTACGCTCGCCCGCCAGGGCAACCGCCGCGTCCCTCGCGGCCGACGCCTCGTCGACGGTCAGCGTCCGGTCGCCCGCACGGAAGCGCAACGCGTACGCGAGCGACTTCCGCCCCTCACCGAGCTGCTCCGCGTTCTCGTACACGTCGAACAGCCGGATCCCCTCCAGCAGTTCACCCGCGCCTTCGCGCAGCGCGGCCTCGACCTCGGCGTGCGGGACGAACCTGTCGACGACGAGGGCGACGTCCTGCGTGGCCACCGGGAACGTCGAGATGCGCGGCGCCTGGGGCGTGTCGTCGCCGACCTGCTCCAGCACGTCCAGATCCAGCTCCATGGCGGAGGTGCGCGAGGGCAGCCCCAGGGCCTTCAGCACCCGCGGGTGCAGCTCACCGGCATGGCCCACGACGCGCTCGGCACCGTCGACGACGACCAGCAGCTCGGCGCACCGGCCCGGGTGCCACGGCCCGTACTGGCCACTGCGGACGAGAAGTTCGGCCCCCGCCTCACGGGCGACGGCACGCGCCGCCTCGACGGCGTCGGCCCAGTCCGCCGGGCGGCCCTTGCCCCACCAGCCGGCCTGCTCGCGGGCGCCCGCGAGAACGACGGCGACATGGCGCGGCTGCGCGGGCAGCACGGCGTCCAGGGACGCGATCTCCTCTTCGGTGGGGCGGCGGTCGACGGGCAGGTGCCCGGCGACGCGCTGCTCCTCCTGCGGGAGGAACACCAGCCCGGTCTCGAACAGCGCCAGGTCGTGCGAGCCCCGGCCGTCGTTGCGGCGCAGGGCGGCCAGCAGGCCCGGCAGCAGCGACGTGCGGAGCGCGGGCTCCTCGTCGTTGAGCGGGTTCGTCAGCCGGACGACACGGCGGGCCGGGTCGTCGGCGTCCAGGCCGAGCTGGTCGAAGACCTGCTCGCCGATGAACGGGTAGTTCGGCGCCTCGACATAGCCGGAGCCGGCCAGGGCGCGGCCGACGCGGCGGTGCAGGCGCTGGCGGTGGGTGAGACCACGGCCGGAGGTCGGCTTGGGCAGCGTGGAGGGCAGGTTCTCGTAGCCCTCCAGCCGGATGACCTCCTCCGCCAGGTCGTTGACCTCGGCGAGGTCGGGCCGCCAGGACGGGACGGTGACGATCAGCTCGTCCTGCCCGTACACGTCGCAGCCGATCTCCTGGAGACGGCGGACGACCGTCTCCCGGCCGTACTCCACGCCCGCGACCTTGTCCGGGTGGTTCGCCGGGACGCTGATCGTGTGCGGGCCGGAGGGGGCGATGATCTCCGTGACGCCCGCGTCGGCCGTACCGCCCGCGAGCAGGACCAGCAGGTCGACCGTGCGCTGTGCGGCGGCCGCCGCGGCCTGCGGGTCGACACCGCGCTCGAAGCGCCGGGACGCCTCGGAGGACAGCTTGTGCCGGCGGGCCGTACGCGCGATCGACACCGCGTCGAAGTGGGCGGCCTCGATGACCACGTCGGTCGTCGAGGCGCCCCCGTTCTCGGCGGCCTCGTGGTCGGCGATCTCGGTGTTGGCGCCGCCCATGACACCCGCGAGGCCGATGGGACCGCGGTCGTCGGTGATCACCAGGTCCTCGGCGTGCAGCTCGCGCGTCGCCCCGTCGAGGGTGACGATCCGCTCGCCCTCCCCGGCCCGGCGCACGCCGATGGCGCCCTGGACCAGCGAACGGTCGTAGGCGTGCAGCGGCTGGCCGATCTCCATCATCACGTAGTTGGTGATGTCGACGGCGAGCGAGATCGGGCGCATGCCGACCTTCTGGAGCCGGCGCGTCAGCCAGATCGGGGAGCGCGCCTCGGGGCTCAGACCGGTGACGGTGCGGGCGGTGAAGCGGTCGCAGCCCATCGGCTCGGAGACCTGCACCGGGTAGCCGAAGGCGTTCGGTGCCGGTACGTCGATCAGCGCCGGGTCGCGCAGCGGCAGACCGTAGGCGATGGCGACCTCGCGGGCGACACCGCGGATGGACAGGCAGTCGCCGCGGTTGGCGGTGACGGCGATGTCCAGGACCTCGTCGACCAGTTCGAGCAGCTCGACGGCGTCCTTGCCGACCTCGGTCTCCGGCGGCAGCACGATGATGCCGTGGCTGCCGTCGTCGCCCATGCCCAGCTCGTCGCCGGAGCAGATCATGCCGTGCGAGGTCCTGCCGTACGTCTTGCGCGCGGCGATCGCGAAGTTGCCGGGCAGGACGGCGCCCGGGAGGACCACGACGACCTTGTCGCCGACGGCGAAGTTGCGAGCGCCGCAGACGATCTCCTGGGGCTCACCGGTGCCGTTGGCGGTGCCGACGTCGACGGTGCAGAAGCGGATCGGCTTCTTGAAGCCTTCGAGCTCCTCGATGGTGAGCACCCGGCCCACGACGAGGGGGCCCTTGAGGTCGGCGCCGAGCGGCTCGACGGTCTCCACCTCGAGGCCCGCCGACACGAGCTTGGCCTGCACGTCACGGCCGGTCTCGGTGGCCGGCAGGTCGACGTACTCCCGCAGCCAGGAAAGCGGGACCCGCATCAGATCTCCATCCCGAACGGCCGGGTGAACCGGACGTCACCCTCGACCATGTCTCGCATGTCTTCGACGTTGTGGCGGAACATCAGCATCCGCTCGATGCCGAACCCGAAGGCGAACCCGCTGTACTTCTCGGGGTCGACGCCGCAGGCGGCCAGCACCTTGGGGTTGACCATGCCGCAGCCGCCGAGCTCGATCCAGCCCTCGCTGGAACAGGTGCGGCAGGGGCGGTCGGGGTTGCCGACGGACTCGCCGCGGCAGACGTAGCACACCATGTCCATCTCGGCGGACGGCTCGGTGAAGGGGAAGAAGTTCGGCCGCAGCCGGGTCTTCATGCCCTCGCCGAACAGCGACTGGACCATGTGGTCCAGGGTGCCCTTGAGGTCGGCCATGGTCAGGCCCTCGTCCACGGCCAGCAGCTCGACCTGGTGGAAGACCGGGGTGTGCGTCGCGTCCAGCTCGTCGGTGCGGTACACGCGGCCGGGGCAGATCACGTACACCGGCAGCTCACGGCCGAGCAGCGAGCGGATCTGGACCGGCGAGGTGTGGGTGCGCAGCACGACACCGGACTCGGTGCCGCCCTGCGGGCCCTGCACGAAGAACGTGTCGGCCTCGCCGCGGGCCGGGTGGTCCGGGCCGATGTTGAGCGCGTCGAAGTTGAACCACTCGGCCTCGACCTGCGGGCCCTCGGCGACCTCGTAGCCCATGGCCACGAAGACGTCCTCGATGCGCTCCGACAGCGTGGTGAGCGGGTGGCGGGCGCCGGCCGGCTCGCGGTCGTACGGCAGTGTGACGTCCACCGCCTCCTCGACCAGCACGCGCTGGTCACGCTCGGCCTCGAGCTCCTCCTGGCGGGCGGCGAGGGCCTTGTTCACGGCGCCCCGGGCCTGGCCGACCAGCTTGCCGGCGGCCGCCTTGGCGTGCGGCGGCAGAGCGCCGATCTCGCGGTTGGCCAGGGCCAGCGGGGAGGTGCCGCCGGTGTGCGCGACCTTGGCCTCCTGGAGCGCGTCGAGGGAGTCCGCGGCGGCGAAGGCGGCGAGCGCCCCGTCCCGCATGCGCTCGATCTCTTCCGGTTTCAAGGCCTCGACCTCTACTGGGTCGTACGACTTATTCGGTGCCGACATCTCTTCCCGTGCTTCCGGTTGGCTGGCTGAAGGTCCCCGTCACCGACTCACGCAGAGGTCAGAGGGCCGTCCATGGGACACAAGGGTGCCAAAGGCCGAGTCTAACGGGGTGGAGGTATACGGATGCGCCCGCGGGCTGCCCGGCCGGTTCTCAGGTGAGATATGCCGGGATGCTCACGGGCAACGTAAATCGGAACTCGGCGCCGCCGCCGGGAGCGCGGCCGACCGTGATGATGCCGCCGTGGGCTTCCACGATGCCCTTGACGATGTACAGCCCGAGGCCCGTGCCGCCGCGCTTGCTGCCCCGCCAGAAGCGGGTGAAGACGCGGTTCATGGACTCCTCCGGGATGCCTGCGCCCTCGTCGCTCACGGTGACCGACGTGCCGGTGTCCTCTCCCTCACGGGGGGACGCGGCGGGCGTGACATCGATCGTGACGGTTCCCTCGCCGTGGCGCACCGCATTTTCGATGAGATTGCTGAGCACCTGGTCGACCTTGTCGGGGTCGGCCCACAGGGCGGGCAACGGCTGCTCGAGACGCAGCAGGAACCGGTCGGCGGGCTGTCCGGCGGCGACGTAGGCCTGGATGTGCCGGCCCACGGCCGCGCCCATGTCGACGGGCTGACGGCGCACCTCCAGCCGTCCCGAGTCGATGCGCGAGATGTCGAGCAGCTCGGCGATGAGGCGGGTGACCCGGTCCGCGTCGGCGTCGACGGTCTCCAGCATCAGCCGTTTCTGGTCGTCGGTGAACCTCGACCACTTGGCGAGCAGGGTGGCGGTGAAGCCCTTGACCGAGGTCAGGGGCGAGCGCAGCTCGTGGGCGACGGTGGCGATCAGCTCGGCGTGACTGCGCTCGGTGCGGCGGCGGGCCTCGGTGTCGCGGATCGAGACGACGACCCGGCGGACCGGTCCGGTGGGTTCGCCGCGGACGTACCGCACGGTGACGAGCACCTCGCGGCCCCCCGGCAGCAGCAGGTTGCGCTCGGGCTGTCCGACCCGGATGGCGAGGCCGCCGTAGGGGTCGGTCAGCTGCCACCAGCGGCGGCCCTCGAGGTCCTCCAGCGGCAGCGCCGTCTCGAGCCGCCGGCCGAGGGCGTCCTCGGCGGGGACGGCGGTGATCCGCTGGGCGGCGGCGTTGAAACAGACGACGTGCCCGTGTTCGTCGGCGACCACGAGCCCGTCGGGCAGGTCGTCGGGGTCGATGCCGAGACCGGCGAGGTCACCGGCCGGCCGGGGTTCGCGGGCGTCGGGAACGGCCTGCGCATCCCGTGTACCGCTCATGCCGACGCTCATTCCCCGTACCCCACCTCTCAGACGACTGAGGGGCCCCCGAGCTGGTCACCCTACTAGCTCTCGGTGACGGAGCGGCACCCTCCGGAGGCGCGCTGTGCACGGGCCGATGCATAGAGACATACGGCGGCGGCGGTCGCGAGGTTCAGGCTCTCGGCCTTCCCGTGGATCGGAACCCGCACGACGGCGTCCGCGAGGTCCCGGGTCTCCTCGGGGAGCCCCCAGGCCTCGTTCCCGAACACCCACGCCGTGGGCCCGCCCATCGTCCGCTTGTCCAGCTCGTCGTCGAGGTCGTCGTCCCCTGCGCCGTCGGCGGCGAGGATCCGCACCCCGGCGTCCTTCAGCCCGGCCACGGCCTGTTCGACGGGGACCCCGACCGCCACGGGGAGGTGGAAGAGGGAGCCCACGGAGGCGCGGACGGCCTTGGGGTTGTAGAGGTCCACGGAGGCGTCGGTCAGTACGACGGCGTCGGCGCCCGCGGCGTCCGCGCACCGCAGGACGGTGCCGGCGTTGCCGGGGTCGCGCACATGGGCCAGTACGGCGACCAGCTTCGGCCGGGCGGCGAGGATCTCCTCGAAGGGCGTGTCCAGGAACCGGCAGATCCCGACCAGCCCCTGCGGGGTGACGGTGGTGGAGATGTCCTCGATGACCTGTTCGTCGGCGAGGTGCACCCGGGCGCCGACGGCGCGGGCCTCGCCGATGATGTCGGCGTACCGCTCCGCGGCCTCGACGGTGGCGAACAGCTCCACGAGGGTCGCGTCGCCGCCGGCCCGGTGCGCGGCCGCCTCCCGCACGGCCTGCGGCCCCTCCGCGAGAAACAGCCGTTCCTTGCCCCGGAAGTTCCGCTTGGCGAGCCGCCGGGCGGCGGAGACCCGGGGGGAGCGGGGGGAGATCGGCTCGGGGGTGGCGGGGAGCATGGGCGGTTCGCTTTCACCAGTCACTCGGGTACGGACACAACAGGACCCGCAGGCTGCTGAAGCCTGCGGGTCCTCAAGTCACGTCGGCTCAACGCCGGCGCGGCGTCACGCGGCCTTGGGCGCGTTCACGTCCGCGGGGAGGGCCTTCTGCGCGACCTCGACCAGCGCGGCGAACGCGGTGGCGTCGTTCACGGCCAGCTCGGCGAGGATCTTGCGGTCGACCTCGATGTTCGCGGCGTTCAGACCCTGGATGAAGCGGTTGTACGTGATGCCGTTGGCGCGGGCAGCCGCGTTGATGCGCTGGATCCACAGCCGACGGAAGTCGCCCTTGCGCTTCTTGCGGTCGTTGTAGTTGTAGACCAGCGAGTGGGTGACCTGCTCCTTGGCCTTGCGGTACAGGCGCGAACGCTGACCGCGGTAGCCGGAGGCCGCCTCGAGGATCGCCCGGCGCTTCTTGTGGGCGTTGACTGCCCGCTTGACGCGTGCCACTTGTTTAACTCCTTGTAGCGGGGTCGTGGTTGGACTCACACGACCCGGAATCGATTGGGTCCCGGTCTGAGATCAGGCGCGCGTCACGCGCCCGACGTCACTTGCCGAGAAGCTTCTTGATCTTCGCGGCGTCGCCCGGGGCCATCTCGGCGTTGCCGGTGAGGCGACGCGTCACGCGGGACGACTTGTGCTCGAGCAGGTGGCGCTTGCCGGCGCGCTCACGGAGCACCTTGCCGGAGCCGGTGATCTTGAAGCGCTTGCTGGCACCGCTGTGCGTCTTGTTCTTCGGCATAGCGCCGTTATCTCCTCGTCGGTGGCGTTCCGGTGCCCGGTCGTGAAACCGGGCACGGTGGAACGTCGCTTGTATCGGTTACGTCCTTGGGACTCGCGTCCCGCGGATCACGCCTCGGCGGAAGCCTCGGCAGGGGCCTCGGCGTCGGCCTCGGCGTTCACGACGTCGGACTCGACGTCGCCCTCGGCGTTGACGGCGTCGGCATCCGCGGCGTTCTGCGAACGACCCGGGTTGGCCTTCGCCTCGGCCTTGCGGGCCTCCTGCGCCTGACGGGCCTCGGCCATCGCCTCGGTCTTCTTCTTGTGCGGACCGAGAACCATGATCATGTTTCGGCCGTCCTGCTTCGGGTTCGACTCGATGAACCCGAGGTCCTGGACGTCCTCCGCGAGACGCTGGAGCAGTCGGTAGCCCAGCTCGGGCCGGGACTGCTCACGACCGCGGAACATGATCGTGATCTTGACCTTGTCGCCCTGCTTGAGGAACCGAACGACGTGACCCTTCTTGGTGTCATAGTCGTGCGGGTCGATCTTCGGCCGGAGCTTCATCTCCTTGATGACCGTGTGCGCCTGGTTCTTGCGCGCCTCACGGGCCTTCATGGCCGACTCGTACTTGAACTTCCCGTAGTCCATGAGCTTGCAGACCGGGGGGCGGGCTGTCGCCGCGACCTCGACCAGGTCCAGGTCGTACTCCTGGGCAAGCTCCAGTGCCTTGGCCAGCGGGACGATGCCCACCTGCTCGCCACTGGGACCGACAAGTCGCACCTCTGGAACGCGAATCCGGTCGTTGATGCGGGGCTCGGCGCTGATGGATCCTCCTAGATAGCACCACACGGCAGTCTGGCGAACGGCCGCGTAACGTCTTGGTTGTTAGTCCTGTAACCACGCCGAAGCACAAAAAATGCCCCGAACGATCACATGCGGGGCTCCAAGCACTACCGGAGCACCGCCGCGTGAACGCGGGGCGCGCTACCGGGCGACTCCATCGTCCGTACGGAACGATGGTGGCCGCCTGACCGGGGTGACCCGCCGTCCGTGAGGACAGTCGGGTGGGAGTTCGGAGCCTCCACTTGTGGGCCGGGCCCGCCTGCTGAGGGGCACGCGTGTCCGACCGGTCGTTACACGAGATTAGCAGTCTGCGCCAGGAACGGCCAATCGAGCCTCGGTACGGGGACCGGGTCGGCCTGCGCCTATCGTGTGGGGCATGAGTGACTCCTCCCCCGCCGGCTCCGCCGAGACCCCCGGCGCCCCCGACTTCGACGAGATGACCCGCGACATCGCCGAGGTCCCCGCCGTCGAGGTGATCGTGACGGTCGCCGTCAACCTGATGAGCGCCGCCGCCGTGAAGCTGGGGCTCACCGAGGAGGGCGACAAGTACAAGGACCTCGACGAGGCCCGCAAGCTGATCCACGCCCTCGCCGGCCTGCTGGACGGAAGCGCGACCGAGATCAGCTCCTTCCACGCGGCGCCGCTGCGCGACGGTCTGAAGTCGCTCCAGCTGGCGTTCCGCGAGGCGTCGATCGTCCCGGACGAGCCGGGCCAGGGCCCGGGCGAGAAGTACACGGGCCCGATCTACGGCTGAGCCCGCTTCTCCGCTTCTTCCGCTTCTCCGCTTCTTTTGCCGGGCCGGCGCAACCGCCGGTTCAGCTCTTCACGTACAGGGGCTCGCCCGGAGGCGTCGTCCCGGCCGGCAGCAGTGCCAGGTCGAGGCCGCGCACCAGGCGGGCCCTCAGTGTTTCGTCGGCGGCGAGCCGCCCGGCCACCGCCCGGGCCGCCTCGGCGGGGACGGCGGCCGGGTCGAGGACGAGGGCGAGGGTGCCGTCCGCCTGCCCCGGCCCGAGGTGGGCGCTGAGGACCTCCGGTTCGGCGGCGACCGCGGCCCGTACCGCCGCCCGCACCGCCGGATCGGCGAGCGGGTCGGTCGACGTACGGCCCTCGGCGAGCGCCAGCAGCGCCGGCCCGGTCAGTTCGAAGGCCACCGGTCCTGCCAGGTCGAGGACGACCGTGTCCGCCTTCTCGTGGGCGGCCGCCTGGAGCGCCTGGTGCAGCGGTACGGCGACCGGGCGGGCCTCGGGGTCCCAGCGGGCGAGCGAGTCCGTGGACGTGAACGCGGGCAGCGCGGTGCGACCGCCCGCCTTCAGCGTGGGCACGGCCATGTCGCTGGTCTTCTCGCGGCGCAGTCCGTTCTCGTCCTCCTCCACCTCGCCCAGCACGGCCACCACGGGCACCAGGAGCCGGGCGCCCTTGAGGGCCGCCAGGACCGGGCCCACGGCGGTGCGGTCCTCGGCCCAGGCGGCGAGCGCCGCGCTCAGCCGGGGGTCGGCGGAGCCGTCGTCGTCGGAGAAGCCGGAGTCGGGAATGTTCTTGTTCGCCACGGTCGTCGACCCTATCGGGGGGATGATGCTGCGCTTGTGCGGGGCCCGAAACACGGCGGTGACGCCTTTCACCGGATTCTCAGAGATCCCTGACGTGCCTCTAACCTCCGTCTAACGGTGCGCACAGTCGCCGCCCCGAGCATCGACGGTCATGGAGTCCTCCAGAGCACGTCGCAACCGCCGCGCTCGATCCTCCCGGCGCCGTCCGCTCCTGTGCACCGCGCTCGCCACGGTCGCCGTCCTCGGGGCGACGGCGGGCGGGACCGTTTATGTGAAGGCACAGGCGCACTCGGGTACCTCGGCCGTATCGTCGTCCTCCGCGACGCCGTCGGCGTCCGTTCCGAGGAGCGGAAAGGTGTCGGTGGAGACGGTGGCGGCGCCCGAGGTGGATCACGACGCGCTGCTGGCGTCCGCGATGAAGTCGGTGACCGTGCCGGGCGACGCGGCCGTGTCCGTGGCCGTGCTCGACCTCGACTCCGGTGACGACGCCACGTACGGCGAGAGCGCCTTCGACACGGCGAGCATCGTCAAGGTGGACATCCTGGCGACGCTGCTGCTCCAGGCACAGGACGCGGACCGCCGTCTCACCTCGGCCGAGAAGACGTACGCCACCGCGATGATCGAGAACAGTGACAACGACTCGGCGTCGGCGCTGTGGCGGATCATCGGGAAGGCGCAGGGGCTCGACGCCGCGAACGAGCGGTTCGGACTGACGGACACCGCGGGCGGCGACGACATGCTGTGGGGGCTGACGCAGACCACGGCCGCCGATCAGCTCACCCTGCTCCAGCAGGTCTTCGGGGACGACTCGGAGCTGAGCGAGGCGTCGCGGACGTATCTCCGGGGCCTGATGGGGCAGATAGCCGTCGACCAGCGCTGGGGAGTCTCGGCAGCGGCCGACGGGTCCTCGTGGGCGCTGAAGAACGGCTGGCTGGCGCGCAGCACGACCGGACTGTGGGACATCAACAGCATCGGCCGGGTGACCGTCGACGGCCACGACTGTCTGGTGGCCGTGCTGTCGAACGGCAACGCGACGCAGACGGCCGGGATCTCGCTGGTCGAGCAGGTGGCGCGGACGGCGGTGTCGGCGCTGCGGGACGGTGGCGCTTCGGCGTCGGGCTCCGCGTCGGGCTCCGCGTCGGCCTCGCCGTCCGCCGACGACTAGCCGGCGAGCCTCGTCACGGCTGGAGCGTCTCGTAGGCCCCGGGCCGGTCGCGCTCGCGGCGGCCGCGCCACAGGACGACCGCCGCCACCAGCAGCACTCCCCCGGCACCGCCCGCGAGCAGGCCCGCCCAGTCCGCCGTGTCGTCGTCCGCCTTCGGCTTGTCCGGGCCGGAGCCGAAGTACTGCTCGCCGTAGGCCGCCGATTGCAGGCCCTCCGGCTTGAGGTCGGCGGCGGCCGTGATCGCGGCGGCCGGGTCGATGAACCCGAAGCCGCGGGAGTCGTCGCGCCCGCCGGTGGGGGCGTTGCGGGCGGTGTCCTCCAGGAGCTTCTTGATCTGGGCCGGCGTGAGCCCGGGCCGGGCGCCCTTGATGAGCGCCACGGCACCCGAGACGAAGGCGGATGCGGCGCTGGTCCCCCAGCCCTCGTAGTACTTGTGGTCCGGGTCGGCGATGACGACGTCGACGCCGGGCGCGCTGACCGTGGCGTACCAGCGGCGGGTGGAGAAGGAGGCGCGGGTGCCGTAGCGGTCGACGGCCGTCGCGGCGATGACGCCCGGATAGGCGGCCGGGTAGGAGATGTGGTCGCCCTTCTCGCCGCCGTTGCCGGCCGAGGCGACGACGACCGAGCCCTTCTTCAGCGCGTACTGGACGGCCTCGTCCTCGGCGGGCTCGGGGTGGGCGGAGGCGGAGTCGTCGCCGAGGGAGAGGTTGATGACGTCGGCACCCTGGTCGGCGGCCCAGCGGATGCCCTCGGCGAGGGCGTTGCCCCGGGTGTTGCGGGCCTTGGTGCGCTGCGGGTCGCCGTCCTCCAGGATTACGCGGACGGGCAGGATCTTCGCCTCCGGGGCGACGCCCAGCACGCCGTCGGCGTTGCCGCTGCCATGGCCGTGACCGGCGATGATGCCGGCCATCGCGGTGCCGTGGCGGGCCCACGCGCGGTCACCGGGACCGGCTCCGAAGCCGACCATGTCCTTGCCGGTGAGCACGTTGCCGGTGAGGTCGGGGTGGTCGGCCTCCACGCCGGTGTCCAGGACGGCGACGGTGATGCCCGCGCCCTTGGTGGTCTGCCAGGCCTCCTGGGTGTGCAGGGCCTCCAGGGCCCACTGCTTGGCACGGATGCCGTCGGCGTAGGCGGTGGAGGGCGGCACGAGGGCGACGGTGGCGGCGAGGAGACAGCACAGGAGCCCGGCCCTGCGGGTCGTACGGCTCGGACGGGTGCTCATGAGGGCTGCTCCGAGGGCGTGACGGCGGTCTTGCGCAGGCCGCGCTCGATGCGGTCGGCGAGGCCCTGGGCCTCGTTGCCGAGGCCCGCCTGGGCGGGGGCCGTGGTGGCGCCCGCCGCGGTGGCCGCCGGGGCGGACTGCGGGGTGTCGACCACGCGGCCGTCGGCCCAGCCGGAGACGGCGTAGACGACGACCGGCGCGTCGGTGAGGACGGAGACCGTCCACGCCGCGCGCTGCTTGTCGCCGAAGGCGGCGGCGACAGTGCCCTTCACGGCGTACGGCCGGGGCATCAGATCGGCCCGATCCGCCAGCTTCTCCTTGGTGAAGCGGGTGTCGAGCGCACGCATGGCGGCCGCGTCTGCCGTGGTGAACAGCAGACCGACGGTGGTCACATAGCTCTGGGTGGCATCGGTGTAGGTGGCCCGCAGGAGCCGCTGGCAGCCGACCGGGGCGAGGGTCTTGAGCAGCAGCGGGTCGAAGGCGTCGGCGCAGTCGCCGTCCGGGGCGACGGCGATGCGCGTCCAGGTGCGGTCGGCGCCGCCGGGACCGGCGCCCTGGCCGTCGACCGTGGGCGGGAACAGCTGATCGACCGGCACGTTGTGCCACAGACCGCCGGCGGTGGTGTAGGTACTGCGCTCGGCGGCGTCCGCCGAGTCCCCGACCAGCCAACTGCCGGTGACCGCACCGCCGATGAGCCCCATGCCGAGGACGACACAGACGGCGGCCGCGACAAGGCGTCCCCGCCGGCCGAAGATCCCGGACATGTCCCTGTACCCCTCGGGGCGCGCGAAGGTCACCACGGGCCGCGTGGCACCGAGGGTGCCGCCCGGGGCCATGGGAGCGCTCCAGGACAGGGACGGATCGGGGCCGCTCGCCGCCCCCGGGCCGCCATCGGTCCGCTGCGGAGCCTTGGGCGCGGGAGGCGCGGGAGGCGCGACAGGAACGGGCGGCACGGCGAACCCGGGCTGCCGCACGGCCGCCCCGGGGCTCCAGGCCGGCCCGTCGTCCGTCACCGCCGGGCCCGCCTGGCCCGCCTGGGAGTCACCGCGCAGACCGCCCCCGGCGCCCTCCGCCTCCGTCTCCCGCCGACTCCGCCCGGGCGCGGGCACCCAACTCCGGGGCAACGGCGACCAGGCGCTGTCGGACGCGGCCGCGGAACCGGCCGCGGACGAGGGGTCACCCGTCGAGCCCGCGGGCCGGGAGGGCGGCGGGCCGGCGGGCCGGGAGGGCGGCGGCGGAACGACGGGGCGGGTGCCCGCGCCGGCGGAGAAGAAGTCGCCCGCGGCGGCAGGCCGGGAGCTGCCCGAGCCACTGGGGTACGCACCCGAGCCCGCGGAGAAGAGGTCACCCGAGTCGGCGGGACGGGAGCCGTTCGAGTCGGCGGGACGGGAGCCGTTCTGGCCTGCGGGGCGTGAGCTGCCCGGATCGGCGGGACGGGAGCCGTTCTGGCCTGCGGGACGGGAGCTGTCCGAGTCGGCGCGACGCGTGCCCGCGGGAGTGGCGGTACCGCCGGGAAGGGAGCCCTCGGAGCCGGCGGGACGCGGGAGACCGTCACCGGCGGGACGGGCGCCGGAGGTGCCGGAGAGAGGTGAGCCGTCGGGGCCGGGCGGGCGGGTGGTCTCCCCGTCGGCGGAACGGGGAGCAGCCGTACCGGCGCGCGGGGCGGCGCCGCCCGGGCCTGCGGGACGCGAGTCCTCCGAGGAGGCGGGGCGGGTGGCCGGCCTGGTGGGCCGGGGGGCGCGGCGGAAGTCGTGGGGCGGGGCCGGGCGGGGGGCGTGGGGGGCGGCCGGGCGTTCTTCGGCTCGCGGGGGCGTCCCGGCGTCGTCGCGTCGTGGGGCCGGGGCGGGGCGGGCCGGCTGCGGCGGGATGTCCGGGAAACGGGCCGACGCGGGCGGCGGGGGCGGGGTCATGGCGTCCGTGTGCTGGGCCCGCAGGTCGGTGAAGCGGGGGGCGGTGCGGGAAGGGGAGGAATCCGTGCCCGCCGAAGGAAAGCGGCCCCCGGCAGACGGGAAACCGTCCCCGGAGGAAGGGAAGCCGTCCCCCGAGGCGGGGAAGCCGTCCCCCGGGGCGGGGAAGCCGTCCCCCGGGGCGGGGAAGCCGTCCCCGGAGGTGGGCTCGCCCTGGGCGGTCGCCTTCGCTCCGGCCGGGCCGGGATGCGCACCGTGCGTGGACTCCCGCTCAGCCTGCTGCCGCGGTCGGCCGGTCGGCGTCCGGGGCGGCGCGGCGGGCTCCTGCGGCTCGGCGGCGGGGGCCCGGCGCGCGGGGTCGCGTCGCGGCGGCTCGGCGGCTGCCTGGCCGCCGCTCTCCCGGTCCGTCGGGGCCGTCGGGGGCTCGGCCGGGCGGGGCGGGGTGGCGGGCCGGGGCGGGACACCGGGGTGGGGCGGCACGTCCGGACGCGGGGGGACCGAGGCGCGGCGTGCTTCCGTACTCATGCACCCCCCGTTTCCTCGTCCCCGGGCCGTCGTTCTGGTACGCGGGCGGTCGGTCTCGTGCCCGGGCGGCCCGGCGCGGACGCGACAGTCCGCCCTGGGCACGCATACCCGCACGGGCGGACCGGCATCCCGACACGGTTGCCCGGCCGGAGCCGTCCTCCGTGCGTGCGCGTCACTCTACGGCTTGTCGCCGGGCGAACGGGAACCAGTCCGCGACGCCCGGGGCTTCTGCCCGGAACGTCCCCCTACCCTGCGGTAATCCTGTCTGGCAGGCTTCGTTCATGACTGCGCGCGCCGCCGACCGGGCCCGTTACGACCGGGCCACCGCCCATCTCGACGCACCTCTCGCCCTCGTGGACCTGGACGCCTTCGACGCCAACGCCGAGGATCTGGTCCGCCGGGCCGGCGGCAAGCCGATCCGTGTCGCCAGCAAGTCCGTACGCTGCCGGACGCTGCTGGAACGCGTCCTGGCGAAGGACGGCTTCGCCGGCATCATGTCGTTCACCCTCGCCGAGTCCCTGTGGCTGGCCCGGTCCGGGTTCGACGACATCCTCCTCGCCTACCCGTCGGCCGACCGCACCGCCTTCGCCGAACTGGCCGCCGACCCCAAGCTCGCCGCCGCCGTCACCGTCATGGTCGACGACGTCTCCCAGCTCGACCTCATCGACGGCGCGCGCGGCGAAGGGCGCGAAGTCATCCGGGTCTGCCTGGAGTTGGACACCGCGCTGAAGTTCCTCGGCGGCCGGGTCCGGGTCGGCGCGCTGCGCTCGCCGCTGCACTCCCCCGCCCAGGTCGCCGACGTGGCGCGGGCGGTCGCCCGGCGGCCCGGTTTCAAGGTCGTGGGGATCATGGCCTACGAGGGGCACATCGCCGGGGTCGGCGACGCCGTCGCCGGGCGGCCCTTCCGGTCCCGGGCCATCCGGCTGATGCAGGCCACCGCCCGGCGCGAGCTCGCCGAGCGCCGCGCCGCGGTCGTGCGCGCGGTGCGGGCCGTCGTACCGGATCTGGAGTACGTCAACGGCGGCGGCACCGGCAGTGTGCAGCACACCGCCGCCGAGGACGCGGTCACCGAGATCGCGGCCGGGTCGGGGCTGTACGTGCCGCGTCTGTTCGACAACTACACGTCCTTCAGCGGCCGTCCGGCGGCCCTGTTCGCCCAGCCCGTCGTCCGGCGGCCGGGGGTGGGGATCGTCACCGTGCTCGGCGGCGGGTATCCCGCGTCCGGTGCCGCGGGGCCCGACCGGCTGCCCGTGCCGTACCTGCCGGAAGGGCTGCGGTACGACCCCCAGGAGGGCCCGGGCGAGGTGCAGACGCCGCTGCTCGGCTCGCCCGCCGACGATCTGCTGATCGGCGACAAGGTGTGGTTCCGGCACGCGAAGGCCGGTGAGCTGTGCGAGCGGTTCGACGTGCTGCACCTCGTCGAGGGGGACGCGGTGACGGCGACCGTGCCGACCTACCGGGGTGAGGGGCAGACCTTCCTGTAGGCGGCCGGCCGTGGGGCGTCCTAGAGCGGGGTCACGTAGGCCCCGGAGATCCCGCCGTCCACCAGGAAGTCGGAGGCGTTGACGAAGGAGGAGTCGTCGCTGGCCAGGAAGGCGACGGCGGCGGCGATCTCCTCGGCCTCGGCGAACCGGCCGACGGGGATGTGGACCAGCCGGCGGGCGGCCCGCTCCGGGTCCGTGGCGAACAGCTCCTGGAGCAGCGGGGTGTTGACCGGCCCCGGGCACAGGGCGTTCACGCGGATGCCCTCCCGGGCGAACTGCACGCCCAGCTCACGGGACATGGCGAGGACGCCGCCCTTGGACGCCGTGTACGAGATCTGCGAGGTGGCGGCGCCCATCCGGGCCACGAAGGACGCCGTGTTGATGATGGAGCCCCTGCCCTGGCGCCGCATGTAGGGGAGCGCGGCCTTGCAGCACAGGTAGACGGAGGTCAGGTTGACCTCCTGGACGCGCTTCCAGGCCTCGAGGCCGGTCTCCAGGATGGAGTCGTCGTCGGGCGGGGAGATGCCGGCGTTGTTGAAGGCGATGTCGACGCTGCCGTAGGTGTCGTAGGCGGCCTTGAACAGTGCCTCGACCTGCTCGGGGTCGGTGACGTCGACCTTCACGAAGGTCCCGCCGACCTCCTCGGCGGCCGCCTTGCCGCGGGTCTCGTCGACATCGCCGCAGACGACGTGCGCGCCCTCCGAGGCGAGCCGGCGCGCGGTGGCGAGGCCGATGCCGCTGCCGGCTCCGGTGATGACTGCGGTGCGGCCGACCAGACGGCGGCAGATGATCTCGTCAGGCGATGCGGTCACTGTGCGGGGCCCTCCGTGCTGATGAAGACGTTCTTGGTTTCGGTGAAGGCGGTCAGGGCGTCCGGACCCAGTTCACGGCCGACGCCGGACTGCTTGTAGCCGCCGAACGGGGTCCAGTAGCGGACGCTGGAGTGGGAGTTGACGGACAGGTTGCCGGCCCGGACCGCCTGGGAGACGCGCAGCGCCCGGCCGACGTCCCGGGTCCAGATGGAGCCGGAGAGGCCGTAGGGGGTGTCGTCGGCGAGCCGGATCGCGTCCGCCTCGTCGGTGAAGGGGAGCAGTACGGCGACGGGGCCGAAGATCTCCTCGCGGGCGGCGGGCGAGTCGGGTGCGGCGCCGGTGAGGACGGTCGGCGGGAACCAGAAGCCGGGGCCGTCGGGGGCGGTGCCGCGCAGTGCCTCGGCGTCGTCCGGGACGAACGACCGTACGCGGTCCACCTGTTGCCGGGAGATCAGCGGGCCCATCCGGGTCTTCTCGTCGGCCGGGTCGCCGACCGTCACGGCGGCCAGTTCCCGCGCCAGGTGGTTGGCCACCTCGTCGTAGACCGATTCCTGGACGAGGACACGGGTGCGGGCGCAGCAGTCCTGGCCGGAGTTGTCGAGGAAGGAGAAGGGATCGACCGCGGCCTTCAGGTCGGCGTCCGCGAAGACGATGTTGGGGCTCTTGCCGCCGAGTTCCAGGGTGACCGGCTTGACCTGCCGGGCGCAGCGTTCCATGACCTCGCGGCCGGTGCGGGTGGAGCCCGTGAACACGATCTTCGCCACGCCCGGGTGGTCGACGAGCGCGCGGCCGGCGACGGCTCCGTGGCCGGGCAGTACCTGGAAGAGGTGCTCCGGCAGGCCCGCCTCCAGGGCCAGTTCGGCCAGGCGCAGGGCGGTGAGCGGGGTGGTCTCGGCGGGCTTGAGGACGACGGCGTTGCCTGCCGCGAGGGCCGGGAAGGAGCCCCAGGCGGCGATGGGCATCGGGAAGTTCCAGGGGGCGATTACCCCGACCACGCCGAGCGGCTCCTGGAAGGTGATGTTCCAGCCGCCGGGTACGGGGATCTGGCGGCCCAGGAGCCGCTCGACGCCGCCGGCCGCGTACAGGAGCAGGTCGCGGGCGTTGCCGGCCTCCCAGCGGGCGTTCCCGAGGAGGTGGCCGGCCTCGCGGACCTCGAGGAGCGCCAGTTCCTCGACGTGTGCGTCGACGACGTCGGCGAAGCGGCGCAGCAGCCGGGCCCGGTCGGCCGGGGCGGCCGCGGCCCAGGCCTTCTGGGCGGCGCCGGCGCGGGCGACGGCGCGGTCCACGTCGGCCGCGTCCGCGGCCGGGACAGTGGCGACGATCTCCTCGGTGGCCGGGTTGAGAACGATCAGCTCGTGCGGAAGCGACTGCGCATCGGACAAGGAAGGGCCTTTCGCGGGCGGGTGCGCGGGTGGGTGCGTCAGAGACGTTCGAAGGAGCGGCGCAGCTCCCAGTCGGTGACCGCCGCGTCGAAGGCCTCCAGCTCGACGCGTGCCATGTTGCGGTAGTGCGCGACGACCTCCTCGCCGAACGCGGCCAGCGCGATCGGGCTGTCCGCCCAGATCTCGGCGGCTTCGCGCAGGGTGGTCGGGACGTGGGCGTACTCGGCGGTGTAGGCGTTGCCGGGACAGGCCTCGGGCAGCTCCAGCTTCTGTTCGATGCCGTACAGGCCCGCCGCGACAAGGCCCGCGACCGCGAGATGCGGGTTGACGTCGCCGCCGGGCAGCCGGTTCTCGAAGCGCATCGAGCGGCCGTGGCCGACGACGCGGAGGGAGCAGGTGCGGTTGTCGTATCCCCAGGCGACGGCGGTCGGGGCGAAGGAGCCCGGCTGGAACCGCTTGTAGGAGTTGATGTTCGGGGCGTAGAGGAGGGAGAAGTCGCGCAGGGCGGCGAGCTGTCCGGCGAGGAAGTGCCGCATGACGTCGGACATCCCTCCTTCCCCGTCGCCGGCCATGACGTTGGTGCCGTCGGCGTCGGTGAGCGAGAGGTGGATGTGGCAGGAGTTGCCCTCGCGCTCGTTGAACTTGGCCATGAAGGTCAGCGAGACGCCCTCCTGGGCGGCGATCTCCTTGGCGCCGGTCTTGTAGATCGCGTGCTGGTCGCAGGTGACCAGGGCCTCGTCGTAGCGGAAGGCGATCTCGTGCTGGCCGGGGTTGCACTCGCCCTTGGCGGACTCGACGGTGAGTCCGGCGCCGGCCATCTCGTTGCGGATGCGGCGCAGCAGTGGCTCGACCCGGCCGGTGCCGAGCACCGAGTAGTCGACGTTGTACTGGTTGACCGGGGTGAGTCCGCGGTAGTTCGCGTCCCAGGCGGCCTCGTAGCTGTCCTTGAAGACGATGAACTCCAGCTCGGTGCCGACCTGGGCGGTGAAACCGTGCCCGGCGAGGCGCTCCAGCTGGCGGCGCAGGATCTGGCGCGGCGCGGCGACCACGGGCGAGCCGTCGTTCCAGGCCAGGTCGGCGATGAGCAGCGCGGTACCGGCGTTCCACGGCACGCGGCGCAGCGTCGACAGGTCGGGGCGCATGGCGAAGTCGCCGTAGCCGCTCTCCCAGGAGGACATGGCGTACCCGTCGACGGTGTTCATGTCCGTGTCGACGGCGAGGAGGTAGTTGCAGCCCTCGGTGCCGTGCTGGAGGACCTCGTCGAGGAAGAACTGGGCGGCGAACCGCTTGCCCTGGAGACGCCCTTGCATGTCGGGGAAGGCCAGGACGACAGTGTCGATCTCACCGCTCGCGACGTGGGCGTGCAGCTCCTCGACGCCGAGCGGGGGTGTGCGGTCTGCCACGGGAAGGGCCTCCTTCGGCTTCCCCGGCTCCCCCGTCTTCTTCGGGCGGGCCGGGAGCCATAAGGTATTGCGGAGAACCATTGCTTGGGAAGGGGGCACGGCCAGATGTCGGTGGACGCTGACGGCGGACCGGACGACCGGTTGACGCCGGTACTGCGGCCGGTGCGGGCCGGGAACGGCTTCGAGGAGGCGCTGGAGCAGATTCTCCAGGTGGTACGGCTGGGCCTGGTGCCGGGCGGCGAACGGCTGCCGGCCGAGCGGGACCTGGCAGAGCGGCTCGGGATCAGCCGGGTGACGCTGCGCGAGGTGCTGAAGGTCCTCCAGGACCAGGGCCTGGTCGAGTCCCGCCGGGGCCGCTACGGCGGAACGTTCGTGCTGCCGCGTACGGACGCCGGCGGCGAGGACGAGCTGCGGCGGCGGATCGCGGAGGTCGACATCGAGGACGTGCTGCGCTTCCGTGAGGTGCTCGAGGTGGGCGCGGCGGGCCTGTGCGCGACGCACGGACTGACGGACGAGCAGGCGGAGCGCCTGCGCGAGGCGCTGGCCCGCACGGCGGACGCACCGCTGGCCGACTACCGCCGCCTGGACACGATGCTCCACCTCACCCTGGCCGAGCTGTGCGGCTCGCCCTCGCTGACCGCGCGGTACGCGGCGGTCCGGGCCACGGTGAACGACCTGCTCGACTGCATCCCGCTCCTGGTGCGCAATCTGGAGCACTCGCAGCGGCAGCACCTCGCGCTGGTGGAGGCGGTGCTGGACGGGGACGCGGACGGGGCGCGGGAGATGATGCGGGAGCACTGCGCGGGGACGGCCGCCCTGCTCAGGGGCTTCCTGACGTGAAAAGGTATGCATACGATCCATTGCGGCGATCCATTGCGGGAGCGGGAGGGCACATGACGGACGGTTCACGGCCCCTGATCGGCGTCAGCACGTATCTGGAGTCCGCGGCGCGCTGGGGCGTGTGGGCGCTGGACGCCGCGCTGCTGCCCGTCGGCTACCCGCGGCTGGTGCAGCGGGCCGGCGGACTGGCCGCGATGCTGCCGCCGGACGCTCCCGAGCACGCGGCGGCGACCGTGGCCCGCCTCGACGGCCTGGTGATCGCGGGCGGCCCCGATGTCGAACCGGTCCGCTACGGCGCCGAGCCGGACCCCCGCACCGGGCCGCCGGCGCGGGAGCGGGACGCCTGGGAGCTGGCCCTGATCGAGGCGGCGCTGGCGGCGGACCTCCCGCTGCTCGGCATCTGCCGGGGCATGCAGCTGCTGAACGTCGCGCTCGGCGGCACCCTCACCCAGCACATCGAAGGACACGCCGAGGTCGTCGGCGCCTTCGGCCGCCACCCGGTCAAGCCGGTCCCCGGCACGCGGTACGCCGCGGCCGTCGAGGAGGAGACCTCCGTACCGGCCTACCACCACCAGGCCGTGGACCGTCTCGGCACGGACCTGATTCCGTCGGCGTACGCGACGGACGGCACCGTGGAGGCCATCGAACTACCGTCCGCGACCTGGGTGCTGGGCGTCCAGTGGCACCCGGAGATGGCCGAGGACGTACGGGTCATGCACGCCTTGGTGACAGCGGCGCAACCGACAGCGGCGCACCCCAGCCCGTCCGGCGTTTGAGGACGAGGCCCTTTCGGGGCCGAAGGGGGGTCTGGGGGCACCGCCCCCAGGGTCGGGAAGGGAAGGGGCGGAGGCGGGGGGCGGGAGAACCTACCCCCGTGTCAACGACAACAGCTCCCGGGCCGGCCCCGCGGGCCGATGCCCCGTGGGCCACACCGCCCGCAGATCACGCGCCAGCGCAACCCCCTCCACCGGCACCTTCACCAGCCGCCGCAGCCCCAGCTCCTCCCCGACCGCCAGCTCGCTCAGCACCGCCGGCCCCGCCCCACTGACCGCCGCCGCCTTGACCGCGGTCGTCGAGGAGAGCTCGATCAGCGGCCGGGCCAGACCGCCCAGCGCCGTGTCGAGCACCTGCCGGGTCCCCGAGCCCTTCTCGCGCAGGATCAGCGGCGTCGAGGCCAGCTCGGCCGCGGGCAGCGGCCGCCGCCTGCGGGCCCACGGGTGGGCGGGCGCGACCACGACGATCAGATGGTCGTGGGCTATCACGGCCGAGTCCAGGCCGGGCGGCACCGTGAGGCCCTCCACGAAGCCGAGGTCCGCCTCCCCGGAGAGCAGCCGCTCGGCGACGGCCGCCGAGTTGCCCGCGAGCAGCGACACCGCCGTGTCCGGCCGCCCGGCGCGCAGCGCGAGCAGCCAGCCGGGCAACAGGTACTCGGCGATCGTCATGCTCGCCGCCACCCGCAGCCGCGAGTCCCGGCGGACCCGCAGCGCCTGCGCCCCGGCGTCGAACGCCCGGGCCGCCTCGACGACCCGCCCCGCCCAGTCCGTCACCAGCGCGCCGGTGTCCGTGAGCCGGGAGCCGCGCGGCGAGCGGTCCACCAGGGCCACGCCCAACTGGCGTTCCATGGAACGGATCCGGCTGCTCGCGGCCGGCTGAGTGATGCCGAGCTCCCGCGCGGCCGCGCCCAGGCTGCCCAGCCGTGCCACCGCCAGCAGCAGCTCCAGCGCGCCCAGGTCCGGGACGCGGTGCGCGATCGAACCCGTTCCGCCGTCCGCGGGCTGTTCCTCGACACTCCCCATAAGCCCAGCGTATGTCCCCATAGAGCCGTACTCCCTGGTCGTGGGAGGACGGCCGGGCGACCGTGGAGGCATGGTCACCGCCGCCCAGCCCCTGTACGCCCTCCCCCGTGTGCCCGCCGGCGCCGTCCGTCACCTCGGACCGAACTGGTACGCCACGGTCATGGGGACCGCGATCCTCGCCACGGCGGGAGCCGCGCTCCCCGTCCGGCCGCCGGGGCTGCGGCCGCTCCTCACCGCCTGCTGGGCCCTCGCCCTCGTCCTGCTGGCAGCCCTGCTCGGCGCCCGCGCCCTGCACTGGCGCCATCACCGCGACCAGGCCCGCGCCCATCTGCTGGATCCGGCGACGGCGCCGTTCTACGGCTGCCTGGCGATGGCGCTGCTGGCCGTCGGGGGCGGCGCCCTCACCGTCGGCCGGGACTGGATCGGCGTCCGGGCCGCGGTCGCCCTGGACGCCGTGCTGTTCACCGTCGGGACGGCCGTCGCGCTCACAGCCGCCGTCGCCGTCCCGTACCTGATGGCCGTACGTCATCGGGTACGGGCGTGCCAGGCCACGCCCGTGTGGCTGCTGCCGCTCGTCGCGCCCATGGTGTCCGCCGCGCTCGGGCCGCTGCTGGTGCCGTATCTGCCGGCCGGGCAGCCGCGGCAGACACTGCTCCTGGCGTGCTTCGCGCTGTTCGGCCTGAGTCTGCTCGCCACGCTCGTCATGCTGCCGGTCGTGTTCGCGCGGCTGGTGACCGGCGGGCCGCTGCCTCTCGTCCTCACCCCGACCCTGTTCCTCGTCCTGGGCCCGCTCGGGCAGTCCACCACCGCCGTCGGAAAGTTCGCGGAGGCCGCTCCGGGGGTGCTGCCCGGCCCGGACAGCCGTGGTTTCGCCGTGCTCGCCGTGCTGTACGGGGTGCCCGTCATGGGGTTCGCGCTGCTCTGGCTGTGTCTGGCCACCGCGCATGTGGTGCGGGCCCGCCGGCACGGGATGGGTTTCGCGATGACCTGGTGGGCGTTCACCTTCCCGGTCGGCACCTGCGTGACCGGAGCGGCGGCGCTGGCCCGGCACACCGGGCTGGTCGCCTACGACGTGCTCGCCTGCGCGCTGTACGTCGTCCTCGTCACCGCGTGGGCCGTCGCCGCCACGCACACCGTCCGCGGGCTGCTCAGCGGTGAGCTGCTCGCAGCGCCTCAGCGAAAGTAACTTCTCGCTCGCACCTCCAGACTTCACCCATCTTTGCTGGAGGGCCACGGCTTGTTCCTCAAAGCATTCGAGGTTCGGTGGAGGCCAGAGGGCAGGCGCGCGTTCCTGAGGCTTGTGAACGCGGTTTGGTGATCCATGTCAAGCCGCGTTCACAGACCTTGTCGTGGTCTGGTTCGGGTCAGGCTTCTGCCCTCGTGGAGCGACAGTAGTTCGCCCAGCGCCTCCACCCCGCACTAGACGGCTGATCTGTAGATGGCCCGGACCGGATCGATCTTCACCAACGAGCCTTTCAACGCAAGTTGGCGGAGAACGCGCCGCGCTTCCTTTTCTGCGGCCCGCTGGTCGGTTGGCTCATGTCCGGAGTCGCGCAAGGTAGTCACGGTTCGCTGCGTATCCCAAATACCACCCAGAGCCGCGATCGCCTTGGCAACGGCATCCTTGTGCGTCTGTGGTACATCGATCATTGATACCTCTCACTAATCTCTGATATATAGAAAGCGAAGGTAACGCCAATATGAGAGCCTTCGTGCTCCCATCGCCAGCAAGTCTCTTGATTGACTCAAATAATGCAGGTCCGTCGAGCTTGCGCGAATACTGGCAATCCGACCATCCAGCTCTCTTTTTCGCCCCCTAAGATCTTCTAATTCATCCTGGTGCATATCTGCTAGGCGTGTACGAATGGTCGCGAGATCCTGCCTAGCCGCGCTTCGCTTCTGCGCTGCCTCCTGGTCGACTGCCGACTTTCGAGTCGCGATTGACTCGAATCGGGACTCGAAAGTTCTATCAATTTCTGCTTCTTCCTCCGCGGACAAGCGTATCGGGCACGATGCTCGAGCCGTCTCTTCGCATTGCTGGCGCCACACGTACAGAGCGCCTGCCTTCGCTGGCCCGATTCCAGCTACTTTCAGGGTCCTTCCATCACCTGTTATCAGCAAGGCATCTGATCCTCCTTTGATTCGTTTTACTCCAGAAATGTCTGCCGCAGTAAGAAGGTTAAGCGCCGCAAGTGAAGAAATGTTCTTCGAGGTGAATCCAGACAGATTGGCGTCAGAAAGAAGGAAAGAAGGCAACCTCTTCCCAATCCAGGGTTCTTGAAGGGGGAGCAACTTTTCGGAGAGAACGCCATCCTTCTCCGCCCGCAGGCTGCGCAACTCCTGTTCTAGCGCTTCTGCTGCCAAAATTCTAGCTGATTCGATGCGCGCGTACTTCCGATGAAGCTGGCGCGTCAGATCTTGATTCTGGTCCTTATTATTTTCGATCCTTCCTTCTTCATCTTCTATGATTAGAGTGCGTTCCTTGTGAGCCGTCGCGTAATTGGCTGAAGCCTCTTTGGTCAGCACAAGGAGCTGATCCAAACTTTGTTGCTTATTACGGAGAGCATCTAGTTCGCCACGCTTTACTCGGGAAATAGCAGCTAGGGCAAAGAAGAGGCACAACATGAAAGATACGCCAAGAATGACGGCACCAGAATCAACGAACTTAGTAGTTCCTGCGATCAGTGGAGCAGTGACGGTGAGCACTCCGAGTGAAGCAAGAAGGAACTCGTGTCGATGCCGGCCTCGAAACGATTCGACAGAAAAATCCTGCCTGATGGTGTTAGTTGAAAGGTGACCGTCGAGCCACGATGGCCGACCCGACTGCGTTTTACTAGCAAGCTCCACAGTGTCATTGGACAGGTCGTTTCGCGCCACTGCTGCGTCAGTGCAAAATAGATTCAAATCAAGCTTTGATATTTCTTCAAAAGGCTTTTCGCAGAGCAACCTCAGCTGGTTCATAGCAGTGCTGATTGTAGGGCTGGAATGACGCAAGAGTCCAGGAAAGTGCGCCGAGCTAGCCGGATCTGAGAAGTCATCTTCGGACAGGATCAAATACTCGCCGTCGGCGTCGTGCAACTGCGGCCACAGCGCAGGATCCGCAGCCACAGCGATAAGCGAAGCGTAGATTACCCATGCCGAGAAATTGTCCATAGCGGGACCGAAATTACCGAGAGTCCGATGTGGAGACTGGTAGTTTCGATGCCCGATTTCGTTGCCTGGTTGGCCAGCCAGTGCTGGCACAAACAAGCCGTCATAGTCGACCAACCGCAACGTGCGATCTTCAGCAACTAGCAGATTCCCGTGCTGAAGATCACCGTGAGCTATACCGTTACGGTTGAGATCACTTACAAGTTCTGCAAACTTGCGAGCTATCTCTGCCACCGCCGTCTGGTCTTGATGGTGAGTGCTCATCCATTGTGATAGGTGAACTCCATCGACCCAATCCATCTTCAGAATCGGATAGCGGACACCTTCGACTAGAATCCCATCAGGTATATACTCAAAATTCATTTTCCACGGCTGCGAAAGGGACCCGGTGTCGACCTGGGCAAGGTGTTCACTGATCGTTTGGTACCTGCGTTCTTGATCAGTCACATGCCTTGTGAAGCACTTGATCGCTGTACGTCGTTGGCCATCAGCGCCAATTAGTGAAAAGACGGTGGCCGAGCTCCCAGACACAGGCTTCGGCATGCCAATTACATTCAGTGTGGGTTTGGAGTTCCTGAGATCATCATGATGGAAGCAAAGTCGTGTGTCCTGAAGGGCGGTGGAGTACTGAGCTCCGGTCGGAAGTCTACGAATTCCTTGTTCCTCCACCGCTTCGTCACGAAAGTCTGTCACCCGTTCACCCCGAAGTGCGGATATGCATAAAGGTTACGTCGTCGTTTCGCAAGGTACCGCTTGCTATCAAAGAAGACAACCACGACTCGAATGCCGACCTATTTTCGGTACGGCTGAATCCTCTTAATTGATCCAGAATCCCTTTCAGCTCGCTCGGATGAGTTTTCTCAACAGTGGATAGGAACCAGGCTGCAATGGAATCTGTCATGAGAAAGAATTCATCGCCGTGCTTGAAAGAGCCATCCAGGAAAGCTGTGCGTCGGCAAACAAGTTCCCGATTGGCATTGCTTCCCAAGAGACTTGGCGTATTACCGAAGTCGGCTGACGACTCGACGGGGAAAAGGGATATAATCTCGTTCCCTCGTATTTGGAATATGCAGGAGTCTCCCAGAGCGGCCGCATGCCAGGAGCCATCTTCCTTTCCCTCGTATACCGGCTGAGAATGGCCGTACTCAAGGCGTACGGCTAGAAGTGTGGCGAATGCCCCAGACGCTAGTTTCGCCTCCTCATACCATTTCAGCGGGCGGCCATCAGTAACACGCTGATCAATGTAACGGGCAAGCCACCGTTCCCAGTGGCCCGCGAGTTGGTTCATGAAGTGACGAAAACTGGGGCCGGGGCCCGTTAGAATTTCAGGAACGAAATAGGCTCGGTGGGCAACCCGTCGGGTGATCATGGTCGACCATGCCTGCGCAAACATACTTTCCGATGCGCCGTCGGAAATAACCGCCACTACTGGCCCGAAGCACTTCTTACTGAGAGAACTCTTCGGAATTACGCGGCAGGAGTCCTCACACTCGCTCTCGCTGTTTCCCTGTTTAGGTATCACTACGGCTTTAACTGTAATGGAATAGGTCACCGCAGGTCCGTGGAGCGTGTGCCGATATCGAGGAACTGAACCACGGCACTAATGTCTGCATTGTAGACAAATCCGCGAGTTTCATCGCTCACTCGGTGGCCCAACGATGTCGCATAAGAACGCATGTGGCCGGGAAGTTGACTCGACATCGCGAACAACAGGCGGGAGTGCGAGTCGGGCAGCGCGGCGTCAGATTGAGGAAATGTTACGGGTTGACCGCCGGCAGCAGATACATGGAGGTTAAAAAGAAGGGCCGCACCGTCTGCGGTCGTGTGAGTGCAAATTGCCGTACCGGAGTCGGCTGGATCGCCGTCTGTTGACTCACCGTCCGTGAGGTTAAGTACAATTGGAGGGAAGCCTCCCGGATGTCCTTCAACCCAGCTAGCAACCAGACTATTCGCATACTGAAGTGCTCGGTTCATTGGTGTACCCCCGTCCGCCACTGGCTCCAGCCAAACCGGAAAGCTGGCAGCGCTGTCTACGAGACCACCTGCGCCGTCGGGCACTCTCTTGATGCGTTGGTCCACCCTTGCCGGATTGTCTGCGATCTGAGAAAGGGGGACGAGATCGCGATCTGCGAGTTTACCGCTGAACGCGGATCCTACAGACTGGCCGTATCCGATGACCGCAACCTCAAAGTAGTCGCGAACTCCCGATTCTTTGGCACACTTAATTGTCAACTCGTAAAGAAGGCGATTGATGGCGTCCGCGACGACTTCTGATTTCGGTTGCGGGATGTCGCCGCCGATCGCGCTCGCCATGGATCTAGAGCGGTCCACCAAGAAGATGATGCAAGCGGGATTGGTACGGCTGATCTCTGCGGTATAGACCATCTCGGCCTCCTGGACTGCGTGAGTCGGGTTGAGCCCAGGTTGCACCGTGGCGACTCACCCCCTGTCAGAAACCGTTAGTCTAGTGGCCTTTGTTGCGCACGACAGAGCTTCGGGCGAACTCAAGACTGAGAGCTGAGCGAGGCGCGGCGCTCAAGCGTCTGGGGGGGGAGGCCAGCAATTTGCTATCAGCTCGCAGTGAGTCAAGGTCTGTGCGGCTGCTCGTAGGTAACGTACGGTCGGGTGCGCACGATCCAGAAGCGGAACTTCGGCTTCCGGATTAGTGGGGCACTCGAGATCGGCTGTGTAGGAGTGGAGGAGGGGCATGACGGAGGAAGAGAGTGGTGTCGGGAGACGACTAGCCAGATCTCTCAAGCGCCAGGCCGCCGAAGCGGAGGCGATACTGCGTACACGTCGTCGGGTAAACCGGTGGTTCCGGTTTTGTTCGGGAGTGGTGGCGTTCGCTGTCCTCGCTGCTGGCCTAGCTTCGGCGGCTGCATGGGGCAATTCAATAGTGGCGAAGTTTGACCTGGTCTTCGGCGTCCTTGTGGCGGCCTTCGGTGGAACTGCTCTAAGCATCAAGAAGTGGGTTCGGCGCCGGGGGCTCCCCTCGCTTGAGGAGGCTGAAGCCAGCCTTGAGCGAATTCGGGATGATCTGCGTTGGACGGAGGCGGGCAACGCTGTTGCCAGTCACGTTAGTCAGAGTCTCTATAAGGCGGATATATCTGCTCATATCTCACAATATCAAGAGGAGAGTGATAAGTATCGAAAAACCCACAACAGGCTTCAGTCGGTGATTATTGTGGGATCCCTTTGCACAACAACCGTTGCTGCGCTGCAGGCGGGTCCCATGACGGTTTATCAATGGTTTACGGTTGGTTTCAGTCTCGCAGTGGGACTTGCTGCGGGATTTATGGGGTATTTTAAGTTTCGTGAGCGAAGTTTCTATCTTCAGCAGACCGCTGATCTGATTGAGCAAGAGGTTAATGCGATGACCTTGGGTATTGCAGAATACTCGGGACTGAGCCGTCAGGAGGCCCTCGCGCGTCTCGTTGAGAGAGTCGAAGTATTCCGGAATGAGCAGCGACGTCGGCAACAGCAACTGGACCAACCAGTGGAGGAGCAAGTTGCTGGATCCGCTGAATGGAGTCGGTCTTCAGCCGGGCCGAGCTAGCTGGCTTCGCGATTTACAGCTCAATTCGTCGAATGCTTTACCGAGCTGCGGGGCTGACGACACTGACGCAGCTGAGCCACCTTTAAGACGGACCAATAGAGTTCAAGGCGAAAGGGGTGCGGAAAGTGGCAATCAGAACGGAAGCTCGGTCTTGGCTGCACCCCGCTCGACGGACATAACCCGCTCATGGAAATCACGCGTGGACGCTTCCCGCGGGTACCGGGAGCGAAGTTCCTTGTCCAGCTCGTCAGCGACTAAAAGCAGCGACGGGAGAGACTTCCTGTCTGCTTCGAGAGCTGTGATACCCATGCCGATGGCTTCCTCTACGTCACCAGTACGTGCGGCGGCAACTCCGAGGGTCAGTCGGGCTTCTGCTGCACGCATGGGTGAGATCTCCGTGCCATTGGGGCCGGTGCTGATGCGGATTACTGAGCGGGCGTGGGCTGCGGCGCGTTCGTCGTCTCCGAGGAGACGGTAGGCGTCCATCTCGTAGAAGTCCCACTTGCCGGGGTCGATGATGAAGTGATGTTCGGGGTGGTCCGGGCGCGGTAGGCGGTCCAGGCGGGCGCGGCCGGCGTCGAGAGAGTCTCGGACCAGGCGGCTGTCTCCCATGCGGGCGGCGGCGCGGGCCTTGTGGGCGTAGAGCTGCACGCCGACGGAGTGGGTCTGGTCGGCGACGTGGCCGGCCTCGACGGCTTCGAGCATGTCTTGCCAACGGCTCTGTGTGAGGGCGAACCACGCCTCGATCTCCCATGCCCACGCCATGATCTCGCCGTGGCCGGCCTCTTGGCCAATGCGGAGTGCGGCGGCTTTGCTGAGGTTCGCGGCCTCGCGCTGGCCTCGGTCGTACTGGACGCACGCGTTCAGCAGGAACAGCCATCCGGTGTCGACGAGTAGTTCCCGGTGCTGGCGGAGGGTCGTCCGGCCTTCGAGTTGCTTGGTGACGTACTGGAGTCCGTTGCGGGTGCGCTCGTGGAGGTCGTCGGCATCGGCGTACGGATACGCGCGGGCCAATTGGTCGATGCCTTGTTCGATCGACTCCAGGGCGGCGCTGTTGATGCTGGACATCTCCGTGCGCCTCAGCATCTCGGCGATGTCCCACAGGCCGGCTCCGCCCTGTGCAATCAGGGCGCTGGGGTCGTCGGACTTGGTTGTCGTCGCCGGTCGCTCCAACTCCCATGGGCGCGGCGCGAGTCCTGCGAGGTGGCCAGGGATGCGCAGGCCGTCGACGACTTCGAGGATCTTGTAGTGCTGCGTGATCCGTGGGCGGACGCCCGTGCCGTCGGTCTCCGGGCGGGCCATCTTGCCGATGTGTTCGCGCTTGTAGCCGACGGCTTCGGAGATCTTGGCGTAGCTGATGTGGCCGTGGAGCCTGGCGAGTCTGAAGACCTCGCCGAAGTCGTGGTTGGCGATCGCTGACCGCACGTCCGCGCGCTCAAGCACGTGCGGCGGCAGAGCTGCCGGTGTTGGTGCTGCCTCGGTCATCTCACTTCCCCATCGTGATTGACCTGACGCCCTTCGTCAGATCGGCTCTCTCGATCTGCACTCACGTCCGGATTCCGAGTGTACCGGTGAGGGGGGTCCCCAAGAGGGGGGAGCGGCAGGTGGGTTGATGGGTGCACCCTCATCACCCTGCCGAGAGATCCTCGGTTGACGTGACCTGAGACGGGACCCGTTCATGGACGCCAGAAGAGCGCAATCACATGCGCACTTAGCCGGTGAACTGGATGCGCACGCCCACTGGTTCACCGCGCCGGATCCCTCGTCCGGCGGCCACTACCTGTCGCTGACTCTCTTCGCGGACTGCGGCAACGCGGCACGCGTTGCGCGTGACCATACGGCCGAATTCCTCCGGGGCGTGGGCGCCAGCGAGGTGGTGGACGATGCCCGGCTGATCGTTTCAGAGCTGGTTGGGAACGTCGTGAACCATGTCGTGCCGGAACGCTCCCTGACACGTCCCGGCGGTTCCCGTCGTGTCGACGTGCACTTCAAGGTGTGGCCGAAGTGGCTGTTCATCGGGGTTGCGGATGAGGACTCGTCACCGCCGCTGCTGCCGCTTGGTGACACGTTCTGGCCGGGGCTGATGGAAGAGCTGTCGGAAGCGGTCCTGCCGGACAGCGGCCGTGGGCTGCTCATCGTCCAGCGCTTGGCAGCGGCGGTGTGGTGGACACCGGAAGACCGGGGCGGCAAGACCGTGTGGTGCCGCCTCGACCTCGACGCAGGCACCCGTGCCCGGCCGTCTTGATGATCTCCGGCTGTCGTTGCGCTGTTCGCTCTCGCACGAGTGCGCGGCGGCCGGTGCCGGAAGGTAACTCATCCGGCGAACGGGGCGTGGCTCCTGGGTCGGTTCGCTGAGTCCCCACTCAGCGCCTGGGGGTCACGCTTCACAACCTCATACCAAGACCGGGCCACCCCATCAGCCCTGGAAAGCGAAGGGTGGCCCGGTTGGGGAACACGAAGATCCCCGGTGCCGATGGTACCGGGGCCTTCGTGCTGTGCATCTGCCCTGGGCCAAAGAGAGTTGACGATCCGTTATCTGATTTAGGGCAGAGGTGGGACACGTGAGTGCCTCGGGTGAGGGCTGGCTGAGTGACGGGATCGACAACGCAGCGGGCGCGGGATCCGGTCTGTGGGTGCGGGGTGTCGACTACATGGCGGGCTGGAGTGTCGCGCGTGAGGCCGCCGATCAACTGAACTTGGCACTTCTCGCGGCCGAGTTCGAGCCGTGCGAGTTACGGGCCGTAGCTGCGACGAACGACGACGGGCACGGGGTTGTGCGCCTGGTGGGCTTGCCTGGTGCCGCCGTGCGGCTCGCCCAGCTCCTGGAGGCGCTCGCCGATGGTGCCGGTGATGCGCGGTGAGGGGTGTTTCCGCTGGTGGGCGGTGTGCGTGGGCACGTCGGCGGGTGGAGAGACTTTGGGCGGGAGCTGCCATGGGGCGAGTGAACAGGGGGCCTTACGCTCGCCCGGCGAATCGGGCAGGTACTGGACCTGCCCGGTGTTGTGCCCGATGGGCCCCCTGTTCTTCGAGGCTCGCCCCATGGTGGCTGCCTAAAGTCTCGGAGGCCGGCGACCCCCAGCCACCCACACCCCGGCCCTCGACGGCCGGTCGGCGCATCGACTGCTCGGGCTGGCTGCGGTGTGGGGCGTCCGGCGCTCGGCCGGGACCGGCGGTCACGCCGCACGCCCGGCCGGGGCGGCCGGGCGGCCCGGCGCGCCGCAGGCGCGCCCTTGAGGAAGTGAAGACTGTTTCGACCGATTACCGTTCGCGGTCACGCCTTGGTGCGTCGGGTGGGTTCTTTGTCAGCGGTGATCCGGTAGGTGAGTTCGGCGCGGTCGGCTGGGATGCGGAGTTCCTCGAGGATCAGGGCCTGGTCGTCGGTGCCGCAGGTCACGCGGGAGACGTGCAGGACCGGGGTCGCGTCGGGCAGTCGCAGGGCGGTGCGTTCGTCGGGCAGCGGCATGCGGGCGCGTACGGTCTCGGACCACCACAGCTTGTGTCCGGCCTTCGTCAGCAGCGTGTACACGCTCGCGGGCTCGGTATCCGGTGCCTCGGCGAGCGCGGGTACGGCGTCGGCGGTGGTGAAGGGGATCAGTGTGCGGTGCATCGCGCGCGTCCCGGTTGCGGGGTCGGCGAGCAGTCGGTCACAGCCGAACAGTGCGTCTTCCGCCTTGAGTTCCAGCTGGTGGGCGGTGGTTTCGGTGGCGTGGGTGCGGTAGGTGGTGGGCTCTTCGGTCTGCTGCCAGGCGGCTACGCCGTGCAGCGTGAAGTGTCCGGCCGACGTCCTGCCGACGGAGCGGGAGATCTCGGCGGTGGGTCCGCGGTCGGCGCGTACGAAGCTGCCTTTGCCGTGGCGGACGTCGATCAGCCCTTCCGAGCGCAGGGCGGCGACCGCGTTGCGGACGGTCGGGCGGGAGACCTGGTAGCGCTCCATGAGCTGGGCTTCCGAGGGAAGTGGGGCGCCGGGTTCGTACTCGCCGGACAGGATCGCTTCGCGGATGGCGGCGGCAACCTGTTGGTAGAGGGCTCCGGGGCGCTGGATCTCCGACATCTGGGCATCTCCGACGGGTCGGGGTCATAGGCACGTCGCACGCGCGGCGTCACTCGTCAGCATAAGTAATTGCGCACTCGCCGTACAGCACTCCAAACTCATCACTCGTAAGGACAAGTGACGTCCGCATATGGCGGGCGTCCGATTGGCCAGGGAGGCCGAAGACATGCAGTCCATTCCCGTGGACACGATGCGACTGGGCGTACTGCGGTGCGCCATCGCTCCGGAAGCGAAGATCAGCAACACCGAGACCCAGGAGGTGAAGAAGGACCGGGACGGCAACCCCGTCTACACCGTGGCCGTGACCGTGCGGCAGGACCGGCGGCGGATCTCCGTCATCGAGATCGCCGTCAGTGGCGAGCCGACAGGGATCGAGGAAGGCCAGATCGTGAAGGTCACCGGCCTGGTGGCGTTCATGTGGGCGATGGGTGACCGCCACGGTGTCAGCTTCCGCGCTGATGCCGTCACCCCCGTCCGCACGACTGCCCCGCACGGCAAGGGCGGTGACGCGTGATGGGACCGATCGTGCTCGCCTTCGCCCTCGCCGTCGTGGCCTGGATGCTCGTCGTCGGCGACCTGGTGCGCCGGCACCGCCCGGCCTGGCACTGGTACCTCGTCGGCTACCCCGTCACCGCGTGGCGGGCGGTGTTCACCTGGCGGCGGATCGCCGTCCTGAACGACCTCGCGGTGTCGCGGCTCCCGGCCCGCACCCTCGTCGGTCACCTGATGGTCAAGGGCGACCCGGTGCGGCCGGTGGCTCCGCGCTGCTCCTTCCCCCGCGTCACCCCCATGGGGCTGACGATGGTGGTGCGGCTGCACGCGGGGCAGACCCCGGCGACCTATCTGAAGGCGACGGACGCCTTCGTCCACGCGTGGAAGGTCCACGCGGTGCGGGTCACCTCGCCCGAACGCGGCATCGTGCTCCTGAGCGCCATGGCCACCGACCCGCTTCAGCGGCCCGGCTTAGCCACCGCCCCGGCCGAACTCCTTTCCGCTCTCATCGGCGCACTGGAGACCGGCGGGGCATGGGTGATGAACCTGCGCCTGGTGCCGCACTGGCTGATCACCGGGGCCACTCGCTCGGGCAAGTCCACGCTGCTGGCCCGACTCATCACCCAACTCGCCACACAGCGCGTCGCCCTGGTCGGCGTCGACTGCAAGGGCGGCATGGAACTCGGCCTGTTCGCCGGACGGCTCAGCGCGCTGGCCACCTGCCGACGGGAAGCGGTCGCGGTCCTCTCGGCCTTGGTGGTCGACATGCAGGACCGGATGAGCGCGTGCCGGTCGGCCGGGGTCCGTTCCATTTGGGAGCTCCCGGACAAGCTCCGCCCGGTCCCGGTCGTGGTCCTGGTCGACGAGATCGCAGAGCTGTATCTGTCCGACGGCACCCGCGAGAGCAGGGCGGAGGCCGAACAGTGCTCCACTCTCCTGCTGCGGCTGGCCCAGCTCGGAGCCGCCCTCGGCATTCACCTGGTGGTGGCCGGCCAACGCGTCGGATCCGACCTCGGCCCCGGCGTCACCGCACTGCGCGCCCAGCTCGGCGGCCGCATCTGCCACCGGGTCAACGACCCCGGCACCGCCGAAATGACCCTCGGCGACCTCAACAAGGATGCGGTCGCTGTCGCACAGGGGATTACGCCGGAAGAGCGCGGGGTGGCCGTCTGCACCGGGCCGGACGGCGGGTGGAGCCGTGCCCGATCCCACCTCACTCCGACGGATGAGGCCGTGGCCACGGCCCGAAGGTACAGCGCGATAACCCCGGAACTGCCCCCCGTCACCCGCGCGCTTGTCGCACTGGAAGGAGAGTCCAAGTGATCAGCGAAGGCACGGCGTTCACGTTCGCGGTGATCTTCGGGATCATCACCGTCCTCCTCGTCCGCTCCCGCGACGTCCGCGCCTGGGAAGCGGTCTGCGTCGGCCTCTTCGGCGTCTACCTCGGCCAGACCCCCGTGGTCTTCACCATCCACGGACTCGTCACCTGGTTCATCAGCGGCTTCTCCCACACCTGAGCAGAAAGGACACCCCAGTCATGCCTATGCCTCGCGTGAGGTGCCCGCACTGCAAGGGCGACGGAGCCCGAAAAACCTGGACCGGACGCATCCGACGCTGCCGCGTCTGCCGAGGAACCGGCACCATCCGCTGAATCTCGCCCCCACCCACGACCCACCCAAGGGAGTGATCCCCATGCCCCAGGGCGCACCACCCACAACCGTCCCGGCTGCTTCGGCGGCCCACCCCGGAAGGTCACCACCATCACCCCGCACTACACCCCGGCTCACAGGCGCGCCGCACTCGACCGCGCGGCGCGCCTGCGTCAGCTCCCCGAAACCGACCGAGACGCCCTACGCATCGCCCAAGACCCCCGATTCCCCCGCTGGCTGGAGCAGATCGCCGCAACCGGTGGCTGCTCCCACCCCGTCCACCTCTCCGGCTCCACCACCACCCTGGACGGGGAAACCGGTGAGATCCTCCACCACTACGACACCCGCAACGAACCCGGCGAACGCCTCCTCATCCGCTGCCGCAACCGACGCGCCACCATCTGCCCGCCCTGCTCCCGCCTCCATGCCGGCGACACCTACCACCTCATCCGCGCGGGTCTCCTCGGCGGCCAGAACATCCCTGCCACCGTGCGCCACAGCCCCCGGCTCTTCATCACCCTGACCGCCCCGTCCTTCGGTTCGGTCCACCGTGCTGGCGAACGGTGCCGCCCCCGCCGAGACGGCGGCGCATGCGAACACGGGCGGCCCCTCGGCTGCGGCCTGATCCATGCCCAGGATGACCCGGCTGTCGGCGAACCGCTCTGCCCCGACTGCTACGACTACACCGGCCACGTCCTCTGGCACGCACACGCCTCCAAGCTGTGGGACCGCTTCGTCATCGGCGTCCGACGTCACCTCGCCTCCTCGGCCGGCATCACACAGTCGCGCTTCCCCCAGCACGCCCGGCTGTCCTTCGCCCGCGTTGCCGAATACCAGAAACGCGCCGCCGTCCACGTCCACGCGGTCGTCCGCCTCGACGGCCCGGCCGGACCCGACGACGAAGTCCCGGCCTGGGGCACAAGCAACGGACTCGCCGACTCAGTACGTGCCTCCGCAAGCCGGGTCGTGATCCGTACTCCTCACAGTCCCGCCGTCGGCGAACTCGCCCTCCGCTGGGGCGTCCAGCTCGATGCCCGACCGCTTCGCACCGATGGCGACGGACCGGACGACGATGCCGTAGCTGCGTACGTCGCCAAGTACGTCACCAAAGGAGCGGGCGAGACAGGGGCCGGCACCGACTACCGGCTCACGAGATGGGAGGACATCGACGCTGCCCGCGTCTCCGACCACGTTCGGGCACTCATGCGGATGTGCTGGCGCCTCGGCGGTCTCCCCGAGTTCGCACCCCTGCATCTGCGGGCCTGGGCTCACACACTCGGCTACCGGGGCCATGTCCTCACCAAGTCGCGCGCCTACTCGACGACATACGCCGCCCTGCGCGCCGACCGTGCCGAACACCGCGGCCACGACACCGTGGCTGGCACGGTCACAGATGCTCAGTGGCGCTACGTCGGCTCCGGCCATACGCCGGGCGCGGCACTCCTGGCCGCCGCGGTCGCTGAAGACCTTGCCGTAAACCGCGAAGTCACATCGGAAGTGCGGGCCTCCGAGAGGGGGCGGGTGAGTGCCGCATCCGAGTGACGAAGCAGAAGATCACGACATGGTCTGGGCTCGGACGCACGCAAGAAGGGCTCCCCAGTGGTCGGATGCCAAGTGGCGGAGGATGAACGCTTCCTTGGGGCTCGATGTGTCCACATGCGGCAAGGCCCGTCACCCGCGCCGTACGAAGTGACGGGCTCAGCCCGGTCTCGCTGCTACTTCTCGGCCCACACAGGGACCAGGCGATCCCGTACAGGGACCCTGCGCCCTCTGCCCACCTGGAGAACGACAAGCGCAGTCAGCGTCTGTTCCACATAGGAGCGGCGCTCAGCCAGGGTGACACCGTCGCGGTACCACTCCTTCGCCACGTCCACGGGCTCTCCCTGGGCTGCCAGGATCCTGCGATTCCACGCGTTTCGGTCCTTCGCCAACCGACGCTCGTCCGACTCGTACTCTGCAAGATCCGCGTAGTACCGTTCAGCGCTGATCTTGCGTGCCCTGCGAGCCTGCTTCAGGTCGTCGATGTCTTCCCGAACGTTCCTCAGCTCGTCCTCGCCCGGCCATGCCTTAGGGACCGCAACCGCATTCCGCGCAGCGGCTTCCTCCTCGTACTTCGCGATCACCAATTTCGCGATCAACGCGTCCGTCTCCGGGCCGGGAATCTTCACGCCCCCACAGCCTCGCCCCGTGCTCTTCGCATGACAGCCGTAGTAGAAGTACCCCTCCGGCTTGCCCAGGCTCGGTGAGGCCTTGCACGGGCGGAGAAGCGCTCCGCAGCCCTCCTTGCCGCAGCGCAGCGTCCCGGTCCCCAGGTACTTGCGGGTATTGAATCCTGAACCGCGCACGGGCCCTTCACCGATGATCGCGACCAGCGCCTCCCACTCGGCAACCGTCAAGATCGGTTGCCACTGACCGATAACAGGATCGCCTCTGCTGTCACGCGAGATGGTCATGTTCTTGAGCTCGCGACCTGTGTCGGGATCGAACTCGACCACCGTGTAAGGCCGGTAGCCACACAGGCGCGGATTCCGCATGGATTCCCTGAGTACGCTCTGTGTCCAGGCATTGCCTCGGGACGTGGTGATGCCCTTGCGATTCCAGTCGGCGATGATCGCGTACCACGTCGCACCCTCGATGAGCCGCCGAGCTGCCTTTCGGATCAGGTCTGCCTCGGTCGGATTGAGCGTGCGCTTGTCCTCCTGCCACCCGAATGGGCGCGTACCGCCCACTGGTATGCCCAGGTCTCGCCGCGCCTTGTGGTTGCGTTTCAGTCGCCGGGCCGTGTCAGCCGACTGCTTGTTGGCCATGGCGACGACTACTCGGGCCATGGCTCGGCCGTTGTCGGTGAGCAGATCCAGGGTGCCCGTGATGTCGATGATCGGTCGGCGGTAGTGCTCGACGGTCTCGATCGCGTCTTCGAGGTGCCGGGGGTCGCGCGTGAGGCGATCGATGTCATAGACGATCAGTCCGTCGATGCGTTCCCCGTTCGGCGCGGTGCCCTGCTTGAGATCCTCCAGCGCGCCTTCGAATACCGGCCTCACTACGCGGTAACCCGTGGTCCCATCGGGCAGGCGCACGCGCCGGCGCTTCCAAGCCGAGGTGTCCGGCTCCAGGTAGGTGTGGATGTACCGGCCGCCTCGGCTCTCGATGAACTGACGGCCGTCTTTCTCCTGCTCCTCCGTGCTCTTGATGTCCCTGCTGGTCATCGGCACGAAGCGCGTCGATTCCCGTGCGCCGTCGTCGAGGGCCTCGCCCTCGATCTCTTCCGTGGACAGCCGGGCCAGTCCGGCCCAGTTCTGCCCTTCCAAGTTGCCCCAGTGCGCTCGCTGTACCAGGTCCTCGGCCATGCCCAGAAGCTACATCCGTGGATGTGCTGCTCGCAGCGCCTCGCCCAGCACCTTCGGCGCCTCGGCGAGTGACGGGCCGTACCACGTCAGGTGCCGTCCGCTGAGCAGCGCGCAGGGCAGACCGGGGAAGGCCTCCGGGCCGTCGTCCGCGGTGAAGCGGTAGGGCTCGTCGGGCAGCACGACCAGGTCCGGTGCGGCGGCGAGCAGCTCCTCGACCGGGATCCGCGGATAGCGTTCGGCGTGCCCGGCGTAGAGCTGGTCGACGCCCAGGCGGGCCAGCACGTCCCCGGCGAAGGTGTCGCGGCCCAGGACCATCCACGGGCGGCGCCAGATCGGTACGACGGCCGTCCGGCGGTGGCTGGACGGCAGCGGCGCCGCCCACGCCTCCTCCGCCTCGTCGAGCCACCTGGGCCGCGAGGGCGCCCCGCACGCCCGGAGCACCCGCGCCAGCTCACCGAAGGCCTGCGGGAGGTCGCGGATCGCGGTCACCAGGACGTCGAGGCCGGCCGCGCGCAGGTCGGCCAGGTCCGGTTCCCGGTTCTCCTCCTCGTTGGCGATCACCAGGTCGGGGGCGAGAGCGACGATCCGGTCGACCCGGGGGTTCTTGGTTCCGCCGATCCGGACGACGTCCAGGTCCGCCGGGTGAGTGCACCAGTCGGTGGCGCCGACCAGGGCGCCGGGCACGGAGGAAGCCACCGCCTCCGTGAGCGACGGCACCAGCGAGACGATCCGCACTACCGCTTCCGGCCCCGGTCCCGGTCCCGTACCGCCTCGATGTGCTCCGCCACGGCGACGACGACCACCCGGGTGTCCGGCACGGTCGCCCGCCAGCGGTGACGGACGCCACCGGTGAGGTACAGGGTGTCGCCCCGGCCGAGGCGGTAGGCGCGGCCCTCCGCCTCGATCTCCACGGCGCCGTCGGCCACGTACATCAACTGGTCGTTGCGGTACTGGAACTCGCGGCCCGCGTCATGGTCGCCGGTGAACTCCGAGGCGTGCATCTGATGGTGACCGCGCACCAGGGAACGGGAGCGCGGCTCCGGCTCGGGCCCCGGACCCGGCTCGGTCACCTCGGCGCGCACGACGTCCACGCTGCACGCGGGGTCGGCGGCGGCGAGGAGCTCGACGGCCGTGGTGCGCAGGGCGTCGGCGACCTTCTCCAGGGAGCTGGTGCTGGGCCGCGCGCGCTCGTTCTCGATCTGGCTGAGGAACGGGACCGACAGGCCGCTGCGCTCGGCCACGACGGCGAGGGTGAGCTCCAGGGACCGGCGTCGGCGCCGCACGGCCGCGCCCACTCGCAGTGGCTGTTCTTTGTGGTCGCCCATCGCTCCGGCTCCCTCCTTAGCTCGTCGCTGCCATGACGTCCTCTACGCCCTCCGAGGAGTTGTCTGCACCCTACGCATGTTCGGCAAACCGTTTCATGCGCCCGTCACATCGAGGACACCTGGCGTGACACCGGACCTCACAGTTCGCGCCAGCCGATCGGACCCCGGACACGCCAGGCACGGACCCGCTCACCGGTTGTCCGGTTCAATGCGCGAACGGCCGCGCATGTTCCCGCTCGTCCCCGGCGTCGCGGAGCCTCGGCTCGGGCATGGGCGTAGCTCTCCGTACTTGGCCGGATTCTTGCTGTGGCGGGGCGACGGGCGGACGGGGCCGGACCAGCGCCGCGGCGGGGCACGGCGGGGCGCGGCGGGGCGGATGGGAGCGGGAGCGGGAGCGGGAGCGGCGGGGAACGTGCGGGAACGACACGAGGGGCGGGCCCCGACGCGGGCCCGGAGGCCGTACGTCGGTGCCCGCCCCTCGTCAGGCGGTCGCGGTGCTGTCAGGTCACCGGGCCGCCCGGCTTTCCTGCCCCGAATCGGCGACCGGTACCCACTTCTCGACCAGACCTGGATTCTCCTTCAGCCAGGTCCGGACCGCGTCCTGCTCCTTGCCCTTGCCGGCCTTCTGGATCCGCGCCTCCAGACCGGTGAGCTGGGACTCGGTCATGCGGAAGTTCTTCAGCCACTTGCCGACCTCGGGGTTGTCGGCGGCGAAGCCCTTGCGGGCGACGGTGTGCACGCCGTCTCCCTTGCCCCAGGCACCCCGGGGGTCCTCGAGCTTCTTCAGGTCGTAGTCGCTGTAGGCCCAGTGCGGCGACCACAGGGTGACGACGATCGGCTTCTTGGCGGCGTAGGCGCGCTTGAGTTCGGCGAGCATCGCCGGGGTGGAGCCGTCGACGACGGTGTAGGCGCCGTCGAGGCCGTACTGCCCCAGGACCTTGTCCTTGAGCAGGCCCATCATCCCGGCGCTGGGCTCGATGCCGGTGATCTTGCCGTCGAACTCGGCGGCGTGGCTCTTCAGGTCCGCCAGGGAGCCGACGTCCTTCACGTACGAGGGGACGGCGAGCTCCAGGGAGGTGGGGCCGTACCAGGAGCCCAGATCGTCGAGCTGTTCGCCGTACTTCTTCCAGTACTCGTCGTGGGTGGTGGGCAGCCAGGCGTCGGTCTGGAAGTCGATCTGCCCGGTGGCGACGCCGGTGTACAGGGGGCCCGCGGCGTACTGGGTGGTGGTGACGTCGAAGCCGCGTTCCTCCAGGAGTTCCTTCCAGAGGTACGTGGAGGCGATGCCCTCGTCCCACGGGATGTAGCCGATCTTGACCTCCTTGCCCTTGCCGATGTCCGAGGCGGAGGCCTCGGCGGTACCGGAGGAGGGGCCGAAGACGTTCATGCCGCCGGCGACCAGGGCGAGCACGACCACGCCGACCACGGCCACGGCCGGGCGCGGACGGTACGTCCACACCGTGCCCCGGGCCTTGGCGGCGGCGCGGCGGCCGAGCGGGGAGATCCGGGTGCCGAGGGCGCCGGTCATCCGGTCCAGGTAGATGGCGAGGACCACGATGCCGAGGCCCGCCTCGAAGCCGAGGCCGATGTCGAGCTGGCCGATGGCCTCGTTGACGGCGCCACCGAGGCCGCCGGTGCCGACCATGCCGGCGATGACGACCATCGACAGGCCCAGCATGATGACCTGGTTGACGCCCGCCATGATCGTCGGCAGGGCGAGCGGCAGCTGTACGCGCAGCAGGGTGTCGCGGGGCGTCGTGCCGAACGCCTCGGCGGCCTCGACGAGTTCGGGGTCGACCTGGCGGATGCCGAGCTCGGTCATCCGGACGCCCGGGGCGAGCGCGAAGATCAGGGTGGCGATGACGCCCGCGGGGACGCCCATGCCGAAGAACAGGATGGCCGGGATCAGCAGCACCATCGACGGCATGGTCTGGAGCAGGTCCAGGACGGGGCGGAGGGTGGCGCTGACGGCCTTGGAGCGGGCGGCCCAGATGCCCAGCGGGAGGGAGACCACCAGGGCGATCACCGTGGCCACGAGCACCAGGGAGAGCGTCGACATCGCCTCGTCCCACAGGGCGAGGGAGTCGATGAGGGCGAACCCGGCGAAGGCCAGGACGCCCGCGACGAGGCCGCGCAGCCACCAGGCGAGCACCGCGAGGATGCCGGCGAGGAGGAGCGGTTCGGGGGCGGTGAGGACGGTGTCGAGACCGTCGTACATGCCCTCGACGACCGTCTTGATCGCGTCGAAGAGCCAGGACATGTGGGTGACGAGCCATTCGACGCCGGAGTCGACCCAGTCGCCGAGGTGCAGCCTAGGCACGGGCCGTCACCTTCTTCCCGCCGTCGCGCGGACTGTCGCAGGCCGTCGCCCGGCCCTGTTCGTCGCCGAGGAAGCGGACGAGGTGCCGGCCCGACACGGCGCCGACGAGTTTCCGCTTGCCGTCGAGGACGGCGACCGGATGGTCCAGGCGGGCGCTGAGCGCGCACAGCGCGGTGAACGGGGTGTCGGGGGTGGCGGTCTCGCAGCCGCAGTCGGCCTCGTCGCCGCGCACGGCGGTGTCCATGACGGCGGAGGCGGTCAGCACGCGGGAGCGGTCGACGTCCTGGATGAAGGAGGCGACGTAGTCGTTCGCGGGGCGGAGCAGGATGTCCTCCGCCGTGCCCGTCTGCACGATCCGGCCGTCGCGCATGACGGCGATCCGGTCGCCCAGACGCATGGCCTCGTTGAGGTCGTGGGTGATGAAGACGATGGTCTTCTTCAGCGTCTGCTGGAGCGTGAGGAGCTGGTCCTGCATGTCGCGGCGGATCAGCGGGTCCAGCGCGCTGAAGGACTCGTCCATCAGGAGCAGGTCGGCGTCGGTGGCGAGGGCGCGGGCCAGGCCGACACGCTGCTGCATGCCGCCGGACAGCTCGTCCGGCCAGGACTTCTCCCAGCCGGCCAGACCGCAGAGCCGCAGCGCCTCGGCGGCACGCTCCTCGCGTTCGCGGCGGGGGACGCCCTGGACGGCGAGGCCGTAGGCGGCGTTGTCGAGGACGCTGCGGTGCGGGAAGAGCGCGAAGTGCTGGAAGACCATGCTGATCTTCTTCGCCCGGACCTCGCGCAGTTCGCGGTCGGCGAGGGCGGTGAGGTCCTGGCCGTCGAAGAGGACGCGTCCGGCGGTCGGCTCCAGCAGCCCGTTGAGCATCCGCAGCAGGGTGGACTTGCCCGAGCCGGACAGACCCATCACGACGAAGATCTCGCCCGGGGCCACCGTGAAGGAGGCGTCGATGACGGCGGCCGTGGTGCCGTCGGCGCGCAAATCCTCCCGGTCGGCTCCCTCCCGGAGCCGCTCGACTGCCTGCTGCGGTCGTCTGCCGAACACCTTGTGCAGATGCTCGGCCTCAAGCCTGGAGGACACGCGTACCTCTCGTCGGGGACAGGAATCGGAGCAGTCGGCAACAGCAAACAGTTGAAAGTGCAACCGGGCACTGCTCCGAGGCCGCCCCTGCCCTGGTCCGATGGGGGCAAACGTACGAGTGGTTCAGTTCACAGCAGGTTTCACACGAGGTTCACTCCTGCCACGGGAGTGAATACGCACCGGATACCGGGGCACGCGTGCGGCATGATGCGAGGCGTGACCGGACGACTGATGCTCCTCGACACCGCCTCGCTCTACTTCCGCGCCTACTTCGGCGTCCCGGACTCCGTGAAGGCGCCGGACGGCACTCCGGTGAACGCCGTGCGCGGACTGCTGGACTTCATCGACCGGCTGGTGAAGGACCACCGGCCGGACGAGCTGGTCGCCTGCATGGACGCCGACTGGCGCCCCCAGTGGCGCGTCGACCTCATCCCCTCCTACAAGGCGCACCGCGTCGCCGAGGAGCGCGAGACGGGGCCGGACGAGGAGGAGGTGCCGGACACCCTCTCGCCGCAGGTGCCGATCATCGAGGCGGTCCTGGACGCGCTCGGCATCGCACGGGTGGGCGTCGCCGGCTACGAGGCGGACGACGTGATCGGCACGTTCACCGGGCGGGCGAAGGGCCCGGTCGACATCGTCACCGGCGACCGCGACCTCTACCAGCTGGTGGACGACGCCCGCGGGGTACGCGTGCTGTATCCGCTGAAGGGCGTCGGCACGCTCCAGCTCACGGACGAGGCGTGGCTGCGCGAGAAGTACGGCGTCGACGGGAGCGGCTACGCGGATCTGGCGCTGCTGCGCGGCGACCCGAGCGACGGCCTGCCCGGCGTGCCGGGCATCGGGGAGAAGACCGCGGCCAAGCTGCTGGCCGAGTTCGGCGACCTGGCCGGGATCGTGGCGGCGATCGACGACCGCGCGGCGAAGCTGACGCCGTCGCAGCGGCTGCGGCTGGACGAGGCCCGGCCGTATCTCGCCGTCGCGCCGACGGTGGTCAAGGTCGCCGACGACGTGCCCCTGCCGGACGTGGACACCGCGTTGCCGCGCGCACCGCGGGACGGAGCGACACTGGAGGCACTGGCGCAGCGCTGGGGACTCGGTGGGTCGCTCCAGCGGCTGTTGACGACCCTGGGCACACCGTCCGCGTAACCATTGCTCTCGTGTCGGGGAATGACAACGGCGCAGGCCGGGAGTCATCCTCTGCATGAGATCCGGATGAGAGGTGAGCCGACTCTCGAACGGGGAGGGCATCACCGGGGGAAGAGATGCTAACTTAGGTAAACCTAACCATACCCACATGGGAGGCCGTCATGGCAGAACGTCCGGCACGGAAGCCGCGGACGCCCCACTCCGCGCAGGTCGTCCGCACCGAACGGCTCACCCCCCATATGCAGCGCGTCGTCCTCGGCGGCGAGGGCCTGGCCGACTTCACCGCGGGCACCTGCACCGACCACTACGTCAAACTGCTCTTCGGCCCCGAGGGCGTGACCTACCCCGAGCCCTTCGACCTGGAACGCATCCGCGCCGAGTTCCCCCGTGAGCACTGGCCGGTGACCCGCACGTACACCGTGCGCAACTGGGACGCCGAACTCCGCGAGCTGACCCTGGACTTCGTGGTCCACGGCGACGAGGGCCTGGCCGGGCCGTGGGCGGCGCGCGTCCAGCCGGGCGAGACCGTCCGCTTCATGGGCCCCGGTGGCGCCTACGCGCCCGACACCACCGCCGACTGGCATCTGCTGGTCGGCGACGAGAGCGCCCTGCCGGCCATCGCGGCCGCCCTGGAGTCGCTGCCCGCCGGCAGCGTCGCCCACGCCTTCATCGAGGTGTCGGGCCCCGAGGAGGAGCAGAAGGTCGACTCCGACGTGGAGATCGTCTGGCTGCACCGCGGCGACCGGCCGGTCGGCGAGCGGCTCGTCGAGGCCGTACGGGCGCTGGAGTTCCCCGAGGGCCGCCTGCACGCGTTCGTGCACGGCGAGGCCGCCTGCGTGAAGGAGCTGCGCAAGCTCCTGCGCGTCGAGCTCCAGATCCCGCGCGAGGACCTGTCGATCTCCGGCTACTGGCGGCTCGGCCACAACGAGGACGGCTGGCAGGCCTCGAAGCGGGACTGGAACGCGCGCGTGGAGGCGGAGCAGGAGGGCGCGGCACCGGCCGCCTGACCTGACGGAAGCGGCCCGCAATCGTGGCGCGGGCCGCCCCTGCGACCCCCTGGGGGCCGCACCCGCCTGCGCCTACACCGACCGCTGGTACGACCGGAACGTCCCGATCGAGAGCCACACGGCCGCCGTCGCGAGCGCGAGAAGCGCCCCGCCGCGCAGGAGCACCGCGCCCCAGTCGGGGTCGGCGGACAGGGCCGACCGGCCGGCGACCATCGCCCAGTCCAACGGGTTGAAGCGGGCCACCTGCCGTATCCAGCCGGGCATCCGGTCCGGTGCCATGAACGCGCTGGAGAGGAAGGTCAGCGGCAGCAGCAGGAACGTGTTGACGCCGATGATCGACTCCCGCTCCCGCACCAGCATGCCCAGGGCGTTGGACAGCGCCCCGAAGACCGTGCCCAGCAGCACCGAGGCGACGACCAGGACGACGACGCCCACGAACCCGCCCGGGTACTGCGCACCGCCCGCCAGGCCCAGCAGCACGATGACGGCCGACTGCAGGGCGGTGACGATGCCGTTGTGGACGACATTGCCGTTCATCAGCGCGGCCCGGCTGACCGGGGTGGTCAGAAAACGGTTGAGGGTGCCGCGCTGGATCTCCTCCAACGTGCCCATGCCCGCCCACAGGTTGGAGGCGAGCGCGCTCATCACGACCACGCCCGGCACCAGGTAGTCGAGGTAGGAGGCCGTACCGAAGCCGCCCAGCGCCACGACGTTCTTGAAGAGACTGCCGAAGAGGAACAGCCAGATCACCGGCTGGATCAGGGTGATCACGGCGTACGCGGGCTGGCGGGCGAACACCATCAGCTGGCGTTGCGTCATGTACCAGGTCTGGACGATCGCGGTGCTCATCGCGCACCCCCGGCGAGGACGAGGGCGTCGGCGGCGGTCCCGCTCTCGGCCTCGGCCTCGGCGTAGCGACGGCCCGCGTACCGCAGGTAGACGTCGTCGAGGGAGGGGCGGGCGACGGTCGCGGTGGCGACGGCCGCCCCGGCCCGCTCCAGGGCACCGAGCAGCGCGGGCACCGCCGCCGCTCCGTCCTCGGCGCGGACGCTGATCCGTGGCCCGTCGAACACCACCTCGTGGACGCCGGGCAGCCCGCCCAGGGCGCCCTCCAGCAGCACACGGCCGCTCTCGCCCAGCGCGGTGCGCAGCTCCACATGCACGGCGTCGCCGCGGAGTTCGCCCTTGAGGGAGTCGGGAGTGCCGGTGACGACGATCCGGCCGCGGTCGACGATGGCGACGCGCTCGGCGAGCCGGTCGGCCTCCTCCAGGTAGTGCGTGGTGAGCAGGATGGTCAGCCCCTCCTCGCCGGCCAGCCGGCCGATCTCGTCCCACATCGCGGTGCGGGCCTCCGGGTCCAGGCCGGTGGTGGGCTCGTCGAGGAAGAGCACCTCGGGCCGGTGCACCAGACCGAGGGCGACGTCGAGCCGGCGCCGCATGCCGCCGGAGTAGCCCTTGACCGGGCGCCCGGCGGCCCCGGAGAGCGCGAAACGCTCGAGCAGCTCGTCGACGCGCCGGTCGAGGGCGGCCCCCCGCAGGCCGTAGAGCCTGCCCTGGAGGCGGAGGTTGTCGCGGCCGGTGGCGACCGGGTCGGCGCCGGAGTTCTGGGCGACCACGCCGATCGCGCGGCGCACCCGGTCCGGGTGGCGCAGCACGTCGTGACCGGCGACGGTGGCCGAGCCGGAGTCGGGGCGGGCGAGGGTGGTGAGGATCTTGACCGCGGTGGACTTGCCGGCGCCGTTGGGGCCGAGCAGCCCGAAGACGGTACCGGGCTCGACGGTGATCTCGAGGCCGTTCAGGGCGGTGACGCCACCGGGGTAGGTCTTGACGAGTCGACGCGCCTCGACCGCGGGCGCGCGGGTGTTGCTCATGACGGTGCTCCTTCGTGAGCGGACAGGACTACTGATCCGCGTGAAGAGCGCCGGGCTATCCTGGGTGTGCCGCACCTCGATGGCCCGGAGCCGCTTCACGGCGGATTCCGTTCGGGGTTGGGGACCCCGGCGGAGCTGCTGCAACAGCCCTGCCGGGGTCGTTTCTCAAGAGGTGAATTCCGTCGGCAGCTCCCCCGTCTCGTGGAAACGCCGCCAGTCCTCGACGCCGGGCAGTGAGCCCTTCCTGATCTCCTCGAGGAATCCGCCGACCCACTCGGCCTGCGCCTCGACCATGTGCAGCTGGTACTCGACCTCGACGAGGAAGAGCCTCGGCAGCGTCTCGTAGAGCTTCTCGAGGACGCCCCGGCCGCCGGCCACCTGGACCTCCAGCGCACTCAGCCGGGTCTCCAGCAGGCGCACCACGTCGTCGGGAGGCAGTGCCGCCATCAGCGAGAGCGCCGTCTCGAAGATCGGGTACTCCTTGGCGGGGATGGCGATCAGATCGGACAGCCACTCGGCCATCTCCTCACGCCCGGCCTCGGTGAGCCCGTAGACCGTGCGCTCGGGGCGGTTGCCCTGGCGTTCCACACCGGTCACCTCGACGAAGCCGTACTTCTCGAGGTTCTGCACGACGGTGTAGAGCGAGCCGTAGTTCGTCTTCGTACTGGTGTCCTTGCCCTGACTGCGCAGGGTCTGGGCGATCTCGTACGGATGCATCGGCTTCTGCCAGAGCGTCGTCATCACGGCGAGCGCCAACGGATTGCTGAGCTTGCGGCGCTTCCTCGTCACGACGACCACCTCGCTTCACGATGAACAGCTCGCCACCGAATATCCGTGGCCGAACATATCGCGAGTCCCCGCACGTTCGCAAGAGACGCGATGTAACGCGATCGGGTGAGGTGTGTGAGGACGTGAGGACTTGGGCCCGCCCCGGACACGGCGGCGTGACGCGCACGAAACAGCGCGTCCCTAATTTCTGTCGCCCGACAGGAATTACGTTCCCTCTGGGCCCAAGGCAGGTTCCGCCGTGACGACAACAGCCCCTTCCGACGTACGCCCCGACCCGCCGCACTCCCCCGACGCGGGCGACGGCTCCCTGGCCGAGTTCGGCTACCGCCAGGAGCTGCACCGCAGCCTGGGCAGGTACGCCTCGTTCGCCGCCGGGTTCTCCTTCATCTCCGTGCTGACGACCGTCTTCCAGTTCTTCGCCTTCGGGTACGCCTTCGGCGGCCCGGTCTTCTTCTGGGCCTGGCCCATCGTGCTGGTCGGTCAGTTGCTGGTCGCCGCGTGCTTCGCGGAGCTGGCGGCGCGCTACCCGATCTCGGGCGCGATCTACCAGTGGTCCTCGCGGCTGTCGACTCCGTCGTTCGGCTGGTTCGCCGGCTGGATCATGGTGATCGGGCAGATCGTCGTGGTCGCCGCGGCCGCTCTGGCGCTCCAGATGGTGCTGCCGGCGATCTGGTCGGGCTTCCAGCTGATCGGCACCGACCCGGCGCCCACCTCGCCCGACGGCGCGGCCAACGCGGCGCTGCTCGGCGTGCTCCTGCTGGCGCTCACCACCTTCGTGAACGTCGTCGACAACCGCGTGATGTCCGTGATCAACCGGGTCGGCGTGACCGCCGAGATCATCGGCGCGGTACTCATCGTCGTGCTGCTGCTCACCCACTCCGAGCGAGCTCCGAGCATCACCTTCCACACCGAAGGGGCCGCGCAGAACGGCCTGTTCGGGGCGCTGCTCGTCGGCTCGTTCACGGCCGCGTACGTGATGATCGGGTTCGACAGCGCGGGCGAGATGAGCGAGGAGACACACCACCCGCGGCGCACCGCGCCCCGCACGATCCTCACCGCGCTCGGCGCGGCCGGCCTGCTCGGCGGGCTGATCGTGCTGGGCGGGCTGCTCGCCGCCCCCAGCCTCACCGACGGACGGCTCGGGGTCGACGGCCTCAGCTACGTCCTCACCAGCAGCCTCGGCGACGGGGTCGGCAAGGTGCTGCTGGCGGACGTGGTGGTCGCGATCGCGGTGGCGACGCTCGCCATCCAGACGGCGGCCTGCCGGATGCTGTTCTCCATGGCCCGCGACGGACAGCTCCCGTTCTCCGGCCGCCTCGCGCGCGTGAACCCCCGTACCGGCATGCCGAGCGCCCCGGCGCTGGTGGTCGGCGTCCTCGCGGCGGCCCTGCTGCTGCTCAACTTCGCCTCACCGGACGCCTTCCTGGCCATCGGCACGACCTGCATCGTGATGCTCTACCTGGCGTACGCGATGGTCACCGGCCCGCTGCTGGTGCGCCGGCTGCGCGGACAGTTCTCCTCGGCCGGCACGGACGAGACGGGCGCCCGCCTGTTCTCCCTGGGCCGCTGGGGCGTCCCGGTGAACGCCCTCGCGCTCCTCTACGGCCTGCTGATGACGGTCAACCTGGCCTGGCCGCGCGCGGCGGTGTACGACCCGGCCGGCGGCCACTGGTACTTCCAGTGGTTCACCGTGCTGTTCCTCGGCACGACACTCGCGGCCGGCGTGGCCTTCCGGACCTACCGCGGGCGCTCACCGGCGCCGGCCGCCGCGGCACCGGAGTCGGCGGCCGCGTAGCCCCGACGGCCACGGTCCGGCAGACGAAAACGTCGGGCCGACGCGCGCGTGGGCAGCCACGCGCGCGTCGGCCCGACCGCCGGCCAGGCGCGCCGCAGAAAGCGCCCACTGCCGATCCAGCGCGGGCCGCGCGGTGCTGCGTACGCCCTGGACGGGCAAGTGCGCCGGGTCGGCCGCCTGGCGGTGCGAAAGGCCGACAGGTGCGGCGGGCCGGCGGCCGCGTCTCGCATGCGGGTCCGCGAGGCCGACGAGGCACCAGGCACGCGCGCGTAGGCGTGCCTCGCTCAGTCGCCCTGCACGCGTGCGTGGAGATGCATGTCGTGCCAGCCGTCCTGGTGGAGGGCGGCACTGCGCCTGGTGCCCTCCAGGAGGTAGCCGGCCTTGCCGGCCACCCGGCAGGACGCCTCGTTGGCGGTGGCGTGCATCAGCTCCAGGCGGTGGAAGCCGATCTCGTCGAAGGCCCAGCGGGTGAGCGCGGTCGTGGCGCGAGGTGCCACTCCCCGGCCACGGGCCGCTCTGGTCGTCCAGTACGCGACCTCGGCCACGCCCTCGGCGAGCAGGATGCCGCGCAGCGCCACCCGCCCGAGCAGTTCGCCGGTGTCCGTGTCGACGACGGCCCACTGGGCGTTCCGCTCCTCCGCCCAGCTCGCGCGCCACTCCTCGATCCAGCCGGCGACCTCCTCCTCGGAGTCGGCGGCCCTGACGTGCCACTGGTGCATGGCCGGATCCTGGAAGGCGGCGTACACGGCGGGGGCGTCCTCGGTCAGCCACGGGCGCAGGAGCAGTCCGTCGCCGCTGCGGAGCACGGGCTGCGGGGCCCCCGAGAGGGTTCCGGCGGGCAGGACGGCGTCGGCGGTGAAGGGCATGAGCCGCATCCTGCCAACGGACCACGGCCCGACCAACGGGTTTTCCGGCCCGTAGGCTTGACCCCGATGAGACGCCGTACGCCGCCCCCGCCCTCCCCGTTGCCGCAGCGCGACGGGATCGACCCGGTGCGGGTGCGGTTGCCCGGCGAGGGCACCTGGGCCACCGTGCGGGAGCACCTGGTGGAGCGGCTGGGCGCGGCGCGCGCCGGGGTCGTGGACGCCATGCTGGAGGCGGGGCTCGTCGTCGGCGCCGACGGGCGGCCGGTGGCGCCGGGCGCGGCCTACGTACCGGGGATGTTCGTCTGGTACCACCGCGAGCTGCCGCCCGAGGTGCCCGTGCCGTTCCCGCTGGAGATCGTGCACCGCGACGAGCACATCGTCGTCGTCGACAAGCCGCACTTCCTGGCCACCACCCCGCGCGGCAGCCATGTCACCGAGAGCGCGCTGGCCCGGCTGCGGCGGGAGCTGGACATCCCCGCACTCGGCGCCGCGCACCGGCTCGACCGGCTCACCGCCGGACTCGTGCTGTTCACCGTGCGCCCCGAGGAGCGCGGCGCCTACCAGTCACTGTTCCGCGACCGCCTGGTGCGCAAGGTGTACGAGGCCGTCGCGCCGTACGACGCGGGGCTCACCCTGCCCCGGACCGTGCGCAGCCGGATCGTCAAGGAGCGCGGGATCCTGGCCGCCTACGAGGTGGCGGGCGAGCCGAACGCCGTGAGTCGCGTCGAGCTCGTCGAGCACGGTGCGCGGGGGCTCGGCCGGTACCGGCTGCTGCCCGCCACCGGGCAGACCCATCAGCTGCGCGTCCACATGAACGCGCTCGGCGTGCCCATCCTCGGCGATCCGCTCTACCCCGAGGTGGCCGCCCCCGTGCCGGCCGGTGACTTCCGGCGCCCGCTTCAGCTGCTGGCGCGGGAGCTGGAGTTCACCGATCCGGTCACGGGGACGGAGCACCGGCTGCGCAGCGGCCGGGTGCTCGAGGCCTGGACGTCGTACGACGGCTGGGCCGCCGCTCCGTCGGCGGGCGCCGCTCAGTAGCCGCGCCACCAGGACAGGAAGCGCCGCCAGGCGTTGGGCCTGCGGACCGGCCCCGTCGACTGCGGGACGGTCGGCACGGACCGCGGCGCGGGCTGCGGCGCGGACTGCGACACCGAACGCGGCGCGGGCTCCGGTGCGGCCACCGGTTCGGGGGCGGGCGCCGGCGCGGGCCGCGGCGCCGTGCTCATCGGCCGCGTGAGGCGCTGCGGCGGGATCGGGGCGTGGCTCGGCTTGTGCTTGACGTCCTGCTGGTCCTTCGGCTCGAACCGGACCGGCAGCTCCACCAGGTGCCGCGAGGCGATCGACATCGTCCACCGCAACTCGTCCTCGTCGCAGTCGAGTTGCACGTCCGGCAGCCGCATCAGCAGGGCGTCGACGCCGACGTCGGCGATGGCGCGGCCGATGTCCTGGCCGGGGCACTCGTGCGGACCGCTGCCGAAGGCGAGGTGGGAGCGGTTGCCCTGCATGTGGGCGGACAGGTCGGGGCGCACCCGGGGGTCCACGTTGCCGGGCGCGGGCGCGAAGAAGAGACCGTCGCCCCGGCGGATCCGCTGACCGCCCAACTCCGTGTCCTGCTTGGCGAAGTAGCCGAAGATGGTGCTGAACGGGGGCTCGTCCCACAGGGACTGCTCGACCGCCTCCGCCACCGTCATCTGGCCGCCGTTGAGCTGGGCGAGGAAGCGCGGGTCGGTGAGGACCATGCGCAGCGCGTTGGAGAGCAGGTTGACGGTGGCCTCGTAGGCGGCGAAGAGCACCAGGCGCAGATGCTCCCGGACCTCGTCGTCGGTGAGTCCGGCCGGGTGGGTGACGAGGTGGCTGGTGAAGTCGTCCTCGGGCTCGGCCCGGCGGCGGGTGGTGAGCCGGGCGAGCGCCTGCACGACGTACTCGTGGCTGGCGACCGCGGTCTCGCTGCCCTTGAGCGCGTCGCGGGCGGCGTGCACCATCTTGTCGTTGTACTCGTCGGGCATGCCGAGGACATGGCACATCACGGCCATCGGCAGGTGCTCGGCGAAGTCGCCGACCAGGTCGGCCCGGCCCTCCTCGCAGAAGCGGTTGACCAGGCGCTGGCTGGAGCGGTTGATGTAGCGGCGCACGCTGCGGTCGTCGATGGTCGCCATGGCCGCGGTGACCGCGCCGCGCAGCCGCTTGTGCTCGTCGCCCTCGGCGTGGGCGCAGATGGGCTGCCAGGCCATGTGCGGCATGAGCGGGTGGTCGGGCCTGACCTTGCCGTCCAGCATCTGCGACCAGATGCGGCTGTCCTTGGTGAACTGCGAGGGGGTGCGCACCATGCGCAGGTTCTCGGCGTGCCCGAGGACCATCCACATCGGCAGGTCGTCGTGGAGCAGGACCGGCGCCACGGGGCCGTGTTCCTCGCGCAGCCGCTCGTACAGCTCGTTGAGGTCCTCCGCGCCGGGGCCGTAGAGGCGGGCCAGTCCGCCGGGTCCCCGGACGTGCGCGGGGCAGCCGGGCGGCGGGTCCAGGGCGAGGTCGTGCGGACCGTTCGGGGTGGGGTGTTCGGGAGTCACAGGGGGTCGCTCCGAAACTGTGCTGAATCCGGTGGTGGGGAAAGTGGTGCCGTGCGGGTCAGGTGAGGCTGCGGGTCAGGTGAGGCTGCGGGTCAGGGCCAGGGAGTGCAGGAAGCGCATGAGGGTCATCAGGACGTCACGGCTGGAGGCGCGGCGGCGGACGTCGCACTCCACGATCGGGATCTCGGGCGGCAGGTCGAGGGCCGCGCGCAGGTCGTCGATGGGGTAACGGGGCCCGTCGGGGAAGGTGTTGACGGCGACGACGAAGGGCACGCCGCCCTCCTCCAGCCGGCCCATGACCTCGAAGCTGACCTCGAGGCGGCGGGTGTCGACCAGGACGACCGCGCCGAGCGCGCCCTCGAACAGTCCGTTCCACAGGAACCAGAAGCGCTCTTGGCCGGGCGTGCCGAAGAGGTAGAGCACGACCTGCTCGGTGATGCGGATCCGGCCGAAGTCCATGGCCACGGTGGTGGCGGTCTTGGTCTCGGAACCGTAGTTGTCGTCGACCCCGATGCCCGCCTGGGTCATGGTCTCCTCGGTGGTCAGCGGCCTGATCTCGCTGACGGAGCCGACCATGGTGGTCTTGCCGACGCCGAAGCCGCCCACGATGACGATCTTCGCCGCGGCCGTGGTGGTGTGCGGCAGATGGTCCTCGGCCCGTGGGCCGGGGATCGTGTCAGAGCCGTTGAAGTCCATGCATCACCGCTTCGAGGAGGGAACGGTCGGGGAGCTGCTGCCGGACGATGGGGGCGCGTGCCTGTACGAGTTCGGCCGCCAGCATCTCGGTGAGCAGCACCGTCACCACGCTGAACGGCAGGCCGAGGTAGGCCGAGATCTCGGCCACGGACAGCGGGGCGGCGCACATCCGCAGGACCGCCGTCTGCTCCGGGGTGGCCGATGAGGGCGGTTCGGCACGCGCCACGACTAAGGTGACGAGGTCGACGGGCGCGCGCTCGCCGTCCGCGCCCGTGATGATGTAGAGCCGCTCGGGGTTCTTGCCCTCCCCCTCCGCCCCCTCCTTCGGGTCGTTCGGGAGCGGTGGGGGCGGCGGGGGCGGTTGCGGCAGGGGTTGTCGCCGGCGGCGTTGCGGAGGAGTCATACGCTGTGCCCGTTGCGCCGGGGCGGACTGGTCAGATGGGCGCCGATGCGGACCACGAGGTCGCGCATCATGCCGCTCATCCGACTGGCCTCGCAGCGCACGTCGGCGAGGACGGCGAGGTAGGCATTGGCACCGGCCGACATCATGTAGAAGTAGCCGCCGCTCAGGTCGATGACGACCATGTCCATCTCGCCGGTGCTCGAGTGGATCTCCTGGCCGACCGCGGCGGCCAGGCTCTGGAGGCCGGCGCAGGCGGCGGCGACCCGGTCGGCGGCGTCGGGGTCACCGGCGTAGCGGGCGATGCGCAGCCCGTCGGCCGACAGGACCACGATCATCTCGATGCCCGGAACCCCGTCGTAGAGCTCCTTGAGCAGCCAGTCGAAGTTTTGGCGCTGCTGGATCACGTGAGGTCCCCTTCATCGTCGGCCTCGGGCCTGGCCTTGTCTTCGATCAGGTGCAGATATGCGGTGGGATTGCGGGTGAAGTCGGTGGGGTGCACGCCGGGCGGGGCCGCTTTGACCAGTCCCTCCCAGAAGGCCTCGAACGCCAGGCCGGGCTCCCGCTTCTTCTGGGGCTCCGGCTCGGGCTCGGGCCGGCGCTGTGCGAACGGGTCGGGCTTGCCGAGGCGCTCGGCCTCCTGGGCGGCGTACGCCTCGGCGTAGCGCTGGGTGATCGAGATCGTGGTCTTGCTGCGGCGCTGCGGCAGACCCTGATCGGTCCACTCGGTGACCTCGGGCACCTCGTCGTCGGTCAGGGAGACTCCGGCCGGGATACGCGCGTTGGTGGGGCGGCGCTTCTTGGGCGGACGCTTGGGACCCTCGCCGATCTGGCTCAGGTCGATCTGCGGTACGGCGGTGGCCCCGATGCCGTGGGCGAAGCCGGGGGCGGGGTCGGAGGTCTGCATCTCGCTCGGCACGATGAGGACGGCCCGGACGCCGCCGTAGGCCGAGGTGCGCAGCGAGACCTGGAGGTTGAACGACGTGCACAGACGGCCGACGACCGCGAGACCCAGGCGCGGGGTGCCGCCCACGTCCTGGATGTCGACGCCCGCCATGGCCTGTTCCAGCATGCGTTCGGCCTTGGCGCGGGCCTCTTCGCTGAGGCTGACGCCGGCGTCCTCGATCTCGATGGCGATGCCGGTCTGCACCTCGACGGCGTTGACGTGCACCTTGCTCTGCGGGGGCGAGTAGCGGGTGGCGTTGTCGAGGAGTTCCGCGAGCGCGTGGATGAGCGGCTCCACGGAGAGGCCGCGGATGTTCACCTTGGCGATGGAGTCCAGCTGGATGCGGCGGTACTCCAGGATCCGGGACATGGCGCCGCGCAGCACGCTGTACAGCGGGACCGGCTGGGGCCAGTTGCGGCCGGGCCGGCCGCCGCCGAGCACGCCGATGGAGTCGGCGAGGCGGCCGATCAGCGAGGTGCCGTGGTCGATGCGCAGCAGGTCGTCGAAGACCTCGGGGTTACGGCCGTGGTCCTCCTCCATCTCCCGCAGTTCCGCGGACTGCTGGTGGACGATGGCCTGCACCCGGCGGGCGATGCTGACGAAGGAGCGCTGGGCCGAGTCGCGCAGGGACTCCTCGTGGTCGACGATGTCGAGGATCTTCCTGATCACGGCGCGCTGCGCGTCGTCGAGTTCACGGAAGTCGGGATCACCCTCGCTGAAGTCGCGCATCACCTCCCTGGGGGAATTTCCGGCCCGCAGCCACTCGACCGCGTTGGGCACGAACTGCTCGGCGAGGCGGCGGTTCTCCTCCGCGTGGCCGGCCACCCGCCGTTCCAGGTACGCGACGCGCTGGTCCCGCTCCGCGCGCAGCTCCCGCAGGCGCCGCCCACGGCGCACCGACTCGGCTCCCGCCACGATCACCAGGACGGTGGCGACGGCTCCGCAGACGCCGACGGCGAGCCGGGCCTGTGTCGCCACCAGGGCGACGGCGGCTCCGGTCGCCGCGGCCATCAGTATCGCCGGCAGCAACAGCACGCGCGCGTAGGGAAGTTCTCGGCGACCGGGTGGGGACTGAACACTCACCATGTGGGCACCCTCTGTAGGGATCTGTCGGCATCTTCGGGAAGTTTGGGAACAAGCGCACGAATACGCCTCAACTCGGTGCGCCGCGGGCGAGCTTAGTCCGACCGGATCATCGCCGTGTCATATTCCGCAACCGCCTGAAACCACTTCCGTACGTGGAGTAACCTCAGCCCATTTACACGCACGGCATTCGTTCGAACACCGTGCGTGACGCAGCACAGGCGTGCGGAACAGTTCACCGGGACGGATGAGACGAGCACCCGCGAGTGGCTCGGGCGGCGTTCAGTTCCCCGCGATGCGCAGCGCCGCGTCGGCGGTGGCGCGGGCGAACTCCGAGACCGAGCGGTCGGGATCCGAGCGGTGCACGAGGATGACACCCTCGATGAGACCGAAGACCAGGTCGGTGCGGAGATCCAGCGCGCTCTTCGCGAGCGCGCCGCCCGCCGCCGTGGCGGCGATCAACTGGCGGTAGGCGTCCTTGAGTTCGGCGCGCACGGCATGGAAGCCGGCGAACCGCTCGGTGCGCACCTCGGGCAGCAGGTAGAGGCCGCCGAGGTTGTGCGAGCCGCCGCACAGCAGCTCGACGTCGGTTCGGCACAGCTCCCACAGCCGGTCCTCGGCCGTCCGGCCGTCGTCCGCGAGCAGCTCACGGGCGCAGGTCAGCGAGGGCGTGACCGTCGACTCCAGCAGCGCGGCGAGCAGCTCCTCCTTGCCGGAGACGTAGTGGTACATGGAGGCCTGGCGCATTCCCGCGCGTTCGGCGACGGCCCGGGTGGTGGTGGCGGCATAGCCGCGGGTGGTGAACAACTCCGCGGCGGCCACGAGCAGTTCGGCGCGCGGCGTGAGCCCGCTGTCCGGGCGCTGCGCGGCCCGCGGGCGGCCCACTCGACGTCCGCTGCTCGTCCCCATGTCTTCGATCCTCGCACACGGTGCCGGACGGCGATCTTCGGACGGTCCGGTGAGGAGTCGGTAACCGCCCCGCAACCGGAGGGCAACGGCGGTGACCCGCCCCGGACCTAATTTCTGTCGGGCGACAGAAATACCGCGACAGCGACGGAACCGAGCTGCGGAGGTCCGCAATGGCGGCGACAGCGACCACATACGGAGCACGCGCCCACGCCCGGGCGCAGGAGGGCGCCCGCGCCGAGGCCATGCCGGTCGTCCCGGCCCGGGACTGGCAGGACCCGCCCTGCGAGGCGGGCCACCTGGTGTGGGCCGAGACGGTCGCGGGCGGCAACTACACCCACCGGGTGCTCGCGCGCGGCACCGAGCTGCGCCTGACCGACCTGGACGGCGACGCCTGCGCCCATCTGCTCCTCCACGTGGACGGCCGGCCCTGGGAGCGGCTGAACGTCGCCGACACGGTCAAGGTCCAGTGGAACGCCTACCTCGGCGAGGGCGTGCTGCTCCTGTCCGACCAGGGCCGCGTCCTCGCCTCGGTCGTCGCCGACACCGCCGGCCGGCACGACGCCCTGTGCGGCACCTCCACCCTCGTACGCAACACCGAGCGCTACGGCGACGGCAGCCCGCAGTCCGCCTCCCCGGCCGGCCGGGAGCTGTTCAAGCTGGCGGCCGCGAAGAACGGCCTGGAGCCCCGCGACCTGCCGCCCTCGCTCTCCTTCTTCCAGGGGGTGCGGGTCCGCGACGACGGCACGCTCGACTTCACCGGCTCGGCGGGCCCGGGCGGCAGCGTCACCCTGCGCGCCGAGCAGGACGTGACGGTCCTGATCGCCAACGTGCCGCACCCGGCCGACCCCCGGCCGGAGTACGTCAGCACCCCGCTGGAGGTCCTCGCCTGGCGGGCGGCGCCCACCCACCCCGGCGACCCGCTGTGGGACGCCACCCCCGAAGGCCGCCGCGCCTTCCTCAACACCGCCGAATTCCTGACCGCGAGGGGGCTCGCATGAGCACGAAGACAGTGGTGGCGGCCCGCGCCTCCTGGTCCTCGGTCGTCCGCGAGGGCGAGACGCTGACCATCACCGACCTGCACGGCAACCAGGCCGTCGACTTCCTCGTGTACGACGCCCACGACCCGTCCGTGCGTTACAGCGCGCCCGACACGATCCACGCCCAGGGCGGCATCTTCCTCACCACGGGCAGTGTGCTGATGTCCAACGAGCACACCGCGCTGATGACGGTGACCGCCGACGGCGTGGGCCGCCACGACACCGTCGGCGGCGCCTGCTCCAAGGAGTCCAACACCCTGCGCTACGGCCACCACACCTACGCCCAGCACGCGTGTGTGGACAACTTCCTCGCCGAGGGCGCCCGGCACGGCCTCGGCAAGCGGGACCTGGTCTCCAACATCAACTGGTACATGAACGTACCCGTCGAGAAGGACGGCACCCTCGGCATCGTCGACGGTCTCTCCGCGCCGGGTCTCTCGCTCACGCTGCGCGCCGAACGGGACGTCCTCGTACTGGTCTCCAACTGCCCCCAGATCAACAACCCCTGCAACGGCTTCGAGCCGACGGCGGTGCAGATGACCATCGACGAGGCGGGCACCGCATGACCTTCGACACGCTGCTGGTCGCCAACCGGGGCGAGATCGCCGTCCGCATCATCCGTACCGCCCGCGAACTCGGCCTGCGGACGGTGGCGGTGTACTCCGACGCCGACCGCTCGGCCGCCCACGTCCGGCTCGCCGACCAGGCCGTACGGCTCGGCCCGGCACCCGCGAAGGAGTCGTACCTCGACGCCGACCTGGTCCTGGCCGCGGCCAAGGACACCGGCGCGGGCGCGATCCACCCGGGCTACGGCTTCCTCTCCGAGGACGCGGCCTTCGCACGCCGCTGCGCCGACGCCGGGATCGTCTTCGTGGGCCCGACGCCGGAGCAGCTGGAGCTGTTCGGCGCCAAGCACACCGCGCGGGCGGCGGCTCAGGCGGCCGGAGTGCCGCTCGCCCCCGGCACCGGGCTGCTGGCGGACCTGCCCGAGGCGCTGGAACAGGCCCGGCTCGTCGGCTATCCGGTCATGCTCAAGGCCACCGGCGGTGGCGGCGGGATCGGCATGTCGGCCTGTCGCTCGGCCGCCGAACTGACCGACGCCTGGGAGCGCGTCCAGCGCGTCGCCGCCGCGTCCTTCTCCTCGGCCGGCGTCTTCCTGGAACGGCTCGTGGAGCACGCCCGCCATGTCGAGGTACAGGTCTTCGGCGACGGCGCGGGAAAGGTCGTCGTCCTCGGCGACCGGGACTGCTCGCTCCAGCGCCGCAACCAGAAGGTCGTGGAAGAGGCCCCGGCCCCGGGTCTTCCCCCGCGCGTTCGCGAGCAACTGGCTTCGAGCGCACGTGACTTGTGTGCTTCGGTCGGCTATCGGTCCGCCGGCACCGTCGAGTTCGTCTACGACGCGGCCCGCGAGGAGGCCTACTTCCTGGAGGTCAACACCCGCCTCCAGGTGGAGCATCCCGTCACCGAGGAGATCCACGGCGTCGACCTGGTCGCCTGGATGCTGCGCCTGGCGCGCGGCGAGCGGGACGTCGTGCGCGACCCTGGCCCGCCCCGCGGCCACGCCGTCGAGGCGCGCCTCTACGCGGAGGATCCCAGCCGCGACCACCGGCCCAGCGCCGGCCTGTTGACCCGGGTCGAGTTCCCGCAGGGCGTGCGCGTCGACGGCTGGGTGGAGACGGGCACCGAGGTGACGACGTCGTACGACCCGATGCTCGCGAAGGTGATCGCGTACGGCTCGGACCGGGATCACGCGCTGCGCCGCCTGGACGAGGCGCTGGCCAGAACCCGCGTGGACGGCATCGAGACGAACCTCGGGCTGGTCCGCGCGGCGCTGGCGGACTCCCGGTTCGTGACGGCGACCCACTCGACGGCGACCCTCGCCACCGTCACCGACCCGACCCCCCGCGTCGAGGTAGTCTCCGGCGGCACCCTCACCACCGTGCAGGACTGGCCCGGCCGCACCGGCCACTGGCAGGTCGGCGTCCCGCCGTCCGGCCCGATGGACGACCGCTCGTTCCGCCTCGGCAACCGGGCGCTCGGCAACCCCGAGGGCGCCCCGGGTCTGGAGTGCACCCTCCAGGGCCCGGCCCTGCGCTTCACCCACGCCACCACGGTGTGTGTGACGGGCGCGCCGGCCCCGGTCACCGTGGACGGCACGGCGGTGGCACGGTGGGAGCCGGTGACCGTACCGGCCGGGTCCCTGCTGGAGATCGGCGCGCCCGTTGAGCACGGACTGCGGACGTACGTCCTGTTCGCGGGCGGCCTGGACGTGCCCGCCTTCCTGGGCAGCGCGAGCACGTTCACGCTGGGCCGCTTCGGCGGCCACGGCGGGCGGGCGCTGCGCACGGGTGACGTCCTGCACGGCGGGACGGTCGTCGAGGGCACCGCCGTACCTGTCCCGGACCGCCCGGAGTTCGCCCCGGTCTGGCACCTGGGCGCGGTCGAAGGCCCGCACGCGGCACCGGAGTTCTTCACCGAGGACGACATCCGCGACTTCTACGCCGCCGACTGGAAGGTCCACTTCAACTCGGCCCGCACCGGTGTGCGCCTGGTCGGGCCCAAGCCGCGCTGGGCCCGCACCGACGGCGGCGAGGCGGGTCTGCACCCGTCCAACATCCACGACACCCCCTATTCCGTCGGCGCCGTCGACTACACCGGCGACATGCCGGTGCTGCTCGGCCCGGACGGCCCGTCCCTCGGCGGGTTCGTGTGCCCGGCGACGGTGCTCAGCTCCGAGCGCTGGAAGCTGGGCCAGCTGCGCCCGGGCGACACGGTCCGCTTCGCGCCGGTGGCCGGGGACGGCACGCCGCGCCCCGCGATCGTCGACGGGGGCGTGCTGGCCCGGGACGGCGACGTGACCTACCGGCGCAGCGGCGACGACAACCTGCTGGTCGAGTTCGGACCGCTCCAGCTGGACCTGGCGCTGCGCATGCGGGTCCACGCGCTGATGGAGGCGGTGGCCGCGGCGGACCTGGCCGGCGTCACCGATCTCACCCCGGGCATCCGCTCCCTGCAGATCCGCACGGACCCCGGCCGCCTCCCCCAGCGTGAACTCCTCGCGGTGGTACGGAAGATGACGGCCGCCCTCCCGCCCTCGGACGAACTGGTCGTCCCCTCCCGCACCGTGCACCTGCCGCTGTCCTGGGACGACCCCGCGACCCGCGAGGCCATCGCCCGCTACATGGCGGGCGTCCGCGACGACGCCCCCTGGTGCCCCTGGAACATCGAGTTCATCCGCCGGGTCAACGGCCTGGACGCGGTGGCGGACGTCTACGACACGGTGTTCGCCGCGGAGTACCTGGTCCTGGGCCTCGGAGACGTCTACCTGGGCGCCCCGGTCGCCACCCCGCTCGACCCGCGCCACCGCCTGGTGACGACGAAGTACAACCCCGCGCGCACCTGGACGGCCGAGAACTCGGTGGGCATCGGCGGCGCGTACCTCTGCGTCTACGGCATGGAGGGGCCCGGCGGCTACCAGTTCGTGGGCCGGACGACCCAGGTGTGGTCGCCCTGGCAGCAGCGCGGCGCGTTCGAACCGGGCTCGCCCTGGCTGCTGCGCTTCTTCGACCGGATCCGCTGGTATCCGGTCGACGCGGACGAACTCCTCGAACTGCGGGCCGACATCATCTCGGGGCGCTTCGTGCCGCGCGTCGAGGAGGGCACCTTCTCGCTCGCCGGGTACCAGGCCTTCCTCGCCGAGAACGCCGGCCCCATAACGGAGTTCAGGTCCCGCCAGCAGAGCGCGTTCACGGCCGAGCGGGACGCCTGGGAGGCGGCCGGCGAGTTCGCGCGGGCCGCGGCCGCCGAAGCGCCGGCCGCTCCCCCGGCCGAGGTGGTGGTACCACCGGGCGGCCGCCTGGTCGAGGCCGAGTTCGCCGCCTCCGTCTGGCAGCTGAACGTGTCGCCGGGCGACGAGGTGACGGCGGGGCAGCCGCTGCTCGCCCTGGAGGCGATGAAGATGGAGTCCAGGGTGCACGCGCCGGTCGACGGCGTGGTGGCACAGGTCCTGGCCCGCCCTGGCGACCAGGTCGAGGCGGGAACGGCACTGCTCGTCCTGGCCCCGGTCGCGAGCTGACCCGGCCGATCGGCCCGACACCACGCAAGGAGCACGCATGTCCACGACTGTGTCCCGCGTCCGCGCCGCCTACGCCCGCATCGAGGCCACGGACCGCCCGGAGATCTGGATCGACCTGCGGCCGCGGGCGGACGTCGAGGCGGAGGCCCGCACGCTCGACGAACGGCTGGCGCGCGGTGAGCGTCTCCCGCTCGCCGGCCGGCTGCTCGCCGTCAAGGGCAACATCGACGTGGCGGGCCTGCCCACCACCGCGGGCTGCCCGGCGTACGCCTACCGGCCCGCCGCCGACGCCCCGGTCGTCGCGCGGCTCCGCGCGGCCGGTGCGCTGGTGCTGGGCACCACCAACCTCGACCAGTTCGCGACCGGCCTGGTCGGCACCCGTTCCCCGCACGGCGCGGTGCGGGGCGCCGTCGACCCGTCACGGGTGAGCGGCGGCTCCAGCTCCGGTTCGGCCGTCGCGGTGGCCCTCGGCATCGCCGACCTCGCCCTGGGCACGGACACGGCGGGTTCGGGGCGGGTCCCGGCCGCCTTCAACGGCATCGTCGGCCTCAAGCCCACCCGCGGGCTGGTCCCCACCGAGGGCGTCGTCCCGGCCTGCGCCTCGATCGACTGCGTGACGGTCTTCGCCCGCACGCTCCCCGAGGCGGAACGGGCCCTGGCCCACATGGCGTCGCCGGCCGGCCGCGCCCTCCCCTCGCTCCCCGCCCGCGCCCCCGGGCCCTGGCGGATCGCGGTCCCGCCCCTCGACCAGCTGGGCGAGCTGGACCAGGGCTGGGCGGTGGCCTACGAGGCGGCGGTACGGCGGCTCGGGGCGGCCGGGGCCGAGATCCGCGGCATCGACCTCACCCCGTTCACCGAGGCCGCCGCGATGCTCTACGAGGGCGCGTTCGTCGCCGAGCGCTACACCGCCGTGGGTGCGTTTGTCGACAAGTTGACCGCGGAGGGCGGTGAGGGGCTGGACCCGACGGTCGCGGGCATCATCACCCGGGCCCGGGACATCCCGGCCCACCGGCTCTACACCGACACCGAACGCCTGACGGCCCTGCGCACCCGCGCCCTGGCCGAACTGGCCGACTCTGACGCCCTGTTGCTGCCCACCGCGCCCGGCCACCCCACCCTCGCCGAGGTCGCCGCCGACCCGCTGGGCGCCAACGCCCGCCTGGGCCGGTTCACCAACTCCACCAACCTCTTCGACCTGGCGGCGGCGGCCGTCCCGGCCGGCGAGGTGAACGGCCTGCCCTTCGGCGTGATGCTGGTCGGCCCGGCCTTCACGGACGACCGGCTGGCCCGGATCGCGGACCTGCTGCGCCCCGAGGTGTACGTGGCGGTGGCGGGCGCCCATCTGACCGGCCAGCCCCTCAACCCCCAGCTGCTGTCCCTGGGCGCGGTGCTGGACCGAACGACCACGACGTCCGCCGTCTACCGCCTGCACGCCCTGCGCACGGCCCCGCCCAAGCCGGGTCTCGTGCACGTGGGCGAGGGCGGCGCCGCGATCGAGGTGGAGATCTGGCGCCTCCCGGCCGAGGGTCTCGGCAACCTGCTCGCCGCGCTACCCCGCCCGATGACCCTGGGCAGCGTCGAACTCGCCGACGGCACCCGCGTCCCCGGCTTCCTGTGCGAACCGGGCGCCCTCGGCGACGCGGCGGACATCACGACGTACGGGGGCTGGCGGGCGTATCTCGACCGGCGCTGAGGCGGGCTGCCGAGAAGCGCGGGGCCGCATCGACATGCGGCCCCGCCGCGCGGCCGCGACCGGCCACGCACAGCCCGCGCCCGCGCCCACGCCCACGCCCGCCGGACGGCATCACCCCACCGACGAGTAGGCGACAACCCCCCGCAACAGCTCGTCGACCGCCTTGCGGGCGTTCTTCGCCACCGTCGAGCCCCCGGCCGAGGCGGGCGCCGCCGCCGCGATCTGCCCCAGTACGTCGATGACCTGCTTGCACCAGCGCACGAAGTCACCGGCGGGCATCTCCGCCTCGCGCAGCACCTCGTCGAGGCCCTTGCCGGAGGCCCACATATAGGCCGACCAGGCGAAGCCGAGATCGGGCTCGCGCTGCCCCACGCCTTCGGTCTGGCTGATCCGGAAGTCCTCCTCCAGGGCGTCCAGCCGGCCCCAGATGCGCACCATCTCGCCGAGCGCGGCCTTCGCCTTGCCCGAGGGCAGCTTCGGCGCCATGGCGTCGTCCCCGGCCCGCGACTCGTAGACCAACGCCGAGACACAGGCGGCCAGTTCGGCGGGGGCCAGCCCCTCCCACACGCCCGCGCGCAGGCATTCGCTCGCGAGCAGATCGAGCTCGCCGTAGAGCCGGGCGAGCCGCTTGCCGTGCTCGGTGACCTCGTTGCCCCGCAGATAGTCGAGCTCGGTCAGGAGCGCCACGATCCGGTCGAACGTGCGGGCGATCGTGTTGGTGCGTCCTTCGATACGACGCTCCAGCTGCGAGGTGTCCCGCAGCAGCCGGTGGTAGCGCTCGGCCCAGCGGGCGTGATCCTCACGGTCGGAGCAGCCGTGGCAGGGGTGCGCGCGGATCTCGGTGCGCAGCCGGGCGATCTCCCGGTCGTCGGCGGCCTGCGAGCGCTGCTTGCGGGCCCGCTCCGGCGGGATGTGACCCGCCTTGGTGCGCAGCGCGGAGGCGAGATCGCGGCGGGACTGCGGCGAGCGCGGGTTGAACGACTTCGGGATCCGCATCCGGTCCAGCGCCTCGACCGGCACCGGGAAGTCCATCGAGGCCAGCCGCTTGACCTGGCGCTCGGAGGTGAGGACCAGCGGACGCGGCCCGTCGTGCTGCTCGAAGCCGCGATGGCCGTTGGCCCGGCCGGCGGGCAGGCCCGGGTCGAGCACCAGCGCCAGTCCGGCGTACTTGCCCGTGGGCACGTGGATGACGTCCCCCGGCTTGAGCTTCTCCAGCGCCACCGCGGCCTCGACGCGCCGCTGGCTCGCGCCCTGCTTGGCCAGTTCGGTCTCGCGGTCCTTGAGGTCGCGGCGCAGCCGCGCGTACTCGTCGAAGTCGCCGAGGTGGCAGGTCATGGAGGCCTTGTAGCCCTCCAGCCCCTCTTCGTTGCGCTGCACCTGCCGGGAGATCCCGACCACCGACCGGTCCGCCTGGAACTGCGCGAACGAGGTCTCCAGCAGTTCGCGCGAGCGGTGCCGCCCGAACTGCTCCACCAGGTTGACCGCCATGTTGTACGACGGCTTGAAGCTGGAGCGCAGCGGGTATGTGCGGGTGCCCGCGAGCCCGGCGAGGTGCTCGGGGCTCATCGCGCGCTGCCAGAGCACGACGGCGTGCCCCTCGACGTCGATGCCCCGTCGGCCCGCGCGGCCGGTGAGCTGCGTGTACTCGCCGGGGGTGATGTCGGCGTGCTGCTCGCCGTTCCACTTGACGAGCTTCTCCAGCACCACCGAGCGGGCGGGCATGTTGATGCCGAGGGCGAGCGTCTCGGTGGCGAAGACGGCCTTGACCAGGCCGCGCACGAACAGCTCCTCGACGACCTCCTTGAAGGTCGGCAGCATGCCCGCGTGGTGGGCGGCGATGCCGCGCTCCAGGCCCTCCAGCCACTCGTAGTAGCCGAGGACGTGCAGGTCCTCGTGGGGGATGGCGGCGGTGCGCTCCTCGACCAGGGCGCGGACCTCGGCGCGCGCCTCCTCGTCGTTCAGCCGCAGCCCGGCGTACAGGCACTGCTGGACGGCGGCCTCGCAGGCGGCACGGCTGAAGATGAAGGTGATGGCGGGCAGCAGCCCGGCGGCGTCGAGCCGCTCGATGACCTCCGGCCGTGCTGGCGTCCACACCCGCGACCGCTGCCTGCGCTCCCGCTCGCGGTCGGCCTCGCGCATGTTCCGGCCACGCCTGCGGTCCTGGTACGAGGGCCGGCTCGCCTCCATGCGGGCCAGCCGCGTGAGGTCGGGGTTGACGGCTCTGCGCTGGCCCTCGCCCTCCTCGAACAGGTCGTACATCCGCCGCCCGGCGAGCACGTGCTGGAACAGCGGCACGGGCCGGTGCTCGGAGACGATCACCTCGGTGTCGCCGCGCACGGTGTCCAGCCAGTCGCCGAACTCCTCGGCGTTGGACACGGTCGCCGACAGCGAGACCAGGGTGACCGACTCGGGGAGGTGGATGATCACCTCTTCCCACACGGCGCCCCGGAAGCGGTCGGAGAGGTAGTGCACCTCGTCCATCACCACGTACCCGAGGCCGAGGAGGGTCTGCGAGCCGGCGTACAGCATGTTCCGCAGCACCTCGGTGGTCATCACGACCACCGGGGCGTCGGAGTTGACGCTGTTGTCTCCGGTGAGCAGGCCCACCTTCTCGCTGCCGTAGCGCCGGCACAGGTCGGAGTACTTCTGGTTCGACAGCGCCTTGATGGGCGTCGTGTAGAAGCACTTCTTGCCCTGTTGGAGGGCGAGGTGGACGGCGAACTCGCCCACGATCGTCTTGCCCGAGCCGGTGGGGGCGGCCACCAGGACGCCCTTGCCCGCCTCGAGTGCCTGGCAGGCCTCGATCTGGAAGGGGTCGAGACCGAAGTCGTACATCTCGCGGAAGGACGCGAGCGAAGTGGCCTGCTCGACAGCGCGCTTGCGTGCTGCCGCGTACCGCTCGGCCGGTGAGAGATCCTCTGTCATCGTGCTTTCGAGCGTACCGGGCCGCACTGACAACAGGACGATCATTATCCGGATCCGGTCTTGCCAAACCTCGGTACGCCCAGCTCACGGGCGCACGGGCGGCCCGTTTCAGGGGCCGATGAGCCGCACCGCGCCCGGCACGCACCGCGCGGTGAGCGGCAGCTCCCCGAGCCGCTCCCCGTCCGCGTAGCCCGAGACGCCCGCCGCGGCGATCTCGACCTTCGCCGCCCGGAGCACGGTGACCTTCGGATGGTCGATGTGCGTCCCCCGGTACACCTTCGGGAACACCCGCAGCAGCGTCCTGCGGCGGCAGTCCCCGACGATCGTGACGTCGAACAGTCCGTCCGTGAGGTCGGCGCCGGGGCAGATCCGCATGCCGCCGCCGTAGGAGGATCCGTTGCCGACGGCGACGAGGGTGGCCTCGACCTCCCGGACGGCTCCGTCGTCGAGCGTGATCCGGTACGGGAACGGGCGGAACGCGGCCAGCTCCGCCAGCATCGCCAGGTCGTACCTGGCGCGTCCGACGGGCCATCGCATGCGGTTGCCCCGGTCGTTGACGCGGGAGTCGAAGCCGGAGGCGAGGACGGTGCCGAACCAGCGGTCGCCGACCCTGCCGAGGTCGATGTCGCGGATCCGGGCGCCCTTGAGGGCGTCGGCGACCAGCCGGGCCGCGGCCGCGGGATCGCGGACGGGCAGGCCGAGGGCGCGGGCGAAGTCGTTGCCGGTACCGGCGGCGACCAGACCGAGCGGGGTGCGGGTGCCGGCGACGGCCTGGAGCGCGAGGTGGGCCAGCCCGTCGCCGCCGACGGCGATCAGGGCGCCGGTGCCGTCGGCGACCGCGGCACGCGCGCGTACGAGGGCGTCCTCGGCGTCCACGCCGAGGACCGTGCGCACCGTGTAGCCGGCCGCCCGCAACGCGGAAGCGGCCGGCCGCGCTGCGTGAGCGCCCCGGCCGCGGCCCGCCGCGGGATTGACGAAGAGGGTGATCTCGCTGGTCACGGGGATGACCTTAGGAGCTCTCCGGCACTCGTCAGGTCACGTCGTCATAACCGTTCACCCGCTCCGTGGTCGACTGCTCCGGCAGCGCGCGGCTCGCGGTCACCGACTCGACCTCGCCGATGGCCTCGGGACTGAGGTCCAGCTCGGAGGCCTCGTCGTCGGCGGGCCCGAGAGCGTCGCGGCGGCGCCTGCGTCGGTCGTTCAACAGGGAGAAGGCGGTCGCGCCGAAGTACAGGATCCAGATCGGTCCGGCGAGCGCCAGCATCGAGATGGGGTCGGTGCTGGGTGTGGCGACGGCGGCGAACACCGTGATGCCGATGATCATTGCCCGCCACCAGCCGAGCATGCGCTTGCCGGTGACCATGCCGGTGAGGTTGAGGAAGACCAGCAGCAGCGGCAGCTCGAAGGAGAGGCCGAAGACGACGACCATGCGCGTGACGAGCTGGAGCAGGTCGTCGAGCGGCAGGAGGTTGCTGACGCCGCCCGGGGTGAAGTCGATCAGCACCTTCGCGGTGGTCGGCAGCACCCGGTAGGCGAAGTAGCCGCCGCCGATGAAGAGCGGGGCGCCCATGCCGACGAACGCGTAGGCGTACTTGCGCTCGTGGTTGTGCAGGCCGGGGGCGATGAAGGCCCACAGTTGGTAGAGCCAGACCGGCGAGGCGAAGACGATCCCGGCCATCAGGGAGACCTGAAGGGCGAGCGTGAAGGGCGCGAGCAGACCGTTGATCGTGATGCTCGCGCACTTGTTGGTGGCGTCGCCCGACTTGAGCTGGCCCGCGATCTCTTCGAAAGTCTTCCCGCAGCCGACCGAGTCGAGGATCGGCTTGGTGAGGAAGTTGATGATGTCGTTGTAGAAGAAGGCGGCTACGACCGTCACGACGACGATGGCCAGCATCGCCTTCGCGAGCCGGTTGCGGAGCTCACGAAGATGATCCGCGAGGGGCATCCGCCCCTCGGGGTCCTTCTCCTGTTTGCGGGCAGGCTTCAGCAACCCACGTTCCCATCTCGTGCGGCGGGCCGGAGGTCACCGGCCCTGCGTCAGCGCTTGGTCGTGTCCGTCGGCTCGGTGACCGGACGGGAGCTGGTCACGTCGCCGGGGGAGGCCTGGATGGTGCGCTGAGCCGGGGGCTGCTCGCCGTCGTTGGGCGGGCCGGCCGGAGTGGTCGTGCTGCCGCCGTCTTCCTTCATCGCCTTCGCCTCGCTCTTGAGAATGCGAGCGGACTTGCCGAGCGAGCGCGCCATGTCGGGAAGCTTCTTGGCGCCGAACAGCAGGATGACGACGACGAGGATGAGAATGATCTCGGGGGCGCCGAGCCTTCCGAACATAAGTCTTTACCTTCTCACCGAGGCTGCGGGGGTGGGTTGCCGTCCGACCGGTCGGACGCCTGTCCGAACGATCGTGTTGACAGCGATCGTAACGCTCAGGGGTAAACGTGAGGCAATCCCTGTGCGTACTCCCGGTCCGCGGTCCGGGCCTCGTTCTCCGAGCCGCGATCAGCAGCGTACCTGCCCGCCACGCCGGGGCGGGAGGGCGAAGTGGCCCAAAACGCATTGGCAGCAGGACTCACAGGACGCCCACAGCGCTGCCCGAGGGTCGCCACAGCAGCCGTCACAGGGTGTCCACAGCGCGGGCCGCGCTCGCGGCCGCCCGTTCCAGATCCTGGGCCGCCCGGTCGATCCGGCGAGCGGACTCCGCGACCTGCCGTCCCAGAAGCCGCGCCTCCGAGAAGACCCGTACGGCGAACACCGCGAGGACGGCGAGACCGGCGAAACCCATGGCAACCGCGAACATCGGCCAGAACATGGGGCCGAGCCTAGACCGTCCTAGGGGGTGTGCAGCCGCAGGGTCCTGACCCCGCCGCCGGTGAGCAGTTCGACGATCCGCTCGCCGGCCGGCTTGCGCACGGCGGCACCGCAGTCGGGGCAGGTGAACGAGTAGAAGGTGGTCCGGCTGGACGCGCCGATCGCCAGGCGCAGGGCACTCGCCGCCAGCTCGAAGGCACCCCGGCAGTCGGGGCACCCGGCCCGGAAGCGCACCGGACCCGCACTCCGCATGCCGGCGAACGCGGAGGCCACCGAGATGCCCCGTACACCGGACGCCGTCGACTCGCTCAAAGCCCCTGCTCCCGCCCCTCGAACCGACTTCCGCCCCGCTGTCCCGGCTGCTCGCCGTGCACCGCGTGCGGCCCCTCGGCCGCGCCCGGCGCCTCGATCCCGTCGTACGCCGCCAGCGCCTCACGGGCGGCCCGGCGGGCGCTGTCGGCCAGCTCCGGCGGCGACACGATCCGGCCGTCCCGGCCGAGCCGCAGCGCCAGCCGCCTGAGCGAGGCGGGTTCGGGCGTGCGCAGAGTAATACGCAGTCCGCCGTCGGGAAGCTCATCGGCGCTGTCGTGCGGGTAGTACTCGGCGACCCAGCGACCGCCCGGGCCGACCTCGACGACGACCTCCGGGTCCTCGGCGGCCGGCTGCACGAGCCCCTCCGACAGGTCCCGGAGCTCGATCTCGGGCGGCGCGGACGGCTCGTCGAGGATCTTGATCTCGGCGACCCGGTCCAGCCGGAAGGTGCGGCGCGCCTCGGAGCGGCGGCACCAGGCCTCCACGTAGGTGTGCCCGACGCTGACCAGCCGGATGGGGTCGATCTCGCGCTCGGTGACCTGGTCGCGCGCGGGTGAGTAGTAGCGGATCCACAGCCGGCGCCGCTCGGAGATCGCCCGGTCGACGTCCGCGAAGACCCCGCCCTCGGACTCGAACGTCACCGACAGCCGTGCGCTCGCGCCCGCCGCCTCACCGGCCGCGGCCTCCACCTTGGCGGTCGCCCGCAGCAGCGCCTGCCGGTCGCCCTCGCGCAGGCCGGGCAGCGTGGACACCGCCCGGGCCGCCACCAGCAGCGCGGTCGCCTCGTCGGCGGCCAGCCGCAGCGGTTCGGCGGCCTCAGCGCCGAGCGCGGCCGGGTTGTGCCACCAGATGCGCTCACCGTCGGTGTCGATGTCCAGGAGATCGCCGCCGCGGAAGCTGGTGCCGCACATCGGCAGCACGTCGAGGTCCGAGACCAGTTCGTCCTCGGTGATCCCGAACGCGCGCGCCACGTCCTCGATCCGCGCGCCGGGGCGCTCCCTGAGATACGTCACCAGGGAGAGCATCCGCCGCGTCTGGTCGATGGCGTTCGTCGGCCTGACCGGTTTGCCTGCCACTGTGTTGCTCGCTCCCCCTCAGCCCTTGGCCACGGCGCGTAGCCGGTCCACGACGTCCGCGCGCAGCTCGGCGGGTTCGAGTACCACCACGTCCGGGCCGAACTCCACCAGCCAGGCGTCCAGCCCGTGCCCGTACGGAATCTCCAACTCGTCCCAGCCGTCGCCGAGTTCCCGCACCGCGGTGGCCTTCGCCCGCAAGGGGTACCCGGCGTCCGTGCGCAGCCGGATCAGCGCGCTGCGGTCGGCGGTCTCGCCCGCCCAGCTCGCGACGGTCTCACGGACGGTGACGACATCGGGGACCGGCACGGTGAAGCTCGCCCCGCGCGAGCGCACCTTGCCGGTGATCCGCGACAGCCGGAAGACCCGCTCGGCGCCCCGGTCGCGGTCGAAGCCGGCCAGGTACCAGTGGCCGCGCCAGCACTCCAGCGCCCACGGCTCGACGTGCCGGGGCTCCGGGTGCGCGGCGGTGGCCTTGCGGTAGTCGAACATGACGGGCCGACGGTCCCGGCAGGCCAGCATCAGCGGCTCGAACGCGGCCTCGTGCACGGGGATCCGGGGCTCCAGAGCGCCGTGTGCCTCGTACGGGTCGACGTCCTCGGGGAGCCCCGCCGCGCGCAGCTTCTGCAGGGCGCCGCTCGCGGCACCGGCCAGCCGCGCCTGCTGCCACACCTTGGCGGCCAGGCCCAGCGCCGCGGCCTCCTCGGCGTCCAGGGTGATGGCCGGCAGCCGGTTGCTGTCGCGGCGGGCGAGATAGCCGATCTCACCGTCCAGGCTCTCCACGGTCTCGATGACCAGGCCGAGCTCGCGAAGATCGTCCTTGTCCCGCTCGAACATCCGGTTGAAGGAGTCGTCCGACCCCGCCCCGCCGTTGCCCGGCCGGAAGGTCTCGACATACGCCTCGATGGAATCGCGCAGCTCACGCTTGCTGAGCGGCCGGCGCGTCCCGAGCAGACACAGCGCCAGGTTCATCAGCCGCTCGGCCTTGGCAATGGCCATCGACGCCCTTCGCCTCCCCTATGGTGCTTACGATCGACGACCGTACCGCCCCGCGGCGCCCGGACAAAAGCCGAGGGTCCATGCCCGGGCGGGCATGGACCCCAGGTGATCAACACTGGTCGTACGACGGTCAGACCCCGAGCAGGTCCACGACGAAGATCAGCGTCTCGCCGGGCTTGATCGCCGGGGTGGGGCTCTGGTTGCCGTAGGCGAGGTGGGCCGGGATGGTCAGCTGGCGACGGCCGCCGACCTTCATGCCCTGCACGCCCTGGTCCCAGCCCTTGATGACGCGTCCGCCACCGAGCGGGAAGCGGAACGGCGTCCCGCGGTTCCAGCTGGCGTCGAACTCCTCACCGGTGCTGAAGGCGACACCGACGTAGTGGACGCTGACGTTGTGGCCGGCCTGCGCGACCTCGCCGTCACCCTCCCAGATGTCCTTGATCTCGAGGTCCGCCGGGGGCTCGCCGCCGGGGAAGTCGATCTCGGGCTTGTCAATGCTCACGTCACTGGCTCCTGCATGTCTCACGGAAAGGCAACACGGACAGTCTTACACCTTCGCGCGCCTCACACCTTGGCGATGATGTCCACCGAGAACACCATCGTGGAGTCCTTCTCGATGCCGCTGCCGCTCGGCGGGCTGTCGCCGTAACCCAGCGAGGGCGGAACGACGATGACGACCCGGCTGCCCACCTTCTTGCCGGTCAGTCCCTGCGCCCAGCCCTTGACCACCTGCTGGAGCGAGAACGAGGTCAGCGAACTGCGGCTGTACGAGGAGTCGAACTCCTTGCCGGTGTCCCAGACGACGCCCTTGTACTGCACCAGCACGGTGTCGTCCGCCGCGAGCTTCGGCCCGTCTCCCTCGATCACGTAGTTCGACACCAGCTTCGTCGGCGGGTCCGACTTGGGGATCTCCATCGAGGGCGCCTTGCCGTCGGTGTTCGTCCCCACCTTCGGCACGGCGGCGTCGTCCTGCGGCACGTCCTTGCCCTTGGCCGAGCTCTTCGCGTTGAACGTGTCCTGGATGTCGAAGACGAACACCAGCGTGTCGGTGCCCTTGATGCCCGTGTCCGCGTCGCCGTCCTTGCCGAAGGCCCAGGTCGGCGGCACCGAGAAGAGCACCCGGCTGCCGGTCTTCTTGCCCGTCAGCGCATAGCGCCAGCCGTCGATGGTGCCGCCCTGCGCGAGCTGGGTGAACAGCGGCTTCTTGGTGTCGTAGGTGTTGAGGAGGACCTTCGCGCTGTCCCAGATCTGGCCGAGACAGTTGGCCTGGATGTAGTCGTTCTCCGCGACGGTCTTGCCGCTGCCCGCGATCACCGTCTTCACCGCCAGCTGGTCCGAGGGCTCACCGGTGCCCTTGGCGACCGTCGGCTTCTCATCGAACTTCACGCCCGCCGTGATGGCCGGCAGCGGGCCGTCGACGATCTTCGGTGGAGGCGTGGCCCCGGCGGAGGACGACGCGCTGTCGCTCGCCTTGCTCGAGTCGGACTTTTCGTCGCCGCACGCGGCGAGAGTGACCAGTCCCGCGGGTACGGCGGCAAGGATGAGTGAGCGTCGGCGCACGATGAAAGCCTCGTAATCGGTCGATCTTCTGATGGCGTGCGCGCTACCTTAGCGACGTTTGTGGACATGCGAAGGGCGCCGTACGGGAACGTACGGCGCCCGTGTCGCGTTCCGCAGCGCGTGCGGAACACGTCACTCACATTCCGGCGATCAGCTTCTCCACCCGGTCGTCCACCGACCGGAACGGGTCCTTGCACAACACGGTGCGCTGTGCCTGGTCGTTGAGCTTCAGGTGCACCCAGTCCACCGTGAAGTCCCGGCGCTGTTCCTGTGCGCGACGGATGAAGTCGCCGCGCAACCGGGCCCTGGTGGTCTGCGGCGGCACCGACTTGCCCTCGAAGATCTTCAAGTCGTTGCAGATCCGGGCGGCTTGGCCCTTTCGCTCCAACAGGTAGTACAGACCACGACGACGGTGAATGTCGTGATAAGCGAGGTCTATCTGCGCCACCCGCGGATTCGACATGGTCATGTTGTGCTTGGCCCGGTACCGCTCGATGAGCTTGTACTTCATCACCCAGTCGATCTCGGTGCCGATCCGGTCGAGGTCCTCCGCCTCGATCGCGTCCAGCGTGCGGCCCCACAGCTCGAGGACCTGGTCGACGGTGCCGGTACGCACACCCCGGCGCTCGACGAAGTCCACGGCCTTCTCGTAGTACTCCCGCTGCACCTCCAGCGCGGAGGCCTCCCGGCCGCTGGCCAGCCGCACCTTGCGCCGGCCGGTGATGTCGTGACTGACCTCGCGGATCGCCCGGATCGGGTTCTCCAGCGTCAGATCCCGCATCACCGTGCCCGCCTCGATCATGCGCAGCACCAGGTCGGTCGCGCCGACCTTGAGCAGCATGGTCGTCTCGGACATGTTGGAGTCGCCGACGATGACATGCAGACGGCGGTAGCGCTCGGCGTCCGCGTGCGGCTCGTCGCGCGTGTTGATGATGGGCCGCGAGCGGGTCGTCGCGGAGGAGACGCCCTCCCAGATGTGCTCGGCCCGCTGACTGACGCAGTAGACCGCCCCACGGGGCGTCTGAAGCACCTTGCCCGCGCCGCACAGCAGCTGGCGGGTCACCAGGAACGGGATCAGGATGTCCGCGAGCCGGGAGAACTCCCCGTGCCGGGCCACCAGGTAGTTCTCGTGGCAACCATAAGAGTTGCCCGCCGAGTCCGTGTTGTTCTTGAAGAGGTAGACGTCGCCCGCGATTCCTTCCTCGTGCAGGCGTCGTTCCGCGTCCACCAGGAGTCCTTCGAGAATGCGCTCGCCGGCCTTGTCGTGGGTGACCAACTCGGTCACGTTGTCACATTCCGGTGTCGCGTATTCCGGATGCGATCCCACGTCGAGATAGAGGCGGGCGCCGTTTCGCAGAAAGACATTGCTGCTTCGGCCCCATGACACGACACGGCGGAAGAGGTACCGCGCCACCTCGTCGGGAGACAGCCGGCGCTGTCCCCTGAACGTACATGTGACGCCGTACTCGTTCTCCAGCCCGAAAATGCGGCGGTCCATGAGTGAACATTACGCCCGATCCCCTGAACTGAAACGGGGTTCGGCAGCACGGTTTGGATCATTTTCCGATGAAGCCGCAACCACCCCACTCACGGCGGGAACTGCAAGTACCCGCCCTGTGGCCAGCAAAACCACCAGCGATACGGCGCCCGCGACGGCCGGCACCGTGAATCCCCACAGCGCGCCGCCGGCCTCTACGACCGGACCCGCCAGGCCCGTTCCCACCGACGCGCCGACCGTGAACGTCGTCACCAGCCAGGAGAACGCCTCCGTCACCGTCCCGCGCGGCGCGTGCCGGTCCACGATGACGAACGCGCACGCGATGGCAGGCGCCAGGAACACGCCCGCGAGCGCCGTCAGCGCCACCATGGCCACCGCACCGGGCATCAGCGTCAGGGGCAGGTAACACACCGCCAGAAGCGCCACGAGCCACCGCAGTCGCCGCTCCGGCGGCCCGGCCCACCGACGCGCCCCGTACACCACACCACCGAGCAGCGCGCCGAGCCCCAGCGCCGCCATCAGCCAGCCGTAGACCGCGTCACCACCGTGGTCGTCCGCGTACGGCACGGACGCCACCGTGATGGAACCGAGCGCGACACCGATGAACAGGAACGCGCCGAGGAGCGCCAGCAGACCGGGCGACCGCAGCGCGCCCAGCCAGTGCGCCTCGCGCGGGGCCGACCGCCACGCGCGCGAGGGCGGCGACACGACCACCGACAGCGCGCCCAGCACCCCGACCGCGTTCAGCACCAGCAGGGCACCCTGCGCCGACCACACCGACACGCACAGGGTCACCAGCAGCGGCCCGACGGTGAACATCACCTCCTGCGCCACCGCGTCCATCGCGTACGCCGTGTGCACCTGGTCCTCGCGGCGCAGCACCGCCGGCCAGAGCGCCCGCAGACCGCCCTCCAGGGGCGGCGTGAAGAGTCCGGCGGCCGCGACCGACAGATACGCGAGCGGCAGCGGGTCCGCGCCCACGAAGGCGAAGACCGCCATGGCGAGGGCCGAGGCGAGCGCCGCGGGCAACTGGACCCGCGGCTGCCCGTGTTTGTCGACCAGTCTTCCCAGCAGCGGCTGCCCGACGGCGTTGGCGACGCCGTACACGGCCGCGAGCGCGCCCGCGAGGCTGTAGGTGCCGCCCTCCGCGCGCACGAACAGCACGATCGCGATGGCGGCCGTGGCGTTGGGCAGCCGGCCGACGAGTGTGCCGGTCAGCAGCCGGGCGGCGTGCTTCGCCCTGAGGATCTCCAGGTATCCCGCGGCCAATGTCCCGCCTCCGTCGGCTCGCCCGAGGCGGTGGATCACCTCGAAGTTTTACGTATAACGTCTCTTGTCATACGTACCATGTGCGCTGTTCGCCAGTCCAGACGAAGGAGCAGGCCCACGGTGGCACGAGGTAGCACGCGGCCGACGAGCCGTGACGTCGCCCAGGCCGCGGGGGTCTCCCAGGCCGCCGTCTCCCTCGTACTCGGCGACAAGTGGCGCGGCCGCGTCTCCGAGATCACCGCGGAACGCGTACGGGAGGCTGCCCGCGAGCTCGGCTACCGGCCCAACCTCGCCGCCCGCAACCTGCGCCTAGGCCGCACCCGCACGGTCCTGCTCGTCGTTCCCGCGCTCACGACGGAGTTCTTCGCCGGCGTCTACACCGGGGCGGCGCGCGTCGCGGCCGAGCACGGCTTCGGAGTGGTCCTCTACCCCTCCCCCGAGGGCGTCGGCCCCGCCCGCGACCCCTTCGCCTCCGCCCAGGCCGCCCTCGACGGCGTCCTCGCCTCCTCGATGGCCGCCGACGCGCTGACCGCCATCCGGGGCGACCAGCTCCCCCTGGTGATGCTGGACAGCGACCCCTCGGGAAGCCTGGGCGCCGCCACGGTCAACCTCGACATCGCCGACGGCGTCCGCCAGGTCGCCGACCATCTGCTGGGTCTCGGCCACCGCCACTTCCTGCACCTCGCGGCCGACATCCCGTCCTGGACCTTCGAGGTGCGCGCGCGTGAGCTCGCCGCCCGGGTCGGCGCGGCGGCGGGGACCTCGCTGCGCACCGCCCCCGCCCCGATCTCCATCGACGGCGCCCTGGCGGCCGCGGAGGCGGCACTGAGCGCTCCGGGGACCCGCCCCACGGCCGTGGTCTGCGACGACGACAAACTCGCGGCCGGCGTCTACAAGGCCCTACGGCGCCTCGGCCTGCGTGTCCCGGACGACGTGTCCGTCACCGGCCTGGACGATCTCGCCCTGGCCACCGCCCTCGACCCCGAGCTGACGACCGTACGACTGGACGCCGAGCTGTTCGGCGAACGAGGCATGCGAGCCCTCCTTGCCGTCCTGGAGGGCCGCACACCTGACGGCGGGGACATCCCCGTCGAACTGGTCGTACGGGCCTCCACGGCGCCGCCGAACGCCTCCTGAGACGCCCTGCGCCCCGGCCGAATCATCGACCGGGGCGCACAAGGGGTGAATCGCGGGCGGTGTCACTCCTCCTCGGAGCTCTCCGCCTCCGTGGTCGCGCCGTCCGTCTCCAGCAACCGGCCCAGCTGACGGCCCACGATCCGCTTGAACTTGCGCGACTGCGGCCGCGTGCGGTCCAGCACGGCCACCTCCAGGCGCTCGGCGGGAATCTCCCGCTCCGTGCCGTTGGTGTCACGCGACAGGGCCTGGACGGCCAGCTTCAGCGCCTCGGACAGATTCATGCCGTCCCGGTGACGCTGATCCAGGTAGCTGCTGATCTGCTCGGCGTTGCCCCCGACCGCCACCGAACCGTGCTCGTCCACGATCGAGCCGTCGTGCGGCAGGCGGTAGATCTGGTCCCCGTCCGGCGTGGCGCCTACCTCGGCCACCACCAGCTCCACCTCGTAGGGCTTCTCGCCCGCCGAGGAGAAGATCGTGCCCAGCGTCTGGGCGTACACGTTGGCCAGACCGCGGGCGGTGACGTCGTCACGGTCATAGGTGTAGCCACGGAGATCGGCGTACCGGACGCCACCGATCCGCAGGTTCTCGTACTCGTTGTACTTGCCGGCGGCCGCGAAGCCGATCCGGTCGTAGATCTCGCTGAACTTGTGCAGCGCGCGGGACGGATTCTCACCGACGAACACGATGCCGTCGGCGTACTGGATCACAACGAGGCTGCGGCCGCGCGCGATGCCCTTGCGGGCGTACTCGGCGCGGTCGGCCATCGCCTGCTGGGGTGAGACATAGAACGGCGTCGACACCGGTTATCCGTCCCTTTCTGTCGAAGTCACTGGATCACCTGGGATGAGAACGGGGCCGCCGCTACAGCAGGGCGGCGCGCGGGCCGTCCGGCTGCTCCAGGCGACGAGCCAGGATCGAGCGGGCGATCTCCGACGACTCCTCGTCGGTGAGCCGGCGGAAGCCGTCCTCGGTGATCACGGTGACGATGGGGTAGATCCGGCGCGCGACATCGGGACCACCGGTCGCCGAGTCGTCGTCCGCCGCGTCGTAGAGGGCCTGGACCACGAGAGTCGTGGCCTCGTCCTCCGTCAGGCTGTTGTGGAAGAGCTTCTTCATGGCCCCGCGCGCGAAGATCGAGCCGGAGCCGGTGGCGGCGTAGTTGTGCTCCTCGGAGCGGCCGCCCGTGACGTCGTAGGAGAAGATCCGGCCGCGGTCCCGGTCCACGTCGAACCCGGCGAAGAGGGGCACGACCGCCAGACCCTGCATGGCCATGCCCAGATTGGAACGGATCATGGTCGACAGGCGGTTCGCCTTGCCCTCGAGCGAGAGCTGCGCTCCTTCGACCTTCTCGAAGTGCTCCAGCTCCAGCTGGAACAGCTTCACCATCTCGACGGCCAGACCGGCGGTACCGGCGATTCCGACGGCCGAGTACTCATCAGCCGGGAAGACCTTCTCGATGTCCCGCTGCGCGATGACATTGCCCATCGTGGCGCGACGGTCACCGGCGAGCACGACACCACCGGGGAACGTCACGGCGACGATCGTCGTGCCGTGCGGCGCCTCGATCACACCCTGCGTCGGGGGCAGCTGCCGCTTGCCGGGCAGCAGCTCCGGCTGGTGATCGGAGAGAAAGTCCATGAAGGACGAGGACCCGGGCGTCAGGAAGGCAGCCGGTAGACGCCCGGTGCTACGAGTGTTGGCTTCCATGGAGTTCCTTCCAGGTAAGCGGCTGCCCGACGAACAGCGTCGGGATCGTCTCCCAACTTGCCGATGGCCGAATTGCAGTTGAAACACAGTACGCCTCGGACCCTACCCGTCTCGTGGCAGTGATCCACATGCGCGGCAGGAGCTTTCAGGCAGATCACGCAGAGACCCATCTGGGCGGCCACCATCGCGTCACGCTCGGCTTCCGTCATGCCGTACTGGCGCTTCAGGTGTCCACGACGCCCCTTGACTGCTTTGCATGCCTTGCAGCAGGTCGCAAGGCCGTCGGACGCTGTTGCGTTCCGGTGCCACTCACTGTGCGGCTTGATCTCCTCACAGCTGCGGCAGAACTTGTGTCCGTCGGGCGTCTCCACCCGCGGCCGCACGTTCCGGCCCTTCGCGAGTTGACGAGCCTGGTGATATGCCGCCCAGCACTCCCGGCAGTAGGCCTGCAACCCGTCCCGGGCCGCCTTGTTACTGGCGAAGGCTGCCCGTGGCTTCGACTCCCTACACCGCGAGCAGTCCTTCACAGTCTCTTCGCTTGCCAAGCCCAGAGCCCCCGTGGCCTTCAATTCGAAGGCTACTCGCCACCCTTCTGAACGAAACTTCGAACGAAGTCCTCGGCGTTCTCCTCGAGGACATCGTCGATCTCGTCGAGAACCGAGTCCACGTCGTCGCTCAGCTTCTCCTGGCGCTCCTTGAGGTCCTCCGAAGCCTGCGCCTCGGGCGCCTGCTCCTCGACCTCCTCCGTGGAGCGCGTCGCCTTCTGCTGGCCGCCGCCGGTGTCCTTGGTCGCCATAACCCTCACCCCGCTCTTTCGCCCGACATGGTCGACAGGTCGGCATTCCTGCCGATCGGTGATGATCAGACCCTACAAGCCGGGTCCGACATCGGCCCCGCAGTTGCCACAACGTACGGGGGCCACCTCGATGATTCCCTGACGGGAGGGTTTCCACCCCGTCGGGGAGGTTGCGTCCGGGTGGTCGTTCAGCCGCCCGAGAGCACCTTGACCAGGTCTTCTGCCGTGCGGCAGCGGTCCAGGAGCGCCTTGACGTGATTTCGCGTTCCGCGAAGTGGTTCGAGGGTTGGGACGCGCTGGAGCGAGTCCCGACCCGGCAGATCGAAGATCACCGAGTCCCAGGAGGCGGCGGCGACGTCGTCGGCGTACTGCTCCAGGCAGCGGCCGCGGAAGTACGCGCGGGTGTCCTCCGGGGGCTTCGTGATCGCCCGCTCGACCTCGGTCTCGTCCAGCAGGCGCTTCATGCGGCCACGGGCCGCGAGACGGTTGTAGAGGCCCTTGTCGGCCCGTACGTCGGCGTACTGGAGGTCGACGAGGTGGAGGCGGGCGGCGTCCCAGTCGAGGCTGTCACGGCGCCGGTAGCCCTCCATGAGCTCCCGCTTGGCGACCCAGTCCAGTTCGCCGGCGAGGCTCATCGGGTCGTTCTCCAGGCGGTTCAGGGTGTCCTCCCAGCGTGCGAGGACGTCCTTCGTCTGGTCGTCGGCGTCCGAGCCGTACCGCTCCTCCACGTACTTGCGCGACAGCTCGAAGTACTCCATCTGCAACTGGACCGCGGTGAGCGTGCGACCGCTGCGCAGAGTGACCAGTCGCTTCAGGGTCGGGTCGTGGGAGACCTGGTGCAGGGTCCGGACCGGCTGGTCGACCGCCAGGTCCACCGCGATGAAGCCGTCCTCGATCATCGACAGGACCAGGGCCGTCGTGCCCAGCTTCAGATAGGTCGAGATCTCGGAGAGGTTCGCGTCGCCGATGATCACATGGAGGCGGCGGTACTTCTCCGCGTCGGCGTGCGGCTCGTCGCGCGTGTTGATGATCGGGCGCTTCAGCGTCGTCTCCAGGCCGACCTCGACCTCGAAGTAGTCGGCGCGCTGACTGAGCTGGAAGCCGTGCTCGTGGCCGTCCTGGCCGATTCCCACGCGGCCTGCGCCGGTGACCACCTGGCGCGAGACGAAGAAGGGCGTCAGGTGGCGAACGATGTCCGAGAAGGCGGTCTCCCGCTTCATCAGGTAGTTCTCGTGCGTGCCGTAGGAGGCGCCCTTGTTGTCGGTGTTGTTCTTGTAGAGGTGGATGGGCTGCGCCCCGGGCAGCGCGGCGGCACGCTCGGCCGCCTCGGCCATGATCCGCTCGCCGGCCTTGTCCCAGAGGACGGCGTCGCGGGGATTGGTGACCTCGGGCGCGCTGTACTCGGGATGCGCGTGGTCGACGTAGAGGCGTGCTCCGTTGGTGAGGATGACGTTGGCGAGGCCGATGTCCTCGTCGGTGAGCTGGCTGGAGTCGGCGACCTCGCGGGCGAGGTCGAAACCACGCGCGTCCCGCAGCGGGTTCTCCTCCTCGAAGTCCCAGCGAGCCCGGCGGGCCCTGTGCATCGCCGCCGCGTAGGCGTTGACGATCTGGGACGAGGTGAGCATGGCATTGGCGTTGGGGTGGCCGGGGACGGAGATGCCGTACTCCGTCTCGATGCCCATTACTCGCCGTACGGTCATGCGGCCCTCCTTGCCCGGCGGCACCCTCGGTCGTGGGCGCCGCTCAGATACCGGTGGTGCTCCGGCGCGTGTGCGGTGCCCGTCCCCGCACTGCGCGACCCGGCGGTACGGAAGAGCCTAGAACGCCTCCGCGCTGGTGGGGAGATCATTTGCGTCATTGCCTTGCTCCAGCCGTGGCCCGGAAAGCAGTCGGCTGCGGGTACCCGTGGTGGGCACCCGCAGCCGCCCTGTGCTTACAGGTACTGTCCGGTGTTCGCCACCGTGTCGATGGAGCGCCCGGTGTCCGCGCCCTGCTTTCCGGTGATCAGGGTACGGATGTAAACGATCCGTTCGCCCTTCTTTCCGGAGATCCGGGCCCAGTCGTCGGGGTTGGTGGTGTTCGGCAGGTCCTCGTTCTCCTTGAACTCGTCCACGCACGCCTGGAGGAGGTGGGAGACCCGAAGGCCCTTCTGGTTGTGGTCGAGGAAGTCCTTGATGGCCATTTTCTTGGCACGGCCGACGATGTTCTCGATCATCGCGCCGGAGTTGAAGTCCTTGAAGTAGAGGACTTCCTTGTCGCCATTGGCGTAGGTGACTTCCAGGAAGCGGTTTTCCTCGGATTCGGCGTACATGTGTTCCACGGCCGTCTGGATCATGCTCTGGACGGTGGTGGTCCTGTCGCCGCCGTGTTCGCCCACGTCCTCGGCGTGCAGGGGAAGGCGTTCGGTGAGGTACTTCTGGAAGATGTCCTTCGCCGCTTCGGCGTCCGGACGCTCGATCTTGATCTTCACGTCGAGGCGGCCGGGGCGCAGGATCGCGGGGTCGATCATGTCCTCACGGTTGGAGGCACCGATGACGACCACGTTCTGCAGGCCCTCGACACCATCGATCTCCGCGAGAAGCTGCGGAACGATGGTGTTCTCCACGTCCGAGCTGACGCCGGAGCCTCGGGTGCGGAAGAGGGACTCCATCTCGTCGAAGAAGACGATGACGGGGGTGCCCTCGGAGGCCTTCTCCCTCGCACGCTGGAAGACGAGGCGGATCTGCCGCTCGGTCTCACCGACGTACTTGTTGAGGAGCTCGGGACCCTTGATGTTGAGGAAGAAGCTCTTGCCGGTGGCCTGACCGGTGACCTCGGCGACCTTCTTGGCCAGCGAGTTGGCGACGGCCTTGGCGATGAGCGTCTTACCGCATCCGGGAGGTCCGTAGAGCAGGACGCCCTTGGGCGGCCGCAGCTCGTGCTCCTTGAAGAGGTCGGGGTAGAGGTACGGGAGCTCGACGGCGTCACGGATCATCTCGATCTGTCCGCCGAGGCCACCGATCTGCTCGTAGCCGATGTCGGGAACCTCTTCGAGGACGAGTTCCTCGACCTCGCTCTTGGGAACGACCTCGTAGACGTAGCCGGAGCGGGGTTCGAGCAGGAGGGCGTCGCCGGGGCGGATGACGACGTCGAGGAGCGGCTCGGCGAGCCGGACCACTCGTTCCTCGTCGGTGTGCCCCTGCACGAGGGCGCGTACGCCGTCCTCGAGGATCTCCTTGAGGGTGACGATGTCGCCGACGCTCTCGTACTCCATGGCCTCGACCACGTTGAGCGCTTCGTTGAGCATCACTTCCTGGCCGCGCCGTAGCTCTTCGAGCTCGACGCTGGGGCTGACGTTCACCCGGAGTTTGCGGCCCCCGGTGAAGATGTCGGCCGTGCCGTCCTCGTTCGCCGTGAGGAAGACGCCGAAGCCGGCCGGCGGCTGGGCGAGCCGGTCGACTTCCTCCTTGAGGGCCACGATCTGGTCGCGGGCCTCACGGAGTGTGTTCGCGAGTCGCTCGTTCTGGGCGGACACGCCGGCCAGGTTTGTCTGTAGCTCGACGATCCGCTCTTCGAGAATCCTCGTGTGCCGCGGAGAGTCGGCGAGCTTGCGTCGCAGGACGGCGATCTCCTGCTCAAGGTAGGCAATCTGCCCGGACGGGTCGTCGGACCCTCGTCCCGGGCGGATGCCGCGGTTCATGTCGTCGTCGTGGGCTGCCACGGTCCTCACCTCCTCCAAGGGGAGCTGGACGCTTCCAGACCCTACCTGGGTGGGTGTCGATTGAAACCCCTAGATCACAAAGACTGTCGGGGTGTGTCCGATCTTCACCCTTGCGCTCTCCCTCACGCCAGGGGAATACCCACCGAACACGGTCCGGAAGCCGCCGAGGGTAGGGTCGAAGTGTTCAACACCCGTCAGAGCCTGCATGGTTCCCTTGCGGCTCGACAGTAAACGGCAGGAGATATGGGCGTGCAGCAGGAGGCCGGTGTCGGCAGCGAGGACCTGGAGGTCTGGATCGACCAGGATCTCTGTACCGGCGACGGGATCTGCGCCCAGTACGCGCCCGAGGTGTTCGAGCTGGACATCGACGGCCTGGCCTATGTCAAGGGCGCCGACGACGAGCTGCTCCAGGCCAAGGGGGCCACGACCCCGGTGCCGTTGCCGCTGTTGACGGACGTGGTGGACTCGGCGCGGGAGTGTCCGGGCGACTGCATTCATGTGCGACGCGTTTCGGACAGTGTCGAGATCTACGGTCCGGACGCGGAGTGACGTGACGGCCGCGCATGGTGACGCCTGTCTGATTTCTCACAGGGCGATGGCCCGGATCAGACGCTGTGGGCGCCCACGGGTGTCGAGCGGATGAACCTGTCGTCCTTCCACTGCCACTTGGCGCTGTCCTTCACGTCGGGGCAGCAACTGGGTACGTCGGCCGTGGAGTAGCCGAGGAGCGTGGCGAGGACGGCTCCGTCGGTGACGGAGAGGCTCGTGACGGTGTTGCGGGCCTTCGGGTCGACGAGGGTCGCGACCACGCGCGCGTGCGTGCTGTCCGCGCCCTGGGTGAGGACGTAGACGCCGTCGGGCGGGGTTCCCATCGGGGCGTCGCAGTGCACCACGGCAACGGTCTCCGGGGCGCCGTCGCCGTCGAGGTCGCCGCTGGCCTTCTTGACCACGAGGGCCTGCACGGGGCCGCATTCGAGGGGGAAGTCGACACCGGTGGTGGCGGGGGCCGCGGTGGTGACCGGGGCGGGCCTGGCTTCCGGGCCCGAGGCCTGGGCGGCTGTCGCGGGTTTGGGCTGCAGAAGTGAGGAGAGGGCGACGACGCCGGCGAGCGCGGCGGCGGTCGCGACCCAGTGGATCGGCCGGGTGTGGGTGTGTGCCAGTTCCGGGAGGGCGGATTGCTGCACTGGCAGTGTCTCCTGTGATGGCTGTGCCGGTGGGGCTGGGGGATTGGCCAGCATCGTGCCACACGTCACAGGGTGGGGGAACGGCGGGGTACGGGATGTCGGACGTGGATATCGGCCGCGTCGCCCCTCGGTGCCGAGCCGTGTCGACGGGTGCCGGACCGGGGTCCGGTCGACGCCAACGACAGGGCGCCGTGGCTGAGTTCCGGGTGGTCCGGGAACTCCGCCACGGCGCCCTGTCGTTGAACGCTGTGCTGGGGCGGCGTCAGCGGCCGCTGCCTCCGTCGGCATTGGGACCGGTGTAGTCCTCGCCGTAGGCACCCTTGGCCGGGCGGCGGCGGCGCATCGGCGGCTCGACGCCGTCGGCGAGGCGCCGGGCGGTGAGCAGGAAGCCGGTGTGGCCGATCATCCGGTGGTCCGGGCGGACCGCCAGGCCCTCCACGTGCCAGTTGCGGATCATCGACTCCCAGGAGGTCGGCTCGTTGAAGGAGCCGATCTCGCGGATGGACTCGACGGTGCGGGCGAGCTGGGTGGTCGTGGCCACGTAGCAGCACAGGATGCCGCCGGGCACGAGCGCCTTGGAGACGGCCTCCAGGCACTCCCAGGGGGCGAGCATGTCGAGGATGACGCGGTCGACCTCGGTGTCGGACAGGTTGTCCTGGAGGTCGCCGACGGTGAGCTGCCAGGCGGGGTGCGGGCCGCCGAAGTAGCGCTCCACGTTCTGCTGGGCGATCTCGGCGAAGTCCTCGCGGCGCTCGTAGCTGTGCAGCATGCCCTGGTCGCCGATGGCGCGCAGCAGGAAGCTGCTGAGCGAGCCGGAGCCGACGCCGGCTTCGACGACGCGGGCGCCGGGGAAGATGTCGGCGAAGGCGAGGATCTGCCCGGCGTCCTTCGGGTAGACGACGGCAGCCCCGCGGGGCATGGACAGGACGTAGTCGGGGAGCAGGGGGCGCAGCGCGAGGTAGGCGACGTTCCCGGTGGTGCGGACAACGCTGCCCTCGGGAGCACCGATCAGTTCGTCGTGCGGGAAGGAACCCTTGTGGGTGTGGAAGTTCTTCCCGGCCTCGAGCGTGAACGTGTAGTGGCGGCCCTTGGGGTCGGTCAGCTGAACCTGGTCCCCGACCTTGAAGGGCCCGCGCCTGCGGGCGGCACCGGTCGGTTCGGACATGTGAACAGCCTACCGGGGTTTGCCGGGGCCGCCGACCACGGGGACGGCCCGGCTAGGAGGGCCTGGCCATGGCCTTGACGAAGGCGCGCTCGACGTCGGCGGCGGACAGGACGCCGAAGATCTCGCCGGTCTCCTCGACCACGAGGTACTCGGTGGCGGGGGTCGCGCGCAGGACGTCGAGGAGGTCCTCGCCGGCCAGCTCGGCGGAGACGCGCATGCCGTCGGTGAGGTCCTGGGCGAGGCCGCTGACGGCGACCCAGGGGCGGCGGTGCTCGGGCACCCCGACGATGGCGGCCTCACGGACGAGGGAGAGAGGTTCGCCGTGGGCGTCGACGACGACGAGAGCGCGGGCGCCCGCGTCGTTGGCGCGGCGCAGGGCCTCGGAAAGGGGGGTGTGGGTCTCGACGGGGACGGCCCGCCGGGTGAGGGTGCGGGCGCGCAGCTCGGGAAGGTGTTCGCGCAGGCGGGCCATGCGCAGGCTGTTGCCGGCGCCGGTCCAGATGATCGCGGCGAGGATGGCCGCGAGGAGGGCGTCGGTGACGGTGTCCATGCCGACGCTGTCCTCGGCGCTGGAGCCGAGGGCGCCGGACTGGGTGAGCAGGGGAAGGCCGATGAGGACGGAGACGGCGAGGGCGCGGCCGACCCAGGCGGCGGCGATGGTGCCGTTCATGGGCTTGCCGGTGAGCTTCCAGACGACGGCGCGGAGCATGCGGCCGCCGTCGAGCGGGAGACCGGGCAGCAGGTTGAAGATCGCCACGATGAGGTTGGAGATCATCAGCCCGGCCAGCAGGACGCCCGGGACGGTGCCGGGCTCCACGGGTTGCATGGCGAGGTAGAACACGCCGGCGAGGACCAGGGAGAGCAGCGGGCCGACGAAGGCGAGCCAGAACTCCCGGCCGGGGGTCTCGGCCTCCTTCTCGATCTCGGAGACGCCGCCGAAGAACTGGAGCTGGATGCGGCGGACCGGGAGCTTGAAGCGGAGGGCCGCGATGGTGTGGGCGAGTTCGTGGATGAGCACGGAGGCGTAGAAGGCGACCGCGAAGAAGAGGGAGACGAGGTAGCGGAGGGCGCCGAGTTCGGGGAGTACGCGGTCGAGCTGGTTGCCGAACACCCACGTGATGAGGGCGGCGACGAGGAACCAGCTGGGCGCGACGTAGACGGGGACGCCGAAGGGGCGGCCCATGAGGAGGCCGCCGCGCGGCTGCTCCGGGGGGCGCTGGGGCGGAGGGCCCTTGGGGAGGGTCGGAACGGGGGCGGGGGCGAGAGGCGCCGTTTGCCCGGCCCCGGCCTCGGCCCCGGTGCGGGTCCTGGTCTCGGTCCCGGCCTCGGTCCTGGCCCCGGCCTCGAGTCCGGTCTCGGCCCCTGTCCCGGGACCGGTTCCTGTTCCGGTCTCGGCCCCTGTATGGGTTCCTGTTCCGCTCTCGGTTCCGGTCTCGGTCCCGCTCTCGGTCCCGGTCCCGGTTTCGCTCTTGCTGTCCCCGTGCGCTCCGGCCGTGTGGTGACGGTCGCCGGCTGCCGGGGGCTCCTGTGGAGCCTCTCCCGGGTCGGCCGTGGCTTCGGCGGGCGCGGCCTCGCTCGGCTCCGGTGCCTCGGACGTGGGCGGCGCGGGTTCCGCGTCGGGGGTGCCGGGGTCAGGGGTCTGCGCGAGGTCGGTGGCCGGGGACGCAGGTGTCGCGGGGTGCTCGGCCGACTGTTCGTTGTCCGGCCGCGGTCGCCCGGTCCCGCCGCTTTCCACCACGGTGTCCCCTCGTCGAAGCGTCTCCCGCTCGTACAGGGCGGAAGGGTCTCGGACCGATGGTATGCGGCGGTCGTGACGTGTTCCGCCCCGGCACCCCCCGCGTTTCCCCGCTCGTCGCCGGTGTTCGGGACGAGCCGGGTGCACGGGCTGGGTGACTGTCAGTGGTGGGCCGTAAGGTCTGGAGGCATGGAGAGCAGCAGCGAGGGCGTCGCCCGGGTGGGCGACGGCGGTGTCGTGGAGGATTCGGCACACACGGAGGCGAGCGCCCCGGAGACGGTCGTCCCCGGACCGGTCGTCCAGGAGGCGGTCGTCCAGGAGACGGTCGTGCCGGAGGCGGTGACACCGACCGTCGCCGCCATAGCGCCCGCCTCGCTCTCGCCCTCGCGGGCCGGTGACTTCATGCAGTGCCCGCTGCTGTACCGGTTCCGGGTGATCGACCGGCTGCCGGAGAAGCCCAGCCCGGCGGCCACGAAGGGCACGCTGGTGCACGCGGTCCTCGAGCGGCTGTTCGACGCGCCGGCGGCCGAGCGGACCGCGCCGCGGGCCAAGGCGCTGATCCCGGGCCAGTGGGACCGGCTGCGGGAGACCCGGCCGGAGGTCGTGGAGCTGTTCGCCGACGATCCGGAGGGCGAGCGGCTGGCCGGCTGGCTGGTGGAGGCGGAGCGGCTGGTCGAGCGCTGGTTCACGCTGGAGGATCCGACACGGCTGGAGCCCGCCGAGCGGGAGCTGTTCGTCGAGGCGGAGCTGGACTCGGGGCTGCGGCTGCGCGGGATCATCGACCGGGTCGATGTCGCACCCACCGGCGAGGTGCGGATCGTCGACTACAAGACCGGCAAGGCGCCGCGGGCGGAGTACGCCGAGGGCGCGCTGTTCCAGATGAAGTTCTACGCCCTGGTCGTGTGGCGGCTGAAGAACGTCGTGCCGCGGCGGCTTCAACTCGTGTACCTGGGCAGTGGTGACGTGCTGACGTACGACCCGGTCCTGGCCGATCTGGAGCGGGTGGAACGCAAGTTGCTCGCGCTGTGGGAGGCCATCCGGCTGGCGACACAGACGGGTGAGTGGCGGCCCCGGCCGACCAAGCTGTGCGGCTGGTGCGACCACCAGGCGCACTGCCCGGAGTTCGGCGGCACTCCCCCGCCGTATCCGCTTCCCGTGACGCTGCCGGTGAGGGCGGCGGAGTCCGAGGGCGGGGCGCAGGGCAGAATGGGGCCGGGCTAAAGAAGGAGACATACGTGGCCATCCGCGTCCTACTGGTCGATGACCAGCCGCTGCTGCGTACCGGCTTCCGGATGATCCTGGAGGCCGAGCAGGATCTCGCGGTCGTCGGCGAGGCCGGAGACGGCCTCCAGGCTCTCGACCAGGTGCGGGCGTTGCAGCCCGATGTGGTGCTGATGGACATCCGCATGCCGCGGATGGACGGGGTGGAGGCGACCCGGCAGATCACCGGGCCGGGGCGGGACGGGCCGGCGAAGGTGCTGGTGCTGACCACCTTCGACCTCGACGAGTACGTGGTGGAGGCGCTGCGCGCCGGGGCGAGCGGGTTCCTGCTGAAGGACGCGCCCGCCAATGAACTGGTCCAGGCGATCCGGGTGGTGGCCTCGGGTGAGGCCATGCTGGCGCCGAGCATCACGCGTCGGCTGCTCGACAAGTACGCCACGCATCTGCCCTCCGGCGACGAGCCGGTGCCGGACACGCTGCACACGCTCACCGACCGTGAGGTGGAGGTGCTGAAGCTGGTGGCGCGCGGGCTGTCGAACGCCGAGATCGCGGCCGACCTCTTCGTCAGCGAGACCACCGTGAAGACGCACGTGGGTCACGTGCTGAACAAACTGGGGTTGCGCGACCGGGTGCAGGCCGCGGTGTACGCGTACGAGAGCGGTCTGGTGCGTCCCGGCGCGCAGTAGCGCCGGACGAACAGTCATATGCAGGAAGGCGCCCCCCGGCCGGGGGGCGCCTTCCTGCATATGACTGTCGGGTCGTCAGCTCTTGCTGAGTTCCCAGAAGCGGAACACCGTGGAGGCGTCCAGGCAGTTCTCCAGGCCGTAGACGTTCTCGCCGACGACCGCGTACTGCTTGGCCTGCCACAGGGGCAGCACGGGCACTTGCTCGGCGACGATGTCCTGGAGCTCGGCGTAGTCCGTGTCGGTCGCGGTGCGGTCGCTCTGCGCGGCGGTGCGCGGGATGAGCGTGCCGGTGATGGCGGTGTTGGCGTAGTTGTTGCTCAGCACGTTGCCCTTGCCGAAGAAGGGCGAGGTGAAGTTGTCGGCGTCCGGGTAGTCGGGCACCCAGCCCTTGACGTAGACGCCGTACTTGCCGGCGGCGACGTCCTTCTCGTACTGGCCGTAGGCGACGGAGCGGACGTCGGCGTCGAACAGGCCGCTGGCGTTCAGCTGGGCCGCGATCGCCTTCAGTTCCTGGTCGGTGGCCGGGCCGTAGCGGGTCGGGGTCGACCAGAGGGTGAGCTTCACCTTGTCGGTGATGTCCTCGTCGGCGAGCGCGGCGGCGGCCGCGGCCCGGGAGGGGCGGGCACCGTAGCGGTCGAAGAAGGCGGTGTTGTGGCCCGCGATACCGGCCGGGATGATCGAGTAGAGGGGGTCGGCGGTCCCCTCGTAGACGTCCTTGATCAGGGACTCGCGGTCGATCAGGTGGGCGATGGCCTGGCGGACGCCGAGCTTTCCGGCGACCGGGTCGTCCATGTTGAAGACCAGGTGCTGGACCTCGGCGCTGCTGCCCTCGACGACCTCGGCGCCCCCGTCGGCCGTGCTCTGCTGGATGTCGGAGACATCGGCGGCGGTGAGGCCCCGGTAGGCGATGTCGATCTCGTTCCCGAGCAGGGCCTGCTTCAGGGCCTGCTGGTCGCCGCCGAAGAACTTCAGGGTGACGCCGGTGTTGTCGGCCTCGCCGGCGCTGCCCCGGTAGTTGTCGTTGACCGAGAAGACGGCCTCGTCGTCGCCGAAGGAGTCCAGCTTGTAGGGGCCCGAGCCGACGGCGGCACCGTCCTCGCGCAGGCTGTCGGCCTCGTACTCCTCGTGGTCGACGATGGAGCCGGCGCCCGAGGCGATCTTGCTGGGGAAGGTGGCGTCGGGGACCTTGAGCCGGAAGACGACCGTCTTGGCGTCGGGTGTCTCGACCTTGTCGAGCATGGGGAACATGATGGCCGGGCCGGCGGCGTCGTCGATCTTCAGCATGCGGTCGAAGGAGAACTTGACGTCCTCGGAGGTGAGCGCGTCGCCGTTGCTGAACTTCAGGCCGTCCTTCAGCGTGCACGTGTAGACCTGGGTCCGCGTGTCCGTGAAGGAGCATTCCCGGGCCGCGTCCGGTTCGGGTTCGGTGCCGCCCTTGGGGAAGCTGAGCAGTGACTGGAAGACGTTGTTGAACAACAGCCAGGAGCCCGGGTCGTAGCCGGAGGCGGGGTCGGTGGCCAGAACGTCGTCGGACATTCCCAGGACCACGGAGGAGGAGTCGCCCCCGGATCCCCCGCTCTGGGTGCCACAGCCGGTCAACAGGCCGGAGGCCAGTCCCGCCACGATCGGCAGGACTGGCCACTGGTTACGCATGTTCACAAAAAGCCTTGTCGTCGTTTCTCTGCACACCGGGGCCGCCGTCCCGGGCCCCGGAGGGGGTGCGTCAGTTGCTCACGCCGTGGCCGAGCTCCCACAGCTGAAGGGTCGCGGAGGAGTTCAGCACGTAGGCGGTGCCGGTGACGTCGTTGTTCGCGGCCACGTACTGCTTGCCCTGCCACAGCGGCAGGACCGGGACGTCCTTGGCGACGATGTCCTGGATCTCGGTCAGGTTCTTGGCGGCGCTGAGGCGGTCGGCCTCGCGGCGGGAGGCCGGGATCAGGTTGTCGATGATGTCCGCGTTGGAGTACGGGGACTTGAGGAAGTTGTCCTTGTCGAGGAACGGGGCGACGAAGTTGTCGGCGTCGGGGAAGTCGGGGAACCAGCCCATGCCGTAGACCGCGTACTCGCCCTTGCGCTCGGCCGGGACGAACGCGTCCCAGGCGGTGCCCTTGATGCTGACGTCGAACAGGCCGCTGTCGTTGAGCTGCTTCTGCAGCACCTCGAACTCCTGCTTGGTGGCCGGGCCGTAGTGGTCGGTCGTGTAGTTCAGCGTCAGCTTCACCGGGGTGCTGATGTCCGAGTCTTCCAACAGGGCCTTGGCCTTGGCGACGCTCGGGTCGCCGTAGGTGTTGAAGAACGAGTTGGAGTGCGCGGTGAGCGTGGCCGGGACCAGCGAGTAGAGGGGCTCGGCCTGGGAGCCGTACACCTCGGAGACGAGCGCGCTGCGGTTGATGATCTGGGCCATCGCCTGGCGCACGGCCTTGGACTTGACCGCCGGGTCGGTGGTGTCGAAGGCCAGGTAGCGGATCTCGAGGCCGTTCAGTTCGACGAGGCTTATGTCCCCGGTCGCGGAGGCCTCGGAGAGCTTCTGGATCTGCTCGGGCGACATGGTGCGGGTCATCAGGTCGATGTCGCCCTTTTCGAGGGCGGTGCCCATGTCGTCGGCGTTCTCGTACGAGACCATGTCGACCTGGTCGTTGTTCACACTCAGCGTCCCCTTGTAGTTGGGGTTCTTGGTGAACACGGCCTTCTTCATCTCGTCGCCGTCGGTCTCGGCCTTGAGGGTGTAGGGGCCGGACCCGTCGATCGAGAAGCCGTCGCGCAGCTTGTCCTTCTCGTAGTCGTCGGGGTTGACGATGCCGGCGACCGGAGTCGACAACTTGAAGGGGAAAGTGGCGTCGGCGGTCTTGAGGTGGAAGATGACTTCGTTGTCACCCTGCGTCTCGATGGTGTCGATCGTGGACAGCAGGGCGAACACACCGGAGTCGGCCTTGATGGTGCGGGCGCGCTCGATGGAGAACTTGACGTCGTCGGCGGTGACCGCGTCGCCGTTCGCGAACTTGAGGCCGCTGCGCAGCTTGCAGGCGTAGCGCTCGTTGCCGGTGTCGGTGAAGCCGCAGCTCTGGGCCGCCTCCGGGACGGGTTCGCCCTCGCCCTTGGGCTGGATCATCAGGGTCTGCACGGTCTGGCGCAGGATGTTCCAGGTGCCGACGTCGTAGGAGTACGCCGGGTCGAGCGGCGCCGGGGCGTCCTTGGTGACGGTGAACCGGTCGGTGGTGCCCATGACGATGGCGTCCCCACTGCCGCTTCCGCTGTCGGACCCGCCGCAGGCGGCGAGTACGGGCGCGAGCAGACTTACCACGGCCGGCAGCACCAAAGTCTTGCGGTTCATGCTCGAGTTTCTCCAGAGCTGTCGAGTCCGTGTACCCGGCATGCAGGGGTGTCGCGGCGGATCACGGGGTTAGGGCGAGGTTCTCGCGATGAGATTAGTCCGCACCAGCACGAGGGTTCGCGGCCACCGGAGTTGAAACTCCATCACGCTGTGAAACCGGACGCGGACGCACTGAACAATGATCAGTGGAATGATTCGTACAGCCACCCATCAATCGGGACACAAGGACGCGCCCGAGCCCTCCCCGCCAAGGCGTAATACACACGGAGAGTCAACTGTCGACCCCCGGACGGGTGGGGAACGTCACACGCCGTACGGGGTTCGGACAGGGTGGAATTCGGCCGCCGCCGGGGCCCCGCCGAAGATCGGAATTCCACCGCGCGTACACCCGCCGAATTCCTTGTTATCGGCGGTGCACGCTGGGTGAACGCCTATCGCATTTCCGTCATCGGCCGATCACCAATGATCGCGGTGCCGATCATCGGAGCGGCATCAGGTCCCGCAGAAATGCCAGGTCGACCTGTTCCAGCGAGGGGACGACGGTGCGTCCGCGGGACGGCGCGATCGGTGCCACGGAGGGCACCGCGACCACGTGACAGCCCGCCGCCTCGGCCGAGGCGACCCCGGTCGCGGTGTCCTCGATGACGGCGCATCGGGCGGGGTCCACGCCGAGTCCGGCGGCCGCGAACAGGTAGGGGTCGGGGTACGGCTTGGTCCGCGGGACCTCGTCGCCGGCCACGCTCAGGCGGAAGTTGTCGGCGCCGAGCGAGGTCAGGACGCGGTCGATGATGCGCCGGTGGGAGGCGGAGACGAGGGCCGTGGGCACCTCGTGCTCGGCCAGCTCGGCCAGGAGCCGGGCGGCGCCCGGCATCAGGGGCAGGGCGCGGGTGATGCGGTCCTCGAACCCCTCGTTGAGCAGGACGGTGAGCGCGGCGAGGTCGACGTCGGCCCCGGTCGCCTCGATCAGGAACCCGGCGCTGCGGCTCATCGGGCCGCCGACCACGACATGGCGCCAGGAGTCGTCGAGGGTGTGGCCCAGGCCGGCGAAGATCTCGACCTCGACGTCCCACCAGAAACCCTCGGTGTCCACCAGGGTGCCGTCCATGTCGAGCAGCACGGCCTGCAGGGCGGAGCCCTCGGCCGTACGGGTTACTGGCGCGGGAACCGTACTGGTCATCCACATACCTCCTTGAGGGACGAGCAGGCCGGTTCCCGCTGTGGGGAACCGGCCTTCGGTGGACCGACCAGTGTACGACTTATCCGATCAGTGTGCTCGGTGGCACGCCCGTGTCACCGAGCGTTGAAGTACTTCGCCTCGGGGTGGTGGATCACGATGGCGTCCGTGGACTGCTCGGGGTGGAGCTGGAACTCCTCCGACAGGTGGACGCCGATCCGCTCGGGCTGGAGCAGCTCGGCGATCTTGGCGCGGTCCTCCAGGTCGGGGCAGGCGCCGTAGCCGAGGGAGAAGCGGGCGCCGCGGTACTTCAGGGCGAACATGTCCTCGACGTCGGCCGGGTCCTCGCCGGCGAAGCCGAGTTCGGAACGCACGCGTGCGTGCCAGTACTCGGCGAGGGCTTCGGCCAGCTGCACGGACAGGCCGTGCAGTTCGAGGTAGTCGCGGTAGGAGTTCGACTCGAACAGCCTGGCGGTCTCCTCGCCGATGCGGGAGCCGACGGTGACGACCTGGAAGCCGACGACGTCCGTCTCCCCCGACTCCTCCGGGCGGAAGAAGTCGGCCAGGCACAGGCGGCGGCCGCGGCGCTGGCGGGGGAAGGTGAAGCGGGTGCGTTCGTTGCCCTGTTCGTCCAGGACGATCAGGTCGTCGTCCTTGGAGACACACGGGAAGTAGCCGTAGACGACGGCCGCCTCGAGGAGGTTGTCGGTCTGGAGCTTGTCCAGCAGGCCGCGCAGCCGGGGCCGGCCCTCGGTCTCGACGAGTTCCTCGTAGCTCGGTCCGTCGCCGGCGCGGGCCTGCTTCAGGCCCCACTGGCCCTTGAAGAGGGCGCCTTCGTCGAGCCAGGAGGCGTACTCCTTGAGCTGGATGCCCTTGATGACGCGGGTGCCCTCGAACGGCGGCTTCGGGACGGGGTTGTCGATGGAGACGTCGGAACGGACGTGGCCCTCCTCCGGACGTTCCTCGGTCTCGACGGCGGCGGCGCTCGGGCGGACCCGGCGCTGCTTCAGCTCCGGCAGCTTCGCGCCGGGCACGCCCCGCTTGACGCCGATGAGGGCGTCCATCAGACGCAGGCCCTCGAAGGCGTCACGGGCGTAGCGGACCTCGCCCTGGTAGATCTCGTGCAGGTCCTGTTCGACGTAGGCCCTGGTCAGGGCGGCGCCGCCGAGGATGACCGGGTAGTCGGCGGCCATCTTGCGCTGGTTCAGCTCCTCCAGGTTCTCCTTCATGATCACCGTGGACTTGACCAGCAGGCCCGACATGCCGATGACATCGGCCCGGTGCTCCTCGGCGGCCTCCAGGATCGCGGAGACCGGCTGCTTGATGCCGAGGTTGACGACGTTGTAGCCGTTGTTGGACAGGATGATGTCGACGAGGTTCTTGCCGATGTCGTGGACGTCGCCGCGCACGGTGGCCAGCACGATGGTGCCCTTGCCCTCGGCGTCCGACTTCTCCATGTGCGGTTCGAGGTAGGCGACGGCGGTCTTCATGACCTCGGCGGACTGCAGCACGAACGGCAACTGCATCTGGCCGGAACCGAACAGTTCACCGACCACCTTCATGCCGTCCAGCAGCGTCTCGTTGACGATGTCGAGGGCGGGGCGGGTCTGGAGGGCCTCGGCGAGGTCGGTGTCCAGGCCGTTCTTCTCGCCGTCGATGATCCGCCGCTTGAGACGCTCGTCCAGCGGCAGCGCGGCCAGTTCCTCGGCCTTGCCCGCCTTCAGGGACTTGGTGGTGGCGCCCTCGAACAGCGCCATCAGCTTCTGCAGCGGGTCGTAGCCCTCGGCGCGGCGGTCGTGGATCAGGTCGAGGGCGGTCTGCACCTCCTCCTCGCTGAAGCGGGCGATGGGCAGGATCTTCGACGCGTGGACGATCGCCGAGTCCAGGCCCGCCTTCACACACTCGTCGAGGAAGACCGAGTTGAGCAGGATCCGCGCGGCCGGGTTCAGGCCGAAGGAGATGTTCGACAGGCCCAGCGTGGTCTGCACGTCCGGGCGGCGGCGCTTGAGCTCGCGGATCGCCCCGATCGTCGCGATACCGTCCCCCCGGGACTCCTCCTGGCCGGTGCAGATGGTGAAGGTCAGGGTGTCGATGAGGATGTCCGACTCCTGGATGCCCCAGTTCGTCGTCAGGTCCTCGATGAGCCGCTCGGCGATCGCGACCTTCGTCTCGACGGTCCGGGCCTGACCCTCCTCGTCGATGGTCAGCGCGATCAGCGCGGCGCCGTGCTCCCGGGCCAGCGCGGTCACCTTGGCGAAACGGGACTCGGGACCGTCGCCGTCCTCGTAGTTCACGGAGTTGATGACCGCGCGGCCGCCGAGCCGCTCCAGGCCCGCCCGGATGACGGGGACCTCCGTGGAGTCCAGGACGATCGGCAGCGTGGAGGCGGTGGCGAAGCGGCCGGCCAGCTCGTCCATGTCGGCCACACCGTCACGGCCCACGTAGTCGACACACAGGTCCAGCATGTGCGCGCCCTCACGGATCTGGTCCCGGGCCATCTCCACACAGTCGTCCCAGCGGCCCTCCAGCATCGCCTCACGGAACTTCTTCGAACCGTTGGCGTTCGTGCGCTCACCGATCGCCATGTACGCGGTGTCCTGACGGAACGCCACGCTCTGGTAGAGCGAGGCGGCGCCGGGCTCGGGCTGCGGCTGCCGCTCGGCGGGCGAGGCCCCCCGGACCCGCTCCACGAGCTGCCGCAGGTGCTCCGGCGTCGTGCCGCAGCAGCCGCCGACCAGGTTCAGCCCGTAGTCGCGTACGAAGGTGTCCTGGGCGTCGGCCAGGCCCTCGGCGTCGAGCGGGAAGTGGGCGCCGTCCTTGGTGAGGATCGGCAGACCGGCGTTGGGCATGCACAGCAGCGGGGTGCGGGAGTGGCGGGCGAGGTAGCGCAGGTGCTCGCTCATCTCGGCCGGGCCCGTCGAGCAGTTCAGGCCGATCATGTCGATGCCGAGGGGCTCGAGGGCGGTCAGGGCCGCGCCGATCTCCGAGCCGAGCAGCATGGTGCCGGTCGTCTCGAACGCCATCGAGACCAGCAGGGGCACCTCGACGCCGGTCGCCTCCATGGCGCGCCGGGCGCCGAGGATGGAGGACTTGGTCTGGAGCAGGTCCTGCGTGGTCTCCACGATCAGGGCGTCCGCACCGCCGGCCAGCAGGCCCTCCGCGTTGGCCTGGAAGCCGTCGCGCAGGGTGCCGTAGGCGATGTGGCCGAGGGTGGGCAGCTTGGTGCCCGGGCCGATCGAGCCCAGCACCCAGCGCGTGCGTCCGTCGCGTCCGGCGAAGGCGTCGGCGGTCTCACGGGCGATACGGGCGCCCGCCTCGGACAGTTCGAACACCCGCTCGGAGATGTCGTACTCGGCCATGGCCGAGTGGTTTGCGCCGAACGTGTTGGTCTCGACGCAGTCCACGCCCGCGTCGAAGTACTCCTCGTGCACGGAGCGGACGATGTCCGGCCGGGTGACGTTGAGGATCTCGTTGCAGCCCTCGAGCTGCTCGAAGTCCTCGAGGGTGGGCTCCTGGGCCTGGAGCATGGTGCCCATGGCTCCGTCGGCCACCACCACACGGGTGGCCAGCGCCTCTCGGAGCGCGGACACACGGGTCCGGCTGTCGGCGGAAGGGGTCGGCGGCACAGAGGCCATGAAAGGGCTCCCTCAGATGCGACGGCTGTCGGCTTTGCGTCACCTCAGGATGCGGGCAGAAAGGCTTCCCGAGACGAGCGCACGCCGTCAGGGTAGCCGGGACGGAGGCCTTATGGTCAGGGGCGTCCACGGGACGGACGGGCGCGGCGGCCTTTCACAGGACGGCCACGAGCCGGGCACGACCGGAGCACGAGCGGGGCACGAGCGTGCGACGGCCGCGTCACTCCGTGGAGGCGAATGGCGTAACACGTATCGACCGAACATTAGCGAGAGGTCGGCATCGACCGGTAGTGTTCGACATTGCCGAACGGCGGCAGTAGATGCCGTGCGTGGACGGTCCAGGGGACGGAGGCAGGACGGCGATGGCACGGAACATCCAGTCGGTCGAACGTGCGGCCGCGATGCTGCGGCTGCTCGCCGGTGGCGAGCGGCGACTGGGCCTGTCGGACATCGCCTCGTCCACCGGCCTGGCCAAGGCCACCGCCCACGGCATCCTGCGCACCCTCCAGCAGGAGGGCTTCGTCGAGCAGGACGACGCCTCCGGGCGGTATCAGCTGGGCGCGGAGCTGCTGCGCCTGGGCACCACCTACCTGGACGTGCACGAGCTACGCGCGCGTGCGCTCGTATGGACGGACGACCTGGCCCGGTCCAGCGGTGAGAGCGTCCACCTGGGGGTCCTGCACCAGCAGGGCGTGCTGATCGTGCACCACGTCTTCCGTCCCGACGACAGCCGGCAGGTGCTGGAGATCGGGGCGATGCAGCCGCTGCACTCCACGGCCCTGGGCAAGGTGCTGTCGGCCTACGACCCGGTCGCGCACAGCGAGGTCCTGGAGGCCGAGCGCAAGCCGTTCACGGACCGCACGGTGTGCGAACCGGAGGCCTTCGAGCGGGTCCTCGACCTGACCCGGGCGCGGGGCTACGCGGCCGACGTCGAGGAGACCTGGGAGGGCGTCGCCTCCATCGCCGCGCCCATCCACGACCGGCGGCGCATGCCCGTGGGCGCGGTCGGCATCACCGGTGCGGTGGAGCGGCTGGGCCGGGACGGCGAGGTGCGCCCCGAGCTGATCGCGGCGGTACGGGACTGCGCCCGCGCGGTCTCGCGCGACCTGGGCGCCGGGCGCTTCTGAGAAGTACGTAAGAGCGGGCCGGGACGTCACATGACGTTCCGGCCTTTGTCGTACGCTCGACCACCGCCGGAGAACCGCACGATAACCGCAGGAAGCGGTCAAAGAGTGCGAGAGCGTGCGCACCGACGCGAAGATCAACAACTTGCGTCGATCAATAACGATCGCACTTTCGACAACAACACTCTTGACGCGCACGTAACGCCACGGCAAGACTCCCGTCCACCGGTCGACATTGTCGAACACCTAACGGCAATACGCGCTAGAGTGTGACAACGCCAAAGGCCGGCATCGCTCTCACCCCCGAGGGCGCTCGAACCCCCGGCGGGACCCGGGGTTCGGCTTCCCTGGACGAAGGACAAAGGAGTCGCGGGTGTCCAGCTCCGACATCTTCATCGGCGAGACCATCGGTACCGCCATACTCATCCTGCTCGGCGGTGGCGTCTGCGCCGCCGTCACGCTGAAGGCCTCCAAGGCCCGTAACGCCGGCTGGCTCGCCATCACCTTCGGGTGGGGTTTCGCCGTTCTGACGGCTGTCTACACCTCGGCGCCCCTCTCGGGCGCCCACCTCAACCCGGCGGTCACCCTCGCACTCGCGATCAAGGACGACGACTGGAGCAACGTTCCGGTCTACTGGGCCGGGCAGCTGCTCGGTGCCGCCATCGGCGCCACCCTGGTCTGGGTCGCCTACTACGGCCAGTTCCACGCGCACCTCACCGACAAGGAGATCGTCGGCGAGCCGGCGGCAAAGACCACGGCCGCCAAGTCGGTCGAGGCGCGGGAACAGGGCGCCGGCCCGGTCCTGGGCGTCTTCTCCACCGGCCCGGAGGTCCGGGTCGTCTGGCAGAACCTCGCCACGGAGATCATCGGCACCATCGTGCTCGTCCTCGCCGTGCTCACGCAGGGCCTGAACGACAAGGGCAACGGCCTCGGCAACCTGGGCGCACTGATCACCGCGCTGGTGGTCGTCTCGATCGGTCTGTCCCTCGGTGGCCCGACCGGTTACGCGATCAACCCGGCCCGTGACCTCGGTCCGCGCATCGTGCACGCCCTCCTGCCCCTGCCCAACAAGGGCGGCTCCGACTGGAGCTACGCCTGGATCCCGGTGGTCGGTCCGCTGATCGGCGGCGCGATCGCTGCGGGTATCTACAACGTCGCTTTTGCTTAAGAGCACCAGCCACACCGCGTAGTCAGCAGCGCCGTACAGACAGCCCCTCACCACGGAAACCCAGGAGCACACCGTGACCGACGCGCACACCGCCGGCCCCTTCATCGCCGCCATCGACCAGGGCACCACCTCCTCGCGCTGCATCGTCTTCGACCGGGACGGCCGTATCGTCTCCGTCGACCAGAAGGAGCACGAGCAGATCTTCCCGAAGCCGGGCTGGGTCGAGCACAACGCCACCGAGATCTGGACCAACGTCGAGGAGGTCGTCGCCTCCGCCATCGCGAAGGCCGGCATCACCCGCGACGACATCAAGGCCATCGGCATCACCAACCAGCGTGAGACGACGCTGCTGTGGGACAAGAACACCGGTGAGCCCGTCCACAACGCCATCGTCTGGCAGGACACCCGCACCGACGCGCTCTGCAAGGAGCTGGGCCGCAACGTCGGCCAGGACCGCTTCCGCCGCGAGACCGGCCTGCCGCTGGCCTCGTACTTCGCCGGCCCCAAGGCCCGCTGGCTGCTCGACAACGTCGAGGGTCTGCGGGAGCGCGCCGAGGCGGGCGACATCCTCTTCGGCACCATGGACAGCTGGGTCATCTGGAACCTGACGGGCGGTGTGAACGGCGGCCGGCACGTCACCGACGTCACCAACGCCTCCCGCACCATGCTGATGAACCTGCACACCATGGAGTGGGACGAGAAGATCGCCGAGTCCATCGGCGTCCCGCTCGCGATGCTCCCGGAGATCCGCTCCTCCGCCGAGGTGTACGGCGAGATCACCGGCGGCAAGCTGGGCGACCTGCTCGGCGGCATCCCCGTCGCCTCCGCGCTCGGCGACCAGCAGGCGGCCCTGTTCGGCCAGACCTGTTTCGCGGAGGGCGAGGCCAAGTCCACCTACGGCACCGGCACCTTCCTGCTGATGAACACCGGTGAGAAGCCGGTCAACTCCTACAACGGCCTGCTGACCACGGTCGGATACCGCATCGGCGACCAGAAGGCGGTCTACGCCCTCGAAGGATCGATCGCCGTCACCGGTTCGCTGGTGCAGTGGATGCGCGACCAGATGGGCCTGATCTCCACCGCCGCCGAGATCGAGACCCTCGCGCTCTCGGTCGAGGACAACGGCGGCGCCTACTTCGTGCCGGCCTTCTCCGGTCTGTTCGCCCCGTACTGGCGCTCCGACGCCCGCGGTGTGATCGCCGGCCTCACCCGGTACGTCACCAAGGCGCACCTCGCGCGCGCCGTCCTGGAGGCCACGGCCTGGCAGACCCGTGAGATCACCGACGCCATGACGAAGGACTCCGGCGTCGAGCTCGCGGCGATCAAGGTCGACGGCGGCATGACCTCCAACAACCTGCTGATGCAGACGCTCTCGGACTTCGTGGACGCCCCCGTGGTGCGCCCGATGGTCGCCGAGACCACCTGCCTCGGCGCCGCCTACGCCGCCGGCCTCGCCGTCGGCTTCTGGACCAGCACCGACGATCTGCGTGCCAACTGGCGCCGGGCCGCCGAGTGGACCCCCCGCATGGACGCGGAGACCCGCGACCGTGAGTACAAGAGCTGGCTCAAGGCCGTCGAGCGGACCATGGGCTGGCTCGAGGACGAGGAGTAAGAACCCCACATGACCAGTCAGACCACCCTGAAGTCCGTGCCTGCCCTGGGGACGCACCCGGCGTCCGGCTCGAACCCGAGCCGCGCCGAGACCCGGGAACAGCTCTCCAAGGCGTCGTTCGACCTTCTCGTCATCGGCGGCGGCATCCTGGGCATCTCCACCGCCTGGCACGCCGCGCAGTCCGGGCTCAGGGTGGCTCTGGTCGACGCCGGCGACTTCGCCGGCGCCACCTCCTCCGCCTCCTCCAAGCTTCTCCACGGCGGTCTGCGCTACCTGCAGACCGGCGCGGTGAAGCTGGTGGCGGAGAACCACTTCGAGCGCCGTGCGGTCTCCCGCCAGGTGGCCCCCCACCTGGCGAACCCGCTCACGTTCTACCTCCCCGTGTACAAGGGCGGGCCGCACGGCGCGGCGAAGCTCGGGGCGGGCGTCTTCGCCTACTCCGCGCTGTCGGCGTTCGGCGACGGCGTCGGTCACCTCCTGTCCCCGGCCAAGGCCGCGCAGGACGTGCCCGAGCTGCGCACCGACAACCTCAAGGCCGTGGCCGTGTACGGCGACGACCAGATGAACGACGCGCGCATGGCGCTGATGACGGTCCGCGCGGCCGTCGAGGCGGGCGCCGTCGTCCTGAACCACGCCGAGGTCTCCGGGCTGCGCTTCACCAGGGGCCGGGTCACCGGCGCCGAGCTGCGCGACCGGCTCTCCGGTGACGAGTTCGGCGTGAGCGCCCGGCTGGTGCTCAACGCGACCGGTCCGTGGGTCGACCACCTGCGCAGGATGGAGGACCCGAACGCGGCTCCGTCCATCCGCCTGTCCAAGGGCGCCCACCTGGTCCTGAAGCGCACCGCCCCCTGGAAGGCCGCGCTCGCGACCCCCATCGACAAGTACCGCATCACCTTCGCCCTCCCCTGGGAGGACATGCTGCTGCTCGGCACCACCGACGAGGAGTTCGAGGGCGATCCGGCGGATGTCTCGGTCACCGAGAAGGACACCGCCCAGATACTCGACGAGGCCGCGTTCTCCATCCGCGACCAGCAGCTCGACCGTGACCTGATCACCTACGCCTTCGCGGGTCTGCGCGTGCTGCCCGGCGGCCCCGGCAGCACGGCGAAGGCCAAGCGCGAGACCGTCGTCACCGAGGGCAGGGGCGGCATGCTGTCCGTCGCCGGCGGCAAGTGGACGACCTTCCGGCACATCGGCCGTACGGTCATGCAGAAGCTGGAGGCGCTGCCCGGCCACCCGCTGGGCGACGACTTCGAGCCGATCTCCTCGCTGCCGAAGAAGCTGCCGCTGCCCGGCGTCGCCAACCCGCGCGCGGTCGCCCACCGGCTGCTGGTCGACAACCCGGCACCCGGCCCGCGCATGGCGGCCGACACCGCCAGGCACCTGGCCACCCACTACGGCTCGCTGGCCTTCGACATCGCGCGGCTGGCCAACGAGAACCCCGAGCTGGGCGCGCGCGTCCACCCGGACGCCCCCGAGATCTGGGCGCAGGTCGTCTACGCCCGCGACAACGAGTGGGCACAGACGGCGGACGACGTGCTGCGCCGCCGTACGACGCTGACGATCCGCGGTCTCGCCACCGACGACGTCCGCGGCAAGGTGCAGGACCTGCTCGACAAGAAGTAGGTCCTCCCGGTCACCCGGGAAACCCTCCGGAACACCCTCCGCCGGCCCGCTCCCCTGACCGGGGCCGGTGTCAGGGACGGCCCCTCCGTACCGGGGCCGGAACAGGAAGGGGCGGCTCCACCCCTATGGAGCCGCCCCTTCCGCATGCCCGCCCGCCCTCGTGGCGGTCAGGTTGTCAGTGCCGGATGTTTTCCTGGGGACATGAACATCGATCAGGCGGATCCCGCCGAACTGGCGGCGCTGCGGGAGGCCTTCGCCGTGGACGACGGCGGGAAGTCGGCGCTCGGCTGGGAGGCGGTCCGCGCCTTCGAGGCGGAGCACGAGGTGGTGCTGCCGGAGCCGTACCGCACGTTCGTGGCGGAGGTGACCGACGGGTCGTTCCAGGGGCCGCCGGCGTACGGCCTCGTGGGGCTGGCCGAACTGCCCTCGGACTGGGGCGACGACGGCGCGCGGCGGAACCTGGCCGAGCCGTTCCCGCTCACCCGGCAGTGGCTGTGGGAGGAGGAGGACGTGCCCTACGAGGACGAGGACCCCGAGGCGGTCGTCGAGCAGGTCCTCCACCACGGTTCCGTCGTCCTGGGGACGGACGGCTGCGCGATGAACTGGCATCTCGTCGTCACCGGCCCCCAGCGGGGGCGGATATGGCTGGTGACCGACGTGGGTGCCATGCCGTTCGAGGCGGAGTCCGGCCACACGACCTGCGCGCCCGGCTTCGCGGGCTGGGTGGCGCACTGGGCGGCCGGCAAGGAGTGGTTCGACGCCGCCTGAGGCCGCCCGAGGCCGGTCAGCCGAGCGACTCCACGAGCGCCCGTACCGCCTCGACGTCCGTCAGCTCATCGCGGCGGACGATCAGTTCGCGCCCCAGCAGCAGTGCGCGCCGGGAGGCGGGCACCGGGTCCGGCAGGGTCGTCAGGTCGGTCAGGTGGGCGAAGCCGATGATGCGGCGGACGATCTCCGTGCCCGCGTAGCCGACGGAGTCGGTCCACACGCGGCGCAGGAACCGGTCGAGATAGGCGTCGTCGAAGAAGGCGTCGACGCGGTTCGGCCACAGACGGCGGAACTCTGCCTCGAACGCCTCCCAGGACAGGCGGAGCTGGTCGGCGTGGTCGGACAGCGTGCCCAGGGCGCGCGCCCGCTCCTCGGAGACCAGCACGTTCGCCCAGTAGAGGCCGAGGTCGTAGCCGATGGGGCCGACGAAGGAGAACTCGGGGTCGAAGACCCGGACCACGGGCGCGCCTTCGCGCCTGCCGACCATCACGCTGCCGGTGTGCAGGTCACCGTGGAGGAGGGCCTGGGCGCTGGTCATGAAGGTGTGGCGGAGGTCGGCGACCTCGGTGCGCAGCCGGGTGTCGGCGCGGAAGGCCGCGGCCAGGTCGTCGAGGCCGGGGTGCCAGTGGTTGTGTTCGTGCTCGACATACGGCTCGGACAGCACGACGTCTTCGGTGATCTTGCACAGCTCCGGACTGACGGAGGCCGCGATCAGCGCCTTGCGTTCGGCGGACGGCATGCCGAAGTCGCTGGTGGCGAAGGAGAACTGGGCGACGAACTCGCCGATCCTCGCCGAGGTGTGCGGGCCGTAGGCCGCGCCCTCGTTGAGCAGTGTGCGCAGTACCTCGAGGTCGGACATGTCCTCCATGACGAGGGCGTAGTTCTCGGGGTCGTAGCCGTGCACCGCCGGGATCTTGTCGGGGGCGACCCTGGCGACCTGCTGGTAGGCGCGGGCCTCGGCGTCGGCGCGGTCGGGGTTCATCGGCCAGGAGGGACCGGCGACGCGGACCCAGGGCAGGGCCTGCTTGACGGCGAGGCTGCGGGTGCCGTCGGCGGAGGAGGCCAGGAACACCCGGTTCATGTTGCCGTCCGACACCTCCCGGACCCGGATGTCCGCGAGGTCCTCCCAGTGGCCCCGCTCGCCGAGGTAGGCGGGGATGTCGTCGGTCTCCAGGATGCGGTAGCCCATGGTCGTGAACTCCCTTATGCGGTGCGGCGCTTGGACAGGGTGAAGCTGAAGACCAGGGCGAGGATCAGCACCGCGCCCTCGACGACGTCCTGCGTGTAGTACGGCAGGCCCTTGATGGTCAGGCCGGTGGTGATGATGCCGATGAGCACCGCGCCGAGGGCCGTGCCCCAGACGTTCGGCCGGCCGCGGCCCAGGACGGAGGTGCCGACGAGTGCCACCGCGACCGCCTCCAGCAGCTGGGAGGTACCGGCCGACACGTCGCCCTGGCCGATCCTGGACGCCAGGATGAGGCCGCCCACCGAGGCGAGGACGCCGGAGATGACGTAGGCCAGGGCGCGGTAGGCGCCGACCCGGATGCCGGCCAGCCGGGAGGCCTCGGGGTTGGCGCCGATGGCGTAGAGGACGCGGCCCCAGCGGGTGCGGGCGAGGAAGACCCAGGCGGCGATCGTCAGACCGCCGAAGATCAGCACGGAGATCGGGATGCCGAGAACCGTGCCGCGGTCGATCTTCAGGAAGCCGTCGGTGAACCTGCCGGGCGCGGTCGACCCGTCGGACATCGTCATGCCCGGAGTGATCGACTGGCCGTCGACGAGGATCAGCTTGCTGCCCTGGATGACGAACATCGTGCCGAGCGTGGCGAGCATGTCGGGGATCTTCAGTACGACGATCAGCAGGGCGTTGAGCAGGCCGGCGAGCGCGCCCGCCACCAGCACCGCGAGGATCGCGACCGTGCCGACCTGGTTGAAGACGACCATCGTCTGGGCGGCGACGGAGACGCCGAGGCCGGCGACGGCCCCGACGGACATGTCCATTCCGCCGACGGCCATGGTGAGGGTGACACCGAGGCCGAGGATGGCGGCGACGGAGACGTACCGCAGGGTGTCGAGCAGGGTGGCCGACTCCCGGAAGGAGCCCTCGCTCAGCGCGAAGTACAGGAACAGCGCGACCGTCACGAAGATGAAGCCGTACTTGATCACGGCGTTCTGGACGCGCACCGCGGTGCCGGCCGCCGGCCGGATCGCCGCCTTGGTGGGGACCTCGGTGCTCTGGGTGGTGGTCATGGGGTGATTCCTGGGCCTTCGTGGGGGCGGGCCGGCATCAGACGGACGCCGAGATGGTCTGGATCACGCGGTCGCGTTCCGCGTCTTCGCCGTACGCGTCGAGATGGACCTCACCGGCCGCGAGGACGACGACCCGGTCGGCCACCTCCAGGACCTCGTCGACGTCGGCGGACAGGACGAGGACGGCCGCGCCCTCGGCGGCGAGGGCGCGGGCCCGGCGGCCGATGTCGCGCCGCGCGCCGATGTCCACACCTCGGAACGGTTCGTCCAGGATGAGGACACGCGGGGTGTGGGCGAGCCAGCGGCCGACGACGACCTTCTGCTGGTTGCCGCCGGACAGTTCCTCGACGGTGCTGTGCTCGTCGCGGGTGACGACGCCGAGGGCGTCGATCGTCTCGCGGCCGAGGGCGTCCTCCTTGGGCCGGTTCATGAGACCGGCCCGGGAGAAGGACTTCAGGAACGGCAGCGAGACGTTCCGCGCGACCGACCAGCCGGGCACCAGGGCGTCGGCGTGCCGGTCCTCGGGGACGAGGTGGACGCCGGCGCGGATGGCGTCGGAGGGGCGGCGGGGCGCGTAGGCCGTGCCGTCCAGTTCCACGGCACCGGTGGCGAAGGGCTCCGCGCCGAACAGGCCGCGCGCCAGCTCGGTCTTGCCCGCGCCCAGCAGGCCCACGACGCCGGTGACCTCCCCGGCGCGCAGGTCGAGGTCGAGGGGGGTGCGGCCCTCGAAGAGGCGGACGCCGCGCAGCGAGAGGGCGACCTCCCCTTCGGCTCCTTCCCTGACGGGCCGGGCGGTGGTCACCTCCTGGGGCTGGGCCAGCATCGCGCGCAGGGCCGCGTCCCAGTCGAAGGGCCTGGCCTGGTCCTCGGTGAGCAGACCGTCGCGCAGGACGACCAGCCGGTCGGCGAGCGCGTCGATCTCGCCGAGCCGGTGGGAGACGTAGAGCACGGCGATGCCGTCCTGGCGCATCCGCTCGACGAGCGCGAACAGCCGCTGTGCCTCGGCGGCGGAGAGCGCGGAGGTCGGCTCGTCGAGGATGAGCAGCCGGGGGCGGGTCGCCAGCGCGCGGGCCAGGATCAGCAACTGCCGGTCGGAGATGCCGAGTTCGCCGACGTCCTGCTTGAGCACCTGCTCGCTCCAGTCCAGGCCGAGGCCCGCCTGGATCTCGCGGGCCCGGGCGAGCGTGCCGCGGCCGCTCAGGAACGGGTTGCCGCGTTTTTGCGCGAGCTCCTCGAAGACCAGGTTCTCGGCGACCGTGAGGCCGGGCACGATGCCCTCGCCGATCCGCTGGTGCACCGTCTGGATGCCCAGCTGACGGGCGGCCAGCGGCGAGGCGAGGGCGACCGGGGTGCCGTCGACGCGCACCTCTCCCCCGTGGTCCGTGTGGACGCCCGAGAGGATCTTGATCAGCGTGGACTTGCCGGCGCCGTTCGCGCCGAGCAGCGCGACCACGCTGCCCGGTGCGATGTCCAGCGTCACGGAGGCGAGCACCGTCCTGCCGCCGAAGGCCATGCTGACGTCGGTGAGACCGACCGCCGGGACGGTCCCCGAAGGGCCGGACTCAGTGGGCGACATTCGAGATCCAGTCCGCGGTGGAGACCTGCGACAGGTTCAGCGCGGGCAGCGCCTCCCGCAGCTGGTCCATGTTCGCGATCTTCTTCTCGCGCAGGAAGTCCTGGGTGATGGCGACGGCCGGGAACTCGACGGAGGTCTTGTTCAGCTGACCGGCCAGCTCCAGCGCCGTGGTGCGGACGACGGCCGCGCCGACGGCGGACGGGTCGGTGCCCGCGGTGGCGACCCAGGGGCTGTCGGCGGCGGTCATCTGCTGGATGTCGGCGTTGGAGACGTCGGCACCGAAGACCTTCACCTTGTCCTGGAGCTTCTTGTTCTGGACGGCGAGCACGGTGCCCTTGGCGAGCTCGTCGTAGGGCGCGAAGACGCCGGCCACGTCGGAGTGCTGGGTGAGCGCGGCGGAGACGAGGGGAACGTTGTCGGTGGCCGTGGAGTCGGTGACCTTGCCGACCTTGAACTGCTGCTTCCAGGCCTGCGAGGTCACCGTCGACTTCCAGACGCTGTCGCGCTTGTCGAGGGCCGCGTAGCCGGCCACGTTGACGTAGCCGACCTTGGCGTTCTTGCCGACCTCCTTGGCCATCACGTCGAGGACCGCCTGGGCCATGCTCGCGTCGTCCTGCTTGGTGGAGACGACACCCTCGGTGGCGGTCTCGACGTCGTAGACGACGACCTTGATGCCCTTCTTCACGGCCTTGTCGATCTCCGGCTGGATGGTCGCCGGGAAGCCGTGGTCGATGATGATCGCCTTCGCCCCGGAGTTGATCGCCGAGGACAGGTCGGTGGCCTGCTTGGCGTTGTCGGCCTGGGCGTCGTACACGGTCAGGTCGATACCGAGCGCCTTGGCCTGGGCCTTCGCGCCGTTGCCCCACTGCTCGAAGTAGTCGCCGGCGCCGCTCTGCCGGACCAGGGCCACCTTGACCGCGCCCGCGCTGAAGGGGGCGGGCTTCTTGCCGGTGGCGGCGGAGGCCGAGGCGGCGGCGTTGCCGGTGCCCTTCGAGGCGTCCGTGGACTGCGCGCAGCCGGAGAGGACCAGGGCGGAGACGGAGGCCAGCGAGAGCGCGGCGAGAGGCAGACGGACACGGGACATGAGGGGCTCCAGGTGCAAGGTGACGCAGAGGGGTGGGGCGCAGGGGAGGCGAAGCAGGGATGCGTGAGCCCGGAGCGAAGGACGGGAACGAGCCATCGCGTGTGGCGGGGAGCGCCCCGGGAACAGGGGCGCGTCAAAGCTCCGGGAGGGGTCAGCGACAGCTGGCCGTGGTCGACCGGAGCAAGTCCACGTACAGCCGCCGCACGAGCAGCAGCGTCTTCATATGCAGATCATGAGAACGATTTCAGCCACCCGTCAAAGGAATGGACACCGCATCTCAATATTCGAGACAACGATTACGTCACAGGCGGGGGACGTGCCGCCGGGAGTTACCATCACGGAACCGGCATCCGACCCGGCACAGTGAGGCCCCGATGACCAGACATCGCGCGAACGCGCTGCGCATGCCCCGCATGCGGCGCTGTCCCGGCGCGCCGTGTCGCGGCTGAGTGACCGTCCCCGCCGCCCGCCTCTCCCTCTCACCTCCCCGTCCGATCCGTCTCGGTATCCGGACACCCCTTCCAGAAGCCTGGAGTTGCTTCCATGACGCTGCTGACGACCTGGTCCGAGTCCGGCCCGGAGACCCTGGTCCGCCGCACCTCCGACCCCGTCGAGATCGCTGCGGCCCTCGCGCCGCTGGGCGTGCGCTACGAACAGTGGCCGGTGCGCGCGGACGTGCCGTTCGACGCCGACAGCGAGACGGTGTTCGCGGCGTACGGCCCGGAGATCGAGAAGCTGAACGCGGAGGAGGGCTTCACCACCGTCGACGTCCTCGGTCTGCACCCGAGCGAGGACCCGGAGTTCCCGGCGAAGGCGAAGGCGGCCCGCGAGAAGTTCCTCCAGGAGCACACCCACGACGACGATGACGAGGTCCGCTTCTTCGTCTCCGGCTCCGGCATCTTCTACCTGCACGTGAACGGCGAGGTGCACGCGGTCTTCTGCGAGAAGGGCGACCTGCTGGGCGTGCCGCGCGGCACCACCCACTGGTTCGACATGGGCACCAACCCCTCGTTCACGGCGATCCGCTTCTTCCACGAGGAGGACGGCTGGATCGGCAGCTTCACCGGCTCCACCATCGCCGGCCGCTTCCCGGACTACGACACGATCGCGGCCGGCTACGAGGCCGACCGGGCCGCCGCGTGAGCGTGCCGGGCCCGGCGTACGACGTGGACGCCGTGGTGCTCGACATCGAGGGCACCACGAGCGCCACGGGCTTCGTCGTGGACGTGCTGTACCCGTACTCCCGCGCCCGCTTCGCCGAGCTGCTCACCGAGCGGGCCGAGGAGCCCGCGGTGGCACGGGCGATCGCGCAGGTACGTGAGCTGACGGGCGAGCCGGACGCCGACGCGGCCGCGATCGAGAAGACGCTGAACGCCTGGCTCGACGAGGACCGCAAGGCGACCCCGCTGAAGAGCCTGCAGGGCGTCCTGTGGTCCGAGGGCTTCGCGCGCGGCGACCTCGTCTCGCACTTCTACGACGACGTCGTGCCGCGGCTGCGCGCCTGGCACGCGGCGGGGCTGCGGCTGTACGTCTACTCGTCGGGCGCGGTGTCCGCCCAGCGGGCGTGGTTCACCAACAGCCCGGCGGGCGACCTCACCTCGCTCCTGTCCGGGCTGTACGACACCGAGAACGCCGGCCCCAAGCAGGAGCCGGAGTCGTACCGCCGTATCGCCGGGTCGACCGCGGTGGCGGCCGACCGGCTGCTGTTCCTCTCCGACCGGCCCGGCGAGCTGGACGCGGCCCGCGAGGCCGGCTGGCACGCGGTCGGCGTCCGGCGGCCGGGGGAACCGTATTTCGAGCAGGGAGTCGGCGACCACGCGCAGGCGGGGACGTTCGACGAGATCACCGTAAGCAACTCCAGGAGCACTTCATGACCGCCGACCTCACCGCACTCGACCTGGAGGAGGCCGGGGCGGTCCTCGCCGCCGAGTCCGCCCGCTTCGCCTCCTTCGGCTGGATGCGCGGCACCTCGGGCAACCTGTCGGTGGTGCTCACCCGCGACCCGCTGCGGCTCGCGGTCACCGCGAGCGGCCACGACAAGGGTGAACTGACCCCCGCGGACGTGGTGCTGGTCGACGGGAACGGCGCCGCCGTGCACGAGGGCAAGCCGTCCGCCGAGGCCGAACTGCACGCGCGCGTGGCCGCGCTGACCGGTGCGGGCGCGGTCGTGCACGTGCACACGGTGGCCTCCGTGGCGCTCGGCCACCGGCACCCGGGCGGGATCGTCTTCAAGGACATCGAGATGCTCAAGGGCGTCGGCCAGCCCGCGCACGACGTCGAGGTGACCCTGCCGGTCATCGCCAACAGCCAGGACATGAAGATCCTCGGCGACCGGCTGGAGGCGGCCCGCGAACCCCGGATGCCCGCGGTGGTCGTGGCCGGGCACGGCCTGTACGTGTGGGGCGACACCCCGCGCCAGGCCCGTCACCACACCGAGGTCGTCGAATGGCTCCTGGAGCTGGAGCTGACGCGGCGCTGACCACGAGAGACACGCGGGACGCGAGAGACACCCGAGACACGCGAAAGGCCACGGTCCCTCGACCGTGGCCTTCGGTGTGTCCGGCGCAGCCGGTGTGTACTCGGCGCAGCTCAGCGCAGCCGGTCCCCGGGCAACTCCCCCGCGGACACCTCCAGTACGCCCCGCTCGGTCACCAGGCCCGTCACCAGCCGGCCCGGCGTGACGTCGAACGCCGGGTTGTGGCCGCGCGACTCGGCGGGCGCCGTCCGCACCCCGGCCCACTCCAGCACCTCGTCCTCGCCGCGCAGTTCGATGTGGATGGCGGCGCCGTCCGGCGTCGAGAGATCGACCGTGGTGGTGGGCGCCGCCACCAGGAACGGGATGCCCGCGTCGGCGCAGGCGAGGGCGACCCCCACGGTGCCGACCTTGTTGGCGGTGTCGCCGTTGGCCGCGATGCGGTCGGCGCCCACGATCGCCGCGTCGACCTCGCCGCGCAGGATGGTGCCGGCGGCGGCCCCGTCGGCCTGGACGAAGTGCGCGATGCCCTCCTGGACCAGCTCCCAGGCGGTCAGGCGCGACCCCTGGAGCAGCGGGCGGGTCTCGTCGGCGTAGACGACCTCGAGGCGTCCGCGCGCGTGCAGTTCGCGGATGACCCCGAGGGCGGTGCCCCAGCCGGCGGTGGCCAGCGCGCCGGTGTTGCAGTGCGTCAGGATCCGCAGCGGGCGGTCCGCGCCGACCCGCTCCAGCAGCCAGTCCGCGCCGAACGCACCCATCGCACGGTTGGCCTCGACGTCCTCGCGCTGCACCGCGGCCGCCTCCGCCAGGACCGCGTCGAGCCCCTCGTCGAAGCGGGTCATGACCCGGTCCACGCACACCATGAGGTTCACGGCGGTCGGGCGGGCCTCGCGGACGCGGGCGACGGCCTTGCGTATCTCGTCGTCCGTCCAGCCCTCGCGCTCGCCCTCCATGAGCGCGATCGCGACGCCGTAGGCGCCCGCCGCGCCGATCGCGGGGGCACCGCGCACGACCAGCCGCTGGATCGCGTCGACCAGGGTGTCCACATCGTGGACATCGACGGTCGTGGTGCGATGCGGGAGAGCGGTCTGGTCGATCAGCGCGAGGCCGGTTCCGGTCCACTCGACGGCGCGCAGTTCCTGGGACATAACGGGACGCTCCTGATGTTCCAATGGTGTTCGACACCGTACATGACCTCGAAGAACCCCCGATGGACGGTGAGCGAACCACAGTTCGAGACACCCCGTCGGGTGTCCGGAAACGAGTGTTAGAGTCCAGCACCTGCATCCGCAGGGCGATACCAGCATCCCGCAGAACGAGACGAAGGGGGAAACGCATGCCGCTGCTCACCAGGCGCCGCTTCCTCGACTTCGGCCGCTGCGCCGGCGACGGCTGTCGCGGCTGAGTCCGTCCCCTCGGCCCTCCCCCGCGGTCTCTGCCGCACCGAGCACCGTCGCTCACCTCACCCCGCCGTACGCGCGCACCTCAGCATCGTGATGCGCCTCTCGGCATACCCGGAAGGTTCCCCGATGCCCCGCAGACACCGCCGTTCCGTGCAGCTCGCCGCCCTCGCGACCGGCACCGTGCTCCTCGCCACCGCCTGCAACGCCGCCGCGAAGAAGGACGACTCCGCCACGGGCGCGAGCGGCGGCAGCGGCAAGTCCTTCACCCTCGTCACCCCCGACGCCGTCGGCCAGAACGAGTTCCTCAAGCTCGCGGTGACCGGCATCAAGAGCGCGGCGAAGCAGCACGACGGGACCCAGAAGGTCTACGAGTCCACCGACACCGCCTCCCAGCAGCAGAACGTGCAGGCCGCGGTGGACGCCAAGCCGGACGTCATCGTCCTCGTCGGCTTCGAGTTCGCCGACCTCGTCGCCCAGCAGGCCGAGAAGAACCCGGGCCAGCAGTTCCTGATCATCGACGCGTGCACCACCAAGACCTTCAAGAACGTCAGCTGCGCGGTCTTCCGTGAGCACGAGGGCGTCTACCTCGCCGGCGCCGAGGCGGGCCTGCTGAGCAAGTCCGGCAAGGTCGGCGCGGTCGACGTGCTCGACACGCCCCAGTTCCGCCGCTACAGCGACCCGTTCGCGGCCGGCGCCAAGAAGGTCGCCGCCAAGACGGAGACGTCCACCCGCTTCGTCGGCGGCCAGTCCCCGTTCGACGACTCGGCCCGCGCCAAGGAGCAGGCGAACACCCTGCTGGCCAAGGGCTACGACCAGATCATGGCGGCCGCGGCGGCCGGCAACTACGGCGTCTTCGAGGCCGCGAAGGCCAAGGGCGCGTTCGCGTACGGCGTCGACGTCAACCAGTGCTCCTCGGCGCCGGGCACGGTCGTCGACAACGTGATCAAGCGCACGGACATCGCCGTCGAGAAGGGCATCGAGTCGGTCCTCGGCGGCACGACCGGCACGACCGTCTCGTACGGCCTCAAGGAGGGCGGCATCAGCCTGACCGGCCTGGAGGACGGCGTGGACACGTCGAAGTGCGTGATCGCCGACCACAAGGACGTCCTGACGAAGGTCGAGGCGCTGCGCGACCAGATCGTCTCCGGAGAGCTGAAGGTCGATGACCCCGCCGCCAGCTGAACCGGAGAGCGGCGCGGGCGAGAGCTACGCGGCCGAGAGCGGCGCGGGCGAGAGCGGCGCGGGCGAGAGCGGCGCGGGCGAGAGCGGCGTCGCTGTCGAGCTCCGGGGAATCACCAAGCGGTTCCCCGGCACGCTCGCCAACGACGCCGTCGACCTGACCGTCCGTCACGGTGAGATCCACGCCCTGATGGGCGAGAACGGCGCGGGCAAGTCCACGCTGATGTCGGTCCTGTACGGCATGGAGCGCGCCGACGCCGGGTCGATCCGGATCGACGGGCGGGAGGTGCGCTTCACGAGCCCCTCCGACGCCATGGCCGCGGGACTCGGCATGGTCCACCAGAGCTTCAAGCTGTTCGACTCGCTGACGGTCGCCGAGAACGTCGTCTACGCGGCCGAACCGCGCCGCTTCGGCCTGGTGGACCGGGCCGCGGCCCGCCGCCGGGTACGTGCGCTCGCCGAGGAGCACGGGCTGGCCGTCGACCCCGACGCCCGGGTCGGCGACCTGCCGGTCGGGCTGCGGCAGCGCGTGGAGATCCTCAAGCTGCTGCATCGCGGCGCCCGTACGCTCATCCTCGACGAGCCGACCGCCGTACTCACCCCGGCCGAGGCGGACACCCTGTTCGGCGTGCTCAAGTCGCTGACGGCACAGGGCCGTACGGTCGTCCTCGTCACCCACAAGCTGCGCGAGGTGCTGGAGGGCAGCGACCGGGTGACCGTCCTGCGGGACGGCCGGGTCGCCGCCCGGCTGGTCACCTCCGACACGACGGCCGACGAGATCGCCGCCGCGATGACCGGCCGCGCGGTGGAACTGGACCGTGTCCACGCACCGGGCACGCCCGGTGAGGCAGTGCTGCGGGTCACCGGGTTCAGCACGGATTCCGTCCACGATGTGGACCTCACCGTCCGCGCCGGTGAGATCGTCGGTATCGCGGGCGTCGCCGGGAACGGCCAGAGCGAGCTGGTCGAGGCGCTGGCCGGGCTGCGGCCCGTCGCCGCCGGACAGGTCACGCTCCAGGGCGACGACGTCACGCACGCCTCGGCCACCGAGCGCCGTGTGAAGGGGCTCGCCTACGTCCCCGAGGACCGGCACGCGGTCGGTACGGCCCCCGCCGCCTCGGTCGCGGACAACCTGGCGATGGGACACCACCGCACCACCCTCTCCGCCCGTGGCCTGCTGCCGCCGACGGCCGTCCGCGCGCACGCCCGGCGGCTCGTCGAGCGCTTCGGCATCAAGGCGGCGACCACCGAGGTCCCGGCCTCCGCGCTGTCCGGCGGCAATCTCCAGAAGCTGCTCATCGGACGCGAACTCGCGCATGACGCACCGCTGTTGCTGGTCGAGCAGCCGACCCGGGGCGTCGACATCGGCGCCATCCAGAACATCCACGACCAACTGATCGCCTACCGCGACGCCGGTCACGCCGTCCTCCTCGTCTCGGCCGAACTCAGCGAGATCCGCGGCCTCGCGGACCGTGTGCTCGTCATGTACGAGGGCCGGGTCGCGGCCTCGTACACCAAGGAAGAGGCGGACGAGCGGACGCTGGGCCTCGCGATGGCGGGCGCCCCCGTGGAGGCCACCGACATGAACCCACTGACATGACACGCATATCCGGAGCCCTGCGCTCCCCCCTCACCTTCTCCGTCCTCGCGGGCCTCGTCATCGGCGCGCTGTTCCTGCTCGGCACCGGCGCGGACCCGGTCACGGCGTACCGAGCCGTCGTGACCGGCGCGCTCGGCGCCGACGGCATCGGCTCGACCCTCACCACCGGCACCAGCGTGCTCGGTCTGGCGCTCGCGCTGGCGATCCCGCTGCGGGCCGGGCTGATCAACCTCGGCGGTGACGGGCAGATGGTGCTCGGCGGGATCACGGCCGCCGTCACCGGTCTCTACTCGCCGCTCCCCGCGCCCCTGACCGTGGTCCTGGCGCTGCTCGCCGGGATGGCGGCGGGTGCCGGGTACGCCGTCCTGGCCGCCCTGTGCGAGAACCACCTCGGGGTCCCGCTGCTGGTCAGCAGCCTGCTGCTCAGCTATCCGGCGGTGTCGCTCGCCTCCTACCTGGCGCGCTACCCGCTCAAGGAGCCGGGCTCCAGCCTGCCCCAGACCCGTGCGCTGCCGGACGGGGTGGCACTGCCCGCGTTCGGCGACTCCACGGTCACCCTCGGGCTCGTCCTCGTCGCGATCGCCGCCGCCGCGTACTGGTTCACCGACAAACGCACCGCCGTCGGCTACGAGATCCGCATGACGGGCCTCAACCCCCGCTTCTCCGCGTACGCGGGCGTCGAACGCCGAGGCCTGACCCTGAAGTTGATGGCGCTCTCCGGCGGCCTCGCCGGACTCGTGGGCGCCATCGGGGTGCTGAGCTTCCCCTACCGCTTCGTGGACGGCTCGCTCACCGCCCCCGGCTACACCTGGACCGGCCTGACGGCGGCCCTGCTCGCCGCCGCGGCTCCGCTGGGCACGGTGGTCGCCGCGTTCTTCTTCGCCGTCCTCCAGGTCGGCGGACTGGCGATGGAGCGCACCACCGAGGTGCCGCGCGAACTGACCCAGGTGCTCCAGGCGATCGTGATCGTGTTCCTCGCGGCCCGGCTGCGCTTCCCCAGCCGCTGGTTCGGCCGTCGCACCCGGGAAAGCGAGGCGGTGTGATGTTCCTCGACTCCGATCTCCTCATGTCGGCGCTGCGCGCCCTCACCCCGATCCTGCTGGCGGCGCTCGGCGGCGCCCTGTGCGAGCGTGCCGGGGTCTTCAACATCGGCCTCGAGGGCATGATGCTGATGGGCTGCTTCACCTCCGTGGCGACCAGCTGGTTCACCGGCAGCCCCTGGCTCGGCGTCCTGGCGGCGGCCCTCGCGGCGGCCGCGTACTCGCTGATCCTGGCCGTGGGGGCGGTCACCCTGCGCGGGGACGCGGTGGTCCTCGGCATCGCCATGAACCTCCTGGCCGTCGGCCTGACCAGCTTCCTGCTGCGCACCGTCTTCGGCGTGCAGGGCACCTTCGACGATCCCTCCCTCGCCGGGCTGCCGCTGATCGGTGGCTTCACCCCGCTCGCATACCTGTCGTGGGCGGCGGTCGCGGTCGCCGCCCTGCTGCTGTCGCGCCATGTGTGGGGGCTCCGGCTGCGCGGGGTCGGCGAGGCGCCCGACGCGGCGGCCACCCTCGGGGTGAGCCCGGCGAAGTACCAGTACGGCGCGATCCTGCTGTCCGGAGTGCTGTGCGGTCTGGCGGGCGCCCAGCTCGCCCTCGGCAACGTCACGTTGTTCACGGAGAACATGACGGCCGGCCGTGGTTGGATCGCTGTCGTGGCCGTCATGCTGGGCCGCGCCGCGCCCCTGGGCGTCCTGCTCGCCGCGCTGCTGTTCGGGCTCGCCGAAGCGGCCGGGTTCCGCCTCCAGGGTCTCGGCCTGCCGCAGCAGGCGACCGACGCCGCGCCCTACGTCGTCACGCTCGGCGCCCTGTTCCTCACGACGGCCCGCCGCCGTCGCCGCCCCCGTACCACCGGAGCCGTCCAATGACGCAGGACCTGCTGCCCGTCACCCGCATTCCGCGCACCGGTCTCCCGGCGCACGCCGTGGTCGTCGGCGACCCGGCCCGCGCCGCGGCCGTCGCCGCGCTCCTCGACGGCGCCGAGGAGGTCTCGTACCACCGCGAGTACCGGGTGTTCAGCGGCAGTTGGAAGGGCGTGCCGGTCGTCGTCGCCTCGCACGGAGTGGGCGCGCCCGGCGCGATCCTGCTGTTCCAGGAGCTGGCGGACGCGGGCGTGCGCACCTGCGTGCGGTTCGGTACGGCGGGCGCGATGAAGCCGGGCATCGGGGACGGCGACCTGGTCATCGCGGAGGCGGCCGTGCGCGACGACGGCGTCACCCATCAGCTGCTGCCCCCGGAGTACCCGGCGGTGTCCGCGCCCGAGGCGGTGCTCGCCCTCCAGCGCGCGGCCCGCCGGGCCGGCGCCCCGCACCACCGGGGCGTCGTGTGGACCCGGGCGGCCTTCCAGCCGGGCCTGCTCCCGCTCTTCTCCTACGCCGGCGCCGGGCTCGCCGCCATCGAGATGGAACTGTCCGCGCTGCTGGTCACGGCTTCGCTGCGCGGCCTGGTCGCGGGCGGTGTGCTGGTGATCGACGGGGCGAACGCCGACGAGCTGGTCGACGAGCAGGCGACCGGCGGCTACGACCCGCACCGGGAAGTCGTCGCGGCCGGCGTCGAACGGGGCGCGGTGGTGTCCCTGGAAGCGCTGCGGCTGCTCGCGGAAGCGGAAGCGGAAGGTGAGCAGGCGTGAGCATCGACCTGCTGGTGCACGGCGGCGACGTCCTGACGATGGACGACGCCGGAACCGTCGTCCGGGGCGGGGCGGTCGCGGTCCATGAGGGCGCCGTCCTCGCCGTGGGACCGGCCCAGGAGCTGCGCGAGCGCCACACCGCGGCCGAGGAGATCGACGCCGCCGGCTGTCTCGTCCTCCCCGGGCTGATCAACACGCACACCCATCTCGCGATGACCCTGCTGCGCGGGCGCGCCGACGACGTCACCCTCCAGGGTTTCCTGGAGCGGGTGCTGAAGTGGGAGGCGGAACTGCTGGCGCCGCAGAACGTGGCGGCGGCGGTGCGGCTGGCGGTCGCGGAGAGCCTGCGCGCCGGGGTGACCTCGGCGCTGGACATGTACTGGTTCCACGAGGCGGCCGAGCAGGCGGCCCGCGAGGCGGGCTGGCGGCTGCACACCGGGCCCACGTTCATGGACGTGCCCGGCCCGCCGGACGGCATCGCGTACGAGGAGCGGCTCGGGTGGGCGCGACGCGACCTCGAGGCGCGCGGGCCCGCCCGGCCCGGACACCGGCCGGTCGTCTTCGCGCACTCGACGTACACCCTCTCCCCCGGGCAGCTCACCGAAGTCTTCGCACTGGCCCGGGAGTTCGGGGCGCTGGTGCACATCCACGCGGCCGAGAACGCCACCGAGGTCGCCACCGTCGAGGTGCAGCACGGGAAGCGGCCGGTGGAGCTGCTGGACTCCCTCGGGCTGCTCGGCCCCGACGTGCTGCTCGCGCACGCCGTCGACCTCACCGGGCCCGAGATCGCGGCGCTGGCCCGGACGGGCACGGGCGTCGCCCACTGTCCGGTGTCGAACCTGAAGCTGGGCTGCGGCATCGCGCCCGTGCCGCGGCTGCTGAGCGCGGGCGTGACGGTGGGGCTGGGCACGGACGGCGCCGTCAGCTCCAACTCGCTGGACGTGCTGGGGGCCGTCCGGCAGGCGGCGCTGGTGCACAAGGCGGCCGGCGATCCGACGGCGGTCGGCGCCGAGCAGGCCGTACGGATGGCGACGATCGAGGGTGCGCGGGCGCTCGGGCTCGGCGGGCAGCTCGGTTCGCTGGAGGCGGGCAAGCGGGCCGACCTGATCGTCCTCGACCTGGACGCACCGCATCTGCGGCCGCGCCACGACCCGTGGTCGACGCTGGCGTACGCGGCGCACCCGTCGGACGTGCGGGACACCGTCGTCGACGGCCGGGTGCTGATGCGTGATCGTGGGCTGACCACGGTCGACGAGCGGGCGGTGATCGCAGACCTGGAGGCACTGCTCTGATCTGCCCCCATAATGGCGCTGAGACATCCGATGTCTGGATGTGACGTCTGGATGTGACGTCTGGATCCGATGTCCGGATCCGATGTCCGGGCGAGGAACCACAGGGAGGCCGGCATGGCAGTCACCGACGAGGCGATCGAGAAGATCAAGGGCATGATCGTCTCGGGTGCGCTGCGCCCCGGGGACCGGCTGCCCAAGGAGAGCGAGCTGGCCGCCGATCTCGGTCTGTCCCGCAACTCCCTGCGCGAGGCGGTGCGCGCCCTGTCGCTGATCCGGATCCTGGACGTGCGACAGGGCGACGGCACCTACGTCACCAGTCTCGATCCGCAACTGCTCCTCGAGGCGCTGAGTTTCGTCGTCGACTTCCACCGCGACGACACGGTCCTGGAGTTCCTGGCCGTGCGCCGCATCCTGGAGCCGGCCGCCACCGCGATGGCCGCCCTGCGCATCAGTGAGCAGCAACTGGACGCGCTCGACGCCCAGTTGGACAAGCTCGGGGCCGAGCCCTCGGTGGAGGAACTGGTCGCTGGCGACCTGGAGTTCCACCGGGGCATCGTGCAGAGCGCCGGCAACTCGGTGCTGTGCTCACTGCTCGACGGACTGTCCGGGCCGACCACCCGGGCGCGCATCTGGCGCGGCCTGACGCAGGAGGACGCGGTGGCCGGCACGCTGCGCGAACACCGGGCGATCCTGGCGGCGCTGCGCGACCGGGACGCGGAGGCGGCGCGGTCGTGGGCGACGGTGCACATCGCGAGCGTGGAGCAGTGGCTGCGCTCGACGCTGTGAGTCCGCGGCGCGCGCCCGCCCTGTGCGCCGCCTGTGCGTCGACGCCGTGAGTCGGGTCCGGCAAGGGGTGTTCGGGGGTGGCGAACGGGGCAGTGATCCGTTCACTCCCCCGTGCAAGGGGGCTGCGAGCGCCCCCGCGGAACGCCGTAAGGTTGGGTGGTCAAGCGAGGGCACGTCGGAAGGAGGCGCTGGGTGATCGAGCTCGAGGGGGTTCCCGAGCTGATCGACCCGGTCATGGTGGCCGCGTTCGAGGGCTGGAACGACGCCGGCGACGCCGCCTCCACCGCGGTCGGGCACCTGGAGCGGGAGTGGAAGGGCGAGGTGTTCGCGGCGCTGGACGCCGAGGACTACTACGACTTCCAGGTGAACCGCCCCACGGTGTGGATGGACGCCGGCGTGCGCAAGATCACGTGGCCGACGACAAGGTTGTCGGTCGTCCGCGTCGGCGGCGACAAGCCGCGCGACCTGGTGCTCGTCCGCGGCATCGAACCGTCCATGCGCTGGCGCTCGTTCTGCAACGAGCTGCTGGGCTTCGCGCACGAGTTGGGTGTGGAGCTGGTGGTCATCCTGGGCGCCCTGCTCGGTGACACCCCGCACACGCGTCCGGTGCCGATCAGCGGGACCACGTCCGACGCGGACCTGGCGCAGCGGATGGACCTGGAGGAGACCAAGTACGAGGGCCCCACGGGCATCGTCGGCGTCCTCCAGGAGGCGTGCACGCACGCGGGGGTGCCCGCGGTGAGCCTCTGGGCGGCCGTGCCGCACTACGTCTCGCAGCCGCCGAACCCGAAGGCGACGCTGGCCCTCCTCAACCGCCTGGAGGACCTGATCGACGTGCGCATCCCGCTGGGCGAGCTGCCCGAGGACGCGCGCGCCTGGCAGGTGGGAGTGGACCAGCTGGCCGCGGAGGACACCGAGGTCGCCGAGTACGTGCAGACGCTGGAGGAGGCGCGGGACACCGCGGAGCTGCCGGAGGCGTCGGGCGAGGCGATCGCCCGCGAGTTCGAGCGCTATCTGCGGCGCCGGGACGGCGGCGGTCCGCCGGACCCCGGGGAGCGGACCCGGCCCCCGAAACCGCCGAAGCCGAGCGGCGACGCCTCCGACGACAGCGATTCCTCGGAGGACTAGGACACCGGGCAGGACGCAGGACCGAGAGGGGCGGTGCGCATCGGCGCACCGCCCCTCGTCGTACCCGGTGTACGGGCGCCCGGTGTACGGGCGCCTTCGGCTACAGCGCCACGCCCAGCAGCGCGTCCACGGCCCGCGAGACGACGCCGGGGGCACCGATGTCCGTACCGCCGTGCTCCTGCTGGAGCGCCGCCCAGCGGTCGACGGCGGCGAGCGCGGCCGGGGCGTCGAGGTCGTTGCCGAGCGCCTCGCGGATCTCCTCGACGAGCGCCTCGGCGGGCGGCCCGTCGGGCCGGGAGACGGCGGCACGCCAGCGTCCGAGCCGGGCCTCGGCGTCGACGAGGACCTGGTCGGTCCACTCCCAGTCGGCCCGGTAGTGGTGGGCGAGGAGGGTGAGGCGGATGGCGGCGGGGTCGACGCCGTCCTGGCGCAGCTTCGAGACGAAGACGAGGTTGCCCCGGGACTTGGACATCTTCTCGCCGTCCAGGGCGACCATGCCGGCGTGGACGTACGCCTGGGCCATGGGGAACTCGCCGGTCAGCGCCTGGGCGTGGGAGGCGCCCATCTCGTGGTGCGGGAAGGCGAGGTCGGAGCCGCCGCCCTGCACGTCGAAGCCCATCCCGAGGTGGTCAAGGGCGATGGCCACGCACTCGATGTGCCAGCCCGGCCGGCCGCGGCCGAGCGAGCCGCCGTCCCAGCTGGGCTCGCCCTCACGGGCCGCCATCCAGAGCATCGGGTCGAGCGGGTTCTTCTTGCCGGGGCGGTCGGGGTCGCCGCCGCGCTCGGCGGAGAGCAGCCGCATGGCGGCCGCGTCCAGGCCCGAGACCCGGCCGAAGTTCGGGTCGGACTCGACGGAGAAGTAGACGTCGCCTTCGAGCTCGTAGGCGGCGCCCGCGTCCCGCAGCCGCTCGACGAGCGGGACGATGCCGGGTATCGCCTCGACGGCGCCTATGTAGTGCCGCGGCGGCAGCATCCGCAGGGCCGTCATGTCCTCGCGGAAGAGCGCCGTCTCCTTCTCGGCGAGGGCGACCCAGTCGACGCCGTCGCGTTCGGCCCGCTCCAGGAGCGGGTCGTCGACGTCGGTGACGTTCTGGACGTAGTGAACCTGCCGCTTGGTGTCGAGCCACACGCGCTGAACGAGGTCGAACGCGTTGTAGGTCGCCGCGTGACCGATGTGGGTCGCGTCGTACGGCGTGATGCCGCAGACGTAGATACGGGCGACGGGACCGGGGTCGAGGGAGACCAAGCCGCCGGTCGCGGTGTCGTGGATCCTCAGGTCGCGGCCCTGACCAGGCAGGGCGGGGACCTCGGAAGCGGGCCAGGCATGCATGTCATGAGCCTAACCGGACGGAAGTTGCGTATACGAACCGGAGCAGGCCAGATGGCCGGGAAGGCCCTCTTGTGTGATCCCGTCCGGCATGCGTGTCGGCCGGTGCGGGCGTCCGGCATGCCGGACGGTTCAGACCGGGGGCCAGGGGATGGCCGGCCAGTCGCCGCTCGGCTCCGGATGCTTCCCGGCCTCCAGCAGCGCGTCGGCACGCGCGCGCGTGGCGTCGACCTCGGCGGGGGTGATGAGCGCGGCCAGGGTGACCGCCAGCCGCCCGCCGGGCTCCAGGGCCCCTCTGAGGCCCTTGAGCACGTCGACGGCCTCGCCGGTCAGGGGCTCCCCCGCCCAGCCCCACAGGAGCGTACGCAGCTTGTTCTCGGCGTTGAAGGTGACCCCGTGGTCGATGCCGTACAGCCGGCCGTCGGCGGTGGGCAACAGGTGGCCGCCCTTGCGGTCGGCGTTGTTGATCACCGCGTCGAGGACGGCGAGCCGGCGCAGCCGTTCGTCGTCGGCGTGCACGAGCAGCGCGGTGCGGCCCTCGCCGACCTCGGCGAAGCCGATCGCCCTCCAGCCCGGCTCGGGCTCCTGCGCGTCCACCAGGGCGAGCAGGTCGGCCTCCTGGGCCGTCTCGATCCACAGCTGGCACATGCCCTCGCCGTACGGCCCCTCGCGCAGCACGGTGGGCGGCACGAGGCCCCAGCCGGTCGCCTCGGAGACCTCGTAGGCGGCGACCTCGCGCTGGGCGAGGGTGCCGTCGGGGAAGTCCCACAGCGGCCGCTCCCCGGCAACGGGCTTGTAGACGCAGGCGGCCTCGCGGCCCTCGTGCGCGACGGTGCAGTACAGGGCCGCGTTGGAGGCGTCGCGGATGCGCCCGCGGACGGTGAGCTCGCCGCGCGCGAGGAGCTCGGCGGCGGCCGGGTCGGTGGTCGTCACGCCCCCCGGCGGTATCCGTTCTGGCGCGGACATACGTGTCCTTCCGGATCGAGCGGCAGGCTGCACAGCGGGCACGGCGGCCGGCCCGCGTTGACGACGTCGAGGGCACGCTTGGCGAAGGCCCTCGCCTGCGCGCCGCTGAGCCGGACCCGCAGCATCGGGGGCCCGTTCTCCTCGTCCTGGAGAAGTTTCTCCTCGGCCTCGGCGAGGTCCTCCTCGGAGTCCGCGTCGAGTTCCACGAGAGCCTGCGCCTCGACGATCATGCGCTGTTCCTCGCCGTCCCAGGCGAGGGCCATGGTGCCGACCCGGAACTCCTCCTCGATCGGTGTGTCGAGGGGGGCCGTGTCGGTGTTCTCGGCGGGCGACATCGCGGGCACGGGGGCGCTGCCGCCGGTCCGGCGTACGACCTCGTCCAGCAGTTCGTCCATGCGCTCGGCGAGCGCGGCGACCTGGGTCTTCTCCAGGGCCACGCTGGTCACTCGGGAGCCGGCGGTGGCCTGGAGGAAGAAGGTACGGCGCCCGGGCAGTCCGACCGTACCGGCCACGAAGCGGTCCGGGGGGTCGTAGAGGAACACCTGACGGGACACGTCCTGTCTCCATGGGAATCGTGGGTCATCGTGGGCCGGGGAACGAGTGGGGGAACGTCCCTGCGGGTACGCGCGCGTTTGCGGACCGCTTCACCCTACTGCGGCCGACGATCACGGTGCGCCCGCACCACCCCCGACCGTCGCGTCCCCGGCCGGCGGCTCCTCGCGCGGGGCGAGCGACGCGAAGTCGCCGGTGTCGCCGAGGCGCACGAGAAAGGGGCGCAGCCGGGTGTAACGGATCGCGGTGACGGAACACGGTTCCACAGAGATCCGCTGGAAGAGGTCGAGATGAAGCCCGAGGGCGTCCGCCACGAGCGACTTGATGATGTCGCCGTGCGAGCACATCAGATAGACGGCGTCGGCGCCGTGGTCGCGCTCCACGCGCGCGTTCCACTCCCGCACCGCCTCGGCGGCGCGGGTCTGCATGGCCCGCATGGACTCGCCGCCGGGGAACGCGGCGGCGGAGGGGTGCGCCTGCACGACCTCCATCAGGGGCTCGTCCATCAGCTCGGCCAGCTTGCGTCCGGACCAGTCGCCGTAGTGGCACTCCCCGATCCGCTCGTCGGTGTGGGCGCGCAGCCCGGGGCGGGCGTCGAGGAGCGGCCGGATCGTCTCCTGGCAGCGCTGGAGGGGACTCGCGACGACCTCGGCGATCGGCAGCGCGTCGAGCCGTCCGGGCAGGGCTGCCGCCTGCGCGGCTCCCCGCTCGTCGAGGGCGACGCCGGGCGTCCAGCCGGCGAGCAGTCCGGAGGTGTTGGCGGTGGACCGGCCGTGCCGGACGAGGATCAACGTGGGCATGCGGCCCAGGGTAGGCGCACGCGGGAGTGCGCCGGTGAACGTCCGAAGGGAGAATGCGCCGAGTGATCGTCGACTGCGCTGTCTATCGCGACGGGCACCGTACGGAGGGCCCGGAGGACTTCTCGGACGCCCTGGCCGAGGCACGGGCCGCGGGCGGTTTCGTGTGGATCGGGCTGCACGAGCCGACGGAGAAGGAGTTCGACCACGTCACGCACGAGTTCGGCCTGCACCCGCTCGCCGTCGAGGACGCCCTGAAAGCCCACCAGCGGCCCAAGCTGGAGATCTACGACGACTCGCTCTTCCTGGTGTTCAAACCGGTCGTCTACGAGACCGAGAGCGACGCGGTCTCCTCCGGTGAGGTGATGGTCTTCCTCGGTGACGGCTTCGTGGTGACCGTCCGGCACGGCGAGGGCTCTCCGCTGGCCGCCGTACGGCACCGTCTGGAGCACGAGCCGCAGCTGCTCGCCAAGGGCCCCACGGCGGTGGTGTACGCGATCGCCGACGCCACCGTGGACCACTACCTGGACGTGGCGACGGAACTCCAGACGGACCTGGAGGAGCTGGAGGCGGAGGTGTTCTCGCCGGACGGCGGCGGCTCACGGCACACCGCGTCGCGGATCTACCGGTTCAAGCGGCAGATCCTGGAGTTCCGCCGGGCCACCGGCCCGCTGGGGCCACCGCTGACCCGGCTGGCGGGCACCAGCATGTCCGGCGCGGGGGTGCCCTTCGTGGACGACCGGGCGCGGCCCTTCTTCCGCGACGTCAGCGACCATCTCATGCGGGTGAACGAGTCCGTGGAGGGGCTGGACCGGCTGGTCACGGACATCCTCTCAGCACATCTGGCGCAGATGAGCGTCCGGCAGAACGACGACATGCGGAAGATCTCGGCGTGGGCGGCGATGGCCGCGATCCCCACGATGATCGCGGGGATCTACGGCATGAACTTCGAGCACATGCCGGAGCTGCGGTGGGTGTGGTCGTATCCGGCGGTGATCGCGCTGATGGCCGGGCTCGAGGTGCTGCTGTACCGGCTGTTCAAGCATCGGGGATGGCTCTAGGGACGGCTGCGGGGCCGGCCGGCGCGCTCGGGGGTCAGGCGTACTCGGGAGCCGGGACCGCCGGACCGCCGAGCGCGTCGCGGCGCTCGGGCATCTCCAGGCGGACCATCCGCCGCCAGCCCGCGAACCGCTCCCACGCGTACACGGCGTGGATGCCGGCCGCGAGGAGCGCCGACCTGGCCCTCGGCCAGCCGAGGATGTCTCCCATGTGGGCCATGACGGCCAGGCTCACGTCGCGGTAGATGCGGATCTCGGCGAGCGCGCACCGGCGGAGCGTCTGCTGGATGGCTCGGCCGTGCCCCGCGCGGGCGAGCCGCAGCAGTTCCTCGTGGCAGTAGGCGAGGTGGTTGTCCTCGTCGTTCGAGATCATCTTCACCGCGCGGCCGAGGTCGGGGTGGCCGGCGAAGTGCTTGCGCAGCAGCTCCATCTGCTCGGCGGCCCGCTGTTCGGTGACCCGGCTGTGGGCGAGGTAGGTGACGATGTCGCGCACGGTCAGCGGATGGTCGGCGCGGAGCCGGTCGTGCGCGAGGCCGATGCCGGCGCGCTCCAGAAGCATCGTGTAGTCGGTGTCGCGCGGGACGGGCACGGGGGCGAGCCCGCGCTTGCGCATCAGGGCGTTGAAGATCCGCCCGTGCTTGTCCTCGTCGGCGCCGTGCCGGGCGATCTTGGGAGCGAGGTGGTGTTCGCTCTGCGGGACGAGCGCGGCGATCCGGGCGTTCTCCCAGCCGCCCTGCGACTCCCCGCCGGCGGCGATGGAACAGAAGAGCGCGAAGGACTCGTCGTTGTCGATGATCTCCTGGAACAGACTCTTGGCCGAAAGCATCGTGGGGCACCTCTCCGCGTCGCGCAGGATTCCGCAGCATTCCGCAAGGAACGAGTCAAATGCGGCACGGGAGGCGGTGCAACAGCTGTGTCCGACAACTCCGCCGAAAGGGGGACCCGAGGAGTCGGTCCGGGAGCGTAACCACGCGCCGGGTGGCGCGTTGTTCCGCGTGACGGCCGTGGCGGGGAAGACCCCCGAGCCCCCACCACGGCCGCTGAAATTCCCGGAAGTCCCCGACCCGGCTAGCTCAGGCCGGCGAGCTCGACGGCCTGCGCGCCGGCCCGCAGCGAGGCGAGGCGCTCGTCCAGGGTGAAGCCCGCGGGGGCGAGGGTGAGCGTCGTGACGCCGGCCGCCGCGTAGGCCTTCATCCGGTCGGCGATCCGCTCCACCGAACCCAGCAGAGTGGTCCGGTCGATCAGCTCGTGCGGCACGGCGGCCGCGGCGCCCTGCTTGTCACCGGACAGGTACTTGTCCTGGATCTCGTCGGCCGCGGCCTCGTAGCCCATGCGGCGCGCGAGCTGGTTGTAGAAGTTCTGCTTGCGGCTGCCCATGCCGCCGACGTACAGCGCGGTGTAGGGACGGAAGGTGTCGGCGAGCCGCTCGACGTCCTTGTCGTCGCCGAGGGCCAGCGGCAGCGTCGGGCAGACGTCGAAGCCCTCCAGGGTCTTGCCGGCCTTCTCGCGCCCGGCCCGCAGGTGCTTGATCGCGGTGTCCTCGAGGTGCTCGGCGGACGGGAAGATGAGCAGGGCGCCGTCGGCGATCTCGCCGGTCTGCTCCAGGTTCTTCGGGCCGATCGCGGCGATGTACAGCGGGATGTGCTCGCGCTCCGGGTGCACGGTCAGCTTGATCGGCTTGCCCGGGCCGCCCGGCAGCGGCAGCGTCCAGTGCTCGCCGTCGTACGACAGCCGCTCCCGCGTCATCGCCTTGCGGACGATCTCCACGTACTCGCGGGTGCGGGACAGCGGCTTGTCGAACTTGACGCCGTACCAGCCCTCGGAGACCTGCGGTCCCGAGACACCGAGGCCGAGGCGGAAACGGCCGCCGGAGAGCGAGTCGAGGGTGGCGGCGGTCATCGCGGTCATCGCCGGCTGGCGGGCCGGGATCTGGAAGATCGCCGAGCCGACGTCGATGCGCTCGGTCTGCGCGGCCACCCAGGTGAGGACGGTTGCCGCGTCGGAGCCGTAGGCCTCGGCGGCCCAGCAGACGGCGTATCCGAGGCGGTCGGCCTCCTGGGCGACGGCGAGGTTGTCGCCGTCCATTCCGGCACCCCAGTAGCCGAGGTTGATCCCGAGCTGCATGGCCGATCCCCTTACTGATCAGTAACGACGCTGTTGCGGAGACCTTAGCGCGGGGGCCGGGGGCCCGGGAGGGCGGTGTGGCGCGGGTCGCGCCGACCGGAGCCGGGGTCCCGGCCTGCGGAACTCGGCTCCCCCTCCCGGAAATTCGGTTATCCACAGGCAACCCACTGCCCATCTCTGGCCAGTAATCTCGGCATCCATGGAGCAGAGGCATCTCGGCCGCACCGGCCTGCGTGTGTCCCGCATCGGGCTCGGCACCCTGACCTGGGGCCGCGACACCGACGAGCACGACGCCGCGGACGTCATGAAGACGTTCTGGGAGGCGGGCGGGACCCTCGTCGACACGGCCGACGTGTACGGCGACGGGGACGCCGAGTATCTGCTCGGACGGCTGATGGAGGGCCTGGTGCCGCGCCGGGACCTGATCATCTCGACCAAGGCGGGCAGCGTCCCCGACCCGGACCGCCGCTACGACGGCTCCCGGGGGCACCTCCTCGCCGCCCTGGACGCCTCGCTGGCCCGGCTGGGCACGGATCACGTCGACCTGTGGCAGGTGCACGCCTTCGACCCCGACACTCCGCTGGAGGAGACCCTCCAGGCCCTCGACATCGCTGTCACCAGCGGCCGCGCCAGATACGCCGGGGTCTCCAACTTCTGCGGCTGGCAGCTCGCCAAGGCGGCCACCTGGCAGCTCTCCGCTCCGGGCACCCGGACCCGCCTCGCGGCGACCCAGATGGAGTACTCGCTGCTGCAACGCGGCGTCGAGCGCGAGGTGCTGCCGGCCGCCCTGGATCTGGGCATCGGCCTGCTGCCCTCCTCTCCGCTGGGCCGCGGCGTCCTCACCGGCAAGTACCGGGGCGATGCCCTGCCGCCCGACTCGCGTGGCGCCTCGGACCACTTCGGGCTCTTCGTGGAGCCGTATCTCGACGACACCGCGAGCCGCATCGTGGACGCCGTCGCGACCGCCGCGGACGGGCTGGCGGTGACCCCGCTCCAGGTCGCCCTCGCCTGGGTCCGCGACCGGCCCGGCGTGGCCGCCCCGATCGTCGGCGCGCGCAACGCGCAGCAGCTCACGGCCGCATTGTCAGTGGAGGCCCTTAGTCTTCCTGACGAGATCTGCCGGGCCCTCGACGATGTGTCGGCGCCCGTGCACCGCTATCCCGATCACGACTGGAGCACGCTGTGAGCACGGAGTCGGTTCCCCCGGAGAGCACCGAGAACGCCGGACCGGCGACGCCGGACGCCGCCGAGGAGCCCGGGACCCCGGACGACACCGCGACGGCGCAGCCCGAACCGGCGCCGGCCGACAGCGCTTCGCCGAGCGACGAGACACTCGCCGCAGACGCAAACCCGGCAGCAGAGACAGAAGAAAAGACAGAAGCAGAAGAAGAAGCAGGGACGGAAGCGGGCAAGGCCGAGGACGCCGCCGAAGCGGCCGCGCAGCTCTCCGAGGCGCAGGCCGAACTCGCCGCGCAGAAGCTCGAGCGGGAGCGGATCGAGCGGCGCCGGGCCGAGAAGGCGGAGCCGATCGCCAGCGGGACCAAGCTGAGCGGGAAGGCCGCCGACCTGCTGGCGGCGGTGCGCGCGGTGGAGGGCGGGGCGAAGCCCCCGGCCACCGTGTTCGCCGAGCCGGCGCCCGCCCCGCGCCGCCCCGCCCCGGAGCCGGTCCGCCGTCCCCAGCCGGTGGCCCCCGTACCGGCGGCAGTCGCCGCACCGGCACCCGCGGCGGAGGCCGTCGAGGGCGTGCGTCGCGTGCTCGCCGACGGCGGCGCACCCGAGACACTCGCGCCGCAGACCGCCGCCGCGCTCGGTGAGGGCGCCGAGGAGTTGCTGCGCGAGGACCCGTGGCAACTGCTGCGCGTCCCCGCTGTGCGTCCCGAGCAGGCCGACGGGTTCGCGCGGGCGCTGCTCGGCCCGCAGTGCGCCCCCGACGACGAACGGCGCGGCCGCGCGGTGACGGTCTGGCTGCTGGAACAGGCCGCCCTGGCCGGGCACACCGCCCTGGAGTTGCCGACGCTCACCGCCGCCCTCGGCCGGCAGGCCGTCCCGGACGCCGAGGCGGCCGTGCAGAGCGCGCTGGCCGAGGGCGAGGCCCTCGTCTTCCAGGACGCCCTGGACTCCGTGGACGCCGCCCGGTCAGGTCAGTCCGAGGGACCCGCCGAGAACAGCGCGAGCGGCACGAACGGCGGGGACGAGAGCGGGGAAGACGGCGAGGAGTCCCGGCCGGTCCGTGTCCTGGTGGGCCTGGAGCGGTACGCGCTGGCCGAGGAGAGCCTCGCCGACGCCCTGGCCCGGGTGGTCAACTCCCTGGCCAAGGAGACCTCCGCGCGGTGGGAGTCGGTGACGGCCGGCGCGTCCGGCAGCACGGCCGAACTGCTGCGCGCCGTCGCCGGACACGGCCTGGTGCTGCACACCGGCGGCGACGCCTCCCGGGCCGAACCGGCGGCGCTGCTCAGCGCGGCCCGGACCCTGGGCCTGCGCGCGGTCGCGGCCTGCCACACACCGGACGGGCGGCAGCGGTTCGCTGCTCTGCTCGGCGAGCGGGCAGAGGAAGGCGCCGTCGTGACCGTCCCCGGGCTGCTCGCCGGCACCGAGGGTCCCGGGCGGGACGCCGACGGGGCCTTCGCCCTCGACCTGCTGGTCCTGCTCGACGCGCCGCAACTGGACGTGGAGAGCGCCGCGATGCTGGTGGAGTCGCTGCCGGACGGGGCGCGGCTGGTGCTCAGCGGTGATCCGGCGGTGCTGTGGTCGGCCGGCCCGGGCCGGGTCTTCGCCGATCTGCTCGCGGCGCGCGCCTGCCCGCAGGTCGCCTCGCGCACGCCCGACCCGGGGCCGATCGGTGAACTCGTCTCCGGCGTCGGCATCGGCGAGCTGAACCAGGTGGACGCGCCCGGCAAGGAGATCGTGATCGTGCCGGTGCGGGACGCGGGCGAGGCCGTGCACCGGACCGTGCAGCTCGTCGCCGACTCGGTGCCGCGGGCCTTCGGGATCACCCCCGAGGAGACGGTGGCGATCACCCCGGGGCACGGCGGCGCGGCCGGCACGCGCGCGCTGAACGCCGCCCTCAAGGAACGGCTCAATCCCGGCCCCGGCCGGTTCGGCGGCTTCGACCCCGGCGACCGGATCGCCTACTCGCCCGCGCCGGGCCGTACGGTGCCCGGCCGGGTGGTGACGGCCGACGCGGAGGGGCTGCACCTGTCCTGCGCCGACGGCCCGGTGGTCGTGCCGAGGGAACGGGTGGAGCAGGCCGTACGGCACGGGTGGGCGCTGACGGCGCACCAGGCCGTGGGCAGCCGGTGGCCCGCGGCGGTCGTGGTGCTGCCCGGGGACGCCGGGCAGGCGCTCTCACGCCCCTGGGTGTACACGGCGTTCGGCCGGGGGGAGCGCCATCTGTCCGTGGTGCACGGCGTGGAGCAGGCCCTGCCGAAGGCCGTCGCCGAGGTCCCGGCGAAGCCCCGCACGACCCGGCTTCCGGTGCTGTTGCGCACCCAGGTCCCGGCGGCCGAGTAGCGCCAACGGCGGCGGTCCCGAGGGTCTCCCCCTCGGGACCGCCGCCGTCATGCAGACCCGCCGTAATGCAGACCCGCCGTCATGCGGACCCGGAGGCCTCCGCTGCCCGCCGCCCGGTTCCCGACCGCCGCTGCCGGCTGCCGGTCAGCGGCGGTCGGCGTCCAGCGGCTCCAGTTCCTCGTCCTCGATGTCGTCCACGAGATCCTCGTCGTCGCCGTCGTCGCCGTCGTCTAGTTCGTCGAACACCGCGCTCACGTCGAAGCGGCAGACCACCCGCCCGGGGTCGGCCTGCTCGAAGGGTGTCTCCAGCCACTCGCCCGGCTCGGCCGGTTCGTCGGCCGCCAGCACCCACAGCGTGGAGTCGCCCTCCTCCAGGCCGAACTCCTTGTGCCGGGAGGCGATCTCGTCCGCCTCGAACTCGCCGAACAGGATGCCCAACGCCCCGTGCACCGTGTCCGAGACCGCCCCGCCCGCTCCCTCGTCGTCCGCCGCCTCGATCCGCTGGGCCTGCGCCAGCAGCCGCTGTGGCTCCGCGACGGCGTAGTCGCGGCGGATCAGCACACTCAGCGCGTTCGGCTCCTCGGGACCCGCGTACGGCGGCAGGGAGTCCTCCGCGCCGGGGATCTCGAAGGGCGTGACCTCGTCATATCGGTCGTAGAGCAGTTCGTCGTAGACCTCGGCGGCCGCGGCCAGCTCGTTGAACGCCTCGTAGACGGCCGGGTCGTCCTCCCCCGTCCTGCGTTCGACCGCGGCCAGGTGGCGGTCGAGCGCGGTCTTGACCGCCTCGGCGGCGGCGCGTACCTCGGCAGCGGTGGGCTGCGCAGCATCAGACATAGTGCAGACGCTATCCGTACCGGACCCCAGACCGCACAATAGATGCGATGCCGGAATACGAATTTGTCGACGTCTACGTACCGCGCGGGGTCTCCCGCAAGGACGCGACCCGACTGCTGACCGACCATGCCGAGTACGGACACTGGGAGTTGGACCGCCTGAGCCTGCTGCGTGACGGCAGCCGCAGGGTGCGGTTGCGCCGGCGGATCATCCGCCAGGTGCGGGCCACGTGGTGAGGTGATCCCACGGGTACGGAGCGGGCCCCGCCGAGGCGGGGCCCGCTCCGTCGTGGGCACCCCGCGGGCTTACGCGGAGGGGCGCGCCTTGCGGTAGAGCACCGCGCCCGCGAGCAGCGCGCCCACGCCGGCCGGCAGGGCGAGGCCCATCGGCAGCTCGCTGCCGGTGTGCGCGAGCTGCGCGGCGTGGGCGGCGGGCCGGTGGACGGCGGAGGCGCCGGCCGGGGTCACGTGGTCCGAGGTGGACGGCACACCCCCGGGCCGGGACGGGTTGGACTGTCCGTGCCCGCCCGGCTTGCCGGGGCCGTGCCCTCCGGGCTTGCCCGGCGTCTCGTGGCCTCGCGAGGGGGGCGTGTGGGGGCCGGTACCGCTGTCGTTGGCGCAGTCGTTGCCGAAGGACGGGTTGAGGATCCCGACGACGTCGATGCTGTTGCCGCACACGTTGACCGGCACGTCGATCGGCGCCTGGACGTGGTTGCCGGAGCCGACACCGGGCGATCCGCCGGTGTGCCCGCCCGCGTGCGCGCCCCCGGAGCCTGCTTGCGTGCCGGAGCCGCCGTGGCCGCCGCCGTGGTTCCCGCCGTGGCCTCCACCGTGGCTTCCGCCCCGGCCGCCACCGCCGCCCTGGTGGTCGCCGTAGCCACCACCCTGGTGGTCGCCGTAGCCACCGCCCCGGTGGTCGCCGTGACCACCGCCCCGGTGGTCGCCGTAGCCGCCCGACCGCGCACCGCCGCCCTTGTTGGCGCAGGAGTTGCCGAAGGTCGGGTTGAGCGCCCCGACGACGTCGACGGTGTTGCCGCAGACGTTCACCGGAACGTTGACCGGCGCCTGCACGGAGTTGCCCGACAGCACGCCGGGCGAGTCCGTGGCGCCGCCGTTCGCGCCGGAGTCGGCGTGGGCGTAGCCGCCCGCGGCGGCGATCACCCCCGTCGCCGCCGCCACGGTCATGAGGCTTTTGCGGGTGACCTGTCGCATTGCTGAATCCCTGCTTTCGATCTCGTCATTCGTCCCGAATGCGCTCGCATCATGGCAGCTGTTCGATTCATTTCGGGCTCTTCGACTTCTTCGGCTTTTCCTTCGGAAAAAGACCGGTCGGCCCCGGAGCGCATGGCGCGCGCTCCGGGGCCGACGGTGTGGACGGACGACCCCTCAGCGGGGCGACGTCACTTGTTGATGCAGGTGTTGCCGAAGGCGGGGTTCAGCAGCCCGATCACCGAGATCGTGTTACCGCAGACGTTCACCGGGACGTGCACGGGCACCTGGATCACGTTGCCCGAGGCGACACCCGGGGAGTGCACGGCAGCACCCTGGGCACCGGCATCGGCAACAGCCAGACCCGCGCCCGCGAGAACCAGCCCACCAGTGGCAGCCGCAGCAGCGACGACCTTCTTGATCATTATTCCTCCTTGTTGGCAATGCGATCCCAAGCAGCGGATCGCATCACCAGTAACGAGGGGGAATTAATGAGGCTACGCGCTTATCGGCGCATTCACTCTTCCCAGTCCCGCCCGCACAGGCGGCCGATTATCTTCGCCCGTTCTCCGCCCGGTGGATTCTCGTTTCACCGGGACAATTCAGGACGCGTCGATGAATCGGTCGAGCACGCGCACGCCGAACTGGAGCCCGTCCACCGGGACCCGCTCGTCCACGCCGTGGAACATCCCGGCGAAGTCCAGCTCCGGCGGCAGCTTGAGCGGGGCGAAGCCGAAGCCGCGGATACCGAGGTCGTCGAAGGACTTGGCGTCCGTGCCGCCGGACAGCATGTACGGGATGGCCTTGGCGGTCGGGTCCTCGGCGAGCAGCGCGGCCTGCATCGCCTCGACCAGCGGCCCGTCGAAGGAGGTCTCCAGCGCCTTGTCGGAGTGCACGTCCTCGCGGCGCACCTTCGGGCCGAGGATCCGGTCGAGGTCGCCCAGGAACTCGTCCTCGTGCCCGGGCAGGAACCGCCCGTCGACGTGCGCGGTGGCCTCGCCCGGGATGACGTTGACCTTGTAGCCGGCGCCCAGCTGGGTCGGGTTGGCGGTGTTGCTCAGCGTCGCGCCGATCAGCTTGGCGATCCCGCCCAGCCTGGCGAGGGTCGACTGCATGTCCTCGGGGTCCAGCTCGGTGCCGAGCGCGTCGCCGAGCTCGTCGAGGAAGGCGCGGGTCGTCTTGGTGACCCGTACCGGGAAGGTGTGCCGGCCGAGCCGTGCGACCGCCTCGGAGAGTTCGGTGATGGCGTTGTCCCGGTGGATCATCGACCCGTGTCCGGCGGTGCCGGCCACGGTCAGCTTCATCCAGTGCATGCCCTTCTCGGCCGTCTGGATGAGGTAGAGCCGCCGCTCCTCGCTCACGGTGAACGAGAACCCGCCCACCTCGCTGATCGCCTCGGTGACGCCCTCGAACAGGTCGGGGTGGTTGTCGACGAGGTGCCGGGCGCCGTAGGTGCCGCCCGCCTCCTCGTCGGCGAGGAACGCGAGCACGATGTCGCGGGGCGGCCTGCGCCCGGAGCGCAGCCGGTCGCGGACGACCGCCAGCGTCATCGCGTCCATGTCCTTCATGTCGACCGCGCCCCGGCCCCACACGCATCCGTCGGCGACCTCGCCGGAGAAGGGGTGGTGGGTCCAGTCGACCGCGTTCGCCGGTACGACGTCGAGGTGACCGTGGATGAGCAGCGCGGGCCTCGAAGAGTCCTCGCCCTCGATACGGGCCACCGTGGAGGCGCGGCCCGGGTGCGACTCGAAGATCTTCGGTTCGAGTCCCACTTCGGCGAGCTTCTCGGCGACCCACTCGGCCGCCTTGCGTTCACCCGGGCCCGAGTGGTCGCCGTAGTTGCTGGTGTCGATCCGGATCAGCTCGCGGCAGAGGTCCACGACCTCGTCCTCGCCGGTGACGCTCCTGGCCGTGCCGTCGGTCGCGCTCACGCTGGTTCCTCCCGCTGTCACTGCTGGTGGGTCCCCTTCATCCTCCCTCTCCCCCGCTCCCCGCCCAAGGCCGGTCCCGGCCCGACACACGCCGTTCACGCGGGACGCGGCATCCGGCGGGGCGACTGCCTGTGATCGGGCACCCCGGAAAGCCTGGTAATGTTTACGACGTCGCCGCGGGGGAAACCCCGCACGACAGACACCTTGTCCGGGTGGCGGAATGGCAGACGCGCTAGCTTGAGGTGCTAGTGCCCTTTATCGGGCGTGGGGGTTCAAGTCCCCCCTCGGACACAGAAGCAGAACCAGCCGGGACGTTCGCGAGATCGTCCCGGCTGGTTGGCGAATTTGCCGGTGAGTCACATGACTCACCGGCAATTTTTCGTTCCTGGAGCCTTCGGGCTCCCCGATCGCTGCGGCCCCGGCCCGACCGTGTCGGCCCGGGGCCGTCCTGAGCCGCGCCCGCCGATCCGGTCACTGATACTGGAAAAATGGGCAAACTTGGGCAATCTGTCCCAGCGAGCCGACGGACCGACCACGTGCCACCGAAGGGCGGGCCGCCGGAGGCCGGCCCGAAGGCCCGTCACCCTTCGGCCGGCCGACGTCTGCTGTCGTTGCGGAAACCGCGCAGCGTCGCCGGTCAGGTCTTCCTGCTGCAACTGGTGGTCGTCCTCCTGCTCATCGCCACGGCCGTGGTGGTGCTCGTGATCCAGGACCGCAACCGCGCGATCCAGGAAGCCGGCGACCGGTCACTGGTGGCCGCCGAGTCGTTCGCGAACGCCCCGGGCACCGCGGAGGCGATGAAGAGCGACGACCCGACGGCGGCACTCCAGCCCCATGCCGAGGCGGTGCGCAAGAGGACCGGCGTCGACTACGTCGTGGCACTGAGCCCCTACGGCTTCCGGTGGACCCACCCGGACCCGGACCAGATCGGGAAGCACGTCTCCACGTCCTACGGCCAGGCGCTCGAAGGCGAGCCCCACCAGACCACGTTCGACAGCAGTCTGGGGAAGGCGGTCGACTCGACGGTGGCCGTCTTCGACGAGAAGGGGACCGCGGTCGGCCTCGTCACCGTGGGAGTCACGGTGGACAAGGTGACCAGTGTGGTGCAGCACCAACTGCCGGTGATCTTCGCCGCCGGCGGTGTCGCACTGCTGCTGGCCGCGGGCGGGTCGGCACTGGTCAGCGGGCGATTGCGGCGCCAGACCCGGGGCCTCGGACCGGTGGAGATGACCCGCATGTACGAGCACCACGACGCGGTGCTGCACGCGGTCCGCGAAGGCGTGATCATTCTGGACGGTGAGGCAAGGCTGCTGCTGGTCAACGACGAGGCGCGCCGGCTGCTCGCACTGCCGCCGGAGGCCGAGGGCAGGCCGGTCACCGGACTCGGGCTGAGCCCGGCCCTGGCCGGACTGCTGGCATCGGGCCGGGCGGCCACGGACAAGGTCTTCCTGGCCGGGGACATCCTGCTCGCGGTCAGCGTGCGGCAGGTGGGCTCGCAGGGGGGCAGCGTGGCCACCCTGCGGGACACCACGGAGCTGCGCGCCCTCGCGGGCCGGGCGGACGTGGCGGGCGGGCGCCTGCAACTGCTCTACGAGGCCAGCACGCGGATCGGCACCACCCTCGACATGAAGCGCACCGCCGAGGAACTGACCGAGGTGGCGGTCCCGCGCTTCGCCGACTTCGCCACCGTCGAGTTGCTGGAGCCCGTGCTGCAAGGGGGTGAACCGACGGGGGCGAGCAGGGAAATGCGCCGCATCGCAGCCGAGGGCATCCGGGACGACGTGCCCCTCTACCCCGTCGGGAGGCGTATGCGCTACGCGCCCGGCAACCCGGTGGCCATCGGTATGACCACCGGCCGACCGGTCCTGGTGGCGGACCTCGCCATGGCCGACGGATGGCGGGTCCAGAACCCGGAGCGGGCCCGGAAGGTCATCGAATTCGGTATCCACTCCATGATCTCGGTGCCGCTCCAGGCCCGAGGCCAGTTGCTGGGTGTCGTGGAGTTCTGGCGTTCGGAGCAGGACCCCTTCGAGCCGGACGACCTGTCCCCCGCCGAGGAACTCGCCGCCCGGGCGGCCGTGTGCATCGACAACGCGCGGCGGTACACCCGCGAGCACACCACGGCCGTCACCCTCCAACGCAGCCTGCTGCCCGGCGCACTCCCCGAGCTGTCCGCCCTGGAGGTCGGGCACCGGTACCTGCCCGCCAAGGCGGGGGTGGGCGGCGACTGGTACGACGTCATCCCGCTCCCGGGGGCCCGGGTGGCCCTGGTGGTCGGCGACGTCGTCGGACACGGTCTGCACGCCGCCGCGACGATGGGTCGTCTGAGGACCGCGGTGCACAACTTCGCCGCCCTGGACCTGCCTCCGGACGAGCTTCTCGCGCACCTTGACGACCTGATCACCCGGATCGACCAGGACGCGGCGGCCGAGGGCAACACCGAGGCCGTCACCGGTGCCACCTGCCTGTACGCGGTCTACGATCCGGTCTCCGGGCGGTGTGTTCTCGCCCGGGCCGGTCATCCCGGTCCGGCGCTGGTCTCGCCCGACGGCTCCGTGACCTTCCCCGACATTCCCGTCGCCCCGCCACTCGGTGTGGGCGGAGGTCTGCCGGTCGAGACGGCCGTACTCCGACTGGCGGCCGACAGCCGGCTGGTCCTCTACACCGACGGCCTGGTCGAGGCCCGCGGCCGTGACATCGACACCGGGCTCGGCATGCTGAGGCAGGCGCTCGCCCATACGGACGGCACCACCCCGGACGACACCTGCCGGGCGGTGCTCGACGCGATGCTGCGCACCAGGTCGAGTGACGATGTCGCCCTGCTCGTCGCACGCACCCGGCTGCTCGACCCGGAGCAGGTCGAGGAGTGGGAGGTGCCCGACGACCCCGCGGCCGTCTCCGGGATCCGCGCCGAGGCCACCCGCAGGCTGGAATCCTGGGGGCTCGGCGAGGCCGCCTTCACCACCGAGCTGATCCTCAGCGAACTCGTCACGAACGCCATCCGGTACGGAGCGAGCCCCATCAGCCTGCGGCTGCTGCGCGACCGCGACAGTCTGATCTGCGAGGTCGCCGACGGCACCAGCACCTCCCCGCACCTGCGCCGCGCGGCCTTCACCGACGAGGGGGGTCGTGGGCTGTTCCTCGTCGCGCAGATGTCCCGCCGCTGGGGGACCCGGTACACCGACCGAGGCAAGATCATCTGGGCTGAGCAGGCGCTCGACGCCGGAGCCGCCGGGGACCTGAGCGGCCTGCTGATGGCGGACCTGTGAGGCCCGCAGCGTTCAGGAGCTGTCGCCGACCGTGAAGTACGGGATCTTGGCCGGGTCCTGGCCGAAAGCGGCCCCGAGATAGACGGCCGACAGTTTGGTGAGCGTTCCGTCGTCGATCAGCTGCCTGATGATCCGGTCCAGCTCGTCCTTGTCGGCTGACCCCTTCGGGTAAAGGGCGCCGTAACCCTGGTCGGTCCTGTACTGGCCCACGAGACGCACCTTGCCCTCCCGCTTCTGGGGATACGCCAGCAGAATCGTCGTGTCGTGGACGACCGCGTCGATGCGTCCCTCCTCCAGCGCCGTGACCATCTCCGGGTCGTTGGGGAAGGCGGTGACGGGCTTGGTCGGCTCGAGGCGCTTCTTGACGAACTCCTCGCCCGTGGTGCCCTCGGCCACTCCGATGCGGACGTCACGGATGTTGGTTTCGTCGATCTTCTCCTCGTCCCTGATCAGCACTCCCAGGGTCGAGGAGAGGTAGGGCGGGGAGAACTCGGCCACCTTGCTCCGTTCCGGGGTGATCGTGATCTGCGCCAGGGCCAGGTCGAAGTCCTTGGTCCGGCCGGACACGACCTCCGGGAAGGGGGCGTTCTCGACCTTCACCCGGTCGAGTCCGGATCGATAGGCGATGTTGGCGGCCATGCAGTACTCGTAGCCGCTCTTGATGGAGTCCGGCGTGTCGCCGTTCCACCAGCCGGGCGCGGGCAGGGTCGTTCTGACCGTGAGGGCGCCCGCCGTCTCGGGCGACAGGTGGAACTCCCCGTAATGTCCCGAGATCGGGCAGTCGCCGTAGCGGACATTCGGCGACTGCGACCCGTCCCGGTCACAAGCCGATGTCGCGACGATGAGCGCCACGCCGACAGCCAGAGAACCGATCGCTGCCGCGGCGCGCATCATTGCACCTCCGGTAGGGGCATAGTCCTCGATTCACCATGGATCACCACAAACCATACGACTGCCGGAGCCACGCGGGAGAAAGGACGGCGCCGACCGCGCTCGATGTGCACGACGTCGCTGCGGCGCGTGGCGCACGGGGCGCGGCGCCGGATCCGGCGCCGGTCCCGGTACCGGTCCTGGACCAGGGGGATCGCCCGCCGAGGCGCCGCGCGGTTTCGGGTTTCGGGAGTTCCGGCCGATCGGCCGGGCCGGCCTCTCCGTGTTCCTCCCCGTTCCCGCCCTCGGCGCGCGCACCGCAAACCGGGACATCAGGTCGGCAGAGGCGACCTTCCCGCCGATGTGGGGCAAGTCTCGCCGCAGCGCGAAGATTCCAGGTCAGAGCGGTGTCGTTGATCTTCCTCGGCGCCCCGGACGGCCTCCCCGAGTGGCCTCGCCACCGCGGCGAGCCTAGCGTCGTACTAAAATTTCCGGCTTGTTACGGAGCTGGACCGGACAACCCCAGGCAGACCTGCGGGCCCGCCGGCTCCCCGGAGGCTTCCGGATCGAGACGCGAGGACCGATGGCAGCCATCGACGAGAGCAGTGCTCTCGGCCTGCTCGACGAAGAAATCCGCGCACAACTCGGCGACACCGCCCGCTTCTCCGGCGGCCCCGCCGCCTCCCCCCGCACCCTCGTCGACATCTTCGACGCGTCCGTGCGGTCGTTCCCGGACGAGCTCGCCCTGGACGACGGCAGCACGACCCTCACCTACCGCGCCCTCGCCGTCGAGGTGGAGAACCTCCGGCGCCGGCTCTCCGCCGCCGGGGTCGGACTCGGCGACCGGGTGGGCATCCGTGTCCCCTCCGGCACCAACGACCTCTACGTGGCGATCCTCGCCGTCCTCGCCGCCGGCGCGGCCTACGTCCCGGTGGACGCCGAGGACCCCGACGAGCGGGCCGAGCTGGTCTTCGGGGAGGCGGACGTCCGGGCCGTCGTCGGCGCCGGGCACGAGATCACCGTCCACGGCACGCCGACGTCGGCCGCCGCCCGGCCCGGCATCGAGCACGACGCCTGGATCATCTTCACCTCCGGCTCCACCGGTAAGCCCAAGGGCGTCGCCGTCAGTCATCGCAGCGCCGCCGCCTTCGTGGACGCCGAGGCCGCGCTGTTCCTCACCGAAGAGCCGATCGGACCCGTCGACCGGGTCATGGCCGGGCTCTCCGTGGCCTTCGACGCCTCCTGCGAGGAGATGTGGCTGGCCTGGCGCTACGGGGCCTGTCTCGTGCCCGTGCCCCGCTCCCAGGTCCGCAGCGGCGCCGATCTGGGGCCCTGGCTGGTCGAGCAGGAGATCACGGTCGTCTCCACGGTGCCTACGCTGGCCGCGCTGTGGGAGCCCGAGACCCTCAACGACGTACGGCTGCTGATCTTCGGCGGCGAGGCCTGCCCGCCCGAGCTGGTGCAGCGGCTGGTGACGGAGGGGCGGGAGGTCTGGAACACGTACGGGCCGACCGAGGCCACCGTCGTCGCCTGCGCCTCGCTGATGTCCGGCGCGGAGCCGATCAGGATCGGGCTGCCGCTCAGGGGCTGGGAGCTGGCCGTCGTGGACGAGGCCGGGGAGCCGGTGCCGCTGGGCGGCAGCGGGCAGCTGGTGATCGGCGGGGTCGGGCTCGCACGGTATCTCGACGCCGAGAAGGACGCGGAGAAGTACGCGCCGCTGAAGTCGCTGGGCTGGGAGCGGGCGTACCGCAGCGGTGACCTGGTGCGCGCCGACGCCGAGGGGCTCGTCTTCCTCGGGCGGGCCGACGAGCAGATCAAGCTCGGCGGGCGGCGGATCGAGCTGGGCGAGGTGGACGCGGCACTCCAGGCGCTGCCGGGTGTCGCGGGGGCCGCCGCCGCCGTGCGGACCGCCCGCAGCGGCAACCAGCTCCTGGTCGGGTACGTCGTGACGCAGGACGGCTGGGACCAGGCGGCGGCCGTGCAGCGGCTGCGCGCCGAGCTGCCGGCCGCCCTCGTGCCGTTGCTCGCGCCGGTGGCCGACCTGCCGACCCGTACCTCGGGCAAGGTCGACCGCAACGCCCTGCCCTGGCCCCTGGAGGGCGTGGAGACGGGCGGCCCGGCCGAGCAGCTCTACGGCACCGAGGCCTGGCTGGCGGAGCAGTGGACCGAGGTCCTCGGCATCCCCGTGGGCAGTGCCCGTGACGACTTCTTCGCGATCGGCGGCAGCAGTCTCGCCGCCGCCCAGCTGACGACACGGCTGCGCACCCGCTACCCCAGCGCTGCCGTCCTCGACATCTACCAGCAGCCCACCCTGCGCAAGCTGGCCCGGCATCTGGAGAGGTCCGCGCAGGACGACGGGTCGACCCGCGTCGTCGCCCCGGTGCCCGCGCGCGCCAAGGTGATCCAGACGCTGCTGCTCGTACCGCTGTTCACCCTGCTGGGGCTGCGCTGGACGGTGCCGCTGGCCGCGCTCGGCAACCTGCTGCCCGCGTACGGCTGGCTGCCGACCGCCCCGTGGTGGCTGGTCGGGTCCGCCGCGCTGCTGCTGTTCAGCCCGCCCGGACGGCTCGCGATCGCCGCGGGCGGGGCGCGGCTGCTGCTGCGCGGTGTGCAGCCGGGACGGTACGCGCGCGGTGGCGGCGTCCATCTGCGGCTGTGGACGGCGGAGCGGCTGGCCGAGTTCAGCGGGGCGACCTCGCTGACCGGGTCCTGGCTGGAGCGCTACGCGCGGGCCCTGGGGGCCAAGGTCGGGCCGGACGTGGACCTGCACTCGCTTCCGCCGGTGACCGGCATGCTGAAGCTGGGCCGGGGCGCGGCCGTGGAGTCCGAGGTGGATCTGTCCGGCTGGTGGCTGGACGGCGACCGGCTGGAGCTCGGCACGGTCAAGGTGGGCGCGCACGCCGTCGTCGGCACGCGCAGCATGCTCTTCCCGGGCGCCCGGGTCGGCAAGCGGGCCGAGGTGGCGCCGGGTTCGGCGGTCACCGGTCAGGTTCCCACCGGTCAGCGGTGGGCGGGCGCGCCCGCGGTCAAGCTCGGCAAGGCCAAGCGCAACTGGCCCAAGGAGCGGCCGGCCCGCGGCACGTCCTGGCGGGTGCTGTACGGGCTGTCCGGTCTCGCGCTGACCGCGCTGCCGGTGCTGGCGGCCGGGGCGGCCCTGCTGGTGGCGAGCCGCTTCGTGACCCCCGGCGGCGGGCTCGGTGAGGCCCTGCGGGGCGCCGCGCTCGCCCTGGTCCCGGCCACGCTCGCCTTCGGTCTGGCGTACGCGGTGCTGCTGCTGATCGCCGTACGGCTGCTGAGCATCGGTCTGCGTGAGGGCACGCATCCCACGCACAGCAGGATCGGCTGGCAGGCGTGGACCGTCACGCAGCTCATGGACCACTCGCGCGAGACCCTCTTCCCGCTCTACGCGGGGCTGGTCACGCCGGTGTGGCTGCGGTTGCTGGGGATGCGGATCGGCAAGGGCGCCGAAGTCTCGACCGTGCTCGCGCTGCCCAGCCTGACCACGGTCGGTGAGGGCGCGTTCCTCGCCGACGACACCCTGACCGCGCCGTACGAGCTCGGCGGCGGCTGGATGCGGATCGGGCGGGCGGAGATCGGGCGGCGGGCCTTCCTCGGCAACTCGGGGATGACCGCGCCGGGGCGGAGCGTGCCGGACGGCGGCCTGGTGGGGGTGCTGTCGGCGACGCCGAAGAAGGCGAAGAAGGGCAGTTCCTACCTGGGTCTTCCGCCGGTGAAGCTGCCGCGGAACACGACCGGGGGCGACCAGAGCCGGACGTACGAGCCGCCCGCGCGGCTGCTGTGGGCGCGTGCCCTGGTGGAGCTGTGCCGGATCGTGCCGGTGTTCTGCTCGGCGGGGCTGGCCGTGCTGACGGTGGCGGCGCTGTGCACGCTGGGCGTCTGGGCGCCGCTGCTGTCCGGGCTCGTCCTGCTCGGGGCGGGCGGCGCGGCGGCCGTCGTCTCGATCGTCGCCAAGTGGCTGCTCGTCGGACGGCATCGCAGCGGGGAGCACCCGCTGTGGTCCGGCTTCGTGTGGCGCAACGAGCTGGCGGACACGTTCGTGGAGGTCGTGGCGGTGCCGTGGCTGGCGGGCGCCGTGCCGGGCACACCGGTGATGACGGCGTGGCTGCGCGGGCTCGGCGCTCGGATCGGCAGGGGCGTGTGGGTGGAGAGCTACTGGCTGCCCGAGTCGGACCTGGTGACCCTCGAGGACGGGGCGACGGTCAACCGTGGGTGCGTCCTGCAGACTCACCTCTTCCACGACCGGATCTTGCGGACGGATACTGTGGTCCTCCGTGAGGGTGCCACGCTGGGCCCTGGCGGGATCGTGCTGCCCGGCAGCACGATCGGGGCCCGGACGACCCTGGGTCCCGCGTCGCTCGTCATGGCCGCGGAGTCCGTCCCGGACGACACCCGCTGGCTCGGCAATCCGATCGAGGCATGGCGTCCCTGAGAAGGGGCTACTCGCAGTCGGTGGGCGGTGCACCGGCGGCGGGTGGTTCGAGCACAGGTCAGGGAGCGGACGGGGACGTGGCAGTTCAGCAGGCGGTCGGGCCGGATCCGTATTTCCCGGCGAACGGTGATTCCCGTTACCGGGTGCACCGCTACGAGCTCACGCTGGACTACCGGCCCGCCCCGAACCGGCTGTCGGGCGCGGCGCGGATCAACGCCATCGTGGGACGCTCGGCGCTGCCGGAGTTCCAGCTGAACCTGGCCGACTTCAAGATCGGCCGGGTCCGGGTGGACGGCCGGCCCACGCACTACACCCACCGCGGCGGCCGGCTGCGCGTGCGGCCGGCCAAGCCGCTGCGCGCCGGGGCGGCCTTCACCGTCGAGGTGCACTGGTCGGGCAATCCCAAGCCGGTGAGCAGCCCCTGGGGCGGGATCGGCTGGGAGGAGCTGGGCGACGGGGCGCTGGTGGCGAGCCAGCCCGTCGGGGCGCCCTCCTGGTACCCGTGCAACGACCGGCCCGCGGACAAGGCGTCGTACCTGATATCGGTCACGACACCGTCGGCGTACTCGGTGGTGGCGGGCGGCCGGCTGCTGACGCGGACCACGAAGGCTTCGACGACCACGTGGGTGTACGAGCAGGCGGCGCCGACGTCGAGCTATCTGGTCGGCCTGTCGATCGGGAAGTACCAGACCGTCCTGCTGGGCGACCCGGGGCTCGGGGGCATCCCCCAGCACGGGCACCTCCCGGCGGAGCTGCTGGCGGAGTTCTCGCGGGACTTCGCGCGCCAGCCCGGGATGATGCACCTCTTCCAACAGCTCTTCGGGCCCTACCCGTTCGACGAGTACGCCGTCGTGGTGACCGAGGAGGCACTCGATGTCCCGGTCGAGGCCCAGGGGTTGTCGCTGTTCGGCGCCAACCACGTGGACGGCGGGCGGGGTTCGGAGCGGCTGGTGGCGCACGAGCTGGCGCACCAGTGGTTCGGCAACAGTGTGTCCATCGCCGACTGGCGGCACATCTGGCTGAACGAGGGGTTCGCGAAGTACGCGGAGTGGCTGTGGTCGGAGCGGTCGGGCGGGCGCAGCGCGCAGCAGCTCGCCGCGGTCGCGCACCGGTCGCTGGCCTCGCAGCCGCAGGACCTGCGCCTCGCCGATCCGGGCCGCAAGTCGATGTTCGACGACCGGCTCTACGAGCGCGGCGGGCTCACCGTGCACGCGCTGCGCTGCGCGCTCGGCGACGACGCGTTCTTCCGGATGCTGCGCGCCTGGCTCGGGCTGCACCGGGGCGGTTCGGTGACGACGTCGACGCTCACCGCGCACGTGGCACGGTTCGCACCTGAGCCCCTTGACGACCTGTTCGACGCGTGGGTGTACGGCACGGTGCTGCCGCCGCTGCCGGTTGCGTCGGTGGGCCGGGGCGCGGAGTCGGCGTAAGCGCTCCGCTGTGCCTGCGGTGATGAGCCGGCACGGTGTTGAGCCCGCGGGCCGGTGGGGGTTGATCGGGCAGTTCCCAGCGCCCCTTCGGGGGCGCGACCCCTCAAGGGGCTCGATCCGTGGGGCGGGCACAATGGGGTCATGGCCCGACGTACCGCCCGCCCGCGACAGCGTGCCTCCGCCGCCGTCCGTACCTCCCCCGCCGTGCCCGCCGGCTGCCCGTGCGGGCTGCCCGCCGCCTATGAAGCCTGCTGCGGTCGCTACCACGCGGGCACCGAAGCCGCGCCCGGCGCCGAGGCGCTGATGCGGTCGCGGTACAGCGCCTTCGTCCGGGGTGACGTGGGGTATCTGCTGCGGACATGGCATCCGCGGACGCGGCCGGAGCGGCTCGAGCTCGATCCGGGGATGCGGTGGACGGGCCTGGAGATCCTCGGGACGGCGGACGGGAGCGCCTTCCACCCGACCGGGACCGTGGAGTTCCGGGCCTCCTACCGGGGCGGCACGCTGCACGAGCGCAGCCGCTTCGAGCGGGTGGCCGGGGCGTGGGTGTACGTGGACGGGGAGTTCCCGGAGGGCTCGGCATGACCCGCTAGGGCGCCAGGATGTCCAGTTCCTGGAGGGCGCCGACCGTGATCTCCCGGGTCAGTCGTTCCGCGCGGGCCGCGTCGCCCTCGCGGACCGCCTCCGCGACCTGGACGTGGAGGGTGACGGCGGTCGGGTCGGGGTCCTCGAACATGACCTCGTGATGGGTGCGGCCCGCCAGGACCTCCGCGACGACGTCGCCGAGGCGGGCGAACATCTCGTTGCCCGAGGCGGCGAGGATCACCCGGTGGAAGGCGACGTCGTGGACGAGGTACCCCTCCAGCCGGTGGCCGCGTGAGTTGGCCACCATGCCGAGCGCGCACCTGGTCAGTTCGGCGCACTGCTCCGCCGTGGCGTGTTTCGCCGCCAGGGCCGCCGCGACCGGCTCGATCGCCGAGCGCAGGACGGTGAGGGAGCGCAGCTGGTGCGGGCGGTCGGCACCGGCCAGCCGCCAGCGGATGACCTGCGGGTCGTAGACGTTCCACGCGGCCCGGGGGCGGACCGTCACGCCGACGCGGCGGCGGGACTCGACCAGATGCATGGACTCCAGGACGCGGACCGCCTCGCGCATCACCGAGCGGGAGACGTCGAAGCGCTGGGCCAGTTCGTCGGTGCGCAGAACACTGCCCGGCGGGTACTCACCCGCGGTGATGGCGGGGCCCAGGGCGTCCAGTACTTGGCCGTGCAGACCCCGGCCCGGAGTGGTCATGCACTCAGAGTACGGGGTAGATCACGGAGCCAAAAAGTCAGACTTATTTGTCACACACTCTTGAATTCGTCGTACCTAATCGGTTTCAGTGTCGTCGGCGTCCGTTGGCGTCAGACGTCGAAGCAGACAGCGAGGCAGAGATGCGTACCCCCCATGTCGTCGTGGTGATGGGCGTCGCCGGCACGGGCAAGACCACCATCGGTCCCCTGCTCGCCGCCCGGTTGGGCGTTCCGTACGCCGAGGGCGACGACTTCCACCCGCAGGCCAACATCGACAAGATGTCGGCCGGCACCCCGCTCGACGACGACGACCGGTGGCCGTGGCTCGACGCCATCGGCGGCTGGGCGGACGCGCGCGCCGGACTCGGCGGGGTCGTCAGCTGCTCGGCACTGAAGCGGTCGTACCGCGACCGGCTGCGGGCGACGGCCCCCGGGGTCGTCTTCGTGCATCTCGCGGGCGACCGCGCGCTGATCGAGGACCGCATGGCGCACCGGCAGGGCCACTTCATGCCGACCGCGCTGCTCGACTCCCAGTTCGCCACGCTCCAGCCCCTCCAGGCGGACGAGACGGGCGTCGTCGTCGACGTCTCCGGCAGCCCGGAGGCCATCACCGGGCGGGCCGTGACCGCGCTCGACGCGCTCCCTCAGCCTGCCTGACCTTCCAGTTCCACCCCGTACTTCCCTCCCCCGTCCCCGTCACCTGCAAGGGAATCACCCGTGACCAGACTCAGTGTCGAGATGCTGGCAGCGGACACCGTCGAGCCGATCACCTCGGCCGGCCACGCGCAGCTGGGCATCGCCGTTCTGGCGGGCATCGCCGTGATCGTCCTGCTCATCACCCAGTTCAAGCTCCACGCCTTCCTGGCGCTGACCATCGGCTCGCTCGCGCTGGGCGCGTTCGCCGGGGCGCCGCTGGACGAGGCCATCGCCTCGTTCACCACCGGACTCGGCGCCACCGTCGCCGGGGTGGGTGTGCTGATCGCGCTGGGCGCGATCCTCGGCAAGATGCTCGCGGACTCCGGCGGCGCCGATCAGATCGTGGACACGATCCTCGCCAAGGCGGGCGGCCGCTCGATGCCGTGGGCGATGGTGCTGATCGCCTCCGTGATCGGTCTGCCGCTGTTCTTCGAGGTCGGCGTGGTGCTGCTGATCCCCGTCGTGCTGATGGTCGCCAAGCGGGGCAACTACTCGCTCATGCGGATCGGCATCCCGGCGCTGGCCGGTCTGTCGGTGATGCACGGTCTCGTCCCGCCGCACCCCGGCCCGCTGGTCGCGATCGACGCGGTCGGCGCCAACCTGGGCGTCACCCTGGCGCTCGGCGTGCTCATCGCCATCCCGACGGTCGTCGTCGCGGGTCCGCTGTTCTCGCGGGTCGCCGCCCGCTGGGTCGACGTCCCCGCTCCCGACCGCATGATTCCGCAGCGGCCCTCCGAGGACCTGGAGAAGCGGCCCGGCTTCGGCGCCACGCTCGCGACGATCCTGCTGCCCGTCGTCCTCATGCTGTCCAAGGCGCTGGTCGACATCGTGGTGGACGACCCCGAGCACACCGTGCAGCGCGTCTTCGACGTCGTCGGATCCCCGCTGATCGCGCTGCTCACCGCCGTACTCGTCGGCATCTTCACCCTGCTCCGGCCCGCCGGGTTCGCCAAGGACCGGGTCTCCGGGCTGGTCGAGAAGGGCCTCGCGCCCATCGCGGGCATCCTGCTGATCGTCGGCGCGGGCGGCGGCTTCAAGCAGACGCTGATCGACTGCGGCGTGGGCCAGATGGTCCTGGACATCTCCAAGGACTGGTCGATCCCGGCGCTGCTGCTGGCCTGGCTGATCGCGGTGACCATCCGGCTGGCGACCGGTTCGGCGACCGTGGCGACGATCTCGGCGGCCGGCCTGGTCGCGCCGCTCGCGGCCGACATGTCGACCACGCACACCGCCCTGCTGGTCCTGGCCATCGGCGCCGGCTCGCTGTTCTTCAGCCATGTCAACGACGCGGGATTCTGGCTGGTGAAGGAGTACTTCGGGCTCACCGTCGGCCAGAACATCAAGACCTGGTCGGTCATGGAGACCATCATCTCCGTGGTCGCCGGTGGCCTGGTCCTGCTCCTCTCCCTGGTCATATAGCGGTACGCCGGGAGGGGAAGGAGAAGGAGTACGGGCATGAGTCATCCCCTGTTCGACATCAGCGGCCGGACCGCCCTGGTCACCGGCTCCAGCCGGGGCATCGGGCTGGCCCTGGCCCGGGGCCTCGCGGAGGCCGGCTGCACGGTGGTCCTCAACGGGCGGGACGCGGGCCGTCTCGAGCGGGCGGCCGCCTCACTGCCCGGCGAGGTGCACACGAGCGTGTTCGACGTCACCGACGGCTCCTCCGTGGATGCCGGGATCGCCGGGATCGAGGACCGGGTCGGTCCGCTCGACATCCTGGTCAACGACGCGGGTGTGCAACTGCGCGCCCCGCTCCTGGAGTTCGCCGACTCCGACTGGCACCGGCTGCTGGACACCAACCTCACCAGCGCGTTCCTGGTGGGCCGGGCGGCCGCCCGCGGGATGACGGAACGCGGCCACGGAAAGATCATCAACATCTGCTCGCTCCAGAGCGAGGTGGTCCGCCCGGGCATCGCGCCCTACGCGGCCACCAAGGGCGCGCTGAAGATGCTCACCAAGGGCATGTGCGCGGACTGGGGGCCCTACGGCGTCCAGGTCAACGGGCTCGGTCCGGGCTACATCGAGACCGAGCTGACCGAGCCCCTGGTCCGGGACGAGGAGTTCAGCGCGTGGGTGCGGCGCCGTACCCCGGCCGGGCGGTGGGGCCGCACCGAGGACCTGGTGGGCGGGGTGCTGTTCCTCGCCTCTCCCGCGGCGGACTTCGTCGGCGGACAGGTGCTGTACGTCGACGGCGGTATGACGAGTGTGCTCTGAAGGGGCGTGACGAGGGATGCTCGGTTGTGTGATCCACGGTCGGGGCGACCTGCGCGTCGAGGAGCTGGCGTCGCCGGTGCCCGGACCGGGCGAGGTCCTCGTCGCCGTCCGCTACGGCGGGGTCTGCGGCTCCGACCTGCACTACTGGCGGCACGGCGGGGTCGGTGACTTCCGCCTGAAGGAGCCGATGGTGCTGGGACACGAGGTGGTGGGGACGGTCGTCGCGTACGGCTCCCCCTCCCCCGCGGGTCCCGCTGCCGGTACGCCGGTCGCCGTGCACCCGGCCACCGCGTGCGGGGTGTGCCCGGAGTGCGCGGACGGGCGGCGCCATGTCTGCCGGGACACCCGCTACCTCGGCAGCGCGGCCCGGACGCCGCACGTGCAGGGCGGGTTCGCGGGCGAGATCGTCGTCCCCGTCGGGCAGGTGCGGCCGCTCCCGGAAGGGCTTCGGCCGCGTCGGGCCGCGCTCGCCGAGCCGCTGTCGGTGGCGTTGCACGCGGTGCGGCGGGCCGGGGCGGTGTCCGGGCGGCACGTCCTGGTCACCGGTGCCGGACCGATCGGCGCTCTGGTGGTCGCGGCGGCGAAGGCGGCCGGCGCGGCCCGGGTGACCGCGACCGACCTGCTGCCCACCGCCCTCGGCCATGCCCGCGCCATGGGCGCCGACACCGTCGTACGGGCCGACGATCCGGCGGATCCCGGGTGGCCGTCGGAGGTGGACGTGGCCGTCGAGGCGTCCGGGGTGGCCGCCGGTCTCGACAGCTGCCTGCGGCTGGTGCGCCGTGGCGGGGTCGTCGTGCAGCTGGGCATGCTGCCGCCGGGGCAGAGCCCGTTCGCCGGGAACCTGGTGGTCAGCCGGGAGATCGAGCTGCGCGGGGCGTTCCGCTTCGACACGGAGTTCGACGCGGCGCTGCGCCTGCTCGCGGCCGAGCCCGCCTTCGACGCGCTGATCAGCGCGGTGGTCCCGGTGCGGGAAGCGGAGTCGGCGTTCGCGCTCGCCGCGGACCGGGACCGCTCCTGCAAGGTGCTGCTGGACTTCGGGAGCCGAGAGGCCGGGTGAGGAGAGCGGTTGAGGGGGTCGGTCAGGGGCGCCACAGGCGGTGTTCCCGGCGGGCCCATTCCCGGCTCACCGAGCCCGTGCGCATCCCTCGGCGGGCCTCCGGGTTGCCCAGGGCCATGCCGATGTGGCCGGCCAGGACGACGCCGATCGTCAGGGCGAGCCAGTCGTGGACGAAGGTCGCGCTGGTGCGCCACATGATCGGGGTGAGGTGGGTGAACCACATGAGCAGTCCGGTGCCGACCATCACGAGGGTCGCCCCGGCGATCCAGGCCGCGTAGATCTTCTGTCCGGCGTTGAACTTGGCCGCCGGACGCGACTGCCGGCGCTTGTCCCGGCGCAGGGCGGCCCCGAGCCAGCGACGGTCGTGCGGGCCGAAGCGGTTGAGGTGGCGCAGGTCGGCGCGGAACGCGCGGGAGGCGAGGCCCGCCAGGACCGGGACGGGCAGGGCCAGGCCGGCCCATTCGTGGACCCGGACCACCAGCTCGCGCCGGCCCACGAGCTGGGCGAACTCGGGGATGTACAGGAAGGCCGCCGTCACCACGCACACGCCCATCAGCAGGGCCGTGGTGCGGTGCACCCATCGCTCGGCGCGGGTGAAGCGGGGGATCTGCGTGGTCGCCGGTGGCGCCTCAGCTCGTAGGCTCATCGTCCCGTCCGTTCGAGCGGCCGACCCAGGCGTCGACGTCGTAGCCACGCTCCTCCCAGTAGCCGGGCCTCACCTTCTCGGTGACGGTGATGCCGGAGAGCCACTTGGCGGACTTGTAGAAGTACATGGGCGCCACGTAGAGGCGGACGGGGCCGCCGTGGTCGTGGCCGAGGTCCTTGTCCTGCATGCGCAGCGCGACCAGGACGTCGGCGCGGCGGGCCTGGGCGAGGGTGAGGCTCTCGGTGTAGGCACCGTCGAAACAGGTGAAGCGGATCGCGCCGGCCTCGGCGCGGACTCCGGCCGCGTCGAGGAGGGCGGACAGCCGGACGCCCTCGAAGGGCGTGCCCGGCACCCGCCAGCCGGTGACGCACTGGACGTCCTTGACCATCCGGGTCTGGGGCAGGGCCCTGAGGTCGGCCAGCGTGTAGGTGGCGGGCCGGTCGACCAGGCCGTCCACGGTGAGGCGGTAGTTCGTGGCGTTCCTGTGCGGGACCGAGGACGTCACCGAGTAGTAGCGGAAGCCGCCGCCGTTCGGGAGCAGACCGGTGAGGCCGGTGGGGTCCTTGTCGGCGGCGCTGCCGAGGAAGGCCTCCATACCGCGCTGGAGCGGGGGCGCCGCGACGACCCCCAGGGCGCCGAGGGCGAGCGTGCCGAGGAAGACCCGGCGGCCGACGGGTGTGCCGCGTTCCGCGGGCGCTGCGTCCGGGCCGGCTGCCTCGGATGGTTCGGCCGGCTCGGATGGTTCGGGGTTCACCCTTCCATTCGAGCACTCGGGGGCCTGCCGGGGCCAGGGATCCCGGGCGGCCGTCAGACTTCCGTCATCACTTCTTACCCGCCTCTCAGACCGAGCGCGGCGGCACGGGCCCTGTGGAAGGCCTGGTGGGGGTCGCGGTCCGGGTAGGACCAGGGCTCGGAGGTGGCGTGCCGGCCGATGCGGTGGAAGAGGGCGGCGGCCTCGGCGCCCTGTCCCTCCAGAACTTTGGCGTGGGCGAGGAAGTTCAGGTCGATCAGGTGGCGGGGGTGGTCGTCGTGCTCCCACTCCAGCCACCAGTCGAAGGCGGCCTTCGTCACGCCCCGGGCCCGGCCGTCCCGCCAGTGCCCGGAGGCGGCGGGGTCGGCGGGCGCGAAACCGTGGGCGGCCAGGACGCGGTAGCGCTCGGCGTGCGCGACGACCGGGAGGATCGCCAGCGGGGAGTCGGCGGGCGCCTGTTCGGCGGCCCAGGCGGCGAAGTCGTGGACCTCGTGCAGCGGGTCCGGGCCGCCGTCCGCCCGGCGCTCGGCGAGCCGGGCGACCATGAGGTGGTGCGCGTGATGGTGGTCGCGGTGCCGGGACCGGATCTCCTCGAAGATCCGCACGGCCGCCGCCCCGCCGTCCCGTTCCAGCTGGAGCAGGCCGAGCCAGGGGGTGGGGTCGGCGGGCGCGAGCGCCGCGGCGGACCGGCAGGCGGCCGGGCGACTGCCGCGTCCTCCTTGCCGCGCAGGGTCCGGCGGACCTGGGCCAGGGCGAGCAGCACGGCGGCGTCGGCGCTGCCCGGTTCGGCGAGCAGCCATTCGTGGGCCCGGGCGACCGCGCAGGGCTCGAGGGCGAGGACCGCCGTGCGGTGGGCGCGGCGGTCCCAGTCGGCGCCGGTACGGGCCAGCAGGGAGCGGACGGGCTGTCTGCGGCCCTGGGCCAGCGCGGCGCGGGCGAGGCCGAGCTCGGTGTCGTCCAGGGCCGGGTCGGGGGTCCGGCGAACGCGCTCGTGATCACGGCCGGGAGGGGGCGGGGGTAAGGGCACCGCGGGACTTCCTCATACTCCTCGGCGGCGGATCCGACATCGGCCCGCGATCGGCCGATCACGCACAGCCAATCCCTAGGGAACACTCACCGTCAAGGGTCGGGGAGGGACGAAGAGGTGCCACAGGCGCCGGCCGCTCCCCGGTGGCAGGGAATCCGGTGGGGGAGCGCCGCTGGTGGGACCCCCCGCCGCCGGGTGTCCCGGCGGCCGGTGTGGCGTACGCCATGGCGCGGCCCGGCCGGAGCCCACACCATGGCCGTAGGGCCGCCCCGCATCCCCGACCCCGTTCCCGGGTGCCGCGGTCGGGTCAACCGCCCGGTTCCGGGTACTCGGGGCGCCGAGGGCGCTGGGACGCTACAGTCGGCCACTACGCATCCCGTCCGTGGTCCGACCGGATGATCGAGGTAGGCAGCGTGTCGGTTCTGGTTCTGGTTCTCGCCGTGAGCGCCGCCTGCTGCCTGGGCTTCGGGTTCGTCCTCCAGCAGAACGCGGCCCAGCGTGCGCCGCTCGGCGACTTCCTCTCGCCGCGGTTGCTGCTCGACCTGATGAAGGTGCCGCGCTGGCTGGGCGGCATCGGTCTCATGGTGGCGGGCATGGCGCTGGGTGCGATCGCGCTCGGACAGGGCGAGATCTCCCTGGTGGAGCCGCTGCTCGCGACCAATCTGCTGTTCGCCCTCGCGCTCTCCCGGCACCAGACGAAACAGCCCCTCGGCCGCCAGGGCTGGGCGGGCCTGCTCCTGCTCGCCGGCGGGGTGACCACCTTCATCGTGGCGGGCGAGCCGCGCGGCGGCACCGCGGTCACGGATCCGCTGCGGCACTGGCTGATCATCGGGGTGATGGTCGGGCTTGCGCTGCTGCTCACCACCTACGCCAAACACTCCCGGCTCAGCTCCGGCCCGGTGCTGCTGGCCCTCGCGGCCGGCCTGCTGTACGGCGTCCAGGACGCGCTGACCCGGGTCAGCGGGCAGCGTTTCTCCGCCGGTGGCCTCGGCGAGCTGATGACCGGCTGGCAGCCGTACGCGGTGCTCGCGCTCGGCGTGACCGGCCTCGTGCTGGTCCAGAGCGCGTTCGAGACGGCACCCCTGCGGATGTCGCTGCCCGCGCTGACCGCGGCGCAGCCCCTCGCGGGGATCATCTGCGGGGTCGGCTTCCTCGGCGACCAGTTGCGCACCGACACCGGCGCGCTGGCCTGGGAGGCGGCGGGGCTCGCGGCGATCGTGGCGGGCATCGTGCTCCTCGGGCTGCACCCGGCGATGCCGCGCGGCACGGCGCCGCGCGAACGGGTGCCGGACCTCCAGCCCCAGTAGCCGCCGGCGCCGGGGGCGGGCCTGCTTGGATGGGCCCATGAGCGCTGCAGACGAGATCCTCGACATCGTCGACGAGAACGACCGGGTGGTCGGACAGTCCCCCCGCGGGCAGGCGTACGCCGAGGGTCTGCGGCACCGCTGCGTCTTCGTCCGGGCCAGGGACGCCGAGGGCCGGATCTTCGTCCACCGCCGCACCCCGACCAAGCTGGTCTTCCCCTCGCTGTACGACATGTTCGTCGGCGGGGTGGTCGGCGCGGGCGAGTCCTACGACGCCGCCGCGCTGCGTGAGGCCGAGGAGGAGCTGGGCGTGAGCGGCCTGCCCCGCCCTGAGTTCCTCTTCAAGTTCCTGTACGACGGCGGCGCCGCCGGGAGCTGGTGGTCGGCCGTCTACGAGGTCCGCTGCGAGCTGCCGGTGCACCCCCAGGCGGAGGAGGTGGCCTGGCACGAGTTCCTCCCCGAGGAGGAGGTCGAACGGCGGCTGTCCGGGTGGGAGTGGGTGCCGGACGGGCTGGCGGCGTACGAGCGGCTGAAGGCGCACCGGGCGACCGGCTGAGCAGGGCGGGAACCGCTGCGGCGGGCAGCAGGAGCGGGGCGGACGACGGTCGGCGGGTAGGGTCCTGCGGGTGATCGAGTTCGTACGGAACGTCCGGTTGTGGTTCGCTCCCGAGCAGGTCCGGGAGGAGGGCCGCACCCCCGACTACCGGTTCTCGCTGGCGAACGAGCGCACGTTCCTCGCCTGGCTGCGCACCGCGCTCGCGCTGATCGGCGGGGGCTTCGCGGTGGACCAGTTCCTGCCGGATCTGCGCTGGGGCTGGCGGGTCGGGCTGGCGCTCGCGCTGCTGGCCGCGGGGGTGTTGTGCTCCCTGCGCGCGGTCAATCACTGGATGCGCTGCGAGCGGGCGATGCGCCGGGGCGAGGACCTGCCGGCGTCCCGCTTTCCGGCGTTGCTGGGCGTGCTGGTCGCGGTGGTGGCCCTGGCGATGGCCGTCGCGGTGCTGGTGGGGTGGGAGGGGTGAGCGAGGCGGCCCGGCCGGTGCGTGACCCCGGCCTTCAGCCCGAGCGGACCCGGCTCGCCTGGCGGCGTACGACGCTGGCGAGCACCGTGGCCGCCGTGCTCGCCGTGAAGGCGGCGCTGCACGGCGGGGTGTCGGTGTCCGGGATCGTCGCCTGCGCGCTGTGCTGCGGCCTGTGGCTGGCCTTCCTGCTGCTCGCGCACCGCCGGATCCACGCCCTGTCCGCCGCCGCGATCCCGGCGGCCCTCAGCCCGCGGCACGCCACGGCGGCGGTGCTGTGCGCGGTGGCGACTGCGGTGTGCGCCGCGGCGCTGGTGGTGGTCTAGGACCTCGTCCGGGACTCGCCGGCCTCACTGCTGCGCGTTCTCGGTGGCCTCGTCCGCCCAGTCCACCGTCACCACGATCTTGCCCCGGGTGCGGCCCTGTTCGTTGAGCCGGTAGGCGTCCGCGGCACGCTCCAGCGGGAAGGTGTCGGAGACGTGCACGGACACCACACCCTGTTCGGCCAGTTCCGACAACCGGGTGAGATCGTCGGCGTCGGGCCGGACCCAGAAGTACCGGCCGCCGTACCCGACGACGTCCCTGTCGGCGATCGACGCCAGGCGTCCTTCCGGGGCCAGCAGGTTGGCGGAGACCCTCAGCGTGTCGCCGCCGACCGTGTCGAAGACCGCGTCCACACCCTCGGGGGCCAGCCCGCGCACCCGCTCGGACAGCCCCTCGCCGTAGGTCACGGGCTCGCCGCCCAGCGAGCGGACGAAGTCGTGGTTGGCCTCGCTCGCGGTGCCGATCACCCGGGCGCCCAGATGGCGGGCGAGCTGCACGGTGATGGAGCCGACGCCGCCCGCGGCCGCGTGGACGAGAACGGTCTCGCCCCGCTTCACCTGCAGGGCCTCGGTCAGCACCTGGTAGGCGGTGAGCCCGGTCAGCGGCAGGCCCGCGGCCTCCTCCCAGGTGAGGTTGCGCGGCTTGCGGGCGAGGGTGCGCACCGGGGCGCCGACGTACTCGGCGAAGGTGCCGCGGGAGAGGAAGTCCTCGCGGACGTAGCCGATCACCTCGTCGCCGACCGCGTACTCGGCGACGGACACCCCGAGCTGCACGACGACCCCCGAGACGTCCCACCCGGGGATCACCGGGAAGACGGCGTCGAGCATCGGGTCCAGGTAGCCCTCGCGGGCCTTCCAGTCGACAGGGTTCACGGCCGCCGCCCGGACCTTCACCAGCACCGAGTCGGGGCCGATCTTGGGCTCGCGGACGTCCCCGTACACGAGCGTCTCGGGGCCGCCGTAGCGTGAGTAGCTGATGGCCTTCATGGGTCCGACCCTCCGGGGTACCCGGACGCCACGCAAGCCGAATGACCCGATATGCGGAGTTCGCGTGGCAGCCTGTCCGACGTCATCACCCCGCAGCTTCGAAGGTGAGCAGCATGACCACCCTCCATCTCGAGCACTCCGCCCACACCCACACGCACGGCCCGGACTGCGGGCACACCGAGGTGCGGCACGGCGACCACGTCGACTACGTCCACGACGGGCATCTGCACCGTGAGCACGGCGGCCACTGGGACGAGTGCGAGCCGGGCGGGCACGTGACCCACGACGGGCACGAGCACCGGCACGGCGAGGACTGCGGGCACGCGCGCGTACGGCACGGCGACCACGTGGACTACCTGCACGACGGGCACCGGCACGCCGAGCACGAGGGCCACTGGGACGACCACTGACGCCTCCGAAGGACGACGGCCGGGCGGCCGGGAACCGCCCCGACGACGGCTCCCCGGGTACTGCCCGGGGAGCCGTCGTCCTATCGTGGCCCCGATCACGTTGGGCGTGACCACTGGACGGCATACCGACCGGTCGGCATCATAGTGCGCATGCTGATTACCCGTCCCGTCCGCAGGAGCCGCGCATGAGCCCCGACCACCCGCCCGGACTCGATCTCGACCGGCTGCGCGCCCTGCTGGAGCGCGAACGTCCCGGCCTGGTCGACGGCCCCCTCACCGGCCGGCTGATCGAGGGCGGACGGTCGAACCTCACCTACGCGGTCTCCGACGGCACCGCGAAGTGGGTCGTGCGGCGCCCTCCGCTCGGGCACGTCCTGGCCACCGCGCACGACATGCGGCGCGAGCACCGGGTGATCAGCGCCCTGCACCCGACGAGCGTGCCGGTGCCGCGCCCGGTGCTGCTGTGCGAGGACCCCGACAACGAAGCGGCGCCCGGAGCGCCCTTCTACGTCATGGAGTTCGTCGAGGGCACCCCCTACCGCACCGCCGACGAGCTCGCCCCGCTCGGCGAGCGGCGCACCCGGGACGCGATCCTCTCGCTGGCGGACACACTGGTGGAACTGCACGCGGTCGACCCCGCCGCGGTGGGCCTGGCCGACTTCGGCCGCCCCGAGGGCTTCCTCGACCGGCAGCTGCGCCGCTGGGGCAAGCAGCTGGACGCCTCGCGCAGCCGCGACCTGCCCGGGATCGACGAGCTGCACGCGGCGCTCGGCCGCGGGCTGCCGCACTCCCCCGCCCCGGCGGTCGTGCACGGCGACTACCGGCTCGACAACGTCCTGATCGGGACCGACGACACGATCCGGGCGATCCTCGACTGGGAGATGTCGACGCTCGGCGACCCGCTGACCGACCTGGGCCTGCTGGTGATGTACAGCGTGCCGCTGGAACTCCCCAACTCGCCGATCTCCACGACCGCCTCGGCACCCGGGCACCCGTCGCCCGCCGAGCTGATCGAGCGGTACGCGACCCGCTCGGGGCGGGACGTCTCGGCCGTCTCCTGGTACACGGCGTTCGCCTGGTTCAAGCTCGCCGTGATCCTGGAGGGCATCCACTACCGGTACACGCTGGGCCAGACGGTCGGGCGCGGCTTCGACCGCATCGGGGAGCTCGTCCCCGTCTTCATCGAGCACGGACTGACCACTCTCCAGGAAGGCTGACCGGCATGGACTTCGCGTTCGACGCACGCACCGAGGAGCTCCGCGCCAGGCTGCTCGCCTTCATGGACGAGTACGTGTACCCGGCCGAGCCCGTCGCCGAGGAACAGCGCGCGCTGCTCGCCTCGCCGTGGGACACCCCGGCCGTGGTCGAGGAGCTGAAGGAGCAGGCCCGCAGCCAGGGCCTGTGGAACCTGTTCCTCCCCGACGCCGAGCACGGCGCCGGTCTGACGAACCTCCAGTACGCGCCGCTGGCCGAGATCACCGGCCGTTCCCCGCAGTTGGCGCCGACGGCCCTGAACTGCGCCGCCCCGGACACCGGGAACATGGAGGTGCTCGCCCAGTTCGGTGACGAGCGGCAGCAGAAGCAGTGGCTGGAGCCGCTGCTGGCCGGGGAGATCCGCTCGGCGTTCGCGATGACCGAGCCGGAGGTGGCCTCCTCCGACGCCACCAACATCACCACGCTCATCCAGCGGGACGGCGACGAGTACGTCGTCACCGGGCGCAAGTGGTACATCTCCGGGGCGATGAACCCGGACTGCAAGATCTTCATCGTCATGGGCAAGACGGACCCGGACGGCGCCGACATCCGCCGTCAGCAGTCCATGGTGCTGGTGCCGCGCGACACACCCGGCGTCACCGTCAAGCGCGCCATGAAGGTGTTCGGCTACGAGGACCACTCCCACGGCGGCCACGCCGAGGTGGTCTTCGACCAGGCGCGGGTGCCGGTGACGAACCTGATCGGCGAGGAGGGCGGCGGCTTCGCCATCGCCCAGGCCCGGCTCGGCCCCGGCCGCATCCACCACTGCATGCGGCTGATCGGCATGGCGGAGCGGGCGATCGAGCTGATGTGCCGCCGGGCGGTCTCCCGCGACGCCTTCGGCAAGGCGCTGGCCCAGCAGGGCGTGGTGCAGAACTGGATCGCGGACGCGCGGGTCGCCGTCGAGCAACTACGGCTGCTGGTCCTGAAGACGGCCTGGATGATGGACACCGTCGGCAACCGGGGCGCCCACACGGAGATCCAGGCCATCAAGATCGCGACGCCCCGCGCGGTGGTCGACATCCTCGACCGTGCGATCCAGCTGCACGGCGCGGGCGGTGTGAGCCAGGACTTCCCGCTGGCCGAGCTGTACGCGAGCGCCCGCACCCTGATGCTCGCCGACGGCCCGGACGAGGTCCACCAGCGGTCGCTGGCGCGGCGGGAGCTGAAGAAGTACCTGTAGGACACACGGGTAAGGGGCGGGCGCCATGGCGCCCGCCCCTTACCCGTGTGCTTGTCCGCTCAGGGGCGCAGCGCCCGCAGCAGCAGATCCGCCAGATGGTCGGCGACCTCCTGCGGCCCCATGGAACCGTCCGGGCGGTACCAGGTCGACAGGTGGTGGACGGAGCCGAAGTGGTAGTCCACGACCAGGTCGGCCGGGGTCGCCGTGGAGAAGACGCCGGCCTCCTGGCCCTCCTCGACGAGGGCGCGGAAGCGTTCGTGGTAGCGCCGGCGCTCGGCCCGCACCTGCTTGTTCTTCTCGGGGCTCAGGTGGTGCATCGAGCGGAAGAAGATCGACGCGTCGTCGAGGTTCTCGATCGTCGTGACGACGACGTCCGCCGCGGCGCCCCGCAGCCGCTTCTCGATCGGCTCGTCGGCGTTCGCGAAGGCGTCCAGCCGCTCCTGCTGCACGCGCAGCACGCGCGCGTACACCTCGTGCAGGAGATCGTCCTTGGAGCCGAAGTAGTGGTAAAGCGCACCTTTGGTGACGCCTGCCGCCTCGACGATCTCCTGCACCGAGGTCCGGTCGTAGCCCTGCTCGGCGAAGAGCCGGGTGGCGGCGGCAAGCAGCCGTTGCGGAACAGGGGCCTCTGCACCGTCCGTCGTCCTGGGCACTGCCGCCACCTGCCTTCCTCTATGCCGCATCGGCGAGCCGTACCGGCTGTCGTGCTGCTGACCTGACGCTGATTGTCACTGACTGTCCTGTGGACGGGAGCGCAGCTCCCGACGGAGGATCTTGCCACTCGCCGTCTTGGGCAGGTCGGGCAGGATCTCCACCTGGCGCGGATACTTGTACGCCGCCAGCCTGTCCTTGCAGTAGGCCGCGAGCGTATCGGCATCCGTGTCGGCGCCGGGACGCAGGCTGATGTACGCCTTGACGGTCTCGCCGCGATAGCCGTCCGGCACCCCGACGACGGCCGCCTCGCGCACCGCCGGGTGCGTGTACAGCACGTCCTCGACCTCGCGCGGCCACACCTTGAAGCCGGACGCGTTGATCATGTCCTTCTTGCGGTCCACGACGTACAGCCAGCCCTGTTCGTCCATGAAGCCGATGTCGCCGGTGCGCAGCTCGCCGTCGGGGAAGGTCTCGGCGGTGGCCTCGGGGCGGCGCCAGTACCCGGGGACCACCTGCGGACCCCGCACGACGATCTCGCCCTGCTCGCCGAAGGGCACCTCCGCGCCCTGCTCGTCGACGATGCGGACGACCGTGTCGGGCCCGGGCACGCCGACGGCGAGGGTCCCGGAGGCCGGGTCGACCGGCGCCTCGAGCTGGGGCGGCACGGAGGCGCAGGGCGCGGTGCACTCGGTGAGTCCGTAGCCGTTGCGGATGTACGGCCCGAAGCCCGCCCGGAACTTCTCCACCAGGGCGGGCGGCACCGGCGCGCCGCCGGAGGAGATGTTCACGAAGGACGCGAAGTGGTCGCGGGTGACGTCGGGGTGGGCCGCCAGCGCCATGAAGGCGGTGGACGGGCCCACCGTGTAGTGCGGCTTGTGCTCGGCGAACGCCTCCAGCACCACGCCCGCCTCGAAGCGGTACGTGAGGACGAGGGTCCCCGCGCTGTTCAGACAGGCGCCGAGCTGACAGACCATGCCGGTGATGTGGAACAGCGGCGCGAGGGCGTAGTAGACGGGCGCCTCGGGCAGGCACAGCCCGGTGCGCTGCCGCTCGGCGTTGACCATGATGTTGCGGTGGGTGTTGGTGGCGCCCTTGGGGGCGCCGCTCGTGCCCGAGGTGTAGCTGATCAGGGCGATGTCGGCGGGGGCGGCCTCGCGGCCCTCGGGGGCCTTGTGGCCGGCGCGGGCGACGGCGGTGAGATCGTCGGCGTCCGGTGCCTGCGGGAGCCGCTCGAAGGTCAGCACGCGCGCGTCGCCGCGGGTCTGGAAGTCCAGCTCGCAGCCGGTGAGCACGATCCGCACCGGCGAGTCGGCGACCGTCTCCCGCAGATACGACTCCCAGGCCCGGTCGGAGCAGATCAGCGCCGCCACCTCGCCGTCCCGCAGGACGTGGGCGACCTCGCCCGACTTGTACATCGGGTTGACGGGGACGACGGTCGCGCCCGCCTTCCAGGCGCCGAGCAGGGCGAGGACGAAGAGCGGGGAGTTCTGCAGCAGCACGGCGACCCGGTCACCGGGCTCCAGGCCACGGGCGGCGAGGTGACCGGCCACGGAGTCGCTGAGCTCGTCCACCTCGCGGTAGCTGAGCCGCCCGTCGAAGTAGGCGAGACAGGGGCGGTCGGGGGCCTCGGCGACGGACCTGCGGAAGGCGTGCACGAGGGAGTCGGCCGGGTCGATCGGGGCGCGCTGGGCCTCGTCGAGGAGGGCCACCCAGGGCTTGGCCGCGTAACGGGAGGCGGACACGGTCATTCGGCGGTCTCCCACTTCTGCTGGAGGTGGTTCATGTTGGTCAGCCAGCGGTCGGGGTCCTGGGCCCGCACCTGGTAGTACCCGGCGACCTCGGGGTGCGGCAGGATCAGGAAGCGGTCCTCCGCGATGCCCTTGAACAGGGCGTCCGCCACGTCCTGCGGCTCGATCGCGGTCGGCTTGAGCACCAGGTCGCCCGCGCTGCCGGTGGCGTCCAGCATGTCGGTGCGCACGCCCTGGGGACAGATCGCGTGGACCTTGATCCCGCGGTGGCGGTAGGTCAGCGACAGCCACTCGGCGAAGGCGTACGCGCCGTGCTTGGTCACGCTGTACGGGGCGGCGCCGATCATCGTGAGCAGCCCGGCGGCGGATACGGTCGACACGAACCGGCCCCGGCCGCGCTCCAGCCAGTCCGGGAGCAGCGCTTGGGCCGCGCGGACATGGGCCATGACGTTGACGTCCCAGGCGAGCGCCCAGACGGCCTCCCCTGCCGACTCCGAGCCGCCCGAGGCGACTCCGGCGTTGGCGCAGTACACGTCGACGGTGCCGCCGAGCGCCTCCCGAGCCCGGTCGATGATCTCGGAAGCGTCGCCGGGGACCGCGATCCCGCCGATCTCGTCGGCGACGGCGTGCGCCCGGTCCGCGTCCAGGTCGTTGACGACGACCCGGGCTCCCTCGGCGGCGAAGCGGCGGGCCAGCGCGGCCCCGATACCGCCTCCCGCTCCGGTCACGACCACTCCGGCATCCTGCACGGCTTCCACCATCGGTCTCCTTCGACGCGACTGCGGCACGAATCGGCTCTACCGCCAGACTAACCAGTCGGTATGTTGTGACGGAAGGGCTGCCCCGGATCGGCTCGGACCCGTTCCGGCGGACAGGGCCGGATCGGCGCTTGTACGGATGAGCCGTGACGTATGGCCAATTGCCCGTGTTCGCAGGACGATACGCGCACTTGGCGCATCGCTCGGGGGACGAGGGGGCCTGTCATGGCGGATCCGGCGATGAGCGTGGCTCCCTACTGGGAGCTGACCTTCGACGCCGACGGGGACGCCGACGGCGGTCGGCGGGACCGGCTGCTGACCGGGGTGAAGCGGAGCGGTGTCCGCGACCTGATCGTCTTCGCGCACGGCTGGAACAGCGACCGCTCCGGCGCGACCCGCCTCTACAGCCGCTTCTTCGCCCCGATCCCCGCGCTGGCCCCGGCGGCGCGCATCGGCTACGTGGGCGTGGTGTGGCCGTCGATGCGGTTCTCGGACGAGCCGATCCCCGACCTGCCGCGCTCGGCGGCGGCCGAGGAGACCCGGCGCCCGGCCCTGGACGCGGACACCCGGCACGCGCTCCTCGAGACGTTCCCCGGCCGGGCCACGGTGGTCGACCGGATCGCACGGCTGCTGGAGCAGCGGCCGCCCGAGGAGGCCGAGCTGGAGGAGTTCGGCCGGCTGGTGCGGCTGCTGGTGGACGTGGTGCCGCCGGGACCGCAGGCCCTGTTCGGGGCGGACACGCTGGCGGAGGGTGTGCCACAGGACGAGCCGGAGATGTTCGCCTGCCCGACGGCGGTGGCCTGCGAGCAGTTCGCGCGGGCCCTGTCCGGCCTCGACTCCGCACCGGGGGCCGGGGAGTTCGCGCTGCCCAACCCGTGGGACGGGGCGCACGAGCTGCTGCGGCAGGCGACGTACTACGCGATGAAGCGGCGCGCCGGGACGGTCGGCGAGCGGGGACTCGGGCCGCTCGTCGGGCGGTTGGCGACGACGGCACCGGCCCTGCGGGTGCATCTGGTGGGGCACAGCTTCGGCGGGCGGCTGGTGTCGTTCGCGCTGCGGGGGCTGCCGGACGGCGTGCGCACGGTGAAGTCCGTGACGCTGCTCCAAGGGGCCTTCTCGCACTACGCGTTCGCCCCGCGAGGGGTGCTCCAGGGCCAGCAGAACCGGATCGACGGCCCCCTGGTGTGCTGTTATTCACGGTTCGACCAGGCGCTGAGCACGATGTACCCACTGGCCTCGCGGATGGCGGGCGACGCCCAGGGGCTCGTCGGGGAGGTGCTGGGAGCCAAGTGGGGCGCCCTGGGGCACGACGGGGTGCAGGCCGTGCCGGGCACGCACGCGCGCGTGCTGGCCGACGCGCTGTCCCGGCCACTGCCGACGTCGGGGTGCGTGAACGTCGACGCGGCTGCGGTGGTCCGGCGTGGTGGGGCGCCGGCCGGGGCGCACAGTGACATCGTGCACCCCGAGCTGGCGCGGCTGGTGCTGGCGGCGGGCCGGATCCGCTAGGACGCGACCCGCCGCCGCAGGCACCGACGGTGCGACGTGACTACCGGTGGCACCTGGCAACCGGTGTGACGTGGCTACCGGTGTGACGTGGCTACCGGTGTGACGTGGCTACCGGTGTGACGTGAACTCCACCACCTGCTGGAAGGTGGGCCGGTTCTGCCAGCTGATGTTGCCGTGCTTGATGCCGCCCAGGGTGCGCTGGACGATGGAGTCGGCGCACCACTGGTTGCCCGCCGCACACAGGGTGTCGCCGGGGTAGACCTGGGCCGCGGTCTTGCCGGCCGCCGTCTTCAGAGTGCTGATGAGGATGTCCCGGCAACTGCTGACGGTGCCGCTGCCGCAGTACTTCTGGGGCAGCGCGCCCTGCACCGACTCGCCGAGCACGGCCCGGATGTCCTTGTCGACATAGCTCCACCAGCCGTACTGGAAGGAGCTTCCGGCGTGCGCCCCGGTCGGGCCGTGGGCGGCCGACGGAGCCTCGTCGATCGGGAGGTTCGCGGTGAACGCCGTGTACAGGCCGGTGCCGAGGCCGGGTTCGAACTCGGCCTTCACCAGCAGCGGCCACCAGGCGTCCAGGATGCGGATCGCGTCGGCGTCGGCGTACGTCTTGGAACCGGCCGCCGTCTCCGTCCGCCTGCCGCCCGCCGTCAGCCACGTCTGGAGCTTGGTCACCGCGGCCGCGGCCGTGGAGTCGGTGACCGTGGAGCTGTTGATCACCTTCAGCAGATCGGGCAGGACGTCCTCGGCGCGCAGGTCGGCGAGGGCCGCGTCCGCCATCGCCTTCGTCAGGGACGCGCGCGTGACGCCGCCGGCCGCGACCAGCTTCTTCACCCGGTCCTCCAGCAGGTTGCCGCGGTGCACGGAACCGTCGCCCCAGGACGCCGTCGAGTAGTCCTTGGCCTGCTTGTTGTTCCAGGAGATGTAGTAGTCCTGGTCGATGGAGTTGGGGTGCGCCGAAGCCGGGGTGTACTCGGCCGTGTTGGTGGCCGGCACCCAGCTCTTCCACTCGTACGCCGACTGCGCCCACACCGGGAACTCGGCGTCGACGCCGCTCGCCCTCACCGGGTTGTCGCCGCTGTTGTAGTACGCGGTGTGCGTGGAGTCGGCGTAGAACCAGTTGAAGGTGTAGTTGATGTGCTGCACCGCGCTCTGGAAGGTCTGCGGGCTCTTCACGTAGTCGGGGTCGTTCAGCATCTGGAAGCCGATGATCGAGTCGGCCTCGTGCATGAAGGACGAGCGCAGGGTCGTGTAGGCGACCTTCTTGCCGCCCACGGTCGCCCGGTACTCCACGGGACCGTACTTGGTGCGGTACACGCGCATCGTGTACGAACCGGCGGCCGTCCCGTCGGCGGTGGTGGGCTTCCAGGCGTTCTTCTGCTCCACCACGTCCATGGCCGTGCAGGTGCCGCGGAAGAGGTAGTGGTAGTCGTCCTGGCAGAGTTCGACCGCGTAGGTGTCGATGATGTCCTGGCCGGAGGTCGTGGCGCTCCACGCGTAGTCCTGGCCGCGGCCCAGCTCGACGTACATGCTCAGACCCGCGAAGGAGGCACCGCGGGCGCTGATGCCCGGGCCCTGGATCTCCTGGAGCATGAGCAGCTGCGGGGCGAAGTAGCCGGTCTGCGGGCCGAAGACGGCGATCGGGTGGCCGCTCGCGGTGGCCTGGCCGCTGACGACGAGGGCGTTGGACATGCCGCGCCTGGCCGAGCTGAGGGCGGTCGCGGTCGCCGTGGCGGAGGTGGCGGTCGCCGTGGCGTCGCCCCCGGTGCCCGTGGCGTCGTAGACCAGCGGCTGCGAGGTCACCGAGCCGGTGTCGGGCAGTGCCGCGCCCTGCGGGCTCGCGGGCTTCGTGGCGTAGGGGAAGCTCTGGCCGTTGTGGACGGTGAGCACGGCCTCGGGGTCGTTGCGCTCGCGGAACGCCTCCCAGACCTGGGTGCCCTGCTCCACCCCGTACTTCTCCTGCGCGGCGAGCAGCGACACCGCGTTGTTGACCTCGCCGCCGCCGCCCGAGCCGAAGAGCGCGCCGATGACCGAGGCCAGCGCCACCAGGTCGGTGATCTTGAAGTGGTCGATGGTGCCCGCGTTGGTGATTGAGTCCTTGTGGCCGGTCAAGACGTATTCACCGGGGAAGTAGCGGCCGCTGTCGGAGGCGTCGATGTAGGCGTTGATGCCGGCCAGGTAGGCGTTGGCGTCGGCGAGTGCCTGCTGGCCGCGGGTGCCGTTGTCGGCCACCGCGTTGTCGATCTGGGCCTGGAGGTCTGCCTCGGTGTACGGAGCGTTGCGCCAGAACTGCTGTTCAAGACCCTGGTTGGAGGGGTCACCGCCCGCGAAGGCGGTGAGCTGGCCACGGCCGACGTGCCGGAAGACGTCCATGAGCCACAGCCGGTCCTGGGCCGCCGCATACCCGGCGCCGAACTCGGTGCCGTATCTGGTGGTACCGGTGATGTGCGGCACACCCGTCTTCTTGTCGCGGACGATCGTCACGTCGCCGCGGCCCGCGGGACTCAGGGTGGAGGCGACTTGATCGGAAGCGACACCGAACGACGCGTCGTTGAAGAACGTGTTGATCGTGGCGTTGGTGAGCGTGGGGTAGCCCTTGGCCAGGTTGGCGTAGGGGCCGAGCTGGTCCTCGGCGTGGTCGGGCTGGGTGCCGAAGGCCTGGTTGAGGAGGATCTGCGCCAGGGTGGCGTTGCCGTTCTCGCCGGGCGGCAGGATGTCGGAACACTGGCCGCCGCAGTAGTCGTTCGCCGCCGTGACCTCGGCGGCTGCCGCCACTTGGGAAAGCGGCGACAAAAGACCGGCAATCAGCGCGCATACGGAGGCTGTCTTCAGGAACCCGGGGAATCTGCCGGGAGTTCTCAGTCTGTCGAGAGTGAAGCGGGGGGTTCGCCGTGGCATCGGCTGCTCCTAGCGACGGGGGGGTCGGCGGAAGGTTACCGCCGGTATCCCCGGGATTGAAGATGAACATGCGTCAAGTTTTCGACAGGTGGAGGTCCTCGGAAATCGGATGGAGCCGAATCGCATGTCGATACGTCTATTCGACGACGTCCGTACGACGACGCCGAAGTGACCGAAGTGCAGATGCAGATGTGACGGAGGTGCAAGGCGATGGCCGGTTTCCGGAGTCTGGCGAGACAGGTGCGAGACCCCCGGTGCGATCTGGCACTGCGGCGGTACTCCCTGCGCAAGTGCCTTGAACGGTTCGCCCCCTACGGACACCGCGCGACCTGGGACCACCTGTGCTCCCGGGCCGGGTTCGGTCCGGAGGACCGCTCTCCCGATCCGGCGCGGCTCGTGGCCGCGTTGGACGAGCTGGAGGAGGCGCGGGCGGTGTGGCTGGCCTACGAGGTCGAGTTCGCCGAGCGCCGCAAGAAGGAGAAGCACGACGGGCTGCGCAGGCCCGGCACCGTGGACGACTGGCACCGGCTGACCTGGGGCGGATTCGGCGTCGCCTGGTGCGACGACCCGCGGCTCCACCCCCGTGAGCCGCTGGCCGACGTGCTGCGCAAGCTGATCGCCGCGCTGGAGCGCGCACCGGGTTCCGGCTGCCCGGTGTGCGGCGGCGAGCGGCTGCCGTGGAAGTACGACCTGGATCACGAACCGTCGGCCGGCCCGGTCTGCGCGGACTGCGGAATTCTCGTACCGCGCCCGGTGCTCACGCCCGAGGCCCTGGCGTACGCCAGGAGCGGACGACTGCTGGTGTCGGCCTGACACCGGCCCGAGCTCTGCCCAAGGTCGGCCCCCGGCCGGCCTGAGAGCACGGCGGGGGTGCGCCGGGGATGCCGCACCCCCGGTTTTTGCCGGTGCAGCCGACCGAGGCCGTCGGTCACCACCGTGGACCGACGTCGTTGACCGACGCCGTTGACCGACGCCGTTGGCCAATGCCCTTGACCGACGCCGTTGTCAGTGGCGGGTGTCACCATCGGGGCATGGTGCAGGTCTGTCTCAACGGAGCGCGCGGCGCCGCGGACGGTGCGATCGTGCCGCTGACGCCCGAGGCGATGGCGGACGCCGCGGCCGAGGCCGTCGCGGCGGGGGCCACGGATGTCCATGTCCATCCCAAGACGCCGTGCGGCCGGGACACGATGTCGCCGCGGGTGGTCGCGGCGACCCTCGACGCGATCCGGGCGCGGGTGGCCGTGCCGGTCGGCGTGACGACCGGTGCCTGGGCGCACCCGGACCCGGCGGCCCGGCTCACCCGGGTGCGCGACTGGACGGTGCTTCCCGACCACGCCTCCGTCAACTGGCACGAGCCGGGCGCGGAGGAGCTGGCCACCGTCCTTCTCGGGAGAGGCGTGGGCGTGGAGGCCGGCATCTGGTCCGGTACGGACGGCGCGGCACGGTTCGCCCGCTCACCCCTCGGCCCGAAGGTGCTGCGGGTGCTCGCGGAGGTGACGGACACCGCCCCGGACACGGCCGAGGCGACCGCGCACGCTCTCCTGACCGGGCTCGGCACCGCGTTCGGCCGTCCGATTCTGCTGCACGGGGAGGACGGCGGCGCGTGGCCGGTACTGCGGCTGGCGGCGCGGCTGGGCCTGCCGACCCGAGTGGGCCTGGAGGACACCCTGACCCTTCCGAACGGCGAACGGGCCCTGTCCAACGCCCAGTTGGTGACGGAGGCGCTGGCCCGGCACGGGTGAGTCCACCGATCGGAGGAGGGACGCTACCAGCCGATAATCAGGTCGCTCCATTCCTTTCCGGGCGGGGAGAGTTGCGGTGATGAAACCCGACCGAGCCACGCCCCGCAGGACTTGAAGGAGCCCTCATGTCGACGCTGCGCGTCACCGCCGAAGTGCTGACCGTCCACGAACACCCCAACGCCGACGCCCTCGAACTGGCGCAGGTCGGCCTGTACCGAGCCGTCGTCGCCAAGGGCTCGTACCGCACCGGCGACGCCGCCCTGTACATCCCGGAGCAGTCGGTGCTCCCCACCGGGCTCGTCGAGGAACTCGGGCTGACCGGGCGGCTGGCGGGCAGCAGGTCGGACCGGGTGAAGGCGGTGCGGCTGCGGGGCGAGCTGTCTCAGGGGATCGTGTGCCGGCCCGAGGCGCTGGCGGACGTCGACCTGGCGCTGGCCGCCGCGGAGGGCACGGACTTCGCGGAGCGGCTGGGCATCGTCAAGTGGGTGCCGCCCATCCCGCCGACCATGAGCGGCGACGTCGAGGCGGCGCCGGATCTGCTGCCCTGGGTCGACATCGAGAACATCCAGCGCTACCCCGGCATCTTCGAGCCCGGCGAGCCGGTGGTCCTGACCGAGAAACTGCACGGCTCGGCATGCCTGCTGACGTATGTCGCCGACGAGGAGCGGGTGTACGTCTCCTCGAAGGGCTTCGGCTCGAAGTCCCTCGCCCTGACGGAGGATCCGAGGAACCTGTACTGGCGGGCCGTTCGCGGCCATGGCGTCCCCGAGGCGGCGGCCCGTCTCGCCGAGCGGCTGGGCGCGCGCCGGATCGGTGTCTTCGCCGAGGTGTACGGAGCGGGCGTGCAGGACCTGACGTACGGCGCGGACGGCCGGCGCGACACTCTCGGATACGCGGTGTTCGACGTGTCCGCCGAGATCGACGGCGAGGTGCGCTGGCTGGACGCGGCGGAGCTGCTGGACGGCGAACTGCCCCTCGTGCCACGCCTGTTCGAGGGCCCGTACGACAGTGAGCGGGTCCTGGAGATCGCGACCGGCCGCGAGACGGTGTCCGGACGCGGGCTGCACCTGCGCGAGGGCGTGGTGATCCGGCCGGCCGTCGAGCGGTACAGCCCGGTGACGGGGGGACGGACGATCGCCAAGGCGGTGAGCGGCGCGTATCTGACCCGCAAGGGCGGAACCGAGTACGAGTGAGGAACCGGGTGGGGGCGCGAGAGGGGTGACGGCGCGCGGGCAGGCGGGGGTGGGGGGTGCTCCTGACGCACCGGACGCACGGGAGGTGCCGGGGCGGCCGCGCGGCTCCGCTCAGCAGCAGCCGGCCGCCTTCTCCTCCTCCCGCTGCTCTTCCTCCCGCTGCTTCCCCGCCCGCTGCTCCCCGGCCCGTTTCTCGCCCGCCCTCTTCTCCACCAGCAGTCGTGAGCCGGAACCCCGTTCGCCGAAGGCGTCGTTCGGGTTGGACAGGACGCAGGTGGCGAGGGACAGGCAGCCGCAGCCGATGCAGTCGGTGAGGTGGTCGCGGAGTCGGTTGAGCTGCTTGATGCGTTCGTCCAGCTCCGCGCGCCACGCCGCCGAGAGACGGGCCCAGTCCTCACGGGTCGGGGTGCGTTCCTCGGGGAGTTCGGCGAGGGCCTCGCGGATGGTGGCCAGCGGGATGCCGACGCGTTGCGCCGCGCGGACGAAAGCGACGCGGCGCAGCGTGTCGCGGTGGTAGCGGCGCTGGTTGCCCGTCGTACGACGGCTGCTGATCAGCCCCTTCGTCTCGTAGAAGTGCAGGGCGGAGACGGCGGCGCCGCTGCGCGCGGCGAGCTGGCCGACCGTGAGCTCGTGGATCTTCTCCGGAATCTGGGGCACCCCTGGAAGCCTACCGATCGCCTCGTCCGCGGGTCCGTTGACATCGGCCCGGTACCCGACCATGCTAAGCAGTCGCTTAGACCTATGGCACGGTGACATGGGCAGCTAGTGACGCGAGAGGGCCGCAGACATGGCAGAGCCGAAGATCTTCACGTCCGCCGACGACCTGAAGGCGGCGGTGGGCGAGCAGTTGGGGTACACCGACTGGCTGGACGTCGACCAGAAGCGGATCGACCTCTTCGCGGAGGCCACCGGAGACCACCAGTGGATCCATGTCGACCCCGAGAAGGCCGCCGCGGGCCCCTTCGGCACCACCATCGCGCACGGCTATCTCACGCTCTCCCTGCTGCCGCTCTTCGGCCCGCAGCTGATCAAGGTCGAGAACGTGAAGATGGGCGTCAACTACGGGACGAACAAGGTCCGCTTCCCCGCCCCGGTACCCGTCGGCTCGCGCGTGCGCGCCACCGCGACGATCACCGCCGTCGAGGACGTCACCGGCGGCGTCCAGGTTGCCGTCGCCTTCACCGTGGAGCGCGAGGGCGGGGACAAGCCCGTGTGCGTGGCGGAGTCGGTGTCCCGCTACTACCTCTAGGCGCCGCCCCCGCCGGGCGCTACTTCGCCGCGCCCACCATCCGCAGCACGAGGTCGGCGTACAGCGCGCCGACCTCGTCGGGTGTGCGGGGGCCGTCCACGTTGAACCAGCGGGCCACGTCGATGCAGAGGGACAGCACGGCGAGGGTCGTACCGTGCACGTCCAGCACGGCGAACTCGCCGCTCGCCACGCCGTCCTCGATGATCCCGCGCACCTCGGCGTCGACCTGCCGGCGCAGGTCGAGAATCTCGGCGCGGGCGTCGGGACCGAGTGCGTCCAGTTCGTACTGGACGACCCGTGCCGTGGTGCGCCGCCCGGCGTGCCAGCGGACGAAGGAGCTCACGGCGTCCGCGAGGCGCCCGGTGGCGTCGCCCCCGCCGGCGGCCGCCGTGCGCAGAATGCCCAGCGCGCGGTCGTGGCCGATCCGGCTGATGCGGTGCAGCAGCTCTTCCTTGGTCTTGTAGTGGATGTACAGGGCGGCCGGGCTCATACCCGCGCGGCCCGCGATGTCGCGGGTCGTCGTCGCGTGGTAGCCGCGCTCGGCGAAGGCCTCCACGGCCGCGACCAGCAGTCGCCGGGCCGCGTCAGGGGTGACCTCTTCCCACGGCTCGATCTCGCCGCCGGCCGTCTCCTCCGCCGTACTCATCGCTCGTTCGCCCCTCTCGGTACAGGAGCTACACCATACCGCCGAAGGTGAGCGGCCGCTTAGCGTGCCTGCTCAGATCTTCTCGAAGGGGTCGTGGTCGGCGAGGAGCTTCTCCAGACGGGCCTGGTCCACCCGGCTCACGATCTGCCCGGCCTCCTGGCGGTCCCGGATCACCTTCGCCAGCGTGAAGGCGGAGGTCACCAGGTACAGGACGGCGATCGCCAGGAAGCCGCGCACCCAGGCGTCGGTCTGGAGGTTGTAGATGCCGATGGCGGTGGCCGCGATGGCGATGCCGAAGGAAGCGACGGCCTGACCGTAGAACGCCGCCGTGCTCTGCTGCTTGACCGGTGTGTCACTCATGGGGACAAGCTTCGGCGCAGGGGGGCCGCGCCACATCCGCGCACCTACTCAGACACGTACTCAGGTGCTCCGGATCAGAACGCCGAAACCCCTGTCAGCGCCCGCCCGATGAGCAGTTTCTGGATCTGGCTGGTGCCCTCGTAGAGGGTCATCACGCGGGCGTCGCGCAGGAGCTTGCCCACCGGATACTCGTCGATGTAGCCGTAGCCGCCGAAGACCTGGAGGGCGTTGTTGGCGGCGCGGACGGCGGCCTCCGAGGCGAAGAGCTTGGCCTTGGAGGACTCGGTGGCGAACGGCAGGCCCCGGTCGATCAGGTCGGCGACCCGCCAGGTCAGCAACCGGGCCGCGTCCACGTCGACCGCGATGTCGCTGATCAGTTCCTGGACCAGCTGGTGGTGGGCGATGGGTTTGCCGAACTGCTCGCGCTCGCCCGCGTACCGCACCGCCGCGTCCAGGGCGGCCTGCGCGATGCCGACACAGCCGGCCGCGACCGACATGCGGCCCTTGGCCAGCGCCGACATCGCTACGGAGAAACCCTTGCCCTCGGGCGCCAGCATCGCGGAGGCGGGGACCCGGACGTCGTCCAGGACGAGTTCGGCGGTCGCCTGGCCGCGCAGGCCGAGCTTGCCGTGGATCGCGCGGCGGCTCAGGCCCGGGGTGTCGGTGGGGACGAGGAACGCGGAGACGCCCTTGTGGCCGGGCACGTCCGTGGACCGGGCGAAGAGCAGGACCACGTCGGCCCAGGAGCCGTTCGTGATGAACATCTTGGTGCCGTTGATGACGTAGGAGTCGCCGTCGCGGACCGCGCGGGTGCCGAGGTTGCCGGCGTCCGAGCCGGTGCCGGGCTCGGTGAGGCCGAAGCAGCCGACGTACTCGCCGGACGTCAGTCCCGGCAGCCAGCGCCGCTTCTGCTCCTCGCTCCCCCAGGCCGCGACGGTCTTCGCGACCAGCCCGAGGGAGACGGACACGATCCCGCGCACGGACGAGTCCCCGCGGCCCAGCTCCTCCGTGACCAGGCAGTACGCGAGGTGGTCGCCGCCCGAGCCGCCGTACTCCTCGTCGATCGTCAGGCCGAGGAAGCCGACCTCGCCGAGCTTCTTGACCAGGGACCGGTCGATGTCCTCGGCGCGGTCCCAGGCGACGACATGCGGGGCGACCTCGCGATCCACGAAGTCCTTGGCGAGCCGCCGGACGGCCTCCTGCTCCTCGCTGAGCGCCAGATTCACCACGAGATCACCTCACAGAGGAAGGCCTTCAGGACCGCTTCACGATTGCCGCTTAAATTAGCAGTGCTAGTTTTCGTTCCGCAGCCCTACTATGTGCGCCATGGCCCGACCGCGCAAGCCCCTTCTCAGCACCGACCGGATCGTCGAGACCGCACGGACGCTCGTGGACGCGGAGGGCCTGCCGGCCGTCTCCACGCGGCGGCTCGCCGCCGAGCTGGGGGTGAGCGGACCCTCGCTGTACAACCACTTCCGCACGAAGGACGAGATCCTGGAGGCCGTCGCCGACTCGGTGAGCGCACAGGTCGACCTGTCGATGTTCGAGGACGGCCGGGAGTGGCGGACCGCGCTGCGCGACTGGGCCCTCTCCTACCGCGCCGCCCTGCGCGACCACCCGAACATCGTCCCGGTGCTCGCCCAGGGCCCCGGCCGCCGGCCGGCCGGGCTGCGGCTCGCCGACGCGGTGTACGGCGCGATGGTCCGCGCCGGATGGCCGCCCGCGCAGGCCACCTCCATCGGCGCGCTGATGCGGTACTTCGTCATGGGCTCCGCGCTCGGCTCGTTCGCCGGCGGCTTCGTCGACGACGTGAGCGCCTACGACCCCGCCGACTACCCGCACCTCGGACAGGCCCACCTCCTCGCCGATCAGCAGGAGAAGATCGACGACCGGGCGTTCGAGACCGGGCTGACGGCACTGCTCGACGGGCTCTCCCAGCAGTTCGAGCAGCTGCGCTAGCACGGTTCGGCGGTCGCCGAAGTGTCCGTCGCGCATGCTGGGAGACGTGAGCATCACGGACACCGGGAACGACAGGGACGCACGGGCGCCGGGGCTGGCCGCCCTGGCCGGGCTCCTCGCCGACGAGACGCGGGCCGTCTGCCTGCTGGCACTGCTCGACGGGCGGGCGTGGACCGCCGGTGAGCTGGCCCGGCACGCGGGCGTGGCCCCGTCGACGCTGAGCGAGCACCTGGGCAAGCTGGTCGCGGGCGGGCTGCTGGCCGAGGAACGGCAGGGGCGGCACCGGTACGTACGGCTCGCCGACACCCGGGTCGCCCAGCTCGTGGAGGACCTGGCCGTCCAGGTCGCCCCGCACCCCGCCCACCGGCCGCGCACCCTGCGGGCCGCGAGCGCCGGATCGGCGATGGCCCGGGGCCGGACGTGCTACGACCACCTCGCCGGCCGGCTCGGCATCGCCGTCACCGACGCCCTCACCGCCCACGGACTGCTGAGCACGGTGAGCGAGCCGGGGGGACGGACCGACGGGGCGGAGGCGGGACCGGCGGCGAGCGGACCGGCTGCACCGACGTCATCGGCGGGGTCGTCTGCTGCAGCGGCGTCATCGGCGTCCAGGGAGCGGGCCACCGGGTTCCTGCTGACCGAGGCCGGGCTGCGGTGGTTCGAGGGCAGTGGCATCGCGCTCGACCGCGCGACCCGCAGGCCGCTCGGCCGCGCCTGCCTCGACTGGACCGAGCGCCGCCCGCATCTGGCGGGCGCGGCGGGCGCGGCCCTGTGCCGGCACGCCCTCGACGCGGGATGGTGCGTGCGGATCGGCTCCGAGCGGGCCGTGAAGGTGACGGCGGCGGGCGAACGGGCGCTGGCCGAGCTGCTGGGCATCGAGGCGGGGACACTGCGCTGACCCGCACGCGGTGACCCGAACTCGACGACCCGGACTCGGCGACCCGGACTCGCTGACCCGGACTCGCAGCCCCTGGGCCCCCGGCCTCTCGGTCTCTCGATCTCTCGTCCGAAATCCGCGAGCTTTCGGCCCGCGTTTCTTCCTAGCCTGAGGAGCATGATGAACAGCCCCCGGCGTACCGAACGTCGTACCGAGTTGCTCGCCGCCGGTGCGGCCGCCGTGACCGTCGTGCTGTGGGCCTCGGCCTTCGTGTCGATCCGCAGTGCGGGCGACGCGTACTCGCCGGGGGCGCTGGCACTCGGGCGGCTCGTCTCCGGGGCGCTGGTGCTGGGGGTCATCTGCGCCGTACGGCGGGCGGGGTGGCCGCCGAGGGCCGCCTGGCGCGGGATCGCCGTGTCGGGCGTGCTGTGGTTCGGCTTCTACATGGTGGTGCTCAACTGGGGTGAGCAGCAGGTGGACGCGGGGACTGCGGCGCTGGTGGTGAACATCGGGCCGATCCTCATCGCCCTGCTCGGCGCACGGCTGCTCGGGGACGTGATGCCGCCGCGGCTGCTGGCGGGGATGGCCGTGTCGTTCGCGGGCGCGGTCGCGGTGGGGCTGTCGATGTCGGGCGAGGGCGGATCGTCGGTGCTCGGGGTGGTGCTGTGCCTGCTCGCCGCCTTCGGTTACGCGGGCGGGGTCGTCGCGCAGAAGCCCGCCCTGGGCCGGGCGACCGCGCTCCAGGTGACGACGTTCGGATGTGTCATCGGGACGGTGGTGTGTCTGCCGTTCGCGGGGCAGCTGGTCCACGAGGCGGCCGACGCCCCGGTCTCCGCGACGCTCAACATGGTCTACCTGGGCGTCTTCCCGACCGCGCTCGCCTTCACCACGTGGGCGTACGCGCTGGCCCGGACGACCGCGAGCCGCATGGGCGCGACCACGTACGCCGTGCCCGCACTGGTCGTCCTGATGTCGTGGCTGGCGCTGGGCGAGGTGCCGGGGCTGCTCACCCTGGCCGGTGGGCTGCTGTGCCTGGCGGGTGTGGCCGTGTCGCGGTCGAGGCCGCACGCGCCGCGCACCCCGTCGGCGCGGGAGCCGGAGGTGACGCGGGGGGCGGAAGCGGCGCAGGGGGCGGAGGCGGGGCAGGACGTTCCGGCGCCGGGGCCCGACCGGGAGATCGGCCCCCGGACGGGCTGAGAGCGCCGGAGCGAGCCGACGGCGCTCTGAGCGAGCCGAGGGCGCCGGAGCGGGGCCCGTCAGAACATCACCAGCGCCCGCCCTCCCTTGCCCGCCAGCATGTTGTCGAAGGCCCCCGGGATGTCCTCCAGGGCGATGCGCTCCGTCACCAGGGCGCTCAGGTCGAGACGGCCCGCCCGGACGTGGTCGGCGAGGACCGGGAGGTCCTTCGCCGGGTCGCAGTTGCCGTAGACGCAGCCGGCGAGGGTGCGGCCCCAGTGGAAGATCTCCAGGGCGTTGAAGGTGACCTGCTGGTCCTTGCCGCCGATGCCGACGACCGTGGTGCGGCCGCCGCGCCGGGTCGACTCCCAGGCCGTCCGGATGGTGACCGCGCGGCCCACGCACTCGACGGCCACGTCGACCCCCTGCTTGCCGGTGAGGGCGCGGATCTCGCGGGCGGTCCGCTCGGAGGCGACCACGTACTCCGTGGCGCCCGCCGCCCGGGCCAGCGCCTCCTTCTCCGGGGAGACGTCGACGGCGACGATCGTCGAGGCGCCGGCGATCCGGGCCGCCTGGAGGGTGGCGAGGCCGACCCCGCCGACGCCGAAGACGGCGACCGTCTCGCCGGGGCGGACCCGAGCGGAGTGGTGGATCGCGCCGTAGCCGGTGAGGACGGCGCAGCCGAGGAGGGCCGCGTCGGTGAGCGGGATGCCGTCCGGCAGGGGCAGCACACAGGAGGCCGGGACGACGGTCTCCTCGGCGAAGGCGGCGACGTTCAGCCCGGGGTGGAGGTCCGTGCCGTCCGTCGTGCGGGCGTACACCTCCGCGGCCCCGTTGAGGGCGTTGACGCACAGCCACACCTCGCCGAGCGTGCAGGGGTGGCAACTTCCACAGGAAGGGGCCCAGTTGAGGATGACACCGGCGCCGGGCGCCAGGTGTTCGACCCCTTCGCCGACGGCGACGACCGTGCCCGCGCCCTCGTGGCCCAGGACCGCGGGGAGCGGCAGCCGCATGGTGCCGTCGGACAGGGACAGGTCGGAGTGACAGACCCCGGCGGCGGCGAGCCGGACGCGGACCCGGCCGGGGCCGGGGTCCGGAAGGACGATCTCCCTGATCTCCAACGGAGCGCCGATGGCGGGGAGTACGGCGGCGCGGACAGCCATGTTCGGTTGACTCCCTTAGAACTGGAGGGACTTGGTCTGGAGGTACTCGGCGAGGCCGTGGGCGCCGAGCTCGCGGCCGACACCCGACTGCTTGTAGCCGCCGAACGGCGCGAGCGGGTTGAAGCGGCCGCCGTTGATGTCGACCTGGCCGGTCTCCATCCGGCGGGCGAAGGCCACCGCCTCCGCCTCGTCACCGGCCCAGACGGCACCCGCGAGCCCGTAGACCGTGCCGTTGGCGATCCGCAGGGCGTCCTCCTCGTCCTCGTAGCGCAGGACGGACAGGACGGGGCCGAAGATCTCCTCCTGGGCGATGGCCATGCCGGGGGTGACGTCGGCGAAGACCGTGGGGCTGACGAAGTAGCCCTGCTCGCGCGGGGACTCGGGGCCGCCCGCGACCAGCCGCGCGCCCTCGGCGACGCCCTTCTCGATGTACCCCCGCACCCGGTCCCGCTGGGCGGCGTTGACGACGGGGCCGATGCGGTCGGCGTACTTGGCGGCCGCCGCCGCGGCGAGCTCGACCGCCTCGTCGTACCGGTCGCGGTGGACGAGCATCCGGGTCCAGGCGCTGCACGTCTGGCCGGAGTTGGACATCACGTTGGCGACGCCGACGTTGACCGCCCGGGCGAGGTCGGCGCTCGGCAGGATGACGTTGGCGGACTTGCCGCCGAGTTCCAGGGCGACCTTCTTCACGGCCGCGCCCGCCGTCGCCGCGATGCGCCTGCCCACGGCCGTGGAGCCGGTGAAGGACACCAGGTCGACGCCGGGATGCTCGACCAGGGCCTGGCCTGCGACCGGGCCGAGTCCGGTGACGAGGTTGAGGACGCCCGCCGGGACGCCCGCCTCGTGGACCGCCTCGGCGAAGAGCTGGGCGGTCAGCGGGGTGTCCTCGGCGGGCTTCAGGACCACCGTGCAGCCCGCGGCGAGGGCCGGGGCGACCTTGGCGACGATCTGGTGCAGCGGGTAGTTCCAGGGGGTGATGGCGCCGACCACGCCGATCGGCTCCTGGAACACGGTCGAGTTGCCGACCTTCTCCTCGAAGGGGTGGGTCGCGGCCAGCTCGGCGTAGGAGCCCGCGACCGCGATCGGCACCGCCGCGTGGACGGCCTGGGAGAAGGCCAGGGGCGAGCCGAGTTCGGCGGTGACCGTCTCGGCGATCTCGTCCTTGCGGGCCGCCAGGACGTCCCGGAGCGCGGTCAGCCGGGCCGCGCGCTCGGCGGGCGGGGTCGCGGCCCAGCCCGGCAGGGCGGCGCGGGCCGCCCGTACGGCGGCGTCGACGTCGACGGCGTCGCCCGCCGGGACCCGGGCGATCACCTGCTCTCCCACCGGGTCGACGACCTCGATCACGTCCCGGCCGGCGGCCGGGCGCCAGGCGCCGTCGAGATAGATGCCGTCATGTGCCTTCATCGCGTTCCCTTCGGGCGGGCGTCGTCGTCCGCGACCTAAACTAGCGCTGTTAGTTTTCTGGCACCAGAGGACAACGGGTGAAGGACTCGGAACGCGCGGGGCACCGGACCGCGGACGCCTCGCGACGTCCCCTCACTCGTCGAGGTCCGGCAGCCGGGCCGGAGCCGGGCTGATGCGCTCGCCGTGCTGGTCGAAGACGAAGAGATGGGCGATGTCGACGAGGAGCGGGACCTGCATCCCGTGCCGGAGGTCGAAGTCGGGGGTGGTGCGCACGACGAGGTCGCCGAGGGGGCGGGCCTCCGGGGACGCGAGCGGCCCCTCCTGCGCCGACGGCTCGTCCAGTACGTCGACCGCGCCGGTCCGCAGGCCGCCCGCGCCCTTCCGCAGCCGGTCCAGGACCCCGCCCTCGCGGCGGCGCCGCCGGGGCGGCCGCCGGCCGGGGCGGGGCGCCTCCAGCTCCGGCACGACCGCGAGCCGGGAGCCGGTGTTGAAGTGGACGAGCACCTCGTGACCCTGGAACTCCACGTGCTCCACCAGGCCGGTGATGTGGGTCTCGCCGGGCCGGGCGTCGGCGGGCGTGGCGATACGGACCGCCTCCGAGCGCAGCCCGACGATCACCTCCCGGCCCTGCTGCACGCGCAGCAGCTTGTGGTCCAGGGAGTGGGGTTCGGGCAGCCGCAGCGCCTGCTTGCCCAGGTTGATCGTCATGGCTCCGTCGAGCGGGGCGCGGACCAGACCGCGCAGGAGGTTGATGCGCGGGGTGCCGATGAACGCGGCGACGAAGATGTTGCGCGGCAGGGCATAGACGGACCGCGGAGTGCCCACCTGCTGGAGGACTCCGCCGCGCAGCACGGCGACCCGGTCACCGAGCGACATGGCCTCGGACTGGTCGTGCGTGACGTAGACCGTGGTGACGCCCAGATGCCGGGTCAGCTTGGATATCTCGGCCCGCAGATGGTTGCGGAGCTTGGCGTCGAGGTTGGACAGCGGCTCGTCCATCAGGAAGGCCGAGGGGTGCCGGGCGATGGCCCGGCCCATGGCGACGCGCTGGCGTTCGCCGCCGGAGAGCTGTCCGGGGAAGCGGTCGAGCAGGTCCTCGATGCCGAGCATCCGAGCGGTGGCGTCCACGCGGGGGCCCGGGTCGGCGCCGGGGGCCTCGATACGCAGCGGGAAGCCGATGTTGTCGCGGCCGGTCATGTTCGGGTAGAGCGCGAAGTTCTGGAAGACCATCGCGATGTCCCGCTCCGAGGGCGCCAGATCGTTGGCGTACTCGCCGTCGAGCCGTAACTCGCCCTCGGTGATGTGCTCCAGGCCGGCGATCATGCGGAGCACGGTGGACTTGCCGCAGCCGGAGGGGCCGAGCAGGACCAGGAACTCGCCGGGCGCGATGTCCAGCGACAGCCGGTCCACGACCCGGACGCCTCGGGTGTGGACCTTGCTGACGTCGTGCAACGAGATGGCGCGTGTCATGAGAAGTGTCCCCGGGGACTCGTGTGCCGGGCCGGCCCGGCCGGTGCTCCGTTGTCCGACCTGCCCCGTGCGGTCGAACGGGGCTTGTGAGTCACGGAAGTTAACGGACCGTGCGCACCCGGGGGAAGAGACATGCCCGGATCGGACTCCCCCGTCCGACTGGTGAGAAACCGGACTGCCTGGTTCAGCGGGCGTCGACCCCGCGGCCGGGGACCCCGGCGCGGCCACGGCCGGGGTCAGCGGGTCGCCGTCAGATGGGCGAAGACGACGACGTTGCTGGTGTATCCGGTCGCGTGCCGGAAGAGGCCCCCGCAGGTGAGAATGCGCAGCTCGGGTCGGCGGGTCGGGCCGTACACCTCCTTGTCGGGGAAGGTGGCCTTGTCGAAGACGCGCACCCGGTCCACGGTGTAGACGGCCGTGCGGCCGTCGGCGCGCCGGGCCTCGATCCGGGCGCCCCGGGCCACGCGGGCGAGGCCCGCGAAAACCGCCGGGCCGGTCTTGGTGTCGCGGTGGCCCACGGCGATGGCGGTGCCCCGCTCCCCGGGTGTGGGACCGCCCGCGTACCAGCCCACCAGCTTCGGCCGGTCGAGCGGGGGTGTCCCGAGGTGCCGGTCCGGGCCGAGCCGGAGCGGGACGATCGGCGCGTCGATGCCCAGGGAGGGCACGCGCAGGGTGGTCGCCGGGGACCGGGGCAGCGGGCGGGGCGGGGGTCCCGGGCTCTTCGACGCCTTCTTCCCCGCCGTCCGGCCCTCGTCGGCGTCGCCCCCGGGAGCCGGGGCGGCCTGCGCCCCGCCGGACGCCACCTCCCCGGCCCGGGCCGCCGTGGCCGGGCCGTCGTGCCCCCCGCACCGGACTCCGACCGTCACCAGGACGACCGCGAGCACGGCCGTCCTGGTGAGGCGGTAGGCGCGGGTCCGGTGCCAGGGCCTGCGTACGCGCCTACGCGGCACCATGGGTGCGCCGGCGGATCAGACGGAAGTAGGCGACTCCACCGACGGCCACCAGTCCGACGGCCGCGGCTCCGGCCAGCGGGGTGAAGGCCTGCGTGGTGTCGGCGAGACCGCCGCCGCCCGCGTGCACGCCGCCCTCCGGGCCACCCTTCTCGCCGCTCCAGGCGGAGCCGCCCTGCGTTCCGCCTTCCCGCCCGCCGGCGCCCTGCGTGGTGCCGTTCTGGCCACCGGCGCTCTGCGCGGTGCCGTTCTGACCGCCACCGTTCTGACCGCCGCCGCCCTGGCCGTTCGGGCCGCCGACTTCGCGGCCGTCGTCGGTGATCGGCCGGTTCGGGCTCCCGTTCCCTTCCCGCTGGCCCTCAGGGCAGTTGATCTTGAAGACCTTCACCCTGGGCGAGGGGACCGGAACATCCCCGGGGATGGTCCACTCGAGCGTGTACGACCCCTCGGCCAGCCCCAGGGTGTCGGTGTGCCCGGCGCCCTGGGTCAGCGTGATGTTGCCGGAGACGGTGGCGGTGTCGGGGGCCGGGGGCCGCGCCTTGATGGTGTAGGCGACGGTCGGCAGCTCGCCGAAGTTGGCGGCGTCGAGGTAGAAGCGGCAGGCCACGGGGTCGTCCTTGGAGACGCCCGGGGGGACCTGCTCGCGGTGGATCCTGATGTCACCGGCCTCCCCGACGGCCACGGCGGACGGTGCCGAGAGGCAGGTGAACCCCGCCGCGGCGAGCACCGTGAGGGCCGTGACGCCGAGGCGGGAGCCGAGGGCGGACGGGAGCGTCGAGCTGGACATGCGCATTCCTCCGAGTCAGGACGATTTTCATACAAATCGCTCTTGCACCTGACTCTCTTTCACATCGGCGCCCACGACTGTGGGAGCGCCGCCCGACGCGCCGTCAGACATCGCTCGACCGGCGCAACCCCGATCCGGACCGGCGCCGTCGAGGCACGGCCGCCTCCACCTGCGCGTCCCCGCGCGACCGCACCGCCACCCCCGACGACACCAGCAACAGCACCCCCAGCATCACGAACGGCGCGGCCACCCCCGCGACCCCGGCCACCAGCCCCGCGGCGGCGGGCGCGGCGACCTGGCCCAGCCGGTTGCCGGTGAGGCGCAGCGCGAGCGCGGTGGAACGGGCGCCGTCGGGCGCCGCCTGGACGACGGTCGTCATGGACAGCGGCTGCCCGACGCCGAGGCAGAAGCCGAGCAACGCGAGGATCACACCCAGTCCCCAGACCGGCACCGGCAGCGCGATCCCGGCGCACAGCAGGGCCGCCAGCAGACAGGTCACGGTGAGCAGCAGGGTCCGGCCGAGCAGCCGCAACAGGGGGGTGAGGACGAGCCGGCAGGCGATGGAGGCCGCCGCGCGGACGCTGAGCAGGACGCCGATGACGGACGGCGCGATGCCCCGGTGTTCGCCGACCACCGGCAGATAGGCGGTGAGGATGTCGGTCGCGGACAGCACGGACAGGCTGATGAGGATGCCGGCGGGGACGCCCCGGGCGTTCAGGATGCGGCCGACGGGGACGCGTTCGCCCTGCTCCGTACGGGACTTGGGCGTGGTGTCGCGGTGCTCGATGCGCCACAGCGAGGTGAACGCGACCGCGCAGCCGGCGCCCGCCACCAGCAGGGCGAGTGCGCTGCTGTCCGCCATGTCGCCACCGCCGATCAGCGCTCCGGCCGCGATCGGGCCGACCAGCTGGCCGAGGGAGGCGCCGATGGTGAAGTGGCCGAAGTTGCGGTCCTGTTCGTGCGGCGCGGACTGGCGGGCGACGAGCGACTGGGAGCCGATGACGAAGCAGAGATGGCCGAGGCCCATCACCCCGCTCCACAGGGCCATCGTCCAGAGGGAGGCGGCGACTCCGCTCAGCACGCAGCCGCCGGAGATGAGGACCACTCCGACCGGCAGCAGCGGCGCGCAGCGGCCGTGGTCGGTGCGGCGGCCGAGCGGTACGGCGGCGAAGAGCGGCAGCAGCGCGTACACACCCGCGATGACGCCGATCGCCCGCTCGTCCGCGCCCAGCGCGAGGGCCCGGTAGGAGACGGCGGGCCGGGCCATCGACACCGCCCCCTGCGCGAAGCCGAAGGCGATGACGAGACGGAGCAGCCAGCCGCGGTTCCTGCCGGGCCTCACAAGTTCCTCCATGGTCGGCCTAGATGATCCCGAACAGGATGCCCGCGCCGAGGATCGCCAGGCAGGTCAGGGCGGCCCACTTGACCACGAACCGCGTGTGGTCGCCGAACTCGACCTTCGCCATGCCGACGAGGACGTAGACGGCCGGGACGAGCGGGCTCGACATGTGCAGGGGCTGGCCGACGAGCGAGGCGCGGGCCATCTCCAGCGGCGAGACACCGTGCGCCGCGCCGGCCTCGGCGAGGACCGGCAGAACGCCGAAGTAGAAGCCGTCGTTCGACATGAAGTACGTGAGCGGCAGGCTCAGGACGCCGGTGACGAGGGCCATGTGCGGACCCATGCCCGCGGGGATGACGTCCACCATCCACGTGGCCATGTGGTCGACCATGCCGGTGCCCTGGAGGACGCCGGTGAAGACGGCGGCGGCGAAGACCATGCCGGAGACGTTGAGGACGTTGTCGGCGTGGGCGGCGAGGCGGGCCTTCTGGTCCGGGATGTGCGGGAAGTTGACGCTGAGGGCGAGCGCGGCGCCGAGCAGGAACAGCACCGGGATCGGCAGCCACTCCATGATCATGGAGGTGAGCAGCGTGACCGTGAGCAGCGCGTTGAACCAGTACAGCTTGGGGCGCAGGGTGGCCCGGTGCGGGTCGAGGCCCTGGAAGTCGTCGTCCTCGTCGTCCTCGTCGTCCTGCGCGGCAGCGGCGGCCGCGTCGGTGCCGGCGCCTGTGCCGGAGCCGGAAGCGCCCTTGCGGACGGGGGTCTTGCCGTCGCCGGAGCCGCCGGCGCCCACCAGGACCGTCTCGGCCTCCTTCTCCTCGACCAGCACCTCGTCCAGCGTCAGCGTGCCGAGCCGGGCGCGCTCACGGCGGCCGAGGACGTAGGAGAGGGCGATGACGAAGAGCAGGCCCACGGCCAGGGCCGGGATCATCGGCACGAAGATGTCGCTGGCGTCGAGCTTCAGCGCGGTGGCGGCGCGGGCGGTCGGGCCGCCCCAGGGCAGCGTGTTCATCACGCCGTTGGCCATCGCCGCGACACCGGTCATCACGACCAGGCTCATCTTCAGGCGCTTGTACAGCGGGTACATCGCCGAGACGGTGATCATGAACGTGGTGGAGCCGTCGCCGTCCAGGGAGACGATCGCGGCGAGCAGCGCCGTACCGACGACGATGCGGAGCGGGTCGGCCTTGCAGAACTTCAGGATGCCCCGAACGATCGGGTCGAAGAGGCCGACGTCGATCATCACACCGAAGTAGACGATCGCGAACATGAGCATCGCCGCCGTGGGGGCGAGGCTGGTGACGCCGTCGATGACGTAGTCACCGAGCTTGGCGCCCTTCCCGACGAAGACGCAGAACAGTGCCGGGATCAACACGAGCGCCGCGATCGGCGACATCTTCTTCAGCATGATCAGGACCAGGAAGGTCGCGATCATGGCGAAGCCGAGGATGGTCAACATGAGTGGATACCTAACGTTCGCCCTTGAACATCCCACCTGGGGGTCGGCGGTGGGTTGACGTTAGGTCCGTTCAAACGGTGTTAACAAGACGTTGACGTGCGAGCAATAAGCGCAAAACTCCAGGTCACAGCTTTGCTCAGCTCAGCGGGCCGTCACAGGGGCAAGTTCCACCGGTATGCCGTTGAGAACGGCGTTGCCCGAGAGCGGGTCCAGCAGGCTGCCGTCGAGGAGCTGGTTGACGTTGACGCCGGGGTCGGTGGCGGCATGGCTGAGACGGGTGCCGGGGCGGTCGTGGCCCCAGCCGTGCGGCAGGCTGACCACGCCCCGGCGCACGCCGTCGGTGACCTCGGCCGGTGCGGTCACCTCTCCCCCGGCGCCCTTCACCCGTACCGACGCGCCGTCCCGCACGCCGAGCCGTTCGGCGTCCTCGGGGTGGATGTGCAGGGTGCAGCGGTTGGTGCCGCCGGTGAGCGCGGGGACGTTGTGCATCCAGCTGTTGTTGGACCGCAGATGGCGCCGCCCGACCAGGACGAGTTCGTCGGGCCGTCGCTTCAGCCCCTCCCGCAGCCGCGGGAGATCGTCGACGATCGGCTGCGGCAGCAGTTCGATCCGCCCGCTGCGCGTCTTCAGCGGCTGGGGCAGGCGGGGGCGCAGCGGCCCGAGGTCGATGCCGTGCGGATGGGCGAGCAGCCGGGCGAGGCCGAGTCCGTCCGGGCGGGTGCCGAAGCCGTCGCCGTAGGGGCCGAGGCGCAGCATCATGTCGAGCCGTCGCTCGGGACCGGTCTCGCCGGTGAGCTGTGCCGCGAGCTCGTGCGGGTCGCGGCCGTGCACGGGCGAGTGCGGCTCCTTCACCGCCTTGCCGAGGGTCTGGCCGATGACCAGGTCGTCCACGGCGGACGGATCGGCGCCGTGCATGCCGGTGGCGGCCAGGGTCAGCCGGGCGAGGATCTCGGTCTCGGCCATCCGGCCGGGCTCGAGCGGGACGGCCGGGCGGCTGTAGCGGACCTGGTTGCGCACGGCGAGGGTGTTGAAGGCGAAGTCGTGGTGCGGGCTCTGCGAGGGCGGCGGCGGGGGCAGCACCACGTCGGCGTGGCGGGAGGTCTCGTTCAGGTAGGGGTCGACGCTGACCATGAAGTCGAGGGCGTCGAGCGCCTTGTCGAGCCGGTCGCCGTCCGGGGCGGACAGGACGGGGTTGGCGGCCACGGCGACGAGCGCGCGGATCGGCTCGCCCTCCGCCGTCGCGGTGTCGATCTCCTCGGCGAGCGCCGACAGCGGCAGCTCACCCTTGGCCTCCGGGTGCCGGCTCACCCGGGAGTGCCAGCGCGCGAGCCGGAAGCCGTGGCCGGGGCCGGCCGGCCGGGGTGTGCGGTCGGTTGCGGCCTGCGGGAAGAGGGCGCCGCCGGGCCGGTCCAGGTTGCCGGTGAGGATGTTGAGGATGTCGACGAGCCAGCTGGCGAGGGTGCCGTAGGGGACGGTGCAGCTGCCGATGCGGCCGTAGACGGCGGCGGTGGGCGCGGCGGCGAGTTCACGCGCCAGGGTGCGGATGAGCGAGGCGTCCACGTCACAGGCGGCGCTCACCGCTTCGGGGGTGAAGTCCTTCACCGCTTCGGCGAGTTCCTCGAGGCCCTCGAGGTGCGGGGCCGACTCGCCGGGATCCACCAGGAGTTCCTCGAAGAGCACCTGGGCCATCGCGGCGAGGAGCAGCGCGTCCGTGCCCGGCCGGATCGGGATGTGCCGGTCGGCGAGCTTCGCGGTGCGGGTGCGGCGCGGGTCGATGACGGTGAGGGTGCCGCCGCGGGCCTTGAGCGCCTTGAGCTTGCCGGGGAAGTCGGCGGCGGTGCACAGACTCCCGTTGGACTCCAGCGGGTTGGCGCCGATGAGCAGGAGATGGTCGGTGTGGTCCAGGTCCGGCACGGGGATCGCGTTGGCGTCGCCGTACAGCAGGCCGCTGGAGACGTGCTTGGGCATCTGGTCGACCGTGGAGGCGGTGAAGAGGCTGCGGGTGCCGAGGCCGGCGATCAGTACGGCCGGGTAGAGCGCGCCCGCCATGGTGTGCACGTTGGGGTTGCCGAGGACGACTCCGACGGAGTTCGCCCCGTACCGCTCGACGACCGGCCGGATCCCGGCGGCCACGGCGTCGAAGGCCTCCTCCCAGGTGGCTTCGCGCAGCTCGCCGTCCCGGCGCACCAAAGGTGTCCGCAGCCGGTCGGGGTCGCCGTCGACGGCACCGAAGGAGGCGCCCTTGGGGCAGATGAAGCCCTTGCTGAAGACGTCCTCCCGGTCGCCGCGGGCGCCGGTGACCTCCGTCCCCTCGATGGTGAGCGTCAGCCCGCAGGTGGCCTCGCACAACGGGCAGATTCGCAGGGCGGTGCGGGACACGGGTCCTCCTGGGGGCGGCGTTGCCATCTCCCGGCGAGCATACCGAGCGGTATGGCCGATGGGGAGGGGGCGGCCACGACCGTCAGTCCAGGGTCCGTGCCAGATACGCCCGCAGCAGCTCCCGCGTCTCGTCGATCACCTTCGGGTCGCCCTCCGGATCCACCCGGAAGGCCAGCTGGACGAGGGTGTCCGCGGTCTCCACGGCGATCAGGAAGGTGCGGCGCAGGTCGTCGTCGGGCTCGCGGACGAGATAGTCGGAGAGCAGGTCGGTGAGGCGGTCGGCGACCCGGTGGTTGGGTTCCGCGTGCCTGGCGCCGACCGGGATCTGGTTGCCGAAGTCGACGAGGGAGAACCCGGGAGCGGTGTGCTTCATGGCCAGGTACTCGTCGAGCACGGCGTCCATGGCGGCCCGCCAGTCGCCCCGGCGCGCGCCCTTCAGCCGCTCGGTGACGCGCTCGGAGTAGCGCTCGAGGTTGCGCTGCGCCAGCGCGTCGGCCATCTGCCGCTTGTTGCCGAAGAAGCGGTAGACGGAGCCGATGGGGACGCCGGCGCGCTCGGCGACGGCCCGGGTACTCAGGCCGTCGTAGCCGACCTCGTCCAGCAGGTCGGCGCAGGCGTCGAGGATTCTGGTCAGCCGTTCGGCGCTGCGCCGCTGCACGGGCGCACGACGGAGCGATGTCGCTTGGGGCACGGAGCTCATGATGCCTTTCCGTCGCGGCGGGGTGAACCTCACCCCTCGGTACGGAGAAAGATGCCTGATGCACTCAACGGGGGCCTGCCGGGGGAGGACGCTCAGGGCGAGGGCTCCGACGCCGTGATGTACGCCGTGCTCTCCACCGGCTTGCCGTCCACCGCCCACACCGTGCCGTCGTCCGCGCACAGCCGGGCGGTGACCTGGTGGGTGCCGTGCGGCAGGTAGCCGGCCGGGATGCGGTAGGACGGGGTGCGCAGGTCGGCGACCGGCTGGTCGTCCACGTAGAGCCGGGCGGCGCCCCGGCCGTGGGCCGCCCCCGCCTTCGCCGCGGTGGGCGTGAACCGGAAGTTCTCCACCTTCAGGCGGACGTCCCAGCTCCCGTCGGCCTCGGGCTCCACCTCGACACCGACCTCGGGTGCCCCCTTCTTCTCCACCTCGCGGTAGTGCCGCCCTTCGTCGTCCGTGTCCTTCAGGACCTTGCCCACCGGCGAGGGGGAGACCGACGCCGCGGTCGACGCGTCCCCCCGCTCGTGGGCGTCACTGGTGCCGCAGCCCGCGGATCCGGCCAGCAGCAGGACACAGACCGCGGGCACGGCGAGGCTTCCGCGCGTCCACGACATGCGGGGGAGCGTAGAACAACGGACCGACACGCGAATCCCCCTGGAGTCTGGTTCCGGCCGTCTTGATCGTCCTCCAGGAGGAGGACCGGCGCACCTCTTGCGCCGGGGAAATCGCAATCCTACGGTGATGCATAGGAATCAGCAGGCGCACCCGCGGGGCGCCGGAGGGAGCGATCATGAGCAGCGGGGACGCACGCAAGACGGCCGAGGGCCTGACCTATCTCTCCGGGTTCGGCAACGAGCACGCCTCCGAGGCCGTGCCGGGGGCCCTGCCCGACGGCCGGAACTCGCCGCAGCGCGCGCCTCTCGGCCTGTACGCGGAACAGCTCAGCGGTACGGCGTTCACCGAGCCGCGCGCCCACAACCGCCGCTCGTGGCTCTACCGGATCCGCCCCTCGGCCGCGCACCCGGCGTTCACCCGCGTCGACGACGGCGCGCTGCGCACCGGCCCCTTCACCGAGACCGTCCCCGATCCGAACCGGCTGCGCTGGGACCCCCTGCCCGAGTCGCCGGCCGGCACGGACCTGCTCGCCGGCCTGTGGACCCTCGGCGGCAACGGCGACGTCACCCAGCGCACCGGCATGGCCGTGCACCTGTACCACGCGAACGCCTCCATGGAACGCGTGTTCGGCGACGCCGACGGCGAGCTGCTGATCGTCCCCGAGCAGGGCGGACTGCTGCTGCGCACGGAGTTCGGGCAGCTGCACGCCGAGCCCGGCGAGGTGGCGCTGATCCCGCGCGGGGTCCGCTTCCGCGTCGACCTGCTGGACGCCTCCGCCCGCGGCTACGTCTGCGAGAACTACGGCGCCCCCTTCCGCCTCCCCGACCTCGGCCCGATCGGCGCCAACGGCCTCGCCAACCCCCGTGACTTCCGCGCGCCCGTCGCCGCGTACGAGGACGTCGAGGGCCCGGTGGAGGTGGTCAACAAGTACTGCGGCCACCTCTGGAGCGCGACGTACGACCACTCCCCGCTCGACGTGGTCGCCTGGCACGGCAACCACGTGCCGTACGTCTACGACCTGCGCCGCTTCAACGTCATCGGGACCATCTCCTACGACCACCCGGACCCGTCGATCTTCACGGTGCTGACCGCCCCGTCCGACACCCCCGGGCTGGCCGGCGTCGACTTCGTGGTCTTCGCCCCGCGCTGGCTGGTCGGCGAGGACACCTTCCGGCCGCCGTACTTCCACCGGAACGTGATGAGCGAGTACATGGGCCTGATCGAGGGCGCGTACGACGCCAAGACGGCCGGAAAGGGCGGCTTCGTGCCGGGCGGCGGTTCGCTGCACAACATGATGTCGGCGCACGGCCCGGACCGGGAGACCTTCGACCGGGCGAGCGTCGCCGAGCTGGGGCCGCAGAAGATCGACGACGGGCTGGCGTTCATGTTCGAGACCCGCTGGCCGATCGCCCTCACCCCCCACGCGACCCGGGCGGACCACCTCCAGCAGCGCTACGACGACGTCTGGCAGGGCCTCGAACGCCACTTCCGTCCGTCAGCCGGAACGTCCGACGGAACATTGCACTGAACGATGCCGACCGGTACGGATAGCCCGTGACCTCCTTCGCGCCGGACTCGATCGTCCTCACCCGAAAGCTGCCGCTCTGGTACCAGGTGTCGCAGTCGCTGCGCGCCTCGATACTCGGCCGCTCGCCGCAGGACCCGCTCCGACTGCCCACCGAGGAGCAGTTGGCGGGTCACTACGGGGTGAGCGTGCTGACCATGCGGCAGGCGCTGAAGGAGCTGGAGGACGAGGGGCTGATCAGCCGGCACCGCCGCCGGGGCACGTTCATCGAGCCGAGCGCCCGACGGGGCGCTCCGGTCCGGCTCCTCGGCTCGGTCGACGCGATCGTGGCCCAGCAGTCCGCCATGACGACACAACTCCTCGACCACGGCCGTACGTCCGTCCCCGCCGAGGTCGCCGAGCACTTCCCGGACCTGACCGAGGTGGCGACCTACCACCGGCTGAGGAGCGACGAGAACACGGGTGAGCCGACCAACCACGCCCGCAACTACGTCCGTCCCGAGATCGCCGCCCGGATCGACCCCGAGGACCTGGTCCGCCGGCCCATGACGAAGGTGCTGCGGGACCTCACGGGCGTGGACATCAGCCGGATCACGGACACGGTCGAGGCCCGGCTGGCGGACCCGGAGACCGCCCAGCTGCTCCGGGTCCCGCTGCTCAGCCCGATCCTGCACTACACGGGCGTCATCTACGACACCGGCGGACAGGTCCTCGACGTGGCCGTCATCCACTACCGGGGCGACCGTTTCTCCTTCACGGTCACCCTCGACGCGACGTGACCGGCCACGGGCGACCCGTCGTACGATGCCCAGCGTGACGCCCGACGACGCTCCGCCGCTGGCGGACCTCATGCCGTGGTCCGTCGCACCGCCGCGGCTCGGCCGGGGATGGCCGACGGACCCCGACCCGGCTTCCCTGAAAGCCCGCTGGGACGCCCTGGTGAAGACCGAGGGACCGGGCCGCGAGGCCCTGTTCGAGCCGACCCGCTCACGCACCCTGCACACGGCGGTCGGGCAACTGCCCGGGTACCTCGGCGGCACCGAGAGACTCGTCCGCGCCTCGGGCCCCTGCCCCGAGCCGGTGCGGGTGCTGACCGGGCCCTTCGACGAGCACTGGCTCATCCCCGACCACCGGCTGATCGACGCGGCCCGCCCTGAGCTGTGGCGGGTGGCCGACGAGCACCAGGTCTTCGTGGTGGAGACGCCGTCCCCGCCGGGCCCGCCGCTGCTCGCGACCGCCCTGATCCCGCTGGCGCGCCCCGGCCGGATCCGCCCGCTGTACCGGCGCCCCGGCGGTGTGGAACCCAACCTGGCGCCGGGCCTGCTGGAGCACCTCGGCCACTCCCCCGATCCGGTGGACTTCCTGGCCTGGACCCTGACCGCCGTCCGCCCCGATCTCACCGTCCCGCTCACCCGGGACCCCGGGCTCTGGGCCCGGGGTGTGGAACTGGGCCGCCGCGCCCTGTGGCTGCTCCGCCGCGACGGCGACCGCCCCCGGCTCCCGGGCGGCCGCCGCCCCTACGTCCGCGCCCCGCTGCCCAGCCGGCCCCTGACGCTGCACTACGACCGCGACGAGGAGACCCTGCACCTCGACGGCGGCCGTGTCTCCCCGGTCCCGCCCGCGGCCTGGGACTTCACGGCGGGCGGGGTCCGCGTCCTGGAGCAGTGGTTCGCGGCCCGGACGGCGGAGCCCGGGCCGGGCACCCTGGCCGCGATCCGCCCGACGACCTGGCCGCAGGCCTGGACCTCCGAACTCCTCGAACTGATCACGGTGTTGGCGCTGTTCGCGGAAGCGCGCGCCCGGCAGGAGGAGTTGACGGTGCCGGACACGATCACCGCCAAGGAGCTGCGCGCGGCGGGCGTCCTGCCGGTCCCGGACCGGGTCCGGCACCCGGCGACGGTCCTCGACCACCACGAGGAGGGCCCGGAGGGCCAGTTCGCCCTGATCTAGCATCCACCCCATGGACCAGAGCCCCCCGCCGCTGCCGCCGCCCCTGGAGGGCCTGACCGTCGTCGCCGTCGAGCAGGCGGTCGCGGCCCCGTTCGCCACCCGCCAGCTCGCCGATCTCGGCGCCCGGGTGATCAAGGTCGAGCGGATCGACGGCGGTGACTTCGCCCGCGGCTACGACACGGCCGCCGCCGGCCTCGCCTCGCACTTCGTGTGGTGCAACCGGGGCAAGGAGTCCATCGCGCTGGACCTCAAGGACCCACGCGGCCTGGACGTCGTACGGCGGCTGATCGCCGACGCCGACGTGTTCGTGCAGAACCTCGCGCAGGGGGCGGCGGCCCGGCTGGGTCTGGACGCGGCCACCCTGTGCGCGGCGCATCCGCGGCTGGTCGCCGTCGACATCTCCGGATACGGCGCGAGCGGGCCGTACGCGGACAAGCGGGCGTACGACATGCTCGTGCAGTGCGAGGCGGGGCTGGTGTCGGTGACCGGGACGCCCGAGCAGCCGGTGAAGGCGGGGATCCCGGCGGCGGACATCGCCGCGGCCATGTACGCCTTCTCCGGCGTGCTGGCGGCGCTGGTGCGGCGCGGCACGACCGGGCGGGGCGGTCCGGTGGAGGTGTCGATGCTGGAGGCGCTCGCGGAGTGGATGGGGCATCCGCTGCACCACACGATGCACGGCGGCGCCGCCCCGGCCCGCACCGGACTCGCGCACGCGGTGATCGCGCCCTACGACGCCTACCCCACCGCCGACGGCGGGCGGGTGCTGCTGTCCGTGCAGAACGACCGGGAGTGGCGACGGCTGGCCGAACAGGTCCTCGGCCGACCCGACGCGGCCACGGATCCCGCGTACGCGACGAACGCGGCACGGGTGGTGAACCGGGAGCGTACGGACGCGCTGGTGGCCGGAGCGCTGGGCGCCCTGCACGCCGACGAGGCGCTCGCACGGCTGGAGGGCGCGGGCATCGCCTGCGCACGCCTGAGGGATCTGCACGAGCTGGCGGAGCATCCGCAGCTGGCGGCCCGTGAGCGGTGGCGGGAGGTGGGGACGCCGGTCGGACCGCTGCGGGCACTGCTGCCCCCGATCACGCTGCCGGGCGGGGCGGAGGCACGAATGGGAGACGTGCCCGCGCTCGGGGAGCACACCGAAGCGCTGCTGCGTGCCGTGGGGATGACGGACGAGGAGATCGCAGCGCTGCGCCGGGACGGTGTGGCCGCCTGAGCGCGGGACTCAGTACGTGAGGACGCGCCGGCCGGTCAGTGCTTGTTGCCTCCGAACAGTGACCGCCGCAGTCGGCGCAGCGGCGCGAAGAGCGAGACGCGGCTCACCCGTGCCCGCGCCGTCTTGGGGCCGTGGCCACGCGCGGGTTCACGCGCGGTCAGCTCCCGCATGAGCGAGGTCGCCTCGAGCGTCTCGCGCTGCGGTATGGCGGGGCCCGCCAGCACCGAGAGATGGCGGTCGAGGCGCGAACTGGTCGCACTGCTCCCGCAGGTGATCGCAGGGACCCGCGCCCTGCTGTGCATCGTTATCTGTTCCATGTCACTCCCCACCCGTACGAGTCCACCCGGCCCGGGCAGGGTAACCCTATCGCCCCGTCGAGGCACACGTGTATCGAGCTCACAGGATTCACCTTCCCCGTAAGGGGGTTGACGACGCCTCTCCGATCACTCTCCGAATCCAACCGATTTCAGGGTGAGTTGGACAACTGGCTGTGTAGTGGGCTGTGGTGATCCCCCGTCGGGCTCGACGGTCACAGCGAGTGATGTCGCGACCTTGTCGAGGCCGGTGGCGACCAAGGGCGTGTCGCCGTCGAAGAGCCCGAGGGAGCGCGGTTGCGCGTCGGGGCGCATGAGCCACAGCTGATGCACCTGTCCGGTGGGCAGCTCGCCGTATCCGCTCAGGGTGACGATCGCCTCCCCCTCCCCGGCGGAGGCGATCACTCCGATACTGCGGCCCTGCGCGTCCTTCCCGGTGCTCGCCCGCGCGTCGGGAGCTGCGAGAACGTGGGCGATCTCACGCGCACGGTCGCGCTCGGCGTTCAGTTCGTCCTGGGCGCGGCCCGCCTGCACGGCGAAGAGCGAGGCGACGACGAGGGCCGCCGCGGCGGTGGCCGTGGCGAACGGCACGAACAGCGGGCGGCGCGCGCGGGGCGCACGGGAGCGTCCCGGCGGCGGCTGCGTGCCCCAGACGTGCGGCGGCAGTTGGGGCGCGCGCTCCCTCGCCGGGGCGCGGGAGGACTCCTGCGGCGTTCTCTGCACGGCCGCCAGCACCCGGCTGCGCATGTGGGCCGGTGGCTGCGCGGCCTGGGACCAGGCGAGCCGGACGGCGTCCTCGGCCAGCGCCCGCACCTCGGCGGCGCAGCGGTCGCAGCCCGTCAGATGCTTCTCGAAGCGGCGGCGTTCGTCGGGTTCGAGGGCGTCGAGCGCGTAGGGGGCGGCCAGCGAGTGCAGGTCCTCGCGGCGGAACAGGCCGAGCACACTCATGCGGCACCTCCCAGGCAGTCGCGCAGCCGCGTGAGTCCGTCACGCATCCGGGTCTTCACCGTGCCCAGCGGCAGCGACAGCCGGTCGGCCACTTCACGGTACGTGTAGCCGTCGTAGTAGGCGAGGGTGACGGACTGACGCTGGAGCGCCGTCAGCCGGTCGAGGCAGCGGCGGACCAACTGGCGTTCCAGGCCCGCCTCGACCTCCTCGGCCACCTGGTCGAAGGCCGGGTCGTGATAGCGCGACGCCTCGCGCTGCTCACGGTCCACGGCCGCACGGGCGCTGCGCACCCGGTCGACGGCGCGGCGGTGCGCGAGGGTGAGGATCCAGGAGAGGGCGCTGCCGCGGTTCGGGTCGAACCGGCCGGCCGAGCGCCAGGCCTCCAGGAGCACCTCCTGGGCGACCTCCTCCGACTGCGCGGGATCCCTGACGACCCGGCGTACGAGCCCGAACACCGGCCCCGACACCAGTCCGTAGAGCTGTTCGAATGCGCGCTGGTCGCCCCCAGCCACGAGCACCAGTAGCTCGTCCGCCTCCATGCGGTCCCCCTCCCTGCGGCCACCACACCCGGGCCGCCCCGTCACACCAGGCATTCGCAACGAACACACCTCCGGATGGGGGGTACGTATCGAAGCGCCGAAAACGCGGGTGAGCAGGAAAGAAAAAGTTTTTGGGATTCGACCAATCCGAACCCACCCCCCGCTCCGTATCACTGTCCGTCAGGCAACTTGGCACAGAGGACGGACGGCATGACAGCTTTCTCCAGGAGCGGCAACGGACGCAGGAGCGTCGCGACCCTCGTCTGCGGTGCGTTGGCCGCCGGGGGGCTCGCAGCCGCCGGCGTGGCCACGCTGGTGCCGGGGGCGGCCTACGCCTCCAGCCACCGCGAGGCCCCCCTCATCTCGGGCACCCCGCAGTACGACAACACCGACGTGTACGCCTTCGTCAGCCCGGACCACCCGGACACGACGACGATCGTCGCGAACTGGATCCCCTTCGAGGAGCCGGCCGGCGGTCCCAACTTCTTCCCGTTCGCCGAGGACGCCCAGTACGACCTGCACATCGACAACAACGGTGACGCGAAGGAGGATCTGACCTTCCGCTACACCTTCAAGACGCATGTGAAGAACAAGAAGACGTTCCTCTACAACACGGGTGTCGTCGAGAGCCTGGACGACGCCGACCTGAACATCACGCAGACGTACGACCTCGAACTGATCAAGTCGAAGAAGGGGAAGGTCGAGCACGAGACGAAGATCGCGGACGACGTGCCGGTGGCACCGTCGAACGTGGGCAAGGCCTCGATGCCGCACTACTCGAAGCTGCGCGACCAGGCGATCTACAAGCTCTCCAGCGGCGCCAAGACCTTCGCGGGCCAGGCCGACGACCCGTTCTTCCTCGATCTGCGCGTCTTCGACCTGCTGTACGGCGGTGACCTCTCCGAGGTCGGCAACGACACGCTCAAGGGCTACAACGTCAACTCGATCGCGCTTCAGGTCCCGAACGACATGATCGCCGAGTCGGAGCACCAGCCGATCGTCGGCATCTGGTCGACGACCCAGCGCGAGAACGCCCAGGGCCACTACTCGCAGGTCTCGCGGCTCGGCATGCCGCTGGTCAACGAGGTCGTCAACCCGATCAAGGACAAGGACAAGTTCAACGCGTCCGAGCCGAAGGACGACGGCCAGTTCCTGAAGAACGTCACCAACCCCGAGCTGCCCAAGCTCATAGAGGCGATCTACAAGATCAAGGCGCCGGCCGAGCCGCGCAACGACCTCGTCGACGTGTTCCTCAAGGGTGTCAAGGGCCTCAACCAGCCGCCGTACGTGACGCCGTCGGAGGAGCTGCGCCTCAACACCTCGATCAAGCCGACCGCCAGCCCCAAGCGGCTCGGTGTCCTCGACGGTGACAACGCGGGCTTCCCGAACGGCCGTCGCCTCACCGACGACGTGATCGACGCCTCGCTCCAGGTCGTCGAGGGTGAGCTGGTCGGTTCCAAGAACGACCTGGGCGACGCGGTCGACAAGAACGACAAGTCCTTCGAGAAGTACTTCCCGTACGTGGCCCTGCCCACCGAGGGCTCGCGCGGCGCGACCGCCAAGACCGACGCGGCCACCCGCAGCCAGCTCGGTGACGCCCTCACGGGCTCCGACAGCAACACCACGCTGATCGCGTCCTCCGCGGGCGCCGGCGCGGCGGGCATCCTCCTCATCGGCGGCGGGCTGATGTGGTGGCGAGGCCGGCGGCGGGCCTACTAGGCCCTCCTCCCGAGCAGGGCCCACCGGGCCCTCCTCCCGAGCGGGCCGGGGAGAATCCTGCGCTCCCCGGCCCGCCTCACAGACTGGCGCGGCCCGCGTACTCATCCCCCACGGCGCGGGCCGCGCCACCCCTGTGCAAGCAGGCTGAACGACCCCAGGCGACCTAGGAGAGGGCATGTCCCCGCGGACGAACGACGGCGAACCGGAGCCCACCCGACCGGCCTCCGCCCGACCGGTACCGGCCTCCGGTACACCGGTTTCCGGCGCACCGGCCTCCGGCGGACCGCTCGCGAACCCCGGCCGACCGGCGCCGTACCCCGGCCCGGGCCCGGCCTCCGAGGAAGCCTCCTCAGACGCGAGGACCGCGGCAGAGGCGAAGTCCGGGGACCCGGCGGAAGCCGCCCCCCGGGCCGAAGCTCTCGCCGTCACCCATGCCGAAGCCGGGGCGGGTTCTGACGCCGAGGCCGGTGCCGACACCGAGGCCGGTACGGACACCGTGGCCGGTACGGACGCCGACGCCGGTGTCGATGCCGAGGCCGGGACGCAGGCCGACGGCGATGCGGGTGCCGATGCCCAGGTCGGCCACGGCACCCAGGACCACGGCGCCGGTGATCGCGACGCCGATGACCGCAGCGCCGATGACCACAGCGCCGGCGATCACGGCACCGGCACCGGTGGCGAACTCGCCGTCGGTGGCGATGAGCGTGTCGCCGCGGTGCGGCGGGCGGGGGCCGCCGGGCGTCGGTGGCGGGCCGCTCAACTCAGCGCCTGTGCCGCCATGCTGGCCGTGGCGCTCACCGCCGGGGCGATCGCGCTCGGGGCGGTGCGGGACGGACAGAACGTGCCCGTGTCGACCGCCGCGGCGGTCTCCCCCGGGCTGCTGGCCAGTGGCGACCTCGACTCGAGCATCACCGCGCTCCAGGCCCATCTCCGCTCGCAGCCAAGGGACTTCGGCGGCTGGGCCACCCTCGGGCTCGCCTACGTCGAGCAGGCCCGCACCAAGGGCGACCCCTCCCGCTACCCGCAGGCCGAGCAGGCCCTGAAGCGCTCCCTCTCGCTGCGCTCCGACAACGACCAGGCGCTCGCCGGCCGGGCCGCCCTCGCCGCCGCCCGGCACGACTTCGCGAACGCCCTGGACCTGGCCGACCAGGCGCTGAAGCAGAACCCCTACAGCGAGCGCGCCCTGTGCTCCCGCATCGACGCCCTCGTCGAACTCGGCCGCTACGACGACGCCGAGGAGGCCGCGAAGACGGCCGACGAACGGCGGCCGGGCGTACCGGTGTTCACCCGCTACGCGTACGTGCACGAACTGCGCGGCGACGTCACCACCGCCCGCCGGGTCCTGGAACGGGCGCTCGCCGCGTCGACCTCACCCGGCGACATCGCCTACGTGGCCGCCCAGCTCGGTCAACTCGCCTGGAACCAGGGCGACTACGCCACCGCTCTCACCCACTACGCCCGCGCGCTCGCCGCCGACGAGAACTACCTCCCCGCGCTGGAGGGCCGTGCCCGCGCCCAGGCGGCGAGCGGCCGACAGGCCGAGGCCGTCAAGGGGCTGGAGCTCATCGTCGCCCGCTATCCGCTCCCCGGACCGCTGGTGGAGCTCGGCGAGCTGTACGAGGCCCGGGGCGGCGAGGGCGACGCGGCGAAGGCCGAGAACCAGTACCTCCTCGTCGACGCGTGGACGGCCATCGCCCGCGCCAACGGCGTCAACGCCGACCTCGACACCGCGCTCGCCGCGGCCGACCACGGCGACCGGGCGACGGCCCTGCGCGCGGCCCGCGCCGACTGGTCCCGCCGGCACACCGTGCACACGGCGGACGCGCTCGCCTGGGCCCTGCACGTCAACGGCAAGGACGCCGAGGCCCTCCCCTACGCCCGGCAGGCCGCGGCCACCGGCTACCGCAACGCGTCCTTCCTCTACCACCGCGGGGTGATCGAGAAGGCCACAGGACACCCCGCCGACGCCCGTACCCACCTCACCGCCGCCCTGAAGCTGAACCCCGGCTTCTCACCGCTGGGCGCCCGCGAGGCCCGTACGGCACTCAAGACGCTGGAGGCGAGCAAGTGATTTCCCGTCGTCTGCTCGCTTCCTGCGCGGCCGTGTTCACGGCCGGCTGCGCGCTCGCGCTGGTCCCTTCCGCCAACGCGAGCGCGCACCCCCTCGGCAACTTCACCGTCAACCGCTACGACGGTCTCGTCGCCGCCCCCGGACAGCTCCGCGTCGACCACGTCGAGGACCTCGCCGAGATCCCGGCGACCCAGGCGAAGCCGGACATCGAACGGCTCGGGATGACCGAGTGGGCCCGGCAGCGCTGTGCGAGCGCCGCGGCCGGCAGCGGGCTGACCGTGGACGGCCGCGCCGTGACCCTCACGGCGGGCGCCGGCAAGGCGGTCGTACGGCCCGGTCAGGCGGGGCTCGACACCCTGCGCGTGGAGTGCAGGCTGACGGCTCCGCTGCCCGCCGTGTCCGGCGAGGACACCCTCACCCTCACCTTCCACAGCGAGGGCGCCTCCTCCGGGCCCGGCTGGCGCGAGATCACCGCGCGCGGCGACCGTATGACGCTCGCCGACTCCGACGTGGCGAAGAAGTCGGTGTCGTCGGAACTCACCAGTTATCCGAAGGAGTTGCTCTCCTCGCCCGCCGACACCTCGACCGCCTCGGTGCGGGTGCGGCCCGGTGGCGCGGCCCTGGTCGAGGAGGGCCGGGACGCGCCGGCCGCGTCCGTGCTGCCGCGGGGCGCCGACCGCTGGACGCGGGCCCTGGACGACCTGGTCGCCCGGCAGGACCTCACCGTCGGCTTCGCCGCGCTGGCCCTGGTGATCGCCGTCGGCCTCGGCGCGATGCACGCGGTCGCCCCGGGGCACGGCAAGACCATCATGGCCGCGACGGCCGCCGCGCGGGGCGGCAGGGCCCGGATGAAGGACGTCCTTCCCCTGGCCGCCTCCGTCACCGTCACCCACACCCTGGGCGTCGTCGCCCTCGGCCTCCTCGTCACCGCCGGTTCGGCCGCGGCGCCTTCGGTGATCGCCTGGCTGGGCCTGGCCAGCGGCGCGCTGGTGCTCTTCGCGGGCGCGACCCTCGCCCGACGGGCCTGGCGCGGCCGGGGCCCCGACGGCCCCCACGGACACACCCACCCACACCCCCACCCCCACCCCCACGGCGACGACCCCCACACCCACGAGCCCGCGAAGGCCCCCTCGCGTCAACTCGCCCTCGTCGGCGCCCCCACCCCGCACACCCATGCCCATCACGACCCCGGGCACGATCACGGACACCGTCACGACCACGGTCACGACAGCGACGGCGACCGCCACCACGAACACGACCAGGCCCACGACCACGGTCACGAGCACGAGCACGGTCGCCCCCACACGCACACCCACGGCGGCCACACCCACACCCACGCCGTCGCCCCCACGCTCCGCGGCACGCTCCTCCTCGGCTTCGCCGGCGGCATGGTCCCCAGTCCGTCCGCCGTGGTCGTACTGGTCGGCGCGGCGGCGCTCGGGCACGCCTGGTTCGGGCTGCTGCTCGTCGTCGCGTACGGCGTCGGGCTCGCGCTGACCCTGACCGCCGCCGGGTTCGCCGTCGTCAGGCTGGGCGCGGGCGCGACCCGTCTGCTGGACCGGCAGCCGCGCTGGACGACCCACCCGGTCGTGACGCTGGCCCGCCGCAACCTGCCCCTGTGGTCCGCGTTCCTCGTCGTCGCCCTCGGCGCCGGACTGGTGTTCAGGGGGGCCGCATCCGTACTCGGCTGAGCTACGTTTGTGGGGTTGCGGAGGTTTTCGCCCGGATACGAAGAGCGAAATGGGGGCGCGGTGTCCGAAGAACCGGGCAGTGAACGTCTGATCGCGGGCCGCTACCGCCTGCTGACCCCGCTGGGCGAGGGCGGCATGGGCACGGTGTGGCGGGCCCGTGACGAAGTGCTGCACCGCGAGGTCGCCGTCAAGGAGGTGCGTGCACCGCACGGACTGGCGGCCTCGGACGTCGAGCGGATGTACGCACGGCTGGAGCGCGAGGCCTGGGCCGCGGCCCGGGTCGCGAACCGGAACGTCGTCACGGTGTACGACGTGGCCACGCAGGACGGGCGGCCGTGGATCGTCATGGAGATCGTGCGCGGGATCTCCCTCGCCGAGCTGCTGGACGCCGAAGGGCCGCTCGAACCGGCCCGGGCCGCGCACATCGGGGCCGAGGTGCTGTCCGCGCTGCGGGCCGCGCACGACGCCGGAGTGCTGCACCGGGACGTGAAGCCGGCGAACGTGCTGATGTCGAACGACGGCCGGGTCGTGCTCACCGACTTCGGTATCGCGACCGTCGAGGGCACCTCCGCGCTGACGATGACCGGCGAGGTCATCGGCTCACCCGAGTTCCTCGCGCCGGAGCGGGCGCTGGGGCGCACCCCGGGGCCCGAGTCGGACCTGTGGTCGCTGGGCGTGCTGCTGTACGCGGCGGTGGAGGGCAACTCGCCCTTCCGCCACGACACTCCGCTGAGCACCCTGCGCGCGATCGTCGACGAGGAGCTGCCGCCGCCGCACCGGGCCGGGCCGCTCGCCCCCGTGATCGAGGGCCTGCTGCGCAAGGACCCGGCCGAGCGGCTGCCGGCCGACCGGGCCGAGCAGGACCTGCGGCTCGTCGCGGCGGGCGGTACCCCTCGCGGCGGCGACACGCTCCGTTCGACGCCACCGGCGCCGTTCGCGCCGTATCCGCCGACGGTCTCGACCCCGGCCGAGCCGTTCCGGCAGGAGCCGCCGTCCCCGACCCCGCCCCGGTCCTGGTCGGCCGCCCCGGCGACGACGGCCGACTCGGCGCAGCCGCACCGGAGCCGGCGTGCCGGTGTGGTCCTCGTGACCGGTGTGGTGGTGCTGGCGCTGGCCGTCGCCGGGCTGACGTACGGGCTGCTGAACCGCGACGACGGCGGCGGCGACGCCGACGGTGGCGGGGTCACCAACAGCGCGACGGATGTGGTGAGTTCGCCTGCGACGCAGCCGGAGAAGAGCGAGGAGGCCAGCGAGTCGCCGAGCCCGAGTCCGAGCGAGAGCGAGAGTTCCGAGGCCCCGGCGCAGACCGTCTCGGTCACCGTCGCCGGCGCGCACACGGACTACTCGGGCAGCTGTCCGCCGCCGGACGGGGACGCGCCCGCCTTCACCGCGACGATCACCGTGGGGCGGCTGCCCGCGACGGTGTCCTACCGCTGGGTGACGAAGGACGGTGAGCTCTCCGGGCAGACCTGGAAGACGCTGGACTTCGCGTCCGGCGGTGGGAAGTCCAAGCAGGACCAGGTGATCGTGTCGACGTACGCCGAGAGCGGGACGTATCAGAACTCGATCGCCGTCGAGGTCCGTGATCCGGTGAAGACGACGTCCAACTCGGTGCCGTTCTCGGTCACCTGCGAGACGGAGACCCCGACGGACGGGGCCTCCCCCTCACCTTCTGCCTCGGAGTGACGGAACTGATGGAACTGATGGAACTGATGGAGCTGAGGAACTGAGGAGCTGAGGAGCCGACGGATCAGGCGGCGCTGTTCAGGACCGGCAGGTAGCCACCCGACTGGCCGGACGCGGTCGGGTGGTACGACTCACCGATGTTCAGCCAGTTGAGGCTGTGCAGCCAGGAGCTGCCGGAGCAGATCTCGTGGCCGGCGAACGGGGTGCGGACGTCGCCGAAGACGAAGCCGTGGGCCGCGGCGCGTCTGGCGGTCGCGGCGTCCAGGTAGTCGGCCGCGTTGTTGATGGCGGAGCGCTTGGTCTCGGACAGGCCCAGGCAGACCGTGCCGAGCTTGTAGAAGCGGGGGTAGCCGATGACGACGACGCGCGCGTTGGGTGCCTTGGCGCGGATCGAGGAGTAGACGGTGTCGAGCTTGCCGGGCAGCGTCGAGTCGACGTAGGCCCTGGCCGTGTTGATGCGGGACAGACAGGTGCTGTCGGAGCCGGTGACGCAGGTCGTCATGACGTCGGCGAAGCCCGCGTCGTTGCCGCCGGCGGTGATGGAGACCAGGCCGGTCGAGGAGTTCAGGCCGCCGAGCTGACTCGCCAGAACTTCATCCGTTCGCGCGCCGGAACAAGCCGCGAAGGTGAACGACGAGGGGGCGTGGGCGGCGTTCCAGAGGTACGGATACGCCTTGGTGCTGCGCTTGCAGTTGCCGCTGGAGCTGATGTAGCTGCCCGCGCCGACACCGGAGGAGTAGGAGTCCCCCAGCGCCACATAGCCACCTGTGGCGGCGAGTTGGGCGCCCTGCGCCGAGGCCGCCCCGGTGAGGGCGGTGCCGAGGGCGAGGAGGAGTGAGCTCACGAATACGACAAGTCGGGAACGTCTCATGGAACCTCCCTTAGCAGGATCTCTGCCACAACGTTCGTAGCAACTACGCGTGTTGACGGGAAGTGTCCATGCCAAGACTTTCTGGCACCTAACGGGATCGTTCACACCCCTTTGTGGGGCTGATGTTGCGTGGTCATGTCAAGGTTGTTGACAGCCCCTCAACTCCCTTGTTCTACGCACGTAGACGGCTGAAGCTTTACCTCAGCCGCGAACGGAACGCGACGTTCGAGGCCGTGTGCGCGACCGCGCGCACTCCCCCACAGCCGTGCGCCCGCCCCAGGCGCGGGCTGCCTAGAGGAGGACTCCCTCGTAATGGCACAACTGCGTAGCAACAAGGCCCGCATCACCGCCGCCGCCACCGTGGCGGCCGCCGCCCTCGTCGGCGGGCTCACCGCCCTCCCCGCCCAGGCCGCACCGGCCGAGGGCAAGGTCCTCGCGGCCGGCTCCCCCACCGCCGTCAAGGACAGCTACATCGTCACCCTGAAGTCGCAGGCGGGCTTCAAGGCGTCCTCGGCCACCGGCAAGAACCTCGTCAAGGGCTACGGCGGCACCGTCGGGAAGACGTTCGGCTCCGCGCTGAACGGCTACACCGCCACCCTCTCCGCCACCGAGGCGAGGAGACTCGCCGCGGACCCGGCGGTCGCCACCGTCGAGCAGAACCAGACCGTCCGGGTGAGCGACACGACGCAGTCGAGCGCCCCCTGGGGCCTGGACCGCGTCGACCAGACCTCGCTCCCGCTGTCCGGCACGTACACCTACCCGGACACCGCCGGCAGCGGCGTCACCGCGTACGTCATCGACACCGGCGTCCGCATCACCCACTCCCAGATCAGCGGCCGGGCCTCCTACGGCTACGACGCCGTCGACGGCGACACCACCGCCTCCGACGGCAACGGTCACGGCACCCACGTGGCCACGACGATCGCGGGCTCCACCTACGGCGTCGCCAAGAAGGCGAAGATCGTGGCGGTGCGGGTGCTCGACAACGCCGGTTCCGGCACCACGGCGGGCGTCATCGCGGGCATCGACTGGGTCACGAACAACCACTCGGGCCCCTCGGTCGCCAACCTCTCGCTCGGCGGCGGCGCGTCCACCACGCTGGACACCGCGGTGCGCAACTCCATCGCCAGCGGTGTCACCTACGCGGTGGCGGCGGGCAACAGCAGCGCCAACGCCTCCTCGTACTCGCCGGCCCGTGTCACCCAGGCCATCACCGTCGGCGCCACCACCAGCACCGACGCCAGGGCCAGCTACTCCAACTACGGCTCGGTGCTGGACATCTTCGCCCCCGGCTCCTCCATCACCGCCGGCTGGTACACCAGCGACACCGCCACGAACACCATCTCCGGTACGTCGATGGCGACCCCGCACGTCGCGGGCGCGGCCGCGGTCTACCTGGCGGGCCACACCTCGGCCACCCCGGCCCAGGTGGCCACGGCCCTGGTGAACGGCGCGACCTCGAACGTGGTCACCAGCCCGGGCACCGGCTCACCGAACAAGCTCCTCAAGATCGTCCCGTGACCCCTGCGGTACGTGCGGCACTGATCTGAACCACCGTTCCCCGGAGGCCTCCGCGGCCCCCGGGGAACACTTTTGTTCGCTCCCGTGACCGTTCCTGTGCCGGTTCCTTTCGAGGGGACGCATCATTCTGTAACGGTCAAACGAACAAAAAGGTAAGTGAGCCGCCAAGGGCTTGCCATCCGGGCGTAATCATCAATACCGTCATACATCTCACTCGCATCGGACCGTCGGCAACGGCTCCAGGGGAGGGCTCAGGGACCGCGGCGGTATCGGGGCGGGAGCGCGGTAGGGGGGTGCCGTGCTCGGTGACCGCACTGGTGACCGGGCCGTGCCGCGCGATGTCGGCTGCCGTCCTTCGACGGTGGCCGGTCAGTTCTGCCAGCTCACCCGTGTCTGCGCGGAGATCACTCCGCCGTGGGTGAGAAACCCCCCTTTCGAACCGGACGTGGATTCCGGGCCGCCCAGGGGCGGGCGGCCCACCGGACGAGAGGGACCAGACGCATGAGTTCCGTTCTGCAACCGGCGACACCGGGCCAGGATCTCGAAAGCCCGTCGACCGTCGGCAAGTACCGGCCCATCTCCTCTCACCTGGCCATCGCGCCACCGGTGAGCGTGGTCATCCCCGCGATGAACGAGGCCGAGAACCTTCCGTACGTGTTCAAGACCCTGCCGGACTGGATCCACGAGGTGGTCCTGGTCGACGGCAACTCCACCGACGACACCGTGCAGGTCGCGCGGGGTCTGTGGCCGGGCGTCAAGGTCGTCGGACAACAGGGCCGCGGCAAGGGCGACGCCCTGATCACCGGCTTCGAGGCGTGCAGCGGTGACATCATCGTGATGGTCGACGCGGACGGCTCGGCCGACGGCAACGAGATCGTGTCGTACGTCTCCGCCCTCGTCTCCGGCGCCGACTTCGCCAAGGGCTCCCGCTTCGCCAACGGCGGCGGCACCGACGACATGACCTTCATCCGCCGGCTCGGCAACGGGGTCCTGTGCGCCATCGTCAACCGCAAGTTCGGCGCCCGCTACACCGACCTGTGCTACGGCTACAACGCGTTCTGGCGGCACTGCCTGGACAAGATCGAACTGGACTGCACCGGCTTCGAGGTCGAGACCCTGATGAACATCCGGGTCGTCAAGGCCGGGCTGAAGGTGCAGGAGATCCCCAGCCACGAGTACCTGCGCATCCACGGCGTCAGCAATCTGCGCGCCGTCCGCGACGGTCTGCGCGTGCTGCGGGTGATCCTCAAGGAGCGGTCCAACCGGCGGGCGCTGCGCCGGCTGGTCCGCCGCTCGCCGATGCTCGACTCGGGCCGGGGAGAGGCGTCTTGAGCACGATCGACGTCTCGGTCGTCATCTGTGTGTACACCGAGGACCGCTGGGAGGACATCCTCGCGGCGGTCGCCTCGGTGCGGGCGCAGACCCACCCGGCCCTGGAGACCCTGGTCGTCGTCGACCACAACCCGACGCTCCTGGACCGGCTGAGGAGCGAGTACAAGGAGACCGGCGGGGTGCGGGTGCTGCCCAACGCGGGCCCGCGCGGTCTGTCGGCCGGCCGCAACACCGGAATCGCCGTCTCCCGGGGCGAGGTCGTCGCCTTCCTCGACGACGACGCCGTCGCCGAGCGGGACTGGCTGCGCCGGTTCGCCGACCCGTACTCCGATCCCCGGGTCCTGGCCGTGGGCGGCCGGGCGGTGCCCGTCTGGTCCTCCGGCCGGCGGCCCGACTGGTTCCCCGAGGAGTTCGACTGGGTGGTGGGCTGCTCCTACCGGGGCCTGCCGCCCGGCCGGGTCCGGGTGCGCAACATCCTCGGCGGGAACGCCTCCTTCCGGCGTACCGCGTTCGACTTCGTGGGCGGCTTCGCCACCGGCATCGGACGCGACGGCAGCAAACGGCCGATGGGCGGCGAGGAGACGGATCTGTGCATCCGGCTCAGCCGCGCGAGACCCGATGCGATCCTGCTGATGGACGACCGCGCGGTGATCCACCACAAGGTGCCCGAGGCGCGCGAGCACTTCGGGTACTTCCGCACGCGCACCTACGCCGAGGGCCTGTCCAAGGCGCTCGTCGCGCGCAGCGTCGGCGTCGACAAGGGGCTGGAGTCCGAACGCCGGTACGCCACCCGGGTGTTGCCGGCCGGTGTGGTCCGCGGACTGCGCGACCAGTTGCTGGCCCGGCCCGGCGGGGCCCGGCGGGCGGCCGCGATCGTCGCCGGGGTGCTGACGGCGGCCGGCGGGTACCTCGTCGGCAGCGTGCGGGCGCGGCGGGCGGGAACGACGTTCACCGTGGTGCCGATCCCGGTGGACCAGGTGGAGCGGGCCGCATGACGGGGGCGGGCGTACCGATCCTCATGTACCACGCGGTGGCCGCCGACCCGAACGCCGCCACCCGCACCCTCTCGGTCACGCCCGAGGCGTTCGCCGAACAGATGGCGGTGCTCGCGGAGCGGGGTCTGACCCCGCTCACCACCGCCGATCTGGCGGCCCGTTGGCGGTCCGGCCGGCCGCTGCCGGGCCGCCCGGTCCTGATCACCTTCGACGACGGCTACGAGGGCGTGCACCGGCACGCCCTCCCGGCACTGGCCGAGCACGGCTTCCCGGCCACCCTGTTCGTCACCACCGGCTGGGTCCGGGGCGCCCACGACACCGGGGGCGGCCTGGACACCATGCTGGACTGGCGACAGGTGCGCGCACTGGCGGACGGCGGCGTCGAGATCGGCGGCCACAGCCACACCCATCCGCAGCTCGACCAGCTCGACGACGCCCGGCTGCGCGCCGAGCTGACCCGCTGCCGGGACATCGTCGCCGGTGAGCTGGGCGCCCCGCCCGTGTCGTTCGCCTACCCGTACGGCTACTCCAGCCGCCGGGTGCGCACGGCGGTACGCGGACACGGGTTCGCCCAGGCGCTCGCGGTGGGCAACTCCCTCGCCCACCGCGCCCAGGGGCCGTACGCCCTGCGGCGGGTGACGGTACGGCGCACCACGGACGCCGAGGAGTTCGAACGGCTGGTCGACGGCCGGGCCATCGGCCGGACGTTCGCGAGGGACCGGGCGCTCACCAAGGGGTACGCCGTGGTGCGGCGGACCCGCCGGCTCCGGCGACCGGGCTGAGGGGTGGCCCCGGCCGATCCCGTCGGGGCCGCGCACACCCGGCGGGACCGGTTCCCGGCATCCGGCCCGCCCGACACACCGGGCGCACCTCGCGCACTGCGGAAACCGGGTGCGGACGACGCTCTTGTGCCGGATCATGGCGGCATGTCCGTACCCCCGCACGACGCACTGCCGATCCGGCTCAACGTCGACGACTCCGACTCCCCGTCCGATGTCGTCGACGCGCTGTTCCTCGGCCGCTTCGCGACGGGCGAGCAGCCGTACTCGCACGCGGTGAACATCGACCGCGTGCGCTCCGGCGCGACCCTGCTGCCGCCGCACGCCCGCGTGCTGCGGGTCGCCCGGGACGAGGACCGCAGCGCCACCCTGGCCGAGGGCGACGGCTGGACCCTGCTGGTCTCCCGCTGGAACCGCGGGGCCGACGTCACGGTCACCGCGACCACCGCCGAACTGGCCGCGCAGGTGCTCGACCAGGCCACCGACGGTGCGGCGGACGAACCCGAGCCTCAGCCGGAGAACGTGACCATGGGCTTCTGGTACGTCTCGCCGCGGCGCGGACCGCACCGCACCACCCGGCAGATCTCCGCGGGCACCTGGGACGAGGTGCGCCCCAACTACACGGCGCCCGTCGCCGAGGCGATGGACCACCTGATGGGGACGACCCCGCAGGACATCGCCGGCCGGCTGCTCCTGCTGCACGGCCCGCCCGGCACCGGCAAGACCTCGGCGCTGCGCACGCTGGCCCGCTCCTGGCGGGAGTGGTGCCAGGTCGACTGCGTCCTGGACCCCGAGCGGCTCTTCTCCGACGTCGGCTATCTGATGGACATCGCGATCGGCGAGGAGGACGCCGCCGGCAAGGGCCGCTGGCGGCTGCTCCTCCTGGAGGACTGCGACGAACTGATCCGCGGCGAGGCCAAGCACACCGCGGGCCAGGCCCTGTCCCGGCTGCTGAACCTCACCGACGGCCTGCTCGGCCAGGGCCGCAACGTCCTGGTCGGGGTCACGACCAACGAGGACCTGGAGCGCCTGCACCCCGCCGTCGTCCGTCCCGGCCGCTGTCTGGCCCGCATCGAGGTCGGTGGGCTGACCCGCCGGGAGGCCGTGGACTGGCTCGGTACGGAGGAGGGGGTCGGCCGCGAGGGCGCGACGCTGGCCGAGCTGTACGCCCTGCGCCGGGGCACCTCCCCGACCTCGCTGCCGGAACCCCGGGGGCGGTCGGACGCGGGACTGTACCTGTAGGTGTTCTGATGGAGGCATGACGCTGTACGTCGGCACGTCCGGCTGGCAGTACCAGGACTGGAAGGGCGTCCTGTACCCGGCCGGCGTGCCCGTACGGCGGTGGCTGGAGGAGTACACCGGGCACTTCGCCACCGTCGAGATCAACAACGCCTTCTACCGGCTGCCGTCGCGGGAGACGTTCGCGTCCTGGGCCGAGCGCGTCCCGCCGGACTTCGTGGTCGCGGTGAAGGCGAGCCGCTATCTGACCCACATCAAGCGGCTGAAGGACCCCGAGGAGCCGGTACGGCGCCTGATGACCCACGCGGCCGGCCTCGGCGACCGTCTCGGACCGGTGCTGCTCCAGCTGCCGCCGACCCTGCGGGCCGACACCGGGCTCCTGGACGCCTGTCTGTCCTGCTTCCCGTCGGGTACGCGCGTCGCGGTGGAGCCACGGCACGAGTCGTGGTGGACGCCCGGCGTGCGGGAGGTCCTGCGGGCCCGGGGCGCGGCCCTGTGCTGGGCGGACGTCGGCTCCCGCCCGGTCACCCCGCTGTGGCGCACCGCCGACTGGGGGTACGTCCGCTTCCACCAGGGCCGCGCCCACCCCTGGCCGCACTACGGCCGCCGGGCCCTGGAGACCTGGCTGGACCGCATCGCGACGACCTGGGCGGTCGAGGACGGGAACGACGTCCACGCCTACTTCAACAACGACCCCGGCGGCGCGGCGGTGGAGAACGCGGCACTGTTCGGGCGGACGGCGCGGCGGGCGGGGCTGAGCGTGACCCGCACGCCGGGCACGCCGGCCGCACACCGCTGATCACCGCTGATCACCGCTCGTAGGCCGCCCGCAGGGCGTCCCGCACGGCGGCCGACGCCTGTTCCTCGGTGAGTCCCAGCCGCAGCACCCGCTCGGCGTAGGCCTGCGCGGCACCCGCCGCCTCCCGCTCCGCCGCCGGTCCGGACGCGGCGACGAACGTGCCGTTGCGTCCCCGGGTCTCGATCACCCCGTCCCCCTCCAGCGCCCGGTACGCCTTGGCGACGGTGTTCGCGGCGAGGCCGAGCGACTCGGCCAGCCCCCGCACCGTCGGCAGCCGGTACCCGACCGGCAGCGCTCCCGACCGCGCCTGCTCGGCGATCTGCGCCCGCACCTGTTCGTAGGGCGCGGCGCTCTCATCGATGTGGATCTTCAAGGTCACGGGCCGATTGTCCCGCACCCGCCGGGGAACGGGAGTGCGGGCGGAGCCGAAAATGGGAGGCAGACGGGCGCCGCCCGACCGTAGCGTGCGCTCACATGACCGTCATCGTGCGCGACCTGCGCCCCGAGACGCCCGCCGACATCGAGGGCTTCATCCGGGTCCGGCACCGCGCCCTGCCCTATGTGTTCTTCAGCCCGGCCTCCGTACTGCACGGCCTCTCGCTGTCCCGTCCCGACGCCCATGCCCGCAAGCTGGTCGCCGTGGAGGACGGCGACATCATCGGCACGGCCCAGCTGGGCCTCGCCCAGGACAGCCCGGAGCCCGGCCAGGGGTCCCTCAACGTGTACGTGGACCCCGCGCGCACCGGGCGCGGCGCGGGCACCCTGCTGGTCCGCGCCGCCGAGGAGCATCTGGCGGCCCACGGGGCGACGAAACTGTTCGCCTGGGTCCTGGACGAGCCGGCCGACCGCGCCTTCGCCGCACGACACGGCTACCGGTCGAGCCGCTCCGCGCACTTCCTCCGCCTGGACCTGGCCGGCACCGCGCTGCCGCCGCTCCAGGACCCCCCGCCCGGCGTCGAGCTGCGCACGGCCGCCGACTTCGCCGACGACCCGCATCCGCTGTTCGCCCTGGACGCGGAGGCGGGTTCGGACGAACCCGGCGACATCGCCACCGAGTTCACGGACTACGCGGCCTGGGTCGACGAGCACTGGAAGCATCCGCATCTGGACCGGGAGCTGACCTCGGTCGCCGTGGCCGACGGCCGCCCCGTCGCCTTCAGCGTGGCGCACACCCACGACGGCCTGTACACCACGGGCATGACCGGCACCGCCCGCGACCACCGCGGCCGGGGCCTGGCCAAGCTCGTCAAGAACGACTCGCTGCACCGGGCCCGCGCCGCGGGGTACTCGCGGGCGTACACGGGCAACGACGCGGACAACGGGCCGATGCTCGCGATCAACAAGTGGTTCGGGTACGAGATCTGCGCGACGGAGGTGCGGCATGTCCGGGAACTCGGCTGAGTCGACGGGTCCGGTGGACGTCGTCCTCGTCAAGGGCGGCCGGACGAAGATCCGGTACGCGGCCGAGCTGCTGTCCGACGACGGCACCCGGATCGCCGTGCGCGCCCCCTGGGCCGGGAACGCCGTACGCGACTTCGGCTTCGTCCGCTTCGAGGCGGGTGACGTCTTCACCGAGTACTACTGGCGGGACCGCTGGTACGCGGTGAAGGAGGTCCGCGACGCGACGGGCGCCCTGAAGGGCTGGTACTGCGACATCACCCGCCCGGCCACGCTGTCCGGCGGCGAACTGGTCGTCGAGGACCTCGACCTGGACCTGTGGCGCTCCGCCGACGGGACGGACGTACGGCGACTGGACGAGGACGAGTTCGAGGAGAGCGGGCTGACGGAGCGGGACCCGGCGGCCGCGGCCGCCGCGGTGACGGCCCTCGACGAGTTGGAGGTGCTGGCCACCGCCGAGGGCGGCCTGGAGTCGCTGCTGGAGTAGGGGGCCGTCGGCCCGACGCCGTGCGGCGCCGCGTGTCGCAGCGCCGCCGCACGGCACCGCCGCACAGCGCCGCGCCGCCCTCTCACACCGTCGCCACCACGGCGTACCGCTCGTCCGTCACGGCCCCGCCCCACAGCCCCGCGTCCTGCGACAGCCGTTCGACGCGCGCGTGCTCGGTCAGCGGGGCCAGCAGGGCGGTGAGCCGGTCCGCCGGTATGCCGACCGGGGCGACGGTCCCCCATACGCCCTCGACCAGCACGAGCCGCCCGCCGGGTCGCACCAGGCCGCGCCAGTGCCGCAGGACCCGGGCGGGGTCGGGCAGGGTCCACAGCACATGCCGTACCAGCAGGGTGTCGAAGCGCTGCTCACCGACCGGCGGCGCCGCCGCGTCACCTCGGAGGAACACGGCGTCACGCCCGGCGAGTTTGGCGCGGGCCAGGTCGATCATGGACGGGGAGAGATCGACCCCCGTCACCCGGTGTCCCTGCTCGGCCGCGAGGAGCGACAGACTGCCCGTGCCGCAGCCGAGATCGAGGAGGTCGCAGCCGCGCTCCGGCAGCCAGGCGCGCAGCCGCCGGGCCCAGGCGGCACGCACCGTCGGGTCGCGCAGGCCGTGGTCCGGCTCCTCGTCGAAGGCGGCCGCCTCCGCGTCCCAGTCGACACCCGGCGCGGTCGCTTCGTCACTCTTTTTCCTCATGTGCCCAAGAGTGACACCCACCACTGACAATCGAATCGTGACAGCCGCCACTGACAGAAGGGGGGCCGATGAGGAACTCTCCCCCAAAGGGTCTACCTCCGTGCGAACGCGGAACCCGGTAGCTCCTGAAGGAGGCAGCCATGCGCCGTACGACCGTGCAGAAGCCCCTGAAGAAGACGGATTCCCGCCGGATCCGTGACGAGGTCGACGAACGGCCCGCCGGGCGCCCCGAGGTGCGCAAGGACATCGCACGCACCTGGTGGCCGGACGGCTGAGCGACGCCGCCTTCAGCCCAGCCGCTTGCGGTAGTGGACGCGGTCGTACGGCCCGTCCACGCGCCGCTCCACGAGCGTGTAGCCGTACTTCGGGTAGATCTCCTGGTTCTCCCACATCATCGCGTTGGTGTAGAGCCTGACCTCGGGCAGCCCCAGCGCACGCGCGTGTGCGTCCACGAAGTGCAGCAGCCGCCGCCCGACGCCCTTGCCGTGGGCGTCGGGACGGACGGCGATGCTGTCGAGGAACAGGTGGTCGGCGAACGCCTCGACCACCACGAGGCCGACCACCCCGCCACCGAGCGGGTCGCCGGTCACGAACACCTTCCCCGCGGCCACGTCGGCCGCGTGGTCCGCCTCCATGGGCTGCGGCACCTGCCCGATGCGCTCGATGTAGGGCGTGTACGCCGCGTCCGTCACGGCCTTCACGGCCGGCACGTCGGCCGCCGTGGCGGGCCGGATCTCCTCGCTCGTCATGCCGTGAACGCTACCTACCTGATCCCAGTCTCAGCGCTTCCTTAAGGCGACCCTAAAGATCGCCACGGACCGCCCCGAGCAGGCGAATTCGCGGTTTCTTGGTTCCGGCACACATCAGGCCACCACCTGTTCCGGTTCCGAGGAGTTCCCCCATGCCCGCACGCCGCAAGGCCGCCGCCGTCGCCGCCGTCGCCTCCGTCGGGCTGATCCCGGCGGCCCTGACCCTGCTGTCCGCCGCGCCCGCGGCCGCGCACGGGTCGATGGGCGATCCGGTCAGCCGGGTCGCCCAGTGCTACGCGGAAGGTCCGGAGAGCCCCAAGTCGGACGCGTGCCGGGCCGCGGTCGCGGCGGGCGGGACGCAGGCGCTGTACGACTGGAACGGCATCCGCATCGGCGACGCGAACGGCCGTCACCAGGAGCTGATCCCGGACGGCAGGCTGTGCAGCGCGAACAACGAGGAGTTCAAGGGCCTGGACCTGGCCCGCGCCGACTGGCCGGCGACGAGCGTCGGCAGCGGCTCGTACACCTTCAAGTACCGCGTGACCGCCCCGCACAAGGGCACCTTCAAGGTCTATCTCACCAAGGCCGGTTACGACCCCTCGGGGCCGCTGGCCTGGTCCGACCTCGACCTGGAGCACCCGGTGGCGACGGCCACCGACCCGGTCGCGTCGGGCGGCTTCTACACCTTCTCCGGGACCCTCCCCGAGCGTTCGGGCAGGCAGCTGCTGTACGCGGTCTGGCAGCGCTCGGACAGCCCGGAGGCGTTCTACTCCTGCTCGGACGTGACGTTCGCGGGCACGAACACGAACACGGGCACAGGAGCGGGGACCGGTACCGCGCCGTCCGCCTCCGCGCCCTCCGAGGAGCAGATCGAGGACGGCGCCGACAAGTCGACGATCGAGCACCACGGCCACGGGGACGACGACGCCACCACGACGACCGACCCGACGACGGACCCGACGACCGACCCGACGACCGGGCCGTCCGGCACGACCGAGCCCTCCACCGCGGCCGAGTCGCCCGTCACGGCCAACGAGCCGAGCGCGGCCGGTGCCGGTGCGGGTTCGGGCGAGAGCCTCGCGGAGACCGGCGGTGACGGCAGCGCCCCGTATCTCGCGGTGGGCGGCGCGGCCGTCCTGACGCTGGGCGCGGCGCTGCTGTTCGGGTCGGTGCGCAGGCGCGCGGTGAGCGGCGGACGGCACGGCCGCTGAGCCGCCGCCCCCCTCGGTACTCCGGGGCCTGACCGGCGGCTCAGGTCGGACAGGCCCCGGCGGACCACCTGCGCGTCAGCTGAAGACGGACGCGCAGGTGGTGGCGGTGGCGTGGGCCGGGTCGAGCGCGTTGGCCACCTCATGGAAGGCGATCCGGTCGAACAGGCCGATCGCCAGGTGCTCGGAGAGGTCCACCGGGCACAGGTCCTGGAGCAGGACGTTGCGCACGTCGGACCCGCTGAGGTATTGGGTGCGCCACGGCGTGACCACTTCGTCGTACCTGGTGGCGATGACGGTGTAGCGGACACCGGCGACGGTGTCGCCGCCCGCGTTGAGCTTGGTGAGGAAGGCCGATCCGGCGACCTGGTCGGCGAGGCCGGGGGTGGCGGCCGAGAGGAGGTCCTCGGCGCCCGGGAAGTAGGGCAGCAGGTTGGCGAGTCCGCTCAGTGTGGTGCCGTGGTTGTCGGGGGCGATGCCGACGAGCGCGTTGACCTTGGCGGCGCCGCCGAGGAACTTCAGGTAGTAGCGCGGCATCATGCCGCCCTGTGAGTGGCCGACGAGGTCGGCCTCGGCGGCGCCGGTCGCGGCGAGCACCTTGTCGACGAAGGTGGAGAGCTGCGCGGCCGACTTGTCGATGGGACCGAGGCCGTTGAAGAACGGCACGCCCGGCAGTTGGCCGTAGTCGACGGAGAAGACGCAGTACCCGCGGACCGTGAGGTAGGGGGCCAGGGCCAGCCAGTTGTCGACCGAGTTGCCGAAGGTGCCGTGCACGAGGACGACGGGGCGGGGGTGGGCGGCGGAGGGCTTGCAGCGGTAGTCGTTCCAGCCACTCGACGAGGCGGTGGCGGTGGAGTCGGCGTGGGCGGCGGTGGCGGGGACGGTGGCGGCCGCGGCGGCCAGCAGCAGTGCGGCGAGTGGTCTGAGCGCGCGTTTCCAGGGCAGCATCGGGTGATCTCCTTGCGGCTCAAGGGAGGATGCGATGGCCTTACGCCCTGTGACCCGGATCACGAGGATGCTGTTCACTCGTCAAGTTACGGGCGAGTAGCTGAACTGTGAAGTTACGCGCCAGTAAAAACTTCCCGCTATAGCCACCCTCGACCGGGGATCACTGATATGCCGTCACCAAGCGGGCCGAATGGGGCCATGGGGGGCGATGCGTGACAACTGGTCGCGCAGCACCCGCACTTGACCCTCGCCGAGCACGGCGGTCCAGGCCCGCACCGCCTCGGCGGCCGCCTCCTCCGCCGCCCTGGTGCACTCCCAGCCGCGCTCGGTGAGCACGATCAGCCGGGCCCGCGCGTCCTCGGGGTGCGGCCGGCGCTCGGCATACCCCTTCCGCACGAGCTCCTCGACGAGCTGACTCGCCGCCTGCTTGGTGACTCCGAGGTGCGCGCCCAGCTCGGTGACCGTGGCGCCGTCCGGGGCAAGCCGGGTGAAGGCGAAGCCGTAGGCGGGCCGCGCCTCGAATCCACGGGCGAGGACGCCGTCGTTGATGCGCTGGGTGAGCTCGCCCGCGGCGGCGAGCAGGACGGCGGTCAGGGCAAGGGCTTCGGAGTTCTGCACGTCTGCATTGAAACATTCTTGACAGGTTGGTCAAGCGGCTTGACCATAGAGCAAGTAGTCAAGCAGCTTGACCATCTTCGCGCCTGCGTCCAGCAGCGACGACGCCCATCGGAAGCCGAAACCGACAGGAGACACCCATGCCCGTCATCCGTTCGTCCGACGCCGTCACCCACGAGATCCACGGCGCCCGCTTCGTCTCGTACGCCACTCCCCGCACCGGCAGCAAGGAGCTGTGCGCCTGGAGGGGCGAGATCCCCGCCGGGACGAAGGCGCCCGCGCACACCGTCAGCCGGGAGGAGATCTTCCATCTGCTCGTCGGCGAGCTGATCCTCACGCTCGACGGCCGCGCCGAGCGGATCAGGGCCGGCGACACGGTGATCGTCAATCCGGGGGCGACCCTGGCCGTCGAGAACCCGACCGATCACACCGCGCTCTCCTGGGTCACCACGTCCATCGGCCTGGAGGCGGAGCTGGCCGACGGGACCCGGATCGCTCCCCTGTGGGCCAACTGACCGCGTTCGGGACGCCGTCGCCTCACGCCGCCAGCGTCCCGGGCTTCACCGCTTCCGGCCCGAACTTCGCCCGCACCCGGTCGGCCACCTCCTCGATCCGGCGGACCTTCTCGTCCACGGGGTCGAAGGTGAGCTGGTGGGAGGCCTGGTCGGCGGGCCCGAGGGCCTCGGCGCGCAGGGCGATCGCGCGGACCCGGGCGCGTTGCAGACCGAGCGCCTCGTACAGGCCGTACGCCGTTCTCGTCAGGGCCGCCGAGTGCGCGGTCGGCTCCCCGAGGGTGCGGCTGCGCGTGGTGGCGGACCGGTCGGCGTAGCGCACGGTGAGGGTCAGGGTGCGGCAGACCTTCTCCACGGCACGCAGCCGGGCGCCCAGTTCCCCGGCGGCCGAGAGAAGCGCGCGGCGATGCCGGTCGGGGTCCAACTCGTCCCGGGTGAAGGGGCGTTCGGTGGCCAGCGAGCGTGATACGGCGTTCGGGACGACCCGGCCGCGGTCGACGCCGTTCGCCTTCTCGTGCAGTTCCCGGCCCGCCCTCGCGCCGACCAGGCGCTGGAGCGTGGACAGGGGCGCGGCGGCGACCCGGCCGAGGGTGTCGAGGCCGTACTCGCACAGGGTGCGGGCGGTCGCCGTACCCACACCGGGCAGCGCCACGACGGGCTTCTCGGCGAGGAACTCCCGTACCCCGCCCTCGGGAACCGCGCACGTCACCCCGGGCCGGGCGCCCCGCAGCGCCATGCGGGCCGACATCGGGCCGGGGCCCGCGCCGATCACGCAGTCGACCCCGTGCAGCGCGAGCGCGCGCACTCTGATCACCGACGCCAGCTCGACCGCGCTGCGCCCGAAGTACCGTTCGGCACCACGCAGATCGGCCAGCGCGCCGTCCGGCGGCAACGCCTCGACGACCGGTGTGAACTCCTCCAGCAGCCCGAGCAGCGCCGGCAGGGCGGCCTCGTCCGCCGAAGGCAGTTGGAAACGTACGCAGAGGATGGTCATCCCGCACTCCCCGGACTCTGGTGCCACAACTTCCTTCCCACCGCGGGCCCTTCGCCCGCGGGGCGCAGATCGGCCCAGGGGTGCATCTCGTACCCCGTGGGCATGCGGATGCGACGCTGTTCCCCCGCGTCCCGGGCGGCCGAGCCCGCCGGTGCGGGCAGCCCGTCCGAACCGGCGAGCCGACCACGCGCCGGGCCGTCGGCGCCGGCGTCGGAGGCGCCCGCGTCCGGGGTGTCCGCGTTCGGGGTGTCCGCGTTCGGGGTGTCCGCGTCCGGGGCGCCGCCGGGGCCGGCCAGCCGGGCCGCGACCCCTTCCAGCCCCTCGTCCCGGCGCACCTCCAGCAGTTCGGCGAGGTTCCAGGCGGCGGCGCCCACCACGCTGAGGCTGCGCGGGCCGCGCCGCTGCACCACCCCGCGCACCAGCAGCAGCCAGGAGTGGAAGACGGTGTGCGCGCAGGCGTCGTGGGAGTCGTCGAAGAAGGCGAGGTCGACCAGACCGGTGCCGTCGTCCAGGGTGGTGAAGATGACCCGCTTGCCGGACCGGATCGGCGGGGTCTGGGTGGCCGCCTTGGCACCCGCCACGAGGACCGTCTCGCCGTGCCGGGTGTCGCGCAGCCGGCGCGCCGACAGCACGCCCAGTTCGTCGAGGAAGCTCCGGTGGTCGTCCATCAGATGGCGCGAGGCGTCCATGGACAGCACACCCAGTTCGGCGCTGAGCTTCTCGGCGGAGGACAGGTCGGGCAGCCCGGCCGGGGTGGTCTTCCGTCCGCCGGCCAGCGGGAGTTGGCCGCCGCCCGCGCCCCGGGCCCCCCGGTGCAGTTCGGTCAGGTGCAGTTGCAGATCGCGCCGGTTGGCGCCGAACGCGTCCAGCGCGCCGACCTGTGCGAGCCGCGCGGCGAGCGGACGGCTCGGCCGCGCCCGTTCCCAGAAGTCCAGCAGCGAGGCGTACGGCTGCCCGTCCGCGATCCGTGCCGCCTCGGCCTCGGTGATGCCGTACACGTCGGAAAGGGCGAGCCGCAGCCCCCAGACGCCTGAACCGGATGGATCAGGGCCCGCACCGGAGGAATCAGCCCCTGAATCAGACACCAGTTCGATCCGGTGGGCGACCGCCGACCTGTTCACGTCCAACGGCAGCACCGGCACCCCCCGCCGCCGCGCGTCCGCGAGCAGCAGCCGCTTCGGGTACATCCCGGGGTCATGGGTGAGCAGCCCGGCATAGAAGGCGGCCGGGTGGTGCGCCTTCAGCCACGCCGACTGGTACGTCGGCACGGCGAAGGCGACCGCGTGCGCCTTGCAGAAGCCGTACGAGCCGAACGCCTCGATGATCTCCCAGGTCCGCTGAATCGTTTCTGCGTCATATCCGCCGGCCGCCGCGTGCTGGGCGAACCACACCTTGATCCGCCCCTGCGACTCCGGGTCCGACAGCCCGCGCCTGACCCGGTCCGCCTCACCGCGCCCGCAGCCGGTCATGACGGCGACGATGTCGATGATCTGCTCGTGGAAGACGACGACCCCGTAGGTGTCCCGCAGCGGCTCCGTCAGATCCGGGTGCGGATACCGGACCGGCGCCCGCCCGTGCCGCGCCTCGATGAACGGCCGCACCATGTCGGCGGCGACCGGCCCGGGCCGGAAGAGGGAGATGTCGACGACGAGATCGTGGAAGGTGGCCGGCTGCAACCGCCCCACCAGGTCCCGCTGGCCCGGCGACTCGATCTGGAAACACCCCAGCGTCTCGGCGGACCGGATGAGCCGATACGTCGCCGGGTCGCCGCCCTTCAGCGTGTCCAGGTCGATCCGCTCCCCCGTCGCCCGCTCCACCTCGCCCACCGCGTGCGCCATCGCCGACTGCATCCGCACGCCCAGCACGTCCAGCTTGAGCAGCCCGAGGTCCTCGACGTCGTCCTTGTCGAACTGGGCCATGGGAAACCCCTCGCCGCTGGTCGGCATGACCGGCGTACGGGAGAGCAGGGAGGCGTCGGAGAGGAGCACCCCGCACGGATGCATGGCGACTCCGCGCGGGAGGGCGTCGAGAGACTCGACCAGCTCCCAGAGCCGCCCGTACCGCTCCTTCTCCCCCGCCAGCGCCCTGAGTTCGGGCAGTTCCTCCAGCGCCGCCCGGGCGTCGCGCGCCCGGATGTGCGGGAAGGACTTGGCGATGCGGTCGATGTCGGCCGGGTCCATGGACAGGGCCGCGCCGACGTCCCGGATGGCGTGGCGGACCCGGTACGTCTCCGGCATCGCGACCGTCGCGACCCGCTCGGTGCCGAACCGGCCGATGATCGCCCGGTAGACCTCCAGCCGGCGCGCGGACTCCACATCGATGTCGATGTCGGGCAGCACGACCCGCTCCTTGGACAGGAAGCGCTCCATCAGCAGCCCGTGCTCGACCGGGTCGGCGTTCGCGATGCCGAGCAGGTGGTTCACCAGCGATCCCGCGCCGGAGCCGCGGGCCGCGACCCGGATGCCCATCCCCCGCACGTCGTCCACGACCTGGGCGACCGTCAGGAAGTACGAGGCGAAGCCGTGGTGGGCGATGATGTCCAGCTCCCGGTGCATCCGCTCCCAGTAGACGCGCTTGCCGGAGTGGCCGCGCAGCACCATCCCGGCCGCCGCCCGGGAGGCCAGCGTCCGCTGGGCGGTCCGGCGGCCCGCGCCGACGAGGTGCGGCTCGGGGAAGTGGACGGCGCCCATGCCGAGGTCGTCCTCGGGGTCGACCAGGCACTCGGCGGCCGTCGCCCGCGTCTGTTCCAGCAGGCGGTGCGCGGTGTCGCGCCGGTAGCCCGCGGCCTCGACGATCCGCTCGGCCGTGCGCAGCATCGCGCCCGCGTCCTTGAGCCAGGCCTCCCCGGAGTCCAGCCCTTTCGCCGGGTCGACCGGGACCAGCCGCCGGGCGGCGTCCAGCACGTCCGCGACCGGGCCCTGGCCGGGGTCGGCGTACCGGACGGCATTGCTGAGGACGGGCCGGATCCGCTGTTCGGCGGCGAAGCCGACGGTGCGGGCGGCCAGCCGCAGGGAGCCGGGTCCGGTGCCGGTGCGCCCGTGCCAGACGGCCTCCAGCCGCAGGGCGTCGCCGTACACCTCCCGCCAGGGGGTGAGGAGCTTCGCCGCGCGGTCCGGCCGGCCCGCGGCGAGCGCGCGGCCGACGTCGGAGGCGGGGCCGAGCAGGACGGTCAGGCCCGCGCCGTGGTTCTCGGCCCAGGGCAGTACCGGGGTGCCCTCGCTCTCGTGCGCGGCCGTGACGATCCGGCACAGGTCGCCCCAACCCCGGGCGCCGTCGCGGGCGAGGAAGATGACACGGGGTGTCGACTCGTCGATGAAGGCGCCGCCGCGCACGGGAGTGCGGCGCCTGTCCCGTCGTACGGACGCGTCGCCCTGCGGCCGCTCGGGGGGCGCCACCGCCAGGTCCACTCCGAACAGCGGGCGCACACCCGCCTTCGCGCAGGCCTTGGCGAAGCGGACCGAGCCGGCGAGGGTGTCGCGGTCGGTGAGGGCGAGGGCATCCATCCCCCGCTCCGCGGCGCGCTCGGCCAGCCGCTCCGGGTGCGAGGCGCCGTAGCGCAGGGAGAACCCGGAGACGGTGTGCAGATGCGTGAACCCCGACATCCGCACCTCCCGTGAATCCGTGAATCCGTGAATCGAACATCAGTTCCCAACTGACCCACCCCCACCATAGACCAATTTCCGAACATCTGTACGACAGCCGTTCGGACGCCTCCCACCTGCGGAAACACCCCGCGCCCCGGACCGTGGGGACATACACCGACCGCCGGCGCCGACCCACCCCGCGGCTCCGCCGGTGACCCCTTGGGCGGCTATCTGTGCGCGTCGATCATGGTGATCAGCTCGGGGGCCGCCCGCTCCACCCCGAGGCGCGCCGTGATCCGGCTCCTCGCCATGGCCGTCGTCGGGATCGTCGGCGGACTCGGCGGTGCTCTGATCGCCGGACTCGGCGGTGCTCTGATCGTCGGCCCGGTCCTGGGGGCCTGCCGGGCGGTATCGCGGCTCACTGGGGGCTCGGCGCACTGATCATCTTCGCCGTCGGCGCGGCCACGCTCGCCTGCCAGGGCGCCTTCGGCTCGCCGGCATCGGACTGGCCATCCTGCTCGTGGTGATCCTGGGCAACCCCGGCGCGGGCGGCGCGCTCCCGCCTCCGCTGCTCCCGCCGTCCTGGAAGGCGATCGGTCCGGCGCTGCCGCCGGGCGCGGGGACCTGGGCGGCACGCTCGATCGCCTACTTCAAGGGCACCGACATGACCGCGTCGCTGCTGGTGCTGTCGGCGTGGGCGGTCGCGGGGACCGTCGTCACCCTGTCGGCGGCGGCCCCGCGGACGCGCCGCGCGCAGAACACGCCGTGAGCCGGGCAGCAGCGAGCCGCGCACGTCCGTGACATGCCGGGCCGGACACGTGCGAAGTCCCGCCCCTCGCGCGCGGGGCGGGACTTCGGCTGCTCGAGGGCTGCTACGGGACCGTCAGCCGATCTGCGTCCCCGTCGCCGACAGCGCCTCCGTCACCGGCTGGAAGAACGTCTCCCCGCCGGAGGTGCAGTCGCCGCTGCCGCCCGAGGTCAGGCCGACGGCGCTGCTGCCCGAGAAGAGGGAGCCGCCGCTGTCGCCGGGCTCGGCGCAGACGTCGGTCTGGATGAGGCCGTTGACGATGTCACCGTTGCCGTAGTTCACCGTGGCGTCCAGGCCGGTGACCGTGCCGGAGTGCACCTGGGTGGTCGAGCCACTGCGGGTGACCTTCATGCCGACGGTGGCCTCGGCGGCGCCGGTGATCTGCTGGGCCGAGCCGTTGTAGAGGTCGACCTCGCTCGGGTGGTCGACCTCGGCGGTGTACTTGACCAGGCCGTAGTCGTTGTCCGGGAAGCTGGACACCTCGTTGGCGCCGATCTCGGTGCCGGAGGAGTCCGACCAGGTGGAGATGGCGTCGGTGCAGTGCCCGGCGGTCAGGAAGTACGGCTCGCCGCCCTTGACCACGTTGAAGCCGAGGGAGCAGCGCCCGGTGCCGCCGGTGATGGCGTCGCCGCCGGCGATGAAGGGCTTGAACTCCCCCTTGGTGCGCTGGAGTTCGGCCACCTGGCCGAGCCCGTCGACGACCTTGGTGAGCTTGGCCCACTCGGTGTCGGAGACCGTGCGGTCGGCGGTGACGACGACCTTGTTGGTGGTCGGGTCGGTGACCCAGGCGGTGCCCGGGACGGACGCGTCCGCCTTGAGCGTCGTACGGGCGCCGGTCAGTTCGGCGAGGGAGTTCTCGACGATTCTGGCCTTGGCGCCGGCCGCCTCGACGGTCTTCGCGGCGGCCGCGTCGAGGACGTTCACCACGAGGCTCTTGCTCTTCGCGTCGTAGTACGTGCCCGCCGCGTCGGCGCCGAGGTCCTGGCCGAGCGTCGAGGCGAGCTTTCCGGCCGCGAGGGCCGAGAGGGGGGCGGGCTGCGAGGTCTTCGCAGACTCACTGGCGTTCGCAGTCTGGAAGGTGACTCCGGCTGCGACGAGCGCGGCGATGCCCGCGCCCGTCATGACCATCCGCCGCCCGGGTATGCGTCGGTGCTTCAACTCGCGTCCTCCTGTGGGGGGTCGGCCCGGGCGGCCATGGGGGCAGCTCCGGGCCGGAAGGCTGGTTGACGGGCGCCCACTCTTCCGAACCGCACAGGGAGCACACAAGGTCGACTTCAGGACGCGCACAGGGTGGACACCGCGCGCCCGCCACGCCTTCACCACCCCGGAACATCCCCTGGCCACCACAGGAGAATTCGCACTGCAAACGCTACGCGTGAGTAACCACTTACCCGGCGGTGAGGTCTAGTCCTGGCCGGAACCCGACTCCGCCTCGGGCGGCGAAGGTGTGGATGTCGTCGGGGGTGTGGAGGACGTCGGGGGAAGCGGTTGCTGCTGCTGGGCCCGCTCCAGGAACCTCAGCAGCTCCACCGGGAACGGCAGCACCAGCGTGGAGTTCTTCTCGGCGGCGACCGCCACGACCGTCTGGAGCAGCCGCAGCTGGAGCGCGGCGGGCTGCTCGGACATCTCCTTCGCCGCCTCGGCGAGCTTCTTCGACGCCTGGAGCTCGGCGTCGGCGTTGATGATCCGGGCCCGCCGCTCACGGTCGGCCTCGGCCTGCCGGGCCATCGACCGCTTCATCGTCTCGGGCAGGGAGACGTCCTTGATCTCCACCCGGTCGATGGTGACACCCCACTCCACGGCCGGGCTGTCGATCATCAACTCCAGCCCCTGGTTCAGCTTTTCGCGGTCGGACAGCAGATCATCCAGATCGCTCTTGCCGATGATCGACCGCAGCGAGGTCTGCGCCATCTGCGAGACGGCGAACCGGTAGTCCTCCACCCGCATGACCGCCTCGGCCGGCGAGGTCACCTTGAAGTAGACGACGGCGTCCACGCGCACGGTGACGTTGTCCCGGGTGATGCCCTCCTGCCCGGGCACCGGCATCGTGACGATCTGCATGTTGACCTTTTGGAGCCGGTCGATGCCCGGAAGGATCAGGGTGAGTCCGGGGCCGCGCACCTCGGGCCGGAGTTTCCCCAGCCGGAGGACCACCCCCCGCTCGTACTGCTTGACGACCCGCGCCGCCGCCGCCACGTACACCGCTCCGGCGGACGCCAGCGCGACGCCCGCCACCATCAGCTCCTCGACCATTGCCGGCCCCCAAGGGTCCACAGCACTGCCCGCGCATCACTGCCTGTACCCCGACGGTAACCCCGCCCCCCGGCAAGGGCGAGCCCCCGCACGCCGGTTGCGTACGGGGGCTCGCCTGCGATCGGCCACAGGCCGGGTGAAACGGTCCCGCGCGAGGACTCCCGTGCGAGGGCTCCCTCGTCAGGGCTCCCGCGTCAGGGCTCCCTCGTCAGGGCTCCCTCATCAGGGCTCCCGCGTCAGGGCTCCCTCGTCAGGGCTCCCGCGTCGGGACTCTCGCGTGAGGACTAGAAGACGCTGACGCCGTAGCGGCTCAGGGCCTCGGTCACGGGCTGGAAGAAGGTCGTACCGCCCGAGGTGCAGTTGCCGCTGCCACCGGAGGTCAGACCGAGCGCGACACCGCCGGAGGTGTAGAGCGCTCCGCCGGAGTCACCGCCCTCGGCGCAGACGTTGGTCTGGATCATCTGGTAGACCACGTCACCGCTGCCGTAGTTGACCGTGGCGTTGAGGGCGGTCACCCGGCCGGTGTGGATACCGGTCGTGGAGCCGTCCCGGATGACCGACTGGCCCACGGTGGCGTTGCCGGAGCTGGTGATGTCGGTGTTGCCCGCGGTGCCCGCCTTGGCGACCGAGGTGTTGGTGTAGCGGACCAGCGCGTAGTCGTTGGTCGGGAAGCTGTAGCCGGAGTTCGTACCCAGCACGGTGGTCTGTCCGGAGTTGGAGTACCAGGTCGAGGCGACCTCGCCGCAGTGCCCGGCGGTCAGGAAGTAGTAGGTGCTCCCGCTGACGACGTTGAAGCCGAGCGAGCAGCGGTAGCCGCCGCCGTAGATGGCGTCGCCGCCGCCGATCAGCTTGTTGAACTTGCCCGGGGTGTGCTTGATCGTGAGCGCGCCGGCGTTGTCGCCCGCCTGCTCCTTGATCTGCGCGATCTCGGCGTCCGAGACCGTGCTGTCGACGGTGACCAGGAGGCGGTTGGTCTTGCTGTCGACCGCCCAGGCGGTGCCCGGGATGTCCGCCTGGAGCACCGAGTCGCCGGCGCTCTTCAGTTCGGCGGTACTGAAGGTGGCGGTGTCGGCCGCGCTCGCGTGGGGGATGGCGATGGCGGCGGCGGCCACGAGTCCGGTGGTCACGGCGGTCAGCCGGGTCCGTCTCGAGATGCCGCTCGTGGGGGTGGTGGGGGTGGTGCGCTTGATCCTCACGTTTCGTTCCCTCCCAGGGGAAGTCGGGGGCCCGTGGTGTGGGGTCGGGGCCCGTGAGGCGCAGCCAGGGACCGACGTTCGTCCGGATTTCGGACACGCCGTGACCCTGACAAGCGCTGAGGGGGAGTATTCGGCCGAACGGCCGGTCGGCGCAAGGGCGCCTTTCGGCCGTCAGACCTTCAACGAACTGCGTGAGTTGAGCCCTCTTGCAGCCTCTTGCCCCAGCTCAGACCAGGTTGCGCTCCCCTGCCTCGACCGCCACGTCATATGTGTTCCCCGGCGGCGGGAAGGGGCAGAGGAAAGCATCCGCAAAGGCGCACGGAGGCAGTACGGCCCGGTTGAAGTCGACCGTCGTGCGTCCGTCCGCGTCGGGTGCGCCGGAGTACAGGAACCGGAACCGGTGGCTGGTCACCCCGCTGGTGGCGTCGGCGAACACGGCCCACAGCGAACCGTCGCCCTGCACGCTCACCTGGAGGGTGAGCCGTTGCCCGGCCAGGACGAACGCCAGCTCCCCGCCGAGCCCGAGACCGCGCTCACGCCCGTCGGCGTTCGGCACCCGGACGGTACGGTCCTCGGCGTACGGGGTGAAGCGTGCGGGCACCGCCCAGCGCGCGTCGTAGGGGGTCGCGTCGATGCCCGGGAACCGGTGCCGGGCCGCGGAGTCCGGGTCGAAGTCGCGTACTCCCCAGACCCCCTCACGGACCAGCACGACCAGCCGCCGGTCACCGAGCGCGACCCGGGCCGCGTCCGTCGGTCCGGTGTCGGCGCCGAGCCGTACCTCCCCGCTGAACGGCTTCCCGTCCACGGTCAGCCCGTCGGAGCCGGTCGCGGTGAGCACCACGGCATCCTCATCGGCCACCCAGGTCCCCGGGGTGTCCGGAAGTCGACCGTCCGGAAAGTCCTCGAGCCAGTACGTTCCGGTGAGCGCGAGCGGGCCGTAGGGCGCCGAGACCGTCTCCAGGCGGCGCTCGTGCCACTGCTGCCAGTCGTCCGCCGCGTCCGTCGCCGCGCCGGTCGCGTCCGCCGTCATGAGGTCGGCCTTGTCGTCATGCGAGGTGTCCTGTCGTCTCGTCATATGGTTCGCCCGTCCCCACCGGGTCGGGCAGTCCGAGGTGGGAGCGCAAGGTGCGTCCCTCGTATTCCGTACGGAAGGCGCCGCGCTCCTGCAGCAGCGGCACCACCCGGTCGACGAACTCGTCGAGCCCGCCGGGGGTGAGCTGCGGTACGAGGACGAAGCCGTCGGCGGCTCCCTCGCGCACGAACTCCGCCAGTTCGGCGGCGACCGCCTCGGGCGTGCCGATGAAGGACTGCCGGGCGCTCGTCTCGATCACGGTCTGCCGGATGGACAGCCCCTTCTCCCTCGACAGCGCGCGCAGCTTCCCGGCCTTCGCGACCGCGTCGCCGTGCCGGGCGCGGCCCCCCGTGAGCCGCGGGTCGGCCACCGGGTCGAACTCGGGCAGCGGCCCGTCGGGGTCGTAGGCCGACAGGTCGACGCCCCAGAGCCGCTCCAGGGTGAGGAGGGCGCGCTGCGGGGAGACCAGCCGGCGCCTGATCGTGGCGGCCCGCTCCTGTGCCTCGGCGGCGGTGTCCCCGAGGACGACGGTGACGCCGGGCATGATCTTCAGATCGTCGGCGGTACGGCCGTACTTGGCCAGCCGTCCCTTGACGTCGGCGTAGAAGGCGCGCCCGGCCTCCAGCGTGCCGGGCCGCGCGAGGACGACGTCGGCGGTGGCGGCCGCGAACTCCCGGGCCTCTCCGGAGCCCCCCGCCTGGATCACCACCGGGTGTCCCTGCGGTGAGCGCGGCACGGTGAACTCCCCGGCGATGTCGAAGTGCCGGCCCCGGTGCGCGAACGGCCGGGGCGCCTCGTCCGGTGTCCAGGAGTCCCACAGCCTTCTCGCGGTGGCGACGAACTCGGCGGCCCGCGGATACCGGTCGGCGCGGTCCAGGTAGTCCCCGCGGCGGAAGTCCTCGCCGGTGCGGGCGTCCGAGGAGGTCTCCACGTGCCAGGCCGCCCGGCCGCCGCTGAGATGGTCCAGGGTGGCCAGTCTGCGGGCGAGTTCGAACGGCTCGTTGAAGGTGGCGTCGGCCGTGGCGGCCAGCCCCAGGCGCTCGGTCACGGCGGCGAGTGCGTTGAGGACGGTGAGCGGTTCGGGGCGGCCGGCCACGTCCAGGTCGTCGATACGGCCCTGGTGTGCGCGCGGCCGCGGCCCCTCGGCGAGGAGGAAGAAGTCGAACAGGCCGCGTTCGGCGGTCCGGGCGAGGTGCTCGAAGGAGGAGAACTCGATCGGCGACTTCGCGTCGGGGCCGGTCCAGACGGTGGGGGTGGCGGCGCCGGGGAAGTACGCGGCCAGGTGGCAGTGCCTGCCGAGCGGTCTCGGGCCCCGGGGCCGGTGTCCGCTCATGCCGCTCCCCCCGCGTACTGGTTGGCGGGCCGGGCCAGCCCCAGATGCTCGCGGAGCGTGCTGCCCGGGTAGAAGGTGCGGAACAGACCACGGTGCTGGAGCAGTGCGACCGTGCCGTTGACCAGCCGTTCCAGATCGCGGCGCGGTTCGACGGGGGTGAGGTGGAAGCCGTCGGCGGTGCCGTCCTTGTACCAGGAGGCGATCAGGTCGGCGAGGTCGACGGGGCCGCCCCGGTAGAGCGGGCCCTGCGCGGTCTGCCGGGGGCCGCCTCCGCCGTGGCCGGGTTCGGCGGCGTGCTCGCCGTCCCCGAGGTCGATCAGCAGACTCACCAGGACGAGCAGGGAGTTCGGGTCGCGCCCCGCTGCGGCCGCGTCGGCCCGCAGCCGGTCGCGGACGGTGCGGGCCTGCGCGGGGCTCGCCGCGCGTACGAGGGCCACGTCGGCGTGGCGGGCGGCGGTGGACCGGGCGGGTCCCTCGGTGGCGTCGACCACGCGCACCGGGTGTCCCTGCGGAGGTCTGGGCGCCAGGGCGGGGCCCCGCACCGAGAAGGCCTCGCCGGTGAAGTCGACGTGGTGCAGCTTGTCGCGGTCGAGGAAACGGCCGGTCGGTGCATCGCGTACGGCGGCGCCGTCCTCCCAGCTGTCCCACAACTTCGCCGCCACGTCGGCCACTTCACCGGCCTCCTGCCACAGCGCGTCCAGCGGCGCGGTGTGCCGGCGGCCGAAGAGCCGGGCCTCCCCCTCCGTGGTGGAGACGTCGATCCGCCAGCCGGCCCGGCCGCGGCTGACCCGGTCGAGCGTGGCGATGGTGGCCTGGAGGTGGAAGGGCTCGGTGTGGGTGGTGGTGAGGGTGGGCACCAGTCCGACGCGGTGCGTGGCGGGTGCCACCCGGGACAGCACGGCCGACGCGTCGGGCCCGGGCCGGGCGAAGGTGTCGTCCAGCGTCACGAAGTCGAGTCCGCCCCGCTCGGCGAGCCGCGCCAGTTCGACGTAGGGGCCGGCGTCGTACACCCCCGGCTGGTCGACGGCGGCCGCCAGGTGCAGCGGGCCCCGGCCGTGCGATGAGGTCATGGGGGAGAACCCTTTCTTCCGTGACGCTTCGAAGTGGAGCGGTTCACCCGACGGCATCGGCGCCCAGATCCCGCAGGAACACCAGGGCGGCCCGGGCGGTGGCGTCGTTCTGCCGGAACGCGGGGCCGCCGGTGCGCGGCCGGGTGAACGCGCCCGGCGTACGGCCGTCGGTGTGCGGCCCGAGCGCGAAGCGCCGTGGGTGCGGCAGGCCGGCCCGGTCCAGGACCCGCCCGTCGGCGCGGTCCACCCGCAGCAGCCCGTCCGGGGTCTCGCCGGCGCCGTCGGCGTGCAGCTCCCGCAGCAGCGGGTCGAGGGCGCGCCGGAGCGTCGGCTCCGGCAGCCGGGCCTCCACCAGCGCCCGCGCCTCGACCGAGAAACCGGGCACCGTGGCGCTCGACGCCCGGAACACCCCGTCCCGCGCGTGTACGGCCATGTCGGCGCCGACGAACTTCAGCACCCCCGCCCGGGACAGCGCGAGCAGCTGTCTCAGCCGGGGGCCCGGCGGCCCGGAGGCGAGGTAGCTGAAGAACCCGTGCCACCAGGAGCCGATGTCACCGAGCCGGACCAGCTGTCCGTAGACGGACAGCAGTCCCAGGAAAACGGCCAGGTCGGTGCTGTGCGCGGCGTCGTGACGGCGACTCAGGTCGTCCTCCACATAGCCGCGCAGCCCTTCCTGGAACTCCGCGAAGGAGCCGTACGCCACCCCGTCCAACGGCCGGTCGAGGGCGGCCAGGTCGAGCCGGTCGCGCGGATCGGGGACGGCGGACGCCACCAGGGCCTCCCGCTCGGCGCCCTCGGACGCGGCCTCGTACTTCTCCTCGAAGTCGGTCCAGGCGATCGCGGTCCGCTCGGCGTGGACCGTGAACAGCCGGTGGTAGTGGGCGAAGCCCAGCTCCTTCTCCACCAGCGGCCAGACATCCCGCCGGAAGTCGAAGCCCTCGGGCCGCGCGAGCAGCCCGTCGATCTCGGCGGGCCCCAGGAACCGGGGCAGCGGCGGCCGTTCGCCGGTCCAGTCGTAGCCGATCTTCGAGTGGTACGGCACACCGCGCCGCGAGCCGACGTACAGCACCGGTTCCCGCCCCGAGGGCACATAGGTGTCCCCCTCGTACCGCCCGCCGCGCCCCTCGGTGAGCAGCACCATCAGGTCGACGAAGGCGAGCCCGAAACCACGCACCAGCACGGGTTCGCCGGCCGGCAGCGCGGACAGGTCGCTGTCGGCCGTGAAGTCCGGCGGCAGATGGACGAGCCCGTGCTCCGCCGCGTAGGCCGCCAACTCACGTTGTTCATCGTCGAGTTCGGCGTCGAGATGACCGTGAGCGAGGACGACGAGATCGGCGGGCAGGGGCTGGTCCCGGCCTTCCAGCCACACCTGCTGGCGTCCCGAACGGGGGCCGCTCACCCGCAGAGCGCGCCCCGGATGGTGGTGGACGGTGATCTCCGGGGGCAGGGCGGCGACCGCCTGCTCGTGCACCCAGCGCAGATAGGAGCCCTGGAGCTGCCGGTCGGCGAAGGTACGCCCGTCGATGCCCGCCCACTCGTGCAACGTCGGGCCGGGCCGCACCGGCCCGGCCATCTCCACCGACTCGTCGGTGAACATGGTGACGTCCTCGGCGTGCGAGTTCATCCACAGCAGCGGCGACTGGGCGGCCCGCCAGATGCGTCCGGCGCCCGGCGGATGCGGGTCGACGAGATGGATGTCGAGCCCCGAACCGGCGTACAGCTCGGGGGCGTTGGCGGCGATCCGCTCGATGAGGCCGGTCCCCCGCGGCCCGGCCCCGACGATCACGAGGGTGGCGGGCGCTTCGGGGTCGAGGGTTTCGGAAGACATGCGAAGGCTCCGTGACAGCTGGAATCGAACACGGGTAGGTGCCTTCACACACCGAATGGGGCGCGCCGCGCGGCGCAGATACGGCCGAGCCCCTCAGCAGGGCCGTGCAGCGAGAGTACGTGGGCGTTTCCCCTCACTGTCAAGGCCGTCCACACTGTGAGCGGTACGTCTCAAGTCGGTTGACGCCTAACCGGAGACCTGTTCCACTTGGCCCATGCATCCGCAGCAGTGTCTGGTCACCCGCTCCCACATCGACTTCGGTCGCGTGTGGTCCTGTTCCTGTTGAGCTGACCCACTGCGGCCCCCGTTCCCGGGGCGCCCTCTTCGCGTTCTCCCCTCACCCAGCTCCGCCTTCACCTCCGCGCTCTCCCCTCGATATGCGCCTTTTCCCTCGCTTTCGCCCTACCTCACCCCTGCTCCACGGTGATCAGCGCGCCCCGACCGCCCTCCGCCCCGGAGCCGCGCGAAACCCGACCACCCGATCCATCAAGGCCCCCAGCACGTCCCGTACGGAGCCGCGCTCGCGCGCGTCGCACTCCAGCACGGGCACCTCGGCGCTCAGCCCCAACGCCGCCCGCACCTCGTCCAGTTCGAAGTGCTCGGCCCCGTCGAAGCGATTCACCGCGAGGACGAACGGCGCGCCCTGGGCCTCGAAGTAGTCGACGGCCGGGAAGCACTCCTCGATCCGCCGGGTGTCCGCGAGGACCACCGTGCCGAGCGCTCCCTCCACCAGGTCGTCCCACAGGAAGGCGAACCGGTCCTGCCCGGGCGTGCCGAACAGGTACAGCGCGATCGCATGGTCGAGCGTGATCCGTCCGAAGTCGAGCGCGACGGTGGTGGTGGTCTTGGACTCCACGCCCTCGAGCGAGTCGACCCCGACCGACACCTGGGTGATCGGCGCCTCGGTGTCGAGCGGGTCGATCTCGGAGACGGCCCCGATGAAGGTCGTCTTACCGACCCCGAGCCCGCCGCTCACCACGATCTTCACGGCGAGCGGAACGGTTTTGTCAGAGCGCCCGGGCATGATCATCGATCCTTTCGAGCATCCGGAGCGGTGGCTCCGCGGGTTACCGGCACGCGAACGGCCGACCGCCGGTCCCGACGGACGGCCCTGCGAAGTCCGCGTCCTCGACCAGAGATACGTTCCAGGGATGCCCGTCGCTCACCGTGGCGCCCCACACGGGCGCCACGGGCCGAATCAGTGACGCCGCGTCAGCAGTCGCAGGAGCAGCACTCACAGCACTCGCAGCACTGACAACCGTCGCAGCAGCAATCGCAGCCGTCACAGCCGTCGCGGCACCAGCCCTCGCGCTTCTTCCGCGACCAGGGCCCCTCGAACTCGTCGGCGCAGCAGGCCTGGCAGGTGCAGCACAGCCCGAGCGCGACCGCGCACCCGGCCCAGAAGCCCCGCTTCCCGGGCCGCGGCGGCTCACCGCCGAAGGGGTTGCCGCCGAAGGGGTTGCCGGGCGCGTTCGGGTCCACCGGCCCCTGGGGGGCGTACGGGCCGGTCGGCGGCCCGAAGGCACCCTCCGGCGCGTGCGCGTGCCCGCACGACTGCGTCCCGAACGCCCGGTCGACCGACCGCTCCAGCTCGTGCGCCAGCAGCAGGTGCGCGAGCCTGCCGTCCACGAACTCCATGTCGCGCAGCGCGAGCCGGATGCCGTGCAGGGCGTCGTCGGCGAGCCGCCGGGCCTCGGTGAGCGGGGTGCCGGTGGCCGTCAGCGGGTTCCAGGCCCCGGCCGCCGCGTCGGACTCCCGGTCCTCGACCGCGTCCAGCAGATGCGCCAGCCGTCCGAAGAGCCGGCCGGCCTCCGCGAGCGGCGCGGCGTTGCCCGGCCGGCCCGCCAGGACCGCGGTGTGCGCGAAGGCGGCGGCGGTCGCGGTCTCGGTCGGCTCGGTGACGGCGCACAGCGGGGTGCCGGGCCCGGCGAGCGTCTCGATGCCCACCTGGCGTTCCACCGCGTCGACGAGGACGCCGGTGTCGAATCCGACGGCGGCCCCGCCGCGTTCCCCGGCCCGGCCCCAGCTCGCGGCGACCCGGCGCGCGGCGACGGCGACGGGCCGCCGCGCCAGCAGCCCGTCCCCGTCGGCGACGTGGTCGCGCACCTTGGCCGAGGCGAGCACCAGCGAGACGGCGGCCGCGAGCCGGGCGCCCTCGCCCTGCGCGACGGACGCGGTGCGCATCCCGCGCAACGGGCACGGTCCCGCCGTCCGCCGCCATCCGTCGGCCGGCACCCGGTCGGCCTGAGCCTCCGTCAGAACCGATATGAGCAGGCCGTCGTAGTTGGTGACGACCCGCGCGAACTGCCCGTGGTCACCGCGCAGCGCGAGACACAGCCCGCACAGGTGCGCCATCCACTGGGTCTTGAGGCCCTCTCCGAGCCGGTGACTGCATGGCCTGACGATTCCGAACACGACAACCCCCGTCGTCCTTGGGACATTGAGCTGCGGCATGCTATCGACCGATTGTCACGCCGGATCGGGGGCACCCGGTTCACCCGGACGCACCGTGCGTCACCCGTTCGCCACGAAGAATCATATTTCACTCACAGTCAGCAGCCGTATGCGGTACGACCCTTGGGAGACGCGGGCTCTCGACGTATTCGCTGTGCACCAGTACCGTCACAAACCCCCCGCGCGGCGTCTATCCACTTGGCGCGACATCCGCATCATGGACGACCATGGGGAATGCGGAAAGCAGAAAGACCGCTGTGAGAGGAGGCGTCCATGGGATCGGTGCGCAAGGCGAGTGCCTGGCTTGGCCTCGTCGACGACAACGATGACGAGCGTTACTACGACGACGACTATTCCGAGGGGACCGACTCCGGGGACGCCTGGGTCACCGACCCCCGCGTGAAGGTGGCGACGGACACGGCCGAGGAGAAGGGCCGCCGGATCGGCACCGTCACCCCGGACAGCTTCCGGGACGCGCGGGCGATCGGTGAACTGTTCCGCGAGGGCGTGCCGGTCATCATGAACCTCACGGCCATGGAGGCCGGGGACGCCAAGCGCGTCGTCGACTTCGCGGCCGGGCTGATCTTCGGCCTGCGGGGTTCGATCGAGCGGGTGTCCACCCGGGTGTTCCTGCTGACCCCCGCCAACACGGAGATCGTGAACGGAGACCCGTCCGCGCACCGGACGGACGGTTTCTTCAACCAGAGCTGAGGCAGGGCCGCTCACCGGCCCTGCCTCGGCCCCCGGGCCGGGTCAGCGGAAGGCGTCGAGTCCGGTGAGCGCCTTGCCCAGCACGAGCTGGTGCATCTCGACGGTGCCCTCGTAGGTGAGCACCGACTCGAGGTTGGTCGCGTGCCGCATGACGGGGTATTCGAGCGAGATCCCGTTGGCACCGAGGACGGTACGGGCGGTCCGGCAGATCTCGATCGCCTCCCGTACGTTGTTGAGCTTGCCGAAGCTGACCTGCTCGGGACGCAGGCGGCCGGCGTCCATGCGTCGCCCCAGATGATGGGCGAGCAGAATCCCCTTGTGCAGCTCGACCGCCATGTCGGCGAGCTTGGCCTGGGTGAGCTGGAATCCCCCGATGGGCCGCCCGAACTGCTCGCGGGTCTTCGCGTACTCGACGGCGGTCTCGAAGCAGGAGCGCGCCGCTCCCATCGCGCCCCACACGATGCCGTAGCGCGCGTGGGACAGACAGCTGAGCGGTCCGCGCAGCCCGGTGACCTCCGGCAGGACGGCGTCCGCGGGCAACCGCACGTCGTCGAGCACCAGCTCGCTGGTCACACTGGCCCGCAGGGACCACTTGTGCTTGATCTCGGGCGCCGAGAACCCCGGAGTGCCGGCGGGCACCACGAAGCCGCGGATCCCGTCGTCGCTCTGCGCCCAGACGACGGCCACCCCGGCGACGGACCCGTTGGTGATCCACATCTTGCGGCCGTCGAGCACCCAGTCGGAGCCGTCCCGCTTGGCGTACGTCCGCATGCCCGCCGGGTCGGAGCCGTGATCGGGTTCGGTGAGCCCGAAGCACCCGATGATCTCGCCCGCGGCCATCCCCGGCAGCCAGGTCTGCTTCTGCTCCTCGCTGCCGAAGCGGTGCAGGGCGTACATGGCGAGGGAACCCTGCACGGAGACGAGGGACCGGATACCGGAGTCGGCGGCCTCGAGTTCTAGACAGGCGAGGCCGTACTGCACGGCGCTGGCACCGGCGCACCCGTATCCGCTGAGCGACATCCCGAGCGCCCCGATGGCGCCGAGCTCGCGCGCCAGCTCCCGGATCTCCGGCAGCTCCCCGCGCTCGTACCACTCGGCGACCTGCGGCAGCACCCGGTCCGCGGCCCAGTTCCGCACGGTGTCACGGATCGCGAGATCCTCCGGCTCCAGCAGATCGTCGATCCCGAGCGGGTCGGCGGGGTCGAAGGGGGGCAACTTCGAGGACGCGGACATGAATGAGCCTCCGAAAAACTAGCACCGCTAGTTACACCATCGCCCGAGACGTTACGACGCGCCGTCCCGCACGTCCAGTACGCGCCGCGCGAGCCATGGACCGCAAGCCTCAAGCCTCAAGCCGCCGACGGCGATGCGCCCCCACAGGAAACGCTCACCCTTCGACCGACAGCAAACGGACGGTGCGTGGGTGGGAGATTCACGCGGAGACGCGGGACTCCACGACTCCGCGGGGCGCAGGAAGCTCCACCTCCGCCGGAGGCGCCTCGCACTGCATGACCCGCGGCAACCGCAACGCCATCAGCGCCCCCAGCAGCAACAGCCCCGCACTCACCACCAGCGTGACATGCAACCCGTGCACGAAGCTGTCCCGCGCGACCCGCCGCAGTGCGACCCCGACCGGCCCGCCCAACTGCCCGGCGACCTCGTACGCCTCGCCCAGCGAATGCCCCGCCGCGTCCGACGCCGACGCCGGCACCCCGGGCACGGACTTCAGTCCGGGCGCGTACGCGGCGTTCATCACGCTTCCCAGCAGCGCGATCCCGATCCCCGCCCCCAGCTGGTACGACGTCTCCCCGATCGCCGCCGCCCCGCCCGCCTGCTCCGGCGGCGCCTCGCTCAGCATCGACTCGTACGCCGCGAACAAGGTCGTCTCCAGGCCGAAGCCCAGCAGCAGGAACCCCAGCAGCAGCAGTCCCGTGTTGTCCGACCCGCCCATCGCGGTCAGTGTCAGCACCGCCAGCGCCGTGAGGACGAACCCCCCGCACACCATCCGGCGCGGCCCGAACTGCCGGAGCAGCCGTGCCCCGGCCAGCCCGGCCGCCATCGCGGCGAAGGTCAGGGGCAGCAGGCGCAGGCCCGTCTCCAGCGGAGACAGTCCCAGCACCAGCTGCAAGTACTGTGCCGCGATCAGTTCGAGACCCACCAGCGCCAGCATCGCCAGCACGATGCACCCGACCGACGTACTGAAGGCCGGCCGCCGGAACATCCCCAGATCCACCAGCGGATGCAGGCGACGTCGCTGACGGCGGACGAACAGCACGATCAGCACCGCGCCCACCAGCAGCGGCGCCACGGTGAACAACCCGAGCTCCCCACCGCCCAGCCGCTTCACACCCAGCACGACACCGAAGAGACCGGCCGCCGCCATCAGCGCGCCGACCACGTCCCAGGGGCCGTCCGCCGCGCCCCGTGACTCGGGCAGCAGCAGCCGTCCCACCGGCAGGCTGACCAGCATCAGCGGAATGTTGACGAGGAAGACCGAGCCCCACCAGAAGTGCTCGAGCAGAAAGCCGCCCAGGAGCGGGCCGACCGCGGCACCGACCGCGGCCACCGCGCTCCAGATGCCGATCGCGAGCGCCCGCTCACGCCGGTCGGGGAACACCTGGCGCAGGATCGACAGCGTCGCGGGCATGATCATCGCGCCGCCGACACCCAGCAGCGCCCGCGCCAGGATCAGGGTCTGCGCGGTCCCGGCGAACGCCGCCAGCGCGGAGGCGACGCCGAACAGGGCGTAGCCGAGCAGCAGGATGCGTCTGCGGCCCACCTTGTCGCCGAGCGTGCCGAAAAGGATCAGCAGCGAGGCGCAGACCAGTGGATAGGTGTCGACGATCCAGAGCAGCTCGATCGCGCCGGGCCGCAGGTCCTCGGTGACCGCCGGCACCGCCACATGCAGCACCGTCGCGTCGACGGCGACCAGCAGCAGGCTGACGCACAGCACCACCAGGACGACCCAGCGGTTGGCACCGGCCCCGGCCGCCCGACGGCGCAGCCCAGCGGCGGCCGTGGTCGTCCCGGACATGTACGTACCTCCCAGGTGATCCCCCGGTTCGGCGGGCTCACGGGGTGGGGACTCCCCGCGGCTCGGCCGGAGAGGAGCGGTGTCTCCGGCCCGCGCAAACGAACACGAGTGGAACGCAGCGTACGCGAGTTCGCGCCAGGGCCACGTGGCGGACCTCTCACCACCCACGGGCAACCCATGTGGCGTACGCCACTCCCGCGCCCTGTCCGGGCCACCCCCCGTGCCCCTCCCCGTGGCGGCTCCGCGCACCTCCTCCCGGGGGTCCCGACCGCCCCGGCGGATCCGGTCGCCGGGCGGGCCGTCGATAATCGAGCCCGTGACCGATCTTGAGACGCGCGTGACGCCCCCCGGCTCCGCGACCCTGCGCCGGGCGGCCCCCGCCCTCCTGGGGTACGCGGCCGTGCGTGCCCTCGGTCTGCTCGCGCTGGTCGTGTGGAGCGCCGCCCGCGACAAGAGCGCGTACACGCTGCTGACCGCCCGCTGGGACGCCCTCTGGTACACCAGGGTCGCCGAGCTGGGCTACGGCTACGAGGTCCGTCTGCCGAACGGCGACGTCCACTCCAACCTCGCCTTCTTCCCGCTGCTGCCCTGGCTGGAAAGGCTCCTGCACGCGGTGACCCCGCTGTCGTACGCCGACGCCGGTTTCGTCGTGTCCCTGCTCGCGTCGCTCGCCGCCGCCTGGGGCGTGTTCGCGGTCGCCGACCAGGTGTACGGCCGCCGGGCCGGGGTGTGCGCGGTGCTGGTGTGGGCCGTTCTGCCCGTCGGGATCGTGCAGTCGATGGCATACAGCGAGTCACTGTTCACCGCGCTGGCCGCCTGGTCGCTGTACGCGGTGCTCACCGGCCGGTGGGTGACCGCGGGAGTTCTCGCGTCGCTGGCCGGTCTGACCCGTCCGGTGGGACTCGCGGTGGTCGCGGCGGTGTGGGCGGCGGGCGTGGCGTCCTTCGTCCGTGACCGGGAGTCGCCGACCGCCGAGGCCGCTCCCCGGCGCGGGGCCGGGGCGACCGCCGCCCGCGTCGCGCCACGCGCCCTCGGCATGCTCCTCGCGCCCCTCGGCGCCGCCGGATACGTCCTGTGGGTCGGCCACCACACCGGCAGGGGCCCGCTCGGCTACTTCGACGTCCAGGCGGGCTGGCGCAACGGCTTCGACGGCGGCTACGCCTTCGCCCGCTTCGTCGCCGACAAGTTCACGTCATTCCCGTCCGCCCTCGCCGGCCTCGGGCTGATCGTCGGCGTCGCCCTGCTGCTGTGGCTGTACGTCGTCTGTGTGCGGCAGCGCCAGCCCCTTCCGCTGCTGGTGTACGCGGGTGCGGTCCTCGCCCTCGCCCTGTGCGCGTCGAGCTACTTCGGCTCCAAGCCGCGCCTGCTGCTGCCCGCGTTCCCACTGCTGCTGCCGCTCGCCCTGGCCCTGGCCCGGCTGCGGACGTCCAGGTCGGCGCTGGTGGTGGGGTGCCTCGCGGTGGCCTCGGCCGGGTACGGCGCGTGGTGGCTGAACGGCAGCGGTCCGCCGTAAGAGAATCCGGCTTTTCGGTGAACCCTTTCATACGTTCCCTAAAACTATCTCCTGGAATGATCAAAGGAATTGAAGGGAACACTGTTCGACCATTAGCGATTACACAGGAATAAGCGGCCTTCTGAGAGCAATCCCACATCACATCGTCATCACAAACCAGCGGAATCGGCCGGGTCTCGAGCTCACTCGCTGTAACGTCGTTTAGGTGCGTACCGAACAAAACCTCACCCGTCTGGACCGGGTGTTCGCCAGGCTCGACCGGGAGCCGGAACGACCGGCCCACATCGATGTGCCGAAGATGAGCAGGCACCGGGTCGCGCTGTTCCTGGCGACCCTGGCCTTCTATCTGGCGATCGTGTGGCTCGTGGTGATCACCTCGTGGCTGGTCCGCCTCGACTGGCTGGTCATGTTCTTCCGGCCGTACCAGCAGTGGTCCGGCATCCACTGGTTCGTCGACTACTACGTGGTCCTCGGCCAGCGCGGTCCGACCGCCGTGATGGTCGCCGCCTGGCTCGGCTGGAGATCGTGGCGGCAGCACACCGTGCGCCCGCTGCTCACCCTCGGCGCCTCGCTGCTGCTGCTGAACCTCACCGTCGGGGCCGCCAAGCTCGGCATGGGCCGGCTCGGACCGCACTACGCGACCACCATCGGCTCGAACGAGATGGGCCTGGGCGGCGATATATTTCCCAGCGGCCACACCGCCAACGCGGTCGTGACCTGGGGAATCCTGGCGTATCTGGCCTCGACCCCGAGGGCCCGCCGCTGGCTGTCCGCGCTCTCCGCGGTGACCTCGCTCGGCGTCGGCCTCGCCACGGTCTACCTCGGCACGCACTGGCTCAGTGACGTGGTGCTCGGCTGGGCCGCGGGTCTGCTGATCCTGCTGGCGCTGCCCTGGTGCGAGCCGCTGATCGCGCGCGCCGAGGTCGCGATCTTCGACCTGCGCGACCGCTGGCGCGACCGCCGCGCCGGTACGGCCCCGGCTCCGGCCCCCGCTCCGGCTCCGGCCGCACCCGTCGCCGTACCCGTGCCGTTCGTCTCGGGTGCGCCGGCCCAGGAGGAGGCCTCCGCGGCCCGCGAGCCGGCGCAACCGGCCCGTCCGCCGCGGGCGCCGGTCCATCTGGCGCCGGGCCCGCACACGCCCCGCTCGGAGCGCACCCCGGTCACCCCGGTCGGCAGCCGCCGGCCACCGCACGCCGACCGCCTCCCGCGCGGCGCCGCGACCTCCGCGGCCCGACCGCTGACAGGCGGCTGACCTCCCCGAACAGCGGAACCCCGGTACGCACAACCCGGTTCCGCGCCCGAAGGCCCCGGTTCCCGAAGACGGGAACCGGGGCCTTCGCCGTGCTCGCCCCGCCTCTTCGGGCGCCTCAGCCCTTCCAGGCGCGCGCCACCAGCCCGTCGCGCACCTCGAAGTTCAGCCGCCCGAAGCGGTACTCCATGGTGATGATCGTCCCGGGCGCCAGTTCACGCACCGTCGACCACCCCCGTTCGCGCGCGAGCCGCTCGGCCCGTGCGGCCTCGAGGCCGACGTATCCGTCCGGATTGTCCTGGGGCTCCGCTGGCGGAGTGGGATTCGGTGCCATACCGCCACGCTAGGCGGCGAGCCCCGCCCCGGGAACCCCGGACCGGCGATACGGATCACTCCGGTCACACTTCTGTCACAGGATCACGACATGCGTTTCGGTCGAACTCCCTCACACGGACGAGCGGTTTCGTGCGCCTTCCGCGCGAATTCGAACGCAATTCCCGCGTGTCGCCCGGCCGCCTCGAATAACCCGTCGGAAAGTTCGCGGGGTACCGTCCCAGGACCCCGCCGCATTACGATTCCGTGCGGGATCGCGGGAGCTGACTGCTCATAGGAAATACACGGCTCCCCCACACATCCTCCGTACGCACCCGGGACGCCGGCGGGCCCGGGACAGGGCGAACGAAGGGGCGAGCGAGCGATGGGGACGCAGACCGTGACGGCGGCACGAACCGGGGACATCGGTCACCGGGGCCGCGGCCGGGTGGTCGTCGACTGGCTGACCACCACCGACCACAAGAAGATCGGCCACCTCTATCTGATCACGTCCTTCGCCTTCTTCCTCGTCGGCGGGATCATGGCGCTGCTGATGCGGGCCGAACTGGCCCGGCCCGGGCTGCAGATCGTGGACGCCAACCAGTTCAACCAACTGTTCACGATGCACGGCACGATCATGCTGCTGCTGTTCGCGACCCCGTCCTTCGCGGGCTTCGCCAACGAGCTGATGCCGCTCCAGATCGGTGCCCCGGACGTGGCCTTCCCCCGGCTGAACATGCTCTCGTACTGGCTGTTCCTGTTCGGCGGGCTGACCGTGCTGGGCTCGCTGCTGACACCGGACGGCCCGGCGGCGTTCGGCTGGTTCGCCTACGCGCCGCTGAACAGCCGGCAGTACTCGCCGGGGATCGGCCCCGACCTGTGGATCATGGGCCTGGCGCTGGCCGGCTTCGGCACGATCCTCGGCGCGGTCAACTTCATCACCACGATCATCGGGATGCGCGCGCCCGGCATGACGATGTTCCGGATGCCGATCTTCACCTGGAACACGCTCTTCACGTCGATCCTGATCCTGATGGCGTTCCCGGTGCTGGCGGCCGCGCTGCTGGTGCTGGAGGCGGACCGGCGGTTCGGTTCGCAGGTGTTCGAGGCGGCCAACGGCGGAGCGCTGCTGTGGCAGCACCTGTTCTGGTTCTTCGGGCACCCCGAGGTCTACATCATCGCGCTGCCGTTCTTCGGGATCATCACGGAGATCATCCCGGTCTTCAGCCGCAAGCCGATCTTCGGCTACCTCACCCTGGTCGGCGCGACGATGGCGATCACCGGGCTGTCCATCGTGGTGTGGGCGCACCACATGTTCGTCACGGGCGCGGTGCTGCTGCCGTTCTTCTCCCTCATGAGCTTCCTGATCGCCGTCCCCACGGGCGTGAAGTTCTTCAACTGGACCGGGACCATGATCAAGGGCTCGATCTCCTTCGAGACGCCGATGCTGTGGGCTACGGGCTTCCTGGTGACCTTCCTGTTCGGAGGCCTGACCGGAGTGATCCTGGCGTCGCCGCCGATGGACTTCCACGTCTCCGACTCGTACTTCGTGGTCGCCCACTTCCACTACGTCGTCTTCGGCACGGTGGTCTTCGCGATCTTCGGCGGCTTCTTCTTCTGGTGGCCGAAGTTCACCGGGAAGCTGCTCGACGAGCGGCTCGGGAAGATCCAGTTCTGGACGCTGTTCGTCGGCTTCCACACCACGTTCCTGGTGCAGCACTGGCTGGGCGCCGAGGGCATGCCGCGCCGGTACGCCGACTATCTCGCCGCCGACGGGTTCACCGCGCTCAACACCGTCTCGACGATCGGCTCGTTCCTGCTCGGCCTCTCCACCCTGCCGTTCCTCTACAACGTCTGGAAGACCGCCAAGTACGGCACGAAGGTCGAGGTCGACGACCCTTGGGGCTTCGGCCGTTCCCTGGAGTGGGCGACGTCCTGCCCGCCGCCCCGGCACAACTTCACGACGCTGCCGAAGGTCCGCTCGGAGTCCCCGGCGTTCGACCTGCACCATCCGCAGTACGCGGCCGAGATCCCGCAGCCCGAGCCAAAGCGCCATCAAGCCGGTCACGAGCCGTCCTGATCGCCTCGATCAGCTCCACGGGCTCCAGCACCTCGAACTCGAAGCCCGCCATCATCACGTGGATCACCATCACGTCGAGGCTCGCGGCGCCGGTGCGCAGCACACAGGCCCGGTCGCCGTCGGGCTCCAGCGTGCCGGCCGAGGGCGAGATCCGTTCGGCGGCCTCGGCCAGCGGCACGAACAGCCGGACGGTGGCCCGGGTGGCGTACGCGCGCGTGGAGACGCCTTGCGAGACGTACGCGGCGAGGTCCTCGGCGGGCGGCTCGCGCGGTACGAAGCGCGGCCCGTGCGGCGGCCTCGGCGTGAGGCGGTCCACCCGGAACGTACGCCAGTCGGCGCGGTCGAGGTCCCAGGCGACCAGGTACCAGCGGCGCTCGGTGCACACCAGGCGGTGCGGTTCGACGGTGCGGCGGGTCGCCGTGCCGTCGTGCCCCCGGTAGTCGAAGCGCAGGCGTTCGGCGTCCCGGCAGAGATGGGCGAGCTCGGTGAGGACGGCCGGGTCCACGGCGGAGGACCGCGGGCCGCGCAGCATCGGCACGGTGAAGGCGTTCAGGGCGCCCACCCGGCGCCGCAGCCGGTGCGGCAGCACCTGCTCCAGCTTCGCCAGGGCCCGTACGGAGGTCTCGCCGATGCCCTCGATGCCCTGCCCGGCCGCCGTCCGCAGCCCCACCGCGACGGCGACGGCCTCGTCGTCGTCCAGCAGCAGCGGCGGCAACTCGGCGCCGGCGCCCAACTGGTAGCCGCCTCCGGTGCCGGGGCTGGCGTTGACCGGGTAGCCCAGCTCGCGCAGCCGGTCCACGTCCCGGCGCACCGTGCGCGAGGTGACTCCCAGCCGGTCGGCGAGTTGGGCGCCGGACCACTCGCGGTGGGCCTGGAGCAGGGAGAGCAGGCGCAGCAGTCGGGCGGAGGTCTCCAGCATGCGCCCAGTGTGTCCCACGAGGTGGGTGGGCCCCACCCGGCCGTCCCGCCGGATGGGGTCACCGTGTCCCGGAGGGGGAACGGCTCAGAGCGTGAGGCGCTGTCCGGGCACGATCAGGTCGGGGTCGCCGCCGACGACGGCCTTGTTGGCCGCGTAGACCCGCTGCCAGGTCAGCCCGTGGCGGGTCGCGATGGTGCTGAGGGTGTCGCCCTCGCGGACGGTGTAGTCACCACGGCCCGTACCGCGCGAGGTCTGGGCCGTCGAGCGCTCCGGCGCGTTCGAGGAACCCGACTGCGAGGAGTTCGAGGTGCCGGACTTGGAGCTACCGGACTTCGAGGAGCCCGACTTCGAGGAGCCCGACTTGGCGGAGCTCGACTCGGCCGAGGACGATCCGGCCCCCGGTGCGCTGCCTGACGCTCCGGCGCGCGCCGAGCAGGTCGGCCACGCCCCCCACCCCTGGGCGTTCTGCACCTTGGTGGCGACGGAGATCTGCTGTGCCTTGCTGGCCTTGTCGGCGGTCGACGCATAGGCGGTGCCGCCGTACGCGCGCCAGGTACCGGCGGAGAACTGGAGCCCGCCGTAGTAGCCGTTGCCGGTGTTGATCGACCAGTTGCCGCCGCTCTCGCACTGGGCGATGCGGTCCCACACCCCGCTGTCGGCCGCCGTGGCGTTGCCGGTCGTGCTGAGCAGTCCGAGGGGGGCGAGCAGGATCGCCCCGGCGAGGACCGCCGTCTTGCGCGACGAGGTGCGGGTGTGGATATCGGCACATTCGGACATGTAGATCCCTCTCTACGAACCCGGGCTCCCCCTGGCCGGGGCGTGCCGGCCGCGCAGGGACGCGGTCGTCACGCCCGGCCCGTCCGCCGGCGGTGGTGCTGCGCGATGTCTGGCTCTGCGCGGCCGGCGGACGTACCCGAGCGGTGCTCGTTGCACACGGCGGAGCAATCTAGGCAGCTGACGGTTCGTTATCAACCAACTCCCCGTTGTCCCAGGCCAGTTCGCAGTTACCCTAGGTAGCGGCGAATTTCGGCCACCTACTTCGTTCCCTCATTTCCGGATTTGTCGACCAGGGCCCCGCGCGGACTGTGAGTCAGCTCACCGAATCAACTTCCGTGACCTCTCCGTTACTTGGCATGGAGTGGCGGATTCCGCACGCATCGTGACCGCGCGCGCAGGTTGGTTCGATTCCGTTCGCCGTCCAGCGTGACCCTGGCCACAGATCGCCCGTTGTCTTCTTCATGAGCCGGGGACCCACCCGGACCACGAGCCGGGGGCCACCCGCCTCGCCCACGCACCGCATCCGAGGGAGTCACCCGTGCCGCGCATGCTCGACGTCAGCGACGAGGTACGCGCCGAGATCGGCAACGAAGAAGCCGACCGGCTGCTCGCCGGAGACAACGCCCCGGGCAGTTACGACTGCACGTCCTGCCGCACCCCGGGCGACTCCGAGAACGAGCGCACCAGCACCGTCCTGTTCATCGGGGACGAGACCGCCGTTCTCGCCTTCGCCCACTCCACCTGTCTGCCCTCGCAGGTCGTCCAGGTCACCGAGGAGCAGCTCCAGGGCGCGGTCCGCTCCATCAACGGCGACACCGTCGACCTGGACCCCGACAAGGTCGCACCCGAGCAGGCGGTGCTCGGCGTCACCAGCGGACTCGTCCTGATCGCCGGGGAGTTGCACCCGGCCCTGGTCGTCGAGCCGACCGCGCCCATCGTGCGGCCCGGCACGACCGGCGCGGGCGACGACTTCCTGCCGCTCCTCATCGAGCAGGGCTTCATGCCGCTGTCCGAGCTGACCGAGGTGCCGCCGGTGCAGCACGGCTGGTCCGTGCTGCTCGCGATGGGCCAGCTGCACGCGGTGCTCCAGCCCTCGGTGAACGGCGGGCAGCCGGTCGCCTGGTGGCAGGCGCACCAGCCGTTGCAGGTGACGGAGGGCTGGCGGGCCGCCGCCAACAAGCACCAGCAGGTGCTGATGTTCGCGGCGCCGGTGGGCTCCATCGGGCGTCAGCCCCGGGAGGACCTGCTGCGGGACGCGCTGGACAAGGCCGCGGCCAACGGGCAGTTGGTCGGGGCGGCACTTCCGCTCGCCGGCACCTGAGTTCGCCCACCGGGCGGGGACCGCGGCCGTACGGCGACCGACAGGACGTCCACGGACGCGGCCCCGCGCCCCCCTGAGGCCGCCTGCCGAGCCGCATCCCTTCCCGTGCCGCGTCGTTTGGACATACGTGCACACCTACGACGTTCCCCGCCGCCCGTCCTTCCAGTCGATCCCGTCCGCGCGACCGGCCCAGGACGCGTCAGGCGGCCCATCGGCCACGCCGATCTACGACGCGCTCTACGCCGAGTACGTCAAGACGTTCCGTTCGCTGCCCGGCGACCGCAGCGGCGAGGACGAACTGGGGTTCACCGCCTTCGGGAACATCCCGCACCACACGGGTTCCTACCCGGCGCCCCGCCCGGGGTCGTTCAGCAGCTCCTACAGCGCCTACAGCGCGGGGGCGCAGAGCGCGCGGGTCGGGCAGCAGTCCCAGTGGCAGCGGGTCGGGCAGCTCGGCCAGCAGGCCGCGCCGACCGCGATGCACCACGTCCCGGCGGCGCTCCCGCCGGCCCCCCGCAGGTCCTTCTGATCACTGATCACGACCGGAGGGCGGCACCCGTCACGGGTGCCGCCCTCCGGTCGTGGTGCCGTTACTTCTTCTTGGTGCCGCGCTTCTCGCGCACCCGCACCGAGATGTGGATCGGCGTGCCCTCGAAGCCGAACTCCTCGCGCAGACGGCGCTCGATGAAGCGCCGGTAGCCCGCCTCGATGAAGCCGGAGGCGAAGAGGACGAAGCGCGGGGGCTTGGTCCCGGCCTGGGTGCCGAAGAGGATGCGCGGCTGCTTGCCGCCGCGGACCGGGTGCGGGTGGGCGGCGACCAGCTCGCCCAGGAAGGCGTTGAGGCGGCCCGTCGGGACGCGGGTCTCCCAGCCTGCCAGGGCGGCCTCGATCGCCGGGACCAGCTTCTCCATGTGCCGGCCGGTGCGCGCCGAGACGTTCACCCGGGGCGCCCAGGCGACCTGGGCGAACTCGGTCTCGATCTCCCGCTCCAGGTAGTAGCGGCGCTCCTCGTCGAGGGTGTCCCACTTGTTGTACGCGATGACGAGGGCGCGGCCCGCGTCGACCGCCATGGTGACGATGCGCTGGTCCTGGACCGAGATGGACTCGGAGGCGTCGATCAGGATGACCGCCACCTCGGCCTTCTCGACGGCGGCCGCGGTGCGCAGCGAGGCGTAGTAGTCGGCGCCCTGCTGGAGGTGGACGCGCTTGCGGATGCCCGCCGTGTCGACGAACTTCCAGGTCACACCGCCGAGTTCGATCAGCTCGTCGACCGGGTCGCGGGTGGTGCCCGCGATCTCGTTGACGACGACACGGTCCTCGTTGGCCACCTTGTTCAGCAGCGAGGACTTGCCGACGTTCGGGCGGCCGATGAGCGCGATGCGGCGCGGGCCGCCGACCGCGGTGCCGAAGGTCTGCGCGGGGGCCTCCGGCAGCGCCTCCAGGACGGCGTCCAGCATGTCGCCGGTGCCGCGGCCGTGCAGAGCGGAGATCGGGTGCGGCTCGCCGAGGCCCAGGGACCACAGGGCGGCCGCGTCGGCCTCGCCGCTCATGCCGTCGACCTTGTTGGCGGCCAGCACGACGGGCTTGCCGGCCTTGCGCAGCAGCCGTACGACCGCCTCGTCGGTGTCGGTGGCGCCGACCTTGGCGTCGACGACGAAGACGACGGCGTCGGCGGCCTCGATCGCGTACTCGGCCTGCGCGGCCACGGAGGCGTCGATGCCGAGGACGTCCTGCTCCCAGCCGCCGGTGTCGACGAGCTTGAAGCGGCGGCCCGCCCACTCGGCCTCGTAGGTGACGCGGTCGCGGGTGACGCCCGGCTTGTCCTCGACGACGGCCTCGCGGCGGCCGATGATCCGGTTCACCAGGGTCGACTTGCCGACGTTCGGGCGGCCGATGACGGCGAGCACCGGCAGCGGCCCGTGCCCTGCGGCCTCGATCGCCCCCTCGACGTCCTCGACGTCGAAGCCCTCGACGGCGGCGAGCTCCATGAACTCCGCGTACTCGGCGTCGCCGAGCGCCCCGTGATCGTGCTCGAAGGCTTCCGAGCCGTCGGGCTGGATGTGGTCGTTCATGAAGTCCGTACCTCGTCGTTCATTCGTGGTGATCGGTGGAACAGCCGTTTTGTTCTGGTTGATCCACTACTCGGTATTCAGTGTCGCTCAGCGCCCGGTCAGGCGCCTGGCGTTTTCCAGGTGTGCGGCCAACTGCTTCTGGATGCGTTCGGTGGCGGCGTCCAGTGCCTTGCGGGTGCGCAGCCCGCTACCGTCGCCCGCGTCGAACGGTTCGCCGAAGACGACGTCGACGCGGGAGCGCAGCGGGGGCAGTGCCTTTATCAACCGTCCGCGCCGTTCGGAACTTCCCAGCACGGCGACGGGCACGATCGGGGCCCCGCCGCGCACCGCGAAGTACGCGAGCCCGGCGCGCAGGGCGGCGAAGTCTCCCTCGCCGCGGGTGCCCTCCGGGAAGATCCCGAGGACCCCGCCGTTCTCCAGCACGCCCAGCGCGCGGGTGATCGCCGTCCGGTCGGTGGTGTCGCGGTCGACCTTGAGCTGCCCGATGGCGGTCAGGAAAGGGTCGAGGGGGCCGATGAACGCTTCCTTCTTGATCAGGAAGTGCGTCGGCCGCGGCGCAACGCCCATCACCATCGGACCGTCGACGTTGTGCGAGTGGTTGATCGCGAAGATCAGCGGGCCGCTCGCCGGCACCTTCCAGGCGCCCAGCACCCGCGGCTTGAACAGCCCGTACATCAGGCCGACGCCGATGCGCCGCCCGACCTCGGCGCCCTTCTCCGAGGGCACGGACCCGGTGGTCACCTCGCGGCCCGCTTCTCCTCGACGAGGGTGACGACGCACTCGATGACCTGGGCCAGCGTCAGCTCCGTGGTGTCCACCTCGACGGCGTCGTCCGCCTTGGCGAGCGGGGAGGTCTTGCGGGAGGAGTCGGCGGCGTCCCGCTTGATCAGCGCCTCCCGGGTGGTGTGGACGTCCGCGCCCTTCAGCTCGCCGCTGCGCCGGGCGGCCCGGGCCTCCGGGGAGGCGGTGAGGAAGATCTTCAGGTCGGCGTCGGGCAGCACGGTCGTGCCGATGTCCCGGCCCTCGACGACGATCCCCTGCTCGGTGGAGGCCGCCAGCGAGCGCTGGAGCTCGGTGATCCGGGCCCGCACCTCGGGTACGGCGCTCACCGCGCTGACCTTGGCGGTGACCTCCTGGGTGCGGATCGGGCCGGCCACGTCGATGCCGTCGACCGTGATCGTCGGGGCGGCCGGGTCGGTGCCGGAGAGGATCTCCGGCTTGCCGGCGACGGCGGCGATCGCCGTGGGGTCCTCGATGTCGATCCCGTTGGTCACCATCCACCACGTGATCGCCCGGTACTGGGCGCCGGTGTCCAGGTAGCTCAGCCCCAGCTGGGCGGCCACGGCCTTGGACGTGCTCGACTTGCCCGTGCCCGAGGGGCCGTCGATGGCGACAATCACGGGCTGGGCGGCGCCGTTTTCCACGGGAGGACACCTTCCTGGTGCGAGGCGGTGGGTGTGCGGGACGCGACCGCGCCCCGCACAAGGTTACCGGCCGCGCGTCACTCGTCCGGCCGGTACCTGGTCCGCGCCGGGTGCCCGGGCCGCGGGACGCCTACTGCCGGATGGCCCAGCCTCTCTCGCGCAACGCCGAGGACAGCACCACCGCGGACTTCGGCTCGACCATCAGCTGCACCAGACCCGCCTGCTGTCCGGTCGCGTGCTCGATGCGTACGTCCTCGATGTTGACGCCCGCCTGTCCGGCGTCGGCGAAGATGCGGGCCAGCTGACCGGGCTGGTCGTCGATGAGCACCGCCACCACCTCGTACGCCCGCGGAGCGGCCCCGTGCTTGCCGGGAACGCGGACCTGGCCCGCGTTGCCGCGACGCAGCACGTCCTGGACGCCGTCGGCGCCCTCGCGGCGCTTGGAGTCGTCGGAGGACTGCAGGGCGCGCAGGGACCGGACCGTCTCCTCCAGGTCGGCGGCGACGTCGGTGAGCAGGTCGGCGACCGGCCCCGGGTTCGCGGACAGGATGTCGATCCACATGCCGGGGTCGGAGGCGGCGATCCGGGTGACGTCCCGGATGCCCTGTCCGCACAGCCGTACGGCGGCCTCCTCGGCGTGCTCCAGACGCGCCGCGACCATGCTGGAGACCAGGTGCGGCATGTGCGAGACCAGCGCCACCGCGCGGTCGTGGGCGTCCGCGTCCATGACCACCGGGACGGCACGGCAGTGCGAGACCAGCTCCAGGGCGAGGTTCAGCACCTCGGTGTCGGTGTCCCGGGTCGGCGTCAGCACCCAGGGGCGCCCCTCGAAGAGGTCACCGGTCGCGGCCAGCGGGCCCGACTTCTCCCGGCCGGACATGGGGTGGCTGCCGATGTACGACGACAGGTCGAGGCCGAGCGCCAGCAGCTCACGGCGCGGCCCGCCCTTCACGCTGGCCACGTCGAGGTAGCCGCGGGCCACCCCGCGGCGCATCGCGTCGGCGAGCACACCGGCCACGTGCGCGGGCGGCGCGGCGACGATCGCGAGGTCGACCGGGCCCTCGGGCTCCGCGTCGGTGCCGGCGCCGAGCGCCGCCGCCGTACGGGCCTGCCCGGGGTCGTGGTCGGCGAGGTGGACGACGACGCCCCGCTGGGCCAGGGCCAGCGCGGCGGACGTGCCGATCAGCCCGGTTCCGATGACGAGCGCGGTCCTCACTGGGCGATGTCCCTGCGCAGGGCGGCCGCGGCCCCGAGGTAGACGTGGTTGATGTCGGCGCGCGCCTTGCCGGACTCGACGTGCGCCAGGATGCGCACGACCCGCGGCATGGCGCCCGCGATGTCGAGTTCCTGGGCGCAGATCAGCGGCACGTCGACGATGCCGAGCTTGCGGGCCGCGGCCGCCGGGAAGTCGCTGTGCAGGTCGGGGGTGGCCGTGAACCAGATGCTGATCAGGTCGTCGGCGCCGAGCGAGTTCCGCTCCAGGACGGCGGTGAGCAGGGCTCCGACCTGCTCGTCCATGTGGCCGGCCTCGTCCCGCTCGAGTTGGACGGCTCCCCGGACCGCTCGTACCGCCACGGCGCTGCTCCTTGCTGACGTACCCACTGCCGACTACGGCTCCTGACGCAGCCAGCCTAGTCAGCCCGAGCCGGTCCGGTGCGCGCCGCCCGCGTGCCGAGACGGGAACGCCCCCGTACGCCCTTTACGACGGGTGCGGCCTGCGCTCTCATGGCACTCTGACGGCAGGACACCCGCATCGGGGAAGGCCCGACATGAAGCGTCCAGGACCCCTGCTCACCCTTCTCGCGGGACTGGTGCTCGGCCTGTTCCTGCTGACGCTCAACGCGACGACAGGGACGAAGACCGCCTCGTCCTCGTACGAGGAGACGTCACCGAGTCCGACCCCCGCCCGGAGCGCCGCGTCGACCGCGCCCACCCCGGCCCCCTCCCCCTCACGTGTCCCGGCCGCCGACGCCGACTACGCCGGCCGCACGGACGACGACGCGGCGGCGATCGCCGTCACCGTCCGCGACGGCAAGGCGATCGCGTACTACTGCGACGGCCGTACCGAGGAGTCCTGGCTCAAGGGCGACGTCGAGGACGACGGCACGCTGCGGCTCACCGGCCAGCACGGCGCGAAACTGGACGGCACGCTCCAGGACGGCAAGCGCGTCGAAGGCACGGTCACCGTGGGCGGCGGAGGGCACGCCTTCTCGGCGGACCGGGCGACGAAGCCGTCCGGGCTGTGGCGGGCGACGGCCACCGTGCGCTCCGCGAAGATCGACGGCGGCTGGATCGTGCTGAAGGACGGCACCCAGGTCGGCATCCTCACCCGCGACGGCAAGCCCTCCCCCGCGCCGGCCATCGACCCGGAGACCGGCGCGGTGACGGTCGACGGACAGCAGCTCACGGCCCGCCCCGCCACGCCCTGACCCCTTCGAGCAGGGAGCCACCATGACCGTCGACCCGAACGCCGCCACCCAGGGCTTCCCCGGCCCCGGTCCCGCACGGCCCGGCCCGCACCCCGCCCGCTACCTGGTCCCGGCGCTGGTCGCCGCCGCCGTGGCGCTCGCCCTGGGCGTCTACGGCAAGGTCCACGACCCGGCCGGGACGGCCTTCAACCTGGCCGGCTTCAGCAGCACGGGCGCGGTCAAGTCCTGGCTGGCGACGGCCGCGATGTTCTTCGCGCTGATCCAGCTCGTCTCCGCCGCGATGCTGTACGGCAGGCTGCCGGGACCCGCCTGGTCCGGCAGGCTGCACCGCTGGTCGGGTCGCGCGGCCTTTCTGATCGCGGTCCCGGTTGCGGTGCACTGCCTGTACGCGCTTGGCTATCAGACATACGAAACGCGCGTTATGTGGCACTCCCTCCTGGGTTGCTTCTTCTTCGGCGCATTCAGTGCCAAGATGCTGCTGCTCCGTTCGGAGCGACTCCCGGGATGGCTGCTGCCGGTCGTCGGCGGACTCGTCTTCGCCGTACTCACGATCATCTGGCTGACCTCGGCCCTCTGGTTCTTCCGCACGTTCGGAGTGACGACATGACCCTCCCCGCGACACGGCGCACGGTTCTCCTGGCGACGGGCGGCGCGGCAGCCGCGCTCGCCACGGGCTGCGGCGAGTACGGCAACGAGGACGACTCCTCGTCCGAGCAGTCCCCGAAGGCCTCCGCCGGCCAGGCGCTGGCGAAGACCACCGACATCCCCGTCGGCGGCGGCAAGATCTTCGCGGAGGAGAAGGTCGTCGTCACCCAGCCGACGAAGGGCGACTTCAAGGCGTTCTCCGCGGTCTGCACCCATCAGGGCTGCACCGTCGGCAGCGTCGCCGACGGCATCATCCACTGCCCCTGCCACAAGAGCGAGTTCCGTATCGCCGACGGATCGGTGGCCGGCGGCCCGGCGACCAAGCCGCTGCCCACGGAGCAGATCACCGTCGAGGGCAGCTCGATCAAGCTGACCTGAACCCCTGCCGGGTCACTGGTCCCAGAGCGCCCCGAGCGTCACCAGCTCCCCCTGGTACTCGATCCGGTCCGCCCACGCCGTCGGCCAGGCGTCGGCCCCGGCGTACGCGCCCGCGAAGGCGCCCGCCAGACAGGCGATGGAGTCGGAGTCCCCGGAGGAGCAGGCGGCCCGGCGCAGCACGGTCACCGGCTCGTCCGGGAAGAGCAGGAAGCACAGCAGACCGGTCGCCAGGGCCTCCTCGGCGATCCACCCCGCCCCCGTGGCCAGGCACGGGTCGGTCTCGGGCGCGGGGTCGCGCAGCGCCTCCCCGAGGCGCTCCAGCACGCCGAGGCACTCGTCCCAGCCACGCGCGATGAAGTGCTCCGGGGTGGGGTCCTGGCTGCGGGTCCACAGGTCGCCGAGCCAGCGGTGGTGGTAGCGGGAACGGTTGTCGACGGCGTAGGCCCTCAGGAGCCCGACCAGGGCCGCCGGCTCGGCACCCTGGGTGAGCAGCCGTACGGCGTGGGCGGTGAGGTCGGAGGCGGCGAGCGCGGTGGGGTGCCCGTGGGTGAGGGCGGACTGGAGCTGGGCGGCACCGGCTCGCTGCTCCTCGCTGAGCCCGGGGACGAGCCCGACGGGCGCCACCCGCATGTTGGCGCCACAGCCCTTGGAACCGATCTGACTGGCGTCCTGCCAGCCGCGGTTCTCGTCCTCGAGCAGGCTGCACGCCGTCAGGCAGGTCCGCCCGGGGGCCCGGTTGTTGTCCGGCGACCGGTACCAGTCCACGAACTCCGCGCGCAGCGGGTGCGCGAGCGACGTCGGCACGAGCAGCCCGCGGTCCATGGCGGTCCGCAGGGCCCGGCCCAGGGCCAGGGTCATCTGGGTGTCGTCGGAGACGAAGGCGCGCTTCGGCAGTTCCATCTCCCGCCAGGGCCCGCACTTGGCGAGGATCGACGGAACGTCGTTGAACTCGGTGGGAAACCCGAGCGCGTCCCCCAGCGCGAGTCCCAGCAGGGACCCGGTGGCCCGCTTCCTGACGGTGGTCGAGGTGGTCATGCGGATCGTCCTTCCCGGGGCGGTCGCAGCAGGGGCGGGTGGAGCGCGGTGGCGGCGCCCGCCCGGTAGAGGGCGGCGGGCTTGCCGCGGCCGCCGGTGAGGCGCGCGCCGCCGGGCACGGGCTCGACGAAGCCCGGGGTGGCGAGCACCTTGCGGCGGAAGTTGGGCCGGTCCAGGCCGGTCCCCCACACCGTCTCGTAGACCTGCTGGAGCTCGCCGAGGGTGAACTCGGGCGGGCAGAAGGCCGTGGCGAGGCAGGTGTACTCGAGTCTGGCGCCGACCCGTTCGTGGGCGTCGGCCAGGATCCGGTCGTGGTCGAAGGCGAGCGGCTTCGCGTCGTCGTACGGCAGCCAGCGCGCCTGGGCCGCGTCGCCGCCGCCCGTCGGCTCGGGGGCGTCGGGCAGCAGCGCGGCGAAGGCGACGGACACGACCCGCATCCGGGGGTCGCGGTCGGGTTCGCTGTAGGTGCGCAGCTGCTCGAGGTGCAGCCCGGAGACGTCCTTCAAACCGGTCTCCTCGGCGAGTTCCCGCCGGGCGGCGGTCTCCGCGGACTCGTCCGGCAGCACGAAGCCCCCCGGCAGCGCCCACCGGCCGGCGTACGGCTCCTGGCCGCGTTCGACGAGCAGTACGTGCAGGCTGCCCGCGCGGAGCGTGAGGACGGCGAGGTCGACGGTGACGGCGAAGGGTTCGTGGGCGTACTTGTCGTAACCCGGCACGACGAACACCCCCTCTTAATAGTCACCACGACTATAAAAAGGGGGTGCGGTCACACACAAGCCCTGGGAGCTTCAGGAGTCCTTAAAGCTCGACTTCCTTCATCAGCATGCCGACCTCGGTGTTGGACAGCCGGCGCAGCCAGCCCGACTTCTGGTCGCCCAGGGTGATCGGACCGAAGGCGACGCGGACCAGCTTGTCGACCGGGAAGCCGGCCTCCGCCAGCATCCGGCGCACGATGTGCTTGCGGCCCTCGTGCAGGGTCACCTCGACCAGGTAGTTCTTGCCGGTCTGCTCGACGACCCGGAAGTGGTCCGCCTTCGCGTACCCGTCCTCCAGCTGGATGCCGTCCTTCAGACGCTTGCCCAGGTCACGCGGGATGGGACCCACGATGTGCGCGAGGTAGACCTTCTTCACGCCGTACTTGGGGTGGGTCAGCCGGTGCGCCAGCTCGCCGTGGTTGGTGAGCAGGATGACGCCCTCGGTCTCGGTGTCGAGCCGCCCGACGTGGAACAGCCGCGTCTCGCGGTTGGTCACGTAGTCACCGAGGCACTGACGGCCCTCGGTGTCCTCCATCGTGGAGACGACACCGGCCGGCTTGTTCAGCGAGAAGAACTGGTACGACTGGGTGGCGACCGTCAGGCCGTCGACCTTGACCTCGTCGTTCTCCGGGTCGACCCGCTTGCCCTGCTCCAGGACGATCTCGCCGTTGACCTCGACCCGCGCCTGCTCGATCAGCTCCTCGCAGGCGCGCCGGGAGCCGTAGCCCGCGCGCGCAAGGACCTTCTGCAGCCGCTCGCCCTCCTGCTCGGCGCCCGGGAAGGTCTTGGGCAGCTTCACTTCCTTCTTGTCGGCGTACCGGTCCCTGTTGCGCTCCTCGGCGCGCGTCTCGTACTCGCGGGAGCGCGCCGGCTCCGTGCGTCCGCCGCGCTGCTGGCCCTGCCTGGGGCCGCCCTTGGCGCCGCCCCGGGCCGCACCGCCGCGCCCGGCCTTCGGGCCCTCATGGGTGGCGCCGGGGCCCACGTCGTAGCGACGCTCCTCGGGACGGGGCTTGCTCGGACGCTTCGGCCTGTCGTCGCGGCCCCCCGCGCCCGTCGGCCTGTCGTCACGACCTCCCGAGCCGCCCCTGGAACGGTCGTCACGACCTCCGGAACCACCCCTCGACCGGTCGTCGCGGCCTCCCGAGCCGCCCCTCGGCTGGGAACCGCCCCCGCCGGTCCCCCGGGGCTTGCCGCGCCCGTTGTTCCTGCCACTGCCGCTGCCACTGCTTCGCATCAAAGTTCCGTCGTCGTCGTGTCGTCTGCATCTGCATCCGGTGCGTCCGGATCGAACGACGGGACCCCTTCCAGCATCTCGGCCTCGATCGCCTCCGCCTCGGGGAGAAAGGGCGCGAGCTCCGGGAGCTCGTCCAGACCGCGCAGGCCCATCCGCTCCAGAAAGTAGTTCGTCGTCACGTACAGGATCGCACCTGTTTCGGGTTCCGCGCCCGCCTCCTCGACCAGACCGCGCTGGAGCAGGGTGCGCATCACGCCGTCGCAGTTCACTCCGCGCACCGCGGAGACCCTGCTGCGGCTGACCGGCTGGCGGTACGCGACGACCGCCAGGGTCTCCAGCGCCGCCTGTGTGAGCCGGGCCTGCTGTCCGTCCAGCACGAAGCCCTCGACGGCCGCGGCGTACTCGGGCCGGGTGTAGAACCGCCAGCCGCCGGCGATGAGCCTGAGCTCGAAGCCGCGCCCCTGCACGGTGTACTCGTCGGCCAGCTCGCGCAGCGCGTCCGCGATCCTGCGCCGGGGCCGCTGGAGGATCTTCGCGAGGTGTTCCTCGGTCGCGGGCTCGTCGACGACCATCAGGACGGCCTCCAGGGCCGGCTTGAGGTCGAGTGCGGCGACGGTCTCCTCGGTCACGTCTTCGTCTCCTTCTCGGGCTCCTCGGGCGGCCGGTCGAACTCGTCCGTGACCATCGGCTGCGCCTCCCCGTCCCCGCCGGTCCAGCGGACCAGCAGCTCGCCGAGGGCGGTCTCCTGGTCGAGCGCGACCGCCTTCTCCCGGTACAGCTCGAGCAGCGCGAGGAAGCGGGCCACCACGGTGAGGGTGTCCTCGGTGTCCGCCACCAGCGTGCGGAAGCTGGCCTCGCCGAGCTCCCTGAGCCGTGCGACGACGATCCCGGCCTGCTCCTGCACGCTCACCAGGGGCGCGTGGATGTGGTCGACGTACACCTGCGGTTTCGCCCGGGGCTGCATCGCCTTGACCGCGAGCCTCGCGAACCCCTCCGGGCCGATGCTGATGACGACCTCGGGCAGCAGCTCCGCGTGGTGCGGTTCGAGACCGACGGTACGCGGGTAGCGCCGGGCCTCGCTCTCCAGCCGGTGCGTGAAGATGTCGGCGACCCGCTTGTAGGCCCGGTACTGGAGCAGCCGGGCGAACAGCAGGTCACGGGCCTCCAGCAGGGCCAGGTCGGCCTCGTCCTCGACCTCCGCGGCGGGCAGCAGCCGGGCCGCCTTGAGATCGAGCAGCGTGGCGGCCACGACCAGGAACTCGGTCGTCTGGTCCAGGTCCCAGTCGGGACCCATCGCCCGGATGTGCGCCATGAACTCGTCGGTCACCTTCGACAGCGCGACCTCGGTGACGTCCAGCTTGTGCTTGGAGATCAGCTGGAGCAGCAGATCGAAGGGCCCCTCGAAGTTGGCGAGGCGGACCTTGAAAACACCGTCGGGAACTTCCTGGGGAGCTTCCTGGGGAACTTCCTGGGACTCGGGAACAGATTCCGGCCCCACGAACTCCGATGCACCGGATTCCGGCACCACCTCGGATACGACGGGTTGCGGGTCCGCGGGCTCCGGGTCCGCGGGCTCCGGACCCATGGGTTCCGGGCTCCGGGTTCGCGGGTTCGCGGGTTCCGGGTCTACGGATTCCGGTACGACAGGATCCGATTCAACGGGTTCGGGTTCGACGACATCCGGCTCGACGGGATCCGGTGCCGGTTCCGGTCCGGCCGACCCGGGCTCCGGCCCGGCAGGGACCGGCGCCGTGCCGGGCCCCCGCCCCAGCGCACGCCGACGGCCGGCTGCTGCGCCGGGGCCGGGGACGGGAACGTCGTTCGAGGTCATGGCCCCCGCAGGCTACCGCTACCGCCCGCGAAGTCGTCGGACGAGGATGCTGGCGTCCCCGCGGCTCTCCAGGTCGGCGAGGACCACGGCGACCGCCTCGCGGACGATGCGCCCCCGGTCCACGGCCAGCCCGTGCTCACCGCGGAGCACCAGCCGGGCGTGCTCCAGATCCATGAGCTCCTCGGCGGAGACGTAGACAGTGATCTTCTCGTCGTGCCGCTCGCGGCCGCTCGGCCTGCGGGACGCCTGCCGTCCGCGTTTGCGCGACTGGCCGTCGGCGGCGGAGGCAGAACCTTCCTGCGGGCCCTGGCGCCGCTCGGAGCGCTCCCCGGGGGCGCCCCGGGTACGGGACTCCCCGGCGTCGCCCTGGCCCGCGTCGGCCGCCGCGTGCTCGGCGCCCGCGCCGTCACCGCCCTGCGCGGGCACGGCCTGCGGCGCGTCCTCCGCGCCGCCGGCCGCCACCCCGTCGCTCTCGCCGGCCGGCGCCGGTACCCGGGCCTCGCCGTTGGCGGGGCGCCGGGGCGCGGACGGCTGAAGCGCCATTCCCCCTGTCGTACGGAAGAGTTCGTCGGCCCCCGGCAGACTCACTCGGCGTGACACCGGGCGAGCACCTCCCTGGCGAGCTGGCGGTAGGCGGCGGCGCCGACGGAGTTGGAGGCGTACGTGGTGATCGGCTCACCGGCGACCGTGGTCTCCGGGAAGCGGACCGTGCGCCCGATGACCGTGTGGTAGACGTGGTCGTCGAAGGCCTCGACGACCCGCGCGAGCACCTCACGACTGTGCACGGTGCGCGAGTCGTACATCGTGGCGAGGATCCCGTCGAGTTCCAGTTCCGGGTTGAGCCGTTCCTGGACCTTCTCGATGGTCTCGGTCAGCAGCGCCACACCCCGGAGGGCGAAGAACTCGCACTCCAGCGGCACGATCACCTTGTGAGCGGCCGTCAGGGCGTTGACGGTGAGCAGGCCGAGCGAGGGCTGACAGTCGATGACGATGTAGTCGTAGTCGTCCATCAGCGGCTTGAGCGCACGCTGGAGCGTGGACTCGCGCGCGACCTCGGAGACCAACTGGACCTCGGCGGCCGACAGGTCGATGTTGCTGGGCAGCAGGTCCATGTTCGGGACCGCTGTCTTCAGGAGCACCTCGTCCGCCGCCATGCCCCGCTCCATGAGCAGGTTGTAGACGGTGAGGTCGAGCTCCATCGGATTGACACCGAGACCGACCGACAGCGCGCCCTGCGGGTCGAAGTCCACGAGCAGCACGCGCCGACCGTACTCCGCGAGTGCGGCACCCAGGTTGATGGTCGACGTCGTCTTGCCCACGCCGCCCTTCTGGTTGCACATCGCGATGATCGTCGCGGGGCCGTGCTGGGTCAGCGGGCCCGGGATCGGGAAGTACGGCAGCGGGCGTCCGGTCGGACCGACGCGCTCACGGCGCTGTCGGGCCGCGTCGGGCGCGAGCGTGGCCGCGTACTCCGGGTCCGGCTCGTACTCGGCATCGGGATCGTAGAAATGCCCTTCGGGCAGTTCGTCGTAGTCGGCGAAGTGGTTGCGGGGCGCGCCACTTCCGTCGCCGGCCATGGCGTTCACGTGATGGCCATCCATGCTCTGGTGTGCTGACAGAGCCACATGGGTGCTGCGCTGGCTCTGGTGGGCTGCGAAGGTTCGGACAGCGACGGAGCCGACAGCCTCGAGCCCCGCGGAGACCTGGGCCCGCGTCGGCATTCCTGGTTGACCACCCCCGGGAGCAAATGTCGACTCATTCACAAGTCGTCTTACCTCCTTGGTGACCAGGAAACTTCTAGACAAGGTCAGCGTGGCACCATGCCGACAGTCGGCGACTCTATGGCGTGTCGGGTGTTCGCAGCAACACAATCCGCCGGACCCGGCCCGATGTGTCGGCAATGAAACATCCCGCTGTCAAGGGCGTACGGCCGTCGCACGGCAGGTTTCGCCGGTGTACGAATCGGTCGAAGCGTTACGTTCGAGGCGAGTTGGCCGAGAGCCGCAAAGTGACCATACACACATCCGGCCGGACCTTGTCGGGCAAGGTCCGGCCGGGTGTGCGGGGTTGACGACCTGTGTTGACGTATCGCCTTTTTCCCCGGGGTTACTTGGCCGATCGGCTCGGCACGACGGCTCAGCCGAGCAGCTGGTCGAGCTCCATGTGCTCCAGGCCGTGCGCCTCCGCGACCTCACGGTAAACAACCTTGCCGTCATGGGTGTTGAGGCCCCTGGCCAGCGCGGCATCGCGGCGCAGCGCCTCCACCCAGCCCTTGTCGGCGAGTTCGACGATGTACGGCAGCGTGGCGTTGGTGAGCGCGTAGGTGGAGGTGTTGGGGACCGCGCCGGGCATGTTGGCGACGCAGTAGAAGACCGACTCGTGGACCGGGAAGGTCGGCTCGGCGTGCGTGGTCGGACGGGAGTCCTCGAAGCAGCCGCCCTGGTCGATCGCGATGTCGACAAGGACACTTCCGGGCTTCATCCGGGACACGAGCTCGTTGGTGACCAGCTTGGGTGCCTTGGCGCCCGGGATGAGGACGGCGCCGATGACGAGGTCGGCCTCGAGGCAGGCCTTCTCCAGTTCGAAGGCGTTGGAGACGACCGTCTGGATCTTCGTACCGAAGATCTTGTCGGCCTCCTTGAGCTTGTTGATGTCGCGGTCGAGCAGCGTCACGTGGAAGCCCATGCCGATGGCGATCTGCGCCGCGTTCCAGCCGGAGACACCGCCGCCGATGACGACCGCCTTGGCGGCCAGCACGCCCGGCACACCGCCGGGCAGCACACCGCGGCCGCCGTTGGCGCGCATCAGGTGGTAGGCGCCGACCTGGGGCGCCAGCCGGCCCGCGACCTCGGACATCGGGGCGAGCAGCGGCAGCGCGCGGTTCGGCAGCTCGACGGTCTCGTAGGCGATCGCCGTGGTGCCGGACTCCACGAGGGCGTCCGTGCACTCCTTGGACGCGGCCAGGTGCAGGTAGGTGAAGAGCGTCTGGTCCTTGCGGAGGCGGTGGTACTCCTCGGCGATGGGCTCCTTGACCTTCAGCAGCAGGTCGGCGGTGGCCCACACCTCGTCGGCGGTCTCGAGGATGCGCGCGCCGGCGGCCACGTACTCCTCGTCCGTGATGGACGAGCCGACACCGGCGTTGCGTTCGACGACGACCTGGTGGCCGTGGCGCACCAGTTCATGCACACCGGCGGGGGTGATGGCCACCCGGAACTCGTTGTTCTTGACCTCGCGGGGGATGCCGACCTTCACGTCGATCACGGTCCTTGGCTCAGTAGATGTGGGGGCACAGCAAAGACATACCCGGAGATACAGGGCACACCGGGATGCACCGCAGGAGAACGAGCGGCAGAGCCAGTCTAATGAAGGTGTTCCCGCTGTCTAGCCTTTCATTGCATCAATCTTCAGCGGGTGTACTACGGATTTCGCAGGTGTTAGCGCGGTGTTCCGGTGGATCAGGCCGTTCCGGCCCTGCCACCGGCCCCGACCCTGGCCCTGGCTCCGGCCCCGACTCGGGCCGCGACTCCGCCTTCGGCTCCGGTTCCGATGCCGGTTCCGATGCCGCCGACCGAGGCTCCGGGTCCGGCTCCGGCTCCGGCTCCGGAGCGCGGTTCGGGAGCTCCTCTCCCAGGATGCGCTCGGCCGCGCCCCGGTGCAGGCCGGCCGCCACCGGGTCGCCGAGGCGCTCCAGGGTGTCGGCCAGCCTCAGCTGCACCGCGGCCTGCAGACGCGTGTCCTCGGCGCGCCCGGCCCACTCCACCGCCTCCTGGCAGGTGCGCAGCGACTCCTCGGGGCGCCCCGCGTACTCCTGGACCCGGGCCAGCTCGCTCAGCGCCCGCGCGAACGCGCCGATGTCGCCGTTCTTGCGGTGCCCGGCGGCCGCGGCCCGCCAGGCCCGCTGCGCCTCGCCGTAGCGGCCCGCATAGGTGTGCGCGGTGGCGATACGGCCGTAGAGCCGGGCGGCGTCCGCGCGCTCGTCGCGGGCCAGCCGCTGGGCGAGGGCCCGTCCGAACCAGTCGGCGGCCCGGTCGTAGTCCCCGAGCTCGAGATGCGCGCCGCCTACGGATTCCATCGCGCGACCGATCGCATACGGGTCGTTCGCCTCGCGTCCGGCGTCCAGAGCGGCCCGATAACGCACCAGGGCCTCCGCGGTGCGGCCCGTCCTGGCGTCGACGTCGGCGAGGTTCAGCAGGGCTGCGGCCTTCTCGCGGGGCAGGTTCCGCCGCTCGGCCACGTCCAGGACGAGCTGGTGGACGCCGTACAGGTCGGGCGCCGCCGCCTGGGTGCCGAAGTGCGCGACCATCGCCCTGACCAGCTGGGACATCAGACGGCGGGCCAGGGTGTCCAGCTCGCCGTCGGCGACCGCCAGGCGGGCCGAGGCGAGCAGGGCGGGCCTGCGGACCCGCAGCCACTCGGCGGCCGCGCGCGGGGTGGGGAAGCGCAGGGCGCTGGGCATGCCCTGGAGCTTCTCGCGGGCCTGGGGGTTGTCGGTCTCGGTGATGGCCCGGCAGGACTGGAGCAGCCGCACCGTCCGCTCCAGCATGCGGGCGCGCGCCAGCTGGAGCTCGGCCGGGCGGTCGTGGCTCTCGGCGGCGGCGTGCAGCAGGGGGTACAGGCAGGCGGGCACCTCGTACTGGGGCAGCGGGGAGTCCAGGGGCCGCAGCAGCCCCAGGGCGGCGAGGTCGTCCAGGGTGGTGCGGGCGGCGCCCACCGAGCAGCCGGCGAGCGCCGAGGCGGTGTGCGGGTCCGCCAGACCGGCCGGGGCCAGGCAGAGCAGTCGCAGTATCCGGGCGGCGGGGGCGGGCAGCGCGGCGTGCACGAGCCGGAAGACCCGGCTGAGCGGGGAGCCCTCGTCACCCTCCGCGTGGAGCTGCTTGGCAAGGTCGGCGACGGCCGCCTTCGGACGGGCGGCGAGCCAGCCGCCCGCCAGGTTCAGCGCGGCCGGCTGGCCCTGGCAGGCCTCCACGAGACCCTCGGCGGAGCGCGGGTCGACGGTGATGCGGACCGAGCCGGTGTGCCGGCTCAGCAGTTCGAGGGCGGACTTGGTGTCCAGGCCGCCCAGGGTGCAGGGGCGGACGTCCGCGATGCCGGTGAGCGGCCCGGCGGAGACGGCGACGAGGAGGCACTGCGGGGCGTCCGGGAGCAGCGCGTCGACCTGTTCGGCGCCGGCCGCGTCGTCGAGCAGGAGCAGGACGCGGCGCCCCGCGAGGGCCTGACGGAGGAGGGCCGCGAGATCGTCCTCGTCGGCGCCCGGCGGGGTCGGCACGTCCAGCGCGGTGAGCAGTTCACGGGCGGCCCGCTCGACCGGCACGGGCGTGCCGTCGGGCTCGGCGAGGCGGGCGCGCAGGACGCCGTCCCGGTAGTTGCCGGCGACCTGCCGGACGAGTTCCTCGGCGAGCGCCGTACGCCCGGAGCCGGGCCGCCCGGCGATGAGGAGCACGCGCGCGCGTGGCGCCTTCTTACCGGAGATGGTGTCCAGCCCCGCGCGCTCGATGTCGGCGCGCAGTTCTTTCAACTCCCGGACTCTGCCCAGGAAATGGCCCTCTGTCGCAGCGTGTCCCGACAGCTGCACGCCGCCTGTGTCCACTGCCTGATCCGTCACGGGCCACACTCCCGTCCCACCGCACGCGCAAGCCCGCCGGGACTCCGGATCGGGCGATTCCAGAGCCTAGTTCACGCTCTGCGACGTTCCGGGTGGAGTACGGCGGGCACCGCCGAGACGTCCCTCGATCGGATCAGCCGATCGTCACACCGGACGGGGTCGGGACGGCCTCAGAAGGAACAGCTTCACGCGGGACAGCCTCGCGCGGGCGCCCACATGCGGGTCGGCCACATGCGGGTCGGCCACATGCGGGTCGGCCACATGCGGGTCAGCCACATGCGGAGCGGCCTCGGGACGGCGGCGGAGGGCGTCACGCCTCGAACGGGCGCGCCGGCCAGGGCGCCTCGGCCGGGCGCAGCGCGTCGAGCCCGTCGCCGGTACGCGCGGCGACCAGGGAGAGGACGCCCACGACGAGGCAGTTGCTGTGCACGTCGCCCGCGAGCACCCCGCGGACCAGCTCGTCGACCGGCACGCGCGCGTGCTCCATGTCGGCCTCCTCGTCCTCCACCGCGAAGCGCTCGCCGTCGGCCTCGGACAGATCGCGGGCCAGGAAGATCCGCACCGACTCGTCACAGCCGCCCGCGGTGGGATAGACGTCGGTCAGCACCCGCCAGTCCTCGGCCTTGACGTGCGCCTCCTCGTACAGCTCGCGCTGGGCGGCGTGCAGGGGGTTCTCACCGGGCACGTCGAGCAGACCGGCCGGGATCTCCCACAGCTTCTGCCCGACGGGGTGACGGTACTGCTTGATGAGCAGGACACGGCCCTCCCCGTCTAGGGCGAGGACGGCCACGGAACCCGGGTGGACCTGGAAGTCCCGGCGGACCACCGAACCGTCGGGCATGACCACCTCGTCCGTGCGGACGGAGGTCTTGTTGCCGACGAAGGGGGTCTCGCTCGACCGGATCTCCCACGCCTCGGGGGTGTCCTTGATCGTCATGCAGTGCGTCCTTCCACGTGCCACGTGCGCAAACGAAAACCGGGGTGCCCACCCTTGAAGGTTTGCACCCCGGCCACCGTACAACTGGTGTGTTACTTCGAAGCCTTCTCCGCCTCGACGGTCCGCTGGACCGCGGCCTTCACCAGGCCGGCGAACAGCGGGTGCGGACGCGTGGGCCGCGAGCGCAGCTCGGGGTGGGCCTGGGTGGCGACCAGGTACGGGTGGACGTCACGCGGGTACTCGACGTACTCGACGAGCTTGCCGTCCGGCGAGGTGCCGGAGAACAGGATGCCCGCCTTCTTCTCGAGCTCCGCGCGGTAGGCGTTGTTCACCTCGTAGCGGTGCCGGTGGCGCTCCTCGACGTACTCCTTGCCGTCGTACACCTCACGGACGATGGAGCCCTCGGCCAGCTTGGCCGGGTACATGCCCAGGCGCATCGTTCCGCCCATGTCGCCCTCGCCGGCCACGATGTCGAGCTGCTCGGCCATGGTGGAGATGACCGGGTGGCCGGTGGCCGGGTCGAACTCGGTGGAGTTGGCGTCGCCGATGTCGGCCAGGTTGCGCGCGGCCTCGATCACGATGCACTGCAGGCCGAGGCACAGGCCGAGCAGCGGGATCCGGTTCTCCCGGGCGTAGCGGATCGCGCCGACCTTGCCGAGCACACCGCGGTCGCCGAAGCCGCCCGGGATGCAGATGCCGTCGACGTCCTCGAGCTGCGCCTTGGCGCCCGCCGGGGTCTTGCAGTCGTCCGACGTGACCCACTTGATCTTCACGCGGGCCTTGTTGGCGAAGCCGCCGGCGCGCAGCGCCTCGGTGACCGAGAGGTAGGCGTCGGGCAGGTCGATGTACTTGCCGACCAGGGCGAGAGTGATCTCGTGGTCGGGGTTGTGGACGCGGTCGAGCAGGTCGTCCCAGGTCGTCCAGTCCACATCGCGGAACGGCAGGTCCAGCTTGCGGACTACGTACGCGTCCAGACCCTCGCCGTGCACGGTCTTCGGGATGTCGTAGATCGAGCGCGCGTCGGGGCAGGCCACGACCGCGTCCTCGTCGACGTCGCACATCAGCGAGATCTTGCGCTTGATCGCGGCCGGCACCTCGCGGTCGGAACGCAGGACGATCGCGTCCGGCTGGATACCGATGTTCCTCAGCGCCGCGACCGAGTGCTGGGTCGGCTTGGTCTTCAGCTCACCCGAGGGACCGATGTACGGCAGGAGCGAGATGTGCACCACGAAGACGTTGTCCCGGCCCACCTCGTGACGGACCTGGCGGACCGTCTCCAGGAACGGCAGCGACTCGATGTCGCCGACCGTGCCGCCGACCTCGGTGATCACGACGTCGACCTCGTCCGTGGCCATCCGGCGGATGCGGTGCTTGATCTCGTTGGTGATGTGCGGGATGACCTGCACGGTGTCGCCCAGGTACTCGCCACGCCGCTCCTTGGCGATCACCGTCGAGTAGACCTGGCCTGTAGTGACATTGGCGGAGCCGTCCAAGTCACGATCGAGGAAGCGCTCGTAGTGTCCGATGTCCAGATCGGTCTCGGCGCCGTCATTGGTGACGAAGACCTCACCGTGCTGGAAGGGGTTCATCGTGCCCGGGTCGACGTTCAGGTACGGGTCGAGCTTCTGCATCACGACGCGCAGACCCCGCGCCTTCAGCAGCATGCCGAGGCTGGAGGCCGTCAGACCCTTGCCGAGCGAGGAGGCGACACCCCCGGTGACGAAGATGTGCTTGGTCGTCGTGGATTTGGGCGTCATGGCCAAGAGGGGGCTCCCGTGGTCGCGATTCGGAGGTGCGGTTCGGGGGCTTCGAGACCACCGGTCCACGGGCTACCAGGGTATCAGCGCCTCAAGGAGATGGCTTCCGGCCACGCTCCGCGCACAGCTCGACACGGGCCGCCCCCGCGCACCGGTTTCTCACCCGTTGCTCACCCGTTCGGCCCACCCGCGTTGTCCGGAGCGGCACGCAGATCATCTACGTGCGTCGTATCCTGCTCGGACACTCGCTGCCGAGCCCGGTCGGCAAGACGGCACACCCCAGTCCGTATCCCCACCGGAACAACGAGAGCTCGTCAGTTCGTTGAGCAGGAATCGGCGTTTTGCCTATATGGCTGAGCGGCTGCTTTGCTTCAGCGCTCAACGACGCATTACAAACGACCCCTTGACCGCACTAGCGACAGCCCCCGTTCCATCTGGGGGTGACGTGGCCGTTCGACTGGAGTTGCACGTGGCCGGGCGCATCGAAGATTACGCACTCATCGGAGACATGCAGACCGCCGCACTGGTCTGCCGGGACGGCACAGTCGACTGGCTGTGCCTGCCCCGCTTCGACTCGCACGCGATCTTCGCAGGTCTGCTCGGCACCGAGGAACACGGCTTCTGGCGCCTCGGCCCCGCGCACGCCTCCGACGCGCCGCCGCCGCGCGCGGCCCGGCGCACCTACCGGGGCGACTCGCTCATCCTGGAGTCCGAGTGGGACACCCCGCGCGGCACGGTCCGAGTGACCGATTTCATGCCCCCTCGCGACGGCGCGCCCCAGCTGATCCGGATCGTCGAGGGCGTCTCGGGCCGCGTCCCGATGCGCTCCGCGCTGCGGATGCGGTTCTCCTACGGCCGGGTCGTGCCGTGGGTGCACAAGCACGAGGGCCGCACCGTGGCCGTCGCGGGCCCGGACTCCGTGTGGTTCGACACCGAGTGCGAGACCTACGGAAAGTCGCTGACCACGTACGCGGACTTCACGGTCGCGCCGGGTGACCGGATCGCGTTCACGATCTCGTGGGAGCCCTCGCACAAGGAGCCGCCCGCGCTGCCCGAGCCCGAGCAGTCGCTCCAGGCGACCGAGGACTTCTGGCGCGAGTGGGTCGAGCACTGTACGTACCACGGCCCCTACCGCGAGGCGGTGATCCGCTCGCTGATCACGCTCAAGGCGCTGACCTACGGCCCCACCGGCGGCATCGTCGCCGCGCCCACCACCTCCCTGCCCGAGGACATCGGCGGCGTCCGCAACTGGGACTACCGCTACACCTGGCTGCGCGACGCGGCCATCACGCTGTCCTCGCTGCTGCGCACCGGCTACCGCGAGGAGGCCCGCGCCTGGCGCGAGTGGCTGCTGCGGGCCGTCGCCGGCGACCCCGAGAACCTCCAGATCATGTACGGCATCGCGGGCGAGCGCGAGCTGGGCGAGGCCGAACTGGACTGGCTGCCCGGCTACGAGAACTCCGGCCCGGTCCGGGTCGGCAACGGCGCCGCGCACCAGCTCCAGCTGGACGTCTACGGCGAGGTCACCGAGGCCCTGCACCTCGGCCACATGACCGGCCTGGCCCGCAACGACTACGCCTCCCTCCTCCAGCTCAAGCTGATCCGCTACCTGGAGCAGCACTGGGACGAGCCGGACGAGGGCATCTGGGAGGTGCGCGGTCCGCGCCGCCACTTCGTGCACTCCAAGGTCATGGCCTGGGTCGCCGTCGACCGCACGATCAAGCTCATCGAGTCCGGCGACGCGGACGGCCCGCTGGAGAAGTGGCGCGAGCTGCGCGACGACATCCACCGGGACGTGTGCGAGAAGGGCTACGACAAGGAACGCAACACCTTCACGCAGTCCTACGGCTCCAAGGAGCTGGACGCGTCCCTGCTGCTCATCCCGCAGATGGGCTTCCTGCCCCCGGACGACAAGCGCGTGATCGGCACCATCGAGGCGATCCAGCGCGAGCTGTCCACCCCGGACGGCTTCATCCTGCGCTACCCCACCTCGGGCGGCGACGAGGGCGTCGACGGCCTGCCCGGTGACGAGGGCGCCTTCCTGGCCTGCTCGTTCTGGATGGCGGACGACCTCGCGATGATCGGCCGGGTGGACGAGGCCCGCAAGCTGTTCGAGAAGCTGCTCTCGCTGCGCAACGACCTCGGTCTGCTCGCCGAGGAGTGGGACCCGCGCCTGCAGCGCCAGGTCGGCAACTTCCCGCAGGCCTTCAGCCACGTCCCGCTGATCGACACGGCCCTGCGCCTGACGGCGTCGGGGGCGTACGGCGGCTGAGCGCCCGCGCCGGGCTCTTACGGACCGGTGACGCGCGGCCGCCGAACAGGACCGGGCGGCCGCGCACGCCTACGCTGGAGCCATCTGCCCCTGCACGGAAGGGGGCGCCTCATGGCCTCCCCATCGAAGGCGGGCGCGGCCCTCGCCGCGCTGCGCGAGGAACTGGTCGGCGACGTGTTCGCCCCGGAGGATCCGGGTTACGACGAGGCCCGGGCGGTCTTCAACTCGATGATCGACCGGCGTCCCGCGGTGATAGCCCAGTGCGTGGACGAGGCCGATGTCGTGCGGTCGGTGCGCTTCGCCCGTGACCTGGACCTGCCCATCGCGGTGCGCGGCGGCGGACACAGCGTCGCGGGCATGGCGCTGGGCGACGGGGCCCTGGTGGTGGACCTGCGCCATATGCGCGCGGTCACCGTCGACCCCGCCGCCGAGGCGGTACGGGTCGCGGGCGGGGCCACCATGAGCGACCTGGACCGTGCCTGCCAGCCCCACGGTCTGGCCACGACCGGCGGACGGGCCTCCACCACCGGCGTCGGCGGCTTCGTCCTCGGCGGCGGCACCGGCTGGCTCGACCGCTGCTGCGGGCTGGCCGTCGACAACCTGCTCGGCGTCGAGCTGGTCACCGCCGAAGGCCAGCAGGTCCACGCCAACGCCGACGAGAACCCTGACCTGTTCTGGGCGTTGCACGGCGGCGGCGGCAACTTCGGCATCGCCACCGCGCTCACCCTGAAACTGCACGAGCTGCCCGAGTTCTCCATTGCGCTGCTGCTGTACCTGCCCGAGTTCGGCGCCGAGGTCACCCGCACCTACCGGGACGTGATCACGGCCGGCCCCGACGAGGCGAGCGGCGCCGTCATCTACCTCTCCGGTCCGCCCGAGGAGTTCGTCCCGCCGCACCTGGTCGGTTCGCTGTTGTGCGGGGTGCTGCTCACGTACGCCGGTGCCGAGGCGGACATGCGCAAGCTCGCCGAACCGCTGCTGGCGATGCCGCACGAGACGGAGGTCGTCGGGGCGATGCCGTACGCCGACGTCCAGTGCATGATCGACGATCCGCCCGGGATGCGGAACTACTGGTCGGCGGAGTACCTGACGGGTGCCCCGGACGACTTCGTGGACGTGTACTGCGCCCGTGGCCGGGCCATGCCCGTGCCGACGGGCACCATGCACGCGCTGTTCCCGCAGGGCGGCGCGATCGGCGCCGGCCCGCACGAGTACCCGGTGCCCTACCGCGACGCGCCCTGGGGGGTGCACCCCTTCGGGCTGTGGGAGGACCCGGCGGACGACGAGCGGTGCGTCCGGTGGGTCCAGGACGTCCGGGCCGCCGTACAGCCCTGGAGCACGGGCGCGGTCTACCTCAACTTCATCGGCGACGAGGGTGCCGACCGGGTCGTGGCGGGCGTGGGCGAGGCGAACGCCCGGCGGCTCGCGGACCTGAAGCGGCGGTACGACCCCGACAACGTCTTCCGCTTCAACCACAACATCAAGCCGGCCTGAGAACCGTCGGCGCCCGAGCCGTCGGCCCGAGGTGCCCAGGCTGTCGGTCCGGGCCGTCAGCCCCGTGCGAGGCCCGCCAGTGCCGTCAGCGTCCGTTCCCCGGCCGGATCCGCCGCCGTCGCCGGGACGAGCGCGATCTCGTCGAGTCCCGCCTGCGCGTAGGCGTCGATCCGGGCGCGCACGGTGTCGAGGCCGCCGACCAGGCCGACGGTGGCCGCGGCTGCCGCCGGCAGGGCGCGGACGAGGGTGGCGCGGTCGGCGCCGCCCGCGGCGAGCTCGACGGCGGCCGCGAAACCGGCCTCGGCGAACACCTCGCGGTACCCCGGCACCGTCAGGTACCCGGCGATGCTGCCCAGCACCTCGGCGAGCGACTCGGGCGCCGGGTCGACGGCCGCGGGCAGCCAGGCGGCGAGCGTGGGCCGCGCACGTCCCGCCCGCCCGGCCGCCGCGTCCAGCTTGGCGCGCAGCTCACGGACCTGCTCCGGGGAGACCACGTCGAGCAGCATCCGGTCGGCGTGCGCGGCGGCCGCGGCGATCGCGCGGTCCCCGAAGGCGGCCACCGTGAGCAGGCCGCCGGGCGGCGGCAGCCGGCGCCGGAAGCTGCTGCCGGGCACGACCGGCTCACCGGGCGCGCCGTGCAGCAGGGCGCGGACGGCCGCCGCGGTCTCGGTCAGGACGGCGGCGGGGCGTACCCGGGGCCGCCCGTGCACGCCCTCCACGACGCGTTTGCTCGAGGTGCCCAGCGCCACGCCGACCGCCCGTCCACCGGTGACGGCGGAGACCGACGCGGCACCCCGGGCGAGGGAGTACGGGTCGCGCACCGACACCGGGACCGGCCCCGCCGTCAGCGCGGCCCGCTCGGTGACCCGGCCGAGCGCCGCGGCGAGCACGAACGCGTCCCAGGTCGGCCCTTCGCCCGCCCACACCTCCCGGTAGCCGAGCCGGTCGGCGAGCGCCGCGACCCGCAGCGGCTCGTCGACCGGGCTGTCGTCCTCACGGGCCACGGCCACCACACTGAAATCCATGGTCCGCCGCTACCCGGCGACGGCCGCCCCATGCCGGACGGAGCTGTCACCTGGACGTCCGCGCAGGTAGCGTCCGCTGCATGGACAGCGGCACGGACCACCGATTCGACAGCCAGAGCGCCGGCATCACCGTGCGACGCGCGCTGGAGCTGCCCGGCCTGCGCAGCGGGCTGCCCGAGATCCTCGCGGGCGCCGACCGGCTGGGCCGCACGGTGCGCTGGGTGCACGCGGGCGAGGTCCCGAACATCGCCTCGCTGCTCAAGGGCGGCGAGCTGCTGCTGACCACGGGCTACGGCCTCGGCACCCGTCCGGCCGAGCAGCGGGCGTTCGTCCGCACACTGGCCGAGCGGGGCATCGCGGCCCTGGTGATCGAGCTGGGCCCGCGCTTCACCCGGCTGCCCGCGGCCCTGGTGGAGACGGCGCGCACGACCGGGCTCCCCCTGGTCCAGCTGCACCGCGAGGTGCCGTTCGTGACCGTCACGGAGGAGATCCACACCGAGATCGTCAACGGGCACTACGCCCTGCTCCAGCAGGCCGAGGAAGTGCACCGGCGCTGTACCGAAGCGCTGCTCGGCGGGGGCGGGATACCGCAGGTCCTGGGCATCCTGGCGGACTTCAGCGGCAACCCCGTCTTCCTGGAGACGACCGAGGGCCAGCTTCTGTACGCCGCCGGAGCCGGCCCCGAGGGCGCGGACCCGCTCCAGGTGTGGGAGGGCCTGCGCGGGCCGCACAAGGACGCGCCGCCGCCCGTCGGCTCGGTGCTGGTGGACGTGCCCGGGGGCGGGCCGGGGGCGGGTTCGGTACGCGCCCGGCTCGTGCTGCTGCCCGTGCGCGCCCCTCTGGCACCAGTGCACCGGATCGCCGCCGAACGCGCGGCCGGGATCCTGGCCGTGGTGCTGATGCAGGCCCGCCAGGAGGAGGAGCTGGCGGCACGCGGCCGGGGCGACTTCCTCACCGACCTCGCCGAGGGCCGGATCGCCGCGGAGGACGCTCCGGCGCAGGCGCGCGTCCTCGGCTTCAAGCCGGGCACCAGTCCGCTGCTCCCGGTCGTCATGCGGCTGGGCGACGGCCTCTCCCCCGGCGGAGGCTGGGCGGTGCTGGCGCGGGCGGTCGCCGAGGAGCTGGCGTCGGTGGGTGTGCCCGTGCTGCTGGGCGTGCGGCCGGTGGAGGGCCGGGTGCCGTTGCTGCTGGGCCTGCGGTCGGAGTCGGAGCGCTCGGCGGTGGCGGACCGGGTCGCGGCGGCGCTGCGGGCCGGGGTGGAACGGGCCGGGATGCAGCGGCCGGGGGCCCAGCCGCCGGTGGTGGTGGTCGGGGTGGCGGGCGGCTGGGCGGCCGCCTCTGCGGGGCTCAGACACGCGGCGGAGACGGCGACCGCCGCGCAGGGCCTGTCGGACCGCCCCTGGTACGACGCCCGCCGCCTGGACATCGACCTCCTGCTGTGGCGACTGCGCGACCACCCCGATCTGGCGGCCTTCGTGGACCGCGCGATCGGCCCGGTCCGCGACCACGACCACCGCTCCAAGCCGCCCCTGCTGCCCACCCTGGAGACCTACCTCGCGCACGCGGGCCGCAAGGCGGAGACGGCCCGCGAGCTGCATCTGAACCGCCAGACGCTGTACAACCGGCTCGCCCGCATCGGCGAGTTGCTCGGCACCGACCTCGACGACCCGCAGACGGTGCTGGCGTTGAGCCTGGCGCTGCGGGCGCGGCGGCACGTGGCGTAGGGCTCAGATCATCGGCTGGGGCTGCGTCAGCTCGTCGTAGACGCTGAGGACCTGGGCGACGGTCTCGTCCTCGGTGGGCCAGCCGGCCGCCTGCCGGGCGCCCAGGTCCCGGAGGCGTTCGGCCCGTTCGGGGTCGTCGAGGAGGCGTACGGCGGCCGCGGCGAAGGCTCCCGGGTCGTGCGGCGGGACCAGTTCGGCCGCGTCGCCGACGAGTTCGCGGATGCCGCCGGTCAGGGCGGCGACGAGCGGCACGCGCGCGTGCAGGGCCTCCTGGGCCAGGACCGACCGGGACTCCTCGCCGCCGGGCAGCAGCGCGAGGTCGGCGGCGGCGAGCAGTTCGCTCACGTCGTCGCGGCGCCCCAGCAGCCGGACGGGCAGCTCCTCGTCCTCGATGCGGCGCTGGAGCTCCGCCCGCTGCGGCCCCTCCCCCGCCACCACGACCAGCGGCACCGGGTCGAGGCCGCGCCACACCCGCGCGGCGTCCAGCAGCAGGTCGTGACCGCGGTGACCGTCCAGGCACCCGACGGCCGTGAACAACGGGCGCCCTATGGCGCCGAGTTCGGCCCGCAGTTTCGAGGACGGCCGCTCGGACTCCTCGTTCCCCTCGGTCCGGCGGGGCCGGGGCAGCGCCACGGCGGCGAGCCGTGCGTCACGTGCGCCGGTCCTGCGGGCCCGGTCGACGAGGTCGGAGGTGGTGCCGAGGACCACGGTCGCCGTCCTCGCGACCCGGCGTTCCAACAGCCGCAGCAGATGGGCGCGGGCCCCCTCGGCGTGCGCGCGGTTGTGCCAGGTGACGATGAGCGGGGTGCGCCGGCCGCTGAGTGCGAGGACGGCCCGGAACGAGGCGTGCAGTCCGTGCGCGTGGACGAGGTCGGCGTCCGTGCAGGCCGCCCGGAGCGCCGCCACCGATCCCGGATCGCTGCTGCGCGGGACGTGCACGTGTTCGGCCCCGGCCCCCGTGAAGTCGTAGGTGTCATCCGCCTCGCCGGGGGCGCACACCGTCACTCGCACGCCCCGCGCGACGAGCCCCGCCGCCAGGGAACGCACGTGCGCGCTGCTGCCGGCGTTGCCGCCGCCCAGCACCTGCACGGTGCGCAACGACGACTGGCCGTGCGGTGAGTGGCTGCTCACGTGGCCGGGGCTCCTGGTTCGGCGTCGGACGGTCACGAAGAAACGTACAGAGGGACCGGGCGGAGGGGTGGACCGCTGGCGTTCCTCCACGTACTACGCCCAAGGATGCCAGCACGTACGGGTGTTCCGTGCCGCCGAGCACCCTGACACCCGGTCACGGGGTCCCCCTCATCACCCACACGGGTGAGAGAACTCGGGGTTCCGTTCGATTACCCGAGCACTGACCTCACCACCTGGCTCACCGGCCCCCGCAGATCCCGGCACCGACCCCGGCAAGCACGACGGCCGACGCGACCCGTCCACCCCCGAGGCCGACGGCCGGAGTCGCGGCCGGCGCGGCGGCGGGCCGCAGTGCCGGCCGACCGTCCGGCCTCCGTGGTTCCCGCGCTTCCGGCGTGCGCGTCCTGCGGGCGCCGGGGCGCGCGGAGCCGCCGTCGTCCCCGGGTCGGCCCGGCCGCCACCGCGAACGCCGGGCCCCCTCCCCTAGGGGTGGACATGCCCTTCACCCTCAGGAACGGGCGACGGGCGCCCGGCACCCGGACCGGTCGGCGCCCGCGCCGAACCGCGTCGCTAGCCGTCCGCGCGGGCCGTGGCCAGCAGCTCCTCGGCGTGCGCCCGGGCCGTCTCGGAGTCCTCCTGACCGGCGAGCATCCGGGACAGCTCCCGGATGCGGTCCTCGCCCTCCAGGACCTTCACGCCGGACCGGGTCACCGACCCGTCGTTGGTCTTCTCGACCAGCAGCTGCCGGTCGGCGAAGGCGGCGACCTGCGGAAGGTGGGTGACCACGACGACCTGAGCGGTCTTGGCGAGCCGGGCCAGGCGCCGTCCGATCTCGACCGCGGCCTTGCCGCCCACACCCGCGTCGACCTCGTCGAAGAGATACGTCGGCACGGGATCCGTCCCCGCGAACACGACCTCGACGGCCAGCATCACACGCGAGAGCTCACCGCCGGACGCGCCCTTGGCGATGGGCCGCGGCGGCGCGCCCGGGTGCGGGGCGAGCAGCAGCTCGACCTCGTCCGCACCGGCCGGCCCGTAGGCGACCGGACGCCCGCCGACCTCGACGCCCTCCGGGTCCTCGGTCTGCCGGATGTCGAACGACACGCGCGCGTGCGGCATGGCGAGAGAGGCCAGCTCGGCGGTCACGGCGGCGGCGAACCGCTCGGCGGCGTCCGTGCGCGCGTCCGTCAGTGCCTGTGCCAGCCCGCCGAGTTCGCCGCGCAGCGCGTCCCGTTCCGCGGTCAGCTCGTCGATGTGCTCGTCGTCGCCGTCCAGCTCGGTGAGCCGGGCGGCGCTCTGCTCGGCCCAGGCGAGCACGGAGTCCACGTCCTGCCCGTACTTGCGGGTGAGCGCGGTGAGCGCGGCCCGCCGCTCCTCGACCGCCGACAGCCGCAGCGGATCGGCGTCGAGGTCGTCGGCGTACCCCGCGAGCTCGCCCGCCACATCGCCGAGCAGGATCCCGATCTCCCCGATCCGGTCGGCGAGCGCGGCCAGCGCCGGATCGTGCGACCTGACGGCCTCCAGGGCCCGCTGCGCGCCCGCGACGAGCGTGGTGGCCTCGATGCCCTCGGGGTCCTCCGGATTACCGGCGAGGGCGGCGTGGGCGGCCGTGGCGGCGGACGACAGCGCTTCCGCGTGCCCGAGCCGCTCGGCCTCCTCCGCAAGCTCGACGTCCTCCCCCGCGCGCGGTTCGACGCCGGCGATCTCGTCGAGCCCGAAGCGCAGCATGTCGGCCTCCTGGGCCCGCTCACGCGCGCGCGTGACGATCTCCTCCAGCTCGACGGCGACGGCCCGCAGCCGCCGGTAGGCCTCGGTGTACTTGGCGAGCGGCACGGTCACCGCGTCGCCCGCGTACCGGTCGAGCGCCTGTCGTTGCCGGGACTGCTTCAGCAGCCCCTGCTGGTCCGTCTGCCCGTGGACGGCGACCAGCTCGTCGGCGAGCTCGGCGAGCACGCCCATGGGCACACTCCGCCCGCCCACGTGCGCCCGCGACCGCCCCTCGGCGGAAACGGTACGGCTGATGAGCAACGCCCCGTCGTCGAGCTCGGCCCCGGCCTCCTCGGCCCGTACCACCACCGAGGCGTTCGGGGGCACGGTGATCCGCCCCTCCACGACCGCCTTCTCGGCGCCGATCCGCACGAGCGCGGGATCAGCGCGCCCGCCCAGCAGCAGCCCGAGGCTGGTGACCACCATGGTCTTGCCCGCGCCTGTCTCACCCGTGACAGCGGTGAAGCCTGGCGACAGCTCGACGACCGCGTCGTCGATGACTCCGAGCGACCGTATCCGCATCTCCTCCAACACGGACAAGACCTTACGAGGTCGGGGGGAGGAAGTGCGACGCCCCCCGGCCCCGGAAGGGGAACCCGCAGGTGAAGAATGTGTATCGACGGCACCGTGTCACCCGGCTGAGTGCAGTCGCACCGGGGCGCCGGGGCGTACGGACCGCTAGTGACGCGCCCCTCGCCAGCCGGAGACGGGCAGCGCGAACTTCGCCACCAGCCGGTCCGTGAACGACGCGTGATGCAGCCGGGCCAGCCGGACCGGCACAGCCCCCCGCCGCACCTCCACCCGGGCACCGGCGGGCAGCTCGACGGTCCGCCGTCCGTCGCACCACAGAACGCCCGGCGGAATGTGCGGCAGCACCTCCACCGCGAGCACGGAGTCGGGCGAGGTCACCAGCGGCTTCGCGAACAGCGCGTGCGCACTGATCGGCACCATCAGCAGCGCCTCGACCTCGGGCCACACCACGGGTCCGCCCGCCGAGAACGCGTAGGCGGTCGACCCCGTCGGCGTGGACAGCACGATCCCGTCGCACCCGAACCCGGTGACCGGCCGCCCGTCGATCTCCAGCACCACTTCGAGCAGCTTCTCCGCGCCGGCCTTCTGCACGGCCGCCTCGTTCAGCGCCCAGTCGGTGTGCACGATGTCCCCGTTGCGATGCACGACGACATCGACGGTCATCCGCTCCTCGACCTCGTACGCCTTCGTCACCACCCGGTCGACGACCTTGTCGAGGTCGTCGCGCTCGGCCTCGGCGAGGAAGCCGACGCTCCCGAGGTTGACGCCCAGCATCGGCACCCCGGACGCCCGCGCGAACTCCGCGCCGCGCAGCAGCGTGCCGTCGCCGCCGAGGACGATGAGCAGCTCACACCCCTCCAGGCACTGCGGGGTGGCCTCGGAGACCAGCTCCACCTCCTCGGGCAGCGGCAGGTCGGCGGCCTCGTACTCCAGGACGCGCACCCCGATGCCCTCACGCAGCAGGCCCTTGACGACCAGCTCGGCACTGCGGATGGCCGCGGGCCGCCCGGTGTGGGCGAGCAGGAAAACAGTACGAGCTCGGTTCTGAGTCAACGCGGCCCCTCCGCAACTGCACGGTCAACATCGGCCGGGTCGAGCGCAGGCGCCCCGGCCCTGAGCCACAGAAAGTACTCGACATTGCCCGAAGGTCCGGGCAGCGGGCTGGCGGTGACACCCTTCACCCCGAGCCCCAGGTCCCACGCCTTCCCCGCCACACCGCGCACCGCCTCCGCCCGCAGCTGCGGACTCCGTACGACACCCCCGCTGCCGAGCCGTTCCTTCCCCACCTCGAACTGCGGCTTGACCATCATCACCAGGTCCGCGTCCGGCGCGGTGCACCGTGCCAGGGCGGGCAGCACCAGCCCCAGCGGGATGAAGGACAAGTCCCCCACGACAAGATCCACAGGCTTCCCATCGATCGCTTCAAGCGTCAACTCGCGTACGTTCGTACGGTCCTTGACGGTGACGCGTTCATCGCTCTGCAGAGACCACGCGAGTTGTCCGTATCCGACGTCCACGGCGACCACGTGCGCGGCCCCCGCCCGCAGCAGCACATCGGTGAACCCGCCGGTCGACGCGCCGGCGTCCAGCGCCCGCCGCCCCTCCACCAGGAGCCCCTGCGGCACGAACGCGGCCAGCGCGCCGGCGAGCTTGTGGCCGCCCCGGGACACGTAGTCGGGGTCGTCGCCGTCGACGGCGACGACGATCGCGGCCGCCGTCTCGACCTGGGTCGCGGACTTGGTCGCGACCGTCTTGCCGACGCTGACCCGCCCGGCGGCGATCAGCTGGCCGGCATGCTCACGCGAGCGCGCGAGCTTGCGGCGGACCAGCTCCGCGTCCAGACGGCGTCGTGCGACTCCTGCCACGTTCGGTTCAGCTCCTGTGTTGGTGTGACGGTCGAGCGGGGTGACCCGGAGGTCTCATTGCGGGGTGGTGGTCGGGTGACGGGTGGGAACCGGAGGTCCCGGGCGGGCGTCGAGCGCGGTGAGCGCGTCGCGCAGCCCCCGGTGTACATCCTCGTACACCTCGACGTGTCCGTCGGTGGCGAGGTGGTCGGCATCCGCCAGCCGGTCCAGCAGCGCGTCCGCCTCCGCGTTGCCGGTGGGGGTCCGCGGGACGCCCAGCGGGGCGGGTGCAGCGGGATCGTGCTCCCGCTCCCGCTCCTGTTCCTCGGGCACGGTCTCCGTCCCCGGCTCCGGCTCCGGATCCGGCGCTGTGTCGCTCATGCGAAGACGCTACCTCGAAGGCCTGGGGTACCGTCGATCACGATGGCCACGATCGAGGAGTGCCACGCCGCACTCGAGAAGCTCTCGGACAACATGCGCAGCGCCGAAGGGGACGCCCGGACGGCCGCCGCCCTGGACCGCTCGGTGAGCTGCCGGATCACCGACCTGGACGTCACGTTCGTCGGCCGGATGACGGACGGCCGGATCGTCGTGCAGGACACCCTTCAGGGGCCTCCGGTGGAGAAGGCCGAGATCAGGCTGACCATGACCGGCGACGACCTGGTCGCGCTGGTCGCCGGCGAGCTGAACTTCGCCAAGGCCTGGGCCTCGGGCCGGGTGAAGCTCGAAGCGGGGCTGCGCGATCTGTTCCAGCTCAGGAAACTTCTGTAGCGACCGCCCGCACCGCCTGCCCGGCCCGTGCCTTGCGCGCCGCCGGCACCACCAGCGGGGTCCCCGTCTCCGGGTCGTCGATGACCTGACAGCGCAGCCCGAAGACCTCCTCCACCAGCCCGGCGGTGACGATGTCGTTCGGCGTGCCCTGCGCGATCACCTCGCCGCCCTTCAGCGCGATCAGGTGGGTGGCGTACCGGGCCGCGTGGTTGAGGTCGTGCAGCACCGCGACGAGCGTGCGCCCCTGCTCCTCGTGCAGCTCGGCGCACAGGTCCAGTACGTCGATCTGGTGCTGGATGTCGAGGTAGGTCGTCGGCTCGTCGAGCAGCAGCAGCGGTGTCTGCTGGGCAAGGGCCATCGCGATCCACACCCGCTGGCGCTGACCGCCGGACAGCTCGTCGACATAGCGGTCGGCGAGCTCGGCCACCCCGGTCTGCACCATGGACTCCTGCACGATCCGCTCGTCCTCGGCCGACCACTGGCGCAGGATGCCCTGGTGCGGGTAGCGGCCGCGGCCCACGAGGTCGGCGACGGTGATCCCGTCGGGCGCGATCGACGACTGCGGCAGCAGCCCCAGCGTCCGCGCGACCTTCTTCGCGGGCATCGACTGGATGACCTGCCCGTCGAGCAGCACCCGGCCCCGACTCGGCTTCAGCATCCGCGACAGCGCCCGCAGCAGCGTCGACTTGCCGCAGGCGTTCGGGCCGACGATCACCGTGAAGGAGTTGTCCGGTATCTCCACCGACAACTGTTCGGCGATGACCCGCTGGTCATAGGCGAGGGTGACGTTCTCGGCGGACAGGCGGTTCACGGTGCTCCTTGGGTTGTTCCGGTCGGCCGGGCGGCCGTTGTCGTCGACCGCGGCGCTCATATCCGGCCCGCCCTGCGCTCGGTGACGAGGAGCCACAGCAGGTACACCCCGCCCAGCACACCGGTGACCACGCCCACGGGCAGCTGTCCGTCACCGAAGAGCCGCTGCGAGGCCCAGTCGGCGATGACCAGCAGGGCGGCGCCCATGCACAGGGACGGCACGAGGTTGGGCCCGGGCGAGCGGGTCAGGCGCCGGGCGAGCTGCGGCGCGGTGAGCGCCACGAAGCTGACGGGCCCCGCGGCGGCGGTGGCGGCCGCGGTGAGCAGCACGGCGGAGACCATCAGCACCAGCCGGACGCGCTCCACCCGCACCCCCAGCGCGTGGGAGACGTCGTCGCCCATCTCCATCATCCGCAGCCCGCGCGCGTTGGCGAGCACGAGCGGCACGAGCACGCAGGCCAGTACGAGCAGTGGCCAGACCTGCTTCCAGTCACGGCCGTCGAGGGTGCCGGTCATCCACACGACCGCGCGGGCCGCGTCGACGAAGTCGGCCTTGGTCATCAGATAGCCGTTGACCGCCGTCGCGATCGCCGAGAGGCCGATGCCGACGAGCACCAGCCGGTACCCGTGGACGCCCCGCTTCCATGCCAGCAGGTAGATGAGGGCTCCGGTCACCAGGCCGCCCACCAGCGCGCCGACGGTCACCTGGGCGGCGCTCCCGGAGAACAGCACGATCATCACGAGCGCGCCGGCCGTCGCGCCCTGCCCGAGCCCCAGCACGTCGGGGCTGCCCAGCGGGTTGCGCGCCACGGCCTGGAAGAGCGCACCGCCGAGCCCCAGCGAGGCCCCGACGAGCAGGCCCACCAGGACCCGCGGCAGCCGCAGCTCGTTGACGATGAACTCCTGACCGGCGTTGCCGTCGCCGAGCAGCGTCTTCACGACGTCCGCGGCCGGGATCGGGAAGTCGCCGGTGCCGATCAGCACCACGCTCGCGGCGAGCGCGGCCACCACCAGCGCGGCGACGACGATCAGCGCCCGCGGCTCCAGCCGGACGGAGAACCCACCCGGGGTGCGCAGCGCCCGAGGGCGGCCGTGGGTGATCTTCTGCGCGGTCTTCACAGCTGGGCCGTCCTCCGCCGTCGTACGAGAAAGATGAAGACCGGCCCGCCGATGATCGCGGTGATGATGCCGACCTGGACCTCCGAGGGCCGGGCCACGACCCGGCCGATGACATCGGAGCCCAGCAGCAGCACCGGGGACAGGACGGCCGCGTACGGCATGATCCAGCGCAGATCGGGGCCGGTGAACGAGCGGACGACGTGCGGGACCATCAGCCCGACGAAGACGATCGGCCCGCAGGCGGCGGTCGCGGCACCGCACAGCACGGTCGCGGCCAGCATCGACAGCGCCCGCGTGCGGTTGAGGTCGGCGCCGAGCGCCTTGGCGGTGTCGTCGCCCATCGCCACGGCGTTCAGCGGCCGGGCGAGGACGAACGCGAGAAGGGTGCCGACGACCAGGAAGGGCAGCACCTGCCGGATGGTCTCGTCGGTCGCCGTGGACAGCGAACCGACCGTCCAGAACCGCATCCTGGCGAGCGCCGCGTCATCCATGATCATCACGGCCTGGAGATAGCCGTAGAGCGCGGCACTGATCGCCGTGCCGGCGAGCGCGAGCCGCACCGGCGTGGCTCCCCGGCTCCCGCCGAGGAACCAGACCAGCGCACCGACGGCGGCCGCCCCGAAGAAGGCGAACCACACATAGCCGGTCAGGCTCGTGACACCGAAGTACGTGATGGCGGTGACGACGGCCGCCGAGGCGCCCGCGTTGATACCGAGCAGCCCGGGGTCGGCCAGCGGATTGCGCGTCAGCGCTTGGAGCACGGCACCGGAGAGCCCGAGCGCGGCCCCGACGAGCAGCCCCAGCACGGTCCGCGACAACCGCTCGTCGACCACGACGTCCGCGTAGGTCCCCGAGCCCTCGAACAGCCCGTGCAGCACCTGCGCCACGGACAGCTCCTTGGCCCCTACGGCGATGCTCGCCATCGCCACCAGCAGCAGGAGCGCCAGGGCGGCGAGCAATCCGACGGAACGTATCGCCCGCCGTTTTGGAGGCGCGGGGGCGGTCTCCGCGCGCTGTTCGGGAACACTGTCGACCAACACGCAGTTAGGTTAGCCTACCCTGCCAACACGCCTCGATCCCTGGTCACGCCCGCGCCAGGGTTCACAGCATCACCGCTTCGCGGCCCCACCACCCGCTCCTCTTCCGGCCCGGCGGTTCACAACCCCAGCCGCGCCAGCGCCTTCCCTCCGTCCAGCTCGCACGTCCCCTCACCGGCCGCCGTCCAGGCCGCCGCGCACAACGCCCGCAGCCCGTCCAGGGCTTCGCCGTCCCCCGCCAGCTCCAGGCTCTCGGCACCCGCGCTCGCCGTCCAGCCACCGCAGCGGAAGCCGTCGCCGTCCACGGCGACCTCGGGCTGACCGGTGAGCATCCCCCGCAGATCGGCGTCGACATACGTCGGCCGGTGCTGCGGCGGCGCGGCGAGCAGCTGCGCCCCGTCGGTGACGCCGGTGAGGACGAGCAGCGAATCGACCTCGCCGTTGAACGCCCCCTCGATGTCCGTGTCCAGCCGGTCCCCGACGACCAACGGCCGCTCGGCGCCGGTCCGCAGGATCGTCTCCCGGTGCATGGGGGGCAACGGCTTGCCCGCGACCTGCGGCTCGGCACCGGTGGCGATCCGCACGACCTGCACCGCCGCGCCGTTGCCCGGCGCGATGCCACGCCCGCTGGGGATCGTCAGGTCGGTGTTGGACGCGAACCACGGCACCCCGCGCGCGACGGCGTACGAAGCCTCCGCGAACCGCCCCCACGGCAGATCGGGCCCGCCGAACCCCTGCACCACGGCCGCCGGATCGTCGTCCGCCGACTCCACCGGCTCGAGCCCGCGTTCGCGCAGCGCGACCCGCAGCCCCTCCCCGCCGATCACCAGCACCCGCGCGCCGGCCGGCACCTGCTCACTGATCAGCCGCGCGACGGCCTGCGCCGAGGTGATGACGTCGTCGGCGCCGGTCGGTATCCCCAGCTCCGTCAGATGCCCGGCCACCGCGTCCGGCGTCCGCAGCGCGTTGTTGGTGACGTACGCGAGATGTATCCCGCCCGCACGCGCGGTGGCCAGCGACTCGACGGCGTACGCGATGGCGTTGCCCCCCGCGTACACCACCCCGTCCAGGTCGAGCAGCGCCGTGTCGTACGCCTCGCTCAGGGCCTGCCCACTGCCCTCGGGCCTCGTCCTGACGCTCCGGCTCATTCCACATCGCTCCTCGTTCGCTCCGCTTTCCCCCGATCATCCCGCATGCCACCGACAGACGTACGATGCCGGGATGAACTCAGCAGGTCACTCGGAAGCAACGGCGCCCCGAGGCCTGGAACTCACCCCGTTCCGAGGCCTGCGCTACGACCCCGACCGGGTCGGCAGTCTCGCCGCCGTCACCTCCCCGCCGTACGACGTCGTGGTCCGCCCCGACGGCCTGCACCACCTCCAGGACGCGGACCCGTACAACATCGTCCGCCTGATCCTGCCCCAGGCCACCACTCCCGCCGCCCGCAACGAACAGGCCGCCGACACCCTGCGCGGCTGGCTGGCCGAGGGCGTCCTGACCGCGGACCCCGAGCCCGCCCTGTACGTCTACGAGCAGCGCCACGCGGACGGCATGCTCCAGCGCGGGCTGATCGGCACCCTGCGGGTCTCGGAGCCCTCGGAGGGAATCGTCCTCCCTCACGAGGACGTCATGCCGCACATCGTCGCGGACCGCGCGGCCCTGATGCGCGCCACGCACGCCAACCTCGAGCCCCTCCTCCTCACCTACCGCGGCAACGGCACCGCCGCCGAGATCGTGGACCGCGCGGCGGAGCGGCCCCCGCTTCTCTCCACCACCACCGAGGACGGCTACAGCCACCGCCTCTGGGCGATCACCGACCCCGCCGAGACGGCCCGCGTCCTCACGGACCTGGCCCACCACCAGGCCCTCATCGCCGACGGACACCACCGCTGGGCGACCTACCTGCGTCTACGCGCGGAGCACCCCTCCCCCAGCCCCTGGGACCACGGTTTGGTCCTCCTGGTCGACACCGCCCGCTTCCCGTTGCGCGTCCGCGCCATCCACCGCCTGCTGCACGGCTTTCCGGTCGCCGACGCCCTGGCCGCGCTCGACGGCCGCTTCCGCGTCCAGCGCCTGGACGTCCCGCTCGCGGAGGCCCTCGACGCCCTCGCGGACGCGGTCTGCGCGGGCAACGGGTTCCTGCTGGCGGGCGACGGCGCCTTCCACCTCGTCGACCGACCGGACCCGGCACTCCTCGACCGCACGATCCCCGCCGACTTCCCCGAGGCCTGGCGCACCCTGGACGCCACGGTCCTGCACGCCACGCTCCTCGACCACATCTGGCACATCCCCGAGGACGACCCCACCCGCATCGCCTACATCCACGACACCGCCGCGACGGTACGCAAGGCGGAACGCGACGGCGGTACGGCGGTCCTCCTGCACCCCGTCCGCGAGGAGGTCGTCCGCGATCTCGCCCGGCAGGGCGTCACGATGCCCCGCAAGTCGACATCGTTCGGCCCGAAACCCGCATCGGGCCTGGTCCTGCGCGCGCTCGACCTCTGAACGCACCGCACCCCCGAACGCACGAAGGGGCGGGACCCGGTGGACACCGGATCCCGCCCCTCGCCGCTGCTACCGGCCTGCGTCAGTCCTCGTCACGGTCGACGACAACGTGCTCGGCCTCGTCACGACCGACCTGACCCTCGACCGAGTCCTCGGCCTCTTCCGCTTCCGCCGCCTGCTCGACGACAGTCTCGTCGATCTCAGTCTCGGTCTCGGTGTCGACCTCGTCCTCGTCCTCGTCCAGGGCGTCGACGAAGTCCACCCCGTCCATCTCGGCGAGCCGGTCGGAGGCGTCCGTGCTGCCGTCCCGGTCGGCCTCGAGGGCCTTCGCGAACCACTCCCGTGCCTCGCCCTCACGCCCGGCGGCGAGCAGCGCGTCGGCGTACGCGTACCTCAGCCGCGCGGTCCACGGCTGGACGGAGCCGGCAGCGAGCTCGGGGCTCTGCAACGTCACGATGGCCGCATCCAGCTGCCCCAAGTCACGCCGGGCACCCGCCGCGACGAGCCGCATCTCCACCTGGCCGGCCTTGTCGAGCTTGTTCACCTCGGGAGCACCGGCCATGTCGAGCGCCTTCTCCGGCCGCCCGAGCCCACGCTCACAGTCGGCCATGACGGGCCACAGCTCGACACCGCCGCTCATCCGCCGCGCGGCCCGGAACTCGGCGAGCGCCTCGCTGTACCTCTGGGTGGCGTACGCGGCGAACCCGCCGGCCTCCCGCACGGCGGCGACACGCGAAGCGAGCCGCAGAGCCACCTTGGAGTACCCGTAGGCACCCTCGGGGTCCTCGTCGATCAGCCGGGCGACCATCACGAGGTTCTTGGCGACATCCTCGGCGAGCGTCTTGGGCAGGCTCTGGAGCTCCTGCCGTACGTCCTTGTCGATCTCGTCGCCGGTGACGTCCTCCGGGATCGGCAGCCGCTTGATCGGCTCACGGTCCCGGTCCCGCTCGTCGCGGAAACGAGGCCCGCCGCCACGCCGGTCGTCCCGACGGTCGTCCCGCCCGTCACGGCCCCGGAACCCACCTCCGGACCCACCGGGCCGTCCACCACGGTCGTCCCGACGCGGCCCACGGTCACCCCGGTCGTAGCCACCACCACGGTTGTCGTCCCGCCGGAAGGCGGGGCGATCCCCACGGTCGTCCCGACGGTCATCACGCCGGTCATCGCGACGGAAGGGGGGACGCTCACCACGGTCGTCGCGGCGCGGCCCACGGTCACCGCGGTCATCACGCTGGAACGCCGGACGCGAACCCCGGTCATCGCGTCGGTCGTCACGACGGAAGGGGGGACGCTCGCCACGGTCGTCGCGGCGCGGGCCACGGTCACCGCGGTCATCACGCTGGAACGCCGGACGCGAACCCCGGTCATCCCGGCGGTCATCACGCCGGTCGTCACGACGGAAGGGGGGACGCTCACCACGGTCGTCGCGGCGCGGCCCACGGTCACCGCGGTCATCACGCTGGAACGCCGGACGCGAACCCCGGTCGTCACGCCGGTCATCGCGTCGGTCGTCACGACGGAAGGGGGGACGCTCACCACGGTCGTCGCGGCGCGGCCCACGGTCATCACGCTGGAACGCGGGACGCGAACCTCGATCGTCACGGCGGTCATCACGCCGGTCATCACGCCGGTCATCGCGTCGGTCATCGCGACGGAAGGGGGGACGCTCGCCACGGTCGTCGCGGCGCGGGCCACGGTCACCGCGGTCATCACGCTGGAACGCCGGACGCGAACCCCGGTCATCCCGGCGGTCATCACGCCGGTCGTCACGACGGAAGGGGGGACGCTCGCCACGGTCGTCGCGGCGCGGGCCACGGTCACCGCGGTCATCACGCTGGAACGCCGGACGCGAACCCCGGTCATCCCGGCGGTCATCACGCCGGTCGTCACGACGGAAGGGAGGACGCTCACCACGGTCGTCGCGGCGCGGGCCACGGTCACCGCGATCGTCACGCTGGAACGCCGGACGCGAACCCCGGTCATCCCGGCGGTCATCACGCCGGTCGTCACGACGGAAGGGAGGACGCTCACCACGATCATCACGGCGCGGCCCACGGTCGTCACGACGGTCGTCGCGCCGGCCCGCACCACCACGGTCGTTGTCTCGACGGAAGCCGCCACGGTCACCGCGGTCGCCGCCACGGTTGTCACGGTCCCCACTACTGTCCCGTCGCCGCTGGTCGCGCTCCGGTCGATCGTCGGGAGAGTTGGTGGACATCGGTGACTCCTGTCTTCGGTACCGCAAACATTCTCGCGCACCCGGGTACCCGGCGCGCTACAGAAAAACAAAAAGGACCCCTGGTCCCCAGCTGAACGCTGGGACCAGGGGTCCTTCCAAAGATTGTTCGGCGGTGTCCTACTCTCCCACAGGGTCCCCCCTGCAGTACCATCGGCGCTGTAAGGCTTAGCTTCCGGGTTCGGAATGTAACCGGGCGTTTCCCTTACGCTATGACCACCGAAACCCTAATGGTTTCGAGCGAACAAGCACACTTTTTACTTGTTTTCAGCTCTAGCCGGCAACAGTCGTTGCCTCAGAACTAACACAGTGGACGCGAGCAACTGAGGACAAGCCCTCGGCCTATTAGTACCAGTCAGCTTCACCCATTACTGGGCTTCCACATCCGGCCTATCAACCCAGTCGTCTACTGGGAGCCTTAACCCCTCAAGGGGGTGGGAATACTCATCTCGAAGCAGGCTTCCCGCTTAGATGCTTTCAGCGGTTATCCCTCCCGAACGTAGCCAACCAGCCATGCCCTTGGCAGAACAACTGGCACACCAGAGGTTCGTCCGTCCCGGTCCTCTCGTACTAGGGACAGCCCTTCTCAATATTCCTGCGCGCGCAGCGGATAGGGACCGAACTGTCTCACGACGTTCTAAACCCAGCTCGCGTACCGCTTTAATGGGCGAACAGCCCAACCCTTGGGACCGACTCCAGCCCCAGGATGCGACGAGCCGACATCGAGGTGCCAAACCATCCCGTCGATATGGACTCTTGGGGAAGATCAGCCTGTTATCCCCGGGGTACCTTTTATCCGTTGAGCGACGGCGCTTCCACAAGCCACCGCCGGATCACTAGTCCCGACTTTCGTCCCTGCTCGACCCGTCGGTCTCACAGTCAAGCTCCCTTGTGCACTTACACTCAACACCTGATTGCCAACCAGGCTGAGGGAACCTTTGGGCGCCTCCGTTACTCTTTAGGAGGCAACCGCCCCAGTTAAACTACCCATCAGACACTGTCCCTGATCCGGATCACGGACCCAGGTTAGACATCCAGCACGACCAGAGTGGTATTTCAACGGCGACTCACCGTGAACTGGCGTCCACGTTTCAAAGTCTCCCACCTATCCTACACAAGCCGAACCGAACACCAATATCAAACTGTAGTAAAGGTCCCGGGGTCTTTCCGTCCTGCTGCGCGAAACGAGCATCTTTACTCGTAGTGCAATTTCACCGGGCCTATGGTTGAGACAGTCGAGAAGTCGTTACGCCATTCGTGCAGGTCGGAACTTACCCGACAAGGAATTTCGCTACCTTAGGATGGTTATAGTTACCACCGCCGTTTACTGGCGCTTAAGTTCTCAGCTTCGCCACCCCGAAGAGTGACTAACCGGTCCCCTTAACGTTCCAGCACCGGGCAGGCGTCAGTCCGTATACATCGCCTTACGGCTTCGCACGGACCTGTGTTTTTAGTAAACAGTCGCTTCTCGCTGGTCTCTGCGGCCACCCCCAGCTCGAGCAGCAAGTGCTCTCACCAGACGTGGCCCCCCTTCTCCCGAAGTTACGGGGGCATTTTGCCGAGTTCCTTAACCATAGTTCACCCGAACGCCTCGGTATTCTCTACCTGACCACCTGAGTCGGTTTAGGGTACGGGCCGCCATGAAACTCGCTAGAGGCTTTTCTCGACAGCATAGGATCATCCACTTCGCCACAATCGGCTCGGCATCAGGTCTCAGACTATGTGAACGGCGGATTTGCCTACCGTTCGTCCTACACCCTTACCCCGGGACAACCACCGCCCGGGATGGACTACCTTCCTGCGTCACCCCATCACTCACCTACTGCAAGTCTGGTTCGTCGGCTCCACCACTTTCCTTTCCCCGAAGGGTCCGGAACGGCTTCACGGACTTAGCATCGCCTGGTTCGATGTTTGACGCTTCACAGCGGGTACCGGAATATCAACCGGTTATCCATCGACTACGCCTGTCGGCCTCGCCTTAGGTCCCGACTTACCCTGGGCAGATCAGCTTGACCCAGGAACCCTTAGTCAATCGGCGCACACGTTTCTCACGTGTGTATCGCTACTCATGCCTGCATTCTCACTCGTGAACCGTCCACAACTCGCTTCCGCGGCTGCTTCACCCGGCACACGACGCTCCCCTACCCATCACAGCGGGCGTTGGCCCTATAGCTGCAATGACACGACTTCGGCGGTACGCTTGAGCCCCGCTACATTGTCGGCGCGGAATCACTAGACCAGTGAGCTATTACGCACTCTTTCAAGGGTGGCTGCTTCTAAGCCAACCTCCTGGTTGTCTGTGCGACTCCACATCCTTTCCCACTTAGCGTACGCTTAGGGGCCTTAGTCGATGCTCTGGGCTGTTTCCCTCTCGACCATGGAGCTTATCCCCCACAGTCTCACTGCCGCGCTCTCACTTACCGGCATTCGGAGTTTGGCTAAGGTCAGTAACCCGGTAGGGCCCATCGCCTATCCAGTGCTCTACCTCCGGCAAGAAACACACGACGCTGCACCTAAATGCATTTCGGGGAGAACCAGCTATCACGGAGTTTGATTGGCCTTTCACCCCTAACCACAGGTCATCCCCCAGGTTTTCAACCCTGGTGGGTTCGGTCCTCCACGAAGTCTTACCTCCGCTTCAACCTGCCCATGGCTAGATCACTCCGCTTCGGGTCTTGAGCGTGCTACTGAAACGCCCTATTCGGACTCGCTTTCGCTACGGCTTCCCCACTCGGGTTAACCTCGCAACACACCGCAAACTCGCAGGCTCATTCTTCAAAAGGCACGCAGTCACGACGCATTGAGTAAACTCAATGCGCGACGCTCCCACGGCTTGTAGGCACACGGTTTCAGGTACTATTTCACTCCGCTCCCGCGGTACTTTTCACCATTCCCTCACGGTACTATCCGCTATCGGTCACCAGGGAATATTTAGGCTTAGCGGGTGGTCCCGCCAGATTCACACGGGATTTCTCGGGCCCCGTGCTACTTGGGTGTCTCTCAAACGAGCCGTTGACGTTTCGACTACGGGGGTCTTACCCTCTACGCCGGACCTTTCGCATGTCCTTCGCCTACATCAACGGTTTCTGACTCGTCTCACAGCCGGCAGACTGTGAAAGAGAGATCCCACAACCCCGTACACGCAACCCCTGCCGGGTCTCACACGTATACGGTTTGGCCTCATCCGGTTTCGCTCGCCACTACTCCCGGAATCACGGTTGTTTTCTCTTCCTGCGGGTACTGAGATGTTTCACTTCCCCGCGTTCCCTCCACACTGCCTATGTGTTCAGCAGCGGGTGACAGCCCATGACGACTGCCGGGTTTCCCCATTCGGAAACCCCCGGATCAAAGCCTGGTTGACGACTCCCCGGGGACTATCGTGGCCTCCCACGTCCTTCATCGGTTCCTGGTGCCAAGGCATCCACCGTGCGCCCTTAAAAACTTGGCCACAGATGCTCGCGTCCACTGTGCAGTTCTCAAACAACGACCAGCCACCCATCACCCCGAACCCTTAACGGATCCGAGTGCACTGGGGCCGGCACTGAAGGCAGCCATACGGCCATACCCTCAGATACCCAACAGCGTGCCCGGCACCCTCGCCACTCGTGATCAGCTTTCCACGCTCCGAAGAACAGTACTTGCAGCCCGAGATGACTGAGAATGCCGAATAATCAACGTTCCACCCATGAGCAACCAGCATCGGACGTACGCCGATGTACTGGCCTCTGAACCGGCCCCCGAAGGGACAGGCTTAGAAGTGCTCCTTAGAAAGGAGGTGATCCAGCCGCACCTTCCGGTACGGCTACCTTGTTACGACTTCGTCCCAATCGCCAGTCCCACCTTCGACAGCTCCCTCCCACAAGGGGTTGGGCCACCGGCTTCGGGTGTTACCGACTTTCGTGACGTGACGGGCGGTGTGTACAAGGCCCGGGAACGTATTCACCGCAGCAATGCTGATCTGCGATTACTAGCAACTCCGACTTCATGGGGTCGAGTTGCAGACCCCAATCCGAACTGAGACCGGCTTTTTGAGATTCGCTCCACCTCACGGTTTCGCAGCTCTTTGTACCGGCCATTGTAGCACGTGTGCAGCCCAAGACATAAGGGGCATGATGACTTGACGTCGTCCCCACCTTCCTCCGAGTTGACCCCGGCAGTCTCCTGTGAGTCCCCATCACCCCGAAGGGCATGCTGGCAACACAGAACAAGGGTTGCGCTCGTTGCGGGACTTAACCCAACATCTCACGACACGAGCTGACGACAGCCATGCACCACCTGTACACCGACCACAAGGGGGCGCCTGTCTCCAGACGTTTCCGGTGTATGTCAAGCCTTGGTAAGGTTCTTCGCGTTGCGTCGAATTAAGCCACATGCTCCGCTGCTTGTGCGGGCCCCCGTCAATTCCTTTGAGTTTTAGCCTTGCGGCCGTACTCCCCAGGCGGGGAACTTAATGCGTTAGCTGCGGCACCGACGACGTGGAATGTCGCCAACACCTAGTTCCCACCGTTTACGGCGTGGACTACCAGGGTATCTAATCCTGTTCGCTCCCCACGCTTTCGCTCCTCAGCGTCAGTAATGGCCCAGAGATCCGCCTTCGCCACCGGTGTTCCTCCTGATATCTGCGCATTTCACCGCTACACCAGGAATTCCGATCTCCCCTACCACACTCTAGTCTGCCCGTATCGAATGCAGACCCGGGGTTAAGCCCCGGGCTTTCACATCCGACGTGACAGACCGCCTACGAGCTCTTTACGCCCAATAATTCCGGACAACGCTTGCGCCCTACGTATTACCGCGGCTGCTGGCACGTAGTTAGCCGGCGCTTCTTCTGCAGGTACCGTCACTTTCGCTTCTTCCCTGCTGAAAGAGGTTTACAACCCGAAGGCCGTCATCCCTCACGCGGCGTCGCTGCATCAGGCTTTCGCCCATTGTGCAATATTCCCCACTGCTGCCTCCCGTAGGAGTCTGGGCCGTGTCTCAGTCCCAGTGTGGCCGGTCGCCCTCTCAGGCCGGCTACCCGTCGTCGCCTTGGTGAGCCATTACCTCACCAACAAGCTGATAGGCCGCGGGCTCATCCTTCACCGCCGGAGCTTTTAACCCCCACCCATGCGAGTGGAAGTATTATCCGGTATTAGACCCCGTTTCCAGGGCTTGTCCCAGAGTGAAGGGCAGATTGCCCACGTGTTACTCACCCGTTCGCCACTAATCCCCACCGAAGTGGTTCATCGTTCGACTTGCATGTGTTAAGCACGCCGCCAGCGTTCGTCCTGAGCCAGGATCAAACTCTCCGTGAATGTTTACCGGTAATCCGGTCGACACCACGAGAGCGGAACAGCCAGGCGGAATAAGCCCGGCCGTTCACAGCGTCCTCGCTGTGTTTTGTTTCAAAGGAACCTCATCCTCGGCTATCACTGCCGGGGACGGGGTATCAACATATCTGGCGTTGATTTTTGGCACGCTGTTGAGTTCTCAAGGAACGGACGCTTCCTTTGTACTCACCCGAGAGACTCTCTCAAGCTTTCCTCCGGGCGCTTCCCTTCGGTCTTGCGTTTCCGACTTTATCAGGTCCTTTTCTTGATCCGATTCCCTGTCGAGGGGATTGTCTTGGGCTTTGGGCTTTCGCCTGTCGGCCTTTCGACATTCACTACGTTAGCCGATTCCCTCCGCAACTCATAATCGAGTTCCGCCGGGTTTGAATTCGGGCATGCGGACATGCCGAATTCGCTCCCGCTGAGGGGCGTCGTAGGTAGTGGGTTGGCCGCTTCCGACTGCCGGCGAATGCCGTACCCGGGTCAAGCGGCTCGGGCTACGTTACGCTCCGGCCAACAGCGAGTCAACTTCGTCGGCGCCTGGGGACATGGGCCCGGTAAGGGCTCACCGTCGGGTCGTCGGCGACCCAGTACCGCCAGGGGTGGACCGCTCCATCGCCGGACACTCCGGTGCGCGGGCCGCTGCGTACCTGGTCGGAGGTGACCGGGGTACCGGTCAGGATCCTCAGGGGGGTGTCCCCCGGGGCGCAGGCGTCCGTGCCGTCGAGGGCTCGGTCCACGTCCAGGGCGGTGGCCAGGCGGGCAGGGCCTTTGGCCAGTTCCTTGTCATTTCGGGCCGAGAGTCGACGTTTGCGGGCCGACTCGGCGCCCTCGACGATCTCGCCGGCGCGGAGCAGGACGGCGCCGGCCGTGCCGTCCGGACCGCAGACGAGGTTCATGCAGTGCCACATGCCGTAGGTGAAGTAGACGTACACATGTCCGGGGGGACCGAACATCACGCCGTTGCGGGCCGTGGGGCCGCGATAGGCGTGGGAGCCCGGGTCGTTCGGGCCGTCGTAGGCCTCGACCTCCGTGAGGCGCAGGGTGATCGGACCGTCGGGGGTCGTACGGACGAGGTGACGGCCGAGCAGATCCTGGGCCACCTCCAGGACAGGGCGGTCGAAGAAGGTCCTGGGGAGGGGCGTACGGTCGGGGGTCGCGATCATGCTCTCCGAGCGTAGTGCAGACGCGTGGGTGCGTCGGGGTGGTCAGCGGGCATCCGCCTTGCCAGGGTGTGGGGCACGGAACCGGCCGCGCCGGGATCGCGTATGTAGGGGTCGAGGGATCCCGTAAGAAGAAGGTCGTAGAGGGAGAGACATGGCGTTCAAGAAGCTGCTCGCGAGTCTGGGGGCCGGCGGGGCTTCGGTCGAGACGGTGCTGACCGAGGTCAACGTCGTTCCGGGCGGTGTCGTGCAGGGTGAGGTGCGGATCCAGGGCGGGTCCGTCAACCAGCAGATCGAGGGGCTCTCGGTCGGGCTTCAGGCCAAGGTCGAGGTCGAGAACGGCGACCAGGAGTACAAGCAGGACATCGAGTTCACGAAGCTGCGGCTCGGGGGTGCCTTCGAGCTCCAGGCCGGTGCCGTGCACGCGGTGCCGTTCGGGCTCGAGATCCCGTGGGAGACGCCGGTCACGACGATCGACGGTCAGACGCTGCGCGGCATGAACATCGGTGTGACCACCGAGCTGGAGATCGCCCGCGCCGTGGACTCCGGTGACCTGGACCCGATCAACGTGCACCCGCTGCCGGCGCAGAAGGCGATCCTGGACGCCTTCATCCAGCTGGGCTTCCGCTTCAAGAACGCGGACCTGGAGCGCGGGCACATCCGCGGTACGCGGCAGAAGCTGCCGTTCTACCAGGAGATCGAGTTCTTCCCGCCGTCGCAGTACCGGGGGCTGAACCAGGTCGAGCTGAGCTTCGTGGCCGACGAGCACACGATGGACGTCGTGCTGGAGATGGACAAGAAGCCGGGGCTGTTCAGCGAGGGCAGTGACACCTTCCGCTCGTTCCAGGTGGGTCTGCACGACTACCAGGGAACCGACTGGACGGCGTACCTCAACCAGTGGCTGTCCGAGGTCGGCAGCAAGCGCAACTGGTTCTGACACACAGAGAGGGCCCGGAGTGCCGTACGGCGTTCCGGGCCCTCTGTGCGTCCGCGCGGGGTGCGGAGGTCGTAGGCTCCGAAGGGAGTGCTTGCCGATCGATCAGGAGGTGTCGAAGTGACCGAGCCGAAGAGGCGGCCGCTGCCCCACGATTTCCATCCGCCGGTTCCGTCGTTCACGGTCACGAGCGAGGATGTCGAGGAGGGGGCGACGCTCAAGGACGCCCAGGTCCATGCGGCGGGGAACACCTCGCCCCAGCTGCGGTGGGAGGGTTTCCCGTCCGGGGCCAAGAGTTTCGCCGTGACCTGCTACGACCCCGATGCGCCGACGGGCAGCGGATTCTGGCACTGGGTCCTGTTCGACATCCCGGCCTCGGTGACCGAGCTGCCGGCGGGTGCGGGCGGCGGCAAGTTCGAGGGGCTGCCCGAGGGCGCCGTACACGCGCGCAACGACTACGGCAGCAAGGAGTTCGGCGGGGCCGCCCCGCCGCCTGGGGACGGGCCGCACCGGTACGTCTTCACGGTGTACGCGGTGGACCAGGAGAAGCTCGGCCCGGATGCCGATGCCTCGCCCGCCGCCGTGGGCTTCAACCTGCGGTTCCACGCGATCGGCCGCGCCCAGCTGATCGGTGAGTACGAGGTTCCCGCGGAGTGATGAGTCAGCTCATCGTTCATTGAACGTTTGCCCGCCTCTGGTCTTGGAAGTGATCAGAGGCGGGCATTTTTGTTGCCGGGGGTCGCGGGGGTCACCTCCCGTGGAGCAGCAGATATTGCGTTGTCCATCTCGGCGTGCCCGGCCAGAGTTGATCCCAGCCCGCCAGGGGGTGGGCCGGTGCACACAGGAGGTGGGCTGGTATGCGGGACACGCTGGTACTGAACGCGAGCTTCGAGCCGCTGTCGACGGTGACGTTGAACCGAGCCGTCGTTCTGGTGCTTCAGGACAAGGCCGTCGTCGAGCAGGCCCACCCCGAACTGCGGATGCGCGGAGCCGAGGTCGACATCCCGGCGCCTCGTGTGATCAGGCTGTGCAGGTACGTACGGGTGCCCTTCCGAAGACAAGCTCCGTGGTCGAGGCGGGGTGTGCTGATAAGGGACCGGCACCGGTGCGCGTACTGCGGTCGCCGGGCGACGACCGTGGACCACGTGGTGCCGCGGGCGCAGGGGGGTCAGGACGTGTGGCTGAACACCGTCGCCTCGTGCGCGGAGGACAATCACCGCAAAGCGGACCGGACTCCGGAGCAGGCGGAGATGCCGTTGCTGCGGCAGCCGTTCGAGCCGACGCCGGCGGACGCGATGCTGCTGGCTCTGGGGCAGGACGACCTGGCCGCGCTGCCGGAGTGGCTGACCATGGACGCGGCGTAGCCCGTATCCGGATGTGACCGGGGCCCGCCTTCGCTCGGAAGGTGGGCCCCGGTCGTGTGTCCGTGGGTCAGTCGATCGACGGCTTCTCGCGGCGTTCCGAGCCGCCGCCGTTGCCGGAGTTGTTGCCGCCCGAATTGCCGCCGAAGTTGCCGAAGTTGCCCATGGCGCCGGACAACCCCTTGAGGGCGTCGCCGATTTCGCTGGGGACGATCCAGAGCTTGTTGGCGTCGCCTTCGGCGATCTTCGGGAGCATCTGGAGGTACTGGTAGGAGAGGAGCTTCTGGTCCGGGTCGCCGGCGTGGATGGCCTCGAAGACCGTACGCACGGCCTGGGCCTCGCCCTCGGCGCGCAGCGCCGCTGCCTTGGCCTCACCCTCGGCGCGCAGGATCTGGGACTGCTTCTCGCCCTCGGCGGTGAGGATGGCGGCCTGGCGCGTGCCTTCGGCGGTGAGGATCGCGGCACGCTTGTCACGGTCGGCGCGCATCTGCTTCTCCATCGAGTCCTGGATGGAGGTCGGGGGCTCGATGGCCTTCAGTTCCACGCGGTTGACGCGGATGCCCCACTTGCCGGTCGCCTCGTCGAGGACTCCGCGCAGCGCCGCGTTGATCTCCTCGCGGGAGGTCAGGGTCCGCTCGAGGTCCATGCCGCCGATGATGTTGCGGAGCGTGGTGACGGTGAGCTGCTCGATCGCCTGGATGTAGCTGGCGACCTCGTAGGTCGCGGCCCGGGCGTCGGTCACCTGGTAGTAGATGACGGTGTCGATGTTCACGACCAGGTTGTCCTGGGTGATCACCGGCTGCGGCGGGAACGGCACGACCTGTTCGCGCAGGTCGATGCGGTTGCGGATGGTGTCTATGAACGGGACGACGATGTTGAGGCCCGCGTTGAGTGTCCGCGTGTAGCGGCCGAACCGCTCGACGATCGCGGCACTCGCCTGCGGGATGACCTGGATCGTCTTGATCAGGGCGATGAAGACCAACACCACCAGAATGACCAGGACGATGATGACCGGTTCCATCGCGGCTCCCCGTACCTTTCTCCGCCTCGGCGCTTTCGGAAGATCTTATGCCTGTTGAAGATCTTGCTGGACGAGTGTGACAGACCGTCGTGCGGCTCGTGAGGTGTTCTGTTCACTTACGTCGTGCGGGAGTTGCGCAGGGTCAGATGACGATCGCCGTGGCCCCCTCGATGTCCACGACATCGACTTCCTGCCCCACGTCGTAGGCGCGGTCGGTGTCGAGGGCGCGGGCCGACCAGATCTCTCCGGCGAGTTTGATGCGGCCGCCCGAGCCGTCGACGCGCTCCAGCACGACGGCCTGTTTGCCCTTCAACGCGTCGATGCCGGTGGCGAGTTGGGGACGCTGCTTGGCGTGCCGGGTCGCGATCGGGCGTACGACGGCGATCAGTGCGACGGAGACGACGATGAAGACGAGCACCTGGGCGACGGCTCCGAAGCCGAGGCCTGCCACGACGGCGGCGGCCACCGCGCCGACCGCGAACATGCCGAACTCGGGCATCGCGGTCACCACGAGCGGGATTCCGAGCGCTGCCGCGCCGACGAGCCACCACACCCACGCGTCGATGTCGTTCACACCGTCATGGTAGGGCCGCACGTCCTGCCGGGGACAGGGCGCACAGGGAGCGGTCAGGACATCGGCAGGCCCTGCGCCGTCCAGCGGTCGCCAACCTGTTCCACGACGAGCGGGAGGCCGAAGCAGAGGGAGAGATTGCGGGAGGTGAGCTCCAGCTCGACCGGGCCCGCGGCGAGGACCTTGCCCTGGCGGATCATGAGGACATGGGTGAAGCCGGGGGCGATCTCCTCGACGTGGTGCGTCACCATGATCATCGAGGGGGCGATGGGGTCGCGCGCGAGGCGGCCGAGGCGTCGTACGAGGTCCTCGCGGCCGCCGAGGTCCAGGCCGGCCGCGGGCTCGTCGAGGAGCAGCAGCTCGGGGTCGGTCATCAGGGCGCGGGCGATGAGGGTGCGCTTGCGCTCGCCCTCGGAGAGCGTGCCGAACTTGCGGTCCAGGTAGTCGCTCATGCCGAGGCGGTCGAGGAAGGCGCGGGCGCGCTGCTCGTCGACGTCCTCGTACTCCTCCTGCCAGCCGGCCGTCATGCCGTACGCGGCGGTCAGCACCGTCTGGAGGACGGTCTGGCGCTTGGGGAGCTTGTCGGCGAGGGCGATACCGGCCATGCCGACACGGGGGCGCAGCTCGAAGACGTCGGTGCCGGGGCTGCCGAGGGTCTCGCCGAGGATGGAGACGGTGCCGGCGCTGGGGAAGAGGTAGGTGGAGGCGATGTTCAGAAGGGTCGTCTTGCCGGCCCCGTTGGGACCGAGGATCACCCAGCGCTCGCCCTCCTTGACCGACCAGGAGACCTGGTCCACCAGAGCCCGGCCCTCACGGACCACGGATACGTCCTGAAGCTCCAGAACATCGCTCATGAGCGCGTTGTCTCCCCTTGCTGTGTGGCCGGTCGGTTGTCGCGGGCGCCTGTGGCTCGGACCGCCGCGCATGGGTGGGCGCGGCCTCTCCGGGAAAATCTACGCCACCGGTCGGGCGGCCCGATCCATCGGTCCGGTCCTTAGGGTGGAGGCATGCTCTCGGAACCGCGCTCTGGTCGCCTTGCCGCTTGGGGAAATGCCCTGTTGGCCGGAATTGTCTCGCCGGACGACGCCGTCCTCGCCATCGTCGGCGAGGACGCCGTGCACCGGGTGGAGGGGCTGCCCGGTGAGTCGGCGCCCGTCGGACTCACGCTCGCGCTGGGGCGGCTGCGGGCGCTCGGGGTGAACGGGCTGCGGGTGGCGTTGCCCGCGCCGGGACATCCGCTGGGGCTGAGCGGGCCGCCGGAGTTCAACACGCGGGCGCTGGAGGCGGAGGAGGCCGTGGTCTGTCACGGCGCCGGGTACGGGCTGGTGCCGGAGGTGTACGAGGCCGGGCCCGACGGTGATGTACATGTCGAGGTCGTGTGGCACTGCCTGCCGGTGCGGGAGGCTCCGCCGGCCGATGTGCCGTCGCTGGGCGAGGCGGAGCGGGAGCTGGCGGAGGCTCTGCGGGACGCCACGGCGGTGCTGGCGCGACTGGACCTGGCGGGATCGGGGCCGGTGGCGGAGGCGGCGATCGACGCGTACCGGGCTCGGGCCGAGCAGGGGCGGGAGGTTCTGGCGCCGGGGTATCCGCCGCGGGCGGTGCGGGTGCTGGAGCTGGCGCAGCGGGTGGGGCTGCTGGTGTCCCTCGCCTATGAGAACGGACCCGGGGGTGCGGTCAGCTCCGCGGAGATGGCGGTGCGTGCGGAGGCATTGCGGCCGGTCGAGCGGACGGGGCGGCGGGCGCAGGTCGCCGCGTACAACTCCGTTGTGGAGGAGCGGGAGCGGGGGGTTCGGTGAGCGTCGCTGCTCGGGTGGCCCGGGTTGGTGTGAGCCTCTGGGGGCTGTGCCCCCAGGCCCCCCTTCGGCCCTGAAGGGGCCTTGTCCTCAAGCGCCGGACGGGCTGGATTGCCGGGCGGTGGTGGAAGGTGCCGACATACCGAGCTCCGGACGGGCGGGATTGCCGGGCGGGGTTGAAATGGTCACGGCATGCAGAGGGGCCCACGTGTCGTCCGTGACGCGTGGGCCCCTCTGTGGTGCGGCTGCGAGATCAGTCGTTGATGCAGGTGTTGCCGAACGCCGGGTTCAGCACGCCGACCAGGTTGATCGTGTTGCCGCAGAGGTTGATCGGGATGTGGATCGGCACCTGGACGACGTTGCCCGAGATGACGCCCGGCGACTTCACGGCCGCGCCTTCCGCACCCGCGTCGGCGACGGCGGCACCGGCCGAGGCGCCCGCGGCGATACCCGCGACGGTGAGGGCCACAGCAGCCTTCTTGGCGATGTTCATGAGAAGCGTTCCTCCTGCGTTTGCGTGTCCGACCCGGCCGCGGGTCGGACACTGCCCAACGCGAGAGTGATCGGGAACGATGCGGGGCCCGCCGGAAAGACACCTCGTTCGGATCATTGGAGCGACAAACAGACCGGCCTCCCTCGGTGGGGGCCGAGGGAGGCCGGAGGTCACCGCGGGTGCGGGCGGAACCTCAGTGGTTGAGACCCAGGTTGCCGAAGGCCGGGTTCAGCACGCCGATGACGTTCACGCTGTTGCCGACCACGTTGACCGGGACGTGCACCGGGGCCTGGACGAGATTGCCCGAGACGACGCCCGGCGAGCCCTTGGCCTCGCCGAGAGCGGTGGCGCCGTCGGTGGCGGAGGCCATGCCGGCACCCGCGGCCATCAGCCCGCCGGCCACCATCGTCACGGCCGCTGCCTTCTTCAGGTTCTTCACTTCTGACCCCTCCTAGCGATTGCCGCGGCAATCGCCGCGGCACGCACTGGAGAACGGCGGCGGGCCACGAAGGATGCGCCATCCGGGGGACATTCCCACGACGGTATGAATCTCGGATCGGAAGTTAACCTTCCGCTCAGCGGGTCACGCCGTGGCGTACGGCCCACAGCGCGGCCTGGGTGCGGTCCGCGAGGTCGAGCTTCATCAGGATGTTCGAGACGTGTGTCTTGACGGTCTTCTCGGAGAGGACCAGGGCCCGGGCGATCTCGCGGTTGGAGCGGCCGTCCGCGATCAGGCCGAGCACCTCGCGCTCGCGTTCCGTGAGCGCGCCGCCTCTGCCCTGGCCCGAGGTGCCCTCGTCCTGGGAGAGGAGTGCGCCGGCGACCTCCGGCTGAAGCAGGATGTGGCCGGCGTGGACCGAGCGGATGGCGCCGGCGAGGGCGTCGGGGTCCACGTCCTTGTAGACGTATCCGGCGGCACCCGCGCGCAGGGCCGGGACCACCGTGCGCTGTTCGGTGAAGCTGGTGACGATCAGCACGCGCGCGGGGTTGGCCAGGTCGCGGAGTCTGCGGAGGGCCTCGACGCCGTCCATGCCGGGCATCTTGACGTCCATCAGGACGACGTCGGGTTTCAACTCCTCGGCGAGAGCGACTCCTTCGGCGCCGTCGGCGGCCTCGCCGACGACCTCGATGTCGTCCTGCACCTCCAGAAAGGTGCGCAGGCCCCGGCGGACGACCTGGTGGTCGTCGACGAGCAGCACCTTGATTGCGTCAGCCACCGGGAGCCTCCATCTCGATCGTGGTGCCCTTGCCGGGCGCCGATTCCACCGTGAGCGTGCCACCTACCCCGCTCGCCCGGTCCCGCATCGACACCAGCCCTAGGTGGCGGCCGGCCCGGCGGACCGTCGTCGGGTCGAAGCCGCCGCCGTCGTCCGTGACGCGCAGGACCGTGCCCGGGCCGCGCTTGCCGAGGGTCACCTCGACGCACTGTGCCCCGGAGTGGCGCAGCGCGTTGTGCAGAGCCTCCTGGGCGACCCGCAGCAGGGCCTCCTCCTGCGCGGCGGGCAGAGCGCGGACGCCCTGACTGGTGAAGGTCACGCGCGCGGCATGGGCGCGGTCGAGGACCTGGATGTGGGTGCGGAGGGTGGCGACGAGGCCGTCCTCGTCGAGGGCCGCGGGGCGCAACTCCACCACGGCGGCGCGCAGTTCGTCGGCGGCCTCCGCGGCGAGCGCCGCGACCTGTTGCAGTTCGCCCTTCGCGCGCGCGGGGTCGCGGTCGACGAGGGCGGTGGCGGCCTGGGCCGTCAGGCGCAGGGAGAACAGCTTCTGGCTGACCGCGTCGTGCAGTTCGTGGGCCAGCCGGGAGCGTTCCTCGGCGATCGTCAGTTCACGGCTGCGCTCGTACAGGCGGGCGTTGGTGAGGGCTATCGCGGCGTGCTGGGCGAGGATCGCGAGCAGTTCCTCGTCGTCCTCGGTGAAGCCGCAGCCGCCGTGGGGCCTGGCGCAGTTCTTGTTGGCCAGGAACAGGGCGCCGAGGACCTCGTCGCCGTCCCGGACGGGCAGGCCCAGGAAGTCGGACATCTCGGGGTGGGCGGACGGCCAGCCCTCGAAGCGCGGGTCCTTGCGGACGTCGGCGAGGCGCTGGGGCCGGGCCTCCTGGAGCATCGCCGCCAGGATGCCGTGCTGGCGGGGCAGCGGACCGATGGCCTTCCACTGCTCCTCGCCGACGCCGTCGACGACGAACTGGGCGAAGCCGCCGTGGTCGTCGGGGACGCCGAGGGCGGCGTACTGCGCGTCCAGCAGTTCGCGGGCGGAGGCGACGATCGTCTTGAGGACGTCGCGGACCTCGAGGTGCCTGCTCATGGCCAGCAGCGCGGAACTCACCGCGGCGAGGCCGGACCGGGGGCCTTGACTCATGCCCTCACGGTACCGGCGGGGTGTGACAGCGCGGATCGGTCCTGTGACGGCCACGGGCTGCGGCGGAAGACCTAGGTCCGAGGTCCCCGGTACCGCGGCCTAGGGCGAAGGGACCGGGTGCCCGGGCGTACGACGAAGGGCCCCTCCGGCTTGCGTCCCGCGTCCGAGGCGGGGGCGGGGGGCCGGTTCCTACGTTGGGATCACCGCCGGACGGAGGCGGGTCGGACGAGGGGACGGTTGTCATGCCGGTTGCGATCATCACGGGTGCGTCGAAGGGGCTGGGGCGGGCGCTGGCCGAGGCGCTGGCCGCACGTGGCTGGGATCTGGTGCTCGACGCCAGAACCGCGGACGTGCTGAAGGAGACGGCGGCGGCCGTCGCGGCGCACGGGGCCCGGGTCGAGGCCCGTGCGGGGGATGTCACCGACGCGGCGCACCGGGCCGAGCTGGTGGCGGCCGCCTGGCGGCTCGGGGGATGCGACCTGCTGGTGAACAACGCGAGCGCGCTGGACGCCGAGCCGCTGGTGCGGTTGGCCGAGCTGCCCCTGGACGGGCTGCGGCGGGCACTGGAGGTGAACGTGGTGGCGGCGCTGGGGCTGGTCCAGGAGGCGCTGCCGCTGCTGCACGGCGCGCGGGCGGGCGCGGTGATCACGGTCAGCTCGGACGCGGCGGCCGAGGCGTACGAGACCTGGGGCGGCTACGGGGCGTCCAAGGCGGCCCTGGACCATCTCGCGGCGGTGCTCGGTGCGGAGGAGCCGGGGCTGCGGGTGTGGGCGGTGGACCCCGGGGACATGGCCACGGACCTGTACGCGGCGGCCGTACCGGAGGACGACGATCCGCGGCCGGATCCGGCCGGTGTGGCGCCGGCCTTCCTGCGGCTGCTGGACGAGCGTCCCGCGAGCGGGCGGTACGGGGCTCCGGCCCTGCTGGAGGGACGGCGATGACGCTGGCGCTGGGGGTGCCGCCGCACGAGCGCAGCCGAGGGTGGGGGAAGGTGCCGAAGGAGCTGTCGGCTCGGGTGCCGGCCGAGCAGCGCGGGCCGGGACGGGACCGGGACGACGTACGGCTGCTGGTGTCGCGGGGGACGGAGGCCACGCATCACGCGTTCCGGGAGCTGCCGTGTCTGCTGCGGGCCGGGGACCTGCTCGTGGTGAACACCTCGCCGACGCTGGCGGCGGCCGTGGACGGCCGGATCGGGCACGCGCGCGTGGTGGTGCACTTCTCCACGCGCGGTGACGACGGACGGTGGGCCGTGGAGCTGCGGGAGCCGGACGGGAAGGGCACCACCCGCGCGCGTGCGGGTGGGCCCGCGGGGGCCGAGGTGCGGCTGGCCGGGGGTGTGCGGCTGACGCCGGAGGAGCCGCTGAGCCCGGGGAGCGGACGGCTGTGGTGGGCGCGGGTGTCCCCCGTCGGCGCGGTGCCCGGGCTGCTGCGGGAGCACGGGCGGCCCATCCGCTACTCCTATACGGAGCGGGATCAGCCGCTGTCCGTCTACCAGACGGTGTTCGCGTTGCCGTCGGCCGACGGGTCGGGCAGTGCGGAGATGCCGAGTGCGGCGCGGCCCTTCACCGCGGGGCTGGTGGCGGAGCTGGTGAGCCGGGGGGTGCAGTTCGCGCCGATCACCCTGCACACCGGGGTCGCCTCGGCGGAGGTGCACGAGCCGCCGTACCCGGAGCGGTTCGTGGTGCCCGAGGCGTCGGCGCGGCTGATCAACGCCGTGCGCGGTGGTGGGGGGCGGCAGGCGCGCGGGCGGGTGATCGCGGTGGGGACGACCGCTGTGCGGGCCGTGGAGTCGGCGGCCGGGGTGGACGGGGTCGTACGCGCGCGTGCGGGATGGACGGATCTCGTGGTCACTCCCGCGCGCGGGGTGCGGGTGGTGGACGGGCTGCTGACCGGGCTGCACGAGCCGGAGGCCTCGCATCTGCTGATGCTGGAGGCGGTGGCGGGGCGGGACGCGATCGGCCGTGGCTACGAGGAGGCGCTGGGCGGGCGCTACCTGTGGCACGAGTTCGGGGACGTGCACCTCGTCCTTCCGGAGGAGAGCGCTGACGCAGAGCATTGCTCGGGCAACTGCCAGTGAGAACAGGGTGGGGCCCGTGTGAGCCCGCACATAGGGCGCGGATCACGTACTACGGGCAATAGGAGATAAAGGGGACACGGTGAGCGGGGCAGATGGTTCCATCTGTCCCGATTTGCCCTTCCCTGATCCACTATCGGGGATCGTACGTCACACCTTTGCCTGCCCATTTTGCGGCCGCTAACAATGGCTCTCGTCGCTCAGCGCCGTGGGTTCTCCCCCGGCGGCGCCCGTGCCGAAAGCACCCGCTGTCCGCCGTCGGACGAAGAGAGCGACCTCCGCGCTATTCGAAGAGGTCCATCCGCATGCCCAAGAACACTCGTAAGATCGCGATCGCCGGTGCCGCCACGCTCGGTGCCGCTGCCCTCGCCTTCTCCGTGGTGCCGGCCGACGCGCAGACGACCACTACGGACGCCGTCTCCTCGGCCCGGGTCGCCTACAACGCCGCACCGGCGCAGGCCGTCAAGGCCAGCGTGACCGACCAGCTGGCCACGACGAGCGTGAAGGTCGACGCCATCGAGGCCAAGAAGAAGGCCGCCGCGGCCGCCGCCGCCAAGAAGAAGGCAGCCGCCGAGGCCGCCGCGAAGGCAGCGGCAGCGAAGAAGAAGGCGGCCGCTGCGGCCGCCGCCAAGAAGGCTGCCGCCGCGCGCACGGCCAAGGAGGCCGCGAGCCGGTCCACCGAGCGTGTCGCGGTCAAGAAGGCCGCCACCAAGAGCTACGCCAACAACCTCGACGGCTGGATCAAGCACTCCCTGGACATCATGAAGTCCAAGGGCATCCCGGGCTCCTACAGCGGTCTGCACCGCAACATCATCCGGGAGTCCTCGGGCAACCCGAAGGCGATCAACAACTGGGACATCAACGCCATCAACGGCATCCCGTCCAAGGGCCTGCTCCAGGTGATCCCGCCGACCTTCGCCGCGTACCACGTCGCCGGGACGTCCTGGAACATCTACGACCCGGTCGCCAACATCACCGCCGCCGCGAACTACGCGGCCGACAAGTACGGCACGATCGACAACGTCGACAGCGCGTACTGAGCCACCTCCGCACGCCGATGGGCGGCACCCCGTACCGGGGGTGCCGCCCATCGGCGTACTACGGCAGCGACTACTTGCGCATGACCTCGGGCTCGTGGCGGCGCAGGAAGCGGGCCACGAAGAAGCCGCAGATCACGCCGAGGACGATCAGCGCGACCATGTCCAGGCCCCAGGCGCCGACGGTGTGCTCCCACAGCGGGTCCGTCTCGCCGCCGTCCTTGGGCGGGCTGATCTTGTTGAAGTCCAGCGTGGCACCCGCGGCGGCGACCGCCCAGCGCGAGGGCATCAGGTACGAGAACTCGTTGACGCCGACCGCGCCGTTCAGGGTGAACAGGCAGCCGGTGAACACGACCTGGATGATCGCGAACATGACCAGCAGCGGCATGGTCTTCTCGGCCGTCTTGACCAGCGACGAGATGACCAGGCCGAACATCATCGAGGTGAAGCCCAGCGCCATGATCGGGATGGAGAGCTCGAACATGGTGGCGCTGCCGAGGACCAGGCCCTCGGTCGGGATCTCCCGGCTCGCGAAGCCGATCACGCCGACCAGCAGGCCCTGGAGCACGGTGACCACGCCGAGCACGAACACCTTGGACATCAGGTACGCGGACCGGGACAGACCCGTGGCGCGTTCCCGCTCGTAGATGACGCGTTCCTTGATGAGCTCGCGGACCGAGTTGGCCGCTCCCGCGAAGCAGGCGCCGACCGCGAGGATCAGCAGGACGGTGGTGGCCGTGCCGTTGGGGATGATCCGGCCGGTCTTCGGGTTGACCGGGTTGGGCAGCAGACTGTTCCCGGAGTCGATCAGCAGGCTCACCGCGCCGAGGACGGCCGGCAGGATCACCGTCAGGGCCAGGAAGCCCTTGTCGGAGGCGATCACCGAGACATAGCGGCGCACCAGTGTGACGAACTGGGACATCCAGCCCTGCGGCTTCGGCGGCTTCATCGCCTGCATCGGCGGCATCTGTACGGACTGCGGCGCGATGGCGTCGATGTCCGCGGCGTACATCTGGTAGTGCTGCGAGCCCTTCCAGCGGCCCGCCCAGTCGTAGTCGCGGTAGTTCTCGAAGGCGGAGAAGACGTCGGCCCAGGTGTCGTAGCCGAAGAAGTTCAGCGCCTCCTCGGGCGGGCCGAAGTAGGCGACGGCACCGCCCGGCGCCATCACGAGCAGCTTGTCGCAGATCGCGAGTTCGGCCACCGAGTGCGTGACCACCAGGACCGTGCGGCCGTCGTCGGCGAGGCCGCGCAGCAGCTGCATGACATCGCGGTCCATGCCCGGGTCGAGGCCGGAGGTCGGCTCGTCCAGGAAGATCAGCGACGGCTTGGTGAGCAGTTCCAGGGCCACCGAGACGCGCTTGCGCTGACCACCGGAGAGGGAGGTGATCTTCTTCTCTTTGTGGATGTCGAGCTTCAGCTCGCGCAGCACCTCGTCTATGCGGGCGTCGCGCTCGGCGCCCGTGGTGTCGGCGGGGAAGCGGAGCTTGGCCGCGTACTTGAGGGCCCTCTTGACGGTCAGTTCCTTGTGCAGGATGTCGTCCTGCGGGACCAGACCGATGCGCTGGCGCAGCTCGGCGAACTGCTTGTACAGGTTCCGGTTGTCGTAGAGGACGTCGCCCTGGTTGGCCGGGCGGTAGCCCGTCAGCGCCTTGAGCAGGGTCGACTTGCCGGAACCGGACGGTCCGATGACCGCGATCAGGGACTTCTCCGGGACACCGAAGGAGACGTCCTTGAGGATCTGCTTGCCGCCGTCGACCGTGACGGTCAGATGGCGGGCCGAGAAGGAGACCTCACCGGTGTCGACGAACTCCTCGAGCCGGTCGCCGACGATCCGGAACGTCGAGTGGCCGACGCCCACGATGTCGGTGGGCCCCAGCTGGACCGAGCCGCCCTTGGGGATCGGCTGGCCGTTGACGTAGGTGCCGTTGTGCGAGCCGAGGTCGCGGATCTCCATGCGGCCGTCGGGCGTCGAGTGGAACTCGGCGTGGTTCCGCGAGACCTGGAGGTCGGAGACGACCAGCTCGTTCTCCAGGGCACGGCCGATGCGCATCACGCGGCCGAGGGAGAACTGGTGGAACGTGGTCGGGCTGCGGTCTCCGTAGACCGGCGGCGCCCCCGCGCCTCCACCGGGCACATTCTGCACGTACGGCTCGCTCGGCCCCTGCTGCTGCGGGACATGCGGCGCGCCCTGCTGCGGCGGCTGCCAGCCGGCCTGCGGTGCCTGCTGCGGCGGGGCCTGCTGGGCCCAGCCCGGGTTCGCGGCCTGCGCGGCGTACGGCTGCTGGGGCTGCGCGGCGGGCGCCTGCGTGCCCGACAGGTTCACGCGCGGCCCGTCGGTCGCGTTGCCCAGGTGCAGCGCCGAGCCGGGGCCGATCTCCAGCTGATGGATCCGTTGCCCCTGCGCGAACGTGCCGTTGGTGCTCCCGTGGTCCTCGACGACCCAACTGCGCCCGTTGAAGCTGACCGTGGCGTGACGCCAGGAGACCCTGGCGTCGTCGAGGACGATGTCGCCCTGCGGATCACGTCCGAGGGTGTATGGCCTGGACGGATCCAACGTCCAGGTGCGTCCGTTCAATTCCAGTACGAGTTCCGGCACTCCAGCCCCACTGAGTTGTCCCCCGAGTTAGCCCCATCAACGGGGAGTCTAGGGATGTCGAACATCGGGGGGAACTATTTCAGTAGCGGCCCCCTGACCGAAAGTCGGGCCTTGTGAAGAGCGTGCGCGAGCGTATCGGCCGTTCCCGTTGACGGGGTTGAAACCGGGCCGGAGAGTGGTAAAGGCACGCGAGGGGGACGGAAGCGGCGATCTTCGCCGCTGCGCGCCGCGGATCGGGGGGTCTGCATGAGTGCCGGTACGGGTGTCGAAGGCAGTGGGAGCGCGGCGCGCGGCAGGGGCGTGCCGTGGATCGACGTGCTGCTGGCCGCCGTCGCGGCGGTGAGCTGGGCGCTGATCGGGATGGCCGGGACGGCGGCGCTGGGGCTGCACCTCCTGGAGGCGGACTCCGCGGGCTCGTTGGGCCCGATGACGGCCGCGGTGGTGGCCCTGGCCGCCGGGGGCTCGGTGACTCCGTCGGGCGATGTGTCCGCTTTCGGGCTCACGGGCGCGGAGGCGAACACGGCCATCGAGATCACGCCATTGGGGGTGAGCCTGGTGGGCGCGCTGCTGCTGTCGTGGTTCTTCCTGCGGTCCCTGCGCGCGGCGGGAGTTGTGATCGCCCCGGCCGAACTCCTCGCGCGCGTCGGGACGGTGGTCGCGCTGTACGTGGCGATGCTCGGCGGACTGGCCTGGGCGGGGCACGACGTCATCACGCTCGACGGGGGCGCGCTGGGGCTGGACGACCTGCCCGGCGGCGGGGGCGGTGGCGGTGGCGGCCTGGAGATCCCCGGGCTCGGGGACATCGGCGGACTGCTGCCCGACCGGCTCGGTGACCTGGTCGACGCGAAGGCCGCGGTCGGCTTCACCGTCGACACGGTGCCCACGCTGCTCGGCGGCCTCGGCTGGTCCCTCGGCATCCTGCTGATCGCGCTGCTGGCCTCGCGCCGGACGCCGCTGCCGGGCGGCTGGGAGGCGGTGCACCGGGTGGTGCGTCCGGCGGTGTCCGCCGTCGTGACCGTGCTGCTGGTGGCCGTGGCGGCCGGGTTCGCCGCGGCGGCGTACGCGGCGATCGGTGACGACCACCCCCGGCGGATCGCGGGGGCGGCGCTGCTCGGCGCGCCGAACGGGGTCTGGCTGGGCATCCCGATCGGCCTGTTCGTCCCCTGGGACGGACGGGCGACGGGCGCGCTGACGAGCGTCCTCCCGGACCCGCTGGACGATCTGCTGGGCGTCGGCACCGAGCAGTCGGTGACGCTGGGCCGCCTCGCGGAGCTGGACGGCCGGGTGTGGCTGCTGGGCGTGGCGGCGGCGCTGACGATGCTGCTGGCGGGGGTGCTGACGGCGGTGCGGACGCCGGTGGGGCCTGCGGGGTTCACGCCGGGCGCGAGGACCGGGTCGGGGGCCGCGTCGGGGGCAGGGTCCGAGGGCCGGGGCGGGCGCGGGGCCGGCGCTATCGGGTTCGCCGGGCGTTGCGCCGTGCGCTTGGGGGCGGCGACCGCCGTGGCGTTGCCGTTGATCGCCTGGTTGACGAACGTGTCCGTGGACGCCTCTCTCTCCGTGCTGGGGTTCGACGCCTTCGGGGCGGGGATCGAGCTGCACGGGCACCTCGGGGCGGCGTTGCTGCTGGGTGCCGGGTGGGGCGCGGGGGCGGGGGCCGCCGGTGCGCTGCTGGCGTGGGCGAGCGGCGCCGCGGGGCGGCGGGCGGCGCCACTGGCACGGAGTGACCCGTGGGGCTCCGCGGGCCCCGGCGTGGCAGGTGGGCCTTCGGGGTACCCGGACGACCGGGCCGGGCCGTATGCGCCGGGTGCGCCCTACCGGCCGCCGAATCCGGCGACCAATCCCTATCTGCGGATTCCGGAGGAGTTGCGTGAGTCGCGGGACGCGGGGCCGCAGCGGGTCCGCCCCGAGCGGGCCAGGAAAGACAGGAGCGGGCAGCCGAGGCCCTACGAGAGCTCCCGGCGGACCGAGCCCCCCTCGGGCGAGGGGCGGCCGCCTGCCGGGCCGCCGGGGGCGGACGACGTCTACGGCGCCCCGACCGTGGTCCGGCCGATCGGGCCGGCTCCCCGCACGCCGCGCCGGCCTCCCGGTCCACGGCCCGGTGAGCGGCCGCCGCCCGGACCGGAGGAGGGTCCGCCGCCGCCTCCGCCCCCTCCTCCCGTTCCTCCGAGGGGCCCCAGGCCGCCCGGCGGACCGCGGTGAGGGGCCGGGGCCGGAACACCCGCAAAACGCCCGCAGCCGTCTGTTGTGGAGCGCGCCACCTCACCGACATCCACTGTTCCCCGTCCGTCAGGCGGACCTCGGCGGCGCGCGGCACTGGGTGCCGGATACGGTGGGTACACCATGAGCGCTTTGCAGACTTCGTCCTCTGACGTCCCCACGCTCCTTGTCAAGATCTTCGGCAAGGACAGGCCGGGCATCACGGCCGGCCTTTTCGACACCCTCGCCGCCTTCTCCGTCGACGTGGTCGACATCGAGCAGGTCGTCACCCGAGGCCGGATGGTGCTGTGCGCGCTCGTGACCGAGCCGCCGACCGGCTTCGAGGGGGAACTGCGGTCCACGGTCCACAGCTGGGCCGAGTCGATGAAGATGCAGGCCGAGATCATCTCCGGCATCGGTGACAACCGGCCGCGCGGCCTCGGCCGGTCGCTGGTCACCGTGCTCGGGCATCCGCTCACCGCGGAGGCCACGGCGGCGGTGGCCGCGAAGATCACGATGGCCGGCGGGAACATCGACCGTATCTTCCGGCTCGCCAAGTACCCCGTCACCGCCGTCGAGTTCGCCGTCTCCGGTGTGGAGACCGCGCCCCTGCGCACCGCTCTGGTCACGGGTGCGGCGGCGCTGGGGGTGGACGTCGCGGTGGTGGACGCGGGCCTGTACCGGCGGGCCCAGCGGCTCGTCGTGATGGACGTCGACTCCACCCTGATCCAGGACGAGGTGATCGAGCTCTTCGCCGCGCACGCCGGCTGCGAGGACGAGGTCGCCGAGGTGACGGCGGCCGCGATGCGTGGTGAGCTCGACTTCGAGCAGTCGCTGCATGCGCGCGTGGCGCTGCTGGCGGGACTGGACGCGTCGGTCGTGGACAAGGTGCGCGCCGAGGTCCGGCTGACGCCGGGCGCGCGCACGCTGATCCGGACGCTGAAGCGGCTCGGCTACCAGGTGGGGGTCGTCTCCGGCGGCTTCACCCAGGTCACCGACGATCTTCAGGAGCGGCTCGGGCTGGACTTCGCGCAGGCCAACACGCTGGAGATCGTCGACGGCAGGCTGACCGGCCGGGTCACCGGCGAGATCGTGGACCGTGCGGGCAAGGCGCGGCTGCTGCGCCGGTTCGCCGCCGAGGCGGGCGTACCGCTCTCGCAGACCGTGGCGATCGGCGACGGCGCCAACGACCTCGACATGCTCAACGCGGCCGGTCTCGGGGTCGCCTTCAACGCCAAGCCGGTGGTGCGCGAGGCGGCGCACACGGCGGTGAACGTGCCGTTCCTGGACACCGTCCTGTATCTGCTCGGCATCACCCGTGAAGAGGTCGAGGCCGCGGAGACGCACGACGAGCAGTAGCCCCGCGCGGGCGTGGCGAAGACGCACGGTCGTCGGCGCGCGGACGCACGGGTGCCCCGACGGACGCGGAGGGCCCGGCACCATCGCGGTGCCGGGCCCTCGCGCGTGCCGGGTGGGTCACTCGGAGGGCGCCCAGTAGTCGAGCAGCGTGGCAACGCCGGGCTCCAGGGACTTCCAGGGGCCGTCGAAGGAGACGACGGCGAAGGCCGCGGCCGGGAACCCGCGGCGGCGCATCCGCTCGCCGGCGTCGCCGTCGCTCCGGCCGGAGAGGATGTCGGCGAGACCCTGGATGCCCGGGTTGTGGCCGATCAGGACGACGTCACGCACGTCGTCGGGTGTTTCGTTGAGCAGGGCGATCAGCTCACCGGGCGAGGCCTCGTAGATCCGCTCCTCGTAGACGGTTTTCGGCCGCTGCGGGAACTCATGGACGGCGAGCTTCCACGTCTCGCGCGTGCGGGTCGCGGTGGAGCAGACGGCCAGGTCGATGGGGATACCGCTGTCGACCAGCTTGCGTCCGGCGACGGCGGCGTCCTTCCGGCCCCGCTCAGCGAGCGGACGCTCATGGTCGGTCACCTGCGGCCAGTCGGCTTTCGCATGGCGGAAGAGGACGATCCTGCGGGGTTCTGCGACGCTCATGAGTCCCAGCTTCGCATGAAACAGGCCACGGGGCGCAGGGAGTTGACACGCGGCTTCACCAGCGGTCCTGAGCTCCGCCCTAGCGGGTGACCAGCATGTGCACGCGCTCGACGAGGTGGGTGATCGCCGGGTCGCCGGTGGCCGCGTGGGCGTCGGCGGGGTTCAGTATCAGCACCAGCAGGGTGATGAAGGCGAGCGTCGGGAGGGCGAGGGCCCACCAGGGCAGCCAGGTGTCGACGCCGCCCGAGGTGGCCGGGTGGGGCCGGGTGTGCGTAGGGGCCGACATGGGTGCCTCCGCTGTCTTCGAGTGGTCCGTGGACCTTGGCAGGTGATCCGCGTCCTGCGGCCACACCTCGAAGTTACGGAATCGGCGGCCCTCAACCCATCCGGTGATCCACCCACTTGACCCTGACCCTCACCCCCTAGGGGACAGGGGGGTTAACCCCACCCCGGTCACCCGGACGAGATCGTGGCAGGGTCGATGCGGCCGGTCGTCACGACCGGCTCGTCACGTCCGGCTCGTCACGTCCGGATCGTCACGTCTGGATCGTCACGTCCGGGCCGTCAGGGCGAGGCGATGGTCGCGATGACGGCGATGACGACGAAGATGGCGAAGAACGAGCCGAAGACAATCAGCATCTTCTTCTGACCGTTCTGGGGGTTCGGGTCGAGCACTGGCATACGGCAAGTCTCGCACCCCGCGTCCCCCACGGTTCCCCCGGGGGTCAGCGGGTGGCCTCCTCCTCCACCGTGCGGTCCCGGCCGGCCAGGACGCCCACGACCGTCTGCGGGACCATCAGGGCCGCCATGAGCGCGAGGGGCAGGCCCCAGCCGCCGCTGTGCTGGTAGAGCACCCCCACCAGGAGCGGGCCGGGGATGGAGATCAGATAGCCGGTGCTCTGCGCGAACGCCGACAGCTGAGCCACACCCGCGCCGGTTTTGGCCCGCATCCCGACCATCGTGAGGGCCAGCGGGAAGGCGCAGTTGGCGATGCCGAGCAGCAGGGCCCAGACCCAGGCGCCGCCGGCCGGCGCGAGGTACAGGCCGGCGTATCCGACGAGACCGCAGCCGCCGAGCGCGAGCACGATCGGGCCCTGGTGCGGCAGCCGGGTGGCGACACGCGGGATGACGAAGGCCAGCGGAACGCCCATCGCCATCGTCACGGCGAGGAGCAGCCCGGCCGTGCTCGCGGGCACCCCGGCGTCCCGGAAGATCTGCGGCATCCAGCCCATGGTGATGTACGCGGCGGTGGCCTGGAGGCCGAAGAAGACGGCGAGCGCCCAGGCGGTACGACTGCGGGTGATGCGCAGCGGGGCGGCCGACGGCTGCGGCACGCGCGCGTGGGCCTGCGGGGCGGGCCGAGGTCCCCGCTCCTGCCGCTCCCCCTCCGCACGCGCGCCGCCCGGTGCCGTCCCGCGGTCCCGTGCGAGCGGCAGCCAGGGCAGGACGGCCGCCGCCGCCAGGCCCGCCCAGAGCGCGAGGCCGGTCTGCCAACTGCCGCCCAGCGCCTCGGTCATGGGCACGGTGATCGCGGCGGCGGCGGAGGTGCCGAGGGCCAGGGCCATCGAGTACAGGCCGGTCATGGTGCCGACCCGGTCGGGGAAGTGACGCTTGACGATGACCGGCATCAGGACGTTGCTGACGGCGATGCCCATGAGGGCGAGGGCACTGGCGGCGAGGAACCCCGCCGTACCGCCCGCGTAGGGGCGCAGGAGCAGCCCCGCCGTGATGGCGACCATGCCGGCGCACACCACCGCTCCCGGCCCGAAGCGGCGGGCGAGACGGGGTGCCATGACGCCGAAGACGGCGAAGCACAGCGGGGGCACGGAGGTGAGGAGCCCGGCGACGCTGCCGCTCATGCCGAGCCCGTCGCGCACCTCTTCGAGCAGTGCGCCGAGGCTCGTGATGGCGGGCCGGAGGTTGAGGGCGGCCAGCACGATGCCGACGACGAGCAGCCGTGTGCCCCAGTCCCACGCGCGGGGGGCCGTCCGCGGGGGCTCGCCCGCGGCCGAGGTGCGGGTGGGCGGGGGTGTCGTCGTCCGGGTCTGCTCGCTAGCCATGCCGACCATCATAGAATCATAGGATGATTGGTTGTCCATGCCCGGGTTCCCCTGGGCCGCCCCACCCGTGCGAAGGTGTGCCATGCCCCTGAGCCATCCCCGCCGCTCGGCGCTGTCCGAACAGGTCATCACCGCGCTGCGCACCCAGATCACCTCGGGCGAGTGGCCGGTCGGCGCGCGCATCCCCACGGAGCCCGAACTGGTCGAACAGCTGGGCGTCGCCCGCAACACGGTCCGCGAGGCCGTCCGCGCGCTCGCGCACAACGGGCTGCTGGACATCCGGCAGGGCTCGGGAACCTACGTCGTGGCGACCAGCGAACTGGCGGGTGTGATGCACCGCCGCTTCGCCGACGCCGACCCCGGGCACATCGCCGAGCTGCGCGCCACGCTGGAGTCGAGCGCGGCGAAGCTGGCGGCCGGCCGTCGCACGGAGAAGGACCTCAAGCAGCTGGACGCGCTCCTCCTGCGGCGTGAGGAGGCCTGGGACTCGGGCGACGCGGAGGCGTTCGTGACGGCGGACTCCAGCTTCCACCTGGCGGTGGTGGCGGCCTCCCACAACGACGTCATGAGTGCGATGTACGCGGACCTCGGCGAGGTGCTGCGGGACTGGCTGCGCGAGGACGTCGGCGAGGAGCTGACGCCGGAGACGTACATGGACCACACGCGGCTGGTGGACGCGATCCGCGCGGGCGACGCGGAGGCCGCCGCCGTCGAGGCGGCCAGCTACCCCCTGCTGTGCCGCCCCGGCCGGTTCACAGCTTCTGGTGGCTGACCCAGGCCGAGCGGACCTCCTTCCAGCAGCGGCCGGTGAGCCGTACGGTCTGGGCGGGGCCTGCGTCGGCGGGGGTGCCGTCGGTGTCGAGATCCCACCAGCGGTCGCACTCGATGTGCAGACGGACGCGGTCGGTGTCGGCGTAGGGGTTGTGGCAGTAGGCGACGACTCGGGAGCCGCGGACCTCCGTGCGGCACTCCGCGCCGAACGGCTCCTCGGGTGCGGCGGTGGCCTGCCGGGCGGCCGGCACGCGCGCGTGGGGCAACGCGTCGTACGGCAGCGACAGGACGAGACAGACAGCGACGGTCACTGGGGCCAGGCTGCGAGACAGGCGCACAAGGGGACCTCCTCGGCCGTGCTGGGGAGGAAAGCGCGGTAAGGAACCCGCACTTCAGAGTGCCTTGCCGGGGCACTCCCCCGCCTGGCCGGATGAGCCGAACGGGTGACGCCCCGCTCCCCGCGCGCGAGCGGGGGAACGGGGCGTCTACGGCGTGTCGGTGATCAGGCTCCGATGGCGTGCAGGCCACCGTCGACGTGCACGATCTCGCCGGTGGTCTTCGGGAACCAGTCGCTCAGCAGGGCGACCACACCGCGGCCGGCCGGGCCGGGGTCGTTGAGGTCCCACTCCAGCGGGGAGCGGTCGTCCCACACGGAGGCCAGCTCGGAGAAGCCCGGGATGGACTTGGCCGCCATGGAACCGATGGGACCGGCGGAGACCAGGTTGCAGCGGATGTTCTGCTTGCCCAGGTCACGCGCCATGTAGCGGCTGGTGGCCTCCAGGGCCGCCTTGGCGGGGCCCATCCAGTCGTACTGCGGCCAGGCGAACGAGGCGTCGAAGGTGAGGCCGACGACCGAGCCGCCGTTCTGCATCAGCGGCAGACAGGCCATGGTGAGCGACTTCAGGGAGAACGCCGAGACGTGCATGGCCGTGGCGACCGACTCGAACGGCGTGTTGAGGAAGTTGCCGCCCATGGCGTCCTGCGGCGCGAAGCCGATGGAGTGCACGACGCCGTCGAGACCGCCGAGCTCCTCGCCGACGATGTCGGCCAGCCGGCCGAGGTGCTCGTCGTTCGTCACGTCGAGCTCGATGACCTTGGTGGGCTTCGGCAGCTTCTTGGCGATGCGCTCGGTCAGCGTGGGCCGCGGGAACGCGGTCAGGATGATCTCGGCACCCTGCTCCTGGGCCAGCTTGGCGGTGTGGAAGGCGATGGAGGACTCCAGCAGCACGCCGGTGATCAGGACGCGCTTGCCCTCGAGAATTCCGCTCATGGTGATCAGTGACCCATTCCCAGTCCGCCGTCAACGGGAATGACGGCTCCAGTGATGTACGAGGCGTCGTCCGAGGCGAGGAACCGCACCGTCGCGGCGATCTCCTCCGGCTGCGCGTACCGGCCGAGCGGGACCTGCGAGACGATGCCCGCGCGCTGCTCGTCGGTGAGCACCTTGGTCATGTCGGTGTCGACGAAGCCGGGCGCGACGACGTTGAAGGTGATGTTGCGCGATCCCAGCTCACGGGCGAGGGAACGCGCGAAGCCGACCAGGGCGGCCTTGGAGGCGGCGTAGTTCGCCTGCCCGGCGGAGCCGAGCAGGCCCACGACCGAGGAGATCAGGACGACACGGCCCTTCTTGGCGCGCAGCATGGCGCGGTTCGCGCGCTTGACCACGCGGAAGGTGCCCGTGAGGTTGGTGTCGATGACCGAGGTGAAGTCCTCCTCGGACATGCGCATCAGGAGCTGGTCCTTGGTGACGCCGGCGTTGGCGATCAGAACCTCGACGGGGCCGTGCTCGGCCTCGATCTCCTTGTAGGCCTGCTCCACCTGCTCGGAGTCGGTGATGTCGCACTTGACCGCGAAGAAGCCGGCCGGTGGCTCGCCCGAGCGGTACGTGATCGCGACCTTGTCGCCGGCATCGGCGAACGCGCGGGCGATGGCGAGGCCGATGCCCCGGTTTCCTCCGGTGACGAGAACCGAGCGGCTCAACGGATCACCCTTTCGATAGGGGTCTGACGCACCCGCCCGAACACGGAACGGCAGGTGGCTTCCCTCGAAACCTATCGGTCTGCCTCGTCCGACGGACATTCGGGCACCGACAGTGGCTCACCGGACTGACTGTGGGGTCTCTACAGAAAGTTTGCGGAAGCGGGGCGGAAACGTGTGGTCCGGGGCTGCCGGGCGCGACATGATCGAGGCCTTCACACGACGACACCAGGGAGAGACGTAGGTGCCCCACAGCATCGATGAAAGTTTCACGGCCCTACCCCTACGCGCCCTCGCCGACGCCGCTCTCGCACGCGCGCGTGCGCTGGGGGCGGAGCACGCGGACTTCCGGTTCGAGCGGGTGCGCAGCGCGTCCTGGCGGTTGCGGGACGCCAAGCCCTCCGGGTCCTCCGACACGACCGACCTCGGGTACGCGGTGCGGGTGGTGCACGGCGGTACGTGGGGGTTCGCGTCCGGCGTGGATCTCACGATGGACGCCGCGGCCCGGGTCGCCTCGCAGGCCGTGGCGATGGCCAAGCTGTCCGCCCAGGTGATCAAGGCGGCCGGTTCGGACGAGAGGGTGGAACTGGCCGACGAGCCGGTGCACGCCGACAGGACGTGGATCTCGTCCTACGAGATCGACCCGTTCACGGTGCCGGACGAGGAGAAGGCGGCGCTGCTCGCGGACTGGAGCGCGCGGCTGCTGGCGGCGAACGGGATCAACCACGTGGACGCCTCGCTGCTCACCGTCCACGAGAACAAGTTCTACGCCGACACGGCCGGGACGGTGACCACCCAGCAGCGGGTGCGGCTGCACCCGGCACTGACCGCGGTGTCGGTCGACGAGTCGAGCGGCGAGTTCGACTCGATGCGCACGATCGCGCCGCCCGCCGGACGCGGCTGGGAGTACCTCACGGGCACCGGGTGGGACTGGGACGACGAGCTCGACCGGATCCCGGAGCTGCTCGCCGAGAAGATGCGGGCGCCGAGCGTCGAGCCGGGGCTGTACGACCTGGTCGTCGACCCGTCGAACCTGTGGCTGACCATCCACGAGTCCATCGGGCACGCCACCGAGCTGGATCGGGCCCTCGGCTACGAGGCCGCCTACGCCGGCACCTCCTTCGCCACCTTCGACCAGCTCGGCAAACTGCGCTACGGCTCGGACCTGATGAACGTCACGGGCGACCGCACCGCCGAGCACGGCCTGGCGACCGTCGGCTACGACGACGAGGGCGTCGAGGGCCAGTCCTGGGACCTCGTGAAGGACGGCACGCTCGTCGGCTACCAGCTGGACCGGCGGATCGCGAAGCTGACCGGGTTCGAGCGGTCCAACGGGTGCGCCTTCGCCGACTCCCCCGGCCATGTCCCGGTGCAGCGCATGGCCAACGTGTCGTTGCGGCCGGATCCGGCCGGGATGTCGACCGAAGGTCTCATCGGCAGCGTCGACCGGGGCATCTACGTCGTCGGCGACCGGTCCTGGTCCATCGACATGCAGCGCTACAACTTCCAGTTCACCGGGCAGCGGTTCTTCCGGATCGAGAACGGACGGATCACCGGCCAGCTGCGGGACGTGGCCTACCAGGCGACGACCACCGACTTCTGGGGGTCGATGGCGGCGGTCGGCGGCCCGCAGACGTACGTCCTCGGCGGCGCCTTCAACTGCGGAAAGGCCCAGCCGGGCCAGGTCGCGGCGGTGTCGCACGGCTGCCCGTCGGCCCTCTTCAAGGGCGTCAACATTCTGAACACCACGCAGGAGGCCGGTCGATGAGCGCGGGCACCAACAAGGCGCAGCAGCCGCACGAGATCGTCGAGCGCGCCCTCGAACTGTCGCGGGCCGACGGCTGTGTCGTGATCGCCGACGAACAGTCCACGGCGAACCTGCGCTGGGCCGGCAACGCGCTCACGACCAACGGCGTCACGCGCGGGCGCACGCTCACCGTGATCGCCACGGTCGACGGCAAGGAGGGCACCGCCTCCGGTGTCGTCTCGCGGGCCGCCGTCACCAAGGACGAGCTGGAGCCCCTGGTCCGCGCCGCCGAGGCCGCCGCGCGGGGCGCGGCCCCCGCCGAGGACGCGCAGCCGCTGGTCGCCGACGTGGCCCGGTCCCCCGAGTTCACCGAGGCGCCCGCGGAAACCTCGTCGGCGGTGTTCGCCGACTTCGCGCCCGCCCTGGGTGAGGCGTTCGCACGCGCGCGTGCGGGGGGTCGCGAGCTGTACGGGTTCGCCAACCACGAGCTCGTCTCGACGTACCTGGGCACGTCGACCGGACTGCGGCTGCGGCACGACCAGCCGAACGGAACGCTGGAGCTCAACGCCAAGTCCCCGGACCGGACCCGCTCGGCGTGGGCCGGGCGCTCCACCCGGGACTTCAAGGACGTCGACCCGGCGGCGCTCGACGCCGAGCTGGCCGTACGGCTGGGCTGGGCGGAGCGGCGGATCGAGCTGCCCGCCGGGCGGTACGAGACGCTGCTGCCGCCGACCGCGGTGGCCGACCTGATGATCTACCAGCTGTGGTCGGCGTCCGGCCGGGACGCCACCGAGGGCCGGACGGTGTTCTCCCAGCCCGGCGGCGGCACCCGGCTCGGGGAGAAGCTGTCCGACCTGCCGCTGACCCTGCGCAGCGACCCGAACGAGCCGGGTCTGGAGGCGCCGCCGTTCGTCATCGCGCACTCCTCCGGCGGCGACCAGTCGGTCTTCGACAACGGCCTGCCCGTGCGGCCCACCGAGTGGATCTCCGCGGGCGAGCTGAAGCGCCTGACGACCACCCGGCACAGCGCGGCCCTGACCGGCCTGCCGGTGGCCCCCGGGGCCGACAACCTGATCCTGGACGGCGGCGAGGACCGCTCCCTGGAGGAGATGGTCGCGGCCACCGGACGCGGGCTGCTGCTCACCTGCCTGTGGTACATCCGCGAGGTCGACCCGGCGACGCTGCTCCTCACCGGCCTGACCCGGGACGGCGTCTACCTGGTGGAGAACGGCGAGGTGGTCGGCGAGGTGAACAACTTCCGGTTCAACGAGTCGCCGGTCGGCCTGCTGGGGCGGGCGACGGAGGCGGGGCGCACGGAAAAGACGCTGCCCCGGGAGTGGAGCGACTGGTTCACTAGGGCTGCGATGCCCGCGCTGAGGGTGCCGGACTTCAATATGAGCTCTGTCAGTCAGGGCGTATAACCTCGTAGCCGGTGGTCGCTCGACCGCCCGAACACAGTCTGAAGATCATCAAGGAGATATGAGAACCGTGACGGACATCGTCGACGAACTGCAGTGGCGCGGGCTGATCGCCCTCTCCACTGACGAGGACGCATTGCGCAAGGCGTTCGCGGACGGTCCCGTCACGTTCTATTGCGGCTTCGACCCGACCGCGCCCAGCCTGCACCTCGGCAACCTCGTGCAGATCCTGACGATGCGCAGGATCCAGCAGGCGGGCAACCGTCCGCTGGGTCTGGTCGGGGGCGCCACCGGGCTGATCGGCGACCCGAAGCCCACCGCGGAGCGGACGCTGAACTCGCCCGAGGTCGTCGCCCAGTGGGTCGAGCGGCTGCGTGCGCAGATCGCGCCGCTGCTCGACTTCGACGGCCCGCACGCGGCGGTCATGGTCAACAACCTGGACTGGACGCAGGGCCTGTCGGCCATCGAGTTCCTGCGGGACGTCGGCAAGCACTTCCGCGTCAACAAGATGATCGCCAAGGAGGCCGTCTCCCGGCGGCTCAACTCCGAGGCGGGCATCGGCTACACCGAGTTCAGCTACCAGATCCTCCAGGGGATGGACTTCCTGGAGCTGTACCGGCGGCACGGCTGCACGCTCCAGACCGGCGGCAGCGACCAGTGGGGCAACCTCACCTCGGGCACCGACCTGATCCACCGGGTGGAGTCCGACGCCGTGGTGCACGCGCTGGCCACCCCGCTGATCACCAAGGCGGACGGCACCAAGTTCGGCAAGACGGAGTCCGGCACGATCTGGCTCGACCCCGAGATGACCACGCCGTACGCCTTCTACCAGTTCTGGCTGAACGCGGACGACCGGGACGTGTCGAAGTTCCTGCGCATCTTCAGCTTCAGGTCCCATGACGAGATCGAGGAGCTGGAGCGGCAGACCGAGGAGCGTCCGCAGGCCCGGGCCGCTCAGCGCGCGCTGGCCGAGGAGCTGACGACGCTGGTGCACGGCGCCGACCAGACGGCCGCCGTGGTCGCCGCGTCCAAGGCCCTCTTCGGCCAGGGCGAGCTCGGCGAGCTCGACGACCGGACGCTGGCCGCGGCCCTCTCCGAGGTGCCGCACATCCAGGTCACCGAACTCGGACCGGTCGTGGACCTGTTCGCCGAGGTCGGCCTGGTGGCCAGCAAGTCCGCCGCGCGGCGGACCGTGAAGGAGGGCGGGGCCTACGTGAACAACGTCAAGGTCACCGCGGAGGACGCCGTCCCGGCGAAGGACGAGCTCATCCACGGGCGGTGGCTGGTGCTGCGGCGCGGCAAGAAGAACCTGGCCGCCGTCGAGGTCACCGACGTCTGAGTGCCGCGCTTTCGCTCTACGGGTCGCGCGTAGGGGGTGCGCCGTAGGGGTGCGGGTTTCTGCCGGCCACGGCTTTCGTCGTGGCTTGTCGCGCGGTTTCCCGCGCCCCTCCCGGGCGTCGGCTCAGGCGTGGGTCTTCCGCTTGCCCAGCGTCGCCATGTAGAGCATGTCGCCGAGGGCGACGATGATGATCGCGGCGATCAGCTGGAACAGGTGGCGGCTCCAGTCGATGCCGGAAGTCTCCTCGACCCCTGCCGCGCGGGCGATCGCGTTGCCCACGATCGCACCCAGCATGCCGAAAATGGTGGTCAGCCAGAGCGGACTGTGCTGCTTGCCCGGGAGGATCGCCTTCGCGATCAGGCCCAGCACGAATCCCACGATGATGGCCCACAACCAGCCCATGGCTGCCTCCTTGTACGGCTCTACGTGAGCATTGCCCCCAAGTCTCGGTCTGCCCGCCGTACGGCGCATGTCGGGTGCGGCCATACGCGGCACGGCGCAGAACGTTCGCCCGGGCGGCAGGTGACCCGGTCTCGAAGGCGGCGCAGTCGCGGCGTAACGTGGACGGTGTCCGGGCCCGGTTCCCCGATCGGGTGCCGGCCGGAGAGGGGCCTGGGCAAGGCCGATGCGGGCGGACGGTGGAATGTGATGCGGAAGCAGGGTGGCGGCGGCAACGTCCAGGTGTTCCGGATCACCGGTGCGCGCCAGGGACTCCAGGACGACGTGCGGGGCCGGCAACGGCGGTACATCATCTCGATGTCGATCCGTACGCTCTCGGTGATCCTCGCGGCGACCTTGTGGAACGTGGAACGCCATGTGGCGATCGTGGCGTTGGTCCTGGGAGTGGTGCTCCCCTACATCTCGGTGGTGATCGCCAACGCGGGGCGGGAGAACGTGCCTTCGCTGCCCTCCACTTTCCTGACGGTGCCGGTGCGAACCATGATCGCCCCGCCGCGGGCCGAGGGTGAATCCGTGGACTCGGTGCCGGAAGAGGAGGGCTTCGCGGAACCCCGCCGGAAGGAACCGCAGCCCGATCCGGCTGAGCGTCAGCCGTGAACAGGCCATGGGCGGACTGTGCTCCAAGCTCAGGAAAAGCTCAGATCAATCATGTTGTTCCAGTGCCGTGCGGACCGTGAGCCATGACATACTTCGTACGCGCTCCGCATCCCCCGTCGGAGCGACGGACCGACGCCGGGCAGCTCCCCCCGTGGCTGCTCGGCGTCGCCTTTGTGTGCGTGTGGTGAGACAAACCTGTGAGTGACGAGACCCCGATCTGTTCCGCCAAGGGCTGCCGTGTCGACGCGGTGTGGGTACTGGCGTGGAACAACCCGAAGCTGCACACGCCGGAGCGGCGCAAGACATGGCTCGCGTGCGAGGAGCACCGGGAGCATCTGTCGCAGTTCCTCGGCGTCCGGGGCTTCCTCAAGGACGTCGTCCTGCTGACCGAGTGGGAGTCCCCGGAGGCTTCCTAGCCGCCGATCGCCGACATCGGCCGGTCCGGCTGGAGGAACGTCGGGTCGTCCAGGCCCGAGCCCGCCTTCTTGCCCCACATCGCCAGTCGCCAGATACGGGCTATCTCCTCGTCGGGTGCGCCGGAGCGCAGGGCCGCTCGCAGGTCCGTCTCCTCGCGGGCGAAGAGGCAGGTGCGGACCTGACCGTCGGCCGTGAGGCGGGTGCGGTCGCAGGCGGCGCAGAACGGGCGGGTGACGGAGGCGATGACGCCCACCCGGTGCGGGCCGCCGTCCACCAGCCAGCGTTCGGCCGGAGCGGAGCCGCGCTCTCCCTCGCCCTCGGCGGTGAGGTCGAAGCGGGTGCGCAGGGAGGCCAGGATGTCGCCGGCCGTGACCATGCCCTCGCGCTTCCAGCCGTGCTGGGCGTCCAGCGGCATCTGCTCGATGAAACGCAGCTCGTAGTCGTGCTCGACGGCCCAGGCGAGGAGGTCGGGGGCCTCGTCCTCGTTCAGGTCGGGCATCAGGACCGAGTTGACCTTCACCGGCGTCAGGCCTGCCTCACGGGCGGCTTCGAGGCCTTCGAGGACGTCCTTGTGACGGTCCCTGCGGGTGAGGGTCTTGAAGACGTCGGGCCGCAGGGTGTCGAGGGAGACGTTGACCCGGTCCAGGCCCGCCGCCTTGAGGGCGGTGGCGGTACGGCGCAGGCCGATGCCGTTCGTCGTGAGGGACATCTGGGGGCGGGGGGTCAGGGCCGCGACCCGCTCGACGATGCCGACCAGACCCGGACGCAGCAGGGGCTCGCCTCCGGTGAAGCGGACCTCCTCGATGCCGAGCGTGGAGACCGCTATGCCGATCAGGCGGACGATCTCGTCGTCGTCGAGCAGATCGGGCTTGGACAGCCACTGCAGGCCCTCCTCGGGCATGCAGTACGTACAGCGAAGGTTGCACCGGTCCGTCAGCGAGACCCTCAGGTCGGTGGCCACTCGGCCATAGGTGTCGATGAGCACGTGGGCCCCCTCCCTCGTAGCGATCGCGTGTTCTTTCCCGTCCCCTGCGAGCCTACGTGACACCGGTGACAACAACAGGGCCCGATCCCACGAGATCCCACGGAGCGGAACGCGGCCGCGTCGTAGAGATCTACGACGCGGCCGCGGGGGCGGGACGGTCAGCGGTTGCTCAGTGGGCTCCGGTGCCGGTCAGGGAGCGGACCTCCAGCTCGGCGAACTTCCCCTTGTCGGGCTCCTCCTTCGACAGCAGGGTGCCTACGACACCCAGCAGGAAGCCGACCGGGATCGAGATGATGCCGGGGTTCTCCAGCGGGAACCAGTGGAAGTCGACGTCCGGGAACATCGAGGTGGGCTTGCCCGAGACGACCGGCGAGAACAGCACCAGGCCGACCGCGGTGACCAGGCCGCCGTAGATCGACCACAGGGCTCCGGAGGTGGTGAACCGCTTCCAGAAGAGGCTGTAGAGGATCGTCGGGAGGTTGGCGGAGGCGGCGACCGCGAAGGCGAGGGCGACCAGGCCGGCGACGTTCAGGTCGCGGGCGAGGGCGCCCAGGAGGATGGAGACCGCGCCGATGCCCACGGTGGCGTAGCGGGCCGCGTTGATCTCCTGCTTCTCGGTGGCGGTGCCCTTCTTGATGACGTTGGCGTAGATGTCGTGGGCGAACGACGAGGACGATGCCAGGGTGAGGCCCGCGACGACCGCGAGGATGGTCGCGAAGGCGACCGCCGAGATGGTGGCCAGCAGGATCGCGCCCCAGTTGGAGTCGACGCCGCCGAGATGGAGGGCGAGCAGGGGCGCCGCGGTGTTGCCTGCCTTGTTGGAGGCGGTGATCTCGTCCGGCTTGATCAGCGCGGCGGCGCCGAAGCCGAGGGCGAGGGTCATCAGGTAGAAGGCGCCGATCAGGCCGATGGCCCAGAGGACCGACTTACGGGCGGCCTTGGCGGTGGGCACGGTGTAGAAGCGGATCAGGATGTGCGGCAGGCCCGCGGTGCCCAGGACCAGGGCGATGCCGAGCGAGATGAAGTCCAGTTTCGTGGTGCCGGTGGCGCCGTACTTCAGGCCGGGCTCCAGGAAGGCCGCGCCCTTGCCGCTGTTGTCGGCGGCCGAGCCCAGCAGGTCGGAGAGGTTGAAGTCGAACTTCAGCAGGACCAGGAAGGTGAGCAGGAGGGCGCCGGCGATGAGCAGGACCGCCTTGACCATCTGGACCCAGGTGGTGCCCTTCATGCCGCCGATCGTCACGTAGACGATCATCAGTACGCCGACCAGCGCGACGATGCCGATCTTGCCGCTGTCACTGGTGATGCCCAGCAGCAGCGAGACCAGGACGCCCGCGCCCGCCATCTGGGCCAGCAGGTAGAAGATCGACACCACGATGGTGGAGGTGCCGGCCGCCGTGCGGACCGGCCGCTGGCGCATGCGGTACGCCAGGACGTCGCCCATCGTGTAGCGGCCGGAGTTGCGCAGCGGCTCGGCGACCAGGAGCAGGGCGACCAGCCAGGCGACCAGGAAGCCGATGGAGTACAGGAAGCCGTCGTAGCCGAAGAGGGCGATGGCGCCCGCGATGCCGAGGAAGGACGCGGCGGACATGTAGTCACCGGAGACGGCGAGGCCGTTCTGGAAGCCGGTGAACTGGCGGCCGCCGGCGTAGAAGTCGGCGGCGTCCTTGGTCTGGCGGCCGGCCCAGACGGTGATGACGAGGGTCGCGGCGACGAACACCGAGAACAGGATGATGATCAGCGTGCGGTGCTCGCTGGCCTCGCCCGCGGCGAGCAGGGTGTGCTGTGCGGGGCTCATGCTCCGCCCTCCATCCGGGACTTGATGGCCTCGGCCTTGGGGTCGAACCGTGCGGCGGCGGTCCGCGCGTACCACCAGGCGATGAGGAAGGTGGTGAGGAACTGGGCGAGGCCGAGGGCCATGGCCACGTTGAAGTTGCCGAAGAGCTTGGTGCCCATGAAGTCGCCCGCGTAGTTGGACAGCAGGACGTACAGCAGGTACCAGGCGATGAAGGCGACCGTGAGCGGGAAGGCGAAGCTGCGGTAGGAGCTGCGCAGTTCACCGAACTCCGCGCTCTCCTGCACCGCGACGAACTCCTCGGTGGACGGGAGTTGGGTTGGGGATTTCGAGGGGGGCGGTGTCTCGGTGGCCACGAAGTCTCCTCGTTGCGGATGCGGGTCGGACGGCGAAAGGAGGCGAGTGTCCTCTCGCTCCCTGCCCAAGGTCACGGCGCCGCACAGGGACGGGTTCAACGCGTCGGGCGGGTTTGTCGAAGTGGCCTTCGGCAGGTCATGACCAACGAGCGGGGGCAGCATCAGGTCATGGGTCGGCAAACTCGCCGCCTGGAAGTCATTGCTGGCCGGTGAGTCAGGGAGATAGCTTCGGGCAAGCACCACCCGTCATGTACCTGCCCACGCAGCACCTGCGCCTGGGTCAGGTCCCGTTTCCGGATGATGTGGAGACCCCATGGCTCATCTGCCTTCCAGACGCCGCCTCGCGCTCGCGGTGCCCGTCGTGCTGTCGCTGACCGCTTCCCTCGGCTTCCTGCCGACGGCGGCCTCCGCGGCACCCGTCACGACTTCCGCCACCCGGACGGCCGATGCCGGAACCCTGGCGTACGTCGTCAACACGAAGGTGGACCACCGCACGATCGGGTCGGTGAAGAAGGCGATCGCCGCGGCCGGCGGCACCGTCGTCGCGGCGTACGAGAAGATCGGCGTCCTCGTCGTCCATTCGGCGAACCCCGACTTCGGGCCGCAGATACGCGCGGTACGCGGCGTGCAGTCGGCGGGTGCGACCCGTACCGCGCCGCTCAGCGCCGCGGGCACCACCGACGAGGGGGCCGCGCAGGTCCTCTCCAAGGCGGAGGCCGCGAAGATCGCGAAGGCGTCCGACGCGGCGGGCCAGAGCGAGCCGCTCGAGGCCGACCAGTGGGACCTGCGCGCGATCGGCGCCGACAAGGCCGCCGGGATCAACCCGGGCAGCAAGAAGGTGACGGTCGCTGTGATCGACACCGGCGTCGACGACACCCACCCGGACCTCGCGCCGAACTTCTCCGCGTCCCAGTCGGCGAACTGCGTCGGCGGCGTCGCGGACACCAGCGAGGGTGCCTGGCGCCCCTACACCGCGGACGACTACCACGGCACCCATGTCGCGGGTGAGATCGCCGCGGCCCGCAACGGCATCGGTGTGGCGGGCGTCGCGCCCGGCGTGAAGGTCGCCGGCATCAAGGTGAGCGACCCCAAGGACGGCCTCTTCTACCCGGAGAACGTCGTCTGCGCCTTCGTGTTCGCCGCCGACCACGGCGTCGAGGTCACGAACAACAGCTACTACGTCGACCCGTGGCTGTACAACTGCATGGACGACCCCGACCAGAAGGCGATCGTCGACGCGGTCAACAGGGCCCAGCTGTACGCCCAGAAGAAGGGCACGCTCAACGTCGCCTCGGCGGGCAACTCCAACCACGACCTGGACTCCGACTCCCTGGTCGACGCCTCGAGCCCGGACGACTCCACGCCGGTCGAGCGGACCGTCGACCCGCACGAGTGCTTCGACGTCCCGACCCAGCTGCCGGGTGTCGTCACGGTGAGCGCGACGGGCGTCAAGGGCACCAAGTCGTACTACTCCACGTACGGCCTGGGCGCGATCGACGTCGCGGCTCCGGGCGGCGACAAGTACCAGATACCGGACACCCCGTCCGCCAACGGCCGCATCCTGTCGACGCTGCCGAACAACACGTACGGCTTCCTCCAGGGCACCTCGATGGCGTCCCCGCACGTCGCCGGTGTGGCCGCGCTGCTGAAGTCGACCCACCCGCACGCGAGCCCGGCCCAGCTCCAGGCGCTGCTCAAGCTCCAGGCCGACAGCACGGCGTGCCCGACCGAGCCGTACGACGGCGACGGCAACGGGGTCGTGGACGCGACCTGCGTGGGCGGCAAGCGCCTCAACGGCTTCTTCGGCTTCGGCGTCGTGAACGCGCTGCGTGCCGTGAAGTAGTCGTCTGACAGGCGGTTGAAGGGCCGGGCGGACATCCGCCCGGCCCTTCGTGCGTGTGCGCGGGTATGCAGATGTGCCGGCGGGCCGACGGGCGGTGCATGTCGTCGCGCCTCCCGCGTGCACCCTCGACGCACATATTGATTGAATCAATAATGCATAGTGCAGTCATGACTGGAATCAAGTTTGCCTGGTCGGAGCTGGGCGGCGATCCCGCCCTCCTCGCGCGCGTGTCGACCGTCGTCCGGGAGGGCGCCCTCCCGGCGCGTCTTCCGGTGCGGGAGCTGGCGCGCGCCTGTGTGGGCGTGTGCGCGCTGGCCGGCGCCGAACTGGCGGCGCGGCGGGCCGACCTCCCGGAGGTGCCCGGGGTGCGGGTGGACGACGCGGCGGTGGGCACCGCGTTCGCCAGCGAGCGGCAGCTGCTGGTCGACGGGCGGGCGCCGGTCACCTTCGCCCCGCTGTCACGGTTGTGGCGGACGGCCGACGGATGGGTGCGCACCCACGCCAACTACCCTCACCACCGCGTGCGGTTGCTCGGGGCCCTGGCGCTGCCGGAGGACGCCGACGCGGCCGCCGTCGAGGCTTCGCTCGCGGAGCGCTCCGCCCTGGAGGTGGAGGACACGGTGTACGCGGCCGGGGGCCTGGCCGTCGCGTCGCGCACGCCCGAGGAGTGGGCGGCCCAGGAGCAGGCGGCCCTGATCGCCGCTCGCCCCCTGGTGGAGCGGGGCCGGTCGGACGAGGCACGCGTGCGTACCTTCGCGCCGCTGGAGGGCGGCCCACTGCTGCCCGCCGCCGGACTGCGCGTCCTGGACCTGACCCGGGTCCTGGCCGGGCCGGTCGCCACTCGCACCCTCGCCCTGCTGGGCGCGGACGTCCTGCGGGTCGACGCACCTCATCTGTCCGAGCTGCCCGACCAGCACGCCGACACGGGTTTCGGCAAGCGCTCGACGCTGCTGGACCTGACGACGGACCGGCGCACCTTCGAGGAATTGCTCGCGACGGCGGATGTCGTGGTCACCGGCTACCGGCCGGGCGCCCTGGACCGGTTCGGACTCTCCCCGGAGGCGCTGGCCGAGCGTCGGCCCGGGCTCGTCGTGGCGCAGGTGTCGGCGTGGGGCGCGTACGGGCCGTGGGGCGGGCGGCGCGGCTTCGACAGCCTGGTCCAGGTGGCCACCGGCATCGCGACCGTCGAGGGCTCCGCCGGACGGCCGGGCGCGCTGCCCGCACAGGCCCTCGACCACGGCACCGGCTATCTGCTGGCGGCGGCCGTGCTGCGGGCGCTGACCGAGCAGTCGTACGACGGCGGCAGCCGGTTCGTACGGTCGGCGCTGGCCCGGACCGCGGCGTGGCTCACCGAGGGAGTCCGGATGGACGAAGGGGAGGGCAAAGGGATGACCAAGGCGCAGGAACGGCAGGTGAGCGGGGGCGGGAGCGTCGACCCCGGCCGCCGGCTCGCGGAGACCGACAGCCCTCTCGGGCGGCTGCGCCACGCCCTTCCACCGGTGTCGTTCGACGGTGGGCCGGGCGACTGGGCACGGCCGCCGGGGCCTTGGGGAGCCGATCCGGCGCGCTGGCTCTGAGCCCCCGGACGACCGGCTCCCGTGCCGACACCGGATCCACCTGACCGGTTCAGAATGAGTTGCCCGGATTTGCTGGGGATGGTGAAGATCCTGGCATGGCCCTCATACGACCGACCGACGCGACCGACGCGACCGAATCCGTACGCCGTACCGGCCGGGGCCGGGCGGTGGCGCTGGTCGTCCTGGTGGGGCTCGCGGCCCTGATCCCGCTGCTCGGGCCCTCCGTCGCCGCGCACGGCACCGCGGAGACCGCGACCGCGGACTCCGGCGTGGTGGCGCTGCTGCGGGTGCTGCTGTTCGCGGCGCTGTGCGTGCAGGTGGGCGAGCTGTTCGCGGCCGTTCTCACCCGGTGGGTGCCGGGCGCCCCGCCCGGCCGACCGGTCGGCTGGGCGCCGTACGCGGCGGTCGTGGGATTCTCGGCCGCGGCGGCCGCCGGTGAGCTGGCGCCGCACGGCCATGGCTCGCGGGGCGGCGTTCTCGCGCTGCTGGAGGCGGTCGCGTTCGCCGTGGCGGGACTGTGCGCGCTCACGCGCCGGCCGAACCGTCAGGCGTGGCCGCTCGCCGCGGTGATCCTGGCGGAGGCGCTGCGCGCGCATCCGCCGACCGAGTCCACGCCACTGATCGGCTCCGCGCTGACGGTGGTGCATCTGACGTGCTCGGCGCTGTGGGCCGGCGGACTGCTGAACGTGCTCCGCACGCTGCGCGGGTGGGGCGACAGCGAGGCGGGCGCCGCGCTGCTGGGGCTCTACGCGCGCGTGGCGGCCGTTCTGTTCGCCGGGGTCACCACGACCGGGCTGTTCAGTTCGCTGCGCCGGATGCCGTCGGAGGCGGTGCTCGGTCAGCTGACGACGACGGCGTACGGGCGCGTGCTGCTCGCCAAGGTGCTTGTCGTGGGCGCGGTCGCCCTGCTCGCCCTGTGGGCGCGGACCCGGCTGCGCCAGTCCCCCGACCCGCTGGCCGCCTGTTCCCCCGCGCGCGTGGAGATCGTCGCGCTGGGGGTGGTGGTCGCGGTGTCGGGGCTGTTGACGGCGTTGCCGCTGCCGATCAAGGGTTGAGGATCAAGGGCCTTGGGTCAACTGTCGGGTGGCGGCGGCTTGTTGCGCCCAGGACCAGCAGGACCTGTGCGGCGATGTAGGTGAGCATGATCCACAGGTCGGGACGCGGAGCCTGCGGCCAGTCGGCGACGCCGGTGGCGATGAGGGTGTCGGAGAGCAGGAACAGCGCGCCACCGGCACCGGCGACCGGACCGAGCCGGGTGGCGGCGAAGTACGCCATGGCGGTGAGCAGGGTGCTGTAGACGGCGACGGGGAGGCGCAGGTCCGCTGGGAGGTCGGGCCACAGCAGGGCGACGGTGGCGATCAGGGCGGTGGCGTAGCAGGGGGCGAGGAGGGCGCCGCGCGCGTGGGGTCGGCCGATGCGGGCGAACAGCGCCAGGTAGCAGACGTGACCTGCGGCGAAGGACGCCATGCCGGCGAGGAAGGCGGGGTCGGCGTCGAGCAGCAGCAGGGTGTCGCCGCCCCAGCCGCACAGAAGGGCGGCGACCAGGAGCCGGGGCGCGCCCCGCGAGGCCGCCCAGGCGGCCAGGAGGGGCATCAGAAGAGGCTTGGCCACCGTGTGCCCGGCGTCGGAGCCGGCCGCGAGGCTGAGCAGGTCGACGGCCGCGGCGAGGGCGAACAGACCGAGGAGGACGCGGGAGCGGGTCACGCGGCCGTGGTCTCCTCGGCCGTGGTGGGCGTGGCTGTGGTGGCGGCGGCCGTGGTGGCGGCGGCTGTCGAGGGTGCCGGCGCGGACGCGGGCTGCCAGCCGGGCCCGCGGAACACGCGTCCCGTCCGCTCGCGCCAACTGCTCGCCGCCTTCACGTCCTTGACGATCGCGACGTACTCGTGCGTGGCCACCTTGATCGGGTTGAACGTGTTGATGTTCTTGGTCAACCCGTAGACGGGCCGGGTGACCTCGGGCACGAACGACCCGAAGAGCCGGTCCCAGACGATGAGGATGCCGCCGAAGTTGCGGTCCAGATAGCCGCCCTGGGAGGCATGGTGGACGCGGTGATGGGAGGGCGTGTTGAACACGAACTCGAACCACCGGGGCATCCTGTCGATCCGCTCGGTGTGGATCCAGAACTGGTAGACGAGGTTGGCCGAGGAGCAGAACGCGAGCGCGGCCGGGTGGACGCCGAGGGCGATGAGCGGGACGTAGAACGGCCAGACGGTCAGCGTGGTCCAGGGCTGGCGCAGGGCGGTGGTGAGGTTGAACCTCTCGCTGGAGTGGTGGACGACGTGACAGGCCCACAGCACGCGGATGACGTGGTGGCCGCGGTGGGACCAGTAGTAGAAGAAGTCCTGCGCGAGCAGCATCAGCGGGAGCGTCCACCACAGGACCGGGACACGGAGCGGGGTCAGCTCGTAGATCGCCGTGTAGATCGCGACGATCGGGATCTTCCACACGAAGTCGAACACGAGACTCCCGAGCCCCATGCCGACGCTCGTCGCGGCGTCCTTCGTCTCGTACCCGGCCGCATCCTCGTCGGGATGGAGCCGGACGCTGATCACCTCGACCACGGTGAGCAGCACGAACGCGGGTATCGACCACAGCACGACATCGGGCAGGTTCGGCATGGTGGCACCGTAGAACGGCTGATGGGCTGCGGCTAGACGTTGTTACCCACAAGTATTACCGACGGTACGCGCTTGCTTGTTGGCGATCTCCGCCAATCGGCGGGCGGGTCCCGCCGACGCGCCGGTGGGAGCCGCGGTGGTCGCGGCGGGCCGATCCGCCCTCAGAGACCCGCCCACACCCACCGGGCACCGGGCACCGGGCACCGGGCGTTGCCACCGCGCCTCCGTCCCGGCCCTCACACCCCCGCTGCCCCCAGCAGCGATCCGACGAGGTACGTCACCCCCATCGCCAGTGCCCCGCCGCCCACGTTGCGCAGGACCGCGCGGCCCGGTGCCGCTGCTCCCAGGCGGGCGCTGCTCCAGCCGGTGCCGGCCAGGGCCGCCAGGACCGACGCGACGGTCACCGGGAGGCGCCAGTCCGCCGGGGGCAGCACGATGGCGAGCAGGGGGAGCAGGGCGCCGGCCGTGAAGGCGAGGAAGCTGGCCCAGGCCGCGTGCCAGGGGTTGGTGAGGTCGTCGGGGTCGATGCCGAGCTCCACGCGCGCGTGGGCCCTCAGGGCGTCCCGTTCCGTGAGCTGGACGGCGGCCTCCCGGGCCACGTCCCGGGACAGTCCGCGTTCCTCCAGCAGTCCGGTCAGCTCCGCCAGCTCGGCCTCCGGCTGCTCGCGCAGCTCCCGGCGCTCCAGTGCGAGGGCGGCCTTCTCGGAGTCCCGTTGGGTCGACACCGAGACGTACTCCCCCGCCGCCATGGACATCGACCCGGCGAGCAGACCGGCGAGGCCCGCCGTCAGCAGGGCCGAGCGGTCGTCCGTCGCGCCGGCCACACCGACGACGAGGCCTGCGGTGGAGACGATGCCGTCGTTGGCGCCGAGGACCGCGGCCCGCAGCCAGTTGAGCCGGGATCCGAGCGAGCCCCCGTGGGCCTCGGCGTGGGTGGGTTCCGTCACAGCACGGAGGATGGCACCCCGGGAGGCGCGTGCCCCGTACCGACGCTCGCCGTCGCAGGAGCGGGCGCGGGAGCGGGCGCGGGAGCGGGCGCGGGAGCGGGCGAGACGGGCCGGGTGGGCGGGAGCGTGAACCGTCGTCCGGCAGGTCGGAGTTGGCCGGGCATCGGCCGACGGCCGCAGGCACGCGCGCGTGCGCCCCGCGAACTCCCGTACGGTCCGAAGGGCTTCGCACGGCCCCTCTTCGGGGCGGGTGCCGCAAGCTGTCAGTGGGGGCCCGTATCCTCAATGACCATGCTCGAAGACCACACGACGACAGCGTCCTCCCCCACGGAGTGGCCGACCGCGTATCCCCAGGGGTACGCGGTCGTTGACGTGGAGACCACCGGCCTGGCCCGGGACGACCGGATCATCTCCGCCGCCGTCTACCGGCTGGACGCGCGCGGCGAGGTGGAGGACCACTGGTACACGCTGGTCAACCCGGAGCGCGACCCGGGCCCGGTGTGGATCCACGGTCTGACGAGCGATGTGCTCGACGGGGCGCCCCTCTTCCAGGAGGTGGCCGCCGAGTTCGCCGCCCGGCTCGACGGGCGGGTACTCGTCGCGCACAACGCGGTCTTCGACTGGCAGATGATCGCGCGGGAGTACGCGCGCGCGGAGCGCGAGGCGCCGGTGCGGCAGCGGCTGTGCACCATCGCGCTCTCCAAGGAGCTCGGCCTTCCGCTGCCCAACCACAAGCTGGAGTCCCTGGCGGCCCACTTCGGTGTGGTGCAGCAGCGGGCCCACCACGCGCTGGACGACGCGCGCGTGCTCGCGGAGGCGTTCCGGCCGAGTCTGCGGGCCGCGGCGGCCGGCGGGGTCCGGCTGCCGCTGCTCGAGTGCCGGCCGCTGACCGAGTGGTCCGACCGGCCCGCGCCCCTGATCGGCCGGCAGGCGAGCGGTTCGGGCGGCGGCTACGGCAGCTACCGGCCCGGCAGTTGGCGGCCGTCCCGCAAAAGGCCCGCATGCCCCCATCCCAACCCCGGCCGGTACGAAGACGGCAAAAGGCTCAAGCAGGGCATGCGGGTCGCCTTCTCGGGCGACACGTCGGTCGAGCGGGAGCTGTTGGAGGACCGCGCCGCCGAGGCGGGGCTGCATGTCGCCACGAGCCTGTCCCGGCTGACCAGCCTGCTGGTCACCAACGACCCCGACTCGGGCACCTCGAAGGTGGTGAAGGCACGCCAGTTCGGGACGCCCGTCGTGGACGAGGCCGCCTTCGGGCAACTCCTGCGGGATGTGGAGCCCGCCGGCGAGTGACCCGTACGCATGGGTGACCCGTACGTACGGGTGATTGCCGCGCGACTCGCCCGCCGACCGCTCGCCCGCGCGCGGGTGACGGCTCACCCTGTGGCGCATGGCGAGATGCGAAGTTTGCGGCAATGACTACGGAATGACCTTCGAAGTGCACGCGCAGGGCGCGATCCACGTCTTCGACTGCTTCTCCTGTGCGATCCACCGCATGGCCCCCATCTGCGAGCACTGCCGGGTGCAGATCATCGGCCAGGGCGTCGAGGTGGAGGGCCACTGGTACTGCGGTGCGCACTGCGCCCGCGCGGAGGGCAGGGCGGGCATCGTCGACAAGGTGTGAGCGGGCCCGGCGGCTTCCGGGGACCGGCGTCCGAGGACGCCGCCTTCCGGTACCCGGCCGAATGCGCCCCACGACCGAGTTGTACGGTCGTGGGGTGTACCGCTTCCTGTTGTCCCGGCAGTGGGTGATCCTCACGCTGGTCTCCCTCCTCCTCATCCCCACGATGATCAGGCTGGGCTTCTGGCAGATGCATCGCTACGACGAGCGCACCGCCCGCAACCAGCTGGTCTCCGACGCGCTGACCGCCGCGGCGGTGCCGGTGGAGACGCTGACCACCCCGGGGCACGCCGTCACCCGCGACGAGCGGTACCGAAGTGTCACCGCCACCGGCTCCTTCGACACCGAGCGCGAAGTCGTCGTCCGGCGCCGGGTCAACGCCGACGAGACGGTCGGCTTCCACGTCCTCACCCCGTTCGTCCTGACGGACGGCAAGGTGCTGCTGGTCGACCGGGGCTGGATCCCCGCGGACGCCCCGAGTCAGACCTCGTTCCCCGACGTCCCCGCGCCGCCCGCCGGCCGGATCACCGTCACCGGGCGGCTGATGCCCGACGAGACGACCGCCGCGAGCGGCATCAAGGACCTCAAGGGACTGCCGGACCGGCAGGTCATGCTGATCAACAGCGAGCAGGAGGCCCGGCGGCTCGGCGCGCGGGTGCTCGGCGGCTACATCGCGCAGACCGCGCCCGAGCCGAAGGGCGACAGCCCGGAGCTGGTCGGCCGGCCCGGCAGCGAGGACGCGGCCCTCAACTACGCGTACGCCATCCAGTGGTGGCTGTTCTCCGTGGGCGTCCCCGTCGGCTGGGTGATCCTGGTCCGCCGCGAGACCCGCGACCGGGCCCAGGCCGCCGTACGAGAGGCGGAGCAGGCCGAGCCGGCGACGGTCTGACGCCCGCGCCACGCGGACACGGGCGCGGGCCCGGGCGGCGGGCCCGGGCGGCGGGCCCGGACACCGGCGCGGGCGAGGCCCGGGAGCCCGCCCACGTCTGCCGCCTACTCGGCCACCCGGCAGCTCAGCAGCTCAGCAGCAGCGGCTCTGCGGGTGTTCCTCGCGGTGCCGGCTGCGCAGCGTCTGGTACTCGCGCCGGGTCGGGATCGGTGCGAGCGGGTGGTGGCGCCGGTGCCGCTCGCAGTAGCGGTCGTACTCCGCCTCCCCGGTCAACTCCCGCAGATACCAGCGCACGGCCCGCACCCAGCGCGCGCCCCGAGCCACACCCTGCACGGCCCGCGCCCGCACCCAGCGCGCGCCCCGAGCCATACCCCGCACCCCGCGCCCGTCCCTCGCCCCGTCGGCAGCGGACGTCACAGGCGGGCCTCCGTCAGGAGTTCTGGTTCCGTCTTCCTCGTGGGGACGGCGATACGGGACTCGGCGAAGGGCGCCTCGGTCGTCGGGAGCGGAGCCGGCGATCGCAGGGCCCGTACGCACACCACCGCCGCGTTGACGATCACCACGGCGACCAGCAGCAGGAACACGGCGATCAGTACGCCGTCCACCGTGGAGTTGGTGACCACCGTGTGCATGTCGGCCGGTGACTTGGCGGGCGGCAGCACCTGGCCGGCGTCGAGGGCGTCGGCGTACCGCGTGCGTTGGGCGAAGAAGCCGATCCTGGGGTCGTCGGAGAAGATCTTCTGCCAGCCGGCGGTGAAGGTGATCGCGACCACCCAGGCCAGCGGGACACCCGTCACCCAGGCCCAGCGCAGTCGGCCGGACTTGACCAGGACCGTCGTGCAGACGGTGAGGGCGATGGCGGCGAGCAACTGGTTCGCGATGCCGAAGAGGGGGAAGAGCTGGTTGATCCCGCCGAGCGGGTCGGTGGCGCCGGAGTACAGGAAGTAGCCCCAGGCGGCGACGACCAGAGCGCTGCACAGCCAGATGCCGGGCTTCCAGTTGACGCGGCCGAGCGGCTTGAAGACGTTGCCGAGCATGTCCTGGAGCATGAAGCGGCCGACCCGGGTGCCCGCGTCCACGGTCGTCAGGATGAACAGGGCCTCGAACATGATGGCGAAGTGGTACCAGAAGGCCTTCATCGCGGAGCCGCCGAAGATGCCGGAGAAGATCTCCGACATGCCGACCGCGAGGGTGGGCGCACCGCCCGAGCGGGCGATCAGGGTCTGTTCCTCGACTGCTTTCGCGGCCTGGGTGAGCTGGTCGGGGGTGATGGTGAAGCCGAGGCCCGCGACCGCGTGGGACGCCGACTCGGCCGTCGTGCCCAGCAGGCCCGCCGGCGCGTTCATCGCGTAGTACAGGCCGGGCTCCAGGGTGGCGGCCGCGATGAGCGCCATGATCGCGACGAAGGACTCCATCAGCATCGCGCCGTAGCCGATCAGCCGGACCTGGGACTCCTTCTGGATCAGCTTGGGGGTGGTCCCGGACGCGACGAGGGCGTGGAAGCCGGACAGCGCGCCGCACGCGATGGTGATGAAGAGGAAGGGGAACAGCGAGCCGGCGAAGACGGGGCCCGCGCCCGAGGACGCGAAGTCGCTCACCGCGTCCGCCCTGAGCACGGGCGCGGCGACGACCACCCCGACCGCCAGCAGGGCGATGGTGCCGATCTTCATGAAGGTGGAGAGGTAGTCGCGCGGGGCGAGGAGCATCCACACCGGCAGGACGGACGCGACGAAGCCGTAGCCGACGAGGCAGAAGACGAGCGTCGTCGGGCTCAGGGTGAAGGTGTCGGCCAGCGAGGAGTTCTGCACCCAGCCGCCGCCGACGATCGCGAGCAGCAGCAGCGCCACGCCGATGAAGCTCGTCTCGACGACCCGGCCCGGCCGGATCCGGTGCAGCCAGAAGCCCATGAAGAGGGCGATGGGCACGGTCATCGCGACCGAGAAGGTCCCCCAGGGCGAGTGGGCGAGGGCGTTGACGACGACCAGCGCCAGCACGCCCAGCAGGATGATCATGATGGCGAAGACGGCGACCAGGGCGGCCGCCCCGCCGGCCCGGCCGATCTCGTCGCGGGCCAGCTGCCCGAGCGACTTGCCGTCCCGGCGCATCGACAGGAACAGCACGACCATGTCCTGCACCGCCCCCGCGAAGATCGCGCCGGCGACGATCCACAGGGTGCCGGGCAGGTAGCCCATCTGGGCCGCGAGCACCGGTCCCACCAGCGGGCCGGCGCCGGCGATCGCGGCGAAGTGGTGGCCGAGCAGGACCCGGCGGTCGGTCGGCTGGAAGTCGACGCCGTCCTCGAGGCGTTCGGCGGGGGTCGCGCGGCGGTCGTCCGGCTTCAGGACCCGCCGGGCGATCAGGCGGGCGTAGAAGCGGTAGGCGATGGCGTACGAACCGAGGGCCGCGACCACCAGCCAGACCGCCGATATCCGCTCGCCCCGGGCGAGGGCCAGAACGCCCCAGGCGACGGCTCCGACCAGCGCGACAGCGCTCCACAGCAGGATGGATTTCGGGGTGATACGGGATTTTTCCGGCGCGGGGAGGCCGGTTTCGGGCAGGGCTGACGTACGCATGGCGGCTCCTCGCCGAGCTGACGGAGGTTACGGAGAACACGGAGAACACGGAGGTCAGCGGCGGGCGGCTCTCCCGCGCGCTGTCGGTCTGTGCAAGAGTTGCCCACCCGCCGGGAGCGGTTGACAGCGAATTTCCAGAGGATTTCCCGCCGGTTCCCCGTCAACCGAAACCGCCGTTCGCGCAACCAACCGGTGAGGGCACAGGCACACCAAGGACGGTGACCCATGGCCGACGGCGCCATGACCACGACGTTCCTCGCCGTGATCGGCGGGGCGTCACTGCTCGCCGTGACCGCGCGGCGGCTGCGCCCCAGTGACCGGCTGCCCTCGCTGGAGGGCTGGGCGCTGGCCGACCGCAGCCTCGGCCCGGTGTGGACCTGGCTGTTGCTGGGCGGCACGATCTTCACCGCGTACACCTTCACGGCCGTCCCGGGGCTGGCGTACGGCAACGGCGCGCCCGCGTTCTTCGCGGTGCCCTACACGGTGATCGTCTGCCCGCTCGCCTTCGTGCTGTTGAGCCGGCTGTGGAGCGTGGCCCGCAGGAACGGCTATGTCACCGCCGCCGACTTCGTGCGGGGGCGGTACGGGTCACCGCCGCTGGCCCTGGTGGTCGCGCTCACCGGGATCCTCGCGACGATGCCGTATCTCGCGCTGCAACTGCTCGGGATACGGGCGGTGCTGACGGCCGGGGGCGTGTATCCGCGGGGCGCGGCCGGGGATCTGGTGATGGTGGCGCTGTTCGCGGGGCTCGCGGTGGCGACGTACCGGCACGGGCTGCGGGCGCCCGCGGTCATCTCGGCGCTGAAGGCGGTGGCGGTGTTCGTGTCGCTGACCGCCGTGTGCTGGCTCGTGTTCCGGCGGCTCGGCGGTCCCGGGGCGGTGTTCGCCGGCGCGGCGCGCGGGCTCGGCGGGACGGACGTCGCCCACTCCCCGCTGGCCCTCTCCCCCGCGCAGCAACCCGCGTACGCCACGCTCGCGCTCGGCTCCGCGCTGGCGCTGCTGATGTATCCGCATGTGCTCACCGCCGGTTTCGCCGCCGACGGCCCCCGCACCCTGCGCAAGGTCTCCGCGGCGCTGCCCGCCTGGACCGGCTTGCTCGCCCTCTTCGGCTTCCTGGGGATCGCGGCCCTCGCGGCGGGGGTGCGGGCACCCAGGGGGAGCGCCGAGGCCGCCGTGCCGATGCTCGTCGACCGGCTGATGCCGGGGCCGCTGGCCGGGCTGGTGTTCGCCGCGATCACCGTGGGCGCGCTGGTCCCGGCCGCGGTGATGTCGATCGCGGCCGCCACCGGCTTCGTACGGAACGTGTACGTCGAGTACGTGCATCCGACGGCCACGCCCAAGCGGCAGGTGCGGATCGCCAAGGCGGTGTCGCTGACCGCGAAGGCGGGGGCGGTGGCGTTCGTGATCGGGCTGCGCGACCAGGACGCCGTCAACCTCCAACTGCTGGGCGGGGTGTGGATCCTCCAGATCTTCCCGGCCGTGGCCGTCGGGCTGTTCACCGGGCGGCTGCATCCGCGCGCGCTGCTCGCCGGGTGGGCGGCCGGCATGGCGGCCGGGACCTTCCTCGTGGTGCGTGAGGGGTTCTCCTCCATCGTGACCCTGGGGTTCGGCCCGCTGGAGATCTACGCCGGGATCGTGGCCCTGCTGCTCAACCTGACCGTCGCGGTGGCCGGCACCGCGGCCCTCGAACGCCTCGGCGTCCCGCGTGGCGCCGACACGACCGACCTGCCGTCCCGCCTGACCGTCAGGCGACGCCCCGAGACGGGAGCGAACCACCCGTGAGACGCAGACCCCCGATACCCGTACCGGAGCCGTTCGTCGAGGAGCGGGTGCTCGCCCCCGCGGTGAGCGACCCGGCCGAGCTGGAACGTGAGGCGGGCCTGGCCCGGCTCTTCGAACTGCACTACTCCTCGATGCTGCGGCTGGCCGTTCTGCTGGGCGCCGACGATCCGGAGAACGTGGTCGCCGAGGCGTACTACCAGATCTACCGGAAGTGGCGGCGGCTGCGGGACGTGGAGGCGGCGGAGGCGTATCTGCGGTCCACCGTCTGCAATCTGACCCGGATGCGGATACGTCATCTCCAGGTGGCCCGCCGGCATGTGGAGAGCCCACCGGAGCTGCCGGACGAGACCGTGGCGTCCGCGGAGAGCGCCGCGCTGCTGCGCGACGACCAGCGGGTGCTGATCGACGCCCTCCAGCAGTTGCCGGCCCGGCAGCGCGAGGCGCTCGTGCTGCGGCACTGGCTCGGTCTGAAGGAGAGCGAGATCGCCGCCGCGATGGGCATCTCCTGCGGGTCCGTCAAGACCCACACCTCACGCGGCCTCGCCGCGCTCACCCAGGCGATGGAGGCCCGGCGATGAACGACACCGGCCCGGACCGTGTCCGGCAGGAACCGCCGCGGCCGTCGGCGCAGGACCGCACCCGGCGTGAGCTGTGCGAGGCCCTGGAGGCACTGGCCGACGGGGTGCGGCCGGCCCCGGACGCCTATCGCACGGCGCGCGGCGAGTGGCTGCGGCGCGAACGCCGGCGGCGGCTCGTGCTCGCGGTGCTGATCGCCGTCGTCTTCGCCCTGGCGACGCTGATCGGTCTGTGGGTGCTGAACCAGGCGCCGTCGGACCCGGGGGTCGTCTTCTCGGGCGCGGGCGCCCCGGCGGCCTCGCCGTCACTCGCCCGGCCGCAGCCCTGATTGCCCCCGGGGCCCGCCGGGAACCCGGAACTGCGTGCACCCCCGCATCGAGGACTACGCGCTCATCGGCGACGAACAGACCGCCGCGCTGGTCGGCATGGACGGTTCCGTCGACTGGCTCTGTCTGCCCCGCTTCGACTCCGGAGCCTGCTTCGCGCGTCTCCTCGGCGAGGAGGAGAACGGCCACTGGCGCATCGCGCCCCAGGGGGTGCAGGGTCCCTGCACGCGGCGTGCCTACCGGCCCGACACCCTTGTCCTGGACACCGAGTGGGAGACCGACGAGGGCGCGATCCGGGTCACCGACCTGATGCCCCAGCGCGACAGGGCCCCCGACGTCGTACGCATCGTCGAGGGGCTGCGTGGCCGGGTCACCGTCCGCAGCGCGCTGCGGCTGCGCTTCGACTACGGCTGGGTCATCCCGTGGATGCGCCGGGCCGACGGCCACCGGGTGGCGATCGGCGGTCCGGACGCGGTCTGGTTCCGCAGCGAGCCGGAGGTGCGCACCTGGGGCGAGGACTTCACCACGTACTCGGAGTTCACCGTCGCCGAGGGCGAGTCGGTCGCCTTCGTGCTGACCTGGCACCCCTCGCACGAGTCGCGCCCGCCGCTCGTCGACCCGTGGGAGGCGCTGCGGGTCAGCGTCGACGACTGGCAGGCGTGGGCCGCCCGCTGCCGCTACGACGGGCCCCACCGGGACGCCGTCGTCCGCTCCCTGATCACCCTCAAGGCCCTCACCTACGTCCCCACCGGCGGCATCGTCGCCGCGCTCACCACCTCCCTGCCCGAGGAGATGGGCGGGGTCCGCAACTGGGACTACCGCTACTGCTGGCTGCGCGACTCCACCCTCGCCCTCGGAGCCCTGCTGGCGGCCGGCTATCAGGACGAGGCCGAGGCCTGGCGCAACTGGCTGCTGCGCGCCGTCGCGGGAGATCCGGCGGACCTTCAGATCATGTACGGCCTGGCGGGCGAGCGGCGGCTGCCCGAGTGCGAGCTGCCCTGGCTGTCCGGCTACGGGGACTCCAGGCCGGTGCGCATCGGCAACGGCGCCGTGGACCAGCTGCAACTGGACGTCTACGGCGAGGTCATGGACTCGCTGTCGCTGGCCCGGACCTCGGGCATGTCGCCCCGGCCGCACATATGGTCGTTGCAGTGCGCGCTGATGAAGTGGCTCCGCGAGAACTGGCGGCAGCCGGACGAGGGTCTGTGGGAGGTGCGCGGTGGCCGGCGCCAGTTCGTGCACTCCAAGGTGATGGTGTGGGTGGCCGCCGACCGGGCCGTCCGCGCGCTGGAGGAGCACCCCGATCTGGGCGGTGACCTGGCGGGCTGGCGGGCGCTTCGCGACGAGGTGCACCGCGAGGTGTGCGAGCGGGGCTACGACCCGGAGCGGGGCACGTTCACCCAGTACTACGGCTCGCGCGACCTGGACGCCGCCCTGCTGCTCATCCCGCGCGTCGGCTTCCTGCCGCCGGACGACCCGCGGGTGGTCGGGACCGTCGACGCGGTCCGTGCGGAGCTGGGGCACGGCGGTCTGCTGCGCCGCTACAGCACGGACGGCACGCCCGTCGACGGCCTGCCGGGCGGCGAGGGCACCTTCCTGGCCTGCTCGTTCTGGCTCGCGGACGCGCTGCACATGACGGGCCGCACACAGGAGGCGCGGGAGCTGTTCGAACGGCTGGTGGGCCTGGCCAACGACGTGGGCCTGCTGGCGGAGGAGTACGACCCGACCACCGGCCGGCACCTCGGCAACTTCCCGCAGGCCTTCAGCCACATCGGCCTGGTGAACACCGCCCTCGCCCTGTTCGGCGCCGAGAAGGCAGGATAGGGACCATGGATCTTGGACTGAAGGACCGGGTGTACGTGGTCACCGGGGCGACGCGCGGCCTCGGCAACGCCGCCGCGCGCGAGCTGGTCGCGGACGGCGCGAAGGTCGTGCTCACCGGGCGGGACGAGAAGCGCGTCGCCGACGCCGCGGCCGAACTGGGGCCGAACGCCGTGGGACTCGCCGTGGACAACGCCGACCCCGGGGCGGCAGCGCGGCTGATCGCGGCGGCACGCGACGCCTTCGGCGGCTTCGACGGGGTGCTGGTGAGCGTGGGCGGTCCGCCGCCCGGGTTCGTCGCGGACAACACGGACGAGCAGTGGCAGACCGCGTTCGAGTCGGTGTTCCTCGGGGCGGTCCGGCTGGCGCGGACGGCCGCCGCCGAGCTGGAGGCGGGCGGGGTCATCGGGTTCGTCCTGTCGGGGTCGGTGCACGAGCCGATTCCCGGGCTGACCATCTCCAACGGTCTGCGGCCGGGACTGGCCGGGTTCGCGAAGTCGCTCTCCGACGAGTTGGGGCCCCGGGGGATCCGGGTCGTGGGACTGCTGCCGGCCCGTATCGACACCGATCGGGTGCGGGAGCTGGACGGTCTGTCGGCCGATCCCGAGGCCACCCGGGCCGCGAACGAGTCCCGGATTCCGCTGCGGCGGTACGGGACTCCGGAGGAGTTCGGCCGGACGGCCGCGTTCCTGCTGTCGCCGGCGGCCTCCTATCTGACGGGCCTCATGGTGCCGGTCGACGGCGGGATGCGGCACGGGTTCTGACCGGTCCCGCGCCGGGCGCGGGGACCGGTCACGCTCACGCGGCAACGCCGCGGTCCGTCACCGTCCCCGCACTCCCGGGCAGCTCAACCGACCCTTTCGGCCTTGTGTCCGGCGCCCTTCAGCCGCACCTCCGCGGGCAGTGCCGCGAGCGCCGCCGACTCCCGCGCGTGGGTCAGTGCCTGCTCCGTCAGGTGGTCCAGTGCCGTCGCCGGGTCCACGTGCGGCTCCAGGACCAGGCGCACCCGTGCCTCGGGTGCCTCCCTCCTGCCCTTCAGCGCCACATGGGCGTGGGCGACGCCGTCCAGCCGCTGCGCCTCGCCGGCGAGTACGCCCTCCAGGGCGCGGCCCCGCAGCAGCGCTCCCGCACCGTCGCCCGTGTCGACGAGGAGCTCGCCCAGCCGGCGGCGGCGCAGGACCGCCGTCAGCCACCACAGGGTCAGCAGGACGAGGAGCGCGAGGACCGCGATCACCGTCGGCCACCACCAGGCGTCGGCGCGCCAGCGGGTGCGTTCGGCGGTGGTGAGAAGGACGTCGTGCGGGCCCTGGTGGAGCCACCAGGAGGGCGCGGAGGCGCCCAGGCCCACGGCCAGCACCGCCCCGCCGACGGCGAGCAGCACCACTCCGACGACTGCGATGAGCGCGCGGTTGACGGTACCGAGCATCGTCGTCACCCCTTCTTCCCGGGTCGCCGCACATGGACCGCCAGGGAGAGCGGCCGGACCAGGCCCAGGCCACGGATCGCGTCGGTGAGGACGGCGTCCAGGTCGGCGTGCACGTCGTCCAGGTCGCGGAAGTGGGCGAGCGCGCGGACGTCGGCCTTCCGGCGGCCCGCGCGCACCCGTACCGACTGCACGCCGGCGACCTCCATGGCCCGGTCGCGCAGCACCAGTGCGGCGGCGTTCCGGTCGAGGCCCGCCCGTACGTCCGGGTGGGTGCGGCGCATCGGCAGGACCTCCCTGAGACCCGGGGTCACCGCCAGGACGATCAGCCAGAGGCCGAGGACCGCCGCGACCCCGGCGCCGAGCAGCACCCAGATGTCGTCGAGGGGGCGCTCGGCGAGCTGCCGGGCGAGTCCGGTCCGCCAGGCCATGGCGGACCGGTGGGCGCGTACGGCGACCACGTCGTAGAGAAAGGCGGCCGCGACGACCAGCAGCAGTGCCGCGACGACTCCGGCCGGGACGCGGCGCGCCGACCAGAAGCGGTGGTCGGCGGGGCCCGCCGCGCCGGGGCGGTCCTCTTGCGTGGGTTTCTCCAGAACAGGCAGTGTGCTGCCCTGCAAGCCTCCGGGCTCGCTCATCGCGCCCTCCCGTGCGCCACGCCGGGGGCCGCTGTCAGGTGCAGCCGTTCCACCTGGACCGCGACCTCCGGAACCTCCATTCCCACCAACGCGCCTACCCGCTCGGTGACATGTCGACGCACACGGTGACAGCGTCCGCCGATATCGGTCGGGTAGTCGAGTTCGAGATGGACCCGGACATGCGCGGTCTCGTGGTGGACGACGACGGTGGCGTGCGGTCCCGCGGCGTCGGACGGCAGGGGTCCGACCGCCTCGCGGGCGGCCTGGGCGGCGATCTTCGCCACGACCCGGTCGGCGATGCGGGTCGCGCCGCGCGCGCCCGGGGCAACGACGGACGGGCGCCCTCCGACGGCGGCGCCCCCCTCGTCCACGGAGCTCACCGGCGCCGGTCGTCGCGGGTACGGAAGAGGTCGCCGAGGTCCAGGTCCCCCTCCAGGAACCGGCCGACGACGAACCCGACGGCGCCCAGTGCCGCCACCAGGAGGAAGGCCCCGAACCCGCCGAAGTATCCGGCGAAGCCCAGCGCCATGCCGGCGATCATGCCGACCACGGCCATGCTCAAGGTGTTCTCCCCTCGGCGGTCCGGTCACCCGGCCGTCGTCTGCGTGTCACTGGATCCGGGGCTCCGGCTCCTCGTCCTCTTCGTCGGGCAGCTTGACGTCGCTCACCGCGATGTTGACCTCGACGACCTCCAGTCCGGTCATCCGCTCCACGGCCGCGATCACGTTCTCCCGCACGGCCTGCGCCACGTCGGCGATGGCCACGCCGTAGTCGACGACGATCTCCAGGTCGAGCGCGGTCTGCACCTCGCCGACCTCGGCCTTCACTCCTCGGGTCACCGACTTCGAGCCGCCGGGCACCCGGTCCCGCACGGCGCCGAAGGTGCGGCTGAGTCCGCTGCCCATCGCGTGGACGCCCAGGACGTCCCGTGCCGCGAGGCCCGCGATCTTCTCGACGACGCCGTCGGCGATGGTGGTCCGCCCTCGGGTCGCCGGATCACCGCCGCCGCGCTTGGTCGTCCTGCGGGTCCCCAGCGGCTCGGTACCGCCGTCGGGAACCTGCGTCCGGTGCTGCTCCGCTGCTGCCTCGGTCATCGCCGTACGTCCTTACGTCCGGTTCGTTCCTCGTCCCTTGACCACGGTAAGCGCGGTTGCCCGACCGCGCGCCAGGGATGCGGCAGGCTGGAGCAATGACGGCGGACGGATGGACGAGCGCGGTACGGCATCAGCTGAGCCTCGGCAGGCTGCTCCCGCTGGGCGGGCCGCGGGACGGCGCATGGATCACGGAGGCGGCGGCCGAGGCGGTGCTGCGGCGGGCGGTGCGGGGTGTGGAGGGCGTGCGGATGGGCACGCTGCGGATCGCGGTGGCCGACCCGGCGGGGGTGTACGAGCCCGCCGTGCCATCTCCGCCGAGCGCCCTGCCGCCCGGGCCGTTGCGGGTGACGGCGGACATCGCCGCGTCCTCGTCCGAGCCGCTGCCGACGGCGGCGTCCCGCCTGCGCACGGCGCTGGCGGCGGCCGCGACGGATCGGCTCGGCCTGGTGGTGTCGGAGGTCGACCTGCGGGTGACGGCCCTGCTGGACGAGGAGCCGGAACCGGAGGCGGTACGGCCCGGTCCGGAGCCACAGCACGTCGGCGCCGCACAGCACGGCGACGAGGCACGCGTGACCGTCGCCGCTCTGTCCGTGCCCGGGGTGACCCGGTTGACCGATGTCGTCGGCAGGGCGGTGCGCATCGAGGAACGACAGCACACGACCGCCCTGCCGAACCGCCACGCACGCGTGGAGATCGCGGTGAGTGCGCACCACCGGGCCGTGGAGGTGGCCCGGGGGGTGCGTGCGGTGGTGTCGGAAGCGCTACGGGATCACCCGACGGTGGCCGTGGTGGTCACGGCGGTGGAGTGACCGGGGCCCGCGAGGAATCGGCTCACTCGCCCACGCCGGCCAGGTCCCGCAGACGGCGGCCCTGGGCGGCGCGCTCGGCGGCGCGCTGCTCGTCGTAGGTGCGGTCGCCGGCGCCGCGCAGCAGCGCCTTGGTCTCGATGACGGCCTCCCGGGGCGCGGCCAGGATCGCCGCGGCCAGTTCACGCGTCGCGGTGTCGAGGTCCTGCGCGGGCACGGCGATGTTGGCGAGCCCGGAGCTCACCGCCTCCTCGGCGTGCACGAACCGGCCGGTCAGGCAGATCTCGGCCGCACGGCCGTAGCCGACCAGGGAGACGAGGGGATGCGTGCCGGTCAGGTCCGGCACGAGGCCGAGGCCGGTCTCCCGCATGGCGAACTGCACGTCGTCGGCGACGACGCGCAGGTCACAGGCGAGAGCCAGCTGGAAGCCCGCACCGATGGCGTGGCCCTGGACGGCGGCGATGGACACGAGGTCGTTGCGCCGCCACCAGGTGAAGCCCTCCTGGAACCCGGCGATGGCGGCGTCGAGTTCGGCGTCACCACTGCGCGCGAGGTCGATGAAGGACGGCTCGCCCTCGATCCCCTCGGGCGTGAACATCTGCCGGTCGAGCCCCGCGGAGAAGGACTTGCCCTCGCCGCGCAGCACGACCACGCGGACGGAGCCCGGCACCAGCCGCCCGGCTTCTGCGAGCGCCCGCCACATGGCGGGGCTCTGCGCATTGCGCTTGGCCGGGTTGGCCAGCGTCACCGTGGCGAGCGTGTCGTCGACGGTGAGCCGTACGCCGTCCTTGTCGAGCAGGGGAACGAGATCCTGGTCGGGCGTGGCCATGAGGAGCCTCCGATGGGTGCGGTCAGCTAGCGGTCAGCTAAGTGACTGCACAGTAACCACCCGGCCGGTCGGACAACCGACCGGGTGGCCACCATCTAAAGCGGTGGGCCGCCCCGGGTCAGGACGAGGCAGCCTTCTTGCCTCGGGTCGCCCCGCCACGCCCACGCAGCGTGACGCCCGACTCGCTGAGCATCCGGTGAACAAAGCCATACGAGCGACCGGTTTCCTCGGCCAGCGCCCGGATGCTCGCACCGGAGTCGTACTTCTTCTTCAGGTCTGCCGCGAGCTTGTCGCGCGCGGCGCCGGTCACCCGGCTGCCCTTCTTCAGAGTCTCGGCCACCCGTGCCTCCTCATGGGAAGTGCGCTCTGGTCATCCTCATGATCACCCCTCCGGCGCGCGATGGCCACCCATTCGGCAAGGTCCGTGCGACAGGGTTTTGACGACAGGAGCGCGTCCCCACAAGTGGAATCTGTGATTCCACCCGGTGGTGTTCGTGGGGCCGAACGGATTGTCGTGCGAAGTGGCAGGTCAGAGACGCGCGACGGCCGATCCCTTGTCGACAAAGGGATCGGCCGAGAAATCGATGTAGGACACACCTCGATACGAGGAGATCTCACACAGATGATGGATCACCGGTGGGCCGAATGATCCAGACGAATGATCCAACATCGTGGATCACGTCGTGGATCACGTCCTGGATCACGCCGTGGAGCCCGGGTGCGGTCAGGCCAGCGCGACCAGATCCGCGTAGTCGGCGCCCCACAGGTCCTCGACGCCGTCGGGCAGCAGGATGATCCGCTCGGGCTGGAGCGCCTCCACGGCGCCCTCGTCGTGGGTGACGAGGACGACCGCGCCCTTGTAGGTACGCAGCGCGCCGAGGATCTCCTCGCGGCTGGCCGGGTCGAGGTTGTTGGTGGGCTCGTCGAGCAGCAGCACGTTGGCCGAGGAGACCACGAGGGTGGCGAGGGCCAGCCGGGTCTTCTCGCCGCCGGAGAGCACGCCGGCGGGCTTGTCCACGTCGTCGCCGGAGAACAGGAACGAGCCGAGCGTCTTGCGGACCTCGACCAGATCCAGGTCGGGGGCGGCGGAGCGCATGTTCTCCAGGACCGTACGCTCCGGGTCGAGCGTCTCGTGCTCCTGGGCGTAGTAGCCGAGCTTGAGGCCGTGGCCCGCGACGACCTCGCCGGTGTCGGGCTGCTCCGCCCCGCCGAGCAGACGCAGCAGAGTCGTCTTGCCCGCGCCGTTCAGGCCGAGGATGACGACCCGGGAGCCCTTGTCGATGGCCAGGTCGACGTCGGTGAAGATCTCCAGTGAGCCGTAGGACTTCGACAGGCCCTCGGCCATCAGGGGCGTCTTGCCGCAGGGCGCGGGCTCGGGGAAGCGGAGCTTGGCGACCTTGTCGGACTGACGGACCGCCTCCAGGCCGGAGAGCAGCTTGTCGGCGCGGCGGGCCATGTTCTGCGCGGCGACCGTCTTGGTGGCCTTGGCGCGCATCTTGTCGGCCTGCGAATGCAGCGCGGCGGCCTTCTTCTCGGCGTTCTGGCGCTCCCGCTTGCGGCGCTTCTCGTCGGACTCGCGCTGCTGCTGGTAGAGCCGCCAGCCCATGTTGTAGACGTCGATCTGGGAGCGGTTGGCGTCCAGGTAGAAGACCTTGTTGACGACCGTCTCGACGAGGTCGACGTCGTGGCTGATGACGATGAAGCCGCCGCGGTAGGTCTTGAGGTAGTCGCGCAGCCAGACGATCGAGTCGGCGTCGAGGTGGTTCGTCGGCTCGTCGAGGAGGAGGGTGTCCGCGTCCGAGAACAGGATGCGGGCCAGCTCGACCCGGCGCCGCTGACCGCCGGAGAGCGTGTGCAGGGGCTGGCCGAGCACCCGGTCGGGCAGGTTGAGCGCGGCGGCGATGGTGGCGGCCTCGGCCTCGGCGGAGTATCCGCCCTTGGTGAGGAACTCCGTCTCCTGGCGCTCGTACTGGCGCATCGCCTTGTCGCGGGTGGCGCCCGAGCCGTTCGCGATCCGCTGTTCGTTCTCGCGCATCTTGCGGATCAGGATGTCCAGTCCGCGCGCGGAGAGGATGCGGTCGCGGGCCAGCACGTCGAGGTCGCCGGTGCGGGGGTCCTGCGGGAGGTAGCCGACCTCGCCGGAGCGGGTGACCTGGCCGGCGGCCGGGATGCCCTCGCCGGCCAGGACCTTGGTCAGCGTGGTCTTGCCGGCGCCGTTGCGCCCGACCAGACCGATGCGGTCACCCTTGGCCACACGGAAGGAGGCGTTCTCGATGAGGATGCGGGCACCGGCGCGCAGCTCGATGCCGGAGGCGGAGATCACGGACAGACTCCAGAGCGGGGGTCGTTGGCAGGATGGACGGCCGAGGACGTTCCCGCCGTCTAATGCGCGAGGAGAATGGCCATGAGGGCCAGTCTAACGGGATCGTGCAAGCACTTTTTCTGGGTTCAGGTGTTCGATCTTTCCGCGCTCCCGCCGGATCTTCCTCCCGGGGGCGTTGTCGGTGGTGGGTGCCAGACTGGGCAGCGGATGACGAATCCGGCATGGATCACAAGGGAGTGATCGGCATGGCAGCCACGAACAGCGGGCGCCCGAGCATCTATCCGACGGTGCTGTACACCGACGCGAAGGCGGCGATCCGGCAGCTCACGGAGGCGCTGGGGTTCGCGGAGCTGTCCGTCTACGAGGGCGAGGACGGCTCGGTCGTGCACGCCGAGCTGGTGCAGGGCAACGGCGCGGTGATGCTCGGCTCGAAGGGCCGCGGCGGGGTCTTCGACACGGCGATGAAGGATGCGGGTCCGACCGGGGTGTACGTCGTGGTGGACGACGTCGACGCACACCACCGGCGGGCCGTGGAGCACGGCACGGAGATCCTGATGCCCCCGACGGACCAGGACTACGGCTCCCGGGACTACATGGCCCGCGATCTGGAGGGCAACCTCTGGAGCTTCGGCACCTACGCGCCCGAGATACAGGGCTGAGAGCCCCGCCGGAGCCCGCGCGGAGCTCGTGCGGAGCCCGCGCGGAGTTCGTGCGGAGCCCGCGCCGAACTCGTTCAGCTGCCCCCGGTGTGCACCTGGAAGGCGGCCCGGCGGACGGCCTTGGCCAGCGCCGGGTCGGGGTGCGCGGCGGCGAGCGCCACCAGCACCTGCACGGTGCGCGGATGTCCGACGGCGCGCACCTCGGTCAGCAGGGCGGGGACGGTCGGCTGGAGCGCGGACTCCAGGTGACGTACGAGCATCGGCGCCTCCCCGTGGTCGGCGACGGCCGCGGCGGTGTCGACCCACAGCCAGGTGGCCTCCTGCCGGGTGAGCACCTCGTGGGCGTCCTCCGGGTCGACGCCGTCGTGCTCGGCGAGCCACAGCAGCGCGTACGGCCGCAGGGCGGGTTCGTCGACGACCGCGCGGACATCGGGCTCGGCGGGGGCGCCGACGACGCGCAGCGCCTCGAAGGCGAGACCGCGCAGCAGGGCGTCGTCGCCGCGGGCGGCGAACAGCAGCTCGGCGACGGCGCTGCCGACGGTCCGGGCGGCGAGCCAGGCGCGGTACTCGGCGCGGGCCGCGTTGGGGCGCAGCTGGGCGCAGCCGCGGAGCATGGCCTCGGCGGACTGCTCGATGTTGCCGGCGGGGCTCTGCGCGGCGACGCAGATCTGCTCCAGCTTGACCCAGACCGCCCAGTTGCCCAGCGGCGTGAGCGTGGCCTGGCCCGCGCCGTAGGTGAGGGCGCCCACGGCGGCGAGGGCGTGCAGGGCCCAGTCGAGGAGGGGGGCGAGTTCGGCGTCCTGGGCGGGCTCCGCCGGGTCGGCGTCGACGGAGAGGACCGGGGCGATGGGGATCGCGGGTTCCGAGCCGGCGCCGTAGGGCACCTCGCAGCGCTCGGTGCGCAGTTCGGTGACCCGCTGGCGCAGCAGGTCCAGGAGCTGCTCCACGGGGACGGGCCCGGCGGACAGCTGGAGGAAGGAGAGCACCTGGGGCATGGCCGAGACGACCTCGGCGACGGCGGCGGGCTCGTGGTCCCCGGGTTCCGGGGAGGCGAGCGACCAGGCGTCGAACAGGGCGACCCAGCCGCGCAGGACGGCGCTGTCGTCGCGGTTCCAGGCGCGCAGCCGCCAGCCGGGGCGGGCGCTGTCGCCGTGCACCTCGACGAGGCCGGCGAGCCGGGCGGTGTCCCAGTCGGCGCGGATCCGGTCCGTGGTCAGGCCCAGATCACTGGCGGCCCGTTCGGCGGTCGCGTCGGAGAGGGTGGCCTTGCCGTCGGTCGTGGCGGCGTCTCGGCCGGGGCCGAGGGCGTTGTCGGCCCAGCGGGCGACACGGGCCGCGGCGGCCAGTCCGGAGCGTGCCATTCTGGCCAGCTCCGCGGGGGCCGGGGTGCCCTCCGGCGGGCGGGGTGCGGGGCGGCGCGGGCGCCGCTCGTTCACAGCTGAGGGGGCGGCGGCCAGGGGTCGCGGGCGGACGAGTCGAAGCCTGGAGTCGCGCGGGATACGGGACGTCACGGGTGCAGTCTTCCGGTTGACGGTCCGAAAACCCAAACGGAATGTCACGGCGGGCTACGGGACTGGCCAAGGCACGGGGTTCCGTGACCGGCGGAGAGGCGCCTTCAGGCCAGTGGTACGGGCTTAAACGGAACCGGCGGCACCGGTCCGGCCGCTTGTCGGGGCGGGTCCGTGCGCGTCGCGTCGGCGGGTCACATGAGCGGGGTCAGGAAGCGTCGCAGGGCCTCCTCGTAGGCCGCGGGGTCGGGGTTCCACATGGCGCCGTGCGGGGCGTGCGGGACGGTGTGCAGGGTGACCAGCTCGGGGCGGAGGTCGGCGAGACGGCGGGAGGCGCCCCAGGGGGCGACGGTGTCGTCGGGGCCGTGCAGGACGAGGGTCGGGACCCTCAGCCGGTCCGGATCGGCGGCCGCGTCACCGTGGCCGCCGGGCCCGGCGTGCAGACCGGTGCGGCCCTCGGCGGCGCGGACGGCGAGCGGCAGCAGCGCGCCCGGGGTGTGCCGGGCGGCGGCCAGGGCACGCACCGTCGTCCGCCAGTCCAGGACCGGGGAGTCCAGCACCAGCCCGGAGACGAGATCGCGCAGCCCCGAGTCGGCGGCGGCCCGCAGGGCCATGGTCGCGCCGGTGGACCAGCCGAACAGGACGACACGTTCGGCGCCGTACCGCACGGCGTACCGCATCGCCGCGTCCAGGTCGCGCCACTCGGTCTCGCCGAGATGGTTCAGGCCGTCCGGGGAGCGGGGTGCGCCGAGGTCGCCGCGATGGGCGAGGGCGAGGACGGGGAAGCGGCGGCGGTGCAGGAAGCCCATGATGTTGAGGGCGTGTTCCCGGGTGGTGCCCAGGCCGTGCACGGCGATCACCCAGGTGCGGCGCGGACCGGGCACGAACCAGGCGGGCAGGTTGCCCAGTTCCCCGGGGATGTCGATGTCGGCGTGGTCGAGACCGAGGGCGCTGCCGGGGTTGCCGACATGGAGGTTGGGGGTGAGCCAGACCGCGTCGCCGGCGCTCAGGGTGCCGTGGGTGACCCGCTCCAGGCGGCGTACGACGGTGTCGGCGGAGTGCGGGGCGGTGGGCAGGACGGCGCCCACGACGGCGTGGGAGCCGTTGCCGGAGAGGCCGTAGGTGCCGGGGCGCAGTGCGGCCAGGTCACGGGTGAGGGTGATCCGGCCGGCGGCCGTGCCGTGCACGGTGAGCCGGGGTTCGGTGGGCAGGGGCCGGCCGGGCGGCGCCTTCAGCGCGGCGTCGCTGGCCAGCCGGCCGACGGCGACACTGACGGCGGCGGCGGCCAGGGCTGTGGTGACGGCGGCGGCCGTCGCTTTGACAGTGCGCACCCGTCCAGTGTCCTGGCCCGCCTTCCTCCCGGCCAGTGGTGGAGCCCGTCGGGGGACGGCCGGTCACTCCGGCTGCCCGTACCCGCGCAGTCGCTCGCCCGCCTCCGCGACCTGTTCCTCCGTCAGGAGCGTGGGGTTCAGGCCGGGCACGGACGAGGCCGTCAGCCACAGGCGGCACATCCACTCCAGTTGGGCCGTACGGTCGTAGGCCTGGTCGAGGGTGGTGCCGTGGGTGAGGGTGCCGTGGTTCTGCAGGAGGCAGCCGCTCCGGCCGACGAGGGCGCGGAGCATGTTCTCGGCCAACTCCTCGGTGCCGTAGGCCGCGTAGGGGGCGACCCGGACGGATCCGCCGAGCGCGCCCGCCATGTAGTGGACGCGGGGAAGCTCGGTGACGAGGGTGGAGACGGCGGTCGCGTGCACGGCGTGGGTGTGGACGACCGCCCCGGCGTCCGTGGTGCGGTAGACGGCGAGGTGCATGGGCAGCTCGCTCGTCGGGCGCAGGGTGCCGAGCACCTGCCGGCCGGCCAGGTCGACGCCCGTGACGTCGTCCGGGGTGAGCCGCTCGTAGGGCATGCCCGACGGGGTGACCAGCACGGTGTCGCCGACGCGTACGGAGACGTTGCCGGAGGTGCCGACGACCAGCCCGTCGGTCACGGTGCGGCGGGCCGCCGTCACAAGCGCCTCCCAGGCCCGCGCCTCCTCGAGGACCGCATGCCTCCCCCGCCGCTCCACCACGTTCTGTGCGCCGTCCCGGTGACCCCGGGCGCCCCCCTGCTCGGGTCGCTGCTCAGCCATGTGGAGATCCTGCCAGGAGGCGCCGGGGGCCGCCGCCGGGCCGTTCCGCGGCGCGTTCCGCTTCGCTGTGCCGGACAAGGGCTCGGGCAAGGAGCAGGCCGCGTATTTCGTACACAACGGCGGCGGCCGGAGCGTCGTCGGCCGGGCCCCGCCGCCCGCGCTCGACGTCGGGTGCCACCCCTGCGACGGGGGCGCCCACACCACGGCCCCGACCGAGGCCCGGACGGTCATACGGATCACGCCCTGTGGGTCGCCCGTCACGGGATGTCCGACGCCGGGACACTACCGGCCGGACGGCCGACAGGGGCCTTCGGACAGCCCTTCTGACAGCACTTCTGACAGTACGCCGACAGCGGCAGCCCCCGGGTGACCAGAATCTCTTTCGCGGCTCCGGGAGCCGGTCGCGCAGGCCCGCCAAAGACGGGTGACCGTACGGCGCTTGACCCCGGCCCCGGCGCGGCGACGGAAGACCGCCGCACCCCCCTTGCACAGACACCCGGATGCCCTGTTCAGTTCATCTTCCGTTCACCCAGATTGCTTACGGTCAACGCGCCAATGACTTCGAACGATTGCCTGGGTAAATGGAAAACTTCTCGCTGATCCTCGCGATTGTGGTCGTCACCGCACTCGCGTTCGATTTCACGAACGGTTTCCACGACACCGCCAACGCGATGGCCACCACCATCTCGACCGGTGCACTCAAGCCCAAGGTTGCGGTGGCCATGTCCGCCGCGCTCAACCTTGTGGGAGCTTTCCTCTCGGTGGAGGTCGCCAACACGATCTCCAAGGGTCTCGTCGACGAGACCGGCATCCGTCCCGAGGTCATCTTCGCCGCCCTGGTCGGCGCGATCCTCTGGAACCTCCTGACCTGGCTGGTGGGCCTGCCCTCCAGTTCCTCGCACGCCCTGATGGGCGGTCTGATCGGCGCCACCATCGCCTCGGCCGGTATGGGCGCGGTGCACGGTGACGCCCTGGTCACCAAGGTGCTGATCCCGGCGATCGCGGCACCGATCGTCGCGGGCGTCGCGGCCATGCTCGCGACCCGCCTCTCCTACACCCTCGGCAAGAAGGCCGACGGCAAGGCGGCGGCCAAGGGCTACCGCGCGGGCCAGATCGCCTCGGCCGGCCTGGTCTCCCTCGCCCACGGCACCAACGACGCGCAGAAGACGATGGGCATCATCACCCTGGCCCTGGTGGCCGGCGGTGCCGTGGCCCCCGACTCCGACCCGCCCACCTGGGTCATCCTCTCCGCCGGCCTGGCCATCGCGCTCGGCACCTACCTCGGCGGCTGGCGCATCATCCGCACCATGGGCAAGGGCCTGACCGACCTCCAGCCGCAGCAGGGCTTCGCCGCCCAGACCAGCGCGGCCACGGTCATCCTGGCCTCCTCGCACCTCGGCTTCTCCCTCTCCACCACGCACTCGGTCTCCGGTGCGGTGATGGGCGCCGGGCTGGGCCGCAAGGGCGGTGTGGTCCGCTGGTCGACGGCGACCCGGATGTTCGTCGCGTGGGGCCTGACCCTCCCGGCCGCGGCCCTGGTGGGCGCGCTCGCCGAGTCCGTCACCGGCCTGGGCGACTGGGGCACGGCCCTCGTCGCGGTCTTCCTGATCGCCTCCAGCGCGGCCATCTGGAAGGTCTCCCGGCGCGAGGTCGTCGACGCCTCGAACGTCAACGAGCCCGACGAGCCCGCGGGCGTCGTCACGACGGCGATCGCCGCCGTCACCCCGCCGCCCGCGGGCACCCTGGCCGAGGACCTCACGGACCTGACGGCCACGATCCCCGGCCCGGCGGCAGAGCCCGCGACCCCCGCCGCTCCCCCGGCCGCGGCCGTCTGAGCCCGCGCACCCGGCACGAAGGAAGAGAAGCAGCATGAAGATCGACTGGGCAGCCCTGGGCTCTGTCTTCGGCGTCAGCCTCGTGGTCACCGTCGGCCTCGTCGCCCTGTTCACCCTCGGCGTCATGGGCCTGTCGCGGCAGGAACGCGCGTCGGCGCAGGGCGGCTCGGCCACCCTCGCGGTGACCGGCGCGTACGCGTGCTTCGCGGCCTGCGCGGCGGCGGTGGCGTACGGGATCTCACTGATCGTCGCCTGACGCACCATCCGAACACCCCTGGGGTGCGGGACGGATCACCGTCCCGCACCTCTTGTCGTTCGCGGCCCCGCCGACCCGCCCTGTGTGGGGTTCTGCACACTCGAGCCTCGCAGGTCAAAGGCAAGTTGACGGCTCTTGCGGGCCGTGGTGGACTGCCCGAGCCATGTACGGCAGCAGAAGAGGAAGCCGGTGTGAATCCGGCGCGGTCCCGCCACTGTGACCGGGGTAGAAACCCCCGGGAGCCAGGAACTCTCGCCGCCGGTCTCGTCGAACCAGGGCGTGGACACCCTGAGTGAGGACATATCGCCATGCTCGCTCGGCCGTTGAGGCACAGCACCAGGTCGCTGCCCGACCCCACGGCCGGCTGAGCCGATGCGTGCCGATCGCCTCTACGCGTACGGCGCCGCCACCGGCCTTCTGGGCGACCTGCTGCTCGGCGATCCCCGCCGAGGGCATCCCGTCGCCGCGTTCGGGCGGGCCGCCGGTGCCGTCGAGCGGCTGCTGTGGCGGGACCACCGGGGAAGCGGGGCCCTGCACGCCGTCGTGTGCGCCGGCGGGGTCGTGGCCCTGGGCGCCGTCGCCGAGCGGGCCGTACGCCGCTCCCCCGCCGCCACCGTCGCTCTCGTCTCCGCCGCCACCTGGGCCGTGGTCGGGGGCAGTTCACTGGTCCGGGAGGCCCGGGCCATCGGCCGGGCGCTCGAAGCGGGGGACGTCGAGGCCGCCCGGGAGCGGCTGCCGCATCTGTGCGGGCGGGATCCGCAGGCCCTGGACGCCGACGGGATCGCCCGGGCGGTCTTGGAGTCCGTCGCCGAGAACACCTCCGACGCCGTCGTGGGGGCGCTGGTGTGGGGGGCCGTGGGCGGGGTGCCGGGCCTGGTCGGGTTCCGGGCCGTCAACACCCTGGACGCCATGGTCGGTCACCGGTCGCCGAGGTATCTGCGCTACGGCTGGGCGGCCGCCCGTCTCGACGACGTCGCCGGATGGCCGGGAGCCCGGCTGACCGCCGTGCTCGCCGCCCTCGCGGGGGACGATCCGCGGGGCGCCGTGCGGGCCTGGCGGGCCGACGCCCGCCGGCATCCGAGCCCCAACGCCGGGCCGGTGGAAGCGTCCTTCGCGGGCGCCCTCGGGGTGCGGCTGGGCGGGACCCTGTCGTACGCCGGGCGGGTCGAGCACCGGCCCGTGCTGAACGGCGCGGCCGGGCGGCCCGTCGTCGCCCGGGACATCGAACGTGCCGCGCGGCTCTCCCGCCGCGTCGGTCTGCTCGCGCTCGGCGTCACCGTCGCCGCGCGCGTCGTCGCCACGAACATCGTCGCGAGCAACCAGCGCAACCAGGGCAGCCAGCGGAACCAGCTGAAGGGGCGTACGACATGAGCGGGGGTCTCCTCGTCGCCGGCACCACCTCCGACGCCGGCAAGAGCGTCGTCACGGCCGGGATCTGCCGGTGGCTGGTGCGGCAGGGGGTGAAGGTCGCACCCTTCAAGGCGCAGAACATGTCCCTCAACTCGTTCGTGACGACGGAGGGCGCCGAGATCGGGCGGGCCCAGGCCATGCAGGCCCAGGCCTGCCGGGTGGAGCCGACCGCGCTGATGAACCCCGTGCTGCTCAAGCCGGGCGGTGAGCAGAGCAGTCAGGTCGTGCTCCTCGGCAAGCCGGTGGGCGAGATGACCGCCCGTGGGTATCACGGGGGGCGGCAGCAGAAACTCCTCGGAACCGTTCTCGACTGCCTCGCCGAGTTGCGGGGCACGTATGACGCGGTGATCTGTGAGGGGGCGGGCAGTCCGGCCGAGATCAATCTGCGGCGGACCGACATCGTGAACATGGGGATCGCGCGGGGCGCGCGGCTGCCCGTGCTCGTCGTCGGCGACATCGACCGCGGGGGCGTCTTCGCCTCCTTCTTCGGCACCGTCGCCCTGCTCTCGCCCGAGGACCAGGAGCTGGTCGCCGGGTTCCTGGTCAACAAGTTCCGGGGGGACGTCTCCCTGCTGGAGCCGGGCCTGGACATGCTGCACGGGCTCACCGGGCGGCGGACGTACGGCGTACTGCCGTTCCGGCACGGGCTCGGGATCGACGAGGAGGACGGGCTGAGGGTCTCGCTGCGCGGGACCGTACGGGAGTCGAACACCGCCCCGCCCGTCGGCGAGGACGTGCTGCGCATCGCCGTCTGCGCCGTCCCGCTCATGTCCAACTTCACGGACGTGGACGCGCTGGCCGCCGAACCCGGCGTCGTCGTGCGGTTCGTGGACCGGCCCGAGGAACTGGCCGACGCCGACCTGGTGGTGATTCCGGGGACCCGGGGCACCGTGCGCGCCCTGGAGTGGCTCCGGGAGCGGGGGCTGGCCGAGGCGATCCTGCGCAGGGCCGCCGAGCAGCGGCCCGTCCTCGGCATCTGCGGTGGCTTCCAGCTCCTCGGCGAGCACATCGAGGACGAGGTCGAGAGCCGGCTGGGACAGGTGGCGGGCCTCGGAGTCCTCCCGGTCCGGGTGCGGTTCGCCCGCGAGAAGACCCTCACCCGGCCGGTGGGGGAAGCCCTCGGCGAGCGGGTCGAGGGGTACGAGATCCATCACGGGGTCGCCGACGTCCAGGGGGGCGAGGCGTTCCTCACCGACGACCGCGGACACGGCCTGGACGGCTGCCGGGTCGGACAGACCTGGGGCACGCACTGGCACGGCTCGCTGGAGTCGGACGGATTCCGGCGGGCCTTCCTGCGCGAGGTGGCGGCCGCCGCGGGCCGTCGTTTCGTGCCCGCCGCCGACACCTCGTTCGCCGGGCTGCGCGAGGAGCAGCTCGACCGGCTCGGCGACCTGATCGAACAGCACGCGGACACCGACGCGCTCTGGCGGCTCATCGAGTCGGGCGCGCCGCAAGGACTGCCTTTCATTCCACCGGGAGCGCCCGCATGAGCACAGTGTTGTTGTTGTCGACCGCCGACACGGATCTGCTGGCGGCCCGGGCCGCTTCCGGCGCCTCGTACCGGATCGGCAACCCGACCCGGGTGGATGTCGCCGGGGAACTCCCCGCGCTCCTCGACGGAGCCGACCTCGCGGTCGTCCGGCTGCTGGGCGGCAAGCGGGCCTGGGAGGACGGGCTCGCCGCGCTCAAGGCGTCCGGCGTGCCGACCGTGCTGCTGGGCGGCGAGACCGTGCCCGACGCGGAGTTGATGGCCGAGTCGTCGGTGCCCGCCGGCGTGGTGGCGGAGGCGCTGCGGTATCTCGTCGAGGGCGGGCCGGCCAACCTGACCGAGCTGGCCCGGTTCCTCTCCGACACCGTGCTGCTGACCGGTGAGGGTTTCGTCGAGCCGCAGAAGATGCCCGAGTACGGCGTCCATGGCGAGCGTGCCTTCGTCGAGGGCCGGCCGACCATCGGGGTCCTCTTCTACCGGGCGCACGAACTGAGCGGCAACACCGCCTTCGTGGACACGCTGTGCGACGCCGTCGAGGCGCACGGCGCCAACGCCCTTCCCGTGTACTGCGGTTCGCTGCGCGGGGCGGACCCGGGGCTGTACGAGATCCTCGGGCGGACCGACACCCTCGTCGCCACGGTGCTCGCCGCCGGCGGCGCGCACGCCTCGCAGGCCTCGGCGGGCGGGGACGAGGAGGCCTGGGACATCGGCGCGCTCGCCGACCTCGACGTCCCCGTGCTGCAGGGGCTGTGCCTCACCTCGTCGAAGAGCGCCTGGGAGGAGTCCGACGCCGCGCTCTCCCCCATGGACGCGGCGATGCAGGTCGCCATCCCGGAGTTCGACGGACGGATCATCACGGTCCCCTTCTCCTTCAAGGAGCAGGGCCCGGACGACGTGCCGGTGTACATCGCCGACCCCGAGCGGGCCGCACGCGTCGCCGGGATCGCCGTACGGCACGCCCGGCTGCGGCACAAGCCGAACGGCGAGAAGAAGCTCGCGCTCGTCTTCACCGCCTACCCGACCAAGCACTCGCGGGTCGGCAACGCGGTCGGCCTCGACACCCCCGCCTCGGCCATCCGGGTCCTGGACGCGCTGCGGGACGCCGGGTACGGGGTCCAGGGGCATCCGGACAACGGCGACGAGCTGATCCACCGGCTCATCAACGCCGGTGGCCACGACGTCGAATGGCTCACCGAGGAGCAGCTGGCCGCCGCGCCCGCCCGGGTCCCGCTGGCCGACTACCGGGCCTGGTTCGACAAGCTCGACCCGCACCTGCGCGACGGCATGCTGGAGGCGTGGGGCGAGCCGCCGGGTTCGCTGTACGTCGACGGGGACGACATCGTGCTGGCCTCCCTCCAGTTCGGGAACGTCGTCGTGATGATCCAGCCGCCGCGCGGCTTCGGCGAGAACCCGATCGCGATCTACCACGACCCCGACATGCCGCCGTCGCATCACTACATGGCGGCCTACCGGTGGCTGGAGAACAGTTTCGGCGCCGACGCCGTCGTGCACATGGGCAAGCACGGCACGATGGAGTGGCTGCCGGGCAAGGGCCTCGGGCTGAGCGGCGGCTGTGCCCCGGACGCCGTCCTCGGTGATCTGCCGCTCGTCTACCCGTTCATCGTCAACGACCCCGGCGAGGGCACCCAGGCCAAGCGGCGCGGGCACGCCACCGTCGTCGACCATCTCGTGCCGCCGATGGCACGCGCCGACACCTACGGCGACCTGGCCAAGCTGGAGCAGCTCCTCGACGAGTACGCGCTCGTCTCCGACCTGGATCCGACGAAGGCGCCGGCCGTGCGCGCGCAGATCTGGACGCTGGTCAAGGCGGCCGAGCTGCACCACGACCTGCACGTCGACGACCAGCCGGACGACGACGCGTTCGACGAGTTCGTCATGCACATCGACGGCTATCTGTGCGAGATCAAGGACGTGCAGATCAGGGACGGGCTGCACATCCTCGGCGGCGGTCCGGTCGGCGAGGCGCGGGTGAACCTCGTGCTGGCCGTGCTGCGCGCCTCGCAGGTGTGGGGCGGTCAGGCGAACGCGCTGCCGGGACTGCGGGCCGCTCTGGCCGCCCATTTCGGGCTGGTCGAGAAGGAGCTGCTCGCCGAGCCGGGTGCGCCGGTGAAGGTGCCGGTCGAGCTGACGGAGCTCGTCGAGGGCCCCTCCCGTACCGGCGCCGACGCCATCGACCTGCTGGAGCAGCTGTGCCGGCGGATCGCGGAGGGCGCGGAGGAGCGCGGGTGGGCCGTCACCGGGAGCCGGGCGCTGGTCCGTGAGGTCCTGGGCACCGAACTCCCGGACGCCGTCGCGGTGCTGGAGTTCGCGTGCACGGAGGTGGTACCGCGGCTGGAGCGGACCACCGACGAGGTCGGGCACATCCTCAAGGCGCTGGACGGCGGTTACGTCCCGGCCGGTCCTTCGGGCTCTCCGACGCGCGGACTGGTCAACGTCCTGCCGACCGGCCGGAACTTCTACTCGGTCGACCCCAAGGCCATTCCCTCCAGGCTGAGTTGGGAGGTCGGGCAGTCTCTCGCGGACTCCCTCGTGCAGCGGTACCTCCAGGACACGGGCGACTACCCGAAGTCCGTCGGCCTGACGGTCTGGGGCACCTCCGCGATGCGCACCCAGGGCGACGACATCGCCGAGATCCTGGCGCTGCTCGGCTGCCGTCCGGTGTGGGACGACGCCTCGCGCCGGGTGACGGGCTTCGAGGTCGTGCCCCTGGCCGAGCTGGGCCGGCCGCGCATCGATGTGACGGTCCGCATCTCCGGGTTCTTCCGGGACGCGTTCCCGCACGTGGTGGGACTGCTCGACGACGCGGTGCGGGCGGTGGCCGAGCTGGCCGAGCCCGCCGAGTCCAACTTCGTGCGCGCCCACGTGGACGAGGACGCCGCCGCGCACGGCGACCGGCGCCGTGCGACGGCCCGTATCTTCGGCTCCAAGCCGGGGGCCTACGGGGCGGGGCTGCTGCCGCTGATCGACGCCCGCAACTGGCGCTCGGACGCGGACCTCGCCGAGGTGTACGCCGTCTGGGGCGGGTACGCCTACGGTCGCGGGCTCGACGGGCGGGCGGCGCGCGGGGACATGGAGACGGCGTTCAAGCGGATCGCCGTCGCGGCCAAGAACGTGGACACGCGCGAGCACGACCTCGTGGACGCCGACGACTACTTCCAGTACCACGGCGGCATGGTCGCCATGGTGCGGCACCTGACGGGTGCCAACCCCGAGGCGTACGTGGGCGATTCCGCGACACCGGACCAGGTGAAGACGCGAACGCTCGGCGAGGAGACGCACCGCGTGTTCCGGGCCCGGGTGGTCAACCCGCGCTGGATGGCGGCCATGCGGCGGCACGGCTACAAGGGCGCCTTCGAGATGGCGGCGACCGTCGACTACCTCTTCGGCTACGACGCCACCGCCGGAGTCGTCGACGACTGGATGTACGAGAAACTCAGCGCCGAGTACGTCTTCGACGCGGAGAACCGGGACTTCATGAAGAAGTCCAACCCGTGGGCCCTGCGGGGCATCACCGAGCGGCTGCTGGAAGCCGCCGACCGCGGACTGTGGGCCGAGCCGGACGCCGACACGATCGAGCGGCTGCGCGCCACCTATCTGGAGCTGGAAGGCGACTTGGAGGGCGACGAGAAGTGAGTACTCCTTTCCCGTTCACGGCCGTCGTCGGCCAGGACGACCTGCGGCTCGCGCTGCTGCTGAACGCCGTCTCGCCGGCGGTGGGCGGGGTGCTGGTCCGTGGTGAGAAGGGCACCGCCAAGTCCACGGCCGTCCGCGCCCTCGCGGCGCTCATGCCCGCCCTGGACGTGGTCTCCGGCTGCCGGTTCTCCTGCGACCCCGACTCCCCCGACCCCGCCTGCCCGGACGGGCCGCACGAGCCGGGGGCCTTCGAGACCCGGCCGGCCCGGATGGTCGAACTGCCCGTCGGCGCCTCCGAGGACCGGCTGGTCGGCGCCCTCGACATCGAGCGGGCGCTCTCCGAGGGCGTCAAGGCCTTCGAGCCGGGGCTCCTCGCGGACGCGCACCGCGGGATCCTGTACGTCGACGAGGTCAACCTCCTGCACGACCACCTGGTCGACCTGCTGCTCGACGCGGCCGCGATGGGTGCCTCGTACGTGGAGCGCGAGGGTGTCTCCGTGCGCCACGCCGCGCGGTTCCTGCTGGTCGGGACGATGAACCCCGAGGAGGGCGAGCTGCGGCCGCAGTTGCTCGACCGGTTCGGGCTGACGGTGGAGGTGGCCGCCTCGCGCGAGCCCGACCAGCGGGTGGAGGTCGTCCGGCGCAGGCTCGCGTACGACGACGATCCGGCCGGTTTCGCCGAGCGGTGGGCGGACGAGGAGAGCGCCGTACGCGGGCGGATCGTGGCGGCGCGCAAGCTGTTGCCCTCGGTGCGGCTGGGCGACGGGGCGCTGCGGCAGATCGCGGCGACCTGCGCCGCCTTCGAGGTGGACGGCATGCGGGCCGACATCGTGATGGCGCGGACGGCCACGGCGCTGGCCGCCTGGGCCGGGCGCACCGACGTGCTCGCGGAGGACGTACGGCAGGCGGCGCTGCTGGCGCTGCCGCACCGCCGGCGCCGCAACCCCTTCGACGCCCCGGGGCTCGACGAGGACAAACTCGACGACACGCTGGAGGAGTTCGCCGGCCCGGACGACGAGGACCCCGACCCCGACCCCGACCCCGACGGGCCCGGCGGCGGGGACGGCGGGGAGCCGCCGCAGTCCGACGGTGACGGGCCGCAGGGCGACGGCACCGCCGACCGGCCCGATTCCGACGGGACGGCCGAGAGCCCGGAGAGCCCGGAGAACGGCAAGGGCGGGGAGCCGCAGCCCGCCGTACGGGCCGCCGAGCCGTTCCGTACGAAGGTGCTGAGCGTGCCCGGGATCGGTGAGGGCGCGGCCGGACGGCGCTCACGGGCGCGGACCGAGCACGGGCGCACGACGGGTGCGCGGCGGCCCCGCGGGACGCTGACCAAGCTGCACCTGGCCGCCACGGTGATGGCCGCCGCCCCGCACCAGCGGCAGCGGGGGCGGTCCGGGCGCGGGCTCGTCGTACGCCGGGACGATCTGCGGCAGGCGACCCGGGAGGGGCGTGAGGGCAACCTCGTGCTGTTCGTCGTGGACGCGTCCGGGTCGATGGCGGCCCGGCAGCGGATGAGCGCGGTGAAGGGTGCCGTGCTGTCGCTGCTGCTCGACGCCTATCAGCGGCGCGACAAGGTGGGGCTCGTCAGCTTCCGGGGGACGGCCGCGGACCTCGCGCTGCCGCCCACCTCGTCGGTGGACGCCGCCGCCGTACGGCTGGAGTCGCTGCCCACCGGCGGGCGGACGCCGCTCGCCGCGGGGCTGCTCAAGGCGCACGACGTGCTGCGCGTCGAGCGGTTGCGCGATCCGGCACGGCGGGCGCTGGTCGTCGTGGTGACGGACGGACGGGCCACCGGCGGCCCGGAGCCGGTCGCCCTCGCCGGGCGGGCGGCACGGTTGTTCGCCGCCGAGGGGATCGCGTCGGTGGTCGTCGACTGCGAGTCGGGGCCCGTGCGGCTGGGGCTCGCGGGGCAGCTCGCGGGCGAGCTGGGGGGTACCGCCGTGACGCTGGACGAGCTGCGGGCCGACTCCATCGCAGGGCTGGTCAGGGACGTGCAGGGGACTTCGAGGAGGGCCGCGTAATGCCTCAGGGACAGCCGAGTGTGGTGCCGGACGACGGGCTGACCACACGTCAGCGACGCAACCGGCCGCTGGTCGTCGTGCACACGGGAGTCGGCAAGGGCAAGTCCACCGCCGCCTTCGGGCTCGCGCTGCGGGCCTGGAACCAGGGGTGGCCCATCGGGGTGTTCCAGTTCGTCAAGTCGGCGAAGTGGAAGGTCGGCGAGGAGAACGCGCTGCGCGTGCTGGGCGCCTCCGGCGAGGGCGGGAGCGTCGACTGGCACAAGATGGGCGAGGGGTGGTCCTGGGTCCAGCGGGACTCCCAGATGGACAACGAGGAGAAGGCCCGCGAGGGCTGGGAGCAGGTCAAGCGGGATCTCGCCGCCGAGACGTACAAGCTGTACGTGCTCGACGAGTTCGCGTACCCGATGCACTGGGGCTGGGTCGACACCGACGAGGTCGTCTCCGTGCTGCGGGACCGGCCCGGTACCCAGCATGTCGTGATCACCGGGCGGAACGCGCCGGAGAAGCTCGTCGACGTCGCCGACCTCGTCACCGACATGTCCAAGGTCAAGCATCCGATGGACGCGGGCCAGAAGGGGCAGCGGGGTATCGAGTGGTGACGCCGTGCTGACCTCCCCGTCCTCCGTCCCCCGGCTGGTCGTCGCCGCGCCCTCCTCGGGCTCCGGCAAGACCACCGTCGCCACCGGGTTGATGGCCGCGCTCACCGCGCGGGGGCTCACCGTGTCCCCGCACAAGGTCGGGCCGGACTACATCGATCCCGGGTACCACTCGCTCGCGACCGGACGGACGGGGCGCAACCTCGACGCGTATCTGTGCGGTCCCGAGCTGGTCGGGCCGCTGTTCGCGCACGGTGCGCGCGGGTGTGACATCGCCGTGGTCGAAGGGGTCATGGGGATGTTCGACGGGGCCGCCGGGGAGGGTGAACTGGCGTCCACCGCCCAGGTGGCGAAGCTGCTGCGGGCGCCGGTCGTGCTCGTGGTCGACGCCTCGTCGCAGTCGCGGTCCGTGGCCGCGCTCGTGCACGGGTTCGCCTCCTGGGATCCGGAGGTGCGGATCGGGGGCGTGATCTTGAACAAGGTCGCGTCCGATCGGCACGAGGAATTGTTGCGGGAGGCGCTCGAGTCGGCCGGGGTGCCGGTGCTGGGTGTGCTGCGGCGGGTGGCTCAGGTGGATACGCCGTCCCGGCATCTGGGGTTGGTGCCGGTGGCCGAGCGGCGGGCTGCCGCGGTGGACTCCGTCGCGGCCATGGGGGCGCAGGTTTCCCAGGGGTGCGATCTTGAGGCCCTGGTCGCGCTGGCTCGTGGTGCGGGGGTCTTGTCGGGTGCGGCCTGGGACGCGGCCGAGGCGCTTGATTCCTCGCCCCCGCCGCCCCTTCCCGTCCCGACCCTGGGGGCTGCGTCCCCGGACCCCCGCTTTCGGCCTGAACGGCCTCGTCCTCAATCGCCGGACGGGCTGGAAAGGAGAGTGCGGGTCGCCGTCGCCGGTGGGGCTGCCTTCACCTTTTCCTATGCCGAGCATGCCGAGTTGCTCAGCGCTGCCGGGGCCGAGGTCGTCGTCTTCGATCCGCTGCGGGACGAGGGGCTGCCGGAAGGGACCCGTGGGCTGGTCATCGGGGGCGGGTTTCCCGAGGTGTACGCCGCCGAGCTGTCCGGGAACGAGGCGCTGCGCAAGGAGGTCCGCGCGCTCGTGGAGGCCGGAGCCCCGGTCGCCGCCGAGTGTGCCGGGCTGCTGTACCTGTGCCGGGAGCTGGACGGGCAGCCCATGTGCGGGGTGCTCGACGCCACCGCGCGGATGAGCGAGCGGCTCACGCTCGGGTACCGGGACGCCGTGGCCGTGAGCGACAGTGTGCTGGCCGTGGCCGGGACGCGGATGCGCGGACACGAGTTCCATCGGACCGTCGTCGAGCCCGGCTCGGGGGCGGCTCCCGCCTGGGGTGTGCTGGCCCCGCGGCGGGTCGAAGGTTTTGTGGAACGCGGTGTGCACGCGAGTTATCTGCACACGCACTGGGCGTCCGAGCCCGGTGTGGCCCGTCGGTTCGTGGAGAGGTGCCGGACGTCATGAGCAGCAAGCTGGTCGGAGTCGGGGTGGGTCCCGGGGATCCGGAGCTGGTGACCGTCAAGGGCGTCAACGCGCTGCGGGCCGCCGAGGTCGTCGTCGTGCCCGTGATGGACAGCGGGGAGCGCGGGCGGGCCGAGGCGACCGTGCTGCACTACGTGCCGGCGGAGAAGATCGTCCGGGTCGTCTTCGCGCTCAACGAGCGGACCGACCGGGCGCGGCGGGAGGCCGCCTGGGACGCCGCCGGGGAGCGGGTCGCCGAGTTGCTGCGCCAGCACGGCAGCGTCGCCTTCGCGACCATCGGCGATCCCAACGTGTACTCCACCTTCACCTATCTCGCGCAGACAATCGTGGAGTCGGTGCCGGGCGTGGCGATCGAGACCGTCCCCGGGATCACCGCCATGCAGGATCTCGCGGCGCGGTCGGGTGCCGTGCTGACCGAGGGCACCGAGCCGTTGACGCTGGTGCCGGTGACCGCCGGTTCGGCCGTGCTGAAGGACGCGCTCGCCGGGCCGGGGACCGTCGTGGCCTACAAGTTCGGACGGCAGGCCGCCGAGGTCGCCGAGGCGCTGCGCGAGACCGGGCGGATCGCGGACGCCGTGTGGGGGTCGGCGCTCGGTCTCGCGGAGGAGTCCATCCGGCCCGCCGGGGAGCTGGACGGCGAGCCGCTGCCCTATCTCTCCACGCTCATCGCGCCCGCGCGGCGCGAGGGCGGCCGGGGCGGCAAGCTGTGAGTCCGTCCGCCGCCGGGTCACGAGGCCAGGCCCACCACCAGCCAGATGAAGGCCGCGCCCGCGATCGTGCACAGCACGGTCGAGCGGGCGGGGTGTTCGTGGTGCGCCTCGGGGAGGATCTCGGCGGCCGCCAGATAGAGGAGCGCGCCGCCGAAGAAGCCCAGATAGGCGCCGAGCAGCTGCTCGGGGATGGTGACGAAGGACGTCGAGGCCGCGCCGACGACCGGTGCGGCCGCGTCCGCGAACAGCATGGCCAGGGCCTTGCGGCGGTCGTTCCCGTACAGGCTCGTGATCGTGTAGGTGTTGAAGCCGTCCGCGAAGTCGTGGGCGATGACCGCGAGGGCGACGGCGATGCCCATGCCGCCGCCCACCTGGAAGGCCGCGCCGATCGCCACGCCGTCCATGGCGCTGTGGCCGACCATCGCCGCGGCCGCCGTCAGGCCGACCTCGGGGGCCCGGCCGTCGTGCTCCTCGGCGCCGTGCGCGGCCTGCCGTACCGCCAGCAGACGTTCGACCAGATGGGCCAGCAGGAAGCCCGCCACGAAGAGCAGCAGCGCGGCCGGGACGCCGAAGACCTCGGTGCCGGCCGCCTCCAGTGCCTCCGGCAGCAGATCCAGGCCGACGACGCCCAGCATCAGGCCGCCGGCCAGGCCCAGCACCAGATGGCGGCGGTCGGTCACGCGCTGTGCCGTCCAGCCGCCGGCCAGCGTCATGAGGAACGCGCCGAGCGCGACGAAGACCGCCATAGGCCCTTGCTATCCGATCAACCCCCGATCGCGCACATCCGCGCCACCCGCCGATCCCGCAAATCAGCGGTAATGCACACACAACGCCCGCGATGAGAGGACCCGAACCCATGGCCGATGCCCCCACCGGCAAGGTGACCTTCGTCGGTGCCGGCCCCGGCGCCGCCGACCTGCTGACGTTCCGCGCCGCGCGTGCCATCGCCGACGCCGACGTCGTGATCTGGGCCGCGAGCCTGGTCCAGGCGGAGGTTCTCGAGCACGCGCGCGAGGGCGCGGAGATCCTCGACTCGGCGACCATGTCCCTGGAGGACGTCGTCGCCGTGTACGAGCGGGCCCGCCGGGAGGGGCTGAAGGTCGCCCGCATCCACTCCGGCGACCCCGCCCTCTGGGGCGGTACGCAGGAGCAGCTCGACCGGTGCGAGGAGATCGGCGTCGAGACCGAGATCGTGCCCGGGGTGTCCTCCTTCTCGGCCGTCGCCGCGCTCGCCCGGCGTGAGCTGACGATCCCCGAGGTCGCGCAGTCGGTCGTCCTCACCCGGCTCGGCGGCGGCAAGACGCCGATGCCGCCCGGCGAGGAGGTGCGGGAGTTCGCGAAGCACGGCACGACCATGGCGATCTTCCTGTCGGCCGCGCGCAGCGGTCAGCTGGTGCGGGAGCTGCTGGAGGGCGGCTACCCGACCGCCACCCCGGTGGTCATCGCCTACCAGGCGACCTGGCCGGAGGAGCTGGTCGTGAAGTGCACGATCGAGACGCTGGAGGAGACCGTCAAGGAGCACAAGCTCTGGAAGCACACCCTCTTCCTGGTCGGCCCGGCCCTCGACGCGCACGGCACCCGCTCGCACCTGTACCACCCCGGTCACTTCCACGGCTATCGCAAGGCCGACCCGGAGGCCCGCCGGGCGCTGCGGACCCGGGGTGCCAGTACGTGAACCGACCGATCACCGGCCGACCGATCACCGTCGTCGGCACGGGCACCGGGACGGCGCCCGGCGGGGAGGTCCTCGCCGGCGCCGAGCTCGTCGTGGGCGGGCGGCGCCATCTGGACGCCGCGGGGCTGCCCGCGTCCGTCGAGCGGATCGTGCTCGGTCCGCTCGCGCCGGCCCTCGACGCCATGGAGGAGTACGTCGCAAAGGACCGGCGCGTGGTCGTGCTGGCCTCCGGTGACCCCGGCTTCTTCGGGATCGTGCGGGCGCTGGCCGAACGGTTCGGGGCGCACCGGCTGGACGTCCGGCCCGGTGTGTCCTCCGTGGCCACCGCCTTCGCGCGGCTCGGACTGACCTGGGACGACGCCGTCGTCGTGAGCGCGCACGGGCGCGATCCGCGGACGGCCGTCAACGTCTGCCGGGCCCATCCGAAGGTCGCCGTCCTGACCGGACCTGGCGCCGGACCCGCCGAGCTGGGCGCCGCGCTCGCGCGCAGCGCGCCCGGACGGGTGCTCGTCGTGGCCTGCGCGCTGGGCGACCCGGCGGGCGAGCGGGTGGAGCGCGTCTCCCCCGGCGAGGCCGCCGGACGTGACTGGGGTACGGCGGTGAGTGTCGTCCTGTGCCTGGACGAGGCGCGCACGCTCGGTCCGGTACGGACGCTGGCCGGGCCCGGGGTCCGGCCCGCCGGATGGGCGCTGGACGAGGGCGACTTCGCCCACCGCGACTCGATGATCACCAAGTTCGAGGTGCGGGCGCTGGCCCTGGCCCGGCTCGGACCGCGCTCCGGCGACCTGGTCTGGGACGTGGGCTCGGGGTCGGGGTCCGTGGCCGTGGAGTGCGCGCGGCTCGGCGCCGCCGTCAGCGCCGTCGAGAAGGCGGCGGACGGGGTCGCCCGGATCCGCGCCAACGCCGAGGCGCACGGCGTCGACGTGCACGTGGTGCACGGCAGCGCGCCCGACGCGCTGGCCGGACTCGACGATCCCGACGCCGTGTTCGTCGGCGGCGGCGGGCGCGAGCTGCCCGGCATCGTCGGCAGGTGCGCGCGGCGGGCCCGGCGGACCGTGGTCGTCGCGATGGCCGCGCTGGACCGGGTCCCGGCGGTGCGCGCCGCGCTCGGCGACGCCGGGTTCGACTGCGACGGTGTGCTGCTGCACTCCTCACGGCTCGCGCCGCTGCCGGGTGACGTGACCCGGCTGGCCGCGACCAATCCCGTTTTCCTGCTGTGGGGTGTCAAGGACGCCGTCGGCGCGCACCCTGTCCATCGAGAAGGAGTAGCCCTGTGATCGGCCTCATTTCCGCCACCGCGGCGGGGGCGGCGGCGCGCGGCCGGCTGGCCGCGGCCTGGCCGGACCGCACGCGCGTGTACGACGGCCCGGTCGGGGACGCCGTCCGGCGGGCGTTCGCCGAGTGCGAGCAGCTCGTGTGCTTCCTGGCGACCGGGGCGGTCGTCCGCCTGGTCGCGCCCCTGCTGTCCGACAAGACGTCCGACCCGGGTGTGGTGTGTGTCGACGAGGCCGGGCGGTTCGCCGTCCCGGTGGTCGGCGGGCATGCCGGCGGCGCCAACGAACTCGCGCTGGCCGTCGGTGAGTTGCTGGGTGCGCAGCCGGTGGTGACCACGGCCACGGACGCCGTCGGCATCCCCGGTCTCGACACGCTGGGCCTTCCCGTGGAGGGCGATGTGGCCGGCGTGACGCGGGCCCTGCTGGACGGCGAGCCGGTCGCGCTGGCCGCCGAGGTGGCGTGGCCGCTGCCGCCGGTGCCGTTCGCGGAGCGGGGTTCGTACACCGTGCGGCTGACGGACCGTGCGATCGAGCCCGGGTCCGGGGAGGTGCTGCTGCGTCCGCCGTCCCTCGTCGTCGGTGTCGGCGCGTCCAGGGGCGCCCCGGTCGACGAGGTGCTCGACCTGGTCGAGGGCGTGCTGCGGGAGGCGGGGCTGTCCGTCCGGAGTCTCGCCGAGCTCGCCACCGTCGACGCCAAGCGGTACGAGCCGGGCATCGTCGGGGCCGCCCGGCGGCTCGGCGTGCCCGTGGTGACGTACTCCGCCGAGGAGCTGGCGGGTGTCGAGGTGCCGAACCCGTCCGACGCGCCGCTCGCCGCCGTCGGCACACCGTCCGTGGCGGAGGCGGCGGCCCTGATCGGCGGGGGCGAACTCCTCGTCCCCAAACGGAAGTCGGAGCGCGTGGACGAGCGGCCCGCGATGGCCACCTGTGCCGTCGTACGGCGCCCCGGGCGCGGGCGGCTCGCGGTCGTCGGACTCGGGCCGGGCGCCCGGGACCTGCTCACACCGCGGGCGAAGGCGGAGCTGCGGCGCGCCTCGGTGCTCGTCGGCCTCGACCAGTACGTCGACCAGATCCGCGACCTGCTGCGGCCCGGCACCCGGATCCTGGAGTCGGGGCTCGGCGCCGAGGAGGAGCGGGCCCGGACGGCCGTCGAGGAGGCCCGGCGCGGGCAGAGCGTGGCGCTGATCGGCAGCGGGGACGCGGGCGTGTACGCGATGGCCTCCCCCGCGCTCGCCGAGGCGTCCGACGACATCGACGTGGTCGGGGTGCCGGGGGTGACCGCCGCGCTCGCGGCCGGTGCGATCCTCGGCGCTCCGCTGGGCCACGACCATGTGTCGATCAGCCTGTCCGATCTGCACACGCCGTGGGAGGTCATCGAGCGGCGGGTGCGGGCGGCGGCCGAGGCGGACATCGTCGTCACCTTCTACAACCCCCGTTCCCGGGGCCGCGACTGGCAGCTCCCCAAGGCGCTCTCGATCCTCGCCGAGCACCGGGAGCCGACGACACCGGTGGGTGTCGTGCGCAACGCCTCGCGCCCGGACGGCACCGCGCGGCTGACGACGCTCTCGGAACTCGACCCGGCCTGGGTCGACATGATGACGGTCGTGACCGTGGGCAACACGGCGACCCGGAACATCGCGGGGCGCATGGTGACGCCGCGCGGCTACCGCTGGCAGGAGACCTCGCAGGAGCAGGAGGGCGCCCGGTGAACCGTGTGATCCACCCGATCGAGCAGGAGTCCTACCGGCGGCTGCGTGCCCGCCTGGACACCTCGCACTTCCCGCCGCTGACCCGGGCGGTGGTGGAGCGGGTCGTCCACTCCGCCGCCGACCTGGAGTACGCGAGCGATCTCGTCATGGACGAGGGCGAGTTGGCGAAGGCGCACGCCGCCCTGCACGCCGGAGCGCCCGTCGTCGTGGACGTGGAGATGGTCGCGGCCGGGATCACCCGCCGCGACACCGTCTGCCGGCTCAAGGACGCCGAGTCCGGGCCGGGGCTGACCCGTTCGGCGCACGCCGTACGGCTCGCGTACGAGCAGGTCGGCCCGGGGGCCCTCTGGGTGATCGGCAACGCGCCGACCGCGCTGGAGGAACTGCTCACCCTGGACGCCGCCCCGGTGCTCGTCATCGGCCTGCCCGTCGGTTTCGTCGGCGCGGTCGAGTCCAAGGCCGCGCTCCGCGAGAGCGGGCTGCCCGCCGTGAGCAACGTGTCCGAGAAGGGCGGGTCGGCGGTCGCCTCCGCCGCGCTCAACGCCCTGCTGTACCACCCTGTTCCACAGCCCGATTCGCAGTCCGAGGAGAAATCGTGACCACCCCGCCGCCCGCCCTGCTCATCGCCGGCCATGGCACCCGGGACGAGGCCGGAGCCGAGGCGTTCCGCGACTTCGTACGGGAGTTGGGCCGCCGCCATCCCGAACTGCCCGTCGCGGGCGGTTTCATCGAGCTGTCCCCGCCGCCGCTGGGCGAGGCGGTGACGGAGCTGGTGGAGCGTGGCGTACGACGGTTCGCCGCCGTTCCGCTGATGCTGGTGTCCGCCGGGCACGCCAAGGGCGACATCCCCGCGGCGCTGTCCCGCGAGAAGGAGCGGCACCCGGGGATCTCCTACACGTACGGGCGTCCGCTGGGCCCGCACCCGGCGCTGCTGCAGGTGCTGGAGCGCCGGCTGGACGAGGCGCTGGGCACCGGGGGGCGCACCCCCGAGGACCTGGCCGACGTGACCGTGCTGCTGGTCGGGCGCGGTTCGACGGACCCGGACGCCAACGCCGAGGTGTACAAGGCGGCGCGGCTGCTGTGGGAGGGACGCGGGTACGCGGGTGTGGAGACCGCGTTCGTGTCGCTGGCCGCGCCGGACGTGCCGAGCGGGCTCGACCGGTGCGTGCGGCTGGGGGCGAAGCGGATCGTCGTGCTCCCCTACTTCCTGTTCACCGGGATCCTCCCCGAGCGGGTCCGGCACCAGACCGAGGGCTGGGCGGCCGCGCATCCGGAGGTCGAGGTGCGGTCGGCGGACGTCATCGGTCCCGAGCCGGAGCTGCTCGACCTGGTGATGGAGCGGTACGAGGAGGCCGTCAAGGGCGACCTGCGGATGAACTGCGACTCGTGCGTGTACCGGATTGCGCTGCCGGGCTTCGAGGACAAGGTGGGGACGCCTCAGCAGCCGCACTTCCACCCGGACGACGAGGGCCACCACCACGACGGCCACCACCATCACGGCCACGCGCACTCCCATGCGCACTGAGGGACCCGCCGAGGGACCCGCCGAGGGTCACTCCGGCGGCCACGACCTGCGCCATCACGGGGACGCCGAGGTGCGCGACGACGGCTCGGCGCTCGTCGACCTCGCGGTGAACGTCCGCGCGGACACCCCGCCGCGCTGGCTGCGGGAGCGGGTCGCCGCGTCCCTGGGCGGCCTGGCGGCCTACCCGGACGGGCGGGCCGCGCGGGCGGCGGTCGCGGCGCGGCACGGGCTGCCCGTCGAGCGGGTGCTGCTGACGGCGGGCGCGGCGGAGGCGTTCGTGCTGCTGGCACGGGCCCTGAAGGTGCGGCGGCCCGTCGTCGTGCACCCGCAGTTCACGGAGCCGGAGGCGGCGCTGCGGGACGCGGGGCACAGCGTGGACCGGGTGGTGCTGCGCGCCGAGGACGGCTTCCGGCTGGATCCGGCGGCCGTCCCGGAGACGGCGGACCTGGTGGTCATCGGCAATCCGACGAACCCCACGTCGGTGCTGCACCCGGCGGAGACGATCCGGCGGCTGGCCCGGCCCGGACGGACGCTGGTGGTCGACGAGGCGTTCATGGACGCGGTGCCGGGCGAGCGGGAGGCCCTCGCCGGGCACACGGACGTGCCCGGCCTGGTGGTGCTGCGCAGTTTGACCAAGACCTGGGGGCTGGCCGGGCTGCGGATCGGCTACCTGCTCGCCGCGCCGGAGACCGTCGCCGACCTGGAGCGGGCCCAGCCGCTGTGGCCGGTGTCCACGCCGGCGCTGGTGGCGGCCGAGGCGTGCATGGGGGCGCAGGCACTGGCGGAGGCCGCCCACGCCGCCCACCGCGTCGCCGCGGACCGGGCGCACCTCGTGGCCGGTCTGGAGGAGTTCGCCGTCGAGGGGGTGCGGGTCGTGGGGCCTGCGGAGGGCCCGTTCGTCCTGGTGCGGCTGCCCGGGGCCGACGCCGTCCGCCGGCGGCTGCGCACCCTGGGGTTCGCGGTCCGGCGCGGGGACACCTTCCCGGGGCTGGACGAGGAGTGGCTGCGGCTGGCGGTACGGAACCGGGCGACGGTGAACCGTTTCCTCCAGGCGCTGGACCAGGCGTTGGCCCTGACCCGGGGATGACGCACGGGGGTACGGACCCGGGCGGGACGTCCCGGATCCGTACCCCCGTGCTTCGTGCTCCGTCCGGTCAGCCGCGGCGGCGGGCCAGTACCACCGCTCCCCCGCCCGCCGCCAGCAGCGCCACCGCGCCGCCCGCGATGTACGGGGTCGTCGAGCTGCCGCCGGTCTGCGCCAGGTCGGCCTGGGCGGGCGCGCCCTGGGCCTTGACGTCACCGGCCGGGGCGGCGCTCGGCCCGGCGGCCTGCTCCTGCCCCCGGTCCCGCGCCTCGCCCTGGTCCTGCGCCTCGCCCTGGTCGTCTGCCTGGCCCTGGCCCTCGCCCTGTTCCTGCTCCCGCTTCTGCCCTGCGGGGGCTTCGCAGGTGGCCTTCGCGAGGGTCAGGGTGCCTGTCACCTCGGCGACGTTGAGGCTCAACGGATTGACGGAGACGGTGAGTTCGAGGGCGGTGGCGGCGGCCGTGCGAGAGGTGGTCCCGCGCTTCGACAGGTCCAGGCGGACTTCGCCCACGCCCGGTACCTTCACGTCCGTCGTGCCGCCGGTGCTGACCGACACCTTCTTGCCCAGGACCGTCACCGAGCCGAGCAGGTTGGAGACGGCGACCGGCGTCCTGCCCGCCTCGCAGGTCGCCCTGGAGGTGACCGTGCCGACCTCGATGAGGGACAGCAGCGGGAGGCCGGGGACGTGCAGCTTGGCGTGGGCGAGGCGGGTGGAGGCCTCGGCCCTGGTGCCGTCGACGGTCGCCTTCGCCTCGGCGACGTCCGCGCGCAGGACGCTGAAGGGCTTTCCGCCTCCGACGCCGTTCAACTCGGCCGACAGCGCGGTCTTCTCGGCGCTGTGCGGAGCCTGCACCTCGTTGAGGGAGACGGCGAGCGGGATGTCGACGGTCTTGTTGAGCAGGGCCACGTCGAGGCCGGTGCGCAGGACGGACGCGCTCGCCCTGCCCTGGCCGGACGTCGCGTGGGCGGTACCCGCGCCGGCCAGGGCCGCGGGACCTGCGGCCAGGGCCGTGACCGCGACGACGGTGGCGGCGCGCCGGGCGCGTGCGGGCAGCGGGAAGTTGTTGCCGTTCAAGGGTGGGACCCCCAGAAGAGAAATGCTTCGGGACCCCGCAAGAATTACGTACGAGGGGTGAACGGTCAGCAGGGTGACGCGAGTTCACTCCAACGTGAGTTTTCCGTGCGTGTCTTCGAATCCATCGGCACGCACGTTCTCCCCAACCGTCCGCGGCACGGCGCTCTCAGCTCACCACCGTGCCGTTGAGTACCACCCGGCGCGGTGCCGCGAGCACCCGGACGTCGGCGCGCGGGTCGCTCTCGTAGACCACCAGGTCCGCCGGAGCGCCCTCGACCAGACCGGGGCGCCCGAGCCACTCGCGCGCGCCCCAGGTGGTCGCCGAGAGCGCCGCCAGCGGCGGGATGCCCGCCGTCACCAGTTCCGCGACCTCCGCGGCCACCAGACCGTGCGGCAGCGTGCCGCCGGCGTCCGTGCCGACGAAGACCGGGATGCCGGCGTCGTAGGCGGAGCGGACGGTGTCGTAACGGCGTTCGTGGAGCCGGCGCATATGGGCCGACCAGCGCGGGAACCTGGACTCGCCGCCGGCCGCGAGGTCCGGGAAGGTGGCGATGTTGACGAGGGTCGGCACGATCGCCACGCCTCGGGACGCGAACAGCGGGATCAGCTCGTCGGTCAGGCCCGTCGCGTGCTCGACACAGTCGATGCCCGACTCCACGAGGTCGCGCAGCGAGTTCTCGGCGAAGCAGTGCGCCGTCACCCGCGCGCCCAGGCGATGGGCCTCCGCGATGGCCGCCTCGGCCGCCTCCCGCGGCCAGCTGGGCGCCAGGTCGCCCACCTCGCGGTCGATCCAGTCGCCGACCAGCTTCACCCAGCCGTCGCCGCGCCGGGCCTCCCGCGCGACGTACGCGACCAGATCCTCGGGCTCGATCTCGTGCGCGTAGCCGCGGATGTAGCGGCGGGTGCGGGCGATGTGCCGGCCCGCCCGGATGATCTTCGGGAGGTCCTCGCGGTCGTCGACCCAGCGGGTGTCCGAGGGCGAGCCCGCGTCGCGGATCAGCAGGGCGCCCGCCTCGCGGTCGGTCAGCGCCTGCTTCTCGGCGACGTCCGTGTCGACGGGGCCGTGCGCGCCCAGACCCACATGGCAGTGGGCGTCGACCAGGCCGGGCAGCGCCCAGCCCTCGACCGTCCGCACGTCGCGGGCGCCGACGGGACGGTCGTAGGAGATCCGGCCGTCGACGACCCACAACCCGTCGCGGACATCGTCGGGCCCGGCAAGGACCCGGCCCTTCACGTGCAGCACCGAGTGATCGCTCATGCACCGCACCTTAGTGACCGACTAGTCGCCCTCGCCCAGCCGGTCGGAGGTCTCCTCCTCGACCTGGGCCATCGCCGGGTCGAGGAGGCGGGAGAGGAAGTGACGGGTGCGCTCGTGGCTGGGTTTCCCGATGACCTCGGCCGGGGTGCCGTCCTCCACGATCACCCCGCCGTCCATGAAGACGACCCGGTCGGCGACCTCGCGGGCGAAGGTCATCTCGTGGGTGACGACCATCATCGTCATGCCCTCGTCGGCCAGCATCCGCATGACCGCGAGGACGTCGCCGACCAGCTCCGGGTCGAGCGCCGACGTCGGCTCGTCGAACAGCATCACCTCGGGCCCCATGGCCAGCGCGCGGGCGATCGCGACGCGCTGCTGCTGGCCGCCGGAGAGGGAGGCGGGGTAGGCGTCCGCCTTCTCCGACAGACCCACCCGCTCCAGGTTCTCGGCGGCCACCTTCGCCGCCGCCGCCTTGCCGCGCCGGAGCACCCGGCGCTGCGGCAGCGTGAGGTTCTCGGTCACCGACAGGTGCGGGAAGAGGTTGAACTGCTGGAAGACCATCCCGATACGGCGACGGACGGCGTCGATGTCGACGTCGGGGTCGGTGAGTTCGGTGCCGCCCACGAAGACCTGGCCCTTGGTGGGCTCCTCCAGCAGGTTCACACAGCGCAGCAGCGTCGACTTGCCGGAGCCGGACGGGCCGATCACGCAGACGACCTCGCCCTGGCCGATCTCCAGGTCGATGCCGCGCAGCACCTCGTTGGTGCCGAACGACTTGTGCAGGTCGCGGACTTCGATCTCCGGTCGGCTCATTTCACGGCCTCCTGGGCCTTGGCCTCCATGCGCCGCACGACGAAGCCGAGCGGGATGGTCACCAGCAGGTAGCACAGGCCGGCGACCAGGATGGGCGTGGAGTTGGCGGTCGTGCTGGCCAGGTCACGGCCGTACTTGGACAGTTCGCGCTCCTCCAGCGTCACCCCGAGGAGCAGCACCAGGGAGGAGTCCTTGAAGAGCATGATCAGCTCGTTGGTGAGCGGCGGGAGGATGATCCGGAACGCCTGCGGGATGATGACCGAGACCATCGCGCGGGCGGGCGAGAAGCCCAGCGACCGGGCCGCCTCCAGCTGCCCCTTGGGCACGGCCTGGATGCCCGCGCGGAACGTCTCCGCCATGTACGCGGCCCCGATCAGGCCGAGCCCGAGGGCCGCCTTGCCGTAGGTGCCGCCGACGATCTCCGTGCCGGGGAAGGCCAGCGGCACGGCCACGCCGATGAAGACGAAGATCAGCAGGGCGGGCAGACCGCGGAAGATCTCGATGTAGACACCGGCCAGCCAGCGGTACGGGCCCACGGAGGACAGCCGCATCAGGGCGATGACCAGCCCGAGCACCAGGCCGAGGACGAAGCCGGACACCGTGTACAGCACGGTGTTCTTCAACGCCAGCGTGATGACGTCCGGGAACATCTCCTTCGCGATGTCCCACTGGGCGAACTGGTTCTTCAGCCGGCCCCAGTCCGCCGTGACCGCGAAGACGATCACGGCGGCGACGAAGACGACGTACTGCGCGCCGCGCGAGAGGCTGCGCTTCTGCCGCCGGGTCAGGCCCTTCTTCTTCGGTTGGAGTCGTACGTCGCTGTCGGCCATGGGGTCAGGAGGCCGAGGCGGCGGCCGACGGGGAAGCGGCCGACTCGTCGTACGGACCGATCCACTTCTCGTACAGCTTCTTGTAGGTGCCGTCGGCCTTCGCGTCCGCCAGCGCCTTGTTGATCGCGGCGACCAGCTTGGTGTTGCCCTTCTTCACCGTGAAGCCGTACTGCTCGCCGGTGTTGAGGTTGTCGACGACCTTGAAGGCGTCGGCGTTGGCCTTGTCCTTCAGCCAGCCCTGGACGACCGGGAAGTCGATGATGACGGCCTTGACCTGGCCGGTGCGCAGACCGTTGAGGACGGCGTCGGAGGACTCGAAGGAGACCGGGTCGAAGCCCTGCTTCTTGGCGTAGTCCTCGCCGGTGGTCTGCGCCTGGGCGCCGAGCTTGACGTCCTTGGACTTCACGTCGGCGAGCGAGGTGACGCCCGCGCCCTTGTCGACCAGGACGGCCTGGGTGGCCTCGAAGTACGGGTCGGAGAAGTCGACGTTCTTCTTGCGCTCGTCGGTGATGGTCATGCCGGCCGCGGCCAGGTCGCACTCGCCGGAGTTGAGGAACGCGCCGGTCTTGAAGTTCTCGAACGGCGTGTCGAGGATCTCCTGCTTCACGCCCAGGTTCTTGGCGGCCAGGTCGATCAGGGCCACGTCGAAGCCCTGCACCTTGCCGTCGATCTCCGACTGGAAGGGCGGGTACGGCAGGTGGGTGCAGGTGGTGAGCTGGCCCGCCTTGACGAGCTCGACCCCGCCGGCGGCGGTCTTGGAGCCGCTGCCGCCGTCATCGGTGGAGGTGCAGGCGGCGACGAGCATCAGCCCGGCCGTCACGGTGGTGGCGGCCAGGACGCGGGTCCGGCGGCCGGGGAGGGTGTTCACGGCGGGCCTTCCTGTAAGGGAACTGTGGGTTCCGATTATAAGGAGATGTTTGAGGCTCTCAAATCAAACCGATGGTCACCGGGCCGTGCGGCCTGCGAAGTGACCGGTGGGGAGGGCGGGAAGGGTGGGGGGCGTGCCGGTTAGTCTCGTCACCTCTACCCAGTGAGTGAAGAGAGCACCGCCGTGACACACCCGTTCCTGGATCTTGCCCCGCTGACCGCCGCACATTTCGCCTCGATCGAGGACCGTGTGGCGCGGCTGCTGGACACCCGGCAGGACGTCGTGATCATGCAGGGCGAGGCGCTGCTGCCGCTGGAGGGCGCGATCCGCGGTACGGCCGGTCCGGGCACGACCGCACTCAACGTGATCACCGGCCCGTACGGGCAGACCTTCGGGGACTGGCTGCGGGACTGCGGTGCCACGGTGATCGACCTGGCGGTGCCCTTCCACACGGCGGTGACGGCCGCGCAGATCCGGCAGGCGTTCGCCGAGCACCCCGGGATCGACTTCGTGTCGCTGGTGCACGCGGAGGCGGCGACCGGCAACACCAACCCGGTCGCGGAGATCGGCGAGGTGGTGCGTGAGCACGGCGCGCTGTTCTACCTGGACGCGGTCGCCTCGATCGGCGCGGAGCCGGTGCTGCCGGACGCGTGGGGCGTGGACCTGTGTGTGATCGGCGCACAGAAGGCGATGGGCGGCCCGGCGGGCGTGTCGGCGGTGTCGGTGAGCGAGCGGGCGTGGGCGCGGATGGCCGCGAACCCGAGGGCGCCGCGCCGGTCGTACCTGTCCCTGCTGGACTGGAAGGAGCGCTGGGTCGACGGCGGTCGCAAGGCGCTGCTGCACGCGCCGGCGCAGCTGGAGATGCTGGCGCTGGAGGCGTGTGTCGAGCGGATCGAGGCGGAGCGGCCGCAGACGGTGATGGCCCGGCACGCGTCCGCCGCCGCCGCGACGCGCGCCGGCGCGCTGGCACTGGGCGGCGGGCTGGAGCCGTACGTGCGCGACGCGGCGGAGGCGGCGCCCGTCGCCACGACGCTGCGCACGCCGTCGGCAGTGGTGGCCTCGGAGCTGGTGGCACGGGCGCTGGCGAGCGACCCCGAGCTGCCGCTGGCCGCGGGCGGGGGCGCGCTGGCCGCGGAGATGATCCGGGTCAACCACTACGGGGGCGACGCGACCGTCGGCGTGGTGCAGGGGTGTCTGGCGGCGCTGGGCGCCGCGCTGGCGGAGAAGGGTCTGGACGTCGATCTGGAAGGGGCCCGGCGGGCCGTGGAGGGCGCCTGGCGGTAGGCGCCGCGGGTTCGCCGCCGGTCCGCCGCCGGTTCGCCGTCGGTTCGCCGTCGGTTCGCCGTCGGCCGGACCGACGAAGTCCCGGTGTCGGTGCCGCCTGTCATGCTGCCCCGCATGACCTCCGACACTCCCCTCATCCTCCCCGACGGCCGCCCCGTGCCCCTGCTGACCGGTGACGAACTCCCCATGCTGGAGAGCTGGTTGGCATTCCACCGGGCCACGCTCGAGCTGAAGTGCGCGGGGCTGGACGACGAGCAGCTGCGGCAACCGGCGGCCGAGCCGTCCGAGTTGACCCTGCTCGGTCTCGTCCAGCATCTCGCCGAGGTCGAACGCAACTGGTTCCAGCGGGCGTTCGCCGGGCTGGACGTGCCGCCCGTCTTCGAGGAGGGGACCGGGTACGCCCTCGACCCCGGGCGGGGCCTCGACGAGGCGCTGACCGCGTGGCGGCGGGAGATCGCACGCGGACGTGAGCTGATCGCCGGGCGGCCGCTCGAGGCGACCGGGCGGATCGCCGACGGGCCGATGGCCGGGCTCGAGATCAGCCTGCGCTGGGTGCTGATCCACATGATCGAGGAGTACGCCCGGCACAACGGCCACGCGGACATTCTCCGGGAGCATATCGACGGGGTTACCGGAGCCTGAATTCAAGGTAATTCGAGAATTCCCGTCGGTTCCTTTCCCTGCCTTCTTCTCGGCGATAGCTTTCCTGAGTTCTTCTGCCCCGATTCCCCGTACCTAAACGCGGGGAATTTCGGGCAGGTTTCGAGTGCGTGACGCATTGCACAAGCGGAGCGATATGCCCTTTTTGCGGGGTGCAAAAGCGGACGAAAGGGCGACCTGTCCCAGCGGCATCACGGAATCACCACGGCCTCTCCATGCGTTATTGAATTTCCCTGGGTAAGTTCAATCCGCATGACTGCCGCACAAGCAGACCTACGTATCGACAGCCCGTCGGTGGAAGACGGCGCAGCGCTCTGGCGTCTCGCGAAGGAATCCGGGACGCTCGACCTGAACTCGTCCTACAGCTATCTGCTGTGGTGCCGCGACTTCGCCGCCACCTCGGCGGTGGCCCGCGCGGAGGGCGGCGAGCCGGTCGGGTTCGTCACCGGGTACGTCCGGCCACAGGACCCGCAGACCCTGCTGGTCTGGCAGGTGGCCGTCGACGCCGCGCACCGTGGTCGCGGCCTCGCCGCCGCCCTGCTGGACGGGCTGACCGCACGGGTCGCCGCCGAACGCCCGCTCACCGCCGTGGAGACCACGATCACGCCGGGCAACACCGCCTCCGAGCGGCTGTTCACCTCGTTCGCCGACCGGCACGGGGCGACCGTCACCCGTGAGGTGCTGTTCGACGCCGGTCTGTTCCCCGACGGCCCGCACGACCCCGAGGTCCTGTACCGGATCGGCCCCCTCGTCTTCTGACCCGCCCGCCCCGCCTCCGCCCGTCCCGCCTCCGCCCGCCTCTCCTTCCGACCCCCACTCCGAGGAGCGTTTCGTCGTGACCATCACCCAGCCCGACCTCAGCGTGTTCGAGACCCTCGAGTCCGAGGTGCGCAGCTACTGCCGCAGCTGGCCCGCGGTCTTCGACCGCGCGCAGGGCAGCCGTATGTACGACGAGGACGGTCACCGCTACCTGGACTTCTTCGCCGGTGCCGGATCCCTCAACTACGGCCACAACAACCCGGTGCTGAAACGGGCGTTGGTCGACTATCTGATGCGGGACGGCGTCACGCACGGGCTCGACATGTCGACGGTGGCCAAGCGGACCTTCCTGCAGACCTTCCAGGATCTGGTGCTGCGGCCGCGTGACCTGCCCTACAAGGTCATGTTCCCGGGCCCAACCGGCACCAACGCCGTGGAGTCGGCCCTGAAGCTGGCGCGGAAGGTGAAGGGACGCGAGGCCATCGTGTCGTTCACCAACGCCTTCCACGGGATGTCCCTCGGGTCGCTCGCCGTGACCGGCAACGCCTTCAAGCGGGCCGGTGCCGGGGTACCGCTGGTGCACGGCACGCCCATGCCGTTCGACAACTACTTCGAGGGCCAGGTCCCCGACTTCCTGTGGTTCGAGCGGCTGCTCGAGGACCAGGGGTCCGGGCTCAACAAGCCCGCCGCCGTGATCGTCGAGACCGTGCAGGGCGAGGGCGGCATCAACGTCGCGCGTCCGGAGTGGCTGCGGGCGCTCAAGGACCTGTGCGAGCGCCAGGACATGCTGCTGATCGTCGACGACATCCAGATGGGATGCGGGCGCACCGGGGCCTTCTTCTCCTTCGAGGAGGCCGGGATCGTCCCGGACATCGTGACCGTCTCCAAGTCGATCAGCGGCTACGGACTGCCCATGTCGCTCTGCCTGTTCAAGCCCGAGCTGGACGTGTGGGAGCCGGGTGAGCACAACGGCACCTTCCGCGGCAACAACCCGGCCTTCGTCACCGCCACCGCCGCCCTCGAGACGTACTGGGCCGACGGGTCCGCGATGGAGAAGCAGACCCGGGCACGGGGCGAGCAGATCGAGCAGGGGCTCATCTCGATCACCGAGGAGAACCTCTCCGACGTCAAGGAGTACCGGGGCCGCGGTCTGGTGTGGGGCCTGGAGTTCCACGAGAAGGCGCGGGCCGGGCGGGTCGCCAAGCGAGCGTTCGAGCTCGGGCTGCTGATCGAGACGTCGGGTCCGGAGAGCGAGGTCGTCAAACTGCTGCCGGCCCTGACCATCACCCCCGAGGAACTGGACGAGGGCCTCAGCGTCATCGCCCGCGCCGTACGGGAGACCGTCTGACGCCCTCGGGCACCTGTCCCTTCCCCCTACCTAGGAGGCATCGCACCACCGTGATCGTCCGTTCGTTCAAGGACATCGAAGGCACCGACCGGCATGTGCGGGCGGCGTCCGGCACCTGGGAGAGCAAGCGCATCGTGCTCGCCCAGGAACGGGTCGGGTTCTCGCTGCACGAAACGATTCTGTACGCGGGTACCGAGACGTCGATGTGGTACGCGAACCACATCGAGGCCGTCGTCTGCGTCGAGGGCGCGGCCGAACTGACCGACCACGAGACCGGGCGGACGCACACCATCACGCCCGGCACCATGTACCTCCTCGACGGGCACGAGCGGCACACGCTCCGCGTCAAGGAGGACTTCCGCTGCATCTGCGTGTTCAACCCGCCCGTCACGGGGCGGGAGGACCACGACGAGAACGGCGTGTACCCCCTGTTGACCGAGCCCGAGGAGGTGTAAGCATCGTGACCACCCTCACCGATCTCTACCCCACCCGTGGCACCACCGAGGTGTCCGTACCCCGCCAGGACCCCGTCGTCTGGGGCTCCCCCGACACGCCGGGCCCGATCCCGGCGGCCGGCCTCCAGGAGTACGAGCGCGACGGCTTCCTCGCCGTCGACCAGTTGATCGGCGACGACGAGGTCACCGTCTGCCGGCGGGAGCTGGAGCGGCTGGTCGCCGACCCGGAGATCCGGGCCGACGGGCGGTCGATCGTCGAACCGAAGTCCAAGGAGATCCGCTCCGTCTTCGAGGTGCACAAGCTCAGTCCCGTGTTCGCCGCGCTCGTCCGCGACGAGCGGGTCGTGGGGCGGGCCCGGCAGATCCTGGGCTCGGACGTGTACGTGCACCAGTCGCGGATCAACGTCAAGCCGGGCTTCGGGGCCGGGGGCTTCTACTGGCACTCCGACTTCGAGACCTGGCACGCCGAGGACGGTCTGCCGAACATGCGGACGGTGTCCGTGTCGATCGCGCTGACCGAGAACCTCGACACCAACGGCGGGCTCATGATCATGCCGGGCTCGCACCGGACGTTCCTCGGCTGCGCCGGGGCGACACCCGAGGACAACTACAAGAAGTCGCTCCAGATGCAGGACGCGGGCACCCCCTCGGACGAGGCGCTGACCGCGATGGCCGGCGACTACGGCATCAAGTTGTTCACGGGCAAGGCCGGTTCGGCGACCTGGTTCGACTGCAACTGCATGCACGGCTCCGGCGACAACATCACGCCGTTCCCGCGCAGCAATGTGTTCATCGTGTTCAACAGCGTGGAGAACACGGCCGCCGAGCCGTTCGCGGCGCCGGTCCGCCGGCCGGAGTACATCGGCGCGCGGGACTTCACCCCCGTGCGGTGAACCGTCCTCCCCCGCCGGCCGCGTCGGCAGGCCCGGACGCCCCCACCCGGATCGGGTGGGGGCGTCCGGGCCTGTCGGGCGTCGGGAGCCTCAGGCCGACAGGGCGTTGAGCAGGCGGTCGACGTCGGCCGGCGTGTTGAACAGGTGGAAGGAGGCGCGCAGATGGCCGGAGCGGTCGGAGACCTGGATGCCGGCGGCGGCCAGTTCGGGCTGGCGGAAGCCGAGTCCCGGGACCGAGACGATCGCGGAGCCGGGCGCGGCGACGGGCCGATGACCGAGCCCGGCGAGTCCGGCGCGGAAGCGGTCGGCGAGAAAGAGGTCGTGGGCGCCGATCGCCGCCACCCCGAGTTCCTCCACCAGTTCGAGGGAGCGGCGCAGTCCGGCGTAGGTGAACAGGGCGTGGGTCAGGTCGAACCGCCGTGCCGAGTGGGCGAGTTCGGCCACCGGGCCGTAACAGCTGTCCCAGGGCTCTTCGCCGGCCACCCATCCCGCGAGGACGGGTGACAGCCCGCCGAAGTCCTCCGGGACCACCAGGAAGGCCGCACCGTGCGGGCCGAGCAGCCACTTGAAGGAGACGGCGGCGGAGAAGTCGTGGGCGTCGGCGTCCGCCGGAAGCCAGCCGGCCGACTGCGAGAAGTCGACGTAGGTGCGTGCGCCGTGCGTCCTGGCCGCCTCGCGCAGGGCGGGGAGGTCGGCGATCCGGCCGTCGGCGGACTGGGCGGCGCTCACCGCGACCAGCGCGGTGCCGGGGCGGACGGACTCGGCGATCCGCTCCAGCGGGACGGCGCGGACCTTGAGGTCCCCGCGGACGTGGAACGGGTTGAGCACGGAGGTGAAGTCGTCCTCGGCGGTGAGCACCTCCGCGCCCGCGGGGAGCGAGGCGGCGATCACGCCGGTGTGCGCGGCGACCGAGGCGCCCAGGGCCACCCGGGTGACCGGGACGCCGGCCAGCCGGGCGTACGCGGCCCGGCAGGCCTCCACGTCCTCGTGCAGCGGAGTGAGCGGCCTGCCCTCGGCGCGCAGCACCGCCGCCTCGTGCAGGGCGGCGACGGTACGGGCCGGCAGCAGGCCGTTGCTCGCCGTGTTCAGGTATGTGGTCTTCGGGGTGAACTCGGCGCGGACGAGGCTCTCGAAGGTCTCCATGGGTCCACTGTGGGACCCCGGGAACCCCTCGTCCATTGCCGATTTTTACGTGATTCCGCTAAGGAGAACTTATAGATCGGCTCTCACCTGCGGGTTTCACTGCTGCGGGACCGCGCACCCGTCCGGGCCGCAGGCCTGCGCGCCGCCGTCGTCGATCAGCTTCAGCGGGGAGCGGGCGCCCCAGGCCTGGGTGAGGGCCTGGGTGAAGACCTCGGCGGGCTGGGCCCCGGAGACGCCGTAGGCGCGGTCGAGGACGAAGAAGGGCACACCGTTCGCACCGAGCTGAGCGGCCTCGCGCTCGTCGGCGCGGACCTCGTCGGCGTAGCGGGCCGGGTCGCCGAGGACCTCGCGGGCTGCCTCGGCGTCGAGACCGGCCTCGGCGGCCAGTTCCACGAGCCGCTCGTCGCCCTCGGAGAAGACGGACCGCTCCTCGGCGAAGTTCGCCCGGTAGAGGATCTGGATCAGCTCGTCCTGCCGGCCGTGCTCCTTGGCGAAGTGCAGCAGCCGGTGCATGTCGAAGGTGTTGCCGTGGTCGCGGTCCCGGGTGCGGTAGTCGAGGCCCTCGGCGGCGGCCTGGGCGCCCAGGTTCTCCTCGCCGGACTGCGCCTGCGCCTCGCTCATCCCGTACTTCTTGGTGAGCATGGCCAGTACGGGCTGGACGTCGCCCTTGGCGCGGCCCGGGTCCAGCTCGAAGGAACGGTGCACCACCTCGACCTGGTCACGGTGCGGGAAGGCCTCGAGCGCCTTCTCGAAGCGGGCCTTGCCCACGTAGCACCACGGGCAGGCGATGTCGCTCCAGATCTCGACGCGCATGTCTCGGCTCTCTCCAGGTCGTGCGGCTGGGTACGGAGCTCCCCCGCGGGAGGTCCGCACGGAGGTTCCCTCCGGCGAGTGCATGAACGTTCAAGCAGGACGTTTCATTCCCCGGTCACTGCCCCGGCCACTCCCCGGTCACCACCCCGGCTGTTCCCCGGTCACCGCGTACCTCAGCCAGAGGTGGTGCTCGCCCTCGCCGGGCGGGTTCTCCGGGTCCGGGCTCCAGCCCTGCCGGGCGTAGAAGGCCTGGGCCCGCCCGTTGTCGACGTGCACGTCGAGCACGGCCGTGCGCCGCCCGTCCGCCCGCCACTGCTCGACGCAGGCCGTGTGCAGGTCCGTGCCGATCCCCGAACGCCAGTGGTCGGGGTCGACGTGGAACTGGAACAGCTTGACGGTGTGCACGGGCGCGCCCTCCGGCGTGCGGAAGGACGCGAGGCCGACGAGCCGTCCCTGCTCGACGACGCACAGCACATGGCCGTCGGGCCGCTCGATGGCCGTGCGCCAGGCGGCGAGCCAGTCGGTGCCGTCCTGCGGGATCCCCTCGGGGTAGTACGTGGCCCGGGCGCGCGCGTGCAGCGCGGCGACCCTCTCCGCCTCGGCGGGGACGGCGGTGCGGATCACCCGGTTACCCATGACGCGTTCTCCGATCATGCAGGAGAGGACGAGAGGGCCTTCTCGTCGGTTCCGGCCGGCTAGCTTCCGTCCCGCAGGTCGTCCGGCCACTCGGTCCTGAACTCGAGATGGTCGTACGTCACGACGCACCCCTCGCCCATCGGCGACTGCGTCATGAAGCCGACCAGGGCCGCGCCGGTCTCCTTCTCCTCGCCCAGTGTGAACAGGCGGACGAAGGTCCACCGTCTGCCGTCCCGGGAGGCGTGGAAGGCGAAGGCACGGCCGGTCCTGCTCACCCGGAGCCAGACCGAACTCCCCTCCACGGTGAAGGAGTTGGCGTCGTCGGAGTGTCCCCGGGTGACCACCGTGCAGACGGTGGCCACGTCCGGGGAGTACTCCAGACACAGCTTGGCCCAGGCCCGCTCACCGACGTGGACGTACAACGCCCCTGCGTCGAAAGCCCAGTTGAACCCGACGGTGACGCGTGCGATGAGCTGGAAGTCCCCTTCCGGCGCCCCCAGCAGCCGGGGCGCGTCGGCCGCGGGGTCCACCCCGTCCCCGGTGGGCGGCACGAACCGGTCCTGCCGGGCCCCGGCCCACCCGGTGAGCACCCCGTGCTCATGGGACCAGTGCCCGTCGGGCCCGTACGTACGGAGAGGAAAGGGCAGTTCGGGAAGCGAGACGTCCATTGCCTCATCATCTCAGGGGAGCCGCGCCCCGAGGGGCGCGGGCCTGCATCGATGTGCGGCTCCGCCGCGTGGGCGCGACAAGCCACCGGAAGCCTGCACCCGGCGATCCACCGCGCACGGTCCACGACACCCCTCGACGGCACCCGAGCGGAGCGTTACCGCTCCAGGCGCCCGTTGAACCGGCGAGGCAGCCCCAGCTCGTTCTCGTCCCGCAGCTCCACGGGCAGCAGCGCCGCGGGAGCGTTCTGGTAGGCCACCGGCCGCAGCCACCGCTCGATGGCGGTCCCGCCGACGGAGGTGGACGTGGAGGTGGTGGCCGGGTACGGCCCGCCGTGATGCTGGGCCGGCGCGACGGCGACACCCGTGGGCCAGCCGTTCACCAGCACGCGCCCGGCCAGCGGGGTCAGCTCGGCGAGGATCTCCCCGCCCCGGCCCTCGCCCGCGGCCTCGCCCTCGGACAGCTGGACGGTCGCCGTGAGGTTTCCGGGCAGGCGCGACAGCACCGCCTTGACCTCGCCCTCGTCGTCGTAGCGGACCACGACGGTGACCGGCCCGAAGCACTCCTCGAGCAGCAGGTCGTGCGCGCCCTCGGCGGTCAGCCGGGAGGCCGGCACGGTCAGGAAGCCCGCGCTGACGGTGTGCTCCCCGCCCGCACCGGGCGTGACCGGCGACTCCACGTCGGGCAGCTCGGCCCGCTCGGCCACCCCGGCGATGAAGTTGTCGCGCATCCGGTGGTCGAGCAGCACGCCCGCGTCGGTGTCGCTCACCGCGTCCGTGAGCGACTTGACCAGTCCGTCGCCGGCCGCGCCGGACGGCACCAGGACCAGTCCCGGCTTCACACAGAACTGGCCGACACCCAGCGTCATGGACCCGGCGAGGCCGGTGCCGATCGCCTCGGCCCGCTCGGCCGCGGCCGCCTCGGTCACCACGACCGGGTTCAGCGACCCCAGCTCGCCGTGGAACGGGATCGGCACCGGACGGGCCGCCGCCGCGTCGAACAGCGCGCGTCCGCCCCGGATCGAGCCGGTGAAGCCGGCCGCGGCGACCAGCGGGTGCTTGATCAGCTCGACGCCGGCCTCGAAGCCGTGGACCAGGCCCAGCACACCCGCCGGGATGCCGTGCTCGGCCGCGGCCGTGCGCACCACCTTGGCGACCAGCTCGGACAGGCCCGGGTGGTCGGGGTGGGACTTGACGACGACCGGGTTGCCCGCCGCGAGCGCGCTGGCGGTGTCACCGCCCGCGACGGAGAAGGCGAAGGGGAAGTTGGACGCCGAGTACACGGCCACCACCCCGAGCGGCACCTTGTAGCGGCGCAGGTCGGGGATGGGCGGGGTGGCGGTGTCGTCGGGGTGGCTGATGACGACGTCGAGGAACGCGCCCTCGTCGACGATGTCGGCGAACGCGCGCAGCTGGTAGCAGGTGCGGGCGAGCTCTCCGGTCAGCCGGACCGGGCCGAGCGCGGTCTCCGCGTCGGCCACCTCCACGAGCGTGTCCTTGGCCGCCTGGAGCCGGTCGGCGGCGGAACGCAGGAAAGCGGCGCGGACGGTACGGTCGGCGAGGAAGCCGCGCGCCTCATGGGCGGCGCGGACGACGGCGTCGACCTCCTGGGCCGTGGCCTCCACCGCAACCTGTTCACGCTGCTTCCCGGTTCGGGGGTCGACACTCCAGACTGGTGCTGCTGCCACCGCGGGTCCCTCCACGCTTGGTTCTGACCACGTTTGGTACTGGCTCATTCACCAGGGTCGTTCGATATACTGAACGCTGTCTCTGATGATGAATATGCTGTCGGAGCGTATTTCCCGTCGAACGAAGGGGTCAAGGGCGATGTCGGCTGGCGAGACGGGGGGCGGGGCGCAGGTCAAGTCCGCGGTGCGGACGGTTGAGCTGCTGGAATACTTCGCCGGCCGCCCAGGAATGCACTCTCTGGCGTCGGTCCAGGAGGCCGTCGGTTATCCCAAGTCCAGTCTCTACATGCTGCTGCGCACGCTGGTGGAGCTGGGCTGGGTGGAGACGGACGCGACGGGCACGCGGTACGGCATCGGGGTGCGGGCGCTGCTGGTCGGCACGTCCTACATCGACGGCGACGAGGTGGTCGCGGCCGCCCGCCCCACCCTGGACCGGCTCTCGGACGACACCACCGAGACCATCCACCTGGCCCGGCTCGACGGCACGAACGTCGTGTACCTCGCCACCCGCCAGTCCCAGCACTACCTGCGCCCCTTCACCCGGGTCGGGCGCCGCCTCCCCGCCCACTCCACCTCGCTGGGCAAGGCGCTGCTGAGCACCTACACCGACGAGCAGGTCCGCAAGCTGCTGCCGGAGACGCTGCCCGCGCTGACCGAGCACACGATCACGGACCGCGAGAAGCTCATCGAGGAGCTGCACCAGATCCGTGAGCAGGGCTTCTCGGTGGACCGCGAGGAGAACACGCTGGGCCTGCGCTGCTTCGGCGTGGCGATCCCGTACCGCACGCCGGCCCGGGACGCGATCAGCTGCTCGGTGCCGGTGGCGAGGCTCACCCCCGCGCACGAACAGCTGGTGAAGGACGCGCTGTTCGACGCACGCGACCGGCTCACGCTGGCCACCCGTAGGCTCTGAGACATGCTGATCTCCCTGCGCCAGGTCCACGACAGCGATCTGCCGGTGTTCTTCCGGCAGATGAACGACCCCGAGTCCCTGCGGATGGCCGCGTTCACCGCGAAGGATCCGGCCGACCGGGACGCGTTCGACGCCCACTGGACGAGGATCCGCGCCTCGTCGGCCGTGCCGCGCACGATCCTGGCCGACGGGGACGTCGTCGGCAGCGCGGCGGTGTACGGGGAGCCGGGCGAGCGCGAGGTGACGTACTGGGTGGACCGCGCCTACTGGGGCCGGGGCATCGCCACGCAGGCGTTGCGGGCGCTGGTGTCCGAGGTCGGCGAACGGCCGCTGTTCGCGCGGGCGGCGGCCGACAACGCGGGCTCCCTGCGCGTCCTGGAGAAGTGCGGCTTCCGGTCCACCGCCCGGGCCACCGGCTACGCGAACGCGCGGGGCGGGGAGATCGAGGAGATCGTGCTGCGGCTGGAGGCCTGAGCCCGGCCGCAGTGGACGGGCCCCGGTGAACCGGTTTCAGATGAACGGCCGATGAGAAAACGGGCGGAAGGGAACGATCGCACCCCTCCCGCTCGTCTTTCTGTTCGCAATGAACAAGACGATCAGGCGCGCCTCGGTCTTCGCGCTGCTGCTGGTGTTCGCCCTGCTGCTCCGGGCGACCTGGGTGCAGTTCTACGAGGGCCGGGCACTCGCGGACGACAAGGACAACCGGCGCAACGCGATCGAGACGTACGCGGAGCCGCTCGGGAACATCATCGTGGCCGGAAAGGCGATCACCGGCTCGGCCGTCACCACGGGCGGCGACCTCAGATACAAGCGCACGTACACCGACGGCGAGCTGTACGCGGCGGTGACGGGCTACGCCTCGCAGAGCTACGCCCCCACGCAGCTGGAGGGCATCTACGCGGACCTGCTCAACGGCACGGACACCCGGCTGAAGACCGCGCTGGACACGGTCACCGACAAGCGGGCCGACCCGGGCAACGTGATCACCACGATCGACCCGGACGTGCAGAAGGCGGCGTACGACGCGCTCGGCGACAAGAAGGGCGCGGCCGTCGCGGTCGACCCGACGACCGGCCAGATCCTCGCGGTGGTGTCGACCCCGTCGTACGACCCGTCGACGCTGACCGACGCCAACACCGCCGGGACGGCCTGGAAGAAGCTCAACGCGGACTCCGACAAGCCGCTCACCAACCGGGCGCTGCGGCAGCCGCTGGCACCGGGCTCGACGTTCAAGCTGGTCGTGGCGGCGGCCGCGCTGGAGGACGGGCTGTACGCGTCGGTGGACGAGAAGACCGAGAGCGAGGACCCGTACACCCTGCCGGGCACGCGCACGGTCCTGAAGAACGAGAACACGTCCGCGCCCTGCGAGAACGCCACGATCCGGGTCGCGCTCCAGTACTCCTGCAACAACGTGTTCGCGCACATGGCCGTCCAGCTCGGGCAGGACAAGCTCAGGGCGACGGCCGAGAAGTTCGGCTTCAACGACGACAGCCAGGACGTGCCGGTGCGGGCGTACCCGAGCGTGTACCCGTCCGGCATGGACGAGTCGTCCACCGCCCTGACCGGCATCGGCCAGTTCGACGTGACCGCGACGCCGTTGCAGATGGCCATGGTGTCGGCCGCCCTCGCCAACGGCGGCAAGCTCGTCTCGCCGCACATGGTCTCGCAGATCACCGACGGCGGGGGCGACGTCCTCGAGGACTACGACGACGAGGCGTCGACCACGCAGATCGTCAGCTCCTCCACCGCCGAGCAGTTGCAGTCGGCGATGCAGACGGTCGTCGAGAAGGGCACCGGCACGAACGCGCTCATCGACGGCGTCACCGTCGGCGGCAAGACGGGCACGGCCCAGAACGGCGAGAACAACAGCAAGGCGCCGTATGCCTGGTTCACGTCGTACGGGAAGTCCGACTCCTCCGGCAAGCAGGTCGCCGTGGCGGTCGTGGTCGAGCAGTCCGACGCCGCGCGGTCCGAGGTCAGCGGGAACGGGCTGGCCGCGCCGGTCGCGAAGGCGATGATGGAAGCGGCGCTGCGGAGCTGAGCACCGGCATCCCCGGCCGGGAACCGCTCCCGGCCGGGGGTCCGGGGTCGCCCCCGGGAACTACACGCCCAGCACCTGCTCGATGGGGTCGATCGCGAAGTACACGACGAACAGCGCCGAGGCCCCCCACAGCAGCCAGTGGACCTCCTTCGCCTTGCCGAGCACCGTCTTGATGACGACGTAGGCGACGAAGCCCGCGCCGATGCCGTTGGTGATCGAGTAGGTGAACGGCATCACGGCGATGGTGAGGAACGCCGGGATCGCGATCTCGTACTTGTCCCAGTCGATGTTCTTGACCTGGGTCATCATCAGGAAGCCGACGGCGACCAGGGCGGGGGCCGCCGCCTGGAGCGGGACGATGGTCAGGAGCGGCGTCAGGAACAGGGCGCACGCGAACAGTCCGCCAGTGACCAGGTTGGAGAAGCCGGTGCGTGACCCCTCGCCGACACCGGCGGCCGACTCGATGTAGGAGGTCGCGGAGGACGACGAGGCCGCGCCGCCCGCGACCGCCGCCGCGCCGTCGATGAGCAGCACCCGGCCGAGGCCCGGCACGTCGCCCTTCTCGTCCAGCAGTCCGGCCTCCGCGCTGATGCCGACGACGGTGCCCATGGTGTCGAAGAAGTCGGACAGGACCAGGGTGAAGATCAGCAGGACGACGGTGATGACGCTGGTCTCGCCGAAGGCGCCGAACAGGCTGAAGTGACCGATCAGCCCGAAGTCGGGGGTGTCGACGATCTTGTCGGGCCACGAGGGCGTGGTCAGGCCCCAGGACTTGATGTCCGCGATCGAGTTGATGACGATCGCGAGGACCGTCATCGTCACGATGCTGATCAGGATCGCGCCCTTGACCTTGCGGGCCAGCAGACCGATCGTCAGCAGCACACCGAGGCAGAAGACCAGCACCGGCCAGCCGGAGAGGGTTCCGGTGCCGCCGAGCTGCACGGGGACGGTCGTGTTCGCGACGTCGGGGATGCGGCTGACGAAGCCGGCGTCGACGAAGCCGATGAAGGCGATGAACAGGCCGATGCCGACACTGATCGCCTGCTTCAGCGATTGCGGGATGGCGTGCATGACGGCCTCGCGCAGACCGGTCACCACCAGCACGCAGATCAGCAGGCCTTCGAGCACGATGAGGCCCATCGCGTCGTCCCAGCTCATCAGCGGGGCGATCTGGAAGGCGACGACCGCGTTCAGGCCGAGGCCCGCGGCTAGGGCGAGGGGCAGGTTGCCGCCGACGCCCATGATGATCGTCATCACCGCGGCCACCAGGGCGGTGGCGGTGGTGAGTTGGACGGCGTCGAGCTGGTGCCCGAACTTGTCCTTGGCGCTGCCCAGGATGATGGGATTCAGGACAAGGATGTAGGCCATGGTGAAGAACGTGGCGAAGCCGCCGCGTATCTCCCGGCCGAAGGTGGACCCCCGCTCGGAGATCCTGAAGTACCGGTCGACGCTGTTCGCCGCGGGTGGCGCGGTACCTGGCCGGTCGGCCGTCACTTGCGTCTCGGACATGGCTGGTGCTCCTAGGTGCCTGAATGATCTGGGTGCGGATGCTGGCTGGATTGTTCCCGCGTTGAACCGTCTTCAGGTTTTCGTCGTGTTACGGAATCGGACTCCGGAGTCGTTCGGCCTGCCACCTGACGTTCGAACCCCCGTACCAAGTCGAGTAGTCGATCACTGCTACGCTTCCCGATCTCGCCCCGGCCACCTCCTCGGGGCATCCGCATGTCATTCACATGACACACACAGGCATACCAGTCGTTCCGAGAAGAGGTCACCCGTGGGCACAGTCGTCGACGACGCCGCCTCCGTGGAATTCCATGCCTTCTTCGATCGCCACTACGCCGAACTGTCCCGTCTCGCCCACCTGCTGACCGGTGAGGCGGACGCCGCCGACGATCTCGCGGCGGACGCGCTGCTCGCGCTGTGGAACCGCTGGGACCGGGTGCGCGCGGCCGACCATCCGGTGGCGTACGCCCGCGGCGTCGTCGCCAACCTCGCCCGCACCCGCATCCGCAGCGCCGTCCGGGAGCGCCGCAGGATCGCGCTGTTCTGGTCGCAGCGCGAGGAGAAGACGGAGAATCCCGACATCGCGGGCGTGGTGGACGTCCAGTCGGCGCTGCGTAGACTTCCGTTCCGCAAACGGGCCTGTGTGGTGCTGCGGCACGCCTTCGACCTGTCGGAGAAGGACACGGCGCTCGCCCTGGGGGTCTCGGTCGGTACGGTGAAGAGCCAGACCTCGAAGGGAATGGCCGAGCTCCAGAAACTGCTCGGTGCCAGGGGAGCTCCGCTCACGATGCCTGCCATGGTGCGCACCGGTGAGGCCTCGGCCTCAGGAAGGGACCGATGACGATGCAGCGGGACGTGCACGACGATCTGCGCGCCCGGCTGCACGAGGCGGCCGAGGCACACGAACCCGACCGGGCGCACATCCTGGCCCGCGTCGAGCGGGGCATGGCGGGACAGGGGCAGGGACAGGAACGGTCCGATCACCGGGCGAGCCGCCCGGTCCTGTGGGGCTGGGCCCGGATCGTGGGCGCCACGGCGGCGGTCGCGGGCATGCTCGCGGTCGGCGGCTACGCGGTGGCGTCCGCCGTGAAGGACGACACCCCGGCGCAGCAGACGGTCTCCGTCTCCCCGCCGCCGGTGGAGTCCCCGGACGCGACGAGCCGCCCGCCGGCCTCGCCGAAGGCCACACCGAGCTCCGGCGGCGGCGCGAAGGACCCGGCGAAGCCGAGCGCCTCCCCGTCGCAGAGCTCCGCGGCGAAACCCTCCGCGCCCGCGGCGGCCACGCTGCTGCCGACGACGACCGACGACGAGGACGGCCCGCTCTGGTCGGACGGTTCGGTCGACCCGCACAGCAACGACTTCTGGGCGCAGAGCAACATCACGATCAAGACGTCCGAGGCGCTCACCGGACTGACCGTGCAGTTGAAGGTCGCGCAGACCGGCGGGGTCTCGTCGGCGGGCGCCTGGCGCTCCCTGCCCGAGGACGACTTCACGTTCTCGGTGGATGAGCGGGACGGCTTCCTGGTCTACACCTGGGTGCTCAAGGAGGGCCGTACGGTCGCCAAGGGCGAGTGGGTGTTCGCCGGGCAGTACGACCACGACCGCGGCGGCCGCGACGCCAAGGACGACACCTACGCGGTCACCGGCCGGTCGGAGCGGCAACAGGGCTCCGTGGGCGGCGACTTCGCCTCCTCCGAGGACGACGAAGGCGACTCCTGACCCCCAGGGCCCGGCCCACGGCCTGCCCTAGTTCATCGTCGATCCGACGGTGGTCGAGTTCGTGGTCAGGAAGGTCGTCGCGGGCAGCGAGCCGTCCGTCTTCCGGGCGCCGTACGCCGTCGTCGCGTCCGTCGAGATGAACGCCGGCGTGGACACCCCGCTGTCCCAGCTGTTCGCCGCGGAGACGGCCGACGAACCCCGCTTGTCCGGCCCGCCCTTGTTGCCCACCGCGAGATTCCGGGCGAGCCTGGCCTTGCCGGTGGCGAAGTAGAAGCCCGCCTCGGTGTTGGCGTAGGCGGTGTTGCGGTTCAGCGCGATCGCCCCGGTGTTGGAGTTCTCGGTGAACCCGTTCAGCGTGTTGTCCCAGGCCGCGTTGTTGTTGACGGCATGCGCGACGGCCACGCCCCCGCCGCCCAGCTTGAACCCGTTGCCGTTGCCCTCGAACGCGGCGTCGCTCCACCGGTTCCTGCCGTTGCCGAAGGCCCACGAGTGCTCGACGGTGACCGCCGTGGAGAACTGCCACAGGTCGAGGCCGTCGTCGGAGTTGTTGTACAGCCGGGCGCCGGTGATCCTGTTGCCCGTACCGGAGCCGAACTTGACGGCGATGCCGTCCGCGTTCTGGCCGTGCCCGGCGGCGTCGTAGTTGCCGAAACTGTCGAGGTTCTGCACGAGGTTGTTCACCGTGTTGTCGCCGCGCAGGGTGAAGCCGGAGTCGCCGTTGTTGCCGGTGACCAGGTTCCTGAAGACGCCGCCGGTCGACGAGGTGACGACGAAGCCCTGGGCCGGGGAGGACTGGAAGGTGAGGTTCTGCACGGTCCAGTAGCTGCCGTAGATCCCGGCGAGCCAGGAGCCGGCGGGCAGCTTGGAACCGTCGATCCTCACCTTCTCGGTGCCGTACGCCTGGAGCGTGATCCGGGCCGAACTCGTGCCGCTGGCCGTCGACTTGAGGGTGGCCGTCGGGTAGTACGTGCCGCCGCGGACCTGGATGACGGTGCCGGCCACCGCGTTGCGCACGGCCGTCTCCAGCTGGGTGGTGGTGGAGACGGTGACCGTCGACGAGGCGGCTTCGGCACCGCCGTCGGACAGGCCGAGGTAGACGCCGCCCGCCCCCGCGGAGACCGCCACCGCGGCGGCGATCGAGAGGGTGCGGGTCCTGCGGTGGCGTCCGGTGCTCATGCGCACGGGGCGTTCCTTTCGGTGAGCGAGTGAGAGCGGAAACGGGCCGGAGGGGCCGCCCCGGCCCGTTTCCGCTCCTCAGTCGTCACCGTGGCCACAACAGGTTGCCGCGCCACCGAAAGGGATCGAAAGAGTTGCGTCAGCTCACGTAGTACGTCGGGTTCGGCAGCTTGTACGTCCGGTCGGCGTAGCCGCCTTCGAGGTCGGAGTACTGGTCGCCGAAGTTCGCGATGATCTCGTAGCCGAGGTCGCGCTCGATGTGCTTGCGGGTGCCGGACTTGTACTGGACGGTCGTGCAGGTCCAGGCGCCCGGGGTGGCGCAGCCGCTCAGGTACGACGGCGGGGTGGCCGCGTTCTTGAGGAACATGTGGTCGGCGTCGAGGTTGATGTCGGCGCCCACCTTCTTCAGGTTCTCCACGGCGGCGGAGCGCTGCGCCTCGGCGAGGCCCGAGTTGTAGAAGACCTCGACGCCCTTCTTCTCGGCGTACTGCACGAGTTCGGGACTGCCGAACACCGCCGGGCGGTCCGCCTTGTTCACGTACGCCGCCCAAGTGGCGGAGCTGTACGTGTAGTTGTACCGCTTCTCGTAGTCGAGGCTGAGCAGCAGCGTGTCGTCGATGTCGAAGACGACCGCGGGCTTCTCGCCCTTCCTGACCGCCTTGCGGGCGGCCTGGTCGATGTACTTCTTCGCGGCCTTGTCGATGCTCGCGAGGTCCTTGGCGTACGGGCTGGTCGGCGACGCCTGGTAGACGCCGTTCGCGTCCGGCGCGGTGCCGTAGTAGGTGTCGAGGTCCTTCACCAGGAGCCCGATGTTGTAGGGCTCGTGGGTGGAGTTGGCCGTGGACTGGCCGGCCGTGGCCGCGCCGGCGCCGTACAGGGCGGCGCCGGCGACGGCGCAGGCAGCGGCGACGGCCGCGATGCGCAGTGGCTTATGCATGACACGTTTTCTACGCGCGTCACACGTCCGAGCGCGAGACCCGTTGCCCGATCGATACCCGTTCACGGGCAAAAAACGGGTCAAGCGATCGAGGCGGACGATCGGATCGGGCGCCCGGACGGCCCGGTCGGTGCCCGGCAGGTCAGTCCATGGTCGCTCCGACGGTCGTCGAACCCGTCGTCAGGAACGTGGTCGTGGGCAGGGTGCCGCTCGAGCTGCGCGCGTTGTACGTGGAGCTCGCGTCGGTGGACCTGAAGGCCGGCGTGGAGATGCCGGAGTCCCAGTTGTTGCCGGCCGAGGTGACCGACGAGCTCTTGCTGACCGCGCCACCGCCGTTGCCGACCGCCAGGTTCTTGCCGAGCTTGGCGGCGCCGGTGGCGAAGTAGTAGCCCCACTTGCTGTTGGCGTAGGCGGTGGTGCGGTTGATGACGATGGCACCCTTGTTGGAGTTCTCGGTGAAACCGTTTCCGGCGTTGCCCCAGGCGGCCGAGTTGTTGACGACGTGCGCGACCACCTCGCCGTCCCCACCCAGCTTGTAGCCGTTGCCGTCGCCCGCGAAGGCCGCGTCGGACCAGCGGTTGACGCCGTTGCCGAAGGACCAGGTGTGCTCGATGGTGACGGGCGAGGAGAAGGACCAGAAGTCGATGCCGTCGTCCGAGTTGTTGTAGAGGCGGGCTCCGGTGATGAGGTTGCCGGTGCCGGAGCCGTACTTCACGGCGACACCGTCGGCGTTCTCGCCGTGGCCCGCGGCGTCGTAGTGGCCGTAGGAGTCGATGTTCCTGACGGTGTTGTTGACCGTGCCGTCTCCGGTGAGGGTGAAGCCGGAGTCGCCGCCGTTGATGGTCTTGATGTTGTTCCAGTTGGTGCCGGTGCAGGACTGGCAGACGACCGCGCTGTCCGGGGAGTTCTGGAAGGTGATGTTGGAGACGTTCCAGTAGTCGGCGGTCAGCTTGAAGATCCAGTCGCCGTCGGGCAGCGACGAGCCGTCGATCTTCACGGTCTCCGAGCCGTACGCCGTGAGGGTGACGGGCGACGAGGAGGTGCCGTTGGCCGTGGACTGGAGGGTGGCCGTCGGGTAGTAGGTGCCGGCGCGGACCTGGATGACCGTGCCGACGGTGGCGTTCATGATGGCGTTGGACAGGTCGGTGGAGTTGCTGACCACCACGGTGGCGGCCTGCGCCTGGGTGGGGAGGACGGCGAGTCCGGCGCCCAGGGTGAGGGCGGCGACGGCCGTGAGAGCGGTACGACGAGACATGGAGTGCGGGTCCTTTCCGTCGTTCAGGGGGATGGGGCGAGGGAGCGGTTCACAGGACGGTGTCGAGCCAGCTGAAGACCTCGTCCTGCATGCGGTCGACGAAGACATGGCCTAGGTCGGGCCAGCTCTTCAGGTGCAACCGCTCCTCGGCGTGACGGGAGTGCCAGACGGCGCGCAGCCGGTCGTGCGCCGCGCGGACGCCGTCGGCGGGGAACAACGGGTCGAGCCCGCCGTCGAAGAACAGCATCGGCTTGGGTGCGGCGATGCTCGCCACGTCGGGGAAGTCGAGGAACCGGGGAAGCCCGGGGTGGAGCATGTAGTACGAGGACTGCCCGCGCAGGGTGTTGTTGCCGGGCACCATCATTTCCTTCAGGCCGGTCATCCAGCAGACGGCCGCCGCGGCGGCGAGGTCGTCGCTGAGCGCGGCCGCCTGCCAGGCGCGGAAGGCGCCCATGGAGAACCCGACGGCCGCGACCCGGCCCCGGTCGACCCGGTCGAGGCCGGCCAGGAATCCGGCGGCCCTTGCGTCCTCGCGGGCCATGAGCCCGGCGAGCGAGGAGCCGAGGTTGAAGAAGTTGGAGGCGAGGGCCTGCTGCTGGTCGTAGGCGAGGGGCCCGCGGTCGCCCCAGCCGAGGGCGTCCGCGCACAGCACGACATACCCCCGCCGGGCCAGCTCGTCGCCGACGAACCGCCCGCTGAAGCAGCGCTCCGACCAGCCCTGCGCGGAGCCGAGCCGGGTGTCGTCGTACCAGGGCCGGACCAGTTTCTCCTTCCCGATGTCGAACTTCGCCCCGTGGTCGTGCAGGAGCAGTACGGCCGGGAAGGGGCCGGGTCCGTCCGGGGTGAGGAGCGCGGCACGGACGCGTTCGTGACGGGTGAGGGAGAGGTTCACCAACTCGCTCGTGTAGCCGTCCTGTCGGTGCCGGTCGGTGAACTCGGGGGCGTACGGGGTCCGGTCCTGTGATCCGACGACGAGCAGCTCCTCGACCTTGGCGCGGGCGGCCCGGCGCCAGGCGCGGAAGTCGCGGATCGGGGACTTTCCCCAGGCCAGGGGGAAGGTCAGCTCGGCTTTGAGCGCGGGGTGGAAGTCCGGCAGCGGCCCGTCCACGACGGCCGTCGGCCCGTCCACGGCGGCCGCCGGTCCCTCCACGGCGGCCGCCCGCGCGTCGGCGGGGGCGACGGCCCCGGTCAGGAGCGCGGCTCCGGTGCCGGCCATGAACGCCCGCCGCCCCACCTCCGGGTCAGGGGCGGCCATACGGCCTCCAGTCCCCGAGATAGGTCCGCCGGGTGTGGGTGGCCGCCTCCTCGGTGGTCAGCTGCGGCCGGTTCTCCGGCACCGGGACGGCCGCGCCGGGGCCGGCGTTGGCGTGTTCGCGAAAGCGCATGGTCTGCCAGGGATAGGCGTCGCGCATGTTGGTGTACGGGGCGACCGCGTCGACACCGGGGCCGATCCAGGTGTCCCGCACGACCAGCGAGGGCCAGGCGGTCGTCTCGTACGAGGGCACCCAGGGGCGGGCGATCTTGTACGCCGCGTCCTCGGCGCCGGAGGTGATCCTGCCGCGCAGCGCGAGGAAGCCGTAGGGGTTGGCCCGGGCGGTGGCGGGGGCGAAGACCATGCCCTTGGGGGTGAAGGTCACGTCCCGCTGGAGGGTGTGGAAATGGCAGGCGTCGAAGACGGCCCGGCCCCGCCCGAAGACGAAGTCGACGTCCCCCTCGATGTAGCAGCGGTGGAAGTACTGCCGGTCGAAGGCGTCCAGCGCGGTGGTGTCGGCGAACAGGGTGTCCTGGTGGGCCAGCAGGCGCACGTGGTCGAAGTGCGTGCGGTCGCCGGTGACGTAGGCGGCCACCGCCTGGGTGCCGGTGATCTCCGGGTGGTCGGCGCGCAGCCAGTCGTTGGCGAGGGTGAGGTCGCGGACGGTGAGACCGGGCGCGGCGGAGGTGAAGGTGGCGGAGCCCGCGGTGCCGTAGGTTCCGGACCCGTCGGGCTTGGCGGTCCCGTTGGCGTTGTCGTACACGAGGACGGCGGCGCGCGGGTCGCGGGAGGCGCCGCGGATCGTCAACTCACCTTTATCCGCCGGCACGTTCACGACTTCCCGGTACGTACCCGGGTGCACGACGATCGTCGCGCCGGGGCCGTCGACGGCGTCCACGGCGGACTGGAGGGAGTCGCCGGGGCGGACGTGCAGGACACGGCGGGACCGGGCGTGGGCCGGGGTCGCGGTGATCAGGGCAGCGCCCGTGATGCCCGCGAGGAGGGTGCGTCGGCGCAGCATCTCAGCACGCCCCCTTCCAGGGCTCCCAGTCGCCCAGGTAGGCCCCGCGGGTCGCCGATCGCGCCTGTTCCGGGGTGAGTTGGGGGCGGTTCTCGGGGACGGTGATCCGCGCTCCCGGCCCGGTGTTGCGGTACTCGGCGAACCGCTGGCTCTGCCAGGGGAAGGAGGCCGACATGTTGGTGTAGGGCGCGACGGCGTCGATCCCGGCGTCCAGACGGGTGTCGCGGACGGTGAGGCTCGGGCGGGCGGTGGTGTCGGAGCTGGGGACCCAGGGGCGGGCCAGCTTGTAGAAGGCGTCGGGCGCCTCGCTGCTGATCCGGCCCCGGACGACCAGGTAGCCGAGCGGGTTGGCGCCCGCCGTCGAGGGGGCGAAGACGAAGCCGTAGGGGGCCGCGGCCAGGTCGGTGCGGTTCAGGGTGCGGAAGTGGCAGTGCTCGTAGACGGCCGTCGCCCGGCCGAAGACGAAGTCGACGTCTCCCTCGACGTAGCAGTGCGCGTAGTACTGCCGGGCGAAGGCGGTGAGGGCGAGGGAGTCGGCGTACAGGGTGTCCTGGTGGCCGAGGAAGCGGCAGTGGTGGAAGGCGGAGCGGTCGCCCTGGACCTTGATGGCGACGGCCTGGGTGCCGGTGATGTCGGGGTGGTCGGCGCGCAGCCAGTCGTTGGCGAAGGTGATCCAGCGGGCGGTGAAGCCGTCGGCCTGCACGGTGGTGGTGGCCGACCCGGTGGTGCCGTAGGTGCCGCCGCCGGGCTTGGCGGTGCCGGCCGCGTTGTCGTAGGCGATGACGACGTCACGGGGGTCCTCGGAGGCGCCGATCCAGGTGGCCTCGGTGCGGGTGGCGTCCAGGGCGACGGTCTCCCGGTAGGTGCCGGGGGCGAGGACCAGGGTCCAGCCGCTGCCGGTGGTGGCGGCGACGGCGTCCCGGACGCCGGTGAAGTCGCCCCGGCCCAGCGGGTCGACGTACAGGGTCCGCGGGGTGAGCCGATCGGCCGGCGAGCCGTGGCGGCCGAAGGGGCCGCGGCGCGCGGTGGCGGCCCGCGCGGGTGCGGCGGCGAGGCCGAGGGCGGCGACCGTACCGGCGGTCGCCGTCAGGAATCCTCTTCTGGAGAGCGGGAGTCGGGGGTCGTGGGGGTGTCGGGGCGAGGACATGCGGGTGCTCCTTGGCAGTGCGGCTCTGCTGAGGGGGCCGGGGCGGCGACGGGCGCCGCGCGCCCCGGCCTTCGTAGGAGGGGTCAGCCCAGGCGCCCGGCGCCCGCGCCGCAGTCGACGATCCGGGGGACGGCCTTCGCCGGGTCGACCTCGGTGCGCAGGGCCGGCGTCCAGCCCGCGCCGGACTCCAGGACCTCGGCCGGGATCTCCGCGTTGTGCACGGCGATCAGATCCGTGAGCCTGCCGTTGACGTAGTTGTCGTCGGCGGTGAGCGGCGCCACGTTCCACCGCTTCAGCACCTTGGCCGCGCTGACGCCCGCCGGCAGTGTGAACGCGTTGTGCTGGGCGACGAGTTGGGACTCCTTGCCGATGCCGAAGCTGTAGGCGAAGGCGTCGTCGGCGACGAAGTGGTTGTTGTAGGAGTCGACCTGCCCGAAGCGGACCCGGGGAGCGCGTTCGACCAGGTTGGAGAACTGGTTGTGGTGGAAGGTCACCTTCAGGTGCCCCCGGTCGCCGACGGCCGTCGACTCGCTGTCGCTGTTGCCGATGAGGATCGTCTTGTCGTGGTCGGTGAAGACGTTCCAGGAGGCGGTGACGTAGTCGGCGCCCCGGACGATGTCCAGCTCGCCGTCGTGCTGCTGGTACAGCATGCCGAAGTAGGTCGGCGCGGCACTGTCCGGGTGCGATCCGTCGGTGAACGTGTTGTGGTCCAGCCACACGTGCGTCGAGCCGTAGACGACGGCCGTGTCGTACTCGGAGTTCCAGTTGCCGTTGGCGCCGTCGGTCGGGTCCCACTGCGGGAAGCAGTCGATGGGCGACTCGAAGGCCAGGTTCCGGATGATCACGTTGTCGACGGCCTTGATCTGAAGGCTGACGCCCTTGAAGCCGGCGTTCTTCCCGATGCCGACGATGGTGGTGTTGGCCGGGATGTTCGCCTTGATGGCCGTGTCCTGGGCGGCGGCGGAGGTGCGCCGCAGCCCCTCCGGACTGTCGGCGGGCTCGGCACTCAGGTCGGTGTCGAGGCCCCAGGTCTCGGGCGCGTACTTGGCGAGGTAGGCGTCGAAGTCGTAGCCGGGCGCGGCGAAGGCGTCACAGCCCTCGGCGACGGCGTCGATGACGCCCTTCACCTTGATGATCTTCGGCGCGCTGCCGCCGGCGGCGAGGGCGGCCTTGAACTCGGCCCAGGTGGTGACGGTGTACACATGGGCGGCGTCGGCGGCCGACCCGCCCGTGGTCCCCGTCCCGTGGGCGGCCCAGCCGTCGTTCGTGCCCAGCACCTGCCGGCCGAGGTCGCGGGACGAGGAGCGGGAGTGGGCGTCGGCCTGGGCGGACGCCGTGCCGGTGACGGACAGCACCAGCGCGGTGCAGCCCACCAGGGCAGCTATGACACGTCCATGACATATCTGTGTACGCACTGTACGGTTCTCCTCTTGTGGCGAAAGGCGTGCGGGTCCTGCGCGAGCGGTAGCGGGTGCGGCGGGTCCTACGCGAGCGGTGCGGGCCAGGTGATCCAGGACGTGGGGATCTCGTCGTGCAGCCGGACCACGTCACGCGGCCCGAGCACCCGCGTCCGCAGCAACTCCCCCACGACGAGCCGCGCGACGGCGATCGCGCCCGGTGGATTGAAGTGCGTGTTGTCCTGCTCGGTCGCGGTCCAGTTGAAGTACGTCTTCGTCTCCTCGACGCCGAGTCGCTGCCACAGCGCGAGCGACAGCGCCTGGACGTCGAGCAGTGCCACCCGCTCCGCCTCGGCGAGCGCGCGCATGGCGGCCGGGTACTCGCCGTGCGTCGGCACGGCGTTCCCCTCGGCGTCGAACCTGCGGCGCTCGACGGGCGTGGCGAACACCGGCCGGGCGCCCTTCGCACGGGCGCCGTCCACGTACATCCGCAGGTAGTCCTGATAGGTGGTCCAGGGCTCGGTGTAGCGGGTCGGATCGGTGGTCTTCTCGTCGTTGTGCGCGAACTGGACGAGGAGCAGGTCCCCCGGCCGGATCGCGGCGAGGACGGCGTCGAGCCTGCCCTCGTCGATGAAGCTCTTCGAACTGCGGCCGTTGACCGCGTGGTTGGCGACGGGCCGGTCCTTGTGCAGGAAGAAGGGGAGCGCCATTGCCCACCCGGTCTCGGGAGCGGCGTCGGAGTACTTCTGGGCGGCGGTGGAATCACCGGCGACGAAGAGCGTGCGGGGCCGGCGGGCCCCGGCCCGGGCCGGCCCGGCCGCCACCGCGCCGAGCGGTACAGCGGCGAGCGCCGCCGAAGTGACCTGTCTGCGGGTAAGGGACACGAGGTGCACCTCTCAACAGGGGCGAGTGAATGTCTTCAGGGGCGCGGGGAACTGCGCGACCAGCCACAACGGGCCCGCAGTTCCCCACGGACGCAACCGCCCCAGTTACGCGTGGTTCTTCTTCCAGTCGGCCTGCGCCGTGTTCAACTGCTCGGCCAGCGTGTCCAGGAAGTCCTTCGGGCTCAGCTTCCCGAGCAGCACCTTCTGGAAGTTCGGCTCGTTGTCCGCCTTGGAGATGGTGTTCCAGTCGGGCAGGTAGTACGGCAGCTGCACGATCTTGGTGGTGGTGCCCGCCAGCGCCTCGGCGGCCAGTTTCGTCGGCTCCGACGCCTGCACCCAGCTGTCCTGCGCGGCCTCGTTGTTCGCCGGCACCTGACCCGCCGTCTCGTTCCACTTGCTGTTGGACGCGTGCGACGCGGCGAACTCGATGAACTTCCAGGCGGCGGTCTTGTTCTTGCTCGCCTTGAACAGCCCGAGCCCGTCGACCGGGTTGGACACCTGCACCCGGGTGCCGTCGTCCTGCGTGGGCGCCGGGATGCCCTTGAACTTGCCGGCCAGCGCCTTCTCGTGGTCCCCGTAGGAGCCCAGGTTGTGGCTCAGCATGCCGATGGTCCCGGAGTCCCACTGGGCGACCATCTTGGTGAAGTCGTTGTTGACGTCGGCGGACGGGGTGTTCTTCTTGAACAGGCCGACGTACTTCTCCAGCGCGGCCACGTTCTTCGGGTCGTTGACCGTGGTCTTCTCGCCGTTCCAGAACTCGGTGATGCCGCTCTGCCCGTAGGTGGCGTCCAGCGCCTGGGCGATGGACCCCGCGCCACCGCGGATGGTGTACCCGAACGCGTTCTTGTCCTTGTTCGTGAGCTTGTCGGCGGCCGCGTAGAACTTCGTCCAGGTGGTCGGCGCGTCGAGACCGGCCCGCTGGAAGAGATCGGTCCGGTACCAGAGGGTGCCGTTGTTCGCGGAGGTCGGCACCGAGTACGTCTTGCCGTCGATCCCGGCCGCCTTGACGCCGTCCAGGAACTTCTCGTTGAGCTTGCCGTTCAGCGCGCTCTTGGAGATCCGGCTGTCCAGCGGTTCGAGGGCGCCCTGCGCGGCGACCTCGGCGAGCATCGCGGTGCCCACACCGCCGACGTCGGGCAGACCGCCGCCCTGGATGGCGGTGTCGTACTTGGACTGGACGCTGTCGGCCGGCACACCGACGTAGTTGACCTTGATGTCGGGGTTCGCCTTCTCGAAGTCGGCGATGATCTCCTTCCAGACGTCGGTACGCACACCGCCGTTGTTGTCCCAGAAGGTGATCTCCCCCTTGCCGGAGCCCTCGCCTCCCTTGTCCCCCGCGCCGCCGCTGCCGTCGTCGCCGCAGGCGGTTGCGGTCAGCGCGAGCACGGAGCCCAGGGCGACGGCCAGGGCGGCGCGCCTGCTTCTGCGGATGCTGCTCTTCATGTGGTCGGCTCTCTTCTTCTGGATCCCAACGGAGATATGAAGTTGTGGGGGGTCAGTGGGTGGTGCCGGTGCGCGGGCGCGGCGGGGCGCCGATCTGCCTCTGCGGCCCGGAGAAACGGGTGACCAGCGCGGGAACGGCGGCCGCGGGATCCAGCCGGTAGGCGTAGAACTCCCGCGGGTCGAAGGCCGTACCCCACGCGTCGGTCCGCCCGCTCGTGTTCCTCAGGATCGACCCGCGCTGCACCAGCTCGGCGGTGGCGTCGGCCTGGTAGGGGTGCTGGATCCCGTCGAAGTAACTGTTCTCGATGACCATCTTCGTGTGGCCGCGCGACCAGTTCCCGTACGTCCACACCGGGTCCCCGTCGGCCACCTGCGCCGAGAGGTAGTTGTTGTAGAGGTGGGCGTAGGCGCAGTTGTCCGCGGACGGGTTGCGCTGCTTCGTCCCCGTGAACCAGTTGTGGTCGATGGTGATCTGGGTCAGGACGTTCGTCGTCCAGCCGATGCCGAACGCCTTGTTGTGGGTGTCGAACCGGTTGGCGGAGACGGTGATGTACTGGCTGTCCTTGCGGATGTCGAGCAGCCCGTCGCCCATGTGCGTGAAGCGGTTGTGGTCGATCCACACGTGGTCGGCGGTGTCCATCTGGATCGCGTCGAAGTCGGTCGTCTTGCCGTCCCAGTCGCCCTCGACGTACGAGTCCCGGATCGTCAGATTGCGGATGATCACGTTGTGCGTACCGGGGTTCAGGTGCAGCTCCCCGTGCACGATCTCGCCGGTGTCACCGGCGCCGATGATCGTCTTGTTCGAGGTCACGACGATGTCGGAGCCGAAGGGCTCGACCGCCACCGCGCCCTCGACCCGGATGACGTACGGCTCCTCGGCCGCCGCGTACCGCGCGAGCGAGGCCTGGTCGGTGACGGTGACGACCTCGCCGCCCGCGCCACCGGTGGTGCCGCCGGCGAGCGAGGCGAAGCCATGGGCGGTGTCGGTCCAGCGGGACCCCGAAGGGGCAGAGGTGGCGGCCGTCCCCGGCTCACCGGCGGCCTTCGCCTCGCCGACGGCACCGAGGCCCAGAGCCGCCACCAGACCGGCGACGGCCGCCAGGACCACGGCCGGCCGCGGCAAGCGCTTGCTACGGAGGTGCGTCATTGCGTCTCCCAACAGGCTTACGGAACAGGTGGGTCAGAGCGTTCTGATCCGGAACTCGCCGAACGAGGCCGCTCCCGCGTGTCCGGTTCCGGGGGGCGCGAGGGCGAAGAGGCCCAGCAGGGCACCGACCCAGCGCCAGGGCGTGGCGGCGAACACGGGCCCCGACCGGCGCAGGCCGTCACCGATGTCGTACGCGAAACGGCAACGTGCTCCGGTGCCGATCTCGATCCGCAGGCGCGCCCGTCCCCGGGGGGCGAGCCGCGGGTGGGCCGCGTCCCGTTCCTGCTCCGCGACCGGTTCGGCGAACCGATGCACGAGGTGCACGGCCCCGTCGGTGCCCCGCTGGAGCCCTATCCAGCCGAAGGCGTCCCCGAGGACCGCGAGCCCGGCGCGGGCGCCCGGCTCCTCGCTGTGCAGCTCCAGCTCCACCTCCACGGCGGACGGGAGCCCGGGCAGCCGTTGCGTGAGGATGCTCGGCAGCCTGCGCAGGTCGTGTGCGTCGGCCGTCCGCACGCAGGTCAGGCGCAGTCCGTCGGCGGAGTGCTGGGTGGCGAGGCCGTCCTGCGGGTTGGCCGTCCACGACCACTGGCGGCCGAAGCGCCCGCCGGGGAAGTCGTCGTCGGTGGCGGGTGCGGCGGGCGGTCCCGCGGGCAGGTCGGGCCGCCGGTGCTCCGCCACCGGGGCGCCCTCGTCGCCGATCACCGGCCAGGTGTCCGCACCCCAGCGCATCGGCTGGAGGTGGACGACCCGGCCGTACGCGCCGCGCTGCTGGAAGTGCAGGAACCAGTCCTCGCCGGACCGGGTGCGTACCCAGCCGCCCTGGTGGGGGCCGTTGACCTCGGTGTCCTGCTGCTCCAGGACGATCCGCTCCTCGTACGGGCCGAAGAAGTCCCGGGCCCGGAAGGCGCCCTGCCAGCCGGTCTCCACTCCCCCGGCGGGCGCGAAGATCCAGAACCAGCCGTCGTGCCGGTAGAGCTTCGGCCCTTCGAGGGTGAACCAGCCGGGTATCCGGTCCCCGTCGACGATCACCTTGCCCTCGTCGAGGACGGCCGTCCCCTCCGGGTGCATCCGGTGGCCGGTGAGCCGGTTCTTGACGCCCGCACGGGACTTGGCCCAGGCGTGGACCAGATAGGCCTCGCCCGTCTCCTCGTCCCACAGGGGACAGGGGTCGATGAGCCCCTTGCCCTCCTTCACCAGGAGCGGTCGGGACCAAGGCCCCCTGATCTGCGGGGCGTTGATCTGGAAGATGCCCTGGTCGGGGTCGCCCCAGAAGATCCAGAAGCGGTCGTCGTGGTGCCTCAGGGACGGCGCCCACACTCCGCAGTCGTGCCGCGGAGACCTGAACTCCTGCGCCGGTTCGAGGCGTTCGAGGGCATGGCCGATCAGCGTCCAGTGGACCAGATCGCGCGAGTGCAGCAGGGGCAGGCCGGGGGCGCGGCCGAAGCTGGAGGCGGTGAGGTAGAAGTCGTCGCCGACCCGCACGACATCCGGGTCGGACCAGTCGGCGTTCAGTACGGGGTTGGTGTACGTCTCGTGCGTCACTGGCTGACCGCCTTCCGTACCAGTGCCGCCGCCTCGTGCCGGTCCAGACGGCCGTCGGCGACGACGGTGACGATCCGGCGCACGGCCGTCTCGCCGGGCGGAACCGCCAGCCTCGTCTCCGAAGCCAATGAGGAGCCGACGCCCGGGTACTCGGCGGTGCGGACGAACCAGGGGTCGCGGCGGGTGGCAGCGGTGGCCCCGGCGAAGACCAGGGTCCAGTGGGCGCCGGTCAGCGCGAGCCAGTCGGCGCGGGCGCCGTGGACGGACGCCTCGCCCTCCGTGCCGGCCGTGAAGACCTCGGGGGCCGCGTCCTCCTTCCGGGCCCGCCAGAAGAAGCCGCCGTAGGCCGCTCCGGGGCGCCCGTTCGTCGCCGGGCTGCCGATGGACAGCGGCCTCGAGGTGACGTTGGTCAGGGAGAAGGTGAAGTCCAGCGCCCAGGCGGTGTCGGTGAGTTCGGTGGCCGCGACGGTACGGCGCTCGCGCAGCAGCTCGGTTCCCGAGGCGACCCAGCGCAGCTCCTCCACGAAGCCGTCCGGGTCGCGGAGCTGGAAGGAACCGTGCCGCTGGGCGCCGTGGTTGTCGAGCTCGGTCGGGCCCCGGTCGCGGACGTAGGTGCGTCCGCCCCAGAAGTTGTGCCCCTCGACGTCGGGTACGGCTACACCGACGCCGAGGTGGTGTGTGTGGTCGGCCGGGCTCAGTTCGGTGACCGCCGTGCCGGCCAGGGTGGTGACGGGGTGCAGATAGGGCCGCGGGGAGAGCCGGGCGGGCAGCTCGGGCCGGGTCACGTAGCGGGCGACCGGGCGGCCGGCGACGCGCAGGACGACCGGTGCGTCGGGTGCGGTTGCGGTCATCAGGGGCTCACCTCTTTCGGGTGCGCGGTCGTGAACGCCCAGGGGGCGCCCAGTTCGGAGTAGAGGGCGAGGGTGTCGGCGGCGGCCGCGACGAGGCCGTCGATGCCGGGGACGACCCGCCGCTCCTCGTCGGGCAGCCGGCGCCAGGCGTCGTCGGGCACCTGTACCGGGTCGGGGGCGACCCGGATCGCCTCGACGACCCGCATGAACGACTCGGTCACGGCGGGCGGGACCAGCAGTTCCGTCCCGTCGGCGAGGTGCTCGACGAGGTTCTCCAGCAGGTCGGTGCGGCCGTACTCGAACTCCTCGGGACCGTGGCCGGCCCGCTGGAGCAGGACGCGGTCCTGCTTGTACCAGTAGGTGATCCGGCCGCGGCTGCCGTGCACGATGACGTACGGGTCGTCGGGGTCCTCGGCGCACAGCGTGGCCGCGACGACGATCTCGCGGCCGCCGGCCGTGTGGACGCGGACGCAGGAGGTGTCGTCGGACTCGATGGCGTTGGCGTGCGCCAGCTCGGTCTCGATGCCGGTGACGTCGGTGGCGCGGGTGGCGCCGGCCAGCGCGAGGGCGGTGGCGACGGCGTGCGCGAGCGGGTTGGTGAGCGCCCCGTCGATCACGTCGACGCCGTTCAGCCGTCGCCTGCCCGCCCAGGGCGCCCGCCGGAAGTACGCCTCGGGCCGGGCCCAGGCCCCGGCGCCGCCGACACCTGCGACCTCGCCGACCGCCCCGTCCTCGATCAGCCGGCGGATCGCGGGCACGGCGTGCGAGCCCAGCGACTGGAAGCCGATCTGGCAGACCACGCCCGCCTCGGCGACCCCGTCCGCCATCCGCCGGAACTCGGCGTAGGAGGGCGCGGGCGGCTTCTCCAGGAGCAGGTGCACCCCCTTGCGCGCCGCGATCAGGGCCAGGTCGGTGTGGGTGGGGATCGGGGTGCAGACGACGGCGATCCGGGCGCCGGTCGTGTCCAGCAGCGCGCCGAAGTCGGCGGACTGCTCGGGCGTGCCGAGGCCCTCGGGGATCTCCGCCGGGGTCAGCGGGGTCAGCTCGCAGACGCCCGCCAGGCGGACGATGCCCTTGTCCTGGAGCCGGCGGATGTTGTCCAGGTGCCAGTGGCCGTGGCCGCGCGCGCCCGCGAGGACGATCGGGACCGGGCTGCTCATCGGTTCGGCGGTGCTCATGGGATCCTCCCTGCGCCCGCGCCGCGTGCCACCTCGCGGTCGGCCACCGCGGCGCTGTCGATCTTTCCGTGCAGGGTAGGCGTCCAGTCGACGTCCGCCGTGAGGTCGCGCTCGCTGCCGCTGTTGTAGGCGTTGTAGACGGCGAGGAGGTCCACGGGCCAGCCGTTGAAGAGGGTGCCGCTCTGGCGCAGGGCGGTCCCGTTCCAGCTCTTGACCAGGTCGGCGACCTCCACGTGGCCGGGGGTGTGGAAGGCGTTGTTCTCGGCGTATACGGCCGACTCGGTCGACACGCCGAGCGAGTAGCGGTACTCGGCGCCCTCGGGGACGACGTACCGGTTGTCGTAGACGTGCACCTGCCCGAAGCGGACGCGCGGTGCGCGCTGTACGACGGACTCGAACTGGTTGTGGTGCAGCGTGACCCGGAGCTTCCCGCGGTCGCCGGTGGCCGTGTCGCCGCTGCCGATGAGCATCGCCTTGTCGTGTCCCGCGAACCGGCTCCAGGAGACGGTGACCAGGTCGGAGCCGTTGGTGATGTCCAGCAGTCCGTCGTGGCGCAGGTAGTTGCGGGCGAAGTAGGTGGGCTCGGCCGAGTCGGGGTGACCCTGGTCGGAGGCGGTGACGTGGTCGACCCAGACGTGTGTCGCGCCGGTCAGCCAGATGTTGTCGTACGCCGTCTTCCAGTCGCCGAGGCCGCCGGTGTTGGGCTGCCAGACGGGGAAGCAGTCATAGGCGTCGCGCAGGTCGAGGTTGCGGAGGATGACGTTGTCCGCGTTCTTCACCTGGAGGCTGGCGCCCTTGAGGACGGCGCCGTCGCCGAGGCCCACGATGGTGGTGTGGGAGCCGACGGGGAGCACGACCCGCTCGGCCTGCGCGGCCGCCGACGCCTGGCGGGCCTCCTCCTGCGCGCCGTTCGGCTTGGCGGCGCCCCAGGTGCGCGGGTCGTAGGCGGTCAGGTACCGCTTCAGGGAGTAGCCGCCGGTGGCGTAGTCGGCGCAGTCCAGGTGGTCGCCGTCGTCGTCGGTGTTGGCGTCGATCGTCCCGGCGATCTTGATGATCTTCGGGGTGTCGCTGCCGCCGTCGAGGGCGCGGACGAGTCCGGCGCGGTCGGTGACGGTGGTGACGTGGGCGTCGTCGGCGGCCGCGCCTCCGGTGGTGCCGGTGCCGTGGGCCGCCCAGCCGTCGTCGGCGGCCAGGGTGTCCCGGGAGATGTCCCGGGCCTCGGCCCGCGCGGGCACGCAGAGCAGCCCCAACGCGGCTGTCACCACCGTGATCTGCCGAAGCCTCATCCCTTCACCGCCCCCGCGCTGAAGCCGGTGATCAGCCACTTCTGGATGAAGGCGAAGACGAGCACCACCGGGACGGCGGCGATGATGCCGCCCGCGGCCAGCGCGCCCAGGTCGACGCTGTCCGCGCTCATCAGGGTGTTGAGGCCGACGGGGATCGTCTGCTTGGTCTGGTCGGACAGGAACATCAGGGCGAACAGGAAGTGGTTCCAGGCGTGCACGAAGGCGAAGGAACCGACGGCGATCAGCCCGGGCCGCAGCAGGGGAAGGACGACGATCCGGAAGGCGGTGAGCCGGTTGCAGCCGTCGACCCAGGCGGCCTCCTCCAGGGAGTACGGCACGTTCCGGATGAAGCCGCTGATCAGGATCATCGACAGGGGCAGCTGGAAGACCGTCTCGGCGATGATGACACTGCCGAGCGAGTTGATCATCTTGAGCTCGGCGAAGATCTGGAAGAGCGGCACGAGGAGCAGCGCGCCCGGCACGAACTGGGTGCACAGCAGGGCGAGCATGAACCCGCGTTTGATCCTGAAGTCGAAGCGGGCGAGGGCGTAGCCGCCCGCCAGGGCGACGCCGGTGGTGAGCAGCAGGGTCGCCACGCCGGTGAGCACGCTGTTCTGGAAGTAGACCGCGAAGTCCCGCTCGTTCCAGACCTTCTCGAAGTGGTCGAAGGTCATCGGCCAGGGCACGAGCGAGGTCGAGCCGGCCGGGCGCAGCGCGAACAGGAGGATCCAGTAGAAGGGGACGAGGGTGAAGACCAGGTAGATCGACAGCGGGAGGTAGATCTGCCAGCGGGGGGCCTCGTCCCAGGCACGCTTGTGCCGGGACGGGCGACGGTCGGGCGCGTCGGTCACGCGCACGGGGACGGGTGTGACCTCGGTGGCCTCCTTGGTGATCACTTGTCGCCTCCTCCGAACTTGCTCAGCCGCAGATAGACCATCGAGCAGAAGAGCAGGATCACGAACGCGACCGTGGTGAGGGCGGACGCGTAGCCGAAGTTGTGTGCGTCGACGCTGGTGTTGGCGATGTAGAGCGGGAGGGTGGTGGTCTCCCCCGCCGGGCCGCCGCCGGTGAGCGTGTAGAGCAGGTCGACGTTGTTGAACTCCCACACCGCGCGCAGCAGCGTGGACAGGACGATGGCGTCCTTCAGGTGGGGCAGGGTGATGTGCCAGAACTGCTTGATCCGGCTCGCGCCGTCGACCTCCGCGGCCTCGTACAGGTCCTTGGAGACGGACTGGAGGTCGGCGAGGATGAGGATCGCGAAGAAGGGGACACCGCGCCACAGGTCGGCGATGATCGCCGCCGGGAAGACGGTGGAGGTGTCCGACAGCCAGCTGGTGCCGTACTCGCCGATCCCCATGTCCGCGAGGTAACGGGTGATGCCTGTCTGGGAGTTGTAGAGCAGCACCCAGATCGCGGAGGTCAGCACTCCGGAGACGGCCCACGGGGAGAAGACCAGCGCCCGGCCGAGCGAGCGCCCCACGAAGGTCTGGTTGACGATCAGCGCGAGCGCCAGGCCGAACAGCAGCTGGAGTCCGACCTCGACGAAGACCCACTTGGCGCTGAAGGTCAGCGTGTCCCAGAACTGCGGGTCGTCGGTGAAGGCGTGGACGAAGTTGTCGAAGCCCGCGAAGCCGTTGCGCCACGGCTTGGTGGGGTTGTAGTTCTGCAGGCTGTAGTAGAAGACGCTGATGACCGGGTAGGCGATGAAGCCCAGCATCAGCAGGGCCGCCGGCGCGATCAGCAGGTACGGCAGTCTGCGGGGCGTGGCGGAGGCACGGCGCCGCCGGGGTGGCGCGGGCGGCTTCGCCACGGCTGCGGCTTGGGCCATGACTGTTCTCCGTTCTCGGTACGTCTCTCGGTGCGTCGTGCGTTCGTGTGCATCGTGCTCTCGTGCGGGTGAAGCGCTTTCTCTCTGCACAGGGGTGGGCCCGGTCGTGCTGTCGCGGTCAGCCCGCGTACGGGTCCGCGACCTTGCCCGGACGGGCCAGGAACTCGAAGTCGCAGCCGGTGTCGGCCTGGGTGATCTGCTCGTTGTAGAGCGCGCCGTAGCCGCGCTCGTACCGGGCGGGCGGCGGCGTCCACTGCGCCCGGCGCCGCTCCAGCTCCTCGTCGTCCACGTCGAGCCGGAGGGAGCGGGCCTCGACGTCGAGGGTGATCGAGTCCCCCGTGCGGACCAGGGCGAGCGGCCCGCCGACGTACGACTCGGGCGCCACGTGCAGGACGCACGCGCCGTAACTCGTCCCGCTCATCCGGGCGTCGGAGATCCGCACCATGTCCCGCACCCCCTGCTTGAGCAGCTGGTCGGGGATGGGCAGCATGCCGTACTCGGGCATGCCCGGGCCGCCCTTGGGGCCGGAGCCGCGCAGCACCAGGACGGTGTCGGCGGTGATCCCCAGCTCCGGGTCGTTGATGGTGCGCTGCATGGTCCGGTAGTCGTCGAAGACGACCGCGGGGCCGGTGTGCCGGAGCAGGTGGGGTTCGGCGGAGATGTGCTTGATGACGGCGCCGTCCGGGCAGAGGTTGCCGCGCAGGACGGCGACCCCGCCCTCGCTCGCGACCGGGTTGCTCCGGGGACGGATGACGTCCTCGTCGTGCACCTGGGCGCCGGCGAGCTGCTCACGCATCGTGTCGTGGGAGACGGTCGGGCGTTCCAGGTGGAGCAGGTCCGGGATCCGGGAGAGGAAGCCGGGGAGCCCGCCCGCGAAGTGGAAGTCCTCCATGAGGTACTTCCGGCCGCCGGGCCGCACGTTGGCGAGCACGGGGACGGTCCGGGCGATCCGGTCGAAGTCGTCGAGGGTGAGCTTGACGCCCGCGCGGCCCGCCATGGCGATGAGGTGGATCACGGCGTTCGTCGAACCGCCGAGGCCGAGGACGGTCGTCACCGCGTCCTCGAACGCGTCCGCGGTGAGGATCTCGCTCAGCCTGCGGTCCCGGTGGACCAGTTCGACGATGCGCAGGCCCGCGGCGGCCGCCATCCGGTCGTGCCCGGAGTCCACGGCCGGGATGCTCGACGCGCCCGGAACCGTCACGCCCAGCGCCTCCGCGGCGGCCGTCAGCGTGGACGCCGTGCCCATCGTCATGCAGTGGCCCGGCGAGCGCGCGAGGCCGCTCTCCAGCTCGGCCAGCTCGCAGTCGCCGATGAGGCCGGCCCGCTTGTCGTCCCAGTACTTCCACATGTCGGTGCCCGAGCCGAGGACCTCGTTGCGCCAGTGGCCCGGCAGCATGGGCCCGGCCGGGACGAAGACCGTCGGCAGGTCGACGCTGGCCGCGCCCATGAGCAGCGCGGGTGTCGTCTTGTCGCAGCCGCCCATCAGCACGGCCCCGTCCACGGGATAGGAGCGCAGCAGCTCCTCGGTCTCCATCGCGAGCAGGTTGCGGTAGAGCATCGGGGTCGGCTTCTGGAAGGTCTCGCTGAGCGTGGAGACCGGGAACTCCAGCGGGAAACCGCCCGCCTGCCACACGCCCCGCTTCACGGCCTGTGCGCGGTCGCGCAGGTGGACGTGGCAGGGGTTGATGTCCGACCAGGTGTTGAGGATCGCGACGACCGGCTTGCCGAGGTGCTCCTCGGGGAGGTAGCCGAGCTGGCGGGTGCGGGCGCGGTGGCTGAAGGAGCGCAGGCCCTCGGCGCCGTACCACTGGTGGCTTCTGAGGTCCTCCGGGCGTTTACGGGCTTGATCGTCGAAGCGCTTCATATGGACCATCCGGCTGCTATGGCGGCTACCTCGGCGCGCTCTTCCTCGGGCAGCGGCCGGCTCGGCGGGCGGACCTCGCGGCGGCACAGGCCAAGGGAGGAAAGGGCTTCCTTGACGACGGTGACGTTGTTGGCGGAGCCGTTGGCGGCGCGGAGCTCCTCGAAGCGCCTGATCTGTTCCCACACTTTCATCGCGGCCGGATAATCCCCTGATCGAAGCGCTTCGATCATGTTCAGCGAAACGGCCGGAGCGACGTTCACGAGCCCTGAGGTGAAGCCGGTGGCGCCCGCGGAGAAGTAGGAGGGGGCGTACGGCTCGGCGAGGCCGGCCACCCAGACGAAGCGCTCCAGGCCCGCGTCCCGCGCGAACGCGGCGAAGCGCGAGGCGTCCGGGACGGCGTACTTGACGCCGATGACGTTCGGACAGGCGTCGGCGAGCTCGGCGAGACGGTCGCCGCGCAGCTGCGCGTTGCGGATGTACGGGACGACGCCCAGCTCGGGCACCGCCGCCGCGATCTCCCGGTGGTAGTCGACCCAGCCGCTCTGCGACACGTACGGGTGGACGGGCTGATGGACCATCACCATCTGCGCGCCCAGCTCACGGGCGTGCCGGGCGGAGGCGACGGCGGTCGGTACGTCGTGTCCGACGCCGACCAGGATCGCCGCCCGTCCGCCGGCCACCTCGACGGTCACCTCCGTGACCAGGCGGCGCTCTTCGGGGGTGAGGGCGTAGAACTCGCCGGTGTTGCCGTTCGGGGTGAGGGTGGTGATGCCGCCGTCGAGCAGCCGGCGCAGCAGGGCCCGGTGGGCTTCGCCGTCGACGGAGCCGTCCTCGGCGAACGGGGTCACCGGGATGGCCACCACGTCGGCCAGGGCCGCACGCTGGGTCTCGAACGCCACGCTGCTCATTCCTGACCTTTCTCTGCCCGGGGCCCCTCATGGGCCTCCTGGGCGGTCTCGGGGAACGCCCGGTGCACGAAGGACGCGATGTGGGCGTGCAGGGCGCGGGCCGCTCCGTCGCCGTCGCCGTCCAGGGCGAGCCGCAGGATCTCGCGGTGCTCGCCCGCCTCCCGTTCCCAGGAGGGCGAGGCGGCCCAGGCGACGGCCGAGACCAGGGCGGCCTGGTCGCGCACCTCGTCGAGCATCCGGCCGAGCAGCGGGTTGCCGCACGGCAGGTACAGGGCGCGGTGGAACTCACGGTTGGCCAGCGACCGTTCGGCGGTGTCGGTCGCCTCGTCGGCCCGGGTCAGCGCCTGGCGCGCGGCGTCGAGGGAAGCGCCTCGCCGTACGGCCCGCCGGAGCGCCTCGGGTTCGAGGAGCAGGCGTACGTCGTAGACCTCGCGCGCCATGTCCGCGTCCACCATGCGCACCGTGACGCCCTTGTACTGGCTCATGACGACCAGTCCGGTGCCGGCCAGGGTCTTGAGCGCCTCGCGCACCGGGGTCTTGGAGACCCCGAACTGCGCGGCGAGCTCGGTCTCGACCAGGGCCTGGCCGGGCGTCAGCCGGCCTGTGAGGATGCGGCGTTTGATCTCCTCCAGCACGTACTGCGTGCGGGACGGGATCGGCGTGGGCACAGAGGTCATGCGCGCCTCTCGGATGTCACGTGTCTGATCTCGGATCTGGCGTATCGCGTCTCATATATGACGTACGAAGTACGACGCGTTGAAGGTAGGAGCGGCCCTGTGTTTCGTCAATGCTTCCGACAAAGGAAGTTGAGGTTGCCGAGGTGAGGCTGCCGGGGCGGGAGTGCCCGAACGGGGTCAGAAGGGCAGGGTCTCGCCCTCGCGAGCGGTCCGGGTGGGGCCCCCGAAGGTGACGGCGGCCCGCGCGGTCGCGGCCTCCCGGGTCAGCGTGGGCCCGACATGGGTGATGTACAGCTCGCGCACCCCGGCCCTGCGGGCGGCCTCACCGGCCTCCTCCGGCGTGAGATGCACCTGCTGCTCCCGTTCGCCTTCGCGATGGCTGTCGATGTCCGCCTCGCACAGGAACAGATCGGCGCCGGAGGCGAGTTCGGTGAGGGCCTCGCACGGCCCGGTGTCGCCCGAGTACGCGAGGACGCTCCCCTGGCACTCGGCCCGCAGTCCGTACGCCTCGGTGTCGTGCGCCACCGCGCGCGAGCTGAGGCGCAGGTTCCAGTGCCGCACGGTGTGCCCGTCGAACAGGGCCCTGAAGTCGAAGACCCCGCTCAGGAAGCGCACGTCCGGCCGGCCGAAGAAGCCCGCGAGACGCCGGGCGCAGTCGAGCGGCGCGTAGACCGGGATCGGGGCCGGCGGGGTCATCCCGCCGTAGGCGAGGGCGTAGGCGGCGGCCAGGAGGTCGGCGCTGTGGTCGGCGTGCAGGTGCGAGATCCAGATCGCCGTGAGCCGGTCGGGATCCGTGTGCCGCTGCAACTCCGCGAACGTCCCGGGTCCCGCGTCCACCCACACCTCCGCCCCCGCGCCGCGCAGCAGATAGCCGGAGCAGGGGCGGCCCGGCCCCGGGTGCGGAGAGGCGGTACCGAGGACGGTGAGGCTCAGGGGCATGGTGGGGAGCGTACGTTTCGGGCCCGCGGGACGCCCTGTGATTCCGTTTGTCCACGGCCACCGCAGGGTGCCGTCCGCACTTGGCCCGCCGGTCCGGCTAGCGCGTCCACCCCGGGTCGCGCCCGCTCAGTCCGACCGCCCGGTCGAGCAGCGGGGCGCCGTCCGGGACGGGGACCACGGGGCCGAACACACCGCTCCCGGGCTCCCCCTGGGCCGCGGCGGCGGCGAGGAACCCGTGCGCCGCCGACAGCGCGGCCGGGTCGGGCGTGTACTCCTGACCGGTGGCCCGGGCCAGGTCCCAGCCGTGGATCACCAGTTCGTCGGCGACGACGGCGCCCGCGACCTCGCCGGGCAGGTCCACGCCGCCCGCGCGGGTCATGCCGGTCCAGGCGGCCGGGTCGCGCCAGGCGTCGGCGAGCTCCTCGAGGGTCTTGGCGAGTTCCTCGCGCCAGCCGGGGCCGATCTCCGGCGCGGCGGCGTCCGCAGGGGTGTCGGTCGTGGGGCCCAGATCCTTGCGGGCGGCGTCCCGGAAGGCGACGGCGAGGCCGGTGAGGTGGCCGAGCATGTTGCGGACGGCGCAGCCCGGGCAGGGTGTCCCGTCGCCGAGCTGCCCGTCGCGGACGCCCTCCGCGAGGCGCGCCACGATCAGGGTCTGCGGGCCGAGGTCGAATGTGGGTGCGGCTGTCGTGTCGGTCATACGGGGTGGACCGGCGGCGGCGCGCGAACTCATCGGTGCCCCGCCCGGCGACTGCGTTCCGTCCGTGCCGATGCCTCAGGCGGCCCGGGGACATGACCGAGGGGGCCGCACGGATTCCCGCAAAGTGGGCGGCGCGTACGGGGCATCTGCCCGATGCCCGGGCGGCCGCCTCAGACCCACGATGACCAGGTATGACGAAGAACTGGTCCGTGGCGCGTGTCCTGCGGGACCGCGACGCGGCGCTCTATCTGGCCGCGTCGTCGGTCTCCGGTTTCGGCACCTCGGCGCTCTGGCTGGCGTCCGGTGTGTGGGTCAAGGACCTCACCGGCTCGAACGGGCTCGCGGCGCTGGCCGTGCTCGCCCTCTGGGTGCCCACGCTGCTCGGCCCGCCGCTGGGCACCCTCGCCGACCTCCTCCCCCGCAAGCCCCTGCTCGTCGCGCTCAACCTGGGCCCGGCGGCCCTGCTGCTCACCGTCCTCGCCGTCGACTCCGCCGGCCGGCTGTGGCTGCTGTGGGCGGTGCTGTTCCTGTACGGCGCCGCCTCGGTGGTCGCCGACGCGGCGGAGTCCGCGCTCGTCGCCGCCGCCGTCGCGCCGGAGCTGCTGGGCGACTTCAACGGGCTGCGCATGACGGCCACCGAGGGCATGAAGCTGGTCGCCCCGCTGGCCGGCGCGGGCGTCTACGCGGCCTACGGCGGCCCGGCCGTGGCGCTCCTGGACGCGGCCACCTTCGTGTGCGCGGCGGGGCTGTACGCGTGCGTGCGGGTCCGCGAGGAGCGGCCGCGGCCGGCCGGCGGGCACTGGCGTGCGCAGACCGCCGAGGGAGCCCGCTTCCTGTGGGGCCGGCCCGAGCTGCGCCCGCTGGTCCTGGCGGGCGGTGCGACGATGCTGTTCTCGGGTCTCGGCGGCCCGCTGGTCTACGCCGTCGTCGAGGGCCTCGGCCACTCCCCCGCGTACACGGGCACGCTCTACGCCGTCCAGGGCGCCGGTTCGGTCGTGGTGGGGCTGCTCTCGGGGCCAGCCCTGCGGCGGCTGGGGGAACACCGGTTCGCCGCCTGCGGGATCGCCCTCACGGCCGGCGCGGTCGCCGCGCAGGCCGTCGCCTCGGACCCCGTGGCCCTGGTGTGCAGCGGGGCGATCGGGGTGGGGCTGCCCTGTGTGCTGATCGCCGCGCTGACCGCCGTGCAGCGGGAGACGCCGGACGCGCTGCTCGGGCGGGTCACCGCGACGGCCGGCACCCTGATGTACGCGCCGACCGCCGTCGGCCTCGCGGCGGGCGCGGGCCTGGTCGAACTCGTGCCGTACCGGCCGCTGCTGGTGCTGCTGGCCGTGGCCCGGCTGACGGTCCTGCCGCTGCTGCGCGGCGCTCAGCGGGCGGCCAGCGCCTCGCGTACGCAGGACAGGTCCCCGTCCGACGCCAATCCCGCGTGATACAGCCGCAGTTCGGTCGCCCCGAGTGCGCGTGCCCGCGCCAGGTCGACGGTGAGTGTCCCCGGGCTGCCGCCCATGCCGGAGACGACGCCGAGGTTGGCGGCGAGGACGGCGCCCTCGCGGCCCTGCCCGGCGAAGGGGGCCAGCAGGCCGGGCCCGCCCGCGCAGGGCACGACGACGCCGTCCGCGACGGACAGGATGTGCTCGGGGTCGACGCCCGGGTTGGCGCCGACGTGGTACGTCACGGGGTCGGCGTGCAGCAGGACCTGGAAGCCGCCGGGCGCGGCGTCCCGTACCGCCCGCACGGCGGTCTCCTGGAGCGTGCGGGCGGTCTCGTCGCGCCACGCGCGCGTGGCCGCCGCCGTCTCCTCCCCGAGCAGTTTCTCGATCTCCGCCCAGCCTCCCCCGCCGTCCGGTGCCCCCTGCCACAGCGGCTCCAGCGCCTCCCGTACGGCGGCGGCGAGCGCGTCGGCGTCCAGGCCCTGCTCGCCGTAGCCGGCCCGGCAGGCGGGGCAGAAGCAGAGCGCCATCAGGTACTGGCCGGCGTCCCCGAGACCGACGCCGCCGGTCTTGTCGTGGGCGTGCAGATGCTGGAGCCCGTACCAGCCGAGGGACTCCAGTTCGGTGCCGCCCGCGCCGGGGCGTACGGCGGCCTCGGCGGCGAGGTCGACGAGGTACGCGCGCGTGGCGGGCTGGGCGATGCAGGGGGCCCACGGGTAGCGGTCGCCGTAGGCGTTGACGACCGAGGTGTCCGGATGCTCGGCGCCCATCCGTGAGTTGTGCGCGAGGACCACCCAGGTGTGCACGTCGAGACCGGCTCGCGCGAGTGCTTCGGCGGCCTCGCCGTAGGCGTCGCCGGGGGCCCAGTCACCGGCCGGGTACGGGCGCAGGGCGCGGCCCTTCCAGCGGTCGCCGGCCGGATCCGTCGGGTACAGCACGGCCGCGTGCTCGGCGGTGACGATGCGGTGGCGCGGGTGGCGGGGGGTGAGGGCGCGGGTGGAGTGGTAGGCGGCGGCGAGGGTCACCTGTTCCACGCCGAGCGCGGCGATCCGGGCCGCCGCCTCGGGGTCGCCGATGATGTCCCAGGGGTAGACGAATGTCGACGCCTTCACTTACCTGTCCTCCTCCAGCAGCGCGTAGCCGCGCTCGATCACCTGGGCGAGCTGCTTGACATGATCCTCGCTCGGTTCGTGCAGCGGCGGGCGCACTTCCCCCACGTCGAGGCCGCGCAGCCGGACCCCGGCCTTGACCAGGGAGACGGCGTATCCGCGGCCCTGGGCCCGCAGTTCGACGAACGGCCGGTAGAAGCCGTCGAGGAGGCGGTGGACGGTGGTGTCGTCGCCGGTGGTGAGGGCCCGGTGGAAGGCGAGGGCGATCTCGGGGGCGAAGCAGAACACGGCCGAGGAGTAGAGGGTGACGCCGAGGGCCCGGTAGGCGAGCTGGGTCTGCTCGGCGGTCGGCAGACCGTTGAAGTAGAGGAAGTCGCCGGGGAACTCGGTGCGGACGGCGCTGACGGTCCGCTGCATCAGGTCAAGGTCACCGAGGCCGTCCTTGAGGCCGATGATCCCCTCGGTGCGGGCGAGTTCGACGACGGTCCCGGGGGTGAGGACGGCGTTGTCGCGCTGGTAGACGATCACGGGCAGGGCGGTCGCGGCCGCCACCTCCCGGTAGTGGCGCAGCAGGCCCTCCTGGGCGGCGACGACGAGGTAGGGCGGCATGGCGAGCAGGCCGTCCGCACCGGCCGACTCGGCCAGCCTCGCGTAGCGCACGGCGAGCGCGGTCCCGTAGCCGGTGCCCGCGACGACCGGCACCCGGCCGGCGGTCTCGGTCACGGCCGCCCGCACACAGGCCTCGAACTCCTCCGGGGCGAGCGCGTGGAACTCCCCGGTCCCGCAGGCCGCGAAGACGGCGGCGGCACCCGCCTCGACGCCGCGCCGGACGTGCGCGCGGTAGGTGTCGAGGTCGAGGGCGCCGTCGGGGCCGTAGGCGGTGACGGGGAAGAACAGGGGTCCGCTGGGGACGCGGAGGCGATCGGCGAGCGGGGCTGACGTCACGGGCTCTCCCGGGTCCATAACGGGTCCATATTCTTGAGCAGTGTCCATATTCCTGAACGACCTCACGCTAGGGTGCCCGATCGAGCCGGGTCAAGCGCGGCAACCCCCGAGACACCAGCAGTTTCGTCACTCCTGTAGGACACTTGACGGGCGCCGCCACCGCTCCTTAGCGTGTCCATGCATGTGAACCGTGGCCACACATGCGTCCGCTCCCTCATGTGATCCAAGGAGACCCGAGGATGCCCGCTCCGCGCACCGTCCTGCTCACCGGCGCCGCCGGCGGCCTCGGCACCCTGATGCGGGACCTGCTGCCCGCCTACGGCTACGAGCTGCGCCTGCTCGACCTGCGTCCGGTCGAGGGCGAGCCGGAGGCGATCGTCGCCGACCTGGCCGACAAGGACGCGGTCCGGGAGGCCGTGCGGGGCGTCGACGCGATCGTCCACCTCGCCGGCATCTCGCTGGAAGCCCCCTTCGAGAAGATCCTCGGCGCGAACATCGCGGGCACGTACAACCTGTACGAGGCGGCCCGCGAGGAGGGCGTACAGCGCGTCGTCTTCGCCTCCTCCAACCACGCGGTCGGCTTCACGCCCCGCCCCCGGGACGGCGCGTCGCCCGACGAGGACCAACTGATCCCGATCGACACCCCGCGCCGCCCGGACACCTTCTACGGCCTGTCCAAGTCCTTCGGCGAGGACCTCGCCCAGCTCTACTGGGACAAGCACGGCCTGGAGAGCGTGTCCGTACGCATCGGCTCCTGCTTCGCCGAGCCCACCAGCGTGCGCATGCTGTCGCTGTGGATGAGCCCGGCCGACGGCGCCCGCCTCTTCCACGCGGCCCTGACCGCCGAGAACGTCGGCCACACCGTCGTCTACGGCTCCTCCGCCAACACCCGGCTGTGGTGGGACCTCGGCACCGCGCGGGCGCTCGGCTACGAGCCGCAGGACGACTCCGAGCCGTACGCCGAGAAGCTGATCGCCGAGCAGGGCGAGCTGGACCCGGAGAACATCGCCCACGCCTACCTGGGCGGCCACTTCGTCAGCGACCCGCCGATCTGGCCGTACTGACCGGGAAACGGACCTCACGGACGGCGGGCGGGCACCGAACGGGCCCGCCCGCCGCCGTATCCGGGCACGCGCCGTGCCCGATCCCACCCGCCGCCCGGCTGCCGCGCAGGTCCGAGCCGGGCAGGCCGCGCCGCAAACGGGCCCACCCGGGCAGTATCGGGCCCGCAACAGGCCTGGTCAGTGCCGCGCGCCCGCTGTAGAACTTCCCCCATGGGCCCCACCGGGCCCGAACGGGCAGAACGGCGCAAGAGCGAGGTGAGGACATGACCCCGAGAACGGCGGAGGAGCGCCAGCGCGAGATCGTGCGCGCCGCGCGCGCCACCGGCGCGGTCGACGTCGCCACGCTCGCCACCGAACTCGGCGTGGCCAGGGAGACCGTACGGCGGGACCTGCGGGCCCTGGAGGACCACGGCCTGGTGCGCCGTACGCACGGCGGCGCCTATCCCGTGGAGAGCGCCGGCTTCGAGACGACACTGGCCTTCCGCGCCACCAGTCACGTACCCGAGAAGCGCCGGATCGCCGCCGCGGCGGCCGGGCTGCTCGGGGACGCCGAGACGGTCTTCGTCGACGAGGGCTTCACCCCGCAGCTCATCGCCGAGGCGCTGCCCAGGGACCGGCCGCTGACCGTGGTCACCGCGTCCCTGCCGGTCGCGGGCGCGCTCGCCGAGACCGAGAACACGTCCGTGCTGCTGCTCGGCGGCCGGGTCCGCTCCGGCACCCTGGCCACTGTCGACCACTGGACGACGAAGATGCTGGCCGGCTTCGTCGTCGACCTCGCCTACATCGGCGCCAACGGCATCTCCCGCGAACACGGCCTGACCACCCCGGACCCGGCCGTCGGCGAGGTCAAGACGCAGGCCGTGCGGGCGGCCCGGCGCGTGGTCTTCACCGGTGTGCACTCCAAGTTCGGGGCGGTCAGCTTCTGCCGGTTCGCCGAGGTGGGCGCACTGGAGGCGATCGTGACGAGCACCTTGCTGCCGGCGGCCGAGGCCCACCGGTACTCACTGCTGGGGCCCCAGGTCATCCGGGTCTGAACCCCCGAAACACACCCACCCCCGAGGGCACCACCACGCCTCGGGGCGCCCGAAACATCCCCCTATGCCCAGGAGCGATCGATGCGCACCCAGAGCCGACGGAGGCCGCGAGCCACGCTCGCCGCGGTCGCCGCAGGGACGCTGCTCGCCCCGCTGCTCTCCGGCTGCTGGGCCGGAGCCGGCGGGGCGGGTTCCGGCGGCGACTCCCTCAACGTCCTCATGGTCAACAACCCCCAGATGGCCGAGTTGCAGAAGCTCACCGCCGACCACTTCACCAAGGAGACCGGCATCAAGGTCAGCTTCACCCTGCTGCCGGAGAACGACGTCCGCGACAAGATCAGCCAGGACTTCGCCAACCAGGCGGGCCAGTACGACGTGGCGACCCTGTCGAACTACGAGATACCGATCTACGCCCGCAACGGCTGGCTGCACGCGATGGACTCGTACGTGGCGGCGGACCCCGCCTACGACGAGAAGGACGTCCTGAAGCCGATGCGCGAGTCCCTCACCGGGGACGACGGAAAGCTCTACGGCCAGCCCTTCTACGGCGAGTCCTCCTTCCTCATGTACCGCAAGGACGTGTTCGCCGCGAAGGGCCTGACCATGCCCGCCCACCCCACCTGGCAACAGGTGGCCGACCTCGCGGCGAAGACGGACGGGGCCGAGCCCGGCATGAAGGGCATCTGCCTGCGCGGGCTGCCCGGCTGGGGCGAGGTGATGGCACCCCTGACGACCGTCGTGAACACCTTCGGCGGCACCTGGTTCGACCAGGACTGGAAGGCACAGCTCGACTCGCCCGCCTTCGAGAAGGCGACGAAGTTCTACGTCGGCCTCGTCCGCGACCACGGCGAGTCCGGAGCCGCCCAGTCCGGCTTCGCCGAGTGCCTCAACAACATGACCCAGGGCAAGGTCGCCATGTGGTACGACGCCACCTCCGCGGCAGGTTCCCTGGAGGCGGCGAAGTCCCCGGTCAAGGGCAGGATGGGCTACGCCCCGGCCCCCGTGGAGCGCACCGACTCCTCCGGCTGGCTCTACACCTGGGCCTGGGGCATCCAGAAGGCCTCCCGCAACGCCGACAAGGCCTGGAAGTTCGTCTCCTGGGCGTCGAGCAAGAGGTACGAACAGCTGGTCGGCGAGGAGATCGGCTGGTCGAACGTGCCGGCCGGCAAACGGGCGTCGACGTACGAGAACGCGGACTACCGCGCGGAGGCGTCCGCCTTCCAGGACATGACGAAGCAGGCCATCGAGGCGGCGAAGCCCAACGACCCGGGAGTGCAGCCGCGGCCCGCGCCCGGCATCCAGTTCGTCGGTATCCCCGAGTTCACCGACCTCGGCACCAAGGTCTCCCAGGAGATCAGCGCGGCCATCGCCGGACGCCAGTCCGTCGAGTCGGCCCTGAAGAAGTCGCAAGCGCTCGCCGAGCGGATCTCCGAGGAGTACGAGGGACGATGACCGCGACGACGACGGCCCCCGTGGCCGCACCTCCCGCACCCACCCCGCACGGCCCGAACGCCAGGCTGCGCGCCTGGGCGACCCGGGCCCCGCTGCTCCCCGCCCTGGTCTTCATGATCGTGGTCACCCAGCTCCCGTTCGTGGCCACGGTGGTGATCTCCTTCTTCGACTGGAACGCCCTCTACCCCGACGCCCGCCGCTTCACCGGGTTCGACAACTACCACCAGGTCCTGACCGACGCCGACCTGCGCCACTCGGTGTGGACGACCGTCCTGCTGACGGCGACCGTGGTGCTGGTCAGCCTGCTGCTGGGACTGGCCCTGGCCCTGCTCCTGGACCGTCGGTTCCGGGGCCGGGGCGTGGTCCGCACGCTGCTGATCGCGCCCTTCCTGGTGGTGCCGGTGGCGGCGGCCCTGCTCTGGAAGCACGTCCTCTACAACCCTGAGTACGGCCTGCTCAACGGCCTGTTGCACTATGTGGGCGGCCCCCAGCCGGACTGGATCTCCGACACCCCGCTGCTCGCCGTGGAGGCCTCCCTGGTCTGGCAGTGGACGCCGTTCATGATGCTGATCCTGCTGGCCGGCCTGCAGAGCCGGGACCAGCAGCAGATCGAGGCGGCCCGGGTGGACGGCGCGAGCGACTGGCAGATCTTCCGCCATCTGACCCTCCCGCACCTGCGCCGCTACCTGGAGCTGGGCGCCCTGCTCGGCTCGATCTACATCGTCCAGAACTTCGACGCGGTCTTCACCATCACCTCGGGCGGACTGGGCACGGCGAACCTCCCCTACACCGTCTACCAGAGCTTCTACCAGGCCCATGAGAACGGCCTCGCCTCGGCCGCGGGCGTCCTGGTGGTCATCGGCTCGATCGTCATCGCGACCTTCGCCCTGCGGGTCGTCTCGTCCCTGTTCCGTGAGGAGGTGTCCCGCGCATGAACGTCGTACGCAGAGGCGGCCTCGGGCTGCTGGCCTGGGTGACCGGGATCGTGTTCTTCCTGCCGGTCGCCTGGATGGCCCTGACGTCCTTCCACTCCGAGCAGGACGCGGCCACCAACCCACCGTCCTTCACCGCCGCCCTCACCCTCGACGGCTACCGCGAGTTCTTCGGCACCGGCGGCGGCGCGAGCCCCTGGCCCGCGCTGGTCAACTCGGTCGTGGCGTCGGTCGCGTCGACCCTGCTCGTCCTGCTCCTCGCCCTCCCGGCGGCCTACGCGCTGTCGATCCGGCCGGTGAAGAAGTGGACGGACGTCCTGTTCTTCTTCCTGTCGACCAAGATGCTGCCGGTGGTGGCGGGCCTGCTGCCGATCTACCTGTTCGCGAAGAACGCGGGGATGCTGGACAACATCTGGCTGCTGGTCATCCTCTACACCTCCATGAACCTGCCGATCGCGGTGTGGATGATGCAGTCGTTCCTGGCCGAGGTGCCGGTGGCGATCATCGAGGCCGCCCGGGTGGACGGGGCGCGGCTGCCGACGATCCTCGCGCGCGTGGTCGCCCCGATCGCGCTGCCCGGCATCGCGGCGACGGCCCTGATCTGCTTCATCTTCAGCTGGAACGAACTGCTGTTCGCCCGGGTGCTCACGGGTGTGGTCGCGGAGACCGCCCCCGTCTTCCTGACCGGCTTCATCACCAGCCAGGGCCTGTTCCTGGCGAAGGTGTGCGCCGCGTCGCTCGTCATCTCCCTGCCGGTGCTCGCCGCGGGGTTCGCCGCCCAGGACAAACTGGTCCAGGGCCTGTCCTTGGGAGCCGTGAAATGAAGGCCGCCGTCATCGAGTCCGTGGGCCGCGCCGTCGTCACCGAGGTCCCCGACCCGACGCCAGGGCCGCGCGAGGTGGTCGTGGAGGTCGCCGCCTGCGGACTGTGCGGCACCGATCTGCACATCCTCCAGGGCGAGTTCGCGCCGAAGCTGCCCATCGTGCCGGGGCACGAGTTCGCGGGCACGGTCGTGGGGGTCGGCACGCAGGTCACGGAGGTGTCGGTGGGCGACCGGGTGGCGGTGGACCCCTCCCTGTACTGCCACGAGTGCCGCTACTGCCGTACCGGGCACAACAACCTCTGCGAGCGCTGGGCCGCGATCGGCGTCACCACGGCGGGGGGCGCGGCCCAGTACGCGGTGGCGCCGGTGGCCAACTGCGTACGGCTGCCCGAGCACATCCGCACCCAGGACGCGGCGCTGATCGAGCCGCTGTCGTGCGCGGTGCGCGGCTACGACGTGCTCCGGTCGCGGCTGGGCGCGCATGTGCTGATCTACGGCTCCGGGACGATGGGGCTGATGATGCTGGAGCTGGCGAAGCGCACGGGCGCGGCGAGCGTGGACGTGGTGGACCTGAATCCGGCGCGGCTGGAGACCGCGCGCCGGCTGGGCGTCTCCGGGGCGGCGGCGAACGCGGACGAGCTGGAGCGGCCGCGGGGCTGGGACCTGGTCGTGGACGCGACGGGCAACGCGGCGGCGATCCAGGACGGTCTGGGGCGGGTGGCGAAGGCCGGGACGTTCCTGCAGTTCGGCGTCGCCGACTACGCGACCCGGGTCACCGTCGACCCGTACCGGATCTACAACCAGGAGATCACCATCACCGGCTCGATGGCCGTCCTGCACAGCTTCGAGCGGGCCGCCGAACTGTTCGCGAACGGGGTGCTGGACCCGAAGGTCTTCATCAGCGACCGGATGCCGCTGGAGGAGTACCCGAGGGCGCTGGAACAGTTCGCGGCGGGGGTCGGCCGCAAGATCGTGGTGGTGCCGTAGGCCGGTATGCCTGCCATGTCCCTGCCCGGGCCCGTTCGGGTCCGGGTAAGGGAACGGCAAAGTGGTCTCGCTCGTTCACCCGGCATGACAGCTATGACCCCCGGCTCGAACATCCCTCTCTCCACCGCACGCGTGACGGTGGACGTCGCCGCTCCGGTGCGGCTCGACGTTTCGGGCCTGCTGCTCACCGCCGACGGCAAGGTGCGCTCCGACGACGACTTCATCTTCTACAACCAGCCGAGCGGCCCCGGCGTGACCTACCGCTCCGGCGGCGGTACGGCCCCCGACGCGATCACCGTCGACACGTCCGCGGTCCCGCCGGGCATCGAGAAGATCGTCGTCACCGCCAGCCCGGACGCCGCGGGGCAGACGTTCCAGGGCGTCGAACCGACGGCGACGATCCGCAGCGCGGACGACAACGGCGTGCTGGCCACCTTCACGCCCCCGCAGCTCGGCTCGGAGACAGCTCTGGTCGTCGTGGAGATCTATCTCCGCAACGGCGCCTGGAAGGCCCGCGCCGTCGGCCAGGGGTACTCCAACGGCCTGGCCGGCATCGCCACCGACTTCGGGGTGACGGTGGAGGAACCCGCGCCGGCCGCCGCACCTCGCCAGATGGCCCCGCCGCCGCCCGTGCCGCAGTCTCCGGTGACCCCGGCGGCCCCGCCGATGCCCCCGGCACCGCCCGCCGCGGCCCCCGCCGCCACCGGGAAGATCAACCTGGACAAGGGCCGGGTCAGCCTCCAGAAGAACCAGACCGTCTCCCTCGTCAAGGGCGGCCGCCCGCTGCTCTCGCAGGTCAAGATGGGCCTGGGCTGGGAGCCCGCGTTCCGCGGCAAGGACATCGACCTGGACGCCTCGGTCATCGCCTACGGCCCCCAGCGCAACCACATCGACAGCTGCTACTTCGGCAAGCTCTCCATCGTGAACGGCGCGATCAAGCACTCCGGCGACAACCTCACCGGCGAGGGCGGCGGGGACGACGAGGTGATCGTCGTCGACCTCGGCCGTCTCCCGCAGGAGGTGACCGGACTGGTCTTCACCGTGAACTCCTTCTCGGGCCAGAAGTTCACGGAGGTCGCCAAGGCCTACTGCCGTCTGCTGGACGCCTCGACCGGCGAGGAACTCGTCCGCTTCGACCTCACCGGCGCCGAACCGCAGACGGGCGTGCTGATGGCCAAGCTGATCAAGCAGTTCTCCGGCGAGTGGGAGATGACGGCCATGGGCGACTTCGTGAAGGCCCGCACCGTGCGCAACATGGTGAAGCCGGGCGCCCAGGCCCTGTAACCGCGCCCGGGCCGGCCCCGGCCCGCAGTCGCTCAGCCACGGGCGCCCGCCACCACGGGGGCGCCCGCTGTCGTCACCGCGCGGGCCGCAGCCCCTCCGTCAGCAGCGACACATAACGGCGGATGGCGCTGCGGTCGCCCTTCGCCAGCTCCGAGGCCGTCGCCACCCCGTGCGCGAGGCGCAGTACGTCGATCGGCTCGATGTCCGGCCGCAGGGTGCCCTCCCGCTGCGCCGCCTCCACCAGCCGGGCCGCCGCCTCCTTCATGTTCGTACCGCAGGCGGTGACCGCGGCCGCGCTGCCGTCCGTGACGGCGGAGCCCAGCAGGGCCTTCATTCCGCGGACCTGGATCGTGCCGACGCACAGCTCGTTGAGCCACTCCACCAGCGCCTCGCCCGGCGGGAGTTCACCGCCGAGTTCGTCGGCCCGTACGGCGAGCGCCTCGATCCGGTCGACGTAGGCCGCCTCCAGCAGCGCCTGGCGCGTGGGGAAGTGCCGGTACAGCGTGCCGGATCCGACGCCCGCCCGCTTGGCGATGTCGTCGAGGGAGGCGCCCTCCCCATGCTCGGCGAAAGCCTCCGCCGCCACCTTGAGCAAGCGCTCGTAGTTGCGGCGAGCGTCCGCACGCATGGGCCTGACCTGCGTCATCCAGTTACTCCTTGCAAACCGGGGACTCTCTCCGTATTTTGGCAGACACTAAACGGAGACAGTCCCCGCTTACTGCGCTCGTCTCTGCGGGTCCACGACCAGGGTCTCTTCGTGCTGCCCGCATGTTCCACCACTTCCCGCGGGGACACCAGACAGGGAGCACCCCATGTCCACGCCGTCCCCTTCCGCCTCGGCCGCCGATGCCTCGACCGCCGACGTCCCGGCCGGTTCCGCCCCGGCCGCCTCTTCCCCTCCAGCTGCGCCACCCGGACCGGCCGCCCGGCCCGGCGCCGTCCTGCTCGTGATCGTCACCGCCTATCTCATGGTCGGAGTCGACTCCACGGTCGTCAATGTCGCCCTCCCCGACATCCGGCGTGACCTCGGCTTCTCCCCCACCGGACTGTCCTGGGTACTGAACGCGTACACCCTCGCCTTCGGCGGCCTGCTGCTGCTCGGCGGACGCGTCGGCGACCTCCTCGGCCGCCGACGCACGCTCACCCTCGGCGTCCTGCTGTTCGCCGGCTCCTCGCTGCTCGGCGGCCTGGCCGGCGACGGTGGCTGGCTGCTCGCCGCCCGCGCCCTCCAGGGAGTCGGCGCCGCCCTCACCGCGCCCAGCACCCTCGCCCTGATCACCACCAACTTCCCCGAGGGTCCCCGCCGTCACCACGCCCTCGGCGTCTACTCCTCCATGGCCGGGATCGGCGCCTCCATCGGGCTGGTCCTCGGCGGCATGCTCACCGCCTGGGCGTCCTGGCGCTGGGCCCTGCTGATCAACGTGCCCATCGGGATCGCGGTCGCCCTCGCCCTGCCCCGCTTCGTCACCGAGACCCCGCGCCACGCGGGCCGGTTCGACGCGGCGGGCGCCCTGACCGGCACCGCCGGGACGACCTCTCTGGTGTACGCGTTCATCCGGGTCTCGCAGGAGGGGTGGAGCGACACCCCGGCGCTGCTCGGCTTCACCGGCGCGGCCGCCCTGCTCGTCGGTTTCGCGCTGGTCGAGACCCGCGCCGAACAGCCGATCATGCCGCTCGGACTCTTCACCGACCGCGACCGGGCGGGCGCCTACCTCGGTGTCCTGATGCTGCCCGCGGGCATGTTCGGCGCCTTCTACTTCCTCACCCTCATCAGTCAGGAGGTGCTGCGCTACAGCCCGTTGCGCGCCGGTCTCGCGTTCCTGCCGATGACGGCGGTGATGTTCACGACCGTTCGGTTCGTGCCGCGGCTGCTGGCCCGCCTCGGGGCCAAGCCACTGATCCTGACCGGTATGACACTGCTCGCCGGTTCGGGCTGCTGGCTGTGGCGGCTCGGTCCCGGCGACGGCTATGTGACGGGTCTGCTCGGCCCGCTGCTGCTGTTGGGCGTCGGCGTCGGCCTGGCCCTGATGCCACTGAACGCCACCATCCTCGCGAAGGTCGGGCCCGAGGAGGCCGGCGCCGCCTCCGGCCTCCTCCAGAGCTTGCAGTGGCTCGGCGGCACGCTCGGTCTGTCCGTGCTGGTCACGGTGTACGGCACGGCCACCCGGCACGCGGTGGGCAGCCCGGCCGAGATCCTCACCCACGGCGCGACCCGGGCGTTCGGGGCGGCCGCCCTGATCGCGCTGGCGGCCCTGTCGACGGCGGCCCTCGCGATCAGGGGCAGGCGGAGGATCCCGGCCGCGGGCGGCTGATGCGGGCCGGGAACCGCCACCGGGAACCAGGCCGCGGCCGGCCCGGCACCGGTGTGCGCCGAGAAGACACCGCGCCCGGGTTCACCTGGGGTGGTGCAGCCAGCGCTGGAGTGCGGCGTTGACGCTGCCGGACAGGGCGCTGAGCTGGTCGATGGCGTCGCGGTCCTCGGGGTACGGCGGGATTCCGGCCGCGGTCAGCGCGGCGTGCAGGTCGATGCGTCGCCGGTCGCGCGGGCCGATGGCGAGGTCGAGGCGCTCGGCGGGATTCGGCGGCAGCAGGTGGTCCATGTCCTGGCCCATGTCCTGGTCCATGTCCTGGTCCGGGTCGGCCGGGGCCGGCCAGACGCCGGCCGGGTCCGGCCAGCGGACGTCGGCCGCGTCGACGGCATAGGGGTCGACGAAGGCATAGGGGTCCACGAAGGCGCGGGGGTCGCTGTGTTCGGGGGCGGTGGTCGTCACGTTGCTCTCCTCACCGGCTTCTTACGGTTCTGCCGGACAGGAAGCGTGCGGAGCCCGATCCGGTTGCGGTCCCGGCCGGACATCACGCTGACGGCGTCATCGGCGGCTCATCCTCTGGTCCGACGAGCGCCACCCGAGGCAGAGCCGGCCCTCGGCCGGTGGACGGGCCGGAGAAGAGGCCGGTGAGGGCGCCGGCCTCGACGGCCGGCGCCCTCACCGCCTTTCCCACCGGTCAGAGCCAGCCGTTCTCCGCGGCCCTCAGACCCGCTTCGAAACGGCTGCGCGCACCGAGGCGTTCCATGAGACCGGCCATCATCCGCCGTACGGAACGCGCGGAAAGCCCCAGCTGGCGGCCGGCCCGCTCGTCGGTGAGGCCCTGTGACAGCAGGAGCAACAGCTCGCGCTCCTGCGGGGACAGGCCGTCGTCGTCGGTGGCGGGAGTCGTGTCACCGACGGGCCGGGACGTGGACCAGATCTGTTCGAACAGAGCGAGGATCACCGTGACCGTGCCGGGATCGGTGACCTCAAGGGCGCCGAGCGCTGAGTTGTCCGGGTCGACCGGCACCAGGGCGACGCGCCGGTCGTAGATGAGCATCCGGATGGGCAGCGAGGGCGCGGTGCGCACTTCGGCACCGATCTCGGTCAGCCAGCGGGCGTAGACCAGCGTGGGCGGGTCCTTGCGGAGGCTCTCCAGGCCGACGGTGCGCATCGCCACTCCGCGACCGCGCACCTGCGAGTCCAGCCTCTTCGCGGCCTCGATGAGCGCCGGGTCCTGCGGCCCTCCGGGCATGAGGGTCGCGACTTCCTCGGTGGAGCGCAGGGACAGTTGCTCGATCCGGTCCTGGATCGCGTCCATCCCCATCAGCTTGGTGACCTCGGGGCGGCCCTGCCCGGAGCGCTGGTCGGTGTATTCCTGGACCAGTTGCGCGACGGCCACCTGGCTCTCGGCGAACTGGTAACTTTGGCGCAGCATTTCGGCTTGGCGCTGCTGAATGAGTAATTCCATTCCGACTTGAGGGCTGACCGGCCTCAATTCACCCGGCACCTCCCAAGAAGGGCGCAGCAGAGTCAGCTCGGCAAGGTTGTCGAGGGCCTGCCGGATCTCGTCCGCAGTGGCGGAGAGTTCACCGGCCATTCCTTCGACATCCAGGTCGCGCCGAGTCAACAGCAAACGATATGTTCGTTCGGCTATGGGATCGAGTCCCAAGAAGTCAAGCACTGTTCCCCCGTCAGCTTCCGCGAGCCCGCGAGAGGTTACGAAGCCTCCGCGAGCATGTCAAGGATGCTTTGCGCACCACTCAGGGCGCGCGACCACCGATCGTACAGGCGCTCGACGTCGCCCTGCACGCCTTTACGGCGGCCATGCTCAAACGGGGAGCAAAGAGTTCGTTCTCCGCGGTAAGCCCTTTCCGGGCGCTGTGCGGACGGCCCGGGGAGCGGTACCGGGTCAGCTCCCGGTTCACTCCCCGGACCTCGCCGGACTCACCGTGTCCTACTGGTGCCCGGCGCCCTCCAGGCTCTTGGAACGCACCAGTTCGGTGGCCTGCGCCACGAATGCCTCGAGAGGCATCGAGCGCTCCTCGCCCGAGCGGTACCGCACCGACACGGTCCGGTTCTCGGCCTCTTTACGGCCCAGGACGACGATCAGTGGCACCTTGCGCGTGACCGCGGCCCGCACCTTCGCCGACAACCGGGAGTCACCGCGGTCGACCTCGGCGCGCAGGTCAGCACCGAGGAGAACGTCGCAGACCTCGTCCGCGTACTCCCGCAACTCCGACGCGAGGGGGATGACACGGACCTGCTCCGGGGCGAGCCAGACCGGGAACGCCCCGCCGAAGTGCTCGACCAGGTAGGCCACGAACCGCTCGTGCGAACCCAGCGGCGCACGATGAATCACGACAACCGGTTTCTCCCCGCCGTCCGAATCGTGGTAGGTCAGGCCGAAGCGCTGCGGAGTGTACAGATCGACCTGGTTCGTCGAGGCGGCGAACTCCTTGCCGGTGACCGCGCGGATCATGAAGTCGACCTTGGGACCGTAATGGGCGGCCCCGCCGATCTCCTCGACGTAGGGAATGTTCGACTCGTCCATGGCGTCACGGGTGATCTGCTCCGCGAGGCGCCACATCTCCTCGTCGTCGTGGTACTTGGCCGTGTTCCGGGGATCTCGCAGGGCGAGCACCATGTAGAAGTCCGAGATACCGAGTGCCCGGTAGTACGCGTCATGCATGCGCATCACTTCCAGGAACTGGTCTTTCGCCTGCTCTGCCGAGCAATAGATGTGCGCGTCGTTCTGCGTGAACCCGCGGGTGCGCATGAGGCCGTGGAGCTGGCCACTCCGTTCGAATCGGTGAACGGTGCCGTACTCCGCAATCTTGTAGGGGAGGTCCCGGTAACTGTGCGGCCTCGACTTGTACACCATGTGGTGGTGCGGGCAGTTCATCGGGCGGAGGTAGTACTGCTCACCTTCGATGTCGATCGGCGCGTAGAGATCCTCGCGGTAATAGGGAAGATGCCCCGAGAGGTAGTAGAGCTCGTCCTTGGTGATGCTCGGTGTGACCACTCGCCGGTACTTCAGGCGTCGCTCCGTCTGCCGTGCCCAGCCTTCGAGTTCGTCCCGGATGATCGTGCCGTTGGGCAGCCACAGGGGGAGTCCCTTCCCGATCTCCTTGCTGAAGGTGAAGAGATCGAGGTCCTCGCCGATCCTGCGGTGATCGCGTCTGCCGGCCTCCTCCAGCTGCCGCAGATGCTCCTTCAGCTCCTCGCGGGTCGGCCAGGCCGTCCCGTAGACCCGCTGCAGCTGTGGGTTGGCCTCGTTCCCCCGCCAGTACGCGGCCGCCGAGCGGGTCAACTTGAATGCCTGGATCAGCCTGGTCGAGGGGAGGTGCGGGCCTCGGCAGAGGTCGGACCAGCGCACCTCGTCCGAGCGGGCGTCGAGGTTGTCGTAGACGGTCAGTTCCCCCGCTGCGGAGTCAGCCGCCGAGGGGGCGCCGTCGTCACCTTTCAGATCCACCAGTTCGAGCTTGTACGGCTCGTCGCGGAGCTCTTGCCTCGCCGCCTCGATCGACGGGAACACCCGGCGCCGGAAGCGCTGACCGCCCTTGATGATCTCCCGCATCCGCACCTCGATCCGCTCGAGGTCATCCGGCTGGAACGGCTTGGCGACATCGAAGTCGTAGTAGAAGCCGTTCTCGACGGGCGGCCCGATGCCGAGCTTCGCCTCGGCATACAGGCTCTGTACGGCCTGGGCGAGCACATGCGCGGTCGAGTGCCGCAGGATGTTCAGGCCGTCGGGGCTGGACAGGGGAACGGGAAAGACCTTGACCTCCTCCCCCGGCTTCCAGGAGAGGTCCCGGAGCAGGCCGTCGGCATCACGGACCGCGACGATCGCGTTCGGCCCGGTCATGGGCAGTCCGGTCGTGGCGACGACGTCGGCACACGAACTGCCGGCCGGGACGGTGACCGCGTCCGGCACACGGTCGACGCGGGTTGTGCTCATTGATGGCTCCTCGGTTCATGGTGAATGGGGGATCGCGGGGCCGATCCGGCCAGGGGCGGGCTCAGTGTGGGTCCGCAGCGCGGGCGGTGACCACCAGACCCGTCACGAACCGGCCGATGGCCCCGTCGGACGGCCCTGCGGGCCACCGGAGAGGCCGGATCGCCGACGTCAGGTGAGGACCGCTTCCGTGCTGGAACGGACGGTGCGGGCGACGGCCGCCCAGTGATCGTTGAGGAAGAAGTGCCCACCGCTCAGGACGTGGAGCCGAAACGCACCCGTGGTGTGCTCGGCCCACACCCGGGCGTCCGCGACGGGGGTCAGCGGGTCGTCGTCGCCCGTGAAGGCCACGACCGGGCAGTGCAGGGCAGGGCCGCCACCGAACCGGTAGGTCTCACTGGCCTGATAGTCACCCCGGATCAACGGCAGCAGCAGGGACCGCAGTTCGGGATGGTCCAGCAACTCGCTGTCCATACCCCCGAGCGACATCACCTGCTCCGCCAGGGCGTCCTCCGGCAACTGGTGAGCGGTGGTCCGGCGGATACGCGAGGGGGCCGGCCGGCCGCTCACGATCAGCGCGACCGGGGCGGAGTCGCCCAGCCGGGCGGCCACCTCGTAGGCGACGACGGCGCCGAGGCTGTGGCCGAGCAGGGCTCGCGGCCGGTCTCCCGCCCCCTGCCCCAGCACCTCGGCGACCTGGTCGGCGAGCCGGTGGACATCCGTGACCACCGGCTCCGCGTACCTGTCCTGACGACCCGGATACTGCACCCCGAGCACCTCGGCGTGGTCGGCCAGCTCGGCCGCGAGCGGACGGTAGAAGCCCGCCGACCCCCCTGCGTGCGGGAAGCAGACCAGCTGCAGATCCGGCACCGCGGTGCCCGCCGGGGCGTCGAGACGCCGGAGCCACAAGGCTGTCTGGGTCATGCTCTGTCTCCTTCGGAAGGTTCGACGGACGTGCGGTGCCGCCCGTCAGACGGCGGCCGGCATCCGCTGTGCCAGCCGAAGGGCGATGCCCGAGTGGTGGAGGTCGTCCTCTTCCCTGGGCACGTCGAGGATCAGTGCGGTGATACCCAGTTCGAGATACTCACCCAGCAGCCGGGCCACCTCCTCGTAACTGCCGACGAGGTAAGGGCAGAAGGTCTTGTACGCGCGGAACGGATAGAGCCAGTAGCCGTCCCTGGGGCTGTGCGAGTGCTGCGCGTCCCGGGAGAGGTTCTGGTGCCAGCGCGACTCGACCTGCCCGGCCGCCACATCGTGCAGCCGCTCCCCCAACTCGTCCGACGGGAACCGCTCGTGCGCGATCCGCCAGGCCTCGTCGCTGCTCTCACGGGCGATGATGCCCAGCCGGATGCCGTTGCCCCGCAGGCCGTCGGGGTCCGCCGCGTGGTCCGCCGCCGCACGCGGGTACGAGAGCCGGACGGCGCCCAGGGTCTGCTGCGCCTGGGCACAGGCGTCGGAGGACCCCGATACGTAGAACCTCGGGGTGAGTTCGGCCGGCAGCGGGATGGTGAGCGAGGCGGCGTTGAGGCCGTAGTGCCGACCGAGGTGGGTGACCGGCCGGGTACCGGTGAGCAGCTTGTTGACGATCTTCCCGTACTCGGCCAGCCGTTCGTAGCGCTCGTCGTGGTCGAGGACGTCGCCCAACTCGCGCATGTGCCCGGCGAATCCCCCGGTCACCAGATTCAGGTCGACCTGGCGGCCATGCAGATAGCCGATGGAGCTGATCGCCCTGGCGACGTCGAAGGGGTGGCGGAACAGCGGCTGCACCGCCACCAGCGGCACCAGCGTCTCGGTGTGTTCGATCATCAGCTGGGCCGCGGCCCAGGGGTCGACGAGCGTGTTGTCCGTGTAGACGAGCAGGCCGCGGTGGCCGGCCGCCTCGGTCCATCGCGCCACGTCGACGGCACGCCGCCGGAACTCGTGCCCGGTGAGGCTGTGCGAGGAGGGCGCGGTCGTGTAGACGGTCAGCATGGCTCAGGCGGCCTCTCCGGTCGCGAGCGCCGTGCGAAGACCGAGCGGGCGCAGGTCCTGCCAGATCTCCTCGATGTGCGCGAGGCACTCGGCCCTGGTTCCCTCGAAGCCGGCGGCCTGCCAGCCCAGCGGGAGGGGCCGCCCGGGGAACCAGACCGAGTACTGCTGCTCCGCATTGCTCACCACGGTGAAACGGTCGATGCTCTCGACAGCCATGTTCTGACTCCTTGATCGGTTCGTGTCGGTCGACGGGGGCCGCTCAGCGGGCGGCACGGTGGGACAGCTCGTGCGTGATGAGCTCGGCCAGTCGGCCGACCTCGTCACGGGTGAGGAAGGTGGCGGGCAGGCCGGGCAGCGCGTGCAGGCCGATCGGTCCGGTGATCACCCGTGACCAGCCCATGTCGGCGGGCTGGAAGTTCTCCTCCGGCAGGATGAAGACCTGGGCGGCGCCGTCGTACGCGGCCTGCTGGTGCGAACTGATCGCCTTGGCGTTGGCCTGGTAGACCCCGAGCAGCCTGCGCGCGTCCTCGAGGCTGCTGACGTCGTCGCGCAGCGCGCCCGCACTCCGGCCGCGGCTGAACACCAATTCGATCTTCTCGTCGAGGCTGTCGATGGCGGCCAGTTCCTCGTACGTCGTGTCGGTTCCCTGACCGAGCATGTGGTGCACCAGGGCGGTCGGGTCCTCCAGGAGCCTGCGCGGGGCCGGGTCGAAGGGGTTGGCCACCACCAGACCGAGGTAGGCGACCTCGTCGCCCGCCGCGCGCAGCCGTCGGGCCACCTCCACGGCCACCGTCGCGCCCATGCACCAGCCGGCGACGTGGTAAGGACCCTCCGGCTGGACGGACTTGAGCCGGGCGACGTAGTGGTCGGCGAGGCCGCTCATCGAGTCCAGCGGTGTCTCCCCCGGCTCCATGCCGGACGCCCGCACGCCGTACACGGTGACCTCGCCGTCGAGGAGCCGGGCGAGCGGCCCGTAGCCGAAGATGTGACCGCCGAGCGGCGGGAAGAGGAACAACGGGGTGCTGCCCGCGGAGTTGAGCGGCACGACCAGCGTGTCGGCGCCGTCGGTGCCGTCGGCGTCCCGGCGGTCGATCAGGGCGGCGAGCCTGCGGATGGTGGCCGCCTGGAGCAGGGCGGCGACCGGGAGTTCGACTCCGAGCTCGTCCCGGACCTTGAGCACCACCCGCAGGGCGCGCAGCGAGTGGCCGCCGAGGTCGAAGAAGTTGGCGTTCACGCCGATGCCGGTGATGCCGAGCACCTCGCTCCAGATCGCGGCCAGTGCCCGCTCGGTGTCGGTGCTCGGCGCTGCCGCGTCACCCTCGGCCGCGGACATCGCCTCGCCGATGCCGGGCAGGGCCTTGCGGTCGACCTTGCCGTTCGGGGTGAGCGGCAGCGCGTCGAGCAGCACCCAGGCCTGGGGCACCATGTAGCCGGGCAGTGCCTCGGCGCACCAGGTGCGCAGCGCGCTGCCGTCCACGCCGGGAGCGGCCACGACGTAGCCGGCGAGAACCCGTTCGCCGTCCGCGCCGAGCGGTGCCGCGACCACGGCCGCGGAGACCTCCGGGTGCCGGCCGAGCCTGGCCTCCACCTCCTCCAGCTCGATGCGGTAGCCACGCACCTTCACCTGGAGGTCGACCCGCTCCAGGTACTCGAAGGTGCCGTTCTCGCCGATGCGTACGAGGTCGCCGGTGCGGTAGAGCCGCGCTCCGGGCCGGCCGGGACCGGCGAAGGGATCCGGCACGAAGCGGTCCGCGGTCAGGTCGGGCCGATCGTGGTAGGCGCGGACCACACCTTCGCCGCCGATGTACAGCTCGCCGGGAACGCCGGGGAAGACCGGGTCCATCTGGGCGTCCAGCACCCACATGGTGGTGTTGCGGATCGGACGGCCGATGGGCACCGTGCCCTCCCCGGCCGTCACCCGCTGGACGGCGGACCACACGGTGGTCTCGGTCGGTCCGTACATGTTCCAGACCGCCGCGCCGTCCCGTGACAGCCTCTCGGCGAGGTCACGCGGGAACGCCTCGCCACCGCAGAGCACTCCGGCCATGTCCTTCGGGCGCCAGCCGGTGTCGAGCAGCATCCGCCACATGGCGGGTGGTCCCTGGGCGATCAGCCCGGGCTCCGACTCGATCAGTTCGCGCAGCGCGGTGCCGTCCGCGACCTGGCTGCGGGCGGCCAGGAGTACGGTGCCGCCGAGAATCAGCGGGACGAACATCTCGTTGACATGGATGTCGAAGCTGATCGAGGTCGTGGCGAGGTAGGGGTGTGAGTCGTCCAGGTCCAGGCGCTCCACGAGTGCGTCCAGGAAGTTGACGACGGAGCCGTGCGGTACCTCGACCCCCTTGGGCAGGCCGGTGGAGCCGGAGGTGTAGATCGTGTAGGCGAGCTCGTCGCCGGAGACCTCGACCGCCTCGGCGCTGCGCGGGTGCGCGGCGGCCGTCTCGACCGCGAGGGCGGCCGGGGCGAGTTCGGCGGCGACACCGGCGGAGACGGCGTCGTGCAGGAGGAAGTCCGCACCGCTGTGGCGGGCGATGTAGCGCAGCCGGTCGAGCGGGTAGTCGGGGTCGAGCGAGACGTAGTTGGCACCGATCCGCCAGATGGCGAGCAGGGCGGGTACGAGCAGGGTGCCGCGGTTCATGCACACGCCGACCGGGTCGCCCCGGCGGACTCCCGCGTCGGCGAGGCTGCCCGCTATCCGGCCGGCCGTCTCCAGCAGCTCGTCGTACGCCAGTTCGCCGTCGACGGCGCGCACGGCGGTCCGACCGGGCCGGGCGGCCCGCTCGATGCGCTGGTAGACACCGTGCGGCTCGGTGTCGCGCCACGGGCCGGAGCCGTGCACGGCAAGGGCGGCGACGTCCTCGTCCGCGAGCGCGGGCGCGGCCAGCACGCAGGCATCGGGATCGGCGGCGATCCGTTCCAGCACCGAGAGGTAGGCCCGGCTGAGGCGGGCGGTGTCCGCACGGTCGAAGCGCCGTGCGTCGTAGCGCAGTTGGAGCCGCAGCGAGGTGCCTTCCGGGTTCATCACGAATCCGGAGGTCAGCGGGAAGTTGGTGTGCTCGTAGTAGTCGCCGATGTCGAGGGTCAGGTCGTCCTGTGCGGTGAGCCCCTCATAGCTTCGGAACCGCCGGAAGTCGAAGACGATGTCGAAGGGGCTCCAGCCGGTCTCCTCGACCATCGCCGCGAGCGGATAGCGGCGGTTGGGGAGGATCGCGGCCTCCTGGGCGAACACCGCGCTGGCGAAGTCGGCCCAACTGGCCCGCGGGAGCGTGGTACGCAGCGGGTAGGTGCTCAGGAAGAGGCCCTTGACCTGCTCGGCGTCCCGCGTCTCCGGCCGGCCGTTGCCGACGACCCCGGTGATCACGTCGGAGCGCCCGAGCAGCCCCGAGACCACACGCAGGTGCGCGGTGAGCAGCACGGTACGGACGGGGACGCGCAGCCGTGCCGCGAGTTCGCCGAGCCGGTCGAGCACGGGCCGCGGGATGTCGTACCACTCGACCTCCACGGTCGAGTCCAGTTCGTCACTGGTGCGCCGGGGCGGTACGGGCAGCACGGCGGGCTCGGCACCGGCCAGTTGGTCGCGCCAGAAGTCGCGCTGCCGTGCGTCGTCGAGAGCGTCGAGCTCGAGTGCGATGTAGTCGCGGTAGCGGGTCCGCGGGGCGGTGAAGTCGGGCGTACGGCCCGTACGGATCGCCGTGTAGCCGGCGAAGAGCTCCGCCACGGCGGAGTGCAGGCTCCAGCCGTCCATCATCGCGTGGTGGAAGGACCACCAGAAGTGGAACTCCTCGTCCCCCAGGCGGTGGACGACCATGCGGAAGAGCGGCGCCGCCGCGAAGTCGAAGGGACGGCCGGTCTCCTCGCGCCGCCAGTCCTCGAGGACCCGCTCGGCGGCGTCCCGCTCCAGGCCACGCAGGTCGACGGTCTCGAAGGGGACGTCGACGGTGGAGTGCACGAGCTGCAACGGTTCGCTGAACTTGGCGAGTTCGAAGGAGGTGCGCAGGACGTCGTGGGCCCCGATCAGCCCGGCGACGGCGGCGCGGAAGCTCTCCTCGTGCCAGGGACCGCGCACCCGCAGCGAGTAGATGTCGTGGTAGTAGGAGGCGTCGCCCTCCAGCTCGGCGTGGTAGATCATGCCGGCCTGCAGCCGGGACAGCGGATAGGCGTCGGTGACGGAGCTGGTGGCTGTTCCGCGGTGAGGTGTTGCGGTGGTCATGCGACTGTTCTCCGGTCTCTAGAGTCCGAGCCGAGCGAGGTCGGCGGTGCTGAGAAGGGTGAATTCGCCAAGGGGTGCCGCCTGCTCCCGCCGCGGATCGACCGCGGTCATGACGGCGGCGAGTTCGCGCAGGCTGCGGGCGGTGAACACGTCGTCCAGGCCCAGGGACCAGCCCTGGTCGGCAGCGGAACCCACCACGCGTACGGCGCTGAGCGAGTCCCCGCCGATGGCGAAGAAGTGGTCCAGGGCGCCGACCGGCCGGTCCGGCTTGAGCACCTCGGCCCAGATGGCCGCGAGCGTCCGTTCCTCGTCGGTGTCCGGAACCTCGTACGCCACGGTGTCGCCGCGCCACGGCTGCGGGTCGGGCAGGGCCCGCCGGTCGACCTTGCCGGTGGCGCCGAGCGGGAACGCGTCCATGACCACGATCAGCGAGGGGCACATGTAGTCGGGCAGGATGCCGCGCAGCCGCTCGGCGAGCACGGTGCCGTCCGCCGCGGCGCCCGGGCGGACGGTGGCGTAGCCGATCAGCTCCTTGCCACCGCCCGGATGTTCGTGGACCACGACGACGGCGTCGGTGACCTCGGGCTGGGCGGCCAACCGCTCCTCGATCTCGCCGAGTTCGATGCGCACGCCGCGGATCTTCACCTGGAAGTCGGTCCGTCCGAGGTACTCCAGGTCGCCGTCGGGAAGCCGCCGCACCAGGTCGCCGGTGCGGTAGAGGCGCGAGCCCGGGTGTTCCGGTCCGGCGAACGGGTCCGGGACGAACCGGTCGGCCGTCAGACCGGGCCGGCCGACATAGCCGGTGGCCAGTCCGATGCCGCCGATGTACAGCTCGCCGACGCCGCCGCGCGGGATCGCCCGCATGGTGTCGCGGTCGAGCACGTACAGCCGGATGTTGTCGATCGGACGGCCGATGGGGACGGCGGCGCCCGCCTCCGCCGGTGCGCAGCTGTGCCACGAGACGTCCACGGCGGCCTCGGTGGGGCCGTAGAGGTTCTCCAGTCGGGGTGGTGTCACCCCGGCGGTGGCCGTGACCTCGTAGAAGCGGTCACGCAGGCTGCCTTCGAGCGCCTCCCCGCTGCACACCACCAGACGTACGGTCTCGGCGATGGTCTGCGCGCCCGGCTGCTCCAGCAGGGCGGCCAGCATGGGCGGCACGAAGTGCAGGGTGGTGACCCGTTCGCGGCGGATCTCCTCGATCAGGTATCCCGGGTCGCGGTGGCCGCCGGGACGGGCCATCACGATCCGGGCGCCGGCCAGCAGCGGCCAGAAGAACTCCCACACCGAGACGTCGAACGTGTAGGGGGTCTTCTGCAGGACGGTGTCGCAGGCGTCGAGCCGGTAGGTGTTCTGCATCCAGCGCAGCCGGTTGACGATCGCCCGGTGCGGGACCAGAACGCCCTTGGGAGTCCCGGTGGAACCCGAGGTGAAGAGGCAGTACGCGGGCAGCTCGCCGCGCAGGGGCAGTTCCAGCGGCGGCTCGGGATCGGCCTCCAGGCCGACGACGAGGGTGTGCTCCCGGCCGTGCTCGTCGGGCACCCCTCCGGGGCCGGTCAGCAGCGTCCGGACCCCGGCGGTGTCCATCATCAGCCGCAACCGCTCGGCAGGAGCCGCGGTGTCGAGCGGCAGGTATGCGGCGCCCGCCGCCATCGCGGCCAGGAGGGCGACGACCAGTTCCGCCGAGCGCTCCATGTGCACGGCGACCACGTCGCCGACACGGACTCCGCTCGCGCGCAGCCGATGGGCGTGCGCGTCGGCCAGCCCGAGCAGCTCGGCGTAGCTCAGGGTGCGCCCCGCGTAGCTGACAGCGGGTGCGTCCGGGGTGAGGGCGGCGGACCGGCGGATCCCGGTGAGCAGATCCTGGGCCTCGTCCGGGCCGGCCGCGGGTGTGGGCCCGGCCGCCGCGTCGAGTTCCGCGGCGCGTTCGGACGGGGGCAGTGCGTCGTACCGGGCGGCCGGGTCGGTGGTGTTCTCCAGCAGGTGGCAGATGTGGGCCAGGAGTCGGCGGGCGGTGGCCCGCTCGAACAGATCGGCGTTGTACTCCAGGGTCAGCTCGCAGTGCTCGCCGTCGAGACGGGTGATCAGGCTCAGCTCGGCCTTCGCGGTCGTCCGCGCGTCCGGCACCTCCTCGACCCGGACACCGGGCAGTTCGAGTGAGGCCGGTGCCGCCTGCTGCATCACCAGGGCCGCCTGGAACACGGGCGGGTGGCTCGCTGTGCGCGGCACGTCGAGTTCGGACAGCAGCCGTTCGAACGGTACGTCCGCTGCGGAGAGTCCGCGCCCGATCTCGGCCGCCGTCACCGCGACGAGGTCGTCGAGCAGTCCGCTCGCGGGCAGTCGCAGCCGCAGCGGGACGGTGTTGATGAAGCAGCCGATCAGCTCCTGCTGGCCGGACTCGGGGCGGTTGGCCACCGCCGTTCCGAGCACCAGCTCGCGGTCGCCTCCGCGGGCCGCGACCGCCGCCGCGTACGCCGCGGCGACCAGGGTGAACGGGGTGACTGCGCGGCGGCCCGCCTCGCGACGCAGACGCTGCGGCAGTCCCGCCGGGAGGGCGAGCACCTCGCGGTCGCCGCGATAGGTCTGGCGGTGACCGCGCGGGCGGTCGGTGGGCAGGCCGTAGCGCTCCGGGGCTCCGCGCAGGTGCTCGGCCGCCCTCGCCAGGCCGCCGTCCGCCTCCAGGGCCGCGGTGCGGGCTCGCTGCCACCGTGCGAACCCGGCGTAGTCCGACTCGGGCAGGGGCGGTTCGACCGCGCCCGGCTGTCCGCTGAAAGCGGCGTAGAGCGAGGACAGTTCGTCCTGCAGCACGGCGAGCGACCAGCCGTCGGCGGCGATGTGATGGACCATCAGCACCAGCGCGCAGTCGTCGGGCCCGAGTTCGGCGAGGGTGGCGCGCAGGACCCGGCCGGCCCGCAGGTCGAGCGGCCTGGTGAGCTCCTCCTGGACGAAGGCAGGGAGTTCGCCGGCTCCGGAGAGCTCGACCGTCCGGTAGTCGAAGACGTCCTGGGCCGGCTTGGGGAGGGCCCGCAACCGGTCGGCCGTGACCTCGAAGCCGGTGCGCAGCGGGGCGTGCCGCTCGACCAGGCGAAGGAGTGACCTGCGCAGCGACTCCCGGTCGAGGCCGCCGCGAAGGCGGAAGCACCACGGGATGGTGTAGACGCCCGGCTCGCTGCCGGTCATCTCCTCCAGGAAGAACATCCGCTCCTGGGTGAGGCCGGCCGGATAGGGGGCGTCCTGCACCGTGGTGCCGACCGGCGGCAGCGTTTCGGGGTTGCGCACCATGACACGGGCCGCGATCACCGCGGGCGTCGCCCGGTCCAGGACGACGGCGGCGGGAACCCGGACACCGAAGTGCTTCCCGAGCCGTGCGGCCATGCGCATGGCGAGCAGCGAATGGCCGCCGAGCGCCAGGAACTCGTCGTGCACGCTGATCCGCCGCACCCCGAGGACCTGCTCGAAGATGTCCACCACGGCCGCCTCCTCGGCGGTGCGCGGCGCGACGATCTCGGAGTGCGCCCGGCCCGCGGAGGGCTGCGGCAGGGACCTCTTGTCCACCTTGCCGTTGGGCAGCAGCGGCAGCCGGTCCAGCGCCACCAGCCGGGCGGGGACGAAGGCCGCAGGCAGCAGGGAGGCGACGTGTCGCAGCACCGCGGCCTCGTCCAACGGTGTGCCGGCGCGCGTCACCGCATAGCCGATCAGTCCATGGCCGTCGTCGCGCTTGAGCACGGCGGCCTGCTCGATGTCCGGGTGGGCCCGCAGGACGGCGGTGACCTCCGCAGGCTGCACACGCACCCCGTGGACCTTCAGCTCGTCGTCGGCGCGGCCGAGGATGTCCAGCAGCCCGTCGGCCCGGAGGCGGCCGAGGTCACCCGTCCGGTAGAGGAGATCGGCCTCGTCGGCACGGAACGGATTGGGCGTGAAGCGGTCCGCCGCGTCCCGGCCGGACGCCCCGAGATAGCCGAGCGAGCGGTGCGGCGTGCGGATGGTGATCTCGCCGGTCTCGCCGATCCCCGCGGGCCTGCCGGTGGGGCCGAGGACGACCACCTGGGTTTCCGGCAGCGGCCGGCCGATCGGCTGCACCCCGTCCGACGGCTCGGCGGGGATCTCGTACCAGCATTTCGCGAGCGTGGTCTCGGTCGGCCCGTAGAGGTTGACGACGCGGGCCTGTCCGCCCAGGTGTTCGCGCCAGCGGCGGACAGCCTGACCGCTGAGCGGCTCTCCGGCGAAGAGCACGGCGCGCAGGGCGCGGGGCCGGGGGGCTCCGTCCGGGTCCTCGACGTGCTCGGCGACGAGCAGGTCGGCGAGGCTCGGAGTGATGTGCAGCGTGGTCACACCGGCGCGCTCCAGCCAGCGCAGGGTGGCGGCGGGGTCCTCCAGATCGCCGGGTTCGGGTACGACCAGCGTGGCACCGGAGACCAGGGGCAGGAACAGGTCGCGCAGGACCACGTCGAAGCCGGTGTTGGTACGCCAGCCGACCCGGTCGCCGGGGCCGGTTCCGAGCAGGTCGCGCTCCCAGGCGAGGAAGTGGGCGAGTCCGCCGTGCCGGCCGAGCACACCCTTGGGAGTGCCGGTGGAACCGGAGGTGAAGAAGACGTACGCCGGATCGTCGGTGCCGGGCATGGGGACGTCGCAGGGGCCGCCCCCGGCGGCGAGCAGCGCGTCCGGGCTGATCGCGGCGCCCTCGGTCTCGCCGATCACGAACGCGGGGCGGGCGGTCTCGAGGATCGCGTCCTGACGCGCCCGCGGCAGGCCCGGCTGGACGAACAGCAGGACTCCGCCGGCGCGCAGGACGGCCAGGGCCGCGAGGACGGTCCGGGTGCTGTGGCCGCCCTCCAGCCCGACGACCTGGCCGGGACGCAGCCCCAGGCCGAGGAGCCGGGCCGCGCCCGCCTCGGCCACGGCGGTCAGCTCGGCGTAGCTCAGGTCGCCTTCCTGCGCCCGGATCGCGGTGGCCTCCGGGTGCCGGGCAGCCGCCTCCCACACCTGTTCGACGACCGACGTCCGAGGGGTGGCGGACAGTGGTTCGCTGAGGGTGCGGGTGGCGCGGTCGGCTCCGTCCAGGGTGAGTTCGGCCAGCGGCAGGTCCGGGGTGACGACGGCTTGCCGCAGCAGTCCGGTCATCGAGGCGGCGAACGAGGCCGCGTCCGCCGGGGTGAGGGCTGCCGTGCGATGGAGGAACTCCAGGCGCAGCCCGCCGTCCTGCGGCCAGCCGTAGACGCACAGGTCCGTACGAGCCCGTACCGGAGTCTCCTCCCAGCTCAGCCGGCTCGTCGTGCAGCCGGGCAGGCTCAACTCGGCACGCTCTTGGGAAAAGATGTTCAGCATCACATTGGTGTGCGCCTCGCCGCCGCGCTCCGCCCAGCGTGCGCGCAGCACTTCGGCGGGCACGTCGTGGTCCCCGTAGGCGTCCAGGGCCAGGTCACGGACCTGGCCGAGCAGCTCGGCGAAGCTCTGCCGGGGATCGGCCGAAGCCGTGACGTACAGGCTGTTGAGGCAGGGGCCGATCAGCCGGCGGCTCCAGGCCTCCGCCCGGTTCGCGTTCGGCAGCAGCACGCTGCAGCTCTGCTGGTCGCCCCAGCGGGCCGCCGTGGCGACCAGTGCGGCCAGCAGCACCATCACCTCGGATGCGCCGTGGTCATGAGCGAACCGCTTCAGCCGGGAGAGTTCCCCGGCGTCGAGCCGCTCATGGTGGCGGGCCGCTTCCGAGGGGTCCTGGCCGGCCCGGCCGCCGTCGGCCGAGCCGGCCAGTGCCACGCTCCGCGGTACGGGCAGCCGGGCGGCGAGCTCGGACACCCGGGCGGACTGGTCGGCGCGGGCGAAGCGTTCCCGCTGCTCCCGGGCGAAGCGCCGATACGTCTGCGGGACCGGCGGCAGCGCCTCGCCCTCCGTCACATGGCGGTAGCACGCGTCGAGTTCGGCGAAGAGGGATTCCTCGGAGCCTCCGTCGAACACCAGGTGGCTGACGACGAGGGACAACAGGGTGTCGCCCTCCCCCGCCGGGGCCCAGACATGCGCACGGATCAGCGGGGAGTCACCGGGGAAGGCACGCAGCGACTCCTGCGACACCTCGATCAGCGCCTGCTGCTCCTCGAGGCCGCGAGTGATGTGCAACGGGATGTCAGCCGGCCGGAAGTCCTCGGACATCAGCAGGATTCCGGCGTCCTCGTCCCAGGCGCAGCGAGACAGCAGCACCGGGTTGCGCTCGGCGACCAGGCGCAGGGCGGCGCCCAGTGCGTCGAGGTCGGGGCGGCCGGCGATCCGCCAGGCCATGGGGATGTTGTTGGCCGTCGGCCCCGCGCCGAACTGCTCCAGCAGCCACAGCCCTTCCTGGGCGTACGAGGCGGCGACCACCTTCGTGGTGACGCTTGTTGCGGGCATGAGTGTGTACTCCGATACGAGGTGAGTCAGCGTTCGACGCTGGTGAGGTTGACCAGTACTGGACCGCTCAGGACGTGGGCGGTGGGAGCACCGGGCCGCCGGGTACTCGCCGGTGTCGGCCGCGGGGGAGGTGCGGGTGCCGGCCGGCGATCAGCCGTCCTGCGCCGACCTGGCCGCGAGCACAGGGGTCTGACCGACGGGCTCGGCCGCGGCCTGGGCAGCGGACCCGGCCGGTGTCTCGGACTCGGCCGGTGTGCCGGACTCGGGCCCGGCCGGCGTCTCGGGCTCTCGCTTGTTGACGACCGCGTTGCGCACCAGACCGAGCGTGAGCAGGCCGGGTGCGCCCGCGGCCACGGCCATGGCCAGCACGACGACGGTGTAGTGGTCGCCGGCCAGCAGCGGGCCCGCCACGATCGCCCCGAGCGGGTAAGCGCTGTGCATCAGCGTGCGCATCAGGGTCATGGTCCGGCCGCGGAGTACCTCCGGAGTGCGCTGGTACCGGACGCTCTGCGAGGAGACCGTCATGAGCATCGCGGGCAGGCCGCAGACGACCTGGCCGACGAGGATGAGCACCGGGTTCGCTCCGAGAAGCAGCAGCAGGCCGCTGCCGGAGATCACCTGGAGCAGACCGATCCGGAGCATCGGGCGGACGGCGGGCTTGATCGCTCCGGCGATCAGCGAGCCGATCATCTCGGCACCGGCGAGGCCGCCGACGAGCACGCCGAGCATGGTGGCACCGCCCGGGAGACGCTCATGGGCCAGCCACGGCTGAGCGACGATCAGCATGCCCATCGCCACGTTGAAGATGGTGAAGGTGATGGTGATCACCAGCATCACCCGGTCCCGGACCACGAACGCGACGACCGGACGCCAGGAGCTCCGCTCGGTGGAGACCCCGTTCCGGTCGCCGGTGGTCTCCGCACCGGCTCCGGGACGGTCCAGCCGGGCCTTCAGGCTGAGCACGAGCCCGGCGAACACCAAGTAGCTCACGCAGTCCAGGGCGAGCACCCAGTACCCGCCGATGAGCGGGATCAGCAGACCGCCGAGCGCGGGGCCGAGCATGCCGGCCGCGCCGTAGGCGACCGCCTCGAGGGCGATCGCGGTGGGGAGCTGCTTCTTGGGCACCAGATCGGGCAGGACAGCGGGGATGATGCCGATCGGGATGATCTTGAACAGACCGAAGACCGCCGCGACGACATAGAGGTGCCACGGGTCGAGGACATCGGTGACGTACAGCAGCGGGACGGCGAGCATGGCCGCACCGCGCACCAGGGAGTCGAACACCAGCAGTTTGCGCCGGGAGAAACGGTCCACGACCTTGCCGGCCAGGAGGCCGCCGAGCAGTACGGGGGCGGAGTAACAGACGCCGAGTACGCCCAGGGTCCCGGCGCCGCCGGTCGACACGGCGATCCACGCGAGGGCCGTCCAGGTGGCGCCGTCACCGAGCAGGCTGATGACCGCGCCGAACCAGAGCTTGCGGTAGTCGGGAATGCGGAGGACGGAAGCATAGACGCGCATGCCGTTCACACCGTTGCCTTTCCGTCTTCGGCGCGGGCCACGGCGACCGAGATCGAACGCTGGAACAGATCGGCGAGGCCGATCGACAGACCGTACTCACGGGCGATCCTCGTCTTGAGTTCGATCGCCATCATGGAGTGGCCGCCGAGTTCGAGGAAATTGTCGGCACCGGTGATGTGCGGGTCTCCCAGCTCCTCACCGAGCCAGTCGAGGATCCGCTGCCTCACTTCGTCCCGGGTCGATGTCGGCACTCTTTCACTCACTTCTCGAACTCCATTTCCTTGGCCACGCTTTGGCTGTCCGTCTTTCCGTTCACCGTCAGCGGCAGTTGCTCGAACCACCGGAAACGGGTCGGGAGCATGTACTGCGGAACACGCTTGCGAAGTTCGGCCCGGAGGGCGCGAAGCTCGACCTGCTGTCCCGAGCGGGTGGTGTATCCGCAGGCGAGGATCGGGTTCTCGGCGCCGCCGACGACCACGGCGGACGCTTCGGTGATGTCCGGTACGGCGGCGACGGCCGCCTCCACCTCGCCGAGCTCGATCCGGTGGCCCCGGATCTTCGCCTGCCGGTCGGCACGCCCGAGGTAGACGAGTTGCCCGTTGCGCGTCTCCACGAGATCCCCGGTCCGGTAGAAGAGCGTCCCGTCGACGAGGCCGAGCGGGTCGGGCCCGAACCGCTCGGCCGTGGTCTCCGGCCGGTCCAGATACCCGGCCGCCACCTGGGGGCCGGACACCACGAGTTGGCCTCGCTCACCGCTCTCCCCCGCTTCGTCCACGATGCGTGCGGTGAACCCCGGCAGCGGCCGGCCGATGACCGAGTCGTCGAGGAGCAGGTCCTGCCCGGTGAGCCGGTGGTACGTGGTGTGGACGGTGGCTTCGGTGAGCCCGTACATGTTGATCAGTTGCGGCCGGTCGAGGCCGAACCGGTCCGCCCAGGTACGCAGTGCGGGCATGGAGAGCCGCTCACCGCCGAACACCACGTACCGCAACGGGACGCCGCCGCCGGCGGGCACCTTCTCCATGAGGACGCGGGCCATCACCGAGAACGCGGTGGGAGTCTGGTTGAGCACCGTCACGCCGCGGTCCAGCAGCAGTTCGGCACAGGCCTCGGGCGAGAGCTTGGTCCACCGGTCGACGATCACCAGGCAGCCGCCGTGCAGGAGCGGCCCCCACAGTTCCCAGACGGAGAAGTCGAAGGCGATGGAGTGGTAGAGCAGCCACACGTCTTCGGCACCGAAGTCGAACAGTTCGGCCGCGGCCGCGAAGAGAGCCAGGACGTTGCGGTGCGTTATCGGCACGCCCTTGGGCCTGCCCGTGGTCCCCGAGGTGTAGATGACGTAGCAGTACGCGCCTGGATCCGGTCGAGCCCCCGACCACTCCTCCGCGCCGGTGTCCCAGGCAGCCTGCCGGACCTCGTCGCTCGTGATCGAACACACGCCGGCCGACCCGTCGACCACGTCGCCGACCACGGCCCGCGGACCGCTGTCGTCGAGAATGAGCCGGTTGCGCACCGGCGGGTTCTGCACATCGAGCGGCACATACGCGGCACCGCAGCGCAGAATCGCCAGTACCGTGACGACCATTTCGACGGAGGGCTCCATACAGAACGCCACGAGGTCACCGGGCCGCACACCGGCGCGTTTCTTCAGCAGGGCCGCCACCCGTCGGGATGCGGTGGCGAGTTCGGCATAGGAGGCTCGGTCGCCGCCGAACTCGACGGCCGTTCCGTCGGGCCGGCCGGCGGCCATCTCGTCGAATGCCTCGACCAGGGTGAAATCTGCGAAATTCATGACACGTAAGTCCGCCTTGGGAATCGGTGGGCCGGTGGTCGGCGCAGCGGGCAGCAGCAATGCGACAGCGGTGGGGAAAGGCGAGGAAAGCGGGAATCTCTTCCGCAGGACCGGGGGACGAGCGGCCCCCGGGAAGTCAGTTCAGGCCGTCGTCGAACGGCCGACGCCACAGCAATGCGTCCATCGCACTCACGATCAGATCGGCACTGGCGCGGTCCAGTCGCCACCGACGGAGGCTCGGATCGGAGGCAAGAGCCCGGCAGAGGGTCACGCGAGCTTCGCACTCTGCGGCTTCCAGGGTCGGAGCCGTCACGTAGAGGACGAGCGCGGCGCCGAGCGGGTCCGGCCGCATCCAGTGGTGCTGAAGGCCTGAATCGCCGCACTCGGTCGCTTCACGAAGTCGGCCGGCGATCCGGTCCAGGTCCGAAGGCCGGGCCTTCGGCTGAGAACTCACCAGTCGTGCTGTGATCACATACAACGGAGTCCGTCCATCATCGAGCCGAGCGCCTGGCAGGTCTGCCGCGAGGTACCTACCCCCAGATGTTGTCGCCGCCCGTGGACTCGGTGACCTGCGCGGCGTCCGCCTGTACGGTGACCGCCGGCGTCGCCGCCGCAGAGACGGCGACGCCCATCGAGGCGGCCATGACGACGAGAACGACGGCGGCGGAACGGGCGATGAGATTCACGTTGATCGACTCCCCGGTCGGTCGGCTTCCCCGGCGCGGCCGCCGGGCTCTGGAGATGAGTCTGCTGATGCCGGCGGCCGGGGAGAAGACATTCGAGGTAGCCCAAACGGGCCGCGTCCTAATGCGGAGCCGAGACAGCCCGCGACCCGGATGCGTGTGGCGACCATGTCCTGCGTGGTGAGGCGGGCGTCGGCCTCGGTACGGGGCGGAGTACGTGGGGTCGAACGGGTCCGGGACGACGCGGGACACGGTCCGGGACAGTGCCTGGCGCTGTTCCCGGCCCGGCACGGCCCGGTCCGGCCCGGTCAGCTCAGGTCAGGTCAGGTCAGGTCCCGAACCGCGCCGGGTCCTCAGAACAGCGCGCTGTACGCGTTCAGTGCCGGCTGCCCGCCCAGGTGCGCGTACAGCACGGTGGAGTCGCGGCCGATCTCGCCGCGTGCGACCAGGTCGACGAGTCCGGCCATCGACTTCCCCTCGTAGACGGGGTCGGTGACCATGCCCTCGGTGCGCGCGGCGAGCCGCATCGCCTCCAGGGTCGTCTCGTCCGGGACACCGTAGACGCCGGCGTGGTACCGCTCGTCCAGCTCGATGTCCTCGACGGTCAACTCGCGCTCGAGTCCGATGAGTTGTCCGGTGCGGTGCGCGATGCGGGCGATCTGCCCGCGGGTCTCGGTGGGCTTGGCCGAGGCGTCGATCCCGATGACGCGCCGGGACCGCGCGCCCGCCTCCTCCAGCGCGGCGAACCCGGCGACCATGCCGGCCTGGGTCGACCCGGTCACCGAACAGACGATCACGGTGTCGAAGAAGACGCCCGACTCCCGCTCCTGCTCGGCGACTTCGTAGGCCCACCCGGCGAAGCCCAGGCCGCCGAGCGGATGGTCGGAGGCCCCGGCGGGGATGGCGTACGGCTTCCCGCCCGACTCCTCGACCTCCCTGAGCGCCAGCTCCCAGCTCTCCTTGAAGCCGATCCCGAACCCGGCCCGGACCAGGCGCACATCGGCCCCGGCCAGTCGGCTGATGAGGATGTTGCCGACCTTGTCGTACACGGAGTCGGGCCACTCCACCCAGCTCTCCTGCACCAGCACGCACTTCAGTCCGGCGCGGGCGGCGACGGCCGCGACCTGACGGGTGTGGTTGGACTGCACCCCGCCGATCGACACGAGTGTGTCGCAGCCCTGCGCGAGGGCGTCGGCGACCAGGTACTCCAGTTTGCGGGTCTTGTTCCCGCCGTACGCGATCCCGGAGTTGCAGTCCTCCCGCTTCGCCCAGAGGGCGGCTCCGCCGAGGTGGGCGGTGAGCCGTTCCATCGGGTGCACCGGGGAGGGTCCGAAGAGGAGGGGGTAACGCGCGTACGAGGAGAGGGACATGGGGCCTCCTGGAGCAGTGGGTCGAGCGGATCGAGCGGGTCGCCCGGAGCAGTGGGTCGGTCGGTCACCCGGTTCTCGGGTTGCTCGGCCGCCCTGCTACTCGGCCGCCAGGTCGTCGGAGTCGGCGAGGTCCGCGAGGGTGCGCCAGATCTCCGCCGTGACGCGGACCGCCTCGGCCACGTCACCGCCGGCGCAGGCCTCGATCAGCCGACCGTGCAGTCCGGCCGAACGGCAGGTGCCGCCCTCACCGAAGCGCCGTCGCTCCAGCCGCCGGATGAGCGGGGTGTAGCGGGCGATGGTGGCGGCGGCCGCCCGGTTGCCGGCGGCCCGCACCAGGACGTCGTGCAGCGCGTCGTCGGCGCGCAGGGCGGCGTCCACGTCCCCGGCCCGTACGGCGGCCGCGAACCGCTCGTTGGCCGCGCGCATTCCCTCGACGTCCGCGGCGAACAGCCGGGGCACCGCCACCCGGGTGGCCAGCTCGTGCATCGCGCCGACCACGGCCGCCGCGTCCCGTACGTCGGCGGCCACCACCGGGGTCACCCGCGTGTAGCTCTGCGGCTTGCTCTCCAGCAGCCCCTCGTCGACCAGCCGGGCGAACGCCTCCCGCACCGGCGCCCGTGACAGCCCGAGCCGCTCGGCGAGATCGGCGTCGCGCACGACCGCGCCGGGGGCGATGTCCCCGGCCACGATGGCGTCCCGGATCGCCGCGTAGGCGCGGTCCCTGAGCAGAGTGCGTGGCACAGCCTCCATGAACTGAAATGTTAGATATCAGCCTGCCGGGGACGCAAGGCTCCGCCGCGGCCGGGAAAGTAGACGACCGGTCGTACACTCGGCCTCATGGGACGGACCAGCGATGCCCGCGAGAAGATCCTCAGCGCCGCGCGGTCACTGATCGAGCTGCGCGGTTACTCCGCGCTGGGTGTGGCCGAGATCTGCAAGACGGCCGGGGTGCCCAAGGGCAGCTTCTACTACTTCTTCGCGTCCAAGGAAGCTCTCGCCCTGACGGTCGTCGACGAGCAGTGGGCCGGACAGCGGCGCGCGTGGGAGCGGGTGCTGCGCGGTGAGACGGCACCGCTGTCCCGGCTGCGCCTGCTGTTCGAGGAGACCGAGGCCGCGCAGCGCGCGGGACAGCAGAGCTGCGGCACCGTGGCGGGGTGCCTGTTCGGGAACCTCACCCTGGAGCTGAGCAATCAGACCGAGGCCGTCCGCGACCGACTCCAGGGGATCTTCGAGGCGCAGGTCGAGATGGTCGAGTCGGTCGTCGCCGAGGCCCTCGGGCGCGGCGAGGTCTCCGTGACCGACACCCGGGCGGCCGCGCGGGCCGTGGTCGCGCAGCTCGAAGGGCAGGTCATGTTCGCCAAGCTCTACAACGACACGGACCGGCTCGGCCCCCTGTGGGCGAACTGCCTGGCACTGCTGGGCGCCGCCCCCGCGCCACGGGTCGGCGCGGCCGACGCGGCCGGCGCCTGACGGAATTCCGGGTGCGGGGCGACCCGTGCCCCGAAGAGGGCCACTTCGGCCCCTCGACGGATCCGTGACCTGTGGCTCCAGGGGGCCGTCACGGCGTGCCGTCGGCGCGGTCCGGGCCCGGGTCGTTGGGGTGGGGCTGGAGCGCGGTGACGGTGAGGGTCATCCACGGGCGCAGCGGCAGCGTCCCGAGCACCTTCTCGTGGAGTTCCGCCTCGTCGGCGGCGCGCCAGACACCGATGCTGCGCAGTTCGCCGACCGGCCGCCACAGCCGGGCCAGCCGACCGGAGGCGGCCAGTTCGCGGGCTCGGACGGCTTCGGCGGCGCGCCGTTCGTCGATCTCGTCCTGCCCGGTGCCCTCGGGCACGGTCGTGGTGATCTCGACCAGGAACTCTCGCATGGTGCCGCTCCACTCGGTGAGGATCGATCGTGGCGGATCGCGGCGGCCGGACGCCGTCGCGCTCGCCCACCTCCATCCTCCGCCCGCCGCCGTGCGGTCGACCACGTCCGCCTTTCTCGCTGCTGAGAGGAACAGCCTCCTACCGGCCCGCCCCCGGACGTAGCATGGCGGGCGTGGAGCTGCGCCAGCTGCGGTATTTCGTCGCGGTCGCCGAGGAACTGAACTTCGGACGGGCCGCCGCGCGGCTTCTGATCGCCGGGCCGTCCCTGTCCCAGCAGATCAAGGCGCTCGAGCGCGACCTCGGGGTCCGTCTGTTCGACCGCGACCGCCGGTCGGTCTCGCTCACCTCGGCCGGCGCCGACCTGCTCCCGCACTCGCGCGCCCTGCTGGAGCGGGCCGACGACCTCCGCGGCCGAGCCCGCCGGCTGTCCGGTTCGCAGCCGGTACGCCTCGGGTACGTCAACTGGCTCCCGGCGGACCTGACCCGGCGCACCGCCGCGGTGGCCCAGGTCCATGTCGACGCGTGGGTCGCGCCCTCGCACACCCAGGCCGCCCGGGTGGCCGACGGCAGCCTCGACCTCGCCGTGTGCTGGGTGCGGAACGAGGACCTGAAGCGGCACGGACTGCGGGCCCGGCTCCTCGGCGCCGACCGGCTGTACGCCGTCGCCAGGAGCACCGACGCCGGCGAACCGTCCGCCGCACCCGCCGTGCCCGCCGCATCCACCGCACCCGCCTTGCCCGTCGGGGACACCGACGTCCTGATCGACGACGACGTCACCTCCTGGGCGTCCTGGAACGCGTACGCCGAAGAGCTGACACGGGCCACCGGGGCCCGAGCCGTGCGCATCTCCGACGGTGCCGTGACCGGTCCCGCCTTCTTCGACCACGTCCGCCGCTGCCGCCGTCCCGTCCTCAACTCGCCCAAGGGGCAGACGACTCCGCTGCCGTCCGACCTGGTCCGCCGCGAGGTCGTCGCGCCGAAGGTGTACTGGACCTGGTCCCTGGTGCGGCGCGAGTCCGAGGAGCGTGCGGGGGTCCTGGGCGTCGTCGACGCGCTCTGCGACGGCGTCGGTGCCGACGGCCTCGGGATCCACGCCCCGGACGCCTGGCTGCCCGCCGACGACCCGCACGCACTCCCCCGCTGACCTGCACTGACGTGTACTGACCTGCGCCGACCTGCGCTGGGAGCCTGTGCCTCCCAGGCCGGAGGAAACAGGTCCCGGGCAGGACCCTCCCGCCCTTTGACGCCGACCGACGACCGGCCTACGTTCTAAATAGTCGACCGGTCGGCTAGTAACCGGTCATCGCGTCCCCCTCGGAGAAGATCACCATGAGCGTTCAGCAGCAGAAGGTCGCCGTCGTCACCGGCGCGTCGCAGGGCATCGGCGCCGGGCTGGTCGACGCCTACCGCAAGCTCGGCTACGCCGTCGTCGCCACCTCACGCACCATCGCCCCCGCCGACGACCTCGACCTCGTCACCGTCCAGGGCGACATCGCCGACCCCGCCACCGCCGAACGCGTCGTCGCGGCGGCCGTGGAACGGTTCGGCCGGATCGACACGCTGGTCAACAACGCGGGCGTGTTCGTCGCGAAGCCCTTCACCGACTACACCCCGGACGACTACGCCACCGTGACCGGCGTGAACCTGGCCGGGTTCTTCCACCTCACCCAGCTCGCCGTCGAGCGGATGCTGGCCCACGGCGGCGGCCACATCGTCAACATCACCACCAGCCTGGTCGACAACGCCGACGCCAACGTGCCCTCCGTGCTGGCCTCGCTGACCAAGGGCGGTCTGCAGTCCGCCACCAAGTCCCTCGCCATCGAGTACGCCACCCGGGGCATCCGGGCCAACGCCGTCTCGCCGGGCACCATCAAGACGCCGATGCACGCCGAGGAGACACACGACTTCCTCGCCGCCCTGCACCCCGTCGGCCGGATGGGCGAGCAGAGCGACATCGTCGACGCGGTCGTCTACTTGGAGAACGCCCCGTTCGTCACCGGCGAGATCCTCCACGTCGACGGCGGCATGAGTGCCGGCCACTGACCGGCGGACAGGAGCACAGCGATGAGCAGCGCCACGACGGACGACGAAGCGATCCTGCGCGGCGTCCTGGACCGGTGGAAGGCCGCGGTCGACGCGCACGAACCCGAGCGGGTCGCCGCCCTCTTCACCGAGGACGCGATCTTCCAGGGGCTGCACCCCTACAGCACGGGAAGGCCGGGAGTCGCGGACTACTACGACTCCCAGCCCCTCGGCATGACGGCCGACTACCGGTTTCTCGAGACCAGGCGCCTCGCCGACGACCTCGTCCTCGGCTACCTGGACGTGGAGTTCTCGTTCACCGACCGGCCCACGATCGCCGTGTACCTCGGTGTTCTGCTCAGGCGCGAGGACGAGGACTGGCGCATCGGCCACTACCAGGTCTCACGGCTGGGCTAGCCCGCGCCGGCGCTCAGGCCGCCCACGGCCACCGGGTGTCGTCGGCGGCCTCGAGCAGCGGCACCATCCGGAAGGCCGCGTCCGACAGCCCGCCGAAGGTGTGCCGGTTCCCCTTGCCGGACGGGCCGTGGCCCGCGCGGTGGCCGGCCAGGTTCCAGGTGTAGACCGGCACGTTCGCCGGGACCTGGTCGGTCGGGTCGCCGTGGTGGCTCGCCGTGTACTGCTCGTCGGTGACGATCAGCACCCGGTCGTGGCCGCGGTAGTGCCGGCGCACGGCCTCGGTGGTGTCCGTACCACCGAGGTCTCCGAAGCGCTCCAGAATCTTCAGCATCGACTCCTCCTCACGGAACTTGATCGTGTTGCTGCTGGTGCCGAACTCGACGAGGTCGGCGTCGGCCGCCCGCAGCGCGAGCGCCGTGCCGAAGATCGCCGCCGCGTCGGCCCGGTTGAGCTCGGAACGGTCCGACAGCCGTGCGTAGAACATCGAACCGGACCGGTCGACGAGCACCAGCGTCCGGCCGGGCAGCGCGGGCACGTTGGCCAGCGAGTGGCCGAGCGCCCGCTCCAGCGGGTAGGCCCAGCGCAGCGACGGCGCGTGCTGGTACGCGGCGAGGTACCGGAAGGGGAACTGCCGCGAGCGCGCGACCTCCGCCGGGTCGCTGATCTTCGCCGCCACCCGCGCGGCGACCTCGTCGCAGACTCCCGCCTCGTCGAAGTTGCGCAGGTTGCGCGTCAGAGCCATCGACCCCATCGTCGGAATGACCGCCTCCCAGGCCGCCTTGTCCATCGGCCCCTGGAGCCAGCCCGCCAGCGCCTCCCAGGTCATGCCCGCCTCGGCAAGGCGCCGCGCGCCGCCCGCTCCGGTCACGACCCTGCGCCGCTTGGCGGGCCGCAGCGCCATCAGGTCGCGGTGCGCCGTGAGCACGGGCAGCGACTTGGGCACCACGGCCGTGTCGGGGTTGTGCCGGCGGTCGAGGGCGTACCGGAACAGCTCGCCCTGCCAGGGCTTGGCCGGGTCCGGCGCGGCGTGCACCAGGTTGAGGATGTCGCCGAAGCGGTAGCCCTTCGAGGCCGTGTCGTACTTCAGCAGCGACTTGCCGTTGTAGAGCCGCCGTACGGCGTCGGCGATCCCGCGCTTGACGGGCTTGGGGATGTTGCGGCCGTACGTCGCCGTCCAGTACGCGAGCAGCTCGCCGGGCTCGTCCGGCCGCTGGAGCACGCGGTCCACGACCTGCCGGTTCGAGGGGCCGTCGGTGGCGCCCGCCGTCAGACGCGCGTGCACGTACTCGGCGGCGCCCACGATCGCGGCGGTGCGGATGTTGCCCTCGCCGCGCAGCCAGCCCAGCAGGCCGGCCGTCCAGGACGGGTCGCTGACGGCGAGTTCGCGCACCAGCTCGGCGAAGCGGTCGTCGCGGGCGGCGCCGGTCTCGTAGAAGGTCTGCTGGGAGACGAAGTTGGCGATCGCCAGCAGGAACAGCTCGGAGCGGGCGTCCCGCTCACGGCCTCGGCCGCCCTGGTGGGTACGGAGCACCCGGCCCGTGGTCGTCACGGGCGATACGGGCGATACGGGCTGCGGATTACGGGCACGGAAATTGAAGCGCGCCATGGTGAATTCCCCCGAATTCATTGTTCATTCAGTCGTCCATCGGGAGAGGCGCAGCAAAAGGAAGGTGCCCGAGATCAGAGGTCGGCGACGGACTTAGCCAGATGCTCTACCGACTGAGCTACACCGACCTGAAGCCGATGACGGGACTCGAACCCGCGACCCTCCGATCCAATGAAGTAACCGTTGCCTGCGCACCGGGCACCCACCACATGCTGCGCCTCCCGAGATAAAGTCGGCGGCGGCCAGAATTTCTGTTGCAAAGAAGTAGCCGCAGCCCGCGCACCGGGAGGTGCTGTGAAATTGTGGTGTCCAGAGATCGAAGCCGGCGGAACCGACAAGGTGCTCTAACCCCTGAGCTACACCGGCGCGTTGTGCCGGTGGCGGGACTCGAACCCGCGGCCGCCCCATTATCAGTGGAAGTAGGTCCTGCCTTCGCACCTGGACGTGCACCACTTTAGGAGGGCGGCCGCGGATCGAGCGAGTGAATTAATTACCGTTCGCTGTTCACCGCTTCTGGCGCTTCCACGGCCCCGTGATCGCGAGCATGATGCCCGGGGTCTGGATGTTGGCGAACAGGGTGTGTCCGTCGGGCGAGAAGGTGACGCCGGTGAACTCGCTGTATTCCGGCTCGTCCGCGGTGCCGATGTTCAGCTCGTTGCGGGCGATGGGGTAGGTGCGGCCGCTGTCGGTGGCGCCGAACAGGTGCTGGACGCCCTCGCCGTCCTCGGCGATGACGAGACCGCCGTACGGGGAGACGGTGATGTTGTCGGGGCCGTCGAGGGCGCCGTCGACGGACGGGTCGGGGTTCACGCCGAGCAGCACCTTCAGGGTCAGCGTGCGGCGCTTGGGGTCGTAGAACCAGACGGCGCCGTCGTGCTGGACGGGGCTCTCGTCACGGGCGTAGGAGGAGACGATGTAGGTGCCGCCGTCGCCCCACCACATGCCCTCCAGCTTGCGGGCGCGGGTGACCTGGCCGTCGGTGAACTGCTTGCGGACGGGCACCGATCGGGCGTCGCGGTCGGGGACGTCGATCCAGTCGACGCCGTAGACCGTGCCGATCTTCGTGGCGCGGGAGAGGTCGTCGACGAACTTGCCGCCGGAGTCGAAGCACTTGAAGGCCTGGAGGACGCCGGCGTCGTCGGCGAGGGTGCGCAGCTTGCCGCGGCCGTGGCGGAAGCCCGCCGGCGGGGTCCAGCGGAAGAGCAGGCCGTTCGGTCCCGAGGCGTCCTCGGTGAGGTAGGCGTGGCCGCGCTTGGGGTCGATGACGACGGCCTCGTGGGCGTACCGGCCGAACGCCTTGATCGGCTTGGGGTCGCGGTTGGCGCGGCGGTCCTCGGGGTCGACCTCGAAGATGTAGCCGTGGTCCTTGGTCATGCCGTTCTGGCCGGCCTTGTCCTCGGTCTCCTCGCCGGTGAGCCAGGTGTCCCAAGGGGTGGTGCCGCCCGCGCAGTTGGTGGAGGTGCCGGCGATGCCGACCCACTCGGCGACATGGCCGCCGGGGCGCACCTCGACGACGGTGCAGCCGCCGGCCGCCGCCGGGTCGTAGACCAGGCCCTCGGTGAGCGGGACCGGGTACGGCCAGCTCGCGCGCGGGCCCTTCAGCTCGTGGTTGTTGACGAGCAGGGTCGCACCGCGCGGGCCGCAGAAGGTGGCGGTGCCGTCGTGGTTGGACGGCGTGATCTCGCCGGACTCCAGCTTGGTCCTGCCGCTGTAGGTGATGACGCGGTACTTGAACCCGGCGGGCAGCGCGAGGATGCCGTCGGGGTCGGGCAGCAGCGGTCCGTAGCCGACCCCGTGATGCCCGGCCGCCGACGTCTGTTTCGCGTCCGCGGTGTCCGCCGCGGACTCGGTCTCCGTGGACGCGAGGGCGTTCGGCGCGGTGGCGAGGGCGCCTACGCTGCCCGCCAGCGCGACCCCGGCACCGGTGATCGCGGATTGTCTGGCGAAGTCCCTGCGGGTGAGCGACATGATGTCTCCTGAGACGCGGTGAGAGTGCCGTGGAGGGTGGCGGACCTCGGTTCGGCGTCACCGTCCCGCCCATGCCTGAACGGGAGTTGAACGGGGGGCGACTTCAGGGGACCCCGTTCCATGAATCCGTACGGATCCGGCCACGGGAGCCCCAAGGCATCCGCGCCGCGGGAGACTCATCCGCCCTGCTGCGACCTCGCCTTGAACGCGGCCTTGCGTGCTTCCTTCGCGATGCGCTTGTCCGGATGCAGACGCCCCATCGCCTCCAGGACGTCCGGGGTCGCCGGGTGGTCGACCCGCCAGGCGGCCGAGAAGAATCCGCTGTGCTGCTGGGCCAGCCCCTCGACGAGGGCCTGGAGCTCCTCGGAGTTGCCCTCGGCGGCGAGCTGCGCCGCCACCGTGTCGATGGTGAGCCAGAAGACCAGGTCCTCGGAGGGCGCCGGTACGTCCGTCGCACCGAGCTCGCTGAGCCAGACGCGGGCGAGGCCGCCGAGTTCGGCGTCGTCGAGGACCTCGCGGACGGCGGGTTCGGCCTGGCCGCCGACGAGGGAGAGAGCCTGCTGGCAGCGCAGCCGGCGCAGCGGGGCGCCGGCGTCCGAGCCGCGGGCGGCGGCCAGCAACTCCCGTGCCGCGTCGAGGGGTTCGCGGCGGACCAGCCAGTGCTCGGTCTCGGCGAGGGCGGCGCCGGGGCCGTAGCCGGAGCTGCCGTCGAGGAGGACGTCGGCGCCCTTGTCGGCGAGGTCGCCGACGGCCGGGGCCTGGAAACCGGCCTCCAGCAGCCGGGCCCGCAGCCCGTACACGCCGAGGGGGGTGAGCCGGACCATGCCGTAGCGGGAGACGTCGGTCTCGTCGACGGGGGCGGCGGGCTCCTCGTCCGGGTCCGCCATCAGGTCCTCGTCGACGGGCCGGTAGGCGACGATCCCGATCGGCTCCAGCAGCCGGAACTGGTCGTCGAGCCGCATCATCGCGTCGGAGACCTGTTCCAGGACATCGTTGGTGGGCTCGTCCATGTCACCGGGGATGATCATCGACGCGGCGAGGGCGGGCAGCGGGACCGGGGCGTCGCCGGGGCCGTCCTCGCTGGCGGTGAGCAGGTAGAGGTTGCCGAGGACACCGTCGAGGAACTCGGCCTCGGCCTCGGGGTTCCAGTCGAGCCGGGAGAAGTCGACCTCGCCGCCCTCGTCCATGACCTCCATCAGCTCGTCCAGGTCGGGGACGGACGCGTCGGCGAGCACGGTCTCCAGGGCGCCGAGCCAGACGGCGAGGATGTCGTGCGGGGAACCGCCGGTCAGCAGGGCCAGGTCCTCGCCGGCCGTGACGGTGCCGGCCTCCTCGTCGACGACCTCCACGAGCCCGGCGTCCACGGCGACCCGCCAGGCCTCGCTCGCGTAGGCGGCGGCGTCGTCCCCGGTCAGCCCCAGCGCCTCGGCGGCGGGCGCCAACTGGTCCTCGACGAGCCCGCCCCCGGCGTCGACCCGGGTGTCGGGACCGGCCCAGCGGGCGAGCAGGGCGGCCCGGGAGAGCAACGGCGTGGACAGCGCGTCGCGCGCCAGCTCCGCTTCGGGGTGCAGCCGCACCGGCGGGAGGGGGGAGCTGTCTGACATCGGCTGGTTCTCCTAGGGCGCGTGGTGCCACCGGCCCGCTGGGGGCACTGGGCCACTCAGCCTAGACGGGTATGGACCCATGCCGCCCGGTTCATCTCCCCGCGGGGCGGCGTACATGGCCGAAACCTTGACAAGTGGCGTGACCAGGCAGGAGATTGACGCGCGTAGAAATCCGATGGACATCTGTTCACTGTATTTTCTACGCGCGTCGCGTCCGCCCCGCGGACCGCGGCCCCCCGTTCCACGCTCCACCCTCGTTCCACGCTTCACGCTTCACGCTGCACCCTCGCTCCACGCTGCACCTTCGTTCCACGCTCCACCCTCGTCCCGGCGCTCATGTACGTCCCCGGAGGGATTCCGTTGCCGAGCAAGAAGTCCGCGCGTCTCGCCGCGCTCACCGTCGCCGCCGTCTGTTCCGCGGCCTCCACCGTCGCCCTGTCCGCGCCCGCGCACGCGGACACGGTGGCCATTCACGACATCCAGGGCACGACCCGGCTGTCGCCGTACGCCGGCCAGGCGGTCACGGGTGTGGCCGGAATCGTCACCGGTGTGCGCACCTACGGATCGTCCAGAGGCTTCTGGATCCAGGATCCGAACCCGGACGCCGACCCGGCCACCAGTGAGGGCGTCTTCGTCTTCACCAGCTCCACCCCGAAGGTCGCCGTCGGTGACTCGGTCACGGTCACCGGCACGGTCTCGGAGTTCGTCCCGGGCGGCGCCTCGACCGGCAACCAGACCGTCACGGAGATCACCAAGCCGACGGTGACGGTCGTCTCCAGCGGCAACGCGGTCCCGGCCGCGACGGTCGTGAACGCGAATTCGGTCCCGGCCGCGTACACCCCGGCCGGTGACACCGCCGCGAGCAACTCGATCAACGCTCTCACCCTGCGGCCCGCCCGGTACGCCCTGGACTACTACGAGTCCCTCGAGGGCATGAACGTCCAGGTCGCCGACGCCCGCGTGGTCACCGCCACCGACCCGTACACCGAGCTGTGGGTCACGGTGAAGCCGCGCGAGAACACCAGCCGCCGCGGGGGCGCGCTGTACGGCTCCTACACCTCGCAGAACACCGGCCGGCTCCAGATCCAGTCGCTCGGCGCGACGGCGGACTTCCCCGTCGCGAACGTCGGCGACTCCCTCACCGGCGTCACCGCGGGCCCGCTCGACTACAACCAGTTCGGCGGCTACACCCTCGTCGCGAACCGGCTCGGTGCGCTGAAGAGCGGCGGCCTGGAGCGGGAGACGACGCAGAAGCAGAAGAAGGGCGAGCTGGCGGTCGCGACGTACAACGTCGAGAACCTCGACCCGTCCGACGCCACGTTCGAGGAGCACGCCTCCGCGATCGTGAACAACCTGAAGTCGCCCGACATCGTGTCCCTGGAGGAGATCCAGGACAACAACGGCGCGACCAACGACGGTACCGTCGCCGCCGATGTGACGGTCGGCAAGCTGATCGACGCGATCGTGGCCGCGGGCGGCCCGAAGTACGACTGGCGCTCGATCGACCCGACGAACAACACCGACGGCGGCGAGCCGGGCGGGAACATCCGTCAGGTGTTCCTGTTCAACCCGGAGCGGGTCTCCTTCACCGACCGCGCGGGCGGCGACGCGAGCACGGCCGTCGGCGTCACCAAGGTGCACGGCAAGGCGCAGCTGACCGCCTCTCCCGGCCGCATCGACCCGGCCGACGCGGCCTGGGCGAACAGCCGCAAGCCGCTGGTCGGCGAGTTCGTCTTCCGCGGCCGCACGGTCTTCGTGATCGCCAACCACTTCAACTCCAAGGGCGGCGACCAGGGCCTGACCGCGCAGTACCAGCCGGTGGTGCGCAGCTCGGAGACCCAGCGTCACCAGCAGGCGACGCTGGTCAACGCGTTCGTCAAGGACATCCTCGACACGCAGAAGAACGCGGACGTCATCGCGCTGGGCGACATCAACGACTTCGAGTTCTCCGGCACCGCGCAGCTTCTCGAGGGCGACGGCGAGCTGTGGTCGGCGATCAAGTCGCTGCCGAAGAGCGAGCGTTACACCTACGACTACCAGGGCAACCAGCAGGTCCTGGACCAGATCCTGGTCAGCCCGTCGATCCGGCGCGGCTGCGACTTCGAGTACGACAGCGTGCACATCAACTCGGAGTTCCACGACCAGATCAGCGACCACGACCCGCAGGTGCTGCGCTTCCAGCCGTAACGCCTGCGGCCGCGATCACCGGGGCCGGCTGAACACCGCGTCCAGCCAGCCCCGCCAGGCGGTCTCGTTCGCCTCGGCGTCGGCGTCCGGCGCGAAGTCGTGGACGCTGACGCCGACCGGGTAGCCCCAGTGGTTGCGGCCGAAGAAGCGGACGAGGGAGCTGTCGCCGCGCAGCCCGATGAAGTACGGGTTGCTGAAGTCGACCACGGCCTCGAGGGGCCGCCCCTCGGGGCCGCCGGCCCGGACGCGCGCGCCTTCGGCCGTGTCGTCCGCGAGGCCCAGCGCCCGTGCCACGGCGGTGAGGGCGTCGGGTGCCTTGGACGCGTCGGGCCCGTCGAAGGTGACGAAGGCGACCGGGCGGCCGTCGAAGTGCGTCAGGTACTGGCGCAGGGTGTGCAGGTAGAAGTCGGTGTGCCGGCCCGCCGCGTCGTACTGGTTGTCCCAGTCGTCGACGAAGATGCCGCTGTGCACATAGCGCACCCACGCGCGCCGGCCCTCGTCGCGCGGCTCGACGGTGTAGTCGAGCTGGTTGAGGGTCTGCTCGGAGATGCCGTCGACGTTCTCGACCCGGTTGGTGTAGCGGTGGGGCGGGTCCCAGACGGTGACCGTGGACCCGAAGGGGCCCTTGCCGCCCTCGCGCGGCTCCGGCTCCTCCATCGGCCACAGCCAGCCGCCGGTCCCCGCGGTGACGGCGTCCCACACCTGCTGGGGCGTCGCGTCGACCTCGAACTCGCGGGCGATCTCGAATTCCTTGGACATGGTTGGCTCCTGATTACTCACTGTCTGGTTCCGGGGTCTCGGGCCGGATCTGGGCCTGGGCCTGCGTCCCGGCCTGGGCCTGCCTCGCGGGCTGAGCCTGCGTCTCGGGCTGGGGCTCGGGCTCGGGCTCGGGCTCGGGCTCGGGCTGGGTCTGCGTCGCGGACTCCAGCTCGGTCGGGGCCTGGGCCTGGGGCTGGGGCTGGGGCTGGGGCTTGACCGTGGGATGGACGGCCACGACGATCCGGTGGTCGCGGCCGCTCTCGGCGTCGGGGGCGTCGTACTTGCGGATGAGCGCGCTGACGCCCGCCGTCAGCTCCTGGACGAACGCGGCCCGGTCCGCGGCCGAGGCGAAGCGCACCTCGCCGTCCAGCGCGTAGGTCGCCAGGCCCTTGCGGGCCTTCGCGGCACCGGTGAGCAGCGAGCCGACATCGCGCACCAGCCGGGCGCCGAGCGCGAGCAGCCAGCGCGCGGACAGCTGGTCCCGGAAGCGGTCCGGGTCCGGCTGCACCGGGGCGAGCGCGAGCGGCGAGATCACGTACGACGCCGCGGTCGCCCGCATCAGCCGCTCGGTGACGTTGCCCTTGCGGCGCTCTCCGGCCAGCTCGACCAGGCCGTGCCGCTCCAGCGCCTTGAGGTGGTAGTTCACCTTCTGCCTCGGCAGTCCGACCTTGCCGGCCAGCATCGCCGCCGACGCGGGTCCGGCCGCCAGCTCGGCGAGCAGCCTGGCCCGTATGGGGTCCAGGGAGACGGCGGCGGCCTCGGGGTCCTCGATCACGGTCACGTCCAGCATGCGTCCACCGTCTCACCGAACACTTTTTTTGTCCAGGCGAACTGAGTGTTCGGTGAGCCGGTGGCAGGCTGGTTCGACGATCCGAACGACCTGGGCGGTCCGATCCGGGACCCCTGGGGCGGCGGGCGGCCGCTCCTCCCCCACGGGCTCCCGGTGATCGACCGCGCGCCGGGACGACAACGTCTTCGCGCCCTTCCACCGCCGACCGGCTCCGACGACGAACGTGCCGGTCACGAGCGTGATCCAACGCTCATGACCGGCACACCGATTGCTGCGACCGCTACCGCTCCGACCCCTACCTCTTCGACCCCCTGCCTCTTCGACCCCCTGCCTCTTCGACCCCCTGCCTCTTCGACGACTACCGCTTTGCCGACTACCGCTTCGACGACCACCGCATCGACGACTACCGCATCGACGGCTACTGCTTCGCCCTGCGTCGGCCGATCACCCCGGCCGCCACCAGCGCCACGGCCGCCGCGCCCACGATCACCACCGGCCGCGGGTGCCGGAGGGCGAACCGCACGGGTACGCGGACCGGAGCGGGCGCCGAGCGCTCCGCGGTGCGACCCGCGCGGGCCGCGTTGTCCCTGAGGTCGTGACGGGCGTGGAGCGCGTGATCCTGGGCGGTGCGGCCGACACGGACGGCGGCTTCCTGCACGGCATGCCGCGCACGACCCCCTCGCCCCTGGGTCGTATGGCCCGCCCTTGCCTGAGCCGCGTGCCCCGCGCGGCTCGCCTGTTCCTGAACGGCATGTCCCGCACGCCCGGCCCGTTCCTGCATGTGATAGCTCGCCTGGGACGCCGTGCTGCGCAGTTGTACGGTCATCGCGCCGGCGCGGTCCATGAGATCGGCGGCGCGGGCCCGGGTGCGGCCGCGGACGTCCGCCCTGGCCGCCAACTCCTCGACCGTGGCCCCGAGCCGGTGCCGGGTCCGCTCGATCTGCCGACGCAGGTCGGCCGCTGTCCTGTCCGTCATCGGTGTGCCCTCTCCTTGATCTCCTCGACGTCGGCCCGGACGCTGCCGAGGGTCTCCTCGGGGGTGGGCGGCGCGGCCCGGCGCAGTTGGCCACGGCCGACCGCGGCCAGCACGCCGGCGATCACGAAGAGCACCGCCGTCACGATGAGCGCGGCCGCCCAGACGGGCAGCGTCAGTGAGAGGGCGGCGACGCCCGTGCCCGCGAGCGCCAGCAGCCCGGCGTACGCGAACGCGCCCGCGGCGCCGAGCAGCCCTCCGCCGCGCCCGGCACGCCGTCCCTTCTCGGTGAACTCGTGCTTGGCGAGGGCCAGTTCCTGCCGTACGAGCCGGGAGAGCTGTTCGGTGGCCTGGCCGACGAGTTCGCCGACGGTGTGGTGTCCGTCGCTGTGGTGTCCGTCGCTCCGCTGCCCGTTGCTGCGGCGTCCGTCGCTGCGGTGTCCGTCGCTGACGGGCCGGATGTCCGTGGTCCCGGTCACGGCGTTCCGCCTCCTCTCGGTTCCGGACCATTCGGGTACCCCGGCCGACCCCCGCCACCCCTCACGGCGACCCTCGACGGCGGAACATCCGTACAGGAATACTTACCCGTATCCCGTAGAAGAATTAAGTAGAGCTTCACCTTGGTGAGCCCGAGACTACCCCTATGACGACAGCTCGCCCCACGCCCCCGAGTCCGACTCCCACCCCGTCCACCACCCCGTCTCTCACCCCGTCCCTCGTCCCGCCCCCGGCCCCGCGCCCCGCTCCGGTCTTCGGCCGTGCGCTGTGCGCGATGGTCACGCCGTTCACCGGCGGCGGCGCACTGGATCTCGACGGTGCGCGGCTGCTCGCCGAGCGGTTGGTGTCTGCCGGCTGCGACGGACTGGTGCTCTCCGGTACGACGGGCGAGTCGCCGACCACGTCGGACGCCGAGAAGGCGGAACTGGTGGCCGCGGTGCGGGAGGCGGTGGGCGACCGGGCGTCGATCGTGGCCGGGGTGGGCACCTCCGACACCCGCCACACCGTCGAACTCGCCCGGGCCGCCGAGAAGGCGGGAGCGGACGGGGTGCTCGTCGTCAGCCCGTACTACAGCAGGCCTCCGCAGGACGCCCTGGAGGCACACTTCTGGGAGGTCGCGGATGCCTCCGGGCTGCCGGTGATGCTGTACGACATCCCCGGCCGCACGGGCACGCGGATCGAGCCGGACACCATGCTCCGGCTCGCCGAGCACCCCCGGATCGTGGCGGTCAAGGACTGTTCCTACGACTTCCTCGGTGCCCAGAAGGTGCTCTCCCGCACCGAGTTGGCGTACTACGCGGGCTGCGAGGAGCACCACCTCGCGCTGTACGCGGTGGGCGGGGCCGGCTACGTCAGCACGGTCGCGAACGTGGTGCCGGACCGACTGCGTTCCGTCCTGGACGCGTTCGACGCGGGCGACACCTCCCGGGCCGCGAGACTCCAGCAACAGGCCATGGAACTGGTCGAGTCGATGATGGCCTCGGGCCTGCCCGGAACCGTCACCGCCAAGGGGCTCCTGGGCGACCTGGGCCTGCCGGCCGGCCCGGTCCGCGCACCGCTGCGGCCCGCCGACCGCGAGACGGTCGACGGACTGCGCGCGGCCTACGACCGGCTCATGGCCCACCCGGCTTCCTGAGCGCCGGGCGAGGGCCAGTCAGCGGTCCGCAAAGATCGGCGTCCAGCGTCCGAGGGTGTCGTCCTTGGTCGCCCGGAAGTCGCTGAGCGGGACGACCTTGTCGCTGTCGAGGGTGACCAGCACCAACCGCTGGTGGTACTCGTCGCCGTCCGGGCCGATGTCCCAGGCGACGAGGGTGGAGTCGCCGGCCCAGGCGAGCAGTTGCTGACCGTGCGTCTCGACGAGGTTCTTCCCGGTGCGGGGGTCGACGATCCAGGAGGACGTCTTGTACTTCTTGCCCGCGAAGTCACCGGCGAGCTTCTTGCCGTCGGGCGAGAGACCCGCGTCGACGAACCACGACAGGTACTTCTCGCCCGCGGGCGGGTCGACCTTCCTGCCCTGCCGGTCGTAGAACCGGTAGCCGGGCTCCGAGGGCATCCCGGACCAGATGCGGCTGCCGTCGTGACTGAAGGCGAAGTCCTGGCGGCTGTTGAGGAAGGCGGTGGGGTCGTTCATGTCCGTGCCGGCCTTCACCTCGCTCCAGGAGCCGTTCCCGGAGGCCACGTCGAAGACGTAGAACCCGGTGCGGTGCGACTGCTCCATGTTCGCGTCCCAGCCCCCGGTGCCGCCCTCGGCCCTCACCCTCAGGTCCGGGTTCGCGCCGTACGCCGTCGCGACCAGCTCACGGCCGTCCCTCGAGAACGCGAGGCCGCCGACGGCCTGCTCGACCGGGATCCAGCGCTTGACCTCGCCGCCGGCCAGGTCGAGCAGGCCGATCCGGCGGACGGGCAGGTTCTGCTCCAGGACAGCGGCGGTCCGCAGCCCCGGCGCGACGGCGACCCACGACCACTTGGTGGTCTTCACATACTTCTGCGTCGTCGGGTTCAGCAGCCAGTAGGTGCGCGTCGACACCGCCCGGTCGGCGCTCTGCGGGACGACGGTCGACGCGTAGTACGCGGCCAGCGCCGTCCGCCCGGCGGCGATCAGGTCACTCGGCGGCGACTGGTCCGGGTGCGCGGTGATCCGGGTGGGCTCCGTGACGTCGGCGGGGCGCACATCGGTCGTGCCGCCGGAGTCCAGCCTCGGCACCGCCACGGCCACGGCCACCACGGCGACGGTCGCGGCGGCCACGGAGACCAACCGCCGGGCGCGGCGGCGCCTGCGCAGGGCGAGCACCCGGTCGGCGAGTCCGGTCCCGGCCGGCGGCTGCTCGTCGGCCTGCTCGCGCAGGGAGTCGCGTACGAGTTCGTCGACGTTCACGGACGCACCTCCACAGGCGAGAAGTCACGAGACGGCGCCTGTTCGGCGTCCGCGGGGCCGAGGGCGGCCAGCTCCGGCGCGAGGGCGCGCAGCCGGGCGAGAGAGCGGTGAGTGGTGGACCGTACGGTGCCCACGGAGCAGCCGAGGAGTCCGGCCACCTCGGCCTCCGGCAGATCCTCGAAATATCGCAGCACGAGCACGGTGCGCTGGCGCGCGGTCAGCCGGGACAGGGCCGCGCGCATCACGACCCGCAGCTCGGCGGCCGAGGAGGCGTCGAGACCGGCTCCGCTGTCCGGCGGTTCGGCGACACTGACCTCGCGCCGGGGCCACTTCAGACGCCAGCGGCTGATCTGCTGCCGGTAGAGAACCTGACGTACGTACGCCTCGGGTTCCTCGATGCGGTGCCAGCGGCCGGCCGCCTTCGCCAGGGCGTTCTGGAGCAGATCCTCACCGGCGTGCCGGTCGCCGCCACTGAGCAGGACGGCCGTCCTCAGCAGCGCCGACGATCTGCTGTCCACGAAATGTCGGAAGCTCTCCAGCGCCTCGGCATCCATCGTCACCTTCTCTTCCCCCGGAACCGGACCCGATGCCCGCCCCTGTACCTCTTGGGACGCGGACGCCCCGCCCCCGCTATGCCGGCGCCCCCCACAAAATTCCGCCGGCCCCCCGGACATGCTCACGTACGGTGAGTGCATGAGTCGGCCGCTGCTGTATCTCGACGTCGACGGTCCCCTCAACCCGTACGCCGCCAAGCCTTCGAAGCGACCGGCGGGCTATACGACCATCAGGGCGTCCGTGGGCCGTGAGCGACCGCTGCGGGTCTGGCTGCACCCCGGACACGGCGCCGCGCTGCTCCGCCTCCCCTACGACCTGTGCTGGGCGACGACCTGGATGGCCCAGGCCAACCGCTGGATCGCGCCGGTGGTGGGACTGCCCGAGCTTCCGTACGTCGACTTCGGCGAGGCGCTCTTCGCCCACCGGCCCGACGGGGTCCACTGGAAGACGGAGGCGATCGTCGCCCACGCGGCGGGCCGCCCCTTCGCCTGGGTGGACGACGAACAGTCCCCCGCCGACACGACCTACGTCACCACCCACCACCCGGCACCGGCTCTCCTGCACCACGTGAACCCCCGACTCGGCCTGCGCGAGGAGGACTTCACCACCCTGGCGGAGTTCGCGGCAGCACTGCAGGCATGAGGAAGTGGTGACAGTCCGCGCAAGGAGATCACTGGTCGTTCAGACGAGCGCCGGTGCGGGAGCGGGCAGGTACGGGGTGATGTTGCGCCAGGCGCGCTCCATGTACTCCTCCTTCTCGCCGACCGGGGCGACATAGTGCAGCGCGCCGTCGGCGGCCTCCTTGCCCTGCAGACGGGCGATGATCCAGGCGGCGAGGTAGTGCGAGGCCAGGCAGCCGCCGGCGGTGGCGATGTTGTCCTTGGCGTAGAAGGGCTGGTTGAGTACCTCGACGCCGGCGGCGACGACCCAGGGCTTGGTCGTCAGGTCGGTGCAGGCGGGGATGTCGTCGAGCAGGCCGAGCCTGGCCAGGACGAGCGCGCCGGAGCACTGCGCCGCGATGAGCTGGCGCGAGGGGTCCAGGCGGCGCAGCACATTCATGATCGCCGGGTCTTCGACGACCTCGCGGGTGGCGATGCCACTGCCGACGATGACGGCATCGGCGGTGCACGCCTCCTCCAGGCTGGACATCTGCTCGATGACCACTCCGTTCATCGACGTCACCTTGGGACCGGGGGTGGCGATGGTGACGCGCCAGTCGTCGGTCTTGATGCGGTTGAGCACCCCGAGCGCGATCAGGGAGTCGAGCTCGTTGTAGCCCTCGAAGGTGAGGATGGCGATGTGCACGGCGGCTGTCCTTCCGCAGGGATGGGTGGTCTTGACGGTAAGGACCCGCGAACAGGACAGTCAAAGAATTGTCATGCATACAATCCGGTGCATGGCAGCCTCGCGCTACAAGACACTGGTCGACGTGTTCGCGTCCGAGATCCGGACCGGGGCGGCTCGCTCTCGCCGCGGGGGCGCGGCTGCCGACGCACCGCGGGCTCGCCGCCCGTGAGGGCATCCCCGTGGTGACCGCGACCCGGGTGTACGCCGAGCTGGAAATGATGGGTCTGGTGAGCCGGGAACAGGGCCGCGGCACGTTCGTGCGTGATGTCGCGGTTCCCGCCGGCCACGGCATCGACCAGCAGGCCGTCGCCACCGACGCGGTCGACCTCAGCTTCAACTATCCGGCACTGCCCGGACACGCCGATCTCCTCCGACAGGCCCTGCGAGAAGTGGCCGCCTCCGGCGACGCACACACCGCAGGCGCTCCGTCTCGCCCCGGGCTCAACCGATGCGGACCGTCTCCGGTCGACGCTGCGTACAGTGCGACGAGTCGCTGTCGAGGACGCCCACGCTTGACCGCCCCTCGATGACGCGGTGCTCACACACGAGCGCCCTCCCGGGCCGTCCTCGGGCCGTGGAAGGGCGCTCACTGGTGACCGACGCCGGCGACCGCCGACAGCTCGGCAGCAGGCCAGGGCGTTGATCTGTACCGGCAGCCGCAGGTCACGGCCGCCGGTCACGGATCAGTTGTGGCTGTGCAGGATTTCGTTCAGGCCGCCCCACACCGCGTTGTTCGGACGGGCCTCGACCGCGCCGGTGACCGAGTTGCGGCGGAAGAGGATGTTCGAGGCGCCGGAGAGCTCGCGGGCCTTGACGATCTGGCCGTCGGGCATGGTGACCCGGGTGCCCGCGGTGACGTACAGGCCGGCCTCGACCACGCACTCGTCGCCGAGGGCGATGCCGACGCCCGCCTCGGCGCCGATGAGGCAGCGCTCGCCGATCGAGATGATCACGTTGCCGCCGCCGGACAGCGTGCCCATCGTGGAGGCGCCGCCACCGATGTCCGAGCCGTTGCCGACGATGACGCCCGCGGAGATGCGACCCTCGACCATCGAGGTGCCGAGGGTGCCCGCGTTGAAGTTGACGAAGCCCTCGTGCATGACCGTGGTGCCCTCGGCGAGGTGGGCCCCGAGGCGGACCCGGTCGGCGTCGGCGATCCGGACGCCCTTCGGCGCGACGTAGTCCGTCATGCGCGGGAACTTGTCGATGGACGTGACCTGGAGGTGCAGGCCCTCCGCGCGGGCGTTCAGGCGGACCTTCTCGACGTCGTCCACGGCGACCGGGCCGAGCGAGGTCCAGGCGACGTTGGCGAGGTGACCGAACATGCCGTCCAGGCTCTGCCCGTGCGGCTTCACGAGCCGGTGGGAGAGCAGGTGCAGGCGCAGGTAGACGTCGTGCGCGTCGAGCGGCTTGTCGTCGAGCGAGGCGATGACCGTGCGGACCGCGACCACCTCGACGCCCCGGCGGGCGTCCGAACCGACGGCCTTCGCCGCACCCTCGCCGAGCAGCTCCACAGCCTTCTCGGCGGACAGGCGCTCGGTGCCGGACGGGCCGGGCTCGGCGACGAGCGCGGGCGCGGGGAACCAGGTGTCGAGAACAGTGCCGTCGGCGGCGATCGTGGCGAGGCCGGCGGCCGCGGCGCCGGTGGTGCGGGGAACAGTCGTGTCGGTCATGAGGGCAACCTAACCGGCGGGGGGCCGCAGAGGCCAACCCGCACAGCGGTGTCTCAGGACGCGGGCCGCGCGCCCCCGCCGGCCTGGTGAGTTTCTCTTGGGAACCAACTGTGTCAGCATGGCCGTCAGCGACGGGAGGAGGCCCATGGCCCGCAGGACGAGCCTGGAGGATTCCGGCTGCGCCATCGCGCAGGCACTGGACGTCGTCGGGGACTGGTGGACCCTGCTGATCGTCCGCGACACCGCGCGCGGAGTGCACCGTTTCGACGAGCTCCAGCGCGAACTCGGCCTGTCCCGGAAGGTGTTGACCGAGCGGCTACGGCTTCTCGTCGAGGCCGAGGTACTCGCGCGGGTGCCGTACCAGGAGCGACCGGTGCGCCACGAGTACCGCCTCACCCCGCGCGGCCGGGCCCTGTTGCCCGTTCTGGTCGCCCTCCAGGACTGGGGCGACGCCTGGGTCCTGGGTGACGGCGGCACCACGGCCACGGCCGAGCAGGCGTCCGCGGAGGCCCGGCGCGTGCACGCCCTGACGGGTACCCGGCTGCCCGGGCTCCGGCTGGTCGACGACCGGGGCTCACCGCGCGATCCGGTCGCCGACGACGCGCTCCACACCGTTCTCTACTGCTTCCCCGGCGCCTACGCCCGCCCCGACGCCTACCCACCGGGCTGGGCGGAGATCCCGGGCACCCCGGGCTGCACGCTGGAGTCCCGCACCTACCGCGACCGGCTCGCCGGGTTCCGCGCGGCGGGCGCTGCGGTGCACGGGGTGTCCACCCAACGCCCGGACGAGCAGCGTGCGTTCGCGCAGGAGGAGCGGCTGGACTTTCCGCTGCTGTCCGACGCCGAGTTGGCGTTGATCACCGCGCTGCGGCTGCCGACGTTCCGGGCGGCGGGGGCGAGCCGGCTGAAACGGCTGACCCTGGTCGTGGACCGGGAGCGGGTCGTCCGGCATGTGCAGTATCCGGTGACGGACGTGGCGGGGAGTGTCGAGGAGGCGCTCGGCGTCGTCCGGCGCCTGGGCGAGGACGCCCACCCGTAGCGGGACCAGGGACAGGGGGACCGCGGACGGCGGAGGGACCGGGAGTTGCGCGGAAACCGGGCGCGGCGGGGATGAGCCGGGTCAGCGCGCGGGGGGGATGAGCCGGGTCAGCGCGCGGGGGGGATGAGCCGGGTCAGCGCGCGGGGGGGATGAGCCGGGTCAGCGCGCGGGGGGGATGAGCCGGGTCAGCGCGGGGGGATGAGCCGGGTCAGCGCTTCCCGGACGTACTCCTCGTCGTAGGGCGCGTCCGTCAGGAGCACCTGGAGACAGATCCCGTCCATCAGCGCGACCAACGCGCGTGCGGTGAGGGGGTCGACGTGCCCGGCGAGGAGGGTGGCGAGGTCCTCGGCCCACTCGGCGGCGACGGGACGCAGCGCGGGCCGTCGCAGGGCGGCCAGGTACAGCTCGTACTCCAGCTCGACGCCGGTACGCTCGCCGGCCAGCCATTCGCCGAGCAGTCCGGCCAGTTCGGCGGGCAGGTCGAGGCGGGTGTCCGTCAGCCCGCCGTGCGCCGCGACCGCCTTGGCGAAGCCCTCGTTGGCCTGCCGCAGGGCGGCGATCATCAGTTCGTCGAGGGTGGCGAAGTGGTAGGTGGTGGAACCGAGGGGCACGTCCGCCTCGGCGGCGACCGAGCGGTGACTCAGTCCGGCCAGTCCCTTCGCCCCGACGACCCGGATCGCCGCGTCGATGATCCGCTGCCGTCGCTCGGGGTCGTGACGCCGGGGCATCAGTGCGCACCTCCCAGGTTCAGCACGACCACTCCCCCGACGATCAGCAGGATGCCGACGGCCTTGGCGGGCGTCAGCGACTCCCCGAACAGGGCGAGCCCTATGCCGGCGATGGCCGCGGTGCCGACCCCGGCCCAGATCGCGTACGCCGTACCGATGCCGACGGTCTTGAGGGTCTGGGCGAGGAGCAGGAAGGAGACGACATAGCCGGAGGCCGTCAGCAGCGACGGCCAGAGCCTGCTGAAGCCGTCGCTGTACTTCATGGCCGTCGTCGCGGCCACCTCGGCGGCGATGGCGCCGGCGAGCGTCAGGTAACCCATGCGTACAAGCGTACACAACGATGCGTACGGTTGTACACAACGAGGTGCGCACCGGTCGTTCCCTCCCAAGTCGGCGCGAAGTCGGAAGTGTTGCCGACGGGGAGTCGAAAGCGTTATGGAAAGCGCTCACCCAAACGGCTGAACCTGAGCCACAGGTTCCACTACTGTTTCACCGTTCACACACCGGGTCATCGCAGCCGCGGCCGCCGTCAGGGAACGCCGCTGGAGGAACAGCGCATGCCAGACAACAAGTCCCGGCCCTCTCAGGAACAGCCCTGGGAGAACGGCTGGGCCCCGGACACCTCCCGGGCACCCGGAACACGGCGCCTCTGGCTGGCCGGCGGTCTCGCCGTTGCCACCATCGTGGCGTGCGTGACCGCAATCGCCTTGAACGACAAGCCTGTTGACGACAAGTCGGAGGCCCGTCAGGGACAGACGCTGTCGGACGAGGAGACGGAGGGCGGCCTGATCTCCTTCGCCACCCCCTCCGCGAGCGGGTCGCCGACACCGACGGGGAAGAAGAGCACGGCCGCCTCCGCGTCGCCGAAGACCTCCTCCTCCCCCGAGGCGCAGGGCAGTTCGACGCCACACGCCCCGGCCGCACCGTCCGCGTCGTCGACGACGAAGCCGTCCGCCCCCGAACCGGCCGCCACCCGGCGCTCGGTCCGCTCGGTCAACTACCCCGACCGCTACTGGCATGTGAGCGGCGGCCTGGTGAAGCTCGATCAGGCCGGCGGCTCGGAGTCCCGTGCGGACTCCACGTTCACCGTGGTGAAGGGCCTGGCCGACAGCTCCTGCTCCACCTTCGTCACGGCGGACGGCACGTACCTGCGACACCGCGACTTCGTCCTGCGCGCCGAGCGCAACGACGGATCGGCCCTCTTCAAGCAGGACGCCACCTTCTGTGCCGTCCCCTCCTCCTACTCCTCCGGCGCGGTCATGCTGGAGTCGGTGAACTACCCCGGCCGTTTCCTGCGCCACAAGAACTTCGCGCTGCGCCTGGACACCTACGGCTACGGCTCCAACCACCGCGAGGACTTCTCGTTCAACCTGGTGGACGGGCTGGCCTGAGCACACACGAGAGCGGCGGCACCCGGTGGGTGCCGCCGCTCTCGTGTGCTGTGCCGGGAAGGATCCCGGGCGAAATCTCAGACGTTGAACCCGAGCGCGCGAAGCTGCTCGCGGCCGTCGTCCGTGATCTTGTCCGGGCCCCACGGCGGCATCCAGACCCAGTTGATGCGCAGCTCGTTGACCAGGCCGTCCGTGGCGGACTTCGCCTGGTCCTCGATCACGTCCGTCAGCGGGCAGGCCGCCGAGGTCAGGGTCATGTCGATCGTCGCGATGTTCGCGTCGTCGATGTGAATGCCGTAGATCAGCCCGAGGTTGACGACGTCGATGCCCAGTTCGGGGTCGACGACGTCGTACAGCGCCTCGCGGACTTCCTCTTCGGAGGCCGGCTTCATCTCAAGGGTCTCGCTCATGCCGTCTTCCTTTCGGCGTCGGCTCCGCCCAGGGCTTGGGCCGTCGCGTCCTTCCACGCCATCCAGCTCAGGAGGGCGCACTTGACCCGGGCCGGGTACTTGGAGACACCGGCGAACGCGACCGCGTCCTCCAGCACCTCCTCCATCGCGTCGTCGGGCTCGATCCTGCCCTTGGACTGCATCAGCTCCAGGAAGGTCTCCTGGATCTTCTGCGCCTCCGCCAGATCCTTGCCGACCAGCAGGTCGTTCAGGACGGACGCGCTCGCCTGGCTGATGGAGCAGCCCTGGCCCTCGTAGCTGACGTCCTCGATCTTCGTGCCGTCGTACTTCACACGGAGGGTGATCTCGTCGCCGCAGGTCGGGTTCACATGGTGCACCTCGGCGTCGCCGTCGCGCAGACCACGCCCGTGCGGGTGCTTGTAGTGATCCAGGATGACTTCCTGGTACATCGAGTCCAGCTTCACGGTCTCAGCTCACGCCCCTCAGCCGAAGAAGTTCCGTACATGCTCCAGACCGTCGACCAGAGCATCGATCTCGGCCGGCGTGGAGTACAGATAGAACGACGCTCGCGTGGTCGCGGGAATTCCGTAGCGCAGGCAGACGGGCCGGGCGCAGTGGTGACCCACCCGGACCGCGATGCCCTGCTCGTCCAGCACCTGGCCCACGTCGTGCGGGTGGATGTCGCCGAGCGTGAAGGAGATGGCCGCGCCCCGGTCCTCGGCCGTCGCCGGGCCGATGATCCGCAGGTCGGGCACCTCGGTCAGGCGACGCACCGCGTACTCGGTGATCGCGTGCTCATGGGCGAGGATCTTGTCCATGCCGATCGCGGACAGGTAGTCGATGGCCGCGCCCAGACCGACCGCCTGCGCGATCGGCGGGGTGCCCGCCTCGAACTTGTGGGGCGCCGGGGCGTAGGTCGACGAGTGCATCGACACCGTCTCGATCATCTCGCCGCCGCCGAGGAACGGGGGGAGGTCCTCGAGCAGTTCCTGGCGGCCCCAGAGGACGCCGATGCCGGTCGGGCCGCACATCTTGTGGCCGGTGAAGGCCACGAAGTCGGCCTGGAGGGCCTGCACGTCCATCGGCATGTGCGGCGCGGCCTGCGAGGCGTCGATCAGGACCAGGGCCCCGACCTCCTGCGCACGGCGCACTATCGCCTCGACCGGGTTCACGGTGCCGAGGATGTTCGACACCAGCACGAAGGAGACGATCTTCGTCTTCTCGGTGATGATCTCGTCGATGTTGGAGAGGTCGAGCCGGCCGTCGTCGGTCAGGCCGAACCACTTCAGCTTCGCGCCGGTGCGCTGCGACAGCAGCTGCCACGGGACGATGTTGGAGTGGTGCTCCATCTCGGTGATGACGATCTCGGTCTCGTGGTCCACGCGGTAGGGCTCGTCGGCCCAGCCCAGCATGTTCGCCACGAGGTTGAGCGACTCGGAGGCGTTCTTGGTGAAGATCACCTCGTCGCGGCTCGGCGCGTTGATGAACGCGGCGACCTTGTCGCGCGCGCCCTCGTACAGCGCCGTGGCCTCCTCGGCGAGCACATGCACACCGCGGTGGACGTTGGCGTTGTAGCGCTCGTAGTACTCGTTCAGGGCGTCCAGCACCTGGCGCGGCTTCTGCGAGGTCGCCGCGTTGTCCAGGTACACGAGCTTCCTGCCGTCGTGGACCTGCCGGTCCAGGATGGGGAAGTCCTTGCGGATCGCCTCGGTGTCGAGGAGGCCCGGCAGCTGTGTCACGCGGATACGCCACCCTTCGTGTATGCCTCGTAGCCCTCGTTCTCCAGCTTGTCGGCGAGTTCGGCACCGCCGGACTCGACGATGCGGCCGGCCGAGAAGACGTGGACGAAGTCGGGCTTGATGTAGCGCAGGATGCGCGTGTAGTGCGTGATCAGCAGGGTGCCGACCTCACCGGTCTCGCGAACCCGGTTGACGCCCTCGGAGACGATGCGAAGGGCGTCGACGTCCAGACCGGAGTCCGTCTCGTCGAGGATCGCGACCTTCGGCCGGAGCAGCTCCAGCTGGAGGATCTCGTGGCGCTTCTTCTCGCCGCCGGAGAAGCCCTCGTTGACGTTGCGCTCGGCGAAGGAGGTGTCCATGTGGAGACGCTCCATGGCCTCCTTGACCTCCTTCACCCAGGTGCGCAGCTTGGGGGCCTCGCCGCGGATGGCGGTGGCGGAGGTGCGCAGGAAGTTCGACACGGAGACACCGGGGACCTCGACCGGGTACTGCATGGCGAGGAACAGGCCCGCGCGGGCGCGCTCGTCGACGGACATCTCCAGGACGTCCTCGCCGTCGAGCAGCACGGTGCCGCCGGTGATCGTGTACTTCGGGTGGCCCGCGAGCGAGTAGGCGAGGGTCGACTTGCCGGAGCCGTTCGGGCCCATGATGGCGTGCGTCTCGCCCTGCTTCACGGTGAGGTCGACGCCCTTGAGGATCTCCTTCGTGGCGTTGTCGGCCTCGACGGTGACGTGCAGGTCTCGGATTTCAAGCGTTGCCATGGGTGCCTCAGGACTCCTGGGTGAGGGAGACGAGCACGTCGTCCCCTTCGATCTTTACGGGGTATACGGGGACGGGGCGCGTCGCGGGAAGGCCGGACGGCTTGCCGGTGCGGAGGTCGAAGCTGGAGCCGTGCAGCCAGCACTCGATCTGACAGTCCTCCACCTCGCCCTCGGAGAGCGAGACGTTCGCGTGGGAGCAGATGTCGTGGATGGCGAACACCTCCCCCTCGGTACGGACGACCGAGACCGGCGTGCCGTCGAGTTCCACCCGTGTCGGGGTGTCCTCTTCCAGCTCGCTCAGCCCGCAGGCGCGTACGTAGGCCATCAGACGGTGGCCTCCAGCTCGGTCTCGATCCTGGCGAGCAGGCGCTCCTCGATGTCGTCGACACCGATCTGCTGGACCAGCTCGGCGAAGAAGCCGCGGACCACCAGGCGACGGGCCTCGTCGGCCGGGATGCCGCGGGCCATCAGGTAGAAGAGCTGCTCGTCGTCGAAACGGCCGGTGGCGGAGGCGTGTCCGGCACCGACGATCTCGCCGGTCTCGATCTCCAGGTTCGGCACCGAGTCGACCCGCGCGCCGTCCGTGAGGACCAGGTTGCGGTTCATCTCGTACGTGTCCGTGCCCTCGGCCTTGGCCTCGATGAGCACGTCACCGATCCACACGGCGTGCGCGCCCTCGCCCTGGAGGGCGCCCTTGTAGACGACGTTGGACTTGCAGTGCGGGACGTTGTGGTCGACCAGGAGACGGTGCTCCTGGTGCTGACCGGCGTCCGTGAAGTACAGACCGAACAGCTCGGCCTCGGCGCCGGGGCCGGCGTACGCCACGCGCGGATGGAGGCGGACCAGGTCGCCGCCGAAGGTCACCACGACCGACTTGAAGGTCGCGTCGCGGCCGACGAGGGCGTTGTGCTGGGCCACGTGCACGGCCTTGTCGTCCCAGTCCTGGACGGAGACGACGGTCAGCTTCGCGCCGTCCCCGAGGACGTAGTCGACGTTGGCGGCGAGCACGGCGTCACCGGTGTGGTCGATGACGACGACGGCCTCGGCGAAGGCACCCAGCTCGATGACCTGGTGGCCGTAGGAGACCCCGCCCTCGCCGTGCACCGCGATGCGGATCGGCTCGGTGAGCACCGTCTCCTTGGGGACGGTGACCACGCCGGCCTTCTCGAACGCGGAGTACGCCTGGGCGGCGACCCTGTCCACCGGGGTGCCCGCCTTCCCCAGGCGCGGGTCGTCGCGGTCCACGAGCTCGACGGTGACGCCCTCGGGCGCCTCGACGGCGACCTTCACGCCCTCGCCGGTCGCGACGGCGGTGCCGTCGTGCAGCCCGCGCAGCCGCTCCAGCGGCGTGAACCGCCACTCCTCCTCGCGACCGTGCGGGACCGGGAAGTCCTTCACGTCGAAGGAGGCGGGCGCGCTCATGCGCGTGGCGACGGTCGACTCGGCGGCCACCGCGATCTGGCCGGCGGTCGTGCTGCCCACCGGGATGTTCTGAGCCTCAGCCATGGCTGTCGGTCTGCTCTCTTCCTACGTCAGAAAATTGCTGCTGCTGTCGGGGGCGGGTCCTAACCGACCGCGCCCTCCATCTGCAGCTCGATCAGCCGGTTGAGCTCGAGGGCGTACTCCATGGGCAGCTCCTTCGCGATGGGCTCGACGAAGCCGCGCACGATCATCGCCATCGCCTCGAACTCGGTCATGCCCCGGCTCATCAGGTAGAAGAGCTGGTCGTCGCTGACCTTGGAGACGGTGGCCTCGTGGCCCATGGACACGTCGTCCTCGCGGACGTCCACATAGGGGTACGTGTCGGAGCGGGAGATGGTGTCGACGAGCAGCGCGTCGCACAGCACGTTGGACTTGGAGCCGTGGGCGCCCTCGCCGATCTCGACGAGACCGCGGTAGGACGTCCGGCCGCCACCGCGCGCCACGGACTTCGACACGATGTTGGACGAGGTGTTCGGCGCCATGTGGACCATCTTGGAGCCGGCGTCCTGGTGCTGGCCCTCGCCCGCGAAGGCGATGGAGAGGGTCTCGCCCTTGGCGTGCTCGCCCATCAGGTAGACGGCCGGGTACTTCATCGTCACCTTGGAGCCGATGTTGCCGTCGATCCACTCCATGGTCGCGCCCTCGTACGCCACGGCGCGCTTGGTGACCAGGTTGTAGACGTTGTTCGACCAGTTCTGGATGGTCGTGTAACGGCAGCGGGCGTTCTTCTTGACGATGATCTCGACCACGGCGCTGTGCAGCGAGTCCGACTTGTAGATCGGGGCCGTACAACCCTCGACGTAGTGCACGTAGGCACCCTCGTCGACGATGATCAGGGTCCGCTCGAACTGGCCCATGTTCTCCGTGTTGATACGGAAGTAGGCCTGGAGCGGGATCTCCACGTGCACGCCCTTCGGCACGTAGATGAAGGATCCACCGGACCACACCGCGGTGTTCAGCGACGCGAACTTGTTGTCGCCGACCGGGATGACGGTGCCGAAGTACTCCTTGAAGAGCTCCGGGTGCTCCTTCAGCGCGGTGTCGGTGTCGAGGAAGATGACGCCCTGCTCCTCCAGGTCCTCACGGATCTGGTGGTAGACGACCTCGGACTCGTACTGGGCCGCGACGCCCGCGACGAGGCGCTGCTTCTCCGCCTCGGGGATGCCGAGCCTGTCGTACGTGTTCTTGATGTCCTCGGGCAGGTCCTCCCAGGACTCCGCCTGCTTCTCCGTGGAGCGCACGAAGTACTTGATGTTGTCGAAGTCGATGCCCGAGAGGTCCGAGCCCCAGTTGGGCATGGGCTTCTTGCCGAAGAGCCGCAGGCCCTTGAGGCGCAGCTTCGTCATCCACTCCGGCTCGGACTTCTTGGCCGAGATGTCCCGGACGACGTCCTCGTTGATGCCGCGCTTCGCAGAGGCGCCGGCCGTGTCGGAGTCGGCCCAGCCGTATTCGTACTTACCCAGGCCCTCGAGTTCGGGGTGGGCAGTCTCCGTGGGGAGAGTCATGCGGGGTTCCTCCCGGCCGTGCTTGCAGATGCGTTGTGGGTGGCTGTGGAAACTTTGGGGATGAACGTCGTGCAGACGCCGTCGCCGTGAGCGATGGTCGCCAGTCGCTGGACGTGCGTCCCGAGCAGCTGGGAGAAGATCTCGGTCTCCGCCTCGCAGAGCTGCGGGAACTTCTCGGCGACATGGGCGACGGGGCAGTGGTGCTGGCACAGCTGCTCGCCGACCGGTGCGCTGCGCGCCGTAGCAGCGTACCCGTCCGCGCTCAGGGCCTTGGCCAGGGCTTCGGTCCGCTCCTCCGGAGCGGCCGCCTCGATCGCCGTGCGGTACCCGGCGGCCTGTTCGGCGATCCGCGCGCGGGCGAAGGCGACGACGGCCTCGTCCCCGCCGAAGCGCTCCTGGATCCAGCTCAGGGCGTCGGCGGCGAGCTTGTCGTAGGACTGGTCGAAGGCGTCCCGGCCGCAGTCGGTGAGGGCGAAGGCCTTGGCGGGCCGCCCGCGCGTCCGCGCTCCGTACACCCGCTGCTCGCGGGCTGCCACGATGTCGTCGGCGACCAGCGCGTCGAGGTGGCGGCGTACGGCGGCCTGGGTGAGGCCCAGCCGGCCGGCCAGCTCGGCCACGGTCGACGGCCCGTGGTCCAGGATGGACCGCACGACCCGGTTGCGCGTCGAGCGCTCACCGGTCGCGATCTCCTCCTGCGGGGTCCCCGTGGGGGTCTCCCGAGCCTCGCCGACGTTTTTCACAACGCCATTGTTGCGTAATTCCTCAGAGACAGGCAAGCCGTGTCCGGATCGGCGGGCGGTGCCCTGCGTCACTTAGGTAAACCTAATCTGACCTGCGGAAACGATCTTTGATCGATCGGACGGGGGGCGGTGGTGCGATAAAACCACTGGTCTCCGGAGCCCCCTTCCAGGACACTGCCGGACCATGCCCACACCCCCTCCCACCGGCCCACTTGTCACCCGCGACAGCCTCGCCGCGGAGCTTCGCTCGCTGGGTGTCGAACCCGGAGAAATCCTGCTCGTGCACTCCTCGCTCAGTTCGCTCGGCTGGGTCTGCGGAGGCGCCGTCGCGGTGGTACGAGGACTCCTCGACGCAATCGGCCCGGACGGCACTCTCGTGGTCCCCACCCAGTCCGGCGACCTCTCCGACCCGGCCCTGTGGAGCAATCCGCCGGTCCCGGCGCAGTGGTGGGAGCGGATCCGGACGACCATGCCCGCCTACGACCCCCTCATCACTCCCGCACTGGGCGTGGGCGTGATCCCGGAGACGGTCCGCACCTGGCCCGGCGCCCTGCGCAGCGCCCACCCGCAGACCTCGTTCGCGGCGCTCGGGGCGCGGGCCGCGGAGCTGGTCGAGGGGCACGCCCCCGACTGCCGGCTCGGCGAGCACAGCCCGCTGGCCCGGCTGGAGAAGGCGGGGGCACGGGTCCTGCTGCTCGGCGCCGGCTACGCCACCTGCACCAGCTTCCACCTGGCCGAGTACCGGATCCCGGCCCCGCTCGTCGCGGTGGGCCGGCCGGGCCCCGGCGGGACGTGGGAGGTCGTGACCGAGGTGTCGATCGACTCCGACCGCTTCGACGAGCTGGGCCATGACTTCGAACGCGACCGTGACGTCGTACGGGGCACCGTCGGGGCGGCCGACGTGCGGCTGTTTCCGGTCGCGGACGCGGTGGCCTACGCGCAGCGGTGGCTGCCGCTGCACCGCTCCCGCGAGGAGGAACTCTGATGCGGCCCGCCCGCCGCCGGCCCCCGCGGCCGTCGCGTCCGGCCGGTTCCCGCACCCCCCGGTCCGAGCCTCCACCCGCGAACCTAGACTCTTGAGCCATGCGAAGTGAGCCTGTCGTCCGGGTCGAGGCCCTGGTGAAGCGGTACGGGACGAAGACCGCGGTGAACGGCCTCGACCTGACGGCCCGGGCCGGCGTCACCGCCGTCCTCGGACCCAACGGCGCCGGCAAGACGACCACCGTCGAGACCTGCGAGGGGTACCGCAGGCCGGACGCCGGTACGGTGCGCGTCCTCGGCCTCGATCCGCAGAGACAGGCCGCCGACCTGCGCCCCCGGATCGGCGTGATGCTCCAGTCGGGAGGCGTGTACTCCGGCGCCCGGGCCGACGAGATGCTCCGGCACGTGGCCGGGCTGCACGCCCACCCCCTGGACGTCGACGCCCTCGTCGAGCGCCTCGGCCTCGGCTCCTGCGGCCGGACGACGTACCGCCGTCTCTCCGGCGGCCAGCAGCAGCGGCTCGCGCTGGCGATGGCCGTCGTCGGCCGCCCGGAGCTGGTGTTCCTGGACGAGCCGACGGCCGGCCTCGACCCGCAGGCCCGCCGCGCCACCTGGGAACTCGTACGGGACCTGCGAGCGGACGGCGTCTCCGTCATCCTGACCACCCACCACATGGACGAGGCCGAGCAGCTCGCCGACGACGTCGCGATCATCGACGCGGGCCGGGTCATCGCCCAGGGCTCCCCCGAGGAGCTGTGCCGCGGCGGCGCCGAGAACACCCTGCGCTTCACCGGCCGCCCCGGCCTCGACGTGACCTCCCTGCTCAAGGCCCTGCCCGCCGACAGCTCGGCCGCCGAGCTGACCCCCGGCTCCTACCGGGTGACGGGCAAGGTCGACCCGCAACTGCTGGCGACGGTCACCTCCTGGTGCGCGCAGCACGGGGTGATGCCGGACCGGATCTCGGTCGAACGGCACACCCTGGAGGACGTCTTCCTGGAACTGACCGGCAAGGAGCTGCGCTGATGATCCCGGCTCACACACGGACCTGCTGGGGGTCCGGGGGTCGCCCCCCGGGAGGACACAGTCTGGAACTGACCGGCAAGGAGCTGCGCTGATGACCGCCACGGGTACCTACACCCCCCGGCCCGGCGCGGCTCCGCTGCCCCGCATGATCGCGGCCCAGGCGGTGCTGGAGACCAAGATGCTCCTGCGCAACGGCGAGCAGCTGCTGCTCACCGTCGTGATCCCCACCCTGCTGCTGGTGCTGTTCAGCAGCGTGGACATCATCGACACCGGCGCCGGCGAGGCGGTGGACTTCCTCACGCCCGGCATCCTCGCGCTCGCCGTGGTGTCGACGGCCTTCACCGGCCAGGCCATCGCGACCGGCTTCGAACGGCGCTACGGGGTGCTGAAGCGGCTCGCCGCCTCTCCCCTGCCCCGCTGGGGCCTGATGGCGGCGAAGACGCTGTCGGTGCTGGTCACGGAGATCCTCCAGGTGATCCTCCTGACGGCGATCGCCTTCGCCCTCGGCTGGGACCCGCACGGCAACCCGGCGGCCGTCCTGCTGCTCCTGATCCTGGGCACGGCCGCCTTCTCGGGCCTCGGCCTGCTGATGGCGGGCACCCTGAAGGCGGAGGCGACGCTGGCCGCGGCCAACCTGGTCTTCCTGCTGCTGCTGGTGGGCGGCGGGGTGATCGTCCCGCTCGACAAGTTCCCGCCCGGCGCCCAGGACGTACTCGGTCTGCTGCCCGTCTCGGCCCTCTCGGACGGGCTGCGGGACGTGCTCCAGCACGGCGCGGGCATGCCCTGGGGCGACCTGGGGATCCTGGCGGTGTGGGCGGTCGTGGGACTCGCGGCGGCCGGCCGGTTCTTCCGCTGGGAGTAGCGGCATGACGCCGGCCCGGGGGACCCTCGTGAACGCGTGCACAAGCGGGCGCCTACGATGGTGCGCGTGCCAAACCTGACCCGTGCCGACGCCGTAGCAGCCGTGCGCAACCCGCTCGCCTTCATCGCCGAACGCTGGACCCCCACCCGCCGGACCGTTCAGCGGGCGGCGTTGTACCCGCTCGTGATGTCGGTGGTCATCGTGGTCACCGGCGGTGCCGTCCGGCTCACGGGCTCCGGCCTGGGCTGCCCGACCTGGCCCAAGTGCACCGACGACTCGCTCACCGCGACCGGCGCCATGGGCTTCCACGGCGCCATCGAGTTCGGCAACCGCATGCTGACGTACGTGCTGTGCGCGGCCGTCGGCTGGGCGATCATCGCCGCGCGGTCCGAGAAGCCGTACCGGCGGAGCCTGACCCGGCTGGGCTGGGCGCAGTTCTGGCTGGTGATGAGCAACGCCGTGCTCGGCGGGATCGTGGTGCTCGTCGGCCTCAACCCGTACACGGTCGCGGCGCACTTCCTGGCCGCCACGGCGCTGCTCGCGGTCGCCACGGTGATGTGGCAGCGCGCCCGGGAGGGCGACGGGGAGCCCCGGCCGCTGGTCGGCAAGCCCGTGCAGCAGCTGGTGTGGTTCCTGGTCGCCGCCTCGACGCTGCTGATCGGCGTCGGCACGGTGGTGACCGGCGCGGGCCCGCACGCCGGTGACTCCAGCGAGGTCGAGCGGATGCCGCTGGACTGGGAGACGGTCGCCAAGCTGCACGCCGTGCTCGCCTGGATCGTGGTGACGCTGACCTTCGCCCTGTGGTTCATCCTCAAGGCGGTGGACGCGCCGAAGAACCCGCTGGACCGCACCCGGGACCTGTTCCTGGTGCTGCTCGGGCAGGGTCTCATCGGCTACGTCCAGTACTTCACGGACCTTCCCGAGGCCCTGGTCGGACTGCACATGTTCGGCTCCTGCCTGGTGTGGATCGCGGTGCTGCGCGTGCTGCTGGCGCTGCGCGAGCGCCCCTGGACGACGATCGACCTGCCGGCCCCGGCGGCCGAGGCGACGGTCGGCACGCGCGCGTGAGCCACCCGAGGCTCACGCGTACGAGGTGACCAGCCCGTCGATCGCCGGCGCCAGGTAGTCCCGGGTCAGCCCGGCGCGCCGGGCGGGCCACCCCTCGTCGGCCGGCCCGTCCCCCTCGTCGTAGCGGCGGCGCGCGATGTCCGCCACGACCTCCGAGGGCGCCCCCAGCGCGAGCAGTTCGTCGAGGGCCTCGCGCTTGGAGATCAGCCGGCCGTCCCGCACGGTCACCGTCGCCCGCGCGAAGGTCAGCAGCCCCAGGTCGACCCAGACGTTCTCACGCCACAGGTGGGCCTTGTCGACGGCGGGCCGCCAGAAGTCCCGCTGGTCGCGGACGACGAACGCGCCGAGTGCGTGGTCCGGCACGGGCGGCAGAAGCGCGCCGGGCGGCTTGCCGTGCAGCACCCGGCCGAAGTCGTGCAGTTCGCGCCGGGTCACCGGGGTGACCGTCCGCCGGAACAGTTGGCTGTGCGCCCAGGTGAGGTGCCGCCGCTCGGGGTCGGTGGTCCGGCCGGGGGTGAGATAGGTGCAGTGCAGCAGCGGGGCGAGCGGCTCGTTCCGCAGGCGGGCGTGCAGCCGGGCAAGGTGCCACACCGCGCGCGGTGCGACGGGCCCCGCCAGGACCGCGATGAGGTCCAGGTCGCTGCGGCCCTCCTGGTAGTCGCCCCCGGCGAGCGAACCGTGGGCCCACACGGCGACGGGGTCCAGGGCCTGGAGGCCGGCGAGAAAACGGTCCAGTAATGCGTCCGTGCGGCTGGGCGTGCGGCTGGTCATGCGCCCAGTCTGTCCACCTCAGCCGAGCCCGTACACCCGGCGCGCGTTGCCCGCCGCGATCAGTCCCGCCACCCGTTGCGCGTCCGCCTGCGACCACGCGCCCTCCACGACCCAGCTGCCGAGCACCCGCGCCAGTGCCTCGCGGAACAGCCGCGCCCCGACCACGTGCAGCTCGGGCAGCCCCCCGGCCCCGCTGGAGAAGAGGATCTTGCCGAAGGGGGCCAGCTCCAGGATCTCCGCGAGGATCGTCGCGGCGCGCGCGCCGGTGCGTACGAGCGCGGCGCCGGAGTCGGCGTACACGTGCGGGAAGACGCCGGCGAGGTGGGCGGCGTGCCGGTGGTAGGGGTAGCCGTGCAGCAGGACGAGGTCGGTGCCGAGGCCGGCCGTGGCCCGTACGAAGTCGGTCAGCAGGACCGGATCCGTGCGGTCGACGCGTGCCCCCGGCTCGCCGAGTCCCGCGTGCAGCTGCAGGGGCAGCCCCGAGGCGACGGCGATCCACAGCAGATGGCGCAGCAGCACCGGGTCGCTCAGCTCACCGCCGACCCTGCGGCCCGCCAGCCAGCGGCCCGCCGCGCCCCGCACCTCGCCCGGCCCGGGTGGCTCGGGCGCGAGGGCGAGGCCGTGCCGGACCCCCGCGACGGAGGTGAAGGCCACGGCGTTCGCGGCGGCCCCGTGGACCGACTCGGCGAGGTTGGCGAGGAAGGACTCGACGGTGCCGGAGGTGTCGGCGACCTGTTCGGCGAGAGGTTCCAGGCGCACGATCTCCCGTGCCTCGGCGGCGCCGGCCGAGGCGAGCTCGCCCGGTCCCGTGAGGTCTCCGGGCAGGCCCGTGTCGACCAGGTACGTCGTGATGCCGCTGCCGCGCAGCAGCCGGCGGCCCGCTTCCAGTACGCCGAGTTCACGACGCCGGGCGAGATAACGGGCGGGTGGCGCGTGCGGTTCCAGACCGAGGAGCGGGGGGCACCACCGGCGTACCGCGAACCCCGTCTGGGTGTCGAACAGCGTCGTGCCCGGGGCCGGCGGGCCCTCGGTGCGGGCCAACTGGGCCTCGAAGGTACCGAGACCCAGCTCCGTTCTCAGGACGCCGTGGCAGTACTGGTCCACCAAGGACGGCGTTTCGATCATCCGGACTCCCCGGGGGACGGCCCACGTAGTTCCTACGGGTCCTAACGGGTGACCGGGGTGTCAGGTTGTTGCTGCTCAGCCGTTCTTCGGTCCGCCGACCTGGATACCGGCCATCCGCGTCCACTCGTACGGCCCCGTCTTCACCTTCGCCGCGAACTCGCCGTCGAAGGTCTCGTGCACGGTGATGCCGGCCTTTCCGACGGCCAGCTCGGCGATGGCGACCGAGGGGGCCACCAGGTCGCCCCAGCCGCCGTCGTCGCCGACCAGGACGATACGGGCGCCGCGCTCGCCGATGTACGCGATCTGGCCCTCGGCCCCGCCGTGCTGCTTGGCGAAGGAGCTGATCTGCTTGGCGAGCCGGGCCGCCTTGCGCTCGGCCTTCGCGGCCTGCTTGGCGTCGGCGGTCTCGTCAACCTGCTTGGTGTCTGCCATGGCCAGGATGCTACCGACGGGTAGATCGAACGGCGACGGCCGGGGTGCGTGGTGTTGACCACGCACCCCGGCCGTTCGGCGATGCGGACTCGGAGGTGTCAGCGCAGGAAGGGGTCCACCGCGACCGCCACGAACAGCAGCGACACATAGGTGATGGACCAGTGGAACAGCCGCATCTCCTTCAGCTTCCCGCCCGTCGCCTCAGCCTTCGCGCGGTTCTGGAGCGCGTGCGCCTCCCACAGCCACCAGCCACCGGCCACCAGCGCGACCGAGGTGTAGAACCACCCGGTGTAGCCCAGCGGGGTCAGCAGCAGCGAGACGGCGACCATCACCCAGCTGTAGAGGACGATCTGCTTGGCGACGGTCTTGTTGGAGGCGACGACCGGCAGCATCGGCACGCCCACGCGTGCGTAGTCGTCCCTGACCTTCATGGACAGCGGCCAGTAGTGCGGCGGCGTCCAGAAGAACATGACGAGGAAGAGCACGACCGGCGCCCAGGACACCGAGTTCGTCACGGCCGACCAGCCGATCAGCACCGGCATGCAGCCGGCGATGCCGCCCCACACGATGTTCTGCGAGGTACGGCGCTTGAGGATCATCGTGTAGACGACGACGTAGAAGAGGAGCGCGCCGAGGGCGAGCCAGGCCGACAGCCAGTTGACGGTCAGACCGAACAGGAGTGTGGAGACCACCGCGAGGGTGATGCCGAAGGCGAGGCATTCACGCGGGCTGACCATTCCGGTGACCAGCGGGCGCTGCGAGGTGCGGTCCATCAGCGCGTCGATGTCGCGGTCGATGTACATGTTCAGCGCATTGGCGCCGCCCGCGGACAGGTAACCACCGAGGCAGGTCAGCACCACCAGACCGAGGTCCGGAACGCCCTGCTGCGCCAGGAACATCACCGGGACGGTGGTGATCAGCAGCAGCTCGATGATCCGCGGCTTGGTCAGCGCCACGAACGCCTTGACCCGGGCCCCGAACGGCCGCCGGCTCGGGCTCTGGCTCGTCCCGATCATCCCCACTGGACGGGATTCAACGGCCGTCACGCACACCCCTGACAGAGACTCCCAGCAAGCCTCCCCGTGTGAATGCGGGGTAAAGGCTCGCGCGTACCACGCCACTGTAGACGTTGCCCAGACCCCGACATTCGCGGGGGTGGGGTCGTGTTGGACGGCACCTGCGGAAGAGCCGGAGGGCACTCTGTTGAGCACTCGTACGAGCGGCTCCGTATTCACTTGCCGAACAGGGAACACACCGGTCGGCAGGCGGATCACCAAGTCTCCCGGCAGTCTGGAATGACTCGAAAAAATGCACGTTCTCACGGGGGTAGGCTCGACAACGGCCGGTGGGCGCCGCGTGCACCGGCATTCGACATGCGTGACATGTGGAGAGGAGCCCTGACCCAGGGTGAGCACCAAGCCGACCACCACAGACCTCGAGTGGACCGAGTTGGACCAGCGGGCCGTGGACACCGCCCGCGTCCTGGCCGCCGACGCCGTACAGAAGGTCGGCAACGGCCATCCCGGTACGGCGATGAGCCTGGCGCCTGCCGCGTACACCCTCTTCCAGAAGGTGATGCGGCACGACCCGGCGGACGCCGACTGGGTCGGCCGCGACCGCTTCGTGCTGTCCGCGGGCCACTCGTCCCTGACGCTCTACACCCAGCTGTACCTGGCCGGCTTCGGCCTGGAGCTGGACGACCTGAAGGCGTTCCGTACCTGGGGTTCGAAGACCCCGGGTCACCCGGAGTACGGCCACACCACGGGCGTCGAGACGACGACCGGCCCGCTGGGCCAAGGCGTCGCGAACGCCGTGGGCATGGCGATGGCCGCCCGCTACGAGCGCGGTCTGTTCGACCCGGAGACCCCGGTCGGCGAGTCGCCGTTCGACCACTTCGTCTACGCGATCGCCGGTGACGGCTGCCTCCAGGAGGGCATCTCCGCCGAGGCGTCCTCCATGGCCGGGCACCAGAAGCTCGGCAACCTGGTCCTGCTGTGGGACGACAACCACATCTCGATCGAGGGCGACACCGAGACCGCCGTCTCCGAGGACACCGTTCTGCGCTACGAGGCGTACGGCTGGCACGTGCAGCGCGTCGCCCCCAAGCCGGACGGCGACCTGGACCCGCACGCCCTCTACGACGCGATCGAGGCCGCGAAGCAGGTGACGGACAAGCCGTCCTTCATCGCGATGCGCTCGATCATCGCCTGGCCCGCGCCGAACGCGCAGAACACCGAGGCCGCCCACGGCTCGGCGCTCGGCGACGACGAGGTCGCGGCCACCAAGCGCGTCCTCGGCTTCGACCCGGAGAAGTCCTTCGAGGTCTCGGACGAGGTCATCGCCCACACCCGGGGCGCCCTCGAGCGCGGCCAGGCGGCCCGCGCCGTGTGGGAGAAGTCCTTCCAGCAGTGGCGGGACAACAACCCCGACCGCGCCGCCGAGTTCGAGCGCGTCGCCGCGGGCGAGCTGCCCACCGGCTGGGAGGAGAAGCTCCCGGTCTTCGAGTCCGGCAAGGGCGTCGCCACCCGTGCCGCGTCCGGCAAGGTGCTCCAGGCGCTCGGCGCGGTCATCCCCGAGCTGTGGGGCGGCTCCGCCGACCTCGCGGGTTCCAACAACACGACGATCGACAAGACGTCGTCGTTCCTCCCGGCGGACAACCCGCTGCCGGAGGCGGACCCGTACGGCCGCACCGTCCACTTCGGCATCCGCGAGCACTCGATGGCCGCGGAGATGAACGGCATCGCGCTGCACGGCAACACCCGCATCTACGGCGGCACGTTCCTCGTGTTCTCCGACTACATGCGCAACGCCGTGCGACTGTCCGCCCTGATGCACGTGCCGGTGACGTACGTGTGGACGCACGACTCCATCGGCCTCGGCGAGGACGGCCCGACGCACCAGCCGGTCGAGCACCTGGCCGCGCTGCGCGCCATCCCGGGCCTGAACGTCGTCCGCCCGGCCGACGCCAACGAGACGGCGATCGCCTGGCGCGAGATCCTCAAGCGCTGGACGAAGGTGTTCGGCAAGGGCGCCCCGCACGGTCTGGTCCTCACCCGCCAGGGCGTGCCGACCTACGAGCCCGACGAGAACGCGGCCAAGGGCGGGTACGTCCTGTTCGAGGCCTCCACCGGAACGCCGGAGGTGCTCCTCATCGCGACCGGCTCCGAGGTGCACGTCGCCGTCGAGGCACGCGAGCGGCTGGAAGCCGAGGGTGTGCCCACGCGGGTGGTCTCCATGCCGTCCGTGGAGTGGTTCGAGGAGCAGGACCAGGGGTACCGGGACAGCGTTCTGCCCCCGTCCGTCAAGGCCCGCGTCTCGGTCGAGGCGGGTATCGGTCTCACCTGGCACAAGTACGTCGGGGACGCCGGCCGCATCGTTTCCCTGGAGCACTTCGGTGCTTCCGCCGATGGCAAGGTCCTCTTCCAGGAGTACGGCTTCACTGCCGAGAACGTGGCCGCCAAGGCCCGGGAATCCCTCGCCGCCGCCCAGCGCTGACGCTCACATACGACACGTAGGAGATGTAATTCCATGACAGACGCACTCAAGCGCCTCTCCGAAGAAGGCGTCGCGATCTGGCTGGACGACCTGTCGCGCAAGCGGATCACGTCCGGCAACCTGGCCGAACTGATCGACCAGCAGCACGTCGTGGGCGTCACCACCAACCCGTCGATCTTCCAGAAGGCCATCAGCAGCGGCGACGGTTACGAGCAGCAGCTCTCCGACCTCGCCGCCCGCAAGGTCACCGTCGAAGAGGCCATCCGCATGATCACGACGGCGGACGTCCGCGACGCCGCCGACATCCTGCGCCCGGTCTTCGACGCCACCGGCGGCCAGGACGGCCGGGTGTCCATCGAGGTCGACCCGCGCCTGGCGCACCACACCAAGCCGACGGTCGCCGAGGCCAAGCAGCTCGCCTGGCTGGTCGACCGCCCCAACACGCTCATCAAGATCCCGGCCACGATGGGCGGCCTGCCGGCGATCACCGAGGTCATCGGCCTCGGCATCAGCGTCAACGTCACGCTGATCTTCTCGCTGGAGCGCTACCGCCAGGTCATGGACGCCTACCTGGCCGGCCTGGAGCAGGCCAAGGAGCGCGGCCTGGACCTGTCGAAGATCCACTCCGTGGCGTCCTTCTTCGTGTCCCGCGTGGACACCGAGATCGACAAGCGGCTCGACGCGCTCGGCACCGACGAGGCCAAGGCCGCCCGCGGCAAGGCGGGCCTCGCCAACGCCCGGCTCGCCTACCAGGCGTACGAGGAGGTCTTCGCCGGCGAGCGCTGGGCCGCGCTGGAGAAGGCGGGCGCCAACAAGCAGCGTCCGCTGTGGGCCTCCACCGGTGTGAAGGACCCCGCCTACAAGGACACCCTGTACGTGGACGACCTGGTGGCGCCGAACACGGTGAACACCATGCCGGAGGCGACCCTGTTCGCCGCCGAGGACCACGGCGCGATCACCGGCAACACCGTCGCCGGCACCTACGAGCAGGCCCGCGCCGAGATCGACGCCGTCGAGAAGCTCGGCATCTCCTACGACGAGGTGGTCCAGCTCCTCGAGGACGAGGGCGTGGACAAGTTCGAGGCGTCCTGGAACGACCTGCTCAAGTCGACCGAGGCGGAGCTCCAGCGCCTCGCCCCCTCGGAGGGCTGAACTCTGTCGAGCAGCAATCCGCTGCGTGACCCCGCCGACCGACGGCTCCCGCGTATCGCGGGGCCGTCGGGCCTGGTCATCTTCGGCGTCACGGGCGATTTGTCCCGGAAGAAGCTCATGCCCGCCGTGTACGACCTCGCCAACCGGGGTCTGCTGCCGCCGGGCTTCTCGCTGGTCGGCTTCGCCCGCCGCGAGTGGGAGCACGAGGACTTCGCACAGGAGGTCCACGACGCCGTCAAGGAGCACGCCCGTACGCCCTTCCGCGAGGAGGTCTGGCAGCAGCTCGTCCAGGGCATGCGCTTCGTGCAGGGCACCTTCGACGACGACGACGCCTTCGAGCGGCTGCGCGGCACGATCGAGGAACTCGACAAGGCGCAGGGCACGGGCGGCAACTTCGCCTTCTACCTGTCCGTGCCGCCGCGGTCCTTCCCGGTGGTCATCCAGCAGCTGAAGAAGCACGGGCTGGCCGACCAGAAGAACGGCTCCTGGCGACGCGCGGTCATCGAGAAGCCCTTCGGTCACGACCTCGCCTCGGCCGAGGAGCTCAACAAGGTCGTCCACGAGGTCTTCGGCTCGGACCAGGTCTTCCGCATCGACCACTACCTGGGCAAGGAGACCGTCCAGAACATCATGGCGCTGCGCTTCGCCAACACGATGTTCGAGCCGATCTGGAACCGGTCCTTCGTGGACCACGTCCAGATCACGATGGCCGAGGACATCGGCATCGGCGGCCGGGCCGGCTACTACGACGGCATCGGCGCCGCCCGTGACGTCATCCAGAACCACCTGCTCCAGCTGATGGCCCTCACGGCCATGGAGGAGCCGGCCTCCTTCGACGCGGACGCGCTGGCCGCCGAGAAGACCAAGGTGCTCGGCGCCGTGCGGCTGCCGAAGGACCTGGGCCGCGCCACCGTGCGCGCCCAGTACGCGGCCGGGTGGCAGGGCGGCGAGAAGGCCGTCGGCTACCTCGAAGAGGACGGCATCGACCCCAAGTCGAAGACCGACACCTACGCGGCCGTCAAGCTGGAGGTCGACAACCGCCGCTGGGCGGGCGTCCCCTTCTATCTGCGCACCGGCAAGCGCCTCGGCCGCCGGGTCACCGAGATCGCGGTCGTCTTCCAGCGGGCCCCGCACTCCCCCTTCGACTCCACGGCCACCGAGGAGCTCGGCGCGAACGCGATCGTCATCCGCGTCCAGCCCGACGAGGGCATCACGGTCCGCTTCGGCTCGAAGGTGCCCGGCACCTCGATGGAGATCCGGGACGTGTCGATGGACTTCGCCTACGGCGAGTCCTTCACGGAGTCCTCGCCCGAGGCGTACGAGCGCCTGATCCTCGACGTGCTGCTGGGCGACTCGAACCTCTTCCCCCGCACGGAAGAGGTGGAGCTGTCCTGGAAGATCCTCGACCCGATCGAGCGGTTCTGGGACAAGAACGGCAAGCCCGCGCAGTACCCGTCGGGCACGTGGGGGCCCGTCGAGGCCGACGAGATGCTCGAGCGAGACGGACGGAGCTGGCGCCGGCCATGAAGACAGACCTCACGGACACCACTGCCAGCAAGATCAACAAGGCGTTGGTGCAGGGCAGGCGCGCGATAGGCACCCCCGCAGTCGGCATGGTGCTCACCCTCGTCGTCGTCACGGACGAGGAGAACGCCTACGACGCCCTGAAGGCCGCCAACGACGCGTCGCACGAGCACCCCTCCCGCACGCTCGTGGTCATCAAGCGCGTCTCGCGGTCCCCCCGGGGCCGCACCCAGTCCCGCCTCGACGCCGAGGTGCGGCTGGGGGCGGACGCGGGCAGCGGCGAGACGGTGATCCTCCGCCTGTACGGCGAGGTCTCCGACCACGCCCAGTCCGTCGTCCTGCCGCTGCTGCTGCCGGACGCGCCGGTGGTGGTCTGGTGGTCGGTGGACGCCCCGCGCGACCCGGCGGGCGACCCGCTGGGCGCCCTGGGCCAGCGCCGGGTCACCGACAGCTACGCGGCCGAGAAGCCCATCAACGAGCTGCGGGCCCGTGCCGAGAGCTACGAGCCGGGCGACACCGATCTGGCGTGGGCCCGGATCACCCCGTGGCGCTCGATGCTGGCCGCCGCCCTCGACCAGGTCAGCTGCGAGATCGTCTCCGCCGAAGTGGCGGGCGAGGAGGCCAACCCGAGCGTCGAGCTGCTCGCCATGTGGCTCGCCGACCGGCTCCATGTGCACGTCCGCCGCGCGATCTCGGCCGGTCCGGGTCTGACCCAGGTCCGGATGGAGACGACCGGCGGTCCGATCACACTGCACCGGTCGGACGGCGCGATGGCCACGCTGGCACTGCCGGGCCAGCCGGACCGCGCGGTGGCGCTCAAGCGCCGCGAGACGTCCGAGCTGCTCGCGGAGGAGCTGCGCAGGCTCGACCCCGACGACACGTACGCGTCCGCCCTGCGGTTCGGCGTGGACCGGCTGGGCGGGATCCAGTCGGCCGCCGAGCGGGAGGCGGAGCGGGCCGAGGCCGCCGGCCAGCCCGCACCGTCCCTCCCGGTCCGCGCGGTGCCGGACCCGGCGGCCGCGGGCCGTGACTCCGCGTCGGCTCCGCCGTCCGCCGCCCCGGCGGGCCACGGCGACGCCGACCGGCCGACTCCGGCGCAGATGCCCCCGGTCAGGAAAGCGGATCCGCAGTGAGCACTCCCCAGCTGGTCGTGCACCACGACAAGGAACTGATGGCGCAGGCCGCGGCGGCCCGTCTCATCACGAAGATCGTGGACGCCCAGGCCTCCCGGGGCCAGGCGTCCGTGGTCCTCACGGGCGGCCGCAACGGCAACGGCCTGCTGGCCGCGCTGGCCGCCGCGCCCGCCCGCGACGCCATCGACTGGGCCCGGCTGGACCTGTGGTGGGGCGACGAGCGCTTCGTGCCCGAGGGCGACCCGGAGCGCAATGTCACGCAGGCCCGTGAGGCCCTGCTGGACTCCGTCCCGGTGGACCCGAAGCGCGTGCACGCCATGCCCGCGTCCGACGGTCCGTACGGCGCCGACGTGGAGGCGGCCGCGGCCGCCTACGCGGAGGAGCTGGCCCGCGCGGCCGGCCCCGAGAACCATGGCAACGTGCCCGCCTTCGACGTCCTGATGCTGGGCGTCGGCCCGGACACCCATGTGGCCTCGCTCTTCCCGGAGCTGCCGGCCGTGCGGGAGACCGAGCGCACGGTGGTGGGCGTGCGCGGCGCGCCCAAGCCCCCGCCGACCCGGGTCACCCTCACCCTCCCGGCGATCCGGGCGGCCCGTGAGGTGTGGCTGCTCGCGGCCGGCGAGGACAAGGCGCAGGCCGCGGCGATCGCCCTGTCCGGCGCGGGCGAGATCCAGGCCCCGGCGGCGGGCGCCCGGGGCCGCTCCCGCACCCTGTGGCTGCTGGACACGGCGGCGGCGTCCCGGCTCCCGAGGTCGCTGTACCCTCCGGCGTCCGCCTGACACGGTCACCGCCGCACAGAACCCGTACGGTCAACCGCCGTACGGGTTCTGCCCGTTGTGGGCCCGATAGGACCCGTACGGGTTGCCCTGGGGATACGGCTGGTACGGCTGCCCCGGGTGCGGTGCGTACGGCTGCCCGTACGGGTTTCCCTGCGGGTGTCCGTACGGGTTTCCCTGCGGCGGGGCCTGGGGCGGCACCCCGGCGGGTGTCGGCGGCAGGGTGGCCGGGTGGGCCGCCAGCCGGATGCCGTACCGCCGCTTGAGGCGGCGCATCTCCAGCAGCGCGAGCCCGGTGACCGTCACGGGTGCGCCCAGGATGAAGACGATGCCCATGGTGAGGCTGAGGCCGTGCAGGTCACCGGTGATCAGATCGGGGACGGCCATCAGCCAGGACGTCACCGTGGCGAGCAGCGGCGGCAGACAGCGGTGCACGGCGGCGGAACCGAAGAAGTTCCCGGAGAGCCGGACGGCGCCTGCCATCACGAAGAAGGCCATCCAGAGGCCCACGAGGGTGAGCAGCATCCTCGGCACGAGCCCGAACATCTCGCTCGACCGGAAGATCCCCACGGTCGTCATGACACAGCCGATGAAGAGCAGCAGCAGCTTGAGCGAGTCGAGGAGCGGCCTCTTCAGCTGTCCGACGGTGCCGGTGCGCCGCCAGACGAAGAGCATCACGCCGACCGTCACCGGGGTGAGGAAGAACAGCACGGCGGAGGCGATCGCCGTGTTCTCCAGCATCTCCTCGAAGGCGAAGCCGCCCTCGACGAAGGTGTAGACGCCGACGGCCGCCACCGCCCCGGCGACGACCCTGCCGCGCTTGAGCCGTTCCACCGTCGGATCGAGCGCCTGGGGTATCCACGCCGGATGGAACACCGCCCACGCCGCCTTGTGGGGCTTCAGGAACGAGCGGCCGGACAGCGAGCCGTCGGTCCAACTCCTGCGTGCACCGGTCACGTTGCTCTCCCCCGAGAGATCGCCACTCATGATCGCCGGGGAGTCTACGGGAAGCGGACGACCGACCGCCGCCCGCTTCCCGTTTCCCCCGCCCGGTGACCGCTACCGACCGCGCAGCTCCCGGTACTTGGCGACCAGGGCCTTGGTGGACGTGTCCAGGCCGGGGACCTCGGCGCCCTCGGTCAGGGCGGGCTCGACACGCTTGGCGAGCACCTTGCCGAGCTCCACGCCCCACTGGTCGAAGGAGTCGATGTTCCACACCGCGCCCTGCACGAACACCTTGTGCTCGTAGAGCGCGACGAGCTGGCCGAGCACCGACGGGGTCAGCTCACGGGCGAGGATCGTGGTCGTGGGGTGGTCGCCCTTGAACGTCTTGTGGGCCACCAGCTCCTCCGGGACGCCCTCGGCGCGCACCTCCTCGGGCGTCTTGCCGAAGGCCAGCGCCTGGGTCTGGGCGAAGAAGTTGGCCATCAGCAGGTCGTGCTGCGCCTTGAGTTCGTCGCTCAGCTCGGCGGCCGGCTCGGCGAAGCCGATGAAGTCCGCGGGGATGAGCTTGGTGCCCTGGTGGATGAGCTGGTAGTAGGCGTGCTGCCCGTTGGTGCCCGGCGTGCCCCAGACGATGGGGCCGGTCTGCCAGTCGACCGGCCGGCCGTCCCGGCCTGTGGACTTGCCGTTGGACTCCATGTCCAGCTGCTGGAGGTAGGCGGCGAACTTGGACAGATAGTGGCTGTAGGGCAGCACGGCGTGCGACTGCGCGTCGTGGAAGTTGCCGTACCAGATGCCCAACAGGCCCAGCAGCAGTGGCACGTTGGACTCGGCGGGCGCGGTCCTGAAGTGCTCGTCGACGAGGTGGAAGCCGTCGAGCATCTCGCGGAACCGGTCCGGGCCGATGGCGATCATCAGGGACAGGCCGATCGCCGAGTCGAAGGAGTAGCGACCGCCGACCCAGTCCCAGAACTCGAACATGTTGGCCGTGTCGATGCCGAAGTCCGCGACCTTCTCGGCGTTCGTCGACAGCGCGACGAAGTGCTTGGCGACGGCTGTGTCGTCACCGAGCGCGGCCAGCAGCCAACTGCGGGCCGAGGTCGCGTTGGTGATCGTCTCGATGGTGGTGAAGGTCTTCGACGCGATGATGAACAGCGTCTCGGCCGGGTCCAGGTCGCGGGTGGCCTCGTGCAGGTCGGCGCCGTCCACGTTGGACACGAAACGGACCGTGAGATCGCGGTCGGTGTAGCCGCGCAGCATCTCGTAGGCCATCGCCGGGCCCAGGTCGGAGCCGCCGATGCCGATGTTCACCACGTTGCGGATACGCCGGCCGGTGTGGCCGGTCCAGGCGCCGGAGCGGACGCGGTCGGCGAAGCCGGCCATCTTGTCGAGCACGGCGTGCACCGCCGGGACGACGTTCTCCCCGTCGACCTCGATCACCGCGTCGCGCGGGGCGCGCAGGGCGGGGTGCAGGACGGCACGGTCCTCGGTGGTGTTGATCTTCTCGCCGCGGAACATGGCGTCCCTCAGGCCGAAGACGTCGGTGGCGACGGCCAGTTCACGCAGGTGCCGCAGTGTCTCGTCGGTGACGAGGTGCTTGGAGTAGTCGATGTGCAGGTCACCGACCCGTAGCGTGTATCCCGCGCCGCGCTCGGGGTCGGCGGCGAACAGCTCCCGCAGCCGCACCTCGCCGAGTTCCTCGCGGTGTTTGGCCAGAGCGGTCCACTCGGGCGTCTGGTTGAGCCTCGTACGGCCGTCTGCGTTCATGTCGGACTTCAGCCCTCTTTCCTCATCTGTCCGTGCTGCGCACGCCTTGCCCCGCCGGTTCCAACCTAGTTGATCAGCGCGTCGGGCGAGCGGACGGGCCACGGTCGTACGGGACAACAACAGGTACGTCCGCCCGGCCCGCGGGTATCAACGCGGCGACGGCGAGTGCGCGGCACGAGCGGGGCCGCGTCGCCGTTTCGGCGCGCGCGAAGGGCCGGCCGGAGTTGCGCCGGCCGGCTGGGTAACCGGTCATCAGGCAGGCGTGGGCCCCGCCGAGGGCCTCGAGGTCCACCAGGGCGCGCCGCACGGGCGCGTGGAGGGCACCGCTGTCAGACGGCCCGCGGGCGGACATGCGCACGCGAAACATGTCCGGCCAGGCACCCTCGGGCACCCGGCCGGTCTCGGTTCGTCAGATCTCGCCCCGCAGTTTGGCGAGCGCTTCGGCGAGGATCGCCTCGCCGTCCGCGTCGCTGCGCCGCTCCCGCACATAGGCGAGGTGCGTCTTGTAGGGCTCGGTTCGCGGCGGGGCCGGGGGGTTGTCCCGGTCCTGCCCGGCGGGAAAGCCGCAGCGCGGGCAGTCCCAGGTCTCGGGAACCTGCGCGTCGCTGGCGAAGCTGGGCACCGTTTCGTGTCCGTTGGAGCACCAGAAGGAGATGCGCAGACGCGGCGCGGACTCGCCCCGCTCGGCCTCGCCCATCGGCCCCGCCCCGACCCGGCTTCCTCGGATCGCGTTGCCACTTGCCACGGTCGTAACTCCCTGCGTGATGGTGCCGCAAAGCGAGTCGGCGTTTCGCTTCGCTGCGAGCGCCTCAGTCTACGTAAGGCCCAACGCGCGTCCAGTGATTGGAGTTACAGCTTCCACACCTAGACGCAAGCCCCATGATAGGCCGCGCTCAGCTGCGCGTACCGAACATGGGGCCTTACGTACCGGAATGTGCGTGACTGTGCGAAGCTGATCAGCTGTTCGTCTTCATGACGATGCCGAGAACGATGATGCAGGCGAACCACAGCAGACCGATCACGACGGTGATGCGGTCGAGGTTGCGCTCGGCGACCGAGGAGCCGCCGACGGAGGACTGCATGCCGCCGCCGAACATGTCGGAGAGGCCGCCGCCCTTCCCCTTGTGCATCAGCACCAGCAGCATCAGCAGCAGGCTGAAGACGATCAGGGCGATCGAGAACCCCAAAACCACGGCTGGACCAACTTCCTCGGATTCGGATAACGACTCGGACGAACGACGGGGGCATAGCGACAACCGCTATGCCCCCGCAAGGGTACGACGGATCGCCGCTACCGCATACACACAGCTCGGATCACTGGTCGCGGAAGCGCACGATCTTGACGAACTCGTCGGTGTCCAGCGAGGCACCGCCGACCAGCGCGCCGTCGATGTCGGCCTGCGCCATGATCTCGGCGACGTTGCCGGACTTCACGGAGCCGCCGTACTGGATGCGGACCTTGTCGGCCAGCTCCTGGGTGTAGAGCTCGGCGATCTTGCCGCGGATGGCGGCGCAGACCTCCTGCGCGTCCTCGGCACCGCAGACCTTGCCGGTGCCGATGGCCCAGACGGGCTCGTAGGCGATCACGATGGTCTCGGCCTGCTCGGCCGGGAGGTCCTTCAGACCGCCCTCGACCTGGGTGAGGGTGTGGGAGACGTGGTTGCCCGCCTCGCGGACGTCCAGCTCCTCGCCGACACACAGGATCGGGGTCAGGCCGTGCTTGTAGGCGGCCTTGACCTTGGCGTTCACGAGCTCGTCGGTCTCGTTGTGGTACTGGCGGCGCTCGGAGTGGCCGATCGCCACGAACGTGCACTTCAGCTTGGCGAGCATGGAGCCGGAGATCTCGCCGGTGTAGGCACCGGAGTCCTGCGCCGAGATGTCCTGGGCGCCGTACTTGATCTTCAGCTTGTCGCCGTCGACCAGGGTCTGCACGGAGCGCAGGTCGGTGAAGGGCGGCAGGACGGCGACCTCGACGGCCTCGTGGTCCTTGTCGGCCAGGGCGAAGGCGAGCTTCTGGACGTGGGCGATGGCCTCGAGGTGGTTGAGGTTCATCTTCCAGTTGCCCGCCATCAGCGGCGTGCGAGTGGTCATGCGGGGTCAGCCCTCCAGTGCGGCGAGGCCGGGGAGCGTCTTGCCCTCGAGGTATTCGAGGGAGGCGCCACCGCCGGTCGAGATGTGGCCGAATGCGTTCTCGTCGAACCCCAGGAGGCGGACGGCCGCGGCGGAGTCGCCGCCGCCGACGACCGTGAAGGCCGGGGAGTCGATGAGGGCCTGGGCGACCGCCTTGGTGCCCTCGGCGTAGTCGGGGTGCTCGAAGACGCCCATGGGGCCGTTCCAGAAGACGGTGCCGGCGTCGGCGAGCTTCGAGGCGTACAGGACACCGGTCTCGGGACCGATGTCGAGGCCCATCAGGTCGGCGGGGATCGCGTCCGCGGCGACGGTGACGGGGTCGGACGGGGCCTTGGTCCTCAGGTCCGGGAACCGGGCCGCGGCCACCACGTCGACGGGCACGACCAGCTCGACGCCGTTCTTCTCGGCGCGCTCGACGTACTCGTTGACGACGGGCAGCTGATCGTCCTGGACGAGGGAGGCACCGATCTCGTACCCCTTCGCCTTGAGGAAGGTGAAGGCCATGCCGCCGCCGATGAGGATGCGGTCGGCCCTGCCGAGCAGCTGGTCGATGACGGCGAGCTTGTCGGAGACCTTGGAGCCGCCGAGGGCGACGACGTAGGGCCGCTTGACGTCCTCGGTGAGCTGCTTCAGGACGCCGACCTCGGTGGCGATCAGGAAGCCGGCCGCGTGCGGCAGCCGGGCCGGGAGGTCGTAGACGGAGGCGTGCTTGCGGTGCACCGCCCCGAACCCGTCACCGACGTAGAGGTCGGCGAGTTCGGCGAGCCGGTCGGCGAAGGCGCCGCGCTCGGCGTCGTCCTTGCTGGTCTCGCCCGCGTTGAAGCGCAGGTTCTCGATGACGGCGACCTGGCCGTCGGTGAGGTCCGCGACGGTGGACCGCGCGGACTCGCCGACCGTGTCGGTCGCGAAGGCCACGGCCGTGCCGAGGAGTTCGCCCAGCCGGGCGGCGGCGGGGGCCAGGGAGAAGGCCGGGTCCGGCGCGCCCTTGGGACGGCCCAGGTGCGAGGCGACGACCACCTTGGCGCCCGCGTCCGCGAGGGCCTTGACGGTGGGCAGGACGGCACGGATGCGGCCGTCGTCGGTGATGGTGCCGCCGTCGAGCGGCACGTTGAGGTCGGCGCGGACGAAGACCCGCTTGCCTGCGACGCCTTCGGCGAGAAGTTCGTCGATCGTCTTCATTACGGGGGCTCCTGGGGAGGGCTCGTGGTGCTCGTGATCACTCGTGGTCGCCGGGGACCGTGAGGAAGGCTGATCCGTACGTGCGTCAGGGCTCGGGCGGCGCGTCCCTGCGCCGCCCGAGCCCTGCACTCACATCGAGGTGCCTGATCCGACGATCAGAGCTGGTTGCCGACGAAGACCGTCAGGTCGACGAGGCGGTTGGAGTAGCCCCACTCGTTGTCGTACCAGCCGAGGATCTTCACCGAGTTGCCCTCCTGGACCATGGTCAGGGAGGAGTCGAAGGTGCAGGAGGCCGGGTCGCCGACGATGTCCGAGGAGACGATCTGGTCCTCGGTGTACGCCAGGTAGCCCTTGAGGTCGCCGTCGTCGGAGGCCTTCTTGAACGCGGCGTTGACCTCGTCCTTGGTGACCTCGCGCTGGAGGGTCACGACCAGGTCGGTGGCCGAGCCGGTCGGGACCGGGACGCGCATGGCGATGCCGTCCAGCTTGCCCTTGAGCTGCGGCAGGACCAGGGCGGTGGCCTTGGCGGCACCCGTCGTGGTCGGGATGATGTTCTCGGCGGCGGCGCGGGCGCGACGCAGGTCCGAGTGCGGGAAGTCCAGGATGCGCTGGTCGTTGGTGTACGCGTGGACCGTCGTCATCAGACCCTTGACGATGCCGAAGTTCTCGTCGAGGACCTTGGCCATCGGCGCCACACAGTTGGTGGTGCAGGAGGCGTTGGAGATGACGTGGTGGTTGGCCGCGTCGTACTTGTCCTGGTTGACGCCCATCACGATGGTGATGTCCTCGTCCTTGGCCGGAGCCGAGATGAGGACCTTCTTGGCGCCGCCTGCGATGTGCTTCTCGGCGTCGGCCTTCTTGGTGAAGATGCCGGTCGACTCGATCACGATGTCGACGCCCAGGTCGCCCCACGGGATGTCCGCCGGGTTGCGCTCGGACAGCACCTTGATGGTGTGACCGTCGACGGTGATCGTGTCGGCGGTGTGCGACACCTCGGCCTTGAGGCGGCCCAGGATGGTGTCGTACTTGAGCAGATGTGCGGTGGTCGCGGTGTCACCCAGGTCGTTGACAGCCACGATCTCGATGTCAGCACCCTGCTCCAGCAGCGCGCGGAAGTAGTTACGACCGATGCGGCCAAAGCCGTTGATGCCTACGCGGATCGTCACGAACCGATCTCCTCGTTGGTACGCCGGCTATGCGGTGCCGGCGAGCTGTATTTGGGATGTCCCCGACCACCCACGACCCTACCTCTCCGAGGCCGCCGGAGTGACATCGACTTCGCCCATACACGGCAGGGCGGTCCGTACCCGCCAGTAGGGGTACGGACCGCCCGGACCGGAAGACCCGATCGCTCGATGTGATTACGAACTGTCACACGGAGTTGACAGCCGTTCTTCAGCTCTCAAGTGAGGCGAGCGCCTTCCCGATGAGCGCGACCCGGTCGGCCGCCGCGGTGACATGCTCCAGGCCGAAGCCCAGCAGCACGGTGTCGTCGGTGGTGACCGCTCCGTAGGTCTGGAACAGGGCGCCGGTGCGCGTCCAGTCCTTCAGGACGGCCGGGCTGCCCGCGGGCGGACCCGCGACCCGCCAGACGCCGAGCGAGGTCTCGAAGCCCTCCGTCCCGGTGGCGGTGCCGCCGACGACCAGCGAGGTGTCGTCCGCGAGGACGCCGTGGCCGCCGCTGCCGGGGTCGGTGACATAGGCGATCGAGACCTCGACCTGCTTGCCCGCGTAGGCGCTCAGGTCGAAGTTCACCTGCTGCCAGCCGCTGGAGGCACCGGTGAGGGCGTTCCAGGAGCCGGTGCTGCCGGTCGCGGTGCAGTCGCCCGCGCCGAGGGTGAGGTAGTGCCGCAGCCACGGGTGCTCGCCGATGTAGAAGCCGCCGCCGCACTCCGCGGGGACGGCGGTGCTGGTGGCGCCGCCCGCCTCGGGAAGCGTCGTCCAGTCGTCGGCGCCGACCGTGTGGATCTCGACGATCGCGTTGTCGTAGCCGGGCTCGGTGTCCCACAGCAGCTGGGTGCGCAGGGCCGGCTTGCTCGCCGCGCCGACACCGGTGAGGTCGATGGTGCGGGTGAGGCGCTTGTAGCCGTCGTCGGTGTGCACGGCGGCTGCCATGTACGAGCCCGTGAACGGCCCGTACGGGTTGACCGTCCCGGCGAACTGACCGGCGCCCGCACTGGCGAACTGCGGGTACGCGGAGGCGGGCAGCTCGTCCGAGGTGACGCCGTAGGTGCCCGCCCTGTCGAGCGGGTTGCCGGTCGCCGGGCCGAGGGCCCCGCCGGCACCGGCGAGCTTGCCGGAGCCGGTGAAGCCGGTGGCGCCGGGGGTCGAGGTACGGGAGTAGGCGCCCAGGTAGTACTGGCTGAAGTCGTTCGACGGGGTGCCGTCACCGAGGTCGACGTTGCCGCCGGCCAGCTCGCCCGCCTCGATCAGCTTGCCGCCCTCGTTGAGGAAGGCACGCAGTTCGAGCTGGGTCGGATTGCCGGGGACGCTCGCGCCCGTGTAGTGGACGACCGTGTCGAAGTGGCTCAGCACGCCGAGCGCGTCGGGCGCGCCCTGGGTGGCGACGTCCCAGACGATCGCCCTGCGGCCGTTGGCCTTCAGCGCGTCGACGTAGGTCCGCGCCTGTGTGGCGGCCGTGCCTTCCTCGGCCACGACGAGGGTGTCGGCCTTGGGCCGCGCGGCGACCGTGTAGGTGAAGTGCGCGCCCGAGACCTTCTTGCCGTTCTTGGTCTCACCCGCGAACCAGACCTCGACCTTGTCGCCGGGTTCGCCGTCCCGCACCTTGGCCCGGTACTCGTCGAAGTGGAGGTTGTCGTCACCGCCGAAGGTCTCGCCGCCCTTCCATGCCTTGAGCGCCTGGTCCCGGGTACGGCCGCCGTTGACGCGGTACTTGAGCTCCTTGTCGCGGATCGCCTTGCGTACGACGACGGAGATCTCCTGGTCGGCGCCGCGCGAGTACGAGGTGGTGAACGGCGCCGGGGTGAAGTCGGCGGCGGACAGACCGACCGAGGACTTCGGCTGGTCGGGTTGCGCCGCGGACTCGGCGACGGAGAGCGCGAAGGGCACGTTCTTGGCGAACTCGTCCTGGATCAGCTTCTCGTCGTCCGGGAAGTTGAAGACCGACTGGCAGTCGGCGGCGTTCCACTGGTCGTTCGGGTCGATGCCGGACGCGGTCTGGCAGGTCGACATCTCGGGGGTGAACATCGCCGTGCCGTTGACGTTCGCCGCGTGTCCGTCGGCCTCGCCGTTGGTCGTGTACAACTCCGAGGAGACCTGCGGGTGGTAGCCCGGGACCGCGGAGTTGTCGGGGGTGCCGGCGAGCGCCTTGTAGACGACGTCGTCCGGGGTGTCGGTCGCGACCTGCCAGCCGACGCCGTAGAGCAGCAGTTCGGCGGCGGAGTGGTAGTTGATGCCGTACGTGAACCCGATCCGCTTCTCGAAGGCGTCGAGCGCCTTGGTCTCGGGTTCGGAGCCGGGGCTCGCGCCGCGGTAGGTCTGGCTGGTGGGGTTCGGGGACGAACCCTCGTCGTCGTAGCCCCACTTGTAGGGGAAGTTGCGGTTGAGGTCGACGCCGTCGCCGGTGGAGATCGCGCCGTCGCCGTTGACGTCCCGCAGGTTCTTGCGCCAGAGGCGGTTGTCGGTGTTCGCGAAGGTGTAGTCGTAGCCGTCGGGGTTGGCCGACAGGACGAACCACAGCTCGCTGGAGTCGACGATCTTCTTGACGCGCCGGTCGGTCTTGTAGGTGTCCAGGTAGTAGTGCATCAGCCGCCGGGTCATCTCCGGCGTGATCCACTCCCGCGCGTGCTGGTTGGACATGTAGAGGACCGAGGGCTTGGAGCCGTCCTTGGACTTCTTCGCGTTCTTCGTCAGTTTGAGCGCGAGGATGTCCTGGCCTTCGACCGTCTTGCCGATGGAGACGACCTTGGTGAGGGCCGGGTTCTCCCGCGCGGTGCGCAGGATCTCCTCCTGGAGCCCACCGCTGCCGCTGTACGGTCGGAACACGCCGTCGGCGGCGGCCTCCACGCGGTTCTCCGCCTTGGCCGAAAGTGTGTGCTCGGCGAGGGCGACGCCCTGCTTCTCGAGCTTCTTCGCCTGCTTGTCGGTGAGGTAGACCTCGACCGTCGCGGTGCCCTTCTCGGGCGCCTGCTCGCTGAGTTCGTGACCGTCCTGGCCGGCCGCCAGCAGCAGGGGTACCTGCTGCTTGGTGACCTCGGCGCGGAAGACCTTGACCTCGTCCGCGTCGGGTTTCGGTGTGGTGCCGGGCTGTGCCTGGGCGATGGGTGCGAGTGCCGCTCCGCCGAGCAACAGCGCGCCGACAGCGAGGATCGATCTCGCTCTTCGTCTCATGAACCCCCCTAGCCTGAGTTCGCCCCAGCAGCGAACTCTGCCAGGCTCATGACAGTCGATGATCCAGTCAAGAGCGCCTCAAAGCCACGCAAACGCCGGTGGTGTCACCCGAAGGGGCGATACCACCGGCGTTTTGAAGAGGCGTCAGGAGAGCGGGGTCAGCCGACCAGATTGTCGGCCAGCTCGTCGCTGAGGTTGGCGTCCGTACCCGCGATGCCGAGGTCGGAGGCCCGCTTGTCGGCCATCGCCAGCAGCCGGCGGATCCGTCCGGCGACCGCGTCCTTCGTCAGCGGCGGGTCGGCGAGCGCGCCCAGCTCCTCCAGGGAGGCCTGCTTGTGGTCCATCCGGAGCCGGCCGGCCGCCGCGAGGTGCTCGGGCACCTCGTCACCGAGGATCTCCAGGGCGCGCTGGACCCGGGCCCCGGCGGCGACCGCCGCACGCGCCGAGCGGCGCAGGTTGGCGTCGTCGAAGTTCGCGAGACGGTTCGCCGTGGCCCGCACCTCGCGGCGCATCCGGCGCTCCTCCCAGGCCAGCACCGACTCGTGCGCGCCCAGCCGGGTGAGCAGCGCGCCGATCGCGTCGCCGTCCCGGACCACGACGCGGTCGACTCCGCGCACCTCACGGGCCTTCGCGGCGATGGACAGCCGACGGGCGGCGCCGACCAGCGCGAGCGCGGCCTCCGGGCCCGGGCAGGTCACCTCCAGGGAGGACGAGCGGCCGGGCTCGGTGAGCGAGCCGTGCGCCAGGAAGGCTCCGCGCCAGGCCGCCTCCGCGTCGCAGGTCGCACCGGAGACCACCTGCGGGGGCAGCCCCCGGATCGGGCGGCCCCGGCCGTCGACGAGCCCCGTCTGCCGGGCCAGCTGGTCACCGCCCGCGACCACCCGCACCACATAGCGCGAGCCGCGGCGCAGACCGCCCGGGGCCATCACGATCAGCTCCGAGCTGTGGCCGAAGATCTCCAGGATGTCCCGCTTGAGCCGGCGGGCCGCCATCGCGGTGTCCAGCTCCGCCTCGATCACGATCCGCCCGCTCACCAGGTGGAGGCCGCCGGCGAACCGCAGAACGGCGGAGACCTCCGCCTTTCTACAGCAGGTCCGGGTGACGGGGAGCCGGGAGATCTCGTCCTTCACCGCTGCCGTCATCGCCATGGGCCGATCCTTCCATGCATCCGAAAAATACGGTCGTACGCGGCAGCCAACAGCTCCGGGTCATGCCTCGGGGTTCCGTCGGGCCGGGCCACCGGCGCCAGCTCGACCGCGGCCCCGAACCTTTTGGCGGCGTCGGTCAGCGAGTCGCGGTCGAGCACGGCGGCCACGTCGGCCAGCACCACGTCCAGGGCGAGTTTAGGGGCGTGTCGTCCCAAAACCTCCAAATGACGCTGCGGGGAGAAGCCGTCGGTTTCTCCGGGCTGCGGGGCGAGGTTCAGGGAGAGCACCCGGCGCGCCTTCGTCTCCATGAGCGCGTCCAGCAGATCGGGCACCAGCAGGTGCGGCATGACCGAGGAGAACCAGGAGCCGGGGCCGAGCACGACCCAGTCGGCGTCCAGGACGGCTTCGACCGCCTCCGGGACGGCCGGCGGGTCGTGCGGCACCAGGTGCACGGACTGCACCTCGCCGGGCGTCAGCGCCACGGTCGCCTGTCCCCGGACCGTGTCGACGTCGTCCGGCCGCTCCGGATCGTGGCCCTTGACCAGCGCCTGGAGCTCCAGCGGTACGGCGGACATGGGCAGCACGCGCCCCTGCGCGCCCAGCAGCTTGCCGACCAGGTCCAGAGCCTGGACGTGGTCGCCGAGCTGCTCCCACAGGGCGACGATCAGCAGATTGCCCACCGCGTGGCCGTTGATCTCGCCCTGTGACTGGAAGCGGTGCTGGATGACCCGGGCCCAGGTCTGGCCCCAGTCGTCGTCACCGCACAGCGCGGCCAGCGCCTTGCGCAGGTCACCGGGCGGGAGTACACCCAGCTCCTCGCGCAGCCGTCCGCTGGAACCACCGTCGTCGGCCACCGTGACGACACCGGTGAGGTCGCCCGTGATCCGGCGCAGCGCGGTGAGCGAGGCGGACAGTCCCATGCCGCCGCCGAGGGCGACGACCTTGGGCTGGGTGCCGCGGCGGCGCGGTTTGCCGCCGCGTGCCTCGACCGGCCGGACCACGCGCCCGTCGGAAGCGCTCCTGCGCAGTCGGCCGAGCCGTGGAGAACGTCCTGTCATTCCCGTCCCATGTCCCGGTGCACGACCACCGTCTCCACGCCCTCGGCCGCGAGACGCGCGGCGAGCTTCTCCGACATGGCCACCGAGCGGTGCTTGCCGCCCGTACAGCCGACCGCGATGGTCACATAGCGCTTGCCCTCCCGGCGGTAGCCCGCGGCGACCAGCTGGAGGAGCTCGGCGTACCGGTCGAGGAACTCCTTGGCGCCGGGCTGGTTGAGGACGTACGCCGAGACCTCCTCGTTGAGGCCGGTGTAGGGGCGCAGCTCCGGGACCCAGTGCGGGTTGGGCAGGAAGCGCATGTCCACGACCAGGTCGGCGTCGACCGGCAGGCCGTACTTGAAGCCGAAGGACATCACGGTGGCCCGCAGCTCGGGCTCCTCGTCGCCGGCGAACTGGGCGTCCATCTTGGCGCGCAGTTCGTGCACGTTGAGGCTGGAGGTGTCGATCACCAGGTCGGCGTCGCCGCGCAGCTCGCGCAGCAGCTCGCGCTCGGCGTCGATGCCGTCGACGATGCGGCCGTCGCCCTGCAGGGGGTGCGGGCGGCGCACGGACTCGAAGCGGCGCACCAGGGCGTCGTCGGAGGACTCCAGGAAGACGATCCGCCGGGTGACGCTCTTCGACTCGAGGTCGGCGAGGGACTCGCGGAGGTTGTCGAAGAAGCGCCGGCCGCGGACGTCGACGACGACCGCGATCCGCGCCACGTTGCCCTGGGAGCGGGCACCCAGCTCCACCATGGTGGGGATCAGGGCGGGCGGGAGGTTGTCGACGACGAACCAGCCGAGGTCCTCCAGACACTTGGCTGCCGTCGAGCGACCGGCCCCGGACATGCCGGAGATGATCACCAGCTCGGGGATGGCCGCGTCGGGGATCCCGGGCGGCGTGACGTCCGTACTCACCTGTGCTCCGTCTTCCTGGCGTACTTCTTGCTGAGGGCTGTCGGGGACCGCGGGGTGCGTGGTGGAATCCTCGCCTGGTTCCCTGGGTCCCTGCTGGGACGCGGCTGTGGGCACAGTAGTGGGCGCCTGTTCCTGTTCCGCTGTGGGGTGTGCGTCGTGCTCGTGCTCGGTCATGTCTCCTGCCCCCGTCGTTCTTCCGGGGCGCCCGTCGTCACGGGGTCTCCGGGGGAACCCGCCGTCGTATCGGGTTCCTCATCATCAATGATCTCTCCGGTCGCCGTGTTCACGGCGGGGGCGGGCGATGCCGCCCGGGCGAGGGCCACGGCGATGGTCTCGGCCGTCTTGCGGCCTATGCCCGGAACCTCGCAGATCTGTTCGATCGTCGCGGCCCGGAGCCTCTTCACCGAGCCGAAGTGCTTGATCAGTGCCTGCTTGCGCGTCTCGCCGAGGCCGGGCACCTCGTCCAGGGGACCGGCGCGGAAGCGCTTGGCCCGCTTGGTGCGCTGATAGGTGATGGCGAAGCGGTGGGCCTCGTCGCGCACGCGCTGGAGCAGATAGAGACCCTCGCTGCTGCGGGGCAGGACGACCGGGTCGTCGTCGTCCGGCACCCAGACCTCTTCCAGGCGCTTGGCCAGACCGCAGACGGCGATGTCGTCGATGCCGAGCTCGTCCAGCGCCCGCTTGGCCGCCGCGACCTGCGGCTGTCCGCCGTCGACGACGACGAGCTGAGGCGGGTAGGCGAAGCGCTTGGGGCGGCCGTCATCGTCCTTGAGGCTGCTGGTGAGGGGCGCTTCGCCGGCGTCGGTCAGGGGCGCGTCGGCGAGGGACGTCCCGGGGGTGTCGGCGAGCGCGTTCTCGCCGTCGGTCCACTCCCCCGTCCGCTCCTTCTCGGCGATGTAGCGCCTGAAGCGGCGGGTGATCACCTCGTGCATGGAGCGGACGTCGTCCTGGCCCTCGAAGCCCTTGATCTGGAAGCGGCGGTACTCGCTCTTGCGCTGCAGGCCGTCCTCGAAGACGACCATGGAGGCCACCACGTCGTCACCCTGGAGGTGCGAGATGTCGTAGCACTCGATCCGGAGCGGCGCGCTGTCCAGGTCGAGGGCCTCGGCGATCTCCTCCAGGGCGCGCGAGCGTGTGGTCAGGTCGGAGGCGCGCCTGGTCTTGTGCAGGACGAGCGCCTGCTGCGCGTTGCGCTCGACGGTCTCCATCAGGGCCTTCTTGTCGCCCCGCTGCGGGATGCGCAGCGAGACGTTGGACCCGCGGCGCTCGGTGAGCCACTCCTGGACGGGTTCGACGGGCTCGGGCAGGGCCGGGACCAGGACCTCCTTGGGCACGGAGTCGCCCCGCTCCTCGCCGTACAGCTGCTGCAGGGCGTGCTCGACGAGGGCGCCGGTCGTGACGTCCTCGACCTTGTCGGTCACCCAGCCGCGCTGGCCTCGGACGCGTCCGCCGCGTACGTGGAAGATCTGGACGGCCGCCTCCAGCTCGTCCTCGGCGACCGCGATCAGGTCGGCGTCGGTCGCGTCCGCGAGCACGACCGCGTTCTTCTCCATGGCCTTCTTCAGGGCCTCGATGTCGTCGCGCAGGCGGGCGGCCCGCTCGTACTCCATCTCCTCGGCCGCCTCCATCATCTGCTTCTCCAGCCGGCGCAGGTAGGTTCCGGTGCGGCCGGCCATGAAGTCGCAGAACTCCTCGGAGAGTTCGCCGTGCTCCTCGGCGGAGACCCGGCCGACGCACGGCGCGGAGCACTTGCCGATGTAGCCGAGCAGACAGGGCCGGCCGGTGCGGGCGGCGTTCTTGAAGACGCCGGCGGAGCAGGTGCGCACGGGGAAGACCCGCAGGAGCAGGTCGACGGTGTCCCGGATCGCCCACGCGTGCGCGTACGGTCCGAAATACCTGACGCCCTTCTTCTTGTGGCCGCGCATCACCTGGACGCGCGGGAACTCCTCGTTCATCGTCACCGCGAGGTAGGGATAGCTCTTGTCGTCGCGGTACTTGACGTTGAACCGGGGGTCGTACTCCTTGATCCAGGAGTACTCCAGCTGGAGCGCCTCGACCTCCGTGGACACCACCGTCCACTCCACCGACGCGGCCGTGGTGACCATCGTGCGGGTGCGCGGGTGAAGGCCGGACAGGTCCTGGAAGTAGTTCGCCAGGCGCTGACGCAGGCTCTTCGCCTTTCCGACGTAGATCACCCGGCGGTGCTCGTCGCGGAATCGGTACACCCCGGGGGAGTCCGGGATCTGTCCCGGCTTGGGGCGGTAACTGGAGGGGTCGGCCATGTCTCACACCCTACTGGCGCGGGGTGACACTCCGGCGGGCTGTGGACGACGGCCGGGTGTCCGAAGGGCCTGTGGACAAGCGGGGTGCCGAGGGCGGGACCCGGAGGCATCGACTCGGCCACACGCATGTGCCACTCGGGCATCAGGTGTTGTCGGGACTTGGTCAACACGCTTCAATGCGGGGGGACTCGGGCCCTGAGGGCCGCCCTACGGATGTGAAGGAGTTCCGGCGACGCCGGAAAAGGCCCCGACCACCCGCACGAACGGTCCGACCAGCCGTCGTGAGCATTCACAGAGAGGCCCCTGCATGCCGCACGCCACACAGCACGCGGACGCCGCCGTCGACGCCGCCTCCGCGGAACTGGACACGGCCCTGCGAGGCGGTCCTTTCCATGTGGCGCTGCGTGCCGCGATCGCCGCCCGTGGCCTGCCCCTGCAACGCGTCCAGCACCATCTGTCGCGGTACGGGGTGAAGGTGGGCGTGACCAGTCTGAGCTACTGGCAGCAGGGCGCCCGGCGGCCGCAGCGCCCCGAGTCGCTGCGCGCCGTGCGTGCGCTGGAGGAGATCCTGCACCTGCCGGACGAGTCGCTGATCCGGCTGCTCGCGGAGCCCGACGGCGGGGACGCCGGCGCGGCGACCGGGCAGTCCGCGGGCCGCTCCTACCGCTCGCTGCTGGAGGCCTCCGGCATTCTCGAACAGCTGCTCGGCGAACTGGAGTGCCCCGTCGACGGGGGGCTGCACATCCTGGGCCACCATGAACGGGTCCGCATCGGGTCGCGCCGTGAGCTGCAGGGACGCGAGTCGCAGCACATCGTGCGCGCGCACCGCGACGGCGTCGACCGCTTCGTGGCCGTCCATCACGGCGACCCCGGCTGCTCACCGGAACGGATGACGGTGCACGCCCTGGAGAACTGCCGGGCCGGCCGGGTCCGCAGCCACCACGACACCGGCGTGCTCGTGGCGGAACTCCACTTCGACACCCGGCTGAGGACCGGCGACACCTTCCTCTTCCGCTACGCCGTCGAGGACGGCACCGCCGACGTCTCCCGTGAGTACGTCCGCGGCTTCGGCGCGGCGGGCGGCCAGTACGCCCTCCAGATCCGCTTCGCCGAGAACGCCGTGCCCGTGCGCTGCCACCGGTTCACCCAGCACTCGGCGGCGGCCCCGCGCGGCGGCCGCCAGGAGCTGCCGCTCAGCGGCCGGCACCGTTCGGTGCACCTGGTCGAGCCTCGGGTGCGGTCGGGCATGGTCGGCATCGGCTGGGACTGGGAGTGAAGGGCGCAGGCTTTCCGCGCGGCGCCGCAATGGGGTAGCTTCCCGGCCTGCGGCTCACCTGCTCCTGCGTCCGTCGCACCCGCGCGGCTGCCCCGCCCCGCGGGCACGGTCCGAGCGGCCGCAGACAGCCAGAGAGAGGAACCGCCCCGTGATCGTCGTCGCCGGTGAGGCACTGATCGACCTGGTACCGCAGGGCGCGGGTGCCCTCGCCGGTCTCCAGCCGGCGCTCGGCGGCGGCCCCTACAACACGGCCGTCGCCCTCGGCCGCCTGGGCTCCCCCACGGCCTTCTGTTCCCGCACCTCGCAGGACGCCTTCGGCGAGGCGCTGCTCGCCGAGCTGCGGGACTCGGGCGTGGACGTGTCCGCGGTGCAGCGCGGCACGGAGCCGACCACGCTCGCGGTCGCCACCCTCGACGGGAACGGTTCGGCCGCCTACTCCTTCTACGTCGACGGCACCGCCGACCGCCTGTTCACGGCCCCGGCCGCCCTGCCCGCGGGCACGCGCGCGGTGTCCTTCGGCACCTGCTCGCTGATCCTCGAACCGGGTGCGAGCGCGTACGAGGAGCTGATGCGGACCGCCGCGGCGCAGGGACTCTTCACGGCGCTCGACCCGAACATCCGGGCCGGGCTGATCCCCGACGCCGACGCCTACCGGGCCCGCTTCAAGAGCTGGCTGCCCTCGGTGTCCCTGCTCAAGCTCTCCGAGGAGGACGCCGCGTGGCTGGGCGGCACCCCGCGCGAGTGGCTGTCCGCCGGTCCCTCGGCCGTCGTGATCACCCAGGGCGGCGACGGGCTGACCGCCTTCACGCAGGGCGGGGCCGTGTACGCGGTGCCGGGCGAGCGGGTGGACGTCGTGGACACCATCGGCGCCGGGGACACCGTGAACGCGGCTCTGCTGCACGGCCTTTCGGCGCGGGACGCCCTGTCCCCGGCCGGCCTCGCGGACCTGGGCGCCGACGGGTGGGAGCAGTTGCTGCGGTTCGCCGCCCGCGCGGCGGCGATCACCTGCTCCCGGGCCGGCGCGGAACCGCCGTACGCCTCCGAACTGGGCGGCTTCCCGGACTCGTCGTAGGCCTGCCGAACAGCCGGTGGAACGACGGACGGCGCCTCGCGGGGAGTTCCCGCGGGGCGCCGTCCCTTTCACCGGCTCGCCGGGCCTGTCGGCCCGGGTCTGGAGCGGGCCGCGCGGCCCGTGTCGGGTCAGGCCTTGCGGGCCCGTGCGGTCTTCTTCGCGGGGGTCGCCTTCGTGGTCGCCCCGGCGGCCTTCTTGGCCGCCGTGTTGTTCACGGCGGTCGTCCTGGCCGTGGCCGCCTTGGCGGTCGTCGTCCTGGCGGTCGCGGTCTTGCGCGCGGTCGTCTTCGCCGCGACCGTCTTCTTCGCCGCCGTCTTGCGCGGGGCCTTCACCGGAGCCGCGTCGCTGATCCGGTCGGCGCCGAGTACCTCCCGCAGGAACTTGCCGGTGTGGCTGGTCGACACCGCGGCGATCTCCTCCGGGGTGCCCTCGGCGATGACGAGGCCACCGCCGGCGCCGCCCTCGGGACCCATGTCGACGACCCAGTCGGCGGTCTTGATCACGTCGAGGTTGTGCTCGATGACGATGACCGTGTTGCCCTTGTCGACCAGGCCGGCGAGCACCTTCAGCAGCTTGCTGATGTCCTCGAAGTGCAGACCCGTGGTCGGCTCGTCCAGGACGTAGACCGTGCGGCCGGTGGAGCGCTTCTGAAGCTCGCTGGCGAGCTTCACCCGCTGGGCCTCGCCGCCGGACAGGGTGGTCGCGGCCTGCCCGAGCCGGACGTAGCCGAGGCCGACGTCCTTCAGGGTGTTGAGGTGGCGGGCGATCGCGGGGACGGCCTCGAAGAACTCCGTCGCCTCCTCGATGGGCATGTTCAGGACGTCGGCGATGGACTTGCCCTTGTAGTGGACCTCCAGCGTCTCCCGGTTGTAGCGGGCGCCGTGGCAGACCTCGCACGGGACGTAGACGTCCGGGAGGAAGTTCATCTCGATCTTGATCGTGCCGTCGCCCGCGCAGTTCTCGCAGCGGCCGCCCTTGACGTTGAAGGAGAAGCGGCCCGGCAGATAGCCGCGGACCTTCGCCTCGGTGGTCTCCGCGAACAGCTTGCGGACGTGGTCGAAGACACCGGTGTACGTGGCCGGGTTGGACCGCGGGGTGCGGCCGATGGGCGACTGGTCGACGTGCACGACCTTGTCGACGAGGTCGTCGCCGTCCACGCGCGTGTGCCGCCCCGGCACGCTCCTCGCGCCGTTCAGTTCACGGGCCAGGTGCGTGTACAGGATGTCGTTGACCAGCGTCGACTTGCCGGAGCCGGAGACGCCGGTGACCGCGGTGAACAAGCCCAGCGGGAAGGACACGTCGATGTCCTGGAGGTTGTTCTCGCGGGCGCCGTGGACGGTGAGCCGGCGGGACGGGTCCTGCGGGCGCCGGATGTCGGGCACCGGGATCGCCTTCTTGCCGGACAGGTACTGCCCGGTCATCGACTCGGTGTTGGCGAGCAGTTCCTTCAGGCCGCCGCTGTGCACGACCTTGCCGCCGTGCTCGCCTGCGCCGGGACCGATGTCGACGATCCAGTCGGCGACCTTGATGGTGTCCTCGTCGTGCTCGACGACGATCAGCGTGTTGCCCATGTCCCGCAGCCGGACCAGGGTCTCGATCAGCCGGTGGTTGTCACGCTGGTGCAGGCCGATGGACGGCTCGTCGAGGACGTACAGGACGCCGACGAGGCCGGAGCCGATCTGGGTGGCCAGGCGGATGCGCTGGGCCTCGCCGCCGGAGAGCGTGCCGGCCGCGCGGTTGAGCGAGAGGTAGTCCAGACCGACGTCGACGAGGAACCGCAGCCGCTCGTTGACCTCCTTCAGGACCCGCTCGGCGATCTTCTTGTCGCGGGCGTCGAGCTTCAGCTCGCCCAGGAAGTCCGCGCAGTCGCTGATGGACATCCCGGAGACCTCGGCGATGGACTTCTCCATGACCGTGACCGCCAGGACGAGCGGCTTGAGGCGCGTGCCCTCACAGGTGGGACAGGGCACCTCGCGCATATAGCCCTCGAAGCGCTCCCGGCTGGCGTCGCTCTCGGCCTCGCCGTGCCGCCGCTTCACGAACGGGAGGGCGCCCTCGAAGGGGGTCGTGTAGACGCGCTCTCGCCCGTACCTGTTGCGGTAGCGGACCTCGATCTGCGTCTTGTGGCCGTGCAGCAGGGCCTTCCTGGCGCGCAGCGGCAGGCCAGCGAAGGGGATGTCGGTGCGGAAGCCGAGGGCGTCCGCGAGGGCGCCGATCAGCCGGCCGAAGTAGTCCTTGGTGTGGCCGTGCGACCAGGGGTGGATGGCACCCTCGTCGAGGGACTTGTCCTCGTCCGGGACGATCAGCTCGGGGTCGACCTCCATGCGCGTGCCGATGCCGGAGCACTCGGGGCAGGCGCCGAAGGGCGAGTTGAAGGAGAAGGAGCGGGGCTCCAGCTCCTCGAAGGACAGGTCGTCGTACGGGCAGTACAGGTGCTCCGAGTACATGCGCTCGCGCTCGGGGTCGTCCTCGGGGAGGTCGACGAAGTCGAGCACGACCATGCCGCCGGCGAGGCCGAGCGCGGTCTCCACCGAGTCGGTGAGCCGGCGCTTGGCGGACTCCTTCACCGTGAGGCGGTCGATGACCACCTCGATGGTGTGCTTCTCCTGCTTCTTCAGCGTGGGCGGGCTGGACAGCTGGATCGTCTCGCCGTCGACCCGCGCGCGGGAGTAGCCCTTGGTCTGGAGGTCGGCGAAGAGGTCGACGAACTCTCCCTTGCGCTCGCGCACCAGCGGCGACAGCACCTGGAAGCGGCTTCCCTCGGGCAGCTCCAGGACCCGGTCGACGATGGCCTGCGGCGACTGGCGCGTGATCGGCCGGGAGCACTCGGGGCAGTGCGGCTTGCCGATGCGCGCGAAGAGCAGGCGCAGGTAGTCGTAGACCTCGGTGATGGTGCCGACCGTGGAGCGCGGGTTGCGCGAGGTCGACTTCTGGTCGATGGAGACAGCCGGGGAGAGGCCCTCGATGAAGTCGACGTCCGGCTTGTCCATCTGGCCGAGGAACTGCCGGGCGTACGAGGAGAGGGACTCGACGTAGCGCCGCTGGCCCTCGGCGAAGATGGTGTCGAAGGCCAGCGAGGACTTGCCCGACCCCGACAGGCCCGTGAAGACGATGAGCGAGTCGCGTGGCAGATCGAGCGAGACATTCTTGAGGTTGTGCTCGCGCGCGCCACGGACGATGAGACGGTCGGCCACGCCGGTCCGCACCTTTCTTGAGAGAAGTGACAGGGGCGGGGCCCCCGTCTTTCTCAGACTAGGGCGAGCCACTGACAACGCCGGTCGGGATTCACCGGTTCACAACAATCCCCGGCCTTCCAGCATGCCCGACGCCGCCACCGACCATATAGCACGTGCATTCGATTTGCGGGCTCGGTCGACCACCTTCACCCGAAGAGGTGGCGAGGCTAGGGTCAGCACCATGATTGATCACGCTCATGACCTGGAGTCTGTACGCGAAGCGACCGAGCGGCTCCTCACCGCAGTCGCCGAACTGGACAACGCGTCGGCGGCCGAGCCGTCACGCCTGCCCGGCTGGAGCCGCGGACATGTCCTGGCTCACATCGCCCGCAACGCGGACGCCCTCACGAACGTCCTCGAGGGCCGTCCCATGTACGCCGACGCATTCGTCCGCGACGCCGACATCGAGCGGGACTCCCCGCGCTCCCTGGACGTCCAGATCACGGACGTCCAGGAGAGCGCGGCCCGCTTCCAGGCGACGGGGGCCGTGCCGGCGGACTGGTCACGCACGGTGGAGCTGCGCAACGGGGTCGTCGACGCGGCGGCCCGCGTGCCGTTCCGGCGGTGGGTGGAGGTGGAGCTGCACTCCGTGGACCTCGGCATCGGCTACGAGCTGGAGGACCTGCCGGAGGAGTTCACCCCGCGGGAGATCGAGTTCCTCGCGGAGCGGTTCACCGGGCGTCCCGACGTGCCGCCGACGCGCCTGACGGACGGCACGCGCGCGTGGCTCACGGGCCGCGCGGCCGAGCGGCCCGAGGTGACCGTCACCGGCACCCCCGCGGACCTCCTGGGCTGGCTCGCCGGGCGTCGCGACGGTTCCGGACTGACGGCGGACGGCGGGCCGCTGCCGGCCCTTCCGCCGCTATAGGCTGCCGTCATGACGTACAGCGGTGAGGTGACGGTCGGCGGACCGGCGGACGTGCACGAGCTCAAGGACCTGATGATCACCAAGATCGCGGTCGGCCCGATGAACAACAACGCCTATCTGCTGCGCTGCCGGGCCACGGACGAGCAGTTGCTGATCGACGCGGCCAACGACGCGCACGCCCTGCTCGGCACGATCGGCGACGACGGCATCGCGTCCGTCGTCACCACGCACCAGCACGGCGACCACTGGCAGGCACTCGCCGAGGTCGTGGCGGCCACGCACGCGCGTACCTACGCCGGCCGGGAGGACGCCGAGGGCATCCCCGTGGCGACCGACGTCCCGGTCGACGACGGTGACGTCATCCGGGTGGGGAACGTCGAGCTCACCGCGCGCCATCTGGTGGGGCACACGCCCGGCTCGATCGCCCTGGTCTACGACGACCCGCACGGCCACCCCCATGTGTTCACCGGCGACTGCCTCTTCCCCGGCGGCGTGGGCAACACCCGTAAGGACCCCGAGGCGTTCGCCCGTCTCATCCGCGACGTCGAGACGAAGATCTTCGATGCGCTGCCGGACGAGACCTGGGTCTATCCGGGGCACGGCAACGACACGACGCTGGGCGCGGAGCGGCCGCACCTTCCGGAGTGGCACGCGCGCGGGTGGTGAGTCCGCACGACAGAGGGCGCGCGTTGCCGAACGCGCGCCCCGTGTGAATCGCGCGCACGCGCCGGTCCCCCACGCGCGCTCCCCGCACTCGTGGTTGCGCGGTCAACTGGTGTCAGTTCCGCGCGGGATGACGGCTCCGGCGCGGATCGGGCCGCCGGTCTACGATCCCCGCCCTCGGCCGGCGGCCCAGGCGGGTCCGCCGAGCCTGTTCACGAGAACGCAACACCCGTTCCCAGTATGCGGACAGGTCATGGTGTGACCTCGACAAACCGGGGTTTTCGCTGCCACTCTCCCGCCATGCACCTCGCCCCTCGTGTACTGCGCCGCGCCGTCGCCGGCGCCACCGTGGCCCTCCTCGCGACCGCTGTCGGCTGTGCCCCGCAGCCGGAGGACAAGGCGGCGTCGTCGCCCTCCGGTTCGAGCGCGGACACCTGCGCCAAGGGTGAACTGGCCACCGAGACCTCCGGCAAGCTGACGATCGCGACCGACGAGCCCGCGTACGAGCCGTGGTTCAAGGACGACAAGCCGGCCAACGGCAAGGGCTTCGAGTCGGCGGTGGCGTACGCCGTCGCGGAGCAGCTCGGCTACGACAAGAGCGCCGTGGTCTGGCAGAGCGTGCCGTTCAACAAGGCCTACGCGCCGGGCGAGAAGACCTTCGACTTCGACATCAACCAGGTGTCGATCAGCGACGAGCGCAAGAAGGCCGTGGACTTCTCGTCCGGCTACTACGACGTGCGCCAGGCCGTCATCGCCCTGAAGGGCACGAAGGCCGCCGAGGCGACGAGCGTCGCGGACCTCAAGGGCCTCAAGCTGGGTGCCCAGGTCGGCACGACCAGCCTCGACTACATCGACGACGTGGTGAAGCCGACCCGGGACGCGGCCGTCTACGCCAAGAACGACCAGGCCAAGTCCGCGCTGAAGAACGGCCAGGTCGACGCCATCGTCACCGACCTGCCGACCGCCTTCTACATCACGGCCGCCGAGGTCACGGACGCCGAGATCGTCGGCCAGTTCGAGAACCAGGGCGGCACACCGGAGCAGTTCGGGCTGGTGCTCGACAAGGGCAGCGCGCTCACCTCCTGCGTGACCGGCGCCGTCGACGCGCTCCGCGAGAACGGCACCCTGGCGAAGATCGAGCAGCAGTGGCTCTCCGACGCCGTCGACGCGCCGGTGCTCAAGTGACGGTCACCGAGGACGAGTCCGGCCGGGAAGGCGCGGACGACGCGGACAACGTGGACGAGGCGGACGGCGAGGACGGCAGGTCCGGGGGCGCCAAGGGCGCCCCCGACGACGGCTACGTCCCTTCACAGCGGCGGCTGGAGCGCGAGCGCTACCGGCGCACGCGTGCCCGCCGCGCCACCGCGATCGCCGCGCTGTCGACCCTGGTCACGGGTGCCGTCCTCTACCTGGTCGTCGTCGGCGCGCCCGGCTGGCCGCGCGCCAGGGAGACCTTCTTCGACGGGCAGTACGCGCGCGAGGCGTTCCCCAAGGTCCTCGAAGGACTCTGGCTGAACGTCAGACTGCTGCTGGTCTGCGGCGCCGCCGTGCTCGTCCTCGGCATGCTCATCGCCGTGGCCCGCACCCTGCGCGGGCCGGTGTTCTTCCCGCTGCGGGCGCTGGCGGCGGCGTACACGGACTTCTTCCGCGGTCTGCCGCTGATCATCAACCTGATGATCGTGGTGCTGGGCGTCCCGGCACTGCGGCTGCAGGGCGTGACCGTCGACCCCGTGCTGCTGGGCGGCACGGCACTGACACTGACGTACTCGGCGTACGTCGCCGAGGTGTTCCGCGCGGGCATCGAGTCCGTGCACCCCTCCCAACGCGCCGCGGCCCGCTCGCTGGGCCTGAACAACCGGCAGGCGCTGCGCCACGTCGTCCTCCCCCAGGCCGTGCGCCGCCAGGTGCCGCCGCTGCTGAACGACCTGGTGTCGCTCCAGAAGGACACCGGTCTCGTCTCGATCGGCGGCGCGATCGACGCCGTCCGCGCGGCGGACATCATCGTGGGCCGCAGCCTGAACTACACGCCGTACATCGTCGCGGGACTGGTCTTCGTGGCCCTGACCATCCCGATGACCCGCTTCACGGACTGGGTGACGGCCCGGATGGACCGTCAGCGGGCCCAGGGAGGAACGACATGAGCGACGCTCCGGCACCGCAGACTCCGGCGCCACGGACTCCGGTACCACCGGCTCCGGTGCTCCGGATGGAGTCCGTCCGCAAGACCTTCGGCGGGTCCGTCGTCCTGCGGGACGTGGACCTGGAGGTCGCCCCGCACACGGTGACCGCGCTGATCGGCGCCTCCGGCTCCGGCAAGTCCACACTGCTGCGCTGCGCCAACCTGCTGGAGGACATCGACGACGGCGCGATCTGGCTGGACGACGAGGAGATCACCGACCCGCGCGTCGACCAGGACGCGGTGCGGCGCCGGATCGGCGTGGTCTTCCAGGCGTACAACCTGTTCCCGCACATGACGGTGCTGGAGAACATCACGCTCGCCCCGCGCCGGGTGCACGGCGTCGCCCGCGCGCAGGCCGAGAAGCACGCCGGGGAGCTCCTGGAGCGGCTCGGGCTGGCCGGTAAGGCCGGCGAGTATCCCGACCGGCTCAGCGGTGGCCAGCAGCAGCGGGTCGCGATCGTGCGCGCGCTGGCCGTGCGTCCCCGGCTGCTGCTGCTCGACGAGATCACGGCGGCCCTCGACCCCGAGCTGGTGGGCGAGGTCCTGAACGTCGTCCGCGACCTGAAGGCCGACGGCATGACCATGGTGCTCGCCACCCACGAGATGGGCTTCGCGCGCGAGGTCGCCGACCAGGTCTGTTTCCTGGACGGAGGCGTCGTGCTGGAACGGGGCACCGCCGAGCAGCTCTTCGGGGACCCGCAGCAGGAGCGCACACGGCGCTTCCTGCGGCGGATCGTGGAGGCGGGCCGCCTCTGAGGGGCGCGGTAAGGGGCTACGGCCTGGAGGGCGATGCTTACGCGTCCGCCTTGCCCGCCCCCGCCAGCGCGGCCACACGCTCCACGCCGAACACGTATCCCTGCACCCCGCAGCCCGCGATGACGCCGTCGGCGCGCAGCGAGACGTAACTGTGGTGCCGGAAGGACTCGCGCTGGTGGATGTTGGAGATGTGGACCTCCAGCACCGGCAGGCCGTCACAGGTGTTGAGGGCGTCCAGGATCGCGACCGACGTGTGCGAGTAGGCGCCCGGGTTGATCACGATGCCGCAGTGGTTCAGCCGCGCCTCGTGGATCCAGTCGACGAGCTGCCCCTCGTGGTTGGACTGCCGGAAGTCCACGGTGCCGCCGTGCGCGGCTGCCGCCCTGACGCACAGCGCCTCGACGTCGGCGAGCGTGTCGGAACCGTAGATCTCCGGCTGCCGCTGGCCCAGGAGGTTCAGGTTGGGGCCGTTCAGGATCATGATCGGGGCGTTGGCCAGGCTGCGGGGCACGGTTCCTCCGGTCCGTTCGTGGGCGGCCCGTCCAAGGCCACCGCTCACACCGGTTTATCACGGTGAAACCGCAGGGCAGCAGGCCGTACCCTCGCGCCATGACCGCGCCCTCGTATCCCCCGAAGCCGTCGCCCGGCGACCGCATAGCCGTCATCTCGCCCTCCGCGGGCCTGCCCGGGCTCTTCCCGCGCCCCTACGAGCTGGGCGTGCAGCGGCTGCGCGAGGAGTTCGCTCTGGAGCCCGTCGAATACCCGACGACGCGCAGGATGGGGGCGACGCCGCAGGAGCGCGCCGACGACATCCACGCCGCGTTCGCCGACCCGGGCGTTCGGGCGGTCGTCGCGTCGATCGGCGGCGAGGACCAGATCACCGTACTGCCGCTGCTGGACCGGGAGTTGCTGCGCGCCGACCCGAAGCCGTTCTTCGGGTGGAGCGACAACACCAACCTGCTGGCGTTCCTGTACAACTCCGGCGTCGTCGCCTACCACGGCGCGAGCGTGATGTGCGAGCTGGGACGCCCCGGGGCCATGCACCCGCTGACCGCCGACTCGTTGCGCGCCGCGCTGTTCACCTCGGGCCCCTACGAGCTGCGGTCCGCCGAGCGGTGGAACGACTTCGGCGGCGACTGGGGCGACCCGGCGACCTTCGCGTCGGAGCCCGACAGCCGGCCCGGCGCCGGCTGGAGCTGGGTCAACGCCGACCGCGTGGTGGAGGGGCGCAGTTGGGGCGGCAACCTGGAGATCCTCTCCTGGCTGCTGATGGCCGACCGCGAGATCGCCCGCGACCTGGCGGTGTACGACGGCGGGGTGCTGATCCTGGAGACGTCGGAGGAACTGCCGAGCGCCACGGAGGTCTTCCGGATCCTGCGCAACATGGGCGAGCGCGGTCTGCTGCGGCGCTTCCCCGCGCTGCTGATGGCCCGGGCCAAGAGCCGGTCCTTCGAGCGCCCCAACAGCCCGGAGGAAGGCGCCCGTTACGCGGCCGAGCAGCGCGCGGCGGTGGAGCGCGCGCTGCGGGCGTACGCGCCCGACACCCTGGCCGTCTTCGACGTGGACTTCGGCCACACCGACCCGCAACTCGTCATCCCCTACGGCGGCACGATCCGCGTCGACGGTCCCGCGCGGCGCATCACCGTGACCTACTGAGCCCCCCTCGCGGCGGTCCGCGCCCCCACACGCCCCCGTAACCCGCGATCACTGTGGGTAGTTGACGCGGCATGCACGACGTACACACCGTGAAGGCGCCCTCCATGCCGCGGCTCGCGGCCGCCTCGCTCGCCGGGACGGCCATCGAGTTCTACGACTTCTTCGTCTACGGGACGGCTGCCGCGCTGGTCCTGGGGCCGCTGTTCTTCCCGACGTTCTCGCCGCTGGCGGGGACACTGGCCGCGTTCGCGACGTTCGGCGTGGGGTTCGTGGCGCGGCCGCTGGGCTCGGTGCTGTTCGGGCACATCGGGGACCGGCGTGGACGCCGGCCGGTCCTGGTCGTCTCCCTGCTGCTGACCGGTGCCTCGACGGTCGCGGTCGGCTGCGTGCCGACGTACGACACGATCGGGGTGGCCGCTCCCCTGTTGCTGCTCGTCCTGCGCTTCCTCCAGGGGCTCGGGCTCGGCGGGGAGTGGGGTGGGGCGGTGCTGCTGACCGCGGAACACGCGCCCGCCGAGCGGCGCGGGCTGTGGTCGAGCTTCCCGCAAGTGGGGCCCGCGGTGGGCTTCGTGCTCGCCAACGGAGTGGTGCTGGTCCTGTCCGTGACGCTGACGGAGGCGCAGTTCGCGCAGTGGGGGTGGCGGGTGCCCTTCTGGGCGGCCGGGGTGCTGGCCGTGCTCGGGCTGTGGCTGCGCTCGTCGCTGCCCGAGAGCCCCCGGTTCCTGGAGATCGACGACCACGCGCGGGTGCCGCTCGTGGAGGTCGTGCGCGACCACTGGCGGCTCGTCCTGCTGACCGCCGGCGCGCTCGCCGCCGGCTACGCGATCTTCTACGCCGTGACGACCTGGTCCCTGGCGTACGCGACGGAACGGCTCGGGGTCAGCCGTACCGTCATGCTGGTCTGCATCATGGCCGCGGTGGTGGTGAAGGGTTCGCTGACTCCCGTGATGGCGATGCTCGGCGACCGCTTCGGCCGCCGGCCGATGTGCCTCGTGGGCTGCGCGGCGGCCGCGCTGTGGATGTTCCCGCTGGTCGCGCTGCTCTCGACCGGCGAGCCGCTGCCGATGTTCCTCGGCTTCCTGGGGGCGCTGCTCGCCTTCGTCACCATGTTCGCGGTGATCTCGGCGTATCTGCCGGAGCTCTACGCGCCGCGCGTGCGCTGCACCGGTGCGGCGGTCGGCTACAACCTGGGCGGGGTCCTCGGGGGTGCGCTCACGCCGATCGTGGCGACCGCCCTCGCCGAGCGCTCGGGGCGGGTCCCGTGGGGTGTGGGCGCCTATCTGACGGGGATCGCGCTGCTCAGTCTGGGCTGCTTCGCGCTGCTGCCGGAGACCCGGCCGGTGCGGGTGGCCGCCGTGCGGCCGGCTACGGATTGATCGCCAGCTCCAGGTAGGCCGCGAACAGCACGAGGTGGACGCCGCCCTGCAACGGCGTGGCCCGTCCCGGGACCACCGTCAGCGAGCTGACCACGACGGTCAGCGCGAGCAGCACCATATGGGTGGGGCCGAGCCCGAGGACGAGCGGCCCGGAGAGCCAGAGGGAGGCCAGGGCCACCGCGGGGATGGTGAGCCCGATGCTGGCCATCGCGGAGCCGAGCGCGAGGTTGAGGCTGGTCTGCACCCGGTCGCGGCGGGCGGAGCGCAGCGCGGCGATCGTCTCGGGGAGCAGTACGAGCAGCGCGATGATCACACCGACCACCGCTTGGGGCAGTCCGGCGGCCTCCACTCCGGACTCGATCGTGGGCGAGACGCCCTTGGCGAGGCCCACCACACCGATCAGGGCCAGGCCGAGCAGCCCGAGGCTGATCCGGGCGGTCCGGGCCGTGGGGGCTCCGGCGTGGTCGTCGGCGGTGATCACGTCTCCCTGCCGGGTGACCGGTAGGAAGTAGTCACGGTGCCGGATGGTCTGTGTCGTCACGAACAGGCCGTACAGGACCAGTGAGGACAGGGCGGCGAAGGTGAGCTGGACGGCGGAGAACTCCGGGCCCGGTTTGCTGGTGGTGAAGGTCGGCAGGACGAGGCTGAGCGTGGCCAGGGTGGCGACGGTCGCGAGCGCCGCTCCGGTGCCCTCCGGGTTGAAGATCGCCGTGCCGTGGCGCAGCGAGGCGACCAGGAGGGAGAGGCCGACGATGCCGTTGCAGGTGATCATCACGGCCGCGAAGACCGTGTCCCGGGCCAGGGTCGAGCTCTTGTCCCCGCCGTCCGCCATCAGGGTGACGATCAGGGCGACCTCGATGATCGTCACGGCGACCGCGAGGACCAGGGATCCGAAGGGTTCACCGACCCGGTGGGCGACGACCTCCGCGTGGTGCACGGCGGCCAGAACCGATCCGGCGAGGACCAGCGTCACCACGACGACGACCGCGCCGGGCAGGTCGTGTCCCCAGGTCAGGGCCAGCAGGACGACCGCCAGCGCCGGCACGAGCGCTGTCCACCGGGTCGTGACCGACCTGAGCCGAGCGATCATGCAGCGATCGTCGCAGAGCCGTAGGGGCTCCGCATTCCGGCCCGTCCCGCCCGTGCGGCCCGTCCCGCCCGTGCGGGCAGGACGGGTGGTGGTGCGGCTGCCGTCACCTGAACTCGGTCGTGTCCTGGACGTCGCAGTCGGTGAAGGACGGGGGCCGGGTACACAGGGCGGCCATCCGCTCCGCGAACTTGCCCGTCTCCGGGTCTTCGCTGTTGCGCATGGCCTCCTCGTGGGAGTCGAACTCGATCACCACGAGGTAGCGGTTCGGCTGATCGCGGTCCTTGAGGACTAGGCGGCGCGTCGGGCCGTCGGGCCGGCCCGTGATGCGCTGGTCCCCCTCCTCGGCCAGCGCCCGCATCTCGTCGATGCGGTCGGTCTCGAACTCGAGGATCTGGACGAACCTCTGCGATGTGCCCACGGTGCCTCCACCCGGAACGGGCGTCCCCGGATGGAAACGCCCAGCTCCCAAAGAAGCACCGGGAGCGGTGCTCGGCAATGCGCCGCGCACCGCTCCCGGGGGTGGTTGTTCCTACGTCCTGCGTGGTCAGGCCTCGATGCTGTCCTTCGGAGCGCCTTCGCTCTCCGCACGCGCCGCCTCGGCCGCCGCCTGCTTCTTCGAAGCCAGCAGACTGGTGATCGTGGTGACGATCAGAACGGAGCAGATGACGCCGAGCGAGACCGGGATGCTGATCTCGGGGACGTGGACCCCGGACTCGTGCAGTGCGTGCAGCACCAGCTTGACGCCGATGAATCCGAGGATGACCGACAGGCCGTAGCTGAGGTGGACCAGCTTCCTCAGCAGGCCGCCGATGAGGAAGTACAGCTGCCGGAGGCCCATCAGCGCGAACGCGTTGGCGGTGAACACGATGTACGGGTCCTGCGTCAGGCCGAAGATCGCGGGGATCGAGTCGAGGGCGAAGAGCACGTCGGTGGTGCCGATCGCGAGCATCACGACCAGCATCGGGGTCATGACCCGCTTGCCGTTCTGCTCGATCCACAGCTTCGTGCCGTGATAGCGGTCGGCCACGCCGAACCGCTTCTCCACGGCCTTGAGCAGCTTGTTCTCCTCGAACTCCTCGTCGTCCTCGTCGGCGCGGGCCTCCTGGATGAGCTTCCAGGCGGTCCAGATCAGGAAGGCGCCGAAGAGGTAGAACACCCACGCGAAGCTGGCGAGGATCGCGGCGCCCGCGGCGATGAAGATCGCCCGCAGGACCAGGGCTATGAGGACACCGACGAGCAGGACCCGCTGCTGGTACTGCGACGGGACCGCGAACTTCGCCATGATCAGGACGAAGACGAAGAGGTTGTCGACGCTGAGCGACTTCTCGGTGATGAAGCCCGCGAAGAACTCGCCGGCCGGCTCACCGCCGCTGAAGACGAGCAGCCCGACTCCGAAGAGCCCGGCCAGGGCGATCCAGACGACGGTCCAGATCCCCGCTTCCTTGATCGACACGTCGTGCGGCTTACGGCCGATGAAGAAGTCGACCGCGATGAGGGCGGCAAGGCCCACGATGGTCAGGACCCATAGGGCCAGGGAAACATTCACTGCGCCTCCGACAGTACGTAACGGCAGGTGATCAGCGTCGTCGCGCTGCCGGAGGTCTCTTCCACCCGAGATGGGCCGACGCCCCGGGATCAGGCCTGATCCGTATTGACGGGTACGCCGCAGCAGGGAGTACTCCCCTCCGTGAGGAAAACAGTACCCCAAGCACCAAGAAAAGGTAAAGCGATTGGTAAAAGAAAGACCAAGTTCCCTGGTCAGGGGACTTTACTAGTACTTGGCGCGAGCTGCCGCGACCTGCGCGAGGACCTGCTGGAGCACCTGACTGCCGGCCGGCACCAGGCTCGGCTCGTACGTCCAGGCGTGCCCCACCCAGGGGTCGGCGAGGTGATCCTCGGCCACCGGCGTCAGCCGCAGCAGCGCACGCCACAGCGGATCCAGCAACGGACCGTAACTGTCGGCGTCCTCCCGGTCGGCCACCATCATCAGGTGGACACCGACGCCGGGCCCCTCGTCCGCGAGGTAGCGCAGCTGGGTCACGGCACGGTCGTCGAAGCCGTGCGGGAAGTCGTTGACGACCAGGAGCTGCTGGGCCGTGTCGAAGCCGGGCGGCAGCGAGTCGGCCATGCCGCCACGCACCGCCATCTGCACCAGGTCGACCCGCTCGGTGAGCCGGCCCAGGACCGCCGCGACTCCGGCCGCGCCGACCGCGGGCGGGGCCGCGAGCACGCCGCTCTGCACCAGCGGCGCGAGTTCCCGGGCGCCCGAACCGGCCGGATCGACGACATGCACGGTGAACTCGTCCGCCGGATGCACCGCCAGCAGCCGGGCCGTGTGCGCCACGGCCGACTCCATGGCGAGGCGGCGCAGTTCGTGGGAGTCGGCGAACGACCCGTCGGACAGGCCCGACCGCCCGCTGTCGATCCACAGGCCGCGCTCGAGCGGGAGCCTGACCAGCATCGGGATGCGCAGCGGGTCGCTCTCGGGAAGGTGCAGGTCGCCCAGGCGCACGGCCATGGGCATCTCCATGGGGACGCGGTAGGCGTGCCAGACCGGGTTGTCCCAGCGCGCGTACGCCGCGGGCAGCGCCGGTTCGACCACGTCGGCCTCGGCGCCGAGCTGGACGAGATCCCGGTCCAGAGCCTCCCGGGCCTGGTCGACGAGCTGGATGTGCTTGGCCTGGGCCGCCTCGCGGGCGGCGTCGCCCTGGCCGCCCATCCTGCTGCGCGGGTCGGACAGGACCTGGTCCAGCTCCTTCTCCATCCGCGTATCGGCGAAGTCGACGGCGCTGCGGTACGCGGCCGTGCTGCGGGCCAGGTCCTCGAACATGCCCCAGACCTGGTTGTAGAGCCGCTCCTCCATGGACCAGCCGGTCGCGTCACCCGCGACGGGCCGGGCGGGCTCTCCGGGCCGGGCCGGGGGCGCGGTGGGCGGAGGCGGGGGCGGAGCGGCGTTCTGCCGACGCGGATGGCTGTAGTCGATCGGGCCACCGGCGGTGGGTGTCGTCGGCGTCGGCTGGGTGGCGTCGGGATCCGCCGGAGCGGCGCCCGCCGGGTAGCCCGTGGCCGAGGGGCCCTGCGGGTTCTGGGTCGCCCCGTACGGGCCGGCGGCGCCCTGGGTGCCCTGCGTGCCGTACGGCGAGCCGCTCTGGTCCGGGCCGAGGGCGGACGCGGCCGCCTGCCGGGAGCGGTCGCCTTCGGCGGTACGCGGCGGCGCCTGCACCGAGCGGGCCAGGCCCTGGACCACGGCGTCGTTGATGCCGGCCGCGAGTCGCTGCGCCTGCGTCAGCCCCTGGTCGGTGAGGAGTTCGGCGAGGCCGCCCGCATAGCCCTGGCCGACGGCACGCACCTTCCAGGCGCCCTGCCGCCGGTACAGCTCCAGCGCGACGACCGCCGACTCCGCGTCCAGGCCGGTGATGGTGTAGGTGGCGACCTCGGCGCCGTCGAGGCCGGTGACCGCGACGAAGGGGGCCGCGACCGAGCCGAAGCTGACCGGCCCGCCGACGCCCGTGGGCAGCGCGAGCAGCACGCTGACCCGGTGCACGGCCGCCGACACGGCGTCCAGATCCACCGCGAGACGGTGGTCGGCGGCCGCCTGCCGGGAGACCTCCAGGCCGGGCAGGGTGGGTACGCCGGGGTGGGCCACCCACTCGACGCCGGGGACCTTGCCGCTCTCGTCACCGAGTGTGGCAACCGCCATGACCGGCCTGCCGGCCGAGACCCGGATCTCGAGGCGGACCTGGGAGAGCGGGTGGTTCTGCCCCCGCACCAGCTCGGCCGTCATCGCCTGTCGTCCCCCTGCGTCGCGTGTGATGTTGTCTCGGTGCCGCTCTCCGCCCTACAGCGCGGGCAGGATCGCGGGCATCAGGTCCTGGAAGGTGCGGCCGTTGGCCGGAGCGCCGAGGGCCGTCATGTTCCAGCCCCCGCCCACCCGGTGCACCTTCGCCATGATCTGCGCGGTGTAGGCGCCGCCGCCCGCCAGCGTGTAGCGCGCGAGCTCCTGGCCGTTGGTCTCGTCGACCAGACGGCAGAAGGCGTTCTGCACTTCCTGGAACGTCTGGCCGGTGAAGGAGTTCACCGTGAAGATGATCTGGTCGATGTGGACCGGCACGCGCGCGAGGTCGACGAGGATCGCCTCGTCGTCGCCGCCCTGACCGACACCGCCGACGAGGTTGTCACCGGTGTGACGGACCGAGCCGTCGTCACTCACCAGGTGGCGGAAGAAGACGACGTCGACCGGCTGCTTGTCGGCGAACAGGACGGCGGAGGCGTCGAGGTCGATCTCCCGCGTCCGGGAGCCGAACAGGCCGCGCCGCGGGGCCGCCTGCCAGCCGAGACCCATGCGCACCGCGGTCAGGCTGCCCCCGTCGTGCTTCTGAAGACTGATGGCCTGACCCTTGGTCATGTTGACGGTCACGCGCTGATTCCCCTCTCGAGCTGTCCCCTGTTGCCGCGAGCCCGCGGTTGACGGAAACCCTACGCAAAGGCACTGACAGTGCCGTACCCAGGCCCGCACTTTGTGTCGGTCTTGCAACACAGGGCGTGCGGGGCGGGGGCACAGCAACCGCAGGGGCCCGTCAGGCCAGACCCGCCTCCCTCATCTGGCGCAGTTCCTTCTTCATTTCGGAGACCTCGTCGCGGATCCGGGCGGCGACCTCGAACTGGAGGTCGGCGGCGGCGGCCCGCATGCGCTCCGTCATCTCCTCGATCTGCTCGGCGAGTTGAGCTGCGGGACGGTCCGTCGGCACCGTCTCCTCGGACCTGCCCTTGGCCGACCCGGACTTGGCGCCCTTGGCCGCCTTGCCGCCGAGGGAGGGCACCGGGGCCTTGGTTCCCCGCCCGTCCTTCTTCGCGCGGTAGCCCGAGCCGAGCAGCTGCTCCGTGTCGACCTCCTCGCGGGAGATCTGGGCGACGATGTCGTTGATCTTCTTGCGGAGCGGCTGCGGGTCGATGCCGTTCGCCGTGTTGTAGGCGACCTGCTTCTCCCGACGGCGGTTGGTCTCCTCGATGGCCCGTTCCATGCCCGGGGTGATCTTGTCGGCGTACATGTGGACCTGACCGGAGACGTTGCGCGCCGCGCGGCCGATGGTCTGGATCAGCGAGGTGCCGGAGCGCAGGAAGCCCTCCTTGTCGGCGTCGAGGATCGCCACCAGGGACACCTCGGGCAGGTCGAGGCCCTCGCGCAGGAGGTTGATGCCGACCAGGACGTCGAACTCGCCGGCGCGCAGCTCGCGCAGCAGCTCGATCCGGCGCAGCGTGTCGACGTCACTGTGCAGGTAGCGCACCTGGATGCCGAGCTCCAGGAAGTAGGCCGTGAGGTCCTCGGCCATCTTCTTGGTGAGCGTGGTGACCAGGACGCGCTCGTCCTTCTCCACGCGCGTGCGGATCTCGTGCACCAGGTCGTCGATCTGGCCCTCGGTCGGCTTGACGACGACCTCCGGGTCGATCAGGCCGGTGGGACGGATGATCTGCTCGACGGTGCCGTCCCCGCGGGAGAGCTCGTACTTGCCGGGGGTCGCCGACAGGTAGACGGTCTGCCCGATGCGCTCCTGGAACTCCTCCCACTTCAGCGGGCGGTTGTCCAGGGCGGAGGGCAGCCGGAAGCCGTGGTCGACGAGGGTGCGCTTACGGGAGGCGTCCCCCTCGTACATGGCGCCGATCTGCGGAACGGTGACATGCGACTCGTCGATGACGAGCAGGAAGTCGTCCGGGAAGTAGTCGAGCAGGGTGTTCGGCGGGGAGCCCGGCGAGCGGCCGTCGAAGTGCATCGAGTAGTTCTCGACGCCGGAGCAGGAGCCGATCTGCCGGAGCATCTCCAGGTCGTACGTGGTGCGCATGCGCAGCCGCTGGGCCTCCAGGAGCTTGCCCTGCTTCTCCAGGTCGGCCAGGCGCTCGCCCAGCTCCTTCTCGATGTCGTTGGCGGCCCGCTCCAGGCGTTCGGGGCCGGCCACGTAGTGCGTGGCCGGGAAGATGTACAGCTGCTGGTCGTCGCTGATGATCTCGCCGGTGAGCGGGTGCAGTGTGGACAGGGCCTCGATCTCGTCGCCGAACATCTCGATGCGGACGGCGAGCTCCTCGTAGACCGGGAAGATCTCGATGGTGTCGCCGCGCACCCGGAAGGTGCCGCGACTGAACGCCAGGTCGTTGCGCGTGTACTGGATGTCGACGAAGCGGCGCAGCAGCTGGTCCCGGTCGACCTCGTCGCCGACGCGGAGCGGGACCATGCGGTCCACGTACTCCTGCGGGGTGCCGAGGCCGTAGATGCAGGAGACCGAGGCGACCACGACGACGTCACGGCGGGTGAGCAGCGAGTTGGTCGCGGAGTGGCGCAGGCGCTCGACCTCCTCGTTGATCGAGGAGTCCTTCTCGATGTAGGTGTCCGACTGCGGGACGTACGCCTCGGGCTGGTAGTAGTCGTAGTACGAGACAAAGTACTCGACCGCGTTGTTCGGCAGCAGTTCGCGGAACTCGTTCGCCAGCTGGGCGGCCAGGGTCTTGTTCGGCGCCATCACCAGGGTGGGGCGCTGGAGCTTCTCGATCATCCACGCGGTGGTCGCGGACTTTCCGGTGCCGGTCGCGCCGAGCAGAACGACGTCCTTCTCACCTGCCTGGACGCGCTTGGCCAGCTCGGCGATGGCCGCCGGCTGGTCGCCGCTGGGCTGGTAGGGGCTGACGACCTCGAAAGGCGCCACCGTGCGTTCGATGTGGGAAACGGGCCGCATGTCATCCACCGTACGACCCCCCACTGACAACGGGGCCCGATCAGCGGTTTCGCGGGGGACAGGCCCCCGGGGTCGCGCGGGTACGGGAGTCAGCGGTTCTGCGGGGTCCGGGACTCGCGGTGCGGCACCTTCCGGCGGCTGCGGAGCTGGGAGCGGCGCGACGGGTGCGGGGCCGGCGGGTGCGCCGGGACGCCGGGTTTGTGCTCGGCGGGGGTCCAGTCGGGCTTGCCCATGACCATCAGCGGGTCGAACATCACGACGACGCCCGCGAGACACAGGAAGGCGAGGGGGCCGATCAGCATCGGCGCGAGGAGCGCGGCGGGAGAGTCACCCGCGGTCGGGGCACCCGTGTGCAGATGGACGCTCAGGGCGGCCATCCCGGTGTAGTGCATGCCGGTCACGGCCAGCCCCATGACCAGGCTGGCGCCCACGCTCCACAGGAAGCCCCTGACCTGTCCCGCGGCCCACAGGGCGGCGGTGGCGGCCGCCATGGCGATGGCGACGGAGGTGGCGACGGTGAGCGTGTTGTACTCGAAGGTCCCGTTGAAGCGCATTCCGGCCATGCCCAGGTAGTGCATCGACGCGATGCCCAGGCCGGTGATGGTGCCCCCGGTGAACAGCGCCGTCCCGGTCGCGCCCCGGTAGCCGACTATGAAGATCCCCACGCCCACCATGACGATGGCGACGCCCAGGCTCGCGTAGGTCATCGGTTTGTCGTAGTGGATCGGGGCGCCGTCGACCGTGAAGCCGATCATCGCGATGAAGTGCATGGTCCAGATGCCGGAACCGATCGCCGCCGAGCCGAGGGCCAGCCATCCAGGGCGCCAGGACTGGGCGACGAGCAGGGCTCTGGTGGTGCAGCGCAGACCGAGAGCACCGCCGAGGCAGGCCATGAGGTAGGCCACCAGCGGTGTGACGAGTCCGTAGCTGAAACCGTCGACCGTGCCTTGCATGCGCGGTAGCCCTTCGCCCTGTTGCTCGATGTTCTGAAACTCGCCCCTCCCCGGGACCGCTGAGCGCGGTCAAGGCTGAGAGAGAGTATGACCCCCACCGGAATGGTCGAACGATTTTCCGGCAAAGAAACACGCCCTTGTCGCACATGTGCGGCACCAGTGAGCGGCCTCCGGGTTCCCCTTTCATTCTGTGGTCATCCTGTACTCCCCCGGCGTCGACCCTCTGCTGTCACTGTTGAGCTGTATGTGATGGCCCGACGCGAGGAGTACGCATGCACGCGCGCGTAGTTGCCGCCACGACCACCGCGGTCCTGGGCACCGTCGCCCTCCTGCTCCCCGTTCACGACGCCCGGGCGGGCAGCGCCTTCCGGCCGTCGGTGATCGCCCACCGGGGAGCCTCCGCCCAGGCCCCCGAGAACACCCTGGACGCCGTCGACGAGGCGGCCTCGCTGGGCATCCTGTGGGTGGAGAACGACGTCCAGCGCACCAAGGACGGCGAGCTCGTGGTGATCCACGACGACAGTCTCCGCCGTACGACCGACGCCGAGGAGGTCTTTCCCGGCCGGGCCCCGTGGAAGGTGCGGGACTTCACGGCGGCCGAGATAGCCCTGCTCGACGCGGGAGGCTGGTTCGGCGCCGCGTACACGGGCGCGCGGGTGCCGACGCTGAAGGAGTACGTCGAGCGGGTCGAGCATCACCACCAGAAGCTGCTCCTGGAGGTCAAGAACCCCGAGCTCTATCCGGGGATCGAGCAGCAGACCCTCAAGGTGCTGAGCAACGAGGGCTGGCTGGACCGGCGGCACCTCACGAACCGGCTGATCGTGCAGAGCTTCAGCGCCGACAGCCTGCGAACCCTCCACGACCTGAAGCCGGGGGTGCGGACCGGTCTGCTCGGGATGCCGGCCGTCTCGGACCTGCCCCGGTACGCGGGCTTCGCCGACCTGATCAACCCGTCGTACACCGCCCTCTCCCCCGCGTACGTCTCCGCCGTGCACGCGCTCACCGGGCCGCACGGCAAGCCGATGAAGGTCTTCGCCTGGACCGTCGACGACCCCGCGACCGCCGAGGCCGTCGCCGCGTACGACGTCGACGGCGTGATCACCAACAGGCCCGACGTGGTGCGGCGGGCCCTGTACGGGTACTGACACCGGCGGCCCCGGGGCCCGGTGCGGGAGCGGGCGGTGCCGACGCCCCGGGGCGTTGTCGGTGGCAGGCCGTACGGTGGGCGCATGGACAGCCATGGGCAGGACGAGCAGCGGGTCGTGTGGACCGTCGTCGGTACCGACATCGGTCCGCTGTTGCTGGCCGCGACCGGTGAGGGCCTGCTCAACGTCGTGTTCCACGCCACCGACGCGGTACGCGGCCAGGCGCTCGGCCGGCTCGCGGCCCGACTGGGCACGGAGCCCGTCGAGGCGCCCGACTCCCCGCTGCTGGCCGAGGCGATACGCCAGGTGAAGGCCTACTTCGCCGGTGAGCGACGGGCTTTCGAGCTGCCGTTGGACTGGTCGCTGATCTCGGGCTTCAACCGGCAGGTGCTCCGCGAACTCGAGTCCGGCGTCCCCTACGGGGCGGTCGTGGGCTACGGCGATCTCGCCAGGCGGGTGGGACAGCCGCTGGCGGCGCAGGCGGTGGGAGTGGCGATGGGCGCCAATCCGCTGCCGGTCGTCGTGCCCTGCCACCGGGTGGTGGAGAGCGACGGCGGCATCGGCGGGTTCGGAGGGGGTCTGGAGACCAAGCGGAAGCTGCTCGCGCTGGAAGGGGTACTACCCGAGCCGCTGTTCTGAGGGGACACTGCGCCGGTGACCACATCCCCCGGTCGTCGCCACGGCCGCGCGACGGTCCGGCGCGGGCCGTGACCGGCGTCGAACGCGTCGCGGCCGCGCCCGTCGACGCCGCTCTCCTGCCCGCGCTGCGGCGCCGCACGACCGGGGTGCTGGTCGCGAGCCAGATCCTCGGCGGGCTCGGCGTCGCCACCGGCATCGCGCTGTCCGCCGTACTGGCCCGGCAGGTCAGCGGCAGCGAGGCGCTGTCCGGACTCGCGCCCACCGCCACCGTCGCCGGTACGGCCGTGCTGTCCATGCCGATGGCCGCGCTGATGACCGCGCGCGGGCGCCGGCCGGGGCTGGTACTGGCCTATCTGGTGGGTGCCCTGGGCGCCTGTGTCGTCGTGGTGGCGGCGCGGGCCGGGAACTACCCGCTGCTGCTGTGCGGCATGGCCGCCTTCGGCGCCGCGTCCTCCGCGAACCTCCAGGCGCGGTTCGCCGCCGCCGACCTGGCCGAGCCGCAGCGGCGTGCCCGGGCCATCTCGAACGTGGTGTGGGCGACCACCATCGGCGCGGTCCTGGGACCGAACATCGCCGCGCCCGCCGGCCGGAGCGTCGCCGGACTCGGCATACCCCCGGCGGCGGGCCCCTTTCTGTGGGCCGCCGGGATCTTCGTCATGGCCGCGGTCCTGGTGGCCGTCCTGCTGCGCCCCGACCCGCTGCTGACGGCCCGCGCGCTCGCGCCGCAGGAGGAGCGGTCCCCGCAGGCCCGTTCCCTGCGTGCCGGTCTGGCGGCCGTCGCCGCCTCGCCCCGCGCGCGGCTCGCCCTCGTGACGGTGGCCGTGTCGCACACGGCGATGGTCTCGGTCATGTCGATGACCCCGCTCGACCTCACGCACCACGGCGCGAGCATCGACCTGATCGGGCTGGTCATCAGCGGGCACATCGCGGGCATGTACGCGTTCGCGCCGCTGATGGGACGCCTGGCGGACCGTGTGGGACGGCTCTCCGTGGCGGGACTCGCGGCCGGGCTGCTGGCCGTCGCGATGTTCCTGGCGGGGACGGCGGGCGACAGTCACGGGCAGACCGCCGCCGGACTCTTCGTGCTCGGGCTGGGGTGGTCGGCCGGGCTCGTGTCGGGTTCCGCGCTGCTGACGGACTCGGTGCCGCAGTCCGCGCGAGCCGCCGCCCAGGGGATCTCCGATCTCACGATGAACACCTCGGCGGGGTTCGGCGGAGCGATCGCCGGGCTGATCGTCGCGCAGGCGAGCTATGCCTGGCTCAACGCCGCCGCGGCGAGTCTGCTCGTCCCGCTGGCCGCCCTGGTGCTGTTCACCCGGACCGGGAACAGGAAGGCGAAGGGGAAGGGGAAGGGGAACGAAGACAGGTCCAGGACGGCAGCGGAGGACAGCCCGCCGGGCGTACGACAGTCGTAGGTAAGGCGGTCGGGTCAGTGGTAGCCGGGTCAGTGGTGGCCGGGTCAGTCGTAGTGTCGTGCCTCGATGACGTTGCCGTCCGGGTCGCGGAAGTAGAAGCTGCGCGTGGCCTCGCCGCGGGCGCCGAAGGAGCCCTGCGAGACGTCGGACACGGGGACGGCGCGCTCCTCCAGGCGGGCCAGCAGCGTGTCGAAGTCGCCCCGCGGCAGGGCGAGGCAGACGTGGTTCACGGGGTGTCCCGCGCTCTCGGCGGATCCGGGGAGCATCCTCATCCGCTCGGCCATCGACAACGGCATGAGGTCGAGGAGTGCCTCCTCGTTGACCCGTACGGAGGGAAACGGTTCCTCTCCGGCGGCGAACTCGGCGAGCCGTACGGGCTCCAGGCCGACGGCCTTCTCGTAGAAGTCGGCGGCGGCGATCGGGTCGCGTACCCACAGGACGACATGGTCGAGACGTGTCGTGTTGTCCGTCATACGTCCCAGGCTGGTGTCCTGCTCCACAGGCCGCAAGGGTTTGGCCGGGTGCGCCGCCCGCCAGAGATGAGGGGAGACCGACGGACAGGAGGCGGGCGCGTGGTGCTGGTGGTGTCGGAAGAGGTGCGGGACGCGGTCGACGCGCGTCGACCCGTGGTGGCCCTGGAGTCCACGATCATCTCGCACGGGCTGCCCCGCCCGCGCAACCTCCAGGTGGCGCTGGAGCTGGAGGCGGTCGTACGCGCGGAGGGCGCCGTACCGGCGACGATCGCCGTGCTGGACGGGCGGCCCCATGTGGGCCTGGACAATGAGCAGTTGGATCGGGTCGCCAACGAGGACGGCTTCCGCAAGCTGGGCCATCGCGACCTGCCGCTCGCCGTGGCCTCGGGGGCGAGCGGGGCGACCACCGTCTCGGCCACGGCGCTGCTGGCGGCGCTCGCGGGGGTGCGGGTGTTCGCGACGGGCGGGCTCGGCGGGGTGCACCGGGAGTGGACGGTCACCCAGGACGAGTCGGCCGACCTGGGGCTGCTGGCGAGCACCCGGATCACGGTGGTGTGCGCGGGGGTGAAGTCGATCCTGGACGTGCCGGCGACCCTTCAGCGGCTGGAGACGCTGGGCGTCGCCGTCGCCGGCTACGACACCGAGAGCTTCCCGGGGTTCTACCTCTCCGACTCGGGGCATCCCGTGGACTGGACGGTGCGGACCCCGGGGCAGGTGGCCGACGTGATGCGGGCCCAGGACGCGCTCGGCGTCCCGGAGTCCGCGCTGATCGTCGCCAACCCGGTTCCCAAGGAGGAGCAGCTCGATCCCGAACTGCACGCGCGTGTGCTCGCCGACGCGCTGCACGCGTGCGAGGAGGCCGGCGTCACCGGTCAGGGCGTCACACCGTTCCTGCTCGACTACCTGGTCCGGCACACCGACGGCGCGTCCCTGAGCGCCAATCTGGCGGCGGTGCGCGGCAATGTGCGGCTGGCGGCACGGATCGCGACGGCGTGGGCCGAGGCATGACCGCCCGGCCGGACGGGACGGACGGCGGTCCAGGCGACCCCGGCGAGCCGATCCGGGATGCGGGACCGGGATCCGGGCCGGAGCCGGGAACGGGGGCCAGCTCCGAGCCGGCATCGGGGCCGGGGCCGGCATCGGGATCGTGGCCGGGATCGCGCTCGGAGCCGGGCGGGAGGGCGCCCGGGGCTCTTACGGTCGGCGGCTCGGGAGGCGGGGCGCTGCTGGTCGTCGGGGACGTCGTGACGGACGTCGTCGCCCGCCATCGGGGCCCGCTGGCCTCCGGTACGGACACGGCCTCCGTGATCCGGACCCTGCCGGGCGGGGCGGGCGCCAACGTGGCGTGCTGGGCGGCGCATTGGGGGTGCGCGGACGTACGACTCCTCGGCCGGGTGGGCGCGGAGTCGGCGGCCTGGCACGAACGGGAGCTGACCGCTTGCGGGGTGCGGCCGCGGCTCGTCGTCGACCCGCAGGCGACCACCGGGACGGTGATCTGCCTGGTCGACACCGGTGCCGCGGCCGAGCGGACGTTCCTCACCGACAGCGGCGCGTCCCTGCGGCTCGACCCGGGCGACTGGTCGGACGCTCTCCTGGACGGGGTCGGCCGGCTGCACCTGTCGGGCTACCTGCTGTTCTCGGAGTCCGGGCGCGCGCTGGTGGGCACGGCGTCGGCGGCGGCACGCGCGCGTGGAGTGCCGGTGAGTCTCGACCCGGCGTCGGCGGGCTTCCTGGTGGACCTGGGCGTCGACCGCTTCCTGTCCCTCGTCGAGGGAGTGGACGTGCTGCTGCCGAGCCGTGCCGAGGCCTGTCTGCTGACCGGGCTGCTCGACGGGGCGGGCGCCGCCGCCGCGCTGAGCCGTCTGGTCCCGCTGGTGGTGTCCAAGGAGGGGGCCGACGGTGCGCTGGTGGCCCGTGACGGCAGGGTGCTCGTCCGCGTCCCCGCCGCTCCGGCGACGCCCCTGGACACCACGGGCGCCGGCGACGCCTTCACCGGAGCCTTCCTCGCCGCGCTGCTCGCGGGCGCCGATGCGGGGGCGGCGGCTGCCGAGGGGTGCCGGGCGGGGGCCCGAGCGGTGGAACGGGTGGGCGGCAGACCCCCCGCGCGGGGCGACGGCGCGGAGGCGACGCCGTACCGCGCCCACGCCGGCTGAGGGCACCACGCCTGGCGGGCCCCCACCGCCGACGTGCTCCACCCCTCCTACCGCTGCCACCGCCGACCGCTGCCGTCTCCGACCGCTGACACCTGCTGCCGCTGACACCTGCTGCCTGCTGCCTGCTGCCTGCTGCCTGCTGCCTGCTGACACCTGCTGCCGCTGGCGCCGCCTACCCGCTCACGCCACTAATCCTTGCGTCCCCACGCCGAGATCATCGGCGCCGTGGCCAGATCCATGCTTCCGGAGGCGACGTTCGCCAGGTGCCGGTCGATTTCCTCGTCGGTCGCGAGGCCCGCTCCGACGAGTTCGCCGCGGATCTGGCGGACCGTCGCGGACTCCAGGGCCGCGCAGGCGGGTGAGGTGACGGGGAAATAGGCGTCGGCCTCGACCCGGCGCAGCCCGGCCTCGCGGAGCAGACGCGGGAGCTTACGACCGTAGGAGAGGTCGGCGCCCCGGCCGGCCAGGAGCTTGCGGAAACCGTGCCGCAAGCGGTTCGCCAGCTGCTGTTCGGGGCCGTGTTCGTCAGGGCAGAGCAGTGGCTGGAGGGCGGGGTCGGCGTCCTCGATCAGGAGCCGTCCGCCCGGTCGCAGCGCCTTGACCATCGATCGCAACGCCCGCTCCCGGTCCGGCACATGGACCAGCACGAGCCGGGCGTGCACCAGGTCGAAGCCCTCCATCGGCGGTTCCTCGGTGCCGACGTCGTGGACGCGCACCTCGACCGGTGGGCGGGCGACCGACGTCAGCCGGGAGGTGTCGATGTCGGTCGCGAGGACCTTGCCTGTCGGGCCGACCTTCTTCGCCATCCAGGACACCAGGGAGGTGCCGCCGGCGCCTGCCTCCCAGCAGCGCCAGCCGGGTCCGACCCCGAATGCCTCGAAGTGGCGGAGCGTCGTGGCGTCGAAGAGGGCGGCGAAGGCGTCGAAGCGTTCCCCCGCCTCGGGCTGCCGGTTGTCCAGGAGGTACCCGTCGGATCGCGTCATGCGCCGATCATCCCAGTTGTCCCGTTCGCCGGAGGTCGTCGACGCGGCCGGGTCGGGGGAACGGGACAGCGCGGCCCGGCTGCGGTCGGCGACGCCGGGAACCCGTGCCGGGAACGGGCGGGCACCGGTCGCGCGAACGGGCCGGGGCATCCGTCGTCCACAGGCGGGAACAAAGCGGAACCGGCCCTGTCCACAGGCTTACCCTCGGCATACGCGGGCCTGGCAGACTGGCGCGCCAGGACGCGGGACCGCGGCCCGCGGAGATACACGCAAGGAGACCCAGATGACCATGGCGGGGAATCTGCGGAAGGTCACCGGCCTCGGAAGGGTCGGCGGCCTGCGCAGGGTGGCGCGGCTGGCCCGGCGACGGCCGCGGGTCGACCTGAGTCACCCCGCGCGGTCCCCGTTGGGTTCCTCGGTGGTGAACTGCGTGACGTACCGGGACGGTGTCCGCGCCCCGCGCGGCGGCGATCTGGTCGAGACGGTGGAACGGGTGCGCAAGCACGGTCACGGCTTCGTGTGGCTCGGCCTGCACGAGCCGACGAACGACGAGTTCGCGGGCATCGCCGAGCTCTTCGACCTGCATCCGCTGGCCGTCGAGGACGCCGTCGAGGCCCATCAGCGGCCGAAGGTCGAGCGTTACGGGGAGACCTTGTTCGCGGTGTTCAAGACGGTCTGCTACGTCGAGCACGAGGAACTCACGGCGACCAGCGAGGTGGTCAACACCGGCGAGATCATGATGTTCGTCGGCAAGGACTTCGTGATCACGGTGCGCCACGGCCGGCACGGGTCGCTGGGCCCGCTGCGCGAGGAGCTGGAGTCCGACACGACTCAGCTGGCCAAGGGGCCGTCCGCGGTGCTGCACGCGATCGCGGACCATGTGGTGGACGACTACCTCAATGTCATCGACTCCGTGCAGGAGGACATCGACAAGGTCGAGACGGATGTCTTCGCGGCGAACGGCGCACGGGCGGATCCGGGTCGCATCTACCAGCTCAAGCGGGAACTCCTCGAGCTGAAGCGGGCGGTGGTACCGCTCGGCCGTCCGCTCCTGGACCTCGCGGACCGGCCGGTCCGGGTGATCGATCCGGAGATACAGGCCTACTTCCGGGACGTCTCCGACCACCTGCTGCGCGCGACGGAGCAGATCGCCGCCTTCGACGAGCTGCTCAACTCGATCCTGCAGGCGCACCTGGCGCAGGTGACGGTCGCGCAGAACGAGGACATGCGGAAGATCACGGCCTGGGCCGCGGTGATCGCCGTGCCGACGATGGTCTGCGGCGTGTACGGCATGAACTTCGACCACATGCCGGAGCTGCACTGGAGGTTCGGCTACCCCCTGGTCGTCGGCGTGATATCGGTCGCCTGCTGGGTCCTGTACCGCGGCTTCCGGCGCAACGGCTGGCTCTGAACGACCGCTCCGGCCCCGGCAACCGCTGCCGCCGCAGGGGTCAGGACCTGGCGTAGACGGTCTCGGCCCAGGTGGCGATCTGCTCCTCGGGCAGGTGCCGGGCGAGGTCAGCCTCGCTGATCATGCCCACCAGGCGCTTGTTCTCGATGACGGGCAGCCGGCGGATCCGGTGTTCCTGCATCTCGTGGAGCACCTCGCCGACGTCGGCACCCGCGTCGATCCAGCGCGGTGTGCCCTGGGCCATCTCGCCGGCGGTGACCTTGGCGGGGTCGTGCCCCATGGCCACGCAGCCGACGACGATGTCCCGGTCGGTGAGGATCCCGCAGAGCCGCTCGTTCTCGTCGCTGATGGGCAGCGCGCCGACGTTCAGTTCACGCATCAACTGGGCGGCGCGGTCGAGGGTCTCGTGGGCGGGGATCCACTGGGCGCCCCGGTGCATGATGTCTCCGGCGGTGGTCATCAGGTACCTCCCGGTGCCGGACGGCCGGCGCGGCGCGGGGAGGGGCACCGCTAGTCCCGGCGCCCTACATTCTTGCCGCGTGACGTGACGCCCGCACCCGGAGCGCGGCACGCCGAGCCCGGCCCGCCGAGCCGAGTCCGCCCCACGGCACTCCGCCCCACGGCACTCCGCCCCACGGCACCTCAGGGGCGCCCGGCTCGGGATCAGCCGCCCCAGGCCGGATGGCGGGGGTCGTCCGCGCGGACGAGCACGTCGGCCGCGGCGGCCGGGTCGGTCTCCTGGACGTATCGCTCGAAGGCGGGCAGCGTCCAGTGGTCGGCTTCGGGGGTGTGCCGGCGCAGGGCCGGCGGGGACAGGAGGACGTGGACGGTCAGGTCGAAGGGGAACCAGTGCCGCAGCAGAAAGGGGCCGTGCAGCAGCAGGAAGCCGCCGGGCGGGAGCGGGACGTAGGGGCTGCGCGTGGCGCGGTCGCTGACGGGGTCCCGCAGATCGGGCAGGATCCGTCCGTCGCCGCCGGGTTCGAGGGGATCGAACACCTCGCGCCACAGGGCGCCGGTGTCGAACCAGCCGTCGTAGTAGGCGTCCACGTCGTGATGGCCGTACTCCAGGCGGAGGGAGGCGGGGCGCAGGAAGCCGTGCGTGTCCACGACCCTGGAGGGGCGGCCGCGGGTGCGCAGGGCCTCGGCGACCCGCTGGGCGAGCTCTCCGGGACGGGCCGCCGGTGCGCCGTCGAAGGCGATGCGTGGCCAACGGATGCCGTCGTCGGGCTTCAGGTCGAGCAGCCGCTCGGCGAGGAGGTCGCCGAGCCGTTCCCAGGTGATCGCTTCGAGTCGCACACGGCCCATGATGCGTCAGGCGCCGGACCGGCCGCCTCGCCCCGGTGCGGCCCGGGCCCGTCGTCCGACGTCCCGCCCGCCCACGGGCCGGCGACCAGGTGCCGAGGCGTCCACCAGGGGGCATGAAGGCCCTATGGCAGTCGCAGCCCCCTCCGCTTCCGCGCCCCGCACCGGGTTTCTCGTCGTCCAGCCGGTCCGGCGGAAGCACTGCGCCGGGTGCCGTCGCGGGCCGCTGCCGATGCTGGTCCTGGAGGACGCCGCGCCGCGCTGCCTCGACTGCGCCGATCTCGGGCACCTGGTGTTCCTGCCGCGCGGGGACGCGGCACTGACCCGCAGGTCGCGGGAGGAGAGCGGGCTGTGGGCGGTGGTGGTCCGTTTCAACCGGCGCAAGGGGCGTTACGAACGCCAGGGCGTCCTGGTCGAGGAGGCGGCGCTCACCCGGGCCGAGGAGCGGTGCCTGGCGGACGCGGAGGCACGGCAGCGGCGCCGGACCCGGGACGCGCGGCGCCGGGCGGCACAGGACGAGCGCTTCGCGCAGACGTTCGCGGCGGAGATCCTGCGGCTGCTTCCCGGCTGCCCGGGAGACCGGGCGCGCGGGATCGCCGCACACGCCTCCCTGCGGGGCAGCGGCCGGGTGGGACGCAGCGCCGCCGGACGGGCGTTGTCCGAGGGGGCCGTGGTCTCGGCGGTCGTGGCGTCCGTACGGCATCTGGACACGCCGTACGACCGGCTGCTGATGAGCGGCGTGCCCCGGCACGAGGCGCGCCGGCGGATCGCGGCGGATGTGGAGGCCCGGATACGGATGTGGCGGGAGGGAGACGGCGGGACGGACGAGATGGTTCGGTAGCGCGGACGGCAGCCTGGTGTGGACGTCCACGCATGTCCCCGCGCGTTTCGGCCATGGTCACCGATCATGAACAGGATTTCACTTGAGGTGAGGGACGGACCCGGGCAAGATCTCCGCACTACGGGTGGGAGTTGACGTTGTCATGATCGATGGACCCTATGAGGTGCTCGCGATGGTGGGCACGGTGACCACGGGGCTGATGGCCGGGGTCTTCTGTGCCTTCTCGGTCCTGGTGATGCGGGGTCTCGCCGCACTGCCGCCCGCGCAGGGCGTCGCGGCGATGAACGCGATCAACTCCTCGGCGCTGACACCGGCGTTCATGGTCCTGTTCCTCGGTGCGGCGGCGGTGTGCGCGGTGATCGCCGTGGTGACCTTCGTGCTGTGGCCGGACGACGGGACGGTCCACCTGCTGCTGGGCAGCGCGCTGTACCTGTGCGGTGCGTTCGGGGTGACCGTGGCGGCCAACGTGCCGCGCAACGAGGCCCTCGCGAGGCTGGAACCGGGCACGCCGGAGGCCGTCACCTACTGGCCGGTCTACCTGCGTCAGTGGACGCGGTGGAACCACGTGCGCGCGGTCGCGTCCGCGGCCTCGGCGGTCGTGTACGTCCTGGCTCTGGCCTGACCGGACACGGACGTTCGGCAGGGCCCCGGACGCCCCCTGCCGAAAGCGCTGTCCGCCACTCTGCGTGGGTGGCCGACGCGACGTATCGTGGCCGAAAGAGTGCCGCCCGATGACGCTCGGCCTGTCGTACGCGTACGCGAGGAAGACGCCCATGGCCGATCCCAAGGGATTCATGACCACGCCCCGCGAGGACTGGCCCCGGCGGCCGGTCGAGGAGCGGGTGCGGGACTGGGACGAGGTGTACGTCCCCGGGGCGCTGCTGCCCATCGTCAGCAAGCAGGCCGACCGCTGTATGGACTGCGGCGTCCCGTTCTGCCACGAGGCCTGTCCGCTCGGCAACCTGATCCCCGAGTGGAACGACCTGGTGTCCCGGGAGGACTGGCGGGCGGCGAGCGACCGGCTGCACGCGACGAACAACTTCCCCGAGTTCACCGGCCGGTTGTGCCCGGCGCCGTGCGAGGCGGGATGTGTCCTCGCCATCAACCAGCCTGCCGTCACCATCAAGAACGTCGAGGCCGCCATCGCCGACCGGGCCTGGGCTGACGGTCTCACGCCGCCGCGTCCCCCGGACCGGCTGTCCGGCAAGACGGTCGCGGTGATCGGTTCCGGGCCCACCGGGCTGGCCGCGGCCCAGCAGTTGACCCGGGCCGGGCACACGGTCGCCGTCTACGAGAAGGACGACCGGATCGGCGGACTGATGCGGTACGGGATCCCCTCCTTCAAGATGGAGAAGCACCACCTGGAGCGGCGGATCGAGCAGATGCGGGCCGAGGGCACGAAGTTCCGCACCTCGACCACCATCGGCCGGGACGTCATGGCCGCGGATCTGCGGGTCCGCTACGACGCCGTGGTGATCGCCACCGGGGCGACCGAGTGGCGTGAACTGCACGTGCCGGGGCGCGAGTTGACCGGCATACAGCAAGCGATGGAGTATCTGCCGCTGGCCAACCGGGTGGGCGAGGGGGATCTGGAGTCGTCCCCGATGTCCGCCGCCGGAAAGCACGTCGTCATCGTCGGCGGCGGCGACACGGGCGCCGACTGTCTGGGCACGGCGGTGCGCGAGGGCGCCGCGTCCGTGACCCAGCTGGACATCTACGCGCAGCCCGGCCCTGAGCGCGACGAGGACACCGACCCCTGGCCGACGTATCCGAAGATCTACCGGCTCTCGGCGGCGCACGAGGAGGCGCGCGATCTGGAGTCCGCGCCGGCGGCGGACGCGGACGCACGCCTGTTCGCGGCGTCCACGCTCCGCTTCACCGGCGACGAAACCGGGCACGTACGGTCGCTGCACCTCGTCGAGGTCGACGCGCGGCGCAGGCCGGTGGAGGGCACCGCGCGGGCACTCCCCGCCGACCTCGTGCTGCTGGCCCTCGGCTTCTCCGGGCCCGACCGGGAGGACGGGCTCGTCGAGCAGCTGGGGCTGATGCTGGAGCCGCGCGGCACGATCGCGCGGGACGGCGACTTCGCGACGAACGTCCCCGGCGTGTTCGCCGCGGGGGACGCGGCGCGCGGGCAGTCGCTGATCGTGTGGGCCATCGCCGAGGGGCGGGCGGTGGCGTCGGCCGTCGACCGCCATCTGACGGGGAGTTCACGGCTGCCGGCGCCGATCGGCCCGTACGACCGCCCGATGAGCAGCTAGCCCGGGACGTCCAGGACAGGGCCCCCGCGTACGTGGCGTCCCGGACGGCACGGGGCCGGATCGTTTCAGCGGCGCTCGTCCGTCCCGGCCACCTTGCCCGTCGCCAGGGCCACCCGGTTCCAGGTGTTGATCGTGCAGATCAGGGCCAGCACCTGGGCCAGCTCCCGCTCGTCGAAGCGGGCGGCGGCCTCGGCGTAGACGTCGTCCGGGACGCCGCCGTCGGCCACCAGCGTGACGGCCTCCGTGAGGGCCAGGGCCGCCTGCTCCTTCTCGGTGAAGAAGTGGCGGGCCTCGCGCCAGACGGCGACCATGTGCAGCCGCTCCTCGCTCTCGCCGGCCTTGCGGGCGTCGCTCGTGTGCATGTGGAGGCAGTAGGCGCAGTGGTTGAGGTGCGAGGCGCGGATCTGGATCAGTTCGACCAGCGCCGGGTCGAGGCCCTCGCGGGCGGCGGCGTCGAAGCCGATGAGGGCGCGGAACGCCTTGCCCGCGGTCTTCCCGAAGTCGAGGCGGGACCGTCCGGGCGTTCCGGCCTCCGCCGCCGCCACACCGGTACCCGCGTCGTTCGTCGTCATGCCGTTTGTCATGTCCCTCAACCTACGGGCCGGAAAGACCCCCTGTAGGGTGCATTTCCATGGTGGATTCGTGGGTCAATTCCGCGGAGCGGATCGGCGCCGACCTGCACGTGGAGCTGTCCGGGCCGGGCGGTCGGCGGGCCGCCCTGATCCGGGCGCTGCGCGAGGCCGTGCGCGGCGGGCGCCTGCCGCCGGGCACCCGGCTGCCGCCGTACCGTTCGCTCGCCGCCGACCTCGGCGTCGCCCGCAACACGGTGGCCGACGCGTACGCGGAGCTCGTCGCGGAGGGCTGGCTGACCGCCCGGCAGGGATCGGGGACGCGGGTCGCCGACCGGACCGAACCCCTGCGGCCGGCGCGGCGCACGCCCGTCAAGGCACCGCCACGCGCGCGTGGCCCCCGGCACGACCTGCGGCAGGGCACCCCGGACGCCTCGTCGTTCCCGCGCGCGGCCTGGCTGGCCTCCTACCGGCGGGCCCTCCAGCAGGCGCCCAACGAGGTGTTCGGTCCCGGTGACCCGGCCGGCCGCCGGGAGCTGCGGGAGGCACTCACCGAGTACCTGGCACGCGCGCGTGGCGTGCGCACCGAGCCCGAGCGCATCGTGATCTGTTCGGGCTTCGCCCATGCGCTGCGGCTTCTGTTCGGCCCGGGCAGCGGGCTCCCGCGCGGTCCGCTGGCCGTGGAGGCGTACGGCCTGGACTTCCACCGGGGGCTGCTGGCGGCGGCGGGTGTGCGGACGACTCCGCTGCCCCTGGACGCGGACGGGGCGCGCGTGGAGCGGCTGGATCGCGAGCGGGCGGTGCTGCTCACCCCCGCGCACCAGTTCCCGACCGGCGGCCCCCTGCACGCGAGCCGCCGGGCGGCCGTGATCGACTGGACACGCGCGCGTGGCGGGGTCCTGCTCGAGGACGACTACGACGGGGAGTTCCGCTACGACCGCAAGCCCGTCGGCGCCGTTCAGGGGCTCGATCCCGAGCGGGTGATCTACCTCGGCTCGGTCAGCAAGAGTCTGTCGCCCGCGCTGCGGCTGGGCTGGATGGTGCTGCCCGAGCGGTATGTCGACGGCGTCCTCGCGGCCAAGGGCGAGCGGGAGGCCTGGGCGAGCGCCCTGGATCAGCTGAGTCTGGCCGACCTCATCGCGTCCGGGGCGTACGACCGTCATGTACGGCGCATGCGGCAGCGTTACCGTGCTCGCCGGGACCGGCTGGTCGAGGCGCTCTGCGCGCAGGCACCGCACGTCGAGGTCACCGGGGTCGCGGCCGGTCTGCACGCGGTGCTGCGGCTGCCGCCCGGCACCGAGCGGTCCGCGCTCAAGGCGGCCGCCTGGCAGGGCGTCGCCCTGGACGGCCTGGCCGCCTTCCGGCATCCGGCGACCGACATGGCGCCGCAGGACGGGCTCGTCGTCGGCTACGCGACACCGCCGGAGCACGCCTACGCGGCGGCCCTGGACGCACTGTGCCGGATCCTGCCGCCGCCGGACGGGCGGCACGGCCCCGCCGCCGGATGAAGCGCGCCGCGAGACGTCCCACGGGCGTCCCACGGGCGTCCCACGGCGCGCATGCCTCCGGATGCGGCGGCGGCCTCAGAGCTTGCGGCCCACCGCCCCGTACCCCGGGATCACGCCGTCGTCCTGTCCCGGCACCGGTTCGCCGAGCTCGGGGTGCCACTCGGGCACCACCGCGACGCCGGGTTCGACCAGGTCGAGTCCGTCGAAGAAGCGGGTGAACTCCTCGCGGGACCGCAGGGCGAGGGTGACGCCCGCCGCCTTCAGTTTCGCCGTGGCCGCCGCCGACTCCTCCGGGGAGAAGTCCGCGGTGGCGTGGGTCATCATCAGGTAGCTGCCGGAGGGCAGTGCGGCGAGCAGCCGGTCCACCAGCTCGTGCGCGCCGTCCTCGTCGGAGACGAAGTGCAGCAGCGCTACCAGTGACAGCGCCACCGGCCGGCTGAGGTCCAGGATCTTCCCGGCCCCCGCGATGACGGCGTCCGGGTCACGGACGTCCGCCTGGAGGTACTCCGTGGCGCCCTCCGACGTGCTGCGCAGCAGGGCGGCCGCGTGGGCCAGGACGATCGGGTCGTTGTCGCAGTAGACCACCCGGGCGTCCGGCGCGATCTGCTGGGCGACCTGGTGCAGGTTGGGTTCGGTCGGGATGCCCGTGCCGACGTCCAGGAACTGCCGTACGCCGTTCGTGGCCAGCCAGCGGGTGGAGCGGTGCATGAAGGCGCGGTTGACTCGTGCCATCACCGGCACGCGCGGGTCGAGGGCGAGCATCTGCCGGCCCATCGCCTCGTCGACGGGGTAGTTGTCCTTCCCGCCGAGGTACCAGTCGTACATCCGTGCGGGATGGGGCTTGCTGGTGTCGATCTCGACGGCTCCGGTGGGGTCCTGCCCGGTCATGAGGCACTCCGTAAGCATGTGACGCGGATAGTGTTCAAGTCAGTACCAAATTAAGGAAGTTGAGGCGAAGGCAAGGGGCAGATGGGCGAAAACGGGTGGGGGGTGAGCTGAGCAAAAAAGTGCCGGACGGGTCCGTTCAGGACAGCAGGAAGTCGGCCTCCCCCGCCTTGGCTCCCTCGATGAACGCCGTCATCTCGTCGGAGGTGTAGATCAGCGCCGGTCCGTCGGGGTCGGTGGACTGCCGGACGGCGATCCGGCCGTCGGCGAGCTTCATCGCTTCCAGGCAGTTGCCTCCGTTGCCGCCGCTCCACGGCTTGTGCCAGCCCTCGCTGCCCAGTTCCCGGGCGGGCATGCCGTTGTAGATCCGCTGAGCGCGGACCCTCGGCCTGGACTGGGTCCTGATGTGATTCATTCACAACTCCTTGCGGAGATCCCGGAGGATCTCCTTCGTGCGATGTGCTGTAGCGGCCTGCGCCGCCATGCGGTCCATGACCTCGAGGTGGGTCGCCACCTCGGTGCGGGCGTCGAGATAGACGGCGCCGGTCAGGTACTCGCTGTAGACCATGTCCGGAAGCTCCGGCATGGCGAATCGGAACAGCACGAAGGGCCCGTACGTGCCCGGATGCGGCCCGTTCTCGAACGGGGCGACCTGCAACGTCACATTGGGCAGCTTCGCGGCCTCGAGCAGGGTGTCGATCTGCGCGCGCATCACCTCCGGGCCGCCGACCGGGCGACGCAGCACCGTCTCGTCCATCACGACCCACAGTCGGGGGGCGTCCTGACGGGTGAGCAGATCCTGGCGTTGCATGCGCAGGTCGACGAGGCGCTCGATGTCCTCCGGGCGGGTCTGGCCGATGGCTCCGGACTTCAGGACACCGCGCGCGTAGTCCTTGGTCTGGAGCAGGCCGGGCACGAAGTGCGGCTCGTACTGACGGATCAGGGCTGCGGCGCCCTCGAGGCTGACGTGCATGGAGAACCAGCCGGGCAGGACGTCGTGGAACCGCTGCCACCAGCCCGGCTTGTTCGCGTCCTCGGCGAGCTGGACGAAGCCCTCGGCCTCCTCCTCGGTGACCCCGTAGGCCTTCAGCAGCAGCTGGAGGTACGGGATCTTGAGGCTGACCTCGGCCATCTCCATACGACGGACCGTGGCGGGCGCGACGCGCAGGACGCGGGCGGCTTCCTCGCGCTTGAGCCCGGCGCGTTCCCGCAGGTCCAGCAGGCGCCGACCGAGGACGACCTGTCCGACCGTCGGCGCGGACCGCGGTTCGCTCACGCTCCACCTCCACGAAGAGCCGGCCGGTCACGCGGGGGGCCGCACGAGCCCCGACCCGGCCGGTCACGAAAAGAATCCCGACAGCCTTACGGCGCCGCTCGAAGATCGATTCGAAGGTCTGTACGTATACGTACGGATCTTCAACCGATCCCAATTGGCGCCGTTCAACGTGCTGTTGCGAGCAGTGTGCCACGGCCCCCCACCGCGTCACACAGCACTCTGCATTTTTCAGAGTGACACTTGCCAAGTGTTCACGGCGGGGAGATAGTGGCAAGCGTGATTCCGTCCGCGCCCTTAGGAACAGACGCCGCCGCAGGCCGCCCCCAGGGTCTCGGTGCCAGCGCGGGAGCAGGCCCAGACCAGGCCGCTGCCGAGCGCCGGTTCCGATTCGAACTGGCCGCCCATCCGGGTTCCCCCGCCCAGGCCAGACGCCTGACGAGGGCCCGGCTGACCGGCTGGTCGGTGTGCGAGGACACCTGCGACACCGCCGCCCTGGTCATATCCGAGCTGGTCACCAACGCGATCGTGCACACCGCGAGCGACGTCGTCGTCTGCGAGCTGCACGACGGCGACGACCTGGTGCGCATAGCCGTGCGCGACGAGGGCTGTGCGCCGGGTGACCCCCATCCCTCCCCGCAGCGCCCCGAGGAGGAGCACGGGAGGGGACTGCTCCTCGTCGAAGCCCTGTGTCACGCCTGGGGCGCCCAGGAGCACGGGCCCGGCCTGCTGGTCTGGGCCGACCTGACCCGCAAGGCCGACGCTCCCCGCGATCCCGCCGGGCCCTGCAACAGCCTGGACGCGGCCGCGACGCAGCACGCCGACCTCGGCGAGCTCCTCGACACCCTGGACGAGTTCCACGACAGTCCCGCCGAGCCGCACGCCGGTCCGGCCGTGCCCCGCAACGACCTCGGCTGGGGCTCCCGCCCGAAGCCGGGACCGGCCGACGGTCCGGCCGACGAGGACGAGCAGGCCGAGCAGTGGTACCGCGCCATGGCCGGCCGGGCCGCCCGACGACCCCACCCCGTGCCGCCGGCCGCACCCGCCGCGACCTCCGCCAAGCCCGCGCCCGCGCCTGCACCTGCATCCGGACCCGACGGTCCGGGACCCCGCGTCGCCCCGCAGTGGCACCGCACTCCCGGCGGCCACGGCGGATACGAAGCCGGCCGCGACGGACGGCCGGCCGGCCACTCCGCCGGAGCCCTCCCGTTCGAGCACGGCCGCGAGCGGGGAAGGGCATGAGCGCGTTCTCCGGTCGGGCTCCGCTGCTGACCCTCGACACGCTCGTCCGCCTCAAGCGCGGACCGGGCGGTGCGCACACCCCCGAGCCGCCGCGCCGGCTGGTCGTGCCCGACGGTATGACGGCCCCGCTGGGCTGCGACGCCGTCTCCGTCCCCGCCCGCCTCGGCCCCCTGCTGATGCCGCGCCTGCCGCGCGTGGGCTGCGTCTACGCCGACGAGGCGCGCTGGTGGTGGCTGGTGCCCTCCGACTCCGACTACGCCCTGGAGTGGCCCGCCCCCGCGCACTACGCCACGGGCGCCCTCCTGCCGGACTCCCCGCACGTCCCCGGCCTCATCCACATGCCGGACGGCACGCTTCCGTACACCCCGCCGATCCCCCTCTACCTGGCCCTGTGCCGCCTCACGGGCACGACGCCCACCTGGTCACGGGCGATCAGCGCGTAGCCTCGCCGCCCCTGAGCGAGCCGATCCCGGGGCCGTCCCGGCGCACGCCCGCGCGTCCCGGCTCCCCCGCCCCGCGCCCTGCCCTCACCCGTCTCGTCCCGCGATAGTGGCCGTTCGTCGACTATCGCGACCGGGGGAGGCCGACGGTGGGAGAGGCACGAGAGGCGGGTACGGCACAGCAGGCGGGCACGCCTCGGGAGGCGGGAAAGGCACGCAAACCGCAGGGTCCCGACGAGCGTGACGTGTCCGAGTCGGAGCGGCTCCTCTTCGGCGGCCCGCTCCGCTACGACATGGGCTGGAACCAGCACCGGGACGCCTTTCTGGAGCTGAACTTCCGGGCCATGGTCACCCGACTGCCGTCCCTCCTGCGCACCAGCCTCCGGCTGGCCCGGCAGGCCGACCCGAAAGCCGCCCGGATCGTGCTGTCCGCCGAGATCGCCCGGGGCGTGGCGCAGGCGATCGGCCTGCTCGCGATGAACACCGTGCTGGGCCGGCTCATCACCGGCGGCCCGATCGAGGACCGGCTGCGCGGCGCCGCCCCCGCCCTGGCCGCCATGGCCGTCGTCCTCCTGGTCGGGGCGCTGCTGCGGGCCGCGTCGACGTATGCCACCGGGCGGCTCGAGCCCAAGGTGGAGCGGGTGGCGACCGAGCTGTATCTGGAGCGGGCGGCCGCCGTCGAACTCGCCGCGATCGAGGACCACGCCTTCCACAAGCTGCTGGACACCGCGCAGTACGGGGCCCGGTCCAGCCGATACATGATCAGTCACGGCACGCGCGTGGTGAACGCGATGATCTCGCTGGCCGCGTCGGCGGGCGTCCTCACCGTGCTGCACCCGCTCCTGCTGCCGCTGCTGGTGACGATGACGCTGCCGAGCGCCTGGAGCGCCCTGACCAACGCCCGGCGCCGCTACGAGTCCTTCCACACGTGGGTGCAGCACGCGCGCGCGGGTCACCTGATCGCCGGCCTCCTCACCGAGCCGGAGGCCGCGCCCGAGATACGCGTCCACGGCGTCGGCCCCTTCCTGCTGCGGCACTTCCGCGCGATGTCGGAGACGGCGGAGGCGGAGCAGGCCCGGCTGGCCCGGCTCGCGGCCCGCACCGGACTGTTCGCGGCGACCTGGACGGGCCTGGCGACGCTGGCGACCTACGCCACGCTGGGCGGGCTGCTGCTCACCGGGACGATGGCGCTGGCGGTGGCGGGCACGGCCGTGATCGCGATCCGCAGCGGCTCCGCGAGCCTGAACACCCTCGTCCTGGAGGTCAACCAGCTGCACGAGGAGGCCCTGTTCGTGGGCGACCTCCAGCGCCTCTACGTGGAGGCGGCCGAACGGGCGATCCCGGTGGGCGGCACGGCCCTGCCGGACGAGCCGCGCGAGATCCGCTTCGAGAACGTCACGTTCGGCTATCCGGGCGAGTCGACCCGTCCGGCCCTCGACGACATCAGCCTCTCGCTCCCCCTCGGCCGGATCATCGCGCTGGTCGGCGAGAACGGCTCCGGCAAGACGACTCTGGTGAAGCTGCTGGCGGGGCTGTACAAGCCGGACCGGGGGCGGATCCTGTGGGACGACGTGGACGCGGCGGACGCGGACCGGCACCAGCTGGCCGAGCGCATCGCGATGGTGGCGCAGGACTTCAAGCGGTGGCCGTTCACGGCCCGCGTCAACGTCGCGATCGGCCGTTCCGCCGCCCCGCTCACCGAGGAACGGCTGGCCACGTCGGTCGCGGAGGCGGGCGCCCAGGAGGTGGTCGAGGACCTGCCGCGGGGACTGGACACCCTGCTGGCCCGGCACTTCAGCGGCGGTCACGAGCTGTCCGGCGGCCAGTGGCAGCGCCTCGGCATCGCCCGGGCGGCGTACCGGCGCGGGCGCATCCTGATCGTGGACGAGCCGACGGCGGCCCTGGACGCCCGGGCCGAGCTGGAGGTCTTCGAGAAGATCCGCGCGCTGGCCGACAGCGGCCAGACGGTCGTGCTGATCACTCACCGGCTGGCGTCGGTCCGGCACGCGGATCTGGTGCACGTCCTGGATGAGGGCCGGCTGGTGGAGTCCGGGACCCCGGACGAGCTGCTGGCGGGCGGTGGCGTCTACGCCGAGCTGTACACGCTGCAGGCCGAGCAGTTCACGGCGCAGGTGCCGGTGCCCGCCCCGTCACAGGCGGGCTGACGGATCACCGCGCGGTGTCACCGCCCCGGACGACCACCAGGAAGGTGTCGCTGGCGAGGTCCATGACGACCTCGGCGGCCAGTCCCTCCCTACGTCGTGCCTGCGCGAACTCCTCCGCCGGCCACGAGCCCCGCGGCCCACCCGCGGGAAAGCGCTCGAGCACGGTCCGCCCGTTCACCATCTCGCACCTCCGTTCAGCGTCGTACTTGTAGGAGTTAACGCTCTGGGGATGGAGTAGGCCTCGACTGGTTGCGGGACTGAGACGTAGTTGACACGCGTTCAACGCCGAGTGTGAGAATCCGGTCACCTTACGAACATCTCGGACACGCTCCGTGTCAGAACTCGTACTCGTCGTGGTAACGGACCCGCGCACCGCTCGGTGGCCCCAGCGCCGTCAGGTCGAGATCGGCGGTACGGGAACGCCCCGGGGGCTCCGGGGGCCGGGGCTCCGGGGAGGGCGGCGGAGAAGGCGTCATCGCGTCGACGTACGACGGGGTCGTGCCCGCGAGTGAGCCGTGGCGCGCATCTTGTCCCGAACCTGTCGCCGGCCCCGGCGGGCGGGCACCCTGGCGCCACGACACTTCCTGGAGGGAGCCCCGCATGCTCCTCGGCACCTGGAACCTGGAGAACCTGTACCGGCCCGGAGGGCCGTCCGGCCCGAAGGACAAGGCCGCCTACGAGGCGAAGCTCGCCGCGCTCGCCGCCGTCGTCACCGCGCTCGACCCGGACGTGCTCGGCGTCCAGGAGGTCGGCGAGCCCGAGGCGCTGGCGGACCTGCTGGAGACGGTGGGCGGCACCTGGCACGCGGCGCTGTCCGCGCACCCCGACGGCCGGGGCATCCGGGTCGGCGTGATCAGCCGGACGCCCCTGGAGGTACTGGCCGACACGCGCGCGTACCCGGCGAGACTGCGCCCCGTGCAGGCGGACGACTCGGGGGCCACCTCGGACGGGTCCGGCCGTGGCTTCCTCGCGGTGGAGACGGTCACGCCGGCCGGGCCGCTGCGGGTGGCGGTGGCCCATCTGAAGTCGAAGCTGCTGTCGTACCCGGGTGATCGTTTCTTCCCGCGCGACGAGGGCGAACGAGCCCGCTACGGCGCCTACGCCCTCTACCGGCGGGCCGCCGAGGCGACGGCGCTGCGCGCCCTGGCCGACGATCTTTTGGCAGGCGACGGCCGCGAGCGGGACGTGGCGGTGCTGGGCGACCTGAACGACGAGGTCCAGGCGGCGACCACGCAGATCCTGCTCGGCCCGCCCGGCTCGGAGATCGGCACCCGCGGGTTCGAGACGCCCGACCAGGGCGACGCGGCCCGCCTGTGGGACGTGGCCCCGCTGATCCCCGCCGAGCGCCGCTACTCGCGGATCAACTCCGGTCGCCGCGAACTGATCGACCACGTACTGACGAGCCACCGCCTGGTCCACCGGCTGACGTCGGCTGGCACGGGCACGGACGCGGGAACGGGGTCCCGGGAGGAGCTGCGGCTCCCGTCGGTGGGGCTCGATCCGGCGGCACGCAGGAACGAACCGGGGTCGGACCACGCGCCGGTGTGGGTGCGGATCGACTGACGCGCGGGGCAGCGCTACCCGGCCACCGGCATCGGCAGATCCGGCACGGGCGTCCGCAGCCCCACCCGGTCCCGCCCCGCCGCGAGTTCGTCGAGGAGTTCGGCGAGCCGCTCCCGGTGCCGTGCGGTCAGCCGTCCGGTGTCGTCGAGGTGGACGGCGCAGGCGGTGGTCGTGTCGACGAGCCGTTCCAGGACGGCGGCGACCTCGTCCGTGCCCTCCGTGTGCCGGGCGAGGGCGGGCAGTTCGTGGGCGGCGAGGGCGATGGCGGTGCGGGCCTCGGCGAGCGCACGGTAGGCCTCGCGGCGCAGGGCCCAGCGGGCGGCGCGGTCCTCGGAGCCGTCGAGCACATGGGTGAGATAGGCGTCCGCGGCACGCACGGCGGCGGCGAGCCGGGCGCGCACCTGGCCGCCACGCCTCCCCGGCATCGGCAGATGCCCGACGATCAGGACGATCCCGCAGGCCAGCAGGGTTTCGACGATCCGGCCGGCGGAGGCCTGGGGCTCTCCGCCGACCATCACCAGCGACAGCACGAGGACGGTGACGACAGCCGTCTGGGCGGCGAAGTGCCGGGTGGACACGGGGATGAGCGCTCCGCACAGGGCGACCAGCGCCACCACCCCCTCCGGCCGGGGCAGCACGGCGGCGAAACCGGCGAAGAGCAGCGCCCCCAGCACGGTCCCCGCGGCCCGGCACAGCACCCGCGACACCAGGGGCCCGAGGTCGGGCTTGACCAGGAAGACGGCCGTGGCGGGCAGCCAGTACCAGTGGGTGTGCCGGCCGTACCACTGGGAGTGGTAGAGGGCCTGCGCGACGGCGGCACTGGCCCCGAAGGAGAGCGCGACCCGCAGCCCGTACTCGCGGCCGCCCGCGCCGAACCCGGTGCGCAGCAGGTAACGCACGCCGTGCCTGCGGGCGTGCAGGTCACCGCCGCCGCCCTGGTCGAAGGCGTCGGCGGCGTGCAGCAGGGCGTCGTCGAGGGCGCGCAGCGCGGGGGCGGACCGGGCGGGCGCGGGCAGCGGCCCGGTGTGGGTGTTCTCGCGGACGGCGGTGGCGAGCCGTCGGGGCCCGGCCGAGGCCCGTTCGGACAGCGGCTCCGCGGCCCAGGCGAGGGCGGTCGCGGCCTCGGCGAGGGGCAGGGCGGCGGCGTACTGGGCGTGCAGCCGCCGTTCGGAGGAGGAGCTGGCGTAACGCCGCAGCCGCGGTCCGGCAAGGGCGTCCTGGGCGTGGTCGAGGGCCGCGGTGAGCGCGGCGCGGCGGGCGGTGGCGTGCTCGGTCCCCGTCGCGTCGAGCAGGTCCGCGACGGCGTCGTACACCCGGGCCACCGCGTCCCGTTCACCGTCGAACCGGAAGTCGCCGGTCATCGCGCCGGGCGTGGGCAGGACGAGCCGCAGCGCGAGCAGCCACCCGGCCCCGGCGAGGAAGGCGAGGGCGCGCGCCCACCCGGGCTCCGCGACCGGCATCCCGGCCCCGATCGCCGAGGCGACGAGCAGCTGTGTGCCGCCGCCGGACGCGACCGGCCCGATGGCGCTCATCCCGCCGGCGAGAAGCCCGAGCCCGGTGAGGACGGCCGTCAGCGCGACGGCGCCGACGTGATCCCCGACGTAGGTCCCGACGAGCAGCCCTCCCGCGCCCACGAGGGCGGGCGCCCCGAGCCGCTTCACGGCGGTCCGCCTGCTGCCGGGCCGGTCGTTGATCCCGGCGAGCATCGCGGCGATGGCGGCGACCACCCCGAGAGAGGTCCGGCCGACGAGGACGGACACGAGCAGCAGCGGCCCGGCGGCCAGCGCCCCGCGCGTGACCGCGCTCCACGGGACGGGTCCGCGCTGGGCGCGCAGGGCATGGGCGAGCCAGGGCGGAAGGGCGGCGAGCGGACGGAATGCGCGAGCGGGAAGGTGCGGGCGCGGAGACACGGAGCTCCTGTCGGGGCGAGGGCGGGGGTGTGCCTTCGGGCGACGGTGGCCGGGGCTGGTCAGCTGTGAGCTGTGGTGTCCACGGTACGGGGCGGTCCTGCAGAGGTGGGGGCGGTTTCGTTTCGGCGAGGTGACGCCTGGCCCGAATCCCGCGTTCTTTATGAACGCAAGGCCGGAAACGGGAGCGGGGCCGGGGGCGTAGCCTGCCCCCGGCCCCTGTGGAGCCACCCATGTCGCACACCGGTGCACTTGAGGACCCAGGTCAGTCGTGATGTCGTCGCGTCCTGCCTTTGGACCACCGCGCATCGAGCTGCGCGGGCCGGACTTGAACCGGCAATTCGACGTCCGGGGGCCTGGGCCCGGTCGCTCCGGCGATCGGCGGCGAATGCTGAGTCTGGAGCAAGAGTCTGAGATTCATCGCGATCCGTCCCTGAATTGCTCGGCGGGTACGGTTCGCTCGTCACGACAAGCTTCAGGTTCAGCTTGCGCTCCTCGCGCACCCCGGTCACGAAGGACCGGGGAGTCTCGAAGGCTACCCGAACAGGTAGCCGAACACGGCGTCACCGACCCGCTGGTCGACGACGTCGGAGCCGTTCGCCTCCTCCCGGGCGAACTTCACCGCCTGCTGCACCTTCTCCAGGCGCGCCAGGAGTTCGTTGACCCGGCGGGCGGGCAGGGCTCCCGAGAACTTCACGGTCGTCCAGTAACCGACCGGCACGTCCTCGTAGTACACCTCGACCTGCGCCGGGTGCTTGTCGGTCGCCTCCGCCTTCACATGGTTGCGCGGCACCTTCTTGGTGCGCAGCGTCCGCACCGGCTCGGTCTTCCACGCGTCGGTGGACGGGTCCTGCGCCCAGGACTCGGAGGCGTCGAGCACGGGCAGCCTGCGCACGAAGGCGGTCAGGTCGACGAGCTGCTTCTCGAGGAACAGCAGGTAGGACACCGGTACCTCGGCGACGAGCACCCGGCCGTCGACCTTCACGTCGGCGCGGGCCGTGCAGTTGGCCCAGTCCTTCGTGGCGGTCACGTCGAACAGCCGGGTCAGCGTGGCCGCGGTCTCCCGCAGCACGTCCTCGGCCTTCACCTGCACCCGCGTCGACTCGGGCGGCAGCTGCTCGCCCTCCTCGTCCTTGGGCTGGTAGGTCCGCGAGATACCGGCCAGCAGCGCGGGCTTCTGGAGTCCGTGCTGGGCCGTGCTCAGGTCCTGGTGGGCCTTGGACTTGATGCCCTTCTCGACTGCGATGATCTGATTGAGTTTCGCCACGACGAGGACGGTAGCGGCTCCCGCACCATCACCCCAAAGGGTTATTGACCGAAGAGACGGCCGGCCCTTTCCAACGCCTCCTCCAGCTCGCCGGGATCGGACCCGCGAAGGTCCGCGACGATGCCGTCGACACCCCGCACGCCCCTCGGCCGCCTCCGCCCACTCGTGCTCGACGACGTCGAGATCCCGGTAGTGCACATCGACCCGCCGCCCCTCGATCGTCAGCCAAGCACCCCCGTTGAACACCCCACCACCCCAGCCGCCCACCTCCGACACCTCCCCCTCCCAGCCGAGCGCCCGCAGGCCGGCCGGCTCGAAGGAACCCCGGTAGTAGACGGCCAGGTCCCAGTCGCTGTCGGGCCGGTGGGTCCCCTGGGCACGGGAACCACCGAGGGCGACCGCGCGGACGTGCGGGAGACCGGCGAGGCGGAGAGTGACCTCGCCGAGAAAGTCCCGGTCGTCGCCGGAGGGCGAAGGGGAGCCGGAGGAAGCGGCGGAAATGGCGGAACTGGAGGAAATGGCGGAACTGGAGGAACTGGGCGCGGAGTTGGAGGAGGCGGAGCCGGGGGCGGAGCCGGGGCTGGGGGCATGAGCGGGTTCCGATCAGCAGTCCCACACGTTCTGGTGACGGTGGCGGGTCGGCGGGTGATCCAGCTCCTCGGCCGCGGAGAGCAGCCCGCCCGCCGGGGCGGCGCGGAGCCGGTTGCGGGCGGCCGAGCGGAACACGGTCAGCGCGGCACGCGCTCGGGACTCGTACGGGCCGTCGATCCGCGCGTTCAGGGACCGGGGAAACGTGGAGGAGCGGAACGCGCGCACCAGCGGAACGGGTACCGGCCGTCGCCGCTCGCGCCGCGCACGGGCCAGCTCCCGTTCGCTGTACCGCAGTTCACCGAGACGATGGCCGGTGCTCCAGCCCCGGCGCTGCGACGGCCGGTCATCGGGCCGGACGCGGTGCCGCGGCCGGACGTGATGGACGGTACGGGACATGGCAGACCTCCGGGGGCCCGCCGGAATCTCCGGCGAGGCATTAAGAAGTCCGCCGCCGTGAATCGGCCGAGGTGCTTGCTCCGCATGGGCAGCAGCGTGGCGAGTACGGCTCGGGGTTGTCCAACGGTTATCGGCCGCACGGCGATTGTCAGTGGGGCGCGCTTCAATGGGAGGTGTCGTGACAGAGCGTCACGACAGGAGTGCGGCGGGGGGAGCGGGCCTTGGTGAGGTACAGGGAGGACGGGCGGCAGTACGTGTCGCTGGCCGGACTGCGGATGCGGGGGTGGACGGGCCCGCTGGTGCTCCGGCTGCTCGGGCCGCCGGACCGGCTCGCCATCGATCCCCGCGCGCGGGCCGCGCCGCAGTTGCGCCTCTACCGCGTCGAGCGGGTCGAAGCGGCGGAGCGCAGCGAGGAGTTCCGGACAGAGCGCGCCCCACGGATACGCAGCCCCGAGGAGCCCCGGTGATCCACGCCCCCGCCGTCCCGGCAAGTCCCCGTGATCCACGGCCCGCCGCCCCGGCGAGCCCCCGAGGAGCCCGCGTGTTCCATGGCCCCGCCGTCCCGGCAAGTCCCCACGATCCTCGACCTCACCGCCCCGGCGAGCCCCCGTGATCCACGACTCGCCGCCCCGGCAAGTCCCCGAGGAGCCCGCGTGTTCCATGGCCCCGCCGCCCCGGCAAGTCCCCGTGATCCACGGCCCGCCGCCCCGGCGAGCCCCCGAGGAGCCCGCGTGTTCCATGGCCCCGCCGCCCCGGCAAGTCCCCACGATCCTCGACCTCACCGCCCCGGCGAGTCCCCGTGATCCACGACTCGCCGCCCCGGCAAGTCCCCGAGGAACCCGCGTGATCCATGGCCCCGCCGTCCCGGCAAGTCCCCACGATCCTCGACCTCACCGCCCCGGCGAGCCCCCGTGATCCACGGCCCGCCGTCCCGGGCACCCCGCCGCCCGGCTACCCGGTCCCCCACACCCTCCGCTTCGGCACCGGCTTCGCGAGACTGCCCGCCCGGCTGGTCGTCAGCCCCAGCCCGACCAGCCCTTCGGCCAGTTTCACCGCCGCGCCCACCCCGTCGACGACCGGAAGGCCCAGCTTGTCCCCCACCATCCGCTCCAGTCCCGTCATCCCGGCACACCCCAGGACCAGCACCTCGGCCCCCGCCGCCCGGACCCGCTCGGCGGCCGCCAGAAAGGCCGCCTCGGTGCGGTCGCGGTCGCCCAGATCGAGGACGCCGAGCCCGGTGCCCACGACGGCGGCACAGTTGCGGCCCACCCCGGCCAGCTCCAGGCTGTCCTCGATCTGGCCGCAGGACCGCTCCAGCGTGGTCACGACCCCGTACCGGCGCCCCAGCAGACACGCCAGATGCGCCGCGGCCTCGGTGATGTCGACGACGGGCACGTCCACCAGCTCCCGTACGCCCTCCCGCCCGTGCTCACCGAAGCCGGCCATGACGACGGCGTCGTAGGGCGCCCCGTCGTAGGTCCGCAGCGCGTCCATGACCGCCGCGGCGGAGAGAAAGCTGTCGAGCCAGCCCTCCGCCGACTCGGGCCCCCAGGCGGGGGTCAGTCCGGTCACGGTGGTGCCCGGGCCTGCCGCGGCCCGGGCACCTCGCACGATCTCCTCGGTCATCTCCTGCGTGGTGTTGCAGTTGGTGACGACGATCCGTACGTTCCGCACGCTCCTCAGACCTCCATGGGCTTCTCGGCGACGACCGCGGACCCGGCGGCCCGCTCGACTCGGCACAGCAGCACGTACAGCCCGGCCCCCAGGGCCGTCCCGATGAACCAGGAGTACGGCGCCACATCGCTGAAGGTCTTCACCAGCGCGAGCACCGCCGCGACCGCCGCCGAGGGAAGGAACGCCCACAGCGCCTTCGGGTTGACGCCCCTGCGGTAGTAGTAGCGGGAGCCGGGGGTCGCGTCGAACAGCTCGTTCACGTCGACCCGACCGCGCTTGACCCAGTAGTAGTCGACCATGATCACGCCGAACAGCGGACCGAGGAAGGCGCCGAGGCCGCCGAGGAAGTAGTTGACGACCGTGGGGTTGGAGAACAGGTTCCACGGGGTGACCACGAGCGCCGCCACCGTGCTGATCATGCCGCCCACCTTGAAGGTGATCTTCTGTGGCCAGACGTTGGCGAGGTCGTACGCCGGCGACACGAAGTTGGCGACGATGTTGACGCCCATGGTGGCGATGGCGAAGGTCAGTGCGCCCAGGACGAGCACCCAGGTGTTGCCGACCTTCGCGACCAGCTCCGCCGGGTCGGTGATGGCCTCGCCGAACACCTCCAGCGAGCCGGCGGTGACGATCACGGAGACGACCACGAAGGCCGTCGAGTTGAGCGGCAGCCCCCAGAAGTTGCCGCGGCGGACCGTCCGGTAGTCGGGCGCGAAGCGGGAGAAGTCACAGAAGTTCAGCATCAGCGTGCCGTAGGTGGCGAGGATCAGGCCGATCGCGCCGAACCACTGCCGCCACTGCTCCCCCACGGAGACCGGGTGCGGGGTGGAGGTGAGCGAGATGGTCCAGCCCGCCTTGGACAGCACCCACACCGCCAGCGCGATCATCACCAGCCAGATCGCCGGGCCGCAGAAGTCCTGGAACTTGCGCACGGACTCCATGCCCTGGCTGATGATCATCGCCTGGACCAGCCAGAGGGACACGAAGGACAGCCAGCCCAGCGCGTCGAGGCCCAGGAAGGAGTTGTGCGTCCAGGACTCCAGACCCGGCCAGGCCGCCAGCAGCATCACATTGACGGCGACGGAAGCGAGGTAGGTCTGGATGCCGTACCACATGATGGCGATCACGGCCCGGATGAGGGCCGGGATGTTGGCGCCCCAGACGCCGAAGCTGATGCGGCTGACCACCGGGAAGGGCACGCCGTGGCGCTGGCCGATCTTGCCCATCCAGTTCATGCCGACGTAGATGATCACGAAGCCGACGAGGAGGGACGTGAAGATCTGCCACACGTTCATCCCGAGGACCAGCAGTCCGGCGGCGAAGGTGTAGTTGCCGAGGTTGTGGACGTCCGACATCCACATGGCGAAGAGGTCGAAGACCTTCCAGTTCCGCTTCTCGGCGGGTGCGAGGTCTTCGTTGGTGAGCCGGGGATCGGGGACGAACACCGGTGTGCCGGTGGCTTCGGCGCTGTCGGCGAGGGACACGGGGCCTCCCTGGGCGAGGGGACGGAGGAGGACTACTGGCCGGACCGTTTGGTATACCAAACTGCTGACATGGTCCCGTCGTCAAGCGTTCTGACCGATGTCCGTCCCGTTACGGCTCCGTAAAAGCCCCCTCGCATCGGCGAGGATGGGCCCATGACGAAGATCGAACCCCTCGGAGCGGTGCGCGAGCGCGTCCTGGGGTCCCTGCGGCAGGAGATCATCGCCGGCAGGCTCCGTCCCGGAGACCGGCTCGTCGAGCGCGAGCTGGCCGACCGGTTCGGCGTCTCCAGGGTCCCGGTCCGAGAGGCCATCCGGGCACTCGTCGCCGAGGGCTTCGTCCTGTTCGAGACCCCGCGCCGGACGGTCGTACGGCCACTGAGCCCCACCGACGTGAAGGAACTCTTCGAGCTGCGCGAGGCGTTGGAGGTGTACGCGGCCGGACTGGCCGCCGCCCGGGCCACCCCGGAGGACCTCGCGGAACTACGCGAACTCCTGACGAACGCGGCGAGCGCCACCGACGCCGGGGACGCCGAGGCGATCACCGACATCAACACCCGCTTCCACGACCGGCTCCTCGCCATGGCCGGCAACACCCTGTTGATCTCGGTCATGGAACCGGTCGCCGGCCGCCTGCAATGGCTCACCCGACGCAACGAGGAATGGCCCCAACTCCTCACCGAACACCAGGACCTGTACGACGCCATCGCCTCCGGCGACCCGGCCCGCGCCCGCGCCCACGCCCTCAACCACGTACAGGCCAACTACCGCTCCACCGTCCGGCACCTGTTCGGGGAAACCAACCATCCCCAGACACCGCCCACCGCCGATCATGCTCCGCCTAGAATCCCCTGATCCTTCGGACAGCTGCCCGAAGGCGCGCGCACAGCGAACGGGACGGGGAGAACGACCATGGTGAGCAGACGCGGACTGCTGAGCGGAGCCGCACTCGTGGGGGCGGGAGCGGTGACCGGCGTACTCGGCGCCGCCGGAAGCGCGACCGCCGACGCCCCACTGGACACGCCGTTCACACCGGTCGCCGCACCCCATCTCGCCCAGGCCGAGCAGATGGTGCAGTACCAGCGCCTCCTGGCGGCCGGCTACCTGCCCACCGGCCTCACCGGACACTGGCCGCTGGACGGCTCAGGCGCCGACCGCTCCGGCCACGACCACCCCGTGACCCTCGGCACCGGCGCGAGCTGGACCACCCTGCGGGCCGGCGGCGAACTGACCCTCGACGCGGCCTACGCCGCCACGGCCTCCGCGCTCGACACCACGGCCCCGTTCACCGTCTCCGCCTGGGTACGCCTCGCGGACGACGCCACCCTGACCAACATGTACACGGCAGTCAGCCAGGACGGCACCGGCTGCAGCCGCTTCCTGCTCCAGTACGACGACACCGCCGGCGCCTGGGCGTTCAAGGTGCGCGCCGAGGACCAGAGCGCCAAGATCTCCGCCCTCGCCACCACCGCCCCCGTGCCGGGCCAGTGGACCCACCTGACCGGAGTGTGGGACGGCACCAAGGTCCACCTGTACGTCAACGGCGTACCGGAAGGCACCGCCGACGCCACCCTGTCCTGGGCCGCCACCCAGGGCTTCAACATAGGCCGGGCCCGCTGGAACGGCGCCTACGTGAACCACTTCAAGGGCTCCGTCGACGAGGTGCGCGCCTACGGCCGCGCCCTGAACGCCGACGAGATCTCTCTGATCAGCGGCCGCACGGCCCGCCTCAACAACGTCTACCTGATCGGCTCCCCGTCGACCGTCACCTGGGGCACACCCGACGACCTGCCGAGCTGGATCGCCCGGGCCCGCTGCTCGTCCTTCCTCACCTGGGTGCTCAAACACACCTACGGATGGGCCACCGACGCCTACTTCACCCAGTACTTCCAGGACCGCATCCCCGAGGCCGCCGACTACCGCCAGGCCTTCGCGAACGGCACCGCGGGCCCCCGCTTCCAGCAGATCCGCAAGGTCGCCGACCTCCGGCCCGGCGATCTGATCGCGGTGGACTACGACGGCCAGGTCGAGGACAACACCGGCCACATCGTCATGGTCCGCGAGATCAAGGGCGTCTTCAGCGGGGTCGCCGACTTCACCGGCGAGACCCAGTACGCCGTCGAGGTCATCGACTGCACGGCCGAGCCGCACGGCGTGTACGCCCTGACCAACTACCCCACATATCCCGACACCCGCATGGTCGGCCTCCTCGCGGAGGAGCAGTTCGAGGGCGTCGGCATCGGCCACATGATGTTCTACGCCGCCGGCACCACCGGCGAGTTCTCCCGCTACCGCTGGAGCGTCAACACCGCCCGCGACAAGGCCTACCCCGTCGCGTCACGGCCGGTCACCGCGGCACGCATCGTCTGACCGGAGCTCACGACAGCCCCGCCGCCCCCGCGGCCGTACGCAGCACATCGCGCAGCATCCCGGGGGTGAGCCGGCCGGTGAAGGTGTTGCGCTGACTGACGTGGAAGCAGCCGAAGACATCGAGGCCATCGGCGCCGCCCGGGCCGTCGAGCGTCACGCGGGTGCCGTGCCCGAAGGCGGGACGCGGCCGGGGCACCGTCCAGCCCGCCTCGGCGAACGCGGGCAACGCGGCCTGCCAACCGAAGGCGCCGAGCACGACGACCGCGCGCAACGTCGGCCGCAGCAGCCTCAGCTCCTGCACGAGCCAGGGGCGGCAGGTGTCCCGCTCCCCCGGGGTGGGCTTGTTGGCGGGCGGCGCACAGTGCACGGGCGACGTGATCCGCACGCCGTACAGCTCCAGCCCGTCGTCGACGGACACGGCGGTGGGCTGCGACGCCAGCCCCACGTCGTACAACGCCTGGTACAGCACATCGCCGGAACGGTCCCCGGTGAACATCCGCCCCGTACGGTTCCCGCCGTGCGCGGCCGGGGCCAGCCCGACGATCAGCAGCCGGGCGTCCGACGGTCCGAAGCCGGGTACGGGCCGACCCCAGTACGTCCAGTCCGCGAAGGCCGCCCGCTTGGTACGGGCCACCTCCTCACGCCAGTCCACCAACCGAGGACACGCCCGACAGCCCCCGACCCGCCGGTCGAGCACGGCCAGGGCGGAGGCGGAGGCTGCGGAGTCGGGGGCGGAATCGGAGGGGGCCTTGGAGGCGTCCATGTCTCCACGGTAAGACCGCACCGGAGCGATCCGAGCCGACTGGGCCCGGAGGAGTGAGGGGCTGGAGCTGGGGCCCCCTCCCCCCTCCCCCCGCCCCCCCCTTCTCCAGCCCGCCCGACTCGTCACGCTTCTCGTCACGCCCCTCGCCGCGCCAACCGCAGCAGCTCCGTGTTCGACTCCCGTCGCTTCCAGGCTATGAGCGCCAGCGGTACGAGCAGGATGAGCGGCGTCGCCGCGTTCTGGCCGTCGAAGACGACGACCTGGACGACGAACGCGCCCACCATCAGCGCACCCAGTGCCACCGCCGCCACGGACTGGAGCACCGGTACGAGCAGGGCGACCGCGCCGGCGAGTTCCAGGGCACCGATGGTGTACATGCCCGCGCTGCCCCAGCCCATCTCGTCGAAGGCGTCGGCGGCCGACGGGTACGCGATCAGCTTCGGCAGCGCGCTGGCGATCCCGTAGAAGAGCGCGAGGAGCACCTGCAAGCCTCGCAGGGCGATCCGGGCGCGGCGGCTTCGGGCGATCGCGGAGGCGGACCGGGAAGCGGCTGCGGAAGTGGTGACGGTGAGGGGAGCCGTGGTCTCGGACATGAGGGTCTCCTGCGGTGAGCGGTCCGTTGTGCTGTCAGGGAGGTAGACCGACCTCCCTCAGCGAACTCATCGCACCCTGCCGGGCTTTCTCGAAACCACCGCCCTTGCCGCCCTGGCCGTCCCTGCCCCCTGGCCATCCCTCCCGCCCCCGCCCCGCACCTTTCCGTCTTCTCCGGTCCTACCGCCGTCCCTTCCCTCTCCACTCCGTCCTCTACTCCGCCCTCTCTACTCCGTCCTCTACTCCGTCACGGGCACCGCCTTCACCCATATCCGGTCCTCCGTCAGATAGCGCTCCACTCTCAGACCCGCCTCGGCCAGGGCCTCCTCGAACTGATCCTTGGTCAGCGGTCGGGAGCGGAACGTCTGGGTCCACGCGGCGTCCGGGAAGTCGTACTCCGCGCGTACGGACTGGACGCCGTTCCCGACGGGCTCGGTCGAGACGATCCGGATCGTGAAGCCGCTCGGGTCGACGCGCTCGCGCGGCACGTTCGAGTGGTAGTCCTCTCCTTCCCGTTGGATGAGCAGGCAGCCGCCCTTCGTTATGTGCCGTGCGCAGGCCCGGAGCATCCTTCGCCGTAACTCGACGTCACTGTTGTGCACGAGGAACGACGCGAGCATCACCACGTCGAACGTCTCGCCCAGGGCGAGATCCTCGATGGGGCTGCATAGCGTGCGGGCCCCGCGGACGCGCTCCAGCATCTCGGCGGACTCGTCCACCGCCGTGACCGTGAACCCGCGCTCGAGCAGGGCGTGGGTCACTCGCCCGACTCCGCTGCCCAGCTCGAGGATGTGCGCGCCCGGGGGCACCGCCTCGGCGATGACTTCCGGCTCGTTCCCCACCGGCAGGCGGGAGTAGAGCTCGACCGCGCAGCCGTCCGGGGTGATCGCACCGGGACCGGTTCCGTTGTGTCCGTCTCGCATTTCCAGCTTCATGCCCGTTCAACGGCCCGTCCCCGTAAGGCCGTTCCCCATCTTCGTCGGTTCACCCGTTCGAGGGATGACCCCTCTGTTCGAGGTGCGCCGGGGGCGAGGACACCGGCCCCCTGGAGAACGTCGGGACCAGGGAGTACGTTGCAAGGAGGAGCGGTGATCGGGATGCGTACGGGCAGTGAGCCGGTGACAGCGCGCAGTGCGCTGCGGATGCGTCTGTGGCTGACCCTGTGGGGCCTGGCCTGGGCGATCTTCGGAACGGCCGCGTTCGCTGTCGTGGGGCGTCCGGGGTGGGCGGCCGCGTGCGGGGTGCTGTGGCTGGTGGTCACGGTCGATCTGACGATGATCCTCAGGCATCGGCGACAGGGTCCCCACTATCAGCCGGGCCGCGACGTCCCGCCGTACCGGCCGCCCGAGCACCGCCTCCCTTGAGGCCCGGAGGCCCGGAGGCCCGGAGGCCTGGAGGCCCGGAGGCCCGGAGGCCGGGGGCCCAGGGGCCGGCCGTTCTCAGCTCTCGAAGCGTGCCGCTTTGAGGTACTGCGGGTTCGGGTCCAGTGCCGCGGCCAGCCGGAAGTGGCGCTTGGCCTGGTCGCTCCGGCCCTGCCGCTCATAGGTGCGGCCGAGCGCGAAGTGCGCGAAGGCGTTGTCCGGCTCGCGCTCCAGGACGATGGTGAACTCCAGCTCGGCGGGCCGCAGTTGGGCGGCGGCGAAGAAGGCACGCGCGCGCAGCAGCCGGGCGGCGGTGTTCTCGGGGTGCGCGGCGATGACTCCGTCGAGCAACTTCACCGCGCCCCGCGGGTCCCGTGCGGCGAGCAGATGCTCCGCGGCACGGAAGTCGATGACATGTGTCTCCGGAGTACGTCCGGTCGAACCGCTGGTATCGGGCACGGAAAAATCCTTCCCTTGCTCAATGGGTTCAACGCGCGGAGCGAGGGCCGCTATTCCGGAGCGGTCCCGTGCGGCGCTTGGGCTCTGCGCGTGAGATCGGCCCATACGTCCTTCACCCGCCGGTGGAGTTCCGCGAGCGGTACGTCGTTGTCGATCACGATGTCGGCGATCTCGCGGCGTTCGTCGCGGGTCGCCTGCGCGGCCATCCGCGCGCGGGCGTCCTTCTGCGTCATGCCGCGGAACCGGACGAGCCGGTCGAGCTGGGTCTCGGGGGTCACGTCGACGACGACCACGACGTCGTAGAGGGAGCCGAGGGCGTTCTCGGTGAGGAGGGGGACGTCGTGGACGACGACGGCGTCCTCGGGGGCGGCCGCCTCGAGTTCGCGGGAGCGGGCGCCGACCAGGGGATGCACGATCGAGTTGAGGAGCGCCAGTTTCTCGGGGTCTGCGAAGACGACCGAGCCCAGGCGGGGGCGGTCGAGGCTGCCGTCCGGGGCGAGGATGTCCGTGCCGAAGGCGTCCACGACCGCCGCGAGTCCGGGGGTGCCCGGTGCGACGACCTCGCGTGCGATGCGGTCCGCGTCGATCAGTACGGCCCCGCACTCGACGAGCAGCCGTGACACCTCGCTCTTGCCGGCGCCGATCCCGCCGGTCAGGCCCACTGTCAGCATGAGCGGAAGCTTAGGGCCTGTCGGTGACGATGCACCCGACAGGCCCCTGTGTGCTGCCCCTTCGGCCGGCGCAGCCGCATTGCTCAGCTGGAACGTTCGGTCGGGAGGGCTCGGCTTGAACGCTCGGCGGAGCGTTCAGCCTTCGCCCTCGCGCTCGGCGAGGAACCGCTCGAACTCCTGCCCGATCTCGTCCGCCGACGGGATGTCGACGGGCTCGGCGAGCATGTTTCCGCGGGTCTCGGCGCCGGCGGCGGCGTCGTACTGGTGTTCCAGGCCCTGGACGAGGGAGGTGAGTTCCTCGTCGCCCTCCTGGATCTGCCGGTCGATCTCGGTCTGGGTCCGGTGGGCGTCCGTGCGCAGGGCGTGCGCGATGCCCGGCAGGACCAGGCCGGTGGCTGCCGTGATCGCTTCCAGGACGGTCAGGGCCGCGTCCGGGTATGCGGAGCGGGCGATGTAGTGCGGGACGTGTGCGGCGACGCCCAGGATGTCGTGTCCGGCTTCCATGAGGCGGTACTCGACGAGCGCCTCGGCGCTGCCGGGGACCTGGGCCTCGTCGAAGGGGCTGCGGTGGCCCGGCATGAGGTCCGTGCGGTTGCCGTGCGGGGTGAGGCCCACGGGGCGGGTGTGCGGGACTCCCATGGGGATGCCGTGGAAGTTCACCGAGAGGCGGACGCCGAGCCGCTCCACGATCTGCTTGACGGCGACGGCGAAGCGTTCCCATTCCACGTCCGGTTCGGGTCCGGACAGGAGCAGGAAGGGTGCACCGGTGGTGTCCTGTACCAGCCGCACCTCGATGGTCGGCTCCTCGTACTCGGTCCACCGGTCGCGCTTGAAGGTCAGCAGCGGGCGGCGGGCGCGGTAGTCGACCAGCCGGTCGTGGTCGAAGCGGGCGACGACTTGGTGGGGCAGCGAGTCGAGGAGCCGGTCGACGATCTGGTCACCGGTCTCGCCCGCGTCGATGTATCCGTCGAAGTGGTAGAGCATGACAAGTCCGGCCGACTCCTGGGCCAGCGCCATGTCGACGACTGCCAGGCCCTTCGGCTCCCATGCGTACAAACCCTGCGGATCAAGCACTTGGACCGCTCCCCTCGTGTTCCTCTGGTCCAACGCGCGCCGGACCGTGGGCATTCCCGGTCCACGCGCCTTGATCGAATGACTCCGGCCGGCTTCTCACGGGTGGTGGGAGGAGCGGGTGAGGGGAGCGAGTGAGGCCGGGTCGAGGGCGCGCGCGAGGGTGGTCACGGGGTGAACGGCGATCCCGCGTCCGGGCAGCACCGAGGGCCCGCACCTCGAAAGGTGCGGGCCCTCGACACACTGCTAAACCTCAGCGGCTGGGGTTACCCCGCCGGGGGAGTTCAGCTCTGGCCGCCGGCCAGCTTCTCGCGCAGAGCGGCGAGCGCCTCGTCCGAGGCCAGCGCGCCGGACGTGTCGGCACCCTCGGAGGAGTAGGAGCCACCGCCACTGCCACCGGACGCGGCCGGAGCCGCACCCGCGGCGTCGCCACCCTCGGCAGCGGCCTTCTCGTCCGCCTCGCGGGACTTGATGACCTGAGCCTGGTGCTGCTCGAAGCGCGTCTGCGCCTCGGCGTACTGGTTCTCCCAGACCTCACGCTGCGACTCGAAGCCCTCGAGCCAGTCGTTGGTCTCGGGGTCGAAGCCCTCGGGGTAGATGTAGTTGCCCTGGTCGTCGTACGACGCGGCCATGCCGTACAGGGTCGGGTCGAACTCGACCGAGGCCGGGTCGGCACCGAAGGACTCGTTGGCCTGCTTCAGCGAGAGGCTGATGCGGCGGCGCTCGAGGTCGATGTCGATGACCTTGACGAAGATCTCGTCGTTGACCTGGACGACCTGCTCCGGGATCTCCACGTGGCGCTCGGCCAGCTCGGAGATGTGGACCAGACCCTCGATGCCCTCGTCGACGCGCACGAACGCACCGAACGGAACGAGCTTCGTGACCTTACCGGGAACAACCTGCCCGATCTGGTGCGTGCGGGCGAACTGCTGCCACGGGTCTTCCTGGGTCGCCTTCAGCGACAGGGAGACACGCTCGCGGTCCATGTCGACGTCGAGGACCTCGACGGTGACTTCCTGGCCGACCTCGACAACCTCGGAGGGGTGGTCGATGTGCTTCCAGGAAAGCTCGGAGACGTGAACCAGACCGTCGACGCCACCCAGGTCCACGAACGCACCGAAGTTGACGATCGAGGAAACGACGCCGGAGCGGACCTGACCCTTCTGGAGGGTCGTGAGGAACGTCTGGCGGACCTCGGACTGGGTCTGCTCGAGCCAGGCACGGCGGGACAGGACCACGTTGTTGCGGTTCTTGTCCAGCTCGATGATCTTGGCCTCGAGCTCCTTGCCCACGTACGGCTGGAGGTCGCGGACGCGGCGCATCTCGACGAGGGACGCCGGGAGGAAGCCACGGAGGCCGATGTCGAGGATGAGACCACCCTTGACGACCTCGATGACGGTACCGGTGACGATCCCGTCTTCTTCCTTGATCTTCTCGATGGTGCCCCAGGCACGCTCGTACTGGGCGCGCTTCTTCGAGAGGATCAGGCGGCCTTCCTTGTCCTCCTTCTGGAGAACAAGGGCCTCGATCTCGTCACCGACGGCGACGACCTCGTTGGGGTCGACGTCGTGCTTGATGGAGAGCTCGCGGCTCGGGATAACGCCTTCGGTCTTGTAACCGATGTCGAGCAGGACCTCGTCCCGGTCGACCTTCACGATGACGCCGTCGACGATGTCGCCGTCGTTGAAGTACTTGATCGTCTCGTCGATCGCGGCGAGGAAGGCTTCCTCGTTACCGATGTCGTTGACCGCTACCTGCGGCGTGGTAGAGGTGGTCTCGGTGCTGCTCGTCATGTGGGAAAGGGCTCCGGTACGGACAGTGAGTCGTAGGTACTGCTACGCCGGGAGCCCGTGATCGCTCTGAAGAAGCCGGACAGCTTAGGAAGCACCTCACCGGATGACCGGTGATGGCACCTCGAGAACCGAGGGGACAACAACAGATGCGAGCGCAGCCTGCTACGTCTGAGGTGCGCAGGCCCGCAGCGCAACTTGTAGCATACGGGGGCAGCCGGGCGGGGTCAATGCGCGAAGGCGCACACCCGGGGCGGATCGCCGCATACCCGGCACACAACCTTTCTCCTGAGGTCACGCAGGCCGCAGGAAGCCTCACCGGTGACACCTCGGGTGACACCGACGGGCGGGTTGCACGGAAGAGTACGACGAGGGAGCCGATCATCCAAGAGCCTGAATCGTCCGAGCCGGCCTTCGAGCCGGAAGCCACCCGACGTGACGCCGACGTCACCGAGAGCTCCCGGGCCAACCGGGGCTGGTGGGACCGCAACGCGGACGAATACCAGATCGAGCACGGCACCTTCCTCGGCGACGACCGGTTCGTATGGAGTCCCGAGGGTCTGGACGAGGTGGAGGCGGAGCTGCTCGGCCCGCCGGAGGAGCTGAAGGGCAAGTCGGTCCTGGAGATCGGCGCCGGCGCGGCGCAGTGCGCGCGCTGGCTGACCGCGCAGGGCGCGCGTCCGGTCGCCCTGGACCTCTCGCACCGCCAGCTCCAGCACGCGCTGCGCATCGGCGGCTCGTTCCCGCTGGTGTGCGCCGACGCGGGCGCGCTGCCCTTCGCGGACGGCTCCTTCGACCTGGCCTGCTCGGCGTACGGGGCGCTGCCCTTCGTGGCCGACCCGGTGCTGGTCCTGAAGGAGGTGCGGCGGGTGCTGCGGCCCGGGGGCCGTTTCGTGTTCTCGGTGACCCACCCGATCCGCTGGGCGTTCCCGGACGAGCCGGGCCCGGAGGGGCTGACCGTGTCCTCGTCCTATTTCGACCGCACTCCTTATGTCGAGCAGGACGACCAGGGCCGGGCGGTGTACGTGGAGCACCACCGGACGCTGGGCGACCGGGTCCGCGACATCGTGGCGGGCGGTTTCCGGCTGGTGGATCTGGTCGAGCCGGAGTGGCCGGCCTGGAACTCCTCGGAGTGGGGCGGCTGGTCCCCGCTGCGCGGGAACCTGATCCCGGGTACGGCCGTCTTCGTCTGCGAGCGGGACTAGCCGCCTCCCGCTCGCTCCGTCCCTCCTCCTCCTCTCCCACCCCGCACACGCACGCGCGCGTGCGGGGTGGTTTTCGCGGGCGTACGACACTGGGGGCGTGATCCCCCGTTACGACGCCCTGGACGCGCTGCCCGTGCGGGCCGCCCTGCCCGCCCTGAACGACGCCCTGGACGGGCACGGCACGGCCGTGCTCGCCGCGCCACCGGGCACGGGCAAGACGACGCTGGTGCCGCTCGCGCTGGCCGGGCTGCTGGGCGAGGGGCCGGCGCGCCGGGTGCTCGTGGCCGAGCCGCGGCGGATCGCGGCGCGGGCGGCGGCCCGGCGGATGGCGTGGCTGCTGGGTGAGCGGCCCGGGGAGAGCGTGGGTCACACCGTGCGCGGGGAGCGGGTCGTCGGGCGGCACACGCGCGTGGAGGTCGTCACGACCGGTGTGCTGCTCCAGCGTCTCCAGCGCGACCAGGAGCTGTCGGGCGTCGATGTGGTGGTGCTGGACGAGTGCCATGAGCGGCATCTCGACGCGGACACCTCGGCCGCCTTCCTGTGGGACGTGCGCGAGACGCTGCGGCCCGAGCTGCGGCTGGTGGCGGCCTCGGCGACGACGGACACGGCGGGCTGGTCGCGGCTGCTGGGCGGGGCACCGGTGGTGGAGGCGCAGGGTTCCGTCTTCGGTGTCGAGGTGGTCTGGGCGCCCCCGGCGCGTCCCGTGCGGCCGCCGCACGGGATGCGGGTGGATCCGGCGTTGCTGGCGCACGTGGCGTCGGTGGTGCGGCGGGCGCTGGCCGAGCGGTCGGGGGACGTGTTGTGCTTCCTGCCGGGTGTCGGGGAGATCGCGCGGGTCGCGGGGCTCCTCGGTGCGCCGGCCGGGGTGGATGTGCTCCAGGTGCACGGGCGGGCGCCGGCTGCCGTGCAGGACGCGGTGCTGGCTCCCGGGGAGCGGCGCCGGGTGGTCCTGGCGACCTCCGTGGCGGAGTCCTCGCTGACGGTGCCGGGGGTGCGGGTGGTCGTCGACTCGGGACTGGCGCGGGAGCCGCGGGTGGACCACGCGCGCGGGCTGAGCGCGCTCGCGACGGTGCGGGCCTCGCAGGCGGCGGGCCGGCAGCGGGCGGGGCGGGCCGGGCGGGAGGCGCCGGGTGCGGTGTACCGGTGCTGGGCGGAGGCGGAGGATGCCCGTCTGCCGTCGTTCCCGGCCCCGGAGATCAAGGTGGCCGACCTGACGGCGTTCGCCCTTCAGGCGGCGTGCTGGGGGGATCCTGACGCTTCCGGGCTGGCGTTGCTGGATCCGCCGCCGGGTGGGGCGATGGCGGCGGCGAGGTCTCTGCTGACGGCGATCGGGGCGGTGGACTCCGCCGGCCGGGCCACCGAGCGGGGGTTGCGGCTGGCCCGGCTGGGGCTGCACCCCCGGTTGGGCCGGGCTCTGCTGGACGGGGCCGCGTCGGTGGGGGTGGAGCGGGCCGTCGAGGTGGTCGCTCTGCTCAGTGAGGAGGCGCCGCGGGAGTACGGCGACGACCTGGCGGCTGCTCTGCGGTCGGCGCGGCGTGGGGGTGACGCCTATGGCGCGCGGTGGCGGGCGGAGGTGCGCCGGCTGCGGGCCGTCGCCGAGGGCTCGACGCCGGCCGGGCCCGCCGCCGGAGGGAACACCACCCGAGGAAGCAGCACCCGAGGAAGCAGCACCCGAGGAAGCAGCAGCACAGGAAACGGCGGCGCAGGAATCGGCGGCGGGGAGGCTGCCGGTTCGGACGCGCTCGCCGGGCTCGTCGTCGCCCTCGCCTTCCCGGAGCGGCTCGCCAGGGCGGACGGCGGTTCCTATCTCATGGTCTCCGGCACCCGGGCCGAGGTCCGCGAGGGCACCGATCTGCGGGGGGCTCCCTGGCTCGCCGTCGCCGTGGCCGACCGGCCGGTGGGGAAGGGGCACGCGCGCGTGCAGCTCGCCGCGGTCGTGGACGAGGAGGTCGCCCGGTTCGCGGCCGGCGCGCTGCTCGACGAGCGGGACGAGGTCCACTGGTCCGACGGGGATGTCGTGGCGCGGCGGGTGGAGCGGCTGGGGGCCGTGGAGCTGGCGGTGCGTCCGTTGCGGAACGCCGACGCCGGGCTCGTACGCGGTGCGCTGGTCGAGGGGCTGGAGAAGGACGGGCTGCGGCTGCTGCGGTGGTCGCCCGAGGCGGAGGTCCTGCGGCAGCGGCTGGCGTTCCTGCGATGGCATCGGGGAGAGCCGTGGCCCGACGTCTCCGACGCGTCGCTGCACGCGCGGGTGGAGGAGTGGCTGGAGCCCGAGCTGAGCCGGGCCAGGCGGCGGAGCGATCTCGGGCGGATCGGTGCCGGGGAGGCGCTCGGACGGCTGCTGCCCTGGGCCTCCGGCGAGGCGGCGCGGCTGGAGGAGCTGGCGCCGGAGCGGATCACCGTGCCGAGCGGGTCCAGGATCCGGATCGACTATGCCGACCCGGAGCGGCCGGTCCTCGCGGTGAAGTTGCAGGAGATGTTCGGGCTCCAGGAGTCGCCGCGGGTAGCGGGGGTGCCGTTGCTGGTGCATCTGCTGTCGCCCGCGGGGCGGCCCGCGGCCGTCACCGCCGACCTCGCCTCCTTCTGGAAGGACGGCTACAAGGGGGTGCGGGCGGAGTTGCGCGGCCGGTATCCGAAGCATCCCTGGCCCGAGGATCCGGCCGGCGCCGAGCCGACCCGGTTCACCAACGCGCGGCTCAGGCGGTGACGGGCCGCGGTGCGGCGGGTTCGGCGGCGGTGGGTCCGTCCGGGCGGCGGGAGCGGGCCTCCAGGTAGAGGGAGAGGCACATCAGCAGGACGCCGAGCAGGAGGAAGCCCCAGGGCAGGTAGGCGGTCAGCAGCAGGACCAGGGTGCGGTTGGCCTTGATCACGGACACGGTGTGCTCGATGTAGTCCTCGCGCATCTTCACGTGCCCGGCGAAGGCGGTGACCGTCGCGCGGCCGCCGAGCAGGGTGCCGCCGCGGAGTTCCTCCTGGTGGATCTCCTCGCCGTAGACGGGCGCGCCGGTAACGGGTTCGACCCAGAACTTGCGGACCGTGGTGTACCAGCGGGTGGTGCCGGTCTTGGCGACGGTCTCGGGGGTGATGCCCGCGACCGGCATCGTCCTGGGCATGGCGACCTTGGTCCAGGGGACGGTCTGCTCGAAGTAGTAGACCTCCAGGCCGCGGAAGGTCCGGGTGCCCTGGTAGTGGATGGGGGCCGTGGTGCGGGTCTGCGCGTCGAAGTACTCGTAGTCCCGTTTCTCCGTCAGGAACGGCCACTTGAACTCGATGCCCTCCCGGCGTACCGGGTCGCCGTCGACCATTTCGCCGGTGGCGTGCACGGGCTCCTGGGTGTGGGCGTCGAAGATGTAGCGCTCGGGGACCTTGGAGACCATCTTGCCGTCGGGTCCCTGGACGTAGGACAGGCCGTCCCAGACGACGACGTCCCGGCCGGCCGTCTTCTCGATCTTCTCGGAGGCCTCCACGTCGCCCTTGAGGGTCTGCACGATGGTGACCTTGGGGACGGTGCGGGCGGTCATGCTGCCGTAGTCGAGGAGGGTGGCGTTCTTGGCCTCCAGGACCATGGTCTGGTATTCGTCCGCCGGGATCTTGGCCAGGCGCGGGTAGGCGTACCAGCGCAGCAGGGGGGACAGCGCCGCGAAGAACACGGCGAGGGCGAGCAGGATCAGGCTTGCCTTGCGGCGCATCTCGGCCTCCTTCGCGGGCGGAACCGGTGGGCGGGGCGGCTAGGGGTGTGCGGGGACCGTCGTCAGCAGTGGCTTCGGGGAGGTCCGGCCGGCCGGTGTGCCCAGTGCGGCGATGGTGAGGACGAGGGCGAGCGCGACGGCGAGACCGGTCGCGGCGGCGATCAGGGCACGCATACGGTCCTCCCGGAGCTGACGGGACGTCAGGTCGGGCACCGTAGCAACGGGCGGGCGAGATGAGAACACGTAGCGCACGACGGCGGCGCCCCTGTGGGGACAGGGGCGCCGCCGTCGTCGTTCGGAGCGGAGTCCGCAGCGGAGTCCGCGGCAGGGTCCGCGGGAGGGTTACGAGGCGGTGGTCGTCGACTCCGACTCGCTGGGCGTCGGGGTGGGCGTCGAGGTCTCGGCCGCCGTGACGGTGAGTTCGACCGTCAGGGTCGCTCCGCCCGTGGTGGTGATGCGCAGCAGATAGGTGCCGGCGGTGTCGTCCGCGTACAGCTCGGGCAGCGTCAGCAGGCCGTTCGCGTCCGTCTGGAGGTCCAGGGTGCGGACGGGGTTGCCGGCGGCGTCCTTGAAGTAGGGGCCCTTGTCGTTCGTGGTCGTGTCGTCGGCCGACTTGATCAGGGTGGCGGTGGCGGCGACCTTGTCCGCGACGGCGCCCTTGTAGGTGGCCTTCACCTCGACCCGGTCGGCGAACTTGCCGCCGGCGGTGCACGTCAGCGCGGTGCTGCTGGTGCGGGCGAGGGTGTCGGCGGCGCGGGCGGTGACGGTGGCCTTGTAGTCGAGGGCGGAGAGCGTACGGCCGAGGACCGTGGCCCGGACGGTGAAGCCGCCGGTCTTCTCGCCCGCCTGGAGGGCGGGCGCGAGGGCGACGCCCTTGGCGTCGGTGACGATCGTGGCGACGCTCTCGCCGCCCGTGAAGGTGGCGTCGGTGTCGCCGACGACGGTGAAGCGGATCCGGACCTTGGCGACGGCCTTGCCGGCCGCCGTCTCCGCGCGGGTGCTGATGCGTTCGGTGAACGCGTCGCCCGCCGTGGCGGTGAGGCCGGCCGTGCCCGCGTCCTCGAGGTGGCCGACCGTCTCGGTCGGCGTCGGCGTCGGGGTCGGCGTCGGCGTCGGAGTGCTGGGCGGCGTCGACGGGGTGTTGGGCTTGCCGGGCGTCGACGGCTTGCTGGGCGTGTCGGGGGTGCTGGGGGTGCTGGGCGTCGAGGGGGTGGACGGCGAGGTGGGCGTGTAGCCGGTGCCGTCGTCGCTGCGGTTGTCCGGCACGGTACCGGTGCCGTTGGGGATCTCGTGCGTGCCCTTGCGGTAGTACTCCAGCCACGACAGGACGGTGTTCAGGTAGTCCGTCGAGTTGTTGTAGCTGAGGATCGCGCTGCGCATCCCGGACGTGGCCGACATGTCCCAGTCGTAACGGCACAGGTAGTGGCCGGCGGCGAGCGCGGCGTCGTAGATGTTGTTGGGGTCCTTCTTGCCGTCGGCGTTGCCGTCACGGCCCGCCCACGCCCAGGTGGACGGGATGAACTGCATGGGGCCCACGGCACGGTCGTAGGTGCTGTCGCCGTCGTACGCGCCGTTGTCGGTGTCGCTGATGTTCGCGAAGCCGACGCCGTTGAGGACCGGGCCGAGGATCGGCGAGATGGTGGTGCCGTCGGCGGTCACGTTGCCGCCGCGGGCCTGGCCCGACTCGACCTTGCCGATGGCGGCGAGGAGTTGCCAGGGCAGGTTGCAGCCGGGCTTGGACTGTGCCAGCTCCGCCTCGGCCTTCTTGTAGGCGTCCAGGACGGTCGCCGGGATCCCCGCCTCCGTGGTGCCGGTGGCGGCCGGGGTGGTGGAGGAGCTCTCGCTCGGCGCGGGGTTCGGGCTGTTCAGCGGCGGCAGGTCCGTGTAGTACGGCGAGTTGCCGGTGGCGCTGTCACCGATGCCGCTGCCGTCGTCGGCGGAGGACGGGGTGTCGGCGGCGGTCTGTCTGCCGTGGCCGTCGGCCGTGACGTCCGGTGCCTGGGACGCGGCCAGAGCCGCTACCGCCAGTGCGGCCACGGTCGTGTTGACCGCTCCCTTGCGCAGCCTCGTGCCGAAATGCGCCGACATGAAGTGAAACCCTCCCGTGGACGCGGTACGCCCGTCTCTTCGCCTGCACCCTGCCGTTGCGGCTGTTGCCACTGTTGTGGCCGTTGCCGTTGCCGCCGCCGTCACCGATGTGACGATCAACCCGCTCCGACGGTTGCACTCATGGGCGGTTTGCCCTGCTCTGCTCTTCTTGTTCGACGCGCCCGCGGGCACACCGACCCAGGCGACCCTACGACAACTTCTTTTGCACCGGCACCCGTTCGGGTGCCGTTTTCACCAGCCGGTCATGCGCCGTTGGCCGGGAACCGCGCCCCGCATACTGGACGTCGTAGATCACCGGGCCGGTCGGCCCGTCAACGTCCGCCCCCGGGAGCCCCGTTGCCGTTCACGCTGAGTCACGCGGCGGCCGTGCTGCCCGCCGTGCGCGCCGACGGCACCGGCCGCGGACAACTCGTCCCGGGTGCCCTGGTCGCGGGCTCCTTCGCTCCCGACATGACCTACTACGCGGCGAGTGTCCTGTCCGGGGCCATGGAGTTCGGCGACGTCACCCACTCCCTCCCCGGCGTGTTCACGGTGGACGTGCTCGTCGCCTGGCTGCTGGTGGGGCTCTGGCTGCTGGTGCGCGAGCCGCTGGTGGCGCTGCTGCCGCGGTCCCGGCAGGGCCGGACGGCCACGCTGACCCGCTGCGGTGCGCCACGCGCGCGTGTACGGCCGTCCACCGTCTGGTGGTGGTACGTCTCCGCGGCGCTCGGCGCGCTGACCCATGTGGTGTGGGACGCGTTCACGCACCTCGACCGCTGGGGCATGCGGCTGTTCCCCGTCCTCGGCGAGGACATCGCAGGCTCGCCTCTGTACTGGTACCTCCAGTACGGCGGTTCGGCCGTGGCCGCGGTCGTGCTCGCCGCGTTCGTGACGTACGCGCTGCGCCGGGCGCCGGCCGGCGAGCCGGTCGGGGTCGCGGTGCTGTCGGCGCGGGACCGGTGGTGGGCGGGTGCCGTGATCGGCGGTTGCGCACTGGTCGCGGCGGTGCGGCGGGCGACGCGGTGGTGGGAGTACTGGGGCGCGCGCGAGGCGAAGCCGTGGGAGCTCATCCCGACGCTGTGCTTCGGGGCGGGCGCGGGGCTGGTGCTGGGGGTGCTGCTGTACGCGGTCGGCGTACGGCTGTGGCGCCCGGCTCTTGCGGCCCGACCGGCTCTTCCGGAAGCGGACGTGGACGCAGACGCAGACGCAGACGGGGTCAGTGTGCGGCGGAGTCGCCCGGGCGTTCGGTGACGGGGGGCGCCGTCGCGACGAAGAGGGGGATGCGGCGGGCCGTCCGGCGGCCGCGGAGGCGGCCGAGGACACCGAGCGCCGGCGCCAGGTGATCGCGTACCGCCTCGGTCCACAGGCGCCACCGGCTGTCGTTCCGGGAGACGAACCCGGCGAGGAACCGGGTCAGGACCCGGGGCGGGAACCGAAGCGGGAACCGGGTGGGAACCGGACCGCGGAGCCGTGCGGCGGCCGCGCGCAGAGCCGCGCCGGGGGTCCACGGGATGCGGGGGCCGGCGGCGCCCGGCGCGAGGGCCGGACGAGGCCGTGTCCGGGAAGCCGCGCCGGGCCCGGACGGCGTGTCCGCGGCCGCCGTGGCGTGAACGCGTGCGTGGGCCTTCCGGCGGTGGAGCATGCGTATACCCATGGCGGCATCCTGGTGGCCCGGACCCGGCAGGGGCCTGTTCTCGGGGGCCACGCGGGTGAGGGCCCTTCGGGGGACGTACCGACGGTGACCGGACCCCTCGCGACGGCACCGCCTCGTACTGCACCGCCTCGTACGCCGCCGGCTCCCACGAGGCACGCGAAGGGGCCCTGCCGATGTCGGCAGAGCCCCTTCCAGCTGTTCCAGCTGTTCCGGCTGTTCCTGGGGGAGCGGCGGGCCGCCCCCGGCGAAGGCTAGTGCGCCGCCGACTCCCAGTCCGCGCCCGCGCCGACCGACACGTCCAGCGGGGCCCTCAGCTGGACCGCGTGGGCCATCTCACGGCGAAGCAGCTCCTCGACCGCCGCACGCTCGCCGGGGGCGATCTCCAGAACGATTTCGTCGTGGACCTGGAGCAGCATGCGGGACTTGAGGTCCGCCGCGCGCAGGGCCGCGTCCACCTTGAGCATGGCGATCTTGACGATGTCCGCCGCCGTGCCCTGGATCGGCGCGTTGAGGGCCATGCGCTCGGCCGCCTCGCGGCGCTGACGGTTGTCGCTGTTGAGGTCGGGCAGATAGCGGCGGCGGCCGAAGAGCGTCGCCGTGTAGCCGGTCGCCCGTGCCTCGTCGACCGCGCGGCGCAGGTAGTCCCGGACGCCGCCGAAGCGCTCGAAGTAGGCGTCCATCAGGCCGCGGGCCTCGCCCGCGTCGATGTTCAGCTGCTGGGACAGGCCGAACGCCGACAGGCCGTACGCCAGGCCGTAGGACATCGCCTTGATCTTGCGCCGCATCTCCGCGTCCACCGCGCCGGGCTCGACGCCGAACACCTGGGAGGCGGCCGTGGTGTGCAGGTCCTCGCCGGAGGTGAACGCCTCGATGAGGCCCGCGTCCTCCGACAGGTGGGCCATCACGCGCAGCTCGATCTGGCTGTAGTCGGCCGTCATCAGGGACTCGAAGCCCTCGCCGACGACGAAGCCGCGGCGGATCGCCCGGCCCTCGTCGGTGCGCACGGGGATGTTCTGGAGGTTCGGGTCGGTGGAGGACAGCCGGCCGGTCGCGGCGACGGTCTGGTTGAACGTGGTGTGGATGCGGCCGTCCGCGGCGATCGTCTTGATCAGGCCCTCGACGGTGACCCGCAGCTTCGCCTGTTCGCGGTGGCGGAGCATGATGACCGGCAGTTCGTTGTCCGTCTGGCCCGCGAGCCAGGCCAGGGCGTCGGCGTCGGTGGTGTAGCCGGTCTTGGTCTTCTTCGTCTTCGGCAGGCCCAGTTCGCCGAAGAGGACCTCCTGGAGCTGCTTGGGCGAGCCCAGGTTGAACTCGTGCCCGGCCGCCGCGTGCGCCTCCTTCACGGCCTGCTGGACGGCGCCCGCGAACATCTGCTCCATGGCCTCGAGGTGGGCGCGGTCGGCGGCGATGCCGTGCCGCTCCAGGCGGGCCAGGAGGGCGGAGGTCGGCAGCTCCATGTCGCGCAGCAGGTCGGCCGCGCCGACCTCCTCCAGCCGGCCGCGGAACGCCTCGCCGAGGTCGACGATCGTGCGGGCCTGCACCATGAGGGCCTCGGCCTCGGCGCCGTCGTCCGCGCCGAAGGCGAGCTGGCCGTCGGCCGCGGCGGCCGGGGCCAGTTCACGGCCCAGGTACTCCAGGGACAGCGCGTCCAGGTCGAAGGAGCGGCGGCCCGGCTTGACCAGGTAGGCGGCGAGCGCGGTGTCCATGCCGACGCCGGCGACGGACCAGCCGTGCTCGGCGAAGACCCGCATGGCGCCCTTGGCGTTGTGCAGGACCTTGGGGCGGTCCTCGGCGGCGATCCAGGTCGCCCACGCGTTCTCGTCGGCCTCGTCGAGCTCCGCCGGGTCGAACCAGGCGGCCGCTCCCCCGGCGGCGGCGAGCGCGATCTCGGCGACCGAGCCGGCGCCCAGCGCCCAGGCGTCGACGGTGGCGACACCGAGGGTGTCGGTGCCGTGCTCCGCGAGCCAGCCGGCCAGCTCGCCGGTGCCCAGCACCGTGCCGTCCAGCTCCACTCCGCCGGTGATCACCGGCGTCGCCTCGGCCTCCTCGCCGCCGGGGTCGACGGCGAACAGCCGCTCGCGCAGGGACGGGTTCCTGATCTCCAGGGTGTCCAGGATCATCGCGACGGCCGTGCGGTCGTACTGGGCGCGCTCCAGCTCGACGACCGTCTTCGGCAGCTCGACGGTGCGGACCATCTCGGTGAGGCGGCGGTTGAGCTTGACGGCCTCCAGGTGGTCGCGCAGGTTCTGCCCGGCCTTGCCCTTGACCTCCTCGACGCGCTCGACGAGGTCCGCGAACGAACCGAACTGGTTGATCCACTTCGCGGCCGTCTTCTCACCGACGCCGGGGATGCCCGGCAGGTTGTCGGACGGGTCGCCGCGCAGCGCGGCGAAGTCGGGGTACTGGGCGGGCGTCAACCCGTACTTCTCGACGACCTTCTCCGGGGTGAACCGGGTCAGCTCCGAGACGCCCTTCGTCGGATACAGGACCGTGGTGTGCTCGGAGACCAGCTGGAAGGAGTCACGGTCGCCGGTGACGATCAGCACCTCGAAGCCCTCGGCCTCGGCCTGGGTGGCGAGGGTGGCGATGACGTCGTCCGCCTCGAAGCCGTCCACCGCGAACCGGGACACGTGCATCGCGTCGAGCAGCTCGCCGATCAGCTCGACCTGGCCCTTGAACTCGTCCGGTGTCTTGGAGCGGTTCGCCTTGTACTCGGTGAACTCCTCGGAGCGCCAGGTCTTGCGGGACACGTCGAACGCGACCGCGAAGTGCGTGGGCGCCTCGTCACGCAGGGTGTTGGCCAGCATCGACGCGAATCCGTAGATCGCGTTCGTCGGCTGGCCCGTCGCGGTGGTGAAATTCTCCGCGGGCAGCGCGAAGAACGCGCGGTAGGCCAGCGAGTGCCCGTCCATGAGCATCAGGCGGGGCCGGCTGCCGGCGGGGGTGTCGGTCTTCTTCGCTGCTGTCTCTGCCACGCCCCCGATCCTGCCACGCCCCACTGACACTCGGTCCCGGCCACCACCGCTCACGGGGTTCCCCGGGCCGCCGGCCGCCCGCCGCAAGCTTTGCTCCCGCCCGCCGACCGGCCCGCACGGGAGCAGTGTCGGTGCCTCGTGCGAGGATCGTCGAGGTGTGTGGCACAGGCGAGCGAAGGAGAGCGCGCGATGGCAACGAAGCCGCCCAAGGCCGATCCGGTCCAGGACGCTCCGCAGGTCGCCGGGCCGAAGCAGGTGGCGGCGGGCCTGCCGGCCGTCGGGCACTCCCTGCGGATCGCCCATCAGCAGATGGGTGTGAGGCGCACCGCGCTGACCCTGCTGCGCGTCAACCAGAAGGACGGCTTCGACTGCCCCGGCTGCGCCTGGCCCGAACCCGAGCACCGGCACACCGCGGAGTTCTGTGAGAACGGCGCGAAGGCGGTCGCCGAGGAGGCGACCCTGCGCCGGGTCACCCCCGAGTTCTTCGCCGCGCACCCGGTCGCCGACCTCGCCGGCCGCAGCGGCTACTGGCTCGGCCAGCAGGGCCGCCTCACGCACCCCATGTACCTCCCCGAAGGCGGGGAGCGCTACGAACCGGTGACCTGGGAGCGCGCCTTCGGCATCATCGCCGAGGAGACCGCCGCCCTCGCCTCTCCCGACGAGGCCGTCTTCTACACCTCGGGCCGCACCAGCAACGAGGCCGCGTTCCTCTACCAGCTCTTCGCCCGCGAGCTCGGCACGAACAACCTCCCGGACTGTTCCAACATGTGCCACGAGTCGTCCGGCTCGGCCCTGTCGGAGACCATCGGCATCGGCAAGGGCAGTGTCCTGCTCGAGGACCTCTACCAGGCCGACCTGATCATCGTCGCCGGGCAGAACCCGGGCACCAACCACCCGCGCATGCTGTCCGCCCTGGAGAAGGCCAAGGCGGGCGGCGCGAAGATCATCAGCGTCAACCCGCTGCCCGAGGCGGGCCTGGAACGCTTCAAGAACCCGCAGACCCCCAAGGGTCTCGCCAAGGGCGCCGCGCTCACCGACCTCTTCCTCCAGATCCGTATCGGCGGCGACCAGGCCCTCTTCCGCCTCCTCAACAAGCTCGTCCTCGACACCGACGGCGCGCTCGACGAGGCGTTCATCGCCGAACACACCCACGGCTTCGAGGAGTTCGCCGACGCGGCCCGCACCGCCGACTGGGACGAGACGCTCACCGCGACCGGCCTCACGCGCGCGGAGATCGAGGAGACCCTGCGCATGGTGCTCGCCTCCGAGCGCACCATCGTCTGCTGGGCCATGGGCCTCACCCAGCACAAGCACTCCGTGCCGACGATCCGCGAGGTCGTCAACTTCCTTCTGCTGCGCGGCAACATCGGCCGTCCGGGCGCGGGCGTGTGCCCGGTGCGCGGCCACTCGAACGTGCAGGGCGACCGCACCATGGGCATCTTCGAGCGGCCCGCGCCCGCCTTCCTGGACGCCCTGGAGAAGGAGTTCGGCTTCGCGCCCCCGCGCGAGCACGGCTTCGACGTCGTCCGCGCGATCCGCGCGCTGCGCGACGGCGAGGCGAAGCTGTTCTTCGCGATGGGCGGCAACTTCGTCTCCGCCTCCCCGGACACCGAGGTCACCGAGGCGGCCATGCGGCGCGCCCGGCTGACGGTGCACGTGTCGACGAAACTCAACCGCTCGCACGTGGTGACGGGCGCGCGGGCGCTGATCCTGCCGACGCTCGGCCGCACCGAGCGCGACCTCCAGGGCGGCGGCGAGCAGTTCGTGACCGTCGAGGACTCCATGGGCATGGTGCACGCCTCACGCGGCCGCCTCGCGCCCGCGAGCGCGCACCTGCTGTCCGAGCCCGCCATCGTCTGCCGCCTCGCGCGCCGCGTGCTCGGCGAGGACAGCAAGGTGCCGTGGGAGGAGTTCGAGAAGGACTACGCGACGATCCGCGACCGCATCGCGCGGGTGATCCCCGGCTTCGAGGACTTCAACGCGCGCGTGGCCCGCCCCGAGGGCTTCACCCTCCCGCACGCCCCGCGCGACGAGCGCCGCTTCCCCACCACGACCGGCAAGGCCAACTTCACCGCGGCCCCCGTCGAGTACCCCCGGCTGCCCGAGGGCCGGCTGCTCCTGCAGACGCTGCGCTCGCACGACCAGTACAACACCACCATCTACGGCCTCGACGACCGCTACCGGGGTATCAGGAACGGCCGCCGGGTGGTCCTGGTCAACGCCGAGGACGCGCGCGCTCTCGGGCTCGCCGAGGGCTCCTACGTGGACCTGGTGAGCGAATGGCGGGACGGGGTGGAGCGGCGGGCGCCCGGTTTCCGGGTCGTGCTGTACCCGACCAGCCGGGGCTGCGCCGCCGCGTACTACCCGGAGACCAACGTCCTGGTCCCGCTGGACGCCACCGCCGACACGAGCAACACCCCGGCCAGCAAGTCCGTCGTCGTCCGTCTGGAACAATCGGCCACCGACTGAGCGTTTGCTTAAGTCAGGCTGGACTGTGATCCACGCTGGACTGTGATCGACGAACGGAGCCGGGCCCCATGGGCGAGCAGCAGCAAGTGAAGTTCCCGCAAGAGGTCATCGACGAGTACGCGGCCCTCGGCATCGACATCCTGGCCCTGTTCTCCGCCGGACACCTGGGCACCCGCATGGGCGTGGAGATCGTCGAGGCCTCCGCGGACCGGGTCGTCGGCACCATGCCGGTCGAGGGCAACACCCAGCCCTACGGCCTGCTGCACGGCGGCGCCTCCGCGGTCCTCGCCGAGACCCTCGGCTCGGTCGGCTCCATGCTGCACGGCGGCAGCACCAAGATCGCGGTCGGTGTCGACCTGAACTGCACCCACCACCGCGGCGTCCGCTCCGGCCTGGTCACCGGCGTGGCCACGCCCGTGCACCAGGGGCGCTCCACGGCGACGTACGAGATCGTGATCAGTGACCAGGAGGGCAGGCGCGTGTGCACCGCGCGGCTCACCTGTCTGCTGCGGGACGTACGGGCCGGCGACGGGGCGCAGGCGGGCCCCGCGAGCTGACGGCACCGGCACTCCGGAGGGTCACCCACGCGCGGCCGTTGCCCACCGCCACCGCGGCGGCCTAGCGTCGGGGCATGACCACGGGAGGATCCCCACGGGCGGGGGCGGCGGGGCGGCTGCTCGGACCGGTGTTACCGGCGGCCTTGTTGACGGGGCTGCTGACGGCCGGCTGCGGGAGCGCCGGCGCGAGCGGCACCCCGTCGTCGCCCCCACCCCCGGCCCCGGCCACCACCTCGCCCGAGGAGCTGTGCACCCGCATCGTCGCCCACTGGTCGCGCGAGGTCCTGGACAGCACCGCCTACGGGGACTACCAGTCGATGGGGCTGTCCAACGGGCAGTACGAGATCCTGCGGACCGTCGTGGACGCCGCGCGGACCACGAAGAAGCGTCAAGGGGCCGACGCTGCGGACGAGTTGATCGGCCGCGAGGCGGCCGAGGGCTGCGCGGACCGGTACCGCTCCGGCGGCCCGACCGAGGGTCCCTGGCAGTGAGCGGCGTCGGCCCCGTGGAGCCGGGCGAGGGCACACACGCGTGGGAGACCCCCGAGGCCGCCCACGCATCCGCCCACGCATCCGTCCGCGCCAACGCCCCCGACGCCCCCGGCGCGGACGCCTCAACTCCCGCCGCCCGCCTGCTCCGTGGGCTCGTCCGCCGCCATGCCGCGCACCGCCGGGCCGCGTCGGCCGTCCTCGCCACGGCGGTCCTCCTCGCGGGCGGCGGCTACCTGTACGCGACGCGGCCGCACGAAGCCGAACAGGCGGCCCCCGCACCGCCGTTCCCGTCCCAGGTGGTGGACGTCAGCTACCTCGGCGAGGTCGCCGTACCGCCCGGCACCCGCCCGCGCACCTTCGCCTTCGACATTGTGCTCGGCGTGGAGTCCGGCCCGCCGGTCACCGTGACCCGACTCGCGCAGCCGTACCTCGGGCTTTCCCTGGCCTCGACCCCCCGGGCCCCCTTCAGGACAAAAGCGGGTTCCGCCCGCAAGGTCGTCATCACGATGCGGGTAACGGAATGCGGAAAAGTGCCGAAGAACGTCGGACTCCCTTTCGTAGACGTAACTCTACGTAATGCGCGCGCAATACAAGTCCACAGTTTCATCCTCGGCACGCGCTATGCGCACGACCTCTCCGCAGCCCTACAAGTCGCCTGTAGCAACGAATCGAGTAATCACCAAAACGCCTGAGACACCTGAACGTACCCGGGGTCGTCCTGCACGTTCTCACCATGCGGACAGGGCGAATCGGCCTGAATTCAGCTGTTCCACCCACCAAGTACCGCTCTGCATTACCTCGTGTCATAACAAGAGCGTCACAGCATCGGTCAGACCCTCCTCCCCGTCAGCTTCACCCGCTTAGAGTCACGCCCAGTCACCGCGCGGCTGGAATACCCCTTCGGCCCAGCGCTCGACTCGGCCTCTTCCAGGGGGGAGGGCCGCCCAGGGAAAGGACTGGAACGTGCGTCAACGTTCGCTCATCGCCATTACCGCCGCGCTGTCCGCAGGAGCACTCACCCTCACCGCTTGCGGTTCGCGCGACAGCGACGACAAGGGCTCCGACAGCGATGGCACCACCGTCACCATCGGTATCGACGCCCCGCTGACCGGCGACCTGTCCGCGCTGGGCCTCGGCATCAAGAACTCCGTCGACCTCGCCGCCAAGACGGCCAACAAGCAGAAGTACGTCGACGGCATCACCTTCAAGATCGAGGCGCTCGACGACCAGGCCCAGCCGTCCTCGGGCCAGCAGAACGCCACCAAGCTCGTCGCCGACAAGTCCGTCCTCGGCGTGGTCGGCCCGCTGAACTCCTCCGTCGCCGAGTCGATGCAGAAGGTCTTCGACGACGCCAAGCTCGTCGAGGTCTCCCCGGCCAACACCAACCCGGCGCTCACCCAGGGCACCGACTGGGCGACCTCCAAGAAGCGCGTCTACAAGTCGTACTTCCGCACCGCGACCACGGACGCCATCCAGGGCCCGTTCGCCGCGCAGTACCTGATCAACGACGCCAAGAAGAAGAAGGTCTTCGTCATCGACGACAAGAAGACCTACGGCGCCGGCCTCGCCGGAACCTTCACCGAGGAGTTCAAGAAGCTCGGCGGCACGGTGGCGGGCACCGAGCACATCAACCCGGACAGCAAGGACTTCTCGGCCATCGCCACCAAGGTCAAGACCTCCGGCGCCGACGTCGTCTACTACGGCGGCGAGTACCCGCAGGCCGGCCCCCTGAGCAAGCAGATCAAGGCCGCCGGCGCCAAGATCCCCGTGGTCGGCGGTGACGGCATCTACAGCGCCGACTTCATCAAGCTGGCCGGCGCCACCGCCGCCGGCGACCTCGCCACCTCCGTCGGCGCACCGGTCGAGCAGCTCCCCTCCGCCAAGGAGTTCGTCGCCAACTACAAGACCGAGGGCTACAAGGAGGCCTACGAGGCCTACGGCGGCTACTCCTACGACTCGGCCTGGGCGATCATCGAGGCCGTGAAGAAGGTCGTCGACGACAACGACGGCAAGCTTCCCGACGACGCCCGCGCCAAGGTCACCGCCGCCATGCAGAACGTCTCCTTCGACGGTGTGACCGGCAAGGTCTCCTTCGACGAGTTCGGTGACGCCACCAACAAGCAGCTCACCGTCTACGCCGTCGAGAACGGTGCCTGGAAGCCGGTCAAGTCCGGCACCTACTCCGGCTGACCCACCCCGCATCACATGAGCCGCGCGGGGCGCTGTTCCACTGGCGCCTCGCGCGAACTCACATCCGGACACACACGTCGAAATTATCCGAACGTCTCGGAGGACATGCGGTGAACGAACTGCCGCAGCAGCTGGTCAACGGCCTGCTACTGGGATCCATGTACGGGCTGGTCGCCATTGGCTACACAATGGTCTACGGCATCGTCCAGCTCATCAACTTCGCCCACGGCGAGATCTTCATGACGGGCGCATTCGGGGCTCTCTCCGTCTACCTCTGGGTACTGCCCAACGGCACGACCATGTGGATAGCCCTGCCGCTCATGCTCATCGGCGCCATCCTGGTCGCCGTCCTCGTCGCCATCGGAGCGGAACGGTTCGCCTACCGCCCCCTGCGCGGCGCACCCCGCCTCGCCCCCCTCATCACCGCCATCGGCCTCTCCCTGGCCCTCCAGCAGGCGGTCTGGGCCTGGTACCCCGAGGCCACCTCGGCGCGCACCTTCCCCCAGATCGAGGGCGGCCCCTTCCACATCGGCGACGTCACCATCCAGACCGGTGACATCTTCCTCCTCGCCGCCGCCCCCATCAGCATGGCCGTCCTCGCCTACTTCGTCATGAAGACCCGCACCGGACGCGGCATGCAGGCCACCGCGCAGGACCCGGACACCGCCAAGCTCATGGGCGTCAACACCGACCGCATCATCGTGATCGCCTTCGCCCTCGGCGCCGTCTTCGCCGCCATCGGCGGTGTCGCCTACGGCCTGAAGTACGGCCAGATCGACTACCGCATGGGCTTCATCCTCGGTCTCAAGGCCTTCACCGCAGCCGTCCTCGGCGGCATCGGCAACATCTACGGCGCCATGATCGGCGGCGTGGTCCTCGGCATCGCCGAAACCCTGGCCACCGCCTACATCGCCGACATCCCCGGCATGGACAAGTTCGGCAGCCAGTCCTGGGCCGACGTCTGGGCCTTCGTACTTCTCATCCTCGTACTGCTGTTCAGGCCACAAGGCCTGCTCGGCGAGCGCGTCGCGGACAGGGCGTGACACCGATGACCACACAGACCACCGCACCCGAGACCCCGAGCACCCCCGCCTCCGGGCCGGCCACCGGCCTCATCGGCATCCCGGCACACCTCGGCCGCGCCCTCGCCACCGGTGGCGGCGCCCTCACCGTCGTCTCCACCTTCCTCGCCTGGACCTGGACCTCCGCCTTCCCCGGTGACCTCACCGTCTACGGCTACCCCGGCGGCCTCCAGGTCCTCGCCCTCATCGGCGGCGCCCTCACCACCCTCTTCGGCCTGTCCTCCTACGGCGTGAAGGGCCTGCGCTGGCTCACCCCGGCCGGCGCCGACGGCGCGATCAAATTCGCCGCCCTCGCCGCCTTCGCCACCGTCTGGTACACGGTCATCGCCATCACCGTCGACCTCGGCGGCGTCGTCAACCTCGAGCCCGGCGGCTACATCGCCGCCCTCGCCACCCTCGCGGCCTTCCTCGGCGCCCTCGCACTCCCCTTCGAGCGCCCCGAACCCGAACCCCACGACCCGGACGACACCGGCTGGGACCTCGTCCGCCACCGCCTCCGCGCCGGACGGGACACCACCAAGGCAGCCTTCGCCGGCGGCACCGCCCGCCCCCTCGGCGCCCTGCCCTCCTACGTCGAGATCCTGATCATCGTCGCCGTCCTCGGCCTCGGCCTCACCGTCTTCACCTACGGCATCGGCACCGAGTACGACGAACTCTTCATCGGCTTCCTGATCACCGCCGCCTTCGGCTTCGCCGCACTCAACAAGTCCGGCCTCGTCGCCCAGGCCAGCCAGATCACGGCCCGCCACCAGAACATCACCATCTGCGGCGCCTTCGTCGCCGCCGCGATGTTCCCCTTCACCCAGACCGACGACCAGTACGCCACCGTCGGCGTCTACATCCTCATCTTCGGCACCGTCGCCCTCGGCCTCAACATCGTCGTCGGCCTCGCCGGCCTGCTCGACCTCGGCTACGTCGCCTTCCTCGGCGTCGGCGCCTACGCCGCCGCCATGGTCTCCGGCTCCCCCAGCTCCCCCTTCGACGTGCACTTCCCGTTCTGGGCCGCCGTCCTCGTCGGAGCCGCCGCATCCCTCGTCTTCGGCGTCCTCATCGGCGCCCCGACCCTGCGACTGCGCGGCGACTACCTCGCCATCGTCACCCTCGGCTTCGGCGAGATCTTCCGCATCACCGCCAACAACCTCGACGGCACCTCCGGCCCCGACATCACCAACGGCTCCAACGGCATCTCCTCCATCCCGAACCTCAACATCCTCGGGTTCGACTTCGGAGCCGAACACGCCATCGCCGGATTCACCATCGGCCGCTTCGCCAACTACTTCTTCCTGATGCTCGTCATCACCGCCGTCGTCGTCCTGGTCTTCCGACGCAGCGGCGACTCCCGCATCGGCCGCGCCTGGGTCGCCATCCGCGAGGACGAGACCGCCGCCCTCGCCATGGGCATCAACGGCTTCCGCGTCAAGCTCATCGCCTTCGCCGTCGGCGCCTCCCTCGCCGGACTCGCCGGCACCGTCCAGGCCCACGTCACCTACACCGTCACCCCCGAGCAGTACCTCTTCGCCGGCCCCATCCCGCCCAACTCGGCCTTCCTCCTCGCCGCAGTCGTCCTCGGCGGCATGGGCACCATCAGCGGCCCCCTCATCGGCGCCGCACTGCTCTTCCTCATCCCCAACAAGCTCCAGTTCCTCGGCGACTACCAGCTCTTCGCCTTCGGCCTCGCCCTCATCCTGCTGATGCGCTTCCGACCGGAAGGCCTCATCCCCAACCGGCGCCGCCAGCTCGAGTTCCACGAGGACGCGGAAGCTCCCACCGTCCTGACCAAGGCAGGGGCCTGACCACCATGACCACCGACACCACCACCAAGGACGCCCCAGTCGCCCCTGTCGGCGAGACGGTGCTCGACGCCCGCGGCGTCACGATGCGCTTCGGCGGCCTCACCGCCGTCCGCGACGTCAACCTCCACGTCAACGCCGGAGAGATCGTCGGCCTCATCGGCCCCAACGGCGCCGGTAAGACCACCTTCTTCAACTGCCTCACCGGCCTCTACATCCCCACCGAGGGCGAAGTCCGCTACAAGGGCACCGTCCTGCCGCCCAAGTCCTTCAAGGTCACGGCCGCAGGCATCGCCCGCACCTTCCAGAACATCCGTCTGTTCTCCAACATGACCGTCCTGGAAAACGTCCTCGTCGGCCGCCACACCCGCACCAAGGAAGGCTTCTGGTCGGCCGTCCTGCGCCTCCCCTCCTTCCACCGCGCCGAAGCAGCCAGCCGCGAACGCGCCATGGAACTCCTGGAGTTCATCGGCCTGGAGAAGAAGGCCGACCACCTCGCCCGCAACCTGCCCTACGGCGAACAGCGCAAGCTCGAAATCGCCCGCGCACTCGCCAGCGAGCCCGGCCTCCTCCTCCTGGACGAGCCCACCGCCGGCATGAACCCCCAGGAAACCCGCGCGACCGAAGAACTCGTCTTCGCCATCCGCGACAAGGGCATCGCCGTCCTCGTCATCGAGCACGACATGCGCTTCATCTTCAACCTCTGCGACCGCGTCGCCGTCCTCGTCCAGGGCGAAAAGCTCGTCGAAGGCGACAGCGCGACCGTCCAGGGCGACGAACGAGTGGTCGCCGCCTACCTCGGCGAACCCTTCGAAAACGCCCCCGGCGACGAAGAAATAGCCGAAGTCGAGGCCGCCGAAGCGAAAGCCGAGAGCGCCGCCACCCCGACGGACGCCGCGCCCGGCAAGGAGAACGACCGATGACCGCACTGCTCGAAGTCGAGGACCTCCGGGTCGCCTACGGCAAGATCGAGGCCGTCAAAGGCATCTCGTTCAAGGTCGAGGCCGGCGAGGTCGTCACCCTGATCGGCACCAACGGCGCAGGCAAGACCACCACCCTGCGCACCCTGTCCGGCCTGCTCAAGCCCGTCGGCGGCCAGATCAAATTCAACGGCAAATCGCTGAAGAAGATCCCCGCCCACGACATCGTCTCGCTCGGACTCGCCCACTCCCCCGAGGGGCGGCACATCTTCCCGCGCATGACGATCGAGGACAACCTCCGCCTCGGCGCCTTCCTCCGCAGCGACAAGCCCGGCATCGAAAAGGACATCCAGCGCGCCTACGACCTCTTCCCCATCCTGGGAGAGCGCCGCAAGCAGGCCGCCGGCACTCTGTCCGGCGGCGAACAGCAGATGCTCGCCATGGGCCGCGCCCTCATGTCCCAGCCCAAACTGCTCATGCTGGACGAGCCCTCCATGGGCCTCTCCCCCATCATGATGCAGAAGATCATGTCCACCATCGTCGAGCTCAAGGCCCAGGGCATGACCATCCTGCTCATCGAGCAGAACGCCCAGGCCGCCCTGTCGCTCGCCGACCACGGCCACGTCATGGAGATCGGCAAGATCGTCCTCTCCGGCAGCGGCCAGGACCTCCTCCACGACGAGTCCGTCCGCAAGGCGTACCTCGGCGAGGACTGAGCACCCCCTCGCACACGACGAGGCCCGCGCCCCTTCTCCGGGCGCGGGCCTCGTCGTCTCGCTTGTGCCGGGCGGCTCAGCCCTTGGACGACTTCTTCTCATCGGCGTCCTGAATGACCGCCTCCGCCACCTGCTGCATCGACATACGGCGATCCATCGACGTCTTCTGGATCCACCGGAACGCGGCCGGCTCCGTCAGCCCGTACTCCGTCTGCAGAATCGACTTCGCCCGGTCCACCAGCTTGCGCGTCTCCAGCCGCAGCGTCAGATCCGCGACCTCGTTCTCCAGCTCCCGCAGCTCCGTGAACCGCGAGACGGCCATCTCGATCGCCGGGACGACGTCACTCTTGCTGAACGGCTTCACCAGGTACGCCATCGCACCGGCGTCCCGCGCCCGCTCGACGAGGTCGCGCTGCGAGAACGCGGTCAGCATCAGCACCGGCGCGATGCGCTCCTCGGCGATCTTCTCGGCGGCGGAGATGCCGTCCAGCTTGGGCATCTTCACGTCGAGGATGACCAGGTCCGGCTTGTGCTCGCGGGCGAGCTCGATCGCCTGCTCACCGTCACCGGCCTCGCCGACGACGCTGTAGCCCTCCTCCTCCAGCATCTCTTTGAGGTCGAGGCGGATCAGGGCCTCGTCCTCGGCGATGACGACACGGGTCGTCAGCGGAGGTACGTGCGACTTGTCGTCGTCGGGCGCGTCCACGGGCTGGGGCGACTCGGGGGCGGTCACGGGGGCTCCTCGTTCAGGGCAGGGGTGCTGCTGACAAGAGCCTACCTAGCTGCGGTAAGGTAGTGACACAGCGGGTGACCGCTGACCTTCGTTTCGAAGGGGCCCCGGTAGCCCAGCGGTAGAGGCCATGGATTCAAAACCCATACAGCGTCGGTTCGAATCCGACTCGGGGCACTTTTCCTTGGTTCCCAAGGTCACGAAAGAAAAGCGGATGTTCCCGTTCTCGTGAACATCCGCTTTTTGCTGCGTGTCGTCGCGGCCTCCCGCTCAAAGTGGCGGCATGGAACAGCACAGTCCTTCGATTCGCGCCCAAGCCGTCGCACTCATGCGCCAAGGTGCTCCCAATCGTCTCGTGGCTGAGCATCTGAACATTCCGCGCGGCACCGTCGGCTGGTGGCGCAGCGAGGACCGCAAAGCCCGTGGCGAGAGATACGAACAGCCGACGGACTGCCCCAATTGCACCGGCCGCGAGTTCGATGAGATCGCATACGCCTACCTGCTCGGCCTGTACCTCGGCGACGGCCACATCGTCTCGAAAACCAAGCAGCACCACCTCTCCATCTTCTGCAACGCCACGCAGACCGGCCTGATCGCGGCAGCCGAAGAAGCCATGCGCAAGGTGATGCCGCTCCCGAACGTCAGCCAGCGTCACAAGACTGGCTGCGTCGAGGTGAAGTCGTACACAAGGCACTGGACTTGTATGTTTCCCCAGCACGGCCCCGGCAAGAAGCACGAGCGGCCCATCGTCCTCGAACCCTGGCAACAGGGCATCGTCGACGCCCACCCCTGGGAGTTCGTCCGGGGTCTCATCCACTCCGACGGGTGCCGCATCACCAACTGGACGACCCGCATCGTTGCCGGTGAATCAAGCGCTACGAATACCCCCGGTACTTCTTCACCAACGTCTCCGACGACATCCGGCGGCTCTTCACCGACACCCTCGAAAAGCTGGGCATCGAGTGGACGCACTGCACCCGCAACGGGAACCCCTACAACATCTCCGTCGCCAAGAAGGCGCACGTCGCCCTACTCGACACCCACGTAGGCCCCAAGTACTGACCCGGTCCACCTACTTCGGGCTGTCGTCCTCTCCGACGTGGTGGACGCGGACCAGGTTGGTCGAGCCCGAGACCCCGGTGAGCGAACCCGCCGTGATGACCACCACGTCACCCTTCTCGCAGCGGCCGTACCTCAGCAGCAGCTCGTCCACCTGGTCGACCATCGCGTCCGTCGAGTCCGCGTGCGGGCCGAGGAACGTCTCGACGCCCCAGGTCAGGTTGAGCTGGGAGCGGGTCGCCGGTTCCGGGGTGAAGGCGAGGAGGGGGATCGGGGAGCGGTAGCGGGAGAGGCGGCGGACGGTGTCGCCGCTCTGGGTGAAGGCGACGAGGAACTTGGCGTCGAGGAAGTCGCCGATCTCGGCGGCGGCTCGGGCGACGGCGCCGCCCTGGGTGCGGGGTTTGTTGTTGGCGGTGAGGTCGGGCAGGCCCTTGGCGAGGATGTCCTCTTCGGCAGCTTCGACGATCTTCGCCATGGTGCGGACGGTCTGGATGGCGTATTTGCCGACGCTGGTCTCGCCGGAGAGCATCACCGCGTCGGTGCCGTCGATGACGGCGTTGGCGACGTCGGAGGCTTCGGCGCGGGTGGGGCGGGAGTTCTCGATCATGGAGTCGAGCATCTGGGTGGCGACGATGACGGGCTTGGCGTTGCGCTTCGCCAGCTTGATCGCGCGTTTTTGGACGATGGGGACCTGTTCGAGGGGCATCTCGACGCCGAGGTCGCCGCGGGCCACCATGATTCCGTCGAAGGCGGCGACGATGTCGTCGATGTTCTCGACGGCCTGGGGCTTCTCGATCTTGGCGATGACGGGGAGGCGGCGGCCTTCGTCGTCCATGATGCGGTGGACGTCCACGATGTCGCGGCCGCTGCGGACGAAGGAGAGGGCGATGACGTCGAAGCCGGTGCGGAGCGCCCAGCGGAGGTCGTCCTCGTCCTTCTTGGAGAGGGCGGGGACGGAGACGGCGACGCCGGGGAGGTTGAGGCCTTTGTGGTCGGAGATCACGCCGCCTTCGATCACGCGGGTGTGGACGCGTGGTCCGTCGACGTCGGTGACCTCCAGGCAGACCTTGCCGTCGTCGACGAGGATGCGTTCGCCGGTGGTGACGTCGGCTGCGAGGCCGGCGTAGGTGGTGCCGCAGCTGTTGCGGTCGCCTTCTGTGCCTTCTTCGACGGTGATGGTGAAGGTGTCGCCGCGTTCAAGGAGTACGGGGCCTTCCGCGAAGTTGCCGAGGCGGATCTTCGGGCCCTGAAGGTCGGCGAGGAGGCCGACGCTGCGGCCGGTTTCGTCGGAGGCCTTGCGGACGCGCTGGTAGCGCTCCTCGTGCTCGGCGTGGCCGCCGTGGCTGAGGTTGAGGCGGGCTACGTCCATTCCGGCGTCGACCAGGGCTTTGATCTGGTCGTATGTGTCGGTGGCGGGGCCCAGGGTGCAGACGATTTTTGCTCGGCGCATGTTTCGAGCTTATGTCTTACCGGTGGGTAGGGAATTCGGAGGGCATGGCCGTCCAACCACCTTTGGGTGAAGGGTTGTTGTCGACTGCCGTCAATTAATAAATTGTGCGGGCGGCCGCTCTGATGAGCACTTTTCGGTTTTACTCCGGTTCTTGCTGCGACTCCTGCCGCGGCTTCCCCGAATGGGTGAATTCACCGGCTCGGTGGATTCATCGTGAACTGCGCGCGGACCTCGGCGTGGACCTGGATGCGCTGTGGTTCGAGGTCGAGGGGTTCGGGCGCGGTGGTGTCCGCGTCGGTGGCGGCCATGGAGAAGCGGACGGCACGGCGGTCGAAGGCGGCGCGGGGGCGTCCGCCAGCTGTGCCGGTGTCGGCGAGTTCGAGGAGGGCGGCGACGGTGGTGCCGAGTGCCTCGGCGTATTCGTCGGCTCGCTGTACGGCTTCGCGTACGGCTTGTTGGCGGGCTTGGCGGTGGACGGGTGAGGTGGGGCGGAGTTCCCAGGTGGGCCCGTCGATCCTGGTGAGGTCGAGGTCGGCGAGGCGGGTGGTGAGTTCGCCGAGGGCGGTGAAGTCGGTGAGTTCGGCGGTGAGGTGGATGGTGCCGTGGTAGGTGCGGACGCGTTCGCCTCGGCCTCGTGGGGCGAGTTCGGGGGTGAGGGAGACGGCGCCGGTGGAGAGGTTCTCGACCGCGTCGCCGTAGGACTTGAGGAGGTCGAGGGCGGTGGTGTTGCGGCGGGTGAGGTCGTCGAGGGTGGTGCGGCGGTCGCGGCCGCGGGCGGTGAGGGTGATGCCGATGCGGGCGATCTCGGGGTCGACTTCGAGTTCGGCCTCGCCGCGGACCGTGAGGAGGGGGGCGTCGGGTGTGCCGTACGGGGGATTCCGCGGTGAGGCCATACGTCCTACCTTGTCATGGCTTTCCCCGGCTCCTGGCGGGAGTTGACCGTGCTGGTCATCAGATCGCAACCTCCTGGACCTGTTGCCGTCGGTCGTGTCCGGGTCAGAATCTACGCGCGTCGTTGACCTTTCCCCGAGGAGCATGAGACATGCCGTTGAATCGCCGGAAGTTCCTGAAGAAGTCCGCTGTGACCGGGGCGGGGGTGGCGATCGCGGGTGCTGCGGCGGCTCCGGCGCAGGCCGCCGAGGCGAAGAAGCCGGGGAAGCCGGTCAAGCAGCCGAAGCGGTATGCGCTGACGGTGCTGGGGACGACGGACCTGCATGGTCACGTGTTCAACTGGGACTACTTCAAGGACGCGGAGTACAAGGACGCGGCCGGTAACGCGCAGGGACTGGCGCGTATCTCGACGCTGGTGAACCAGATCCGTAAGGAGAAGGGGCGCGAGAACACGCTGCTGCTGGACGCGGGTGACACGATCCAGGGCACTCCGCTGACGTACTACTACGCGAAGGTGGACCCGATCACCGCCAAGGGTGGTCCGGTGCATCCGATGGCGCAGGCGATGAACGCGATCGGGTATGACGCGGCGGCGCTGGGCAACCACGAGTTCAACTACGGCATCGAGACGCTGCGGAAGTTCGAGTCGCAGTTGCGGTTCCCGCTGCTGGGTGCGAACGCGGTGGACGCGAAGACGCTGAAGCCGGCGTTCGCGCCCTATGTGATCAAGACGTTCTGCGTGAAGGGTGCGCCGCCGGTGAAGGTGGCCGTCCTGGGGCTGACGAACCCGGGTATCGCGATCTGGGACAAGGCGTATGTGCAGGGCAAGCTGGCGTTCCCGGGGCTGGAGGAGCAGGCGGCGAAGTGGGTGCCGAAGCTGAAGTCGCTGGGTGCGGATGTGGTGATCGTGTCGGCGCACTCGGGTTCGTCGGGTACGTCGTCGTACGGTGACCAGCTGCCGTACGTGGAGAACTCGGCGGCGTTGGTGGCGCAGCAGGTGCCGGACATCGATGCGGTTCTGGTGGGTCACGCGCATGTGGAGATTCCGGAGCTGAAGGTCGTCAACGCGAAGACCGGGAAGACGGTCGTGTTGTCGGAGCCGTTGGCGTATGCGGAGCGGCTGTCGGTGTTCGATGTGGAGCTGGTGTTCGAGAAGGGGCAGTGGACGGTCGAGTCCGTTGCCTCGAAGGTGTTGAACTCCAACACGGTCGCGGACGACCCGAAGATCACGAAGTTGCTGGGTGACGAGCACGCGAAGGTCGTGGCGTACGTCAACCAGGTGGTCGGTTCGGCGACGGAGACGTTGACGACGGTGGAGGCGCGGTACAAGGACGCTCCGATCATCGACCTGATCACGAAGGTGCAGGAGGATGTCGTCAAGGCGGCGCTGGCGGGTACGTCGTACGCCTCGCTGCCGGTGATCGCGCAGGCGTCGCCGTTCTCGCGGACGTCGGAGATCCCGGCCGGTCAGGTGACGATCCGGGATCTGTCGAGCCTGTACGTGTACGACAACACGCTGGTGGCGAAGTTGATGACGGGTGCGCAGGTGCGGGCGTACCTGGAGTACTCGGCGCAGTACTTCGTGCAGACGGCTGCGGGTGCGGTGGTCGACACGGAGAAGCTGACGAACGCGGCGGGGCGTCCGGACTACAACTACGACTATGTGTCGGGTCTGGTGTACGAGATCGACATCGCGCAGGCGGCGGGTTCGCGGATCAAGAACCTGACGTACAACGGGGCGGCGTTGGACGATGCGCAGCAGTTCGTGCTGGCGGTGAACAACTACCGGGCCAATGGTGGTGGCGCGTTCCCGCATGTGGCGTCGGCGCAGGAGCTGTGGTCGGAGTCGACGGAGATCCGTACGCGGATTTCGGAGTGGGTGACGGCGAAGGGTGTGCTGGACCCGAAGGACTTCGCGTCGGTGGACTGGAAGCTGACGCGTGACGGTACGCCGGTCTTCTAGGGCTTCTTCGGTCGTGTAGTCCCGCGGGGCGGTGGGCGGTGTTTCGTGCGGTGGCCGGGTCGGTCACTGTGGGAGCACCGCCTTTCGCGTGCGTGGGCCGGGGGCCGTCGGGTGTCGGGTGTCGGGTGTGGCTTTTCAGCGTCGGTCGACGAGGGGGGTGAGGGTGGGTGCTGCCTGTCGGGCGGCGGGGACTCGGGGTTGTGGTCGTTCGAGTCCGAAGGTGGTGAAGGCGGTGCGGGTGGGGAGGGGGTAGGTCTCTTTGCCGGTGAGGGTGTTGAGGATGGTGGCGGCGCGCCAGGCGGCGAGGCCGAGGTCGGGGGCGCCGACGCCGTGGGTGTGGCGTTCGGCGTTCTGGAGGTAGATGTTGCAGCCGGTGGCGGTGACGGAGGGGTCGAGGACGAGGCGGAAGTGTTCGTCGACGCGGGGGCGTTCGCTGTTGTCGCGGCGGATGTAGGGGTCGAGGCCGGCGAGGACGCGGTCGAGGGGGCGTTCGCGGTGGCCGGTGGCGAGGACGACGGCGTCGGTGGTGAGGCGGGTGCGGGTGTTCTGCTGGATGTGTTCGAGGTGGAGTTCGATCTTGGTGGTGGCGATGCGTCCCGCGGTGCGGACGCGGACGCCGGGGGTGAGGACGGTGTCGGGCCAGCCGCCGCCGAGGGTGCGCTGGTAGAGCTCGTCGTGGATGGCGGCGAGGGTGGTGGCGTCGATGCCTTTGTGGAGTTGCCATTGGGCGGCGGTGAGGCGGTCGCGGGTGCTTTCGGGGAGGGCGTGGAAGTAGCGGGTGTAGTCGGGGGTGAAGTGTTCGAGGCCGAGTTTGGAGTACTCCATGGGGGCGAAGGCGTCGGTGCGGCCGATCCAGTGGAGTTGTTCGCGGCCGGTGGGGCGGTGGCGGAGGAGGTCGAGGAAGACTTCGGCGCCGGACTGTCCTGATCCGACGACGGTGATGTGGCCGGCGGCGAGGAGGGTGTCGCGGTGGGTGAGGTAGTCGGCGGCGTGGACGACGGGTACGCCGGGGGCGTCGACGAGGGGGCGCAGGGCGTCGGGGATGTAGGGCTCGGTGCCGATGCCGAGGACGACGTTGCGGGTGTGGGTGCGGCCGAGGGCTTCGGCTTCGCCGTCGGTGTCGAGTTGGGTGTGGTCGACTTCGAAGACGTCGTGTTCGGGGTTCCAGCGGACGGCGTCGACCTGGTGGCGGAAGTGGAGTCCGGGGAGTTGGTCGGCGACCCAGCGGCAGTAGGTGTCGTATTCGGCGCGTTGTGTGTGGAAGCGCTCGGCGAAGTAGAACGGGTAGAGGCGTTGGTGGGTTTTGAGGTAGTTGAGGAAGGTCCAGGGGCTGGTGGGGTCGGCGAGGGTGACGAGGTCGGCGAGGAAGGGGACTTGGATGCGGGCGCCGTCGATGAGGAGGCCGGGGTGCCAGTCGAAGCGGGGGCGTTGTTCGTAGAAGACGGCGTCGAGTTCGGCGAGGGGGTGGGCCAGGGCGGCCAGGGAGAGGTTGCAGGGGCCGATGCCGATGCCGACGAGGTCGCGGGGGGTGTCGGCGGTGAAGTGTGGGGGTGTGTTCATCGGGGGGTGTTTCCTTCCACCAGGTCGAGGAGGGTGGCCAGGTCGTGGGGGTGGGTGTGGGGGTTGAGGAGGGTGGCCTTGAGCCAGAGCCGGCCGTCGAGGCGGGCTCGGCCGAGGACGGCGTGGCCGTGGGTGAGGAGGCGGCGGCGTATCTCGGCCACGGTGTCGTCGGTGGCGCCGGTGGGGCGGAAGAGGACGGTGCTGATGGTGGGTGGGGCGTGGAGTTCGAGGCCGGGGTGTGCGGTGATGAGGTCGGCGAGCTCGTGGGCGTGGGCGCAGACGTGGTCGACGAGGGCGCCGAGGCCGCTGCGGCCGAGGGTTTTGAGGGTGACGGCGATCTTGAGGGCGTCGGGGCGTCGGGTGGTGCGCAGGGAGCGGCCGAGGAGGTCGGGGAGGCCGGCTTCGGTGTCGTCGTCGGCGTTGAGGTAGTCGGCGTGGTGGTGGAGTGCGGTGAGGTCGTCCGCGTCGCGGGCGGCGAGGAGTCCGGCGGCGACCGGCTGCCAGCCGAGTTTGTGCAGGTCGAGGGTGACGGTGTGGGCGGTGTGCAGGCCGGTGAGCAGGTGGCGGTGGTGGTCGCTGAAGAGGAGGCCGCCTCCGTAGGCGGCGTCGATGTGGAGGCGGGCGCCGTGGCTGGTGGTCAGGGCGGCGATGGCGGGGAGGGGGTCGATGAGTCCGGCGTCGGTGGTGCCTGCGGTGGCGGCGACGAGGAGGGGGCCGGGCAGGGTGGTGAGGGTGTGGGTGAGGGCGGTGGGGTCGAGGGTGCCGGTGGGGGTGGGGATGATCGCGGGTTCGGGGAGGCCGAGGAGCCAGGCGGCGCGGGGCAGGGAGTGGTGGGCGTTGGCGCCGCAGACGAGCCTGAGGGTGGGGCCGTGGGTTTCGCGGGCGAGGAGGAGGGCGAGGTGGTTGGCTTCGGTGCCGCCGGTGGTGACGAGGGCGTCGGCCATGCCGGCCTGTGCGGCGAGTGTCCGTGTCACGAGGGCCTCCAGTTCGGAGGCGGCCGGTGCCTGGTCCCAGGAGTCGAGGGAGGGGTTGAGGGCGGAGACGGCGAGGTCGGCGGCGGTGGCGACGGCGAGGGGTGGGCAGTGCAGGTGGGCGGCGCAGAGGGGGTCGGCGGGGTCGGCGGCGCCTTCGGCGAGGGCGTGGACGAGGGTGGCGAGGGCGGTGGGGTCGCCGTGTTCGGGGAGTACGTCGCCGACGGCGTGCCGTAGCCGGGTGGCGACCGCTCGGGGGCCGCCTGCGGGCAGTGGTCCGCCGCGGGCCCGGGTGCCGGTGGCGAGGGCGTCGAGGACGGTGGCGAGCAACGGCTTCAGGGCGTCGGGGCCTTCGGGTCCTGAGGCGAGGGGCGGCATGCTCACGGGGGCTCCTCCGGGGCGCGGGGCGGGTGGCCGCAGCGGGGAGTGCCAGCTTGTCGGGGATTGCGGGGGCGCGTCCGGAAGATCCGGTGAGGGAACCCTTACGGGGGACGTGTGTTTTCAGCCCCGGTGCGGGAGATGGCACCGGGGCTGGTGTGGGCGCTGCTGGGGGCTGCCGCCCCCGGGTCCCCGCTTCGGCCCTGAACGGGCCTTGTCCTCAAGCGCCGGACGGGCTGGGATCGTCCCGGCGTCGCTACGCCTTCCTCACTCGCAACGCGCGTGCCAGGTCGTCGAGTTGGTCGACGAGTTTGCGGCGTAGGGCGGGGATGGGGTCGGCGTCGGTGAGGCAGGCTTCGCCCAGGCGGAGGATGTCGGGGGTGACGGCGTGGGTGGGGAAGGCCCAGCGGCCGGCGGCTTCGGCGATGGCGGGGCCGCGGCGGGCGGCGAGGGCGACGGCGTCCTGGTAGTAGCGGGGGACGTAGTCGGCGACGAGGTCGGTCTGCTCGGGCTGCCAGAAGCCCTGGGCGGTGGCGGTGAAGAGGTAGTTGGAGAGGGTGTCGTCGTCGAACATGGCGGCCCAGGCGGTCCGTTTGGCGTCCGCGTCGGGGAGGGCGGCGCGGCAGCGGGCGGCGCCTTCCTGGCCGGTGGCGGAGGGGTCGCGGTCGAGTTCGGTGGCGATGGCGCGTTCGTCGGTGGCGCCGAGGACGGCGAGCCGGGCGAGGACGCGCCAGCGCAGGTCGGGGTCGAGTTCGGGGCCGCCGGGGACGGTGCCGTCGGCGAGCCAGGCGGCGATGGTGTCGGGGTGGGCGGCGACGTCGATGAAGTGGCGTACGGCGATGAGGCGCAGGCCGGGGTGGTCGCCGTCCTCGGTGCGGCGGATGAGGTCGCGGCAGAGGGCGGAGAGGGTGGCGACGGCGGCGGGGCGCTGCTCGGGGGTGACGTAGCGGTCGGCGACCTGTGCGGAGGCGTAGGCGAGGACGCCCTGGACGAGGGCGAGGTCGGTTTCCTTGGGGAGGTGGGCGCGGGCGGCGTCGAGGTAGGCGGTGGGGGCGAGGTCGCCGTCGCGGACGGCGTCGCGCAGGGCGTTCCAGACGACGGCGCGGGTGAGCGGGTCGGGCAGGCCGGACAGGCTGGTGCGGACGGTTTCGGAGGAGGCGGGGTCGAAGCGGACCTTGGTGTAGGTGAGGTCGCCGTCGTTGAGGAGCACCAGGGCGGGGCGCTTGCCGATGGGCTGGGGTGCGTGCTGCGGGATGTCGATCTCGAGGCGTTCGCGCAGGGTGAGGCTGCCTGCGTCGGTGAGGTCGAGGTCGTAGAGGCCGGCGGCGACGCGGTGCGGGCGGCTGCCGTGGTGGGTGATGGTGAGGGTGTGGTCGCCGTTGCTGCCGCCCAGGGTGGGGGTGAGGGTGTCGACGCCGGTGGTGCGCAGCCAGGCGTCGGCCCAGGCGTGGACGTCGCGGTCGGTGTGGGCGGCGAGGGAGTCGATGAAGTCGGCGAGGGTGGCGTTGGCGAAGCGGTGGCGGGCGAAGTGGGTGTTGATGCCGGCGAGGAAGTCCTTCTCGCCGAGCCAGGTGACGAGTTGCCGTAGTGCGGAGGCGCCCTTGGCGTAGGAGATGCCGTCGAAGTTGAGGAGGGCGGAGGCGGTGTCGTCGACGTTCTCGGGGGCGACGGGGTGGGTGGAGGGGCGCTGGTCGGCTTCGTAGCCCCAGGCTTTGCGGGCGACGCCGAAGTCGGTCCAGGTGTCGGTGAAGCGGGTGGCTTCGGTGAGGGTCTGGTAGCCCATGTACTCGGCGAAGGACTCGTTGAGCCAGATGTCGTCCCACCACTGGAGGGTGACGAGGTCGCCGAACCACATGTGGGCCATCTCGTGGGCGATGACCATGGCGCGGGTCTGGCGTTCGGTGTCGGTGACCGCGGAGCGGTAGACGAACTCGTCGCGGAAGGTGACGAGGCCGGGGTTCTCCATGGCGCCGGCGTTGAACTCGGGGACGAACGCCTGGTCGTAGGAGTCGAAGGGGTAGGGCTCCTCGAACTTCTCGTGGTAGCGGTCGTAGCACTGCCGGGTGATCTCGAGGAGTTCGTCGGCGTCGGCGTCGAGGTGGGGGGCGAGGGAGCGGCGGCAGTGGAGGCCGAAGGGGAGTCCGTCGTGTTCGGTGGTGACGGAGTGCCAGGGGCCGGCGGCGACGGCGACGAGGTAGGTGGAGATGAGGGGGGTGGGGGCGGCCTGCCAGCGGCCTTCGCCGAGGTGTTCGGTGAGGCTGTTGGCGAGGACGGTCCAGGTTTCGGGGGCCTTGACGGTCAGCTCGAAGACGGACTTGAGGTCGGGCTGGTCGAAGGCGGCGAAGACGCGCTGGACGTCTTCCATGAAGAGCTGGGTGTAGAGGTAGGTCTCGCCGTCGGTGGGGTCGGTGAAGCGGTGCATGCCTTCGCCGGTGCGGGAGTAGCGCATGCTCGCCCGGACGCGCAGTTCGTGGTCGCCGGCGGTGAGGTTCTTGAGGGGGAGCCGGTTGCCGTCCAGGGTGTCCGGGTCGAGGGGCTCGCCGTCGAGGGTGACGGAGTGCAGTGTTGCGGGCCTGACCTCGACGAAGGTGTCCCCGTTGGCGCGCGCGGCGAACCGGATGACGGTGCTGGACTCGAAGGTCTCGTCGCCGGTCGTCAGGTCGAGCTCGATGGTGTAGCGGTGGACGTCGAGGAGCTTGGCACGGCTCTGCGCTTCGTCGCGCGTCAGTACGGACATGAACGACATGCTGCCTGATACCGCTGGCCGGGCACAGGGGCGGATCGGTACGTGCCCTATGTCCCTTCTCGCGCCGGAGCGCCGTGCCGGTCGTGGGGTGGTGTGGGCGCGGCGGGCGGCGCCGACGGGTCGCGTCCGGCCGGTTACGGTCAGTAGCGCCCGCCGCGGGGGTCAGTTCGGTGCGGGGGCCGGGCCGTTGACGGTGTCCTCGGCGATGCGCTCGTGGTGGCGGATCACCTCGGCGATGATGAAGTTGAGGAATTTCTCGGCGAACGCGGGGTCGAGTTTGGCGTTCTCGGCGAGGGTGCGCAGCCGGGCGATCTGGCGGGCTTCGCGGGCCTGGTCGGCGGGCGGCAGCTGGTGGCGGGCCTTGAGGTGGCCGACCTGCTGGGTGGCCTTGAAGCGCTCGGCGAGCATGTGGACGACGGCGGCGTCGATGTTGTCGATGCTGTCGCGCAGCCGGGCGAGTTCCTCGCGGACGGCGGGGTCGACGTCTCCGGGGCCGGGGGTGTTGCTGGTGGTCATGGGCGTCCACCCTAGTGCGTCCGCCGACCCCGCTCCGGGGGTGGCCTGCCCTTACAGTGGAATGGGGTTCTCGGCGTCTTGGGGGTGCGGGCGTGGCGAACGGCGGGCCGGTCGAGCACGGGTACCCGCACCTGGAGACGGTGCGGGCGGCTGTCACGGCGTTGTACAGGCGGTTGTCGTACGACACCATCCATCAGTTCACGTCGAGTGTGGTGCCGGCGGACGTGGCGTTCTGTGACACCGACGATCTGCATCTGGGGGTGCAGCGGGTGGCGCGTGAGCTGGTGCGGCACTTCCGGTTGCCTCGGGCGCGGATGATCGTCGCGTTCCGTGCGATGGAGCATGCGGCGAACGTCGAACTCACGGCGGGTCCGGAGTACTTCGTCGAGCTGAACGACCGGTTCCGTACGCATCGGCGGGACATCGGCGCGGCTTTGGCGCACGAGATCATGCATGTCTATCTGCATCGGGTGGGGCTGTCGTTCCCGGGGACGCGGGACAACGAGATCCTGACGGACACGGCGACGACGTATCTGGGGGCGGGCTGGCTGTTGCTCGACGCGTACCGGGAGGACGCGGCGTCCTCGCAGAAGCTGGGGTATCTGACTCCGGAGGAGTTCGGGTACGTGCTGGCGAAGCGGTCGCTGGTCTTCGGTGAGGATCCGTCGGTGTGGTTCACGAGTGCGCAGGCGTACACGGCGTACGGGCGGGGTCTCGAGCGGGCCCGGCACGACGAGCGGCAGCCTCCGCTGACGGCGGCGGGCTGGGCGGGGCGGCGGCGTTACGCGCGCGATCGCCGGCATGCCCAGGACCAGCCGTCGGTGGCGGCCCCGGACAGCCCGTACAGCTTCGCTCCGGACTCGCCGGGGGCGTTGCGGGTGACGTTTGCGTGCCCCACCTGTCACCAGCGGATCAGGGTGCCGGTACGGGGCCGGGTCCGGGCGCGGTGCGCGTTGTGCCGGACGGTGCTGGAGTGCGACACGTAGGTGGGCCGTCGGGAGGCTCGCGTCCCGGGCGTGTGGGTTTTCAGGGGGCCCGGGTCCCGTGGACCGGGCCCGGTGGTGTCGTGTGCGTCAGTAGTTTCTGTACGGCCTCGCCCGCTTCGGCGGGGGTCCACCGGGCTCCTTTGTCGGTGGTGGGTCCCGGCCGCCAGCCCTCCATGACGGTGATCCGTCCGCCGTCCGCTTCGAAGACGCGTCCGGTGACACCCTCGCTCGCGGCGGAGCCGAGCCAGACGACGAGCGGGGAGACGTTCTCGGGGGCCATCGTGTCGAAGCCGTTGTCGGGGGCGGCCATGGTCGCGGCGAAGGTGGCCTCGGTCATGCGGGTGCGGGCGGCGGGGGCGATCGCGTTGACCTGGACGCCGTAGCGGGCGAGTTCGGCGGCGGCGACGAGGGTCAGGGCGACGATCCCGGCTTTCGCGGCGCTGTAGTTGCCCTGTCCGACCGAGCCGAGCAGTCCCGCGCCGCTGCTGGTGTTGATGATGCGGGCGGTGGGCGCACGGCCCGCCTTGGTCTCGGCGCGCCAGTGCGCGGCGGCGTGCTTCAGGGTGAGGAAGTGGCCTTTGAGGTGGACGCGCAGGACGGCGTCCCAGTCGTCGTCGGCCAGGTTGACGAGCATGCGGTCGCGCAGGAAGCCGGCGTTGTTGACGAGGGTGTCCAGGCGGCCGTAGGTGTCCAGGGCGGCGTCGACGAGGGTGGCGGCGCCCTCGGGGGTGGCGATGTCCCCGTCGTGTGCGACCGCTTCGCCGCCGGTCGCGCGGATCTCGTCCACGACCTGCCCGGCGGGGCTGTGGGCGCCGGGTGTGCCGTCGAGGCCGACGCCGAGGTCGTTGACGACGACCCGGGCGCCCTCGGCGGCGAACGCGAGCGCGTGGGCGCGTCCGAGGCCGCGTCCGGCGCCGGTGACGACGACGACGCGCCGGTGGCAGATTCCGCTCATCTCACGTCTCCTTGTTGGCGGTTGCGGCGTCGAGGAAGGCGGGCCGTTCGCCGCCTCCGTGCAGGAGCAGGCTCGCCCCGCTGATGTAGCGGGCGGCGTCGGAGGCGAGGAAGACGGCTGCGGCGCCCACGTCGGCGGGGAGGGCGAGCCGGCCGAGCGGGACGGTGCGGGCGACGGCTTCGACGCCGTCCTCGCCGCCGTAGTGGAGGTGGGTCAGTTCGGTGCGGACCATGCCGACGACGAGGGTGTTCACGCGTACCCGGGGCGCCCATTCGACGGCCATGGAGCGGGCGAGGTTCTCCAGGCCGGCCTTGGCCGCGCCGTAGGCGGCCGAGCCGGGCGAGGGGCGGCTGCCACTGACGCTGCCGATCATCACGATCGAGCCGCCGGCGTGCTTGAGGTGCTCGTACGCGGCGAGGGAGACGGTCAGTGGTGCGAGGAGGTTGAGTTCGATCACGCGCGCGTGCCGTGCGGCGTCGGTGTGCGCGAGGGGGCGGTAGGGGGCGCCGCCGGCGTTGTTGACGAGGATGTCGAGCCGGGGCAGGTCGGTGAAGAAGCGCTGTACGGCGTCGGTGTCCCGTACGTCGAGCGGTATGAACTCGGCTGTTTCGAGGGGGTGTTCCGGTGCCCGGCGGGCGCAGACCACGACGTGGGCGCCCGCGCGGGCGAGGGAGCATGCGATGCCGGCGCCCACTCCGCGCGTGCCGCCGGTGACGACGGCGACCTTCCCGTCCAGCTCCATTCGCTGCTACCTTCCACCTAACAAACGTTTGGTGGAAAGGTAGCTGATGCTTCCATGGGTGTCTCCACCTCGTCCCCCGAAAAGGGGATATCCGTGACGACCGTCGACGTCCCGCCCGTCAACGCGCTGGCGGTGGACGACTGGTTCGCGCTGGCCGACGCGGTCCGCGGGGCCGGCCGCGACCCGGAGACCCGGTGCGTGGTGCTGACCGCCGGAGGCCGTGGGTTCAACGCGGGCGTGGACATCAAGGAGATCCAGGCGCGGGGGCGGTCGGCGCTGGTCGGCGCCAACCGCGGTTGCTTCGAGGCGTTCGCGGCGGTGTACGAGTGCGAGGTCCCGGTGGTCGCGGCGGTGCACGGTTTCTGTCTGGGCGGCGGCATCGGCCTGGTCGGGAACGCGGACGTGATCGTGGCGAGCGAGGACGCCGTGTTCGGGCTGCCCGAGCTGGACCGGGGCGCGCTCGGCGCGGCCACCCATCTCTCCCGGCTGGTCCCCCAGCACCTGATGCGTGCCCTGTACTACACCTCGCGCACCGTCACCGCGGCCGAGCTGCACGCGCACGGCTCGGTGTGGCGGGTGGTCCCGCGCGAGGGGCTGCGCGCCGCGGCGCTGGAGCTGGCGCGCGAGATAGCCGCCAAGGACGGCGAGCTGCTGCGGCTCGCCAAGGCGGCGATCAACGGCATCGACCCGGTCGACGTGCGCCGCAGCTACCGCTTCGAGCAGGGCTTCACCTTCGAGGCGGACGCCTCCGGGGTGGCCGACCGGGTCCGGGACACCTTCGGCGAGGACAGGGACGGGGGCAGGCGTGGGTGACAAGACGATGACCGCCGAGGAGGCGGTCGCCCGGCTGCGCAGCGGCATGACCCTCGGCATCGGCGGCTGGGGCTCCCGCCGCAAGCCGATGGCGCTGGTCAGGGCGCTGCTCCGGTCGGAGGTCACCGATCTCACCGTCGTGTCGTACGGCGGCCCGGACGTCGGGATGCTCGCCGCGGCCGGCCGGATCCGGAAACTGGTCACCGCCTTCGTCACCCTCGACTCGATCCCGCTGGAGCCGCACTACCGCGCGGCCCGCGAGCGCGGGGCCTTCGAACTGACGGAGGTCGACGAGGCGATGTTCATGTGGGGTCTGCGCGCGGCCGCGAACCGGCTGCCCTTCCTGCCCGTGCGGGCGGGCCTCGGTTCGGACGTGATGCGGGTCAACCCCGGCCTGCGGACGGTGACTTCGCCGTACGAGGACCAGGAGACGTTCGTGGCCATGCCGGCCCTGCGGCTGGACGCGGCCCTGGTGCACGTCAACCGGGCCGACCGGCTGGGCAACGGGCAGTACCTGGGCCCGGATCCGTACTTCGACGACCTGTTCTGCGAGGCCGCGGACGCGGCGTACGTCAGCTGCGAACAGGTCGTCGACACCGCCGAGCTGACGAAGGCGGCGGCGCCGCAGACGCTGCTGCTCAAGCGGCACACGGTGACCGGGGTGATCGAGGCCCCGAACGGGGCGCACTTCACGTCCTGCGCCCCCGACTACGGCCGGGACGAGGCGTTCCAGAAGCGGTACGCGACGACGCCCTGGCCCGAGTTCGCGGCGCGGTTCCTCACCGGGGACGAGCAGGCGTACCGGTCGGCCGTCGGGGAGGAGTCATGAGCGAGGGCGTGAGCGAGGGCGTGAGCGAGGGCGTGAGCGAGGGCGTGAGCGAGGGCGTGAGTGAGGTGACGCGCGCCGAGTACTGCGTGATCGCCTGCGCGGAGGCGTGGCGCGGCGCGGGCGAGATCCTGGCCAGCCCCATGGGCCTGATCCCCTCGGTCGGCGCCCGTCTCGCCCGGCACACCTTCGCACCGGACCTGCTGCTGACCGACGGGGAGGCGCTGCTCGTCGGTCTCGACGGCACCGTCGAGGGCTGGCTGCCGTACCGGCAGCATCTGGCGCTGGTCACCGGGGGCCGGCGGCACGTGATGATGGGCGCGAGCCAGATCGACCGGTTCGGCAACCAGAACATCTCGTGCATCGGCGACTGGGCGAAGCCCACGCGGCAGTTGCTCGGGGTGCGCGGCGCGCCGGTCAACACGCTGAACAACCCGACGAGTTACTGGGTGCCGAGGCACTCCCGGCGGGTGTTCGTGGAGCGGGTCGACATGGTGTGCGGGGTCGGGTACGACCGTGCGGCCGGCGCGCGCCACCACCGCATCCCGCGGGTCGTCTCCGACCTCGGGGTGTTCGACTTCGCCACCCCGGACCGGTCGATGCGGCTGGCCTCGCTGCATCCCGGGGTGAGTGTCGAGCAGGTCCGGGAGGCGACGGGGTTCGGCCTCGTGATCCCGGACGAGGTGTCGCGCACCCGTGAACCGACGGCGGGCGAACTGCGTCTGATCCGCGAGGTGATCGACCCGGGGAACACCCGGGCCCGGGAGGTCGCCGGCTGATGGAAACGGCGCTCACCCGGCTGGTCGGGGTCCGTCACCCGATCGTGCAGACCGGGATGGGATGGGTGGCGGGCCCGCGCCTGGTGTCGGCGGCGGCGGACGCGGGGGCGCTGGGCATCCTGGCCTCCGCGACCATGACGGTCGACGGGTTGCGGGCGGCGGTGCGCGAGGTGCGGTCGCGGACGGCGGCGCCGTTCGGGGTCAATCTGCGGGCCGACGCGGCGGACGCCGGCGACCGGGTGCGGATCATCCTCGACGAGGGCGTGCGGGTCGCGTCCTTCGCGCTCGCGCCCTCCCCCGAGCTGATCGCCGAGCTCAAGGAGGGCGGGGTCGTGGTCATCCCGTCCATCGGGGCCCGCCGGCATGCCGAGAAGGTCGCCGCGTGGGGTGCGGACGCGGTGATCGTGCAGGGCGGGGAGGGCGGCGGACACACCGGGGACGTGGCGACGACGGTACTGCTGCCGCAGGTGGTGGACGCCGTGGACATCCCGGTCGTGGCGGCGGGCGGCTTCTTCGACGGGCGGGGGCTGGTGGCGGCGCTGGCATATGGGGCGGCCGGGGTCGCGATGGGCACCCGGTTCCTGCTCACCTCGGACTCGCCGGTCCCGGACGCGGTGAAGGCGCGGTACCTGGCGGCGACGGTCCGGGACGTCACCGTCACCCGGGCGGTGGACGGCCTCCCGCACCGCATGCTGCGCACCGCTCTGGTCGACGCCCTGGAGGACGCCGGCCGGGCCGCGGCCCTGGTGCGGGCGGTGCGGCACGCGGCCGGATTCCGCAAGCTGTCCGGCCTCGGCTGGCGGGAGATGGTCCGCGACGGCCTGGCCCTGCGCCACGGCAAGGACCTCGCCTGGAGTCAGGTACTGCTGGCCGCGAACACCCCGATGATGCTCAGGTCCGCGATGGTGGAGGGGCGTCCGGACGCCGGGGTGATGGCCGCCGGGCAGGTCGCCGGGGTGATCGACGACCTGCCGTCGTGCGGGGAGCTGGTGGCCCGGATCATGCGGGAGGCGGAGGAGACACTCACCTCCCTGGACCGGCTCGGAGCCGCTCGTTGACCGTCACCGGGTTGGTCGTCCCAGCCGCTCGATGACCGTCACCTTCGTGGCGGTCACGGCGGCCCGATGACCGTCACCTTCGTGGCCGTCACAACCGCTCGATGATCGTCACGTTGGCCTGCCCGCCGCCCTCGCACATGGTCTGCAGGCCGAACCGGCCGCCGGTGCGCTCCAGTTCGTGCAGCAGGGTGGTCATCAGCTTGGCGCCGCTCGCGCCGAGCGGGTGGCCCAGGGCGATCGCGCCGCCGTTGACGTTGACCTTCTCCGGGTCCGCGCCGGTCTCCTTCAGCCAGGCCAGGACGACGGGCGCGAACGCCTCGTTGATCTCGACGAGGTCGATGTCGTGGATCGCGAGCCCGGTCTTCTTCAGGGCGTGCGCGGTGGCCGGGATGGGAGCCGTCAGCATGCGGATCGGGTCCTCGCCGCGGACGGAGAGATGGTGCACGCGCGCGCGTGGTGTCAGGCCGTGCTCGCGCACCGCCCGTTCCGAGGCCAGCAGCAGCGCCGCCGAGCCGTCGGAGACCTGCGAGGAACAGGCGGCGGTGACGGTCCCGCCGTCGATGACGGGCTTCAGCGCGGCCATCTTCTCCAGGGAGGTGTCCCGGCGCGGCCCCTCGTCGGCGGTGATCTGCCCGTGGGCGACGGTCTCGCGGGCGAAGCGGCCCTCGTCGATCGCGCGCACCGCCCGCCGGTGCGAGCGCAGGGCGAACTCCTCCTGGTCCCGGCGGCTGATGCCCCACTTCGCGGCGATCATCTCGGCGCCGGCGAACTGGTTCACCGGCCGGTCCCCGTACCGCGCGCGCCAGCCCTCGCTGCCCGCGAAGGGGCCCTGGGTGAAGCCGAGGGGCTCGGCCGCCTGCCGGGTGGCGTAGGCGATCGGGATCTGCGACATGTTCTGCACGCCGCCCGCGACCACCAGGTCCTGGGTCCCGGACAGCACGCCCTGCGCGGCGAAGTGCACGGCCTGCTGCGAGGAGCCGCACTGCCGGTCCACGGTCACGCCGGGCACCTCCTCGGGGAGCCCGGCGGCCAGCCAGCAGGTCCGTGCGATGTCCCCGGCCTGTGGCCCGACGGTGTCCAGGCAACCGAAGACGACGTCCTCGACGGCGGCCGGGTCGACCCCGGCCCGCGCGACGAGCTCCTTCAGCACATGCGCGCCCAGGTCGGCCGGATGGACCGTGCTCAGTCCTCCTCCGCGCCGCCCGACGGGCGTACGGACCGCTTCGACGATGTAGGCCTCGGCCATGTCAACTCCCTCACAGGAAAGGGCTATTCACGTACGGCGATCCCGTCCAGCACCATCGACAGGTACTGCCGGGCGATCTCCTCCGGGCTGTGCTGTCCACCGGGCCGGTACCAGGACGCGGCGACCCACACGGTGTCGCGGACGAACCGGTAGGCGAGGCGGATGTCGAGGTCGGTGCGGAAGACCCGGTCCGTGACGCCGCGCTCCAGCGTGGACAGCCACGCCTTCTCGAACCGGAGCTGCGACTCGGCGAGGAACGCGAACCGTTCCTGCACCACGAGCTGCTTGCTCTCCTTCTGGTAGATCGCGACGGCGGCGCGGTGCCGGTCGATCTCCCGGAAGGACTCGGTGACCAGGGCCGCGAGTGTCTCCCGGGGTCCGAGCTCGGCGCCCAGGACGGTGTCGTAGCCGTCCCAGAGCTCGTCGAGGAAGGTCCGCAGGATCTCCTCCAGCATCGATTCCTTGGAGTCGAAGTGGTAGTAGAGGCTGCCCGCGAGCATGCCCGCGTGGTCGGCGATCTTCCGGACGGTGGTGGCGTTGTAGCCCTGTTCGGCGAAGACCTCGGCGGCGGTGTCGAGGAGTTCACGGCGACGCGCGGGCGCCGCGGTCACCTGGGGCTTCTTCTTGGTCGGCACGAGCACATTGTCGTCTGCTCCGGCCGTCAGGCGTGCTGGCCGCTGACGGAGACGACCTCGCCCGTCATGTACGAGGAGTAGTCCGACGCCAGGAAGACGATCACGTTGGCCACCTCCCAGGGTTCGGCGTACCGCCCGAAGGCCTCCCGGGCGGTGAGTTCCTCCAGCAGTTCGGCCGAGGTCACCTTCACCAGGTGCGGGTGCATGGCGAGGCTCGGTGAGACGGCGTTGACCCGTACGCCGTACCCGGCCGCCTCGATCGCCGCGCAGCGGGTCAGTGCCATCACGCCCGCCTTCGCGGCGGCGTAGTGCGCCTGTCCGGCCTGGGCGCGCCAGCCGACGACGGAGGCGTTGTTGACGACGACTCCCCCGCCGGTCTCCCGCATCAGCCGCAGGGCGGCCCGGGTGCACCGGAAGGTTCCGTTGAGCGTGACGTCCAGGACGCGTGACCACTGCTCGTCGCTCATGTCGACGAGTTCGGAGGTCCCGCCGAGGCCCGCGTTGTTGACGACGACGTCCAGCCGCCCGTGTTCGCGCACGGCGGTGTCGAACAGGGCCCGTACCTGGCTGTCGTCGGTGACGTCGCACGGCAGGGCGGCCACCGACGCCTCGCCGAACTCGGCGGCCAGTTCGGCCTGGTACGCCTTGAGCCGCCGTGCGTGGGCGTCGCTGATCAGCACGCGCGCGCCCTCCTCCAGGAAGCGGCGCGCGGTCGCTCCGCCGATGCCCGCGCCGGCCGCCGCGGTGATCACGGCGCTGCGGCCGTCGAGCAGCGCGTGCCCGGGAACGTACGGCGGACCCTCGACGTTCTTCATGACGGCACGCTAACCTACCAAACACTTGTTAGGGAAGAACGCGCGCACGAGGAGGACGCCCGTGGACCTCGCACACTCCCCCGCCGACGAGGCGTTCCGTGCCGAGGCCCGGGCCTGGTTGCGCGCGCGGGTGCCGTCCGGGCCGTTGCCCTCCCTGGAGACCGCCGAGGGCTTCGCGGCGCACCGCGCGTGGGAGGCCGAACTGGCCGCGGCCGGCTGGTCGGTGGTCAACTGGCCGACGCGCTACGGCGGGCGGGACTGCGGGCTGATGCGCTGGCTGGTCTTCGAGGAGGAGTACTACGCGGCGGGCGCCCCGGGCCGCGTCAACCAGAACGGCGTGAGCCTGCTCGCCCCCACGCTGCTCGACCACGGCACCGAGGAACAGCGGGCCCGGGTCCTGCCCCCGATGGCCTCCGGCGAGGTCGTCTGGGCGCAGGCCTGGTCGGAGCCCGAGGCCGGCTCGGACCTGGCCGCGCTGCGCGCCCGGGCGGTCCGTGCGGCCGGCGGCTGGCGGCTGAGCGGCAGTAAGACCTGGTCCTCGCGCGCGGCCTTCGCCGACCGCGCCTTCGGCCTGTTCCGCACCGACCCCGACGCCCCGAAACCCCATCAGGGGCTCACCTACGTCATGTTCGACCTGCGGGCCCCCGGAGTCACCGTCCGCCCCATCGGCCGCCTGGACGGGAAGCCGGCGTTCGCCGAACTGTTCCTGGACGAGGTGTTCGTGCCGGACGAGGACGTGATCGGGGAGCCGGGCCAGGGCTGGCGGATCGCGATGTCGACGGCGGCCAACGAACGCGGGCTCACCCTGCGCTCCCCCGGGCGCTTCCTCGCCTCGGCCGGCCGCCTGCACGCCCTCTGGGTGGACCGGGGCAGCCCGCAGGCCGGCGCGGCCCGCGTCGCCGACGCGCTGATCGGCGCCCGCGCCTACCAGTTGTTCACCTACGCGGCCGCCTCCCGCTTCCTCGCCGGGGAGCGGCTCGGCCCGGAGTCGAGCCTGAACAAGGTGTTCTGGTCGGAGTACGACATCGCGCTGCACGAGACGGCGCTGGATCTGCTCGGCACGCAGGACGCGGAAGGGGAGGCGGCAGACACCGACTGGTCCGAGGGTTACGTCTTCTCTCTGGCCGGCCCGATCTACGCGGGCACGAACGAGATCCAGCGCGACATCGTCGCCGAGCGGCTGCTCGGCCTGCCGAGGGGACGCCGTCGATGACTTCGCCCAGGCCGGCTCCGCCGGCGATGCGGTTCCTGCTGGACACCGAACAGCGGGCGTTCGCCGCTTCGTTGGACGCGATGCTGAGCGCGGCCGACACCCCGGCCGTGATCCGCGACTGGAGCCGGGGCGAGCGGGCGAGCGGCCTCGCCCTGTGGTCGCGGATCGCCGAGGCGGGTGTGTTCGCCCTGGCGGTCCCGGAGGCGTACGAGGGGCTGGGGCCCCGGCCGGTGGAGCTGGCCGTCGCCTTCGTGGAGCTGGGGCGGCACGCGGTGCCGGGCCCGCTCGTGGAGACGGTCGCGGCGGCTGCCCTGTTGCTCGGTCCGGGCCCCGCCGAGCGGTTCCTGCCCGCTCTGGCCGCGGGCAGGTCGATGGCCACGCTGGCGCCCGAGGGCTCGTACGCCGTGGACGGCGACGCGGCGGCCTTACGGCTGGCGACGGCCGGCGACGGCCTCCGGCTGGCTCCCGGGCACGGTCCGGTACGCCCCTCCCTCGACCCCGCCCGTCGCCTCACCCGCCTGCTGCCGGGCGGCGAACTCCTCACCCCGGACCCGCCCGTGGACCGTGCCCTGTGCTGGGCCCGTCTCGCCACCGCCGCGCAGGCTCTCGGGGTGGGCCTGGCGCTGCTGGAGCGGACCGTGGCGTATGTCGGGCAGCGCGTGCAGTTCGGCGTCCCCGTCGGCTCGTTCCAGGCGGTCAAGCACCGGCTGGCGGATGCGAAGATCGCGTTGGAGTTCGCCCGCCCCCTGGTCCTGGGCGCCGCCGTGACGATGAGCCCGGCGGATGTCGCCGCCGCGAAGGTGAGCGCCTGCGAGGCGGCGTACGCGACCGCGCGCACCGCACTCCAACTGCACGGCGCGATCGGCTACACGGCGGAGTACGACCTGTCGCTCTGGCTCACCAAGGCCCGCGCCCTGCGCACGGCCTGGGGCACTCCGGACGACTGCCGGGCGGAGGTCCTGCGCGGCCGCGTCTAGGGCCTGTCGTTTGGATCAGGCCGCGGGCCCCGGCATCAGCCGGTCACCTTGGCGACGAACGCGGCGAGGTTCGCCACGGTCCGTCCGATCTTCTCCTCCAGCGTGATCGTCTCGGGCAGCCGGGCCCCGACGCCCGCGTCCCGCTTGCCCCGCACATACAGCGAGCAGGCGAGGTCGCTGCAGATGTAGGCCCCCACCGAGTTGCCCTGCTGGCCGGCCCTGCCCGCCTTCGGCGCGACCATCAGCGAGACGCCGCCGGAGTGGGTGGTCAGGCACATCGTGCACATGCTGCGCCGCGCCTGCCCCGAGCCCGAGGTGGAGGAGCGCAGCGCGAGGGCCTTCGGCCTGCCGTCCAGCTCGACGGCGAGGTAGGCCCGGTCGGGGGCCTGGGGGTCCCGCCAGCCGAGGTAGTCGAGGTCGTCCCAGGGCCGGTCGGCCAGGTCGCGGGGGACGGCCAGGCGCTTGGCCTCGCCCTTGGTGCAGTTGACGAACGCGGCACGGATCTCTTGCTCGGTGAGCGGCTTCATATAACGCAGGCTAATTTGCCTAAAACTTTTAGGCAAACGCATAATGGCTATCGGCGGAGAGATACGGGGCGAGACGCAGGAGGACGGATATGGGGCGTGTGGGGCTGAGCACGGATCGTCTGGTCCGGGCGGGCGCGGAGCTGGCCGACGAGGTCGGCTTCGACCGGGTGACCGTCTCGGCGCTCGCCCGGCGCTTCGACGTCAAGGTCGCGAGCCTGTACTCGCACGTGAAGAACTCCGACGACCTCAGCACCCGGATCGCCCTGCTCGCCCTGGAGGAGCTCGCCGACCGGGGCGACCTCGCGCTCGCCGGGCGGGCCGGCAAGGACGCCCTGACCGCCCTGGCCGACGTCTACCGCGACTACGCCCGCGAACATCCCGGCCGCTACGCCGCGGCCCAGCTGCGACTCGACCCCGAGACGGCGGCCGCGAGCGCCGGACCGCGGCACGCCCGCATGACCCGGGCGATCCTGCGCGGCTACGACCTCACCGAGCCGGACCAGACCCATGCCGTCCGGCTCCTGGGCAGCGTCTTCCACGGCTACGTCAGCCTGGAGCTCGGCGGCGGCTTCAGCCACAGCGCCCCCGACACCCAGGAGACCTGGACCCGGATCCTGGACGCCCTGGACGCCCTGCTGCGCAACTGGCCGCCCAAGAACTGACCGGAGCGGCAGGCAGGCAGGCACGCAGGCACGTACGTACACAGACAGTCGGGCCTGCATGGATGGGGGAACCACGGGCGACGCCGTCACGGGGTGAGGCCGACCACCGCCGTCGGGCCGTGGGCGTGCAGCGTCGCGTCCTCCCCGGTCAGCAGAAGGGCGTCGTGGCGGGCGAGCCGCACCCCGTCGACGTCGGCGGACCCGCTTTCGCCGAGGGCGACGATCAGGGCATGCGCCGCCCGCAGGCCGAGCCGGCCGCGTACGACCGCGACGGTCGGGGCCGGGGCGCCCCTGCGCCACATCACGTTGAGGTTGACGACGGGCCCGTCCAGCAACCGGCAGTCGGTGGGCTCGTCGCCGGGGAAGTCCTGGGGCACGCAGGTCGCGTCGACGAGCCGTCGCCGCCCGCCCACGGTCAGGTCCATGCCCGCGCCCTCCACCAGTGTCAACGTCCGCTCCACCTCGGGGAACACGGAGAACGGGCCGCTCGCCGCGACCTCGGCGAGGCTGACCCGCCAGGTGAAGTCGGCCATGCCCGCGCCCGCCGGGAAGCAGGCGATCTCACGGGTGACCCCGCCGCCGTTCTTCCAGGCCGTGGCCGCACGCCCGGCGGCGGGCAACAGGACGGTCAACGGATGATCCCCTGCGCCCGGGCCGCCCTCAGCCACGTCGGGAACTCCCCGACCAGCCGGTCGTACAGCTCCGCGTCCGACACCTTGCGCGGATCCGAACCGGCGTGGAAGAAACCGGCGTTGTCGACCGCCCGCTTCGCCGGTACGGGCAGTTCGTCGAGCTTGCGCAGGAAGTCGAACTGCTTGCTGCTCCGGTCGCCGAAGCCGATGAACTGCCAGAACAGGGGCAGCTTCGAGGCCTTGCACAGATAGCGTTCGGCGGCGAGCTTGTTGATCGGGCCGCCGTCGGTCTGGAAGACGACGAGCGCGGGGTCCTTCGAGCCGCTGTCGAGGTAGTGGTCGATGACGGCGTCCATGGCGAGGTGGTAACTGGTCTTGCCCATGTGCCCGAGCCCGGCCACGATCCGGTCCACCCGCCCCTGATGGTCGGCGAGGGCGATGTCGGTGACGGCGTCGACGTCGGTGGAGAAGAAGACGGCCGGCACCCGGCCGTCGTCGTCGAGATGCGCGGACAGGCCCAACACCCGGTCGGCGAGCGCCTGCACGCTGCCGTCCTGGTAGTACGACTTCATCGACCCCGAGTAGTCGACGACGAGGTAGACGGCGGCCCGCTGGCCGTCGAGACCGTGCTTGGTGAGGGAGACCCCGGCGCTCTTGTAGAGGTTGACCAGCGCGGGTGCGGTCTCCTGGACCTTGGTGAGACTGATCGCGACCATGGCGCACAGCCTCCCACACCCACCGGCCTTCGCCCTTTTGTTCGTTCGTCGACTAATTAGGATGGAATGACAAGGAACACGACATTCCCGCTCTAGGGTGTGCGGCATGAAACGTGCCGCCGCCCTGGTCTGCGCCGCCGTAGCGTCGACGGTGTACCTGTTCACCCCCTCCGAGCCCGCCCAGCCGACGGCCGGTGTCCAGGCGACCCAGCCGGGCCTCACCGCCCCGACCCAGAAGGAACTGGCCCAGAAGATCGTGGCCAGCGCCGAGAACGGGACGCTGAACTGGCGCAGCGCGTACGGCTATGTCGAGGACATCGGTGACGGACAGGGCTACACGGCGGGACTGATCGGCTTCTGCACCGGCACCCACGATCTGCTCACCCTCGTCGAGCGCTACACGCGCGACCACCCGGACAACGCCCTCGCCCGCTATCTCCCCGCCCTGCGCCGGGTCGACGGCACCGCCTCGCACGCCGGTCTGGACCCCGGCTTCCCGGCCGCCTGGCGGGCGGAGTCGAGGGTGCCCGCCTTCCGGGCCGCCCAGGACGTCGAGCGCGACCGTGTCTACTTCGGCCCGGCGGTCCACCGGGGCCGGGTCGACGGCCTGGGCGCGCTGGGCCAGTTCATCTACTACGACGCCCTGGTCTTCCACGGCCCCGGCGCGGGCCCGACCAGCTTCGACGGCATCCGAGCGCGCGCGATGCGGCAGGCCCGCACCCCGGCGCAGGGCGGCAAGGAGACCGACTACCTCGACGCCTTCCTGGACGCCCGCCGCCGGGCCATGCTGACCCGGCACCCCGGCATCGACACCTCGCGCGTCGACACCACCCAGCGCCGCTTCCTGAACGAGGGCAATCTCGGCCTGCGCCCCCCGCTGCGGTGGCAGGTGTACGGGGAGACGTACCGGGTGCCGTAGAGCGACCCGTACGCAGACCGGCACACCGGCACACCGGCAGACCGCAGCCAGGCAGCCGGCAGCCGGCAGCCGGCGATGAAGCCGGACATGCGGCGGCGCCTGCCCGGTCGTCCGGTCGGGGACTGTGGGGCAGGCGCCGTCTGTGTTCCGTACGCCTTTGTACGGGACGTTCTTGAGGGGTTCTCCGCAGCCGTCAGACCAGCAGCGAGCGGTCCGTCGGGCGGATCGGGGCGGGCAGTTCGCTCGCGCCGGTCAGGAACCGGTCGACGCCGCGGGCGGCCGAGCGGCCCTCCGCGATCGCCCAGACGATGAGCGACTGGCCGCGGCCGGCGTCACCGGCGACGTACACGCCCGGGACGTTGGTCCGGAAGTCGGCGTCGCGGGCGATGTTGCCGCGCTCGTCGAGCTCCAGACCGAACTGCTCCACCACGCCGTTCTCACGGTCGGTGCCGGTGAAGCCCATGGCGAGGGTGACCAGCTGGGCGGGGATCTTGCGCTCCGTGCCCGGCTTCGGGGTCAGCCTGCCGTCGATGAACTCGACCTCGCTGAGGTGCAGCCACTGGACGTTGCCGTCCTCGTCGCCCTCGAAGTGGGTGGTGGAGACGGAGTAGACCCGCTCGCCGCCCTCCTCGTGCGCGCTCGTGACCTTGTAGAGCATCGGGAAGGTCGGCCACGGCTGGGAGACCGCGTCCCGCTCCTCGCCCGGACGGGGCATGATCTCCAGCTGGGTGACCGAGGCCGCGCCCTGACGGTGGGCGGTGCCCACGCAGTCGGCGCCGGTGTCGCCACCGCCGATGACCACGACGTGCTTGCCCTCGGCCGAGATCGGGGGCGCCACGAAGTCGCCCTCCTGGACCTTGTTGGCCAGCGGCAGGAACTCCATCGCCTGGTAGACGCCCTTGAGCTCACGGCCGGGGACCGGAAGGTCGCGGGCGGTCGTGGCGCCGGCGGCGATGACGATGGCGTCGTAACGCTTCTTCAGGTCGGTCGCCTTGAGGTCGCGGCCGATCTCGATCCCGGTACGGAAGCGGGTGCCCTCCGCGCGCATCTGCTCGATACGGCGGTTGATGTGCCGCTTCTCCATCTTGAACTCGGGGATGCCGTACCGGAGGAGGCCTCCGATGCGGTCCGCGCGCTCGTAGACGGCGACGGTGTGGCCGGCCCGGGTGAGCTGCTGGGCGGCGGCCAGGCCCGCCGGGCCCGAGCCGATGACCGCGACGGTCTTGCCGGACAGGCGCTCGGGCGCCTGCGGGGCGACGTCACCGGTCTCCCACGCCTTGTCGATGATCGAGACCTCGACGTTCTTGATGGTGACGGCCGGCTGGTTGATGCCCAGCACACACGCCGACTCGCACGGAGCGGGGCACAGGCGGCCCGTGAACTCCGGGAAGTTGTTCGTGGCGTGCAGCCGCTCGGAGGCCGCCGTCCAGTCCTCGCGGTAGGCGAAGTCGTTCCACTCGGGAATCAGGTTCCCCAGCGGACAGCCGTTGTGACAGAACGGGATGCCGCAGTCCATGCACCGGCCGGCCTGCTTGCCGATGATCGGCAGCAGCGAACCGGGGACGTAGACCTCGTTCCAGTCCTTCAGACGCACGTCGACGGGACGGGACTTGGCGACCTCACGGCCGTGGTTCAAAAAGCCCTTCGGGTCAGCCATTGGTCGCCGCCTCCATCATCTTCTCGGTGATCTCGGACTCGGAGAGTCCCGCCTGCTCGGCGGCGTCCTTGGCGGCGAGCACTGCCTTGTACGTGCTGGGGATGATCTTGCTGAAGCGCTCCGCGGCGGCGTCCCAGTCGACGAGCAGCTTCGCCGCGACCGTCGAACCGGTCTCCTCGGCGTGACGGCGCACGACGTCGTGCAGCCACTGCTTGTCGGTCTCGTCCGGCGTCTCGACGGCGCCGAGGTTGCCGGCGTTGACGTTGTCGCGGTTCAGGTCGATCACGTAGGCGATGCCGCCCGACATACCGGCCGCGAAGTTGCGGCCCGTCTCGCCGAGGACCACCGCGTGACCGCCGGTCATGTACTCGCAGCCGTGGTCGCCCACGCCCTCGGAGACGACCGTCGCGCCGGAGTTGCGGACGCAGAACCGCTCACCGGTCCGGCCGCGCAGGAACAGCTCGCCGCCGGTCGCGCCGTAGGCAATGGTGTTGCCCGCGATCGTCGAGTACTCGGCGAGGTGGTCGGCGCCCCGGTCCGGGCGGACGACGACACGGCCACCCGAAAGGCCCTTGCCGACGTAGTCGTTGGCGTCGCCCTCCAGACGCAGCGTGACACCGCGCGGGAGGAAGGCGCCGAAGGACTGGCCGGCGGAACCGGTGAAGGTGATGTCGATGGTGTCCTCGGGCAGGCCCGCGCCACCGAACTTCTTCGTCACCTCGTGGCCGAGCATGGTGCCGACCGTGCGGTTGATGTTGCGGATGGCCACCTGGGCGCGCACCGGCTGGGCGTCGGTCGCGGAGTCCGCGGCCAGGGCGTCGGCGGCGAGCTTGATCAGCTCGTTGTCGAGCGCCTTCTCCAGGCCGTGGTCCTGCGTGATGACCTGGTGCAGCGCCGCACCCTCGGGCAGGGCGGGCACGTGGAACAGCGGGGCCAGGTTCAGGCCCTGTGCCTTCCAGTGGTCGACGGCGCGCTCGACGTCGAGGACCTCGGCGTGGCCGACGGCCTCCTCGATGGTGCGGAAGCCCAGCTCGGCGAGGATCTCGCGGACCTCCTCGGCGATGAACCTGAAGAAGTTCACCACGTACTCCGCCTTGCCGGCGAAGCGGTCGCGGAGCACCGGGTTCTGGGTGGCGATGCCCACCGGGCAGGTGTCCAGGTGGCAGACGCGCATCATGACGCAGCCGGAGACGACGAGCGGCGCGGTCGCGAAACCGAACTCCTCGGCGCCGAGCAGCGCGGCGATGATCACGTCGCGGCCGGTCTTCAGCTGGCCGTCGGTCTGCACGACGATCCGGTCGCGCAGGCCGTTGAGCAGCAGCGTCTGCTGGGTCTCGGCGAGGCCGAGCTCCCAGGGGCCGCCCGCGTGCTTGAGCGAGGTGAGCGGGGAGGCGCCGGTGCCGCCGTCGTGGCCGGAGATGAGCACGACGTCCGCGTGCGCCTTGGACACACCGGCCGCGACCGTGCCGACGCCGACCTCGGAGACCAGCTTCACGTGAATCCGCGCCTGCGGGTTCGCGTTCTTCAGGTCGTGGATCAGCTGGGCCAGGTCCTCGATCGAGTAGATGTCGTGGTGCGGCGGCGGGGAGATCAGACCGACACCGGGGGTGCTGTGCCGGGTCTTGGCGACCCACGGGTAGACCTTGTGGCCGGGCAGCTGGCCGCCCTCGCCGGGCTTGGCGCCCTGGGCCATCTTGATCTGGATGTCGTCGGCGTTGACCAGGTACTCGGAGGTGACGCCGAAGCGGCCGGAGGCGACCTGCTTGATCGCCGAGCGGCGCGCCGGGTCGTACAGCCGGTCCGCGTCCTCGCCGCCCTCACCGGTGTTGGACTTGCCGCCCAACTGGTTCATGGCGATGGCGAGGGTCTCGTGCGCCTCCTTGGAGATGGAGCCGTACGACATGGCGCCGGTGGAGAAGCGCTTGACGATCTCCTCGACCGACTCGACCTCGTCGATGGAGATCGGCTGACGGCCGTCGGCACCGGTCTTGAAGCCGAAGAGGCCGCGCAGCGTCATGAGGCGCTCGGACTGCTCGTTCACGCGGTCCGTGTACTTCTTGAAGATGTCGTAGCGGGCCGTGCGCGTCGAGTGCTGGAGGCGGAAGACCGTCTCCGGGTCGAACAGGTGCGGCTCGCCCTCGCGGCGCCACTGGTACTCGCCGCCTATCTCCAGGGCGCGGTGGGCCGGCGCGATGCCGCTGGCCGGGTACGCCTTGGCGTGGCGGGCGGCGACCTCCTTGGCGATGACGTCGATGCCGACGCCGCCGATCTTGGTGGCGGTGCCGCTGAAGTACTTGGTGACGAACGCGTCGTCGAGACCGACGGCCTCGAAGACCTGGGCGCCGCGGTAGGAGGCGACGGTCGAGATGCCCATCTTGGACATGACCTTCAGGACGCCCTTGCCCAGCGCGTAGATCAGGTTGCGGATCGCCTGCTCGGGCTCCATGCCGCCCAGGAAGGTGCCCGCGCGCAGCAGGTCCTCGACGGACTCCATCGCCAGGTACGGGTTGACGGCGGCGGCGCCGAAGCCGATCAGCAGGGCGACGTGGTGGACCTCGCGGACGTCACCGGCCTCGACCAGCAGGCCCACCTCGGTGCGCTGCTTGGTGCGGATGAGGTGGTGGTGGACGGCCGCGGTGAGCAGCAGCGACGGGATCGGGGCGTGCTCGGCGTCCGAGTGGCGGTCCGACAGGACGATGAGACGGGCGCCGTTGTCGATGGCGGCGTCGGCCTCGGCGCAGATCTCCTCGATGCGCGCGGCCAGCGCGTCACCGCCGCCGTGCACCCGGTACAGGCCGGAGAGCGTCGCGGCCTTGAAGCCGGGCATGTCGCCGTCGGCGTTGATGTGGATGAGCTTGGCCAGCTCGTCGTTGTCGATGACCGGGAACGGCAGGGTGACCGTCCGGCACGACGCGGCGCTCGGCTCGAGCAGGTTGCCCTGCGGGCCGAGGGAGGAGCGCAGCGAGGTCACGAGCTCTTCGCGGATCGCGTCCAGCGGCGGGTTGGTGACCTGCGCGAACAGCTGGGTGAAGTAGTCGAAGAGCAGCCGCGGGCGGGCGGAGAGCGCGGCGATCGGCGAGTCCGTGCCCATGGAGCCGAGCGGTTCGCCGGCGGTCTTGGCCATCGGCGCGAGGATGACGCGCAGCTCTTCCTCGGTGTAGCCGAAGGTCTGCTGGCGGCGGGTGACCGAGGCGTGGGTGTGCACGATGTGCTCGCGCTCGGGCAGGTCGACCAGCTCGATCTCGCCGGCCTCCAGCCACTCGGCGTAGGGCTTCTCGGCGGCGAGCTGGGCCTTGATCTCGTCGTCCTCGATGATGCGGTGCTCGGCGGTGTCGACGAGGAACATCCGGCCGGGCTGGAGGCGGCCCTTGCGGACGACCTTGGCCGGGTCGATGTCGAGGACGCCGACCTCGGAGCCGAGGACGACGAGGCCGTCGTCGGTGACCCAGTAGCGGCCGGGACGCAGACCGTTGCGGTCGAGCACGGCGCCGACCTGGACGCCGTCGGTGAAGGTGACACAGGCCGGGCCGTCCCAGGGCTCCATCATCGTGGAGTGGAACTCGTAGAAGGCGCGCCGGGCCGGGTCCATGGAGTCGTGGTTCTCCCACGCCTCCGGGATCATCATCAGCACGGAGTGCGGCAGCGAGCGGCCACCGAGGTGGAGCAGCTCGAGCACCTCGTCGAAGGACGCCGAGTCGGAGGCGTCCGGCGTACACACGGGGAAGATCCGCTCGATGGACTTCCCGTCGGCGCCGAACAGGTCCGAGACCAGCTGCGACTCGCGGGCGGTCATCCAGTTGCGGTTGCCCTTGACGGTGTTGATCTCACCGTTGTGCGCGACGAAGCGGTACGGGTGCGCGAGCGGCCACGAGGGGAAGGTGTTCGTGGAGAAGCGCGAGTGGACGAGCGACACGGCCGAGGCGAAGCGGCGGTCGGACAGGTCCGGGAAGAAGGGCTCGAGCTGACCGGTGGTCAGCATGCCCTTGTAGACGATGGTCCGCGCGGACAGCGAGGGGAAGTAGACGCCGGCCTCGCGTTCGGCGCGCTTGCGCAGCACGAACGCCTTGCGGTCGAGGTCGATGCCCGTGCTCGCGTGGTCCGTGACGAAGATCTGGCGGAAGGCCGGCATCGTCGAGCGGGCGGTGGCGCCGAGCAGCCCGGGGGCGACCGGGACCTCGCGCCAGCCGAGGACGGTGAGGCCCTCGTCGGCGGCGATCGTCTCGATCTGTGAGACGACCTCGTCGATGCCGTCCTCGGGGAGGAAGGCGATACCGACGGCGTAGCCGCCGGCCTCGGGGAGCTCAAGTCCGGCCACCTCGCGGAAGAAGGCGTCCGGGACCTGGGTCAGGATGCCCGCGCCGTCGCCGGAGTCCGGCTCGGAGCCGGTGGCGCCACGGTGTTCGAGGTTGCGCAGAACGGTGAGCGCCTGCTCGACCAGCGTGTGGCTCGCCTCGCCGGTGAGGTTGGCCACGAAGCCGACGCCACAGGCGTCGTGCTCGTTGCGGGGGTCGTACATACCCTGCGCAGCAGGGCGAGCATCCATGAAGGACCAGTTCTGGCCATTCGCGGAATGCTGGGACGGCTGGCGCGGCGTACGCATCGGCTCTCCCGTCGTCGTCTCAAGTGGCATATCTGCTGGCGAAGGGACGACGTTGGCCCTCTGCGTAACGCAAAATTTCGTGCAGGTTACATGATGGAGCGGTTCTCGGGAACCGGATACTCCGTTCCAGCATGCGGACGCCACGGTGTCACGACGGGGGTATCGCGCACGTGGCTGAAAGTATGTGGGGACCGAACGGGACGAGATCGATCAGATCGGTGTCCGCCGGTCCGGCAGGCGAGGAGAGCGGCGTCGTTCACCTCGCGAGTACGCCGAAGGCGTCATTGCCCACAGCGCTTACGGCTCATGCCCGCTGGTTAAGCACTCGAAACCAGTCAGTAACGGCTACTTATGCGGCCCAACGCATAAGTAGCATCCGCACTATCCTACGGCCGTTCCGAACCAGCTGCCCAGGGCGTACGTCACACCGGCCGCCGCACCACCGAGGGCAAGCTGCCGCAGTCCGCTGTACCACCAGGTGCGCGCGGTCACCCGGGCCACCACGGCCCCGCAGCCGAACAGCCCGAACAGCGCGAGCAGCACGGCCGGCCAGAGCGAAGCGGCGCCCAGGAGATAAGGGAGTACGGGCAGCAGCGCGCCCAGCGCGAACGCGCCGAAGCTCGACACGGCGGCGATCAGCGGCGAGGGCAGATCGGAGGGATCGATGCCCAGCTCCTCACGGGCGTGGATCTCCAGGGCCTGCTCGGGATCGCGCGACAGCTGCTGGGCGACCCGCCGGGCCAGCTCGGGCTCGACACCCCGGGCCTCGTACAGCGCGGCGAGTTCGGCCTCCTCGTCCTTGGGGTGCTTTCTCAGCTCCCGGCGCTCGACCTCGAGTTCGGCCTCGACGAGCTCGCGCTGCGAGGCGACGGAGGTGTACTCACCGGCGGCCATGGAGAAGGCACCCGCGGCGAGACCGGCGAGTCCGGTGATGACGACGGTCTGGTGACCCACCGAACCGCCGGCGACACCGGTCATCAGGGCGAGGTTGGAGACCAGGCCGTCCATCGCGCCGAAGACGGCGGGCCGCAACCAGCCCCCGTTGACGTCCCGGTGGGTGTGGTTGTCGCGGTGCGCCTCGTGCAGTGCGGCTTCGGTTTCGATGATGGCCATGAGGTCCCCCAGGGTGTTCCACAGCGCCCCAGCAAGCTGAGGCAAAGCTAAGTCTGGACTGATTCCACTTTTTGACAATCCCAAAGATACGCCGGGAGATTCCCACCCGCCAGGAAGGAAAGGCTGGGCTAACCTGCGGTTTTACCCTCGAATGCTCATACGATCGGCTGCCTGCACAGATGTCGACCGGGTGACATGAGGGCCTCCGAGGCTGAGGTCAACCGCCGACGGTGGGACACATCCGCAAAAGGGCTCCGCGCCCCGTGCGGAGCCCCTGAGGAGAGGTCGCGTATGGCATCGACCGCCTGCATCCCCTCGGTCCCGGCGCCCGGGGACGCCGCCGCACTGCGCGAACGGGCCCGCGGCGCCCTGCTCGGCCTGGCCGTGGGAGACGCCCTGGGAGCCCCCGCGGAGAACATGAAGCCCTCCGAGATCCGCGCCCGCTGGGGCCGTATCACGGGATACGTCACCGACCGGCCGGCCGGCACCGACGACACCGAGTACGCGATCTTCTCGGGCCTGCTGCTGGCCCGCCACGGCTCCGCGCTCACCCCCGCCCACGTCGAGGCGGCCTGGCACCAGTGGATCGCCGACCTCGACGAGGGACCCTTCCGCGGCGCCGGCTTCAGCGAACGCGGCACCCTGGAGAACCTCCGCCGAGGCCTGGCGGCGCCGATCTCGGCGCAGCACCGGCACGCCTGGAGCGACGGCCTGGCGATGCGCGCGGCCCCCTTCGGCGTCTTCGCCGCGGGCCGCCCGGCCGAAGCGGCCCGGCTGGTCGCGATCGACGGCGCGGTGAGCCACGACGGCGAGGGCATCTACGGCGGCCAGGCGGTCGCGGCGGGAGTGGCGGCGGCGATGGCGGGAGCGCCGGCGATCTCGGTGGTCGCCTCCGCCCTCGCCGTGGTCCCCGAGGACTCCTGGACGGCGCGTTCGCTGCGCCGGGCGGTGGCGGTGGCCCACCGGGGCGAACGGGCGGTCCGCTCCGCCGTCGTCATCGGCGGCTACCCCTGGACCGACCTCGCCCCCGAGGCCGTCGCCCTCGCCTTCGGCGCGTACGCGGCCGCCGACGGCGACTTCCGCGAAGCCGTCCTGACGGCGGTGAACATGGGCCGCGACGCGGACACGACGGCCGCGGTGGCGGGCGCCCTGGCCGGTGCCACGCAGGGCGTGTCGGCGATCCCGGCGGAGTGGGCGGCGGCGATCGGCCCGGCACGGGGCAGCTGCCTGCCGTCCATGGCGGGCCACCACGTGCTGGACGTGGCCGAGTTGCTGGTGCCGGGCGAGGGCGGAAAGTGGGGCGAGGGGATGGTCATGGACGACCTCGTGCCCAACCTGATGGGCCTCGCCCGGTTCCCCCTGCCGGACCCGACCGCCTTCACCCTGACGACGAACGACACCGCGGAGGTACGGCTGTGAGGCCACCGGGCCCCTGGCAGGAGGACACGTCCACGGGAACCCCACCCCCGGACCCCACCGAACCCACTGAACTTGCTGAACCCACCGAGCCGCCGCCGTCGGTACCGTCGACGATGTCGGCAGCGCCGACGGCGGCGGCACCGGCTACCGCGAACGGACCCGCGGTCGCCGACGGCGGGAACGCCCCACAGGGACCACCGGCACCCGACGACGAAAGCCGCACGGATGGGGCGGGTGGGAACGACAAGGCCGAAGGCGCAGCCGAGGCCATGGAGACCGCCCACCCGCGGGACGCGCGCCGCATCGAGGGCCTCCTTCTCGGCCTCGCCGCGGGCGACGCCGCCGGCTGGCCCGCCGCCCGCCACCGGGCCGCCCGGATGCCGGAGTGGACCCGCCGCCTCACCCGCGAACTCGACACCTTCGCCGAACACAACGCGACGACCACCCTCCCCGTCCCCATCGCCCTCAACCAACCCCCCGAACCCCTCCGCCTCGGCCCCTCCGACGACGCCGAGTGGGCGGCCTTCGCGGCCGAGGCGGTCCTGCGGGCCGGCGACGACGCCGCCCTCGGCGACCTCAGCCGGGAACGCCGGATGCGCGCCGCCATCGACCTCACCTGGAACGCCATCGCCTGCGAGGTCGCGGCCGCCGCCGACCGCGCGCCCGAGATCGAGTCCGCCGTCCTCCCCCTGCGCGCCCGGATCTCCGTCCGCGCCGGCCTCGGCAACCTCGCCGCAGGACTGCGACCTCCCGCCACCGGCCACGACAACCCCCACTACTTCGACGACGCGGCCTGCGTACGCGCCTGCGTCCTGGCCGTGGCCCACCCCGGCGACCCCCGACTCGCCGCCGAACTCGCCGAGTTCGACGCCCGCTACACGCAGGACGGCGACGGCGTACACGGTGCGCGCGCGATGGCGGCGGCCCTCGCGCTGGCCCTCGTCGGCGCGGACCCCGACGCCTGCGTGGCGGCGGCGCTCGCCGAACTCCCCGAGCACACCGAGATCGGCCGCAACGCCCGTCACGCCCTCGAACTGGCCCGCGGTGCCGACAGCGCCTTCGCGCTCATCCCCCTCCTGGAGCACCAGATCGTCGACCACGTCTACAGCTACGGCATCGCGGCGGCGGAGACGGTCCCGGTGGCGCTGGCCCTGGTGACGGCGTCCGGCGGCCGTATCGGCGAAGCGGTACCGGCGGCGGCCTGTCTCTCCCGGGTCGCGGACTCGGCCCCGGCCCTGGCGGGCGCGCTGACCGGCGCGTTGGGCGGCGGCGCCGCGATCCCCGTCTCCTGGCGGGACAGCTGCCGCGTCCTCTCCGGCTGTGTACTGCCCCGGCTCACCGGTACCGACCTGGTGGAACTCGCCGAACTCCTGGAAGCCACGCAACCGGCCCCTCCAGGAGGATGATTCGGGGCATGACGCCCAAAGCACAAGAAAGCAACGGCGGAACCCTGGAAGACCGCATCACCGGAGCCCTCGTCGGCGCGGCCGTCGGCGACGCGCTCGGCGGCCCCGTCGAGGGCTACTCCCCCGAGCAGATCCTCCAGCGCCACGGCAGCCGGGTCCACGGCGTCGTCGGTCCCTGGAACGGCGACGACTGGCGCACCGCCCGCCCCATCGCCCCGTACCACAAGGGCGACGGCCACGTCACCGACGACACCTTGATGACCCACGCGCTGATCAGGGTCTACGCCACGGTCCGCGATCACCTGGACTCCTACGCGATCGCCGACCACCTGGTCCCGGACCTGCTGACGACACCCCGCTGGATCCCGGAGCTGGAGGCGGAGGCGCTCCCCCTCCAGCGGATCTTCCTGGCGGAGAAATGGCTGGTGGCAAGGCTGCACTACGGCCATGTGGACCCCCGTGAGGCAGGCGTCGGCAACATCGTCAACTGTGGTGCGGCGATGTACATGGCGCCGGTGGGCCTGGTCAACGCGGCCAACCCGGCGGGCGCGTACGCCGAGGCGCTGGACATCGCCGGTGCCCACCAGTCGTCGTACGGCCGCGAGGCGGCGGGAGTCTTCGCGGCGGCGGTGGCGGCCGCGTGCACGCCGGGCGCGACGGCGGACTCCGTCGTCACGGCCTGTCTGGCCCTGGCGCAGGACGGCACCCGCACGGCGATCGAGAAGGTCTGCGAAGCGGCGGCCCGGCACACCGACTTCGAGTCGGCACTGGTGCCGCTCCGGGAGGCGGTGGCGCCCTACGACACCGTCGGCCCCGACTACCGCCGGCCCTCCCTGGCCGCCCGCCGCCCGTCCCGCCTGCACGCGATCGAGGAACTTCCCGTCGCCCTGGGCATGTTGCTGGTGGCCGACGGCGACTACCGGCAGGCGGTCCTGGGGGCGGTCAACTACGGCCGCGACTGCGATTCGATCGCGACGATGGCGGGAGCGGTGGCCGGCGCCCTCGGCTCGCCGGTCCCCGACGAGTGGTCGAAGCAGGTCGGCGAGGCCAGCCGCCTCGACCTCTGGCAGCCCGCGGCGACGCTCACCGAGGTCACCCGGGAGATCTTCGACCGCGACGTCCACCACCGCCGCACCCACGAGCGGGCGTTCTCCGCGATCGGAGGTCCGCGATGCTCCGACTGACCTGGGTCCAGCCCGAGGACCTCCTCGGCCACGAACTGCGCCAGGCGGCCGAGGACGGCCGGGAACCGTGGGCGATCGCCGCACGCTGGAAAGCGGCCGGCGGCTGCGAGGCCCCCGCCCGCGCCGGTGCGTCCCCGCAGCGCGCCTCGCGCTATCTGCGCCTCCTCGCGGACGACCTGCTGGACGAACTGGCCGACCTGCCCAGCAGATCGGCGGAACACGAGCCGACCGGACTGGAGAAGATCAGGGCCCTGTGCCCGCAGTGGCCGAGCCGTCCGGCCGGCGCGCCCGCGCAGGCCTCCGCCCCCGCCGCACTGGAAGCGGCCTGGCTGGGCCGGGCCGTCGGCTGCCTGCTGGGCAAACCGGTGGAGAAACTCCCCCTCGACGGCGTCCGCCAACTCGCCCGGTCCACCGGCAACTGGCCCCTCGCCGGCTACTTCACCGCCCGGGGAATCCCCGAGCCCCTCCTCGAGGCGCACCCCTGGAACCGCCGCTCGGCGACCACCTCCCTCGCCGAGAACATCGACGGCATGCCCGAGGACGACGACCTCAACTACCCGCTTCTCAACCTCCTCCTGCTCCAACGCCACGGCAGGGACTTCACCACCACGGATGTGGCCCGGCTCTGGCTGGACGAACTCCCCGCGGGCCGCACCTTCACCGCCGAGCGCCTCGCCCTGCGCAACCTCCTCTGCGGCATCGAGCCCCCGCTCACCGCCCGCCACCGCAACCCCTTCCGCGAGTGGATCGGCGCCCTCATCCGCGCCGACGTCCACGGCTGGACCAACCCCGGGGACCCGGCCGCGGCGGCCGAGCAGGCCCACCGCGACGCCACCCTCACGCACACCGCCAACGGCGTCTACGCGGCGATGTTCACGGCGGCCACCATCGCCACCGCCGCGACCGGCGTCCATGACGTCCACGCCTGTCTGCGCACCGGCCTGACCGTCGTCCCGCCCCGCTCCCGTCTCGCGCAGGCGGTCACCCACGCCGTCCGGCTGGCCGGGGAACACCCCGACTTCGACACCGTGGTGGACGAACTCCACGCCGCCCACCAGGGGCACCACTGGGTCCACGCCGTCCCCAACACCGCCCTGATCGCCGCCGCCCTCACCCACGCGGACGGCGACTTCACCGGCTCCATCGGCCGTGCCGTGTCCGGCGCCCTGGACACCGACTCGGCCGGCGCGACGGCCGGCGGGATCGCCGCCCTGCTCACCGGCGACCCGGCCGCCCTGCCCGACCACTGGACGGCCCCCCTCAAGAACCGCCTGGCCACCTCCGTCGCCGGCCTCGACGGCGTCGGCTTCGACACCCTGGCCCACCTCACCTGGTCCCTCATCCCCCAGGAGGCTTCCCAGCCATGACCGACATCGTCGTGCTCGGCAGCACGAACATGGACCTCGTCGCCTACGTCGAGAAGCCCCCGCAGCGCGGGGAGACCGTGACGGGACGGGAGTTCCGTACGATCCCCGGCGGCAAGGGCGCCAACCAGGCGGTCGCCGCCGCCCACGCGGGCGGCACCGTCTCGATGATCGGCGCCGTCGGCAACGACGCCTTCGGCACCCGGCTGCGCTCCACCCTGGAGCACTCCGGCGTGAACACCGACCATCTGCGCACCGTCGAGAGCCCCTCCGGCACCGCGCACATCGTCGTGGACGACGAGGGCGGCAACGCGATCGTGGTCGTCCCCGGCGCGAACGGCACCGTCGACCACCTCGTCCCCGGCGACGAGGTCCTCATCTCCTCCGCCGACGCGCTTCTGCTCCAGCTCGAGGTCCCCCTCGCCGCGGTCGTCGCGAGCGCCCGGGCGGCCCGCGCCCACGGCGTCCGGACGATCCTCACCCCGGCCCCCGCCCAGCCGCTCCCGCCCGAACTCCTCGCGGCCACCGACCTGTTGGTCCCCAACGAGCACGAGGCGGCCACGCTCACCGGCCGCACCGACCCGCGCGAGGCGGCCACCGCCCTGCTGGACAGCGTGCCGGAGGTGGTCATCACGCTCGGCGCGTCCGGCAGCCTGTACGCCACCCGGGGAGCACAGCCGCTGACCGTGCCCGCCCCGCGCGTCACCGCCGTCGACTCGACCGGCGCGGGCGACACCTTCGTCGGCGCCCTCGCGGTCGCGCTCGGCGAGGGGCGGCCCGTACGGGAGGCGCTGGCCTGGGCATCCGCGGCGGCGGCCCTGTCGGTCCAACGACCGGGCGCCTCCGCCTCGATGCCCTACCGCTCCGAGATCGAGACGCAGTACGCGTCATGACCGAGAAGACCACCGAGAAGACCCCCGAGAAGACCGCTCCCCTGCACGGTGTCCGCGTCCTGGACCTGGCCACCCTCTTCGCCGGCCCCCTCGCCGCCACCATGCTCGGCGACTTCGGCGCGGAGGTCGTCAAGGTCGAGCACCCCACCCAGCCGGACCCCTCCCGAGGCCACGGTCCGTCCAAGGACGGCGTGGGCCTCTGGTGGAAGCTCCTCGGCCGCAACAAGCGCACCATCACCCTCAACCTCTCCAGGCCCGGCGGCCGCGCCACGCTGCTGCGCCTCGCCGCCACCGCCGATGTGATCATCGAGAACTTCCGTCCCGGCACCCTGGAGAAGTGGGACCTCGGCTGGGACGCGCTGTCGGCGGCCAACCCCCGCCTGGTCCTCACCCGGGTCACCGCCTTCGGCCAGTTCGGCCCCTACGCCCACCGTCCCGGCTTCGGCACCCTCGCCGAGGCGATGAGCGGATTCGCGGCGATCACCGGCGAACCGGACGCGTCCCCGACCCTCCCGCCCTTCGGCCTGGCCGACTCGATCGCCGGTCTGGCCACCGCCTACGCCGTCATGACGGCCCTCGCCGCCCGCGACCGCACCGGCGAGGGGCAGGTCGTCGACATGGCGATCATCGAGCCCATCCTCACCGTCCTCGGCCCCCAGCCGCTCTGGTACGACCAGCTGGGATACGTCCAGGCCCGCACCGGCAACCGGTCCGCCAACAACGCCCCGCGCAACACCTACCGCACGGCCGACGGGAACTGGGTCGCCGTCTCCACGTCGGCCCAGTCGATCGCGGAGCGCGTGATGCACCTGGTCGGCCGCCCCGACCTGATCGACGAGCCCTGGTTCGCGACCGGCGCCGACCGGGCCGCCCACGCCGACCTGCTCGACGAGGCGGTCGGCAGCTGGATCGCCGCCCGCAGCCGCACCGACGTCCTCGCCGCCTTCGAGAAGGCGGAGGCCGCGATCGCCCCGATCCAGGACGTACGCGACGTGATGGCGGACCCCCAGTACCAGGCCCTCGACACGATCACCGCGGTCGAGGACCCCGAGCTGGGCCGGATCCGCATGCAGAACGTCCTCTTCCGGCTCTCCTCGACCCCCGGCGCGATCCGCTGGACCGGCCGCCCGCACGGCGCCGACACCGAGGAGGTCCTGACCGAACTGGGCCTGACCGAAGCCGAGTTGACATCCCTCCGCGAGGCGGGCGCCGTATGACGAAAACCCCTCTGACCTGGCTCTATGTACCCGGTGACCGCCCGCAGACCGTCACCAAGGCTCTCGCCTGCGGCGCCGACGTCGTCATCGTCGACCTGGAGGACGCGGTCGCCCCCGACCGCAAGGAGTACGCCCGCACGGCCACCGCCGAACGCCTCCGCGAGCCCCAGCCGGTCCCGGTCCACGTCCGGGTGAACGCCCTGGACAGCCCCTTCGCCGCGGCGGACCTCCGCACGATGGCCGCCCTCCCCGGGGTATCCGCCCTGCGCCTGCCGAAAGTGACGTCCCCGCACCAGATCACCCGCGTCGCCGCGGCCGTGCCGCCCGCGGACCGTGGAGCCACCCCCCTCCACGCCCTCCTGGAAACGGCCCTCGGCATCGAACACGCCTTCGCCATCGCCTGCGCCCACCCCTCGCTGCGCGGCATCGCCCTCGGCGAGGCGGACCTACGAGCCGACCTGGGCGTCCGCGACGACGCGGGCCTCGACTGGTCCCGCGCCCGGGTCGTGATCGCCGCCCGGGCCGCGGGTCTGGCGCCGCCACCCCAGTCGGTGCACCCCGACATCCGTGACCTGGAGGGCCTGGCCACCAGCTGCGCCCACGGCCGCACCCTGGGTTTCCTCGGCCGCGCCGCCATCCACCCCCGCCAGCTCCCGATCATCGAACGGGCCTACCTGCCCACCCAGCACGAGCTGGAGGAAGCCGAGACGATCGTGAAAGCGGCGGCCACCGAGCAGGGCGCCCAGGCCCTCCCGGACGGCCGGTTCGTCGACGCGGCCGTGGTGGCGATGGCACAGCGCACCCTGTCCCTGGCAGCCCGCGGGGACTGAACCCTCCCCGTCGCACACAGACGACGAGGGCGCCCGGCAGATCCCGGGCGCCCTCGTCGTCGTACGAACAACCAGCCGTCAGCTCTTCTTGCCGGCCGACTCGGCTCCGTCCTTGACCTCGTCCTTCACCCCGGCCACGTCCTCGGCCGGGTCCTCGGCCTTCACCGCAGCGGCCTTCCCGACCTCACCCTTCGCACCGGCGTCCGCCTTCGCACCGTCGTCGGCCTTGGCGTCGGCAGATGCCTTGGCATCGGTGGAGGCCTTGGTGCCGGCAGAGACCTTGGTGTCCGCCTCGCCCTGGGCGTCGGCGTCGGTCTCGGCCTTCGCTTCGCCGTCGCTCTTCGCGCCGGTCTTCGCGTCGGCCTTCGCCTCGGTCTTCACGTCGGCGCCGGACGCAGCCTTGTCCTTGCCCTCAGCCTTGTCCTTGGCCTCGGCCGCGTCCTCCGACTCCGACGTGCCTTCGCCGTCGGCTTCCGTCCCACCGCCGGAGGCAACCGCACCCGGTTCGACCACCGCTTCGCGCCCCGGCCGCTTCTTCGCCGAGATCACGATGTAGATCACCGCGAGCACGAACACGACCATCGCGGTCCAGTCGTTCAGCCGCAGGCCCAGGATGTGGTGGGCGTCGTCGACCCGCATGTACTCGATCCACGCGCGGCCCACGCAGTACGCGGCGACGTACAGCGCGAAGGCCCGCCCGTGTCCGAGCTTGAAGCGGCGGTCGGCCCAGATGACGAGGAGCGCGACGCCGATGCACCACAGCGACTCGTACAGGAACGTCGGGTGGTAGTAGCCGGGCACCCGGCCGTCCGCCGAGGACGTGATGTGCACCGCCCAGGGAAGGTCGGTCTGCTTGCCGTACAGCTCCTGGTTGAACCAGTTGCCCCAGCGGCCGATCGCCTGGGCGAGGGCGATACCGGGCGCGATGGCGTCGGCGTACGCGGGCAGCGCGATGCCCCGGCGGCGGCAGCCGATCCACGCGCCCACCGCGCCGAGCGCGATCGCGCCCCAGATACCGAGGCCGCCCTCCCAGACCTTGAAGGCGTCCACCCAGTCGCGGCCCTCGCTGAAGTACAGCTCGTAGTCCGTGATCACGTGGTAGAGCCGACCGCCGACCAGTCCGAAGGGCACCGCCCAGACGGAGATGTCGGCCACCGTGCCGGTCTGTCCGCCGCGGGCGACCCAGCGCCTGTTGCCGAGCCAGACCGCGACGAAGACGCCGATGATGATGCAGAACGCGTAGCCGCGCAACGGAACGGGGCCGAGATACAGCACTCCGTGCGACGGGCTGGGAATGTAGGCAAGTTCCATGGCAGGGTCGACGCTACCGTGCCGGACCGGGCCGACGACGGGCAGCCCGGCTACGGCTCCATAACGAGCGGGTGTGCAGGGGCCTCACCCCTGGTCACCCTTTGTCGGCTTCCTCCACCATCTGCTTCAGCTTGGCCGGCGTCATCGACTGGTCGGCGTAGATGTTCTTGCCGTTGAACAGCACGGTCGGAGTGCCGCCGAAGTGGCCGTTCTGGAATGCCTGGTTGGACTTCTCGACCCAGCTGTTGTGCGTGCCGTCCTCGACGCAGGTGCGGAACGCCGGCGTGTCGAGGCCGTCCACCTTGGCGGCGAGCCCGATGAGCTTGCTGTTCTCGGCGAAGGCGTCGTCCGTCTCCTCAGGCTGGTTCTCGTACAGCACGTCGTGGTACGCGGGGAACTTCCCGGCGTCCTGCGCGCACGCCGCCGCGTTGGCCGCGTTACGGGAGCCGCTGCCGCCCATGTTGCCGTCGATGAGCGTGGCCAGGTGGTACTCGACCCTGAGCTTCCCGGCGTCCGTCAGCTCGTGGATCGTGGGGCTGTACGCCGCCTCGAAGGCCTTGCAGGCCGGGCAGCGGAAGTCCTCCCACACGGTGAGCGTGGACTTGGCACCGTCCTTGCCGACGGGGATCGCGAGCGCGTCCTCGCCCTGCGCTCCCGAGGGGGCGACGACCGGCCCCGCCTTGTCGCTGCTGTCGTCCTTGCCGGAGTTCGCCGCGACGACCCCGATCACCGCCGCCAGACCCAGGACGCAGACGACGCTCGACGCGACGATCAACGTCCGCCGTCGCCGCTCCGCGGCCTTCTGTTTCTCTCGCTCGTCCGCCAGCCGCTCCCTGGCGGTGCGCTTTCCCGCACGATTCTTCTCGCTCACACCCCCAGAACGAACCGGGGAGGCGCATTGCGCCTCCCCGACCCCAGGTCCACCCGTTCGAGTGACCCGGAGAAATATCCCGCTCTGTTACGCCCGTACCCGCCTACGCCTGTCGGCGCACGCCCTTCGCCAGCTCGCCCGCGAGCTCGCGGACCGCCTCGACACCGGCCGCGTCGTCCGGCGCGTCCAGCATCCGCTTGACGAAGGCCGAGCCGACGATCACGCCGTCGGCGAAGCCGGCGACCTCGGCGGCCTGCTTGGCGTCGGAGACGCCGAGGCCGACGCAGACGGGCAGGCCGGTGCCGGTGGCCCTGGTCCGCTCGACCAGGTCCTGGGCCTGCGCGCCCACCGACTCACGGGTGCCGGTGACCCCCATCAGCGAAGCGGCGTAGACGAAGCCGCTGCCCGCCTCGGTGATCTGCGCGAGCCGCGCGGCCTTGCTGCTGGGCGCCACGACGAAGACCGTCGCGAGGCCGTGCTTGTGGGCGTGTTCCCTCCACAGCGCCGACTCCTGGACCGGCAGGTCGGGCAGGATGCAGCCCGCGCCGCCCGCCTCGGCCAGCTCGGCGGTGAAGCGCTCGACGCCGTAGCGGTCGATCGGGTTCCAGTAGGTCATGACGAGGATCGGCTTCCCGGTGGCCTCGAAGGCCTCCCGGACCGTCCGCATCACGTCCGCGATCCGCACCCCGCCGCGCAGGGCGATGTCGTCGGCGGTCTGGATGACCGGGCCGTCGAGGACCGGGTCGCTGTGCGGCAGACCGACCTCGACGATGTCCGCGCCACCGTCGATGACGGCCTTGATCGCCTCGATGCCGCCGTCCACGGTCGGGAACCCGGCCGGGAGGTAGGCGATGAGCGCGGCGCGGCCCTCCGCCTTCGCGTCGGCGAGGGTGTCCGACAGCAGCCCGCTGTTCCCACCGGTGAATTCGGCCCCGCTCACTTGGCGTCCCCCTCGATCTCGGCGGTGTCGGCCGCGTTGGCGGCGACCTCGGCGTCGGTGTCGTACAGGCCGAAGTAACGGGCGGCCGTGTCCATGTCCTTGTCGCCGCGGCCGGACAGGTTGACGACGATCAGCCCGTCCTTGCCGAGCTCCTTGCCGACCTCCAGGGCCCCGGCCAGCGCGTGCGCGCTCTCGATGGCCGGGATGATGCCCTCGGTGCGCGACAGCAGGCGCAGCGCCTGCATGGCCGCGTCGTCGGTGACCGCGCGGTACTCGCCGCGGCCGCTGTCCTTGAGGTAGGAGTGCTCGGGGCCGATGCCCGGGTAGTCCAGGCCCGCCGAGATGGAGTACGGCTCGGTGATCTGGCCCTCGTCGTCCTGCAGGACGTAGGAGCGCGAGCCGTGCAGGATGCCGGGCTCGCCCGCGGTGAGGGTGGCCGCGTGCTCGCCGGTGTCGATGCCGTGGCCGGCCGGCTCGCAGCCGATCAGCCGGACGTCGGCGTCCGGGATGAAGGCGTGGAAGAGGCCGATGGCGTTGGAGCCGCCGCCGACGCAGGCGACGGCCGCGTCGGGGAGGCGTCCGGCGCGCTCCAGGATCTGACGGCGGGCCTCGACGCCGATGACGCGGTGGAAGTCGCGCACCATGGCCGGGAAGGGGTGCGGTCCGGCGACCGTGCCGAACAGGTAGTGGGTGCGGTCGACGTTGGCGACCCAGTCGCGGAAGGCCTCGTTGATGGCGTCCTTCAGCGTGCGGCTGCCGGACTTCACGGCCACGACCTCGGCGCCCAGCATGCGCATGCGCGCCACGTTGAGGGCCTGGCGCTGGGTGTCGATCTCGCCCATGTAGATGGTGCACTCGAGGCCGAAGAGGGCGCAGGCGGTGGCCGTCGCCACGCCGTGCTGGCCGGCGCCGGTCTCGGCGATCACGCGTGTCTTGCCCATGCGCCGGGTGAGCAGCGCCTGCCCGAGCACGTTGTTGATCTTGTGGGAGCCGGTGTGGTTGAGGTCCTCGCGCTTGAGGAACACCCGGGCACCGCCGGCGTGTTCGGCGAACCTCGGCACCTCGGTGAGGGAGCTGGGCCGGCCGGTGTAGTGCACGAGCAGGTCGTCGAGCTCGCGGGCGAACTCGGGGTCGTGCTTGGCCTTGTCGTACTCGACGGCGACCTCGTCCACGGCGGCGACGAGGGCCTCCGGGATGAACTTGCCGCCGAACGCGCCGAAGTAGCCCTCGGCGCTGGGGACCTGACCCTCGGGGTCGGGAATGAAGAACTCGCTGGGCATGCGGAAACCTCACGGTGAGTGTGTGTTGGGCACTGTCGCCGTGGGGGCAGGGACGGTCAGTCGGCTGCGGGACCGTTGTGGCTGGTCGCGCCCGCGCGGCGGTGGCCGCACATCCGAAGGAGCCCCGCGCCCCTGACGGGGCGCTGCCATCGCATGCCGTTCACCTGGCCGGGCTCGTCTCCGATGACGTACCGCACGCGCCGGCCGTGCACCCGGCGTGCGGGCGCCCGGCAGCCACGGGGGCGGCAGCCGCGCGCGAGGCGGGCGTACCTGTCCATGGCCGTCGTCGTGGGTGTCATCGAGGCCGATCCTACCGGGAGATCAGCCGCGGCCGTGGCGGAGTGCGGGGTGCTCGCCCGCCGCCACCAGGTCGGCCACCGCCGTCTTCGGGTCGCGGCCGGTCACCAGGGACTCGCCGACCAGGACCGCGTCGGCGCCGGCGTTGGCGTACGCGATGAGGTCGTGCGGGCCCCGGACGCCGGACTCGGCGACGCTGACGACGTGGGCCGGGATCTCGGGGGCGACGCGCTCGAAGGTGCCCCGGTCGACCTCGAGGGTCTTCAGGTTGCGCGCGTTGACACCGATCACCTTGGCGCCCGCGTCGACCGCGCGCTCCACCTCGTCCTCGTCGTGGACCTCGACGAGCGGGGTGAGGCCGATGGAGACGGCGCGCTCGATCAGCGACTCGAGGGCGGGCTGTTCGAGGGCGGCCACGATCAGCAGCGCGAGGTCGGCGCCGTACGCGCGGGCCTCCCACAGCTGGTACGAGGTGACGATGAAGTCCTTGCGCAGCACGGGAATGTCGACCCGCGCGCGTACCGCCTCGAGGTCGGCGAGGGAGCCGCCGAAGCGGCGCTGTTCGGTGAGGACGGAGATGACGGCCGCGCCGCCCGCCTCGTAGTCCGCGGCCAGTCCGGCCGGGTCGGCGATCGCGGCCAGCGCGCCCTTGGACGGGCTGGAGCGCTTGACCTCGCAGATCACCTTGACGCCGTCGCCCCGGAGCGCGGCCACCCCGTCCTTGGCGGCGGGGGCCTTCGCCGCGCGCTCCTTGAGCTCGTCGAGGCTGACGCGCGCCTGCCGCTCCGCGAGGTCGGCACGGACTCCGTCGATGATCTCGTCGAGCACACTCACGCGAGCGGCCCCCTTCCAGCGGTTGAGAGACGGTTGACAGTTCCAGCGACCAGTAGAAAAGAGGTGGTCACTGCGATGGTATCCGGAGGAAGGCGAAGGCCTCACATCCGGTTGACGCCGGTCCCACTACCTGGACATTCGCCGGTTGATCAAGGATGCAGCCAGCCACCGAACGGCAGGTTCCGGACAACCGTGAAGACCAGCACGAACGCGCCCAGCGTCCACAGCAGCACCGAGGTCGGTTCCACGCGCGCGGGGCGTCCGCGCACCGCGCGGACCACCCAGACGGTCCACACCACCGCGAAGCCCAGATAGCCGACGACGGCCAGTGCGTTGTCGTGCAGGGCGGCGGCGAGGTCCCCGTGCACGAAGGCGTGCGCGCTGCGCAGTCCGCCGCAGCCCGGGCAGTACAGGCCCGTGATGCGCAGGAGCGGGCAGACCGGATAGTGGCCGGGCTCGTTGGGGTCGACGGTCCCGACGTACGCGAAGGCCCCGACGACGGCCGCGAGGGTCCCGGCGGGCACCGCGAGTCGTCCGAGCAGGGTTGCCGGGGGTGTCGGGGACGGCCGGGGTGTCACCCGCCGGTTGTCGGCGTTCACGCCTCGTATTGTGCCCCGGCGGGGCGCCGCGCGCGCGTGAGGGGCGGCCGGTGTGCACCGGCCGCCCCTCACGAGGTCCCGCGGAAGTCCTGCCGAAGTCTTCGGGGCTCAGGCCTCGGCGGTCGCCGGCTCGCGGGTGGCCGTGACCTGGTGCACCGGGTGGGCCTCCTTCGGCATGCCGAGGCCCATCGAGCGCATGATGCCGCCGACGACACCGCCGAGGGCCACGATCGCCATGCCGGCCCAGAAGCCGAGCGGCTCGGCCATCACCATGAACGCGCCCGCGACGGTGAACCCGATGAAGACGATGGTGACACCGGTCCAGGCGGCCGGGGTGTGTCCGTGGCTGCTGCCCGCCATGACTTGCTCCTCATTGCTGTCTCTGTGTCCGTCCGAGCCGGACGCTCGTCGTCCATTGTCCCGTACCGGCGCGCGCCGCGGACGCGGGGGTGGCCTCCGGTCGCGTCTGATTCACCACATCGGGAACCGCGCGACCGTACGCCGGCCGGGCCGCGCGCGGTCGGGTTCAGGCGGGATCCGCGCCCGTCGGGTCCTCGCCCCGGTCCAGCGCCTTCCACATGTCCTCGGGCCGGTCCGGGTCGACGGGCTTGGCCGCGCGCCGGGGGCGCGGGGTGCCGTCGCGTTCGTAGCGGCCGGACATCGCGGGCCACAGGCGGCCGTAGCGCAGGGCGAGCAGGCCGGCCAGCAGGATCAGGGCGCCGCCCGCGGCCGCGGCGTAGGGCCACGCGGTGTGGCTGAAGGAGGCGACGGTCGCCGAGGTGTCGCCGGAGGCGCGGGCGGCCTGCTCGTCGAGCGAGGAGCCGTCGGAGGCGCCGAGCAGGGCGGCGGTCATGATGCCGGCGCCGGAGAGCGCGAGCAGCGCGGAGACCGCGAAGCGGCCGGTCCTGCGGACGGCGAAGACGGCGACGAGCGCGGCGAGGGCCGCTATGGCGAGCGCCGCGGGCACGCCCGTCACGTCGCTGCCCCTGGCGGTCAGCGGGAAGGCGCCGCCGGCCACCGTGGCCGTGCCCTCCGACCAGCGCTGCCGGGTGGACAGCAGGGTCACGGCCGAGCCCAGCGCGCCGAACAGCAGGGCGAGCGCGAGGCTTCGGCGGCCGGACCCGGCGGGGGCGGCGGCTTCGGATCGGGGGTGCGGAACAGCAGTCACGTACTCCACTATCGCCTGAACCCCGGGCGAACCGTCACCCGGGGTTCACGTGAGACGCGTCCTATCTTCGAAAGATGCCCCGGCCGCCTGTCCGGAAGCGCCCTATTTCCCCAGTCGGTTGGCGGTGTGGACGGCGCGCAGGACCGCCGCCGCCTTGTTGCGGCACTCCTGGTCCTCGGCGACCGGGTCGGAGTCGGCGACGATGCCCGCGCCGGCCTGGACGTAGGCGGTGCCGTCGCGCAGGAGGGCCGTACGGATGGCGATGGCGGTGTCGGAGTCGCCGGCGAAGTCCAGGTAGCCCACGCAGCCGCCGTACAGGCCGCGCCGGGACGGCTCCAGTTCGTCGATGATCTGCATGGCGCGCGGCTTGGGGGCGCCGGAGAGGGTGCCGGCGGGGAAGCAGGCGGTGAGGACGTCGAAGGCGGTGCGGCCCGCCGCGACCTTCCCGGTGACGGTCGAGACGATGTGCATCACGTGCGAGTACCGCTCGACGGACATGAAGTCGACGACCTCGACCGAGCCCGGTTCGCAGACCCGGCCCAGGTCGTTGCGGCCGAGGTCGACGAGCATGAGGTGCTCGGCGCGTTCCTTGGGGTCGGCGAGCAGTTCGTCGGCGAGGGCCTGGTCCTCCTGCGGGGTGGCCCCGCGGTGCCGGGTGCCGGCGATGGGGTGGACCATGGCGTGCCCGTCCTCGACCTTGACGAGGGCTTCCGGGGAGGAGCCCACGACGTCGAAACCGTCGAAGCGGAACAGGTACATGTACGGGGAGGGGTTCGTCGCCCGCAGCACCCGGTAGACGTCCAGCGCGCTCGCCGTGCACGGCGTCTCGAAGCGCTGGGAGGGGACGACCTGGAAGGCCTCGCCCGCGCGGATGCGCTCCTTGATGTCCTCGACGGCCCGCTGGAAGTCGGGGCCGCCCCACAGGGCGCTGTACTCGGGGAGTTCGGAGGGCGGGAGGACGGCCGGGGGCTGGGCGACCGGGCGGGAGAGGTCGGCCTCCATGGCGTCCAGCCGGGCCACCGCGTCCGTGTAGGCCTCGTCGACGCCCGTGTCGAGGTCGTTGTGGTTGATCGCGTTGGCGATCAGCAGGACCGAGCCCTCCCAGTGGTCCATGACGGCGAGGTCGCTGGTCAGGAGCATGGTCAGCTCGGGCAGCCGCAGGTCGTCGCGGTCGCCGGGGCCGATCTTCTCCAGGCGGCGCACGATGTCGTAGCCGAGGTAGCCGACCATGCCGCCGGTGAAGGGCGGCAGGCCCTCCTCGTGGGGGGTGTGGAGGGTCTCGATGGTGGCGCGCAGGGCGGCGAGCGGGTCGCCGTCCACCGGGACGCCGACGGGCGGGGTGCCGAGCCAGTGGGCCCGGCCGTCGCGCGCGGTGAGGGTCGCGGCGCTGCGGACGCCGACGAAGGAGTACCGGGACCACGAGCGGCCGTTCTCCGCGGACTCCAGGAGGAAGGTTCCGGTGCGCTCGGCGGCGAGCTTGCGGTAGAGCGCGACCGGGGTGTCGCCGTCGGCGAGGAGCTTGCGGGTGACCGCAATGACGCGGCGGTCGGTGGCCAGCTTGCGGAACGTCTCGAGGTCCATGGCGGCTGACCTTACTGATCCGTGGCGGTTACGCCCGAATCGGCGTTCTCGACCAGCACGTCGGCGTCGAAGCAGGTGCGCGCCCCGGTGTGGCAGGCGGCGCCGACCTGGTCGACCTTGACGAGCACCGTGTCGGCGTCGCAGTCGAGGGCCACGGACCTGACCCACTGGAAGTGGCCGGAGGTGTCGCCCTTGACCCAGTACTCCCGGCGGCTGCGCGACCAGTAGGTGCAGCGGCCGGTGGTGAGCGTGCGGTGCAGCGCCTCGTCGTCCATCCAGCCGAGCATGAGCACCTCACCGGTGTCGTACTGCTGGGCGATGGCGGGGACGAGCCCGTCGGCGCTGCGCTTGAGGCGCGCGGCGATCCGGGGGTCGAGATTGCTGGGCGGGGGCGTGCTGGTCATGTCTGCCATTGTGCCGCGCGCCACTGACAGTGACGGGTCGCGTCCACTGGATGGGAAGGAGCGGCGCGAAGCGACTCGGTGAGGGGTGGTGGTCGGGCGACGGGTGGGCGGACCCTCCGCGCAGTCGTAGGCTGACGGCATGTCGACTTTCGCCAAGCGTGAACGACTTCTCCTCGCCGACCTCCTGGAAACGGCGGGCCCCGAGGCCCCGACCCTCTGCGAGGGCTGGCAGACCCGGGATCTGGCGGCGCACGTGGTGGTGCGCGAGCGCCGCCCGGACGCCGCCGGGGGCATTTTGATCAAGCAGCTCGCGTCCCGCCTGGACAAGGTGATGGAGGAGTTCGCCGCCAAGCCGTACGAGGAGCTGATCCAGCTGATCCGCACGGGTCCGCCGCGCTTCTCGCCCTTCCAGCTCAAGCAGCTCGACGAGGCGTCCAACACGATCGAGTTCTACGTCCACACCGAGGACGTCCGCCGGGCCCGGCCGGACTGGACGCCGCGCGCGCTCGACCCGGTCTTCCAGGACGCCCTGTGGACCCGACTGGAGCGCACCGCCCGCCTGATGGGCCGCGGCACCCCGACCGGTCTGGTGCTGCGGCGCCCGGACGGCCGTACCGCGGTCGCCAACCGGGGCACGCCGGTCGTGACGGCCACCGGGGAGCCGTCGGAGCTGCTGCTGTTCCTGTACGGCCGGCAGAGCGCCGCGGAGGTGGAACTGGAGGGCGAGAAGGAAGCGATCACCAGGCTGCACGGCGGAAAGCAGCTCGGAATCTGAGAGGCCGTACATGATCAAGGTCGCCATGACGAGCGTGTACGTCGACGACGTCGCGAAGGCCCACGCGTTCTACACCGAGGTCCTGGGGTTCGAGACGCGTCTGCACATGGATCTGGGCGAAGGCACGCTGTTCGTCACCGTGGGCGCGGCGGAAGGGGCCCAGCGGGATCTCCAGTTGCTGCTGGAGCCCGGCCACGGCCCCATCGCGGAGCCGTACCGGGCGGCCCTGCGGGAGGCGGGGCTGCCGTGCATCGTCTTCTCGGTCGACGACCTCGATGCGGAGTACGAGCGGCTGCGGAGGCTGGGTGTGCGTTTCACCCATCCCCCGCAGGACCAGGGCCCGGTCGTCGCGGCCGTCCTGGACGACACGGTGGGCAACTTCGTGCAGCTGACCCAGCCGAAGGGGTGAGGGGATCAGCGGGGCAGTTCGGCACGGCGCAGGTGCCCGAAGCACAGGATCACCACGCCTCCGAGCCCGCAGACCACCGCGCTGACGACGAAGACCGGGCCGGTGCCCCAGGCGCCGATGGCCGCGGCGGACAACGGCATGCCGAGGGGAGCGAGTCCGAGGCTGACCAGACTCGCGACGGCAGTGACGCGGCCCAGGTAGGCGGGGTCCGACTGGGTCTGGAGCAAGGCCGCGCACAGGGCTCCGCTGAGTCCGGCGAGCAGCCCGACGAGTACGGCGGTGCCGACAGCCGCGGCGACGCCCGGCGCGTGGGCGAGGGCGCCGATCGCGACGGAGCCCGCGAGGATCGCGTACGCCGCGACCTGCCCGGCGTGCGGCAGGCGCCCGCGCACGGCCAGCAGCAGGGAGGCGACACCCGCGCCGGTGCCGAACCCGGCGAGGGTCCAGCCCATCCCTGAGGCGCCCCAGCCGCGTTCGTCGGCGAGCAGGGCAAGGCCCACGTTGAGCGGTCCGACGAAGCCGAGGTCTCCGAGCGCGATGGCCAGCATCAGCGGGGCGAGAACACGGTGACCTCGGATGTAGCGCAGACCGCCCACCAGATCCCGCCAGGCGGTACCGCCGCGGGCCTCCGCCGACCCGCCGGACGGATTCCGGGACCCGACGGCCACGGGCTGCTCCTCGGCGGACGGTCCGCGCGGATCAACAGCCTCCGCCCGGTCGCCGGCCGACGACTCCCGCACTCCGACACCACCCACCCTGCCACCGGGCAGCTCCCCCGTCCCGACGGCCCCCGCCCTGTCGTCCGCCGGCAGCTCACGTATGCGCACGGACATCAGCAGCGGTATCGACACGGCGATCAGCAGCGCGGCCAGCCCGAAGGCGGTCGCCGTACCGCCCAGTGCCACACCGAGACCGCCGAGCGGGCCTCCGACGACACTCGCCAACCGGGCCCCGAGGCCCCGCATGCCCTGCACGCGCGCAAGTTGGCCCCGGCTGGTCACGCGCGCGGGGAGGGCGCCCACGGCCGGTATGAACACGGCGTCGACCGTGCCGAAGACCACGGCGAGCGCCGCCAGCGGCCACAGCCCGGGGTCGGTGGCGAAGAACAGGACGGCCACGGTGAGGGCGGCCGCGCAGCGCGTGACGTCACTGCCGATGACCACCCGGCGCGGCCCGAACCGGTCGGCGATCACTCCCCCGCCCAGCATCAGCAGCGCCCGCGGCACGGCACTCACCGTCATCACCAGGCCCGCCTGTGCGGGGGAACCGGCTCGTACGGCCGCCCAGGACAGCGCGAGGTAGTAGACGTTGTCGCCGATCATCGAGGCCGTGTAGGCGGCGAGCCAGCGCAGAACGTCACCGTCGCGGTGGGCGGGGCGCTCGGCGTCGGCCCGTGCAGGTGCGACGGACGCGGTGGTGGTCACGGAGGTGGCCTTCCTCAGGTGCGGAACGGGAATCCGTACACGTGCAGCGCGACGTTCTCCCGCCCCTCGGTGTCGCCCGCGGCGTCGGCGGCCCGGCCCTTCTCGTCGTACTTCTTGGCGAGAGCCAGCAACTCCTCGCCCAGTTCGGCCAGTTCGGACGCGGTCAGGCGCAGGAGGGACTCGTTGTCGGGGGCGGCGGCGTTCCACTCGGGTCGCCAGGTGGGCCGCTCGTCGAGGTACCGGCGGTACATGTCGGCCCGCTGCTCGTGGAAGAGCCGGGTGGCCGCCAGGTGCGCCGCCGCGCGCTCAGGTGCGTCCCGGAAGTCCTTGTCGCGGATGCTCACACCGTCCGACGAAGGCTGCCACCAGCGTTCCCGGCCGTCCGCGCTCTGCGTCCCGGCCTCCTCGATGAGACCGTGCTCGGCGAGTTTTCGCAGGTGGTAGCTGACCAGGGACACGGCCTCGTCCACCTGGTCGGCCAGCTGCGAGGCGGTGGCCTTACGGGCCACGCACAGTCCCCGGTACAGCTGCATGCGCAACGGGTGGGCCAAGGCCTTCAGCGTTCCCAGGTCCGTGATGGGCCGGTTCTCTTCGCGAGCCATGCCTCCAGCGTAGATACAAAAGAAAAGTTGCGCAATAAATTTTGCGCAACTTTCCTTTCGTAACTCGCGAAGCGAGAGCCCCGGTACCCCCTCGGGTGACCGGGGCTCACTCCCAAGTCGGCGGCGTCACCTCACCGGGTGACCCGCCCCCCGCAGCGCGTCCTTGACCTGGCCGATCCGCAGGTCGCCGAAGTGGAACACCGACGCGGCGAGCACCGCGTCCGCGCCCGCCTCGACGGCCGGCGGGAAGTCGGCGAGCTTGCCGGCGCCGCCGGAGGCGATCACCGGGACCGTCACGTGCTTGCGCACCGCGGCGATCATCTCCAGGTCGTAGCCGTCCTTCGTGCCGTCCGCGTCCATCGAGTTGAGCAGGATCTCGCCCGCGCCCAGCTCGGCCGCGCGGTGCGCCCATTCGATGGCGTCGATGCCGGTGCCCCGGCGGCCGCCGTGCGTCGTCACCTCGAAGGTCCCCGCGGGGGTCCGCCGGGCGTCCACCGACAGCACCAGCACCTGGCTGCCGAACCGCTCGGCGATCTCCTTGATCAGTTCCGGGCGGGCGATGGCGGCCGTGTTGACGCCCACCTTGTCGGCGCCGGCCCGCAGCAGCTTGTCGACGTCCTCGGGGGTGCGTACCCCGCCGCCCACCGTCAGCGGGATGAACACCTGCTCGGCGGTGCGGCGCACCACGTCGTAGGTCGTCTCGCGGTTGCCCGACGAGGCGGTGATGTCCAGGAACGTCAGCTCGTCGGCGCCCTCGGCGTCGTACACCTTGGCCATCTCGACGGGGTCGCCCGCGTCGCGCAGGTTCTGGAAGTTGACGCCCTTGACGACCCGGCCGTTGTCCACGTCCAGGCAGGGGATGACTCGTACGGCCAGGGTCATGCCGAGGACCCTCCTCGATAGGCCTCCACCTCGACCTCGACGACCAGGCTGGGGTCCACGAGGCCGGAGACGATGAGCATGGAGGCGGCGGGCCGGACGGTCTCGAACAGCTCCTTGTGGGCGCGTCCGACGTCGTCCACGTCCCGCGCGTGGGTGAGGTACATGCGCGTGCGCACGACGTCGTCGCGCCCGAGGCCCAGCTGCTCCAGCGCCGCGAAGGCGACACCGAAGGCGTTGACCGTCTGCTCGTAGGGACCGCCGCCGGCGATCTCGCCGTCCACGATCGAGGTGCACCCGGAGACCAGCACCAGGCCGTTCGGCAGCTCCACCGCGCGGGAGTACCCGAAGGTCTCCTCCCAGGGCGCGCCGGTCGTGATGCGTCGTACCTCGCTCACCGGGCGACCGCCTCCAGGGCCTCTTCCAGGGTGAACGCCTTGGCGTACAGGGCCTTGCCGACGATGGAGCCCTCGACGCCGAGGGGCACCAGCTCGGCGATGGCCCGCAGGTCGTCGAGGGAGGACACGCCGCCCGAGGCCACGACCGGCCGGTCCGTCACGGCGCACACGTTCTTCAGGAGTTCCAGGTTCGGGCCCTGGAGCGTGCCGTCCTTGGCGATGTCGGTGACGACGTAGCGCGCGCAGCCCTCCTTGTCGAGACGCGCCAGCGTCTCGTAGAGGTCGCCGCCGTCGCGGGTCCAGCCGCGGCCGCGCAGGGTCGTGCCCCGTACGTCCAGGCCGACCGCGATCTTGTCGCCGTGCTCGGCGATGACCTTGGCGACCCACTCGGGGGTCTCCAGGGCGGCCGTGCCCAGGTTGACCCGGGTGCAGCCGGTGGCCAGGGCGGCGGCGAGGGTGTCGTCGTCGCGGATGCCGCCGGACAGCTCCACCTTGATGTCCATCGCGCCGGCGACCTCGGCGATCAGCGCGCGGTTGTCGCCGGTGCCGAACGCGGCGTCCAGGTCGACCAGGTGCAGCCACTCGGCGCCCGAGCGCTGCCAGGCGAGGGCGGCCTCGAGCGGGGAGCCGTAGGAGGTCTCGGTGCCCGACTCGCCGTGCACGAGGCGGACGGCCTGGCCGTCGCGGACGTCGACGGCGGGGAGGAGTTCGAGCTTGCTCACAGTGTTCCGATCCAGTTGGTGAGGAGCTGGGCTCCGGCGTCGCCGGACTTCTCGGGGTGGAACTGCGTGGCCCACAGGGCGCCGTTCTCCACGGCGGCCACGAACGGCTTGCCGTGCGTCGACCAGGTCACCTTCGGCGCCCGCAGCAGCGGGTTGTGCACGTCGAGGGACCAGTCCTGCACGGCGTAGGAGTGCACGAAGTAGAAGCGCGCGTCCGCGTCCAGTCCGGCGAACAGCTCGGAGTCGGCCGGGGCGTCGACGGTGTTCCAGCCCATGTGGGGCACGATCTCGGCCTGGAGCGGCTCGACCGCGCCGGGCCACTCGTCGAGGCCCTCGGTCTCCACGCCGTGCTCGATGCCTCGCGCGAACAGGATCTGCATGCCGACGCAGATGCCCATCACGGGGCGCCCGCCGGACAGCCTGCGGCCGATGATCCAGTCGCCGCGGGCCTCCTTCAGGCCTCGCATGCAGGCGGCGAAGGCACCGACGCCCGGCACCAGCAGCCCGTCGGCGTTCATGGCCGTGTCGAAGTCACGCGTGATCTCGACGTCGGCCCCGGTGCGCGCGAGGGCCCGCTCGGCGGAGCGGACGTTGCCGAAGCCGTAGTCGAAGACGACGACCTTCTTCGGGCTCTTCGAGCTGTTCGGGACGGTGCTCAATTCCACACCTCCAGCCGCACTACGCCGGCGACGAGGCACATCGCGGCGCCGATCGAGAGCAGCACGATCAGGCTCTTCGGCATCTGCTGCTTGACGAAGGAGTAGATGCCGCCGACCAGGAAGAGGCCGACGACGATCAGGATGGTCGACAGTCCGCTCATGGTTCTACAGGGCGCCCTTCGTGGAGGGGAGGATGCCGGCCGCGCGCGGGTCGCGCTCGGAGGCGTAGCGCAGGGCCCGGGCCAGCGCCTTGAACTGGCACTCCACGATGTGGTGCGCGTTGCGCCCGTAGGGCACGTGCACGTGCAGCGCGATCTGCGCCTGCGCGACGAAGGACTCCAGGATGTGCCGGGTCATCGTGGTGTCGTACTCGCCGATCATCGGCGCCATCTTCTCGGGCTCGGTGTGCACGAGGTAGGGACGGCCGGAGAGGTCGACGGTGACCTGGGCGAGGGACTCGTCCAGCGGGACCGTGCAGTTGCCGAACCGGTAGATGCCCACCTTGTCGCCGAGGGCCTGCTTGAAGGCGGCGCCGAGCGCGAGGGCGGTGTCCTCGATGGTGTGGTGGGAGTCGATGTGCAGGTCGCCGTCGGTCTTCACGGTCAGGTCGAACAGACCGTGCCGGCCGAGCTGGTCGAGCATGTGGTCGTAGAAGCCGACGCCGGTGGCCACGTCGACCTTGCCGGTGCCGTCGAGGTCGATCTCGACGAGGACCGACGTCTCCTTCGTCGTGCGCTCTACACGTCCTACGCGGCTCATGGCCTCTGCTCCTTCTTCACATCACGGACCGCGTCGAGGAACGCGTCGTTCTCTTCGGGGGTTCCGGCGGTGACCCGCAGCCAGCCGGGTACGCCGTTGTCCCGGACCAGGACGCCCCGGTCGAGGATCTGCTGCCAGACCGCGTGGGCGTCCTCGAAGCGCCCGAACTGCACGAAGTTGGCGTCGGACGCCGTGACCTCGTAGCCGATCGCGAGCAGCTCGGTGACCAGCCGGTCGCGCTCCGACTTGAGCTGCTCGACGTACTTCAGCAGCGTGTCGGTGTGTTCCAGGGCGGCCAGCGCGGTCGCCTGGGTGACGGCCGACAGGTGGTACGGCAGCCGGACGAGCTGGACGGCGTCCACGACCGCGGGGTGCGCGGCGAGGTAGCCGAGGCGCAGGCCGGCCGCGCCGAAGGCCTTCGACATGGTGCGCGAGACGACGAGATTCGGCCGACCTTCGAGCAGCGGCAGCAGTGAGTCGCCGTGGCTGAACTCGATGTACGCCTCGTCCACGACCACCATCGACGGCTTGGCGCGCTGCGCGGCCTCGTACAGCGCGAGGACCGTCTCGGCCGGGACCGCGGTGCCGGTGGGGTTGTTGGGGGTGGTGATGAAGACGACGTCGGGCCGGCGCTCGGCGACGGCCTGCTCGGCGGCCGCCAGGTCGATGGTGAAGTCCTCGTTGCGGGGACCCGAGATCCAGCCGGTTCCCGTGCCGCGCGCGATGAGCCCGTGCATCGAGTACGACGGCTCGAAACCGATCGCGGTGCGGCCCGGTCCGCCGAAGGTCTGGAGCAGCTGCTGGATGACCTCGTTGGAGCCGTTGGCGGCCCACACGTTCACCGGGCCGACCTCGTGTCCGGAGGTGTCCGTCAGGTACTGCGCGAGCCGCGTGCGCAGCTCCACGGCGTCCCGGTCCGGGTAGCGGTTGAGGTTGCGGGCCGCCTCGCGCACCCGCTCCGCGATCCGCTCGACGAGCGCCTCGGGCAGCGGGTAGGGGTTCTCGTTGGTGTTCAGCCGTACGGGGACGTCCAACTGGGGCGCGCCGTAGGGGGACTTGCCGCGCAGCTCGTCCCGTACGGGGAGATCGTCGATTCCGAAGCTCACTTGCTCGCCGGTACCTTCCAGTCGAACCGCGCCTTGATCGCCGCGCCGTGCGCGGGCAGGTCCTCCGCCTCCGCCAGCGTCACCACGTGCTGCGCGACCTCGGCCAGCGCGTCCCGCGTGTAGTCGACGATGTGGATGCCCCGCAGGAAGGACTGCACGGACAGCCCGGAGGAGTGGCAGGCGCAGCCGCCCGTCGGCAGGACGTGGTTGGACCCGGCCGCGTAGTCGCCCAGGGACACCGGCGCCCAGGGGCCGACGAAGATCGCGCCCGCGTTCTTCACCCGGTCGGCCACGGCGGCCGCGTCGGCCGTCTGGATCTCCAGGTGCTCGGCGCCGTACGCGTCGACCACCCGCAGGCCCTCGTCGACGCCGTCGACCAGCACGATCGCGGACTGCCGGCCGGCGAGCGCCGGGACGATCCGGTCCTCGATGTGCTTGGTGGCCGCGACCTGCGGCTCCAGTTCCTTCGCGACCGCGTCCGCCAGCTCGACGGAGTCGGTGACCAGGACGGCGGCCGCGAGCGGATCGTGCTCGGCCTGGCTGATGAGGTCGGCGGCGATGTGCACCGGGTCGGCGCTGTCGTCGGCGAGGACCGCGATCTCGGTCGGGCCGGCCTCCGCGTCGATGCCGATCTTGCCGGCGAAGTAGCGCTTGGCGGCGGCGACCCAGATGTTGCCGGGGCCGGTGACCATGTTGGCGGGCGGGCAGGACTCGGTGCCGTACGCGAACATCGCGACGGCCGTGGCGCCGCCGGCCGCGTACACCTCGTCGACGCCGAGGAGGGCGCAGGCCGCGAGGATCGTCGGGTGCGGCAGGCCTCCGAACTCGGACTGGGCCGGGGAGGCGAGCGCGATGGATCCGACGCCGGCCTCCTGCGCCGGCACGACGTTCATGACGACGGAGGACGGGTAGACCGACCGGCCGCCGGGCGCGTACAGCCCGACCCGCTCGACCGGCACCCACTTCTCGGTCACCGACCCACCGGGCACGACCTGGGTCGTGTGCGTCGTACGGCGCTGCTCGCGGTGGACGAGACGGGCGCGGCGGATGGACTCCTCCAGGGCCGCGCGGACGGCCGGGTCGAGCCGCTCGAGCGCGTCGGCGATCGCCGCTGCCGGCACGCGTACGGATTCCAGCCGCACCCCGTCGAACTTCTCGGCGAAGTCGATCAGCGCCGCGTCGCCCCGATGATGCACGGCCTCGCAGATCGGACGCACCTTCTCGAGGGCGGCCGAGACGTCGAAGTCGGCTCGGGGCAGCAGGTCGCGCAGGGCGGGTCCCTCGGGGAGGGCGTCGCCGCGCAGATCGATTCGGGAGATCACGCCGTCAATTCTCTCAGACCGGGATCGGGCGTCGTCCGCGCGTATCAATGGCTGATACAGAACGTGGCCGGAATCCGGAAGATCGGCTTCGGGTCTAGCGTTCGGGGGTCGCCCACCGGGCATGAACAGCTGTGCGAAAACCGTGAGTGACGAAGGGGGTGAAGAGGGTGACCGAGGGGGCGGACAGCCGCGCGGGAGGCGATCCGGGCGATCTGCCGGACGACCTGACCGCCGCCGAGGCCGGCATGTGGCAGGCCTTCCGCAACGGCAGCGTGTACGACCTGAGCAGCGGGGACACGGTCGTCGACGACCCGCACGGCGGCCACCCGTGGGGCGCGTCGCGGACCGTGCGGGCGCGGATCGTCGCCTGGCTGCTGCTGGACGGGCCGCCCGCGCTGGCCGGCCGGGTCGCCTCGCTGAAGCTGGTGGGCGTGCAGATCAGCGGCACCCTGGACCTCGCGGGCGGCACGGTGGTGCCGTACCTGGAGATGAAGCGCTGCCGGTTCGAGCGGGAGGTGCTGCTGCCGGAGGCCCGGTTCACCACCGTGCGGATGGTGGACTGCTCGGTGCCGCGGCTCGAGGCCGCCCGGGTGCACACCGAGGGCGATCTGCACCTCCCCCGCTGCCGCTTCCACAACGGCGTCCGGCTCACCGACGCGCACATCGGCACGGACCTGCTGCTCAACCAGGCCATCGTCTACCGCGACCGCAGCGGCCGCTCGATCGCCGCCGACGGCCTGACGGTCGGCCAGGACCTCCAGGCCGAGCTGCTCGAATCGCACGGCGAGCTGAGCCTGCGCAGCGCCAAGATCGGCGTGTCGCTGAGCCTGCGCGGGGCGCGGCTGGCCAACCCGTACACCCGGCTCGCGCTGAACGCGCCCCAGCTGACGGTGGAGCGCTCGCTGTACCTGACCCCGGCCGGTGTCGGCGGCCAGGCGCTGAGCGGCACGACACCCGCGCGCGGGACCCGCATCCAGCGCTTCGAGTGCCGGGGCGGGGTGCGACTGGACGACGGGCGGTTCGGGGACGCAGTGGACCTGGAGCGGGCCCGGTTCGTGTTCACGGAGGACCAGGAGCTGTCGCTGCGCCGGGTGCAGACGCCCGAGCTGCGCTTCCTCGGGGAGCGGCCGCCGCGCGGCAAGGTGGTGCTGTCGGGCGCCCGGGTGATCAACCTGGTGGACCGGGCGAGCGCGTGGCCGGGCCCCGGCAGTGTGCACATGGGCGGCTTCGCGTACGAGAACCTGGTGCCGCAGGGCCCGTTCCCGCTGGCCGAGCGGCTGCGCTGGGTGGCCGCGGCGACCGCCGAGTACGCCCCGGAGCCGTACGAACGGCTGGCCACCGTGCTGCGGGCCGGCGGGGAGGACGAGGACGCCCGCGAGGTACTGCTGGCCAAGCAGCGGCGGCGCCGCGAGACGCTGCCGCCGGCCGCGAAGCTCTGGGGCTACGTCCAGGACTGGACGGTCGCCTACGGGTACCGGCCGGGCCGCGCGGCGGTGTGGATGGCGGTGCTGTGGGCGGCGAGCTCGCTGGCCTTCGCGCACGCCGCGCATCCGCCCGTCCACCGGGACGGGCACCCGCCCTGGAATCCCGCCCTCTTCGCCCTCGACCTGCTGCTGCCGGTCATCGACCTCGGGCAGGTCGGCGAGTGGCAGCTGCGCGGCGGCTGGCAGTGGCTGTCGTCGGCGCTGATCCTGCTCGGCTGGATCCTGGCGACGACGGTCGCGGCGGGGGCCACGCGACTGCTGCGCCGGGGATGACCGGTGGACAGCGGGCTCATGCCCCGTCGCCCACAGTCACCTTTTACCGCTCCTTGACCGTACGGTGTACAACTTTCGTGAAGGTGCCGGAACCCTCTGGCGCAATCTGAACCCGCGGCTTTTCAATGGGCCACACCATGGCTCTGCTGCCCCCGTTCATCCGCGCCTCCCGGGCATCCCGGACGGCACGGAACGCCGCCGCCCCCCACAGCGCCGCCGGGCTCCCCGCCGACGACGAGGTGCTCCTCGACGTGCCCGACGACCGACTCGGTCCCGCCCTGGTCGCCGCCGGACTGGGCGCCTACGCGCCCGCCGCCCGGCTCATGGCCCAGACCCGGGAACGCTCCGAGTGGGAGTACCGGGACCGGTACGCCACCCGGCTGGCGTCCTTCGCGCACTCCCGGTCGGAGTGGTTCGAGGAGTGGAGCGCCGCCGCCCCGCGCGACCCGGACGTACTGCTCGTCGCCGCCCAGCTCGCGGTGCACCGGGCCTGGCGCTCACCGGCCAGGGCCGAGCTGCTGCGCGAGGTGAGTCCGCTGATCACGGCCGCCGCGCAGAGCGACGTCCGCGACCCGGTGCCGTGGCGGATCGCCCTGGACCACGCGCGCGGCACCCGCGCCGGACACAAGTACTTCGGCGAACTGTGGTCGGCCGCGGTCCGCCGCGCCCCGCACCACTACGGCTGCCATGTCGCCGCCAAGCGCTATCTCGCCGAGTCGTGGCACGGCTCCCACGGGGAGTGCTTCGACTTCGCCGACCGTGCCGCGCAGGACGCGCCGGCCGGCTCCCTCGTCCAGGCGCTGCCGACGCGGGCCGCCTTCGCGTACCTGACCGACGGCTGCGGGCCCGAGGTACCGCGCGAGCGACTGGACGCGGCGGCCGACCGCGCCATCGCGCTCTCCGCCCGTTTCCCCTCCGTCGACCCGTGGCCGGCCGAGATCCGCAATGTGCTGACGTACGTCCTGGTCCGCCTGGACCGCCACGACGACGCCCTCGCGCAACTGCGCCTGATCGGCCCCTACGCCACGTCCTTCCCCTGGGGCCGGCTGTCGGACGACCCGCTCGGCCACTTCCTGGCGGTACGCGAGGAAGTGCGCTCGGGACCGTCCGAGCGGCCCCCCTGGCGTCCAGGGATCGGGCACGGCGGACGAGCCCACTCCACGGACCACTAGGCTTCAGCGTCGTGACCACCGTCCGTCTGCCGCTCTTCCCCCTGAACTCGGCGTTGTTCCCGGGGCTCGTGCTCCCGCTCAACGTCTTCGAGGAGCGCTATCGCGCGATGATGCGCGACCTGTTGAAGACCCCCGAGGACGAATCACGCCGGTTCGCCGTCGTGGCCATCCGCGACGGCCATGAGGTGGCCCCCAGCTCCCACGGCCTGCCCGACCAGACCGCGCTGCCCGAGCGCGGCCCCGCGGCCGGCTTCGGCGACGCCCCGCTCAAGGCCTTCCACGACGTCGGCTGTGTGGCCGACGCGGCGACGATCCGCGAGCGCGCCGACGGCACCTTCGAGGTGCTGGCGACGGGCACGACCCGCGTGAAGCTGCTGTCGGTGGACGCCTCGGGCCCGTTCCTGACCGCCGAGCTCCAGGAACTGCCCGAGGACCCGGGCGACGAGGCGGGCGCCCTCGCGGAAGGCGTGCTGCGCGCCTTCCGCCAGTACCAGAAGCGCCTGGCGGGCGCCCGCGAGCGCTCACTGACCACCGGCGCGGATCTCCCGGACGACCCGTCGGTGGTGTCGTACCTGGTGGCGGCCGCGATGATGCTGGACACCCCGACCAAGCAGCGCCTGCTCCAGGCCCCCGACACGGCCTCCCGCCTGCGGGACGAGCTGAAACTGCTGCGCGCGGAGACGGCGATCATCCGCAGCCTGCCCTCGCTGCCCGCGTCGGACCTGACGCGCGGCCCGACCAGTCTCAACTGAAGGCCCGCATGGCGAAGAAGCCGAAGAAGCAGCAGTCCGCCGGCACGCCCGCGACGGTGGCCCTGACGGCGGCGGGAGTGGACTTCACCGTCCACGCCTACGACCACGACCCGAGCCACCCGTCCTACGGCGAGGAGGCCGCCGAGGCGATGGGCGTCTCCCCCGACCGGGTCTTCAAGACCCTGGTCGCGGACGTGGACGGCGCGCTGACGGTGGCCGTGGTCCCGGTGGCCGGCTCCCTGGACCTGAAGGCCCTGGCGTCGGCGGTGGGCGGAAAACGGGCGGCGATGGCCGACCCGACCCTCGCGGAACGCACCACGGGCTACGTCCGGGGCGGCATCTCCCCCCTGGGCCAGCGCAAGAAGCTCCCCACGGTCCTGGACGCCTCGGCCTCGACCCACCCCACGATCTGCGTCTCGGCGGGCCGCAGGGGCCTGGAGGTGGAACTCTCCCCGACAGACCTGGCCGGCCTCACGGGAGCGGTCCTGTCCGAGATCGCCCGCGCCTGAACAGCCCGTCCGGCGTCTGAGGACGAGGCCGTCCAGGCCGAAAGCGGGGGTCTGGGGGCGCAGCCCCCAGGGTCGGGACGGGAAGGGGCGGCGGGGGCGAGGAAAAGCCCCGCTAGCCCATCGGCGCCCCGTACCCGTCCTTGGGTGCACCCATGTGCGCCAGATACGGATCGGGATCCCGAGGCCCGAACAACGCCGTGAGCCCCAGATGCACCAGCGCCGCGGCGAACGACCACGCCAGCAACGCCCCCTTCGCGCCGAGCTTCAGCGGAGCGGAGAACGTGACCCCCTTGCCCGCCGACTGCGCATGCGCGATCACATCGGAGTCGGGCCCCAGCCACACCCCCAGCCGCCACGCCAGCAACGACCCGAGGAACCCCCCGACGGCGAGAGCGATCACCAGCGGCACTCCACCGCGCCGCCGCCACAGGAAGACGGCCGCGGCACTCACGGCCCCGCATGCCAGGGCCAGCAGCGTGAACGTTCCGTCCACGCCGATCGCCTGCTCCCCCTCGGTGTCCTTGAAGTAGACGACCCAGCTGTCGTCCACCAGGTCACCGACGAGCGGCACCTTGGGCGCCAGCCACACCCACAGCAGCCCCAGCAGCGCTCCGGCGAGCGCGACCGCCACCGTGATGACGGCGGCTTCGCGCAGTTCGGTCTTCATGCCGGGCCCGTCCTGTCCGTACGCGACGTCATGGGGCGCGGTGGCCACCCCCGCGTACCCGCCGGGCGGCGGAGGCCAGGCCGTGTGCGAGGAGGGTTCGTGCGGCGGCGGAGGCGGAGTCAGCGGTGCGGTCACTCTGACATCGTGCCAGGCGCGCCTGTGCCGCGCGTCACCGGACGGCGGCTCGGCGGTACGCCCAGGTGGCGACGGCCAGCGAAACGACGCCGACCCCGGCGCACACGGCGAGGTCGGCGAGGACGAACGCCCAGTCGGGACTCGCCCGGAAGGTCCGGGCGAACGCCTCGACCCCGTACGTCGACGGCAGCAGATCGCGGGCGAAGCGCACCGCCTCCGGCATCCGGTCCGGCGGCAGCACGCCCAGCAGCAGCGCCGCCGACATGCCGAGCTGCCCCAGCACGGTGGCCAGCTCCGGCCGCGGCGCGAGCAGCCCGAAGGCCGCGCCGAGTCCGGACAGGGCGGCGCCGGCCAGCGGGATCACGGCCGCGAGGATCCACAGATGGGTGAGCGGAAGCCCGAACAGCACGCATCCGAAGACCGCGGTCACCAGGGTTCCCGGCACGGTGAAGGACGCGTACGCACCCGCCGCCCCGAGCACCACGGCCGCGGGCGGCACCGGAAGGGTCGCGTAGTGGTCCAGCCCGCCGCTGGACCGCAGCTGTCCGAAGTACTGAGCGAGCAGGTTCAGCGCGACGAACGCGACGACGAGCACCGCGGAGCCCGCCACCACGGCCTCCGCCTCGCGGCCCCCGTCCACCACCCCCCGCATCATGATCAGGATGCCGACCGACTGGAAGGTCGCCACGAACAGCAGCGGGATGCGCGCCACCCGGGCCCGGGACAGCTGGGCCCGGTACACGGCCACCAGCGACGGCCACAGCCGCGCGCGGGGGGCCAGCTCGGCGGCGGCGCGGGGCACCGTCTGTGTGACGGCCCGGGCGCTTCCCGGCAGAACCTCGGCGGGTACGACACTCACGTGACGTTGCTCCTCTTCCCTACGGTTCCCCTACCGTCCCATACGGGCCTCAAGGCTCGCTCGCTCACCTCGGCGCCCCGCGCTCTCGCCGCCCTCAAGCCCGCACCAGCCCCTGCCGTGCCGCGCCGCCCAGCGCCAGATAGACGTCCTCCAGGCTCGGTGTGGCCAGCGTGAAGTCGTCCAGGGCGGCGAAGGCGGCTCCGCCGGTGACGGTGGCGACGACCGCGCGGGCCTCGTCGGGCGCCAGCCGCAGGGTCCAGCGGCGGCCCGACTCCACGGCCCGCTCGCGCAGCGCGGCGACCTCGGGCACGTCCAGCGGCGCCCGCTCGCGCCACACCAGTTCGACCCGCACCTCGTCGGCGACCTGCTCCTTGAGCCCCGTGGGGGTGTCGCAGGCGATGACCCGGCCCTGGTCGATGACGGCGACCCGGTCGAGGACGGTCTCCGCCTCGATGACGTTGTGGGTGACGAGCAGCACGGTCGTCCCGCGCTCGGCCCGCCGCCGGTCCACGGAGGCCCACACGGCCCGCCGTGCCACCGGATCCATCCCGGTGGTCGGTTCGTCCAGCACGAGCAGGGGGCGCTCCCCCACCAGCACGGCGGCGAAGCAGGCCAGCCGGCGCTGTCCGCCGGACAGCTTGCGCAGCGGCCGTCCGGCGATCGGCGTGAGACCCAGCTCGTCGAGGACGGCGTCCCGCTCCCGGCGCGCCGCGCGTACGTCGAGGCCGCGCAGCCGTCCGGTGGTCTCGGCGGCCAGCGAGACGGTGAGGTCGTCGAGGGCGGTGGACTCCTGCCCGAGGTAGGCGAGGATCCGCGCGGCCCGCTCGGGGTGGCGCACGATGTCGTGCCCGAGGATCTCCACGCTGCCCGAGTCGGGCCGCATCAGCCCGGTCATCTGCCGTACGAGGGTGGTCTTCCCTGCGCCGTTCGGGCCGAGCAGCCCGAAGATCTCACCGCGCCGGATGTCCAGCCGTACGTCGTCGGTGGCCCGGACCTCGGGTGTCGCGGGAGTGCCGCGCCGGCCGCGGACCGCCGGATAGGTCTTGGTCAGCCCGCGCACGGCACACACGACCTCGTCCCTGTGCCGAATGGGCGGTGCCGCGCGCGTACTCACAAGGGACGAGACTACGGGGTCACGGACCGTCGCTCGCCGTCGGGGCGTCCCGGGCGGCCGGTTCAGTCCCCGGCCGGAGCGTGCTCGGCGGCCGTCCGTACGTCGATCTCGCGCCAGAATCCCGCCCGGATGGCGTACCGGTCGTGTTCGTCGATCTGGTCGTCCTTGTGCGCGAGCAGTCCGAAGCGGGCCGCGTACCTCAGCAGCTCGCCGTCGATGCGGTGCGGGATCCGCGGGTACATGCCCGACAGCTTCTGGAGCTGACCCTGCTCGCCGAGGCGCGCCATCCACCGGCGGGCGAAGACCTGCCCCACCTCGAACGGGTCGCCGCCGACGGTGGTGATGTCCTCCTCGCGGTCGGCCCACCGCTGCTCCGCCGTGGTGAGCTGCGCGAGCGTCGGCATCGCGGCGACCTCGGAGGGCTCCGCGGGGGTCCCGGGACGGTCGACCCATCCCTTGTCGGAGGACCAGCGCAGGGTGGCCGTGGTGGGGTGCTGGACGGCCTGGGCGCCGGGTGTGCGCAGGGCGGCCAGGTCCTTGGGGGTCGGCACGCCTCCCTTGGGCGCGGGAATGCGCTCCTCGGTGCCGTTCTCCGAGGCGCCGGCCGCGGAGGCGTGCTCGGTCTCCTCGGCGCTCCGCCCGGAGGCGCGGGCGAGGCCGGAGTCGGGCAGCGGCGCGGAGAGGATCGCGGCGATCTCCGGCCGGGGCGCGGGCGGCGACGCGCAGGTGCCGCCGACCTCCTTGGCGCGTACGGCCTTGGTGATCCAGATGCGGTCCAGGACGCGCCGTTCGTCGGCCTCGGCGACCAGGTCCTCGGACTGGTTGTAGTCGCCGTCGGCGGCCTGGACGGCCCACAGGTGGACGGCGACGCCGTGCTCCTTGGCGGCCATCATGCCGGGCAGCAGATCGCCGTCGCCGGTGACGAGGACGACGTCGGAGCAGGCGCGGTTGCGGGCCAGTTCGGTCAGCTCGGCATGCATGGCGGCGTCGACGCCCTTCTGGGCCCAGCGGCCGTCGCTGCGGGTCAGCGCGCCCAGCCGGACGGTCACCCGGGGCATCACGCGCAGTCTGCGGTGTTCGGGCTGGGGAACGCGGTCGGGGGCGCCGTCGAACCAGTAGATGCGCAGCAGCGGCCGCTCGGTCTCGGACTCGGCCTGTTCGCGCAGGCCCTGGACGAGGGCGGAGTGGTCGACGGTGATCCTCGATCGCGAGGGCTCTCCGGCGAGGAGGCTGGCGGCGGCCCCCAGCAGATACCCGGCGTCCACCAGGACGATGCAGCGGTCCACACGACTCACCCTCTTTCCGGGAGGTTTGCATCGGGCTTTCTTCGAGTCTGCCCGACCACGCGGAGGTTAACGGCCGGAACTCGATCTTCGGCGTGGCGTTTCGGGGGCTTGCGCTCCGACAACCCCTGTTACAGACGGTAATTATCCGAAATGCGTTGTAAGTCAGCCTATGTGAGTCTGGTCCCGTCGATGGCCCCCAGATCCCCCCAGGAGGCAGATCACCATGGCCAAGAACAAGAAGCAGGAGCGTAAACAGCCGCAGTCCGAGCGTGGTCAGCAGGCGGCCCAGCAGTCCTCGATGGAGTCGCAGGCCGAGCAGCGCATCGCACAGGTGACGCCGGCCGATGTCGCCCGCAAGGGCAGGCAGAAGCGCTTCGGCCACAACTGACATCCGGGCGACGGGCCGTTGCGGCTCGCACGCACCGAGGGGCGCATCCGGTACCGGATGCGCCCCTCGTAGGTTTCTTCCCCGTCGGTCTCCCGCGGTCTCCCGCGATGTCCCGTCCTCTGCCGCGCTCAGCCGGCCAGGCAGGACGGGCCGAGCAGCACCTTCAAATCACCGAACAGCGCGGGGTCGGGCTTGACCCGGTGCCGGTCCAGACGCAGAACGGTCGTCTTGGTCGGGCCCTGGAGCCTGATCCGCACCTCGCTGTCACCCCGGTGGTGAGTGAGGATCTCCCCCAGGCGGTTGATCATCGGCGGGGTGACCCGGGTGGCCGGGATGGTGAGGATCACGGGGGCGTTGGTGCCCGCGTTCGACAGGTCGGGGACCTGGAGTTCCATGGCGACGAGCCGGGGCACGTCCTCCCGCTTGTCGAGGCGGCCCTTGACGAAGACGACGGCGTCCTCGACGAGTTGGGTCGAGACGAGCTGGTAGGTCGCCGGGAAGAACATGCACTCGATGGAGCCCGCGAGGTCCTCGACGGTGGCGATCGCCCAGGCGTTGCCCTGCTTGGTCATCTTCCGCTGGAGCCCGGAGATGATGCCGCCGATGGTGACGACCGCGCCGTCCGCGTGCTCTCCGCCGGTGAGCTGGGCGATGCCCGCGTCGGCCTTGTCGGACAGCACGTGCTCCAGGCCGAAGAGCGGGTGGTCGGAGACGTACAGACCGAGCATCTCCCGCTCCTGGGCGAGCAGATACGTCTTCTCCCACTCGTCGGTCGTGAACTCGACGTCGAGTCCGAAGCCGGGCTCGCTCGTCTCCTCCTCGCCCATGCCGCCGAAGAGGTCGAACTGGCCCTCGGCCTCCTTGCGCTTGACCGCGACGACGTTGTCGATCATCGGCTCGAAGTGCGCGGTGAGGCCCTTGCGGGTGTGCCCCAGGGTGTCGAACGCGCCCGCCTTGATCAGCGACTCCGTGGTGCGCTTGTTGCACGCGACCGCCTCGACCTTGTCGAGGTAGTCGGGGAACGAGCCGTACTTGCCCTTGGCCTTGCGGCTCCTGATGATCGACTCCACCACGTTGGTGCCGACGTTGCGCACGGCTTCGAGGCCGAAGAGGATCACGTCGTCGCCCTGTGCGGCGAAGTTGTGCACCGACTCGTTGACGTTCGGCGGGAGCACCTTGATGCCCATGCGGCGGCACTCGTTGAGATAGACGGCCGACTTGTCCTTGTCGTCCTTGACCGAGGTGAGCAGTCCGGCCATGTACTCGGCGGGGTGGTTCGCCTTCAGGTAGGCGGTCCAGTACGAGACCAGGCCGTACGCGGCGGAGTGCGCCTTGTTGAAGGCGTAGCCGGCGAAGGGGACCAGCACGTCCCACAGGGCCTTGATCGCCTCGTCGCTGTAGCCCTTCTTCTTGGCGCCCTCCTGGAAGAGGACGAAGTTCTTCGCCAGCTCGTCGGGCTTCTTCTTGCCCATCACGCGGCGCAGGATGTCGGCCTCGCCGAGCGAGTACCCGGCGATGATCTGGGCGGCCTTCTGCACCTGCTCCTGGTAGACGATCAGGCCGTAGGTGACCGCCAGGACCTCTTCGAGCGGCTCCTCGAGCTCCTTGTGGATCGGGGTGATCTCCTGGAGCTTGTTCTTGCGGAGGGCGTAGTTGGTGTGCGAGTCCATGCCCATCGGGCCGGGACGGTAGAGCGCCGAGACGGCGGAGATGTCTTCGAAGTTGTCGGGCTTCATCAGGCGCAGCAGCGAGCGCATGGGGCCGCCGTCGAACTGGAAGACGCCGAGGGTCTCACCGCGCTGGAGGAGTTCGAAGGTCTTCGGGTCGTCGAGCGGCAGGGCCAGCAGGTCGAGGTCGAGACCCTTGTTGGACTTCACCATCTTGACGGCGTCGTCCATGATCGTCAGGTTGCGCAGGCCGAGGAAGTCCATCTTCAGCAGGCCGAGCGACTCGCACTGCGGGTAGTCCCACTGGGTGATGGTCACGCCGTCCGTGTGCCGTACCCAGATCGGGGCGTGGTCGACGATGGGCTCGCTGGACATGATCACGCCGGCCGCGTGCACACCCATCTGCCGGACCAGGCCCTCGACGCCCTTGGCGGTGTCGATGACCTTCTTGACGTCCGGCTCGTTCTCGTACATCGCGCGGATCTCGCCGGCCTCGCTGTAGCGCGGGTGCGAGGGGTCGGTGATGCCGTTGAGGTCGATGCCCTTGCCCAGGACGTCGGCGGGCATGGCCTTGGTGAGGCGGTCGCCCATCGCGTACGGGTAGCCCAGCACGCGCGCGGAGTCCTTGATGGCGTTCTTCGCCTTGATCTTGCCGTAGGTGCCGATCATGGCGACCTTGTCGGCGCCGTACTTCTCGGTCACGTACCGGATCACCTCGACGCGCCTGCGCTCGTCGAAGTCGATGTCGACATCGGGCATGGAGACGCGCTCGGGGTTGAGGAACCGCTCGAAGATCAGGCCGTGCGGGATCGGGTCGAGGTCGGTGATGCCCATCGCGTAGGCGACGATCGAGCCGGCCGCGGAGCCACGCCCGGGACCGACCGCGATGCCCTGGTTCTTCGCCCACATGATGAAGTCGGCGACGACGAGGAAGTAGCCCGGGAACCCCATCTGGATGATGACGTCCATCTCGTACTCGACCTGCTTCTGCCGGTCGTCGGGGACGCCGCCCGGGAAGCGGCGGTCCATGCCCCGGCGGACCTCCTCCTTGAACCAGGTGACCTCGGTGAAGCCGTCGGGGATGTCGAACTTCGGCATGAGGTTCTTCGCCTCGAACATGCCGGTGGTGTCGATCTGCTCGGCCACCAGGAGGGTGTTGGCGCAGCCCTCCTGCCAGGCGTCCGAGGAGTCGATGGCGTACATCTCGTCCGTGGACTTCAGGTAGTAGCCGGTGCCGTCGAAGCGGAAGCGGTCCGGGTCGGAGAGGTTCTTGCCGGTCTGGATGCACAGCAGCGCGTCGTGCGCGGTCGCCTCGTGCGCGTACGTGTAGTGCGAGTCGTTGGTGACCAGCGGCGGGATGCCGAGCTTCTTGCCGATCTCCAGGAGGCCGTCACGGACCCGGCTCTCGATCTCGATGCCGTGGTCCATCAGCTCCAGGAAGTACCGGTCCTTGCCGAAGATGTCCTGGTAGTCGGCCGCCGCCTTCAGCGCCTCCTCCTTCTGGCCGAGGCGCAACCGGGTCTGGAGCTCGCCGGAGGGGCAGCCGGTGGAGGCGATGAGGCCCTCGGACCACTGGGAGATCGTCTCCTTGTCCATCCGGGGCCACTTCTGGAGCCAGCCCTCGGCGTACGCGTCCGAGGAGAGCCGGAAGAGGTTGTGCAGGCCCGTCGCGTTGGCCGCCCAGATCGTCTTGTGGGTGTAGCCGCCGGAACCGGAGACGTCGTCGCGCTTCTGGTGCGGCTGGCCCCACTGGATCTTGCGCTTGTTGCGCCGCGACTCGGGGGCGACATACGCCTCGATCCCGATGATCGGGGTGACTCCGGCCTTCTTCGCGGTGTGGAAGAAGTCGTACGCCCCGTGCAGGTTGCCGTGGTCGGACATGGCGATGTGGGTCATGCCCATCTCGTTGCACGCGTCGAACATGTCCTTCAGCCGCGCGGCACCGTCCAGCAGCGAGTACTGGGTATGGACGTGCAGGTGCGTGAACGGCGGCTTTGACACGGCTGCGGCCTCCAAGGGAAACAAACGGCAACGGGTGTCCCACCGGTTACGGACGGATCGGGGGACAGCGTCGAAGTCTATGCCTCGCGACTGACACCCGGGCTCGTTCCCCACGTACCTTCACGGTGGGGCCGCGGGCACTTTCGCCCGGCCCCGCCCGTTGGATGCGACAGAAGCGCTGTCGTACATGTCATGCACCAGGAGGCACCCAGCGATGTCGGTTCCGCAGCTCAACGACGAGCACCGCGGCGAGGAGATCCTCGCCGTCTTCGACACCGCGTTCGGCGAGCTCCTGGCCGCCGACCCGGCCGCGTTCCGGGTGAAGTTCCGGAAGATGGCGGCCTCGGCGTTCGCGTTCTACCGCGGTACCGCGGGCCTCTTCTACCACGACCTCGACGCCGAGAAGCGGGGCGGCCCGTTCCTGGACGAGCGCACCTCGCGCGTGTGGATCCACGGCGACCTCCACGCGGAGAACTTCGGCACGTACATGGACGCGACAGGCCGGCTGATCTTCAACGTCAACGACTTCGACGAGGCGTACGTCGGCCCCTTCACCTGGGACCTGAAGCGCCTGTCCGCCTCCATCGCCCTCATCGGGTACGCGAAGGCGCTCGGTGACGATCAGATCAGCGAGCTGGTGGAGGTGTACGCGGGCGCGTACCGGGAGCGGATCCACGCGCTGGCCACCGGCGCCAAGAGCGACGAGGTGCCGCCCTTCACCCTGGACACCGCGCAGGGCCCGCTGCTCGACGCGCTGCGTGACGCGCGCTCCCTGACCCGCTTCGGGCTGCTGGACTCGATGACGGAGATCCGTGACTTCGAGCGCCGCTTCGCACCGGGCGGCGGCTCCATCGAGCTGGACGCCGCCACCCGCTACAAGGTGCTCGCGGCCTTCGACGGCTATCTGGAGACCCTGCCGGAGACCTCCCTGGCCCGCCCGGACTCCTACCGCGTGAAGGACGTCGTCGGCCGCCGGGGCATCGGTATCGGCTCGGCCGGTCTGCCGTCGTACAACATCCTCCTCGAGGGCCACAGCGACGCCCTGGAGAACGACGTGGTGATCTACATCAAGCAGGCCCAGACGCCGGCCGTCTCCCGGCACATCACGGACCCGGCGATCCGCGACTACTTCCAGCACGAGGGCCACCGCACGGTGATCTCCCAGCGCGCCCTCCAGCAGCACGCCGACCCGTGGCTGGGCTGGACCGAGCTGGGCGGCGCCGGGCAGCTGGTCGCCGAGGTCTCGCCGTACGCGGTCGACCTGGACTGGGGCGACATCGACGACCCGGAGGAGATCGCGGGCGTCGTCGCCGACCTGGGCCGGGCCACGGCCACGATGCACGCGGCGGCGGACGACACCTCCGGCGAGTCCCTGGTGCCCTTCTCCACCGAGCGGGCCATCGACGCGGCGATCGCGGCCGACGAGGACGGCTTCGCGCCGCTCCTGGTCGACTTCGCGCACACGTACGGCGCACGCGCGCGTACCGACCACCAGATCTTCGTCGACCTGTTCCGCAACGGCCGGATTCCAGGTCTCTAACGGTCCGCCTTCTCACAGGGACCCTTTAGGGGTCTCCTACAGGAGCACGTGACACACTCTCCTCCGCTATGGACATATCCGGGACCCGCCTCAGAGCCGTACGCGCGGCGCTGTTCACGGCATGCGTCGTGACGCTCAGCACCGCGTCGCACGTGCTGCTGTCCCGGGCCCCGCTGCCGCTCAACACGGTGGCCGCCGTCGCGGCCGCCGTGTTCGCCCTCGCGTACGTCCTCGCCGGCCGCGAATGCGGCTTCGGGCGGATCGCCGCCCTGCTGATCCCGCTGGAGCTGGCGGCCGACACCGTCTTCACCACCGGCCAGCACGTCTGCTACGGCCGTGCGGGCGGCCCGGTCGCCGGCCCGCTGGCCTCGGTCGGCTGGGACGTGCTGTGCGGCGACGGCACACCCGTCGGTACCCCGCTGGCCCAGGTCACCGGCACCGACACCGACCGGCTGGGCGGGCTCCTCGCCCACCCGGACCCGGCCGCCGCGTGGCTGCTGCTCGGCGCGCACGTCTGCGTCGGCCTGATCGCGGCCGCCTGGCTGCGCCGGGGCGAGCGGGCGCTGGCCCAGCTGCTGCGCGCCGCGACCGCGACGACCTTCCGGCCGCTGCTGCTGGCCGTCGCCGCCGTGACCGTACGACGCGCCCCGGCGGCCCGCCGCCTGCCGCGGCCCACCCGCCGGTCGACCACCGTCCGCGAGCGGATTCTCGTGCACTCCTTGGGACGGCGTGGACCGCCGTGCTCGCCCGCCGCGGTCTGAACAGGCCCGCACGTCTGCGCAGGCCCAGGCACCTGAGCACCACCGCAGTCCCTCAGTCCTCACACGAACTTCCGCGTACGACACGTGCGCGTCCCTTTGGAGAACACCATGAGCAAGCGGAACAGCGCTGCGTCGAAGACGGCGGCCCGGGAGCGGCTGCGCATCGAGCGTGAGCGCGAGGCCAAGCGGGCCAAGGTCAGGCGCCAGATCATCGTCGCCTGCTCGGTCGTCGGCGTGCTCGCCCTGGCGGGCGGCATAGGTTACGCCGTCGTCCAGGCGAACAAGCCCGGCTACTGGGAGGACGCGGCGAAGGCCAAGCTGGTCAAGCCGGCCAACACCAGCGGCAAGAACGGCACGACGGTCGTCATGGGCAAGGCGAGCGCCAAGAAGACGCTCGTGATGTACGAGGACCCGCGCTGCCCGGTCTGCGCCCAGTTCGAGCAGACCGTCGGCGCGACGGTGAAGAGCGACTACGACGCCGGCAAGTTCAAGATCGAGTACGTCGGCGCGACCTTCCTCGACCGCAGCCTGACCGGCGAGGGCTCCAAGAACGCGCTCAGCGCCCTGGGCGCCGCGCTCAACGTCAGCCCCGAGGCGTTCCTCGAGTACAAGACCGCGATGTACTCGGCGAAGTACCACCCCGAGGAGACCGAGGACAAGTTCAAGGACGACTCCTACCTGATCAAGGTGGCGGACACGGTCTCGGCGCTGAAGGGCAACGCGAAGTTCCAGAGCGCCGTGAAGAACGGCACCTACGACCGGTGGGCGCTGGAGATGTCCAAGACGTTCGACAAGAGCGGCGTCACGGGTACCCCGACCCTGAAGATGGACGGCAAGACGCTCACCGGCTCCGACGGGCAGGGCAACGCCCCGATGACGGTCGCCGACTTCACCACGGCGATCGAAGCGGCGCTCAAGGGCTGACCGGCATCTGATCCGACACTGCGAGGAAGAGCGGGCGAACTTTTGGGAGTTCGCCCGCTCTTTTGTCGTACTGGTCAGTAATCTGATCGTCCGTGACCAGTCGATACAGATCCTCCGAGAGCGCCGACACCTCGTCAGAGCGCCCCAACTCGCTGTCCCCGCGCCGCCGTACGGCACTGAAGGCCGTGGCCGCCACCGCCGTGCTGGCCGGCCCGCTCGCCGCCGCGCTGCCGGCCCGTGCCGCAGAGGCCCCCGTCTTCCTGCACGGCCTCGCCTCCGGCGACCCGCTGCCCGACGGCGTCCTGCTGTGGACCCGGGTAACGCCCACCGCCGAGGCGATACCCGGCTCCGGGCTCGGTCCGGCCACGGAGGTGAGCTGGGTCGTCGCCACGGACAAGGCGCTGACGAACGTGGTCGCCAAGGGCTCCACCACCGCCTCCGCCGCGACCGACCACACCGTCAAGGCCGACATCCGCGGCCTCGCGCCCGCCACCGACTACTGGTTCCGCTTCTCGGCCGGCGGCACCGACTCCCCGGTGGCGCGCACCCGCACCGCGCCGGCGGCGGACGCGGCCGTGCCGGGCCTGCGCTTCGGCGTGGTCTCCTGCGCCAACTGGGAGGCCGGCTACTTCTCCTCGTACCGTCACCTCGCGGCCCGCGGCGACCTGGACGCCTGGCTGCACCTCGGCGACTACATCTACGAGTACGGCACCGGCGAGTACGGCACGCGCGGGACCGTCGTCCGGCAGACGGCGCCCACCCACGAGATCCTCACCCTCGCCGACTACCGCACCCGGCACGGCAAGTACAAGACCGACCCGGACCTCCAGGCCCTGCACGCGAAGGCGCCGGTCGTCGCGATCTGGGACGACCACGAGTTCGCCAACGACACCTGGTCGGGGGGAGCCGAGAACCACACCGAGGGCGCCGAGGGTGCCTGGTCGTCCCGTCAGGCGGCCGCCAAGCAGGCCTACTTCGAGTGGATGCCCGTCCGGCCGGCCATCGCCGGCACCACCTACCGCCGGCTGCGCTTCGGCAAGCTCGCCGATCTGTCCCTGCTGGACCTGCGGTCCTTCCGCTCGCAACAGGTCGCCGTCGGCAACGGCACCGTCGACGACCCGGACCGCACGCTCACCGGCCGCGCCCAGCTCGACTGGCTGAAGGCCGGGCTGAAGGCGTCCGACACCACCTGGCGGCTGGTCGGCAACTCGGTGATGATCTCGCCGTTCGCCATCGGTTCGCTCTCCGCGGACCTGCTCAAGCCGCTCGCCAAGCTGCTCGGCCTGCCCCAGGAGGGCATCGCCCTCAACACCGACCAGTGGGACGGCTACACCGACGACCGCCGCGAACTCCTGGCCCACCTGCGCTCCCACGCCATCCGCAACACCGTCTTCCTGACCGGTGACATCCACATGGCGTGGGCCAACGACGTGCCGGTGGACGCCGGGACCTACCCGCTGTCGGCCTCGGCCGCCACGGAGTTCGTGGTCACCTCGGTGACCTCCGACAACCTCGACGACATCGTGAAGGTCCCGGAGGGCACGCTCACCGCGATCGCCGCCCCGGTCATCCGGGCCGCCAACCGGCACGTCCACTTCGTCGACACCGACCGGCACGGCTACGGCGTCCTGGACATCACGGCCGAGCGCGCGCAGATGGACTACTACGTCCTGTCCGACCGCACCACCACCACGGCGACCTCCGCCTGGTCCCGCTCGTACCGCACGCGCAGCGGCACGCAGAAGGTGGAGCGGACCTACGACCCGGTCTAGACCCGGTCTAGTTCCTTCCGGAGCTCCGGATCCTTCTAGAGCGACTCGAGGAAGCCGAGCGCCACCCGCCAGGTGGCCTCGGCCGCCTCCTCGTCGTAGTCGGGCAGCTCGGGGTCGGTGTACAGGTGCCCGGCTCCCGCGTACCGGTAGACCTCCACGTCGGCGCCCGCTCTGCCCATCTGGAGATACCAGGCGCTCAGCCAGTCGTCGGTCTCGAACTGGTCCGGCTCCGCGACATGCAGCTGCACCGCGAGGCCGTCCACCGAGACGTTCGGCGCCAGGTCCGAGGTGCCGTGCAGCAGGAGCAGGCCGCGCGCCCTGGCGTCGCCGAGGGCGAGGGTCTGGGCGATCGACGCACCGAGCGAGAACCCGGCGTACACCAGCCCGCGCTCCGAGTAGGGCGCGGCGGCCAGGACGGCTCTCTTCAGCAGCTCGTCCTTGCCGATCTCCTCGTTGTACGCCATGCCCTCCTCGACCGTGTCGAACGTGCGGCCCTCGAAGAGGTCCGGCGTCCACACCTCGTGCCCGGCGGCGCGCAGCCGGTCCGCCGCGGCGCGCACCGCGGGCCGCGGACCATAGGTCGAGTGAAAGAGCATGATGTTCATGTGCCCATGGTGCCAGCCTGCACTGACAACGCCGTGCGTGCGCCTCCTCACAGAAACCGCATGTTCAGGACCCCTCCGACCCGGTTACGTTCGAAGGCATGGAGAACCTGCTCCGCCCCGTGATCGTGGTCGGCGGCTCGGTTGTGCTGACAGTCCTCATCGGCTGGGCCACCGACCGCCTGCTGTCCAAGGCCGACCTGCGGCACCCCGAGACCCCGCTGTGGGGTCTGCTGCGCCGTGGCCGCATCCCCTATCAGCTCGTGCTGTGCGCGGCCCTGCTGAGAGGGTCGTACGACGCCGCGCAGTTGCTGGAGGACCATAGGACCGGCATCGGCCAGTTCCTCACCCTGGTGCTGATCGGCTCGGCGGCCTGGCTGGTGATCAGGATCGCGGCGGCGATCGTCGAGACGTCGTACACCCGCTACGCGCGTGTGCACCGCGATGCGGCCCGGGTCCGGCGGGTGCGGACCCAGGTGTCGCTGATCATGCGGGTGGTGGCGGCCGTCGTCGGGGTGGTCGCGGCGGCCTCGATGCTGCTGACGTTCCCCGCCATGCGCGCGGCGGGCGCCTCCCTGCTGGCCTCGGCCGGGATCCTCGGCATCGTCGCCGGTGTGGCCGCCCAGTCGACCCTGAGCAACATGTTCGCCGGCTTCCAGATCGCCTTCGGCGACATGGTGCGCATCGGCGACACGGTCGTGGTGGACGGCGAGTGGGGCACGGTCGAGGAGATCACCTTGACCTTCCTGACCGTGCGGACCTGGGACGAGCGCCGGATCACGATGCCGGTCTCGTACTTCACCTCGAAGCCCTTCGAGAACTGGTCGCGCGGCACCCCGCAGATGACCGGCATCGTCTACTGGCACGTCGACCACGCGGCGCCGGTGGAGGCGATGCGCGAGAAGCTGCGCGACATCCTGCGCGACTGCCCGGCCTGGGACGGCCGTGCCTGCGGGCTCGACGTCACCGACACCACGCCCAACACCATGCAGGTGCGGGCCCTGGTCACGGCGAAGGACGCCGACGACATCTGGACGGTGCGGGTCAGGGTCCGCGAGGAGATGATCCGCTGGCTGTCCAAGGAGCACCCGTACGCGCTCCCGAGGGTCAACACGGCGGACGCGGCGCTGCCCCCGGGCCGCCTGCCCGGCCAGTCCCGCTCCCCCGACGGTGCGGCCCGGCGCGTCCACGAGCCGCCGCGGACGGGCCGCTGAGCGTCAGTTCCCGCGCTCCGCACCCCCGTTGACCTGGACGACCTGCGAAGTGACGTGACCGGCGCCCGGGGAGGCCAGCCAGTGCAGTGTGGCGGCGATGTCCCCGGGCGTCCCGGCGCGCCCGGTGAAGGTCTCGCCGACGAGCCGCTCGCGCCGCGCGGGCTCGATGGCGTCCCCGAAGAACCCGGTGTCCTCGACGTATCCCGGGGCGACGAGGTTCGCGGTGATGCCCCGGGGCCCCAACTCCCGGGCGAGATCCCGGGCGTACGGGTGCAGCGCGGCCTTGGCGCCGCCGTAGGCCCCGCTGCCCGACCCCCGGTAGGCGGCGATCGAGCTGACGAACAGCACCCGTCCGCCCGGCGAGGCGAGCCGGTCCTTCAGGGCCTCGGTGAGCAGGGCGGCGCTGAGGGTGTTGCTACGGAAGTTGACGGTCCAGTGGTGCGCGACGCGGTCCAGCGGATCCGCACTGTCGCTCGGCGGTTCCAGGTGCCCGGCGCCCCCGGCGCTGTGCACCAGCACGTCCACGGTGGCGAACTCCGCCTCGACGAACCGGGCCACCCCCCGCACCTGCTCCGGTTCACTCAGATCCGCGGCGTAGGTGAGCGCCCCGGCCACCCCGGCCTTCTCCAGCACCTCCGCCCGCCGCCCGAGCAGCAGCACCCGGTCCCCGTCCGCGGCGAAGACCCGCGCCGCGGCGAGCCCGATCCCCGTTCCGCCTCCACTGATCACCACATTGCGTGCCATGGTCCGAGCGTAACGAGCAGTACCGACAGGGGTCATGACGGTTTACGCGACTGTCATGAACCGGGCGGCCGCGGAAGGCCGGCCGGCCGGTCCGGTCGCCTCACCTGAGGCTGCGCACGTCCAGATGCCGCAGCACCCGGTCCACGATCTCCGGATCGGCGCCCGGCTCGCTGCGCGCCGCGACCACCTCGTGCCGGGCCGCGCTCAGCATCTCCCCCTGGATCCGCCGCACCCGCTTCAGCCTGCGCACCCGCTGGTCGTGGCCCTCCCGCCGTTCGTCCTCCCCGACGTCGGGGCTGATCCGCAACCCGATGTCGAAGGCCCGCCGCAGCATCTGCTCGGACAGCTCCTCCGGCAGGTCCTCCTCGGCCTCGATCTCCCGCAGCCGCTGCTTCGCCGCCTTCGCGGCCCGCACCGCGAGCTCCTTCTCGAACTCCTTCTCGCGGTCGCTGTCCGCCTGCACGTCGAGGCGTTTCACCAGCCACGGCAAGGTCAGTCCCTGGAGGACCAGGGTCGCCATGATCACGCCGAACGCGATGAAGATGATCTCGTCCCGGTCGGGGAAGGGCCCGCCGTCGTCGGTCTTCAGCGGCACGGCCAGCGCCAGCGCCACGGAGGCCACCCCGCGCATCCCGGCCCACCACATGACGAGGGTCTCCCGCCAGTTCGTCGGAATGTCCTCGAGGTGGTCCTGTCTTGCGTGCAGCCGCTGCGTCAGCCAGGTCGCCGGCAGCAGCCACAGCAGCCGTACGACGACCACGACGACCACGATCACCCCGGCCCAGCCCAGCATCTCCCCCCACCGCCCGGACGCCGTCCGGATCGCGTTGTGCAGCTCCAGGCCGATCAGCCCGAACGCGACGCCCGTGACGAGGGTGTCGATGATGTCCCAGAAGGTGTGGCCGGCCAGCCGGGTCAGCACGTCGTCGGGGTCGGTGGCGTACTCGGCGAGGAACATGGCCGTGGTCAGGACGGCCAGCACCCCGGACCCGTGGAACTCCTCCGCCAGCACGTACGAGGCGTACGGCACCAGGAGCGTCAGACCGATCTGCAACGTCGTGTCCCCGAGGACGTCCAGCAGCCTGTTGGCGCCCCAGCCGAGCGCGACACCCACCGCCACCGCCACCACCGCGGACAGCACCAGGTCGAGGCCCGCCTGCCACGGCGAGAACGACCCGCTCACGGCCGCGGCGATCGCGACGTGGTAGAGCACGATGGCCGTCACGTCGTTGAACAGCCCCTCGCCCTCCAGGATGGACACCAGCCGGCGGGGCAGCCCGAGCTGTCCGGCCACCGCGGTGGCGGCCACCGGGTCGGGCGGCGCGACCAGCGCGCCCAGCGCCACGGCCGCGGCGATCGGCAGCCCCGGCACGATCGTGTGGGCCACGGCCGCCACGCACACCGTCGTGACGAACACCAGCGCGACGGCCAGCAGGAAGATCGGCCGCACGTTCGCCGCGAACTGCCGCCACGAGGTCCGCCGCACCGCCGCGTACAGCAGGGGCGGCAGCAGCAGGGGCAGGATCAGGTCCGGCGGGATGTCCACGTTGGGAACGAAGTCGAGCACCGCGAGGACGATCCCGAGCAGGGTCATGAGCACCGGCGCGGGCAACCCGAACCGGTCCCCGACCGGGACGCTCACCACGGCCCCGAGCAACAGGACGAACAACAGGGCCAGCTGGTCCACGGTCAGCGCTCCGGGTCTAGACGATCAAGAACATCCAGACCTCCAGCGTCGCACGACCACCCTCCGCTACAGAGAACGCCGCATGGACCGGTGCGGAATCCCCGCCTCCATGTCCTGCGGCCCGTACGCCGCGTACCCCAGCCGCTCGTAGAACCCCAGCGCCCGGGTCTGTGCGTGCAGGTCCACGGCCACGAGCCCCCGCGCGCGTGCCGCCTCCTCGATGGCCCGCACCAGCGCCACCCCGACACCCAGCCCGCGCGCCTCGCGTGTCACGGCGAGCCGCCCCAGCGAGCCGACCGACAGGTCGCCGCCGGTCCGGTCGGCGACCGCCTCGCCGTACAGCAGCCGCCCGGTGCCGAGCGGCAGCCCGTCCTCCCGGACCGCCAGCACATGGACGGCGCTGGCGTCGTGCGCGTCGTACTCCAGGTCCTCGGGCACGCCCTGCTCGCCGACGAAGACCTCCTTGCGCACCGCGAAGCACGCCTCCCGGTCGGCCGGGTCCTCGGCGACCCGCACCGTGTACCCGTGCGGCCCGCTCATCCGTAGGTCTCCTCGCGGACCTGCTCCAGGGCCTTGGCCAGGTCCTCGGGGTAGTCACTGGCGAACTCCGCCCACTGCCCGTCCCCGGGGTGCTCGAAGCCCAGCCGCACCGCGTGCAGCCACTGCCGGGTCAGGCCCAGCCGCTTGGACAGCGTGGGGTCGGCGCCGTACGTCAGGTCGCCGACGCAGGGGTGGCGGTGGGCGGCCATGTGGACGCGGATCTGGTGCGTACGGCCCGTCTCCAGCTTCACGTCCAGCAGGGAGGCCGCGCGGAAGGCCTCGATCAGGTCGTAGTGCGTGACGGACGGCTTGCCCTCGGCCGTGACCGCCCACTTGTAGTCGTGGTGCGGGTGCCGGCCGATGGGCGCGTCGATCGTGCCGCTGGTCGGGTCGGGGTGGCCCTGGACGAGCGTGTGGTAGCGCTTGTCGACCGTGCGCTCCTTGAACTGGCGCTTCAGCGACGTGTACGCCCGCTCCGACTTGGCGACCACCATCAGCCCCGAGGTGCCGACGTCCAGCCGGTGCACGATGCCCTGGCGCTCGGCGGCACCGGAGGTGGAGATGCGGTACCCGGCGGCGGCGAGCCCGCCGATGACGGTCGTCCCGCTCCAGCCGGGCGACGGGTGCGCGGCCACGCCGACCGGCTTGACGATCACGACCACATCGTCGTCGTCGTGCACGATCTCCATGCCCTCGACCGGCTCGGCGACGATCTGCACCGGCGCCGGAGCCTGGGGCATCTCGACCTCCAGCCAGGCCCCGCCGATCACCCGCTCGGATTTGCCGACCACCGAGCCGTCGACCGTGACCTTCCCCGCCGCAGCCAGCTCGGCGGCCTTCGTACGGGAGAAGCCGAACATGCGGGAGATGGCGGCGTCTACGCGCTCGCCCTCCAGGCCGTCCGGCACGGGCAGGGTGCGGGTCTCGGGAATCGTGCTCACCCGTCGAGTATGCCGGACGGCTCCGGTACCGCCGTACGGCCCTGTGGACAACCGCCGGGCGGTCAGTCCTTGTGGACGGTCCCGTCCGGGTCCAGGCCCTTGAAGGACAGCAGCACGATCAGGATGCCGCCGCAGACGATCGCCGAGTCCGCGAGGTTGAAGACCGCGAAGTGCTTCGGGGCGATGAAGTCCACGACCGCGCCCTCGAAGACGCCCGGCGCGCGGAAGATCCGGTCGGTGAGGTTGCCCAGCGCGCCGCCCAGCAGCAGCCCCAGGGCGATCGCCCAGGGCAGGCTGTAGAGCTTGCGGGCGAGCCGGGCGATCACCACGATCACGGCCGTCGCGATCACCGTGAAGATGATGGTGAACGCCTCACCGAAGCCGAAGGCCGCGCCCGCGTTGCGGATGGCCTCGAACTTCAGCCAGTCCCCGATGATCTCGATCGGCGCGTGGTGCTCCAGCTTGGCGACCACGAGCATCTTGCTCACCAGGTCGATCACGTACGCGATCGTGGCGACGGTGAAGAGCACGGCGATCCGGCGCTTGCCCCTGGGCCGCGCCTCGGTGCTCTCCTGCCCGTCCGGGCCGGACGACTGCTCCGGCTCGGATCCCGCCTCTGGGATGTCCGGCGTACCGATGACGCGCTCCGCCTCTGCCACGTGAGTCCCTCAACCTAGGTACCTGACTGAGGACGAGGGTACGGCACACCCCCCGACCGCCAGGTGATCAGTACCGGCGCTCCTGCTTCTGCTTGCACTCGACGCACAGCGTGGCCCTCGGGAAGGCCTGCATCCGGGCCTTGCCGATGGCCTGGCCGCAGTTCTCGCACAGGCCGTACGTGCCGGCGTCCAGCCGCTCCAGGGCGTGCTCGGTCTGGATCAGCATCTCGCGCGCGTTGGCGGCCAGCGCCAGTTCGTGTTCTCGCGTGATGTTCTTCGTCCCGGTGTCCGCCTGGTCGTCGCCCGCGCCGTCCCCCGAGTCCCGCATCAGCCCCGTCAGGGCCGCCTCGGACGAGGCGAGCTCCGCCCGCAGCCGCCCCTGCTCGGACTGGAGCTCCGCACGGGCCTCCTCGACCTCCTGCGGCGTCCACGGTTCCTCGCCGGGGCGCACCGCGAGCTCGCCGGGCTCCACCGCCGCGAGGCGCGCCTTGGGAACAGCGGTCTTCGCCGCAGTGGCCGTACCCGGAGTCTTCTTCGCAACCACAGTCGTGGCTCCCGTCTGCTCCGCGGCCGAGGCCGCGCCCACCTTCTTGGCCGTGCTCTTCCTGCCCGCACTCGTCCCGGTCACGCCTTCGGCGCCGGCGATCTTCTCGACCGTCGCCTCCTCGGCGCTGACCTTCTCGGCGGTGACCTTCTTGGTGGCCGCCTTCCTGGCAGCCGGCTTCTTCGCGGTCGTCGTCTCCGCCGCGGCCGCCTTCCTGGCCGCGGTCTTCTTGGCGACCGTCTTCTTGGCAGCCGACTTCCCGGTGACCGCCTTCGTGGCGACCACCGCGTCCGTGGCCGCCTTCTTCACCGCCCTCTTCGCGGCGCTCCTCTTCGCGGCGGGCGCCTTCCCGGCAGGTCCGTCCCTCTCGACCGGCTCCGCCGCCTCGGCCTCCGCCGCCGCCCCCTCCTCAGGTCTTCGGGCCACGGCCTCCTCGGCAGCCGCCTTCCCGGCCGCGGCCTTCTTCGGTGCTCCGGCCGTCGCGGACCGCACCGACTTCACGGCCCTGGAGTCCTTGGCCGCGCCGCCGGAGGCACCGGAGGCACTCGTGGAGCTGCCGGACGCCGACTGCTGTACGGCGGTCTTCTTCGCCACCATGGCCGCGGCCCCTTCACATATTGTGATCTTGCACGCGAATCGTGCTGGGACGATAAATCGACTTGGAGCCCGCGGCAACGGGGCGCACCGCTCGATTCGCCCGCCTCGCGGCAAGCCTGCATCCGTTGTGCCCAGCTCCCCGCCCGGTAATCCGCCGAGCCGGACATCCCGGAATCCGAACGCACATACCATCACATACAGCCACCATTCGGGTCACTCCGGACTCGGTCCTCGGCCGGGTCCCGCGCCCCCGAAAACCCGTCGGCCGCTGTCGTCGGGGAGCCGTACACTGGGCGGAGCGAAAAGTGTGGATGGGGACGAGTAGCGGCGTACGCAGCCCAGAGCGACCCGGGGACGGTGGAAGCCCGGGGGCGAGCGCGACGTGAAGATCACCCCGGAGCCGCCGGAAGAAAGCCGCAGCCGACAGGCGAGGGCCAGTAGAACCGGCATCGCGACCCCAATGAGGGGGCTCACCGGCGCGTGAAGTGCACCGGAGGGCCAAGGAGGGTGGTACCGCGGGAGCGCGCCGCACATGGCGTAGACAGGCAAGTCGGCTCTCGTCCCTCCGACGGAAGGCAGTATGTCCGCCGGAGGAAGCTCGTTGAATACGCAGCCGCAGTACCGCCAGGTGCCCGCCCAGGTCGACCTGCCCGCCCTCGAGCACGCGGTGCTCGACTTCTGGCGCGAGCAGAAGATCTTCGCCAAGAGCCTGGAGCAGTCCGAGGGCCGCCCCGAGTGGGTGTTCTACGAGGGCCCGCCCACCGCCAACGGAATGCCGGGCGCCCACCACATCGAGGCGCGCGTCTTCAAGGACGTCTTCCCCCGCTTCCGCACCATGCGCGGCTACCACGTGGCCCGCAAGGCCGGCTGGGACTGCCACGGCCTCCCGGTGGAGCTGGCGGTCGAGAAGGAGCTCGGCTTCTCCGGCAAGCAGGACATCGAGGCGTACGGCATCGCCGCCTTCAACGACAAGTGCCGCGAGTCCGTGCTCCGCCACACCGACGCGTTCTCCGAGCTGACGACCCGCATGGGCTACTGGGTCGACCTCGACGACGCCTACGTCACGATGGACCCCGAGTACATCGAGTCGGTCTGGTGGTCGCTGAAGGAGATCTTCAACAAGGGCCTGCTGGTCCAGGACCACCGCGTCGCCCCCTGGTGCCCGCGCTGCGGCACGGGTCTGTCCGACCACGAGCTGGCCCAGGGCTACGAGACGGTCGTCGACCCCTCCGTGTACGTCCGTTTCCCGCTCACCTCCGGTCCGCTCGCCGGCGAAGCCGCCCTCCTGGTGTGGACGACGACCCCCTGGACACTGGTCTCCAACACGGCCGTGGCCGCGCACCCCGAGGTCCCCTACGTCGTGGCGACCAACGGCGAGGAGAAGCTGGTCGTCGCCGAGCCGCTGGTCGCCAAGGCGCTCGGCGAGGGCTGGGAGACCACCGGCCAGACCTTCACCGGCGCCGAAATGGAGCGCTGGACCTATCAACGTCCGTTCGAGCTCGTGGAGTTCCCGGAACCCGCCCACTATGTGGTGAACGCCGAGTACGTCACCACCGAGGACGGCACCGGTCTGGTCCACCAGTCCCCCGCCTTCGGTGAGGACGACCTCAAGGTCTGCCGCTCCTACGGCCTGCCCGTCGTCAACCCGGTACGCCCGGACGGCACCTTCGAGGAGTCCGTCCCGATGGTGGGCGGTGTCTTCTTCAAGAAGGCGGACGAAAAGCTCACCGAGGACCTCCAGCAGCGCGGCCTCCTCTTCAAGCACATCCCGTACGAGCACAGCTACCCGCACTGCTGGCGCTGCCACACCGCGCTCCTCTACTACGCGCAGCCGTCCTGGTACATCCGCACCACGGCCGTCAAGGACCGCCTCCTCCAGGAGAACGAGAAGACCAACTGGTTCCCGGACACGGTCAAGCACGGCCGGTACGGCGACTGGCTGAACAACAACATCGACTGGGCGCTCTCCCGCAACCGCTACTGGGGCACCCCGCTGCCGATCTGGCGCTGCGAGGACGACCACCTCACCGTCGCCGGCTCCCGCGCGGAGCTCACCGAGCTGACCGGCACCGACCAGTCCGAGCTGGACCCGCACCGCCCGTACATCGACGCGGTCACCTTCGCCTGCCCGCACGAGGACTGCGGGCGGACGGCCACGCGCGTGCCGGAGGTCATCGACGCCTGGTACGACTCGGGTTCGATGCCGTTCGCGCAGTGGGGCTACCCGTACAAGAACAAGGACCTCTTCGAGTCCCGCTACCCGGCGCAGTTCATCAGCGAGGCCATCGACCAGACCCGCGGCTGGTTCTACACGCTGATGGCCATCGGCACGCTGGTCTTCGACAAGTCGTCGTACGAGAACGTCGTCTGTCTGGGCCACATCCTCGCCGAGGACGGCCGCAAGATGTCCAAGCACCTGGGCAACATCCTTCAGCCAATCCCGCTGATGGACCAGCACGGCGCCGACGCGGTCCGCTGGTTCATGGCGGCCGGCGGCTCCCCGTGGGCGGCCCGCCGCGTGGGCCACAACACGATCCAGGAGGTCGTCCGCAAGACGCTCCTGACGTACTGGAACACGGTCGCCTTCCAGGCCCTGTACGCCCGTACGTCCGGCTGGGCGCCGAGCGAGGCCGACCCGGCCCCGGCCGACCGCCCGGTCCTGGACCGCTGGCTGCTCTCCGAACTCCACGCGCTCACCGACCAGGTGACGCAGGCTCTGGAGGCGTACGACACCCAGCGCGCAGGCAAGCTGCTCTCCGCGTTCGTCGACGACCTGTCCAACTGGTACGTCCGCCGCAGCCGTCGCCGCTTCTGGCAGGGCGACAAGGCCGCGCTGCGCACCCTGCACGAGGTCGTCGAGACGGTCACCAAGCTGATGGCCCCGCTGACCCCGTTCATCACCGAGCGGGTCTGGCAGGACCTCGTCGTGCCGGTCGTCCCGGGCGCCCCGGACTCCGTCCACCTGGCCGCCTGGCCGGAGGCCGACCTCGCCGCGATCGACCCGGAGCTGTCGAAGCAGATGGTCCTGGTCCGCCGTCTGGTGGAGCTGGGCCGCGCCACCCGCGCGGAGTCGGGCGTGAAGACCCGCCAGCCCCTGAAGCGCGCCCTGATCGCCGCGAGCGGTTTCGACGCCCTCGACCGCGAGCTGCACGGGCAGATCACGGAGGAGCTCAACGTCGAGTCGCTGGCGTCCCTCTCCGAGGTCGGCGGCAGCCTGGTCGACACGACCGCCAAGGCCAACTTCCGCGCCCTGGGCAAGCGGTTCGGCAAGCGCGTCCAGGACGTGGCCAAGGCCGTCGCGAACGCCGACGCCGCCGCGCTCTCCCTCGCCCTGCGCGAGGGCACGGCCTCGGTGGAGGTCGACGGCGAGACGATCACCCTGGCCCCCGACGAGGTCATCATCACGGAGACCCCGCGCGAGGGCTGGTCGGTCGCCTCCGACTCCGGCGCGACGGTCGCCCTCGACCTGGAGATCACCGAGGAGCTGCGCCGCGCGGGTCTGGCCCGGGACGCGATCCGGCTGATCCAGGAGGCCCGCAAGAACAGCGGCCTCGACGTCGCCGACCGCATCGCGCTGCGCTGGACCGCGACCGACCCGGCGACCACCGACGCCCTGTCCGGCCACGCCGGCCTCATCGCCGACGAGGTCCTCGCCACGGACTTCGCCCAGGGCGAGGCGGACGACACCTACGGCGCCCCGTTCACGGACGACGCCCTGACGCTGACGTTCCGCCTGCGCAAGGCGTAAGGCACCTCCGCGAGGGCCCGGTTCCCCTAGGGGGCCGGGCCCTCCGCATGTCCGGCGCGCGGAGTGCCCGGCGGCCTCACGGGGGCAGTCACGCGCATGATCGCCGTCAACACGCGTAAAAAGGGCGGGACCCCGGATGGTGATCCGGGGTCCCGCCCTTTGAACGCTGCCGACGCCTAAGGCGTACTACAGGCCGTCAGTTGTCGTCCTCGTCGATGAGGAAACCACGCATCGGCGAGGGAGCCTGGCCCATCGGCGACGGGCCCTGCGGCCGCACCGGAGCCATCGGCTGGGTCATCGCCGGGGACATCTGCTGCTGCCCGCCGTAGGACGGGGCGGCCGGGCTGGGAGCACCCATGCCCGGGTTGCCGCCGTAGGACGGAGCACCTGCGCCGGCCGGAGCCATGGAAGGCGCCGGGGACGGCGGCAGCGATGCCGTGGCCGGAGTGCGCGGCGGAGCGAGGGAGTCGTCGGCCTGGGTCTCCAGCTGACGCAGCTGGGACTCGAGGTAGGACTTCAGACGCGTGCGGTACTCGCGCTCGAAGCCACGCAGGTCCTCGACCTTGCGCTCCAGCGTGGCGCGGGCGGACTCCAGGGAGCCCATCGCGACGCGGTGCTTCTCCTGCGCGTCCCGCTCCAGGGCGTCGGCCTTGGCACGGGCGTCCCGCTCGAGACCCTCGGCACGCGAACGCGCCTCACCCACGATCTTGTTGGCCTCGGAACGGGCCTCGGCGATCGCCTGGTCGGCGGTCTGCTGGGCCAGCGACAGGACACGAGCGGCGCTGTCGCCACCGGGACCCTGACCGGGGCCGCCCATCGGACCACCCATGGGGCCGCCCATCGGGCCACCCATCTGCTGCTGCATGGGGTTCTGACCCATCGGGCCCTGACCCATCGGACCCTGACCCATGGGGCCCTGGCCCATCTGCTGCTGCATGGGGTTCTGCCCCATCGGACCCTGGCCCATCGGACCCTGACCCTGCGGACCACCCTGACCGCCGTTGGGACCGGCGGGCAGCTGCGGCGCACCGCTCGGCAGCTGGGGCGGGCCACCCATGGGGCCACCCATCTGCTGCTGCGGCGGGCCCGATATGCCGGCGGGCACCGGGGCGCCCGGGCCTCGCATACCCTGCTGCGGCATGCCCTGCGGAGGCATCCCCTGCTGGGGCATGCCCTGCTGCTGCATACCGCCCTGCTGCATACCGCCTTGCTGCATACCGCCCTGCTGCATGCCACCTTGCTGGGGCATGCCACCCTGCGGCTGGTCCTGTTCGGGCGGCTTGCGCATGTTCTGCTGGTTCTGGGCAGCAGCGCGCGTGGCCGCGGCCAGTTTGGCCCGCAGGTCCTCGTTCTCACGAAGCAGGCGGGTCAGTTCGGCTTCGACCTCGTCGAGGAAGGCATCGACCTCGTCCTCGTCATAGCCTTCTCGGAGGCGGACGGTCGTGAACTGCTTGTTCCGCACGTCCTCGGGGGTCAACGGCATCTCTTCACCTCAACGTAGTCTTCGGCATCGGCAAGACGGTAGTTCACATCGCTCACAGCCGACTCACGATGGAGATCAGGATGTAGACGATGATCATCAGTACGAAGAAGGACAGGTCGAGCGCCACGCCCCCGAGACGCAACGGCGGGATGACCCGCCGCAGAAGCTTGAGCGGTGGATCGGTGACAGTGTAGGTGGCCTCCAGAACGACCACCATCGCCTTGCCGGGCTGCCATGAGCGGGCGAACTGGAAGACGTAGTCCATGACCAGCCGGAAGATGAGCACGATGAGGAAGACCATCAGCGCGATGTAGACGACATCCAGGACCACGCTCATGTTCGGTGCTTCCCTCTCCCCTGTTCCGTGCTTCTCTGTACTGCCGTTTCCGGTCGAGCGTCTCAGCTCTGGTTGAAGAACCCGCCCTCTGCGATGCGGGCCTTGTCCTCCGCCGTGACATCGACGTTAGCAGGCGACAACAGGAACACCTTCTGCGTCACCCGCTCGATGCTGCCGTGAAGACCAAACACCAAACCGGCCGCAAAGTCGACAAGTCGCTTTGCGTCTGTGTCATCCATCTCAGTCAGATTCATGATCACCGGGGTGCCCTCACGGAAGTGTTCCCCGATGGTACGGGCCTCGTTGTAGGTCCGGGGGTGAAGCGTGGTGATCCGGTACGGCTCTCGTTCCGACACGACCTTGGGCATGATCACCGGTGCGTTCTTCTCCAGGGACTGACGTTCTTGTGTGATGGATGCCACGGGCGCGATGCGCGCCGGACGCCCGGATTCCGCGCCTAGCGAAGCGGAACGAGCCACCGGCTCACGCGGCGCCGGCGGCTGCACGATTCGCACCTCTTCGTCCCTTTGGGACTGATGCGCACCATGTGACTGGTGGGACGGCTCGTGTCGCCGGTGGTCCCGCTCGGGCTCCGGGTCGAGCTCGGGTTCGAAGTCGTCGTCGGGGTCGAATCCCCGGCCGTCGTACCCATCGTCCTCCACGAGGCCGAGGTAGACCGCCATCTTGCGCATCGCGCCGGCCATTCTCTGAGTCCTCCGCTCTGTGGTGGATCGACTTTCAACTGCCAAGTCCCGCGATCCACGTGGCCCTTGTGTCCGCCCTTCGGCGGTAATGACCATATTTTCTGCTGTGGTCCGACTTCCTGGCGACGTTACCCGAGCCTGGGGCGGACTCCGAGTACCGCAGTGCCGACGCGTACATGTGTCGCTCCGGCCGCCACGGCATCCTCGAGGTCCGCACTCATCCCTGCCGACACCATGTTCGCAGCCGGATGGGCTCGGCGCAGGTCAGTCGACAAATCCATCAACCGCCCGAAGGCCTCGCGTTGGCGCCCGGCGTACTCCCCGGTCAGAGGTGCGACGGTCATCAGTCCGTCAAGTCGCAGCCCCTGCGATCCGGCGACCAGAGCGGCCAACTCCTCGACACCGCCCGGGGCCACACCGCCCCGCTCGCCCCGCTCGCTCGCCCCGGCGTCGAGCGCCACCTGCAGCAGACAGCCCACCTCGCGCCCGGCCCGCACGGCCTCCTTCGACAGGGCCGTCACCAGCCGGGCCCGGTCGACGGACTGCACCACATCCGCGTAACCGACCACGGAGCGCACCTTGTTGGTCTGCAACTGGCCGACGAAGTGCCACCGCAGCGGCAGCCCGGCGCACTCGGCCGCCTTGGGCGCCGCGTCCTGGTCCTTGTTCTCGGCGACATGGCGCACACCGAGTTCCGACAGGAGCCGCACATCGCTCGCCGGGTAGGTCTTGGTGACCACGATCAGGGTCACCTCCTCCCGCGCGCGGCCCGCGGCCGCGCAGGCGGCGGCGATCCGATCCTCCACCTTCGCCAGGTTTGCGGTGAGTTCGTACTTACGGTCCGTCATGCCCCATCAGTCCAACCAGACATATCCCGCGAGTCGCCCCGTGGAGCGGTCGCGGCGATACGAGAAGTGATCGTTCGACTCCCGTGTGCACACCGGCGACCGCTCCCGGTCGTGCACCCCGAGCCGCTCGAGCTGAGCGTGCACCCCGGCGATCACGTCGACGGCGGGAGTGCCCCAGCTCGTCTCGGCGCTCGCCGCCGGCTCGACGGCGGCCACCTCGGCGCGCATCGCCTCCGGCACCTCGTAGCACCGCCCGCACACGGCGGGTCCGGTGCGGGCGACGATCCGGGAGGGGACAGCGCCGAGCGACTCCATCGCGTCGATCGCCGCCGGCACGATCCCCTTGACCATGCCGGGCCGCCCGGCGTGGGCCGCCGCGATCACCCCGGCGACGGGGTCGGCGAGCAGGACGGGCACGCAGTCCGCCGTCAGCACGGCGAGGGCGAGCCCACGGGTCGCGGTCACCAGAGCGTCGACCGGCGGGGTGAGCCCGGTGGTCCACGGTCCGTCGACCTCGGCGACGTCATTGCCGTGCACCTGGTTCATCCAGACGACCAGGCCGGGGTCCAGACCCAGCGACTTGGCGGCCAGTTCACGATTGACGCGTACGGCGTCGGGGTCGTCGCCGACCGCTCCGCCGAGGTTGAGCTCCTCATACGGAGCGGCGCTCACCCCGCCCCACCGGTCGGTGAAGGCGAAGTGCGCGCCGCTCTCGCTCTCGCGCTGTCCTATCACTTCAGGAAGTCCGGCACGTCCAGCTCCTCGGCCGCGCTGTCCGAGTAGGACCGCGACGGCGGCACCGGCGGCGAGACCGGCAGGTCGGCCACCGGCTCGGGCGCCGGCTGCGTCTCCTCCTTGGGCGTCACGCTGCCGAGCGAACCGAAGGACGGCCGGCTCTCGGGCTGCCGCACCGGAGTGGGCTCCTCGCGCCGTGCCGAGGACGAGGACGAGCCCATGACGGTCTCCCGGCGGGCCGGGGGCTGGCCCCCGTCGAAGCCGGCCGCGATGACGGTGACCCGTACCTCGTCGCCGAGGGCGTCGTCGATGACCGCACCGAAGATGATGTTGGCCTCGGGGTGCGCGGCCTCGCTGACCAGCTGGGCGGCCTCGTTGATCTCGAACAGGCCGAGGTCGGAGCCACCGGAGATGGAGAGCAGGACGCCCCGGGCGCCGTCGATCGAGGCCTCCAGGAGCGGCGAGGAGATCGCCATCTCGGCGGCGGCCACCGCGCGGTCGTCGCCACGGGCCGAGCCGATGCCCATGAGGGCCGAACCGGCCTCGGACATGACCGACTTCACGTCGGCGAAGTCGAGGTTGATCAGACCGGGGGTGGTGATCAGGTCGGTGATGCCCTGGACACCGGAGAGCAGGACCTGGTCGGCCGACTTGAAGGCGTCGAGGACCGAGACCTGGCGGTCCGAGATGGAGAGCAGTCGGTCGTTGGGGATGACGATGAGGGTGTCGACCTCTTCGCGGAGTTCGGCGATGCCGTCCTCCGCCTGGTTGGCGCGGCGCCGGCCCTCGAAGGTGAAGGGGCGGGTGACCACGCCGATGGTGAGGGCGCCGAGGTTGCGTGCGATGTTGGCCACGACGGGCGCGCCGCCGGTGCCGGTGCCGCCACCCTCTCCGGCCGTCACGAAGACCATGTCGGCCCCCTTGAGGACCTCCTCGATCTCCTCGCGGTGGTCCTCGGCGGCCTTGCGGCCCACGGCCGGGTTGGCGCCGGCGCCGAGTCCGCGCGTGAGTTCACGGCCGACGTCGAGCTTGACGTCGGCGTCGCTCATCAACAGCGCCTGCGCGTCGGTGTTGATGGCGATGAACTCGACGCCCTTGAGACCGACCTCGATCATCCGGTTGATGGCATTGACACCACCGCCGCCGACACCGATGACTTTGATGACTGCGAGGTAGTTCTGCGGTGCTGCCACGTCGAAGGCCTCTCGCCTCGAGTTACGTGTCGTCGCCTCGCAGGTGATGCGATCCGACGACTGATGCCGAATGGGCCGGTCCGTTTCGCCGACCCGAACCCTAACGCTGAAGTTTAGGGTTACCAGTGTGTCTGTTCCTTGGAGTCTTCTGAACAGGACACTAAGTCGACAAGTGGCGCCCGTTCAACGAACACGCCGAACCTCCCGTTTTTCTTTTCACCCTATGTGATCAGGCGTGTCACTGCCCAACCAGGGTGCTGGCCTGCGCAGACGTGCGTCAACTCCCCGCTGACGCAGGGGCGGTGGGAGCGCTGACATCGAAGTGCCGGGCGTCCGGGGCGGCTTTCATGAGAGCGGTGAGTGTACGGCCCTTCGCCGCGGCCTTCTCGGCACTTCCCCACGCGACCGTGCGGCCGCCGCTCAACTCCAGCGAGATGTCGTCGTAGGAACGGACCTTGACGACCCGGGTGGCCCGCGCGACGCCGGCGGGCAGGGAACCGGCCGCCTTCACCGCCTCCCGCACCAGCCTGGCCTCGCCGAAGCGGCGCAGGCTCGCGGCGGCCGAACGCGAGGAGGAAACGGCCATTTCCAGCATCGGGACGCCTTTAGGAGCCTCGGAAACCGTGGCGAAACGGACGCCTTCGTCGTCCACTTCCACGAACTTCGACCCCTTTTGCACGAGGAGAACCGGCGTACGCTCCGTCACTTTCAGGCCGATTCCGTGGGGCCATGAACGCACCACGTCGACCGAGTGAATTCGGGGCAGTTCCGTACGCAGCCGGGCCTCGATCGCGTCGATGTCGACCGAGACCAACGGCGATCCGACCGGTACGGCGGCGGCTTCGCGCACCTGCGGCGGCGTCAGCACCTGCGTGCCGGACACGGAGACCCGCTCCACCCTCAGCCACTGCGAGCCGTACAGCACCCAGCCGGTGCCCGCACCGAGGAGCACGACGGCCAGCGCGAGAATGATGATCGTACGAAGTCGGCGCGGCCCCAACCACCGGACGAGGGGCGGGCCGGACGACTCCTGCTGGCGTGCACCGCGCTCGGCGGTGGCGGATCCGGCCACGCACACTCCCTTTCCTGGCCCGGTTCACCTCCGGGGCGCCGCAGCCGGTGTCGAGAGCCCGGCCGTGCTCAGCCCTTCGGGCCCTGGCGGGCCCGACCCCTCGACACCGACGCGCCCCTTCGGCTCACTCGCCGACGCGTTTCCTAACGGCGTGCACGACTGGCGGCGATCGCCTCGTACACCATGCCGACGAGCAGCTCGTCGGCGTCCCGGCGGCCGAACTCGCTGGCGGCGCGGGACATCTCGTACAGCCGGTGCGGGTCGGCGAGGACGGGCAGGACGGTCTCCCGGACCCACTCGGGGGTCAGTTCCGCGTCGTCGACCAGCAGTCCGCCGCCCGCCTTGACCACCGGCTGGGCGTTCAGCCGCTGTTCGCCGTTGCCGATGGGCAGCGGGACGTAGGCGGCCGGAAGCCCGACGGCGGAGAGTTCGGCGACGGTCATCGCGCCCGCGCGGCAGAGCATCATGTCGGCGGCGGCGTACGCGAGGTCCATCCGGTCCACGTACGGTACCGGGATGTAGGGGGGCATCCCCGGCATCTGCTGCACCTGCGGCAGTTCGTTCTTCGGGCCGACCGCGTGCAGGATCTGGATACCGGCCTGCTGGAGCCAGGGCGCGACCTGCTGGACGACCTCGTTGAGCCGGCGGGCGCCCTGCGAGCCGCCGGAGACCAGCAGGGTGGGCAGGTTGGGGTCGAGCCCGAACATGTGCCGGGCCTCGGGGCGCATGGCCGCGCGGTCCAGGGTGGCGATGGAGCGGCGCAGCGGGATGCCGATGTAGCGGGCGTCCCGCAGCTTGCTGTCGGGCGTGGAGACCGCGACCCGGGCCGCGTAGCGCGAGCCGATCTTGTTGGCCAGGCCGGGGCGGGCGTTCGCCTCGTGGACGACGATCGGGACGCCGAGCCGCTTGGCGGCCAGATAGCCGGGCAGGGCCACGTAACCGCCGAAGCCGACGACCGCGTCCGCCTTGGTGCGCTCCAGGATCTGCTCGGCGGCCTTGATCGTGCCGCGCAGCCGGCCCGGGACGGTGATCAGTTCGGGGGTGGGCTTGCGCGGCAGCGGGACGGCGGGGATCAGCGCGAGGTCGTAGCCCCGCTGCGGAACGAGCGTGGTCTCCAGACCGCGCTCCGTGCCCAGTGCCGTGATCCCCACAGTGGGGTCCTGCCTGCGCAGGGCGTCCGCGAGGGCGAGCGCGGGCTCGATGTGGCCGGCGGTCCCCCCACCAGCGAGTACGACATGCACCGAAATTCACCGCTCTCCGGACGGACGCGCCGCCGAGGCACGCCGTCGCATCGTGTTCCATCTCCGGGGGCTCCGGTCGAAAGCGGAGCCCCCAGCCCCCCGCTTTCTACCAAAGCGGGGGTGCCGCATCGCAAGCGCCGCCCGCGCACCGGGCTCGTCGCGTGCGAAAGCGATCAGCAGCCCGATGGCGAACATGGTCGGCAGCAGGGCGGAACCCCCGTAGGAGAACAGCGGGAGCGGGACGCCGGCGATCGGCAGCAGGCCGAGCACCGCACCGATGTTGATCACTGCCTGAGCGGTGATCCAGGTGGTCACGCCTCCCGCGGCATACCTCACGAAGGGGTCCTCCGTGCGTCCGGCCACGCGGATACCCGCATAGCCTAGAGCCGCGAACAGGGCGAGTACCGACAGCGTCCCCGCGAGACCCAGTTCCTCGCCGGTGACGGCGAAGATGAAGTCGGTGTGGGCTTCGGGCAGTTGGCCCCATTTCTCCACACTCGCACCGAGCCCCGAGCCAAAGATCCCGCCGGAGGCCAGGGCGTAGATCCCGTGCACGGCCTGCCAGCAGGCGTCGCCGGGGCCCGGGTCGGTCGCGCCGATGCACTGCAGGCGGGCCATCCGGTTCGGGCTGGTCTTGATAAGGATCACACCGAGGGTCGCCGCGATCGACAGCACCCCGACGAAGAGCCGCGTGGGCGCCCCCGCCAGCCACAGGAGCCCGAACAGGATCGCCGTCAGGATGATCGCCGTGCCCATGTCGCCGCCGAGCATGATCAGCCCGAGCAGCATGAACGCGACCGGCACCAGCGGCACCAGCATGTGTTTCCACTGCGCGAGCAGCTTCTTGTCCTGTTTGCGGGCGAGCAGATCGGCGCCCCAGAGCACCAGCGCGAGCTTGCCGAACTCGCTGGGCTGGATCTGGAAGGAGCCGCCGAGCGAGATCCAGTTCTGGTTGCCGTTGACCGACATCCCTATCCCCGGCACCTGCACCAGCGCCATCATGAAGACGGCCCCCGCGAGGATCGGGTAGGCGAGTCCCCGGTGCAGTTTCACCGGCATCCGGGAGGCGACCAGCAGCAGCGCGGCCCCGATGGAGGCGGCCAGGAACTGTTTGCGGAAGAAGAACGATCCCGGCAACGACATCTGGAGCGCGGTGATCTGGGAGGCCGAGTAGACCATGACAAGGCCCAGGACGGTGATCAGCAGGCTGCCGCCGAAGATCAGGTAGTACGCGGTCAGCGGCCGGTCCCAGGCCTTCTGCGCACGCGTGTGGAGCCGCCGTACGGGGTTGTCGCGGAGCGGGCGGGTGGCTGTCGCGGGTCTGCGGACGGTCCGCTGGACAGGCGGACGCCCGGTACGGCTACCGGGCATCCGCTGCTCCTCGGTGCGCGGCGCAGCCGCTGTACCCGGCTGCCGCGCCGTACGTCGGCCGTGACGGTCCCACGCGTCCCTCCCAAGGTCGCCCGGCAGGCGGCCGGGTCAGGTTCCGAGTTCGCCAACCGCCTGGGCGAACATGTCACCGCGCTGGTTGTAGTTGACGAACATGTCCATGGAGGCGCAGGCCGGGGCGAGGAGCACCGTGTCGCCTTCGACGGCGAGGCGCCGAGCCTCCTGGACAGCCGCGAGCATCGCCCCAGTGTCCGTCCGTTCGAGGTCGACGACGGGTACTTTCGGGGCGTGTCGCGCCAGGGCTTCACGGATCAGGGCGCGATCGGCGCCGATGAGCACCGCCGCGCGAAGCCGCTTCGCCGACTTGGCGACCAGCTCGTCGAAGGTGGCGCCCTTCGCCAGTCCGCCCGCGATCCAGACGATCGACTCGTAGGCCGCCAACGAGGCTTCCGCCGCGTGCGTGTTGGTCGCCTTGGAGTCGTCGATGTACGCGACGCCGTCCACGTCCGCCACGTGGGCGATGCGGTGGGCGTCCGGCGTGAAGGCCCGCAGGCCGTCCCGTACGGCCTTGGCGGGCACCCCGAAGGCGCGCGCGAGGGCCGCCGCGGCAAGGGCGTTGGCGATGTTGTGCGGGGCTGGCGGGCGGACGTCGGAGACCTCGGCGAGTTCCTGGGCGTTCTGCTGCCGGTTCTCGACGAAGGCGCGGTCGACCAGGATGCCGTCCACGACGCCGAGTTGGGACGGCGCGGGGGCGCCGAGGGTGAAGCCGACCGCCCGGCAGCCCTCCTCGACGTCCGCCTCCCGTACCAGGTCCTCGGTGGCCTTGTCGGCGACGTTGTAGACGCAGGCGACCTGATTGCCCTCGTAGACACGGCCCTTGTCCTTGGCGTACGCCTCCATGGAGCCGTGCCAGTCGAGGTGGTCGGGGGCGAGGTTCAGGACGGTGGCCGAGTGGGCGCGCAGCGAGGGCGCCCAGTGCAGCTGGTAGCTGGAGAGCTCCACGGCGAGGACGTCGTACGGCTCCTCGCCGAGGACGGCGTCCAGCAGGGAGACACCGATGTTGCCGACGGCCGCCGTGCGCAGGCCGGCCGCCTTCAGGATGGACGCCAGCATCTGGGTGGTGGTCGTCTTGCCGTTGGTGCCGGTGACGCACAGCCAGGGGGCGGCCTTGCGGCCGTCCAGTTCCCTGAGCCGCCAGGCGAGTTCGACGTCGCCCCAGACCGGTACCCCGGCCTCGTGGGCCGCCGTGAACAGCGGCTTGTCGGGCTTCCAGCCGGGTGCGGTGACGATGAGTTCGGTGCCCTCGGGCAGGGTCGCCCCGTCACCGAGGCGCACGGTGACGCCCAGCGCCTCCAGCTCGGCGGCCTGCTCACGCGCGCGTGCGTCGTCTCCGTCGTTGACGACGGTGACCTTCGCGCCGAGCCCGTGCAGCACCTTGGCCGCCGGGATGCCGGAGACGCCGAGCCCGGCGACGGTGACGTTCTTCCCCTGCCAGTCGGTCACTTGTCCGCTGCCCATCCCGCGTAGAAGATGCCCAGTCCGACGATCACACAGATGCCCTGGATGATCCAGAAACGGACCACCACCAGGACTTCGGACCAGCCCTTGAGTTCGAAGTGGTGCTGAAGCGGCGCCATCCGGAAGACCCGCTTGCCGGTGAGCTTGAAGGAGCCGACCTGGATGACGACCGACATCGTGATCAGCACGAACAGGCCGCCCAGGAGGGCGATCAGCAGCTCGGTGCGGGAGCAGATCGCGAGGCCCGCGAGCACACCGCCGAGCGCCAGCGAACCGGTGTCGCCCATGAAGATCTTGGCGGGCGAGGTGTTCCACCACAGGAAGCCGAGGCAGGCGCCCATCAGTGCGGACGCGATGACCGCGAGGTCCAGCGGATCGCGTACCTCGTAACAGGCGCTGGGGTTGGTCAGGGTCTCGCCGTTGGCGCAGGACTCCTGGAACTGCCAGACACCGATGAAGGTGTAGGCGCCGAAGACGAGGACGGAGGCGCCGGTGGCGAGGCCGTCCAGACCGTCCGTCAGGTTCACGCCGTTGGACATCGCGAGGATCATGAACAGCGCCCAGACGACGAACAGCACCGGGCCGATCGTCCAGCCGAAGTCCGTGATGAACGACAGCTTCGTGGAGGCCGGGGTGTTGCCGCGCGAGTCGGAGAACTGCAGCGAGAGCACCGCGAAGGCGATACCGACGATCAGCTGGCCGGCCATCTTCGCCTTGGCCCGCAGACCCAGCGAACGCCGCTTGACGATCTTGATGTAGTCGTCGAGGAAGCCGACCAGACCCATGCCCGTCATCAGGCCGAGCACCAGCAGACCCGAGTAGGTCGGGGGCTTGCCGGTGATCACCTTGGACAGGAAGTACGCGGCGATCGTCGCGAAGATGAAGGCGATGCCGCCCATCGTCGGCGTACCGCGCTTGCTGGCGTGCTCGCGCGGGCCGTCGTCGCGGATGTACTGGCCGTAGCCCTTGCGCGCCAGCAGCTTGATCAGCAGCGGCGTACCGACCAGCGTCAGGAAGAGGCCGATCACACCCGCGAACAGGATCTGATTCATCATCGGGCGGCGACCTCACCCTCGGTGCCGGTCGCGAGCAACGCCTGCGCGACGCTCTCGAGGCCGACCGAACGGGACGCCTTCACGAGTACGACGTCCCCCGGGCGCAACTCGCTGCGCAACAGGTCGACCGCCGCCTGTGCGTCGGACACGTGCACCGACTCCTCACCCCACGAACCCTCGTTATATGCGCCCAGTTGCAGCCAGGCGGCTTCCCTGCCCCCGACCGCGACGAGCTTGCCGACATTGAGCCGGACGGCGAGCCGTCCGACCGCGTCGTGCTCGGCGAGCGCCTCGTCCCCGAGCTCGGCCATCTTGCCGAGCACCGCCCACGTCCGGCCCCCCTTGCCCATGGCCGCGAGCGCGCGCAGAGCGGCTCGCATGGACTCGGGGTTCGCGTTGTAGGCGTCGTTGACGATCGTCACGCCGTCCGGGCGCTCGGTGACCTCCATCCGCCAGCGGGAGAGGGAGCCCGCCTCGGAGAGCGCGGTGGCGATCTCTTCCGCGGACATGCCCAGCTCATGGGCGACGGCGGCCGCTGCGAGCGCGTTCGACACGTGGTGCTCACCGTACAGGCGCATGGTCACGTCGCTGCACCCGGAGGGTGTGTGAAGGCTGAACGAGGGCTGTCCGCTGTCCGTGAGTCGCACGTTCTCGGCCCGTACGTCCGCTTCGCCGGACTCTCCGAAAAAGACCACCTTCGCCTTCGTACGGGAGGCCATGGCCCGTACCAACGGGTCGTCGGCGTTGAGGATCGCGGCGCCGCCCTCACCGGCCGGCGGCAGGCTCTCGACGAGCTCGCCCTTTGCCTGTGCGATCTGTTCGCGACCGCCGAACTCGCCGATGTGCGCGGTGCCGACGTTGAGGACGAGGCCGATCTTCGGGGGCGTCAGATCGGCGAGGTAGCGGATGTGACCGATCCCGCGGGCGCCCATCTCGAGCACGAGGAACTTCGTCTCCTCGGTCGCGGACAGGGCGGTCAGCGGCAGCCCGATCTCGTTGTTGAGCGATCCCGGTGTGAAGACGGTGGGCGCCTTGCGCCGCAGGACCTGTGCGATGAGGTCCTTGGTGCTGGTCTTGCCGGCCGAGCCGGTGAGCGCGACGAGGGTCGCGCCGAGTTTCCGCACGACGTGCCGGGCGAGGGCGCCCAGCGCCGTCTGGACGTCGTCCACGACGATCGCGGGGACGCCGACGGGGCGCGAGGCCAGTACGGCCGCCGCGCCCGCCTCGACGACCTGGGCCGCGTAGTCGTGGCCGTCCGCGCGTTCGCCGACGAAGGCGACGAAGAGGCTGCCGGGCACCACCTCACGGGAGTCCCGGACGACCGGTCCGGTGACTTCCGCGGACGGATCCGGTATGTCGTGGGTCTGCCCGCCGACGACTGCTGCGATCTCGGCGAGGGAGAGGGCGATCACAAGTTCATCCCTGGGTCTGCTGGATAGCTTCGCGAAGCACCTGGCGGTCGTCGAACGGACGGACCACCCCGGCGATGTCCTGGCCCTGCTCGTGGCCCTTGCCCGCGACCAGCACGGTGTCCCCGGCGTGCGCGCGGCCGACGACCGCGGCGATCGCGGCGGCCCGGTCCTCGAACAGCAGGACCTCACCGCGCTCGTGCGCGGGCACGGACGCCGCGCCCTGGAGCATCGTCGCGAGGATCGCGAGGGGGTCCTCGGAGCGGGGGTTGTCGGAGGTCAGTACGGCGGTGTCGGCGAGCCGGGCCACCGCGGCGCCCATCGGGACGCGCTTGGTGCGGTCCCGGTCGCCGCCGCAGCCGAGGACGACGTGCAGCCGGCCCTTGGTGACCTTGCGCAGGGCCTTCAGGACCGACTCGACGGCGTCCGTCTTGTGGGCGTAGTCGACGACCGCGAGGTAGGGCTGCCCGGCGTCCACACGCTCCAGCCGGCCCGGCACGCCCGGTACCGCGGCGACACCGTCGGCGGCGGTCCGCGGGTCGATGCCGGCGACGGCGAGGGCGACGATCGCGGCGAGGGTGTTCGCCACGTTGAAGGAACCCGGCAGCGGCGCCCTGGCGGCGACCCGCACCCCGTCCGGGCCGAGGACGGTGAACGTCGAGTCCAGCGGACCGATCTCGACGTCGACCGCGCGCCAGTCGGCGTCCGGGTCGCCCTCGGCCGAGAAGCTGACGACCGGGACCTCCGCCTCCCGGATCAGCCGACGGCCGTACTCGTCGTCGAAGTTGACCACGCCGAGTTTGCTGCGTTTCCGGGTGAACAGCTGCGCCTTGGCCTGGAAGTAGTCCTCCATGCCGGAGTGGAACTCCATGTGCTCCGGGCTGAGGTTGTTGAAGACGGCGACGTCGAAGACACAGCCGTCGACCCGGCCGAGGACCAGGGCGTGGCTGGAAACCTCCATGGCGACCGCCTCGACACCGCGCTCGCGCATGACCGCGAACAGCGCCTGCAGGTCGGTGGCTTCGGGGGTGGTGCGCTCGGACTTGATCCGCTCGTCGCCGATGCGCGTCTCGACGGTGCCGATCAGTCCGGTCGACCTGACCGGCTTGAGGCCGCCCTCCATGAGGTACGCGGTGGTGGTCTTGCCGGAGGTGCCGGTGATGCCGATCTGGAGCAGGTCGCGGCCCGGGTCTCCGTAGATCGTGGCCGCCAGTGCGCCCATCCGTCCGCGCGGATCGTCGACCACCAGGACCGGCAGGCCGATCGCGGCGGCGCGTTCCGCGCCGGTGGGGTCGGTCAGGACGGCGACCGCGCCCAGGCCCGCGGCCTGGGTGACGAAGTCGGCGCCGTGCAGGCGGGCGCCCGGCAGAGCGGCGTACAGGTCGCCGGGGCGGACCGCGCGCGAGTCGTGGGTGATGCCCGTGACCTCGACGGCGGCGCTTCCCGGCTGCTCGGCACCCAGCTGATCGGCCAGCTCCGCGAGGGGTGTTGCGGAGACCTGGGCCGGTCGCGGCGGTCCCGGATATGTCACGGAAGCGCCCTTCTGGGGGTTTTGGGACTGATCAGCGTGTGGCACGGCGGTGAGCGTACCGGGCGTACCCGCCTGCGGGCGAAGCGAGGGCGGGGCCGCGGACGGTGATGCGGGCGGCGCGGGGGTCCCGGGGTCGGGAGTGATCATGGTCACGGGCTGGTTCCTGGCTTGCTCGGCGCTGAACAGTGACGGGCGGGGGTCGGAGGCGGGCGGTGCGGGACGGTCAGGGAGTGAAGGAGACCGGGAGGCTCGCGGCCTTGGCGCCGGTCGGTGGGATCTGGAGGGTCTTCAGGGCGAACTCCATGACCTTTTTGAAGACGGGACCGCAGATCTGGCCGCCGAAGTAGCTGCCCTTGGTGGCGTTCTGGATGGCGCAGTACACGGTGACCCGGGGGTTGTCGGCGGGCGCGAACCCGGCGAACGAGGAGGTGTACCCCTTGTAGGTGCCGGTGGCCGGATCTACCCGGTTGGCGGTACCGGTCTTGCCCGCGACGCGGTAGCCGGGGATCCGCGCCTTGGCGCCCGTGCCCTCCTCGTCGTCCACGACCGACTCCAGCATCTGGGCGAGGGTCTTCGCCGTCTTCTGGCTGACGACCCGGGTCTTCGCGGGCGCCTCGGCGGGGGTGAAGCGTCCGTCCGGGCCCTTGGTGCCGCGCACCAGGGTGGGCTCCACACGGACTCCGCCGTTGGCGATCGTCGAGTACACCGAGGCCGCCTGGAGCGCGTTGAGCGACATGCCCTGGCCGAAGGGGATCGTGTACTGCTGCGAGGTCGACCACTTGCCGGGCTGGGCCAGGATGCCCTTCGTCTCGCCGGGGAAGCCGAGTCCGGTCTGGCTGCCGATGCCGAACTTGCGCAGGTACGAGTAGAGCACCTGGTTGGCCTGGGCCTGCGTCCTGCCGAGCTGGCCGGTGGCCAGGATGGTGCCGATGTTGCTGGACTTGGCGAGCACGCCGTTGAGCGTGAGGTACCAGGTGGCGTGGTCGATGTCGTCCTGGAAGAGCCGGTCGCCGCGGTGCAGCCGGTTGGGCACGGTGACATGCGTCAGCGGTGTGGCGGCGTTCTCCTCCAGCACGGCGGCCATCGACATGACCTTGGCCGTGGAGCCGGGTTCGTAGGCGTCCTGGACGGAGGCGTTGCCCATGTCCGCGGCCTTGGCCTGCGAGAGGTCGCCCGGGTCGAAGCCGGGCGAGTTGGCCATGGCGAGGATCTCGCCGGTGCGGTTGTCCTGGACGATGACGTAGCCGCGGTCCGCGCGGGACTCCTCCACCTGCTCGGTGATGGCGTTCTGCGCGGCCCACTGGATGTCGCGGTCGATCGTCAGCTCGACGTCGGAGCCGGGCACCGCGGGGGTCTCGGTGGAGCCCACGGTGGGCACCTGGCGACCGCCGGACTGGGCGTAGCGGATCTTGCCGTCCTTGCCGGTCAGGGTCGCGTTCAGCTGCTGCTCGACACCGCCGCCGCCCTTGCCGTCGGCGTTGACCCAGCCCAGTATCCCGGCGGCGAGGTTCCCGTTGGGGTACACGCGCTTGCTGCTGGGAACGGAGAAGACGCCGGCGAGGACGTTGACGGTGGACTTGTCCGTCTCCGCCTTGGTGGACAGGGCGGACCTCAGGTCCTTGATCTGCTTCCAGACCTGCGGGGTCTGCCGGCCGGCCAGCTTGACGTAACGCAGGCTCGCGTCCTTCGGCCGCAGCTTCTTGACGAGCGCGGACTGCTCCTGGCCGAGGATCGGCGCCAGGAGGGCGGCCGCCTGCTCGGGGGCGTCGTCGACCTTCAGCTGCGCGCGCGTGAACATCGTGGGGTCGGCCGTGATGTCGTAGGCGTCCACGCTGGTCGCGAAGGCCACCCCGGCGCGGTCGGTGATCTCGCCCCGCTCGGCGGCCAGCACCTGGCCGACGTACCGGTTCTGCTCGGCCTTGGCGGCATAGGTGCTCGCGTCGACGGCCTGCACCTGGAGCAGACGGACGACGAAGGCGATCAGCACCAGGGCCAGCGCGAGGCCGACCATCCGCAGACGCGGGCGGGGGCTGCCGAGCCGGATGGCACGCTGCGCCGCGGGGCGCGGAGCGGGTGCGGTCGGGCGGCGGGCGGGACGGGCGCCGGGGCCCGGCCGCCGCTGGGCGGACACGGGGCGGGAGGGCCGGGCGGGGCCGGGCACGCGCCGGCGCGGCGGTTCCCTGTCGGACACTTCCGTCACCTGCCGGGGGTCTCGGGGATGGCTTCGGTCGGGGCGGCGCTCGGGGCCGGGGGCTCGGTCGGCTCGGAACGGGTGCTCGGCGGGGATGTCGCCGGGGACGGCGGCGCCTCGATCGTCTGGGAGAGCAGGAGGGCCTCCGGCGGCCGTACCGCGGCGGGAGCCTCCTGCACGGACTGCTGGGCGGCGGGCGAGGGGACGCCCTTCACGGTGCCGTCGGGGTTCAGGAAGGCCGGGTCTCCGCCGGGGACCATGCCGAGTTCGCGCGCGCGGCGCTGGAGGGCGTCGGGGGCGGAGTAGGAGTCGATGTCCCGCTGGAGCGCCTGCTCCTCGTCGGTGAGGCTCTTGGTGTCCTTCTGGAGATCGTCCATCTTGAACGAGCCCTCGCTGAGCGCGGAGTTCAGCACGAGCAGTCCGATGAGACCGCCGCCCAGGAGAAGGACGACGAGGAGGACGAACGGGGTGCGGGCCGCCTGCCGCGGGCCGGCCGGGAAGAGCCGCGCGAGCCGGGCGGCCCTCCCCTTCAGTTCGGGTTTCCTACTCACTCGGCCTCCCCCGGGTCGGAATTCCGAACCCTCGGCTCACGCCCGTCATTCGATGGACTCCCTGATTCGCTCGGCCCCGCGCAGGCGCGCCGGGGTGGCACGCCGGTTCTCGGCGATCTCTTCCTCGGTGGGAAGTTCGGCACCGCGGGTGAGCAGCTTGAGCCGGGGCTGGTAGCGCTCGGGGACGACCGGCAGCCCGGGTGGCGCGGTGTTGGCGGCACCGGCCGCGAACACCTGCTTCACGAGCCGGTCTTCGAGCGATTGGTACGACAGGACGGCGATCCGCCCGCCCACGTCGATCGCCTCCACCGCCGCCGGGATCGCCCGCTCCAGGACGGAGAGTTCGCCGTTGACCTCGATGCGCAGCGCCTGGAAGGTGCGCTTGGCGGGGTTGCCGCCGGTGCGCTTGGCGGCCTGGGGAAGGGCGTTGCGGATCAGCTCCACGAGCCGCGCGCTGTTGGTGAACGGCTCCTTGTCGCGCTCGCGCACCACAGCGGAGACGATCCGCTTGGCCTGCTTCTCCTCGCCGTACGCCCGCAGGATCCGCACCAGTTCACCGGGCGGGTACGTGTTGAGGACCTCGGCCGCGCTGACGCCGGTCGTCTGGTCCATCCGCATGTCGAGCGGGGCGTCCTGGGCGTAGGCGAAGCCGCGGTCGGCCTCGTCGAGTTGCATGGAGGAGACGCCGAGGTCGAACAGGACGCCCTGCACGCGCGCGATGCCGAGCCGGTCCAGTACGTCGGGCAGTTCGTCGTAGACGGCGTGCACGAGGGTGGCGCGGTCGCCGAACGGGGCGAGGCGCTCACCGGACAGGCGCAGCGCCTCCTTGTCGCGGTCGAGGGCGACGAGCCGGACCTCGGGGAACTGCGTCAGCAGGGCCTCGCTGTGGCCGCCGAGGCCGAGCGTGCAGTCGACCACCACCGATCCCGGCCGCTGGAGGGCGGGGGCCAACAGGTCCAGGCACCGCTGGAGCATCACCGGGACGTGTCGACTGTGACTCAAGGGGCCCTCTCAGATCCGGCGGGTGTACGCATCGCCGGGTCCCCGCCCCCTGAGGAAGGGAAGGCCTGCCGGCGCCGCGGGGAGATCTCCGGCGGCCGGGCCGGGGTCTCACGGGGTTCAGTCCAGCAGGGAGATCGTCGCCTCCCGCTTCGCGTCACTTTAGTCCACGGTGTCTCGCGGTCAATCAACCGGCCTGCGCGGCGCGGCCCGACGGGATCCCCCTCCCCGCCTCCTCTGTGGCTTACCTCACAAAGAGCACGTGATGACACTCTTTTTCCGTTCTCACAGCAGGCCCAGAACGCACGTGACCAGTACCGTCATCGGTATGACGACTTCTGCATCGGTTCCCGCACGGCCCGAAGGCGCCATATCCGACGACACCGTCACCGACCGCCTCGTCGAGGCGAACGAGCGGTACGCGGCCGCCTTCTCCGACCCCGGCATGGACGCCCGCCCCGTTCTGCATGTCGCGGTCGTGGCCTGTATGGACGCCCGCCTCGACCTACACGCGGCGCTCGGCCTCGAGCTCGGCGACTGCCACACGATCCGCAACGCCGGCGGCGTGGTCACCGACGACGTGATCCGCTCGCTCACCATCAGCCAGCGCAAGCTGGGCACGCGCAGCGTCGTCCTCATCCACCACACCGGCTGCGGCCTCGAGGCGATCACCGAGGACTTCCGCAGCGAGCTGGAGATGGAGGTCGGCCAGCGTCCGGCCTGGGCGGTGGAGGCCTTCAGGGACGTCGACCAGGATGTACGGCAGTCGATGCAGCGGGTGCGCACCTCCCCGTTCCTGCTGCACACCGACGACGTGCGCGGCTTCGTGTTCGACGTGAAGACGGGCCTGCTGCGCGAGATCGACCCCGCGTAAGCGCGCCCGCGACCCTGTGCGACCGTTCACGGACGCCGTCGTTCGCTGTCGTTTCGCTGTTGATTTCCGCACCTCGGACGCCCAAATAGTCATAACACCGACATAACGCGGACAGTTGTCCACAGGCGAGTGACACGAATCGGTAACGGCAGCAAGAATGCGGGTGTGACGTCACGCTGAGCAGTTCGTGCACGGCGTCCGTGATTCGGGGTGGGCCGGTTTGCCGCACAGAGCGTCGGCCCGGAGAAAGTTTGGGCCGAGGAGGGCCGGGTGACGACCTATGACGAGCGAGCGAGCCTCACAGATCTGACCGCCACTGTGGAGCGTGTCCGCAGTTCGGTGGAGGGAGTGATCGAGGGCAAGCCCGAGGTCGTACGGCTTTCGCTGACCGTGCTCCTCGCCGAGGGGCATCTGCTGATCGAGGACGTGCCGGGCGTCGGCAAGACGATGCTGGCCAAGGCGCTGGCGAAGTCCATCGACTGCTCGGTCCGCCGTATCCAGTTCACGCCCGACCTGCTGCCCTCGGACATCACCGGGGTGTCCATCTGGGACCAGCAGCGCCGGGAATTCGAGTTCAAGCCGGGCGCGATCTTCTCGCAGATCGTGATCGGCGACGAGATCAACCGCGCCTCGCCCAAGACGCAGTCGGCGCTCCTGGAGTCGCTGGAGGAGCGCCAGGTCACCATCGACGGGACGACGTACGAGCTGCCCAGTCCCTTCATGGTGGTGGCCACCCAGAACCCGGTCGAGATGGAGGGCACCTACCCGCTGCCCGAGGCCCAGCGCGACCGTTTCATGGCCCGTGTCTCCATCGGCTACCCGAGCCCGGAGGCCGAGCTCCAGATGCTCGACGTCCACGGCGGGGTCAGCCCGCTGGACGACCTGCAGCCGGTCGCGCACGCCCACGAGATCGTGAAGCTGATCGACGCCGTCCGCGGTGTCCACGTCGCCGACTCGGTCCGCCGTTACGCGGTCGACCTGGTCTCCGCCACGCGCACCCATCCGGACCTCAGACTCGGCGCCTCCCCGCGCGCGACGCTGCACCTGGTGCGCGCGGCCAAGGCGACCGCCGCCCTCAGCGGCCGGGACTACGCGCTCCCGGACGACGTGCAGAACCTCGCCGTGGCCGTCCTGGCCCACCGTCTGCTGCCCACCGCGCAGGCGCAGCTGAACCGCCGCACGGCGGAGCAGGTCGTCGAGGAGATCATCCAGCGCACCTCGGTGCCCGCGGGCCCCCAGCAGCACGGTTACGGACTCGGCCACGGCACACAGGCGTACGGCCAGCAGCAGTCGCGGAGGCTGTGATGACCGCCGGGGGCACCGGGCAGCCGTCCACGGGCCACGGGGAGAAGGGCGAGAAGGGCGGCGCACGCACGGCCCTGGCCGGTCTGACCACCCGCGGCCGCTCCTTCCTCGCCGCCGGCATCGCGGCCGCCATCTGCGCCTATGTGCTCGGACAGCCCGACCTGCTGCGGGTCGGGTTGCTGCTGGCCGCGCTGCCGCTGATCTGCGCGGCCGTCGTCTACCGCACCCGCTACCGGGTCGCCGGCAGCCGTCGGCTCTCTCCCGCGCGGGTGCCCGCCGGCAGCGAGGCACGGGTCCACCTGCGGATGGACAACGTCTCGCGGCTGCCCACCGGCCTGCTGATGCTCCAGGACCGGGTGCCGTACGTGCTCGGTCCGCGTCCCCGGTTCGTCCTGGACCGGGTCGAGGCGGGCGGCCGCCGCGAGGTGTCCTACCGGGTCCGCTCCGACCTGCGCGGCCGCTACCCGCTGGGCCCGCTGCAACTGCGCCTGAGCGATCCCTTCGGCATGTGCGAACTCACCAGGGCCTTCTCCACCTACGACACGCTGACCGTGATCCCGCGCGTGGAGCCACTCCCCCCGGTCCGCCTGAGCGGCGAGGCCAAGGGGTACGGCGACGGACGGCTGCGCGCGCTGGCGCTGGCCGGCGAGGACGACGTGATCCCGCGCGGCTACCGCTACGGCGACGACCTGCGCCGGGTGCACTGGCGTCTGACCGCCCGCTACGGCGAGCTGATGGTGCGCCGCGAGGAGCAGCCGCAACGCTCACGCTGCACGGTGCTGCTGGACACCCGGGGCCTCTCCTACCAGGGCGCGGGCCCGGACTCCGCCTTCGAATGGGCGGTCTCGGGCGCCGCGTCCGTGCTGGTGCACATGCTGGAGCGGGGCTTCTCGGTGCGGCTGCTGACGGACACGGGCAACTCGGTGCCCGGTGAGGGCTCCGACGGGTTCGCCGGCGCGAGCCAGGAGTCGGCGGACGCTGCCGGGCTGATGATGGACACCCTGGCGGTGGTCGACCACTCCGACGGCACGGGCCTGTCCCGGGCCTACGACGTGCTGCGCGGCGGCAACGAGGGACTGCTGGTGGCCTTCCTCGGCGATCTCGACGAGGAGCAGGCGGCGGTGGCCGCGAAGATGCGCCAGCGCAGCGGAGGCGCGGTCGCCTTCCTGCTGGACGGCGACAGCTGGGCGCGTGAACCGAACGGCGCTTCCGATCCGATGAACAGGCAGGAGGAGCGGCTGCGGATGCTGCGCGAGGCGGGCTGGACGGCCCTCAGCGTGCCGCGGGGCGCTCCGCTGAACGAGCTGTGGCGCCAGGCGGACCGCGAGCGGGCGGGCGTGATGACGACGAGCGGCGGGGAGGGATGGTCATGAGCGGGCGGGCCCGACTGACGCTGTGCTCGGCGGCGGCGACGCTGATGGCCTCGTGCGCCCTGCTGCCCCTTGTCACCCCGGCGACCTGGCTCCTCCAGGCGGCGTTCCTGCTGGCCATCCAGTCCGGGGTGGGCGCGGCGACCCGGCGGGTGCCGCTGGCCCGGCCGCTGACCGTGGCCGCCCAGACCCTGGTCACGCTGGTCCTGCTGACCCTGCTCTTCGCCCGGGAGCACGCCCTCGCCGGCCTGATCCCCGGCCCGGAGGCCTTCCGCCATTTCGGTGACCTGCTCCAGACGGGCACCGACGACGTGGGGCGGTACGCGATCCCGGCCCCGCTGTCCGACGGCATCCGGCTGATGGTGATCGGCGGGGTGCTGGTGATCGGCCTGGCGGTGGACACCCTCGCGGTGACCTACCGCAACGCCGCCCCGGCCGGCCTGCCGCTGCTGGCGCTGTACTCGGTCGCCGCGGGCCTGTCCGACGGGGTGACCGACTGGCTGTGGTTCCTGGTCGCCGCGGCCGGCTATCTGATGCTGCTGCTCGCCGAGGGCCGGGAACGGCTCTCGCAGTGGGGCCGGGTCTTCGGCGGGGCACCGCGCGGTCCGGGCGCACAGTCCGGCCCGGTGGCCCCGGTGCGCACCGGCCGCCGCATCGGCATGGCCGCGCTGGGTGTCGCCCTCGTGGTGCCGCTCCTGCCGCTGCCGGCGATACAGGGCGGCCTGCTGGACGGGGCGGGCACCGGCGTCGGCGCGGGCAACGGCAGCGGGGGCACGATCTCCGCGGTCAACCCGCTGGTGTCGCTGCGCGACAGCCTGAACGTGGACGAGGACCGCACGGTCCTGACCCTGCGGACCACCACCAGCAACATCTCGGACATGTACCTGCGGATCGTGTCGCTGGACGACTTCGACGGCACGACGTGGAAGCCGGCGAAGCGTCACATCATCGCCGTACCGGACGAGTTCCCCTCACCCACCGGTCTGGGTCAGGACGTCAAGCGCACGGAGGTCACGACCCGGATCGCGGCCGCCGCCGGTTACGGCCAGGACTGGCTGCCGATGCCGTACCCGCCGAGCAGCGTGCAGATCAAGGGCAACTGGCGGTACGAGCCGGTCGGCATGACCCTGGTCGGCGACCACGGCCAGAAGACCAGCGGCAAGACGTACCAGGTGACGAGCCTCGATGTGCAGCCGACGGCGGAGCAGCTGGCCTCGGCGCCCGAGGCGCCCGGCTCCGTGAAGAGCACCTACACCAAGGTCCCGGACTCCCTGCCCGCGGTGGTGGCGCGGCAGGCCCGGGAGATCACCAAGGGCGCCACCAGCGACTACGAGAAGGCGGTCGCGCTCCAGGACTACTTCGCGGTGACGGGCGGCTTCGAGTACGACACCGAGGTCGAGGTCGGCAGCGGCCCCAACGCGATCGCCCGCTTCCTGAAGGACAAGCAGGGCTTCTGCGTCCACTTCTCGTTCGCGATGGCGGCGATGGCCCGCACGCTGGGCATACCGGCGCGGGTCGCGGTGGGATTCGCGCCGGGTTCCCCGCAGGCGGACGGTTCGTTGGCGGTGGGCCTGAAGGACGCGCACGCCTGGCCGGAGCTGTACTTCGAGGGCGTCGGCTGGACCCGTTTCGAGCCGACCCCGACCCGGGGCACGACGCCCACGTACACGCTGCCGGACAGTTCGGGCGAGGCCGTTCCCGACCTGCCGCAGGCCTCCCGTTCGGCGGACGCGGCGCCCTCGACCGAGCCGTCGGCGAGCACCAGCTGCTCGGCCCAGGACAAGAAGATCGAGGGCTGCGCCGCCGCGCTGCCGCTGGACCCGACGGAGCAGGACGGCGGCGGTACCCCCTGGTACGAGGTCGCCGGCTGGACACTGCTGGGGGCGGCGGGGCTCGCCCTGCCGCTGCTGCCGATGCTGTGGCGGCTGAGACGACGTGCGGTGCGGCTGGCGTCCGCCCAGCACTCCGCCTCCTCGCCCGCCGGGGCACCTCCGGGCGGGCGCAAGGACGGCCGTGCGGGCGGGGACGGCCGGCAGCCGGGCGACCCCGGTCCGGCGGTGCTGCTGGACGTGCCGCCGCAGGAGGCCGGCGAGGCGGCCGTCGAGCATGTGCTGGCGGTGTGGCGCGAGCTCACCGACTCGGCCTGGGACTACGGCATCGAGCCGGACGACGCGCTGACCCCGCGGCGAGCGGCCGCGCGGATCGTCCGGATCGGGGAGCTGGACGAGACGGTGGGCCGTTCGGTGCACCGGGTCGCCGGCGCCGTGGAGCAGGTGCTGTTCGCTCCGGAGCCCAGGGCCGAGGGCGGCCTGGCCGACGAGGTGCGCAAGGTGCGGGGGGCCCTGCGCGAGCGGGTCGGCTGGACCACGCGCGTGCGTGCCGTCGTGGCACCGCGTTCGGCCATCCGCGCGGTCTGGGACCTCAACGACCGCTGGACGGCACTCAAGGCGTCCTGGGCAGCCCGTCTGGCGACTCTCGTGCGCCGTCCGTCCGGGCCGCAGAGCCAGGAGCAGAGCGGCTGAGAAAGGGCCGAGCCGGCGTCCGGGTGGGCCCGAGCTCGGCCCGAGCCCCGCGCAAGCCAGGCCCGAGTCCGTGCCGAGCCCGTGCCGAGCACCGGCCGGTCCGTGCCGAGCACCGGCCGGTCCGTGCCGAGCACCGGCCACGCAGGGGTCCGCAGGGCTCGCACGGCTTGCGCGGCCTGCAGTGGCTCTGCACGAGCCGGGGAAGCGCGCGGCCGGGACGGCGAAACCGAAACGTTGAGGGGGCGACCACCCGGCCGGGTGGTCGCCCCCTCAACGTTTCTTCGCATGGGGGTGGTGCTGCGGTCAGTGACCGCCCTGCTCGTCACGGCGGCGCTGCCAGCGCTGCTCGATCCGGTCCATCATGGAGCGCTTCTGCCGACCCTGACCACGACTGTGCGGGGTACCCGGGGCTCCTGCGGCGCCTGCCGCGGGTTGCTCGCCCGGCTTGGGTGCCTTGCGCCAGCCGGTCACGGCGAGAACCGCGCAGCCCAGCATGACGAGGAAGCCCACCACGCTCAGCCAGACCTGCTTGGCGACCATACCGGCCATGAGGAGCGCGATACCCACGAGGAAGCCTGCGACCGCCTGGTAGACCCGCCGCCGGGTGTACGTACGCAGCCCGCTTCCCTCGAGCGCCGACGCGAACTTGGGATCTTCGGCGTACAGCGCTCGCTCCATCTGCTCGAGCATGCGCTGCTCGTGCTCCGAGAGCGGCACGGAGTCCTCCTCATCGTGCAGTCGCCGGGGCGACCCGGGGGGTCCCTTCAGGATAGGCAGGGAATCGCCCCCGTGAAACCCGCCCCTCTACGCCAATTGGCCAACCGGAGCCCGTCATGGACGTCCCGGCCCGCTGAGGTTTCCATTCCCCAGGAGCCGACCCGTCATGCCGGGCGGTCTCCCTCGATCATACGGCGCACTGCGCCCGAACGGGGGGCCTGTGGCGTACTCCATGCGCTGCCAAGGCCCTGATCAGCGGTGCGCCCCAGGAGGCGCTCAGCTCCCGTCGGCCCCCTGCGTCTCCCCCAGCACATGAAGCTGGGTCGCCACGGAGTGGAAGGCGGCGAGTTCGGCGGCGGCCTCCTCGAGCTTCAGCAGGGCTTCCATGGCACCGGGCTCGGTGTCCACGAGCACACCGGGGACGAGGTCGGCGAAGACCCGCACCCCGTGCACCGACCCGACCCGCAGGCCCGCGCCCTCGACCAGGGCGGTGAGCTGCTCGGCCGTGAAGCGGCGCGGCACCGGGTCGCCCTCGCCCCAGCGGCCGTCCGGGCCAGTGAGGGCCTGCCGGGCCTCCTTGAAGCGGCCGGCGAGGGCACGCGCGAGCACGGCTCCGCCGAGGCCGGCGGCGAGCAGGCTGAGGACGCCGCCGGAACGCAGCGCGGCCACCACGTTGCGGACGCCCTCGGCCGGGTCGTCCACGTACTCCAGGACGCCGTGGCACAGGACCGCGTCGTAGCCGCCCCGCTCGACCACGTCGAAGAGCCCGTGGGCGTCGCCCTGGACGCCCTTCACGCGGTCGGCGACGCCGGCCTCGGCGGTGCGGCGCTCCAGGGCGAACAGCGCGTTGGGGCTGGGGTCGACGACGGTGACCCGGTGCCCGAGGAGGGCGACGGGCACCGCGAAGTTCCCGCTGCCGCCGCCGGTGTCGAGGACGTCGAGCGACTCACGCCCGGTCGTCTTGACCCGGCGCTCGAGGGCGTCCTGAAGGACCTCCCAGACCACGGCCGTACGGAGGGCGGCGCGGGGCCGAGGGGGGTCGGAGCGTAGCGGCGTCGGGTGCGGGCTGGGGTGGGAGACGGGCGGGCGCATCGGGTCCGACACGGCAGTTGACTCCTCGGCGCGGCACCGCCTCTTGCGCGGCGGAGCGAACGGGCTGCCTTCCCGGCCCGATCCGACCCGGCCCGGTGCGCGGGCGGGGCGGGGTGGGCCGAGGGAAGGCTTCAGGCGTCTTCCACCCTATTGCCTCCGGCGCCTTCGCCCGGTCACGGTGGTACGCCCCGGCGGCGGGCATGTCAGCCCGCGTCCGGCAGGTCGCGCCCCGCACCGGAGCCGTCCGGGTCGTCGCCCTCCTGGCGCGGCTGCGGGAGGACCGGCTGGAGCACCAGCATGCGTTCGACGAGGCGGAGGAACATCGCCACGTCGCGAATCAGGTCGTCGGCGTCCCGGCGGGTGGCCGCGCCCTGGATGCCGGCCTCGGCCCGGGCACGGCGCCGGGCCCCGGAGGCGAACAGCGCGCTCCACTCGGTGAGTTCGGGCGCTATCTCGGGGAGCACTTCCCAGGCGCTCCGGATGCGGGCCCGGCGGCGCGGGGCGGGATCCGGGCGGCCCCGGGCGGCGAGCACGGCCGCCGCGGTGCGCAGGGCCGCCAGATGCGCCGTGGCGTAGCGCTCGTTGGGGGTTTCGAGGACGGCCGCCTCGTCCAGCCCGGCGCGGGCCTGGGCGAGCAGGTCGAGGGCGGCGGGCGGGGCCGTGGTGCGGCGCAGCACGGGGTGCACATCGCTCGCCGGGCCGTTCAGTGAGGGGGCAGGGCCGGCGGCGCGGCGCCGGTTTGCGGCGGCTGCGTGGTAGGTGGCCATGACGAACCTCCTGTCGTCTGTGTGACGGCACGCCCTGATACGGGTTGCCGTATGTGCCCATCGTGGGGTATGGCACTGACAATCCGTTCTGACCTGGGCTTTTGCTTCGATCGAAGGTTCGGGCTAGTTTTTGCACTGACCAGTCAGTTCAAATAGTCGTCAATCAGGGGGACCTGTGGACGGAGTCGGTGTCACCGCCGACGGCTTCGGGCTCCGAGGCCCTCGCGGATGGGCGTTCCGGGGCATCGGCCTCGACGCGGAGCCGGGCTCGTTGATCGCCGTCGAGGGGCCGTCCGGCTCCGGGCGGACCAGTCTGCTGCTCGCCCTCACCGGGCGGATGAAGGCCACCGAGGGGACGGCGACCGTGGGCGGGGCACGGCTGCCGAAGCAACTGGCCGCCGTGCGGCGCGTCAGCGCGCTCGCGCACGTCGCCGGCGTCACCGACCTCGACCCGGCCCTGACCGTCGGGGAGCACCTGCGCGAACGGGCGCTGCTGGAGCGGCGGTTCGGCGGCCCCGTACGGGAGTTGCTGCGACCACGCGCGGAGCGGGCGGCCGAGGTGGGGCTGCGGATCGACACCGCGCTCGCCGCCGCCGGGCTCGACCGGGAGGCCCTGCCCAAGGGTTCACGGACCGCCGTCCGAGATCTGGAGCGCCTCGAAGCACTGCGGCTGTCCGTGGCGCTGGCGCTCATCGGACGCCCCGGGCTGCTCGGTGTCGACGACATCGACCTGAAGCTGACGGACGCCGAGCGGGGGGAGGTCTGGGCGCTGCTCGGATCCCTCACCGAGGCGGGGACGACCGTCCTCGCCGTGTGCGGCGAGGCCCCCGAGGGCACGGTCACGGTCTCCACCGGCCCGCAGGCCGCCCCGCTCGACCGGGAGGAGGCCGACGAGGCCCCTGACCGGGAGGACGCCGTCGAGGCCCGTGGCCAAGAGGACGGCATCGACTCCTCCGACGAACCCGCCGCCGAACCCGCCCGAACGACAGCCAGGCCCACCGAGTCCGGTGAGCCCACCGGGTCCACCGAGCCCACCGGGTCCGAACAGGAAGAGGAGAAGACGGATGCGATCGCCGAGACTGGCCGCGCTTGAGCTGCGGCGCTTCGGCCGGGGCAGACTTCCCCGGGCCGCCCTCGTCGCGCTCCTGCTGCTGCCCCTGCTGTACGGCGCGCTGTACCTGTGGTCCTTCTGGGACCCGTACGGGCGCCTGGACCGCATTCCCGTGGCCCTCGTGAACGACGACAAGGGCGCCACCGCCGACGGCAAGAGGATCACCGCCGGGGACGACATCACCAAGGGCCTGCGCGACAGCGAGGTCTTCGACTGGCACGAGGTGAGTGCCGCCGAGGCGAGCGCGGGCGTGGAGGACGGCAGGTACTACCTGTCGCTGACCATGCCGGCCGACTTCAGCGGGCGGATCGCCTCCAGCGCGGGCGACTCGCCCGAGACGAGCGCCCTCCAGGTGCGCACCAACGACGCCAACAACTACATCGTCGGACAGATCTCGCGAACGGTCTTCAGCGAGGTGCGCACGGCCGCGTCCACGAAGACCTCACGGTCCTTCCTGGACAAGATCTTCGTCTCCTTCTCCGACATCCACGGGGCGACCGCGAAGGCCGCCGACGGGGCCGACGACCTCACCGGCGGCATCGGGAAGGCCGAGAAGGGCTCCAAGGACCTCGCCGACGGGCTGAGCGACGCCAAGGACGGCAGCGGCAAGCTGGCGAAGGGCCTGAAGAAGCTCGACAAGGGCGCCGACGACCTGGAGGACGGTTCGCAGAAGGTCGCGGACGGCACCCAGACGCTCGCCGACAAGGTCAACGGGGTCGCCGACACGCTGGGGCCCTTCGTCAAGGACAACGAGAAGACCATCGGGGACACCGCCCAACTGGTCGCCGACTCGGCCAAGGTGATCCGCGACAACCTCGCCACCCTGGTGAAGCTGGCGCCGACCGCCGCCGAGGGCGCCCACACGGGCTCGGACACCCTCGCCGCCGTCCACAAGGCGCGCTGCGAGACGCCGGTCCTGCCCGACCCGGCGTGCGCCGACCTGAAGAAGGCCAAGGACGCGGCCGCCGACGTGGCGAAGGTCGCCGACGACCTCAACACGCTGATCGCCGACCAGGACGGCGACCTGAAGACGCTCCGCACGAACCTCGCCACCCTCCAGAAGCAGGCGCAGTCGCTCGCCGACAGCGCCCCGCACCTCTCCGAGGACCTCGACGACGCCGTGACCAAGGTCAACGCACTCAACACGGGCGCCGCGAAGGTCGCCAAGGGAGCCAAGAAGCTGCACACCGGGCTCGGCACGGCCAAGACGGGGTCGGTCGACCTCGACGAGGGCGTCACCAAGCTCGAAACGGGCGCCCAGGACCTCAACGGCGGCATCTTCAAGCTCTCCGACGGCTCCGGAAAGCTCGCCGACGGCCTGCACGACGGCGCCGAACAGATCCCCGACTACGACACGCAGCAGCGCGACGCGCGCACCGCCGTCATGGCCGACCCGGTGCAGCTCGCCTCCAAGGACCTGCACAAGGCGCCCAACTACGGCACCGGCTTCGCCCCGTACTTCATCCCGCTGTCGCTGTGGGTGGGCGCGATGGTGGCGTACATGCTGATCGCGCCGATGAACCGGCGCGCGCTCGCCGCGGGCGCCCCGGCGTGGCGGATCGCGCTGGCGGGCTGGCTGCCGGTGGTCGCGATCGGGGTGCTCCAGACGACGGCCCTGATGGCCGTGCTGCACTGGGCGATCGGCCTGGAGATGGCGCGGGCGGCCGGCACGGTGGGCTTCCTGTTCCTGGTGACGGCGTGCTTCGCGGCCCTCGTGCAGTGGCTCAACGCGCGCTTCGGGGCAGCGGGCCGGATCCTCGTACTCGCCCTGCTCATGCTGCAGTTGACGTCGGCGGGCGGCACCTATCCGGTGCAGACCAGCCCCGGCTTCTTCAACGCGATCCACCCCTACCTGCCGATGAGTCACGTCGTCGACGCGCTCAGGAGGCTCATCACGGGCGGCGGCCTGACACCGGTGTGGCACGCGTGCGTGGTGCTCGTCGCCTTCACCGCGGGAGCCCTCGCGCTGACCGCCCTGTCGGCGCGCCGCCGCCAGGTGTGGACACTGGACCGGCTGCACCCGGAGCTGAGCCTGTGAGGATCCGGCGTCCGGCAGGCCGGGTTCCTGTGACAATCAGGACCATGGAAAGCAGCACCACCCCGGGCGGCAGCACCCGCCGCGAGGCCACCCGGCAGAAGCTCTACGAGGCAGCCGTCACGCTCATCGCCGAGCAGGGCTTCTCCGCGACGACCGTCGACGAGATCGCCGAACGGGCCGGCGTCGCGAAAGGCACGGTCTACTACAACTTCGCGAGCAAGTCGGTCCTCTTCGAGGAACTGCTGAGGCACGGCGTGGGCCTCCTCACCGCCTCGCTGCGGGAGGCGGCCGAGCGCACCGCGCGGGACGGCGGCAGCAAGGTCGACGCCCTGGACGCGATGGTCCGCGCGGGCCTCGTCTTCATCGACCGCTACCCGTCCTTCACCCAGCTCTACGTGGCCGAGCTGTGGCGCACCAACCGTGCCTGGCAGTCCACCCTCATGGTGGTCCGGCAGGAGGCGGTGGCCGTCGTCGAGGGGGTGCTGCGCGAGGGCGTCGAGAACGGCGAGTTCAGCGACGAGATCGACGTCCCGCTGACGGCGGCCGCCCTGGTGGGCATGGTGCTGGTGGCCGCGCTGGACTGGCAGGCCTTCCAGCCGGAGCGCTCCTTGGACGACGTCCACTCGGCGCTGTCCCGGCTGCTCCAGGGACGGGTGAGCGGTCACCGGTAGCCCACGCGCGCGTGGTGCGGGTCCGAACCGCGCCACGCGCGCGTGGGCACACGAAAGCGCCGGTCCGCGGTGGCCCCGTCCCCCGTGGGCCGCCTCGAACCGGCGCTTCCTCGTGCTCCCCCGTTCCCCCGTTCCCTCCCCCGTTGTTCCCCCGTGCGGTCGTTCCCCCGGGGTGCCCCCCGCGCCTCACTCCCGCCGAACCGGCCGGCGGAAGGAGCGGATCGAGGGCCGCTCCGTTCCGGCGCCCCGTGTCGCCGGTGCCGGAGCCGCGCCTCTTTCCGTGCCACCACTGTCTCGTTCGCGCAGGTCCGCCCCCATCCGCGCGCGTACTCAACTCACTCACTAGGTACGCGTACTCAGCTCTGCGCACTCATCCCCAGGACGCCGCGCGGCCGACTGGTTACGATCGCGTCCGTGTCCGTACTCCCCCTTGTGTTCACCAGCGGCTGGGCCAGCGGCATCAACGCCTACGCGGTGGTGCTGCTGCTCGGCGTGTTCGGCGCGACCGGGCTGAGCGAGGACGTCCCCGAGACGCTCCAGCGGCCCGAGGTGCTCATCGCCGCCGGCCTCCTGTTCCTGTGCGAGGCGGTCGCCGACAAGATCCCCTACGTGGACTCGGCGTGGGACTCCGTGCACACGGTCGTCCGGCCGGCGGCGGGAGCCTGGGTCGGGGCGGTGCTCGCCGGGCAGAGCGGTTCGCTCTCCGACGCGGCGGCCGGCCTGCTCGGCGGTTCGACGGCGCTGGCCAGCCACGCCGTCAAGGCCGGCACCCGGATGGCGGTGAACTCCTCGCCGGAGCCGTTCAGCAACGTGATCGTGAGCCTGGCCGAGGATCTCGGGGTCGCCGGAATCGTGACGTTCGCGATGTTCCACCCGGAAGCGGCCGCGATCATCGCGGGGGCGCTGCTGCTGGCAGGTCTGGCGGTGCTCTTCCTCCTCGTCTCGCGGATCCGCCGGTTCCTGCGGCGCAGGGCGCAGCGGCGGGAGGAACGCCGCCTCGCCCGGCTCCCGTGGCCGCCGCCACCGGGCTGACGGCGTGACTGTCGGTGGCGGCCGATAAAGTCGCAGGCATGGCAGGGATTGCGGTGATCGGCGCCGGGATGGGCGCGCTGACGGCGGCCGCCCGGCTGGCCGTCGCGGGCCACCGGGTGACGGTGTACGAGCGTACGCAGACGTACGGCGGAGCGGTGCGCCGCTTCGAGCGGGACGGGTTCGGTTTCGACACCGGTCCCGGTCTGCTGCCCCTTCCCGCCGTCTACCGTGACCTCTTCGTCAAGACCGGCAAGGAGCCGCTGGAGGCCTGCGTCGAGCTGGTCCAGGTCGATCCGTCCGCACGGCACGTCTTCGCGGACGGCACCGAGGTGGCGCTGCCGAACGCCTCGCGCGCGGGGGTCGTCGCGGCGCTGGACGCGGCGCTCGGGGCGCCGGCCGGGCAGCGCTGGGGCGACTTCCTGGTCCGGGCCCGCGAGGCCTGGGACCGCACCCGCCGTCCGCTCCTGGAGGAGCCCCTGTGGGACGACTGGTCGGTGCTGGCCGCCCGCGAGCCCTACCCGGCGGTCCCGCACAAGCGCCTGCTGCGCACCCGTCGGGCGGGCACCCTCGCCGAGGTCGGCGCCTGGGAGCTGCGTGACCCCCGGCTCACCGCGCTGCTCGAGGACCACGCGCTCACGTACGGCCTGGACCCGCGGGTCACCCCGGCGAGCGCGGCCGTGCTGCCGTACATGGAGCACGCCTTCGGCACCTGGTACGTGCGCGGGGGGATGCGCGAGCTGGCCCGCGCGGTTTACGAGCGGTGCCTGGCCCGCCGGGTGGAGTTCGTCCTCGGCGCCGAGGTCACCCGGATCCTGGAGAAGGACGGCCGGGCGGTGGGCGTGGAACTCGCCGACGGCGAGGTGCGGGAGGCGGACTTCGTGGTCGCCCCCGGCAGCATCGGCGGTCTGCCCGCCCGCGCGGACGGCGAGGTCGCGCCCCAGCAGGGCCTGCCGAGCCGGCTGACCGTACTGCTCGCGCTGCGCGGCGCCCGGCCGGAGGGGACCGCGCACCGGACGGTGGCGCACTCGGTGGACCGTGACGGCGAGTTGGAGAGCCTCTTCGGTACGGCGCCGTCAGTGCCCGCGCGGCCGACGGTGACGGTTCTGCGGCCCGACGACCCTGCCCTGGTCCCGGACGGCGCCCACGAGGCGGTCACGCTCGGTGCGGTGGTGCCCGCGGGCACGGAGATTCAGGAGGCACACGTGGACGCGCTGGTCGCGGCCGCCGAGCGAGCCGTCCCCGGTCTGCGCGAGCGCGTCCTGTGGCGCGAGGTGCGCACCCCCGCCGACATCGCGCGGGAGACCGGTGCGGCGGGCGGGGCGGTCCCGGCGCCGGCACTGGCCGCGGCCGGGGGTCGGCTGCTGCATCCCGCCAACTCCACAGGCCTGCAAGGGCTGTTCACCGTCGGCGGCTGGTCGCACCCGGGCGGCGGGCTGCCGCACGCGGGCATGTCGGGCGCACTGGTGTCCGGACTGATCGTGGAGGGCCCGCAGTTCCGGGGCTCGCAGTGAGCCACCGGGCTTCCCGGCGGCGGCCCCGACAACAGGCGTTCCCGGGAAGACGCGGCCGTCAGAACCGATACTGCTCGTCGTAGCCGGTGCCCTGGCCGTGCTGCTGCTGGCCGTCGCCCTGGTACGGGTACTGCTGCTCGGGCGGGAGTTCGCCGCCCAGCGGGTCGTCGGTGCTGCGCTGCTGCGGGACCCAGACGCCGCCGGCCGGGGTCTCCCCGTAGCCGCCGGTGCCGTACTGCTCCTGCCCGTACTGCTGCTGCCCGTACTGCTGCTGGCCGTAGCCGGCGTCGTAGGAGCCGCCGCCGTAGGTCTGGGTGCCGATGTACGGGTCGGAGTAGGCGGCGTACTGCTGCTCGCCGGTGGCGTCGTAGCCGTACTGCTGCTGGTGGTACCCGGAGTACGTGTCGTACCCGTAGTTCTGGTCCGTGCCCTGGGCGGCCGTCGCGTACTGGTCCTGGGGCTGGCCCTGCGACTGGCCCTGGCCGCCCGCGGCCGCGTACGCGGTGTCGCTGTATATGCCGTAGGAGCCGGTGTCGTCGGGCAGGGGCTGCGGCTCGTACACGGACGTGGTCTCGGCGGCCGAGGGGTCGGCGCCGCGGGCCGCGGGCGTGAAGACGTCGTCCCGGTCGTAGTCGTCGTCGCCGAAGGCGTTCTTGTCGCCGAAGGCGTTCCTGTCCTGGCCGAACGCCACGTCGTCGGTGCCGTACTGCGCATCGGAGCCGATACCGGCCTCGCCCGCCTCCAGGCCGGAGACCTCGAGCGTCGGGTCCTTGCGCTCGGCCTTGCCGCGGCGCCGCTTGGTGACGGCACCGCCCTCACCGTCCGTGTCCGCGTCCCCGCGCCGGAAGGCCCAGCCCTCGGCGAAGCCGCGCCGGAACGACAGCGTGACGTAGGTCTGGCCGACCGCGAAGGCGGCCGCGCCCAGCGCGATGACGACGACCGACGGGATCAGGACACCGAGGACCACGCCGAGGAAGCCGACGAAGGCCAGCAACCGCCAGCGCAGCCGCGCCTTGTACTGCAGCAGAACCTCGCCGAGCAGCCACAGCGCGACAAAGCCAAACGCGATGTAGAGGACCGTCCAGCCCATGTACGCCCCTCTCCCAGTGGCCGCTACGCAGTGTGTCGTATGTGAATGCGACCGGTCTAGGCCTGCGGCGGATGGTGCAGGCCCAGGTTCTCGTAGATTTCCAGCGTCGCCGTGGAGTTGTTGAGCGTGATGAAGTGCAGTCCGGGCACTCCCTCGGCCAGCAGCCGTGCGCAGAACTCCGTGGCGAAGTCGATGCCAATGGAGCGTACAGCGGCCGGATCGTCTTTGGCTGTGAGGATCCGCTCTTTCAGGGCGGCCGGGAAGTGGGCGTTGCTGAGCTTGGGCAGGCTCTCCAGCATCTTCACACTCGTCACCGGCAGGACCTCGGGGATGACCGGAGTCACACAGCCGGCCGCCTCGACGCGGTCGCGCAGCCGCAGATAGGACTCGGGCTCGAAGAACATCTGCGTGATGGCGTAGTCGGCGCCGGCCCGGCACTTGTCGACGAAGTGCGTGACGTCCGTGTCCCAGTCGCCGGAGCGCGGGTGCATCTCGGGGAAGGCCGCGACACCCACGCAGAAGTCGCCCGACTCCTTGATGAGCCGGACGAGTTCGGCTGCGTACGTCAGGCCCTGGGGGTGCGGTACCCACGCGCCCATGGGGTCGCCGGGCGGGTCGCCGCGCACGGCGAGCATGTTGCGGATCCCGGCGTCGGCGTACTGGCCGATGATGTTGCGCAGCTCGGCGATGGAGTGGTCCACGGCGGTGAGGTGCGCGACCGGCGTGAGGGTGGTGTCGCCGACGATCTGCTGGGTCTCCCTGACCGTGGTCGCCCGGGTGGAGCCGCCGGCGCCGTACGTCACCGAGACGAAGTCGGGGGCGACCGCCTCGACCCGGCGCAGCGCGTTCCACAGGCTCCGCTCGCCTTTGGGCGTCTTCGGCGCGTAGAACTCGAACGAGTACGTCGTCTTGCCGGTCGCCAGGATGTCGCGCACGGTGCGCGCGCGGTCCGTCCTGGTGGATGCGGTTCCTAGGGCCATACCCGCAGGTTAGTCAGGGGTGGGCGGTCCCCCAACCCGATGCGGGAAATTTGCCCGGTTTGTCGACTTGTTGTCCACCCCTTGGGACAGCCGTACCAGACATGCCGGCCGTGCCGGAAGTACCGGCCGGGCCGGCCGGATCACGCCTCGCGCAGCCGCTTCGCGAACTCCGCCGCCGCGGCACCCGGGTCGTCCGCGTCCGTGATCGCCCGGACGACGACGACCCGGCGGGCGCCCGCCGTCAGCACCTCGTCCAGGTTGCCGAGGTCGATGCCGCCGATGGCGAACCAGGGACGGTCGGTGCCGAGGGCGGCCGTGTGCCGGACCAGGTCGAGGCCGGGGGCCGGCCGGCCGGGCTTGGTGGGGGTGGGCCAGCACGGGCCGGTGCAGAAGTAGTCGACACCCTCCTGGACGGCGGCGGCCCCGGCCTCCGCCTCCGAGTGCGTGGAGCGGCCGACGAGGACCTCGTCGCCGAGGATCGCGCGGGCCGCGGGGACCGGCAGGTCGCCCTGGCCGAGGTGGAGCACGTCGGCGGCGGCCGCATGGGCGACGTCCGCGCGGTCGTTGACCGCGAGCAGCTTGCCGTGCCGGGCGCAGGCGTCGGCGAACACCTCGAGGTGCTCCAGTTCCTCGGCCGCCTCGATGCCCTTGTCGCGCAGCTGGACGATGTCGACACCGCCCGCGAGGACCGCGTCCAGGAACTCCGGGAGGTCCCCCTGGCGGGTGCGGGCGTCCGTGCAGAGGTACAGCAGGGCGCCGGCCAGGCCGGTGCGGGCGGTGTCGGGCATACGAAGGTCCCCCCAGTGCGGTGGCGTACGGGAGCGGGCGCCCCCGTACGCCGCGTGTGTCGGTCCGAATACGCGGGTCAGACGGCGAGCGCCTGGGCGCGGCGCTTCACCTCCGTGCCGCGATTCTCACTCAGGGCCTGCGCGGGGGTGCCGGGCAGGCTCGGGTCGGGGGTGAAGAGCCACTCGAGCATCTCTTCGTCCTTGAAGCCGTCGTCCCGCAGCAGGGTCAGGGTCCCGACCAGGCCCTTCACCACCTTGTCCTCGTCGATGAAGGCGGCGGGGATGTGCAGCGCGCGGTTCTCGCCTCGGCGTACGGCGATGAGCTGTCCGTCCTTGATCAGCTGCCGGACGCGGATCACGTCGACATCGAGCATCTCCGCGATGTCGGGCACGGTGAGCCAGGCGGGGACGAGAGCATCGGTCTTTGCGTCAATCTCGGTCACGGGAACAAGCCTGCCATCTGCCGCTGACAGTCGGAAACCGGGCCGGTCCGACCAGGTGCTCAGGCCGCCGCCGTCGCCGCCTTCAAAGGCCTCGCCGGGTCCGTGAGGAGCCGGGGGTTCATGGGTGTGCCCGCCTGGATCAGCCGCTTGCCCTGGGCGAGGTCGCGTGCCCGGCCCACGGCCAGCAGGGCGACCAGCCGGTCCCCGCGCAGCCAGCACACCGACCAGGCGGGTCCCGACGGGTCGCCGCGCCACAGCACGCGGTCGGCGTCGGCGTGGTGTCCGGCGTACTGGACGAAGCGGCCGAACTGCTCGGACCAGAAGTACGGGACGGGGTCGTAGACGGCCAGGGGTTCGTCGGTGGCGGCGCCGACGATGTTCGTCGCGACCGTGCGCGGTCCCTGGAGGGCGTTGTCCCAGTGATGCACGAGGAGCCGCTCGCCGTACCGCCCCGAAGGGAAGGAGGCGCAGTCGCCGACCGCGTACACATCGGGCACGGAGGTCCGCAGATGGACGTCGGCCACGACCTCACGGTGGGCGCCGAGCGCGACGCCGGAGCCGGCCAGCCATGCGGTGGCGGGGCGGGCGCCGATGCCCACCACGACGGCGCCTGCGGGCAGCCGGGAGCCGTCTTCCAGGACGACCGCACCTGGCTCGACGCGCTCCACGCGCGCGTGGGTGCGCAGCTCGATGCCGCTGTCGGCGTACCAGGCGGCCATCGGGGCGGCGACCTCGGCGGGCAGGGCCCCGGCCAGCGGCCGGCCGGCGGCCTCGACGACGGTGACCGCGCAGCCGGCCTCCCGCGCGGCCGTGGCGAACTCGGCGCCGATCCAGCCGGCGCCGACGACCACGATGTCGTGCTGCCGGGCGAGTACGGGCCGCAGCCGTTCGGCGTCGTCCAGGGTGCGCAGCAGGTGCACGCCGGGCACGCCCTCGGCGCCGGGCAGCCGGATCGGTTCGGCGCCGGTGGCGAGGACGAGGACGTCGTAGGGGACGGGCCCGGCCTCGGTGTCCAGCTCGTGGTCGGCGGGGCGAAGGCCGCCGACCTCGCGGCCTAGCACCAGCTCGATGCCGAGGCCCTCGAAGTCGACGTCGAAGGCGGAGCCCTCGGCGTTGCCGAGCAGGACGGCCTTGGACAGCGGGGGCCGGTCGTAGGGCTGGTGGGGCTCCGCGCCGATCAGCGTCACCCTGCCGTCGAAGCCCTGTTCACGTAGGGCCACGGCGGTCTGCACCCCGGCCATGCCCGCGCCGACGACCACCACGCGCCGCCCGGACGGACCGCCTTCTTCCTGCCTCTGCTCGCTCACCTGATCACCTTAGGCGGCTGACGAATCGTCAGTCAGCCGTCGTGCGCCGTGACCTGCTCCACAACGCTGGTGCCGCTGCCCTCCTGCGACTCCCACGCCCAGCTCTCCTCGAGCCGCACCCGTCCGTCGCCAAGCTCCACGACCGTCGAGACGCAGTGCCCCGAGGACGTCGTCCCGTCGTGCTTGAGCTGTACGTACCGGAAGTCGAGCCGGTCCCCTTCCCGGGTACCCACCAGATGCCCGCGTACGACGTCACCGCCCGCGTACTCCGCCCAGATCTCGCCGCCGCGCTCGTGGTACGTGAAGCGGGTTCGGGTGCCGACCTGGCCCGGGGCCTGGTCGGCGACGGGCGCGAGGACGAGGCCGTCCAACGAGCGGGGCATGACGAAAGGCTCCCTTACAGAGGCGCCGGACCACGGGCTAGGGTGGCCAACCTAGAGCACACGCGGGAGTCCGGACGCACCGGGCTGAGAGGGAGGCTGGCGGCCTCCGACCGTCGAACCTGATCCGGGTCATGCCGGCGAAGGGAGGGGCTGGACGCCCATGTCGTCTCCACGTACGTCAGACGTCCTCGTCATCGGGGGCGGGATCATCGGGCTGGTCACGGCCTGGCGGGCCGCGCAGCGCGGCTTCGCCACGGCGGTGGTCGACCCGGCACCGGGCGGCGGGGCCGCCCAGGTGGCGGCCGGGATGCTGGCCGCCGTCACGGAACTGCACCACGGCGAGCAGACCCTGCTCGGCCTCAACCTGGCCTCCGCCCGCCGCTATCCGGAGTTCGCGGCCGAGCTGACGGAGCTGACCGGGCACGACCTCGGCTACCGGCGCTGCGGCACGCTCGCGGTCGCGCTGGACTCCGACGACCGCGCCCATCTGCGCGAACTGCACGCACTTCAGCAGCAGTCGGGGCTGGAGTCGGAGTGGCTGTCCGGGCGGGAGTGCCGGCGCCTGGAGCCGCTGCTGGCGCCCGGGGCGCGGGGCGGGCTGCGGGTCGACGGCGACCACCAGATCGACCCGCGGCGGCTGACCGCGGCGCTGGTGGCCGCGTGCGAGCGGGCCGGGGTGGCCTTCCACCGCGTACGGGCCGAGCGGCTGTCCGTCGTGGGCGAGCGTGCCACGGGGGTCGTCACGCCGGACGGTACGGCCCTGGAGGCGGGGCAGGTGGTGCTCGCCGGCGGCAGCCTGAGCGGTCGGCTCGCGGGGGTGCCGCAGGACGTGCTGCCCCCCGTACGGCCGGTGAAGGGCCAGGTGCTGCGGCTGACCGTGCCGCCGCGGTACGCGCCGTTCCTGAGCCGGACCGTGCGGGCCGTGGTGCGCGGCAGCCAGGTCTATCTGGTCCCCCGGGAGAACGGCGAGCTGGTCGTGGGCGCCACCAGCGAGGAGCTGGGCTGGGACACCACGGTGACGGCGGGGGGCGTGTACGAGTTGCTGCGCGACGCCCATGAGCTGGTCCCCGGGATCACCGAGCTGCCGCTCACGGAGACGCGCGCGGGGCTGCGGCCCGGGTCCCCGGACAACGCGCCGCTGCTCGGGCCGACGGCGCTGGCGGGGTTGCTGCTGGCCACCGGCCACTACCGCAACGGCGTGCTGCTGACGCCGGTGACGGGTGACGCGATGGCGCACGCCCTGGCCACCGGGGAGCTCCCGGACGAGGCCCGTCCCTTCACGCCCCGGCGCTTCGGCGCCGCCGCACTCTCGGAGCAGCCCGCATGAACGCCCAGGAGAACGCCCGGGGGAACGCCCGGGAGAACGCCCCCGTGCAGGTCTCGGTGAACGGAGAGCGGCGCGAGTTCGCCGCCGGTACGGCCCTCGACAGCGTCGTACGGTCCCTGACGCCGGCGCCCTCCGGAGTGGCCGCCGCGCTCAACGAGACCGTCGTCCCGCGCGCGCAGTGGCCGTCCACGGCGCTGCGCGACGGTGACCGGGTGGAAGTCCTCACCGCGGTCCAGGGGGGCTGAGCCATGGCCGACGATCCCTTCGTCCTCGCAGGCAGGTCCTTCTCGTCCCGTCTGATCATGGGCACGGGGGGTGCGCCCAGCCTGGAGGTGCTGGAGCGGGCGCTGGTGGCGTCCGGGACCGAGCTGACGACGGTCGCGATGCGCCGGGTGGACCCCTCGGTGCACGGTTCCGTGCTGTCGGTGCTGGAGCGGCTCGGTATCCGGGTGCTGCCGAACACGGCGGGCTGTTTCACCGCCGGGGAGGCCGTGCTGACGGCCCGGCTCGCGCGGGAGGCGCTGGGCACCGATCTGATCAAGCTGGAGGTCGTCGCCGACGAGCGCACGCTGCTGCCGGACCCGATCGAGCTGCTGGAGGCGGCGGAGACGCTGGTGGACGACGGGTTCACGGTGCTGCCGTACACGAACGACGATCCGGTGCTGGCCAGGAAGCTGGAGGACGTGGGATGCGCGGCGGTGATGCCGCTGGGCTCGCCGATCGGCTCCGGGCTGGGCATTCGCAACCCGCACAACTTCCGGCTGATCGTCGAGCACGCGCGTGTGCCGGTGATCCTGGACGCGGGGGCGGGCACCGCCTCGGACGTGGCGCTGGCGATGGAGCTGGGGTGCGCCGGGGTGATGCTGGCGTCGGCGGTGACGCGGGCGCGCGACCCCGAGCGGATGGCGTCGGCCATGCGGGCCGGCGTCGAGGCGGGAAGGCTGGCCCGGCTCGCCGGACGGATCCCGCCCCGCTACTTCGCGGAGGCGTCCTCGCCCGTGGAGGGCCGGGCCGTGCTGGACCCCGAGCGCCCCGCGTTCTGACCTCCGCCGCGCTACCGTCCGGTCTCCGGATACGGGAGTCGCGGGACCCGTGGGTTGCGTCACAGGTCGGCTCCAGTCGCGCTGCGATCGCGGTGGAACCGGCGGAGGTGTCAGCGGCGGCTCGTACACTCACCTGCGTGGACACGACCCTTCAGGACCCTCTGGTCGGGCAGCTGCTCGACGGCCGGTATCGCGTAGAGGCGCGGATCGCGGTCGGCGGGATGGCCACGGTCTACCGGGCCGTGGACACCCGCCTGGACCGCGTGCTCGCGCTCAAGGTGATGCACCCGGCGCTCGCCGCCGACGGGGCGTTCGTCGAGCGGTTCATCCGGGAGGCGAAGTCGGTCGCCCGGCTCGCCCACCCGAATGTCGTTCAGGTGTTCGATCAGGGTGCCGATGGGTCGTACGTCTATCTCGCCATGGAGTACATCGCCGGATGCACGCTGCGCGACGTGCTGCGCGAGCGCGGGGCGCTCCAGCCGCGGGCCGCGCTCGACATCCTGGAGCCCGTGCTGGCCGCGCTCGGCGCCGCGCACCGGGCCGGGTTCGTGCACCGGGACATGAAGCCCGAGAACGTCCTCATAGGGGACGACGGGCGGGTCAAGGTCGCGGACTTCGGGCTGGTGCGGTCCGTCGACACCGTGACCAGCACCACGGGAGCCGTGCTCGGCACCGTCGCCTATCTCGCCCCCGAGCAGATCGAGCAGCCCGGCGCCGCCGACCCCCGCGTCGACGTGTACGCGTGCGGGGTGGTGCTCTACGAGATGCTCACCGGTGAGAAACCTCACGACGGCGACTCCCCCGCGATCGTGCTCTACAAGCACCTCCACGAGGACGTCCCGCCGCCGTCGGCCCTCGTCCCCGGGATGGCCTTCGAGCTGGACGAGCTCGTGGCGTCGGCCACCGCCCGCACCCCCGACGTCCGGCCGTACGACGCCGTCGCGCTGCTCGGGCTGGTACGGGAGGCGCGTGCTCCGCTCAGCGTGGACCAGCTGGACGCGGTGCCGCCGCAGGCCGTCTCCGCAGGGCACGACAACGCCGAGGACAGGACGAGCGTGATCCCGCGCTCGCTCACCGTGCCCCGTCCGCTGCCCGTCAACGACGACGACCCCGCCGACGGCGAGGACCCGCTCAACCGCACCTCTCGCTTCCAGAGCGGGCCGCCCCTGCCGCCCCGGCGCCGGACCGCACGGCCCCGGCGCGGGGTGCTCGCGCTCGTCGCCGCCGTCCTGCTGGTGTTCGGCGTGGGCGCCGGTGTCTGGTACATCAACTCCGGCCAGTTCACCAAGGTCCCCGCGGTGCTGACGCAGAAGGAGGCGGAGGCCAGGACCCGGCTGGAGGCCGCCGGCCTCGAGGTCGGCAAGGTGCGGCACCAGCACAGCGACACCGTGAAGCGCGGCACCGTCATGGACACCGACCCCGATCCGGGCGCCCGGATCCGCAAGCACGACTCCGTGACGCTCACCGTCTCCGACGGCCCGGAGATCGTGAAGGTGCCGGATGTGACGGGCTCCCGGCAGGACAAGGCCGAGGAGCTGCTGAAGACGGACGGCCTGGAGCCGGGTCTGGTCACCCAGGAGTTCAGCGAGGACGTCATCAAGGGCTTCGTGATCAGCACCGACCCGGAGGCGGGCACGAAGCGCCGCGCGGGCACGGCGGTGTCGATCGTGGTCAGCAAGGGCGCCCCGGTCGCCATCCCGGACGTCACCGGCGATGCCGTGGACGACGCCAGGGCCGAGCTGGAGGAGGCCGGTCTGAAGGTGAAGGTCGCCACCGAGCAGGTCAACTCCGAGTTCGACAAGGGCCGGGTCGCCACACAGACCCCGGAGGAGGGCACCGAGGCCGCCGAGGGCGACACGGTGACACTGACGCTGTCCAAGGGACCGGAGATGGTCGAGGTCCCGGACGTGGTCGGCGCGAGCGTCGACGACGCCAAGTCACTCCTGGAGCAGTCCGGGTTCGAGGTCGAGGAGGACCGGGGGCTGCTCGGGCTCTTCGGCGACACCGTGAAGAGCCAGTCCGTGGACGGCGGCGACACGGCGCCCAAGGGATCGACGATCACGATCACCATCCGGTGACCGGGCGGTGCCGGGGCGGTGCGCGGGGCATGACACCCTGAACGGGTGAGTTCTCCAGCCCCTCTCCCCTCCCGCAACCCCATCGGCGGTCACGTCCCCGTGGCCGGCGGTCTGCACGACGTGGGCATGTCGTACGCGCACGACCTCGACGCCGAGACGGTCCAGGTCTTCGTCGCCAACCCGCGCGGCTGGGCCACTCCGGTCGGCAACCCGCGACAGGACGAGGCCTTCCGGGAGGCGTGCGCGGCGCAGTCGGTCCCGGCCTACGTACACGCGCCGTACCTGATCAACTTCGGCTCGCACACCGAGGCGACGGCCGAGAGGTCGGTGGAGTCGATGCGGCACTCGCTGCGCCGCGGGCGGGAGATCGGCGCCCTGGGCGTGGTCGTGCACACGGGGAGCGCGACGGGCGGGCGGGACCGGTCGGTGGCGCTGAAGCAGGTGCGGGAGTACCTGCTGCCGCTGCTGGACGAGCTGACCCACGACGACGACCCGTTCCTGCTGCTCGAGTCCACCGCCGGCCAGGGCGCCTCGCTCTGCTCCCGGACCTGGGACTTCGGGCCGTACTTCGAGGCGCTGGACGCCCATCCCAAGCTGGGCGTCTGCCTCGACACCTGCCACATCTTCGCGGCCGGGCACGATCTGACCGGCCCGGCCGGTATGCACCAGACCCTCGATCTACTGGTGGACACGGTCGGCGAGGGCCGGCTGAAGCTGATCCACGCCAATGACTCCAAGGACGTGGTCGGCGCCCACAAGGACCGGCACGAGAACATCGGCGCGGGTCACATCGGCGAGGACCCGTTCCGGTCACTGATGACCCACCCGGCCACCGCGGGCGTACCGCTGATCATCGAGACGCCCGGCGGCAAGGAAGGGCACGCGGCGGACGTGGAGCGGCTGAAGAAGCTCCGGGACGGCTGACGCCTACCGGGGAGATCGAGTTCCGGAGAGAACAGAGTTCCGGGGGGAGACTCCGGGGGGAAGTCAGAGCTCCGGGCCGTCGCCCGGCCCCTCCTGGTACGAGTAGCGCTGTTCCTTCCACGGGTCGCCGAGGTTGTGGTAGCCGCGCTCCTCCCAGAAGCCACGGCGGTCGGCGGTCATGTACTCGACGCCGCGGACCCACTTGGGGCCCTTCCAGGCGTAGAGGTGCGGGACGACCAGCCGCAGCGGGAAGCCGTGCTCGGCGGTGAGCAGCTCGCCGTCCTTGTGGGTGGCGAAGATCGTGCGCTCGGCGGCGAAGTCGGCCAGGCGCAGGTTCGAGCTGAAGCCGTACTCGGCCCACACCATCACATGGGTGACGTTCGGGGCGGGCGGAGCGCTCTGAAGGATGGTGCGGGCCGGGATCCCGCCCCACTCGGCGCCGAGCATGCTGAACTTCGTCACGCAGTGCAGATCGGCCACGACGGACGCGTACGGAAGGGCCGTGAACTCCTCGTGGTTCCAGCAGCGCTTCTCACCGTCGGCGGTGGCGCCGAAGACCCTGAACTCCCAGCGCTCGGGCCGGAACTTGGGCACCGGGCCGTAGTGCGTGACGGGCCATCCCCGCTGCAGTCGCTGTCCCGGCGGAAGCTCGGACACTGCTTCTTCTCCAGATTCGCGCTCCACCGGCTGACCCATGACTCCATCCTGACAGACCCCGGACGGTGCACATGACCAGCCATGACCGGGCATATCCCGAATCGGGCAACTGCCACTAAGCATGCACTAACTTACTAAGTACGCACTTACTGGACGATCTTCGGCACCGGTGCAATCATTCGGCGGCAGCCTCACCGATTCCCCCACCCCGATTCCCCACGTGGAAGGAGCCTCTGCGATGCAGGGCGACCCCGAGGTCATCGAGTTCCTCAACGAGCAGCTCACCGGCGAGCTCACCGCGATCAACCAGTACTTCCTCCACGCCAAGATGCAGGAGAACTTCGGCTGGACGAAGCTCGCCAAGTACACCCGGCACGAGTCGTTCGACGAGATGAAGCACGCCGAGGTGCTCACCGACCGGATCCTGTTCCTGGACGGGCTGCCGAACTACCAGCGGCTCTTCCATGTGCGGGTCGGGCAGACGGTCAAGGAGATGTTCGAGGCCGACCGTCAGGTCGAGGTCGAGGCGATCGACCGGCTGAAGCGCGGAATCAAGGTGATGCGCGAAAAGGGTGACATCACGTCCGCGAACATCTTCGAGTCGATCCTCGAGGACGAGGAGCACCACATCGACTACCTCGACACACAGCTCGACCTGGTGGAGAAGCTCGGTGAGGCGCTGTACCTCGCGCAGCTGATCGAGCAGCCGGAGAGCTGAGGCCCCTGGCTAGGCGGCTTCCTCGAGGTCTTCGTACTCCTCGAGTCCGGTGAGGACCGGCCTGCCCCGGTCGGCGAGGTCGCGGCGCGGAATGGTGCCCCGGCCGAGGATCGCCTGGATACGACGGACGCACGACCCGCAGTCCGTGCCCGCCTTGCAGGCGGAGGCGATCTGGCGGGGGGTGCAGGCTCCGTTGTCCGCGTGCTGCTGGACCTGCGCCTCGGTCACACCGAAGCAGCTGCATACGAACACGCGGATTCACCTCCCGCCGAGATCAATAAGGCTAACCTAACCTTACCCGGCGGTCGACGGACGCAAAAGTGGAGTGGGGCGCGGATCGTATGTGATCCGCGCCCCACCTCCATGACCGGAAGGTCACTGGTCCCGGTACATCTCCGCCACGAGGAAGGCCAGGTCCAGGGACTGGCTGCGGTTCAGGCGGGGGTCACAGGCCGTCTCGTAGCGCTGGTGCAGGTCGTCGACGAAGATCTCGTCGCCGCCGCCCACGCACTCGGTGACATCGTCGCCGGTCAGCTCCACGTGGATGCCGCCCGGGTGGGTGCCGAGCGCCTTGTGGACCTCGAAGAAGCCCTTGACCTCGTCGAGCACGTCGTCGAACCGGCGGGTCTTGTGACCCGAGGCCGCCTCGTAGGTGTTGCCGTGCATCGGGTCGGTGATCCAGGCGACGGTCGCGCCCGAGGCGCTGACCTTCTCGACCAGCTCGGGCAGCTTGTCGCGGACCTTGTCGGCGCCCATGCGGACGATGAAGGTCAGCCGGCCCGGCTCGCGGTCGGGGTCGAGGCGCTCGATGTACTGCAGCGCCTCCTCGGCCGTGGTCGTCGGGCCGAGCTTGATGCCGATCGGGTTGCGGATCTTCGAGGCGAACTCGATGTGCGCGTGGTCCAGCTGCCGCGTGCGCTCACCGATCCACACCATGTGCGCCGAGACGTCGTACAGCCGCCCGGTGCGGGAGTCGACCCTGGTCAGGGCGGACTCGTAGTCGAGCAGCAGCGCCTCGTGCGAGGAGAAGAACTCGACGGTCTTGAACTCCTCCGGGTCGGCCCCGCAGGCGTGCATGAAGTTCAGCGCGTTGTCGATCTCGCGGGCGAGCTGCTCGTAGCGCTGACCGGACGGGGACTGCTTCACGAAGTCCTGGTTCCAGGCATGCACCTGGCGCAGGTCGGCGTAGCCGCCGGTGGTGAAGGCGCGCACCAGGTTGAGCGTGGAGGCGGAGGCGTTGTACATCCGCTTCAGGCGCTCGGGGTCCGGGACACGGGACGCCTCGTCGAAGGCGAAGCCGTTGACCGAGTCGCCGCGGTACGTCGGCAGGGTCACGCCGTCGCGGGTCTCGGTGCCCTTGGAGCGCGGCTTGGAGTACTGGCCGGCGATCCGGCCGACCTTGACGACCGGCACCGAGGCCGCGTACGTGAGCACGGCGCCCATCTGGAGCAGCGTCTTGAGCTTGTTGCGGATCTGATCGGCGGACACCCCGTCGAACGCCTCGGCGCAGTCGCCGCCCTGGAGAAGGAACGCCTCTCCCTTGGCGACGGCCGCCATCCGGGCGCGCAGCTGGTCGCACTCGCCCGCGAAGACGAGCGGCGGATACGACTCGAGTTCCGCGATCACTGCGCGCAGAGCCTCGGTGTCGGGGTACTCGGGCTGCTGCGCCGCGGGCAGGTCTCGCCAGGTGTTGCCAGCGCTGGCGCTGGTCTTAGCGTTCACGGTCACGCCCTCAACATTACGGGGTCGTGTCGAGTCGTTTTCGCCCGGCTCGACAGGTGAGACGCCCCTGTGCTCAGGTGCGCGTGGGGTAGGGTGCGTCGCATGTTCGCGCTTTCGACCCAGAACTGGTGGTGGACCGCTCATCCGGCGGCCCACTGAACTGCGCGTACGCAAGACTTCGCGAAGGCCGCCCGAGGGGCGGCCTTCGGCGTGTCCGGGGCCGTTCCTCACCGATACCGACATCGATCGAGATCGAGATCGAGATCGAGATCGACGGAAGAGGAACCGAACCCATGGACCTGGCACAGCTACTCCACGACGACCGCCCGTTCGCCCTGCTCCGCCGCCGCACGCCCGGCCATGACGCGGACACGGTGGAGGTACTGCTCGGCCCGGTCGCCACGTACGAACGGCTCGCCGACCTGCCCGAGGAGTGCCTGGCGCTCGTCCCCTTCCGGCAGATCCGCGAGCGCGGCTTCGACGTCCGCGACGACGGCACCCCGCTGGCGGTGCTGGTTCCCGAGGAACGTCACGTCCTGCCTCTGGCGGACGCCCTCGACCGGCTGCCGGCCCGGGACGTGCGGGTCGAGGACGGCGGCTTCGACGTGGCCGACGAGGAGTACGCGGAGATCGTCGGGCGGGTGCTGCGGGACGAGATCGGCCGGGGCGAGGGTGCCAACTTCGTGATCCGGCGGACCTACCGGGGGCGCATCCCGGGGTTCGGCCGGGCCGACGCGCTGGCCCTCTTCCGGCGGCTCCTCGAAGGCGAGCGGGGCGCCTACTGGACGTTCGTCGTGCACACCGGGGACCGGACGCTGGTGGGAGCGAGCCCCGAGGTGCATGTGCGGATGTCGGGCGGCACGGTCGTGATGAACCCGATCAGCGGGACGTACCGGTATCCGGCGGAGGGCCCGACGCCCGAGCGGCTGCTGGACTTCCTCGCCGACGGCAAGGAGATCGAGGAGCTGTCGATGGTCGTCGACGAGGAGCTCAAGATGATGTGCACCGTCGGTGACATGGGCGGGGTGGTGATCGGACCCCGGCTGAAGGAGATGGCGCATCTCGCGCACACGGAGTACGAACTGCGCGGCAGGTCCTCGCTGGATGTGCGGGAGGTGCTGAAGGAGACCATGTTCGCGGCGACCGTCACCGGCTCGCCCGTGCAGAACGCCTGCCGGGTCATCGAGCGGTACGAGCCCCTCGGGCCGGACGGTGTCGGGCGGGGTTACTACGCCGGCGCGCTGGCGCTGCTGGGCCGGGACCCGGGCGGGGCGCAGACCCTCGACTCCCCCATTCTCATCCGCACCGCCGACATCGACGCGGCCGGGCGGCTGCGGGTGCCGGTTGGCGCCACGCTCGTCCGTGGGTCGGATCCGGCGGGCGAGGTGGCGGAGACGCACGCGAAGGCGGCGGGCGTGCTGGCCGCGCTCGGTGTCCGGCCGGGCAGGCCGCGGACGGGCGGCGCGCGGCCCCGGCTGGCCGACGACCCCCGGGTGCGGGCGGCGCTGGACGGGCGCCGGGCGTCGCTGGCGCCGTTCTGGCTGCGGATGCAGGAGCGGACGCAGGAGCTGACCGGGCACGCGCTCGTCGTCGACGGCGAGGACACCTTCACCGCGATGCTCGCGCATGTGCTGCGCTCGAGCGGTCTCGAGGTGAGCGTCCGGCGCTACGACGAACCCGGGCTGACGGAGTCGGTGCTCGCGCACGAGGGGCCGGTCGTGCTGGGCCCCGGCCCCGGCGACCCGTCCGACCTGACCGACCCGAAGATGCGGTTGCTGCGGGGGCTGACCGCGCGGGTGATCCGGGAGCACCGCCACGGTGTCCTCGGGGTCTGCCTCGGGCACGAGCTGATCGCGGCGGAGCTGGGGCTGGACATCGTACGCAAGCAGGTGCCGTACCAGGGGGCGCAGACGACCGTGGACCTGTTCGGGCGGGCGGAGACCGTCGGGTTCTACAACAGCTTCGTGGCGCTGTGCGACGACGACAGCCTGCGGGAGCTGGCCGCGCACGGGGTGGAGGTGAGCCGGGCCGCGAACGGCGAGGTGCACGCGCTGCGCGGGCCGGCGCGCGCCGAAGGCGCTCCCATGAACGCGGTCGCCGGGGTCCAGTTCCATCCGGAGTCGGTGCTGACGCTGAACGGGGCTGCCGTGGTGCGGGAGTTGATGGCCCGAGTGTGCGCCGAACCGCGGCCGGCCCGGTAGCGGCCGGCCCGGTAGCGGCCGGCCCGGTAGCGGCCGGCCCGGTAGCGCCTCAGCCGAAGAACACGCCGACCTCCGTGTACAGCTCCGGGTCCACCGTCTTCAGTTTCGCGGTGGCCTCGGCGATCGGTACGCGGACGATGTCCGTGCCGCGCAGGGCGACCATCGTGCCGAAGTCGCCCTCGTGGACGGCGTCGATGGCGTGCAGGCCGAAGCGGGTGGCGAGCCAGCGGTCGAAGGCGCTCGGCGTGCCGCCGCGCTGGACGTGGCCGAGGACCGTGGTGCGGGCCTCCTTCCCCGTCCGCCGTTCGATCTCCTTGGCGAGCCACTCGCCGACGCCGGACAGCCGGACATGCCCGAAGGAGTCCAGCGACCCGTCCTTCAGCACCACGTCGCCGTGCCTGGGCATCGCGCCCTCGGCGACGACCACGATCGGGGCGTACGACGCCCGGAAGCGGGAGGTCACCCAGGCGCAGACCTGCTCGATGTCGAAGCGCTGCTCGGGGATGAGGATGACGTTGGCGCCGCCGGCCAGGCCCGAGTGCAGGGCGATCCAGCCGGCGTGACGGCCCATCACCTCGACGACCAGGACTCGCATATGGGACTCGGCGGTGGTGTGCAGCCGGTCGATGGCCTCGGTCGCGATGCCCACGGCGGTGTCGAAGCCGAAGGTGTAGTCGGTGGCGGACAGGTCGTTGTCTATGGTCTTCGGGACGCCCACGCAGGGCACCCCGTACTCGTCGGAGAGCCGGGCCGCCACCCCGAGGGTGTCCTCGCCGCCGATGGTGATGAGGGCCCCGACCCGCTGCCGGGCGAGGGTGTCCTTGATCCGGCGGATGCCGTCCTCCTCCTTGAGGGGGTTGGTCCGCGAGGAGCCGAGGATCGTGCCGCCGCGGGGCAGGATGCCGCGCACGGCGGGGATGTCGAGGCGGATCGACCTCCCTTCCAGGGGGCCCCGCCAGCCGTCGCGGAATCCGACGAACTCATGGCCGTACTCCTGGACGCCCTTGCGGACGACCGCCCGGATGACGGCGTTGAGGCCGGGGCAGTCCCCGCCCCCGGTCAGTACTCCGACGCGCATGGAAGTGTCCCTTCGCCGCGGTTGGCCGACGAAGGTCACGGTAATGGTGATCCAGGTCACACAGATATGGCTCGGCAGATTCAATTCCGGTGAATCGCCGGGGAATTGGCCGCCGCCGCGAGCGGCCTTCGTCACTCGTCGTCGAGGCCGCGCTCTATCGCGTACCGGACCAGTTCCACCCGGTTGTGGAGCTGGAGCTTGCCGAGGGTGTTCTGGACGTGGTTCTGGACCGTGCGGTGCGAGATGACGAGGCGTTCGGCGATCTGCTTGTAGCTCAGGCCCTTGGCCACCAGCCGCAGCACCTCGGTCTCCCGGTCGGTCAGCCGGGGCGCGTTCGGTTCGTCGCCGCCACCCGCGGCGGGGCCGGGGTCCGAGGCCAGCCGGCGGTACTCGCCGAGGACCAGCCCGGCCAGGCCCGGGGTGAACACCGGGTCGCCGACGGCCGTGCGGCGCACCGCGTCCAACAGCTCCTCCGTGGAAGCCGACTTCAGCAGATAGCCGGTCGCACCGGACTTCACCGCCTCCAGCACGTCGGCGTGCTCACCGCTCGCCGACAGCACAAGGACCCGCAGGGCCGGGTTCGCGGCGACGACCTCCTTGCAGACCTGGACGCCGGGCTTGGCCGGCAGGTTCAGGTCCAGCACCAGCACATCGGGCGTGGTGGCCTTGGCCCGGCGCACGGCCTGCTCTCCGTCGCCCGCGGTGGCGACCACGTCGAGGCCGGCCTCGGCGAGGTCCCGGGCGACGGCGTCGCGCCACATGGGGTGGTCGTCGACCACCATGACCCTGATCGGATCCTGCTGACTGCTCATCGCTGTTCCGCCTTCCCCCGCCGCACGTTCTTCTCCTTCGGCACCGTCAGTTCGACCTCCGTGCCCTGCCCCGGGGTGGAGATCAGCTCGGCGCTGCCGCCGAGGTCACGCAGCCGGCCCCGGATCGACTGGGCGACCCCGAGCCGCCCCTCGCCCTCGGCCTGCGCGAGCCGCCCCTCGGGGATGCCCGGCCCGTCGTCCCGCACGGTGATGATCACCTCGTCGGGCTCGTCCTCCACCAGGATCCAGGCCCGGGCGTCCTCCCCGGCATGTCTGCGTACGTTGTCCAGGGCGGCCCCGACCGCCGCGGCCAGCTCCTTCGCGGCGGGCGCGGGCAGCAGCACCGGGGCGCCCGGCTCGGCGAGGTTGACGCGGGCGGCGGCGAAGGGGGCGAGCAGCGAGCGCAGGTCGACCGGACCGGTCTGCTCCGCCGGCTCCTCCACCACCTGCACGACGGCGCCCTCGGCCGCGTCCTGCGACACCCGCGAGACGGGCACCAGGCCGCCGGCGACCAGGGTGCGCAGCGCGACCTCCTGCTCCCCGGCCATCCGGCCCAGTTCGGCCGCCTCACCGCCGAGCACCGCGCCGCGCCGCTGCACCATGGCCAGTACCTGGAGCACGCCGTCGTGGATGTCCCGGGCGAGCCGCTCCCGCTCCCGGGTCGCGGCCTCGATCTCCAGCGCGCGGGCCAGGGTGCGTTCGGAGGCGCGGGCGACCTCGACGACGTAGCCGATGGCGATGGAGGCGACCCAGACGAGGATCACGTTGTGGATGGTGTCGCGGGCCGGGGTACCGCGCTCGACCAGGTTGGCGACCGCGACAGCCGTGGACGCGAACGCCGCCCAGCGCCAGCCGCCCTTGATGGCGAACGCCAGGACGGAGCCGGCGGTCCATATCGACGGCAGCGTCGGGCCGCCCGACTGGATGCGCTCGTGGGTGTCGGCCACGGTGGTGAGCAGGATGCCGGTGAGCGCGATGGTGAGGTCGGCGGCGAGGAAGCGCTTGGTGCAGCTCGCCGCGCTCGCGACCTTGGGCAGGGTGGCCACCGTCCAGACGAACAGGACGCAGTAGTAGCCGACGGCGACCCAGGGCCGGGCGAACCCGTCGTAGGCGGTGGCGAAGAAACCCACCGCGTACAGCATGGTGAGCACCCGATAGCCGGCGAGCGCACGCCACAGCGGCAGCTCGACCGACATCCTGATGACTCTCTCGCGCCTGGCCATCCGTCCCCCGCCCCCGGGCCCCGACTACCGACTGCCGCCCACCGACCGCCGGACTACTGCTCTTTGTCCTTCTTGGCCTGGTCCTTCTCGGCCTGCGCGAGCGCCGCCTTCGCGGCCCTCTCCGCCTCCTTCTCGGCCTTCGCCGCCTCCGTGATCTGCCGCTTGGCGGCGGTCGCGTAGATGTCGACGTACTCCTGGCCGGAGAGCTTCATGATCTCGTACATGACCTCGTCGGTCACGGCGCGCAGCACGAAGCGGTCGTGATCCATGCCCTGGTACCGGGAGAAGTCCAGCGGCTTGCCGATGCGTATGCCGGGCCGCATGACCTTCGGCAGCACCTTCCCGGGCGGCTGGATCTTCTCGGTGTCGATCATCGCGACCGGGATCACGGGCGCCCCGGTGGCGAGCGCCACGCGCGCGAGGCCGCCCGGCTTGCCGCGGTAGAGCCGGCCGTCGGGCGACCGCGTGCCCTCCGGGTAGATGCCGAACAGCTCGCCCCGCTCGAGCACCTCCACGCCGCTGCGGATCGCCGCCTCGCCGGCCCCGCGACCGCCGGAGCGGTCCACCGGGAGCTGTCCGACGCCCTTGAAGAAGGCCGCCGTCAGCCGGCCCTTCACACCGGGCGTGGTGAAGTACTCGGCCTTCGCGATGAAGGTCACCTTGCGGTCGAGGACCGCGGGCAGGAAGAACGAGTCCGAGAAGGACAGGTGGTTGCTCGCCAGGATCGCGGGGCCCTCGGCGGGAATGTTCTCGAGGCCTTCCACCCAGGGCCTGAAGGTGACCTTCAGCGGTCCCCCGATAGCGACCTTCATCGCGCCGTACAACAAGCGAGTGCCTCCTGTTTGTGTCGCTCAGACCTTAACCCGGAGTGGCCGCAAAGGCTCCGACGACCCTGGTCGGTGTCAGTGCGGTCGCGTACGGTGAAGGACACGTCCCTCCCACGAAGAACAGACGAAGACAGGAGACCGAGGTGCCGGTCCTTCCTGGAGCCGAGCCGTACCGCCATGAGGGCGGAGAGGTCGGGGTGCTCCTCTGTCACGGCTTCACCGGCTCCCCGCAGTCGCTGCGCCCCTGGGCGCGCTACCTGGCCGGGCAGGGCCTGACCGTCTCGCTGCCGCTGCTGCCGGGACACGGCACGCGCTGGGAGGACATGGCGCTGACCGGCTGGCCGGACTGGTACGCGGAGGTGGACCGCGAGCTGCGCGCCCTGCGCGACCGGTGCTCCCGGGTGTTCGTGGCCGGCCTGTCGATGGGCGGCGCGCTGGCCCTGCGGCTCGCCGCGAAGCACGGGGAGGGGGTGGAGGGCGTCATCGTCGTCAACCCGGCGAACAGGGTGCACGGCCTGTCCGCGTACGCCCTTCCGGTGGCCCGCCATCTCGTCCGGACGACGAAGGGCATCACCAGCGACATCGCCAAGGAGGGCGTGCTGGAGAGCGGGTACGACCGGGTGCCGCTGCACTCGGCGCACTCCCTGCGCACCTTCCTGCGGATGATCGATGGCGAACTGCCGCAGGTCACCCAGCCGCTGCTGCTTCTGCACAGCGTCCAGGACCATGTCGTACCGGCCGCCGACTCGGCGCGGGTGCTCGGCCGGGTGTCGTCGACCGACGTGACCGAGATCCTGCTGGAACAGAGCTACCACGTGGCAACGTTGGACCACGATGCGGACCGGATCTTCGAGGAGAGCTACGCGTTCATCGCCCGGATCGCGCCCAGTGTCGGCAAGGAAGGGACGGCCGTAGGTGGCTGAGCACGACTCCGACCGTGAGGACCGGGAGAACCGGGACGAGCGGGACGGCCCGGAGGGCCGGGAGGGCCGCGCGTCGGAGGAGCAGAGCGTGCCCTTCGACGAGGCCGCCGCGTGGGCGGCGATCGTCGCGGGATACGGCGAGGAACCGGCGGACCCGCCGGGCGCCAAGCCGTTCAAGTCGGTCGAGGACCTGGCGCTGCTCGAGGTCGGGACGAACGACGAGGAGTCCGGGGCGGAATCCGACCAGGAACCCGCGAAGGACCCCTCGAAGGACCCCGCGAACGACTCAGTGAAGGACCCCGCCAAGGAGTCCGGCGAGGAGAAGGAACCGGCCAAGCCGCTGGGCGGCTCGATCGCTTTCGCGCCCGGTGTCGGCCCGCGCGACCACACGGCGCCCGAGGCCGCGGAGGAGGACTTCGACGGGGACGACGAGGGTCACTTCGTCCCGCCGGAGCCGCCGCCGCTGCCCGCCGCCGACACCACGGCCAAGTTCGCCTGGCTCGGGGTGATCGGCGGGCCGTTGCTGCTCCTGCTCGCGGTACTGCTGGGCTGGGAGATGACGTGGTGGCTGTCGACCGTCGGCATCGGCGGCTTCCTCGGCGGCTTCGCCACACTGGTGATGCGGATGCGCACGGACGACGAGGAGGACGGGGATCCGGGGCGGGGAGCGGTCGTCTAGGGCCGGTCCGCGGGGATCCTGAGGGCGGCGAGGACCGGAAGGTGGTCCGTGGCCGCCCTCAAGTCGCTCCCGGTGACTCCGGGGAGCCCGATGGGCACCCCGCAGCCCAGCACCTCCACGCCCTTGGTCACGAAGATCCCGTCGATGCGGCGGTCCGGCCCGGTGGACGGGAAGCTGTCCTCGGCGCCCCACGGGGCGACGGCGCGGCAGTCCTGGAGCGCGGTGGCCAGGCGGCCGAAGGTGCGGCCACCCGGGCTCTCGTTGATGTCGCCGCCCGCGACCGCGTGCTCCACGCCCATCCCGGCGAGACGGTCGAGCAGCATGCCCGCCTGCTCGTAGCGCTCGGCGGCCGTCAGACCGAGGTGGCAGCCGGCCACGCCGAGCCGGGCACCGGCGAAGCGGACCACGGCGGTCGCGAGGCCCCGGCGGTGCTCGCCGGGGGTGAGCGGCAGCAGGAGGTCCTCGGTGCGTTCGACGGTCGCCCGCAGCGAGCACAGGACCGCCGGGCCGGCCGCCGTGCCGCCGCCGGTGAGGATCACCTGGCCGGAGGCGGCCGCGAGTCGGGCGAGCTTCTTGCGCCAGCGGAAGAAGCGGGGTGCCTCCTGGACCAGGGTCAGGTCGGGGGCGCAGGCCGTGATGACCCGGGCCAGGGCCCCGGTGTCGTCCCGCAGGGAGCGGATGTTGTAGCTGAGGACCCGGATGACGGCCGAACCGTCGGGCTCGGTGCGGGAGTTGGGTAGCGGCGAGGTCGTCGGCATAGCGATCAAGATACGCCGCCGCGTCCCGTACGTCCGGAAAAGCGAACGGGGGCCGCGAGCGGCCCCCGTGTTGACGCGATATGCAGCAATGCGCAGTACGACTACATGATCGGGTCGGGTTCTCTTGCCAGGTCCGCCGCCCCCACCAGGCCCGCCTTGTTGCCCAGCTGGGCCGCGATGACATCGGCCACCGGGCGCCAGTTGCCGCCGACCAGCCAGCGCTTGTACGACTTCCGGATCGGGTCGAGGACCAGCTCACCCTCGTCGGAGAGACCGCCGCCGACGATGAAGGCGGACGGGTCGAAGAGGGAGGCGAGGTCGGCGAGACCGGCGCCGGCCCAGCGGGCGAGCTCGCGGTAGGAGTCGACCGCTACCGGGTCGCCCTGGCGGGCGGCCATGGAGATGTGCTTGCCCTCGATGCCGTCGGGGTTGCCGTCGCCCAGCGACAGCAGGATCTCGGCGTTCTCGGGGGTCGCGTTGGCACGCTGCTTGGCGTAGCGCACGAGGGCGCGGCCGGAGGCGTACTGCTCCCAGCAGCCCTGCGAGCCGCAGCCGCACAGCAGACCGTCCGGCACCATGCGGATGTGGCCGAACTCGGCCGCGACGCCGAAGTGACCGCGGCGCAGCTTGTTGCCGATGATGATGCCGCCGCCGAGGCCGGTGCCGAGGGTGATGCAGATGACGTTGCGGTGGCCCTTGCCCGCGCCGAACTTGTACTCGCCCCACGCCGCGGCGTTGGCGTCGTTCTCCACCACGACGGGGAGACCGACGCGGGCCTCGACCTCGTCCTTGAGCGGCTCCTGGCGCCAGTCGATGTTGGGCGCGAAGTAGACCGTCGAGCGCTGGCGGTTGACATAGCCGGCGGCGCCGATGCCGACACCGACGATGTCGTGCCCGGCACGCGCGCCCTCCACGGCGGAGGCGATGGCGTCCACGATGCCCTCGGGCGTGCCCGGGGTCGGCACCTTGTGGGTCGAGAGGATGTTGCCTTCCTCGTCGACCACGCCGGCCGCGATCTTCGTGCCGCCGATGTCGACGCCGATGGTGAGTCCCATGAATCCCTCAGTTTCGGTCGAGCCCCGCTACGGCCAACCGTACCCGAGGCCCTGCCCCCGGAGGGCTTCAGTCCAAGTCGATGCGCTGGCCGGGACCGGTGTCGTCGCCGTCGCGACCTTGATCGCGCGGGGTGTTCCCCGGGTCCTTCGATCCCGTCGTCCAGCGTTGTTCCTGGGTCTGGACGGCGGAGCGGTATGCGGCGAGGAGTTCGGTGCCGGCGGCCGCGAGGTGGTCGAAGACGTCCGGGTTGCGCTCGATGACGGGCTCCACGGCGGCCTTGGCCTGCTCGACGACCTGGCGGACCACCTGCTGGGCGGCCGGTCCGGCGACCGCCCCGAGCAGCGGGGACTGGAGCGAGGACAGCTTGTCGCCGACGGCGTCGACGAGCTTGCGCAGTTCCTCGGCGGCCGAGCCCGGGGGCCGGTCGTCCTGGGCACGGCGGCGGGCCTTCTCCGCCGCCAGGTCCTCGGCGGCGGCGGTGGCCCAGGCGTCGGCGTCGGTCGCGCGGGGCTGCTCGTCGAACCCTGATGTCCCGGCGGGCTCCCCGGCGGCGTCGGGCGTGGGGCGCTCTTCGCTCATGGCGGACTCCTGTGACTCCTGGTCGACGACGCCTGATGACGGCTCGTCCCTACGACGTTACCCGAACGGCGGAACGCCGTTCAGTGGGTGCGCGGCCACAGCCCGGGATCCGGCGCGAACCGCACGCACAGCTCGCCGTCGCGCAGCGCGGCGCCGTCGACGGTGCAGCGGCGCAGCACGGAGGGCAGCGCGACGATACGACGGAACGGCCCGGCGGTGACGACGAGTTCGTCGCCGCGCCGGATGAGGTCGAGCTCGTCGCGTATGGCGCCGGGCAGCGGGAGGTGCCAGACGAGCACGCCGTCCTCGGCGAGCCGGTCGGCCACGGGCCACTCGACCGGGGAGGTCGCCGGGTTGACGGCGGGCACGGCGAGCGCGGCGAGGTCGTCGGCGCCGCGGGGGTCGTACCCGAGGTGGGCGACGGGACGGGCCGCCTCGCCCCACTCCCCCAGGGTCTTGCGCTGCTGGGTGACGAACCGGCCGAGCAGGCCGTCGTCACCCGCCGCCTCCGGCAGGACGCGGTTGGCGACGAGCGACTCGACGGGCAGGGCGCGCAGGGCGAGGCCGAGGCGGGCGTCGCGGACGGCGTCGGCGCCGGCCGGTCCCGGCTCGGCGACCAGGCGTACGGCGGTACCGGGGTCGGCGAGGACGGCCGCGACGGCGGCCAGTTCCATGTCCCAGCGGGCGGTCGTCTCGTACAGCCACTCGGCGGGCATCGGCACCCCGGCGAGACGGCCGAGCATCGGGCGCAGGGCGCGGGCGGCCTGTCGTTCCGGCGGGAGCAGTCGGCGCAGATAGCGCCGCAGCTCCTCCGGGAGGGCCAGCAGGGCGAGGGCCTGCGAGACCGGCGGCAGATCGACGACGAGGAGTTCGTGCAGGTCACCGCCGTCGGCGAGGGCGGCGTCCCGCAGCGCGCGCAGCAGGGTCAGCTCCTCGGCGCCGGGGAGGGGGGTGACCTCTTCCGGGTCGAGCCGGGAGGCGCCGAGCAGGTCGAGGACGGTGGAGGCACGGTCCTGGAAACCGGCGAGGTCGTCCCGGAAGCCGGCGGTGGCGTCGGGGCGCCAGGCGGTGAGGCGCGGGGCGACCGGGACGGGGCTCGCCCCGGTGCGCACTCCGAGCGCCGCGCCGAGGGTGTCGGTGCGGTCGGCGCTGAGGACGAGGGTGCGGGTGCCTTCCGCTGCCGCGCGCTGTGCGGTGGCGGCCGCCACGGTGGTGCGTCCGCTGCCGCCAGGGCCGGTGATCAGGATGGTGCGCATGAGGGTGAACCGTAACGGAGGTCGGGGCAGCCCCCCGACCTCCTCGCCCCGCCCCCGTACCCGCCGACTCCCGGGTCCCGCGGCCGGCGCTACTTCCCGGGCGCCTCGAAGCCGGCCTCGCCCGACTCCACTCGCTTCTTCAGGCCGGCCAGTGCGCGGTCGATGATGACCTTCTCGGCCTTGCGCTTGATCATGCCCAGCATGGGGATCTTGACGTCCACGGTCAGCTGGTAGGTGACCTCGGTGGCGCCCGCGCCGGCCGCCTTGAGGAGGTAGGAGCCGTCGAGCTGGCGCAGCATCTGGGACTTCACCAGCGTCCAGGACACCTCGTGCTCGCCGGTCCAGGTGTAGCCGAGGACCTGGTCGTCCTTGATGGCTCCGGCGTCCATGACCAGGCGGACCTGCTCGGCGCGGCCCTGCCCGTCGGTCTCGAGGACCTCCGCCTGCTTCACCTCTCCGGTCCAGTCCGGGTAGCGGGCGAAGTCGGCGATCACCGCCATGACCTCAGCCGGTGCCGCCTCGATCGTGATGCTCGAGCTGGTGTGTTCCGCCATCGCTGTGGCTCCTCCAGATGCGGGCCGGTAAAGGTAGAGAAGAGGACACCGTGCGCCAGCCGCCGCGCACGTGTGTGCAGCGTGAAGGCTACCGCGCGCCCGACCTGCCGCCGTCACCCGGAGTCAGGAGACCGTCCGGACGGCGTCGGGTCGTCGCTCGGTCACCACTCCAGCGCCCACGGCTTCCCGCTGCCCGCGAAGTGCCCCACGTTCACGCACTCGGTCGCGCCGACCCGCATCCGGCGGGCGAGCGGCTGGTGGACGTGCCCGAAGAGCGCGTAGCGGGGCCGGGTGCGGCGGATGGCGTCCAGCAGCGCCCGGCTGCCCCGCTCGAAGCGGCGGGCCACGGTGTCGTAGACGAGTTCCGGCACCTCCGGCGGGATGTGGGTGCACAGCACGTCCACCTCGCCCACGGCCTCGATCTTCGCCGCGTACTCCTCGTCGCTGATCTCGTACGGCGTGCGCATGGGGGTCTTCAGACCACCGCCCACGAAGCCGAAGACCCGGCCGCCGATCTCCACCCGCTCGCCGTCCAGGACGGTCGTGCCGGGCCCGGCGAACTCGGGCCACAGCCGCGGCATGTCGACGTTGCCGTAGGTGGCGTACGTCGGGCTCGGGAACGCCGGGAAGAGCTCGGCGTACTGCTTGCGGACCGCCTGCTCGATCAGCGCCGCCCGGTCGCCGCCGATGCCGCCCCACAGCCGGGCGCCGAGCTCACGGGCCTCCTCGAAGCGGCGGGCGGTGCGCAGTTCGACGATGAGGTCGGCGTTCTCCACCCCGAAGAGGTCGGGGAAGATCCCGCGGGAGTGGTCGGCGTAGTCCAGGAACAGGACCAGGTCGCCCAGACAGATCAGTGCGTCCGCGCCCTCTCCGGCCCGGGCCAGCTCGCGCGCGTTGCCGTGCACGTCGCTGACCACGTGGATGCGTGTCCGGCGGTTTCCGGGCGGTGTGGATGCCATGGCGATCAAGGGTAGGCGTGTGCGGCATACGTGAACAGTGGCGATCGGGATACCGGTTACTGGCCAGTCAGTAAAGCGGTGGACTACTGTCGGCCGGGAAACACCAATCTGTGTGACGCAGCGAACATCTCGCCGGACCCCCCTGTCGAAGACGCCATACCGACGGGTAACGTCCGGGCAGTCCAGTCGTGCTCAGGATTTCAACCATCGAGATCCGCCGAGGTCCCGAGCACAGTCCCGAGCCTTGGACCGCATCGTCGCAGCACACAACGTCGTGGCGCCGGCGCCCTATGAGGAGCAGCAGTCTTGCGCGAGTTCAGCCTTCCGGCTTTGTACGAGGTCCCTGCGGACGGCAATCTGACCGACATCGTCCGCAGAAACGCCGCGCAGCATCCCGACGTCGCCGTCATCGCCCGCAAGGTGGGCGGCGTCTGGCAGGACGTGACGGCCACCGCCTTCCTGGCCGAGGTGCACGCCGCCGCCAAGGGCCTCATCGCCTCCGGCGTCCAGCCCGGCGACCGGGTCGGCCTGATGTCGCGCACCCGCTACGAGTGGACGCTGCTCGACTTCGCGATCTGGTGCGCCGGCGCGGTCACCGTGCCGGTGTACGAGACCAGCTCCCCGGAGCAGGTGCAGTGGATCCTCTCCGACTCGGGCGCGACCGCCGTCGTCGTCGAGCTGGACAGCCACACGGCGGCCGTGGAGTCGGTGCGCGAGTCGCTGCCGGCGCTCAAGCACGTCTGGCAGATCGAGGCCGGGGGTGTCGAGGAGCTCGGGCGGCTCGGCAGGGACGTCTCCGACGCGGTCGTCGAGGAGCGCAGCTCGCAGGCCAAGGCCGACGACCCGGCGACCATCGTCTACACGTCCGGTACGACCGGCCGCCCCAAGGGCTGTGTGCTGACCCACCGCAGCTTCTTCGCCGAGTGCGGGAACGTCGTGGAGCGGCTGCGGCCGCTGTTCCGCACGGGCGAGTGCAGCGTGCTGCTCTTCCTCCCGCTCGCGCACGTCTTCGGCCGGCTGGTGCAGATCGCCCCGATGATGGCGCCGATCAAGCTGGGCACCGTCCCGGACATCAAGAACCTCACCGACGAGCTGGCCGCCTTCCGCCCGACGCTCATCCTGGGCGTGCCGCGGGTCTTCGAGAAGGTCTACAACTCGGCGCGCGCCAAGGCGCAGGCGGACGGCAAGGGCGCGATCTTCGACAAGGCGGCCGACACCGCGATCGCCTACAGCAAGGCGCTGGAGCTCCCGGCGGGCCCGCCGCTGAAGCTGAAGATCAAGCACAAGGTCTTCGACCGGCTCGTCTACAGCAAGCTGCGCGCGGTCCTCGGCGGCAAGGGCGAGTACGCGATCTCCGGCGGCGCCCCGCTGGGCGAGCGCCTCGGTCACTTCTTCCGCGGCATCGGCTTCACCGTCCTGGAGGGCTACGGCCTGACGGAGTCCTGCGCCGCCACCGCCTTCAACCCCTGGGACCGGCAGAAGATCGGCACGGTCGGTCAGCCGCTGCCCGGCTCGGTCGTGCGGATCGCGGACGACGGGGAGGTGCTGCTGCACGGCGAGCACCTCTTCAAGGAGTACTGGAACAACCCGGCCGCGACCGCCGAGGCGCTGGCCGACGGCTGGTTCCACACCGGTGACATCGGCACCCTCGACGAGGACGGCTACCTCCGGATCACCGGGCGCAAGAAGGAGATCATCGTCACCGCGGGCGGCAAGAACGTCGCGCCGGCCGTGATCGAGGACCGGATCCGGGCGCACGCGCTGGTGGCGGAGTGCATGGTGGTGGGCGACGGACGGCCGTTCGTGGGCGCGCTGGTCACCATCGACGAGGAGTTCCTGGGCCGCTGGGCCTCCGACCACGGCAAGCCGGCGGGTTCGACCGCTGCGTCGCTGCACGGGGACGCCGACCTTCAGGCCGCCATCCAGTCGGCGATCGACGACGGCAACGCCGCGGTGTCGAAGGCGGAATCGGTGCGGAAGTTCCGTATTCTCTCCGCCCAGTTCACGGAGGACTCGGGCCACCTCACGCCGTCGCTGAAGCTCAAGCGCAATGTCGTGGCGAAGGACTACGCGGGCGAGATCGAGGCGATCTACGCCAGGTAGCGGCTGTTCAGCATCTCCTGACGAAGCGTCATGGCGCGGTGTCCTCCACGAGGACCCGCGCCGTCGTGCGTTCGGCGAGGGCGGTGACGGTGATGGTGATGGTGACGAACGGGTTCACCGCGCTGGCGCCCGGCACCAGCGAGCCGTCGGTGACCTACGGCTTCGAATGCCCCTTCACCCGGCCGCGGTTGTCGGTCGCCAAAGTTGTCGGTCGCCAAAGCTAGAGCAACGTCTTCAGCTTCTCCGCCAGCAGGTCCCACCGCCACTTCTCCTCCACCCAGGCGCGCCCGCGCTCCCCCATCCGGCGGCGCAGCTCCGCGTCCCCGAGCAGGGCGACGATGCGCTCGGCCGCGTCGGCCGGGGAACCGCCCCGCACGACCCACCCCGTCTCCCCGTCGAGCACGGCGTCGGGCGCCCCGCCCGAGTCCCCGGCGACGACGGGCAGCCCGGTCGCCGACGCCTCCAGATAGACGATCCCGAGCCCCTCGACGTCCAGTCCGCCCCGTCGCGTCCGGCACGGCATCGCGAAGACGTCCCCGGCGCCGTAGTGGGCGGGCAGCTCCGACCAGGGCACCGGACCGGTGAAGCGCACCGCGTTCGCCACCCCGCGCTCGTGGGCGAGCCTGCGCAGATCCTTCTCGTACGGCCCGCCCCCGACGATCAGCAGGACCGCCTCCGGCTCGGCGGCCAGGATCCGCGGCATGGCGAGGATCAGCGTGTCCTGGCCCTTGCGCGGCACGAGCCGCGACACGCACACCACCACCGGCCGGTCGGTCAGCCCGAGCCGCGCCCGCACCTCCTCGCCGCCCGACCCCGGGTGGAAGGTCTTCTCGTCGACGCCCGGCGGCAGCTGCACCATCCGCCCGGCCGCCCCGGCGCTCAGCGCGGTCGCGATCCGCGAGCGGGTGTACTCGCCGAGGTAGGTGATCGTGTCCGTGCTCTCGCCGATCCGCCCGAGCAGCTGCCGGGCGGCGGGCAGCTGCGCCCACCCGGCCTCGTGCCCGTGGGTGGTGGCCACCAGCCGCTCGGCGCCCGCCCTGCGCAGCGCCGGCGCCATCAGCCCGAGCGGCGCGGCGGCCCCGAACCACACCGACGTGCACCCGTGCTCCCGCAGCAGCCCGACGGCCCTGCGGGTCGCCCCGGGCGTCGGCAGCAGCATCGTCGTGGAGTCCCGCACGACGGTGAAGGGCTGCTCGGCGTCGAAGGCGGCCGTCGCCTCGACACCCTCGCGTGAACGCTTCCAGGTGGACGCGTAGACGACGAGTCGGTCGGGGTCGAGCCGGAGCGCCATGTTGTGCAGGAACGCCTGGATGCCGCCCGGGCGGGGCGGGAAGTCGTTCGTCACGATCAGGGTCTTGTGCATCGCAGCCGACCTTATCCAAACGCCATTCACAGCCGCGCCCGACCGCGCTTCACAGCCCCGCGGGAGATCATGTGGGCCATGGAGACGACGGCCGCGGGACGGCCCCTGACATGCCTGCTGACGACCTGGGGCGTGACCCGGCTCGCGCTGCTGCTCTTCGTCTTCAAGGTGTTCCTCTTCCCCGGCCCGGACGTCACCAGCGACATCTCCGTCACCTATCAGGGCTGGTACGAGGTGCTGAGCGGCGGCACGTTCCCGGCCGCCGACGTCACCTGGCAGTACCCGCCCGCCGCCGCCCTCGCGATCCTCTCCCCCGGCCTGCTGCCCTTCCTCGACTACGCGTCGGCCTTCTTCGTCCTGGCCTTCCTCGCCGACCTGGCCGTCCTCATGCTGCTGCTGAACACGGGGCTGCGCCCCGGCCGGTCGCTGCGCGGCGCCTGGATGTGGGTGGCGGGCGTCCCCCTGCTAGGCCCCACCGTCTACTCCCGCTACGACGTGATGGTGACGGCGGTGGCGGTCGCCGCGCTGGTGGCCGGCGTCCGGCGGCCCCGGATGATGGGCGCGCTGACGGGTCTCGCGGTGCTGCTGAAGGTGTGGCCCGTGCTGCTGCTGGCGGGCGCCGTGCGCAGGCGGGCCTGGGGCGCGGCGGTGGTGACCGTCGGCGCGCTGGCCGCGCTGTTCGCCCTGACCATGCCCGGCGCCTTCGCTTTTCTGACCTTCCAGCGCGACCGGGGCACCGAGGTGGAGTCGCTGGGCGCGCTCGCCCTGCATGTGGCCCGGCAGTTCGGCTGGCAGGGCCGGGTGCTGCTCAACTACGGCTCGCTGGAGTTCCTCGGCCCGTACGTCGGCGTGGTGAGCGACGTGGCCCTGGGGCTGACCGCGGTCACGTTCGGCTGGCTGCTGCTGTGGCGGCTGACGGCGAGGCGCTTCGCGCCGCAGACGCTCGCGGAGGCGGCGTTCACGGCGGTCCTGCTGTTCACCGTCACCAGCCGGGTGATCAGCCCGCAGTACCTGGTGTGGCTGATCGGGCTCGCGGCGGTCTGCCTGTGCTTCCGTGCCGGCTGTATGGCCCTGCCCGCCGTCCTGGTCCTGGCCGCGTCCTTCGTGACGGTGCTGGAGTTCCCCGTCTTCTTCGCGGACGTCGTCACGAGCAGCCCGCTCGGCGTCAGCCTCCTGTTCCTGCGCAACGGCCTGCTGGTGGCCGCCACGATCGTCGCGGCCGTCCGGCTGTGGCGCTCGACGGTGCCGGGCGCCGTCCCCGCTCCCCCGGCCGGTCAGGCCGCCCGCACCAGCGAGCCCGCGGTCTCGCCCTGACGCCCGGGCCACGCCCGCCGCAGCACCACCCCCACCACCAGGCACTGCACCGCCATGCCGAGCGCCAGCGCCAGACACACCCCCGGCAGCCCGAGCCCCGACAGCGCGTACGCCGACGGCAGTTGGACGGCCGTGCCGAGCACGGTCACCCGCAGCAGCACGGGCGCGCCCCCGCTTCCCTCGAAGACCCCGCCCAGGGCGATGAACCCGGCCATGAGGAGCAGATACGGCCCGGCACAGCGCAGGAACAGCACGCCCTCACGGGCCACGGCGGGCCCGGCGCCGAAGGCGGCCATGATCCAGGGGGCCGTCGCGCACAGCAGCACGGCCGCCGCGAGGCCGACGGTCCCGGAGACGAGCACGGCCTGCCGCCCGATCGCCCGGCGCTCCTCCCGGCCCTCGCCCCGGGTGTGCGCGGTGTGGATGGAGGCGGCCTGGCGGACGGCGTAGAAGGCCATGGTCGCCACGTACATGACCTTGTACGCGATCGAGTAGGCGGCCACCGCCGTCACGCCGAGCCGGGCCACCACGGCGACCAGGGCGAGCGCGCCGCCCTGGCGCAGGGTGAAGTCGGCCGACATCGGCAGCCCGGTCGTCAGGGTGCGCCGCAGCGAGGCGCCGGTGGAGAGCGCGGGCGCCACCCCGGCGGCCGTCCGCAGCACGGCGTCGCGCCGCAGCGCCAGCAGTCCGGCCCCGAGCGCCACGCAACGGCACAGCACCGTGGAGACGGCGGCGCCCCGGACGCCGTAGCGGTGGATGAACAGTGGGTCGCAGACCAGGATCAGACCGTTCGCGAGCAGCGCCAGCCGCATCGGGGTCCTGGTGTCCCCGGCCCCCTTGAGGATGCCGTCCACGAGCTGCTGGCCGAAGAAGACGGCGATGCCCGGCATCGAGATCGCGAAGTAGGAGACGGCGAGGGGCAGGGCGGGGCCGCCGTGCCCGCCGAGGACCAGCCGGGCCAGCGGTTCACGCAGCAGGAAGCCCCCGCCCGCGACGACCGGCGTGACCACCGCGCACAGCGCCCAGCCGCCCCGCACGGCCGCCCGCAGGGCCCCCGGGTCCCGTGCCCCTCTGGCGTGTGCGACCAGCACCGTCGTCCCGGAGGCGAAGACCAGCGCGACCCCGAGCAGCACGTTCTCGGCGTTGGTGGCGACCGCGACGGCGGCCACCGCGGGCCCGCCGAGCCGGGACACCCAGACCGTGTTGATGATCCCGGCGGCGACGGAGGCGAGCAGCGAGAAGTAGACGGGGCGGGCGAGCGAGACGAGCTGCGTGCGATGAGCGGTCATGACGGATCCCCCTCGAACGAAGCAGCTCCGAACGCGCTGCCTCCGAACGGATTGCCTCTTGTCGAGTTACCTCTAAACGAGGTAGCTCGATAAGAGGTAGCATGGCGTCATCGTGTCCGCAAGGGAGGGCCATGCTCGAGCTGTCGATCCTCGGATTCCTGGCCGAAGAGCCGTTGCACGGCTATGAGCTGAAGGAGCGGATCAAGGCGCTGACCGGCCATGTCCGCCCGGTCAGCGACGGCGCGCTCTATCCGGCGATCACCCGTCTCGTCACCGCGGGCAAGCTCGACCAGCACCGGGAGGACGGCGCGGGCGCGGCCCCCCGCCGGGTGCTCTCCCTCACCGACGAGGGCCGGGCGGACCTGCTGGAACGCCTCCGTCACCCCCGGCAGCCGGAGATCACCGACCACGTCCGCTTCAACACGGTCCTGGCGTTCCTGCGGCACCTGCCCGACCGAGGGGAGCAGGCAGCCGTCCTACGGCGCCGGCTGGACTTCCTCGAGACGCCCACGAGCTTCTTCTACGCCGAGGGCAAGCCCGTACGGGCGGAGGAGACCGGGGACCTGTTCCGGCAGGGCATGCTGCGGGTCGCCCGGGCGACGGGCGAGGCGGAGCGAGCCTGGCTGCGCGAGGCGATCGAGCAGCTGACTCAGGCGAGCTGAATCTTCAGATAGCCCTGCCAGTCCGCGGTGAACTCCGCGAGGGAGGTGCCCAGCACGCTCTTCAGCGCGCCCTCCACCGCCCCCGGCCGCTCCCGGTGCTCCCCCACGGCCCGGTAGAACGCGTCCAGCTTCACCTCGCCCCACCGCTCGGCGATCATCCGGCAGGCCAGCCAGCCGCCCTCGTACGCCTGGGCGAGCCGGTCGGCGTCGCCGGAGAAGCCGAAGTCGCCGTCGGTGGGCAGCGCCGCCGGGACGGCGCCGTCCGTGACGGCGTGCTGGAGCTCCGGGGCGACCTCGGCGGGGGTACGGCCGGTGCCGCGGTAGCCCACCCAGTCGGCGTACCCCTCGGACAGCCACAGCGGGGTGGCCGCGTTGGTGTGCGCTCGGGTCGCGACATGGGTGGCCTCGTGGGTGAGGACCACCTGCCGGCCGACCCGGCCGAGCATGCCGTACGCGTCCGGGTTGACGATGATCCGGTCCGCGGGCGTCCAGGCCCCGCCGCCCGTCTCGCCCGTGGTGACCGCGGCGATCCCCCGGTAGGAGGAGGCGGGCGAGCCGAGCAGCCCCGCCATGCCTTCAAGCGACTTCGGTACGAGGACGACGAGGTGCCCCGCCCAGCCGGTGCCCCAGGCCGCCGAGACCTCCGGGACGGCGTCGTCGGCCAGGTCGGCGAAGGACCGCAGCCGCGCCTCGGACTGCCCGACCCCCAGCACCAGACTGTGCGCGCCCCGTACGACACGCACCGTGCCCTGGTCCCACAGCTGCTGACCGGCCTTCGTCGCGGGCTTGTCCGAGGCCACCGACCACCGGCCGGCCCCGTCACGGGTCAGACGCAGCACGCGGGCCGTGGTCACCGGGGCCTTGTCGTAGCCGTCGACGCGGTAGCTCAGTTCGGCGTCGGCGGTGGCGGTGTCCCCGCTGCGGTGGAGCGCCGTCACGCGGTACGACCAGGCCGCCAGCGGAACGGCCCGCACCGCGGCGTACCCGGTGGCGGCGCCGGTGGCCGCGTAGGCACCCTGGTCATGGTCCAGGACCGCGGCGGCCCGCCGGTCGAGGACCCGCTGCACATCGGCCTTCGCCTGGTCCGACGTGGCCCGCCCGCCGCAGCCGACCAGACAGCCGAGGAGCGAGACGAGCAGCAGACAGAGCCCCAGGACCCCGGGTCCGCGCGCCCGCCCTCGACCAGCCATCCTCCCGATCGTACGGCGGCGGCCCCGCGCGGGCTCCGCTCAGGGCCGGGTGACGGACGAGACCGGCATCATCCCGACCGGGTCGTAACGCACCGGCGCACCCGGATAGGGGGCGTGGATGACCTGACCGTTGCCGACGTACATGCCGACATGGCTGGCGTCGGAGCGGTAGGTGACGATGTCGCCGGGCCGGGCCTGCGAGAGCGGCACCCGCCGGCCCGCGTGCGCCTGGGCCTGCGAGGTGCGCGGCAGCGAGATCCCGGCCTGCGCGTACGACCACTGCATGAGGCCCGAACAGTCGAACCCGGTGGGCCCGTTGGCGCCCCAGACGTACGGCTTGCCGAGCGCGGAGCGCACGGCGGCCACGGCGGCGCCCGCACGGCCCGAGGCCGGGACGGCGCCCGACAGGTCGGACATCGTGTCCCGGCCGGAGCGGGAGGCCCGGTCGAAGGCGGCGCGTTCGGCGGACGGCAGGGCGTTGAGCAGCTGCCGCGCTTTGGCGAGCTTCTGCTCCACGGTCCGCTTGTGCCGCACCACGGCCTTGCGGCTCTTCTCCAGTTCGGCGAGCTGGCCCGCGGCCTCGGCGCGCTCCTGGGTGAGTTCCCGCATGGCGCCCTGGAGTTCCCTCAGCTCGCCGGCCTGGTGGGCGGTGATCCGGTCGAGGACGGACGCCTTGGCGAGGTACTCCTCCGGGTCGTCGGAGAACAGCAGCGCCAGGGAGGGGTCGAGGCCGCCGGAGCGGTACTGGGCACCGGCCAGCGAACCGAGCTGCTCACGCAGGCCGTTGATGCGCTCCTGCTGCCGGGCGATGTGGTCCTGGGCCACACCGACCTGCCCCCGCAGGGTGTCGGCGCGCTCGTCGGCCGTGTTGTAGGCCTCGGTGGCCTTCTCGGCCTCCTCGTAGAGACGGTCCACCTCGGCGCGGGTGTCGTCGTGCGGAGCGGCCGTGGCCGGTACGGCGGACACGGCGCCGAGTGCGGCGGCCGCGACGGACAGCACGCTCAGGGCGCTGGTGGCGCCCCGGTCGAACCCGGACTGTGCAAGGCGGCGATGGGACCCCACGGGATGCCGCGCTCCTTCCGCTGGCGGACAGGGAAACGCGGCAGACAGTAGCCCCGAGGTGGGGGGTCGGCCAAAGACCTCGGCGGCAACGCACAGTGACGCCCCGCCGCTGACGCAGGTCACCGGCGGGGCGTGGGGTCACTTCTCGTTGTCGTAATTCGCCCGTTCGGGCGGCATGGTGTCCCGGTCCGGGGACCGATCAGATCCGGACGCCGAACTGGAAGGGCATGTTGTTGATCGACTCGTAGCGCACGACGGTGCCGGTGCGCGGGGCGTGCAGCACCTGGCCGTTGCCCGCGTAGAAGCCGACGTGGTGCTGGTCGCCGTAGAAGATGACCAGGTCGCCGACCTTGAGGGCGCTCTGGGAGTAGATGCGCGTACCGGCGTTGGCCTGCGCCTGCGAGGTGCGCGGGATGGAGACGCCGGCCTGGGCGTAGGCCCAGGAGGTCAGACCCGAGCAGTCGTACGTGGCGGTGCCGGTGGCGCCGTACTGGTAGGGCTTGCCGAGCTGGCTCTGGGCGGCCTGGAAGGCGGCCATGGCCCGGCCGGAGCCCGTCGGGGAGTCGCCGAGGTCCACCCGGTCGCCGGCGTCGCGGCTGGCGCGGGCGTCGGCGGCCGCGAGGGACTCCTGCTCCTTGGCCGTCAGCGTGTTGAGGAGCTTGCGCGCCTCGGTGAGCTTGGCCTGGACTTCCTTCTTCTTCTTGCCCAGTTCGGTGCGGGTGGTGGCGAGGTCCTTGAGCTTGGTGGAGGCCTCGCTGCGCTCCTGGGCGAGCTCGCGCTGCTTCTCCTGGATCTTCTTCAGCGCCTCGACCTGCTGGGCGCTGAGCTGGTCGGCGGCGGACGCCTTGTCCAGGTAGTCGTCCGGGTCCGAGGAGAGGAGCAGCTGCAGGGAGGGGTCTATGGACCCGGTGCGGTACTGGGCCGCGGCCGCCAGACCCATGGAGTCGCGCAGCTCGTTGAGGTCGGCCTGACCGCGAGCGACGTTGTCCTGGATGGTGGAGATCTCCTTCTGGAGCTTCTCCTGCTTCTCCTTGGCACCGTTGTACTTCTCGGTGGCCTGCTCCGCGTCCTCGTAGAGCTTGTCGACCTTGGTCTTGACCTCGTCCTTGGTGAGCTTCTCGCTGGGCGCCGCGTTGGCGGCCTGCGAGCTCAGTACGACGGCAGCGGCGGCTGCGGTGGTCAGCACGGTCACGCGTGCGCGACTCGGCTGCTTCGGTCGACGGTGGGACGCCACGGAGACGGGCTCCTTCTTTTGAGTGATCACCCGTTTGGAGATGCGAGCCCTGACCTTAGTGACCTCGCCGTGATCAGTTCAAATCCTCAGGAGAAAAAAACCCACCACGCAACGCAGTTTTTTCAATCAACTCACGTGTAGTCATGCTCGATTGACGCTACGTTGCGTGACGATCCCGCCAATTCGGGCAATAAACCTGGAACTTCGACGTTTAGGACAGCCGCTTCAGAAGTACCGCGGAAGCCACCGGTCGGGCACCCGCCTTGGCGATCCCGTCGGCCACCTCACGGTCGGTCGAGGCGACGATGACCGGCCGGCCCGGCGGCTCGGCCCGCACCAGCTGACGGATCAGCTCGTCCGCCGTGACACCCGGCTTGGAGAACAGCACCCGCACCCCTCGCGGCGGCGCGAGCAGCACCGGAGCGGCCAGTTCGGCCCCGTCGAAGACACAGGTGACCTCGGCGCCGGTCTGCGCGGCGAGCTGCGAGAGCTGCCCGAGCAGCCGGAGCCGCTGCTTCTCCAACGGCATCTGCGGATAGCCGGTCTTGGTGACGTTGTAGCCGTCGACGACGAGATGGGCCTGGGGCAGCGCGAGCAACTGGTCGAGAATGGCCGGATCGTTCTCCGACAGAGCACGCGTGGCGATGTCCTTCGGGGTCATTCGTCCCGGTTCGACCGCGTCGACGGTTGCCGCCGGACGCACCGACACCGGCGGCAACGCCAGTTCCCGCCGCAGCCCTTGGGCCGCGTCGAGCACCGTGTCCAGCAGCAGCCGCACCCGCATGTCCTCGACGCTGCGCCCCTCGCGCGCCGCCCGCCGGGTGGCCTCCAGCGCCGCCTCCACCTCGCCGAGCCGCGCCTTCAGCCGCCGGGTCTCGCTCTCCGCGGCCGACACCTGGGTCTGCCCCTCGGCGCGCACGGTCTCCAGCTCGCCGCGCACCTTGCGCAGCGCGGCCTCGCCCCGCTTCACGTCACTGAGGGCCGAACGCAGCTTGCGATGGAGCGATTCCGTTTCCTTCTTCGCGGCGTCCAGTTCGGCGCGCAGCCCCTCGGTGCCCGCCCGGGACTGCTCACGGGCCCGGTCGAGCTCCTCGCGCAGCCGCTCCAGTTCGGCCCGGCTCTCCTCGCCGGCCCGCTCGGCGTCCGCCCGCTGGGCCTCCTCACCGGCCGCGGTGACCAGCTTCACCCAGCCGGTGGGCCGCAGCACATAGGCCGCGGCCGCCACTTCGTGCGGGTCCGCGGCCGGGGTCGGCGAGCCGGAGTCGAGAGCGCCGGCGAGCTCCGGCTGGGCCTCTCTGAACTTCTCGGCGATGCGCTGCCGGAAGAGCGGATCGGTCTCCAGCGCGGCGGCCATCGCGTTGCCCGCGAACTTCGCCCGCCGGTTCGGTGCGAACCGGGCGTACTGCCGCAACTGGACGGGCAGTTCGCCGACGGTCAGCCCGCCGAAGCCGTCGGAGACGATCTGTACGACCCTGCGCCGCACGCCGTCCGGCAGCGGACGGTCGAGCATCTCGGCGGCGCCGTCGCCCGGCCCCCCGCCTGCGCTCTCCACCATCCGTCACACCCCAATACTGTGCGGGCCTCGCCCACTCTCGGCTTCGCTCGAGCGGGGGACCCCCATCGTCAGGAACCGGCGCCCGGCCGATCCACGAGTTCCACCTGGTCCACGGCGTTGCACCAGCGGCACCGCACCGACTCGATGGTCTCACTGACCACCTCGCGCTCCTCGACCTTCGGCTCACCGGCGAGGTCGAGGTGCACGTACTCGACGACCTTCGACGAGCGCGTCACGTCGAACCGCGTGAGGTTGCCGCAGAGCGTGCAGCGCCACCGCGTCGCGGCGGTCGGCAGGGGAACCGTCATCGTGGCTATCCGCTTCCTTCTAGTGTCGTGCTTCCGGTTGCCGGGGTCGGGCCGGAGGCTCCCCCGCGCGTATGGCTCGTAACCCTACGGCCTGGCGGGTACTCGCCGCCCATCCGTCCGCGGCGGCGAGGCGGTCCGGACGAGTGCGTCCGATTACGTCATGCTTTGTTCTCATGATCGGCGACTGGAACGGGACGGTCGGCAGGGTGGTCCGCAACCGCCCGGCGCCGGTGACCTACGCACTGATCGCCCTGTGCTGCCTGATCTTCCTGATCGGGCCCGCCTCGGGCTTCAATCCGGCGTACGGCTCCGGCGACGAGCTGCTGGCGGCACAGCGCGCCTACTTCCGGCGCTGGGGCGTGGTGCCCGGCGAGCTCTTCGAGGGCGCGCCACGGGCCGCCCTGACCCCGGCCACGGCTCTCTTCGTCCACGGCAGCTGGGTGCACCTGCTGGGCAACATGCTCTTCCTCTACGTCTTCGGGACGATGACCGAGGACCGGATGGGCCGCGTCGAGTTCACGCTCTTCTACCTCGGCTGCGGCTACCTGGCCCTGCTGGGCTACGCCGCCGCCAACGCCGAGTCGTCGCAGTCCCTGGTCGGCGCCTCCGGAGCGATCTCCGCGGTCCTCGGCGCGTTTCTGTACCTGTTCCCCCGGGCGCGGGTGACCAGTCTCCTGCCGCTCCTGTTCTTCCTGCCGCTGCGCTTCCCCGCGTGGGTCGTGCTGCCCTTCTGGGCGGCCCTGCAGTGGGTGGCGGCGGGGCGGGCCGCCCAGGGGCCGGGGGTGGCCTATCTGGCGCACCTGGTGGGCTTCGGCCTGGGGCTCCTCTACGCGTGGGCCCGTTTCGGGAGGAAGCCGGGCCCGAAGGACGGCCTCGAAGGGGCGGCGGCGGGTGACGGGCGGGCGACTAGAGTGAAGCCCGCCCCAGCTCCGGCCCCCGAGGGAGAGAACCAGCCGTGATCACCGCGATCGTCCTCATCAAGACCAGCGTGGACCGGATTCCCGAGATCGCGGAGCGGATCGCTTCGCTGGACTCCGTCAGCGAGGTCTTCTCCGTCACCGGGACGTACGACCTGATCGCCATGGTGCGGGTGAAGGAGCACGAGGACCTGGCGGAGGTCATCCCGGGCAGCATCAGCAAGATCCCCGGGGTGGAGGGCACGGACACGCACGTCGCCTTCCGCACCTACTCGCAGCACGACCTGGAGGCGGCGTTCGCGATCGGGCTGGACTCCTGACCGGCTGAACACCGCCTCCGGCGGACCGTCGCTCAGACCGCGGGCACGCAGCGGCCGTCTTCCGTCCGGTACTGCCACTGCGCGCCCTCGCTCACCAGCTCGCGCACCGCGTTCACGAAGCGCTCCACGTGCTCGTCCGGGGTTCCCGCGCCGAAGCTCACCCGGATCGCGTTGAGGGACTTCTCGCCGGGAGCCGCCTCGGGGGCGCCGCACTCGCCCTGGGTCTGGGGGTCGCTGCCCAGCAGGGTGCGGACCAGGGGGTGGGCGCAGAAGAGGCCGTCGCGGACCCCGATGCCGTACTCGGCGGAGAGGGCGGCGGCGAAGTGGGAGCTGTTCCAGCCCTCGACGACGAAGGAGATCACGCCGACCCGCGGGGCGTCGTCGCCGAACAGGGACAGCACCTTCACCTGCGGGACCTCGGCCAGACCGGCCCGCACCTTCGCGATCAGGCACTCCTCCCGGGCGACCAGGCTGTCGAAGCCCGCCTCGGTGAGGGCCTTGCACGCCGAGGCGATGGAGTAGGCGCCGATCACGTTCGGGGAGCCGGCCTCGTGGCGGGCGGCGCTCTCGTGCCACTCCACGTCCACTCCCCCGTCCTCGCGCCGCGTGACCTTGCGGCTGGCGCCGCCGCCGGCGAGGTACGGGTCGGCCGCCACCAGCCAGTCGGCGCGGCCGGCCAGCACGCCGGCGCCGAAGGGCGCGTACAGCTTGTGACCGGAGAAGGCGACCCAGTCGACGTCGAGCTCCCGCACGGAGACCGGGTGGTGCGGGGCCAGCTGGGCCGCGTCCAGGACGATCCGGGCGCCGTGGGCGTGCGCGGCGGCCGCCAGCTCGCGCACCGGCCACAGCTCGCCGGTGACGTTCGAGGCGCCGGTGACACAGACCAGGGCCGGGCCGTGCGGGTCACGGTCGGCGAGGGCCCGCTCCAGCGTCTCGACGGCCTGGCGCGGGGTGCGCGGGGCGTTCAGGTAGGTGACCCGGGCGTCCTGCCAGGGCAGCAGCGAGGCGTGGTGCTCGGTCTCGAAGACGAAGACCTGGCAGCCGGCCGGGAGGGCCCGCGCCAGCAGGTTGAGGGAGTCCGTCGTCGAGCGGGTGAAGACCAGCTGGTCGTCGGGGCGGCAGTCCAGGAACTCGGTCACCGTCCTGCGGGCGTTCTCGAAGAGGTCCGTGGACAGCTGCGAGAGGTAGCCGGCGCCCCGGTGGACGCTGCCGTAGTACGGGGCGTAGGCCGCCACGTCGTCCCAGACGCGCTGGAGGGCGGGGGCGCTGGCCGCGTAGTCGAGCGCCGCGTAGGTGACCTCGCCGCCCGTGACGAGCGGGACCGTGACATCCCGGCCGAGAACGGGCAGCGGTGCACAAACGGTACGGGTGGCGGCAGCGGTGGAGACAGACATGGCGAACTCCCGTGAGAGGCAAGGGGGAACCGCCGTGCGAGCGGACATGGCTCGAGCACGGAGGAAGGTGAAAGGGGTGTGCGGAGGCGGGGCTCTACGCCCTATCGCATTCGCTTGCTCACGGAAGGCTCCCTCGACGACCAGGACCCCTGGCGGTACTCACTCAGAAGAGTGCGAGGGGTCCGCGCTTGCCGTAGACCTCGCTGCCTACGACCTGGTCTTCACCCGGGGCACCCCGCCACGGACGGAGGGTTGCCGGACAGTCGGCCGGGGCCTCATGACTGTCACTCATGACCTGATACAGGAACGTACGTGAAGTGATCGCCGTCCCGCAACCCGTGTCCGGATCGCGGGACGGCCGTCAGCGGTGGGGCGTCACGCCCGGGTGGCGGCGACCCAGCGCTCCAGCGCCCGCTTGGCCGCACCCGAGTCGATCGACTCGGCCGCCTTGTCCATGCCGTCGCGCAGTTGCCCGGCAAGGGTCCCGGAGCCCGGCTCCAGGGCCACCAGCGCCGCCGCCGAGTTCAGCAGCACGGCGTCCCGCACCGGGCCCGTCTCGCCCTCCAGGAGGCGGCGGGCGACCTCCGCGTTGTACGACGGGTCCCCGCCCCGCAGAGCCTCGACCGGGACCAGCTCGAGCCCGACGTCACGCGGGTCGAAGGTCTCCTCGGTGACCTTGCCGTCGCGGACGACCCACACATGGGAGGTGGCCGTCGTGGTCAGCTCGTCGAGGCCGTCGTCGCCCCGGAAGACCAGGGACGAGTTGCCGCGCTCGGCGAAGACGCCCGCGACGACCGGCGCCATCCGCGGGTCCGCGACCCCGACCGCCTGGGCCCGCACCTTGGCGGGGTTGGTCAGCGGGCCGAGCACGTTGAACACCGTGCGGATGCCCAACTGGCCGCGCGCGGCGCCCACATGACGCAGCGCCGGGTGGAACTTGATCGCGAAGCAGAAGGTGATCCCGGCTTCCTGGGCCACCTCGGCCACCCGCCGCGGGGTCAGCTCCAGATTGACGCCGAGCTTCTCCAGGACGTCGGAGGCGCCGGACGCGGAGGACGCCGCCCGGTTGCCGTGCTTGACGACCGTGGCGCCCGTGCCGGCCACGACGATCGCCGACATCGTGGAGATGTTGACCGTCTTCGCGCCGTCGCCGCCGGTGCCGACGATGTCGACGGTCCGGCCGGGCACCTCGATCAGGTTGGCGTGCTCGTACATCGCCCGGACGAGCCCGTTGATCTCCGCGACGGTCTCGCCCTTGGCCCGCAGCGCCACCACGAACCCGGCGATCTGCGCGTCGGTCGCCTCGCCGCGCATGATCCGGTCCAGCGCCCAGAACGTGGCGTCGGCGTCCTGGTCGCGACCGTACAGCAGACCGTTCAGTACCTCGGGCCAGGAACGGCCCGCCGCGGTGTCGCCTCCAGCGGGGGTCACAGCGCTCATAGCCGCTCCTGCGTGTGTCGTCGTGTTCGTCGGGTACATCGGGTACGTCGTGTGCCGTCGCGCACCTCGTGACAAGGTGCACCCCACCCTATCCAGCCCGTGGGCACGGCAAAGGGCCCCGTCCGAAGACCGGACGGGGCCCTTTCCTGTGGCGTGGCGACGCCTCAGCGATCAGTGGTGGCCGTGGCCGCTCGTGATCTCCTTGTACTCCTCGGCGGTGGGCTTCGGAATCTGCTGGTCCTCACCGAAGTACGCCCCGCTGATCTTGGCGCGGAGCTTCTCCTTGCCCTGCACCTTGCGCTCGACGCCGTTCTCGTCGACGGCGGCGCCGATCGCGGCCGGCTCGTACTGCTCGTGCGCCGTGAGGGTGTGCAGCTGCTCCTGGCTGAGCGGCTCGTGGATCTCGATGAACTCACCGTGCGGCAGGCGCTTGATGGTGCCGGTCTCGCGACCGTGCAGCACCTTGTCCCGGTCCCGGCGCTGGAGGCCGAGGCAGATCCGCTTGGTGACGATGTACGCGATGACCGGTCCGGCGATGAAGAAGATCCGGACGAACCAGGTGATCGAGTTGATCGACAGGTGGAGGTGGGTGGCCCACAGGTCGTTGCCACCGCCGACCAGCATGATCATGTACATCGTGACCCAGGCGACGCCCAGCGCGGTGCGCGTCGGGGCGTTGCGCGGCCGGTCCAGGATGTGGTGCTCGCGCTTGTCGCCCGTGACCCACGACTCGATGAAGGGGTAGAGCGCGAGGATCGCGAGCAGAACACCGAACAGGACCAGCGGGATGAACACGCCCAGGACCAGGGTGTGGCCCCAGATGTTGATCTCCCAGCCCGGCATGAAGCGGATCAGACCCTCGGCGAAGCCCATGTACCAGTCGGGCTGGGCGCCGGTGGACACCTGGTCCGGACGGTAGGGGCCCATGGCCCAGATCGGGTTGATCTGCGCGATGCCCGCGATGACCCCGATGACACCGAAGACCAGGAAGAAGAAGCCTCCGGCCTTGGCCATGTACACCGGCAGCAGCGGCATGCCGACGACGTTCTTGTTGCTCTTTCCGGGGCCCGCGAACTGCGTGTGCTTGTGGTAGAAGACCAGGATCAGGTGGCCGACCACGAGCCCGAGCATGATGCCCGGCAGCAGCAGGATGTGGATCGAGTAGAACCGCGCCACGAAGTCGTGGCCCGGGAACTCCCCGCCGAACAGGAACATCGAGATGTACGTGCCGACGATCGGCATCGACAGGATCGCGCCCTGGGTGAAGCGGACACCGGTGCCGGAGAGCAGGTCGTCCGGGAGCGAGTAACCGGTGAAACCGGTGAACATGCCGAGGACGAACAGCAGGAAGCCGAACAGCCAGTTGATCTCACGCGGCTTGCGGAACGCGCCCGTGAAGAACACCCGCATCATGTGCACGAACATGCCGGCGAGGAAGATCAGCGCCGCCCAGTGGTGGATCTGCCGGATGAGCAGACCGCCGCGCACGTCGAACGAGATGTGCAGGGTCGAGCTGAACGCCTCGGACATCAGCTGTCCCTGGAGCGGGACGTAGCTGCCGTGGTACTCCACCTCGTTCATCGACGGGTGGAAGAACAGCGTCAGGTACACACCCGTGAGGATGATGATGATGAAGCTGTAGAGGCAGATCTCACCCAGCATGAACGACCAGTGGTCGGGGAAGATCTTGCGCATGTTGGCCTTGGCCAGGGAGTAGATCCCCAGCCGGCCGTCGGTCCAGTCGGCGATCCGCTCGCCCGCCGGAGCCTTCCCGCGGTCGCGGGACTCGTTGCTCTCGGTGTTCTCGTTCGTGCTCATCCGCGCTCCCAGAAAGCAGGACCGACGGGCTCTTCGAAGTCGCCGAGCGCCTCGAGATAGCCCTCGTCGTTCACACCGATGCGCAGCTGCGGCAGGGCGTGGCCGGCGGGGCCGAAGATCACTCGGGCACCGTCGGAGAGGTCGAAGGTGGACTGGTGGCAGGGGCACAGCACGTGGTGCGTCTGCTGCTCGTACAGCGAGATCGGGCAACCGACGTGGGTGCAGATCTTCGAGTACGCCACGATGCCCTGGTAGGACCAGTCGAGTTCCTGCTTGTCCTTGATGTTGTCCGGCTGGAGCCGGACGATCATCAGGGCCGCCTTGGCGATCTCGTTCTGGAACTCCTCGTCGTGCTCCTCCAGGCCCTCGGGCTTGGCGAAGGTGAGCGAACCGACGGCGACGTCCGAGGGACGCAGCGGCTCGTTCGTGTTCATGTTGACGAGCAGCTTGCCCTTGGCCCACAGCGTGTGACGCAGCTTGTCCTCGGGCAGCGGGCCGAGGTCGCGCAGCAGCACGACACCGGACAGCGGCACCAGGGTGAGCGCGCCGAACATCGTGTTGCGGATCAGCTTGCGACGGCCGAGCCCGGACTCCTTGGCACCCTGCTTGAAGTCCGCGTGGACCTTCGCACGGACCTCGGGGGGCGCGGCGATCGCGTGCCGCTCGTCGGCGACCTCCACGTCGGACATCAGGGTGCGGGCCCAGTGGACCGCGCCGGCGCCGATGGTGAACAGCGCCGTGCCCAGCGTCAGACCCAGCGCGAAGTTCAGCGCGCTGAGGTGGCCGATCGGGAACACGAAGATCGACTTGTCGGCGGGGATCGCCACGTACGAGGCGATGAAGCCGACCGTGGCGAGCATCGACAGCGTGAACATGAAGGCGACCGCACGCTCGGACCGCTTGGCGGCCCGCTCGTCGATGTCCTGGATGCGATGCTCGTGAGGCGGCAGCCCCGGGTCCGCGAACGGGTTCTGCTCGTCCGCGACGCCTACGGCGCTGCCGTGCGCGTGGCCCTGCTCAGCAGGCAGGTTCTCTTCTGGAATGTCTTGGCTACTCATGACTTCTTGGCCTTTGCGGTCCGAGCGGCGACCCAGACGGCTACCGCGATCAGGGCACCGAGACCGAAGATCCACGCGAACAGGCCCTCACTGACCGGCCCGAGGCCGCCCAGCTCCAGACCACCGGGGTTGTTCGTCTCGTCGCTGTTGACCGCGTGCAGGTACGCGATGATGTCCTTCTTGTTCTGCTCCGACAGGGTGGTGTCGGGGAAGGAAGGCATGTTCTGCGGGCCGGTCTGCATGGCCTCGTAGATGTGCTTCGGGTCCACGCCCTCGAGGGTCGGAGCGTACTTGCCCTTGGTGAGGGCACCGCCCTTGCCGGTGAAGTTGTGGCACTGCGCGCAGTTGGTGCGGAACAGCTCGCCACCCTTGGCGATGTCCGCACCTTCCGGGCCGTACTCGGCGTCGGTCGGGACGGACGGACCGGCGCCCAGGGAGGAGATGAACGCGGCGAGCTGGTCGATCTCGGCCTGCGTGTAGATGACCTTCTTCGAGGGCACCTGGGCGCCCTGGGAGGTGGCAGCGGGCATGCGCCCGGTGCCGACCTGGAAGTCGACGGCCGCGGCGCCCACGCCGACCAGGCTCGGGCCGTCGGAGGTCCCCTGACCGCCGGTGCCGTGGCAGCTTGCGCAGCCAACGGCGTAGAGCTTCTTGCCCTCGTCGATGGCGAGGGACTGGGCGGTGTCGTCTGCCTGCGCCTTGCTCGCGGGCGCAAACGCGGCGTACAGCCCCCCGGTAGCCGCCAGCGCGAGGAGTAGGACGACGAGCGCCGCCAGCGGATGGCGTCGTCGTGCGGAGAGCTTTTTCACGGATTACCCCGGTGTCAGGATCTTCTGCGTCGATGCTTGGTATGTGCGGGAGCGAGCGTGCCCGGCTACTTGATCATGTAGATCGTGGCGAAGAGGCCGATCCAGACGACGTCGACGAAGTGCCAGTAGTAGGACACGACGATGGCCGCGGTCGCCTGCTCGTGGGTGAACCTCTTGGCCGCGTAGGTGCGCCCGAGGACGAACAGGAAGGCGATGAGGCCGCCCGTCACGTGCATGCCGTGGAAGCCGGTGGTCAGGTAGAACACCGAGCCGTACGGGTCGGAGGAGAGCGAGAGCCCGTCCTTCTTCACCAGCTCCGTGTACTCGAAGACCTGACCGCCGATGAAGATCGCACCCATGATGAAGGTGACGATGAACCACATCCTGAGCTTCTTCACGTCCCCGCGCTCGGCGGCGAAGACGCCGAGCTGGCAGGTGAGCGAGGAGAGCACCAGGATCGTGGTGTTGGTGGCCGAGAACGGGAAGTTCAGGGCCTCGGCCATTTCCTTCCAGTGATCAGGACCCGTCACCGATCGCAGGGTGAAGTACATCGCGAAGAGGGCCGCGAAGAACATCAGCTCGGAACTCAGCCAGATGATGGTTCCGACACTGGTGAGGTTCGGCCGATTGACCGACGGGTGCGCGTGCCCGGTTTCTACTGTCGTTGCTGTCGCCACGACCGACATTATGTCGGTCCCTTATCCCGCCCTCACTCCGGGGGGTGCCGTTCGGAGTGTTCGCACCGTGTGTACTGCCCGTATGGCCCATCGAAGTGGTGTTCCAAGCGGTGTTGACGACGTGTTCAAGGGAGTAGCATCCGCGGCATCGGTTCTGTCCGTACGACGCTGATGTCACGGAGGAAGCATGCAGGCGACCGCCACGGTGCTGGTCTACAGCGACGACGCCAACACCCGCGAGCAGGTCCGGCTCGCGACCGGGCGCAGGCCCGCGCCGGACGTCCCCGTGGTGGAGTTCCTGGAGTGCGCGACGCATGCGGCGGTGCTGCGGGAGCTGGACAGGGGCGGCGTCGACGTCGTCGTCCTGGACGGCGAGGCCGCGCCCATGGGCGGCATGGGGCTGTGCCGGCAGATCAAGGACGAGGTCTTCCGGTGCCCGCCGGTGCTTCTGCTCATCGGGCGGCCCCAGGACGCCTGGCTCGCCACCTGGAGCCGCGCTGACGCGGCTGTGACGCTGCCTGTGGAGCCCGTGGAGTTCGCTTCGGCCCTGGCGTCCCTGATGCGGCGCAAGAGCCTTACACAGAGCGCCTAGCGGGGGCACAGGGGCGTGGGGTTCCCCGCGCCCCCGGCAGCCGCGCTCCCGGCAGTGCCTACACCGCAGCGGGCCGCAGTCTCGACGTGTCCTGCTCCGCCTTCTGCTTGCCGCCCGTCAGCGCGCTGCCCTTGGTCCACTTCTTCCAGTCCAGGTTCCAGTCGCCGAAGCCGTTGCCGAAGGTCTCCATCGTGTCGCCGTAGCTGTTGACGACCTGGACGACGTCGCCCTGGCGGATGTTGTCGAAGAACCACTCGGCGTTGCCCGTGCTCATGCCGGTGCAGCCGTGGCTGACGTTCGCGTACCCCTGGGAGCCCACGGACCAGGGGGCCGCGTGGACGTACTCGCCGCTCCAGGTGACGCGGGTCGCGTAGTACACGGGCAGGTCGTAGGACTCCGAGGAGCCCTCCGCGATACCGACGGTGGTGCCGCGCATCCGTACGAAGTACTCCTTGCCCAGGACGACCTTGACGCCGTTGCGGGTCTCGAAGCCGGGCTTGCCGGTGGTGACGGGGATCTGGTTGATCTCCTCGTTGTTCTTGAAGACCGTCATGGAGTGCGACGACGCGTCGGTGACGGCGATGACCCGGTCGCCGATCGTGAGCTTGAGGTCCTTCGTGGGACCGCCCCACAGCCGGTCGCTGATCTTGATGCCGTCCAGGTTGCTGTGCACCCGGAGGCTGGCGTGGGCGGGCCAGTACTCCTGCGGCCGGTAGTGGAGTTCCTTGTCGTCCACCCAGTGCCAGCCACCCTGCACGGACGGCGTCGAGTCGACCTTGAGGGCGCGTTCGACGACGGCCCGCTGGGCGGGGTCCTTGATGGGCTGGTCCAGCTTGGCGGTGACGGGCTGGCCGACGCCGTACTCGCCCGCGTCGGGGCCGAACTCGACGCCCAGGCGCTTCTTGGAGGTGGGCTTGCCGGTGTCGAAGGTGAGCACCCGGCGGCCGGGGGCACCGTCGTCGTCCTCGGTGCTCACGCGGACCGTGTAGTGGGCGTTCGCCGCCAGCGGCTCGGTGCTGTGCCAGCGGCTGCCGTCGGCGGCGAGTTCGCCCGCCACGTAACGGCCTGCGCCGTCCACGGCGGTGACGTCCGTGATGCGGTCGTCGTCCTGCGCGGTGACCTCCAGGGGCTTGTCCGGGTCGGACTTCTTCCCGTCGCCACCGAGGTTGTTGAAGGAGATCTGGTCCGTCGCGTCGTAGGGACGCGCGGAGAGCGGGTTGCCGTCCGAGCCGCAGGCGCTTGCAACCGCGCCCAGGGCGATCACCAGCAGGGTGCAGCCCACGACGGTGCGAGGGCGGGGTTCGTGGCTCATGGCTTCACGCTAGGGAGCCGGGTCGGCCGCGGCGCGCTGAGTGACACGGACGGAGGAGCACCGTTGCGGCAAAAGCGTGAGCCCGGACCCTCCTGACGGAGTGTCCGGGCTCAGCCTGTGTTCAGTGCGTGCTACTGGGTGCGGCTCTCACCGCGGTAGTACTCGAAGACCCAGCCCCACAGACCGATGAGGATCAGCGGCAGGGAGAAGTACAGCAGCCACCAGCCGACAGCGACCCCCAGGAAGGCCAGGGCGCCGCCGATGCCCAGCGACAGCGGCTGCCAGCTGTGCGGGCTGAAGAAGCCCAGCTCGCCGGCGTCGTCCGCGACGTCCGCCTCCTTGTTGTCCTGCGCGCCCGCGTCGACCCGCCGGGCGGTGAAGCCCAGGTAGAAGCCGATCATGATGCACAGGCCGAAGGCCAGGAAGAGGGCCGTGGTACCGGCCGGCTCCTTCGACCACACGCCATAGACGATCGCCATGACGAGGACGAAGACGCTCAGCCAGACGAACATCTTGCCCTGGATCTTCACTTGCCGGCCTCCTTGCTGCCCGAGATGGCACTGGCACCGTGGCCGGCGTGCTCCAGCTGCTCGAGCGCGGCGATCTCGGGGTGGTGCAGGTCGAACGCCGGGGATTCACTGCGGATCCGCGGCAGGGTGAGGAAGTTGTGGCGCGGCGGCGGGCAGGAGGTGGCCCACTCCAGGGAGCGGCCGTAGCCCCACGGGTCGTCGACGCCGACCGGCTTGCCGTACTTGGCGGTCTTCCACACGTTGTAGAAGAACGGCAGCACGGACAGACCGAGGACGAACGAGCTGATCGTCGAGATCGTGTTCAGGGCGGTGAAGCCGTCGGCCGCCAGGTAGTCGGCGTACCGACGCGGCATGCCCTCGGCGCCCAGCCAGTGCTGGACGAGGAAGGTGCCATGGAAGCCGACGAACAGCGTCCAGAAGGTGATCTTGCCGAGGCGCTCGTCGAGCATCTTGCCGGTGAACTTCGGCCACCAGAAGTGGAAGCCGGAGAACATCGCGAAGACGACGGTGCCGAAGACGACGTAGTGGAAGTGCGCCACCACGAAGTACGAGTCGGACACGTGGAAGTCCATCGGCGGCGAGGCCAGGATGACGCCGGTCAGACCACCGAAGGTGAAGGTGATGAGGAAGCCCGTCGCCCACAGCATCGGTGTCTCGAAGGACAGTGAGCCCTTCCACATCGTTCCGATCCAGTTGAAGAACTTCACGCCCGTCGGCACGGCGATGAGGAACGTCATGAAGGAGAAGAACGGCAGCAGCACGCCACCCGTGACGTACATGTGGTGCGCCCACACCGTCACCGAGAGACCGGCGATCGAGATGGTGGCCGCGATCAGGCCCATGTAACCGAACATCGGCTTGCGGGAGAACACCGGGATCACTTCGGAGATGATCCCGAAGAACGGCAAGGCGATGATGTACACCTCTGGATGGCCGAAGAACCAGAAGAGGTGTTGCCACAGCAACGCGCCGCCGTTGGCCGCGTCGAAGACATGGGCACCGAACTTGCGGTCCGCCTCCAGGGCGAACAGCGCGGCCGCCAGGACCGGGAAGGCCAGCAGGACCAGGACACCGGTCAGCAGGACGTTCCAGGTGAAGATCGGCATCCGGAACATCGTCATGCCGGGCGCGCGCATGCAGATGATCGTGGTGATGAAGTTGACCGAGCCGAGGATGGTGCCGAAGCCGGAGAAGGCCAGACCCATGATCCACATGTCGGCGCCGATACCCGGGCTGCGGACCGCGTCCGACAGCGGGGCGTAGGCGAACCAGCCGAAGTCGGCCGCACCCTGCGGGGTGAGGAAACCGGCGACGGCGATCAGCGAGCCGAACAGGTAGAGCCAGTAGGCGAACATGTTCAGCCGCGGGAAGGCGACGTCCGGCGCGCCGATCTGGAGCGGCATGATCCAGTTCGTGAAGCCGGCGAACAGCGGCGTCGCGAACATCAGCAGCATGATCGTGCCGTGCATCGTGAACGCTTGGTTGAACTGCTCGTTCGACATGATCTGCAAGCCCGGTCGGGCGAGCTCGGCGCGCATGAGGAGCGCCATGACGCCACCGATGCAGAAGAACGCGAACGACGTGACCAGGTACAACGTACCGATGGTCTTGTGGTCGGTGGTCGTCAGCCACTTCACCACGACGTTGCCGGGCTGCTTGCGCCTGACCGGCAGCTCGTTCTCGTACGAGTCCTCAGCTGCGGAGGCACCCTGGGGTTCGTTGAGGATGCTCACAGGTTGTTCGTCTCCCGGTTCTTCTCGTGGCTCGTCTGCTCGATGCCCGCGGGAACGTAACCGGTCTGCCCCTTCTTCACGAGGTCCTTGAGGTGCTGCTCGTAGCGCTCCTGGGAGACGACCTTCACGTTGAAGAGCATCCGGGAGTGGTCGACGCCGCAGAGTTCGGCGCACTTGCCCAGGTAGGTGCCCTCCTTGTTGGGGGTCACCTGGAAGGAGTTGGTGTGGCCCGGGATGACGTCCTGCTTCATCAGGAACGGCACCACCCAGAAGGAGTGGATGACGTCACGCGAGGTGAGGACGAAGCGGACCGTCTTGCCCTCAGGGAGCCAGAGGGTCGGGCCGGGGTTGTTGGTCTGCGGGTTCCGCTCACCGGGAGTACCGCAGGTGTAGACGCCGCCGGCGTTGTCGGGGAAGTCCGCCTTGAACCGGTCCGGGATCGCGGCCAGGTTCTTGTCGGTCTTCGCGTTCCCGTCGGAACCGTCGACGTTCTCGATGTAGTTGAAGCACCAGCTCCACTGGAAGCCGACCACGTTCACCGTGACATCGGGCTTCTTGTCGAGGCTCAGCAGCTTCGACTCGTCACGGGCCGTGAAATAGAACAGCACCGAGACGATGATGATCGGAACCACCGTGTACAGCGCCTCGATGGGCATGTTGTACCGGGTCTGCGGAGGAACTTCGACCTTGGTGCGGCTGCGCCGGTGGAAGAAAGCACTCCACAGGATCAGGCCCCACACCAGCACGCCGGTGGCCAGCGCGGCTGCCCAGGATCCCTGCCACAGGGAGAGGATCCGCGGAGCCTCTTCTGTGACCGGGGTGGGCATACCAAGGCGGGGGAAGTCCTTGTATGTGCAACCGGTGGCGGTCGCCAGGACCAGGCCCGCGGTCATTGCCTGGAGCAGCTTCCGCCGCATCGGGCGCCGCGGCGAGCGGTCGGAGCCGTTGGGACTCACGTAGCGCCTTCCCGAGAGTCTCGCCCGCGCGGTTGGCTGCGGCCTGCCTTCTCGCGGGTCGGTCGCCGCCCTGCGTCGGGCAGGGGTTTGGATGTTTATGCGGACCAAACCCTAGCCGACGCCTTCCGGGGGTTCGCGGGGAGGGTGGCATACGCGCCGCGGGTCACCCCGAAGGGGTGGGATGAGCGTCTGATAGCGCCTAATAGCTCGTCAATGCGGCATGTGTGGCGGCTGCGGGCCTGCTGTGGCCTGTCGCGCAGTTCCCCGCGTCCCTGGGGTGCCGGCCTCACCAGCGCTCTACCGTTGCCGTGTGTCCTACTTCGACGCCGCTTCCGCCGCTCCCCTGCATCCCGTGGCCCGCCAGGCCCTGTTGGCCTCGCTCGACGAGGGGTGGGCCGATCCCGCCCGGCTGTACCGGGAGGGGAGGCGGGCGCGGATGCTGCTGGACGCCGCCCGGGAGGCGGCCGCCGAGGCGGTGGGCTGCCGGCCGGACGAACTGGTCTTCACCGCTTCCGGAACGCGGGCCGTGCACACCGGGATCGCGGGCGCGCTGGCCGGGCGCCGACGGGTCGGGCGTCACCTGATCGTGTCAGCCGTCGAACACTCCTCGGTACTCCATTCGGCAGAGGCGTTCGAGGCGGAGGGCGGGGCGGTGACCCGGGTCCCGGTGGTCAGGACCGGTGCCGTCGCCGTCGAGTCGTACGGCGACGCCCTGCGGGCCGACACCGCGCTGGCCTGTCTGCAGTCGGCCAACCACGAGGTGGGGACCGAGCAGCCGGTGGCGGCCGTGGCCGAGCTGTGCCGGGAGGCGGGGGTGCCGCTGCTGGTGGACGCGGCGCAGTCGCTCGGCTGGGGGCCGGTGGAGGGGCCCTGGTCGCTGCTGGCGGCGAGCGCGCACAAGTGGGGCGGGCCGTCCGGGGTGGGGCTTCTCGCGGTGCGCAAGGGGGTGCGGTTCGCCGTCCAAGGGCCGGTGGACGAGCGTGAGTCGGGGCGAGCGGCCGGGTTCGAGAACATTCCGGCGATCGTGGCCGCGGCTGCCTCGCTGCGGGCGGTGCGGGCGGAGGCGGCGGCCGAGGCGGTACGGCTGCGGGAGCTGACGGCACGGATCCGGGCGCGGGTGGCGGCCGTCGTACCGGACGTGGAGGTCGTCGGGGACCCGCTGCGGCGGCTGCCGGGGATCGTCACCTTCTCCTGTCTGTACGTCGACGGGGAGGCGCTGCTGCACGAGTTGGACCGGGAGGGGTTCTCCGTCTCCTCCGGGTCGTCCTGCACCAGCAGCACGCTGACGCCCAGCCATGTGCTGAAGGCGATGGGGGTGCTGAGTGAGGGAAACGTGCGGGTTTCGTTGCCGACGGGCGTCGCCGAGGAGGATGTCGAACGGTTCCTCGCCGTGCTGCCGGGGGCGGTGGCGGGGGTGCGGGAGAAGCTCGGGGCGCCCGTCGCGCCGACCGCTGCCGCCGTACGCGGCGAGGAGCTCGTCGTGGACGCGCTGGGCAAGCGGTGTCCGATTCCCGTCATCGAGCTGGCGAAGGTCATCGGGGAGGTGCCGGTCGGGGGCACGGTGCGGGTGCTGTCCGACGACGAGGCGGCCCGTCTGGACATCCCCGCCTGGTGCGAGATGCGGGACCAGGAGTACGTCGGTGAGGAGCCGGCGGACCGCGGCTCGGCCTATGTGGTCCGCCGGCTGTCCTGAGTCAGGCCAGGTGCTTGCGGACCTCGGTGGCGGCCTCGTCGCCGTAGGCCTTGGTGAAGCGGTCCATGAAGTGGGCGCGGCGCAGCTGGTACTCCTGGGTGCCGACCGTCTCGATCACGAGGGTGGCGAGCATGCAGCCGATCTGCGCGGCGCGCTCGTGGGAGACGCCCCAGGCCAGGCCGGAGAGGAAGCCGGCGCGGAATGCGTCACCGACGCCCGTGGGCTCGACCTTGGCCTCCTCCTCCGGGCAGCCGACCTCGATCGGGTCCTCGCCGGCCCGCTCGATACGGACGCCGCGCGAGCCGAGGGTGGTGACGCGGTGGCCGACCTTGGAGAGGATCTCGGCGTCCGTCCAGCCCGTCTTGGACTCGATGAGGCCCTTCTCGTACTCGTTGGAGAACAGGTACGTCGCGCCCTCCAGCAGTATCCGGATCTCGTCGCCGTTCATTCGGGCGATCTGCTGGGAGAAGTCGGCCGCGAAGGGGATCGAGCGGGTACGGCACTCCTCGGTGTGCCGGAGCATCGCCTCCGGGTCGTCGGCGCCGATCAGGACCAGGTCCAGGCCGCCCACCCGGTCGGCGACGGTCTTCAGCTCGATGAGGCGGGCCTCGCTCATCGCACCGGTGTAGAAGGAGCCGATCTGGTTGTGGTCGGCGTCGGTGGTGCACACGAAGCGGGCGGTGTGCAGGGTCTCGGAGATACGGACCGACCCGGTGTCGACGCCGTGCCGGTCGAGCCAGGCCCGGTACTCGTCGAAGTCCGCGCCCGCGGCGCCGACCAGGATCGGGTCGGTCCCCAGCTGACCCATGCCGAAGGCGATGTTCGCGCCCACGCCGCCCCGGCGCACGTCCAGGTTGTCGACCAGGAAGGAGAGCGAGACCGTGTGCAGCTGGTCCGCGACGAGCTGGTCGGCGAAGCGGCCGGGGAACGTCATGAGGTGGTCGGTGGCGATGGAGCCGGTGACTGCGATGCGCACGGCGTGGACTCTCCTGAGGGGAGGGGGATTGACAGTTCACGCTACCCGGTCGACCCGCGCCACTGAAGCAGCCGAAACTACCCGATAGTAGATCTTTCTTCGCGGCCTCCGGCGTGCATACGGTTCGGCTATGACGAACCTCAAGGTCCACGCCCCCGCTCCGGCCGACCTCGACGGCGACCTGGCGTCGCTGCGCGGTGACGGCGCCCGGATGGCTCGGCACTGGGCCGCCCCCGAGAAGATCACTTCCCGTCCGGTCTCCCCGTCACTCATCCTCGGCGTGATCGTTCCGGCGACGTCGGCGCGGCTCCTGGAGGCGATGCCGGACTACGGCAACTAGGGGTAAACCCTCGTTTTCCTTCGGAACGGCGCTCGGGAGGGAACCGTGCGCTCCCCCGTCGCGTCCCATCGCCGTCCCCCGTAAAGGGGATGTGGGGTACGCCAGCAGGGCAGCCGAAGGAGCGATGCGGTGAACACCGAGCGACCCGAGAACGACGACGCCGCGCGCGAGCCGGAGGAGACGGGTTCAAAGACGGCCGAGGCCGAGGTCCGGGAGACCGAGGTCCAGGAGGCGCGGGCCGAGGACGCGCCGGCCACGGAGGCCGGCGTTCCGGACGAGGAGGCCGGCCCTGCCGACACTCCCGCCGGCTCCGATGCCGGGGCTCCCGCCGTTTCCGAGGCCGACACCACCGCGGACACCGACACCGCAGCCACCGGCACCGGCACCGGCACCGCGGACACCACCGCCACGGACACCGGCAGCGACGCCGGTGAGCGGGCCGCCGCGTCCGAGGCCGGCGTCGGCGCCGAGGTCGGGGCCGAGGTCGGTGAGGTGCCGGCCGATTCCGGCTCCGGCGCGGGCGAGGGGCCGGACGAGCACGTCGTCGGGCCGGTGGCCGCCGACGCGCCCCCGGCCGGCCCGCGCCGCCGCTCCCCCGTTCTCATCGCCTCCGTCGCGGCCGCCGTGCTGCTGGTGGGCGGGGGCGGGGCCTATCTGACCTCCAGTACGGTCGGCGGCTCCGGTGGGGGTGCCGACGCCGGTTCACCGTCCGGTGACGGCACGCCCGCGGCGCTCCTCCTGGACGGCTACTCCACGGGTACGGGTACGGATACGAGTACCCCCGAGGGCGGTACGAGCGGCATCGCGCCCGGTGAGCCGAACCCCTACGGGGTGACCTACAAGGCCGCCGGCACCCTTCCCGACGGCCCCGGCTCCGCGCCCGTGTACTGGGCGAAGGGCGAGGTCACGAAGGACGAGGTGGCCCGGCTGGCGAAGGCGCTGGGGGCCGAGGGGACGCCGGTCGTCGACGGCGAGGCGTGGAAGGTCGGCGCCGGGAACGACGGCTCCGGCCCGGTGCTGCGGGTGAACCGGCAGGCGCCGGGGATGTGGACGTTCACCCGGTACGCGCCCGGCACCGACAACTGCACGGCCGGCACCGACAAGTGCACGGTGACCCCCCTGGCCGGATCCGGCGCCCCGGTGAGCGAGGCGGCCGCGAAGAAGGCGGCGGCGCCGGTTCTCGAGGCGGTCGGACAGGACGGCGCCCGGGTGGACGCGAGTCAGGTCATGGGGAGCCAGCGGGTGGTGAACGCCGACCCGGTGTTCGGCGAGCTGCCCACCTACGGCTGGACGACCGGGATCAGCGTCGACGCCCAGGGTGCGGTGGTCGGCGGGAACGGGCAGCTGGAACCGCCCGTGAAGGGCGACACGTACCCCGTGCTGAGCGCGCGGGAGGCGCTGGACGCGTTGAACGCGGCACCGGGGACGGACCACCGGATGGGCATCGGCGGCTGCGCCAGTCCGGTGCCGCTGAAGGACCGGCTGGAGAGTCCGTGCGGTGCGTCCACGGCGGCCCCCCAGGCGCAGACGGCGACGGTCGAGGACGCGGTGCTCGGGCTGGCTCCGCACACCTCGGGCGGACGGCAGGTGCTCGTCCCGTCCTGGCTGTTCGACGTGCAGGCCGCAGGGGTCGCGGGCGGCTACACGGTGACGCAGCCGGCCGTGGAGCCGGCGTATCTGAAGTCCGCCGCGACGCCGACGCCGTCGCCGACCGCCTCGTCGGGGACGCGGGACGTGAAGGTGGACGGCTACACCGCCGAGGGCGACGATCTGGTCGTGAGCTTCACCGGCGGGGTGTGCGGCGACTACAAGGCCACGGCGACCGAGAGCGGTGACGAGGTGAAGGTCACCGTGACCGAGACGCCGTGGAAGGACAAGGTCTGCATCCTGATCGCCAAGGAGTACCACCAGACCGTGCACCTGGACGAGTCGCTGGGCAGCCGGAAGGTCGTCGGGTCGGACGGCGCGGCGATCCCGCTGGAGAAGCCGGGCGCCCGGCTGCCGCAGGTCCGGTAACGCCCGGCAGCGGTTCGCGCGGCGCGAACGCGAAGGCGGCGGCCCCGTTGGAGGGGGCCGCCGCCTTCATGTCGTTCAGCGGTGCGAACGGGCGACCTAGCTGAAGGAGTCGCCGCAGGCGCAGGAGCCCGTCGCGTTCGGGTTGTCGATCGTGAAGCCCTGCTTCTCGATGGTGTCGACGAAGTCGATGGAGGCGCCGCCCAGGTACGGGGCGCTCATCCGGTCGGTGACGACCTTGACGCCGTCGAAGTCCTTCACCACGTCCCCGTCGAGCGAGCGCTCGTCGAAGAAGAGCTGGTAGCGCAGGCCGGAGCAGCCGCCGGGCTGAACGGCGACGCGCAGTGCCAGGTCCTCGCGGCCTTCCTGGTCGAGCAGGGCCTTGACCTTCGCCGCGGCGGCGTCGGACAGGAGGATGCCGTCGCTGACAGTGGTCTTCTCGTCCGATACGGACATCTACATCTCTCCCGGGTTGTACGGAGACTGCTTGCCGACGTTTCCAACCGTCGGGGCCGCGGATTCATTCCGCGCCGAGGAGTCGTGTTTCCACTTCTTTCCTCTTCTTGCCCTTCATGCTCGCACACGCGCGAAGCGGCGGACAGCGCCCTGCGGAGCGGCGTCGGCCGGGGCGCGGGATTCACGTCACATCGACGCGATGACCATCGTCAAAGTGACATGAAGCGGGTTATGATAGATAACGTCAGATCGACGAAAAGTAGAAAGGGTGCGTGCCGTGACCACCGCCCAGACCACGGAGCTCGACGTACAGCCGACTCCGCTCGCCCTGTTGCTGCTCGGCCGTGAGGCCGACCCGAAGAGTGAGCGGGGCGTCGAGTGCCCCGGCGACCTGCCCTCGCCCTCGGACCCGGACCTGGTCGAGCGGGCCCGCGCCGCCAAGGAGAAGCTCGGTGACAAGGTCTTCGTGCTCGGCCACCACTACCAGCGCGACGAGGTCATCCAGTTCGCCGACGTCACGGGCGACTCCTTCAAGCTGGCCAAGGACGCGGCCGCCCGCCCAGAGGCCGAGTACATCGTGTTCTGCGGTGTGCACTTCATGGCCGAGTCCGCGGACATCCTGACGTCCGACGACCAGAAGGTGGTCCTCCCCGACCTCGCCGCCGGGTGTTCGATGGCCGACATGGCCACCGCCGAGCAGGTCGCCGAGTGCTGGGACGTGCTGACCGAGGCCGGCATAGCCGAGCAGGTCGTGCCCGTCTCGTACATGAACTCGTCCGCGGACATCAAGGCGTTCACGGGCAAGCACGGCGGCACGATCTGCACCTCCTCCAACGCCCAGCGGGCCCTGGAGTGGGCCTTCGAGCAGGGCGAGAAGATCCTCTTCCTGCCGGACCAGCACCTCGGCCGCAACACCGCCGTACGCGACCTGGGCCTGTCCCTCGAGGACTGCGTCCTGTACAACCCGCACAAGCCCAACGGCGGGCTGACCGCCGAGCAGCTGCGCGACGCGAAGATGATCCTGTGGCGGGGCCACTGCTCGGTGCACGGCCGTTTCAGCCTGGATTCGGTCGAGGACGTCCGCGCCCGGATCCCCGGCGTGAACGTGCTCGTGCACCCCGAGTGCCGGCACGAGGTCGTGGCCGCGGCGGACTACGTCGGCTCGACCGAGTACATCATCAAGGCGCTGGAGGCGGCCCCGGCCGGCTCGAAGTGGGCCATCGGCACGGAACTGAACCTGGTGCGCCGGCTGGCGAACCGCTTCGCGCCCGAGGGCAAGGAGATCGTCTTCCTCGACAAGACGGTCTGCTTCTGCTCGACGATGAACCGGATCGACCTCCCCCACCTGGTCTGGACCCTGGAGTCCCTCGCCGAGGGCAAGCTGGTCAACCGGATCCAGGTCGACCAGGAGACCGAGGCGTTCGCGAAGCTGGCGCTGGAGCGGATGCTGGCCCTGCCGTAGCCGCACTGCCCCGGCCCCTCCCCTGCCGCCGTGGCCGGCCGGACGCCAGGAGCCCGGATCACCCCGACAGCGGCTCCTGGTCGGGGTGGGCCGGGTCCAGCGTGAAAACGGTCCCGTCGGGGCTGAGCACCACCAGGGCGCCCTCGTCGAGGAACACCCGTGCCGTGTCGTAGCCGAGCCCGACGACCTGCTCGGCCCGCGCGGGGGACTCCCACAGCAGGTCGCCGGTCCCGAGGTCGAGGGCGGCGACCCGTCCGGAGGCGCTGGCTGCGAACACCGCCTGCCCCTGCCCGTCGGCGACGGGTGTGCCGGGCTGCTGAAGGGTCGTCGAGGTCTGCCACAGCCGCTCGCCCGTCTCGGGCGAGTGGGCGGCCAACTGCCCCGCGGAGGAGGCGAAGCAGAGCACTCCGCCCACCAGCGCCACCTCGCCGCGCGGGTCGCCCGCCAGCTTCCTCGTGCGTACGGCGCCGGTGTCCGGGTCGATCAGCAGGACCTCGCGGTACGCCGACTCCGCGGAACGCCCGGCGTCCCGCGGGGTGTACATCACGAAGGCGAGATCGCCGCCGACGGCGCCGACGTGGACGGCGTCGCCGTCCGGCACGCTCACCTTCCGGGTCGAGCCGTCGGCCGGGTCCACGGCGTAGAACACGGTGCGCGACGGCGTACCCGCGTCGCCACAGCCGGCGTACGGGACGCTGTCGACATCGTGGAACCGGCAGCCGTAGCTGGACGCCACGGGCAGGGTGGCCGTCCAGCGCGTGGTGCCGTCGCGCAGTTCGCGGGCGGTCACGCGGTAGCCGTCCGCGGTCATCAGCAGATCGCCCACGACCGCGGGTTCGACAGGGCCCGTCTCGTTCAGCGTGCGCGACCAGAGCCGCTTGCCGGTGGCGGAGTCGAGGGCCACGGCGGTGCTGCTCTGGTCGGTGCCCGCGCTGTTCCGGACCGACTGGGAGACCAGCAGCACGCCGTCGTGCACCCCGAGGACCGTGCTGTCGTACCTCTCCCGGCCCACACCCGAGGGCAGGGAGTCGGCCCGCCAGACGAGCCGGCCCGTCGCCCCGTCGACGCGGACCGGGAGGGTGCCGTTGCCGCCGCAGTACAGGGCACCCTCCCCCATGGCGCAGGACAGGGAGGTGTTGCCGCCGTCGGAGGCCCCGCCGCCCAGCGGCTTCTTCACCCCGCTCGCGGCGGTCCCGAACACCGAGGTCCGCCAGGGCTCCCAGCCGTCGGGCAGCGGATCCCAGACGGGTGCCTCGGAGCCGGTGACGTCCGAGTCCGCCGCCTTGTCGTTCCCCTTGAAGGGGTCGAACAGGAGGTAGCCGGTGAGCGACACGGCCAGCAGGCCCGCCACCCCGGCGAGGACCGGCCACCGACGCAGCCGGGAGCGGCGGCCCGTGCGGGGCGGGGCCGCGGCCGGTCCCGGCTCCTCGCCCGCCTCGGGCGCGGGCGGCAGACGCAGGGTCACCGTCTCCATGTCGCCCGCCGCCGGTTCGGGCAGCGCCTCCGCGAACTCCCCGGCCAGCTCGTCGAGTCCGGGCCGGTCGCCGGCGTCCTTGGCCAGGCAGCGGGTCATGATCGCGCGCAGCGGTTCGGCGACCGCGTCCACCTTCGGTTCCTCGTGCATCACCCGCCACGCCGTCAGGTAGGGGCTGTCGGCGTCGAAGGGGCCGCGGCCTGTCGCGGCGAACACCAGCAGCGCGCCTAGGGAGAACACGTCCGAGGCGGGGCCGACCGACCGGGCGTCCTTGAACTGCTCCGGGGACATGAACGGCGGGGTACCGATGGCGTGGCCGGTCTCGGTGAGGGTCTGGTTCTCGGTGGCCCGGGAGATGCCGAAGTCGATGACCCGGGGGCCGTCCTGCGCCATCAGGACGTTGGAGGGCTTGAGGTCGCGGTGGACCACCCCGGCCCGGTGGATGTCCCGCAGCGCCTCCACCAGGCCCAGGGCCAGCCGTCGCAGCTCCGCGCCCTTCAGCGGGCCGCCGCTCCGGATCCGGGCGGAGAGCGCCTGTCCGGGCACGTACTGGGTGGCCATCCAGGGCCGTTCGGCCTCCGGGTCGGCATCCACGACCGGGGCGGTGAAGGCACCGCTCACCTTGCGGACGGCGTCGATCTCCTGCCGGAAGCGGGCCCGGAAGACCGTGTCCTCCGCGTACTGGGCGTGCACCACCTTGACGGCGACCTCACGCCCCGAACGGGACCGGCCCAGGTAGACGACGCCCATGCCACCGGATCCGATCCGGTCCACGATCCGGTACCCCCCGAGCGCCTTCGGGTCGTCCTTGTGCAGCGCCAACGCCCCGGTCCCCTTCCCCCGCCGAGCAGTTCGAGTTCACAGGATAGGGAACCCGTACGGGGGAAGGGCACCGGCGCTGCGGGGTCAGACCCCGGCAGGTTCCGGGGTCTTCTCGGGCTGCGCCGGCTGTCGCTTCGCGGCACGCTTCGTCGCCCGGCGCTCCTTGCGGAGTTCGAGCATCGCGTACAGCGTCGGGACGAGCAGCAGGGTGAGCAGGGTCGAGGTGATCAGACCGCCGATCACGACCACCGCCAGCGGCTGGGCGATGAAGCCGCCCTCGCCGGTGACGCCCAGGGCCATCGGGAGCAGGGCGAAGATGGTCGCCAGCGCCGTCATGAGGATGGGGCGCAGCCGGTGCCGCCCGCCCTCGACCACGGCCTCGACCACGCCGTACCCCTGCTTGCGGTACTGGTTGACGAGGTCGATCAGGACGATCGCGTTGGTCACCACGATGCCGATGAGCATCAGCATGCCGATCATCGCCGGGACGCCCATCGGGGTGCCGGTGACGAGCAGCAGCCCGATCGCGCCGGTCGCCGCGAAGGGGATGGAGACCAGCAGGATCAGCGGCTGGACCAGCGACCGGAAAGTCGCCACCAGCAGCATGAAGACGATCGCGATCGCCGCGAGCATCGCCAGGGCGAGGTTCTTGAACGCGTCGTCCTGGTCCTGCGAGACCCCGCCGATCTCGGCCGTGGCACCCGCCGGGAGCTTCAGCGCGTCGAGCTTCGAGGTGAGCTCGGCACTCACCGCGCCGGTGTTGTCGCCGGTCGGCTTCGCGGTGACGGTGGCCGCCCGACGGCCGTCGATGCGGGTCATCGCGACCGGGCCGTCGACCAGTTCCACGGTGGCGATGTCGCCGAGCTTCACCGCGCCCAGGGGCAGGGCCTCGAGCTGGGCGAGCGTCGTGGCGGGCTTCGCCGAGGTGATGACGACATCGCGCTCGGTGTCGTCCAGGACCGCCTTCGCGGCCGTCGTCCCGCGGACCGCCTGGGCGACCGCCGCGCCCAGCGTCTGGTCGTCGAAGCCGGCCGCTGCGGCCTTGGCGTTCGCCTTGACCGAGATGCGCGGCACGCTCTGCGAGAGGTCGCTGGTCACGTCCGTGACGTCGTCGAGGCCGGCCACGGCCTCCCGGACCTGCTCGGCTGCCGTGCGCAGCACCCCCGCGTCGGCCGCCTTCACGACGACGCTCAGGTCCTGGCTGCCGAAGCCGTCACCGGCGGCGACGGTGGTCGTGCCGATGCCGTCGAGCTTCTTCAGCCCGTCCTCGACCCGCTTCTGGACGTCCTTGTGCGAGGCGGAGTCCTCGATCATCACCTGGTAGGAGGCCTGGTTGGTGTCGGTGCCGCCGCCGAAGGCCGCCATGAAGCCGGAGGAGCCGATGGTGACCTGGTAGTCCTTCACGCCCTCGGTGGCGGCGAGGAGTTGTTCGACCTTCTTCGCCTGGGCGTCGGTCGCGGCCAGGCTGGTGCCCGGCTTCAGCTCCTGCTTGACCGTCAGGACCTGCTGCTCGCCCTGGTCGAAGAAGTTGGTCTTCAGCAGGGGAGCCATGGCGAAGGTGGCGATCAGCACGACGACCGCGATCGCCACGCTGGTGAGGCGGCGCCGGGTGGCGAAGCGCAGCACGGGGACGTAGAAGCGCTGGAGGCGGCTCTTCGCCTCCTTCTCCTCGGCCGCGCGGCGGGCTTCCTCGGCGTCCTCGGGGGTGCCCTTGGGGGCGCGCAGGAACCAGTACGACAGGACGGGGACGACCGTCAGCGAGACCAGCAGGGAGGCCAGCAGGGCCGCCGTCACGGTGAGCGAGAAGGCGCCGAACAGGGCGCCCACCATGCCGCCGACCAGGCCGATCGGCAGGAACACGGCGACCGTGGTGAGGGTGGAGGAGGTGACCGCCCCGGCCACCTCGCGCACGGCCGTGATGATCGCGGACTGCCGCTCCTCGCCGTAGCCGAGGTGGCGCTTGATGTTCTCCAGGACGACGATCGAGTCGTCGACGACCCGGCCGATCGCGATGGTCAGCGCGCCCAGCGTCAGCATGTTCAGCGAGAGGTCGCGCGTCCACAGGACGATCAGCGCCAGCACCACGGAGAGCGGGATGCTGACCGCCGTCACCAGCGTCGAACGGATCGACGCCAGGAAGACCAGGATGACGAGGACGGCGAAGAGCAGACCGAGGGCGCCTTCCGTGGTCAGGCCCTCGATGGCCTTCGCGACGGCCGGACCGCTGTCGCTGACGACGGTGATCGTCGCGCCCGAGCCGAGGTCCTGGCGCAGGTCGGCCAGCTTGGCGTCGACGGCGTCGGAGATGGCGACGGCGCTGCCGTCGTGGTCCATGGTGACCATCACGGCGAGGCTGGGCTTGCCGTCGGTGCGGGTGAGGGAGTCGGCCGGGGCCTCCTGCTGCCGCACCGCGGCCACGTCACCGAGGCGGACCGGCTTCCGGCCGGCGAGCCCCGGGATCCGCAGGTCCTCGATCTGCGCGACGGACGTGTAGCCGCCGCCGACCTGGACCGTGCGGTTGCTGCCCGCCTCGTCGAAGGAGCCGGCCGGCACGGTCGCGCCGCCCGCCTGGAGCGCCTGGGCGAGGGACTGCGTGGTCAGACCGGCCTTGGCCAGCTTCGCGTCGTCCGGGGTGACGGAGACCTGGAGATCCCGGACGCCGGTGACGGTGACCTGGCCGACACCGTCGATGTCCCGCAGCGCCGGGACGACGCTCCGGTCGAGCTGGTCGGCGAGGGCCTGCTGGTCCCGGTCGGAGGTGACCGCGAGGACGACGGTCGGCATGTCGTCGGTGGAACCGGCGACGACCTGCGGGTCCACGGCGTCGGGGAGCTGGACGCGGGCCCGGTTCACGGCCTGCTGGACGTCGGCGACGAGCTGCTTGGTGTCGTTGCCGTAGTCGAAGGACGCCACGATCACGGCGTTGCCCTCGCTCGCCGTGGAGGTGACGCCGGTGATGCCGTCGACCCCCTCGAGGTTGTCCTCGATCGGCTCGATGACCTGCTTCTCGACGACGTCCGGGGAGGCGCCCTGGTAGGGCGCGAGGACGGAGACCATCGGGAGTTCGATGGTGGGCAGGAGCTGCTGTTTCAGTTGCGGGATCGCGATCGCGCCGAAGGCGATCGCGACGATGGACATGAGGCCTATCAGGGCCCGTTGCGCGAGGCTGAAGCGGGACAGCCAGGACATGGGTACGGGTCTCGTCTCTGTGAGCGGCAGAAGCGGTGCCAGGCGTGGCGGGTGAGTGACACGTGTGACAGGTGGTGCACCTGTGTCACGTGTGGCCTCTTCACCCTGGGCCATACCGGTACGGCGATCCGTACGCTCCAGGTCCATTTACTTATCCCGCGCCTACTCCGGGCGCAGTACGCAAAGACCGGGCTCACTCCACCCTCGGACGTACCAGCCCCGACTCGTACGCGATCACCACGAGCTGGGCCCGGTCGCGCGCGCCCAGCTTGGCCATGGCCCGGTTGACGTGCGTCTTCACGGTGAGCGGGCTGACCTCGAGGCGCTCGGCGATCTCGTCGTTGGAATGGCCGCCGGCGACCTGCACGAGGACCTCGCGCTCGCGCACGGTGAGTGCGTCCAGCCGGGCGGAGCGGGCCGGGTCGTGCTCGTCGTCCATCGCGCCGCCCTGGGCCAGGAAGCGGGCGATCAGACCCTTGGTGGCGGTCGGCGAGAGCAGGGCCTCCCCGCCGGCGGCGACCCGTATCGCGCTCAGCAGTTCCTCCGGCTCGCTGCCCTTGCCGAGGAAACCGGAGGCGCCGGCCCGCAGCGACTGCACCACGTAGTCGTCGACCTCGAACGTCGTCAGGATGACCACCCTGACGTGCGCGAGGGACGGATCGGCGCTGATCAGCCGGGTCGCGGCGAGACCGTCCGTACCGGGCATGCGGATGTCCATCAGGACGACGTCGGCGCGCTGCTCCCTGGCCAGCCGGACGGCCTCGGCGCCGTCGGACGCCTCGCCGACCACCTCCATGTCGGCCTCCGAGTCGACGAGCACGCGGAACGCGCTGCGCAGCAGCGCCTGGTCGTCGGCGAGCAGGACACGGATGGTCATGCGTTCTCCCCCGTGGTGGCCGTGCGGGTCTTGACCGGCAGGATCGCATGGACGCGGAAGCCGCCTCCGTAGCGGGGACCGGTGGTGAGGGTGCCGCGCAGGGCGGTGACGCGCTCGCGCATGCCGAGCAGGCCGTGGCCGCCGCCGGCCGCCGGGGGCCCGTCGTCCGCGGGACGCCCGTTGTCGAGGACCGTGACCTCGATGTTCGGTCCCACGCGTACGACGCTGACCTCGGCCTTCGCCTCGGATCCCGCGTGCTTCTGGACGTTGGTGAGGGCTTCCTGGATGACCCGGTAGGCGGCCAGGTCGACGGCGGCCGGGAGCTTGGTCCCGTGGTCGGTACGGGCCACCTCGACCTGGAGGCCGGCGCTGCGGAAGGTGCCGGCCAGTTCGTCGAGCCGGTCCAGGCCGGGTGCGGGCTCGGTGGGGGCCTCGGGGTCGCCGGACTGGCGCAGCAGCCCGACGGTGGCCCGCAGTTCGTTGAGCGCGGAGCGGCTGGCCTCGCGGACGTGGGCGAGGGCCTCCTTGGCCTGGTCGGGCCGCTTGTCCATGACATGCGCGGCGACTCCGGCCTGGACGTTGACCAGGGCGATGTGGTGGGCGACGACGTCGTGCAGGTCGCGGGCGATGCGCAGGCGCTCCTCGGCGACCCGGCGGCGGGCCTCCTCCTCCCGGGTGCGCTCCGCGCGCTCGGCGCGGTCCCGGATGGCCTGGACGACGGCCCGGCGGCTGCGGACCGCGTCACCCGCGGTGGCGCCGATGCCCGTCCAGGCGAGGATCCCGAGGTTCTCCTGGGCGTACCAGGGCAGCGGTCCGGCGAGCATGGCCGCGCCGGTGAGGATCGTCATGGTGAGCAGACCGGCGCGCACCGTGGTGGCGCGGTCGGTGGAGGCGGCGACGGTGAACAGGGCGATCACGGCGGACATGGCGACGGGGGCCCGGGGATCGCCGGTGACGGACTCGATCACGGAGGCGGCGCCGGTGAGGGCGAGGACCGTCATGGGGGCGCTGCGGCGGAAGACGAGGGCGACGGCGGAGAGGGTCATCAGCAGCAGGCTGAGCGGGTCCGGGCTGCGGATGCGCCAGCTGACGCCGTGCCCTCCGTGCGGGTCGACGAAGGAGCCGGCCAGCATGCAGAGCAGTACGCCCGCGGCGAGCGCGGCGTCCAGGGCCAGGGGATGTTCGTGCAGTTGGCGCTGGGCGCGGGCAAGGGGGGTCACTGTTCAGTTACCGTCGCTTTCCTTGCCGTGGCGGGGGGTTGCCGCCCCCGCACCCCCGCTGTCGGCCCTGGACGGGCCTCGTCCTCAATCGCCGGACGGGCCGGAAGCCGTGACCGGCGCTGAGAGGTCGCCGCCCTCAGCCCGGGATCAGGCCGTCGTCGCTGAGCATCTCGCGGACCTCTTCCAGGCTCGCGTCCGGGGCCGGGAGAATCAGTTCCGAGGGTTCCAGGGCGTCGTCCGGCAATGGGTCGCCGAGGCGACGGACGGCGTCCAGGAGGGCACCGAGGGTGCGGTGGAAGCCGTCCTCGTCGCCGCTCTCCATCTCCGCGAGCAGCTCGTCGTCCAGCGTGTTCAGTTCGACGAGATGGGAGTCGGCCAGTCGCCACTGGCCCTCCCCCATGATCCGTACGATCATGTCGCCCTCCTCGGCTCCGGTCCCCGGCGCCGGGCTACTGCTTGTCGAAGCGCGGGGTGTCCTGCGGCTGCTGCTGGGACTGCGACTGGTTCGTGCCACCTTCGATGGCCTGCTGGCCGGCCGAGCTGCCCCCGGCGAGCTCGGCCTTCATGCGCTGCAGTTCCAGCTCTACATCCGTACCACCGGAGAGCCGGTCCAGCTCGGCCTGGAGGTCGTCCTTCGCGATGCCCGTCGGGTCGTCCAGGGCGCCGGACGCCATGAGCTCGTCGAGGGCGCCCGCGCGGGCCTGGAGCTGGGCGGTCTTGTCCTCGGCGCGCTGGATGGCCAGGCCGACGTCGCCCATCTCCTCGGAGATGCCGGAGAAGGCCTCGCCGATGCGGGTCTGGGCCTGGGCGGCGGTGTAGGTGGCCTTGATGGTCTCCTTCTTCGTACGGAAGGCGTCCACCTTGGCCTGCAGGCGCTGGGCCGCGAGGGTGAGCTTCTCCTCCTCGCCCTGGAGCGTGGAGTGCTGCGTCTCGAGGTCGGTGACCTGCTGCTGGAGCGCCGCGCGGCGGGAGAGCGCCTCGCGGGCGAGGTCCTCACGGCCGAGCGCGAGGGCCTTGCGGCCCTGGTCCTCCAGCTTGGAGGACTGCGACTGCAACTGGTTCAGCTGGAGTTCCAGGCGCTTGCGCGAGGTCGCGACGTCGGCGACACCGCGGCGGACCTTCTGGAGAAGCTCCAGCTGCTTCTGATACGAGTAGTCGAGGGTTTCGCGCGGGTCCTCGGCCCGGTCAAGGGCCTTGTTCGCCTTCGCGCGGAAGATCATCCCCATACGCTTCATGACACCGCTCATGGGCTTCGCGCGCCCCCTTCTGACGTCCAGCTCCAGCTCTGCGACAGAACCCACAGTACGGGCCCTGCATCCATTGACGCACTGTTCGGGGACGGATGCGCTCATCCCCAAGGACGACTGACCAAGACCTTGCTCCGGCGTAGGGAGTAGGTGACCTTCAGGGTGAGCGATCGGTCACCCTGCGCCCCCTCTTTCCCGCTCCTGTCCCGGTCTGTCCCCTCTACAGACGACTGGTGTTGCCGGATCGTTCCCCTCCGGGCTGGGGTCCATGCTCGCGAGCGCTTACCCTTGGGTTTTGTGTTCCGTAGCCGTGCCAAGGAAGAGAAGGCCCCCGCCGACAAGGCCGTGGTGACCGACTCCATGCAGCCCCGTGACCCGCAGGCCAAGAAGGGCAGGCCCACGCCCAAGCGCAGTGAGGCCCAGTCCCAGCGCCGCAGCGTCGCCAACACCTCGACGTCCCGCAAGGACGCCGCCAAGCGGCAGCGCAGCGAGCGCCGCGCCCAGCTGGACAGGCAGCGCCAGGCGCTGGCCGGCGGGGACGAGCGGTATCTGCCGGTCCGCGACAAGGGTCCCGTGCGCAAGTTCGCGCGCGAGTTCATCGACTCCCGGTTCAACGTGGCGGAGTTCTTCCTGCCGATGGCCGTGGTCATCCTCGTGCTGAGCATGGTGCGGGTGGGCTCGCTCCAGACCATCGCGCTGCTGCTGTGGCTGGTCGTGATCGTGCTGATCGTGCTGGACTCGTTCGTCACGAGTTTCCGGCTGCGCAAGCAGCTCGCCGAGCGCTTCCCCGACCAGAACCGGCGGGGCGCGGTGGCGTACGCGCTGATGCGCTCCCTCCAGATGCGTCGGCTCCGGCTGCCCAAGCCGCAGATCAAGCGCGGAGCACGGCCCTGAGCACTGCGGCTTTCTCCGGGGGGGCGGCCGAGGCCTGGTTGAACAGGCTGGGTGGGCTGCGTGATGTCGTACGACAGGAGCTGGTGGCCCGGCAGCTCGACGAGCAGATAACGGGGCGCTACCCGGTCGGGCAGCGGCTGCGGGTGCTGGACGTGGGGATGGGCCAGGGCACGCAGGCGCTGCGGCTGGCCCGGCTCGGGCACCAGGTGACCGGGCTCGAACGGGACGCGACGATGATCGCCGCGGCCCGCGAGGCCCTGTGCGGCGAGCCCGAGGGCATCCGGGAGCGGATGCGGATCATCGAGGGCGACGGCCGGGACACCGGTGTGCACTTCCTGCCCGGCAGTTTCGACGTGGTGCTCTGCCACGGCGTGCTCATGTACGTCGAGGAGCCGGACGCGCTGCTCGCGGGGCTCGCGCGGATGCTGGCCCCGGGCGGGCTGCTGTCGCTGCTCGTGCGCAACGCGGACGCGCTGGCCATGCGGCCCGGCATGTCGGGCGACTGGACGGGCGCGCTCGGCGCCTTCGACACCGTCGCCTACCGCAACCGGCTGGGGCTCGACGTACGGGCGGACCGGCTGGCGACGCTGACCGACGCGCTGGCCGGGATCGGGGCACCGCTGCAGGCCTGGTACGGCGTGCGGGTCTTCACGGACACGGCGGCGGACGGGACGGAGATCCCGCAGGACCCGCGGCAGCGGGAGAGCCTGCTGTCCGCCGAGGAGCGGGCCGGGCGGACCGACCCCTACCGGCAGGTGGCGGCGCTGCTGCATCTGTGCGGGGTGCGCGGCTGAGCCGGACCGGCGTTCTTCACTCGTCCGGGTGAGCGGTGGCCGGGGTGGCCGTGCGGCGACCACCCCGACGCAGGGCTACGCCTCGTTCGCGTGCAGGCTCATCGGGCCGTAGATCTCGGCGGAGTCCTCGAAGAGCCGCACCTGGTCCGCGCCGCCTTCGAGGAGGTCCTTCCACACTTCCCCGATCCAGGACTCGGCGTCCCCCTGCGTGGTGAACTCCTCGGGCTGTACCGCTGGTTGGACCTCCGTCCCGTCGGCCTTCTCGAACCGCCACGTCCATGCCGCCATGTACGCCTCCCAGCTGTGACCACGTGCAGAGCAGAAGCCGGATCTTGGTCCGGCTTCTGCTGTGCAGCCTAGTCGGATGCGCAAGAGCTGGTCAGACGCGCGAAAATCAGCTCCGTGGAAGTCACTCTGCTCGGTACCGGTGCCCCCGCGGGCCTGCCCCGCCCCGACTGCTCCTGCGCCGTGTGCGCGACCTCGCTCGGGGCTGACGCGCGCGCGGCGACCGCGCTGCTCGTCGACGGGGCCCTGTTGCTCGATCTGACGCCGGGTGCGGCGTTCGCGGCCGCGCGGGCCGGGCATTCGCTGGGCGGGGTGCGGCAGGTGCTGCTGACGCATCCGCACGACGGGCCCCCGGTGGAGGTGCCGGCCGGGCTGCCGCAGCCCGGCCGGGTGCCGGACTGGCGGGAGTCGCCGCTGGTGACGGGTCATCGGGTGCGGGCGGTGGCGATGGACGCGCCCGGCACCGGGTACGCGGTGGCCGGCCCGGACGGGCAGCGGCTGCTGTATCTGCCGCCCGGCGGCGCACCGGCCGGCCTGGAGGAGGGGTCGGAGGCCGCCGGGCCGTACGACATGGTCCTGGCGGATCTGGTGGGGCGCCCGGACGCGCTGGCGAAGCTGCGGGCGGTGGGCGCGGTGGGGCCGGCGACCGACGTGGTCGCCGTCCACCTGGACCATGACGTGCCACCGGGCGCGGAGTTGCGGCGGCGGCTCGCGGCGGCCGGGGCGCGGGCGGTGCCGGACGGCTCGACCTTGATCGTGGGGGTGTACGAGGACGTGCCGGACGTGTCGCGGCGGACGCTGGTGCTGGGCGGGGCCCGGTCGGGGAAGTCGGTGGAGGCGGAACGGCGGCTGGAGTCCTTCCCGGACGTGCTGTACGTCGCCACCGGCGGGACCCGGGGCGGCGACACCGAGTGGGCGTCCCGGGTCGCGACGCACCGCGACCGGCGGCCGGGTTCGTGGCGGACGGTGGAGACCTGCGACCTCGTGCCGCTGCTGGCGCAGGACGGCGCCCCGCTGCTGATCGACTGTCTGTCGCTGTGGCTGACGGACGTCATGGACTCCGTCGGGGCGTGGGACGACGCGCAGTGGGCGGACGGCGGCGAACGGGCGCTGCGCGCACGGGTGGTGGAACTCGCCCGGGCGGTGCGCTCGGCCCGGCGGACCGTCGTCCTGGTCTCCAACGAGGTGGGGTCGGGCATCGTGCCGGCCACGGCGTCGGGCCGGCGGTACCGGGACGAGCTGGGGCGGCTGAACGCGGCCGTCGCCGCCGAGTGCGAGGAGGTGGTCCTGGTGGTGGCGGGCCAGGCACTGGTGTTGCGGGGACCGGTGCCCGGCGCCTGACGGTCAGTTCCTGCGCGCGATGACCTGGTAGGCGTTCGAGAAGCGCGTGCGCCGCAGGGCCGGGGCCAGCAGGTGGTCGAGTACGGCGGCCAGGGCGGTCAGCGGCCCGGCCGTCCGGCGCAGCCGGCTCCTGTTCAGGTAGAGCGAGGCGGCCGTCGACAGGTCGTGCGGGGTGTGCGGGGTGCGGTGGTCCGTCACGACGATCTCGCAGCCCTGGGCCTCGAGTTCGGCCCGGAGGTTGGCCGGCGGGATCAGGTGGAGGTGGCGGGGCTGGTCGTAGGAGTGCCACCACTTGCCCAGCACGGCCGCGGACGCGCTGGCCGGGTCCGGGAGCTGGACGAGGAGGTGGCCGCCCGGCCGCAGGGCCGTCAGCGCCGCCGCGAGCTCCCGCCTCGGGTCCCGGGTGTGTTCCAGGTGGTGGAGCATGCTGACCACGTCGTAGCGGCCGCGCAGGCGGTCCAGGACCTCCGGTGCCGTCAGCGGGCCCAGGTGTGCCTCGTCGATCCGGCCCTCGGCTCTCGCCCGCTCCACCCTCGGGGTCGGGTCCACCCCGTCGAACGCCGTGTAGGTGAACAGCTCCCTCGCCGCCTCCGGGAAGAACGCGTCCCCCGTGCCCACGTCCAGCCAGCTCTCCGGCTCGGGGAAGGGAAGCATCGTCCGGGCCGTCGCCCTGAGGTGCCCGCGGTCGGAGCGTTCCTCGCCCTCGGCGCCGTACAGCGCCAGCCCCTCGGGGGTCAGGCGGGGGTTCTGGAAGGCGTGCGCGCAGTCCCGGCACTCGTCGACCACGAAGGTGCCCGGCCGGCGGTGGCGCAGATCCGGTGCGCGCAGCCGGGTGCGCAGGCGCTTCGAGCCGCACCAGGGGCAGTCGTCGCGGCGCGGCTCGTGGACGGGCCTGGGGGGCATGAGCGGCTCCGGGGATGACATCGAGAGCGAACGACAATTAGCTGCAAAACGGAACGTATGGGATACCGATCTTGGGCGCAATGACGTCACGCGGGTGTGGTGACGATGTGGCGCGGAACTGTTCGATCGGTGCCGGTACTGTTCGGCGAATGAGCTCGCTTAATCTCGACGACTTCACCGATCTGATCGAGCGCCCCGACGGTGGGGTGCGCCGCGACGCGGAGGCGCGCCGGGAACGTCAGATCGTGCCGCCCGGATCGCTGGGGCGCCTGGACGACCTGGGTGAGTGGCTGGCGGCGGCACAGGGCTCGTCGCCGGTGCGGCCGGTCGAGCGGCCGCGGGTGGTGCTGTTCGCCGGCGACCACGGCATCGCCGAGCTCGGCGTCTCCGCCCGACCGGCGGGCAGCGCCTCGGAGTTGGTGCGCGAGGTCATCGAGGGCGGCCGTCCGGTCTCCGTGCTCGCCCGCCGGCTCGGCGTGCCCGTGCGCGTCGTGGACATGGCACTGGACTGCGATCCGGACATGTTCCCCGAGGACGTCGTACGGCACCGGGTGCGGCGCGGCAGCGGCCGTATCGACATCGAGGACGCGCTCACGCCGGAGGAGGCCGAGGCGGCCTTCCGGGCGGGCATGGCCGTCGCGGACGAGGAGGCCGACTCCGGTACGGACCTGGTCGTGCTCGGCGACATCAGCGTCGGCGGGACGACGGCCGCGGGTGCGCTGGTGGCCGCGCTGTGCGGGACCGACGCTTCCGTGGTGACCGGGCGCGGCGGCGAGGCGATCGACGACCTGGCGTGGATGCGCAAGTGCGCGGCGGTCCGGGACGCGCTCAGGCGGGCGCGGCCGGTGCTCGGCGAGCAGTTGCAACTGCTGGCGACGGTGGGCGGGGCCGACCTCGCCGCCATGACGGGTTTTCTGCTCCAGTGCGCGGTACGGAAGTTGCCCGTCGTGCTGGACGGCGTGGTGGCGGCCGCCTGCGCGCTCGTGGGGCAGCGCGTCGCGTTCCGGGCGCCGGACTGGTGGCTGGCCGCACACAAGAGCGGTGAACCGGGACAGGCGAAGGCACTCGACCGGATGGCCCTGGAACCACTGCTGGACCAGGGCGTGAAGGTCGGCGAGGGTGCCGGGGCCCTGCTCGCGCTCCCGTTGGTGCAGGCCGCCGCCGCACTGGCGGCCGAACTCCCCGAGAAGCCCGAGAAGTCGGAGGGGCCGGAGGAGCCGGAGGAACTGAAGGAGCCGGAGAAGTCGGAGGAGCCGGAGGCAGCGGCGGCGTCCGCGACTTCCGTGACATCGGAGGCATCCGAGGCGTCCGAGGCATCCGCAGTCTCCGGCGAGCAGCACGAGGAGAAGCGGGAAACGGAGTAGCGAAGCGGCTTAAAGGGACAGGCGGCGCCAAAAGAGCGGATTCCCCGAAGTGCACCCATATGATCACCGCTCATGGGCAACACCCGGGGCGCCGCCGCCTTCGCCGTCTGGTACCTGCGTGCCGTCGCGTTCGTCAACTTCCTCAGTGCGGTGTGGGTCTCCCTGGGGCAGGACGTCCGGCGGCACAACCAGGAGAACCTCTTCACGCCGTACCTGCTGACGGCCGGCTTCGCCTCCGGGGTGTTCACCGCGTTCCTGGCCGTCACGATGCGGCGGCGCAAACGGGCCGCGTGGATCCTCAACCTCGGCCTGAGCGGGGCGTTTCTGGCGCTGTTCGCGCTGGCCATGGCGTTCCCTGAGGTCCGGCGGCACCCGCAGAACTGGGTCTCGCTCGCGCTGACCGCCGTCTTCGTCGTGGCGTTGCTGGCCGGGCGGCGGGAGTTCTACGCGAAGGGCGACCGGTCCAATCCGAGGCTCGCCGCGGCCGTCGGCGCCGGCGGGCTGCTGGGCGCGTCGCTGCTGGCCGCGCTGCTGGTGACGGTCACCAACCGGGCGTCCGCCCCCTCCACCTTCCTCGAACGCTGGCGCTACGGCACGCTGCGGCTGGTCTCCGTGGCCGCCGACGAGTACCGGGTCCCCGGGATCGCCCCGCCCACCTGGGTCGACGTCGCCGTCAACGTGCTGAGCACGGCGCTCGTCCTCGCCGTCCTGTACGCCGCCTTCCGCTCCCGGCGGGCCGTCGACCCGCTCACCGAGGACGACGAGAAACGGCTGCGGGAGCTCCTCGACCGGCACGGCGAGCGGGACTCGCTCGGCTACTTCGCGCTGCGGCGGGAGAAGAGCGTGTGCTGGTCGCCGACCGGGAAGGCGGCCGTCGCCTACCGCGTCCTCGGCGGGGTGTCGCTGGCGTCCGGGGACCCGCTCGGGGATCCGGAGGCCTGGCCGGGGGCGATCGCGCCGTGGCTCGCCGAGGCGCGGGCGCACGGATGGATCCCGGCGGTGATGGGCGCGAGCGAGGAGGCCGGGAACGTGTACGCCCGGCACGGACTGGACGCGCTGGAGCTCGGGGACGAGGCCCTGGTCGAGGTCGCGGAGTTCACCCTCGAGGGGCGGGCCATGCGGACCGTCCGGCAGGCCTGCAACCGGATCCGCCGGGCCGGGTACACGGTGCGGGTACGACGGCACGAGGACATCCCGGCCGACGAGATGGCGGCCCTGCTGCGGCGCGCCGACGACTGGCGCGACGGGGCCACCGAGCGCGGGTTCAGCATGGCGCTGGGGCGGCTCGGGGACCCGCAGGACGGCCGCTGCGTGATGCTGGAGTGCGCCGACGCCGGCGGTGAACTGCGGGCCCTGCTCTCCTTCGTGCCCTGGGGACCGCACGGGCTCTCCCTCGACCTGATGCGGCGGGACCGCGACTGCGACAACGGGCTGATGGAGTTCATGGTCATCGAGCTGCTCCGGCACGCCCGCGAGGAGCGGGACGACCGGGCGGCCCGGATCACGCAGGTCTCGCTGAACTTCGCCGTGTTCCGTTCGGTGTTCGAAAGGGGCGCGCGCCTGGGCGCAGGACCGGTGCTGCGGCTGTGGCGGTCGCTGCTCTGCTTCTTCTCCCGCTGGTGGCAGATCGAGTCGCTGTACCGCGCCAACGCCAAGTACCGGCCCATCTGGGAGCCCCGTTTCCTGCTCTTCGAGAAGAGCGCGGACCTGCCCCGCATCGGTGTCGCGTCGGCGCGGGCGGAGGGATTCCTGGAGGCGCCGGGGCTGCCGAAGTGGCTGCGCCGGGGGCATCTGGAGACCCACCGGTGAACGCGGTCGCCCGCTGGGCCCGCGCCGAGTGGGGACCGCTGTACGAGGCCGCCGGCGTCCCCCTGGTGCGGCGCCGGTGGCGGGCGGTCCCGATGACCCTCGCAGCGGTGTGTCTGACGTCGGTCACCCAGATCGTGCAGAACCAGGCGTGGGGCTACGGTCCGGTCCAGGCCCTCGGAGCGGTGCGGGCCGAGGACCCGCTCGGGCTCGCCCTGCTGCGCACCCCGCTGTCCCTGTTCGTGCCGGCGCTGGACCTGCCGGTCTGGGGCGCCCTCGCGCAGATCCTGCTGGTGTTCGGGATCGCGGAACTCTGCCTGGGCTGGTGGCGGACCCTCGTCATCGGCTACGCCGCCACGCTCGCGGGCACCCTGTACGCGCGCGTGGGCATCGCTCTCGGCCCCGGCAGCCCCTTCGGCCTGCCCACCGCCGACGCCCGGATCGTGGACACCGGCCCGTCGGCCGCCGTGGTCGGCCTCGCGGTGTTCCTGGGCTGGCGCTACCGCGCGTACGTGACGGCGGGGGCGGTGATCGTCGCGATGGTGGTGGAGGTACTGGTGAAGGACAACCTGGCGGGCAAGGAGCATCTGGCGGCGATCGCGGCGGTGCTGGTGCTGTGCGCGGTGGCGGAGACCCGCGGGCGCACCCGGGGGCCCGGGCGGCCCGCCGGGGGGCCGCCCGGCGGTGCCGGCGCACGGCTGCGCCGGGGCGCGCGGGGCGGTGGCGGTCCGCGGCTGCGTCACGGGGCGCGGCCGGCCACGAAGCCCCGCGGCCGCCGTACGGCCCACGCGCCCGGTCCGGACCGGGTCCCTCAGTTCCGCTCCTCGGACTGAGCGAGCTCCGCGGTCGTCTTCCCGCCCAGCCAGTCCCCCACCACCCGGCGCGGCCCCGCCCAGCGGCGGTCGTGGCGGTAGGCCCGCAGCACCGCCTTCGCCCGGGCCTTCGGCCGCCGCCGGTAGAACCGGCGGGCCCACGGCGAGCCGGGCCGGGCCACCCGTACCAGGCCCACCAGGCCCAGGAGCGGGATGAAGACGCTGAACACGGCCATCTTGGCCTTGCCCTTGCTCAGCACGGCCAGGGAGAAGAGGAAGTTGAGCACGACGGTCGAGATGACGCCGCCCCGGTCCTGGAGCTCGTCCTGGCTCATGTCGTTGACGCCGAACGGCGAGAAGCCCACCAGCAGCAGTCCGCCCAGCGCCGCCGTCAGGACCACGGCCTCCACGCTCTTGCGGCCCGCCTCCGTCCAGTACACGTCGTCGAGATGCAGGATCAGCGCGAACTCGTCGAGGACCAGGCCGGTACCGATACCGAAGACCACCGCGAAGGCGCCCGCCCCGAAGCCGTGCCGGCCGCTCGCCACCGCGCCGAAGCCGCCCGCGACGGTCAGGACGACGCCCGGGACCACGTGGTGGATGTGCACCCCGCCGGAGCTGATGTTGCCGAAGGGGCCCTTGCCCGCCCGGATGAGGCGCGTGATGATCCGGGTGATCAGGAAGGTGAGGACGAACGCGGTCAGGGCGATGAGCAGCGGGACCTTGCCCGGTTCGACGATGTTGCGCTGCACCCACTGGACCATGTCACCAGTCTCCCGGGGCGGGGGGCGGGCTGCCTCGTGGGCGGGGCGTCCGGGCTAGTCTGCCGCCGTGTCCACCACCTCGCCCCTCGACGGCCTCCGCTTCGCCTTCGGCACCCTCACCGCGCTCCCGGTCAGGGTGACCCGCTGGGACCGGGAGGCCGCGCGCGGGGGCATGCTGAGCGCTCCCGTGGTCGGGCTGGTCGTCGGCGGCTGCGCGGCCGGGCTCGGCCTGCTGCTGCTGTACCTGGGCGCGAGCCCGCTGCTCGCCGCCGTCGCCTCGGCCGCCGTGCCCGCCGTCCTCACCCGCGGTCTGCACCTGGACGGGCTGGCCGACACCGCGGACGGACTCGGCAGCGGCAGGCCCGCCGAGGACGCGCTGCGGATCATGAAGCAGTCCGACATCGGCCCGTTCGGCGTGCTGACGCTCGTCCTCGTGCTGCTCGCCCAGGTGGCCGCGCTGACGCAGCTATACGACACCTCGTGGGCGCTGGGCGCGGTGGCCGCCGTCGTCTCGGCGGCCACCGCGCGGCTCGCGCTGACCCTGGCGGCACGCGCCGGGGTGCCGGCCGCGCGGCCGGAAGGGCTGGGGGCGGCGGTCGCCGGAGTGGTCCCGGTGCGGGGTGCGGTGCTCACCGTGGTCGCCGTGACGCTGGCGGCGGCGGCAGTAGGGGCGTGGTGCGGACCGTACGAGGGCGGCGTGGTCGTCCTGATCGGGCACGTCGAGCCGGGCGCCCTGTTCGAGCCGTACGACGCCGTCCGGCCGGCGCTCGCGGTCCTCGCCGCCCTCGCCGTCGCCGAACTGCTGCTGCGGCACTGCACGCGGCGCTTCGGAGGGGTCACCGGGGACGTCTTCGGCGGTCTGGCGGAGACGGCGGCGACCACCGCCCTCGTGGTGTTCTGCCTGGGCCGTTGAACGGCTAACAGGCTTCCCGCCACACCCCCAGCTCGTACTTCTTCAGCAGCGAACTCAGGCGCAGCCGACGGGAGTCGGCGCAGAACTCGCTCGTGGGGAGTTCGTACTCGACGTGGAAGACGGCCTTGCCCGCCTCGATGAAGGGGGTCAGGTCCGCGCACTCGTCGTACTGGGCGCACTGTTCGTTGACCGCGAAGTCGAAGTCGTCGACGAGTTCGGGGATCTGGTCGAGGTCGTTCTTCAGTCCGACCGACATGCCCCGGTCGTGGGCGAGTTCGGCGATGAGGCGGTTGTAGCGGAGCTGGTCGGCGGCCTCGACCGGGAAGCCCGTGGTGTTCTTGTAGCCGTCCATGTTGTCCGGCTCGACCGCGTCGAAGCCCTTCTCGCGGCACATGTCGAGACGGGCCGCCATGAGGGGCTCCAGGACGTCCAACGCGCGGATGTCGAGCCAGCGTTCGCCCTCCCAGCCGTTGCCCTTGCCGATCACGGACCGGGGGAAATCCGCCGCGTCCGGCCGCCAGTCCTCCCAGGCGCCGGTGGAGAGGTAGCAGATGACCTTGCGGCCGTCGTCGTGCAGGCCGGCGACCGTGGCCGCGGTGTGGTCGAAGCCGTCGATGTCGTAGACCGGCACGTCGACGCCGGTGTCCAGTCGGCCGCTCAACTGCCACTGCCAGTCGATGCCGGGGGCCGGCTGCCAGACCCTGCCGTCCGCCGTCCCGACGCCCGTCTCGTCGTCCGGCCGGTCGTCCCGGCCGCCGTCCGGCGTGGAGGCGCAGCCCGCCAGCAGCAGGGCGAGCAGGGACAGCAGCGGGATCGGGCGTCTCACCGGGCGGGCTCCAGGATGTGCGGCGACGTGTCCGACGATGATCGCCCATGTCGGCCGCGTGCCGTCGGCCCACCCCGACCCGAAGGGTGTGGCCCGGCGCACGGGGTGCGAGGATCGAGAAGTGGCTACGACGCCACCGACAGGTGAACACACGCGTGCATGAGCGACCGCACACGCACGCGTACGCTCATTCCGGGATCCGCCACGCCGGTTCGCCGCGCCGGTGAGGCACACCCCCGGATACGACCGCACCCACGACCCGGATCTAGGGTCGGCTGTCGGGCCCGGTCGACCCACACACTCCGGCCACCGCAACTCCACATCGGAAGCGAGATTTCACCACCGTGACTGCTCTCACTCTCAGCACCGCCGCGGCGCCCGGCCTCCGGGCCGACGCGATCGTGATCGGTGTCGCCAAGGGCGCGAAAGGCCCGATCGTTGCCCCAGGCGCCGAAGCCGTCGACAAGGCCTACGACGGCAGGCTCGCCGGCATCCTGGAAACCCTCGGTGCCTCCGGGGCCGAGGGCGAGCTGACCAAGCTGCCCGCGCCGGCCGGTTTCAAGGCACCGCTCGTGCTCGCGGTGGGGCTCGGCCAGGAGCCCGAGAAGGACGCCGGCTTCGACCCCGAGGCGCTGCGCAAGGCGGCCGGTGCGGCCGCCCGCACCCTCACCGGCGCCAAGAAGGCCGTCTTCGCCCTGCCGGTGACCGACGCCGCCGACATCGGCGCGATCGGCGAGGGCGTGGTGCTCGGCGCGTACTCCTTCGACGCGTACAAGCACAACGGCGACGACGCCAAGGCCAAGAACGGCAAGGCCCCGCTCGCCGAGGCCGCCCTGCTCGGCGGGAAGCCGCGCGACGCCGCCCACAAGGCCGCGCTGCTGCGTGCCGCCGCCGTCGGCGAGGAGCTCAACCGCGCCCGCGACCTGATCAACATGCCGCCGAACGACCTCGACCCCGAGGCGTTCGCCGCTCTCGCCCAGACGGCGGCCAAGGAGCACGGCATCAAGGTGCAGGTGCTCGACGAGAAGGCGCTCGCCAAGGGCGGCTACGGCGGCATCCTCGGCGTCGGCTCCGGCTCGGCCTCGGCCCCGCGCCTGGTGAAGCTGTCCTACACGTCCTCCAAGGCCAAGAAGAGCCTGGCCTTCGTGGGCAAGGGCATCACCTACGACTCGGGCGGCATCTCGCTGAAGCCGGCCGGGCACAACGAGACGATGAAGTGCGACATGAGCGGTGCGGCGGCGGTCTTCGCCGCGGTCGTCGCCGCCGCGCGGCTCGGGCTCGAGGTGAACGTCACCGGGTGGCTGGCGCTGGCCGAGAACATGCCGTCCGGCTCCGCCACCCGCCCGGGTGACGTGCTGCGCATGTACAGCGGCAAGACCGTCGAGGTCCTCAACACGGACGCCGAGGGCCGGCTGGTCCTCGCGGACGCGCTGTGGGCGGCCTCCGCGGAGAAGCCGGACGCGATCGTCGACGTCGCGACCCTGACCGGCGCGATGATGCTGGCGCTGGGCAGCCGGACCTTCGGGATCATGGCGAACGACGACGCCTTCCGCTCCGCGCTGCACGAGGCCGCCGAGGAGGTCGGTGAGCCGGCCTGGCCGATGCCGCTGCCGGAGCACCTGCGCAAGGGCATGGACTCCAGCGTCGCGGACATCGCCAACATGGGTGAGCGGATGGGCGGCGGGCTGGTGGCCGGTCTCTTCCTGCGCGAGTTCGTGGGCGAGGGGATCACCTGGGCGCACCTGGACATCGCCGGGCCCGCGTTCAACGAGGGCGGGCCCTTCGGGTACACGCCCAAGGGTGGTACCGGGACCGCCGTGCGGACGCTCGTGCGGCTGGCCGAGCTGACCGCCTCCGGCGACCTCGGCTAGTCCCTCCGGCAGAGGGGGACTGTGCGCCTGGTCACTCGGGTCCGTCCGTCATGTGACGGGTGCGGGCCGAATGTGGCCGGTCGCGCAGTTCCCCGCGCCCCTGAGTGGGGCCGGTCCCCCATGTCACAAGTGAGCGTGGGGTGTCTCACACCCCGGCCCCGCGTCTCGTTCGCCTCCCGCAAGTGCGAAGATGGGCCTCGGCAGGACAGGGCCCCCACCACAGGGCCGAAGAAAGAGCGGCCGGACACCAGCCGCCGGCGGTCAGCGACGACCGGCGCACGGCGCACATGCATGGAGGACGTGACGTGGCGAACGACGCCAGCACCGTTTTCGACCTAGTGATCCTCGGCGGTGGTAGTGGCGGTTACGCCGCGGCCCTGCGCGGGGCGCAGCTGGGCCTGGACGTCGCCCTGATCGAGAAGGACAAGGTCGGCGGCACCTGCCTGCACCGGGGTTGCATCCCCACCAAGGCCCTGCTGCACGCGGGCGAGATCGCCGACCAGGCCCGCGAGAGCGAGCAGTTCGGCGTCAAGGCCACCTTCGAGGGCATCGACGTCCCCGCCGTCCACAAGTACAAGGACGGTGTCATCTCCGGGCTGTACAAGGGCCTTCAGGGGCTGATCGCCTCCCGCAAGGTGACGTACATCGAGGGTGAGGGCCGCCTGTCCTCCCCGACCTCCGTCGACGTGGGCGGACAGCGCGTCCAGGGCCGCCACGTGCTGCTCGCGACCGGCTCCGTGCCGAAGTCGCTGCCGGGCCTGGAGATCGACGGCAACCGGATCATCTCCTCGGACCACGCCCTCGTCCTGGACCGTGTGCCGAAGTCCGCCATCATCCTGGGCGGCGGCGTCATCGGCGTCGAGTTCGCCTCGGCGTGGAAGTCCTTCGGCTCCGACGTGACGGTGATCGAGGGCATGAAGCACCTCGTCCCGGTCGAGGACGAGAACTCCTCCAAGCTTCTTGAGCGCGCGTTCCGCAAGCGCGGCATCAAGTTCAACCTGGGCACCTTCTTCTCCAAGGCCGAGTACACCGCGGACGGCGTCAAGGTCACGCTGGCCGACGGCAAGGAGTTCGAGGCCGAGGTCCTGCTGGTCGCGGTGGGCCGCGGGCCCGTCTCCGCCGGTCTCGGCTACGAGGAGCAGGGCGTCGCCACGGACCGCGGTTACGTCCTGGTCGACGAGTACATGCGCACCAACGTCCCGACCATCTCCGCCGTCGGCGACCTGGTCCCGACCCTCCAGCTCGCGCACGTCGGTTTCGCCGAGGGCATGCTGGTGGCGGAGCGTCTGGCCGGTCAGAAGGTCGTCCCGATCGACTACGACGGTGTCCCCCGGGTGACGTACTGCCACCCCGAGGTCGCCTCCGTGGGCATCACCGAGGCCAAGGCCAAGGAGATCTACGGCGCGGACAAGGTCGTCGCTCTGAAGTACAACCTCGCGGGCAACGGCAAGAGCAAGATCCTCAACACCGCGGGCGAGATCAAGCTCGTCCAGGTGAAGGACGGTGCCGTGGTCGGCGTCCACATGGTCGGCGACCGCATGGGCGAGCAGGTCGGCGAAGCACAGCTGATCTACAACTGGGAGGCGCTGCCCGCCGAGGTCGCGCAGCTCATCCACGCTCACCCGACGCAGAACGAGGCGCTCGGCGAGGCCCACCTGGCCCTGGCGGGCAAGCCGCTGCACTCGCACGACTGACCCTCGGTCGAAGAAGCGACTCCGCGACGACACAGACTTCCGCAATTCGTAAGGAGCAACCGAAACCATGGCGGTTTCCGTAACCCTTCCGGCGCTCGGCGAGAGCGTCACCGAGGGCACTGTCACCCGCTGGCTGAAGGCCGAGGGTGAGCGCGTCGAGGCCGACGAGCCCCTGCTCGAGGTCTCGACCGACAAGGTCGACACCGAGATCCCCTCCCCCGCCGCCGGCATCCTGGCCTCCATCAAGGTCGCCGAGGACGAGACGGTCGAGGTCGGCGCCGAGCTGGCCGTCATCGACGACGGCACCGGTGCGGCTGACGCCCCCCGGCCTGTGGCTGAGGCCACAGAGCCCGCACCGGAGCCGGCCGCTGCCGCGCCGTCCACCGAGCAGGCGGCCCCGGCCCCCGCTCCCACCGCCGAGGCCGCCACCGGCGGCGGCTCCGCCGAGGGCACGGACGTCGTCCTGCCCGCGCTCGGCGAGTCCGTCACCGAGGGCACCGTCACCCGCTGGCTGAAGCAGGTCGGCGAGGAGGTCACGGAGGACGAGCCGCTGCTCGAGGTCTCGACCGACAAGGTCGACACCGAGATCCCGGCGCCCGTCTCCGGCGTGCTGCTCGAGATCACCGTGGCCGAGGACGAGACCGCCGAGGTCGGCGCCAAGCTCGCCGTCATCGGCGCCCCGGGCGCGGCTCCGGCCGCTGCCCCCGCCCCCGCCGCCCCGGCCCCTGCGCCCGCCGCCCCGGCTCCGGCGCCCGCTGCCCCGGCTCCGGCCCCGGCTGCTCCGGCGCCCGCTCCGGCCGCCCCGGCGCCCGCCCCGGTCGCCGCCGCTCCGGCTCCGGCCGCCCCGGCCCCCGCGCCGGTCGCTCCGGCTCCGGTCGCCCCGGCCGCCCCCGCGCCCGCCGCTCCCGCGGGTGACGACGGCGCCTACGTGACCCCGCTGGTGCGCAAGCTCGCCGCCGAGAACGGCGTCGACCTGGCCGCCGTCAAGGGCACCGGCGTCGGCGGTCGTATCCGCAAGCAGGACGTCCTCGCCGCCGCCGAGGCCGCGAAGGCCGCCGCCGCCGCTCCGGCTCCGGCCGCCACCGCGCCTGCCGCGGGCGCCGCGAAGAAGACCCCGGCGCTCGAGGTCTCCCCGCTGCGTGGCCAGACCGTCAAGATGCCCCGCATCCGCAAGGTCATCGGCGACAACATGGTCAAGGCGCTGCACGAGCAGGCGCAGCTGTCCTCGGTCGTCGAGGTCGACATCACCCGGCTGATGAAGCTCCGCGCGCAGGCGAAGGACTCCTTCGCGGCCCGCGAGGGCGTCAAGCTCTCCCCGATGCCGTTCTTCGTGAAGGCGGCGGCCCAGGCGCTGAAGGCCCACCCGGCCGTCAACGCCCGGATCAACGTGGACGAGGGCACGATCACCTACTTCGACACCGAGAGCATCGGTATCGCGGTGGACTCCGAGAAGGGCCTGATGACCCCGGTCATCAAGCACGCGGGCGACCTGAACATCGCCGGCATCGCCAAGGCCACGGCCGACCTGGCGGGCAAGGTCCGCGCGAACAAGATCACCCCGGACGAGCTGTCCGGCGCGACCTTCACCATCAGCAACACCGGCTCGCGCGGCGCGCTGTTCGACACGATCATCGTGCCGCCGAACCAGGTCGCGATCCTCGGCATCGGTGCCACGGTCAAGCGTCCGGCCGTCATCGAGACGGAGGAGGGCACGGTCATCGGCGTCCGCGACATGACGTACCTGACCCTGTCCTACGACCACCGTCTGGTCGACGGCGCCGACGCGGCCCGTTACCTGACCGCGGTCAAGGCGATCCTGGAGGCCGGCGAGTTCGAGGTCGAACTCGGCCTCTGACCTCCCAGGGCTCGACAGCGGGTGCCCCCGTCCGGAACTCTCCGGGCGGGGGCTTCCGTCTGCCGGTTGCCGGGACGGCGCGAGCAGGGCTGCGAGCACGGCGGGGAGCACGACCGGGAGCACGGCCCCGAGCCCGGCCGGCGGCGGGACCTGTCCGGTACTGGTCTTTACAGCCGAGCCCCCGTATGGGCGTGTAAGTCTCGTCTCACCTGCTTGAAAGCGCCCCCGTGCGCCTCTCCTCCGCGGGCCCCCGGCCGTATTGTCTAAACGTCAAACGCCCCCGGGGGCCCGTGCGGCCCCTCCTCAAAGGAGCCCTCATGACCGCGCCCGTCGTCCACTCGCTGCGCGAACAGATCCGCGAGCACATCGTGGAGGGGATCGTCAGCGGGCGCTGGAAGCCAGGCGAGCGGATCGTGGAGCGCAGGATCGCGACCGAGCTTGAGGTCAGCCAGACGCCGGTGCGGGAGGCGCTGCGCGAGCTGGAGTCGCTGCGGTTGATCGAGTCCGCGCCGAACAAGGGCGTGCGGGTGCGCAACCTCACGGCCGCGGACCTGGAGGAGAGCTACCCCGTCCGGGCCGGCCTGGAGGCGATCGCGGCGGAGCTGGCCGCGCAGCGGCTCGCGGAGGACTGCTCGGCCCTCGAACCGCATGTCGCCGCGCTGTACGAGGCGGACCGCGACGCGGACGGCACGGGCCAGGTGCGGCACACGGTCGGCTTCCACCGGGAACTGGTCCGGGCGGCCGGCAACTCGGTGCTGCTGCACACCTGGGAGGGCCTCGGCATCGAGGTGTTCACGGCGCTGTCGATCCGCTGGCTGGGGACCGTTCAGCAGTCGTACGCGGAGGAGCACGAGGAGCTCGTCCAGGCGTTCCGGCGGCGGGACCCGAGGATCGCCGAGCTGGTGAAGGCGCACGTCCTCGGGTGTGCTCCCCGGGCCTAGAGGGCAGCTCCGGTTTCAGTGGAGCGTACACGCGCTCATACGTGGCCTCCGACCTGCGAAAACCCCGAATTGACGCGGCACGGGGTGCCTGCCCGAAAGGCACCCCGTGCCTACTTTCTCGCAATCGAGAGGTTTTGCCCTTCAACCCTTTGATCGATCATCGATCAGGGGGTTACAGTCGCCGACGGGCCGCGGCCGAAGCCACCCATGGCATCGCGCCGGAGCCCACGCCCTGTCCTGCCAAAGACCAAGGGCACCCCCAGGAACACCCTCACAGGGAACCCCCTTCGACTGAGGAAGGCGGCGACATGACCGACCCCCAGGCCATCCAGCCGAGCGCGCTCGACCAGCTCCCCGACCGGGACCCGGAGGAGACCGCCGAATGGCAGGCCTCCCTGGACGCGGTCGCCAAGGCGGCCGGGCCGCACCGTGCCGCATACCTGATGCGCCGCACGCTGGAGCGTGCCGAGGGCAACGGCATCGCGCTGCCCAAGCTGCTCGAGACGGACTACGTCAACACCATCCCCACCGCCGCCGAGCCGTCCGCGCCCGGTGACGAGGAGATGGAGCGCAGGATCACCGCGTGGAACCGCTGGAACGCGGCCGCGATGGTGACCCGGGGCAGCAAACACGGCGTCGGCGGCCACATCGCCACCTTCGCCTCCGCCGCCTGGCTCTACGAGACCGGCTTCAACCACTTCTTCAAGGGCAAGGAGGCGGACGGCTCGGGCGACCAGCTCTACATCCAGGGCCACGCCTCCCCCGGTATCTACGCCCGCGCCTTCCTCGACGGCCGGCTGACCGAGCAGCACCTCGACAACTTCCGCCAGGAGGCGGGCGGCGACGGCCTCCCGTCGTACCCGCACCCGCGGCGCCTGCCCTGGCTGTGGGAGTTCCCGACGGTGTCGATGGGCCTCGGCCCGCTCTCCGCCATCTACCAGGCGCGCTTCAACCGCTATCTCACCAACCGCGGCATCAAGGACGTCTCCGCGTCCCACGTGTGGGCGTTCCTCGGTGACGGCGAGATGGACGAGCCCGAGTCGACGGCGGCACTCGCCCTCGCCTCCCGCGAGGGTCTGGACAACCTGACCTTCGTCATCAACTGCAACCTCCAGCGCCTCGACGGCCCGGTCCGCGCGAACTTCAAGATCGTGCAGGAGCTGGAGGCCCAGTTCCGCGGCGCGGGCTGGAACGTCGTCAAGTCGCTGTGGGGCTCCGCCTGGGACGAGCTGTTCCAGCTCGACACCACGGGCGCGCTCGTCCGACGGCTGCGCGAGGTACCCGACGCCCAGGTGCAGACGTACCAGACGCGGGGCGCCGCCTACATCCGCGAGGACTTCTTCGGCAAGGACCCGGCGCTCGCCGAACTGGCGAAGCTGCTGAGCGACGACAAGATCCTCGAGTGTTTCCACCTCTCCCGCGGTGGTCACGAGGCGCGCAAGGTGTTCGCGGCCTACAAGGCGGCGGTGGAGTTCAAGGGCGCCCCGACGGTCATCCTGGCCCAGACGGTCAAGGGCCACACCCTCGGCGAGGGCTTCGCGTCGAAGAACGCCAACCACCAGATGAAGAAGCTCTCGGTGGACGAGTTCAAGGCGATGCGCGACCTGCTGGAGCTGCCGATCTCGGACAGCCAGTTCGTCGACGGCGTGGTCCCCTACGGCCACCCGGGCGCCGACTCCCCCGAGGTCCGCTACCTCCAGGAGCGCCGCGCGGCCCTCGGCGGCCCGGCCCCGGCCCGCCGTACGCACGCCCTGGCCCCGCTGCCGGCCCCCGCCGACAAGACGTTCGCCTCCTTCGACAAGGGCTCCGGCACCCAGAACGTGGCCACCACCATGGCCTTCGTCCGGCTGGTCAAGGACCTGGTCCGCGACAAGGAGACCGGTAGGCGCTGGGTGCCGATCGTCCCCGACGAGGCGCGCACCTTCGGCATGGAGAGCCTGTTCCCGTCGCTCGGGATCTACTCCCCCAAGGGCCAGACGTACGAGCCGGTCGACCGCGACCAGCTGATGTACTACAAGGAGGCCAAGAACGGCCAGATCCTCAACGAGGGGATCACCGAGGCCGGTTCGATGGCCGACTTCATCGCCGCGTCCACCGCGTACTCCACGCACGGTGAGGCGATGATCCCGTTCTACATCTTCTACTCGATGTTCGGCTGGCAGCGCACGGCCGACCAGATGTGGCAGCTCGGCGACCAGCTCGGCCGCGGCTTCCTCGTCGGCGCCACGGCCGGCCGTACGACCCTGACGGGCGAGGGCCTCCAGCACGCCGACGGCCACTCCCCGGTCATCGCCGCGACCAACCCGGCCGCCCTCAGCTACGACCCGGCGTTCGCCTACGAGATCGCGGCGATCGTCAAGGACGGTCTGCGCCGGATGTACGGCGAGGCGGCCCCGGGCGAGGACCAGAACGTCTTCTACTACCTGACGGTCTACAACGAGCCGATGCCGCAGCCGGCCAAGCCGTCCGCCCCCGGTGTCGAAGAGGGCATCCTCAAGGGTCTGTACCGCTTCAACACGGCGGAGTCGGCGGGCGTGGAGGTCGCTGCGGCCAACGCCCCGCGCATCCAGCTCCTGGGCTCCGGCACGGCGATCCACTGGGTCCTGAAGGCGCAGCGGATGCTCGCCGAGGAGTGGGGTGTGGCCTCCGACGTGTGGTCCGCGACCTCCTGGACCGAGCTGCGCCGCGACGCGCTGGAGGCCGACGCGGCCCTCCTGCGCGGCGAGGAGCGCCAGCCGTACGTCCGTCGGGCCCTCCAGGGCGCCGAGGGCCCGGTCCTCGCGGTCTCCGACTACATGCGCCAGGTCCCGGACCAGATCGCGCAGTGGGTCGAGCAGGACTGGTCCTCGCTGGGCGCGGACGGTTTCGGCATCTCCGACACCCGTGAGGCGGCCCGCCGCCACTTCGGCGTCGACGCCGAGTCGATCGTCGTCGCGGCCCTGGCCCAGCTCGCCCGGCGCGGCGAGGTCAAGGCGACCGCGGTGAAGGAAGCGCGCGAGCGGTACGGGCTGTAGGCCCACTCGGGTTCAACGGTGAACGGGGCCCGGCGGCATCAGCCACCGGGCCCCCTTCACCGTCCTGGGGCCGTATGACGACGGTGGCGGCACCGCGGTGACAGCTGTGACGGCTGTGACGGCTGTGACGGCTGTGACGGCTGTGACGGCTGTGACGGCAGGCTGCGGCACCGGGGTCGCCGCAGGCTCCGGTACGGCGGTGGCTGCAAGGCCGTGGCACGCCGGTGGCCGCAGGCCGTGGAACACCGGGCACCGTACGCCGGTGGCCGCAGGCCGTGGTGGAACGGCGGCGGCGGCCGCGTGGTTTCCGGGTCGCTCGGCGGGCGCGGCCGCTCCGGCGCCGGCACGAGCCGGATTTTCCGCACCCGGGCCGCCCCGCCGGCGAAGCGCCCCGCATCATGTCCCCATGCGCGCTGCCCGCCTCATCAAGATGGTGCTCCTGCTCCAGTCCCGGCCCACCATGACCGCGTCCGAGCTGGCCCGCGAACTGGAGGTGTCGGAGCGGACCGTCACACGCGACGCGCAGGCGCTGTCCGAGGCGGGCGTGCCGGTGTACGCGGAGCGCGGGCGGTCGGGGGGCTACCGGCTCGTCGGGGGCTACCGGACGCGGCTGACGGGGCTGGGGCGCGACGAGGCCGAGGCGCTGTTCCTGAGCGGGGTGCCGGGGGCGCTGCGGGAGATGGGGCTCGAGGACATCGCGTCGGCCGCACGGCTGAAGGTGTCGGCGGCTCTGCTGCCCTCCCTGCGGGACGCCCCGCGTACGGCGGCGCAGCGGTTCCATCTGGACGCGCCTGCCTGGTTCCGGGAGCCGGCGGCGCCGGCCCTGCTGCCGGCGGTCGCGGACGCGGTGTGGGACGACCGGTGCCTGAGTGCCCGCTACCGGCGCGGGGAGAGCGAGGTGGTGCGGGAGCTGGAGCCGTACGGCCTCGTGCTCAAGGCAGGGGTCTGGTACCTGTGCGCCCGGGTCTGCGCGGCGGGGACAGAGGCGAAGGAGGCGGGGACGGGGCCGGGGACGGGGCCGTTCCGGACCTATCGCATCGACCGGTTCGTCGGTGTCGACGTCATGGAGGATCGTTTCAGCAGGGACGAGGGCTTCGATCTGCCCGAGTTCTGGGGCGCGCAGGCCGAGCGGTTCGCGCGGTCGATCCTGCGGGCCGAGGTGGTCCTGCGGCTCTCCGCGACGGGGATGCGCAACCTGCCGTACGCCGTGGATCCGGTGGCCGCCCGGGACGCGCTGGCGAGTGCCCCGGAGCCGGACGCGACGGGCTGGGCGACGGTCACCCTGCGGGTCGAGTCGGAGGAGGTGGCGCACACGCAGCTCACGGCGCTCGGACCGGAGGCCGAGGTGCTCTTCCCGGCCACACTGCGGGAGCGGTTCGCCGCGGACGCGACACGGCTGACCGAGCTCTACGGGTGCTGACCGAGCTCTACGGGCGTCGGGAAGGGTGAGGATCCCGCCGGAATCCCCGGCACTCCGGGTGCGTGGCGCACTTCGAGGCACGATGCTGGACGCGTGATGGACGAGACGGAGTTCTGGGAGCTGGTGGACGCCTCCCGCGAGGCCGCCGAGGGCGATCCCGAGGAGCAGGCCGACCAGCTCGTGGAGCGGCTGCTCCGGCTGGATCCGGATTCCGTGCTCGACTTCGCCCGGCACTTCGAGTCCCGCTACAACCGCGCCTACCGCTGGGACCTGTGGGGCGCTGCCTGGCTGCTGCTGGACGGGGCCAGCGACGACGCCTTCGACTTCTTCCGGTGCTGGCTGATCGGGCAGGGCCGCGAGGTCTTCGAGGGCGCCCTGCACGGCGACCCGGACTCGCTCGCCGATCTGCTGGACGACTTCGACGAGGAGATCGACGGGGACGCCGAGGAACTCGGCTACGCGGCCGACGAGGCCTACGAGCAGCTCACCGGGACCGTCGCCCCGGACCTGGGCATTCCGCCCGCGCCCGCCGAACCCGAGGGGACACCGGTCGCCTTCGAGAACGAGGGGGCGCTGGCCGAGCGGTATCCCCGGCTGTGGCAGCGCTTCAAGGAGTGACAGGAGCGACCCGCGCCGGCGGTCACACCGCGAGCTTGCGGCGGGTGCTGTCCGTCGGGATGTAGGCCTGCGTCTGATCGACCCGCACCGCGTGGTGCATCGGTGCCTTGTTGGCCTGCTCCAGGGCGGAGGCGGTGGTCGCGGCCGGGCCCAGGACGACCGCGGCGACGGCGCAGAGCACGGTCCAGGGGCTGCGGGCGGCCTTGGCCCAGGCCGGGCTCCGCTCCGCGGTGCCGGCGCCGCCCGTGATCCCCGCCCGTTCCGCGTACGCCGGATTTCCCCCGTACACGGGGCTTCCCGTGCTCCCCGAGTCTCCCGTCCTGCCCGGGTCTCCCGTGTTCCCCGCGGACCGGTTACGACTGCTGTTCATGATCCCCGCCTCCAGTCGGTCTGTGTTGTGCATGACCGTAGGACGCGGGAATGGGAGAACCCTGAACGCCGCCTAAGGCGTTCCTGTGAGACTCCCGGCGGCCCGGGCGGACGTTCTGCCCTGCAGCCGGGCCGCCGTTTCCCGGATCTCCGGCAGACGCGCGGTGAGGGCGGCGCCGGGGCAGCTGGTCATGTAACCGTCCTTGTGGCCGGCCAGCGCCGGGAGGGTGGCGGTGGTGCCCGAGGCGTACCGGCTGCGGCTGTTGCTGGAGGTGAGCCGGACGTCCGCGCGCGGGTCGATGTCGGACAGCCCGAGCTTCCAGGCGGTCAGGGCGGCGATCGCGTCGACCATCGCCTGCGGCACCGGCACCCCGGCGGTGAACGTGCCGAGCGCGGCGATACCGGCCGTACGGTGGTTGAAGCCCTGGGTGTGGGCGCCGGTGACGGGCCGGTCGACGCCGCCCGCGCGGCCCTCGTAGATCGTGCCGCAGCGGTCGACGAGGAAGTTGTAGCCGATGTCGTCCCAGTCCCGGGCGCCGATCTGGCCCGCGTACAGGTAGCGGATGATCCGGGGCGCGTCGGCGCAGGCGTAGCCGTTGGGCGAGTCGGTGTGGTGCACGAAGACGGCGACGACCTTGTCGTCGTAGCGCGGGGGCGGCTGCGCGTGCCGGGCGAGGTCGTCCAGCCAGGCGGCGCGGGGCACGACGGGCGGCCGGACCGCCGGGTGGACGGCGGCGGGCCGGGCGGCGGGCGAGCGGGGGCCCGACGCCGCCGTGGTGGCGTCGTCGACGCCACCCGCGCACAGCCCCAGGGCAGCCATGGCGGCGAGCCCGGGCAGGCAGCCCAGGAGCACGAGGAGCGGGCCCGGTATCCGCGCCGGGCGCCGTCCTCGCGTTCCCCGCGCGCCGCGGGCGGCCGGTCGGAGGGCACACATGAAGCCACTGTCGACCGGTTCCGGCCCGTCCGCGATGTGTGCTGTGCCACCTGGTGGAACCATCGTCCCGCTCCACGACGTTTTCCGGGGTAGCACGCACGCGTGGCCGGTTCGGTCGGTCACGCGCGGGTGATCGATGGGTAGCTGATCACTGGGCCCTTCCCGCACGTACTCACCGACCAGGGGTTCCAAGAGAAAGGCGGCCGTGTGGACCTGCTCGACATCCTGCTGGTGCTGGTGATCCTGGCCTACGCCGGCTCCGGCTACCGGCGTGGACTGGTGGCCGGCTGTGTCTCGCTCGCCGGGTTCGTGGGCGGCGCGGTGATCGGCGTGTGGGTCCTGCCGTGGCTGATGGACCTGGTCACACCGGGGACCACGGCGGCGACGGTGACGGCGGTGGTCACGGTGCTCCTGCCCGCGGTGGCCGGGCACGAGCTGGCGGGGCGGCTGGCGTTGCGGCTGCGGCGGGAGCTGGACCGCGGCCCGCTCAGAGTGGCCGACGGGGTCGGCGGGGCGGCGGCGAACGCGGTGGCGGTGCTCATCGTGGCGTGGGTGGCGGCGAGCGTGCTGGGCGCGTCCTCGTCCCCCGTGGTCACGTCGTCCATACGGGACTCCCGGCTGCTGGGAGCCGTGCAGGACGCCATGCCGGACACCACGCCCACCTGGTTCTCGCGGGCCACCTCGGCGCTGACCCAGGCGGGCTTCCCGCAGGTCTTCAACCCGTTCGAGAACGAGTCGACGGCCGAGGTCGCCAAGCCCACCGGCGACAGCGTCACGCCGAGCGCGACCGAGGCGGCCAAGCTGAGCACGGTGAAGATCGAGGGCGTCTCGGGCGACCAGGGCCGTGAGGGCAGCGGCTTCGTGTACGCGAGCGAGCACGTGATGACCAACGCGCACGTGGTGGCGGGCATCGACGACCCGACCGTACGGATCGGCGGTGTGGGCCGGTCGTACGACGCGCGCGTGGTGCTCTTCGACCCGGACAAGGACGTGGCCGTGCTCTACGTGCCGGACCTGAAAGCGCCGGTGCTGAGCTTCGACGACGACGCCTCGCGCGGGGACTCGGCGGTCGTCGCCGGCTATCCGCAGGACGGCGACCTGAACCTCCAGGCGGCGACGGTCGCGAACCGGGTGAAGGCCACCGGCCGGAACATCTACAACGACGAGATCGTCACCCGGGAGATCTACTCGATCCGCTCCACCGTCCGCCCGGGCAACTCCGGCGGCCCGCTGCTGACCACCGCGGGCCGGGTCTACGGCGTCGTCTTCGCCCGCTCCACCTCCGACGACGAGACGGGGTACGTGCTCACGGCGGCCGAGGTGGCGGGCGACGCCGAGCGGGCGGCGAAGGCGACGCAAGCGGTGGACACCGGAAAGCTGGCGACCTCCTGAGCCCCGCGCGCCGCTCCGGCGCGGCGCTCTACAGCGGGCGCCCCATGAACACGTCGTCCACGTACTCCCCGGCCAGCAGGAACTCCTCCGGCAGCACGCCCTCCACGACGAACCCCTCGGACGCGTAGAGCCCCCGGGCCGGGGCGTTGTGGCCGAGGACACGCAGGGTGATCCGGCGCGCGCCCTGCCGGCGGGCCTCCTCGAGGGCGGCGCGGATCAGCGCCCTTCCGACGCCCCGGCCGCGCCCCTCGTCGAGGACGGCGAGGCCCTGTATCTGCCGCACGTGCGCGTTGCAGGCGAGCGAGGTGGCCAGGGCGAGGCGGACGTAGCCGATGACACGATCGTCCAGTTCGGCGACCAGATAGTCCTCGGGGACGTGGCGCTCGTCGAAGAAGGGGGCGTACGGCGGCTCCGGCTCGGGCATGACCGCGTGCAGCGGGGACCAGGTCAGACGGTCGACGAGGGCCAGCGCCTCGGCGTCGGCGGACCGTGCGGTGCGGATGCGGGGTACGGAAGGTTCGGGCATGGCCGTCACCCTATGGCGGGCAGACGGCGCCCAGACCGGGGTTTTATCGGGTCAGCGGGCAGGATGGCCGCATGGAACGTGAGCGAATCGCGGTGGCCGGTGCCTCCGGCCTGATCGGCAGCGCCCTGGTGCGGTCCCTGACCGCGGACGGACATCGGGTGGTACGCCTCGTGCGCCATGCGCCCCGGGGCGCGGACGAGGTGCGCTGGGACCCCGAACGGGGACAGGTGGACACGGCAGGGCTCGCCGGGTGCGACGCCGTGGTCAACCTGGCCGGGGCGGGGGTCGGCGACCGGCGCTGGAGCGAGGCGTACAAGAAGCGGATCCACGACAGCCGGGTGCACGGTACGACGGCGCTGGCGAAGGCCGTGGCCTCGCTCGACGAACGGCCGCGGGTGTTCGTGAACGGCAGCGCGATGGGTCTGTACGGCGAGACGGGCGACCGGGTCGTGGACGAGGACTCGCCCGCGGGAACCGGCTTCCTGCCGGAGCTGTGCGTGGAGTGGGAGGCGGCCGCGGGCCCCGCCCGGGAGGCGGGCGTCCGGACCGTCCTCACCCGGACCGGGCTGGTCGTGGCGCGCGGCGGCGGGGCCTGGGGCAAGCTGTTCCCGCTCTTCACGGCCGGGCTCGGGGGGCGGATGGGCGACGGCCGGCAGTACTGGTCGTACATCGCGCTGCACGACGAGGTGGCGGCGATCCGGCATCTGCTCGACCGGGACGACCTGTCGGGGCCGTTCAACCTGACCGCGCCCGAGCCGCTGACGAACCGGGAGATCACCGAGGCGATGGGGCGGGTGCTGCACCGGCCGACGCTGTTCGCGGTGCCGGCGCCGGTGCTGCGCTCGGTGCTGGGCGAGATGGCCGCGGACGTACTGGGCAGCGCGCGGGTGGTGCCGAAGCGACTGCTGGAGTCCGGGTTCACCTTCGCGTTTCCCGGGATCGAGGACGCCATCCGGGCAGCCTGATCCTTCACGTGACCGTATGCGACCGCCGTGCGACCGTGCCCTGTCCATGCGCGACTGTTCCTGACCGATCACGGCCCTAACCTCGACCCGAACTCGGGTATCCGGGACGGCTGTTGGGGGCATGACGTCTCCACCGGCCGCGCAACCTCGAGGAGGGGCACGTGCTTGAGCCCGCGTACCAGGCAGATGTCGTCGTGGTGGGAGCCGGTGTCGCCGGACTCTCCGCCGCGCACCGGCTGGCCAGCGCAGGAGTAACGACCGTAGTCCTGGAGGCCGCTCCTTACGTGGGCGGCCGCATGTCGACGGAGAAGGTCGACGGGTTCCGACTCGACCGCATCGGGCAGCTGCTGTCCACGGCGTACCCGGAACTGGACCTGACGCCGGGGCTGGACGCCCTCGTCCTGCGTCCGTTCGCGCCGGGGGTCCTGCTGCACAGCGACGGGCGCCATCACCGCGCGGGCGCGCAGGCGGGCGCGGGGAGCGCAAGGGGCGCACTGCACGCCGTACGCGCCCTGGCGAGCGTGCCCCGCCCGGGCGGGGTGCCCAGGCCGCGCGCCGGCGGCTCCCCGGCCGCGCGGGTACGGCCGGCGCCGCCACCCAGGGTCCGGGCGGGGGCGCCGCTGGGCACGGCCGTGGACCAGGCCCGGCTGGGCGCCGCGCTCACCCGGCTCGCGGTCACCCCCGCCGAACGGCTGATGCGCCGCCCGGAGTCACCGGCCGCCCAGGCCCTCGCGACCCGTGGTCTGCCCGCCCGCACGATCGACGGCTTCCTGCGTCCGCTGCTCGCCGCGCTGCTCTGCGACCCCGACCTCACCACCTCCAGCCGGTGCGCGGACCTCGCGCTGCGCGCCTTCGCGGCCGGCAGGCTGTCACTGCCGGAGGGCGGGGCCGAGGTACTGCCCGAGCTGCTCGCCCGGACGCTGCCGCCGGGCACCGTGCACACCGGGATACGGGTCACCTCGGTCTCCACGACCTCGGTGACCACCGCCGAGCACGGTGAGTTCCGCTGCCGCGCCGTACTGGTGGCCACCGACGCGCGCACCGCGGCGGAGCTGCTGCCCGGGCTGCGGGTGCCCGACTTCCATCCGGTGACGGTCGTCCACCACACGACGGACGACCCGCCCGGGACCGGTGCGTCGCTGCTTCTCGACGCCGACCGGGGCGGGCCGGTCGCCCACACGGCCGTGGTCAGCCGGGTCGACCCCGGCCGCGCGCCCGCGGGACGTGCGCTGATCTCGTCCACGGTCCTCGGCACACCGCCGCCGGGCGTCGACACCGCCGTACGCATGCATCTGTCCCGGCTGTACGGCACCTCGACCGCGCGCTGGGAGACCCTGGCCGTGCACCACACCGCCGAGGCCGTGCCGGCGATGCGGGCGCCGCACGACCTGCGGCGGGCCGTGCGGTTGCTGGCGGGCCTGTACGTGTGCGGCGACCATCGGGACACCAGCACCGTGCAGGGCGCGCTGCACTCGGCGCACCGGGCCGCGTCGGCGATCGTCTCCGACCTCGGCGCCGCCGGCTCCCTGCACGCCGCCGAACCGTTGCCGACGGCCCACGAGGAGCAGGCAGCGGCGTGAGCGGCGGGCCGGGGGCCCGGGAACTCCGCCCCCGGGCCCCCGGCCTGTACCGAAGAACGAGCTCGTTCAGGGCCGATACGGGGGTCTGGGGGGCGGCAGCCCCAGGGGCCGAGGTCAGCCCAGGGCTGAGACCTTGTCGCGGTAGGTGCGGGCCGGGGCCGCGTCCTTGTACGGCTCCAGTCGGCGCTCGAAGTCCCGGACGTACTCCAGCGCACGGACGGACCGCATCTCCGCCGCCTGCCCGGCGGCCTCCGCGGCCAGCTGGCAGGCCTGGTCGAGCTCGCCGAGGCCGAGCCGGGCGGAGGCGAGGACGACCCGGCAGAACAGCCGGCTGCGGGCGTGCGCGGCGGGACGCAGCTGCAGGGAGCGTTCGGCGTGCTGGGCGGCCGCCCGGAACTGCTGGAGGTCTCGGTGGCAGTGCCCGAACTCGTCGGCGAGCTGCGCCTCGTCGAAGAAGCGCGCCCAGTGCGGCACCTCGTCGCCCGACTTGGCCGCCTCCAGCGCGCGTTCGGCGCGGGCGAGGGCGGCGGTCGAGGCACGCACCTCGCCGAGCACCCCGTGCCCACGCGCCTCCGCCGAGTGCAGCAGCGCCTGCACGACGGCCGGGGCGCCCGTGCCGACCCCCTGCTGGGCCACCCGCGCGAGCTGCACGGCCTCGCGCCCGTGGCCGAGATAGACGGCCTGACGGCTCATCGTGACGAGGACGAAGGAGCCGTACGCCCGGTCCCCGGCCGCCTGGGAGAGGCGCAGGGCCTGGACGAAGTAGCGCTGGGCCAGGCCGTGCGCGGCGATGTCGAAGGAGGTCCAGCCCGCGAGGCGGGTCAGGTCGGCGGCCGCGCCGAACAGCCGGCGGCCGGTCTGCTCGCCGTAGGCGCCGCGCAGCATCGGCTCGCACTCGTGCTCCAGGTAGCGCACGAGGGCCTGGCGGGCGTGACCGCCGCCGTACCGGTCGTCGAGGGTGCGGAAGAGCTCGCCGACCGAGCGGAGCGCGGAGATGTCGCCGCCGGTGACCCGCTGGCCGAGGCCCCGCTCGCTGCCCTGGCCGCGCTGCCGGGGGACGGCCGCGGGTCCCGGCAGCACCTGGGCCTGCGCCATCACGGGCGGCGCGGACGCGGGCTGCTGGGGTGCGGCGGGCCGGGGCCCCGGCCGGCTCTGGACGGGCACCCGGGCGGGCGGCTCGCTGCGGGCGACCTTCTCGTCGGCCCGCCCGATCAGCCAGTCGCGGCTCGGCACGACGAGCCCCGCCGGGGTGAAGGCGATCTTGCGGAGCTCGGCATGGCTGCCGGAGTCCTTGCGCCAGAGCCCGCCGACGATGTCGATGGCCTCCTCGGGGGTACCGGCGAACTCCAGGCCCGCGTAGACGGGGGCGCAGGCGTCCAGGCCGAGGTCCTGGGCGGTGAGGCGACGGCCCAGACGCCGGGTGAAGACCTCGGCGATGAGCGCGGGGGTGGTGCCCCGGGGCTGCTGCCCACGCAGCCACCGGGTGACGGACGTCTTGTCGTATCTGAGATCCAGCCCGTGTTCGAGGCCGAGCTGATCGACGCGACGGGCCAGTCCCGCGTTGGAGAAGCCCGCTTCTGCGATGAGCGCGGCGAGCTGGCGGTTGGGAGTGCGCTGCGCGGGTCGTTCCGTCATCTGCGGTGCGGTCTCCTGCCTGCCGGGCCTTCGACGTGCCCGGATGAAGTGCTCTGCTGCTGTGAGCAGCCCTTTTGGCCTCGCGAACGGCGCGAATGTAGCGGAGCGTAAGCAGCCGGTCGCACACATCGACGTTCATTCATCCGATCGTGTGAGGATTGACCCCGGGGCTGACGCGGAACGCGCGGACGTACAGTGGCTTGGGCGCGTTACGTGCCTGACGACTTTCCAGGGAGGCGCTTGCCGTGAGCGAGCTGCGGTTCGTCCGGATGGGGTTCGGCGGGGACGCCGTCGTGTACCAGGAGGCGTGGGACGAGCAACGCCGCGTGCACGCGGCGCGGTTCACCGACGAGGTCCCGGACACCGTGCTGCTCCTGGAGCACCCGCCGGTGTACACCGCGGGCCGGCGCACCGCCGACGACGAGCGCCCCCTGGACGGCACCCCGGTCGTGGACGTGGACCGGGGCGGCAAGATCACCTGGCACGGGCCGGGGCAGCTGGTGGGCTACCCGATCCTGAAGCTGCCGCGGCCGGTGGACGTCGTCGCCCATGTGCGGCGCCTGGAGGATGCCCTGATCCGGGTGTGCGCGGAGTTCGGCCTCGAGACCTCCCGGGTCGAGGGCCGCAGCGGCGTGTGGGTGCTCGGTGATCCGGTGGAGCGGCGCCCCTCGCTCGGCGGACTGTCGCTGGACTTCGACCCCCGGCTCACCGACGAGGAGTTCGATCCGCGGCTGAACGGCCCGGAGTACGCCCCGTCGAACGCGGGCCAGCGGCGCGAGGACCGCAAGATCGCGGCGATCGGGATCCGGGTCGCCAAGGGCGTCACGATGCACGGCTTCGCGCTCAACGTGAACCCGGACAACAAGTGGTTCGACCGGATCATCCCGTGCGGGATCCGGGACGCGGGGGTCGCCTCGCTGGCGAACGAGCTGGGCCGGGACGTCACGATCGACGAGGTGCTGCCGGTGGTGGAACGCCACCTGAAGGACGTGCTCGAGACCGCGGAACCGAAGCCGCGGGAGATCGAGAAGGCGACCGCCTGACCGGGAATGGGCCCCTCGTCCCTGAGGTTGGCCTCACAGCAGAACCCGGTAAACACGGGCGTACCCTGGTGTACGCCGAAGAATCGAAAGTCTACGCAGACAGGCAGGGAGCCGACGTGTCCGCAGTCGCACCCGACGGACGCAAGATGCTGCGCCTGGAGGTCCGCAACAGCCAGACCCCCATCGAGCGCAAGCCCGAGTGGATCAAGACCCGGGCGAAAATGGGTCCCGAGTACACCAAGATGCAGAACCTCGTGAAGAGCGAGGGCCTGCACACCGTGTGCCAGGAAGCGGGCTGTCCCAACATCTACGAGTGCTGGGAAGACCGTGAGGCCACCTTCCTGATCGGCGGCGACCAGTGCACCCGGCGCTGCGACTTCTGCCAGATCGACACCGGCAAGCCCGAGGCGCTGGACCGTGACGAGCCGCGGCGCGTCGGCGAGTCCGTCGTCACGATGGACCTGAACTACGCCACCATCACCGGCGTCGCCCGCGACGACCTGGAGGACGGCGGGGCCTGGCTGTACGCCGAGACGGTCCGGCAGATCCACGCGCAGACCGCCGAGCGCGAGTCCGGGCGTACGAAGGTGGAGCTGCTCGCCCCCGACTTCAACGCCGTGCCGGAGCAGCTGGCCGAGGTCTTCTCCTCGCGGCCCGAGGTCTTCGCGCACAACGTCGAGACCGTCCCGCGGATCTTCAAGCGGATCCGCCCCGGCTTCCGTTACGAGCGTTCGCTGAACGTCATCACGGCGGCCCGTGACTACGGGCTCGTCACCAAGTCGAACCTGATCCTCGGGATGGGCGAGACCCGTGAGGAGGTCGGCGAGGCGCTTCGGCAGCTGCACGACGCCGGCTGCGAGCTGGTCACCATCACGCAGTACCTGCGGCCCTCCGTGCGCCACCACCCGGTGGAGCGCTGGGTCAAGCCGCACGAGTTCGTGGAGCTGAAGGAGGAGGCCGAGCAGATCGGCTTCTCCGGCGTGATGTCGGGCCCGCTGGTACGGTCCTCCTACCGTGCCGGGCGCCTGTACCAGATGGCCGTCGAGAAGCGCGGCGCGTTCATCGCCTCACAGGCCGTCTGACGCGACGTCAGCTCTCTTGCACCGTACGGCCGCAGGCCGACTGTGTGAATTCGCGCACAAGATGCTACCGACCAGTAGTGACCGATATGACGCGGCCCCGGCCGTCCTCGCAGATGAGGGCGTACGCCGGGGTCGCGTCAGCGTTTCGGCCCTGCGCATCAAGGCTTCATTCGTGTTTGACCGGTCGGTCACGCCCTGGTAACACCAATCAGTGACGCTGGTATCACATCAGGTGCACCAGACAGCCCCGTACCCGAAGCCGTCCGAGGGGGACACCCACCATGCAGGCCGCGCCCGTTCGCGCCACCGCGATCCCGACCTTCAGCACCGCACTGCGCGCCGTCGAGTCGCTGCTCATGAGCAGCGGCCAGCGCACCGCCCGTCGCAACGCCTGGACCTCCGTGCTGGAGGACCGCCGTCGCGCCAAGGACCGGGTCGAGGCGCAGCGCGTCCTCGAAGCGGTCACCACCGCCCGCCCCTGACCCACCCCCTCCCCGCACCTCCCCACACCTCCCCTCCTGCCGTCGTAGGCGCTTCCGGGGCCACGTAGACTTCGTGGCATGGCGAGAAGTGACAGCGCGGCGGACGCCGCTAACCCCGGGCGACTGAAGCAGATCGCCCTGACGTTCAAGATGACCCACAAGGCCGACAAGACGATCGGTTTTGTCCTTGCGGGTGTCTTCCTCATCACCTTCGGCGTCTTTCTCGCGATCGGATTCCTGATCGGCCACCCGGTCTACCTGGGAATCCTGGGCTTCCTGCTCGCCTTCCTGGCGACGGCGATCGTGTTCGGACGCCGGGCCGAGCGGGCCGCGTTCGGTCAGATGGAGGGCCAGCCGGGCGCTGCCGCGGCCGTCCTCGACAACATCGGCCGGGGCTGGACGACGACCCCCGCGGTGGCGATGAACCGCAGCCAGGACGTGGTGCACCGGGCCGTCGGCAAGGCCGGCATCGTCCTGGTCGCCGAGGGCAACCCGAACCGGGTGAAGAGCCTGCTGGCCGCCGAGAAGAAGAAGATGAACCGCATCGTCGCGGACGTGCCGGTGCACGATGTGATCGTCGGTACGGGCGAGGGTCAGGTCGAGCTGAAGAAGCTGCGCACGACCCTGCTGAAGTACCCGCGGGTCCTGGCCGGCCCGCAGGTGACCGCGACCAACGACCGGCTGCGCGCCATGGGCGACCTGATGAGCAACATGCCGCTGCCGAAGGGTCCGATGCCGAAGGGCATGCGCCTGCCGAAGGGCGGCGGCAAGGCCCGCTGAGTCACCTTCCCCACGTCACGAAGGGGGCGCCCGGATCACTCCGGGCGCCCCCTTCGTCGTACCGGAAACCGCCGGTTCGTCGTACCGGAACCCGCCGGCCGTGGCGGAAACTCAGATCCGGACCTCCACGGTGCGGGCCAGGCGGTCGTGCAGGCCACGGCCGTCGCGGTCCCAGATCAGGGCCGGGACGGCCAGGCAGAGCAGGATCGTGCGCGCCACGGCGCGCAGGGGGCTGACCGCGCCGGTCCCGACGGACACCACACGCAGGCCGAACAGGCGCTTGCCCGGGGTGGAGCCGACCGTACCGACCGTCAGGACGCTCAGCACGAAGAAGACCAGCAAGGCCCAGTTGCTCGTCGCCGGGCGGTAGCCGTCCGTGATCAAGCTGTATGCGATCAAGACGCCGAATCCCCAGTCCACGGCCAGCGCACCGAGCCGCCGGCCGGGGCGGGCGATCGAGCCCGGCCCGTCCTCCGGCAGACCGAGCTGCTCACCCCTGTATCCGAAGTCGACACCGGCTTCCTCAGCGGCTGCGCGGGGGCCCGAGAGCCACGAGCCGATTGCATCCCTGTTGTCCACCCGACCACGGTACTGCGCCCGTTTCGCGATACGGACAGGTGGGGTACACCGGGCAGGCTCCGGTTAACTTGTGCGAAACAAATGGGTCACGCCCGAGAAATCACCCGTCCCTAGGGTCGATGACAGCGTGTGCCACCGCACTGGCCGCACGAACGAACTACCACCCCGGCTCGACGGCCGGGAGTAGGAGGAGCTGGATGTTCCAGAACGCCGACGAGGCCAAGAAGTTCATCGCGGACGAGGACGTCAAGTTCGTCGACGTCCGCTTCTGCGACCTGCCGGGCGTCATGCAGCACTTCACGCTGCCGGTCGAGGCGTTCGACCCGGACGAGGAGCTGGCCTTCGACGGCTCGTCGATCCGCGGCTTCCAGGCCATCCACGAGTCCGACATGGCGCTGCGCGCCGACCTGTCGACCTCGCGCGTGGACCCCTTCCGCCGCGACAAGACGCTGAACATCAACTTCTTCATCCACGACCCGATCACGGGCGAGCAGTACTCCCGTGACCCGCGCAACGTGGCGAAGAAGGCGGAGGCGTACCTGGCGTCGACCGGTATCGCCGACACCGCGTACTTCGGCCCCGAGGCCGAGTTCTACGTCTTCGACAGCGTGCGCTTCCAGACCTCGGCGAACGAGTCCTTCTACCACATCGACTCCGAGGCCGGCGCCTGGAACACCGGTGCGATCGAGAACAACCGCGGCTACAAGGTCCGCTACAAGGGCGGCTACTTCCCGACCCCGCCGGTCGACCACTTCGCCGACCTGCGTGCGGAGATCTCCCTGGAGCTGGCCGCGTCCGGCCTCCAGGTCGAGCGTCAGCACCACGAGGTGGGCACCGCCGGCCAGGCCGAGATCAACTACAAGTTCAACACGCTGCTCGCCGCGGCCGACGACCTCCAGCTCTTCAAGTACATCGTGAAGAACGTCGCCTGGCGCAACGGCAAGACCGCGACCTTCATGCCGAAGCCGATCTTCGGCGACAACGGCTCGGGCATGCACGTCCACCAGTCGCTGTGGACCGGCGGTTCCCCGCTGTTCTACGACGAGGCCGGCTACGCGGGTCTGTCGGACATGGCCCGCTACTACATCGGCGGCATCCTCAAGCACGCCCCGTCGCTGCTGGCCTTCACCAACCCGACGGTGAACTCCTACCACCGTCTGGTCCCGGGCTTCGAGGCCCCGGTCAACCTGGTGTACTCGCAGCGCAACCGCTCCGCGGCCATGCGTATCCCGATCACGGGCTCCAACCCGAAGGCCAAGCGCGTCGAGTTCCGCGCGCCCGACTCCTCCGGCAACCCGTACCTGGCGTTCTCCGCCCTGCTGCTCGCGGGCCTGGACGGCATCAAGAACAAGATCGAGCCGGCCGAGCCGATCGACAAGGACCTCTACGAGCTGGCCCCCGAGGAGCACGCGGGCGTCGCGCAGGTCCCGACCTCGCTCCCGGCCGTCCTCGACCGCCTCGAGGCGGACCACGAGTTCCTGCTCGCCGGTGACGTCTTCACGTCCGACCTGATCGAGACGTGGATCGACTACAAGCGCACCAACGAGATCGCCCCGCTCCAGCTGCGCCCGCACCCGCACGAGTTCGAGCTGTACTTCGACGTGTGATCGACCCCGGGCCGACAGGTCCGTGAGCCTTCGGGTCCGCCCCCGTTCCTGTTTCTCAGGGACGGGGGCGTCGTCGTATGGTTTCTGGCACTGCTGTTCGACTGGGAGACCTCGACAGAGGTGACGGGGGAGAGACGGGAATGCCCGAACAGGATGATGTGGAGCGGGAGTTCGACCTCAAGTGGGCGGACGACGCGGCGCACAAGGAACCCTCGGCGCGGGCCAGGATGCTGGCCGCCCGCTGGAAGGAGAACCCACCCGAGCCGGTCCCGTTCCGCGGCGACCCGGACCGGGTGGCATCGCCCCGCTCGTCCTGGCTGTCGACGACGCTTGTCCTGGGCTGCGTGGCCGCGGTGATCCTCCTGCTGGGGTACACGCGGTTCCGGGCGCAGTACTGAGGTGCGGGAACTACGGGAGGACATCAGGGGCGGGTCGGCGGCAGCAGTGCGGCTCGCCGGGGGCATGGCCCTGGCGAACGCGATCGTCGTCACCGATCCACGGGCCTGGATCGCGTTGGACGAGGCGGCCCGGGCGGTGCTCCCGTACCACCTCGACGGTCTGCCGCAGTGGGAGCAAGCCGCCCAGCTGCCGGCCGATCTGTCGCTGCTCGACGAGCCCCGGCTGGCACTCGCCCTCTGCCATCGTGACGGTTGGACGCGTGAGGCGGCGCTGGGGCCGGCTGCTCGGTACCCCGACCTGCTGCCGCTGGTCGTCCTGCGGTGCGCCGACTGGGTGGCACCGGTGCGCGAGCGCGCCCGAAAGGTGCTCCGCGAGGTTCTCGACCCCGGTGCCGCCGTCACGCTCGCGCCGCTGATCCTGCTCCTCGGGCGCCGGGGCCAGGGCGCCTTCGCGACGGAGTTGCTCGCCGAGGTGTTCCGCGGGGCGCCCCGCGAACGGCTCGCGTGTCTGTATACGCACCCCGATCGCACCGTACGCCGCTTCGCGTACCGGCTCGCGGTCGCGCAACGGCTCCTCTCCCCCGGCCGGCTCGCCCGGGTCGCCGCCGGCGACTTCGACACCGTCGTCCAGAACCTGTGCGCGGACGCCGCCCTGGCCGCCATGGTGGACGAGGACCCCGACGACGTACTCCTGCCGTTGCTCGCCGCGCGCAACCCGCGGGTCCGTTCCGCCGGGGTGACCGCGCTGCGGCGGGCCGGGCGGGCGGAGCGGGCCGTGGGGTTCCTGGCCGACCGGGCGGAGCTCGTGCGGGCCTGCGCGCGGTATGTCGTACGGCAGCACGGGGGCGATCCGCTGTCCTGGTACCGGGAGCGGTGCGCGGAGCCGGGCGATCCCGCCCTGCCGCCGGGTGCCGCCGCCGGGCTCGCGGAGTGCGGGGAGCGAAGCGACGCCGAGGTGCTGTGGTCGCTCGTCCGGCATCCGGTCCCGGGCGTGCGGGCGCGGGCCGTGGCGGGACTGCGCGTGCTGGACGCGGCCGACGCGCGGCGGCTGTTGCCGATGCTCGACGACCCGGCGCCGGGAGTGGTGCGGGAGGTGACCGCGGCGGTGCTGCCCTCGGCAGCGCTGTTGCCGCAGGAGTGGCTCGTCGAACGGCTCGGCACCGGGTGGCCACGGGCGGTGCGGATCGCCGCGTTCCGGCTGCTTGCGGAGCGGGGTGGGGCCGCGGGGCAGCGGGCCCTGATCGCGCTGCAGACCGATCCCGACGAGGAGCTGCGGCTGCGGGCGACGCGGGCCGCACGACGCTGAGACCGGGGCGGAACGGGGACGGAACGGGGGCGGATCCGCGCCGGTGGTCGTGGCGGGCGGGCTCGGGGAGCTTTTGCTCCGCCTAGGTTCGTTCGGGGACCGTTCATGGGGGTGGGGCGGTGCACACTGGCAGTGGGGCGAGTGCCTGACTGCGGGGTGATGCAGATGCAGAGCCGTTTCCGGAGCGACCGACGGCTGACCGTGCGGATGACGGTCACGTTGTTCCTGCTCGGACTGTTGTACGTGGCGTTCGTCGCCGCGTTGATCGTGTTGCTGAAGTCATGGGTGCTGGTCGCGGTCGTCGCGGTGGCGATGCTGGGCGCGCAGTACTGGTTCTCCGACCGGGTCGCGCTGTTCGCGATGCGTGGGCGGGTCGTGGAACGCGAGGAGTATCCCGAGCTGCATGCCGTGATCGACCGGCTGTGCGCGATCGCGGACATGCCCAAGCCGGTGGTCGCCGTCTCGCAGATGGGCATGCCCAACGCGTTCGCGACGGGGCGCAATCCCGACCACGCGGTGGTCTGCGTGACGACCGGGCTGCTGGCCCGGCTGGAGCCGGCCGAGCTGGAGGGCGTGCTCGCGCACGAGCTGTCGCATGTGGCGCACAAGGACGTGGCGGTGATCACGGTCGCGTCGTTCCTGGGCGTGATCGCGGGGCTGATCGTGCGGTTCGCGTTCTACTCGCAGGTGTTCGGCGGCGCGCGCAGGGACCAGAACGCCGCGGTCGTCTTCGCCGCCGTGATGGGTGTCTCGGCGGCCGTGTACGCGATCAGTTTCCTGCTCATCCGGGCCCTGTCCCGCTACCGGGAGCTGGCGGCGGACCGGGCGGCGGCGCAACTGACCGGCCGCCCCTCGGCGCTGGCCTCCGCGCTGACGAAGGTCTCCGGCGACCTGGCCCGCATCCCCACGAAGGACCTGCGGACGGTCCAGGCCTTCAACGCCTTCTACTTCACCCCGGCGCTGGGTTCCGAGCCCGGTCTGGCGGGGCTGTTCTCGACCCACCCGAGCCTGGAGCAGCGGCTCGAGCAGCTGGGGCGGATCTCCGCCGAGCTGGGCGAGGCGGCCGCGCCGGGGAAGGCGGGCTGATCATGGGGCTGCTGGACATCCTGCTCGGCCGGACCAAGCCGGTCGTGCCCGACCTGGACCAGCTGTTCGCGCTGCCTTCGGCGGCCGTCACGCTGGAGGCGGCGGCCGGGTTCACCCCGACCGGGCAGGGTGCCGTGTGCTTCGCGACCGTCGAGGGCTCGGCCTTCGAGCAGACGCATCGCGAGGTACAGGCGCTCCTGGACGCGGACACCGAGCGCACCGGCCCCCCGGTGCGGCTCGTGCGGGACGACTACGGCTACTCCTGGCTGCTCTCGCAGCGCACCCCCGACCAGCTGCCGCTGCTGGTCAACGACCTGCACGCGGTGAACAGCGCGATGGAGGTCAACGGTTTCGGGCCGCAGTTGCTGTGTTCCCTCGCCGGGTTCGAGGACCGGCGGGACGGGACGGAGGAGGCGGGGACGGAGCAGGCGGGCGGCCGCCGGCTGGCGCTCGTGTACCTGTACAAGCGGGGTTCCTTCTACCCGTTCGCGCCGCTGCCCGGTCCGGGGCAGCGGCGCGACGGCGCACTGGAGCTGCAGGTGCAGGCCGCCCTCACGGGCGACCTGCGGATCGAGCAGGACCTGGGCCGCTGGTTCCCGGTGTGGGGAGCCCCCGGCCTGTAGGCGGACCGGGCGGGCCCTACCTGCCGCGCTCGCGCTCCTGACGGCGGGACTCCAGGGGGCGCTCGCGACGGTAGCGGCGCTCCCACTTGGCCTGCTTGTCACGGCGGTCGCGGTACGCCTTGTACGACGTCGGCGCGGTTCCCGCGCTCGGCGCGGGGCCGGGCGCGGACGATGCGGACGGTGCGGACGAGTCGAGCCCGTAGCGCACGTACAGGAACAGCACGCCGGCCGCGGCGAGCCAGTAGAGCGGGTTTCCGAATCCCAGGACCACCAGGACGACGGCCCCGGAGAGAACGACGGTGCCCATGGTGTACCTCCTTCCTGGGCAGGGACGGTGACTGAGCGTGGCGAGGGGGGTGGGGTGGTGCCTTCAGCGTAGGGAGTCCGTCACTCAACGTGCATCTCCTTTTCCGCGGGCCTGGAGTCGGGCGACATGGAGGAACACCTCCGCCAGGCGATCAAGGCGGCCCGGACGGAATCCGCCCATGAGTGAATGGGGCCCATGAGCGAACTGTCTCCCTTCACGCACGCGTACGACGGTGAGCGGCTCAGCGGGGTGCACGGCGGTGGTCCGGGAACGGTCACCGCCGTTCTGCTGCACGGCGCCGGCAACGGCAGCAAGGAGCGACTCCTGCCGCTGGCCCGCGAGTTCACCGGCCGCGGCTGCCGCGCTCTCGCCCTCGACTTCTCCGGGCACGGTGAAAGCAGCGGCGAACTGAGGGAGTCGAGCCTGCGCCGGCGCTTCGAGCAGGCGGTCTCCGTGATCGACACGTACGTCCCGGCGGACGGGACGCTGGTGCTCGTCGGGTTCAGCATGAGCGGGCAGACGGTCGCCGACCTGGCCGCGTTCTACCGGGACCGGGTCACGGCCCTGGGCCTCTGCGCGCCCGCGGTGTACGCGGCCCGCGCGTGGGACGTTCCCTTCGGCGAGGGGAACGGGGAGTTCAGCGCGATCATCCGCAGGCCCGTGAGCTGGCGGGAGGCGCCCGCGCTCGATGTGCTGCGCGCGTACGAGGGCCGGGCGGTGCTCGCCGTGCCGGGCACCGACACGGTGATCCCGCCGCAGGTGACCGAGGCGGTCCAGGACGCGCTCGCCACCCGCGCCCGGTACACGAGGTTCGAACTGCCCGCCGCGGGACACCGGCTGGGCCTGTGGTTCCAGGACCACGCGGACGACCGGCGCGCGTTCGTGACCGCCGTGCTGGCCGGCCCGGACGGAGGCGGGCGGACGGCGGCGCGTCCCTGACCGGCCGGGCGCCCTGCGGTGCTCAGACGCCCGGCGCCGCGCTCACCACGCCCGCCACGACCGCCGCGCCCAGGATCGCGTGGTCGGCGGCGGTCCGGTCGGCGTAGGTCAGGGCGAAGTCGGCGACGGCGCGTTCGAAGGTGTCGGCACCGCCGAGGTAACCGGCGATGGCGACGCGGTCGCCTGACCGGGCGTGGGCGCGGGCCAGGGCGGTGCCGCACAGCCGGGCGTACTCCGCGAGGTCGGCCGGGGACATCCCGGCGACGCCCCCGGAGTTCTTCAGATCGCGCAGCTGACGCCAGTAGAAGGCGCGGCTCTGCGGCCCGGTCATCCAGCCCAGGAAGACGTCCCCGGCGGCCTGGAGCAGCCGCTGCCCGGCGACGACCCGGTGGCCGGGATGGACGTACGGGCCGCTGGGCAGGTGCTCCTCCAGGACGGACGCGCGGGCCTCCTTGATCTGGAGGAACAGCGGGTCGTCGGTGTCGCGCCCGGCGAGCAGCACGATGAAGCAGCGGGTGCCGACGCTGCCGACGCCGACGACCTTGCGGGCGGCCTCGACGAAGCGGTAGCGGTCCAGCAGCAGGCGGCGCTCCTCGGTGAGGGTGGAGCGGTAGTCGCTGAAGATCTTGCGCAGGGCGGCGCTGTCGGAGGCGCCGGCGGGTTCGATGAGCGGCGGGTCGTGGATGATGCGGCGGCGGCCGTCGACGACCTCGGTGAGTTTGTCGAGGGCCTGAAGGCTGGTGCGGCGGCGGGCGCGGGTGAGGCTGCCCCCGGCCCGTCCGCGGCGCCGGGCGGCGCGCAGCAGGGGCAGCAGCCGTTCGGCGTCGATGCGCTCGTACCAGACGGCGAGCTCGTCGAGCCGGGACAGCCGGCGTATGGCGGTGCGGTAGGCGGCCACGGCCTCCAGGGCGGCGCGGTGCACCCTGGGCTCGGGGTGGCCGTTCTCGCGGGCGGCCACCGCGACGGAGGCGGCGAGCCGTTTGACGTCCCACTCGAAGGGCCCGGGGAACGTCTCGTCGAAGTCGTTGAGGTCGAAGAGCAGCCCTCGCTCCGGGGAGGCGTACAACCCGAAGTTGAGCAGATGGGCGTCGCCGCACAGCTGCACCGTCAGCCCGGTGTGCGGCTGCGACGCGAGGTCGGCGGCCATGAGGGCGGCGGAGCCGCGCAGGAAGGCGGACGGCGAGGCGGCCATCCGCCCGTACCGGATCGGCAGCAGCTCGGGCAGCCTGTCCCGGCCCTGCCGCTCCAGCACGGCGACGGGGTCGGGCCGGTCGACGGACGGGACCCAGAGGGCGTGGGCGGAACGCGAGACGCGCTTGCGGGCGTCCCGGCCGCGTCGGGCACGGTCGGTGGGGGTGGTCATCCGCGTCGCCTTCGCACCACATCCGCCTCCCGGTTCACCACATTTCCCGGCCTCCTGTTCGCAGTGAAGGCCGGGAGGGGAGCGCCCGCATGTCGGGTACGTCGAACGGGTGACAGCCGGCGCGCCCGGCAGCCCCGGCCGCCTCGGCGGTCCTGGAGCGCCCCGGAGGGTTCGGGTGCCGTCGGCGTCACGGGCGTCGGGACCCGATTGTCAGTGGTGTCGGGAAGGATGGCGGGCAGGGACGAGTGCCGGACGGCGACGGGGCGACGAGGGGTGGAGGCCGGTCATGGGTGAGGGGCTGCGGTACATCGGTGTGGCGGAGCGGCGGGCGCGGCTGGCCCTGCGGCACCGGCTGGCCCCGCGGGCGCGGGTCGCTACACCCGAGGCGGTGGCCGACGCGCTCCTCGCCCTGCACGGCTCGGACCCGGCGACGGTGTACCTGGCGGTCGGCGCCCGCCTCGCCGACCCGGCGGCGACGGTAGCGGAGACCGACCGGGCGCTGTACGAGGACCGGAGCCTCGTCCGGATGCACGGCATGCGGCACACCGTCTTCGTCTTCCCGGCGGAGTCGACGGCGGTCGTGCACGCCTCGACCGGCCTCGCGGTCGCCGCGCGGGAGCGGGCCACTCTGGTGAAGGACATGGCGAAGGCCGGCGCACCGGACGCGGCCTGGCTGAAGGAGGTCGAGGAGTCGGCGCTGGCCGCCCTGGCCCGGCTCGGCCAGGCGACCGCGGCCGAGCTGGCCCGCGAGGAGCCGCGTCTGCGGGAGCAGTTCGTGTACGCGGCGGGGAAGCCCTACGAGGGCGTCCACACCGTCGTGACGCGGCTGCTGAGGGTGCTGGGGGTGGAGGGCAAGGTGGTCAGGGGGCGGCCCCTGGGCTCGTGGACGTCGAGCCAGTTCCGCTGGGCTCTGGCCCCCGAGCACGCCGAACTGCCGGTGGCGCAGGCCCAGTCGGAGCTGCTGCGGCACTGGCTGACGGCGTGCGGCCCGGCCACGGAGGCCGATCTGAAGTGGTGGACGGGGTGGAAGGTGACGGACGTCCGCCGGGCGCTGACGGCGATCGGGGCGCGTGCGGTGACGCTGGACGAGGGGACGGGGTACGTCGTCGAGGACGACGTTGATGCCGTGCCCACCCCCGGCGAACCGTGGGCGGCCCTGCTGCCCGGCCTCGATCCGACGGCCATGGGCTGGCAGGCCCGGGACTGGTATCTGGCCCCGGAGCTGCGCCCCGCCCTGTTCGACTACAGCGGGAACGTGGGCCCGACGGTGTGGTGGAACGGCCGGGTGGTGGGGAGTTGGGCGCAACGGGCCGACGGCGAGATCGTGTGGCGGATCCTGGCCGGCGAGGACAAGGGCGAGGGCGTGGGTGCCGAGGCGAAGGCGGCGATCGAGGCGGAGGCGGCACGGTTGGAGTCGTGGCTGGGGGCGACCCGGGTGACACCGAGGTTCCGCACCCCGGTGGAGAAGGACCTGGTGAGGTGACCCCCGGTCCCGCGTCCGTCCCCGGAGTCCCTGCCCTCGTCCCCGCCCCCGCCCCTGCCCTGGACACCGACACCGACACCGACGCCGGGTGCCGTCACCGGGAACGGCACCCGGCGCCCGGTTCAGCGTGAGTACCGCAGCAGCGCCCGCACCATGTGGCACGTCGTGTCCGACGGCGAGTGAACGCCGATCAGCTCCGCCGTGCTGCGGATCTTCTCGTTACGGGCCTGGTTCGGCATATACACGCCCAGGTCGAGCAGGGCGATGGCGAGGCGCATCGCCTTCAGGCGACGGTTGTGCGTGACGTACCAATCGCGCGGTCGCCCGGGCGGCAACGGCCGCTTCTCGACGGGCACATAGGGCAGGTCGAGCTGGACGGAACGCTTCGCGGTGGACTGGGTCGGCAACGGCTTCGGCTTCAGTGCGGCAGCGGGCACAGGCATCCTCCTGTCGCGGTCAGGGCCCGGTCCGGAACCTCCGGCGAACCCTCGAACACTGCTTCTATTCTACTGCCCACCACTGACAATCGCCCCTGATCACAAGGGCTTTCGCGGCTTCGGACCGCTACCGTGTGCCGCATGGAGATCTGGATCAACCCCGCCTGTTCCAAGTGCCGCAGCGCCCTCACAGTCCTCGACGCCGAGGGCGCCGACTACACCGTCCGGCGCTACCTGGAGGACGTGCCGAGCGAGGACGAGATCGCGGCCGTACTCGACCGCCTCGGCCTGGAGCCCTGGGACATCACACGCACCCAGGAGACCGTGGCCGCGGAGCTCGGCCTGAAGGACTGGGCGCGGGACGCGAGTGCCCGTGGACGCTGGATCACCGCGCTCGCCGCGCACCCCCGGCTCATCCAGCGCCCCATCATCACGGCGGACGACGGCAGCGCGCTGGTGGCCCGCACCGACGAGGCCGTACGGGACGCGTTGTCCCGTTAGGGGCGCGCCGGCCGGCCGGACGACGATCCGTCCGGCGGCGGGCGTCGGCGCGCCGCGCACTGCTACCCTCCGCCGCCATGACCTTCGGTGATCAAGGGCTCGGGTTCCCTCCCGAGCGGGGGCGAATACGACGGCGTCGGCGGGCCCGGCGTTCGGCGGCCGTCGGATCCTGCGTGGCCCTCGTCGCCGCCGTGGCCGTCGGCACCCTGCTGATCGCGGACGAGGACGACGGTGACCGGACCACGTCCGCTCCCCCGGCGACCACGACCGCCTCGGGTCTCGCGGCCGTACCGTCCGGCGACGCGGGCCTCCCGTCCGGCACCCCGGGCGCGCTCCCCTCCCTGCTCGCCCGCCCGATCGTCCGGCCGGAGCAGGCGTTCCCCTCGACGAGCGTCCGGCTGCCGGACGGTTCCCGGTACGCCCGCGTCGACCTGTCCACCACCGTCGACTGCGCTCGGGGCGCAACGCCCGCGCTCGCCCGGCTGGTCGAACAGGGCGAGGGGTGCTCCCGGTCGACGGCGGCCCTGTTCACGGACACCGAACGGCGCTCGCAGGTGACGGTCACCGTGCTGAGCTTCGAGCGGGTGCAGGACGCCTCGCGCGTGTTCACGATGGCCTCGGCGGACCCGGTGAGGTATCGGGTGGACCCGCTGGATCCGCCGCCGCAGGCCGGCCTGCCGACGGTCCCGCCGGACTCGGCCGGGGTCTCCCGACGGGCGATGACCGTCCGGTCGGTGGTGTTCGCGAACGGGCGGTGGGGCGACGGCTCGAAGACCGGGGAGGCCGAACTCGCCTCCCGCACCGAGGGGTTGCTCCGGCGGGTCGACGACACGGTGGCTGCGTACGAGGAGGGGAGGAACTGACTTCGGTCCCGCGCCCCGACTCGGGTGTGACGCACACCACTTCGATTGACTCCTGTAACCGCTGAGTAACCTCGTTCGGTATCTCGTACATAGCGGCGTACGCTCCCCTACCCCTCAGGAGGCGCGCATGTCGCGCAGGAGAAGTCTCGGCACGAAGAAGAAGATCGCGCTGCTCGTCAGCGCCGCGGCGGTGGCGGGCGCCGGCGCCTTCGCCATGGCGTCCACCTCGAACGCCTCACAGAGCGGGCAGGACGCCAGGACACTGTCCGCCGGGGACTCGACCGTCTGCGCGGGACTGGCCACGGCGCTCGGCAACAACGAGAAGTTCATCGAGGGCCAGCGGACGAACCCGGACGCGCAGTCCGAGGCCCGGATCGCCAACCGCGAGGCGGTCATCGCGCAGATCAAGGTCCAGCAGCAGGCGTCGGGCTGCGTCGTTGGGGAGTCGGCTCAGGACTCCCAGGCGACACAGCCTTCGCAGGCAGCTTCCGCTCCGGCCGCCTCCGCACCGGCGGCCTCCGCACCGGCCGGAAACACGGGTAACGCCGGTAACGCGGGAAACGGCGGCGGTGCCGCCTCCGGCCAGCAGGTCTGCAACGGTTCCACGGTGACGCTCTCCGGCGAGGGCGGTGCCCCGGCCGCGTCGAGTAACCAGTTCCCGGCGGGGACCAAGCTGAAGGTCACCAACCTGGACAACAACAAGTCCACGACCGTCGAGGTGACCTCGGTCTCCGGCAGCTGCGCCCTGCTCAACAACGCGGCCTTCGAACTGGTCCGTGAGCCCGGCAAGTTCCTGATCCGCCGGGCCCTGATCGAGAAGGTGGGGTGACGTCCGGCCACCGGGCACCTCGGTGCACCGGCGGCCCCCTCCGGAGCATCCCTTGAGGGTGTACGTGTCATCGGTCCTGCTGCTCGCGGCCACGAGCGGCAGGACCGGCGCGTTCGGCGAACCCACCGATTCACTGCTCACACCGTGAGCCGCACCACAGAACCACCAGGTAACACGGGGTTCACATTCGAGCAACGACCGGGAAATCGCCTGTTGACAGTCTGCCCGGCAGACAAGGCGGCGCCCCAGTGCCGCAGCGCCGCAGCACCCGCACGTGCGTCAGACACACCCCGAAGGAAGTGGCCCGTGACCTTCAAGGCTGAGTACATCTGGATCGACGGCACCCAGCCGACGGCGAAGCTCCGTTCCAAGACGAAGATCATCGCGGGTGAGCCCGCCGGTCTCGAGTCGCTGGGAATCTGGGGCTTCGACGGGTCCTCCACGAACCAGGCCGAGGGCCACTCCTCGGACCGTGTCCTCAAGCCGGTCTTCACCTGCCCCGACCCGATCCGCGGCGGCGACGACATCCTCGTCCTGTGCGAGGTCCTCAACATCGACATGACGCCGCACGAGTCCAACACGCGTGCCGCGCTCACCGAGGTCTCCGACAAGTTCGCCGCGCAGGAGCCGATCTTCGGCATCGAGCAGGAGTACACGTTCTTCCAGGACGGCTACCCGCTCGGCTTCCCCAAGGGCGGTTTCCCGGCCCCGCAGGGCGGCTACTACTGCGGTGTCGGCGCGGACGAGATCTTCGGCCGTGAGGTCGTCGAGGCGCACCTGGAGAACTGCCTGGCCGCCGGTCTCGCGATCTCCGGCATCAACGCCGAGGTCATGCCCGGCCAGTGGGAGTTCCAGGTCGGCCCGGTCTCCCCGCTCGAGGTCTCCGACCACCTGTGGGTGGCCCGCTGGCTGCTCTACCGCACGGCCGAGGACTTCGGCATCGCCGCCACCCTCGACCCGAAGCCGGTCAAGGGCGACTGGAACGGCGCCGGCGCGCACACCAACTTCTCCACGAAGGCGATGCGCGAGGGCTACGACGCGATCATCACCGCGTGCGAGTCGCTCGGTGAGGGCTCGAAGCCGCTCGACCACGTCAAGCACTACGGCGCCGGCATCGACGACCGTCTGACGGGCCTGCACGAGACCGCCCCGTGGAACGAGTACTCCTACGGTGTCTCCAACCGTGGTGCCTCGGTCCGTATCCCGTGGCAGGTCGAGCAGGACGGCAAGGGCTACATCGAGGACCGCCGTCCGAACGCGAACGTCGACCCGTACCTGGTGACGCGTCTGATCGTCGACACCTGCTGCTCGGCGCTGGAGAAGGCCGGCCAGGTCTGATCCGCTCCGCGGCTCCAGCGAAGGGGCGCCCGCCGACTCGGCGGGCGCCCCTTGCGCATATCCTGCGCTCCCATGGGGACGGAGAGAGACCGGGCGAGTCTCGAACGCGCCTACGGCTCGACGGGTGACGTACCCGCGCTGCTGCGGGCGCTGGAGTCCACGGACCGGGCCGTGCGCGAGCGGGCGATGGACCGGCTGCATTCCTCCCTGTGCTTCCGGGAGGAGATCCCCACGGCACCCGCGGTGCCGCAGCTGATCCGGCTCGCCCTGCACGGCGCCGGCCCCCGGGCCGAACTGCTCGGCCTGCTGGCCGACCTCGCGAACTGGGCCGGGCACCGGGACGAACGGCAGCGGGCCCGGCGGGCCGTGGCGGAGGCGATGCCGTCCCTGATCCCCTTCGCGCACGACGGCGACCCGGCCGTACGCGAGTCGATGGTGCTGCTGATCGCCGCGTGCGGCCGGGAGTCCGGCCCGGCGACGGCGCCCCTGCTGCGGGACCGGCTCGCCGAGGAGAGCGACCCGCGGGTGCGCGCCCGGGTCGTGACGGCGCTCGGACTGCTGGAGCCGGGCGACGGCGCCTGGCGGCACCGTCTGCTGGCCGACCCCGAGCCCCGGGTCGCGCTCGCCGCCGCCGAGGACCTGCTGCGCACCACCGAACCGCCCCTGCCGCACCCGCTGGTGGACGCCGGCGCGCGGGCGTACACCGCCGCCGCGGAGCAGCCCGAGGAACCGGAGACCTCGCTGTGGCCGGGGCACTACCGGCCGTTCACCGAGCGGCTGCTGGAGGACCCCGAGGCCGCGCTGCGGGCCCTCGACCGGGGGATGCCGCTCGCTTTCGGGATCACCGAGCGCTGGCGGGACAGGGAGGCCGACGTGCTCCCGTGGGCGCTGCGCGAGACGGAGGGCGAGGCCTGGCAGCTGTACCGGCTGGCACAGCTGGCCTGCGCGCTGCCGCCGGAACTGCACGCGCGCGTGCGGGAGCGGGTGCTGCCGTACCTCGCCGACGACAGCCCGGCGGTGCGGGCCGGGGCGGTCACCGCGCTGGCACGCGCGCGCGTGCCGGTGGCGGTGGCGGTCGAGGAGGCGCTGCGGCTGATCGGGGAGGCGCCCGGCGCGTACGACACCGTCCGCGTCGTCAGGGCGGTGACCGACGAGTTCGGGACCGCGGCGGCGCCCGTGGCGCGGGCGGTGGCCCGGCAGGCGGGGGACGGTCACTCGGAGCTGGTCAAGGTGCTGAGTCGGTACCCCGAGGTGGCGGCGGACGTCGTCGAGGAGCTCGCGGGACTGCTGACCCGCCACGGCACCGGCTACCCGTCCGTCGCGGTCGCCGTGCTGACCTCGCTGGGGCGCGCCGCGGGCGACGTGGGCGAACGGGCGCTGCGGATCTGCGTGAGGGAGGGTGTCCACTCCTCGGTCTCGGCGGAGGCCGCGGTGGCCCTCTGGCCGGTCGCCGCGGACCCCGAGCCGGCGCTGTCGTTCCTCCGCCGGGAACTGACCGCCTCGACCTCCTCCTGGGCGACGAACCTCGCGGGCCGGCTCGGTGCCGCCGCCGCACCGCTGCTGCCGTTCATCGAGCCGCTTCTCGCGCCCCGTACCCCGTCCGGCACCCGGGCCGCGGCCGCACTGGCCGTCTGGCGCATCACCGGCAGGACCGAGGACACCGTGGAGCCCCTGGCCCGGGAGGCGCTCGAGTGGCGGAGGTGCCACCCGGACCCGCCCCACCCGGTGCTGACGCTCACGGAGATGGGGCTCCTCCCCCGCTTCGCCGTGGAACCGCTGCGACGCGGGGCCGAGACGCCGCGGCGGGCCGTGAAGGACCTCATGTACGGCGACGCGACGCATCCGGACGACGTGCTGCGGGCCGCCGTCCGAAGGCTCCTCGGGACGGCGCGCGTGGTCGGCTGACGCCGACTTCGCGCCAGGAATCGTCCAAGCTGTGAGCGGAGGCTCCTGTTACGGGCGGGTGTCTGCTTCAATGGGCCCATGGCCAGCTTCCAGAAGTGCACCGCGACGGGTCGTCACGACCTCGAGCCCTTCTGGCCTTCCCGTCAGCACCATGACTTCGACCGGGTGTGTTGCCGCGCGATGAACGCGCCGGCCCTCTAAAGCCGTACACCCCGGCCTTCGGCCAGCGCGCACGACGTACGTCCTCGACGAGCCCGACCACGAATCGCGGCCGTCGTCCTCCCCGACGAACTTCTCGCGCGAAAGAGCTGACCTCTCATGGCGAACACTCGTTCTCTCTCCTCCGCTCCCAGCCTCACCGCCGCCACCCCGAACGGCACCGCCCGCCATCGACTGCGGGCCGTCGACCGGGACGAGGTGGTCGACGTCACCGACTTCCTGCCGCCGGGCGCGACCTGGCTGCCCGCTCCCCCGCACACCCTGCCCGCCCTGCCGGGCCAGCCTCCGATGGTCGGCTACCTGGTGCTCGTCCCGGCCGACCAGCAGCCGCCGTTCCTGCCGGTGGCGGTGCCGGACCGGCCGGCGGCCGAGGAGGCCGCCGAGCCCGAGGGCGCCGGGCGTCCGCTCGTACGGATCGACCCCGTACAGCGCACGGCCGCCGTCGACGGCCAGGAACTCGACCTCACCTACCTGGAGTTCGAGCTGCTCGCGCACCTGGTCGCGCACCCGAACCGGGTGCACACCCGCGACCAGCTCGTCACCACGGTGTGGGGCTACGGTCACGTGGGCGACGGCCGTACGGTCGACGTGCACATCGCCCGGCTGCGCCGCAAGCTGGGCGCACAGCACCGCCAGTCGATCCAGACGGTGCGCCGGGTCGGCTACAAGTACACCCCGCCGACCGCCAACTGACCCACTCGGTCTGCCGACGGCAGAGCACGGTTCCCCGCCGCGTCCGGACCGGGCACAGTCACCGGTATGAGACTTCTGGTGCTGGGTGGTACGGAGTTCGTGGGACGGGCCGTCGTCGAGGCGGCCCTCGGGCGCGGCTGGGACGTGACGGTCTTCAACCGGGGGCGGTTCGCATCCGCCCCCGGTGCCCGGTCGCTGACCGGTGACCGCACCGCGCCCGGCGGCCTCGACGCACTGGCCGAAGGCGACTGGGACGCCGTCGTCGACACCTGGTCGGCGGCGCCCCGCGCGGTGCACGAGGCGGCGCGGCTGCTGCGGGGCCGCGCCCGCCGGTATGTGTACGTGTCGAGCTGCTCGGTGTACACCTGGGCCCCGCCCGCCGGGTACGCCGAGGACGCGCCCGTCGTCGAGGGGGCCGAGCCCGACGCTGAACAGAGCGACTACGCACGGGACAAGCACGGCGGCGAGCTGGCCGTCGTCGGCGCCTTCGGCGCGGGGTCCTCCGTTCTCGTACGGGCCGGGCTGATCCTCGGCCCGTACGAGAACGTCGGACGGCTGCCCTGGTGGCTGACCCGGATCGCCGCCGGTGGTCCGGTCCTCGCACCCGGCCCGCGCGAGCTGCCCCTGCAGTACGTGGACGTCCGCGATCTCGCCGAGTGGATCCTCGGCGCGGTCGAGCGGGAGCTGAGCGGGCCGTACAACCTGATGAGCCCGCAGGGGCACGCGACGATGAGCGAGCTGCTGGAGGCGTGCGTGCGGGCCACCGGCTCGGACGCCGAACTGCGGTGGACGGCGCCGGAGATCATCCTCGACGCGGGCATCGAGCCGTGGACCGAACTGCCCGTGTGGGTGCCGCCGGGCAGCGACATGCACGACGCCCTGCACGCGGCCGACGTCTCCCGGGCGGTGGCGGCGGGCCTGGCCTGCCGTCCCGTGGAGGAGACCGTCGCCGACACCTGGGCCTGGCTGAGGTCGATCGGCGGTGAGGCGCCCCAGCGTCCGGACCGCACCCGCAAGGGCCTCGACCCGGAGGTGGAGGCGAAGGTGCTCGCGGCGGGCACCGGCGGGCCGGGTCCCGAAGGTGTACCTGGCACCACCCTCTGACCGGGGGCGTCGGGCCAGTGACCGCCCCTCCGCGGCTCGGCCAGACTGAGGGCATGAACACCAACACGAAGAGCGGCGAAGGCGGTTCGAGGGCGCGCGGGATGCTGCTCGCCGCCGGACGGGGGCTCGCGCTGGCCGTCGGGTCGCTGCCGCTGAGCATCCTGGGCTTCTGCCTCTCCCTCGTGTCGATGGCGCTGATACCGATCGGGGTCGGGGCCCTCACCACGCCCTACGTGGTGCAGGGGGTGCGCGCCTACGCCGAGCGGCGGCGGGCGCTCGCCGAGCGGTGGGGCGGGGTGCGCATCCCGTCGGCGTACCGGCCGGCCCCCGCCACCGCCAACCCGTTCCGGCGCACCTACGCGCTGCTGCGCGACCCGGCGACCTGGCGGGACCTGCGGTGGCTCCTGGTGGACATGACGGCCGGGTACCTGACCGCGCTGCTGCCGGCCGTCCTGGTCCTCTATCCGCTGGAGGGGCTGGCGCTGGCGGCCGGGCTGTGGCGGGTCGTGGGTGACGGCGACGGCGGCGCCTACTGGTACGCCTTCGTGCCCGTGGACGGCCAGGCCACCGCGCTGGGCGCCGGCGCCCTGGCCGCCGCCCTGCTCTTCGTCGCCCACCGGTACACGGTGAGCGTGTTCCAGGTCCACTTCCTCCTCACCAAGGCCATGCTCACCCCGAGCCAGGCCGAACTGGCCGAGCGGGTACGGGTGTTGACGGAGACCCGGCGGGACGCCGTGGACACCTCGGCCGCCGAACTGCGCCGCATCGAGCGGGATCTGCACGACGGCGCCCAGGCCCGGCTGGTGGCGATGGGCATGGACCTCGGCACCGTCGAGATGCTCGTCGACAAGGACCCGGAGAAGGCCAAGGCTCTGCTCGCGCAGGCCCGCCGGTCGTCCGCCGAGGCGCTCTCCGAGTTGCGCGACCTGGTGCGCGGCATCCACCCGCCGGTACTGGCCGAGCGTGGACTCGGCGACGCCGTACGGGCGTTGGCCCTGCGGCTGCCGGTCACCACCGAGGTGAGCGTCGAGCTCGAGGGCGGCCGGGTGGACGCGCCCGTGGAGTCGGCGGCCTACTTCGCGGTGAGCGAGCTGCTCACCAACGCGGTCAAGCACTCCGGCGCCGGACGGATCTGGGTCGACCTCCATCACGGTGCGGGCCGGCTGCGGATCTCGGTCACCGACGACGGCGCGGGCGGCGCGGCGATCGGGGCCGGCTCGGGTCTCGCGGGTGTCGAGCGGCGGCTGGGTACATTCGACGGCGTCCTGGCCGTCAGCTCTCCTGCCGGCGGTCCCACCATGGTGACCATGGAGATCCCTTGCGTGTTGTCCTAGCCGAGGACCTCTTCCTGCTGCGGGACGGTCTCGTCCGGCTGCTGGAGGCCTACGACTTCGAGATCGCCGCCGCTGTCGAGACCGGGCCCGAACTGGAGCGGGCGCTCGCCGAACTGGAGCCGGACGTCGCCGTGGTCGACGTCCGGCTCCCGCCCACGCACACGGACGAGGGCCTCCAGTGCGCGCTCCGGGCCCGCCGCAGGAGGCCCGGACTGCCGGTGCTCGTCCTCTCCCAGCACGTCGAGCAGCTGTACGCGCGCGAGCTGCTGGCCGACGGCACCGGCGGGATCGGCTACCTGCTGAAGGACCGGGTGTTCGACGCGGAGCAGTTCGTGGACGGCGTACGGCGGGTCGCGGCCGGTGGTACGGCGATGGACCCGCAGGTGATCCAGCAGCTGCTGGCCCGGCGCTCGGGTGACGGACAGGGGCCGGTGGACCGGCTCACGCCGCGCGAGCGGGAGGTGATGGAGCTGATGGCGCAGGGCCGGTCGAACGCGGCGATCGCGGGCAAACTGGTCGTCACCGAGCGGGCGGTCGCCAAGCACACCGCGAACATTTTCGTGAAGCTGGGTTTGGAGGTCTCGGACGACGACAACCGCAGGGTGCTGGCGGTGCTGGCCTACCTGGACCGCGATCGCTGACCTCACCAACTGCTGCGTTGTGTGAGGGTGTTGGGGTTGTTTTGTCGTACGGGGCTCTCATCAATTTCTGAGCGGGCTGAACACCTCCGGGGCCACGTGCGTAAAGGAGGGGGCAGCTTCAGCTTCACTCCTGTCGGGCGCCTCGATGCTGCCCCGCAAGGAAGTCAGAGGAGTTCCATGGGACGCAACATACGTAAACGCCGTTCGTCGATGGCCACGAAGGCCGTGGCAGCATCGGCGGCCCTAGCGCTCGGCGGGGGCGGGCTGATCTGGGCGAACTTCTACGCTTCGGCGCACGAGTCGAACTCGGGCCAGAACGCGACCAAGGCCGCCACGGCGGCCGCGCAGGTCGCCACCATCTCCTGCCCGGATGTGGGGCAGAAGCTGACCAACGTGCCCAAGGGCGCGAAGCAGGGCGTCGCGACCGAGCTGGCCAACCTCGACAAGCAGATCACCGAGGCCTACACCCGGCTCGCCTCCACGCGTCAGGCCCAGACGAACGACGCCAGCTTCGTACAGAACGCGATCACCGGCCCCCTCAAGGAGAAGCGCGCCGCCACGATCGACCGGATCCGCATCAACATCCAGCGGTCGGGTGGCCAGTTCAACAGCTCGCTGAGCCAGTTGGCGGCCTGCACCACGCAGGCGGCGAACACCAACGCCGGCCAGGCGGGCAACGGCCAGCAGAACAACGGCGGCCAGCAGAACAACAACGGTGGCCAGAACAACAATGGCGGCCAGCAGAACAACGGCGGCCAGAACAACGGCAACGCCGGCCAGGCGCAGAACGGCCAGGGCGGCAACGGCCCGGTCGCCGCGGACTTCGTGGACATCACCAAGGTCCAGGCCAACGCGCAGCTGGGCGTGGGTGGCAACGGTGCCGCCGCCAACGGCAACAGCGGTTCCCGGGGCACCTTCACCTCGAACTGCGGCACCAACGGCAACGACAACCACAACACGGACAACGTGATCGTCGCCCCCGGTGTCACCAACGGCGCGCACCACCTGCACGACTACGTCGGCAACCAGAACAACGACGCGTTCGCGAGCGACCAGGAGCTGGCGGGAGCCGGCACCAGCTGCCAGAACCAGGGCGACAAGTCCTCGTACTTCTGGCCGGTGCTGCGTGTCCAGGACGGCTCGCAGGACTTCGACCAGAACAACGACGGCGGTGGCAAGGAAGGCAACGTCGGCAAGATCCTGCAGCCCGCCCAGGCGCAGATCAAGTTCGTCGGCAGCAAGAAGGGCAAGGTCGTCGCGATGCCGACGGCCCTGCGCATCATCACCGGTGACGCGAAGGCCTTCGTCAACGGCAACGCCAACGCGAACGTGAACTGGAGCTGCACCGGCTTCGAGAACAAGGTGCAGCTGGAGACCCAGTACCCGATCTGCCCGCAGGGCAGCCAGGTGGTGCGGACGACCAACTTCCAGAGCTGCTGGGACGGTCAGAACATCGACAGCGCCAACCACCGCACGCACGTGGCCTTCGCCCAGGCCGACGGCAGCTGCGCCAACGGCTTCAAGGCGATCCCCCAGCTCCAGGTCCGGCTCGTCTACAACGTCCCGGCCCCGAAGCTCCAGAACGGGACGGTCGTGCAGCCGTACGCGGTGGACAGCTTCCCGGAGAACCTGCACAAGCCGATCACCGACCACAACGACTTCATCAACTTCTTCTCGACGAACCTGATGAACAAGATGGTCAACTGCATCAACACCGGCAAGAAGTGCAAGTGACCCGCTGAGCGGGCCCGCCCGGTAGAGCCTGCCGGTGGAACCGAACAGTAGAACCGAACGGCAGAGCCGAACGGCAGAGCCGACCGAGAAGGCCGGCGGTGAGGATTCCTCACCGCCGGCCTTCTGGTGTGCGCCGGGTGCGCGGGGCGCGGCGCGGGCGCTGGGGCCGGTCAGTGACCGGAGTGCGAGGCGCCTTCGGAGGGCTCGCCCGACACGTGCGCGGAGTGGTCCGTGCCCTCCTCGATGTCACCGCCGAGGGTCTTGCGCAGCGCCGTCACGGTGCTGGTCTCCTCACCCACGGCGATCCACTTGCGGCCGACCAGGTAGTGGCCGCCGTAGTCCTTGGCCCCGTTGATCCACTCGCGCTGACCGCGGTCGGTGGCGAAGGTCAGCAGGATGAACTTGCCGTCGCCGTTCTTGCAGAGGGCCTGCCGGAGTTCGTCGGCGTCGGTCTGCATGTCGGGCGTGCACTTCACCTCGGCGGCCAGGTGCTCCAGGCTGCCGGTCGCCGTCACCGGGACGGTCTCCTCGGCCCCGTCGGAACCGCAGCCCGTCAGCACCAGCGCCGCCGCGGCGGCGGCCACCGCGAGCATCGGTCGGGTCATCTTCATCCGTTCCTCCCTGCAAGAGCCTCGCACTGGATACGGCTCTCACGCGCGGTGCGCTCAAAATACCCCTGCCTGGTGGGGACACCCGTGCGAGAGTGTGCCGGTGAACCAAGACTGGGAAGATCGCGTGACCGCCGCCTGGGCCGGCTTCGACGAGTATCCGCAGGAGCGCGCGGCGGAGTTCCGGACCGTGATCGACACGCTGGTCGCCGAACTCCCCGAGGGCAGTCCGCTGGGCCCGTTCGAGCAGGCCTGCGCCTGGGACTCGACCGGCCACTCGGACCGGGCCGCCCCGCTGTACCGGGACGCGCTCGCGCGCGGGCTGAGCGAGGTGAGCGGCTACAAGGGCCGGCGAGCCAAGATCCAACTCTCCAGCTCCCTCCGCAACATCGGGCAGGCGGACGAGGGCGTCAAGCTGCTGACCGCCGAACTGGACGCCCCGTCGGACGAGTTGGACGACGCCGTACGCGCCTGTCTGGCCCTGTGCCTGTCGAGCCTCGGCCGCGACCGCGAGGGCCTGTCCCTGGTGCTCGGCGCCCTGGCTCCCCATCTGCCGCGCTACCAGCGGTCGATGGCCAACTACGCGAAGGCGCTGCGGGAGGACTGACCCGCCCGGGGTGACCATCCTCCGTTTCGCTCGTTCTGCTGGACGTGCAGTCACAGGATGTCGCCCCGCGCCCCGCACCCGGATCCTCCGCCGACCGGACCGTCGACGTCGAGCAGGCCGAGGCCGCGCTCGTCGAGCACTACCCGCGGCTCGTCCGGCTCGCCTATCTGGTGCTGCCCCCCGGCCTCGGCCGCGGTCGGCGCGTCCTGACCGCCCACGCCCTCGCCCAGCGCGCCCTGCCCCGCGGCAGCGCCTCGACCCCCGTCATCCCGGCCCAGAACGGGGGCGCGAGGGACGGCCGTGACGGCGACCCCGGGTACGCCTACATCCGCCTCCAGGTGGTGCGTTCGGCGCTGGAGGCGGGGCTGCCGCTGCGGCTGCGGGCCCGGCGCAGGCGCGCGCAGCTCCCGCCGCTGCTCCCCCAGGTGTGGGGCCTGCGGCTCTTCCCCCGTTCCGGCGGCGCCGACGAGCTCGCCCTGGACCAGCGCCTGGCCACCCTGTCGGGCCCGGCCCGGGCCGCCTATGTGCTGCGCGGTCTGGAGCGGCTCCCCGACGGCGACGTCCGCGAGGTGCTGACCGGGTCCGGCGTCCCGGGCGCCGAGGTGACGGCGGCGCTGCGCGAGGCCGGCCAGGTCCCCGCCGACCGGTACACCCTGCTCGACTCCCCCGAGTTCGACGCCTGCTCGCTCCAGGTCCGGCCCACCGATCTGATGCGCCGCCGCCGCCACACCAGGGCCGCGCTGGCCGCCGCGGCCGCGCTCGCCGTGTGCGGCGCCCTGGTCGCGCTGCCCGGCGGCGGCTGGGGACCCGACGGCGCGGCCGCCCCGCCGTACGCGCAGAACCCGGCCGCCGAGGCCGCACTCGACCCCGGGCGGCTGGTGAAGGTGTCCCCCGCCGCCTGGAAGACCTCCGCGCGCACGGACTTCTCGGTCTGGCCCGCGCGCGGGCCCCTCACCCGCGACAGCGCGCTGCTGCGCCGCGCCCTCGCCGTCTGGGCCCGCCCCGGGAAGGCCGTGCACGTCTCCGCCACCCCGGAGACCCCGTTGGGCGGCCCCGCCGGACCGCCCCAGCTCCTCTACGCGGGCGAGGTCGACACCGCGCGCGTGGTGATCCTGTACGACGGTCTGCGCATCGCCCGCTACGCCGAGCCGAAGGACGGCACCGCCGGGGCGGCCCTCGACTTCGCGCGGGTCGACGGCGCGACCGGCCCCGAGGCGGGCGCGCTGGTGCTGGGCCGGGCGGACGGCAACGTGCGCTATCTGACGGCGCCCTGGGTGACGAAGGCCGGCGAGCGGGACCTGTCGAAGCCGGGTGCCGGGATGATGGACCTGACGCTGACCGACGGGATCACCTCGCCGCTGTCCAGCCCGGCCACCCACACCGGCACGTGCACGACCTGGAACGTGCTCCAGCTGACGGACGCCTCCGGCACCCATCTGCTCAGCGATCTCGGCGAGCTCGTCCCCGCCCGTCTCACCGCGGGGCGCCCGGCCGCGCCCAAGGAGGCGAGCGGCGCGGCGGCGCTGCGGACCTGGGCGCCGTTCGCCTGCTCACTGGCCGACGCCCGCGGACAGGGCGTACGGACGGTCAACGCCTGGGGCTACACCCGGCAGCAGCTGCCCGAGGCGAACGGAGCGGCGACCTGGGTGTGCACCCGGGCCGAGACCTGGCGGGGCGACGGAAGCAGGGTGCTGGCCCAGTTCCACACGCCGGGCGGGCTGTTCGGAGCGGCCGTGGCGAAGGCCGGGGACGTACCGGCGTGCGGGCCGCGCGATCCGCATGTGCTGGCCGGGGTGCTGTGGAAGTCGAAGGGCGGCCACTGGTACCTCCTCGCCGCCGGCGACAGGGCGACGGCGTCCGTCCGGGCGACCGGCGGGGTCACCGGGTCCGGTCGGGGCAACCTGCTGGCGGTGCCGACGAAGCAGGGCGCGCAGGCCGGCCTGGAGGGCAGGCTGAAGGACGGGCGGTCGATCAGCGGACTGCGCTGACCCGTCCGCGGGCACACCGGTGGGACGAGCCGGGTGCGCAAGTGGTGCGGGCGAGTTGTCGCACAGGGGTTCACCCCCGCCCTACCCGTCAGTACATTGACATCATGTCTAACAAGCCCGAGGGGCGGCCGGACGAGCGTGTCACGCTCAAGGCACGCAAGGTGTCCTTCTCCTGGGAGGGCACCCCGCTGCACTGGGTGCCGGGGGACCCGTTCGCCACGCACACCATCAACGTGCTGCATCTGCTGCTGCCGGCCGGCGAGCGCTGGTTCGTGCACGTCTACCGGCAGGTGCTCCCGTACATCCGGGACGAGCGGCTGCGCGAGGACGTCATCGGGTTCATCGGGCAGGAGGCGATGCACTCCCAGGCCCACGACGAGGTGCTGCCGCATCTGCGGGAGCAGGGGCTCGACCCGACGCCGTACACCGCGCAGGTCGACTGGTTCTTCGAGAAGCTCCTCGGCGACCGGACCCTGCCGCCGGGCCGGGCCCGGCGCTGGTGGCTGATGGAGCGGGTGGCGCTGATCGCGGCCATCGAGCACTACACCGCGTTCCTCGGCGACTGGGTGCTGAACGCCGAGGAGCTCGACCGGCGGGGCGCCGACCCGACCATGCTGGACCTGCTGCGCTGGCACGGGGCCGAGGAGGTCGAGCACCGGTCCGTCGCCTTCGACCTCTTCACCCACCTCGACGGCGGCTACCGGCGACGGGTGCGGACCTGGGCCACGGCGTTCGCGGCGCTGGTGTTCCTGTGGCAGCGCGGGACCCGCTTCTTCATGGAGAACGACCCGACCCTGACCGACGGCCGCGCCTCCTTCAAGGCCTTCTACGTCCGCGGCAGACGGGGCACGCTGCCCGCGACCGGCGATCTGCTGAGGTCGGTACCGCGCTATCTGAGCCGCGCGTACCACCCCTCGCAGGAGGGCTCCACCGAGCAGGCGGTCGCCTATCTCGCCTCCTCCCCCGCCGCGCTGGCCGCGCTCGCCGCGGAAGAGGGGGCTTCGTGATGCCGAAGCCGCTGACCGCCGTGGCCGTCGCGGGCGCGGCGCTGCTCGTCCGGCGGGCGTTGCGCCGCCGGATCCGGGTCTCGCCGCTGTGGCCGATGCCCGCGCTGGCCGAACCGGTCTCCGGCCGGCCCCGGTCGCGGGCACTGCGGCTGCTGGTCACCGCGCGGCACGAGATCGCCGAGGGTGTCGTCCGACTGCGGCTCGAGGGACGCGACTTGCCGCGCTGGGAGCCGGGGGCGCATCTCGACCTGGTGCTGCCTTCGGGCCTGGTACGGCAGTACTCGCTGTGCGGGGACCCGCAGGACACCTCCTCCTACACCGTCGCCACGCGGCTCGTCACGGACGGGCGGGGCGGCTCGCGCGAGGTGCACGAGCAGGTGCGGGAGGGGATGGAGGTCGAGGTGCGGGGGCCCCGGAACCGTTTCCCGCTCGTCGAGGCACCCTCGTACGTCTTCGTCGCCGGGGGCATCGGCATCACGCCGATCCTGCCCATGCTGCGGGCCCTCCCCGAAGGCGCCGAGTGGCGGCTGCTCTACGCCGGTCGGACCCGGGCCTCGATGCCGTTCCTGGAGGAGGTCGAGAAGCTCGGCGGGGAGAACCGCGGCCGGGTGACGGTGGTGGACGGACGGCCCGGTCTCGACGCGCTCCTCATGGACCTGCCCGAGGGGGCGGCCGTCTACTGCTGCGGCCCGCAAGGGCTGATGGCGGCGGTGGAGGAGCGGGTGCCGCACGTCCGGGTCGAGCGGTTCACGGCGCGTACCGTCCGGGACGGCGACCCCTTCGAGGTCGAACTCAGGCGCACCGGGCGAGTGGTGACCGTCGCGGCCGACTCGACCGTGCTGGCCGCCGTCCGGGCCGAACTGCCGAACACCCTCTACTCGTGCGAGCAGGGCTTCTGCGGGACCTGCCAACAGCGGGTGCTGGCGGGCGAGGTGGAACACCGGGACGAACTGCTCACCGACGCGGAGCGCGACGACTCGATGCTGATCTGTGTCTCCCGGGCGCGCAGCGAGCGCCTGGTGCTGGACATGTGACCCGGCACGCGGCCCCGCGCTCCGCTCGCCCGCACGGAGCGACAGGCGACGCGAAGGGCGGAGCGAAAAATGACTGACATGTGACCGGACAAGCAGTCGGTTAAGTGACGGATGGGGTGAACGTCTGCACCGGTCCGGTCCGTTCTGGGCCGGAACCGATCGGTAAGGTGTTCGCATGACTACCGGGGTTCGTCGCAGAATGGGAGTCGAGGAGCGTCGGCAGCAGTTGATCGGCGTCGCCCTCGAACTGTTCGCCCAGCGCTCGCCGGACGAGGTCTCCATCGACGAGATAGCCGCGGCCGCGGGCATCTCGCGCCCCCTCGTCTACCACTACTTCCCCGGCAAACTCAGCCTGTACGAGGCCGCGTTGAAGCGGGCATCGGAGGATCTTGCGGGCCGGTTCGCCGAGCCGCGCGAAGGACCGCTCGGCTCCCGGCTGCTCCGCGTGATGCGCCGCTACTTCGACTTCGTCGACGCGCACGGCCCGGGTTTCTCCGCCCTCATGCGCGGCGGCCCGGCGGTCGGCTCCTCGACCACGAACGCCCTCATCGACGCCGTCCGCCAGAACGCCTACGAACAGATCCTGTCGCACCTGGGGATCACCGACGCGCCCCCGCGCCTGGAGCTGATCGTCCGCTCCTGGATCTCGCTCGCCGAGTCGACCGCGCTGATCTGGCTGGACGGGCGGCGCATCCCGCGCGAGGAGCTGGAGGTCCAGCTCGTGCAGGACTTCGCCGCGCTGACGGCCGTCGGCGCGGCCCACGACGACGAGCTGCGCACACTGCTGCGCCCCGTGCTCGGCGACGAGCCGGCCGACGGGCCGTTCGGCGACCTGGTCACCCGGCTCATCGCCCTGGCCTCCTGAGACCGCCGGCCGCCCGGTCCCTGTCCTGGCTCCGGCTCCGGCTCTAGCTCCGGCTCTAGCTCCGGCTCTAGCTCTCGTACTTGCGGTACGACGGGTCGAGGTCGCGCACCTCGGCGGAGGCGTGCAGCACGAAACCGTCCTGCGTCACGTGCTTGCGCAGCAGCTCCAGTACGGCCTCGGTCAGCTTCGTCTTCGTCTCGTCGGTACGTCCGGCGAGGAGCCCCAGCGTGACGTGGACGACCGCGTGCCCCCGCTCCTCGGGATCGTCGTAGCCGAACGCGGTGAACTCGGCGGGACGGAACAGGGTCTTGCAGGCTTCCGGCTTGGCGGCCGCGATCTCGACGACCGAGGTGTGCAGGGCCCGCGCGAACCCGTTCCGGTCGAAGGCGGACGCCATCGTGGTCGAGTAGTCGACGGTGATCTGCGGCATGGGCGCACTCCTGTTCCAGGGAAACAAGGATCAGCCTAAGTCGTCAGCCGCAGGGCCAGCATCGCGATGTCGTCCTCCCGGTCGTGGCCGAAGCTGGTGAGGAGGGTGTCGCACAGCGCGTCCAGGCCCGGCATGGCGCCGATGGCCGCCGCGCGCAGCTGCTCCATCGAGACCGCGAGGTCGGTGCCCCGGGTCTCGATCAGACCGTCGGTGACCATGAGGAGCCGGTCGGTGGGTTCGAGGAACAGTTCGGTGGGCGGCGGGTGGGGCACGCCCGGGCCGAGCAGCGGGCCGGCCGCCTTGGCGTAGTCGGCGCCGCCGGTGTCCCGGACGATCAGCGGCGGTATGTGCCCCGCGTTGGCGATCCGGACCCGCCCCGTTCCGGGGTCGATCAGGACCAGGCAGACGGTCGCCGTGACCCCGGGGTGGTAGAGCTGGAGCATCCGGTCGAGGCGCTCGGCGAGCACGGCCGGGTCGCTCTCGTCGACGCAGTAGGCGCGCAGCGCGTGCCGGATCTCGACCATGACGGTGGCTGCCTCGAGCGAGTGCCCGACGACGTCGCCGACCGCGGCCAGCACCCCTTCCCCGGTGCGCAGGGCGGCGTAGAAGTCACCGCCGATCTCCGCCTCCCGGGACGCGGGCACATAGCGGACGGCGACGTCGACGCCCGGCAGCTCGGGCAGCCGCTGCGGCCGGGGAAGGAAGCTGTGCTGAAGGGTGAGCGCCACGTGCCGTTCGGCCTGGTACATCAGCAGCGGCTCGGCGGCGAGCGCGGTGGCCTGGGCGAGCCGGGCCAGCCGGGACTCGGTCTCGGGGTCCACCCGGCGGACCCCTCGGGTGGGGGTGGCCAGACACACCGAGGACCGGCCGTCCTGGGTGGGGATCAGCACCAGCCGGGCGTCGTGCGGTACCCCGGGCCGGAAGAACCCGGCGGGCCACAGGGGCGCGGCCACCGTGGTGATCCGCACCCCCGCCTGGCCGTGGGTGAGCCGCCGCAGCAGGGCCACGACGGCCTGGTGGGCGTCCTGGTCCGGCAGTGCGAGCGAGGTGCGGTTCCTGGAGGTGCCCCGGTGCAGCACGTCGTCCGGGCCGAGGACGAAGACGGCGGCGGGCGAGCCGGTGAGCCGCGCGGTGCCCTCGGCGGCGGCGTCGGCGAGTTCCTGCGGGGAGCGCGCCGCCTGGATGCCGACGATCGCCTCCGACAGCAGCGACAGCCGCCGAGCCGCCGCCTGGTCGTCGGCCCGCAGTCGCGCGGCCCGCACGGCCGCCCGGACCACCGCGTCGATCTCCTCGGGCTCGGCGGGCATCGCCAGGTGGGCCTCGCCGCCCGCGTCCAGCCCCTGCCCGCGATCGCCCGGGGCCACGTCACCGGCCGAGAAGTGCACGACGGGCAGTCCGGCCATGTGCGGCCGGGCCTTGAGCCGGCGGCACAGCTCGAAGCCGCTCATGTCCGGCAGCTCGACGTCGACGAGGGCCACGTCCGGCAGGGCGCCCTTGCGCCGCCGTACGTCCAGTTCGACGAGGGCCTCGTGGCCGGTGCCGACCGCGACGACCTGGTGACCGGCGCGGCGCAGCACCACTCCGAGGGCGAACCGGCCGGCCGCCGTACGGTCCACGACCAGCACGGTCGTGTCGGTCCGTCTGTCGCTGACGTCGGCGTTCATCTGTTGTCGGCCCTCGGACTCACCGGTGGAGCAGGCCGGATGCAAGGCCTGCTCCACCAAGGTAATGCCCCTGTCTAGGGGGTCGTCCGGGAGAACACCGCGACGGTCCGGCCCGGCACGGCGAACGTGCCGGACCCCTTCGCGTACGACGCGGCCCTGACGGTGGGGTCCGACCCCGCCGCCTGCACCGGGTGCAGCCGGTATCCGGTCCCGGCGAGCGCGTCGACGGTCTGCTTCCGCTCGGTCGGCGTCGCGTTGAACACGACGACGAGGTCACCGAGTTCCATGGTGATCACCCCGGGCGTCTCGTCCTTCCCGGACAGCGGGAAGGAGAGCGCCGACTGCACCTGCTCGGCCGTCCCGAGGGAGAACACTTTCTCGGTGGTGCGGACCCTCAGCAGATCCTGGTAGGCGGCGGATGCGGCGGTGATCTGTGGGCAGCCGACGCCGACGGTGGTCAACAGCGGCTTGGCGTAAGGCCACTTGGAGGCGTTGTCGACGGCCGGCGGCAGTCCCCGGCCGAAGCCGTTGCCGGCGGCGCAGTTCCAGTGGATCGCGTTGAACCAGTCCCCGCTGTCGTAGGAGTTGCGGTCCAGGGACTTGGAGCGCAGCAGGTCGGTGCCGGCCTGGGACAGGGCCGGGCCCTGGGAGAGCGCGGCGGTGGCCATGGCGAGGACCTGCATACGGGAGCGGTCGGCCGCCGAGGTGTCCCCCGGCAACTTGTACGCCAGCGCGTCGAACAGCGACTCGTTGTCGTGCGCGTCGACATAGGCGAGGGCGTCGCCGGGCGCCTTCGCGTAGCCGGCCGGGGCGCCGTTGTAGTCGACCTCGGCGCCGGTGACCTCCTTGCCGTCGGTGTCCGTGAAGCCGTACGAGGCGAGGTTGCCGCTCAGCCCGACCTTGATCAGGTCCTGGTAGTGCAGCAGGCGGGCCTTCTGCTCGGCCGAAGTGCCGTTGTGCGTGGATGAGTTGGGGTCGGTGTAGAGCCCGGACGCGAAGCCCTGGACGCCCGGGTCCTCGTCGAACGGCCCGCCGCCGCGCACGGCGTCGCGCGCCCGGTCGGAGAAGGTCGCGACGCCCGTGCCCGCCATGTTCTTCTGCGTGGCCTGGAGGAACCGGGCGTCGTCGGCGACCTCGCCGAAGTTCCAGCCCTCGCCGTAGAGGATGATCTTCTTGCCGTCGACACCGTCCTTGGCGAGGGTCAGCGCGTCCAGCGCCTTGCGCACCGCCAGGATGTTGGCCTTGGGGTGGTGTCCCATGAGGTCGAAGCGGAAGCCGTCGACCTTGTACTCCTTGGCCCAGGTGACGATCGAGTCGACGACCAGCTTGCCCATCATCGCGTTCTCGGTCGCGGTGTTCGCGCAGCAGGTGCTGTTCGCCACCGAGCCGTCGGCGAGCAGCCGCTGGTAGTAGCCGGGCACGATCCGGTCGAGGACGCTGGTCGCCGCCTGGCCGCTCGCCGCCGTGTGGTTGTAGACGACGTCCATGACGACCCGGAGGCCCTCCTGGTTCAGCGACTTCACCATCCGGCGGAACTCGACGGTACGGGCGGTCCCGTCCGGGTCGCCCGCGTAGGAACCCTCGGGGACCGTGTAGTGGTACGGGTCGTACCCCCAGTTGTAGGCGTCCTTCGCGGCGGTCTTCGCCACGCACTCCTGCTGCTTGTCGGAGTCGGCCGGATAGGAGGCCAGGTCGCAGCCGGGGGTCGACTGTGCGGCCTTGTCCTCGGCGATGGTGGCGATGTCGAAGACGGGCAGCAGATGGACGTACGACGTGCCCGCCGCCGCCAGCTCCCGCAGATGCTTCGAGCCGTCGCTGCCTCGGTCCGTGAAGGCCAGGTAGGTGCCCCGGTCCTGGGCAGGGACGGTGGTGTCCGCGACGGAGAAGTCCCGGACGTGCAGCTCCTGGATCTGGGCGTCCTTCAGCGGGACGGCCTTCGGTTTGGTGAGCGTGGACCAGCCGCCCGGGGCGAGGGCCTTGTCGTCGAGGTCGACGACGAGACTGCGCCCGGAGTCGGTGGTGAGGGCGACCGAGTAGGGGTCGGTGACCTTGTTGGTGACGACCTTGCCGACACTGGGCGCCCACACCGTCACGACGTACCGGTAGGGCTTGTTCTTCCAGGACCTCGGGCCGGTGACGGACCAGACGCCGGTGGTGTCGTCGCGCTTCATCCTCACGGTGGAGCCGTCGAGCTCCAGGGAGACCTGCTGGGCCGTCGGGGCCCAGACGGCCAGGGTGGGCCGGCCGTCGCGGAAGGTCGGACCGAGCCGCGCCTTGGTCGCACCGGTGTAGAGGTCGTCGAGCACGCCCGCGATCTGTACGCCCGTGGCCGCCAGCACCGCTCCGTTCACCGCCCGTTGGGAGGCGACGACCTGACCGCTCAGCGCCGCACGCACCCGGTCCCGGTCGCGCGGGTCCACGGACCAGGCGGTGTAGGCCTTGAGGTGCGGGTACGCGGCCTTCTGGGCGTCGGTGAGGGTGGTCTTCGTCAGCCGCAGCCACTTGGCGGCCCCGGTGAGGGTGCCGTTCGTGACCGCGATCGAGCCCTTGCCGCTGTACAGCAGCTCGGTCGAGGCGGCGGCCTCGGAGCCGTTCCAGGCGACGGTGTTCCGGTCGATCCAGACCGCCTTGGACGTGGTCAGGTCGAGGGCCGCCGCGGAGCCGGCCGGCTGCGGGAGCAGGTACTTCTCCTGCCCGCTCAGCAGCCACACCTCGTGCCCGTTGCTCGTGAGGTCCAGCGACCGATCGGTCGGGAGGTCCTTCTCGTCGCCCTTGTGGAGGATGTAGCTGAGGCTGGTGGCGCCGGCGGTGAGCGGCACCTCGAAGACCGCGCCGTACGCGTCGGTCGTGGCCGGCTTCAGCGGGTTCGACCACTCGGTGGGGTTCGCGGCCCCGGTCCAGGTGTGCAGACCCCAGCCGGTGTAGTCGCCGTCGGCGCGGTGGTAGTGCAGGACGGCCTTGCCGGTGTCCTGGGCCGGGTAGTCGGGCTTCTCCGTGAGGAGGCCCTCCTTGCCCTGCTCGATCCAGACCTCGCCGGTCTTCGTGACGTCGATCGTGCGGTCGGCGGAGACGTCCTTGTTCCCGTCCTTGTCGATGACGAGGAACCCGACGGACGAGGCGCCCGGCTTCAGCTTGACGTAGGCGAAGGCTCCGTACGCGTCCCGGCCGACGAAGGGATGGCTGTCCGGCCAGGTGGTCGACTCGCCGTCGGCGAGGTCGCCCCAGGCGTACAGGCCCCAGTCGGCGTAGTCGCCGTCGGTGCGCTTGTAGTGGACGATCGCGTAGTCCCGCGAGGAGGCGGTGGGGATCTCCTCGGCGGGCGGGGTGCCGGTGACGGAGGCCGCGGTGGCGCTCGCCGTGCGTCCGGCCGAGTCGACGACGACCGCCTTGTAGCGCAGGGCCGTTCCCGCGGGTACGTCCGCGTCGACGGTCTGCGTGACCCGGTAGGGGGCGTGGTCGGCGGAGCCGAGGGTCTGCCACTTGCCGTTGCCGGTCTGGGCGGCGAAGACGACCCGGTTGAGCCGGCCGCCCTGCACGTCGGCGCTCAGCTCGACGGTGCCGGTGGCGCCGGCGGCCGGGGCCCGCAGGGTGACGGCCGGCTCGGCCGCGGGCGCGGGCAGCTTGCGAGCGGCCTTGAGGACGACGGCCGAGCCCGCGGGAACGGTCACGGTGATCTTCTTGTCGGCTCCGGCGGCAACCGTCTTGTCGGTGCCGTAGATCCCGCGGAACGCGGTGTTCGCGGAACCGGTTTCGAAGGTCGCTTCCTGCGCCGTGCCGGCGTTGTTGAAGGCGACGACGTACTCGGTCGTGTCCTTGCCGGTGCCGTTGCGGGAGAAGGCGTAGACGCCGGCGCCGTCGGCCGCGTAGCGCTCGGTCTGGACGCCGTCGGTGAGGGCGGGGTTCGCCTTGCGGAGCTTCGCGAGCGCCGCGATCTGCCGGTACAGCGGGGCGCCGGTGTCGTAGGCGTCGCTCGCGTGGGTGCGGTCGGTGCCGATCTCGTCGTCGTCGAGGTAGTCGGCGGTGCGCGAGGCGAACATGGTCTGGCGGGCGTCCTTGTCACCGCCGGAGCCGGTGAAGCCCTGCTCGTCGCCGTAGTAGACGACCGGGTTGCCGCGGCTGAGGAACATCAGCTCGTTGGCGAGCTTGTCCTTGGCGAGGAGTTCGGCGTCGGTGGCCTTGGGGTTGTCCTGGTTCAGGAAGTACCCGATGCGGCCCATGTCGTGGTTGCCGAGGAAGGTGACCTGCTCGTAGGCGTTGGCCTTGTCGGTCGTGTACTTGTAGTCGTCGGCGAAGACCGAGGCGAGCTTCTGCGCGCTGCCGCCCTGGGAGGCGTACTGGCGGGCCGCCTCCTGGAAGGGGAAGTCGAGCGTGGCGTCGAGGCGGCCCTGGGTGACGTAGGGGGACGTGATCGAGGTGTCGGCGGAGTAGACCTCGCCGAACATGAAGAAGTCGTCCCGGCCCTGCTTGGCCGCGTAGGCGTCGAGGGCCGTGGCCCACTGGGTCCAGAACTCCATGTTCACGTGCTTCACGGTGTCGATCCGGAAGCCGTCGATGTCAAAGTCCCGCACCCAGCGCTGGTAGATCTTCTCCATCCCGCTGACGACCTCGGGCCGCTCGGTCCACAGGTCGTCGAGCCCGGAGAAGTCTCCGTACGTGGTCGACTCGCCGGCGTAGGTCGAGTCGCCGCGGTTGTGGTACATCGTCGGGTCGTTGAGCCAGGACGGGACCTTCGCGTTCTGCTGCGCGGCGGTGACCGTCGGGGTGCGCGGGAAGGAGCCGGCGTCGACGGCCGGGAACTTCGTGCCGCCGTCCGCGTAGTCGGCGTCGTCGAAGGGCTCGCCGTCCTTCGTCAGGTACGGGAACGCGCCCTTGGACAGGTAGTCGTAGGACTTCTCCTCGTAGTCGACGACGTCGGCCGTGTGGTTGGTGATGACGTCGAAGAAGACCTTCATGCCCTTGGCGTGCGCCTTGGAGATGAGGGTCTGAAGGTCCTTGTTGGTGCCGAAGTGCGGGTCGACCTGGGTGAAGTCGGTGATCCAGTAGCCGTGGTAGCCGGCCGAGGCATTGCTTCCGGTCCCCTGCACGGGGCGGTTCTTGAAGATCGGCGCCATCCAGATGGAGGTGGTGCCGAGGCCCTTGATGTAGTCGAGCCGCTGGGTCAGTCCCTTGAGGTCACCGCCCTGGTAGAAGCCCTTGTCGGTGGGGTCGTAACCGGTGCTGAGGCGTGAGCCGGTCAGTCCGCCCTTGTCGTTGGCGGTGCTGCCGTTGGCGAAGCGGTCCGGCATGACGAAGTAGAACTGCTCACGGGTGTCGTCGTGGCGGGCCGGGGCGGCGGCCAGCTTCGCGTCGGACGGCGGTGGGGGCGGGCTGTCCGCGTGCGCCGCGAGGGGCTGCACGAGGGCTGCGGCCAGCGCGGCCACGGCGACGGCCGCGATCCGTCGGGCGGGTGGCGCGATGCGGCGCGTCGGGGGCGCCGGCCATCTCGGTATCACAGGCGGGAACTCCTTGCGATTGCGGCTCTCTCGGGTCCGACCCCGACGCCGCGGGACGGCTTCGTCGCCGGGCGCCCGCGTGACCGTATCGCTCACGAAAGGTTTACAGCAAGAGGCTTGCAACTCACAGCAAGAACTTTCACTAATGCCTTGACGGGCCGTTCTCAACTGCCCCACTCTCACCCCTTGTTGAAACCCGAACCCCCCCGAGGAAACCCCTTTCGGAGCCGCAGATGACCATCAGAGACCACCCCCCGGGCGTCCTACGGCGCACCGCGAGTGCCGCGGCCGCCGCCGCACTGGCCCTGGCCGGAGCGATCGCCCTGCCCGCAGGACCCGCCCACGCGGACGCCACGACCTCCGGCGACGTGATCGCCAACCTGTGGGAGTACAACTGGAACTCCGTCGCGTCCGAGTGCACCGACGTGCTCGGTCCGGGCGGCTACGGCGCGGTGTGGGTCGCCCCGCCCGCCGAGTCCCTCAAGCAGTCCAGCTACTACTGGTGGGACGTATACCAGCCGTACTCCGCCGCCCTGAACGGCCGCTTCGGAACGGCGGCCCAGTTCGCGTCGATGGTCACGGCCTGCCACGACGCGGGACTCAAGGTCTACACGGACGCCGTGATCAACCACACCGCCGCGCAGACCGGCGTCGGCTACAACGGCACCACGATCACGAACAAGTACGACACCCCGGACTGGGACCCGGACGACTTCCACACCTCGGCCGAGTGCAACGACTCCGACCTGATCATCGACGACTGGTCGAACCTGAGTGAGATCCAGAACTGCGAACTGCTGGGCCTGCCCGACCTGGAGACCGAGGACGACGACGTGCGCTCGGGCATCGCCGCCCACCTCAACAAGCAGATCGCCCTGGGGGTCGACGGATTCCGCATCGACGCCGCCAAGCACATCCCGGTCGCCGACCTGAACGCGATCTGGGCGAAGCTCGACAACACGGCCTCGGGCGCCGACCCGTACGTCTTCCAGGAGGTGTACCCGGGCTCGACCCCGGCGGCCTCCGACTACTACTCCTCGGGCGACGTCCTGGACTTCACCTACGCGAGCAGGCTGAAGTCGGCGTTCCAGGGGAACGTGAGCGACCTGTCCTCCCTGGAGAGCGGCGGTGTCCTCCCGGCCGCGAACTCGGTGTCCTTCGTGACCAACCACGACACCGAGCGCAACGGGCTGCACATGAGCTACAAGGACGGCGACACCTACCGGCTCGCCAACGTCTTCGAGCTGGCCTACAAGTGGGCGACCCCGACGATCTACTCGGGCTTCGAGTGGTCCTCCTCCGACCAGGCCCCGCCGAACTCGAACGGCTTCGTCACGGACACGAACTGCTCCTCCGGCTGGTACTGCCTCCAGCGCGACACCGCGATCGCCGGCATGGTGAAGTGGCACAACGCGGTCGGCTCGGCGGCGGTCACCAACTGGACGACGAAGTCCTCGAACGTGATCGGCTTCGCCCGCGGGAGCAGCGGCTACATCGCGCTCAACAACGGTTCCTCGGCGGCCACTCACACCTTCGCCACCGGCATGGCCGACGGCACGTACGCGAACGTCGTCGACAACGGCGCGACGACGGTGACGGTCTCGGGCGGCAACGCCACGCTCACCGTCCCGGCGAAGAGCGCGATCGCCTTCCACGACGGCGCGTTCACCCCGTGCACCACCTGCGAGCCCGACGACGGCGGATCGACGTCCACGGTGACCGCGACCTTCAACGCGTACGCGCCGACGACGAGCGGCACGACCGTTCACGTCGTCGGCTCGATCGCCGCGCTGGGCGGCTGGGACACCTCCAGGGCCGTCCCGCTGTCGTCCGCCGGTTACCCGCTCTGGTCGGGGGCGGTGAGCGTGCCGGTCGACACGTCCTTCGAGTACAAGTACGTCAAGAAGGACTCGGCCGGGAACGTGACCTGGGAGTCCAACGCCAACAGAACCGCCACGAGCGCGACTTCGGCGCTCACCCTCGACAACTCCTGGAACCTGGCGAACGCGAGCGCCACCGACGTGACCTTCAACGTCACCGCGACGACGAGCCTCGGCACCAACGTCTACGTCGTCGGGTCCCTCGCCTCCCTCGGCTCCTGGAGCCCCGCCGACGCCGTCCCGCTGTCGTCGGCGTCGTATCCCACCTGGAGCAGGAAGGTGATCGTCCCCCGCAGCACCGCCTTCGAGTACAAGTTCCTCAAGAAGGACGGCTCCGGGAACGTGACCTGGGAGTCCGGCACGAACCGCGCCTACACCACCGGCAGTTCGGCCGGGTACTCCACGAGCGACACCTGGAAGTGAGCGGTCCCGGCCGCCACCGGAGCGCCGGTGCGCTCCGGTGGCGGCCGGGGAGGGAGCTCAGCAGCTCGACTTGCCCGCGTAGACCGCCAGCGCCGTGCCGGCGGCGAGGGTCGCCGTGAGCTGGCCCGAGCCGTTCACGGTCACGGTCGTGTTGTTCTGCACGTTGCAGTAGGTGCCGGCGGCGAGGGACGTCTGGTACGTCCGGCTGAGGGAAGCGCTCTCGTGGTTGATCGCGACATACCCCTTGGTGCCCCGCCCGAAGGCGATCGCGTCGCCCCCGTTGTCCCACCAGTCGGTCATCGCCGCACCCCGCGTGGCGTTGCGGAAGGCCACCATGCGCAGGATCTCCGGCCAGGCGTGCTGGCACTTCCAGCCGTTCTGCCAGCAGGCGCTCACGGCACCGCCGTCGGGCGGTCCGGCGTCCGCGTCCGACCACTCGTACCCGGAGTTGATGTCCGGGGACCCGTAGGGATACGCGAGCATGAAGACGTTGGCGAGCGTGTAGTTCGCGCCGTTCTTGTAGGTGAGGGTCGATCCGTTGCGCTCGGTGTCGTGGTTGTCGACGAACACCCCGGCGACGGAGCTGCTCAGGTATCCCCAGCCCTCGCCGTAGTTCTTCAGGTAGGCGAGGTTCTCGCTGTTGAAGACCCGCTTGAGGTCGTAGGCGTAGCGGAACTCCTGGACGTCCCCATTACCGGTGTACTCGGTCGGCTGGACGGCCTCTCCGCTGCCGTAGATGACCTCCTGCTTCCAGTACACGCCTGGGTTCGTCAGCCGCGACTTGATGTTGGCGAGGTCGGCGGTGTCGATGTGCTTGGCCGCGTCGATGCGGAAGCCGTCGACCCCGAGGGTGAGCAGGTCGTTCATGTACCCGGCGACGGTCTTGCGGACGTACTCCTCGCCGGTGTCCAGGTCGGCGAGACCGACCAGCTCGCAGTGCTGGACGTTCCAGCGGTCGGCGTAGTTGCTGATCTGGGAGGTGCAGTCGTCGAAGTCGTACGAGGAGTACAGGCCCGGGTAGTCGTACTTCGTGTACGACGAGCCACCGGTACCGGTGCCGCTGCCCGCCGACATGTGGTTGACGACGGTGTCGACGACGACCTTCACGCCCGCCGTGTGGCAGGTGTTCACCATGCTCTGGAAGGCCGCTCGGTCGCCCAGCCGGCCCGCGATCTTGTAGCTGACGGGCTGGTACGACGTCCACCACTGCGAGCCCTGTATGTGCTCGGCGGGCGGGGAGACCTGGACGTAGCCGTAACCGGCCGGGCCGAGGGTGTTGGTGCACTCCTTGGCGACCGAGGCGAAGTTCCACTCGAAGAGGACGGCGGTGACGTCCTTGGTGCCGGGCGGGGCGGCGGACACGGCTGTGGGGGCCATGACGACGGCTGCGGCGGCCAGGGCGAGGGCGCCCGAAAGGGGTCTGCTGCTTGCCATGTGGGGAAGTCCTTCTCCGTTGAAGGCTCTTGCTGAAACATTTCAGCAAACTTGCGGTGACGGAGATGTTAAAGGCCCGCTGCCTCAAAAGGCAGCGGGCCGTGTGAAGTTGATGCAAGAACTTTCAGAGGCGCCGTCAGACGGTCGTGGGAACCAGGCGTCCCTCCCCCAAGGTCTCCCTCGAGCAGCAACCAGGCGCAGCTCCTGGCGGCGCGTTCAGCCCATCTGAAGAATCAGTCGGAAGTGCGCGCCCTTCAGGATGGGGTGCCCATGAGAGCGTGCGGCCAGCACGAGGGCGCCATCCGCGGCTTCGGCAATGCGACGGGCTCGGTGCAGGCCACCTCCTCGGCCCTCGCCCCTGGTTGAACGGGCCGCGCGAAACACGAGATCTTCACGTCCTTCGGGATACGAGATACCGGGGCCGCTGTCGCGGACTTCCACGAGCCAGTCCTCGCCGGACTGTTCGACCTCGACCGAGACACGCCCGCCCTCCGAGTCGGCCAGCGCCTCGCCCGCGTTCGCCAGCAACTCGTACAGGACGACCTGGGCAGCCCGGCCACTGATCATCGCGACAGCCTTGGGGGGCGCGCTGAGTTCCATCTGCCGGCCTCGAAGGGCCTGCTGCCACAGACTCCGCATCTCACGGAGCAGGGGGACCAGGTCAGTGGCTCCGGCGACCTGCTGCTCGTCCACGGCGTCCTCAGCGGTGTGTCGCGCCAACCGGGCAAGCTTGTCGTCGAGGTCGGCCGCCGGGACGGAGTCGGCCAGGGCAGCCAGGTACTCGTCATATCCCGGGCTCAGCCCGTACCGGCGAGCCTCCCATTCGCGTACCGCTTGGCTCTCCTCCGCGGGCGCATCCTCCTCCGCGCGCTCGGCCCAGTCCCGCAGGGCTTCCTCCAGCCGCTGCCCCGCCCGGTCGCGCAGGGCGATCAGCACTCCGCACTGCCGAAGCCGTACACGATCCGCGGACGCCTCCTCGGCCAACCGAAGCCGGCCGAGGCACACCATGGCCGCACCGAGTGCGGCGACATCGGGGACCAGATCGGCCGCGTACTGGGTCTCCCGCATCAGCTCGTCCGCAGTGACGTCCTCGCCGACGGGTGCCGCCGAAAGCGCGGCCCAGAACGCGATCCGGGCACCGACAGACGGTCCCAACGGCCTGAGTACCGTGTCCTCGACGGCTGCCGTGAACTGTCGGTGCTGACTCCACCGCGGCAGCCAACCCGGGCCGCCTGCGGCCAGGGCCTGCCGCTCGGCCAACGCTTCGAGGAACAGGGTGAGCAGCGCCGGATCCCAGCCGGTCGCGGAGGCGAGGGTGTCGGCGACGGTGATACCGCCGAGGCCGGTCAGGTCGAGAATCCAGCGCAGTGTCATCCACCACGCGCCCTCGTCCGGCCCCAAGAGCTCCGCCAGTTCGTCCGCCGTGGCACCGGCGAACATCGCCAGCGGCCACTGCCGTCCCAGCACGCGCAGCAGCGCGGTGGACCGTCCTGTACGCAGGGTGGCCAATTGGAGCAGGGATCGCAGGTCGAGCACCGAGCACCGGCCGCGATCCGCCCGGGGCTCAAGACACGGGCCGACCGCAGCGAACGGAGGCACCTTGTTCATGCCTTCCGGCTCGCGGGTCTCGGGCCCTCCGATGAACAGATCCAGATTGTCCCGCGGCCGGAAGCGGGCCGTCTCCGGGTCGGCGAAGACCCGTGACACGGTCGTGAGATATCCGCCCTGGACCTCGTCAGGTCTCGTCTCCTCCGTGTCCTCGGGGAACAGGAAGGCGTTGAGCGCTGTCGTGAAGCCCTGTGCGGCGACGAAACCGCCGTCGGACAGGGAGTAGTACGCCTCAAGCAGATGTCTGGCCGAGTCGTCGGCCGGTGCCCAGTCGCGGTAACGCACCTGCCGCTGCTGCTGAACAGGGTCGAGATGCCATTCCAGGAGCCGCTCCGGGGAGACCTCCAGATTCCAGGCGGGCAGGGCGGGTACGCGTTCCGGGCCAGGGCTCCGCGTACCGTCGTCGATCTGGCGAGCCGCGGCCCGCAGCAGCCCATCCTTGATCAGCGCACGGCTCGACTGCGCCCAGGCGAGATCGGTCGCACCCTGGGCCTCCTTCTCCGCCAGCCTGGCACTGAGACGCTCGCGGCCGGCGTCCAGCCCGGTCTCGATCGTATTCCTGGCAGTGTTCAGCAACCGCTCGGTCTCAGGCCAGGACACAGCGCATCGCCGTTCCAGTTCCGCCCAGTCCAACTCGGGCGGGAGAGGCAGGTCGGCCACCTCCGCCAGCTGCTTCAGGACGGCGAAGCGGGATCTGAGCTCTTCCTGAAGCTCATGTTGGCGTGCCGTGATCCGGTGCCTGTTCTGGGCGGGTTCACCGAGCGGGCCGTTCTCCAGAAGGTACTCGGCGGCTTCCAGTTGCCCCTCGCGCAGCAGGCTGTCGAAGACCGACCGTTCGTCGTCGTCCTCGGCAATGCCGCGCAGTACGGCATCGGTCAGGAACGCGTCGTCCAGCCGTTCGGGGTCGCGTAGTGCCACGGCCAGCCGACCGAACCGGAAACGGCCCGGCCAGCGGGCCAGCAGATCGTGCAGGGGGTCGGCAGTCATGTGCGCACCCTCGCCCACTGGGCCACCGGCTCCAGTCGCTGCAACAACGCCAGTGCCGGATACCGGTAGGGCGGCGTGAGGATGTCCGCCTCACTGAACAGGCCGTCCCAGAGGCGGGCGGTCACCAGGGCGTAGTCCCTCACGCCATCAGGGACCCGCTCATCGGAGTGGGCTCGGCTCACGGCAGCGGCCGACAGCAAACGGGCCTCCCGGACCAGTTCCTCGATGCGGTGCAGATGTGACATCTGCTTGCGCCACTGAATGGGTTCCTCTCCGGCCTGCGAGACCAGCTTGTCCACATGACGCCGAACGTTCACCGGAAGGCCGTGCCCCAGATCATGGCGCAGATCCGGGTCTCCGGTCGCCGCGTCGATACGGGTGAGGATGCCGTCCGGGGCGAACATTCCGTCATGCCATGCCTGTCCCGAGTCGAAGTTGAAGCGCTGGCGACGGCGCCGTATCTCGTCGATCGTCCGGGTCAGCCGCACCCAGCCCTCCTCCACATCGGCTGCGCTCATGACCGTGGCCAGTTGAGCCGCGAACGTGACGAGCGGCAGACCTCGCCCGTCAGGCAACGGCAAGTCCATAGTGGCTTGCGCCAATTCCCCCCATTGCGACGACAGGATGCCCCGGTGCAGATCGATCAGTTGCCGCCCTGAGGGCCCACCCCACAGGAGCAGTTCGGCGAACCCCCCTACGGCCGCGACCCCTTGTTCCCGCTCGTCCTCGACTTCCAGGGCGCAGGTCTCCAAAGTGCTGCCCACCGGACCGAACTCGAGCGGCAGGGCCACCGTGCACACCGCCGCACCCAGGGCCGAATCGCCGTTCGGCAGCATGCGCCCGACCAGCGCCGCCTCGAAGAACGCGTGCCGTCTCCAGGCGTCCCCGACCAGCCAGCGGCACCAGCGCTCGCGATACACCGACGGCACTCGGTCGCCGAAGCGCAGCAGCGTGGCGGCGCCCCGGCGGAGATCCGTGGCGGAGACGTTGCGCTGCTCCCAGACCTCCAGGACCCGCCAGGGGTCGTCGAGGTCGCGCAGAATCGTTCGCAGCACCTCACCGTGCCCGCCCTCGCCGTGTGCCTGGCGCGCCATCACCAAGGCTCCGTAGGCGACGGCGGCGCCGTCCGTGACCGGCGGATCGGTGGACGCGTCCGGTCCGGGCACCTCCTGCTCCTGCTCGACACCGAGGCGGCGGAGCAAGTCGGTGACGAACCGGGCACTGTGCACCCGTACCCCCAGCTGGCTGGCGGTTCCGACGCCTTCGGCACGAGTCGTTGCCCGCCCCAACGGGGCGAAACTGCCCAGTTGGACGGTGTCGTCGCAGGCAACCAGTCGCACGCCGGAACGCCGCCGGTGCACGGTGACGCCGCGCGTCCCGTCGATCAGCTTGGTGAAGGCCTTGACGGCGTCGGAGTCACGGACCGGGGTGGGCTGCACCAGGTGAACCGCGACGCCGTGCTCGGCGCGCTCCCGCAGGGCGGCCGCGACACGTTCGGTCGCCGCCCGGGGGCTGATGCGATCGTCGGCGAGAACCAGTCGGCCTACCGCGCCGTGCAGTGTCTGCCAGAGGAACTCCTCGTGGACCCGGTCCTCCACCACCTCCACGCCGGGCGCCTCGTCCGTGGCCTGCCGTACCACCCGGGCGAGCGCGATCCGGTGCTCGCGCCAGCTCGCGGCCCAGATCTGGAGCATCTCCGGAGTGTCGTCGGCGGGCCCCGGCGGCAGCGGGGTCTCGGCGATCTCGAAGATGTCGGATTCGACCTCGTCGACCGCGGGGAAGTCGTCATGACGGGCCAGGACGCCCAGCCGTTCGGGAGCGGCGAATGCGGCCCGGCGGACCCACAACAGCAGGTCCACGACGCACTCGGGCGCCCCGGGGCCGTACTTCGACGGTTCGATCAGCAGTCCCGTCATCCGGCCGCCGACACCGCTGACGAGGTCGAGGGGACCGTACGCGCCGACGTAGGCCCGTACGTTGTCCTGGATCACCAGGCAGGCCGCGGTGCGCACACTGGACGAGGAGAGCAGGACCCGCTTGGGATACTTGGCGGCCAGCTCACTCAGGGCGGTGCGCACCGCGGGATCGAGCGAGTCGTTGATCGTCCGGCCCCAGGAGACGACCAGCCGGACCCCCCGTTTGAGCATCGCGTGCAGGGCCGGCAGCAGCCCGCTCAGGGTGGAGTAGCGAATCGACGGGGAGACGATCACGACCTGCTTGCGCGCCTGGGCCAGCAGGTCCTTCAGCACCCACTCGTGCCCCTGGGCATTCTCGATCGGCTCCAGCTGGGCCCGCGCCTGGAGCAGCGCCCGCAGCCGCTGCTGGATCTGCCGGCCGACATCCTCCATGGCCTTCTGCGCCTGTGCGGTGTTCTTGGCCTCGACCCGTGACAGCTTCTCGGCCTGGGCCGCGAGACGGGCCAGGAGCTGCGGTACGCCCTCGGGTTCGAGCAGGCCCCGACTCGCCTTCCCCCGCAGTGCCCGCACCAGCCCGCTGTCGGACTGTTCGTCGCCGAGTCGGGCGAAGTACTCCTGGAAGCGGGCCTCCGCACGAGCGTTCCAGAACCGCTTGCCGGGATCGGCCACGGCCACGGTCAGCCGGCCACTGTCCTGGTCGGACTGGACCTGGACGCCGACGGTGTACCAGCGGATGTCGTCGGGCGGTGCGAGGAGCGGGTTGCCGAAGCCGACGTTGAGTATGCGGCGCCGGTAGCCGGGGCCGCCGCCGTACCGGGTGGCCGCGCGGACCGCGGCGAGCAGGTCGCGCGGCGGCAGGTCCGCCGCCTTCAGCCGGTGGTCGACAGGAGCGCGCAGGGCACCGGCCGGCGCCTTGGCGCTGCCCTCCCGCTCGACGAAGAAGCTTCCGGTGATGGGCTCGTAGAGATACTGCCGGGTCTCCGACATCCCGTTCTCCACAGCCTCCGAGGTGCCGGCCCCGGCCCCGAGGCCGTCGCGGCCACCGTCGCTCAGTTCGAGATCACCGCTGTGCAGGTCGATGGAGACCAGCCCTCGTCCCCACAGCGACGCCACCACGTCGAGCACCACGCGGTACGGCAGGACGAACAGGTCGGCCAAGTCCTTGACCTTGGTCAGTCCGGTGCCGATGGCCTTGGTGACGAGCGTCTCCAGTCGGGTGGCACCGTCCTCGGGACCGACCTCCATCTTCAGCGTCAGCACCCGGCAGGGGAGCGCCAGTTGGACCACTTCGTTCATCATGAACCCACCTCGTCGGCAGAGATCACGGTGCCGTAGTGGCGCAGTACCTTGGCGACGGTTGCCCAGTGCTCACCGCCGTATGTGGTGAAGTGCTGGAGGTTGCCCACCACGATCAGCAGGCGTTGGGCGCGGGACATCATGACGTTGATCAGCTCACGACGGCCGACGTGTCCCATGTTGCGTTCGATGCTGGCGCCCGGCACGGCCGTGCTGCGCACCAGGGAAACGATCACGCGATCCGCCTCCCTGCCCTGGAAGGCGTGCACGGTGTACTCGCGGCCGCGCAACGAGTCCCGGCCGCCGAGCAGTTCCAGCTGTGCCTTGTAGGGGGTCAGGATCGCGAGACTGTCGTCGGCGTCGAGTTGGTCGGACGGGGCGGAGAGCGGCTTCAGCAGCTGGGCCAGCCGGTCCACGAGATCCACCTCGCCCGGGTTGCGCCATCGTGGTTCGTCACCGAATCCCTCGCAGCCGCTGGTGTCGACCCACACCAGCGGGCGGCCGCGGAGGAACCCGGGCGCGGTCAGCCCGTGCGGCTTGTGCTTCTCGGTGTTGAGGAAGCTGACGGGCATCCCGATCTCCTCGACGGCCGGTACCTTGGGGTAGAAGGCACGGCTGACCGGCTCGGCGATGGTCTTGTCCATACGGAACTGGTTCTCGATGCGCCCCACCGCGGAGTCGGCCTGTTGGTAGTCCTTCGCCGTCTTGCCCACGAAGACCTGCTTGAACAGCCGTAGGGCGCCGAGATGCCCGTCCTTCTGCTCGTACTCCATGGCGACCAGCGGGTCGGGGTGGTTGCGCAGGGAGGTCAGGAAGGCCTCCAGCTCCTCCTCGCGGTGCGGACCGAGCTGGAAATGGTCACCGATGAGGGTCCAGCGCACGCCGAGGACCAGCGGGACGATGATCTCGGTGGACCAGGCCTTGGCGGCCTCCTCGACGATCACCCAGTCGAACAGGTCCTTGGGGTCCCATCGGCCGTCGTTGACGATCGCCGCGATGGAGCAGGTGGCGAGGATGACGCTGGCCCCGCTGCGGATCCGGTCGCCGAGTTCGATCTGGTCGGAGGTGATGTGCTCCAGCCACTGCTTGGCCAGCTCGCGGCGCGGATCGTCCTCCTTCAGCGGGACCAGGCGCTCGAGGTCGATGCCCCACTCCTCGGCGAGTTTGAGGAGATCCTCGGTGTACGGCCTGTCGGCGTAGGGCGGCTGTTCGTACTCCTTCCGGTCGAGCCGGGCCTGGAGCAGCCGGGTGGATGCGTCGCGGACGGTTCTGGTCAGGTGGGTGAGCGTGTGCGCCCGTACCAGGGGGTCACGGACCTCGTCCTCCTTGCCCGCCGCGGTCTCACGCAGGATGAGCGTGCGCGGCCCCTGCTGTTGGATCAGCTTGCGGGCCAGGCCGTCGAGAGTGTGGTTGGACTGCGATGTGACGAGGATCCGCGCGCCCTGCTCCACGGCCAGGTTGCGCCGCACGGCGGCGGCCGTCAGCGTCGACTTTCCGGAGCCGGGCGGTCCCTGGAGGGCGAAGAAGGGGTGCGTGCCCAGCAACCGCTCGATGAGTTTGCGGGAGGCGCCGTCGAACTCCACTTCACCCGGGAACGGTCGGCTGTCGATCCAGCGGCCACGCCCCAGGTCGAACGAGAAGGGTGCCCGCAGGGACTCGATCAGCAGCGGATGGACCCGCAACTGTTTGAGGGCGCGTTCCTGCCGGTCGAGTTGGGGGCCGGTGCCGGCGTCGTCGGTATGCCGGATCCAGCCCGTCTGCGGAATGGATCCGCCGCCCTGCACGGTGACGCGGATGGTGTCGGCGTCGACCTGCTCCCGGAAGACGGCCGTCACGCCCGTACCGCCGAAGTACGGTTCGCGGCTGGAGCCGCGGCGTACGACGTTCAGCACCGTGGCCTTGCCGTCCCGCTCACTGTGCAGAGAGGTGAAGAAATCCCCGAACCGGGGCCGACGCCGCTCGTCGAGGGCGTAGGCCGACAGCATGGGGGAGGCGTGCCGGCGTTCGGCGTCGGCCGTTTCGTCGAACTCTATGGTGACCGTGCCCTGGCGCTGCCCTACCGTGCGGAAGGGATAGGAGCGTGACTTGAGCACGACATGCTGGTAGCCGAGAAGGAATTGCAGGGAGCGCAGGTACATCTCGTTGAGCGTGTCGATCTTGGCGCCCGCGCGCACCGCCTCTTGGAGGTCGGTCCATGGGCGGTGTCCGCGGACGGCTCCGGAGAGGTCCTGTCCGGGCCGGAAGGGGATGACCTTGAGGCCGCCCTCGATCTTGCGCCTCCGCTGGTTCGTCACCAGTTCCAGGGTGATGTCCTTGTCCCGTAGGTACTTGATGAGGAGGACCTCTTCGAAGTGCTTGCGCTCGGTCGACATGGGGACGGGGTCGAAGAGGACGGCACAGAACCAGACCGCACGCTGCCCGATCAGCACCCACTCCGCTTCCTTCAGGGTGTCGTCCGGCCCGGTGGCGTAGCCCAGGGCACCGCGCGGGGAGTGGACCAGTTCGGCCTCGGCGAGTTCGTGCTCCAGGAAGAACCGCAGTTCCTCCTGTCCGGCCTGGGTGGCCGGGGAATGCTGGATCCACTTCCGGTCCTCGTGGAGCATCTGCACGCTCCAGTCCGGCAGGAAGGCCACCAGTCGGGGGGTCTTCTGGTCCGGTGCCGCCCAGTGGCCGCGGATGCCCTGCCAGTGTGTCTCCAGGTGCTTGGCCGCCTCATAGGCGTTCCACCGGCTCTTCGGGTGGGTCTCCAACATGCGGCGTAGGGCCTGGGTCAGTTCCGCAGGCAGATCGGCGGAGGGCAGGTGGGAGACCATCGCGCGCTGGAGCCGGCCCAGAGCGGCCTTGCGATCTGTCGGCAGGGCCTGCTTCACCTGGGCATACTGCTCCGGCAGAACGTCGGGTACGGGGCCGCAGAACCACTCCCACACGGTGGCCGCCAGCCCGAAGATGTCCGTGCTCACCCAGTCCCGTCGCACGCTGGTGTGCTCGTCGAACAGGTACGAATGCAACTCGGGTGCCAGAAAGGCGAGATGACGCTCGGGCTCGATGCCGACGGGAGCGGTGTAGAACTGGCGGACCTCGTCGGCGTTGTCGGGCCCACTGCCCGCGCCCACGGTCCGGATGACATTCCCGATCAGCGTGCTCATCTCGAACCGGGAGAGGATGATGGCGACCTCGTCCGGGTCCTTCGCCATGTCGATGACATGGGTCGTGAGTGAGCCCGCGGTGAGGTTGCGGTGGATGATGCCCGCCGCGTGCAGCTCCTTGAGAGCGTCGAGCAGGATGCTGAAGTGCTCGAAGGCCCTGACGGGGTTGCGCTTGGCCCAGGCGACGGTGCGGTCGATGTCGATCGGCCGGCCACGCTCGCGGGTGAGGGTGAAGGCGATGTCCTCGCTCGGGACGAACTTGCCCATGGCGATCTGCGGCAGCGCGGGATGGTTGAGCGCACCCACCCGCAGCAGGTTGCGAGCGGTGTGTTCCCACAACTCGCCTGCGAGGCCTGTGATGTGACGGAATACCGTGAGCTCGTACGTGTCGTGCCGATCATCGGCGTCCGTACGGCGGTTCAAGGTCGCGCGGACCAGGCGCTCCGGAACGACGACCTCAGGTTCCCTTTCGAGCGTGTAGCCCTCGAACTGCGCGTTCTCACTACAGAAAAGCCGTTCTATGAGCGCTTTGCACTCTTCCACCTCATTCACCACGCCCCGCCCCCTTTCGACGTCGGATCAGCATTCTCAGGCGACATCCGACGGTCTGTCAGCCCATTCGGCAAACGGCTCTCGGGCCTCATCCGCCACGTCCGCGTCCGGTGGCCCGGTGCCGGCCCACCTGTGTGGGTCGAGGGCGAGGGCGAGGATCCCCTCATGGGTCCCCACCGCCACTACGTTCGCGTCCAGTGCGGCCAGGGCGTGGCAGCGCAGCCCCAGCCGCACCGTGTGCAGCAGCCTCGTGCCTGTGGTGTCCCAGACCTGGAGAACGCCGTCCGGGCTCGCGGAGACCAGCGTCTGCTGTCCGGTTCCGGAGTCTCCGACGGCCGCCAGCGCGGCCACCCGCCCCGGCCCGGTCGTGAGCATCGGGATCCACGGCCCCTCGGGGGCACCGGACCACCAGACGCGGTGGCCGCCGTCGCCCACAACGGCCAGCGCCGTCCTGTCACCACGGGGAATCACCGTCATCGTGGTGAACGGCCCGGTCAGCCCGGTGCCGACACACCAGAGCGGGGTTCCGGTGCCCGCATCCCAGGCGCACAGGTCGCCTGCGGCGGTGAGCGCGGCGAAGGCGGGCTGTCCGTCGGCGAGTCGGAGCCCGGCCATGAACTGCACCCGAGACCCTGCCGTAAAAGCCACATCGAGCTGCGCCCAGCGGCCGGTGGCGCCCCTGAGTCGGACACTCCCGTCGACATGCGCCGTCGCCAGCAAAGGTGCGCCGTCCGCGGCGGCAAGCGACGCCATGGCCACGACGGGACTGTCCGGCTTCGGCCCGGCGTGGCGGGCGCCCTCGGCCGCTCCGAAACCGGCGACGCTGCCGTCGGCGTACGCCACACACAGGGTGCCGCCGGCCTCCGTGAGAGCGCGCACCGCGGACGACAGGCCGGCCCTGTATCCGTCCACACATCGTCCCATCGGGTCCCACAGCCGCACGGTGCCGTCCTGACCCGCCGTCGCCAACACCACTCCGCTCTCCGCATCGGAGTACGCGGCCACCGTGAACACCGGCCCGTCGTGCCCGATCAACCGGCCCAACTCCGCCTTCCCCCGCGGATCCCACAGCCGCACGGTGCCGTCCTGACCCGCCGTCGCCAACACCACCGCGCCCTCCGCATCGGAGTACGCGGCCACCGCGAACACCGGCCCGTCGTGCCCGATCAACCGGCCCAACTCCGCCTTCCCCCGCGGATCCCACAACCGCACGGTGCCGTCCTGACCCGCCGTCGCCAACACCACCGCGCCCTCCGCATCGGAGTACGCGGCCACCGCGTACACACCCGACGCGTGGCCCTGCCAGCTGGCGACCGATCGGCGGCGCCCCCGCCGCCACACCAGTACCCACCCTTTTCCGTCCACGGTGACGAGCCGTTCGGACTCGCCGTCCGCCTCAGGCTGCGGGTAGACACTCATGCCGTGTACCGGCCCATGGTGGCCGGTCAGGGCAAGGGAGGACTCGCGGCCCTCGGCGGGGTCGAAAAGCCGCACCCGGCCCTGGAGATCACCGACCGCCAGTTTCCCGGCGAACGGCGCCATGGCCCGTACGGCATCCCCCTCCAGCGAGTACGCCCTGGCCGCCGGGCGTCCGGTCGCCATGTCCCACAGCCGCAGGGTGCGGTCGTCCCCGGCCGCGGCGAGCCAGTCCGTGTCGTCCGTGCCGCGCAACGGGGCGAGCACCCACTGCGAACCGTCCTGTGCACCGCCGCGCAACGCGGGTGTTGTCTCCAGACCGGTGCTCAGGTCCCAGGCACGCACCACACCGGCGTCCCCGGCACCTACGAGCAACTGACGGCCGTCGTCCCCGCGGGGCAGCACCCGCAGCGCCCGCATCGGAACCTGGAGGTCGGCGAGTGTCACGTGCGGAGCGTGGAGCGTGAGGGCGGCCCACCGGACCGTCCAGGCCGCCACCGGCCCCTCATGGCCGGCGAGGGGCGCAGCGGGCGCGGCACCGGTCGTCCGCCACGTCCCGAGTTCGCGCAGCCCCCTGCGATCCTCCGGCCCCGAGATCACGCCCAGATGAGCGGTGGCCAGTGCCCCGGTGATGACAGAGGGAAGCGCGGCGAGTTCCGCGCCGGACCGCAGCACGGCGCTGGTCAGCGCCGCCGGGTCGAGGTGGTCCAGCACCCCCGTGTGAGCGGCCAACGCCCGCCATCCCTCGGCGCCCGCCTCGGCGGCGTGATCGGCCAGGTGGCTCACGAGATAGGGATGCGGCCGTGGCACGGCCGTCATCCCCCCGTCCTTCGACGCGGCCAGTCCGGTCAGGGCGGTGACGATGCGCAGCCGGTCGCTCGCCGGCCGCGCCGGGGAACCCTCGGGTGCTCCGGCGCTCTCGAGGAGAAAGTCACGGAAGCTGCGGTGCGCCAGCCGGTAGACGGCCTGGCCGTCCTCGGCGTCCATCATCACGTACGGTGCCGCGGCCTGTGCCACGACCTCCAGGAGTCCGGCGTCCACGACCGTGTCGTTCAGGGCCGACGCGACCGTGGCCCAGATCCGTTCGGCGCGGGGCAGCCCGTGGCCGCGGGCGAAGGCCAGCGCACGCAGGACCGCGATACTTCCCGGCAGCGTGACCCGCAGCCGTGCGACTACGGCGGCGAACAGCCACCGGTGGTCCTTGCTGAGCAGACCGGCCAGGTCCTCCCGTCTGCTGTCGAGCAGCAGCGAGGGATCGGCGATGATCTCGTGCACGGCCAGCGACGCATAGAGGAAGTCGCGCTCGGTCCCCGGACCCGGGGCGCAGATCAGGGCACCGACGCGCTGCACGGCCGCCTCCATGTCGAGGTCGAGGTGCTGGAACGCCGCTCGTTCGGACAGCAGTGCCTCGCGCACGTAGATTGAGAGGTCCTGCGGATCCGGGGTCAGGCGGAGCGTGTCCTCCTCGTCGGTTGCGCATCCCAAGGCGTTGAGCAGGTCCTCGGTCACGGCCCCCGGTACGTCGAGGGTGTCCGCGGACGAGGGCCTGGTGCCGACCACGACCCGGACGCCGCTGAGCGCGCCCAGCGCCCGCAGCAGGTCGGCCAGCCGGTTCGGGTCGGAGGACGCGTCCAGTGCGTCGGCGAACAGAGTCCGGGGCTCGTGAAGCGTGCCGACCTCGTCCAGGAAGGCACGGATTCGCTCGTCGTCATGGACGGTGTCCGGCGGGACCGGAACGGCGAACACCTGGGCCAGTTGCCGGACGATCTGGCGGACCGAAGCGCCGGTCAGGTTGAGAAAGGCATCGGCCCGAGGCCGCGGAACGTCGTCGGGCCATGGCTCGTGTCGCGGTGCGCGGCCGGCCGGAGGCGGTACTTCGGGCCGACCGGCCTGTAAGAGGATGTGCCCCAGCAGCGCGGACTTGCCGCACCCGGGCGGCCCGGTCACCGCCAGCACCCCGTGGTCGGCGGACGCCAGCCAGGCGGCGATCCGGTCACGCGCCTGGGCCCGGCCCACGAAGAACCACGAAAGCTCGCCGCCGGGGAAGCCGGTTCCCAGCGGAGCGAGCGGGGTGGAGACCGCCCGGTCGGCAGTCACCTCCGGCGGCCGCGGCGACGGCAGCTCCCGCCGCGGTCTGGCGTAATCCTCCAAGGTCATGATCACGGGGCCGACCGCCCGGCCCCGGCGGACCACATGTTCGTCCCCCTTGAGAAGGCACAACACCTGGCCGGGTGACAGCAGGTCCTGGATACGCTGTGCCAGGTCTCTGAGACGGATATGGCTGTAGTTGTCGGAGAACTCGGCCAGCACCGTGGTGAGCACTTGGCGGATCGAGGCGACGTAGCCCCTGCCCTGGTCAGCCCCCGACCCGATCAGCAGGAGGCGGACGGCGGCCCGCTCCCGTAGCACGTGCGAGAGCAAGAGGTCGACGAACCGGGCGGCACCGCAGGCTTCCACGACCACCACCGCCCAGCAGTCCTCCTCCCGTGCCCTGCCTCGAAACTGGCTCACGAGGTGCCGGCACAGATCCTCGGGCGTGATGTGGTCGTCCTCGCCGTCGGCACCGTTGCCGCGCACGGCGAGCGACGCGCTGTCCTGGTTGGACTCGCCGTGGCCGAACCACAGAAGCATGGAATTGCGCGGAGGATTCGCCCTGGACCACTGCCGCAGGCGGACCTGGGTGGCGGCGAGATCACGGTCCTCGCCCTCCCAGGCCCGGTGCTCCCCGCCCCACCTGCCGAGCAACTCGGCCACGGCGTCCGCCTCCGCCACGACCTCGCCCACCTCACCGAACCGGCGAGCGTCCACGTACTGGTCCATCGGCAGGGTGACGATGGAGAAGCCCTCGTCCTGTTCGTCCATTCGGCCGGCCCCCGTGTTCGTCCGATCTCTTCGCCCCGCCCGTCAGGCCACCATGACCAGCCGGGTGACCGGGTCACTGCCGCCGCCCACCTTCACCCGGTACAGACCGGCCTCGTCGAGCAGCACCCGGTCGCTGAGCAGACCCTCCGAGCCCGGTACCGGGGTCAGCAGCGGTCGGCGCACCGGCTCTTGCGGGCCGACGATCTCGGCGTCCTCCACCACACAGCTGACCCACGCCGGATCCTGCTCGGTGCGCACCACCACGTCGAACGCGGTTCCCAACGGGACCCGGTCAGGGGTGTCGAGTCCCACGTCGGTACCGCCGAGCCGGGCACCGCGCCGTTCCCCGACGAGCAACCCGTGCGCGAAGTCCAGAACCGACGTGGTGACGGCGAGGGCGGCATGCTGCTGGGCCACGGGATAGGTGTCCACCTCACCGTGAGTGGTCGAGTAGCGGTACACCGTTCCGTCGCCACCGTGGTCGATCTCGACAAGCCGGCCGATCTCGTCGCGGAGGAGTTCGTCGTCGTCGTGCCGGTCGAAACCGAGGTGAAGGGTCTCTACCATCCCGTCGCGGATACGGAGCGACTGCGTGGTGCTCTGCGCGGTGCCCTCCACGATCCGGTGGCCGGGCAGCACAGCCCGCTCCAGACGTGCGTGCAACGCGAAGGAATCACGGGCCAGTTCACGGTCCCCCCCGGTGCTCTCCACGTCGCCCGGCGTCAAAGCGACCACGTCGTCCCCCGAGACGAGACAGCGGTAGCTGGGGAGCAGGTCGTGCAGACCGGGCAGGGTACGCGCCAGCTGGGACAGGTTCTTCGCCGGCAACCCCAGCATGCCGCGCCCGGTGTTGAGCATCTCCATCGCCTTGACGGCGCCGTGGAACGGGGTACCGATCGTGAGGACGGCGCGGACATCGTCCACGGCACCGGGGATCAGCGACAGTGCCGCGGTCAGCAGACCGCCCATGGAGTGCGCGACGAGGACGATGCGCGCCGGCCGCTGGTCGGGGGCTCCGGCACGAGCACTGACACAGTCCGGGTGCGCCCGCCAGGCGGTGAGGTGCCGGTCCACCTTCTCGGCCAGCAACTTCGCGTTGTGCTCGACGGGAAGACGCCAGTCGTATCCGAACTCGGCGACGGCGTCGGGGTGGACGACTGCCGTGCGCAGACTCTTGACGAGCGGCGTGTACGGCTCGAATCCGTCGGTCAGCGGCATCCAGGCCGGCGTCCGGAGCAGCCGGCCGGGCACCACGCGGCCCAGGCGACCCGCCCGCTCCTCCTCGGTGAACGCGAGCGCGTCCATGCCCTTCTCGAGGTCCCAGCGGGCCGCGTACTCAGCCGCTTTGGACATGCCCCAGAGCAGACGCCCCGTCTCCGCTTCGTACAACTCCGTGCCCATGATGCCCGGTACGACCAGAACGGCGTCGTGCGTGCGTCCCGGCCGCACCGGGGGCCTGCCCCAGGCGATCGCTGAACTCATGACACGAATTTACTGGATGGACTTGCAACGAGATGCGGACTTGCTCAGGTCTCGTACCCCGGCTCAAGTCTTGCCGCACGTAAGTAGGCCCGCCGCTCGGTGGCCGAGCGGCGGGCCTTGCGTCCGCCGTCAGGCCGTCGTGAACCACACCGTCGTGTCCGCCGGAAGCTTGGCCTCGCCGGCGTCCGTCTCGGTCACCTCGTCGCTCGCGAGCAGCACCCGCCCGTACGCCGGGGTCGTCACCGACTCCCCCGTGGTGTTCGCCACGCACACGAACTCCCCGCGCCGGAAGGCCAGTACGCCCGCCGGGGCCTTCAGCCACTCCACCGAGTCGCCCGCGCCCAGGTCGGGCCGCGAGCGGCGGATGCCGAGGGCCGAGCGGTACAGCTCCAGCGTCGAACCGGGCACGCCCTGCTGTGCCTCCACGCTCAGCTCGCCCCAGCCGGACGGCTGGGGCAGCCAGCTGCCGCCGTCGCCGAAGCCGTACGACGAGCCCTCGCGCGTCCACGGGATCGGGACCCGGCAGCCGTCACGGAAGCCGTCCTGGCCGGCGCCGCGGAAGTACGCCGGGTCCTGGCGCACCTCGTCGGGCAGGTCGACGACGTCCGGCAGGCCGAGCTCCTCGCCCTGGTAGACGTACGCCGAGCCGGGCAGCGCCAGCATCAGCAGCGTGGCCGCCCGCGCCCGCCGCAGACCGGCCTCGCGGTCGCCCGCCGTGCGGATCTGGGTGCCGAGGCCGGGCGGGTTGGCGAAGCGGGTGGCGTGCCGCGTCACGTCGTGGTTCGACAGCACCCAGGTGGCGGGGGCACCGACCGGGCGCATCGCCTCCAGGGTGCGGTCGACGACCTCGCGCAGCTGCTCCGCGTCCCACTCGGTGGACAGGTACTGGAAGTTGAAGGCCTGGTGGAGCTCGTCGGGGCGGACGTAGTTCGCGGTGCGCTCGACGGTCGGGGTCCAGGCCTCGGCGACGAAGATGCGCTCGCCCGAGTACTCGTCGAGGATGAGTCGCCACTGGCGGTAGATCTCGTGGACGCCGTCCTGGTCGAAGAACGGCATGACATCGTTGCCCAGCAGCTTGAGTTGGTCGTGGGCCCCGAGGTCCGGCAGACCCGCCGCCTTGACCAGGCCGTGGGCCACGTCGATACGGAAGCCGTCGACGCCCATGTCCAGCCAGAAGCGCAGGACGGAGCGGAACTCGTCCCCCACCGCCGGGTGTTCCCAGTTGAAGTCGGGCTGCTCGGGGGCGAAGAGGTGCAGGTACCACTCGCCGGGGGTGCCGTCCGGCTCCGTGACCCGGGTCCAGGCGGGGCCGCCGAAGATGGACTCCCAGTCGTTGGGCGGGAGTTCGCCGTTCGCACCCTTGCCGGTCCGGAAGTGGTAGCGGTCCCGGAGGGAGGAGCCGGGGCCTTCCCTGAGCGCCCGCTTGAACCACTCGTGCTGGTCGGAGGAGTGGTTCGGGACGAGGTCGACGATGATCCTCAGGCCCAGTTCACGGGCGTCCCGGATCAGCGCGTCGGCGTCGAGGAGGTTGCCGAACATGGGGTCGACCGCGCGGTAGTCGGCGACGTCGTAACCGGCGTCGGCCTGCGGGGAGGCGTAGAAGGGGCTGAGCCACACGGCGTCCACACCGAGGTCGCGCAGGTACGGGAGACGGGAGCGTACGCCTTCCAGGTCGCCCATGCCGTCGCCGTTGCTGTCGGCGAAGCTGCGCGGGTACACCTGGTAGATCACCGCGTCCCGCCACCAGTCACGGCGCTTGGCGACGGTGGCGACAGCCGAGGTGGAGGTGGGGGCCGGGGCTGCGGGCTGCTGGCTCATGGCGTCCTTGGTACGTAACGGAGTTGCTGACATGGAGTGTTGGGGCTCGGCTTCGTTGTCGAGGGCGAGTGGTCTCGAGGCGGATCGACGAGGCGAGTCGATGAGACGGGTGGATGAGGCGGCCGCGGTGCCGGCGGGGTCGGATGGACACCGCGGCCGCCACCCGCGCGCCTGACGGCGCGCGGGAGTCTCGTACCGGCTCAGCCCTTCGTGCCGCCCGCGGTGAGGCCGGTCACCAGGTTCTTCTGCACGAGGTAGAAGAACACGGCGGCGGGTATCGCGATCAGCACCGCCGTGGCGGCCATGAGGTTGCGCTGGGCGTCGTGCTCGCTGACGAAGGACTGCAGACCGACGGCAAGGGTGTACTTGTCGTCGCTCAGCATGAACGTCGACGCGAAGGCGACCTCGCTGAAGGCGGTGAGGAAGTTGTAGAAGGCGGCCACCGCGAGACCGGGCTTGGCGAGCGGCAGGATCAGCCGGAAGAAGGTGCCGAACGGGGTGAGCCCGTCCACGCGTCCCGCCTCGTCGATCTCGAAGGGGATGGTGTCGAAGTACCCCTTGAGCAGCCAGGCGCTGTACGGGATGACCGTCGTGCAGTAGACGAGGATCAGGCCGAAGTAGTTGTCGATGAGCTGCAGGTCCGAGAGGATCTGGTACATCGGCACCATCAGCACGGCGACCGGGAACATCTGGGTGACCAGCAGCACCCACATGAACTTCTTGTAGCCCGGGAAGCGCATCCGGGAGACGGCGTAGCCGGTGGTGGCGGCGATGAGCACGCCGATGGCCGTGGTGCCGAGCGTGACGATGAGCGAGCTCTTCAGCCAGTCGAAGAACTGCGTGTGCTGGAGGACGAACGTGTAGTTGTCGAACGTCATCTTGTCCCAGATGCCGCCCGGGTGCAGATAGTCGTCCGTGTCCGGGCCGAGGGACAGATAGACCAGCCAGGCGATCGGGAAGAGCGCGATGACGCTCGCGACGAGCAGGACGCCGTGCGAGGCGAGGGAGCCGACGAGGGTGTTCTCGCCGCGGCGCCGGGCGCGCGGGGTCTTGGGACGCTGCTCGCTCACGGGGGCGGAGGTCTCGGCGGTGGTGCTACTCATGGGAACTCCTGCCTCAGATCGCGAGCTGCTGCTCGTTGCGGTTCAGCCAGCGGCGGTAGAACGAGGTGAAGACGATCAGGATGGCCAGCAGCAGGATGCCGTAGGCGGCGGACTGGGCGAAGTCACGCGGCTGCTGTCCGAATCCGAGGTAGTACGCCCAGGTGACGAGGATCTGCGCGTCGGGGGCGGTGTTGCCGAACAGCAGGAAGATCACGGCGAACTGGTTGAAGGTCCAGATGATGCCCAGCAGGACGACGGTGGAGCTGACGGACCGCAGGCCCGGCAGGGTGACGTACCGGAAGCGCTGCCAGGCGCTGGCGCCGTCCATCTCGGCGGCCTCGTAGAGGGAGGCGTCGATGGCCTGGAGGCCGCCGAGCAGCGAGATCATCATGAACGGCACACCGCACCAGGTGTTGACCATGATCGCGGCGAACCGCTGCCAGAAGGTGTCCTCCAGCCACAGTGGCGAGGGCAGATGCAGGGCGTCGAGCGCGGAGTTGATGATGCCGCCGTCGGCGAGCATGAACCGCCAGCCGAAGACGGTGACGAACGTGGGCACCGCCCACGGCAGCACCAGGATCAGCCGGTACAGGGTCCGCCCGCGCAGCTTCTGGTTGAGCAGGAGCGCGAGACCCAGTCCGATGCCGTAGTGCAGGGCGACACAGGCCGCCGTCCAGACGATCGTCCAGATGAAGTGCGACCAGAAGCGGTCGTAGGCCGTCGGGCCCCAGAGGATGTCGGCGTAGTTGTCGAGGCCGATGAACTTGTAGGTGGCGTCGATGTGGTTGACGCCGATCGTGCGCGCGGTGTTCAGGCTGTTGGCGTCGGTCAGCGTCAGGTACAGGCCGTACACCAGGGGGTACAGCACGAGCACGCCGAGGACGACCGCCACCGGGGCGATCATCACGTACGCGTACCAGTGCTTCTGGTAGCCGCGCCTCAGGCGCCCGGCCGGCCCGGGCTTCGGCTCACGGTCACCGCGGCGCTTGCCGGTCGCGCGGTCGATGGCGACTGTCATGGTTCGACACCTTCTGGATCTTCACGCTGGATCTTCGACGGGGTGGTACTGCTCACAGGCAGGTGGCCGCCGGATCTCTCCCCCCATGTGTGGGAGATCCGGCGGCCACACCGGCTCACTTGCTGAAGTCCGGCACCAGCTTGGCGATGGCGGTCTCAGCGGTGCTCAGGCCCTTGTCGAGGGTCTCCTTGCCGCCCGCGATCTTGGGCAGTTCGGTGTCGAGCGGGCCCCAGAGGGAGCTGTACTCCGGCAGCGCCGGGCGCGGCTGGGCGGCGGACAGCACCGTCTGGTAGCCGGCGATGCCCGGGTCGGCCTTGACGGCGGCGGTGTAGGCGTCGTCCCGCGTCGGCAGCGTGGAGTTCTTCTGGGCGATGGTCGCCTGGCTCGCCGCCGAGGTCATGAAGTTGACGAACTTCAGCGCGGCGGCCTGGTGGGCCTTGTCCGAGCCGGCGTAGACCGAGAGGTTGTGGCCGCCGGTCGGGGCGCCCGCCTTGCCGGTGGAGCCGGCCGGGACGGTGGCGATGCCGAGGTTGTTCTTGTCCGTGAAGGCGGTGCCCTTGTAGAAGTTCGTGATCTCCCACGGGCCCTGGACGATCGCGGCGACCTTGCCGTTGACGAACGCGTCCTGGATGTGGGCGTACGCGTCGGCGGTGGTGTCCGCCTTGTGCAGGCCCTTGCCGTCGAAGAGGCCCAGCCAGGTGCCGTACGCCTTCTGCGCGGCGGCGGAGTTGACGGTGATCTTCTTGGCGTCGGCGTCGACGGTGTCGGTGCCCTCGCCGTAGAGGAAGGACTGGGCGTAGTAGGCCTGGGTGGAGCCCCAGTAGCCGTCGACGCCGGTCTTCGCCTTGATGGTGGCGGCGGCGGTCTTCAGGTCGTCCCAGGTCTTGGGGGCCTCGATGCCGGCCTTCGCGAAGAGCGCCTTGTTGTAGACCAGCGCGAGCGTGTCGGTGACGATCGGCACGCCGTACGTCTTGCCCTCGTACTTGGCCTGCTCGATCAGGTTCGACTTGAACTTGGCCTGGTCCTTGAGGGCCTCCGTGCCGTCCAGCGGCAGGAAGAAGCCCTTCTTGGCGAAGGCGGGGGTCCAGCCGACCTCGGAGCGCAGCACGTCCGGGGCGCCGGAGGCACCGGCGGCCGTGTCGAACTTGTTCTGCGCCTGGTCGAAGGGCACGTTGACGTACTTGACCTTGACGTCCTTGTTGGCGGCCTCGAACTGCTTGACCAGGGCCTGGTACGTCGGCGCCTCATTGGTGGCGTTGGAGGTGTCCCACCAGGTGATGGTGACCGGCCCGGACGAGTTGTCGCTGCCGCTGTCGTCCCCGCCGCAGGCCGTCGCCGCGAGGGCGAAGGACGCCACCAGCGCGGTGGCCGCTATGCCACGCCGCATGAGTTTCTCCTTGAGGGTGAGAGCCCGTTTAGCTGCAGGAAGCGGTCCCGTCCGCTGTCCTGCCGACTCCGACCGCGCCGTTGCTGCCGTCGGGCGACGTGAACGTAACAGCGATGTAAGCGGCACGAAAGACCTTGCAGAAAAAAAGTGCAAGACATCACCGAAGTTATCCGCACGTGATCCGTGCGTGACCTCCCCTCGACCGCCGTGAGACCGTAGTTGTCGCGGTTGAGGGGCCTCGCAGCGGGGCACGGAGCCGCTGTGCAAGACTCTGCAAGCTCTTGCCATCACTTTCATGAGGGAGCGCGATGACGCAGCAGCCCGCGGGCCGTTCAACAGGTCGCCCACGGCGTCCGATCGGTGTGCAAGTCAGCACCCGACCGGTACAGTCCACCCCTGTGACCACACGGCTTGCCGACATCGCTGCGCAGGCGGGGGTGAGCGAAGCGACCGTCAGCCGCGTTCTCAACGGCAAGCCCGGTGTCGCCGCCACCACCCGCCAGTCCGTGCTCGCCGCTCTGGACGTCCTGGGCTACGAGCGCCCTGTCCGGCTGCGCCAGCGCAGCGCGGGGCTGGTCGGCCTGATCACGCCGGAGCTGGAGAACCCGATATTCCCGGCCCTGGCCCAGGTCATCGGCCAGGCGCTGACCCGCCAGGGCTACACCCCGGTCCTCGCCACCCAGACACCGGGCGGCTCCACGGAGGACGAACTGACCGAGATGCTGGTCGACCGCGGGGTCGCCGGCATCATCTACGTCTCGGGCCTGCACGCCGACACCACGGCCGACATGCAGCGCTACGAGCAGCTGCGGGCGCAGGGCGTCCCCTTCGTACTGGTGGACGGCTTCTCCCCGAAGGTCCAGGCACCGTTCATCTCCCCCGACGACCGGGCGGCGATGACCCTGGCGGTCACCCACCTCGTCTCGCTCGGTCACACCCGGGTGGGACTGGCGCTCGGCCCCAAGCGGTTCGTGCCGGTCCAGCGCAAGATCGAGGGCTTCGTCAGGGCGGTCCAGGAACAGCTGGGCCTCAACCCCGAGACGATCGAGACCGACCTGGTCCAGCACTCCCTCTACACCCTCGAAGGCGGCCAGGCGGCGACCACGGCCCTGATCGACCGGGGCTGTACGGCGATCGTCTGCGCCAGCGACATGATGGCGCTGGGCGCGATACGCGCGGCCAGGCAGCGCGGTCTCGCGGTGCCCCAGGACATCTCGGTGGTCGGCTTCGACGACTCCCCGCTGATCGCCTTCACCGACCCGCCCCTGACGACCGTCCGCAAGCCGGTCCCCGCGATGGGCCAGGCCGCCGTCCGCACGCTCCTCGAGGAGATCGGCGGGACACCGGCGCCGCACAGCGAGTTCGTGTTCATGCCGGAGCTGGTGGTGCGCGGTTCGACCGCTTCGGCGCCCGGGGACCGCAATCGTCCGTAGGTCGGAGACGTCCGACTTCTCCCCGGTACGCCGGCAGTAGGCGGAGCGGTCCGGCCGTCGTAGAAAGTGCGGGCCGAACCCGACCGAGGGATGATCGGGCGAAGAGGTCTTTTCTGGCAGACTTTGTGTCCATGGGTGAACCGACTGTGACGCCATTGGAAGGCCGTGACCAGGCCCTTCCAGAACCGGTCACGACCGCGCCCCGGCAGCGCCGCCTGCACCGGCTGCGCAGCCCCCGTCGCCCCCGCCTCTGGTTCGAGATCCTCCTCATCGGCGTGAGCTACTGGACGTACTCACTGGTGCGCAACGCGGTCCCGGAACAACGCTCCGAGGCGCTGCGCAACACGGACTGGATCTGGCGCGTGGAGCACAGCCTCGGCATCGCCGTGGAGGAGTCGGTCAACCACACCGTGAACTCGGTGACCTGGCTCATCGTGGGCATGAACTACTACTACGCGACCCTGCACTTCGTCGTCACGCTGACCGTCCTGGTCTGGCTCTACCGCAGCCACCCGGGGCGCTACGCGGCGACGCGCCTGGTGCTCTTCGCCACCACCGCCGTGGCCCTGGTCGGCTACTACCTGTATCCGCTGGCGCCCCCGCGGCTGATGCCGGGCGCCGACTTCGTCGACACGGTGATGGTCCACCAGACCTGGGGTTCGATGGCCTCCGGCGACCTCAAGCACATGTCGAACCAGTACGCGGCGATGCCGTCCATGCACATCGGCTGGTCCCTGTGGTGCGGTCTAACCGTGTTCGCGCTGGCCAGGCTGCCCTGGGTGCGCATCCTCGGCCTGCTGTACCCGACGGCGACGCTGGTGGTGATCGTCGCGACGGCCAACCACTTCTGGCTGGACGCCGTGGGGGGCGTCCTCTGCCTGGCCTTCGGCTTCGCGGTGGCCCGCGTCTGGTACGGGACCCTGCCGTACGCCCTGCCGAGAAGGGTGCCGCCGAAGGGGCAGGGCAGGCCCCTGCTCCCCACGAAGGCCTGACATCCGGCAGCACGGTCCGCCGCTCGGCGCCGCGGCTTGCGGCTGCGGCTTGCGGCTTGCGGCTCAGCGCTCTCCCCTGTGCACCACGTGTCCCCCGGTCACCGTGAGCCGCACCGGCGCCTCGGCCGTCTCGTCCGCCGGAGCGGCGACCGGGTCGAGACCGAGCGCGGTGAGGTCGGCCCGGAACCCGACGGCGATCCGGCCGGCCGATCCGCTCTCCCCCGCGGCCCTGGCGGCATGCGTGGTGCAGCCCTCCAGCGCCTCCAGCCCGGTGAGTCCCGCCCGCGCCGAGGCCGCGCCCCGGGGCGCACGGGCGTCGGCCAGCACGCCCCGCACGTCGTACGGGGCGATGGGCCGGATGGACGGGTGCCGCGTCGACCGACGGGTGCCGCGCGGACGGATGGGGGCCGCGCGGACGGATGGGGGCCGCGCGGGTGGATGGGGGCCGCGCGGCCCGATCGACGCCGCCATGCCCGGCCGGCATCGCACGGCCCCTCACGGCGCTCCCGCGGCCCCCTTCAGCGCGTCGATGAACGCGTCCAGCGCGGGTTGCGCCGGCGCCGTCTCGCGGACCACCGCCTGGATGGCCCGTACCGGCACCGGGTCACGCACCTCCCGCACGACGACCCCCGGATGCCGGCTGCCGAGCCCCAGCCGGGGCACCAGGCTCACGCCCAGACCGGCGGCGACGAACCCCTGGGCGGTCACGTAGTCCTCGCTCTGCACCATGAACCGGGGCCGGAACCCGACCACCGCACACGCGTCCAGCTGGGCGTCGAGACAGGGCCCCGGCCACTCGCTGCCCACGAACGCCTCCTCGGCCAGCTCCGCCAGCCGCACACTCCGCCGCCCGGCGAGCCGGTGCCCGCGCGGCAGGACGGCGAGATAGGGATCGTCGAGCAGATGCAGCAGCCGTACGCCACTGTCCTGCCGCCCCTCCCTGCTGACCAGCAACGCCAGATCGGCCCGCCCTTCGCGCACCTCCGCCACCGGGTCCTCGGGATCGACCGTCAGCTTGAGCTCGATCCGGACGCCGGGATGCGCCTCCCGCAGTCGCGCCACGGCCGGCGCCACCAGCCCGGCCCCCGCGGTGGCGAAGTACCGCACCCCCAACCGCCCGGTCCGCCCGGCCAGCAGGTCGGCGAGCGCCGCCTCGGCCTCGGCCACCTGCCGCCCGATGGCCTCCGCGTGCTCGGTGAGCAGCAGTCCGGCAGCCGTGGGCCGTACGCCCCGCCCGACCCGCTCCAGCAACGCGGCCCCCGCCTCCTTCTCCAGGGCGGCGATCTGCTGACTGACGGCGGACGGCGTGTACCCCAGCACGGCCGCGGCCCCCGTCACGGACCCGTTTCCGACGACCGCCCGCAACACCTGCATCCGCCGCACATCAAGCATGCAGTCCAGCTTAACGAACCATCCAGAACATTTCACTTGTCCTCACAGATCAGGCGGACGACCGTAGGGACATGCCCCTCGCCTCCACGCTCCGCATGGCCGCGCTCGCCCTCTTCTGGGGCTCCGGCTTCCTCTGGATCAAGCTGGCCCTGACCCACGGCCTGACCCCCGCCCAGATCACCGTCGCCCGGTGCGTCCTGGGCACGGCCGTCCTGCTGTTCCTGGCCCGCCGGGCAGGCCAGCGCCTCCCCCGGTCCCGGACCACCTGGGGCCATCTCGCCGTGGCCGCCCTGTTCTGCAACGCGCTTCCCTTCGCCCTCTTCGCCCTGGGCGAGCAGCACCTCGACTCGGGCATCGCGGGCGTCCTCAACGCCACGACCCCGCTCTGGTCGCTCCTCATCGGGATCGGCCTGGGCACGGACCGGGCGCTGCGTCCCGTGCGGCTGGCCGGTCTGGTCCTGGGCTTCGCCGGGACCGTCCTGATCTTCGCCCCCTGGCACCACGAGGGCCTGCTCAGCCTGCCCGCCCTGTACCTGCTGGCCGCGGCGGCGAGCTACGCGGTGGCCTTCGCCTACATGGCCCGACACCTGACGGCCTCGAAGAACCCGATGGCCATGTCGGCGGCCCAGCTCCTCACCGCCACGGCCTGGAGCACCCTGGCCCTCCCCGCGGCCGGCCCCTTCCGTCCGGACGCCACCGCCCTGCTCGCCGTCACCGCGCTGGGCGTCCTCGGCACGGGCGTGACCTTCTACCTCAACTACCGCCTGATAGCGGACGAGGGCCCCACCACGGCGGCGACGGTCGGCTACCTGCTCCCGGTCGTGTCGGTCGCGCTCGGCGCCGCGGTCCTGGACGAGCAGATCGGCGTACGCGTTCTCGCGGGCATGGCGGTGGTGCTGGTGGGCGTGGGGCTGACCCGGCGGAACACGGCGTCGCGTACGCGCGGGCCTGCGGACGCGCGGCGCGACGGCGTGACCCGGCCCGTCGTCCAGCGGCCCTAGGGCGCTTCCTTTGGATCAGCCCGGGTCCACGGCCTGATCCGACCCGATCCGAAAGAAGCGCCCTAGCCGCCGTAGAACAGCTCGTCCACCACGCCCCGGGCCCGCCGCGCGGTGCGCCGGTAGTCGTCGAGCATGTCGCCCACCCGCCCGGGCCCGTACCCCAGGTACCGCCCCACCGCGACCAGTTCCCGGGGGTCGGACGGGAAGGTGTCCCCCGCCCGTCCGCGCACCAGCATCACCGCGTTGCGCACCCGGGTCGCCAGTACCCACGCCTCGTCCAGCGTCGCCGCGTCCTCGTCCGGGACGATGCCTGCGTCGCGCGCGGCGGCGAGGGCCGCACGGGTGCGGGTGGTGCGCAGCCCCGGATGCGTCGCACCGTGCCGCATCTGGGCCAACTGCACGGTCCACTCGACGTCGGACAGGCCGCCGGGGCCCAGCTTGGTGTGCAGCTTCGGATCGGCGCCCCGGGGCATCCGCTCCGACTCCATGCGGGCCTTCAGCCGCCGGATCTCCCGGACGGCCTCTTCGCCGAGCCCGTCCGCCGGATACCGCAGGGGGTCGATCAGCTCGATGAAGCTTCGCCCCAACTCCTCGTCCCCGGCGACGACTTCGGCCCGCAGCAGGGCCTGTGACTCCCAACCCAGCGACCAGCGACGGTAGTAGGCCTCGTACGACTTCAATGTGCGGACGAGCGGCCCGGACTTGCCCTCCGGACGCAGGTCGGCGTCGATGAGCAGCGGCGGGTCGGCACTGGAGATCTGGAGCAGCCGGCGCATCTCGGAGACGACCTTGTTCGCGGCCTCCGCGGCCTCGCGCTCGTCGACGCCGTCCCGGGGCTCGTGCACGAACAGGACGTCGGCGTCGGAGCCGTAGCCCAGTTCATGACCGCCGAAGCGGCCCATGCCGATGACGGTGAAGGACGTCGGAAGCGTGTCGCCCCAGCCGTCCCGCACCACCGCGCGCAGAGTGCCGGCCAGCGTGGCGGCCGTGATGTCCGACACGGCCCCGCCCACCAGGTCCACGAGGGCGCCCTGATCCGCCTCGACCGGCTGCGCCTCCGTACCGTAGGAGGCGACGATGTCGGCGGCGGACGTGCGGAACAGCTCACGCCGACGGACCCCACGCGCCGCGGTGACCGCCTGCACCACGCCGTCGGCCCGTCGCACCGCGGCGAGTATCTCCTGCTCCAACTGCGCCCGCCCGCGCGGCTCGAGCCCGCCACCGTCCCCGTCGCCGAGCAGCGCCACCGCCTCCGGTGCCCGCATCAGCAGATCGGGGGCGAGCCGCCCGGCGGACAGCACCCGGGCGAGGTTCTCCGCGGCGGCGCCCTCGTCCCGCAGCAGCCGCAGGTACCAGGGCGTCTTGCCGAGCGCGTCCGACACCTTGCGGAAGTTGAGCAGGCCCGCGTCCGGGTCGGCGGAGTCCGCGAACCAGCCGAGCAGAACCGGCAGCAGGGTGCGTTGGATGGCCGCCTTGCGCGTGACGCCGGAGGCCAGCGCCTCCAGGTGGCGCAGCGCGGACGCGGGGTCGGCGTACCCGAGCGCCACCAGCCGCTCGCGGGCCGCCTTCGGGCTCAACCGGGTCTCACCGGGCGCGAGTTGGGCGACGGCGTCGAGCAGCGGCCGGTAGAACAGCTTCTCGTGCAGCCGACGCACCACGGCGGCGTGCCGCTTCCACTCCTGGCCGAGCTCGGCGACCGGGTCGGTGCGCAGTCCGAGTGAGCGGCCCAGCCGCCGCAGGTCGGTCTCGGCCTCGGGGACCAGATGGGTCCGCCGCAGCCGGTAGAGCTGGATCCGATGCTCCATGGAGCGCAGGAAGCGGTACGCGACGTCCAGTTGCTCGGCGTCGGCACGCCCGACGTACCCCCCCGCGGCGAGGGCCTGGAGGGCGTCGAGCGTGGTCCCGCTCCGCAAGGACGCGTCGGCCCGCCCGTGCACCAGCTGCAACAGCTGTACGGCGAACTCGACGTCCCGCAGCCCTCCGGGCCCCAGCTTCAGTTCACGCTCGACCTCGGCGACCGGGATGTTCTCGACGACCCGCCGCCGCATCTTCTGCACGTCGACGACGAAGTTCTCCCGCTCTGCGGCCTGCCACACCAGGGGCCCCACGGCGGCGACGTACTCGGCCCCCAGTGCCAGGTCGCCGGCCACCGGCCGCGCCTTCAGCAGGGCCTGGAACTCCCAGGTCTTGGCCCACCGCTGGTAGTAGGCGAGATGGCTGGACAGCGTCCGCACCAGCGGCCCGTTGCGTCCCTCGGGCCGCAGATTGGCGTCGACGGGCCAGATGGACCCCTCGACGGTGGTCTCGGAACAGATCCGCATCAGGTGCGCGGCCAGTTTGGCGGCGGCCCGCAGTGCCTTGCCCTCGTCGGCCCCGTCGACGGCCTCCCCCACGAAGATCACGTCGACGTCGGACACGTAGTTCAGCTCGTGCCCGCCACACTTGCCCATCGCGATGACGGCCAGCCGGCACAACGCGGCGTCGTCGGGCGCGGCGTCCCGGGCGAGTCCCAGGGCGGCCCGCAGCGTGGCGGTGGCGAGATCGGCGAGCTCGGCGGCGGTCTCGGCGAGATCGGTCGTCCCGCAGACGTCCCGCGCCGCGATGGACAGCAGGCAGCGCCGGTAGGCGACGCGCAGCGACACGGGGTCCGTGGCCTCGGCCAGGCCCTGCTCGAACTCCTCCACCCCGGGATGCAGGTCCCGCGGCTCGTACGTGACCAGCGCCTCCCAGTCCCGCGGATGCCGGGCGAGGTGGTCGGCGAGGGCGGCGGACGCCCCCAGCACGCCCAGCAGCCGGTCGCGCAGCGGCTTGGCCGCTATCAGCGTGTCGAGCAGCTCCCGACGGGCGGTGGGGCCGGGCTGGGCCTCCAGCAGCCGGACGAGACCGTGCAGGGCGAGATCGGGATCGGCGGTGGCGCCGAGCGCCTCCAGCAGAAAGGGGTCGTTGCGCACCGGCGACAGCTCGGGCCCGTCCAGGAGCCGCTCGGCGGCGGACGGGTCGGTGAAGCCGTGCCGCAGCAGCCGTGTGAAGGTGCTGCTCCTGCGCCCCGGCGCCATCATCCCCGGCCCTCCCTCGGATCAAGGTCGTACGCACCTGAGCGTAACCCGGGCCTTTCGGTGGCGCCCCGGCGCGGTTTCCGGTTCTGTGGTACTTCGGGTTCCGCGGGACTTCGGTGCCGCGGGACCTCGGTTCTGTACAGACAGAGCGACGGCCGCGACAAGGGAGTCAAGCCATGGACATGACCCTAGAGGTGATCCTGCTGCCGGTGTCCGACGTGGACCGGGCCAAGGAGTTCTACCGCGACAAGGTCGGCTTCCACGTCGACCTCGACGGCGAGGTCATGGAGGGCGTACGCATCGTCCAGCTCACCCCACCCGGCTCCGGCTGTTCGATCGCCCTGGTCGACGGCCTCCAGGTGCCGACGGGAACCCCGCAGCCGGGCACCTACCACGGCATGCAGCTCTGCGTGACGGACGCGAAGGCGGCGTACGAGGAACTGACCGCCCGCGGCCTGGAGGTCAGCGAACCCCAGCAGTTCGCACCGCAGGACGGAGCGACCTTCATGTACTTCAAGGACCCCGACGGCAACGGCTGGGCGATCCAGGAGTACCGCCGCCGGGAGACGGAACCGCTCCACCAGGTCCTGGCGAAACTGTCGGCCCCGTAGGGCACCGGCGGGGTGCGGGGTCATGCCGACCGATCCACGAGCGATCCTCCGGCAGGCACGCCAGGGTCCGGTACCTGCGGACTGGCGCGTCTTCACCAAGAGGCGCGGGAAACTCTCCGGGTTCCTGCGCGGGACCTCGCACGACCCGGACCCGCTGCTGGTCATCACCCCTGACGGCGCCGTCGAGTACGCGAACGAAGGCAAGTCGCTGACGATCGTCGACTTCCACGATCTGGCCGGGATCACGCTCCGGGTGAACGGACAGAGCTTCTCCGACAGTTCCTCGGTGAGCATCGCCGTATGGATCGACCTGGCCCATCGCGACGGCAGAAAGACGAAGTGGCGCTCGACGTCCTTCGCGAACGACCTGCCGTCGATCCAGGCCTTCATCGAGGCGTACGGCGCCCACCGGGCACTTCGCGCACACTGAGTCCCGGGCGGTGCGGGGCCGCCTCACCTGCGGGCCGCCCCGGGGCCGGCCCGGAGTCGGCCCGGAGTCGGCCCGGAGTCGGTAGGACGCCGTGGGGCCGGCGGTCCATGACCGTCGGCCCCACGTGTCGTCACAGCGGGAAACCCGCCCCGACCTGCGCTTACAGCACCGGCAGGTTCTTCCGCAGCTCGAAGGCGGTGACCTCGCTGCGGTACTCCTCCCACTCCTGGCGCTTGTTGCGCAGGAAGAAGTCGAAGACGTGCTCGCCGAGGGTCTCGGCGACGAGGTCGCTGCGCTCCATCAGGCTCAGGGCCTCGCCGAGGTTCTGCGGGAGGGGCTCGATGCCCATCGCGCGGCGCTCGGCGTCGGACAGGGCCCAGACGTCGTCCTCGGCGCCCGGCGGAAGCTCGTAGCCCTCCTCGACGCCCTTGAGGCCGGCCGCGAGGAGCATGGCGTAGGCCAGGTACGGGTTGGTGCCGGAGTCGAGGGAGCGGACCTCGATGCGCGCGGAGCCCGTCTTGCCGGGCTTGTACATCGGCACGCGGACCAGCGCGGAGCGGTTGTTGTGGCCCCAGCAGATGTACGACGGCGCCTCGCCGCCCGCGCCGGCCGTGCGCTCGGAGCCGCCCCAGATGCGCTTGTAGGAGTTGACCCACTGGTTGGTGACGGCGGCGATCTCGGCGGCGTGCTTCAGCAGACCGGCGATGAAGGACCGGCCGACCTTGGAGAGCTGGTACTCCGCGCCCGACTCGTAGAACGCGTTGCGGTCACCCTCGAAGAGGGAGAGGTGCGTGTGCATTCCGCTGCCCGGGTACTCCGAGAACGGCTTCGGCATGAAGGTGGCCTGCACGCCCTGCTCCAGCGCGACCTGCTTCATGATCAGCCGGAAGGTCATGATGTTGTCGGCCGTGGAGAGCGCGTCCGCGTAGCGCAGGTCGATCTCCTGCTGGCCGGGGGCGCCCTCGTGGTGGGAGAACTCGACCGAGATGCCCATCGACTCGAGCATGGTGATCGCCTGGCGCCGGAAGTCCTGGCCCACGTTCTGCGGGGTGTGGTCGAAGTAGCCGGAGTTGTCGGCCGGGGTCGGGCGGGAGCCGTCGGTCGGCTTGTTCTTCAGCAGGAAGAACTCGATCTCCGGGTGGGTGTAGAAGGTGAAGCCCAGGTCGGAGGCGCGCGCCAGGGCGCGCTTCAGCACGTACCTCGGGTCCGCGAAGGACGGCGAGCCGTCCGGCATGAGGATGTCGCAGAACATCCGGGCGGTACCGGGGGCCTCCGCGCGCCAGGGCAACACCTGGAAGGTGGACGGATCCGGCTTGGCGATCATGTCGGACTCGTAGACCCGGGCGAAGCCCTCGATCGCGGAGCCGTCGAAGCCGATGCCTTCATCGAAGGCCTGTTCGAGCTCGGCCGGGGCCACGGCGACGGACTTGAGGAAGCCCAGCACGTCCGTGAACCACAGCCGTACGAACCGGATGTCGCGCTCCTCCAACGTCCGGAGCACGAACTCCTGCTGCTTGTCCATCTTGCGCTTCCCCATCCTTGCTGGTCAGGCCGCCTGTTTCCCGTCCCACGGAGAGGCGGTCGGGCACCCGAGCATCACACCACAACACCATTTCATGCGCGTTGCCGACCATGATCGCCTCAGCGACCCGGGCCTGAACGCCGCACGTCCGGCAGATGTACCGCCTCGCGTCCGGCGGGCGTACTGCTCTGCTGCCCATCTTGCCTGCTCGCACCGACATCCGTAATGCCCCACCCCCTCCGTCCCGCCACGCCCATTTAATTTGCATCTCAGATGCAAGTTTAACTAGCGTGCCGGACAGCAGAACACCGAGTGAGCTTTGAGGAGCCCCGATGCTGTCCGAACAGTCCGCTGCCACCGTCCGCGCCACCCTCCCCGCCGTGGGCGCGGCCATCGGTGAGATCACCGAGCGCTTCTACGCCGGCCTCTTCGCGGCGCATCCGGAACTCCTCCGGGACCTGTTCAACCGCGGCAACCAGGCGGCGGGCACCCAGCGCCAGGCTCTGGCCGGATCGATAGCCGCCTTCGCCACGCGTCTCGTCCAGCCCGCGCAGGACCGCCCGCAGGACCGCCCCGACGCGATGCTCACCCGTATCGCCCACAAGCACGCCTCCCTCGGCATCGCGCCCGAGCAGTACGAGGTCGTCCACGAGCACCTGTTCGCCGCCATCGCCGACGTCCTGGGCGAGGCGGTCACCCCCGAGGTCGCCGCGGCCTGGGACGAGGTCTACTGGCTGATGGCGAACGCGCTGATCGCGATCGAGCGCCGCCTGTACGAGGAGAGCGGGAGCGACGCCTGGCGCGAGTGGGAGGTCGTGGAACGCGTCCGGGAGACCGAGGACGTCGTCACCTTCGGCCTGCGCCCGGTCGACGGCGCACCCGTACGGGACTTCCGTGCCGGCCAGTACGTGTCCGTCCGCACGCAACTGCCCGACGGAGCACGCCAGATACGGCAGTACAGCCTCTCCGGCGCACCGGGGGCCGACGTGCGCCGGATCAGCGTCAAGCGGGTGCCCGGCGGGGCGACGACACCGGAGGGCGAGGTCTCGAACCACCTCCACGCGCGCGTGCGTGAGGGCAGCGTGCTGGAGCTCTCCGAGCCGTACGGCGATCTCGTCCTCGCCGACGCCGCGGGCACCCCCCTGCTCCTCGCCTCGGCCGGCATCGGCGTCACCCCGATCGTGGCGATGCTGGCCCACCTCGCCGCCACCGGCCACGACGCGCCGGTCACGGTCGTCCACGCCGACCGCTCCCCCGCGGACCACGCCCTGCGCACGGACCACGAGACGTACGCGGCGAAGCTGCCGGACGCGTCCGTGCACCTCTGGTACGAGCGGGAGGCGCCGGCCCACGCCCGGACCGGTCTGGCCGACCTCACGGACGTCTCCGTCGCGCCGGGCACGCGCGCGTACCTGTGCGGTCCGCTGCCGTTCATGCGGGCGGTGCGGGCGCAGCTGATCGAGAAGGGGGTCGCCCCGGCGGACGTGCACTACGAGGTGTTCGGCCCGGACCTGTGGCTGGCTCGGGCCTGAGAAGGGGCCCGCACGACACCCGGACCCGCCCTCGCCGCACCCTCCCGGCTCGGCTCAGCTCCACGCCCGCGACAGGCTCCGCGTGACGGCCGAACTGAGGATGCGCACGCCGTGCGTCGATCCCGGGTCGATGCCGGTGAGTTCCCGCACCCGGCGAAGGCGGTAGTCCAGGGTGCGCGGGTGGACGTTGAGGGCCGTCGCCGCGGAGCCGCGGTTCATGTCGTGGCGGTAGTAGGCGTCGAGGGTGACGAGCAGGTCCGGGCCCGGTCGCAGGCTCCGGGCCACCGTTCGGAGCCATTCGTCGACGAACGGCACGTCCGCGACCGTGAGTTCGACGAAGACGTCCGCGAGGGTGTGCGGCCGCAGTCGCGTCGACGCCCGCCGCAGCGGAGCCGCCCTGCTGATCCGCCGGGCCCGGTCGAGGGCACCGGCCAGCTCGGACCGCGCCGCGCAGGCGGTACCGGCGGCGCAGGGGCGACCGAGAGCCTGGGCGAAGTCCTGCAGGAGGTCCCGCAAGAGATCCGGGACGAGGTCCGGAACGAGGTCCGGAACGACATTCGGGACGACATTCGGGACGAGGTCCGGGACAAGGTCCGGTACGGGATCCGGCACGAGGTCGGGCGCGGCGTGCCGCCGGGCGGGCCCGGCGGCCCGGGGAACCAAAACGATCAGTTCACCGCCCCCGCGCCCGCCGCCTCCGCCGCCGCGCTCCGGGCACCAGGTGGCCGGCACCCCGTGCGTCTTCACCAGCGCCTCGATCTCGTTCTCCAGGTCGCGATCGCCGGCCGGGCGGTCCGGCACCCGGATCACCGTCACCGCGTAGTGGTCGGCCAGTTCCATGCCCGCGACCAGGGCGAGCTCCTCCGCGGCGGGGTCCGCGGCCAGCAACGACCGTGCCAGCAGGGCGACTTGTTCGACGTAGGGCACCTGGTGCCGCATCACCGTCACGAAGCCCTCGCGGTAGGCGCCGATGCCGCGCTCGCCCTGGGGGGCGAACCAGCTCATGATCCGCATGAGTTCCTCGACATGGCCGCCGCGCTGGGCTTCCGTCGCCTCGTTGATCTCGCGCAGCATGAGCGCGGTGTGCACGCGCAGCACCCGCTGCCGCGACTCCAGCGACATCCCCGACCCGGCCCGTGCCGCACCCATCGACGTGATGTAGCCGAGGTCGTCCTCGGTCAACCCGCCGTTCTCCGGCGCGAGTTCCACCGTGCGATGCCTGAACCACACCGCGTACTCCAGCGTCTCCGCCCTGGCCCGGGAGTTCACGTCGAGGGATCCGAGCTCCGGAATCTCGCGCACATAAGTCTCCACCTCGCGGCGCGCGTTGGCCGTCGCCTGCCGGGCCAGCTCACCGAAGAGACTCCCCATGAGCGTGAGCATGCCATCGCGGTCGTGAGCGTCGACAGACGAAATCCGGACGGGGGTTTATCAATCCGGGTGAATTGATGAAGGATGTGCCGACGTCGCGTTTGTCATCCCGCGCAAAGTTCCTCGATCAGGGCGTACTTGTCGCCGGATCCGCTTGTGAGGCCGCCGCGGCCTGGGCTTAATGGGAACCGCGCAGCCGCCCACGGGGGATCACTTCGGTGCGGCGAACGGCTCGACACGTCGGTCGACACAACCGGCGCAACCGGCGCAACCGACGCATCCAACGCGGTCAACGCATTCCCTCGCTGTTCAGCGACGTCCAGGACGCCTGAAGCGCTGCCCTTTCGCTGCCATTCCACTGCGGTGCGGTGCGAGGAAATGACGTTCTTTCGAACGGGAGGAAGACAACAGTGAGAACAGGGACCAGAAAGAGATTGGCGGCGACCGTCGCCATGATTTCCGCGGCGACCGCCCTCATGGTCGGCGCACCCGGCTCCGGCTCCGCCGCCTCCGCCGTCCCCAGCCTGCGGGCCTTCGGGATCACCGGGGACGGCACGCTGATGGCCACGTTCACCACCGACAAGCCGCAGGTGCTCGACTGGGTCCGGCTCGTCACCGGCCTCAGCGGCGACACCAAACTGCTCGGGATCGACCACCGGGTGCAGAACGGCCTCCTGTACGGCCTCGGCGACAAGGGCGGCATCTACACGATCAAGACCCCGCCGGCCACCGCCGACGTCGTCGTCACCAAGGTCTCGCAGCTCCAGGTCGCGCTCTACGGCACGACCTTCGACATCGACTTCAACCCGGCGGCCGACCGGCTCCGGGTGATCAGCGACTACGGCCAGAACCTGCGGCACAACCTCAATGACCACACCACGGCCGCCGACACCGCACTGAACATCCCGCCGGCCACCACGGCGGTGCAGGGCGTGACCGCCGCCGGGTACACCAACAACGACCTGGTCGGGTCCACGGGGACGACCTTGATCGACGTCGACACGCTCAACGACCAGGTCGTCATCCAGTCTCCGCCCAACGAGGGCAACCTCGTCACGACCGGTCTGCTCGGCTTCGACGCCGGTCTCAACGCGGGCCTGGACATCTTCAGCTACCTGACCAACGGCAAGACCACCTCGTACGCGGCCTTCGCCACGCTCACGCCGTACGGCGCGAGCACGCCCTCGCTGTACGGCGTCGACGTCCTCACCGGCGACACGACGGCCATCGGCCAGTTCCCCCTGAACATCACGGACCTGGCCATCACCATCTCCGGGACCTGAGCCCGCCCGGACGACCCGTCCTACGCCCTGCCCCGCACCCCGCTCCACCCTCGTCCCACCCTCGCCGCGGCCCGGCTGCTCCCGGACCGCGGCGAGCCCGGGATCGCGTCGTCGGGCGGGGAACGGCCAGGGGAGTCGTCGGGCGGGGAACGGCCAGGGGAACGGCACGGGCGGCCGGCCCGGCTCAGTACGGCCGCGGTATCTCGTGCTCGTCCAACGCGGCGCCGTAGCGCTCCAGCAGGGCGTCGAGGCCGGCCAGGAGAAGCCCGGCGGCGTCGCGGGCGTCGCCCAGGTCACCGCGGTCGCACGCCTCCACCAGCTCCGCCATGTCGGTGCGGAGGATGTACAGGGAGTCGCCCTGCACCAGAACCCCGGGGAAGCGTCGGCCGGGCAGGCGGACTACGGCGTTGTTGCCGCCGGCGGTGAACAGCTCTGCTTCGATGCGTTCCATCGGGCCATCCAATCCGGCCCGGCGATGTGGCGACAACCGCATTGGCAGGGGGGAAGCGTGAAGGATGGGGCAGGCGGGACCCGGAAACCGCGGCTGACGTGGGGTGGGAACACGGATCCGCCTCCGGTCACGGGCCGACGCCAGGGCCTCTGCGACAGCGATCCGCTCCGACGTGCGCGGCGCCCCGGCACCATCGCCGACCCACGGCGCCGGCCCGCGCGACGCCCGTGAATCAGGCGAGCCGCGAGATCCCCAGCAGCAGCGGGCCCGTCGGTTCCGCCACGATGTCGGCGACCGTGATCGGGTCCAGGGACGCGAAGAACGCCTCCTGAGCCCGGCGCAGGGCGCCGCGCAGCCGGCAGGCCGAGGCCAGGGGGCAGGGGGTGGCGCCCTCGCAGTCGACGACGTCGCCGTCCCCCTCGAAGGCGCGGACCACCGTGCCGACGGAGGTGGCGCGGCCCAGGTCGGTGAGGGCCAGGCCGCCGCCCCTACCCCGCCGGGCCTCCAGCAGGCCCATGTGCTGGAGCTCGGCGACCACCTTGGCCGCGTGGGTGTAGGGGACCTCCATGGCGGCCGCCACGTCACGGGTCGTGGGGGTCGCCTCCGGAGTGTCGCCCGCCACCGCGAGTCGCATGAGGACGCGCAGTGCCAGGTCGGTGGATCGCAACAGCCGCATGGGAGGAAGCGTAGATAATGCGCATCTCCGATTCAAATTATTCGCCCGCACTCCCCCTCGCCCCTCTCTTGGCTGTGACCCGTCTACGACTTTCCCCGTCTCCCCATTACGATCAGCGGACTCGCACACCCCGACCGTCCCGCCCCTTTTCCCCAGAAGGACAGGCCACATGGGTTCCGCCAACAAAACCGGCAGCGCGGCGCGCAAGGCGCGCATAGAGGAGATGCGGCGGGCCGAGCAGGTCCGTGAGCGGCGTAACCGGTTTCTCGTGATCGGCGGCAGTGTCGTCGCCGTGGTCGCGCTGGTCGCCGGTGGTGTGTTCGTCGTGAAGTCGCAGTCCGGCGACGACAAGGACACCGCCGCCGACGGCAAGGCGGCCTCGGGGCACTTCGTCACCGGTGCGGACGGGGTCAAGACGTGGAAGGGCACGCTCGGGCGTACCCACGTCACCAAGACCGTGAAGTACCCGACCGAGCCCCCCGTCGGCGGGGACCACAACCAGGTCTGGATGAACTGCAACGGGGACGTCTACACCAAGGCCCTCGACAACATGAACGCCGTGCACTCGCTCGAGCACGGCGCGGTCTGGGTGACGTACAACAGCAAGGCGAGCAAGGCCGACGTCGACGCCCTCGCCGCCAAGGTCAAGAAGACGCCCTACACGCTCATGAGCCCGGACGACGCCCAGGCCGACCCGATCATGCTCACCGCGTGGGGGCACCAGCGCACGGTGACGAGCGCGAGCGACGCGAACGTGGACACGTTCCTCGAGAAGTTCGTGCAGGGCGAGCAGACGCCCGAGCCGGGCGCCGCCTGCACGGGTGGTCTGTCGAAGTGAGGTACGCGGGAGTGGCGGTGGCCGTGGCCGGAGTGCTCGTCGCCGCGGGGGCCATCACCTACTCCGTCGCCGAGGACGGCTCGGCGGACACCGCACCGCCCACCGCCGACTCCGCCGACGCCGGGTTCGCCCGGGACATGGCGGTGCACCACCAGCAGGCCGTCGAGATGTCGTACATCGTGCGGGACCGGACGACCGACGAGGACGTCCGGCGGCTCGCCTACGACATCGCGCAGACGCAGGCCAACCAGCGCGGCATGCTGCTGGGCTGGCTCGATCTGTGGGGGCTGCCGAAGGTGTCGTCGAAGGCGCCGATGAGCTGGATGGGCATGGGCGACATGGCCGACGGCGAGGACGGCGCGCTGATGCCGGGCATGGCGACCAACACCGAGCTGCAAAAGCTCGGGACGCTGAACGGCAAGGCTGCCGAGGTGCTCTTCCTGCAGCTGATGACCGCGCACCACGAGGGCGGTATCCACATGGCCGAGGGCTGTGTGGACAAGTGCACGGTCGGTGTGGAGAAGCGGCTCGCGCGGGGCATGGTCGAGGCGCAGCAGTCGGAGATCGGCCTGATGACTGACCTGCTGAAGGCCCGGGGAGCCAAGCCGTAGGACTGACTCGGCCGACTCACGGGGGACCAACCCATAGGGTTTTCCCTCGATTTCACGGACGTATCCGTCAAATCAGCCCAGCAAGCGGTCACTTGGGCGCTTCTTGGTGTTCGCATTCCCCTGGCATGAACGGTTCATCGCAAGAGTGGCCAGCACGCCGAGTGATCCACTCGCGTCGAACCACATACAGGGGGTCCTATGAGATCCAACCGCGCCGCGCTGCGCGCCGGAGCGAGCATGGCAGCGACACTGCCCATGATCGCCGGCGCGCTGGCGCTCGGCATACCCGCCGCGCACGCCGCGGACGGCCCGACCCGTGACACGCTGGCCGGGACCAAGCCCGCGTGGGCCACGGCGAAGGCGGACAAGGGCTCGACCTCGGACAGCGCCCAGGTCTCCGCCCGCGTCTACCTCGCGGGACGGGACGCCGCCGGCCTCGCCGCGTACGCGAAGGCCGTGTCCGACCCCGCCTCGCCCGCCTACGGCAAGTACCTCTCCGCCGAGCAGTCCCAGGCCCGCTTCGGCGCGACCGAGGCCCAGGTGGCCGCGGTCAGGTCGTGGCTGACGGCGGCCGGTCTGAAGATCACCGGCACGACCCGGCACTATGTCTCGGTCAGCGGTGAGGTGGCAGCCGTCGAGAAGGCGTTCGGCACCCAGCTGCACAACTACACCAAGGGCAGCCGGACTTACCGCGCGCCGTCGAAGTCGGCCTCGGCTCCCGCGAGCCTGGACGGCGCCGTCCTGACCGTCACCGGCCTGGACAACGCACCGCACAAGGCCGCGTCCAAGGACCAGCTCCCGCCGCCGGACGCGGTGTTCAAGAACTCCGGGCCGTTCTCCTCGTACTACGGCTCCAACACCGCGAGCACCCTTCCCTCGGCGTACGGCAAGAAGATCCCGTACGCCGTGCAGGGGTACACCGGCAAGCAGCTGCGGGCCGCGTACGGCGCGGGCGGCTACACCGGCAAGGGGGTGCGCATCGCCATCACCGACGCGTACGCCTCGCCGACGATCGCCTACGACGCGGCCACCTACGCGAAGGCGCACGGCGACGCGCGCTGGAAGACCGGGCAGCTGACCCAGGTGCTGCCGTCGGACTACACCCGGACCGAGGAGTGCGGGGCGGCCGGCTGGTACGGCGAGGAGACCCTCGACGTCGAGGCCGTGCACGCGGTCGCACCGGCCGCGAACGTCACGTACGTGGGCGCCGCGTCCTGCTACGACGACGATCTGCTCGACTCGCTCAGCAAGATCGTCGACAACCACCTGGCCGACATCGTCTCCAACTCGTGGGGCGACATCGAGGCCAACCAGACGCCGGACCTCGCGGCCGCCTACGACCAGGTCTTCCAGTTCGGCGCGGTCGAGGGAATCGGTTTCTACTTCTCCTCCGGCGACAACGGCGACGAGGTCGCCAACACCGGCACGAAGCAGGTCGACACCCCGGCCAACTCCGCGTGGGTGACGGCGGTCGGCGGTACCTCGCTGGCGGTCGGCAAGAACGACAAGTACCTGTGGGAGACCGGCTGGGGCACCGACAAGGCCTCGCTGTCGGCCGACGGCAAGAGCTGGACGGACTTCCCGGGCGCGTACACCTCGGGTGCGGGCGGCGGCACGAGCAAGACCGTCGCCGAGCCGTACTACCAGAAGGGTGTCGTCCCGAAGGCGCTCGCCACGGCCAACAGCGCCGCCGGCAACCGCGTCGTCCCGGACATCTCGGCGATCGCCGACCCGAACACCGGCTTCAGGGTGGGCCAGACCCAGACCTTCCCGGACGGGACCGAGCAGTACAGCGAGTACCGCATCGGCGGCACCTCGCTGGCCGCGCCGGTCATCGCGGCCGTGCAGGCCCTGGGCCAGGAGGCGCGCGGCGGCAAGGCGATCGGCTTCGCCAACCCGACGATCTACTCCAAGTACGGCTCGCGGGTCTACCACGACGTCACGGACAACCCGACCGGGTCCGGGCTCGCGGTCGCGCGCGTCGACTTCGCCAACAGCTACGACGCGACGGACGGGCTGCTGACCTCCGTCCGCAGCCTCGGCAAGGACAGCTCGCTGTCCGCCGTGAAGGGCTACGACGACGTCACCGGCGTGGGTACGCCCGCAAACGGTTACGTGGAGTCGTACCGCCGACGCTGAGCAGGTCGTCCGCGTGCCGTGCGCCCGCCGGACGCGGAGGGGGCGTGGGGGGCGTGGGGTATCCGACACCCCGCGCCCCCCATCGCGTCGCATTGACGATTACACTGATGCGCGTGCCTCAACTTCGTCTCGCTCTGAACCAGATCGACTCGCGCGTCGGCGACCTCGTCGGCAACACCGAAACGATCCTCCGCTGGACCCGGCACTCCGCCGAGCAGGGAGCGCATCTCGTGGCGTTCCCGGAGATGGCGCTCACCGGGTACCCCGTCGAGGACCTCGCCCTGCGCTCCTCGTTCGTCGAGGCCTCCCGCACGGCCCTGCGCGAACTCGCCGTCCGCCTCGCCGACGAGGGCTTCGGCGAACTGCCGGTGGTCGTCGGCTACCTCGACCGGTCCGAGGGCGGCCGGCCGAAGTTCGGCCGCCCGGCCGGCTCGCCGCGCAACGCGGCCGCGGTGCTGCACAACGGCGAGGTGATCCTGACCTTCGCCAAGCACCACCTCCCGAACTACGGCGTCTTCGACGAGTTCCGCTACTTCGTGCCGGGCGACACCATGCCGGTGCTGCGGGTGCGTGGCGTCGACGTGGCCCTCGCGATCTGCGAGGACCTCTGGCAGGACGGCGGCCGGGTCCCCGCGGCGCGCTCCGCCGAGGCCGGTCTGCTGCTGTCCATCAACGCCTCCCCCTACGAGCGCGACAAGGACGACACCCGTCTGGAGCTGGTCCGCAAGCGGGCCCAGGAGGCCGGCTGCACCACCGCCTACCTCGCGATGATCGGCGGCCAGGACGAACTGGTCTTCGACGGCGACTCGATCGTCGTCGACCGCGACGGCGAGGTCGTGGCGCGGGCGCCGCAGTTCTCCGAAGGGTGCGTGGTCCTGGACCTCGACCTGCCCGCGGCCTCCGCCGACGCTCCGACGGGTGTCGTGGACGACGGTCTGCGCATCGACCGCGTCGTGGTGTCGCAGGACCCCGTCCCGGCGTACGAGCCCGAGCTGAGCGGCGGGTACGCGGAGCGGCTGGACGACGCCGAGGAGATCTACTCGGCGCTGGTCGTGGGCCTGCGGGCGTACGTCGCGAAGAACGGCTTCCGGTCGGTGCTCATCGGTCTGTCCGGCGGTATCGACTCGGCGCTCGTCGCGGCGATCGCGTGCGACGCGGTGGGCGCACAGAACGTGTACGGCGTGTCGATGCCGTCGAAGTACTCCTCCGAGCACTCGAAGGGCGACGCGGCGGAGCTGGCGCGCCGGACCGGCCTGAACTTCCGCACGGTCCCGATCGAGCCGATGTTCGACGCGTACATGGGCTCGCTCGGCCTGACGGGCCTGGCGGAGGAGAACCTCCAGTCGCGGCTGCGCGGAACCCTGTTGATGGCCGTCTCCAACCAGGAGGGCCACATCGTCCTCGCCCCCGGCAACAAGTCGGAGCTGGCGGTCGGCTACTCGACCCTGTACGGCGACTCGGTCGGCGCGTACGGCCCCATCAAGGACGTCTACAAGACGTGGATCTTCCGGCTCGCGGAGTGGCGCAACCGCGCCGCGGCGGAGCGGGGCCAGACCCCGCCGATCCCCGAGAACTCGATCTCCAAGCCGCCGAGCGCGGAGCTGCGCCCCGGCCAGGTCGACACCGACTCGCTCCCGGACTACCCCGTCCTGGACGCGATCCTCGAGCTGTACGTCGACCGGGACCAGGGCGCGGACGCGATCGTCGCGGCGGGCTACGACCGTGAGCTGGTCGTCAAGACCCTCCGCATGGTGGACACCGCCGAGTACAAGCGGCGCCAGTACCCGCCGGGCACGAAGATCTCGGCGAAGGGCTTCGGCAAGGACCGCCGTCTGCCGATCACGAACGGCTGGCGCGAGTCGGTCTGACGGCCGCCCCTCCCCGCGCTCCGAAATACGTTTCGGCCCAGGTGCGCGGCGCCCCTACTGTGGCGCGGTGACAACTCAGGTGATCGTGCTGAACGGCGGCTCCAGCTCGGGCAAGTCCGGGATCGTCCGGTGTCTCCAGGCGGTCCTGCCGGATCCGTGGCTCGCCGTCGGGGTCGACGCGCTGCTCGAAGCCATGCCCGCGTCCCTGCGGACCTCGGCCGCGGGCATCGCGTTCACCGCGGACGGCGGGGTGAGTGTCGGGCCGGAGTTCCGGACGCTCCAGACGGCGTGGCGGGAGGGGGTCGCCGCGACCGTCCGCGCGGGCGCCCGGGTCGTCATCGACGACGTCTTCCTCGGCGGAGCCGCGTCCCGGCAGGAGTGGCGGCGGGCCCTCGCCGGACTGGACGTGCTCTGGGTGGGCGTCAGATGCGAGAGCGCGGTCGCCGCGGGCCGCGAACTCGCCCGCGGGGACCGGGTCCCGGGCATGGCCGCCTCCCAGGCGGACCTGGTCCACCAGGGCGTCGATTACGACCTGGAGGTGGACACCACCCACACCGAGTCCCTGGACTGCGCGCGAGCGATCGCCGCCCGCATCAGGTGTGACACCGGCCGACCGTCCTGACGTACGCGGCGCGGGGCGAGGCGAGGCGAGGCGAGGCGAGGCGAGGCGAGGCGAGGCGAGGCAGGGCGGGGCGGGGCGGGGCGGCGCGGCGCGGGGCGGGGCGGGGCGGGGCGAGGCGGCGCGGGGCGGGCGATCGTCAGCCCGGGTTCCGACCGCCGCTGCCGGGCGGGCGAACGGCCGTCACGCCGTCCGCCCGGGTTCCGGCCGCCGCCGGGCGGGCGGACGGCGTCGACCCGAGCTTGTGGCCGACGCCAAGCGGCAGGCGCGCTCGGGTCCCGGCCGCCACTGCCGGTGCCGGGCCGGCGGCGTGACCCCGAGCTCGTGGCCGCCGCCGGTCGGCAGGCGCGTGTCCTGCGCGGCGACGTACGTACTCCGGCGGCCCCGCCGACCACCCCGTCACCCACAAGGGCACCCACCAGGCCACCCGCCAGGGCCCCTCCGCGCGGGCACCCACCGGGGCGATCGTCGCCGCCCACTCGACATTTAGTCTGCGCGCAGATAATCTACGGATACATCATCTGGACGAGGGGGCCCGCATGTGGGAGTACGAGCACAGCATCGAGACCGGCGCCACGCCCGAGGCGATCTGGCGGCTCTGGGCCGATGTGCCGAACTGGGGGATCTGGAACGCGGAGATCGAGAAGATCGAGATCGACGGCCCGTTCGCGGCGGGCGCGCAGATCACCATGACGCCGCCCGGGGACGACGCGATCGTGCTGCGCGTCGCCGAGGCCGTCGAAGGCGACCGGTTCGTCGACGAGGCCCGCTTCGGCGACCTGCTGCTGCGCACCGTCCACCGGATCGACCGGATCGACCCGAGCCGGGTCCGGGTGGTGTACCGGATGGAGATCACCGGCACCGGCGCGGCGGAGGCCGGCCCGCAGATCGGCCCGGCCGTCACCGCCGACTGGCCCGACACCATGGCCACGCTGGTCGGACTGGCTCAGCGCTGATGGCCCTCAGCCCCGGCGAAAGCCCCGGATTCCTGCTGTGGCACACCACCCTGCGCTGGCAGCGCGAGATCGCCGCCGCCCTGGCCCCACTGGATCTCACCCACGTGCAGTTCGTGCTGCTCGCCTGCGCCTGGTGGCTCAACGCGCAGGGCGAGCGCCCCAACCAGCTGACCCTCGCGCGGCAGGCCGGCACGGACGTCAAGATGACCTCCCAGGTGCTGCGCACCCTGGAACACAAAGGGCTCATCGAGCGTGAGGTCGACCCGGCCGACACCCGCGCCAAGCGGCTGCGCGTCACCGACACGGGCGCCGACCTGGCCCCGCGCGCGATCGCCGCGGTCGAGCAGGCCGACGCGCTGTTCTTCCAGCCGGTGTCCCGCGACGACGTGACGGCCCTGCTCGGCCGCCTGGCCCGGCCGGAAACCTGAGAGGCGGTGGCCCGCGCGTCGCGGGCCACCGCCTCTCACCCCCGGAGGGACGTCAGTGACGGACCCCCGCCTCGACGGTCCGCGGCACGTGTGTCGCGACGACGCGCTCTCGGCCGGTGGTCTGCGGGGCCCGGCGGGCGTCGACCGCGGCCGCGACGCCTGCCACGACCAGGCCCAGGGCCGCCAGTACCGCTCCCGCCAGCGCGGGCGAGGTCACGCCGAGGCCGGCCGTGAGGGCCAGGCCGCCGAGCCAGGCGCCGCCGGCGTTGGCCATGTTGAACGCGGCCTGGTTGGCGGAGGAGGCCAGCGACGGGCCCGCGGCCGCCTTCTCCATCACCATCAGGTTGAGCGGCGAACCGGTCACGAAGGCCGCCACGCCCAGCAGGACCACGGCCAGCGCGCCGCCCCACGCGGTCGTCATCAGCAGCGGGAACAGGGCCAGGACGATCACCAGGGAGGTCAGGCCGCCGAACAGGGTCGGGCGCATCGCGTGGTCGGCGAGCCGCCCGCCCAGCAGGTTGCCGATCGTCGCGCCGACACCGAACAGCGCGAGCAGCAGCGTCACGCTGGAGTCGGCGTAGCCGGCGGAGTCCGTCAGCATCGGGGTGATGTAGCTGTAGGCGGAGAACAGGGCGCCGAAGCCGGCCACCGTCGTGCCGAGGGCCAGCCACACCGGCAGCGAGCGCAGGGCCGCCAGCTCGCGGCGCAGCCCGACGGCGGGCGCGTGGGCGTGGTCGCGCGGGATCAGCAGGGCCAGGGAGGCGATCGCCGCCAGGCCGATCACGCTGACGCCGAGGAAGGTCGCGCGCCAGCCGAGTTGCTGGCCCATGAGGGTGGCGACGGGGACACCCGCGATGTTGGCGACGGTCAGACCGAGGAACATCAGCGACACCGAGCGGGCCTTGCGTTCCGGGGCGACCATGTTGGTGGCCACCACCGCGCCGACGCCGAAGAACGCGCCGTGCGGGAGGCCGCTGAGGAAGCGGGCGGCCAGCAGCGAGTCGTAGCCGGGGGCGAAGGCCGACAGGGCGTTGCCCACGACGAACAGGCCCATCAGGGAGATCAGGACGGTCCGGCGGGACATCCGTGCCGTGACCGCGGCCAGCAGCGGCGCGCCGATGACGACGCCGAGCGCGTACGACGAGACCAGATGTCCGGCCGTCGGGATCGAGACATGCAGGTCGTCCGCGACATCGGGCAGCAGGCCCATCATCACGAACTCCGTGGTGCCGATTCCGAAGGCACCCACGGCCAGGGCGAGCAGGGCCAGGGGCATGGAGAACTTGCCTTTCAGGGAGAGTGGGTTCCGTTCAGCATACGTGTCGTATGTTCAACTACGGAACAAAGTCTCCCCGGCCCGCTATTCCAACGGGTGACCCCCTGATTAAGGTGTGGTGACCTTCACACGCGCCGCCACCGGCAGATGGTCGCTGCCCGTCTGCGGCAGCGTCCAGGAGGTGACCGGCTCCACGCCCTTCACCATGATCTGGTCGATCCGCGCCATCGGGAACGACGCGGGCCAGCTGAAGCCGAAGCCGCTGCCCGCCGCACCCTGCGTGGAGCGCATCTGGGAGGTCACGGCGTTGAGCGAGCGGTCGTTCATGGTGCCGTTGAGGTCGCCGAGCAGGACCACCCGGGTCAGCTTCTCGTCGGCGATCGCCTCGCCCAGCGCGTCAGCGCTCTTGTCGCGCTGGCGGGCGGTGAACCCGGCCTGGAGCTTCACCCGCACCGACGGCAGGTGGGCGACGTAGACGGCGACCTGTCCTTCCGGCGCCGTGACCGTCGCCCGCATCGCGCGCGTCCAGCCCAGCTTGATGTCGACCGGCTTCACCGCGCTCAGCGGGTACCTGCTCCACAGGCCGACCGTGCCCTGCACCGAGTGGTACTTGTACGTCGCCGCCAGCGCCTTCTCGTACACCGGCACCGCCGTGGCGGTCAGCTCCTCCAGGGCCAGCACATCGGCCTCGGACGCGGCCACGTCACGGGCGGTGCCGGCCGGGTCCGGGTTGTCGGCGTTGACGTTGTGGGTGGCGACGGTGAGGTCGCCGCCGCTGCCGGTCCGGTCGACGAGAAGTCCGCCGAAGAGGTTCAGCCAGACCACGGCCGGAAGGACGACGGCGATCAACGCGATCGCCGACTTGCGCACCAGCGCCAGCACCAGCAGCACCGGCACGAACACACCGATCCAGGGCAGGAACGTCTCCGTGAGACTGCCGAGGTTGCCGTAGCGGTTGGGGATGCGCGAATGCAGCCCCATCACCAGGGAGAACGCCAGCGCGAACCCGGTGAGGACCAGACCCCGCCGCCAGATGCGCGGATCACCTCGCCAGCCCGCGCCGATCCGACCGAACAGGGTGCCGATCAGGCGCCGGAGCCGAACGCCCCGAGGCTCGGGACCCGAGCCTCCGTTGTCGTCCGTCTCCGTCATGTACGCCTGCTGCGCCATACCGTCGCCTCACTGCCTGCCTTGCACACCGTCCGTTCCCCCGGGTACGACCCTAGGGGATGATCGGCTTTGATCTCGCCGTCCCGTGACGGCCGTACGGGCACGAGGACGACCGGTGCGGTCCCGCGGGTTCCGGCCCCGGGCGACAGGGCCCGGTCTGTGACGAAACGCGCACATTGGGGCTACCGCGTCGAGGAACTGACGGGGCGTAGCCCGGCGAGCAGCGTGTCGACGATGCGCGCGGGGAGGTCGTCGGGGAGGTCGGCGTCGGGACGCATGATCGCGCGGACGAGCATGGGGCCCACGAAGATGTCGTTCACCAGTTCCACATCCAGGTCGGCGCGCAGTTCGCCGTTCTCCTGACCCCGGCGCAGGACCTCGACGGCCATCCTGCGCCGGGGTTCTATCGCCGTGTTGTGATACGCCGCCCAGATCTTCGGGCTGCTCTTCATCTGGGCGTGGACGTTGTGCAGGATCGCCGAGGAACGGTTGGCGAGACCCCGCCGCCGCAGCGCCTCGAGAAGCACGACCAGGTCGTCGCGCATGGAGGTGCCGGGGAGTTCGGGGTCCTGCGGTTCGGCGGCGCGCAGCACGTCGACGAAGAGTTCCTCCTTGCCGCTCCACCGGCGGTAGATGGCGGCCTTGCCGACGCCGGCGGTACGGGCGATGCGCTCGATGGAGATCTCGGCGAGCGAGACCCCGTCCTCCAGCAGCTTCATCGTGCCCTCGATGATGGCCCGTTCGACGGCCTCGCTGCGGGGCCGCCCCCGGACGGGCTGCTCCCCGCTCACGCCGGTCGCCGTGACGGTGGTCCCCCTGTCGCCGAGGCTCACGTGTTCGATCCTTTCGTCGCAGTGGGGGAATTGTCGCCCAGAGAGCGGGTGGGGCGACTGTTCCCGGCCGCCCCGACCACCGTCCCCTACGGCTTCGTCCGCATCAACTCCCCCTCCTCCGCCGCGTCCTGCGGCGCGGGCTTCGGCCTGCCCGGCAGGAACACGGCCACCACGACCGCGCCCACGGCCGCGACCCCGGCCCCGCACAGGGCGGTGATGTGCATGGCGTGCAGGAAGGCGTCGTTGGCGGGGGCCACCAGCACCTTGCCCTGGTCGCCGAGTTTCGCGGCGATCCCGAGCGTCGCCTCGATGGACTCGCCCGCGGTGTCGCGCAGGGCCGCCGGCAGCGTGCCGAGGTGCCCCTCGATGCCGTTGCGGTACGACGCCGACAGCACCGAGCCGAGTACGGCGATGCCGAGCGCGCCGCCGAGCTGACGGAAGGTGTTGCTGAGCGCGGAGGCGGAGCCGGCCTTCTCCCGGGGCAGCGCCTGCATGATGACGACGCTGGTGGGGGTCATGACGTGGGCCATTCCGGCGCCCATGCAGAAGAAGACGATCTCCAGGAGCCAGATCGGGGTGTCGGCGTCCAGCGTGGCGAAGGCGACCAGGGTCGCCGCGAGGACGACCATCGCCCCGGTGGTCGTGACCCGGACCCCGAAACGGTCGACGACCAGCCGGGCACGCGGCGCGAAGATCAGCTGGGCGGCGGCCAGCGGCAGCAGGAGCAGACCGGACTGCAGCGGCGAGTAGCCGCGCACGCTCTGGGTGTAGAAGACCGAGAAGAAGGTGACGCCCATCAGCGCGAAGAAGACCAGCGTGATGACGGCCATCGCGGCCGAGAACACCTTGTTCTTGAAGTAGTCCATGTCGACGGACGGATGGTCGCTGCGCTTCTCGTACACCACGAACGCGACGAGGACGAGCAGGCCGGCCGCTATGGTCGCCAGCACGGTCGGGTCCGTGAAGTCGGCCAGTTCGCCGCCCTTGATGATGCCGTAGACGAGCAGGACCAGGCCGACGACCGACAGGACGACGCCGACGAGGTCGACGCGGCCGGGGTTCGGGTCACGCGACTCGGGCACCAGCCACAGCATCAGCCCGAACGCGATCAGCACGATCGGCACGTTGATGAGGAAGACCGAGCCCCACCAGAAGTGGTCGAGCAGCAGGCCGCCGGTGATGGGGCCGATGGCGATCGCGAGCCCGACACCGCCCGCCCAGATGCCGATCGCCTTGGGCTGCTCCTCACGCTCGAAGACGTTCATCAGGACGGCGAGGGTCGCGGGCATCACGAAGGCGGCGCCGACGGCCATCAGCGCGCGGAACGCGATGAGCTGGGCCGGCGAGCCGGATTCCGCGGCGAGCGCGGAGCCGATCCCGAAGACGGCGAGCCCGCCGAGCAGGACCTTCTTGCGGCCCAGCCGGTCACCGAGGAGACCGGCGGTGAACAGCAGTCCCGCGAAGACGAGCGTGTAGGAGTTGATCGCCCACTCCAGCTCGCTCTGGGTGGCGCCGAGGCCGGTCGGGGCGGGTGTCGAGATCGTCTTGATCGCGACGTTCAGGATCGAGTTGTCGAGCACCACGATCAGCAGGCTCAGCATCAGGACACCGAGGATCGCCCAACGACGCCGGTGCACCGCTTCCGGTATCCGCGGAGCGGTGGGGACGGCAGGAGTAGTCATGGCGTCGAGCGTAGGACACTTCCGATACGAGACCGTCTCGTATCGATTCCTCTTACCGTTTTTCTTACTGAGGCTTTACCCACAGGGGGCGCTCTGGCCCTCCCTGGCACGAAGTGCCACCATGGGTGGTGGTCCGGGGACGCCGTGAGGGCGCCTCGAGATGACGTAAGGAGCCGTTGCAATGACGCAGCTTTCGGCTGCCCACACGAATGCCCCCGACGGCAGCAAGGCGCTGTACGGAGGCAAGGGCACACGCCGCATCACCGTTCGCGACATCGGCCTCGCCAAGGAGCGCGGCGAGAAGTGGCCCATGCTCACCGCCTACGACGCGATGACCGCCTCCGTCTTCGACGAGGCCGGGATCCCGGTGATGCTGGTGGGCGACTCGGCGGGCAACTGCCATCTGGGGTACGAGACGACCGTGCCCGTCACCCTCGACGAGATGACCATGCTGTCGGCGGCGGTCGTACGGGGCACCAGCCGTGCGCTGATCGTCGGCGACCTGCCGTTCGGCTCCTACCAGGAGGGACCGGTGCAGGCACTGCGCTCGGCGACCCGTCTGGTCAAGGAGGCCGGGGTCGGGGCCGTGAAGCTGGAGGGCGGTGAGCGCTCGCACCGCCAGATCGAGCTCCTCGTCGAGTCCGGCATCCCGGTCATGGCGCACATCGGCCTGACTCCGCAGTCCGTGAACGCGATGGGCTACCGCGTGCAGGGACGCGGCGAGGAGGCGGCCCAGCAGCTGCTGCGGGACGCGAAGGCCGTGCAGGACGCGGGCGCTTTCGCGGTGGTGCTGGAGCTGGTTCCGGCCGAGCTGGCCGCCGAGGTCACCCGGGTGCTGCACATCCCGACCGTCGGCATCGGCGCGGGGCCGGAGACCGACGCCCAGGTACTGGTGTGGACCGACATGCTCGGGCTGACCGGAGGCCGGGTGCCGAAGTTCGTCAAGCAGTACGCGAACCTGCGTGAGGTCATGGGCGACGCGGCGAAGGCCTTCGCCGAGGACGTCGTCGGCGGAACGTTCCCGCTGGACGAGCACAGCGTCCACTGAGCCATTTCCGCACCACCGCAGCCCGCCGATCTTCCCCCGTCGGCGGGCTGCGCTCTTTCGCGCCGGTGACTGTCGGGAGGATGTCGGTGCTGTCGGCGTCCTGTCGGTGGTTTGTCGGTGGGGGTCGGCAGAGTTCCTGTCATGACGCGAATCGACAAGAACCCCAGTGGCGCGGGAAGCGCTGTAACCGTTCGGGGGTTGGTCAAGCACTACGGCGAGACCAAGGCACTGGACGGCGTCGACCTCGATGTACGGGCCGGAACCGTGATGGGGGTGCTCGGGCCGAACGGCGCCGGGAAGACGACCCTCGTGCGGATCCTGTCCACCCTGCTGGCCGCCGACGACGGGCAGGCGACCGTCGCCGGCTACGACGTCGCACGCCAGCCCCGGCAGCTGCGCCGGGTGATCGGGCTCACCGGCCAGTACGCCTCCGTGGACGAGAAGCTCCCCGGGTGGGAAAACCTGTACCTCATAGGGCGGCTGCTCGACCTGCCCCGCAAGGAGGCCCGGATCCGGGCCGACGAGCTGCTGGAGCGGTTCTCGCTGACGGACGCCGCCAAGCGGCCCGCCAGCACGTACTCCGGCGGTATGCGGCGCCGGCTCGACCTCGCCGCGTCGATGATCGGCCGGCCGCAGGTGCTGTTCCTGGACGAGCCGACCACCGGGCTCGACCCGCGCACCCGCAACGAGGTGTGGACCGAGGTCAAGGCGATGGTCGGGGACGGGGTCACCGTGCTCCTGACCACCCAGTACATGGAGGAGGCCGAGCAGCTCGCCTCCGAGCTGACCGTCGTCGACCGGGGCAAGGTCATCGCCGGCGGCGGCATCGAGGAGCTGAAGGCCCGGGTCGGCGGGCGGACGCTGCGGGTACGGCCCGCCGACCCGCTTCAGCTGCGGCCGCTGGCGAGCTGGCTCGACGAGCTCGGCATCACCGGGCTCGCCACCACCGTCGTGGACGCCGAGCGCGGTTCCGTCCTGGTGCCGGTGCTCAGCGACGAGCAGCTGACCGCCGTGATCGGCGCGGTCAGCGCGCGCGGCATCACGCTCACCTCCCTCACCACCGAACTGCCCAGCCTGGACGAGGTCTTCCTGTCCCTCACCGGCCACCGGGCGAGTGCCCCGCAGGACGCCCAGCCCACCGAGACCCGCGAGGAGGTCGCCGTATGAGCGCGGCCACGATCGACATCAGCACGACGACCGACGCGCGCATCCCGTTGCGCAGCCACCTCCGGCACACCGGCGCGCTGATCCGCCGCAACCTGCTGTGGATCCGGCAGGACCCGGAGTCGATGTTCGACGCGGTCCTCTTCCCGGTGATCTTCACGCTGCTGTTCGTGTACGTCTTCGGCGGCTCGATCGGGCAGTCGCTGGGCGGCGGGCAGGAGGCGTACGTGCAGTACGTCATCCCCGGGCTGCTGGCCATGATGGGGATGAACATGGCGCAGGGCGTGGGCACCGGCTTCAACACGGACTTCAACTCCGGGGTCATGGACCGCTTCCGGTCGCTGCCCATCGGACGCGGCTCGGTGCTCTTCGCCAAGATCGTCGTGGAGCTGATGCGCATGCTGGTCGCGTGCGTGATCCTCGTGGTGGTGGCCGTGCTGGTGGGCTTCGACATCACCAACTGGCCCGGTCTGTTCGCCGCCGTGGGGCTGGCCACGGTGTTCGGTTCGGCACTGATGTGGGTGTTCCTCACCCTCGGCGTGATGATGAAGAGCGCGCAGTCCGTGCAGGCGATGGGCTTCCTGGTGCTGATGCCGCTTCAGTTCGGCTCGTCGATCTTCGCCCCCACCCAGTCGATGCCGGGCTGGCTCCAGAACTTCACCGAGTACAACCCGCTGTCCTCGCTCGCCGACGCGGCGCGCGGACTGATGGTGGGCGGGCCGGTCGCGCACGGACTGTGGGTGACGCTGGCCTGGTCGATAGGGCTCACCGCGGTGATGGCACCGGTCGCGATCCACAAGTTCCGCACGAAGACCTGAGCCGGACGCCGAACGGGTCACGTCGGGACGCGGTGACACGCGTCGGGACGCGGCAGTACGCGTCGGGATGCATCAGGGCGATTCACACCAGGGCGGTGGCCTCCTCGTAGGAGAGGCCACCGCCCTCGGCGTACGCGCTCTCGAACTCCGCGTCGCCGAGCGCGCCGCGCGTCCGGGCCATGGCCAGGTCGCGCGCCTCGCGCTCCACCCGCGGGGGTACGTGGCGCGGCGGCAGCAGGGTGTCGGCGGAGCCCAGGCAGCGGGCGGCGTCCGCGGCGCGGCCGCCGCCGTCCACGCCGACGAGGGCGGTCGCGGCGATGAAGAGATAGAAGGAGCGCATCTGCGGGGCGATGGCCACGGACAGCGGATCCGTGGCCCGTTCCAGTGCGGCCCGGATGCCGGTCAGGGCCTGCGCGGACCGGCCGTCGACCGCGTCCAGCCAGGCCTCCGCGCCCAGGATGAAGGACTGGAAGACCGCGAAGTGACCGAAGTCGAACTCCTCCCGCAGCAGGTTCAGTTGCTCGCGGGCTTCGGTGCGGCGGCCGGTGGCGGCCAGCCAGCCGGCGAGGAAGAGGCGGGCGATGTGCATGGCCTCGTTGACCGCGCGCTCCTCGCCGGCGATCACCTCGCGCAGCACGCGTTCGCCCCGCTCCTCGTCACCCGCCTCCAGCAGCGCGCTGCCCAGCCGGGCGGCGAGGACCGCGGACTGGGAGCGGGCGCCGAGCCGTTCGGCCTGCTCGATGGCACCCTCGTAGTCGGCGGCGGCCTCGAGGTACGCGCCCAGGCGTTCGTGGGCCTCGGCGCGGGCCGAGAGGGCCTCGGCGGTGCCCCAGACGTCGCCCAGGCGCTGGAAGATCTCCAGGGCCTCGGCCGCGTCCTGGAACGCGCTCCCCGCCCAGTCGGCGCGGTTGGCGAGGATGTTGGCGCGCAACTGGAGGCAGGAGGCCAGCTCCCACTCGTAGCCGGGCGTCCGGCGGCAGGTGTCGACGTTGGCGTCGATGATGGCGCGGATGCGGTCCGGGGCGCCGGTCATCATCACGGCGAAGAACCAGAGCAGGCCGGGTGCGCGGCAGGTCTGCGGCAGGCCGGGCTCGTAGGTCTCGGCGATCAGCCGCAGCTTGGCCTGCGACGTCGCGGTCTGCCAGGCCTCCATCTCGGTGTCCATACAGGCCAGATGGGCCAGGTGGACCCCGCGCCGGGCCTCCGCGAGGACCTCGCCGGTCATCGGCGGCGGGGCGTCGATGCAGGACTTCCACACCGGCGCGGCCGGGCGCAGCGGTTCGGCGAACGGGTCGGGGCTCAGGGCCATGGCCTCGACGCACCAGGTACGGGCCTCGATGCGCAGATCGCGCATCTGCCAGTACCAGACGAGTGACAGGGTCAGGCAGAGCGCCTCCTGCTCGTCCCGGGCCGCGACGGCGCGGCCCAGCGCGGTGCGCAGGTTCTCGTACTCCAGCTGGAAGCGGTCGATGGCGTCCCGCTGCCCGGGACCGCGCAGCAACGGCTCGGTGGTGCGGGCGAGTTCGCGGTAGTACGTCAGATGCGCCCGCTCGGCCGCCGCCCGCCGCCCCGACTCGTCCAGTCGCTCGCCCGCGTACTCGGCGACGGTCTCCAGCAGTCGGTAGCGCATGTCACCCCGGGGATCGGGAGCGGCGACGACCAGCGACTTGTCGACGAGCGAGGCGAGCAGATCGAGCGAGGCGAGGGAGTCGTGGCCCGTGCGGGAGGCGGCGGCCGGGCCGCACACCGCCTCGACGGCGGCGAGGTCGCAGCCTCGGGCGAAGACCGACAGGCGGGCCAGGACGTCGCGTTCGTCCTCGTCGAGCAGGTCCCAGGACCAGTCGACGACGGCCCGCAGGGTCTGCTGGCGGGGCAGGACGGTGCGGCTGCCGGAGGTCAGGAGGCGGAAGCGGTCGTCGAGCCGGTCCGCGATCTGGCGGGGCGTCAGCATCCGCAGCCGGGCGGCGGCGAGCTCGATGGCGAGCGGCAGGCCGTCGAGCCGACGGCAGATCTCCGCACAGGCCGCCGCGGTGTCGTCGTCGGCGTCGGGCCGGAATCCGGGGCGGGCGGCCGCGCCCCGGTCGGCGAGCAGCCGCAGCGCCACCCGCTCCGGCAGCGGAGCCAGTGGGCGCAGCACCTCCCCGGGCACACCGAGCGGCTCACGGCTGGTCGCCAGCACCGTCACCTCGGGGCAGCGCGCCAGCAACTCCTCGACGAGCCGGGCGGCGGCCTCGACCACGTGCTCGCAGTTGTCGAGGACGATCAGCATGCGGCGGCGGGCGCAGTGCTCGACCAGACGCTCCAGGGGGTCGTCGTGGCGCTCGGCGGCGACCCTCATCTCCTCGGCGCCGGCGCCGTACAGCACGGTCTCGCGGGCTCCCACGGCGGTGAGGACGGCCTGCGGCACGGCGTCCGGGCCGGCGACGGGCGCGAGTTCGGCCAGCCAGACGCCGTCGCGCGCGGTGTCCCGTACGGTCTCGGCGGCCTCCTGCGACAGCCGGGTCTTGCCGGCCCCGCCGGGCCCGAGCAGGGTGACGAGCCGTCCGCTCGCGAGGTCCCCCCGGATGGCGGCGATGTCGGCCTCCCGGCCGACGAAGGAGGTGAGGCGGGCGCGGAGGTTGCCGAGGGGCGGGGGTGGCAGGGCGGAGGAAGCCGGTGCGGACGGAGCCCCGTTCGGGCCCGCGGGCCCGACGGGACGGGACGCTTTCCCGGCGCCTCCCGGAGCGCCGAGACCTCCCGGAGCGCCGAGACCTCCCGGAGCGCCGAGACCTCCCGGATCGCCGGGGCTTCCCGGATCTCCGGGGGCGAGCAGCTCCGTGTGCAGGGCGCGCAGTTCGGGGCCGGGGTCGGTACCGAGGCGGTCCGCCAGCAGCCGGCGGACCTCGTCGTACGCGGCCAGCGCCTGAGCGGTGCGGCCCGCCTCGCGCAGGGCGCGCAGCCGCAGGACCTGGAGGGGCTCGTCCAGCGGGTGGGCGTCGCACAGGGCGGTGAGTTCGGGCAGCGACCGCTCGGCCTGGCCGAGGGCGATCGCGGCGGTGTGCCGGGCGCGCAGCGCGTCGAGGCGGCGGGCCTCCCAGCGGGCCGCCTCGGCGGCGCGGTCGGGCAGGTCGGCGAGGGCCGGCCCCTGCCACAGGGCGAGGGCGTCGTCGAGGACGACGGCCGCCTTGGCGGGGTCGCCGTCGGTGAGCGCGCGGATGCCGTCGCCGGTCAGCCGCTCGAAGCGGTGCAGGTCGACGTCGTCCGGGGCGGCGGCCAGCCGGTAGCCGCCCTCGGCGGAGTCGATCGCGCCCGCCCCGAGGGCCCGGCGCAGCCGGCCGACCAGCGCCTGGAGCGCGCCCGGCGCGTCGGCGGGCGGGTCACCGGCCCACACCTCCTCCACCAGCAGCCCGGGGGGAACGCTCCGCCCGGCCCGCAGCGCCAGCACGGCCAGCAGGGCGCGCAGCCGCGCTCCGCCGACGGCGACGGGGACGCCGTCCGGACGGAGTGCCTGGGTGGTGCCGAGGATGCGATAGCGCACGGGGTCCATTCTCTCCGGTGGGATCGACGTCGGTCACGGGGTTCCGGCGGGGTGGCGCGAGCCGGTTGCCCGCACGTTTCGGGTCCCAGGAACCGGGCGCCGGCCACGGGACGTTTTCCCGGTATGCCCGGGCCGGGTACGGTCGGGCAGTTCCACACACGCGTACGAGCTCAGGGGGCCCCATGACCACCGCCACCACCCGCAGTGCCGAGCGGAGGATCAGTCCCGTCTTCCTCGGCATCCTGGCCGTGACGGCGGTCACCGGCTGGGCGACCTGGACGGGCTTCGCCGAGCAGCCGGGCGTGGCGGTGTTCCTGTTCGTGACGGCCGCCTGGATCGTGTCCCTGTGTCTGCACGAGTACGCACACGCGCGTACCGCCCTGCACAGCGGTGACATCTCGGTCGGCGCGAAGGGGTATCTCACGCTCAACCCGCTGAAGTACACCCACGCCCTGCTCAGTGTGGTGCTGCCGGTGCTGTTCGTGATCATGGGCGGGATCGGTCTGCCGGGTGGTGCGGTCTTCATCGAGCGCGCGCGGATCCGGGGGCGGTGGCGGCACAGTCTGATCTCGGCGGCCGGTCCGCTGACGAACGTGCTGTTCGCGGTGGTGTGCACGGCGCCGTTCTGGCTGGACGCGCTGGACGGCGTGCCGGCCGACTTCCGGTTCGCGCTCGCCTTCCTCGCCCTGCTCCAGGTCACGGCGGCGATCCTGAACTTCCTTCCGGTACCCGGTCTGGACGGCTACGGGGTCATCGAGCCCTGGCTGTCGTACAACGTCAAGCGGCAGGTGGAGCCGTTCGCGCCGTTCGGACTGCTGTTCGTGTTCGCGCTGCTGTGGGTGCCGGCCGTCAACGGAGTCTTCTTCGACATGGTCGACGCGGTGCTGCGCGCTCTCGGGATCGGCGACGTCGAGACGTACTGCGGTCAGTCGCTGTACCGCTTCTGGAAGGACACCAACGAGTTCTGCGCGGTCAGCGGCTGACGTCGGCCCCCGCGGCCCCGCGCAGCTTGTCCCGCCTCACGTAGTACCAGGTCATGTTGGAGGACAGGCCCGCGAGCAGCACCCACACGATGCCCAGCAGACTGCCCTGGACGAAGGAGACGACCGCCGCGGCCACGGCGAGTACGCAGACGACGAGCGTGTAGAGGGCGAGTCGCCGGGTCGGGCCGGCCGAGGGAAGGGGGGACATGGGTCCGGTTTCTCCTGTCGGGGGACACTGCTGGGCTGCTCCGTCCAGTGTCCCCCATACGCTCACACGTCCGTGACGCGCAGCCCGGCGTGGGCCTTGTAGCGGCGGTTGACGGAGATCAGGTTGGCGACCAGGGACTCCACCTGGTGGGCGTTGCGCAGCCGCCCGGCGAAGACACCCCGCATGCCGGGGATCCGGCCGGCCAGCGCCTGTACGAGCTCCACGTCGGCGCGCTCCTCGCCCAGCACCATCACATCGGTGTCGATCTCGTCGATCTCCGGGTCCTGGAGGAGGACCGCCGAGAGGTGGTGGAAGGCGGCGGCGACCCGGGAGTCCGGCAGCAGGGCGGCGGCCTGCTCGGCGGCGCTGCCCTCCTCCGGCTTCAGCGCGTAGGCGCCCTTCTTGTCGAAGCCGAGCGGGTTGACGCAGTCGACGACCAGCTTCCCGGCCAGCTCCTCGCGCAGGGACTCCAGGGTCTTGCCGTGGCCGTCCCACGGTACGGCGACGATCACGATGTCGCTGCGGCGCGCGGTCTCGGCGTTGTCGGCGCCCTCGACACCGTGCCCGAGCTCGTCGGCGGCGGCCTGGGCACGGTCGGCGGCCCGCGAGCCGATGATCACCTTCTGGCCGGCCTTGGCGAGCCGGTAGGCGAGACCCTTGCCCTGCGGGCCGGTCCCACCGAGCACCCCGACGACCAGTCCGGAGACGTCGGGGAGGTCCCACGGGTCCTTGGCGGGGGCCTTCGCCGGGGCGGCCGCGGCGGCGTTCTGTGCACTGTCGGTAGAGGTCATGGGCCGACTTTACGTGGGCGTGCCGAGCGGCCCTTCGTCATGTCGGGTGAACGAGGGGCGAACCCCGGGCGGGCGGCGGCCGGTTGCGGCACGATGCGGCCGCATGGACGCCGTAAGGGTCGCGCTGCTGCGTGAGGTGCTCGCCGGGACCGAGTGGCTGGGGGCCACCCGGAGGTTCGCCGGGGTGCTGCGCGGGTCGGTCGTCTCGTACGGGGGCGGGCTGCTGCTGGTGGGCACGGCGGCGTACGAGCCCTGGCATCTCGCGGCGCATCTGGTGGACGAGGCCGCGTGGTCGGGTACGCCGGAGCTGGCGCCGACCCTCGTCCGGCATGCCGCGCGCCCTTCCGACCCGGCGCATCTCGCGGTCGGCCTGGGCCGGATCGAGGCGGCCCGGCGGGGCGAGACGCTGCTGGTGGCGTCGCCGTCGGGGGACGCACCGCTCCTGGAGCGGGTGTCGGACGCCCGGCGGACCGGCGTGATGATCCTGGCCCTCGGCCCGGGCGAGAAAGAGCTGACGGCCCTGGCCCACGAGACGCTGGCCGTGCCGGACGGCTCCGAGCTGGACCTGGACACCGTGCAGCACCTGGTGAGCGCGGCCGCCGGCGAGACGCTGCCCCCGACGAGAGGGCGCCGACGCCTCGCCGACCGCCTCTCCCACCTGGCCGAACGCCTGACGGCACCGCCGCCTCCCCCCTGGTGACCGGCCCGCGCCGCCTGCCCGCGCCGCCTGTCCGTCCCGCCTGTCCGCCCCGCCTGTCAGGGTCCGCCCGCCGGTCTCGCCGAAAAGCGGTTGCCCCTCGCTCCGCTCCCGCCCGAGCATGGCCCCTCGTGACCGACAACGATGTCCCCGCCGCCGCGCCTCCCGCTCCCTCCGGTCTGCGTGCGCGAACGAACACGCCGCGCGGCTGCGCGCCAAGCGGTCGGCGGCCGCACCGGCGGTGGACGTGTGACCGGTCGGGGGATCAGTCGTCGTCGGTGGCGCCGCCCGCCGGGGCGTCGTGCCACTTGGGGTCGTTCTCCCACTGGAGGTTGCGCTCGCGGGCGGTCTGCATCGCGTGCTCGGCCTCCGCGCGGTTGGCGTACGGGCCGAATCGGTCCTTGGCCGGGCACTCCGGCCCCTCCTCGACCTTCTTGTGCTCCAGGCAGTAGTACCACTCGCCCGGCTTGCCGGCGGTCGACTTCTTGAACAGGGGCATGACGGCTCCTTTCGCCATCGACATGTTCCCCCATGGCCGCTCGTTAGACTCACTGGCATGTCTGGCCAGTCGCTGCTCGTCCCCGGGGAGCTGTCCCCCCTCCGTTCGGTGCCCGGAAACATCCGCCGCCCCGAGTACGTCGGCAAGCCCGCGCCGACGCCCTACACCGGGCCGGAGGTGCAGACACCCGAGACCATCGAGGCGATGCGCCGGGCCGGCCGGATCGCCGCGCAGGCGATGGCGGAGGCCTCGAAGCTGATCTCGCCGGGGGTCACCACCGACGAACTGGACCGGGTGGCGCACGAGTACATGTGCGACCACGGCGCCTATCCGTCGACGCTGGGCTACCGCGGCTTCCCCAAGTCCCTGTGCACGAGCGTCAACGAGGTCATCTGCCACGGCATCCCGGACTCGACGGTCCTGCGCGACGGCGACATCGTCAACCTCGACGTGACGGCGTACATCGGCGGGGTGCACGGCGACAACAACGCCACGTACCTGGTCGGGGACGTCGACGAGGAGTCGCGGCTGCTGGTGGAGCGGACCCGGGAGTCCCTCGAGCGGGCGATCAAGGCGGTCCGGCCCGGCCGGCAGATCAACATCATCGGGCGGGTCATCGAGTCGTACGCCAAGCGGTTCGGGTACGGCGTGGTGCGGGACTTCACCGGGCACGGGATCAACTCCTCGTTCCACTCCGGGCTGATCGTCCCGCACTACGACAGCCCGCACGCGACGACCGTCATCCAGCCCGGGATGACGTTCACGATCGAGCCGATGCTGACCCTCGGCACCCACGAGTACGACATGTGGGACGACGGCTGGACGGTGGTGACCAAGGACCGCAAGCGGACGGCCCAGTTCGAGCACACGCTGGTGGTGACCGAGACGGGCGCGGAGATCCTCACGCTGCCGTAACGCGACCGAAGGCCCGCCCCTGCTGGGGGCGGGTCTTTTCTTGTACGCTTTTACCGACAAGGCGTCGGCAAACCCATTGACTTAGGTAAGCCTTACCTTAAAGGATGTGGGCATGGACTCGTTCTCGACACTCATCCGCACGGCCTCCCACGAGCAGCACGTGGAAGCCGAGACCTCGACGTTCATGAGTGACCTCCTCGGCGGCAGGCTCGGCGTCGAGGCGTACGCGCGCTACACCGAGCAGCTCTGGTTCGTCTACGAGGCGCTGGAGGCCGGCGCCGAGCGACTGGCCTCGGACCCGGTGGCCGGGCCCTTCATCCGGCCGGAGCTGTTCCGGCTGCCGGCGCTGGAGCGGGATCTCGCGCATCTGCGGGGCGCCGGATGGCGGTCGGGTGCGTCGGCCCTGCCGACGACGGCGGCGTACGCGGCGCGGGTGCGGGAGTGTGCCGAGCGCTGGCCGGCCGGGTACATCGCCCACCACTACACGCGCTACCTGGGCGATCTCTCCGGCGGGCAGATCATCCGCGACAAGGCGGAACGGACCTGGGGCTTCGAGCGCAAGGGCGACGGCGTCCGCTTCTACGTCTTCGAGGAGATCGGCAACCCGGCGGCCTTCAAGCGGGGTTACCGGGAACTGCTGGACGGGGTGCGCGCGGACGACCTGGAGAAGCAGCGGATCGTGAGCGAGTGCAAGCGCGCCTTCGCGCTGAACACCGATGTCTTCCGGGCCCTGGGCGAGGAGTTCTCGCTCTCGGCGTGAGCCGGCTTCACGGGCGGAAACGGAGCGGGCCCCCTCGCCGCACTCACGGTGAGGGGGCCCGGCGCCTGATCAGAAACGGTCGCAGTGCTTGCCGGCCCAGAAGATGTCGGCCGAGGACGTGTCGACCGCGCCGATGTACGGGCTGCAGACACCCTCGTACCCGCCGAAGTGGTGGTGCTCGCGCGACTCCTCGTGGTGCTCGCGGGGCTCCTCGTGGTGCTGGCGGGGACCCTCGTCGGCGGTGGCGGTCGACGCACCGGTGGCGGCGAGGGCGATGCCCAGGACGGTGGCGGCCAGAACTGAACGGATACGCATGGCGTTCCTCTCACGGGGCTCGGGTGTCACGCCCAGAGGTCCCCGTTCGCCTCCTTCCGCACACGCCAGACCACTCGTACGGCCGCGTAAAAGTACGCGGGTGCCCGCGACCGGCCCTAGGGTTCAGCGCTCCAGGAACACCCGCCCGCCGATCTCCACCCACCCGTACGGCTGCGGGGCCGTCAGAATCTGGGAGCCCGCGCCCTGGGTGATGTTCAGCGCACGGCCGAGCCGCTCGGTGAGCAGCAGCGCCGGCGCGCCCGTCGCCTCGATCTCGTCGACGCCGTCACCGCGGCCGGGGAAGCCGCGGGCGCGGATCCGGCCGGCCGGCTCGTCCTCCCAGGCCCAGGCGTAGATCCAGTCGCCGGCCGGCGGCACGGGGAGGTCGTCGACCTCGGCGGCGGTGGCGTACCGGTGGAACACGCACGGCGGGGCCCACTCCGCGCGCGCCTCGATCCAGGTGAACTCGCCGTCCAGACGGGTGCCCACGGCGCCGGCCGGCGTGACGAGTTCGGGCACGTCGAGCAGCCAGGCGACGCCCACGCACGAGTGGTCCGCGAAGGACAGGCGGCGGGTGGGCGTGTAGACGTCGATGATCCCGCGCTCGGGGTCGTCGACGAACACCGTCTCGCCGAAGCCGAGTTTGGCCGCGAGGTCCTGCCGGTCCTCGCGGTCCGGCAGCACCGAACCTTCGCGGACCACGCCCAGTTCGTTGCCGTAGCCGCCGTTCGGCGCACAGAAGACGCGGAGCACGTCGTAATCAGTCACCGGGGAATTGAAGCACCGTCGGCCGGCCGGGGCGGCCGGGCCATGGCGGGTGAAGGTTAGGCTAACCTAAGCTTCGGCCATGACCGTCCTGGACAAGCCCGCCGACACCGGCGGCTCCGCCGAGAACGCCGCCCCCGCCGCCGTCCTGGCTCCCCCGGCCGGCCGGACGCGACACGGCACCGCCCGGCTGCTGACCGCCGGGCTGATTCTGGCGCTCGTGGTGCTCGTGCCGGTGGCCGGCGGGCTCGGCGCCTATCCGGTCCCGGTCGGGGACGTGCTCTCCTCCGTGCAGCACCGAACCGGCCTCGGGGGCCACGAGTTGGACCGGGTCGCCGAGTCGGTGCTGTGGAACGTACGGTTCCCGCGCATCGTGCTCGCGCTGCTCGTCGGCGCCTCGCTCGGGTGCGCGGGCGCGCTGATGCAGGGCGTGTTCGGCAACCCCCTCGCCGAGCCGGGCGTCATCGGGATCTCCTCCGGCGCGGCGGTCGGCGCGGTCGCCTCGATCGCGTTCGGCCTGAACTTCCTCGGCAACTGGACGGTGTCGGCGTTCGCGTTCGCCGCCGGGCTCGGCACGGTCCTGCTGGTGTACGTGATGTCGCGCTCCGGCGGCCGCACCGAGGTGGTGACGCTGATCCTCACCGGGATCGCCGTGAACGCCTTCGCGGGCGCGCTGATCGGGCTGTGTCTCTTCTTCGCGGACACGGCGGCGATCCAGCAGATCACCTTCTGGCAGCTCGGCTCGCTGTCCCAGGCGACCTGGCCGAAGGTGCTCGCCGTGCTCCCCTGTGCGGCGCTCGGGCTCGCGCTCGCGCCCCTGTCCTCGCGTCGGCTGGACCTGCTGGCGCTCGGCGAGCGGCCCGCCCGGCATCTGGGCGTGGACGTCGAGCGGCTGCGGATCGTGCTGATCCTGGTGGTGGCGTTGCTGACGGCGGCCGCGGTGAGCGTCTCCGGGATCATCAGCTTCGTCGGGCTGGTGGTCCCGCATCTGCTGCGCATGGCGGCGGGGCCGGGGCACCGGTTTCTGGTGCCGGGCAGTGCGTTGCTGGGAGCGGTGGTGTTGCTTGCCGCGGATCTCGCGGCTCGCACGGTCGCCGTGCCGGCGGAGCTTCCGCTCGGTGTTCTGACGGCTCTGCTCGGGAGTCCGTTCTTCTTCTGGCTGTTGCGCAGGACGCGGCGCCGACAGGGGGGTTGGGCTTGATGCCCACCCACCCGCTCCCGGGGCTCCGCCGCCGGCCGTCGGCCGTCCGGTGTGCGCGGATGCGCCGTTGGGGGGGGTGTGGTCGGGCGCGTGCCGGTCGGCTGTGGCTGGTCGCGCAGCTCCCCGCGCCCCTGGGGGGGGCGGGCCACGCCCTGCCCCCCACCCGGCCGCCGGCCGCCCAGAGCAACCCGAAGCAACCCCATCCGCCTGTCCGTTCGGCGTTCGTCGTCGCCTTTCGAGGGATCGTCCATGAGACTTCTTCGCCGTCGGTTCTCGCCTCCCGAGGGTGTTGTGCCCGGTGATCTGCTTGCCGAGGTCGTGGGGCTTCATGTGCGGCTCGGGGGGCGGGAGGTACTTCGGGGGGTGGGTGTCGAGGTGCGGGCCGGTGAGGTGCTCGCGCTGGTCGGGCCCAACGGGGCCGGGAAGTCGACGCTGCTCGGTGCGCTGGCCGCCGACCTGCCGGCCGCGCGGGGTGTCGTGCGGATCCTGGGCCGACCGGCCACCGAATGGACCGCGCCGGAGCTGGCCCTGCGGCGGGCCGTGCTGCCCCAGGCGGCGGCGCTCTCCTTTCCGTTCACCGTGGAGGAGGTCGTCCGGATGGGGCGCGCCCCGCACGCCTCCTCCCCCGCCGAGGACGACCGCACGGTCGCTTCGGCGATGGCCGCCACCGAGGTGAGCGGGTTCGCCGCGCGGCCCTTCTCCGCGCTGAGCGGCGGCGAGCGGGCCCGGGTCGCGCTGGCCCGGGTGCTGGCGCAGCGCGCGCCCCTGCTGCTGCTCGACGAGCCGACCGCCGCCCTGGACCTGAAACACCAGGAGCTGGTGCTGCGGCTGTGCCGGGAAAGGGCGCGCGAGGGGGACGCGGTGGTCGTGGTGCTGCACGATCTGGGGCTCGCCGCCGCCTACGCGCACCGGGTCGCGATCCTGTGCGCCGGGCGGGTGGCGGCGGACGGCCCGCCGGGCGAGGTGTTCACCGAGCGGCTGCTTTCGGATGTCTACGACCAGCCGGTCGAGGTGCTTCCGCACCCCCGGACCGGAGCCGTACTGGTGACCCCGAAGCGGAATCTTTGAATCTCCTTTGACCATCCCTTGGGGTCCGTTTTGAGTCACCGTGATCGCCTCGTGCTCATACGGCGTCTATGAGAGGTGAATCACTGCACGGGCGGGTATTACGCAGGTAAGCCTTGGATAAGTTAGGCGAGGCTCACCAACCCTTGTGAGCCGCGTCACGCCCATATTCAGCCATCGCTGGGAGCCCGAATGCGAGCCGCCAGACTGTCCGTCGTCACCGCCGTCACCGCCGTGACCGCACTGACCGCCGTCACCGGCTGCACCTCCAAGAGCGACGCCAAGGACGGTGACCGCGTCATCGGCGTGACCGCCACCGACGCCAAGTGCGTGACCTCCAAGAAGGAGATCTCCGCCGGACACGTCGAGCTCGCCATCGAGAACAAGGGTTCCAAGGTCACCGAGGTCTACATCCTCTTCCCGGACGACCGGATCGTCAGCGAGCGGGAGAACATCGGCCCCGGCACCAAGCAGCGGGTCACCGCCGAGGTGAAGGCCGGCAACTACCAGATCGCCTGCAAGCCCGGCATGAAGGGCACCGGCATCCGCCAGGACCTCAAGGTCACCGGTGGCTCGGTAGCCAAGCGTGACCCGCGTCTGGACAAGGCCGTCGCCGCCTACCGCGAGTACGCACAGGAGCAGGCCGACGCCACGCTGCCGCTCGTCGCGACCTTCGTGAAGGCGGTCAAGGCCGGCGACCTCGAAGCGGCCAAGGCGGCCTACGCGCCCTCCCGTATCGGCTGGGAGCGCACCGAGCCGGTCGCGGAGTCCTTCGGCGACATCGACCCGAAGGTCGACGTCCGCGCGGACGGCCTGGAGGCCGGTCAGACCTGGACCGGCTGGCACCGGCTGGAGAAGGCGCTCTGGCAGGACAAGAAGATCACCGCCGCGGAGAAGACCCTCGCCGACCAGCTCACCACCGACCTGACCGACTGGCAGAAGCGGGTCGGCAAGGCCGAGATCACCCCGACCTCCATGGCCAACGGTGCCAAGGAGCTCCTCGACGAGGTCGCCACCGGCAAGGTCACCGGCGAGGAGGAGCGCTACTCGCACACCGACCTCGTCGACTTCAAGGCCAACGTCGAGGGCGCCCAGAAGTCCTACGAGCTGCTCAAGCCGGTCGCCAAGGAGAACGACGCGGCCCTGGTCACCGAGCTGGACAAGCAGTTCGCCGCGCTGAACACGCTGCTGGACAAGTACCGCCCGAACACGTCCTCGTACGCGTTCACCGCGTACGACAAGGTCGCAGCCGCCGACCGCAAGGAACTGTCCGACGCGGTCAACGCGCTCGCCGAGCCGCTGTCCAAGCTCGCCGCCGCCGTGGCGAAGTAACCGAGGGGCCAGGACATGACCGAGACCCAGGGCAGCGTGCCGTCCCGACGGTCGCTGATCGGCTGGGGCGGTGCCGGGCTCGCGCTCGGTGCCGCCGCGGCCGGCGGCGCGGTCGCGATGACCCGCACCGGCGAAGACGTCGATCCGGCGGCCGCCGAGGCGGGCGCCGCGATCGGCTTCCACGGCCGCGTCCAGGCGGGCATCGCCACGCCCGTGCAGGACCGGCTGCACTTCGCCGCGTTCGACGTGACGACCACGGACCGCGCCGAGTTCGTCCAGCTGCTGAAGGACTGGACGGAGGCGGCCCGCCGGATGACGGCCGGGAAGGCGGTCGGCGAGGGCGCCTTCGGCGGTCTCGCCGAGGCGCCGCCGGACGACACCGGCGAGGCCCTGGGGCTCAAGCCGTCCCGGCTGACCCTGACGGTCGGCTTCGGGCCGTCGCTGTTCAAGAAGCTCGGCCTCGCCGACCGGCGGCCCGACGCCCTGATCGACCTGCCCACGTTCGCCGGGGACGCGCTCGACGCGGCCCGCAGCAACGGCGACCTGTGCATCCAGGCCTGCGCCGACGATCCGCAGGTCGCCGTGCACGCGATCCGCAACCTGGCCCGGCTCGGCATGGGCAAGGTCGTCATCCGCTGGTCGCAGCTCGGCTTCGGCAAGACCTCGTCCACGACGCCCGACGCGCAGACCCCGCGCAACCTGATGGGCTTCAAGGACGGCACCCGCAACATCGCGGGCACCGAGACCGACCGGCTGGAGAAGTTCGTCTGGGTCGGCGAGAAGGACGTCAAGGAGAACTCGGCCTGGATGGTGGGCGGTTCCTATCTCGTCGCCCGCCGGATCCGGATGCACATCGAGACCTGGGACCGCACCTCGCTCCAGGAGCAGGAGGACATCTTCGGCCGAGACAAGGGCGAGGGCGCCCCGGTCGGCAAGGCCAAGGAGCGCGACGAGCCGTTCCTGAAGGCGATGAAGCCCGACGCGCACGTACGGCTCGCGCACCCGGACTCCAACCACGGGGCGACGCTCCTGCGCCGCGGCTACTCCTTCACCGACGGCACCGACGGCCTCGGCCGGCTCGAGGCCGGTCTGTTCTTCCTCGCCTACCAGCGCGATGTGCGCGAGGGCTTCGTCCGCGTCCAGCGCAACCTCGCGTCCGACGCGCTCAACGAGTACATCCAGCACGTGGGTTCGGCCGTCTTCGCCGTCCCGCCGGGCGTCCGCGACAAGGACGACTGGTGGGGCCGGACGCTGTTCTCCAAGGAGGCCTGAGCCCGTGTTCTCCAACTATCTGATCGGACTGCGCGAGGGCCTGGAGGCCAGCCTCGTCGTCTGCATCCTCATCGCCTACCTGGTGAAGACGGACCGCAGGGACGCCCTCAAGCCGATCTGGATCGGCATCGGCGTCGCCGTCGTGCTCGCGCTCGGCTTCGGCTGCGTCCTCGAATTCGGCTCCCAGGAACTGACGTTCCAGGCGCAGGAGGCGCTCGGCGGCTCCCTGTCGATCCTCGCGGTCGGCCTGGTGACGTGGATGGTGTTCTGGATGCGGCGCACCGCCCGGCATCTGAAGTCGGAGCTGCACGGCAAGCTGGACGCGGCCCTCGCGATGGGCACCGGCGCCCTGGTCGCCACCGCCTTCCTCGCGGTCGGCCGGGAGGGCCTGGAGACCGCCCTGTTCGTGTGGGCGTCGGTGCACGCGGCCGGCGACGGCACCCCGCGCCCGCTGATCGGCGTGGCCCTGGGCCTGGCGACGGCCGTCCTGCTGGGCTGGCTGTTCTACCGCGGCGCGCTGAAGATCAACCTCGCCAAGTTCTTCACCTGGACCGGCGGCATGCTCGTCGTGGTGGCCGCGGGCGTGCTGGCGTACGGCGTCCACGACCTCCAGGAGGCCGACCTGGTCCCGGGCCTGAACAGCCTGGCCTTCGACATCACCGGCACCGTTCCGCCGGACAGCTGGTACGGCACGCTGCTGAAGGGCGTGTTCAACTTCCAGCCCGATCCGACGGTCCTCCAGGTCACGGTGTGGCTGCTGTACCTGGTCCCGACGCTCGCGCTGTTCCTCGCCCCGGTAGGGTTCGCCTCCGGGAAGGGGAAGGTGAAGTCGCCTGATGAGCAGGGAACGCAGCCTGACGACCGGGGTTCCGCGCAGTCGAAGGCTCCGCGCACGTGACCGGTACGCACTCCTAGCGGCATCGCTCACCGCCGTCTCGCTCACGGCGAGCGGCTGCGTGGTCGTCCACGGGGAGCTCGAACTGCTCCCGGCCGCCACGAAGGCGGAAGCCGTGAAAGCGGTCGAGCAGTTCACGTCCGCCTACAACAAGGCCGACGCGGCGTACGACAGTTCCCTGGACGCCGACTACACCACCGGTGCCCTCGGGATCATCGACGAGGCGCGACTGAAGGCGGGCCGCGTCAACAACCCGGACGGCAACCCGCAGCACACACCGCTGGTGCTGTCGGACGTGAAGTACACGATCGTCGAGAAGGCGGGCTGGCCGCGCTGGTTCGTCGCCGACGCGAAGGGCAACAAGGGCGGCGACGCACGCTGGTTGATGGTGTTCAGCCGGGGCGAGCGGGCGGAGCCGTGGCAGGCGACCTATCTGACGCTGGTGGCGCCGGGCTCGGTACCGGAGTTCAAGCAGGCGGGCAAGGACGGCCACGCCGAGGCCGTACCCGCCGACTCCGCCGAACTGGCCGTCGCCCCCAAGGACTTGAGCAAGGACTACGCGGCGTACCTGCAGAGCGGCAAGGGTGCCTTCGCGGACGGCGCGTACACCGCTGCGCTGCGCTCGACCCGGGCGAAGAACGCCACCAAGCCGGGCCTGGCCACGCAGTACATCGACGAGCCGCTGACCGGCGGTGACTACGCGCCGCTGGCGCTGCGCACCGCGGACGGCGGGGCGCTGGTCTTCTTCACCACGCACCACTACATGAAGCAGACGGCCGCGGCGGGCGCCGCCGTGCCCACGCCGAACAAGAACGTGGCCGCGCTGACGACCGGTGAGGTCAAGCAGTCCCTGACGATGGAGTTCGTCGCCAACGACGTCGCCCTGGCCCCCGCGAAGGGCGCGGGCAACGGCAAGGTGTCGATGCTCAGCCGCCTGGAGGGACTGACGGCGGCGAAGGGCGCGTGAGCGCTCCGCTGGGAAGTCCGGCGAACCGCCCGCGGGTGCGTCGTCCACCCGCGGGTGCGTCGTGGCCGGTGGCGCAGTTCCCCGCGCCCCTTTCGGGGCGCGTCAGTGGCGTGAGGGCCAGGCCGTGTTCGCGTGGTCGGGCTCCTGGCCGGCGTGGCGGGCGCAGGCGTCCGTGAGGGTTTCGAGGAGGGTCAGCGGGTCGGGCAGCGCGTGCTCGGGTCCGCGCAGCCAGTGCACGCGACGGCCGTCGTCGCCGGGGAGCCGGGCCGGCGGTACCAGGACGTAGGAGCCACGGCAGTGCCAGCGCAGGCCGGGGTGCTCGTCCATGGTCTCGGGGTGGCAGTCCAGGGCGCACGGCCACCACTCGTCCTCGTCCTCGGGGGTGCCGCGGGTGAGGGTGAAGAACAGCATGCGGCCGTCGTCGCTCTCGGCGACCGGGCCGACCTCGACGCCGGAGTCGAGCAGCCGCTCCAGGGCCTGCCGGCCCGCCTCCAGCGGCACGTCGAGGACGTCGTGCGTCATGCCGGTGGCGGTGATGAAGTTGGCCTGCGGCTGGTGGCGGGCCCAGCGCTCGATCTGCGCGCGGTCGGTCGTGGACTGCGTCTGCCAGGCGAAGGACACCGGGTGCCGGGCGGGGGTCGGACAGCCGACCCGGTCGCAGGAGCAGCCGTAGCCGGGAGCCGGGTGCGCGGCGGGTGCGAGCGGGAAGCCCGCTCCGGCAGCGGCCAGCAGCAGGGCCTCACGGTCGCCGTCGTCGGCGGCCTCCGTCGGGCCGCTCGTGCGCAGCCACTCCGAGATCTTGCCCCACAGGCCGGTCCGGCCGCCGAACTCCGCGCTCATCTGTCCCCTCGCCTCGCTGTGGTGCGGACAGCATGCCTCATGGTCCCACCATCCTGCGCATCGGGGGGCCGTAGCCGTGAATCGGGGCAGGTGGGACGGGTGGGGCCAGAGTGGCCTATGTGCGGCACGCTCACCGGGGCGCGAGACCGTGCAGGGCGTAGTCGACGAGGGCGTCGGTGTACTCGTAGGAGATCGGGCCCGTGTACTGGAGCCAGCGCTGGGCGAGCGGGGAGATGAAGAACTCCAGGGCGATGCGCGGGTCGAGGTCGGCGCGGACCTGGCCGGCCTCCTGCGCGGCGCGCAGCCGGTCGACGTACAGCTGGATGGACGGTTCCATCAGCTTGGCCGTGAACTCGCGGCCGACCTGTTCGTTGACCACGCCCTCGGCGGCCAGGGCCCGGGAGGGCGCCTCGAACCTGGGGTCCGTGAGCTGGTCGACGGTGGCCCGCAGGACGGCCTTGATGTCGGCGGCCAGGTCGCCGGTGTCGGGGATGACGTACGGCTCCTCCGCCGAGGCCCCCGCGTCCCGCGCCGCCTGTTCGCTGAGGTCGAGGAAGGCCTCCAGCAGGACGTCGGCCTTCGACCCCCACCAGCGGTAGATGGTCTGCTTGCCGACGCCCGCGCGGGCGGCGATTCCCTCGATGGTGGTCTTCGCGTAGCCGGTCTCCGCGACGAGGGCGAGCGCGGCGTCGTAGATGGCGCGCCGGGACCGCTCGCTGCGGCGGGTGGTGTCGGGGGCCGGCTTACCGGACTGGGTGACCATGGGTCGACGGTACCAAGCGGGTGAGACGGGACGTCTCGCGAACTGTCACGCGTCCTCGCCGGGGTAGCGCACGCCGATCCGCTCGCGGACCGTGTCGAGGGTCCGCATGACCGCGAGGCTGCCGTCGAGCGGGACCAGCGGGGACTCGGTCTCGCCGGCCCGCAGCGCGCGCATGACCTCGCGGGCCTCGTGCCGGAGCGTCGTCCGGGGTCCGTCGGCCGGGTCGGCGGCGAACTCCTCGGGGTCACGCCCGGCGCGGTGCAGGACGAGGCGGTCGGGGTGGAAGAAGCCGGACGGGATGTCGATCCGGCCGCGTGAGCCGGTGACGGAGGCGGTGGTGCCCGTACCGCCGGTCAGGGAGCAGTGCAGGGCGGCGAGCGCGCCGGAGTCCCAGGACAGGGCCAGCGCCGTCTGCAGGTCGACGCCCTCGGCGGACAGGACGGCCTGGGCGGCGATGCCCGAGGGCGCGCCGAGCAGGAGGTGGGCGAAGGAGACCGGGTAGACGCCGAGGTCGAGGAGGGCGCCGCCGCCCTGGGCGGGGTCGCGCAGCCGGTGCGAGGGCGGGAAGGGGCCTTCGAGGCCGAAGTCGGCCTGCACGGTGCGGACCTCGCCGATCGCGCCGTCGTCGACGAGGGCCTTGAGGCGGCGGATCACCGGGTTGCAGTACATCCACATGGCTTCCATGAGGAAGCGGTCGTGCTCCCTGGCCAGCGCGACCAGCTCTTCGGCCTCGCGCAGGTTCAGCGTGAACGCCTTCTCGCACAGCACGTTCCGCCCGGCCTCCAGGCAGAGTCCGGCGGCGGCGCGGTGGGCGGCGTGCGGGGTGGCGACGTAGACGACATCGATGTCCTCGTCGGCGGCGAGCGCGGCCCAGTCGCCGTAGGCCCGGGGTATGCCGAACCGGTCGGCGAACGCCTTCGCGGAGACCTCGGAGCGCGAGGCGACCGCGACGACCTCGGCGTCGGGCAGGTCGATCAGATCCGCCGTGAACGCGGCGGCGATCCCGCCGGTCGCCAGGATGCCCCACCGCACCGTGTCCGTCGTCATACCCTGCCCCGTCCTCGTGCCGTCCCAGCAGTGTGTTCGAGCTGAGAGCATAGGTGGCACAGATGTCGGAAAGGGAGGGGCGGCCGGATGCCGGAGGGTGGGGCCATACCTGACGCGGCGCCGAAGGCCGTGACGGACCGGGGTACGCGCACGGGCGAGGGAGCGGGGCCGACGCTGTCCGCCCGGCGCCGGGCGGGGCTGCTCGTCACGCTCGTGCTGGGCGGGCTGACCGCCACTCCCCCGCTCTCGATGGACATGTACCTCCCGGCGCTGCCGGAGGTGACCCGCTCCCTGCACGCGCCCGCCGCGACCGTGCAGCTCACGCTGACCGCATGCCTGGCCGGTATGGCGCTGGGGCAGCTGGTGGTCGGCCCGATGAGCGACCGGTGGGGGCGCAGGCGCCCGCTGCTGGCCGGACTCGTCGTCTACGTCGTGGCGACCGCCCTGTGCGCCCTGGCGCCCACCGTGGAGCTGCTGGTCGCCTGCCGGCTGCTGCAGGGGCTCGCGGGCGCGGCCGGGATCGTGATCGCGCGGGCCGTCGTACGCGATCTGTACGACGGCGTGGCGATGGCCCGGTTCTTCTCCACCCTGATGCTGATCTCCGGGGTCGCCCCGGTCGTGGCGCCGCTGATCGGCGCGCAGATCCTGCGGGCGACGGACTGGCGGGGCGTGTTCGTGCTCCTGACAGGGGTGGGGCTGCTGCTGGCCGTGGTGGTGTGGACCCGGCTGCCGGAGACGCTGCCCGCCGCCGAGCGCCACGCGGGCGGGGTCGGCGAGGCCCTGCGCTCGATGCGCCGGCTCCTCGGCGACCTGCCCTTCACCGGGTACATGCTCACGGGCGGTTTCACCTTCGCCGCGCTGTTCGCGTACATCAGCGCCTCGCCGTTCGTGGTCCAGGAGATCTACGGCGCCTCCCCGCAGACGTTCGGCCTGCTGTTCGGCGTGAACTCGGTCGGGCTGGTGCTGATCGGCCAGGTCAACGGCAGGGTGCTGGTGGGCCGCGTCCGCCTGGACCGGGTCCTGGCCGTCGGTCTTGCGGTGATCGTGCTGGCCGCGACCGCCCTGCTGCTGATGACGACGGGTGTGTTCGGCGAGGTCGGGCTGGCGCCGGTGGCCGCCGCGTTGTTCGTCCTGATGTCCGCGATGGGCGTCACGCTGCCCAACGCGCAGACCCTCGCCCTGATGCGGGTCCGGCACTCCGCCGGGTCCGCCTCCGCGCTCCTCGGTACGTCCTCCTTCCTCATCGGCGCGATCGCCTCGCCGCTCGTCGGGATCGCCGGCGAGCACACGGCCGTCCCGATGGCCGTCGTCCAGTTGGCTGCCGCACTGGTGGCGGTGGCCTGCTTCGTGGGAATGTGCCGTCCCTGGACGAAGGCGGGCGCGGAAGGAGCAGTGAGCTGAGCGCACCGAGACTGCGCGTCGACACACCGGAACGGGCCGGGCTTGACCCGGCGGAGACGCGGCTCCTCGTCCGCGACGTCGTGGACCTCACCACCGGCGACCGGCCCTGGGCGGCGGGCGCCGTCGTGGTCGCCGGGCGCGGCCCGGTGATCGCCGTGCGGGAGGCGGTGGGCTGGGCGGTGCGGTACTCGGCGTACGACCCGGCGGCCGACGCCGGGGTGGAGCTCCCGGCCGGGGCGCGGATCCCGATGACCGTCGACACCCCTTTCGACCTGGCGTCCCTCACCAAGCTGTTCACCTCGGTCGCGGCGGTGCAGCAGATCGAGCGCGGCACGCTCGGCATCGATGCCCGGGTGGGCGCCTATCTGCCGGACTTCCACGCGGCCGCCGCCCACGGCATCACCGTCCGCCAGCTCCTCACCCACACCTCCGGGCTGCGCCCCGAGCTGCCCCTGTACGACTGCGCGGACGACACCCGGCGGTGGGCGCTGCTACGCGCGGAGACGCCGGTCGGCGCACCGGGCACGTACATGTACTCGGACCTGAACATGCTGCTGCTCCAGCAGCTCCTGGAGCGGCTGACCGGCCGCACCCTCGACGTCCTCGTGCGGGAGGGGATCACCCGTCCGCTGGGCATGACCTCGACCGACTTCGGCCCGTGCCCCGGCGCGGCGGCGACCGAGGACCAGCGGCGGCCGTGGGCGAAGGCGGACCGGGGGATGCTGCGGGGCGTGGTGCACGACGAGAACGCCTGGGCGCTGGGCGGGGTGGCCGGTCACGCGGGGCTGTTCTCCACGGGCCACGATCTCGCGGTGTTCTGCCGCACCCTGCTGTCGGGCGGTTCGTACGGTACCGCCCGGATCCTGGGCCCCGACTTCGTGGAACTCCTGCTGACCCCGCCGGGGCTGGGCTTCGCGGTGGACCAGTCGTGGTTCATGGGCGAGCTGGCGGGCGAGGGCGCGGCGGGGCACACGGGGTTCACCGGGACCTCGCTGGTGCTGGATCCGGCGACGGACACGTTCGTGGTGCTGCTGGCGAACACGGTGCATCCGAGGCGACGGGTGCCGGACAGCGGGCCGCGGGCTCTGGTGGGGACGCGGCTGGCGATGGCGGTGCGGTGACGGCCGGTGCGGTGACGGCCGGTGCGGTGACGGCCGGTGCGGTGACGGCCGGTGCGGTGACGGCCGGTGCGGTGAGGGCAGTGGCCCGGACCTGAGAAAATCCGGGGGTGAACGTCTCCGTATCCGTTTCCGAGACCCTCCGCGGTGCCCTGACGGACCTGCTCGACGGGCTGCCGCCCAAGCAGGCCGGACAGGCCGTCGAGCGGCTCATCGCCAACTACCGGGGCGCCACCCCCACCGACGCCCCCATCCTGCGCGACCGGGCGGACGTGGTCGCGTACGCCGCGTACCGGATGCCGGCGACCTTCGAGGCGGTGCGGTCGGCGCTGGAGGCGTTCGCGGACGCCGTGCCGCAGTGGTCGCCGGCCAGTCATGTGGACGTGGGCGGCGGCACGGGTGCGGCGACCTGGGCGGTGAGTTCCACCTGGGACGGGACGCGCCCGGTGACCGTGCTCGACTGGGCGGAGCCCGCTTTGGCCCTCGGCCGCGAGGTCGCCGCGGCGCACCCGGCGCTGCGCGGCGCCCGCTGGCAGCGCGCCCGCATCGGCACGGCCCTCGCCCTGGACCCCACGGACCTGGTCACCGTCTCCTACGTCCTCAACGAGCTGGCCGCCCCCGACCGGGCCGTGCTGGTGGACGCCGCCGCGTCGGCCGCGCAGGCCGTGGTGATCGTCGAGCCGGGCACGCCGGACGGTTACGCCCGGGTGATCGAGGCCCGCGACCGGCTGATCGCCGCCGGGTTCCGGGTCGCCGCGCCCTGCCCGCACAGCGCGGCCTGTCCGATCGTGCCCGGCACGGACTGGTGCCACTTCTCGGCGCGGGTCAGCCGCTCCTCCCTGCACCGGCAGGTCAAGGGCGGCTCGCTGCCCTACGAGGACGAGAAGTTCAGCTATGTCGCCGCGGCCCGTTTCCCCGTCTCCCCCGTCTCCTCCCGGGTGGTCCGGCGGCCGCAGATCCGCAAGGGGCAGGTGCTCCTCGACCTGTGCGAGGCCGAGGAGCGGCTGAGCCGTACGACGGTGACGAAGAAGCACGGCGACCTGTACCGGGCGGCCCGGGACGCCGACTGGGGCGACGCCTGGCCGCCGGCCCCGTGAGCGTCGTGGCGCAGGCGGCTCAGGCTGCTCAGGCGGGCTTGAGCCCCTGGTCGCCGACCTCGGTCACGAAGGAGGCGGCCGTGGTGAGGGGGGCGCCCTGCGTGGTGACGTACGGGACGGTCTTGAAGTCGGCGCGGGCGAGGTCGCGGCCGAGCGAGACGGTCGCGTAGCCGCGCAGGCCGTTGTAGAACTTCAGGTGCGGGTTGGCGGCCATGAAGGTGGCCCAGTTGGCGGGCTTCGCCGAGCCGTTGCCGCCGCTGGAGATCGACGAGGTGACGATCTCCGTGCCGAGGGTCTTCGACGCCTGGTCGTCGAAGTCCTTCTTGATGTCGAAGCCGTAGTGCACATGGACGTCACCCGTGAGGACCATCAGGTTCTCCACACCCGATGCCTGCGCGCCCGCCAGGATCCGCTCGCGGGAGGCCGGGTAGCCGTCCCAGGAGTCCATGGAGACCTGGGAGGGCGCGGTGGTGGAGTTGTACCGCCGGGCGAAGGTGACCTGCTGCGGGACCACGTTCCACAGGGCGCGCGAGCGGTGCCAGCCGTCGATCAGCCACCGCTCCTGGGTGTCACCGGTGAGGGTGCGGGCCGGGTCCTCGGACTCGGGTCCCGGCACCTTCCAGCCGTCGCCGTACGCCTGGTCGGAGCGGTACTGGCGGGTGTCGAGGACGTCGAACTGGGCGAGCCGGCCCCAGTGCAGCCGCCGGTAGAGCCTGAGGTCGGGGCCGTCGGGGAGCTGCGGGCGGCGCAGCGGCTGGTTCTCCCAGTAGGCGCGGTAGGCGGCGGCCCGGCGGATGAGGAACTCCTCGGCGGGGTCGTCGTTCTCCGACACCGCGCCCGCGTAGTTGTTCTCGGTCTCGTGGTCGTCCCAGGTGACGACGAACGGGTGGGCGGCGTGCGCGGCCAGCAGGTCCGGGTCGGACTTGTACAGCGCGTACTTGAGGCGGTAGTCGTCCAGCGTCACCATCTCGTGGCCGTAGACGGCGGGCACGGTCCCGGCGGGGTAGGCGCGGGCGCCGCCGACACCGCTGACGGCGTACTCGTAGAGGTAGTCGCCGAGGTGCAGGACGAGGTCCACGTCGTCCTCGGCGAGGTGCTTGTACGCGGTGAAGTAACCCTGGTCGTAGCGCTGGCAGGAGACCACGCCGACGGTGAGGGCGGCCGCCTTCGCGCCGGGGGCGGGGGCGGTCCGGGTGCGGCCGGTGCGGCTGATCCAGGTGCCCGCCTTGAAGCGGTAGTAGTACACCCGGTCGTTCTCGAGGCCGTCGACCTGGACGTGCACGCTGTGGCCGAACTCCGGGTGCGCGAGGGTGGTGCCGCGTCTGACGGGCCGGCGGAAGGTCTCGTCACGGGCCAGTTCCCAGTGCACGGTGATCCGCTGGGCGGGCAGTCCGCCGTCCGCCCGGTACGGGACGGGCGCGAGGCGGGTCCAGAGAAGGACGGAGCCGGGCAGCGGGTCGCCGGAGGCGACGCCGAGGGTGAAGGGGTCGTCGGTGAGCCGCGCCGGGTCGAGCTCGGCGGCGGCCGCGGTACCGGCGGCGGGCAGGTTCACCGTGAAGGCGAGCGCGGCCGCGGCCGCGGTACCGGTGAGGAAGCGGCGGCGTCCCAAGTGGCGGGCGGTGGCGCGGAGTTCGGGGGCGTGCTGGGACTGGTGGGCTGCGGGTGTCATTCCGGTCCTCCCCTGAAAAGTGGCGGCAGAAGGCATTGGAGTGGCCGGAGACGGCTCGGGGGCATCATCGGGTTGGCGCGTACACAACAGTCGGATGTCGGACGCGTGCGTTCCGCATGCCGGGTTCCGGCGGCGGGGCTCACGTACGCTGCGGGGCCATGGATGCGAACCTCACTGCCGGGCCACCGAAGATCGCGATCGTCACCGGCGCCGGTTCCGGGATCGGACGGGCGGTGTCCGTGGAACTGCTGCGCGCGGGCTGGTCGGTGGCACTGGCCGGGCGGCGCGCCGAGACCCTGGAGGCGACGGCCGCGCTGGTACCCGAGGGCACGCATCTCGCCGTACGGACGGACGTCTCACGCCCGGAGGAGGTGGCGGCCCTCTTCGACGCCGTGCGAGACCGCTTCGGGCGGCTGGACCTGCTGTTCAACAACGCCGGCACCTTCGGTCCTGGCGGCGTGCCGTTCGAGGAACTCCCCTACGACGCCTGGCGGCACGTGGTGGACACCAACCTCAACGGGGCGTTCCTGTGCGCGCAGGGGGCGTACCGGCAGATGAAGGAGCAGGATCCGCGGGGCGGCCGGATCATCAACAACGGGTCCGTCTCGGCACACACGCCCCGCCCGCTGTCGGCGCCCTACACGGCGACCAAGCACGCCCTCACCGGCCTGACGAAGTCCCTTTCGCTGGACGGCCGGGCGTACGGCATCGCGGTGGGCCAGATCGACATCGGCAACGCGGCCACCGACATGACGGCGCGGATGCAGACGGGCGCGTTGCAGGCGAACGGCGAGACCGCGCCGGAACCGGTGATGGACGTCGCCGACGTGGCGCGCACGGTGCGGCACATGGCGGAGCTGCCGCTGGAGGCGAACGTGCAGTTCGCGACGGTGCTGGCGACGGCGATGCCGTACGTGGGACGGGGCTGAGGGCACTCGCCGAGGGCGGGCCGTGGTCGGCGCGCCGGCCGCCCACAGGTCGTCAACTCGTCAACCTGCACAAGCGGAGTTTCTCCGTCCGCACCATTGCGGCCGGTGGCGGACCTATGCTCAACTCTTCTCCACGAGAACTTCACACTTGAAGTACGACAGTTCCGCCCCGTACCACCACAAGCCACACCGAGGGGGGAGGGGCAGCCGTCCCAGGGCACCGGGTGGGGGTGGACCTCGCCGGGACCGCGAGGTACGCACCGGCGCCGTGGGACGGCTGCCGCACCATCAACTCGCCGGCGGCGCCTCGCCGGAACGGCGCCGACGCCGGCGCAGCGCGTACGCCCCGCCCGCCAGCAGCGCCACCGCTCCCCCGGCGCCGCCGAGCGCGCCCCAGCCGTCCGGGCCGCCGCCCTCCGCCGACGAGGCCTGCGCCCCGGCATGCGGCGCCTTACCCGCGGACGACCCGCCCGCCCTGGTCCCGCCCTCGCTCAACGCCTCGACCAGCGTCCCCACCGCCCGCGCCGAACTCCCTTGTGCGAAGCCCCAGTCGAGCAGCGCGGCGGTCTCCTCGTAGACGGCGTTGTGGCCGCTCTTCGGATGCAGCACGGTGACGACGAGGGTGCGCCCCGCGCGGGTCGCGGCGCCGGTGAAAGTGTTGCCGGCGTTGCTGGTGAAGCCGTTCTTCACGCCGATCAGGCCCGGATACGGCGTCACCCCGTACGTGCCCGACAGCAGCCGGTCGGTGTTCTCGATCCGGAGGGTCTTCCCGCCGCCGGCCGGGAACTCGGCGGTCCTGGTGCCGCAGTAGGCGCGGAAGTCGGCGCCGCGCAGCCCGTGCCGGGCGAAGAGGGCGAGGTCGTAGGCGGAGGACAGCTGGCCGTCGTGGTCGTAGCCGTCGGGGCTGACGACATGGGTGTCCAGCGCCTGGAGGTCGACCGCTCTCGCCTGCATCTCGGCGACCGTCTTCGCGACCCCGCCGTTCATCCGGGCGAGCACCTGCACGGCGTCGTTGCCCGAGCGCAGGAACACGCCCTGCCACAACTGCTCGACGGTGTAGGTGACCCCGGCCTCGACGCCGACGAGGCTGGAGCCGGACGGGATGCCGGCCAGGTCCGCGTCGGTCACCCGGTAGCGCTCGGTGCGCTCGAACCTGTCCAGCAGGGTGTCCGCGAACAGCATCTTCAGCGTGGAGGCGGGCGCGACCCGCAGATGCGCGCGATAGGAGGCGAGCACCTCGCCGCTGTCCTGGTCGGCGAGCAGCCAGGCCCGGGCGGTGAGCTTCTTCGGCAGGGCGCCGCCCCCGTTCACCTGAACACCGTCGGCGACGAGCCGCGCGCCGCCGACCACCACGTCGGAGGCGGCCGCGGCCGGTGTCGCCGCGAGCGGTGCGGCGGTCAGTGGCGCGGTGGCCGCGGTGGCCGCGAGGGCCAGCAGGGAGCGCCGGGACAGGCGCGGGGAAGGGCGCGAGAATGCGTGCACTGCGGGACCGTACAAGGGGATTCGAGGAAAAAGGAAATCCCCAGCCAACCGCTGTCACCTGGGAAAAGCCCCTCCACAGCCTAGGAATCAGCTGTCTCAAGGAATTCTGATCCGGCGCTCCGCATTCTCAGTCCTTACACATCTTTTACTCAGGATGACTCAAAGGTTTCTCCCTAGGTTGTGGCCGCGCCCACAGAGGGCGCCAAGAACCTTAGGGAACGGGATGTTTGGCATCTATCTCAAGCGTGAACTGGGCCGGCGCAAGAAGGCCGCCCTGGTCATCGCACTGGGTCTGGCGCTCGGAATCGCGCTGGTCATCACCGTCAACTCGGTGTCGGCCGGCATGACACAGGCTCAGGACAAGGTCCTTCAGTCGCTGTACGGTCTCGGCACCGACATGACCGTCACCAAGGCCCGAACGGCGCCCACGGCCAACAGTTCCGGCGGCCCCAGATTCGAGTTCGACGCCAAGGGCGAGGACGACGACGACACGCAGCAGAGCTCGGACCGGGTCTCGACGCAGGGCGGTCAGGCCCTGAAGGCCGCGCTCGTCACGCAGGTCGCCGACCAGAAGGGCGTGGCGGCCGCGGTCGGCGCCCTCACCCTGAACGTCACCAAGGTCGACGGTTCCTTCACCCAGGGCAAGGCGCAGAGCTCCAGCGGAACCAGCGGCAACGGCGGCCAGGGCGGCCCCGGCGGCGGCAGCGGCGGCGGGTCCACCGCGGCCCCGCAGGTCCAGGGCGGCGGCGCCTCCTTCGACGTCAACTCGTACTCCGTGGCCGGTGTCGACGTCACCAACCAGGACCTCGGCCCGCTGGCGAGCTCGAAGATCTCCTCGGGCGTGACGTTCACCTCGGCGCAGGCGAACGCCAAGGTCGCCGTCGTCAGCAAGTCGTACGCCAAGGAGAACTCGTACAAGGTCGGTTCGACGCTGACGATCTCCAGCACCAAGTACAAGATCATCGGTATCGCCACCCCCGACAGCAGTGACTCCACCACGGACGTCTACCTGCCGCTGAAGCAGGCGCAGACCCTCGCCGACGCGGCGGACCAGGTCACCACGATCTACGTCAAGGCGACCGACTCCAAGCAGATCGACACCGTCAAGGCGACGATCACGAAGAACATCTCCGGTACGACGGTCACCACCTCCGCCGACCTGGCCGAGACGGTCTCCGGTTCCCTCTCCACCGCCTCCAACCTGGCGACCAGCGTCGGCAAGTGGCTGTCGATCGCCGTCCTCGTCGCCGCGTTCCTGGTGGCCGCGCTGCTCACCTCCTCGGCCGTGTCCCGCCGGGTGCGCGAGTTCGGCACCCTGAAGGCGCTCGGCTGGCCGAGCCGCCGGGTGACCCGGCAGGTCGTCGGCGAGTCCATGGTCAACGGTCTCCTCGGCGGCGCCCTCGGCATAGGCCTGGGCCTGGCGGCCGCGTACACCGTGACGGCGATCAGCCCGAAGCTGACCGCCGAGCTCGGCAACACCGGCGGCGGTGGCGGTGGCGGCATGGGCGGCGGCCCCGGCGGCGGCGGTCCCGGTCAGCAGTCCGCGTCGAACACGATGGAGATCGCCCTCTCGGCCCCCGTCTCCGTCACCACGATCGCTCTCGCGGTGGGCCTGGCGGTCGCCGGCGGTCTGATCGCCGGCGCGATGGGCGGCTGGCGCGCCTCCCGGATGCGCCCGGCGGACGCCCTGCGCAGCGTCTCCTGACCCGCGCCCCGACCAGTCGTCACATCCCTCACGGAGAACACGGAGAACCCGGAGATCCCATGTACAACCTCACCGGCGTCACCAAGCGCTACACGCGCGGCAAGGAGACGGTCGAGGCGCTGCGCGGCATCGACCTCACGATCGCGGAGGGCGACCAGCTCGTCATCCAGGGCCCCACGGGCGGCGGCAAGTCGACGCTGCTCCAGATGATCGGCGGCCTCGACCGCCCGACCGAGGGCAGCGTCGAGCTGGACGGCGTCGACCTCGCGCGGATCAGCGAGGCGAAGCTGACCCGGCTGCGCGCCGAGAAGATCGGCATCATCTTCCAGTCGTTCAACCTCATCCCGACGCTGACCGCGCAGGAGAACGTCGAGACGGCGCTCGTCCCGCTCGGGGTGAAGCCCGCGGAGCGGCGCGAGCGCGCGGCGGAGGCCCTGCGCTCGGTCGGCCTGGGCGAGCGCCTCACACACGCCCCGGCGGAACTCTCCGGCGGCCAGCAGCAGCGCGTGGCGATCGCCCGCGCGCTGGTCAAGAAGCCGAAGGTGCTGCTCGCCGACGAGCCCACCGGCAACCTCGACGAGGGCATGCGCGACGAGATCATGGAGGTCCTCGAAGGGCTGTGGCACGAGTACGGGCTGACGTTCATCATGGTCACCCACGACTCGTCGATCGCCCGCCGGGCCCCGCGCCTGGCCACCATCAAGGCGGGTCAGCTCACCCTGACGGAGCAGGCGGTCGCCCGCTCCTGGTGACCACCGCAAGTGAACACCCTTGACGCGAAGGGCCGTTGACCGCCCGCCCGGCGGTGAACGGCCCTTCGGCCTGCCCGCCGGCAGGGACGGGGCTCAGGCCTGACCGGTCTCGAAACGGGAGATCCGGCCGTCGTCCTCGACGACGAAACTCCACCTGGTGCGCATCTCGCCCCAGGTGTCGTTGCGGTAGTCGGCGATGAGGGCGCGCCCCCCGGCCGACTCCTTGGTGACGTCCATGTGGCCGTGGGAGGAGAAGATCTCCCGGTCGGCCCACTGGACGAGATCACGGTCGGAGCCGTCGTCCGCCATGGTCGCGTCGGGGGTGAGCAGGCTGCGGAACGCCTCCTCGTCATGGGCGTTGACGGCGGCGACGAAGGCCCGCACGGCCGGGTCGCTGAGTCTGTCGATCTGGATCGCCATACGGGCCACCCTCACATCGCGGTCCGGGCCCCGCCACCCGAACGGCGCCCAGGACGGGCCGGACGGGTGTGAGTGGTGCGACGGTGGAAACGCGGAGGGGGCTGTTTCTGCTCCTGCTCCTGTTTCCGCTCCTCATCTTCTCCGTCACCTTCCACGTCCGCCGTTCTCTGCTCAGGGAGTCACCGTGACCTGTTACGACCGTCGTGATCTGGGACTGCTGCTGCTCCGGCTCGGCACCGGCGGAGTGCTGGCGGCCCACGGCGCGCAGAAGCTGTTCGGCTGGTTCGGCGGGCACGGCCTGGAGGGGACCGGCCAGTTCATGGAGTCCGTCGGCTACGCCCCCGGCAAGGCCAGTGCGACGGCGGCGGGCCTGGCGGAGGCCGGCGGCGGCACACTGCTGGCGCTGGGCCTGGCCACCCCGGCGGCGGGCGCGGCAGCGGCCGGCGCGATGGCGGGCGCGTCCGCGGTGCACGTCCCCAACGGCTTCTTCGCGATGAGCGGCGGCTACGAGCACGCGGCCTCCCTGGGCCTGGCCGCCGCGGGCCTCGCCATCACCGGCCCGGGCCGCCTCTCCCTCGACCACGCCCTCGGCCACACGGTCGACCGCGGCTGGATGGTCCCGGCGGCGCTCGGCGCGACGGCGGCGGTCACGGCGGTGGTCATCGGCATGCGGAACAAGCGGCTGCGCAGGCAGGAGGAGGGCGAGCAGGAGGCGCTGTTCGAGGAGTAGCCCCCACCCCCCGGGGGGAGGCGGGTGCCGGGGGAGGCGGGTGCCGGGGGCAGGGTGCCGGGTGCCGGGTGCCGCTGCCGGACACGGCCCCGGGAGCGGACGTGGCCTGGCAGGCTTCGCTGATGGACACTCAGCCCCGGGCCACCGGGCCCACCGAATCCGCCGGTCCTCCCGATCTCTGGACGACCGTCGACGCCCTGTGGAGCTGGCTGGACGCCGACGCGGCGCACGGCGGCCACGAGGGCCTGCTGCTGCGCGTGCTGAAACTGTCGGAGGAGGTCGGCGAGGTCGCGCAGGCGGTCATCGGCGCGACCGGCCAGAACCCCCGCAAGGGCGTCACCCACACGTGGGAGGACGTGCAGGGCGAGCTGTGCGACGTGGCCATCACGGCACTGGTGGCGCTGCGCACGCTGACGCCGGAGGCGGAGGGGGTGTTCGCGGGGCATCTGGCGCGGGTGGCGGAGCGGTCGTCGGGAAGCGCGGGCGCCGGGGCCGACGTTCGCTGATTCCGGCAGCTCCCCTGTTCTTCGAACCGCCCGCCCGCTCCCCGCGTCCCTCTGTACGATCACCGCACGCGAGGCGGGGGCCGTAGGCGGAGGGGCGTGGATGGACGACAACGCTGGTAGAGGCAGGGCGGCTTGGCCGTGGCGGGTCATGGCGTCGGCGGCCGCGGTGGCCGTGGTGCTGGGCGGCTGCGGTTCCGGGGACGACGGCAAGGCGGCCGAGCCGAGCCCTTCGGCATCCTCTCGGTCCGCGGCTCCGGCCGCGTCCGGCTCGCCCTCGTCCTCCTCCTCGACGGGTGGTGACGCGACGGCACTGACGCCGTTCCAGGCGGACCCCGCTCAGGTGCCGAAGACGAAGCCGCAGGGCGAGGCGCTGGCAGCGGCCGTCGCGCTGGAACCGGAAGCGTGGGGCGCGGGCTTCCGGGCCCAGCAGCCGGCCGCGAGCACCCCCGGCACCGCCGCCGTCCTCGACGAACAGTGCCGGTGGGAACGGCAGGCGCTCCCTCAGAGCGTCCTGGCCTCGCTGTCCCGCTACAGCGAGCTTCCCGGCACCGCGGGCAAGGGCGAGATCAAGGTGACCGCGGCGGTCACCGTGCACGCCACGGTGAGGGACGCCGACGAGCGGCTGGCCAGCACGCTGGAGGAGCCGTTGCGCTGCCGGGAGCAGCAGGTCCGTACCGACGAGTGGATATCCGGGCTCATGTCGACCGGCACTCCGTACGGCCAGGGCACCAACAACTACGCCGACGACCAGGTCGTGGAGATCGGTTCGTATGTCAACGGGACCGGCGAGCAGACGTACTACTGGTATGTCACCCGGCTCGGCACGGTGACCGTGGCGGTGTCGGTGAAGGGCGCCAAGGGCTACTCGAACACCGAGCTGAACACGTACGCGGCGCACGCCAACGCCACGATGCTCAACCGCGTGGAGTACGAGCTGGGAGGGCAGAACTGATGGAGCCGCTGCGTTCGTCCGATCCCGCGCGTATCGCGGACCATCGCCTGCTCGGGCGGCTCGGCGCCGGGGGCATGGGCGTGGTGTACCTGGCCCGCACGCCGGGCGGAGCCCTGGTGGCGCTGAAGGTGCTGCTCGCCGAGTACGCCGAGGAGCCGGGCTTCAAGGAGCGGTTCCGCCGCGAGGTCGAGGTCGCCCGGCAGGTCGACAGCCCCTGGGCGGTGCCGCTGGTGGACGCCGACGCGGACGCCGAGGCACCGTGGCTGGCGACCGCGTTCGTACCCGGCCCGTCACTGGGCGAGGCCGTGGCCGCGTACGGCCCCCTGGCGGAGCACGGGCTGCGGCTGCTCGGCGCCCGGCTGGCCGAGGCGCTGGCCGAGGTGCACCGGGCGGGGCTGGTGCACCGGGACCTCAAGCCCGGCAACGTGCTGATCGCCCACGACGGACCCCGGCTCATCGACTTCGGCATAGCCCGGGCGCCGGAGGACACGACACTCACGGCTACCGGGATGGTGGTCGGCACGCCCGGCTATCTGTCGCCCGAGCAGGCCGAGGGGCGGGGTGGGGACGGCGGCGTCGGGCCGGCGAGCGACGTGTTCTCCCTCGGGTGCGTCCTGGCGTACGCGGCGACCGGCCGGGCGCCGTTCGGCAGCGGAGCGGTCGGCGCCCTGTTGTACCGGGCCGTGCACGATCCGGCGGATCTCGACGGGGTGCCCGCGGGCCTGCTGGAGGTGCTGGGCCGCTGCCTGGAAAAGGATCCGGCCCGGCGGCCGGACGCCGCGGAACTGGTGCGGGAACTGTCGGCCGACAGCACTCCGCGGGACGAGGCGGCGGCCGGGTGGCTGCCCGAACCGGTCACCCGGTTGATCGCCGAGCGCTCGGCCGCCGCGCTCGCACTGCCGGACATCGAGCACACGCTGGCGCCGACCGACACGCCTGCCGCTGCCGGGCCGGCCGAGCCCGACACGCGTGAGACGTCCGAGTCGCCGCAGCCGCAGGACGCCCGCCCGGCCGGCCGGCGCCGTTTCCTCCTGCTCGCCGGTGGGGCCGTGGCGCTGGCGGCGGGCGCGGGCGGGGCCTGGTGGGCAGTCGCCCGGGACGGCGACTCGGGAGACGACAGCCCTGCCGCCGCCGCGTCCTCGCGCCGCCCGGTGCACACCGTCGCACTGCACGGTGACCTCAGCGGCCCGCACGCGGAGACGGGCCGGGCCCAGGAGCGCGGACTGCGGCTGGCCGTCGCGGAGTTCAACGCGCGCGGCGACGCCCCGTTCAACGTGAAGGTCAGGGCCGTCGACGACGGGGGCGATCCGGCGGTCTCGGCCCGGCTCGCCGCGGAACTCACGGACGATCCGGCGGTCCTCGCCGTCGTCGGCCCGACCACCGACGCCACGGCGCAGACGTCGCTCGCGAAGTACGACGCCGGGCTGTTGCCGGTCGTCGGCGTGTCCCCCGGCTCTACCGCCCTCTCCATCCAGGGTTTCCGCTCGTTCCTGCACGCACGGCTGCCCGACGCGGTACTGCCCGTCTACGTCAGCAACTACCTGCGCGGCACCGCGCGATCACGCAAGATCGGCATCGTCGTCGACCGCCCGGCCGGAAACTACGGAACGGATCTGAGCACTTCCCTCAGCAATATGCTCGGCAACGCACAGCAGCCGTCCGTGCCGGAGGTGGTCAGCGCGATGCGCCGCGACTTCGGCAGCGCGGTGGACGCGGTGCTCTCCGCCGGCGCCGACTCCGTGTTCTTCGCCGGTCTGCCCGACCGGGGGGCGCTGATCGCCGCGACACTGCGCGAACGCGCCTTCCAGGGAGCTCGCGTGTCCGGCCCGGCGCTGCTCGACGGGCGGTTCCTGACCGAGGCTCAGGAGGCGGCCGAGGGCTGGGTGATGGTGGCTCCGGTCATCGACGCCACCGTCAAACCCGAGGCGAAGAAGTTCGCCGCCGCCTACCGCGAGCGCTTCGAGGAGGCGCCGCCCCGGTACGCGGCGGAGGCCTACGACGTGACCGGGATGCTGCTGAAGGCTCTGTCGGGGCTGCCGTCGAAGAGCCGCACCCGGGAGAACCTGCTCGCGGCCGTGCGGGCGGGGACGTACGAGGGCATCACGAAGGCGTTCGCCTTCCAGAACACCGGTCAGATCGTCATCGACGGCACCGGCGGCTTCCTCTGGCGGGTCGAGCAGGGCGACTTCGTGTACGGCGGCCCCGCGCCGATCACCGTCTGATGGAGCCGCTGCGCACCGGCGACTCGTCCCGGATCGGCCGCTACCGTCTGCTGCGGCGGCTGGGCGCCGGCGGCATGGGCGTGGTCTTCCTGGCCCGTGCACCGGGCGGAGCGATCGCCGCGGTGAAGACGGTGCGGTCCTCGTACGCCGACGAGAGCGGTTTCCGGACCCGTTTCCGCCGCGAGATCGAGGCCGCGCGGCAGGTGCGCAGCCCGTGGGTGGTCCCGTTGCTGGACGCGGACGCCGACGCGGAGACACCGTGGCTGGCGACCTCGTACGTGCCGGGGCCCTCGCTCGCCGAGGCGGTGGACACCTTCGGACCGCTGTCGCTCCCCTCCGTGCGGGTGCTGGGCGTGCGGCTCGCCGAGGCGCTCGACGCGGTGCACGGGGCCGGTCTCGTGCACCGCGACGTGAAGCCGGGGAACGTCCTGCTGGCCCCGGACGGGCCGCGGCTCATCGACTTCGGCATCGCCCGCGCGCCGGAGGCCACGGCGCTCACCTCCAGCGGTGTGATCGTCGGCTCGCCCGGCTTCCTCTCCCCCGAGCAGGCACGGGCCCGGGGCGGCGAGATCGGCCCACCCAGCGATGTGTTCTCGCTGGGGTGCGTGCTCGCGTTCGCCGCGACCGGGGTGCGGCCGTTCGGCGGCGGCGGGGCGGCCGGCATGCTGCTGCGCACGGTCTACGAGGAGCCGGATCCGGCGGCGCTCCCGGACGGTCTGACGCCCCTGCTGAGAGCCTGCCTGCACAAGGATCCGCCCGGCCGCCCGAGCCTCGCCCGACTGCGTGAGGCGCTCGGGGAAGGAACGGCGGCCGACGCCGCCGGGCGGTCGGACTGGCTGCCCGCGCCGGTCACCCGGCTGATCAACGACCGGGCCGCCGCCGTGCTCACCCTCGGCACGATCGAGCCGACCCAGGTGTCCGCGCCTGCGAGCACAGTGCAGACGGTGTCGCCGGAGGCCGCGACGATGACGGCCGTCACGGCCACGCCGTCCCCCGCCCGCACCGTCGGCCGCCGCGGCTTCCTGCGCCTCGGCTCGACGGCGGGAGTCCTCGCGGCGGGCGGTGGCGGGGCCTGGTGGTGGAACACCCGGCAGAAGACGGGTGCGGCCCCTTCCTCCGGGGCGGGACCGCGTCCCGAACTGGTCGTGGCGTTCCACGGCGATCTGACCGGAGCCCGGAAGGAGCGCGGGAACGCCGAACTCGGCGGGGCCCGGCTGGCCGTCGAGCAGATCAACGCCAGGAGCGGCCACCCCTTCCGACTGAAACTGCGGACGTACGACGACGGCGGCGACACGAAACGAGCCGACGAGCTGGCCGTCCGGCTCACGAAGGACGCCGACGTGCTCGCCGTGCTGGGACCCACCACCGACGCCTGTTTCCTCGCGAGCGAGGTCACGTACACCAAGGCGGTGATGCCCGTCGTGTCCGTCTCGGTGGGCGTCGACACCCAGAGCTCGAAGATCGGCACGAATCTCTTCCACTCCCATGCGGCGCTGCGCGTCACGGACGGGCTGCTCGCCGTCCCCTGCGTCCGTTACCTCAGCAACCACGTCGACGCCCGCAAGGTGTTCCTCGTGGACGACCGGGCACAGGGCGACTTCGCCTGGACCCTGTGCGAACAGATCAAAAGCGCACTGGAGCAGGCCGGCCGGGACGCCACGGTGACCCGTGTCGCCGCCGGGAAGATCGACTACGCGTCGCTCGCCGCCGCGGTGATGTCCGCCCGCGCGGACGCCGTCCTCTTCACCGGCGACGCGGCCCGGACCGCCGGACTCGCGTCGGCACTGAGCACCGCCGGGTTCACCGGCACCCGGATGGCGACGGAACGCGCCTTCGCTCCACAGTTCCTCACCTCGGCCGGCGCAGCCGCGACCGACTGGGTCTTCGCCACCTCCTTCACCGACCCGACGGTCCGCCCCTCGGCCCGCGCCTTCACCAAGGCCTACCGCACCCGGTACGGCACCGCCCCCGGCTGGTACGCGGCGGAGGCCTACGACGCCGTCATGTTCCTGGCCGAGGCCTGCACCAAGGACGGCTCGCCGGTGACGGAACGGGGCGCGATCGCCCGCCGGATGCCCGAGATCACGTACTCCGGCATCACCAGGACGGTCAAGTACGAGCAGGGGTACGGCTACAACCACGACGCGATGTTCGAGTTCCGAGCGACAGACGGGGCGTTCCGGTACCTGGGGCAGTATCTGGAGGCGGCGGTTTCCTGAGGGGTCCTGGGCGCGCAGGGGCACTTCCGCACGCTCGCCGACGACCGGCGGCCGTCGCCGCCGCGTACGGGAACCAGCTGTACGGCGGGCAGGCTGGGCTTCGCAAGGTAGTAGAGGGGGACCAGGACGGCGAGCGCACTCCTACGGGCTATACCTGCGGTAGTACAGCGGCAGCACCGGGCGGTGAAGGTGACGATCGCGTTGTACGGCGTGCGGGATGGGCATACCCGAAGAAGGACGGGAGCAGCCCCTCGCGTCCGGTGTTGAACACCAGCCGTGCCTGGGAGTTGATGCAGGCAATCAGCACGCCGACAAGTGACTCGTGCGGGTGGGGGTACGTCCTCGTGTAGAGGAAGACCGTCGGTCCGCCACAGGGTGCGGGGGATCTTAGTTACCCATGGATGTGGTATGCGGTCTTGCTACGCGGCCAGGCGGCGGATTCCCACCCGGCTTGGAGTCGCCGTCACAGCCTGGATCCCGGTGACCTCGACCACGACGCCCCACGCCTCAAGAAGCTTGGCCGTCTGCACGAGGGTGACCTGAGAGAACGGGAAGAGCGTGTCGGCGGTGAGGTCGGTTCCGTTCTTCAGCAGGATCGCGAAAGTGACCTTCGAAGGCCGGAAGCCTTCCGGCAACCCCCTGCCCGGTCGGGCCGCAGCCACCTTGCGAGCGAACCCGTCCATGGCCTCCGGCGAGTGCAGCAGGGTCTGCACGGCGACCACGGCCTGGCCGAACAGGTGGCTCAGCGCGTCGGACCCCTTGGCCCGCTTCACCATGACGAGGACGTTGTCCGGGCTCAGGAGGTCGCAGATCTCCACGCCGTTGCCCCGGTGCAGCGCCGTCCGAACGTTGTCGCGGTCGAAGCAGACGTAACCGGGCCGCAGGTCGGGCACCGACTCGTTGTAGTCCCGCTCCTTGTCCCCGAGCACCCAGGCCGGCAGTTCGACCGAGGGCGAATCGGTGATGAGCCGCTCGACCTGCGAACGGATCGCCGCCAGGTACGCCTCGCCAATCTCGTACCACTGCCCGTCCAGTAGGAAGAACCGACGGGCGCCGAGCGCCACCTCCACTTCGATCCAGCGCAGCACGTGCGAGGTCCGGATGGCGTCGCCCTTCTCCGCCCGGGTGTGCGAGTGGAGGGTGACCGTGCCGTCCCGGAGCGCGGCGAAGCGCGTTCCGGGTCTCTGCACGCGGGCCCGGTTGAGGACGTACTCCAGGCTGAAGTCGTCGGTGAGGTACACCTCCGGACTGTGCACCTTGGTGGCGAACGCCTGGGCGGCGGCGTAGTCGTCCCAGTGGTCGGACGGGACGGCGACCGCGATACGTCCGTCAGGCGGCTCGCCGAGCATGTCGTCGAGCTGCTCCTCCAGCCGCGTGACGAGGTCGCCGTCCTTGACCGGGACGATGTGCTCGACGAATTCCAGTGCCTGACTCGGGTCCTCTTCCCGGAGAACACGGGCGATGGCCCTGATGTCCGCGACCAGGTCCGCGGGGTCGACGCCGAGCCGCATCCGCAGCCCGGTGCCGCCCTCGACGCTGGAGACCTTCGTACGGTTGTCCCGACCGATCGTGAGCTGCATCCGCTCCAGCCGACCGCCCAGCCGACGCACGATCTGCGCGTGCTCCTGGACACCCAGGCTCCAGACCGGAGTGCCGCCCGGCACGAGGGTGATGTCGGTCCGGCCGCCGCCCGGCGTATGGGCGACCAGGTCGCGGATCTGGGCGGGGTCCACCCTGCGGATCACGAAGCTCAGTCCGAACCGCCGGTCCTTGACACTGTCGGGCACCAGGCGGAACCCCTGGTCGTAGCCGATGGCGTACACCTCGCCGTCGACCGCGAGCATCAGCAGCCCCGCCGACCGGTTCACCGGCCGCGACACCTCGCACCCGGTCGTGCGGTTGATCTCGCCGCACCAACTCGCCTCGGACTGCTCGAAGCTGCCCGAGACCAACAGTGCCGGAACCCCCAGGTGCTCCTCCGGGAACTGCAGTTCCGCGTCGACAGCTTCAAGCTGCTCGGGGTCAAGAACGTCGAACATCGCGTCGACCGTGGGAGCGACGCCCGTGAGCCGGTACAGGGTGCGCTTGGAGGTGCTGGAGGGACTGGAGGTCCTGGTTGCCATGGTTCTGATCCGTTCGAAGGTGTTGTGGGCAGAGGGATGCCCGGGAGTCCCGGGGAAGCCGGGAGGCCGGGTGAAAGCACTCCCAGTACATCTTCAACTGAAAGCACTGTCAAACACCTCGCAACAGTGAGGCGCTGGTATAGAGTGGGACCGTCCAGCCCGCCCCTACGTCACCGGCAGGAGCCCATGAACCAGCAGGCCAGTGCCCTCGTGACCGCCGCCGACATCTCCCGGCTGGCCGGGGTCACCCGCGCCACGGTGAGCAACTGGCGCCGTCGGCACGCGGACTTTCCCGCCCCGGCCGGAGGCACGGACACCAGCCCCACCTACGACGTCGACGCCGTACGCGCCTGGCTCTCGGCCCGTGGCCAACTCCCCGAGGACACGCCGGCGGACGAACTCCGCACCGCGCTGCGCGCCCACCCCGGCGACGCGGACCTGGCCCTCCACCTGCTCCCTGCGGTGCTCGCAGCCGCCCGACTGGAACGGAGGAAACGCGAAGCCCTCCCCGAACTGCGTGACGACGCGCTGCTGCAATGGGCCCGAGCGGTGACGGCCGACAAGGCGGATGACGTTCCCGGATTCGCAGGCTTCGCATACGGCGCCGACGCGGCCGGGCCGCTCAGGGCCTTGCTGCGAAGCGTCGCCGCGGACGGTGCCGAGGCGGCGACGGACGTCCTGGCCGAACGTCTGCTGGAGGACGCCGGGGGCACAGGCACTTACCGCACGCCGCGCTCCCTGGCCGACCTCATGGCCCGGCTTCTGATCAACAGCACGGGCGACGACTTCCCCGCGAGCGTTCTCGATCCCGCGTGCGGCACCGGCTCGCTGCTCGCCGCGGCGGCATCCGCCGGGGCGACCGAACTGCGCGGCCAGGACATCCTGGTCGCCCAGGCCGCCCAGGCCGCCGCGAGACTCCGGCTGAGCGCCCCCGAGGCGGTGATCTCCGTACGTACCGGGGACAGCCTGCGCTCCGACGCCTTCAAGGGCCTCACGACGACTGCCGTCCTGTGCAATCCGCCGTACGGCGTCCGTGACTGGGGGCACGAGGATCTGGCCTACGACCAACGCTGGGCGTACGGCGTGCCGCCCAAGGGCGAGCCCGAACTCGCCTGGGTCCAGCACTCCCTGGCGCACCTCGCGCCCGGCGGCCGTGCCGTGCTCCTCATGCCGCCCGCCGTCGCGGAACGCACAGCCGGCCGACGTATCCGGGCGCAGCTCGTACGCGACGGAGCCCTCCGCGCGGTCGTCTCACTTCCCCAAGGCGCGGCCACCCCGCTCCACATCGGCCTGCACCTGTGGGTGCTCGAACGGCCGGATCCGCAGGCCGAACCTCCGGGGACGGTTCTACTCGTCGACGCCGCCGCCGCCGAGAACCGGGACCTCGACTGGACGGCCATCCACAACACCGTGCTCTCAGCGTGGCGGCCTTACCTCGCCGACCGGGACGGCTTCACAGGCGTCCCGGGCATCACGGGCGCCGTGCCGATCACGGACCTCCTCACCGAGGCCGTGGACCTGACCCCGGCCCGCCACATCCGAACGGCTTCCCGGCAAGCTCTACGCCCTGCCCTGCTGGCCCGGCAGGCATCGGAGTCGTACGGCCGACTCCGCCGAGCCGCGCAGGATCTGACCGACCTCAGCGCCGACGGCGACTGCCCACCGGCCGACGACCGCCCCCGCGACTGGCGTACAGCGACGGTCGCGGATCTTCTTCGCGGCGGCGCTCTCACTCTGCTTCGCACCGCGCCCGCGAGCCGCCGGACTCGTAGCGTCGAACCGCTGTCGCAGCCCGAACCAGAACGCGGCGGAAGGCCGACGCTCACAGCCACGGATGTCGTGAAGAACCGACCCGCCTCCGGAACGAAAGCGGACCTGCCCGCCGATGCCCCCCTCCCCTCGATTCAGGAAAAAGACGTGCTGCTCACGGAGACGCTCCGCGTAGGACACAGCACCGTGGCCCGGGTCGTCGAGCCGGACGAGTCAGGCTGTTTCCTGGGGCCCCATCTGCTGCTCTTCCGTCCGGATCAACGCCGTCTCGACCCCTGGTTCCTGGCCGGGTTCCTGGCAGCGGAACAGAACGTCAACGCCGCAGCCACCGGTACATCCATCGTTCGGGTGGACCCCCGACGACTCCGCGTTCCCCTGCTCCCGCTCGCCGAACAGCAGCGCTACGGCGCGGCGTTCCGCCACCTGCACGAACTGCGCACCGCCGCACGTCGTGCCGACCAGGCCGCCGAGGACGTCACACGTCTCCTCGGCACCGGACTCACCGGCGGCGCGCTGTTGCCGAACGGCCACGGATCGGCGTGAAACCTTCGGCCCGCCGCCGTGAGCGGCCAGACTTGACCTCTCCGTCCTTCGAGGACGGCGAAACTCCGGAAGGACAGTGTTGAACAGCAGTAAGCACACGGAACTGGCGAACCACGCGTGGTCGGTCGCCGACCTCCTGCGCGGCGACTACAAACAGTCCGACTACGGCAAGGTGATCCTGCCGTTCACCGTGCTGCGGCGCCTGGAGTGCGTCCTGGCTCCGACCAAGGACAAGGTCCTGGAGGTCGCCGCCCGCTACGCGAACGAGGACATCAACCCCGACCGCTTCCTGCGCAAGGCGTCCGGCCACAGCTTCTACAACACCAGCACCTACACACTGAAGGCCATCGCGGGCGACGCCTCGCACGCGGCGAAGTACCTCAACGAGTACTACGGCGCCTTCTCCCCCAACGCGCGGGAGGTCCTGGAGCGGTACGACTTCGCCCAGCAGATCAAGCGACTGGCCGCGGCGGACCTGCTGTACCAGGTGATCGGACGGTTCGCCGACCTCGACCTCCGGCCGGTGAAGAGGGACGAAGACGGCGAACTCGTGCTCGGCGACAACGGCAAGCCGATCGAGATCGTCACCAACCACCAGATGGGCTACATCTTCGAGGAACTGATCCGGCGCTTCGCCGAGCAGTCCAACGAGACGGCCGGTGAGCACTTCACACCGCGGGAAGTCATCCGGCTGATGGTCAACCTGCTCGTCGCACCGGACACCGACGCGCTGGCCCTGCCGGGCACCGTCCGCACGGTCATGGACCCGGCCTGCGGCACCGGCGGCATGCTCAGCGCGGCCGAGGAGCACATCACCGCCCACAACCGGGACGCCACGGTCAAGGTCTTCGGCCAGGAACTCAACCCCGAGTCCTGGGCCATCTGCCGGTCGGACATGATGATCAAGGGCCAGGACCCGGAGAACATCAAGTTCGGCAACTCCTTCAGCGACGACGGGCACGCCGGCGCCACCTTCGACTACCTGCTGGCCAACCCGCCGTTCGGCGTGGAGTGGAAGAAGGTCAAGGACGCGGTCGAGGACGAACACGAACGCCTCGGTGACAGTGGGCGGTTCGGGGCCGGCCTGCCGCGCATCAACGACGGATCGCTGCTCTTCCTCCAGCACATGATCTCGAAGATGAAGCCGGTGGACGCGTCGGGGGCGGGCGGCAGCCGCATCGCGATCGTCTTCAACGGCTCCCCGCTGTTCACGGGGGCGGCGGAGTCGGGTGAGTCCAAGATTCGGCAGTGGATCCTGGAGAACGACTGGCTGGAGGGCATCGTCGCCCTGCCCGACCAGCTCTTCTACAACACCGGTATCTCCACGTACTTCTGGGTGCTCAGCAACCGCAAGTCCAGGGACCGGCGCGGCAAGGTCGTCCTGCTGGACGCGCGCGACTACTGGCGCAAGATGCGAAAGTCGCTCGGCGACAAGCGCAAGGAACTGGGCGATCAGCACATCTCCGAGATCACACGGCTCTACACGGAGGCGCTGGCGGTCGTCGACGCGGCGAAGAAGGGCGGCGGCCACGACCTGGCCGACCGGGCCGGGAAGATCAAGGTCTTCCGCAACGAGGACTTCGGCTACCACCGGATCACCGTCGAACGGCCGCTGAAGCTCCGCTTCGAGGTGACGGAGGAGACGCTGACGGCCCTCACCGAGTCGAAGCCGATCACACGGGCCACGGATGCGGAGGCATTCGCGGAGGCGCTGCGCCCGCTGGTCGGCAAGTCCTGGACGACGAAGTCCGACGCGTGGATCGACCTCAAGGACGCGGTCGTCGCGGCCGGCCGGTTGTGGCCGACGGGCGCGCCGTTCAGCAAGGCGTTGCGGGAGGCTGTCGGCGTCCGGGATCCGGGGGGTGAGGTCCAGTACATCAAGGGCGAGAAGGAACCCGATCCGGAGCTGCGGGACTACGAGAACGTGCCGCTGGAGGAGGACGTGGACGAATACCTGCGGCGGGAGGTGTTGCCGCATGTCCCGGACGCGTGGATCGACAAGAGTAAGACGAAGGTGGGATACGAGATTCCGTTCACGCGACATTTCTACGTGTATAAGCCGTCGCGGCCGTTGGGGGAGATCGACGCGGAGTTGAAGGCTCTGGAGGGCGAGATTCAGGCGCTGCTGGGAGAGGTGACGGAGTGACTTCACCCAGGATTAAGGATGTTGCTCAAATTAACCGGAACGTGCTCCCCGAAAGCACGGAGCCGAACTTCCGATTTCGCTACGTCGATATCGGCGCAGTCGACAGTCTCGGACGCATAACAATTCCTGACGAGGAGGTGAGTTTTAGTTCTTCCCCATCACGAGCTCGCCGACTTGCGCCAGCCGGTGCTGTTGTTGTATCAACGGTTCGCACCTACCTACGCGCTATCGCTGCTGTACCAAAGACCACCGCACCCCTCGTCTTCTCAACCGGGTTCGCCGTACTGGAGGCCGGTACACAGATCGACAGCCGATTCCTAGCCCATTACTGCCGATCTCAGACCTTCATTGATGAAGTAGTTGCCAGATCAGTAGGAGTGAGCTATCCGGCCATCAACGCGGTCGATATCGGCAACCTGCCGGTCGCCCTCCCGGCCAGAGAAGAGCAGCAACGAATCGCCGATTTCCTCGACGCCGAAACCTCTCGCATCGATGGTTTGGATTCGTCTCGGTCCGCGCAGTTGAGCCTCCTGGCAGAGCGTGAACGGGCGATGCTGGACCTTTCGTTCCGGGAGGCGCGATCCGGGACTCAGACTCGGCTCAAATACCTATTCTCTGTGCGTCCGCGCTACGGCGTCCTGGTCCCGGTTTTTACAGACGACGGTGTCCCGTTCATCCGGGTAAATGACCTCCTTGATTTGGAGGGGCGGGCCGATGGGTTGCGCAATATTCCGAGTGAATTGTCAGCGCAATACGCCAGAAGCATCGTCCAGCCCGGCGATCTTCTGATGAGCGTCGTGGGAACACTAGGACGCGCAGCGATTGCTTCCGCGAGTCTGGCTGGCGCAAACATCGCGCGAGCTGTGTGTTCGATGCGTTTCATGCCCGATGTAGAGGTGCAACTCGTCGAAGCCTGGCTCGGTACGAGTTCCTTCCACAAGCAGGCCCTTGTCGCTACGAGCACAGACACTGCTCAGCCAACGCTCGGGATGGAGGACCTCGGCAATTTTTCACTGACTTGGCCCTCGGACTCGCAAGAGCGGAAACACATGGTTCGAGAAATCGCTCGCATCCAGGACTCCATGAGGAGCCTAAGCGACAAGCTGAAGCGTCAAAAGTCGGTTCTCGCCGAGCGCCGACAAGCCCTCATCACCGCTGCCGTCACCGGTCAGATCGACGTGTCCACCGCCAGTGGACGAGGGATCGAGGAATGATCGCGTCATGAGCCCCACCGCGCCTCTCCGCCCGATGCCGTTCATCACCCGTGTCCGGATCGAGAACTACAAGTCCATCGCTCATTGCGACGTGACTCTCGGCCGGTTCACCGTCCTGCTCGGGCTGAACGCCGCAGGCAAGTCGAACTTCCTCGGTGCTCTGCGCTTCGTCCGTGACGCGCTCGTGCAGGGCCCCGCCGAGGCCGTGGCAGCGCGCGGTGGGTGGGAGGAGGTGCTGCGGCGGGTCCCTGAGCGGGCAGCCTCCTGCACGATCGGCGTGGAGTTCCAGCTGCCCGCGATCGCCGACGGCGGCGGGCCCTGGGTGGGGCGGTACGAGATCACCCTCGCCCCTCTGGCAGCTTCCGGGACAGGCCGGGACGCAGGACCCGGTGTCCGTATTCGGCACGAGTTCTGCGAGATGCAGCGCCCTGACACCGAGAGTCGGGCCGAAATCAAGTCCTTCCTGACGCGAGACCGTGTAGAGAAGGGGCGTCGTCATCGAGTACTGGAACTTTCGCGAACGAGCGAGGAAGAGCCGTTCGCCAGCCTCTACGGGACTCTCACGGACATGTTCTTCTACAGCCCCGACCTGTCCGTGCTCCGGGAGGCACGCTCCAAGTCCCCGGTCTTCTGGACCCTGGGAGAAAACGGCAGTGACCTCGGCGCCGCCCTGGCCGCCCTCGGGGAGCAGGAACGTGACCGCGTCTCGCAGTACGTGGGGGCGATCGTGCCCGGTGTCGTGGAGGTCGGTCCCACGAACCCCTCCGCCGACTACATCGCAGCGCGGATCAGCTTCGCCGCCGACGGCGAAACCGAACCACACGTCTTCCGGGCCGAGTCCATGTCCGAAGGGACCATCCGTGCCATCGGCCTGCTGACCGCGCTCTTCCAGCCCAATGTCCGCGACGGTTTGATTCCGCTCATCGCCATCGAGGAGCCCGAGTTGGCGCTGCACCCGCTCGCGGCCGGTGCCCTCTACGACGCGCTCACAGAAGCGAGCGAGCACGTACAGGTCCTTGCCACCACGCAGAGCGCGGAGTTGTTCGACCGGAAAGAGGCCGACCTGTCGGCCATCCGCGTGGTCGCCGCCGAGCACGGGGTGACAGTGATCGGCGAGGTGGACCCCGTAAGCCGGTCGATCGTCGCCGACGGCCTGGCCACCACGGCAGAACTGCTGCGCTCCGACCAACTACGCGCGGTCGTCGAACCCCCAGCCCGACCGGACAAGCAGCCGGAGGGTGAGGAGTGAACCAGCCGAGAGTCACGATCGCCTCCGTGGTGGAGGGCGAGGGCGAGATCAGCGCGCTGCCCGTCCTCCTCCGGCGGCTGATGCACGAGGCGAAGATCTGGGACGCGGACATCCTGAAACCCTTCCTGGTCGACCGTGGCAAACTCGTCCGGCCGGGCGGGCTGGAAGCCGCCGTTGAGGCACAAGCCCGACGCGTACCCGCCGATCACCCGGGCGGCATCCTGGTCGTGATCGACGCCGACGACGACTGCCCGGCCGCCCTCGGGCCTGAGCTCCTGGCCAGGGCGGAAGACGCCCGCCCGGACCGCCGCACGGCCGTAGTGCTGGCAAACCGGGAGTTCGAGGCATGGTTCCTCGCCTCAGCGCCCTCACTCGGCGGCCGGGCGGGGCTAACCGAAGACCTGGAAGTCCCAGCCGACAGCGAAACACGACGCGACTGCAAGGGCTGGCTGACCCACCACCGCCAGGACGGGGTGCGGTACCGCCCCCGCGTGGACCAGCCGGCCCTGACTCACGCCATCGACCTCGACCTTGCCCGCGCCAACTCACCGTCCTTCGACAAGTTCTGCCGTGACATCACGTACCTGATCACCGGAAAGCGGGGGGAATAGCCGCTCATGTCCGTCCACGACGAAGCAGCCTTCGGGAACGCCATAGTCGCCGCCTTGCTGGAACGCGGCTGGACTGAGGGAAACAAACACGACTACCAACCCCAACTCGGCCTGGACACCGCCCAGCTCACCGAGTTCATCGGCAAGACCCAGGCCGACGACTGGGCCGAACTGATCGCCCTCTACGGCGACGACGCCAACGCCGCCCAGGCCGGGTTCGCCAAGCGGGTGGACCAGGCGATCGGGACCGACGGCGTCCTGGACGTCCTCCGCAAGGGCGTGAAGGACCACGGCATCCTGATCAGGCTCGCCTACTTCAAGCCGTCGCTCGTCGCCTCGGACGCCGTCCTGGACGACTACCGGGCGAACCGGCTGACCTTCGTCAAGGAGTTGCAGTACGCAGCGAAGCAGGCGGACAGGGGCAACGAGCTGGACCTCACCCTTTTCCTCAACGGAATTCCGCTCGCCACGGCCGAGTTGAAGAACGCCCTCACACGGCAGGGGGCGGAGCACGCCAAGGAGCAGTACCGACTCAAGCGGGACCCCACCGAGCTGATCTTCGCGCGCCGCGTCATCGCGAACTTCGCCGTCGACACCGACGTGGTCTACGTCGCGCCCGAGCTGCGCGGCAAGCTCACCCGGTTCCTGCCGTTCAACACAGGCTCGGAAGGCCCGGGGAAACCCGGCGGCGCGGGGAATCCGGAGCCCACCGTCCCCGGGACGTACGCGACGTCCTACCTCTGGGAGCAGATCTGGGAGCGGGACACCTGGCTCGACCTGATCGAGCGGTTCGTGCACCTCAGCAAGGAGAAGGGCCCGGACGGGCGGACGCGGAAGAAGCTGATCTTCCCGCGCTACCACCAGTGGGACATCGTCAAGAAGCTCACCGGCCACGCGGCCCGCCACGGCGCCGGTCACAACTACCTCGGCATGGCCTCCGCCGGTTCCGGCAAGTCGAACACCATTGGGTGGCTGGCCCACCGCCTGTCGTCGCTGCACACACCGACCAACCCCGCCGAGATCGACCCCGACGCCCTGGCTGCCGGACTCAAGCCCGGTGCGCCCGTCTTCGACAAGGTCGTGATCATCACCGACCGCCGCAATCTCGACGCCCAACTGCGTGAAACCGTCGGCAGTTTCGAGAAGAACGCCGGTCTGGTCGTGAAGATCGACGAGAAGCACGGCGCGAAGTCGGAACAGCTCGCCAAGGCGCTGTCCCGCGAGACCGGGAAGATCATCACGGTCACGCTGCACACCTTCCCCGCCCTCATCGACTACCTGCGCCGCAGTCCGACCGAGATACAGGGCCGCAACTTCGCGATCATCGTGGACGAGGCGCACTCCTCCCAGTCCGGCGACGCAGCGACAGCCGTGCGCGCGGCGCTGCGTGACCTCGGCCTGGACTCCGACTCCGACGACGCCGGGGCAATCAAGGTGGAAGCAGAGGCAGCCACCACCGATGCCAAGCTCATCCGCAAGGCCACCCAGCGCAGCAAGGCCTCCAACCTCTCCTACTTCGCATTCACGGCCACACCCAAGGCCAAGACGCTCGAACTCTTCGGCACCCTGGACACAGTCGACGGCAAGCCGGCGTACGTCCCCTTCCACACGTACTCGATGCGCCAGGCCATCGAGGAAGGGTTCATCCTCGATCCCCTGCGCACCTACGTCACGTACGACACGTACTGGAAGCTGGTGAACAAGAACCCGGACGAGCGCGAGGTGGACCCGTCCAAGGCGAATCCGCTGCTCGCCCGGTACGCGCTCACGCACGACTCCACCGTGGCACAGCAGGCGCAGGTGATCGTCGAGCACTTCCGCACGCACACCGCCGGCCGGCTCGGCGGACGCGCCAAGGCCATGGTGGTGACGGCCTCCCGACACAGCGCCGTACAGATGGCCCGCGCGATCAGGAAGTACGTCAACGATCTCGCATACGCCGACCCTGGCGTCCTGGTCGCGTTCTCCGGCAGCCTGACGTACGACGGCGAGGAGACCACCGAGCCGAAGGAGAACGGCGGCCTCGCCGAGTCCGCGCTGCCCAAGGCGTTCGCGTACACACGCAAGGACGACAAGGCCGTACGCACCGGCGGGACGGCGACGCAACGCGAGTACCGCATCCTGGTCGTCGCCGAGAAGTACCAGACCGGCTTCGACCAGCCGCTGCTCACCACGATGTACGTGAACAAGAAACTCGCGGGCATCGGCGCCGTCCAGACCCTCTCCCGGCTGAACCGCACCGCAGACCGCAAGTCGCAGGCGGACCTCGCCGTACTGGACTTCGTCAACGACGCCGAGGACATCAAGGAGTCCTTCCGGCCGTACTTCGAGGAGGCGAACACCCTTCCCTCCGACCCCAACCTTCTCTACATCGCGCAGAGCCAGGTCATGCAGCCCGACATCCTCGTCGAGGAGGAGATGCGGGAGTTCGCGGACGCCTATCTGGCAGCCGAGGAGAAGGCGGCGGGCTCGGCCGCCCGCTGGGAGAGGCTCCACGCGGAGCTGTACCGGCAACTCGCCCCCGCCGTCGGGCGGTTCACCGACCTGCTGGACCGCAGGGACGAGGCAGGCGACCCGGACGAGGAAGCAGCCGAGGCCGCCGAGAAGTTCCGCGCGGATCTCAACGACTACGTACGGAAGTACGGCTTCCTCTCGCAGATCGTGCCCTACCGCGACGCCGACCTCGAATGCCTCTACCTGTACGGCCGCCACCTGCTCAACCGGCTGCCGCGACGCGGTGACGGCGGTGTGGACATCGGGGACGTCGACCTCAGTCACCTGCGCATCCAGAAGACCGGCGAACACGACCTCACCCTGACCTCCGAGGGAGCGGCGGAGCTGCGCGGCTTCGGCGAGGGCGCGGGCGGCGGCAAGGAGCAGGAGAAGTCGCTCCTGTCAGAGCTGATCGAGAAGTTCAACGACAAGTTCGGCACCGACTTCAGCGATCAGGACGTGACCACGCCGTTCTCCGAGGCGAAGGCGGACCCGAAGGTCCGCGCCGCCGCCGTCAATGACGAGGAGAACTTCGGACTCGTCTTCGACGAGGTCTTCGAGGACAAGATGGCCGAACACATCGACACCATCGCCGACATGGGACGCCAGTACTTCAGCCACGACGACAGCTTCAAGCAGTCGCTCAACCAGAGTGCGCGCCGGGCGGCCTGGCGGATGATCCGCCGGGAGGAGAACATCGACGACGAGGCGGCCTGACCCACCCGGCCTTCCGTCCCCTCCCTGCCGACCACTCCCCCTGGTCAGTCTCCCTGGCGGAACGAGAGCCCCGCGATCACGGACGTTCCGCGCATGGGGCGGGGCCGGACGGTCCAGGCGGTAGCGATGCCTTCGACGAGGATCAGGCCCCGGCCGCTCTCGGAGTCGGCGTCCGGGTGGGCCAGGGCGGGCTTGCCGGCACCCGGGTCGGAGACGGCCAGCCAGTAGTGGCCGTCGGCCGGCCACAGAACGAGTTCGATGAGGTCCTCGTCCTCCCGGTACACGCCGTGGCGAATGGCGTTGGTGACCAGTTCAGAGGTCAACAGGCCCAGGTCGTCGCCAAGGTGAGGACGGAGGGCGTCCGGCAGCACTTCGGCGACGGCGTGCCGGGCCCGCCGTACGGAGGCGGGCTGGGCGGGGAAGCGCCAGTGAGCGGGTACGAGGGGGATCTCGGGCATGGCGAACTCCACGACTCTGTGAGGGGTTTGGGGTCGCCGGTGGCCTACCGCCCTGGTCGCGGACACACCCGTCCCAGGGCGGGCGGGCATGCTCACGCGGTGCGCTTCCGGCGTTGCGGTGTGTAGCGTGCGCGGTACTCACAGTAGGACAACGGGGGTACATGTGCTACCAAGTCCCGAAGGTCCGTTGGAACGAACTTCGCTTCGCGGCAAACTGAGCCGCACGCGACGAGAGGGAACCGATGCCGCCGAGGAGCAATCCGACCGCACGCCAGCAGCGTCTGGGCGCAGAGCTTCGCAAGCTACGGGAAGGGGCGGGACTGTCCACCGAACAGGCCGCCATGCTGCTGGACACGAAACGAACCGTGATCACCAGCACCGAGGCGGGACGTCACGGCGTCAGCCCGGAGCGTGTCCGGCGCATTGCCTTCCGGTACGAGTGCACAGACCAGGCTCTGGTAGACGCGCTGGTCTCCATGTGCGGCGACCGCACGACCGGCTGGTGGGAGGAGTATCGCGACCTCCTGCCCGCGACATTCCTGGACATCGCCGAGTTGGAGTGGCACGCCCGAGGCTTGCGTGTCAGCACGATGACACACATGCCGGGCCAGCTGCAGACCGAGGCATACGCACACGCCCTCTTCCAAGCTGCCATCCCGCCGCTGCCCACCGAGGAGTTCGAGGCCAGGGTCGCCCACCGCGTGCAAAGGCACCAGGCCATCGACCGGCCAGGGGCTCCGGACTACGTGCTGATCATCCATGAGGCCGCCCTCCGGATCGAAGCAGGTGGACGCGCGGTGCTACGAGACCAACTTGGTCACCTCATAACAGCCGCAGACCGCGACAACGTCACAATCCAGGCCATCCCCTTCTCCGCAGGGGCGTTCCCCGGTTCAGGCCAGTCGATCCTGTACGCCCTCGGCCAGCTGCCTCCACTCGACACCGTGCAACTGGACCGCGCCACGGCAGGAGAATTCCTTTATTCAGGTGCCCACTTGTGCAAGTACCGTCTGCAACTCGACGAGATGCAGAGGATCGCGCTCAAGCCTGAGGAGACCCTCGATCTCATGCACGCCATTTCGCAGAGCCTTTAGGAGAGTTGGTCATGTCTGCTATCAGCTGGGAAGCACCCTTCTGCCAGGACGCGAGCAACTGCTTCCGCTTCGGTACCGACGCCGAAGGCAACGCCTACATAGCCGTCAACGGCCAGGAGGATCACCACCTCACCGACTCCCTCGAAGCCCTGCGCACCCTCATCACCGACATCAAGGCGGGCAAGGCCGACCACCTGCTGTAGGACCTCTGTAGGACCTGCCGCGCGCCCCGCCAATAGGTACCGTGTACAGCGATCGACTGACGAGGCATCAGGACATCAGGACGACGGGGGCGCAACGCGTGTCGCAGGCAGGGAGAATCGGCGAGCAGGGCCGCTACGAGCTGATCGAGGAGATCGAGTCCGGCGGCATGGGCACGGTCTGGCGCGGCTACGACGCCGTTCTCGACCGGGAGATCGCGGTCAAGCTCATCCGGCCCGACGTCGTCGCGTCGCCCGCGCAGGCGCAGGAGTTCACCCGCCGCTTCGAACGTGAGGCGCGCGTCACCGCTCGGATCGGGCATCACGGGGTGCCGCAGGTGTTCGACGCGGTGTTGGACGAGGCGTCGTACGACCGGCTGTACCTGGTGATGGAATACGTGCGCGGGATCTCCCTGCGCAGGCTGCTGGCAGGCGCGGAGGACGAAGCGGCGGCCCGGCTCCCGGTGAGCTGGGCCGCGTCGATCGCCGCGCAGATCTGCACCGTCCTGTCGTACGCGCACGCCATCCCGGTCGTGCACCGCGACCTGAAGCCGGACAACGTCCTGATCGCCGCTGACGGCACGGTCAAGGTGCTGGACTTCGGCATCGCGAAGCTGTTGCGCACGGATGTCACCCGGCTCACGGCCACCGGCAGCCGGATCGGTACCAGCCGTTACATGCCGCCCGAGCAGATCGACGGCGCGCAGATCACCCCGCTGAGCGACCTCTACGCGCTCGGCTGTGTGCTGCACGAACTCCTCGCCGGGGAGCCGGTGTTCAGCGGCGACAACGAGTACCAGCTTCTGCACCAGCACATGAAGGCGCCACCGAAGCCATTGCGCACCCTGCGGCCCGAGGTGCCTGAGGACCTGGAGACGCTGATCCTCGACCTGCTGGCCAAGGTGCCCGAGCAGCGTCCGGCCGACGCGTACGCGGTCTACGAGCGTCTGTCGCCGCATCTGCCGCAACCGGGCTCGGCGGCTGTCCCCGTGGTCTTCACCGACGGTGACTCCCCCTCCGTCGTTCCCGACCCGACGGTGGTCTACCGGCAGCCGAACGCGCCCCTGCGGCGGACCACGGCACCCTCGCCCGCACCCGAGCCGACGGCGCCCGTGCCGGTCCCCGGGCGGGTCGACACCGCGCTCCGGGATGCCATCCGGGACGCCTACGCCCGGTCCGCGGACCTCGCCGAAAGCGGACGGTTCGCCCAGGCCGCGGACGTCCTCAAGGCCGTGATCGCAACGGCCGCCACCACTCTCGGCGAACACAACCCCCGTGTACTCGGCCTGCGGCGGCAGCGCGCGGCAGTCCTCATGGCCGGCGAGGACTTCCGGCGTGCCCTGCCGGAGTTCGACGCGCTGGCAGTCGTCTACGCCCGGACGGCGGGACCGGCCGACGAAAACACCCTGGAGTGCCGTCAGCACGCCGCCCACTGCCGGGCCAACCTCGGTCAGGCCACGGTCGCCCTACGGGAGTTCCAGGAGGTCCTGGAGGTCGTGTCAGACGCAGCCGGGGACGCCTCCGAGACCGCTCTCGACCTGCGCCGAAGCATCGGCCTCCTCCTCTTCTCCGAGGGCCGCCGCACCGAGGCCGAGGGTGTCCTCGACGCCCTCCACGAGGACATGTGCGTACTCCTCGGCGAGGACCACGAGGAGACCCGCGAGATCGCCGATCTCCTCGCCCGGCTGCGCGGCCCGGAGGGCTCGGGCCCCTACTGACGGCCCGCCGGTAGCGTCACGCTTCGCCTTCTTCTTCCTCTTCGCCGTGGATGCCCTTCGCCAGGTCCCACAGGCTGCGGCCGTCCGCGAGGAGCCAGCGAGTCGTCCCCTGGTTGGCCACCGGCCGCTCGTCCCATTCGGCATCCGCCCACATCTTCGACACCAGCCCGGACGGCGAGTACTGCTGCTCGTCGTACGCCCACAGGATCGACTTGGTCCGGTGATTGACCCAGGTCGCCTGACGCCGCCGTTCGTCCTGGACAAGCCACTCTTCCAAGGCGTCGCGCTCGGGCTCGTTCTGAGCCACGTACTGGAGAGGGGCTCCGTCCTTGATCACACGGCGGTCGACCAGGAGCGGCACGGTGTTCGGGCGACGCTGCTTGCGCTCCTTCGCGGGAGGTACGGGAACGGCAACGCCATCGGCCAGGTCGCCGAGGACGTGCTTCGCCAGCTCCCGGCACATCTCCGCGGTCTGGAAGGCGGTCCTGATCTGAGGACGTGGCCCGTAACGAGCGACGATCTGGTGCGTCAGCCGACGCAACAGATCCGGTACGAGGGCAGGGATCTTCTCCAGGACCTCGCTGTCCCAGTCGAAGTCGGGGTCATCGATGCTCGTGGCACCGAGATGCTGGAAGATCAGGTGGGTGACGAGAAAACCACCATGCTCCGCGGTTGCCGCCTCGCGGCTGTTCTGCCCACTGCCCAGTTCGTAGACCGCGCTCCGTGCCGCGCGCAGCGTGAGCACGGACCGCCACACCTTCTGCGGCGAGGGTTCACGTTTGAACAGCAGGGTGTGGCTGCCCTTGGAGCCCTGCTCCCAGAGGTTCTCCGTGGAACTGGCGGCCCGGGCGGCCTGTTCCGCATCCGGGTGCAGGCACGCGAGTGCGAGAGCGACTTCGTCCAGTGAGCAACCGGTCTCGGGCGCGGCAACCGGCTCTCCGCGCTTGATCACGTACTGCTTGCGCAGTTCGGCGCGCAGGTTGGCCTTGATCGCCTGGTGCACCGGTTCCAGCGCGATGTGATCGCGCTGCTCGATGGCGTTCTGCCGGTTCGCCGCCTGCGAGACCTGGACGCCGAATTCCCGGTCCTTCTGCGTGTTGATGACCTTGATGCTCAGCGTGGCGTTGGCTGCGGCCTCACCGTCGTCGTGCATGGACCTGGCGACAGCCCGTACCGTCTGAGCGCCGTTGACGATGCTCGCCCCCGTCACGGTGAGAGTGGTCGGCTTGCTCTGCGGTGCCCTGGCGCTGTCGTTCTCCGCCGTGAGCGAGTCGCAGATCATGGTGATGCCGTTGTTCAGGTGCCAGAACCTGGTGGGATCGGAGGTAAGAGTCAGACCGATCTCCGCATTGGTGACGGTGGTCCCGAGTGGGGCCCGGAGATTCTGCTCGAACAGGCCCGTACCGTGCGTCTCGTACCACTCGGCGACGCTCTCGGCGGAGACCGTGCCCTGATAAGCCTTGAGTGGTCCCTTCTGCTCGTACCAGTCGTCAAGGCGTACCTTCAGACAGATCGGCTCCGGCCGAAGATCCGCATGGATCTGGTCATGGAAGTCCGCGGCGTACAGCACCTCGACGCTCATGCGGGCGCCATGCTTGTTGAACTCGGCGAGAGCGTTGTCGAGAACCTCGCGCGCGGGTGGAGAGGGCTCTACAGTGCCCATCAGCGCAATGACCAGAGTGGCTCGCTCGTTGATGATGAACGGCCGGGCCTCCAAGGCGAGCGCGCCGGCACGCTGGTTGAACTGGTCGTACAACTCGTTCTCGATACGGTTCAGACCGTCCACCATCGCCTTGGCGGCGCCCACGTCGAAGGTCGCCGTGCCCTTGTCGCTCCACTTCGCCTGGACGAGCAGAGCCCGCCCGCTGTCTGGCAGGGGAGCGATGGCGTCCATTCCCTGGTCCGCGATGCCGTCCGTGACGAACCGAGCCGCCTCGGCCACACTGCACTTGGCCACGCGTCGTACCGCGAGGGCTGCAAGAGCACGGGAGAGAAAACGCTGTTCGTAGTTGTCGCCTCGGAAGTGGGCGATGTCGCTGTCGTCTATCACCCCGTCGAATGTCTCGTGCAGCTGCTCGCGCACCTGCGTGACCTGGCGAGGTGTGTCCGCCCCCGAGGTGGCCATGAATGATTGCCTTCCCACTGATGGTGTCTTGTTGATGGCCTGGGTCAGCGCCTAGATCCCCGAGCCGTTGCCACGCTGCCGGAGGCTGAAGTCCACGACCAGCAAAGCAACGCCAGCCGTGTCGATCGAGGCCTCCACCCATTCCAAGGCCACTTGGAAGGGCACGCCGCTCGCGCCGAGCCAACCGTCGCTCACCAGCCCGGCAAAGCTGGTGTGTGCCAGGTGGCGGGTGAGCACGCGCAAGGAAAGGCCGGGGAGACCGGTCTCCCCGGCGTCCGAGATCGCTCCGGCGACCTGGCCGTAGGGGTAGATCGCACCGGAACTCGTCCGGTGCAGAGCGGCGGTGAAGGGCTCCGGCTCATGAACGCGGAGAAAGAGAGGGTCGTCCAGCAAGCCGTAATCGTCGGCACTCCGCCAGTCGCGTGTCGACAGGCGGTGAGCACGGCTGCGGAACTCGTCCAGGCCGCGCCAGGTGTCAGGGGAGAGGAATCCCTTGGGGCCGGGACGCAGGTAGCGCAGCGTGACGAGCGTCCGGGTGTCGAAGTGGTAGTAGTAGGCGTCGAGGGAGCCCTCCCCGCCTTCGACCACCCGCTGATCGGTTATCGACGTGGCTTCCAAGTCATAACTATGGCGGCCTTTGCGATTCGAGAACGCGCGGACGACGCCCTCACCGGCACCACGGAACCTCTCCGCCGCCTGCCCACGGACATCGTCGAACATCGGCTGAATCTCAGTCCCTGTCAGCCCGCTGACAAAGGCTGCCCGGGCGGCTGTCCTGTCCCAGCGACGCACCTCGGAGAAGTCGCTCGGGGTCAGCCCGGCTATCTTGGCGAAAAGCAGAAGGGCGTCACGCTCATCACGCCAGCGGAGCTCTCCCTCGCTCCAGCCTTCGGCTTCGTCGAGCAGAGGCAGCAGCCTCTGGACTTCGGCCTCGACATCAAGGGAGATCCGCCTCAGATTGGCGAACACGGTGCCCGCGCCGACCGTGACAGGACCGCTTTCCGGTAACGACTCGGAGAGCTCGGCGTCTGACTCGCCGTCGGCGCACCAGAGCCCTGAGACAGGCACCAGGCTTCGAAGGCTTCGTGCACGGGTAACGACGACTTTCCGGTCTCGGTCGGTCTGTCGAGCAGGGCGCACGATACCCAGGCCCCAGATCCGCTCCTGCTGCTCCCGGTCGCGTTCATCGCCCTGCTCGTCGGAAGGAACAAGCAGGATCGCGAGGTGTGACTTGACCTCGGGCCAGTCACGGCAGGACTCGGAGTAGGACCTTTCCTTGGTGCGGCCTTTGGTGAGGTCCTCAGCGAGCAGACGAAGAAAGCCACTGTCAGGGCGCAGAATCGCCAGCCGCGGCGATCGCGCCGAAGACGGTAAATCTGCCCGCCTCGGTTGTGCGAATGTCATCCACTCCCCCGAACCGCCTGCCACCACGCCGAGCCAGGCTCAGGGGGATGGTAGCGCGCCAGTTCCAGCATCCGGCTTACACGTCCCTAGTTCTCGCCGCCCCGGCCGGCTCCGTTACGTCTTCGCCCAGTTCCTCGGGGATCGGGCCGACGGACTCACCGTTTGCCTGGCACGCGCGCAGGTCGCCGTCCCCGCGTCAAACGGCCCCCTGGAATCGATGTTGTCCCGCATGGTCGTCGAGCCAATCGAAGATACTTCGGCCACCACTCTGCAGTCCTTCGTCACAAATTGAGGCCCGCACGGGACAGGTGCGCCATCGACACGATGCCCGGCTCCGCCACCTTCGCCGCACATCCCCCGTTCACCGTACTCACCCCGACCCTGCCCACCTCACCACCCAATGCACCGGACTCATCACCTTGATCAAGCCTGACGCGCTCGCGGGCGACATCCCGCGCCACTCTCCACTCGACAACGCGTGTATGGCTGCCCAAATCCCACACAGCCGTTCTCCAAATTGGCGCACTACGGCTACTTTGATGGCTACGCTCGTAGCCGCGCGACCCCGTTTGAACGGGTACGGAACGGGGTTTGATCAACCCCTCTCTTCCAACAATAAGGGCTCTGACCAGCAGCTTCGCTGACCAATGGGCCAGAGCGGCAGACGAGTCGGGCTGTACGCCGGGTTCTGTCGCCCGGCTGCCTCGCGGCGGCCGGGGAGACGGCCATCCATCTAGGGCCGGCGTTGCCGCCGGCCTCGTGCGGTCTACCCGTGGACTCGGGCGGGCAGCCCTCGGACGTCCACGCAGAAACACCGGGGTGTTTCCTTTTGACCTTGCTCCAGGTGGGGTTTACCTAGCTGCCCAGGTCACCCTGGGCACTGGTGGTCTCTTACACCACCGTTTCACCCTTACCGAGGACCGAGGTCCCCGGCGGTCTGTTTTCTGTGGCACTGTCCCGCGGGTCACCCCGGGTGGCCGTTAGCCACCACCTTGCCCTGTGGAGCCCGGACGTTCCTCGGGAAGTCCCGTGAGGGACTCCACGCGGCCGTCCGCCCGGCTCGTCTGCCGTGTCGACCATGCTACCGGGCGCGCGTCGCTCTTCGGGCCCGAGGCCGTCGCGAGGACCGAGCCCGCCAGGATCAGGGTGAAGGCGGCCACGATCGTCGCCGTCAGGGGTTCGTCGAGGAACAGGGCGCCCGCCGCCACCGCTACGGCCGGGTTGACGTAGGTGATGACCGTGGCGCGGGTGGGCCCCGCCTCCTTGATCAGCTCCATGAAGGCGACGAAGGCGACCGCCGTGCAGATGACGCCCAGGCCCGCGAGGGCCGCCAGCACGGACGGGGCGGGCAGCTCCGCGGGCCGGGTGACGGCCGCGGCCGGTGCGTAGACCAGGGCGGCCAGGGCCAGGCAGGGCGCCGTGAGGTGGAGGGACGGGACGTCCTTGAGGTGGCGGGCGGCTATCAGGGGCGCCGTCGCGTAGCCGAGGACGGTCAGCAGGACCTCAACCAGGGAGAGGGTGTCGCCGCCGGTGAGGTGCGGGACGGTGAGGACCGCGACCCCGGCGAGGCCCAGCGCCAGGCCCGTCACCCGCCGCACGCCCAGCGTTTCCGTGTCGCCGAAGAAGCGGGAGAGGGTCACTCCGACGATCGGCACGCCCGCGATCAGCAGGCCCGCCGTGGAGCTCGACAGGTGGCGTTCCGCGTCGGTGAGGGTGAACCAGGGGCCGATGATCTCGATGACCGCGAAGGCCAGCATGGGCTTCCAGTGCGCCCGTACCGTCCGTGTCAGGCCCCGTTGCCGCAGCGCGAAGGGGAGCAGGAGGGCCGCGCCCAGCGCACATCGGGTGAACACGACCATGGACGGGGAGAGGTCCTCCACCGCCACTTTGATCATCAGGTAGGGGATGCCCCACACCACTCCCATCAGGGAGAACAGGAACCAGCCGCGTGCAGTCATACGGGGAGTGTCGGCCGGGCCCCGGTCAGGTGTCTTGAACGCTGTTGCGGTACGCGGCCGGGGTCACGCCCAGCACGCGGCGGAACCAGCGGGTGAGGTGGGCCTGGTCCGCGAAGCCGACGAGGCCGGCGACCTCCGCGGGGCGCAGCCCGGACTCCAGCAGGCCGCGGGCCCGGGCCACGCGGTACTGGGCCAGCCAGGCGTACGGCGGCATCCCGGTCGTCGTACGGAACGCGCGCAGCAGCTGGTAGCGGGACAGGCCGAGGTCCGCCGCGAGGTCCGCCAGGGAGGGCGGGGCGAGGAGTTCGTCGGCGAGACGGGTGCGGACTGCCTGGGTGAGGTGTTCGGCGCCGGGGATCGTGTCGCACACCGGGCGGGCCGTGGAGTGGCGTCGGGCGAGGGCCGTCAGCAGCCAGGGGAAGCGGGACTCGGCTTCCAGGGGGTCGGGGCAGGCGGCCAGTTCCGTGTGCGTCCGGCGCAGGGCGGCGGCCAGTTCCGGGTCGTCGAGGAGGGGCTCGCGGAAGTGCGGTACTCCGCCGAGGGTGCCTTCGGTGAGGAGGGCGGGGCCGGCGTACAGGGCGCGGTAGGCGTAGCCGTCGGTGTCGTTGCCCGGGCCGCCGGTGTGCGTCTCGCCGGGGGCCAGGACGACGATGGAGCCCGGACCGGTACGGATGTGGCCCCCGCGGTAGGCGATGATCTCCGAGCCGCCCACGCAGACGCCGACGGTGAACTCCTCGTGGGCGTGCGGGGCGTAGACGTGCCGGTCGAAGCGCGCGGTGAGGAGGTCCAGGGGCGGGCCGCAGCGCCCCAGCCGGGCTCTCGTCCACAGCGCCTGTTCACGACGACGTTCACTGCTCACTCGCCACCCCCATGCGCTCCCGTCCGGGCCGCTGGGGGTGCAACGCCTTCGGACCCCGTTTCATGCCGCCGGGCGGCAGCGGACGGGCGGGTCCCGGGCAGGCGCGGACCTCGGCCGGGCCGTCCCGTGGCACGTCGTACGCTGTCGCAGCAGAGCTCTATTGAAGGAGATTTCCCGTGCTTGTCCTGCTGCCGCCCTCCGAAGGCAAGGCGTCCTTTGGGCGTGGCGCCCCGCTCAAGCCGGAGGCGCTCTCCCTGCCGGGGCTCGGCGCCGCCCGCGAGGCCGTCCTCGACGAGCTGGTCGAGCTGTGCGCGGCCGACGAGGACAAGGCGCGCGAGGTGCTCGGGCTGAGCGAGGGGCTGCGCGGCGAGGTCGCGAAGAACACGGAGCTGCGCACGGCGGGAGCCAGGCCCGCCGGGGAGATCTACACGGGTGTCCTGTACGACGCCCTCGACCTGGCCTCGCTCGACGCGGCCGCCAAGAGGCGGGCCGCCAGGTCGCTGCTCGTCTTCTCGGGGCTGTGGGGTGCCGTCCGGGTGACGGACCGGATCCCGTCCTACCGCTGCTCGATGGGCGTGAAGCTGCCCGGGCTGGGGGCGCTGGGCGCGTACTGGCGTGCGCCGATGGCGTCCGTGCTGCCCGAGGCGGCCGGGCACGGGCTGGTGCTGGACCTGCGGTCGGCGGCGTACGCGGCGCCCTGGAAGCCGAAGGGTGAGGTGGCGGGGCGGACGGCGAGCGTGCGGGTGCTGCACGCGCCGACCCGGAAGGTAGTCAGCCACTTCAACAAGGCGACCAAGGGGCGGATCGTACGGAGTCTGCTGACGGCGGGCATCGACCCCGCGGGTCCCGCCGAGCTGGTGGAGGCGCTGCGGGACCTCGGATACGTGGTGGAGGAGAAGGCGCCGGCGAAGGCGAAGGCCGGGGCGGCCGCCTGGACCCTGGATGTGCTGGTGGACGAGGTGCACTGACGCACCACCCCACCGAAGGGTTGTTGCAACATATGCAATGACCTTTGCGCATGCTGCGCACCGGGGGCAGGATGAGGCGCATGACCTCACGCCTGCCCTCCTCTTCGGCTGCCTCGGTACTGGATCTGGCCCCGGTCGTACCCGTGGTGGTCGTCGTGGACGCCGCCGACGCCGTACCGCTGGCGCGGGCGCTGGTGGCGGGCGGGCTGCCTGCGATCGAGGTGACCCTGCGGACACCGGCCGCGCTCGACGCGATCCGGGAGATCTCCGGGTCGGTCCCGGAGGCGGTCGTCGGGGCCGGGACCGTGATCACGCCGGATCAGGTGACGGCGTGCGGGGCGGCCGGCGCGCGGTTCCTGGTGAGTCCCGGCTGGACGGACGCCCTGCTGACGGCGATGCGGGCGTCCGGGCTGCCCTTCCTGCCCGGGGTGTCGACCACGTCGGAGGTGGTGGCGCTGCTGGAACGCGGGGTGCGGGAGATGAAGTTCTTCCCGGCGCAGGCCGCGGGCGGCACGGCCTACCTCAGGTCACTGGCCGGACCGCTCCCCCAGGCCCGGTTCTGCCCGACCGGCGGGATCGGCCCGGACAACGCGTCGGAGTACCTGTCACTGCCCAACGTCGGTTGCGTGGGCGGAAGTTGGATGGTCCCGGCGGACGCGGTCGCGGCGCGGGACTGGCCGCGCGTCGAGGCGCTCGCGCGGACCGCCTCGCTGCTCAGGGCCGCAGGTGGGACGTGTCGTTGAACAGCCGGACGCTGGCGTTGCCGTCCGCGTAGTAGGCCACCGCCGACAGCGAGGCCGCCGACAGCTCCATGCGGAACAGCGACTCGGACGGGGCGCCCAGGGCGAGCCGTACGAACGTCTTGATCGGCGTCACATGGGTGACCAGCAGCACCGTGCGGCCGGCGTACTCCGCGACCAGTCTGTCCCGGGTGGCCGCGATCCGGGTGGCCGTCGCCGCGAAACTCTCGCCGCCGCCGGTCGGCTCGGCCTCCGGGTCGGCCAGCCAGGCGTTCAGGTCCTCGGGGTGACGCTCGCGGACCTCGCCGAAGGTCAGCCCCTCCCAGGCCCCGAAGTCGGTCTCGATCAGTCCGTCCTCGACGGTGACCTCGAGGCCGAGGCGGGCGGCCACGGCCGCGGCCGTCTCGCGGGTGCGGGCGAGCGGGGAGGCGAGGATGTGCTGGACGGTCCCGCGCCGGGCGAGGGCGGCGGCGACCCGCTCGGCCTGCTCCCGGCCGACGTCCGAGAGGGAGGGATCGGTGCCGCCGCTGCCGGAGAACCGCTTCTGCGGCGTGAGCGGCGTCTCGCCGTGCCGCAGCAGCACGAAGGTGGCGGGTGCCCCGAGATCGGGCGCCGCCCCCCAGCCGACGGAGGGGGCGACTGCGGGCGTGGCGGGGGCGGATTCGACGGGAGAGGCGGCCGCCTGAGCCGAAGCGGGAGGAGGAGCAGGAGCCGAAGCGGGAGCCGGAGCCGGAGTCGAGGTGGCGACCGTGCGGGCGGCGCGGAGATCGGCGTCGGTCGTCGTCATCGGCTTCTCCTGGACGGCGTCCGCGGTCGGGTCGGCGGCCGGGCGGGACCGGGCCAGGGCCTCGCGGGCCTTCGCCGCGCCCGCCGTGGCGTCGCCGGGCGGGCCGGACGGCTCGGGTGCGGCCGGGGTCACGGGGCCACGGGCGTCGAGCTCGGCCCGCGACGCCCCGGCGTCCCACTGCTCGCCCCGCTTGCCCGCGTCCATCGCCTCGTTCGCCAGACGGTCGGCGTGCTTGTTCCGCTCGCGCGGCATCCACTCGTAGGTGACCTGCCCGGGCGGGAGGATCCGGGCCGCTTCGGCGGCCAGCGGCTTCATGTCGGGGTGCTTGATCTTCCAGCGGCCCGACATCTGCTCGACGACCAGCTTGGAGTCCATGCGCACCCGCACCGTGGCCGACGGGTCGAGCTCACGGGCGGCGCGCAGACCGGCCACCAGGCCGCGGTACTCGGCCACGTTGTTGGTGGCGACGCCGATGTACTCGGCGCGCTCGACCAGCGTCTCCCCCGTCGCCGCGTCGATCACCACGCTGCCGTAGCCCGCGGGCCCCGGGTTGCCCCGCGACCCGCCGTCGGCCTCGACGATGAACTCCCGCACGACGTACGCCCCTTACTACCGCTGACGGAACTGCCGCTGACCGGACTTGCCGGGACCGACTACAGACCCGAATCGGACGTACGCACGAGGATGCGACGGCAGTTCTCGCACCGTACGACCGTGTCGGACGGGGCCTTGCGGATCTCGGCCAGCTCGGTGATGGCGAGCTCCTGGCGGCAGCCCTGGCAGGTCCGCTGGTAGAGCTTGGCCGCGCCGACGCCACCCTGCTGCTCGCGCAGCTTCTCGTAGAGCTTGAGCAGGTCGGCGGGCACGGAGGCCGCGATGACCTCGCGCTCCTTGGCGACGCTGGCGGCCTCGCTGTCGAAACCCTCCAGGGCCGCGTCCCGGCGCGCGAGGGCGTCGTCGATCTTCCCCTGGACGGAGCCGACCCGCTCGGTCAGCTCGGCGGCGCGCTCCTGCGCGCTCTCGCGGCGCTCCATGACCTCCAGGACGATGTCCTCGAGGTCGCCCTGGCGCTTGGCGAGCGAGACGATCTCCCGCTGGAGGTTCTCCAGGTCCTTGGAGGAGGTGACGGCCCCGGAGTCGAGCCGCTGCTGGTCACGGGCGGCGCGCTGACGGACCTGGTCGACGTCCTGCTCGGCCTTGGTCTGCTCGCGGGCGGTGTCGCTCTCCTCGGTCTGCGCCGCGACGAGGAGGTCACGCAGCTGCGTGAGGTCCTTGTTCAGCGACTCGATCTCGGCGTGCTCGGGCAGGGACCTCCGCAGGTGGGTGAGCTGCTGGAGACGGGCGTCGAGGGCTTGGACGTCGAGGAGTCGGATCTGGTCGGCGGGCGCGGCGTTCAGTTGGGGGCTCCCATTGAGCTAGAGGTGGTGTTGGACGCCGCGTGGGCCGTCCAGGGGTCGGTGACCGTACGGGAGACATGGACCCGCAGGCCCCACCCCCGCCGGTCGGAGATCTCGTCGAGCTGGGTGGCGGCCAGCTCGCACCAGGGCCACTCGGTGGCCCAGTGCGCCGCGTCGAGCAGCGCGAGAGGTGAATGGGCGCCGTGGGCGCGGTCCGCGATGAACTCCGACGCCGGGTGGTGGCGCAGGTCCGCGGTGAGGAAGGCGTCGACGCCGGCCGCACGGACGTGGTCGAACAGGCTGTCGCCGGAGCCGCCGCTGACGGCGACGGTCCGCACCAGCGCCTCCGGGTCGCCCGCCGCCCGGATGCCCTGCGTGGTGGCGGGCAGTCGCTCGGCGGCACGGGCGGCGAGCTCACGGACGGTGAGCGGGTGGTCGAGTTCGCAGACGCGGCCGAGGCCGCGCCGCCCCTCGGGGTCGCTCGGGTCCGGCACGAGGGGCCGGACGACCCGCAGGTCGAGCGCACCGGCGAGGGCGTCGCTCACACCGGGATCGGCGGTGTCCGCGTTGGTGTGCGCGACGTGCAGGGCGATGTCGTTCTTGATGAGGGTGTGCACGACACGGCCCTTGAAGGTGGAGGCCGCGACGGTCGTCGTCCCGCGCAGATACAGCGGATGATGGGTGACGATCAGACCGGCGCCGAGCTTGACGGCTTCCTCGACGATCTCCTGGACGGGATCGACGGCGAAGAGAACCCGGGTGACCTCCTGCTCGGGGTCGCCCACGACCGTGCCGACCGCGTCCCAGGACTCGGCCCGCTCGGCGGGCCACAGGTTCTCCAGCGCGGCGATGACTTCTGACAGACGGGGCACGGGGAAAGGCTACCTGGCCGTCTCACCGGCACGTACCGGTGCCGCCGATGCCGTCGCGGCCACCTCGGCCGCCGACCGGGAGTCAACGGGTGGCCGATGCACACGCCTCCCACCGCCCTCAGGCGAATCGCTTCTGCACCACTCTTATGAGGGAAGAAGGCCGCCCGGCGGTCCCCGGTCCGTGCGTACGAAAACTAGCTTCGTCGCCGGAGGTGACCGAACGATGACGATGCCGGCCTGTGCGATCGAGCCCACCGCTGCGGACGGGAGTGACCCCGAGGACGGTGCCGCCGGGCCCACGCCGTGCGCGGAGGAGCACGCGGAGGACTACGCGATCACGGACGACCCCGGGTTCAGGGGAAGCCAAGACGCCGTCGCGGGCCGTGTGCTCACGGCCGGCCGTGAGAGCGAGTCCGACCACCTGCTCACGGGTGACCGTGGAAGCGACTCTGACCACCTCCTCACGGTCGGCCCTGGAAGCCACCCCGATCGCGTGATCGCGGGTGACCGTGGAAGCGGCACTGGCCACCTGTTCGCAGGTGACCGTGGGCGCGCGGCGGACTGTGTGATCACGGCCGGTGGTGCCTACGCCGCGCGGCTCGCCCGGGCCGGTGACTCCTGGTTCCCCGAGCGATGGACCCTGGACGGCCCCGAGCCGTACGCCGTACCGCTGCCCGGCAACCAGCCGGAGGAGCCCGGCACCGAGGTGCAGCCGATGGCCGACGGCCGGGTCCTGATCCGGCGGCCGATCGAGGGACGGCACGCGTTCTCGCTGCTGTATCCGACCGGCCCGGGCACGGGCGAGCTGCCGCTGGGCGCCGTCGAGTGCCCGGACGAGGGCACCCGGCTGCACCTGCTCCCGCCGGCCCCGTGCGGCGAACGCGCGTACGCCCTCGGCGTCGGCCGCCGTACGACGACCGTGTGGCTGGTCGCGGGCGGCACCTTCGGCCCCGAGTACCTCGCCGAGATCCCCGGCCGCTGCTCGGGCGGCGTCTGGCTGGACCGTACGGGCCGCATGCTCGCGCTGGACCGTGAGGTCGGCGGCCGCACCAAGACGATCGTCGTGGACCTGGAGCGCGGCGGCGAGGTGTCGCCCCTGCTGCAGATCGCCGCCGACAGCGACGACCGTCTGCTGCTCGCCGACCCCGACAGCGGGCTGCTGCTCATCCGCTCGGACGCGCCCTCGCCGGGCGAGGCACGGCTGGGCTGGGGAGTCCTCGGCAGCACGCTGCCGGTCCGCTTCCCGGAGTCGCTGCACCCGCCGGACCTCGCTCTCACCCCCTTCGCGAGCCAGCCCGGCCAGGCGCTCCTCCCCGAGGCCTGCGCGGTGGCGCTCCGCATCGACGGCCCCTTCGGCACCTGGGTGGGCGTATGGCGTCCCGCCGATCGCCGGTTGCATCAACTCCGGGCACCTGAGGGATGGTTGGCGGGCAGTGGAGTGTGGACACCGGAGGGCGTTCTCCGGCTGCCGTACGCCACGGAGGCGGAGCCGTGCGGGGTGGCACCGCTGACGGCACCGCTCACCGAACCGCCTTCGTCGGCGCCGTCACCGTCGCCGTCCGAAGCGGCCTCGCCATACGAGGAACCGCCGCGGCCGGCGCCCGCCGTGGCCCGTCCGGTCCCCCTTCAGCAAGCCCCTCTCGGCCGACTTGTAACGAAGTAGCAGCGGTTGGCGTGGCCGCCTGGATCAGCCCCTCGGTGCGCCGGATAAAATCGCCCGGCTGTAAAGAAAGATCATGTTGACGGGGTGAATTCTTCCGATGAGCGACACAAGCACCAGGCAGCCGCTGTCCGCCGACTCCCAGGAGACGGCCGGACACGGCCGGCACCGGGGCCCGGTCTCGTCCCAGGACGGTGACTCGGCCCCACACGGCCGGCACCGCAAGCCGGCCGAGAACAGGGCCGACAGCTGGGCCGACGGTTGGGCCCAGGACAGGGCCGAGGCAACGGTCTGACGGTACGCCGTACACCGAAGGGGCTCCGGTCGTCCGTGGACGATCGGAGCCCCTTCGCATACGTCCCGCCCGCCCTCCCACGGGACGCCGAAGCGCCCTTACTCCTGCCCTCGCCGCAGTCCCAGCACCTCCGCCGCGGCGAACGTCTCCCCCCGGGGCCGGTCCGCGAAGTGCGCGCCGAGGACGGCGTCCAGCTCCTCGTAGCCGAACACGTCCTCCTTGCTGTCGAACTTCGCCCGCACCCGCGGCCGGTCGACGACGGCGACCATGCCGCCGTGCGCGACGAGCAGCTGTCCGTTGATCCGAGCGGCGGCCGGCGAGGCCAAGTAGCCGACCAGCGGGGCCACATGCTCGGGTGCGAGCGGGTCGAGGCCGCCCTCGTCGGGCTGTGCGAACCCGGCGAAGACGTCCTCCGTCATCCGGGTGCGGGCGCGGGGGCAGATGGCGTTGGCCGTCACCCCGTACTTGGCGAGCGCGAGCGCCGTGGACGTCGTCAGGCCGACGACTCCCCCTTTGGCCGCCGCGTAGTTGGGCTGTCCGGCCGAGCCCGCGAGGAACGCCTCCGAGGAGGTGTTCACGATCCGCCCGTACACCGGACCGCCCGCCGCCTTGGACCGGTCCCGCCAGTGGGCGGCGGCGAAACGGGTCGTGTTGAAGTGCCCTTTGAGGTGGACCCGGACGACCGCGTCCCACTCGTCCTCGGCCATCGAGAAGACCATGCGGTCGCGCAGGATGCCCGCGTTGTTGACCAGTATGTCCAGCTTGCCGAACTCACGGATCGTCAACTCGACCAGCGCACGCGCCTGTTCGAAGTCGGCGACGTCCCCGGTGTGGGCGAGCGCGGTGCCGCCGACCGACCGGATCTCCCGCGCGACCTCCTCGGCGGGGCCGGCCGACGCCTCGCCCGACCCGTCCCGGCCGGGCTGACCGTAGTCGTTGACGACGACGGCCGCGCCCAGCCGCGCCAACTCCAGCGCCTCGGCCCGGCCTAGGCCGCGCCCGGCACCGGTGACGATCGCGGCCAGCCCCTCAAGTGGCAGTGCCATCCGGACGGTCACCCCTCAGATCTCTATGCACGTACGGAGCGCCGCCCCGGTGCGCATCTGGTCCAGCGCCTCGTTGATCTCGGTGAGCGCCACCCGGTGGGTGATCAGGCCCGACAGGTCGATCCGGCCGGCCCGCCACAGGGCGATCGTCCGCTCGTAGGAACGCAGGACGTCCCCGCCGCCGTACATCGAGGGCAGGATCCGCTTCTCGTCGAAGAACAGCTCGAACATGTTGAGCTGGAGGAAGTCGTCCAGGGCGCCCGCGCCGACGACGACGAGGGTGCCGCCGCGCCGGGTGTTGTCGTACGCGGTGCGGGCGGTGGCGGAGCGGCCGACGACCTCGAAGACGTAGTCGAACCCCTCGCCGCCGGTGACCAGTTGCTTCGCTCCGGGCAGTTCGTCCGGCGAGACGGCCTTCGTGGCGCCGAACGCGAGGGCGGCCTCCCGGCGCGAGGCGACCGGGTCGACGGCGACGATCTCGGCGGCGCCCTTGAGGCGCGCGCCCTGGATCGCGGAGATGCCGACGCCTCCGCAGCCGATGACGGCGACCGACGAACCGGCTTCGACGTCCGCCGTGTTGAGGGCGGCTCCCAGGCCCGTGGTCACTCCGCAGCCGATGAGCGCGGCGATGTCGAAGGGGACGTCGTCGGGGATCGGGACCGCGCAGCCCGCGTCGACCACGACCTCCTCGGCGAAGGTTCCGGTGCCGGCGAAGCCGAAGACGTCTCCGCCGGGGCGTCGGAAGTTGGGGGTGCCCGCGTTCATGAACCCGGCCAGGCACAGTTCGGTCTGGCCGCGCTTGCACGCGGGACACGCCCCGCAGGCCGGCAGCCAGCAGACGACGACCCGGTCACCGGGCTTCACCCGGGTGACGCCCTCCCCCACCTCCAGGACCTCGCCCGCACCCTCGTGGCCGGGCACGAAGGGCGCGGGCTGCGGGAGCACCCCGCCCATCGCGGACAGGTCCGAGTGGCACAGGCCCGTGGCCCGCACCCGGATCCTGACCCGTCCGGGGCCAAAGCCCACCGCCTCGACGTCGTCGAGGACCTCCAGCTTGTCCTGGCCGATCTCGTGCAGTACGGCTGCGCGCATGGTGCGGCTCCCCTCGGGTCCCCTCGGATGCTGGGCGGTTGTGGAGGTGAATTCAGCTGCTGCTGGAGGTGGTGGTGCGAGTGGTTCAGCGACCCCGGTGGTCCGAGTGGTTCAGGTGACCCGGCGGTCCCGGCGGTCCCGGTGATTCAGGAGTGTTCGACGAGCGTGTCGGCGAGGACGGGCGCGTCGTCCCGTTGTACGGCGCTCACGGCCACCCGGACGGCGTCTTCCCCGCGCCACATGCGGATCCGCAGGGTCTCTCCCGGGAACACCACACCGGCGAAGCGCGTGGCGTAGCCGCGCACCCGGCCGACGTCGCCGTCGAGCAGCGTGTCGACGACCGCCTTGAGCGTGATGCCGTAGGTGCACAGGCCGTGCAGGATGGGCCGGTCGAATCCGGCGAGTTTCGCGAACTCCGGGTCGGCGTGCAGCGGGTTGTAGTCGCCGGAGAGGCGGTAGAGCAGGGCCTGGTCCTCGCGGACGGTCCGCTCGACCACCTTGTCGGGCTCACCGGAGGGCGGCTCGAGCCGGGCGGAGGGGCCCCGGTCGCCGCCCCAGCCGCCTTCTCCCCGGACGAAGATCTGGGCGTCGTTGGTCCACAGCGGCCCGTCCGCGTCGGCGACCTCGGTGCGCATGACCAGGACGGCGGCCTTGCCCTTGTCGTACACGGCGGCGATGCGTCCGGTGGCGGTCGCCCGGCCGGTCACCGGGATGGGGCGGTGGATCTCCAGCCGCTGGCCGCCGTGCAGGACACGGGCGAGGTCGACCTCGACGCCGGGCATGGACAGTCCGCTGATCACGCCGGGCGAGCCGGAGCCGGCGACGGTGGCGAAGCTCGGCAGTACGTGGAGCCGGGACTCCAGCGTGTAGCGCAGTTCGTCGGGGTCGGTGGCCGGGACGCCCGCGCCGATGCCGAGGTGGTACAGCTGGACGTCCCGGCGGTCCCAGGTGATCTCGCCGGTCCGGGGTTCGGCGGCGAGCGCCTTGGCTGCGTCGATGGGCATGGAGCTCCTGATCGCTCGGATCGATCGGATGGATCGGATGGATCGGATGGATCGCGTGGTTCCAAGACCTCGGCACGGCCGTCCGCACCGATCGGCCGCACCGAGGCCGTCACGGGGCCGCGGAACCCGCCCTGCCCAGAACGGATCTAGAACGCGTTCCAGTGCGGCGACCCCCTGTATAGCCCAGGCCCCGGAAGTTGTGAAGACACCTGACGGCATGTCAGAAACGGGTGCCGATGACATTTGTCCTGCCCGACCGCGTACATCCGGCACTGCCGCGAGCGGGCGCGGAAACGTAGCGTCGAAGACAGGCACACGACCGTGGAGGACGCGGGAACGGGGGACGGACATATGACCAGGTCATTCGAGGACCGGCGCCGCGCGGCGACCTGCCGCCGGGACGCCTGGCGCTCGGCGTTCCGTACGGCGCGGGAGCACCGGCGGCACTGGAGAGCGGACAAGGAGCGCTTCAAGGCCGAGCACCGCAGCGCCCTGCGGGCCGGGCGGATTCCCGAGGACCCGGGCCCGCCGGCCAGCGGCTTCACGCTGCTGCCGTGGCTGCTGATGGGGATGGGCGCGTTCTCCAACGTCTTCCAGGGCGACGCCAACCCTTGGATCGGCAGCCTGGGCCTGCTGGCGTTCAACTCGCTCTACATCTACGTCGCTTTCCGCGCCTTCGTGAAGGAGGCCCGCGAGGCCACCTCCACGCGGGTGGCGCTGGTGCTGCTGGGCCTCGTGACCTGCGGGCTCGCCCTCGGCTACGGCGGCAGCTGGCTGCTCTTCCTCCCGCTGTTCGGCCTCGCGACCGGCGCGGTACTGCGCGGCCCCCAGCTGCGCAGCATCGGTACCGCCGTCGCCGTCCTGGCGGGCGCGGTCGCCTGTGTCCGCGACGGCTGGGACGGTCTCACCATCGCCTACGCCACCTGGATCTCGACGATGGTGACGGCCGCGATCCTCTCCCTCTCCGAGGCCGTACGGGAGCTGCGCGCCGCCCGTGAGGAACTCGCCCGCCGGGCGGTGGAGGAGGAGCGGCTGCGCTTCTCCCGCGATCTGCACGACCTGCTCGGCCACACCCTGTCGGTGATCGTGGTGAAGTCGGAGGCGGCCCGGCGGCTGGCGCCGCGCGACATGGACGCGGCCCTCTCCCAGGTCACCGACATCGAGGCGGTGGGCCGCCAGGCGCTGACCGAGATCCGCGAGGCGGTCACCGGCTACCGCGAGGGCAGCCTGGCCGGCGAGCTGGACCGGGCCCGCTCGGCCCTGACGGCGGCGGGCGTCGAACCGTCGGTGAGCCGGTCGGGGCCGCCGCCGGACCCGAGGACCGCGGCCCTGCTCGGCTGGGTGGTGCGCGAGGCGGTCACCAACGTCGTCCGGCACAGCGACGCGAGCCACTGCGGGATCACGGTCTCGGGCACTCCCGAGCGGGTCCGGCTGACGGTGACGGACGACGGCGGCAGCAGCAGTGGAGGCAGCAGCGACTGCGACCACGGTGACACGGGCGGCGACGGCTGCTGCGCGCCGGGCAGCGGCACCGGAATCACCGGCCTGCGCGAACGCCTGGCGGCGGCGGGCGGCACCCTGACGGCGGGCCCGGGACCACGCGGCGGCTTCACGGTCACGGCGGAACTGCCGGTCGAACTCCCGATGCCACACCCGGGCACCGCCACCGGCACCGGCACCGGCACCGGCACCGGCACCGACACCGACACCGACAAGGCCACCGAACCCGAAGGGATACGGTCCGCCGCGGCCGCGCAGCCCGCGGACACCGTGCCGTCCGTGGCCGCCGGCCCTAACCTGGGCCCGTGACCGAGATGCCGGGTTGGCCCGTGAACGAGATGCCCGACGACCACCGCCCCGCCAAGTCCATCAGGGTGCTGCTCGCGGAGGACCAGGGAATGATGCGCGGGGCGCTGGCCCTGCTGCTGGGGCTGGAGACCGACATCGAGGTCGTCGCGCAGGTGGGCACCGGGGACGCGATCGTGGACGCCGCGCTCCTCCACCGGCCGGACGTCGCGCTCCTCGACATCGAACTCCCCGGCATCAGCGGCCTGGACGCGGCCGCCGAGCTGCGCGACCAGGCGCCCGGCTGCCGGGTGCTGATCCTGACCACGTTCGGCCGGCCCGGCTATCTGCGCCGGGCCATGGAGGCCGGGGCCTCGGGGTTCCTGGTCAAGGACGGCCCGGTGGAGGAGCTGGCGGCGGCGATCCGCCGGGTGCTGGCCGGCGAGACGGTCGTGGACCCGGCACTGGCCGCCGCCGCGCTGAGCGCCGGCCCGAACCCGCTCACCGCCCGCGAGTGCGACGTCCTGAAGGCCTCCGTGGACGGCGCGACCGTCTCCGACATCGCCGCCAGGCTGCACCTGTCGGAGTCCACGGTCCGCAACTACCTGTCCTCCGCGATCGGGAAGACGGGGACCCGCAACCGCATGGAGGCGATGCGGGAGGCTCGGCAGCAGGGCTGGCTGTGAGGACCGGCCGCGAAGGCCGGCCGGGCCGGGCGTGAAGGACCCTGCGGTGAGGGCCGGTTGCAAGGGGTGGCCGCAGAGGTCCGGACCGGCGCTGGCATAGTGCCCGCATGTCTTTACCGATACGGATCCTCAGGCGTCCTGCCGCGCTGGCGGCGAGTGTCGCGGCACTGTTCGCCACGGCGGTGGCACCGGCCGCCGCCGACGGCTCCGAGCAGGTCGTGATGCGGTTCGAGACGCCGAAGACGTACGTCATGTACAACGCCGACCAGGGGGCCGCGGCTTCGAACAACGGCTTCCCCGTCCCCGTCTTCGTCGAGCGGAGCAAGGGCGGCGAACCGGCCCGCAACGTCCGGGTCGTCGTGGACGCGTCGGGCCTGGGAGGCGTCGCCCGGCTCGGCGAAGGGGGCATGTGCAAGGCTGAGGGCCCGATCTACACCTGCGAATACGGCAACTTGCAGAACGGCGACGGCGAGAGCTACAACCCCCTCGCCCTCCTCGGGGTGGACGGCGTCGAGCCGGGCGACAGCGGGACGGTGACGTACACCGCGACCGCCGACAACGCGCCGACCATCACCGGCACCACCCGGATGACCGTGGGCGGTCCGACACTGACCGCGCCCGGGCAGGAGAAGGGCGTGAGCGGGCTGGCACCGGGCAAGTCCGCGAACCTCACGGCACGGTTGGCCAACAACACCCGTTTCCCCACGGAGGCGGGCGTCGCCCTCCAGGTCAACGTGTCGGAGGGGGTGACGCTGACCGCCCTGCACAGCAACTGTTTCTACGCGGGCCCCGCGCCCACCTCCACCTGGTGCACCTTCCCCACGAAGGCCGCGGCGGGCGCCGCCTACCGCACCGGCGCGCCGTTGGTCTACACGCTCACGCCGCCCGGGAGACTGAGCGGCGAGGTGACCTACACCTGGTCGTCGCCGCCGTCCCGCCCCGCCGACCACACCGTGCGCGGCACCGGCGCCCCGCTCACCCTGGTCCGCACGGCCGCCCAGGACTTCGACGACACTCACGGCAGGCTCGGGATCACCACCACCGTGCAGGTCGACTACCGTCCGGTCACCGCGACCGTGCGGGGCCGGGTCGGTGACACGGTGAAGGTGCGACTCGGGCTGGAGGACCTCGGTCCCGGCCGGGTGCGGGGCGAAGAGGACCAGGGCCGCTTCGAGGTGGTCCCGCCGGAGGGCACCACGGTCACCTCGATCCCGTACGTCTTCGAGGGGGACGAAGGGAAGTGGGCCTGCGCGCGACCGGAGAAGCCCGGCGGGGCGTTCGTCTGCGAGATCGGCCACGACGGCCTCTACGAAGCGCGGCACGAAGGGGGCACCACCGCGATCGACTTCCACGTCCGCATCGACCGTCAGGTCCAGGGGGCCGAGGGCACCATCCGCACGTACAACCCGTTCGACCGCACCCCGGCCAACGACGTCGCCGTCATCCCGCTCGACGCCTCGCCGGCCTCGCCCCTCCGAGTCTCCAGTCACCCCTGGGCCTGGACCGCGGGCGCCCTGGTCCTCGTGGTCCTGGCAGCGGCGTACCTCCGTCGCCGCCGCCCCGAGGCGAAACCGTCGTGACCGCGCCCTAGATGCCCGCGCCCGTGCGTCGCAGCACGCGCAGCGAGCCGGTGTCCGAGACCTCGGTGAAGGCGCCGGAGGCCAGGGCCCGGAGGTAGACGCGGTAGGGGGCCTGGCCGGTGAACTCGTCGACCGGGTCGGGGAACACGTCGTGGATGACGAGGAGCCCGCCCTCGGCGACGTGCGGTGCCCAGCCCTCGTAGTCGGAGGTGGCGTGCTCGTCGGTGTGGCCGCCGTCGACGAACACGAGGCCGAGGGGCGAGTTCCAGAACGCGGCGATGCGCGGCGAACGTCCGACCAGGGCGACCACATGCTCCTCCAGGCCCGCGCGGTGCAGGGTCCGGCGGAAGGTGGGCAGGGTGTCCATCAGACCGACCTCGGGGTCGACGGTCTCCGGGTCGTGGTACTCCCAGCCGGGCTGCTGCTCCTCGCTGCCCCGGTGGTGGTCGAGGGTGAGCGCGCTGACGCCGGTCTGCCGGGCCGCGTCCGCGAGCAGGATCGTGGAGCGCCCGCAGTAGGTGCCGACCTCGAGCAGCGGCAGCCCGAGCGCACCCGCCTCGACGGCGGCCGCGTACAGGGCGAGGCCCTCGTCGACCGGCATGAACCCCTTCGCCGCCTCGAACGCGGCCAGGATCTCGGGCTTGGGTGCCGCGGGCATAGGGGGTCCTCCGGGGTCCGTGCGTGGTGGTCGTTGCGGTGGTTGTCCATGCGCGCGGGTGGTCCGTGCGTACGGCCGCCCATGCTGCCGCACCCCCCGCCGCCGAGGCGACAGGGGGTGCGGAAACGGCGGGCCGAGGCGCGCGCGGGGTCAGGCGCTGACCGTCTCGCCGGGCAGGGCCAGGTCCAGGTCGACCGGACGCTCGTCGCCCGCGTGGGTCGCGGAGCTCGCCAGCGGGCCGTGGCCGGTGGCCTTGGCGGCGAGGACGTACGCGCCCTGGGCCGGGACGGCGAGGGCGTAGCTGCCGTCCTCCTGCGACAGGGTGGCGCCGGCCTGGCGGCCGCGGCGGTCGATGAGCGTGACCTTGGCGCGGGCGACCGGGACGCCGTCGGCGTCCAGGACCCGGCCGCGGAAGCCCCGCAGGACCTCCTCGGCGTGCTTCAGGTTGTCTTCCTCCTCGCTGCTGGCGCGCAGCTGCGGCACGGCCGACGGGCGCTGCTGCCTGGGCAGGAAGAGGGCGAGGAGCAGGCCGACCGCGACGGCGGCGGTGGCGATCAGGAAGGAGACCCGGAAGCCGTGCATGGTCGGTACGGCGACGCCGCCGACGTTGTTCGCGGTGTTGGCCAGCACCATGCCGATGACGGCGCTGGACACCGAGGTGCCGATGGACCGCATCAGGGTGTTGAGGCCGTTGGCCGCGCCGGTCTCCGAGGCCGGGACCGCGCCGACGATCAGCGCGGGCAGGGAGGAGTACGCGAGGCCGATGCCGGCGCCGAGGACGACGGCGATGACGAGGCTCTGCCAGGCGGCGCTCATCAGGCCGAGGCCCGCACCGTAGCCGATCGCGATGATCAGCATGCCGAGGATCAGGGTGAACTTGGGGCCGTACTTGGCGGACAGCTTGGCGTAGACGGGCGCGGTGAACATCATCGTCAGGCCGAGCGGCGCGACGAGCAGACCGGCGGTGACCATCGACTGGCCGAGGCCGTAGCCGGTGGCCTTCGGCAGCTGGAGCAGCTGCGGCAGGACCAGGGAGACGACGTAGAACGAGACGCCGACCATGATCGAGGCGAGGTTGGTGAAGAGGACGGCCGGTCGGGCCGTGGTGCGCAGGTCGACGAGCGGGGCCTTCAGCCGCAGCTCCATCACGCCCCACAGGACGAGGACGACGGCCGCGGCGGCGAAGAGGCCGAGGGTGGTGCCGGAGGTCCAGCCCCAGTCGCTGCCCTTGGTGATCGGCAGCAGGAAGAGCACCAGACCGGTGGAGAGGCCGATCGCGCCGGCGACGTCGAAGGTGCCCTCGGCACGCGCCGGGGACTCGGGGACGACGAGGAGGGTGAGGGCGATGGCGAGGGCTCCGAGGCCGGCGGCGCCGTAGAACAGGGCGTGCCAGTCGGCGTGCTGGGCGATCAGGGCCGCGAGCGGCAGGGCGAGGCCGCCGCCGACGCCGATCGAGGAGCTCATCAGGGCCATCGCCGAGCCGAGCTTCTCGCGCGGCAGCATGTCCCGCATCAGGCCGATGCCGAGCGGGATCGCGCCCATCGCGAAGCCCTGGAGGGTGCGGCCGGCGATCATCGTGATCAGGTCACTGGTGAGGGCGCTGACCAGCGCGCCGACGACCATCACCGCGAGGCTGGCTATCAGCATGCGCCGCTTGCCGTACAGGTCGCCGAGGCGGCCCATGATCGGAGTGGCCACGGCGCCCGACAGCAGGGTCGAGGTCAGGACCCAGGTGGCGTTGCTGGGCGCGGTGCCCAGCAGTTGGGGCAGGTCCTTGATGACCGGGACGAGCAGGGTCTGCATCACCGCGACCACGATGCCCGCGAAGGCGAGTACCGGGACCACGGCTCCGCTCGCTTCGCGGGTGGGCCGGCCGGTCGTCGTGTGCGTCATGAGGTGGGGCCTCCGGGGGCGGTGCGTCAGGGATACATGGAGACCGAACCTGTATGCATGGGCAACTATTCCGATGCTTCGGCGTACTAACGATTTCTTTATCTTCTCTTGAAGGTTCCCCTGGAGGTTTCCCCCGCGGAAGCGACGGCCGGGAGCCGACCGGGGGCGGCGCCGCGTCTCAGCGGGCGGGGGTCTGGAGGATGCCGCTGAGCAGCACGTCCAGGCCCCAGGTGTCACGGTCGCCGGGCGAGAACAGGGCCGGTCGCAGCGCGGTGATCATCGGGTAGCGGTCGGCGGGCAGGGCCGCGTAGTGACGGTCGGCGTCCGCCACGACGGTCTCCTCCTTGCCCCCCTTGGTGAGGTAGGCGCTCTGTTCGGCGGCGGCCGCCGCGCTGTGGAGATGGAGCAGGTCGACGGCCCAGGCGGCGGTGATGTCGTCGAGGCCGCCCTGCTTGAGCAGCGCGAGCATGCGGTCGATGACGAGCAGGGCGTTGGCGCCGGTGGGGATAGCGCCGAGGGCGACGGCGGCCAGCCCCTCGTGCCGGCTCATGGCCTCGACGGTCGCCGCGACCAGCGCGTGCAGCTGCTCCCGCCAGGTGCCCTCCGCGGTGAGCGGGACCCGGGCGAGCGCCTCGTCCAGCATCGCGGCCATCAGGTCGTCGCGGTTGGCGACATAGACGTAGAGCGAGGCCGGCCCGGTGTCGAGCTCCTTGGCGACGCGGCGCATGGTCAGCGCGTCCAGCCCGTCGCGGTCGAGGATGGCCAGCCCGGCACGCACGATCGCCTCGCGGCTGAGAGGGGCCTTGGCGGGCCGCGCGCGGCGGCTGATCGGCTCGGGGGTCACGTGGAGAGGGTAACGGGGAGGGGCGACGGGCACGAACGCCGGTCGCCACGAACCCCGACCGTCACGAACAGTGTTTGACACGAACAGCGTTCGCTCCCTAGTGTCGAGACGGCACCGGCGAACAGTGTTCGCCACAAACAGCGTTCGCCACGAACAACGTTCGCCGCACCTCGGAACCCGCAGCACCCAGACCTCGCGGCACCGAGAAGTCCTCGCGGCACCAAGAAGTCACAGCACTCGGAAAAGGAACCGTCATGATCCTGATCACCGGAGGCCGCGGCGCGGTCGCCACCCGGCTGCTCGCCCTCCTGCACGCCGACGGCATACCCGTGCGGGTCGGCTCGGCCGCCCGTGCCGACCTCGCCGCGCCTCCCGGCGTCGAGACGGTCACCCTCGACCTCACCGACCCGGCGACCTTCCCCGCCGCCCTGGCCGGCGTCACCTCCGTCTTCCTCTACGCGACCCCCGACCACGTCACCGAGTTCGTCGACCAGGCCCACCGGGCCGGCGTCACCCATGTCGTGGTGCTGTCCAGCTCGAGCGTCCTGGGCGTGCTCGACTCCGAGCCGAAGGACGACCCCCTGGCCGGCTCGCATCTGGCCGTGGAGCGGGCGCTGCTCGCCTCCCCGATCGCCACCACCCTCCTGCGACCGGGCTCCTTCGCCTCCAACGCCGCGTCCTGGGCCTGGCCCGTCAGGGCCGGACAGCCCGTCAGCCTGCCCTTCCCCGGCGCCCACACCGACCCCCTCCACGAGAGCGACCTGGCCGAGGCCGCCCACGCCGTCCTCACCGACCCCCGGCACCGCGGCGGCCGGTTCACCCTCACCGGCCCCGAGTCCCTGACGTTCGCCGAGCAGATCGACCGGCTCGCCGCCGTCACCGGCCGTGCCATCGCCGTCAAGCACGTCACCGCCGAGGAGTGGAAGAAGGAGACCGACGGGCACATCCCCGCCGTCTACGCCGACGCCCTCCTCGCCTGGTGGGCGTCCACGGACGGCAGGCCCGTCGCCCTCACCCGCACCGTCGAGGAACTCACCGGCCACCCCGCCCGCTCCTTCACCGTCTGGGCCACCGACCACATCGCCGACTTCACCGCCTCCTGAGCCAGCGCCGTCCCGGGACGGCCTCCCACCCGCGCCCTAGGTCCAAATCCCGATGCAAGGGGCGCAACCCGGTTGAGACCATGACGCCCATGCTGGAAACCGCCGACACCACCCGCGCCCGGAGATCCCGCCGTCCCACCGCTCCCGCCTGGCTGCTCGTGGCACTCGCCTGCGCCGGACAGTTCCTCGTCGTGCTCGACATGTCCGTGGTGAACGTGGCGCTGCCGTCGATCCGGGCGGATCTCGCAATGAGCGCCTCGGGCCTGCACTGGGTGGTGAACGCCTACTCGATCGCCTTCGCCGGGTTCATGCTGCTCGGCGGCCGGGCGGGCGACCTCTACGGCCGCAAGCGGATGTTCCTCACCGGCCTCGCCCTGTTCACGCTGGCCTCGCTGGCCGGCGGCCTGGCGCAGGACGGCCGGCAACTGCTGCTCGCGCGGGCCGTGCAGGGGCTGGGCGCGGCGATCCTCGCGCCCGCGACGCTGACGATCGTCACCTCCGCCGTGCCGGAGGGCGCCGCGCGGGCCCGGGCCATCGCCACGTGGACGGCGGTCGGCGCGGGTGGCGGGGCCGCGGGCGGGCTCGTCGGCGGAGCGCTGGTGGACCTCATGTCCTGGCGCTGGGTCCTGTTGATCAACGTCCCCTTCGGTGTGCTGTTGCTGGCCGGCTCGCTGTGGTGGCTGACCGAGAGCCGGGCCGGGGACGGCCGCCGCCCGGACCTGCCGGGCGCGCTGCTGGTCACGGCCGGCCTCGCCACGCTGGCGTACGGCATCTCACGGACGGAGGCCGAGGGGTGGACGGCGTCGGCCACCCTCGTCCCGCTGGCCGCCGGGCTCGCGTCGATCGGCCTGTTCCTCGCCGTGGAGGCCCGGACGGCGGACCCGTTGATGCCGCTCGGGCTGTTCCGGCTGCGGGCGGTGTCGGCGGCGAACGCGGCGATGTTCGTGAACGGCTCGGCCATGTTCTCCATGTGGTTCTTCATGACGCTGTACGCACAGAACGTCCTGGGCTACACCCCGCTGGAGGCCGGCCTGGCGCTCGTGCCGAGCTCGCTGGCCATCGTCCTCGCCGCGAAACTCGCCCCCCGTCTCATGCACACGGCCGGGGCACGCACCGTGGCCACGCTGGGCACGCTGCTCGCGGCGACCGGCTTCGCCTGGCAGTCGACGATGAGCGCGGACGGCGGCTACGTCACCGGGATCATGCTGCCGGGCGTCCTGATGATGCTGGGCGCCGGCCTGGCCTCGACCCCGCTCGCCTCGCTGGCCATCTCGGGCGCGGCACCGGGCGAGACGGGTCTGGTGTCCGGCCTGGTCAACACCTCCCGCACGATGGGCGGCGCGCTGGGCCTGGCGGTGCTGTCGACGCTCGCGTCCGCGCGCACCGCGGGACGCGGCACGCCGGAGGCACTGACGGAGGGGTACGCCCTGGCCTTCCGCACCGGTACGGGCGTGCTGCTGGCGGGAGCGGTCCTGACACTGACGTGGCTCCCACGCCGGACCTCCGCACCCTGACCGCCGAGCGGAGGCGACCGGCCGGACGCCCGTCATCCGTCCGGCCGCCGTCCCCGTGAGACCTCGTCGGGGTGGCCGTTAGGGTGGCAGGCGTGTCGTACGCAGGCTCGAACCCCGGTCCCTTCGATCCCTCCGATCCCTCCGATCCCTTCGGTCCCCCGCGGCCGCGCCGCTCGCCGCTGCGCCGCCCGCTGACCGTGGCGCTCGCCGCGCTGGTGCCCGGGGCACTGCTCGGCTGGCTGGCGTACGAGGCGCTGGGCGGGACCGGGGGCGGCGGGACGGACGGGCCCGGGACGGGTGCGGGTGCGGCGCCGAGTGTCCTGAGCTCCCCCGCGAACGGCTCGGACGGCTCGGGCGGTGCGGGGAGCGCCGGCGGTGCGGGCGGTGACGGGAAGACGGGTGTCGGTACGGGCACCGCCCCGGCCCCGGCCGGTTCCGGCGCAACCTCGCTCCGGGGCAAGGTCGTCGTCATCGACCCCGGCCACAACCCCACCAACTACCGGCACACCGCCGACATCAATCGCCAGGTGGACATCGGCACCAACCGGAAGGAGTGCGACACGACGGGTACGTCCACGAACTCCGGTTACAGCGAGGCGGAGTTCACGCTGGACGTGGCCCATCGGCTGCGCACACTGCTCCAGCAGCAGGGCGCCACGGTGCGGCTGACGCAGGACGGGGACCGGCCGTTCGGCCCGTGTGTCGACGAGCGCGCCCGGATCGGGAACGCGGCGCACGCCGACGCGGTCGTCTCGATCCACGCCGACGGCGCCGCGGCCGGGCAGCGCGGCTTCCATGTGATCCTGCCGGGCGCGGTGCACGAGGGCGGCGCGGACACCCGCGCCATCGTCGGCCCGTCGAAGGACCTCGGGAAGCTCGTCGCGGGCGACTTCACCCGGGCGACGGGCACTTCACCGTCCAACTACGTCGGCGACGGCACCGGTCTCGTCACGCGTGAGGACCTGGGCGGTCTCAATCTGTCAACGGTTCCCAAGGTGTTCATCGAGTGCGGCAACATGCGCGATACCAAGGACGCGGCGCTGCTGACCAGTGGCGCCTGGCGGCAGAAGGCGGCGCAGGGGATCTCTGAGGGAATCGTGAGTTTCCTGCGCGGGTAGTGATCAGGGCGCTCATCCCGGCGGACAGCGCGATCGTGGTGACGATAGTGTCGTCCCTACGATGAGGGGCCACCCCCGCGCTTCACACAGGGGCCTGACGGCGACATGGTGACAGCGACGCCTCTACCGATATGTGTATGCGTGTACCGATGACGAGACGACTGACGAAGGACCTGAAGTGAATATCCGCTCCCTCACTCGAGGCGACGGCGTGGTGATCGGAGCAGCGGTATTGCTGTTCATCGCGTCGTTCCTGGACACGTTCGACGGCTCCGGCAGTGACGTCCCGAACGCCTGGGACAACCTCGGCCTCGTAATGAGCATGTATCTCGGCGGAATCATCGGTGCCGCCCTGATCGTCGTGGCCCGCGCGCTGCCGCAGCCGCGCAAGGTGGCCGGCATCGACCTGGGGCAGTTCGGTGTGGCGCTGACGGTCTTCGCCGCGTGGACGGCGTTCTGGACGATCATCGACCCGCTCGGTGCGTTCAGCGACACCTTCGGCAGCACCGACATCGAGACGGGCTCCGGTCTGATCCTGGGCCTGATCGCCGCGCTGCTGCTGGCCGCCGGCGCGGTCGCCACCCCGCTGGTGCCCGCCCTGCAGGCCGCGCTCGTGCCGGCCCCCAGGCCGGCCGCCCCTCAGCCGTACGGCGCGCAGCCGCCCGCCGGTTACGGCTACCCGGGCGCCCCGCAGCAGCCGTCGGCGTTCGGCGCTCCGCCGCAGCAGGGCCAGCCGGGTCAGCCGCCGTTCGGCGCCCAGCCGGGTCCGGCGCAGCCGTCGGGCGGGGACTTCTCCCCGTTCTGGTTCGCCGTGCCGGTGCCGCGTCCGCTGTACGCGGAGGACGGCGCGCCGATGCCGATCGCCGAACTGGCGCCGGGCACCTGGTACCTCGCGGTCGAGCAGGGCGCCCAGGGTCTGGTCGCCCAGACCCAGGACGGCCGCCGCGGTGTCCTGCGGGACGCCTCCGGCATCCAGCGCGGCTGAGCCCCGGCTCCCGCACCGCTTCACGCACGGCCCCTCGCCCTTCCGGGCGGGGGGCCGTTGTCGTACAGTCGCAGCCTTCCCTTGTCTGACACACCGTCAGGAGGCGGGCATGCGGCTCGGTCTGGCGCTCGGCTACTGGGGCCGCGGCCCCTCCCCCGACCACGTGGAGCTGGCGCGCGAGGCGGAACGGCTCGGTTACGCCTCCGTGTGGACGGCGGAGTCCTGGGGCTCGGACGCCTTCACGGCTCTCACCTGGATCGCCGCCCGCACATCGACGATCGAACTGGGCACGGCGGTCGCGCAGATGGCCGCCCGCTCCCCCACCACGACCGCGATGCACGCCCTGACCCTGGACCATCTCTCCGGCGGCCGGATGATGCTCGGGCTCGGCCTGTCCGGCCCCCAGGTGGTGGAGGGCTGGTACGGCCGGCCGTTCCCCAAGTCCCCCCTGACCGCGACCCGGGAGTACGTGGACGTGGTGCGCCAGGTGCTGCGCCGCCGGGCGCCGGTGGAACTGGACGGCCGCTTCCACTCCCATCCCTACCGCGGCCCGGACGCGACCGGCCTCGGCAGACCGCTCAGGTCCATCACCCACCCCCTGCGCCCCGACCTGCCGGTGCTGCTGGGCGCGGAGGGTCCGCGCAACGTCGCCCAGACGATCCGTATCGCCGACGGCTGGCTGCCGCTGTACTGGTCGCCCGACCGGCCGGACGCGTACGGCCCGGCGGTGGCGGAGCTGCCCGACGGCTTCCGGGTCGCGCCCCTCGCCCAGGCACGGATCTGTGACGACGTCGGCGAGGGTCTGCTCCCCGTGAAGACCATGCTCGGCTTCTACATCGGCGGCATGGGCCACGCCACCCGCAACTTCCACGCCGACCTGATGGCCCGCATGGGATACGAGGAGGAGGCCCGGCGCATCCAGGAGCTGTTCCTGGCCGGGCGGCGCGAGGAGGCGGTGCTGGCCGTCCCGGACGCCTTCGCCGACGAGATCTCCCTGGTCGGCCCGCGCGAACGCGTCGCCGAGCGGCTGGAGTCCTGGCGCAAGGGGCCGGTGACGGACCTGCTGGTCCTCGCCCCGGACCGGACGACGCTCCGGGTGCTGGCGGAGCTCAACTCATAGCCACGGGCGCACGAAGAGCGAACACTCCACGTTTCAACCGGGATTCCGGGGCCAGACGGAAGTCATGTCTCGATATCGCAGTGGTTCCAACTCCGCCGGAACGGTCATAGCGGTGGTCGCGGACGTCATGGCCGTCATCCTCGGGCTGTGGATCCTCATGTACCTGCTGGACGCCAACCGGGGCAACGACCTGGTCCAGTTCGTGCATGACGCGGCCAACTGGCTGGCCGGCTGGTCACGTGACCTGTTCACGTTCGACGAGGCGTGGGCACGGGTGGTGGCGGGCTACGGCCTGGCAGCGGTCGTCTACCTGTTCATCGGTCACGCGATCGCCAACCGGGTCCACCGCCACTGAGGCGGCTCCCGGGGCGGGTCCGAAAACCCGTCCCGGGAACAGGTCAGGCGCAGCAGTCCGCCTCGAGCCCGGACAGCCCGGACGGCAGCTGCTCCCCGCCGAACACGGCGCAGGTGGCCTCGTGACCACCGAGGGCCGCCACGGCGAGCAGCAGCGACCCCGCGGTCCAGGTGGTCAGCTCCCGGGGCCAGATCGCCTCGTCCTCGAACACGAACCCCGTCCAGTACAGGCCCGACTCCGCGTCGCGCAGGTGCTGGATCGACTGAAGGATCTCCAGCGCCCGGTCGGACTCGCCCATCGCCCACAGTGCGAGGGCGAGTTCGGCCGACTCGCCGCCCGTCACCCACGGGTTGGGGACGACACAGCGCACGCCGAGACCCGGGACCACGAACCGCTCCCACTCGGCCTCGATCCGGGACTTGGCCTCCGTACCGGTCAACGCCCCGCCCAGCACCGGGTAGTACCAGTCCATCGAGTAGCGGTCCTTGTCGAGGAACCGCTCGGGGTGCCGGCGGATGGCGTGCCGCAGTGCTCCCACCGCCAACTCCCAGTCGGGCTGCGGCTCTTCGCGCTGCTCGGCGATGGCCAGCGCGCAGCGCAGTGCCTGGTGGACGGAGGAGGAGCCGGTGAGCAGCGCGTCGGCGGTCGGGGTGCCGTCGTCGTCGCGCCGCCAGCCGATCTGGCCGCCGGGCTGCTGGAGCCGCAGCACGTACTCGACGGCCGCGTAGACGGCCGGCCACATGCGGTCCAGGAAGGTGTCGTCGCCGGTGGACAGGTAGTGGTGCCAGACGCCCACGGCTATGTAGGCGACGAAGTTCGTCTCGCGCCCTCGGTCGGTGACGTCGTCGAAGGCGCCGTCCGCGTAGGCCGCGAACCAGGAACCGTCGTCGTTCTGGTGCCGGGCCAGCCAGGTGTACGCCCGCTCGGCGGCCTCGTGTTCGCCCGCCGCGTCCAGCGCCATCGCGGCCTCGGTGTGGTCCCACGGGTCGAGGTGGTGGCCCCGGAACCACGGGATCGCGCCGTCCTCACGCTGCACGGCGAGGATGCCGGCGACGGTCTCGGCGGCCTGCTCCGCGGTGAGGACCCCGGGCAGGACGAGGTGTTCTGTCCGGGGTGTCGTCACTTGGCGTCCGCCCCGGTCTTCTCGGCCTGCTCGGCCTTGTCCGCCTGCTCGGTCTTCTCCGCCTGCCCGGCGTTCGCTGCCTGCTCGGAGAGTCGCGGCAGGTGCGGCTTGGTCGCGTACGCCACGAAGCTCTTGCCGATGAGCGGGTTCAGCGCCTGCTCGGCGACCCGGGTGGCGAGGGGCTTCTTCATGATGTCCCAGACCAGCAGCTTGTGGTACGCCCGCACCGGCAGCGCCTTGTCGTTGTCGACACCGAAGGCGCACTTCAGCCACCAGTACGGCGAGTGCAGCGCGTGGGCGTGGTGGGTGCCGTACGGCTTCAGGCCCGCCTCGCGGATCTTCGTGAGCAGCTCGTCCGCCCGGTAGATGCGGATGTGGCCGCCCTCGACCTCGTGGTAGGCGTCGGAGAGGGTCCAGCAGACCTTCTCGGGGCCGTAGCGCGGGACGGTGATGGCGATCCGGCCGCCCGGCTTGAGCACCCGCACCATCTCGGCGAGAACGCCCTTGTCGTCCGGGATGTGCTCCATGACCTCGGAGATGATCACGACGTCGAAGGACTCGTCGGGGAAGGGCAGGGCGAGCGCGTCGCCCTCCATGGCCGTCGCGGTGGCACCCTCGGGGGCCTCGCCGGCCTCCTTCATCGCCGCGAACCACTTGGCGACCTCGCGGATCTCCTCGGCGTTCTGGTCGAGGGCCACGACCTGCGCGCCGCGCCGGTAACACTCGAAGGCGTGCCGGCCGGCACCGCAGCCCAGGTCCAGGACTCGGTCGCCCGGGGCGAGCGGGAACCGGGAGAAGTCGACGGTCAGCACGTGGCCCTGCTTTCGCGATCGCGATCGGATGCTGCGGATACGGCGTCGGTGTCGGCACCGGACCCGGCACCGACGGACTCGACGGCTTCGGGGGCGGCGGACGCCGCGGAAGCCTCGGCGACCCGTGGGCGACCGCGGTCGGCTATCGCCTCGCGGTAGCGGGCCACGGTCCCCTCGGCGGCGCGCGCCCAGGTGAACCGTTCGAGCACCCGTTGCCGTCCGGCCGCACCGAGCCGGGCCCGCAACTCCGGGTCGCCCAGCAGTCGTCCGAGACCCGTGGCCAGCGCGCCGGAGTCGCCCGGCGGCACGGCCAGGCAGGTCTCGCCGTCGCGCCCGGCGACCTCGGGGATCGCTCCGCCGGTCGTGGCGAGCAGCGGGGTGCCCGTGGCCATGGCCTCGGCGGCCGGCAGGGAGAAGCCCTCGTAGAGCGACGGCACGCAGGCGACCTCCGCCGAGCGGACCAGGTCGACCAGTTCGGCGTCGGAGATGCCCTTGACGAACTCGACGGCGCCTTCGAGGCCGTACCGCTCGATCGCCTGGGCGACCGGCCCCTCCTGCGGGCGCTTGCCGACGACGACGAGATGGGCGTGCGGGTGCTCGGTGCGCACCTTGGCCAGCGCCTCGACGAGGAAGACCAGGCCCTTGAGCGGGACGTCCGCGCTGGACGTCGTCACGATCCGGCCCGGTACGACGGCCACGGCCGGGTTCGGCGAGAACAGGTCGGTGTCGGCACCGATGTGGATGACGTGGACGCGGTCGTCGCGGACGCCGAGGTGGTCGACGATCTCCTGGCGGGAGGTGCCGGAGACGGTGAGCACGGACGGCAGCCGGCGCGCGACCCGCTTCTGCATCCGGGTGAACGCGTACCAGCGGCGCACGGAGTACCGGCGCCGCCGTCCCTCGGCCGCGTCCAGCTCCAACTGCCGGTCGACGGTGATGGGGTGGTGGATGGTGGTGACGAGGGGCGCGCCGATGTCCCCCAGCAGCCCGTATCCCAGGGTCTGGTTGTCGTGCACGATGTCGAACTCACCGCTGCGCGCGCGGAGATGGCGGCGGGCCCGCAGCGAGAAGGTCAGCGGCTCGGGGAAGCCGCCGGTCCACATCGTGGCGACCTCGAGGGCGTCGACCCAGTCGCGGTACTCGCCGCGCTTCGGGGTGCGGAAAGGATCCGGCTGACGGTAGAGGTCGAGGCTGGGCAGCTCGGTGAGGGTGAGACGGTCGTCGTGGCCCGGGTCCAGCACCGGATAGGGCTGGGAGCCGATCACCTCGACGCGGTGACCTAGACGGGCGAGCTCACGCGAGAGATGCCGTACGTAGACACCCTGGCCCCCGCAGAACGGGTTCCCCTTATAGGTGAGGAGAGCGATGTCGAGCGATCTCCCGCCGTCGGCGGCGAGGTCGTGCCGGGGCCCTGCCTGACTGGCCTCAGCGGTCACTCCGGGCCCCCTTCTGCCTGCATTGTCCCGCGAGACTACGACGGGACGCTAATCTAGAACAAGTTTCAGACTTGATCGTTCGGGAGGCTCTGAATCTACCGGCAGGTAGGAGGGCTGTGAGCAGTGGATCAGGTGATTCACGCCACGGCCGACCGCCCCGTCGAGCTGTGCGCCCACTGAGCCTCACCGACTGTCACGGAACGGGACCCATGTCTGCGGAAGCCAGCACTCAGCACCCTGCCCACTCCCCGCTCACCCAGCGGCAGGAGGAGCGTCGGCGCCGCATCCTGCACGCGAGCGCGCAGTTGGCCAGCCGGGGCGGGTTCGACGCGGTGCAGATGCGGGAGGTCGCGGAGTCCTCACAGGTCGCCCTGGGCACGCTCTACCGCTACTTCCCCTCCAAGGTGCACCTGCTGGTCGCCACGATGCAGGACCAGCTGGATCACATGCACGGCACGCTGCGGAAGAAGCCCCCGACGGGCGAGCGGGCGGCGGACCGCGTCGCGGAGACCCTCATGCGCGCCTTCCGGGCCCTCCAGCGCGAGCCGCACCTGGCGGACGCGATGGTCCGCGCACTGACCTTCGCCGACCGCAGCGTCTCACCGGAGGTCGACCAGGTCTCCCGTCAGACGACGGCGATCATCCTGGACTCGATGGGCCTGACCGATCCCACCCCGGAGCAGCTCTCGGCGGTCCGCGTCATCGAGCACACCTGGCACTCGGCGCTCATCACCTGGCTGTCGGGGCGCGCGTCCATCGCCCAGGTGCGGATCGACATCGAGACGGTGTGCAAGCTGATCGACGTGACGGACCCCGGACAGCACACGAGCAGGACACACGAGTAGGACACACGAGCAGGACATACGAAGGGACCTACGAGACGACGAGGGCTCCCTTCAGGTCCTGTCCCGCGACCTTCAGGTCCCTCGGTCCGTCCGTCGACGTCGGCCTCGGCGGATGCCTTCGCGTCACGCAGAAGTCGGCTACTCCGGTCGGACCCCCTCATTCGCCTCGTAGGCCACTACCAGGATAAAACGCCCCAAACCATACGCAATACCCTGTCGGGAAATTTCTTCACTCCTCCGGCGGGAACACCGCCTCCCCGCTGCCCACCAGCGTCAGCATGATCGCCTCCACCGGGCAGCTCTCCGCCGCCGCCAGCACCCGCTCGTTGGCGTCCATGTCCGGGTCGGCCGGATGGGACTGACGCGCGGTGTCGAGCCGGAAGCCGTCGGGCGCGTGGTGGACGCACTGGGCGGATCCGATGCACAGGGACCGATCCACCTCGACGTGCCAACGATCTCCCATGGCCCGTCAGCCCTCCCATCCCGCCGGCAGGTGGATCATCTTGTGCTCGAGGTACTCGCCGAAGCCCTCGGGCCCGAACTCCCGCCCCAGTCCGGAGTTCTTGTAGCCGCCGAACGGCCCGAGCATGTCGAGGCTGAAGGTGTTCACCGAGTACGTCCCGGTACGGACCTGCCGGGCGACCTCGATGCCGTGCTCGACGTCGGCCGTCCACACGCTGCCGCTGAGCCCGTAGTCGGAGTCGTTCGCGATCCTCAGCGCCTCGGACTCGTCGCCGTAGGGCAGCAGGCAGATCACCGGCCCGAAGATCTCCTCCCGGGCGATCCGCATGGAGTTGTCGACGTCACCGAACAGCGTCGGCTCCACGTACCAGCCGCGCTCCAGACCCGGCGGACGCCCCCCGCCCGTGAGGATCTTCGCGCCCTCCTCCTGCCCGATCCGGATGTAGTCGAGGTTCCGGCGCTGCTGCCGCCGCGCCACCAACGGGCCGACCTGGGTCGCCGGGTCCAGCGGGTCGCCGACGACCAGTGCGGCCGCCGCGGCGGTGAAGGCGTCCGCGAACTCGTCGTAGCGCGAGCGCGGCAGGAGGATGCGGGTCTGGGCCACGCAGGCCTGCCCGTTGTTCATCCAGGCGGCGGAGACGATCCCGGGGACGGACGTGGCGATGTCCGCGTCCGGCAGGACGACGGCCGCCGACTTGCCGCCGAGCTCCAGGGTCACGCGGGTCAGGTTCCTGGACGCCACCTCCATGACCCGCTTGCCGGCCGCGACCGAGCCGGTGAACGACACCTTGTCGACGCCCGGATGCCCGACCAGGTACTCGCTCACCTCGCGGTCCGCCGGCAGGATCGACAGCACACCCTCCGGCAGCCCCGCCTCCCGCGTGATCTCGGCCAGCAGATACGCGTCCAGCGGCGACTCCGGCGACGGCTTCAGCACCACCGTGCAGCCGGTGAGCAGCGCGGGCGCGAGCTTGGCGGCCGCGACGAACTGCGGGACGTTCCAGGGGACGACGGCCGCGACCACCCCCACGGGCTCGCGCCGCACGAGGATCTTCCCGAGCACGCCGTCGCGCCGCTCCTCGTACGTGAAGCCACGCGCGACGGTGATCGCCGCGTCCCACACCATCATCGCGCCGAGGGCCTGCGCGAGGACGCTCCAGGAGTACGGGGAGCCGTTCTCGGAGGAGATCACCCGGGCGATCTCCTCGTGCCGCAGCGCGATGCCGTCCTTGATGCGGGTGACGACGGCGATCCGCTCGTCGAGCGACAACCGGGGCCAGGGCCCCCCGTCGAAGGCCCGCCGCGCCGCGGCGACCGCCCGGTCCACGTCACCGGCCGACGCGTGCGGCACCCGCCCGATGACCTCCTCGGTGTGCGGCGAGACGACCTCGATGACGTCCTTGCCCAGGGGGTCGATCAGTTCCCCACCGATGAACAGCTGTCCGTGTTCCACGAGCTCGGCCATGACCACTGCCTTCGTCTACGTTTCTGACGGTGTTTCAGGAACTGATACCAGTTCTGGTCAAAGTAGTCCACGGAGGAAACGAGAATGCCCCTGACCAGCGGTTTCCCGATGATCAGGGGCGGGGCCCGAACCCGTGGGCCGTCAGGGGGCCGTCGGGACCTGGTGGGCCGTGCGGTACATCGCGTCGACATCGTTGGGGATCACAGGCGGGGGCGCGTTGAACTCGTTGCGCCAGACCGCCCCTCCCTCGGCACCTGTCAGTCACCCGCGGGCCAAAGAAGCCTCCGGCGGGGGCACTCAGGCTCCGGGACGACGGGGGCGCCGTTCGCGAGTACCGGACAGCGGTGGCGTGCGCGGGGGAGCCTGACGCAAAAGCGCCAGCAATAGGTACCGAAATTGCATATTCAACTTCAATGCCGTGGTGATTCATTTATCAATCACGTACGTCGAGCCAAAAGTGGACACGTCACCCATCCCTGGCTAGGCTCAATTAACGGACGCCGCAGCTGGAGAGGCAATCGGCACGCCAGAAAGTTGGCACTAAAGGGCCGGAGTCAACCGGCTCGCCAATGGCAATCAGCAGCGCGATGAACGGCCGACCCTGCATTGACTCGCATGACGGCGCACGTTGAATATTCGTGACTTAATGCCGTGGTCTGCTTCTCGCGCGGTCCGGCACGATCGGCACATCCGTCTGAAATCAGTTTCAGGAGTCTGAAATGAAGAATTTCAGCAGCATTAAAAGGAAGACGCTCAGCTCCATTGCGGTCACGGCCTCGCTGGCGCTCGCCGCATCCGTTGCGGCAATCGGTACGGCTCACTCCGCAGCGACAGTGAAGGTCGTCATCACTGGAACAGCGAGCTGCGCAAAGGATGCGACACCGACGGTAGTCACAATAACCCCGAAGAAGGGGAAGACCGGCTCGGACGAAACGCCCGGAGACGAGCAGTCCGAACAGTACACGATCACCCTCACAGGAATTCCGAACAACGGCACGACGGCAACCGCCAAGGTGACCTGCCTAGACGATGAGGGCGACGTGAATACGCCCAAGAAAAAGGACGTCCCGATCAAGAAGCCCGCGAACAACAGCCCTCTGACCTTGAATATTCCGTAGCGGCCCTCGACCTGGGTCCTGCGCGCCCGCCCCCGACACCATGGGGCGGGCGCCTATGCCACAGCGAACTGGTCGATCTGCGACTTGCTCGACAGGCGGCGACAGGCGGCGACAGGCAACGCTCACATCTGCGCAGGTCAGCCCAACTCCCCATCGAATCAGTCGACTTGGGCACCCATTGAAACCAGTTCTAGTTATAGTGGGCAATGGCCGTGTGACGGAGGGCAGATGAAGAGCAGTCAGGGCGAACCCACCACGTACGACCACGGCGGCGGTGTCCGCTCGCTCCGGGTGCCCATCCCGGACAACCCGCTGGGCCACACCCTGGTGTACGTCGTCGACACCGACCGTGGGCCGGTCCTGATCGACACGGGCTGGGACGACCCGGCGTCCTGGGAGGCGCTGACCGCCGGGCTGACCGCGTGCGGCACGTCCGTCTCGGAGCTGTACGGAGTCGTGATCACCCACCACCACCCCGACCACCACGGCCTGTCCGGCCAGGTGCGGGAGGCCTCCGGGGCGTGGGTGGCGATGCACGCGGCGGACACCTCCATCGTGCGGCGGACCCGCGAGACGCGTCCCGAGCGCTGGTACACGTACATGGCGGCCAAGCTCACCGCCGCCGGCGCCCCGGAGGAGCACATCGCCCCGCTCCGCACGCCTCCCGCTCGTCGTCGCCCCTTCCCCGGCCTGGCGCCCGCCCTCCCCGACCGCGAGATCGTCCCGGGTGAGTTCCTCGACCTGCCCGGCCGCCGGCTGCGCGCGATCTGGACACCGGGCCACACCCCCGGCCATGTCTGCCTCCACCTGGAGGAGGACCATCCCGCTCGGCACCCGGGCCACGGACGCCTGTTCTCCGGCGACCACCTGCTGCCGGAGATCACCCCGCACATCGGCCTGTACGAGGATCCCGACGACGCCACCGTCACCGATCCCCTCGGCGACTACCTCGACTCCCTCGAACGCGTCGGCCGGCTCGCCCCCGCGGAGATCCTCCCGGCCCACCAGTACGCCTTCACCGACGCGCCCTTCCGGGTACGGGAGTTGCTCACCCACCACGAGGACCGTCTCACCGGTCTGCTCGCCCTCCTCGCCACCCCGCTCACCCCCTGGCAGCTCGCGGAACGCATGGAGTGGAACCGCCCCTGGCCGCAAATCCCCTACGGTTCACGGAACATCGCGGTCTCGGAGGCCGAAGCCCACCTACGGCGCCTGGTGAAGCAGGGACGCGCGGAGGCGGTGACCGGGAGCGACCCGGTGACGTACGTGGCGGCGTAAATCGCTCGCGGCGGACGAGGGCTCCTTGATACCAACGCCCTCATGGACCCCCTGCAGCGGCTGCTCGCCGAACGCGCCTGCGAGCGCCTCGCCGTCGATTTCGTCCACCGGCTGGATCTCGGCGAACCCTCCTCGGTGGCCGAGCTGTTCACCGAGGACGGCACCTGGGAGTGGCCGGCGGGCGGGCGGCTGGTCAAGGGGCGGGCGGCGCTGCGGGAGTACTTCGGTTCGCGTCCCGCCGACCGGCTCTCGCGCCGCCTCATGTCGAACATCCTGGTCACCGTCACCCCGACCGCACCGGCCACCGCCCTGGCCACCTCGTATTTCTCGACGTACCGGGTCGACGGCTACGAGGGCGGCGTCGTCCCCGCCGGACCACCCGTCCAGGTCGGGCACTACCAGGACGCGTTCCGCCAGGTCGACGGGGTGTGGCTGCTGGAGACCCGGGTGCTGTTCCTCCCCTTCGGCGGACCGACACCCCGCGTAGGCTGCTGACTTGATCGGATCACCGGATCGTCAGGTCGCCGGGTCGTCGGATCACGGGGAACAGGGGCCGGGGCCGGGGGGCCAGGGTCATGAGGGGGATGAGGGCCGATGAATCATGCGACCGAGGCGTTCCAGCCGCTCCAGGCGGACGATCCGCCCATGGTGGCCGGTTACCGTCTCGCCGCCCGGCTCGGGGCGGGCGGCATGGGACGGGTCTACCTGTCGCACACGCAGGGTGGCCGGCCACTGGCGATCAAGGTGGTACGCCCGGAACTGGCCGACGACCCGGCCTTCCGGCGGCGGTTCCGCCGGGAGATCAAAGCTGCCCGGCGGGTCCGCGGCGCGTACACCGCCGAGCTGATCGACGCCGACGCGGACGGCGTACCTCCCTGGCTGGCCACGCTGTACGTGCCCGGGCCCTCGCTGGCGGAGGCCGTCGCCCGGCGCGGGCCGCTGCCGGTGCCCGCGGTGCTGTGGCTGATGGCGGGGGTGGCGGAGGCGCTCCAGGCCATCCACGGTGCGGGAATCGTGCACCGGGACCTGAAGCCGTCGAACGTGCTGCTGGCCGCCGACGGACCGCGCGTGATCGACTTCGGCATCTCGCTGGCCTCCGACGTCACCTCGAACACCGCCACCGGCCTCGCCGTCGGCACACCGCAGTACATGGCTCCCGAGCAGGCGACCGCGGGCGAGGTCACCGCGGCGACCGACGTGTTCGCGCTCGGTCAGACGGCGGCGTTCGCGGCCCTGGGCGAGCCGCTGTACGGGGACGGTCCCTCGGTCAGCGTGCTGTACCGGATCGTGCACTCGGAACCCGACCTGTCCCTGCTGCCCGAACCGCTCCGTCCGCTGATCGCCCGCTGCCTGGCCGCCGATCCGGCGGAGCGGGTGACCCCGGCGGAGATCGTCGAATGGTGCAGGCAACGTCTGGGCGGAGAGGCGGACAGCGGCGCCGGGCCGGCGGTCTGGCGGGAGGTCACCGGGCCGGAGGTGTCGGTTCCGTCTCCGGTCCCCGATCCCACCCCGGTGCACACGCTGCCCTTGATCCCGCAGCCCTCGCACAAGACGCCGCAGCACGAGACGCCCCAACACGCTGTGCCCACCAACGCGATGGCCCCGCACGCGATGGCTCCGCACACGATGGCCCCGAACGCGATGCCCTTGATCGCGCCGGTGCGGTCGCAGCTCACGCGGCCGGACGGGCGGCCGGCCCGGCGTCGGCGCACCGCGTTGGTCACGGCCGCCGCCGTCACCGCGGGCGCGCTGGTGCTGACCGGTCTGGCGTGGACGGTCGTGGAGGCGGCGGACCGGCTCCGCCACCGGGACGACACGACCGGGGCCTCCTCGACGCCCGGCCCGTCCGGGTCCGCAGGGTCGTCGGCGTCCTCGTCGGCGTCCTCGTCGACAGCCGCGCCGGATTCGGTGGCCGGTGACCGGACATCGCAGGGGTCGGGCTCCTCCCCGACCGTGCCCAAGACGCCGCAGGCCACCGCGTATCCCCTCCAGTGGCTGGACGCGAAGACCTCACTGGACGTCAAGGAGCCGGTCCGGCGCGAGGACAGCAAGGGGGACATCCGCTTCAGCTGCAAGCAGACCGGCTGCGCGCTGGAGAGCGACACCAGCGTGTTCAACATGCTGTACGGCGATCCCGGCGGCTCCCTCGACTCGTGCCGCATCGTCCTCACCGGCGCCAAGAGCCACCGGCTTCCCCTCGCCGCGGCGGCGGCCGGCAGCGAGATCTGCGTCAAGCACCCCTCCGGGGACATCGCACTGCTCGTGATCCAGGTGAAGTCGACCGCACTGCCGGACATCGCGTTCGTGACCGCGGACATGACGGTCTGGCGGGCGGCCTAGTCAGCGGCCCGCCGTCGTCCTGATCAACTCGGCGGCCGGTACGAGGAGTTCCGTCTCCTCGCGGCTCATCGTCGGGTTGGCCGCCCGCCTCCGCAGGGCCTCCGCCAGGCCCTCCTCGGTGAGGTCGCAGGGGTCGGCGAGCAGCGCGGTCAGCATCGCCCGGGCCGGGTCGGCGATGGGCTGGGGAGAGACGGCCACCTGGGCGAGGATCACCGCGGACATGCCCCAGTCGAGCCCGGGGTCGCCCTCCTCCGCGTTGGCCCAGTCGATGACCCGGGGGCCGTCGGGCGTGAGGATCACGTTGTCCGGGTGGAGGTCCAGGTGCAGGATGCGGGCGTCGGCCGAGACCCGTCCGGGCAGGGCGTGCAGTTCGCGCAGCAGCCGGGCGAGGACGGCCCCCGCCTCCTCGGCGTCCAGCGTGCCCGCCCCGAACGCGTGGAGCATCGTCGGCCCGTTCAGCCGCTCCATGACCAGGTCGGCGGGTGAGCCGGAGGGCCGTACGGCGGGTGCGGGGTAGCCGTGCCGGCGTACGTGTGTCATCACGGCCGCGAGGGTGGCCGAGTCCTCCCAGCCCTCCCGGTCGCGGCGCAGCACCCACGCCTCGTCGATCTCGTACACATCGGCCGTTCGGCCCGAGCCGAGCAGCCGGCCCGGCGGCCCGCCCGGCACCCCGGCCGGCAGCCCGGTCGTCAGCCCGCCCGACACCCTCCCCGTATGCGTCATGGTCACAACATATCGGGGGCTTCCGCCCCGTCCGGGGCGCTTTCACAGCCGCCCCTCAGACGCCCGGCTACCTGCCGGTAGAGTGGCCGCGTCGTCATCACGCCCGTACAGGGGGAAGCCGGTGCAATTCCGGCGCTGACCCGCAACCGTGAGAGCCGGATCGCCCGGTACGGGACCGTGACCGGCTCACGTGCGTCGGCAGGCCCGCCGTCGCACGGCACCGTCGAGGTATACGGAGCCGAGCCGCCGGGATGTCCCGTGCTGCCCGGCTGCGTGACCTCACCGACCGGGAGAGGCACCCGCCGATCATGAACATCCGCCGCAGCGCCGCCGCTCTGGCCGCCGCCACCGTCGTGCTGGGTGCCGCCGTCCCCGCCGTCGCCGCCACCCCGTCCCCCACCCCGTCGGTGGCGATACCCGACGGCCTGTACGGCACCACCGACCCGACGTACGACGGCGTCTGGCGCCAGTCGCTGGCCCTGCTCGCGCAGCGGACCACGGGCGTCACCCCCGCCGACCGGGCCGTGGCCTGGCTGGCCGGACAGCAGTGCGCGTCCGGCGCCTTCGCCGCGTTCCGCGCGGACACCGCCAAGGCGTGCGACGCCAAGCTGATGGTGGACACCAACAGCACGGCGGCGGCCGTCCAGGCACTGGCCGCGCTGGGCGGCCACCAGGCAGCGACCGAGAAGGCCGTCAGCTGGCTGAAGTCGGTCCAGAACGCCGACGGCGGCTGGGGCTACACCCCCGGTGGCGCGAGCGACGCGAACTCGACCTCCGTGGTGGCGGGCACGATGGCGGCGGTCGGGCAGCGGCCCTCGGAGGTGAAGAAGGCCGGCAAGTCGCCGTACGACGCTCTCGTGAAGCTCTCCATCCCGTGCGACAAGGCCGGCGGCGGCGCGTTCGCCTACCAGCCGGACAAGAAGGGCGCTCTCGCGGCCAACGCGGACGCGACGGCGGCGGGTGTGCTCGGCGTCCTCGGCAAGGGGTTCGTGACGACGGCCGGCAAGACGTCGGCGGCCCCCACCTGCGACTCCGCCACCGCGGGCACCCCGAGCGGACTCGCCCGCAACGGCGCGGCCCACCTCGCCGCGGCGGTGCTCGACGCCGGCTACCTGAAGTCCGCGCTCCCCGGCGCCGAGGACCAGCCCGACTACGGCAACACCGCCGACGCCGTCGTCGCCCTCGCCGCCCAGGGATGGACCGAGCAGGCGAAGAAGCCCCTCGCCTGGCTGGAGCAGAACTCCGCGGCCTGGGCGAAGCAGAGCGGCCCCGCCGCCTACGCCCAGCTGATCTTCGCGGCCCACGCCATGGGCGCCGACCCCCGCCACTTCGGCGGCGCCGACCTCGTCACGCAGCTCGACGCGACGGGTCCGACCCCGCAGGCCACGGCGAAGGCCGCCGATCAGGCCGCCGACGCCGACGCCGACAAGAAGGACGACTCGGATTCCGGTTACGGCGTCTGGTGGATCGTCGGTGTCTTCCTCGTCGCCGGCATCGGCATCGGCTTCCTGATCAGCGTCCGTGGCAGGAAGCGGCAGTCGTGACGCGCCGGTGCGCCGCCCTCGTCCTCGCCGCGCTGCTGTTGTCGCTGACCGGCACGGTTCAGTCGGCCCAGGCCGCCGGCTACCGCTACTGGTCCTTCTGGGACCGCTCCGGCGACGGCTGGACATACGCCACCCAGGGGCCGTCCACCGCCCGCCCGGCCGACGGCGACGTCCAGGGCTTCCGGTTCGCGGTGAGCGCGGACTCCCAGGACGCGTCGCAGCCGCGCGGCGCGGCCTCCTTCGCGACGATCTGCGCGAAGACGCCCGCGCGGGACGGCACGAAGCGGGTGGCCCTGGTCATCGACTTCGGTACGGCGGCCGACGCGCCGAGCGGCGAGACCCCGCCGTCACCGCGCACGGCCTGCGCCCGGATCTCGCCCGACGCGACGACGGCCGAGGCCCTCGCCTCGGTCGCCAAACCGCTGCGCTACGACACGAACGCCCTGCTGTGCGCGATCGCGGGGTATCCGGAGACGGGCTGCGGCGAGCAGGTGTCCGGGCAGGCGCCGGGGACGGACGAGCCGACGTCCGCCGCGGAGCCGCAACCGGCGAAGGAATCGGCTAAGTCGGTGAGGAACGAGGACGGCGGACCGTCCGTGGGCCTGTACGCGGGCGCGGCGGCGGTGGCGGTGCTGGGCGCGGCGGCGTTCTGGCAGGCCCGGCGGCGAGGATCCCGCAGGGATGGCTGACGGCCGGATGGCCGACGGCCGCCCCCGCACACCACGCACACCACGCAGCCAACGCACCCCGCTCCACCCGGCCGCCTGGTGGCTGTGGGCCCTCGGTCTCGGTACCGCCGCCACCCGCACCACCAACCCGCTCCTCCTCGGTCTCCTCCTCACCGTCTCCGCGTACGTCGTCACCACGTGCCGCCCGGACACCCCCTGGTCCCGCTCCTACTCCGCGTTCCTCAAGCTCGCGCTCGCCGTCCTCGTCATCCGTCTGGTGTTCGTCGTCGTCCTGGGATCCCCGATCCCCGGGACGCGGGTGCTCGTCACGCTTCCCGAAGTCCCGCTCCCCCACTGGGCGCAGGGCATCCGGCTCGGCGGCGCGGTCACGGCCGAGGGCCTGCTCTTCGCGTTCTACGACGGCCTGAAACTGGCGACCCTTCTCGTCTGCGTGGGTGCCGCCAACGCCCTGGCCAGCCCCTCCCGTCTGCTCAAGACGCTCCCCGGCGCCCTGTACGAGACGGGGGTGGCGGTGGTCGTGGCGCTCACCTTCGCCCCGAACCTCATCGCGGACGTCCACCGTCTGCGCGCCGCCCGCCGCCTCCGGGGCCGCCCGGACACGGGTCTGCGCGGCCTGCTCCAGGTGGGTCTGCCGGTCCTGGAGGGCGCCCTGGAACGCTCCGTCGCCCTCGCCGCCGCGATGGACGCCCGCGGCTACGGCCGTACCGCCGACGTTCCCGCCCCCGTCCGCCGGACGACCGCCGTCCTCACGCTCGGCGGTCTGCTCGGCGTCTGCGCGGGAACGTACGGCCTGCTCACCGCGGCGGGCGGCAGCTACGGCCTCCCGGTGCTGTTCGCCGGAGTCGTCGCGGCCCTCGCCGGACTGCGGCTGGGCGGCCGCCGCTCCCCACGCACCCGCTACCGCCCGGACCGCTGGACCCCGCGGGCATGTCTCACCGCCGCCTCCGGTGCCGCGGTCGCGGCCCTCCTCACCGTGGCCGCGTCCGCCGACCCGGCTGCCCTGCACCCCGGTGTGGTCCCGCTGACCGCCCCCGCCCTCCCGCTCTGGCCGGCGGCGGCCGTACTCCTCGGCCTGCTGCCCGCGTTCCTCTCCAAGGAGCCGTCGTGATCCGCTTCGAGAACGTCTCCGTGACGTACGACGGCGCCACCGAACCCACCGTCCAGGACGTCGACCTCACCGTGCCCGAGGGTGAACTCGTGCTCCTGGCGGGCCCGTCGGGCGTGGGCAAGTCGACGCTCCTCGGCACGGTGTCCGGCCTGGTCCCGCACTTCACCGGCGGCACCCTGCGCGGCCGCGTGACGGTCGCCGGCCGCGACACCCGCACCCACAAGCCGCGCGAACTCGCCGACGTCGTGGGCACGGTGGGGCAGGACCCGCTCTCGCACTTCGTGACGGACACCGTCGAGGAGGAACTCGCCTACGGCATGGAGTCGTTGGGCCTGTCGCCGGCGGTGATGCGCCGCCGTGTCGAGGAGACCCTCGACCTGCTCGGTCTGGCCGCCCTCCGTGACCGCCCCATCGCGACCCTCTCCGGCGGCCAGCAGCAGCGGGTCGCGATCGGCTCGGTCCTCACCCCGCACCCGCGCGTCCTCGTCCTGGACGAGCCGACCTCCGCGCTCGACCCGGCGGCCGCCGAGGAGGTCCTCGCCGTCCTCCTCCGTCTCGTCCACGACCTCGGTACGACGGTGCTGCTGGCGGAACACCGCCTGGAACGCGTCCTCCAGTACGCCGACCGGGTCGCCCTGCTGCCCTCCCCGGGCGCGGCCCCGCTGCTCGGCACCCCGGCGGACATGATGGCCGTGTCCCCGGTCTTCCCGCCGGTGGTGAGCCTGGGCAGGCTGGCGGGCTGGTCCCCACTGCCACTGACCGTCCGGGACGCCCGCCGACGCGCCGGCGACCTGCGCGAACGCCTGGAAGGGCGGGAAGCTCCCCGGAGAGCGGACACGCCTCCGGCGCCCCCCGCCGGGCTCCCCGCCGAGCCGCCGGCGGATCCTCCCGCCCGCCGTCGCTTCCGCCGTCCTCCCCCCGCGCCGTCCGCCTCCGCGGCCCCCGCCGAGGCCCGCTCCCTCTCCGTGCGCCGGGCCCGGGTCCAGGCGCTGCGCGAGGTGGACCTCACCGTCCTGCCCGGCGAGACGGTGGCCCTCATGGGCCGCAACGGCGCCGGGAAGTCGACGCTGCTCAACACCTTCGTGGGCCTCGTCGAGCCGTCGGCGGGAACGGTCCACGTGGGCGGTCTCGTGCCGCACCGCACTGCGCCGCGGGACCTGGTCCGCCGCGCCGGTCTGGTCCCGCAGGAGCCGCGCGACCTGCTGTACGCCGACACGGTCGCCGCCGAGTGCGCGGCCGCCGACCGGGACGCGGGGGCCGCCCCCGGCACCTGCCGGGCCCTGGTCTCGGACCTCCTCCCCGGCATCACGGACGGCACCCACCCCCGCGACCTCTCCGAGGGCCAGCGCCTCACCCTCGCGCTGGCGGTCGTCCTCACCGCCCGCCCGCCGCTTCTCCTCCTGGACGAACCGACCCGGGGCCTGGACTACGCGGCGAAGGCGCGCCTGGTCGCCCTTCTGCGCGGACTCGCCGCGGCCGGGCACGCGATCGTCCTGGCCACCCACGATGTGGAGCTGGCCGCGGAACTGGCCCACCGGGTGGTGCTGCTCGCGGAGGGCGAGGTCATCGCCGACGGCCCGACGGCGGAGGTGGTGGTCTCCTCCCCCTCCTTCTCCCCACAGGTGACGAAGATCCTGGCCCCGCAGGGGTGGCTCACGGTCGCGCAGGTGCGCGAGGCATTGTGCGAGGCCTCGCGGGAGGAGCTGCGATGACGATGCCCAGGCGGCGTCCGGTACACCTGGGCCCCCGGTCGCTCGCCGCGTTGGCGCTGGTCAGCGCGGTGGGCGTGATCGCGTTCGGCTGGCCTTTCCTCGCCCCGCCCACCTCCGCGCTGAACGCGCACTCCCAGGACGCCCCCTGGCTGTTCGCGGGCCTGCTGGTGCTGCTGGTCGCGGTGGTGGCGGCGACGATCTCGGAGTCGGGGCTCGGCGCGAAGGCGGTGGCGATGCTGGGCGTGCTGGCGGCGACGGGCGCGGCCCTGCGTCCGATCGGCGCGGGGACGGCGGGCATCGAGCCGATGTTCTTCCTGATGGTGCTGAGCGGCCGGGTCCTCGGCCCGGGCTTCGGCTTCGTCCTCGGCTCGGTCACGATGTTCGCGTCCGCGCTGCTGACCGGCGGGGTGGGCCCGTGGATGCCGTTCCAGATGCTGGCGATGGGCTGGTTCACGATGGGTGCGGGCCTGCTGCCGGGCGGCGACCGGCTCCGTGGCCGTACCGAACTGGCCCTGCTCGCGGCCTACGGCTTCCTGGCCGCCTTCGCGTACGGCACGGCGATGAACATGGCCGGGTGGCCCTTCATGGGCGCGCTGGCCTCGGGGGTCGCCTTCGACCCGGACGGCACGGTGCCCGCGAACCTGGCCCGCTTCGCCGCGTACTGCGTGGCGACCTCACTGGGCTGGGACCTGGGCAGGGCGGTGGTCACGGTCCTGCTGACCCTCACCCTCGGCCCGGCGGTGCTCAGGGCGCTACGCAGAGCCACCCGGCGCGCGGCCTTCGAGACCGCGGTCACATTCGAGGCCCCGTGGAAGGGCTCAGAAGGCCGTTGACCGGTGAACCACCCCACATGACTCACATCACCTACTACCCGACCTAGTCGGACAAACCGGACGCCATGCCCATGCCATAACGGCCTCTGACCTGGGCATTGAGAGCCAGCTCACACGGAGCGCCGACCCCCCGAATACGACCACAACTAGCAAAAGGGGTCTTTGCGGACGGCGCTCGATCCTGTTTCTCTGGATGACGTCGCAGGGTGCCACCGAGTCCACGGGCTCAGGCACCACGGCATGCAGCCACCTACCGCAACCACGCGGTGCGGCCACGCACCGCGTGACTCCGGCATGCAAGCGACCGCCAACGTCCCCGAAGAAAAAGGTTCTCCGTGTCCGTCTCCGTCATCCGTCGCATCGCTTCCCCGAAGAAGGCCCTCACCGGCATCGCCGTGGCCGCCGCCACCGCGGGGATGGCGCTGTCCGCCGCCCCCGCCCACGCCGCGACGACGTCCTCCGCCTCCCAGGCCCAGGCGATCGCGCACAAGATGATCCCGGACGCGGCTCAGTACAAGGCCTTCTCCAACATCGTGAAGCACGAGAGCGGCTGGAACGTCACCGCCACCAACGCCTCCTCGGGCGCCTACGGCCTCGTCCAGGCCCTGCCCGCCTCCAAGATGGCCTCGGCCGGTTCCGACTGGAAGAGCAACGCCAAGACCCAGATCAAGTGGGGTCTGGACTACATGAACTCCCGTTACGGCAGCCCGGTCGCCGCCTGGAACTTCTGGCAGGCCAACGGCTGGTACTGAGCCACGCCACCGCGCTGAACAAGCGCCCCCGTACCGTCGAAGGCGGCGGCCCCCGATCCCCGGGGCCGCCGCCTTCGGCGTTTCCTCACCTCGCCGTGCTCAACTGAGCGGATGACCGGCACCGATCACCCGTCCGAGCCCCCGGAACCCCCGGAGCCCGCAGAATCCCCGGAGCCCGCGGAGCCCCCGGAGCCCGCAGAGCCGTCACGGGACCCGGAAGCACGCGGCGTCCGCCTGGTCCCCGTACTCCTCCTGCTGACCGGCATCAGCGGCCTGATCGACGCGGTCACCTATCTCGGCCTGGGGCACGTCTTCACCGCCAACATGACCGGCAACGTCGTCGTCCTCGGTTTCGCCGCCGCCGGCGCCCCGGGCTTCTCGGTCCCCCACACGACGACCTCGCTCGTCTGCTTCCTGGTGGGCGCGGCGATCGGCGGCCGGGTCGTGCGGCGGGTGGGCGAGGGCGCACGCCGCACCTCGGCCCGGGTGATGCTGGCCACCGAGGCGCTCCTCATGGCCGTCTCCGCGGCCGTGGCGTTCGCCACCTCGGACCACGCCCCGGCCACGGTCTATACGATCATCGCCCTGACCGCCTTCGCGATGGGCCTGCGCAACGCGACCGTCCGCAAACTCGCGGTGCGCGACCTCAGCACGACCACCGTCGTGACGATGACCCTGACCGGCCTGGCCTCCGAGTCCCGGGCGGGCGGCGGCACAGGCCGGCGATCGCCACGCCGTACGGCATCCGTGACCGCGATGTTCGCGGGCGCGGTGCTGGGCGCGGTCCTGGTGCTCCACAACGACCTGGCGATCCCGCTGCTGCTGGCCGCCGTGACCTCGGCGGTCCTGGCCCTGACGGTGTCCGGCAAGGAGTGATCGCGCCGATCATCGAGTGCTGATCATCGAGCGCCGACCACCCTGCGCTGATCACCCTGCGCTGATCACCGCGCCGATCACCCCGCGCTGACCCGGAGCTCCTTCACCCCGTTGATCCAGGCGGACCGCAGCCGACGCGGGTCTCCCACGAGCCTCAGGTCGGGCAGGGCGTCGGCGATGGCGTTGAAGATGAGGTTGATCTCGAGCACGGCGAGTGACTTGCCGAGGCAGAAGTGGGGCCCGCCGCCGCCGAAGCCGAGGTGCGGATTCGGATCCCGGGTGACGTCGAACTCGTCGGGCCGCTCGAACACCTCGGGGTCGCGGTTGGCGGAGGAGTAGAAGAGCCCGACCCGGTCCCCCTTCCTGATCAGCTTCCCGCCCAGCTCGGTGTCCTGGGTGGCGGTCCGCTGGAAGGCGATGACGGGGGTGGCCCACCGCACGATCTCCTCGGCGGCGGTGCCGGGCCGCTCCCGCTTGTACAACTCCCACTGCTCGGGATGGGTGAGGAAGGCGTGCATCCCGTGGGTCGTGGCGTTCCGGGTCGTCTCGTTCCCGGCCACGGCCAGCATCAGCACGAAGAACCCGAACTCGTCGGAGTTCAGATTGCCCTCGTTCTCGGCGGCCACGAGCGTCGAGACGATGTCGTGAGCGGGGCACTGCTTCCGCTCGGCGGCCATGTTCATGGCGTAGGCGAGGATCTCGGCGGCGGACTGCTGCCCGACCTCGGCGGTGATGGCGAACTCGGGATCGTCGTACCCGATCATCTTGTTGGACCAGTCGAAGATCTTGGAGCGGTCGTCCTGGGGCACGCCGATCAGCTCGGCGATGGCCTGCAGGGGCAGCTCCGAGGCGACGGACGTGACGAAGTCGAAGGAACCGTCCTGCGCACGGGCGCTCTCGACGATCGCCGTGGCCCGGTTCCGCAGCCGCTCCTCCAACGCCCGGATGGCCCGGGGCGTGAACCCGCGCTGCACGATCTGCCGTACGCGCGTGTGCTCGGGCGGATCCATGTTCAGCAGGATGAACCGCTGAGCGTCGATCGAATCCCGTTCGATGTGCTCGTTGAACCGGATGATCGCGGTGTTGAGGTAGGAGGAGAAGATCTCGGGGTGGGTGGAAACGTACTTCACATCCGCGTGGCGGGTCACCGCCCAGTACCCCTCGTCCTGGAAGCCGGCGACATTGCCCGTCTGAGGGATCCAGCGGACCGGTTCGGCACCGCGCAACTCGGCGAACTCCGGGAGCGGAACTTGGTGTTGCAGCAGGTCGGGATCGGTGAAGTCGAACCCGTCGGGAAGCGCTGGACAGGGCATCGGCGGCTCCAGCCATCTGACGATGCGAGCTGACGGTTCATCAGAAACAGATGCCGTGAAGGTAGTTCAGGACCCTCGAGGCTGCAAGACCCTTGCGGTGACGCACATCACGTAAGCAGACTGCACACAGCAGAGAACTAGAACACGTACTAGTTCCGAAGGGATCCGCACCCATGGCCGCCGAACCCGTGATCGTGGAAGCAGTCCGCACCCCCATCGGCAAGCGCGGCGGCGCGCTCGCCAACCTGCACCCCGCCTACCTCCTGGGCGAGACCTATCGCGAACTACTCGGCCGCACCGGCATGCCCGCCGACGCCGTGGAACAGATAGTCGGCGGCACGGTGACCCACGCCGGCGAACAGTCCATGAACCCGGCACGGACAGCATGGCTGACGATGGGCCTCCCGTACGAGACCGCCGCGACGACGGTCGACTGCCAGTGTGGCTCCTCGCAACAGGCGAGCCACATGGCGGCGAACATGATCGCGGCGGGCGTCATCGACGTGGGCATCAGCTGCGGAGTGGAGGCGATGTCCCGCGTCCCTCTCGGCTCGGGCTCGAAGCACGGCCCCGGGAAACCGTTCCCGGAGGAGTGGAACGTGGACCTCCCGAACCAGTTCGAGGCGGCGGAACGCATCGCGCGCAACCGGGGGTTGAGCCGCTCGGACGTGGACGCCCTGGGCCTCCTCTCCCAGGACCGGGCGGCGACGGCCTGGTCCGAGGAACGCTTCAAGCGCGAGACGTTCGCCGTCCAGGTCCCGACGACGGAGGAGGAACAGGCGGCCGGCCAGGGCATGTGGCGCCTGGTCGACCGCGACGAGGGCCTGCGCGACACCTCCCTCGAAGCCCTGTCCCGCCTGAAGCCGGTCATGCCGACGGCGATCCACACGGCCGGCAACTCGTCGCAGATCAGCGATGGCGCCGCAGCGATCATGTGGGCGTCGAAACGCATGGCCCGCGCCCTGAAGCTGAAGCCGAGGGCGCGGATCGTCGCCCAGGCCCTGGTGGGCGCGAACCCGCACTTCCACCTGGACGGCCCGATCGACGCGACCCGCACGGTCCTCGGCAAGGCGGGCATGACCCTGAAGGACATCGACCTCGTCGAGATCAACGAGGCTTTCGCGTCAGTGGTGTTGAGCTGGGCGCAGATCTTCGACGCGGACCTGTCCAAGGTCAACGTCAACGGCGGAGCGATAGCCCTCGGCCACCCCGTCGGCGCGACAGGCGCCCGCCTCATCACCACGGCCCTGCACGAACTGGAGCGCACGGACAAGGAGTTCGCCCTGATCACCATGTGCGCGGGCGGCGCACTGGCCACCGGCACGATCATTCAGCGCCTGTAGCGCCACCGCCGGTCCAGGCGAGGAACGTCGAGAACGCGGCGGGCTCGATAGTGAGGATCGGGCCCGCCGGGGTCTTGGAGTCGCGGACGGCGATGGTCGCCGGACTCTCGGCGATCTCGACACAATCACCGCCCTGGTCACCGCTGTACGACGACTTACGCCAGGCCAGGGGTCCGATCGGCGCACACTCAACGCACTGACCGCCTTGGTCACCGCTGTAGGTGGACTTACGCCAGTTGAGCTCCATAACGTTCCTCCATTACACGCCGGATCAGCTCCGCCGAGTCCCTGAGGGAGAGGGCAGCGGCCCGCAGATGATCGTAACGGAGCGAGCAGTCCTTGACCGTGTCCGGGTTGGCGGTGGGATGCCCGCTGCCGTACCCCTCGGTGTAGACAATGGTCGGGTCGCCAGCGAAGCGGTAGACGTCGAACGAGCCTTGAAGTCCCACGTGCACTCCGGCCGTGAACGGCAGGATCTGGATGTTGACGTGGGGGTCGTCCTCGAAGGTCAACAGGTGCGCCAGTTGGCCGCGCATGACGTCCCGGCCTCCGATCTCCTGATGAAGCGCGGCCTCGCTGAGGACCGCCCAGAAGACCGGTGACTCCTTCTTCTCGAAGATGCGCTGGCGGGCCAGGCGCACCGCCGTGCGGTCGTCGAGGTTGCCCCGGTCCAACGCGCCGAGCACCGCACGCGCATACGCGCCGGTCTGGAGGAGGCCGAGGATCATGTGGGTCTGGAAAGAACAGATCTCGACGGCACGCGCCTCCAACTCACCCACCTGCTGAAACCAGGAAGGAAGTTGAGAACGGAGCACGAGCTCCACCAGCCGTGAGAAGAGACCGCCGGTTCCGAGGGCGGCATCGACCCTCTCGCTGAACTCAACGGTGGGCACCTTCCGGGCCGTCTCGACCTGTCCAACCAACGAGCCGGTGTAATTGAGGATGTCCCCGAGCTGCCGCTGCGTGAGTTCAGCCGCCTCCCGCAACCGCCGAAGCTCGAACCCGTAGTAGTCGAGCGGCGAAGCTCCGGGGTCGAGAACATTGATATGGGTCACGCAGGCCCTCCCACGACACCACAACACAACGGGTTGTATTCAATCCATAGCCCAGAGTAGTTGTCACAGCTCACCCTCGTACCGTGAACGGATACTTCCCCTCGATCTACGCCTCCCCCATCCCCACGCAGTACCGCATGACCTTGACGGTCGGCGAACACTCGGCGCGCCACATCCGCCGGATCGCCCGCATGCACCTGGAGAACTGGGAGCTGCAACACCTGACGGAAACGGTGGAATTGGCCCTGACGGAACTGATCGCCAACGTGATCCGCCACGTCCCGGACAGCCGTTGCACCCTGCTCCTACTGAAGCAGCAGACGGGAGTCAGGGCAGAGGTGACGGACGCCTACGGCGAACTACTCCCGGCCCCGGCGAAGTCGGACCCGGAGTCGGAAGGCGGCCGAGGCCTGCTCCTCCTGGACGCGTTGGTCGACAGGTGGGGCGTTTCGCCGACAGCCGCCGGCGGAAAGACAGTGTGGTTCGAGTGCACGAACCACTGCCGCGCGCGGGGCCGCAACCCCCTGTGACCGCAGCGGAACCGAGCGAATGCCGCTGCGACTCATTCGTATATTCGTGCCGCCATGACCATGGCGGCCAAGAGGTTCCAGTCAGGCTGGTCCGGAGTCTTTTTACCGTGGTTCTCGCACCATCCAGGCAGGGAACCCACCCAAGCGCCCCACGCCTCGAGGAAGTTCTCGAGCGTGCGGTTCTCCCACTCCTCAGGCCGATCCCGAAGGTCAGTCAGAGCGGCAGCGAGGAATGCGACGAAATCTTCACGTGTCGTCACTGCAACCGCTTGATCATCCAAATTCGCAGCCGTGGCCACAAAGAATCGCCGGCGAGAACGCTTCTGCTTCAGCAAGGCGGCCGCGTAGCAAATCGCCAGGAGTCCCGCCCCGAAAGCGGGAGACCACAGCCAACCCCTTGGAAGGTCCTTATGGGGAGCTATCAGCCAGAACATCCCTGATGTGACCACCCACGTGCCGAGCATCTGCAGAGTCACCGCGCGCCGCGAGAGAGGCTTTGCCCGTAGCGCCTTCTGCCGCACCTCCTCGTATCTGCCCGTCCTCACGTAATGGGCATGCAGCCATCGAGTACTGCGGCACGCCGCCCAGAGGAGCAGCCCCAGCCCCGCACCCATCAGGGTCGCCTGAAACAGGATCACTGGGTCGTCGAAACCGGACGAGACCGCAGCGATCAACACCGCCATCACAGTTCCGGTCGTCACCCCGACGCGCACGGGATGGCGAGCCGCAGCCAGTTCCACCCGGGAAGGCGGCTCGCCCGTCCCCAAGACGCGATCGACCGCCAGCAACGCCTTCTCCCAGCGACGCATGTCCACCCCCCGTGGAATCCCGCAGCACCCACCAGGAGGACCGCCTGGTCGGACTGCGAGAATCTCAGCCTTCGTTGATACGCAGCGACCGGCAGACCACGAACCCGTCCCCCGCCCCATCCGTGACGAGCAGCTTGGCGTACTTGGACCTGTGCTGTTCCGGGATCCCCACGAACTCGTCGATCTCGGCGGTGTCGGGCGCGTACGAGATCAGAAGCTCACGATACTGAGACTTCACCTTCATCCCCAACACATCCAGAAACTCGACCTCCATATCCCCCTCTTGGCCACCACCTGGGCGACCGCGCAGAACGAGCTGCCGATGGGAGACCTCATAGGACCAGACCTGGAAAGGCCGCGCGATACGGAGGGGCATCCTCCCCTCCCAGCGTCTACCCACCGGTTGCACAGCTCTGCACGTATTGCCGGAATCGGGAGATATCAGCTCGTAACTCCATTCAGTCGAGGAGCGAGTCGCGCAGCCAGGCCGGCTCGACCTCGGCCAAACGGAGGCGAACGCTCTCCGGCAGCGAGTCTCTCAGTCGCCGGAGAGACGAGACGAGACACACCAACGTTTCACCATCCGAGAGTTCACACTCGAGAAGAGCACGCTCGATCGGATCTGCGGCTTCGGAGACATCGGCCGAAGACAGGGAGGTGGCAGCCATGCACAGATGTGGATTACCCACCTTGAGCACGCCCATGAGGGACGGGACACCGACGTTGCTCCCCAGATAGGTCAGCGCCGAGGCCGCCATGAGTTTCAGGCCTTCGTCACCCGCCTCCTGATGAACACGCTCCATGGGGGCAACCATGAGCGAGCCGAAGCGACCCAATCTCTCGAAGATCAGGAAGCGAGCTTCCTCGTCCGTCGCGAACGCTGAAGCCACCCGCTCTGCGATGGCCGAGGAACAAGCCGCAAGCTCCTCGACGGCTCGAACACGGGACTCAAGGTCCGGGGCTCCAACGGAATCCAACGCCCGCTCAATCTCCATAGAAAACTCCATTTACCTAACCCTCGTGACGGTGTAGGTGAATCCTCCATTGAATGATGTTCCGCCTGGGAAGGTGTAACTCGCGCTATTCCCGGGGTTCATCTTCGGTCTCACGCCGTGACCAAAAGCCGCCTCTTGGCTGAACTGGATAACATAATTCCGCCTGTCGCCGAAGACACCGAGCCTTCCCAGCTGGCCATCCGTGGCGTCGCGCCCCAGGTCCGTGACGAAATTGTCGCCTTGGCTAGTGGCCATGAAGTCGTTCGATCCCGTCCCGAAACGTAGACTGCCCACTTCCATCGTATCTCCGACGGCCATTCCACTTACATCCACGCCTGCGATGCCTTGCACTCCGCCTCCGTCCGTGAAGTGGGAAAATATCGTTCCCCCTCCAGACGGCCCGCACGCGTTGTGCACCAGAATCGGCGTGGCGTCTGCCAGCACATAATACGTGTGCAGATCGTCAACGGTCAGGTTGTACATGTCGTCCGAGCCCGGCCGGTCTGTGACGTCAATGACTTGGGCGTGAGTGTCGACCGTAGTGCCGAGCAAGTGTCCGCGCTGGAGGTCGGAAGCGGGTGTCCAGGTGCGGAGGCTTTCGTTCCAGAAAGGATGGTCGGACGTGGTGTGAAGGGTCGAGGTTCTACCGTCGTCAGTGCGGACTGTCACATCAACCAGGTCGTCGTCCTCGTGGACGAAGCGGTCAGTGACGGTTCTCGAACCCTTGTGTTTGCCGGTTTCGGGGTCAGCGGCCTCGACCTCATCCCCGGGTTTCACCTCACTGATGGCCTTCGTCTTGCCGTTCTTCAGCAGGACTGGCGTATCCGGCGAGAAGCTGCATGCCGCCTTGAGGAAACTGGCGGCCGCTGCCTCCACCTCGCCCGCGGCCGCCCGTGAGGCGCCACGCGCCATGAGGGCCTTGCCGGTGGAACCGAAGGCCAGGGTGGCCACCGTGATGATGTCGGAGATGATCGCCTCGGCGCAGTCGCCGCGGCCGGTGAGGCAGTGATAGGTCGCTTTGACGCCCCACGGGTCGTTCTCGTTCCCGCGCAGCAACCCAGCGCGCTTGGCCGTGTCGCAAAAGGCCTCGATGCCATCGCTGACGAAGCACTTGCGTTGGGCCCAGCCCGAGAGCATCTCCGCGTAGGTGATCGAGTCCGGGTAGCCCCCTCCCAACCCCATGGCGTACAGCTCGTCCTTGGTCGGGATGATGATTCCGTCGACCACGACCTTGGTGGTGCCCGAAGTCGAGTTGGAGCCGTTACCGCCGGCCGTACCGCCCTTTCCGCCCCCGCTCGTGGAGTAGATCGGCTTGCCGGACTTGTCGTAGCAGTTCGAGGTGGTGCAGCCGGGGCCGTTGTGCTTGTCCGTCGCCCACGCACTGTCGGGGTTGTCGACGCTGCAGCCGTCGCAGTACAGGCCGGAGGCGTCGCTGAAGGTGGCCGGGTTGTTGCCGGCGTAGCTGTAGCCGTTCAGGCTTTGCGGATCGTTCGGAGCGAGAACCGGGTCGACGCTGATGAACTGGCCGATGGAGGGGTCGTATTCACGGGCGCCGACATGGGTCAGGCCAGTGGTGGTGTCCCTCGTCTTGCCCAGGAAACCCTTGTCGTCGGGCCAGGGTCCGTACAACGGCGTACCCCGTTCGGCACCGAAGGGTGTGGTGTAGCGCTTGGTGTAGGTCTGGCTGGTGTCCTGGTTGATGGCCAGTGAGGAGGTGCTGTGCTGGTCACCGGTGAGATAGGTGACCTTGTTGGTGCCGGACTGGTTGGACCGGAGGGCGGCGTTGGCGCCACCGGCGCCGTAGTAACGCTGGGCCCAGGTTGTGCCGTTGGCACGGAGGTGGAGTTCGGTGGCACCGGCGTAGAGAACGCGTTCACCGTTCTGCGTGTTGCGGATCAGCAGCGTGCCGTCGGAGGCATACAGGTAATCGGTCGACGTCCCGTTCTCGGTGAGCTTGCTGAGCTTGCCCTCGGGAGACCAGTCCAGTGTCTGGGTGGCTGTCTTGCCGGGACGGTGCCAGGAGTTGCCGGCCGCGTCGTACTCGTACTTGCGCTCAGGAGCGGCGCAGTCACTCTTGGTCGTGGTCCCGGTCAGGGTGTGCTTCTGCGTGGTGCTGGTGTAGCAGTACGTCGTCTTCGTGTCGCCGGTGCTCTTGTGCACCGTCTCGCCGGTCCGCTGGCCCGCGCTGTTGTACGAGTAGGACGACCAGTACGGGGCCGGACCCGACAGGTTCGACGCGCTCGCCGCGTCGGCGCACTTCTGGGAGGCGGGCGTCCAGGCTTCGGTCAGGCGCTGGTGGCCGTCGTAGGTGAAGCACTGGGTGCCCGCGGAGCCTGCGCCACCCAGAGTGGCCGGGTCGCTGATCGAGGTGACGTTGCCGACCTGGTCGTAGGTGTAGTTGAGATCCTGCAGCATGAAGCCGTGTGTCTGGTCGGTGACATGACTGCGTGTCAGGCGCCCGGTGCCGTCCTCGAAGTCATTGGCGACATAGACGCTCTTGTTGGCGGTGCCACCCGGCCCCAGTGTCAGCAGCTTCGGTTGTGCGAGGGCCGAATAGTCCACGTCCAGCAGATAGCCGGTCGCGCCACCGATCGAGGTCACGTTGCCGAGGACGTCATATCCGTAGTCGAGGTTCTCGGCCGCCAGCCCCCCGACGGCGGGCTCCTTGGACTGCTTCACGGTGCCGTCGAGGTTGTAGTACGTCTCGTAGGCCAGGGTGGAGGGTGCGCCCGCCTTCACGAACGGGTCACTCGCCGGCAGTTGCAATTCGGAGCCCGTGGCACGTTCCAGGCTGTCGTAGGCGGTGATGGCCTGGGTGTACGCGGCCTCACCCGCCTTGCCGTCGACGTAGCGCGTGGAGGACGTCGGCAGACCCTTGAGAAGGGTGTCGTACACGTAACCGGTGAGCTGGTTGGCGTCCGTCTTGCTGTTCTTCCAGGTGCCGGTGACACGGCCGAGGACGTCGTACTCGGTCAGGACCGATGCGCCACGGGAGTCCGTGGACTTGAGGGGACGGTCCAGAACGTCGAACTCGGTGGCCGTCGTTCCCTTGTCGGGGTCGGTCGTGCCGGTCTGACGGCCGAACAGGTCGTACACGTAGGACCATGCGGCGCCGTCCGGCCCCGTGACCGTCTTCTGCTGACCGTCCAGTTCGTAGGCGAGCTTCGTGGTGGTGTACGAAGCACCGGTGCCGGCGCCGTAGGCGGTGTCGGCCGGGCTTGTGCTCGCGTACTCGCGGGTCTCCGTCGCCTGGCCGCGGACGTCGGTGATCGTCCGCTGGGCGGAACCGCCCTCGAGGGCTGTCGTCGCGACGGAGTCACCGGTGTAGCTGGTGGTGGTGGACCACTTCTTGACGCCGAAGACATACAGGTTCGCGGTCGTGGGGCGGCCCGCTCCGTCGAACACCGTCTCGTTCTGGGTGGGCGCCTCACCGTACTCGGCCCTGGTGTATGTGGTGTTGGGCGTGCTGGTGGTGTCGAAGATGTCGGCGTACGTCTCGTAGGCCAGTCCCCGCGTGTCGTAGCGCGTGTCCGTGAGCAGGCGGCCGCCCTCGGGGGTGGGCGATTGGGACTGGAGAGTCCGCAGGAGAGCGTCGTACAGCGTGTAGCTGGTGGTGTAGGTCTCGCCGTCCTTCTTGAGCGTCGAGGAGGAGACCCAGGACGACTTGGCGTTGTCCAGGTGGTACGCGAACTTCTGGTTGGGGGACTGGCTGGCGCTGTCACGGTTCGGCAGCCACACCTGGGTGAGACGACCGAGGGCGTCATAGGTGAGCTCGGTCTTCTTGAGGTTGGCGTCGTAGATGCGCAGCGGCTGTGCGCGCCTCGGGTCGAGGAAGCTGGTCGTCTTGTACGTCTTGGGGTCGGTGGTGACGGTCTTGGTCAGCGGACCCGCGTCCGTCGGGGTGTAGGCGAGGTACCTGGGCGGGTTGGTGGTTGCGTCGCTGACACTCAGCGGGCGGCCCAGGGTGTCGTACGTCGTGGCCGAGATCCTCTGCCAGCCGCTCGGCGGCCGGTCGCCGTCGGCGTTCGCCGTGGCGGTGTATCCGGTGGTGCGGCCGGTCCACGTCGCCAGGCCCTTCGTGGGCGTCTGCGTCGCGGACCAGGTGGTGGCGTTCGCGGTGTCGTAGACGGTGCTGACATCCGCGAGTACGTCTCCTCGCGCGGGCTTGGCCGGGTCCATGGCCGCGGGCAGGACGAGGGAGGCGTCCGTGGTCGCGCAGGTGCGGGCGACCGTGCGGGTGCGGGAGACAAGGCCGTTGATGCCGACGTCGGCGTTGCGGGCGTACCAGGTGCGGGTGCACGTCTCGTCCGAGGCCTTGCCGACCTGCCCGGCGTCTTCCACCGTGACGGGCATGCCGTAGCTGTCGAAGGCGGTGCTCGTGAGGCGCTCGCGCCAGGTCTGCGACGCGGTGAGGTAGGTGTAGTTGTGCACCTTCTGCGTGCGGACATAGCGGGCGACGTGGTCACCGGCGCCCGGCGGACTCTGCCTGGCCGTCTCCTGCGACCAGGGGTCGTACACCGTTGCCGAGATCGCTGTGGAGCCGTCGTAGGTGACCTGTTCGCGCAGTTGCCCCGAGTATTCGATCTTGTCGGTGATCGAAGCCGCGCCGAGGGCAGGTGTCGACAGAGCGGCGACGGAAACGGACTTGGCGGTCCCGTCACTCTTCTTGTCGCCGTCCATGCCTTGGAGGTAGAGGGAAACGGTCCGTGAGCGGGTCACGTCCGTCGCGCCGGTCCACACCGTGACCTGGGCGTAGCCGCGCCACTCCGACCAGGTCCGCTCGTCCTTCTCCGTGAACGGGTTGTCGCTGTAGTGCCAGGCGGCGTCGCTGTAGGCGTAGGCGTGTTCGACGGCCTCGTTGTTGCCGCTCGGATCGGAGACGCCGACCGCCAGCACCCGGTACTTGTGGAACCAGTCGATCGAGGCGTCCTCGGCTCCGTTGATGTGCCAGAACTGCGGATAGCAGGAACGGGTGTTGGTGTCCGGGGCGGCACCGAGTACCTGACTGCGTACGCACTCCGCGCCCGAGAGCGTCACCGACGTGATCGCACCGGTCTCGGAGGTGATGCTGGAGACCCGGGGGCGGGTCAGGGGCAGGATGTCGTCGGTGGCGTCGACTCGGTTGGGACGCATCTGGTAGGTGAACGAGGCGGGGTCCATCGCGATGGCGGTGCCCGCCTTCGCCGTGCGCTGGATCGACTTCAGGGTCAGCACCTGGTCGGAGCTGTCACCGATGTCCCCGCCGTCCAGGTACTGCTCGACCAGGTCCCAGGAGTCCACCGCGTCGTACTCGGTGGAGGTGGCGTTGTAGGAGAAGGTGTCGATCCCGGTGAGGCGTTTCCGAGAGAAGAACGTCGGGCCGGTCGCGTCACAGTCGTCGTCGTCCTTCGAACAGATGGCGTCGAAGGGGACGTCCGGCCAGTTGTCGGCGGTGTCCTCGGTCAGGGAGGAGCAGTCCGAGGCGGTGCAGCGCTCGGCGTACCCGAAGGTGACCTTGGCGTCCGCCTTGTCGGTGAACAGGGCGCCCTTGCGCAGGCCGTACTCGATCCGGTTCAGGTAACCGCCTCGCGTGTAGGCGGCATTGGCCGTCTCGGCCTTGTTCTTCTTGTAGTAGTTCGATTCCTTCGTGTACCAGTAGGTGGCCGCGTTGCCCCGCGTGTCCTCGACGTAGTCGAGGTTCCACTGCCAGGCTTGGGTGAGGGCGCGGTCGGCGAAGGCGTCTCCCGCGGTGTAGCCCGGTTCGCCCGAGTCATCACCGAACACCGGGACCGTGGAGACGGAGTTGGTGCGCTGGGTGTCCGCGCCGTCCAGCTTGTTCAGGCCGAAGACGTATTTCGTGCCGTCGCCGGTGACGACGGTCCAGTACTCACCATCGCTGTCACCGTTGTCCGCGCCGGTGGACCGGGTCACCTTGGAGGCGTCGTCGTTCTCGAGCCTCCACTGGCCGTCGTCATCGTCCTTCACCAGGCGCGAGGACTTGCCGTTCAGCACCAGCGTCGCGTTGTCGTACTTCCAGCAGGAGTCGTGGACATCGTCGTGACCGTCGTCCTCGCATGATCCGTACGAGCGCTCGACATAGGAGTTGGTGAGTGAGAAGCCCTCGCCTACCGATGTGCCCTGATTGTTGCTGGTGGCGGTGCGGCCGTCGACGCTGCCCGAGTCGTACGACAGGGACAGAGGAGGTTGCGGGCCTGCTGCGGCCGGGGGCACGGTGAAGCCGTACGACCAGGTGAAGGAGCCCGAGCTGCTGCCCGCCTCCCAGGACGAGGACTCCGACAGCGGAGTGGCCGAGTAGTTTCCGGTACCGCTGGGCGACTGTCCGGAGCCTGCTGCGGTGGCGGTGACGGCCAGCACGGTGGCTGCGGAAGCGGTGCTGTCCGCGGCCTTCGTCAGCTGCGTCGAAGCGCCGTCCGCTGACTCCGTGAGGCGCACCTTCGCCGAGACCGACTGCTGCGCGATGTCGTTGTCCGACGCGAGCGGACGCTGAATGCGGCACTCAGCCCGCTCAGGGGTTGTCAGGGCGCATGCGGGAAGCTGCACCAGACGCAGTCGCTGGGACCAGCCACCACCCACGGCCGAGGCGAAGCCGCTGTAGTCGACGCTGACGTCGGCGTTGCCCGCGGAGTCGGCATCGGCGCTCAGCAGCACACCTGTGATCCCCGCGGCGCGGGCGGCCTTCTGGTCCAGGACGGTGACGCGGACGTCGCCGGCAGCCGCAGTCTTGTCACCGGAAGGCGGCACGACGGTGACCGGCACGCCGCCCGGTGCGGCAGCGGCCTCCTTGCCGACGGCGAGACCGAGCGTCGCTTCACCCTTGCCCGGCCAGACGGTCTTCCGCTCCGTCCTGGCGCGCTCGGACTGCTGCTGGTTGGCCTTCTTCTCCCGCGCGACTCGCTCTCGCGCCTTCTTCGCCCCCGGGCCGTCAGCTTCCTTGACCTTGCTCACCCGGGACTTCGGCACATCCGGACGTCCCAGTCCGCCGGACTCCGCGGCCTGTGCCACCTGTGCCGCGCCCAGGGGCAAGACGAGCGCCAGGGCCAGCGACTGCACCAGCAGCCGGCCGCCTCGGCGCCGAACGGCGCCACCCCGTCGCATTCTTGAGGTGCCCCTGCCAAAGATCACGTTTCTGCCCCTGGGTGCCATGGAAGAAGTTCGGAAAAAGTTCAGAAGAGTCAGGAAGCGGGACCATGGGCAGCCCGCTAGGCGAGCTGCCCCGGCCCACGTGACGTCAGTCGCCCACGGTTTCCTCGACCTGGTCGGATCCGGCCATCGCGCCCGCCCACAGCCGGACTTCCGAAACGCGTCCCGGGACGTAGTGCTCCCACGCGGTATTGCTGAATCCCTTGCCGACCGCGAAGTCACCGGCACCGATCTTTGCCGTGAATGCCTCGTCGTCGCCGTTCTGGACGGCTCCCAGATAGAGACCGATCGTGCCGTCCTGGGCGTTGAAGACACCGGTCATCCTGACAGTGCCGTCCACCATCGCGGCCTCGTCGGACGCCACCGCGCTGAACGTGCCGTTGACGTTGAGCCGGCCGAAGCGCCAAAAGCCCACCGGAACGGTCTTCTCCTCCAGGGTCTCCTCGTCCAGCACGGTCTGCTTGCCGGTCAGCTCGTACCAGAAGCCCCAGGCCGACCCGTCGGCCGTCCGCTGCCCGACCACCTGACCTGTGTAGCCGACGCTCTTGTCCTTGAGCACGTCACTGTCCAGGGCCGCCAGCGCAGTGACGGTGAACGAACCCGTGTCGTCCACGATGGGCCCGGCCGCGGTGGCCGCGTCGTCCACCCCGTCGAACACGATCGACTCGCCGTCCAACGAGGCCCCACCGCTGAGGGTCAGCGACCGGCCGTAGCCCGAGGTGGAGTCCGCGATCGTGGTGCCGGAACCCCGGTCGGCGGACCAGTCGGCGACCAGCTCCACACCGGCATAAGCCTCCGAGGTCAGCGTCCTCGCTTCCTCCGCGATCGCTTCCGCCGACAGGGCCCGCTGCCACGTCGTGGGCTCGTCGATGCTGCCGTTGAAGTAGTCGGTGTAGACGTCGGCCCAGATGCCCCTGCCGATCTGCAGAGGCCCCGATCCCTTCCACGCCGTCCCGGCGTCGACGCTGCTCTGCAGTGCTCCGTTGACGTACAGGCTGACCTTCTTCGCCTCGGCGTCGTGCACACCGACGACGTGAGTCCACACACCACGCGGCGTCGCCTGCGAGGCACTGGCCTTGCGAAGGGTTCCGTCGGTACCCATCACGCTCATGCTCCAGGTGTTGGCCCCTCCACCCGCGTACGACAACCCGAACGGGATGTACTTCTTCGAGAAGGGGCTCGCACTGTCGGGCGCCTGGCTGAGCACCGTCAACGTCCGCGAGGCACTGGGATCGACCCGCACCCACGCCGAGACCGTATAGGAGGCGGAGGTGTCCAGCACGGTGGCTGCCGTGGCCGCATAGCCCGTGCTGCCGTCGAGAGCCAGCCCCTTGTCCGTCACCGGAGTCTCCAAGGCCACGCCCGACGCGTCACGTGTGATCAGACCGCGGCGGCCACGGTCGTCGCGTACCGCGCCACCGGCCAGGGCCGCGTTGTCAGAGCCGTCCCACGTCGCGGAGTCCACGGCGGCACCGTCGGCCTCGGTGAAGTTCCACTGACCGACCGGCTTCTCACCGTCGGCCACGAGGAAGTCGACGACCGACTGCGCGCCGTAGCGGCTGACGTTGTCCTTCGCTCTCACATACAGGCGGTACGTACCTTCCTTGGGCGGTGTGATGCCCACCGACACCGTCGAACCGGTCTGGTCAGCGGACCATGCGGCCGTGGAGGAGAGCCTGTACTGGTAGGCGACGTTGTTCGCGTCACCCGTAGCGGGCTTGAAGGTGAAGGTGCCCTTCACCGCAGGCCCGCCATGGGCCGTGCACTCGTTGGTCGTGCACGCCGTGTAGGGCGTACCCACGGTGATCTGCGGTGCCTTGGGTGCCGTCGGATCCACCTTGAAATAGCACGGCGTGGTGTAGCCGGTGTTCTGCCGGCTGCTGCCGTCCTCGTAGTACGACAGGGTCAGCGCTCTCAACCGGTACAGCACGCCCTCCTGGAGAGTGGGCAAACTGCGCGACTGCTTGACGAGGTTCCCCACATAGCCTGTGGACGGACCGTCCAGGTCGGTGTGGGCGAGAGTCCACGTCGAGCCGTCGGACTTCTCCGTCCGCCACCGGATGCGCAGGCTGGCTCCCACTGAGCCTCCGGACGCGGTGCGCGGCTTCCCCTGCACCAGCGGGGTGGGATCGGACACGATGGCCGGGTCGGTCGAGCTGGTGGAACAGACGTATCCGGTGCCGGTGATCACGCCCACCTCGGTCGGGAGGGCAGGCACCGCCACGAACTTCACCGCGAGCACGGCGTCGTTCTTGAACCTCTTCCAGGCCGACGGGTCGGATTCGTCGTGCGCCTTGATCTCCAGCGTGAGCCGGGAGAACTTGCCCGCCGCGAAGTTCGACACCGTCGAGGTGAGGTTCTCGTTCGTCTCGTCCGCGCTGTCGTTGAACTCGATCGGCGCGTCCGGCGCGTCCGGGTCGCACAACGAGCCACGGCCCGCCGAGACGTTCCGGTCCACCATCAGGTCCAGCTCCGCCGGCCGCGAGGACCACGTGGTCGCCGAGGAGATGTTGTTCGTACGGACCAGGTCCACCCAGCGCGGATCACATTGGAACGCCCACGGCTCCGTCACCCGGAACGTCGCGTCCAGCACCTTCTTGCCCTTCAGGCTGGCCGGGGAGAACTCGAAGTACAGCTTCTGCACATACCCCGGACCGCAGTAATAGCCGTTCCAGGTACCGCACTTGCCGGCGCCCTTGCCCTGGTCGTCGTCGCCGTTGCTCCAGCCGTACGACTCGTAGCCGTCACTGCGCAGCAAGGTGCGCTCGGACTCACCCCAGGTCACCGTCGGGTCGATGAAGAGCGGAAAGGCCGAGGCATCGGACTTGGTGAGCATCTCCGTGTCCGGCACGACCGACAGCGAGTCCTTGGTGACAGCAACGTCCATCTTCGCGACCTTGTCACCCTGACCGGGCTCCAGACCCGAACCGGACGGCGCCACCTCAGCAGGGTCGGAGGGCACAACCGGCTCCTCACCCAGCGCCTGCGCCCGCACCAACTGAGTCTGAGCACCGGATGTCTCGGACTCGCCGGACGCCTCTCCCGCCGAGTCCCACATCCGCGCCGGCGGCGCCCTGAACACCGTACGGCCACTGCCGTCGACAGCAGAGAGGTTGTGGGCGACACCCTCGTGGACGTCCAGCCCCTGAGCCTTGAGCCCGAAGGTGAGCTTCTTCAGCTCCTCGTTCGCGGCCGCGTCCGGCGTCTTGACGACGAACACCGGCTGGAAGCTCTCGGGGGTTGCCGTCACCTGAAGGTCGACACCCGGAAGGACCTCGGCGTACACGGCGCTGGGGCCGTCCAGTTGCGGTGCGGGCAGCTTGCCCGGCCACTCCAGTTCCAGCGAACTGCCCTGGTCCTCGATCCGAGCCAGGGGCGCCTTGTCGCCTCCCGCCGAGAACGCGATCGACACGGCAGCGGCCTTGGGCCCGATCGAACCATCGGAACGTTTCTCCAGAGACGCATCCGGGGCCTGCCAGCCGCCGCCCGCCTTGGCCACGCGCACAGGAACGGCCGACTGCTCCATCGTGAACGTGAAGCCATCGGGATTGGCGTAGACCGTGGTCCGGTCCGTACGCTCCCCCGTCACCTCCACCCGCTGACCGGACTCCTCCGCCTCGGCCAGCGCCTGCTGCCCCTCGGTCAGGGCTGCTGAATCCGCCTCTGGAGGAGAAGCCGCAGCCTGCTGAGCAGGCAGCGCCAGCATGCTCAGCAGCACGGCAAACGCGGCTGCGGCTGTCGTCGCTCCCGCCGCTCCGCGTCTACGACGTCCGAACATGTCTGACCCACCCCGTGCGAACCGCACAGAACTCCGCCCCCAGAGTCACAAGATCTTCAAAAAAGTAAGCGCATTCAAACCCTCGTCTCACCTTGCGTCAAGGATTTATCACCATGCGCAGTCGCCCCTTGACACCACACTTGGCTTGTATGCGATCCCTGTTGACGGCACGGGTTCCCTCGTGCAGACCGTGGGACGGTCGAGCCGGCTTCTACCAGCCGTTCCATCAGTAGCGGCCCTTGGGAGCAGACGGGCTTCAGCCCAGATTCTCTGCTCAAGTGCTTGTTGAGCAGAGAATCTGAGGGTGGCATTGCCAACAGTCGCAGAGAGCCGCTGTACGAGCACCCGGTCCCGACCGCCGGCGCTCGGGCAGCGCGGGGATTCGGGATTCCCTGCCTACGCACGGTCGCCGCGGTCGCCTCTCTGGCCGAAAGTGGTCACTGGAGGTTCCGGTCGACCGTGCCCATGCGATGCCGTCGAACCGCGATGTTAGTCTCGCGCTTTTCAACCACGAAGGACCCCGTTGACCCCCACACCGGCCCCCACCCGTGACCGCCTGCCCTCCCTCACCGGGCTGCGGTTCTGGGCCGCGCTCCTCGTCGTGCTGTATCACCTGTCGCGGCAGGTCGGGATCGTGCCGGGGGTCAGTGATGTCGTCTGGTACGGGCGTAGTGGGGTCACGTTCTTCTTCGTGTTGTCGGGGGTCGTGCTCGCCTGGACCTACGACGGTGCGGGGGTGTCCGCGCGGGTGTTCCTGTGGCGGCGGTTCGCGCGGATCTGGCCGCTGCTCGCCGTCAGTGTCGGGGCGTCCGTCGGGGTGTGGTGGGCGCTCATGGACCGGGCCGTGTCCGTCAAGGCGGTGGGCGCGACCTTGTTGCTCGTGCACGCCTGGTTCCCGCAGCCCGTCATCTTCACCGGGGGTAATCCCGCCGCCTGGTCGCTGAGTGACGAGGCCTGGTTCTATCTGATCTTCCCTGTGCTGCTGGCCTTGCTTGCCGAGCGACGAGCCAGGGTGTGGGGGTGGACGGCGGTCGCGGTCGGTCTCGGTGCGCTGCTGTTGTGGCCCGCGCTGTCCGGGGCGTCGGCCACCACCCGCACCTGGGCGCTCGACTATCTGCCGCTGACCCGCTCCCTTCAGTTCGTGCTCGGAGTGGTGGCGGGCCTCGCGCTCAAGCGCGGTTGGCGGTCGCCCGTGTCGCTGCCGGTGGCCTTCGGGCTCGTCGTCGCCTGGCATCTGGTGCTGATTCCGTGGTCGGGCGCGGTGCCGGATGCCGTCTGGTACAGCCCCTACTCCGCCTCCCAGCTGCTCTCCGCGCCCCTCTTCGCGGCCCTGATCTGCGCCGCCGCCCGTGCCGACCTCGACGGGCGGCGGACCGGGCTGGGCGGGGCCTGGATGATCCGGCTGGGGCACTGGTCGTTCGCCTGGTATCTCCTGCACGAGATCGTGATCCGGGTGGCCGTCTTCGAGTGGGGCAAGCCCGCGCCCGGCGGCGAGACGGTCGCGTTCTGGGCGGGGGTGCTGGTCGTCAGCCTCACCCTCGCGGCCCTGGCCTACACCTGCGTCGAACACCCCGCGGAGCGCCGGCTGCGGAGCCTCGTGGGACAGCGGCGGACCTCCGCACCCGCACGCCCGTCCGCCGACGTGACCGCCAGGTGAGGGTGAGCTGACGCAGCTACCCTCGCCGTCGGCTCAGAGCGCCGAGGTCGGCCGACACCGCTGCCAGAGCCGCCACAACCGGACGGCCGTCGCCCAGACCGCCGCGATCAGGCCGGCCACGGCGAGGAACGCCAGCAGGACCAGCATGGGGTTGACCCAGGCAGGCACGAGGTCGTACGAGGCGTTGCACTTGTTGTGGAGCGGGAAGAGCTGCGACGGCTCGCGCCAGTGCTCCGTGCGGTAGGCGTCGTCGTACTTCTGGCCCTTCAGGAGCGTGCAGGTCTCCGCCACGTCCAGGCCGCCGGACCACGCTCCCCAGAACCACGTGAGGAAGCCCCCCACGCACGACAGCACCGAGAGCGTCAGCCAGAAGACCGGCGTCCGCCGCACCAACCACGCCCTCGCGTTCGCGACCGCGACCGCGACCGCCGCCTTGCCGGACACCGTCTCTCCCGACACCGTCTCTCCCGACACCCTCTTCCCCGACGCCCTCTCCCCGACCATCCCGTGATTCTCCCCTCCCGGTGATCAGAACGCTCCGCCACCCCCAACTGCCGTCTGTACCATGCGTTTTGTCCCGTGCGCGCACTCAGCGGGCCGGGGTGGCCAGGGGGAGGGGACGGAACATGCTGAGCGAGGCGTTGACCGCGGCTGCGGCCGGTGGGGGGATGGCCGTCGTGCAGTCGGCCGGGGCGGACAGCTGGGCCTGGTTCCGGGTGCGGTGCGCTCGGCTCGTCGGGCGAGGGGACGCCGACGCCGAACGGGAGGCGATCGAGCGGCTCGACCGGACCGCCGCCGTGCTGAACGCCGTCGACGAGGGCGACCGGGAGCGGGTGCGGGCCGTGCACGCGGTCCTGTGGCAAGGGGAGTTCGCCTCACTGCTGGAGGCCCTCGCGCAGGAGGAGCGGGATCGGCTCGTCGAGCAACTCGTGCAGCTGACCAAGGAGTTCGGTGCAGATGACGGGCCGCAGGGCGGCGCCGTCAGCGGGAACACCTTTCACGGGCCCACCGCCGTGCAGACCGGCGATCACAACCGGCAGGAGAACCACTTCGGGTCCGGCGGATGAGCGGCCCCCGTCCCGAGGCCGGCAGCGCCGAGTCGGACCCCGGCGACAGAGGTCCGCGCGACGCGAACTCCGTCTCCGGCAACGCCTTCCATGGGCCCACCGCCTTCCAGGTCGGTGACCACAACACCCAGAACATCCATCACCACGTCGCCCACACCGCCGCCGCCACCGTGGACCCCCTCGACACCACCGCCGACGAGCTCGCCCGGGTCGTCGGCGCGCAGTGGCAGGAGGAGGCCGGGCTGCGGCGGCTGCTCGAGCCCGCGCCGCTGCCCGTGCGGTGGCGGGTGAGTGAGCGGAAGGTGGCGGGTCGGGTCGTCGGGGCCACGGGGGAGGGAGCGGGGCGGGCGCGGTTCGGGCCGTTGCCGGGGCTCGGACCGGCCACCCGGGGCCGGCTTCGTGACGGCGGCGGGCTGTCCGAACTGCACGCCGTCTACGGCGGGTTGGCCTCCGGGCGGCTGCTGCTCGTCGGAGCGCCGGCCGCCGGAAAGACCGCCGCGGCCGTGCTGCTGCTCCTCGACGCGCTCGCCCATCGGGCCGCGCGGGCCGCACCCGCCGACCGGGCCCGCGTGCCCGTGCCCGTGCTGCTCTCCCTCGACGGGTGGAATCCCGGCGAGGACACGGCCGTCGACTGGGCCGCCGACCGGCTGACCCGCCAGTACACCCTCTTCCACGGGAAGGGCGGGCGGGCCCGCGCCCGGCAGCTGCTCGAACAGGGACGCGTCTCCCTCTTCCTCGACGGCCTCGACGAGGTCACCGGCAAGCTGCGCGGGGCCATGGTCGGCGCGCTGGAGACGGCGCCCTTCCGGCTGGTGCTCGTCTCCCGGGCCAAGGAGGCCGTGCTCACCGCGAAGAAGGCGCGGCTGGGCGGTGCTCTCGCGGTGGAGATCCAGCCGGTCAGGCCCGCCGACGCCGCCGGGTATCTGCTGAACCGGCTGCCTTCCACTCCGTCCCCCGCCTGGCAGCAGCTCACCGGGCGGCTGCTCACGGAGACCGGTTCGCCCGCCGCCGAGCCGCTGGCCGCCGCCCTCACCGGGCCCTTGGCCATCGCCCTGCTCCGCGACGTCTACGGCGACGACGATCCCGTCGACGAACTGCTCGACAGCGCCCGCTTTCCCACTCGCGCCGCCGTCGAGAACCATCTCCTCGATCACGCGGTCGTCGCCGCCTACGCCCGGCGCCCCGGACACCCCCGCCCGCGCTACTCCGCCAGGACGGCCGAACGCACGCTCCGGTACCTAGCCGCCCGGCTCACCCAGGAGGGTGCCCGCGATCTGCGCTGGTGGCACACTCCCGGCTGGACGGGCCACCGGCCGCGGCTGATCGCCGTATGGATCGTCTCCACGGTCGTGTGCGGGCCGCCCGGCGTGGTCATGACCTGGAGTCTGTACCCGACTCCGCTGGTGATCGTGATCGGTACCCTCTCGGCGATCGGGGGCGGCTACGGCATCGCCTGCCGCGTCGCGGAGTTCAGCGAGCCGCAGCCGTTGTCGAGTGCCGGCTGGCGCGACATCTTCACCCCGGATACGGTCCGGTCCGGCATCCGGCAGTGGCTTTTCGTGGGTACCGGGCTCTGCCTCCTGCTGCCGCTGGTCTTCGACCCCGGCCCGCCGATCTGGCTGCTGTACCTGGTGACGCTGCCCATCGGCTTCTCCGAGCTGCTGGTGACAGGCCGAGGACACAAGATCCTCTCCGGCACCCCGTTGCTCTCCGTCGGCTCGGGCCGTAGCTACGACAAGGTTCGAGAGGAGTTCGCCCGGCCCCAGGTGGTGGACACCCGGTCAGTGGGCCCGGTGGACGTGTGGCGGCACCACATAGGGCTGCGGCTCTTCCTGGGGCTGCTGACCGGATTCGCCCTCGCGCTGTACATCGGCCCGATCATCGCCTGGGCGCAGTACCCGCTCCTCGGTGCGATGTTCGCACTGACGGCCGCCCTGTGGACCGGTGCCACCTCGGTCCTCGTCGGCAACCTCGCCGTCGCCACCACCCTCACCGCGGTACAGCTCCACTTCGAGGAGGGCACCCCCGTACGGTTGATGCACTTCCTGGAGGACGCCCGTCGCCGCAACCTGCTGCGGGCGACGGGCCCCGTCTACCAGTTCCGGCACGCACGACTCCAGGAGCGGCTGGCCGCGAGAAGCGCGCCGGAGTGATCAGCTCACCGGCCGGGCGCCGGCATCGGAACGGTCTCGGTCCATCGGAACGTCATCGACAACGGTTTCTGGCCGCCGGGGAAGACCGCGCGGGCGGTGTTGGAGATGCCCGACGCCATCGGGTCCTTCGCTCCGCTCTCGTACCCTTCCTTCGACACGCCACGGGTCAGTGACTCGACGGTCATCTTCTGTGTGATCTCGAACTGCACCGTTCCGCGCCGGTTCAGCTTGTTGTATCCGGTCACGGTCGCCTTCATGTTGAAGGAGCCGAGCACCGCGCGGGTGGCGCCCGCCGCCGTGTCCGGGTCGTTGTCACCGGCGAGCTGCATGAGGGCGTCGGACACTTCGCCCACCATCATTCCCTTGAGGGGAAGATCGTTCATGGCCGCGCCGTACTTGGTCTTGTAGTCGAGCCCCTTGATGGTCTGCCCTATCTTCGTGTTCTTGCGGTGCGAGAGGAACGTGCGCACGACCTGCATCCAGATGTGATCCTGGACGGCCTGGGTCATCTTGTCGTTCTTGTCGAAGTAGTAGGCGGACGGTGTGACGCCCATGAACCACATGGCCGTGAGCTGGGTGGCGTTCGGGTTGAGGATGACCTCCGGGTTGAGCACCAACTGCTCGCGGTAGGCGGCCGCGGCCCGACGGCCCAACTCGTCCTGTCGCGTCCACGTGTCGCCACTGGCCGTGCCGCAGTTGCTGTTGCACGGGTGGGGTGACTGCGGCTTGGAATAGTCGACGGCCTCGTTGGGGCGACCGTTGCCGGGGGTGCCGTCCGGGCGGGTCGGGCAGGGCGTGTCGTCGCCGTTGCCGCCGCAGGCGAGGCCCAGGCCGGTGGGGTCGCTGTGGGTGAGCGGGTTCTGTACCGCGTACGTGTAGCCGTTGAGGCTCTGGAGTTCGCCGGATTCCAGGAGCGGGTCGACGCTGATGAACTGACCGATGGACGCGTCGTATTCACGGGCGCCGATGTGGGTCAGGCCCGACGTGGCGTCCCGTGTCTTGCCCAGGAAGCCCTTGTCGTCCGGCCAGGGGCCGTTCAGCGTCGTGCCGCGGTCGGCGCCGAAGGGCGTGGTGTAGCGCTTGGTGAAGGTCTGGCCGGTGTCCGGGTTGAGCGCCAGCGTCGAGGTCTGGTGCTGGTCGCCCGAGAGGTAGGTGAGCTTGTTGGCGCCCGACTGGTTGGAGCGGACGGCGACCGTCAGTTCCTCGGCACCGTAGTAACGCTGCGACCAGGTGGTCCCGTTGGCGCGGAGGTGGAGTTCGGTGGCGCCGGTGTACAGAACGCGCTCGCCGTTCTGCGTGCTGCGGATCAGTAGGGTGCCGTCCGTGGTGTAGAGGTAGTCGGTCGCCACGCCGCCCTCGGTGAGCTTGCTCAACTTGCCGTCGGGCGACCACTCCAGGGTCTGTGTTCCGCTCGCGCCGGGGCGGTGCCAGGTGTTGCCGGACTTGTCGTAGTCGTAGGAACGCTCCGGGGTGGCGCAGTCGGTCTTGGTCGTGGTGCCGGTCAGGGTGTGCGGCTGGGCGGTGAGGGTCGTGGGGTAGCAGTACGTCGTCCTGGTGTCGCCGGTGCTCTTGTGGACCGTCTCGCTGGACCGCTGGCCCGCGGCGTTGTAGGAGTAGGACGACCAGTACGGGGCCGGGCCCGACAGGCTCGACGCGCTCCTGGTGTCGGTGCACTTCTGCGAGGCGGGCGTCCAGGCCTCGGTCAGGCGCTGGTGGCCGTCGTAGGTGAAGCACTGGGTGTCCGCGGAGCCGGTGCCGCCCAGGAGGGTCGGGTCACTGATCGCGGTGACGTTACCGGTCTGGTCGTAGGTGTAGGTGAGGTCCTGGAGCATGTAGCCGTGGGTCTGGTCGGTGACATGGCTGTTGGTCAGGCGGCCGGTGCCCTCCTCATAGGTGTTCGCCACGTAGACGCTCTTGTTGCCGGTGCCGCCGGTGCCCAGGGTCAGCTGCTGCGGTTGCGCCAGCGCCGAGTAGTCCACGTCCAGCAGGTATCCGGTCGCGCCGCCCACCGAGGTCACGTCGCCCACGTCGTCGTATCCGTATTCGACGATCTCGGACGACAGGCCGCCCACGGCCGGCTCACGGCTGAACTTCTTGCTGCCGTCGACGTTGTACCCCGTCTCGTATGCCACCGTGGCGGACGCGCCCGCCTTCACGAACGGGTCGCTGTCCGGCAGTTGCAGCTCGGTACCCGTGGGCCGGTTCAGGCTGTCGTAGGCGGTGACGGTCTGCGTGTAGGCCGCGCCCGCCTTGCCGCCGACGTAGCGGGTGGAGGAGGTGAGCTGACCCTTGAGGAGGGTGTCGTAGACGAAGCCGGTGAGCTGGTTGCCGTCCGTCTTGGAGGTCTTCCACGTACCGGTGATCCGGCCCAGCACGTCGTAGTCGGTCACGACGGCCGTGCCGCGCGCGTCCGTCGTCCTGACCGGACGGTCGAGGGCGTCGAACTCGGTGAGGGTCACGCCCTTGTCCGGGTCGGTACTGATGCCCTCACGGCCGAACAGGTCGTAGACGTAAGACCACTTGGCGCCGTCGGGGCCGGTGAGCGTCAGCTTCCTGCCGTCGAGGGCGAAGTCCGTCTTCGTGGACGTGTACGCGGCGCCGGCGCTGCCGCCGTAGGCGGCGTCGGCCGGGCTCGTGCTCGCGTACTCGCGGGTCTCCGTCGCCTGGCCGCGGACGTCGGTGATCGTGCGCTGCGCCGAACCGCCCTCCAGGGCCGTGGTCGCGACCGAGTCGCCCGTGTAACCGGTGCTGGTGGCCCACTTCTTGATGCCGTAGGTGTAGAGGGTGCTGGTCGTCGCGCGGCCCGCCCCGTCGAACACCGTCCCCGTCTGCTGGGGCGCCTCGCCGTACTCGGCCCGTGTGTACGTGCCGTTGGGCGTGCTGGTGTTGTCGAAGATGTCGGCGTACGTCTCGTAGGCCAGGCCCCGCGTGTCGTAGCGCGTGTCCGTCAGCAGCCGGCCGCCCTCAGGGGTGGGCGACTGGGTCTGCAGGGGGCGCAGGAGCGCGTCGTAGATCGTGTAGGTGGTCTTGTAGGTGTCGCCGTCCTTCTTCAGCGTCGAAGTCGACACCCAGGACGGCTTGGCGCTGTCCGTGTGGTACGCGTACTTCTGGTTGGGGGTCTGGCTGCCGCTCGTCCGGTTCGGCAACCACACGTCGGTGAGCCGGCCGAGGGCGTCGTAGGCCATCTCGGTCTTCTTGAGACCGACGTCGTAGGTGCGCAGCGGCACCGCGCGACGCGGGTCGAGGAAGGTGACCGTGTTGTACGTCTTGGCGTCCGTGGTGACGGTCTTGGTCAGCGGCCCCGCGTCGACGGGCGTGTAGGCGGTGCTGGTGGGGTTCCCCACCGCGTCGGTGACCTTGAGGGTGCGGCCCAGGGTGTCGTACGTCGTGGTGGTGGCCGTCTGCCAGCCGGACGGGAGCCGGTCGCCGGCCGCGTCTGCGGTCGCGGTGTAGCCGGTGGGACGGCCGGTCCAGGTCGCCAGGCCCTTGGTGGGCTTCTGGGCCGCCGACCAGGTGGTGGCGTTCGCGGTGTCGTAGACGGTGCCGACGTCGGCGAGCACACTGCCCCGCTCGGGGGCGGCCGGGTTCATCGTCGCGGGCAGGGCGAGGGAGGCGTCCGCGGTCGCGCAGCTGCGGGCGACCGTGCGGGTGCGGGAGGTCAGGCCGGTGAGACCGACGTCGGCGTTGCGGGCGTACCAGGTGCGGGTGCAGGTCTCGTCCGAGGCCTTGCCGACCTGCCCGGAGTCGTCGACCGTGACGGGCATGCCGTAGCTGTCGTAGGTCGTGTTCGTCAGGCGCTCGCGCCATGTCTGCGAGGCCGTCAGGTAGGTGTAGCTGTGCACCTTCTGCGGGCGGACGAAGCGGGCGACGTGGTCGCCGGCGCCGGACACGCTCTGGCGGGCGGTCTCCGTCGACCAGGGGTCGTTCACGGTCGCCGAGATCGCGGTGGAGCCGTCGTACGTGACCTGCTCGCGCAACTGCCCCGAGTACGGCTCGCTGTCGGTGATGGATGCGGCCCCGAGAGCGGGCGTCGACAAGGGGGCGACGGAGACGGACTTGTCGGTGCCGTCGCTCTTCTCGTCACCGTCCATGCCCTGGAGGTAGAGGGAGACGGTGCGGGAGCGGGTCACGCCCGTCGCGCCGGTCCACGCGGTCACCTGGGCGTAGCCGCGCCACTCCGACCAGGTCCGCTCGGCCTTCGGCGCGAACGGGTCGTCGCTGTAGTGCCAGGCGGCACCGCTGTAGGAGTACGCGTTCTCGACCGCCTCGTTGTTGCCTGTCGGGTCGGACACGCCGACGGCCAGCACCCGGTACTTCTGGAACCAGTCGATCGAGGCGTCCTCGCCACCGTTGATGTGCCAGAACTGCGGGTAGCACGAACGGGTGTTGGTGTCCGGGGCCGCGCCCAGCACCTGGCTGCGCACGCACTCCGCCGCCGACAGCGTCACCGTCGTGATCGCACCGGTCTCCGAGACGACGGTGGAGATCCGCGGCCGGGTCAGGGGCAGGATGTCGTCCGTGCCGTCGACGCGGTTCGGCCGCATCTGGTAGGTGAACGAGACCGGGTTCAGCGCGACGCTCGTGGCGCCCGCCTTCGCGGTCCGCTTGAGCGACTTCAGGGTCAGCACCTGGTCGGAGCTGTCGCCGATGTCCCCGCCGTCCAGGTACTGCTCGACCAGGTCCCAGGAGTCCACCGCGTCGTACGCGGCACTGGTGGCGTTGTAGGAGAAGGTGTCGATCCCGGTCAGCCGCTTGCGGGAGAAGAAGGCCGGGCCGACCGCCTTGCACTCGTCGTCGTCCTTGGCGCAGATCGCGTCGAACGGCACGTCCGGCCAGTTGTCGGCGGTGTCCTTGGTCAGGGAGGAGCAGTCCGAGGCGGTGCAGCGCTCGGCGTAGCCGAAGGTGACCTTCGCGTCCGCCTTGTCGGTGAACAGGGCGCCCTTGCGCAGGCCGTACTCGATCCGGTCCAGGTAACCGCCGCGCACGTAGGAGGCGTTGGCGGTTTCGGCCTTGTTCTTCTTGTAGTAGTTCGATTCCTTCGTGTACCAGTAGGTGGCCGCGTTGCCCCGCAGGTCCTCGACGTAGTCGAGGCTCCATCGCCAGGCCTGCGTGAGCGAGCGGTCGCCGAAGGCGTCGCCCGCGGAGTAGCCCGGCTCGCCCGAGTCGTCGCCGAACACCGGCACGGTGGCCGTGGAGTTGGTGCGCTGGGCGTCCGCGCCGTCCAGCTTGTTCTGACCGAACACGTACTTGGTGCCGTCGCCGGTGACGACGGTCCAGTACTCGCCGTTGTCGTCGCCGTTGTCCGCGCCGGTGGACCGGGTCACCTTGGAGGCGTCGTCGCCCTCCAGCCGCCACTGACCGTCATCGTCGTCCTTGACCAGCCGCGTCGACTTGCCGTTCAGGACCAGCCGCGCGTTGTCGTACTTCCAGCAGAGGTCCGAGATGTCCTCGTGGCCGTCCTCGTCGCACGAGCCGTAGGTGCGCTCGATGTAGGACTCGGTGAGCGAGAAGCCCTCTCCGACCGACGTGCCCTGGTTGTTGGACGTAGCGGTGCGGCCGTCGACGCCGCCCGAGTCGTACGACAGCGACAGCGGCGGCAGCGGGCCCGCCGCCGCGGGCGGCAGGGTGAAGTCGTACGACCAGGTGAACGCGCCCGAACTGCCGCCCGCCTCCCAGGACGAGGACTCCGACAGCGGAGTGGCCGAGTAGTTTCCGGTGCCCTTGGGCGACTCCCCGGACCCGGCCGCGGTGGCGGTGACGGCCAGCACGGTGGCGGCCGGGGCGGCGCTGCCCGCGGCCTTCATGAGCTGGGTCGACGCACCGTCCGTGGACTCGGCGATGCTCACCTGCGCCGAAACCGACCGGTGCGCCAGGTCGTTGTCCGACGCGAGCGGACGCTGGGTGCGGCACTCGCTCTTCTCAGGGGTCGTCAGGGCGCACGCGGGAAGCTGCACCAGACGCAGCCGCTGCGACCAGCCGCCTCCCAGGGCCGAGGAGAAGCCGCTGTAGTCCACGCTCACTTCGGCCTTGCCCGCGGTGTCGGCCTCGGCGGTCAGCAGCACACCCGTGACGCCTGCGGCGCGAGCGGCCTGCTGATCCAGCACGGTGACACGCGCCGTGCCCGCCGCCACGCCCTTGCCCGCGGTCGTGCCCTTCCCCGCGGTCGCGGCCTTGTCCCCGGACGGCGGCGCCAACGTGACCGGGACTCCGCCCGGTTCGGCCTTCCCCGCCTTGCCGCCCGTGAGGGCGAGCTTCGCCTCGCCCGCCCCGGGCCAGACCGCCTTCTGCTCCGCACGGGCCCGATCGGCCTGCGCCTTGTTGGCCTTGTTGTCCTGGGCGACCCGTCGCCGGGCTTCCTTCGCGCCGAGGCCGTCGACCGTCTCGACCTTGCTCACCCGGGACTTGGGCACGTCGGGCCGCCCCAGGCCGGAGGTCTCCGCGGCCTGGGCCAGTTGTGCCGCGCCCAGAGGTGCGACGAGCGCGAGGGCCAGCGACGGCACCAGCAGCCGACCGAAGCGGTGCCGGCCGGCACCACCCCCTCGCCAATGTGATGTGCCCCTGCCAAAGATCATGGTCATTTTCCCCCGGTCCTGTCGAAAGAGTTCAGAGAGGGTTCAGAGAGGTTCGGAGCGGTACGGAGAGATGCGGAGCGGTACCGAAAAGTCGGGGCAGGGGCAGCCCGCCGAGCGAGCCGCCCCTGCCCCGCCTCGTCAGTCGCCTACGGTCTCTTCGATCTGCTCGGATCCGGCCATCGCGCCCGCCCACAGGCGAACGTCCGCGACGCGTCCGGGCAGGTAGTGCCCCCACGCGTTGCCGGCGAAGTCCTTGCCGACCGCGAGATCGCCCGAGCCGATCTTGGCCGTGAACGCCTCGTCGTCGCCGTTCTGGACGGCTCCCAGGTAGAGACCGATCGTGCCGTCCTGGGCGTTGAAGACACCGGTCATCCTGACCATGCCGTCCACCATCGCGGCCTCGTCGGACGCCACCGCGCTGAAGGTGCCGTTGGCGTTGAGCCGGCCGAAGCGCCAGAAGCCCACCGGAACGGTCTTCTCCTCCAGGGTCTCCTCGTCCAGCACGGTCTGCTTGTCCGTCAGCTCGTACCAGAAGCCCCAGGCCGACCCGTCGACCGTCCGCTGTCCCACCACCTGGCCGGTGTAGCCGACGCTCTTGCCGGCGAGCGCGGTGGCATCCAGGGACGCCAGCGCCGTCACCGTGAACGACCCCGTGTCGTCCACCACCGGACCCGCCGCCGTGGCCGCGTCGTCCACTCCGTCCAGCACGATCGACTCGCCGTTCAGCGAGGCACCGCCGCCGAGGGTCAGCGACCGGCCGTAGCCCGAGGTGGTGTCCGCGACGGTGCTGTCGACGCCCCGGTCGGCCGACCAGTCGGCGACCAGTTCCACCCCGGCGTACCCCTGCGACGTCAGCGTCCGCGCGTCGTCCGCGATCTCCTCCGCGGACAGGGCCCGCTGCCACGCCGTGGGCTCGTCGATGCTGCCCTTGAAATAGTCCACGTAGGTGTCCGCGTACAGCAGGCGGCCGATCTGGAACGCGCCGTCCGCGTGCCAGGCGGTCCCCGCGTCGACCGAGGCCTGCAGCTTGCCGTTCACATAGAGGTGGACCTTCTTGGCGACGGCGTCATGGACACCGGCCACATACGTCCACACCCCCTTGGGTGACGCGTTCGGTGCCGCCGCCTCGTGGAAGGCACCGTCCGTGCCCAGCACGCGCATGCTCCACTTTCCGCCGTAGGAGATGATGAACGGGCTGTACTTCTTGGTGAACGGGCTCGTCGTCGCCGCGGACTGACTGAGGACCGTGACGGTCTTCGTGGAGGCCGGGTCGACCCGTACCCAGGCGGCGACCGTGTACGACCCCGCCGTGTCCAGCACCGTGCCGGCCGTGGCCGCGTAGCCGGTGCTGCCGTCGAGGGCCAGCCCCTTGTCCGTCACCGGCGTCGCCAGCGGCACACCGGTGGCGTCACGCGTGATCAGCCCGCGACGGCCGCGGTCGTCGCGGACCGCACCGCCGCTCGGGGTCGCGTTGTCCGCGCCGTCCCACGTCGCGGAGTCCACCGCCGTTCCGTCGGCCTCGCCGAACTGCCACTGGCCGACCGGCTTCTCACCGTCGGCAACCACGAAGTCGACGACGGACTGCGCACCGTAGCGGGCCACGTTGTCCTTGGCCCGCACGTACAGGCGGTACGTGCCCGCCTTCGTGGGCGTGATGCCGACCGACACCGTGGCTCCGGTCTGGTCCGGCGACCACGCGGCCGTCGAGGAGAGCTTGTACTGGTAGGCGACGTTGGTGTCGCCGGAGGCGGGCCCGAACTTGAACGTGCCCTTCACCGCGGGCCCGCCGTGAGCGGTGCAGTCGTTGGTCGTGCACGCCGTGTAGGGGCTGCCGACGGTGATGCCGGGTGCCTTGGGCGCGCTGGAGTCCACCTTGAAGTAGCACCAGCCGGTGGTGGTGGCGTTCGACGGTCCGGGCAGATTGCTGGCGCCGCCGTTGTAGTACGACCGTACCCAGCTTCGGTACCGGTAGAGCGTGCCGTCCGTGAGGGTGGACCAGGTCAGCGTCACCTTGGTGTTGTCACCGACGTAGCCGGTCGAGGGACGTGCGTCGCCGTTGCCCGGTGTGGTGTCCACCCAGGTGCTGCCGCTCTTGCTGTCGAGGTCGTAGGCGATCCGCAGCTGGGCGTCCTTCTCACCACCGGCCTTGGTCTGCGCGGTCGCGGCCAGCGTCGGAGTGGGGTCGGAGACGACCGCCGGGTCGCTCTCGGTGGTCTCGCAGACCGTGCCGGAGCCGGTGACGATACCGACGGCGCTCGGTTTGTCGGGCAGGCCGACGAAGTTCACGGCGAGCACGGCGTCGTTCTTGAACCGCTTCCACGCGGCGGTGTCCGACTCGTCGTGCGCCTTGATCTCCAGCGTCAGCCGGGAGAACTTGCCCGCGGCGAAGTTCGACACCGTCGAGGTGAGGTTCTCGTTCGTCTCGTCCGGGTTGTCGTTGAACTCGATCGGCGCGTCCGGCGCGTCCGGGTCGCACAGCGAACCACGGCCCGCCGAGACGTTCCGGTCCACCATCAGGTCCAGCTCCGCCGGCCGCGAGGACCACGTGGTCGCGGAGGAGATGTTGTTCGTACGGACCAGGTCCACCCAGCGCGGATCGCACTGGAACGCCCACGGCTCCGTCACCCGGAACGTCGCGTCCAGGACCTTCTTGCCCTTCAGACTCGCCGGCGAGAACTCGAAGTACAGCTTCTGCACATACCCCGGACCGCAGTAATAGCCGTTCCAGGTACCGCACTTGCCGGCACCCTTGCCCTGGTCGTCGTCGCCGTTGCTCCAGCCGTACGACTCGTAGCCGTCACTGCGCAGCAAGGTGCGCTCCGACTCGCCCCAGGTCACCGTCGGGTCGATGAAGAGCGGAAAGGCCGAGGCATCGGTCCTGGTGAGCATCTCCGTGTCCGGGACGACGGACAGCGAGTCCTTGGTGACAGCGACGTCCATCCTGGCGACCTTGTCACCCTGACCGGGCTCCAGACCCGAACCCGACGGCGCCACCTCGGCGGGGTCGGAGGGCACGACCGGCTCCTCACCCAGCGCCTGCGCCCGCAGCAACTGGGGCTGAGCCCCGGCGGTCTCGTGCGTCTCCGGCGTCTCGGCCGCCTTCGGCGTCTCCGGGACCTCAGGGGCCCTCGGGGCCTCCGGCGTCACAGCAGTCTCCGGCGTCCCGTCAGCCTTCGGCGTCTCCCGCGCTTTCGGCGTCTCGGCCGCTGTTGGCGTCTGTGGCGTCACGGCAGTCTCGCCGGCCGAGTCCCACATCCGCGCCGGTGGTGCCTTGAACACCGTGCGGCCACTGCCGTCGACGGCCGCGAGATTACCCGCCGCGCCCTCGCGAACGTCCAGCCCCTGAGCCTTCAGCCCGAAGGTGAGCTTCTTCAACTCCTCGTTCGCCGCCGCCTCGGGCGTCTTCACCACGAACACCGGCTGGAAGCTCTCCGGCGTCGCCGTCACTTGCAGGTCGACACCCGGCAGCACATCCGCGTATACGGCGCTCGGGCCGTCCAACCGAGGGGACGGAAGCTTGCCCGGCCACTCCAGCTCCAGCGAATTTCCCTGGTCCTCGATCCGCGCCAGCGGCGCTTTGTCGCCCCCTGCCGAGAATGCGATCGACACGGCGGCGGCCTTCGGGCCCACCGAACCATCGGAACGTTTTTCCAGCGTCGCGTCCGGAGCCTGCCAGCCACCGCCCGCCTTGGCCACGCGTATCGGAACCGCCGACTGCTCCAGCGTGAAGGTGAACCCGTCGGGATTGGCGAAGACCGTCGTCCGGTCCGTCCGCTCGCCCGTCACCTCGACCCGCTGACCGGAGTCCTCCGCCTCGGCCAGCGCCTGCTGGCCCTCTGTCGAAGGCGCGGAATCCGCCTCCGGGGAAGCTGCCACAGCCTCCTGCGCGGGCAACGCCAGCATCCCCAGCAACACGGCCAACGCGGCCGCCGTTCCCGTCCCCCTGCGTCTGCCGTGTCTACGACGTCCGAACGTGCCTGAACCGCCCCGTGCCGAAAGCACTGAACTCCGCCCCCCAGAGTCAGAAGATCTCGAAAAAGTAAGCGAATTCAAACCCCTCTTTCACTCAGCGTCAAGAAACTATCGCTGTACGCAATGACCATTTGACGCACCAAAGCCGGTCAACTGCCTCTTGAGAAGTGCGCCGTCGACGGAATCGACGTCCGCGCAGACGACGAAATGAAAGAAAGATGAAAGACAAAGGAAAGGGAACAACAGCCTCTAGCGATTGACGGCCATCACCACATAGAGGCCCGCGATGACCGCGAGCACGCAGACGACGGCCAGGACGATCAGCACGAGGCCGATCAGGCCTGTCGTGCCGGCGATCGCCATCCACCCGGCGCGTTCCGCGCGTTCGGCCTTCTGCACCGCGTCGCGGTAACCGCTGTCGTCGTTCCAGTCGCGATCCGTCATGATCCCCCCTGGCCGGAGTGTACCGCCCGCCTTGTCCCGGCCCTCTGGCTCCGATCCCCTGCCCCCGATCCCCTGGCGGTCGCCGGAGGAGCGGGGCATCGGGCGGGGACCCGCGTCCCCAGCGGGGTGCCCGGCCTCGACGGCCGGGCGCGGATCGCAAGAGCGCTCAGCTCGGCGCCGGGTTCTTCTCCTGGGCCGCGGACCCGGCGGACTCGGTGGACTTGACCGCACCCGCCGCCCCCTCCGCCGGAGCCGTCAGCGCCGCCGTCGCCGTGGCGGACCGCGCCCGCGGCCCCATGAACAGGTACGACAGGCCGAAGCCGCCGCCCACCACCAGCGCGCCGCCGACCGCGTCCAGCACCCAGTGGTTGCCGGTCGCGACGATCGCCGACACCGTGAAGAACGGGTGCAGCAGGCCCAGCGCCTTCATCCACCACTTCGGGGCGACGATCGCGATGACCAGCCCGCACCACAGGGACCAGCCGAAGTGCAGGGACGGCATCGCCGCGTACTGGTTCGTCAGCGCCGTCAGCGTCCCGTAGTCCGGCTTGGAGAAGTCCTGGACGCCGTGGACCGTGTCGATGACGCCCAGGTTCGGCATCAGGCGGGGCGGGGCGAGCGGGTAGAGCCAGAAGCCGACCAGGGCCAGCAGGGTCGCGAAGCCCAGGGAGGCGCGGGCCCAGCGGTAGTCGACCGGGCGGCGCCAGTACAGGAGAGCGAGGACCGACAGGGGCACCACGAAGTGGAACGACTCGTAATAGAAGTCGAAGAAGTCCCGCAGCCACCCGACCTTCACCACCGCGTGGTTGGCCCAGTGCTCGATGTCGATGTGCAGGAACCGCTCGATGTCGAGGATCTGGCGGCCGTGGGCCTCCGCGCGGGCCCGTCCGCCGGTGTTGGTGCCGCCGGTCGCGCCCAGCCGGACCTGCTGGTACGCCGCGTACGTCACGCGGATCAGCAGCAGCTCGAGGAGGAGGTTCGGGCGGGTCAGGACCCGCTTCAGGACGGGCAGCAGCGGTACGCGCCTCCAGCGCGTGGGGACCGGCTGCGCGTACTGCGTGGGGACGGGCGCGCGGTAGTACGGCGACGTACGCGGCAGGAACGGGACGACCGTGGCCGCCGCGACGGCCGCCAGCAGCACCGCGTTGTCGCGCAGGGGGTACAGGGCCGCCATGTTCGGCAGCATCATCTTCGCCGGGAGGGTCATCACCAGGATCACCGCCACCGGCCACACATAGCGGTCGGAGGCGCGCTTGCCGACCCGGCCGACCACCGCCAGCAGCACCCACAGCAACTGGTGCTGCCAGGTCGTGGGCGAGACGACGATCGCCGCGCAGCCCGTGAGGGCCACCGCCAGCAGCAGCTGGCCGTCGCGGGCGTAGCGGACCGCCCGGCGGACGCCCAGCGCGGCGACGGCCGCGCCGAGCGACAGGAACAAGCCGATCTCCAGCGGGCCGGAGAGGCCGAGGCGGAGCAGGGCGCCGTGCAGGGACTGGTTGGCGAGCGCGTCGGCCTCGCCGCCGAGTCCGACACCCGCCATGTGGTGCACCCAGTAGGTGTACGAGTCGTGCGGCATCGCCGCCCAGGCGAGCACGGTGACCGCGGTGAACGAGGCGCCGGTGGCGGCCGCGGCGCGGCGGCGGCCGGTGAACCACAGCAGCGCGGCGAAGAGCAGGACCGTGGGCTGCAGGGCCGCCGCCAGACCGATCAGGACGCCGGCCGCCCGCCAGTCCCGTACGACGAAGCAGCCGAGCAGGACCAGCAGCACCGGGATGATGCTGGTCTGGCCGAGCCAGAGGGTGTTGCGCACCGGCAGCGACAGCATCAGCAGGCTGATCGTGACGGGCGCGGCCAGCAGGGCCGTCCGTCTGGTGACCGGCTGGGGCAGCGCACGGGCCACGACCAGGCCGAGGGCGGCGACCAGCAGCAGGGTGCCGAAGGTCCAGCCCCAGCCCAGGGCCTGTTCGGCCGCCCGGGTGAGAGGCTTGAGGACGAGCCCGCCGAACGGGGTTCCCGTGAAGCGTGTGGAGTCGTAGAGCGAGCCGTTGACGTGCAGCACGCCGTCGGGTCCGACCCAGGTCTCCAGGTCCGTCAGCCGTTCTCCGCGCGGCGTGCCGAGGACGACGGCCACCTGGCGTACGGCGAGAACCGCCGCCAGCAGCCAGAGGCCGAGGCGGGCCGCGCGCAGACGTGTCCTCGCCGTGTCGGCCGCCGTCGCCCCGAAGGCCTCCGCCGGCCGCCCGCTGTGCTCCGCATTCGCCACGCCTCGTCGGCCTCCCGCCGCGTCCGTCCCACGTCCCGTGCGCGAAGTGTCCTCTCGCACCCTATGAGGCTCGCATCGCCCCCGGACAGAGACGCAGGCCATCCCCACTTCACCTGACGTCCGCTCTCCTTTTGTCCGGAAGACGATAGTGGTCCGGGGGCCCCGCCGTTTCCACGGGCCGGGATGCGAGACGCGACACGGCAGGGGACGCGGGTCCGCACACGGGTCGGGAACGGGATCGTCAGCGGGCCGTCAGGGGGCGGGAATTGGATAGGGCGGCGAACGGAACAGGGGCTTCAGCCGTACCGTCGTTGCCACCGCATTGCGCGCTGGCGGGTACGGAGAGTGCTGGAGGGGATACGAGGCATGGGCGGTTTCCTGCGGGGACGGCTGGCGTGGCGGAATCGGTCACGCGGGCGGATCACGGCCGTGCTGCTGGCTCTGCTGGCGATCCAGCTCGGTTCGCTCGTCGCGCCGGCCTACGCCTGCGGCTGCGGTGCGCTGCTCCCGGGCGACCAGCGGGAGGTCGTGGTCGGCCGGGAGGTCTCCGTCGTGCGCTGGGACGGCGCGCAGGAACAGATCGTGATGCGTTTGACGGTCGACGGGGACGCCGAGCGGGCCGCCTGGATCATGCCCGTGCCGCACCGGGCGACGGTCGAGCTCGGCGCACCGGAGCTGTTCGACCAGCTGGCCGCGGCCACCGCCCCCGTGCACCGCACCCGCCATCACTTCTGGCCGCAGGACGGCGACTGGCCGCTGACCACGGGCGGCGACGCGGCGGGCCCGCCGCCGCCCGGGGCGGGGCCCGGCGTCGGCGTGATCGGACGCGAGCGGCTCGGCCCGTTCGACGTGGCCCGGCTGACCGCCACCGATCCGGGGGACCTCGACGAGTGGCTGCGCGCCAACGACTTCACCCTCCCGGGCCGCCTCGAGACCGCGCTCCAGCCGTACGTCGACCGGCGCTGGGAGTACGTGGCGGTCCGGCTGACCCCCGAGAGCAGCGGGACCGCGCTGCGCGGCGAGCTCGAGCCGCTGCACCTCACCTTCGCCGCCGACACCCTCGTCTACCCGATGCGGCTGTCCCGGCTGGCGGCCACCCCGCAGTCGCTCGGCCTGTACGTCCTCGCCGCGCACCGCATGGAGCCGGCCTCGCGGATCGGCGGCGAACGGCCCCGGGTGACGTTCGCCGGGCCGCTCGACAAGGCGACGGGGCCGCTGGCCGCGCTGGCGAAGGGCACACCGTTCCTGACGGCCGTCGCCCAGGAGTTCCCGCGGCCCTCGGAGATCTCCGGGGACCATGAGCTGCGCCGGGCGGCGACGGACGCCGCGTACCGGCAGGTGATCTACGAGGACCGGCTGCTCGCGCTGGCCGGGATCCCGGTGTGGCTGCTGACGGTCGTCGGCGGACTTGCCGTCCTGAACACCGTCGCGGTCGTGCTGGGGGTCCGCTGGGGCCGGGCCCGCCGGGCGACCCTGCCCCGCCCCCGCCATGCCTCGGGCTTCCACCCGGCACCCACCACCGAACCCGGAACGACGCCGATACCGGGCCCAGCGGTACGGGAGCCTGGGCCAGCACCTGCGGCGATGCCGGGGCCTGGGCCGGTGCCGGGGCCTCCGTACCGGCCGGGGCCGGTGCCGGGGCCGGTGCCTGGGCCTGCGGCGGGGCCGGGCACGACGGCAGAGAGGCCTCGGCCGATGCCGGGCTCGACAGCGGTACCCGGCACGACCGTAGGGAGGCCTGGGGCGGTGTCGGGGTCAGCGGCGCCAGGGTCGGCCGCTCCGAGGTCTGCAGCGCCGGGCTCGACAGCGGTACCCGGGACGGCTGCCGCCGGCCCCACGGCATCGTCCGCACCTCCTGGTGCGTCCTCGGCGCCCGCCCCGCCCACCGCGCCCCCGGTGCCCCCGCGACCGCCGTCCCTGCGCCGCACTCCCCCTCGACCCGCGCGGCCGCCCGTCCCCGCTGCTCCCCCCGCCCCCGCTGCTCCTCCTGCCCCTGTCGCCCCTCCCGTGCGTCCCCCCGCTCCCGCTGCCGTTCCGCCGAAGCCGCCCGCGCCACCCCGGACTCCCCGGACGCCCCCCATGCCTTCCGCACGCCCCACTCCGCCCCCTCCCACACCCAGCACGCCCCCCACGCCACGTGCGGCGCCCTCCGCGTCTTTCGCGCCTCCCGCCGCGCCCCCTGCGCCGAACGGCTGAAAGCCCCGGCCGGGGATCGGTGGGGCTCGACTTAGCATTCCTGACGAGACATACCGCCGGATATGTCAGGTACACGAGAGGCAGAGCGCATGAGCGAGTCGCAGGCCTGGGACGCCGTCGACGCCTACTTCACCGACCATCTCGCCCCGGACGACGAGGTGACGGCGGCCGCGCTGCGCGACAGCGAGGCCGCCGAGCTGCCGCCCGTCAACGTCACGGCCAACCAGGGCAAGCTGCTCCAGCTGCTCGCCGAGATCCAGGGGGCCCGGACGGTCCTGGAGATCGGCACGCTCGGCGGTTACAGCACGATCTGGCTCGCCCGCGCGCTCCCGGCCGACGGCCGGCTGATCTCGCTGGAGTACAGCCCCCGGCACGCGGAGGTCGCCACCCGCAACATCGCCCGCGCGGGCCTGGACAAACTGGTCGAGGTGCGGGTCGGACCGGCCCTGGAGTCGCTGCCACTGCTGGCCGACGAGAACCCGCCGCCGTTCGACCTCGTCTTCATCGACGCCGACAAGGTCAACAACGCCCACTACCTGGAGTGGGCGCTGAAGCTCACGAGCGTGGGCAGCCTGATCGTCGTCGACAACGTCGTACGGGGCGGGCGGGTCGTGGACGCGGACAGCGACGCGGGAGACGTGATCGGCACCCGCGCCGCGATCGAACTGATCGGCTCGCACCCGAGGCTGAGCGGCACGGCCGTCCAGACGGTGGGGGCGAAGGGCTACGACGGCTTCGCGCTGGCGCGCGTGCTGGCCTAGGGCGCTTCTTTTGGATCGGGTCGGATCAGGCCGCGGTGTCCGGTGCGGTGCATCGCAAGGCGGAGCACGATCCGCGTACCGGGTGTACGCGGGTCGTGCGACAACGCCGCGAGGTGCCGTGCCGGGCGCCGCGGACCCGGGCTGATCCAAAAGAAGCGCCCTAGCACCCACCGGGGCGGACAGGCCCCGGCGGCACCGCCCTCCCCCTCCCCTCTGAATTGTCACGCCTCGTGATAGAAGCCCACGTTGACGCTGCGCGGCCCGGTGCGGTCGAGGACGATGATCTCGCCGGAGCCGCCGCGCGCCAGCGGCATGGTCCCGCCGTAGGCGAGCGGCTGGGCGTACTGGCCGCTCACCAGCCGCACCTCGGAGGACGGCTCGTCCTGCGACCCGCGCAGCCACGAGACCTGCCAGGTGCCCTCGGGACCGCACAGGAACTCCAGGTGCACCCGGGAGACGAACAGCCAGTCGTCGGGGGTCGCGAGGCGGCACACGGACTTGTCCCGGCCCACCCGGAGCACGGCACCCGGGTCGCTGGGCGAATCGGCCATCAGCATGCCGGCCGTGGCGCCCTCTTCCGTCCCGGAGACGGTGGCCATGGTGAGTTCGAGCACGTGCGCTCCCCTTGAAATGTCTTTGACATGCCTGTCGGCGTGCTGGGTCCTAAGTGTGCTTGTACAGCGGCCGCATGATAAATCGCCCGGCCCCACCGCGTCCGGCACAATGGACGCATGACCGAGCGAAAGCCACCGGGTGTCCCGTTCGAGTCCTGGGTCGACAAGCAGATCCGTGACGCGGAGCAGCGCGGCGAGTTCGCCCAACTGGCGGGAGCGGGAAAGCCGTTGCCGGCGGGTGAGGACACCGCCTACGACGAACTCTGGTGGATCAAGCGCAAGATGGCCCGTGAGGGCCTCTCCGTCCTGCCACCGACGCTCGCCCTGCGCAAGGAGGCGGAGGACGCGCTCGCGGCGGCGTACGCGGCGCCTTCGGAACGCCTCGTCCGGAAGATCATCACGGACGTCAACGTCAAAGTGCGCGACATGATGTTCAAGCCGCCGCCCGGCCCCCCGCTGGGCATGAAGCCGTACGACGTCGAAGCGGTCGTACGGGAGTGGCGGGAGCGCCGGGCGGCGGCAGGTGGGTCGGCCGTGAGGGCCGAGGGGGCCGAGGGCTCAGAGGTGTAGCAGCCGCTCGGTCAGTTCGCGGTAGTCCCGCAGGGCCAGCCGGAGCTGCTCGGTGTCGGTGGCCGTCGCGGCGGCCGTCGCGGAGCGGTCCTTGCCGCCCTCCGACCCCGACTGCCAGGACCCGCGCAGGGTGCGGCGTCGGCGGTCCACGGCGTCCGTGAACTGCGCGGCGAGTTCCTCCAGCACCTGGTCGGCCTCCGCGACGGCGTCGCGCGGGCCGTCGACGAACCCGACGACCGCGTGCCGCATGCGGGAGGCGATCCGGTCGCACTCGTCGTCCGGCAGGAGGGACGCGCCGTGACCGCGGTGCTCGGCGGCGGCTGCCGTCGGCTCGCGGCCCGTGACGGTGTCCACCGCGCCCGTGTCCCGGTGCCGGGGCTGCGCCCCTTCGCCGGAGGCACTGAGCGGGCCCGCGTCCCGGCCGGCGCCGGCCGCCCGGCCGGGTGCCGGTTCGCCCGCGCCGGTGTCGGTACCGAGCGGCGTCGGCTCGCCCACGGCTGTCGTACCGCGCGGCTCCGCCGAAGTCCGTCCCCTCTCCCCCGGCAGGACGGCCTCCCCCGGCAGAGCGGCCTCACGCGGCGAGGCGGCCTCGCCGGTGCGGGCGGTGTCGGTGCTGCGTACGGCTTCGCCGGTGCGTGCGGTGTCGGCGGGCTTCGCCGCGCGGGCCCGGTCGCCCGCCGGCCGGCGGTTCTCCGGAGTCCCGCCCGTGATCGGGTCCGTGATCGGGCCGGTGATCGGGTCCGGGTCACGCGCCGTGTTCGTCGTCGTGTTCGGGGTCCCGTTCGGTGCGGTGTCCCGCGTCGTGTCCGGCGTCTTGTTCGGTGTCAGGTCCGGCATGGCGGTCAGCCCTCCTTCGCCTGGTGACGGTGGAAACCTCGCGGCAGGTGGTGGCCGGAGCGGGAGCCGTTCTGGCTCACGCGCTCCTGCGTGCGACGACGGCCCGCCTCGTGGGAGGCCCCACCGACCAGGTCGTCGAAGAGGGCGCGCGCGTCGACCATGGCGGCCCGCATGTCCTCCGTGCCCGGTGCTCCGGACGTGCCGGTCGCGCTCGCGTCGTGCGTGCCGACGCCGTTGGCGCGTACGCGGGCGACCCGGTGGACGCGTCGGTAGCCCTGGACATGGTGCGCGTGGTGGACGGAGAGCGCGGCGAGCTGCTCCTCGTACTGGTCGCCGTCCGGGAAGCCCCGGGCGCCGGCCACTTCGGCGAGCAGACGGTCGGCCTCGGTGACCGCCTCCCGGGGCGAGTCGACGAACCGCTCCTGCGCGGCCGTCCAGCGGGCCTCGAACCTCTCCCGCTCCGCGGGCTCCAGCGGGCGCTCGCGCAGCCCGCCGTGCCGCTCCACGAGGGCGTCGAGCTCGCGCTCGGCGGCCTTGACGTCCCCGTCGTGCCGGGCCACGGCACGGTCGTACTCGGGCCCGAAGCGACGCTTCAGACCGTGTCCGCCGTGCGAGCCGCGGGCCCGCACGGCCAGAACGGCCGCGACGGCGACGATGGCCGCCACGATCACGATCAGAGCGATGATCACTCCTGTGGACATGCCTTGCCTTCCGATGTGTCGGCCCCACGGGCCGGTTCACGCATCGGGTTGCCCGGACTGCCTCTCCCAAACGGCCTGCGCACTTACCGGGACGAGGGTGCCGACGCATATTCGGTTGCGGGGCGGCCGGGCCGTCTTCGGACAATGTCCGCATGACGACGTCGCCGACCTGGACCCTCACCGCCGAATCCTTCGACGCCCCGGTCGCCCGCGCCCTCTGGCGGGCGTACTACACCGAGGTCAGCGACCGCTACTACCTGCTGCACGAGGGGCGCAGGACCGACCCGGTGGAGCTGGAGCGGGAGATCGCCGCCCACACCGGTGCCGAACTCGCCCCGCCCGGCGGCCTGTTGCTCGTCGGGCGGTACGGCGGTGAACCGGCCGGCACCGCGGGCGTACGGCTGCGGGACGCCGACACCGCCGAGCTCACCCGGGTGTTCGTCCGGGCGGAACTGCGCGGCCGGGGCGGCGCCGCGCTTCTCGTCCGGGGCGCGGAGGACGCCGCCCGCGCGCTCGGCGCCACCCGGATGATCCTCGACACCCGCGGCGACCTCGTCGAGGCCCGTGCCCTGTACGCCCGGCTGGGTTACGCGGAGACCGCGCCGCACAACGCGGACCCGTACGCCGAGCACTGGTTCGGCAAGCCGCTCGGCCAGGCCCTCAGGTGAGCCGGTGGTCGGGCACCACCCGCCCGCCGTGCGGCTGTTCCCGGTCCGAGCCGCACAGCTCGCTGTTCAGCTCCTTGACGAGCTGGACCAGGTCGGTGGGCCGGTCCGGGCCCCACCAGTCGCCGAGCAGCTCGGCCAGCGACTCCTCGCGGACCTCGGCGAGCCGGTCGGCGACCTCGCGGCCCTCATCGGTCAGCATCATGTCGAGTCCCTCGCGTACGGCGAGCCCGCGCCCCTCGATCTGACGGACGGCCTCGATGATCACCGGCAGCGGGACGGTGCTGTTCTCGGAGAGAACGCTCGGCTCGACACTGCCGTACCGCTTGATCCGCAGCAGCAGCCAGCTCGACGCGGGAAGGAGGTCCTGGCCGGCCAGGGCGGTGATCTTCCGGTAGATCTCGCGGCGGCCCTCGCGGGTGCCGAGGACGGACAGCGCCCGGCACACCTCGTCGTACGAGGACCGTTCCACCGGGTTGCTGGCGAGGGTCTCCGTCACGTCGGGCGCGGTGACCGAGCCGCGCAGCGGGTCCTCCTTGAGGAACCACGCCAGGACGAAGCCGACGAGGGCGACGGGGGCGGCGTACAGGAAGACGTCGGTGATGGCGGACGCGTACGCGTCCAGGGCCTGCGGTCGCAGGGTCGACGGCAGCTCGGCGATGCCGCGCGGGTCGGACTCGAGTCCGTCCACCGAGACCCCGGACGGGAGTTGCACGCCCTCGAAGGCATCCGTGAGCTTGTCGCCGAGGCGGCCCGAGAAGATCGTGCCGAAGATCGCGACGCCGAAGGAGGCCCCGATCGAGCGGAAGAAGGTCGCGCCGGAGGTGGCGACGCCGAGGTCCTCGTACCCGACGGCGTTCTGCACGATCAGCACCAGCACCTGCATGACCAGGCCGAGGCCGAGACCGAAGACGAAGAAGCAGGCGCTCATCGCGCCCGTGGAGCTGTGCTCGTCGAGCCGGTGCAGGAGGAGCAGGCCGAGCGTGGTGACGCCGGTGCCGGCGACCGGGAACACCTTCCAGCGGCCGGTGCGGCTGACGATCTGCCCGGAGGCGGTGGACGCCAGCAGCAGGCCCGCCACCATCGGCAGCATGTGCACGCCGGACAGGGTCGGTGAGACGCCCTGCACCACCTGGAGGAAGGTCGGCAGGTACGTCATCGCGCCGAACATCGCGAAGCCGACGATGAAGCTGATCACCGCGGAGAGGGTGAAGGTGCGGATGCGGAACAGTTTCAGGGGGAGCACCGGTTCGGCCGCCCGCCGTTCCACGGCCACGAACGCCACGGCCAGCAGCACGCCCAGCACCGCCAGGCCGACGATCTGCGGCGAGGCCCAGTCCCAGGTGGTGCCGCCGAGCGAGGCCACCAGGACCAGGCAGGTGGCGACCGCGGCGATGAGGAAGGTGCCGAGGTAGTCGATGACGTGCTTCGTCGACTTGCGCGGGATGCGCAGGACGGTCGCGATGACGGCGAGCGCGACGACGCCGACGGGCAGGTTGACGTAGAACACCCAGCGCCAGCTCAGATGCTCGGTGAACACGCCGCCCAGCAGCGGGCCGAGGACGCTCGTGGCGCCGAACACCGCGCCGAACAGGCCCTGGTAGCGGCCGCGGTCGCGCGGCGGGACGAGGTCGCCGACGATCGCCATCGACAGCACCATCAGGCCGCCGCCGCCCAGGCCCTGGAGCGCGCGGAAGGCGATCAGCTGTGGCATGTTTTGCGCCATTCCGCACAGCGCCGAACCGATCAGGAAGATGACGATCGCGGCCTGGAACAGCCTCTTGCGCCCGTACTGGTCACCGAGTTTGCCCCACAGCGGGGTCGCGGCCGTCGACGCCAGCAGGTAGGCGGTGACCACCCACGACAGGTGCTCCATACCACCGAGCTCGCTGACGATCGTGGGCAGGGCGGTGGACACGATCGTCTGGTCCAGGGCGGCGAGCAGCATGCCGAGCAGGAGGGCGCCGATGGAGACGAGAACGTTTCCGGACACGTGTTCCGCACGCGGATCCGCCGCCCTGCTGTGCGCGTCCAAGACCATGGATGCCTCCCGAGGCTCTGGTGACCCCCTCCATCGTGATCGGTGTGACCCGTTATGGCCTCTTGTAGTCGTCTTGCGCTCTGACGGAATACGACATTCCGGGGGTCGCGGGCGGCGGGGCATGTGAAGGATCTGCATAATCTCTGGAGTTTGAATGGGGAGGGACGAACACGTGATCGATCCGACGGGGCACCAGGGGCAGTCGGGGCAGCAGGGGCTGCCGTGCCCGGAGTGCGGAGCGCTCCGCGCGCTCGACAACACCCCGTCCTGCGCCTGCGCCCAGCGCGCCTCCGAGGCCCAGCGCGACACGCGCACGACGGAGGCGGCCGCCGCGGAGGACTTCGATCCGTTGCGGATACGGCCCTACGTCGAGCTGGGAACCGAGAGCGGGGGCGAACCCGCGGGCGCGTTCGGGGGCGAGGCCGAGGGCGGGTCCATGGGCTCCACCGGCGCGGCCGACGTGACCATGCCGCTCCCGACCGTTCCCGGCACTCCTGGGATTCCCGGCGCACCCGGTCTTCCCGGCGTTTCCGGTGTTTCCGGCGTTCCGGCCGACGCGACGATGCCCCTGCGCACAGTGCGCCCCGCAGGCCCGGCGCCGGACATGACGGCAGCGCTGCCCACTCCCCTGGCCTCGTCCGCCTCCGAGCCCAGCACGACCGACCTGAGCCTGTTCGAGGCGGCGGACGTCGGCGCCGTACACCCCGACGACGAGGAACCGCACCGCCCGCGCCGTCGCCGCACGCTGCTGATCGCGACGACCTCGGCCGTCGTGGCCGTGGTGGCGGCGGCCGGATTCGCCTCCGGGCTGTTCACCTACGAGAAGCCGACGCGGGACGGGGCCGCCCCCGAGGACGTACGGGCGGCCGTGCCGGACGCGTCGACCAGCGCCGCCTCGGCGTCGGCCTCGCCGAGTCGCTCCGCGTCCCCGTCGGCCTCCGAGGCCTCGCCGTCGCCCTCCGAGAGCGAGAGTCCCTCGCCCTCCGCGTCGGAGTCGAGTGCCTCACCCTCGGCGTCGCCGTCGCCCGACGCCGGGCAGGCCACGCCGACCGCCCGCGTGACCGGCTCCCTGGCGCCCGGCAACGGGGCGGACAACGAGGACGACTCCGGCGAGGCGGTCGTCCTGCGGCGCGGCGACAAGGGCGACGAGGTGACCGAACTCCAGCTGCGGCTGCGCCAGCTGTTCCTCTACAACGGCGAGGCCGACGGCACGTTCACCGGCGAGGTCGAGGACGCCCTGCGCAACTACCAGTGGTCCCGCGGCACGACCGAGGACGGCCTGGGCACCTACGGGGCACAGACCCGCACCCGCCTGGAGTCGGAGACGACGGAGCCGTAGCCCCCGGCGCCTCACGCCACGTGGATACGCACCCCGGAGTCATCCGCTTCCACCCGCACCTGCCGCAGATCGCGGACCACCACGTCGGGTCCGTGCGCGGCGGCCCGCGGTCCCACTCCCACGACCCGCATCCCGGCGGCCCGGCCGGCCGCGATGCCCGCGCCGGAGTCCTCGAACACCACGCAGTCGGCCGGGGCGATCCCCAGCTCGGCCGCGCCCTTGAGGAAGCCCTCGGGGTCCGGCTTGCTCGCGCCCACCGACTCCGCGGTGACGCGCACGTCCGGGAGCGCCAGTCCGGCCGCGGCCATCCGGGCCGTCGACAGCGGCACGTCCGCCGAGGTGACCAGCGCGTGCGGGACACCCCGCAGGGAGGCGAGGAACTCCGGCGCGCCGGGCACCGGCACGACGCCGTCCATGTCGGCGGTCTCCTCCGCCAGCATCCGCGCGTTGTCCGCGTGGTTCAGGTGCACCGGCCGGCCGGGCAGCAGCACGGCCATCGAGGCGTACCCCTGGCGGCCGTGGACGACCTTCATGACGTCGTCCCCGTCGAGCCCGTGCGTGTCGGCCCAGCGCCGCCAGACCCGTTCCACGACGGCGTCGGAGTTCACGAGGGTGCCGTCCATGTCGAGCAGGAGGGCGCGGGCGGTCAGGACCGGCATCAGCAGCTCCAGGTAGGAAGAGAACAAGGCGGCCCCGCCCGCCGGTCAGGGAAAACGAGCGGGAGCCACTTTGTTTCTCTACGGTACAAAACAATGCGGGTCCACCGCCACCCCGGCCGCGAGGCGCCGGGGAGCGTTCACCCGCCGTTCAGCTCGGCCCCGGCCTCAGCCGGCGATCGCCTCCCACAGGCTCCACACCCCGAGCGCCAGCATCAGCAGCGCCGCGATCTGCGTGATCAGCTTCAGCGGCACCCGCTTCATCAGCGCCTTTCCGCCGACGATGCCGAGCCCGGCCACCGCCCACAGCGCCAGCACCGCACCCAGTCCGACGGAGAGCGGGTCGTCGTAGCGGGCGGCGAGGTTCGCCGTCATGATCTGGGTGAGATCGCCGAACTCGGCGACGAGGATCAGCATGAAGCCCGCGCCTGCGACCTTCCAGAAGGACTGGTTCTCCGGCCGCCGGACCTCCTCCTCACCCTCGTCCTTCTTCAGCAGCAGCACCGCCGCACCGCCCAGGAACAGGACACCGGTCAGCGCGTGCACGAGCTGCTGCGGGAGCAGGGTCAGCACGCTGCCCGCCGCGACGGCCAGCGCGACATGCAGCGCGAAGGCGGCGGCGACCCCGGCGAAGACGTACGAGGCGCGGTAGCGGGTGCCGAGGACGAGGCCGGCGAGCGCGGTCTTGTCCGGCAGCTCGGCCAGGAAGACGACGCCGAAGACGAGCGCCGTCACGGTGATGCTGATCAAGGTTCCTCAATCGGTCGGGGGCCGCCCCGCCGAGAGTCCTGACACTTCAGGAAAAAAAGACACCTCGGCACGGCAGCACACATGTCATCCCTGCCGTGGGGCACGGATGTGCACTGCTTGCCGAAGGTCTCGCTGGCCGACCCTGTGACGGGTCCGCCTCCGGGCGCCGGCTCAGACGAGCTGAGCAGTATGTCGACGGTCCGGCGAAGAGCTACTCCCCTTCTGCGTTTCCCATTGTACGAGATCGTTCTGCCATAAACCTTGTCGTGTCATGCCCACGTCACTAACTTCTCACCGGGCGCACATCTCCCCGCAATGTGCGGCCGCGAGCATTCCTTCGCTCGCGCTCCAACACCCCGCCTCCCCCATGGAGTTCGCATGTCGAAGTTCTACGCGCGTGGACGGCTGAGCATACTCGCCGCCCTCACCGGCCTCATAGCCTCGGTCGGGCTGCTCAACTCCCCGACCGCCTCCGCCGCTCTCCCCACCCCGGTCAGCGCCGCGACCGCCCGCACCTACCTCGCCTCGCTCACCGTGGCGACCGAGGTCCGCACCGGCTACAGCCGTGACCTCTTCCCGCACTGGATCACCATCTCCGGCACCTGCAACACCCGGGAGACGGTCCTCAAGCGCGACGGTACGAACGTCGTCACCAGCTCCGCCTGCGCCGCCACCAGCGGCAGCTGGTTCTCCCCCTACGACGGCGCCACCTGGACCGCCGCCGCCGACGTCGACATCGACCACATGGTCCCGCTCGCCGAGGCCTGGGACTCCGGCGCCCGCAACTGGACCACCGCCCAGCGCCAGGCCTTCGCCAACGACCTGACCCGCCCGCAGCTCATCGCCGTCACGGACAACGTGAACCAGTCCAAGGGCGACCAGGACCCGGCCGAGTGGATGCCGTCCGTCACCTCGTACCGCTGCACCTACGTCCGCGCGTGGGTCCAGGTGAAGTACTACTACGGCCTGTCGGTGGACTCCGCCGAGAAGAGCGCGCTCACCAGCTACCTGTCGAGCTGCTGATCGAGCTGCTGATCGACTCGTGACCGCAGGGATCTCCCCACTCTCCTCCGTCGTTCCGTACCGTACGGGGCGACGGAGGAGGGCGATCGCGTGGCCGAACTGCGGCTGGGACCAGTGCTGAGATACGCCGACGGCTCGACGGCGACCGTATGGGTCGAGGCGAGCCGTCCGTGCGCCACCGAGGTGCGCTGCGCGGACGGTGCGGGCGGCACCGCCCACACCTTCCAGGTGGCGGGCCACCACTACGCCCTCGTCGAGGTGACGGGCCTGACGGCGGGCACGGCCACGGGGTACGAGGTCTTCCTCGACGGCACCCGCGTGTGGCCACTGCCCGACTCCCCCTTCCCGCCCTCGGAGATCCGCACCCCCGCCGCGGTCGGCGCCGGCGATGACGGCGACGAGGTCCGGGTGGCGTTCGGCTCCTGCCGCTGGGCGGCGCCCCCGGCCGGCGGGCACGACCCCGTGGGGCCCGACGCCCTGGACAGCCTGGCGGCGCGTATCGCCGCCGATCCGGCGGCCGAACGGCCCGACGTACTGCTGCTGCTGGGCGACCAGGTCTACGCCGACGAGGTCTCCGACGCGACCCGGGAGCGGATCGCCGCCCGCCGCGGCCTCACCGACGCGCCGGGTGCCGAGGTCGCGGACTTCGAGGAGTACACCTGGCTCTACTACGAGTCCTGGCTCGACCCCGAGGTGCGCTGGCTGCTGTCCACCGTGCCCAGCTGCATGGTCTTCGACGACCATGACGTCATCGACGACTGGAACACCTCCGCCTCCTGGCTGGCCGACATGCGGGCCACCCCCTGGTGGCGCGAGCGGCTGCTGAGCGGCCTGATGTCGTACTGGGTGCACCAGCACCTCGGGAACCTCTCCCCGGCCGAACTGGCCACCGACCCGCTCTACGCCGCCGTACGCGAGGCCCCCGACGGCACCGACGCACTGCGTGCCTTCGCCTGCCGTGCCGACGCGGACCCGGCGTCCGTGCGGTGGAGCTACCGGCGCGACTTCGGGCGCGTGCGGCTGCTGATGGTCGACAGCCGGGCGGCGCGGGTCCTCGACGAGGACGGGCGCTCGATGCTCCACCCGGGCGAGTGGACCTGGCTGCGCGAACAGACCCTCGACGGTCCGGGCTCCTACGACCACCTCCTGATCGGCACCTCGCTGCCCTGGCTGCTGCCGCATCTGGTGCACGACGCCGAGGAGTGGGACGCGGCGCTGTGCCGGGGCGAACGCGGGGCGCGCTGGGCCCGCATCGGGGAGAAGGTGCGGCGCGGGGCGGATCTGGAGCACTGGGCGGCCTTCCCCGAGTCCTTCGCCGCGCTGGCGGAGCTGATCGCCGAGACGGGGGCGGGGGCAGGGGCGCCGGCGAGTGTGCTCGTGCTCTCCGGGGACGTGCACCACGCGTACGTGGCGGAGCCGTACTGGCACGAGGGCGGCGGCCCCGACGCGCGGGTGCTCCAGCTCACCTGCTCCCCGGTGCACAACTCCGTCCCCGCGTCGATCCGGGTGGGTTTCCGCTTCGGCTGGAGCGCCGTGGCCCGGGCGCTCGGCCGCCGCCTGCGTCGGCACGGCCGCCGTCCCCGGCCGCCCGTCGGCTGGCGCAAGAAGGGCGGGCCGTGGTTCGGCAACCAGCTCATGTTCCTCACCCTGCGCGGGCGTTCGGCCCGGCTGCGGCTGGAGCAGGCCCGCGGTGACGGATCGCTGACGACGGTGCAGGAGTCCGACCTGACTCCCTGAGGACTCCCGAGGACTCCTGGGGACTCCTGGGGACTCCCTGAGGCGGGACAACCGGGGCACCCGGGACCCGCGTTGGCTTCCGTGACGGCCGACGGCATGATGATGCGGACCGTCCGCTTCCACCGCGGTCCCGCGGACGGTCCGCTCCATCGCGCCCCACACGCCCGGGAGTCACCCTCTTGCCCTCAGTGAACGCAGCCCAAGCCGGCGTCGGAGAGCCCGCACCGGACGCGAACGCGACACCGTCGGTCACCGTTTCCGTCGCCCTCGTCGGCGCCGGGCCGCGCGGCACCAGCGTCCTGGAACGCCTCTGCGCCTCCGCGCCCGGCCTTCTTCCGCCCGGGGCGCGACTGACCGTCCACGTCGTCGATCCCGCCCCGCCGGGACCGGGTCGCGTGTGGCGCACCGCGCAGTCGCGGGAGCTGCTGATGAACACCGTGGCCTCGCAGGTGACCCTGTTCACCGACGACAGCGTGGACTGCGCGGGACCGATCCGTCCGGGTCCGAGTCTGCACGCGTGGGCGGCCGGCGAGCTGGGCCCGGACGAGTACCCGACCCGCGCGCACTACGGCCGCTATCTGGAGTGGGTGTTCGCCCGGACCGTGCGCCAGGCCCCGCCGTCGGTGCGCGTCGAGACGCACGCGGCCCGCGCGGTCCGGCTCGACGACGCCGCCGACGGCCGCCAGGTCCTCACCCTGGACGACGGCCGGATCCTGCTCGGCCTGTCCGCCGTCGTCCTCGCCCAGGGGCATCTGCCGGTGGTCGCCGACACCGCCCAGCGACGCCACACCGCCTACGCCCGACAGCACGGCCTGCGGCACGTCCCGCCCGCCAACCCGGCCGACGTCGACCTCGCCGCGCTCGCCCCCGGCGAACCGGTGCTGCTGCGCGGTCTCGGCCTGAACTTCTTCGACCATCTGGCCCTGCTGACCACCGGCCGGGGCGGCCGCTTCGTCCCCGCCAACGCCCACGCCCCCGCCGGCACCGGCACCGATGTCGGCACCGGGCGGACGGCCCTGCGCTATCTGCCCTCCGGTCATGAGCCGCGGCTGTACGCGGGTTCCCGGCGCGGCATCCCGTACCAGGCCCGTGGCGACAACGCGAAGGGGCCGTACGGCCGTCACCGCCCGCTCGTGCTGACCCCGGAGGTGATCGCGGGTTTCCGCAAGCGCGCGGACTCCGGTGAGGCGCCCGACTTCCTGGCCGAGATATGGCCGTTGGTGGCGAAGGAGGTGGAGACGGTCTACTACGCGGCCCTGCTGCGGGAGCCGGCGCGGCCCGGCTCCGCGGAGAGTTTCGTGCGGGAGTTCTCGGCCGTCCCGCACCGCGACGCCCGGGAGGCCGTGCTGCTCGACGGGTTCGGGATACCGCGGGCCGACCGCTGGAGCTGGGACCGGATCTCCCGGCCGTACACGGGACGGCGGTTCGCGCATCCGGGGCAGTGGCGGGACTGGCTGCTCGGCCATCTGCGCAGGGACGCGGAGGAGGCCGCCCGGGGCAATGTGGACGGTCCCGTGAAGGCGGCCCTGGACGTCCTGCGCGACCTGCGCAACGAGCTGAGGCTGATCGTCGACCACGCCGGTCTGACCGGCGCCTCCCGCCGGGACCACCTGGACCGCTGGTACACCCCGCTCAACGCGTTCCTGTCCATCGGCCCGCCACGTCGGCGCGTCGAGGAACTGGCCGCTCTGGTGGAGGCGGGGGTGGTGGAGGTGCTCGGGCCCCGGCTGGAGGTGCGGGAGGAGGACGGGGCCTGGCGGGCGCACGCGCCGGAGGTGCCGGGGTCGGCCGTCCGGGTGACGACCCTCGTAGAGGCGCGGCTTCCGGAACCGGATGTGCGACGCACCGCCGACGGCCTGCTGGCGCGGCTGCTGAAGACCGGGCAGTGCCGTCCCCACACGGTGGACGGCCATGTGACCGGAGGCCTGGACGTGACCCCGCGCCCGTATAACCTGATAGACCGTCAAGGAAGGCCGCACGCAAGGAGGTTGGCCTTCGGAGTACCTACGGAGGGCGTGCACTGGGTCACCGCGGCAGGCGCCCGCCCCGGGGTGGATTCGGTCACACTTTCGGATGCGGACGCGGTGGCGAGAGCCGCTCTGCGCACGGCGGTCAGGGAGCTCGAACCCGGGGCAGAACCCCAGGCAGAGCCCCGGACGGAACCGCAAGCGGAAGGCCGGGCGGAACCTCGGACGGAACCCGGACCGTGGCTAGAAGTTGAACTTGCAAGCATCGATTAGCTGCGCCTAACGTATGTCGCTCATTCGGTACCGCCGCCCCCACCCGGTCCTTCCCCCATCCGGGACCGGTCCGACCGACACCGAAGGAGCACCCCCCACCATGTCCGCTCGCCTCAACACCGCACAGCCCTACGCGGTCGGCCTCTTCCGCATCGTCGTAGGCCTGCTCTTCGCCTGCCACGGCGCGGCCTCGCTCTTCGGCGTCCTCGGCGGCGCCGCGGGCACCGACGGCGGCACGCTCGACTCCGGCACCTGGCCCGGCTGGTACGCGGCCGTCATCCAGCTGGTCTGCGGCAGCCTGGTGCTGCTCGGCCTCGGCACCCGGGCGGCCGCACTCCTGGCCTCGGGCTCCATGGCGTACGCCTACTTCGACGTGCACCAGCCGAGCGCCCTGTGGCCGATCCAGAACGGCGGCGAGGCCTCCGCGATGTTCTGCTGGGCCTTCCTGCTGCTGGTGTTCACCGGCTCCGGCGCCCTCGGCCTCGACCGCGCTTTCGCCGGCCGCCCGGCCACCGAGCGGGAGCCCGCGGCGCGCAAGGCCACGGTTTCCGCCTGACCCGGTTGCGACGACACCGTGATCCGCGGTCGTCCGGGCCCTCACGGCGCCCGGGTGACCGCGGATCAGCACGTGTTCGACCACGGATCAGCACGTGTCTGACCACGGATCAGCTCGTGGTGGACGCTCTCGGTGAACGTCCTGCACCGAACACATGAGCCCCCCGTGAATCTACTGTCACACCCCGGGCGTACGCTGTATGGCTGTCATTGGCCGCACCTGCCGCTCCCCCGCGACACAGCGGCACGGTCGGCCGTCACGGGGGAGACACGGGGAGTCAGTGGTGTTCGAAAGTGTGGGGGCTTTGCTCGGCAGCCCATGGATCTACGCGGTGGTGGGCCTGTCGGTCCTCCTCGACGTGTTCCTGCCGGTGCTGCCCAGCGGAGTGCTCGTCATCACGGCGGCCACCGCCGCGGCGGCGGGCTCGGGTGCGGCGACCGGTCAGGTACCGCACGACGTACCGGACATCATGGTTCTGGTCCTCTCCGCGACGACCGCCTCGGTGCTGGGCGACCTGGTGGCCTACCGGCTGGCCTGGCGCGGCGGTGAGCGCCTGGACCGGGCGATCTCCCGCTCCCGACGGCTGACCACCGCGCAGGAACGTCTCGGCGAGGCGCTGGCCCGGGGCGGCGGCGCGCTGGTCGTGCTGGCCCGTTTCGCCCCCGCCGGCCGATCCGTCGTCTCGCTCATCGCGGGCGCCGCCCATCGCCGTCCCCGCGAGTTCCTCCCCTGGTCCGCCCTGGCCGGCCTCTCCTGGGCGGGCTACAGCGCCGCCCTGGGCTACTTCGGCGCGCACTGGCTGGGCACGACGTGGCTGGCGACGGGGGTGTCGGTGCTCGCGCTGTTCGGCGCGGGGGCCGGTGCGGCGTACGTCATGCGACGGCAGCCGACGGCGTAGCGCGCCACCGGCCGGGCCCCACGTGGCCTACGCGGCTACGTGCCCCACGTGCGCTACGCGCCCTGGGTGCGCGCTGCCGCGCCGCGGCCGGCTCCGCGCACCTCCAGCCCGTCCAGCAACTCCGCCGTGGCCGCGGCGATGACCTCGACCGCTCGCTCGAACACCTCCCGGTTGTGCTCGGCCGGTGCCCGGAAGCCGGACACCTTACGGACGTACTGAAGGGCTGCGGCGCGCACATCGTCCTCCGTCGCCTTCTCGGGCAGGGCGGGGGGACGCAGCGTCTTGATGCTCCGGCACATGTCTCCCAGTCTCCCCCGGCACCCCGCCCCCGTGCCATGATCACCTCCGAGGCGGCCACCGCACCCGCGGGGCCGACCGACGAGAGGGACAACAGCACATGACGAAGGACATACTCAGCGTCGCCGTTCTCGGCCCCGGCGGGGTGGGCGGCCTGCTCGCGGCCCTGCTGTCCCGCGCCGGCCACCGGGTCACCTGCCTGGCCGGCGAGGAGACGGCGGCGACCCTGCGCGCCGACGGCATCCGCGTCCGCAGCACCCCGTTCGGCGACTTCACGGCCGGGGTCGCGGCGGACACCGAGCTGCGCGCGCCCGTCGACGCGGTGCTGATCACCGTCAAGCACACCGCCCTGGACGCGGCCCTGGCCCGGGTCCCCGCCTCGGCTCTCGGCGAGGACACCCTCCTCGTGCCGTTCCTGAACGGCGTCGAGCACCCGGCGGCCCTGCGCGCCCGGTACCGCCCGGACCGGGTCGCCCCGGCCGTCGTCCGGGTCGAGTCGACCCGGGTCGCGCCGGGCGTGATCGAGCACGGGAGCGGCTTCGCGGAGATCGACCTGACCGGCGACGCCGTGCCGCGCCCGCGCCTCGACGCGCTCGCGCGGGTGCTTCAGGCGGCCGGCCCGGCCGTCCGCGTCCTGCCGGACGAGACGGCCGCCCTGTGGGCGAAGATGGCCTTCCTCGCGCCGTTCGCCCTGCTCACCACCCGGTACGGTCTGCCGCTGGGCGAGGTCCGCACCGGGCACCGCGAGGAACTGACCGCCCTGGTCGAGGAGACCGCCGCCGTCAGCCGCGCCTGCGGCGCCCCCGCCGACCCGGCCCAGGCACTCGCCCGCTACGACTCCTTCGCCCCCGGTACGAAGTCCTCGATGCAGCGGGACGCCGAGGCGGGGCGGCCCCTCGAACTCGACGCGATCGGCGGAGGGTTGCTGCGCGCGGCCGAGCGGCACGGGGTTCCGGTGCCGGTGGCCACGCGCCTGGTAAGGGAGTTGGCGGACGCTACCCGGTAGCGGTGGCGGGCCCGGTGCGCAGGTCGACGTACCAGTCGTTGGATCTGATCGGATTCCCCTTCGGGTACTCGAAGTCGGCCTGCCCGAGCAGGGTGAACCCGGCCTTGCGGCACACCCCGTTGGACGCGGCGTGCTCCACCTTGGGGAACGCGTGCAGGGCCGGGTGGCCGCCGTGTCCGGCCTGCTGCCGTACGACGTCGACGAGCGCCCGGGCCGCCGTCGCGGCGAGCCCTCTGCCCTGGAACTCGGGCAGGATCCCCCAGCCCGTCTCCCACACCGTCTCGCCCCGCCACTCGCGCTCCCAGTAGCCGATCGAGCCGACGGTCTCGCCGGTGTCCGCGAGCGTGACCCGGTACATGCGCCCGGCGAACGGCTCGACATAGCGCCGATGCCGGTCGGCGAGTTTCTCCTCGCTCTCCGGCCCGCCCAGATGCTCCGTCATCGCGGGGCTGTTGGCCCGCCGGAGCAGCCAGAGGTCTCCCTCGGACCAAGGCACCAACCGCACCTGTTCCACGTCCCGTTCCTTCATGCGCGTCACCCTAGAGCCAGGGTCCGACACCGGCGGTGGCCCGCCGCCGTGCGAGGCTGCGGGGAGGAACCAGTCAGTGCCCCCACCCCGGGTGGGGAGTGGAAGGGAAACCAGTGATCAGCCCCGCTCCGCACGGCCCGCGCCCCGTGCCCCCGGTACTCGCCTACGACGGGGACTGCGGCTTCTGCCAGGCGTCCGTCGACCGTATCCGCGACCTCGCCGCACCGGCGCTGGAAGCGGTTCCGTGGCAGTTCCTGCCCGCCGAGTCGACCGCGCCGTATCTCGAACGGCTGGACCGGGAGGTGTTGTTGCTGCGCGGCGGCACGGTTCTCGCGGGCGGGGCCGACGCGCTGGCCCGCTGGCTCGGCACCTCGCCGTCCGCCGCGTACCGCACGCTCTCCGCCGTCCTCCGGCTGCCCGGCGTGCGGGGCTGCGCCCGCGTGGTCTACCGCTGGGTGTCGCGCAACCGCCACCGCCTGCCCGGCGCCACCCCGGCGTGCGCGGTCCCGCCGCGCGGCGAGTGAGGCCCCTCGTGCGTCGTCGCGTCCCGACCTGCGTCCTCACCCACGCGGACCCGCCCGCCCTCGCCGACGGTCACGCCGTCGACCGTTACGTCGAGATCGGCTCGCTCACCAAGGTCGTCACGGGCACGGCGCTGACCCGGATGGCCGCGGCCGGGGTGCTCGCGCTCGACGACCCGGTCGAGCGCTGGCTGCCCGAAGCCCCCGCGACCGGGATCACCCTCCTGCACCTGGCCCGGCACACCTCCGGCCTCCCCCGGCTGCCGCCAGGCCGCCTCCCGCCCCGGGACCCGTACGCGGCGTTCGACCGCTCCGCGCTGCACGCGCTGCTCCCCGACCTGGACACGCTCGCCACCCGGCCCCCGGGCCAGGAGGAGGAGTACTCCAACCTCGGGTACGCCGTCCTCGGCGCGGCCCTCACCGCCGCGGCCGGGACGACCTACGAGGAACTGGTGACCGCGTACGTGCTGCGTCCGCTGGACGTCACGGAGCTGACCGCACGCCCCGTCCCGGCGCGGCGGCTGCCTGCACCGGGCCTGTTCGGCCGGCCGCGCAGGCCGTGGACGATGGACGGCGCGATGCTCCCGGCGGGCGGGCTGTGGGCCACGCCCCGCGCGGTGGCCGACCTGGTCGTCCGGCTGCTGGTGGAGCGCCGGCTGGGGGACCCCGCGCCCACCTGGGCGACGGCCGGTGCGCTGCGCTGGCACAACGGGGCGACACGCCATGCCTCGCTCTTCACCGGGGCGACGGCAGACGGCAGTTGGGTGGTCGTCCACCGCCTCAACGGCGACCCGGACGGGACGGACCGGCTGGGCCTCACCGTCCTCGAACGGAGCCGGACGGCCACCCGGGACACCTGAGAAACAATCGAACGTACGTTCACACGAACACTCAGAAGGAGCTCGCCACCCAAATTCGAACAGGCGTACCATTGCCGCGTGGCTACGACCTATGACTTTCCCAGCGACCTGCGCGCCGGTCAGGAGGAGCTGCATCAGGTCAGGGCCGAGCTGTCGGCCCTGCTGAAGCGACTTCCCTGGTCGGTCGAGCCCCTGGACGGCTTCAGCGACGACGCGGGCTGGCGCAAGACCGAGCGCCCCGCGTCCCCCGGCTGGACGGCCGACGAGCAGGCCGAGGTGGAGAAGCTCCGGCAGCGGGAGCACGAGCTCGCGGTGTTCGTGACCTGTCACCGCTTCTGGGCGGAGGTCGCGACCCCGGACCGGGTGGCGGCCCGCATGCACCTCAAGCACACCCGGGAAACCCCACCGGGGGACGACGTCTAGACCCCGCCCGGGACGACCCGGACCCGGACCACCGGCACCACCGGCACCACCCGCAGCACCCGCGGCACTCGCACCCAGGGCATGCGAAAGGGCCCCCGGATCTCTCCGGGGGCCCTTTCGCTCACCTGGTGGGCGCGGACGGTTTCGAACCGCCGACATCCTGCTTGTAAGGCAGGCGCTCTACCCCTGAGCTACGCACCCGGGACGAGTCGACAGCCTACATTGCCCGGGGCCGTGCCCCGCAAACCCGTATCCGGGGGTTAGCCCCACCCCGGATCCGGGAGCGTGCCGGATCCTCCTGCGGGCGGCGGCTCCCTAGTGTCGTCAGGGCAACGCCAAGCAGCCCAGGGGGAGATCACCATGGCACGTACGTCACGTTCGGCCCGCGCGTTCCTCGTCACCGGGGCCGTCGTGGCCCTGGCCGCCGGCGCGACCGCCTGCGGCGCCGCCGCCGACGACGACGAGCATCCCGATCACCGGGCCTTCGCCCTGCAGGGCCGCACGCTCACCATCGACTCCGACGACTCGGCGCTCGAGATCGTCGCGTCGGACACGGCCGAGGCGGGCAAGGTCGACGTCACCCGCTGGTTCCAGGGGTCGGTCACCATCGGCAAGGAGCCGAAGGTGACCTGGTCGATGAAGGACGACCGGCTGACGCTGCGGATGCACTGCTCCGGCATGGTGGCCGACTGCTCCGCCAAGCACCGTGTCGAGGTGCCCCGGGGCGTCGCCGTGAAGGTCGCGAGCGACGACGGCAGCGTCCGGGCACGGGGTTTCCGCGACGCGCTGAGCGTGCGCACCGAGGACGGCTCCGTGCACGTCACCGACTCGAGCGGGGCGCTGGAGCTGCGCAGCGACGACGGCTCCGTACGCGCCGAGGTCTCCTCGCGCACGGTGGACGCGCGCACCGCGGACGGCTCGGTCCGCCTGACGCTGTCCGCCGTACCGGACCGGGTGGAGTCCGTGAGCGACGACGGTTCGGTGACGATCTCGCTGCCCGAGGCGACCTACCGGGTGACCGCGAAGACCGACGACGGCGGGGTGGACGTGTCCGTACCGCGCGACGAGTCCAGCACGCACGTCGTGAGCGCCCGCACCGCCGACGGCAAAGTCACTGTCCGGAACGCGAACTAACCGACCCGTGTGTTCGTCCTTAACCGGTGGGAGAATGACACCGGGCAGGGCGGATCACAGCACGGGAGAGGGATGTGACGGCGACACCAGCGCAGCCGTATTCGCCGTTGGTGCCGCGCGCACAGCACCGTCGTGCGCGCCGGGGGCCGCATGTCCTCCGGGACACCCTCGCCCTCGTCGCCCTTCCCCTCGTGGCCGCTCTCGCGCTGCCCGCCGCGTTCGCCGACGGCGGCACCCGGCGCTGGTTCGGCGGGCGGGCGGAGGGACAGCGGGCCGAGGCCCAGGCCGCCAAGGACGCGGCGGCGGCCGCCTTCTACGAGCTGGACACCGCCCAGCGCGACCTGCGGATCTCGATCGAGACGATCAGAGCCGTGGACGACTCGCCGGCCGCCCGGCGCGCCGTCTCCGACTTCGAGGCCGTCGGCAGGCGGATCGACGAGGCCAGCCACCAGTACATCGACGCCGTCGACGCCCATGACCTCGACCGGGACGACCTGGAGGCCTCGGCGGCCGCCCAGGCGCGCACCGAGCTGACCCGCGCCAAGGACGAGCTGGACCGCGTCAAGCAGGAGCTGGACCGGTTCGCCGACGGGCTGGGCCCGCTGCTCGGCAAGGCCGAGACCCAGCTGGCCCGCCTCGCGCCCGCCGTGGAGCGGGCCCGGCAGGCGCTGCTGGCCGCCTCGAACGCGCTGGACGCCGTACGGGAGAGCGGGCTGCGGGCGGACGGGCTCGCGGCGCGGCTGGCGGCGCTGGCGCCCGAGCTGACGAAGCTGAACCAGGGCGCGGGGCAGCACGGCGTGCCGCAGACGCTGGAGCGGGCGGAGCGGGTGGCGCGGGAGGCCGAAGCGGTCCGGGTGGAGGCGGAGCGGCTGCCGGAGCGGGCCGCCGAGATCGACCACCGGCTCGTGTCGCTGCGGACCCGGGCCCAGGCGCTGACGACCCGCTCGGGGCAGGTGGAGCCGATCCTGAGCGAGCTGCGGCGGCGGTTCTCGGCCGCCTGCTGGCAGGACCTCCAGCACGTCCCCGACCAGGCCGGGGAGCACGTCCGGCAGGCCGAGGCGAAGCTCGCGGAGGCGCGCGTCGCGCGGGACGCGCAGCGCTGGCCGGACGCCACCGCGCTGCTGTCGACGGTGCGCGCCCTGCTGAACAGTACCGACGAGGCGGTCTCGGCCGCCGGTGAGCGGCTGACCAGGCTGAACGCCGTGCAGAAGGATCCGCAGGCGGAAATCGACCGGACCCGGTTCGCGATCCGGGACGCCCAGCGGCTGGCGATGGCGGGGCGCAACACCCCCGATCCCCGGCACGCGCGCCCGCTGGACGACTCGGTGGCCCGGCTGGAGCGGGCGATCGGCACGCTGGAGGGCCGGCACCCCGACTACTGGCACTTCCTGACCGAGACGGAGGCCGTCCGTCGGGCGGTGGCGGATGTGGTGTCCGGGATCCGTGAGGAGCGCGGCACGGGGCACTGACATTGCCGCGGGCGCCCGGCGGGCGGATATTGAAGGTACGTACGGCCTCCATCGGCGCATCCACCCTCAGGGAGGCGGAGATGGCCACACACGCAGTGCACGACCGGTCCAGGCGGCGCATCAGGTTCGACGAGCACCTGCCCGTCGACCACCGTCTGAACCTGGTCTACCGGATCGGCGCCGGGCTGATGGGCCTGGGTCTGATCGCCTTCGGGATCTTCGGCATCGTCGACAACATCGGCTTCTTCGACACCGGCGGGGACGAGGTGTGGAGCCTCAACACCAACGGCGCGCTCAGCTGGCTGTCGGTCGGCGTCGGGCTGCTGCTGCTCGTGGGCATGGTGATCGGCGGGAACTTCGCGTCCACGCTGAACATGACCCTCGGTGTCCTGTTCGTCGTGAGCGGCTTCCTGAACATGGCCCTGCTGGAGACGGACTACAACTTCCTGGCCTTCGAGATCCAGAACTGCATGCTCAGCTTCGTGATCGGGATCCTGCTGCTCGTCTTCGGGATGTACGGCAGGGTGGGGTCCGCCCTGCCGCACGACAACCCGTACTGGCGGGCCCGCCACCCCGAGGAGTGACGGGCCGGCCGGATCAGGTGCGGTAGGCGTAGAAGTACGCGGTCGGGTACGACGAGACGAGGCTCGCCACCGACCGGCGCAGGGTGTTGTTCGAGTGGTAGGTCACGTACGGCACGCCGCCGCTCTTGGCGGTGACGATCATCGTGTGGTCCTTGGACCCGTCGCGGTCGAAGTCCATCTGGAGGACGTCGCCGACCTCGAGCTGGTAGACGTTGGCGAGCGCGGTGGTGCGCTTGGAGTTCTGGGCGAACCAGGACCACTCGTTGACGCCGACGAACGAGTCCGACTGGATGTCGGCGTTGCCGAACCACCTGGTGTAGTCGTACACGTAGCCGGGGACGTGCTTCCAGCCGCCCGCCTTCAGGGACTGGCTGACGAAGTTGGTGCAGTCGCCGCCGGCGCCGTGGCCGTTGTAGTCCGGATAGTCCTTGTTGTAGACGTTCCAGTACTTCTCGGCGTAGGTCGCCATCGCCTTGTAGTCATAGGCGGTGCCGGTCTTCGGGACGGCGGCCGGGTTGCGGGTGGTGGCGGCACGCGCGGCGTTCGGCATGGTGTCGTCGGCCGTCGTGGCCGTCTTGACGGACACCGGCTTGGTGAGCGCGTTGACCGCGAGACCGCCCTGGTCGGTGTCGCGGATGTCCGTCAGCTGCCAGTTGCCCTGCCGGTCGGCCTTGAACGTCAGTTCGTGGTGGGCCTCGAAGCCGGTGCTCTTCGGCTCGTTGCCGCGGACCTGCTCGTAGGTCAGCGTCGTGCTCTCGGTGACCGCGGCCTTGGCGGTACGGCCGGTCACGCGCGTGGCGTTCAGGGTGACGGTGGTGCTGGCCTTGCTGTACTTCTCGCCGGCCTTCGCCAGCTTGTCCTTGCGGTCGCCCAGCGTGGACAGGGCGGCGTCCTCGGTGCGGGCCGTGCCGGAGGACAGCTTGACGTCACCGGAGAAGCCGTCGGTCAGCGGCTTCGTCCGGTCGCCCTGCTTGCCTGCGACCAGGGCGTCGGTACGGTCGGTGAAGACCGCGTCCGCCAGCCGCTGGAAGGTGGCCTTCGTCCGGGCGTCGACCTTGGGGTCGTCGACGACGGCGGCACCGGCGGACCAGTTGGGCAGCAGAGCCACTCCGGCGACGACCGAGGTGGCGGCTGCCCCGAGTATCGCGACGCGGCGGCGAGTCGCGCTCAATTTCCTTGACTTCACGGATGTTTCCCCTCTTGCCCCGGCGGAGGGATGCCGGGAAGGGCATCTTTGCATGGCGTGTGTGGCCGTTGTGAAGAGGGGACTCGGTTGAGGTTTGGTTACTTCACGACGGTCGACCAGTCCGGGTTCTGCGCCGGATCCAGGGTGCGCAGCCGCTCGAGCGTCGCCGGCGTCTGCACGTCCATCCAGTCGGCCAACTCCTGGAAGGACACGCACTTGACGTCCTTCTTGGTGCACACGTTCTCGATGACCTGGTCGACGGACTTCATGTAGATGCCGCCGTTCCACTCCTCGAAGTGGTTGCCGATGAACAGGGGGGCCCGGCTGCCGTAGTACACGCGGTTGAAGCCGGCCATGTAGGCGTCGACGGTCTCCTGCTCCCAGGTCGGGTACTGGGCCGCGTCGCCGTCGACCTCGCCGTCGGACTGGTTGTAGAGGAAGTTGAAGTCCATGGACAGGCCCTGGTACTTGCCGCCGTCGTAGGGGAGCAGCTGGAGCGGGAAGTCCCAGATGCCGTTCTTCTTCGTCGGCCAGATCTGGAAGTCACCGGTGGAGCTGGCGTCGTAGCGCCAGCCGTAGCTCTTGGCGGCCTTCAGCAGGTTCGCCTGGCCCTCCAGGCAGGGCGCGCGGCCGCCGACGACCGCCTTCTTGAAGTCGAAGGGCAGCGGGTCGATGTCCGTGTAGCCGGTGTTGGTCTTCCAGTTCTCCACGAAGGAGTAGAACTGGTCGATCTCGCTCTTCCACTCCTCGACGCTCCAGTCGCCGCCGCCCTTGGCGCCGCAGAAGTGGCCGTTGAAGTGGGTGCCGATCTCGTTCCCCTCCTTCCACGCCTCGCCGAGCTGCTCCAGCGTGGTGCGGATGTGCTCGTCGGTGGGGAAGCTGATGGCCGCCGTGCCCTTGGGGTGCTGGGGCGGGGAGTACAGGTCCTTCTTGCTCTTGGGCAGCAGGTAGATGCCGGTGAGGAAGAAGGTCATGTGGGCGTTGTACTCCTCGGCCATCTTCCGGTAGTGCTCGAAGAGACCGTCGTCGCCCATGAGCGCGCCGTCCCAGGAGAAGACCACGAACTGGGGCGGCTTCTCCCCCGGCTTGAGCGGAACCGCTTTCAGCTGCCCGGTCTGCGGTCCGGTGTACGAGGTGGAGCCGTCCCCCAGGACCTTCGTCTTGCCGTCCCACTCCGGCTCCTTGGTGGCCCCCGCCGACGCCTTCTTGTTCTCCCCCGAGGACGCGGTCGGCGCGGTGTTCGTCGTGCGGTTGAGCACCAGGTAGCCGGCCACCAGGGACGCGACGACGAGGAGCGCCGCCAGCGTCAGGAACCCCGGATGCGTGGTGGCGGGGTGGCGCGTTGCCGGAGCCTTGCGGCGGCGGCCCGACGGTGACTTCATGTGCGGATCATTCTCCGGATTTCGGGGATGCGGGTGCCCGTCTCGGTGGTCAGCCGAGCGGGCTCATGGCACCTGACCAGATGCCGTAGGGAACGCTGTCGTCGGTCGTGCCGGCGATGCCCTTCAGTGGAAGCGGTTGGAGGCTCTTGCTCAGGTCGATGCGGTAGACGACGACCGCCGTGGACACGGCCTTGGCCGTGCCGACGTACCAGGCGGCGGTGTCGTCCTGGGTGGTGCCGGCCTTCCCGGCCACCTGGCCGAGCGAGCCGGACCGGGCGGCGTTCCCCTGCGAGGCGGGCACGTCGTCCGGGTGGGCGGTGCTGAAGGAGTCCGCGAGCGCGGAGTTGACCTCCTCGGCCACGTCGGCGCCGAAGGCGCGGTCGACGGCCGGGGTGTCCAGGACGAGCTTGGTGCCGTTCTTGGTGATCAGGCGCACCGAGTACGGCTCGGTGTGCTTGCCGCCCGCGGCGAAGGTGGAGTAGCCGCTCGCCATGCGGATCGCGCTGGGCGTGGAGCTGCCCATGGACAGCGCGGGCACCTGCGCCCCGATGCTGGAGGAGAGCAGCCCGGACTTCTCGGCGGTGGTGCGCACCACGTCGAGGCCGGCGTCCATGCCGAGCTGCATGAAGGGTGTGTTCACCGACAGCTCCATCGCCCGGTGCAGGGAGATCTGCCCGTACGACTCGCCGTCGTCGTTCTTGGCGGCCACCATCTTGCCGCTGCGGTCCCAGTAGGGCCCCTCGGGCGTCTTCACCGGCACCTTGTCGTCGCCGTCGTACAGCGTCTCCCCGGTGACCGGTGTGGTGTCCCCGTCGCGGGTCTTGTGGATCCCGTTCTCCAGGCCGGCGGCGTACACGAACGGCAGGAACGCGCTGCCGGCCGAGACGGTGGTGGCGTTGGACTCGTTGTAGCCCTGCGTACGGTGGTCCGGGCCGCCGTAGACGGCGAGGATCCGCCCGTCGGAGGCCACCGAGGAGGCGCCGTAGTGGGCGGTCTTCGCGTTCTTCGGGTCGTCCTTCAGGGCGTCCTTGCGGGCCTTGGTGACGGCGTCGGTGAGCTGGGTCTCGCGCTTCTTGTCGAAGGTCGTGTAGATCTGGTAGCCGCCGAGGTCGAAGTCCTTGTCGGAGATCTTCCCGGCCTTCTTGGCGTACTGGGAGGCGAGTTCCACCAGGTAGTCGGTCTGCTCACCGGTGTCGTACAGCGGGTTGGACTTGAGCGGCTCGGGGAACTTCGTGTACTTGGCGCGCTCGGCCTTCGACAGTTTGCCGATGTCGACCATCCGGTCCAGGGTCCACGACCAGCGCTCCACGGCCCGGGCGCGGTTGGCGGAGTTCAGGGTCGGGTCGTACAGGCCGGCGCCCTTGAGCAGGGAGGCGAGGAACGCGGCCTCGCTGGCGTTGAGTTCGCCGACGTCCTTGCCGTAGTAGGCCTGGGCGGCGCGCTGGATGCCGTAGGTGCCGCGGCCGAACCAGCTGGTGTTGAGGTAGCCCTCGAGGATGTCGTCCTTGCTCATCTGGTTGTCGAGCTTGAGGGAGATCATGGCCTCGGTGAACTTGCGGCTCACCGTCTGGTTCTGGTTCAGGTAGACGTTCTTGACGTACTGCTGGGTGATCGTGGAGCCACCCTGCGTGTCGCCCTGGCCGATGGTGCGGAACAGGGCGCGGCTGATGCCCTTGAAGGAGATGCCGGGGTCGCTGTAGAAGCTGGCGTTCTCGGCGGCCAGCACCGCCCAGCGGACGTCCTCGGGGATGTCCTTCAGCGGCATCGCCTGCCGCTGCACCCAGCCGGTGCGGGCCATCGGCGTCCCGTCGGCCCAGAAGTACACGTTGTCCTGCTGGGTGGCGTACGAGTTGATGTTGTCCGGGATGTCGGTGGCCGCGTAGGCGACGACCAGGAGCATGCCGCTCAGGCCTATGGACGTGAGGACGCCGCCGAGGCACTGCCGCCAGGAGGGTATCCAGCGCCGCCAGTCGGTACGGCCCGGGCGCGGGTACTGCGGGCGGAGCTTGCGGGCGTAGGGCGTGACACGAGCCACATACGGGGCCAGTACGGCGAGGAGCGGGGCGAGCCGGGGACCCAGAAACGAAGAAATTCGTACAAAGAGGGAAGGGCGTGGAGCTTTTCTCCGGTTTTTCGAAGAACGCGGCTTTCCTTCGTCGTCACCCTCGGACATTTCAGGCATCGCCGGTATATCCGATACCCGCAGCTGCATGGTCTCGTCCGCCCGGAAAGACGGTGGAACCTTCAACTGCATGGTTTCGTCAGGCTGTTGGGGCTTGTCCCCCTGCCCCGCCTCGCTCACGACGCGTCTCCCTCCGCACTCCGTATTGCTCGCAGGCAGACGTACAGACTTACGAGGGCCTGACATGGTTGCCGTTGACGCGGCCGCAAACCTTGAACCCTCCCGACCTTGGAGTTCAACGCGGCGCTCTCAAATTACCAGCGCTCTTCGCAAATTCTCCACAGAAGAAATCGACAGAAGTGAACAGAGCCGAAACTGCTGACACCAGGTCCGAGCATAGGGGCTTAGTCTGACGCCATGCCTCGCTACGAGTACCGCTGCCGGACCTGCGGCGACACCTTCGAACTGAGCCGCCCGATGGCCCGGTCCGCCGACCCCGCCGACTGCCCCGCGGGCCACGACGACACCGTCAAACTGCTCTCCACGGTGGCCGTGGGCGGCACGAAGTCCGCCCCCGCGCCCAAGGCGGGCGGCGGGGGCGGCGGCGGATGCTGCGGCGGCGGTTGCTGCGGCTGACCGCCGCCCGGCGAATTCTCAGGAGTTCTTCAGGAACTCCCGCAGGATGCGCTCCCCGGCCAGCACGCCCCGCTCGGGCAGGGCGGTGATCGCCGGGGCCGTCCAGGCGGCCTCGGCCAGCTCGCCGTGCCCGGGACGCCAGCCCCGGTCGGCGACCAGCAGCAGGTCGGCGTCGAGCAGCGAGTCGCCCGCCGCCAGCGTCAGTTCCGCGCCGGTGCGGCGGGCCACCTCGCGCACGGCCGCGCTCTTGGTCAGCGGCTTCGGCACGGCGTAGATCTTGCGGCCCTGGAGCGACACGGTCCAGCCGCGGTTCTCCGCCCAGGCCGCCAGCTCCTTCACCCACTCCTCGGGCAGCAGCTCGCGCTCCACGACGAGATAGGCGAACAGGTCCTCGGCGACCCGCTGCTTGCGCAGCCAGAACGGGTCCGCCGTCTTCGCCAGGTACTCCTCCACCTCCGCGAGCGGCGCGCACTCTTCGGCCAGCCTGGCCAGCACGCGTCCGTGCCAGTCCTGGTCCGTCGCGCCGTCGACCAGCAGATGGCCGCCGTTCGCGCAGATCGCGTACTTCGGCGCCGGGCCCGGCAGGTTGATGCGCTGGTACTGCTTGCGCGTCCGGGTGGTCGTCGGCACGAACACCGCCCGGTCGCCCAGGTCGGTCAGCAGCTGCGCCGACGTCTCCGTCATGAACGACAGCGGCCTGGCCTCGTGCACCTCCACGCACAGCAGCCGCGGCGCCCGCGCGTCCGGCATGGTCAGCGCCAGGGCGGCCGCCGAGTAGATGAGCGTACGGTCGAGATCGCTCGCCACCAGAACCGGCATCAGACCGTCACCGCCTTGCCGTCGGCACCGGTCGCGCCCCGGGTGAACTGCGGGTGGATCAGCCCCACGCAGGTGTACGGCAGGTCGCCGACCTCCTCGACGGGCACCCCTCGCTGTCCGGCGAGCAGCCGTACGTGGTCCAGGTCGGCGCCCGCGCCGGCCCGCGCCAGGATCTTCCACGGCACCCGGCGCAGCAGCACCCGGGTGGTCTCGCCGACCCCCGGCTTGACCAGGTTCACATCGTGGATGCCGTACTCCTCGCTGATCCGCTCGACGGCCCGCCAGCCCTCCCAGCTCGGCGTGCGGTCACTGGCCAGCAGCTCCTTCACCGCGCCGCCGACCGCGTCCGCGACCTCGGGGAAGCGGGCGGCGACGGCGTCCAGGAAGGCCACCGAGACGTCGGTGCCGGCGAGCTCGCGGTAGAACTTCGCGCCGTGGAAGTCGTTCGGCCCGACCAGGTCGGCCCGCAGCACGGTCCGCGAGATGAGCCCCGAGACGGTCGAGTTGAGGCAGGCGGACGGGATCAGGAAGTCGTCGCGGGTGCCGTACGTCCGCACGCACGAGCCCGGGTCGGCCAGCACCGCGATCTCCGCGTCGAAGCCGGCCGCACCGCCGCCCGCCTCGAACTCCTCGATCGCCGCGGCCAGTTCCCGGGTGATCGCGCCCTTGCCGGTCCAGCCGTCGACGAACACCACGTCACGCGGGTCGTGGTGGGCGGCCAGCCAGCGCAGCGCGTTGGCGTCGATGCCCCGGCCGCGCACGATCGACACGGCGTAGTGCGGCAGGTCGAGGCCGTGCCGGAACTGCGCCCAGCGGCGCATCAGCACACCGACCGGGGTGCCGGCCCGGGCGAGCGAGACGAGCACGGGCCGGGGGGAGCGCTCGGCGATCACCGTCTCCGTGACCACGCCCACGGCCTGCGCGATCCGCGCCGCCGACGTCTCCAGCGCCGCGTGGAACAGCTCCTGGTACTGCTCGCTGGGCTGGTACTCGACGGGCAGCGACTCGGCGTAGTGCGCGCCGCCGCTCTGGATGGCCTCCTCCCGCTCCTCGGTCGGCGCCTCCAGCGTCACGTCCGAGAGGTCCTGGAGCAGCCAGCCGACCTCCTCGGGCGGGTACGAGGAGAAGGCGGGGCCGCGGAGGGGCTCGGGCAGCATGGCGGGTCTCTCTTCCGACAAGGCGGCTGCGTACAGCGGCTCGGGGACGTACGACGGCACGACCGCGAGGACGACGTGCGGGGTGTGCGCGGCGAGCTGGGACAGGAGACCGTCGGGAGCGTGCAGCTCCCGGGTGTCGGCCACGGAGTCCACGACGGCGACGACGGCGTCGAAGCCACTGCCCGCGACGTTATAGGCATAACGCTCGCCGGGGCCGTCGGCCGGGTCGTCGTGCGCGGGGAAAACGATTCGGCTGCGTATCGCGTAGCCGGGGTCGTCGACGGCGAGGACGGGCGAGCGGGTGGTGGTCGAGTAGCGCACCTCGGCGGCCACCACCTGCTCCAGCTCGCGGGCCAGCCTGAGCGGCGCGTACATCAGCTCCTCGAAACCGAGGACGAGGACGCGTGAGGCGTCCTCGGGTATCGCCTCGGCGAGACGGGCCGTCATGGCGGGGAGGGCGGTCTCCAGCCGGGCCCGGTGCTTGGGTGTGAACCCGTGCCGACCGCCGTCGGGGAGGCCGCGGGGCCAGTGCAGGTCCACACGGGTTGTGCGGCCGCGGGGCCGCGTCTGCCCGGTGCGGTCGTCTTCCGGGTGCGGGTCCGTCGAAGCTTGTCGCGCGGTTCCCCGCGCACCCGCAGCCGACCGATCACCGCTCGCGACACCCGCAGCCTCGTAGCGGGCGACCAGCTCCTGGCCCTTCTCCAGCACTCCCGCAGGGAGCCGTACCGTCCCCGAGGCGGCGGTGACCAGGTCGACACGGGCGCCGATCTCGCGGGCGAAGTCGTCCAGACGGCCCGCGTCCGCCGCCGACCGCATGTCGACGAGGGCGACGACGACGTAGCGCCGCCGCGGATAGCGCTCGTGCAGGGCCCGGATGGTGTTCAGGACCGTGTTGCCGGTGGAGAACTCGTCGTCGACCAGGACCAGCGGCCCGTCCCCGACCAGCAGCGCCGGGTCCTCCGGCAGCAGCAGGTGCGAGGTCGCGTGCGAGTGGGACTCCTCGAAGCCGCCCGCCTGGGCCACCCCGGCGACCGGGCGGCGGGTGGAGTGCAGGTAGGGGGCGGTGCCGAGGCCGTCGGCGACCGCGTGGCCGAGGCCGGTGGCGGTCTCCGCGTAGCCGAGGACGACCGCCTCGGCCGTCTCCTCGGCGCCGAGCAGCTCACGCACCCGGCGGCCGAGGGCGAACCCGTGGCCGTGCACCACGGACGGCGACTGCGGGACGTGCTTGCCCAGGACGTTGGAGACCAGCAGATGCGCCCGCTTGGGGTTGCGGCGCAGGGCCAGCCCCAGCAGGCCCGTCAGCGCGTCGTCGCCCACCAGCTCGACACCGAGCCGCTCGGCGACCCACGTCCCGGACCAGATCCCGTCGTCCCCGTTGTTCACTGCGTTGTTCATGCGTCCCTTGTGAGTGAGGTGGTTCTTCAGCCGGGTATTCCGGCGGCGAGCAGGTCGACGAAGCTGACGTCCTCGTGCGCGACACCGAAGACCTCGGCGCGGAGCATGGTGCGCTCGGCCCAGGCGCGGTGCGGCTTCACCTCGTTCATCTTGTTCGTGTACTGCGACCGCAGCACACCCCCGCCGCCGCGTTCCGGCCGCAGGATGTCCGCCGCGTCGCTGTACTCCTCGTGACTGACGACGGACAGCGCGTGCACGGCCGGCACATGCGAGGGGTGGATGCAGGTCTTGCCCAGCAGACCGTTGGCGTGATCCAGGGAGATCTCGCGCAGCAGCCCGTCCATCGCGTGCTCTATCAGCTTCTCGCGCAGCTCGACGGCCTGCCCCTCCAGGAAGGGACTGTGCCGCAACATCGGCTTGAACATGCGCTCGGGAACCCGGAAGTACTCCCACACCGGACCGGTCACCGTGAACCCGGTGCCGTCGGCCCGGCCCAGCATGTTCACCACGTCGGCGATCACCGAGGCGACGATCTGGACGTCGTAGGCGGTCATGTCGGGCGCTCTGCGCAGCCCGTACGAGGAGCAGAAGTCCGTCACGCCGAGGCGCAGCGCGAGGACCCGGCTGCGGTACTTGTCGACGGCGCGGGCGATGCCCTCCAGGGCGTCCACCCGCGACTCGCGGTACATCAGCTCGGGCGTCTCCAGGACGGGCATGCCGAACAGCCGCCGTCCGCTCGCCGTCTCGGCGCCCGCCAGCGCCTCCAGGAAGGGGATGCCCCGCTCCTCGGTGAACTTGGGGAAGACGAACCCGCTGAGCAGCCCCACGGTGGACCCGAGCCGCCGGACCAGGTCGGGGATCTGCTCGGGCGTCCGCACCCGGATGAAGAGCAGCGGCAGCTCCGCGCCCTCCGTGGCCCTGCGCCCGGCCAGATCGGCGAACTGCCGGACCAGGTTCTCCTCACCGGCCTCGACGTCCTCGTCTCCGATGGAGTCCTCCAGGCACAGCACCATCGACACCACGCCGCGCCCGGTCTGCTTGACGATGTCGTCCGCCAGCCGGGGCCGGGTGGCCGGGCTGTACAGCGTGGCGCCCAGGGCCGCGGAGAGCAGCCTGGCCGGCGAGTCGGTGTCGAAGACGCACGGCTCCCGGTAGAAGAGGCGCTGTCGCACCTCAGGGGCGAGGTGCCCGAAATGACGCATAAATCTCCCCCGTGGTGCAAGGTAACTCTGTGGATTCGGTATGAGGTGGCCGGTAATAGTACGTAGGGATCCATGTCAGAGGTTCCCACCCGGCATGAATTTCAGGTAACTCGCGGATGAGACTTGCCGTGTACCCCGCGTTGTCGTGAGCAGGCCCGAGAAGGCAGGATGACCGCATGACGCACGCGATGCTGAAGGGGTCGAACGTCCCGCTGAAAGCCACCACGGTACGCGCCGTGCTGCGCTGGACCCCCGGGCAGGGGGTCCCGGACGTCGACGCCTCGGCGCTGCTCCTCGGCCTCGACGGCCGTGTGCGCTCCGACGAGGACTTCGTGTTCTACAACCAGCCCCGGCACCCTTCCGGGAAGGTGTGGCGGCTCGGCAAGAAGCGCGTCGCCGAGGGCCTCACGGACACCATCCAGACAGATCTGTCCGGTGTCGAGTCCGGCGTCGGCCAGATTCTGCTGGTCGCTTCGGCGGACGGCGTGACGTTCGACCGCGTACGTTCCCTCACCATCGTGCTGTACGACGCGGCAGCCGACGGCGAGCCGCTGGCCACGTTCGACATCCGCCCCGAGACGGGCGAGGAGACGGCGCTGATCTGCGGCGAGCTGTACCGGCGCGGCGAGGGCTGGAAGTTCCGCGCCCTGGGCGAGGGCTACTCCAACGGTCTCAAGGGCCTGGCCACCGACTTCGGCATCTCGGTGGACGAGTCGGAGGAGGCAGCGGCCGCGGCTCCCGAACCGGCCCCGCAGACTCCCAGCCTCTCCCAGCCCCTGCCGCCCGAGCAGCCGACCTCGGCCGTCCCCCAGCAGCAGCCGGCGTACGGCTACCCGGCCAGTCTGCCGACCTACGGCTACGGCTATCCGGACGGCTCCTTCCGGCTCCCCCCGCAGGGCCCTCAGTTCGTCGGACGGTGAGCCGCCGGGGGTTCGGGCGCTACTTCTCGGCCTTCGTCTTGTAGCCCCGGCCCCACGTCAGTCCCCAGCCGTACAGGCGATCCAGTTCCGCCTGGAACCCGTAGACGAACCGCACCTCACGCCGCACCATGAGCTCGTCCTTCACGTTCTCGATCATCACCACCGCGCAGGACCGGGCCTGCGGGTGCCGTTCGTCGAGGCCTATCTCGATCCGCGGCCCGTTGCTCGGGTACAGCGTGACGATCGCGTGCGTACGGTCGAACGCCGGCGTCTGGTCGTAGATGTAGACGAAGACGAGCAGGCGCTTGATCTGTTCCCGGTGGTCGAGGTTGACGTACATCGTCTCGCCGGACGCCGACCCGAACCGGTCGTCCCCGCTCAGCTTCACGTACGGTGCCGCGTTCACGTCCCCCAGCAGGCCGCCCAGCGGCTGTACGACCCCCTTCGTCCCGTCGGCCAGCTCGTACAGGCAGCCGAGGTCGAGGTCGACGTTCACCATGCTCTGGCTGTGTCCGACGACCTCCGGGGGCCGCAGCGCCTTGAAGGGGTGCCGCAGCAGGCTCTCCCGCTGCGGTCCGCCGATGTCGGACGTCCGCATCCGCCAGGTCAGGTTGACGCGCAGGTTGCCGGTCGCGGCACCCTGTTTGGTCAGGGAGACCTGATGATGCCGCTTGGTCAGTTCGATCGCGTTGGTGGCCGCGTTGCCCGAGTCGAAATCGGCGGCCCGGCTGCCCAGGAGCCCGTCGAAGATGCCCATTCCCGCCCCCACGTCCACTGATGAAAACCGGCGGGGCGGCCGGTGGAGGACTCGTCCTCACCGGCCGCCCCGCTCAGAGCGTTCCTCGCTCGAAAGGTGATCACACCCCGGACGAGACCTCAGTCTTCTCGTCCGAGCCCTGGGCTTTTCCCTCGGCCGCCGCCAATGCGCGGTTGCGGCGCACGGAGGACAGGAACGACCACCCGATCAGGACGACACCGACGAGGCCGGTGATGACCTCGTTGATCTGGTACTGGATGGTGACCATGAGGATCACGGCGAGGGCGCCGATCGCGTAGTGCGCGCCGTGCTCGAGGTAGACGTAGTCGTCGAGGGTGCCCTGGCGGACCAGGTACACGGTCAGCGAACGGACGTACATCGCGCCGATGCCCAGACCCAGCGCCATCAGCACGATGTCGTTGGTGATGGCGAAGGCGCCGATCACGCCGTCGAAGGAGAAGGACGCGTCGAGGACCTCGAGGTAGAGGAACATGAAGAACGCGGCCTGACCGGCCAGGACGACCGGCGACCGCTTCTTGCCGGTGCGCGCGGCCTCTTCCTCCTCCTCGTGCTCGCGTTCCTCCTCTTCCTCGAGCTTGTCCTCGAAGTAGCCGGAGAGCCCGCCGACGACCATGTACGTGATCAGACCGGCGATGCCGGAGATCAGCACCGTCTCCGCCTTGTCGGCGTGCGCGCCGCCGTGCTGGTGGGCGTGGGCCGCGAAGGTGAAGGAGGTGATCAGCAGGACGATCAGCGCGATGCAGACCGACAGCATGTCGACCTTGCCGAGCTTGGCCAGCGGGCGCTCGATCCAGCGCAGCCACTGGATGTCACGGTCCTCGAAGATGAAGTCCAGGAAGATCATCAGCAGGAACATGCCACCGAAGGCCGCGATCGACGGGTGGGCGTCGGTGACCAGCTGCTGGTACTGGTCCTTGTCGTTGAGCGCGAGGTCGACGGCGTCGATCGGGCCGATCTTGGCGCTGATGGCGACGATCACGACGGGGAAGACCAGCCGCATGCCGAAGACGGCGATGAGAACACCGATCGTGAGGAAGATTTTCTGCCAGAAGGCACTCATCTTCTTCAGGATCCCGGCGTTGACCACCGCGTTGTCGAAGGACAGCGAGATCTCGAGGACGGAGAGGATCGCCACGATGCCGAAGGCCTCCCACCCCCCGTAGAAGACCGCTGCGACCAGGCCGAGCGCGGTGACCGCGAACGACCAGCCGAAGGTTTTCAGAAGCACTGGCTACCCAATCGTGTCTGGGGGTCCCCCCAAGCGAAGCTTGGGGGTGGTTCTCCCCCGCGCCGTACTCGGTTTTACGAAACGTTGACTCCGAAGTCTAGAGCGATGCCCCGCAACCCCGACGCGTACCCCTGCCCCACCGCCCTGAACTTCCATTCGCCCTGGTAGCGATAGAGCTCGCCGAAGATCATCGCGGTCTCCGTGCTCGCGTCCTCGCTGAGGTCGTAGCGGGCGAGTTCCTGTCCGTCGGCCTGGTTGACGACACGGATGAAGGCGTTGGAGACCTGGCCGAAGGTCTGCCCCCGCTCGTCGGCCATGTGGATGGAGACCGGGAAGACGATCTTGTCGCACTGGGGTGGCACCTTGGAGAGGTCCACCAGGAGCGACTCGTCGTCGCCTTCGCCCTCACCGGTGAGGTTGTCGCCGGTGTGCTCCACCGAGCCGTCCGGGCTCTTGAGCTGGTTGTAGAAGACGAACCACTCGTCCCCCATCACCCGCCCGCTGTTGCACAGCAGCGCACTGGCGTCGAGGTCGAAGGGGGCTCCGGTGGTGGAGCGCGCGTCCCAACCGAGTCCGATCATCACCTGAGTGAGGTTCGGCGCGGCCTTGGACAGGGAGACATTGCCTCCCTTGGCGAGCGTGACGCCCATGATTGCTGGTCCTCCCCTAGGTGGTGCTCAGGTGCTTCCTCTTCGGTTGTCCTGCACGTCCGGCGCCGCCCGTAAACGGTGCGGCGCCGGACGGTCGGACCTTCGGTTGCTGCGGGTGGCTCAGACGTTGACGCCGAAGTCCTGCGCGATACCGCGCAGACCCGACGCGTAGCCCTGTCCGATGGCCCGGAACTTCCACTCCGCACCGTGCCGGTACAGCTCACCGAAGACCATCGCGGTCTCGGTCGACGCGTCCTCGCTGAGGTCGTAGCGGGCGATCTCGGCGCCGCCGGCCTGGTTCACGACGCGGATGAACGCGTTGCGGACCTGACCGAAGGACTGCTGCCGGTTCTCGGCGTCGTAGATCGACACCGGGAAGACGATCTTCTCGATCTCGGCCGGGACCCCGGCGAGGTTGACCTTGATCGCCTCGTCGTCGCCCTCGCCCTCACCGGTGGTGTTGTCACCGGTGTGCTCGACCGAGCCGTCGGGGCTCTTGAGGTTGTTGAAGAACACGAAATTGGCGTCGCTGCCGACCTTGCCGGAGCTGTCCAGCAGCAGTGCGCTGGCGTCCAGGTCGAAGTCGGTGCCGGTCGTGGTGCGGACGTCCCACCCCAGACCGACGATGACCGCGGTCAGGCCCGGGGCCTCCTTGGTCAGCGATACGTTGCCGCCCTTGCTGAGGCTGACTCCCACAAGTCCTCCATTGGTGTCCTGGGGCGGGGAGCCCCTGGTACGTCGGATATCGGATCAACGAGTCGATCCTAGTGACGGGTTCCCGCCCCACGCAGGCCCTGGAGCCGAAGAATCACAGGGTGTCGAGCGCGGCGACGTACTCGCCGAGGTCCCGGGCGTCCGGCAGCGCGTTGACGACGGTCCAGCGCACCAGGCCCTCCTTGTCGATGACGAAGGTGCCGCGCACCGCGCAGCCCTTGTCCTCGGCGAAGACGCCGTAGGCGCGGCTGACCTCACCGTGCGGCCAGAAGTCGCTGAGCAGCGGGTACTCCAGGCCCTCCTGCTCGGCGAAGACGCGCAGGGTGTGGATGGAGTCGTTGGAGACGGCGAGCACCTGGGTGTCCCGGTCGGCGAACTTCGGCAGGTTGTCGCGCACCTCGCACAGCTCGCCGGTGCACACGCCGGTGAAGGCGAAGGGGTAGAAGAGCAGGACGACGTTCTTGGGGTTCTCGCCCCCGCGGAAGTCGGAGAGCTTCACGGCCCGGCCGTGGTTGTCCTTGAGCTCGAAGTCGGGGGCCTTGTCGCCGACCTGGATCGCCATCGCCTGGTTGTCCCTTCGGTGGGGCTGTCTGGGTGAGTCCACCCTACGCAGCGACCACCGAAGGCCGCCGGACGGGCTGAGTACGAGGACCCAGCCCGCCCGGCGTCACTTCACAGCACTTCTTCGGACGTCACTCCCTGGACGTCACTTCTTGGACTTCGCGGCCTTGGGCGTCACCAGCCGGCTGCCGCTCCAGTCCTTGCCCACGCTGACGCTCTTGCTGGCCGACAGACCCGCAGTCGTCGAGGCTTCGGAGATGTCGCTCGGCTCCACGTATCCCGTACGGCCGGTCTTCGGCGTCAGGAGGAGGATCGACCCGCCTTCTTCGATGTACGTGGTGGCGTCCACCAGCGCATCCGTCAGGTCTCCGTCATCGTCGCGGAACCAGAGCACCACGGCGTCGGCGACGTCGTCGTAGTCCTCGTCCACCAGATCGCTGCCGATGACTTCCTCAATGGACTCGCGGAGCTCCTGGTCGACGTCGTCGTCGTAGCCGATCTCCTGGACCACCTGCTCGGGCTGGAAACCCAGCCTGACGGCAGGGCTGGTCCGCTCCTCCGCGTGGTCCGCGGTCGCGCTCACGGGTTGCCTCCTGATCATGTTTTGGGGAATTACTCAGCCACGCGCGTGCGCGAAGCATTGGCCGTAGTCCACACGGACGGGACGGATCGCGCAAGTACCCGGCGGTTCGGACCGCCGAAACGGTGACGATCCTGGCCGTGTCGACGCAACTCCAGGCACGCGATTCGGACGGATGGTGACGTACACCACACCTATCTGCCCTGTTTGCGTATTTGAGAACCATCCAAGGGTACGAGATTCGAACGAGTGCCGGTTACCTCGGGGTAGAGATGACGTTTGCGGCCCCTAGGTACACGATGGGGGCGGTGCAGGCACTGGAGAGTGAGCGAGACACCCCGCGAGGCACCCGCGAGGCGCGAACGAGAAACACCGTCCCACCCAGCCCTCTGACAGGTAAGGAACAGCGTGGCTTCCGGATCCGATCGCAACCCGATCATCATTGGCGGCCTTCCGAGTCAGGTTCCTGACTTCGACCCCGAGGAAACCCAGGAGTGGCTCGACTCCCTCGACGCCGCGATCGACGAGCGCGGCCGGGAGCGGGCCCGCTATCTGATGCTCCGGCTGATCGAACGGGCCCGCGAGAAGCGTGTGGCCGTGCCCGAGATGCGCAGCACGGACTACGTCAACACCATCCCCACCCGGGCCGAGCCCTTCTTCCCGGGCAACGAGGAGATCGAGCGCCGGATCCTCAACGCGACCCGCTGGAACGCGGCCGTGATGGTGTCCAGGGCTCAGCGGCCGGGCATCGGGGTGGGCGGTCACATCGCCACCTTCGCCTCCTCCGCGTCCCTCTACGACGTCGGCTTCAACCACTTCTTCCGCGGCAAGGACGAGGGCGACGGCGGCGACCAGGTCTTCTTCCAGGGGCACGCCTCCCCGGGCATCTACGCGCGCGCGTTCCTGCTCGACCGGCTGAGCGAACAGAACCTGGACGCGTTCCGCCAGGAGAAGTCGAAGGCGCCGGACGGGCTGTCCTCGTATCCGCACCCGCGTCTGATGCCGGACTTCTGGGAGTTCCCGACCGTGTCGATGGGTCTCGGCCCGATCGGCGCGATCTACCAGGCGCGGATGAACCGCTACATGCACGCGCGCGGGATCGCCGACACGTCGAAGTCGCATGTGTGGGCGTTCCTCGGCGACGGCGAGATGGACGAGCCGGAGTCGCTCGGCCAGCTGACCATCGCCGCACGTGAGGGCCTGGACAACCTGACCTTCGTCGTCAACTGCAACCTCCAGCGCCTGGACGGGCCGGTGCGCGGCAACGGCAAGGTCATCCAGGAACTGGAGTCGGTCTTCCGGGGCGCCGGCTGGAACGTGATCAAGCTGATCTGGGACCGCTCCTGGGACCCGCTGCTCGCCCAGGACCGCGACGGCACCCTCGTCAACCGGATGAACACGACGCCGGACGGCCAGTACCAGACCTACGCCACCGAGTCCGGCGCCTACATCCGCGACCACTTCTTCGGCGACGACCAGCGGCTGCGCGCGATGGTCGAGGGCATGACCGACGACCAGATCCTGCACCTGGGCCGCGGCGGTCACGACCACCGGAAGATCTACGCGGCGTTCAAGGCGGCCGTGGAGCACACCGGCCAGCCGACGGTCATCCTGGCCAAGACGGTCAAGGGCTGGACGCTGGGGCCGAACTTCGAGGGCCGCAACGCCACGCACCAGATGAAGAAGCTGACGGTCTCCGACCTCAAGGGCTTCCGCGACCGGCTGCACCTGCCGATCTCCGACAAGGAGCTGGAGGGCGGCCTCCCGCCGTACTTCCACCCCGGGCGGAACTCGGAGGAGATCCAGTACATGCACGACCGCCGCAAGGGTCTCGGCGGTTACGTCCCGACCCGTGTCGTGCGCTCGAAGCCGCTCGCGCTGCCGGACGACAAGACGTACGCGAGTGTGAAGAAGGGCTCGGGTCAGCAGTCCATCGCGACGACCATGGCCTTTGTGCGGCTCCTCAAGGACCTCATGCGGGACAAGGAGCTCGGCAAGCGCTTCGTGCTGATCGCGCCGGACGAGTACCGCACGTTCGGCATGGACTCCTTCTTCCCGAGCGCGAAGATCTACAACCCGCTCGGCCAGCAGTACGAGGCGGTGGACCGGGATCTGCTGCTCGCCTACAAGGAGTCGCCGACCGGGCAGATGCTGCACGACGGCATCTCGGAGGCCGGCTGTACGGCGTCCCTGATCGCGGCGGGCTCGGCGTACGCCACCCACGGCGAGCCGCTGATCCCGGTCTACGTCTTCTACTCGATGTTCGGTTTCCAGCGCACCGGCGACCAGTTCTGGCAGATGTCGGACCAGCTGGCGCGCGGTTTCGTGCTGGGTGCGACCGCCGGCCGGACGACCCTGACCGGCGAGGGCCTCCAGCACGCGGACGGCCATTCGCAGCTGCTCGCCTCGACGAACCCGGGCTGTGTCGCCTACGACCCGGCGTTCGGCTTCGAGATCGCGCACATCGTGCGGGACGGTCTGCGCAGGATGTACGGCAGTTCCGCCGAGCACCCGCACGGTGAGGACGTCTTCTACTACCTGACCGTCTACAACGAGCCGATCCAGCACCCGGCCGAGCCGGACGACGTGGACGTCGAGGGCATCCTCAAGGGCGTCCACCGCTTCAGCGAGGGCACCTCGGGGTCGATCCCGGCGCAGATCCTCGCGTCCGGTGTGGCCGTCCCCTGGGCGGTCGAGGCGCAGAAGATCCTCGCCGAGGACTGGAACGTCAAGGCGGACGTCTGGTCCGCCACCTCCTGGAACGAGCTGCGGCGCGAGGCCGTCGAGGTCGAGCGGCACAACCTGCTGCACCCGGAGGAGGAGCAGCGGGTGCCGTACGTGACGCGGAAGCTGGCCGGGGCCGAGGGGCCGTTCGTGGCCGTCTCGGACTGGATGCGGTCGGTCCCCGACCAGATCGCGCGCTGGGTGCCGGGCACCTACCAGTCGCTGGGCGCGGACGGCTTCGGCTTCGCGGACACCCGGGGAGCGGCTCGCCGCTTCTTCCACATCGACGCGCAGTCGATCGTGGTGGGGGTGCTGACCGAGCTGGCCAAGGAGGGCAAGGTCGACCGGTCGCTGCTGAAGCAGGCCATCGACCGGTACCAGCTGCTGGACGTGTCGGCGGCGGACCCGGGGGCGGCCGGAGGCGACGCGTAGCGCCAGGCGTGCGAAGGGGTGGTGGAGCCGCGGCTTCACCACCCCTTACTCGTTCTTTACGATGCGGGCATGCAAGAACAATCGGCGCAGAGCCGGTGGGAGCTCCGGACCCAGCGCCCGCTGCTGGGCCTCGCCGTGGTGTTCGCCGTCGCCTACGCCGTGCCGATCGTGGACACCTCGGCCGACCACACGCTGACCACCGCCTGCGGCGCGGTCGAGTGGGTGGTGTGGGGCGCGTTCGCCGTGGACTACGTGGTCCGGCTGGCGCTGACGTCCGACCGGCGACGGTTCGTGCGCACGCACTGGCTGGACCTGTGCGCGGTGTTGCTGCCGCTGGCGCAGCAGCTCAAGCTGCTGCGGCTGGTCTCGACACTGCTGCTGGTGGGGCGGCGGGCGCGGATGGCCTCGCAGATCCGGATGACGACGTATGTCGTGGGGGCGGTCGTCGGGCTGCTGATGTTCGGGTCGCTCGCCGTGCTCTCGGTGGAGCGGGAGTCGCCGGACGGGAACATCCGCACGCTGGGTGACGCGCTGTGGTGGTCGTTCACGACGATGACGACCGTGGGGTACGGGGACCACGCGCCGACCACCGGACTGGGCCGGATCATCGCCGTCGGGCTGATGCTCTCCGGGATCGCGCTGCTCGGTGTCGTGACCGCGAACATCGCCGCGTGGTTCATCGCCCGGTTCGACAAGGACGACGTCGAGGAACGCGCCCAGACGGAGGCGATCCTGGCCCTGACGCATGAGGTACGGGCGCTGCGGGCGGAAGTGGCGGCCCTGCGGGACGGGCCCGAGGGGCCACTGCGGACCGGACCCGAGGGGACCCTGCGGGACGGGACCGAAGGGCCGCTGCGCCCCGGGTCCCCGCCCGCCGTGCCGACCCACCAGCCGTCCCGGTAGGCCGCGGGGCGTGGGGCCGCGCTACAGCAGCCCGTTGCCCGTGCCGGTCGCTCCCGTCAGCCAGATGAGTGCCAGCAGGGTGTCGATCGCGCCGAGGGCGACGGCGACCAGGGCCGGTACCGGACGGGAACCCGCCCAGCTGCGGCCCATGGCCAGCCAGCCGCAGACGATCGCCGCCGGGCCGAGGATGATCCCGAGCGCGAAGAATCCGGCGACCGCGCAGACGAGGCCGACGATGCCGAGCGTCGCGCGATCCGGCCCGGTCCGTGACCCCATGCGGCCACGTGAGCGGGGGTACCTGCGCGTGCCGTTTCCGAAGCCGGCCATCGAACAACTCCCTGGATTCCGGGGATGTGTTGTTCTTCGGGTACCCGCGACACGCGGAACATTCCCCGCAGTTGCCGGGCAGTCGGCGCGCTGTCCCCCTCCGGCAGCGCGCCGCGGCCCTGGCCGTCCTCCCATCCGGAGGACTTGACTAACTGTGACCTGCGGCGCGTGCCGGATGCGAGGAACCTTTAGCGTTGTCACCCTGATAGGGGAAAGTTGTTGAAGTTCCGTCAGATATGACCCACGCCCGCGCCCGCTTCCGCGTTCTCGCCCCGCTTGGTGAGCAGCGCGACGAACACGGCGACGACCGCGACCCCGGCGGCGACCAGCGAGGCGAGGCTCATCCCGGAGATGAACGTGTCGTGGGCGACGTCCGTGATCTTCGCGGCGATCGCTTCGGGGGTGCCCTTGGCCACCGGTGCCACGCCGACCTGGACCGCCTCGGAGGCCTGGTCCAGCTGGGCGGGGGTGAGCTCGGGCAGGCCCGCGCCCTTCCAGTTGGCGGGCAGGTCACCGTCCACCTTGGAGGCCATCACGGCACCCAGGACGGCCGTACCGAGGCTGCCGCCGATCTGCATGGCCGCCTGCTGGAGGCCGCCCGCGACGCCGGACAGCTCCATGGGGGCGTTGCCCACGATGACCTCCGTCGCGCCGACCATGACGGGGGCGAGACCGAAGCCCAGCAGGGCGAACCAGATCGACATGAGACCGCTGCCGGTGTCCGTCTCCAGCGTGGACATGCCGTACATGGCGATCGCGGTGGCGGCCATACCGCCCGCCAGCGGGATGCGCGGGCCGAGCTTGGTGATCGCCGCGCCCGCGAGCGGGGAGCCGACGATCATCATGCCGGTCAGCGGAAGCAGGTGCAGGCCCGCGTCGATCGGGCTCATGCCGTGCACGTTCTGGAGGTAGAACGTCACGAAGAACAGGCCGCCCATGAAGGCGATCGCCATCAGGACCATGAGGACCACACCCGCCGACAGCGGGACCGAGCGGAACAGGGCCAGCGGGATGAGCGGCTCCTTCACCTTCGTCTCCCAGAAGGCGAAGGCCGCGAAGAGCACCGCGGAGCCGACCAGGAACGCCCAGGTCAGGCCGTCGGCCCAGCCCCAGGTCGGCGCCTTGATCAGGGCCCAGACCAGGCAGAACATCGCGCCGGAGAGGAAGGCGATGCCGAGCAGGTCGAAGGAGCGCGGGGCGTTCTCGGCGCGGTGGTCGAGCAGGATCACCACGCCCAGGACCAGGGCGAGGGCGCCGACCGGCACGTTGATGAAGAACACCGACTGCCAGTTGACGTGCTCGACGAGGACACCGCCGAGGATCGGGCCGCCGGCGGTGGACGCGCCGATGACCATGCCCCACAGGCCGATGGCCATGTTGAGCTTCTCGGCCGGGAAGGTCGCGCGCAGCAGACCCAGCGCGGCCGGCATCAGCAGGGCGCCGAACAGTCCCTGGAAGACGCGGAAGGTGACGACCAGCGCAATGCTGTCGGAGAGGCCGATCGCGCCGGAGGCGGCCGCGAAGCCGACGACGCCTATCAGGAACGTCTGGCGGTGGCCGAAGCGGTCACCGAGCTTGCCCGCGGTGATCAGGGAGACCGCGAGGGCGAGGAAGTAGGCGTTGGTGATCCACTGGACCTCGGCGAAGGTGGCGCCCAGGTCGCTGGCGATGGCCGGGTTGGCGATGGCCACGATGGTGCCGTCGAGGGCCACCATCATGACGCCGACGGCGACGGTGATGAGGGTGAACCACGGGTGGCCGCGCAGCCCCTTGGCGGGCGGTCCGTCCGACGGGTCCGCCGGTGTCCCGCCCGGTCCCGTCGCGTCGATGGTGGTCTGACTGGTCATGCGTTCGAGGTTAGTGACAGCCGCTGACAATTGACAAACGAGTTCAGAAGTCGGTAACTGACACATCATGGAAACTCTGCGTGAGCGCAAGAAACAGCGCACCCGGGACGCGCTGCTGCGCGCCGCCGTGGAGCTGTTCACCTCGCAGGGCTACGACGGGACCACCGTCGACGAGATCGCCGCCGCCGTCGACGTCTCGCAGCGCACCTTCTTCCGCTATTTCGCCGGGAAGGACGAGGCCGCGCTCGCCCTGGTGGAGATGACGGTGGAGCGGTTCGTCGAGGCGGTGCGCGCACGCCCCCCGCACGAGCCGCCGCTCGAGGCGCTGCGCCAGGCGGTACTGGACGGCTGGTACTCGATCAACGAGGTCGTCGAGTCCGTCGTACCCGTGGAGCTGTATCTGCGCATGTACCGGGTGATCGAGTCGACGCCGGTGCTGCTCGCCGCGCATCTGCGACGCTCGGTGGAGGTGGAGGAGGACCTCGCGCGGGTGATCGCCGAGCGTGAGGGACTCGACGTGGACGCCGATCCGCGGCCGCGGCTGGCGGTGGCCGTGTTCAGCGGGGTGATGCGGGTGACGGAACGGCAGTGGTCCACCGGCGCGGACTTCAGCCTGGACCGGATCCGCGCGCTGACTTCCCTGTATCTCGACGGGGTGGGTCCCGCCCTGCTGGGCGACTGGCGCGAGGCCTGACGGACATACGCGAGGGCTGGCGGACATAGAGGCCTAAAGGCCTTTATGACCCTTGCCACGTCCGCTGAAACGTGATCCCCGTCACTTGGGTCACCCGAGACCCTCTCGTTCTCCTAGTGTGTCCTTTCAGTGACTTCCTTCGACACCTCCCCGCAACTCAACGTCTGGCGCGCACTGGCCGCCCTGGCCGTGGTGTTCGTGATGCTGGCGACCACCGGCTGGACGGCCCTGCGCCACCAGCGGGAGACCACCGCGCTGCAGACCTCGCGCTCGGAGTGGGAGCACGGCGTGCTGGCCGGGCACCGGTTGCCGGACCCCGGCTCCGCCCCCGCCCGGCTCGCCCGCTTCTTCGCCTCGCTGACCGCCCCGCAGCGCGCCGTGCTCGTGCACGACTACCCGCTCGCGGTGGGCAACATGAACGGCGCCCCCGCCGAACTGCGCTACCGCGCCAACCGGGTGGCCCTGCTCCAGCAGATCCGGCTCGAGCGCACCCGCATGCACGACAGCCGGCTCACGTCCTCGGGGCAGCAGCTGGCCGGCCGGCGCATGCACCGCTACGAGTCGATGAGCACCACCGACCGGCAGATCCTCGCCTTCGATCCGGAGGGCTCCGGCCGGGTCGCCGAGGTGTTCGGCAGCCTCGACAAGGCCGAGCGGATCTCCGTCGTCGTCCCCGGCGTCGACACCGACCTGCTCACCTTCCAGCGCACGAACCGCAAGTACTCGGCGCCGGTCGGCATGGCCCAGGCCCTCTGGTCGGCCGAGCGCGAGGCGAGCCCCTCGACGCCCACGGCCGTGATCGCCTGGGCCGACTACACCTCCCCCGACGGCCTCGGCATCGACTCGGCCACCGCGATGCGCGCCGAGAGCGGCGCCGTCCGGCTGAACGCCCTGCTGACCGCCCTGCCGGGCAGCGCGCCCGTCTCGATGTTCTGCCACAGCTACGGCTCGGTGGTGTGCGGGGTCGCCGCGCACTCCATGCCGGACCGGGTGGCCGACATCGCGGTGGCCGGCAGCCCCGGGATGCGGGTGGAGAACGCGGCCCAGCTCGACACCGACGCCCGGGTGTGGGCGATGCGGGACGCCGACGACTGGGTGCAGGACGTGCCGCACCTGGAGGTCGGCGGTCTCGGACACGGCGAGGACCCGATGGCGCGGGAGTTCGGCGCGCGGGTGCTGTCGGCGCGGGAGGCCAAGGGCCACGGCGGCTACTTCGAACCGGGTACGGACAGCCTGCGCAACTTCGCCGAGATCGGCACTGGCGCGTACCGCTCGGTGGAGTGCGCCCACGATGATGCCGCCTGCACGGCGGGTTTGTCCGATACGACAGAGGCCGGACGCGCGTAGAGACGCAGGAATTGCGGCGCGCGCGGGGAGGGGACGAAGAATGGGTGTCCCGCATACGATGAGCCGCATGGGTGACGTACTGGCCGGATTTCATGCCGCCTGGGAGTTCGAGTCCGACTCCGTCCTCATCCGCTACGAACGGGGGCTGCGCACGCCCAAGCTGCTGTCGGCACTGGGCGAGCGCCGGATTCCGCTGGCGGCCATCGGTCGGGTGACCCTGACCGCCGGCAAGCGCGGAACGGTCGTGCTCCAGGCGGAGCCGAGGCCGGGAGCCGACCCGTTGATGGAGGCGGCCGCGGGACAGCTCAAGGAAGGGTGCGACCCGTACCGGCTGGTGCTGCCCGCCGAACGGGAGACGCTCGCCGAGTACTACGCCGACGAGCTGCGGGCGCGGCTGACCGACTCCGGGCCGGCGGAACGGTTCCTCGTGGACGCGCCCGAGGCGCCGCTGTCGTTCAAGGCGTACGACGGAAAGGCCTCGTTCGACGGGCGCACCGTGCGGTTCCGGTGGTTCTGGACGGGCGCGTCGTCGGCGAAGTGGAAGGCCGGCGACCAGAGCTTCGCCGTGTCCGCGCTGACCGGGGTCGAGTGGCGGTCGCCCGAGGTGTTCGAGGGGCATCTGCGGCTGCTGCGCGGCGAGGCCGCTCCGGCCCAGGCCGACCAGGATCCGGCGACCGTCGTCTTCGGGCTGGGGTACGGGCCGGTGCACGAGTCGCTGCCGTTCGCGGCGGCGGTCCTCGCGGCGGTCCGCGGGCGCGGATCCGCGGCGGCGGTCCAGGCGGCGGCCGTCCCGGCAGCGGCCGTGGTCGCGCCGCGCCGGGACCCCGCCGACATCGCCGAGCGGATCCGCCACCTCGGGGAGCTGCACCTGGCCGGGCTGGTCACCGACGAGGAGTTCTCCGCCAAGAAGGCCGAGTTGCTGGCCGAGCTCTAGGGCCCGACCCGAACGGGCGGGCCCCGGCTCTCACTCGCGTCCGGCGGAGGTGAACCTCATGTCCGGGTAACGGTCGCCCGCCACCTTGCCCGCGATGGGCTCCAGCGACGCCAGTTCCTCCGGCGTCAGTTCGACGGCCGTGGCCGCCGTGTTCTCCTCGACCCGGGTGGGCTTGCGGGTGCCCGGGATCGGGACGACCGACAGGCCGTGGACCCGGGACTGCTGCTGGACCCAGGCCAGCGCGATCTGGCCGGGCGTCGCCCCGTGGGCCTGCGCGATCGCGCGGATCGGGTCCAGGAGTGCCCCGTTGGCGGCGGCGTTGTCGCCGGTGAAGCGGGGCTGCTGACGGCGGAAGTCGTCGGCGGTGAGGTCCTGGTCGGCGTCGGCGAAGGAGCCGGTGAGGAACCCCCGGCCGAGCGGGGAGTACGCGACCAGGGTCACGCCCAGTTCACGTGCCGCCGGGACCACCTGGGCCTCGATGTCGCGGCTGAACAGCGACCACTCCGACTGCACCGCGGCGATGGGGTGGACCTCCTGGGCCGCGCGCAGTTCGGCGGCCGTCACCTCGCTCAGGCCCAGCTGCTTGACCTTGCCCTCGCGCACCAGTTCGGCCATCACGCCGACGGTGTCCTCGATCGGCACGTTCACATCGCGCCGGTGCATGTAGTAGAGGTCGATGACGTCGACGTCCAGCCGGCTCAGGCTCGCCTCGACGGACTGCCGGATGTAGGGCGCGTCGTTGCGGATGATCCGCCGGGTCGGGTCGTCCGGCGGGACCGCCAGGGCGAACTTGGTCGCGATCACGACCTCGTCGCGGTGGGCCTTGAAGAACGGGGAGAGGAACTTCTCGTTCTCGCCCGCGCCGTACGCGTCCGCCGTGTCGTACATCGTGACGCCGAGCTCCAGGGCGCGTTCCAGGGTGGCCCGGGACTCCTTCGCGTCCGAGGGGCCGTAGGCGAAGCTCATGCCCATGCAGCCGAGGCCCTGAGCACCGATCTCGGGGCCCTGTCCGCCGAGTCGGGCCGTCGGGATCCTGTGGTCGGTCATCGGGCGGTCCCTTCCACTTCGTGGTACTGGACGCCGGTGGCGTCCGCATAGAAATTGATCTTGCGGTCGAGCACGGCGAGGGTGTCCTGGAGTTCGGCGATCCGGGCCCGGACGTCCCGCCGGGTCGCCTCCAGCAGCTCGTACCGCTCGCGGAACGTGTTCTCGCCCTCCCGCACCAGCTCGGCGTACCGCACCATGTCGGCGACCGGCATACCGGTCAGCCGCAGCTTCCCGACGAGGTCGAGCCAGTCCAGGTCACGGTTGCTGTAGCGGCGCTGGCCGGTGTGCGAGCGGTCGATGTGGGACATCAGCCCGATCCGCTCGTACCAGCGCAGGGTGTGGGCGGTGAGGCCGGTGAAGGCGACGACCTCGCTGATCGTGTAACTGTCCTGCCCGTCCGGACGGGGGTGCCGCGGGGGTGGCGCGGAGCAGACGTCCGGCGGGTTCGGGGTTTGCTCGATGGTCACGGGCGTGGTCTGCAACACCGTCATGTCCTCCACGCTATGGCCTTGGAGTGCGCTCCAAGCAAGCGGAATCGGTAAGAAAACCGGGGGACGCGGCTTGATCACGCTGGTCGGCGTGCGGGGCATGAGTCTCGTACGCCGTGCCCTGCTACGGGAGCGGCTGTCCGAGCCGGACCCCTTGATGGAGCCGCCGCTCCGGGACGCTTAGGCTCGACGGCATGTCGCTCAAGAGCCTCGCGCTGATCGAGAACTGGCCGGTTCCCTCCGCCTCGGCGGGTGTCGTACGGGCCGACGGTACGGTCCTGGGGACCCATGGCCCGGTCGGCCGGCGCTTTCCGCTGGCCTCGGTCACCAAGCCGCTCGCCGCGTACGCCGCCCTCGTCGCGTACGAGGAGGGGGCGATCGAGCTGGACGAACCGGCCGGGCCGCCCGGGGCCACGGTCCGCCATCTCCTCGCGCACACCTCCGGGCTGGCCTTCGACGAGCACCGGGTGACGGCGCCTCCCGGGGAGCGGCGGCTGTACTCCAACGCCGGGTTCGAGCAGCTCGGCGACCACCTGGCGAAGGCCACGGAGATCCCGTTCGCGGAGTATCTGCGTCAGGCGGTGCTGGAGCCGCTGGGCATGACCGGCACCTCCCTGGAGGGCTCCCCGGCGAAGGACGGCGTCTCGACGGTCGAGGACCTGCTGCGGTTCGCGGCGGAGGTGCAGGCGCCCCGGCTGCTGGATCCGCGGACGGTGGCGGCGGCGATGACCGTGCAGTACCCGGGGACGAAGGGCGTGCTGCCGGGGTACGGGCACCACAACCCCAACGACTGGGGGCTCGGCTTCGAGATCCGCGACTCCAAGTCGCCGCACTGGACGGGGAGTTCCTCATCGCCGCGCACCTTCGGGCACTTCGGCCAGTCCGGTACGTTCCTGTGGGTCGACCCCGAGGCGGGCGTCGCCGGGGTCGCCCTGACGGACCGGGCGTTCGGACCGTGGGCGGTCGAGGCCTGGCCCGCGTTCACGGACGCGGTGCTGGCGGAGGTCCGGGGCTGACCTCCTGGCCCCCCGCACCGAAGACCCGGATCAGCCGAAGACCCAGATCAGCAGCTCCGCGTCGGTCATGCCCACCGCCTCCACGTCCTTCGCGTCCGTGATGCGTGCCGCGTCCCCCGGCGCCAGCTCCTCGCCGTCCAGGCGGGCTTCGCCGCGTACGACGTGGACGTAGACGTGCGGCGCGTCCGGCACCGCCGTCCGCTCCCCCGCGCCCAGGCGCCGTACGTGCAGCATCGCGCCCGCCTCCGGGACGGCGTACGGGGTGGAGTCGGCGATGCCGCGGACCGTCCCGTAGGACGGGTCGCCGCCGGGGTCGAAGGGGGCCAGCCACAGCTGGACGAAGACCAGGGGCACGTCGGCGTCGTTGCGTTCCACGTGCCGTACGCCGCCCGCGGAGCTGAGCCGCTGCACGTCCCCGGGGCGGATCACGCTCTCGTGGCCGGCCGAGTCACGGTGCGTGAGCTCGCCCTCGACCACCCAGGTCACGATCTCGGTGTGGCTGTGGGGATGCTCGTCGAAGCCGGCGCCGGGTGCGAGGCGCTCCTCGTTGCAGGCGATCAGCGGACCGAAGCGGAGGTTGCCGGGGTCGTAGTGGGGGCCGAAGGAGAAGGCGTGCCGGGTGTCGATCCCGGCGGCCGGGTCCCCGCCTCGGTAGCGCTCGTCGGCGCGCCGTACGTCCATCACGCGTCCACGGTAGACCCGCCGCCGCCCGGGCGATGACCGCGTGCCGCGCCCTCCCGCGACCCGGCGGCGCACGCCCCCGTCCCGATAAGGCAGTCTTGTCCCGTGCCCGAACCCGAAACCAGTCACCCCGATCCCGCGGCGCACGCCGTCCACCCCCACCCCGCGACGCTGAAGCGGCTGGAGAAGTCCTCCGGAAGTCTCGCCGCCCAGGCCATCGCGCGGATGGACGAGACACTGTCGTGGTACCGGGCGATGCCCCCGGAGAACCGTTCCTGGATCGGGCTGGTCGCCCAGGCGGGCATCGCCGCCTTCACCGAGTGGTTCCGGCACCCGGACGCCCCGCAGGCCATCTCCACGGATGTGTTCGGGACCGCGCCCCGTGAACTGACCCGGGCCATCACCCTGCGCCAGACCGTCGAGATGGTGCGCACCACCATCGAGGTCATGGAGTCCGCGATCGACGAGGTCGCGGCCCCCGGCGACGAGAACGTGCTGCGCGAGGCGCTCCTCGTGTACGCCCGGGAGATCGCCTTCGCCACCGCCCAGGTCTACGCCCAGGCCGCCGAGGCACGCGGCGCCTGGGACGCCCGGCTGGAGTCGCTCGTCGTGAACGCCGTACTGAGCGGTGAGGCCGACGAGGGAGCGGTGAGCCGGGCCGCGGCCCTCGGGTGGAACGCGCCCGAGCATGTGTGTGTGGTCCTCGGGACCGCGCCCGACGGGGACTCCGAGCTGACCGTCGAGGCGATCCGGCGGGCCGCGCGACACGCCAAGCTCCAGGTCCTCACCGGGGTGCTCGGCTCCCGGCTGGTAGTGATCGCCGGTGGCAGCGACAACCCGCTCGCCGTCGCCAGGTCGCTGATCGGGCCGTTCGCCGCGGGACCCGTGGTGGCCGGACCCGTCGTACCCGACCTGCTCGCCGCGACCCGGTCCGCACAGGCCGCCGCGGCCGGGCTCAAGGCCGGTTCCGCCTGGCAGGACGCACCCCGGCCGGTGCTGGCGGACGATCTGCTGCCGGAACGCGCGATCGCCGGTGATCCCGGTGCGCGTGAGCAGTTGGTGGAGGAGATCTACAGACCGCTCGAAGAGGCCGGGTCGGCACTCCTGGAGACGCTCGCCGTCTATCTCGAACAGGCGTCCAGCCTCGAAGGGGCCGCCCGGATGCTCTTCGTTCATCCGAACACCGTGCGCTACCGGCTTCGACGTGTGACTGACGTCACCGGTTGGTCGCCTTCGGATGTACGCTCCGCGTTCACGCTCCGGATCGCGCTGATCCTGGGGCGCCTGGTCGACGGCGATCCCCAGACCTAGGCTTTTGTCGGGGCTCCACAAAACCCCCTGCCGTTCTTCGTCCCTGTCCCCACGGGCGGCTTTGGCCGTCCACAAGAGAGAGTGTGAGAGTGCTCGTACTCGTCGCTCCCGGCCAGGGCGCCCAGACGCCCGGCTTCCTGACCCCCTGGCTCGAACTCCCCGGTGCCGCCGCCCGCGTCGCCGCGTGGTCGGACGCCATCGGCCTGGACCTCGCCCACTACGGCACCCAGGCCGACGCGGACGAGATCCGTGACACCTCGGTGGCCCAGCCGCTGCTGGTGGCCGCCGGAATCCTGTCCGCCGCGGCACTCGGTGACGTCCGCGACATCGCGCCCGGCGCGGTCGCCGGCCACAGCGTCGGCGAGATCACCGCCGCGACCTTCGCCGGCGTCCTCGACGACACCGCCGCGCTGACCCTCGTCCGCAAGCGCGGCCTGGCCATGGCCGCCGCCGCCGCGATCACCGAGACCGGTATGTCCGCGCTGCTCGGCGGCGACCCCGAGGTCTCCGTCGCGCACCTGGAGAAGCTGGGGCTGACCCCGGCGAACATCAACGGCGCGGGCCAGATCGTCGCAGCGGGCACGCTGGAGCAGCTCGCCGCGCTGAACGAGGACAAGCCCGAGGGTGTCCGCAAGGTCGTCCCGCTGAAGGTCGCCGGCGCCTTCCACACGCGCCACATGGCGCCCGCCGTCGAGGCCCTCGCCAAGGCCGCCGTGGAGCTCACGCCGGCCGACCCGAAGATCCGTTACGTCTCCAACCGCGACGGGCAGTCCGTCGCCACCGGCGCCGAGATCCTGGAGCGGCTGGTCGGCCAGGTCGCCAACCCGGTCCGCTGGGACCTGTGCATGGAGACCTTCAAGGAGCTCGGCGCGACCGCGCTGATCGAGGTCTCCCCCGGCGGCACGCTGGTCGGCCTCGCCAAGCGCGCCCTGCCCGGTGTGAAGACGCTGGCGCTGAAGACCCCCGACGACCTCGACGCCGCTCGCGAGCTCATCGCCGAGCACGGCGTCGCCTGAGGAGCCCTGATGGCGAAGATCAAGCCCAGCAAGGGCTCCCCGTACGCGCGGATCCTCGGGGTCGGCGGCTACCGGCCCGTCCGGGTCGTCCCCAACGAGGTGATCCTCGAGACGATCGACTCGTCCGACGAGTGGATCCGCTCGCGTTCCGGCATCGAGACCCGGCACTGGGCGAACGACGAGGAGACCGTCGCCGCCATGTCCGTCGAGGCGTCCGGCAAGGCCATCGCCGACGCCGGGATCACCGCCGAGCAGATCGGCGCGGTGGTCGTGTCGACCGTCTCGCACTTCAAGCAGACGCCGGCCGTCGCCACCGAGATCGCCGACAAGCTCGGCACGAACAAGGCCGCCGCCTTCGACATCTCGGCCGGCTGCGCGGGCTTCGGCTACGGCCTGACCCTCGCCAAGGGCATGGTCGTCGAGGGCTCCGCGGAGTACGTCCTCGTGATCGGTGTCGAGCGGCTGTCCGACCTGACCGACCTGGAGGACCGCGCGACGGCCTTCCTGTTCGGCGACGGCGCGGGCGCGGTCGTGGTCGGCCCGTCCAAGGAGCCGGCGATCGGTCCGACCGTCTGGGGTTCCGAGGGCGACAAGTCGGAGACCATCAAGCAGACCGTGCCGTGGACGGACTACCGCGACGGCGAGGTCGCCAAGTTCCCCGCGATCACGCAGGAGGGCCAGGCGGTGTTCCGCTGGGCCGTCTTCGAGATGGCGAAGGTCGCCAAGGAGGCGCTCGACGCCGCCGGCATCACCGCCGACGAACTCGACGTCTTCATCCCGCACCAGGCCAACGAGCGGATCATCGACTCGATGGTGAAGACTCTCAAGCTGCCGGAGTCCGTCATGGTCGCCCGTGACGTGCGCACCACCGGCAACACCTCGGCCGCCTCGATTCCGCTCGCGATGGAGCGGCTCCTGGCGACCGGCGAGGCGAAGAGCGGCGACACCGCGCTCGTCATCGGATTCGGGGCGGGTCTCGTCTACGCCGCCACTGTCGTTACCCTCCCCTAGGCACTCCGTGCCGGATCAACCGGTCCGGTGCGGGAGACACCCCATGCCACACCCTCTGGAATATCAAAGAAGGAGCGCCAAATGGCCGCCACTCAGGAAGAGATCGTCGCCGGTCTCGCCGACATCGTGAACGAGATCGCCGGCATCCCGGTTGAGGACGTCCAGCTGGACAAGTCCTTCACCGACGACCTGGACGTCGACTCGCTGTCCATGGTCGAGGTCGTCGTCGCCGCCGAGGAGCGCTTCGAGGTCAAGATCCCGGACGAGGACGTCAAGAACCTCAAGACCGTCGGCGACGCGACGAACTACATCCTCAAGAACCAGGCCTGATCCATCGGCCCCCTGGGCTGAACTGCCCCGCCACCCGGCGGTGGCGCCGCTGAATCCTCGTAACGTTGGAGAAAGAATCCGTGAGCCCGACCAATCGCACCGTGGTCGTCACCGGTATCGGCGCAACCACACCGCTGGGTGGCGACGCAGCCTCTACCTGGGAGGGTCTGGTCGCCGGTAAGTCCGGTGTCAAGGTCCTGGAGCATGAGTGGGCGGCCGAGCAGGCCGTCCGTATCGCGGCCCGCGTCGCGGTGGAGCCTCTCGAGGTCCTGCCGCGGCCGCAGGCCCGCAAGCTGGACCGCTCGGCGCAGTTCGCGCTGATCGCGGCCCAGGAAGCCTGGAAGGACGCCGGTTTCTCCGGCAAGGCCGGTGAGGACGGCAGCGAGGGCGACGTCGACCCCGACCGGCTCGGCGCGGTCATCGCCTCCGGCATCGGCGGCGTCACCACCCTGCTCGACCAGTACGACGTGCTGAAGGAGAAGGGCGTCCGCCGCGTCTCCCCGCACACCGTGCCCATGCTGATGCCGAACAGCCCCTCCGCCAACGTGGGTCTGCTCGTGGGCGCCCGCGCGGGCGTGCACACGCCGGTGTCGGCGTGCGCGTCGGGCGCGGAGGCCATCGGCTACGCCATCGAGATGATTCGTACGGGCCGCGCCGACATCGTGGTCGCCGGCGGTACGGAGGCGGCGATCCACCCGCTGCCCATCGCCGCGTTCGGCAACATGATGGCGATGTCCAAGAACAACGACGACCCGCAGGGCGCCTCGCGTCCCTACGACGTCGCCCGCGACGGTTTCGTCATGGGCGAGGGGGCCGGCGTGATCGTCCTGGAGTCCGCCGAGCACGCCGCGCAGCGCGGGGCCCGGGTGTACGCGGAGGCGGTCGGCCAGGGCATCTCCTCCGACGCCCACGACATCGTGCAGCCGGAGCCCGAGGGCCGCGGTATCGCGCACGCCCTCCAGAACCTGCTGGACAGCACCGACCTGAACCCGGCGGAGATCGTGCACGTCAACGCGCACGCCACCTCGACGCCGGCCGGTGACGTGGCCGAACTGAAGGCGCTGCGCAAGGTGTTCGGTGACGACACCGACCACATGGCGATCTCCGCGACCAAGTCGATGACCGGTCATCTGCTGGGTGGCGCGGGTGGCGTGGAGTCCGTCGCGACGGTCCTCGCGCTGTACAACCGGGTCGCTCCGCCGACCATCAACGTCGAGAACCTCGACCCCGAGGCCGAGGCCGCCGCGGACATCGTGCGGGGCGAGGCGCGCAAGCTGCCCGTGGAGGGCCGTATCGCCGCCCTGAACGACTCGTTCGGGTTCGGTGGGCACAACGTGGTGCTGGCGTTCCGTACGGTCTGAGCGGCGCCTGTACACAACCGAAGGGGCCCCACCTGCGAAGGTGGGGCCCCTTCGGGCTTTTGCGGTCTTCGGGCTTTTGCGGTCTTCGGGCTTTTCCGGTCTCACACGACCTGGTGCAGCCAGCGCACCGGAGCTCCTTCGCCCGCGTATCTGAACGGCTCCAGTTCGTCGTCCCACGGCTTGCCGAGGAGCTTGGAGAGTTCGGCCTCCAGGTCCGTCTCGCCGCGCTGACTGCGCAGCAGGGCGGCGCGCAGCCGGTCCTCGGGGATGAGGATGTCGCCGTGGATGCCGGTGACGGCGTGGAAGATGCCCAGGTCCGGCGTGCAGCTGTAGCGCTCGCCCTCGGCGGTGGCGCAGGGCTCGGCGGTGACCTCGAAGCGCAGCAGGTGCCAGCCGCGCAGCGCGGAGGCCAGCTTGGACGCGGTGCCGACCTCGCCCTTCCAGGAGAACTCCGAGCGCCAGGTGCCGGGCGCGGCGGGCTGCCGGATCCAGTCGAGGTTGACGCGCGTGCCGAGCACCCCGGCGACGGCCCACTCGACGTGCGGGCACAGCGCGCGCGGCGCGGAGTGCACGTACAGAACTCCACGTGTCGTCACCGGGACCTCCGGGCAGAGCGGGACAGTCTTGCAGGCCGGCATGGCTGCGGTCGCAGGCAGCCGCGTTGATGGCGAGGCTACCGTGCGGCGGCGCAAGGAGTGTGACGTACCGTCGGTCCCAGTGCCGTGAAACCTCCGCCATTCACTCGGCAGGACGCCTGTGCGGGCGTGAGGCGTTCCATCTTGTGGGTGTGATTCGCCGGGAACTCCCGCGCGTTGTCATAGGGGGGCGATGTTCGAGGAGCGAGGGGAACACCAGCGGATGCGGAAACGGAACCGGCACGCGCGGGCCGTGCTCGCGGGCACGACGGCGGCCGTCCTGGGCCTGGCCGGCTGTGACGCACTGGGGGGCGGCGATGCCGAGGGATCCTCGGGCACCGGGGCCCGGGAGGCGAAGCCGTCGCCGTCGCCGACCCCGTTGTGGGACTCCAGCCCGTCCTCCGTGGCGGCGGTGGGCGACTCCATCACGCGCGGCTTCGACGCGTGTACGGTGCTCGCGGACTGCCCCGAGGCGTCCTGGGCCACCGGCGCCAGCACCGAGGTGAACAGCCTCGCCGTCCGGCTGCTGGGCGCGGCGAAGGCGGCCACGCACAGCTGGAACTACGCGGCGACCGGGGCGCGGATGGCGGACGTGCCGGCCCAGATGGCCCAGGCGGCGGCCGAGAAACCGCAGTTGGTGACGGTGATGGCGGGGGCGAACGACGCGTGCCGGGAGTCGGCGGCGGCGATGACGTCGGTGGCCGACTTCCGCGCGGAGTTCCAGGACGCGTTGAGCACGCTGCGCCGCGCGCTGCCGAAGACGCAGGTGTATGTGACGAGCGTGCCGAACCTCAAGCGCCTGTGGTCGCAGGGGCGGACGAACGTGCTGGGCAAGCAGGTGTGGAAGCTGGGTCTGTGTCCGTCGATGCTGGGCGACGCGGACGCGCTGGACGCGGCGGCGACCGCGCGGCGGGAGACCGTGCAGAAGCGGGTGGAGGACTACAACTCGGTGCTGGCGGAGGTCTGCGCGAAGGACGTGCGGTGCCGGTTCGACGGCGGGGCGGTGTACGACTTCAGGTTCGGAACCGACCAGTTGAGCCACTGGGACTGGTTCCACCCGAGCAAGGACGGACAGGCGCGGCTCGCTGAGCTGGCCTATCAGGGGGTCACCGCGAAGGCCTCGTGATTTAGGGTTTCGCTCATGAGCGAACACTTCGGAACACTTTCCGACGGCACTGTGGTGCACCGCTGGACCCTGGAGCGGGCGGGCACCCGGGTGCGGGTCCTTTCGTACGGCGGGATCGTGCAGTCCGTCGAGGTCCCCGACCGGGACGGGCGCGCGGCGAACGTGGTGTTGGGGTTCGCGGACCTGGAGGGCTATCTCGCGCACCCGGAGCCCTTCCTCGGCGCGCTGATCGGGCGGTACGCCAACCGGATCGCGCACGCCCGCTTCCCGTTGGACGGCGTGACGTACGCGCTGGAGCCGAACAACGCGCCGAACTCCCTGCACGGCGGCGCGCACGGCTTCGACAAGCGGGTGTGGGACGTCCGGCCGGTCGAGCACGGGCTGCGGCTCAGCCGGGTCTCACCGCACGGCGAGGAGGGCTTCCCGGGCCGCCTCGAGGTCACGGCGACGTACACGCTCGACGCGTCGGGGGCGCTGCGGTTCGTGTACGAGGCGGTCACGGACGCGCCGACGGTGGTGAACCTGACCAACCACAGCTACTTCAACCTGGGCGGTCCGGGGAGCGGGAGCGCGGGCGGCCACGAGCTGCGGCTGGCCGCCTCCCGGTACACGCCGGTGGACGCGGACCTGATCCCGACGGGTGAGTTCGCCGAGGTGGCGGACGGCCGCTTCGACTTCCGTGCGGCCCGCAAGGTCGGCGCCGGCTACGACCACAACTTCGTGCTCGACAAGGGCGTCACGGACACCCCGGTCGAGGTGGCCGAGCTGCACGATCCGGCGTCCGGGCGGGTGCTGACGGTGGCGACCACCGAGCCGGGGCTCCAGCTGTACACCGCCGACCATCTGGGCGAGCCCTTCGAGCCCGGCGAGGGCGTCGCGCTGGAGACCCAGCACTTCCCCGACTCGCCGAACCGGCCGGAGTTCCCGAGCACCGAGCTGCGGCCGGGGGCCGCGTACCGGTCGGAGACGGTGTACGGCTTCTCCGTCAGGTAGGGGCCGCGGGGCGCCCGGGGAGCGCGCGTCGGAAAAGATGTTGCCCCGGTCCAGGGGTCAGGTCCCGGACCGGGGCTGTCAGTGGGGCGTCGGGCGCCGGTTCACACGTTAATCGTCGCGGTGATCCTGCGGTCGGCGATCGAGCGGCCCACCTGGATTTCGTACGAACCTTTCACAAAGGACCACCGGTGGTCCGCCTCGTCCCACACCTCGAAGGCCCGGTTCGGGATCTCCACGGTGACCTCGGCGCTCTCCCCCGGGCCCGCCTCGACGCCGGCGAAGCCGGCCAGCCAGCGGGCCGGGCGTTCGGGCGCCGGGGCCGTCCCGGTGGGCGCGAGGTAGATCTGCACGACCTCGCGCCCCGGCCGCGCGCCGCTGTTGCGGATCCGCACGGTGACCGTGGAGCCGGTGATGTCGGCCGACTCGTACGTCCAGTCGGTGTAGCCGAGGCCGTGGCCGAAGGGGTGGACGGGGGTGCGGTGCGCCTTCTCCCAGGCGCGGTAGCCGATGAAGACGCCCTCGTCGTAGACGAGTGCGCCGTCGGTGGGGGTGACCTCGGTGACGGGGGCGTCGTCGAGGGAGCCCCAGGTGGTGGGCAGCCGGCCGCCGGGTTCGTGGGCGCCCGTCAGGACGTCCGCCAGGGCCGCTCCGCCCTCCTGGCCGGGGAACCAGGTGAGCAGGACGGCCGCGACGTCCTCGCGCCACGGCAGTTCCACCGGGGAGCCCGCGTTGACGACCACGACGGTGTTCGGGTTGGCGGCGGCGACGGCACGGACCAGGTCGTCCTGCCGGCCGGGGAGGCGGAGGTCCTTGCGGTCGAAGCCCTCGGACTCGACGCGTTCGGTGGTGGCGACCACGACGACGGCCGTGTCGGCGGCCCGCGCCGCCAGGGCCGCCTCGGCGATCAGCTCGTCGGGGTCGCGCTGCGGCTCCTGGTGGGCCAGGGCGAAGGCGATGGCCTTGAAGGGGACGCCCTCGGGCAGCGCGAAGACGTGGGTGAGGGAGACCTCGACCGGTTCACCGGCGGTCAGCCGGGCCTCGGCGCGGGGCACCGGGGCGCCGAAGAACGCCTCGAAGGGGTCACTGTCGTCGGCGGGACGCTGGACGTCGTCGTAGTACGTCGTCCCGCCGACGGTGAGGGTGAAGCCGCCCGTGCCCTTGATGCCGAAGGTGTGCGGGCCGCTCTCGCGCGGGGTGAAGGTGCCGGTCAGTTCGACCGTGTGGACGCGGTCGTGGGTGACGCCCTCGGGCAGGTCCGTGCCCATCCACTGGATCTGGCCGCTCGGCGCGGACCGGGTGCCGATGACGGTTCCGGCGGCGTCGCGGCAGATCGCCCGCAGCGCGAAGCCCTTGTCGGCGACGGCGAGTTCGGTGGTGGGGTCGGCACCGACCGCGTAGCTGAGGGTGCCCTCGGGGAGCGCGGCGGTGAGGCCGTCGAGCGGGGAGACCGTGCGGGCCGGGAAGACGGTCGCGGAGCCGCCGCCGAGCACCCGGGCGTCGCGGGCGGCCGCGCCGACGAGGGCGACGGTGCCGGGCCTGAGCGGCAGCGCGTCGTCCTCGTTGCGGACCAGGACGAAGGAGCGGCGGGCCAGTTCGCGGGCCAGGGCCTCACCGTCGACGGGGGCGGGCAGCCGGGTGACGGCCGGTTCGGCGTCCGCGAGGGCGCCGACGCGGGCGGCCAGCCGCAGGACGCGGCGTACGGCCGCGTCGACCTCGGACTCGTCGAGCCGGCCGTCGCGTACCGCCTCCGCGAGGGCCTCGCCGTAGACGGTCCGCGGTCCGGGCATGGCGACGTCGAGGCCGCCCTTCAGCGCGCCCACGGTGTCGCGGGCGGCCATCCAGTCGGACACGTTGAAGCCGTCGAAGCCCCAGGTGTCGCGGAGCACCTCGTTCACGAGGTGGTGGTGCTCGGTCATGGTCGTGCCGTTGACCGTGTTGTAGGCGGTCATGACGCCCCAGGGGCGGGCGTGCTCGACGATGGCCTCGAAGGGGGCCAGGTACAGCTCGCGCAGGGCGCGTTCGCCGACCAGGTTGTCCACGGTGAAGCGGTCGGTCTCGGCGTCGTTGGCGACGAAGTGCTTGACGGTGGTGCCGACACCGCCGGACTGGACGCCGTTCACATAGCCCGCGCCGATCACCCCCGTCAGGTGGGGATCCTCGCTGTACGCCTCGAAGTGACGGCCGCCGAGCGGGGAGCGGTGCAGGTTGACCGTGGGGGCGAGCAGGACGTGGACGCCCTTGCGGCGGGCCTCCTGGGCCAGGAGGACGCCGGCGCGGTGGGCGAGTTCCGGGTCCCAGGTGGCCGCGAGGGCGGTCGGGGAGGGCAGCGCGACGGACGGGTCGTCGGCGGTCCAGCGCACACCCCGGACGCCCACGGGGCCGTCGGACATGACGAGGGACTTCAGTCCGATCTCCGGCAGCTCGGGCAGCGACCACCTGTCCTGGCCGGCCAGCAGCCGGGTCTTGGCGTCCAGGTCGAGCCTGCCGAGGGCCTTCTCGACGGCCGCTTCCGTTCCCGCCTCGGTTCCCGCCATGGCGGCGCCTCCTCGTTGCGATGCACGGACCCTTCCATCCTGCCCTCGGCGGCCTGCGGGCGAATCAAGGGCGCAACCACCGATTGAGCACCCCCGCGCATGCCCGGGGCGTTCCGGGACCTCCTGCTGCTGGGCGCGGACGACCCCGACCGGCCGGCCTAGGCAGCGGTGCCGGGGCCGCCGCGCCGGGCCGCGGGGACCGCCGCCACCACCTCGATCTCGATCTGCGCCTCGGGCCGGAACAGCCGGGACACCTCGAAGGTCATGCTGGTCGGCGGGGTGCCGGTGAGGAACTCCTGGCGTACGGCGCCGTATTCGGCGAGCCTGTCGATGTCCGTGAGGTAGGTCCGGATGTTGACGACGTTCGCCAGGCCCGCCCCGTGCGCCCTCAGCAGGGCGTCGATCGTCTCGAAGACGCCCCGGCTCTGCTCGGCGAGCGTGGCGCCCTCGGCGATCTGCCCGGAGAGGAACAACAGGGCGCCGCCGTCCGCCTGTTGGACGCGGGCGACCTGGGAGTAGTAGGCGTTCAGGGGCCGGGGGGCACCGGCGGGGTTGTCGAGGGTGATCTCCATGTCCCGACGCTAGGACGGGACTTGCGATGCGACAAGCGAATGTCCAGCATGGCGGTCATGCCGGATCCGCATCGCACGGCCCTGCCCGAACTCTCCACCGTCTGGCTGCGGGCGTTCTTGGAGGTGGTCCGCCACGGCTCGTTCACCGTCGCCGCACGGACCCTGGGGTGGACCCAGTCCGCGGTGTCCCGGCAGATCTCCTCGCTGGAGGCGGCCCTGGGCGGCGACCCGCTCTTCGACCGGCTGCCCCGGGGGGTGCGGCTGACGGAGGCCGGGCGGGCGCTGGTGCCGTACGCGGAGTCCGTCGCCGAGGCCCTGCACGGTGCGCGGCGCGAGCTGGCCGCGCTGCGGGAGGGCGCGGAGGGGCGGCTGCGGTTCGGGGCGTTCGCGTCGGCGGACGCGGCGCTGGTACCGCGCGCCCTGGCCGCGTTCCGGGCCCGCTGTCCCGGTGTGCGCGTGACGAGGGAGGAGGGGCTCACCCCGGCGCTGCTGGAGCGGCTGGGCGCCGGACACCTCGACCTGGCGGTGGTGTCCACGACGGGCCGCGCGGCGCTGGAGTCGTACGCGCTGCGTCACCTCCTGGACGAGTCGCTCCACGTCGCCGTCCCGGCCGGGCATCCCCTGGCGGTCCGCGGGGGGCCGGTGCGGCTGGGCGAACTCGCCGACGCCGACTGGGTGTCCGGCTCCGCCCGGCCCGAGGGCACCCTCCTCGACGCGGCGCTGCGGGAGGGCTTCCGGCCGCGGGTGGCGCACGTCGTCGCCGAGTGGACCGCCAAGCAGGGCTATGTCGCCGCGGGCCTCGGCGTCGCCCTGGTCCCGGCGCTCGCCGCCTCGTCCGTACGCCCGGACGTCGTGCTGCTGCCGGTGCTCGACGAGGACGCCCCGGCGCGGGCGGTGTACGCGGCCACGGAACGGGGGCGCTCACCGGCCCCGGCGGCGGAGGCGTTCGTCACCGCGCTGCGGGAGGCGGCGACGGCGATCCCCGGCGCCATGGCGTAGACCACTTCGGTCACGGGATACTTCCGCCGTCCCACCCCACGCTCTCCCCCACAGCGACGGAAGGACCCGCACTCCGTGTATCCCGCATACTCCGCGCATTCCCTGCGCGTTCGCGTCGGCGTTCTGGCTCTGGCCCTGTCGGCCGGGCTCGCCATTCCCACCGCCACCGCCACCGCCACAGCCACAGCCACCGAGGCGGTGCCCACCCTCACGGTCGAGGAACAGCGTCTGGCGCAGGCCGTCCCCCAGGAGATCCTCGCCCGGTCCGGGTTCGACGCGGTGGCTCCGCGTCTCGCCCGGCTGCTGGAGGCCTCGCACTCCTACGCCCGGGCCCGTCAGGTCGTCACCCGCGAGGGCGCGGCCCTGTGGCGGCGGGCGGTGGACCGGGTCCAGGGGCGCGGCCCCGTCGGCGGGGACCTCAGCCGGGACGACGACCGGCCGCTGTACTGGGCGCGGCTCGGCATGACGAGCGAAGTACGCACCTGGCAGCCCGGCTTCGCGGTCACCGACGGCCAACGGGCCGCCCTGCTCGACGCCTTGGAGCGCACCTCGCGCGGACAGAGCGACCTGCACCTCGCGCACCGGACCAAGGGCCTCAAGCGCGTTCTGGTCACCGGCTTCGACCCGTTCACCCTGGACCGGGACATCCGGATCTCGAACCCCTCGGGGGCGACGGCGCTCGCCCTCGACGGCACGGTGATCCGGACCGCGGACGGCCCGGCGCGGGTCGAGACCGCCGTGTTCCCGGTGCGCTGGCAGGACTTCGCGGAGCAGACGGTGGAACGCGCCCTGCGGCCGTATCTGCCGCACGTCGATCTGTTCACCACCGTCAGCCAGGGCCGCGTCGGCCGCTTCGACGTGGAACGCACCAACGGGGCCTGGCGCGGCGGCTTCCCCGACAACGAGAACATCGGCCGTACGGAGACGGTCCCGGTCACCGACCCCGCCGCGCAGCCGCAGTGGACGACCACGACGCTGCCGTACACGGCGATCGTGGCGGCGGACACGGGCCGGTTCCCGGTCTACGACAACACGAGCGTCACCGAGATACCGGTGGGCGGTACCGAAGCCGTCGTCCGGCCGGACGGGCCGACGGCGGGGTCGACCGCACGGGCCGGGGGCGGCGGGAACTACCTCTCCAACGAGATCGCCTACCGGGCCACCCTGCTCCGCGACCGGCTGGGGCTGCACGACAGCCTGCCGGGCGGGCATGTGCACACGCCGGTCCTCCAGTTCGCGGCGGGCAACACCCAGGACGTGACCGATCCGGAGTTCGTGCGGAACCGGCTGGACATCGTCGCCCAGGTACGGGCGATCCTGGCCGTGGCCGTGGCGGCCGGGAGGTAGGTGCGCGCGGCCCCCGGTTCCCGGGTCAGTGCGAGGGCGCCAGCGCCAGGCTGACGCCCAGGCCCGCCAGGACCGAGCCGATGACCTTGTTGAGGACCTTCTGGCCGCGCAGCATCAGCGTGCGCATGCGGTCGTGGGAGAAGAAGACGGCGACCACGCCGAACCACAGCAGATGCGCCAGCGACATGAACAGGCCATAGCCGACCTGCTCCTGGACCGGCGTGCCGGGGCTGACGACCTGGGAGAACGTGGAGACGACGAAGAGGGTCGTCTTCGGGTTGAGGACGTTGGTCAGGAACCCCGCGCGCAGGGCCGCGAGCGGGGTCAGCCCGGTCCTGCCGGTGAGGTCGACCTCGACCTCGCCCTTGGTGCGGAAGGTACGGACGCCGATGTAGATCAGGTACGCCGCGCCGATCAGCTTGATCACGGTGAAGAGGAACGTGGACGACGCGATCAGCAGGCCCACGCCGAGCATCGTGTACGTGACGTGGACGAGGACGCCCGCGGCGACTCCGGTCGCCGCGAGCAGTCCCGTACGGCGGCCGTAGAGGTAGCTGTTGCGGACGATCATCGCGAAGTCGGCGCCGGGGGCGATGACCGCCAGCACAGTGATGAGGGCGACGGCGAGCAGCTCGGTCATGAGGTGGCGTTCTCCTCTTTCGGGGTGTCGGCACCGTCGGCCCGGTCGCCCTCGTCGATCTCCTCGCCGAGCAGTTCACGGGCCAGCAGGGTGGCACCCGCGACCGCGCCCGGCATCAGGAACACCGCGACGACCGGCACCAGGAAGGCCAGCCCCAGGGGGGTGCCGAAGCCCCAGATCAGGGTCTTGCGGGAGCGGAGCAGGGCGAGCCGGGCCCGCAGGTCGACGCCCCGGCGCTGGAGGGCGACGGCGACGAGTTCCTCGGTGAGGAAGAAGCCGGTGACGAAGAAGCCGATCACCGGGACCACCGTCTGCCCGACGACCGGGATGAACCCGAGGGCGAACAGCAGCACGGCCCACAGCAGCGCGCGGCACAGGATGCGCAGGCTGTCGCGGGCGGAGATCCACAGCTCGCGCCAGAGCGGCAGCCCGGACTCGGGGGCCGTACCGTCGGGCGAGACGTCCCGGTCGACCTTCTCGGAGAGGCTCTCGTAGAACGGCTGCCCGATGAGCAGGGTGACCGCGGTGAAGGTGAGGACGGCGAGCAGCAGTCCGAGGGTGAACAGCACGACGACGAGGAAGCCGCGGAACAGTCCGCGCCAGGGGCTCGTCCAGTCGTCGGCGAACGGTGTCGACCACCCGACGAAGTCCTCGCCCCACACCGCGAGCGCCACCAGGGCCGCCGCGTAGAGGACAAGTGTGATCAGGCCGGGAACGAGACCGAACCCGTACTGCTTGCCGTGCCGGGCCACCCACCGCTGGCCCTTCAGGAGGTACGTGAACCCCGCCCCTAGATCGCGCATGGCCGAACTCTATCGGTCGTGCACATTTCACGGCCCGGGGCCGACCCGGGCCCGCGTGCCGTGCGCGGCGCGCCCTCGCGGCGGCCCTCGTAGGCCATCCGGGGCATCGCTGACACCAACACCCTCTTGATGCAGTTGAGTCGAACAGGTACACCTCGCCGTACCGATCTCCGGAAGCAACGATCTCGGCCAGGTGTTGATCACCATGGCACACGCAAGCAGTGGGCTGGTTGAGGAGAGCGAATGACTCGATTGACTCGGACGACGCAGGAGATCCACGGCAGCGTCGCCGACGGATTCGAAGCGGTGCGGGAGGCGTTCGCCGCGTTCGTGGCGGAGGAGCGGCCCGACTACGAAGGCCAGTTGTGCGCCCATGTACACGGACGGCGGGTCGTCGACCTGTGGGTGCCGGGCGACGGCGCCGGCCCCGACTCCCTCTACGGTGTCTACTCCTCCACCAAGGGCGCCGCCCATCTGGTGGTCGCGCTCCTCGTCCAGGAGGGCACCCTGGAGCTGGACCGGAAAGTCACCTACTACTGGCCGGAGTTCGCGGCCGAGGGCAAGGGCGCGCTGACCCTGCGCGAGCTGCTCGCGCACCGGGCCGGGGTGATCGGCACGGACAGCGGGTTCTCTCCGCAGGAACTGGCCGACGACCGGCAGATCGCCGAACGCCTCGCCGACCAGCGGCCGTTCTGGCGACCTGGCACCGCCTTCGGCTACCACGGGCTGGTCATCGGGGCGCTCACCGGCGAGGTCGTACGGCGGGCCACGGGCCGCACACTCCAGGAGGTGTACGAGGAGCGGGTGCGCGTCCCGTACGGGCTGGACTTCTTCCTGGGGCTGCCCGCGGCGCACGAGCCGCGGTTCCGCACCGCGCAGCCGATGGCGCCGACCGCCGAGCAGCGGGCGCTGCTGGACTCCCTGCCGGGCGGGCCGCACACCCTGGCCGCCGTCGCCTTCAACCGGCACGCAGCCGAGCCGACCGATCTGGAACTCCTGCCCAACGATCCCCTGATCCGGGCCAGGGGGCCGGCCTCGGTGGGCGGGGTGGCCTCGGCGCGCGGACTGGCCGGGCTGTACGCGGCGGCGATCAGCGAGGTCGGCGGGAAGGTGCCGCTGCTGAAGGAGGACACGGCGGCGGAGTTCGGGCAGCTGCACTCGGTGGGCTACGACGTGGTGGCGCGTTCGCACCGGTCGTACGGGCTGGGTTTCCAGGCGACCGCCGACACCTGGCACCCGTTCCTCGGCGCCGGGGCGTTCGGGCACAGCGGGGCGGGCGGCTGCCAGGCCTTCGCGGATCCGCGCAGCGGGCTCGCCTACGGCTACACACGGCGCCGGTTCGCCTTCCCGGGCGGGTCCGCGCCGGAGAACGACCGACTGGCGGCGGCGGTGCACAGGGCGGCCCTCGCCGCCGGCTGACGGCACGGCCGTCGCGTGGCCGGGCGGCACGGCCGTCGCCCGGACCGGCATGAGGACCGGCATGAGGACCGGCCGACACGACCGAAGGGGCGTCGGCGCGAGAGCCGACGCGGGCGAAGGCCGCACCCCACGTCCAGGGGTGCGGCCTTCGCCGTACGCGACGACCGGTGTCAGGGCGGTGTCACGGACCGGGGATCAGAGCTTGACGATCATCTTTCCGGTGTTGTCGCCGCGCAGCACCCCGAGGAACGCCTCCAGGTTGTTCTCGATGCCCTCGACGACCGTCTCGCGGTACTTCAGCTCGCCGGAGCGGACCCAGCCGCCGACCTCGCGGACGAACTCCGGCTGAAGGTCGTAGTGGTCGCCGACCAGGAGGCCCTCGATACGGCCACGGGTCGCGATGAGGCGGGCGAGGTTCTTCGGGCCGGGGGCCGGCTCGGTGTTGTTGTAGACGGAGATCATGCCGCAGATCACGATGCGGCCCTTCTCGTTGAGCGAGCCGATGGCCGCCTCGAGGTGGTCGCCGCCGACGTTGTCGAAGTAGACGTCGACACCGTCGGGAGCGGCCTCGCGCAGCTGCGCGGCGACGGGTCCGTTCTTGTAGTTGAAGGCGGCGTCGAAGCCGTACTCCTCGACGAGCAGCTTGACCTTCTCGTCGGAGCCGGCCGAGCCGATGACCCGGGAGGCGCCCTTCAGCCTGGCGATCTGGCCGACCTGGCTGCCGACGGCGCCGGCCGCGCCCGACACGAAGACGGAGTCGCCCTCCTTGAAGGAGCCGGTGCGCAGCAGGCCCGCGTAGGCGGTGAGACCGGTCATCCCGAGGACGCCGAGGTAGGTGGACAGGGGCGCCGCCTCGGGGTCGACCTTGACGGCCTGCTTGGCGTCGAAGGTGGCGTACTCGCGCCAGCCGCCGAAGTGCAGGACGTGATCGCCGACCGAGACGCCCTCGGCGGCGGAGGCGACGACCTCGCCGACCGCCCCGCCCTGCATGGCCTTGCCCAGCTCGAAGGGGGCCACGTACGACTTGGCCGCGCTCATCCGGCCGCGCATGTAGGGGTCGACGGACACGTAGGCGTTGCGCACCAGCACCTCACCCGGGCCGGGCTGCCGGATCTCCGCCTCGGCCAGCTCGAAGTCCTCGGGCTTCGGCCAGCCGACGGGGCGGCTGAGCAGACGCCATTCGCGGCTGGTGGTGGGGAGGGCCGACTCGGTCATGGGGGGCTGCCTTTCCTGTGCTCGCAAATGCTTCACTACCTGAAACAACCATGCTCCTGAATATTTCAGGATGTCAAGTAACCGGGTACCCTGGATCCATGCCCACCCCACATCCGGCCCCTCTCCCCGATGCCCTGACCATGGAGGTCGTCGGCCTGATCGGCGAGGTCGTGGCCCGTTACTACGAGGACTACGAGGAAGCCGCGGCAGGTCACGCCCTCACCGGCGCACAGGCCCGGCTGCTGAGCCTGCTCTCGCTGGAGCCGCTGCCGATGCGGAAGCTGGCGCAGAAACTGAAGTGTGAGCCGTCCAACGTGACCGGCATCGTCGACCGTCTGGAGTCCCGCGGTCTGGTCGAGCGGCGTCCCGATCCGACCGACCGCCGGGTGAAGCTGGCGGCGGCCACGGCCGAGGGCCGGAAGATCGCCAAGGGGCTGCGCGAGTCGCTGCGGTTCGCGCGGGAGCCGCTGGCGGGGCTGGCGGAGGAGGAGCGGGTGGCACTGCGGGGGCTGCTGCGACGCATGCTGAGCACGGAGACCGACGCGGCCTGACCCCACGGGACCCCGGCGGACTTGACCGCACCGGACCTGCGCGGGACCTGACCCCACGGGACCCCGCCGGGCCTGAGCCCGTGTGCCTTCGCCCGGTACGAGTCCGTTGCGCCCGGCCCGCGCGGGGATGTTCGTGTGTGTCTGCGGTTCAGTCGTCCGAGCCGGAATTCCCGCCCTTGCGGTCCGTGCGGTTCGCTCCGCGGGCCAGTTCGCCCGCCGCGAGGGTCACGACGGCCACGGCACGCGCCCAGCGCGGGCCGCCTCGCGCCGCCCACCAGACACAGGCACAGCCGCCGAGGACGAGCACCAACAGCCCCGTCAGGGCAAGCACGATCATGCGTCTCCCGCCTCTTCACCCGTGAACTCGTACTGCAGTTCGTAGAGATGACCCGCCTTCACCATCACGGTGACCTCGACGGGGCGGCCGCCGTCGCTGTGGATCATGCGCAGGGTGCGCAGGACCGGCATGCCGCTGGTGAGGCGGAGGGCCTGGTACTGGGCCTGGGTGGGAACCCTGGCGGAGACCCGGTCCGTGCTGCGGCGGGGCGGGTGGCCGAGTGCGGTCAGCAGGGCGGGGGTGCCGCCCCTGATCCTGCGGCGCTCGGCCAGGGGCGTCCCCCGGGCGATGTCCAGCGGGTAGTAGGACTCCACGAGTTCGGCGGGCTCGTCGTCGACGAGGAGTATCTGGCCGCGGAGCAGCGCGATGCCGTCCGCCGGGAGTTCGAGGGCGGCGCGTACGTCGGCGGGCGGCCGGCTCTCGGCCACGTCGAGGAGTTGTATGCGGGCGTGCGTGCCGTGCTTGGCCGCCTCGGAGAGCCAGCGGTAGGGCGCTCCGGGGCTGCCCGGCAGCATGAGCGCGGCGGGCCGGACGGTGCGCTGGCGGTGCTCGCGGACCGTGACGGAGGCGCCCGCCCGGCCGACCACCAGGCGTTCGTCCTTGAGGAGCTGAAGGGCCTTCTGGACCGTGGCGCTCGACGCCTCGAAGCGTTCCTTGAGCCGGGCGGTGGTGGGCAGGTTGGCGCCGGGAGCGAGCTCTCCGCTCATGATGTCGTCGCGCAGATCGGCCGCGATCCGCTCGTGCAGGGAGCGGCGGTCGACGGCTTCCGGGTCTGCCTTGGGCACGGTCATCCGATCCTGATCTGGTAGCGCAGCCTCTGCCGTAGGGCAGGCATCACCATACGGTCGACCTGGATCGGCCGGTCGGCGTGGTCCAGCGTGAGCCGGACGAGCCGCAGGACCGGTTCCTCCGGGGCGGTCCGCAGGGCCTGGCGCTCCTCCTCGTCCGGCATCCCGGCCGTCACGTCCTCCCGCACGAGGACGCCGACGTGACCGAGCTCGGCGAGCAGGGTGAGCGCTCCGCCGGGGATCTTCGCGGTCCCGGCGAGACGGGTGCCCGCCGCTATGGCCGTCGGGTAGTACGTGTCGGTCAGCTCGCTGGGCTCGTCGTCGAGGAGGATCAGCCGCCGGCGTACGACGACCGGCTCGCCCTCGGGGACGCCGAGCAGCGTCGCCACGTCGGCGGGGGCGGGCACCTCACCGGCGTGCAGGATGCGCTGGCTGCCACGCCGCCCCTGCGCGGCGGCCTCGGCCGCCCAGGCGTCGCCCTGCCCGGTGCCCCGTGGCGTCAGATACGGCAACGATGCGCTGACCCATCCGCTCGCACCCACGACTCCTCCTGTACGGCCGACCGTTCTTTCGACCCTGCCGCCCTACACGGTAGGCGACTTGGCTCATCCGCCAACCGCCACCCTCAGCCACCCTCAGCCACCCTTCACTGCCTTGTTACCTTTCGCGAATAACAGTAAGGTTTCGCCGCAGGACGCCCCAGAACCACCGGAGGTGCCCCCGTGCCCCTGTCACGGCAACGTCGTTTCCCCCGCTCGCGCGCCTCCGTACGGGCCGCCCGGGTCTTCGTCCACCAGGTGCTGAGCGACTGGGACCGCGTCGACAGGCTGGACGACATAGAGCTGTGTGTGTCGGAACTCGCCACGAACGCCCTGCTGCACGGGGTGCCCCCCGGCAGGCAGTACTGCGTGACCCTCACCCTCGACGGCCCCCTGGTCCGCCTCGCCGTACGCGACACCGGTGACCATCCCGTGCCCGCGTGCCCGCCGACCCCCGACGCCTGTTCGGGCCGGGGCCTCTTCCTGGCCCGGGAACTGGCGGACGACCTGGGCATCACCGAACACCCCGTGGGCAAGACGGTGTGGGTGACCTTCAAGACCGAGAGCCGGCCCGGGACACGCTGACGACGGCTCCCGGCCCGGGCCGGGAGCGTCGCATCGCCTCAGGTCTTCTTGCGGGTCGTCATGAAGCGCTGGACCAGGATGAACGCGCACAGCAGCACACCGGTGGCGATCTTCGTCCACCAGGAGCTGAGGGTGCCCTCGAACTGGATGATGCTCTTGATCAGGCCCAGCACCAGCACGCCGAACAGGGTGCCCAGCACATAGCCGGAGCCACCCGTCAGCAGCGTGCCTCCGATGACCACCGCGGCGATCGCGTCGAGTTCCATGCCGGTCGCGTGCAACGGATCGCCGGACTGGATGTACAGGGTGAAGAGCAGTCCGGCCAGCGCCGAGCAGAACCCGCTCACGGTGTACACGGCGATCTTCGTGCCGCCCTGCGGGAGACCCATCAGCATGGCCGACTGCTCGTTGCCGCCGATGGCGTACACCCGGCGCCCGAAGCGGGTGTAGTGCAGGACGTAGAACGCCACGGCGAGGACGACCAGCGAGACGATCGCGCCGATGGACAGGAAGCCCATCCCCAGCGACACCTGCGCCTGGGCCATGCTGCTCACCGAGGAGTCGCCGATGGAGATCGACTCCTTGCTGATGACCAGGCACAGACCGCGGAAGAGGAAGAGGCCGGCGAGGGTCACGATGAAGGGCTGGATCTCGAAGTTGTGGATCACATAGCCCATCAGGAAACCGCCGAGCGCGCCCACGCCCAGCGCCATGGGGATCACCAGCAGCAGCGGCAGCCCCTGGCGCTCCACCAGCCAGGCCGTGAACATCGTCGTGAAGCCGATCATCGAACCGACGGACAGGTCGATGCCGCCGGACAGGATGACGAAGGTGACACCGACCGCGGCGACCAGCAGATAGCCGTTGTCGATGAACAGGTTCAGGAAGACCTGCGGCTCGCCGAACCCGTAGTTCTGGTACCGGCTCAGGCCCACGCCGTACATCAGCAGGAAGAGCAGGGCCGTCACCGCGACGGGCAGCCGCCGGTCGCCGAGCAGACGCGAGGCCGTGGACGGGGTACGGCTGTCGGAGGCCGTGGGGCTCTGGGTGGTCGCGCTCATCACGACACCTCCATCTTGGGGGTGGCCTCGGACGCCGCGGCGGGGTCCGCCGGGGCCGCGGCCGTCTTGCCGCTTCCCTTCACGCCGGATCCGGCGCCGAACCTGGCGCCGAACACCTTGGCGCGGAACTTCGGGGACTGGAGCAGGCAGACGACGATGACGACGGCGGCCTTGAAGACCAGGTTGGTCTGGGTCGGCACGCCGATGGTGTAGATCGTGGTGGTCAGGGTCTGGATGACGAGGGCGCCGACCACCGTGCCGCCGACGGAGAACCGGCCGCCCAGGAGCGAGGTTCCGCCGATCACCACGGCGAGGATCGCGTCGAGCTCGATCCACAGGCCGGCGTTGTTGCCGTCCGCGGCCGAGGTGTTGGAGCTGATCATCAGGCCGGCGATGCCCGCGCAGAGCGCGCAGAACGCGTACACCATGATCTTGATGCGCCGGGACCTGATGCCCACCAGGCGGCTGGCCTCGGCGTTGCCGCCGACCGCCTCGACCAGCAGGCCGAGTGCCGTGCGGCGGGTCAGCACCACGGTGACGGCCACGACCGCGGCCACCACGAAGATGGAGAACGGCAGGGTCAGCCAGTAGCCGCCGCCGATCAGCTTGTACGGCTCGCTGTTGATGGTGATGATCTGGCCGTCGGTGATCAGCTGGGCGACACCGCGCCCGGCGACCATGATGATCAGGGTGGCGATGATCGGCTGGATACCCATCCTGGCGACCAGGAAGCCGTTCCACAGACCGCAGACGACCGCGGCCAGCAGGCCCAGGCCCATGGCGAGCAGCACCCCGGACAGGGCGCCCTGGTCGGACTGGTCGCTGATGTACGAACAGGCCAGTGCTCCGGTGATGGCGACCACAGCGCCGACGGAGAGGTCGATTCCGCCGGTGGCGATGACCAGCGTCATGCCGACCGCCACCAGGATCAGGGGCGATCCGAACAGCACGATCGAGACGAGGCTGCCGTAGAGGTGCCCGTCCGCCATCTTGATCGAGAAGAAGTCGGGGGTGAAGGGAACGTTGACGAGCAGCAGCAGGACCAGGACCGCCACCGGCCAGAACAGGTGGTGGTGGGTCAGCGCTCGCCACCGGGAAGAGGTGGTCGAAGAGGTGGTCACTGGTGCTCTCCGCTCGCGATGGTCTCCAGGATCCGGCTCGTGGTGATCTCGGGCCCGTTGGCGATCTGCGCCACCAGCCGGCGGTCGCGCAGCACTCCGATGGTGTGACTGAGCCGGAGTACCTCCTCCAGCTCGGCCGCGATGTACAGCACCGACATGCCGTCCTCGGAGAGCGATACGACGAGCTTCTGGATCTCCGCCTTGGCTCCGATGTCGATGCCGCGCGTCGGCTCGTCCAGGATCAGCAGCTTCGGCTGGGTGATCAGCCAGCGGGCCAGCAGCACCTTCTGCTGGTTGCCGCCGCTGAGCTGGCCCACCCTGGCCTCGGGGTTGGCGGGGCGGATGTCCAGCGCCTTGATGTACTTGGCGACGAGTTCGTCGCGCTGGGCGACCGGGATGGGCCGGGTCCAGCCGCGCGCGGCCTGCAGGGCCAGGATGATGTTCTCGCGCACCGTCAGATCGGGTACCAGGCCCTCGCTCTTGCGGTTCTCGGAGCAGAAGGCGACACCGGCGTTGATCGCGTCGTTCGGGGCGCTCATCGAGACCGGCCTGCCGCCGATGGACACCTTGCCGGTGTCCGGCTGGTCGGCGCCGAAGAGCAGCCGGGCGAGTTCGGTCCGGCCCGATCCGAGCAGGCCGGCGAGCCCGATCACCTCGCCCTTCTTGATCTCCATGTCGAACGGGGCGATGCCGCCGGTCCGGCCGAGGCCGTCCGCCACGAGCAGGGTCTCGCCCGCGTCGGAGTGCAGCTGGTGTTCGTGGAGTTCGTCCAGCTGGCCCATGGCCTTGCCGAGCATGAGCTGGACGAGGCCGACCTGGTCGAGGTCGCGCACCATGTGCTCACCGACGAGGGTGCCGTTGCGCAGCACGGTCATCCGGTCGCAGACCTCGTAGATCTGGTCGAGGAAGTGCGAGACGAACAGGATCGCGACGCCCTCGTCCTTCAACCGCCGCATCAGCGCGAACAGTTGGAGGACCTCGTCGCGGTCGAGGCTGGAGGTCGGCTCGTCGAGGATCAGCACCTTGGTGCCCGGCCCCTTGCCGCCGCCCGCGCCGTCGCCGGTGCCCAACGACCGCACGATCGCTACCAGTTGCTGCACGGCCAGCGGGTACGAGGACAGCGGGGCGGTGACGTCGATGTCGAGTCCGAGCCGGTCCACCAGCTCCGCCGCCTGCCGGCGCAGCTGCTTCCACTGGATGCGGCCCATGCGGGTCGGTTCACGCCCGATGAAGATGTTCTCCGCCACCGACAGGTTGGGGCAGAGGTTGACCTCCTGGTAGACGGTGCTGATGCCGGCCTGCTGGGCCTCCAGCGGGCTGGTGATCCGCACGGCCTCACCGTCCAGCGTGATCGTGCCGCCGTCCAGGGAGTAGACCCCCGTGAGCACCTTGATGAGGGTGGACTTGCCGGCGCCGTTCTCGCCCATCAGGGCGTGGATCTCGCCGGGGAAGAGCCGGAAGTCGACGTCCGACAGAGCCCGTACCCCCGGAAACTCCTTGACTATGCCCGTCATTTCCAGGACGGGCCGTGGCTCTGCCATGGCAGCGCTCCTCTTGAGATTCGTTCAGGCCCGCAGGGAGCCCCGGGACCGACGGCTCGGTCGGCCGGAGGCTCCCTGCCGGTGGGTGCGTCGGTCAGTACTTGCGGCTCGGGAGCGCGGCCGCGGCCTGGTCCTGCATGAAGTCGCCCTCCTCGGTCTTGATCCAGCGCTCGACCGTCTCGCCGTCCTTGACCTTCTTCACGACGTCCATCAGCTGCGGGCCGAGGAGCGGGTTGCACTCGACGATGGCGTTGATCTTGCCCTCGGACATGGCCACGAAGCCGTCCTTCACGCCGTCGATCGAGACGATCAGGATGTCCTTGCCGGGCTTCTTGCCGGCCGCCTCGATGGACTGGATGGCGCCGATGGCCATGTCGTCGTTGTGCGCGAAGAGGACGTTGATGTCCGGGTTGGACTGGAGGAAGGCCGCCATGACCTGCTTGCCGCCGGCGCGGGTGAAGTCACCGGTCTGGCTGACGACGACCTTCCAGTCGTCCTTGTGGCTCGCGTCCATGACCTCCTTGAAGCCCTTGGCGCGCTCGATCGCCGGGGCGGCACCGGTGGTGCCCTCCAGCTGGGCGATCTTCACCGCGCCCTTGAGGCCGGCCTTCGCGATGACCTTCTCGAGGATCTTGGCGGCGCGGCGGCCCTCGTCGGTGAAGTCGGAGCCGACCAGGGTCACGTACAGGGACTCGTCGGAGGTCTCGACGGAGCGGTCGGTGAGGACCACCGGGATCTTCTTGGCCTTGGCCTCCTTCAGCACCGCGTCCCAGCCGGTGACGACCACCGGCGAGAAGGCGATGACGTCGACCCCCTGGGTGATGTAGCTGCGGATCGCGGAGATCTGGTTCTCCTGCTTCTGCTGGGCGTCGGAGAACTTGAGGGTGTAACCCGCCTCCTTGGCCGCCGCCTTCACCGAGTCGGTGTTGGCGCTGCGCCAGCCGCTCTCCGAGCCGACCTGGGAGAAGCCGAGCGTGATGGCCTTGCCGCCGTCCCCGGAAGAGCTGCTGGACGCGCCGTCGTCCTCCTTGGCGCAGGCCGCCAGGCCGCCCGCCGCCGCCACGCCGACCGCCGCGGTGAGGAAGTTTCTTCTGCTGAGCATGTTCTTCTCCTTTGAAGAGCCGGCCCGGGGATGGACCTGCTGGTACTCGATGAACCGGCCGCACTGCGTCCAGCCTGTCGATCACTGTTCGGCATTTCGGCCATACTGCTGGTCAGGGGTCCGACGGGGTCGGTCAGCGGGGAGCGCCCTCCGGTTGAGCGGCGCTCGGGAACGTACTTGCGCGTACGACGAGTTGGGGTTCGATCGCGATCCGGGGCGTGTCGGAGGCCGGCCGGCCCTCGATCTGCTCCAGGAGCAGCGCGATGCCTCGCTGGCCCACCGTCGAGAAGTCCTGCCGGACGGTGGTGAGCGGCGGAGCGAAGAACTCCGACTCCGGGATGTCGTCGAAGCCGACCACCGCGACGTCCTGGGGAGTCCGCACGCCCGCCTCACGCAGGGCCCGCAACACCCCCAGCGCCATCTGGTCGTTGGCGACGAAGACGGCGGTCAGCCCCCGGCCCACCCAGCCGGCCAGTTCCTGGCCCGCGCGGTAGCCCGACAGCGGACTCCAGTCCCCCCGCAGCAGCATGGGCGGCTCGACGCCCGCCGCTTCGAGGGTGGCCCGCCAGCCGGCGGCCCGGTCGGCCGCCTCCTGCCAGTCCTCGGGTCCGGCGAGGTGCCAGACCGTGCGGTGGCCGGCCGCCAGCAGGTGGCCGGTCGCCAGCCGCGCCCCCAGACGCTGGTCGACACCGACGCGGGGGATGTCCATGCCCGGCTCGCCGCCCACGACCACCACCGGGAAGGGATGGCGCAGTTCGGCCAGGGCGTCCACCGCCGACCGCTGCGGGGCGATGGCGACCACGCCCTCCACCCCGCCCTCGCTGAGGTGGTCCAGCGCCTCGGAGAGCGTCTCCATGGTCAGTTCGCGCAGACTGACCGTCGAGACGAGATATCCCTCGGCCCGCGCCGCCTCCTCGAGCGCGAACAGCGTGCTGGCCGGCCCGTAGAGGGTGGTGTCGGAGGCGACCACGCCCAGCGTCCGGGTGCGCCGGGTCGCCAGGGCCCGTGCGGAGAAGTTGCGGCGGTAACCCATCTCCTCGATCGCCCGCAGCACCCTGGCCCGCGTCTCGTCCCGCACGTTGGGGTGCTCCCCCAGCACGCGGGACACGGTCTGGTGGGACACGCCTGCCAGGCGCGCCACGTCGGCCATGGTGGGCGGCCGGAGCCGGGTGGGTGTCACGGCCGCACCTCCTTGACGCTCGTCTGTCGGTAAGTCCGGTAAGTCCTGCGGTGTGGGCGGACGGTTCCGCGCCACGGGCTTCACTCCGGGATCCCGGTGGGCCCGACGACACCGGTGGGAAAAGTGAGTGGGGACGTTGCGGGCACGACCGCTCGTACCTCCCCGTGCTGACGTCGTCGCCGACTGGTGAATGCGGAGGTCATTGTGAGCGCTAACAATTCATGGCGGTCAAGGGGGTTGCACGGGAAGCTCGTCACGGTTCCATAACGCGCTTACCTGGGGCGGGACATCGCCCCTGGTCACAGGCCGAAAGGCCGGCCGAGGCCGGGCACGGGGCAGTGGACCGACGACGGGTCGCGCGGCCGGAGCATGACCAACCCGCTTCAGTGCACAGCTGTTTCGGTCATACCTGGGCGTCCGGCACGCCCTCCTGGACGGCCCACATGACGGCCGCTCGGCGGGTCCGGCCGCGGCACGGCCGGCTCCGGCGGAGCCCTACGAGCACCACCACAGGAAGCGCGTGCACGTCTGCGAGGGCGACGGATCCGGGGACTCGGCCGGCGCCGACGGGTCGGCGGTGGCAGTGGAGTCCGAGCCGGAGTCCGAGTCCGAGGGGGTCGATCCGGAGGTCGACCCGGGGGAGCCGGGGAGGGTCGCCGACTGGGCGTCCTTGTCCGGGCTCGGCGTGGCCGACGCGTCCTTCGCGGACTCCGAGGCCGACGGGGAGGCGGAGGGGCTCGGGGAGGACGAGGCCTTGTCCCCGCCCGTGTCGGTCCGGTCGTCCAGGGGCTGCGCGGACGCGCTCGGCCCCGATGACGAACCGTCGACCTCGGACGCCTCTCCCCCGGCCGCCGCCGGGTTCCCGGGGGAGGTGAACCCCGGTGCGTCCACGCCGAGTTCGGCCAGGCTCAGGCCACCGGCCGCGAGCGCGAAGCCGACGGTGATCAGTACGATGCGTTTGCGGCGTCTTCGGTGGGCCGAGGCCTTGCGGTCGCGGCGGCTCGCCTCCGGCGCGTCGGCCGCGCCCTGGGGGCCGCGCCGACCGCCCCGACCCTGCTCGCGACGGCGCGCGGCCCGGCCCTGCGGCTCGCCGCCCCCGGCTTCGTGATCGACAGGCCCGTCGTGAGCGTCGTGATCGTCGTGAGCGCCCAGATCGGCTCGGCCGCCGTGAGCGCCGTCGTCATCCGGGTCGCCGCGACCGTCCGGGTCGCCGGAGGTCCGGTGCGCCGACGCGTCCCGCGCGTACGGCTCGGGGCCGGACGCGCCGGGCGGATACGCGCGTAGCTGCTGAGCAGGCGCGCCGCACCCCGGGCAGGCGAGGGCGCCGTTGAGGTGCCGTCGGCACGGGTGGCAGTAGTCCATGACGCGGGAAGACTAAGTTCCCGGACAGGTGCGTTCCCGGGTTCACCTGTGAAAGTTGTGTGGGAAACCGGCCATACCGGCGCGACACTTCGAGTGACCTGGACCACAGCGCGGCGGGCCAAGTTTCGAAAGGAGTACCGAAACTGTCGAAACCGTTACCCGTTCGACCCATTGACACTCGCCTCGCGCAATCCTTACTGTCTGCCCAGCATTTCGAACATGTGACGAAATCTCGAACAGCCGAAGGGTAACTTCCGTGCGCATCACCGGAATCAGCACGCACGTGGTCGGGACGCCGTGGCGCAACCTGACCTACGTCCTGGTGCACACCGACGAGGGCATCACGGGTGTCGGAGAGACCCGCATGCTGGGTCATACCGACGCGCTGATCGGCTACCTGAAGGAGGCCGAGGCCAACCACATTCTCGGCTCCGACCCATTCGCTGTCGAGGACCTCGTGCGCCGGATGAAGTACGGCGACTACGGGCGGGCCGGCGAGATCGTGATGTCGGGCATCGCCGTCGTCGAGATGGCCTGCTGGGACATCAAGGGCAAGGCCCTCGGCGTGCCCGTCTGGCAGCTCCTCGGCGGCAAGGTCACCGACAAGGTCAAGGCCTACGCCAACGGCTGGTACACCACCGAGCGGACCCCGGAGGCCTACCACAAGGCCGCCCAGGGGGTCATGGAGCGCGGCTACAAGGCGCTCAAGATCGACCCCTTCGGCACCGGGCACTTCGAGCTGGACCACCAGCAGACCCTGTACGCGGTCTCCCTCATCGAGGCCGTGCGCGACGCCATCGGGCCGGACGCCGAGCTGATGCTGGAGATGCACGGCCGCTTCTCCCCCGCCACCGCCGTCCGGCTCGCGAACGAACTCGCGCCCTTCAAGCCCGCGTGGCTGGAGGAGCCGTGCCCGCCCGAGAACCTGAAGGCTCTCGAGAAGGTCGCCGCGAAGGTCGACATCCCCGTCGCCACCGGTGAGCGCATCCACGACCGCGTCGAGTTCCGCGAGCTCTTCGAGAGCCAGGCCGTGGACATCATCCAGCCGGACGTCGGCCACATCGGCGGCATCTGGGAGACCAGGAAGCTGGCCGCCACCGCCGAGGCGCACTACGTGCTCGTCGCCCCGCACAACGTCGGCGGCCCGGTCCTCACCGCGGCCTCGCTCCAGGTCGGGTTCACCTCCCCGAACTTCAAGATCCTCGAGCACTTCAACGACTTCGCCGACTCGGAGATCAAGAAGGTCGTCAAGGGGGCTCCCCAGGTCGTCGACGGCTACTTCGAGCTGTCCCACGCGCCCGGTCTCGGCGTCGAGCTCGACGTGGACGCCGCCGCCGAGTTCCCGCAGCAGCAGGCCCGTTTCGACCTCTGGGCCGAGGGCTGGGAGCAGCGCAAGCCGAAGGGCAGCGACAAGTGAGTACAGCCGTCGTCGTCGAGGCGCCGGGCGAGCACCGGCTCGTCCCGCACGAGCCTCGGCGGCCGGAACCCGGCGAGGCGCTCGTCCGCGTCCACGCCACCGGCATCTGCGGCAGCGACCGCGAGGTGTACCAGGGCAACCGGCCCGAGGGCTACGTCCGCTACCCGCTGACTCCCGGCCACGAGTGGTCGGGGACGGTCGAGGCGGTCGGCGCCGGGGTCCCCGCGTCGCTCGTCGGCCGCAAGGTCGTCGGTGAGGGCTTCCGCAACTGCCAGGTCTGCGACCGCTGTCACGCGGGCGAGACGACGCTGTGCACGGACGGGTACGAGGAGACCGGCTTCACCCAGCCGGGGGCCATGGCGGCCACCCTCACCCTGCCGGCCCGGCTGCTGCACGTCCTGGCGGACGACGCCGACCTCACCGCGGCCGCCCTGCTCGAGCCCGCCGCCTGTATCGCGGCCGCCGCGATCAAGGCGCACGCACTGCCGGGCGAGAAGGTGGCCGTCGTCGGCACCGGGACGCTGGGCATGTTCGCCGTCCAGTTCCTGAAGGCGGGATCGCCCGCCGAGCTGCTGGTCGTCGGCACCCGGAACGACCGGGAGGCGCTCTCCCGGCAGTTCGGGGCCACCGATTTCCGGACCAGGGACCAGGAGCTCCCGGACGACTTCGACGTCGTCATCGAGACCGCCGGGTCCGCGTCCGCCGCCCGGACCGCCGCCTCGCTGCTCCGGCGCGGTGGCCGGCTGGTCCTCACCGGGATCCCGGCACCGGGCGCCGACGGGCTCGACCCGACGGACCTGGTCGTACGACAGCTGGAGGTGCACACCGTCTTCGGAGCGCCGCCGGACGCCTGGTCGCACACCGTCCGGGTGTTCGGAGCCGGGCTGCTCGACCCGCTTCCGCTGGTCACGCACGAACTGCCGCTCGCCGAGTTCTCCGCGGCCATCGACCTGGTGGGATCAGGCGATCCGAAGGTGGGCAAGGTGCTGCTCAAGCCGTAAGCCCCTGAGCCGTACGCCGGTGCGGGGGCGACCTGACCGTCCCCGCCCCGGCGTACACCCACACTCCGCACGACCTGAGCCGCGAACCTTGACCGAAATATCGAACACGAAGGACGGCATGTGACCACCGACGCTTCCGCCACGGCAGCCCGTCGACCTGGTGAGCAGGCGCTCACCGCGCTCGGCCTGGGCGCGCCCGCCCTCGACCCCGCCGACGCCTCTGCCCACACCTTCCCGGGCGGCGGCCGCTGGCGCACCGAGGTCCCTTCGTGCGAGGGTCCCGAAGCGCTGGCCGTCATCCTCAAGGAGGCCTCGCGCCTCGACGTGCCGATCCACCGGATCAGCCAGGGCAGCGGCGTGTGGATGCTGACCGACGCCGAGATCACCGAGATGGTCGACGCCACCGGCGAGCGTGACATCGAGCTCTGCCTCTTCACCGGGCCGCGCGGCACCTGGGACATCGGCGGCTCGACCCGCACCGACTCGCGGGGCGGCGGGCTGCGCGCCCGCGGCCACGACGCCGTCGCCGGATGCGTCGAGGACGCCGTCCGGGCGACGGAACTGGGCGTCAAGTGCCTGCTCGTCGCCGACGAGGGTGTCCTGTGGACGCTGCACCGTGCCCGCGCGGCCGGCATCATCCCGGCCGACACCACGCTGAAGGTCTCCGCGCTCATCGGTCCCGTCAACCCGGCGGCGTACGCGGTGTACGAGCGGCTCGGCGCCGACTCGGTCAACGTGCCCAGTGACCTCACCCTGGACCACCTGACCGAGATCCGCCGGGCCTCCGGCGCTCCCATGGACATGTACATCGAGGCCCCCGACGATCTCGGCGGTTACATCCGGATGTACGAGGTCGCCGAGCTGATCCGGCGCGGCGCACCGCTCTACCTGAAGTTCGGCCTGTCCAAGGCCCCGGGGATCTACCCGTACGGCCACCACCTGCGGGATCTGGCGCTCTCCACCGCCCGGGAACGGGTGCGGCGCGGACGGCTCGCCCTCGACCTCCTCGCCCGTCATGGCGCGGACGGCGACATGGCGCCGTTGGGCTCGCGCCTGCCGGGTGATCTCAAGCGGTTTGACATCCAGTCATAACGTTCCGGAAACCCCGCTTCACAGAAGCCGACACAGGCGCGCAGAATCCCACACACCGCTTCTTCACTTCTTCTCTTCTTCCCGGCGTTGCTCCGGGAGCGGCCGTCGCACCGCGATACCGACCCCTGCACACACATCAAGGATGATGATCATGCGCAACCGTAGAGTCTCCCTCGCCGCCATAGCCGGAGCCGCCTCCCTCGCCCTGACTCTGTCCGCCTGCGGCCAGAGCGGTGACGGTGGCAGCAAGGACGAGGGCTCGGACAGCGCCAAGGGCGGGACCATCGGTATCGCGATGCCGACCAAGTCCTCCGAGCGCTGGATCTCCGACGGCGCCAACGTCGTCAAGGACCTCGAGGCCAAGGGCTACAAGACCAAGCTGGTCTACGGCGAGGACGACCCCGACCAGCAGGTCTCGCAGATCGAGAACCTGATCACGCAGGGCGTCAAGGCGCTGATCGTCGCGGCCATCGACAACAAGTCGCTGAACAACGTCCTCCAGCAGGCCGCCGACGCCAAGATCCCGGTCATCTCCTACGACCGCCTGATCCTCGGCACGAAGAACGTCGACTACTACGCGTCCTTCGACAACAGCAAGGTCGGCGAGCTCCAGGCCAACTACATCGTCGACAAGCTCGGCCTGAAGTCCGGCAAGGGCCCGTTCAACATCGAGCTGTTCGCCGGCTCCAACGACGACAACAACACCAAGTACTTCTTCAACGGCGCGATGAGCGTGCTCCAGCCGTACATCGACAGCAAGAAGCTCGTCGTCCAGTCCGGCCAGACCGGTCTCACCCAGGTCACCACCCTGCGCTGGGACGGCGCGACCGCGCAGAAGCGCATGGACGACATCCTCACCAAGTCGTACGGCAGCAAGAAGGTCGACGCGGTCCTCTCGCCGTACGACGGCATCTCCATCGGCATCCTGTCGGCCCTGAAGTCGGACGACTACGGCTCCGCGAGCAAGCCGCTGCCGGTCCTCACCGGCCAGGACGCCGAGCTGGCCTCGGTGAAGTCGATCATCGCGGGCGGCCAGACCCAGACCGTCTACAAGGACCTCCGTGAGCTGGCCAAGGTCGCCACGACCATGGTCGACGACGTCCTCAACGACAAGAAGCCCGAGACGAACGACACCAAGACGTACGACAACGGCACCAAGGTCGTCCCGGCCTACCTGCTCCAGCCGGTGAGCGTGGACAAGACCAACTACGAGAAGGTCCTCGTCGAGGGCGGCTACTACACGGCCGACCAGCTCAAGTAAGCGTCGACCCTCAAGGATTGGAAGGCACGACCATGGCGGGACCCGTCCTGGAAATGCGCTCGATCGTCAAGACCTTTCCCGGTGTGAAAGCGCTGTCGGACGTCACTCTGACCGTCCGCCAGGGCGAGGTCCATGCCATCTGCGGTGAGAACGGCGCCGGAAAGTCCACCTTGATGAAGGTGCTCTCCGGCGTCCATCCGCACGGCACGTACGAGGGCGAGATCCTGTTCGAGGGAGAGACCGTCTCCTTCAAGGACATCCGGGCCAGCGAGCAGCGCGGCATCGTCATCATCCACCAGGAGCTGGCGCTGGTGCCGTACCTCTCCCTCGCGGAGAACATCTTCCTCGGCAACGAGCACGCCACGCGCGGGCTGATCAACTGGAACGACACCCTGCGGCACGCCTCCGAGCTGCTGCGCCGGGTCGGTCTGAGCGATCACCCCGAGACCCGCGTCGCCGACATCGGCGTGGGCAAGCAGCAGCTCGTGGAGATCGCGAAGGCGCTCTCGAAGAAGGTGAAGCTGCTCATCCTGGATGAGCCGACCGCGGCCCTCAACGACGAGGACAGCGACAAACTCCTGGATCTCATCCTGGAGTTGAAGAAGCAGGGCATCACCGCGATCATCATCTCCCACAAGCTCAACGAGATCCGCAAGGTCGCGGACTCGGTGACGATCATTCGCGACGGGCAGTCCATCGAGACGCTCGACGTGAAGTCGGCGGAGACGACCGAGGACCGGATCATCAGCGGCATGGTCGGCCGCGACCTGGACAACCGCTTCCCCGAGCGCACCCCGCACGAGGCGGAGTCGGGCGCCGCCCCGGCCCTGGAGATCCGCAACTGGACCGTGCACCACCCGATCGACCAGCAGCGCAAGGTCGTCGACGACGTGTCGGTCCAGGTGCGGCGCGGGGAGATCGTCGGCATCGCGGGCCTGATGGGCGCCGGCCGCACCGAGCTCGCGATGAGCGTCTTCGGACGCTCCTACGGCCGGCACGCGGGCGGCACCGTCCTCAAGGACGGCAAGGAGATCCGTACGAAGACCGTCGCGGAGGCGGTAGGCCACGGGATCGCCTATGTCACGGAGGACCGCAAGCACTACGGCCTCAACCTCATCGACACGATCAACCGCAACATCTCGCTGACCGCGCTGGGCAAGGTGGCCAAGCGGGGGATCGTCGACGAGCACGAGGAGCGGCAGGTCTCCGAGGGCTACCGCAAGTCCATGAACATCAAGGCGCCGACCGTCTTCGAGCCGGTGGGCAAGCTGTCCGGCGGCAACCAGCAGAAGGTCGTCCTCAGCAAGTGGATCTTCGCGGGTCCTGACGTGCTGATCCTGGACGAGCCCACGCGCGGTATCGACGTCGGCGCCAAGTACGAGATCTACACGGTCATCGACCAACTGGCCGCCCAGGGCAAGGCGGTCGTCTTCATCTCCTCCGAGCTGCCCGAACTGCTCGGTATGTGCGACCGCATCTACACCATGGCCGCCGGGCGGCTCACGGGCGAGTTCCCGCGGGCCGAGGCCACGCAGGAAGTGCTGATGCGTCAGATGACGAAGGACAAAGAGGTATCGCGATGAGCACCGACGTGACCAAGAGCCCGGCAGCCGCGCCGCCCGGCAAGAGCGGCGGACCGGCGGCCGACGGCGGCCTGCTCCAGCTGGTGCTGGACGGCCTGCGCCGCAACATGCGCCAGTACGGCATGCTGATCGCCCTCGGCCTGATCGTCGCGCTCTTCGCGGTCTGGACCGACGGTGACCTGCTGCTGCCGCGCAACGTCTCCAACCTGGTCCTCCAGAACAGCTATGTGCTGATCCTCGCGATCGGCATGATGCTGGTGATCATCGCGGGCCACATCGACCTGTCGGTCGGTTCACTGACGGCGTTCATCGGCGCGTTCGCGGCCGTACTGACGGTGCAGCACGACGTCTCGTGGCCCGTCGCGGTGGTGCTGTGCCTGATCGTGGGCGCGATAGCGGGCTCGGTGCAGGGCTTCTTCATCGCGTATCTCGGCATACCGTCGTTCATCGTCACCCTCGCCGGCATGCTGATCTTCCGTGGCATGACGGAGATCTTCCTGGAGGGCCAGACCCTCGGCCCGTTCCCGGACGGTCTGCAGAAGATGGGCAACGGCTTCCTCCCCGAGGTCGGCCCGACCACGAACTACCACAACATCACGCTGCTGCTGGGCCTCGCCGTGATCGTCATGGTGGTGCTCCAGGAGGTGCGCGACCGCAAGCGCCAGCAGGAGTTCTCGCTGGACGTGGTGCCGCGCAACCTGTTCCTGCTCAAGATCGTCGCCATCGTCGCCGCGGTGCTCACCGTCACGATGCTGCTCGCCAGCTACAAGGGCGCGCCGATCATCCTGCTGGTCCTGGGCGCGCTGGTGGTCGGCTACGGCTACGTCATGCGCAACGCCGTCTTCGGCCGTCACATCTACGCGATCGGCGGCAACCTGCCGGCCGCGAAGCTGTCCGGCGTCAAGGACAAGAAGGTCACCTTCCTCGTCTTCCTGAACATGGGCGCGCTCGCGGCCCTGGCGGGACTCGTGGTCGCGGCCCGGCTGAACGCGGCCGGTCCCAAGGCGGGTCTGAACTTCGAACTCGAGGCGATCGCGTCGGCGTTCATCGGCGGTGCGTCCATGAGCGGCGGTGTCGGCACCGTCCTCGGCGCGATCATCGGTGGTCTCGTCCTCGGCGTGCTGAACAACGGCATGAACCTGCTCGGCGTCGGCAGCGACTGGCAGCAGGTCATCAAGGGCCTGGCGCTGCTCGCCGCGGTCGGTTTCGACGTCTGGAACAAGCGCAAGTCCGGTTCGTGACGCGTCCGCAGCGCTAGGACGGATCCGCAGCTCAGAACCGGTCCGTAGCTCAGGACAGGCAGGGCCCCGCCGGCACCGGCGGGGCCCTTTCCGATGCGCCCCGGGTGCCGAGGGTCACGACGCCTTCACAGGTGACCCACAAGTTCTTACCGATTCCTCAGCGGTTGAACAGCGCCACCCAAACCTTCGTATGTAAGGGCGGCCCGCGCTCCCCCGCGCGGGCCACCCAATGACGACGGGCCCGGTCGTCCCCGCCGGGCCCGCCCCATACGGAGGTTCCATGGCCGACAACGTCTCCTCGTTGTTCCGCAACACCGCGGCACACAGCCCGTCGATGGCGGCGCTGACGCGGGAGGGCGGCGAGGGAGTCGGCCCGGTGGACTTCTGTATCCCCTGCAACCCCTACTTCCCCACCCCGGCCATGATGGACACCATGGCCGCGCGGCTGCGGGACATCATCACGTACTACCCGAGCGGCGCCGACACGATCACGGCCGAGCTGTGCAACCTGCTCCAACTCCCGCCGCAGGCCGTGGCGATGGGCAACGGATCGACCGAGCTGATCACCTGGATCGACCACCTGCTGGTGCGTGAGTCCCTCGCCGTCCCCGTCCCCACCTTCGGCCGCTGGACCGACCAGCCCATGGAGACCGGCAAGCGGGTCGACATGTTCCCGCTCCAGGAGTCCAGCGGCTTCGCCCTGGACCTCGCGCAGTACGCCGAGTTCATCCGGACCCGCGGCACCAGGGCCGCCGTCATCTGCAACCCGAACAACCCCGACGGCGGCTTCCTGCACAAGCACGCGCTCGTGCAGTTCATGGACGCCATGGCCGACCTGGACCTGATCGTCATCGACGAGTCGTTCCTGGAGTTCGCGGACGCGGAGCAGGAACCGAGCGTCGTGCAGGAGGCGATGATCCGGCCCAACGTCATCGTGCTGCGCAGCCTCGGCAAGAACTTCGGTCTGCACGGCATCCGGTTCGGCTACATGGTCTCCAACCCGTCGCTCGCCGGCCGGGTCCGCTCGATGCTGCCGAAGTGGAACCTCAACGCCTTCGCCGAGTACGTGGTGTTCATGCTGAAGGAGCACGGCCCCGAGTACGCGCAGAGCCTGATGCAGGTGCGCCGGGACCGTCTCGACATGGCGAGTCAGCTCAGCGCGCTGCCCGGGCTGACCGTCTACCCCTCCCAGGGGAACTTCCTCTTCGTGCGCCTTCCCGTCGGCGCCGAGGGCACCGTGGTCCGCGACCGGCTGCTCGCCGAGCACCGCATCCTGGTCCGCGAGTGCGGCAACAAGATCGGTTCGTCCAGCCGCTTCCTGCGGCTCGTGGTGCGCCCCCAGGTGGACGTTCGTCGCCTGGTGTCCGGCCTGGAACAGGTGCTCTACGGGACCAGGAGGGGAGCCGCCGTGCCCGAGCTGAGCACCGGGACCAGCTACAGCTCGGGCACGCCGGCGGTGGACCGGCTGGTCACCAACGGGTCCGGCATGCACAACCTCGCCGCTCAGGCCATGGGCGTCGCGATGCCGGGGCCGGCGCCCGCCGTCGGCGCCCCGATGGCGATGCCCGCCCCGCCGATGGCCCCGGCGATGGCGCAGGCCACTCCGTCCGACGGCGCCGGGATGCCGATGCCGGCCGCGGCCCAGATCTTCCCCCAGTCGGTGCCCGCCCCGGCCCCCGCGCCGGCCCCCGTCCCGGCCGCGGCTCCGCCGATGGCACCGGCCGCCGCGATGGCACCGGCCGCGATGGCCCCCGCGATGGCGCCCGCCATGGCCCCCGCGGCGATGGCCCCCGCCATGGCTCCGGCCCCCGCCCCTCCGATGGGCCCGACCCCGCCCGGCGTCCCGGCCCGCGGCGGCCTCACGGCCGCCCAGGTCCGGGGCACCAACGGCCTCTCCCCCGCCGCCGCGACAGGCTGGCCGAACGCCCAGAGCTGGCCGAACGCGGCGGGCATGGGCCAGGCGGGATAGGACTTCGCACCGCCGACCCGTTGCGCCCCGAACGGCCGATGGCTGCTCGGGGCGCAACGGGTCGGCGGCAGAAACTTCACCGCACACCGGCTGCACCGGCTACACCGGCTACACCGGCTACACCGGCTCGAGCCTCCACTGCTGGCAGGTGTTGTTCAGCCAGGACCACTGACGTACGTCGGCGGAGTCCGCGGTGGAGCAGTCGGCGACGTCGGCGACCTTGCCCGTGGACTGGTTGACGATACGGACGTATCCGCTGTCGGTGGTGAGGAAGCGGAAGCGCTGGCAGGTGTTGTTCAGCCAGGACCACTGACGCAGGTCGGCGCCGTCCGCGGCGGAGCAGTCGGCGGTGTCGAGGACCTTGCCGGTGGCCACGTTGACCAGGCGGCTGGTGTCGTCGCCCTGGTCCTCGATGCGCCAGCGCTGGTTCGTGCCGCCGTTGCAGGTGTACTGCTGGACGTTGGCGCCGTCCGCCGTCGAACTCCCGGCCACGTCGAGGCACTTGCCGCTGTTGCGGTTGGTGATCCGGTAGGTGGTGGCGGTGGCCGAAGGTTCACCGGAGGGGCCGCTGCCGGCCGAGCCCAGCGCCACGGGCGTGCCCAGGTTCGGGGTGCCGTCGGAGTTCCAGGTGAACTTCTGGGCCCGGGTCGTACGGCCGTTGTCGCAGCCGTCCGAGGCCGAGTCGTTGGCGTGGTAGACGATCCAGCTCTCGGTGCCGTCCGGCGAGCTGAAGAAGCCGTTGTGGCCGGGGCCGTAGACGCCCGCGGAGTCGTTGCGCTGGAACACCGGCGTGGACTTCTTCGTCCAGGACGATGCCGCGAGCGGGTCGGAGCCGGTGAGGGTGAGCTGGCCGAGTTTGTAATCGGGGGTCCAGCAGCCGCTCGCCGAATAGACCAGGAAGGTCTTGCCGCCGCGTTGCAGGATCTCCGGACCCTCGTTGACCGAACCTCCGGACGTCTCCCACGAGTTGGTCGGCGTGGAGATGGTCGAGAAGCCGGTGGCCAGGGTGTACGGGTTGGACATCCGGGCCGCGACGAGGTTCTGCGTCCCGCCGCTCGCACTGCCGAACAGGTACAGCTGGCCGTTGATGGTGGCGACCGTCGGATCCAGCATCCAGGCGGAGTTGAGCTGGTTCTTGTAGGTGTACGGGCCGGTCGGGTCGGAGCCCGCGCTCTCCAGGACGTGCGTGCGCTGGGTCGGGTTGTAGTCGGTGACGTTCTGCCCGGCGACGTAGTACAGGTACCAGCGGCCGTTGAGGAAGTGGATCTCCGGCGCCCAGATGTTGCAGCACCGCGAAGCGGCGTCCCCGGTCCACACCTGGATGTTCGGCGCGGTGGCGAGCCCCGCGAGGGTGGCGGACTTGCGCAGGGTGATGACGTTCGTCCAACTCGTCGTCACCAGGTAGTAGTTGCCGTCGTGGTACGAGATCCAGGGGTCGGCGCCCTTCTGCGCCTTGATCGGGTTGGTGACGGTGGCCGCGCTCGCCGAAGGCTGTCCGATCGCCAGGGCGAGCAGCAGCGCGGTCAGCAGGGTCAGTAGGCGACGGGCCATCCGCTGCTCCAGTTCAAGAGGTTGATGCCGAGCTTGGGGGTGCCGTTGTCGTTGCCGTCGTAGTAGTGGTAGACGATCAGGTCGCCGTCGGTGTCGTGCAGGATCGACTGGCCGCCGGGGCCGATGACGCTGCCGTGCGACTCCAGGACCGCCGTGCCGCCGTTGTTCGTCATCGCGACGCCGTTCTTGTCGTAGTACGGCCCGGTGACGGCGGTGGCGCGGCCGACCTTCACCTTGTAGGTGGAGCTGGTGCCGGCGCAGCAGGTGTCGTAGGAGGCGAAGAGGTAGTAGTAGCCGCCGCGCTTCACGATGTAGGGCGCCTCGACGGCCTTGGTCCCGGTGGGGCGGGAGGCGATCGAGCGCCGGGCGGTGTCGGACGCGAGCTGCTTGCCGGTGGCCGGATCGATCCGGATCATCTTGATCCCCGTCCACCAACTCCCGAACGAGAGCCACCACTTGCCGTCGTCGTCCACGAAGAGGTTCGGGTCGATGGCGTTGTAGTCGCTCGACGTGGTGGAGGTGTAGACGGTGCCGTAGTCGGTCCAGGAGCCGGGGAGCCCGGTGCTCGAACCGGCCAGTCCGATCGCGGACCTGTTGGATCCGAAGGTGGAGACGGCGTAGTACATCAGGTACTTGCCGCCCTGGTAGGAGATGTCGGGCGCCCAGGCCTCGGTGGTGCCGTAGGAGGACCACCAGCTCGGCCGGGTGGAGAAGGCGTCACCGCCCGCGCTGAACGCGATGCGGTCGGTGGAGGTGCGGTAGGACAGGCCGCCACCGGTCGCGTAGAGGAGGTAGCGGCCGGCCGAGGTGCGGATCATCGTCGGGTCGTGCACGACGGTGGAGCCGGTGACCGTACCGGGGTTGGGGTACGCGGAGGCGGTGGACGGGATCAGGGCGAGCAGGACCGCCGCCGGGACGGCGAGCAGTGCGGCCCTACGGGACGAGCGGGGCCTGCGGGATGTGTGGGGCGTGCGGGGCGTGCGAGAGGTGCGGCTCATGCGGACGCTCCTTCGAGGGGGGAATCAGTCGTTCGTGATACCGAACGACATTCGCGTCGTCGGACGGGACCGTAGGATCGAACCCCTTGCGCGTCAATGGTTCGCGCGCGCACCCGAAAGTCTTCGAGAAACGGCACCGCCGATCGCCTCTTCGAAGAGGGCGACAGCCCTTGTGTCGACACTTGCCCGGCAAGTAGCTTGACGGCGTCTCACTTTGCCGAACTGACAGCCTGCCGACAGGAAGCGTTTCTACGGTGTCGTGTTCATGACAGACACCTCAGATGCGCGCCCCTCCGTCGCGCGCCGTACCGTACTCGTCGCCTCGGGCGCGACCGCAGCGGCCCTGGCCGTAGGCGCCGCTGCCACGCCCGAGGCCCCCACCGCCGACGCGGCCGACACCGCCCCCGTCGCCGCCGCGGCCGTCTGCACCCTCACGAAGGAGATGACCGAAGGCCCCTACTACCTCGACGGACAGTACGTCCGCGCCGACATCACCGAGGGCAAGGCGGGCATCCCGCTGAAGCTGACCCTCACGGTCGTCGACGACGACACCTGCGTGCCCCTCTCCAACGCCCTCGTGGAGATCTGGCACGCCGACGCCCTCGGCGAGTACTCCGGCTTCGTCGGCAGCAACGGCCACAGCGAACCGGACAGCGGCACCTTCCTGCGCGGCGGCGTCCTCACGAACTCCAGCGGCGTCGCGGCGATCACCACGGTCTACCCGGGCTGGTACCGGGGCCGCTGCATCCACATCCACATCAAGGTCCACACGAACGTCACCCTGACCTCGGACGGCTCCTTCACCGGTGGCCAGGAGCTCCACACCGGTCAGCTCTTCTTCAACGAGACGATCACGACGGCCGTCGCGAGGATCTCCCCGTACTCGACCAACACGGTCACCCGCACCACCCTCGCCCAGGACTCCATCTACGACGAGGGAGGTGCCGCCTCGGGCCTGCTGACCCTGACGGCCCTGGGCAGCTCGACGTCCGCCGGGTACGCGGGAACGCTGACGCTCGGGGTCGAGAACTGACCTCGGCCAGGCACCGTACGACCCGCACGACCTGCACGACCTGCACAACAGGTACGACCCGTACGACCCGTACGACCCGTACGGCATGAACATCCCCCGTTCGACTGGGCGTCACCGCAGCCGTGGTGGCGTCCAGTCGGCATGCCGCAGGGCGGCCCGCAGGGTCGGTCCGGAGGGTGCCAGCCGCAGGGCGCCGTTGCGGAGGGCCACGGCGAGGGGGTGGGTCAGCCCCTGACCCATCCGGCCGGCCAGGCGGGCGGCGCGGGCCACGGACCGGCTGCGCCGCCGGCGGACCGCGTCGTAACGGCGCAGCGCGGCCGCGGTGGTGGGTCCGGTCGCCAGACAGGAGGCGAGTACGGTCGCGTCCTCCAGCGCCTGACTGGCGCCCTGCCCGAGGTTCGGGGTCATGGCGTGGGCGGCGTCGCCGAGCAGCGCGACCCGGCCGACGGTGAACGCGGGCAGCGGGGTGACCAGTTCGTGGATGTCGTGGTGCAGGACGTCCTGCGGCCGGGTCGCGTCCAGGAGGGCGGGGACGGGATCGTGCCAGCCGTAGAAGCGCCGGCGCATCGCGGCGAGCGGGTCGGCGTGCCTGACGCCCGGCGGTGCGGTGAGCACCGCGTGCCATTCGGCCCGTCCGTCGACGAAGCGGAGGTGCCCGAACTCGGCGCCCCTGCCCCAGGTCAGCTCGAGATCGGGCAGGTCGTGGAGCGGGCGCGCGGTGACGGCCCGCAGGACCGTCGAACCGCTGTAGACCGCTCCGGGGTGCCGGGGGAACAGCTCGGCGCGCAGCCGACTGTCGACACCGTCGGCGGCGACGACGAGTTCGGCATCGTCGCCCGCGCCGCCGACGTCGGTCACCTCCACCCCGGTGCGCACCCACCCCGCGGGCAGCGCCTCACGCAGGACGCGGTGCAGGTCGGCACGGAGGACGCCGACGACGGGCGTCCCGAGCCGGCGCTCCAGGGCCGCGCCGTCCATCCGGGACAGCATGCGGCCGTCGGGGGTGAGGGTGCCGCCCGTGTACACCGGCCGGACGGTGGCCCGTATCGCCTCGCCGACGCCGAGCGCGTCCAGCGCCCGCATCCCGTTGGCGTGCAGGGAGATCCCCGCGCCCACGTCGGCGAAGGCGGGGGCGCGTTCGAGGACCGTCACATCCCAGCCGATCCGGCGCAGCCCGATCGCGGCGGCCAGCCCGCCGATGCCTCCGCCGACGACCACCGCGCTGCGACTGCCACCCATCCCCCACGCCCCCTCTGTCCGCCGGCAGGGCGAGTCTCCGCGCCCACCGGGGGCACCGCGTGGGCCGGGTTCGTGGCCCACGCGGCGAGGTGACCCGAGGGTCGGGACGGGCTCACTTGCCCGGGCACTCCTGCCAGGCCATGTGGTAGATCGTACTGAGGTCGCCGTCGGTCGAGTCCATGGTCATGAAGCTGACCTTGCTCGGCGAGGACGTGCCCGCGTTCACCCGGAGCTCGGTGTTGATGTTGAAGTTGCGCTGAACTCCGCAGGGGGCCCAGACCAGTTGGGCCCAGTCGGTGCTGTCGGTCGCCTGCCAGCTGTCGTTCAGGGAGCCGCTGAAGTTGTGGTTCTTGAACACGGTCTGCGACGAGCCCTGGAAGTAGTACGAGGCCCGCTGTACGGCGGTCGCGCCGGTCTGGAGCGAGGCGTAGCCGCGGTAGTCCGCCTTGGCGATGGCGTACGTGAAGCCCGAAGGGACGTGGACGATCAGATTGAGCTGGCAGTTCTTGCGGAACGCCGTGGGGTTGGAGCCTCCGCCGACCTGGGCGAGGTAGTCGCTGTAGGTCACGGTGAAGGCGGTGTTGTCCTCGGAGACGGCGACGGCCGCCGTACCCGCGGGACAGCCGGAGCCGTTCACCGTGGCGACGTCGATGACGATCTTGTCCGGGGGCGGGTTGTCGAACACGGGGGACGAGTTGTGCGCGGGTATCGCCGCGGTGATGAGAGCGGCGACCGCACCGCCCAGGAGAAGCCCACTTGCCATGGTCTCTGTCCTTCGTTCGGATCGGTGGGGGGTGGATGCGCGCCCGGCTCGGCACAGCAACTCTGTGAAGAATCAATGGAGTTGCTGTGAAGAACCGGGGCGATCGCATCGTAGGGAGAGCAGTGGGGCGCGCCCAGGCCGAACTCCGGCCATTCACCACGGCCCGTTCACACCCGGTCGCTCCGGGTCAGGAAGGGAGGGGCCGCCCCACCCCCGCCCCACCCCCGCGTCGCCCGCCGCCGGCCGGCCTCCGCCACGGCGCGATGCCCGAACTCGCATGGAAACAAAGGTGGTTGACCGTTGCATCCCCAGGCCTTGCACAGCCCCGCATAAAGGATTTCCTCAGATACGCCCCTAACTTCACTCGACATGACGGGAAACACCGAGCACCACAACGAGACCATCAGCTCCGACGACAACCAGCAGCCCGGTAGGCACCGGCTGGACAAGTCCATGAAGCGGCGCCGCGTCCTGATCGGCGGTACGGCGGCCGCCGCCGCCGGCGGGCTCGCCGTCGCCGGGTTCGCCTCGGCCGACACCACGAGCGGTGGGACGGCGGCGTCCGCCGAGGCCGCGGCCGAGGCCTCTTCCGGCACCTCCGCCACCAGCGGCGTCTGCACCCTCAACGCCGAGGTCACCGAAGGCCCCTACTCCCTCGACGGCGCCCTCGTCCGCGAGGACATCAGGGAGGACAAGGAGGGCTTCGAGGTCCGGTACACCTTCACCGTCGTCGACCAGGCCGCCGACTGTGCGCCGCTCGCCGACGCCCTGGTCGAGATCTGGCACTGCGACGCCCTGGGCGAGTACTCCGGCTTCGTCGGCGGCAACGGCCACCAGGAGGAGGACAACGGCACCTTCCTGCGCGGCGGGCAGCTGACCGACGCGAACGGGCAGTGCAGCATCACCTCGATCTGGCCCGGCCATTACGTCTCCCGGGCCGTGCACGTCCATATGCGGGTGCACACCGAGGTGACGCTCACCGACGACTCGTACACCGGCGGCGAGGTCATCCACACCGGTCAGCTGTTCTTCGACCCCGACATCAACGAGGAGATCCAGGCGACCTCGCCGTACTCCGCGAACACCACCAAGGAGACGGCCCTCGCCGACGACAGCATCTACGACGACGGGGGCGCCTCCTCCGGCCTGCTCACCCTGACCGCCCTCGGCTCCGGCGTGTCCGACGGCTACAAGGCGACGATCACCGTCGGCGTCGACTCCGCCTGACCGCCACCCCGCCTGACCGACGCGCCGCCCGGACGGCGCCGACGACCGCGGCCCGCACCCGTACGAGGTGCGGGCCGCGGTTGTCACGCCGGTGCGGGCCGGGTCCTAGTAGGTGTAGCTCAGACCCGACTTGTAGGGCGTGAGGGACCGCTGGCCGACGACTCCGCGGTAGGTGTACCAGCCCCACTTCTTGCAGATGGTCTGGTAGCTGAGTGTGTTGTGGGCACCGGCCCCCACCCGGACCCGCGGATAGATGACGTTGTCGCCCCAGTCGCCGCCGGCCGGCCCGCTCGAGTAGGCGTCCACCGCCCAGTACACGCCCACGACGGAACCGCCCGCCGGACAGTTCCAACTGCCCAGGTTGACCCAGACGTTCCCACCGGTCCACGCGCTCGCGGGTGCCGCTGCGAGACCGACGACACCGGCCGCCGTCATCGCCCCCGCGGCCCACAGCCGCGCTCTGCGCACGATCGACCTGCCCATGTGACCCTCCCCTTCCGTGCAGCCGGAGTCGCGACTTTTCGCCCTGTCGCTCCGGCAGGCCAGGATCGTGTCACGCGGTGAATCGCGGCCGCTCCGGGTTCTTCGAAGCTCGAAAATAGGAGATCTGTACGCATTGGGCCGGGCGGGGCCCCTGCCGGCCGCCCGGGGTCGGGCGATGCGGGTGGTGGCCGTGACTCACGGGTTCTCCCAGGCCGCCGGTTCCTCGGCGAGCGCCTGGACCGGGTCCGGCAGGGCGTCCGCCGCGATGTCGGCGATCGTGACGCCCTCCAGGATCCGCCGCACGTTCGCCCGCAGCGCGATCCAGAGCGGCAGCAGGGGCTGCGCCGAGCCCGTGTACGTCAGGCCGGTCGGGCGCTCGCCGCGTACGGACACGATCGGGCCGTCCACCGCCCTGATCACGTCCGCGACCGTGATAGCCGCCGGATCGCGGGCCAGCCGGTAGCCGCCGCCTCCGCCGCGCCGGCTGTCGACGATCCCACCGCGTCGCAGGTCGCCGAGGATCCCCTCGAGGAACTTGTGCGGAATGTCCTGCACGGCGGCGATCGACTCGGCCTTCACCGGGTCGCCGCCCTGCCGTACGGCGAGCTCCAGTACCGCCCGCACCGCGTAGTCCGCCCGTGCCGAGATCCTCATGGGCCCATTGTGCCGTCAGCCGCCTGCCGTCACGGGTCGGGCGTGACCCGGTGCCCGGCGCCGGACGGGCGCGACCGGTCGGCCGGTCGGGCGCGCCCGGCCGGGAAGCGAAGGTTTCTGGCGATTCCGAACGCCCGAGCAGAACCCCTTGCGCAATGGTCAAGAAGTGTTGACCATTGGGGGCATGCCTACCGATGATGTTCCCGAGACGCTCCACGTCACCACGGACGAGCAGCTGCGCGCCGTCTCCAGTCTCACGCGCCACCGGATCATGGCCGTGCTCCGCTTCGAGCCCGCGACGATCACGCAGATCGCCGAGCGAGTGGGCCTCGCGAAGGGGAGTTCCAGCTACCACGTACGGCTGCTCGAACGGGCCGGCCTGGTGAAAGTGGTACGAACGCGCAAGGTCCGGGGGGTCACCGAGCGGTACTACGCGATGGCCGCACGGTCGATCGTGCTGCCGGATCCGGGCGAGGGAGGCCCGGATGTGCTGATGCGGCACGCGGTGGCGGACCTGGAGGCAGCGCCGGCGGATGCCGAGCGGCACGTACGGATGGCGCATCTGCGGCTCACCGAGGAGCAGTTCGCCGAGCTGGGGGCGCGGCTGCAGGCACTGGCGGACGAATACCGGGAGCTGTCCGATCCGTCGCTGCCGGACGCGTCACTCGTCTTCGCACTGTTCCACCCGGCATCGCGCGAGCAGGCCGAAGGGAACGCCAAGTGACCTCAGAAGCACGGAAGTTGCCGACCGGGTTCGGACGGCTGTGGACCGCGCAGACGGTGTCCTCGCTCGGTGACGGGGTGTCGCATGCCGCGCTGCCGCTGCTCGCGCTGACGTTGACGCGGGATCCGATGGCGCTCGCCGTCGTCACGGCCGCCGGAACGCTGCCGTGGCTGCTCTTCGGGGTGCTCGGCGGTGCGCTGGTGGACCGCTGGGACCGCCGGCGCACGATGTGGGTCACGGACGCGGCGCGTGCCGTGCTGCTCGCGATACCGGCGGCAGCGGCCGCGCTCGACGTGCTGAGCATTCCACTGCTCGCGGCCGTCGCCTTCCTCCTCGGCCTCGGCGGACTCTTCTTCGACACGGCCGCCACGGCCTACCTGCCGGATCTGCTCGGCCGCGACCCCGCGCTCCTGGAGCGCGCCAACTCCCGCCTGCGCGGCACCCAGACCGCCGCGTCCGGCTTCGCCGGGCCGCCCGCGGGCAGTGCCCTGCTCGCGCTCGGGCGGGCGGTTCCGCTGCTCGCCGACGCGGTCTCGTTCGCGCTCTCCGCGCTGCTCGTACGGTCGCTGCCCGCCGCACCCCGGCCCGCACCGCAGGCCCGCGAGTCGCTGCTGCGGCAGGCGCGGGCCGGCGCCTCCTACGTGTTCCGGGATCAGCTGCTGCTCGGGCTCGCGCTGCGTCCGGCGGTCGGCAACATCGCCTTCCTCGCCGTGGAGACCGTACTGGCCCTCTTCGCGCACGATCGTCTCGGCATCGACACCTTCGGCTTCGGCCTGCTCCTCACGGCGGAGGCCACCGGCGGTCTGCTCGGCGCGGGCATCGCCTCCTTCCTCGGCCGACGACTCGGCACCGGGACCGCACTGACCTGCACGGCCGCGGTCGAGGGACTCGCCATCCTGGGCCTTGCCGCCGCCCCGAACCCGTATGTCGCCGGCCTCGCGCTCGCCGTCTGCGGAGCGGGCATGGGCGCCACGATGGTGCTCGGCCCCTCCCTCCGACAGACGATCGTCCCCGCCCACCTGATGGGCCGGGTCGCCTCCACCTCCCGCATGCTCGCCATGTGCGCCGCCCCGTTCGGCGCCTTCCTCGGCGGCTGGCTGGCCAGCACCTACGACGTACGCACCCCGCTCTACACCGCCGCCGGCCTGCTCCTCACCATGACCGCCATCACCGCGACCATGACCAGCAACCGCCGGGTCGAGGCGGCGCTGTGTGCGGCTGCCCCCGCCGATGATCGGGATCACTCGGAATCCCGGGATTCCGTTCAGGAGCGTGCCCTTTAGGGCTCCGCGAGGTGGTCGAGCCGGCGCACGGCAGGCCCAGCGGGCCGGGTGCGCCGCCGTCGATCCGCGTCGTCCTCTTTCCGTACCGCCACTACCCACACCCGCGGACGGCCGGGCGCCGGTCCCTCTCGTACGCCCGGCCGCGCTCCGCCGCTTCCGGTCAGGCCGGCCCGATCACGCGAGCCTGATCACGTTCCAGGACAGCGGCTCCAGCGTCGCCGTCAGCGCGCCGTCCGTCAGCGCCGTGCCCTCGGCCGGGTGCGGGGCGACCCGCTCGGGGTCGGCGAGGGTGTTGCGGGCGTCCGGGTCGGCGTCCGCGAGCACACTGTGTTCGACGACGGAGGTCAGGTCGAGGCCGGTCAGCCCGATGTGGAGCGGCAGCGCCTCGGTGCGGCTGCGGTTGACGGCGAACACGGTGACCGTGCCGTCGTCGGCGCGGACGGCGGTGGCGTGCAGCAGGTCCGCCTCGCCGTACTTGGCCGTCACATACGTCGGTGAGTCGACCCGCACGTCGAGAACCGTGCCCCGGCCGTGCTTGGACGCCTGCGCGAACGGGAAGAACGTCGTCTGCCGCCAGGCCGGGCCGCCCGGCTCGGTGAGGATCGGCGCGATGACGTTGACGAGCTGGGCGAGACAGGCGACCGTCACCCGGTCGGCGTGCCGCAGCAGCGCGATGAGGAGCGAGCCGAAGACGACCGCGTCCATGACGCTGTAGTTGTCCTCCAGCAGCCGGGGCGCTTCCGCCCAGTCCCGCGCGCCGGAGTTCTCGATCGCGTGCCACCCCGAGATGTACCAGACGTTCCACTCGTCGAAGGAGAGGTTGATCTTCTTCTTCGACTTGAGCTTCGCGCCGATGTGGTCGCAGGTGGCGACGACGTTCTCGATGAACGACTCCATGTCCACGGCCGAGGCCAGGAAGGAGTCGACGTCGCCGTCCTGCGGCTCGTAGTAGGCGTGCAGGGAGATGTAGTCGATCAGGTCGTACGTCTCCGCGAGGACCGTCGCCTCCCACTCGGCGAAGGTCGGCATGGACTGGCTGGAGGAGCCGCAGGCGACCAGTTCCACGGACGGGTCCATCTGGCGCATGGCGCGGGCCGTCTCGGCGGCGAGCCGGCCGTACTCCTCGGCCGTCTTGTGGCCGGTCTGCCAGGGGCCGTCCATCTCGTTGCCCAGGCACCAGAGCCGGATGCCGAACGGGTCCTTGTCGCCGTGCGCGATGCGCTGCTCCGCAAGGGCCGTGCCGGACGGGTGGTTGGCGTACTCCTGGAGCTCCAGGGCCTCGGCCACGCCTCGGGTGCCGAGGTTGACCGCCATCATCGGCTCGGCCTGCGGGCCGATCTTGCGCAGGAAGGCGATGTACTCGGAGAGACCGAAGCGGTTGGTCTCCGTCGAGCGCCAGGCCAGGTCGAGGCGGCGCGGGCGGTCCTCGGCCGGGCCGACCGAGTCCTCCCACTTGTAGCCGGAGACGAAGTTGCCGCCGGGGTAGCGGACGGCGGTGACGCCGAGTTCGCGGACCAGCTCCAGGACGTCGGTCCGCAGTCCGGCCTCGTCGGCGGACGGGTGGCCGGGCTCGAAGACGCCGGTGTAGACGCAGCGGCCGAGGTGTTCCACGAAGCTGCCGAAGAGGCGGGGGTTGACTTCGCCGATGGTGAAGGCGGGGTCGAGGGTGAGACGTGCGGTGTGCATGTACGCCTTTCGAATGTGAGGGTGCCGGTCCGCCGACGGCTGCGTCCGTCGGCGGCGGCGGGTCTGTCCTGGAATCACCGGCCCGGATTCACCGGCCCGGAATCACTGGCCGAGAATCACTGGCCCGCCAGACCCGTGTGGGCCACGCCCCGCACGATCTGGCTCTGGAAGAAGACGAACACGACGATCAGCGGAAGGCCGGCCAGCAGTCCGCCGGCCATGAGCTGGGGCCAGACGATGCCGAAGGCGTTCTGCACGGTGGCGATGCCGTTCGGCATGGTCATCAGGTCGGGGTTGTTGGTCACCATGTAGGGCCACAGGAAGTTGTTCCAGGAGGCGATGAAGGTGAAGATGCCGACCGCCGAGAGGGACGGCTTCGACAGGGGCAGGACGATCGTGAAGAAGATCCGCCAGCGGCCCGCGCCGTCGATGAAGGCCGCCTCCTCCAGCTCCTTCGGCAGGGACTGGAAGAACTTGTAGAGGATGTAGACCATCGCCGCCGGCGCGCACTGCGGAAGGATCATGCCCCAGTAGGTGTCCACCATGCCGAGCGACTGGACCGTGGTGAAGAGCGGGACGCCGAGGATCGCCGGGGAGAACATCAGGCCCGCCATCGTCAGCGCCATCAGCGCCGACTTGCCGCGGAACTCCGTGCGCGCGAACCCGTATCCCGCGAGGGAGGCGACCGCGAGGACGATGAAGGTGACGCAGACGGACACGACGACCGAGTTGACGAACCAGTTGGGGATGTTGCCGGCCTCGATCACCGCCTTCCAGGACTCCGCGGTGAAGTCCTGCGGGATCCAGTGCGGGGACGTCACCGATTCGGTGGGGGTCTTGAGTGACGTCGACAGCGCCCAGGCGAGCGGGGCCAGCCAGACCAGGGAGAGGGCCGCCGCCACCAGCGTGAGGGCGATCTGGGCCGGGGTCCAGGTGCCGCGCGGCTTGCGCAGCGCGGGAGTCGGGGACGTCGGCGGCGCGGGGGGCACGGTCGGCGTGGTCGGCGTCGTCGGCGTCGTCATCGGGTCGCGACCTCCTCGCGGTTGCGCAGCAGCCACATCCGCCCGAGGGCGACGGCCGCGACGATGATGAAGAGGATGAAGGAGATCGCGGAGGCGTAGCCCACGCGGTAGCTGGTGAAGCCCTGTTCGAGGGTGTACTGCACGAAGGTGCGGGTCGATTCCTCCGGTCCCGGTCCGAACTGGTACATCACCACGGCCTGGTCGAAGACCTGGAGCGAGGCGAGGATCTGCAGGGCGAAGACCAGGCCGGTGATGTTGCGCAGGTTGGGCACGGTGATGTGCAGCATCCGCTGGAAGGCGTTCGCCCCGTCCAGCTCGGCTGCCTCGTAGAGGTGGTGGGGGATGTTCTGGAGGGCGGCCAGGTAGAGGAGGAAGGAGAAGCCGACCGTCCACCACAGGGTCGCGACGACGACCGCGAGCATCGCCGTGGACTTCTGGGTTAGCCACGGGGTGTCCAGGCCGAGGACGTGGTTGACCATGCCGTTGGTGGGCTGGAACAGCCACCACCACAGGTTGCCGATGACCGCGGAGGGCAGCAGGAAGGGCGCGAAGAAGCACAGCCGCCACAGCCACTTGAAGTGCACGGTGTGGTGGGCGATCAGCGCCATCAGCAGGGCCACGACGACGATCACCGGGACGACGTAGAGCGTGAACTGCACGCTGTGCCAGAGGGAGTCCCAGACCAGGTCGTCCTTCAGGGCCTCGCGGTAGTTGTCGAGGCCGACGAAGCCGGTGTGGTCGCCGGAGATGTTGGCGTCGGTGAAGCTCAGGTAGAGCCCGCGGACGACCGGCAGCACGACGAACAGTCCGTACAGGACGAAGAACGGGGCCACGAACCAGCCGCCGTGCTGGAAGCGGCGGCCCCAGCGGGCGCGGGCGGATTCGGCGGCGACCGCGGTACGCGGCGGCAGTGTCCGGGCGGGCGCGAGCGTGCTCATGCGCCGGCTCCCTTCAGCTCCTGGGCTGCCGTGCGGCCGTCCATCGGGTTCTTCATGGCCAGCAGCTGCGCCAGCGCGGACTTCATCCGGCGGGCCGCCGCGTCCGGGGCGGCCGAGCCCAGGTTGGAGGCGGCCACGATCGGGCCGACGCGCTGGGCGAGGACGCCGGTGGAGCCGGCGAACCAGATGTGCGGTTCGTTGGCCTGGTGGTCCATGGCGGGGCGTGAGTACTCGCTCTGCGGTGCCAGTTCCAGGTAGGCCGGGTCCTTGAAGGTGGGCAGATAGGCCGGGACATGGCCGCCGTTGGCCCAGGTGGTGGCGTGCGTGACCATGTAGGCGGCGAGCCGGTAGGCGCCCTCGTCGGCGTCCCCGCCGCGGTCGGCCTGGTGGGGCAGGACGAAGGAGTGCGACTCGGCGTGGGTGGCCGGGGTGCCGAATACCGGGGGCAGCGGCTGGGCGCCGTACTCGACCTTCTCGCCGTTGAAGTACGGCACCGACCAGTTGCCCTCCCAGGTGAACGGCGAACCGGCGAGGAACGCCTCGCCGTCCGCCTCGCCGACGGTGACGTAGCCGTCGGTGACGTGCTTGCGGAAGAACTCCAGGACCTGGGTGGCCTTGTCGGTGTCGAAGGTGACGGTCGTGTGGTCGTCGTCGAAGTAGGTGCCGCCGAGCTGCTGGTAGAAGGCGACGAAGAACCACCAGCAGAAGTTCTGGTCGCCTGCGTGCAGGCCGAGTGTCTGCTGCCCCTTCCTCAGCTGCCCCTTGGCCTCCTTCAGGATGTCGAACCACTCGTCGGTGGAGCCGGCGGCGGGGAGGCGGCCGGCGGTGTCGAGGAGTCCCGCCTTCTCGCAGACGTCCTTGCGGTAGAAGTTCAGCTGGACGTGGATGTCCAGCGGCAGCGCGTACAGCTCGCCGTCGACGATCCCTCGTTGCCACAGCACCGGGTTGAAGTCGGCCTCGCGTACACCGTGCTTGGCGAGGAGGTCCACGTCCCAGGGGTCCAGGAGGCGGCCGGGCGCGAAGCCGGGGATGCGGCCCTGGTGCATGACCCCGAGGTCGGGTGCGCGGTTGCCGGCGGCGGCCATGGCGAGCTTGGTGTAGTAGGGGCCGCCCCAGGCGAGGGTGGAGTCCTTCACGGCGATGTCCGGGTGCCCGTCGCGGAAGGCGTCCACCATCGCCACCTGGTTGGCGCCGTCGCCGCCCTGGAAGAGGTTCCAGTAGCGGACCCGGGTCTGTGTCCCGGCGGTGAGCGCGTCGGCTCCCGTGCCGAGGGCGGCGAAGCCGAAACTGCCCGCCACCGCCAACCCGCCGGCGGCGGCGAGAAGTTGCCTGCGATTCAGGCCAGGTTGTCCCATACCTTGCCCCTGTCGTTCTACCGGTTCGACATTTCGAATTCTGCTCGTAACTTCGAACGGGACCGTAAAATCGATGCGCCCGCGCGTCAATGGTTTTGACGGGATCTATGACAGCGCTTTCTATCGATGGCTTCCCGATGGCCCCCGACGGCCCCGTGAAAACTTCCCGTGACGTGGGCACAACCGGCCGCGTAGGCTCGAACGCGCTGCCGTACGGCGGTTGAGAAGGGGGAGCGGATGGACATCGCGGGCGCGCGCGGGAGGGCGGCCCGGATCGGCTCGGCGCTGCGGCGCGCGAGAACCGGACCGGCCATGCGCGAGCTGACCGGCGATCTCTCCGCCGCGCTGCGGGCCCGCCCCGGCCGGCCGGCCGGTGTACGGGACGTGTGCCGGGCGCTGTGCGAGGAGATGTCCGCACGGCGTGGCGGGCGGCCCGTCGAGGTGCGGTTCGAGCGGTTCCCCGACGAGATCGAGGTGACCGGACTGTGGGTGGAGTTCCAGGACTTCGACCTGGTCATCGTCGAGGAACGGGCCGAGGACGTGCAGCAGCTGGTCATCCTCGGACATGAGCTGTGGCACCTGCACGCCGGTCACCGGCATCACCACCACGGCGTCGGCACGATGGCCGCGGGCGCGCTGGCCGGACGGTCCGGCTGGGACTCCCTCGCGCTGACCGTCGCCGCCCGCAACGGCTCACGGGAGGACGACGAGGCCGAGGCGGACGACTTCGGCCACCGTCTCGCGGCCCGTTTCCGGCGCTACCTGTCCGACTCGGGGCCGGCCGCCGCCGGGCCGGGCGGGGAGACGGCCGCGGTCCAGCGGACCCTCGGCTACCGCGGACGCAGGGGCACCGCGCGGTGAGCCACGGGCTGTACGTCTCCTTCTGGCTGCCCACCGTGGTCCTGGGCGCGGCCCTCGCCATCAAGCTGCCCAGCATCCTCAAGCTCTGGCGGGACCCGCTGCTGCGCGCCGTCGGCGGTCTGCTGGTCTTCGCCTGCGCCGTGTTCGTGTTCGCGGCCCCCAAGACCATCGCCTGGACCAACCGGGTCACCGGCGTGCCGAACATCGCGGCGCCCTGGGTGTACTCGCTGCTCACCGCGCTCTCCGCGTCCTGGCTGCTGCTGATCATCGCCTGGCGCAACGGCCGTACCGAGCGCTCGGCCCAGACCCGGCGGGCGACCCGCTGGGTGGTCTCCGTCTACGCGGGGGTGGTCGTCGCGCTGTGGGTGCTCTTCGCGCTCGCCGACGTCCCCGTGGAACAGATCCGGGACCTGGACACGTACTACGCCAACACGCCCTTCATGCGCGAGGAGATCCTGCTCTACCTGCTCGCGCACACGGTGGCCTGCTCGGTCACCGCCCGGCTCGTCTGGAACTGGAGCCGCACCGAGGGCCTCGACGCCTGGCTGCGCTGGGGACTGCGGTTCCTGGGGGCCGGCTATGTGACGAACCTGCTGTTCAGCGCGGCCAAACTGACCGCCGTCGGGGCCCGCTGGACCGGCCACGACCTGGACTGGCTGAACACCAACATCGCGCCGTCGGCCGCCTGCATCGCCGCCACCCTGGTCGCGATCGGCTTCATCGTCCCGCACGCCGGGCAGTACCTCCAGGAGCGGTGGCGGATCCGCCGCCGGCACCGGAGCCTGCGGCCCCTGTCCCGGCTGATGCGGAGCGTCACCGGCGCCCGCGAACCCTTCGACCTGCGCGCCACGCCGGAACTGCGGCTGATCCGGCGCGAGACGTTCATCCGCGACGCGCTGCTGCAGCTCGCCCGGTACCTCGACGACGACCTGCGCGCGCGGTCCTACGACGCCGGCGTCGCCCTCGGCTTCGAGCGCGGCCGGGCGCAGGCCCTCGCCGCCGCCGTGACGCTCCTGGACGCGGTCGAGGCCCGGGAGCGGTCGCTGCGGCAGCCTCAGCCCCCGGAGGCCGCCCCCTCGGCCGCCTCCGCGGCCTCTGCCACCTCCCCCACCACCTCGGCGGACCCGTCCGGGTCCTCCCGTCCGGACACCACCTACCTCCTGCGGGAGATCCAGGCCGTGTCCCGCGTCCTTCGCCACCCCGTCGACCTCCAGGCGGTCCGCGCCCACGCGGCCGCCCCGGCAGAGAGCATGTCCACGCATGAGTGAACCCTCCAACCCCGCCAGAACCGCCGTAGTCCTGGGGGGATCCCATGCGGGCATGCTCGCGGCACGCGCCCTGGCCGGCCTCGCCGACCGGGTCGTGGTCGTCGAGCGGGACGTCCTGCCCGACGGCCCCGCCCCGCGCAAGGGCCTGCCCCAGGCCCGCCACGCCCACATGCTGTGGTCGGGTGGTGTGCGGGCGGTGGAGGAACTGCTGCCGGGCGTGACCGCGGCCCTCCTGGCCGCCGGGGCACGCCGGGCGCCGGTCACCACGGACATGGTCGTCATGGGCGCACGGGGCTGGTTCCGACGGTGGCCCGAGTCGCACCACGTGATCCTGGCCGGCCGCGACCTCCTGGACGCGACGATCCGGGCCCAGGTTCTCGCCGACGACCGGATCGAACTGCTCTCGGGCGTCGAGGTGCTGGGCCTGGCGGGCGACGCGGGGGCGGTCACGGGGGTACGGGTGAGGGCCCGGGGCGGCCCGGCGCCGACCGCTGCCGCAGCGCTGGGCGCGGATGCGGGGGCGGGGGCGGGAGCGGGAGCGGGGGCGGGAGCGGGAGCGGGGGCGGCCGGGGTATCCCGCTCGACGACGAGTTCGACCGCAGGCCCGGCACCGGACTCCGGCCCGGCATCGGATTCCGGCCCGGCATCGGACTCCGGCTCGGCCACGGGCGCGGGGCCGACCCCGGACGCGGGCGCGGAGTGGGTGGTTTCCGGCGGGCTGGTGGTCGACGCGACCGGGCGCGGGTCACGGGTCGGGCGGTGGCTGACCGAGCTCGGGCTGCCCGAGGTGGAGCGGCGCGAGGTGGACTCCGGGCTGGCCTACGCCAGTCGTCTCTATCGCGCGCCGGAGCAGGCCCGGTCCGGGTATCCGATCGTCAACGTGCAGCCCGACCCGCGTGCCGGGGGGCCGGGACGGGCGGGATTCCTGCTGCCCATCGAGGACGGACACTGGATCGCCACCCTCAACGGCACCCGGGGCGGCGAACCCTCCACCGAGAACGACGACTTCGTCCGCTTCGCCCGCGAGGAACTGCGCCACCCGGTCATCGGCGATCTCCTCGAGCAGGCCGAGCCGGTGTCTGACGTGGCATACACCCGGGCCACCGTCAACCGTCGCCACTTCTACGAGCGGATGCCGGCCTGGCCGGAGAACCTGACCGTCGTCGGCGACGCCCTCGCCGCCTACAACCCGCTCTACGGCCACGGTCTGGCCGTCGCCGCCCAGAGCGCGGTGATCCTGCGGGACGTGGTGCGCCGGCGGGGATGGGGCTCCGCCGGGCTGTCCCGGCGGGTGCAGAAGGCGGTGGCCCGGCCCGTGAGCACCGCGTGGGACCTCGCCGTCGGCCAGGACGTGTTCTGCCCGGGCGCGACGGAGGGCGGACCCACGCTCCGGGACCGGCTCGTGGCCGCGTATGTCGGCCGCCTGATGCTCACGGCCACCGGCAACGGCCGGATCGCCCGCCGGGTGACGGACGTGACGTCGCTGGAGCGGGGGCCCGAGGTCCTGCTGGCTCCGTCGGTGCTGCTGGCGGCCGCGCTGGGGCCGTGGAAACCGGCCCTGACCGGACCACCGCTGACCGGGGACGAGCTGAAACGGGCGGGACTGGAGTAGCCCGGGGCGGACGGGCGGGCGAGGGCGGGGCGAGCGGACGGTGCCGCGCAGTCCCGGGCGGAGGGGGTGGCGCGGGGCGGTCCACCCGCCTGCGCCGACCCGACAGCCCGCACTGCGCCGGGCCGACCGCCCCGCCTCGTCCGGCCGCCTGCCGGGTTCGCGTTCAGCCCGCGAACGCCGGTTGTGGCAGTCCCTTCCCGGCACTCGGTATCACCAGCAACGAGCCGGCGACCGGGTGCGGTGACTCCAGGCCCACCCGGGCGGTGGTGATGTACAGGTCGGTCAGGTCGGCCCCGCCGAACGCGCAGGCCGTGACCCTCGGGGTCGGGAGGGTGAGCACCCGGTCCAGATCGCCCGCCGGGGTGTAGCGGCGTACCGCTCCCCCGTCCCACAGCGCCACCCACACGCAGCCGTCGGCGTCGACCGTGAGGCCGTCGGGGAAGCCGGCGCCGTCCTCGATCTCGACGAGGGTGCGGCGGTCGCCGATCCGCCCGTCCGCCGAGTACGCGAAGACGTCGACCCGGCGCGTCGGCGAGTCGATGTAGTACATCAGCGTTCCGTCCGGGCTCCAGCCGGTGCCGTTGCTGACCGTCACGTCGTCGAGGACCGGCTCGGGCGGGCCGTCGCCGGTGACCCGGGACAGGGTGCCGCCGCCCGGGGCCTCGTCGTAGCGCATGGTGCCGGACCAGAGGGAGCCGTCGGGCGCGACGGCGGCGTCGTTGGCACGGCGGCCGGGGACCGGCTCGTGGTGCAGCCAGCGAAAGCTGTCGTCCGGGTCGAGCAGGCCCACGCCGTCCCGGAGGTTGAGGACCAGGCCGCCCCCGGCGCGCGGCTTGGCCGCGCCCACGTGCTGGTCGGTCGCCCGGACCGTGCGGCGGCCGGTCGAGGGGTCGTACCCGTGCAGGCGGGAGCCGAGTATGTCCAGCCAGAGCAGCCGGCCGGTGACCGGGTCCCAGGTCGGCCCCTCGCCGAGGGTGGCCTCGGCCCGCACGGCCACCTCGTACGACGACGTCGTCATGCCACGCTCCGGTAGCCCAGCAGCTCGGACAGCTCGGCGGCGCCCTTCGCGGCGAGCTGCTCCAGTTCCACCAGGCGCTCGTCGCTCCAGCGGATCATCGGCACGGAGATGGACAGGGCGGCGACGACCTGGCCCGTGCGGTCGCGCACCGGTGCCGCCACACAGCTGACGTCCGGGTTGGACTCGCGGCTCTCCACCGCGACGCCCCGCTCCCGGATCTCCGCCAGTGCCTCACGCAGGGCCCCGGGCTCGGTGATGCTGTTCGGGGTCATCCGGATCAGGTCGGCGTCGTCGGGGATGCGCGCGCTGAGCTCCGGCTCGGAGAGCGAGGCCAGCAGCATCTTGCCGACGGACGTGCAGTGGGCCGGAAGACGACGGCCGGCGGCCGACACCATCCGGACCGCGTGCGTGGAGTCGACCTTGGCGATGTAGATGACGTCCGTGCCCTCCAGGATCGCCACGTGGACCGTCTCGTCACACGTCTCAGCGACGGTGCGCGCGACCTGCTGACCCTCGGCGGCGAGGTCGAGCTGCTCGGCGTAGCGGCTGCCGAGCTGGTACGGACGTACGCCGAGGCGGTAGCGTCCGGGCTGTCCCGGTACGGCCACGATGTACGACCGTGCCGAGAGTGTGGTCACCAATTCGTGCACGGTGGTGCGCGGAAGCTGGAGCTTGCGCACGATGTCGGGGGCGGAGAGCGAACCGTCCCCGTCGAGGAAGAGCTCGAGAATGTCGAGAGCTCGGGTCACGGCAGGTACGAGTCGTCCCACAACCGGCCCCCTCCCTTAGTTAGTCGTCTCAGTGCCTGTGTTCGAGATTTCAACAGGCGATCGGCATGACGAACACAGGCTGTCATACGGCGTTGCGCCGGGCAATGGTCGGGAAACGCACAGTGGCCCGGAGCAGGGCGCCGGGTGGGCCAGGATGGGGAGCATGCCGACCCAGAAACGCCTAACCGGCTCGTTCACGGCGCTCGATTTTCAACAGGTCCTGCTGCGCCGCATGGCCGATCACAACCCTGACCTGGTGGAGGACGCCCGCCATGCGCTGGGCATCTCCCTCGCGCAGATGCGGGAGGCCAACAAGCGTTGGCAGGCGATGCTCCACTCCCCGCACGCCCGGGGCTCGCTGGCCCGCTACCGCTCGGTCCTCGGCGAACCGGAGTCCCGGACGCCCCGCCGCGTCGGGGACCTCGACTGCGAGGCCTGGCTCTGGCCGCTGCCCCTCTGGCCCGACCTGCGCTTCGAGGTGCTCCTCGCGCCGAACGGCGGCGTCTGGAACGAGTGGCTGGTCCGCGCCCCGGGAGCCGCGCCGCCGCGCCTGACGAGCCTCGACGACCTCACCCCCTGGTCCTGCACGGTCGACGAGGCCGCGCACGCCTTCGCCCCGGCCCGCCCGCTGGAGGGCACCGCCCCCACCCGCTGGGGACTGGCCTTCACGGCCCCGGACGGCTGGGGCGTACGACGGGAGGTCGTCGCCGAGTTCACCTGGGGGCTGCTGCAACGGACGGGGGTCCGGGAGTAGCGACGGCCGGTGGTGGCGCGGGAGTGGGGGCGATCAGGGGGTGGCGGCCGCCGCCAGGATCGCCGCCACGACGGTCGGCACCGACTCCGGGTGCAGGAACAGGAACAGGTTCGGCTCGACCAGTTCCAGCTCCATCACGCGCGGCTCCCCGTCGTCGCCGTCCACGAGGTCGACCCGGGCGTAGAGCAGCTCCGGCGCGTCCGGTACGGCGGCCAGGGCGCGTTCGGCGACGGCGAGCTCGGCCGGGGTCGGGGTCCAGGGCTCCAGGCCGGGGTGGGCGACCTTGTCCGCGTCGAAGGCGGTGCCGGGGGCCAGGACGGCCCGCTTGCGGCTGGCGTGCAGCAGGCGCCCGCCGAAGAACTGAAGGGCGCGCTCCCCACCGGTGTCGATGCTCCGCATGTACGGCTGCACCATCGCCGTCAGCCCTTCGGCGTGCATCCGCGCGAGGTGCCGTACGGCCGCCTCGTGCTGGTCGGGCGTGTAGCGGGCGGCGTACCGGGCGCCGGCGCCGGAGGTGGGCTTGACGACGTACTCGTGGTCGCCCGGCAGCCCCGCGGGGGCGTCGGCGTCGCCCGGGGCGAGATAGCGGGTGGGGACCGTGGGCACGCCGGCCGCCGCGAGCTCCCCGATGTACCGCTTGTCGGTGTTCCAGCGCACGACGGAGGCCGGATTGGCCAGCCGTGTCAGCTTGCCGCACCGCTCCGCCCACGCCGTGAACTCGGCGGCACGCCAGCTGTAGTCCCAGGTCGAGCGGATGACGGCGAGGTCGTAGGAGGCCCAGTCGGCATCGGCGTCGTCCCAGCACACGACGTCCGCCTCGGCACCGGCCGCCGCCAGCGCCGCCCGCAGCCCGGGAAGGTCGCGGTCCTTGCTCGGCTCCGGCCGGGGGTCGTAGGTGACGAGGGCGACTCGGGGCACGACGGGACTCCGTTCTCGTACGCCTGCACATCCGCACGTCCGTATGGATGCACAGACGTACGGATGCATTCGTACGTCTGTGTAGTACCTCCGCAGGTTAACGGCCGTCCCCGCGACCGGGACAACCCGTTTGACCTTCCCCCTCGGGGAAGCCCCAGCATCGGTGGCGGGAACACGAAAGCGGCAGCGGCAGCGACGGGGAGACCGGCATGGGCATACGGACGCTGACGATCGGCGCCTTCGCACGGGCCTGCCGGCTGTCGCCGAAGGCACTGCGTCTGTACGACGAGCTGGACCTGCTGCGGCCCGCCCGGGTCGACCCGGACACCGGGTACCGCCACTACGCGGTGGAGCAGCTGGAGCAGGCCCGGCTCGTGGCGTGGCTGCGACGCCTCGGCATGCCGCTGGCCCGGATCCGTGAGATCCGCGCCCTCGACGACCCGGCGGCCGCCGCCCGGGAGATCCGCGCGTACTGGGCGCGGGTCGAGGCGGAGACGGCCGCGCGACGGGATCTCGCCGCGTTCCTCGTGGAGCACCTCTCGGACACCGCACGAAGGGACACCGCCATGCTCGAACTCCGTTACTGCGCCCTCTCCGACCGGGGCCTGGTCCGGCCCGCCAACCAGGACACCGCCTACGCGGGCGCCCGCCTCCTCGCCGTGGCCGACGGATTCGGGACGGGCGGCGGGCCCGCGAGCACCGCCGCCGTCGAGGCGCTGAAGTTCCTCGACACCGAGGAGGCACCGGCGGGCGGGGTGCTCAACCTGCTGGAGGACGCGGTGCGGGGCGCGAGCGACGCCGTGCGGGACGTGTCCGACGGCACCGACGAGACCGGCACCACGCTGACCGCGCTGCTGTGGACGGGATCGCGCCTGGCCCTCGTCCACATCGGGGACTCCCGCGCCTACCTGCTGCGCGACGGCGGCCTGTTCCGCATCACGCACGACCACACGGTCGTCCAGTCACTGCTCGACGAGGGCCGGCTGACCCCCGAGGAGGCCCTGAGCCACCCCCGGCCCGCCCTGCTCCTGAAGGCCCTGTCCGGCGGCAGCCCCGGCACCCCCGACCTGCGTCTGCACGACGCCCGCCCCGGCGACCGCTACCTCCTGTGCTCCGACGGCCTCTCGACCGTCGTCCCCGACGACGACATCCGCGCCCTCCTCGGCACGGCCCCGGCCCCGGACGCCGCCGTGCACGCGCTGGTGAGCGCCGCGAACGGCGCCGGCGGGCCGGACAACGTCAGTTGCGTCGTCGCGGACGTGGTGGAGGCGGCGGCCTGACAGGTGAGGGCTGGGCGCGTGGGGTATGAACGGACCTGTCGTGTCCCGCAGCCACTCAAGGAGCCCGTTCCGTGTCCTCTCTCTTCCCGGCCCTGACGGACGACCCGTCCGGGCGCCCCGCCCTGCGCTTCGGTGAGCGTTCCCTGACGTACGCGCAGCTCGCCTCGGCGGCCGGAGCCGTCGGTGCGCGGGTGCGGGAGGAGGGGAGGGTCGCCGTGTGGGCGACCCCGTCGCTGGAGACCGCCGTCGCGGTGGTGGGCGCCCTGCTCGCCGGGGTGGCCGCCGTGCCGCTGAACCCGAAGTCGGGCGACAAGGAGCTCGGGCACATCCTGGGCGACAGCGCGCCGCGGGTGGTTCTGGCGGCCCCCGGCGACGAACTGCCCGCCGCGCTGCGGGAGCTGGAGCGGATCGATGTCGAGGTGGACGGCGAGGCAGGCGAGGTCGGCGGACTCGGCGTCGGGGCGGCCGTCGGTGACGAGGATCCCGCCCTCGTCGTCTACACCTCCGGCACCACCGGGCCGCCCAAGGGCGCGGTGATCCCGCGTCGCGCGATCGCCACGACCCTGGACGCGCTCGCCGACGCCTGGCAGTGGACCGGGGAGGACGTCCTCGTGCACGGGCTGCCGCTGTTCCATGTGCACGGGCTGGTGCTGGGCATCCTCGGGCCGCTGCGGCGCGGCGGGTCGGTACGGCATCTCGGCAGGTTCGGCACGGAGGGCGTGACGCGGGAGCTGAGCACCGGGGCGAGCATGCTCTTCGGGGTGCCGACGATGTACCACCGCATCGCCGAGGCGCTGCCCGACGACCCCGCACTGGCCAAGGCGCTCGCCGGGGCGCGGCTGCTGGTGTCCGGTTCGGCCGCGCTGCCCGTGCACGACCACGAGCGGATCGCGGCCGCGACCGGGCGGCGGGTGATCGAGCGGTACGGGATGACGGAGACGCTGATGAACACCAGCGTCCGGGCGGACGGGGAGGCGCGGGCGGGGACCGTCGGGGTGCCGCTGCCCGGCGTGGAGCTGCGGCTGGTGGACGAGGACGGGTCGGCCGTCGAGGCGTACGACGGGGAGAGCGTCGGGGAGATCCAGGTACGCGGGCCGAACCTGTTCACCGCGTACCTCAACCGGCCCGACGCGACAGCCGCCGCCTTCACCTCCGACGGCTGGTTCCGCACAGGTGATGTGGCCGTGCGCGACCCCGACGGCTATGTCCGGATCGTCGGGCGCAAGGCGACCGACCTCATCAAGAGCGGCGGGTACAAGATCGGGGCCGGTGAGATCGAGAACGCGCTGCTGGAGCATCCGGGAGTGCGCGAGGCCGCCGTCACCGGGGAGCCGGACGCGGACCTCGGGGAGCGGATCGTCGCGTGGGTCGTGCCGGCGGATCCCGAAGCCCTGCCGTCCGAGGGCGAGTTGGCCGACCACGTGGCCCGTCGGCTGGCGCCGCACAAGCGGCCTCGCGTGGTGCGCTATCTCGACGCGCTGCCCCGCAACGACATGGGGAAGATCATGAAGCGGGCGCTGCCGTCATGACGACGCGGCGGGCGAGCGCGCGCGAGGTCGTCGCCCTCGTCGCCGACGACTTCACCCGGTTCCCCGACCCGCCCGGCGGGGAGCGGGCGTCCACTCCCGACGGGCCCCTCGGCTGGCCCGGCTACGACGCCTCGCGTGAGCGCGCCGCCCGGCGTACCGGTGAGTCGGAGTCCGTCGTCTGCGGCACGGGCAGCGTCGAGGGCACGCGGGCCGTGCTGATCGCCTTCGAGTTCGGCTTCCTGGGCGGATCGCTGGGCGAGCGCACCGGTGACCGGCTGGAGGCGGCGTACTCGTACGCCCGTGAACACCGGCTGCCGGTCGTGCCGTTGGTCGCCACGGGCGGCAGCCGGATGCAGGAGGGCATGCTCGCCCTCACCCAACTCCAGCGGGTGGCCCGGCAGTCGGCGCTCACCCGGGAGGCCGGGCTGCCGCAGATCGCGGTCCTGCGGGACCCGACGACCGGCGGCGGCTGGGCCACCCTGGGCGCGGGCGCCGACGTGGTGCTCGCGCTGCCGGACGCCCAGGTCGGCTTCGCGGGCTCACGGGTCCGGCCGCCGGACGCCGACCCGGCCGCCTACACGGCCGAGGCGCAGGTCGCGGCCGGAGCGGCGGACGCGGTGGTGCCCCCGGCGGAACTGCGGGAGGTACTGGGCCGATGGCTGCGTCTGCTGACCGACGCAGCACGCGCCGTGCCCGGCGCGGGTGGTTCCCCGGCCGGGCCCCCGTCGGGGTCGCTTCGCGAACCCGCGCCCGTTCCCGTCGCTCTCGGTGTCGCGGATCTGCCTCGTACCGGGTGGGAGGCGGTTCGGCGGGCTCGGGCGGTGGAACGGCCGCGCGCCCGGGCCTACCTGGACGCCTACTTCAGCCACCGGCTCGCGATCTCCGGGGACCGGTGCGGCGGGGTCGATCCGGACGGGATGCTGTGCGGCTTCGGCGTCCACCGGGGCCGTACGGTCGGCTACGCCGCCCAGACCGGGGCGGCCACCCGGCCCGCCGGGTACCGCACGGCCGCCCGGCTGATCCGCCTCGCGGACCGGCTCGGCATCCCGGTGCTGACGCTGGTGGACACCCCGGGCGCGGCCAACGACGCCGAGGCCGAACGGCAGGGGGCCGGCGCGGCGATCGCGGAGCTGTTCGGCGTGGTCGCCACCGCCCGCACGCCGATCACCACGCTGGTCATCGGCGAGGGCGGCTCCGGCGGCGCGCTGGCCCTTGCCGCGCCCGGCCGCACCTGGGCCACCCCGGACAGCTACTTCTCGGTGATCGCGCCGGAGTCGGCGGCGGCGATCCTCAAGCGGCCCCCGGCGGAGGTGGAGGCGACGGCCCATCAACTCCGGATCCGGCCGCAGGACTTGGCGGAGCTGGGGGTGATCCGGATCACGGAGGCGCGCTGAACGCAGGACAATCTCCAGTACCGTCCGTGACAATGGATGCGCGCAGAGCCGCAGGACTACATGGGTGAGGGGTTACGGGGGCACCGTGGACGGACTGGTGGAGTTCAGGACCGACGACGGTGCCGTGGTCGCCGTCGAGGCGGTCACGGAGGGGCGGCCCGGTTCCCGGCTGGTGGCCCGCGACGGGACCGTCCAGGCGGCCCGCACCTTCGAGGGCGCCCTGGAGGGCGTGCGCGCGGCCGCCGAGTCCGCGCTGCGGGTGTTCCGCGACGGGACGTTGCGGCCCGACGGGGTGGAGATCGAGTTCGGGGTGAAGCTGTCGGCGGAGACCGGCGCGATCATCGCCAAGGGCACGGCGGAGGGCCATCTCGTGGTGCGGCTGACCTGGTCGCCCTCCTCCCCCGCCGCCTCCCCCACCACATGAACAGCGCCGAATGGCACGCCCGGATCGAGAGCGCGGGCCAGGTGGCGGGCGCGGGCTTCCTCGTCACCCCGCGCCGGGTGCTGACCTGCGCCCATGTCGTACGGCAGGCCGATCCCGAGACCCTGACGGTGACGTTCACCGAACGCCCCGGCACCCCCGCCGTACCGGCCCGGGTGGTCGCCGACGGCGGCTGGGGCGGCGGCACCACCGACCTCGGCGACCTGGCCGTCCTGGAGCTGGCGCACGAGGTCCCGGTCGCGCCGGCCGCGCTGGCCCCCGTGGACGCCGCCCACGACCGGCGGCCCGACCGGCCCCGCAAGCTCGTCGTCTACGGCTTCCCGGTCGGCTTCGACGAGGGCACCCTCGCCGAATACCGCATCACCGCCACGCAGTTGCTCAACCGCGAGTGGATCCAGCTGGAGGCCTGGCAGCCCGGCGGCCAGCCGCTCGCCCCCGGCTTCAGCGGCGCCGCGGTCACCCTCGCGGACACCGGTGAGGTCGTCGGCATGGTCACCGCGGCCGCCGGTGACCGGGGTGTGCACAACGGGCGGATGATGCCCACCGAGGTCATGGCCCGCTACTGGCCCGACCTGGAGGGCCTGGTCCCCACCTCGGACCACCGCACCGCCGACCGCGCCCGGCTGCGCGAACTGGTCGAACGTGCCGTGCGCGCGGGTCTGGACGGCGATCCGGGGCGGCGCGTGCGGCTCTACGAGTCCGCCCGGGGCCCGCTGGACCCGGACGCGCCCGAGGAGGGCTTCGACTCGCTGTGGTCGGCGGCCCTGTTCGTGCTGTGCGAGGTCGACGGCGGCGACGCGGCGGCCACCGTCGCCCGCTTCACCGCGCATGTGGAGGCCCTGTTCCGGGCGCCTGTCCAGACGGCCGCCGAGACGGCCGCCGCACCCGACTGGTCGCCCATCCTCGTCGACCTCCAGCACAGCGGCGCGGGCGACGGACACGTCCGGGTCGAGGTGTCCGCGTACAGCGGGGGGCGCCGGCATCCGGTCGGCTCCGGAACCGTCCCGCAGGCCGGGCTGCGCGCCTTCGTGCAGGACCGGATCGAGGCCGCCTTCCGGTATCTGACGCCCGGCTGCGACGAGTTGCTCGCGTTCGCGCTGCCCCGCGACTGGATCGACCTGCCCGTCGACCGCTGGGCGAGCACGCCCGACGACGACACCCCGCTCGGCTGTGTGTACCCGCTCGTCGTCACCGATCAGGCGCGCCGCAGGGCGGGTGTCCGGCACCAGCTGACCCGGGTGTGGAACCGGCTCGACGCGGCGCCCGGGGCCCGGGTGCACCGGGTCGAGTGCGGCAGCCCCGAGGAACCCCGCCGGCTCCGGGTGCGGCTGCGCCAGGACGACGCCTGTCTCGCCGGCTTCGCGACCGCCCCGGCCGCGTCCCACACCCGCCCGCACTTCGACACCTCGCTCAACGCGCCCGCGCCGATGGTCATCTGGTCCCGCGAGGGCTGCGCGGGCGGTCCCGACGCGTCCTGCGCCGGCGGGGACGGCTGCGCGGGCAAGACGTTCCTGGACGAGCTCGACACCTGTGTCTCCGGTGTGTCGCCCGTCGAACTCCCGCGCCGGGTACTGGCACTGCGCGAGGAGGCCGACGCGGAGGACGGCCACTGGGCGCACGACATCCAGTTGCTGTGGGACGACCCGCGCCTCTTCGCCGACCCGCACGGCGACGCGGCCGGCCACCCCCACTCCCCCTTGACCTGAGCCGCCCCGCCCCCCGCCCCCACAACCGAGCCACGAGCCGCACCAGTCACACGAGCCCCACGAGTCACACCAGAGTTTCGGAGAACCATGCCGCACTGGTCCGTCTACACCGGGAACAGCGAGCCGCACCACGGCATCGACCGGCTGCCCGAGCCGCCGCCCTGGCGGGCGTTCGACGGCGAACCCGTCGTGCCGCCACCCCGGGACACCGACGACGAGGCGGCCGTCTCCCCGGACCGCGTCCACCGCGCCCGCTCGTACGTCGCCACCCCGGAGAGCGTCGAACTCGTCAACGCGGCCCTGGTGCTGCGCCGCCCGCTGCTGGTCACCGGTCCGCCCGGCACCGGCAAGTCCTCCCTGGCGTACGCGGTGGCGCGCGAGCTGGGGCTCGGCCCGGTGCTGCGCTGGAACATCACCAGCCGCTCCACGCTGGCCGACGGCCTCTACCAGTACGACCCGCTGTCCCGGCTGTACGCCGCCCGGCAGGCGGCGTGGCGCGAACGGGACGGGGACGCCGGGGGCGGGGTCGAGGACCATCTGCGCCTCGGCCCCCTCGGCACGGCCCTGCTGCCCTACGAACGCCCCCGCGCGCTCCTCGTCGACGAGATCGACAAGAGCGACCTGGACCTGCCCAACGACCTGCTGAACGTCCTGGAGGAGGGCCAGTACGAGATCCCCGAACTCATGCGCGCGGCCCGGCACTCCGCCGAGGAGGTCACCGCCGGGGTCCTGGCCGACGGTTCGGACGACCCGGTCGCCGTCACCCGGGGCCGGGTCCGCTGCCGTGCCTTCCCGTTCGTCGTCCTGACCAGCAACGGCGAGCGTGAGTTCCCGCCCGCGTTCCTGCGCCGCTGTGTCCGGCTGAAGCTGCGCCGCCCCGGCCGCGAGCAGCTCACCGAGATCGTCCGGGCCCACCTCGACACCCCGCCGGGCGAGGCGGAACACCTCATCGACCGTTTCCTGACCCGCGCGGCCGACGGCGAACTCGCCACCGACCAGCTGCTGAACGCGCTCTACCTCACCGGAGTGGCCGGTCTGGACGCCGACTCCCGCGACGCACTGGCGGAGCGACTGATGCCGTACCTCGGCGCCACGGCGGACGGCGATGGCTTCTGAGGAGACACCGGGGGGTGACGTGTCCGCCCTGGACCGGCTGACCGCACTGCTGACGGCCGCGGCGGACACCGCGCCCACCCCCCGCGAGCTGGCCGAACTGCTGTGGCTCGCAGGGCTGTCGAGCGACCCGGAGGAGGCATCGGGGCGGACAGAGCCGACCGGGCCGGACGCGGCGGCCGCGGCGGCCGCACGGGCCGAGCGGGATACCGACGGTACGCCCGAGGACTGGACCGGCAGCAGGCCCGACCCTGCGGACGCCGACCGTACGGCGGGGAGTACGTCGCCGACATCCACGCCCGGCGACCCCGCCGACCGTGTCTCGCTCCATCTCCCCACGCCCGCGCCCGCCGCCGATCCGGGTGACGGCTCCGGCGGCGGCAGCGCCGGGAGCCGGCCCGTCCTCGCGCCCGCGCCCGCGATGCTCCCGCATCCCCTCGCCCTCCAGCGGGCCCTGCGCCCGCTGAAGCGCACGGTGCCCTCGGCGCGGGCCCGCCTCCTCGACGAGCGGGCGACGGCCGACCGCATCGCCCGGCTGGGCGCCCACCCGGACGTCTGGCTGCCCGTGCTGCGTCCCGCGCGCGACCGCTGGCTGCGTCTCAACCTCGTCCACGACACCGGCCCGACGATGCCGGTCTGGCGGCCCCTGATCCGTGAACTGCACACCGTCCTCGCCCAGTCGGGCGTCTTCCGCACGGTCACCCCGCACCCGGCCACGCCCGACGGCGAGGCCCGGCAGGTTCCCCACCCCGCGGACGGCCGGACGGTCACCCTGATCGTGAGCGACTGCATGGGCCCGCAGTGGCGACCGGGACCGGCGGGCGAGCGCTGGTACCGGACCCTGCGGCACTGGGCGACCCGGATGCCGCTGGCCGTCGTCCAGCCGCTCCCGGAACATCTGTGGTCCACGACGGCCCTCCCGGCCGAGCCGGGTCTGCTCTTCTCCGCAACCCGGGCGGCCCCGCTCTCCGCGCTCACGTTCACCCCGTACGACCCGCAGACCGCGCCCCGGCCCGGTGCGGCCCTCCCGATCCCCGTGCTGGAGCCGGGCGCGCCCTGGCTGGCCAACTGGGCGGCGCTGGTCGCGAGTCCGGGCGGCGCGCGCACCCCGGGTGCGGTGGCCTGGCTGCCACCGGCGCCCGCCCCGCCCGGGACCACCGGGCCACAGGCCGCCGACCCGGCCTCCCTGCCCGCCCAGGACCTGGTGCTGCGCTTCCGCGCCACCGCCTCCCGGGAGGCGTTCCGGCTGGCCGGCCATCTGGCCCTGGCCGTCCCCTCGGTTCCGGTGATGCGCCTCGTCCAGCGTGCGGTGAACCGCGACCCGCGCCCCCAGCACCTGGCCGAGGTGATCCTCAGCGGCATGCTGACCACCGTCCCGGGTCCGCCCGGCTCGTACGACTTCCGCCCCGGCGTACGCGACCTGCTGCTGCGCACCCTGCCGCGCACGACACGCGGCCGCACCCGCGAACTCCTGGACCGGATCGGCGGGTTGATCGACGAACGCGCGGGCCGCACGACGGGCGAGTTCCGCGCGGAGACAGGCGGGACCGACAGCACGGCCGGTGCCTTCGCGACGGTGAGCGCGGAAACGGTACGCAGGCTGGGCGGAAGCATCGAGCCCCCCGCGCCCCAACCCGAGGCCCCGGCCGCCGCCCTGCCGACCACCCCTCTGCCCGACGAACTCCAGCCGATGCCACCACGGTTGACACCCGACGCCCCCGAGGCCGAACACACCGCGACCGAACGACCCGAGACCGAACAAGCGGCAGCCGAACGACCGGAGACCGGCACACCGGTGGCCGAACTGCCGGTGATCGACACACCGGCAGCCGAACCGGCGGCGGCCGGCACACCCAGGGCCAAGCCGCCGGTGACCGGCACAGGCACAGGCACCGGCGCGCGGCACGCTCTTCTCTTCGAGGCCGGCGCCGATCTCATCGCGCGCCCCGAAGCTCGGATCACCCTCGAATACGCGGTCCACGAAGTCCTCGCCCGTGGCGATCTCACGCCTCAGCAGTACGAGGTCCGGGTCCGCCCGAACGGGTATGTCGTGCGGATCCAGCCCGAGGCGTATCTGCTCCCGGTGCTCGCCGCCGCGCTGCGCGGACTCCCCGGGCCGCTCGCCGAGCTGGCCGAACCGCCGCGTCTGCGGGTGACGTTCCAGGACGGGGCCGAGACCCCCGCGCCCCCGCAGGGCGCTGCCCCGGTTCTCCTCACCGTCCCCCCGGCCCTCTACGCGGCCTTCGCCGACAGCTCCGCCGCCTCCGGGCCGCATCGCTTCCGGCCCCTGTTCGGCGACGCCCCGGACGCCCCGCCGCTCGCCTGGTACTGCCCGCTGCCGCCGCCGGAGGAGCGCGCGGGGGACGCGGCGGACGACCGCAACGACGTACGGGAGCCGGTGCGCGGGCCCTTCCTCACCCGTGACCTCCGCCAGCTGGGCATCCCCGCGCCGGGCCGCACCGCGATCGTGCACACCCGTCCCGACAGCCCGCTCACCCTCCTCGACCCCGTCCTGCCCTACGAGGGCCGCCCGCCGCGTCCGGCGACGTACTACGAGGTCGACCTGACGCCGCAGCACGCCGTCGACCGGATCTCCCTGCCGAGCTCCGGGAAGGGCGCCTTCATCGCCGCCGTCGAGCTGACCTGGCGGGTCGACGACCCGGTGGCGTTCGTGCGGGCGGAGACCACGGGCGTGCGCGAGCGGCTGCTGGCGCATCTGCTGGCGGCGGGCTCGCGCATCACCCGCCACCACTCCGTCCGCCGGGCGGCCGGCGCGCAGCGGGCGGTCAACTCCCAGCTCGGCAGGTGGCCGGTACCGGGTCTGGCGGTGACCTGCGCGGTCACGCTCGCGCCGGACTACGCCCCGCCCCCCGAGGTGCGCCGGCCGGCCGGCCGTGCCGGGCGCCCGCTCCAGGACCTGCTCGCCGACGCCGAGACCGTGCTGTTCGGCTTCGACGGCCCGCTGGCCCGGCTGTTCACGGCGACGACCGCGCGGGCGGCCGCGCTCGACCTGCTCGGGATCGTCGCCGAGCACCGCGACCCCGAGGACGCCCTGGCGGGCCGCCCGCCGGGCGACCCGGGCGCCGCGGGCCGGGAGCTGTTCGTGCATCCGCTGGACGTACTGCGGGCCTTCGCCCAGGACCGGCTGGGCCCGCTGCTGCGGGACCGTCTCGACCGGCTGGAGCTGAGCGCCGTTCCGGACGCGCCCAGGACGCACCACTCCGTGGTCCTCGTCCGCACCCTGCACGACACCGGGCGCCGGGTCGGGGTGGCCACGGACGTCTGCGAGGCGGCCGTCCACCGCTGTCTGGAGTCCTACCGGCTTCCGCTGTCGGCCGGCGTCCACGGCCGCGACGACGACCTCGGCCTGCTCACGCCGAACCCGGACCGGCTGCTGCGCGCCCTGCGGCCGCTCGACGCGCCCGCCTCGACCGGCGTCCTGATCGGCTCCACGCCCGCCGAGCTCGCCGCCGCCCGGGCGGCGGGTCTGCGCTTCCTCGGCCTCGCGCGCAATCCCACCGTCGAGCAGGCGCTGCTCGGGGCGGGCTGTGACGCGGTGGTCCCCTCCCTCACCCCGGTGCTGGAAGCGGCCCGCGCGCTGTAGGCAGCCGCGCGCTGCAGGTCAGGCCGAACCGTGCGGCCCGGCCCGGTCCGGTCCGGTCCGGCCGGGACCGGAGCCGGTGAAGCAGACGTACGACCCGCAGGGGATCCCGGACCCCATCCCGGGGCAGGGCATCATCGGCTGATCCGGCCGCGCGCCTCCCCGACCTGACTGTATTTCATACTTACTTTGGACAGGTGAGACAAAACCCCCATCCGGGCGCGCCTCGCCCGGCCCACCAGAAGAGGCGGCCCCCTCCCCGCCCCCGCACTATGCGAAGGAGGCCGACCGCCCGGCGGCCCACGCACGAGAGGCCCGCCGGCCCGGCGAGCCCCCACGGTCTGTGCTCTCGGGAGGACCTGCCATGACCGCCAGTCTGGAGCAGCTGCGCCGCTGCCACTTCGCCGTCGACCTGGGAGCGGCGCGGACGCGGGTCTACGTGAAGGGGGCCGGGCTCGTCGTCGACCAGCCGTCCGCCGCGGCGGTGAACACCCGCACCGGTGCGCTGATCGCGGTCGGCGAGTTCGCCGAGAAGATGACGGGGCGCACGCCGCACTACATCCGCGTGGTGCGACCGGTCTCCGGCGGCACGGTCGTCGACATCGAGATGGCGCAGCGCATGCTGCGCCATCTGCTCGGCGACAAGGTCCGCCGTCAGCTGCGCCGCAAGCCGTTCCTGCGCGCCGCCGCCTGCACCCCGCACGACGCCGACCCGCTCGCCCAGCGCGCCGCGATCGAGACCCTGGTGGGCCTCGGCGCCCGCCGGGTGGAACTCGTCGACACCCTGATCGCCGCCGCCGTCGGCTGCGGGCTGCCCGTCGAACGCCCCGAGGCCACCATGATCATGGTGTGCGGGGCGGCCGCCACCCAGGTCGCCGTCCTCTCCCTCGGCTCGATCGTGACCGCCGAGCGGATCCCGGTGGGCGGTGAGGCCGTGGACCACGCGATCGTCCAGCACCTGCGCCACGAGCACGAGTTGATGCTGCCCAGCCAGTCCGTCCGGCCCCTGCAGGTCGCCCTCTCCGGCAACGGCCTCACCCCGCAGGGCCCCGCGTCCACCGAGATCCACGGGCGGGACGTCGCCACCGGCCTCGCCCGTTCCGTGCAGGTCGACACCGCGGCCGTACGGGACGCGATCGAGACCCCGCTGACCGCCGTGCTCGACGGCATCGGCAGGGTGCTGCGCGAGTGCCCGCCCGACCTGGTCGCCGACCTCGCCGACCGCGGGATCATGATGGTCGGCGGTTCCGCCCTGCTGCCGGGCTTCGACCAGATGCTGCGTCAGGCCACGGGGATGCCGGTACACATCGCGGAACGGCCCGACATCTGCGCCGCCCAGGGCCTGGGCGCCATGCTGGAGGGCAAGATCGAGCCGCTGACCCTGGACCCGCTGGGCGCCTGAGCCCGGGGACCGGGCACCGTGACCGGCCCGCCGCCCCCGCTGCGCGCCGTCCTCGGCGTCGGCTCCGAGCTCGAACTGCGCGCCACCCTCCAGCGCGTCGTGGACGCCGCCGCCGAGCTGACCGGCGCCCGGTACGCGACCCTCACCACGACCGGCCCCGGCCGCGAGGACCGCACCGGCGTCCACACCGCCGGTCCGTCCCGGGCCCCGCACGTCCCCCAGGGGCCGGGCACGTGGGAGCTGCCGATCGATGTGGACGGCGAGCCGTTCGGCCGCCTCCACCTGGCCGAAAAGGAGGGCGGGGGGCGGGAGTTCACCGCCGAGGACGTCCGGCTGCTGCACGTCCTCGCCGCCCGGGCGGGTCTGGCGATCGGCAACGCCCGCCGGTACGAGGCGGCCCGCCGGCGCGAGCGCTGGATCGAGGGTGCCGCCGCCGTCACCACCGCGCTGCTCACCGGCGGGAGCGCCGCCGACGCGCTGCTGACGGTCGCCGAACGGGCCCGCCATTTGGCCGACGCCGCCGCGGGCGTCGTCCTGCAGCGCACCGAGGACGGCGGCATGGAGATCGTCGTCGCCGCCACCGACGAAACGCCCGCCGACCCCGACGCCCGTGTGGGCATCGCCGACCCCGGTGACGCGGGTGACATCGTCGGCGCCACCATCCGGCCGGGCAGCCCGGTGCTCGTCCAACTCCTGGGCGGTGAGCCGGTGTTCATCGACGACTCGGCGACCGACCCCCGGATGACGACCCATGTCCGGCACCGCTTCGGCCCCAGCATGATGCTGCCGCTCCAGGCCGACGGACAGCTCATCGGCACGCTCGCGCTCCCCCGCCGGCGCGGCGACCTCCCGTACACGGAGGTCGAGAAGCTGCTGGCCGTCCAGTTCGCCTCGCAGGCCGCCGTCGCCCTGGTCCTCGCCGACGCCCGGCACCGCCGCGAGCGTCTCGCCGTCTTCGAGGACCGCGACCGCATCGCCCGTGACCTGCACGACCTGGTCGTCCAACGGCTTTTCGCCACCGGGATGATGCTCCAGGCGGCCCGGCGCGGGACCGCGCGGGAGACCGACCGACAGGTCGACGAGACCCTCGGCCGGGCGGTGGACGAACTCGAGTCGACCATCCAGGAGGTCCGTACGGCGATCTTCGCGCTCCAGCAGCCGCCCGCCGAGGCACCGACGACCTTCCGCGGCCGGGTGCTGCGCGAGACGGCGGGCGCGGCCGCCCTCCTCGGCTTCCAGCCGTCGACCCGGTTCACCGGTCCGGTCGAGAGCCGGATCCCGGAGCGGACCGCCGGGCATCTCCTCACCGCCCTGCGCCGCGCGCTGGCCGCCGCGTCCGGCCGCCCGGACGTCTCCCGCGTCGAGGTGGCGATCGACGCGACGGCCGCCCTGCCCGACGGCCGGGCCGGCGTACGGCTCACGGTGCACGACGACGGGAGCGCCGGGGGCACCGGGGACGACGGGACGACCGTGACGTGGCAGGCGCCGGTGTGAGCGCGACCTGCGTCCCTTGCCACCCCAGAACTCCTTCGTTAAAATACGATTGCTGTATGCAAATAGAATTTCGATCGGCAAATCGGGGTTACGCGGGTCCCGCAGAGCTTCGCTCAGAGCGTTTATCGGAACACCGGGGGGATTTAATTGGGGGGTTTCCGCAGAGCCGACCGCGATCGGGCCGTGTGCATCACCGGAATGGGCTGGACCACAGCGCTGGGTGACGGTCTCGACGAGGTGTGGCAGCAGCTGACGAGCGGGCGCGTCGGCATCCGGGAGTCGGCGGGTGACGGCCGACCGCCCGCCGCCCTCCTGACGGACGGAGGTCCGGACGGCGGGCCGACCGGCGGGCCGACCAAGGCTCCGTCCGAGCGGCAGATCTCGCTCGCCGTGACCACCGCGTCCGCCGCCCTGCGCGACGCGGGCTGCCCGGCCGGGGACGTCGACACGCTGGTGCTCGGCAGCAGCCTCGGCCCGCACCTGGACGACGCCGCCGGAACCTCGCCGCACACCCTGACGTCCGCCGTCGCCGACCGGCTGGGCGTGGCCCGGTCCGCGTCGGTGAGCACCGCCTGCTCCTCCGGCGCCGACGCCGTGCTGGCCGGTGCGGCCCTGCTCACCGGCGGCGAGGCGGACCGCTGTCTGTGCGGCGGCATCGACCTGCTCACCGAGGGCAAGCTCCTCGGACACCGGGCGCTCGGCACCCTCTCCGCGTCCGGCACCGTCCGCCCCTTCGACACCGACCGGGACGGCACCCTCTTCGGCGAGGGCGCCGGCTTCCTGCTGCTGGAGACCCGGGCCGCGGCCACCGCGCGCGGCGCCCGGATCCTGGGCGAGCTGCGCGGCTGGGGCGCGTCCAACGACGGCACAGGGCCGACCGCCCCCGACGAGACCGGGGCCGGCGCGGTCCTCGCCGTCCGGCGCGCCCTGGCCAGGGCCGGGGCCGACGCCCGGGACATCGCGGTGATCAACGCCCACGGCACCGGCACCCGCGCCAACGACACGGCGGAGGCGGCGTGTTACGGCACCGTCTTCGGCCCGAAGTCGGAGGCGGTGGTGTTCGCCACCAAGCCGGCCTTCGGCCACACCCTCGGCGCCACCGGCGCCCTGGAGGCCATCGCCCTGCTCCTCGCGCTGCGGCACGGCAGCGTGCCCCCGCTCCCGCACACCCGCACCGTCATGCCGGAACTGGCCCTGCCGCTGGCCGCGGACGGCCCCCGGGAGTTCACCGGCTCCCTCGGCATCAGCCTCACCCTCGGCTTCGGCGGCTTCAACACCTGCCTGCTGCTGGCGGCCGACGAGCCGCGGCCCGCGGTCGGGGGCGCCGCGTGAACCCGGCGCAGTGGTGCCCCGCGGGAGCCGTGATCACCGGCTCCGCCCTGGTCGAGACCGACGACCCGGGCACGGTCGGGCGCCGCGTCCCCGGGGTGTACGCCGACCCCGTGGCCTGGCTGATGGCCGAGACCGTGGCGGCCGCCCTGGAGAACTGCGGCGACGCCGCGCCGAGCCGTCCCGAGGAGGTCGGGGTCATCGGGGTGAGCGAGCGGGCCACGCGCCACACCCTGCGCGCGCTCGCCGAGTCCGTCCCCCGCGGCCGGATCTCCCCCATGCGGTTCGCGGGCGCCGGAGCGGGCTCGCTCGTCGGAGTCGTCTGCTCGGCGTTCGGCTTCCACGGGCCGGTGTCGATGCTGCCCATGCCCCTCACCCCGGCCGTGCCGCTCACCAGAGCACTGTGCGGCGACTGGCTGCTCGGCGACCCGCCGAGCGCCGCACACGTCCTGGTCGTCACCCACGAAGTCGACGACGAAGGCAAGCACCGGGCGCACTGCCTGGTCGTCAGTGGGCCGACGCCCACGCGGAGGCCCCGGAGAACATGACCTCGCAGAACACCACCCCACGGAACACGACCGTCCCGAGCGCGACGTCACCGATCACGGCACCGCCGAGCGCGATCTCGCCGAGCGCGGCGTCACCGCACCTGGCCGATCCGCTCCTCGACCCCGCCGTCGTCGGCGACTTCCTCGGCCGTGTCGAGGAGCTGTCCCCCACCGAGGATCCGGGCGGCCCGGCCGGGCTGCCCGCCCTGATCGACCGGTTCGCGGCCCTGCCGGCCCCGCCCGGCGCCGTCGTCGTCATCGCGCTGCCGAACGGCATCCGGGCGCTGCGGTTCTTCTTCGCCGTCGCGCTGGCCGGACACACCCCCGTGCTGCTCTCCCCGTCCACCCCGGTGTCCCGGGTCCGCGAGGTGGCGCGCGAACTGGGCGCCTGCGCGCTGGTCAGGGCGGCCGTCCGGGCCGACGCGTACGGCGTCACCGACGTCACCCGCACCGGCGGCGCCGACGTCGGCCTCTTCACCGGCCGGCCGTATCTGCACCACGGGCCGGGCCACGTGATCCTGATGAGCTCCGGCACCTCCGGCATGGCCACCGGATGCCTGCACGGCATCGACGCCCTGCTGCGCAACGCCCGCCGCCACGGCCGCTCCCTCGGCCAGCGCGCCGCCGACACCACCCTGGTCAGCCTGCCCGTCTACTACTCCTACGCGCTGGTCGCCCAGGTCCTCGGCGGCCTCGCGCACGGCTCGCGGCTGGTCATGGCGGGACCGCCGTTCTCGGTGGCCGACTACCTGGCCACGGTCGCCGGCCGGGGCGTCACCCTCTCCTCGCTCACCCCCAGCCTGATCAAGTCCGTGGTCACCGCGGGCGGCGAACTGCCCGCGCCGCTGCGCACGCTGACCGTGGGCGGCCAGGCCCTCGACCCGTCGTACGTCTCCCGCCTGCTCAAACTCAACCCCGAGCTGGGCCTGTACATCACCTACGGGCTGACCGAGGCCGGACCACGGGTGTCCACCCTCGCCGCCCACCGGGAGCCCCCGCACCGGCACGGCTCGGTGGGGCTGCCGCTGGACGGCGTCGAGGTGCTCACCCGGCCCACCGACACCGGGGAGCGGGAGCTGCTCGTGCGCTCCGACACCGTCTACCGCAGGCGGGTCGGCGAGCCCGCGCCGTCCAAGCGCGGCGATCTGATCGAGCCCGGCCTGCTGGCCACCGGCGACATCGGACACGTCGACGACGACGGGTACGTGTACGTGCACGGCCGCTCGTCGGACTTCGCGATGGTGCGCGGCGAGAAGGTGTCGACGGCGACGGTGCGCCGGGCCGCCGAGTCGCTGCCCGGGGTGGTCCGTGCCGCGACCAGGATCGCCGTCGTGGACGACGACTCCGCCGTCCTCGAACTCGACGTCTTCGTCGACGACGCCGTACCGCCCTCCGAGGCGGAGATGCGGCGGCACCTGCGGTCCCTGCTGACCCGCAACGAACTGCCGCTGACGGTCCGGATCCGGTCGCTGCGCGCGGGCGAGCACCACAAGTGACGGGCCCGGAACCGCTCACCCTGTACTGCGTGCCGCACGCCGGCGGCTCCGCGCGCAGCTTCGTGCGCTGGCGGCGCGAACTGCCGGCCGGGCTGCGCGCCCGGCCGCTGGAGATCGCGGGCAAGGGCCTGCGCTCCCGTGAGCCGCGGGCGGCGACCCTGCGGGCGGCCGCCGCCGACCTCGCCCTCCGGCTGGACCCGCCGGGCCGGTACGCGCTGCTCGGGCACAGCATGGGCGGCCTGCTCGCCTACGAGACGGCTCTCGCCCTGCACGGCCTGGGCCGGCCCGCGCCCGAGTTCGTCGTGGTCGCCGCCGCCCGGCCGCCACACCTCCTCGGTACCTCCTCCTACGGCCCCCTGCTCGCCCTGGACGACGACGCCCTGCTCGACGCGCTCGCGGAGAACGGCCGGATCCCGATGGAGGTGCGCCGGTCACCGATGCGGCACCAGTTCGTGCCGGTCATCCGCGGCGACCTCGCGCTGCTCGCCGGCCACCGCCCCGACCCCGAGCCGTGGCCCCTGCCGAGCGACCTCGTCGCCTGGTACGGCGACGGCGACGCGGACACCCCGCCCGAGGTGATGGCCGGCTGGCGGCACTACACCCGGCGCACGCACGTCGGCGAGGCCTTCGCCGGCGGCCACTTCTTCCTCCATGAACGCTTCGAGGAGGTCGCGGCCCGGCTGCTCGGCCTGGCCGCGCAGCAGCGAGCGGACCGCTGACCGAGACCGGTCGGCGGCCCGCTCGCGAGAGGCGGTGCCAGGAGGGGGATGCCGGAGAAGCGGCGTCAGCACTGGTCAGTGCCGGTCACTACGGGTCAGGGCTGGTCAGTGCTGGTCAGTGCTGCACCGGACAGCCGTTCCCGCCGCCGCGCACCGGGGCGTCGGTGTCGTGCCGGGTGCCGAGCAGCCAGTACGCGTCCTCCGCCGCCCGCCACAGTTCCGGAAAGAGCGCCAGCTGCGAGCGGGCCTCCAGCGTCGCCAGGGACCGGCCGCCCAGACTCTGCGGCAGCTCGAGCTCGTCGTCGCCCTCCTCGTTCCCCTTGCGCAGCCCGGGCTGGCCGCCCAGCTGCGACCAGACCATGATCAGGTGGTGCTGCTTCCAGCCGAGGACACTGCCGTCCAGCCGCAGCATCGCCTCCCGCACCAGGGCCAGCGACTGCGACCCGGACGAGCGGGGGCCGTCGTAGCCGTCGTCCTGCTGGGCGATCACGTCCTGCAGGGACAGCCCGGCGCGCTCCACCGCCTGCTCGTAGGCCTTCCAGACCGGACGGGCCACCCGCCGCAGGTTGCGGTAGCCGGGCGAGTCCAGGCCGGTGGCGTCCTCGGGGAGCGCGTTGCGCATCATCAGCAGGCTGTGCTGCGGCAGGTGGTCGGTGAGCAGCCGCACCGCCTGGACGGTGACCTCGCTGAGCCCGGTGGCCCGGTCGAACATGCGGACCGCCTGGTGGTACCGGTCGTCGTCCAGGTGGCCGATGGCCCGGCGCAGCTCGTAGTGGACCTGTACCCAGGCGTACTCGGTGATGAGGTGGGTGACCTGGAAGAACCGCTGGTCGGGGTGTTCCGTCTCGCTCTCCGGGACGAGGGCGCCGAGAGCGTCGGTGAGATGCAGGACGTTCTCGTAGTTGCTGCCCCGGTCGAAGTCGTAGGAGAGCAGGGCGTTGGGCTCGTCCGGGTTCAGCGAGCGCTTCACCGGGTCTCCTCTTTGGTGTACTCGACCAGCCAGTGGCCGGGCAGCTCGAACTTCGTGGAGTCGGTGAGGGTGAGTCCGACGCCGGCGCCGAGGTCGCGCAGGTCGTCCATGCTGCGTTCACGGCCGCCGAGCAGGACCAGCATCAGCAGGTCGGCATAGCTCGCCATCACGGGGTCCTTGCCGCTGTCCAGCAGCCGCTCGACGACCACGACCCGCCCGCCGGGGGCGAGCGCCGCCGAGCAGCGGCCGAGGATGCGGGCGGCGTCCCGGTCGCTCCAGTTGTGCAGGGTGTTGGCGATCAGGTAGACGTCGCCGCCGGCCGGAACCGGCTCGAAGAAGCTGCCCGCGACCAGCTCGCAGCGGTCGGACACCGGGGCGGTGACCCCGCCGGCCTCGTCGATGACGCTCGGCAGCTCCAGCAGCGTGCCGCGCAGCGCCGGGTGCTCGGTGAGCAGCTTCAGCAGCAGGGAGCCGTTGCCGCCGCCGACGTCCACGACGTGCCCCACCGACGCCCAGTCGTAGATACGGGCCAGTTCCGGCACGAGCCGGTCCGCGATCCGGGCGATGCCCGTGTTGAAGGACTTCTCGATGTCGGGGTGCGCCTCCAGGTCCTTCCAGAAGGGCCGCCCGTGCGCCTGCTCGTACACCGGCAGACCGGTGCGCACGGCGTCCATGAGCCGGCCGACGGCCGGTTCGAAGCGGGCCTCCATGGGCCGGCTGGGGTCCTCGTAGTCCAGCCAGCGGCGCAGATTGCTCGGGTGGTCGCCGAGCAGCACCCGGCCCACGTCGGTGAGCTCGTACGTCCGCTGCCGCGACGCGCTGTCGGTCGTCTCCTCGAAGAGGCCGAGGAGGCTGACGTAGTGCAGGACGCGGCCCAGGGACTGCTCGTCGGTGCCGGTCTCGGCGGCCAGGGCGGCCGCGGTCCGGTGCCCCTGCTCGACCAGGTCGGGCAGGCGGAGGGTCGCGGTCACCCGCACGGCGGTGGGGGTGAACCCGGAGCCCAGGGCGAGGATCGTGTTCAACGGGTCTTGGCGGAACACCAAAAGCCTCCAGTCGTTCTCGTTCGGTCGGTCGTTTCGCCGGGCGTTCCGGTGGAAATTCAGGGAGTGCTTTCGATCTCGTCCAGGGCGTCGAGGAACCGTACGAGGTCCTTTTGTTCGCCGAGCGATGTACGCAGGTAGCCGGGAAATCCGAACAGTCCCGCATTGCGAACGAGAATGCCGAAATCGGCGGCGAGACGATCCTGCGCGCGGGCACAGTCCCGGGCCGCGACGGCGACGAAGTTGGTCACGGAGGGCAGATGGGCGCGCCCGCGCCGGTCCAGCTCGCCGATGAACCAGCTCCGCCGCTCGGCGGTGGACCGGCGTACCCCGTCGACGAAGTCGCGGTCGCCGAGGGCGGCGGTCGCGGCCGCCTGGGCGAGCCGGTTCACGCTGAAGGGCAGGGCGCGCAGGGTCCCCCGCAGCCCGGCGATCAGCTCGGGCCGGCCGACGGCGTAGCCGACGCGCAGCGCGGCCAGGCCGTAGGCCTTGGAGAAGGTGCGCAGCGCGACGACGGGCGCGCCCTCGTCCAGCAGTTCGCGGGTCTGCGGGGTGTCCGGGTCGGCGAACTCCATGTACGCCTCGTCGAAGACCAGCGGGACCCCGCTGCGGCCGGAGGCGTCGACCAGCGCGGCCAGTTCCCGCCGGGTGAGGGCCGCGCCGCTGGGGTTGTGCGGGTTGCACAGATAGCCGATCCCGTGTCCGGGCAGCCGCGCGGCGAAGGCGGCGGCGTCGACGGCGGTGCCGCTCAGCGGTACGGCGGTGCAGCCGCGCCCGGTGAGCTCCAGACAGGCCCGGTAGCCGGGGAACGTCCCGTCGGTGACGAGCCCGGGCAGGCTCCGGTCGCCGAGGGTGAGGGCGGTGGCGAGGACCAGCTCGTCACTCCCGTTGGCGACGGCGATGTGGTCCGGGCCGACACCCCAGTGCGCGGCGAGCGCCCGCACCAGTTCCTGCCGCTCGGGGTCCGGGTAGACGTTGACCCGCCCCAGTTCACGCTCGGCCGCCCGCACGGCCGCCTTGCTGGCGCCGTGGGGACTCTCGCTCAGGTGCAGCCGGATCAGGTCGTCGGCGCCGGGGACACTCGTGTTGAACGCCTTGCCGGCGGCCGGGGCGGCCTGTCCCGCGGCCGGGGTCACAGGCTGTCCCCCAGGAGGACGCCGAAGCAGTAGCTGCCGACCTCCGCCTCGAGGGTCAGGAAGCAGTGTTCGCTGCCGGCCGGGATCCGCATGACGGCCGGGGAGAGCAGTTCATGGCGTCCGCCGTCGAGTTGGACCTCGATGCGGGCGCCGCCCTTGTTCGGGGAGACCAGCAGGTAGAGCTCGTCGACCGGGTGGGTGTGCGGTGCGGCGACCGGTTTGCCGACCAGGGCGCTGAGTTCACCGCCGGCGAGCTGCACGGGCAGGCCGCCGAACATGTCGGCGGTGAGGTAGAAGGGCGCGGGCTGGTGATGCCCGGCCACGGCGAGGGGGATGGGCAGATCCTCCACGATCTCGGGGCCGGCGGGACATCGCTCGCTCATCACTGGGCCTCCAGGACGAACAGGTAGGTGTGGGGGGCGCCGAAGGGAACCGTGCGGCGCAGGTGCAGCCCGCCCTCGTGGAAGAGGTCCTCGTACTCCTCGCGCGTGTAGACCGGGACGCCCATCAGCGCGTGGGCGAGCTCGAAGCCGCTGGAGAAGACGGGCAGCGTGTCCTTCTCCCCGCGCGGGCGGACGGTGGTGTCGGCGAGCAGGAAGGTGTGCGCGCGGGGGAACGCCTTGCGCAGCGCCGGGATGACGTCCGTCCGGGTGGTGGGGTCGACGAGCAGGTCGTGCAGGAACATGAAGCTCATCGCGACGTCCACCTGGTCGGCGCCCTCGATGCGGCGGCCCCGGAAGAGGATGTCGAGGACGTCGGCGCAGATCGGCTGGACGCGGTCGGCCAGCTCGTGCCGCTCGACGGTGCCGGCCGCCAGCGCGGTGGCCGAGGCGCTGATGTCCAGGCCCAGACCGCGGGCGCCGGGGCGGGACTTGACGAGGCGGCACACGCGTTCGCTGATCCCGCTGCCGAGGTCGGCGATGACGGAGAAGTCGAGTGCGGCGATCTGCTCGTCGAGCAGGTTCCGCATCAGGGCCATGTCGGCCTGGGCCGAGCCGAGCGCCACCATGGCCTCGTCGCGCAACACGTCCTTGCCGAAAGCGCGTTCCCCTCGCGCGATGGACGCGGCGTTGGCGAAAACGTCGTGGTAGCCGCCCACGCCCCAGGTGAAGAACCCTATTTTCCGGCGGAGGTCGCCCCAGGCCGGCGTGGGTGTCACCCGGTCGTCGAGGACGTCGAGATACCCGAAAGCCTCCGCCGCCGACAACAACTGGCGGAAAACCCTTTCGTCCAGCTGTCGGCGCCAACAGTACTCGCGTACGTCTAGCCGGTCGGTCGCATCGAACCAGGCGAAAAGCCCCAGTTGCTCCAGGGCGAAAACGACATGTGTGGAGATGAATCCGTTGAAGGCGGTGTCGGCATCGAGCGGGGTGTTCGCGGCGCCCTGCCATTCGGCGGGACGGAAAACGCTTTCACCCAACTCTTGGAGGCCGTCACGGGAAAGGGGAGCAGTCACGAGAAGTGCCTTCCTTGTTTCGGTCGAATGCCGAGCTCCGGTCGAGCCGACGTCGAGCCTGCATTGAGCTGACGTTGAGCCGATGCCGAGTCGAATCGGCGGCGACCGGTTACACGCGGGGCGAGGTGGCGGCGATACGTTCCACCGCCACCGCCAGTTCGCGCACGGTGGGGTGGTCGAAGAACAACCGGTTGGGCAGCCGGACACCGAGCTTCCGGCGCAGCCGCATGAGCACCTGCGTGGCTTTCAGGGAATGACCGCCCGCCTCGATGAAGGGGGTGTCGTCATCGAAGTCGTCATGCCCGAGGACCTCGGTCCACGCGGCTCTGACCTGGTCTTCCATGGCCTGCGCAGACGGTGTCACGGGCGGTTCGGAAGGCAGTCCGGAATGCCGCCCGGAAGGCAGCCCCGAAGATGGCCCGGCATACGGATCCGGACGTGTTTTCACGCCGTCGTCGCTCAAGAGAATTCCCCCGTGTCATGACGGATCACGGTCGATCGCCCCGGATGCGGAGCAGCCGTGGAACGGCCACGCCCATGGGCGTGGCTAGGTGAAGCTTCAATTGTTTTCCCCCGTAAAAACGGACGCTCCACCGGCGGGTCAAACCGGTTCGGTCCCTGAGGTGATTGCTCACCTGGCGGCAGACTGCCGATATCGGAGAGTAGGCAGCGGCCATCGAGCCAGTCAAGGGTCGAATGTCGGCCAGCCAGCACCGGGATGACCTTTGGCCAACACTTCAACGCTGGGTGTAAACCCGCCCCGCGATTCACTTGCATCGGCCATCCGGTTGGCCGAAAAGCGGGTTGACGGCCGAAACTCGGCACCTCTACGGTCGATGAGTCGATTGTGAACGCAGTATTTCAAGGGTTGCGTTCGAGGCCGACATCAACCGGCGTGACAGGGGGAATGATGTACGCCGCAACGGGGGAGACAGAACCGGTCGACCAACCGGTTCCATATTCCGTCAGAGTCCTTTTCGAACTCCGATGATCCTTGGATCGGTGACCACCTGACCCGTGGCCGCCTGATCTCTCAAAGGCCGTAGCCGGCCTTTTTCCATCATTCACACGGTGTTGTCTACCGCTGCCCGCCGCACGGCGCACATCTGTGCGCACACCCGTGCGCGCACCGCTGGACGGGCAGCGGCATTCGTCACGAGATGCATCAAGGAAGCGCGTTGAGGCATGCGATTCTGGGCGCCGGGGGAGTCGGGCTCGCCCTCGGAGCGGCGCTGGCCCGTGCCGGCCACGAGGTCGTGCTGGTGATGCGGGAGTCCTCACGAGCCCGCTACCGCGGCGTGATCGACGTCCACAGCAAACTGCACGGCGACCTCGCCGTCGAGGCGCGCGCGGTGGAGCGGCTCGACGAGCCGGTCGACGTCCTGTGGGTGACGGTGAAGGCGCCCGCGCTGGACGCCGCCCTGGCCCGGGTCGCCCCACGGCTGACCCCGGACTCGGTCGTCCCCCTGCTCAACGGACTCGACCATCCGCGATCGCTGCGGACCAGGTTCGGGCCCCGCCAGCTCGTCGGCGCGATCCTCATCGAGGCGGAACGCACCGCGCCCGGCCGGGTCACCTGGAACTCCCTGTACGCGGAGGTCAGCCTCGCCACCACCGACCCCGACCGCGCCGGGGACGGTCCCGAAAGGGGTGCCGGCACCGGCGGCCGGCGGCTCGGCGGGCTCGCCGAGGTCCTCGCCGACGCCGGTCTCGGCTGCACCCCGGAGCGGGATCCGGCGAGCGTCCTGTGGCGCAAGCTGGTCCTCCTGCTGCCGTTGGCGCTGGCCACCACCGCGGCCGACGGCCCCCTCGGCATCGTCCGCCGACGGCCCGAGCTGTCCGCCCTGCTGCGCGACGCGGCCCGGGAAGCCTGTGCCGTCGCCGCCGCGGACACCGTCGTCGTCGACGACCGGAACCTGCTGCACACCCTGGACACCCTGCCCGGCCGGACCGACACCTCCCTGCACCGGGACGTCGCCGCCGGGGTCCGGCCGACCGAACTCGCCGCGCTCACCGAGCCGGTGCTGCGCCGCGCCCGGGACCACCACGTGGCCGTACCCGCGCTGACCGAACTGGCCCGCAGGGCCGCGGAGCGGGAGCGGCCGACGGAAGTTCCCGCACCGCACCGATCCACCTATCGCAAGGGAGAAACGTCATGACAGTCGGTTCGGGCGAGACACTGGACGAAACCCTGGAAGCGACCCTCAAGGAGATCCTCGTCGAGGACCTCTTCCTGGACGTGCCCACCGAACGCATCGGGGACGACGACGGCCTCCAGGACGTGCTGGGCCTGGACTCCCTCGGCTTCGTGGAGCTGCGCGCCCAGTGCGAGCAGCGCTTCGGCGTGGCCATCACGGACGCCGAGTTCACCCCGCTCCACTTCCACTCGGTGCGCACGGTGGCCAACCTGGTGCGCACCCTGCGTACGGGCACCGCCGGCGAGCACCTGGCGGTCCCGCAGTGAGGGAACCCGCCTCCTCCGAGCAGATGGACGTCTGGCTCGCCTGCCAGCGCGAACCGGAGTCCGACCGCTACAACGTCACCGTCGACCTGGAGTTCACCCCGACCGTCGACATACCGGCGCTGCGTGCCGCACTCGGCGATGTGCTGACCGCCCACCCGGCCCTGCGCTGCGCCTTCGCCACCGAGGGCGGCGAGCTGTGGCGCACCGCCGAGACCGACCCGCCGATGGCGTTCGTCACCGACCGGCTCCCCGGCCGCTACGACCGTGCGCAGGCCCTCGCCCGCGCGGTCGTCGCCGGCCGCGCGCCCTTCGACCTGGCCACCGCGCCGCTGCTGCGGGCGACGCTGCTGGCCGGGGAGGGCGGCGCGCTGCTCGCCGTCACGATGCACCACATCGTCTCCGACGGCTGGTCCAGCCGGATCCTCGCCGAGGACCTGGTGACGGCGTACCGCGCCCGGACGACGGGTGGCCAGGTCCCGGCTCCGCGCCCGTCGTCCGACATCGATGCCGACATCGATGCCGAGACCGGTACGGGTGCCACCGCCGCCGGTGCTGGTGCCGGCGCTGGTGTTGGTGCCGAGGCCGGCGTCCACGGCGATCGCGACGCCGCCGATGCCGACGCCGATATGGATGCCGACGCCGACGCCGACGCCGAAAAGTACTGGACCTCCGTCCTGCGCAACGCCCCCGCCTCCCTCGCGCCCCCGCACGACCTCGTGCCGGAGGACGGTTTCCCCGGTCCCTCCGGCCGGGTGGAGGTGCTCCTGCCCGCCGAGGTGCACGCGGGTGTCCAGGCGCTCGCCGCCGCCGAACGCGGCTCCCCCGCCGTCGTGCTGCTCGCCGCCTGGTCGGTGCTGCTGCACGCGTGGGCCGGGGAGTCCGAGGGCACCTTCGGCATGGTCTTCGCCGGCCGCCGATACGCCGACGCCGAGCGGGTCGACCTGTTCAGCCGGGCGCTGCCGATGCGTGACCGGATGTCCCTCGACGACCGCTTCCTGGAGGTGGCGGCCCGGCTGCGCGAGCAGATGCTCGACGCGATGGAACACGCCCACCTCCCGGTACGGCGGCTGCGGGCGATCCGCAGCGCGCAGGCCGACGGGCCGGGCGTCGAGCGGACGGTGTTCATGTACACCCCCGCCTACGAGGACGAGTGGCAGGCCGGAGAGGTGAGCGTCCGCCGCTTCGACCACCCGGACGAGACGACGAAGTACGAGTTCTCGGTCAACGTGCTGGAGGGCTCGGCCGGTACCCGGCTGTGCGTCTACTACGACACCGCCCGCTACCTCCCCGCCACCGCCGAGCTGTTCGCGGGGGAACTGCGCGAGCTGCTGGCCCGCGCCGTGGCCGCCCCGGACAGCACCTGCGGCGATCTGATCGCCGCCTGCGACCCGGGTCTGTCCGAGGTCGCCGCGCACGGCGCGCCCGTCGCGTCACCGGCGCCGAGCATCCCCGGGCTGGTCCTGCGGCACGCCGCCGACCGCCCGGACGCCATCGCCGTACGCCACGGCGAGCGCACCCTCGCCTACGGCGAACTCGCCGGCCGCGCCGGCGAGGTGGCCGGCTGGCTGCGCGACCGGGGTGTCGGGCCCGGCGACACCGTGGCGCTGCTGCTCGCCCCCGGCGTCGAGACCCCGGTGTTCTGGCTGGCGTCCGCCCTGGCCGGCGCCGCCTACCTCCCCCTCGACCCCGCCTATCCGCAGGCCCAGCTCCAGCTGATCGTGGACGACGCCCGCCCCGCGGTCCTCGTCGTCGACCCGGACTGCGGACAGACCCTCGACGTGCCGGAGGGCACCGCCGTGCCGGTCGACGAGGCGCTCGCGCGGGCCCGCGGCCGGTCCGCCCCCGAGCTCGCGTACGACGACACCGCGACCCTCTGCGTGCTCTACACCTCCGGCACCACCGGCCGGCCCAAGGGGGTCGTGCTGCCGCACCGCGGGCTGGCCCGGCTCTTCGTACGGCCCGACTTCCTCCCGCTGGACGAGACGGACGTCGTCGCGCAGCTGTGCCCGCTCAACTTCGACGGCGCCAGCTACGAGATCTGGGGCGCCCTCACGCACGGCGCCCAGCTGGTCGTCCTCGACAAGCACCTGGTGCTCAGCCCCCGTGAGATGCGGACGGTGGTCCGCGAGCGCGGGGTGACCACGCTGCTCGTGACGACACCGCTGCTCAACCGGATCATCGAGGACGCCCCGGACCTGCTCCAGTCGCTGCGGCGGGTGTACTTCGGCGGCGAGCTGATCTCCGTGCGGCACATGCGCCGTGCGCTGCGCTGGTCCCGGCCGGGCGTCCTGCTGCACAGCTACGGCCCCACCGAGAACTCCTTCACCTCGACCTGGTTCCCGATCACCGACCTCGCGCCGAACGCCAGGACGGTCCCCATCGGCCGACCGGTGCCCGGCACCGAGGTACGGGTCGTGCAGGAAGGCGGCACCCGTCCGGTGCCGCGCGGGGTTCCGGGCGAACTGCTGCTCGGGGGCGCGGGATTGGCCGACGGCTATCTGAACGCGCCCGGGATGACGGCGGACCGGTTCGTCACCGACGGCCCGACCCGCCTCTACCGGACCGGTGACCGGGTGCGCTGGCGCCCCGACGGCCTGCTGGAGTTCATCGGCCGCAACGACAACCAGGTCAAGATCCGCAGCCAGCGCGTCGAACTCGGCGAGGTGGAGGCGGTGTTGGACGCGCACCCGGCCGTCGGGTCGGTCTTCGTCACGACGCGCGTCAACCGGCGCGGCGAGAAGGAGATCGTCGCCTACGCGGTGGCCGCGCCCGGCACGGACGCCGACGAGCTCGGCCGGCACGCCAGGCTGCGGCTGCCCGCCTTCGCCGTACCCAGCCACCTGCTGCTGGTCGGGGAGCTGCCGCTCACCCCGACCGGCAAGATCGACCGGCGCCGGCTGCCGGACCCGGAGCAGGCGACCGGGTCCGCCCGGCCCGACCCCGCTCCGGCCCCCACGGCGGCCCTCGCACCGGAGCCGCCTTCGGTGGCATCCGCGACCTCCGTGACGGAGGGCGTGCGGGCCGCCTGGCGGGCGGTGCTGGAGCACGACGGCTTCGGGCCCGACCGCAACTTCTTCGACGCCGGCGGCCATTCGCTGCTGCTGGTGAAACTGCGGGAGCAGCTGCGGCTGGCGACCGGAGCCGACATCCCGGTCATCGACCTGCTGCGCCATGTCACGGTCCGCGAGCAGGCCCGTCTGATCGCCACGGCCCACCGGCCCGTGGGCGGGACGGCGGCCCCGGCCGCCGTCGTGTCCCGACGGCCCCTCGCCGGCGCGCCGTCGAGGCCGGCCGGCACGGCGCCGGTGTCGGCTCCCGGTCCGCGGATCGTCGCCCTCTCCGCGGCCACCGCCGAGGCCCTGCTCGTCGCCCGTGAGCGGCTGGCCGCCCATCTGGAGGCGAACCCGGACCTGGCACTGGCGGACGTGGCCCACACGCTGGAGGTGGGCCGTCGGCACTTCGGTCACCGGTGTGCCGTCGTGGCGTCCGACCCGGCCGAGGCGGTGCGTGCCCTGCGCGCCCCGCACACCGCGACACCCGCCGCCCCCGGTGCGCCCCCGGCCGTGGTGTTCGCCTTCGCGGACAGCCCGCCGGACGGCACCGGCCGGGCCGCCGAACCGCTCACCCGCCAGCTGCGCCTGGCCGGCCGGTTCGCCGAACGGGGCGTGACCCCGGCGGCGGTGTACGGCGTGGGAACGGGCCGTTTCGCGGCCGCGGTGGTGAGCGGCGCGCTCACGGCCGAGGAGGGCGAGGAAGGCGTACGGCCGGCCACCGACGGGGCCGGCGCGCGCATCCCCGTACCCCGCCGCCCCGCCCTGCTGTGGTCCACCGCGCTGGGTCCGCTGTTCCCCGACGGGCCCGCCCCGCAGGAACAGCACCTGTCGGCCGAGGCCGAGCCGGCCAAGCTGCTCCGGACGGTCTGTGACCGGCTCGGCGAGGTGGCCGTCCTCGACCTCGCGGCCGAGGACCCCGACGAGCGGGGCCTGCTGACGGCCCTCGCGGCCCTGTGGTGCCAGGGCGCCGAGGCGCGGCTGACACCGGCCGGCCCGGCCCGTCGTCTGCGTCTGCCCGGCCACCCCCTGTCCTGGGCGTCTTCCGCGTCCCCGCTCTCCGTACATTCCTGAAGGAAGGTCCGCATGCCGCACGTACGTGGCGAAGCCGCCGTTCTCGTCGAACCCGGGCGCCTGGAGGTGGCGGAGGTCGCCTTCCGGGAGCCGGCCGAGGGCGAGGTCCTCGTCCGCAACACCGTGGCCGCCATCTGCGGCAGCGATGTGCACCGGGTGCGCGCCGAGTCCCCCTTCTTCCGGGACATGCGCGACCACCCCTACCCCTGCCCGGCGGGCTACCCGGGGCACGAGGGCGTGGGGGAGGTCGTCGAGAGCCGGTCGGCCCGCTTCTCGCCGGGCGACCTGGTGCTCACCGTGCCCAACCACGCCTACATGGCGTCGTTCGCGCGCTACCAGACGATCGCCGACCGGTTCCTGCTGCCGGTGAAGGGCACCGGGGCGCCGACCGTCCAGCTGATGGCTCAGCAGCTCGGGACCGTCGTCTTCGCGCTGAAGCGGTTCTGGCCGGAGCCCGTGCCGCAGGGGTCGACGGCCGCCGTCGTCGGCGTGGGCTCGGCGGGGCTGCTGTTCCAGCAGCTGCTCAAGCACCGCGGGTTCGAGAAGGTCGTCGCGGTCGACCTGGAGCCGGGGCGGCTGGCGGTGGCCCGTTCCCTCGGCGCGGACGCGACCGTGCACGTGCCCGGGCAGAGCGCCGAGGAGGTCGTCATGGAGGCGACCGGCGGCAAGGGCGCCGACCTGGTCGTGGAGGCGGCCGGCACCGACGGAGCGCGCGAGCACGCGATGCGGATGGTCGGCCAGCACGGCCGGCTGGGCTTCTTCGGCATGCCCGAGGACTACGACATGCGCATCCCGTACGCCCATCTCTTCGTCCGCCAGGCGCAGTTGATCACCGCGGTCGGCGGGGCCCAGCTGGAACCCGGGCTCCCCTCCTTCCGGACCGCGCTGGAACTGATCGGGGACGGCTCGATCCGGGTCGACGACCACATCACCCACACCTTCGACATCAAGAACATCGCCGACGCCTTCGACCTCGCGCACAACCGGCAGGACGACGTCGTCAAGATCGCGCTCACTTTCGGCTGACGGGAGGACAGGCATGTCGGAACTGGCCAAGCACTCGGCCCCGGTGGCCGTCATCGGCGTCGGCGGCCGCTTCGCCCGGGCGCCCGACGTAGGGGCGTTCTGGGACAACCTCGTCGCGGGCCGGGACTGCTTCCGGCGGGAGCCGGTCCCGGTCGTGGAGGACCTGGGCGAGGACCGGCTGCGGGTCCACTCGTGGGGGACCGCCCCGCACCGGGACACCTACGACCACACGCTCGTCGGCGTCGAGGGGCTGGACCCGCAGCACGGCATCCTGCAGGAGTCGCTGTGGCAGGCGGCGGAGGACGCCGGGGTCAGGCTGTCGGCGATCGCCGACCGGACCGCCGTCTACGCCGGCTGCGCCCGCACCAAGCATGTGCCGCGGGCCGCCTTCGACGACGTGGTGCAGGTCGACCCGACGTTCGCCGGGCCCTACTTCTCCTATCTGCAGGACCTGTGGGGCGAGTCGTTGATGCTGGACTCGGCGTGCGCCACCTCCACGGTGGCCGTCCAGCTCGCCTGCCAGAGCCTGCGCTCGCACGCCTGCGACTACGCGCTGGCCGGGGCGGTGGCGATCCAGGAGGACGCCGACGGCTCCTACCTGCGGACCCCGCGCAGCATCTACTCCACCGAGGGCATCGTGCGTCCCTTCGACCGCCGTCACAACGGCGTGGTGCCCGGCGACGGCTCCGGGGCCGTCCTGCTGCGCAGACTGGACGACGCCCTGCGCGACGGCGATCCGGTCTACGCCGTCATCCGGGGCGGCGCCGTCACCAACGACGGGCGGGCCAAGCCCGGTTTCGTCATCCCCGGTGTCGACGGCAAGGTCCGCGCGGTGCGCCGGGCGCTGGAGGCGGCGGGGCTGACCGGGGCCGATGTCGACTACGTCGAGACGCACGGCGTCGGCATCCCCCTCAACGACCAGATCGAGGCGACCGCCCTGATCGAGGCCCTCGGCACCGACGGGCCGCCGGTGGCGGTCGGCTCGGTGAAGGCCTCCGTCGGCCACTGCGACACCGCCGCCGGCATGGCGGCCCTGATCAAGACGTGCCTCGCGATCGACCGCGGCTTCCTGCCCGCGACCCCGAACACCGAGGTCCCCATCGAGGAGTTCACCGGGCGCGGCGAACGCTTCGGCATCCTCCCCGAGGGCCGCCCCTGGCCCACGAACGGCCGCCCACGCACGGCCGGCCTGATGTCGGCCGGCGTGGGCGGCACCAACGCCTTCCTCGTCCTCGAGGAAGCCCCGGCCCACTGACACCGGGCCACTGACGCCGACCCACTGACCACTCATCAGTTTCCGTTTCCCTTACCGAGGAGCACGCATGTCCGTCACCGCCGACCTCTACATCGAGGTCAAGAACTTCTACGCCCGCCAGATGCGCGTCCTGGACGACCTGGACATCGAGCGTTTCACCGCCACCTTCACCGAGGACGGCTCGGTCGCCCACCCGCACCGCGGCGAGAAGGTGGAGGGCCGCGAGGCGATGCGCACCAAGATGAAGAGCATGCTCCCGATGTACGAGGGGCTCGTCACCCGGCACTGGTTCGACCACTTCCTGATCGAGCAGACCGAGGGCGACGGTCTGCGCGTCACCTACTACTCGCTGGTGACCCAGACGAACACGCAGGACGAGGTGCACTTCTTCTCCTCGTCCAGCGTCGAGGACCAGATGGTGCGCGAGGAGGGTGAACTGCGTATCCGGGAGCGGGTCATCCACCGCGACAACCCCAAGTACGGCCGAGTGATCTGACCCCGCCCACGCATCCGTGAACCGCCGAAGGAGGGCAGAGCAGATGGCAGAGCAGAGGGCAGATCAGCCGGTGGAGCAACCGGCGGGACAGTCGGCGGAGCAGCCCACGGAGTCCTGGGAACCGCCGCCGGCCGAGTGGAACGACACGGCGCGGCCGTTCGAGGACCAGGTCAGCATGATCGACCTGATCGAGCGGCGCGTCCGGGAGTCCCCCGACGCTCCCGCCGTCCGCCTCGGCGAGGGGGAGGTCAGGACGTACGCGCAGCTGTGGGCCGACTCGGGCCTGCTCGCCCGGTTCCTCGCCGGTCACGGGGTGGGCCGGGGCGCGTTCGTCGGCATCCTGCACGAGAACTCGTGGGACAGCGTGCTGGCGGTCGTCGGTGTGCTGCGCACCGGCGCCGCCTACGTGCCACTGGACGCGCGCTGGCCGGCCACCCGGATCGCGGCGCCGCTACGTCAGTCGGGCATCGGCTGGCTCGTCACCGGCCACGCCCTGGCGCGCCGCGCGGAGGAGGCCGGGCAGCTCGCGGGCTCCGGCGTGCGGCTGGTCTGCACGGATCTGCGGGCCGCGGCCCCGGACCCGTTGGACACGGAGACGGTGGGCCTGCTGTGGGACACCGTCGCCGAGGACGAGGACCTGGCCCGGGCCTCGGGCTTCAACCAGAACCCCGGCGACGGGATCTCCGCCGCGCAGATCGACACCTATGTCTCGCACGTGCGCGACCTGGTGCTGTCGGCGGCTCCGACGGTGGAGCGGCCCAGGGTCGTCGAGGTGGGCTGCGGTGCCGGTCTGATCGCGGGTGCGCTGCGGGACCGGGTGGCCGGTTACACGGGCGTCGACGTGTCGGCCGTCGCGCTGGAGCGGGCGGGGCGGGAGGCCGGCGAAGGAGCACGGTTCGTGCGGGCCGCGGCCGCCGACCTCGGCCGGGTGGTGGCACCGGCGAGCGCGGACGTCGTCCTGCTCGCGAGTGTCGCCCAGTTCTTCCCCGGGTTCGAGTACCTGCGGTCCGTGCTGCGGGACGCCGTGGGCGCCCTGGCGCCGGGCGGGGCGGTGGTGCTCGCGGACCTCGCCGACCTCGCGGAGCCGGGCGAGGGACCCGACTCCGGTCATCTGCGGGTGCCCGCCGAGTGGTTCGGGCGCCTCTCCGCCCAACTCGGTCTGCCGGTACGGGCGGAGATCCACCGACGCGGTGGGGACGGCTGGCCGCCGGTCCTGCGGGACCGGTACGACGTCGTCCTGCGCCTCGCGCCGCACGACACGGCCACCCCGTACGCGCCGGTGATCAGCGCCTGGAGCGACGTCGAGGAGGCCCGCGCCCTGCCGCTGCCGGCCGGCCCCGGCGCCGACGACACCGCGTACGTCATCTTCACCTCGGGCTCCACCGGCGTACCGAAGGGCGTGTCGGTGCGCCACCGCAGTGCCGTCAACGTCATCCAGTGGGTGAACGAGACCTACGCGGTGGGTCCGGACGACTGCCTGCTGTGGGTCACCGCGCTCACCTTCGACCTGTCGGTCTACGACCTGCTCGGCGTGCTCGCGGCGGGCGCCAGTCTGCGCGTGGTCCCCGCCGCCGAACTGTCCGACGGCGAGCGGCTGCTGGACATCATGCTGCGCGAGCCGATCACCTTCTGGGACTCGGCGCCCGCCGCGCTCGGCATGGTGATGTCCTTCGCCGACGGGCCGGACGGGGCGGACGGGGCGGATGGGACGAGCGCGACAGGCGCGACGGACGGGACGGGCACGACGGGTGCGACGGCGGACGGCGGGCCGGTGCCCAGCCTGCGGCTGGTCTTCCTCAGCGGCGACTGGGTACCGCTGGCCCTGCCCGGCCGGGTCCGGGCCCGCTTCCCGCGGGCCCACGTCGTGGCGCTGGGCGGCGCGACCGAGGCGACGATCTGGTCCAACCACTTCGACGTCGGCGAGATCGACCCGGCCTGGACGAGCGTCCCGTACGGCAAGCCGATCCAGAACGCCCGCTACTACGTCCTGGACGGCGACCGCAAACCGTGTCCGATCGGCGTCGAGGGCGATCTCCACATCGCGGGTGTGGTGGTGGCCGACGGGTATGTCGGCGATCCGGAGCTGACGGCCGCGAAGTTCACGGCCGACACGGTGAGCGGCCTGGCGGACGAGTCCATGTACGCCACGGGCGACCGGGCGCGCTGGATGGCCGACGGCAACCTGGAGTTCCGGGGCCGCCGGGACGACCAGGTCAAGGTCCGCGGCTACCGGATCGAACTGGGCGAGGTGCTGGCCGCCCTGCGCCAGGTGCCGGGTGCGGTGGACTGCGCGGTCACCACGCTGCGGGGCGACGACGGCCCGCAGATCGTGGCGGCCGTGGCGGTGGGGGGATCGGAGCCCTCGCCGGGCGGCGGGTTCGTCCGCCGCCACCTCGCGCAGAACCTGCCCAGCTACATGCTTCCGGAGCATGTGCTCGTCCTGCCGGCCCTGCCGGTCGGCCCCACCGGCAAGGTCGACCGGGAACGGCTGGCCCGGCTGGCCGCCCGCCCCCGGGACCGCCGACGGACCTGAGAGCCGAGCGGGCGGGACACCCGGCGAGCCGAGCGGGGCGGGACACCCGGCAGGCGCCGGATGTCCCGCCCCGCTCGCGGCCGCACGGTCCTAGCCGCGCACGCCCAGCTTCCACACCATCGCGGCGACGGCGTCGCTGTTGACGTCCAGGGCCCGCCTGTCGATGTTGGCGGGGGTGTCGCAGGCCTGGTGGTAGCACTTGTCCATGGCCTCACCGGCGGTGCCGCCCCACTTCGCGGCCTGCTCCGGGGTCTTGATCTCGGCGGATCCGGTGAAGATTCCGCCCACCGGGACGCCCTTGGCCAGAAACGGCTCGTGGTCGCTGCGGCCGTTGAGGGCGGTCGCGGGCTCGGTGGGGATGCCCTTGGCGGCGAAGTACCGGTCGAAGTGCCGGGCGACCTCCGGGCTCTGGTCATAGACGAAGTAGCCGGGGTTCGGTGAGCCGATCATGTCGAAGTTCAGATAGGCGGTGATCTTCGACAGTTCGGCCGCCGGCAAGGTGTTCACGTAGTGCGTGGACCCGATGTAGGTCTCCTCCTCCGTTCCCCAGAAGCCGAACCGGAGGTGCTGGGAAGGGGTGACGTTCTTCGCGGAAACCGTCAGCGCGGTCTCCAGGATCGCGGCGACGCTGGAGCCGTTGTCGTTGATTCCGGGACTTGTCTCCACCGAGTCGAGGTGCGCCCCGACCATGAGGACTTTTCCGGTCTGACCGCCCCGGGGCCAGTCGGCGATCAGATTCCAGCTCTTCTTTCCACCGAACTCGAATTCCTGGAGCGAGGTGGCGAATCCGGCGGCGTCCAGCTTTTTCTTCACATAATCGACGGAGGCCTGATAGCCGGCCGTGCCATGGGCGCGGTTTCCGCTGTTCGCGTCGGAGATCCGCTGGAGCGCGTCCAGGTGCCGCATCACTCTGGAGACCGAGAGGTCGGGCGCCGCACCTGCCTGAGCAGGCTCTTCCGCATGCACACCGACCGTTGTCAGCAACAGGACGGACAGCGTGGACGCCGCGACGACGGCCGGACGGGACGGCTTGAAAGGCACAGCTGTTTCCCTTCTCGGTACGAGCAATTGATCTTCCTGAATGCTTCCACGAAGCCCGCACCGGAGCCAACAGACTTCAACAGACTTCACAAACGGAACCGTCCGGACGCTGCTTTTCCGCCAAGTGGGCAACAATGGCTTTCTCTCCCGAAAGCCCACCGGAAATCAACGGTCGACGACCGGCGCCACGCCGGAAAAGCACGTGCATTCATGACGCGTTTCGCACTGTCGAGAACCGGCTCGACCGAACCACGAAACCAACGAAATGCGGGACTGCGGGACTGCGGCACTTCGGGACTGCGGGAGGGCGGGACTGCGGGACTGCGGCAAGGCGGGACCGCGGGACCGGACCCACCGGGCTCGTTCACGGGGCCGGACCGTCGGACTCGTCCAGGGGACCGGCCCGCCGGGCATCCCACCGCACCGTCGGCCGGGCGGCCGCACCCCTCCCGCCCCACTCCACCGCACCTCTCCCACCGCACCCCTCCCGCCCCACCCCGCCCCACCCCACCGCGCCGCACCCCACCCCGGCACACCCGCCACCGGAGCCCCGGACGTTACGCGCCGGAAACCTTGACGATCACATCGCCGGGTGCCACGATTCCGGCGCCGCCATGTTTACGTAAACATCAGCCACCCCAAGGCGTTGATGTTTACGCAAACATCGCGTGGCGGCCGCCGCCCAGCCCGCGCGTCCCCCAGCGCCGAGCCGCCTCTCCTGAAAGGGCACGTCATGCGCAAGACCCCCACCAGAGCCTCCCGCACCCCCCGCCTGCGCGCCGCCCTCGTCGCGGTCGCCGTCGCCGCCGTCACCGGCACGACCCTGGCCGGCAGCCCGGCCGCCGCCTCCTCCGGCGCCGCGCCGACCACCGACACGACCCAGTTCAAGGGCGTGAACTGGGCCGACCCGCGCGACAACTTCGCCGACGACCTCCTCCAGCTGTCCGGTCTGTCGACCACGGACACCTACCGGCAGACCTACGCGAAGGCGACCCGGATCATCGCGGCGTTCCGCGCGAACCTCGGCGCCAACACCGTGCGGCTGCCCATCAACCCGTACACGGTCAACGGCGCCTACTGGAAGTCCTACCGCGGGGTCATCGACGCGGCCTCGGACCAGGGCTTCAAGGTCATCGTGTCCTACTGGGAGGGCACGGGCGCCCAGAAGGACGGCTTCATCGACGACACGGCCACGTACTGGCCGATGTGGGACACCGTCGTCAAGGCGTACAAGAACGACAGCCGCGTCTACTTCGAGCCGATGAACGAGCCGCACGGCTACACCGACACCGAGTGGGCCGACATCGCGGCCAAGTGGCTGTCGACGTACGCGAAGGTCCCGCGCAACCGGGTGTTCGTCAGCGGCGCCGGCTACAACGACCACGTCACCACGGTCTGCGCCGACCCGCGGCTGAAGGGCACGTACCTCTCCCTGCACCACTACGGGTTCTGGAAGGACTACGCGACCTACGACCAGTGGGTGGCCGACCTGAAGGTGCGCATCGGCGACTGCGCGAACCGGACCGTCGCGGACGAGTTCGGGGCCCCGATGACCACCGGGCTGAACTACAACGTGAAGACGCCGGACAACAACTTCGTCAACTACGTCCAGGCCGTCACCGACACCTTCCGCGAGCTGAAGATGGGCTCCGTGTACTGGCCGGGTCTGCGCACCGACGACACGTACTCGCTGCAGACCCTCACCGGCACCACCGCCCGCCCCTGGCTGGCCACCACCAACCAGTCGGGCGCCGACCGCCTCGCCTGGGCATGGGGCCGGGGCAAGCCCGTCAAGGGCTGAGGCGCCCGAGCGTCCGGACGTGAGCCCCTTCTCCTGACCGGTTGCCCGGCAGCGGCCCCCACCGCGCCCCGCCCGTCACACCCGAGGGGAGCACGGCCGGGACCGACCGATCGTCGTCACCGGGGCGGCCGACCTGACGGCCGGCCCGGTGGCGGCTTGCCCGTCTACACCGTCGGCTCCCCGCCGGGGCCCGCGTCGACGTAGTCGGCGACGAGGGCGGCGAACTCGTCGGGCGCGGCGAGCCGCAGGCCGAGGGTCTCGGCCTTGGTCCGCTTGGATCCGGCGCCCTCGCCTGCGACGACCAGGCTGGTCTTCTTGGAGACGCTGGACGAGGAGCGGCCCCCGGCGCGCTCGATGAGTTCGTTCATCTGGTTGCGGCTGAGCTTCTCCAGCGCCCCGGTCATCGCGCCGGTGACGACCACGGTCATCCCGGCCAGCGGCCCGGCAGCAGCGACGGCCTGCGTGCCTTCGCCCCCGCTCTCGCCCCCGCTCTCGCCGTCGGCCGTGTCGGGCGTCGCCGGTGCGGGCGGGGTGGCGCCGGGCTCGGTCATGTTCACCCCGGCGGCGACGAGTCTGTCGATGAGCGGGGCGAGTTCGGCGAGCTCGGCGACGATGGACGGGGCCTTCTCGGTGCCGATGCCCTCGACCTGCTGGATCGCTTCGGCGTCGGCGGCGCGCAGCAGGTCCATGGTGGCGAAGTGGCGTGCGATCCGGCGGGACATGGAGCGGCCGGTGCCGCGGACCCCGAGGGCGCACAGCACGCGGGACAGCGGCTGGTTCTTGGCCGTGGCGAGCGCGGCGAGGAGGTTGTCGGTGCTGGTCTCCCCCATCCGTTCCAGGCCGAGGAGCTGGTCGCGGGTGAGGGCGAACAGGCCGGCGAGGTCGGTGACCAGTCCGGCTTCGACGAGCTGGACGACCCGGGTGTGGCCGAGGCCCTCGATGTCGAGCTGGTCGCGTCCGGCGGCGTAGGAGAGGGAGGCGACGAGGTGGCAGTCGCGGCCGTTGACGCAGCGCCAGCGCTGCTCGCTGGTGTCGATGCCCGATCCGCAGCGCGGGCACGCCTCGGGGAAGACGATGGGCTGTTCGTCGCCGGTGCGCAGATGGGCGACCGGCGCCTCGATGCGGGGGATGACGTCCCCGGCCCGGTGGACCATGACGTGGTCGCCGAGGCGCAGGTCTCGGCGGGTGATGTCGGCCGGGTTGTGGAGGGTGGCGTAGGTGATGGTGGAGCCGTCGATCTCGACCGGCTCCAGGACGGCGCGCGGGGCGATGATGCCGGTGCGGCCCACGTTCCACTCCACCGCCAGCAGCCGGGTGATCTTCTCGACGGCGGGCAGCTTGTAGGCGGTCGCCCAGCGCGGGGCGCGTGAACCCGAGCCGGCGGCCCGCTGGTCGGCGGCGAGGTCGGCCTTGACGACGATCCCGTCGATCCCGAACGGCAGCGAGGCGCGCAGCCCGGCGATCTCGGCCACCCGGGCCAGGACCTCTTCGACGGTGCTCGCGGTGACGCCGGGCACGGCCGTGGTCGCGGTGGTGTTCACGCCGTAGTCGCCGGCCCGCGTCATGAGGTCGCTGTGCGCGCTCTCCTCCAGCAGCGCGGCCAGCGCCGGTTCGGTGTCGTCCAGCGGCAGCAGTCCGTAGCCGAAGAAGGTCATCGGGACGGTGTACGCGCGTTCCCTGGCGCGCAGGGTGCCCGCCGCGGCGTTGCGCGGGTTGGCGAACGGCGCGCCGCCGTGCGCGGTGCGCACCTCGTTGGCGTGCTCGAACTGGGCGGTCGTCATCAGGACCTCGCCGCGTACCTCGACGGTGACCGGCTCCGTCAGTTCGGCCGGCAGGCCCTCGACGGTGCCGATCGCGTGCGAGACGTCCTCCCCGGCCGTCCCGTCGCCCCGGGTGATGAGCCGCGTCAGGCGGCCGCGGGTGTAGCGGGCCGCGATCGCCAGACCGTCCAGCTTCGGCTCGACGCCGAACGCGGTGATGTCGTGGCCGACGCGCCGGGTGAGCGAGGCGGTCCACGCGGTGAACTCCTCCGCGGAGAAGACGTTGTCCAGGCTCAGCATCGCTCTCGTGTGCGGGACATCGCCCTCGACCGCCCCGCCGGCGACCTTGCCGGTCGGCGAGTCGGGCAGCACCTGCTCCGGATTCTCGTCCTCCCACGCCGCGATGGCGCGCACCAGCCTGTCGTAGGCGTCGTCGTCCAGCACCGAAGTGCCACCCGCGTAGTAGGCGGCCGACGCCTTCACCGCGTCCTCGATCGCCTGCGCGTAGGCGACGGCGTCCACAATCACTGCACCGGGTGTTGTCATGCCTCACATCCTGCCTGCCACCACTGACAATGCCCCGAACGAGAGAGCGGCGGCCCCGGACTCCGGGGGCGGCCCCGGCCGGGATACGCCGTTGATCCACCCGCCGCCCACCCCATAGGTTCCGGGCATGACGAACGTGACGAACGTACGGGTCGGTGTCATGTACGACCGCGACTGGGCTCCCGAGGAGTTGCCCGGGTTCGCGCGGCGGGCCGAGGCGCTCGGGGTGGACGACCTGTGGGTGGTCGAGGACCTCGGCTGGAACGGCGGGGTGTCGGCGGCGGCCGTGGCGCTGGGGGCGACCGAGCGGCTGCGGGTGGGCATCGGGATCGCACCGGCGCCGCTGCGCAGTCCGGCGTTGCTGGCGATGGAACTGGCCACGCTGGCAAGGGTGTTCCCCGGGCGGCTGGTCGCCGGGATCGGGCACGGGGTGCGGGAGTGGATGGAGTCGGTCGGCGTCGCTCCCCGGTCGCCGCTGGCTCTCCTGGAGGAGACGATCACCTCCGTGCGCGCGCTGCTGCGTGGTGAGCGCGTCGAACTGGAGGGGCGTGAAGTACGGCTGGACGGCGTGCGGTTGGTGCATCCTCCGGTCCAGGTGCCGCCGGTGGTGGCGGGCGTGGTCCGTCCGCGTTCCCTCGAACTGTCCGGCCGGGTCGCGGACGGCACCCTGATCGCCGAGGGGCACGGACCGCAGGATCTGGAGAACACCCGGGCCCTCACCGCCAAGGGCGGGGCCGGTCCCGACCACACGCTGACCGTGCTGTCCTTCGCCTGTGTGGGCGACGACCCCGAGCAGGTCGCGCGGATCCTGCACCCGCACACCGAGGGGCACGGCGCCTGGCTGGGCCGCCCGCAGGACGAGGTGTTCACCGTCTCGGGCACCCCGGCGCAGGCCGTCGCCGACATCCAGGCCCTGAAGGACTCCGGCGCCGACACCGTCGTCCTGCGCATCGTCGGCCCCGAGCCGCTGCGCCAGCTGGAAGCCGTGCTGACGGCTTTCGGACGCTGAACGGGTGAAAGGGCGGCCCGGACCGGTCGTGCGGTGCCCGGCCGGAACTCCGGGCCGCCGTCCGGGCGTTCTCCCGTGGGTGGCGTACGACGACGGGACCGTGCGTCCATGAGCGGAACAGCGGGGTGAGGCATGGCGCGCGTACTGGTCATCGGCGGCGGGATCGCCGGCACGGCGGCGGCTCTGGCGCTGGCCAAGGCGGGGCAGGAGGTCGCCGTGTACGAGGCGCATCCCGACTCCGCCGAGGACATCGGCGCGTTCCTCACCCTCGCGAGCAACGGCCTGCGGGCCCTCGCGCAGCTCGACGCGACCTCCGCGGTCACCGCGATCGGTTTCCCGCTCACCACCATGCGGCTGCTGGACGCCGAGGGCGGCGAGGTGGCCCGCGCTCCGCTCGGTGAGGCCGCGGACCCCCGGCTGCGGTACCGGTGCCTGCGCCGCGGCGAACTCAACGCGGCTCTCCAGACGGAGGCCGCCCGCCGCGGCATCGCGGTCGTGCACGGTGCCCGGCTCGCGTCCGTGGAGAGCGGCTCCGAAGGCGTCACCGCGCGCTTCACCGACGGCAGCTCGGCGACGGGCGACCTGCTGCTCGGCGCCGACGGCCTGAACTCCACGGTCCGCCGGGCCACCGCCCCCGCCGCACAGCCCCGGTACGCGGGACAGCGTGTCTTCTACGGCTACACCACGGGCGCGCCGGCCGCCGGGTCGGCGGAGACCGCGTGCATCACGATGATCCGCGGCAGCTCGGCCGCCTTCGGCCACACGACGTCGCCGGACGGGGAGACGTACTGGTTCGCCCGGGTCGGCGCCGACGCCCCGCTGTCCGCCGACGAGATCGCGCACGCCACGCCCACCCAATGGCGGGACCTGCTCGTTGCGTTGCTGCGCGAGGACGCCACGCCCGCCGCGGACATCGTCGCGGCCACCACGGCTCCCGTCCTGGTCACCAACGCGACCGAGATGCCGGGCGGCACGCCCTGGCGCTCCGGCCGGACCCTGCTCGTCGGCGACGCGGCCCACGCGGCCTCCCCCGCCACCGGGCAGGGCGCGTCCATGGCCCTGGAGGACGCGGTGATCCTCGCCAAGTGCCTGCGCGACGCCCCGGACACCGAGTCCGCGCTCACCCACTACGAGGCGCTCCGCCGCCCCCGCGTGGAACACAACACGACCGTCAGCGGCAACATCTCCCGCGGCGTCCACACCCCGCCGCCCCGCACCCCGGGGAGCCCGCCCCCGGCCCGTCCCGACGAGGAGGTCACCCGCCAACTGGAGTGGACCACCGCCCTGCGCTGACCGGCACGGAGGTCGAACTCCCGCTGCCGCGAGTCGACTTACCGAGGTGCCGGTTCGGGCGCTCGCTACGATCCTCGGCGTGTGCGCAAACATCATGGTCGCCGAAGACGACGCGAAGCAGGCAGAACTGGTGCGTCGCTACCTCGAGCACGAGGGCCACGCGGTCACGGTCGTCGAGGACGGCCGTGCGGCTCTCGAGGAGGTCCGGCACCGGGAGCCCGACCTGCTCGTCCTCGATGTGATGATGCCCCGGGCCGACGGCCTCGACGTGGTGCGGATCCTGCGCGCGGAGGACCGGGAGATACCGGTGCTGATGCTGACGGCCCGCAGCACGGAGGACGATCTCCTGCTCGGGCTGGATCTCGGCGCCGACGACTACATGACCAAGCCGTTCAGCCCCCGTGAGCTGGTGGCCCGGGTCCGCACCCTGCTGCGCCGCAACCGCCGCCCCTCGGCCCCCTCCCCCGCCGCCGATCCCGGCACCGGTCCCGGCACCGCGCCCGCCCCTGCCCGGGCCGAGGCCGACGACGCGCTGACGGTCGGCACGCTCAGGGTCGATCCGGTCCGGCACGAGGTGTCGGTCGGCGGGGCACCGGTCGTGTGCACGCCCGGCGAGTTCCGCATCCTCGCCGCGATGGCGGCGGAGCCCGACCGGGTGTTCACCAGGCAGCGGCTCCTGGCGGAGCTGCACGGCTTCGACAAGTACATCAGCGGCCGCACCGTCGATGTGCACGTCATGCATCTGCGCAAGAAGATCGAGCGGGCCCCGCGCCGGCCGGTCCGGCTGCTCACCGTCTTCGGCGTCGGCTACAAGCTGACCGACCCCGCCAAGGGAGCACGCCGTGCGTCGTCGTGACGAGCGGGCGGGGCGGACGGGGCCGGCGGGGCGGACACGGCTGCCGCTCCGCAAGAGCCTGCTCGGCCGACTGCTCACCGTGTCGGCGCTGGTGGCCTCCTGTTCGGTCGCCGCCACCGCCTGGCTCGCCGTGCAGACGACCTCCGTCGCGATCCGTCAGGAGCAGGGGCGCAACCTCAGCACCGACGCGCGGATCTACGACACCCTGCTGGGTTACGCGGCCGGGCATCCCGACTGGGCGGGCGTCGACGGCACCGTACGGGACCTGGCGCGGGAGTCCGGGCGCCGGATCGTGCTGACCACCGAGGACCGGCAGCCGCTCCTCGACTCCGCCGCCGGCACCGCGCCCGTCGCCGAGCTGCCGACGCAGGCTTCGGCGGTCGTCGACCCGCTGTCGGTCGACACCGTGCTGGTGCCCGACGCCGTGCCGGTCGGCACGGACCGCGTCGACCCACGAGCCGTCGGGCCGTTCCTGCTGCCCGCGAAGGAACGAACGGTCCTGCGCAGGGCCACCGCCCGCAGCGCCGAGTGCCTCGCGGGGATGGGGATCGCGGCGGATGTCGTCGACAGCCCCAGCGGGCGGCCCTGGGTCCGGTTCGTGAGCGACGGCACCGACCGCGACAGAGAGCTGAAGTGCCTGTCCGTCGACGGCGCCGCGACCACCGCGACCGAGGAGAAGGCCCTGCGCGCGCTGGAACAGCTCGCCGACGCCTGCCTGAAGCGGCAGGGCCGTACGGGCGTGAAACTGAACCTGGATCTGTCCTGGGACCGGGGATACGGGCAGGAGGGCACGGATGTCGGCTCGTCGGCGCCCGTCCCCGTGCCCGAGACCGGCATCACCAAGGAAGAGGCGATCGAGCGGCGCATGGCCGAGGACAAGGCGGCCGCCGCGGGCACCACCGACGGCGCGGCGCAGGCCCGGGGCAGCGGGTACGACCGGGCGGTGGCCGCCTGCGTCGGCAGCGCCCGCCGGGAACAGCTCACGGCCTATGTCGCCGCGCCCGCCCTGCTGTTCATCGACGGCCCCGGCGCCGTCAGCGTGCCCGGTTTCGACCTCTCCCCGGCCAACACCGCGCGCATCGCCGGGGTCACGGCCCTCGTCCTCGCCCTCACCGTCGGCGCCTCGGTGATCGCCGGAACCCGGCTGGTACGCCCGCTGCACGCGCTCACCGGCGCCGCCCAGCGGATGCGGGACGGCCTGGACTCGGCGCCGGTGCCGGTCGGCCCGGACAACGAGATCGGACGGCTGGCGCTGGCCTTCAACGACATGGCCGCGCACCGGACCCGGCTCGAGGAACAGCGCAAGGTGATGGTCAGCGACGTCGCCCACGAACTGCGTACCCCGCTGAGCAACATCCGTGGCTGGCTGGAGGCGGCGCACGACGGACTGGCCGAGCCCGACCCGGCGTTCGTCTCCTCGCTCCTCGACGAGGCGGTGCAGCTCCAGCACCTCATCAACGATCTGCAGGACCTGGGGGCGGCCGAAGCGGGCGCGCTGCGGCTGCACCTGGAGCCGGTGTTCGTCGACGACCTGCTCGGCCAGGTCGCCGCGGCTCACCAGGCGCCGGCCGAGACCGCGGGCGTGACCCTGGAGGTCGCCACGGCGCCCGGCTCCCCTCCCCCGCCTGTCGAGGCAGACCCGGTCCGGCTGCGCCAGGCCGTCAGCAACCTGCTCTCCAACGCGGTACGCCACACCCCGCCCGGTGGCCGGGTGACGCTGCGTCCGTACGTCACGAAGGGCGGGGACGAGGTGGCCGTGGAGGTGTCCGACACCGGCAGCGGCATCCCGGCGGGCGACGTCCCGCATGTGTTCGACCGCTTCTGGCGGGCGGAGAAGTCCCGCAACCGCAGCACCGGCGGCAGCGGCCTCGGGCTGGCGATCGTGCTCAAGCTCGCCGAGGCGCACGGGGGCACGGTGAGCGTGACGAGCACCGAGGGACAGGGCTCGGTCTTCACCCTGCGGTTGCCGGCCATGACCGACGAGGACGCCGAGCGGCCGAAGGCCGACGACGAGGAAACGGCCGTCCGGCCCTGAGACGGCGGCCCTGAGACGGCGGCCCTGAGGCGATGACGCTGATGCGATGCGATGACGCTGATGCGATGACCACAACGCTCTGACAGCTTCTTCACAAGTGACGGCAAGTCTTCGGTCACGCCCGAGGCCACCGAGGCCGGGCTGGAATTGGAGTCACACATGTCCCGCCGTCCCATCCTGCGTCTCGCCGTACTGACCGCCCTCGCGGGCAGCGCGCTGCTCGCCCCCGCCACCGCGGCCTTCGCGGACGACCCCACCCCTGCGGCGTCCGCGCCGACCACGGGCACGGACTCGGCCGTGGCCGAGCGGAAGGCCGAAGCCGACAAGGCGGCCAAGGCGAAGGAGGAAGCGGCTGCGGCGGCCAAGAGGGGCGAGGACGCCAAGCAACTGCCGCGGGGCGGCGTCGACGCGGGCGAGGCCACCGCCGACGACAGCGGCTCCGGCACCACGGCTCTCGTCGGTTCGGCCGCGGGCGCCCTGCTGCTCGCGGGCGCGGGCACCTTCGTCGTACGCCGCCGCGCCGCCGGCCGCACCGACGCCTGACCCCGCACCGACCCGACCCGACCGTCACACCATGGCGCCGCCCTGCACGGGCGGCGCCATCGCGCATCGCCGTATGTCCGCACGCACCGCGGCGTACCGCCACGGCCCCCGCTCACCTCCGTCGGCCCCCGCTCAACTCCGTCGGCGCCCGCGTATCGCCGCGTACCTCCGCTCAGCCCCGCTCATCCCCGCGGACGCGTTCGCACCCCCGCGTGCGTCCGCGTGTCGCCGCGCACGCACCCACCCCGCTTGGAGCCCGTCATGTCCCCCGTACACCGTCCGGTACGCCGCAACGCCACCCGGCCGGCCCCGGCCGCTGCCCGGCTCGTCCGCGTCGTCCTCGTCGTACCCGTGGCGCTGGCCGTGCTCACCGGCTGCTCGTCCGCCCCCGGGACGACCACCGCCGCGGCCACCTCGTCTCCCTCCGCCGCCGCGGGCACGCCCTCGTCCGGCGGCGCGCCTCGGGCCGGACAGCCGCCGGCCCCTGCCGAGGTGACCATCCCCTCGCTCGGGATCACCGGTTCCCTGATGGAGCTCGGCCTCAACACGGACGGCACCGTCGAGGTCCCGCCGGCCGACAAGGGCATGACCGCAGGCTGGTACACCGGCGGCGCCGTGCCCGGTGAGCCCGGTGCCGCCGTCATCATCGGCCACAACGACACCCGGTTCGGCAAGGCCGTCTTCCACGACCTCAACAAGATCACCAAGGGCGCGGACATCACCGTCACCGACGCACGAGGAGATGCGGCGCACTTCTCCGTCACGGCTACCGAGAGCGTCAGCAAGGGCTCCTTCCCCACCGAGAAGGTCTACGGCCCGACGGCGGACCGCGCCCTGCGGCTGATCACCTGCGACGGCGACTTCGACGCCGAGGGGCACCCGGTGAACAACCTCATCGTCTACGCGACGCGCGACTGACCGCCGGACCGCCGCTGCGGCCGCCTCGCTCAGCTGTCGCGGAGGCGGGACGCCAGGGCGGCCAGGGTCTGGGCGGTGTCGGTCAGGGACTGGACGGCCGCCTCCAGGTCCGCGGCCAGCAGGGGCGCCGGGATGGCGAGGGGCGCGGATGCCGGTGCGGGCGTGGGGACCGGCGTACCGCGATAGCCGATCGGGCCCTCGTTGTGACGCTGGTAGTAACCGGTGAACGCCCGGCCGACGGCGCCTTCGACGAAGCGGACCCGGGCGAGCTGGGTCTCGATCGCGCCGGAGTTGCGGGTGATGTCGAGACGGTAGTGGCGGTAGCCCGAGGCGGGGGCGCGGAGGCGGAACTCCCGGGTCTCGAAGCGGCTGTTGAAGGTTTCCCCGGCGCGGGAGTCCAAGCGCGTCCAGGTACGGCCGTCGTACGAGCCCTCGAGGGTCCAGTCGCGCGGATCGCGATCGGGGCTGTCGTTCGCCGACATCAGCGTGTAGGAGGTGACGACCGCGGAGTGGGCGAGGGTGAAGTGGAGCTGGGGGGCGTCGTCGTGCGCCAGCCACTTGGACCGGGAGCCGTTCAACAGGTTGTCCGCCGTCTCCCCCACTTCCTCGAACTCGTCGCTCGCCTCGACGTCGGCCACCCGGGCGTCGGTGGCGGCTTCGCCCGGCACGGTCTGGAGCATGACCACGCCGGAGTTGCCTCGCTGGTCACGCCAGGTCACCCGCTCCACGGGGGCCACGCCGTCGTCCACCAGCACCCGCAGTTCGTGCGAGCTGTGCCAGCCACCGCCGTGTCCCTCCTCCGTGCGGAAGCGGTGCAGCCCGGCCGCCGATGTCTCCTCGAGCCCCTCGGGGAAGGACCAGCCGCCGGTGAGGCGGCCGCGGTACTCGTAGGCCGTACCGTCGGCGGTGCGGTGGCAGCCGTGGAAGTCGGACATGTTCGACTGGAAGCTGATGGCCGATTCGGTCCCGTCCTCCCCTCGCCAGCCGAGCTGCGCGGGCAGCGAGTGCTCGTCCCGGTCGAGGTGGAACACCAGCCGAGGGGCCTCCTGCCAGGACGTCGCCGAGGAGTCGTGGGCGGCGCGGAGTTCCGTCCGGTAGGCGAACACCGAGTTCCGGGCGGCCAGCGCCGCCAGCGCGCGCTCCGAGGCACCCCGTTCGTCGATGGAGTCCAGGGTGATCCGGTAGAGCCGGAGCGTGCTGCGCGCCTCGGCCGAAGCGCGTATCTCCAGGGTGTTGGTCCCCGGCTTCAGCATGCCGGCCGGCACCGCGAACACGTTGTCCTGCGGAAGGTCTCCGCCGCCGGGCACGGTGAGGTTTTCGGCCAGCGCCTCGCCCTGGATGAGTACGTCGATCGGGGCGTGGCCCGGTGCGGAGCCGAGCCTGGAGACGAGGGCCGTGACGGTGAGCGTCGCCTCGGGGATGTCCTCCGGGTCCGCCACCTCGAAGTCCAGCGTCACCGTTGCGCCCGCGCCCAGCGTCAGGTGGGATCCGCCGAACTCGGCCCGGTCATGCCTGACCACGGCGTTGGACAGCCGGGCGGGGTCGACGGAGAAGTCGGCGAAGGTGGCCTGCAAGCTCATTGCGTATCGCTCCTGATAGACAGTCAACAACGTTGTCACCAACGGGAGGTGACGCGACCAGGTGGACCCTAGCGCCTCGCTCCGACAGTGCCGGACGCCCGAGTCGCAGCCCTTCGCACCGTGCCGCACGGAACCGATGACCCTGCGCCCCGGCGAGGGCGATGATGGCGGCATGACGTTGTCGACGGCCTTCACGGAGTTGTTCGGTGTGCGGCATCCGATCGCGTCGGCGCCGATGGGCGGCTCGGCCGGTGGCGCGCTGACGGCGGCCGTCTCCCGCGGCGGCGGGCTCGGACTGCTGGGCAGCGGCGACGGCGACCGGGACTGGCTGGCCCGCGAGCTGCCCCTCGTCGCCGAAGGCACCACAGGGCCGTGGGGGATCGGGTTTCTGACCTGGCAGATCGACGTCGCGGCGGTGGAGCACGCGCTGGAGCACGGCCCCAGGGCGGTGATGCTGTCGTTCGGGGATCCGAGCCCGTACGCCGAACGCGTCCGCCGGGCCGGTGCGGCGCTGATCATCCAGGTCACCGATCTGGCGGAGGCCGGGCGGGCGGTGGACCTGGGCGCCGACGTCATCGTGGCGCAGGGAACCGAGAGCGGGGGGCACGGCGCCCGGCACGGCCGGTCCACCCTGCCGTTCGTGCCGGTCGTGGTGGACCTGGCGGCACCGGTGCCGGTGCTCGCGGCCGGCGGGATCGCCGATGGCCGCGGGGTGGCCGCCGCGCTTGCCCTGGGCGCCGCCGGGGCGCTCCTCGGCACCCGCTTCCAGGCCACGACCGAGGCCCTGGTCGCCCCCTCGACGGCCAGGGCCATCGTCCGGGGAAGCGGCGAGGAGACCGAGCGCAGCAGCGTGCTCGACACCGCCCGGGGTTCGCGGTGGCCGTCGCGGTACACCGCCCGTACGCTCGGCCACCCCTTTCTCGACCGATGGCGGGGCCGGGAGGCGGAACTGGCCGCCGACCCCGAAGCCAGGCAGGCCTATCAGGACGGCGTGGCACGGGGCGAGCTGCCCGCTCTGCCGCTGTGGGCCGGAGAGGGCATCGCCCTCATCGACGACCTGCCCTCCGCGGCCGATCTCGTCGGCGCCCTCGCCGGGCAGGCCGAGGACGCGCTGGCCCGCGCGGGACGACGATGACGCGTGTGACCCGCCGGTCAGGGGTGCGGCGGCGTGCCGTGCGGCGGGGGTGACGCCGTGTCGAGGCGGAGCAGCACGGCAGTGCCGGGGCGGGGCAGGGAGACGGTGAGCTGCCCGTCGGCGGCGTCCCAGGTCGCGTTCGCGTCGGCGGTGACGGGATAGAGCGGCGTGGGGCGGACCTGGCTGCCGCGCAGGTGGGAGACCGTGAGCGTGCGGGTGCTGTCGTCGGCCGGGGGCCGTTGGCGACGGCTCGGGATGCTCCCTCGTCCCCCGACGGCGGGCTGTCGTCGCCACAGTGCGAGCCAGCTGGCGGTGGGACCGCGCCAGCCGTAGGCCAGCCAGGTGTCCTCCCAGGAGGGCAGCCCGAGCGGCCAGAACGGCAGGCTGTCGGGGATCTCCGCGCGCAGCGCCTTGTAGGCGGAAAGACCCGAGCGGACGAGGTCGAACTGCTCCGGGCTCATGCGGTCGAGGAACCCGGACAGGTGGATGCGGCCCGGCAGCGCGCCGGTGAGGGTGAAGGCGATCTCGTCGAGGCCGAAGTGCGGCTGGGGGTAGGCCCATACGGCGGCTTGCTCGGGGGTCGCCGCGGTGGCGGCCGCGGCGGCGATGGGCGGGTAGCGCAGCGGGTCCTGCTGGTCGCTGGTGGACTGGATCTGGACGACGGCGAGTTGGGCGTAGTCCATGCGCAGTCCGCCCGACGCGCAGTTCTCCAGGACGAGTCCGGGGTGCCGGTCGAGGAGGGAGCCGAGCCAGTCGAGGTGCGCGCGGTGGTGCCCGAGCAGTCCGGCGCCGGCGCTCTCGCCGCCGTTCTCGGTGCCGGGGCCGATGTTGATGTTGTAGTCGAGCTTCAGATAACCCACCCCCCACTCCCCCACGAGCCGGTCGACGACCCGGTCGAGGTGGGCGCGGGCCGCCGGGTGGCGCAGGTCCAGGTGGTGACGGCCGTGTTCGGTGACGCGGATCCCGCCCCGGCGGAAGAACGCCTCGGGCGGCAGGGTGTCGGCCAACGGGCTGCGCACACCGACCACTTCGGGCTCCAGCCACAGTCCCGGGGTCATCCCGTGCGCTCTGACGGCGTCCAGCACCTGCTGGATGCCGCCCGGAAAGCGCCTGTCCGAGGCGTCCCAGGCGCCGACGGCGTCCCACCAGCCCTGGGCGTCGTCGTCGTACCAGCCGGCGTCGACGACGAAGACCTCGGCACCGGCGGCTCCCGCCGCTTCGACGAGCGGCAGGAGCCTTTCGGTGGTCGGGTCGCCCATCAGGGTGTTCATGTAGTCGTTGTAGATCACCGGGAGCGTCGTGTGGTCCGGGTGACGACGGCGGATCCGGCGCCGGTAGGCGGTGAGTTCACCGAACGCGGCGTCCAGTCCACCGGTCTCGGACCGGACCAGGACGGCGGGGACGGTGCTGAACTCCTCGCCGGGCGCCAGGGTCTCGCGCCACTGGTGGTGGGCGTCGTCGGGCCCGAAGAGAGCGAGGTAGGCGGCGCCCTCCCGTTCACCGGTCTCGTAACGCCAGCCCGCGCTGGACTCGATCTGCCAGAGCCAGGCCCGGCCCGTCCGGTCGTCGGTGAGCGCGGCCATCGGCAGGTGCCGTCCCGTGGACCAACTGCCCTGCGAGTAACGCTCGAAGCAGCCGCGCCCTTCGTGGCCGTGGGCGGCCCGGCTCAGGGGGACGACGTGGTCGCGGAACGCGCTGTGCCGCCAACGGCACTCGGCGAGCCAGTCGTTGTCCGCCCAGTGGAGGGTCAGGCCGTCCGGCGCGCCCGAGCCGTCCACGATGCCGCCGACGGCCAGGGTCGACACACTCTCCAGCCGGAGCGGGGCGCGGCCCTCGTTGACCAGGCGCACCTGTGAGCGGAGGAAGCCGGCGCCGGGGCAGGTCCGCAGGGTGATGTCGGCGGCGAGGCCGGTCGCCGGATCCGCCAGCCGGATCGTCGTGCGCTGCCAGCCCCCCTCGTCGACCGTCTCGTGGTCCCGGTAGGTCAGCCGGTCGCCGATGGCGGTGTCGATGAAGCGCTCCCCCGACCAGGTCCGGCCGTGCCCCGTGGCCGTGACCTCGACCAGGGGAAGCAGGCAGGCCCGGTCCCGCCCCGGCACACCCAGCCTGACCGACCCGGTGGAATCCACGACGGCGTGCAGCCCAAGAGCCTCGTGCGACCAGACAAGTGACCTCTCGGCTGCTTCGTCGGCGATGGTCAACGCGGTTTCCCCTTCTGCCGTGTGCGGTCTCTCGCGTACGCCGCGGTACGCGGTCTCCGATGCGTACGGTGCGCGATGCGTGCGGTGCGCGGTTCGTTGGGGTGCGGGGTGCGGGGTGCGGTGCGCGGTTCATTGCGGTGCGCGATGCGGTGCGGTGCGCGATGCGTTGCGGGGTGCGCGATGCGTCGCGGTGCGAGCGTCCGACTCGTCGCGGGGTGCGAGCGTCCGACTCGTCGCGCGGTGCGAGCGTCCGACTCGTCGCGCGGTGCGAGCGTCCGACTCGTCGCGCGGTGCGAGCGTCCGACGGACCGCGATGCGCGAGGCGCAATGCCGCGCGGATCCCGCCCGGATCGTCCACCGGCCCCTCCCCGTCGTCCGCCGGTCCCGTCCGCCGGCCCCGCCCGGCGGCTCCGCGCCCGTCGGCGCGCAAGGTGCGCTGCTACGATCGCCGGGCAGATCAGGCAGATCAGGGGTTCCTGTTGACGGTCGACATTGTGACCGATCACAATCGTGACATGGATGTGACCGGTCACACAAGCCTCGGCAGCCCCTCGGATCCCGGACCGGAACCGCGTAAGGCGGCCAGCATCCGGGACGTCGCCCAGGCCGCCGGCGTCTCGTACCAGACCGTCTCGAGGGTCATCAACAGCCACCCGAACGTCCGCGAGGAGACCCGCAAGCGGGTCGAGGCGGCCGTCGAGACACTGGGATTCCGACGCAACGCCACCGCGTTCGCGCTGGCCAGCGGAGTCACCCGGTCGGTCACCGTACTGACGTCGAACACCACCCTCTACGGCTATGCGGCCACCCTCCAGGGCCTGGAGGAAGCGGCCCGCGCCGCGGGCTACTCGCTGGGTGTGAAGCTGCTGACGCCCGAGGACGACCTGGACCGCACCATCTCCTCGGCGGCGGCCGACGGCGGCGGACTGATGGTCATCGGCTTCGACCGGCTCGCCGCTTCGGCTCTGGACCGGGTCCCGGAGAACGTGCCGTGCGCCGCGGTCGTCGAAGCGCCCTCACCCGGCCGGACCCCTCCCCGTCCGGCCGTCTGGGCCGACGACCGTGAAGCGGCCCGCGCCGCCACCGCGCACCTGCTGGAGCTCGGGCACCGGACCGTCCACTACGTCGCGATCCCGACGTCGGTGGGCACCCGGCGCTCGGAAGGGCCGCGTGCGCAGGGCTGGCGGGCCGCCCTGGAAGCGGCCGGCATCACCCCGCCCGAACCCCACGGCGGCAAGGGCTGGGACGCGCGGGTCGGCTACGACGAGGGACAGGAACTCGCCCGCGACCCGGAGGTCACGGCGATCCTGTGCGGCAACGACGACCTGGCGCTGGGCGTGCTGCGCGCCCTGCACCACGCCGGGCGGTCGGTGCCGGGAGACGTCAGCGTCATCGGCTTCGACGACGCCCCGCACGCGGAGTTCGTCACCCCGTCCCTCACCACCGTCCGGATGGACTTCCAGGGCCTCGGCCGCGACGCCTTCGCCCTCCTGCGCGGCCGGCTGGAGAACGACTACCGGCCCCCCGCTCCGACGTTCGCCGGCACGGCCCTGGTCCTCCGCGAGAGCGCGGGGCCCACCGACGCCTGACACCGGGCGTACGGTCAGTGGACTGCTCGCCGGACTGTGAGCACGGCGTCCACCGAGCCGGCCGCGTCCGCGGCGTCCGAATCCCCCAGGCGAGGTTGAGTACCCGTACTCAGCCCCGAACGCGTGACCTGATCCATCGTGGAGACCACCGACCCGGACCGAACCGAAGGATCCACGATGACCGACGCCTCGCGCTCTCGCGGCCTCCCGCACCCGCGCCGCCTTCTCGCGCTCGCCACGGACAACTGGCAGGCCCGGGGCTATCTGACGGTCGTCGCCGCTTCCGTCGCGGTCATGTTCCTCTTCCCGGAGAGCGGCTTCGCCGCAGGCCCCCTGCTGCTCACCGCGCCCCTCTCCTTCCTGGGGGTGGTCCTCCCGTTCGGTCCCGGCACCGAGGGCGGCGGGACGGTCGAGGTGCTCGCCACCGGCTTCTGGGTCGGATGGCTCCTGCTGTGCGCCCTCGTGAACGCCGCCGTGCTCGGCGCCCTCGTCGCGAAGCCCACGGCCGCCCGACCGTCCGGCAGCCGCGCGCCCCTCCCCCCTGTCCCGGCCCCCGCTGAGCGCCCCCGGCCGGGGAGAGTCCGGGCCCTGCTGGCGCCCGCGGTGGACAACTGGCTCGCGCGCGGCTATCTCGTCGTGGTCGCGGCGGCGCTGGGCTTCTTCCTCCTCGCCGCGTACGTGCTGCCCGACCCGGGATTCGCCGGGATCTGGCCCCTCATGGCCACGGCACCCGTCAGCCTGCTCGCCTTCCTGTTGTCGACCCCCGCGGAGTACTCCTCGCTCACCTGGCTGAGCCCGCTGGTCTTCGCCGTGGGTACGGCCCTGGCCGGGCTGTTCAACGCCGTGCTGCTCGGCCGGCTCGCGCACCGGCTGCGGGTGCGGGAAGCCCGTCCGGCCGTCTGAGACCGGCGTCTCGGGGGTCGCGGCCCGCCCCTGGTCAGTGGCCGGGCACAGGGCGGACCGTGAGGATCTGTTGTGCGTGTCCGACCGGGCCGTTGATGTCGTCGCAGGACGGTGCTGGTGAGGCCCTGGCCGGTGGGACCGAACGTGACCGTGGTGTCCAGGCCGGTCCAGCGCCCTTCCGGCCGGCGGTGGAGGTGGACGGTCAGGTCGACATTGGGGAACATCCAGGCGGTGGGCGGCTGTCGTACGGCGATGCCGTTGGCGGTGTCGACGAGCGCGACGTACGACGCGAGGGGGCTGCTGCGCTCGCCGGCGACGAGGTCGAGGCGGGTGGAGAGCCAGGCGGTCGTCCGTCCCGGCCGGGGCGGTGCGAGCGGACGGACGTCCAGTGAGGCGATGTACCCGCCGGGCCACACCGACTCCATCGGCCACGGGCTGAGCGACTCGGGAGCGGTGAGCCGGTCGTCGGGGCCACCCGCGACGCCGGAGGTGTCGAGGCCGGCGAGCAGCCAGGCACGGGCCCGGACCACCGGGCGGTCGGCTATGAGCACCACGGCTTCGAGCAGTTCGATGGTGCGGCCGGGGCGGATGGTCTCCACCCGGATCTCGCACTCGTCGAGGGCGAGTCGGCCCAGGATGTCGTAGCTGATCCGGGCCAGGACCAGGCCGGTGTCCGGCCGCGCGGCCAGATGCCGGTCGATGGCGTGGACGATGAGGCCGCCGAGCGGGCTGAAGTGCTGCTCGTCCGGGTCCCAGGCCCCGCCCGCGTGGACCGTCGCCTTGTAGCGGCGCTCGTCGATGCGCTCGTAGTAGCTGCCGGGGACCGTGGTGCCGGTGTTCAACGGACGTTTCTCCTCATGCCGATCGCGGGGCTGATCACAGGGTATTGAGCAGGACGACGTAGAGGGCGGTACCGATGCCCACGCTCAGGATCGTGCGACGGCCGAGGGCCAGATGGACGGCGATGAGATACGAGGTGCTAGGCATCGGCGGCCTCCTCGGCGGGGGCGGGCGCCGGGGCGGGCCGCGGTGAGCGCGTGGCGCATGAGGAGCAGGCCGACGAAGAGCAGCAGCGCGGTGAACAGGGCGAGGCCACGGACGGCTGACCAGTGTCGAGCCGGCGCAGCGGGTCGGCCTCACGACCGGGCCGTGTCTGCGGCGCGTCCAGCGTCTGGAGGCCGACGGCGTCATCCGCGGCTACCGGGCCGTCGTCGACCCCACGGCCGTGGGCCGCTCCTTCGAGGTGCTCATCGACCTCAGCCTGGAGGCTCAGGACGCGGAGACGGTGGAGCGCTTCGAACAGATCCTGGCGCAGGCCGGGGAAGTCATCGAGCTGAGGCGGCTGTTCGGCAGCCCGGACTATTTCGTACGCGTCGCCGTCACCGACCTGGCCGCCTACGAGACCTTCCTCAGCCGGCACGTCATGACCATCCCGCGGATCAAGAACGTCACGTCCCACTTCACGATGAAGACGGTGAAGCCGGCCTGACACCACGCACATCCCCGCGTCGCACCAGCCCGAGCAGACCCCGAGGCCTCACCGCGGGTCGACGCCGGAACGGACCGGTCGAGGCCGGAACGGACCAGGGGGACGTCAGGCGTTCCAGGCGCCCGCGGCCGCGGCGCTCTCGGCGTAGGCGGAGAAGTCCCGGGGGGCTCGGCCCAGCGCCCGCTGGACTCCGTCGCCGAGCGAGGCGAGGCCGCCGGAGCGGACGTGCTCGTACAGGCCGACCGACAGTTGTACCCATTCCTCGGGTACCCCCTGGGCGCGCTGCTCGTCCGCGTACGCCTCCGGGCTCAGGGCCACGTAGCCGATGTCACGGCCGGTGGCCCGGGCGATCTCCTCGACCGCGTCCCGGAAGGTCAGCAGCCGGGGGCCGCTGAGCTCGTAGTGCCACCCGGCGTGCCCGGCCTCCGTGAGGGCGGCGGCCGCCACCTCGGCGATGTCCTCGGCGTCGACGAACGCCTCCTTGCCGTCGCCGGCCGGCAGCCGCACCTCGCCGCTCAGGACCGGGTCGTACAGGAAGTCCTCGCTGAAGTTCTGGAAGAACCACCGCACTCGCAGGACGGTCCACTCCAGGCCCGCGTGCTCCAGCGCCCGCTCCGTGGCCAGGACCTGGTCCTGGGCAGGGCCCCAGGCGTCGGAAGGCGTGGACAGCAGCACCGCGTGCCGGACTCCGGCGGCCGCGGCCTGCCGCGCGAACGCGGCGACGGCCTCGGCGGCCTGCGGTGTGCCGAGGTCGGGGTGCACCAGGTACATCCCCGTCACGCCTCGCAGCGCCGGCTCCCAAGTGGCACCGTCCGTCCAGTCGAAGGACGGCGTGCCGGACCGCGACGCCGCGCGGACCACCGCACCCCGCTCCTCCAGCAGCCGCACCCCCCGGCGGCCCGTCTTGCCCGTAGCGCCCGTCACCAGAATCATCTCGTCGCTCATGGATGCAACGGAACCAGCCACCGTCCGCCCCAGCCATGCCACGCAGACTCAGCTCCATGTCCGTTCGTCTACGCTGACCGGCATGGATCCCATGGGGCTGACCAGCACGGATCCGCTGACGGACCTCCTGAACGGGGTACGGACCAGTGGCGCGATCTTCCACCAGTCCTCCCTGACCGGCAGCTGGGCAGCGCGCTTCGAAGACCGCTCCCCCCTGGCCCTCGCGGTCCTCCTGCACGGCTCCGCCTGGATCACTCCCCAGGGCGGCGCCCCGGTCAGGATCGGCCCCGGCGACGTCGCCGTGCTGTGTGGCGGCGCTCCGTACGTCATAGCGGACGACCCGGCCACCGAACCGGACGTGGTGATCCGTCCCGGGGGCCGCTGCACGACCAAGCAGGGCGAGGAGACGACCGGCGCGCGCACCCCGGACGCCGCCGCCTGGGGCCCGGCGGGGGTGGACCGCACGCTCCTCCTGAGCGGCCTGTGCACCGTGGACCGCGCCACCCCGAGCCGACTGCTCGCCGCCCTGCCGCCCCTGGCCGTCGTCGAGGCGGACGTGGGCACCTGCCCGGTCGGCCGGACGACCTTCGAGGAGATCACCCGCGAGGAGCCCGGGCAGCAGATCCTGCTGGACCGGACCCTGGACCTGATGCTCATCACCGCCCTGCGCGCCTGGTTCACCCGCCCCGGTGCCCAGGTCCCCACCTGGTACCGGGCCCACAGCGACCCCGTCGTCGGCCCCGCCCTGCGCGCGCTGCACGCCGACCCCGCGCACCCCTGGACACTGCCGTCCCTGGCGGCGAAGACCGACGTGTCCCGGGCGAACCTGGCCCGGCGCTTCACCGCCCTCGTCGGACAGCCCCCGATGACCTATCTACGGGAACGGCGCCTCGCCCTCGCCGCCGACCTGCTGGGTGAACCCGACGCCACGCTCGCCACGGTGGCGCACCGCGTCGGCTTCGCCAACGCCTTCGCCCTCAGCGCCGCGTTCAAGAGGGAACACGGCGTCAGCCCGAGCGAGTACCGGGCGAACCAGGCACGAGATCGGCCGTTCACCGCGAGATTCTGTCCGCCGGACGGAAACTGACGCCCCGACACTTCACGAGGAACGTTTCCGCAGGTCAGATCACGTGAAAGGTGGGGCGGGTGGGACTCGAACCCACGGCCGACGGATTATGAGTCCGCTGCTCTAACCGGCTGAGCTACCGCCCCATAGCGGCGTGTCGCGTACATGTGTGCGCGCCGTCTGCCGCAGCATAGCCGCTCATACGATCTCACGCTTCGGCTGGTGGACCTTGCACGACCATGGGGACAACACCCCTGGCCTGCACGGTTCCCGCCGACATGAAAAAGGACCCCCACGGGGTCCTCGTTCACGATGCTCCCCCGACTGGACTCGAACCAGTAACCTGCCGGTTAACAGCCGGCTGCTCTGCCAATTGAGCTACAGGGGACCGAGCTCCCCCGACTGGACTCGAACCAGTAACCTGCCGGTTAACAGCCGGCTGCTCTGCCAATTGAGCTACAGGGGAATGCCTCGTTTGCATCGAACGTACCTACCTGGGTATTCGCCAGGAAGCGCTCGCTCGCTGCGACACATACATTAGCGCAAGCAGGGGGGTGCTCCGCCAATCGGTTCCCCCCGGCGCCCATGTCGTGCCAGGGACTACGCAAGGAGAGGATGGCCGTCATGCGCTACAAGCTCACGTTCGTCGTCGGGCTGGCTGCGGGTTACGTACTGGGCACGCGTGCCGGGCGCGAGCGCTACGAGCAGTTGAAGAAGTCCGCGCGGCAGGTCGCCCAGAACCCCGCCGTGCGCAACACCGCCGAGACCGCCGCCCACCAGGGCCGCCAGTACGCGGGCAAGGCGTACCACGCGGTCAGCGACAAGGTCGGCGACCGGATGCCCGAATCGGTGGTGGGCCGGGTGCGGTCCCTGCGCGACCGCAACAGCAACGGCGCGGGTGGGGACGACTGGGGCACCAGCAACACCTAGCGGCTCCTCGATGCGCCGGGAGGGTCGCCCGGGGGCCGCGGGGATGTGACATATACGGCTCCGCCGCGGGGGCTCGACCAGCCACAACGCCCCGCGTCGGGCAGGAGTGGGGCACCCCTGCGGTCTCCGCGGCCGCACCCGAGCGGCGCGTGCGGCAGAATTTTCGCCATGGGGATAGTCGCCGGGTTGGACAGTTCACCCGATTTCACTCGTATCGTCGTCTGCGACGCGGACACCGGAGCCGTGCTCCGGCAGGGGTATGCGCCGCATCCGATGGAAGGCGCCGAGAGTGCGGGAGGGCGGCCCTCCGATGTCGATCCGCAGGCCTGGCTGCTGTCCCTGGGCGAGGCCGCGGGCGGTGGGCTGCTCGAGGGGGTCCAGGCCATCGGCGTGTCCTCGCAGCAGAACGCCGTCGTGCCGCTGGACGCGCAGGGCAACACCGTGCGGCCGGCGATGGTCGGCGGGGACAAGCGGGCGCAGGTCGCGGCGGCCGACCTGATCGACGCGGTCGGCGGGCGTGAGGCATGGGCGCAGGCGGTGGGATGCGTCCCGCAGGCCGCCCAGCCGGTGACCAAGCTGCGCTGGCTGGCGAAGAACGAACCGGACGCCGCCGCCCGGACCGCCGTACTGCTCCAGGCCCACGACTGGCTGGTGTGGCAGCTCCTCGGGCGGCCGGTACGCAGGACCACCGATCGCGGCGGAGCCTCCGGGACCGGGTACTGGTCCGCCGCCACCGGCGGTTATCGGCCAGATCTCGTCGAGCTGGCGCTCGGCCACCAGGCCATGCTTCCCGAGGTGATCGGGCCGTCCGAAGCGGCTGGTACGACGCCGGAGGGGCTGCTGATCTCCGCCGGGACCGGCGAGACCATGGCCGCGGCCCTGGGGCTCGGAATCGGACACGGGGACGCGGTCGTCTCCCTCGGCGCCTCCGGGTCCGTGATGGCCGTGCACCACGAGGCGCTCGTCGACCAGAGCGGGATGATCACCTCGCTCGCCGACGCGACGGGCATGCACCTGCCGGTCGTCACCACCCTGAACGCCGTACGGACCCTGCGCGGGGCCGCCGAGCTGATCGGGGCGGCCGATCTGGAGGCGCTGTCGGACCTGGCGATGAAGTCGACGCCGGGGTCGCACGGGCTGGTCATGCTGCCCTACCTGGAGGGTGAGCGGACTCCGAACCTGCCGCACACGGCCGGGACGCTGGCGGGCCTGCGCCGCGAGTCGATGAAGCCGGAACACTTCGCGCGGGCCGCCTTCGAGGGCATGCTGTGCGGGCTCGCGGACGCGCTCGACGTGCTCCGCGGCCGGGGCGTGGAGGTGCGGCGCATCTTCCTGCTCGGGGCGGCGGCCGAGCTGTCGGCCGTGCAGGCGGCGGCACCCGCGCTGTTCGGCGCGCAGGTCGTCGTGCCGCAGCCGGCGGACTACGCGGCGATCGGAGCCGCCCGGCAGGCCGCGTGGGCGCTCGGAGCGTCGCAGGGCACCCTCGACCCGCGGACCCCGCCGGCCTGGCAGGGGGCGGCCGCGCAGGTCCTCGACCCGGGCGAGGAGCTGGCCGTCGGACAGGCGGTGCGGCAGCAGTACGTGTCGGTGCGGGAGCAGACGCATCCGGGAGCGTTCCGCGGATAGGTCCGAGGGTTCCGCGGACGGGAGCGCAGCGTTCCGCGGACAGAGGCGCACGCGGCGTACAGGGCGCATCGGGTGCGTGGGGAGCATCGAGTGCGTGAGGCGCATCGGGTGTACAGGTGCGCATCCGGCTCACACAGACGGCCGTAAAAGCACTGCTCTCAGCTTAATCAGTTGAGGTAACGCCGGTGGAGCGTTCAACGATAGGGGCCAGGGGCAACCAATGCCCCTTCCCGCCGACTCCGAGAGACGTAGCGTGCTCATACGACTACTACGGACCTATCTCAGGCCCTACAAGAAACCCATCGCCCTGCTCGTAGGGCTCCAGTTCCTCCAGACCTGCGCCACCCTCTACCTGCCCACACTGAACGCGCACATCATCGACAACGGCGTCGTCGAGGGTGACACCGGATACATCCTGTCCTTCGGCGGCGTGATGATCGGCATCTCGCTGGCGCAGGTGGTGTGCAACATCGGCGCCGTGTACTACGGCGCCAGAACCGCTTCCGCGCTCGGCCGGGACGTGCGGGGGGCCGTCTTCGACCGGGTGCAGTCCTTCTCCGCCCGCGAGGTCGGCCAGTTCGGCGCCCCCTCGCTGATCACCCGGACGACCAACGACGTCCAGCAGATCCAGATGCTGGCCCTGATGACGTTCACGCTGATGGTGTCGGCGCCCATCATGTGCGTGGGCGGGGTCGTGCTGGCGCTCGGCCTGGACGTGCCGCTGTCCGCGGTGCTCGTCGCCGTGGTGCCGGTGCTGGGCATCTGCGTGACGCTGATCGTGCGCCGGCTGCGGCCGCTGTTCCGGTCGATGCAGGTGAAGCTGGACACCGTGAACCGGGTGCTGCGTGAGCAGATCACCGGCAACCGGGTGATCCGCGCCTTCGTCCGGGACGAGTTCGAACAGCAGCGGTTCCGCAAGGCCAACGCCGACCTCACCGACGTCTCGCTGAAGAGCGGCAACCTGCTCGCGCTGATGTTCCCGGTGGTCATGACCACGGTGAACCTGTCGTCGATCGCCGTGGTGTGGTTCGGTGCCCATCGGATCGACAGCGGGGGGATGCAGATCGGCGATCTGACCGCCTTCCTCGCCTACCTCATGCAGATCGTCATGTCCGTGATGATGGCCACCTTCATGTTCATGATGGTGCCGCGCGCGGAGGTGTGCGCCGAGCGCATCCAGGAGGTGCTGGACACCTCGTCGTCCGTGGTGCCGCCGGTGGCTCCCGTCACCGAGCTGCGCCGGCACGGGCACCTGGAGATCCGGGGGGCCGGATTCCGCTATCCCGGCGCCGAGGAGCCCGTCCTGAAGTCCATCGAGCTCGTGGCGCGGCCGGGCGAGACGACGGCCGTGATCGGCTCGACCGGCAGCGGCAAGTCCACGCTGCTCGGGCTGGTGCCCCGGCTGTTCGACGCCACCGAGGGCGAGGTGCTCGTCGACGGCGTGGCCGTCGCCGAGGTCGACCCGGTGCTGCTGGCGAAGACCGTCGGACTCGTGCCGCAGAGGCCGTACCTGTTCGCGGGCACGGTGGCGACCAATCTGCGCTACGGCAATCCGGACGCGACGGACGAGGAGCTGTGGCACGCGCTGGAGGTGGCGCAGGCCAAGGGCTTCGTGGAGGGGCTGGAGAACGGGCTCGACTCCCCCATCGCGCAGGGCGGGACGAATGTCTCCGGCGGTCAGCGGCAGCGGCTCGCGATCGCCCGGACGCTCGTGCAGCGGCCGGAGATCTACCTCTTCGACGACTCCTTCTCCGCACTCGACTACGCCACCGACGCGGCACTGCGGGCGGCGCTCGGGCGGGAGACCGCCGAGGCGACCGTGGTGATCGTCGCTCAGCGGGTGGCCACCATCCGCGACGCCGACCGGATCATCGTCCTCGACGAGGGTCTGGTCGTCGGCACGGGTACCCACCGCGAGCTGATGGCGGCCAACGAGACCTACCGGGAGATCGTGCTCTCCCAGCTCACGGAAGCGGAGGCCGCCTGATGGCCGGGCCCATGGGACGCATGATGGCCGGCACCGGTCCCGACAGCCACTCGCTGGACTTCAAGGTGTCCGGCAGGCGGCTGCTCGCCCAGTTCAAGCCGGAGCGGTTCACCCTCTACGCGATGCTGGCCTGTGTGACGCTGAGCGTCGGCCTCAGCGTGGTCGGGCCGAAGATCCTCGGCAAGGCCACCGACCTGGTCTTCGCGGGCATCGTCGGACGGCAGATGCCGGCCGGGGCGAGCAAGGAACAGGTCCTCGACTCGATGCGGGAACGCGGCGAGGGCAGCGTCGCCGACATGCTCAGGAGCACCGACTTCACCCCCGGCAAGGGCATCGACTTCGACTCGGTCGGCGAGATCCTGCTGCTCGCGCTCGGGGTGTTCCTGGTCGCCGGCCTGCTGATGGCGGTGGCGACGCGGCTGGTCAACAGGTCCGTCAACCGCACCATGTTCCGGATGCGCGAGGACGTGCAGACGAAGCTGTCCCGGCTGCCGCTGTCGTACTTCGACAAGCGTCAGCGCGGCGAGGTGCTGTCCCGCGCCACCAACGACATCGACAACATCGGGCAGACGCTCCAGCAGTCGATGGGCCAGCTGATCAACTCGCTGCTGACCGTCATCGGCGTGCTGGCGATGATGTTCTGGGTGTCGTGGATCCTGGCGCTGGTCGCGCTGGTGACCGTGCCGCTGTCGTTCGTCGTCGCCACCCGCGTGGGCAAGCGGTCGCAGCCGCACTTCGTGCAGCAGTGGCGCACCACCGGCAAGCTCAACGCCCACATCGAGGAGATGTACACCGGTCACACGCTGGTGAAGGTGTTCGGCCGCCAGGAGGAGTCGGCACAGCAGTTCGCCGAGCAGAACGACGCGCTGTACGAGGCCGGGTTCAAGGCGCAGTTCAACAGCGGGGTCATGCAGCCGCTGATGATGTTCGTGTCGAACATCAACTACGTGCTGGTCGCGGTGGTCGGCGGGCTGCGCGTCGCGTCGGGTTCCCTGTCCATCGGTGATGTGCAGGCGTTCATCCAGTACTCGCGCCAGTTCTCGATGCCGCTGACGCAGCTCGCGTCGATGGCGAACCTGGTGCAGTCCGGCGTCGCCTCGGCCGAGCGGGTCTTCGAACTCCTGGACGCGGAGGAGCAGGAGGCGGACCCGGCGGCGGCCGAGCGGCCCGCGGAGCTGCGCGGGCGGGTGGCGCTGGAGCGCGTGTCCTTCCGGTACGACCCGGAGAAGCCGCTGATCGAGGACCTGTCGCTGACGGTGGAACCCGGCCACACGGTCGCCATCGTCGGCCCGACGGGCGCCGGCAAGACGACACTGGTGAACCTGCTCATGCGGTTCTACGACGTCTCCGGCGGACGCATCACCCTCGACGGTGTCGACATAGCGAAGATGTCCCGCGACGAACTGCGCGCCGGGATCGGCATGGTGCTCCAGGACACCTGGCTGTTCGGCGGCACCATCGCGGAGAACATCGCGTACGGGGCGTCGGGTGAGGTCACCCGTGGCGAGATCGAGGAGGCGGCGCGGGCCGCGCACGCCGACCGGTTCGTCCGCACCCTTCCCGACGGCTACGACACGGTGATCGACGACGAGGGCAGCGGGGTCTCCGCCGGTGAGAAGCAGCTGATCACCATCGCGCGGGCGTTCCTGTCCGATCCGACGATCCTGGTGCTCGACGAGGCGACCAGCTCCGTCGACACCCGCACCGAGGTGCTGATCCAGAAGGCGATGGCGAAGCTGGCGCACGGGCGTACGTCGTTCGTCATCGCGCACCGGCTGTCGACCATCCGGGACGCCGACACGATCCTGGTGATGGAGAACGGCTCGATCGTCGAGCAGGGTGCGCACACCGACCTGCTGGCGGCGGACGGGGCCTACGCACGGCTGTACAAGGCACAGTTCGCGCAGGCACTGGCCGAGGTCGACTGACGGTCCCGTCCCGGAGGCGTCCCAGGGGCGTCTCCGGGGCGTCTGCGGGACCGGCGGGGGCCGCTCGCACCGGGTGCCGGCGAGCGGCCCCGCTCAGTCGAGGTAGCCCCTCAGCTGGTCCGCGAAGGCGTGGTCGCGGAGTTTGTTGAGGGTCTTGGACTCGATCTGCCGGATCCGCTCACGTGTCACGCCGAAGATGCGGCCGATCTCCTCCAGCGTGCGCGGCCGGCCGTCCGCCAGTCCGTAGCGCAGCTGGACGACCTTCCGCTCGCGTTCGCCGAGGGTGGAGAGCACGGCCTCCAGGTGCTCGCGCAGCAGCAGGAAGGCCGCCGACTCGACGGGGCTGGCCGCGTCGCCGTCCTCGATGAGGTCGCCGAGGGCCACGTCGTCCTCCTCGCCCACCGGGGCGTGCAGCGAGACCGGCTCCTGGGCCAGCCGCAGGACCTCGCCGACGCGTTCCGGCAGGAGGTCGAGCTGGGCGGCGACCTCTTCCGCGGTCGGCTCGTAGCCGCGCTCCTGGAGCATCCGGCGCTGGACGCGGACGACCCGGTTGATGAGCTCGACGACATGGACCGGGACGCGGATGGTGCGGGCCTGGTCGGCCAGCGCACGGGACATGGCCTGGCGGATCCACCAGGTGGCGTACGTGGAGAACTTGTAGCCGCGGGCGTAGTCGAACTTCTCGACCGCCCGGATCAGGCCGAGGTTGCCCTCCTGGACGAGGTCGAGCATGGTGAGCCCGCGCCCGACGTACCGCTTGGCGACGGAGACCACGAGCCGCAGGTTGGCCTCGATCAGCCGCCGCTTGGCCATCCGGCCCAGGACGACCAGCCGGTCGAGGTCGAGGGCCAGTTGACTGTCCAGGTCGGTCGCGCCGCTCAGCTTCTCCTCGGCGAACAGGCCGGCCTCCACGCACCGGGCCAGCTCGACCTCCTCGGCCGCGGTGAGCAGCGGGATGCGGCCGATCTCCCGCAGGTACTGCCGGAACAGGTCCGAGGAGGGGCTGCCGCTGTCGGTGGTGCGGGTGCGGGGTGGCGGGACGGGTTCGGGGGCGTCCTCGGGAACGTCCTCCAGAGCCTCGGCGGGCGGCTCGGACTCGGTCTCGGCCTGCGTCTCCGGATGCGTCTCCGGATGGGTCTCGGGGTGGGTCTCGGGGTGGGTCTCGGGGTGGGTCTCGGGGTGGTGCGCGGCACGGTTCTGCGGCGGGACGGCGGCCAGGACGTCGGTCTCGGCGTCCGGTTCCGTGCCGTCGGCCGTGCCGGCACCGGTGGTACCGGCCGTACTCTCGGCAGTGCTGACGGTCTGGGTCAGGGTCTGGGTCTGCACGGGGGCGACCTCCAGGATGATCGCTGCTGAGGTGAGCAGCAGCGGTACTTCGGGGGCGGAGTCGGCGGCCACGCCGCGTCCGTCCGGGATCGGCCGCGCTCCGAGGACTCAGGCACCGCCCCCAGTGTGGAGTACGACACACAGCCGCCACGAGGGGCGTGCGACGACTTTTTGAGTCCGGTCCGTGACCGCGTGATTACCGTGCCGCGGGCGGCGGCTCAGAGAGCGGACGGGCCCTCGTGCTGCAACGCCCTGTCGTACCTGGTCAGGATCATCATCTCGTTCTGGACGGCGGCCGACTGGGCCGGGTCCGTGTGGCCGAGACGGGTCAGCGTGCCCTGGAGATCGGTGAGCCTGCGGGTCACGGCCCTGCGGCGGACCGTCACCAACTGCTCCCCCGCGTAGTTCTCGTCGACCGTGCGGCGCATGATCGCCTCGACCGCGAGCTCCGTCACCATCGCGCGGACCGCGTCGTCGGGCGCGGCCTCCCGGACCCGGACGAGGTACTCCTGCCCGTCCTTGACGCCGAACTCGGCGCCGCCCGCGTCCTGGATCGCCTGGCGTACGGCGGCGTAGGGCGCGGCGGTGAACTCGTCGATCCCGTAGGCGTCGAAGGCCGGGGAGACCAGTTCGGGGCGCTGGAGGGCGAGCTTCAGCAGCTCGCGTTCGGTGGCGTAGACGGCGTTGCGGAGATTGAGGGCGGGCCCGCCCGCGGCGGGCCGGGAGGCGGACTCGTACGACTGGGGGCCACGGGCCGGCGCCGGGCCCTTGCCGCCCCGGTCACGGGCCCAACGGGCCAGCTGGGCAACCCTCTTGACGACGAACTGGGTGTCCAGGATGCCGAGCATGCCGGCCAGCTGGACGGCGACCTCGTGCTGGGCGCCGCTGTTCTTGATGCGGGCGACGATGGGCGCGGCCTCGTCCAGGGCCGCGGCGCGGCCCGCGGGGGTGTCCAGGTCGTAGCGGACGACGATCTGGCGCAGCGCGAACTCGAAGAGCGGCGTGCGGGGTTCGACCAGGTCGGCGACCGCCTCGTCGCCCTTCGCCAGGCGCAGGTCACAGGGGTCCATGTTGTCCGGCGCGATGGCGATGTACGTCTCGGCGGCGAACTTCTGGTCGTCCTCGAAGGCGCGCAGGGCCGCCTTCTGCCCGGCGGCGTCGCCGTCGAAGGTGAAGATGACGCGGGCGCTGCCGTTGTCCATGAGGAGCCGGCGGAGGATCTTGATGTGGTCGCCGCCGAAGGCCGTGCCGCAGGTCGCGATGGCGGTGGTGACACCGGCCAGGTGGCAGGCCATGACGTCGGTGTACCCCTCGACGACGACCGCGCGGCTGGACTTGGCGATGTCCTTCTTCGCGAGGTCGATGCCGTAGAGGACCTGGGACTTCTTGTAGATCGCCGTGTCGGGCGTGTTGAGGTACTTGGGTCCGTTGTCGGCCTCGTAGAGCTTGCGCGCGCCGAAGCCGACGACCTCTCCGCCGATGTCGCGGATGGGCCACATCAGCCGGCCCCGGAAGCGGTCGATGGGCCCGCGGCGCCCCTCCTGGGAGAGCCCGGAGAGGATCAGCTCCTTGTCGGTGAAGCCCTTGCCGCGCAGATAGCGGGTGAGGTGGTCCCAGCCCTGGGGGCTGTAGCCGACGCCGAAGTGCACGGCCGCGGCCTGGTCGAAGCCACGCTCGGCGAGGAAGATCCGGCCGGTGTCGGCCTCGGATCCGGTGGCGAGCTGTTCCGCGTACCACTCGGCGGCGACCTTGTGCGCCTCCACCAGCCGGATGCGTTCACCGCGCTGGTGGGCCGGGTTGTAGCCGCCCTCCTCGTAGCGCAGGGTGATGCCGGCCTGGGCGGCGAGCCGCTCGACCACCTCGGAGAAGGTGAGGTGGTCGACCTTCATCACGAACGTGATGGTGTCGCCGCCCTCCTGGCAGCCGAAGCAGTGGAAGAGTCCCTTGCTCGGGCTGACCTGGAAGGACGGCGACTTCTCGTCGTGGAAGGGGCAGAGGCCCTTGAGGTTGCCGCCGCCCGCGTTGCGCAGCTGGAGGTACTCGGACACCACGGCGTCGATCGGGACCGCGTCCCGTACCGCCTTCACGTCCTCGTCGTTGATCCGTCCTGCCACGAGGTGATTCTACGGGGGCGCGCCGACATCTCCGGCGGGCCGTGGTGCCCTTGGGGTGCGCGGGGCCGTGACATGTGCGGCTCGCCCGCGGGGCGCGAGCGGCCGCACACGCCCCGCGGCCATCGGACGACGGCCCCGCGGACGACCGGAACCCGGCCTAGGCGCCGAGGCCGTCCAGCGGCACCCGGGGGTCCGCCAGGGCCTCCGTGTCGATCCGCTCGCGCGAGCGGATCAGCTTCTGGATCGGCTCTGTGACGTCCCACACGTTCACGTTCATCCCGGCGAGGAGGCGGCCCTCCTTGAGCCAGAACGCGACGAACTCCCGCTTGCCCGCGTCACCGCGGATCACCACCTCGTCGTACGTCCCCGGCGGGGCCCAGCCGCTGTACTCCATGCCCAGGTCGTACTGGTCGGAGAAGAAGTAGGGCACGCGGTCGTAGGTGACGTCCTGGCCGAGCATCGCGCGGGCGGCCGCCGGGCCGCCGTTCAGGGCGTTGGCCCAGTGCTCGACGCGCAGCCGGGTGTCGAAGAGTCCGTGCGGGAAGGACGCGACGTCGCCGGCCGCGTAGATGTCGGGGTCGGAGGTGCGCAGCCGGGCGTCGACCGCGATCCCGCCGCCGTGCGCGCGGTCGGCGAGGGTGAGGCCGGCCGCCTCCGCGAGGCTCGTGCGGGGGGCCGCGCCGATCGCCGCGAGGACGTCGTGCGCCGGGTGTTCCTCGCCGTCGTCGGTGCGGACGGCGAGGACCATGCCGTCCTGGCCGACGATCTCGGTGAGCCGGGCGCCGAAGTGGAAGCGGACGCCGTGCTCGCGATGCAGGTCGGCGAAGACGGAGCCGAGCTCCGGGCCGAGGACGCCGTGCAGCGGGGTGGGCTCCGGTTCGACGACGGTGACCTCGGCCCCGTACTCGCGGGCTGCCGCCGCGATCTCCAGGCCGATCCAGCCGCCGCCCGCGATCACGATGTGGCCGTTGTCACGGCCGAGTGCGGCCAGGACACCCTTGAGGCGCTCGGCGTGCGCGAGCCGGCGCAGATGGTGCACGCCCGCGAGGTCGGTGCCGGGGATGTCCAGCCGGCGCGGTTCCGCGCCGGTGACGAGGAGCAGCTTGTCGTAGTGGACGAGCGTGCCGTCGTCACCGAAGCGGACCGTCTTCGCGGTGCGGTCGATCGCGTCGACGGTCTGGCCGAGGTGCAGCTCGATGTCGTTCTGCGCGTACCAGGCGGGCTCGTGCACGAAGACGCTCTCCCGCGTCTCCTTGCCGAGCAGGAAGCCCTTGGAGAGCGGCGGCCGCTCGTAGGGGTGGTCGCGTTCGTCGCAGATCAGTATCACGCGGCCGGTGAAGCCCTCCGCCCTCAGCGTCTCGGCCGCCTTGGCGCCGGCCAGGCCTCCTCCGACGATGACAAATGTCTGATCCGCGTCGACCACGTGATGCCTCCTACCGGGTTTCTGGGGGGTGGTCCCCCAGAGAACACTGAGCGTGCCGCCACATGCGAGCGTCCCGCACGCAGCGTGATGGGGGAAGGGGGACGTGCCCGATCAGGGCACGTCGGGTCACGTTCCGGGCCCGTTCGGGCGCACCCGGTCCGCACTTGTCAGGATCTCGTCCGCTCCGTCAGACGGCTGTGCAGCGAGCGGGCCGAGGCGTCGGTGAGGGACGCGATCTGGTCGACGACGACCCGCTTGCGGGCGCGGTCGTCGGACGCCTGGTCGAACAGGGCGCGGAACTGGGGGTCGAGGCCGTCGGGGGCGCGGGCGGTGAGCGCCTCGGCGAGCTCGCTGATGACGATGCGCTGGTCGGCGCGCAGGACTTCCTGTTCGGCGCGCTGCATGACGTACCGGTCGGCGACCGCCTTGAGGACCGCGCACTCCAGGCGCGCCTCTTCGGGTACGACGAGCTCGGCGCCGTAGCGGGTGAGTCGCCCGGTGCCTCCCCCAGTGCCTGGACGGCCTGGGTGGTACCCCCATCGCGCGCGGGTGGCGCCCTCGGCGGCCAGGCAGAAGCGGCCGATGAGCTGGCTGGTGGCGTCCTTCAGCCGGGCCTGGGCGGCCGCCGTGCCGTCGTAGCCGTGCGGCCACCAGTCCTGGTCCTGGAGGCGGTCGAGGGCGGCGGCGAGCTCGGCCGGATCGGTGCCCGCGGGGACGTAGCGGCCGACGGCGACCCGGAAGATCTCCCGGCGCTCCGGTTCGGCGTGCAGGCAGTTGGGGTCGATGTGCCCCGCGTGCAGGCCGTCCTCCACGTCGTGCACCGAGTACGCCACGTCGTCGGCCCAGTCCATGACCTGCGCCTCGAAGCACGTACGCGTACCGGGGGCCGTTTCGCGGACCCAGTCGAAGACGGGCCTGTCGTCCTCGTAGACACCGAACTTGCCGGACGCCGGGTCTACGGGATGGGCGTCCCGGGGCCAGGGGTACTTGGTGGCGGCGTCGAGGGTGGCCCGGGTGAGGTTCAGGCCCACGGAGCCCTCGGCGGTGAAGCGTTTGGGTTCGATGCGGGTGAGGAGCCTCAGCGACTGGGCGTTGCCCTCGAAGCCGCCGCAGTCGCGCGCGAACTCGTTCAGTGCCTGTTCGCCGTTGTGCCCGAACGGGGGGTGCCCGAGGTCGTGGGAGAGACAGGCCGCCTCGACCAGGTCGGGATCGCAGCCGAGGGCGGCGCCCAGCTCGCGGCCCACCTGGGCGCACTCCAGGGAGTGGGTGAGGCGGGTGCGCGGGGTGGCGTCCCAGGCGTCGGTGCGGGTGCCCGGGGTGACCACCTGGGTCTTGCCGGAGAGCCTTCTCAGCGCGGAGGAGTGCAGGACGCGGGCACGGTCTCGTTGGAAGGCGGTCCGGCCGGGGCGTTTGTCCGGCTCGGGGGCCCAGCGGGCGACTGACGTCGGGTCATAGGCGGTGTCGAGGTGTGCGGTGCCTTCCATGTCTCGACAGTAAGCGGCGGGGGTGACAATCGGGTGGTACCGGGCGCCTGCCCGGCTGTCGGGTCCGGCACGTCGGCGGGTCCGTCCGGCGCGTCGGCGGGTCCGTCCGGCGCGTCGGCGGGTCCGGGCGCCCGGGGGTCTCAGGCCGACGCCAGTTCGGGGGCCGTGTTCGCCGGGGTCGCCCAGGCCTGGTCGTAGCGGTGCAGGAGCAGGCTCGCCATCGCCGGGTGGGTGCCCAGCGGGGCGGACGCGATCCAGGGGGCCGCCTGCGCGCACTCGGTCGCGAAGCGGCCGGGGGCCGTGAAGTAGGAGGCGACCGCCACCCGGTCACGGCCTCGCGCCGCCAGGGCCCGCAGCGCCGTGGGGACGGTCGGGGTCGCCGTGGAGGCGTACGCGGGGACCACCGGGACGCCCAGTCGGCGCGCCAGGAGACGGGCCGTACGGCGGGTGTCGACGGCCGAGTCGGGGTCTCGGGAGCCCGCCGCCGCGAGGACGACCGCACTCGTCCGGCGTTCCTCCTGCGTCAGGTCCGTGCGCCAGCCCGCCTCGACCAGGCGCGTGTACAGGGTCTCCACGAGGAACGGGTGCGGGCCGAGCGGTGCGGCCACGCGCGTGTGCACCCGCGCCTTCGCGGCCATCTCGGGGATGTCCCGCTTGACGTGGTAGCCGCGGGCCAGGAGCAGCGGGACCAGGACGGCGTCCGTCGTGCCCTGGGCGTCGAGGTCGGCGAGGGTGTCCGTCAGCAGCGGCTCGTTGAGCTCGATGTGACCGAGGTGCACCGGCAGACCGGGGCGCTGCTCGCGGACGCGGTCCAGGAGCGTACGGACGGTGCTCAGCGCGCGCGGGTCGCGGCTGCCGTGGGCGACGACGACCAGCGCGGGCGGGCCGGGACGCCGGCGGCCGTCGAGCTGGACGAGGCTGAGCTGGCTGGCGAGCTGGGAGCTGATCCGGTTCATGATGTGCGCCGTACTGTCGAGGTGGACTTCGGACTCGTCGTGGACTTCGGACTCGTCGTACTGAGCGGGCGACGCCTTCATGAACAGATCCTGACGGCACGAGGTTGCACCCCCGTTGCCTGACCGTCACGAGTGTTTTCCGGTCGTTCACGCCGGGCCCGGGGGCGGTGTGAGATGTGGCTCGTGGCGCGGGAGCGAACCGGATCACCGCCGGCTGCGTCTTCCCGGGCCGAAGGGGCTTGCGACCCGCTCGCCCGTTCGACCTGACCTGGGGGATCACCGTATGGACATCCGTCGACCGCGGCTGCCGCGCACCCGTGCCGGCCGGCGACGGCTGGTGCAGGCCGTGATGGCCGGGTGCGTGCTCGCGCTGCTGCCGGCCACCTGGCTGTACGTGTCCACGGCCGACCGGCTCGGCACGACCGCCGACGCGCCGCGCACCGAGGTCGCCGTCGTGTTCGGCGCCGGTCTGTGGGACGGCGAGCCCTCGCCGTATCTCGCGCACCGGCTGGACGCGGCGGCGAAGCTGTACCGGGAGGGCCGTATCGAGGTCGTGCTCGTGACGGGGGACAACAGTCGCGAGGACTACGACGAGCCCGACGCCATGCGCACCTATCTGACCCGGCACGGGGTGCCCGGCGCGCGGATCGTCAGCGACTACGCCGGTTTCGACACCTGGGACTCCTGCGTCCGCGCCAAGAAGATCTTCGGCGTCGACAAGGCCGTGCTGATCAGCCAGGACTTCCACATCCGGCGGGCCGTCGCCCTGTGCGAGGCGGCGGGGGTGGACTCGTACGGCGTCGGGGTCGCCGCCAAACACGACGTGACCTGGTACTACGGGGGCACCCGGGAGATCCTCGCGGCCGGCAAGGCGGCCCTGGACGCGGTGTTCGAGCCGGACCCCAGGTTCCTCGGACCGAAGGAACCGGGAGTGACGAGGGCCCTCGCCGGCGGGCGGTGAGGTGGCGGGTGGGGCGGTGGGTGAGGCAGCGGGGCGTGACGCGGGCGGCGGTCCCGCTCCGGCGGGCGCCTCACGGTGGGTCCGGTCCGGCGAGGAGGGCACCACCACACCGCCGTAACAGGAGACCGCACGGCGCGTAACACGGCCGAAGCACGCTGGAGCGTATGCCGACCACTTCGACGCCCACCCACTGCCCGTACTGCGCCCTGCAGTGCGGGATGGCCCTGTCGCCCCTGCCCACGGGGGGCGTCGAGGTGGTCGAGCGCCCGGACTTCCCGGTGAACCGGGGCGCGCTGTGCGGCAAGGGCCGTACGGCGCCCGCGGTGCTCTCCTCCCGGGTACGGCTGACCTCCCCGTTGGTGCGGTCCGGCGATTCGCTCGTGCCGGCCACCTGGGAGGAGGCACTGGACCGGATCGCCGGGGAGCTCGGCAGGGTGCGCTCCGAGCACGGGGCCGACGCGCTCGGCGTGTTCGGCGGGGGCGGACTGACGAACGAGAAGGCGTACACGCTCGGCAAGTTCGCGCGGGTCGTGCTCGGTACCTCGCAGATCGACTACAACGGCCGGTTCTGCATGTCGTCCGCGGCGGCGGCCGGCATCAAGGCGTTCGGGCTCGACCGGGGACTCCCCTTCCCGCTGGAGGACATCCCGCGGACGGGGTGCGTGATCCTGGTCGGATCCAACCTCGCGGAGACCATGCCGCCCGCTCTGCGGTTCTTCAACGAGCTGCGCGAGAACGGCGGCACGCTGATCGTGATCGACCCGCGCCGCACGAAGACCGCCGAGCAGGCCGACCTGCACCTCGCGCCCCGGCCGGGAACGGATCTCGCGCTGGCGCTGGGTCTGCTGCACCTGATCGTCGCCGAGGGGCGGGTCGACGAGGAGTACGTACGGGAACGGACCACCGGCTGGGAGGACGCGCGGGCGGCCGCCATGGCGCACTGGCCGGAGTACGTGGAGCGGATCACGGGGGTGTCCGTTCCACAACTCCGGGAGACCGTACGGCTGTTCTGCGAACCCGAGGCCGCGATGGTGCTCACCGCGCGCGGGCCCGAGCAGCAGTCCAAGGGCACCGACACGGTCGGCGCGTGGATCAACCTCTGCCTCGCGACGGGGCGGGCCGGGCGGCCGCTCAGCGGCTACGGCTGTCTGACCGGGCAGGGCAACGGGCAGGGCGGGCGCGAGCACGGCCAGAAGGCCGACCAGCTGCCCGGTTACCGCAAGCTGGACGACCCGGCGGCCCGACGGCACGTCGCCGAGGTGTGGGGCGTCGACCCGGACTCGCTGCCCGGCCCCGGTCGCAGCGCGTACGAGCTGCTGGACGCGCTGGGGTCCGACGTCCGGTCGCTGCTGCTGATGGGGTCGAACCCGGTGGTCTCGGCGCCGCACGCCGCGCACATCGAGGAGCGCATCAAGTCCCTCGAGTTCCTCGCCGTCTGCGATGTCGTCCTGTCCGAGACGGCGGCCCTCGCGGACGTCGTCCTGCCGGTCACCCAGTGGGCGGAGGAGACGGGGACGACGACCAGCCTGGAGGGCCGGGTCCTGCTGCGCCGCCAGGCGATCACCGCCCCGGAGGGCGTACGGAGCGACCTGGAGGTCCTGCACGAGCTGGCGGCTCGACTCGGCGTCGAGAAGGGCTTCCCGACCGACCCCGAAGAGGTCTTCGAGGAACTCCGCCGAGCCAGCGCGGGCGGTGTCGCGGACTACTCCGGCATCACCTACGCGCGCCTGATGGAGGAGAGCGGGGCCGGGGTCTTCTGGCCCTGCCCGGCGGAGCCGGAGAAGGAGACGGAGAAGGAGCCGGAGACGGACGGCGAGGCGGGGGCTGGGGATCGTGCGGCGGCCGAGGGCGATGCGGGCGCCTCGACAAGCGAGGGAGGCCGGCTGGGGCACCGGCTGGCGGCGGCCGGTACGCCTCGGCTCTTTCTCGACCGGTTCGCCACGGAGGACGGACGGGCGCGCTTCGTGCCGGTCTCGCACCGGCCCAACGCCGAGGAACCGGACGACGACTACCCCGTCCTGCTCACCACCGGGCGGGTCGTGTCGCAGTACCAGTCCGGCGCCCAGACCCGCCGCGTGGACGAGCTGAACGCCGCCGCGCCCGGCCCGTTCGTGGAGCTGCACCCCCGGCTGGCGGCGCGGCTCGGAGCGTCCGAGGGCGACCCGCTGGCCGTGGTGTCGCGACGCGGACGCGCGGTGGCCCCGGCCCGGATCACCACCGGGATCCGCCCCGACACCGTCTTCATGCCGTTCCACTGGCCGGGCGAGGGCCGCGCCAACACGCTGACCAACCCGGCACTGGACCCGACCTCGCGCATGCCGGAGTTCAAGGTGTGCGCGGTGCGGGTGGAGATCGCCGGGTAACCGGCCGCCGGCCGCCTTGAGCCGGCCGCCGGCCGCCTTGAGCCGGCCGGCGACCGTCGTCAGCCGGCTGCCGCCCAGCCCGGGATCGCGGGCAGGACCTTCTGAGCGATGCTCAGCAGGGCGGCGTCGTCCGGTCGCACGTTGTCCTGGCGCCAGATGGCGAGTTCGTAGGAGCCGCCGCCGTCCTTTGTCCGGGGCGACGACCAGAGCGCGGGCGATGCCACCGGGGCCGGTGTCGGACTTGCCGCCGCCGAGGTCGAAGCTGAAGGCGATCGTCTGGCTCGAGTAGAGCACCGCGGGGTGGCCCAGGACCGTCTTCGACTCCGCTTCGTTCAGCAGGCCCTCCATCCCCGCGATCGGGAGGTCGTCGTAGGACCGCGAGAGCTTCACGGTGTACGTGTCCAGTTGGACGGTCCCCTCGGGGCTGGGGATCTCCGTGCCGCTCGCCATCTTGACCGAGCCGTCACTGCCGTAGGCCGTCAGCGCGTGCTCCTGCGGAGTGCCGAGAAGTGCCGGCAGGTCCGCGCGGTTCAGCGCGGCGCACAGCTCCGTCCCGGAGATGCGCTGCGCCGCGTGCGCTTTCTCGGCGGCCTTCTTGTCCTCGTCGTCGAGGCGGCAGACCGCCGGTTTGTCGGCGGCCGCGGCGTCGCTCTTCTGGATCACGTACAGCCCGCCCCCGAGCGCCCCGACCACCACCAGCGCCGCGATGGCTTGAGCCCATGCGTTCGGGCCCTTCTCGGGCGCGGCAACTATCTCGGCCATGTCCCCCATTACCCCCGGTACCCCCTGCTCGCGCCGGATGCGCGCTGGGGGAGCGTAACGGGTGATCCAGCCACGGGGAAGCGAGTTCCTCACCAGTGAGTAACATCGAGCACCCGTGCGCAGTGCGGATCCCCGTCGTCCGCCACCATCTGCTCCACCTCTCCCCGAACCAGCGAGGGAAGCGCCGAGATCAGCGCCGTGAGCGCCCCCGTCGTCCGGACGTCGGCGGCGGTCACCCCCGAGAGGCCGTCGGCCCGGAAGTACAGCCGCACCCGGTCCTGGTCCAGGAAGAGAAAGCCGTGCAGGCGGGGGTCCGTCGAGTGGTCCTCGTCGAAGCACGTGGCCCGGACCAGGGTCCGCACCAACCGCAGCCCCCGATCGACGGCCGTCTCGTCGGCGCGCGGCACGACCGCCGGGTCCACGGGAACGAGCGGCATCCCCATCACCGTGCCGCCCCCGGCCGGCGGACCGCCCTCCCCGCACAGCGTGCGCAGCATCCCGATGACGTCATACGCCGTCACACAGTCCTCACCGACGAGGAGCGGAATCTCGTAGAGGGTCAACTCCCCTGTGTCCCCAGCACTTACGGGCCCGACGGCGACCCGCACGGCATCCGCGCCACCGGGGGCGGGCAGCACCCCGCGCACGTACGACGCCCCGACGAGCGGGGCGTGAAGATGCTGAAGCACGAGGCAAATCAGGTCGGCCTGATCACGCACGGTCTCTTCGTCCACGGGGTCATTGTCGACGCCGGCGCGCCAGGCACGGCACGGTGAGCGACCGTGTGGGGGCATTGCCCTGTACGCAGGAACGGACATACACGGCGTCCATGAAACAGTTCTCGCACGGCTCACCCGTCGGCACCGAGAGGAAAGGTCCATGCGAGCACTGCCCCCCGTCACCGTCCGTGACGAGTTCGATGCCCTGGTCGTCAGGACCGACTACCACGACGAACAGTTGTGGCAGCGCGTGTCGGCCGCGCTGATGGAGCCGTGGGGAGGCGAACAGCACGAGGCTCGGGTCCAGTTCGTCAACGATCCGGTCTGGGCAGGGGCGACCGTCGACGAAGTGCTGACGGCGGTCTGCGCCGACGAGAACCTGCCCGTTGTCTTCCTCGCCGACCACGTGTCCATGCAGTCCGAAAGTCACGCGTTGCTGGCGGTCACGACGCTGACGCGGGAGGAGTGTGCGGACGATGAGGACTACGAGCAGCTGACCGAGTTCGGTCGCGAGTTCCGCATCGTCCCCGCGGGGGTCCACGACGTTCACGCGAACCTGAGCATCGGCAACCTGGGCTTCGAGGAGTACGGCGCCTGGGCGCACGACGATCCGGAGGGAATCTACCGGTCCTTCTGAGGAGCCTTGGCCGTGCAGAAGTGGTGCGTTCGGTTACGACGCTCCGGGGTGGGCGGTCGTGAACCGGCGACGGCCGCCCCGGTCCCGAGGTTTCGGGTTCGGGGCGGCCGCGTCGTGTCGTTGGGAGCGGGTCAGTTCACGTTGACCGCGGTCCAGGCCGCTGCCACCGCGTTGTACTCCGTGGTGCCGGTGCCGTAGAGGTCGCGGGCCGCGTTCAGGGTGGCTGTTCTTGCCGCCGCGTAGTTCGTCGAGGACGTCATGTAGACGGTCAGGGCGCGGTACCAGATCGCGCCGAGCTTGTCGCGTCCGATGCCGGTGAGCGTCGAGCCGTTGTACGTCGGGGAGTTGTAGGTGACGCCGTTGACGGTCTTCGTGCCGCTGCCCTCCGCGAGGAGGTAGGCGAAGTGGTTGGCGACGCCGGACGAGTAGTGGACGTCGAGGTTGCCGACCGAACTGCTCCAGTAGTCGGCGGAGTTGCCGTCCTTGCTCGGCTTGTCCATGTAGCGCAGGGCGTCCCGGCCGAAGCCGGAGCGGACGATCTTCTCGCCGATGAGGTAGTCACCGGTGTCGGAGGAGTTCCCGGCGTAGAACTCGACCAGGCTGCCGAAGATGTCGGAGGTCGCCTCGTTCAGGCCGCCCGACTCGCCCGAGTAGGTCAGCTTGGCCGTCTTCGAGGTCACGCCGTGGGACATCTCGTGGCCGGCCACGTCCAGGGCGACCAGCGGGCCCAGCTGGGTGCCGTCACCGTCGCCGTAGGTCATGCAGAAGCAACTGTCGTCCCAGAAGGCGTTGTTGTAGCTGTTGCCGTAGTGGACGCGGTTGTAGGAGCCCTTGCCGTCGTTGCCGATGCCGTTGCGGCCGTGCACGTTCTTGTAGTAGTCCCAGGTCACGTCGGTGCCGTACTGGGCGTCGACGGCGGCCGTGGAGCGGTCCGCCGTGGCGCCGGTGCCCCAGTGGTTGTCGGTGTCCGTGAAGAGGGTCGCGGGGGCGCGGCTGATGCAGATGCCGAAGATGCACAGGTCGGTCTTGTTGGCCGCGTCGCCGGTGTACGTGTTGCCGCGGGTCGGGTCCTTGAGCTGGTACGTCGATCCCGAGAGGGTCGTCTCCAGCGGGACCGTGCCGCCGTACAGGGACTTGCCGTCGCCCGTGGCGGTCTCGATGGTGTCCCAGGCGTCGATCTGGGCGCCGGTGCGCGCGTCGGTCAGCACCGCGCGGGCGACCGGGTTGCCGAGCGTGTCCAGGGCGACGACATCGGTCCGCCAGGCCAGTTTCGGAGCGCCGTGCAGCGCGTCGACGACCAGCTGCGGCTTGGCCTTCACCTGCTTCAGCGTCTCGCCGAGGTGGGCGGCGCGCAGGGCGTTCACGGCGACGTCCGCGGCCTTGGGGGCGGACACCTTCGGGGTGATGCTCGTCAGCGAGATCGTCGCCCTCGTCGCCCGGTTCGCGCTGCGGTACGCGCCGTCGGGTGCCAGATGGACGACGAAGTCACCGCCAAGTACCGGAAGTTGGCGGTACGTACGGTCGTAGCGGACGTGCTGCGTGCCGTCCTTGTCGACGACCACGTCACGGACGGAGGTGCCCTGCACGGAGGTGAGGCCGAGGGTCGCCGCGTAGTCGGCGAGTACCGCCGCCGCGTTGTCGAGCGCCGTCGCCCGGGTCGGCCTGTCCGCCGCGTCGGCGACCGGGGAGAGCACGGCGGCCAGGAGCGTGGCCGTGGTGGCGGCGATACCGGCGGTGGCGAGACGGGAACCTCGGACGTGCTGCCGTATCCGACTCATCAGTGTCTTCGGTCTCCTCGAGAAGGCGCCGTGGGGGCGCGTGTGGGGGTGGCCTGTGGGTGGCCTGTGGAGGTGGCGCTGATGTCGTCCTGGCATTTAAGAGGCCATGACATGTCATGTCCATAGCGCATGCGCGATGGACCGGTGAGGGGGCGGTGAGGGGAGAGAATCGTTTCCGTGAGCGCCCCGGAACTCCCCTTCTTCGTCTACGGCACCCTCCGCCCCGGCGAGGTCAACCACGACCTCCACCTGCGCGGTCGCACCCTCCGCGAGGAACCGGCCCGGCTGGCCGGGGCGGTGCTCTACCAGGGACCCGGCTATCCCTACGCGGTGGAGGAGCCGGGCGGGACGGTCGCCGGCGAACTCGTCACGCCCCTCCCCCGGGCCTACGCGCGACTGCTCGCCGAGCTCGACCGGCTCGAGGAGTACGTGCCGGGCGACCCGCGCAACCTGTACGAGCGGGTCGAGCGCGAGGTGACTGTGCCACCAGTGACGACGGTGGCAAGGGGTGGCGATGGGCGTGGAGATGGACGTGGAGATGGACGTGGAGATGGGGAGGGAGCGGTCCTTCGGGGTGCGGGCCCTGTCGTACGTGCCTGGGTGTACGTCGCCGCGCCCGCCGTCGCCGACCGTCTGCGGGCCCGGGGCAAGCTGATCGAGAGCGGGGACTGGCTCACCCGGCGGTGACCTCACCCGGCCCCGCGGCGGTGACCTCACCCGGCCCTGCGGCGGCGACCTCACCCGGCGGCCCGGCGGGGACCTCACCCGGCCCCGCGGCAGCCGTCGGACTGTACCGGCGCGGCCACCCACCGGCGGCGGTCACCCGTTCACCCGCCCCGTGCGCGCTTTTCCGTGACGGGCCCTCCGCACGCCGGTGACCTGGTGAAACCCTCGTCGGGCCACCCGACCGCGCGTGCATCTGACACCCATTCACCCCATTCCTGACGCTCCCTCAGGAAGCGGGCTCGCCGTGCTGCGACTTACCTCGGAAGGGCAGGGAGACTCGAAGAGCTCGAAGGAGCACCGATGCGACGCACCGCCCGTCGTACCGCACGTCGTGCCGCGCATGTGCTGACCGGTACCGCGCTCACCGTCATCAGCACGGCCGGGTTCGCCGCACCCGCTCAGGGCGCCGGCGCCGATGCCGGTGCCGGTGCCCGTGTCAGTGCCGGCGCCAGCGCCAGCGCCGGTTCCGGTACCCGCGCCGGGAGTCTGGAGGTGTATCCGTCCACCGCGGTGCCGGGCGGGCAGGTCTCGGTGAACACGGCGGCGTGCGGCAACGGCGGAGCGGCGACGGGCGACGCCGGGGCGGTGGGCGCCGGCCGCTTTCCGCTGGCGCCCAGCGCGCACGAGGGCGAGGCGATCGGACAGTTCCGGGTGCCGCCGAGCGCGCAGCCGGGAACGTACGAGATCGTCGCGGAGTGCGCCGCGGGCGGGCGGCGCGTCACCGGGGACCTGGTGGTCGTGCTGACCTCCGACCGGCAGCCGGTGCATCCGCGAGGAAGTGTGAAGACGGGGGTCGGCGGCGCACTGGGCCCCGACCCCGTACAGACCGCGGCCGGTGTGGCGGCTCTCGCCGTCGCCGCCGCGGGCGGTACCTGGCTCCTGCATCGCCGGGCGAGAGGCGACGGGATCTGACGGACACCCTCCGCTGTCCGTCCGCCGGTACCGCATGTCCCCTCCCCCTCCGGGTCCGACGCCCCTCGCGGCCCGGAGGGGGAACGGGGTTCCCCTGACCAGGAAATTTACGGAAAGAGTCCGCGCGAAGAGTCACGCAGAAGGGTCCTGGGATGCGCAGGGTCGGCAACACCGCCATAGCGGCCGTCACCGTGATCGCTCTCGGCGGCGGCGCGTGGCTGCTGCACAGCGGCGCCGAGACACACGCCCCGCCGCAGCCGTCCGCGGCCCAGGCCCACTCGGCCGGCCCGGACGTACGGGGCCGGTCCGCCCCGGCGCTGCCGCCCTCCCCGCCCGACCGCGTCCGCATCCCCGCGATCCATGTGGACGCCCCGCTGACGGGCCTCGCACTCACCCCGTCGGGCAGCCTCGACGTCCCGCCCGCCGAGAAGAAGAACCTGGCCGGCTGGTACGAGGCCGGCACCACTCCCGGCGAGACGGGCACCGCGATCGTCGCCGGCCATGTCGACAACGCCGACGGCCCCGCCGTCTTCTACGACCTGGGCGCCCTGCGCAAGGGCAGTGCCATCGAGGTGGACCGGCGCGACGGAAGCGTCGCGGTGTTCACCGTGGACGCCGTCGAGGTCTACCAGGCACGCGACTTTCCCGACGAGAAGGTGTACGGGGCGGCGAGCAGGCCGGAGCTGCGGGTGATCACGTGCGGCGGGGGCTATACGAAGTCGACCGGCTATCAGGGGAACGTCGTCGTCTTCGCGCATCTCACGTCCTCGCGCGCGTGACCGGACAGCTGACCTCCTCGCGTGCGTGACCGGGCAGCCGGCCTCCTCGCGTGCGTGACCGGACAGCCGGCCTCCTCGCGCGCGTGATCCGGACACCGCCGCGTTCCCCTGCTCCCGCCTCTCCCGCCTCTCCCGCCCCCGTTGTCTCCCTCGCCCGCCCGCCCCACCGATTGCTTCGGCCTTGTCGCGGATTGGTTAACTCCCCACCGACTGACGGGAGATGGCCGATGATCGGAGCATGCGTTCACAGGACCAGCAGGACACCGCCGCTCGTCCCGCCCGGACTGCGCCCGCTGCCGCGCGTTCGACGGATGCCGTCGGTCCGGCCATGTCCTCCGGACCGACCGTGTCCTCCGGGCCCGTAGGACCGGTCGGACTGGTCGGACTGGTCGGGCCGGTCGGACTGGTAGGGCCGGTCGGACTCGGCGGGCCGCCAGGACTCGCCGGACCGGTCGGGTCCGGTGGCACGCCGTCCGTCGGGCAGTTGCTGGCGTTGCAGCGCACGGCCGGCAACGCCGCCGTCGTCCAGGCGCTGGAACAGCAGCGGCAGGCCCAGCGCCACACGCACGGACCTTCCTGCGGCCACCACGACGCCACTCCCGTACAGCGCCACGCGCACGGGCCCTCCTGCGGCCACCACGGCTCCGCGGACTCCGCGCCCGTGCAGCGTTCGTCCGTGCCGGACGTGCTGCGTGCCGCCGGGCAGCCGCTGGACGGGGCGGTCCGCACGGAGATGGAGGCACGGCTGGGCGCCGACTTCTCCGACGTACGGCTGCACACCGGGCCGACCGCCCAGCGCTCGGCGGCCGAAGTGGGAGCCCGCGCCTACACCTCCGGCAGCCATGTCGTCCTCGGCGCCGGCGGTACGGACCGGCACACCCTGGCCCATGAACTGACGCACGTCATCCAGCAGCGCCAGGGACCGGTCGCGGGTACCGACAACGGCTCGGGGCTCAGCGTCTCGGACCCCTCCGACCGCTTCGAACGCGCGGCGGAGGAGAACGCCCGCCGTGTGCTGGCAGGCCCCGCGCCCACCGAGGCGGCTTCCGTGCAGCGGACGGCGGGCGCTCCCACCGAGGAGACGCCCGTACAGCGGACCGAAGCCGCCCCCACCGACGAGGCCCCCCTGCAACGGACGGAGGCCGCTCCCCTGCACACCGCGGGCGGGGAGATCGCCGTCCAGCGCATGCACGGCGGCGAAGCGCCCTTCGACCACGCCCAGTACTACGCGAAGACAGGCTGGCAGGATGCGGCCGAGGAGTTCGAGAAGCGGCTGGGCGCGTACTCCTTCGGGCATCCGAGGGCGCTCGCCGCGGCCCGTAAGACCGTGTCCCGGCTCAAGCAGCTGCTCATCGCCTACGCCCGCACGGAGCACAAGGACGTGGCTCTCGCCAACAAGTCGTTCTTCAAGGACGACAAGACGAGCGCCGGACAGGTGGGCGAGGGCTTGACCACCGCCCAGATCAACGAGTTCTTCGCCCGCGACGGCAACGTCCGCGAGCTGATCACGGCCGTCTACAACGCCGCCTACTACAACAAGGGGGCGGAGCTCTCCCTCAAGGACATCCTCAACGGGATCATCGGGCCCAAGCCGCAGCTCGCCTCCACCCTCGGTATGGACCAGGAGGAGCTGAAGAAACACTCCGCCTTCCTCAACAGCTACTCCCGTACGGCCCTGTACGCGACGGCGAGCCTGAAGGGCAAGGGCTACAACTACGAGAAGGACCCGTACGCGCTCGGCAACCTGTTGTGGCAGTCGGAACCGGAGACCTTCGCCGGCGACACCCTCGAAATGATCAACAGCCAGGGGCCGCGGACGGAGCGCAGCGAGGCCGACAAGGAAGCCCACCGCAAGACCCCCCGCGACTACGCGGACCGCGGCGCCCCGCTCAGCACACGTGAACTGGACTTCGTGGGCAAACCCGGCATGGACGACAAGCTGCCCTGGAACGAGGGCACCGCCTACTGGGAGATCCAGCAGAACGAGTCCTGGCCCAAGGCGAACGCCGCGCGCGGCATCCCGGTCGTCGCGGGCATGTCCGGCACCACCACCCGAATGCTCAAGACCTTCCAGTGGATCAAGGTGTCCGGGGTGGACGTCTTCGACTACCGGATGGCCGTGATGGGCTGGATGCTGCCGTCCTGGGACCACTCGCTCTACGAGATCCTGCGCGGTTCCTGGGCGGCCGGGGTCAAGGGGCCGGGCGAGTCCGCGGCCAAGGCCGGCAAGGGCGCCGCACTGATGTACCAGCACATCGCGCCCTTCACGGAGGAGGAGCTGCGGCAGAACGTCTGCCGCGACGGCCAGTTCCCGCACGAGCTGATGTACCTCGCCGAGGCCAACAAGCCGCGGGCGGTCGACCCCGCGGCGAGCGGCTTCATGGAGCCCGGCCAGGCCGCGGCGGGCAACGCGGCGGGCAAGTACAACGCCTTCGCGCAGGGCGACACCGCGCCCACCCCACGCATCGCCAAGTGGAAGGCCGACAACGGGGGCGCCTCCACCGCGGCCGTCACCGAGAAGTTCAAGCCCGCGCACGCGACCGCGCTGATGGCGTACACCGGCGGCGCGCACCAGATGATCAACTCGGTGGTGCGCAGTCGGCTGCTCCCCGAGGGGTATGCGCCCTACGGCACCGGCGCCCTGGCCACCGCGGGCGCCGAGGCCCTCTCCCTGCGGCAGATCAAGAGCCAGCTGAGCTGGGCCGCCCAGAACGACAGTCCCCAGCAGGAGTGGGTGCCCACGCTCGACGAGGATCCGGTGATCGAGCCGCAGCTCGCGGCCGCCCGGGGCACGGACCCGGTGGCCAAGAAGGCGGCGATGGCCGTCATCGACGCCCGGATCGACGTCCTCGCCCCCGTTCTCTTCGAGGAGCTGAAGGCGCACGCCGACATGACGATGGAGGCGCTGACCCGGCTGCCTCCGGTCACCGGCACGGTCTTCCGCGGCGACTGGAACGCCGGTGGCGACGAATCGGTCTACCGGCTCGGCAAGCAGGCCGCGCTGAACTACCGGCCCGGCTCGATCTTCACGTCCTCCTTCGACAGCACCAGCAGGGAGAAGTCCGTGGGCCTGGGGTTCATGCGCGGCCAGCGGGTCTCCGGCACGAAGACGCACCGGATCCTCCTGGAGCTGACGCTGACGGGCAAGTACGGCCGTGACATCGACCCGTTCCACCAGTACCAGGGCACCGAGGCGGAGGTCCTGCTGATGCCGGGCGCCAATTTCAAGGTGGACAAGAGCGAGTGGGTGCAGGACCCGGGCCACGACCCGGCGAACGGCGGCAGCGACTGGTACGAGCACGTCTGGGCCACCGAGGCGTGACAGCACGGCCGGGCCGACGGGCGCGGGGCGTAACCCTCACACCCCCGCCCCGGCCCCGCTGAGGGCAGCGTTCCTCGCGGGAAACAACGGTGATGCGGTCGGGTAACGTCGACAACGCACGCTCCTGGACATGACCTCGAATTCGCGTGTGGTGGTGATCGGCGCCGGCCTCGCGGGCGTACGACTCGCCCGCCGGCTCGGCGAGCTGGGCACGCCCGCGCTGCTGATCGGCGAGGAGGAGCACCGGCCCTACAACCGGGTCCTGCTCGCCGAGGTGCTGGCCGGCCGGTACGCCCCCGAGGTGATCGCGCTGCCCGCGCCCGCCGGACTGGTCCGGGGCCGGGTCACCGGCATCGACCGCGACCGACGGACCGTGGCCTGCGCGGACGGCTCGGAGATCGCATACGACACCCTGGTCCTGGCCACCGGCTCCAACCCGGTGCTGCCGCCCCTGCGCGGTCTGTTCACCCCCGACCACGTCCTGCCGGAGGGCGTCCACGCCTTCCGCACCATGGACGACTGCCTCGGTCTGTCGAAGGCGGTACGGCCGGGCGTGCGGGCGGTCGTCATCGGCGGCGGGCTCCTCGGGGTCTCCGCGGCCCGTGCGCTCGCGGTACGCGGCGCGCAGGTCGTCCTCGCCCAGCAGGCCGAGCGGCTCATGGAACGCCAGCTCGACCCGAACGCGTCCAAGCTGGTGCTCCGGCACCTGAGGGACCTCGGCGTCGAGGTCCACACCGAGTGCCGGGTCCGCGACGTGCGCTGCGTCGGCGGCGCCGTCCGCTCGGTGGAGATGGCCGACGGGTACGCCCTCGGCGCCGACCTGGTGGTGCTGGCCTGCGGGGTCTCCCCGCGCGCCGGACTCGCCAAGGCGGCGGGGCTCGCCGTCCACAAGGGAATCCTGGTCGACGACGAACTCCGCACGTCCGACCCGTACGTCCGGGCGATCGGCGACTGCGCACAGCACGACGGGAACGTGTACGGGCTGGCCGCACCCGCGCTGGAACAGGCGGACGTCCTCGCCGAGTCGCTCGCCGGAGACACGGGCTCCCGGTACGCCGGCACCCGCGCCCTCACCCGGCTCACCCTCGCCGGGAACAGCGCCTTCGACCTCGCCGCGTTCGGCGAGACGGAGCCGCGCCCCGGCGACGACGTCGTACAGCTCGCCGACGCGACCCGGGGCACCTACCGCAAGGTCGTCGTCCGCGACGACCGCCTGGTCGGCGGGGTCCTCGTCGGCGAACTCGGCACCGTCGGCGCGCTGGCGCGCGCCTGGGAGGGAGCAGAGCCGCTCCCCTCCGACGGCGGCCCCCTGCTCCACCTGCTCACCAACGACGGAGGCTCCTGATGACCGCCACCCCCGGGGGCACCCCCACGATCGTGCTCGTCGGCCATGGCATGGTCGGCCAGCGCTTCCTCGAGGCGCTCGCCGAGCGCGGCCTGACCGCCACGCACCGCGTGGTCGTGCTCTGCGAGGAGCCGCGTCCCGCGTACGACCGCGTGCAGCTCACCTCGTACTTCTCGGGCAAGACGCCCGAGGACCTGTCGATGACCGACATGCGGTTCATCGCCGACCACGGCATCGAGCTGTACGTCGGTGACCCCGCGGAGACGATCGACCGCGAGGCCCGCAAGGTGACGGCCCGCTCGGGACTGGCGGTCGACTACGACATCCTCGTCCTGGCCACCGGCTCCTACCCCTTCGTGCCGCCCGTCCCGAACAAGGACGCCGAGGGCTGCTTCGTCTACCGCACGATCGAGGACCTCCTCGCGATCGAGGAGTACGCCAGGACGAGGACGACGGGTGCCGTGGTCGGCGGTGGGCTGCTGGGCCTGGAGGCGGCCGGTGCGCTGAAGGGCCTCGGGCTCACCTCCCACATCGTGGAGTTCGCGCCCCGCCTGATGCCGGTCCAGGTCGACGAGGGCGGTGGCGCCGCGCTGCTGCGCACCATCGAGGACATGGGGCTGTCCGTCCACACGGGCGTGGGCACCCAGGAGATCGTCGTCGACGAGTCCGGCGCCGTCACCGGCATGAAGCTCTCCGACGGCTCCGAACTCGCCACCGACCTGGTGGTGTTCAGCGCCGGCGTCCGTCCCCGCGACCAGCTGGCCCGCGAGTCCGGCCTGACGGTCGGCGAGCGTGGCGGCATCGCCGTCGACGAGCAGTGCCGCACGCTGAACGACCCGCACGTGTTCGCGATCGGCGAGTGCGCGCTGGCCGCCGACGGCCGGGTGTACGGCCTGGTGGCCCCCGGCTACGAGCAGGCCATCACGGTCGCCGCGACGATCGCCGCCGACGAGTCCGAGCAGCTGACCTTCACCGGCGCCGACCTCTCCACCAAGCTGAAGCTGCTCGGTGTGGACGTGGCGTCCTTCGGTGACGCGCACGGCACCGCCGAGGACTGCCTCGACGTCGTCTACTCCGACTCCCGCTCGGGCCTGTACAAGAAGCTGGTCATCGGCCGCGACGGCACGCTGCTCGGCGGCATCCTGGTCGGCGACGCAGAGGCGTACGGCACCCTGCGCGCCTTCACCGGGTCCGTACCGCCCGTCGCCCCCGAGTCGCTGGTCCTGCCGGCCGGTGCCGGCGAGTCCGTCCAGCTCGGCCCGTCCGCACTGCCGGACGAGGCGATCGTCTGCTCCTGCCACAACGTGTCGAAGGGCACGATCCGCGGCGCGGTGACGGAGCACTCCTGCACCACCGTGCCCGAGGTGAAGAAGTGCACCAAGGCCGGTACCGGCTGCGGGAGTTGCGTCAAGGTGCTCGGCCAGCTGGTCACCGCCGAGCTGGAGGCGAGCGGCGTCGAGGTCGACAAGGGCCTGTGCGGCTGCTTCTCGCAGACCCGCGAGGAGCTGTACGAGATCGTCCTCGCCCTGCGCATCAACACCTACCAGGACCTGCTCGACCGCTACGGCCGGGACAGCGCCCGGGGCGGCGACGGCTGCGAAGTCTGCAAGCCGACCGTCGGCTCGATCATCGCCTCCCTCGCCCCGACGATCGGCGCGAGCGGCTACGTCCTGGACGGCGAGCAGGCGGCCCTTCAGGACAGCAACGACCACTTCCTCGCCAACCTCCAGAAGAACGGCTCCTACTCGGTCGTCCCGCGCATCCCCGGCGGTGAGATCACCCCCGAGGGCCTGATCGTGATCGGGGAGATCGCCCGCGACTTCGGCCTCTACACGAAGATCACCGGCGGCCAGCGGATCGACATGTTCGGCGCCCGGGTGGAGCAGCTCCCGCTGATCTGGACCCGGCTGGTGGACGCCGGCTTCGAGTCCGGCCACGCCTACGGCAAGTCGCTGCGCACGGTGAAGTCCTGCGTCGGCCAGACCTGGTGCCGCTACGGCGTCCAGGACTCCGTCCGCATGGCGATCGACCTGGAGCTGCGCTACCGGGGGCTGCGCTCCCCGCACAAGCTCAAGTCGGCGGTGTCGGGCTGCGCCCGCGAGTGCGCCGAGGCCCAGTCGAAGGACTTCGGCATCATCGCCACCTCCAACGGCTGGAACCTTTACGTCGGCGGCAACGGCGGCGCCACCCCGCGCCACGCCGACCTGCTCGCCCAGGACCTCACCGACACCGAACTGGTGCGTCTCATCGACCGGTTCCTGATGTTCTACATCCGCACCGCCGACCGCCTGGAGCGCACCTCGACCTGGCTGGACCGGATCCCCGGCGGGCTGGACCACGTACGGGACGTGGTGGTGGAGGACTCGCTCGGCATCTGCGAGGAGCTGGAGTCCCTGATGACCGACCACGTCGCGCACTACGCCGACGAGTGGGCGACCACCATCAACGACCCGGAGAAGCTCGCCCGGTTCGTGTCCTTCGTCAACGCGCCCGACACCCCCGACCCGGTCGTCGGCTTCGTGCCCGAGCGCGACCAGATCAAGCCCGACCTGCCGTTGCTGTCCATCGGCCACCGTCCCCTGGAAGGGAGCGCCCAGCGATGACCCTGGCACTCGAGACAACCGACCTCAAGGTCCAACTGCAGCTGGAGGAGCAGTGGTTCACGGTCTGTGACCTCAGCCAGCTGATCCCCGGCCGCGGGGTGGCCGCCCTGCTGCCCGACGGCCGCCAGGTCGCCCTGTTCCGGGACCGGGCCGGTGAGGTGTACGCCGTCGACAACCGCGATCCGTTCGGCGGCGCGGCCGTCCTCTCCCGCGGTCTGACCGGGACCCACGAGGGCCGCACGTTCGTCGCCTCCCCGCTGCTCAAGCAGCGTTTCGACCTGCTGAGCGGGGAGTGCCTGGACGACGACACGGTGCGCATCGCCACCTACCGGGTGCGCACCGCCTGACGATCGTCCCCCGCCTACCGCCGGCCCGGTGTCGTGGACTGGAGGCGTCTGGCCGGACGCTGGGCGGGGATGCCGGTGCCGGCGCCGCCGACCGTGTTCGCGCTGCCTCCGGTGTTCCCGGTGCCGCCCGTGTTCCCGGTGCCGCCGGGCCGGGCCGGTACCGCCGGGAGCCGGACCACCGCGTCGAGGCCGCCGCGCGGCGCGGGCCGCAGGACCACCTCGCCACCGCTCGCGTGGGCGAGGCGCTGCACCAGGGCGAGGCCCAGACCGGTGCCGCCCTTGGGGGCGTCCGGAGCGCGCCAGAAGCGGTCGAAGGCGCGCCGGCGCTGCTCCTCGGTCATGCCGGGACCCTCGTCCATGACGTGCAGTTCGACCCAGCCCGGACCGGCCGGGCGGTGCGGATGCCGATGCGGGTGGCGGTGCGGGAAGCGGCGCTCGTGGGGCGTGTGGTGGCGCGGATCGACGGAGACCGTGGAGCCCGGGGGCGCCACCCTGAGGGCGTTGGAGAGCAGGTTGTCGAGGATCTGCTCCACGGCCCCGGGCAGTGCCAGCACCTCGCCCGCGTAGTCCCCCGCCAGCGCCAGCCACACGCCGTGCTGCTCGAACAGCGGCGTCCAGGCGCGGTGCCGCTCCGCACACACCCGGCCCAGATCGACCGGCTCCCGTTCCACGGCGCTCTCGTCGAGCCGGGCCATCGCGAGCAGCCCCTCGACCATCCGGGCCAGCCGGTCGGTCTCGGTCAGCGCGGCGGTGAGCGAGCCCCGCGCATTGAGGGCGATGTCGTTCTCCAGGTTCTCCAGCCGCAGCCGCAGCGCCGCGAGGGGCGTCTTCAGCTGGTGCGAGGCCTCACCGGCGAAGGCCCGCTGGGAGGCCAGCAGGTGTTCCAGGCGGGCGGCGGTCCGGTTGAAGGTCGCGGCGAGACTGCGGACCTCCGGCGGCCCGTTGGTGATCGCCACCGGGACGGCGGTGCCACCAAAAGCCAACTCATGGGTGGCGTGCTCCAGTTCACGGATCGGGCGACCGGTCCAGCGGGCGATGACGAACCCGAGCGCGGCCACCGCGGTGAGCGCAGCCAGTCCGCCCAGGGCCAGCAACAGCCAGACGTGGTGCACCCGTTCGGACACCATCCGGGTCGGCACGGTGATCCGGACGGCGCCCTGTTCCTCGACGCCGTGGCGTACCGGGGTGGCCACCGCCAGGTACTGCACACCACCGATGGTGGAGGTGCGCACGTCGGCCGTCGCGGTACCGCGCAGGGCGGCGGCGATGCCCGGCCAGGAGGCGAGGCCGCTCTCCTCCCTCGGGTTGAGCGGATGCGAGGAGGCCAGCAGGGTGCCGCTCCCGTCGACGATCAGCACCTTGCCGCCGATGCGTTCGGCGCAGTGCGCGGCCCGCTCGGGCAGGTCCTGCGCCGCGCGGCCCGCCGAGATGGACAGCGAGGCGAACGCCGAGACCGACTCCGCCTCGTCCGTCGCCGCGTTGATCACCCGCTCCCGCTCACCTCGCGAGTACACGAAGCCCAGCGGGATCTCCAGGCAGAGCAGGACCAGGGCGGCGAGGGTGAGATAGCTGAGCAGCAGCCGACGGGTCATCGGTAGACCGCCGAGTGCTGGTCGTAGGTGTGCGGCTCGTAGCCGTGCGGTTCGTGGGCCCACGGCTCGTAGCCGCCCTGGGGATGGGCGGGCCGGGGGTCAGCGGGCCGGGCGAACGCCGGTGGGGCCGTGGCCGGTGGGGCGGGAGCCGGTGGTTCGTACGGCTGTCGCGCGCTCGGGGAGGAGGTGTGCACCGCCAGCCGGAAACCCACTCCGCGCAGTGTCTGGATCCAGGCCGGGTTGCCCAACTTCCTTCGCAGGGTGGCCACATGGACGTCCAGCGTCTTGGTCGGCCCCTGGTAGTGCGGGTCCCAGACCCGGTCGAGGATCTGCTGGCGTGAGTACACGGCCCCCGGATCCTCGGTGAGCAGCGCGAGCAGCTCGAACTCCTTGGGCGTCAGGGCCACCGCCTCCTCCCCCACCCACACCTGCCGGGTCCGCCGGTCGACGACCAGGGGACCGGCGGCGGACGTGACGGCTGCCGGGGCGGCTGCCGGGGCGGCGGACGTGACGGCTGCCGGGGCGGCGGCTGCGGCGGCGGCGGCTGTGGCAGTGACCGTCGCGGCGCCCTCGAACGCCTCGAACGATTCGTAGGCTCCGGTCGCCCCGAAGGCTCCGGTCGCCCCGAAGGCTTCGCTCGTCCCGGACGTCGGTGAGGCGGGAGGGGCGGCGGCCGCCGGCGCGAAGGACTCCCCGCCGACCGGCTCCTGTCCCGTGAACTCCCGCTCGGCCAGGCCTCGGTGCGTCCGCCGGGTCACCGCGCGCACCCGCGCCACTAGCTCACGCATGCTGAACGGCTTCGCCAGGTAGTCGTCGGCGCCCAGCTCCAGACCCAGCACCCGGTCGGCCTCCTCCCCCCGGGCGCTGAGGATGATGATGGGAACGTCGGAGTTCTGCCGGATGCCCCGGCAGACATCGATGCCGTCGATGTCGGGCAACCCCAGGTCGAGCAGGACGACATCGCCGTACGGCCCCCTCAACCCCTCGCCGCCGGTGCCGACATGACGCACCGCCAGCCCGAAGTTCCCGAGGCCCTCGACGAGCGGCTCGGCGATCGTCCGGTCGTCCTCGATGAGCAGGACTCGTACACCCATGCGTTCCCGTCTCTCCTGTGCACCGAATTCACGTGTTCCGTGGATCCGTCACGCTACAAGAACGGTCAGGAATACGCCTCAGATCTCCCGGACAATGTGAGCAGCGGCTCAACTCCGGACGAAAACTGTCCCATTCTTGTCGGCGGTTTAGTGTTCCTCTAACCTTCGCCTGGCATTGACTCCTCTACGGTGATGAGGAACTGGTCGGACCCCCATGCCGACCAGCTCTGACCTGGGAGGATCCGTGAAGGCACTGCTGGACCGCGCCCGCTCGTTCAAACGGCGGGTCGACTTCGAAAGCGGCGAATACCGGCGACTGGCCGAGGGCCAATATCCCGAGGCATTGTTCATCACCTGCTCGGACTCACGGGTGATACCCGCACTGATCACGGGCGCGCGGCCCGGTGAGATATTCGAGCTGCGAAACGCGGGAAACATCGTTCCGCCGCACGGCCGGCAGGGCGCCTCCGGAGAGGCGGCCACCATCGAGTACGCACTGGAGGTGCTCGGCGTTCAGGACATCGTGGTGTGCGGCCACTCCCACTGCGGTGCGATGGGCGCCCTCAAGTCCGGCGACGACCTGTCCGCCCTTCCCGGCGTGGACGCCTGGCTCCAGTTGGCCCGCCCCAGGCTGGCGCCCGTCCTGGACGGCGACGTCGAGGACCCGTCCATGCCGGACGTCGCCCAGCTGAACGTCGTCAACCAGCTTGCGGTGCTGCGTAGTTACCCGGCGACGCAGCGGCGTCTCGACGCCGGGCAGCTGCGCCTGCACGGCTGGTACTACGAGGTGCACACCGGGCAGGTGCACGAGCTGGACGAGGACGGTCTGTTCCGGGTGCACGCGGCATGAGCGGCGCACACGCCAGGCATGCCCGGGGCCGGGGAACGGGCGCGGGCACCGCCCCGGGCGCGGAGTGGGACCCGGGCGCAGAGTGGGACACGGGCACCGACCTGGGAGCGGGCGCGGACTGGAGCTCCGGGGCCAGTGACGGAAGGGGCCGCACATTCGGCCAGGCGGCCGGGCTGACCGGTCCGCCGCCCCGGCCGGCGCCACCGCCGCGGCCCATGTCCCCTCCGACGCCCACGCGCCCGCCCGCGCCGACGCCTGCACCGACACCGACACCGACGACCGGGTGGGACACCACCGCGAAGGCCGCCTCGAAGGACGCGGCGCCGGGCACGGAGAAAGGCACAGCAACGGGCACCGCGAAGGGCTCGGCGACGGGCTCGGCGATGGCCGCCCTGAAAGCGGCTGCGCCGAAGGGTGACCTGGCCACCGAGATCACCGCGTCCCTCGTCGTCTTCCTGGTCGCGCTCCCGCTGTGCATCGGCGTGGCCGTCGCCTCGGGCGTCTCCCCCGAGCTGGGCATCATCTCGGGCGTCATCGGCGGCCTGGTGGTGGGCGCGGCACGCGGCAGCACGCTGCAGGTGAGCGGCCCGGCCGCCGGTCTCGCCGCGCTGGTCGCGGAGACCGTGCTGGAGTACGGCGTGGCCATGCTCGGCGTGATCGTGCTCTTCTCGGGCCTCCTCCAGATCGTCCTCGGCCTGGTGAAACTGGGCCGGTTCTTCCAGGCGATCTCCCTGGCCGTCGTCCAGGGCATGCTCGCGGGCATCGGCCTGCCGCTGATGTTCAGCCAGGCGTACCCGGTGGCCGACGCGAAGGCCCCCGGCACCCCGCTGGAGAACATGGCCGGCATCCCCGGCCTGCTCGCGGACACGGTCGCCGACCCGCAGGCGATGATCGCCGCCGGGCTCGGCATCGTCACGGTCGTCCTGAGCTTCCTGTGGAAGAAGGCACCGGGACCGGTCAAGAAGGTGCCGGCGGCCCTGGTCGCGGTGGGCATCGGCATCACGGTCGCCGCGCTGCCGGGCGTCGACGTCAAGACGCTCCAGGTGGGCAATCTGCTGGCCTCCGTCGACGTACCGGGGGCGGAGCAGTTCGCGGGTCTGGCGGACGCCGGGATCATCACCGCGATCCTGACCTTCACCGTGATCGCCTCGGCGGAATCACTGTTCACGGCGGCCGCGGTGGACCGTATGCACGACGGTCCGCGCACCCGCTACAACCCCGAGCTGATCGCCCAGGGCGCCGGCAACACGCTCGCGGGACTCCTCGGCGCCCTGCCCATCACGGCGGTGGTGGCCCGCAGTTCGGCGAACGTCCAGGCGGGCGCCAGGACCCGGCTCTCCCGCACCCTGCACGGCCTGTGGCTGCTGGCGTTCGCGCTGCTGCTCCCCCAGGTGCTGGCCCTGATCCCGATCTCGGTCCTGGCGGGCGTACTCGTACACAGCGGCTGGAAGCTCTTCGCTCCCGACGAGTTCCCGAAGATGTGGCGGCAGGACCGGGGCGAGTTCGCCGTCATGACGCTCACCACCCTGGTCATCGTGGCGACGGCGCTTCTGGAGGGCGTCCTGATCGGCCTCGCGGCGGGCATCGTGCTGGCCGCGGTGCGCATGTCCCAGACGGTCATCCGGCAGCACACCGAGGACGACACCGCGAAGGTGGTGATGGCCGGCAACGCGACCTTCCTGCGACTGCCCCAGGTCATCGAGGCCCTGGAGTCCGCCGCCGAGGCAGGCAGACCCCGCATCCGGCTCGACCTCACCGGCGTGACCCATCTCGACCACGCCTGCCGCAGCCAGGTGGAGGAGTTCACCGCCCAGCAACGCGGCAAGGGCCTGCGGGTGGAACTGCTGATGCCGGGCCCGGCGCAACGACCGCCCGCGGAGGAGGAACCGGCACCGGCGGGCGACGGCCCCCGGCCCTCCGACCTCCAGCCCTCCGACCCGCTGCCCCGCCGCCGGACGGCCCCCGCGCCCGCCACCGCCACCGCCACCTCCGGATCGGCTCCCGGCCCCACCGCCGAGTGGTTCTACCTGGACACCACCCCGATGCCGGAGGACTTCGCGCAGCGGTACGCGGAGGAGTACGCCCCGGGGTATGCGGAGGGATATCCGCGGGGGTACTCGGAGGGGTACGCGGACGAGTACACCTCCGGGTTCGCGCGCGGGCAGGCGTGACCGCGGGCACGGGCGCGACCACGGGTCTGCCGGACTGCACGGCGTGCGGCGCGGGAACCGGCTGGTCTTGCAGTCGATGAGCGAGGGACTCCACCGTGACGGTGTGGGACACCGCCACCGACGCCTGGTCCGACAGGGTCCGTGTCTCCACGGGCCGCAACCGGCCCCTGAGGTGAGCGGCGAAGCGGCCGGGGCTCAGCCCTTGAGTGCCTCGTAGGACACGCCGGTCAGCCGCTCGGAGGCGGCCCACAGGCGCTCCCCCACCCGGTCGTCGAGGGTCCAGGGTGCCCGCCGCGATGGCGCCGGCGCCCCGCGCCACATGGCGAGGGACGGCCCGGTGAACGAGTCCGGGCGGACACCGGGCGCGGTCGCCGCGTACAGGGCGGGCAGCGCGCCCGCCTCGGCGGATTGGGCGAAGACCCGGTTGCCGAGCGCCATCAGCCGCTCGGCGACCCGGCGCCCCTCCGCCCGGGGCCCCGCCGTCTGGAGGTTGGTCGCCGCGTACCCCGGATGCGCGGCCGCCGCGACGACCTCGGCCCCGGCCGCCGTGAGCCTGCGCGCCAGCTCGTGCGTGAAGAGCAGGTTGGCGGTCTTCGTACGTCCGTAGGCGATCCAACGCCGGTATGTGCGTCCGGAGTTGAGATCGTCCGGGTCGATGTTGCCGAGCAGGTGGACCATGCTGGAGACGGTCACGATCCGCGTCGCGCCGGCCGGTCGGTCCGCCGCGGCGAGCAGCGCGGGCAGCAGCAGCCCCGTGAGGGCGAAGTGCCCGAGATGGTTCACCCCGAACTGCGTCTCGAACCCGTCGGCGGTGGTGCCGTACGGCATCGCCATCACGCCCGCGTTGTTGACGAGCAGGTCGAGCCGGTCGTAGGGCAGGGCGTCCGCGAACTCCCTTACGGAGGCGAGGTCGCCGAGATCGAGCCGCCGCAACTCCGCCTTCGCAGTGGGCACTTCCTCGCGCAGCCGCCGGACGGCCTCCCGCCCCCGCGTCTCGCTGCGGCAGGCGAGCACCACCCGCGCCCCCTTGCGGGCGAGCTCGCGCGCGGTGACGTACCCGAGCCCGCTGTTGGCCCCGGTGACGACGGCGGTGCGACCGCCCTGGTCGGGGATGTCGTGCGCGCTCCAGCCTGACATGGCCGTACTCCCTCCGCGGTGCGCACGGCCCGCGGTGCGCACGGGCAGCAGTGCACGGCCCGCGGTGTGCACGGGCAGCCTACGGCGCTCCCGGTCACCCATCCCGCATCTCCCCGTTACGACATGTCCACGACACAGCTACCCTGCGCTTCTAGCGTTCGGCAGCGCACGACCCTGAACGACCCCGTCGCCGGGACCGGCGTACGGGCCGGTTCACCACACCACCCCTGGGAGTGAGCGTGGAACGTCGTACCTTCCTGCGTGCGGCCGCGATCGGCGGCTCCTCCGCCGTACTCGGCGGAACCCTCTGGCGCGGCGCCGCCTACGCCGCCCCGGCCCAGCCCGGCGCGGGCCCGTACGGGGCGCTCGGCGCGGCCGACGCCAACGGCATCCGGCTCCCGAGCGGTTTCACCAGCCGGGTGATCGCCCGCTCCGGCCAGACGGTGTCCGGGACCTCGTACGCCTGGCACAACGCCCCTGACGGCGGGGCCTGTTACACGGACGGCACGGGCTGGATCTATGTCTCCAACTCGGAGATCAACCCGTCGGGCGGTGCGAGCGCGGTGAAGTTCTCCGCGACGGGGACGATCACGGCCGCGTACCGCATCCTCTCCGCCACCCGCCAGAACTGCGCGGGCGGCAAGACCCCGTGGAACACCTGGCTGTCCTGCGAGGAGGTCGATCGCGGGTACGTCTACGAGACCGACCCCTGGGGCACGAAGGCAGCGGTCCGCCGGGACGCGATGGGCCGTTTCAAGCACGAGGCGGCCGCCGCCGACCCGGTCCGCAAGGTGCTCTACCTGACCGAGGACGTGACCGACGGCTGCTTCTACCGTTTCCGGCCGACGAACTGGGGCGACCTGTCCTCGGGGACGCTGGAGGTCCTGGTGGCCGGCACGGCCACGAGCGGCCCCGTGACCTGGTCCCCGGTGCCCGACCCGACCGGCGCCACCGCCACCCGCAACCAGGTCTCCGGCGCCAAGCGCTTCAACGGCGGCGAGGGCTGCCACTACGCCGACGACACCTGCTGGTTCACGACGAAGGGCGACAACCGGGTCTGGCAGTACAACGCGGCCGCCCAGACGATCGAACTCGCCTACGACGACTCGCTGGTGACGTCCGGCACGGCCCCCCTCACCGGGGTGGACAACGTCACGGGCTCCGCCTCCGGCGACCTGTTCGTGGCGGAGGACGGCGGCACCATGGACATCTGCCTCATCACCCCCGACGACGTGGTCGCGCCCTTCCTGCGCATCGACGGCCAGTCGGGTTCCGAGATCACGGGCCCGGCCTTCTCCCCGGACGGCACCCGTCTGTACTTCTCCAGCCAGCGCGGTACGAGCGGCAGCTCGTCGGGCGGGATCACCTACGAGGTGAAGGGGCCGTTCCGGGCATAGGGACGCCTGGGCAGGCACTTCGGCTTGCGGGCCAGGATTGACAGGAACTCGACAGCAGAACGGAGGAACGCGGCCGGGCGGCGGCTCGTTACTCGCCAACGAAGTCCCAGCGGAGTGAGACCGCACACCGGCGGCCACCGCCCCACCCGGCATGGCCACGGTTCGCCGTGTCACGCCGTACGCGGAGTCACACGGTTGGCAGAGTCACACCGTTAGGAGATCACACCGTTCGCAGAGTTACGCCGTTCGCCGCCCGCACCCCACTCACGGAGGCACGTAACCATGACCCCCGCTCCCACCCCCACGCCCGCCCCCACCCCGTCCCGCCGCACCGTCCTCGGCGGCGCGGCCCTGGCCGCCCTCACCCTGACGGCCGCGGCGGTCCCCGCCGCGACCGCGGCCCCCTCCCCTTCCGATGCCGCCAAGTCCCGTACCGGTGAGGCGGGTTGGCCGACCGAGTACTCCCTCCCCGACGGCTGGCTCCCCGAGGGCATCGCCATCGGCGGCAAGCCGTACGCCTACCAGGGATCCCGCGCCAACGGCGGCATCCTCCGCACCGACCTGCGCACCGGCGAGGGCACGGTCCTGTACGCGGGCGGCACCGGCCAGGTGTCGGTCGGCCTGAAGCTCGACCACGACGGCCTGCTGTACGTGGCGGGCAGCACGGGAGTGGCGCGCGTGATCGACTCCCGCACCGGCGAGCTGCTGACGACCCACCGACTCAGCCCGGCCGCGGGCCACTTCATCAACGACGTGACCCTGCTCGGCGACCGGGCCTGGTTCACCGACTCACGGGACGCCGTGCTGTACGGCGTCCCGCGCGGCCGGACCGACGGCGAGATCCGCGCCCTTCCGCTCATCGGCGACTGGGTCCAGCTCCCCGACGTGAACAACGCCAACGGGATCGTCGGCACACCGGACGGCCGGGGTCTGATCGTCGTCAAGAGCACACCCGGCGAGCTGTACAACGTGAACCTCAGGACCGGTCACGCCACGAGGATCACCCTGGTCGGCGCGTCGGACGTGGTGAACGGCGACGGCCTCTACCGCATCGGCCGCACGCTGTACGTGGTCCAGAACCGTCTGAACCTGATCAGCGTCTGGTCCCTGGACCGCACGGCGACCACCGCCACGCTCACCCGCACCATCACCGACCCCCGCTTCGACGTCCCCACCACGGCCGCCCGTTACGGCGACCGCCTCTACCTGGTCAACGCGCGCTTCACCAGCCCACAGCTCCCGGAGACGACCTTCACGGCGGTAGCGGTCTCGATCTGACGAACCGTCCGGCCTGACGGGGGGCCGGGGGGCCGGGGGCGGCACTCGACGAGCGAGGGTGCCGCCCCCGCCCCCGCCCCTCCCCGGCGACCGGGGCGATGCGCACAGAAAGTCACAGAACGGCCACTCCTCCCACACCTCATGCAAAACGGCCATACCGTCGTCCCCTCACACCACAGCTCGGGGGACATACATGAGCAACCCGTACACCACCGCGCCCACCCAGAACCCCACCCCCCGGTGGGCCAGGAAGAGATACGTCCTGCCCGCCCTCGCCCTGGCCCTGTTCCTCGGCGCGGGCATCGGCGGAGCCGACGGCGGCACCACGACGGAGGCGAAGCCGACGTCCGCCGAACCGCAGCCCACGGTGACCGTGACGACCACGACGACGGAGACCGCCGTCCCCGAGCCGGCGGGCACGGTGACCGCCACGGCGACGGAGACGGTGAAGGTGACGAAGACGGTCACGGCGAAGGCGGCGGCGAACGAGGCCGACTCCGGATCCGACGAGTCCGACAGCTCAGCCGATTCCGCCGACTCCGCCGACTCCGCCGACTCCGGAAGTGCCTACTACGCCAACTGCACGGCCGCCCGCGCGGCCGGCGCCGCTCCGGTCCGCGTGGGCGACCCTGGCTATGGGCGCCACCTGGACCGCGACGGCGACGGCGTGGGCTGCGAATAGGGGAACAGGGAACGAAGGCGCGAGCCGCCGCCGGAGTCGTGGACCCGGTACGCCCGGCGACCGCCGGCGTTTGCCGAACCGGCAACAGAACTCGCGACTTGCGTGCCGGGACCGCACCCTCGGAACCGATGGACGATCTCAAGTCTCGGAGGGTCGATGTCGCAGCAGACCGCGAACGACGTGAAACACCGCCTGGTCCCCTCGCCCGCAGGCCGTGTCCACGTGGTGGAGCAGGGTGAGGGCCCCCTGGTCCTGCTCGTGCACGGCTTCCCCGAGTCCTGGTACTCCTGGCGCCACCAGTTGCCGGGGCTGGCCGCGGCCGGGTACCGCGCGGCCGCCCTCGACGTCCGCGGCTACGGCCGCTCCTCCAAACCCCGTGCCACGGACGCGTACCGCATGCGGGAACTGGTGGAGGACAACGCCGCGGTCGTCCAGGCCCTGGGCGAACGGTCCGCGGTGATCGTCGGTCACGACTGGGGTGCGACGATCGCGGCCGACTCCGCCCTGCTGCGCCCGGACGTCTTCCACGCGGTGGGTCTGCTGAGCGTCCCCTACACCCCACCGGGCGGACCGCTGCCGAGCGAGGTCTTCGCTCAGATGGGCGGGACGGGTGCGACGGGCGGGACGGGCGGGGAGGAGGACTTCTACGTCTCCTACTTCCAGGAACCCGGCCGCGCCGAGGCGGAGATCGAGCCCGACGTACGAGGCTGGCTCGCGGGCTTCTACGCCGCCCTGTCCGCGGACACCATGCCGGCGGCGGGCTCCCCCGACCCCCACTTCGTCACCCGGGGCGGAAAGCTGCGCGACCGCTTCCCCACCGGGGCGCTGCCCGCCTGGCTCACCGAGGCGGATCTCGACGTCTACGCGGAGGAGTTCGAGCGAACCGGCCTGACCGGCGCCCTGAACCGCTACCGCAACATGGACCGCGACTGGGCGGATCTCACGCCCTTCAACGGCGCCCCGATCACCCAGCCGTCCCTGTTCATCGGCGGCGCCCTCGACGCCTCCACGACCTGGCTGGCCGCCGCGATCGAAGCGTTCCCCACGACCCTCCCCGGCCTCTCCTCGTCCCACATCCTCGAAGACTGCGGCCACTGGCTCCAACAGGAACACCCCGAACAAACCAACCACCTCCTGACCACCTGGCTGTCCACCCTGCCGAAGCCCTGACCCCCCACCACCACAACAAAGGGCGGCACCCTCACACAGGGTGCCGCCCGCATCCACATCCGACCGCCACCCGTCAATCGCGCCGAATCAACTCCGGATCGATACGCCGACCGATCAGCGGCAGGGACCCGACGGCGGCGACCGCCACCACGCCTAGAGCGCAGGCCAACAGCAACGGCACACCAGCCCCGTCCCAGAAAACCTCGCCACCACCGGTGACCAGGTAACTGGACTCGGCCGCTTTCCCGGCAACGACCGCCAACACCAAGCCCACCGCAAGCGGCAACACAACTTGCGCCACCTGCACAGCCCGCAACGTCCGAGGCCTGGCACCGAGCAGAGACAGGGCAGTCACCTGAGGCCGACGTTCGACCGCGCGGTCAGTGGCAGCCACAAGGTAAGCGGCTACACCGATGATGAGACCGAGCACCATACCCATGGCGAGGATCGTCTTGACCACGGTGATCTGTTGAAGGGCGGTAACCACTACGCCGGGAGTCTCGACTTGGGCGGTGGGATCGACTCCGCCAAGACCGTCGAGGACCGAGCGCACAGTTTCGGGCGCTGAGCTGCTGAGGAGGACTAGTGTTGCGGAATCAGGGCGAAAGCCCGCAGGGAGAGAAGAAGGCGGGACAAACATCTCTCCGCTATCGACTAGAGCCTCTCCATCATCGTCCTGATATTTAAGCGTCCGCTCAGGTACCCGTACCTTCAGGAACTGCTTCTGGCCCTTGCTGTCATGCAGCAGGAACGGAAAGACAGAGCCCGGCCTGCTGTCCTCGTCATAAATCTGGCCATCGCTCACAAGTCGAACAGAGCGTCCGTTCAGACAACCGTGCGCCGTCGGCACCATCTTGCGCAGTTGATCGCAATTTGCGACAACCATGCTCAGGGTATGAGGCCAATCGTCACTGCTGTGATCCCACCATGAATTCATTCGAACGAAGTGACCTCTGACGCCCGCCACTTCTTCGAAAGCTCGCTGCTTCTCTTCGGAAATACCCTCAAGGGGCAGGACATAGGGCTGAACAGGCGAACTATTCTTTGTCACTTGGTCGAGCTCGATGAGCACGCCTTGCGCGAGCGATGCCGCGTAGACCAACAGGATCAGGCCGGTCGCAACCCGCAGGGCCCCACCCGGTTCCATCTCGTTGCGCCGCATTGCCAGGCCGAGAGGAAGGGAACGGCTGGTACGAGCCACCGACCGGGACAAGGTCCGAGAGAGAATCGGAAGCGCCAGCACGAGCCCGACGCCCACTGAAACGACGGCGAGCGGCATCAAGAGCGACGAGAGAGAGGAATCCCGAGGCTCGTGCCCTGTAGCGCCAGCCACGCAATACGCAGTGATGACACCCAGACCTGGCAGGAGCGGAAGCAATCCCCACCTGGCAGGCGGCTTCTCAACCGCACCGCGCCGCACAGCCAACGGGTTCGCCGCAGCTTTCCTGGCTCCGACCGATCCTGCGAACCAGGCGAGCGCCGGACAACCAATCAGGCAGATTAGAGCGCTAGAGAGGGACAGCGACCCGTCCGATGGGTACCACCGAAAGCCAGGAAGGCCCACGCGGGAGATGAGTTGATTGACCACCGCATAGATACCCAGACCGAACACCGCTCCGAGCAGCGCCGCAGCGACCGTCTCAGCCGCATTGACCCGCTGAACGCCCTTCTTACTCAATCCGAGCAGCCGAAGGGCTGCGAGTCGACGAGCGCGAGCCGCAGCCGACAACCGTGCGCACACCGACAGATAGACAGCCAATGGGAGCAGTACGACGCCCGCCAGCGTGAAGCGCACGATATCCAGCGTCGAGGGCTCCACTGTCTCGTCATGCGTATACGACCTCCCGTAGGAAGTCACGGCATGTCCATCCTTCAGCTGATCGCGGCTGACGCCGATGTACGCGTACAGCTCGTCAGGATGGGCAAGCCCTTGAGCGCCAATGAGGCCCTGTTCGCGCCCCGGCACCAGTTGGGCGAGGCCCGGCTCTTTCCTTAGCTCCTCGTGCAGTTTTGGGGACACGAATACTTCGCCAGGAGACGGAAGCTTTCTCAGCCCTGGCGGAGGAGCGATGGTGATGGCGCCCGGCGCATGAAAGATGCGGATCATGGGCCGAGAGCCGTACGGGTCCGTTAGGTCGAGCTCAAGAGGAGCCCTGTCAGAGTCGATACAGACCCGGCGATCATCGCGGCGACAATCTGCCTCACGCGCCGCTTTGCGTCCGTCCTGAGTGGCCAGGATCGCTGGAATCGCGAGCACCATGGCCAGGCAACACACACCGATCGCACTGCCTCCGGCCATGAGGAGGAAGCGCACGCGGTTTCCTCTCCCACTGCGCGACAAGAGCCGCAGGCCCAAAAGGAGTTCTTTCATTTCGACTCCCGATCTAGGACCGAAAGAACACCGTCGCGCATCGTGTACCGGTTGTCGGCTCGGGAGGCCACTTGGGCATCGTGCGTGACGAGCACTACCGCCGTCCCCTGGGAACGCGCAAGTGACAGAAACTCATCCAGTACGGTCGTGGAGTTGGCGCTGTCGAGTGAACCCGTCGGCTCATCGGCGAACACCACAGCGGGCTGATGCACCAACGCCCTTGCTACGGCGATGCGTTGACTCTGCCCTCCGGACACCTGCGAAGGGCGCCGCTGCCGCAAATCGGAAAGACCCAACCGGCTGAGAACCTCGCCAGCAACGGCTAGCGCCTCCGCCTTGCGCTGCCCGGCCAGGCGCAGCGGCAGAGCGGCGTTCTCCTCTAGGGTCAGCTCAGGGAGGAGTTCGCCGTATTGGAAAACGAATCCGAAGCGCTCACGGCGCAGCGCGCTGAGTGCCTCGTCATCGAGTTCACCGAGGGCGCGCCCCTCAAAGCGGACCTCCCCGCGCGCCACGGGCAGGACCCCGGCGAGGCAGTACAGCAACGAAGACTTACCGGATCCGCTCTGCCCGGTGATCGCCGCGACTTCGCCACGGCGAAGACTGATGTCGGCGTGCCGGACAGCGGGCGTCTCACCGTAGAAGAGGTCGACACCCTTGGCAGACAGAACTTCTGACGTGTTGATGTTGGTTCCTCTATGACGAGAGGGAGCCCAGATGCGGACACCTGGGCTGTGGAGTACAGAAGGCTGCTAGCGAGTGACCGAGAACTTCCGGGTAGGGGAGCAGTTGTCCGGATGCAGGCTCCCGCGGTTACGGCAGACCCGAATCTCAGCGTTGTCGGTGTACCGCTGCGCCCCGTCCCAGTTCGAGTGATGCAGGCGCACGCTCTGCCGCTGCTTCCCGTTGTAGCGGACCCATCCGTGGCTTTCGACTCGAACCTGCAGGTAGATGTTGTGCCCATCCCCGAAGTCGTCGTCCCGCAGATTCCCTCGCCACTCGAAGGAGCCGTGGTTTCGCTCCGGCGGATTGAACCGGTACTCCGCACCCTCGAAGACAGCACCCGTGGTCGTCGTGAGTTTGATGTCGCGCCAGGAGTCCGCGACCGCACTTCCCGCCCCCACGAGAAACAGTCCGAACGCCAGTGCGCCGACAACAGCCCTTTTCATCCCTAGACCCCTCTGCATGCCCCAGCAACCCCAACGACCACCGGTAATCACAGAAAGTAGTGGAAACCTAACGTGCTGAAACCTTCACTCGTCCATTCACCACCACATCAGGTGATCGAAATTCAGACACCTCGCGCCAACGCGCGAGAAGGCTCCCCCGCACAAGACGCCGTCCTCCTCGATGCGCCAGCGCCGTCGACCGGTGAAGGGCGGGCGCCGCTACTTCGTACCCTCGCCTCAGCCCTGCCTTGCCTTCTTGACCACCAGAGACCCCGCATAGGTTGTCCCCGCCGCAGGGTCGGTCGGGGCGTCGTCGACAGTCAAGGTCAGGGTTCCGTCTGCTGGGGCCGGGAGGGCTGCCGTTGTGGCGATGGTCAGTTTGGGCAGGTAGGACGCTTCGCGGACCTGCAGACCGAGACTGCGCCCAGCTGAACGATCACGCCGTTGTTGATCGCATGTGACGGCAGCTGGGCCGGCAGGTCAGGACGCCGCCCAGGTGAGGGTTTGGGAGCCGTGGAGGTGGGCGTAGGTGCCGGCGTGGGTGAGGAGGGCTTCGTGGCGGCCCGTTTCCACCAGGTGGCCGCGGTCGACGACGAGGATGCGGTCGGCGTCGGGCGCCAGGTTGAGGTCGTGCGTGATCATGATCGTGGTGCGGCCCGCCATGAGCCGGCGCAGCGGTTCGACGATACGGCGCGTGGCGATCGCGTCCAGTCCGGTGGTCGGTTCGTCGAGGACGAGGACCGGCGCGTCGCGCAGCACGGCCCGCGCGATGGCGAGGCGCTGCAGCTGGCCGCCGGACAGCCGTGCGGAGTTGGGGTCGATCCAGGTGTCGTACCCCTCGGGCAACGCGGTGATGAACTGGTGCGCGTCGGCCGCCCGGGCCGCCTCCTCGATGGCGTGGTCGCTCGCGCCGGGCCGGCCGCAGGCGATGTTCGCGCGGACCGTGTCGTGCAGGACCAGGGTCTCCTGCGGCAGCAGCGTGACGTACTCGCGCAGCCGCTCGAGCGGGAAGTCGTGCAGCGGGGTGCCGTCCAGCAGGACGGAGCCGGCGTCGGGGTCGTAGAAGCGGAGGAGGAGTTTGGAGACCGTGGACTTGCCCGCGCCGCTCGGGCCGGTGATGATCACCAGTTCTCCCGGCCGCGCCGTGAAGGTCAGCGATTCGAGGGCCGCGGTCGGCGCCCCCGGATAGCGGAAGGAGACGTCGCGCAGCTCGACGACGCCGTCGGGGCGTCCGGTCTCCCGCCGGGTGGCGCCGGCGCGGTCCGCGACGGCGGGCCGGGTGTCCAGCACCTCGACGAGCCGTTCGGCGCCGGCGGTGGCGCCGGAGATCAGGAGGCCGAGCTGGGCGAGACTGCGGATGGGCGGGTAGAGGTAGCTGAGGAGGGCGGCGAAGGCGAGCAGTTGCCCGAGCGTCATCTGACCCTCGGAGATCTCCCAGACCCCGATGCCGATCACGGCCAGGACGCACACGGTCTCGATGACCTGGACGAGCTGCCCGTACGCCTGGTTGAGCCGGGCCGAGCGGACGGCGGCCCGGAACCACGCCGTGGCCTCCCGGCTCAGCCGGCGGCGCTCGGCGTCCTGGCGGCCGTACGCCTGGGTGAGGACGAGGTTGCCGAGCGACTCCTCCACCACCGAGGTGACCGCGCCGTCGGCGACCCGGCCCTCGCGTGCCACGGACCGGACACCGGCGGCGAACCTCCGGGCGGCCAGCCAGAAGAGAGGGGCGAGGAGGAAGGTCGCCGCCGCGAGTTCCCAGCGCAGCCAGAACGCCGCCGCCGCGTAGAAGACGGCGCTGAACAACGCGGACGCCGTGCCGATCAGCCCGGAGACGGCCATCTGCTCGATCGCCTCGACGTCGCCGGTCAGCCGGGAGAGGAGGTCTCCCTGGCGGTGGCGCTGGAAGAAGTGCGGGGGCAGTTTCTGCACATGGTCGAAGACGTGCTCGCGCAGGCGCATCACGAACCGTTCCGACACCCAGACGGCGAGGGAGCCGCCCGCGTACCCGACGGCCGCGCCCACCACGGCGATGCCGAGCCACTGGGCCGCCGGGGACCAGAAGGCGTCCAGTGAGCCCTTCTGGAGCGCGTTGTCGGTGAGGTCGCCGAACAGCAGGATCGCGGCGGTCTCCGCGAGCGCGCCCAGCACGGTGCAGAGCCAGACACCCACGAGCCAGCGGCGCAGCCCCTTGGTCATGGGCCAGAAACGGCGGAAGGCGGCGCGGGGCGAGAGGGTGGGGGGCGCCGGGGGCGTGCCGTCGCCGTCACCGAGAGTGTCGTCCCCGGGAGCCTCGCCACCGGGAGCGTCGTCACCGGTGTTCCGGGCTATCGGTAAGCCGTATGCGGACAGTTCCATACCCGGTGGGATATGCCGAGGATAATCGGTCCCTGAATACTTCTCGGGCGCACGCATATTTCTCCCCTCACATTCGACCGGGCGCACATTGCTTCCATGGCTTCACCCGATCGGCGGGAGGGCCGCCGGAACACCGACGGCCCTCCCCTTTCCCCAGGTATTTCTCGGTCAGAAGCCGGGGCGCTGGGGCGCGGGCTCACCGGGACGCGGACGACGGCGCCTCGACTGCTGGGCAGGCGGCGGAACCTGACCGGGATTCGGGTTCGGGTTGGCGTTCGCATTCGCGTCCGCGTTCCGCCGGGGGCCGAGCGGTGCAATCACCCTGAAGCTCATAGCGACTCCTTCTGAGTTTGCGGCATCTGCACGGGAGGGGAATTCCGCACGAGCGGGTCATGGATCAGAGTCGTCACCCTGAGCGATCCCGCCGCCCGACGAGAAGGAACTTAACACGCACCGTCAGGACCCGAAGAGAAAACTCAGAATTCAATGCGCGAAAACATGCTGTGAAAACCTTGTATTTTCCTTGGTATTCATTAGGAGTGCCGCATTGACCTGCGTGAATTGATCAGCGCAGGCGGACCGCGCAGGCGGATGGCGGGGAAGAGAACGCGCGGGAAGAGAACGCGCGGGAAGAGAACGCGAGAGGACGGCACCCCCGCACAGGGTGCCGTCCTCCGTGGTGCGCCGGGGCCGTCGCCGATCGGTGAGGGTCGGGGACCGGCGGCGGCTCCGGGGTTATCGGGGCGTCAGCGGTGGTCGCTGCCCGTCGACTGCGAGGCCGCCCGGCCCGCTTCCAGCCGCGCCACCGGGATCCGGAACGGCGAGCAGGAGACGTAGTCGAGTCCGACCTCGTGGAAGAAGTGGACGGACTCCGGGTCGCCGCCGTGCTCGCCGCAGACGCCCAGCTTGAGGTCGGGGCGGGTGGCGCGGCCGGCCTCCACCGCCAGCTTCACCAGGGAGCCCACGCCGTCCCGGTCGATCGTCTCGAACGGGCTGACGCCGAAGATGCCCTTCTCCAGGTAGGCCGTGAAGAAGGAGGCCTCGACGTCGTCGCGGCTGAAGCCCCACACCGTCTGGGTCAGGTCGTTCGTGCCGAAGGAGAAGAACTGCGCCGCCTCGGCGATCTGACCGGCGGTCAGCGCGGCGCGCGGCAGCTCGATCATCGTGCCGATCGAGAGCTTCAGCTGGACGCCGGTCGCCGCCTCCACCTCCGCGATGACCTGGTCGGCCTCCTCGCGGACGATCTCCAGCTCCTGGACGGTGCCGACCAGCGGGATCATGATCTCCGCGCGCGGGTCGCCCTTCGCCGTCTTGCGCTCGGCGGCGGCCTCGGCGATCGCCCGTACCTGCATGGTGAACAGGCCGGGGATGACCAGGCCGAGGCGTACGCCGCGCAGGCCCAGCATCGGGTTCTGCTCGTGCAGACGGTGGACGGCCTGGAGGAGCCGGAGTTCGTTCTCGTGGGGCTCCTGACGGGACTCCGCCAGGGCCACCCGGACCGACAGCTCGGTGATGTCGGGCAGGAACTCGTGCAGCGGCGGGTCCAGGAGCCGGACCGTGACCGGGAGACCGTCCATCGCGGAGAACAGCTCCACGAAGTCCTGCTTCTGGAGCGGCAGGAGTGCCTTCAGCGACTCCTCGCGCTCGGTCTCCGTGTCCGCGAGGATCAGGCGCTCGACCAGCTCACGACGGTCGCCGAGGAACATGTGCTCCGTACGGCACAGGCCGATGCCCTGGGCGCCGAAGCGGCGGGCGCGCAGCGCGTCCTCGGCGTTGTCCGCGTTGGCCCGGACCCGGAGGCGGCGCTTCCGGTCCGCGAAGGCCATGATCCGGTGGACCGCCTCGACCAGTTCGTCGGCGTCGTTGGCGCCCGCGTGCATCCGGCCCTCGAAGTACTCCACGACGGGGGACGGGACCACCGGGACCTCGCCCAGGTAGACCTTGCCCGACGACCCGTCGATCGAGATCAGGTCGCCTTCCTCCACCACGTGACCGCCGGGGACCGTCATCCGGCGGCGCTTGGTGTCGACCTCGAGTTCCTCGGCACCGCAGACACAGGTCTTGCCCATGCCGCGGGCCACCACGGCCGCGTGGGAGGTCTTGCCGCCGCGCGAGGTCAGGATGCCCTCGGCCGCGATCATGCCGTCCAGGTCGTCGGGGTTGGTCTCACGGCGGACCAGGATGACCTTCTCACCGGAGCGGGACCACTTGACGGCCGTGTACGAGTCGAAGACCGCCTTGCCGACCGCCGCGCCCGGCGACGCCGCGATGCCCCGGCCGACCTGCTGGACCTTCGCCTCGTCGTCGAAGCGCGGGAACATCAGCTGGGCGAGCTGGGCGCCGGTGACCCGCTGGAGCGCCTCGGCCTCGTCGATCAGGCCCTGGTCGACGAGCTGGGTGGCGATGCGGAAGGCCGCGCCCGCCGTGCGCTTGCCGACGCGGGTCTGGAGCATCCACAGCTGACCGCGCTCGATGGTGAACTCGATGTCGCAGAGGTCCTTGTAGTGGTTCTCCAGCGTCTCCATGATCTGCATGAGCTGGTCGTACGACTTCTTGTCGATCGACTCCAGCTCGGCGAGCGGGACGGTGTTGCGGATGCCCGCCACCACGTCCTCGCCCTGGGCGTTCTGGAGGTAGTCGCCGTACACGCCCTGGTGGCCGGAGGCGGGGTCGCGGGTGAACGCCACGCCGGTACCCGAGTCGGGGCCCAGGTTGCCGAAGACCATCGAGCAGACGTTGACGGCCGTGCCCAGGTCGCCCGGGATGCGCTCCTGGCGGCGGTAGAGCTTGGCGCGGTCGGTGTTCCAGGAGTCGAAGACCGCATGGATGGCGAGGTCCATCTGCTCGCGCGGGTCCTGCGGGAAGTCGCGGCCGGCCTCGGTCTTGACGATCCGCTTGAACTTGGTGACCAGCTTCTTGAGGTCGGACGCCTCCAGCTCGGTGTCGACCGTGACCTTCTTGGCGGTCTTCGCGGCCTCCAGCGCGTCCTCGAAGAGCTCGCCCTCGACGCCGAGGACCGTCTTGCCGAACATCTGGATCAGGCGGCGGTAGGAGTCCCAGGCGAAGCGGTCGTCGCCGGCCTGCTTGGCGAGGCCCTGGACCGACTTGTCGGAGAGGCCGATGTTGAGGACCGTGTCCATCATGCCGGGCATCGAGAACTTGGCGCCGGAGCGGACCGAGACCAGCAGCGGGTCGTCGGCCTGGCCGAGCTTCTTGCCCATGCGCTGCTCCAGCGCGTCGAGGTGCGCACTCACCTCGTCACGCAGTGCCGCCGGCTCCTCGCCGCTGTCGAGGTAGACCTTGCAGGCCTCGGTGGTGATGGTGAAGCCGGGAGGGACCGGAAGGCCCAGGTTGGTCATCTCGGCGAGGTTCGCGCCCTTGCCGCCGAGGAGATCCTTGAGCTCCTTGTTGCCCTCGGTGAAGTCGTAGACGAACTTCACGCCCTCAACGGTCGCGGCCTGCTCGGCTACCTGGAGATCTTTGTTTTCCGACACGGGTCTCGACTCCTCGAGGACTCGGTGGCTGCCCTGACGGCCAGGAACATACCCAGATCGAAGGCTCCTGGGTACGTCCACTCGCGCGTCATGTGCCCGTAACCAACCGTCCGCCAGCGGATCGAAAGTCAAGGCTTGGCAAGCGCACGGCCGCCGATGTTTTCACTTCTTGAACGCAAGCACCTCCCGACGGCCTCTCACATGCCCCATATTACGCTCAGATGAGCACTGTGCGGCACGATTGATTTCGATCGATGAACGATCAAGGGGTGGCACTGAGTGCCACCCCTTGGAGAAGTGCAGTCGCTCCGGATTCGCTCATCTGAGCACTACCCCCCTCAGGGGTGGCGAGAATCACGCTGGAATCAGCCTTGTGCGGACGCCCCGATTTCACGATGCGGACGCACCCGAAGACCCGCCCAGGGATGGAAACCTGCTCGTCACACGAGCCTCCCGGGGGTTCCCGGGAGTCCCGTCACACGAGCGTCCCTCACACCCCGAGCGCCAGCAACCGCTCCTCGACCCGCTCCGGCGCGTACAGGTGCTCCACGACCAGCGCACCCGCTCCCACCAGGCCCGCCCGCTCCCCCAGCCGCGAGGTCACCACATCGAGGTGGGCCGTGGAGCGGGGCAGCGCGCGCTGGTAGAGCAACTCGCGCACGCCCGTCAGGAAGGCGGTTCCGGCCAGATCTCCGGCGATCATCAGAACCCCGGGGTTGAGCAGCGTCACGACGGTCGCCAGTACGTCCCCGACCCGGCGCCCGGCCTCACGGGCCAGGGCGGCCGCCTCCGGGTGACCGGCGGCGAGCAGGTCGCGCACATCCGATCCCGAGGACGCCGGGACACCCGACTCCGCCAGCCTCCGTGCCACGGCGCCACCGCTGGCGACCGCCGCGAGACAGCCGTAGGAACCACAGCGGCACAGCGCCTCCGCGCCCACCCGGATGTGCCCGATGTCGCCGGCCCCGCCGTCGATGCCGCGGAAGATCGAGCCGCCGACCACGACCCCCGCGCCTATGCCTGTCGATACCTTGACCAGCACGAACGCCGTGCAGTCGGCGTATCCGGTGCGCTGCTCGCCGTACGCCATGAGGTTCGCGTCGTTGTCGACGAGGACGGGGACCGCGACCGCGCCGCCGTATCCGCCCGCGCTCCCGCCCGCCGTCCGTTCGGTGAAGGCACGGGACAGCCGGCCCCTTATGTCGTAGCCGTCCCAGCCGGGCATGATCGGCGGCTGGACGACCCGGCCGGTCTCGCTGTCGACCGGGCCGGGCACGGCGAGTCCGATGCCGCACACCTCGTCCGGCCGGTGGCCCGCCTTCTCCAGCAACTCGGCGAACCAGCCGCCCAGTTCGCCGAGCACCGCGTCCGGCCCGTCCTCGATGACCAGCGTGCCGCCGTGCTCGGCCAGGATCTCCCCGGTCAGCGTCAGCACGGCCGCGCGCGCGTGCCGCGTGTCCAGGTCGGCCGCCAGGACGACGGCGTGGGCGTCGTCGAACTCCAGGGTGATCGAGGGACGGCCGCCCAGCGGGGAGTCGACCGGGCCGCCGGCCCCCTCGCGCAGCCAGCCGGCGCGGAAGAGCCGGTCCAGGCGCTGGCCGACGGTGGCGCGGGAGAGGCCGGTGGCCTGCTGGAGGGCACCACGTGTCGTCGCCCGTCCCCTGCGCACCAGTTCGAGCAGATCTCCGGAGCTGGCCTGGCCTCGTCCCGTCATGCGCACCCCCTTGTGTTTCTCAAGCCTGCATTACATATTGAGTTTTGCGTGTTAAATAGACGTAACCCTATGGTAGCCACTGCCGAACCGGTCGGCCTTGTCGTCTTCGGGGAGCCCCGAGTGGATCGCACCGCCCAGCTCATCGCCCGCCCGGCGGAGTACGCCGTTGCATACGATCCGGCGGGTCCGCCGGGTCCGCCGCACCTCGGGGCCCCGGCACCCGGCATTCCGCACCTCGCCGCTCTGCGCCGTAGGGCGGCGAGCGTGCTGGCGGGCAACTGGACGGGTACGTCGACGGTTCCCTCACCCGGTCTGTACCCGCACCAGTGGTCCTGGGACTCGGCCTTCATCGCCATCGGCCTGCGGCACGTCTCGCCGCGCCGGGCGCAGACGGAGCTGGAGACGCTGCTGGACGCCCAGTGGGGCGACGGGCGCATCCCGCACATCGTGTTCAACCCCTCCGTGCCGCTCGACGCGTACTTCCCGAGCCCGGACTTCTGGCGCTCCTCGACCGCGGGGCGCGCTGCGGGCGCCCCGCGCACCGTACAGACCTCCGGCATCGTGCAGCCACCGGTGCACGCGCTCGCGGCCTGGCTGGTGCACTGCGCCGATCCGGGACTCTCGCGCGCCCGCGGTTTCCTCACCCGGGTGTACCCCCGGCTGGCCGCCTGGCACCGCTATCTGCTGCACCGGCGCGACCTGGGCGGGGGCGGGCTGGTGTCCGTCGTCCATCCGTGGGAGCAGGGCATGGACAACGCGCCGAGCTGGGACGCGCCGCTCTCCCGGGTCGCCCCGGCCCCGGCCCGCTCGTTCCGGCGCGCCGACCTCGACCACGGGGCGCCCGAGGACCGTCCGACGGACCTGGACTACGGGCGGTACGTGCGGCTGGCCACGGAGTACCGGGACGGCGGATACCGCGACGGCGGAGTGCGCGACAGCGCGTACGGCGAAGGCGGGGCGCGGGACGGCGGACACGGCGACGGCCGGGTACGGGACGGCGGACACCTCGACGGCCGACCGCAGGGCGGCCGGGAACAGGGCGGCCGGGAGCAGGACGGTCGGGAACAGGGCGGCCGGGAGCAGGGCGGGCGGGACGAGGGCAGCAGGCCGCAGGACGGGCGGAAGCCGGGCGGCGGCTACGAGAACGCGTCCGGTGCGGGGGGCGGGGGCGGCGCCGGGGGCGCGGAGTTCGCCGTCGAGGATCCCGCCTTCAACGCGCTGCTCATCGCCTCCGAGCACGCCCTCGCGCGCATCGCGCACGAGCTGGGCGCGACCGGGACGGCCCGGCACGCACGCGCGGAGCGGCTCACGGCGGCGCTCGTCGAGCGGCTGTGGGACCCGGCGGAGGGCATGTTCTTCTGCCGTGATCTGCGCGGCGGGGATCCGGACCCGGGCCGGCGCCCGCTCACCGGCGCCCTCGTCCCGGAGCGGGGCGTCTCCGGCCTCGTCCCCCTTCTGCTGCCCGGCCTGCCGCGCGAGGTGGCCGCCGCTCTCGTGGACACCCTGCGCGGCCCGCACTTCGGCCTGGGCACCACCACCCGCCTCGTGCCCAGCTACGACCTGCGGGGCGAGGCCTTCGACCCGCACCGCTACTGGCGCGGCCCGGCCTGGTTCAACACGAGCTGGCTGCTCGAGCGGGGCCTCAGGCTGCACGGCGACCAGGCCGGTGCGGACGCGCTGCGCGGGGCCGTGCTGGACATCGCGGACACCTCCGACTTCGCGGAGTACGTCGACCCGTACACCGGCGAGGCATGCGGCGCGACCGGCTTCAGCTGGACCGCGGCGCTCACGCTCGACCTGCTGCACGACGACACCACGTCAGGCACGGGTGTCATGGCCGGCCCGGGAATCCCGGCCGGCACGGGTATCACGGCTCTCAAGGGAGGGGACCGGGGATGACGGACCGACATCATCTGCTCGTGTACGGCGGGACGTTCGCCGCCGTGGGCGACCGCGGGGACATCAGCGGCGTACGGGGCTCCGGGGTGGCCGCGGGATCCCCCGAGGGGCTGTTCGTCCGGGACGCCCGGCACCTCAGCCGCTGGCAGCTGACGGTCGACGGCGCCGTGCCGGAGGTGCTCTCGCCGGTCGCGGACGGGGACACCACGCGGTGCGTGCTCGTCCCGCGAGGCGGCCGCAACGAGCCGCCGTCCTGCACGCTGTTCCGTGAACAGGCCGTCGGTGACAGCTCGTTCGTGGAGTCGCTGCGGGTGGTCAGCAACCGCCCGGTGCCGACGACGGTCCGCCTCGCGGTCACCGCCGACGCCGACTTCACCGACCAGTTCGAACTGCGCTCCGACCACCGTACGTACGCGAAGACCGGCGTCGTCCGCCGCCGCCAGATCCTCGACGACGGCGTGGAGTTCACCTACCGGCGCGGCGAGTGGAAGTCCTGTACGACGGTGACGGCCGAGCCCGTGCCGGACGGAATCGAGGAGACCGGCACCGGCGCCCGCCGGCTGGTGTGGAAGCTGGAGCTCGAACCGCACGGCTCCGCCGAGCTGACCCTGCGGGTGATGGCCCGGCCGCACGGTGAGAAGCGGGCCCTGCGGGTGCCCCGCTCACCGGCCTCGGTCACCGGTCAACTCCTCGCACAGGAGGGCGAGTTCCTGGAGGGGGTGGCCTTCCCGACCGGCTGGCCCGAGCTGGCCGCGGCCTGTGCGCGCGGTCTCGCGGACCTGGCCTCGCTCCAGGTCCAGGCGACCGGGCCGGACGGCGAGGAGCTGCGCGTCCCGGCGGCGGGCGCCCCCTGGTTCCTGACCCTGCTGGGCCGCGACGCCCTGCTCACCTCGCTGTTCGCCCTCCCCTACCGGCCCCGTCCGGCCGCCGCCACGCTGCTCGCGCTCGCCGCGGCCCAGGCCACCGAAACCGGCCCGCGTACGGTGTCCCAGCCCGGCAAGATCGTGCACGAGGTGCGGCACGGCGAGCTCGCCCACTTCGAGCAGGTCCCGTACGGCCGCTACTACGGCTCGGTGGACGCGACGCCGCTGTTCCTCGTCCTCCTCGGCGCGTATGTCGAGCAGACCCGTGATGTGACGCTCGCCCGCCGGCTGGAGCCGCACGCCCGCGCGGCGGTCGGCTGGATGCTGGACCACGGCGGGCTCACCTCCCGCGGCTACCTGGTGTACCGGGCCGACCAGGGAGGCCTGGCCAACCAGAACTGGAAGGACTCCCCCGGCGCCATCTGCTCCGCGGACGGCACCCGCGCGACCGGAGCGGTGATGGCGGCGGGGGCCCAGGGCTACGCGTACGACGCGCTGCGCCGCACGGCGTGGGTGGCGCGCACGGTGTGGGAGGACGAGAAGTACGCGGCCCTGCTGGAACAGGCGGCCGCCGACCTGCGGGACCGGTTCCAGCGGGACTTCTGGATGCGGGAGCGTTCCTTCCCGGCGATCGCCCTGGACGGCGAGGGCCGCCAGGTCGACGCGCTCGCCTCGGACGCCGGGCATCTGCTCTGGTCGGGCCTGCTGGACAAGGAGTACGGGGAGCTCGTCGGCCGGCGGCTGCTCGAACCGGACTTCTTCTCCGGCTGGGGCGTACGCACCCTGGCGTCCGGGCAGCCGGCCTACCACCCGCTCTCCTACCACCGCGGTTCGGTCTGGCCGCACGACAACGCGCTGATCACGCTGGGCCTCGCCCGCTACGGCCTGCACGACGAGGCCCGGACGGTCGCCCATGCGCTGGTCGACGCGGCGACCGCGACCGGGCACCGTCTCCCCGAGGTTCTCGCGGGCTACGGCCGTGACACCCACGCGGAGCCGGTACCGTACCCGCACGCGTGTGTACGGGAGTCCCGTTCGGCGGCGGCCCCGTTGGCGCTGCTCACGGCGGTCGGGGGCGCGTGACCGGTTGCTTGGCGCGCCGTTTGCGCGGTGTTTGCCGAGCGCTGGCCGAGGGCGGCTGAACGCGAGCCCGAGGCAGGCCGTACGAAACTGTGGCGGATCCGGCCCCATGCCGGATCCCCCGAACCGCCGGGCTTCGTACGGAAGGACCCTCGGGTGCCTGTCACCACTCGCTCATCCCAGCCGCCCACACCGCAAGACCCCGAGACCCTGCCGGCGGAGACCGCGTCAGCCGAGACCCCGTCGGAACGGACCCCGACCGCCCCGGGCGAGCCCGCCGAGGGCAGCAACCCCACCGAGGTCGGTGAGTCCGCCGAGGTCGGTGAGTCCGCCGAGGCCACCGAGACCGGCGAGGTCCCCGACCCCGACAAGCCCACCGAGACCGACAAGCCCACTGAGTCCACCGACCCCGCTGAGCCCACCGAGGCCGACGAGTACACCGAGGTGGTCAAGGCTCGGGGGATTCGGGCGCGGGTCTCGTACTGGCGTGGGTGGCGGGGGCGGTATCCGCGGGCCGCTCGGGTGGTGTGGTGGGCGGCGACCGTCGCTTCTCTGCTGCTCGTGTTCGGTGCGCTGTCGCTGCCGAATCGTCTCTTCGCACTGCACCTGAGCCGGTTCGTGCGGCTGCCGGGTGAGGCGATCATCGGCGCGGCCGCGCTGCTGGCGCTGCCGCGTCGGCCCCGGGTGGCGCTGGCGGCGCTGGCCGGCGCGGCCCTCGGCGCGCTGACCATCCTGAACGTGCTCGACATGCAGTTCGTGGAGTACCTGGGCCGCCCCTTCGACCTGGTCCTGGACTGGATCCTGCTGGACGACGCGCAGTCCTACGTGGCGGACTCGATGGGCGGGACCGTCGCGCTGGCCGCGACGATCGGGCTGATCATCCTCGTCGTACTGATCATGGCCGTCATGGCGCTGGCCACGGTCCGGCTGAGCGGCATCCTGGTGCGCGACACCCGGCGGGCGACGAGGGGCACGCTGATCGCGGGCACCGTCTGGATCACCTGCTCGGTCCTCGGGGTCCAGTACGCCGGGCTGCCGGTCGCCTCCGACCAGGTCGTGAACTCGCTCACCTCCGAGGCCAGGCGGGTGCGGGCGACCCTCCAGGACGAGGCGACCTTCGGGAAGGTGGCCCGCAGCGACACGTTCGGGGCCACCCCGGCCGCCCAGCTCGTGCCGGACCTGCGCGGCAAGGACGTCATCTTCGCCTTCATCGAGAGCTACGGCCGCAGCGCCGTCGAGGACCCGGGCATGGCGCCGGGCGTCGACAAGACGCTGGACACCAGCACCGCGGCCCTGACGAAGGCCGGTTTCAGCGCGAAGAGCGGCTGGCTGACCTCGGCGACGTACGGCGGCAGCAGCTGGCTCGGCCACTCCACCACCCTGTCCGGCCTGTGGGTCGACACCCAGCAGCGGTACCGCACGGTCATGGCCAGCGACCACCTGTCCCTGACCAAGGTGTTCCAGAAGACCGGCGCCTGGGACACGGTCGGCATCATGCCGGGCGTGCAGAAGGGCTGGCCGGAGCAGAAGTTCTACGGCCTCGACAAGGTCTACAACGCCTTCCAGATGGGCTACCAGGGTCCGAAGTTCAGCTGGTCGACCATGCCCGACCAGTACGCCCTGGAGGCGTTCCAGCGGCTGGAGCACGGCCGCACCGACCGCAACAAGCCGCTGATGTCGGAGATCATCCTGACCTCCAGCCACCAGCCCTGGGCGCCGATCCCGAAGATGGTCGGCTGGGACGAGCTCGGCGACGGCTCGGTGTTCGAGGACATCCAGGCGGACGGTGAGAAGGCGTCCGACGTCATCGCCGACTCCGACAGGTCCAAGAAGGAGTACGGCAGGTCCATCCAGTACTCGGTGACCGCCCTCACCCAGTGGCTGGAGCGCTACGGCACCGACGACACCGTCCTGGTGTTCCTCGGCGACCACCAGCCCATCAGCCGGGTCAGCGGCAACAACGCCAGCCGGGACGTGCCGGTGTCGATCGTCGCCAAGGACCCGAAGGTCCTCGACAAGATCGCCGCCTGGAACTGGACGGACGGCCTGAAGCCGGCCCACGACGCCCCGGTGTGGAAGATGAGTTCCTTCCGCGACAGGTTCCTGAAGGCGTACGGCTCGACCCCGCACCCTACGACGGGCTGAGCGCCGGGCGGGGCGTCGCGTCAGCCGCCCGAGGTGTCCAGTTCCGCGTCCTCGCTGATGCCCGCGCAGTCGTACGGGTCCTTCAGCCAGCCGTCCGGCAGCACGACCCTGTTGTTGCCGGAGGTGCGGCCCCGGGGGCCGTCGGCGCCGGTGGGCCAGGGCTGGTCGAGGTCCAGCTCGTCGAGACCGGCCCGGAGTTCGGCGAGCGACGAGGTGATGGCCAGCCGCTTGCGCATCTCGGAGCCGACCGCGAAGCCCTTGAGGTACCAGGCGACGTGCTTGCGGAAGTCGATGACCCCGCGCGGCTCGTCGCCGATCCACTCGCCGAGCAGGGTGGCGTGCCGGACCATGATGTCGGCGACCTCGCGGAGCGAGGGCCGGGCGATGTCCTCGGTCCGTCCCTCGAAGGCGGCCACGAGGTCGGCGAACAGCCAGGGCCGGCCGAGGCAGCCGCGTCCGACGACCACGCCGTCGCAGCCGGTCTCGCGCACCATGCGCAGCGCGTCCTCGGCCGACCAGATGTCGCCGTTGCCGAGGACGGGGATCTCCGGGACGTGTTCCTTCAGACGGGCGATCGCCTCCCAGTCGGCGGTGCCGCCGTAGTGCTGGGCGGCGGTGCGTCCGTGCAGCGCGATCGCGGTGACGCCCTCCTCGACGGCGATACGGCCCGCGTCGAGGTAGGTGATGTGGTCGTCGTCGATGCCCTTGCGCATCTTCATCGTCACCGGCAGGTCGCCGGCCCCGCTCACCGCCTCGCGCAGGATCGCGCGCAGCAGAGGGCGCTTGAAGGGAAGCGCGGAGCCGCCGCCCTTCCGCGTCACCTTGGGGACCGGGCAGCCGAAGTTCAGGTCGATGTGGTCGGCGAGGCCCTCCTCCGCGATCATGCGGACGGCCTTGCCGACGGTCGCCGGGTCGACGCCGTACAGCTGGATCGAACGCGGCTTCTCGGTCGCGTCGAAGTGGATCAGCTGCATGGTCTTCTCGTTGCGCTCGACCAGCGCCCGGGTCGTGATCATCTCGCTCACGAACAGGCCCTTGCCCCCGCTGAACTCCCGGCACAGGGTCCGGAAGGGAGCGTTGGTGATCCCGGCCATGGGGGCCAGGACGACCGGCGGGATGACGGGGTGCGGGCCGATCCGGAGGGTCGCGTTCTTCGTGGGCGCGGTCGTGGGCATCCACCCATTGTCACGCATCGGACGGTGTGCCCGGCCGCAGGTTTCCCGCACCCGCCCCCTCCCCCGTTCCCCTCCCCCCTGCACGCGCCCCCACCTCCACCCGCGCCCCCGGACCCCGCGCTCGCACCCGTCACCGCCCCCGCGGCCGCAGGCATCTCATGTAGCGACCATTAGTTAGGCGCACTATTGATATCGGCGTACGATGAACCGCATGCCCGAGCTCAGCCCTCGCCGACGGCTCCTGGTTCTCGCGATCTGCTGCATGAGCCTGCTGATCGTGAGCCTCGACGTCACCGTCCTCAATGTCGCCCTGCCCGCGATGCAGAGCGATCTGCACGCCTCCACCGCCGGCCTCCAGTGGACGATCGACGCGTACACGCTCGTGCTGGCCGTGCTGCTGATGCTGGCGGGATCGACCGCCGACCGGATCGGCCGCAAGAAGGTCTTCATGGCCGGGCTGGTCGTGTTCACGATCGGCTCGCTGCTGTGCTCGCTCGCCCCGAACCTGGAGCTGCTGGTCGCGGCCCGGATGGTGCAGGCGGTCGGCGGCTCCATGCTGAACCCGGTCGCCATGTCGATCATCACCAACACGTTCACCGACCCCCGCGAGCGGGCCCGCGCCATCGGGGTGTGGGGTGCGGTCGTGGGCATCTCGATGGCCGCGGGACCGCTGCTGGGCGGCCTCCTGGTGGAGTCCGTCGGCTGGCGGTCGATCTTCTGGCTCAACCTGCCGATCGGCCTGGTCGCCCTGCTGGCGACCCTGCGGTACGTCCCCGAGTCCCGCGCGCCGAAGGCCCGCCGCCCCGACCCGGTCGGCCAGTTGCTGGTCATCGCCCTGTTCGGCCCCCTCACCTACGCGATCATCGAGGCGCCGGAGGCGGGCGCCTCGACCAGCCTCCCCTTCGCCGCGGTGTCGCTGGCCGCGCTGATCGGCCTGCTCCGGTACGAGCCCCGGCGCGCTGAACCCCTCGTCGACCTGCGCTTCTTCCGGTCGGTCCCGTTCAGCGGGGCGACCGTGGTCGCGGTCGCCGCGTTCGCCGCACTGGGCGGGTTCCTGTTCCTGTCCACGCTGTACCTCCAGAACGTACGGGGCCTCGACGCCCTGCACGCCGGGCTGTGGATGCTGCCCATGGCCGTGCCGATGTTCCTGTGCGCCCCGCTGTCGGGACGGCTGGTCGGCAGCCGGGGACCGCGGCTGCCGCTGCTGGTCTCGGGCGCCGCGATCACGACGAGCGGGCTGCTGTTCGCCGTCTTCGAGGCGGAGACGGCCGACGTGACGCTGTTCCTCGGGTACGTGCTGTTCGGCGTGGGCTTCGGGTTCGTGAACGCGCCGATCACGAACACTGCGGTGTCCGGCATGCCACGCGGTCAGGCGGGCGTCGCGGCGGCGGTCGCCTCCACCAGCCGCCAGCTGGGCCAGACGCTGGGCGTCGCGGTGATCGGCGCGGTCCTGGCGGCGGGCGTGAGCACCTCGGCGTACCGCGCCACCTTCGTCTCCGCCGCCGTCCCCGGCTGGTGGATCCTCACCGGCTGCGGTGCCGTCGTCCTCGTCCTGGGCGCCGTGACCACCGGGCCCTGGGCCCGGCGGACGGCGGAACGGACCGCGCGGCGGCTGGAGTCGCCGGAGGTCCGGGAGGCCGCGAGCCTCAGCGCCTGACCCCGCGCTCCACGGCCGCGGCGGCCTCGGCGATCTCCGCGGTCCCGCCGCCCTCCTCGGCCTCCGCGGAAGACATCTGCGCGAACGCGTACAGCTTCTCCAGCCGCTCGCGTGTCACCTCGTCCGCCGGTGCGTACGTCACCAGCCGCGCCCCGAGTTCCGGGCTCAGCCAGAGGTCGGTGTGGGTGAGGTCGAGGAGGCCGACGTGCGGGTTGCGGAACTGTTTGGTCTTGCTGCGGGTCGCGACGACCTCGTAGCGCTCCCAGTTCTCACGGAACTCGGGGGACTCCGCCTGGAGCCGCTTGACCAGCATCTTCCAGGCGGGCTCGGTGAGATGGCCGGCCATGGAGGCGCGGAGCTTCGCGGCCATCAGACGCATGGTCTCGTCGAGGTGGACGACCGACTCGCGCCACTGCGGGTGGGTGTGGACGAGGATCATGCAGTTGCGGTCCTCGGGCGGGATCGCGTCCAGGTCGCAGAGCAGACGGGCGTAGGTGCGGTTGTAGGCCAGGATGTCGTAGCGGCTGTTCTGGACGCAGGCCGGCAGCGGGTCGAGCTGGTCGAGCACCTCGCGTACGGCGTCGGTGACCCCGGCGCACGACGAGGCGGGGGTCGGGTCGGTCGCGGCGGCCAGCTGGAAGAGGTGCGCCCGTTCGCTCGGGTCGAGCAGCAGCGTGCGGGCCAGGGCGTCCAGCACCTGGACCGAGACCTGGATGTCCCTGGACTGTTCGAGCCAGGTGTACCAGGTGACGCCCACCGCCGAGAGATGGGCGACCTCCTCGCGGCGCAGCCCCGGCGTCCGGCGGCGCGCTCCGCGCGGGAGGCCCACCTGCTCGGGCGTGATCCGCTCACGTCGGCTGCGCAGGAAGGCGGCCAGTTCGTGGCGCCGGATCTCCGAGCCGCCGGCCCCGCGCGACTCGCGGACCTCCCCCGCCTCACGGACCCCCTGGACCTCACGGTTTCCCTGGACCTCACGGACCCCCTGGACCTCACGGTTTCCCTGGACCTCACGGTTTGTCTGGGTCTCGCGGATCCGCTGGGCCTCGCGCGCGCGTGCTTCCTGGGCCATCGTCGTCATGCCTCCAGCGTGCGGCCGTCCGGACCCTGTTGCCAGGTACTCCTTCTACCAGGATAAGAAGCATCTGGTACCCGTCTGAGCGGCGGCGCAGGCTCGGGAGCGTGACTGAAACCATCGCCACCCCAGCCGCCGCACGGACGGTCGCGGCGCCCCGCGCGCTCGGCTCGCTCGGGCTGTTCACCGTGCTGCTCGGCGCGGCACTGCCCCTGATCGACTTCTTCATCGTCAACGTCGCCCTGCCCACCATGGGCCGGGATCTCGCCGCGAGCGAGTCCGTCCTCGAACTCGTCGTCGCCGGGTACGGGCTCGCGTACGCCGTACTGCTCGTGCTGGGCGGCCGGCTCGGCGACCTGTTCGGCCGGCGCCGGCTCTTCCTGGGAGGCATGGCCGCCTTCGGCCTGACCTCGCTGGCCTGCGGACTCGCGCCGGACGCGTGGTCGCTGGTCGCGGCGCGGGTCGCGCAGGGCGCGTCGGCCGCCGCGATGGTTCCGCAGGTGCTGGCCACCATCCAGTCGTCCACCGAGGGGCCGCGTCGCGCCAAGGCGATGAGCCTGTACGGCGCGACCGCCGGGCTGGCCATGGTCGCGGGCCAGATCCTGGGCGGCGTGCTCGTCGCCGCGGACCTCGCCGGCAGCGGCTGGCGGTCCGTGTTCCTCGTGAACGTCCCGGTCGTGGTCGTCGGGCTCGTCCTCGCCGTCCGTGCCGTCCCGGAGACGCGCTCGCAGCACCCCGAGCCCGCGGACGGACCCGGCACCGTGCTCCTCGCCGCCGCCCTGCTGACGCTGCTCGCCCCGCTCACCGAGGGCCGGGCGGCGGGCTGGCCGCTGTGGACGTGGCTGTCGCTGGCCGCGTTCCCGCTGGTGACGGGCGCGTTCCTCGCGGTGGAGCGGCGGGCCGACCGGCAGGGCCGTACCCCGCTGGTGCCGCCGAGCCTGTTCGCGCTCACCACGCTGCGGCGCGGCCTGACGATCATGGTGCCGTTCGCGATCGGCTTCAGCGGGTTCATGTTCGTCATCGCCGTGGCGCTCCAGAGCGGGGCGGGGCTGGGCCCGGTGCCGGCCGGTCTGGCGCTCGCGCCGATGGCCCTGGCCTTCTTCCTCGTCTCGCTGGCCGGGCCACGGCTGGTGGCGCGGTTCGGGGCCCGGGTGGTCACGGCGGGCTCGGTGGTCCAGGGCGTGGGTGTCGTCCTCATCCTGCTGGCGGTGCGCGCCGACTGGCCGGACGTCGGCTTCGTCGAGCTGCTGCCGGGCGCGGCGGTCGCCGGTGCGGGGCAGGCGCTCCAACTGCCCGTCGTCATGCGGATCGTGATGTCCGAGGTGCCGGCGGCCCGCGCGGGCGTCGGCAGCGGGGTGATGGTGACCACCCAACAGGCCTCGCTGGCGCTGGGTGTGGCCACTCTCGGCACCCTGTTCCTGTCCCTGGTACCGGGGATGGGCATGCGGGACGCCCTGGTCACCACGCTGGCCGTGCAGTTGGGCGGGGTCGTCGTGACGGGGTTGCTGAGCCTGCGGCTGCCGCGCAGGGTGGGGTGACTCCGGCGCCCCGGACCGGCCTCGGGGAACGGCTTGGTCAACTCGACGGGACGAAACCCCTGTTGATGTTGGTATTGCTGCACACTCCTTGCTGGCCGAGATTTCGGGAGGCGTGGTGCTGGAGATCAACACGAGCAAGGTGAGCCGCTGGGACCAGCACGGGCGGGAGCATGTCGTCAGAGTGCGGCGCGCGGGAGTGCAGCGCACGATCAGATGTGACACCTGCGGCTGGCGCAAGGGGGCGCAGTTCCTGCCCTGGCTGAAGGCCGAGGAACACCTCGCCGAGGCGCATCAGGCGACGGTGGATCCCTCGGAGGGCCGCGAGCCGCGATGACTTTCGGCCGTCCCGGAGGGGGCGGTGCACGGCGGGAGCTGACCTCGGGGCGGAACTGACCGGGGCCCGTCAGGCACGGTTCGGTGCCGCCTCCGGCTCAGGCTCCGGACCCTGCTTCGGCCCCGGCCCCGGCTCGGAAAGACGCGCCACCGTGCGACGCGGCAACAGCAGCGGGGTGGCCAGCAGGAGCACGCCGGCCAGGCCGATGGCCGTACGCGGGCCGAGCAGGCCGCCCAGCACGCCCCAGACGGCGGTCAGGAGCGCGGTCGAGGCCTTGGTCGTCACCGCCCAGGCGGAGAGTGTGCGGGCGACCCGGTCGGGCGCGGTGCGCTCGAGGCGGTAGGTGGCGTACACGGGGTTGAAGACCCCGCAGCAGAAGATGAGCCCGAGCTCGACGCCCATCACCAGCAGCAGCCCGCCGGTGCCAGGACCGAGGAACGCCAGGCCGACGGGCCAGATCGCGCGCAGCACCCCCGACCCGGCCAGAATCCGGTGCTGCCCGAACCGGGTGACGAGCGGCCGGGCCAGCCGCGAGCCGAGCAGTCCGCCGATCGCGGGCGCGGCGAAGGCGAGGCCGTACTGCCACGGTGCGAAGCCGAGCCGGCCGAGCATCAGGACGGTCAGCAGCGGCTGGGTGGCCATCACCAGGCCGTTGAACAGGGCGGTGTTGAAGAACAGGGGACGCAGCATCGGGTCGGCGAGGATGTACCGCCAGCCGTCGAGCAGGTCTCCGGCCCGCATCCGCACGGCGTCCCGACGCTCGGCCGGCGGCTCGTGCCCGCCCATCGCGCGCAGGCCCAGGGCCGAGAGCAGGTAGCTCACCGCATCGGCCACCACCGTGGCCACCGGGCCGAGGAGCCCGATGGCCAGGCCGCCCAGTGGCGGGCCGATGATCGTGGTCGTCCAGGTGGTGGACTCGAACCGGGCGTTGGCCACGAGCAGGTCCTCGGCCGGCAGCAGTGTCTTCAGGTAGGCGCCGGAGGCGGCACGGAAGGTGATGTCGGCCGCCGCGACGACGACGGAGACCAGCAGGAGCTGCAGGAAGGTGAGGACGCCGCACGCGAACGCGGCGGGGATCGTCAGCAGGGCCCCGAACCGCACCAGGTCCATCGCGATCAGCACCGGCCGCTTACGGCGGAACTCCACCCACGGGCCGAGCGGCACCGCCACGACCGCGCCCACCGCGGCCCCCACGGAGGCCAGCGCGGCGACCTCGGCCGGTCCGGCGTGCAGCACCTGGACGGCGATCAGCGGGAACGCGCCGAAGGCGAGCCAGGTGCCGAGCGCGCTGGTCCCGTACGCACCCCAGAGCCACCCGAACCGCCGCCCCAGCCGATGTCCGGGCAGATGTCCGGGCAGATGTCCGCGCAGATGTCCGCGCAGCTCGCCCAGCCGGTGCCCGCTTCTCATCCCGCCGCTCCCCGCCTCGCATCCGCACAACCGATCCGCGTCCGGAAGCATCAAAGCGAGCACCCCACCCGGGGATCAAACAACCGCAGGACCACGTGACCACAACCATCGGTTGTATCTCTAGGGTGTCCGCCATGGATCTCGACACCGTCCGGACCTTCGTCGTCGCCGCCGACGCGGGGCAGTTCCAGGAGGCCGCCGCCGAGCTGGCGATCACCCAGCAGGCCGTCTCCAAGCGCATCGCCGCGCTGGAGCGCAATCTCGGGGTGCGGCTGTTCACCCGCACCCCGCGCGGCGCCGAACTCACCATCGACGGGCAGGCGTTCCTGCCCCACGCACGCGAGCTGCTGCGCGTCACCGAGCGCGCGGTCGCGTCCGTGCGCACCGGCCACCGGCCGCTGCGCGTCGACGTGATCGCCTCACGCGGCGCGGCGACGGGCCTGATGCGCGGCTTCCACCGCGCACACCCCGAGATCGACCTCGACGTGGTGATGCTGTTCGACATCGAGAGGGCCGTCGCCGCCATCCGGTCCGGTGCGATCGACGCGTCCTTCCGCGCCGTCGCCGCGCCCGGCAGGCCGCTGCCCGAGGACATCGCGTCCGTCCGGGTGCTCGACGAGCCGCTCCAGCTCCTCACCGGCTCCGGCCACGTGCTCGCGGGAGCCCGGTCGGTGCCCCTGGCCCGGCTCTCCGGGCACCGGATCTGGATGCCCGGCCTCGCCCCCGGAACCGAGTGGACCGCCTACTACGACGACCTGATCGCCGAGTTCGGCCTCACCATCGAGGCGACCGGCCCCAACTTCGGCTCCGACGCCCTTCTCGACACCATCGCCGACACCCCGGCCCTGGCCACCTTCATGGGCGGGCAGACGCGCCTCGTCTGGCCCGCCGGCCACGGCCTGCGCCTCATCCCGGTGACCGACCCGACGCCCGTCTATCCGCACTCGCTCCTCTGGCACCGGGACAACCCCCATCCGGCGCTGGCCACCCTCCGCGCCCACCTCGACGCCACGGCGGCCGGCCACGACGCCGCCGGGACCTGGGCGCCGGGCTGGGTGCTCCCGCGTTGAACCCGCCGCGTCTACACGAGCGGGGACCGACCTGATCGTTCTTCGGTCGGTGCGAGGGAAGCGGCCCGGTCGCCGCGGGCGTCGAGGTCGCTGACCAGCCCCCGCAGCACCGGCCCGTACTCGGGGTGGGCCAGGGCGTGGGCCAGCTGGGCGACGAGGTAGTCGGCCGGGTTGCCGGTGTCGTACCAGCGGCCCTGGATGACCTGGCCATACACCGCGCGGCCGCGGGCGTAGGCGTTGATGGCGTCGGTCAGGTAGATCTCACCGGTCCGGTGCTCGTACCAGCGGCGGGTCTGCTCGCGCAGTTCGTCGATGATGCCGGGGGTGACGACGTAGCCGCCGATGGCCGCGTACGCCGACGGTGCCCGCGCGGGGTCGGGTTTCTCGACGAGGCCGGTGATGCGCAGGGTCCCGTCGCCGAGGTCCTCCTTGACGACGGGGACGCCGTAGCGCTGGGAGTCGGCGGGGTCCATCGGCAGCAGGGCCAGCACCGGGCAGCCGGTCTGCTCGTAGGCGCGGATCAGTTGCTGGGCGCGGGGGGTCTCGGCGACGAAGACGTCGTCGGGCCACAGGACCAGGACCGGCTCGTCCCCGAAGGAGCGGGCGGCGTTCAGCACCGGCGTGCCGTTGCCGTACGGACCGCGCTGGTCCAGATAGGTGATGTGGCCCTTGCGAGCCAGCTCGCCGACCTCCTCGACGGCGTCCGCGTAGGCCGTCCTGCCGTCGGCGCGGAGCTGCTCGACGAGGGCCGGGTTGGGGCGGAAGTGGTCCTGGATCAGGCTCTTGCCGCCGGACACGACGATGGTGATGTCGGTGATGCCCGAGTCCACCAGCTCGCGCACGGTGTGCTCGATCACCGGCTTGTCGCCGACCGGGAGCATCTCCTTCGGGATGGCCTTCGTGAGGGGCAGCAGCCGCGAGCCCAGGCCGGCGGCGGGGATCACGGCCCGGCGGATCGTCGGCGCCATCAGGCCGGCCCCCGCAGTCCCCGCACCAGCAGGTCCACCAGCGCCGTGAAGTCCTCCTGGGCACCCGGCCGCTCCCACACCCGGTGGTAGCCGGGGTCGTGGAAGCGGCCGGTGGCCTGGAAGACGGCGCCGGCGGTGGTCCTCGGGTCGGGGACGGCGAAGTCGCCCGACGCCACTCCCGCCTCGATGATCCGGGTGAGCTGGCCGGTCAGGTCGGCGAGGTGCTCGCCGACCACCTCGCCGGTCTCCCCGGTCAGGACCATGTAGGTGGCGAACAGCTCGGGGTCGTCGCCCGCCTTGCGCCGCTTGGCCTCGAAGAGGGCCGCGAGCCAGTCGCGCAGCCGGGTCTCCGGGGCGCGTGTCCCGTCGGCGGTGATGGCGGAGAGGGTCTCGGACGTACGGTCCAGCCACCGCTTCGTGACCGCCTCGCGCAGCGCCGCCTTCGTCCGGAAGTGCCGGTAGACGCTGCCGTGACTGACGCCGAGCGCGCGGGCCACGTCGACCACGGTGGCCTTGGCCGGGCCGTGGCGGCGCAGCACCTCCTCGGTCGCCTCGAGGATGCGCTCGGCGGTCAGGGTCTCGGTGGTCGGTGACATGCTCAGACCGTACCCGGAGGGCGGGTCAGCGCTCGCTGTCGAGGTGGGCCATCGCCGCGGCCGAGTAGCGGTCACCGGCGGCCGCGTCGGCCGGGACCGCGTCCTCGATCGCGGCGAGGTCGGCGGCCTCCAGGACGACGTCCAGCGCGCCCAGCGACTCCGCCAGCCGCTCCCTGGTCCGGGCGCCCACCAGCGGCACGATGTCCTCGCCCTGGGCCAGCACCCAGGCGATCGCGATCTGCGCGACGGAGACGCCCTTCTGCTCGGCGATCTTCCGCAGGGCCTCCACCAGGTTCAGGTTGTGCTGGAGGTTGTCGCCCTGGAAGCGCGGTGAGTAGAGCCGGAAGTCGTTCGCGGCGAGCTTGCGGTCGGGGGTGAAGTGCCCGGAGATCAGCCCGCGCGACAGCACGCCGTACGCCGTGATGGAGATTCCCAGCTCCCGGGTGACCGGCAGGATCGACCGCTCGATGCCACGCGAGATCAGCGCGTACTCGATCTGGAGGTCGGCGATCGGCGCGGTGGCGGCGGCCTTGCGGATGGTCTCGGCGCCGACCTCGCTGAGGCCGATGTGCCGGACGTACCCCTTCTCGACCAGCTCGGCGATCGCGCCGACCGTCTCCTCGATCGGTACGTCGGGGTCGAGCCGGGCGATGCGGTAGACGTCGATGTGGTCGACGCCCAGGCGCTGGAGGGAGTAGGCGGCGAAGTTCTTCACGGCCGCCGGACGGCCGTCGTAGCCGCTCCAGCCGCCGTCCGGGTCGCGCAGGGCGCCGAACTTCACGCTCACCTGCGCCTGTTCGCGGCGGGCGGCGGGTGCGGAGCGCAGGGCTTCGCCGATCAGCAGCTCGTTGTGTCCCATGCCGTAGAAGTCGCCGGTGTCCAGCAGCGTCACGCCGGCCTCGAGGGCGGCGTGGATCGTCGCGATCCCCTCGGTCCGGTCCGCGTCGCCGTACAGCGCGGACATGCCCATGCAGCCGAGGCCGAGGGCGGAGACCTGGGGACCGGTGGTGCCGAGGGAACGGGTTCGCATCGTCATGCCCACCAGCCTGACATGACAGCTGACAGATTTCAACATCTGTCAGCTGTCACTCCATCTCTGTCATTCACCATCTCTCCGGTCGACGGGCCGTGCACACCGAGGACAATGAGAGGTGTCGGTGCGCAGTCACCCCGGCGGCGCCTGCCGCCGACCGAGCGGCCCTTCGCGCCGCCATGGAGGCTGCCATGAGCATCCGCATCGCCACCTTCAACATGGAGAACCTCTTCCGCCGACCCACGGCCTTCCGCATCGAGGATCCGGTGCAGCGCAAGGAGATCCTCGACGACTTCGCCACACTGGTCGCCCTCCTCGACCGGCCGCTGTACACGGACGACGACAAGACGAAGATCGCCGACCTCATCAAGAAGCACCGGGCGTACGACGTCGACCCGACGGACCCGCCGCCGATCTTCGTGAACCAGGCCCGGCCGGGCAAGGACTCGGGACTGTTCAAGACGACGGGGTCGGGAAAGAGCACCCGCGTCGAGGTCACCGCCAAGGGCCGTTTCGCGTGGGCCGGTTGGGCCGAACTGGGGCAGGACGACTTCGAGCTGGACGTGGTGCGCAACACCGGCCGCGTGGTCTCCGAGGTCGACGCCGACGTCCTGCTCACCGTGGAGGTCGAGGACCGCCTCACCCTGGAGCGCTTCAACACGCAGGTGCTCGCCGGGGCACTCGGCAGGCGGCCGTACCCCTACGCCCTGCTGATCGACGGCAACGACCCCCGGGGCATCGACATCGGGATCCTCAGCCGGCACCCGATCACGTCCGTCCGGTCCCACCTCTTCGAGACCGACCCGGAACGCCCCAACAGGCGCCTCTTCAGCCGCGACTGTCCCGAGTTCGAAATCCAGCTCAACGGCACACCGCTGGTGATCCTCGGCAACCACCTGAAGAGCAAGTTCCAGGACGATCCCGAGCTGCGGCTGGCCCAGGCGAAGCGGGTCGCGGAGATCTACCGGGACGCGCTGGAGCGCACCCCGCACGTCATCGTCGGCGGAGACCTCAACGACGACCCGGACAGCGAGACGGCTGCGGCACTGGGGGCCACCGGGCTGCGTGACGTGATGAGCCATCGCTCCTACAGCGGGCTGCCCGGCACCCACGGCGACTGCAAGAGCGAGCGGAACAAGCTCGACTACCTGCTGCTCTCACCGGAGTTGTGGCAGGAGGTGCAGCACGTCGGCCTGGAGACCCGTGGCATCTTCGCGAACGGCATCAAGTCCTTCGACACCGTGACCTCGAAGGCCGACGAGGCCTCCGACCACGCGTCCCTCTACGTGGACGTCGACCTGTAGACACGGACGAAGCGGCCCCAGGCCACCGACCCGAACACCAGCACACCCCGTCCGGGGTCCTTGCTGTCCCGGACGGGGACGAGGGAGGTCGCGTTGTCGGCGACTTCAAGGCAGGCGCCGCCTTCCGAGTTGCTGTAGCTGCTCTTGCGCCATGTCACGTTGCTCAGGTCGACGGCTCGCACGGCACTTCCTCCAAGATGCGCAAGATGAACGTCCGCGACTCAGCAGGGCTCGATGCCAGGTCACGAATCCCATCGTATCTGCGCTGCAATCCCTCAACCCTGCTTGTTTCCTCGACCAGTTCACCTCGCAGGACGTTTTCGGCGTAGGCGACGGTACGTCCGTCCGGCAGCCGCAGAAAGGTGACGGGAGTGTCCATCAACCCGTGCAGCCCAGTGCCGTACGGCAGCACATAGAGCGTGATGTTCGGCCGTTCCGACACCTCCAGCAGGTACTCCAGTTGCCTCTGCCACTCCCGGAGGCCTCGCAGCGAGTTCCGCAGCACCGCCTCGGACAGGATGACGCGGAACGGCGGCGCCTCATCCCCCTCCAGCACCTTCCGCCGCCCGATGCGCGCTTCGACCTGCTGAACCAACTCTTCGCCCTTGAGACCACCCTCGGCGAGCAACTCGCTTGCGTACTCCGGGGTTTGAATCAGTCCGTGAATGGTGCCGCCTCCGAAGTGCCACAGACTGATCGCCTCACTCTCGAGCAGCATGTACCGCCGATACTGCTCCTTGAACTGCGACGGATCCGCCACCGCAAGCTCCCACAGCGTGAGCAGCATCGGGGCCGTGCCGTAATGCTGGTCCAGCGCCTCCACGATCTCCGGGCTGCCCAGACTCTGGCCGCCCTCCATCTTCCCGAACGTCGACGCGTTCCAGCCCAGCACGACCTCCAGTTGCCGCAGGCTGTCCCCCTTCTCGGCCCGTAGTAGGCGCAGTTCCTCCGCGAACCGCCGCCGAGGCTCCTGGCTGCGCCCCGTGATCACCCGCCTCGACGGCATCTCACCCCTCCGGAATTTGTGGAATATGCGCTGCCCGACGACGCCGAGCCCCACGTCAGCGGCGCGCCGATCCCGATCGCGGGCCATCCTGACGACGACCCCCACCACGCAGAGTAGCCCAACTGTCACAATTAGTATGCAAGTTGGGTGAAAGGAGCGAAAGACATGCGCGACGCGCAGCACGAGCCGGGCGCCCTGCTCTACGACCCCGCGACGGACAAGGTCGGCGAGTACCAGGACCGGTCCGGGCCCTACGCGATGCTGCGACCCGTCGGCGGCGGCCGGGAGTGGCAGGCCGACCCGGCGACGCTGCGGCCGGCAACCACCGAGCAGCGGCTGAGCGCGGGCGTACGGGCGGCGAACCGGCGCGCACGGACCGACGCGCCGTTCATGGTCGGCATCGGCACGCCCCGTCCGCCCGCCCTGGAGCCGGACTGCGCCGAGTGCGAGGACCTGGGGTCGCGTCGGGAGAGCGCCCGCGCGGCGCACGACTGGAGCGCGGAGACCGACGCGAACGTGCTACTGCGAAGCCACCGGCGAGAACGGCATGAATGACCACGAACAGGCCATCTAGACACGGAGCGTGATCGTGCAACACCGCTCACCCGCCGAGCCGGAACGGACCGGCGAAGATCACATGTCGCCGACATACCGAACCCGTCCGTTCGCAGCGCGCCGTGCGCGCCCCGCGCCCGACCCTGAACCGCACAGGCTGTAACTGTCCGCATTGGATCTAGTGCGTTGAGTTACCGGCCTCATAAGGTCAAAGCGTCGCCAACACCGCATCCCTGGAGGATTCGTGGCAAGGTTCCGCACTCGACTGACCCTGCTCGGTTCGGCCGCGGCTCTCACCGCCGGCGCCCTCGCTCCCGCACAACTCGCCGGGGCGCAACCCGCCGCCGCGGCGGGCTACGAGTGGGTCGCCCTGGGCGACTCCTACACCGCCGGAGTCATCCCGGCGGCGGGCGATACCTTCGAAGTCCCCCGGGACGGCTGCGAGCGCACCGACCGGTCCTACCCGCAGGTCATCGACCGTGACCTCGGCTCGCTGATCGAGCTGACCAACGTCAGTTGCGGCGCCGCCACCATCGAGGACATCACCTTCAACGCCCAGCATCCGATCGGCCGGCACCTGCCGCCCTTCTCCGAGGACCCGGACTACCCGTTCCCCCCGGTGCCTCCCCAGTCCGAGGCGGTGCGCTCCGGCACCGACGTGATCACGGTCGGCGCAGGGGGCAACACCCTCGGGTTCGCCGACATCCTCTTCACCTGTCTTCAGCTGGGCAGCGGCAGCGGTGGCGTGGGCACGCCGTGCCGGGACGACCTCGCCGACAACATCCCCGGCCGGCTCGCCAAGGTGAGCGGGGACTACGACGACATGCTCGCCACCCTGCACGAGCGCGCCCCGCACGCCAAGATCGTGACCGTCGGCTACCCCACCGTCATCCCGGAGGACACCTCCAAGTGCGCGTACAACAACCTGGAGCAGTTCGCCTCGATCACCGCGGGGGACCTGAACTGGCTGCGCAGCGACGTCCTGAACCCGCTCAACGCGACCATCGAGAAGAAGGCCGGTGAGCACGGCGACGCGTTCGTCGACCTCGCCCCCTCCACCCGCAACCACAGCGTCTGCGACGCGGGCCGGTGGGTGGAGGGCCTCTTCACCAGCGTCGAACCGCTCGAGGTGGCCTTCGTGCACCCCAACGCCAAGGGCCACAAGAACGCCGCCGATCACGTCTCCGCGGCGATCCTGAACGCCCTGGGCGTGAACTGACCCGCACGCACACGGCGCGAGGCCGGCCCCGACGGGTACTCCCCGTCGAGGCCGGCCTCGGTATGCCGGGTGCCGCGAGCGGCTACGCGCCGATCAGGCGGCCGGCGAGGTAGCTCTCGATCTGGTCGAGGGAGACCCGCTCCTGCTTCATCGAGTCACGCTCGCGGACGGTCACCGCGTTGTCGTCCAGGGTGTCGAAGTCGACGGTCACGCAGTACGGCGTGCCGATCTCGTCCTGGCGGCGGTAGCGGCGGCCGATGGCGCCGGCGTCGTCGAACTCGATGTTCCAGTTCTGGCGCAGCGCGGCGGCGAGGCCCTTGGCCTTGGGCGACAGCTCCGGGTTGCGGGACAGCGGCAGGACCGCGACCTTCACCGGGGCCAGGCGGTGGTCGAGACGCAGAACGGTCCGCTTCTCCAGCTTGCCCTTGGCGTTGGGCGCCTCGTCCTCGATGTAGGCGTCGAGGAGGAAGGCCAGCATCGCGCGGCCGACACCGGCCGCGGGCTCGATGACGTAGGGGGTCCAGCGCTCCTGGGCCTCCTGGTCGAAGTAGGAGAGGTCCTGGCCGGAGGCCTTGGCGTGGGCGGAGAGGTCGAAGTCGGTGCGGTTGGCGACACCCTCCAGCTCGCCCCACTCGTTGCCGCCGAACTGGAAGCGGTACTCGATGTCAGCGGTGCGCTTGGAGTAGTGGGAGAGCTTCTCCTTCGGGTGGTCGTACCACCGCATGTTCTCCTCGCGCAGGCCCAGGCCGGTGTACCAGTTCCAGCGCTGCTCCATCCAGTACTCCTGCCACGTCTCGTCCTCGCCCGGCTTGACGAAGAACTCCATCTCCATCTGCTCGAACTCGCGGGTGCGGAAGATGAAGTTGCCGGGCGTGATCTCGTTGCGGAAGGACTTGCCCATCTGCGCGATGCCGAACGGCGGCTTGCGGCGCGAAGTGGTCTGCACCTGGGCGAAGTTGGTGAAGATGCCCTGGGCGGTCTCGGGGCGCAGGTAGGCGATGGAGCCGGTGTCCTGCGTGGGGCCGAGGTGGGTGGAGAGCAGACCCGAGAACTGCTTGGGCTCGGTGAACTGGCCCTTGTTGCCGCAGTTGGGGCAGTTCACGTCCGCGAGGCCGTTCTCCGGCAGGCGGTGGTGCTTGGCCTCGTACGCCTCTTCCAGGTGGTCCGCGCGGAACCGCTTGTGGCAGGAGGTGCACTCGGTCAGCGGGTCGGAGAAAGTGGCGACGTGGCCGGAGGCCACCCAGACCTCGGGGGCCAGGATGACGGACGAGTCGATACCGACCACGTCCTCGCGCGACGTCACCATGTAGCGCCACCACTGGCGCTTCAGGTTCTCCTTGAGCTCGACACCCAGCGGTCCGTAGTCCCAGGCGGCCTTCTGGCCGCCGTAGATCTCACTGCACGGGAATACGAAGCCACGGCGCTTGCTCAGGCTGACGATGGTGTCGATCTTGTCGGCGGCCACGGTGCTCTCTTCATAACGACGACGGGCGGCGAAGCGAGATGCGCTTCCAGAGAAGACTTCAGGGTACCGGCGGGGACTCCCCCTCGACCAAATCGGATCCCTACCCAGACCCTTACCCAGCCGTTACCAGGCTTTGTTGACAACGGTTTCCATATTTGTTGAAAATGACTGTCATGAACGTACGACGACGACTCATATCCGGCACCGCGGTCGCGGCGGTCACGGCCCTCGGCCTCGGCACCCTCTCCGCCTGCTCCTCCGACAGCGCGGCCGCGGCCAACACGGACAAGTTCGACGTCGTCGCGTCGTTCTACCCGATGGCCTTCCTCGCCGAGCAGATAGGCGGGGACCATGTGAACGTCACCAGCCTCACCGAGCCCGGCCAGGAGCCGCACGACCTGGAGATCAGCGCCAAGCAGACCGCCGCGCTCCAGGAGTCCGACGCGGTGCTCTACCTCAAGGACCTGCAGCCCTCCGTCGACGACGCGGTGGCCCAGTCCGAGATCAAGACCAAGATCGACGCCGCCTCCCTCACCACGCTGGAGAAGCACGGCAACGAGGTCGGCGGCCACGCGGCCGAGCACGACGACCACGAGAACGAGGAGCTGTCCGGCCTCGACCCGCACATCTGGCTCGACCCGGTGCGCTACTCCCAGGTCGCCGAGGGCGTCGGCAAGGCCTTCGAGAAGGCCGATCCGGACCACGCGGCCGACTACAAGGCGAACACCGCGGCCCTCGTGAAGAAGCTCGGCGCCCTGAACACCCAGTTCAAGGACGGGCTGGCGAACACGAGGACCAAGGTCTTCGTCACCACGCACGCCGCCTTCGGCTACCTCGCCGAGCGCTACGGCCTGACCGAGGAGGCCATCAACGGCCTCGACCCCGAGTCGGAGCCCAGCGCCGCCCGCGTGAAGGAGCTTGAGAAGATGGCGAAGGCCGACGGCGTCACGACCGTGTTCTACGAGACGCTCGTCAGCGACAAGACCGCGAAGACCATCGCCTCCGACGCGAACCTCAAGACCGACGTCCTCGACCCGATCGAGGGCATCACGAAGAAGTCCCGGGGCACGGACTACTTCTCGGTCCAGGAGGCGAACCTCAAGGCGCTGAAGACAGCCCTGGGAACGAAGTGATCTCTACGGAGGGCGTCATGGACGCGAGCGTCACCGGCGCGAAGGCCGAGTCCGGCTCATCGGAGTCCGTCCCGTCGGAGTCCGTCATCTCCCTGCGCGGTGTCCGCGCCGAGCTGGGCTCGCGCCCGGTCCTGCGGGGCATCGACCTCACCGTGCGGCGCGGTGAGGTCGTCGCCCTGCTCGGCGCGAACGGCTCGGGCAAGTCGACCGCCGTACGCAGCGTGATCGGGCAGGTCCCGGTCAGCGCCGGGGAGGTCGAGCTGTTCGGCACCCCGCAGCGCCGGTTCCGGGACTGGGCGCGGATCGGATACGTCCCGCAGCGCACGACGGCCGCCGGCGGGGTCCCGGCCACGGTGACGGAGATCGTCTCCTCGGGCCGGCTCTCCCGCACCCGTTTCGGCGTCTTCCGCAAGGCCGACCGGGAGGCCGTACGGCACGCCCTGGACCTCGTGGGCATGGCCGACCGGGCCAGGGACAACGTCGACGCCCTCTCCGGCGGCCAGCACCAGCGCGTGCTCATCGCCCGCGCGCTGGCCGCCGAACCCGAACTGCTGATCATGGACGAGCCGATGGCGGGCGTCGACCTGGCCAGCCAGGAGGTCCTGGCACAGACCCTGAAGGACCAGGTCGCGGCCGATACGACGGTCCTCCTCGTCTTGCACGAACTGGGCCCCCTGGAGCCGCTGATCGACCGGGCGGTCGTCCTGCGCGACGGCTGCGTCCAGCACGACGGCCCGCCCCCGCGCGCCCTCGGCCAGCACGCGCTGCCCGGCCACGACCACGTACACCCGCACGCACCCGCGGGCGCCGAACCGATCCGCACGGGACTGCTGAGCTGATGGACTTCCTGAACTACGCCTTCATGCAGCGGGCGCTGCTGGCCGCCGTCCTGGTCGGCATCACGGCCCCCGCTGTCGGCATCTACCTCGTCCAGCGCCGCCAGGCCCTCATGGGCGACGGCATCGGCCATGTCGCGATGACCGGTGTCGGCCTGGGCTTCCTGCTGTCCTGGTCCCCGGTGTGGATGGCCACCGCCATCTCGGTCCTGGGCGCGGTGACCATGGAACTGATCCGCTGGTACGGCAGAACCCGCGGCGACATCGCCCTCGCCATGCTCTTCTACGGCGGTATGGCCGGCGGCGTGATGTTCATCAACCTCGCGCCCGGCGGCTCGAACGCCAACCTGACGTCGTACCTGTTCGGATCGCTGTCCACCGTCTCCGAGTCGGACGTCACGGCGATCTGCCTGCTCGCGGCCTTCGTGGTCGTCGTCACCCTGGGCCTGCGCCGCCAGCTCTTCGCCGTCAGCCAGGACGAGGAGTTCGCCCGGGTGACCGGCCTGCCGGTCCGCGCGCTGAACCTGCTGACGGCGATCACGGCGGCGGTCACCGTGACGGTGGCGATGCGGGTGGTGGGCCTGCTGCTGGTGTCGGCCCTGATGGTGGTCCCGGTGGCCGCGGCCCAGCAGCTCAGCCGCAGCTTCGCCGCCACCTTCGCGATCGCGGTGGCGATCGGCGTGACGGTGACCATCGGCGGCACGGTCACCTCGTACTACCAGGACGTCCCGCCCGGTGCGACGATCGTGCTGCTGACCATCGCCGCGTTCATCGCGCTGAGCGTGCTGGCCGCTCCGCTGGCCCGGCGCCGCACCCGCGCGCTGGCGGCGGCCCAACCCGCCGGCGATCCGGCGGAGTGCGCGATTCCGGCCACCCGGGCGGCGGGGGACGAGGCCGGCGTCTGACCGCGCACAGTCGGGGCTGGCACAATGGCCCGGCAAGCCGCAGACGTGAGGAGGCAACGGTGACAACCGCTGGACCGCCCGTGAAGGGCCGTTCCACCCGGCAGCGTGCCGCCGTGGCGGCGGCGCTCGACGAGGTCGACGAGTTCCGCAGCGCCCAGGATCTGCACGACATGCTCAAGCACAAGGGCGACTCGGTGGGTCTGACCACGGTCTACCGCACCCTCCAGTCCCTCGCCGACGCGGGTGAGGTCGACGTCCTGCGCACCTCGGACGGCGAGTCGGTGTACCGCCGGTGCTCCACCGGCGAGCACCACCACCACCTCGTCTGCCGCGTCTGCGGCAAGGCCGTGGAGGTGGAGGGCCCTGCGGTGGAGAAGTGGGCTGAGGCCATCGCCGCGGAACACGGCTATGTCAACGTGGCCCACACGGTGGAGATCTTCGGCACCTGTTCCGACTGCGCGGGTGCCTCCGGCGGCTGAGCGGTTGTGCGTGCGGGTCGGGTGGGGTGACCGGACCCTGGGGGCTGCGCCCCCAGACCCCCGCTTTCGGCCCTGGACGGGCCTCGTCCTCAAGCGCCGGACGGGCTGGATTGCTCAGCCTCGGCCGAAGCAGCGTTCCAGTTCGTTCAGGTCGTAGAACTTGCTGCCCTTGGCTGTCGGGGTGCAGGCGGCCTTGAAGGGCGTCTCCTGCTCGTTGTAGAGCATGCGGACCAGGAACCGGCCGTTCTTCTCGTAGACGTCCCACTGGATGTTCGAGGCGAGGGGGGCCACATCGGCGCCGCGCCACGGGTTCGAGGCGTAGGTGTACGGCCGATCCGCGGTGACCGGCTTCGTGCTGCCGGGCAGGCCCATCAGGGCGGCCAGCGGGATGATCTCCTCGGCGTGGGTGAAGCGGAGTTCGGCGCCCAGGGTGCTGGTGCCGGACCGCTTGGCCTCCACCTGCCGGAAGAAGTCGTCGAGCAGGACGTCCGCCATCTTGTACGTGATGTCGCTGTCGGCGAAGCCGGGACCCTTCTCGTAGAAGTCCTCGGCGTCGCTGAGGTACCCGAACCAGGCGGCGTCGGAGGTGGAGAGGTACCGCTGCATTCCCCAGCCCTTCCCGCCCGGGCTCTCCTCGCTCATCGCGGGGGCGATGGCGTACAGGTTGTAGACAGCCCGGGCCGCGGCGACCCGGTCCGCGTCGGCGAGCTGATCGACGAAGGCGGCCTTGAACAGGCGCCGCAGGACGCTGTACGCGGCCCGGTGGGTCTTCGGCCGGTCGGTGATCTTTGCCAGGGTGTCCGCGAGGCGCTGGTCGTTCGCGAGGTAGTCGCGGTAGGCCGCGCCGCCGTCGGCCTTGTGGAAGTAGAGCAGGTCCTTGTCGGTGCGCGTCGCGCCGATCAGCGGCTTCAGGGCCGGGTCGGCGTCGGCGAGGGCGCCCGCGTACAGGTTGGCGCTGTCGGTGGCCCGGCCCTGGCCGGAGCTGACGACGTCGATCTTCTCGCCGTCGCGCGCGATCCCGGCGAAGAGGGAGGGCAGCCGGGCCGCCGTGCGGGCGGCCGTGTCCTGGATCTCCTCCTTGCCAAGGCCGCTCAGGTTGCCGTAGCCGACCTTCGCCATGGCGGCCTGGAGGGCGCGCACCTTCGGGCCGAACTCCTCACCCTTGCCGGTGAGTTGGCCCGCGGCCTCGGCCTTGTCCCAGAGGGCGAGGATCAGGTCGCCGTCCTCGCTGTCGGTGGCGGAGCGGGAGCCGTGCCGGGAGACGTTCTCCGTGAAGACGGGGGTGAAGCCGGCCGGCGGCCGCTGGTAGGAGCGTGCGCTCTGCTCGGGCGCATAGGTGGCTTTCGTGCCGTAGCTGTCGCGGTGCGCGAGGTGTGTGCCGGAGCCGCCGGTGTCGGCGGCGTGGGCGGGCAGCGCGGTGAGCACCAGCGCGCCGAGGGCGGTGGCGAGGGCGGGGGTGACGCGGTTCATGTGCGGGCCGTTTCAGCGAGCGGGAGACCGGGGCCGGACTGATCTCCCGCAGCGTCGACGGGCCGGGTGAACGCACGGAGGCTAGGAGGTGGCCTCCTGGTCCGGAGTCTTCCCCTCCATGGCCAAGAGTTCCTCATTCGTGACCGCGCCGCCGAAGCGACGGTCCCGGGACGCGAACTCGACGCACGCCCGCCACAGGTCGCGGCGGTCGAAGTCGGGCCACAGGACGTCCTGGAAGACCAGCTCCGCGTACGCGCTCTGCCAGAGCAGGTAGTTGGAGGTGCGCTGCTCGCCGCTCGGCCGCAGGAACAGGTCGACGTCCGGCATGTCCGGGTAGTACAGGTACTTCGCGAGGGTCTTCTCGTTGACCTTCGACGGGTCGAGCCGGCCCGCCTTCACATCCTCGGCGAGCGCCTGCGCCGCGTCCGCGATCTCCGCCCGGCCGCCGTAGTTCATGCAGAAGTACAGGGTGAGACGGTCGTTGTCCTTGGTCTGCTCCTGGGCGACCTGGAGTTCCTTGGCGACCGACTTCCACAGCTTGGGCATCCGGCCCACCCAGCGCACCCGGATGCCGAGCTCGTCGAGCTGGTCGCGGGTCTTGCGGATGAAGTCGCGGTTGAAGTTCATCAGGAAGCGGACCTCGTCGGGCGAGCGCTTCCAGTTCTCGGTGGAGAAGGCGTACAGCGAGATGTTGCGCACGCCCATCTCGACCGCGCCCTGCAGCACGTCGAGGACCTGCTCGGCGCCGACCTTGTGCCCCTCGGTGCGCGGCAGCCCGCGCTCCTTGGCCCAGCGGCCGTTGCCGTCCATGACGATCGCCACATGCTCGGGGACCAGCTCGCCCGGGAGCTTCGGCGGGCGCGCGCCGGACGGGTGCGGCTCCGGCGTCCGGTACTCACGACGCTGCCGTCCCAGGAACCCGCGTACCACCATGTGCCTCTCGTCTCCTCTGATTCTTGCTTGCTTATTTCTCTACGTACCTGAGTGAGCGCAGCCCGCGCTCCAGGTGCCAGTGCAGATAGGCGGACACCAGCCCGCTGCCCTCCCGGACGTGCCGCGCCTCGCACGCGTCCGCCGTCTCCCAGTCTCCCGTGAGCAGCGCGCCCAGCAGGACCAGGGTCTGTGGCGAGGGTACGACGCTGCCCGCCACCCGGCAGTCGACGCAGACGGAGCCGCCGGCCGCGACGGAGAAGAACCGGTTGGGTCCCGGCATTCCGCACTTGGCGCAGTCGCCGAAGCTCGGCGCGTATCCGTTGACGGCGAGCGACCGCAGCAGGAACGCGTCGAGGACGAGGTGCGGGGCGTGCTCCCCGCGGGCCAGGGTGCGCAGCGCCCCGACGAGCAGCAGGTACTGCTGGACGGCCGGTTCGCCCTCGTGGTCGGTGAACCGCTCGGCGGTCTCCAGCATGGCCGTCCCGGCGGTGTAGCGGGCGTAGTCGGTCACGATGCCGCCACCGTAGGGAGCGATGATCTCGCTCTGCGTGCACAGCGGCAGCCCGCGTCCGACCAGTTCGCTGCTGCCCCGCGCGAAGAACTGCACGTCGACGTGGGAGAAGGGTTCGAGGCGGGCGCCGAACTTGGACTTCGTCCGCCGTACCCCCCGCGCCACGGCCCGCACCCGCCCGTGCCCGCGCGTGAGCAGCGTGATGATGCGGTCGGCCTCGCCGAGTTTCTGGGTCCGCAGGACGATGCCGTCGTCCCGGAAGAGACTCATCGGGCACCGCCGGGGGCGGCCTGCCGGGGGTGCGGCATGCCGCGGTCCGCCGCACCCGGCTGTCGGGTGGGGGGCACGATGCCGTCGTCGCGGAACAGGCTCATGCGCCCATTCTCGCCTACGCCGCGGGAGCGGTGTGCCCGCCCGCCACGATCCCTCGGACGGGGCGCCCGCGACCAGGGACGGCGCAATCGACGGCGCAACCAATGGGAGCGGAGTGACGTCCGTGACAGAGGAGACCATGATCCTCAACGGATGGAGAGAACGATCTTAAGCTCGCACCTTTCCCCCAGGCCCTCCCGCCGTACCCTGCTGACGGCCGGCGCGGCCACCACGGCCGTCCTGCTCACCGCGGGCCCCGCCGGGGCCGCCACGGACCCCGTCACCGACCGCCTGCGCGACCTCGAAGCCGGGCACGGCGCCCGTCTCGGCGTGTTCGCGTACAACGTCCGCACCGGGCGTTCGGTCCGCTACCGGGCTGACGAACGCTTCCCGGTCTGCTCCCTGTTCAAGACCCTGGCGGTCGCTGCCGTCCTGCGGGACCTGCCCGAGGGAACACTGGACCGCCGCGTCTTCTGGACGTCGACGGACGTGGTGGAGAACTCACCCGTCACCCAGGACCATGTGGCCGACGGCATGACGATCGCCGAGCTGTCCGCCGCGGCCATCCAGCGCAGCGACAACACGGCCGGCAACCTGCTCCTGCGCGAGCTGGGCGGACCCACGGCGATCACCCGCTTCGCCCGCTCCGTCGGTGACCGCGTCACCCGCCTCGACCGCTGGGAGCCGGACCTCAACTCGGCCGAACCGGACCGGGTCACGGACACCACCACCCCGTACGCGATCGGCCGCACCTACGCCCGGCTCGTCCTCGGCGACGCGCTGGCCCACGCCGACCGCCGACGCCTGACCGACTGGATGCTCGGCACGATCACCAGCGCCAACCGGTTCCGTGCCGGACTGCCCCCGACCTGGACGATCGCCGACAAGACCGGCGGCGGCTGGTACGGCGCGAACAACGACGCCGGTATCGCGTGGACCCCGGACGGCGCCCCCGTCGTCCTGGTCGTCCAGCTCACCAAGCCGGACCGGGAGGCGGCCTACGACAACGAACTGATCGTGAAGACGGCGGGGGTGCTGGCGGAGACGCTGGGCTAGGGCCGGACAGGCCGCGGGCCCCAGACCCTAGGATCCGTCGGGCCGCAGCCGGACGCTGTCGGGAACGCCGTTCGGGGAAGTGCCCGGGGCGGCGGCCTCCCACAGCTGGTCGAACCGGCGGATCAGGGGCTGGACCTCGTCGGCCCGGGCGTTCACCGTCGTCGAGGTGTTCACGCTGAGCTGGTCCGCGTGGATCTCGTACGACAGCACCCCGTCGAAGACGATGCAGTCGATCATCTTGCCGCGGCGCAGGTACAGCGGGAGTTCCTCCAGGGCCACCACCTGGACCTGGATGCCCATCTCCCGCTGCTCCGCGCAGATCGGTTCCAGGGCGGCCAGTTCCTCGGGCCGCTTCACGATGAACAGGCGCCGGACCGAGATGCGCCGTTCGAGGATCGCCTCGCGCTGGGCGGTCAGATAGCGTCCGGCCGGCTCGGTGTTCCAGAACCCGTCGTCGACGACGGTGGTGCTGATGGCGTCGATGCTCGTCCTGGCGCACTTGGTGAGGGTCAGGAGCCAGTCGTGGTTCTCGCCCGCGCACTCGGCGCTGAGGTTGGTGAAGTCCTCCATCTGCGCGGCGAGACGGTCGATCTCCGTATGCGCGAACTCGTGCAGGATGTCGGGCCCCATGGACACGACCTTGGTGGCGTGCTCGGCGAGCCGGGGCACCCCGTCGCCGCGCAGCTTCTCCACCTCGGTGAAGAGCTTCGTCGCCTCGCCTATGTCGGCGAACCGCTTGTCGACCGACTCCCTGAGATCGCCCAGCTGGCTGACGAAGGACGCCAGGAACTGCACGATCAGCACGATGCCGCCGCACAGCACGGACAGCACGAGCTGCCACGGGCCGTCCTCCTCGGACGGTCCGACGACATTGGTGAGCAGGTAGACGCCGCCACCCGTCACCACGGTGATCAGGATCTTCTGCGTCACGTGCCGGGCGCCCTCGGCGTCCCGGATCCGGTCGCCCCGGAAGTTCGGGTTCGTCGGTGCATGCATCTCTCTGTCTCCCCCCGTCGGGATGCTGCGCGAACAGCTGTCGTGTTGCCGTCAGGACAGGGCAGGCACCTCGCCCCGGACGAGGTTCTGCAGTGCCAGCTGGTCCCGGATGCGCTGTGCCATGGTGTTCCACTGTCTGCTGAACCCCGGGTGCCGCTCCAGCTCCTCCCAGGGCGGACTCAGGGCCCGGTCCAGGCGCGCCTGGGGCATCCACAGGTGCAGCAGGTGGTCGACGAGCGGACGCAGCACCTTCATCGCGGCCGCCTGGTTCTCGGAGCCGGGCGGCAGGCCGTCGAGCTTGTCGCCGACGGTCGTCAGCAGCCAGTCGTGCAGGGCGAGGTCCTCGCAGAGCGTGGCCGCCGCCACGGGGGTGGTCCCTCGCGGCAGCCGCAGTTCGACGATCCGCCGCCCCGAGCCGAGTTCGGTGAAGAGTGCCGACGCCGGTTCGCCGTCGTCGGCCGGTGACGCGGTCCAGCGCAGGCTGGTGTCGGTGGTGGTGAGCGGAGCGTCGTGGTCCAGGAGGTCGTGCCGGCGGGAGATCCTCGCCAGCAGGGACTCGGCGATCGAACCGACGTCCAGCCGGTCCTGCTGATCTCCGGTCAGGAAGCCCTCGGTGACGGATTTCTCGGGCAGCCTGCCGACCGGGACCAGCGAACCGGGCCTGACCAGGTAGTACCCCCACGGCCGGCGCCGGTCGGGCCCGGTGGCCGGGGCGGAGAAGTACGCCGTCGACTGCAGGACGCGGCCCTCGACGAGTCCCGCGTGCGCGGCCACGGTGCCGACCGCGCGGACCTTGGCCCCGGTGGCGGTGGGCAGCCGGCAGTCGACGCCGGTGAGGACGTCCGGGGAGAGGGCGTGCCGGTTGGGGCGGCGCGAGGTCCGGACGGGTTCGTCGGCGCGCAGCCGCAGCAGCAGCACGGCCGTCCGCTCGTCCACCGCCCTGCGGGTGGGCAGCAGACAGGTCCGCACCTCACCGCAGATGAGGGCGGGACCGGCGGTCGTGCCCAGGCCGCTCATGTCACAACCCCGGCGGGAACACGTAGGACGTGCGGTCCACGACCCCCGCGGGCACCGTGAAGCCCTCACCGGTGGAGCGCGCGGCGACCTGTTGGAGTGCCTCGGCCTCGACGTGGACCTGGTCGAGGATGACGCGTACGGCGTGCTCGACGGGCAGGAACCGGGTCGGCAGGACGCTGCACGTGACGTAGGCGGTGAAGGGCGTCGCGGCGGGGTTGAGCTGGAGGACGGGCGGCAGCGCGTCCCACTCGGCCGGGAACTCCGCCCCCTGCCAGCGGGTGGGGGTCAGCACGGCAGCGCCGTTGTCCCGCAGCAGCCCGAGCCGGACCAGCTGCCAGACGGAGGCCAGGAAGGCGCAGGACCAGGTGCGCGCGTCCTCGGGCCCGTTCCACAGTTCGACGTCCAGGAACACGGAGTGGCCGCGGGCCTCGGTCTCGCTCGGCGGCTGCCAGACGCCGGTGGAGTCCAGGGCGGCCGAGGTCCGCTGGGAGGGGGTGCGGCGGCCGTTGGTGAGCCAGCCGGTGCGGCCGACGGGCGGCCGGAAGCCGTTGCTGCCGGGCGGCGGTGACTCCACCAGCCGGTGCAGGACGGACTCGGCCGGCCGGGCCCGGTCGCGGTGGTCGGAGCCGCCGGGGCCGAGGCCAGGGCCGGCGCAGCCCGACTCACGGGCCAGGTAGTCGATGGTCAGTCCGGCCTCGGCCGCCGCCGCCAGCAGGGGCGGGATCAGCTCGGCGGGGGTGGCCAGCCGGGAGAAGTAGTCGTCGATCAGGAAGCAGGTGCTGATCCGGGGCCGGCGGCCCGGCGGCAGGGGGCCCAGACCGGCCCGCGCGGCCTCCACCCAGGGCCGTACGCCGGCGAAGTGCCGACGCAGCCGTGCGGCCCCCTCGGCGAAGTCCTCCATGTACAAGTGGCCTAATTCCAGGGAGAGATGGGAGAAGGGCACGGATTCGGTACGCGGGTCGGCGCTGCTCTCCCGGAAAACGGTGCCCGGCCCGTTCACAACTGCCCCCAGAACTTGTCGTCGGTCAGCCGCTGCGCGAGATCCCCGATGGCCTGCCAGGTCTCGTTGTTGGCGATCCGGCGGTCGTGCACGTCCTCGTCGGTGATGAGGCGTTCCTGCCACTGGAGGACGGGTTCCAGCGGAATGGACGCCAGCACCCGGGTTCTGCCGATGCCTCGGCCGGCCGCGAGTTCCTCGAGTTCCTTGTCGCACTGCCGCATCCACGCGTACTGCGCGGGCGACACCTGGGACCACAACGGCGACTCGAGATCGGGCACCGCGGCGCGGACGAACCTGATGGCGCCGCCCAGCACGTCGGGGTCGTGTCCGATGGCCGTACCGGCTTGCACTATCCCCTGTTTCCCGAATACGAGTTCGGCCGCCGCCATGACGTGCTGGCGGGTCCACCGGTGATAGACGAGCCAGCGGTTCTTCAGGCGGCCGAGTCCGCCTCGGGGCGAGGTGGCGGCGAGTGCCAGGTCCATCGCATAACTGCGTCCGGCGCTCAGGTCGATGATGATGACGTCGAATTCGCGTTTCAGCCGAAGGACGAGGTCCACACAGCGGTGCAGGTTCTCCTCGTCGGTGACGAATTCACCGGCCGTGCGGTCGCCGGGCAGCAGTACCAGCCGCCCGGAGCCACCGGGCCTGCCGCGCAGCACGGGGTGCTCGGTGCGCGCCCAGACGTCGACCCGCAGCGGCTCGCCCGTCTTGCCCTTCAGATACGAGTGCAGACCGCGCCCCTCGGCCTCGGAGAGGACGTCGGGCAGGTCGAACACGGCGGCGGCGGTGGGCGAGCCGAAGTCGAAGTCCAGGTAGCAGACGTCGTCCCCGTCCAGCGCGCGGTGATACGCGAGGTTGGCGCTGGTGACGGACCGGCCGGTGCCTCCCTTGTCGGAGGCGGCGAAGACGAGCACCTTCACACCCCCCGGGCGTCTGCGCCCCGGGCGCGGGCCAGGGCGTAGAGCCGGGCGAGGACGCCGAGGGCGAGCGCGTGGGCGGTGCCGGGCTGTTTGTCGACGAGCTGACGGGCGCGACGCAGATCGGCCTCGATGCCCTTGATCTCTTCTCCCTGGGGACTCTTGGGGGTGGGAGCGGGCTGCTCCAGCTGCTCCTTGCCGAACAGGTGGGCGGCCTCGCTGAGCGCCGCCTGGGCGAGGGCGGTCATCTCGGAGCTGCGGATCGGATCCTGCGCGTAGAGGGCGTGCGCGGCCACCATGCACTCGGTGACGCGCTCGGTGATGCTCCAGGACAACGGTCCTGTGCGGACCGGCGATTCGGGGTACACGGCGTGCACGTTGTCCCACAGGCCGACACCCTCGCCGTCGCTGACGCGACGCGCCCAGAGGTGGTCGAGGATGTTCTCGGCGAGCGCGAGCAGACGGTCCTGCGAGCCGATGTTCCGGGACAGTGCGCACAGTTGGACGGTCCGCTTGAGCAGCTGCGCGGAGAAGTCGCCCATCGTCCACTTCATGGCCGGGCCGATCTCCTCACTGCCCAGCAGCGGGAGGGTGACGCCGGGGTTGTGCAGACCGATCGCCGGGTCCTCACGGGCCGTGCGGCTCGTGATGCGGCCGCGTTCGGCGAGGCGTTCCATGACGGCGACGGTGCGGGTGAGGTCGTCGTCGGTGGCACGGCGGCGCAGCAGGTCGTGGACGAGGATCGAGGCCACCGACAGGGAGAAGTACTCGGACTCCAGCTGCTGGAGCGTGGTGCGCCAGGGGATCTCCTCCAGCGGCCAGGTGGCGGCGTCGAAGCGGGCGATGCCCGACCAGTACTGCTGGGTGATCTCCCAGCGCAGCCGCAGCGCGTCGGCCAGCTTCTGCTGTTCGGCGGTGAGCAGGCCGAGGACGAGGGTGCGCTCGGAGGACAGGTCGGGGATGCCGTCGAGGGCGACGACGGTGAAGTACAGGTACGGCACGGCGTGGGCGACGCCCTGGGGCTGCTTGCCGATGTCCTGGGCGGTCTGCGCCTCGACCTCGACCTCGGGGGCGTCCTTCACCAGGCTCCAGGCCCAGCCGCACTCGAACAGCCGGTTCTCGTTGCGGAGTTGGTCGGCGACATCGGTGTCCAGGCCGAGGGTGACGCTCTCGCTGATGAGGGCGCGCAGCGACTTGAACCGGTCCTGGAAGCGTTGCAGGACCTGGCGGTCGGACAGCCGGCCCCGGCCGAGCAGCCGCGCGAGCGCCTGCCCCTGGTCGGAGGCGATGTCGACGACGTTGACGGTGAAGGAGCGCAGCAGGCTCACCATGGCCGCGGTCAGGCGGGCGCTGGTCGCCTCTCTCAGCTTGTCGATGCGGGCGAGGGTGCTGGCCCGCTGGGTCTTGCCCCGGTACACCTTGAGGAAGCCGAGGGTGGCCAGGCAGAGCGTGATCGACATGGAGTAGGAGTCGACGACTCCCACTTCCTCCTGCTCCTTGGAGAGTTCGTGCTCCGGGTTCTCCGGGGCGAAGTAGTAGCCGCCGGCGAAGGTCGGACTCTCCTCGCCGCGGTGGTTCTCCATGAAGTCGCCGAGGATCTCCAGGAGGTTCATGGGAATCTCGCTGGAGTCACCCGCGTTCCTGAGGGCCCTCTCCACGTCCAGCTGAGTGGTGTCGGGGTCGTCCAGACGGAACGGTTCGATTTCGGTGGCGGGGTACAGAAGGCAGAGCAGGCGCTCCGCGTCGGCGACGCTGCTGCGGCCGCCCCATTCACCCCATTGCCATTCTCCGTTGTCGAAAGAATGACGAGCGATGGCCTGCCACACCTCGAGCAGGTTCTGTCTCGGCTTGATCTGCATGCCCATTCCCCTCGCACAGGCCCATCACCATGTAAAAGAACTCCGACATCTTATTCGTCGCGCCGCTCTTTACGTTGCCCGCAGGCCAGGATCATACCCGTGTAACCGTCCCGCACAAGCTGCTTCGGATTGGCCGTTCGGTGAATCTCCACATGGTCCGCGTAACCGCCGAGAACCGCCCGGACTTCGGATTCGTCGATATCTCGGGCGGGAAATTCGTGAGAACCGACGCGATACCCTTCGGAATGTTCCATGAAGGCGGCGGCGAAAGGCGCACCAGAATTCAGGGCGTTCATGAAACATCCCACTCCTCGCCGGAATTCGGCGAGCGAGGTGGTGATGGACTCGGCGACGAAGAACATCGTGCCGAGGTCCCAGCGGCGCGTATCGGCGCAGAGATCGAAGAGGCTGCCCGACTCGGGCTGCTGGATGGCTTCCTTGAACCGGACCCGAGGCGTCATGCCGAGCGTGGCATATGCCTCGTCCTTGCACAGGACGTTCCAGAACTGATCCCAGTGGGGGGCGTAGTCGGGGCACTGCCTCCGGAGGTACTCGAGATTCCGGGCGGACCGCTCCAGCAGCGTGATCCGGTCGCACCAGGGAAGCATGGCAAGGGCCGGATAGAGATTGGGTCCGGCGCCGACATCGATACCGGAAGCGACCCGCCCACGACCTCGGAAGTGATCACTGAAGTGATCGCGCACATGGGAGAGGATCTCCTCGTCCACGGCCTGCATCTCGAGGTAATTGTGGCTGATGTACACGCCGGGATCGAAGTCGTCCCAGAGCACATCATCATTCAGCTTTTGGTCAGCGGCGGGCGGTACCGAGGTCATGATTCAGCGTAGCAGGACGCATGGGTCTTGAAGGAGTGGGTGCACAGAGCAATGATGGAGATCAGGTACGCAAATCACACTGGCTGCAATTCGATTTGTCGACATTCACAAGGGGACGGTATGACTCCTCTTCCCGGAGATCGTTTTCCGTCGGGCACCGGTTCGATAATGAGCCAGATGTCCGGAGAAAGACCCTTACGGATCAGAGCGGTCACCGAGGCGGATCTACCCCATATCGTGCGCCTCGATGCCGACGCGTTCCCTCACGGCCCCTACCCCTACTTCGTCCTGCGCCAGCTCGTCGCCGCCTGCGCCGGCCTCGTGTACGTCGTGGACGACGGCACGGACCTCTACGGATACGTGCTCGCGACCTCGCCGAACGACGCGCAGAGCTGGGTTCTCAGCCTCGCCATCACTCCTGGGCTGCGCGGAAAGGGTCTCGGCCGGCAGCTGATGACGAAACTGCTCGGCCTGCTACGGACGAAGGGCACCCATTCCGTCCGGCTCTCGGTGGAGCCGCGCAACGACTCGGCCATCGCGTTGTACCGCTCCCTGGGCTTCGTCCCGGATCCCGGCGGGCCGCGCGCGGACTACTTCGGCCCGGGCGAGGACCGTCTCCTCATGACGCTCACCCTGTGAGACTCACCCGGTGACGCTCACCCCGTGAAGCTCACTCGGTGAGCTCCCCGAACCCCCGCACGTACCGGCGCTGCCAGGGCGTCTCCACCGCGCGCCGGTCGTAGTGGCGGCGGACGTAGTCCACCGCCTCGGCCGCCGGTACGCCGTCCAGGACCGCCACACAGGCCAGGGCCGTTCCGGTGCGGCCGCGGCCGCCGGCGCAGGCGATCTCCACGCGTTCGTCGGCCGCGCGGCGCCACGCCTCGGTGAGGGTCGCACGCGCCTGCGCGCGGTCGCTCGGGAGGCGGAAGTCGGGCCAGCGGAGCCAGCGGGACTCCCAGGGCGGCCGTGGAGGCCGCGCGCCGAGGAGATAGACGCCGTACGCGGGGGTGGGGGCCGTACGGTCGAGCGGGCGGCGCAGGCCGCGGCCGCGGATCAGGCGGCCGGACGGCAGCAGGAGCACCCCGGGGTCACCCTCACGCCAGACCCACGCGTCGTTTCTCATCTCCCCATTCGAACGCGGTCACGGGGGACGGGCAACCGATTCGGCGCAACCGGTGGTCTGGAGGGCGAGGAGGGTGCTTGATGCAGGCCGAACAAGAAGACCGGTTCCAGGAGTTCGTCAGAGCCCGGTGGTCCCGGCTCGTACGGACCGCGTATCTGCTCACGGGGGACGTCCACCACGCGGAGGACCTGACGCAGACCGCGCTGGCCAAGGCGTACCGGTCGTGGCGGCGGATCTCGCGCAGCGACAACCCGGAGGCGTACGTGCGGCGGATGCTGGTCAGTTGCAACAGTGACCGGTTCCGCAAGCGGCGGGTCACCGAGGCGCTGACCGCGGCGCCGCCGGAGCGGGCGGGGCGCGACGAGGGCGCGGGGCGGGTGGAGGAGCGCGGCTCCCTGCTGGCCGGGCTGGCCCAACTGCCGCCGAAGCAGAGGGCGGTGGTGGTCCTGAGGTACTGGGAGGACCTGTCCGAGGCGGAGGTGGCCGACGTGCTCGGCTGCTCCCCCGGCACGGTCAAGAGCCAGGCGTCGAAGGGGCTCGCGAAGTTGCGCATGTATCCGGGGCTGGCCGCCGACCGCACGGTGTCCGGTGGCCGGGGGCAGGGTCAGGGCCCTCGAGGTCAGGGCCACAGTCACGTTCCGATTCAGGATCAGGTTCAGGGAGGCAGCAGGTGAACGGGGCGGGAGAGCGGGTGAACCAGGGGGACTTCGGGTTCGAGGAGCGGATGCGTGAACTGCTCGCCGAGGACGCGTACACCATCCAGCCCTCGTCGGCGCCGTATCCGGCGATCCGACGGCGTGGACTGGCCGAGCGGCGGCGGCGCGTGGCGATGACCGGGGCGGCGCTGATGACGCTGGCCGCGGTGCCCGTGGGGGCGTACGCCGTGGCCGGGGGGAACGGGGAGCGGGGCGCGGACACGGCGGCACCGAAGCCGTCGGTCAGCGCCCCGCACAGCCCGGCCGGGAGCCCGCGGGCGACCACGGGCGGCACGGCGGCCGGGCCCGCGCAGCCGGCCACGAGCGGGCAGTTGCTCGACGGGATCACCTTCACGCAGGCGGCGGACGGGCTGAAGAAGTGCCTGGCCGCCGAGAGCGGGCCGCCCGGGAGCGCCGCGGATCTGGGCGAGCCCGAGAACTACCGGATCATCCTGGCGATCAAGAGCACCGGAGACTCCAACGCTCCCGGCGACGGCATCTACGTCACCGCGGTGGAGCAGCGGTCCACGGGCCGCTGGGTGGTCTGCTCCGTCAAGGACGGTGTGGCCTCGGGCATCAGCGCCGGCACGATCGACACCGGGGTGCCGGGCACGGGCCCGGTCGTGGTCGACAGCAACGGCGAGCAGCTGTACCAGCAGTCGTTCATGGACAAGGGCAGGTGGAAGCTGCCGTTCAGGTGGGGAATGATCGGCACCGTCGAGGCGTCGGTGGCCAAGGTGACCGTGTCCTACGGCGACGGCGGCCCCGTGACCGCGACCCTGGACCACGGCTGGTTCGCCGTCGCCGGTCTGCTGAACCAGCAGGTCACGCTGGCCCCGCACGTCAAGGGCTACGACGGCTCCGGCAAGCTGGTCTACGACTCCGACCAGGACGGGACGTACCAGCGCACGCTGCCCTAGGGCGCGCTCGGCCCCGGCGTCACCAACCCCGACTCGTAGGCCACGATGACGAGTTGGGCCCGGTCCCGGGCGCCCAGCTTGCTCATGATCCGGCTGACGTGGGTCTTCGCGGTGAGCGGGCTGAGACCCAGCTCCTCGGCGATCCCGGCGTTGGTCAGGCCACGGGCCACCAGGGCCAGCACCTCGCACTCCCGTTCGGAGAGACACTCCGGGCCGCCCGCCGTGGGCGGTCCCAAGGGGCCGCGCAGGAACCGGGCGATCAGCCGGGCGGTGGGCCCCGGCGACAGCAGGGCCTCGCCGGCGGCGACCGTGCGGATGGCGTCGAGGAGCTCGGCGGGCCGGGTGTCCTTCACCAGGAAGCCGGCCGCCCCCGCACGCAGCGCCTCGACGATGTTCTCGTCGGTGTCGTACGTGGTCAGGACGAGGACGCGGACCCCGGCCAGCTCCTCGTCGGCGGCGATCAGCCGGGTCGCCTCGATGCCGTCGAGGTCGGGCATGCGGATGTCCATCAGCACCAGGTCGGGGCGTTCACCGCGGGCCAGCGCCACCGTCTCCCGGCCGGTACCGGCCTGCCCGATCACCCGCATGTCCGGCGCCGACTCGACGAGCATCGCGAACGCCTCCCGCACGAGGGTCTGGTCGTCCGCGAGCAGCACTCTGAGCGGCTTCATCGGTCCTTCCCGTGCGGCAGTACGGCGCTCACTTCGAAGCCCTTCCCGTCGTCGCGCGGTCCGGCCTGCAGCGAGCCGCCGACGCTGCGCGCCCGCTCCCGCATCCCGACGATCCCGAAACCGGGCGCACGACCGCCTTCCGCCGCACGGCCGCCTCCCCCCGCGCCGCTTCTCCCCATGCCGCCGTCTCCCCCCGTGTCCACGCCCGCTCCGTCGTCGGTGACCCTGAGCCGCAGGGCGTCCTGCTCCTCGTACACCCGGACCCGGACCCCGACGCCCGCCGTCGGGTCGTCGGGTCCGCCGTCCCGGCCGCCGTGCCGCACCGCGTTCGTCAGTGCCTCCTGGACGATCCGGTAGGCGGCCGCGCCGACCGCGGGCGGTACCTCCCCGGACCGTACCGTCAGTTCGACCCGCGCACCGGCCGCACGGGCCGTCTGCGCGAGGTCGGACAGGCCGTGCAGACCGGGGAGCGAACCCCGGGCGTCCGGCGTGCCGAGGTCGCGCAACACCTCCAGTGTCGTACGGAGTTCGCCGCGCGCGCTGCGGCAGGTCCCGGCGATGTCGTCGAGGGCCTTGGCGACGGCCGCGCGGTCCAGGCGGTCGGGGTCGGCGGCCAGGACGTGCGCGGCGACGGAGGTCTGCACGCCGATCAGGGTGATGGTGTGGGCGAGCAGGTCGTGCAGGTCACGGGCGATGCGCAGGCGTTCCTCGGCGACGCGGCGGCGGGCCTCCTCCTCCCGGGTGCGCTCGGCGCGCTCGGCGCGCTCGACGATGGCGGCGACGTACCGGCGGTAGTAGCGGACGTCGATGCCGCAGAAGAGGACGGCGATGATCCAGCCGGAGATCCGCAGGAGCTCCAGCGCCTCGTCCGGGTTGGTGAGGGCGTTGATGATCAGTGCCGGGCCGAGGACGGCGCACCCGGTGATCAGTGTCCGGCGCACCGTGCCGGTCGCCGCGACCGTGTAGAGCGCCACCATGGTCGCGGGGACGGGCGCGGCGTGGTTGTTGTCGAGGGCGTGGTACGGGACGACGCATACCACCACCGCGAGCAGGGCCGGCACCGGACGGCGGCGCCGCCACGCGAGGGGCACGTTCGCGGTGAGCAGCAGCGTCCAGCCCAGCGCGTCGGGCCGGGGCCCGTCGACGCCGAGCAGGGCGAGGGCCGTGGCGAGGGCGGTCGTCGCCGCGGCCAGCAGTACGTCGTTGCGGGTGCCGTGCGGGGCGGTGCGGGGGTCGCGGTTGATCGCCGCCATGATCCGCTCGCCCCGGCGGGGCCTCACCGTTGTCGTGGTCTCCTGCACGGGTTCATCCTGCGGCACGAGGGCGCCCCTCCGGGAGAGAAGGGGCGCCCCGCCGGTCCGCGAGCGGCTCACACCGGCTCCGTCTGCCGCTCCGGTCGGCCCGGCTGCTCGGGCCGCCGCTGCTCGGTCTCCGGCGCCCGCGACAGCCGCCCCGGCCACCACACCTTGCTGCCCAGCGCCACGCTCGCGCTGGTCACGAGATAGGTGCGGACGAGGAAGGTGTCCAGCAGCACGCCCACCGCGATCACGAAGCCCAGCTCGACGAGTTGGACGAGCCCCATGTTCGTCAGCACGGCGAAGGTCGCGGCGAGGACGAGGCCGGCGGAGGCGATGACCCCGCCGGTCGTGCGCAGCGCGGTCAGCGCCGCGGCGACGGGATCGACGCCGCGCATCGACTCCTCCCGCATCCGGTGCATGAGGAAGATGCCGTAGTCGACGCCGAGGGCGACCAGGAACACGAAGGACAGCAGCCCCAGCCCCGGATCCGTGCCCTCGAAGCCGAACACCGGCCCGAACACCAGCCCGCCGATGCCGAGCGCCGCGCCCCACACCGCGACCACGGCGGCGACGAGCATCAGCGGCGCGACGAGCGACCGCAGCAGCACGATCAGGATCAGCAGGACGGAGACGAGGACGAGCGGCACGACGATCAGCCGGTCGCGGGCGTTGGTGTCCACCAGGTCGATCTGCTGGGCGCTCGGCCCGCCGACGTAGGAGCCGGTCAGCCGGTCCCGCAGCGCCTCGATGGTCGCCGTCTCGGCCGCGGACTGCGGCGGTGCGGCGGCGGTCACCGCGATCTCCGTCCAGCCTTCTCCGGTACGGCCCCGGCGTGCGTCGGCGACGCCGTCCGTGTCCCGGATCGCGGCGAGGGTGGCCTCGGCCCGGCCGGTCGGGGTCAGCACGTCGATGGGCTGGGCGGACTGCTCCGGGAAGGCCTTGGCCAGGGTCTCCATGGCGACGACCGACTCGGGCCGGTCGACGAAGGAGTCCTGCTGCTTGACCGCGCCGGGCAGGTTCAGCGCGCCCAGCGCGAGGGCGCCGAGCAGGACGGCGCCGGCCGCCAGGACGGTCCGCGGACGCCGCCCCGCCGAGGTGCCCATCGCGGCGAACAGCGACCGGCGGACCTTGGGCGTGCTGCCGTAGGCGGGCACCAGCGGCCAGAACACCCGGCGGCCCAGCAGGACGAGGAGCGCGGGCAGCAGCGTCAGCATCGTGACGAGCGCGCACAGCACGCCCACCGTGCCCAGCGGTCCCATGCCCCGGTTGGAGTTGAGGTCGGCGGCGAGCAGGCACAGCAGTCCGGCGGCGACGGTCCCGGAGGAGGCCAGCACGGCCGGCCCGCAGCCGCGCAGCGCGGCCCGCATGGCGTCGTACGGCCGCTCCACGCGCCGCAGCTCCTCCCGGTAGCGGGAGACGAGCAACAGGGCGTAGTCCGTCCCCGCGCCGAAGACGAGGATGGTCATGATGCCGGAGCTCTGCCCCGACACCGTGGTGCCGAAGGCCTGGTTGAGGCCGTAGGCGACCCCCATGGACAGGTAGTCGGCGATCCCGGCCACGGCGAGCGGCACCAGCCACAGCACCGGGCTGCGGTAGATCAGGATCAGCAGGACGGCGACGACACCCACGGTGGTGTAGAGCAGTGGCCCGCCGAGCGAGTCGTAGACCTTGGCGGCGTCGGTGGCCAGCGCCCCCGTCCCGCCCACCTCGACGGTCAACCCGCCCTCGCTGTGGGCGACTTCGCGTACGTCTTCGACGAAGGCGTCCCGTTTCTCCTCGTCGGTGCCGGGCTCGTTGGTGGCGACCGGGTACATGAGCGTGGCTCCGTCGGCGGACGGGACGCCTCGCGGGGCCCCGGTCAGCGCGTGGTCCCCGGCGACCCGGGCGACCTGCTCCCGCGCCGTCGTCCGGTCGGCGGCGGTCAGGCCGCCGTCGCGGTGGTAGACCAGCACCAGCTCGGTGCTCTCACCGCCGGGCAACTGCTCCTGGAGCCTCGCGACCCTGGTCGAGTCGGCGCTCGCCGGCAGGTAGTCGGTGACCCGGTCGTGCTGTACGTCGGCGAGCTTGGCGGCGAACGGCGAGGCGAGCGCGAGCACACCCACCCACAGCGCGAGCACCACCCAGGGGATGGCACTGCGCCGGCCCTTCGTCTTCGCTGCCCCCATGAAATCTCCGGCCCCCATGAAACGGGCCCTCCCTTCGGCACGGCTGTCTGGTTGCGCTCTCCAGACTTCCGGCACGCAGGGGGCGGAGCGTCGCGCGTGAGGGCGAGTTCGGGAGTACTGCCGGGGGTGACCGGACGGGGGGACTACTCCCTGGGGAGTATCAGGACGGCGTCCGGGCCGCGACCAGCAGGCGGGTCACGTCTTCCGCGCGGATCGTCAGGGCCGCGCCCACCGTCGTGAGGACCTCTCGTTCGGCCGGGGTGTACGGGCCGTCCGCGAGGGCGATGCGGGCGCCCTGGAGCAGGATCGATTCGCGGCCGACCGCGGCAAGGTGCGGGGCGAGCGGGTCGAGGGCCTCGTGGAGCTCTATGGCGAGGCCCGCGCCGTACGGTTCGCCGTAGTTGTGACCGGTGTCGGAGGCGACGGCGGCGACGAGCGCGGCGAGCTGCTCCTCCGTGCAGTCGGTGAAGCCGGCCGCGCGCACGGCGCCCGCCGCCGTCTCCAGGGACGTACGGGAACAGGTGCCGCCCGCGGACAGGACCGCGAGGGCGACGGTGTGGACGGCGTCGCGGAGCATCGCCGAGAAGCGGATGGTGGTGGGGTGGTCGAGGACGTCGGTGCCGAAGTGGCGGCGGCAGGCCGCGCACTCGACGACCGGGCCGGTCTCGCCGCGTGGCACGACCGGCATGCCGAGGAGGGTGAAGCGGCGGTGGCCGGTCAGCCGCTGGTAGTTGCGGTCGCCTCCGCAGCCCGGGCAGAAGAACTCACCGTCGCCCGCGGGCGTCCACGCGGTGCGGGTCCCCAGGATGCGGGCAAGCCCGGTGACACGGCCGTCACGTCCCCGTTCTGGCAGCACGTCGCACCTCCGTAACCCCGCGGCAACATCGCCGCACGCCTCCGTGATGTTAGCCACATCCATGAGGTGTAGTCAGCACCCAGGACGAGACCTTCCCGTGACCTCCACAGCGGGATGGCCGATAAACGACGGGGCCCCGACCGCCGTATACAGCGGTCAGGGCCCCGAAAGTCCCGGTCAGGCCGGTCAGCGGGTCGCGCGGTTGACGGCGGAGACGACCGCCTTCAGCGACGCACGCGTCGTGTTCGCGTCGATGCCGATCCCCCACAGGATCTTGTCGTCGATCGCGCATTCGATGTAGGAGGCGGCCTGCGCGGAGGCGCCCTCGCTCATCGTGTGCTCCTGGTAGTCCAACAGGCGTACGTCGATGCCGACGGACTCCAGGGCGTTGAAGAAGGCCGAGATCGGACCGTTCCCGGTGCCGGTCAGGACGGTGTCCTCGCCGTCGACCGTGGCCTCGACGGTCAGGGTGTCGACGCCGTCGGTGTCGGTCGTGGACTGGCCCGCGCGGACCTGGATGCGGCCCCAGGGGTTCTCCGGGTTCGGCAGGTACTCGTCCTGGAAGACCGACCAGATGGCGCCGCCGGTGACCTCGCCGCCCTCGGCGTCCGTCTTCGCCTGGATGAGCTTGGAGAACTCGATCTGCATGCGGCGCGGCAGGTCCAGCTTGTGGTCGTTCTTCAGGACGTACGCGATACCGCCCTTGCCGGACTGCGAGTTGACGCGGATGACGGCCTCGTAGGAGCGGCCGACGTCCTTCGGGTCGATCGGCAGGTACGGGACCGCCCACTCGATGTCGTCGACGGTGACGCCCTTGGCGGCCGCGTCGGCCTCCATCGCGTCGAAGCCCTTCTTGATGGCGTCCTGGTGGGAGCCGGAGAAGGACGTGTAGACCAGGTCGCCCACGTACGGGTGGCGCGGGTGGACCTCCATCTGGTTGCAGTACTCCCACGTACGACGGATCTCGTCGATGTCGGAGAAGTCGATCTGCGGGTCGACGCCCTGGGAGAACAGGTTCATGCCCAGGGTGACCAGGTCGACGTTGCCGGTGCGCTCGCCCTGCCCGAACAGACAGCCCTCGACGCGGTCGGCGCCGGCCATCAGCGCCAGCTCGGCGGCGGCGACGGCCGTGCCGCGGTCGTTGTGCGGGTGGACGGAGACGCAGACGTGCTCGCGACGGGAGAGGTTGCGGCTCATCCACTCGAAGCGGTCGGCGTGGGTGGACGGCGTGGAGCGCTCGACGGTGGCCGGCAGGTTCAGGATGATCTCGCGGCCCGGACCGGGCTGCCAGACGTCCATGACCGCTTCGCAGACCTCCAGGGCGAAGTCCAGCTCGGTGTCGGTGAAGATCTCGGGGCTGTACTGGTAGCCGAATTCCGTTTCGGGGCCCAGCAGCTTCTCCGCGTACTCGACGACCAGACGGGTGCCGTCGACGGCGATCTGCTTGATGTCGTCCTTGGAGCCGCGGAAGACGACCCGGCGGAACACGGGGGCCGTGGCGTTGTACAGGTGGACGGTCGCCCGCTTGGCGCCCTTCAGGGACTCCACGGTCCGCTCGATCAGGTCCTCGCGGGCCTGGGTCAGTACGGAGATGGTGACGTCGTCCGGGATCGCGCCCTCTTCCTCGATGATCGAGCGCACGAAGTCGAAGTCGGTCTGGCCGGAGGCGGGGAAGCCGACCTCGATCTCCTTGTAGCCCATCGTGACCAGCTGGTCGAACATCCGGCGCTTGCGCTCGGGCGACATGGGGTCGATCAGGGCCTGGTTGCCGTCACGCAGGTCGGTGGAGAGCCAGCGGGGGGCGACGGTGATCCGGTTGTCGGGCCAGGTGCGGTCGGGGATGTCGACCTGGTCGTACTGTCCGTACTTGTGGATCGGCATGCGGCTGGGCTGCTGGCGGTTCGCCATGGGGCGTGGGCTCCTCGGGGTGACCGGAGAATGTCCGGGCGGAAGGACGGCCGACGCGCAACACCAAGCACCGCGGGGAGGGGGTCGGCCTCGACTACAGGCCCTCGCCGCGGCAGCTAAGGAGAAGCAGCCCGAAATGCATAGTGCTCGGCAGCCTAGCGGAGCCGCTCTGGTCGCGCGGGTTCGTTCCAGTATGCGGGACCGGCGGGATGAACCACAGGAAAAGGTGCAGAACGTGCGCCACGCCACTCGTCACCCTCCCGCCATACCACCCGGCGCCGCAGATCAGGCCCCTTTGTCACCGTATTTCACCAATCATGGTTGCCGGTGGTGACAGCCGCATAACGCAGTGCAAGGGTGCCGGGCATGACGACTCACGGGGGCTTCGAGCCCGTCTTCTGCACCGTCGTACCACCACACGTCCTCGACCGGCTGGCGCGCAACGACAACCCCGCTCTCTCCGGTCCCGCCCGGCGCACCATCCTGCGCGACAGCGAGCTGCGCGCCCTGCGCCAGGTGAACACCGAGTACGGCCTCCTGGCCGCCCCGACGGCGAAGGCACCGTCGGACCAGCCGCTGCGCACGATCTACGACGCCGAGCACGGCACCTCGCTGCCCGGCACCAAGGTCCGCGCCGAGGGCCAGGACCCCGGCCGGGACGCCACCGTCAACCGCGCCTACTCCGGGCTCGGCGCCACCTTCGACCTGTATCTGAAGGCCTACCAGCGCCACTCGATCGACGGCGACGGCCTGGCCCTCGACGCCACCGTGCACTACGACGAGGGCTACAACAACGCCTTCTGGAACGGCGAGCAGATGGTGTTCGGCGACGGCGACGGCGAGATCTTCGTCGACTTCACCAACTCCATCGACGTCATCGGGCACGAGCTCACCCACGGCGTCACGCAGTACACGGCGAACCTGACCTACAACGGCCAGCCGGGCGCCCTCAACGAGTCGATGTCCGACGTCTTCGGCTCGCTCATCAAGCAGTACTCCCTCGGCCAGACCGCCGCCGAGGCCGACTGGCTGATCGGCGCGGGCCTGCTCGCCCCGGACGTCACCGGCACCGCCCTGCGCTCCATGAAGGCGCCGGGCACCGCGTACGACGACGACGTCCTCGGCAAGGACCCGCAGCCCGCGACGATGGACGAGTACGTCCGCACCGGGCGCGACAACGGCGGCGTCCACATCAACTCCGGCATCCCCAACCACGCGTTCTACCTGGCCGCCACGGCCCTCGGCGGCTACGCCTGGGAGAAGGCCGGCCAGATCTGGTACGACGTCCTGACCGGCGGCGAACTCTCCGAGCGGGCCTTCTTCACCGACTTCGCCAAGCTGACGGTGCGAGCCGCGCGCGAGCGCTTCGGCAGCGGCGGGGAGGAGCTCCAGGCCGTGGAGAAGGCGTGGGAGCAGGTGGGGGTGCGGATTCTCTGAGTCCGTAATAGACAGGGACCCATGCGTATTCAGGTGAGTCGCACGGGCGGGTTCGCGGGCATCGAGCGCCGTGCCGAGGTGGACACCTCGGGACGGCCCGACGCCCACGAATGGCACGCCCTGGCCGAGCGGGCGGTCGCCGCCGGCCGGGGCGTGCCTTCGGTCGGCGTACCGGACGGCTTCAGCTACGAGATCACCGTGGACGGCAGGACGGTGTACGCGGCCGATCCCCGGCTCACGGAGGAGCAGCGCAAGCTGATCTCACGGGTGCTGAAGGAAGGGGCCTGAGGGGGCTCGCCGGGGGCGCGCGGGGTGGTTGCGGGGCGCTTGCGGCAGGCTTGCGGGAGGGGCATAACTGGCAGTTCACGCCGGGACGTTGACTTCCTTACCCAGCGGTAAGGATGATCCCGCCCATGGCGAACGATCCGCGCGACGCGGCGAACCCGATGCCCCGGTTTCCGGCAGACTTCCTGTGGGGCGTGTCCACCTCCGCGCATCAGATCGAGGGCGCGGCGGACCGGCGCGAACCTTCGGTCTGGGACACCTTCACCGCCGCGCCGGGACGGGTGAAGGACGGCTCCACGGCAGCGGTGGCCTGCGACCACTACCACCGCTACCCCGAGGACGTGGCGCTCCTGTCGGGCCTGGGCGTGGACGCCTACCGCTTCTCGATCTCGTGGCCGCGGGTGAACTCGCCCGGCGGCCTCGACTTCTACGACCGGCTCGTCGACGAGCTGTGCGCGGCCGGTGTCCGCCCGGTCCCCACCCTCTTCCACTGGGACCTGCCGGTCCGGCTCGACTGGCTGGAGCGGGACACGGCGGCCCGTTTCGCCGAGTACGTGTCCGTGGTGGCCGGGCGTCTCGGTGACCGCGTGACCAAGTGGATCACCGTCAACGAGCCCGCCGAGCACACCCTGTTGGGGCACGCCCTCGGCACCCACGCGCCCGGCAAGCAACTGCTGTTCGACGCGCTCCCGGCCGCCCACCACCAGTTGCTGGGACACGGCCTCGCCGTCCAGGCGCTGCGCGCGGCCGGTGCCACGGACATCGGCATCGCCAACTCGCACGGCCCGACCTGGCCGGCCTCCCGGGAACCCGCCGACGTGGAGGCGGCCGCCTTCTACGACCTCCTGCTGAACCGGCTGTTCGCGGAGCCCGTGCTGCTGGGCGAATACCCGGAAGGACTCGGCGATCTGATGCCGGGGGACGTCCAGGCCGACCTCAAGGTGATCTCGGAGCCGCTCGACTGGTACGGGATCAACTACTACGCCCCGACGAAGGTGGGCGCCCCGCAGGGCACGGAGATCGAGTTCGGCGGCATCCGCATGCCGGCCGAACTGCCCTTCTCCGTCCAGCAGATAGAGGACGTCCCGGTGACGGACTTCGGCTGGCCGGTCGTCCCGGAGGGCCTGACGGAGCTCCTGACCACCTTCCGCGACCGTTACGGCGACCGGCTCCCCCCGATCGTCATCACGGAGAACGGATGCAGCTACGAGGGCGTCGACGACCAGGAGCGCATCGCCTACCTGGACGGTCATCTGCGCGCCCTGCACCGGGCCGTGGAGGCGGGCGTCGACGTGCGCGGCTACTTCGTGTGGTCGCTGCTGGACAACTTCGAGTGGGCGGAGGGCTACGAGCGCCGCTTCGGCCTGGTCCACGTGGACTTCGAGACCCTGGCCCGGACCCCGAAGGCCTCGTACGCCTGGCTGCGGGACGTCCTGCGGGCGCAGAGATGACGACGGCGGACAGGGCCCCGGCTGCCGCGCTGGCCGAGCCCGTCGAGCGGGTCGGCCGGGGCTGGACCTCGGCCCTGTCCCTCGCCAACGGAGCGATCTGGGTGGGCTGGTACGGCCCCCTCCAGATCCTGCTGGCCTCCCAGGCCGAGGACTTCGCGCCCGGCTCGGGCATGTCGAAGGAGACCGTGCTGGCCTGGGTGACGGGCGTGGGCGCGGTGGTCTCCCTGGCCGCGAACCCCCTCTTCGGCGCGCTGTCGGACCGTACGGCCTCCCCCCGGGGCCGCCGTACGCCGTGGATCGTGGCGGGGACCGCGGGCGGCGCCCTCTCGCTCCTGCTGCTCGCGGGAGCGGACGGCGTCTGGACCATGGCGGCGGGCTGGTGCCTGGTCCAGCTGACGCTGAACGCGGCCTTCGCGGCGGTGACGGCCGCCGTCCCCGACCGGGTCCCCCGGCTCCAACGGGGCTCGGTCGGCGGCTGGCTGGGCGCCGCGCAGATCCTCGGCGTGGTCGGCGGCACCGGGCTCGCGACGGCCGCCGGGGGCGTCGGAGCGGGGTACGTGGCGTGCGCGGTGTTCACGACGCTGGGCGTGCTGCCGTACGTGCTCCGGTACGAGGATCTGCGGCTGGCCGTGGCGGACCGGCCGGCCTGGTCCTGGCGGGGCTTCGCGGCCGGGTTCTGGCTGAGCCCGCGCACCTACCCCGACCTTGGCTGGGCGTGGCTGACCCGCTTCCTGATGAACCTGAGCAACGCGCTGGTGCTGCTGTACCTCCTCTACTACCTGCGCGACCGCCTGCACCACTCCGACCCCGAGCAGGGCGTGCTGATCCTGACCGCGGTGAACGGGCTGACGCTGCTCGCCACGGTGGTCGTCGGGGGCGCCTGGTCGGACCGGGTCGGCAGGCGCAAGCCGTTCGTGATCTGGTCGGGCGTGCTGATGGCGGTGGCGACGGCGGGACTGGCGGTCTGGCAGACCTGGCCGGGCGCGATCGTCGCGGCGGCCGTGCTGGGCGTCGGCTTCGGCGTGTTCACGTCGGTCGACTTCGCGCTGATGACCGACGTGCTGCCGAAGGCCGGGGACCGGGGCAAGGACCTGGGCGTCATCAACGTGGCCAACGCCCTGCCCCAGGTCGCGGCCCCCGCCCTCGCCGCGCCGATCGTCACCTACCTGGGCGGCTACCGGGTGCTGTACCTGGTGGCGGCGGCGGTCGGGCTGGCGGGGGCGGTGCTGGTGGGCCGGATCAGGGGGGTGGACTGACCCGTCAGAGGGCTCCGGCGTCCCGGGCCGCGTAGACGCTGGGGTACAGCGGACGGAAGCCGAGTTCGCGGCGGATGCGTTCGGTGGAGGTCAGCTGGAAGAACGGGTCGGGGTCGGTGCGCTCGTAGAGCTCGGCGGGCACCTCGACCCCGTTGAGCTGGTGCAGTTCGACCGCCGTGACGGGGGCGTCGTCGGCGATGTTGTAGGCCCGTCCCGCGGCTCCCGGCGCGTGCAGGAGACGCAGCAGTCCCTGGGCGACGTCCACGTGATGGACCATGTGCAGCCGCTGCGCCGCCGCCCAGTCGCCGGCCCACATCAGCGACTGGGCGAGGTGCGGATCGCCCTCGCCGTAGACGAAGGCGAGGCGGCCGACGCGCACGTCCAGGCCGTCCAGCGCGAACAGCTCCCGCTCGGCCACCCCCTTCGCCTCGGGGTAGGCGCCCCACATCGCGCCGCCGCCGGGCCGGACCTCGTCGTCCTCGACCAGCGGGCGGCCCCGCCCGAGGCCGTACACCAGTCCCGTGCTGACCTGCACGAAGCGCCGCACACCCGAGGCCAGCGCGGCGCGGCCCAGTTCCACCGCCGCGTCCCGGTTGACGGCCCACGCCTCCTCGTCCGGCACCCCGCGGAAGGACGCCGCGACATTCACGACCGCGTCCACCCCGGCCACCGCCTTGCCGAGCACCTCCGTGTCCCGCAGATCCCCGAGCACGACCTCGGCGCCCAGCTCCGCGAACCGCTCCCCCCGCGCCGCGTCCCGCACCAGGACCCGCACCTTCTCCCCCGCCGCGGCCTGCGCCAGCAGCCTCGGCACAAAGCGCCGGCCGACCTGTCCCGTCGTACCCGTCACCAGTGTCAACATCGTCGTTCACTCCTCTTCGTCCGGTGTTCGTCCGGTGCCACCAGCCTCGGACGGAGCCGGGACGACCGGGAGAGACCCGTCGATCAGGGGACCGACAGTCCCTGGATAAGACGGGCGGCCTGCCGCAGCCTGGAGGGGTGAACCGAACCGAACTCGCCGACTTCCTGCGCCGCGGCCGGGCCCGTCTGACCCCGTCGGACGTGGGTCTGACGCCGGGGGCCCGCCGCCGTACGCCCGGACTGCGCCGCGAGGAGGTGGCCCAGCTGGCGGGCATGTCGGTCGACTACTACACGCGCCTGGAACAGTGCCGCGGCCCGCGCCCGTCCCGCCAGATGCTGACGGCGCTGGCCCGCGCCCTGCGCCTCACCGAAGACGAGCGCGACCACCTGTTCCACCTGACCGGCGAGGAGCCCCCGCGCCGCGAGACGGCGTCGGCACACGTCCCGCCCGGCCTGATGCTGATCCTGGACCGCCTGCACGACACCCCGGCGCAGGTCGTGACCGACTGCGGCGAGGTCCTGGCCCAGAACGCGATGGGCAGGGCGCTGACCCGCGATGTGATGTCCCGCCCCCGGCGCGAGCGCAACCTGCTCCGTCTCTACTTCCTGGATCCGCAGGCCCGCAGCCTGTTCCCGGAGGAGGACCGGCCGGACCACGCCCGCGCCCAGGTGGCCAACCTGCGCGCGGTGACCGCCGCCCGCCCCGACGACCCCGAACCGGCCGCGCTGGTCGCCGAACTCCGTTCATCGAGCGAGGAGTTCGCCCGCCTCTGGGACGAACACGAGGTGTCCCTGCGCCACAAGGCGACCAAACGCTTCCTGCACCCGCTGGTCGGCCTGCTGGAACTGGACTGCGAGGTCCTCCTCAGCCACGAGCACCACCAACTCCTGGTCATCCACACGGCCCGCCCGGGCACGGAGGCCTACGAACGGCTCCAGTTGCTCCGGGTGGTGGGATTGCAGGACTTCACCCACAGCGGGGTGGAGGCCGGCGGTCACTGAGACGACCGGCGTCCGGGTGACCCGGGCGCCCCACCGCGTCGCATCACCCAAGGGCTGCTGTTTGGGCATACGCCCCCATCGGGCATCACCCGGCTGCTAGAAACGCTGCGCACGATGAACGGGGGGTGCGCAATGCGGCGTGAGTCGGTCGAGGACCTGGTGGTGGTCGTCCCGGGCATCATGGGCAGCCGTCTGGCTGTCGACGGACGCGAGGTGTGGGGGCCATCGGCGGGGGCCGTGTGGGAGGCCATCAGGACGTTCTCGGGATCGGTGCGGCAGCTGACCCTGCCGAAGGACGTCGGCGACGGCCATCCGGGGGACGGCGTCGAACCGGTCGGACTGTTCCCGGCCCTCCACGCCTTACCCGGAGTGTGGCCGCTGACCGACGGATACGACACCCTCCTGATCTGGCTGCGGCGCATGTTCACGCTCCAGCCCTCGTCGAACCTGATCGAATTCGCGTACGACTGGCGGCTGTCGTGTCGCTACAACGCCGGTCTCCTGGCCCGCCGGATCGACGAGGCGCTGGGCCGCTGGCGGGCATCGGACCCACGGCGTACGAACGCCGAGGTACGGCTGATCTGTCACTCCATGGGCGGTCTGGTCGGCCGCTACTACGTCGAATGCCTGGGTGGTGCGGAGGTCACCCGTCAGCTGATCACCCTCGGCACCCCGCACCGGGGCACCATCGGCGCACTGGACTCGCTGCTGAGCGGCCCCCGCCTGAGCCGGCGCGGGCCGAGGGTGGGCCCGCTCACGGGCTTCGCCCGCAGCCTCCCGTCTCTGCACCAGCTCACCCCCGACTACGCCTGCCTGGAGAGCCCCGGGGGGCTGCTCTACCCACGCGAAGTGCCCGGCGGCCTGCCCGGACTCGACTCCTCCCTCCTTGAGGACGCGGGAGCGTTCCACACCGAGATCCGCGAGGCCGCACGGGAGCGCGTCCGGCGAGGCGGAAGCGACCATCAATGCCTGCCGGTGATCGGGGTACGGCAGCCCACGGCGACGACCGCGGCGCTGGAGGGCGAACGCCTGCGGCTGATCGAGACCATCCTGGGCGAGGACGAGGGCGGCGACGGACGAGTGCCACGGTTCGCGGCCTTCCCCGACGAAGTCCCCATGAACAGCCCGGCAGCCCGGTCGGCCTTCGCAAGACACGGCGCGCTCAAGACCCACGAGGGCGTCCGGGACGACCTGTACGACTGGCTGGCTCCCGCCCCGCGCGTCTATCGCGGCCCGCGGGTGGCGTACCCGATGGGCCTGCGTGTCCCGGACGAGGTGCCGACGGGTCGGTGCCTGCCCGTGCGGGCCACGGCCGGCTCGAGCTCGGACGAACTGACGGTTCTGGCAAGACTCGAACGCCCCGACGGCTCACGCGAGGAGCACACTCTGCGCAACCTCGGTGACGGCCGCTACGGCGGTGCCCTCCCCACTCGGACCGCGGGGGCATACCGAGTGACCGTGCGGGCGGCAGGGGACGACATCGCCGGTGCGGTGACAGCACTGGTGCTGGTGGGGGACGAAAGCGAGGGCATGTGAACGCGGATGCTGCATCGGGACTCAGGGGAACGCTCCTGGTCGTTGCATGCCAATCGTACGACGCATCACCCTTCGTGCCGCGCGAGGAGGCAATCCGGCCGGTAGAGGACTTGGCAAGGGAATTGAGTCCGTTCGGTTTTCAGCCGACGCTCCTCACCGAATCGGACCAGGACGCCTTGACGGCAGGACTCACGCGGTGGTCGAACCAGTGGAAGGCAGAAGGCGGGCACAGACCCGCCGTAGTGATCTGGTCGGGACACGGCAAGATCACTACGGCGGGGGAACTACAACTCATCACGCGGCCCACGTGGGATCCTGCGGTGCACGAGGACCGCTTCACCGCCCAACACCTGGCGGACTGGGCACTGTCCGGCCGGGCCGAACAGACACTGATCCTCCTGGACATCTGCCAAACGGGATCGGGCATCGCCGCTTCAGCCCTGAACCAGGCCCTGAACTCCATGATCACGCAAACCCCGCCGAATTCCCGCAAGGCCTGGGTAGGCGTGTTGGCCGCCTCCAGGTCCCACGAGCGGGGCGACGACACTCCAGGCCATCTGCTGGACACAGTCCGGCGAGTCCTGCGCGACGGACCCGAGCGGAACCGAGACGGACTGCTGCTGCACGAGTGGAGCGTACGTAATAAAGACATCAGCGGTGAGGCCTTGGCCCGGGGCGTCATGGCGGACTGGCCGGGCGATGACGAAACCCTGGTCCGGGTGTCCAGAGGCCTCCCCGAGCCGATCTTCCCCAACCCCTTGTGGCGCCCGGACGCGGGCAAGGACCTGACGGATCACCTGCTCCTCGCCTCACGGGGCGTCGATCCCACGGAGGAGGGCTGGTTCTTCACAGGGCGGCTCCGGGTCATGCGAGAGATCACGACGTGGCTCGCCACGGGCCGGACAGGCCTCTTGCTGCTGACCGGCAGCGCGGGCTCGGGAAAGTCGGCGATCGCGGGCCGCATCGCGTCGTTGGCCGACCCGAGAGAACGGCAGGAGGTCCTCCATCACACACCCCCGACCGTCGACGACCCGGACCCCGGTGAAGGCAGCGTCGACGCGGCTCTGCACCTGAGGGGCATGCGGGTGATGGATGTGGCCGAGGCACTGGCGGAGAGGCTGGGCCTTGCAGCACCGCCGACTCCAGCCGGCCTGATCGCGGAACTGGAGGCGCTGGAGGCGGACGGCGCAGGACGGCGCGTCCTGGTACTGGACGGCCTGGACGAGGCGGCTCCGGACCAGGCCGTCCCCATCGTCCAGCAACTACTGGTTCCGCTCAGTCGGCTGTGTGCCGTGCTGCTGGCCTCACGCGCCCGCCCGTTCCAGCCCCACATCGTGTCTGCGGAGCCGCTGGACGCCGAGCTGAGCCGCGCCATCGGGGCCAGGGTGCAGGTGATCGACCTCGATGAGGAGACGAACACGGCCGAGGACATCGCCGCATACATCCACAGACGGCTGCTGGCCGTCGGCATCCCCGAGGACACGGCTGCCAAGACCGCCCGGACACTGGCGGAACGGGCTGTCGCGAGCAGCGGCGGATTCCTCTTCGCCCACATCGTGACATCGGCCATGGTCCGGCAGCACACGGCGGACCTCAGCCGTCCGGCACGAGCGCGGATCCCCGAGAGCATCGCCGATGCGCTCGCCCTCGATCTGGCGTCGGGTGCGACACGGGTACGCGACGACGGCGTGGTACTGCCGCACGCGGCAAGCGATCTACTCACGGCCCTGGCCTGGTCCGCAGGCAACGGCATGCCGGCACACGGGGTGTGGGAGAAGGCGGGGGAGGCGATCAGCCGAGAGGGGACGGTCTATCACCCCGCAGACATCGACTGGTTGCTGCGGCAGTACGGGCGGTACATCGTCGAGGACAGCGACAAAGAGCAGGCGGTGTACCGGCTCTACCACCGGGAGCTCATCGAGCACCTGCGGAGGGGCATCGGTGCCCTCCGGTCCGCCGAGGAGGGTACCCGGGACGCGGAGGCTGTCGTCCAGACGTTGGTAGAGCTCGTGCTGCGGCAGACTGGCGACGGGGAGCACCTGGAGGACGCCAACACCTACCTGCTGCGTCACCTGCCTGATCACGCAGTGCTCGCGGGAGGGCGCGGAATCGCCGCACTGCGCAGGCTCGCCGAGATCAATTCCGCAGCGTTTCTGCCCCTCTTGGCCACGGCCCTGCTCTCCCTCTCCGTCCGCTTGGGCGAGTCGGGACTGAGTGAGGCGGGCGTAGATCCCGGGCACGAAGCGGTCCGCATCTACCGCTGGCTCGCCGACAAGCACGCCACCGCGTATCTCCCCGACCTGGCGACCTCACTCAACAACCTCGCCGTCCGACTCGCGGAAAACGGACTCCTGTCGGAGGCCATGGGCCCGGCGGAGGAGGCCGTCGCCATCCGCCGCGAACTCGCGAATACCAACCCCACCGCCCACCTCCCCGACCTCGCGACCTCACTCAACAACCTCGCCGTCCGACTCGCGGAAAACGGACTCCTGTCGGAGGCCATGGGCCCGGCGGAGGAGGCCGTCGCCATCCGCCGCGAACTCGCGAATACCAACCCCACCGCCCACCTCCCCGACCTCGCGACCTCACTCAACAACCTCGCCAACCGGCTGGCCGGCATCGGGCGGCGGCAAGAAGCCGTCGCTCCGGCCGCGGAGGCCGTTTCGCTTTGTCGCGTACTCGCCGAGAGCAACCCCACCGCGTACGTCCCCGGGCTAGCGAGCTCGCTCAACAATCTCGCCGTCCAACTCGCCGAAACCGGACGCCGGGACGAAGCCCTCGGACTCTCCGAGGAAGCCGTCCACATCCGCCGCGAACTCGCGAATACCAACCCCACCGCCCACCTCCCGGACCTCGCCGCCTCACTCGACAACCTCGCCGTCCGACTCGCGGAATGCGGACGCCGGGACGAAGCCGCGTTCAGGGGTGCGGAAGCCGTCCGCATCCGCCGCGAACTCGCCGCCGCCAACCCGGCTGTCTACCGCCCGGCCCTGGCGAGCTCCCTCAACAATCTCGCCGTCCAACTCGCCGAAACCGGACGCCGGGACGAAGCCCTCGGACTCTCCGAGGAAGCCGTCCGCATCCGCCGCGAACTCGCCGCCACCAACCCCACCGCCCACCTCCCGGACCTCGCCGCCTCACTCAACAACCTCGCCAACCGGCTGGCCGACGTCGGGCTGCGGCAGGAGGCGATGGCGCCTGCCGAGGAAGCACTCCGTATCCATCGGGAGCTCACGGCTGCCCATCCCGCCGCCTTCCTCCCCGACCTGGCGACGTCACTCAACACCCTCGCCGTGCTGAGAACCAGAACCGGCCGACTGCCGGAGGCCATGGACCTGTCGGAGGAAGCGGTGGCGATCCGCCGTCAGCTCTCGGCAGACAACCCGGCTCATCTTTCCCATCTGGCAGCCTCACTCAACAATCTCGCCAACCGGATGGCGGACGTCGGACGGCTGCAGGACGCCGTCAACATGGCTGAGGAAGCAGTCACCATTCGCCGTCGGCTCTACGAACAGAACCCCGACGCCCACCTGCCCCATCTGGCGACCTCACTCAACAACCTCGCCGTCCAGAAGGCCAAGGCGCGCCAACTGCCGGAGGCCCTGGCCCTCGCGGAGGAAGCAGTCGACATCCACCGCGCCCTCAGCCGACAGAACCCGACCGCATATCACCCCGACCTGGCGACCTCACTCAACAACCTCGCCGTCCAGAAGGCCAAGGCGCGCCAACTGCCGGAGGCCCTGGCCCTCGCGGAGGAAGCAGTCGACATCCACCGCGCCCTCAGCCGACAGAACCCGACCGCATATCACCCCGACCTGGCGACCTCACTCAACAACCTCGCCGTTCGGCGCGCGAACATAGGACAGTTGGAGGGAGCCGTCGAGGCGGCCGACGAAGCCGTGCACATCTACCGGGAACTCACCCAAGTCGATCCCGCTGCGTTTCTCCCCCATCTGGCCTCCTCGCTGAACAACCTCGCCGTTCAGCTGTCGGACGCCGGCCGCGCAACGGAGGCCGAGCTGGCCTACAGAAGCGTCATCGACTCGTACCGACAGCACCCCCTGATCGTGTGGCGGATCACCTGCGAACTCGCGGAGTTCCTCCTGTTTCGCGAAGCCACGGCGGCGGCCGTGGACACCCTGTGCGAACTGCTGACGACGCCGGTCGAGGCCGACGGACAGAGCGTCTTCCAGGCCCACCGGCTGCTGGTCCAAACGCTGGAGGCCGACCCGGACCAGCGTGCGACGGTCGCGCGCCGTATCGGCGCGAACGAGAGTCCGCCGGCGTGGCTGGAGGTCGGCGAAGAGAGCCTGCGGGAGACCGCGCTCTGGATCAACACCCCGACCTGGGCCGACTCGCGCGAATTCCTTCTGGCCCATCCGCAGCTGAGGGAGCCTGAGGCCGCGCTCGCGTTGCGGGAGTGGGCCTTGATCACCGACGTCGCCATCGCCCATGCGCGCTTGCTGGAGGAGATCGACGCCGGCACCTCTGTCGACGACGCCTACCGTCGCCTGCTCCTGCAGGAGACCGTCACTGCATGGATCGCCTGCAGCGGTGGGGCAGCCGACTGGAGCGCATCGGCGGCGTACCTCGCCACGCACGCCGCAGACCTGTTCTCCCCGCACACCGACGCCGTGCTGGCGGGCATGGCGGAAGACGATCCAGGTTCGAACGCGGTGCTCCAGACCCACCGGGCTCTGCGGGTGCTGGCCATCAGCGACGGCGTCGAGGGCGCCTACGACCTGTTGCAGGACCGTCAGAGGCTCCATGCCCGTGTCCAGCGGGCACTGCTTGCTGTGGACGCGCACACACTGGGGTGGCTCTCGGTCACGGAGGACAGTGTCTACGACGACGCGTGGCCCGCCGCGGTGCACTGGCTGACAGCCCGTGCCCTCGCCGACGCCCCCGAGACCAGCCGGGTGTCCGGCGCGCCCGGCCCAGTGATTCGCGCCACCCCGGCCGCTCTCCCTGCCGGGTCTGTCATCGAAGCCACCTTCGCGTCCGCGGCTCTGCTCGGCGAACCCACCCTGGAGGAGCGCAACCGAGCCGCTTCCGAAGTCGCTGCCCTGATCAGCGCCCGCCCGGACAAGGCCACCGAGCTGATCGCCATCCTTCAGGCGGCCCTTGCCGACAGCCCACCGTCCGGTCCATGAACAGACCGCCCCTGCCTCCAGCCGACGCGCCGGCGCCGCCGCCGGTGTGCGTCCTCATGCTGTCCGCGGTAGGAACGCAACGCGGGGGTCCGGACACCGGACGCGAGCAACGGGAGGTCGCCCAGGTCATCCAGGTGGTCCGCTACCGCGAAGCGCTGGCCCTACAGACCGCGCCCGCCGTCCAGGGCGAGGACATCCTGCCGCTTCTGCTCGCCCACGACCCCACCGTTCTCCACTTCTCGGGTCACGCAGCCAACGACGGCCTGCGTGTGCTGACCGCCGACGGAGGAGACGCCCCGCTGGACACGGACGGGCTGGGGGAGCTACTGGCCGCAGCCGCCAAAGGCATCCGTCTGGCGGTACTCAACGCCTGCTACACCGAGGCGGCGGCGGACAAGCTCGCGCAGATCACGGGATGCGCGATCGGCTATCCGGAACGCGTCGACGACCAGACCACGATCGCCTTCGCCCGGAGTCTGTACCACTGCGTAGGCACGGGGATGTCCGTGGGGGCCGCACACAGGGCTGCCGTGGCGTCCCTGTGGACCTTCGGGACCCCGGAGCATCTGCGGCCACGGCTCAAGTCCCGCCCGGACGTCGAACCCGAAGCGTGCTTCCTGCTGAACGCCGCACACCAAGTGCCGGCGACCCGGCCGGGAGCCCTTCCAGACCCCACCGCGCTCACCGCTCGCCAGGCGGGCAGCGCCAAGAAGTTCACCGCTCTGATCACAGGAACGGCAGCCTCCGAGGCCACGTTGCGTGCCGGTCTCGCCTCCACGTTCGACGGCATGGAGGTCGAGTGGATGCGCTTCGACGATACCGACAACACCATGCAGTCGCCGGGTCGGGAGGGCACCTGACATGATCCGCGCGTCGCGGGACGAATGGGGGAACAGCTGATGCGAGTCGGCAGTTGGGGGCTGGAACTGGTCTGTGTCTGCTACCTGTTGATCGTCTACATCACCAGCCGGGGGCTGATAGCCGCACCCCGCTACCGTCTGCTGCAGGCGCGGCTGCGGGACTGCCGGGCGCGGGCCGAGTATCTGGACGGTACCTGTGGTGACGGCTCGCCGGAGAAGGCGGCGGTGGCCGCCGTGGCAGGGCGGCTGGCGGATCTGGAGCAGGGCGGCACGGTGGTGTGGCGGCTGAGTTCCCGGTACGGGGTGATCGCGATCCCCCTCTCGAAGCTCGCCGCGGCCTGGCGCGCGCTGCACGCCTCGGAGCGTCGGCTCCTCGGGGCCGAACCTCTGGAGGAGGTGCTCGCGCAACGGGAGTTGCTGCTGATCCAGCTCGCCTCGACGGGCGATCCGGTCGATGAGGAGCTGGCCGTGAAGCTCGCCGCCGCCGAGACCGGCTCGACGCAGGCGCGGGCGCTGGTGCTGGCCGCCGCGCAGCGCGTCCACGACCTCGAGGACGACGCGGCCGAGCGGGACTACGACCAGCAGCGCATCGCCCTGTGGCTGGCCCTGACCGGACTGTGCGCGATCCTGCTGATCGGCAGGGTGCTCGACCACCGGGAAACGATGCTGCTCGGTGCGCTGGGCGGCTTTCTGTCCCCTGTCATCGGGGCGATGCGCTCCCAGCGGTCCTCGTCCTGGGGTGTGCTGGTCCTCGCGCCGGTGGGCGGTGCCCTTGCCGCGATCGGCGGCCTGCTGCTCGTGCGCATGCTCGCCGACCCGGATCTGAACCTTCTGGGCCAGGTCTTCTACGAGAACTCCTGGACCGCCCCTACCCGCCCGATCGCGCTGGCCACAGCCCTGCTCTTCGGCTTCTCGGGCACGCTGTTCTCGCGGCTGGCCCTCGCGGCCACCGGCCAGCTCTCCGCGCCGGCGCCCCGGCCGGTATGAACGGCCGGGGGTGACCAGCCCCGGGGGAGCCGGGGCCCGGAGGCCCCGGTTCTCAGAAGCCCGGAGCCCCGGTTCTCAGAAGCCCAGCTTGCGCAGCTGCTTCGGGTCGCGTTGCCAGTCCTTCGCGACCTTCACGTGCAGGTCGAGGAAGACCGGCGTGCCCAGCAGGGCTTCGATCTGCTTGCGGGACTTGATGCCCACGTCCTTCAGGCGCTTGCCCTTGGGGCCGATGATGATGCCCTTCTGGCTGGGCCGCTCGATGTAGATGTTCGCGTGGATGTCGAGCAGCGGCTTGTCCGCCGGACGGTCCTCGCGCGGGAGCATCTCCTCGACGACCACCGCGATGGAGTGCGGGAGCTCGTCCCGGACGCCCTCCAGCGCCGCCTCGCGGATCAGCTCGGCGACCATCACCTGCTCGGGCTCGTCCGTCAGGTCGCCCTCGGGGTAGAGCGGCGGGCTCTCCGGGAGCATCGGGGCGAGCAGGTCCGCCAGCAGTCCGACCTGCTGGTCGCCGACCGCCGAGACCGGCACGATCTCCGCCCACTCGAACCCCAGCTCCTTGCCGAGCTGGTCGATCGCGATGAGCTGCTCGGCGAGCGTCTTGGAGTCCACGAGGTCGGTCTTCGTCACGACCGCGACCTTCGGGGTCCGCTTGATCCCGGCCAGCTCCTTGGCGATGAAGCGGTCGCCGGGGCCCAGCTTCTCGTTGGCCGGCAGGCAGAAGCCGATGACGTCGACCTCGGCCCAGGTGGCGCGCACGACGTCGTTGAGCCGCTCGCCGAGCAGGGTGCGCGGCTTGTGCAGGCCCGGTGTGTCGACCAGGATCAGCTGGGCGTCAGGGCGGTGCACGATGCCCCGCACCGTGTGCCGGGTGGTCTGGGGACGGTTGGAGGTGATCGCCACCTTCTTCCCGACCAGAGCGTTCGTGAGGGTGGACTTGCCCGCGTTGGGACGGCCCACGAAGCAGGCGAAGCCGGCGCGGTGGATGGCCTCGGCCGACTGCTCGGATGACTGGTTACGAACGCTCATGGCCCCCATTCTCCCTGATCCACGAAGCCCCGCCGCACACACGAGCGGCAGCACCCTCCACCGTGAGCTCCCGGAAACCTCCACGCAACGAAACGTCACGGAAACACACCTGTACGCGACCGGAAACCGGGAGCGGTGAACCTCTGACGAGCCCCCGCATCGTTGGAGACTCCCGTGACTCTGGCCGCCGCCCACGCGAACACCGGCGACACCGCCTGGCTGCTCGCCGCCACCGCCCTCGTCCTGCTGATGACCCCGGGTCTCGCCCTCTTCTACGGAGGCATGGTCCGCACGAAGAGCGTCCTCAACATGCTCATGATGAGCTTCGTGTCGATCGCGCTGGTCACGGTGGTGTGGCTGACGGCCGGCTACTCGCTCGCGTTCGGCGACGACGCCGGGGGCGGGCTGATCGGCGGCCTCGAGCACGCCGGCATGGCGGGCCTCGGCCCGGACAGCGTGCAGGGCACGGTCCCCACCCTCCTGTTCGCCACCTTCCAGCTCACCTTCGCGATCATCACAGCCGCCCTGATCAGCGGCGCGATCGCGGACCGGGCGAAATTCGGCGCCTGGCTGGTCTTCGTGCCGGTCTGGGCGCTCCTCGTATACGTTCCCGTGGCGCACTGGGTGTGGGGCCCCGGTGGCTGGATCCTCGACCGGCTCGGCGCCCTCGACTTCGCCGGCGGTCTCCCCGTCGAGATCACCTCGGGTGCCTCGGGTCTGGCGTTGTGCCTGGTCCTGGGCCCGCGCCTGGGCTTCAAGAAGGACGCGATGCGTCCGCACAACCTCCCCATGGTGATGCTGGGCGCGGGTCTGCTCTGGTTCGGCTGGTTCGGCTTCAACGCGGGCTCGGCACTGGGCGCGAACGGTCTGGCGGCGGCCGCCTTCCTCAACACCCTCGCCGCGGGCTGCACCGGTCTGCTCGGCTGGCTCTTCGTCGAGCAGCGGCGCGACGGCCATCCGACGACGCTGGGCGCGGCGTCCGGCGCGGTCGCGGGCCTGGTGGCCATCACGCCCTCCTGCGGCTCGGTCTCCCTGCTCGGCGCCCTGGCCGTCGGCCTCGCGGCCGGTGTCGTCTGCTCCTATGCGGTGAGCTGGAAGTTCAAGCTGAACTACGACGACTCCCTCGACGTGGTGGGGGTCCACCTGGTCGGCGGGATCATCGGCACGCTGCTCATCGGCGTCTTCGCGGTGGACACCATGACCGGCGGCGCCGAGGGGCTCCTCTACGGCGGCGGGCTCGGCCAGCTCGGCAGGCAGCTGGTCGCCGTGGTCGTCGTGGGGGCGTACGCCTTCACCGTCACGTACGGCATCGCCAAGGTGCTCGACAAGGCGATCGGCCTGCGCGCGCACGAGGACCACGAGCACACCGGCCTGGACCTTACGGTGCACGCCGAGACGGCATACGATCACGGCGTCCTGGGCCACGGCGCCCCGGTCGGCTCGCACTCCGTCCTCTCCGCCCAGAAGGTCAAGCCACAGGAATGAAGCTCATCACCGCGATCGTCAAGCCCTACCGCCTCGACGAGGTCAAGACGGCTCTCCAGGAGCTCGGTGTGCACGGCCTGACCGTGACCGAGGCCAGCGGCTACGGCCGGCAGCGCGGCCACACCGAGGTGTACCGGGGCGCCGAGTACCAGGTCGACCTCGTGCCCAAGGTGCGCATCGAGGTCGTCGTCGACGACGCGGAGTCCGAGGCCGTGATCGACGCGATCGTGCGTGCCGCGCACACCGGGAAGATCGGTGACGGCAAGGTGTGGGCGCTGCCGGTCGAGACGGTCGTGCGGGTGCGGACGGGCGAGCGGGGGCCCGACGCGCTTTAACCTCCGGCGGTTCGGCTGAGTTTCGGCTGCGGGTCCGTGGGGACCTGTCGCGCCCCGCGGCGGAGCCGCAGAATGTCAGCGCCCCGCGCCCCTTCAGGGCGCGTTCGCCGGCGTCTGATCAGCAGCCAGACGCCTGCTCCGACCCCGGCCGCCAGCAAGGCCGTCACCAGCCACGGCACCGCCACGAAGGACGCTGTCGCCGATTCCTTCGTGTTCTTGGCGGTCGCCGTCAGTTTGACGTCGGTCCAGTCGAGCTGGGGGGCGTCGCGCCAGCGTTCGGTGAGGCGGACGCGTTGGCCCGGGAGGAGCTGGGAGGGAAGTTTCGTCAGGTCCCGGGTCAGGAGGGTGCGGCCGAACAGGCCGCTCGCCTTCAGCTCCACCTTCGGTGCGAGGGTGACGTTGCCGGTGTTGTGCAGGGTGTAGGAGATCGTCGCCGTGCTGTCGCCGAGGCCGGGGACCAGCGGCTGGTCGTGTCCGACCGTGACGTTCTCGACGGCGAGCGCGGGCAGCGTGGGCCCGCCGACCTGGAGGTAGACGCGGGCGCCGACGGCCCGCTGGACGCCCAGCGCGACCCCGCCCTCGCCCTGCTCGACCCGTTCGTCGAGGGCGACGATGGCCCCCGGATGGTCGCCGGGCTCGGCCCCCTCGGGCACCCGGACGGTGAACGGCACGGTGACCGTCGCCCGGCCGGGCACGGTGACCCGGTCCTTCGGCAGCTCGGCCCAGGCGCCCACGCCGCGCATCTTCTCGCCGAGCGACTTCACGGCGAACCCGCCGTCGCGCGCGGTGTTGTAGGCGTCGGCCGCGTACAGCCGGAAGGTGAGGGGCTCGGCCGTCTTGTTGGCGACGACGACCTTGTCCTCGATCGTCTGGCCGGGATCGGCGGAGACGTAGAAATAGGGCCGCGCGGCGACGGCCGAGGAGACGGGGTAGACCGACCAGCTGCCGTTGTCGGCGGCGCGGGCGGGGGTCGCGAGCGTCAGGAACAACAGCAGCGGCAGGAGGAGGACGTACGGCTTGCGCATGGGTGCGGACCCCCCAGCGGACGGGCCCCGGTCGGCGGGCCCCGGCGAACGGGCTTCGATGAACGGGCTTCGACGAGCGGGCTTTCACGAACGGGCTTCGACGGCTGGGTGGTCGGGCGGGTGCGGACCTGTGGGGCGGGCGCCCGGCCACCGGTGGACGTGGTGCGTACGGCTCAGGTGAGCGTGAGGGTCAGGACGCCGGCGTAGCTGCCCGGAGGCGTGAACGACGGTACGTCGAGGGACAGTTGGGCGCCGGTGGTGAACTCGCCGCCGGTGGCCGTGCCGTCGGGTGTGGACGCCAGGGTCGCCCCCGAGGCGCCGACCGTGCCCGCCGAACCGGCCTGACAGGTGCTCGGGCTGCCCGCCTTGGTGGTGCACGCGGGCGTCCAGCTCAGCTTGCCGGCATCGATCTTGGCGCCGGGGCCGCTGAAGTCGGTGACCTTGCCGGTCAGGGACCAGCCGGCGGGTCCGCCGCGGAAGTCCTTGACGGTCACGGTCTGGAGCGCACCGGTCGAGGCCCCGCCCTGGCCGAAGTCGACCGCGGACAGCTGGACGGCGTCCCCGGCCTGGGACATCGACAGCGCGCCCGCCCGGACCGTGGTGGTCACCTTCTGGCTGCCCTCCGGTACGGGCTGGTCGTCGATGACGACGTACGCGACCGGCCCGGCACCGAGGTCCGAGCTCCACGCGCCGCCCTCGTACGCCACGACACCGGTCGTGGTGAGGTCGCTGACGACGAGCGAGCCGGAGATGCCGCCCTGCGCGTCCGCGGTCACGGTCGCCGTGTCCGCGGTCTGGGCGGACGCGGAACGCCCGGCCAGCGTCACGGTCGCGCCCGCGGTGAAGCCGCTGCCGGTGACGGCGACGGCCGCGCCCGGACTGCCGGAGGCCGAACCCAGCGAGATCGCACGGGTGTTGGCCGGCGGGTTGTCGGCGGCGGTGACGGTCTCCGAGACCGGGGCGGGCGGGTCGGTCACCGTGCAGGGCGTGTCCAGCTCCAGGATGTAGCTGGTGTGGATGTTGTAGTCACCGGGCGAGAGGGTGATCGCGCCGGGCGTGGTGACCGTGAAGGTGCCGGTCATGGAGAACGACGGGAAGGCCCCCCTGCCGGGTACCGGGGGGTTCTGCCTCGGCCCCGTGACCGTGACGCTGCCGGTCTGCGCGCCACCGAGGGTGACCTTGCCCGTCGGCGTCATGATGTCGGCCGGCAGGGCCAGGTCGGTGGGGTTGCTCGCGGCGGGCGTGACCACCGTGTAGGTGACGGTGACGGTGTCGCCGACCTGCGGACTGGTGTTGTCCGCCGTGATCTTCGCGGTGGTGGTGCCGTCGATCGGCGGGAGGCCCGCGATGGCCGGCGGGATGCAGTGCGTGGCGAAGTCGACGTTGGACGCGGCGACGGCCGGGGCCGCCAGCGCCCCGCCGGCGGTGACCGCGAGCGCGGTCGCCCCGAGCAGCGACGCCCAGCGCCGTCTTCGGGAACCTCGGGTGCTTCCGGAACTTCGGGGTGAACCCATGTTGCCCCCTCCTCCAGGGTGCGGGCGCAGCGGCTCTTCTGCGCCGACAGGGGGCATTGAGGTGCGGATCGCGTGAGAAGTCAATGGACATCACGCGGTGAACTGATGGGCCGTCAGCTTCCTGGCACAGCCGGAAAACTGACGGCCTGTCGGCTCAGTTTCCAACCGCTATCAGCTGAACACGAACGGACCCGGCGTCTGCGCCGCGCTCGTCGTACAGGTGACGGTGATCCCGAAGACGACCATCTTCAGGGAGCCGCCGTAGAAGTTCAGGCTGTCACCGGAGGCCACGGTCCCGTTGAGCGGACCGACCGTGATCGTCGAGCCGGCCGGCATGGCGGGGTTCACCGTGCCGGAGAAGACCCTGGCGGAACCGGTCGAGTTCGCCATCGTGAGCGTGGAACTGATGCTGTTCGCGCCGATCGCGATCGGCGTGGTGATCGCGGTGGACGTCAGCTTGAGGGTGGCGGCCGTGCCCGTCTGGGTGGCCGTGAGGGTGGCTGCGCCGCCTCCGAAGAGACCGCAGCTCGCAGTGACGTTCGCCGTCAGCGGGGTGACGGCGACAGCCGAGGGCGCGAGGGCCAGTCCGGTGACCGCGAGGGCCCCGACCAGCATTGCCGCACCTGATCCGATTCGCTTGCCTCTCATGGGATCCGCTCCCTTCCCGAGTACGGGAATCCATGTGGGGGGTGGATGGACGGGAGATGCCGACGGACCACCGCCCGGGAGGGATGGGTGCGGACACCCTGCCCAGGTGGAGATCCGACATCCGGATCCGACATCCGGATCCGGCGTCAGAATCTGACGGTCCGTCGGAACTTGCGGTTCCATTGATGCGCGAGCGATGCGAGAACGGCAAGGTTGAATTCCGGCCTACCTCCGGCCGCCCCTCGTGCCCCCTGCTTCCGGCTGCGTCAGCCCGCGGAGACGGTGCGCCGGACGGTCCCGTCCGGCGCGGCCACCAGCACCGGCGTCCCCGCCCCGCCGAGATCCCGCACGGCGGCCAGATCGGCCTCGTCGGCCGTCTCCGACGCGGTCACCACCGCCGCCGCCTCCAGCGACTCCGCCCCCGAGGCCACCGCCATCGCCACCGCCGTCCGCAGCGCGCTCAACCGCAGCGACGGCAGCTCCACCGTCGCCGCGACATAGGTACGTCCGGTCTCGTCCCGTACGGCGGCCCCCTCGGGCACACCGTTGCGGGCCCGCGCGGAGCGGGCCAGGGTGACGATCTTGCGGTCCTCGGGATCGAGCGCGTTGCTGTCGGTCATGCCCCGAGCATACGAAGAACCGATCCGCGCACCGCGTCTGCCCTGCGCGCCGGCGTGACGGGTGGTGCCGCCACCACCGGCAGGGGCGAGTCCCCCGCCCGTTCCGATGGCCGGAAGGGCTCGGGTCGCACGGCCGCGCGGCCGCCGGACGGGCTCAGGGACGGTCGAGCCGCAGCCGCTCGGCCCGCGGCAGACCGGCGACCACCAGGTCGTAGGAGTCCTCCACGAGCTCTCGGACCAGCCGGTCCGGGAGCTCCCCGTCGGCCGTCACCGTGTTCCAGTGCCGCTTGTTCATGTGCCACCCGGGGACGATCAGCCCCTCGTGCTCCCCGCGCAGACGCACCGCGTCGTCCGGGTCGCACTTGAGGTTCACCGTCAGGGGCCGCGCGTCCAGGGTCGTCAGGGCGAACAGCTTGCCGCCGACCTTGAAGACCGAGATCTCCGGCCGGAAGGGGAAGTCCTCCACCGCCGCGTTGAAGGAGAGGCACAAGGCACGCAGTTCCTGAGGTGTCACTCCGTCACTCCGTCACTCCGGTTTCGTCTCGTCCTGTGGCCGGTCCGCAGCTTCCAGCGGCTCCACCAGCACCGTGACGATCTTGTTCCGGCGGCCGGCCGCGGCCTCCGCCGTCAGCCGCAGCGCGCGCCCGTCCGGCAGGTCGACCACGCTCGACGCCCCGGCGATGGGCACCCGGCCCAGCGCCTTGGCGAGCAGCCCGCCGACGGTCTCCACGTCCTCGTCGTCGTACTCCTCGAGGCCGTACAGCTCGCCGAGGTCGGTGATGTCGAGGCGGGCGGTGACCCGGTGACGGTCGTCGCCGAGTTCCTCCACCGGCGGGAGTTCACGGTCGTACTCGTCGGTGATCTCGCCGACGATCTCCTCGAGGATGTCCTCGATGGTGACGATGCCGGCCGTGCCGCCGTACTCGTCGATGACGACGGCGACGTGGTTGCGGTCCTGCTGCATCTCCCGCAGCAGGTCACCGGCGTTCTTGGTGTCGGGCACGAAGGCGGCGGGCCGCATCGCCGTCGACACCAGCTCGCCCTCGGCGTCCCGGTTGATGTGCGTCTTGCGGACCAGGTCCTTCAGATACACGATGCCGACGATGTCGTCCTCGTTCTCCCCGGTCACCGGTATGCGGGAGAAACCGGAGCGCAGGGCGAGGGTCAGCGCCTGGCGGATGGTCTTGTACCGCTCGATGACGACGAGGTCGGTCCGCGGGACCATGACCTCGCGTACGAGGGTGTCGCCGAGTTCGAAGACGGAGTGCACCATGCGGCGCTCGTCGTCCTCGATCAGGGACTCCTTCTCGGCGAGGTCGACCAGCGCGCGCAGCTCCGCCTCGGAGGCGAAGGGACCCCGGCGGAAGCCCTTGCCGGGGGTCAGCGCGTTGCCGATGAGGATCAGCAGCGACGGGATCGGGCCCATGATCCGCGCCAGCGGAAGCAGCACGTACGCGGCCGCCGTCGCGGTGTTCAGCGGGTGCTGGCGGCCGATCGTGCGCGGGGAGACGCCGACGGCGACGTACGAGACGAGGACCATCACGCCGATCGCCGCGAACAGGGCCCCGGTCGTGCCGTCGATCTCCTGGAGGCAGGCGTAGGTGACCAGCGCGGCGGCCGCCATCTCGCAGGCGACGCGGACCAGCAGCGCCACGTTCAGATAGCGGGTGGGGTCGGCGGCGATCTGCGCGAGCTTGGCACTGCCCCGCCGGCCGGACCGTACGGCCTCCTCGGCGCGGAAACTGGAGACGCGCGCGAGGCCCGCCTCCGCGCAGGCGGCGAGCCAGGCGACGACGACCAGGGCGATCGCGCCGGCGACGAGGGTGGGGCTCATGAGACGGTCGGGGCCGGGGACGGGCCGGTCAGGCCCTTCTCCGCACGCCAGCCGTCGACGATGGCGGCCTGGAGACCGAACATCTCGGCCTTCTCGTCGGGCTCCTCGTGGTCGTACCCCAGCAGGTGCAGCACCCCGTGGACGGTGAGCAGTTGGAGCTCCTCGTCCATGGAGTGCTGCGTCGGCGCCTCGGTGCCCTGCCGGGCGGCGACCTCGGGGCACAGCACGATGTCGCCGAGGAGGCCCTGCGGGGGCTCGTCGTCGTCCTTCGACGGCGGACGCAGCTCGTCCATCGGGAAGGACATGACGTCCGTCGGCCCCGGCAGGTCCATCCACTGGATGTGCAGCTGCTCCATGGCATCGGTGTCCACGACGATCACCGAGAGCTCGGAGAGCGGGTGGATGCGCATCCGCGCGAGCGCGTAGCGGGCGATGTCGAGGATCGCCTGCTCGTCGACCTCGGTTCCGGACTCGTTGTTGACGTCGATCGACATGGTGCTGGCTTGTCTACTTCCGCTTGTTACGGCCGCCCTTGTGGGTGCCGTTCTCCGTACCGTTCTCGCTGTCGTACTGCTCGTACGCGTCGACGATACGGCCGACGAGCTTGTGCCGGACGACGTCCTGGGACGACAGGCGGGAGAAGTGGACGTCGTCGAGCCCCTCCAGGATGTCCTGGACCTGCCGCAGACCCGACTTCGTGCCGTTCGGCAGGTCGACCTGGGTCACGTCACCCGTGATCACGATCTTCGAGTCGAAGCCGAGCCGGGTGAGGAACATCTTCATCTGCTCGGGGCTCGTGTTCTGGGCCTCGTCCAGGATGATGAAGGCGTCGTTCAGGGTACGGCCACGCATGTAGGCCAGCGGGGCGACCTCGATCGTGCCCGAGGCCATCAGCTTCGGGATCGAGTCCGGGTCCAGCATGTCGTGCAGCGCGTCGTACAGCGGGCGCAGGTAGGGGTCGATCTTCTCGTACAGCGTGCCCGGGAGGAAGCCGAGCCGCTCCCCCGCCTCGACCGCCGGGCGGGTCAGGATGATGCGGTTGACCTGCTTGGACTGGAGGGCCTGGACCGCCTTGGCCATGGCCAGGTAGGTCTTGCCGGTACCGGCCGGGCCGATGCCGAAGACGATCGTGTGCTTGTCGATCGCGTCGACGTACCGCTTCTGGTTGAGGGTCTTGGGTCTGATCGTGCGACCGCGCGAGGACAGGATGTTCTGGGTCAGAACCTCGGCCGGGGTCTCCTGGCCGTCACTCGTCCCGTTCTCACTCGCCCGCAGCATGGCGATCGAGCGTTCCACTGCGTCCTCCGTCATCGGCTGTCCGGTGCGGAGCACCAGCATCATCTCGTCGAACAGGCGCTGGACGAGAGCGACTTCCCGTGGGTCGCCGACCGCGCTGATCTCATTGCCCCGGACATGGATGTCAGCCGCCGGGAAAGCCGTCTCTATCACGCGCAGGAGGGAGTCTCCGGATCCCAGCACCGTCACCATGGGGTGCTGGGCGGGAACGGTGAACTGTGCTCTCGCCTTGCCCTGCGCGGGCGTGTGAGCTGTGGGTGTCTGAGTCATAGGCCGGCCCGAGGGCCTCTACGTCCTCCCGGATGCGTCTCGCCTGCCACGAGGGCGGCCTGGCGAGTTCAAGGGTACGCCAGGGGACTGACAACGCCGTAGGGCTTTTCCGGGTCCGGCGACGCGTCCGGCGACGGGTCGGACAAGGGGGCCGGCGACCGCGTCCGGCGGCTATGCCGAGCGGCCGAAACCGATCGTCGGCACGGCTCTGCGCAGCGGCCACGGGGTGGCCTCCTCCGCCGCCGGGAGCAGCGTCGGGAGCAGGGCGTCCAGGAACGCGTACCTCAGCAGCGCCTCGGGGTCCTGGCTCTCGACCGACTGGACCCTGCGCCACCAGGCCGCGATCTCGGACCAGCCGGGGGCGGAGAGCGAGCCGCCGAACTCCTGCACGGAGAGGGCCGCGGTGAGGCCGGCGAAGGCCAGGCGGTCGGCGAGCGGCCAGTCGGCCAGCGTGCCGGTGACGAAGCCGGCCACGAAGACGTCCCCCGCGCCGGTGGGGTCGAGGGCCTCGACGGCGATGGCCGGGACCTCGGCGGACTCGCCGGTGCGCCGGTCCACGGCGTAGGCGCCCTCCGCACCGAGGGTCACGACCGCGAGCGGTACGTGCTCGGTGAGGGCGTGGGCGGCGGCGCGGGGACAGGTGGCGCCGGTGTAGCGCATGGCCTCCTCCGCGTTCGGCAGGAAGGCCTCGCAGTGCGCCAGGTCGGTGAGGCCGGCCAGGTCCCAGGCACCGGTGTCGTCCCAGCCGACGTCGGCGAAGATGCGAGTGCCGCGACCGGCGGCCCGCTCGATCCAGGGGGCGGGCTTGCCGGGGGTGAGGGAGGCGACGGCGGCGCGGGCGTGCGGCGGGTGTTCGGGCGCCCCTTCCTGCGTCAGCACGGCCTCGACGGGCGGTTCGTGGCCGTGGGAGACCATGGTCCGCTCGCCCTCGTAGGCCATGGAGACGGTGACCGGCGAGTGCCAGCCGGGGACGGAGCGCGAGGCGCTGAGATCGATGCCCTCGCCCTGTTCGAGGGCGTCCCAGCAGTACTCGCCGTAGTGGTCGTCCCCGAAGGCCGCGGCCAGGGAGGTGCGCAGGCCGAGCCGGGCGAGCGCGGTGGCCATGTTGGCGACGCCGCCGGGGCTCGAGCCCATTCCGCGCGCCCAGGACTCGGTCCCGCGCACCGGGGCGGAGTCGAGCCCGGTGAAGATGATGTCGAGGAAGACGGTGCCGGTGAGGTAGACGTCCCACGGCGGATCGTCGGGGGCGCGCCGGACCGCCAGGGGGTCGACCCGGGCAGCCTGGCAGATCTGGCCGGCCTTGCCGGTCTGGCGGTGGTGTCCCTCTCCGGTGGACGCGTTGGACGCGGTCACGGTGCGCTCCCTGACGTGGTGCCGATCTGGCCAGTGTGCACCACCCCACCGACAACACGCGGTCCGTCACACGCGAGCCGGGGACAACCACCCTTCGGTACGCAGCAGGTACGGGAGACGCGGGGGTACGGGATGTGCGGGGGTACGGGGCTGCTGAGGTCCCGGGGGTACGGGGCTGCTGAGGTCCTGGGGGTACGGGGCTGCTGAGGTACGGAGATCGCCTCAGCCGCTGCGGGCAGCGCCTTCCGGCCACACCACGTCCACCGGCAGGCCCGCCGCCCGCGCTTCGAGGACGGTGTCGGCGGTGCCGCCGCCCCGGCCGGCGGGCGGTTCGCCGTTCCACACGGCGACGAGCCGGTCGGCGCGTTCGATCAGTACGGTGTTGGCGGCCTCGTACGCCTGCCGGCCGGCCTTCTCCCGAGGAAGGACGAGGATCTCCGCGGCGGCTTCGAGCAGGCGGTCGAAGAGGGGTGCCTCGGCGGGCCCCACCTGGCTCAGCCGGTAGTCCCGCGACGGGACGACGACCGTCAGACGTCCACCGGCCGCGAGGACGGCCTCGGCGAACAGCAGGTCGGCGCCCCTGGCGAGGCAGGAGACGCCGACGAGCCGGCCGTCGCGGGTGTACCGCCCGAGCAGGTCGTCCAGGGCCGAGCGGACCAGGGGGAGGCTGTCCTCGGTCAGGTCCATGTGCCCGGTCACCGCGATGATCGTCACGTCACGCGTCCCCTTCGCCTCGCCGACCGGTCGGCGCCGGACGGCGGCCGGGCCGCGGCGGCCGGGCGCGGATCGTACCGCGCGCCTCGTCGGCCCCGCGTGCGCCGATCCCGCCGCCGGCCCGGTAGGGGGAGTTGCCGGTGCGGGTCCACCGGCACGGAGTCACCAGCGGGGGACGGCCGGGGTGACCCAGTCGGGGTCGGCCAGGCGCATGGCCGCCGCGTCGTCGCGCTCGCGCAGCGCGCCGTCGTCGTCGAGCCAGCGCCGGTGCAGGAACCGGAGCTTGTCCCGGTCGAGTTCGACGCCGAGGCCGGGCGCGTCCGACACGGTGACCTTGCCGTCGTCGAAGGTGAGGCGTTCGGTGAGGACGTCCTCCGACTGCCAGGGGTAGTGGGAGTCGCAGGCGTGGTGGAGGTTCGGCACGGTGGACGCCACGTGGGTCATGGCGGCCAGCGAGATGCCCAGGTGGGTGTTGGAGTGCATGGAGATGCCGACGCCGAAGGTCCGGCAGATCTCGGCGAGTTGCCGGGTGTTGCGCAGTCCGCCCCAGTAGTGGTGGTCGGAGAGGACGACCTGGACGGCGTCGCGGGTGAACGCCTCCTTGATCTCGGCGAACGTCGTCACGCACATGTTGGTGGCGAGCGGCACGTCGGTCTTCGCGGCCACCTCGGCCATGGCCGGAGTGCCGAGGGCCGGGTCCTCCAGGTATTCGAGGATGCCGCCGATCTCGTCGGCCACCTTGAGTGAGGTCGCCACGGACCAGGCGCCGTTGGGGTCGAGCCGCAGCGGGTGGCCGGGGAACGCCTCGGCCAGCGCCCGTACGGCGGCGATCTCCTCGTCCGGCGGGAAGACGCCGCCCTTGAGCTTGAAGGAGGTGAAGCCGTAGCGCTCCTTGAAGCGCCGGGCCTGCTCGACCACCCCGGCCGGGTCGACGGCGGCGCCCCAGTCGTCCTTCTCCGCGGGGACGCCCTCGGGGTGGTCGGCCCACTTGTAGAAGAGGTAGGCGCTGTATTCGACCGCGTCGCGCACCTTGCCGCCGAGCAGGGTGTGCACGGGCAGGCCGAGCGCCTTGCCGAGGGCGTCGAGGCAGGCGACCTCGAAGGCGGAGACGACGGACAGCCGCAGCTTGTCGGCGGTCTGGACGCCGCGCAGCCCGCCGACGTCCACCTGCCCAAAGACCCGGGAGCTGTCGACGGCCACCTCGTCGGCGATGGTGAACAGGCCGTTCAGGTCGCTCACCGGGCGGCCGCGCAGCTTCTCGGCGAACGGGCGGGCCAGTTCCAGGTACTTGGTGTCGCCGTACGTCTCGCCGACGCCCGTGACCCCGTCCGCCGTCTCGACCTCCACGATCAGCCGGGGCGTGTACGGCTGGTGCACGCCCTGGGTGTTGAGCAGCGGCGGGTCGGCGACCAGGATCGGGGTCAGGCGGACGTCGGTGATCGTGAGGTTCACAGCGCGGCTCCTACGAGGTCGAGGCCGGCGCCCAGGAGGGCCCTGAGCTCGGCGAGGTCGGTGGGCGAGGGGTCGGTGAGCGGTGCGCGGACGGGTCCGACGGGGCGGCCGCGCAGCCGGGCCGCCGCCTTCACCAGGGACACGGCGTATCCCGGTACCCGGTCGCGGAGTTCGACGAGCGGGACGTAGAAGTCGCGCAGCAGCCGGTCCACCGATTTGTCGTCGCCGTCGCGCAGCGCGGTGAAGAAGGCGTTCGCGATCTCCGGGGCGAAGGCGTGGACGGCGGAGGAGTAGGCGGGGACGCCGACGGTGGCGTAGGCGCGGGCCTGGATCTCGGCGGTGGCGGCGCCGTTGAAGAAGAGGAAGCCGTCGGGGGCGGCGAGGGTGAGCCGCTGGAGGCGGTCGAGGTCGCTGTGGCCGTCCTTGAGGCCGATGACGCCCGGGATCGCGGCGACCCGCCGCAGCGAGGCGGCGGTGAAGGTGACCTGGCCTCGCTGGTAGGCGATGAGGGGCAGCCGGGTGCGGGCGGCGAGCTGCTCCAGCTGGGCGACGAGGCCGTCCTGCGGGGCGGCGACGAGGTAGTGCGGCAGGACGAGGAGGGCGTCGGCGCCGGCCTCCTGCGCGATGCGCGCGAACCGGGTGGCCTGGGCCCAGCCGTAGCCGACCCCGGCGACGACGGGCAGGCGGCCGCCCGCCTCCTCGACGGCGATCGTGACCACCCGGCGGTACTCGTCCTCGTCGAGGGAGAAGAACTCTCCGGTGCCACAGGCGGGGAAGACGGCGCCGGGTGCGGTCGCGATCTGCGCCGCGACATGCGCGCGGAAGCCGTCGGGGTCGAGGGAGCCGTCGTCGTGGAAGCTCGTGAGCGGGAACGACAGCACCCCCTGTGCCATGCCGTCCCGCAGGCGTCGGACCGTTTCCCTGTCGAGGCTCACCCTCGGTCATCTCCCTATGTAGACGTCATCCACGTATGAAGATGGAGGTTAGATACGCGAACGCCGACCGTCAATGGGTGCGCGCCCCCCGACCCGCACACCCTTACGATCGGCACATGTCGGAGACAGGCGGCGTCCGCGAGGTGAAGTCCGCGGCGCGCACGGTCGAGCTGCTGGAACTGCTCGCGGCGCGCGGCGACCGGCCGGCGCGGCTCCAGGAGCTGGCGGACGAGCTGGGGGTACCGCGCAGCTCGATGTACGCGCTGCTCCAGACCCTGATCAGCCGGGGCTGGGTACGCACGGACGTGACCGGCTCCCTCTACGGCATCGGCATCCACGCCCTGCTGACCGGCACCAGCTATCTCGACTCCGACCCGCGCGTGCGGCTGGTGCGGCCCTACCTCGACGAGGCGTCCGAGGCGCTGGGCGAGACGATCCACCTGGGCCGGCTGGACGGCCGGGGCGTGGCGTATCTGGCGACGCGCGAGTCGCACGAGTACCTGCGCACGATCAGCCGGGTCGGGCGGCGGCTCCCGGCGCACGTCGGCGCGCTCGGCAAGGCACTGCTGGCGCAACGGCCGGACAGCGAGCTGCCCCACGGGCCGTACGAGGCGTTCACCCCGCACACCCGCACGAGCCGGCAGGCGCTGCTCGACGATCTCGCCGGGGTGCGGGCGCGCGGGTACTCCGTGGACCGCGAGGAGGGCGTCCTCGGCATCGTCGGGTTCGGGTTCGCGCTGCGCTACGACACCCCCGCGCAGGACGCGGTCAGCTGCTCGGTGCCGGTGGCCCGGCTGACGCCGGAGCACGAGGAGCGGATCGTCGCGGTGATGCGGGAGATCAGGGCGAAGATCGAGGCGACGGCACCGGGTTCCGGCGGCGCCGCCGACTGGCGTTAGCGCCCGCCGCTACCCGCTCTCCAGCACCCCAAACGCATGGTGATCCACATCACCCACCCTGCCCTTCATCTCGCACCGCGTGCTTGATACAAATTGCCCGCGCGTTCCTGTCCGTCGACGGTCGGCGCCCCACCCCTCCTCCGGCCCCTTCCGAGCCGTCCCTTTCGCATGCCCTGGAACGCCCGTGTTCGCCCCACGCACCACCCTGCCCTGGCCCGTCGTCGCCCTGTTCACGGCCGGGTACCTCGCCCCCTATCTGCTGCCGACCGTGGTCGGCCGACTGGACGCCGGGCTGCCGCTGTCCGCCACCGAGGCCGGAGCCGTCGGCAGTGCGCTGCTGCTCGGTTCGGCCGCCGCCGGTTTCCTGCTCGCCTCCCGCGTGGAGCGGATCGGGGCGCGGACCCTCGCCCGGATCGGACTGACCCTCGCCGTGCTCGGCTACGGCGGTGCCGCCCTCGCCGGTGGGGTGACCGCCGTCATCGCGGGCGCGGTCCTCGGCGGCTTCGGCTCCGGCACGGTCACCACGGTCGCCGCCACCCGGATCGCCGCCCATCCCGACCCGCACCGCGTCTCCACGGCGGGCCTGCTCGGGGTCTCCGCGCTCGCGGGCGCCGTCTATCTGACGGTGCCGCACCTGGGTGCGGGACACGGTCAGCCGCTGGCCGCGATCGCCCTCACCGCGCTCGCCGTCTGGCCGCTGACGGGGCGTCTGCCCGGCCGGGCGGCCCCGGTCCGGACCCGCCGCGAGGACCGGTCGCGGCTGCCCCGGCTGCGGGCCGGACTCGTCCTGGCCGCAGCCATGCCCTGCTGGTCCCTGGTCCAGAACTCCCTCTGGGGCGTCAGCGGACGCATCGGCCTGACCCAGGCGCACCTCACCGAGGCCGGCGTCGGTGTCGTCTTCGCGGTGGCGCTGGGAGCCGGGCTCACGGGGGTGCTGGGCGCGGGGGCGCTCGGGACGCGGCTCGGGCGGGCGGTGCCCATCGGCGCCGGGACCGTCCTGATCGCCGGCTGTGTCGTCGCCAGCGCCCGCGCCACCGGGCCGGTGAGTTTCGCGGCCGGCGAGATCGCCTGGAACACGCTCTACCCGATCGTGCTGTCGTACCTGATCGGACTGGCCGCCTCGCTCGACCCGCGCGGCCGCTGGGCGGTGCTCGTCGGGTCGGCGTCCTCACTGGGGACGGCGGCGGGGCCGCTGACCGGGAGCGTGCTGTCGGCGTGGGCCGGGTTCCCGGTGATGGGACTGCTGCTGGGGGCCGGGCTGCTCGTCGTCGCGGTGCCGATGACCGCCGTCGCCCTGCGCACGGGCGGCGGCCCGCAGGTCGCGGGCTCGGTCCGGCGGCGGGGCGGCACCCCGGAGCCGCAGGTGGTGGAGATTGCGGTGGAGGGCTCGGCGGTACCCGTCCGGGACGCGTACGGCACGGCCGGACCCCGGCGGGCTGGTGCCGCGCCGGGGTCCAGTGCCTGAGGCCGCGCGACCGGCCTGTCGTCGCCCGCTACCCGGCTCGCGCCGTCCTCGCCCGCCGGTGGACGTACCAGCCGGCCGCGGTGAGCAGCAGTGCCAGGCCGGCCACCGTGCCGACGGTGGCGCCGGTGGAGGCGAGACTGCCGCCGGAGGTGGTGCCGGTCGTCGAGGTGCCCGTGCCGCCGGTCCCGCCCGTGCCGGAGCCGGACGTCGTGCCGCCGGAGGTGCCCGAGGTCGAACCGCCGTCCGTGCCGCCGGTGGTGGTGTCGTCGTCGGTGTCCACCGGGTCCTGGCCGACGAACGCGACCGGGACCTTCACGTCCTGGGAGCGGTCGCCGGAGAGGGTGTGGTCGGCGCGGGTGGCGAGGACGCACTTCGCCTTGAAGCAGTCGGTGAACTCGTCCTTCGCGTCCACGGTGAGTTCGACCGAGAAGGTGCCGCCGGTGCCGTACGGGGTGGCCAGTTCCTCGCCGTAGTCCGGCGGATCGGAGGAGATCCACGCCGAGCTGTGCGAACCGCCGGTCATGTCGACGCCGCCGACGCACGGGGTCGGCAGCTCGCCGTCGCCGTTGTCGACGCAGAGCGCGACGTAGATGCCCTTGCCGACGTCGTAGCCGGAGCCGATGACCTTCACCACCTGGCCCTCGGTGGCGAGGTCGTTGACCGGGGTGACGGTGAGCTTCTGACCCGCGGTACCGGTGCCGGTCCTCGTGCCGGACGGGCCGGACGGGGTCTCGCCACCGCCGGTGGTACCGCCGTCGCCGCTCGCCTGCGTGACGGTCAGCGTGATCGGTGACGTGCGGGTGGTGCCCACCGCGTTGGTGAACTCGGCACGGTACCCGTAGCCGTCCTGGCCGGCCTTCGCGGTGAAGGTGTACGCGTTCTTCGTCGCGCCCTCGATCCTCGACCAGGTCTGACCGCCGTCGGGGCTGACGCTCCAGCTCACGGTGGGGTCGGGGGTGCCCTCGGCCGCCGCGACGAAGGTGACCTCGTCGCCGGGGGCGACCGCCTGGTTGGTGGGCGACTGGACGACCTTGGGGGACATCCGGACGTCGAACCTGACGACCTTGCTCTCGGCCGCCTTGGTGACGTAGACGGACGTGGCGCCGGGGGTCACGGCGACGCCCGCGTAGGTGCCGACCCGGACACTGCCCGGCAGGGCGACCGCGGCGGCGGCCGGCTCGAAGGTCGCGCTGTCGAGGATCTCCAGCGAACCGGCGTTGTCCGTGGTGCCGTCGGCGAGGTCCTCGCGCAGCACGAACGCCCGCCCGGTCACCTTGTCGAAGGCCACCGCCATGGCCCGGTCCACGCCGGTCAGGGTGGTCAGCGGCTTGGCGTCCCGGTCGAGGACGAGCACGGACGTCCCGTTGCCGACCCAGACGTTGCCGGTCGCCGGATCCGGCTCGACGAAGGTGAGGACGTCGGGGGTGAGTTCGGCCGTGGCGGTGACCTCGAAGGTGCCGGTGTCGACGCGGCGCAGCACGGTCTTGCCGCCGGCGGTGCCGAGGGACCAGGCGGCGCCGTGGGCGGCGTCCACGCCGAGCTCGCCGCCGCCCTCCAGGGTGACGGTGTCCTTCACGGTGCCGGTGGCGATCTCGACGCGGCGCAGCTCGGGTCCGGCCGCGATCAGCACGGTGGAGGTGTCGGCGTCCTGGCCGACGCCGGTGTAGGTCGCGCCGTTGGCCCAGATGCCCTGCGCGGCCGTGTCGCCGTTCTTGGCGGTGCCTATGCCGCGCAGCGGGTAGTGGAAGACGACGCCGTCGCCGGGGAGCGGGGCGATGATCCGGCGGACCACCCGCGCGGCCATGGCGCCGTTCAGGCCGGGGGCCTGCGCGATGTGGCCGAGCGCGGTGCCGTTCGCCGCGTCCAGGACGTACAGGCCCTGTTCGGCCACGGTCGAGGTGTCGGGGATGTTGTCCGCACCGACGTACAGCTTTCCGGAGTCGGGGTGCAGCAGCAGGTCCAGGGGGCGGCCGGCGTTGGTGCCGGCGAACTCGCCGGCCTTCGCCTCCACATAGCTGACGGTGCCCGCCGGGACGTCCACGCCGTCGCCGTCGCCGCCTCCGTCGCCCGGGCCCTGGCCCACGAAGGAGAGCGGGATGCGGACGTCCTGGGAGCGGTTGCCGGAGCCGTTGTGGTCGACGCGGGTGACGACCGAGCAGGCGACCTGAAGGCAGTCGAGGCCCGCGTCCTTGGCCTTGACGCCGAGGTCGACGTCGAAGGTGCCGCCTTCGCCCCACCGGACGGCGACCGTGCCCGCGCCCTCGTCCGAGGCGTCCCTGGGGATGATCCAGATCGAGGAGCCGCTGTTCCCCGACTGGTCGGCGCCGCCGAGGCAGGGGGTGGGAACGCGGTTGTCGCCGTTGTCCTTGCACACGGCGACGTAGATACCGAGGGTGTCGTCGTAGCCGGAACCCGTGACGCGCAGGGTCTCGCCGTCCGGGTCGAGACCGGCGGAAGCGGAGACCGTGAGTTTCTGGCCGTCCTTGCCGAGCGCCGTCCTGGGGGTGTCGGCGGCCTCGGCGGGTGAGCCGAAGGTGACGGCCAGAGCTCCGGCGGCCACCAGCGCGACGGCTCCAAGGAGCGCCGCGGGACGCCTGAGCCGGGGTCCGGTCGTACCGCCGCGCCGCTGCCGGCCGGTTCTGTCGTCTGTCATGAGGGGTTCCTAGGGTGACGGACGGTCACTGGAAGGTGGGACGAGCCGGACGGGCCGGAACGGGCCGGCCGGGTGACCGGCCCGTTCGACGGCCCGGGTGACCGGCCCGTGCATCCGGTCGGGGCCATGAACGCCTACTGGAAGGTGACCGGGACGTGCACGTCGTACTTGCGGTCGTTGGTGTCGAAGTGGTCGGCGCGCGTGACGACGGCGCACTCGACGTCCTGGCCGCAGACGCTGCCGTCCTCGAGGGTGGCCCGGACGTAGATCTGCACGCTGAAGGTGCCGCCGGTGCCGAACTTGGAACTGTTGGCGAACAGGCCGCCGAAGACGTTGTTGATCCAGTGCGAGGCGCCGGTGGAGCCGGACTCGTCCTGGCCGCCGAGGCACGGGGTGGGCTTGTTCACGCCCGCGGCGCCGTCGACGACACACAGGCCGACGTAGATGCCCTGGCCGGTGTTGTAGCCGGAACCGGTGACGGTGACGACCTGGCCGGCCGCGGACGCGGTGTCGGGGGCCGTCAGCGACAGGTTGTAGGTGGTGCCGCCGTCGACGACGCTGCGGGTCGAGGTGGCGGCCGAGGCGGAGGTGGCCAGGCCCAGGGTGAGGGCGGCGGAGGCGGCGACGGCGAGACCGGCGCGGGCGACGGTGCGGGTGGCGGGGACTCTCATGACGGAAGGCCTCTCTTGTCCGATCCTGCGGGCGGTGCCGCAAGAAGAAACTTAGGTAAGGCAAACCTAAGTACGATCTCCGGTCGTTTGTCAACGGACGGCAAAGAATGCCAACTGACCTGTGTTTTCAGTGATTTCGGGCATGCCGAGGAGCGGACCGACCGGCCCGCTCCTCGCTGCGACTGCGAACGGCGTGACACGCCGCTCAGTGGGGGGCCTCGACCCCGAACCGGGCGCTCGGCGCGCTCCGTTCACCGCCCACGACGGTCAGAACGACCGTGTGCTCCCCCTCGAAGGCATTGGCGTACACCGGGAAACTCCGCGCGATCCCGCCCCGCGCGTCGGCCACCACCTGGTAGCGCGTGTCCCCGTCGATGGCGACCAGCACGACCGCGCCGGGCGTGAACCCCGCGCCGGTGACCGTCTGTTCGGCGCCCGCGGTGAGCGCGGCTCGGGCCACGGCGACGGTGGGTCCCTCCTGCCCGCCCGCCCGCGTTTGCGCTGCGGCGCCCGGGGACGCCTGTGGCGATCCGGCACCCTCCGGGACCGCGGCCCCGGTCTCGCCGACCTCCGCCGCCTCCCCCACCTCTCCCGTCTCCCCCGTCCCCGCTGTCACCTCGAGGACGCCGAGCCCGTCCCCCGCCGTGAACCGCGCCCCGCTCCAGGAGGACAGCAGCGCCGCCCCCTCCGCCGTCAGGGACGCCCGCAGCCCGGTCCAGGTCACCGCGGTCGCCCGTACGACGGGGTCGGCGCCGGCCGTCGCCACCTCGGCCAGGGCCAGCTCGCGCGCCCGCCCGTCGACGACCGTACGGCCGTACAGGGCACCCCCGTCACCGGCGAGCCGCAGCCGCAGCCCGGCGAGGACGAGCGACCGCGCCCCCGAGCCCTCGAAACGGGCCGCGCCGCCCAACTCCATTTCGGCGGAGCCGCTTTCGGGATCGGCGGCACCACCGAGGGCCGGGAACGAGGCGCGGTCCGCGCTCGCATGTACGGCAGGCCGCGTGACGTCGAGCGACACACCCCGGCCGGTCAGCGCGGAGCCGCCCGTGGCCCAGCTCGCGGAGCCACCGGACACCTCGCGCGACAGCGCCTCCCCCTCGGCCCGGACCTGCGCGGCCGCCACGGTCGGACAGCACAGCGCGAACAGGGCGCCGGCCGCCAGGGCCGCGGCGCGCGACCGAACGCCGGGTCTCTTCGCCATCTTCGGTTCTCCCTCGGGTATATGAGGTGGTATCAGCTCGGGTCCGGGGCGCTTCCGGTACGGCGTCGGCGCGCCCAGAACCAGACGCCGGTCCCGGCGCCGACCAGTCCGGCGGCGGTGAGCCCGACGGGCAGCGCGAGGTCGGACCCGGTACTGGCCATCGACCCGTCGGCCGCCCCGTCCGCCGCCTTGGTGGTGCCGGAACCCCCGGTCGCGCCGGACCCGGCCGTCGCACTCGCGCTCGGCGTCGCCGACGCACCGGAACCGCCCGTCGCCCCCGACGCCCCGAACGTCACCGGGATCCGGACCGTCTGGGTCTGGTCGCCGCCCCGGGTGTGGTCGTTGCGGGTGATGACGGCGCAGGTCACCCCGGCGGCGGTGCAGTCGGTGTTGGCGTCCTTGGCGCGCACCTTGAGCCGCACGCCGAACGTGCCCTCGTGCCCACTGCCGCCGTACGGTTTCGCCAGCCCCTCGCCATAGGACGGCGGGTTGGAGGAGACCCACACGGACGCGCCCGACTCGCCGGACATGTCGACGCCGCCGACGCAGGGGGTGGGGGTCTTGCCGGCGCCGTTGTCGACGCAGAAGGCGACGTAGACGCCCTTCTCGGTGTTGTAGCCGGAGCCGGTCACGGTGACCGTCTCGCCCGCCGGATCGAGGCCGGACGACTTGGACACCGTGAGTTTCTGACCCTCGGGACCGGTCGCCGTTCCACCCGCCGCCACGGCCGCCGAGGCCGCCGGGAACAGCAGGACGGACGCCGAGGCGACCGCCAGGGAACAGCCAACTCCGTGGCCGCGCAGGCCACTTGCCGAGATCATGGAACACCCCCACCATGCGAAACTAAGGGAAGGCTAACCTAAACTATTCCTCAACTGTGCACCAGCGGAGCGGAAAGGAAAGGCCATGCGCGCAGCCGGGAGACGCCGGTCCGGAAGATGCCTCGCCGCCCTCGGGCTGGCCCTCGCCGTACTGACGGGGGCCTGCGCGGGAAGCGGCGCGGGAAGCGGGAACGCGGGAGACCGGGACGCAACCCCCACGACCGCGAGCGCGCGGGCCGCCGCCGCGCAGGAACAGCTCGCGAAGAACTCCCTCGTCCCCCTCGAAGGACCGGCCCCCATCCCGAAGTTGCCGGTCACCGTCGACTCCTCCGACGGCCGCCGGGTCACCGTGAAGGACGCCTCGCGCATCCTGCCGCTCAACGGGGGCGTGGCGGAGATCGTGTTCACGCTCGGGCTCGGCGACCGGGTCGTCGGCCGGGACATCACGGCCACCTTCGCGGAGGCTAAGAAGCTCCCCCAGGTCACCAAGGCGCACGACGTGAGCGCCGAGAGCGTGCTGTCACTGAGGCCGACGGTGGTACTGGCCGACACGGACACCGGCCCCGAGGAGGCGGTCGAGCAGATCCGGGACGCCGGGATCCCGGTCGTCGTACTCGATCCGGCGACGAAACTCTCCGACGTCACCACCCGCACCACGCGCATCGCCCAGGCCCTGGGCGTCCCGGCCGCCGGGAAGGCACTCGACGCGCGCATGAGCGCCGAACTCGACGCGGCCCGCGCGGGCGTACCCGAGGGCAGCACGCCCAAGGTCGCCTTCCTCTACCTGCGCGGCAGCGCGGCCGTCTATCTGATCGGCGGCAAGGGATCCGGCGCCGACTCGCTGCTGGCCGCGGCGGGCGCGGTGGACGCGGGCACGGCTGCCGGGCTGGACAAGCCCTTCACCCCCATCACCACCGAGGCGCTCGCCCAGGCCCAGCCGGACGTCATCCTGATGATGACCAAGGGCCTGGAATCGGTCGGCGGCCTCGACGGCCTCCTCCGGATCCCCGGCATCGCCCAGACCCCGGCGGGCATGGACCGCAGGGTCGTCGACCTGGAGGACGGCGTGCTGCTGAGCTTCGGCCCCCGCACGCCCCTCGTCATCGACATCCTGGTCGACCGCATCCACCGGGCCTGACCAGGACGGGTCCTAGAACGTGTAGGCGTCGACCTCCGCGAGATACCGCGCCCGCCGCTCCTCGTCGTCCTCCAGGAAGGAGGCGACGAAGGAGTTGCGGGCCAGCTCGCGCAGCCGCTCCTCGCCCAGGCCCAGGGCGGCGCCCACGGCGTCGAAGTTGTCGCCGGCGTACCCGCCGAAGTAGGCCGGGTCGTCGGAGTTGACCGTGCACAGCAGCCCGGCGTCGAGCATGGCGGGCAGCGGGTGGTCGGCGAGGACGTCGACGGTGCGCAGCCGCACGTTGGACAGCGGGCACAGCGTCAGCGGGATCCGCTCCCGCACCAGCCGCTCGACGAGGGCCGGGTCCTCCATGCACCGGAGCCCGTGGTCGACGCGCTCCACGCCGAGCACGTCCAGGGCCTCGGTGATGTACTCCGGCGGCCCCTCCTCACCGGCGTGCGCGACGCGCCGCAGTCCCAGAGCGGCCGCCGCCTCGTACACCTCGCGGAACTTCACCGGCGGATGCCCGACCTCGGCGGAGTCCAGACCCACACCGGTGATCCGGTCGAGGTGGGGCCGCGCCGCCTCCAGCGTCTCCAGCGCCGACTCGGCGGACTCGTCGCGCAGGAAACACAGGATCAGCCGGGTCGAGATGCCGTGCTCGGCCTCACTGGCGCCCAGCGCGCGCCACAGCCCGTCCACGACCGTGCCCATGCTCACCCCGCGGGCGAGGTGGGCCTGCGGGTCGAAGAAGATCTCCGCGTGCCGCACGCCCTGCGCGGCGGCCCGCGCGAGGTAGGCGTTCGCGAGGTCCTCGAAGTCGCGCTCGGTGCGCAGGACCGCCATGAGCTCGTAGTACAGGTTCAGGAACGACTGGAGGTCCTCGAACTGATACGCCTTGCGGAGCTCGTCCGTGTCGGCGTACGGCAGTGCGACCCCGTTGCGGGCGGCCAGCTCGAAAGCCAGCTCGGGCTCCAGGGTTCCTTCGATGTGCAGGTGCAGTTCAGCTTTGGGGAGGGGCATCAAAGCATCGTACGGCCGTTTTATCGGCGTTTCGGAACCGGCACTCGCAGCAGGTCGTGCGCCACGGTCAGCTCGCCCTCGAACCCGGCCGCCCGCGCCTGCCGCTCGAATTCCTCCGGCTCCGCGTAGCGCTGGCTGAAGTGGGTGAGGACGAGATGCCGCACCCCGGCGTCACGGGCCACCCGGGCGGCCTGGCCGGCGGTCAGATGACCGTGGTCGACGGCGAGTTGCTCGTCCTCGTCGAGGAAGGTCGACTCGATGACGAGCAGGTCGGCGCCGTCGGCGAGCGCGTGCACGCCCTCGCACAGCCGGGTGTCCATGATGAACGCGAACCGCTGTCCGGTCCGCACCTCGCTGACCTCGTCCAGCGACACCCCGCCGATCGCACCCTCCCGCTGGATCCGGCCGACGTCCGGCCCCTTGATGCCGTGCGCGGCCAGCTGCTCGGGCAGCATGCGGCGGCCGTCCGGCTCGACGATCCGGTAGCCGTAGGACTCGACGGGATGGGAGAGCCGCGCGGCTTCGAGACGGTAGGACGCGGTGGTGGCGAGCACGCCGTCCGCGTCCACCGGGACCTCGGTGATGCCGACGGTCTCGCGGTAGGCGGTGGAGTAGCGCAGCCGGTCGAAGAAGCGCTGCCCGGAGCGCGGATAGTGCGCGGTGACCGGGTGCGGGACCTTGTCCAGGTTGATGCGCTGGATGACACCGGCGAGACCGAGGGAGTGGTCCCCGTGGAAGTGCGTGACGCAGATCCGGTTGAGGTCGTGCGCGGCGACCCCGGCGCGCAGCATCTGCCGCTGGGTGCCCTCGCCCGGGTCGAAGAGGAGACCCTCGCCGTCCCAGCGCAGCAGGTAGCCGTTGTGGTTGCGATGCCGGGTGGGGACCTGGCTGGCGGTGCCGAGGACCACCAGTTCACGTACGGACACGGCGGCCTATCCGGGAGGCCAGTGCAGGCCCCGGCCGCCGACGACGTGCGCGTGGGCGTGCCAGACGGTCTGACCGGCGCCCGCGCCGGTGTTGAAGACGACGCGGTAGCTCTCCAGCTTGTCCTCGTCCGCGACCGCCTGCGTCTCGCGCAGCACGTCGGCGGCGAGCTCCGGCGCGCCGGCGGCCAGCGCTGCGGCGTCCCGGTAGTGCGCCTTCGGGATCACCAGGACGTGGGTGGGCGCCTGCGGGTTGATGTCCCGGAAGGCGATGGTCGTCTCGGTCTCCCGCACGATCGTCGCCGGGATGTTCCCCGCGACGATCTTGCAGAACAGACAGTCGTCCTGCGGTTCCCCTGCCATGCGGGTTCCTCCTCAGACGGTTGTGATCAGTACGGGGGCATGGTAGCGGGGGTACGTTGTTCCAGCCCGTCCGGCGTTTGAGGACGAGGCCGTTCAGGCCGAATCGGGGGCCCGGGGGCGGCAGCCCCCGGAGACGGTCACGACGACGCCGGGTGAGCTATGACCCGGGCAGCAGCGGAGGCGTCTTCGCCGGGGTCTCCTCAAGAGCGGCCAGCGCCAGCGAGACCGCCTCGTCCAGCTGGACATCCCGCTCCGCCGCGTAGTCCTGAGGAGCGCAGACCACCTCGACGTCCGGGTCGACACCGTGGTTCTCCACGCCCCACTCGTACCCCTCCAGCCAGAACGCGTACTTGGGCTGCGTGACGAGCGTCCCGTCGACCAACCGGTACCGGCTGTCGATCCCGATCGTCCCGCCCCACGTGCGCGTGCCCACCACCGGCCCGATCCCGAGCGCCTTGATCGCCGCGTTGACGATGTCCCCGTCGGACCCGGAGAACTCGTTGGCGACGGCGACGACGGGCCCCCGGGGCGCGTCCTCCGGATAGCTGGACGCCCGCATCCCGCGCGGCAGGTCCCAGCCGACGATGCGCCGGGCGAGCTTCTCGACGACCAGCTGCGAGGTGTGCCCGCCCCGGTTCTCCCGGACGTCCACGATCAGTCCCTCCCGCGCCACCTCCACCCGCAGGTCGCGGTGGATCTGGGCCCAGCCGGGCGCCTGCATGTCGGGCACGTGCAGATACCCCAGCCGCCCGCCGGAGGCCTCGTGCACGTACGCCCGCCGGTCCGAGACCCACGCGTGGTAGCGCAGCGCCTCCTCGTCCGCGACGGGGACGACGACGGCGTGCCTCGGCTCGCCCCCGCCGGACGGCGAGATCGTCAGCTCGACGACCTTGCCCGCGGTGCCGACGAGCAGCGGTCCGGGCCCGGCGACCGGGTCCACGCTCTGCCCGCCGACGGCGACGACGGCGTCACCGGCCCGCACCGCGACGCCGGGCGCGGCGAGCGGGGAGCGCGCGTCGGGGTCGGAGGTCTCCGAGGGCAGGACCCGGTCGATACGCCAACTGCCGTCCTCGTGACGGGAGATGTCGGCGCCCAGCAGGCCCTGCCGGGCGCCGCCGCCGTGGCCGCCGCGCGGCATGACGTAGGCGTGCGAGGTGCCGAGTTCGCCGTGCACCTCCCACAGCAGGTCGACGAGGTCGTCGTGGGTGGCGACCCGTTCCAGCACGGGCCGGTAGCGGTCCAGGACGCCGTCCCAGTCGACGCCGCCCAGGTCGGGGCGCCAGAAGTTGTCCCGCATGATCCGGCCGGTCTCGTCGAACATCTGCCGCCACTCGGCGGACGGGTCGACGGTGCGGCGGATCCGGCCGAGGTCGACGGTGATGTTGCTGTCGCTGTCCTCGTCGCCGGAGGCGCGCCGGTCGCTCGGGACGACCTTGAGCTTGCCGTCGGTCCACAGCAGCAGCCGCTTGCCGTCGCCGCTGACCTCGAAGCCGTCGGCGTCGGCGGCGAGGTGCTCGATGCGCTGCTGGGCGAGGTCGTAGCGCTCCAGTTCGGTGTGCGGGTCGGGGTCGTCCGGGGTGGCCCGGGAGGCGCCGAGGACACCGCGCACGGGATGCCGCAGCCACAGCACGCCGTCCTTCGCCGCGGCGAGCCCGGAGTACCGGCCGGCCTCCACCGGGAAGGGGACTATCCGGTCGGCGAGGCCTTCGAGGTCGATACGGGTGGTCGGGGTGCCCTCGCTGTCGGGTGTCTCGTCCTTGTCGGGGGCCTCGAAGGGCTTGCCGTGCCGCTGCGGGCCGAAGGGGGACGGGGTCGTCGCCGCGAGGGTGATGAGGTGCGGGCGGGCCCCGGCCACGAAGGAGAGGTCGAAGACGTGCTCGTCGTAGACCGGGTCGAAGGCGCGCGCGGAGAGGAACGCGAGGTGCTTGCCGTCGAGGGTGAAGGCGGGCGCGTAGTCGCGGAAGCGCAGGGGGGTCGCCTCGGTGACCGACAGGTCGGTGACGTTGGCGAGCTTGAGCTGGCTGAGCGGGCGCGGCCCGGGGTGGGACCAGGCAAGCCAGGCCGAGTCGGGCGAGAAGACCAGGTCGGACACCTCGCCGTCGGGGCTGCTGTCGACCTCGCGGACCTCACCGGTCTCCCGCTCGACGAGCAGCAGCCGCCCGTCGTGCGCGGCGACGGCGGCCCGGCTGCCGTCGGGCGCCATCGCGAGCTCCAGGACCCGTCCGAGCCGTCCGGCGGCGAGCCGGCGCGGAGTGGCGCCGGGTGCCGTGCCGGTGGCCGGGGCGAACTCCAGCGCGTCCTCGCCCTCGGCGTCGGTCACCCATACGACCCACTCCTCGCCCTCCGTGCGGAAGGTGCGCGGCAGCCGGGCCCGGACGCCGGGTTCGGCGGCGAGCACGCGGGCGGGTCCGAGGCGGTGGGTCACCCAGTGGACGGCGCCGCGCACCTCCACCGCGCTGCCCCGCGCGGTGTGGTCGGGCGCTGCCCCGCCCAGCCAGCGGGAGGCGGCGACGGGATACGGGCGGCGGTCGGTGCGCTGCCCGCCGAGGCGGATGTCGAGCCGGCGCGGTTCGGCCCCGTCGAGGTCGTCGAGCAGCCACAGCTCACCCGCGGACATGTACACGACCCGGGTACCGTCACCGGCGGCGTGCCGGGCGTAGAAGCCTTCGAGCGGGGTGTGCCGCCGCAGGTCCGACCCGTCGGCGAGGGAGGAGTACAGGGCTCCCGTGCCTTCGTGATCCGACAGGAACGCGAGGCGCTCCCCCGCCCAGACGGGGTGTTCGATGTTGCCGTCCAGCTCCTCGTGCAGCCGGACGAACTCCCCGTCGCCCTCCCGGTCGATCCACAACTTGCCCGCCGTACCGCCCCGGTAGCGCTTCCAGTGGGCGGCCTCGCGCCCCATCGGCGCGGACAGCACCACGGTGTGCGGGCCGTGCGCGACCGTGCCGACCGGCCCGTACGGCAGCGTCGTCGCCGGTCCGCCGTCGACCGGGACGGCGCGGGCCCAGCTGCGGCGCAGGGTCGCCTGGTCGTAGGTGCTGACCGCGAGGACTCGGCCGTCCGGGGTCCAGCCCCGCACCCGGGTCTGCCAGCTCCCCCAGTACGTCAGCCGGGTCGACGGGCCGCCGTCGACGGGGGCGATGTGCACCTCGGGAGCGCCGTCGCGGGTGGAGGTCCAGGCCACGGTGGTGCCGTCGGGCGAGATACGCGGCAGGGTGACCGGCACGTTGTCGGCACTGACCCGCCAGGCGCGGCCGCCGTCGAGGGGGGCCAGCCACACGTCGTCCTCGGCGGCGAAGGCCACCGACTCGCCGTGCAGATGGGGGTATCGGAGGTATGCGGCAGGCGTCGCGGGCTGTGTCACCGAATCACTGTATGCACCGGCGGGACCGCAGGTCAGGGGTTTCGATCACTTCTTTCCGCCGCCCCCGCCCCCGCCTCCGTCCCCGCTCACCGTCTCGGTGACCGTGACGGTCACGGTGACCGTCGGCCGCCCGCCGGGCCGGTCGGAGTCGGACGGCTCGACCGGCGACGGCGTCGCGGACTTGCAGTCGCCGAGACCGCTCACCCGGAACAGTTGCTTCTTCCCGACGACGGCGGTGAGATCCCCGCGCACACAGGCCCCGTCGACCGCCCGCGCGACCTGCCCCTCGACCGTGATGTCCCGCCCGTCGGCGGTCTTCCCCTGGCAGTCCACGGCGGCGACGGTCCCCGCCCTCTCCTGGTCCTCGTACCGAGCCGTGCAGGTCAGCCAGCGCACGTCCACGTCCCGCCGCTGGATCTCGGCCGTCGCGGCCTCGTCGGTGGTGTACGCCACGGACATGCTGCTCAGCCCGCCCGGCTCGCACGCCACGACGCCCACCGCCGCCACGGCCACCGACGGGAGAAGCCAAATGCGCCTCAACGCCCCCATGGACGGCAGCGTGCCACTCGGGCGGGCGGTGCGGTAGCCCGTATGCGGTCACGTTCCGCGCCGGTCCTACGCTGGACGCATGAGCGATCAGCGCCGCCGGAGAACCCTCGTCGTGGACGGGACGACCACCTATGTGTGGACGGTCCGCCACCGGCACGGGGACCCAGGGCCCTGCCAGGAGGTGCTCACCCTCCACCGGGACGGGGTGCGCACCCACATCGTCTTCCAGGACGGTGAAGGGCGTTACGTGGGCAGCGTCGCCTACGGGCACAGCGGCGGGGTGGGCGACCGCCACCATCACCTCAACCTCAACCGACCCGGTGTGGTGCGCGCCTTCGTCGACGAGGCCGTCAAAAGGGAACTGCTGCCCCTGGACGGCGAGTTGGACGGCTGGGAGCTGTTCACCGCCGTCGCGCTCAGCCGCGCAGCAGCAACCACTCCTGAAGTTCCACCAGATTGCCCTCCGGGTCCTTGAGGTAGGCCACGCGCATCCGGTCGGCCATCGGGGCGGGGCCGTGGATCAGGGCGGCGCCGCGGGCGGTGATCCGCGCGCACAGGGCGTCCAGGTCGTCGACGCGCAGGGCCACCAGGGAGCGGTGGCCGTTCGCCGTGTCGCCCAGCTCGCCCAGCACCTCCGCCATCATCTTCCGGTCCTGAATGGCTATTCCCGTCGAACCGGTGGCGGGCGAGAACTTCTCGTACGGTCCCCGCTCCGCCCCCGACTGCGGCTTGAGACCGAGGACGTCGGCGTAGAAGCGGTAGCAGGCGGCGAAGTCGGTGACCAGCAGCCTTACCTGGACGAATTCCACGATGTCCTCCCGGAGGACGGGCGGGGTCAGGACCAGCGACCGGTCCTGCCCAGGATCAGGGACGCGGCCGCCGTACCGGCGGTCGAGGTGCGCAGGACGCTCCGCCCGAGCCGGTACGCCTTCGCGCCCGCCTGCGCGAAGAGCGCCAACTCGTCGGGCGAGACGCCTCCTTCGGGGCCCACGACGAGCACGATCTCGCCCGTGGTGGGCAGTGCGGCGGTGGCCAGGGGCTCGCTGCCGTAGTCACGGTCCTCGTGCAGGACGGCGGCGAAGTCGGCGCGGGCGAGCACCTCCGCCACCTGCCGGGACGTCGACGCGTCGGCGATCTCGGGGAAGCGGACCCGACGGGACTGCTTGCCGGCCTCGCGGGCGGTGGCCCGCCACTTGGCGAGGGCCTTCGCGCCGCGCTCGCCCTTCCACTGGGTGATGCAGCGCGCGGCCGCCCACGGCACGATCGCGTCGACGCCGGTCTCGGTCATCGTCTCGACGGCCAGCTCGCCCCGGTCGCCCTTCGGCAGCGCCTGGACGACGGTGATCCGGGGCTCCTCGGCGGGCTCCTCGACCACCTCCCCCAGGCTCACCACCAGCCGGTCCTTGCCCTCGGCGGCGACGACCTCGCCCCGCGCCCAGCGCCCGGCGCCGTCGGTGAGGACGACCTCCTCACCGGTCCGCAGCCGCTTCACGGAGACGGCGTGCCGGCCCTCGGGACCGTCCAGTACGAACGCGGAGCGGGAGGCGGGGAGTGCGTCGACGACGAAGACGGGCGCCGTCACGAGGCACCGCCCTCACGGGCCTGGAAATCCGACAACGCTGTCCGCGCCTCGGCGATTTCGGACACCAGGACCTCCACCAGTTGCCCGGCGGGCAGCTCGCGGGCCAGCCGGTGTCCCTGTCCCGCCCACAGCGCCATGCCCTGTGCGTCGCCCGCCTTGGCGGCCGCCTTGCGCAGCGGCGAGGTGAGGTGGTGGACCTCCGGGTAGGCGGCGGGCGCGTACGGGCCGTGCTCGCGCAGGAAGCGGTTGACCAGGCCGCGGGCCGGGCGGCCGGAGAAGGCACGGGTCAGCTCGGTGCGTACGAAGAGGGGGTTGGTCAGCGCCTGCTTGTGCACGGCGTGCGCGCCGGACTCGGGTGTGACGAGGAACGCGGTCCCCAGCTGGGCCGCGTTCGCACCGGCCGCGAGGGCCGCGGCGATCTGGCTGCCGCGCATGAGCCCGCCCGCGGCCACGATCGGCAGGTTCACGGACTCGCGGACCTGGGCGATCAGCGCGAGCAGCCCGATGCCGGAGCGGTCGTTCTCCGGGTTGTCCTTGTGGGTGCCCTGGTGGCCGCCGGCCTCCACACCCTGCACGATCACCGCGTCCGCGCCGGCCCGCTCCACCGCGCGGGCCTCCGCGGCGGTGGTCGCCGTGACCAGGGTGAACGTTCCCGCGCGCCGCAGGGACTCCAGCACCTCGGTGCTCGGGATGCCGAAGTGGAACGAGACCACCGCCACCGGGTTGTCCAGCAGCACCGCGAGCTTGGCGTCGTAGCCGTCGTCGCGGCCGCTCTCCGGGTCGCCCAGCTCGGTCTCGTACCAGGCGGCCTCACCGGCCAGCTGGTGGGCGTAGACCTCGACGGCGCCCGTCTCCGCATACTCGGGCTGCGGCATGAAGAGGTTCACGCCGAAGGGGCGGGTGGTGAGGCTCCGCAGCTGCTTGATCTCCTGGTACACGCCGTCGGCCGTCTTGTACCCGGCGGCCAGGAATCCGAGCCCGCCGGCCTCGCACACGGCGGCCGCGAGCCGCGGGAGGGAGACACCGCCCGCCATGGGGGCCTGCACGATCGGATACGGGAAGAGATCGGTCAGTGCGGAGGACATGACGGCATGTTGTCACGTCCTCCGAACAAGTCCGAATCGACCCTTCCCATCGGCACGTGCTTTCACGTGCCGGCAGATCCGGCCCGTCCGGCGATTGAGGACGAGGCCCGTTCAGGGCCGGTACGGGGGCCTGGGGGCGCAGCCCCCAGGGACGGGAAAGGGAAGGGGCGGCGGGGGCGAGAAGGCCCCCGCACACCCACCGTCACCGCCCGTTGAACGCGTCCTTCAGCCGGGAGAACAGCCCCTGCTGCCCGGGCTGGAACTGCCCGGTGGGCCGCTCCTCACCACGCAGCTTGGCCAGCTCCCGCAGCACCCGCTCCTGCTCGGGGTCGAGCTTGCTCGGCGTCTGCACCTCGACATGCACGATGAGGTCACCACGCCCCCCGCCGCGCAGATGCGTGACACCGCGGCCGTGCAGCGGGATCGACTGGCCGGACTGGGTACCGGGCCGGATGTCGACCTCCTCCAGCCCGTCCAGCGTCTCCAGCGGCACCTTGGTGCCGAGCGCCGCCGCCGTCATCGGCAGGGTCACCGTGCAGTGCAGGTCGTCGCCGCGCCGCTGGAACTGCGCGTGCGGCAGCTCGTGGATCTCCACGTACAGGTCGCCGGCGGGGCCGCCGCCGGGGCCGACCTCGCCCTCGCCCGCGAGCTGGATCCGGGTGCCGTTGTCGACACCGGCCGGGATCTTCACCGTCAGGGTGCGGCGCGAGCGCACGCGCCCGTCGCCCGCGCACTCCGGGCACGGGGTCGGCACGACGGTGCCGAAGCCCTGGCACTGCGGGCACGGCCGCGAGGTCATGACCTGCCCGAGGAAGGACCGCGTCACCTGCGACACCTCGCCGCGGCCGCGGCACATGTCACACGTCTGCGCGCTGGTGCCGGGGGCCGCGCCCTCGCCACTGCACGTCGTGCAGACGATCGCCGTGTCGACCTGGAGGTCCTTGGTCGTGCCGAAGGCCGCCTCCTCGAGGTCGATCTCCAGCCGGATCATCGCGTCCTGGCCGCGCCGGGTGCGCGAGCGCGGACCGCGCTGCGACGCCGTACCGAAGAACGCGTCCATGATGTCCGAGAAGTTCCCGAAGCCGCCCGCGCCGAAGCCGCCCGCGCCTCCGCCGCCCGACTGCGACAGCGGGTCGCCGCCGAGGTCGTAGACCTGCTTCTTCTGCGGGTCCGACAACACCTCGTAGGCGGCGTTGATCTCCTTGAACCGCTCCTGGGTCTTCGGGTCCGGGTTGACGTCCGGGTGCAGCTCGCGCGCGAGCCGCCGGAAGGCCTTCTTGATCTCTTCCTGCGACGCATCGCGGCGCACGCCGAGAACGGCGTAGTAGTCCGTGGCCACCTACGACTCCGCCAGGATCTGTCCGACGTACCGTGCCACCGCTCGTACCGCTCCCATCGTTCCCGGGTAATCCATGCGGGTCGGTCCGACCACGCCCAGCTTGGCGACTGCCTCGCCGCCCGAACCGTAGCCGACCGACACCACCGAAGTGGAGTTGAGTCCCTCATAGGCGTTCTCGTGACCGATGCGTACGGTCATGCCCGAATCCCCCGCCTCGCCAAGGAGCTTGAGGAGCACGACCTGCTCCTCCAGTGCCTCCAGGACGGGTCGGATGGTGAGGGGAAAGTCATGTCCGAAGCGGGTGAGATTGGCGGTTCCGCCGATCATCAGCCGCTCCTCGTTCTCCTCGACGAGCGTCTCCAGCAGGGTGGAGAGCACCGTTGTGACCGTGCCGCGGTCCTCGGTCTCGAACGCGTCCGGCAGATCCTCCACCAGATGCGGCACGTCCGCGAACCGCCGGCCCGCGACCCGGCTGTTGAGCCGCGCGCGTAGATCTGCCAGCGAGGCCTCCCCGAAGGGCGCCGGGCAGTCCACCATCCGCTGCTCGACCCGCCCGGTGTCCGTGATCAGCACGAGCATCAGGCGTGCGGGCGCGAGCGAGAGAAGCTCCACGTGCCGCACGGTCGAGCGGGTCAGCGACGGGTACTGCACCACGGCGACCTGCCGGGTGAGCTGCGCGAGCAGCCGTACGGTCCGGGCCACCACGTCGTCGAGGTCGACGGCGCCGTCGAGGAAGTTCTGGATGGCCCGCCGCTCGGGACCGGTCATCGGCTTGACGCCGGCCAGCTTGTCGACGAACAGCCGGTAGCCCTTGTCCGTGGGGATCCGCCCGGCACTGGTGTGCGGCTGGGCGATGTACCCCTCGTCCTCCAGGGCGGCCATGTCGTTGCGGACCGTCGCCGGGGACACGCCGAGGCTGTGCCGCTCGGTGAGCGCCTTCGACCCCACGGGTTCCTCGGTGCCGACGTAGTCCTGGACGATGGCGCGCAGCACCTGGAGCCTGCGTTCACTCAGCATCGCGCGCACACCTCCAGCAGTCGTCCCCAGTCCCCTGGGAGCCCCGTCTGGCACTCTTCACATCCGAGTGCCAGCGTTCCCCGGCCCAGTGTACGGCTGTGGGGTACACCCGGGGCAAGGTCGGCCCCCGGCGCAGCGTCGTAGGGCTAGCGTCGCGGTATGACGGTGACTTGGGAAGAGTTGGGGTGGGAGCGGGTAGCGGCCGGGGTGGGACGGGTACGGCTGCCGGGCTGGGACTGCACGGCGGGGCTGGTCGTCGGGGCGGGCGCGGTACTGATGATCGACGCGGGGTCGAGCCTGGCCGAGGGGGCGCGGCTGCGGACGTGGGCCGAAAAACTCACCGGCTCCCGTGTGACCCATCTCGCCCTCACCCACCCCCACTTCGACCATGTGTTCGGGGCTGCGGCGTTCGCGGGCGCGGAGGTCTTCGGGGCGGTGGGGGTCGACACCGTGCCGGCCGAGGAGCTGCGGGCGGACGCGGTGCGCAACGGTCTCGACGAGACGGCGGCGACGGAGGCCGCGGACACGCTCGTCCGGCCCCGGCATCTCGTCTGCGGCGAGTGGACCCTCGATCTGGGCGGCGGCCGGCAGGTCCTGCTGGCGAACGTCGGCCCCGGTCACACCGCCCATGACCTGGCGGTCCTGGTCCCCGGCAGCCCCGAGACGGTGTTCTGCGGCGACCTGGTCGAGGAGTCCGGCGCGCCCCAGGCCGGCCCCGACGCCGTACCGTCCCACTGGCCCGCCGCCCTCGACCGCCTCCTCGAACTCGGCGGCGAGGACGCGCTGTACGTGCCCGGTCACGGGGCGGTGGTGGACGCGGCGTTCGTACGGGCGCAACGCGACGCGCTGGCGGCCCGTTTCGGCGTGTCGCGCTGATCGTGTGTCCCTCGGCCCGGCGCTTCTCCTATCGTCATGCGAATGCGCCAGTACTCCGCCGACCTGACCCCTCCCTGGAAGCGGCCGAAACCGGTCCCCGAGGTCCCGGCGGAGGCCGGGCTGGTGGTGGAGGAGCCCGGCACCGGGTTCTGCGGGGCGGTGATCCGCTGCGAGGCGGGCACGGTGACCCTGGAGGACCGCTTCGGCAAGCACCGGGTGTTCCCGCTGGAGCCGCGCGGCTTCCTGCTAGAGGGCAGGGTCGTGACCCTCGTACGGCCTGCGTCCGGCGGTCCCGTACGTCCCACCCGTACCGCCTCCGGTTCGGTCGCCGTCCCCGGGGCGCGCGCGCGTGTGGCCCGCGCCGGCCGCATCTACGTCGAGGGCCGGCACGACGCCGAGCTGGTCGAGAAGGTGTGGGGCGACGATCTGCGCGTCGAGGGCGTGGTCGTGGAGTACCTGGAGGGCGTGGACGACCTGCCGGCGATCGTCGCCGAGTTCGCGCCGGGACCCGACGCGAAGCTGGGCGTCCTGGTGGACCACCTCGTCCCCGGCACGAAGGAGTGGCGCATCGCGCGGTCGGTCACGAGCGAACACGCCCTGGTCGTCGGCCACCCGTACATCGACATCTGGGAGGCCGTGAAGCCCTCGGCCGTCGGCATCGAGGCCTGGCCCCGGGTCCCGCACGGCCAGGACTGGAAGACGGGCGTGTGCCGGGCCCTGGGCTGGCCGGAGAACACCGGGGCGGTCTGGCAGGCCGTCCTGAAGCGGGTGGACACCTACAAGGACCTCGAACCGGAACTGCTGGGCCGCGTCGAGGAACTGATCGACTTCGTGACCGTGTCCTGAGCCGCGGATCCCCGGGTCCGGGCTCGGGCGGTCAGTCCACCAGGTCCCGCACCACCGCGTCGGCCAGCAGCCGCCCGCGCAGGGTGAGCACGGCACGCCCCTCGTCGTAGGGGCCGCTGTCGAGCAGCCCGTCCGCCAGGGCCCGTCGTGACGCCGCGAGCCCCTCCGGCCGCAGCAGGTCCAGCGGTACGCCCTCCCGCAGCCGCAGCTCCAGCAGGATCCGCTCCACCCGGCGGTCCTCGGCCGGCAGCAGCTCCCGTCCGGCCCCCGGCGACCGTCCGGCCGCCAGCGCCGCCGCGTACGCCCCGGGGTGCTTCACGTTCCACCAGCGGACGCCGCCCACGTGCGAGTGCGCTCCCGGGCCCGCTCCCCACCAGTCGGCGCCGCGCCAGTACAGCTCGTTGTGCAGGCAGCGGGCCGCCTCGGAGGTCGCCCAGTTGGACACCTCGTACCACTCGTAGCCCGCCGCGGCGAGCGTCTCCTCGGCGATCAGGTACCGGTCGGCGTGGACGTCGTCGTCGGTCATCGGGACCTCGCCCCGGCGGATCCGGCGGGCGAGCTGGGTGCCCTCCTCGACGATCAGGGCGTACGCCGAGACATGGTCGGGGCCGGCTCCCAGAGCGGCGTCCAGCGAGGCCCGCCAGTCGTCGTCCGACTCGCCCGGGGTGCCGTAGATCAGGTCCAGGTTGACGTGGTCGAAGCCCGCCGCCCGGGCCTCCGCCACACAAGCCTCGGGCCTGCCGGGGGTGTGCGTGCGGTCGAGCACCTTCAGCACGTGCTGCCTGGCGCTCTGCATGCCGAAGGAGATCCGGTTGAAGCCGCCCTCGCGAAGGGTGGCCAGATAGGCGGGGTCGACGGACTCCGGGTTCGCCTCGGTCGTCACCTCCGCGTCCGCCGCCAGCCCGAACTCGTCACGGATCGCGCCCAGCATCCGCACCAGGTCGGAGGCGGCCAGCAGGGTCGGCGTACCGCCGCCGACGAAGACCGTGCGGACCTCGCGCGGGTCGTCGCCGAGCACCTTGCGGGCCAGCCGGACCTCGTCGATCAGGGTGTCGGCGTAGTTGTCGCGGGAGGCGAGCACTCCGCCGGTGCCGCGCAGCTCGGTGGCGGTGTAGGTGTTGAAGTCGCAGTAGCCGCAGCGGGTCGCGCAGTACGGGACGTGCAGATAGAACCCGAGGGGGCGGTCGGCGGCGCCGGCGAGCGCGTGCGCGGGGAGCGCGCCGTCGTCGGGAACCGGCTCACCGTCGGGAAGTGCGGAAGGCATGCAACCCATTGTCCCGTACGTCCACCCCACCCCGGGATGCCCGCCGACCCGGACCACCCTCACCGGCCCCGCACACCGGCCGCCGGGCCGATGCCGGACACCGGGCCTGGCGCCGGACGCGTGCCGGATACCGGGCCGGGCGCCGGACGCGTGCCGGATACCGGGCCGGGCGCCGGACGCGTGCCGGATACCGGGCCGGGCGCCGGTGGGCGGTCAGCCCAGCAGCTCCGCGCCCAGCGGCCGTCCCGCTCGTGCGCCCGGCAGGACGTACGCCACCGCCGAGCCCCGGGCCTCGGTGAATCCGCTCAGCTCGTCCTGGGCCGCCATCCGGCGCTGCACCCGTGCGAACAGTGCGGGATCCCGCATGAACGCGAGGAACAGCAGGCCCTGGTCGGTGGGGCCGTCGGCGTAGGAGTAGCCGCGACGCAGCATTCGCGCCCCCGAGTCGAGGCGGGGGCTGACGGCCCGGACGTGGGAGCGCGGCGGGGCGGCCGCATCGGGGCCACCGGCCGACGGAACGCCGCCCGGCGGGCCGCCGGTCGAGCGGCTGCGGCCGATGATCTCCTCCTGACGGTGCACGGCGAGCCGCGCGAAGTCCTCCAGACGCAGGTGGACTCGTCGTACGACGAGACAGGTGGCGTTGCCCGACCACACCCAGCGTTCGCACTCCTCGGGGGTCGGGTTGGCGGGCCCGTCCTTGAAGCCGAGCAGATTGCGCGGGGTGGTGCCGCCGTCGGGTGACGGGGGCAGGAAGCCGTCCTGCCGCCAGCGCGGGTACAGGGTCTCCCCGGCCAGCCGGGTCAGGGTCGCGGCGATCGCCTCGGTGGCGTCCGCGGTGTCGGCGCAGAGCTGCACCAACACGTCGCCGCCGCAGCGGTCGGGGTCGAGCCGGTCACCGGTGAAGGCGGGCAGCTCACGCAGGGCGGCCGGGGCCCGCAGGCCGAGGCGCGCGGGGAGAGCGGGGCCGATGCCGAGGGTCGCGGTGAGGCGGGCGGCGCGCGAGCCGTCCGACTCCAGCGTCTCGGCGAGGGCGTGCGTCCACGCGCCGAGCACTGCCTTCAGCGCACGCACGCCCGCCGCGCCGCGCAGGGCGGGGTCGAGGTCGTACGCCACGAGCAGCGCGGTGGCCTGCCGCGGGGTCGTCACCCCGGCCTGGCGCAGGCCGTGGAAGCCGGGCCCGCGGGCGTCCTCGGGCGGATCGGCGTCACGCGTACAGGCGGTCACGGTCAGCCCGAGTCCCGCTCCGGCGATCAGGACGCGTCGACGGGTGGGCGTTTCAGATACGGCATTCGTCGCCTTCGGCACGAACCGGACGATACATCCGCAAGACCGACCACCCGGTCTCCCCCGCCCCACCCGACACCCCCAGCCCTCTCCCGGCCGCCCACCCGCGATCACCCGGCCCCGCCACCGCCGTACCCGACCTCTCCGCCACCGTCCCGCCGGCCCCGCCACCAACGCCGCCGCGCCCCGCTCCGGCCCGCCACCACCACCGCGTCCGGCCTCGCCACCGCCGTGCCCGACCTCGCCACCACAGCCGTGCCGGGCCTCGCCCGCCCCCGTCACCATCGCCGCCACGCCTTGACCCTGCCACCATCGCCGCCCGTCCCGGCCCCGGCCCCACCACCGTCCTGCCCGCCACACCTGGCCCCGCACCACCACCGCCCCGGCCCCGCACCACCACCGCGCCCGCGCCCGGCTCCGCCCCCGGCGGACAGGCACGAGCGGTGGCTACTCCGCCTGAAGTACCAGCAGCGCCAGGTCGTCCTCCGGCGGCTGGTCGCCGAACTCGTGCACCAGCCGCCGGATCCGCTCCGCGATCAGCTCCGCGTCGAGTCCGACGCACCCCGCCAGCGCCGCGGCGAGACCGTCCTCGTCGTCGAACTGCCGCAGACCCGACCGCCGTTCCGTGACGCCGTCGGTGACGCACAGCAGGCTGTCGCCGGGCCGCAGCTCCAGACTGTCGCTGGTGTACGTGACGTCCTCGATGACTCCGAGCAGGGTCTGCGGCCGCCCGCCCGTGGCGACCGAGCCGTCCGGGCCGAGCAGCAGCGGCAGCGGGTGCCCGGCGGACGCGAGGGTGCAGCGGACCCCTCCCTCGAAGGGTGCCAGCTCGCCGTAGAGGAGCGAAAGGAAGCGGGTCTGCGGGCCGTCGCCCGGCCCGGCGGGGCCGACGAAGGCGCGGGCGGCGGCGTCGGCGGCCTCGGTCGCGTCGTCGAGGAGGAGCTGGTTGAGCCGGTCCAGGACATCGGCCACGCCATAGCCCTCGCGGGCCAGCAGCCGCAGCCAGGGCCGGGCCAGGCCGATGACCACGGCCGCCTCGGGCCCCTTGCCCTGTACATCGCCCACCGCGAAGCACCAGCGGCCGTCGCCCGCCGGGAACAGGTCGTAGAAGTCGCCGCTCGGGCCGCCCTGCTCGCGCGGCTCGTAGACGAGGGCGCTGCGCACCCCGGGGATCTCGGCGACCGCGCCGGGCAGCAGCCCCCGTTGCAGGACGGCGCTGATGGTGACCTGGCGGGCGTACTGGCGGGCCGCGCCGATGGCCAGCGCCACCCGGCGGCCGAGATCCTCGACCAGCCCGGTGACCTCGTCGGCGAAGGCCGGCAGCCCGGCCTGCCCGATGACCAGGGTGCCGAGCGGCCGGCCGCCGGCGATCAGCCGGTAGGCGAGGGCCGTGCCGTGCGGGCCGAGCGCCGCGCCGGGCCATGGAAAGGACTCCGGTCCGGAGCGGGGGCCGCCGTCGGGCGGACACGGCGGATCCTTCTCCAGGGCCCGGCGCAGCTCCTCGACGCGGCTCTCGCAGCCGTGCCAGACCCGGGCCAGCCGTGGCCCCGGCCCGCCGGCCCACTCACCACGCCCGCTCACCTCGTCCTCGAGCCACACCGCGCACCAGTCGGCGAGCCGCGGCACGAGCAGCTGGCCGGTCAGCGCGGCCACCAGATCCTCGTCGAGCTGCCCGGCGAGCAGATCGGACGCCTCGGCGAGAAAGGAGAGGGCACCGCGGTTGAGCCAGTCCCGGTCCCGCGACCCGACCTGCTGCGGGACCGGGGCCAGCGCTTCGAGGAGACCCGGGCCGGAGTCGAGCGGGCGGTCCGGGTGGGCGGTGAGGCCGGCGTGACCGAAGCAACCCAGGTGTCCCGCGTGGCCGGGGACGTCGTGCTCAGGGCCGGGACACGGCTGGTCGGCACGGCCGGGCCGGTCGGCGTCGTCGGACTCGGCGGCCGTCGGCAGCAGCCGGGCCCAGACCGTCTTCGTCCCCCTGCGGTACGTCACCCCCCAGGCATCGGCGAGCGCGGCGACCAGGCGCAGGCCGCGGCCGTACTCCGGCGTCCCGTACGACGGTTCGGCGGTGCCGTCGCGCGGGGCGCGGGAGGGGTGATGGTCGGAGACCTCGACGACGACCGCGCGGCAGCCACCGGGGTGCCCGGGGTGTTCGGGATCCTCCTCCAGTCGGCACGCCAGCTCGACGTCGGTGCCGGCATGCACGACGGCGTTCGTGACCAGCTCGCTGACGACGAGTGTGGTGTCCTCGGCCAGGCGCTCTCCGGGTTCCCCGGCCTCCCCCGCCTCCCCGGGCTGCCCGGTGCGCCCGGTGCGCCCGGTGCGCGTCTGCCCGGTGTGCCCGGTCTCCCCCGCCCCCTTCGCGCCGAGCAGGCCGAGACCGGCCCACTCCGCCAGCGCGGCGCGCACCAGCTCGCGGGCGGCACCGGGCGCGAGGGGACCGCCGTTCAGGGTTGCGCGGATGTGCGGGAGCGCGACCGAGTGCGTACTCGGGTGCGCGGGCGCGCCCTGGGCACGGGACGCGGTCTCCCGTTGCGTCGGAATGGCCCCCATGCGCAGCTCCCCGGGCGGTCGGATGCCCACAGGGTGACAGACCGGTCCCGGCCATGAGCGCTGGGTTACCGAAGTGGGCCGTCCTGAGCGAGAACCGTGCTACGCAGCTGTCCGCATGTGCTCGATGAAGCACGCTTGAGGGGCGGAATCCGAGCATTCGGACTCCGCCCCGGCCGCGCGCCGACGCGCTGCGCTCCGCGCCGTCGCGCCCCCGCGCTCGCGTGCTACACCTCGCGCGATCCGGCGTACATCTCGTCGATGAGGTGCTTGTACTCCCGCTCCACGACGGGCCGCTTCAGCTTCAGGCTGGGCGTGATCTCGCCGTGCTCGACGTCCAGGTCCCGGGGCAGCAGCCGGAACTTCTTGATGGTCTGCCAGCGCTGGAGACCCTCGTTGAGCTGCTTGACGTAGCCGTCGATGAGCTCCACGGTGACGGGCGAGGCGACGACGTCCGCGTACGACTTTCCGGCCAGCCCGTTGTCCTTCGCCCAGTCGAGGAGCGACGGCTCGTCGAGGGCGATGAGCGCCGTGCAGAAGTTCCGGTCGGCGCCGTGCACGAGGATGTTGGAGACGTACGGGCACACCGCCTTGAACTGTCCCTCGACCTCGGCGGGCGCGATGTACTTGCCGCCGGACGTCTTGATGAGGTCCTTCTTGCGGTCGGTGATGCGCAGGTACCCGTCGGGCGACAGCTCGCCGATGTCGCCGGTGTGGAACCAGCCGTCGGCCTCCAGGACCTCGGCGGTCTTCTCCGGGAGCCCGTGGTAGCCCTCCATGATGCCGGGGCCGCGCAGCAGGATCTCGCCGTCGTCGGCGATCCGCACCTCCGTGCCGGGCAGCGGCTTGCCGACCGTGCCGGTGCGGTAGGCCTCACCGGGGTTGACGAAGGAGGCCGCGGAGGACTCCGTCAGGCCGTAGCCCTCGAGGATGTGGATGCCGGCGCCGGCGAAGAAGTAACCGATCTCCGGGGCGAGCGCCGCCGACCCGGAGACACACGCGCGCAGGTTGCCGCCGAAGGCCTCGCGGATCTTGGCGTAGACGAGCGCGTCGGCGACCTTGTGCTTGGCGTTGAGCCCGAAGGGGACGGCGGCGGTGCCGGTGCGCCGGAAGTTGTCCTGGGCGGCCTTGGCGTACTCGCGGGAGACCTCGGCGGCCCACTGGAAGATCTTGAACTTGGCCCCGCCGCCCGCACGGGCCTTGGCGGCGACCCCGTTGTAGACCTTCTCGAAGATGCGCGGCACGGCGGCCATGTACGTCGGCTGGACGATCGGCAGGTTCTCGATGATCTTGTCCACGCGACCGTCCACGGCGGTGACGTGCCCGACCTCGATCTGGCCGGAGGTGAGGACCTTGCCGAAGACGTGCGCGAGCGGCAGCCACAGGTACTGCACGTCGTCGGGGCCGACCAGACCGGTCGCGGCGATCGCCTTCGCCATGTACGACCAGTTGTCGTGCGGCAGGCGGACACCCTTGGGCCGGCCGGTGGTGCCGGAGGTGTAGATCAGGGTGGCGAGCTGGTCCTTCGTGATCGCGCCGACCCGCTCCTTGATCAGCTGGGCTTCCTTCTCCAGCCGGGCGGCGCCGCGCTTCTCCAGCTCGTCGAGGGTGAGGATCCAGTCGGCGGTCTCCACCCCGGCCGGGTCGATCACGACCACATGGGTGAGGGCGGGCAGCTCGGCGCGCTTCTCGACCGCCTTGGCGAGCTGGGCCGCGTCCTCGGCGATCAGCACCTTGGACTCGGAGTCCGCGAGGATGAACGCGGACTCGTCGGCGTTGGTCTGCGGGTAGACGGTGGTCGTGGCGGCCCCGGCGCACATGATGCCGAGGTCGGCGAGGATCCACTCGAGCCGGGTCGAGGCGGCGAGCGCGACGCGCTCCTCGGCCCGCACGCCCAGCTCGATCAGGCCGGCCGCGATCGCGTAGACGCGTTCGGCGGCCTGCGCCCAGTTCAGCGACTTCCAGTCGTCGGGGCCCTCGCCGGACGCGGCCGGTACCGGATACCGGTACGCCTCGGCGTCGGGCGTGGCCGCCACGCGCTCCAGGAAGAGGCCCGCGACGGACGGCGGACGGTTCTCGATCAGTGTCTGTGTGTCGCTCACGACATCCTCCGGGCCCGCGACGATGCGGCTGGCTCATTGCGCCGTCGTTCGACGCGGCGGTTGTTGACAGCGGCGGTTGTTGACGGCGGCTGTTGTTTAACTCACGAGTAACTACCGAGCAGGGATCAGAGTAGAGGGCGACTGGCCAGCACGTAAGGGGCTCCGGGCAGTCACTTTCTCCTGAATACAGCCACAGGGCCCGCCGCGCTGTCGCGCGACGGGCCCTGAAAACCTGCGTGAATCGTGGCTATTTCTTGCCCTTGCCCGATCCCGGGTTGTCGTCACTGCTCAGGACGGCGATGAAGGCCTCCTGCGGAACCTCCACGGAACCCACCATCTTCATCCGCTTCTTGCCTTCCTTCTGCTTCTCCAGCAGCTTCCGCTTACGGGAGATGTCACCGCCGTAGCACTTGGCGAGGACGTCCTTGCGGATGGCGCGGATGGTCTCGCGGGCGATGACCCGGGAGCCGATGGCCGCCTGGATGGGCACCTCGAAGGCCTGCCGCGGGATGAGCTCGCGCAGCTTGGCGACGAGCCGCACGCCGTACGCGTACGCCGCGTCCTTGTGCGTGACCGCCGAGAAGGCGTCCACCTTGTCGCCGTGCAGCAGGATGTCGACCTTGACCAGGCTGGAGGCCTGCTCGCCGGTGGGCTCGTAGTCCAGCGAGGCGTAGCCGCGCGTCTTGGACTTCAGCTGGTCGAAGAAGTCGAAGACGATCTCCGCGAGCGGGAGCGTGTAGCGGATCTCGACCCGGTCCTCGGAGAGGTAGTCCATGCCGAGCAGGGTGCCGCGCCGGGTCTGGCACAGCTCCATGATCGAGCCGATGAACTCGGAGGGCGCGAGGATCGTGGCGCGTACGACGGGCTCGTACACGTCGTCGATCTTCCCCTCGGGGAACTCGCTCGGGTTGGTGACGGTGTGCTCGGAACCGTCCTCCATGACGACGCGGTAGACCACGTTCGGCGCGGTGGCGATGAGGTCGAGCCCGAACTCGCGCTCCAGCCGCTCACGGATCACGTCGAGGTGCAGCAGGCCCAGGAAGCCGACGCGGAAACCGAAGCCGAGGGCGGCGGAGGTCTCCGGCTCGTACACCAGCGCGGCGTCGTTGAGCTGGAGCTTGTCGAGGGCGTCGCGCAGCTCGGGGTAGTCGGAGCCGTCCAGCGGATACAGACCCGAGAAGACCATCGGCTTCGGGTCCTTGTAACCGCCGAGCGCCTCGGTGGCCCCCTTGTGCAGGGTGGTGATCGTGTCACCGACCTTGGACTGGCGGACGTCCTTCACACCGGTGATCAGATAGCCGACCTCACCGACACCGAGGCCGTCGGCCGACTTCATCTCGGGGGCCGAGACGCCGATCTCCAGCAGCTCGTGCGTCGCGCCGGTGGACATCATGCGGATCCGCTCACGCTTGTTGAGCTGACCGTCGATGACACGCACGTACGTCACGACACCGCGGTAGGAGTCGTACACCGAGTCGAAGATCATGGCGCGCGCGGGGGCGTCCTGGACACCGACCGGTGCGGGCACCTCGGCCACCACGCGGTCCAGCAGCGCCTCGACGCCCAGGCCGGTCTTGGCGGAGACCTTGAGCACGTCCGAGGGGTCGCAGCCGATGAGGTTGGCGAGCTCCTCGGAGAACTTCTCGGGCTGGGCGGCCGGAAGGTCGATCTTGTTCAGTACGGGGATGATCTTGAGGTCGTTCTCCATCGCCAGGTAGAGGTTGGCGAGAGTCTGGGCCTCGATGCCCTGGGCGGCGTCGACCAGGAGGACGGTCCCCTCACAGGCGGCCAGCGACCGGGACACCTCGTACGTGAAGTCCACGTGCCCGGGGGTGTCGATCATGTTGAGGATGTGGGTCTTGCCCGGTTCCTCGGTCGGGGCCCAGGGCAGTCGGACCGCCTGGGACTTGATCGTGATGCCGCGCTCACGCTCGATGTCCATGCGGTCGAGGTACTGAGCACGCATCTGGCGCTGATCGACCACTCCGGTCAGCTGGAGCATGCGGTCGGCGAGCGTGGACTTGCCGTGGTCGATGTGCGCGATGATGCAGAAATTGCGGATCAGAGCCGGGTCGGTACGGCTCGGCTCGGGCACATTGTTAGGGGTCGCGGGCACGCAGGGTCCTGTCTCTTGAGGCGCCTTGTGCCTCGGGTCGGATCGATACGTAGGCTCCATGGTCCCACGCGTGGCGACCGGGGACCGGTTTGGGCCACTCGGGGAGCCACTGGTAGTCTGGGCAGCTGTGTCTCTTGCCCTCTCAGCACGAGGCACATCTCCTCGGAGAACTTCCCGGACAACACTTCTCGGGGAACTTCGAGGCATCTCGGAAACTCATCGGTACGGACCCGTACGGGCCCGTGCCTGAACCTGAAAAGGCTCATTCGTGGCGAACATCAAGTCCCAGATCAAGCGGATCAAGACCAACGAGAAGGCTCGGCTGCGCAACAAGGCCGTCAAGTCCTCCCTGAAGACCGCGATCCGCAAGGCCCGTGAGGCTGCTGCCGCGGGTGACGTCGAGAAGGCCACCGAGTACCAGCGCGCTGCCGCGCGTCAGCTCGACAAGGCCGTCTCGAAGGGCGTCATCCACAAGAACCAGGCCGCCAACAAGAAGTCGGCGCTTGCTTCCAAGGTCGAGACCCTCAAGGGCTGAATCCCTCAGATCTGATCGCCGGAAGGACCAGGGCGGGCCCTCTCTCATCCGCCCCCGACCGGCACCCTACGGATCGCGCACGGCCTGCGTTCGCCACGCGGGCGCGATCCAACAGCTTGAAGCATGAACCGAAGGCCCCCGCGGCTCGCCCTTCCCCAGGGCGGGCGCGGGGGCCTTCGGTCTGCCTGGGCGCCCCCGGGGGCAGGGACCGGGACCATCAGAGGTGACCGGAGTGACCGGGGTGACCGGAGCGACCGGGGTGACAGGGCCCGTCAGGACCAGAAGTCGTCGCTCGTGTCGATGTCCTCGACGCACTCGTCGAGATCACTGATCTTGTCACCGACGATCCGGAAGACGATGCCCCCGTTGTCGTCCATGTGCTTGCCGTTGCGGTCGGCGGTGATCCGGTGCAGGGAGACGGCGTGCCCTCGGCCGTCGACGAGTACGGTGCGCAGGTCGACGCGCAACGATCCGCCCGTCTCCGAGAACAGCCTGCCGTACATGTCCATGACCGCGTCGAGGCCCTTGAAGTCCCCGGAGAGCATGTGGGAACCGGGCACGTGGTGCGTACAGTCCCCCGTCATCATCCCGCGCAGGGTGTCCATGTCTCCGCGGGTGAAGGCGTCGTATCCCTTGCGGACAAGTGCCGCGTGCGGGTGTTCAGCCATGTCGATCGCCACCTTTCCCATGCGCCGGCGATGTGCGGCTGGTACCCCCGATTCTCCTCCCCGACAGGGGAACGGCTACTGGATCACCCCGGTGGCACCCGGGATGGACGGCTACCCGCGTCCCCCGGACCGCGCCGCCCGCGCGACCGCCACGACGGCCTTCTCGAGGGCGTACTCGGGGTCGTCACCGCCGCCCTTCACTCCCGCGTCCGCCTCGGCGACGGCCCGCAGCGCGTTCGCCACTCCGTCCGGCGTCCAGCCCTTCATCTGCTGGCGCACCCGGTCGATCTTCCAGGGCGGCATGCCCAGCTCCCGTGCGAGATCGGCCGGCCGGCCACCCCGCGCCGAGGACAACTTGCCGATGGCCCGCACTCCCTGCGCCAGCGCACTGGTGATCAGCACCGGCGCGACCCCGGTCGCCAGCGACCAGCGCAGCGCCTCCAGCGCCTCGGCGGCCCGCCCCTCCACCGCCCGGTCGGCGACGGTGAAGCTCGAGGCCTCGGCCCGCCCCGTGTAGTAACGCCCGACGACGGCCTCGTCGATGGTCCCCTCGACATCGGCCACCAGCTGGGACACGGCCGAGGCCAGCTCCCGCAGATCGCTGCCGATGGCGTCGACGAGCGACTGGCACGCCTCGGGCGTGGCCGACCGCCCGGTGGCCCGGAACTCCTGCCGTACGAAGGCCAGCCGGTCCGCCGGCTTGGTCATCTTCGGACAGGCCACCTCCCGCGCCCCCGCCTTGCGCGCGGCGTCCAGCAGCCCCTTGCCCTTGACCCCGCCGGCGTGCAGCAGCACCAGCGTGATCTCCTCGGCGGGCGACCCCAGATACGCCTTGACGTCCTTGACCGTGTCGGCGGACAGGTCATGCGCGTTGCGTACGACCACGACCTTGCGTTCCGCGAAGAGCGAGGGGCTGGTCAGCTCGGCGAGCGTGCCGGGCTGCACCTGGTCCGGGGTCAGGTCACGCACGTCCGTGTCGGCGTCGGCGGCCCTGGCGGCGGCCACCACCTCCTGCACGGCACGGTCGAGCAGGAGGTCCTCCTGGCCCACGGCAAGCGTCAGCGGGGCGAGAGGGTCGTCATTCGCAGTCTTCCTGGCCATCACCGAAAGCATCCCACGAGCCACTGACAACCCGACCCCCACCGACGAGCCGCCGACGGGTCACGGTCAAACCCGCCCCCCACCGACGAGCCGCCGACGGGTCACGGTCACGGCTCCTCCCGCCAGCCCTCCCACTCCCCCGCGAACTCGTCGAGCGCCGCCGCGTCGAGGCGTTCCTCCTCGTCCCGCAGCAGGACGAGCCACTGCGCGTCCTCCGCGTCGTCCTCCCCCGCCAACGCGTCCCGGACGACCCTCGGCTCCTCGCGCACCCCGAACCGGTCCCCGAGCGCCTGGGCCACCTCCTCCGCGGCATCGCGATCGGGCAGCACCAGCACATGTCTCACATCACTCACCGCACCATTTTCCGACACGCTCAGGAGACAGCCCCCAGGCGGTCCCACACAGTGCCCAGGCAGCGTCAGGCAGCGCCTGGGCAGCACTAGGACAGTGCCTCAACCAGTCACCCCGGAGAGCGCTCCAAGCGGTCACCCGACAGTCCTCCAACCGGTCGCCCCGGACAGTGCCCCAACCGGTCGCCCTGGACGGTCACACCAGCCTTCGGCCGAGAGATTCTCGGCCCTCAGTCCCGTGCCACCCGCAGCTCCCCGTCCGTGCCGGTGGCGACCGCCAGCGCCCCGTCGCGGTCCGTCCGCAGCACCGCCGCCCCTCCCGCGCGCAGCGCCGCGACCGTGCTGGGCGCGGGATGCCCGTACGGGTTGTCCGCGCCGCACGAGATCAACGCCAGCCGTGGCGCCACGGCGCGTATGAGGTCGGGGTCCTGGTAGGCCGAGCCGTGATGGGCCACCTTGAGCACGTCCACCCCACGCACCGACGGTGCCGCCGACGATCGCAACAACGCCTGCTGGGCCGGGGGTTCGAGGTCGCCGAGCAGCAGCATCCGCAGCCCGGCCGCCCGCACGAGCAATGTCACGCTCGCGTCGTTCGGCCCGTCCGGGCGCGGCGCCGGGTGCGGTGGCGGCCAGAGCACCTCCCAGTCGAGAGCACCGACCCGCCGCCGCTCCCCGGCCGCGGCCCGCACCACCGGCACATCCCTCGCCTCCGCCTCCCTCCGTACGAACTCCACCTGGTCCACGGGCTCCTCGAACCCCGTCGTCTCGATCGCCCCCACCTCCCGGCCCCGCAGCACCCCCGGCAGCCCGGCCACGTGATCCGCGTGGAAGTGGGTCAGCACGACGAGCGGCACCCGGGTGATCCCGAGCTTGCGCAGACACCGGTCGACCAGTGCCGGATCCGGCCCGGCGTCCACCACCACGCCGGCGCCCCCGCCCGCCGCCAGGACCGTCGCGTCACCCTGCCCCACGTCGCACATCGCGAGCCGCCAGCCCGGGGGTGGCCAGCCCGTGAGCACCCGGGTCAGCGGCGGCGGTTGAACCACCGCGAGCAGAAGCAGCACCCCGCAGACCGCGCACAGCCACGGGTGCCGCGACAGCCGCCGCCCGAGCAGCACCACCACGCCCGTGACCAGCGCGAGCAGGAACGCCCCGCCCCAGCTCCCCGGCCAGTCCACTCCTCCGCCGGGCAGCGCCGCCCCGGTCCGCGCCACACCCGCGATCCACCCGGCCGGCCAACTCGCGCACCACGCCAGCGCCTCGGCCAACGGCATCGCCACGGGAGCCGTCGCCAGCACCGCGAAGCCCAGTACCGTCGCCGGCGCGACCGCGAACTCCACCAGGAGATTGCAGGGCACCGCCACCAGACTCACCCGAGCCGACAACACCGCCACGACCGGCGCGCACAGCGCCTGCGCGGCTCCCGCGGCCGCCAACGCCTCAGCGAGCCGTGGGGGCACCCGGCGCCGTCGCAGCGCGGCACTCCAGCGCGGCGCCAGCGTCAACAGGGCCCCGGTGGCCAGGACGGACAGCAGGAACCCGTAACTCCGGGCCAGCCACGGGTCGTACAGCACCAACAGCAGCACCGCCGTCGCCAGCGCGGGGATCAGTGACCGACGGCGGCCGGTCGCCAGCGCGAGCAGCACGATCGCTCCACAGGCCGCGGCGCGCAGCACGCTCGGGTCGGGCCGGCACACCACCACGAAGCCCAGGGTGAGCGCGCCGCCGAGCAGCGCGGTCGCCCGGAGCGGGACGCCGAGGCGAGGTGCCAGACCGCGCCGCTCGACGTGCTGGGCCAGCCCGGGAGGGCCGAGGAGCAGCGCGAGGACGATCGTGAGGTTGCTCCCGGAAACGGCAAGGGTGTGGGCCAGATCAGTCGCCTTGAACGCCTCGTCCAGTTCGGGCGTGATCCGCGAGGTGTCCCCGACGACCAGCCCCGGCAGCAGTGCCCTCGCGTCCGCCGGAAGTCCGTCGGTGGCCGCCCGCAGCCCCGCCCGCAACCGCCCCGCCAACCGCTGCGCGCCCGAGGGCTCCCGCACGACCGACGGCACCGCCCGGCCCCGCACCCGCAGCACGGCCGCGAACCGGTCCCCACCGGCCAGCGCGGGCACCAGCCGCCCGGTCACCCGCACCCGTGTGGACGGCAACAGCCCCAGCCACGAAACCCCGGACCGCGCCCCGGCCCACATTCCGGACCGCATCCCGGATCCCCGCACACCGCCGGGCATCAGACGGCCCGGCGTCTCGCGGCTCCCGGGGTTCGCCCGTGGCCCACCCTCGGCCCGGCGCGAGCCGACGTCCACCACCACCAGCACCGGGGCCCGCGTCGCCACGGCCGCCCCGGTCGCTCCCTCGACGGTGCGCACCTCGGCGTTGATCAGGACGGAGTCCGGGGTCACGTGGTCCCCTCTGACCCGGGGCCGGGTGAGTCGTGGGTCGGAGGTGATCTCGACCTCGGCGGTGACGGTCGCGTACTCCCGCGCCAACTCCGGCACCGGCCCCCGGCGCAGATCGGCCCCGTGCAGCCCGGCCGACGCGGCAGCCGCGCCCACGCAGAGCATCGAAGCGGCGACGGTGACCCGGGGCCACATGCGCCTACCGGCAACAGGCCCTGCAACAGGCTCCGCAACAGGTCCGGCAACGGCCCCTGCAACGGAACCCGCACCACGCCCCGCCGCACGCCGGCTCACGATCAGAAGGGCACCGGCGGCCAGGAGGCAGACGGCCACGACGCCACCCACCACCCCCGAAGACGCGTCCAACGTCAGCGCCGCCGTCGCCCAGGCCGCCAGCGCGGGCGGTACGAGCCGTAGATCCACCGGCCCTTCCTGACGTGGATGGGCGTCGCCCAGCCGCTTCCCGGAGGCCGCGTGCACGGCGCGGCGGGCAGCGGAGCCAGGTCCATTCCGAACACCGACGGCCTCGGTGTCTTCGCGCCTCATGGCCGCACGAGATTCCGCAGGTCGGCGAAGCGTCGCTCGCCGATGCCGTTGACCTCGCGCAGTTCGTCCACCGATCGGAAACCGCCGTGCTGCGCCCGGTAGTCGATGATGTGCTGCGCCAGCACGGGGCCGACGCCCGGCAGCGTGTCGAACTGGTCCACGGTGGCCGTGTTGAGGGAGATGGGCGCCGGGGGCCCGGCTCGCGTGCCGGCACCGGTGGAACCCGCCGCCGACCCCGCTCCCGTCCCGGCGGCTCCGGTCTGCGGGGCGGGGGCACCGACGACGACCTGCTCCCCGTCCACGAGAAAACGCGCGCGGTTGAGACCGTCGGTGTCGGTGCCCGGTCGCACACCACCGGCCGCGCCCAGTGCGTCGACCACCCGTGAACCGGCCGGGAGTCGGTGGATGCCGGGCTTCCTCACCTTGCCGCTGACGTCCACCACGATCTCGGCCCCGACCGTGCTGCCGACGCCCGGCGGACCTGCGGAAGGGGCAGGCCCGGCAGCCGAGTTCAGCTCTCCCGCCTCGTAGGGCGCGGCGGCTCGCACCACCTCCGGTGCCCGCACCGGCTGAGCCCGGCCGGCCCAGAAGTGCTGCACGGCGAAGGCGGCGGCGACGACGAGCAGCACCGAGAGCGCGAGCACACTCCTGCGTTCCAGTCCGCAGCGCGCCAGCAGCCACACCGGCATCCGCTCTCGCAGACCAAGCCCCACCCGCTCCTGCCAGGGCCCGACGACACGAGGAGCACGCCCCTTACCCATCTCATCGCCGTCGCCGCCGACACGAGGAGCACGCCCCTTACGCATCTCATCGCCGCCGATACCGATGCCGCTGTCGATGCCGGTGTCGGTGTCGGTGTCGGTGTCGGCATCGACACCGGCGTGCTGTACGCCCTCGCCGTCGGCCACATCTACCTGCGGCGCACCCGACCCCTTCAGAACACCCGGGGCAACCGGCACCCCCGCCACCGACACTGCCCCACCCGCCGACTCCGACGCACCCGACGCTCCCGACGCACCCGACGCACCACCCAGGACAGCACCTTCACCATCCCCGCCGTCCCCACCCGGCGGCCCCATCCCCATCTCCCCTTGTTCCCGGGGCCGTTCGGCGAAGAGCACCTTCGCCCGGCGGCGGATCTCCTCCGCCGAGGCGTGCCGGGGTCCGGATCGACCGGCGCCAGGGGGACGGAGGCGGTGCGAACGGCCGTCGGAGCCGGGGCCCCGGCCGGGGCCGCTGGTCGCGTTCGGGCTGCGTGGACGTGATCGAAGTGCCATGCGACGAGGATCGGACACTTCGCCGCGCCGCGATGATCTTGCTCAATTTCCGGGGATGAACGCCCAGTTGTGGAAAACTCCACCACTCACACGAGTGAGCCGAGCCGTCAGCGCGGCGAGACCACGACGCCCAGCAGCCCCGGTCCGGTGTGCGCCCCGATCACCGCGCCGACCTCGCTCACATGCAGGTCGGCGAGTCCGGGCACGCGGGACCGCAGACGGTCGGCGAGCGCGGACGCCCGGTCGGGGGCGGCGAGATGGTGCACGGCGATGTCGACCGACCCGCTACCCGCCCGCTCCGCCCCGAGTTCCTCCAGGCGGGCGATCGCCTTCGACGCCGTCCGTACCTTCTCCAGGAGGTCGATGCGCCCCCCGCTCAGCTGGAGCAGCGGCTTCACCGCGAGCGCGGAGCCCAACAGGGCCTGGGCGGCGCCGATCCGGCCGCCGCGGCGCAGGTACTCGAGGGTGTCGACGTAGAAGTAGGCGGAGGTGCCGGCGGCCCGTTTCTCCGCCGCGGTGACCGCCTCGTCGACCGTGCCGCCCGCCTCGGCGACCTCGGCCGCCGCGAGCGCGCAGAAGCCGAGCGCCATCGCGACCATGCCGGTGTCCACCACCCGTACCGGTACCGGCGCCTCACGCGCCGCGACCACCGCCGCGTCGTAGGTGCCGGACAGTTCGGCGGAGAGGTGCAGTGAGACGATGCCGGTGGCACCGGACTCGGCGATCCTGCGATACGTCTCGGCGAAGAGCTGGGGGCTGGGACGCGAGGTGGTGACGGAGCGTCGCTTCTGCAAGGCCTGGGCGAGGGAACGGGTGGAGATCTCGTTGCCCTCTTCAAGAGCCTGGTCGCCGAGGACGACGGTCAGGGGCACCGAGGTGATGCCGTGACGCTCCATCGTCCGCTGCGGCAAGTAGGCCGTTGAATCCGTGACGATCGCGACATGGCGGGACATGACCTGGAGGTTACCTGGCGTAGCCCCCGTGCGGCAGCCCGGCCCCTCGCAGCTGGACCGCCCTTGACCGAATCCAGTACCACGCCTGACGGCACCTGATCCAGGACCCCGCCACCTGACGAACCGGGCCCCGGAGGGCGGGAATCCGGCCCCGGCCTCAGGTGGTGCTCTCGGGACGCGGCTTCTTCTGCCACGGGTAGGCGGGGCGCGGTCCCGGTGGGGTGATGGCGGGCCGGGTCGGCTCCTGCGGCGTGCGTGCGCCGGGTGTCTCCGGCCACGTCTGTCCTTGCGCCGCACTGTCGGCCGCCGGTGCCTCGGGCCACGGGGGCGGCGGCGTCTGCGGGGAGGAGTCCGACGTGGTCCAGTGGCGAAGAGCACCGGCCTCGACGTCGATCTGGGCGCTCAGGGAGTCGAGGTCGTCGTCCGCGAAACGGCGGGCCCGGTCGCGGGCCGCCCAGCGCAGCGAGTCCGCCGATCCCACGACGCGCTCGGTGCGCTCGCGCAGTGAGGGCAGCCGCGCGGCGAGCGTCGCCCGGTCCGGTTCCGATTCCAGGCGCTTGAGCTCGGTGTCCAGTTCGTGTCCGTGCGCGCTGAGCCTGTGGAACAGGGCGAGGGACTCCTTGAGGGACTCGTCCTCGGTGACGCCCGCGTGCAGCGCGTCCTGGGTGGCCCGCATCGAGGTGCGCAGCTTGAGCCTCAGCTGGGCGATCTCGCCGGCCGGTCCGAACTGGGCGAAGGACTTGGCCCGCAGAGTGTGGTCCTCGACCGTGCGCCTGGCCTGGTCGATGGTGCGGTCGACGCCCCGCTTGGCGGCGCCGATCACCTTCACGGTGGCGTAGGCGCCGAGCACCACAAAGAGCACGAAGAGCAGGGCGACTACTGCGATCACTGCTTCCACGAGCTCCTCCTCCGGTCTGCCACGACACATCCGGCGCCGCACAGGGCACGCCGCACTTCAAACGGTAAACGAGACGGGCAGGCTCGGAGTTCCAGAAGAACCCCGAACCTGCCCGTAGGGGACTACCCGGAGCCGCACCCACCGGCCCGCGACACCCGGCCCGGCCGTGCGTACGGCCCGGTCACATGTCCAGCCCGGTCATACGCACAACCACAACCCGGTCATGATCGTCCGTACAGCCCGCTCATGTGTACCGCCCCGTCACGTTCAAGCTCACGCCTGCGCTCGCGCCTGCACTCACGCTCACGCTCACGCCGGAACGATGTTCACCAGCTTCGGCGCCCGCACGATGACCTTGCGGATGCCGGCCCCGCCCAGCGCCTTCACGACACCCTCGTCGGCCAGCGCCACCTTCTCCAGCTCCTCGTCGGAGATCGCCGGGGACACTTCCAGGCGCGCCTTGACCTTGCCCTTGATCTGCACGACGCAGGTCACGCTCTCGTCCACGACGTACTCCGGGTCGGCGACCGGCAGGTCCCGGTGGACGACCGAGTCGGTGTGGCCCAGCCGGCGCCACAGCTCCTCGGCGATGTGCGGGGCCAGCGGGGCGACCAGCAGCACCAGGGGCTCGGCGACGGAACGCGGCACCGCGCCGCCCGCCTTGGTCAGGTGGTTGTTCAGCTCGGTGATCTTGGCGATGGCGGTGTTGAAGCGCAGCCCCTCCAGGTCCTGGCGCACTCCGTCGATCGCCTTGTGCAGGGCCCGCAGGGTGTCCACGTCGATGTCGGCGTCCTCGACCTCGACGACGCTCAGCTCGCCGGTGGTCTCGTCGACGACGTTGCGCCACAGCCGCTGCAGCAGGCGGTACTGACCCACCACCGCGCGCGTGTCCCACGGCCGCGACACGTCCAGCGGGCCCATCGCCATCTCGTACAGGCGCAGGGTGTCGGCGCCGTACTCGACGCAGATCTCGTCGGGAGTGACCGCGTTCTTCAGGGACTTGCCCATCTTGCCCAGCAGGCGGCTGACCTTCTCGCCCTGGTAGAAGTACGCGCCGTCGCGCTCCTCCACCTCGGCGGCCGGCACCGGGAAGCCGCGGCTGTCGCGGTAGACGTAGGCCTGGATCATGCCCTGGTTGAACAGCTTGTGGAACGGCTCCACGGAGGAGACGTGTCCCAGGTCGAACAGGACCTTGGACCAGAAGCGCGCGTACAGCAGGTGCAGCACGGCATGCTCGGCGCCACCGACGTACAGGTCGACACCGCCGTGCGGCTGACCCTCGCGGGGGCCCATCCAGTACTGCTCGATCTCCGGGTCGACCAGCTTCTCGCTGTTGTGCGGGTCCAGGTAGCGCAGCTCGTACCAGCAGGAACCGGCCCAGTTGGGCATGGTGTTGGTCTCGCGGCGGTACCTGCGCGGACCGTTGCCGTCGCCCAGGTCCAGGGTGACGTTCACCCAGTCCTCGTTGCGTGACAGCGGCGTCTCCGGGGAGGTGTCCGCGTCGTCCGGGTCGAAGGTGCGGGGCGAGTAGTCCTCGACCTCGGGCAGCTCCAGGGGCAGCATCGACTCGGGCAGCGAGTGGGCGACGCCGTCCTCGTCGTAGACGATCGGGAAGGGCTCGCCCCAGTAGCGCTGGCGGCTGAACAGCCAGTCACGCAGGCGGAAGTTGACGGTGCCCTCGCCGATGCCCTTGCGGGCCAGCCACTCGGTGATGCGGGCCTTGGCGTCGACGACACTCAGGCCGTCCAGCGAGATCTCCTCGTTGGACGAGGCGATGATCTTCGCGTCGTACGAACCGAAGGCGTTCTCCCACGTCGACGTGTCGGTGCCCCGGCCGTCGGTCGGCTCGACGATGCAGTGGATCGGCAGCTCGAAGGCGCGCGCGAACTCGAAGTCGCGCTGGTCGCCCGCGGGGACGGCCATGATCGCGCCGGTGCCGTAGCCCATCAGCACGTAGTCGGCGATGAAGACGGGGACCTGCTCGCCGTTGACCGGGTTGGTGGCGTACACGCCGGTGAAGACGCCGGTCTTGTCCTTGGCCTCGGCCTGGCGCTCGACGTCGGACTTCGACGCGGCCTGTGCCCGGTACGCGGCGACGGCCTCGGCCGGGGTCGCGTGGCCGCCGGTCCAGACGTCGTGCGTGCCCTCGGGCCAGGCGTCCGGGGTGAACTTGTCGACCAGCGGGTGCTCTGGCGCCAGGACCATGTAGGTCGCGCCGAACAGGGTGTCCGGGCGCGTGGTGAAGACCGTGATGCGCTCGCCGTCCACGGGGAAGTCGACGCGGGCGCCCTCGGAGCGGCCGATCCAGTTGCGCTGCTGGAGCTTGATCGCCTCGGGCCAGTCCAGGGCGTCCAGGTCGTCCAGCAGGCGGTCCGCGTAGGCGGTGATGCGCATGTTCCACTGGCGCAGCTTGGCCTTGAAGACGGGGAAGTTGCCGCGCTCGGAACGGCCGTCGGCGGTGACCTCCTCGTTGGCCAGCACGGTGCCCAGACCGGGGCACCAGTTGACCGGGGCGTCGGAGGCGTAGGCCAGGCGGTACTCGCTCAGGACGTCGGCACGCTCGGTGGCGGTCAGCTCGTTCCACGCGCGCGTGTGGCCCGGTACGCCGCGCTCACCGGACTCGAACTGGGCGACCAGTTCGGCGATCGGGCGGGCCTTGTCCGCCTCGCTGTCGTACCAGGAGTTGAAGATCTGCAGGAAGATCCACTGGGTCCACTTGTAGTAGTCCGGGTCGATCGTGGCGAACGACCGGCGCTTGTCGTGGCCCAGGCCCAGCCGGCGCAGCTGGGACTTCATGTTGTTGATCGCCGCCTCGGTGGTGATCCGAGGGTGCTCGCCCGTCTGCACGGCGTGCTGCTCGGCGGGCAGGCCGAAGGCGTCGAAGCCCAGGGTGTGCAGGACGTTGTGGCCGGTCATGCGCTGGAAGCGTGCGAAGACGTCGGTCGCGATGTAGCCGAGGGGGTGGCCGACGTGCAGGCCCGCACCCGAGGGGTACGGGAACATGTCCATGATGAACTTCTTGGGTCGGGCCACCAGCTCGGGGTCACCGGCCAGGTCGCCCTTCGGGTTCGGCGCGGCGTACGTACCCTCGGCGTCCCAGAAGTCCTGCCAGCGTGCCTCGATCTCGGCGGCCATGGCAGCCGTGTAGCGGTGCGGCGCGGCCTCCGCCGGTGCAGCGGCGGCAGCGGGGTTCGTCTCGCTCATGGTCCTCAAAGCTCCATCGATCGTCTCTGCCAGCGGGTCGTCGTCCAGGAAACGAAAAATCCCCTCGCACAGGAGGGGACGCCGCGCCGATTCCGAACCGTCCGTTCACCGGCGGTCGGGACTGATCAGCGCGGCTCGCTAAGCAGAAGGCGTACAGCACGCATGGCGTTAGGGTACCGCAGGCCTTGAGCAAGCCGCGACGCTCGTACGTATGCATGGTCGCGACAACGTTGCTGCGACCAGAATGGCGAGGCCGGAACTGAATCAAGGTCAAGGGTTACTTCGCGTAACAGTAGCTAAGGGACATCACAACAGCCACATTGTCGTTTGATAACAGCGCAATAACTCAAACCTCGTACCCATCGGTATGGAGCCACTTAGAGTTCGGCAGCGGGACCGCTTTCCCGAAACTGCTCGGAGTTGCCCCCATGAACCCTCGTCCTAGTAACAGCTCGCTTCCCAAGCCCGGCCGGTCGGCCTATGGGGTGGCGACGGCTGTCGTCCTGGTCCTCATACCCGTGGTCGTGCTGGTCGGCGGCGACCAGTTCCAGGCATTCCTGAACTTCGGTGCGGGCGTGCTGTCACTGGTATGCCTCACCTGCTCGGTCATCTGGGGCCTCGTCGCCCAGGACCGGCTCATCCTCAACACGCGTCAGCGGATCATCGCGCAGGCCATCCACCGCGTGACCGCCGTGGGCTCCATCGCCTTCCTCGTCGTCCACATCTCCGTCAAGCTGGTACTGCAGCACACCGTCCTGATCGCCGCGCTGATCCCCTTCAGCCTCGGCATCAAGGGCACCGCCGGACTCATCGGCCTCGGCTCCCTGGCCGCCCTGCTCATGATCTTCGTCGGCATCACCGGCGCACTGCGCAACCGGTTCTCCGCGCCCGCCGAGGTGGCCGCCCGCTGGCGCGCGATGCACATGCTGGCCTACCCGGCGCTGTGTGCGGCCCTGATCCACGGCCTGTTCGCGGGGCGCGCGGCCAAGCCGTTCTTCATGGTCTCGTACGAGCTGTGCCTGGCCGGCGTCATGGCCGCCCTCGCCCTGCGGTCCGCCCCGCGCCCGTTCAAGCGCAAGGTCGCCGACCGGATCGCCGCGCTCCTCGGCACCCAGGAACGCTCGGCGATGGACGGCCTGGACGCGTCACGCGCGCGCCGGTCGGAGACCGGATCGTCCGCGCTGCCGGGCTACGAGGGCCGCTCCGGCCGCTCACCGCTGACCGACACGATGGGCTCCACCCGGATGTCCCCGCCGTCGTCGCCGCTGTACGACACGCCCGCGCCCGCCGCCCCGGAGCCGGCGAACGGCTTCGCGGCCGCCTATCGCGCCGTCAACACACCGCAACGGGGCCAGCAGCAGCCCTACGCGGCCGACCAGACGGCACGGATGAACCTGCCGTTCGACATCCAGGCCACCGAGGCCATCCCGCGGGTCGACACCGGCGGCAGCACCTCCGGCACCTGGCCGGTCCCGTCCCCGCCGCCGGTCGGCGAGGCACCCCCGTCGGCCTACGACCCGCTTCAGGACACGGGATTCAACATCCCGGTCTACGACAATTCGGGCACCGGCGGGTACGGCGGACGTGACGTGTACGACACCGGTGAGACGAACCCCCCTTTCGGGACGTACAACCAGAACGACACGTACAACAGCGGTCCCGCCAATGAACCATCACCTGGCTCGTCGTTCGACGCACCGGGTTCGGGCGAACCTTGGAACACGCCTTCCGGAGGCTATAGGTGAACGAGGCCCTGCCCGACGTCCCAGAAGTCCGCGTGGTCGGGCTTCCGCAGCTCACGTCGGGCTTCGACCTTGTCGAAAGACTTGATCTACCCATGCACCTGAAGGTGCACGGGCCGCTCGAACCCCTGGGCGGAGAGGCACTCGCGAAGCTCTCCGAGAACATCAACCTGAAGGGCCGCGGCGGCGCGGGCTTCCCCTTCCACAAGAAGCTGCGCTCGGTCGCCGAGGCGGCGATCAAGCGCGGCGTACGGCCGGTCGTCGTCGTCAACGGCAGCGAGGACGAACCGGCCTGCCGCAAGGACACGGTGCTCATCAACCGTGCCCCGCACCTCATCCTGGACGGCGCGCTGCTGGTCGCGGAGGCGCTGGGTGCCCGCACGCTCGTGGTGGGGGTCACCCGCGAATCCACTCAGCGCTCCATGGAGGCCGCGCTCGCCGAGCGCGGCCTCAGCAACGGCCGCAGATCGGCGCTCAAGGCATTCGTCCAACGCAACCCGATCCGCATGGTCACCGGCGCCGCCGCCTCACTGATCCGCTCCATCGACGGCGGCCCGCCGATCCCGCCCGGCCGCAAGGTCAGCGCCTCGCAGAACGGCGTCGGCGGCGCGCCGACCCTGCTCTCCAACGCCGAGACGTTCGCCCAGCTGGCCATCGCCGCCCGCATCGGCCCGGAGCGCTACGGCAACACCGGCCTGTACGACGAGCCGGGCACCGTCATGCTCACGGTCTCCGGCGCGGTCGCCCGCCCGATGGTGATCGAGGTGCCCACGGGCGTGCCGCTGCGCTACGTCCTTCAGCTCGCCGGCGCCCCACCGGTGCCCCAGGGCGTGCTGACCGGCGGCTACCACGGCAAGTGGATCGACGCCGCGACGGTCAACGAGGCGATCGTCTCCCGCAACTCCCTCGACGCGGTGGGCGGGGCGCTCGGCGCCGGCGCGATCCTGCCCATCAGCCAGGACACCTGCCCGCTGGGCGAGTCGCTGCGCGTGGCCCAGTGGCTGGCCGACGAGAGCGCGGGACAGTGCGGTCCCTGCTACCTCGGCCTGCCGGCCGCCGCGCGCGGCATGGAGGACATCATCAACGGCGGCGGCCCGGCCGCCCTGGAGGCGCTCAAGCAGGTCGCCAAGAACGTCAAGCGGCGCGGTGCGTGCTCGCACCCGGACGGCTCCGCGATGTTCCTGGAGTCGACCATCAAGGCGTTCACCGACGACCTGGCCGCGCATGTCCTCGGCAACGGGTGCGGACGCCCCGTGGAGGGCGTTCTCCCGCTCTTCGAGGCCGGCATGGCCCCGGCGGCCATCACGAGCGGCAACCCGCCGGAGGACAGCGGCTCGAGCCGCCAGAAGATCTTCGTCGACTGGACGCTGTGCCGCGGGCACGGCCTGTGCGCCGACATCCTCCCGGAGGTCTTCCAGCTCGGCGCCGACGGCTTCCCGACGGTGGCACAGGCGAAGGTGCCGCAGAACGCGGAGGCGAAGGCGCTGCGCGCCGTACGCCGCTGCCCGGCCCTCGCCCTGCGCGTCGAGGAGGACACGCGCGCGCAGGCGCCCGCCCGTAACCTCCCGGTCCTCTCCCAGGGCCGCGGCCGCCGCGCCCTCGGCCGCTGAGCGCCGGCCGACGCCGGACAACGGACGACAAGGGGCCGCCTCGTACGAGGCGGCCCCGAAGCGTCGGTCCTGACGGAATGTCCGAAGAGGGAAGACCGGAACGCCGGCCGAACGCAAAAAAGATCCCGCCGGATCGCATCCGATCCGGCGGGATCTGCTGTGGAGCTAAGGAGAATTGAACTCCTGACCTCCTGCATGCCATGCAGGCGCTCTACCAACTGAGCTATAGCCCCTCGTGGCCAAGCGGCGAGGCCGCGTACTGACCGTGTCGCCCGGTTTCCCCGGCGGCGACGCCAACATTACCGGCCCGGAGCGTGGACCACCAAATCGTTTCCGCCCCGTCCGGTTTCAACCCTTATGCGGCTCAAGCGGTGACGAACGAGTAGAACCGCTTGAGCGTGCAGTGCTCCTCGAGGAGCCGCCCGTAGATCGGCTCGCCCTCCAGCTCACGGTACGTCTCGATCGGGTCGCCTTTTATGATCAGCGCCCGCGCGCATTCCTCGCACCAGTACTGGTAGTCGGGGTTGACCGGCTCCATGTCACGGACGATCGGGGTGCCGCTGCCGCACCAGTCGCACTTCCGCCTGTGTGCACCCATCGATCAGCTCCAGCTGTGGCCGCAGGCCGTGCACACGTAGGAAATCCCGCCGTTGTCACCAAGAACCTGGGCCACATGACCGGAACCGCAGGAGGGGCAGCTGAGCCGGGTGGCCTTGTCCGGTGTCACCGCCGCTTCGGAGAGGTCACCGACCTCTCCGAGGATGCTCGCAGGCATCGCTACTCCCTCCCGTCGGGCCGCGCTCCCTTCCGGCCGTTTGATTCTGCCACGGCCGGGCCAATACGGTCAGCGACGCCTCAGTACCAGTCCGGACACGGCACCCAGGGCAGCTGTCGTAGCGAGCGCGAACATGCATGTGAGAAGCGCTTCCGAAGAGGTATACGCCTCTGGGGCCCCAAGTGACTCAAGCCGCTCGAAGAACAGTGTGCCGAAGACCGCGACACCGATCAGCTGCCCGAGCTGGGTGACCGTGGCGAGCAGTCCGCTGGCGTCCGCCGCGTCCTCGGGCCGCACCGCCGCCAGCGCCCCGGTGAGCGTCGGACTGAAGGCGAGGGCGAGCCCGACACCCACGCCGGCGTACGCCGCGTACAGCCAGGCACCGCCGTGGTCGCCGCCCCGGAAGGCCAGCCCCACTCCCAGCACGGACAGCGCGGTGAGCGTGAACCCGGCCGGGGCCAGGGACCGTTGCCAGGACACGGGCCACCTGCGCCAGGTCAGTCCGACCAGCCCGAAGACCACGGCGGTCGGCGCGAAGGTGAGGCCGGCGCGCAGCGCGCTGTAGCCGAGGCCGCCCTGGACGTGCAGGGTCAGTACGAACAGGAAACCCCCGTTGACCGCCATGACGGCCAGCACGCGCAGAACGGCGAGACCCATCCCGGGGTGACGCAGGACACGGGGTGCGATCAGTGGGGCGCCGCCCCGCCGGGCTAGCCGGGCCTCGTAGCCACGGAACAGCAGCAGCGCGAGGGCGCCGACGGCCAGCGACACCCAGGACCACAGCGGCCAGTCCTCCTCCTGTCCGAGCACGAGCGGCACCGTGATCAGTGACACGGCGGCGCCCAGAAGCACGAGGCCTGGCCAGTCCATTCCGCGCGCCCCTTCCCGCGCCCCCGCGCCCGCCCCCGCGCGGCCCGCTCCCCCACCACGGGGCAGGACGCGCCGGCCTGCGACCAGCAGGACCAGACCCACCGGCACGTTCACGAGGAACACCGGCCGCCAGCCGGTGCCCAGCAGATCGGCGGCGACCAGGACACCGCCCACCACCTGCCCGGCCGCCGCACCGACGGCGAGGACCGCCGCGTAGACGCCCAGCGCCCGCACCCGTGCCTCGCCGGTGAACGTGCGCTGGATCAGGCTGAGCACCTGCGGGATCATCACCGCCGACCCGGCCCCCTGCACCAGCCGGAACACGATCAGTTCGGTACTGCCCTGAGCCAGCCCGCAGGCCAGCGAGGCGGTCGTGAAGAGAGCGAGCCCGACGAGGTGGACACGACCGTGCCCGAACCGGTCGCCGAGGCGGGCGCCGGTGATCAGCAGCACCGAGTACGTGATGGCGTATCCGGCGACGACCAGTTGGAGGTCCGCGCCGGAGGCGTTCAGGTCGGAACCGATCGTGGGGGCCGCGACGTTCACGATGAAGACGTCGAGCAGTGCCATGAACTGGGCTGCGAGCACGACCGCCAGCAGCAGCCGAGGCCGATTGTCAGTGCCAGGGTCTTTACTGGCAGCAGGACTTGAAGCGGGTGGAACGGGCGCGGGGACCGGGCTCGGCCGGGGTGTCGTCGTCATGCCGTCGAGCGTGAGGGGGATCCGGTACGGGTGCCGAGAGCCCGCTGATGCTGGTACTGACGGCACCTGGCAGGAGACGGACGGGGGAGCGACCATGGGGGACGTGACGACGGGGGACGTGACGACGGGGGACGTGACGACGGTGACGCGAACAGGCACGAAGACAAAGCCGGGACCGGCGCCGAGGCCCGCGGCGGGGTCGTCGCATCGACGCCGACCCGAGCTGGCCGCGTTCCTGCGCAGCAGGCGGGCCCGGGTGACACCGGGTGACGTCGGGATGCCACCCGGGCTGCGGCGCCGCACTCCGGGACTGCGGCGCGAGGAGGTCGCGCAGCTCTCGGGCGTGGGCGTGACCTGGTACACCTGGCTGGAGCAGGGTCGGCCGATCAACGCCTCCGCGCAGGTCCTGGACGCCGTGGCGCGCACCCTGCGGCTCGATCCGCCGGAGCGGGAGCATCTGTACCACCTGGCGGAGGTGCCCTACGCGTACGTGCCGGAAGCCCTGGCGCAGAGCGTGGGTCCGGAGATCCAGGGCATCATCGACGCCCTGGCGCCCCGACCGGCGGTGGTCTACAACTCGCGCTACGACATCCTGGCCACCAACCCCGTCTACCACGACCTGTTCATCACGCCGGTGGACGACTGTGCGCCGGGGCCCGCCAACGCGCTGTGGCGGCTGTTCACGGTCCGGGAGCAGGACTGCCCGCTGCTGTTCCGGGACAAGGAGCTGCCGGTGATGGTGGCGACCCTGCGGGCGTCGTACGGGCTGCACGCCGGTGAGCCCGGCTGGGAGGACTTCATACGCCGGCTGTCGCAGGCGAGCCCGCTGTTCACGCGGCTGTGGGAGTCCGGTGACGTGGCGGAGCCCGGCCGCCGCGTGAAGGTCTTCCGGCACGAGGCGGTGGGCGAGCTGCGGATGACGTCGACGTCCCTGTCGATCAACGGGATGCCGGAGTGCCGGATCGTCGTGTACACGCCTAACGACGAGGAGACGGAGCGCCGCGCGGCCATGCTGCGGAGCGGAGCAACGAAAAATCCCGCCCCCTGAGGGGACGGGATCTTCGCGAACAGACCTCAACCGGCCGCTACCGATCTTTGACAACTCAACAGAGTTTCGACCGACAGACCAGGTGATCCGTGGAGCTAAGGAGAATTGAACTCCTGACCTCCTGCATGCCATGCAGGCGCTCTACCAACTGAGCTATAGCCCCTTGCGTTCTTCCCGCTCGGCGGGCGAACAAGAAGAACTTTAGCCTGCGACCTGCCGGAAAGTGAAATCCGGGTCCCGGCGGCCGCACGGCGCTCAGTCGTCGTCGCCGAGCACCGGCTCGGGCAGGGTGCCGGCGTTGTGCTCGAGCAGGCGCCAGCCCCGAGCGCCCTCACCGAGGACGGACCAGCAGCAGTTGGAGAGACCGCCGAGGGCCTCCCAGTGGTGGGCATCCAGGCCGAGGAGACGGCCGATGGTGGTGCGGATGGTGCCGCCGTGACTGACCACGACGAGCGTGCCGTCCTCGGGCAGCTTCTCGGCGTGCCGCAGCACCACGGGAGCGGCACGGTCGGCGACCTCCGACTCCAGTTCGCCGCCGCCTCGACGGACGGGCTCACCGCGCTTCCACGCGGCGTACTCGTCGCCGTGGCCGGCGATGATCTCGTCGTGCGTCAGCCCCTGCCAGAGTCCCGCGTACGTCTCGCGCAGGGCCTCGTCGTGGGTCACCTGGAGGCCGGTGAGGGCGACGAGCTCGGCGGCCGTGTTCGCGGCCCGCGACAGGTCCGAGGAGACGATCGCATCGGGCTGGAGGGAGGCGAGCAGCCGGGCGGCGCGGCGGGCCTGGGCCACACCGGTCTCCGTCAGCTCCACGTCCGTCGTGCCCTGGAAGCGGCGCTCCACGTTCCAGGCGGTCTGGCCGTGCCGCCACAGGATGACCCGGCGGCCACGGCCCGGCTTAGGGTCGGCGGCGTTCTCCGCGGCAGCACTCACCGCAGCTCCCCGAACCCGGCCGTGTCGTCCTCCTCGGCCTCGGCCTGCAGCTTGGCGTGCTCCTGGGCCTTGCCGCGGGTCGCCTTGGCGTCGGCGGGCAGATCCAGCTCGGGGCAGTCCTTCCAGAGCCGCTCGAGAGCGTAGAAGACGCGCTCCTCGCTGTGCTGGACGTGGACGACGATGTCGACGTAGTCGAGCAGGATCCAGCGGGCGTCGCGGTCGCCCTCACGGCGTACCGGCTTGGCGCCGAGCTCCTTGTTGAGGCGCTCCTCGATCTCGTCGACGATCGACTTGACCTGGCGGTCGTTGGGCGCGGAGGCCAACAGGAAGGCGTCCGTGATCGACAGCACGTCGCTGACGTCGTACGCGATGATGTCGTGCGCGAGCTTGTCGGCAGCCGCCTGGGCGGCGGACTGGATGAGCTCGATGGAGCGGTCGGTGGCGGTCACTACGTGGCTTTCCGTCGGCGGACACTTGTCCCCAAGGGTCTCACGGTCCGCCGACGGCACCCCACGTGATGGAGGGATCACCCGCGCGGGGGCCGCTTCGGCCCGGCCCCCACGCGTGCTCTCAGTCGGCCGACCCGGCCGACGAGGGCCGGTAGTCCTCGCCCAGGACGACCGCGACGTCGGCGTTCGCGGAGACCGTGCCCTTCTTCACCGCGTCGGCGTCGAGCCCCAGGGTCTTGGCGACCTCGGTGGCGTTCTCCTTGCCGGCGGCGTCCGCGTAGAGGACCTGGGAGGTGGCCTTGGAGTTCGACGGGGTGCCGGCCTCCGAGAAGGTGAAACCGCCGTTCAGGAGCACCACGCGCGCGTCCTCGGTGTTGGCCTTGGTGCCGCTGGCGTTCTGGACGGAGACGCTGACGGCCGCGTCCTTGTCGGGGCTCTTCGCGGCGCCGCCGAGGACGTCCTTGACGACGCTCGCGCTGGCCTCCGCGTTGAGGGTGCCGTCGGTCTGCACGGGCAGCAGCGCGGTCTTGTAGTCGCCGCCCTTGGCGAGGTCCGCGAGCTTGGCCAGGAAGGTGCCGAGGTCCTTGTCGGTCAGCGAGGGGTCGAGGATCTGCGCCAGGGTCTGGACGGTGACGGTGGCGCCCTGCGCGTCGGACGACACCTTGCGCAGCACTCCCTGCATCACCTGGCCGAACCGCTCCAGCTGGGCGTTCTGGGCCTCGCCCGTGGCGCGGTAGGTGGCATAGGCGACGGCCATCTTGCCGCTGAGGGTCTGCTTCTCGCCCTTGTTGACGAGGGGCGCCCCGCCCTTCTTGGCGGCCGGGTCGGGCACGGTGACGTCGGTGTCGACGTCGATGTTGCCGACGAGGTCGACGAGGTTCTGGAGGTAGGGCGTGTCGAGCCGCCAGGTGCCCTCGATGTCGGTGCCCAGGACGGTGTCCAGCGCGTCGCGCGTACCGGCCGAGCCGTCGTCGTCGACGGACTTGGCGAGGGTCGTCGTGGTGCCGTCCTCGTCCGTGACGACGAGGGAGTTGGGCAGCAGGACCGTGGCGGCCTGCTTGGTGGTGGTGTTGTCGACGAGCAGCACCGTGGAGGTGCCGCCGCCGGTGGTGTTGTGCAGGTGGACGACGACCACGTCACGCTTCTGCGCCGCGGTGGCGGTCGTGGTGCCGGTGTCGGAATCCGAGGACGACGACAGGCCGGGCAGCTTCCCGGCGTACCAGAGGTAGCCCACTCCGCCGACCGCGACCAGCGCCAGGACCACGGCGAGGGCGACGAGTCGGCCGCGGGCGCGGCGCTTGGCCTCCTCGCGGCGCTCGGTGCGGTTCTCGGTGAAGTTCAGCCAGTCGATGACGTCCTCGGAGTCGCCGTCGGGCTCCTCCACGAACGCGAACTGCTCGGTCTCGTAATCCCGTTGGGGCTGCCCGGGGGCTGCGGACGCGCCACGCCCCGGCGCCGCCGCACCGGGGCGTCCGTCGGCGTCGATGCCGGTTTCGGCCTCGGCCCCGGTCTCGACCGGACCGCCCTGCTGCGGGATGTAGGCGGTCTGCTCGGCGGCGCGGGGCTGTTCGACCCGGGGCTGCTGTCCGCTGGTGGCGGTCTGCCCATAGGGGTCGTACGGGGCCTGCGTCGCGGTGCCGTAGGGGTCGTAGCCGACGGGAGCCTGCCGGCCGGTGTCGTAGGGGTCGTACGCGGGCGTGGGCGGCTGCCGACCGGTGTCGTACGGGTCGTAGGCAGGCGTCTGCTGCTGCCCGCCCGTGGCGTAGGGGTCGTAGCCGTAACCCTGCTGCCCCTGGGGCTGCTGCGTCTGCTGACCCTGCTGCGGAACCTGCTGCCCCTGCTGCCCGTACGGGTCGTAGGACTGCTGCGGCACCTGCTGCGCCGGGACCTGTCGGTAGACGGGCTGCCCGAACTCGTCGTAGCCGACGAGCTCGTACTGGTCGCCCCCGTACCCCGCGTCGTATCGGTCGTTCACCGGTACCCCTCTCGGCTCACTCGCCGCGGTACAGCTCGCGCTTGTCGATGTAGCGCACGACTCCGTCCGGCACCAGATACCAGACGGGGTCGCCCTTGGCGACTCTCGCACGGCAGTCTGTGGAGGAGATGGCGAGCGCGGGCACCTCGACGAGCGAGACACCGCCTTCGGGCAGACCGGGATCCGTCAGGTTGTGTCCCGGCCGGGTGACGCCGATGAAGTGCGAGAGGGAGAACAGTTCCTCGCTGTCCCGCCAGGTCAGGATCTGACCCAGGGCGTCGGCGCCGGTGATGAAGAACAGGTCGCTCTCGGGGTTGAGGGCCCGGAGGTCGCGCAGGGTGTCCACGGTGTACGTGGGGCCACCGCGGTCGATGTCGATACGGCTCACCGAGAACTGCGGGTTCTCGGCGGTCGCGATGACCGTCATCAGGTAGCGGTCCTCGGCCGGGGAGACACTGCGATGGCTCTTCTGCCAGGGCTGGCCGGTCGGGACGAACACGACCTCGTCCAGGCGGAACTGCGCGGCGACCTCACTGGCCGCCACGAGGTGTCCGTGGTGGATCGGATCGAACGTTCCGCCCATGACGCCGAGACGGCGCTTTCCCGGGTTCGACGGGCCGGTAGGCATGTCCTGCTCTCCCATGCGTGCAGACCCTACCGGCCCGGTTCCGGGGTCCCGGCCGGCGGATGCCCGGAGCGCCCCGCTATGCCGGACTGCCCGTCGGTGAACACGTCGTGTCTCAGCGGTCGCGGTTGAAGCGGGTGGTGATCCACAGCAGGAGCAGCAGGATGAGGAAAGCCGCGCCGCCGGTGATGTACGGGCTGAGGCTCTCGTGGTTGCCACCGTGCTCCTCGCCCTCGGCGGCGAGGGTGACCAGCTGGGCAGCGGTGCTGTGAAGGCTCATCTTCGGCAGGACCTATCCGGTGGGCGGGATAAAGATGTCGGCCCATGGTAAGCGGGCGCCCGCGCGGCGATCACGCCGACTCCGCCATTGGGAACCTTCCCGGCGGCTCAGTCGTCCTTCCGCTTGTAGCCCCGCAGCAGGAACCACGCGGTGAGCACACAGCCCAGGATCATCACGACCAGTACGACGCGGAGCAGATTCCCCGCCCCCTGCTGCTGAGCGGCGCCGGCGGCTTCGGTGAGCCAGGCGGCTGCGGGGTGATGCTCCATGGGGCGGGACTCCTTCGGTGTAGTGCCCGTCCACGGTAACTCCGCCTAGGCTGGGATCCGCTTCGGGGGCGCAAAGGGCCGCACAAGGGTCCGTAAAGGGTCAGGCAGAGGCCACACAGCAGGTAGCGGCCACACAGACGCACATGGGGGAAGACATGTCCGACGACGGCCACGAGCAGAACGGCACCGGCCACGAGAGCGTGCCCAGCAGGCAGCGCAGGCGCTTCCCGGGAATCTCCTCCCGTGCGTACGAGCACCCGGCCGACCGCTCCGCCCTGGTGGCGCTGCGCAAGCTGAGCGGCTTCGACACCGTGTTCAAGGCGCTGAGCGGGCTGTTGCCCGAGCGGAGCCTGCGGCTGATGTTCCTGTCCGACTCGGTGCGGGTCTCCGACCAGCAGTTCGCGCACCTCAACGACATGCTGCGGGACGCCTGTTACATCCTGGACCTGGAGAAGGTCCCGCCGATGTACGTCACCCAGGACCCGCAGCCCAACGCGATGTGCATCGGTCTGGACGAGCCGATCATCGTGGTCACCACCGGGCTCGTCGAGCTGCTCGACGAGGAGGAGATGCGCGCGGTCGTCGGCCACGAGGTGGGCCACGCCCTCTCCGGGCACGCCGTGTACCGCACGATCCTGCTGTTCCTGACGAGCCTGGCGATCCGGATCGCGTGGATCCCGCTGGGCAACCTCGCGATCATGGCGATCGTCACGGCGCTGCGCGAGTGGTTCCGCAAGTCGGAGCTGTCCGCCGACCGGGCGGGTCTTCTCGTCGGCCAGGACCTGAAGGCCTCGATGCGCGGCCTGATGAAGATCGCCGGCGGCAACCACCTGCACGAGATGAACGTGGACGCGTTCCTGAAACAGGCCGAGGAGTACGAGGCGGGCGGCGACCTGCGCGACTCCGTGCTGAAGATCCTCAACGTGCTGCCCCGCACGCACCCCTTCACCACCGTGCGCGCGGCCGAGCTGAAGAAGTGGGCCGAGTCCCGCGACCACCAGCGGATCATGGACGGCCACTACCCGCGGCGCACCGAGGACAAGGACACCTCGGTCACGGACTCCTTCCGCGAGTCCGCGAGCCACTACGCGACGAGCGTCAAGAGCTCCAAGGACCCGCTGATGAAGCTGGTCAGCGACATCGCGGGCGGGGCGGGCGACCTGGGCGGCCGGGTGCGGCGCGGCTTCGGCGGGTTCGCGGGCTCGGCTCCGGCGGAGGACCAGCCGCCGAGGAACGGCTCGGACGGTTCGGACGGCTGGGACGGGACTACGGACACGCCGCCGCGCGCCGACAGCTGATCCGGAGCACGGCCCTGAGCGGATTCACACCTTCGGCTGTGCGCTCGTCGCGAGGGATCCGCACAGGGCCGTCGCGCCGCCCGTCGCGTAGGGGTCCGTGCCGGCCGGGCCGCCCGTCTTCGCGGTCTGGCCGGCCAGCAGCGGACTCAGGTGGTTCGTGGAGTCCTCGGCGCAGGACAGCGGGCCGGCCTGGACGTAGGACACGATCAGCTGGACCTGGTGGGTGCGCAGGTCGGTGCGGTCGAAGCGGAAGTGCAGCTCGCGGCGGACGGTGAAGAGGGAGGCCGAGGTGTCGGCGCCCGCGCCGGCCGGCCGCAGCGCGTACACGAAGGTGTGGTCCGCGGTGACCTCGAGGGTCGCGGAGTCGGTCTCGGCGGCCTGGAGCGTGCCCTGGACGCGGATGTTGCTGTCGGCCAGCCGGGCCTGGGCGGGGTCGAAGCGGACCAGCCAGCCGGTCGGCGCGTGCCGGCCGTCGGCGGCCGGGTGGCTGAAGCTCTCGTCGAACTGGTCGAGCTGCTCGGCGGCGACCAGGGCCCGCACGGGCCGCACCTGCTGCCGGGTGAGCACCTCCGGGTAGAGGGAGGAGTGCACGATGTACTCCTTGGCCGCGGTCAGGGCGGTGACGACCTGGCTGTCGGAGAAGTGGGCGGTGCGCCGCGAGGCGGGCAGCGGGATGCCCTCGGCGCCGATCCGGAACTGCGCGGCGGGACTGCGCGCGAACAGCGACTCGGCGTCGGCCGCGCCGGGCACGACGCCCTGCGGGGAGAGCGGGATGACGGTCATCCGCAGGGGCTCGACGGACCGACGGGCCACGGCGCTCTGGTAGGGGTTGCGTACGCCCATGTAGATGGCCGTCCCGAAGGCGACGGCGATCAGCATGACCAGGATCAGTACCTGCCGCGACAGGCCCCGGCGCCGGGGCGGCCGGCGACGGACGGCGGGCGCGTGGTCGGCCATGCGCTCCTGCGCGGAGTACTCCTGGATGCGGGCAGCACGGACGAACGATTCGTCGAAGACGACGGATCGGTACTCGTCCTCTCCACCTCCGGGAGTGCCCTCGGGTGTCCCCTCCGGTGGGTCTCCAGGCCCGGCCATACTTTCAGAGTAGGTCGCAGGGACCTCAGGTAAACGCCCTGCCGCACGACAACTTCTGACAGACGCTCAGGGCGTGCGCGGAACCGCCGAGACAGGTGGCTGGGAGTGGTCGGCGGACGCCGAGGGAGGCGGCACGCTCCCCTGTTCGAGGCCGGTCGTGGCGGGCGAGGGCAACTGGTCCCGGCTGCTCGACGAGGCGCCCCGGTAGACCGCGGCGAAGGCCAGCGCGACCATGCCGACGCCCATGACGAGGGCGAGCATCCAGGCGACGGGCCGATGCCAGCGGACCTGCCTGCCGTACGCCCCGGGGGCGCCGTAGCGGCGTTCCCACGCCTCGGGGAGGTCGGCGTCGTCCAGCTCGTCGAGGTCGGGATCATGGCCGAAATCGCCGGGTCCGTCGGAACCGTAGGCATCGTCGTAGTGGTCGCCTCTGGCGCGGGCCCGGCGGGCCTCGGCCTCGGAGGCCTCGGCTCTCGCCTCCGCGGCGGCCAGGAGGCGCTCCACGGCGGTCGGCTCGTGCACCACGGCCGCCTTGACGAACGCCTCGTCGAAGACCACGGAGGCGAACTCTTCGTCCGACACCCCGCGGTCGTGGTCGTCGTCGGGCTCCCAGCCGTCAGGGAACGGCGTACCCCCCACGTCCTCCGGCACAAATCCAGAGTAGACCTGGGGGGTCAATTTGGGCAGTCGGTAGGGAAATTCATCCGCCGGATGAGACACCTCTCACGACAGCCCCGAAGGGCGGTTCAGCGCCGTACGTGCCCGTCGCCCGTGACGATGTACTTGGTGCTGGTCAGCTCCGGGAGGCCCATCGGGCCCCGGGCGTGCAGCTTCTGGGTGGAGATGCCGATCTCCGCACCGAAGCCGAACTGGCCGCCGTCGGTGAAGCGGGTGGAGGCGTTCACGGCCACGGTGGTGGAGTCCACCAACTGGGTGAAGCGGCGGGCGGCCTGCTGCGAGGTGGTGACGATGGCCTCGGTGTGGCCGGAGGTCCACAGCCGGATGTGCTCGACGGCCCGGTCCAGCGAGTCGACGACGGCGGCGGCGATGTCGTAGGAGAGGTACTCCGTCTCCCAGTCCTCGGGCGTGGCCTCGACCACGGTCGCCTTGGAGTCCTTGGCATAGGCCAGCACGCGCTCGTCGGCGTGCACGGTCACGCCCGCCTCCGCGAGGGCGTCGAGGGCGCGCGGCAGGAACCGGGGGGCGATGTCCTGGTGGACCAGGAGGGTCTCGGCGGCGTTGCAGACGCTGACCCGGTGCGCCTTGGAGTTGATCAGGATGTCGATCGCCATGTCGAGGTCGGCGTGGGCGTCGACATAGACGTGGCAGTTGCCGGTGCCGGTCTCGATGACCGGGACGGTGGACTCCGTGACCACGGTCCGGATGAGCGAGGCGCCGCCGCGCGGGATGAGGACGTCGACCAGGCCGCGGGCCCGCATCAGCTCGCGCACGCTGTCGCGGCCCTCGCCGGGCACCAGCTGTACGGCGTCGGCGGGCAGACCGGCCCCGCCGACGGCGTCGCGGATCACCCGGACGAGGGCGGTGTTCGACTCGTAGGCGGAGGACGAGCCGCGCAGCAGGACCGCGTTGCCGGCCTTCAGGCAGAGGGCGGCGGCGTCCACGGTGACGTTCGGGCGGGCCTCGTAGATGATGCCGACGACGCCGAGCGGGACGCGGACCTGGCGCAGGTCGATGCCGTTGGGGAGGGTGGAACCGCGGACGACCTCACCGACCGGGTCGGGCAGCGCGACGACGTCCCGGACGTCCGCGGCGATGGCCCGCACCCGCTCCGGGGTGAGGGTCAGCCGGTCCACGATCGCCTCGCTGGTGCCCGCCTCACGGGCCTTGGCGATGTCCTTCGCGTTGGCCTCGACGATTTCGCTCGTACGGACCTCCAGCGCGTCCGCGATGGCGAGCAGCGCGTCGTCCTTGGCGGCCCTGGGCAGCGGCGCGAGGTCGGCGGCGGCCGCCTTGGCGCGGTAGGCGGCGCGGGTGACCGGGGACATGGAGTCGTACGGCGAGAGCGTGGTCATAAGGGAAGGGTAGTGCGCCGCGCGGGCCGGTCCACCGTTCGTTCCACACCCCGAGATGTGCCGCCGGAACACCCCGGGGCGCGTCGGCGAGCGGCTCAGTACGGGTGGACGCCGACCGGGGTCGCCGGGGCCGGTCCGTAGCCCTCCGCGATGCGCTGGTGGTAGGTCTGGCGGTCGATGACCTCCAGGCCGACGATCTCCCAGGGCGGCAGCCCGGCGGTCTGGCGGTGCTCCCCCCACAGCCGCAGGGCGACGGCGGCCGCGTCGTGCAGGTCGCGGGCCTCCTCCCAGTACCGGATCTCGGCGTGATCGCCCGCGTACCTGCTGGTCAGGAGGAAGGGATGGTCGTGGGCGAGCTGCTCGAGGGCCCGCCGGACCTCCTTCAGCGGGGCCTCCTCACCGGAGACGCTGAGGGTGACATGCCACAGCCGCGGGACGTCCACGGGCTGTCCGCCCTTCGACTCGGCGCCCTCCTGGGCCAGGTACCGGTCGCCCGCCGCCACGCTGGTCAGGGCGCGCTCCTCACCCGGCGCGCGCGAGGGTGCCGGACTCGCGGCGCGTGACGACGCCGGAGCGGCCGCACGCGGCGCCGCCGAACCGGTTTCGCCGGTACTCCCACGGGTCGCTGCCACCCCAGGGCGCACTCGTCTCACGACGGCCTCCTTTACGCAGCGCTCGTGCGGAATGTGTCCCGCGTTCTCTTGTCCCTGGAACAAAGTTGAGCAGGCCGCACGGCTCCGCGGGGCGGTTTCACGGAACGTCCCCCACCGGTACGGACCGTTCGATCGGGTTTACGGGTGCAGGATCACCAGGTCGTCCCGGTGGACGACCTCGCGCTCGTACTCCGCGCCCAGCTCCCGCGCCAGTTCCCTGGTCGACCGCCCGATCAGCTGGGGGATCTCCTTGGCGTCGAAGTTGACGAGCCCGCGGGCCACCGCGCGCCCCCGGGTGTCGCGCAGTTCGACGGGATCACCCGCGCTGAACTCGCCCTCGACGGCGGCGATCCCGGCCGGCAGCAGCGAGGTGCGCCGCTCGACGACCGCGCGCACCGCCCCGTCGTCCAGCGTCAGCGAGCCCTGCGGGGTGGAGGCGTGCTGGAGCCACAGCAGCCGGTCGGCGGAACGCTTGCCGGTGGAGTGGAAGTAGGTGCCGGTGTCCCCGCCGGTGAAGGCGTCGGCCGCGTGGACGGCGCTGGTGAGGACCACCGGGATGCCGGCCGCGGCCGCGATCCGGGCGGCCTCGACCTTGGTGACCATGCCGCCGGTGCCGACGCCCGCCTTGCCCGCGCTGCCGATCTCGACGTGCGCCAGGTCCTCGGGGCGCCGCACCTCGGCGATCCGCGAGGTGCCGGGCCTGCCGGGGTCGCCGTCGTACACGCCGTCGACGTCGGACAGCAGGATCAGCAGGTCGGCGTGGACGAGGTGGGCGACGAGGGCGGCGAGCCGGTCGTTGTCGCCGAAGCGGATCTCGTCGGTGGCGACGGTGTCGTTCTCGTTGACGATCGGGAACGCACCCATCGCGAGCAGCTCGTCGAGGGTGCGGGAGGCGTTGCGGTGGTGGGCCCGCCGGCTCATGTCGTCGCTGGTCAGCAGCACCTGTCCGACACGGACGCCGTAGCGGGCGAAGGAGGCGGTGTAGCGGGCGACGAGCAGCCCCTGGCCGACGCTCGCGGCGGCCTGCTGGCGGGCGAGGTCCCGGGGGCGGCGGCGCAGGCCCAGCGGGGCGAGGCCGGCGGCGATCGCGCCCGAGGAGACGAGCACGATCTCCTTCTCGCCCCCGCTGCGGCTCTTGGCGAGGACGTCGACGAGCGCGTCGACCCGGTCGGCGTCGAGCCCGCCGGAGGCGGTGGTCAGCGACGAGGAGCCGACCTTGACGACGATCCTGCGGGCCTCGCTCACGGCCTGCCTTGCCCCTGCCACCTTGTTCTTCGCCCCTTGTGTAGGTCGACGGCTGCCCGCCTGGCAATCTACGCGAACAGGGGCGGAGGCCGCGCAGGAGTTTCACCTCGCGGACGGTGCGCCGGTGTAACCGTTCGCTCACGCTTTGCGTACGGCAAAAAGGTTGTACTGGTTCCCCATCTGATTTGAAGAGAACACAAATTTATTTTGAAGTTTGTGTCACCTACAGTTCGCCCTGTGAAGCGCATACTCCTGAGATCGGGGAAGAGCCCCTTCGACGTCGTCCCCGTCGAGGAAGCCCTCCACCGCGACGTCATCGCCACCAACTCCGGCAACCTGATCTTCAGTGATGCCGCCCACAAGATCCTCACGACGCCGGACTCCGAGGTCTTCTCGAACGGCATGCGCACGGACGTGAGCGCGGCGGCCCGGATCAACGAGGAGTACGACGCCTTCGTCGTGCCCCTCGCCAACGCCTTCCGGCCGACCTTCGAGCAGCCGCTGCAGCGGCTGACCAGGCTCATCGGGAAGCTGAAGATCCCGGTCGTGGTGATGGGTGTCGGCGCGCAGACCGGTGTGACCTACGACCCGGCGCGGCTGAAGCCCATGGAGGCCAGCGTGCGCGCCTTCTGCGCGGCGGTGCTGGAGCACAGCGCCTCCATAGGCGTACGGGGCGAGTTCACCGAGCAGTACCTGAACGACATGGGCTTCCGGGACGTCGAGGTCATCGGCTGCCCGTCGATGTTCATGCACGGCGACCGACTGCCCGTCGAGAAGAAGACGCCGACACTGACCGCGGAGTCGCGGATCGGTGTCAACGGTTCGCACACCGCGGTGCGCGGCGGCGGTCTGCACAAGGTCATCACCCGTACCCACGAGCGCTACCCGAACCTGCGCTACATAGGCCAGAACCTCACCGACGCCAAGCAGCTGCACTGGCGGGACGTGGACTCCCCGGCCGGCCGGATCACCGAGATGCCGACCCACCCCGACCACCCGATGTACCGGGAGGACAAGGCCCGGGTCTACATCGACCCGATCACCTGGATCGACGACCTGCGGGACTTCGACTACTCGTTCGGCTCGCGCATCCACGGCAACATCGCGGCGCTGCTGGCGGGCACGCCCGCGACGGTGCTGGCCTTCGACTCGCGCACGCTGGAGCTGTGCCGCTACTTCGAGATACCGCACCGGCTGCTCAGCGAGGTGCCCGCGGACCTCGACCCGGCCGACCTGTACGAGGAGGCCGACTTCAGCGGGCTCACCGGCAACCACAAGGAGCGCTTCGACCGCTTCACCGCGTTCCTGGACAAGAACGGGCTGCCGAACACCTTCACCCACGGCGACGGCGGCGTGGCCTTCGAGAAGAAGCTGCGCTCGCTGTCCTTCCCGCCGGGCGTGCGCCCCTGGAACGACGCGGACCTCGCCTCGCTGGCCGGCCGGTTCGGCTGGCTCCAGCAGCGCATCACCGAACTGGACACCCACAACGCCCAGTTGAAGCGGGACCTGGCGAAGAACCGGCCCGGCGCGAAGGCCGCGGCCAAGGCCGCCGCGGTCATCCCCGCCCCGTCGATCTACCGTCGCGCGAAGCGCGCCGTGGGCGGCCCGCTGCGCCGGGCGCTGAAGCCGAGCAAGTAGGCCCCACCGAGCAGGACCGGGCGACACCACGGGCGGGCGGAATCCCACGCGGGCTCACGCGGCCGCCGTGCCGCCCGGTCGCATCGGGCGCCGGAGCCGGCGAAGCCTGCGGCGGACCTTGCGGACGAAGCCGCGGAGGAAGGTCTCGGTCGGGTCCTTGCGCCAGCCGGGGAAGTCCTTCGCCTCGCGCGGCTCGGCCAGGTAGATCCGGTCGGGCAGACCGGCCGTACGGGAGCCGTAGTGCGGGTAGGCCAGGTAGAGCTGGGTGTTGCGCTTCTTCAGGACCGGGACCGGCTCGCTCTTGGCCTTGATGAACTCGAGTACGTCCACGAGGAGTTCGGAGCGCTGCCGGGCCACCAGCTCCAGGCGGAGCCGCTCGTGGACCCGGAGCCGCTGGGCGACGCCCTCGTTCCAGTAGGCGTCCATCAGCGGCTTGGCCAGCTCCATCTTGGTGCGCCGGATCTCCTCGTCGTTCCTGAGGAAGACGGGCCCGAACTGCGGCAGCACGGTGACGAGGAAGGGGCGGACCATGAGCACGTCCCGCTTGGCGCCGGGCGGGACGAGCCGCTCCAGCAGGCCCATCAGGGCGCGCGCGGAGTCGAAGCGCAGGGTGTAGCTCCCGCTCTTCGTCACATGCTTGCCGTCGGTGCGGCCCACCAGGTAGTAGCAGGTGTAGTCGGCGACCACGGAGACGCCGTCGGCCCGCAGATAGGCCTCCATCGTGAACAGGGCGTCCTCGCCCGTCCACAGCGACTCGTCGAAGCGCATGCCGTGGCGCTCCAGGAACTCCCGGCGGAACAGCTTCTGCGCGCTGAGCGTGAACTTGATGTTGGAGGAGTAGACGTCCGTACGGTCGAGGGTCTCGCCCCACATCGACTTCGGCGGCTTGCGGTTGATGCCCTCGACCCGGCCGAGGACCACGTCCGTGCCGTTGCGGTCGGCCATGGCCACCATGCGCTCCAGGGCCTCGGCGCCGAGCCGGTCGTCGGCGTCGAGGAAGAAGACGTAGCGCCCGGTGGCCTTGGAGAGGCCGACGTTGCGCGGGCCGCTGGGGCCGCCGGAGTTCTCCTGGCGGATCACGGTGACGGCCATGGGCACGCGGGCGGCGAACTCCTCCAGGTACTCCCCCGTGCCGTCCCGGGAGCCGTCGTCCACCGCGATGACCTCCAGGCGCGCCGCGTCCAGGGTCTGTGCCTCGACCGATGCCAGGCACTCGACCAGGTACGGCATCGCTTCGTACGCCCCGATGACCACCGTGACGTCAGGCTGCGCAGTGGTCACTTTTCCCTCTCATCACGCACCGGTTCCCCCGCATGAACACTTTGGATACCCGGTAGACGATGGATGAACGGGGTGGGTTGCCTGGGTTTCGGTACGTGTCCCACATCACAGAACGCAACTGAGGCCGGGCCCCCGGAGAGAACTCTCCGGGGGCCCGGCCTCAGGAAATACAGGCGTCAGCCGGCCGTAACACCCTTGGCATCCTTGGGCAGTTCCGTCGCGTCGTCCGGCGCGGCACCGACCGCGCTGTCCGCCGCGGAGGCGTGCGACTCCTGGCCGACGTTGCGTGCCTCGGCCTTCAGCGCGAGGTCGGTGATCGCGGTGTCGAACTGTTCGAGCGAGGTGGGCTCGTCGGGTCCGAGCAGGTACTCCTTGAGTTCCTTGCGGTCCTTGGCCAGCGGATCGGCGGCCGGGTTGCCGACCGCGTCGAGCAGCTGGTCCAGCTCGGCGGCGCTGTTGGTGAGGATCACCGCCGCGCGCACGGCGGTGTTCTGCCGCCTGAACTCCTCGGCGCCCAGCTCCGCGGAGTCCGCGACCGCATACGGCTTGCCGCTCGCGATGAAGTCGGAGACCACGCTGGAGATGTCCGAGACCATCGCCTCGGAGGCGTTGAAGCAGTCGTACAGGCGGGGTCCGGCGCCGGTGATCACCCGGTGCTCGAAGGAGGGGAAGGAGCGCCAGTAGGCCTCGTTCCACTCGGCGCGCAGCCGGGCGGCCTCCTGGTGCTTGCGGACGTCGACGATGCCGTCACGGCTCGTGACGGCCTCGTCGGCGCGCTCGTCGAACGCGAGGGAGAGACCGTCCAGCCGGGCCTTGAGGCGGGTCAGTTCCGCCTTCGCCTTGGCCTCGGACGCCGGGTCCGCGATGAAACGGGGGTCGCCCGCGCGCTGGGCGGCGGCCTTCTTGATCAGGGCGGTGATCCGCCGGTGCGCGGCGCCCGCCTTGGCGCTGCGGGTGCCGGTGAAGGGGTGCGGCTTGTACAGGACGCGGACCGGGGGATCGGCGGCGACCAGCTTCTTCACGATGTTCTCGCCGGCCAGCAGGAGCGAGGTGTTGCCCGGGTTGTCGTCCCAGCCCTCCCAGGTGGGCGCGTACAGGACCGTCGCGATGCGACCCGCGGGCGTGCCCTGCGAGGTCCTGATCGGCGCCAGCTGCGGACGGCCGACCTCCACGATGTCCTCGTCGCGGATGCCGACGTCGGCGATGGCGTAGCGGTCGCGGCCCGCGCGGCCGGCGGTCCACACCTCGTCGTAGACCTTGCTGAACGGGTTGACGCTGGCGAGCTTGTCGCTGTCGCCGTGGCCGATGAAGACGTGCTTCATGGTCGGCACCCGCAGCAGGTGGATGTTCTTGCCGACGTTCGCGCAGTACAACGCGACCCGCACCATGGACAGGTCCATGTTCATCAGGTGCACCCCCCCGGGCACGCAGACGACAGGGACCGAGGTGGGCGCCATCTTCTCCAGGACGGTGCGCTCACGCAGGATGACCAGGGGCCGGGACTCCATCTGCTCCATGGTCTCCAGCCACATGTTGACCTGGTAGGCGGAGTCGTCGGAGCCGGAGAAGTACAGCACCGTCTGCGGCCGGTACTCGCGCAGCCAGGCGCTGACCGTGCCGAGCACCTTGTCGGCCTTCGGCGGCAGCCGCTTCGCCCGCAGATGCGGCACCAGCACCAGCACGTACAGCGCGCCCAGGCCCAGGGTGACGCCGATGCCGGCGAAGCCCGCGGCCTCGGAGTCGGTGACCGCGCTGACGAGGAGACCCACGACGGCCGCGAGGTCGAGGTGGAGCATCTTCACGGTGGCTCGGCTCAGCAGCCGGCGCGGCGGCGCGTCCGGAATGCGCAGCCTGGAGGCCAGGTCGACGTTCCTGGTCACGACCGGCATCTGACGGCGCTTGCCGATCAGGGTGATCAGCGCGCCGTGCGGGGCCTGGAGACCGAAGAACACCGTGAAGCACGCGATCGCCGCGTAGAAGACCGGCTCCTGGGAGAGGTCGAGTCTCGCCAGCAGCAGGATCAGCAGCAGCTCGCGGACCAGGAACCGGGTGGACAGACCGGCCCGCACCTTGCCCAGGAGGGCGATGAGGCGACTGCCTTTGCGGTGGAGGTAAAGGTCCGCCAGGTACGTCACGGCGGCCGCGGCGGCGAAGGCGGGGGCGCTCGGAACGAGCGCGGCCGCCATGAGGCCGGGGTAGCCCAGCATCATGAGGACCGCCGCGGCCAGTTCGGCCGCGCTGCCCACCCGGGCTACGCGAATAGCGGTGGATATCACGGAGAAACCTGCTCTGGGAGGGGGCCGGTCAGAGGTACTAAAAGTCCGGAAAATCCTTTGTGAAGGTTTCGGGAGTTTTACGGCTCAGGCCTCTGTGAATTCTCCGTAAACAGGGAGTCACAGAGGCCTGAAAAATCGATGGCTATTTACGCTGGATTATGCCATGCCATCCTGTCGGTCGAGCACTCCGGCCAGGGCCGCCTCGAAGCCCGACGCCCGGCCGGCGGCCGCCGTCGGGTCCTGCTGGCGGACGTCGATCACATGCCCGGTGAGCTCGGAGAGCAGCACGTCGAGCGAGGTGCGGGCGACGGCCTCGGAGGAGAGCAGACTGCCCGAGGGCTCCTGCCCGAAAGCCTTGGTACGCATGGGTGTGGCCGTGCGTTCCGGGTTGACGCAATTCACCCGGATGCCGTCACCGGCCCACTCGTCGGAGAGCGCCTGGGTGAGGTTCACCATGGCCGCCTTGGTCGAGGAGTACAGGCTGTACTCGGCACGTCCCCGGGTGTAACTGCTGGAGGTGTACAGCAGCAGCTGGCCCTTCGTTTCCGCCAGGTACTTGTACGCCGAACGTGCGATCTGCACCGGTGCCAGGTAGTTGACTTTCAGCGCTTCCTCGATGGTCGCGTTGTCCGTCTCGGCCAGCTTGCCGATGCGCAGGACGCCCGCCGTGTTGACGACGTAGTCGATGCGCCCGGTCTCGCTGTACGCCTTGGACAGGGCGTCGTCGACCTCCTCCGGGTTCTCCACGTGCGTGCCGGTGGTGGAGCGGCCCAGCGCGTAGACCGTGGCGCCGTAGGACTCGGCGAGCTCGGCGATGTCCTTGCCGATGCCGTACGAACCGCCGAAGACGACCACGGTCTTGCCGGTGAGGAGCTCGCGGTAGACCTCCTCGCCCATCTGCTCGGGGGCGGCCGAGGAGGCCAGCTGGAAGAGCTTGTCGGCGATGAAGACGTCGACGGGCTGCGTCACCTTCATGTTGTACTCGTCACCCGCCACGACGTGGATCGGCACGTCGGGCAGGTAGCGCAGCACGACGGTGCAGTCGTCGGTCGCCTGGAAGTTGGGGTCGCCCGCCGCCACCTCGTAGGCCCGGCGGATGGTGGACAGCTTGAACGCCTGCGGGGTCTGACCGCGGCGCAGCCGGGAGCGGTCCGGGATCTCGGTGATGAACTCGCCGTCCTCGCCGTGGGTGCGCGTGACGATGATGGTGTCCGCGGACGGGATGGCGACGTCGACCGCCTGGTAGCGCTCCAGCGCCGTGACGCAGTCGTCGATGACCCGCTGCGAGAGCAGGGGGCGCACGGCGTCGTGGAAGAGGACGTTGAGGTCCTCGCCGTCGGCCAGCCCCTCGCCCAGGGCCGCGATGGCGCGCTCGGTGGTCTCGCTCCGCGTGGAGCCGCCCTCGATGATCTTCCGGACCTTCTTGAAACCGGCCTTGGACACGATCTTCTCGATGTCCGGCACATAGCCCGGTGCCATCAGCACGATGATCTCGTCGACCGAGTCGGCCTTCTCGAAGGTGGTCAGGGTGTGCTCGATGACTGCCTTGCCGGCGATCTTCAGCAGCTGCTTGGGGATCGACAGACCCACCCGCTGACCGGTGCCACCGGCCAGGATCACTGCGGTGGTACGGGGCTTGGCTATGTGCTGGGACACAGAGGACCTACCTTGGGGCGACAGGGAACGGGGAAATGGTCCCACTTGCGGTAACCGCGATGCAAGGTGAGCGCCGTTCGCTGCAAATGTGCACGCAACCCGCCATTCACCTTGCGTCGCCGGTGATTGATTGCACACCGACGCGGCTTCCCATGGATGGTCCCTGGAAATCCTGTGAGTTACTCCACAAGGAGTATGTCATTGCCGAGAGTGACGGAGCGCCACGGGCAACCACGGACACGAGCGGCGCCGGACGGCGTCAGTGCCGCCGCAACCGCTTGAGGCAACGGTGCCCGAGAACCCGTACGAGCTCCTTCGACGAGGTCTGGTGGACCGCGCGCGCCGAGCCCCCGCCGGGCGCCGCGGCCACCGCGGCGAGTGCCCCGTACAGGGCCTGAGCGGCCACCTCGGGAGCGATCCGGGCCTCCCCCGGCCCTTGCCCGGCGGGCTCGGGCACAGCGGACGGAGCGGACAGCAGGGCCGGGTCACCGATCACCCGCACCCCCGTCGACCCGATCCGGTCGGCCATCTCGGCGCCGATCCCGGCGGCCGCCCGGATGGCCCAGTCGGGTGTGGAGATCCTCACGTCCTGTGAGGTGGGACTGCACGTGTTCTTCATATGCATGACCGCGCCGTTACGAACCAGCAGTGAATAGAGCTCGTCGGGGAGGCCATTACCGCGGAATTCCTTGTTGAGGTTGCGCAGCATTTCGGTCTCGGCGAGGGTGAGTGAGCGATTCGCCGTGTCCGGAACGGGCTGAAGGAGATTGGCGGGCAGTCCGAGCAGTCCCTCGAAGACGCGCATGAGCCCGCCCCGGTCCCGGTCGTCCACCACGACGACGGTGACCCGGTCGGCCCCGACCACCCGCACCCACCGCTCGACCAGCCGGTCGTGCCGGTGCCGGCGCCAGAAGCTAGGGTTGGGCTTCTCGTAGGGGGCCTTGCGGAGCATGTGCTCCAGCCAGTCCTCGTAGCCCATGCGCAGGCCGTTCTGCACGTACTGCTGCCACTGCGAGGGCATGATCCGCACCAGCGGGCGCAGGGTGACCAGCACCTGCACGGACTCTCCGCCGAGCTGTTCGACGATCCGCTCGGCGGTCGCGTCGTCCGGGGCGTCGGCGAAGAACTCGCTGCTGATCACGCAGGTGTGGCGGCCGGTGGCGTGCACCTGGTCCACGAGCCGCGCCCAGTGCCGCTCGGTGGGCGTGGTGTCGCCGATCATCCCGGTCCGCGAGCAGGCAGCCAGCACGGCCTGCATGGGGTGTCTGCTCTGCGCCGGGTACGCGACGCCGTACGCCGGCAGCTTCTCCTTCGCCGCGAAGAGGGCGCCCTGGATCGAGGTGGTCCCGGTCTTGTGCGGCCCTATGTGCAGCAGGCGGGTGCCCGCGGGCAGCGGGGTGAGTGGCCCGGGGGCCGGGGCGCCGTCGCTCGCACGGTCCGAGGGGTTCGTACAGTCCGCGGGGTTCGTACAGTCCGTCTCCATGGTCAGAAGACGGTAAGAGGGATTCCTTAGGGGACGCTGAGAGGAGCCTGGGGCACAGATGAGTCCCGGGCGTGGTCCCGGGCGCCGGTCGGCGATTTCCCCCTCGGGGGTTTCACACCCGCCGCACTCCGCTCTTACCGTCCGCGACCCGCAGCCTCGCGAGCGTACGGGCGGTCGCCTTCGGCTTGAGAACCGTGTCGACGACGCGCACGGTCGCGTCGACGGCGTCGGCCCGGATGTCGAAGAGGTGGTAGCCGCGGTGGGCGTCGATCAGCTTCCAGTGCGGGTTGTCGGCCTTCAGCGGGTCCCACTGGGCGTGGAAGGCGGCCTGGTCCTGGTCGCCGTTGCTGGAGACGGAGGTGCCGACGAACTCGGCGCCGACGACGGCGGAGCCCGGGTCGGCGAAGTCCTTCTTCAGGTCGCTGATCATGGTCAGGTGCCGGTCGCCGCTGAGGACGACCGGGTTGCGGACCGAGGCGAACTCCTGCAGGAGGGCGCCTCGTTCGACCTGGTAGCCGTCCCAGGCGTCGTAGTACCACTGCTTGCCGGGGCCGGCCAGCAGATCGGTCTCCGCCAGCATGATCTGCGAGGCGACGAGGTTCCAGCGGGCGCCCGAGCCGTGCAGCGAGTCGAGCAGCCACTGCTTCTGCTCGGCGCCGAGCATGGTGCGCGCGGGGTCCTGGGCGCCCGCCTGGCCGGTTGCCTGGTCGGTGCGGTACTGCCGGGTGTCCAGCACGTTGAGCCGGGCCAGCCGGCCGAACTGGAAGCGGCGGTGCATGCGGATGTGCGGCCCGTCCGGGATCGCGGTGGCCCGGACCGGCATGTGCTCGTAGTACGCCTGGTAGGCCGCGGTCAGCCGGGCCACGAAGGCGTCGTGGGTCTGCCGGCCGGGATCCTGCGGGATCTCCCCGGCGTAGTCGTTGTCGACCTCGTGGTCGTCGAAGGTGACCACCCAGGGCGCGTGCGCGTGCATGCGCTTCAGGTCGGGGTCGGAGCGGTACTGGGCGTACCGGTTGCGGTACTGCGTGAGCGAGTACGGCTCGCCGCTCCCCTCGTGCCGCCGTACGGCCGTGGCCGAGGGGCCCGACTCGTAGATGTAGTCGCCGACGAAGAGGACGAGGTCCGGGTCCTGCGCGAGCATGTCGGCGTACGGCGTGAAGTAGCCGTGCTGCCAGTTCTGGCAGGAGGCGAGCGCGATGCGCAGCGGGCCGCCGGAGCCGAGGAGGCCGGGCGCGGTGCGGGTGCGGCCCACGGGCGAGAGCTGGCCGCCGGCCCGGAAGCGGTACCAGTACACGCTGCCCGGACGGAGCCCTCGCACATCGACGTGAACGCTGTGCCCGTACGCGGACAGGGCCTGGGCGGTGCCCTTGCGGACGGAGGCGGCGAAGCGCGGGTCGGGTGATATCTCCCACTGCACGGGGACGGTCCGGTCGGGCATGCCGCCGCCGTTCAGCGGGTCCGGGGCGAGCCGGGTCCACAGGACGATGCCGTCGGGCAGGGGGTCTCCGGAGGCGACGCCCAGGCTGAACAGCCCGGCGGGCAGCGGTGCTTCGGCCGCGCGGGCGGTGGCGGGCAGCCACAGCTGGGCGGAGGCGGCGGCACCGACCACGGCGGCGCCCGCGGTCAGGAAACGGCGACGGTCGGCGGCCATCCGTTGAACTCCCTTGCCTCGCCCGTCTCTTGGGCACCAGGTCTTCGGGAGACCGGGCCCCGGGGACCCTCGGCCCCTTGGACACAGCGAGGCTGTCATGCGAGGCGGGTCAGCCTGCTGAACTCAGGAATTCGCGTGCATGACAAGTGGGGGGACAACGAGAAACCCGTGGCGGCCGGCCGACGGACGGCCGACCACCACGGGTCCGCAAAACGGGGCCGGAAGGCCCGGAGAGGCTGGAAGCCCGGAGAGGTTAGAAGGGCTCGAAGCCCTCGAACTCCTGGGTCGCCTCGTCGCGTTCGGCCTGCTTGTCCCGGCGGCGCTGGGTGGCGGGACGCGGCTCCTCGAAGCGGTGGTCCTCGCCCCGTCGGCCGAGCATCTCGGCGCCGGCGGTCACGGACGGCTCCCAGTCGAAGACGACCGCGTTGTCCTCGGGGCCGATGGCGACGCCGTCGCCACCACGGGCGCCCGCCTTCATCAACGCGGCCTCCACACCGAGGCGGTTGAGCCGGTCGGCGAGGTAGCCGACGGCCTCGTCGTTGTTGAAGTCGGTCTGCCGCACCCAGCGTTCGGGCTTCTCGCCCCGCACGCGGAACAGGCCGTCCTCCTCCAGCGTGACGGTGAAGCCGGTGTCGTCGACCGCCTTGGGACGGATGACGATCCGGGTCGCCTCCTCCTTCGGCCTGGCCGCGCGCGCGGCGCCCACCATCTCGGCGACGGCGAAGGACAGCTCCTTGAGGCCCATGTGGGCGACCGCGGACACCTCGAAGACGCGGTAGCCGCGCGCCTCCAGATCCGGGCGGACCATCTCGGCGAGGTCCTTGCCGTCCGGTACGTCGATCTTGTTCAGCACCACGAGCCGCGGCCGGTTGCCGAGGCCGCCGTACTGCTTGAGCTCCTCCTCGATCATGTCGAGGTCGGAGAGCGGGTCGCGCTCGGACTCCAGGGTCGCCGTGTCCAGCACGTGCACGAGGACGCTGCACCGCTCTACGTGGCGCAGGAACTCCAGACCCAGGCCCTTGCCCTGGCTGGCGCCCGGGATCAGGCCCGGCACGTCGGCGATCGTGTAGACGGTGGAGCCGGCCGTCACCACGCCCAGGTTCGGGACCAGGGTCGTGAACGGGTAGTCCGCGATCTTCGGCTTGGCGGCGGACAGGACGGAGATCAGCGACGACTTGCCCGCGCTCGGGTAGCCGACGAGGGCCACGTCCGCGACCGTCTTCAGCTCCAGGACGATGTCCTGGAGGTCGCCGGGCTCGCCGAGCAGCGCGAAGCCGGGCGCCTTGCGGCGGGCCGAGGCCAGCGCCGCGTTGCCGAGACCGCCGCGGCCGCCCTGGGCGGCGACGAACGAGGTGCCGTGGCCGACCAGGTCCGCCAGCACGTTGCCGGCCTTGTCCTGGATCACGGTGCCGTCCGGGACCGGCAGGATCAGGTCCTGGCCGTCCTTGCCGGAGCGGTTGCCGCCCTCGCCGGGCTTGCCGTTGGTGGCGCTGCGGTGGGGCTTGTGGTGGTAGTCGAGGAGCGTGGTGACCGACTGGTCGACGACCAGGATCACATCGCCGCCACGGCCGCCGTTGCCCCCGTCGGGGCCACCGAGCGGCTTGAACTTCTCACGGTGGACGGAGGCACAGCCGTGGCCTCCGTTACCCGCGGCGACATGGAGTTCGACGCGGTCCACGAAGGTGGTCATGGTAGGTGCCTCCAGCACTGCGAAAACGTACGGGTTTCTTACTGCCTAACACGCGAAAGGCGGACCCGCCTTCCCACACGGGAAGTGAGGTCCGCCTCGCGAAAGCTTCCGATCAGGCGACCGGAACGATGTTCACGACCTTGCGGCCACGGTGGGTACCGAACTCCACCGCACCGGCGTTCAGCGCGAACAGCGTGTCGTCGCCGCCACGGCCGACGCCCGCACCGGGGTGGAAGTGCGTGCCGCGCTGGCGGACCAGGATCTCACCCGCGTTGACGACCTGACCGCCGAAGCGCTTCACGCCGAGCCGCTGGGCATTGGAGTCGCGACCGTTCCGGGTGGACGATGCGCCCTTCTTGTGTGCCATGTCTCCTCAGTCCCTTACTTCGCAGCCGCGGGGATCTCAGTGACCTTGATCGCCGTGTACTGCTGGCGGTGGCCCTGACGACGGCGGTAGCCGGTCTTGTTCTTGTAGCGAAGGATGTCGATCTTGACGCCCTTGTGGTGGTCCACGACCTCGGCCTGGACCTTGATGCCGGCCAGCACCCACGGGTCGCTGGTCACAGCGTCGCCGTCGACAACGAGCAGGGTCGAGAGCTCGACCGTGTCGCCAACCTTGGCAGTGGAAATCTTGTCAACCTCAACGATGTCGCCGACAGCAACCTTGTGCTGGCGACCACCGCTGCGCACGATGGCGTACACGCGGATCTCACTCTCTCGCTCTGGGACGGCATCCCCGCAGTCCAGCCACCCGGGATCGAACACGGACGGCCTCTCCCGACCACCGAGGTAACCGGCACCCGGGAGGAAGAGGGTTTACGGGGATGTGACATGTCAGCCGACACGCCGAGGGTCAAGGCTACGGGCCCCGGCTTGAGGGGTCAAACCGGGCCGTCCGCCCGGCAGCAACCCTCACCGCCGACGCAGCACCGCCCGCACACGCCGGTGCGGGCAGGGGCCGTCCCCGTCGGGGGCGCCACCCCTGCCCGTATGCTCGCCGGGCGTAGCCAGACACCGGAAGGCGGAGAAGTGAACTACAGGGTCCAGCCCAGCGCCCAGGTCGACGCGGGTGCCGAGATCGGCGCCGGGAGCAGTGTGTGGGACCTCGCCCAGATCCGGGAGGGCGCGCGGCTCGGCGAGGGCTGCGTGGTCGGCCGTGGGGCGTACGTCGGTTCCGGTGTCCGCATGGGCGACAACTGCAAGCTCCAGAACTACGCGCTGGTCTACGAGCCGGCCGAGCTCGGCGACGGCGTCTTCATCGGCCCCGCCGTCGTCCTCACCAACGACCACAACCCGCGCTCCGTGGACCCCGAGGGCAAGCAGAAGCGCGGCGGCGACTGGGAGGCCGTCGGCGTGCGCATCGCCGACGGGGCGTCCATCGGGGCGCGCGCGGTGTGTGTCGCGCCCCTCACGATCGGCCGCTGGGCGATGGTCGCCGCGGGCGCCGTCGTCACCAAGGACGTGCCGGACTTCGCGCTGGTCGTGGGCGTCCCGGCCCGCCGGGTCGGCTGGGTCGGCCGGGCCGGCGTCCGGCTGGTGGAGCGGGACGGGGAGCCCGGGGTGTGGGAGTGCCCGGAGACCGGCTCCCGCTACGACGAGAAGGACGGCACGCTGGTCGAGCGCACCGCGTAGGCGGCCCGTCCGCGTTGACCCGATTTACGTACCCGTGAACGCAAGGTTCACGAAATCGTTATGCGAGTGGGCCGAAGCCCGAAAGCCGTGTTCTGACCACGGCTTGGACGGACATGGACAGGACACGACAGGACCCGCTCCCCCGACAGGGCAACCCACTGCGGATCCGGCGCGTCCAACCCTTTGCCTACCATTTCCTTTGCTCGCCCCCCACCTGCCCGCCCCAGAAGAAGAGTGCTCTGTGAAAGTCATCAGCATCGTCGGCGCCCGTCCCCAGTTGGTGAAGCTCGCACCCATCGCGGCCGCCTTCGCCGAAACCGAGCACGAGCACGTCATCGTGCACACCGGGCAGCACTACGACGCCGACCTCTCGGACGTCTTCTTCTCCGGACTCGGCATCCCGGATCCCGATGTCCACCTCGGGGTCGGCTCCGGCAGCCACGGCGTGCAGACCGGCGCCGTCCTCTCCGCGCTCGACCCGGTCCTCGACCGTGAGCAGCCCGACTGGGTGCTCGTCTACGGCGACACGAACTCCACCATCGCCGGCGCGCTGTCGGCCGTGAAGATGCACCTGCCCGTGGCGCACCTGGAGGCGGGCCTGCGCTCCTTCAACCGGCGGATGCCGGAGGAGCACAACCGCGTCCTCACCGACCACAGCGCCGACCTGCTCCTCGCGCCCACCGAGGAGGCCATGCGCCACCTCGCGAACGAGGGCCTCGCCGACCGCGCCCGACTGGCCGGCGACGTGATGGTCGACATCTGCCTGCGCATCCGCGACCAGGTCCGCGCCGGTGAGTTCCCGGCGCCGGAGCTGCCCGAGGGCATCGACCCGACGCAGCCCTTCCTGCTGGCGACCCTGCACCGCCCGGACAACACCGACGACCCCGAGCGGCTCGCCGCGATCGTCGACTCGCTCGCCAAGCTGCCGGTGCCGGTGGCGCTCGCCGCCCACCCGCGGCTCGTCGCCCGCGCCCACGAGCACGGCATCGACCTGGCCCAGGGCAACCTGCACGTCGGCCGCCCGCTGCCGTACGCGAGCCTGGTCGCCGCCGTGCTGGCCTCCGTGGGCGTGGTGACGGACTCCGGCGGTCTCCAGAAGGAGGCGTTCCTGCTGGAGCGCATCTGCACCACGATCCGCCCGGAGACCGAGTGGGTGGAAACCGTCAACACGGGCTGGAACGTCCTTGTACCCGACCCGCACACGCTGTCGCCCCAGGAATGGGCCGAGACCGTGACCCGCACCGTGCCGACCGACGACCCCGGCATCCCGTACGGCGACGGCCGCGCGGCGCACAACGTCGTCCGTCTCATGGAGGAATGGAAGGGGGGCAGCCGGCCCGCCTGACATGAGATACGGAACAGGGGAGCGTGGCCGTCCGCCTGCGGACGGCCACATGTGACCCACAGTCCGTGCATGTCAGCGTGCTAGCGTCAACCGCTATGTCATCGTCTCCCCCGTCCGGGCCGCCTGCGGAAGGCAAGCGACCGCACGTCATCTATCTCGCCATCGGGTTCCCCCCGGCCGCCAAGAGCTCCACGTACCGGATGCGCGAGACCGCCAACCAGTTCGTGAAGGTCGGCTGGGACGTCACGGTCGTCAACATCGCCCGGGAGTCCTGGGAACTCGACTCGGGCATCGACCTCTCCCTGCTGGACCAGGTCGACCCCCGGGTGAAGATCGTCGAACTGCCGCTGGCGCGCGAGGATCTCGAGACGGACATCCGCCTCTTCGACGAGGCGCGTGCCCTCGACCCCAACGGCTGGGTCGCCAAGCTCCGCAAGCGCCAGACCGAGAACTTCCCGGAGCCGAACTTCGGTGAGTGGCGCGACGACCTCGAGCAGGCCGTGCTGCGCATCCACCGGGAGAACCCGGCGGACCTGCTGCTCGCCAGCTGCGTGCCGTACGTGAACCTCGCCGCGGCCTGGAAGCTGTGGGAGGAAGCGAAGGTGCCGTACGCGGTGGACTTCCGCGACGGCTGGTCCATCGACGTCATCGACGGCGTCGAGGCCTTCGCCCGCGACTCCGCCGAGGGCGTCTGGGAACAGAAGATCCTGGACCACGCGGTGTCGCTGTGGGTCGTCAACGACCCCATCGCCGAGCACTACCGGCGGCGCTACCCCGACTTCGCCGACCGCGTGCACGTCGTCCGCAACGGCTACGACGCGGACAGCTCGCCGGGCCGGGCGCACAACCCCGACGCCGAGTCGGGTCTCGTCTTCGGCTACCTCGGCACGGTCAACTTCACCGTTCCGCACCTGGAGACGGTGCTGAACGCCTGGCGCGCCGCCCGCGCCAAGGAGCCGCTGCTGGCGAACGCGCGCTTCGAGCTGCGCGGCCATCTCGGCAACGGCGCCACCCGCGGTGCGAACCGACACGCCGAGGTCTTCAAGGAGGCCGAGGCCGACGGCGTCGTCTTCGGCGGTCCCGCGGCCAAGGCCGAGGTCTCCTCGATCTACGCCAGCTGGGACGCCATGGTGCTGATCCTCATCGGCGGCCGGTTCGTGACCTCCGGCAAGGTGTACGAGTACATGGCGACGGGTCTGCCGATCGTGTCGGCGCACGCCGTCGAGCACGACGCCTCGAACGTGCTGAGGGGCCACCCGCTGTGGACCGGCGCCCCCGGCATCGACGAGGCGGGCCTGACCGAGTCCTTCATCAAGGCCGCCCACATGGCGGTGGAGACCACCGACGAGGAGCACGCCGACGCGATGGCCCACGCCGACCAGTTCACTCGTGAGGCGCTGATGTCCGTCGCCGTCAAGAACCTTGTCGAGGAGCTCGCCAAGTGACCGAAGTCCTGCTCGTGGCGTCCGTCCGGCCGAATTTCGGCGTGCTCGCGGACACGGTGCGCAAGTTCAACGCCCAGGGCGCGCGCGTGCACCTGGCGGGCATGTTCCACCTGGAGGCCGAGGGCGTCCCGGAGGAACTCGCCCAGGTCGAGCTGGCCGGTGCGCACCAGCTGCCGCGCACCCTCAAGCACCGCAGCCAGGCCGTGCGCCGTCGGCTCGGCAAGGCCCCGCGCGGCCTGCGCAACTGGACGCAGGTGCGCAGCGACTCGTGGCTGCGCTCCCACGGCCGCAAGGCCGACGTGCTCGTCGCCCTGGACGTGGCCGCCGTGTACACGGTGTGGCGGCTCGCCGAGTACAACCGCACCGCCGCGGCCAGGTTCGGGCTGGCGCCCGCGCTGAAGGCCGTCGAGGAACTCAAGGCGCAGGGCGGCACCACGGCCCGCCACTCCACCGTCCTGCCACCGCTGAGCGCCGTCGCCCGTGATGTGAAGCGCTCGGTCGACCGGCTGCCCGCGCAGCTGGTCCGCACCGTGACCCCGCGGCCCGTGATGCGTTCCGGCGTCGGCGCCCGCCTGTGGCGCTCGGCCGTGACCGCGCCCGGGATGCCCATAAAGGTGCGCGCCGCGACCTCGCGGTACGTCGCCGAGGGCATGCAGTGGGCGGGCCGCACCAGCGGTGCCGCGCTCACCCTCGCGGACGCCGCCTCGAAGATCCCGGACCTCCAGCTGCGGGCGGACCTCTACAACGAGGGCGTCATGCAGGAGCTGAAGAAGGGCATCAGCCCCCGCTTCCTGGGCAAGGCGGTAGCGGCCCAGCTCGCGAACGCCGACGCGCTCTTCGCCAGGGGCAAGACCGACGAGGCGGCCGAGGCGCTCAACCGCACCCTGTTCCTGCACTTCCACCGGGTGCTGCACATCGACCAGTTGTCCTCGCCGCTGGCGAAGGACGCCGAGGGCTTCGTCGCCCCGCTGCACCGCTCCAAGGCGTTCCAGGCACTGAGCCGCCCCCGCGGCCGCAAGGTGCCCGCCGCACCCGCCCCCACCGACCGCCCGCTGCGGCTGCTGGTGACGACGAGCGCCAACGACAACTTCCTGCACCTGGTCAAGGAGCACTTCGCCGACCACCCGGACGTCGAGCTGCGCTACCTCGACCTGGCCGCGAACAAGCACCTGAAGCGGATCTCCTGGGCCGCCCCGCGCATGCTCAAGGACCGGCTGGCGGGCGACACGAGCGACTACCAGGAAGAGGTGGAGCGCCTGATGCGCCCGCACCTCGACTGGGCCGACACCGTGTTCCTGGAGTGGGCGGCCGGTCCGGCCGGCATGCTCACCACGATCGACCCGGGCGACACCCGGATCGTCGTGCGCCTGCACAGCTACGAGGCGTTCACCCGCTGGCCGCACATGACGGACTTCTCCCGGATCGACGACCTCGTCTTCGTCGCCCCGCACGTGAAGGACCTCACCGCCTCGCTGGTGCCGACGCTGCGCGGCGAGCAGGCCCCGCGGTTCCACCTCATCGACAACGCCATGGACCTGTCGGGCTTCAACCGCACGAAGCCGGCCGAGGCCCGCTTCAACCTCGGTCTGGTCGGCATCAGCCAGGTCGCCAAGGACCCGAAGTGGGCCCTGGACGTCCTGGAGCGGGTCCGCAGGCACGACGAGCGCTACCGGCTGCTCCTGGTCGGCGGCGACATGGACCCGAAGACCAGCCAGGCCACCAAGGACTACCTGGCCGAGTTCGAGGAACTGCTGGCCCCGCTGGAGGAGTCCGGCGCGGTGGTCCGGCTCGGCCCGACGGACGACGTCCCGTCGAAGCTCGTCGAGATCGGCACGATCATCAGCTCCTCCGTGCGCGAGGGCTGCCACGTCGGTCTGATGGAGGGCGCGGCCAGCGGTGCCGTGCCCGTCGCCCGCGACTGGCCGTTCTACGCGGGCAAGCCCAACAGCGCCCGCACCCTCTACCCCGAGGGCTGGGTCGTGGCCTCCCCCGCCGAGGCGGCCGAGCGGATCCTGAAGATCACGGCCACGGAGGAGTCCTGGCGCGCGGCGGGCAAGCTCGCCACCGAGCACGCGCTGACCGTGTGGGACTGGCCCGTGGTGCAGAAGCACTTCGAGAAGCTGCTCCTCGAAGAGGGCTGACCGGCTCTTCGCCGTCTTCGCCGCATGAGTGAGGGCCCCCGGGATGATCCCGGGGGCCCTCACTCATGCGCCTGCTCGTGCGCTCACGGGTGCCGCAGCCGCCACCCCGCCCACGCCGACTCCACCATCTCCCGCACGCCGCGCTCCGCGCTCCAGCCGAGCTCCTGGTGGATGAGGTCGGCGGAGGCCACGACCCGGGCCGGGTCGCCCGGACGACGGGCGGACACGTCGGGCCCGGCCTCCGCGCGTCTGGTGACGTCCTGGATGACGCCGATCATCTCGGCGACCGAGACACCCTCGCCACGGCCGATGTTGAGGACCAGCCGGGCCTCGGGATCGGCGGCCAGCCGTCGGGCGGCGGCGACATGCGCGGCGGCGATGTCCTCGACGTGGATGTAGTCGCGGACGCAGGTCCCGTCGGGCGTCGGATAGTCGTCACCGAAGATCCGCGGCGCCTCACCCGCCTCGAGCCGCTCGAAGACCATCGGAACGAGGTTGTAGACGCCGTCGTCGCCCAGCTCGGGCGTGGCCGCGCCAGCCACGTTGAAGTAGCGCAGCGAGGCGGTCGCCATCCCGTGCCGGGCACCGACCGCCCCGACCAGCCACTCGCCGGCGAGCTTGGTCTCGCCGTAGGGGTTGATCGGCGCGCACGGCGTCTTCTCGGTGACGAGGTCGACGTCGGGCATGCCGTACACGGCGGCGGACGAGGAGAACAGGAACCGGGCGACTCCCGCGGCGACGGCCGCGTCCAGCAGGACCCGCATGCCCTCGACGTTCTCGCGGTAGTAGTACAGCGGCCGGTCCACGGACTCGCCCACCTGCTTCTTGCCCGCGATGTGCACGATGCCGGTGATGCCGTGCTCGCGCAGCACCCGCTCGACGGTGTCGCCGTCGAGCACCGTGCCGACCTCCAGCACCACACCGTCCGGGAGCCGCTCGGCCCGGCCCGTGCTCAGGTCGTCGAGGACGACGACCGGCTCACCGGCGTCCGTCATCGCCTTCACGACATGCGAGCCGATGAAACCGGCGCCGCCCGTGATCAGCCAGGACATGGGAAAACCTTCCTGCACCAGGGCCCCGCCCCAGACACGGGACGGGGCCACGAGGTTGTTCGCGTACGAGCGTCAGCCGCCGATGACGACGCGGCGGACGCCCTTCCAGGCCTCCGGGTCCGTCGTACGGCGACCGTCGACCAGGACCGTGACGTCCGGCAGGTCGGCCGGGGTCAGCGTGCGGTACTCGGCGTGGTCGGCCTGGAGGATCGCCGCGGTGACCTTCTCGCCCGCGTGCGGGGTGAGACCGTGGGCGGCGAGCTCCTCGTCCGTGTACATCGGGTCCGAGACGAACGGCACCGCGCCCCGCGCCTTGAGAGCCTCGACGGTCGGGAACACGCCGGAGAAGGCGGTCTCCTTCACGCCACCGCGGTAGGCGGCGCCCAGCACCAGCACGTTCACACCGGTCAGGTCGCCGTAGGCGGCGGCCAGCAGGTCGACGGCGTACTCGGGCATCGCGGCGTTCGCCTCACGGGCGGAGCGCACGACGGTCGCGGCCGGGTCGTTCCACAGGTACATCCGCGGGTAGATCGGGATGCAGTGACCGCCGACGGCGATGCCCGGCTGGTGGATGTGGCTGTAGGGCTGCGAGTTGCAGGCCTCGATGACCTTCTTGACGTCGATGCCGTTGCTGTCGGCGAAGCGCGCGAACTGGTTCGCCAGGCCGATGTTGACGTCCCGGTAGGTCGTCTCGGCGAGCTTGGCCAGCTCGGAGGCCTCGGCGGTGCCCAGGTCCCACACGCCGTTCGGCCGGGGCAGGTCGGCGCGCTCGTCGAAGTCCAGGACCTGCTCGTAGAACTCCACACCACGGGCGCTCGACGCCTCGTCGATGCCACCGACCAGCTTGGGGTAGCGGCGCAGGTCGGCGAAGACCCGGCCGGTCAGCACGCGCTCCGGGGAGAACACCAGGTGGAAGTCCTCGCCCGCGGTCAGCCCCGAGCCCTCGGCCAGCATCGGCGCCCAGCGGGTGCGGGTGGTGCCGACCGGCAGCGTGGTCTCGTAGCTGACGAGCGTGCCGGGCTTGAGGCCCTGGGCGATCGCCTTCGTCGCGGAGTCCATCCAGCCGAAGTCCGGGGTGCCCTCGGCGTCCACGAACAGCGGGACGACCACGACGACGGCCTCGGACTCGGCGACGGCGGACGCGGTGTCCGTGGTCGCGCTCAGCAGCCCGGCGTCGACGGCCTGCTTCAGCTTGACGTCGAGGTCGTGCTCGCCGGGGAACGGCTCGACGCCGGCGTTGACCAGCTCGACGACCTTCTCGTTGACGTCCGCGCCGATGACCCGGTGGCCCTTGGAGGCGAACTGCACGGCCAGCGGCAGGCCGATCTTGCCGAGTGCTACTACACAGATGTTCATGGAGGGTCGCTACTTCCTTTTGGAACCGGTCGGCTTCTTGGAGCCGTTCGGCTTGGACTTCTTGGCGCCGACCGCCCGCTTCAGGCGGCCGGCCCCGGACTTCAGTTTCCGCACGAGTCTCTCGAGCCCCCGGCGGAGCACCGTGATCTTCGGCGGGTACATCTGGGCCGTGTCGATCACGACACGCCCCTTGTCGTTCACCACGGCCGACGCCCGGTAGGGGTCCCCCTCCCGGCCCCACTGGCGCGCCAGCGGCATGGGCAGGTCCTTGCCCCGTACGGGAATCTCGTACGTCGAACCGGCCACGTCCAGGTATACCCGCACGCCCCGCTTCGCGGTGACGTACGCCAGCGGGACCCGGGCGTGCAGCACGGTGGCCGCGCCGTCCTCGGAAGGTTCGAGGGTGACCTCGCCCACCGGCGCCGGCAGCACGTGGCCCGCCTTCAGCCGGCGCGCGCCGGGCTTGTCGGCCGACTTGGGCATGGCCTTGTCGGCGAGCCGCAGCACCGCGCCGTCGACGTCGCCGAGCACCGGCACCCGCACGGACAGCGTGTACGTGAGCGCCTCGCCCTGCTGCTCCCAGGCGGAGGCCAGCAGCTCGGTGCCCTGGGCGAGACGGCCCGGCACCGACTCCCCGACCAGCTCGTAGACCCGGTCGGCCAGACCGATGCGCGGGTCGCGGAAACCGGCGTACCGGGCGTAGGCGCGCTCGCCCTCGAGGACGAACGGCGGCGCCCCGTGCTCTTTCTCCGAGCTGATCGCCTCGGCGAGCTCGTCGATCGCGCCGGCCCGGGCCAGGGCGATGCGCACCCGGCGCTTGACGTCCATCGCGTCACGGATGCCGTCGGTGAAGTAGACGTCGGCGAGCCGCGCGATGCCCGCGCAGATCTGCCGCTGGAGTTCACGGTCCAGGCCCGGGAAGTCGTCCTGGACGAGCTTGGCGAGCTCCCAGGTGAAGTGCCGGCGCAGCAGCGCGTCCCGCTCGGGACCCGCCTCGACGAGACCGGCCGTGAAGTCCATGATCTCGGCGGCGGCCCGCAGCCGCGCCAGGTGGTCGGCCCGGTAGGTGATGTTGCTGGCGTCGCCGCGCTTGACCGCGTAGTAGCAGGTGTAGTCGGCCACCACCGAGATCTTCTTCGCGCGCACGCACGCCTCGATGGTGAACGGCTGGTCGCTGCCCACGGGCAGGTGCTCGGGGAAACGCAGCTTGTACTTCTCGACCAGGTCCCGGCGGAACAGCTTGGTGTTGGCCAGCGTGAAGGGCAGCGCGGAGTGGTACAGGCTGACGTCCGGGTCGTTCTGCTTGTACAGCGCCTGGTGCACGTAACGGCCGTTGGTGCCGACCATCTTGCCGACCACGACGTCGGAGCCGTGCTGGTCGGCGCAGTCCACCATCCGCTCCAGCGCTTCCTCGCCGAGGTAGTCGTCGGAGCCGATGAAGTACACGTAACGGCCGGTGGCCACGTCCAGCGCCCGGTTGCTGGGCGCGGCCGGGCCGCCGGAGTTCGGCTGGTGGAGCACCTTGACGGTGTCCGGGTACAGCGCCGCGAACCGGTCCAGCTCGGGGCCGCTGTCGTCGGTGGAGCCGTCGTCCACGGCGACGATCTCCAGGCGCTCACGGCCGATGCTCTGCCCGACGAGGGAGTTCAGGCACTCCGTCAGGTAGGGCATCGTGTTGTAGACGGCAACGATGACGCTGACGTCAGGCGCAGCAGACATGCTCCGACTCCTGGTCTCCGACAGCCGACGGCCGGCTGGGTCCTGCGGGGAAAGTCTCACAGAACATAGGAGTCCTGCCGAGCACGCACCGTTCCCCCGATGTGTGATGCTCAGCTGCCATCTGCGGCCAGATCCTCCGGCAGAAGGGACACACTGCGGTCGGTGTTCGCCGACTCGAGGACCGCGGCCGCCACCTCGACGGTACGCATGCCCTGGCGCAGGGTGCAGATGTCGGCGGGCTTGCCGAGTACCGCGTCCCGGAACAGCTCGTGCTCGACCTGGAGCGGCTCGCGCTTCGGGATGGCGTACCGGATCATGTCGCCCTCGGACACCCCGCGGAACGCCCGCAGGGCCTCCCACTCGGTGGTCACGGCGGCGTTGGAGTGGAACGTCAGGTCGGCGGTGAGGGTGTCGGCGATGAAGCAGCCGCGGTCACCGGTGACCGAGGTGAACCGCTCCTTGAGCGGGCTCAGCCAGTTCACCAGGTGGTTGACCATGGTGCCGTCGTCGAGACGCCCCACCGCGGAGACCATGTCCTCGTGCTCACGGCCGCTCTTGGAGACGGTGTGCGCGGCGATGGACACGTACTGGCGTCCGGTCACCCAGCCGGTGAGGTCGATGTCGTGGGTGGCGAGGTCCTTGACGACGCCGACGTCCGCGATGCGGTGCGGGAAGGGGCCCTGGCGGCGGGTGACGACCTGGTAGACGTCACCGAGCTCACCGGCCTCCAGGCGGGCGCGCAGCGACATCAGCGCCGGGTTGCAGCGCTCGATGTGACCCACGCCGGCCACCAGGCCGCGCGACTCGAAGGCCTCGACGAGACGACGGGCGCCCTCGACGGTGTCGGCGACCGGCTTCTCGACCAGCGCGCACACACCGGCCTCGGCGAGCGCCAGACCGACCGGCTCGTGCAGGGCGGTGGGGCAGGCCACGACGGCGTAGTCCACGCCGAGCGCGATGAGCTCCTCGACGGTGTTCAGGATCGGCGCGCCCTGGGCGGCACCGAACTTGTCGCCCATCGGGTCGACGACGCCGACGAGGTCGACGCCCTCCAGACCCGACAGGACGCGGGCGTGGTGACGCCCCATGGAACCGAGGCCGACGAGTCCCGCTCGCAGCGACTTCCCGGTACTCACAGTTGCTCCCCCAGAGCATTGACGGCGGTGGCGATGCGCTCCAGGTCCTGGGCGGACAGGGCCGGGTGCACGGGCAGGGACACTACCTGGGCGGCCGCGCGGTCCGTTTCGGGCAGGTCCCAGTCACGGCCCGCCTTCTGGTCCGGCTCCCAGTACGGCTTCAGCCGGTGGATGGGAGTCGGGTAGTACACGGCGTTGCCGATGCCGGCCTCGGTCAGCTTGGCCATGGCGGCGTCGCGGTCGCCCAGGACGCGCACCGTGTACTGGTGGTAGATGTGCCGGGCGCCCTCGGCGACCTTCGGCGTGATCACGTTCGGTGCGGTGATGTGCTCGGTGAGGTACGCGGCGTTGGCGATGCGCTGCTCGGTCCAGCCGTTCAGCTTGCCGCGCTGGACGCGGCCGATGGCGGCGGAGACGTCCGTCATGCGCACGTTGGCGCCGACGATCTCGTTGGCGTAGCGCTTCTCCATGCCCTGGTTGCGCAGCAGGCGCAGGGTGCGGGCGGTCTCCGCGTCACCGGTGGAGATCATGCCGCCCTCGAGGCTGTGCATGTTCTTCGTCGGGTAGAAGCTGAAGGTGCCCGCGGCACCGAAGGCGCCGACCGGGGTGCCGTTCAGCGCGGCCGCGTGGGCCTGGCAGGCGTCCTCGATCACGGCGAGTCCGTGCTGCTCGGCGATCGCCATGATCTTGTCCATGGCGGCCGGGTGACCGTACAGGTGCACCGGCATGATCGCGGCGGTGCGCGGCGACAGGGCGGCCTCGACGGCGGCCGGGTCGAGGCAGTACGTCTCCGGGTCGATGTCGGCGAAGACCACGTCGGCGCCGACCAGCCGTACCGCGTTGGCGGAGGCGGCGAAGGAGAACGACGGCACGATGACCTCGTCGCCCGGGCCGAGGCCGAGGGCGAGGAGCGACAGGTGCAGCGCGGAGGTGCCGGAGTTGACCGCGACGCAGTGACGCCCGTCGACGAGCTCCGAGAACTCCTCCTCGAAGGCGGCCACTTCGGGCCCCTGGACGACCATGCCGCTGCGCAGTACGCGCACCGCGGCCTCGATCTCCTCCTCGCCGATCACGGGCTTGGCGGCCGGTACGAACTCATGGGCGTCGGTCATCGACATCCCCTCCTCTACGGCGACCTCTAAGCCGCACCACGTCTTGCATGGTCGGGAAGAGACCGTGTCGATGCTCAGCACGGCCGCATCCCTGGTGTTGTCCGCCGATGCCGGTGAGCGGGGCGGACGGGTTGTACACAGGACCCCGCCCCCCTGAGGGCTCCTTGCGGGAAGTCAGCCGTGTCCGGTTGGAAGACCGGATGTGCTCATCGGCCGGGGTCACGGTGTGCATATCTTTGGCCACCGGGACCACAGTGCACGTTACCAGCACGCGGACAGCGATTTTCCCCAGGGTTACCACAGTGAAACTCACGGAGAGCGTGCGCTCCGTCACAAGCGAGACATAGGGTAACTCGCTGCTGAACGCAATGCGACGCGGGCACCCGGAGGATACCGGGTGCCCGCGTGACGCTCAGCCGAACTCAGTCAGAATCACGAGGAGTCGGACGGAGTCGGACGGAGTCGTAAGGAACCAGAAGGAACCGAAAGGAACCGGAAGGACCGGAGTCACTCCTCCGTCGAGGCCGAGACCGTCGGCTGGCCCTGCTGGGCCGCCGCCGTGGTCTTCGACACCGCCTTCGCGGCCTTCTTCGCCGTCGTCTTCTTCGCGACGGTCTTCTTCGCGGCCGTCTTCTTCACCGCCGCCGTCTTCTTGGTGGCGGCCTTCTTCGCCGTGGCCTTCTTCGCCGTCTTGCGCGCGGCCGCCTTCTTAGCCGGAGCGGCCTCCGCCTCCTCGGCGGGCACCTCGGTCTCCTCGACCGGGGTCTCCGCGACCGAAGGCACGACCACGACGGCCGTCTCCTCGGACGCGGTCGGCGCGGTGGCCTTGCGCACGGCACGGCGCCGCGGGCGGGCCGGAGCCGCGCTCTCGACGACGGGCTCGGCGACCTGCTCCGCCTCGGCCTGCTCCACCGCAGCGGCCTCGGCGGCCGGGGCCGGCGCGACCGCCGGCTCGGCGACCGTCAGCACGGCGGCCTCCGCCCCGGCGGGCGAACCGGCCGGCGCGGACACCTTGCGGGTGGCGCGACGACGGGTACGGCCCTTGGGCGCGGCCTCGTCGACGGGGGCCTCGGCGGCCGCGGCCACGACGACCGGGTCCTCGACCGCGACCGGCTCGGCCTGCGCGGTGACGGCCTCGGCCGGCTGCACCGGACGCTCGGCCTCCGCCTCGGCGGTGACCTCCTGCGCGGTGGGCGCCTCGACGGCAGCCTCGACGGGCTCCTCCGTGGCGCTCTCCTCGAAGCCGCCCGCCCTGCGCGACGCGCCGCCCCTCGGCGCACCCGCCGGAGCGGACGCCCGGCGGCTCGCCCGACGGCGACCCCGGCCACGCGTGGCAGAGGCTTCCGCCTCGGCGATGCTGCTGTACAGCTCCTCGTCCGGCGCGAACTCGGGGGCCGCGAGCGCGACCGGCTCTGCCACCTCCGCGGCGACCTCGGCCTCGCTCTCCGTCTCCTGGCCGGCGCCCGCGAGCGACTCGGCGACGTCGACCGTCACCGTGTCGTGCTCGTGGTCGTGACCCTGCCCGTCGCCACCGCGGCCGCGCTTCTTGCGCTTGCCGCCGCCACCGACCGCGGTCGGCTGCTCCATGTGGACGATGACCCCGCGCCCGTTGCAGTGCACACAGGTCTCGGAGAACGACTCCAGCAGTCCCTGGCCGACCCGCTTACGGGTCATCTGCACGAGCCCCAGCGAGGTCACTTCCGCGACCTGGTGCTTCGTACGGTCGCGGCCCAGGCACTCCAGCAGGCGCCGCAGCACCAGGTCCCGGTTGGACTCCAGCACCATGTCGATGAAGTCGATCACGATGATGCCGCCGAGGTCGCGCAGCCGCAGCTGGCGCACGATCTCCTCGGCCGCCTCCAGGTTGTTCCTGGTGACCGTCTCCTCGAGGTTGCCGCCCTGACCGGTGAACTTGCCGGTGTTGACGTCGACGACGACCATCGCCTCGGTCCGGTCGATCACCAGCGAACCGCCGCTGGGCAGCCAGACCTTGCGGTCCAGCGCCTTGGCGAGCTGCTCGTCGATCCGGTACGTGGCGAAGACGTCGACCTCGGAGGTCCACCTGTTCAGGCGGTCGGCCAGGTCGGGCGCGACGTGCGAGACGTACCCGTGGATGGTCGACCAGGCCTCGTCACCGCTGACGATGACCTTGGAGAAGTCCTCGTTGAAGATGTCGCGCACGACCCGGACGGTCATGTCCGGCTCGCCGTACAGCAGCGTCGGCGCGTTGCCGCCGTTCTTCGCCTTCTTCTGGATGTCCTCCCACTGCCCCTGCAGCCGCTCGACATCACGGCGCAGCTCGTCCTCGCTCGCGCCCTCGGCGGCGGTGCGCACGATGACGCCCGCGTCCTCGGGGACGATCTTCTTGAGGATCGTCTTCAGCCGGGCCCGCTCGGTGTCGGGCAGCTTGCGGCTGATGCCGGTCATCGAGCCCTCGGGCACGTACACGAGGTAGCGGCCCGGGAGCGAGACCTGGCTGGTCAGCCGGGCGCCCTTGTGACCGATCGGGTCCTTCGTCACCTGGACGAGGACCGACTGACCCGACTTGAGGGCGGCCTCGATGCGACGCGGCCCGTTGGCCATGCCGAGCGCCTCGAAGTTGACCTCACCGGCGTACAGGACGGCGTTGCGCCCCTTGCCGATGTCGATGAAGGCGGCCTCCATCGACGGCAGCACGTTCTGGACCTTGCCCAGGTACACGTTGCCGACGTAGGAGGTGGCCTGCTCCTTGTTGACGTAGTGCTCGACGAGCACGTTGTCTTCCAGGACGCCGATCTGGGTGCGCTCGCCGCTCTGGCGGACGACCATCACCCGCTCGACGGCCTCGCGGCGGGCCAGGAACTCGGCCTCGGTGATGATCGGCACCCGTCGGCGGCCCTGCTCACGGCCTTCCCGGCGGCGCTGCTTCTTGGCCTCGAGACGGGTCGAGCCCTTGATGGACTGCACCTCGTCGGACGGCTCGGAGGGCTTGCGCGGCTCACGGACCTTGACGACCGTGCGCTCCGGGTCCCCGTCGCTCTGCTCGGCGTCGGAAGAGGAGTCACCGGCACGACGACGCCGGCGACGGCGACGACGGCTGCCGGCGGTGGAGCCACCGGCGTCCTCCTCGGCGTCCTCCGCGTCCTCGTCCTCCTGCTCGGCGGTGTCCTCGGCGTCCTGCGCGGCCTGCTCGGCGGCGAAGTCGTCGGACTCGGCCTCGCCGGAGTCGCCCTCGCCGTCGGCGGCATCGCCACGACGGCGGCGACGGCCACCACGACGGCGACGGCGGCGCGACCCGGTCTCCTCGGTGTCGTCGTCACTGTCGACGACGTCCTCGGCCTCGTCGGCCTCGTCCGGCTCGGTCTCCGACTCGTCCGCGGCGGGAGCCGCGACGGGCGCGGCGGCCGCGGCGGTCCGGCCGGTCTCGGCCTCGTCGCCGAAACCGGCGGCGCGGCGACGACGGCGACGACGCGACCCGGTCGGCTCCTCCGGAGCCTCCTGAGTGACCTCGGCCTCTTCGGGCTCCTCGGCCTCCGGCACCTCGGTCTCGGCGGCGGCGGCCTCGGCCGCGGCCCGCTGCGGTGTCTGGAACTGCGGCTCGGCGAACACGGGCGCCTGGAACACGGCGACCGCGGGCCGCGCCGGACGACGCGGCGCGTCGGCCTCCGCGCTCTCCTGCGAGGGCGCGGAGAAGCCTCCGGCGGCCCGGCGGACCACACGACGGCGCCCACGACGGGAACCGGCGTCCTCGTCGGCCTGAGCGGACTGGGCGGCCTGAGCGGTCTCGGCGGCGGGCGTGGCCTCGGCCGGGGCGGCAGGCGCCTCGGGAGCCTTCGCCTCTTCGACGGGGGCGACGGCGGCGACGACCGGCTCGGCAACCTCGGCCTCGGCGGGCGCGGTCACCCGACGGGTGGCGCGACGGCGGGTCCGGGGAGCGGGCTCGGCGGGCGCCTCGTCGGTCACGGCAGGCGCCTCGGGCTCGGCGGCGACGGCCGGAGCCTCTGCCTCGGCGGCGACGGCGGGCGTCTCGGCCTCCGGCGCACCGGCGGGCGCGGTCGCCCGGCGGGTGGCACGGCGCCGCGTACGGGGGCGGCCTCGGCGGGCGCCTCGTCCGCCACCTGCGCGACAGGCTCGGGCTCGACGGCGGGCTCGACGACCTCGGCCGCGGCTTCGGAGGGCGTCGCGACGCGACGCGTGGCGCGGCGACGGCTGCGGCGGGGAGCGGCGTCCTCGGCGGCGGCCTCCTCGGCGGGGGCGTCCTCCACGGCGGGCGCGCTCACCTCGGCGGCCACGGGCAGAACGGTCTCGGCGGCCTCGGCGGCGGCCGGAGCCCCGGCGGGCGCGGAGGCACGGCGGGTGGCCCGGCGCCGGGTACGCGGCGCGGCCTCGGCGGCTTCGGCCTTGGTGTCGGCGGTGCCGTCGGCCTGAGCGGCCTCGGTGACCTCGTCTTCGAGGTCCTCCTCCGCCAACTGCTCGGCGGACTCCACGGCCGGTATGGCCGGCGTGGTGATCTCGGCCGAGGTGTCGGCGGCGGCGACCGGCGGACCCGCCGGCCGGGAAGCGGCACGGCGCCGACGACGCGGCGGCAGGGTGTCGCTGGGGGTGTTGTCGGAGTCCGTGGCGGACTCTGCGGATTCGGTTGGCTCGAGCATGCGGGCGTTTCTCCCGTCAGGCTCCCGGGCGCCGCGCCTGGTCCGGCGTCGATCACGAGGGATCGATCGCCGTTGACGTCCGCGGCTCGCGCGATGCGCGGTGCCGCCGTCCGGGGCGCGGGCGCCGCACGGGAGCTCTCTGTGTCCTGTCTCGCCGGTTCCGTATGCCGAATGCGTACGGCCTGGCGAAAGTCTTCTGGTCGGTTCGCCGCCCGACCCAGGTGGCTCCCGAGTACCAGGGCGGCGCTACGACGTACGTTCCTTCGCGGAACCTTCCCTACGCGGGCGCCTTCGCGGCGGCAGCGGGTTCGGCCGTTGTGGGGGCCTGAGCTGCCTCGCGGTCGGGCGCGAGCGGGTCGGTCACCGTGCCGGTCTCTTCATCGAGCAGCCCCTGCGCCAGCCTGGTCACCGCAGCGGGGACCGGCGGCGCCAGGTCGGCCACGGCGCGAAGACCGGACAGGACGTCGTCGGGTCGTACGGCAGGCGTCACGTGCCGAACAACCAGCCGCAGTATCGCACAGGGCTGGTCCGTCGGCCTATCAGCAGGTTCACTGTACGTCTCAAGTTGTACGACGGCGGCGCGGGCGTCGAAGGTTCGGACGCCGTTCTTGGCCATCCGCTGGACCTCGACGGCGTCGGCCCGGTTGAAGGCCTCCACCGCGCGATCGGCGTCGGCCGGGTCCACCCCGTCCAGCCGCAGCTCCCATACGGAGGCCGTCAGCCGGTCGGCAAGACCCGAGGTCCGGGCCTCGACCGCGTCGACGACGTCGAGCCCGGTGGGCAGCGACTCGTCGAGGAGGATTCTCAGCTTCTCCGGATCACGCGCCGCGGTGAGCGCGATCTCCAGATACTCCGCCTCACTGCCCGTGCCGGTGGGTGCGGCATTGGCGTACGACACCTTCGGATGCGGCGTGAACCCCGCCGAGTACGCCATCGGCACCTCGGCACGGCGCAACGCACGCTCGAAGGCGCGCTGGAAGTCACGGTGGCTGGTGAACCGGAGGCGGCCGCGCTTGGTGTAGCGCAGTCGGATGCGCTGCACCGCGGGTGCGGGCGGCGGGCCTTCGGGCTGTCGCTTGCCCAGTGTCGTTCAGTCCTTCGTGAGAGCGGTCGTACTCCTACCAAGAGTACGTGTCTCGGCCCCCGATGGTTCCCGCCGGCCGACCGCCTCCCGCTCCCGCGACGCCCCGAAGAGCATCCGGCGCACGTCCGCGCGGGCCTGCCGGGCGGTCTCCCGGGCGGCGGCCAGGGTCTGCCGGGTGGCCCGGCCCACGCTGCGCGCGGCGCGGGCGGCGGGACGCAGCACGGCGTCCCGGACGACATGCCCGACCGGCGTGAGGACGGTCCGGTACGCCCAGCGCACGGGCTCCACGAAGATCCACCGGAAGAGGGTCCCGAGGAACCGTCCGACGGCCCGCGAGATCCGTCCGGCGATCCGCCAGGCGTGCCCTAGGGCCTCCCCCACCTCCCGCGCGACGACCGCCAGGAAGCGGCCGACGGGGGCGAGCACCCAGCGCCACAGGGCGAGGACCGGCAGCACGACCAGGATCCGGGCGGTCCAGTACAGGACCAGGCCGATCCCGGTGACGAGCAGCGCCGCGAGCCGCCACACCCCTCGTGCGCACCAGGCGATCGCCCGCCCGACCGGCGCGAGGATCCACCGGTGGACCCAGCCGGCCGGAACGACGACGAGGTGGCGCACCAGCCATGCCACGACGGTGTACGCGCCGACGCCGACAGCCGCGAGAACGGCCCCGATCCCCCGCAGCAGCCACCGGCCCGCAAGCCCGAGCGGCGTCAGCACGCGCGCGTACACCCACGCCAGCCCGGCCCCGATCCCGCGCGCCAGCCACGCGATGCCGTGCCCGACCGGAGTCAGGACGTACCGGTAGGACCACACCACCGGCACCACGAGCAGCACCTTGACGAGCCACCCGAGCGCCCTGCCCACCGGGACGACGGCATAGCGCCACAGCCCGATCAACGGCCAGACGAACAGCGCCTTCCCGAGCCACAGCAGGGCCCGTCCCAGCGGCCGGAGGACCGCGTCCCGCAGGAGCCGCCCCACCACGACGAGCGCGTCCCACACCATGCGCACCGGCACGACCAGCACGAGCACGACGATCCGCACGGGCAGCCGGATCGCCACCACGAGGCACCCCTCGGGCGCCCGCACGGGCGGCTGCGCGGGCTGTCCGGCGGGCTGTCCGGCGGGCTGTCCGGCGCGCGGTTTCTCCAGGTCCATAACGACGTAGACGCTACAACCACCCCGGTGGATGCGCTGTTGAGGGTGCGTCAGGCATCGCGGGTCACTTCTTCCGGGGCCGCGCCGCCTTCCCCGCCCGGGACGCCTTCGGACGGCGTTCCGGGCCGGCCGGCCTGGGGACGGCCTGGACGTGGGGCGCGGAGAACTCGCGGTTGGTCTGCGTCTGTTGGCGGACGGCGTCGGGCAGGTCCGGCATCGCCAGCAGGGTGTCGCACGCCCGGACGGCGGTCTGGTGGTCGCCGACCCAGTAGGCGCAGATGGAGAACTCGAAGAGCAGACCCCACCGGTACACCCAGGACCTGGTGAACAGCAGGTCGTCGGGCTCACTCCGGCCGACGACCGCGCCGAGCAGGGCGTACGCGGTGTGGTAGCGGCTCTGGAGCCGCAGCCGTGAGGCCAGTTCGTAGACGGCTTCGAGGCGGGCCGGGCGGGACTCCCAGGCGCGGGAGAACGCGTTCATGGCCCCGGGCCAGTCGTCCGCCTTGTCCGCCCGCAGGACCCCGGCCTCCAGCAGCGAGCAGTAGACCTCCTCGCCCCAGCCGCCGAGCTCGGCACGCCGCTCGTACAGGGCGATCGCCTCGTCCACGTGGCCCAGGTCGCGTTCGGTGTTGGCGAGGTAGAAGACCGTGCGCGCGTTGGTGGGGTCGCGCTCCAACTCGCCCCGCAGCAGGCGCGCGTCGCGCTCGAACTTGTCGCTGCGGCAGCCGCCGTCCGCGTGGTCCTCGATGACGAGCGCCTCCAGGTTCTCCTGGCGGTCGGGGCCGTCGGTGCACGGGTACTCGTGGGTGACGCCCTCGTAGCGCCAGGCCAGGTCGCCCCGCATGAGGTGCTTGAAGCGGTGCTGGGTGCCCGGGGTGTCGTACCGCAGCATGTACGAGCCCGCCGTCAGCCGGGGCAGCGGGGCGTCCTGGCGCATGACGTGGTCGGCGTCGAGAGTGAGCAGGTAGTCGGCCTTGCCGCGGGCGTGCTGGATGTTCAGCGTCCGGTTGTGCCCGAAGTCGACCCAGGGCTCCTCGTGGAGCTCGCCCGGAATGCCGTCGAGCACCTTGCGGATCAGGTCCTGAGTGCCGTCGGTCGAACCGGTGTCGGAGATCACCCAGTAGTCGATGAGGGGCCGTACGGACTCCAGGCAGCGTTCGATCACGCGCGACTCGTCCTTGACGATCATGCACAGGCACAGGGTCTGGTTCGTCACGGGCGTCAAGGTGACACAGGCCCGCCTCCCGGCCGCCCGCTCCACGCGGGGAGTACCCCATCAGTACGCACGTATTAGTCCGATACGTCGATAAAAAATATCTTTTGGACCTCGTGCCTCGCGGGAACCGGTTCGCTCAGGTCAAGCTCACCCTCAGGTTCGGGGAGCGCCCCGGCCGCTCGACGCAAGGAGCACTTGAATGCGCCCAGAGTTCGGACCGTACTCACTCCTCGGGCCGGTGGCCCGACACCGATGCAAGCGGGCCGGCATGGTGGCCTCGCTCGCCGTGATCCTGGCGGCCGGCGTGATCAGCCCGGCCGCGGCGGCGGCCCGCAGCGTCACCGACCGAGTACAGGCGGAGCTCCCCTCGCCTGGTGGCAAGTGCAAGCCGGGGCACCACAAGCCGGATCACCACAAGCCGCGGGCGGTCGAGGCCGGCGGCAAGGACAAGTGCAAGGGCCCGACGGGTCCGACCGGCCCCAAGGGGCCGAAGGGCCCCAAGGGCGACCACGGAGTCACCGGCGCGACCGGCCCCACAGGACCGACGGGCGCCACGGGCGCGACCGGTGCGGACGGTGCGGACGGGATCGACGGGATCGACGGCGCGACCGGAGCCACGGGCGCGACCGGTACGGACGGCATCGACGGCGTCACCGGAGCCACGGGAGCCACCGGCTCCGACGGCATCGACGGCGCGACGGGCGCCACGGGCGCGACCGGTACGGACGGCATCGACGGCGTCACCGGAGCCACGGGAGCGACCGGCGCCACGGGTACGAACGGCGTCACCGGAGCCACGGGAGCGACCGGCGCCACGGGTACGAACGGCGTCGACGGCGCCACCGGTCCGACAGGTGCGACCGGAGCCACCGGGGCGACCGGCCCCTGTTCCGACATCGACGCCTCGCAGGACGCCAACGCCTTCGAGCTGAGGGTCGCGCTGACCGGCGGAGTGACGTACGCGGGCATCCACGACCTCCGCGGCGTCACGCCCCGCCCGTTCCTGTGGACGGACCTCAGCACCCACCCGAACTACCCCGCGGGCGGCCTGGACCCCGACGGACGCGATGTGGGCTTCGTCTGCGGCGCCGCCGTCAACGGGCACAACGCCAACGCCGGGAACCCCGTCAAGTTCGATGTCATGACCACCACCGGCCAGGTCTGGGAGACCACCTGCGTCGCGGTCGGCATCACCAACCCGGCCTCTCTGAACTGCAACGACGCCAACGGTCTGCCCAACCCCTGGACCAAGGTGACCCTCCAGCCGCTGGTGGGCGCCGTCAACGGCGGCTCGTGACGGACGCGGCACCACGCTAGAAGCGATGCCCGGAGGTCCGCCGACCGACCTCCGGGCATGGTCGCGATACCCCGCAGGGCCGCCGCGCAGCCTCAGTGGCTGTGCGCCGTGCTCCCCGCCGGCTGCTTCACCGTCAACGGCAGCAGCTTCTTGCCGGTCGGGCCGATCTGGATGTGGGTGTCCATCGCCGGGCACACCCCGCAGTCGAAGCAGGGCGTCCAGCGGCAGTCCTCGACCTCCGTCTCGTCGAGGGCGTCCTGCCAGTCCTCCCAGAGCCAGTCCTTGTCGAGGCCCGAGTCCAGGTGGTCCCAGGGCAGGACCTCCTCGTAGGACTTCTCCCGTGTCGTGTACCAGTCGACGTCCACGCCGAAGGCGGGCAGCGTCTTGTCCGCGCAGGCCATCCAGCGGTCGTAGGAGAAGTGCTCGCGCCAGCCGTCGAAGCGGCCGCCGTCCTCGTAGACGGCGCGGATGACGGCGCCGATACGGCGGTCGCCGCGCGAGAGGAGACCCTCGACGATGCCCGGCTTGCCGTCGTGGTAGCGGAAGCCGATCGAGCGGCCGTACTTCTTGTCGCCCCGGATCTTGTCCCGGAGCTTCTGCAGTCGCGCGTCGGTCTCCTCGGCGGAGAGCTGCGGCGCCCACTGGAACGGGGTGTGCGGCTTCGGCACGAACCCGCCGATCGAGACCGTGCAGCGGATGTCGTTCTGGCCGGAGACCTTGCGGCCCTCGGCGATCACCTTCATCGCCATGTCGGCGATCTGGAGGACGTCCTCGTCCGTCTCCGTCGGCAGACCGCACATGAAGTACAGCTTCACCTGACGCCAGCCGTTGCCGTACGCGGTGGAGACCGTCCGGATCAGGTCCTCTTCGGAGACCATCTTGTTGATGACCTTGCGCATGCGCTCCGAGCCGCCCTCGGGGGCGAAGGTCAGGCCGGACCGGCGGCCGTTGCGGGTCAGCTCGTTCGCCAGGTCGACGTTGAAGGCGTCCACGCGGGTGGAGGGGAGGGACAGGCCGATCTTGTCCTCTTCGTAGCGGTCCGCGAGGCCCTTCGCGACCTCGCCGATCTCGCTGTGGTCGGCGCTCGACAGCGAGAGCAGGCCGACCTCCTCGAAGCCGGTCGCCTTCAGGCCCTTCTCGACCATGTCGCCGATACCGGTGATCGACCGCTCGCGCACCGGGCGCGTGATCATGCCGGCCTGGCAGAAGCGGCAGCCGCGGGTGCAGCCGCGGAAGATCTCCACCGACATGCGCTCGTGCACCGTCTCGGCGAGCGGGACCAGCGGCTGCTTGGGGTAGGGCCACTCGTCCAGGTCCATGACCGTGTGCTTCGACACGCGCCACGGAACGCCCGACTTGTTCGGCACCACACGGGCGATCCGGCCGTCGGACAGGTACTCCACGTCGTAGAACCGCGGGATGTACACCGCGCCCGTCTTCGCGAGACGGAAGAGGACCTCTTCGCGGCCGCCCGGCCGGCCCTCCGCCTTCCACTCGCGGATGATCTTCGTCATGTCCAGCACGGCCTGCTCGCCGTCGCCGATGACCGCCGCGTCGATGAAGTCGGCGATCGGCTCGGGGTTGAAGGCCGCGTGACCGCCCGCCAGCACGATCGGGTCGTCGAGGCCGCGGTCCTTGGACTCCAGCGGGATACCCGCGAGGTCCAGCGCCGTGAGCATGTTCGTGTAGCCCAGCTCCGTGGAGAAGGACAGTCCGAACACGTCGAAGGCCTTCACCGGACGGTGGCCGTCCACGGTGAACTGCGGGACCGCGTGCTCCCGCATCAGCGCCTCCAGGTCCGGCCACACGCTGTACGTGCGCTCGGCCAGGACCCCCTCCTGCTCGTTCAGCACCTCGTAGAGGATCATGACGCCCTGGTTGGGCAGCCCGACCTCGTAGGCGTCTGGGTACATGAGCGCCCAGCGGACGTCGCAGGACTCCCAGGGCTTGACGGTGGAGTTGAGCTCGCCGCCCACGTACTGGATCGGCTTCTGCACATGCGGGAGCAAGGCTTCTAGCTGCGGGAAGACCGACTCGACAGACATCGCGGCATTACCTTCGTGAGCTGACGGGGACAGGGGTGACCATCAAGCGTAACCCGCTCGGCGGACTCCCCCGTCCGCGAAGCCCACGGCGCTAGACCTCCATCGAGCCGCTGGTCTTCTTCCACTCCGCCGGCATGGCCTCCTCGACCCGCTCCGCGCGCCGCTCCTCACGGGCGTACAGCACGCCGTACGTGAAGGCGCTCTCCCCCGCCGCGTGCGCCACGGCGGACAGCTCCCGCAGGGTGGTGCGGGCCATGACGCTGTCCTGGTGGTCGCCGAGCAGACTCTGCAGCGACTTCATGGACTTGACCAGCGTCTTGGCCGGGCCGCCGAGGGCCGGGCCGGCCGTCTCGGCCGCGTACCGCGTCCGCTTGGCCTTCTTGCGGGCCTCGTGCAGCGCGAGGTCGCGGTCGGTACCCGGTTCCTGCTCCATGGCCTCCTCGACCAGCGCGGACACCTTCCCGAAGTCCTTGCGTACGGCCTTGGCGAGCACCTTGTCCGGCTTGCTGCCGGCCGCCTTGAGCGTCGGCGGGTCGGTGACCACGGCGTCCAGGCTGTCGAGGAGCGTCAGATAGCGCTGGGAGTCGAGCACGCCGAGCAGCCGGCGGCGGGACCCGTGCTCCCCGGCCTTGGCCCAGGTGCGCAGCCGTTCGTGGATCGGGCCGGAGACCAGGGTGGACGGCAGTTCGTCGAGGGCCGCGTCCAGCCGTTCGGCCAGCACCTCGTGGTCGCGGCCCACGCCCAGCTCCCCGGCCAGCCATTTCAGTTCGGCGGCGATCGGGTCGGTGACCTCCCGGTCGAGGACCTTGCGGAAGGAGCGGAACGTGCTGCGCAGCCGGCGGGTGGCGACCCGCATGTCGTGGATCGACTCCTCGGCGTCCCGGCGCACGGCCGGGTCCAGCTCGACGATCGCGTCCCGCTGGGCACGGATGTACGCCAGGACGTGGTCGCCGGCGGTGACGGGCTCGGCGGGACCCTTGGCCTTCGGCCGCGGATGCCCGCCCTTCGTCTCCGCCAGCGCCCGCGCCAGCTTCGACGCCGACTTCGACGGCCGTACGCCCGCCTTGCGCAGCCGCTTCTCCACCTTGTCGAGCAGGACCGGATCGCCGCCGTCGGCGAGCTCCACCTCGATCTCGGTCCACTGGGCGCTGCCCTCGCCGCCGAACTGCCGGTCCGCGCGTACGGCGTCCACGCTCGCCTCGGCGAGCAGCCGGCCCTGCGCGTCGACGAGTTCACGGATGTCCCGGCTGGAGCGCAGCCGCACCACGGGCACGAGCTGTCCCTCACGGATGCGGGAGCGGACCAGCCCGGCGAGCTCGTCGGGTACGGCGTCGGAGAGCGGGGCCCGGATCTCGTCCCGGACGCCGGGTCCCACCGGCAGTTTCAGATGCCAGCCGGCGTCGGAACCCCCGGTGCGGCGGCGCAGGGTGATCGAGGCCGAGGCCAGGCGCAGGTCGGAGGTGTCGTAATAGGTCGCGTCCAGCTCGGTGACGCCCTTGTCGAGGACGGACGCGACCCCGGCGACACCGGTCAGGTCGGGCAGCCCGCTCTCATCGGATTCGTACTTGCGCTCGATCTCGCGTTTCGTCTCCGTCATGAATCGAACCTAGTCGGAGTCGGGCCCGAACGGCAGTGTGCACCGGACCCGAATCACGACCCGACCAGGGGAAAACAGAAGGTCTGACGCTGTCTCGTGCCTCTCACGCCGACATGGGCCGCTGCACCCGGATGGACTGGAGCAACCCCAACGCCACCCAGACCGCGAACATCGACGTGCCGCCATAGGAGACGAACGGCAGCGGCAGACCCGTCACCGGCATGATCCCCAGGGTCATCCCGATGTTCTCGAAGGACTGGAAGGCGAACCAGGCCACGATGCCCGCGGCGACGATCGTGCCGTACAGCTCCGTGGTCTCACGCGCTATGCGGCTGGCACGCCAGAGGATCACCCCGAGCAGGACGATGATCAGCCCCGCGCCCATGAAGCCCAGTTCCTCGCCCGCGACGGTGAAGACGAAGTCCGTCTGCTGTTCCGGGACGAACTGGCCTGTCGTCTGTGAGCCGTGGAACAGCCCGGCGCCGGTGAGGCCGCCGGAGCCGATCGCGATCCGGGCCTGGTTGGTGTTGTAGCCGACGCCCGCGGGATCGAGGCTGGGGTTGGCGAAGGCGGCGAAGCGGGCGATCTGGTAGTCGTCCAGGATGTGCAGCTGCCAGACGGCGATCGCGCCGGCCGCGCCCGCGCCGAGCAGTCCGAAGACCCAGCGGTTGGAGGCGCCGGAGGCCAGCAGCACGCCCAGCACGATCATCACCATGACCATGACCGACCCGAGGTCGGGCATCAGCATCACGATCAGCATGGGGACGGCCGCGAGCCCGAGGGCCTGGAGCACCGTGCGGTGGTCGGGGTAGAGCTTGTCGCCGGCGTCGACCCGGGCCGCGAGCAGCATCGCCATGCCCAGGATGATCGTGATCTTCACGAACTCCGAGGGCTGGAGCGAGAAACCGCCGCCGACCACGATCCAGGAGTGCGCGCCGTTGACCGTCGAGCCCAGCGGCGTCAGCACCGCCAGGATCCCCATGAGCGAGAGGCCGTAGAGGACCGGCACCGCGTTGCGCAGGGTGCGGTGGCCGAGCCAGATCGTGCCGATCATCAGGCACATGCCGATGCCGGTGTTCATCAGGTGCCGGACGAGGAAGTAGTACGGGTCGCCCTGGTTGATCTCGGTGCGGTTGCGGGTCGCCGAGTAGACCAGGAGCGAGCCGATCAGCGACAGGGCGATCGCCGACATCAGTATCGGCCAGTCCAGCCGCCGGGCCAGCGAGTCACGGGCGAAGACCCGGGTCCAGCCGGCCCGCTCGGGCCCGTATCCGGAGACGGAGAAACCGTTCGCGCCGGTCATGTGCACATCCTCCGGCTTCCCCTCTTCCGCCGTCGCCTGCGGGTGTCGCGGTTGGTGCTCGTGTTCTGCTGCACGGTGGCCCCCGGCTGCGTCTCGTCCGGCTCCGGCGCGCCCTCCTGGCTGACGCGCTGCTCCTTCGCCGGGTCCTTGGAGACCTTCGGGGCCTTGATCGTGCCGTCCGCCTGGACCTTCGGCAGGCTGGTCTGCGGGGTGGGCAGCAGGGCGTTCTTCTTGTCGACCTTGCCGTCGTCGGCGACGCCGTACATCGCGTTGTAGATGTGCCGCACGGCCTCACCGGAGGCGCCCGAACCGGTACCGGCCTGCGCGATCGTCATCACGACCGTGTAGTCCTTGCTGTACGTGGCGAGCCAGGACGTCGTCTGCTTGCCGTAGACCTCCGCGGTACCGGTCTTGGCGTGCAGCGGGATCTCCTCCTGCGGCCAGCCGCCGAACTTCCAGGCGGCGGTACCGCGCGTGACCACGCCCTCCAGCGCGGCGTCCATGCCCTTGATCGTCGCCTTGTCGACCGGCAGCTTGCCCTGGACCTTGGGCTTGATCTCCTGGACGGTCTTGCCGTCGGCGCTGACGATCGCCTTGCCGATGGTCGGGGTGTACATCGTGCCGCCGTTGGCGAGCGCCCCGTAGATCACGGCCTCCTGGATCGGGGTGACGAGGGTGTCGCCCTGACCGATGGAGTAGTTGATCGAGTCGCCCTCGCGCATCTTGTTGCCCTCGAGGCAGTTCTCGTACGCGATCTTCTCGACGTAACTGCCGTCCTTCTTGCCGTACTTGCACCAGGAGTCCTTGTTGGCCTTCCAGTAGGACTCCTTCCACTGACGGTCCGGGACCCGGCCGGTGACCTCGTTGGGCAGGTCGATGCCGGTCTCCTTGCCGAGACCGAACTGGTGGGCGGCCTTGTAGAAGTAGTCCTTGGGCTCACCCTTGGCCGGGTTGATGCCGCCGTCCTTCTTCCACTCCCGGTCCGCGAGACCGTAGAAGACGGTGTCGCAGGAGACCTCCAGGGCCCGGCCGAGCGAGATGGGGCCGAAGCTCTCGCCCTCGAAGTTCTTGAAGACCTGGCCGCCCACCGAGTACGAGCTGGTGCACGGGTAGCCGCCGTCCCACTCGTAGCCCGCCTCGACCGCGGCGGCCGTGGAGACCACCTTGAAGGTCGAACCGGGCGCGGACTGACCCTGTATGGCCCGGTTCAGCAGCGGGTAGTCGGAGTTCTTCCCGGTGAGCTTCTTGTAGTCCTTGGCGGAGATGCCGCCGACCCAGACGTTGGGGTCGTAGGCAGGCGCGGACGCCATGGCGACGACACGGCCGGTCTTGGCCTCCATCACCACGACCGCTCCGGAGTCGGCCTTGTAGTTCTCGCCGGTGATCTTGTCGAACTGGGTGCGGGCGATCTTCATCGCGTTGTTCAGCTCGTACTCGGCGACCCGCTGGACGCGGGCGTCGATGCTGGTGACGAGGTTGGAGCCGGGCTGGGCCGCATCCGCCTCGGCCTGGCCGATGACACGGCCGAGGTTGTCCACCTCGTAGCGGGTGACGCCGGCCTTGCCGCGCAGTTCCTTGTCGTACTGGCGCTCCAGGCCGCTGCGGCCGACCTGGTCGGAGCGCAGATACGGCGAGTCGGTGTCCTGGGCCTTGGTGATCTCGTCGTCCGTCACCGGGGAGAGGTAACCGAGGACCTGGGCGGTGTTGGCGTTCCCGGGGGCCGCGTAACGGCGTACGGCCTCGGGCTCGGCGGTGATGCCGGGGAAGTCCTCGGCGCGCTCGCGGATCTGGAGGGCCTGCTTGGCGGTGGCCTCGTCGGTGATCGGGATCGGCTGGTAGGGCGAGCCGTTCCAGCAGGGCTGGGGCGTCTTCGCGTCGCAGAGCCGGACCTTCTGCTCGACCTCCTCGGCGCTCATGCCGAGGACACCCGCGAGCTTGGCCAGGACCGCCTTGCCGTCGTCCTTCTGCTTCAGCAGGTCGGTGCGGGAGGCGGAGACCACGAGCCGCGTCTCGTTGTCGGCGAGGGCCACTCCGCGCGCGTCCAGGATCGAGCCGCGCACGGCGGGCTCGACGACCTGCTGGACGTGGTTGCCGGAGGCCTCCTTGGCGTACTCCGCGCCCTCCCGGATCTGGAGGTACCACAGACGGCCGCCGAGGGTGCCGAGCAGGGAGAGGACGAGGATCTGGATCACGACGAGCCTGATCTGGACCCGTGGGGTCCGACCGGTCTCGGGAATGTTGGTCACTGCGGTGCCTCCCCCTCTCCGTACGCGGATTCGGTACGCGATCGTGTGTGCGCGGACGAATGATGAACGACCGGCCTGTGAGGCCTCGTTCCGGCAGAACCTCCCCGTTCGGGTGATCCATCCCCTGGCGCGCTCCGCGCGCCGGCGCCCGCGCTCACAGCCGCTTGACCCCCTTGATCCGGCCGGCGCGCGCCCCGCGTGAGCGGGCCGCCTTCAGCTTCAGTCCGTTGCGCTGCCCGCCGATCCTGAGACCCGTCCCGGAGGAGAGCCAGCCGGACGAGATGTCCGGGCTCTTGGCGGCGGAGTTGGTCTCCGCGAGGGGATCGTTGTCGGCGCGCCGCGCCAGGAACATGACCGCGGGGACGACGAACGGGGCCAGCAGCAGGTCGTACAGGCCGGCCGTGAACAGCAGCCCGGTGAGGCCGACATGGCGGGCGGCCGTGTCGCCGACGAGGGCGCCCACCCCGGCGTACAGCAGGGTGGAGCCGATCGCGGCGCCGACGACCACGACCATCGGGCCGGTGGCCGACTTGATCTGCCCGCTCTCGGGCTTGATGAGCCCGGCGAGGTAGCCGATCACGCACAGCACGAGGGCGTAGCGCCCGGCGGCGTGGTCGGCGGGCGGCGCGAGGTCGGCGAGCAGACCGGCGCCGAAGCCGATGAGGGCGCCGCCGACATGGCCGTAGACCATGGCGAGGCCCAGCACGGTGAGCAGGAGGAGGTCGGGGACGGCGCCGGGGAGGTGGAGGCGGGCGAGGACGCTCACCTGGATCACCAGGGCGACGACGACCAGCGGGACGGAGAGCAGGATCCGGTTGACGCGCATGGGGTTGTCAGCTCCTACTGCTGCTGGCCGTCTACGGGTGCGTTCGCGTTCGGAGTGACCGTCACGGTCACCGTCGGCGTGGGGACCGGTTTGGGCTTCGAGGGGAGCACGGTGTCGCGCGGATCCTTCTTCGGGGCCTCGACGACCACGCCCACGATGTCGAGCTTGGTGAAGCTGACGTACGGCGTGACGTAGAGGGTGCGGGTGAGGTCGCCGCCGGAGGGGTCGACGCGGGAGACGACGCCGACGGGGACGCCGGGCACGAAGGGCTTGTCGGCCTGCGAGCCGAAGGTGACCAGCCGGTCGCCCTTCTTCACCTCGGCCTTGCCGTTGAGGAGTTCGACGCGCAGCGGCCGGTCGCCCTGTCCGGAGGCGAAGCCGAGCTCGTCGGACGCCTCCATCCGGGTGCCGACGGTGAAGTCGGGGTCGCTGGCCAGGAGGACGGTCGCGGTGTTGGGCCCGACGGTGGTGACCCGCCCGACCAGGCCGTCCCCGTTGAGGACCGTCATGTCGCGCTTGACGCCGTCGTTCGCGCCGACGTCGATGGTGATGGTCCAGGAGAAGCCCTGGGCCGCTCCTATCGCGATGACCTCGGCACCCTTGATGCCGTACTGGCCCGTGCCGGCGATCTTCAGCATCTTGTCGAGCTGCGCCAGCCGGCTGCGGTTGCGGTCGTCGCTGCCGAGCTTCGCCTTGAGAGCCGCGTTCTCCTTCTCCAGGTCGGTGAGCCGGTCATGGCGTTCACCGGAATCCCGGACGGCGGAGACGGCGTTGCCGACGGGATCCACCGCCGACGACACGCCGTTCTCGATCGGACCGAAGGCCGCGGCCGCGGCCTGCCGGGCACCGTCGACCGGGGAATCCTCCCCACCCCGGATGTCCACCGTGATCAGCGCGAACGCTACGGCGATCAGCAGCACCAGGAGCAGCCGGCTCTCTCGTGTGTCCCTCACGTGCGGCGGCCGTGCCCTTCCTCGAGAAAAAACCAAGTACAGGAATCAGGAAGCAGGATCTGGAATTGGGGTAGCCCCGGGCCAAGATGGCCAAGGGCGCTTTGTGGGAGCTTATGCCTCAATATCAACGATCCGCCGCACGAGAGGAGATCATCCCGTACGGCGGAATCGAAGCGTTACGTCATCTGCGGGGCGCGGCGTCCAGGACCTGCTGGAGCGCCTCGAACTCCTCGACGCACTTCCCGGAGCCGAGCGCCACGCTGTCCAGCGGGTCCTCGGCGATGTGGATGGGCATGCCGGTCTCCCGGCGCAGCCGCTCGTCCAGACCGCGCAGCAGGGCTCCGCCGCCGGTCAGAACGATTCCTCGGTCCATGATGTCGCCGGACAGCTCCGGCGGGCACTTGTCGAGGGTGGTCTTCACGGCGTCGACGATCGCGTTGACGGGTTCCTCGATCGCCTTGCGCACCTCGGCGGCCGAGATGACTACGGTCTTGGGCAGCCCGGACACGAGGTCCCGGCCGCGGATTTCGGTGTGCTGGTCGTCGTCGAGGTCGTAGGCGGAACCGATCGTGATCTTGATCTGTTCGGCCGTCCGCTCACCGAGGAGGAGGCTGTACTCCTTCTTGATGTGCTGGATGATCGCGTTGTCCAGTTCATCGCCCGCGACGCGGATGGACTGGGCGGTGACGATGCCGCCGAGCGAGATGACCGCGACCTCCGTGGTGCCGCCGCCGATGTCCACCACCATGTTGCCCGTGGCCTCGTGGACCGGCAGGCCGGAGCCGATGGCCGCGGCCATGGGCTCCTCGATGATGTGCACCTGACGGGCGCCGGCCTGGGTCGACGCCTCGATGACGGCGCGGCGCTCGACGCCCGTGATGCCCGAGGGCACACAGACGACGACCCGCGGACGAGCCAGATACCGCCGCTTGTGGATCTTCAGGATGAAGTAGCGGAGCATCCGCTCGGTGATCTCGAAGTCGGCGATCACGCCGTCCTTCAGCGGACGCACGGCAACGATGTTGCCGGGCGTGCGCCCGATCATCTTCTTCGCTTCGGCGCCGACCGCGAGGATGCCACCGGTGTTGGTGTTGATCGCGACGACGGACGGCTCGTTGAGTACGATCCCGCGACCCCTGACGTACACCAGCGTGTTGGCGGTCCCGAGGTCGACAGCCATGTCACGGCCGATGAACGACATTGAGTTCCCCATCAGGATTCGACTGGCCTTCCATGAGCTTTGAGGGCTTATCAGGTCGGCGAGGTGGGTGCTGTGACGTGAAGGCTTCCATCGTAAACGCGCCTGCACGAACACTGCGGAGCGGTCTCCGCCATTGTTTGCAGATGCTGTGAGGGTTCGCTTCTGGAGACGGGCGTTCGGGGGCTCACGTTCCCTCGATCGCCCGCTTCAGCCGCTCCGGACGCCGTCGGATCAGGCTCGGCCGGGGAAGAAGATCTTCACCTCGCGCTCGGCGGACTCCTCGGAGTCGGAGGCGTGGATCAGGTTCTCGCGGACGATCACACCGTAGTCGCCGCGGATGGAGCCGGGGGCCGCGGCGATCGGGTCGGTCGGACCCGCGAGCGCGCGCACGCCCTCGATGACCCGGTCGCCCTCGACGATCAGCGCGACGACCGGACCGGAGGCCATGAACTCCACCAGCGGCTCGTAGAAGGGCTTGCCCTTGTGCTCGCCGTAGTGCTGCTCCAGCGTGTCCTGGTCCAGGGTCCGCAGTTCCAGCGCGGTGATCTGCCAGCCGGCCTTGCGCTCGATACGGCTGATGATCTCGCCGGTCAGGCCACGACGGACGGCGTCGGGCTTGAGCAGGACGAGGGTGCGCTGGCTCACGAGGTGACTCCTTCTACGGCCGGTGTGTTTCTCATGCCGGTGTGTGCGGTGGGATGAGGTTACAGGGCGTGTCCTGGCACCTGTTACGCAGCGTCAGCGGTATCCGCAGAGGCCGCGGCGGCCTGCGCGGCGAATCGTGCCTTCGCCTCGTCGACCTTCCGCCCGAAGTGCACGGACGCCCACCACAGGGCCCCGAACAGCACCCCCAGGAAGAACATGATCGGGACGAAGAAGCCGGACGCGACGAGGGCGATCTGGAGCGCCCAGCCGAGGGCGACGCCCCCGGGCCGGGTGACCATGCCGCACAGCAGCACGCTGAAGAACATGGCGATGCCGCAAACCGTCCACACCGTGCCGGTGGACAGGTCGGCGTCCTTCATGGCGACCAGACCGGCGAAGCCGATGACGAAGAACTCGCCGATCAGGGTCGAGGAGCAGAGCGTACGCATGGTGGGATCTCAGCCCTTTCCGAGAAGCAGCCGGGCCTCGCCGACCGTGATGACGGAACCGGTGACCAGCACCGCGCCGCCCGCGAACTCGCCCTCCTCCTCGGCGAGCGTGACCGCCGCCTCCAGAGCGTCGGGCAGCCTCGGCTCGACCTGGACGCGGTCGTCGCCGAACACCTCGACGGCGATCGCGGCCAGTTCGTCGGCGTCCATCGCGCGATGGCTGGAGTTCTGCGTGACGACGACCTCCGCGAAGATCGGCTCGAAGGCCTCCAGGAGCCCCCGCACGTTCTTGTCGCCGCTGGCCCCGACCACACCGATCAGCCGGCTGAAGTCGAAGGCCTCGCCGACGGCCTCGGCGGTGGCCCGCGCGCCGGCCGGATTGTGGGCGGCGTCGAGGACCACGGTCGGGGAGCGCCGTACGACCTCGAGGCGGCCCGGCGAGGAGACGGCCGCGAAGGCCTTGCGGACCGTGTCGATGTCGAGCGGCTCGGGACGCTGGGAGCCGACGCCGAAGAACGCCTCGACGGCGGCGAGCGCGACGGCCGCGTTGTGCGCCTGGTAGGGGCCGTGCAGGGGCAGGTACACCTCGGGGTACTCACCGCCCAGGCCGCGCAGCGTCACCATCTGTCCGCCGACGGCGACCTGGCGGGCGACGACCCCGAACTCCAGCCCTTCCCGGGCCACGGTCGCGTCGACCTCGACGGCCTTCTTCAGCAGCACCTGGGCCGCGTCGACCGGCTGCTGGGCCAGGATGACGGTGGCGTCCTGCTTGATGATCCCGCCCTTCTCGGCGGCGATCTCGCCGGTCGTCTCCCCGAGCCGGTCGGTGTGGTCCAGGTCGATGGGCGTCACGACGGCGACGTCACCGTCGATCACGTTGGTCGCGTCCCACGAGCCGCCCATCCCCACCTCCACGACGGCGACGTCGACCGGCGCGTCCGAGAAGGCGGCGTACGCCATGCCGGTGAGCACCTCGAAGAAGGACAGCCGGTACTCCTGCATGCCGTCGACCATCTCGACGTACGCCTTGATGTCGTCGTACGTCTCGATGAACCGCTCGGCGGAGATCGGCGCGCCGTCCAGGCTGATCCGCTCGGTGATCGACTGGACGTGCGGGGAGGTGTACCGGCCCGTGCGCAGGTCGAAGGCGCCCAGCAGGGCCTCGACCATGCGGGCGGTGGAGGTCTTGCCGTTGGTCCCGGTGATGTGGATCGAGGGGTACGACCGCTGCGGGTCCCCCAGCACGTCCATCAGCGCGGCGATGCGGTCGACCGAGGGCTCCAGCTTGGTCTCGCCCCAGCGGGTGGCCAGCTCCGCCTCGACCTCGCGCAGGGCCTTGTCGACCTCGGGGTCCTCGGGGCGCGTGGGCACATCGGCCTGCGGCGCGCCGCCCTGGGTGCGCAGGGTGCGGCTGCCGGCTTCGATGACCGCGAGATCGGGGTCGCGGTCGGTCTCCTCCGCGATGATCTCGTCGAAGGGATCGAGGGGGTCGGGCAGGTCGTCTTGGTTGCCGTTCGGGGGGAGCTCGCTCACGGGGCCAGTCTACGGACGGCCGGTGACAGACGTAGGCGAAGGCCCCCGGAACCGTAATGGTCCCGGGGGCCTTCGTCGTCGGGCGTCGTCAGGGCGCCCCACGGTGCCTACGCCTGCGGCAGGCGCTCCAGCTGGGTCTGGATGCGGGCGATGTCCTCGTCCGCCTTGGCGAGGCGGGCGCGGATCTTCTCGACCACGTTGTCCGGGGCCTTCGCCAGGAACGCCTCGTTGCCGAGCTTGGCGTTGGCCTGGGCCTTCTCCTTCTCGGCGGCCGCCAGGTCCTTGGCCAGGCGCTTGCGCTCCGCGACCACGTCGATCGTGCCGGACAGGTCCAGCGCGACCGTGGCGCCCGCGACCGGCAGAGTCGCCGTCGCCGAGAAGGCGTCGCCCTCCGGCTGGAGGCGGAGGAGCTGGCGGATGGCGGTCTCGTGGGGCGCCAGCGCCGTGCCGTCGAGCGTCAGCCGGGCCGGGACCCGCTGGCCGGGCTGGAGGCCCTGGTCGGCGCGGAAGCGGCGGACCTCGGTGATCACGGACTGGAGGCTCCGGATCTCCTGCTCGGCGGCCGCGTCCCGGAAGCCACTGTCCTCGGGCCACTCGGCGATGACGACGGACTCGCCACCGGTGAGCGTGGTCCACAGCGTCTCGGTGACGAACGGGACCACCGGGTGCAGCAGCTTGAGGGTGACGTCGAGGACCTCGCCGAGGACGCGGCCGGAGACCTTCGCGGGCTCACCCCCGGCCATGAACGTCGTCTTGGACAGCTCGACGTACCAGTCGAAGACCTCGTCCCAGGCGAAGTGGAACAGCGCGTCGGAGAGCTTCGCGAACTGGAAGTCCTCGTAGAGCGCGTCGACTTCGGCGACGACCGAGTTGAGGCGCGAGAGGATCCAGCGGTCGGTCGCCGACATCTGCGAGGCGTCCGGCAGCGGGCCGTCGACCGTGGCGCCGTTCATCAGCGCGAAGCGCGTCGCGTTCCAGATCTTGTTGGCGAAGTTGCGCGATCCCTGGACCCAGTCCTCGCCGATCGGGACGTCGACGCCGGGGTTGGCGCCACGGGCGAGCGTGAACCGGAGCGCGTCGCTGCCGTACTTGTCCATCCAGTCCAGCGGGTTGACCGCGTTCCCGAAGGACTTCGACATCTTCTTGCCGAACTGGTCGCGGACCATGCCGTGCAGGGCGATGGTGTGGAACGGCGGGGTGCCGTCCATCGCGTACAGGCCGAACATCATCATCCGGGCGACCCAGAAGAAGAGGATGTCGTAGCCGGTGACCAGGACGGAGTTCGGGTAGAACTTCGCGAGCGACTCGGTCTGTTCGGGCCAGCCGAGCGTGGAGAACGGCCACAGGCCGGAGGAGAACCAGGTGTCGAGGACGTCGGTGTCCTGACGCCAGCCCTCGCCGGTCGGCGCCTCGTCGTCGGGTCCGACGCAGACGACCTCGCCGTTCGGCCCGTACCAGACCGGGATGCGGTGACCCCACCACAACTGCCGCGAGATGCACCAGTCGTGGAGGTTGTCGACCCAGTCGAAGTAGCGCTTCTCCATCTCCTGGGGGTGGATCTTGACGCGGCCGTCACGGACGGCGTCACCGGCGGCCTTCGCCAGCGGGCCGACCTTGACCCACCACTGCATGGACAGGCGCGGCTCGATGGTGGTCTTGCAGCGCGAGCAGTGGCCGACGGAGTGGGCGTACGGCCGCTTCTCGGCGACGATCCGGCCCTCGGCGCGCAGGGCGGCGACGATGGCGGAGCGGGCCTCGAGCCGGTCCAGACCCTGGAAGGGGCCGTGGGCCGTGATGACGGCGTGCTCGTCCATGATGGTCAGGGACGGCAGGTCGTGGCGCTGGCCGATCTCGAAGTCGTTCGGGTCGTGGGCCGGGGTCACCTTGACCGCGCCCGTGCCGAACGCCGGGTCGACGTGCGTGTCGGCGACGACCGGGATGGACCGGTCGGTCAGCGGCAGGCGGATCTGCTTGCCGACCAGGTGCCGGTAGCGCTCGTCGTCGGGGTGGACGGCGACGGCCGTGTCGCCGAGCATCGTCTCGGCGCGGGTCGTGGCGACGACGATGGTGTCGTCCCCCTCGCCGTACTTCATGGAGACGAGCTCGCCGTCGTCGTCCTGGTACTCGACCTCGATGTCGGAGATCGCGGTGAGGCAGCGCGGACACCAGTTGATGATGCGCTCGGCGCGGTAGATGAGCTCGTCGTCGTAGAGCCGCTTGAAGATGGTCTGGACGGCCTGCGAGAGACCCTCGTCCATGGTGAAGCGCTCGCGCGACCACGCGACGCCGTCTCCCAGGCGGCGCATCTGGCCGCTGATCTGGCCGCCGGACTCGCCCTTCCACTGCCAGACGCGCTCGACGAACGCCTCCCGGCCGAGGTCGTGCCGGGACTTGCCCTCCTTGCCCAGCTCCCGCTCGACGACGTTCTGCGTGGCGATGCCGGCGTGGTCCATGCCGGGCTGCCACAGCGTCTCGAAGCCCTGCATGCGCTTGCGGCGGGTGAGGGCGTCGATGAGCGTGTGCTCGAAGGCGTGCCCGAGGTGCAGGCTGCCCGTGACGTTCGGCGGGGGGATGACGACGGTGTACGGAGGCTTCTCGCTCTTCGCGTCGGCCTCGAAGTAGCCCCGCTCCACCCAGCGCTCGTACAGCGGCCCCTCTACGTCGGCCGGCGCGTACTGGGTCGGCAGTTCGGTGTGGGGCGCTGATGGCTGCTGCTGAGCGTTCTCGGTCACGGGGCCAGTTTAGGGGTGTCACGGCGCCGTCCCGAAACGTGTTTGCTCTGTAACGGTAGGGGCCCCGCTGCCGTGCAGGTGTTGGCTTTGAGCCAGGATGTGAAAATCACATAAGCATCTGGAGGGGAACCCAGAAATGAGTCACAACCAGCCGGGCCCGTACGGCGGGCCGCCCCAGCAGCCCGGACCGTACGGCCAGCAAGGCCCGTACGGCCAGCCGCCGCAGGCGCCCCAGCCCGGCTACGGCTACCCCCAGCAGCCCCCCGCCCCGCAGCCCGGCTACGGCTACCCGCAGCAGCCCCCGCAGGGCGTCCCCCCGCAGAACCCGCCCTACGGCCAGCAGCCTCCGCCCTATGGCCAGCCCCCCTACGGCCAGCAGCCGCAGTACGGCTTCCCGCAGCCCCCGGCCCCGAGCGGCGGCGGCAAGAAGGCGGGCATCATCATCGGCGCGATCGCGGTCGTCGCCGCGATCGGCGTGGGCGCGTACTTCGTGATCGGCGGAGGCGGTGGCGGCCTCGAGGACGACGGCGCACACACGCTGAACACCCCGGCGACCGTGATCACCGAGTACAAGCAGGTCGGCAAGGGCGGCGAGAGCAGCGACTCGGACACCACCAAGTATCTGACGGCCAGCGGCGTCAAGGGCGGCAAGGCCGTCGTCGGGCAGTGGTCGACGGCGGACTTCGGCGACTACGACCCGCAGAACCCCGACTCCTCCGACCTGCCCAGCGAGGCGGAACTGCTCACCGCCAAGGGCATCACGCTGGTGGGCGGATACGGCGAGATCGCGGACCCCGAGGCGGCCCTGGACAAGTACTTCGTCGCCATCCAGAAGGAACTCGAGGACAGCAACTCCTCCAGTTCGTCGAGCAGCACCGAGGGCAAGACCGAGCTGATCGGCCAGCCCGAGGAGGCCGACATCGACGGCGCGCTCATGAAGTGCCAGTCGGCGAAGAGCACCAACTCGCTGACCAAGAAGGAGTCGACCGACTGGTTCTGCGTCTGGTCCGACTACAGCACGATCGCCATGGTGTCCCCGGGCGACAACACGAAGAGCATCACCAAGGACGCGGCGATCGACATCACCACGAAGGTGCGTGACGAGGTGCGCGTCAAGGCCTGACGCCCTGGACCGCTGACGCAACGACGAAGGGGCCCCGGTCGGTCGACCGGGGCCCCTTCGTCGTACGGGTGCGGATCAGGCGGTCTTCTGCTCGCCCGGGCCGCGGCCGCCGCGTGCGTCGCGCGGGATCAGGGTCGGGTTGACGTTGGAGAGGACCACGTCCGCCGTGATGACCACGCGGGCCACGTCCTTGCGGGAGGGGACCTCGTACATGACCGCCTGGAGGACTTCCTCCATGATCGCGCGCAGGCCGCGGGCGCCGGTCTGGCGGAGGATGGCCTGGTCGGCGATGGCCTCCAGGGCCTCCCGCTCGAAGTCCAGCTCCACACCGTCGAGTTCGAAGAGCCGCTGGTACTGCTTCACCAGCGCGTTGCGCGGCTCGATCAGGATCTGGAGGAGCGCCTCGCGGTCCAGGTTGTGGACCGAGGTGATGACCGGGAGACGGCCGATGAACTCCGGGATCATGCCGAACTTGACCAGGTCCTCCGGCATGACGGCCTCGAACTGGTCCTTGGACTCCAGCTCGCGCTTGGAGCGGATCGTCGCGCCGAACCCGATGCCCTTGGCGCCGGCCCGGGTCTCGATGATCTTCTCCAGGCCCGAGAAGGCACCGCCCACGATGAACAGCACGTTCGTCGTGTCGATCTGGATGAACTCCTGGTGCGGGTGCTTGCGGCCGCCCTGCGGCGGGACCGAGGCGGTGGTGCCCTCCAGGATCTTCAGCAGGGCCTGCTGCACGCCCTCGCCCGACACGTCACGGGTGATGGAGGGGTTCTCGCTCTTCCGCGCGACCTTGTCGATCTCATCGATGTAGATGATCCCGGTCTCGGCCTTCTTGACGTCGTAGTCCGCGGCCTGGATCAGCTTCAGCAGGATGTTCTCGACGTCCTCGCCGACGTAGCCCGCCTCGGTCAGCGCCGTGGCGTCGGCGATCGCGAACGGGACGTTCAGCATGCGCGCCAGGGTCTGTGCCAGGAGCGTCTTGCCCGAGCCGGTGGGGCCGAGCAGGAGGATGTTGGACTTCGCCAACTCGATGGCGTCCTCGCGGCTTTGGCCGCCGCCGTTCTCACCTGCCTGGACGCGCTTGTAGTGGTTGTACACCGCTACCGACAGGGCCTTCTTGGCGGGCTCCTGGCCCACCACGTAGCCCTCGAGGAACTCGTAGATCTCGCGCGGCTTCGGGAGTTCCTCCCAGCGGACCTCGCTCGTCTCCGCGAGCTCTTCCTCGATGATCTCGTTGCAGAGATCGATGCACTCGTCGCAGATGTACACACCGGGCCCTGCGATGAGCTTCTTGACCTGCTTCTGGCTCTTGCCGCAGAACGAGCACTTGAGCAGATCGCCGCCGTCACCGATGCGTGCCACGGTGTGCTTCCCCTTCGCCTGGGAGACGACTGGACGCTTACGAATCCAGCGGCTCCTGGTGCTGCCTTATTCCGACGGTACCTTGCCTGGCCCCCCGTTCGGGCCCCCCTTGGCACGGTTCACTGTGACGTGGACCGTGTCACACCGCCCCGAGGGGGGCCCGAACGGGACGACCCCGTGCGTCAAACGAGCGAGTTGTTGTTCAGCTTGCGGGTGGAGATGATCTGGTCGATCAGGCCGTACGCCAGCGCGTCCTCGGCCGTGAGGATCTTGTCGCGCTCGATGTCCTCGCGGATCTTCTCGATCGGCGTGGTCGAGTGCTTGGCCAGCATGTCCTCCAGCTGCGCGCGCATCCGGAGGATCTCGTTGGCGGCGATCTCCAGGTCGGAGACCTGACCGCGGCCCGTCTCGCTGTACGGCTGGTGGATCAGCACGCGCGCGTTCGGCAGGGCCATGCGCTTGCCCGGCGTACCGGCGGCCAGCAGGATCGCGGCGGCGGAGGCCGCCTGACCCATGCAGACCGTCTGGATGTCGGGCTTCACGAACTGCATCGTGTCGTAGATCGCGGTCAGCGCCGTGAAGGAGCCGCCCGGGCTGTTGATGTAGACCGAGATGTCCCGGTCCGGGTCCATCGACTCCAGGCACAGCAGCTGCGCCATGACGTCGTTGGCGGAGGCGTCGTCGATCTGCACGCCGAGGAAGATCACGCGCTCCTCGAAGAGCTTCGCGTACGGGTCGTACTCACGGACGCCCTGCGAGGTGCGCTCGACGAAGCGCGGGATGACGTAGCGGGATTCGGCGCGAGGGCCGGTGTATTCGGCCTCGGTGCGGGCGTAGATGCCGCTGCCGGGGAAGTCGTTCACGGTGTCTCCTGGAAAGAGGACTGGGGCGGTGGGCTGGAGGGGCTGGATGGGGCACTGACGGCTTCCGAGGTCCTCGGTGACCCGGGAAGGCCTCGCGGGACCCTGAGGGGCTCCGAGGGCCACCCAGGGGCCTCCTCGGAACTCCTGGAGCCGCGGGGGCCTCCGTGAGGCTTCCCCGGAAGTCCGGGAGTCCCGAGGGACCTCCGAGGAGCTCCCGCTCCGGGGGCCTCTGGGCGCTCCCGGGAGCTTTCGGAACTCCGGGGCCCTTGAGGGCTTTCGGAACTCCGCAGGGGTCCGGGGGCTCCCGGAGACTCCGGAAGGGGCTCAGGGACTCAGGGGGCTCCGGGGAGCGCCCTGCGTGGCCCTGCTGCCGTCAGTGGTCCTCAGGCCGCCCCGGTACCGCCGCCGCCCGGCATGCCGGCCGCCGTCGGGATGACGTCGTCGATGAGGCCGTACTCCTTGGCCTCGAACGCGTCGAACCAGCGGTCGCGGTCCGAGTCGCGGGTGACCTGCTCGACCGTCTGGCCGGTGTGCTGGGAGGTCAGCTCGGCCATGCGCTTCTTGGTGTGCAGCAGCCGCTCGGCGTGGATCTTGATGTCGGAGGCCGAGCCCGCCAGGCCCGCGGAGGGCTGGTGGATCAGGATCTCGGCGTTCGGCAGCGCGAAGCGCTTGCCGGGCGTGCCCGCGCTGAGCAGGAACTGCCCCATGGAGGCCGCGAGACCCATGGCGATGGTCACCACGTCGTTCTTGATGAACTGCATCGTGTCGTAGATCGCCATGCCGGCCGTGATCGAGCCGCCGGGGCTGTTGATGTACAGGTAGATGTCCTTGTCCGGATCGGCGGCAAGGAGCAGCAGCTGTGCGGTGATCTTGTTGGCGATGTCGTCGTCGACCGCCTGGCCGAGGAAGATGATCCGCTCGCCGAGCAGCCGGTTGTAGACCTGGTCGCCGAGGCCACCACCGATGGGGTCGCCGGCGGCTGTGGGCATCAGATTCGTCACGTATCCACCTGCTCGTCTTACGACGGCGCCGGGCCGTCTCACGTGTACTGCCGGGGGCAACGGAGAGTCCCCTGCCCTCGTACTCATGGACCCTAACGCGCGGGTCCCTTCGGGGAATCCCGGAGAGGAGAGTGTTCGCCGGGGGCGTAGACGCAGGGCCCGCGTCCATGGGCGGCCACGGGCCGTCCGCGGACGGTCGCGCCCCGCAGCGGGGCCGCGCCTTCGCCGCCACGCAGGCCGCACCGGCGCCACCCGGGCCGCCGCGCGGAACGGCACCCCGACACCCGGCCCGCACACCGGCCCGCACCCCCGGGCGGACCGCCCTGCAGGCCGCCGTCGACGCCGCCGCGAAGGCCGTACCGGGGTTGCCCGGGCCGCCGCCGCACCCCGACCCCGGCTCGCAGGCAGCCCCGCGACCGGTCGCGCCCATGGCGGCCCACCGGAGCCGCACGCCGACACCCGGCCCGCACACCGGCCCGCGCCCCCCGGCTGTCTGCCGCCTCGGGCGGGCCGCCCTGGGGCCGGTCGTGGCCTGTGGCGGCCCCGGCGGCTCCGTGACCGCCCATGGCGCCCATGCCCGCACGGCCGGCCCTGCGCGGCCGTCCCATGACAGAGGGGCCCCGGAGCGCATACCGCTCCGGGGCCCCTCATGTCTGCGTCAGAGGTGACGCGAGGCCGCTCAGGCCTCGGTGTTCTCCTCGGAGGTCGTCGCCTCGGCGGCGTCCTCCTCGGCCTCTTCCTCGTCGTCCAGGTCGATGACCTCGCCGTTGGTGTCCTTCACCGTGGCGGACTCGACGACCGTGGCCAGAGCCTTGCCGCGGGCGACCTCGCCGACCAGGAGCGGAACCTGGCCGCCCTCGACGACCGCCTGGGCGAACTGGTCGGGGGACATGCCGGAGGAGGCGGCACGGCGCATGAGGTGCTCGGTGAGCTCCTCCTGGTTGACGTTCAGCTTCTCGCGCTTGACGAGCTCGTCGAGCACGAACTGGGTCTTGATGCCCTTGACCGCGGCCTCACGGGTCTCGGTCTCGAACTCCTCGGCGGTCTTGCCCTGGATCTCCAGGTACTTGTCGAGGTCCAGGCCCATCTGGCCGAGCTGGTGGTGCTCCAGGTTGTGCTTGCGGGTGTTGACCTCGTCCTCGAGCAGCTTCTCAGGGACGGGCACCTCGACGAGCTCCAGCAGCTTCTCCAGGACGCGCTCCTGGGCCTGCGTGGCCTGGTCGTACTGCTTCGTGTTCTCGAGGCGCTTGCGGCTGTCCGCCTTGAGCTCCTCGAGGGTGTCGAACTCGGAGGCGAGCTGCGCGAACTCGTCGTCCAGCTCGGGGAGCTCGCGGGCGGCGACCTGGGTGACCTTGACGGTGACCTCGGCCTCCTTGCCGGCCGCCGAGCCGCCCTTGAGCTCGGAGGTGAAGGTGGCCTCGCCACCGGCCTCCAGGCCCTTCACGGCCTCGTCGATGCCTTCCAGCAGCTCGCCGGAGCCGATGGTGTAGGAGACGCCGCTGGCGACGCCGTCCTCGAGGATCTCGCCGTCGACCTTGGCCTCCAGGTCGACGGTCACGACATCGCCGTCCTCGGCGGCACGCTCGACCGGGGAGGTCGAGGCGAAGCGCTCACGGAGCTGCTCGACCGCCTTGTCGATGTCCTCCTCGGACACCTCGACGGCGTCGACCTCGACCTCGATGGAGGAGAAGTCCTCGGGGAGCTCGAGGGAAGGACGGATGTCGACCTCGGCGGTGAAGTTCAGCGTCTCGCCGTCCTTCAGCTCCGTGATGTCGACCTCGGGCTGGCCGAGGACGTCGATCTCGGCCTCGTTGACCGCCTCCGTGTAGAACTTCGGCAGCGCGTCGTTGACGGCCTCCTCCAGCACGGCGCCACGGCCGAAGCGCTGGTCGATCACCCGGGCGGGGATCTTGCCCTTGCGGAAGCCCTTCACCGTGACCTGCTGGTTGATCTTCTTGTACGCCGCGTCGAGGCTGTCCTTGAGCTCCTCGAAGGGCACCTCGATGCTGAGCCGAACCCGAGTCGGGTTCAGGGTCTCCACGGCGCTCTTCACGGTTCGGTCTCCTTGGGGGCTGACTTCTTGGTTTCTGCAGGAGCCAGACCGGCTCCCGCGGATTCGCCGCCCGGAGGACCTACCAGAGGATGAGGCATACGGGCGTGCAGCTTGCATAGTAACGGCAGCGACGACACGCCCCAAAGGCGATCAAGCGAGGTGACCGCGCAGATGGCCGCTGACGGCCGGTGATGGCCGGTGATGGCCGTTCGGTGGCCGCCGATGGCCGGGTCGGTGGCCGGTGATGGCCGTACCGGCCGGTTCGGTGGCCGCTCACGGCCGGTCGTTGGTCGGGGTGGCGGGATTTGAACCCACGGCCTTCCGCTCCCAAAGCGGACGCGCTACCAAGCTGCGCCACACCCCGTCTGGTGCGACACGTAGGGTACATGCCCGCAGGCCGCCTGACCGCCGCTTTTACCCAGCCTCGGGGCGCGCCGCGGCGGGCCCGGGAAACGGGGTGTGCGCGGCAGGGTGCCGACCCGCTACGATGCCTGCAGTGCCGCGGTCGCTGACCTGCGGCGCGTCATGTGCGGGCGTAGCTCAATGGTAGAGCACTAGTCTTCCAAACTAGCTACGCGGGTTCGATTCCCGTCGCCCGCTCTGTACGGCCCGGGCCGGGTCGGAGATCACTTCTCCGACCCGGCCCTCGTCGTGTTCGGGCGCCCGCCCGGACACGCGGGGGCGGGCCTCAGAAGCTGATCGAGTTGATGGTGTCCGCGAGGGAGTCGAGGAAGCGGTTGATCGACGGGGCCATGCCGGTCGAGGCGAGAAAGAAGCCGAACAGGATCGCGACTATCGCCGGCCCCGCCTTGATCGACCCTCCCCGGATGAGCACCACCAGGATGATCGCCAACAGCAGCACCACTGACAGTGAAATGGCCACAACTGATCACACACCCTCGGTCGGTCCGCACTCCCGAGACCATCGTGCCACCAACGGGGCCTCCCTATGCGGCCCGTGACACATCATCGCGCGGACGCGTCCGGCCGGGGGTGCGGCGCACAGCAATTCGAGGGCGTACCCGCACAGGGAATTGGGGCAGTTCGTTGCCGTGTCCACACAACGCCTGCGCAGGTAATTCGAATTATGGCCGCAGCCCGATCAACTACAGGTGCACAACCGGCGTTATGCACCTTTTAGTCGGGATGAATCGTGACATCAAGGCCGGATGCGCACTGTGGCCACCACCCGGCCACCACCCCCCGGGGCCAATGCGGCAGGCAATCCTCAGGGCAATAACAAGGAATGACCTGGGGCGTTTTACGAATACGCGCGCGCGACGCTAGGGTGCCTCAAATGTTCCACGCCGCCTCGTCTCTCGTTCCGAGCCCCCGCTCGCCCCAGAACCAGAACGATCAGCACGACCAGCTCGACCAGCACGACCAGTCGAGGGACAGATCCGTCGGACGGCCGTCCCCGCGGCCCGCCGCGAAGCGCGACGCGTTCTTCGACAACGCGAAGTACCTGGCGATCGTGCTGGTGGCCATGGGACACACCTGGGAGCCGCTGAAGGGCGACAGCCGGGTGCTCACGGCGGCGTATGTGCTGGTGTACACCTTCCACATGCCGGCCTTCATCGTCATCTCCGGCTTCTTCTCCCGCAGTTTCGACGGCAGCCCCGGCAAGCTCAAGCGGCTGGTGACGGGCATCGTCGTGCCGTACATCGTCTTCGAGACCGCCTACCCGCTCCTGAAGACGTACGTCGACGGCTCCCCCCAGGACATCAGTCTGCTCGACCCCTACTACCTGACCTGGTTCCTGTGCGCACTGTTCATCTGGCGGCTGACCACGCCCCTCTGGAAGCTGGTCCGGTATCCGCTGCCCCTCGCGCTGGGCATCGCCATGCTGGCGTCCGCCACCCCGAACATCGGTGGTGACCTGGACCTCCCGCGCGTCCTTCAGTTCCTGCCGTTCTTCGTGCTGGGACTGATCCTGAAGCCGGAGCACTTCGCACTGGTGCGCCGGCGCTCGTTCCGGATCGCGGCGGTGCCGGTGTTCGCCTTCGCACTGGCCTTCGCCTGGTGGGCGGTGCCGCGGATGAACAGCGGATGGCTCTACCACCGCAACTCCGCACAGGAGCTGGGCGTCCCGTGGTGGGTCGGTCCCGTCATGCAGCTCGCCCTGTTCGGCTGCTCCCTGCTGCTGACCGCCTGCTTCCTCTCCTGGGTGCCGGGGCGCACGATGTGGTTCACGGCGCTCGGCGCGGGCACGCTCTACGGCTATCTGACGCACGGCCTGCTGCTCAAGACCGCCGACTACCGCGGCTGGTTCGATCACCCCGCGCTGCACCGCCCGCTCGGGGAGATCGCCGCCACGGTCGCCGCGGCCGCGGCCGTCACCCTGTTGTGCACCGCGCCCGTGCGGCGGGTGCTGCGGTGCGTGATGGAACCGAAGATGGACTGGGCCTTCAAGCGGGACCCCGCCGAACTTGCCCGCGAGCGCGAGAAGGCCGAAGGCAAGAGCGAGAAGGCCGAGCAGCGGCAGAAGCCCGGCGTCCGGGGACAGCAGGAGCAGCCGGCGGACGTCGCGGGCTAGACGCCCTCGTCCCGCCGGGCCGTGAGACCGAGGAGCGCGCGCATCCGTGCGTACTTCTCGGTCAGCCGCGCCCGGGTCGGTGCGTCCAGGACCGCGAGCCGCGCCGGGTCCGCGTTGTGCGCCAGGTCCGCCTCCTTCACCAGCAACGCGCCCGGCGTGGCCAGGATGCGCCCCGCGTACGCCTCCTGCGTCTCCCCCGCCCGTTTGGTGACCGCCAGGACGACGGCCTTCGTACGGTCGCTCAGCGCCGCCTCGGCCAGCCAGGTCTCGGACAGGGCGTCGTCCTCGACGGCGTCGTGCAGCCAGGCGGCCGCGATCTGATCGACGTCGCCGCCCCGCGCGCGTACGCCCTCGGCGACCGCCTGGAGGTGCTCGGCGTAGGGCCGGCCCGCCTTGTCGGTCTGTCCCTGGTGGGCGGCGCGGGCGAGGCTCTCGACCTCGGGCAGGGTGAGCATCGTGGATGGCCCCCTCGGGGGTGTCGGGAGCCCCGGCGGAGCTCAGGACGGTTCGGTAGAGCTCAGGAGGGTTCGGGAGAGCTCAGGACAGGGGGGCCGACTGGGACGTCGGGCCCTCGCGGCAGACCAGCAGCAGGGCGCGGTCGTCGTTGACGTCCTTCGCCACCGCCTCGATCAGGTGCCAGGCGGCGCCCTGGAAGCCGCCGGCCACGTACCGGTCGGCCTCGCCGGTGAGACGGTCGATGCCCTCGACGATGTCCCGGTCGGAGGTCTCCACCAGGCCGTCGGTGAAGAGCATCAGCACATCGCCGGGGCGCAGCGAACCCTTCACGGGATCGAACTGGGCGCCGTCGTACACCCCGAGGAGGGGGCCCTCGGCGGCCTTCTCCTCCCAGCGGCCACTGCCCGCGCTGAGCTGGAGGCCCGGCGGATGGCCGGCCGAGTAGAGCTCGTAGTCGCCGGAGTCGAGGTCGAGGACCAGGTGGATGGAGGTCGCGAAGCCCTCGTCCCAGTCCTGGCGGAGCAGATAGCCGTTGGCGGCCGGGAGGAAGGCGTGCGGCGGCAGCGAGCCGAGCAGGCCGCCGAAGGCGCCCGACAGCAGCAGCGCTCGCGAACCGGCGTCCATGCCCTTGCCGGAGACGTCCGTGAGGACGACCTCCATGGTGCGGCCGCCGTTCGTCCGCGCGGCGACGACGAAGTCACCGGAGAACGACTGGCCCCCCGCCGGCCGCAGCGCCATCTCGCGGTGCCAGCCGTGCGGCAGGCTCGGCAGCTTGCTCTGCACCCGGATGCGTTCGCGCAGGTCGAAGAGCATGGTGCCGCCGCGCCGCCAGGGCACGCCGACCCGGCTGCGGAACTGGGCGATGAGCAGTCCGAAGAAACCGCATGCTGCGACGACCAGGACCACGCCGGGGGTGACTCTGGACGGGCCCTCCGTGTACGGGCCCAGTTGCACCGACTCCACGATGAGGGCCGTGGCAGCCGCGGCGTACAGGCCGAGCAGGCTCGACGGGCGCAGCAGCAGTCCGCCGGCGACGATCGGCAGGACCAGGGCGGCCGGTGAGCACCAGACCGAGTTGGCGAGTGTGGTGACGGCGATCAGCGGAACCGTGAGCAGCAGGAACGCCAGCGCGATCCAGTCCGAACCGTCGCCGCGGAAGTAGTCCACGGCGCTTCTGCGCAGGCCGGTGCGGACCCGGTGCATCAAGTGCTTCAACCGGGCCGTCAACGTCTCGGCTTCCGCGCGCCGCTGCCGTCCTACTGCCATTAGTTCGGGACCCTATCCATCGAACCCGCCGCTTGGCACGGGAGGTCCCACTTGTCCCCCCTCCGAGGCTCAACTTCACAGTGAACTTCACGGAAAGCGCTCGCGCCCCGAGGAGGGAGAAATTGGCTGGCTCGTCCCGCATTGGACTGCTAGGCATGAGTCCATGACGAGTGAGGCGACGGGCCGTGCGACCTCTTCCGCGGCCGAGCGCCGGGAAAAGCGGAAGGTGCGGGAGATGCGGGAGTCGCAGGAACCACGAGTGCTGCGCCGGGACGAATGGGACGAGTGGTACGACACCCTCCTGCGTGCCTTCGGCGGGATCGGGGAATCGACCGAGGAACGGGAGCTTTTCAGGGCGCTCACCTCGTACGAGCGCTCCCTGGGCGTGTGGGACGGCGACCGGTGCGTCGCCACGGCGGGAGCGTACGACTTCCGGCTGACGGTACCGGGCGGGGCCTCGGTGCCCGCGGCGGGCGTGACGATGGTCGGCGTGAGCGCGACCCACCGGCGGCGCGGGGTGCTGACGTCGATGATGCGGCGACAGCTGGACGATGTGCGGGCGTGGGGCGAGCCGCTCGCGATCCTCACCGCCTCCGAACCGGACATCTACGGACGGTTCGGGTACGCCGCCGCGACCTTCGGACTGCACGCCGAGATCGACACCAGTCGGGTACGGCTGTCCGTCCCGGCCGGCACGGACGACGTACGGCTGCGGTACGTCGACCCCGGCGCGGAGCTCGAGGTGTGCGAGGCGGTGTACGCGCGGACCGTGCCCGCCCGGGCCGGGATGCTCGCGCGCCGGCCCGGCTGGGAGCGGCTGGGGCTGCTCGATCCGGAGAGCGAGCGGGGCGGGGCGTCGCCGCTCCAGTGCGTGCTCGCCGCGCGGGACGGGGAGGTCACCGGGTACGTCCGCTACCGGGTGCGGTCCGAGTGGCGGGACAGCGGGCACAACGGGCAGGTACGGCTCCAGGACCTGGTGGGGGTCGATCCGGTGTCGGAGGCGGCGCTGTGGCGGTTCCTGTTCGGGATCGACCTCACGACCTCGCTGAAGGTGCGGGGGCGGCCGATGGACGAGGCGTGGCAGCATCTCGTCTCCGACATCCGGCGGTGCGAGCTGCGGGTGCGGGACTCGTTGTACGTGCGGCCGGTGGACGTGGGCGCGGCGCTCGAAGCGCGGACGTATCAGGCGCCGGTGGACGTGGTGTTGGACGTCGAGGACGCCTTCTGCCCCTGGAACTCCGGGCGTTGGCGGCTGTCGGGGGATGCCAAGGGCGCGGTGTGCGGGCGCACCTCCGACGCCGCCGATCTCGCGCTGTCCGTAAGGGAGTTGGGGGCGGCGTATCTCGGGGGTGTCAGCCTGGCCTCGCTGGCGGGGGCCGGGCGGGTGCGGGAGCTGCGGCAGGGCGCGCTGACGGAGGCCTCTGTCGGGTTCGGGGCGACCGCCGCCCCTTGGCTGCCGCACGGGTTCTGACGGTCCGCTTCTGACGGTCCGCTTCTGACGGGGCCGCGCGGTCAGTTCTTCTGGCAGGTCGGGCACCAGAAGAGGTTGCGGGCGGCGAGGTCGGCGGTGCGGACGGCGTCGCCGCAGAGGTGGCAGGGCTGGTGGGTACGGCGGTAGACGTACACCTCGCCGCCGTGGTCGTCGACGCGCGGCGGGCGGCCCATCGCTTCCGGGGTGTGCTGCGGGCGGACCGTGTCGATGCGGTTGTTGCGGACGCCCTCGCGCATCAGGACGACCAGGTCGGCCCAGATCGCGTCCCACTCGGTGGGGGTGATGTCCCTGCCCGCGCGGTACGGGTCGATGCGGTGCCGGAAGAGGACCTCGGCCCGGTAGACGTTGCCGACGCCGGCGATGATCTTCTGGTCCATGAGGAGGGCGGCGATCGTCGTACGGCTGCGGGAGACGCGGGTGTACGCGGCCTGGGGGTCGGCGTCGGCGCGGAGGGGGTCGGCGCCGAGGCGGGCGTGTATCGCCTGCTTCTCGTCGCCCGTGATCAGGGCGCAGGTGGTGGGGCCTCGGAGGTCCACATAGGAGGTGGGGTCGGCGAGGCGGAGACGGACAGTGTCCGTGGGCGGTGGCGCGGGGGCCGGGCCGAAGGTGACCTTGCCGAAGAGGCCCAGGTGGATGTGGATCCACCGGTCGCCGGTGAAGCCGAGGAAGAGGTGTTTGCCGTGGGCCTCGGTGTGGGTGAGGGGGGTGCCGGTGAGGAGGGCGGCGGCGTCGGTGAACTTGCCCTGGGGGCTGGTTATTTGGAGGGGGTGGTGGGTGAAGCGGGCGTAGTCCTGCGCCAGTCGGTGAATCGTGTGCCCTTCCGGCACCGGGGTCTCCTTCTCTTTCCCACCCGCCCACCCGACTCGGTCAGTTGACAGGTCACCCACGCCGGGGCTGCGCCCCGACCCCTCGCTCGCCCACCCACCCACTCGACTCGGTCAGGTGACAGGTCACCCACGCGGGGCTGCGCCCCGACCCCTCGCCCACCCACCCACCCGACTCGGTCGGGTGAGAGGTGGAGGTCCGGGGCTCCGCCCCGGACCCCGCGGGGGCTCCGCCCCCTGCACCCCGGGCAGGGCTTTACCCCTGCACCCCGGGCAGGGCTTTACCCCTGCACCCCGGGCAGGGCTTTACCCCTGCGCCCCGGCGGCGCTTTGCCTCTCCGCCCCCGGTGGGGCTTCGTCTCTCCACCCCGGCGCGGCTTTGCTCTCCGCCCCCCGGCGGAGCCTCGCCTCCCCGACCCCGGTGAGCCTCGCCGAGGCTTCGTCGCCGAGTGAGGGTTCGTCCGCGGTCTACTGCTGGGGGTGGTGGGGCGGGATTGCCGGGAGGTCGCCTGTGGTCTCGTACGACGACAGCATGTCGATGCGGCGGATGTGGCGTTCGTCCTCGGAGAACGGGGTGGCGAGGAAGGTCTCGACGAACTTCGTCGCCTCGTCCTGGGTGTGCATGCGGGAGCCGACCGCGACGACGTTGGCGTTGTTGTGCTGGCGGCCGAGGGACGCGGTCTCCTCGCTCCAGGCCAGGGCGGCACGAACGCCCTTCACCTTGTTCGCCGCGATCTGCTCGCCGTTGCCGGAGCCGCCGATCACGATGCCGAGGGACTCGGGGTCCGCGGCCGTCCGCTCCGCGGCGCGGAGGCAGAACGGCGGGTAGTCGTCCTGGGCGTCGTAGATGTGGGGCCCGCAGTCGACCGGGTCGTGACCCGCCGCCTTGAGCCATTCGACGAGGTGGTTCTTGAGTTCGAAGCCGGCATGGTCCGAGCCGAGATACACGCGCATGGGATGAGTGTGACACGAGTGTTGCGGGGTAGCAGCGCCGGGTGCCGCGTCCGAAAACTGCGAGTAACCCCATCGAAGCTCAGGAAAACCTCAAGTAACGATCTGGAATCATAGGTTCCCGAATTCATTCACCTCGGATTCACTGGACCGGCTCGTACGCCCCCCACGCACGACGCACCTGATTCCCCTCACGCGGCGCAAAGGAAAACCATCCTCATGACTTCGCAGCCGACCCTCACCAAGGCCGACCGCGGCCCCGGAGGTTCCGGAGAACCCGGAACCGGATCCGGATCCGGACTTCAGGCAGGGCTCAAGAACCGGCATCTGTCGATGATCGCTATCGGCGGGGTCATCGGAGCCGGATTGTTCGTCGGTTCCAGTACCGGTATCGCCACCGCCGGGCCGGGCATTCTGCTGTCCTACGCTCTCGTCGGCACGCTCGTGGTGCTGGTGATGCGGATGCTCGGCGAGATGTCCGCGGCCAATCCGACCTCCGGTTCGTTCTCCGCCCACGCCGACCGGGCGCTCGGCCGCTGGGCCGGTTTCTCCATCGGCTGGCTCTACTGGTTCTTCTGGGTCGTCGTGCTCGCGGTGGAGGCCACCGCGGGGGCCAAGATCCTCGAAGGATGGATGCCCGGCGTACCGCAGTGGGGATGGGCGCTCATCGTGATGGTGGTGCTGACCGCCACCAACCTCGTCTCCGTCGGGTCCTACGGCGAGTTCGAGTTCTGGTTCGCCGGGATCAAGGTCGTCGCGATCGGCGCCTTCATCGTCGTCGGCGGGCTCGCCGTTTTCGGCGTGCTGCCCGGTGTCGACAGCGACAAGGCGGGACTCGGCAACCTCACCGAACACGGCGGCTTCCTGCCCAACGGACCCGGCGCCATCCTCACCGGTGTGCTGCTCGTCGTCTTCTCCTTCATGGGCAGTGAGATCGCCACCCTCGCGGCCGGCGAGTCCGAGAACCCGCAGCGTGCCGTGACGAAGTCCACGAACAGCATCATCTGGCGTATCGGCGTCTTCTACCTCGGTTCGATCTTCGTCGTCGTCACGCTGCTGCCCTGGGACGACGCGGCCATCAAGGAGCAGGGCTCCTACGTGGCCGCCCTCGACTCCCTCGGGATCGCGCACGCCGGTCAGATCATGAACTTCATCGTGCTGACGTCGGTGCTGTCCTGTCTCAACTCCGGCCTCTACACGGCCTCCCGCATGGCCTTCTCGCTCGGCGAGCGGGGTGACGCGCCGAAGATCTTCGCCCGGACGACGAGCCGTGGTGTTCCTCTCGCCGCGATCGTCGCCTCGGTGACGTTCGGGTTCGTCGCCGTCTTCTTCAACTACAAGTTCCCGGACTCCGTCTTCCTCTTCCTCGTGAACTCCAGCGGCGCCGTGGCCCTGTTCGTCTGGCTCGTGATCTGCTTCTCGCAGCTGCGGATGCGGAAGATCATCCAGGCCGAGTCGCCGGAGAAGCTGGTCGTGAAGATGTGGCTGTACCCGTATCTGACCTGGGCGACGGCCGCGCTGATCGTCTTCGTGCTCGGTTACATGCTGACCGACACCGAGGGGGAGAGCAGCGGGCGGACGACCGTGCTGCTGTCGCTGCTCGTCGCCGCCCTCGTGGTCGCCGTCGCCTTCCTGAAGGAGGGCCGGGTCAAGGCCATGGCCAAGGCCAAGGCCGGGGCCGGGGCTACTGCCCCCGCCCCCGCCTCTGACTCTGCCTCGGTCACTGGCGCCGGCGCCGGCGCCGGCACGGCCGGGCGCGAAGTCGAGTAGCTCCGCTCGGAGGCCGATGGAAGGGGTCCGCTTCGGCGGGCCCCTTCTCGTCGTCATCGCCTTCGTCACGTCACATCACGGTGAAGCTGTCCTTGACCTTCTCGTACGTCTTCAGGGCCGCCGCCTCGGCCGCGGGCTGGTACCAGGTGTTGATCTGGTACGACTTCCCGCTCTCGTTGAAGCCCAGGAGCCGGGCGTGCCAGGGGGTGCCCTGGAGTGTGAAGGTGTACTCCCAGACGACCGCAGGCCGGCCTCGGAACGTCGTCTCCTCAAGGCGGATCTTGCTGTAGTCCCGGCCCTGGTGGGCGTTCCGTTCGGAGGTCCGCCAGGTGTCCATCAGGTCGCCCCGTGCCAGGGAGGACTTGGCGACGAGCTCCTGGCTGCCGTCGGGTGACGTGTAGTGCACCTCCGCTCCCGTCTTCACGTCCCGCCGCCAGCCCTTGGGCGTCGCCCACGCGAAGCCTCCGGCCTCCTGGTGCGTGCCCGGGGGCAGGCTCGGGGGCCTGAACGTCCCCTCGACCGTGGGCGACACCGAGGGAGTAGGACCGGAGCCGGAATCGGATCCAGAACCGGTGCCGGTGCCAGTACCGGAGCTCGAACCGGCGACCGCGGACGGATTGGGCGAGGAGCCGTCTGCCTGGTCGTCGCCGTCGTGCGAGCCGGGGGCCGATGCCAGCACGATCGCGAGGACCGTGGCCACGACGACGACACCGACGGTGGCGACCACGCCGGTCCGGCGCCCCGTCCAGCCCCTCGCCCAGCCCCTCGTACGGCGTTCGGCGGAAGTGGCCGGGACAGCCGGACCGGGCAGCTCACCACCGGGTGGCAGGCCCGCTCGACGGGTCGGCGACGAGTGCGAGGCCTGGTGCGAGGCCGCGTGCGGGGCCGGGTTGCGTTCCGTCACCGCTTGGGAGCGGGCGAGCGAGATGCCGGAGCGCGAGGGCGGGGTTCCCGGCGGGCTGGGGGACGGAGGTTCGGAGCCCGACTCCGAGCGCATCTCCGAGGCCGCTTCGCTGGAGGCCTCGGCGGAGGCACCGATGGAGGCACCTGCGGAAGCACCGGCGGAAGCACCGGCGGCCACAGGGGGTTCGTCGGGCGAGCGGGGCGGATGGGGCGAGTAGGGCGCCTTGATGGGGTTCAGGAGTGCGCGAGTCGGCGATTCCCGCAGTGGCAACTCCCCCACGTCCGAGCGCGGTTCCGGCCCTCGACCCCCTGACGCCCCCCTGGCCTCCTCGATCCCGTCAGCCCCCGCGATCCCCGCGATCCCCGCGCCCTCCTCCCCGCTGTCGGCATCGCCGGTCTCCGCTCCCTCCTCTACTCCCTCCTCCTCCACTACCACCTCCGCCTCCTCCTCCACTACCACCTCCGCCTCCACCTCCACGTCCTCCGCCGGCGTCGGTGCGAGCGGCGGGAAGGCTATGCGCGCAAGGGTGGATTCCAGGTCGGTGAGGGTGGGGCGGGCGGTGGGTTCCTTTGCCAGGAGAGCGGTGAGGATGTCGTACAACGGGCCGGCGTTGGAAGGGAGTCGGGGCTCCTCGTAGAGGACCGCGTGCAAAGTCGCCAGGGTGGTGTGCCGGGAGAAGGGCGAGTGGCCGGCCAGGGCGGCGCAGAGGGTCGCGCCCAGGGACCACACGTCGGAGGGCGGGCCCTGCGGGTGGCCCGAGATGCGCTCGGGGGCCATGTAGTCCGGGGAGCCGACCAGCATGCCGACCATGGTCAACGCCTTCGTGTCCTGGATCGCGGCGATGCCGAAGTCGGTGAGGACGATCCGTCGGACGCCGGTCTCCCCGTTGCCCACGCCTCCCCGGCTCTCTCCGCTCTCTCCGCTCCCCCCGCTCCCCCCGCTCCCCCCGCTCCCTCCGCTTTCCACCAGCACGTTGCCCGGTTTGATGTCGCGGTGCAGTACTCCCCTCGCGTGCACCTGGCGCAGGGCCGTGACCAGGCCCAGGCCGATCCGGGCGGTTTCACGTGGGCCCAGCGGGCCTTCCTCGGCCATGATCCGTTCGAGGGAGCGGCCGGCCACCAACTCCATGACGATCCACAGGCGTTCACCCTCGTCGACGACGTCGTAGACGCGCACCACGTTGGGATGGTCGATGCGGGCGGTGGCCCTGGCCTCGCGCAGGGTGCGTTCGCGGCGGGTGCGGGTGTCCTCCGAGTCGAGGCCGTCGATGCGCATCTCCTTCACCGCGACCTGCCGGTCGAGCACCTCGTCGGTGGCTCGCCACACGCGCCCCATTCCCCCCTGGCCGATACTCTCGACCAGCCGGTAGCGCCCCGTCACCAGTAACCCGGAGAAACCACCGCTCCCGGTATTCCCTGCACTCCCCGCACCCCCCGCGTTCCCCGTATTACCTGCGCTCCCTGCATTCCCCGGATTCTCTGCGTTTCCCGCATTTACCGGCAATCCGCTGCACCCCCTCCATTGCCCGGCTCCGGAACACAATAGTCACACTTACGGCCCTATCAGCATAGTGTGGAGAAATCTTGTGGTACCTCTTCCAGTACTGCGAATTCAGGCGCAGCCAAGGGGGGCGAACATGAGTTCTCGTCGTGCGACGACCGTCGCCGGATCGCTGGTCGTGGCATCTTTCTCGGCGGTGTTGATCCTTTCCTTCCCCGCCGGGGCGGACGATCAGGGGCCGGGGAGCGGCAAGGGGGGAAAGCCCGTCGACGAGGCGCCCGCGGGCGTGAAGACGACGACGACACTGCCGGAGCGGATCTCGGTCGACAACAGTTCCGGGAAAACGGCGATCACCGCCACGGTGAAGAACGAGGGGACCAAGGACAGCGGACAGATAAGGCTTTTGGTCGTCGGTTTCGACGGCCTTGCAGTCAAAAGCGTTCAGGGGTGTGACGCCATCGCGGAGAAAGATCTCCCGGAGGGATCCAACAGCGGTTTCTCCTGCCCCATCGACAATCTCGCGGCCGGGGCGTCGAAGTCGTACGCCGTCGACGCGACCTTCGACCTGAGCAAGACCGGGAAGATCTGTCTGCCCGTCCAGACCGCCGACGGGAAGAAGACGTTCTGGCAGCAGGGCCCGGTGCCGTTCGGTACGACGAACCCGTCGCCGAACGCGCCCGCCACTCCGCTGCTCCTCGGCACCGACAACACGCCGGTGGGTCCCGGTGGCGACGAACTGCCCAAGACCGGTGTCGGGCGGGACGTGTTGCCGCTCGGCGCGGCCGGAGGCGCACTGCTCGCGGCGGGCGCGGCCGGACTGTGGTGGTCCCAGCGGCGGCCGGAGCGGCGGGAGAGCTGACCGGGCCCCACGCGAAAGGGGTTCGCCGGGCCGGGTCGCGTGACGCGACCCGGCCCGGCGAACCCCTTCGTCATCGCCTGGGGGCGGTTACTCCTTGACGAGCTTCCAGGCCGTCGGGAGCAGGCCCATCGCCAGGGCCGCCTTGACGGCGTCGCCGATCAGGAACGGCGTGAGGCCGGCCGCGATCGCGGCGGAGGCGCTCATGTCGGCGGCGTAGGCCAGGTACGGGACGCCGACGAGGTAGATGATCGCCTCGCCCAGCAGCATCGTGCCCGCCATGCGCAGCACGGAGCGGTCGGCGCCCCGGCGGGCCAGGGCGCCCACGGCGGCGGTCGCGAGGATCATCCCGAGGATGTAGCCGAAGGAGACGGAGACGCCGGAGCTGCCGTTCGCGAACCACGGCACACCGGCGAGACCGGCCACCGCGTAGACGGCGAGGGAGGAGACGCCTCGGCGGACGCCGAGGGTGGTGCCGACGAGCAGCGCGGCGAAGGTCTGGCCGGTCACCGGGACCGGGGAGCCGGGGACCGGGACCGCGATCTGGGCCGCGAGGCCGGTGAGCGCGGCACCGCCGAGCACGAGCGCGATGTCCCGGACACGGGAAGCGGGGAGGAGGTCGGCGAGGACCATTCCGGGACGAGCGGGGGTGACGGCGGCGGTGCTCATGGGGACTCCGCGAGATCGGGACGGACGGGACACGGCGACGCTATCCCAGGGCGGTCGGGGCGATCACCGTCCGCGGTCGACAAACGGTCGAACCGGAGGTTGGTGGGCTCCTGACAAAGGGTGGGGGTTACACGCGGTACGAGGTGACCCTGGTCACTGAGGTGGAGTGGTCCGGGATACGCGGGTGCCCCGGGCGGTCTCTGTAGGTTTTCGCCAACCGAACGGCGGGCCGTCTCGCCCGTCGGTCGCCATCTGGGCAGGGCCGAGCCCCTTTGCTAGCTTCGAGCCATGGTTGCCCAGGCCCAGGCCCTGAACTTCTCGTCGCGTCGCCATGTCGACCTGCGACGCGTGGGCGCGGCCGCCTGTCGCCCTCCGGTGTGAGGCGGGCGGAGCCGATCATCCGGCGCGCCGCGCTCCACAGACGGCGCAGTGTCGGACCGGCTCCCGACTTCCGAGGAAGTTCCCCATGCCCCGTACCGCGGCTCCTCCCGCCCCGCCCTCTCCCGTCACCCGGGTCGCCGACAGCGACCGGCGGCGTACCAGCGCCAGCGTGATCCTGCGGTCCGTGCTGGAGCACGGGCCGGTCGCGCGCTCCACCATCGCCCGGCTCACCGGGCTGTCCCCCGCTTCCGTCACCGACCACTGTGCCCGGCTCACCGGGCTCGGGCTGCTCCGGGAGGCGGCGGTGCCCCGGCGCAGCAACGGGGTGGGTCGGCCGCACGTTCCCGTGGATCTGGACGACTCACGGTTCGTGGTGGGCGGGGTGCATGTGGCGGTGCCCTACACGACCGTGTCGCTGCTGGATCTGCGCGGCCGGGTGGTGGCACGGCGGGAGTTGAAGCATCGGGGGCGGCTCGAACCGTCCGGGGTGCTGGCGCGGGCCGCCGACGGGCTCGGCGCGCTGCTGGGGGACGCCCCCGGCTGCCGGGCCCTCGGGGTGGGGGTCGCCGTGGGTGGCTGGGTGGACAGCGATTCGGGGACCGTCGTCGAGCATCCGCTGCTGGGGTGGCGGGACGTGCCGGTGCGGGAGGCGGTCGGCGCGCACACCGGGCTGCCGGTCCAGGTGGACGGACACGCCCGCGCGTTGGTCAACGCGGAGCGGCTGTTCGGGCAGGCGCGCGGCAACCTGAGCGTGCTGCATCTGTTCGTCGGGAACGTGGTCGACGCGGCGTTCGCCACGAACGACGAGGTGCACCACGGGCCGCGTTCGCAGGCGGGCGCCATCGCGCATCTGCCGTTGGCCGGCGGCACGGAGCCCTGCGCATGCGGCCGGGTCGGCTGCCTCCAAGTGGAGCTGAGCGAGCGGACGTTGTGCCGGCGGGCCCGGCAGGCCGGGGTGATCGACGGGGTGAACCCGATGCATGTGGTCGCCGCGGCGCAGGCCGGGAACCCGGTGGCCGTACGGCTGTTGCGGGAGCGGGCGCGGATGGTGGGCCGGGCCGCCGGGCTGCTGCTGGACGTGCTCAATCCGGAGCGGGTCGTCGTCACCGAGGTGGGTGTGCTGTTCCGGGAGGACTGCCTCGCCGCGCTGCGGGACGAGGTCGGGGCGGGGCGCTCCGCCGCCGTCTCGCCGAGCAGCTTTCCCGACTCCGTGCTGGCCGTGGCGGGCGGGGCGGTGGCCCTGGACGTGCTCTACCGGGATCCGCTGGCCTCGTCCCGGCCGCGTCCCGCGGGTGTCCCACCTGAGCCGAGTTAATTCAGAAACTCCGAATGTTGACAGGCCCCACACGTGGACAGGAACATCTTTCTCATGAGCTGTCGCACCTTCTGTTGCTGACGCCCCGGCGCGCCGGGAGCGCGCCCTTCTCCTGCCTTTAGTCGCAGGCTTCGTTTCGGTCTTGTTGCAGATTCCCTGCGGATCTCCTGTGGATCTCCTGCGGACTTCTTGCGAATTCCTCACGATTCCCGCAGGCCCTTGCGGCCTCTGCCACACCCGCTTTCCTCCGCCGGCTTCCGCCTGCCTTGTCTCCGTTTTCCCCTGGGGGTTCTCCCGTGCCTGTTTCCCGTACGCCCGGTGTCGACCGGCGTCTCTTCCTCGCCTCCCTGCTGGGCGCCGCCGCCGGTGTCGCCGGGCTCAGCGGCTGCGCCGAGAGCAGTGCCGCCACCGGTGGCGAGGGCGCCTCCACGGCCCCGCTCGCCGACAAGGTGCCCGCCGGCACGAGCCTGAAGATCGCCTCCTACCAGGGCGCGCAGCAGTTGCAGCTGAAGCTGGCGAAGCTGCCCGAACTGCCCTTCACGGTGTCGAACTGGCTGAACATCGGGGCCGGTCCCGACGTCATCAACGCCTTCCGCGCGAAGTCCCTGGACGTCGCCAACAACGCGGGCATTCCGCCGATCCAGGCGCATTACCAGGGCTTCGACGCGAAAATCGTCGCGATCAACATCACCCGCAAGCCGAACTACGTCTTCGCCACCAAGCCGGGCAGCGACATCAAGACCGTCGACGACTTCCGCGGGAAGAAGCTGGCGTTCTCGCAGGGGCAGGCGCAGGGCGTCGTCCTGCTGCGGGCGCTGAAGAAGGCCGGCCTGAAGTACGACGACGTGAAGCTGGTGCCGCTGACCAGCAACCAGTTCCTCACCGCCCTTCAGTCGGGCCAGGTGGACATCGCCCCGCTCGGCAACACCCAGTCGCCCGCCTACCTCAAGCAGTACGAGTCCAAGGGCGCCCGGATCATCACCACCGACGTCGTCGACCTGCTCAGCCTGTTGTGGGCGCCGGCGTCCGTGCTGAACGACAAGGCGAAGGCCGCCGCCGTCGCCGCGTACATCCCGCAGTGGGCGCAGGGCCTGGTGTGGAGCTACGAGAACCCGGACGCCTGGAACGAGGAGTTCTACGTCAAGACGCAGAACCTGACCCTCGACCAGGCCCAGTCGATCACCGCGCTCGCCAACAAGCCGCTGTTCCCGCCGAGTTGGGACGAGGCCATCAAGTGGGAGCAGGAGACCGCGGACCTCCTCGCGGAGGGCGGCTTCGTGAAGAAGTTCGACGTCTCCTCGCTGTTCGACCACCGCTTCGAGGGCATCGCCGCCAAGTCCGTGGCAGCCGAGTACCGGAGTTGACCGCCATGACCACCAGCGCAAGCACGAGCACGACCACCACCGACACGACCGCGACCGCGACCACGGTCCCCGCCGTCGCCGTCACCGCCGACGACGGTCCTCGGGTCCGCCGCCGACGACGACGCCGTGGACTCGCCCCCGGCAAACCGTGGCCCGCCTCCCGGCTCGTCGGGCCCCTGCTGCTCATCGCCTTGTGGGCCGCCGCCTCGGCCGCCGGGCAGCTGGACACCGGGGCGATCCCCGCGCCCTGGACGGTGCTGCGGACCGGCGTGAACCTGTGGACCGACGGAACGCTGACCACCGACGTCCTCACCTCGCTGGAGCGCGCCGCCTACGGCTTCGCGATCGGCCTGACCGCCGGGGTGACGCTCGCGCTGGCCTCGGGTCTGACCCGGTCCGGGGAGGCCCTGATCGACGGGACCGTGCAGCTCAACCGGGCGATCCCGACCCTCGGTCTGATCCCGCTGTTCATCCTCTGGCTGGGCATCGGCGAGACCTTCAAGATCGCGATCATCGCCATCGTCGTCTACATCCCGATCTACCTCAACACGCATGCCGCGCTGTCCGGCATCGACCACCGGTTCGTCGAACTCGCCGAGGTGCAGGGCCTGTCGAAGGTCCAGTTCATCCGGCAGATCGTGATCCCCGGCGCCCTGCCCGGATTCTTCGTGGGACTCCGGCTCGGGGTGACCGGCTCCTGGCTGGGACTGGTGGTCCTGGAGCAGATCAACGCCACGAGCGGCCTCGGTTACATGATGTTCCAGGCCCAGAACTACGGCCAGTCGGACGTCATCCTCGTCGGCCTCCTCATCTACGGCGTCTTCGGTCTCCTCTCCGACACCGCGGTCCGTCTCATCGAACGGAGGGTGCTGTCGTGGCGCCGCACACTGAGCAGCTGACCCGCTCCGCCGCCGTCCAACTACGCGGCCTGACACGCTCGTTCGAGGCCCGCACGGTTCTCGACGGCATCGACCTGGACATCCCCGCCGGCCAGTTCGTGGCCCTCCTCGGGCACAGCGGGTCCGGCAAGAGCACCCTGCTGCGGGCGGTCGCCCACCTCGACCACGAGGTCGTCGGCAGCGGACAGCTCACCGCCCCGGAGCGGGTGTCGGTGGTCTTCCAGGACTCCCGGCTGCTGCCCTGGCGGCGGGTGCTGGACAACGTACTGCTGGGTCTTGACGGCAAGGAGGCGGAGCAGAAGGGCCGCGAGGCCCTCGCCGAGGTGGGGCTGAAGGGCCGCGAGCGGGCCTGGCCCAACGAGCTGTCCGGAGGTGAGGCACAGCGGGCCGCACTGGCCCGCTCGCTGGTCCGCGAACCCGAACTCCTTCTCGCGGACGAGCCGTTCGGGGCACTGGACGCCCTCACCCGGATCAAGATGCACACCCTGCTGCGCGAGCTGTGGGAGCGCCACCGGCCTTCCGTGCTGCTCGTCACCCACGACGTGGACGAGGCGATCGTGCTCGCCGACCGGATTCTCGTCCTCGACCACGGCCGTATCGGCCTCGACCTGACCATCGACCGCCCGCACCCGCGCTCGTACCGGGACCCGCTGCTCGGCGAGTACCGCGAACGGCTGCTCGCCGCCCTGGGCGTCACGGAGGACCACAAGTGACCACGGCTCACCCCGGACGACAGCTCCACCTCAACGCGTTCCTGATGAACACCGGCCACCACGAGGCGTCCTGGCGGCTCCCGGAGAGCGACCCGTACGCCCACGTGGAGCTGGACCACTACGTCCACCTGGCCCGGATCGCCGAACGCGGCACCTTCGACTCCCTGTTCCTCGCCGACGGCCCGCAGCTCTGGGGCACCATCGCCCAGCGCCCGGCCGGCGCCCTGGAACCGCTCACGCTGCTGACCGCGCTGGCGACGGCCACCCGGCACATCGGCCTCATCGCCACCGCCTCCACCTCCTACAACTCCCCCTACAACCTGGCCCGTAAGTTCGCCTCGCTCGACATCATCAGCGGCGGCCGGGCGGGCTGGAACATCGTCACCACCGCCGGCGCCGAGGCCGCCCGCAACTTCGGTCTGGACGCCGAGCCCGCGCACGCCGAGCGCTACGCCCGGGCCGGCGAGTTCCTCGACGTGGCCCTGAAGCTCTGGGACAGCTGGGAGGACGACGCGGTCGTCGCCGACAAGGCGTCCGGCGTCTGGGGCGACGACGCGAAGGTCCATCCGCCCCGGCACCGGGGGACGTACTTCAGTGTCGAGGGCGCCCTCAACGTCCCGCGGTCCCCGCAGGGTTACCCGCTGCTGGTGCAGGCCGGGTCGAGCGAGGACGGCAAGGCGTTCGCGGCCCGGTACGCGGAGGCGGTGTTCACCGCGCAGCAGACGCTCGCCGACGCGCAGGCCTTCTACGCCGACCTGAAGTCCCGTACCCGGCAGGCCGGCCGGGATCCCGAGCACATCAAGGTGCTGCCCGGGATCGTCCCGGTGATCGGCTCGACGGAGGCCGAGGCCCGGGCCAACGAGCAGGTCCTGGAGGACCACATCGTGCACACGCACGGGGTCCAGCGGCTGGAGCAGCTGCTCCAGCTGGAGCCGGGCGCCCTGGAGCTGGACGCCGAGCTGCCCGCCGACCTGCCGCCGGAGAGCGCGATCGAGGGCGCCAAGAGCCGCTACACCCTCGTGGTGGAGCTGGCCCGGCGCGAGCGCCTCACCGTGCGGCAGCTGATCGGGCGGCTCGGTGGCGGGCGCGGGCACCTCACCTTCGCGGGCACGCCCGAGCAGGTCGCCGACGCGATCGAGAGCTGGTTCACCCAGGGCGCCGCCGACGGGTTCAACATCATGCCCGCGGTGCTGCCCTCGGGTCTGGACGCCTTCGTCGACCACGTCGTGCCGATCCTGCGCGCCCGCGGCCTGCTGCGCACGGAGTACGGCCCGCGCACGACCCTGCGCGAGAGGTACGGCCTGCCGCGCCCCGCCAACCAGTACGTGAACGCTCCCGCACCCGTCCTCGTCTGACCCTCGTCCGAAAGGAACCTCCCATGAGCATCGAGATCCGCAAGATCACCGCGCACATCGGCGCCCAGGTGTCCGGCGTCGACATCGCGAAACCCCTCGACGAGGAGACCTCCACCGCCCTGCGCGAGGCGCTCAACGTCCACAAGGCCCTGGTCTTCGACGACGTGAACCTGGACGACGCGGGCCAGCAGGCCTTCGTCCGCCACTTCGGCGACCTCACCACCGCCCACCCGACCGTGCCGGCCGTCGACGGCTCCCCGAACGTGCTGCCGGTCGACAGCGAGCGCGGCCGCGCCGCCAACCACTGGCACACGGACGTCACCTTCGTCCTCAACCCGCCGCAGGCCAGCACCCTGCGCAGCCTGGTCCTCCCGCCGTACGGCGGCGAGACGCTGATCACCAGCTCGGCGGCGGCCTACCGTCAGCTGCCGGAACCGCTCAGGCAGCTCGCCGACACCCTGTGGGCGGAGCACACCAACGACTACGACTACGCGGTGCCGGAGGAGACGGTCGACGAGGCGCAGGCCGCCGCGCGCGCCCAGTTCACCTCGATCAAGTACCGCACGGTCCACCCGGTGGTCCGCGTGCACCCGCTGACCGGGGAGCGCGGCCTGTTCATCGGCGGGTTCGCGCAGCGCATCGTGGGGCTGTCGCCGGGCGAGTCCCGCAAGATCCTCGACCTGCTCCAGTCGTACGTCACCCGGCCGGAGAACATCCTGCGCCACCGCTGGTCGGAGAACCAGCTGGTCCTGTTCGACAACCGCATCACCCAGCACTACGCGGTCGACAACTACGACGGCCGGCCCCGCCGGCTGCACCGGGTGACGGTCGCGGGTGACATCCCGGTCGGCATCGACGGCAAGGAGAGCTACTCGATCGAGGGCGACGCGGCGCACTACACCTCCGTAGCGGCCTAGACACACCGCGTATCCGGTCCGTCCGGATGCTGGGCAGCCCCTCCGCCGACGTGGAGGGGCTGCCCAGACTGTGGGCGTTTTTGCCCATCTCACGCATTGGACGAGCCGCGCCCATGCCCAGCAGCACCACCGTCGGGACTCCACCGGAGCCGGACGTCACCCTGTCCCACGGCCTCAAACAGCGCCATCTGTCGATGATCGCCCTCGGCGGCGTCATCGGCGCCGGTCTCTTCGTCGGCTCGGGCGCGGGTATCGCCGCCGCCGGTCCGTCGATCGTCCTCGCCTACGCCCTCTCCGGCCTGCTCGTGATGCTGGTGATGCGGATGCTGGGCGAGATGTCGGCCGCGTATCCCTCGTCGGGCTCGTTCTCCGCGCATGCCGAGCGGGCCTTCGGCCCCTGGGCGGGCTTCACCGTGGGGTGGGCCTTCTGGGTCCTGCTGTGCACGGCCGTCGGCCTGGAGGGCATCGGCGCCGCGAAGATCGTCACCGGCTGGCTGCCGGGCACCCCCGAGTGGGCCTGGGTCGCCCTGTTCATGCTGGTGTTCTGCGGGACCAACCTGGCCGCCGTGAAGAACTTCGGCGAGTTCGAGTTCTGGTTCGCGGCCCTGAAGGTCGGCGCGATCACCCTGTTCCTGGTGCTGGGCGTGCTGGCCGTCGCCGGTGTCCTGCCGGGCACGGACTCCCCGGGGACCTCCCATCTGGGCGAGCTCTTCCCGCACGGCAGCGAGGGCCTGGTCGTCGGCCTGCTCGCTTCCGTCTTCGCGTACGGCGGCCTGGAGACGGTCACCATCGCCGCCGCCGAGTCGGAGGACCCGGTCCGGGGCGTGGCGAGCGCGGTCCGTACGGCGATGTGGCGCATCGCGCTGTTCTACGTCGGCTCCATGGCGGTCATCGTCACGCTCGTCCCCTGGGACGCGAAGGCGGTCGTCGAGCAGGGCCCCTACGTCGCCGCCCTCGACCGCCTCGGCATCCCGGGGGCCGGCCAGGTCATGAACGTGGTGGTGCTGGCCGCGCTGCTCAGCGCCATGAACGCCAACGTCTACGGCTCCTCGCGCATCGCGTACTCGCTGGTGGAGCGGGGCCACGGCCCGAAGGCGCTGGGCCGGGTGTCGGGCGGCGCGCCCCGGGTCGCGGTGCTCGTCTCCTGCGTGTTCGGCTTCGGCTGCGTGCTGCTCAGCTACTGGCGTCCGGACGACGTGTTCCCCTGGCTGCTGAACATGATCGGCGCGGTGATCCTGGTCGTCTGGATCTTCATCGCCTGCTCCCAGCTGCGGCTGCGCGGCCGTCTGGAGCGGGAGGCGCCCGAGCGGTTGGCCGTCCGGATGTGGGCCTTCCCGGTGCTCACCTGGGTCGCGCTGGCCGGGATGGCGGCGATCTTCGTCCTGATGGCGCGGGAGCCGGGCACCCGGGTGCAGCTGTACTGGTCGGGCGGGATGACGGCGTTCCTGGCGGCCGTCGGGTACGCGTGGCAGCGTCAGCGGCGGCCGCAGCAGCAGCAGCGGGAGCACGGGCGGGCCACGGACTGACCTGCCCGCCCCGTTCCCTCTCCTCGCCGCCTCCCGCCTCCCACCTCCCACCTCTCCCCTCGGCCCTCGGCCCGTTCCCTCGGCTCCGGTGCCCCATCGGCCCCCACGCGAAAGACGCATGGGGGCCTTTTCGTTGCCGCCACGCCGGATGCTCTTGCCCTGAACCCCCTTCTTGTTGCTAGCCTGCACTTGCAAGTGACTTGCAATAAGAGGTTTGAGGGGACCCCGCCATGCCCGTCTACACGCTGCCCGAACTGCCCTACGACTACTCCGCGCTCGCCCCCGTGATCAGCCCGGAGATCATCGAGCTGCACCACGACAAGCACCACGCGGCCTATGTGAAGGGCGCCAACGACACGCTGGAGCAGCTGGCGGAGGCCCGGGACAAGGAGCAGTGGGCGGCATTGAACGGCCTGGAGAAGAACCTGGCCTTTCACCTCTCCGGCCACATCCTGCACAGCATCTACTGGGCCAACATGACCGGCGACGGCGGCGGCGAGCCCCTCGCGGCGGACGGCGTCGGCGACCTCGCGGACGCGATCACCGAGTCCTTCGGCTCGTTCGCCGGCTTCAAGGCCCAGCTGACCAAGGCGTCCGCGACGACGCAGGGTTCCGGCTGGGGAGTCCTCGCCTACGAGCCGCTCAGCGGCCGGCTGATCGTCGAGCAGGTCTACGACCACCAGGGCAACATCGGCCAGGGTTCCGTGCCGGTCCTCGTCTTCGACGCCTGGGAGCACGCCTTCTACCTCCAGTACAAGAACCAGAAGGTCGACTTCATCGAGGCCATGTGGGCCGTCGTGAACTGGCAGGACGTGGCCCGGCGATACGAGGCCGCGAAGTCCCGCGCGGACGTACTGCTGCTCGCCCCCTGAGGCAGCGTGAAGCGTCCTGTCTCGTGATCGTCTTCTCACCCTTCACGGCGGCAGGCGGAGTGAAGGAACGGCCCCGCGAGGACATGACTCGCGGGGCCGCTCCCGTGTACGGCGTTCCCGTACGCCCGGGCGGGGGCTTCCCCAAGGGCGGTGTTCCGGGCGACAGTGGCCCGCATGGGTCTTCCGAAGAGGCGTTGCCCCAACTGCGGGGACACCGAACAGCACTTCCGGCACCTGCGCGGCGCCGAGCGGGCCTTCGCCCTGACGCAGACACAGGTGCTGGCGCACCGGGCGGATCTCGACAAGTACCGGCGCTGCACCCGCGAGGGCTGTGTGCGGGTGCAGTCCTACTTCAACTGGAGGTCCGGCTTCGACCTTCCGGAGGAGTTCCGGACGTCTCCGCAGCCGGCCACCTAGGGGAGATCCCCCGGCCCCGTCGGGGGATCTCCCCAGCCCCCGGGTCCACCGATCGGTGGACAGGAAGTTCAACCGGGCACCTCTGTCCGCCAACTGCCCTGGCCGGACAGGCTTTTGGGCATGAACTCACTCACTGTGCGCATGGCGCGTTCCAGCGCGCGGCACCCCTGGCGGGCGATCGTCGGCTGGCTGGTCTTCGTGGCGCTCTGCCTGGCGGCCGGCAGCGCCGTCGGGATGAACAGCGCGAGGACGGCCGACTACCGGGTCGGCGAGGCCGGCCGGGCCGAGGCCATGGCGGCCGAGGGGCACCTGGAACGCAGATCCGCCGAGCAGGTGCTGATCTCCGCGCGGTCGGGCACCCTCGGCACCGAGGCGGCCCGCGCCGCCGTCCGGGACCTCACCACCCGGATGGAGCGGCTGCCCGAGGTCGCCGAGGTGGCCGCGCCGGTCCGCTCCGCCGACGGCCGGATCCTCATGGTCGAGGTGGCGCTGCGGGGCGAGGAGCGGGACGCCAAGGACAAGGTCGACGCGCTCACCGCGCAGACCACGGCCGTCCAGCGGGCCCACCCGGAGCTGCTGTTCCAGGAGACCGGCAGCCCCTCCATCAGCAAGGGCGTCGACGAACAGCGCGGTGACGACCTCGCGCTCTCCGAGAAGATCACCCTGCCGGTCACGTTGCTGACCCTGCTGGTCGTGTTCGGCTCGCTCACCATGGCCGCCGTACCGCTGCTGCTCGCACTGTCGTCGATCGCGGCGGCCGTCGGGCTGTCGATGGTGGCCTCGCACGTCTCCCCGGACACCGGGGTCGGCACGAACGTCATCCTGATGATCGGCCTCGCCGTCGGCGTCGACTACACGCTCTTCCATCTGAAGCGGGAGCGCGAGGAGCGGGCCCGCTCCGGGGGGCGGCTGAGCTCGCAGGCCCTGGTCGAGCTGGCGGCCGCCACCTCGGGCCGGGCCGTGATGGTCTCCGGGTTCGCGGTCGTCGCCTCCACCGCCACGCTGTACCTGGCCTCGGACGTCGTCTTCTCCTCGCTCGCCACCGGCACCGTGGTGGTCGTCCTGGTCGCGATGGCCAGCTCCCTGACGGCGCTCCCCGCGCTGCTGACGGTCCTGGGGAAGCGGGCGGAGCGCAGGGCCGCCCGCCGGGCGGAGCGAGGCAGGCCCGTCCGCCGCCTCCGCGGCGGAAGCGGCGGAAGCGGCGGAAGCGGTGAGAGGGGCGGGAGCCGTGAGAGGGGCGAGAAGGGTGAGAGCGGCGGCCGGGTCTGGGCCGCGCTGCTGCGCCCCGCCGCCCGGCACCCCCTCGCCACCCTCGGTGTCTCCGTCCTCGCCCTGCTCGCACTCGTCGTCCCGCTGGCGGGCCTGCACATCACGGAGATGAGCCGGGACACCCACTCCCGGGAGATCCCCGCCATGCGGGTGTACGACCGGCTCAACGAGGCGTTCCCGCAACACCGGGTCACCCACCAGGTGGTCGTGCGCGCCGACGCGGCACGGGCCGCCGAGGTCGCCGAGGCCCTGGACGCACTGACCCGGCTCGCGGACGCCGACCCCCTGTTCACCGGCACGCCCCGGCTCCGCACCTCCGCGGACCACCGTGTCAGCACCCTCGAACTGCGCGTGCCGTACCTCGGCGACTCCGACCAGGCCTACGACTCGCTCGACCACCTGCGCCACGACTACCTGCCCGCCACCGTCGGCCGGATCGCCGGCGCCGAGTACGGCGTCAGCGGGGACGTGGCCCGGTACACCGACTATCCGGCGCACCAGAACGGCAAACTGCCGCTCGTCCTCGGGGCGTTGCTGCTGGTGACCTTCCTGATGACGCTGTACGCGTTCCGCTCCGTCGTCCTCGGGCTGATCGGCGTGGCGCTGAACCTGCTGTCGGCGGCGGCCGCGCTCGGGCTGCTGGTCCTCGTCTTCCAGCACACCTGGGCCGAGGGGCTGCTGGACTTCCGCTCCACCGGGTCGATCGGGTCGCGGGTCCCGCTGTTCCTGTTCGTGATCCTCTTCGGACTCTCCATGGACTACCAGGTGTTCGTCGTCAGCCGGATCCGGGAGGCCGTGCTCGCGGGCACCCCGACCCGGCAGGCGGTGCTCGACGGGATCCGCCGGTCGGCGAGCGTGGTGACCAGCGCGGCGGTCGTGATGACGACGGTGTTCGTGAGCTTCGTCTTCCTGCACATCATCGAGATGAAGCAGATCGGGTTCGTGCTCGCGGCGGCCGTCCTGCTGGACGCCTTCGTCGTACGCATCCTGATCCTGCCGTCGGCGATGCTGCTGCTGGGCGAGCGGAGCTGGTGGCCGGCGCGACCGGACCGGGGGACGGCGGAGCCGCGGGCCCAAGTGCCCCCCGGGCGCCCGGTGGTCGACGTACGTTGATCGGTATGACCGCTCTCGCCGGGCCCTCCGCCGACGCCTTCTGGGCCACCTCCCTGCGCCGCTGGAACGCGGTGTGCTGGGTGCTGTTCGCGGCGATGGCCGTCGGGATCGCCGCCCTGGGCCGGCCCGGCGGGGGCATGTACGAGGCGCTCGCGCTGCTGGGCAGCGTGGTGCTGTGCTACGCGATCCTCGACCGCTTCCCGGACAACCCCGTGGTACGGCCGCACGGCTATCTCACGGTGCTGGTGCTCGCGCTCGGCGGGCTGGCGTATCTGCGGACCAGCTACGCGGCGCTGTTCATGGTGACGCTGCCGCACTACTGGATGTTCGGGCGGACCCCGAGGATCTCGATGGGGTTCCTGGGGCTCGCCACCGCCTCGACGCTGCTGGGCAGCTGGCTCCTGCAGGGCTGGTCGGCGGAGTTCCTCGGCGAGACGGCCGTGTCCACCCTCATCGTCGTCGCGGTGGGGGTGCTGATCGGGCTGTGGGCACACTCGGTGGTCGCGCAGAGCACCGAACGGGCGCGGCTCATCGAGGAGTTGGAGCGGACGCAGGCGCAGCTCTCCGCGGCGCACCAGCGGCAGGGCGCGGCGGACGAACGGGAGCGGCTGGCGCGCGAGATCCACGACACCCTCGCGCAGGGCTTCGCGTCGATCGTGGTGCTGGCGGAGGCGGCCCGGGCCGGGATGGCGGCCGATCCGGGGCGCAGCGCCCAGCAGTTGCGGTCGATCGAGTCGACGGCCCGCGAGAACCTTGCGGAGGCACGGGAGTTGGTGGGCCCGGGCGGGCAGGCGGGCGCCGCGGTGGCGGGCTCCGCGGCGCCGGCGCTGCGGCGGGTCCTGGACCGTTTCGTCGAGGACACCGGGCTCACCGTGGACGCCGCGCTGGCGGACCTCGACTGCGACCAGCGGACCCGGATCGCGCTGCTGCGCTGCACCCAGGAGTCCCTGGCCAATGTGCGCAAGCACGCCCGGGCCTCCACGGTCGGGGTGGTGCTGGCCCGGCGGCCCTACGGGGTGGAGCTGGAGATCACCGACGACGGCGCCGGGTTCGTGGTGGAGGAGTCGAGGGGCTTCGGACTGGACGGGATGCGCAAGCGGGTGGCGGAACTGGGCGGACGGCTGACGGTGACCAGCTCGGTCGGGGACGGGACACGCATCCTGGCGTCGATCCCGCTGGCCCGGGGCACGGAGGGAGCGGCATGAGCGAGGTGACGGCGCTGCGGGTCGTCGTGGTCGACGACCACACCGTGATGCGGGCCGGGGTGGTGGCCCTGCTGGCCGGTGAGGAGGGCATCGAGATCGTCGGCGAGGCGGGCGACGGCCGTGCCGCCCTCGACCTCGTCGAGCGGCACGACCCCGACGTGGCTCTGGTCGATCTGCGGATGCCGGTGCTCGACGGGGTCACCACGACGACCGAGATCGTCGCCCGCCATCCGCGCACCCGGGTACTGATCCTGACGACGTACGACACGGACGCGGACATCGAGCGCGGGGTGGAGGCCGGCGCCATCGGCTATCTGCTGAAGGACACCACGCGCGAGCAGCTCGTCGACGCGATCCGGGCGGCGGCGCGCGGGGAGACGGTGCTCGCGCCCCGGGTGGCTCAGAAGCTGGTGGCCCGGCTGCGGCGCCCGGTCCAGGAGGCGCTGACCGCCCGGGAGACGGACGTCCTCGGCGCGGTCGCCGACGGGCTGACCAACGCCGAGATCGGCCGGCGTCTCGTGATCTCGGAGGCCACCGTCAAGACCCATCTGCTGCGCCTGTTCGCCAAGCTCGACGTCAACGACCGGACCCGGGCGGTGGTGGTGGCCATGGAGCGGGGGCTGCTGCGCCCGCCGTGACTCAGGGCTTGCGGCCCACGCCGCCGTGCTGGCCGATCGGCAGCGGGGGCGTTCCGTCCGGGCGCCACATCGGGACGGACACCACGCCCGGTGGCACCATGTCGAGCCCCTCGAAGTAGCCCTCGATCTGCTCGACCGGGCGCAGGAAGTACGGGACGGCCCCGGTCTCGTTGTAGGCGTCCTGGGCCTGCTCGTAGGCGGGATCGGTGCCGCGGGAGCCGTCGTTGACGCAGAGGTGGCTGCCGGACGGCAGGCCGGACAGCAGGGCTCCGACGAGGTCGCGGGCGCGGTCGTAGTTCTCGACGTGGCCGAGGATGCCGCTGAGGATCAGGGCGGTGGGGCGGGTCAGGTCGAGTGTGCGGCCCGCAGCCTCCAGGATGCGCGCGGGCTCGTAGAGGTTCAGGTCCTCGTAGGCGGTGACGCCCTCGGGGGTGGAGGTGAGCAGCGCGCGGGCGTGGGCGAGGACCAGGGGGTCGTTGTCGACGTAGACGATCCGCGACTCGGGCGCGAGGCGCTGGGCGACCTCGTGGGTGTTGTCGACGGTGGGCAGCCCGGTGCCGACGTCGAGGAACTGGCGGATGCCCGCCTCCTCGACCAGGTAACGGATGCCGCGGCCGAGGAAGGCGCGGCTGCTGCGGGCGATGGTGACGATGCCGGGGAAGACGGCGGTGTAGGCGTCGCCGGCCTCCTCGTCCACCGGGTAGTTGTCCTTGCCGCCCAGCCAGTAGTTCCAGATACGGGCCGAGTGCGGTACCGAGGTGTCGATCTCCGTCATGGGGTCCATGGTGCCCCGCGAGTGATGCTCGCGGGGCACCACTGCCGTCACAGGTTGCTGAAGTCCGGGCCCTTGGTGCGGGAGCGCTTGATCTCGTAGAAGCCGGGGACCGAGGCGACGGCGAGGGTGCCGTCCCAGAGGCGGGCGGCTTCCTCGCCCTTCGGCGCGGGGGTGACCACGGGACCGAAGAAGGCGATCTGCTCACCGTCGGGGCCGGGGACGGCGATGACGGGGGTGCCGACGTCCTGGCCGACCTTCTCGATGCCCTCCTTGTGGGAGGCGCGCAGCTGGGCGTCGAACTCGAAGGCCGACTGCTCGGCGTACTCGATCAGGGACGCGGGCAGACCGACGTCCTTGAGCGCGCCGGCGATGGCCTCCACGGTCGGGCCCTCGCCGTTGTTGTGGATGCGGGTGCCGAGCGCGGTGTAGAGGGGGCCGAGGACGTCGGCGCCGTGCAGCTGCCAGGCGGCGGTGACCACGCGCACCGGCTGCCAGGCCTTGACCGCGAGCATCTCGCGGTACTCCTCGGGCAGCTCGTCGAGCTTGTTCTCGTTGAGGACGGCGAGGCTCATCACGTGCCAGCGGACCTCGATGTCACGGACCTTCTCCACTTCCAGCACCCACCGGGAGGTCATCCAGGCCCACGGGCAGAGCGGGTCGAACCAGAAGTCGACGGGGGTCTTCTCCGACATGTCTCTCCTTGAGCAATCCTCATGAGATAAGCCTTTCCCCCGTGAACACCGGCCTCCGTGCCGCACATTCCCTGCTGCCCCGCGTCAGGGGCGCGTGGCAGGATCACTCCTGTCCGAAAGCCCGTGCTGAAGCACTGAGGGAGTACCGCCGTGCCCGGTGAGAACCTGTCCCGCGACGAGGCCCGGGAGCGGGCCGCCCTGCTGTCCGTCGACGGGTACGACGTGTCCCTCGACATCCGGTCGGCGGTCGGCGACCGGACCGGGGACGAGCCTCGCACCTTCCGGTCGGTCACCACGATCCGCTTCCGCAGCAGCGAGCCCGGCGCGTCGAGCTTCGTGGACCTGATCGCGCCGAGTGTGACGTCCGTCTCCCTCAACGGCCGTGACCTCGACCCCGGCGAGGTCTTCGACGGCGCCCGGATCCTGCTGGAGGACCTGGCCGCGGAGAACGAGCTGATCGTCGACGCCCAGTGCGCCTACTCCCGCACCGGCGAAGGCCTGCACCGCTTCGTCGACCCGGAGGACGGCGAGGTGTACCTGTACACCCAGTACGAGCCGGCCGACGCCCGCCGGGTCTTCGCGGGCTTCGAGCAGCCCGACCTCAAGGCCCCGTTCCGCTTCGAGGTACGGGCGCCCGAGGAGTGGGTGGTGTGGAGCAACGGCGTCGGCGAGCGCACCGACGGGGTGTGGCGCTTCGCGGAGACGAAGCCGATCTCGACGTACATCACCTGTGTCGTGGCCGGCCCGTACCACTATGTGACGGACACGTACACGCGCGACCTGGGTGACGGTACGACGCTGGAGATCCCCCTCGGCGCGATGTGCCGCAAGGGTCTGGCGCCCCACTTCGACTCCGCGGACGTCTTCCTCGTCACCAAGCAGGGCCTGGACTTCTTCCACGACCACTTCGACTACCCGTACCCGTTCGGCAAGTACGACCAGGCGTTCGTGCCCGAGTACAACCTCGGCGCGATGGAGAACCCGGGTCTGGTGACCTTCCGCGAGGAGTACATCTTCCGGGGCAAGGTGACGCAGGCGTCGTACGAGGCGCGGGCGAACGTCATCCTGCACGAGATGGCGCACATGTGGTTCGGCGACCTGGTCACCATGGTGTGGTGGGACGACCTGTGGCTGAAGGAGTCCTTCGCCGACTTCATGGGCACGTTCGCGAACGTCGGCGCGACCCGCTTCACCGACGCCTGGATCACCTTCGCCAACCGCCGCAAGGCGTGGGCCTACCGCGCCGACCAACTGCCCTCCACCCACCCGATCACCGCCGACATCCGCGACCTGCAGGACGCGAAGCTGAACTTCGACGGCATCACCTACGCCAAGGGCGCCTCCGTCCTGAAGCAACTGGTGGCGTACGTCGGCCAGGACGCGTTCCTCGAGGGCGCGCGGCGCTATTTCAAGCGGCACGCGTACGGCAACACGCGCCTCGGTGATCTGCTGTCGGTGCTCGCCGAGACCAGCGGCCGGGACATGGGCGGCTGGGCGCGGTCCTGGCTCCAGACGGCGGGCGTGAACTCGCTGACCCCGCAGGTGCTGCTGGACCCGCAGGGCCGGATCGACGAGCTGGCGGTGGTCCAGGAGGCCGCCGAGGCGTACCCCGAACTGCGGCCGCACCGGGTGGCGATCGGCCTGTACCGCCGCGAGGACGGACGTCTCGTGCGGTACGCGCGCGCCGAGACGGACGTCGACGGTCCGCGGACGGTCGTGACGGAGCTGGCGGGTGCCGAGGCCCCGGAGCTGGTGCTGGTCAACGACGACGACCTGACGTACTGCAAAGTGCGCTTCGACGAGACCTCGCTGGCCACGCTGCGCGAGCACCTCGGTTCGATGACCGACCCGCTGGCCCGTGCCCTGTGCTGGTCGGCGCTGTGGAACCTGACCCGGGACGCGCTGCTGCCCGCGCCCGACTTCGTGGACCTGGTGGTGCGGTTCGGGCACCACGAGTCCGACATCGGCGTCCTCCAGATGCTGCACGCGTGGGCGGACTCGGCGCTGGTCCACTACGCGCCGCGGTCCTGGCGGCGGACGGGCGAGGAGCTGCTGGCCGGCACCGCGCTGCGGAATCTGCGGGCGGCCGCGCCGGGCAGCGAGCACCAGTTGGCCTGGGCGCGCTTCTTCGCGACGGTGGCGTCCTCCGACTCCGACTTCGAGCTGCTCCGGGGGCTGCTGGACGGCACGGCGACGATCGACGGCCTGGAGGTGGACCAGGAGCTGCGCTGGGTGTTCGTGGAGCCGCTGGTCGCGCACGGGTACGCCGACGAGAAGGCGCTGGCGGCCGAACTGGCCCGGGACGACACGGCGTCCGGCAAGCGGCATCAGGTCCGCTGTCTCGCGGCCCGCCCGTCGCAGGCGGTCAAGGCGCAGGCGTGGGCCCAGCTGGTGGAGTCGGACTCGCTGTCCAACGCGCTGGTGGAGGCGACGATCGCGGGATTCGCGCAGCCCTCGCAGCGGGAGCTGCTCGTGCCGTACGCGGAGAAGTACTTCGCGTCGATCGAGCGGATCTGGGCCGAGCGGTCGATCCAGATCGCGATGACCGTCGTCAAGGGTCTGTTCCCGTCGCTCCAGGACTCCCCCCGGACGCTGGAGGCGACCGACGCGTGGCTCGCGGCGCACGAGTCGGCGGCCCCGGCGCTGCGTCGGCTGGTACTGGAGGCGCGCGACGACCTGGCGCGGTCGCTGCGGGCGCAGGCGGGCGGCGCGGGGGCCTGAACCGACCGAGCGCTCCGGCCTTGAGCTTTGGCCATGAATTCCGCTGACGGTCACCGTTACGGAATTCAGGTATTCCGACCCGTAACCCCTGGCTCCCCCATTCCGGACCAGGGGTTTTCGGCGCCTCATCGGCATCCGAACACCCGTCCTTTAGGACGAGCTTGTCCGGATTTGTCGACGGCCGTGTAACAGGGGTTAAGAGACCGGCCGGACGCGGAATCCCCGTTGCATGAACCACCACAACACCCCGCTCCCCCAGGTTCCCTCGGCGTCCCCCCGCCCCGTCCGCCACCTCTCGGACGTACAGCGCCGCGTCACGACGGCGGGCCAGCTCCGCACGCAGGGCGTCGCCGTGGCCGAGGCGAACGAGCAGTGCGGTCCCGGCGGCCCCTGGCAGCAGCTCCTCCCCGGCGTGTACCTGCTCCACCCGGGCCCGCCGACCAGCGAGGAGCGGCTGCACGCGGTGCTGATGTACGCGGGCCGCGACACGGCGACGCCGCCGCCCGCGGTGCCGACCCAGCCGGGCGCCGGCGATCCGCACCGGCCGGTGTACAAGGAGGCGATGATCACCGGGCTGGCGGCCCTGAACCTGCACGGGCTCTCGTCCGCTCCCCCGCTGCTGTCCCTGGAGCACATCGACGTCCTGGTCCCGCGGCTGCGCCGGCTGCGCTCGACGGGCTGCGCCCACGTCGTCCGTACCGGCTCCCTGCCGGCTCCCGAGCAGGCCACGGGAGTTCCGGTGGCGCCGGTGCCCCGCGCGCTGGCCGACGCGGTGGCCCAGCTGACGGACGCGGCGGTGGTGCAGCGGCTGCTGTCGGAGGCGGTACGCGGGGGCCACTGCGAACCGGCTGCGGTGGTACGGGAGTTGAACAACGCCAAGCTGCTGAGCCGCCCGCACGTGGTGGACGCGGTGGACTCGCTGCTCGCGGAGGGACGCGCGTTCGCGGAGGACCGGCTGTACACGATGGTGTGCGACTACGGCCTTCCCGACCCGGTGTGGAACGTGGACCTGCGCCTGCCGGGCGGTCCCCACCTGGGCGGTCTGGACGCGTACTGGCCGGAGCAGGCGGTGGCGGTCGAACTGGACACCCGGGCACCGCGGCAGGACGAGGACGCGCTCTGGTCGGAGTACGCCCGCAAGCGCGAGCATCTGGAGCGGCTCGGCATCACGGTCGTGTACATCACGCCGAAGAAGCTGAGGGACGCGATGGAACAGCAGGCGGCGGTGGTCCGCACGGCGTTGATGGCGTCGGGCGACAGGGACCCGGCCGCGTATGTCGTGGTGCTGCCCCGGTAGGGACGGACCGGGGCGGTCCCAGGAGGGGAGAGGAGGGGCCGACGGGTGTGCCCCGACGGCCCCTCCTCATGCCGTGATGCCGTCGTGAGGAGGGGCGTCATGAGGCGGGGCGTCATGCCGTCCCGCCGCGCGCAGCGGACAGCCGGTGCCGACGCGGTCGGCGAGTTCGGCACGGAGGGTGGCGAGCTCGGCCATGCGGGCGTCGACGATCTGGATCTTCTGCTCGAAGAGGGCGGAGAGGGCGTCCGCGGAGTCGGGGGCCTCGCGCAGTTCCTCGCCGTGCCGGGCGATCTCCGCGAGGGTGAACCCCAGGGTCTGCGCGGTACGGACGTAGGCCAGCCACTCCACCGTCTCCGGCGCGAAGTCGCGGTATCCGTTGGGCAGTCGGCGGCCCTCGACGAGACCGACCTTCTCGTAGAAGCGGATGGTGTCCCGGGTGGTGCCGGTGCGGGCAGCCAGCTCTCCGATTCTCATGCGGGAGCCTCCGTCGGGTAGCGGTCCGGCGCTTGACCTTGGAGCGTAGTCCAGTGTTTAGCGTCGGCCGCATGACCACTTCCGCACCTCTCCTCGATCCCGACGGCCCTTCCTATCTCCGTGTCGTCCGCGCGAGCGCCTGGTACGACCTCGTCGTCACGGCCGGCTTCGCGACGCCGTGGACGTACGCCCTGGTCCATGACGTGCTGTCGTCGTGGAGCCGGGCGTGGGAGCTGGGCACGTTCCCGCAGACCGACCCGATCCAGACGCTGTTCGCGAACCTGATGGGGTCGGTCGTGATCGTCTGGGCCGTTCTGCGTCTGGCCGCACCCCTGGCGGTGCACGGACTGCTCGACGGCGTCGCCCGCGCCCTGTTCACGGCGTGGATGGCGTACGCGCTGGCCCAGGGCGCCCCGGGAGTGCTGTGGCCGTTCCTCGGCGTGGAGGCTGCCTGGGGCGTGGCGCAGTTGGTGCCGTGGCTGCGGAAGAGGTGACGTTCACGGGGTATCGCGCACGGGGTTCGGCTCATGCTCCGGGGCCGGCCGGCGGGGGCGCGAACGCCCGTCCGTCCACCGGCCGTTCGTGCCACAGCCGCAGCGCGAGGTCGACCAGCCCGACCCGGGTGAGGGCGGGGACCGCGTCCAGGTCGTGCCAGGCGGCCAGGTCGGTGGAGCCGTTCACCTCGTTGCGCAGTTCGCCGCCGACGACCCGGCCCTCGTAGACGACCCGCACGCCGTGGTGGTCCACGGAGCCGCGCAGTCCCCCACGGCGGAAGGTGCGGTGGGAGGAGTCGATGCCGAGCAGGCCGGTCACCTCGACCCGGTAGCCGGTCTCCTCGTCGAGTTCGCGCACGACGGTGTCGAGGGGGTCTTCGCCGTGCTCCATGCCACCGCCGGGCAGCACCCACTCGGGGGTGCCGTCGGCGGCCGGCGAGCGGGCGAGCAGGAGCTGTCCGTCACGGACGCAGACGGCATAGGCCGCCACCCTCAACTTCTTGCGCATGGGGGGACGTTAGCCGGTCGGGTCCGGGTTCGCAGGGGAGTATTCCGGCGCGGACCAGCGCAGCGGCAGCGCGGCAGGGGTGTCGACCGCCTCCGTGACGGTGAAGCGGACCGTACGCTCGCCGTCGGGGGCGAACCGGGTACGGGCCTCGCCCGTGAGCTGGAGGGTGCGGCCCGTCGTCCAGTCGAGGAACAGCAGGCCGGCGCGGGGGTCCCTGGCGAGGTTGCCCAGAGTGAGGAACATGGAGTTGCCGGGGTGGTCGCGCCAGGTGAGCGTGCGCGGTGAAGTCACGTGCACGAAGCCGGGGTTGCCGCCGCGGTGGCTGAGTTCGGCGCCGGCTCCGTCGGGATGGAGGGTGGCGAGGAAGAAGGTGTCGGCGGCGGCGAGGAAGTCCCGCTGCTCACCGCTCAGTTCGGTGCCGCGGAGCGGGCTGCCGGGCGCGCGGTCGACCGTCTCGTAGGTCTCCCTGCGCTGGATGTATTTGGGGCAGTTGGCGAACACCCGGTCGGTCTCGACGGCGAAGCCGCGCGGGGTGGGCAGCAGCCGGCCGTTCAGCCGCATACGGCGACGGGTGCGCGGATCGAGGACGATGGTGCCCACCGGGGTCCCGGGGGTGGCCAGTGCCGTCACGAGGGGGTCGGCCGGCGAGGGCCCGCCCGCACCGCTCGACGCCCCGGAGGTGCCGGTGGCGACCGAGATCCGGCGGGGTCCGGTGGCCCGGACGAAGCCGGGGGCGCCCGTGACCGCCGACGCCCAGACCCGGCCGTCGACCGGGTCGGCGGCGCCCAGCACCAGCAGCGGCTGGAGCTCCAGGAAGGTGGCGACGACCGGCCTGATGCCCTCGCCGATCGCCCGGCCCAGGTGATCGGCGAGGTCACGGACCCCGACGCGGTCCTGAACCGCCCGCGAGCCGGAGTGGTAGACGCCCATGAGTCGCTCGACCTCCTCGGCCCCGGCGGACCCTCGGGCAGTGCACGAGCAGTCCACAAGAAGTAACCTCTTATACTCAAGTTAAAGGTTAGAGTCGCCCATGTCAACCGGTCACATACCCTTGAGCGGTTAGCACGGAAGGAGCCCCCATGTCCGCCACCGCCCCCGACCCCCGCCCCCTCACCGGCGAGCCCCTCGCGCTCGACCTGCTCAACACACGGTGGGTGCGGGAGGGCGCCGTAGAGGATCTGCTGCGGGACCCGGAAGGGCTCGCCGTGTGGCTCGCCGCGAACGGACTGGACGGGCGATTCACGGCCGACGCGGCGACGCTGCGGCACACCCTCCGGGCGCGTGACGCGATCGAGGCCGCGGTGGACGGCCCGGCGGACACCGTCGGCGTCGACACCGTGCTCGGACACGGGCGGATCCGGCCCACCCTCACCGCCGAAGGGCCCGGCGAGCGGGCCGAGTTCAGGGACGACACCTGGGGGCCCGGCTGGCTGGCCGCCCGGAACTACCTGGAGTTGCTCTCCACCGCCCCCGACCGGATCCGCCGCTGTGCGCACGAGGCCTGCGTGCTGCACTTCTTCGACACCTCACGCAACGGCACCCGCCGCTGGTGCTCCATGGCGGCCTGCGGCAACCGCGCGAAGGCCTCCCGGCACTACGCCCGCGCCAAGGACGCCTGAACCGGCCGACCCGCAGGCCGAACCGCCCGCCGAACCGCCCGGCCGCGATCCGCACAATCGGCGGACAGCCCTCGCACAGGGGGCTCGTAGAGGGTTTTCCCCATACATCCATATCGATTCGGTCAACTCTCCCCAAACAGCTGCCCCTTAGGTAAAGCTTTGCGGTCATCCGGGACCGCATTCCGGACGACCGTGATCAGGAAGGAACGGCCTGGTCACGTGGTGCTCGTTCCTTTACCTACAAGGGATGCCGATGACCCTCACCCCCCAGCGTGAACCGATATCGGGCGCAAGACGTGTGGCCCGGATAGCCGTGGCCGCGGGCCTGGTGGCTGCGCTGTCCGCGGCCGGTCCGATACCCATGGCCTTCTCGGCCGACTCCGGCCAGGCCCCGGCCTCGGCCGACCCGGGCGCGAAGTCCGCCCACGACAAGCTCGGCTCCGACGACGCCGACCTCCTCGCCGAGGCCAAGGCCGCCGGCGACAAGAACGTCACGCTGATGGTCGCGACCGCCCCCGGCCAGACCGAGCAGGTCGCCAAGGAGCTGGACGCGGTCAAGGGCGGCTCCGTGGGCCAGTCCTACGACAAGGTCGGCTACGTCCGCGCCACCGTCCCGACGGGCAAGGCCGACTCGGCCATCGCCGCCGCGGTCAAGCTGTCCTCGGTGCACGCCATCGACCTGCGGCAGGACATCGCCCTCGACGACCCGACGCCGAGCGCGGACACCGCGAAGGGCGCCGGCTCCGCCGCGACGACGAAGACCTACGCCGCGCCGAACAAGAAGACCCCCGCCGAGAACCCGTACAACCCGTCCTTCGAGACGGGCGCCGTCGACTTCGTGAAGAAGAACCCGAAGGCGGACGGCCGCGGCGTCACGATCGGCATCCTCGACTCCGGTGTGGACCTGGCGCACCCCGCGCTCCAGAAGACCACCACCGGCGAGCGCAAGATCGTCGACTGGGTGACGGCGACCGACCCGATCATCGACAGCGACGCCTCCTGGCGCGCGATGACGACCTCCGTGTCCGGGCCCAGCTTCACCTTCGGCGGCCGGACCTGGACGGCGAAGGCCGGTTCCTACCAGGTCAACCTCTTCCGGGAGTCCGCCACCGCGGGCGGCGACGCCAAGGGCGACGTCAACCGCGACGGCGACACCACCGACGTGTGGGGCGTCCTGTACGACGCGGCCGCCGGCACGGTCACCGTCGACGTGAACAACAACGGCGACTTCACCGACGACACCGCGATGAAGCCGTACAAGGACGGCTACCAGATCGGGTACTTCGGCACCGACAACCCGGCGACCGACGTCGCCGAGCGGCAGCCGTTCGTCGTGCAGATCCGCAAGGACGTGCCGATGGACCCGTACGGCGGCGACTGGGTCGGCAAGAAGGCCGACTTCGCCAACATCGGTCTCATCGCCAGCGAGCACGGCACGCACGTCGCCGGCATCACCGCCGCGAACGGACTGTTCGGCGGCAAGATGAACGGCGCCGCGCCCGGCGCGAAGATCGTCTCCTCCCGTGCCTGCGTCTTCGGCCCGGGCTGCACCAACGTCGCCCTCACCGAGGGCATGATCGACCTGGTCGCCAACCGCGGTGTCGACATCGTCAACATGTCGATCGGCGGTCTGCCGGGTCTGAACGACGGCAACAACGCGCGCGCCGAGCTGTACACGCGCCTCATCGACACCTACGGCGTCCAGCTGGTCATCTCGGCCGGCAACGAGGGCCCCGGCGCCAACACCATCGGCGACCCCGGTCTGGCCGACAAGGTGATCTCGGTCGGCGCGGCCATCTCCAAGGAGACCTGGGCCGCCAACTACGGCTCGCAGGTGACGAAGAAGTACGCGCTGCTGCCCTTCTCCTCGCGCGGCCCGCGTGAGGACGGCGGCTTCACGCCGACGCTCGTCGCCCCGGGCGCCGCGATCAACACCACGCAGACCTGGCTCGAGGGTGCCCCGGTCGCCGAGGCGGGCTACCCGCTGCCGGCCGGCTACTCCATGCTCCAGGGCACCTCGATGGCCTCCCCGCAGGCCGCGGGCGCCTCGGCGCTGCTGATCTCGGCCGCCAAGCAGCAGAAGGTCGCGCTCACCCCGGCGATCCTGCGCACGGCACTGACCTCCACCGCCGACCACATCAAGGGTCTTCAGGCGTACGAGGAGGGCGCGGGCGCCATCAACATCGTGGACGCCTGGAAGTCCATCAGGAAGGGCGCCACCGCCCACGACTACACCGTCAAGGCGCCGGTCGACACCGCGCTCGACTTCGCGCTGAAGACGCCGGGCTTCGGCACCGGCATCTACGACCGCGAGGGCGGCCTGAAGGCCGGTCAGAAGAAGACGTACGACGTCACCATCACCCGTACGTCCGGCGCCGACAAGGCGATCCGCCACGAGCTGCACCTCGAGAACAACGCGGCCGGCACCTTCAGGATCCTCGGCTCGGACGAGGTGAAGCTGTCGCTGAACAAGCCGGTCACCGTCAAGGTCCAGGCGCAGCCGAAGGCCGCGGGCATCGCCAGCGCGATCCTCGAGGTCGACGACCCGAAGACCGAGGGCCTCGACAAGCAGATCCTCAACACGGTCGTCGTCTCGACCCCGGTGAACTACACGTTCCACAAGTCGAACACCGTGCAGCGCAACAGCTCGCAGTCCTACTTCCTGACCGTGCCCGAGGGCGCGCAGTCGCTGGAGGTCGCGATCAGCGGGCTGAAGGACAAGAGCCAGACCCGGTTCATCTCGATCCACCCGTACGGTGTCGCGGTCGAGGACAGCTCCACGATCTACTGCTACAACAACTACCTCGACGGCAACGGCTGCAAGCCCGACGCCCGTTCGTACCAGAACCCGCAGCCCGGGGTCTGGGAGATCGAGGTCGAGTCGCGCCGCACCTCGCCGCTGCTCGACAACCCGTACAAGCTGGACGCCACCGTCTACGGCGCGGCCTTCGACCCGGCGACCGTGACCGTGCCCGAGGCGAAGGTCGGCACCCCGGCCCCCGTCTCCTGGAAGGTCAAGAACAACTTCGCCGCCATCGACGGCAAGCTGGCCGGCGGCCCGCTCGGCTCCTCCAAGGCGGCCCGCCCGACCATCGCGAACGGCGCGACCGAGACCACCACGGTCGAGGTCCCGGCCGGCGCCAAGTCGCTGGACGTCTCGATCGGCAACGTCTCCGACGCCTCCGCCGACCTGGACCTGACGGTCTACGACGCGGCCGGCAACCAGGTCGCCCAGCAGGCCGACGGTGACTCGGAGGAGGCGGTCTCCATCCCGTCGCCCGCCGCCGGCACGTACACCATCGAGGTCGCGGGCTACTCGGTCCCGGCCGGCACGACGGCGTACGACTACCTGGACGTGTTCTTCTCGTCCACGCTCGGCACCGTCGACGTCGACGAGTCGACGCCGGTCAAGCTCGGCACGGGTGCCTCGGCGTCGGTCTCCGCGACCGTCACCGCCGCGGCCGCCGCGCCCGAGGGCCGGGCCTTCTTCGGCCAGGTCCAGCTGGTGAACGCGCGGGGCACCGTCGCGGGCATCGGCAACGTGGCCATCGAGAAGGTCACTCCGTAACCGGTAGCACCACCGGTTGAGCGATCGACCGACAGCGGTCGAACAGGGGCGGGCGTCCACCGGGGCGCCCGCCCTTCGCCGTGCCACGGCGCGTCCCGCCTATTCGCAGGTGACGCCCGCCGCCTCGGGCAGGGCCCGGGCGAGCGCCTCTCGTTCGGGGACGATGTCGGACTCGCCGACCGCCCAGACGTCGGGGGTGGTGGACCCCTTCGACAGGGCGACCAGGACGTGGTCGCCCTCCCGCAGCAGCGGGTCCATGTCCGCCTCCATCACGAAGTCGACCTCGGGCCCGCTCCCGGCCGGCCGGTAGGCGTGGGTGACGTGCAGCGTGACCCGCTCCCGGGTGGTGCCCGCCACCTGGTCGACGGCGGTGACGTCCCCCTCGACGACGAGCCGGGCGCAGGCCAGATAGCCGGGGTCGCCGAGGAGGCTCGCGCCGCCGCCCGCCGACGCGTCGGCCTTCTCGTCGGACCCGGCCGCGCTGTCGGCGCTCTTGTCCGACTCGACGTTGGCCACCCCCTGGCCGATCTGGACGACCACCCATCCGCCCCCGAGGACCAGCGCACCGGCGGCGGCCACACCGGCCAGCCGCAGGGCGAGGGGACGGACCCGGCGCGGTGGGCGAAGCTGCCGTACCGGGGCGGTCTCCGCGACCCGCGCCGGCTCGCGCACCGGCTCGCGCACCGGCTCGCGCACCGGCTCCGTCAGGACGTCCGCGAGGACGGCGAGCTGCTCGCGCAGGAGCGCCACGTCGGCGGTCGCCGAACGGTGGGCGGCCAGGTAGGCGGAGTCGGCGCGGGCTTCCTCGGAGAGGCCGGAGAGGGGCACGCCGAGGACGGCGGCCATCAACGCGTCCATACCGTCCTCACCCTCCTGCCCGTCCTGGCCCTCGTACGGGTCGCGGCCCTCGTCGCGGCCTTCGTCGCGGCCTTCGTCGCGGCCTTCGTCGCGGCCTTCGTCGCGGGTCTCGTCGTGGCCTTCGTCATGGTTGTCGTCGTGCGGTTCGTATCCGTGTCCGGGTCGTCCGGGTTGTTCGGGTCGTCCGGGTCGTTCGGGCAGGGCGGTCACGTCACACCACCTCGTCTTCGTGCAGGCGGGCGCGCAGGGCCCGGACCGCCGTGTGCAGGCGGCTCTTGACCGTGCCCTCCGGGACGCCCAGTTCCACGGCGATCGAGCGCACCGGCAGGTCGGCGTAGAAACGCAGGACGACGACCTGGCGCTGGGCGTCGGGCAGGTCGTCCAGCCCCTGCGCGACGGCGAGGGAGAGCACGCTGGTGTCCTCGCCGGACGGGTGCTCGTGCTGGCGCAGCGAGGCCAGCCGCTCCCCCAGCCGTTCCTGGCGGCGCTTGGCGCGGTGCCAGTCCATCGCGAGGTTGGAGGCGACGACGGCCGCCCACGCGGAGACGTCGCGCGGCGTCTCGTACCCCTTCGCCGCGCGCTCCAGGAGCCGCAGGCGGACCTGCTGTACCCCGTCCGGCAGGTCCGCCTGCGGCACCCCGCCCAGCGCGAGCACCGCCCGCACCCGGCGTTCCTGCGCCGCGTCCAGCGGATCGTCGCCCTGTCCGGCCCCGTCCCCCTGGGCGCGCCGGGCCTTTCTGCGCAGCACAGCCACCCCTCTCTACCGCGTTTCCTCTACGACGCCGTGGCGCGCGAAAACGTTCGGCGTCACCGTGGGAAATCCTCGGGAGGCGTACGTCACACCGGCGGGTGTCCCAGTCCTCGGGCATGGTGGGCAAAGAATTGGACAGGTGGGCCGGGGTCGGCCGCATGATGGAAAAGTCCGTAAAGAGCCGTGAACAGAGCAAGGAGTCGCCGTGAGGGTCGGAATCGTCGGAGCCACCGGTCAGGTCGGCACGGTCATGCGCAGGATCCTCAAGGAGCGTGACTTCCCCGTCACGGAGCTGCGCCTGTTCGCCTCGGCCCGTTCGGCGGGGACGGTCCTGGACGGCGTGACGGTGGAGGACGCGGCGACGGCCGACTACGCGAACCTCGACATCGTCCTGTTCTCCGCCGGTGGCGCGACCTCGCGGGCGCTGGCCGAGAAGGTCGCCGCGCAGGGCCCGGTCGTGATCGACAACTCGTCGGCGTGGCGCAAGGACCCCGAGGTGCCGCTGGTCGTCTCCGAGGTGAACCCGCACGCGATCGTGGACCGCCCCAAGGGCATCATCGCCAACCCGAACTGCACGACGATGGCCGCGATGCCGGTCCTGAAGCCGCTGCACGCGGAGGCCGGTCTGGAGGCGCTGGTCGTCGCGACGTACCAGGCGGTGTCCGGCTCGGGCGTCGCGGGCGTGGCGGAGCTGCACGGGCAGGCGCAGAAGGTCGTGCCCGACGCGGACCGGCTGACCCACGACGGCGAGGCGGTCGACTACCCGGAGCCGCAGGTCTACCAGCGCCCCATCGCCTTCAACGTGATCCCGCTCGCGGGCTCGATCGTCGAGGACGGCCTGAACGAGACCGACGAGGAGCAGAAGCTCCGCAACGAGTCCCGCAAGATCCTGGAGATCCCCGGGCTGAAGGTCTCCGGCACCTGTGTGCGCGTCCCGGTCTTCTCCGGCCACTCCCTCCAGGTCAACGCCCGTTTCGCGCGCCCGATCAGCGCCGAGCGCGCGACGGAGCTGCTGGGCGGTGCCCCCGGCGTGGCCCTCAGCGACATCCCGACCCCGCTCCAGGCGGCCGGCAAGGACCCGTCGTTCGTGGGCCGCATCCGGGAGGACGAGACCGTGGAGCACGGTCTCGCGCTGTTCATCTCCAACGACAACCTCCGCAAGGGCGCGGCGCTGAACGCCGTGCAGATCGCGGAGCTGGTGGCGGCCGAGCTCAGGTCCGCCTGACCTCGTAGAGGAAGCAGCCGTACTCGACGGCCCGGACGTGCACGAACGCCACGTCCGGGTCGTCGAAGGCGTTCCGGAACGCCTCGTCGAGCCCGCCGACGCCGACGAGCGCGCCGCCCAGGATGCGGCCCTCGGCCGAGTACCGCCGCACGGTGCGGTGCGCCTGGGCGAAGGGGTGGTCGTCCCCGGCGAACCCCGCGCAGCCGTCGGCGTGGACGAACACGGGCCCCTGCTCGTCGTAGGCCCCGGGGTCGACCCCCGCGCCGGCCGCCCAGCGGCGCAGCGGCGCGTACGAGACGAGCGCGATCCGCTCCCCCACGGCACTGCGCCGCAGACAGCACCGCAGCGGGGCGCCGCCCTCCTCGTCGGCGAAGGGTGCCGTCCGCCGTCCGGCGTCGTCGACGACCCGGAGCTCGTCGAGCACACCGCCCGGGATGGCCCGTGGCGCGCAGGCCACGTCGTTCACGTTCGCTGTGAAGGTCATACCTCCACCCTGGCGCGGGACGGCCGACGAGACCGGCGGCTTCCGGACGTCACGCTCGGGAGCGATCCCGACAACGTCGACCGGACCATCACCTCGGCAGACGGCCGGCCGGACGGACAGCCGGACGGCCGGACGGACGCCCATAAGGTCGTCGCCCCAGGCAGCCGTCCCGTGGAAGGATGACGCAACCGACACATATCCGAGGAGATGACCGCGTGCCTGGCACAAACCTGACTCGCGAAGAGGCGCAGCAGCGGGCGAAGCTGCTCACCGTTGACTCGTACGAGATCGATCTCGACCTCTCCGGTGCGCAGGAGGGAGGGACCTACCGGTCCGTCACGACGGTGCGCTTCGACGTCGCGGAGGGGGACGCGGAGTCCTTCATCGACCTGGTGGCGCCCACCGTCCACGAGGTCACGCTGAACGGGGACACCCTCGACGCGGCGGGGCTCTTCAAGGACTCGAGGATCGCGCTGCCGGGCCTGCTGCAGGGCCGTAACGTCCTGCGGGTCGTCGCGGACTGCGCGTACACCAACACCGGTGAGGGTCTGCACCGGTTCGTCGACCCGGTCGACGAGCAGGCCTATCTGTACACGCAGTTCGAGGTTCCGGACGCCCGCCGTGTCTTCGCGTCCTTCGAGCAGCCGGACCTCAAGGCCGCCTTCCAGTTCACCGTGAAGGCGCCGACCGGCTGGACCGTCATCTCCAACTCCCCGACGCCCGAGCCCAAGGACGACGTCTGGGCCTTCGAGCCGACCCCGCGGATCTCCAGCTACATCACCGCGCTCATCGTGGGGCCGTACCACAGCGTCCACAGCGTGTACGAGAAGGACGGACAGTCGGTGCCCCTCGGCATCTACTGCCGGCCCTCCCTCGCCGAGCACCTCGACTCGGACGCGATCTTCGAGGTCACGCGGCAGGGCTTCGAGTGGTTCCAGGAGAAGTTCGACTACGCGTACCCGTTCAAGAAGTACGACCAGCTGTTCGTGCCGGAGTTCAACGCGGGCGCGATGGAGAACGCGGGCGCGGTCACCATCCGGGACCAGTACGTGTTCCGGTCGAAGGTGACCGACGCGGCGTACGAGCTGCGGGCGGAGACGATTCTGCACGAGCTGGCCCACATGTGGTTCGGCGACCTGGTCACCATGGAGTGGTGGAACGACCTGTGGCTGAACGAGTCGTTCGCCACGTACACCTCCATCGCCTGCCAGGCGTACCACCCGCAGTCGCGCTGGCCGCACTCGTGGACCACGTTCGCCAACTCCATGAAGACCTGGGCGTACCGGCAGGACCAGCTGCCCTCCACCCACCCGATCATGGCCGAGATCCGCGACCTGGACGACGTCCTCGTCAACTTCGACGGCATCACCTACGCCAAGGGCGCCTCCGTCCTGAAGCAGCTCGTGGCGTACGTCGGCATGGACGAGTTCTTCGCGGGCGTGCAGGCCTACTTCAAGCGGCACGCGTACGGCAACACGCGCCTGTCCGACCTGCTCGGCGCGCTGGAGGAGACCTCCGGCCGTGACCTCGGCACCTGGTCGCAGAAGTGGCTCCAGACCGCCGGCATCAACATCCTCCGTCCCGAGATCGAGACGGACGCCGAGGGTGTCATCACGTCCTTCGCGATCCGCCAGGAGGCCCCGGCGCTCCCGGCCGGCGCCAAGGGCGAGCCGACCCTGCGCCCGCACCGCATCGCCGTCGGTCTGTACGGGCTCGACGACGACAGCGGCAAGCTGGTGCGGGACGAGCGCGTCGAACTGGACATCGACGGCGAGCTGACGGCCGTACCGCAGCTGGCCGGCAAGCGCCGTCCGGACGTCGTCCTGCTCAACGACGACGACCTGTCGTACGCCAAGGTCCGCCTCGACGAGCAGTCGCTCGCCTTCGTCACCGAGCACCTCGGCGACTTCGAGTCGTCCCTGCCGCGCGCCCTGTGCTGGGCGTCCGCCTGGGACATGACCCGGGACGGCGAGCTGCCCACCCGCGACTACCTGTCCCTGGTGCTGTCCGGCATCGGCAAGGAGTCCGACATCGGGGTGGTCCAGTCGCTGCACCGCCAGGTCAAGCTCGCCATCGACCTGTACGCCGCGCCGGCCACCCGCGAGGCCCTGCTGACCCGCTGGACGGACGCCACGCTGGCGCATCTGCGGTCCTCCGCGGCGGGCAGCGACCACCAGCTGGCGTGGGCGCGCGCGTTCGCGGCCACCGCCCGTACGCCGGAGCAGATCGACCTCCTGGAGTCGCTGCTCGACGGAGGCCAGACCATCGAGGGCCTGGCCGTCGACACCGAGCTGCGCTGGGCGTTCGTGCAGCGGCTGGTGGCCGTGGGGACCTTCGACGAGGCGGACATCACCGCCGAGTACGAGCGGGACAAGACGGCCGCCGGCGAGCGGCACGCGGCGACCGCCCGGGCCGCCCGGCCGACCCCGGAGGCCAAGGCGGAGGCGTGGGCGTCGGTCGTGGACTCCGACGAGCTGCCGAACGCCGTGCAGGAGGCGGTCATCGGCGGCTTCGTCCAGACCGACCAGCGTGAGCTGCTCGCGCCGTACACGGACCGGTACTTCGAGGTCGTCAAGAGCATCTGGGACTCCCGCTCGCACGAGATCGCCCAGCAGATCGCGGTCGGCCTCTACCCGGCGGTCCAGGTCTCCCGGGAGACCCTGGCCAAGACGGACGCCTGGCTGGCCTCGGCCGAGCCGAACGCGGCCCTGCGCCGTCTCGTCTCCGAGGCACGCGCGGGTGTGGAGCGTGCGCTGAAGGCCCAGGCGGCCGACGCGCAGTAGTCCTTCCCGGCAGTCCCTACGCGGCCAAGGGCGCCCGATGTCTCATCGGGCGCCCTCCGCCATGTCCGGGCCGCGTCGCTCTCACCGCCGCAGCGCCGGAGCGCCGGACCTGTCACGTCCCCGCCGGTCCCGGTCCGCGCGAACCTCCCTCTCAGCGGGCCCGGACCTGCGTACGACCGTCCCGCCGCCGGCCCTCAGCTGGCCCGCCACCGTCGCGCCGAACGCCAGCGCCATGCCCGTCAGCTGGAGCGGCGTCAGCGCCTGGCCGAGGGCGGCCCAGCCGACGACGGCCGCGGTCAGCGGGGAGAGCGGGCCCAGGAAGGTGACCTGGGTGGCGGTGAGCCGGCCGATGCCACGGAACCAGAGCCAGTACGAGACGGCCGTGTTCGCCAGGGCCAGATAGAGGTAGCCGCCGACCGCGCGGCCGTCCAGGGCGGGCGGGGCGCCCTCGACGAGGAAGGCGAGCGGGGCGATCAGCAGGCCGCCCGCGGTGAGCTGCCAGCCGGCGAGGGCGAGCGGGCCGACGCCGTCCGGGCGGCCCCACCGCTTGGTGAGGACCGTGCCGGCCGACATCGAGGCGGTGGAGGCAAGCGCCGCGAGGACGCCGAGCGGGTCCAGCGCCCCGGCCGCCTTCAGCACCACCAGGCTGACGCCGAACGCGGCCACGACCCCGGCCAGCACGGTCCGGGCGGTCGGCCGCTGCCCCAGCAGCAGCGCCGAGAGACCGACGACGAACAGTGGTCCCACCGAGCCGACGACCGCCGCCATGCCGCCGGGCAACCGGTAGGCGGAGAGGAAGAGGAGCGGGAAGAAGGCGCCGATGTTCAGCGCGCCGAGTATCGCGGCCTTCCCCCACCAGACACCGCGCGGCAGGACCCGGCCGAGGGCGAGCAGCAGCAGCCCGGCGGGCAGGGCCCGCATCAGGCCGGTGAACAGCGGGCGGTCGGCGGGGAGCAGCTCGGTGGTGACGGCGTAGGTGGTGCCCCAGGAGACCGGGGCGAGAGCGGTGAGCAGGACGGTCGAGGACCTCTTCATGGACTTAGCTTAGCGCTAAGCGACTTAGCGTCAAGCGGCTTAGTGCTGATCGGCTTACTGTTGACCGGCTTAGTGTTGACCGGCTTAACATCGAGCGGCTTAGCGTCGAGCCACTTTCTCGTGGGTGACCGTAATCGGGGGGATACTCGTCCCATGAGCAGCCCGCAGCCCCCGCGCAAGGATCCCGTCGACGCGATCATCGAACAGTGGGCGACGGTCCGGCCCGACCTCGACACCGGCGCCATGGAGGTCTTCGGCCGGATCTCCCGGCTCGCACGCGCGATGGGCGACCGGCTGGAGAAGGCGTACGCGGCTCTCGGCATCGGACGGGGCGAGTTCGACGTACTCGCCACCCTCCGCCGCTCCGGCGAGCCGTACACCCTCTCGCCCCGCCAACTGTCGGCGACGCTGATGCTCACCACCGGTGGCATGACCGGCCGCCTCGACAAACTGGAACGGGCCGCACTGCTGCGCCGCTCCCCCGACCCGCACGACCGCCGGGGCCTCCAGGTGACGCTGACCGAGAAGGGGCTCGATGTGGTCGACCGGGCCGTCGGCGCGGGTCTCGCCGCCCAGACCGAAGCCCTGGCCGCCGCCCTGGACACCGAGCGGGTCGGTCAACTGGCGGACCTGCTAAGGGAGTTGCTGTCGACGACGGAGACGTCGAGGAACTGAGCCGGGCACTACGACCGGGCGCTATGACCGACACTGCGACCGACACTGCGACCGGGCACTCGACGAGCCGACCGGGGAGCCGGCCGGGAGTCGGTTGGAGCCGACCCGGGAGTCGGCCGGGGACCGGGCGGGAAGTCGGCCGGGGACCGGTCAGTCGTCGAAGGGCCAGGTGTAGCCGAGCTCTTCCGCACGCTTGCGGGTGCCGCCGCTCACCCGGCTGTAGCTCTTCGGATCCTCCTCGGCCAGCCGGCGCAGGGCTGCGGCGGCCTGCGCCTCGGGCGGGGTGCCGTCGTCCGGGACGGTCCAGCGGAACACGAGCGGATCCTCTTCCGGGCGCCCCGCGCCAAGTCCCGGCTGGTACCAGAAGTGCACCTGGGCGGTGTCCGGCTCCTCGTGGCCGGTGCTGATCCAGCCCCGGCGCGCATCCCAGCGGCTCAGCAGCTCCGGTCGTTCGACCAGCCCCGCCTTGATCAGCCGGGCCACGGTGCGGGCCGGCCAGGCCCAGGCCCGGTCCGCCTCCGCGCGGGCGATCTCCGCGTCGTAGGCGGTGGCCTCGAACCGGAGGACCGGGAGTTCGGGCGCGGGACCGCGGCTGCCCGGCGGGGGCGGCCGCCGCCAGTCCTCCCACACGACTTGGTCGCCGTCGCGGCGGATGGTGACATGGAGCGCGCCGCAGCACCCCTCGCTGCACCAGGCCTCCGCCAGCCGCACCCGGCGGGGCTCCGGGCCGGCCCGCAGCAGACCCTCGTCGAGGAGCTCCTCCGGACCGTGCGCGGGCCCGTGCGCGAAGACCGCCGGGACGAGGGGCCGCCCGTCGACGAGAATGCGGGTCTCGACGGGCGCCCGGTCCACGGGGTCTCCGGCCACGATCTCGACGCGCAGCCCCCTGTCGGGCGCGGCGGGACGCGCGAACGGCCGCCGTCCGGTACGCCGGATCCAGCCGACCCGGAGCCGCCGGGCCACGTCGGCCGGGCGCTCCGGATCGAGGCCGGCCGGGTCCTCCGGGTCGAGGCCGGCCGGGCGCTCCGGATCGAGGCCGGCCGGGCGCTCCGGGTCGAGGCCGGCCGTGGCAGTGGCGGTCCAGGAGGGCTCCGCCAGCAGTCGGCCGAGGGATCCGAGGAGCGTCTCGCGGCAGCCGGAGGGCCAGTCCAGCAGCGCTCCGGGGCCGCTGCTCAGATCGAGGGCGAGCGAGAGAAGCGTGGCGTGCTGTTCGACGGTCGGCGACAGGAGGCCGGCCCGGGTGACAACGGTTTCGTACACGGCGGGTGCCTCGCGGTAGGTGAGAAGTTCGGTCGTGTTGTCGCTCGCGCACCCCATCCGGACGAGCAGCCGGGCCGCCCGGGCGAGCAGGGCCGGATCGGCGGGATGCTCGGCGAGCAGGTCGGGCAACCGGGCGGCCTCCGCGATACGGCGGGCGGTCGTGGCGCCGAGGAAACGGGGTTCGGCCCGGAAGGCCACCAGCTCCGAGCGGACGGCCCGGTCGTCCCCCGCCCCCAACGCACGGACGAGCGGCCGTAGTTCGCCACGACTGACGGAGGTCACGAGCCACAGGACGGCGGCGGACCGGCGGTCGAGGGCGTCGAGGGCTTGGACGGCCGGCCCGGTGAGCGACCGGAGCAGGCCGAGGGTGGAGAGGTACGGGACGTCCTCGGGCTCGCCGAGGCGGGTGAGAAGGGCGAGGCCCGCGGTGACGGCGGGCACGGTGCTGCCGGTCCGGGTCAGTTGCCTGGCCAGTGCGCGCGCGGTGGCGTGCTCGTCGGCCGGCAGCGGCAGGGCGGCGACGGCCGACCGGATCAGATTCCGGTGGCGGCCCCGGACGCCGAGTTCGGCGAAGCGACGGTGCAGGGTGGCCGGATCCTCCGGCAGCGGGTTCAGTGCCTCCCGGACGACACCCGCCATCGCCCTGCGGGACAGCCGCGTCTCAGGGGGCTCCGAAGGGAGGTCGGCGGGAAAGTCGGTGCGAAGGTCGGCGCGGAGGTCGGTGCGGAGGTCGGCGGGGAGGTCGAAACCACGGCCGGGCGGGAGCCCGTCCGGCGACTCCTGCCTCAAGCGCCGTACCTGGTCGTACAGGGCGGGCGGCGGCACAGCCGGGGCGCTCACCGAGCGGTGGGGAACTCGATTCGGTAGGTCATGCGAAGGAGCCTGTCAGCCGGCACACGGCCTGTCGACGGAATTACCGGCACCACTGCGCACAGGTGCTTTCCGGCGTACTTTCAGCCGACGTGCGTCGCGAGGGCGGCCTCCACGGCGCCCGGCTCGGCGGTGTCGGACGCCCAGGCCGCATAGCCGTCGGGACGTACGAGCAGTGCCGTACGGCGGTCGCTCGCCCAGTGCGCCACGGCGAGCCGGTCCTCGCGGCGGGCGTCGGCACCGCGGTCGCCGCAGGCCCCCGGGGTGATCAGGACGAAGCGGCCGCCCCGCAGCTCCTCGTAGAGGCGGCCACCGCCGGCGAGCGCGACGTCCGGGACGCGGGTGCCGGTGAGCCGGTGGGCGCCGCGGGGAGCGGGGTAGCGGAAGCCGATGCCCGTGAGCTGACCGACGGCCATGCGGCGGACGGGAGCCGCGGCGCCGAGGAAGCCGGTCAGCGCGGCACGCAGGGCCAGCGTCCAGGGGCGCTTGGCCATGGCGAGGCGCACGATGCCGCCGCTGCTGCGCAGGACGGACCTGCCGACGGGGTGCCGTTCGGCCTGATAGGTGTCGAGGAGGTCGGCGGGCGCGTGACCGTTGACCACCTGGGTGAGCTTCCAGCTCAGGTTGGCCGCGTCCTGGAGCCCGGTGTTCATGCCCTGACCACCGGCCGGGGTGTGCACGTGCGCGGCGTCGCCGGCCAGGAACACACGGCCGACGCGGTAGGCGGGCGCCTGACGTTCGTCGCTGTGGAAGCGGGACATCCAGCGGGCGTCGTACATCCCGAAGTCACGGCCGAGGGCGAGCCGGGTGACCTCCTTGACCTCGTCGAGGTCGAGCGGCTCGCTGTCGGGGACGTCACGGGCGCGGTTCCAGCCGATCAGCCGGTAGTAGCCGTCGCCGAACGGCGCGAGAAAGGCGAAGGCGTCGCCGACGGCGTTGACGGTGAGCAGCGTCTCGGGCTCCTCCGCGAGCCTGACGTCCGCGAGAACCACGGAGCGGATGACGGAACGGCCCGGGAAGGGCAGTCCGATCGCGTCCCGCACGACGCTGCGCATGCCGTCGGTACCCACGACGTACGCGGCCCGCAGCTCTTCGCCCGGCACCTCACCGGCCGTGGCGGTGGCGGCAGCGGCAGCGGTATCGGCGGCGGAGGCGGAGGCGGCGTTGCGGACCTGCACGGTCACGCCGTCCGCGTCCTGGCTCAGGCCGGTCACCTCGGTCTCGTACCGGAACTCCACGCCCGCCTCGACGGCGCGCCGCCGCAGCACCTTCTCCACCTCGTACTGCGGTAGGACGAGGAGGTGGTTGAAGCGGGAGGGGAGCGTGTCGAGGGCGACGGTGAGGCCGCCGAAGAGGCGGAGCCGGTCGAGGGACCGGCCGGCCTGCTCGAGTTCGTCGGCGAGGCCGCGGGCGTCGAGCTGTTCGAGGGTGCGGGCATGCAGCACGAAGGCGCGGGAGAGGTTGCTGAGGTGGTGGGGGCGCTTCTCGACGAGGGTGACCGGGACACCGGCGGTGGCGAGGTCACCGGCCAGGAGCAGCCCGGTGGGACCGGACCCGACAACGATCACGGGACGGGGAGGGGTGCCTGTGGTGCCTGTGGTTCCAGTGGTGCCGGTCATCGTGACCTCCTGGGGGTGCCAACGCTTGTTGGTCAACGCTTGTTGGCAAACATAGAACCGCGGCGAAGTGAATGTCAACGCTTGTTGGCCTACAGATGTTGGCCTACGCTTGTTGGCATGCCAGACAGCAAGCCCCCCGGCTCCCCCCGCCGCTCCGACACCACCCGCACGGCCATCCTCGACGCCGCCCGCGAACGGTTCGCCGCCGACGGCTACGAGCGGGCGACCATCCGCGCCATCGCGCGGGACGCGAGCATCGACCCGTCGATGGTGATGCGCTACTACGGCAGCAAGGAGGGTCTCTTCGCGGCGGCCGTCGCCGTCGACCTGAAGCTGCCCGACCTCACCGCGCTTCCCCGCGAGGAGATCGGCCGGGCTCTCGTGACCCACTTCCTCGACATGTGGGAGGAGAACGAGGTGCTCACCGCGCTGCTCCGGGTCGGCGTGACCAACGAGGCCGGGGCCGAGCGGATGCAGGGCATCTTCCGCGACCAGCTCCTGCCGGTGGCCCGTACGGTCTGCCCCGACCCCGAGCAGGTCCCGGCCCGCGCGGCGCTCTGCTCTACCCAGCTGCTCGGGCTCGCGCTCACCCGCTACGTCCTGCGCTTCCCGCCGGTCGTGACGCTGCCACGGGAGGAGGCCGTCGCGTGGCTGGCGCCCACGGTGCAGCGGTATCTGACGGCACCCCACCCCTAGATCCCGGCCTAGCTCAAGTCCCGGCCGGGCTCAGGTCCCGGCCGGGCGGGGCGGGGCCCGCAAAACGCGTCGAGGGCGCCGGCTTCCTCCACGTACGGCATGCGCGTACGCGGAGGAAGTCGACGCCCTCGGGCCCGAATCCGGGCCGAAAATCAGGGGGCCTGCGAGCTAGGCCTTGGCCTTCGTCCGGCCCTTCACGGTGATGTTGGAGCTGGTGGTGTCGCCCCTGTCCTTCGACTTGTCCAGGACCCACACCAGGCCGGCGATCAGCAGGAACAGCCCGATGGGGGCCACCACATAGAGGCCCAGCGTCTCGCCGACGCTCAGACCCGGGCCGGGGTCGTCACCGTCGTCGCGGGTCAGCGCGAGCGCGGGGGACGACATGAGCAGCATCATCAGCGTCGTACCGGCAGCCAGGGCGCCGGCGCGCAGGGCGTTCTTCTTGTCCACGGTGCCCAAGTTAGCGAACGGTGTCGGGGAGCGCGCGCCCGGGGTGCCGTATGAGGCGCGGGGCACTCGCACGGCACCCCGCGGGACTGCCGCCGTCGCACCCCCGTCGCGGCTCGAGATCCCCCTCCTGCACCCGCCCAGGCTCCCGCTCAGGCTTCCGCAGAAGCTTGGGCAGAGGCTCGGGCAGAAGCTCGGGCCGTGGGGCTGCTTCCAGCCGGGTCGTGGTCGTGCTCTTCCCTCAGCACCTCGATCAGCGCCCGCAGCCTCGGCGAGGCCGCCAACTCCTCCAGGGTCAGCGGGCGGCCCGTCGCGTCCGCGATCGGCAGCCGCCAGTTCGGATACTGGTCCCAGGTGCCGGGGAGGTTCTGCGGGCGGCGGTCGCCGACGCCGTCCGGGAGCCAGACGCCGATCATGCGGGCGGGGGTGCGCAGCAGGAAGCGGTGGACGGCCTGGACCTCGGCCTCCTCGGAGGAGCGGTCACTGCCGCCGCCGGTGCCGGACAGCAGCCCGAGGCGGGTGAGCAGGCCCAGCCACTCCGCCGCGTCGTTGGCCGCCTCGGCGCGTTCCTCCTCCACGGGCCGGGTCAACAGGCCGAGCCGGTCCCGGAGTTCGACGTGCTCGCCGGTGAGCCGGGCGGCGGTGGACGGCAGGTCGTGCGTGGTGGCGGTGGCCAGACAGTCGTCGCGCCAGCGGTCGGGCGGCAGGGGGCGCCCGTCGCCGTCCCAGTCCCGTTCGAACCACAGCACGGAGGTCCCCAGCACCCCCCGTTCGCGCAGCGTCTCGCGCACGCCCGGCTCCACGGTGCCGAGATCCTCGCCGATCACCACCGAACCGGCCAGGGAGGCCTCCAGGACCAGGACGGCGAGCATGGCCTCGGCGTCGTAGCGGACGTAGGCGCCCTCGGTCGGCGGCTCGCCCTGCGGGACCCACCAGAGGCGGAACAGGCCCATGACGTGGTCGATGCGCAGGGCGCCTGCGTACCGGAAGAGGGCCTTGAGGAGCCGCCGGTAGGGGGCGTAGCCGGAGGCGGCCAGCCGGTCCGGGCGCCAGGGCGGCAGGCCCCAGTCCTGGCCGCGCGCGTTGAAGACGTCCGGTGGTGCGCCCACCGACATGCCGGCGGCGAAGTACTCCTGCTGCGCCCACGCGTCGGCGCCCTCGGGGTGCACGCCGACCGCCAGGTCGTGCACGATCCCGACCGGCATGCCCGCCTCACGGGCGGCGCGCTGGGCGGCGGTGAGCTGGGCGTCGGTGAGCCAGGCGAGGCGGGAGTGGAAGTCGACGCGGTCCATCAACTCGCCGCGGGCGCGGGTGGTCTCGGCGGAGCGCGGGTCCCGGAGTCCGGCCGGCCAGCGCCGCCACTGCGAACCGTGCACCTCGGCGAGCGCGCACCAGGTGGCGTGGTCCTCCAGGGCCTGGCCCTGCTCGGCGAGGAAGTCGCAGTAGGCGGCGCGCCGACCGGGTCCGAGCGGTACCCGGGCGACCAGCTCCAGCGCCTCCCGCTTCAGCTCCCACACGGCGTCCCGGTCGATCAACTCGCCCTTCTCCAGGACGGCTTCGCGCAGTCGTCCGGCGCGGTCGAGCAACGCGGACCGCGGATCACCGTCGTCCCGGACGTACGCGAACTCGGGGACGTCCTCGACCCGCAGATGCACCGGGTCCGGGAAACGGCGCGAGGAGGGCCGGTACGGGGAGGGATCGGTCGGGGTGCCGGGCACGGCCGCGTGCAAGGGGTTGACCTGCACGAACCCGGCGCCGAGCGCCCGCCCCGCCCAGGAGGTCAGCTCGCCCAGGTCACCGAGGTCGCCCATGCCCCAGGAGCGCCGGGAGAGCAGGGAGTACAGCTGGACGAGGAGTCCGTACGAGCGTCCCGTGGGCGTGGGCAGACGGGGCGGGGCGACGACGAGATGGGCGCGGCCGGTCCGCCCGTCGGGTGCGGTGACCGTCAGCTGATGCACCCCGAGCGGGAGTTGCTCGACGGAGTCGCGGCTCTCGCCCTGCTCGGTCTCCACCCGCAGGGCGGCGCCCTCGGGGAGGGCGGCGAGCGCTTCGCAGGGGCTTCCGCGCCAGCACACCACCGTCGGCGGCAGCAGCCGCTCGCGCAGCTCCCGTTCCCGGGCGGCGAGCGCGGCGCGTACGGCCTTCGGGGTGCCCGCGTCGACGCCGAGGGCGGCCAGGGCGCGGGAGACGGCACCGGCCGAGGCCGTCACCGTGCGGTCCGGGGAGGGCTGGTAGGAGGTGGCGACGCCGTGCAGCGCGGCGAGCCTAGCGAGCTCCTCTCCGGGGGGCGCGGTCATCTAGGGCCTCGTGGAGTCGGAGTCCGTGACGGCGAGCGGCGGCTCGCTGGTCAGGGGCTCGGCGTCGGGCAACGGAGGTTCGCTGGTCAGCGGGGGTTCGGCAGAGGTCCCCTCGGCGCTGAAGGCGCCGAGCCAGGGGTCCTCGAACTCGACGGGGGTGGCGGCGGACGGCTCCGCCAGGCGTTTGGAGCGGGCCGGTGCGATCACGGTGGCCTCCTCATCAGTACGGCATCGGATACCCCAGCCCTACCCAGCGGACGCGGGGACAGACGTCCTCACGTCATTACACGCCGCCACCCCCTCCCGCGGCCCGCGCCGACACGGCGGACCGGCGCGCCGAAACGACGACGCCCGACTGCGCACGACGAACAAGCCCGCCCTGCGGGAGCCGACCTCACCCCCGCCAGCCCTCAGCCCTCCTCCGACGACCCTCCGACGACCCTCAGACCGCCCTCCGACGGCCCTCAGGCCGCCCTCAAGCGCGCAGAGCGGCGTCGAGATCGCGCATGAGCTCTCCCACGCGTCCGCCTCCGGGAGGTGCGGCCGGCAGCCGGCCGAGCACCGCGGCGACCGCCGGCGGCGCGTGCTGACACGCCCATTCCAGGGTTCCCACACCGGCAGCGGGGCTCCTCACCGTGGCAAGGTCCCCCACGGTGACAGGCCGGGCCTCTCCCGCTGCCGAGTCCCCCGCCGCCAGCTCCTCCGCTCGCGCCGCGTGTGCCGCCGCACCGAGAACGTGCTTCACCTGATGCGCGTTCGCCAGAGGATGCAGATACGCGGCGGCGGCCGCATGACTCGCCGCTCGTGCCGCGTCGGCCGCGGCGGGTGAGGCAGGTGAGGCAGGTGAGGCGGCTGAAGCAGGTGCGGCGGCGTCCTGTGCCGCCCGGTACGCCGCCCACGCGCTCTGCCGCAGGGCGCCCGTGCGCCGGCCGCCCCCGGCGAAGGCCTCCGCCGCTTCGACGGCCTCGCGAGGGCGCGGGTCCGCGGGGAGGCTCTGTTCGAACAGCGGCAGCGTTCTGCGTGCGCAGCGGGCCGCGTAGCCCGCGATCTCCCGCAGTTCGTGTTCGCTCAGCTCGATCTTGTCCGACTCGGTGGGCACGGCTCCATCCTGCCGCCGCCCGGACCTCGCCCACCAGACCGGGGCGACGACGATGCGGCTCCGGGGACACAGGGGACCCCCGGAGCCGGTCGCGCCCGGCTCGGAGGCCGTGGTGACGCGGTGCGAAGGCGCGGGCGACGCAATACGAAGACCCGGATCGTCAGGCGGAGATGCCGTCGATCCGGGCCAGAGCGTCGTCCGCGCCGTACGGCTGCAAGTACGGCAGCCAGCGCGGGTCCCTATGCCCGGTGCCGATGATGCGCCAGGCGAGTCCGGAAGGGGGAGCGGGTTTGTGGCGCAGCCGCCAGCCGATCTCGACGAGGTGCCGGTCGGCCTTGGTGTGGTTGCAGCGACGGCAGGACGCCACGACGTTGTCCCACACGTGTTTGCCCCCGCGACTGCGCGGGACGACGTGGTCGACGCTGGTTGCGACGCCACCGCAGTACATGCACCGGCCCCCGTCCCGGGCGAAGAGCGCCCGACGGGTCAGAGGTACGGGCCCCCGATAGGGAACCCGGACGAATCGCTTGAGCCGGACCACGCTGGGTGCGGGGACTGTGACGGTCGCGCTGTGCAGGAAGGCGCCGGATTCCTCGAGGGAGATCGCCTTGTTCTCCAGGACGAGGACGAGCGCGCGGCGGAGCGGTACGACGCCGAGCGGCTCGTACGACGCGTTGAGGACCAGGACATGCGGCACGGATGCCTCCTTGGGCGTCGGCGGCGCGTGGCTCGCGCCGGGACGATCTGTGGTCAGTCTCCCCTCTTGCCTGGTGACCGCGCCACCATGTGCCGGTAACGGGCTGGGAGTGTTTTCGACCACACCCTGTTGTCTCCCCAGGATCATGGCCTGTTCAAGCCCAGGTGAGGACCGTCTCTCCTTCACGGAACTCGCCGAACCACACACAATGCCCCGTTAGTGTGGTGGTTCTGCCCGTCCGGTGACCTTTCCGTGACCTCGCAGCGCGTGTCGCCCTTGACCGCCGCACCGAATGGAGCAGTGCAGCACCTGGAGGTACCTGCCGTGTCCTTGCCCGCCGTCCTATTGGCCGCCGACGCGTCACCGTCGCCGACTCCCTCGGAGTCGCCGACCGCGGTGACCGTCCCGTCCCTCCAGGACGCCCAGGAGAGCGCGACGAACGCGGCCAGCTGGGTCGAGCAGAACTGGTCGACCTGGCTGGCGATCGGTCTGCGCGTGCTGCTGATCCTGGTGATCGCGGTGGTGCTGAGAGTGGTGGTGCAGCGGGCGATCACCAAGCTGATCGACCGGATGAACCGCACCGTCTCCTCGGTCGACGGCACGGCGCTGGGCGGGCTGCTGGTCAACAACGAGCGGCGGCGTCAGCGTTCGCAGGCGATCGGCTCGGTGCTGCGTTCGGTGGCGAGTTTCGTGATCCTCGGCACGGCCGCCCTGATGGTGCTGGGCACCTTCGAGATCAATCTGGCCCCGCTGCTGGCCTCCGCCGGTGTCGCGGGCGTGGCGATCGGTTTCGGCGCGCGCAACCTGGTCACGGACTTCCTCTCCGGTGTGTTCATGATCCTTGAGGACCAGTACGGCGTCGGTGACCAGATCGACGCGGGCGTGGCGACGGGCGAGGTCATCGAGGTGGGGCTGCGCGTGACGAAGCTGCGCGGCGCCAACGGTGAGATCTGGTACGTGCGCAACGGCGAGGTCAAGCGGATCGGCAACCTCTCGCAGGGCTGGGCGACGGCCGGCGTCGACGTGACCGTCAAGGCGTCCGAGGACCTCGACCTGGTCAAGGCCACCCTGGACGAGGTCGCCGAGAAGATGAGCAAGGAAGAGCCCTGGAACGAGCTCCTGTGGAGCCCGATCGAGGTGCTCGGCCTGGACAGCGTCCTGCTCGACTCGATGGTCGTCCGCGTCTCCGCGAAGACGATGCCCGGCAAGGCCCTGGCCGTCGAGCGGGAGCTGCGCTGGCGCGTCAAGCGCGCCTTCGACGCGGCCGACATCCGCATCGTGGGCGGCGCGACCGCCCCCGTCACGGAGGACCCGGCCGACCCGACGGCCGCGGTCGCGGCCCCGTCGGTGTTCGCCAACGCGGACTCGCCCCAGTCGGCGGCGGCGACACCGATCGCACAGCCCCGGCCGGTGACCCCGGCGAAGTAGCCCGCACTCCGGAAGGCCGCACCCGGCGAGATCCGGGTGCGGCCTTCCGGCGTCCACCGGGCCCTGCCGACCTCCCGGCGACCATTCCGACGACCTTTCCGACCACCTTTGCGCCCCCGAAGTAACGACTCTGTTGCCTCGGGGGCGTTTCCCCTTTCCCTCCTTGACGTCCCCTTCGTGACGGGTCTACGTTCCTGCCAGCCGATAGGAAACTTTCCTAACAGTGACCGGATGTGGACTTGCGTCCGGCGTACTTGAGAAGCTGGGCAGTTCAGAAAGGCAGGTGTCGACCCCATGGCAGGAATCGCCGGTACGCCGGGCACCCCGCGCGTCCTGCGCGCCATGAACGACCGCGCCGCCCTCGACCTCCTGCTGGCGCACGGCCCCCTGTCCCGCACCCGCATCGGCAAGCTCACCGGCCTGTCGAAGCCCACCGCCTCACAATTGCTGGCCCGGCTGGAGGCGGCGGGACTGGTGCTCGCGACCGGCACCACCGAGGGGCGCCCCGGCCCCAACGCCCAGCTGTACGAGGTCAATCCGGCCGCCGCGTACGCCGCGGGGCTCGATGTCACGCCCGAACGCGTCCTGGCCGCCGTCGCCGACGCCACCGGCCGCACCGTGGGCACGTTCGAGGTGCCCACGCCCGGCCGGAAGACCGCCGACGCCGTCGTACGGCAGGTCACCGACGCCCTCGACGGCGCGGTGAAGGCCGCGGGCCTCACCCGGGACGAGGTGCGACGGCTGGTCGTCGCCACCCCCGGCGCCTTCGACCCCACCACCGGTCGTCTGCGCTACGCCTCCCACCTGCCCGGCTGGCACTCCCCCGCGCTGCTCGACGATCTCGCCGCGGCCCTGCCCATGCCGGTCGAGTACGAGAACGACGTCAACCTCGCCGCCGTCGCCGAGCAGCGCCTGGGCGCGGCACGCGGCCACGAGGACTTCGTCCTGCTGTGGAACGAGGGCGGTCTCGGCGCCGCCCTCGTCCTCGGCGGCCGACTGCACCGCGGCTGGACCGGCGGCGCCGGCGAGGTCGGGTTCCTGCCGGTTCCGGGCGCACCCCTGGTCCGGCAGGTCACCAAGGCCAACAGCGGTGGCTTCCAGGAGCTGGCGGGCTCCCAGGCCGTCCCCCGGCTGGCCCGGGAACTCGGCATCACCGACCTCCCGTCCGGACCGTACGCCGAGGCCGCCGCCGCGCTCGTCGGGCGGGCCGCCGCCGAGGACACCGCCCCGCACCGGCAGCTGCTCCAGACGTACGCGACCCGGCTCGCGACCGGTCTCGCCTCGCTGGTCTCCGTACTCGACCCCGAACTCGTCGTCCTCAGCGGCGCCTCACTGACCGCCGGCGGCGAGGTGCTGCGCGCCCTCGTCCAGGACGAGCTGGAGGAACTGGCCGCGTCCCGGCCGAAGCTGGTCATGGGCGACGTCACCGAACGGCCTGTGCTGCGCGGCGCGCTGGAGAGCGCGCTGGCGGCCACCCGCGACGAGGTCTTCGACACCTCGCGCTAGCCGCACCACCACCCCCTCCCCCGGACCCTCACCTCACCCCGCTCCACCCCGCTCCACCTCACCTCACCGCATTCCACTCACCCTGCCCTGTCCCTGGAAGGCTCCGCCATGCCCACACGCATACCCGTAGTCGTCCGAAAGGCGGCTTTCGCCCTCACCGCCTCCACGGCCCTCCTGCTCAGCACCACCGCCTGTACCGGCCAGTCCGCGACCGGATCCGACGACGACGCGTCGAAGGAGACGACCCTCACCTTCTGGCACGCCTGGAGCGCGCCGAACGAGGTGAAGGCCGTGAAGTCGCTGATCGCGGGCTTCGAGAAGGCACACCCCAACATCCATGTGAACGTCGTCGGCAACATGACCGACGACAAGATCAACCAGGCGCTGCGCGCGGGCGGCACCAAGGCGCCGGACGTCATCTCGTCGTTCACCACCAACAACGTCGGCAAGTTCTGCTCGTCGGGCGCCCTCGTCGACCTCAACCCCTTCTTCGAGAAGGCGGACATCGACCCGTCCACGACCTTCCCGAAGGCCATGAACGAGTACACCCAGTTCGACGGCAACCGCTGCGCCGTGCCGCTGCTGGGCGACGCGTACGGCCTCTACTACAACAAGACGGCGTTCACGAAGGCGGGCATCACCACTCCGCCCAAGACCTGGTCCGAGTTCGCGGCCGACGCCAAGAAGCTGACGATCACCCAGGGGAACACGTTCAAGCAGCTCGGCTTCATGCCGAACTACCACGGCTGGGAGACGACCACCGAGCACTACCTCGGCCAGTTCTCCCCGACGTACTTCGACACGGCCGGCAAGTCGACCATCGCCACGGACCCGGCCGTCGCCTCCGCCTTCACCGTCCAGAAGAAGCTCGTCGACGACCTCGGCGGCTTCAAGAAGCTGGAGACCTTCCGCTCCACGCTCGGCGACGAGTGGGGCCCCAAGCACCCCTTCCAGACCGGTCAGGTCGCCATGCAGCTCGACGGCGAGTGGCGCCTCGGCATGGCCCTGGAGGCCAAGCCGGACTTCGAGATCGGGGTCGCCCCGCTGCCCGTCCCGGACGACCAGGCGGCCCAGTACGGCAAGGGCTACATCACCGGCACCATCGCCGGCATCGCCGCCACCAGCAAGAAGCAGAACGCGGCCTGGGAACTGGTGAAGTACATGACCACCGACACGGACGCGGTCGTCGCCTTCTCCAACGCCATCCACAACGTGCCGTCCACCCTGGCCGCCCTGAAGTCCCCGGACCTGAAGTACGACGCGCGTTTCAAGACGTTCCTGGACATCGCCGCGAACCCGGACTCGACCACCTCCCCGGCGTCGATCAACGGCGGCGTCTACCTCACCACCGTGCAGCAGCTCGGCTACGACTACGAGAGCGGCAAGGTCACCGACCTGAAGGCCGGCCTGAAGAAGGCGGCGGCGCAGATCGACACGGACATCGCGCAGGCGAAGTAGCGATGACCACCCACACGTTGAGGGCGAAGCACCGGCGCTCGGCACTGCGCACCCTCGCCTTCCTCTCTCCCTGGCTGATCGGTTTCGCGGTCTTCTTCGCGTACCCGATGATCTCGACGGTCTACTTCTCGTTCATGCACTACGACGGCTTCAAGCCGCCGACGTGGAGCGGCACGAAGAACTGGACGTACGTCTTCGAGCACTATCCGTTCTTCTGGCCGGCCCTGCGCAACACGCTCTGGCTCGTCGTGATCATGGTGACCCTGCGCGTCCTGTTCGGACTCGGGATCGGCATGCTCATCACGAAGATCAAGACCGGTACGGGTGTCTTCCGCACCCTCTTCTACCTGCCCTACCTGGCCCCGCCGGTGGCGGCCACCATGGCCTTCGCCTTCCTCCTCAACCCCGGCACCGGCCCGGTCAACTCGATCCTGGAGAGGATCGGCATCCCGGCGCCCGGCTGGTTCAACGACCCGAGCTGGTCCAAGCCGGCCCTCACCCTGATGTTCCTGTGGGGGGTCGGCGACCTGATGGTCATCTTCATGGCCGCGCTGCTCGACGTACCGAAGGAGCAGTACGAGGCCGCGGAACTGGACGGCGCTTCGGCCTGGCAGCGGTTCCGGTTCGTCACCCTCCCCAACATCTCGCCGATCATCATGTTCGCGGTCGTCACCGGCGTGATCGCGGCGATGCAGTGCTACACACAGCCCCTGGTCGCCGGAAAGGTCGCCTCGGGTGTGATCCAGGGCGCGGGCACCATGTTCGAGCCCGGCTACCCGGAGCACTCCACCCTCACCCTTCCCCAACTCGTCTACAACCTCGGCTTCCAGCGCTTCGACTACGGCTCGGCCTGTGTCGTGGCCCTGGTCCTGTTCGCCCTGTCGATGGCGTTCACCGCGCTGTTGATGCGGCGCCGGGGCGGTCTCATCCAGGCAGGTGACTGACCCCATGACCCAAGTACTGGACCGGCCGGCGGAGTTGCGGACGCCCTCCTCCCCCGCCGAGCGCACCGCCCGCCGCAGGGCCCTGCTGGAATGGATCGCGGTCCACTCCCTCGGCCTGGCCGCGGCCCTCTTCTTCACCCTCCCCTTCGTGTTCGTGTTCCTGACGTCCCTGATGAGCGACTCCCAGGCACTCAGCCGGGACCTGATCCCGCACACCTGGGAGTGGGCCAACTACCGGAAGGTCTTCGACACCCCGGGCTTCCTCACCTGGTGGCGGAACACGCTGATCTACGCCGGACTGGGCACGGTCCTCACCGTCGTCTCGTCCGTCCCCGTGGCGTACGCGCTGGCCAAGTTCCGCTTCCGGGGCCGGAATCTGACGCTCATGCTGGTGATCTCGATGATGATGCTGCCCCCGCAGGTGGTCGTCATCCCGATGTACCTGTTCTGGGCGAAGCAGCTGGACCTGTCGGGCACCCTGTGGCCGATGATCATCCCGCTGGCGTTCGGCGACGCGTTCTCGATCTTCCTGTTGCGCCAGTTCCTGCTGACCATCCCGAACGAGTACCTGGACGCGGCGAAGGTGGACGGCTGCGGCGACCTGCGCACCCTGCTGAAGGTCGTGCTGCCGATGGCGAAGCCCGGCATCGCCGCCGTCGCCCTCTTCCAGTTCTTCGCCGCCTGGAACGACTACTTCGGCCCGCAGATCTACGCCTCCGAAAATCCGAACGCATGGACCCTCTCCTATGCCCTGGAGTCCTTCAAAGGCGCGCACCACACCGACTGGAACCTCACCATGGCGGCCACCGTGCTGGTCATGGCCCCCGTGATCCTCGTGTTCTTCTTCGCCCAGAAGGCGTTCGTCGAAGGTGTCACCCTCACCGGAGTAAAGGGTTAACAAGCCATGAAGCCACAGACTCCCGGGGGACAACCCCCGGCCCCCCGGCCGGCGAACACCGCCACCGCCACCCGGAAGCGAGGCGCACACCGGTGAAACTCACCGTGGTCGGCGGCGGCTCGACCTACACACCCGAACTCATCGACGGCTTCGCACGCCTGCGGGACACCCTTCCCGTGGAGGAACTGGTCCTCGTCGACCCGGCGGCCGACCGCCTGAACCTCGTCGGCGGCCTGGCCCGCCGCATGCCACAGATTCCCGGGGGACAACCCCCGGCCCCCCGGCCCATGAACACCGCCCCCGGCACCCGGAAGCGAGGCACTCGCCAGTGAAACTCACCGTGGTCGGCGGCGGCTCGACCTACACACCCGAACTCATCGACGGCTTCGCACGCCTGCGGGACACCCTTCCCGTGGAGGAACTGGTCCTCGTCGACCCGGCGGCCGACCGCCTGAACCTCGTCGGCGGCCTGGCCCGCCGCATGCCACAGACTCCCGGGGGACAACCCCCGGCCCCCCGGCCGGCGAACACCGCCACCGCCACCCGGAAGCGAGGCACTCGCCAGTGAAACTCACCGTGGTCGGCGGCGGCTCGACCTACACACCCGAACTCATCGACGGCTTCGCACGCCTGCGGGACACCCTTCCCGTGGAGGAACTGGTCCTCGTCGACCCGGCGGCCGACCGCCTGAACCTCGTCGGCGGCCTGGCCCGCCGTATCTTCGCCCGGCAGGACCACCCGGGGCGCATCGTGACGACGTCCGACCTGGACGCGGCCGTCGAGGGTGCCGACGCCGTGCTGCTCCAGCTCCGCGTCGGCGGCCAGGCGGCGCGCGAGCAGGACGAGACGTGGCCGCTGGAGTGCGGCTGCGTCGGGCAGGAGACGACGGGCGCGGGCGGCCTCGCGAAGGCGCTGCGGACCGTCCCCGTGGTCCTGGACATCGCCGAACGGGTGCGCCGGACCAACCCGCACGCCTGGATCATCGACTTCACCAACCCGGTCGGCATCGTCACCCGCGCCCTGCTCCAGGCCGGCCACAAGGCGGTCGGCCTGTGCAACGTGGCGATCGGTCTGCAGCGGAAGTTCGCCGCCCTGCTCGACGTCACCCCGGCCGACGTCCACCTGGACCACGTCGGCCTCAACCACCTCACCTGGGAGACCGGGGTACGGCTGGGCGGTCCCGAGGGCCAGGACATGCTGCCGGGCCTCCTGGCCGCCCACGCCGACACGATCGCCGCCGACCTGCGCCTGCCCCGCGTACTCCTGGACCGGCTGGGCACGATCCCCTCCTACTACCTGCGCTACTACTACGCGCACGACGAGGTCGTACGGGAGCTGCGCACGAAGCCGTCCAGGGCGGCGGAAGTGGCCGCGATGGAACGCCGGTTGCTGTCGCTGTACGCGGATCCGGCCCTGGACGAGAAGCCGGAGCTGCTGGCGAAGCGCGGCGGCGCCTACTACTCGGAGGCAGCGGTGGACCTGGCGGCGGCACTGCTGACCGGCTCCGGCAGCCCGTACCAGGTGGTGAACACGCTCAACAACGGCACGCTGCCCTTCCTCCCCGACGACGCGGTGATCGAGGTCCAGGCGGCGGTGGGCCCCAAGGGTCCGTCCCCGCTCCCCGTGCCGCCCCTCGATCCGCTCTACAGCGGCCTGACGGCGAACGTGACGGCGTACGAGGACCTGGCCCTGCAGGCGGCCCTGCACGGCGGCCGCGACAGGGTCTTCAAGGCCCTGCTGTCCCACCCCCTGGTCTCCCAGTACGAGTACGCCGAGCAGCTGACCGACCAGCTGATCGCACACAACCGGGAGCATCTCGCGTGGGCCTGACGGCAAGCGTGCTCGCCATCGACGCGGGCAACAGCAAGACGGACGTCGCGGTCGTGGCGGCCGACGGAAGGGTCCTCGCCACGGCCCGTGGCGACGGCTTCCGCCCGCCCGCCGTGGGCGTGACGGCGGCGGTGGACGCCCTGGCCGACACCGTCACGCGCGCGTACACGGCGGCCGGCGTCGACTCCGCCGTCCATGTCTCGGCCTGTCTGGCCAACGCCGACCTGCCGGTGGAGGAGGAGCAGCTGGCGGCGGCCCTGCACGCACGCGCGTGGGGCACCTCCGTGGACGTCCGCAACGACACGTTCGCCATCCTGCGGGCGGGCGTCGCCGACCCCCGGGGGGTGGCCGTCGTCTGCGGTGCCGGCATCAACTGCGTCGGCATGCGCCCCGACGGCCGCACCGCCCGCTTCCCGGCCCTCGGCCGCCTCTCGGGCGACTGGGGCGGCGGCTGGGGCCTGGCCGAGGAGGCGATATGGCACGCGGCGAGGGCGGAGGACGGCCGGGGAGGACCGACCGTCCTCACCGACGCGCTCCCGTCCCACTTCGGCCTGCCGTCCATGTACGCCCTGATCGAGGCCCTCCACCTGGAGCACATCGCCCCGTCCCGCCGCCACGAACTGACCCCGGTCCTCTTCGGGGCGGCGCGGGACGGGGACGCGGTGGCGCGCACGATCGTCGACCGACTGGCGCAGGAGGTGGTGTCCATGGCGACGGTGGCCCTGACCCGGCTGGACCTTCTGGAGGAGGAGACACCGGTACTTCTGGGGGGAGGCGTTCTCACCGCGGGCCACGGGCAACTGGACGACGGGGTACGGGAACTCCTGGCCGCGCGGGCGCCGAAGGCGGTGGCGAGCGTCGTACGGGAGCGCCCGGTGCTGGGGGCCGCGCTGCTGGGCCTGGACCGGCTGGGGGCGGACGCCGACGTGCAACGAAGGGTGCGCAGCCACTTCCACGCGGGGTGAGTGACCGCATGCGCCCCCGAACACAACACGGGCCCCCACGAAGGAACCGAACACCCACCCGACGCGTATTCATGGACAGGGGTGACTGCGATCTGATCAAGATCCAGTGAAGGCCGGTGCGCATGACCGGTCCCGCCAGCGATACTGGCGGCGGTAGATGACCATGGGGGAGGTCAAACGTGGCAAACCCGGCACCAGGCAGCACCGTAGCGCCACTTGCGCCGGCCTCGGCGCCACCGCCGACGCGCCGTACGGCGTTCGCCGAGGGCGTCGACAGGGCGCGCGCGGCGGCGACCACGGAGCCGGGCCGGCTCCGCGTCATCGGCGCCTTCCTCGCCCTGCTCGTCCTCGCCTTCGGCGCCGTGACGGCCTGGCAGACGACCGACCGCGCGGCCGCCGCCGACGACGTGCTGCACAAGAGCCAGCCGCTCAGCACGGCCGCGGCCGACATCTACCGTGCGCTGGCCGACGCCAACACGGCGGCCTCCAGCGGATTCCTGGCGGGGGGCCAGGAAACGGCGGAGTCCCGGTCGCGCTACGAGGAGGACATCGACGAGGCCGCCTCCAAGCTCGTCACGGCGGCCAACAACGCCGACCCCGATTCGCCCTCGACGGCGTTCATCACCAAGCTGAACAAACTGCTGCCCGAGTACAAGGGCCTGGTGGAGCGCGCGCGGACGTACAACCGGCAGGGTTTCCCGGTCGGCGGCGCCTATCTGCGGTACGCGAACCAGAAGATGCAGGGGGAGATGCTCCCGGCGGCCCAGGATCTCTACACGAAGGAGAACCAGCGCCTCCAGGACGACTACGGCGACGCCACCCCCTACCCGTGGGCGGCGATCGGTCTCGGCGTCCTCGCGCTGGCCGGCCTCGCCTGGGCGCAGCACCGCAACTACCGCCGTACGAACCGGGTCCTGAACCACGGCCTGGTCGCGGCGACGGCGACCACCACGGTCGTCCTGCTCTGGCTGGTCGTCGGCCACAGCGTGGCCCGCGCGGGGCTCGACGACTCCTACGACCACGGCGTCCGCTCGCTGAACGTCCTGCACGACGCCCGGATCGCCTCCCTGAAGGCGCGCGGCAACGAGAACCTGACGCTGGTGGCGCGCGGCGCCGAGACGGTGAAGGTGGCCGCCGACGGCGAGGAGGTGACGCTCGACAAGTACGACCACGAGTTCACCACCGAGATCACCACCCTCGGCAAGGGCCTCACCCTCGCGGCGAAGCTCGCCGACGACCAGGCGGGCGAGAAGCCGGTCGCGTCGGCCGAGAGCAACATGGCGGAGTGGAAGAAGCGCCACACCGCGGCCCGCGCGCAGGACGACAACGGCAACTACGAGCAGGCGCTGGCCCTGGTGATCGGCGGCAAGGACGCGACCGGCGCGTGCTTCGACAACGTCGACCAGAACCTCGCGGACGCGCTGGCGCACGAGCAGACCGAGTTCCGGCAGGCGGCCGGGGACGGCCTGGGCGCGATGACCGGCCTGCCGATCGGCGCCGCCGTGCTCGCCGTGCTGGGCGCCGCGGGCGCGGTCGTCGGCATCGGCCGCAGACTGTCGGAGTACCGGTGAACAGGCGTGGGCCGGTGAACGGGCGTCTGCCGGTGAACGGGCGTCCGCCGGTGGGCAGGAGCGTGTCGGTGGGCGGGCGCGAACCGGCGGAAGGAGGCGTACCGGTGGAAGGGGGCGTGACGATGCGTGTGCGACGAGTGCGGGCCGGCCTGAAGGGCTGGGGCGGAGTGGGCGCGATGGCGGCCCTGTGTGCCCTCGCGCTGTCCTTCGTCCTGCTGCTGCCGTGGACGACCCGGTCGCCCGGCGACGGAAGCACCGGCCGGGCCGGCCAGGGCGTCGCCGCGGGCACCCAGGCGGCCGACGCCGACTGCACCGACCCGGAGAAGCGGACGCCGACGCCGTCGAGCGCGGACGGTCCGACGATCGCGGCCATCAAGGCCCGGACGGGCGAGAAGCGCAAGCTGATCGTCGGCGTCGACCAGAACAGCTACCGCTGGGGCTACCGCGACCCCAACAACACGGGCGCGGAGCTGGAGGGCTTCGACATCGACCTGGTCCACCGGATCGCCCAGGACATCCTCGGCGACCCGAACGCGGTCCAGTTCAAGGCCATCCCGACCAACCAGCGCATCCCGGCCATCCAGGAGGGCCGGGTCGACATGGTCGTACGCACCATGACGATCTCCTGCACCCGCCTCGACGATGTCGCGTTCTCCGCGCCCTACTTCAAGACAGGACAGCAGGTCCTCGCACCCAAGTCCTCGACGATCAAGGGCTACGACGACACGCTGGCGAAGAACAAGGTCTGCACGGCGACCGGTTCGACGGCCAACACCAAGCTGGTCGACGACAAGAAGGCGGGCAGGATCGCCTCCAGCGTCGTGATCGCCACCCCGGTGCCCAACCAGCTCGACTGCCTGGTGCGGTTGCAGCTCGGCGAGGTCGACGCGGTGGTCACCGACGGCGCGCTCGCGGCCAGTCAGGCCGCCCAGGACCCCACGGTCGAACTGAAGGGCGCCCCCTTCACGACCGAGTACTACGGCGTGGCCATGAAGAAGAACGCGACGGATCTGGTACGCCGGGTCAACCAGATCCTGGTGGAGTACCGCGCGAGCGGCTGGCAGGCCTCGTACGACAAGTGGCTGTCGGCGACACTGGGCAGTGACGCGACGAAGTCGAAGCCGCCCGCCCCCCAGTACCTGAGCACGAGCTGACGACCGGCGGGCGGGACGGCAGGGCAGGCGGCGGACAGAGCCGGGAAGACCGACAGCAGCGAGAGGTGATCGATGGGCGTCACGGGACCCCCCGGGCCGGTGATGGACCGGGACGAGGTCGACCGTGCGCTGGCGCGGCTCGGCGCGGAGCACGAGGCGATCGAGACCTCGCTCCTCGCCCTCCAGGACCACGCGGGCCGCAGGCTCCTCGAAGGCGCCGAACTCACCGGTGTCACCAAGGAGCGCTGGGCGTCCGCGGAGGCGTCGATCACGCTGCTGTGGACGTACTTCGACGCGTACACGGACGCGCTGCGCGGCGCCCGTGACATCCGCTCGCGCCGCCGCTGGTCCAGCCGCGAGGACCTGGCGGAGCTGACGGAGCTGCTGCGCGGCGAGTCGGTCACGGTGGCCGGCTCGGCCGCCGGTACGGCCGCCACCGCCAACGCGCCCACGCTGCACGGCGCCGGCCGGCTCAGCCACAGCTTCTCCCTCACCACCCTCGTCGACCGGATGAACGAGCTGTACGCGTCCTCGCTCGACATGGTCGTGACCGCCGACGCGGTGTGGTCGGCGCTGCCCGCCCGGATAGATTTACTGGCCGCGGAGCTCCAGCGCACCCGTCGGCTCGCCCACTCCGTCGGCGTCCGCCCGGGCGAGCATCCGGCGGGCGACGACCTGGAGCGCATCACCCACACCCTGACCTCGCTGCGCGAGCAGGTGGTGTCGGACCCGCTCGCCTTCTGGGTACGCGCGCAGGGCAGTTCGGCGCCGGGCGGCGGCCGTCCGGACACCACGGTGTACGACCGTGAGGCACGCGCCCTGGAGGACGTGCGCCGGGAGATCGACGCCGTACTGACGGTCCGCCAGGACGCCGAGCAGCGGCTGGTGAAGCTGCGGGACATCCTCAGCCGGGCCGACCGGACGCTCGCCGAGGCGCGGACCGCGCGCGGCGAGGTGCTCGCGAAGATCGCCGCGACGGAGGTGCCGGTGGTCAGCGGCCCGCCGACCGTGCTGCAGGAGCAGCTCGCGACGGCCGCCGAATACCGCAGGCACGCCCAGTGGCACCGCCTGTCCCCGCTCCTGGAGTCCCTGGAGCAGAAGGCGGAGGACGAACTGCTGCGTGCCCGCGAGTCGTTGACCGCGGTCACCCAGCCACTGGCGGTCCGCGCGGAGCTGCGCGGCCGTCTCGACGCGTACAAGGCGAAGGTCGCCCGGCACGGGCTCGCCGAGGACCCGTTCCTCATCGAGCGCTACGACGCGGCGCGCCGCATGCTGTGGAGCGCGCCCTGTGATCTGCGCGTGGCCGGACAGGCCGTCCTGCGCTACCAGCAGGCGGCCGCCGAACTGCTCACGGCACCGCGCGTGCCGGAGCAGGGCGGACCTCAGGACCGTAGGGGGGAGCAGTAGCCATGAGTCAGGCAGGGCAGGCGTGTCAGCGGCCGGGCTGCGAGGGGTCGTACGAGGATGTGGGCGGCGGCGAGCTGTACTGCGACACCTGCGGTCTGGCCCCGGTCGTCTCGTCCGGGGGGTCCTCCTCCGGGGGAGGGCTGATCGGCTCACCGCCGACCGGGGTGACCGGGGGCGGCAAGGGCTCGGCGGGCAGCGCCAGTTCACGGTCCAGCGGGCGCAGCGCCCGCAGCACCCGTACGTCGTCGCAGTCGTCGAAGTCGCGCCGCTCGGTGTCCGGACGGCTGTCCCGGTCGCTCTCGGGCAAGTCGACGGGCCGTTCGGTGTCGGTGCGCAGCTCCGGCTCGACGGCCGGCTCCTCCGGGCGGGCCCGGCTGGGCGCCGGCCTGGTCACGGTGCCGCAGGTGCCGCGGCCCGACCCGCGCGGGATGGTGCAGGAGAACCCCGAGGTGCCGGAGCGCAAGCGGTTCTGCTCGCGCTCCGACTGCGGTGCCCCGGTGGGCCGTTCGCGCGGCGAGCGGGAGGGACGCACGGAGGGCTTCTGCACCAAGTGCGGCCACCCGTACTCCTTCGTGCCGAAGCTGAAGGCCGGCGACGTCGTGCACGGCCAGTACGAGGTCGTGGGCTGTCTGGCGCACGGCGGGCTCGGCTGGGTCTACCTGGCGGTCGACCGCGCGGTCTCCGACCGGTGGGTGGTGCTCAAGGGCCTCCTGGACACCGGTGACCAGGACGCGATGGCCGCGGCGATCTCGGAGCGGCGCTTCCTCGCCGAGATCGAGCACGCCAACATCGTGCGGATCTACAACTTCGTCGAACACCTCGACCAGCGCACCGGCTCGCTCGACGGCTACATCGTCATGGAGTACGTCGGCGGCAAGTCCCTCAAGGAGATCGCCAACGACCGCCGCACCCCGCAGGGCAAGCGGGATCCGCTCCCCGTGGAGCAGGCCTGCGCGTACGGCATCGAGGCGCTCGAGGCACTCGGCCATCTGCACAGCCGCAACCTGCTGTACTGCGACTTCAAGGTCGACAACGCGATCCAGACCGAGGACCAGCTCAAGCTGATCGACATGGGCGCGGTCCGGAGAATGGACGACGACGAGTCGGCCATCTACGGCACGGTCGGCTACCAGGGTCCGGAGGTCGCGGAGGTCGGGCCGTCGGTCGCCTCCGACCTGTACACGGTGGGCCGTACGCTCGCCGTCCTGACCTTCGACTTCCAGGGCTACACGACCGTCTTCGTCGACTCGCTGCCCGATCCCGACAACATCGAGGTCTTCCGCCAGTACGAGTCGTTCTACCGGCTGCTGGTCCGCGCCACCGACCCCGACCCGGCCCGCAGGTTCGCCTCCGCGCAGGAGATGGCGGAGCAGCTGACGGGCGTGCTGCGCGAGGTCGTCTCGCTGCAGAGCGGCCGGGCGCGGCCCGCGCTGTCGACCCTGTTCGGGCCGGAGGTCAAGGTCACGGACACCGAGCTGTTCCCGAAGCCGACCGGCGAGGTGTCGCGGCTGGGGGCGCGGGTCGCCGTCAAGTCGTCGCGTCTGTTCGGTGGTTCGGCCTCCGCGCCGGCCCTCACCCGCGGCCCGGGCAACGGGACCGCGGCACCCGGCGGCACCGCGCCGGCCCTGCCGGGCGCCGCTCCCGCCTTCGCCGGCGCGGCTTCCGCACTGTCCGGCGCCGCTCCCGCCTTCGTCGGCGGCTCCGGGCTGCCGGGTGCCGGCGGTGTCGCGTCGCCCGGAGCCGGTAGCGCCGGTGCCGGCGCCGGCGCCGGAAGCACCGTCGCCCCGAGCGCTGCCGCCCCCGGCCTCGTGAAGACCGTCCCCGCGCCCGCCGCCGCGCTCGCGCTGCCCGTTCCGCACGTCGACGCCACCGACCCCAACGCGGGTTTCCTGGCCGGCCTGCTGGCGTCCGCGCCGGCCGAGCTGATCACGGCACTCGCGGCCGCGCCGGCACCCTCGGTCGAGACCCGGCTGCGGCAGATCCGCGCCTGGCTGGAGAACGGCGACCACCAGGCCGCCCTCATGTCCCTCCAGAAACTGGAGGGCGAACGGCCCGACGACTGGCGGGTGGTCTGGTACCGGGGCGTGACCTCGCTGGTCACCGGCGACCACGAGGGTGCCGCGCTCGCCTTCGACGCGATCTACGACGCCTTCCCCGGCGAGCCCACGCCCAAGCTGGCGCTCGGCCTGTGCGCCGAGGTGCTGGGACAGCTGGACAACGCCGCCGAGTACTACCGCCTGGTGTGGTCGACCGACCCGAGCTATGTGAGCTCCGCGTTCGGCCTGGCCCGCGTACAGCTCGCGGCCGGGGACCGCCGCAGCGCCGTACGGACGCTGGAATCGGTGCCGGAGTCCTCCATCCACTACACGGCGGCCCGGGTGGCGGCCGTGCGGGCCCGGCTCCGGGAGCGGACCGCCCTCGCCTCCGACGTACCCTTCCTGGAGGACCTCACCGCAGCCGCGGCCCAGGTCGAGGCGCTGGACGCGTACGGTCTGGACCCGACGCGGCGCGAGCAGTTGTCCGTGGAAGTCCTCGGCTGTGCCCTCGACTGGATACTCTCCGGTGGCCGGGGCGCGGGCTCGACCGCACCGGTGCTGCTCGGCAGCGAACTGGACGAGCGGGGGCTGCGCTTCGGCCTGGAGCGCTCGTACCGCACGCTGGCCCGGCTGGCGACCGGCGGCGAGGAAAGGATCGACCTGGTGGAACGTGCCAATCGTTACCGCCCCCGGACGTGGGTGTAGTTGATGTCCCAGATGCCCCGGCAGGCCGCCCTGCCGACGTGTCCGAGCTGCGCGGAGCCGCTCGACGCGGGTGACCGTTTCTGCGGCGCGTGCGGATACGACCTGTCCGCCGTACCGCCGCGCCCGGACGACCATCCGACCCTCACGATGAACGGCTCGGCCCAGCCGGCTCCCGCGCAGGCGGCGGCAGGGCCGACGGGCCCGACGGTGAGCGGTACGGCCGTGCCGGGTACCGGCCCGATCGGCGCGAGGGCGAACGGTGCCGGCTTCCACGGTGTCGCCGCTGCGGCACTGCCGCCACAGTCGGCCTCGGGAGCACCGGTGCCGCCGGGTTCCGGTGCGCCGGTACCGCATGCGTCCGGAGCGTCGGTGCCGCAGGGTCCCGGAGCGCCGCAAGGTCCCCCGCAGGGTCCCGGAGCGCCGGTGCCGTCGGCTCCCGCCGCCTCCCCCGCTTCCGGGGACTCCGGTGCCACCGGAGGCGCCGGTGTCTCGGGTGTCCGGTTCGACCGGCCCTCGGAGCCCGACGAGTACGCCCTTCAGGCGCCGGACCCCCGGGTGGCCGCCGAGGCCGCCGTGGTGGCCGAGACCGCCCAGGTGTGCGTGGCCTGCCGGGCGGGCCGGGTCGACGACGACGGGTACTGCGAGAACTGCGGGCACGCCCAGCCGCGCGAACGCGACCACATGGAGCTGGAGTCGGGGCCCTTGGCCGCGGTCAGCGACCGCGGTCTGCGCCACCACCGCAACGAGGACGCCTTCGGCCTCGGCCGCACCGCCCTGCCCGACGGCTCGCCCGCGCTCGTGGCGATCGTCTGCGACGGCGTGTCCTCCGCGACCCGCCCCGACGACGCCTCCCTCGCCGCGTCGAAGACGGCAAGGGAGTCGCTGCTCGCCGCCCTGCCGCAGGGCACGCACCCGCAGCAGGCCATGCACGAGGCGATCGTCGCCGCCTCGTACGCGGTCAACGCGCTGGCCGACGAGCCGGCCACGGCCCGTGAGCACGCCCCGCACCAGAACGCCCCGGCCTGCACCCTCGTGGGATCGATCGTCACACCCGGGCTGCTCGTCGTCGGCTGGGTCGGCGACAGCCGCGCCTACTGGGTCCCGGCGGACCGCAGTTCACCCCCGGCCCGGCTCACCGAGGACGACTCGTGGGCCGCGCAGATGGTCGCCGCGGGCCTGATGAGCGAGGCGGAGGCCTACGCCGACGAGCGCGCCCACGCGATCACCGGCTGGCTCGGCGCCGACGCCTACGAACTGGAGCCGCACACCGCCTCCTTCAAGCCGGACCGGCCCGGTGTGGTGGTGGTGTGCACGGACGGTCTGTGGAACTACGCGGAGGCGGCCGAGGAAATGGCCGAGGTCCTCCCGCCGGACGCCTCCGCCCGGCCGCTGCACAGCGCACGCGTCCTGGTCGGCCACGCCCTGGACGGCGGGGGCCACGACAACGTAACAGTGGCCGTCGTGCCGTTCCCCGCCCCCGCGCAGGGGGCAGGATCGGCCTGAGGCCGCAAACAGGGAAACACCGGAGAACACCGGAAAAACACGGGGAAACACGGGAAGCACGGGGAAGCACGCGTACGGACCGGTGGGGACCGGTCCGTATTCAGACATCGCCCCGCGAACGTGGGGTTTCCGAGGGGGATTTGAGTAGGCATGGCCAATTTCTCGAAGTCGAACGTGCCGCAGTTCTCGGTGGACGTCTACCAGAACGAGTACCTGCCGGAGGGTGGCCGCGAGGTCAACGCGATCGTCACGGTGACCGCGACCGGCGGCGGCACGGTGGGCAGCGCGGCAGCCGCCCCGCATCTGTACTCGCCGAGCCAGGGCCCGTCCGCCGCCGTGGCGATCATGGTGGACTGTTCCGGCTCGATGGACTACCCGCCGACCAAGATGCGCAACGCCCGCGACGCCACCGCCGCCGCCATCGACACCCTGCGCGACGGCGTGCACTTCTCGGTGATCGGCGGCACCCATGTCGCCAAGGAGGTCTATCCGGGCGGGGGCCGGCTCGCGGTCGCCGACGCGACCACCCGCGAGCAGGCCAAGCAGGCGCTGCGCCGGCTGAGCGCGGGCGGCGGCACGGCGATCGGCACCTGGCTGCGACTGGCCGACCGGCTGCTGTCGACGGCGGACGTCGCCATCCGGCACGGCATCCTGCTCACCGACGGCCGCAACGAGCACGAGTCGCCGCAGGACCTCAAGGCCGCCCTCGACGACTGCGCCGGCCGTTTCACCTGTGACGCCCGCGGCGTGGGCACCGACTGGGAAGTGAAAGAAGTCACAGGGATCGCCTCCGCCCTGCTCGGCACCGCCGACATCGTCGCCGACCCGGCCGGCCTCGCCGCCGACTTCACGCAGATGATGGAGACGGCGATGGGCAAGGAGGTCGCGGACGTCGCGCTGCGCCTGTGGACCCCGGTCGGCACCGCCATCAAGTTCGTCAAGCAGGTCGCGCCGACGGTCGAGGAGCTGACCGAACGCCGTACGGAGGCGGGCCCGCGCGCGGGCGACTACCCCACAGGTTCCTGGGGCGACGAGTCCCGCGACTACCACGTGTGCGTCGAGGTCCCGGCCGCGAACGTCGGCCAGGAGATGCTCGCCGCCCGGGTCTCCCTCGTCATTCCGCAGACGGACGGCACGGTCCAGAACCTCGGCGCGCAGGGTCTCGTGCGGGCCGTGTGGACCGACGACATGTCCGCCTCCACGTCGATCAACCCTCAGGTCGCGCACTACACGGGGCAGGCCGAACTTGCACAGGTCATCCAGCAAGGGCTCGACCTTCGCAAAGCGGGCGATATGGATGGAGCAACGGCCAAACTGGGCCGGGCGGTTCAGCTCGCGAGCGCCTCGGGGAACGGTGATACTGCGAAACTGCTTGCGAAGGTGGTGGACGTGGTCGATGCCACGACAGGTACTGTGCGACTGAAGGCGAAGGTCACGGACGCCGACGAGATGACGCTCGAGACCCGGTCCACAAAGACTGTTCGTGTAAAGAAGTGACCTGAACGCGCTTTAGGGACACCGAACGAGAGAGGGGGACGCGCCGACATGCCGACCTGCCCGAACGGACACCAGTCGGGTTCCGACGACTGGTGCGAGGTCTGCGGTCACCGCATGGCCGGTGCCGTACCTCCGCCCCCTCCCCCACCGCCCCCGACCGCCGGCGGCTACGGCTTCCCGCCGCCCGGCCAGGGTCAGGGCGGCCAGCCCGGCGGACGGCACCTGTCCTCCGTACCGGACCACGAGCCGGAGCTCTGCCCGCAGTGCCGTACGCCCCGTGAGGGCGGTGCGCCGTTCTGCGAGGAGTGCCGGTGGAACTTCCTGACCAACACGGCCACCTCCTACACCCCGGCCGCCCCACGCCCACCGGCGCCGAGCCCCGGCGCGGGTCCGGGCGGTCCGGGTCAGGGCGGTCCCGGCGGTCCTGGTGGCCCCGGCGGTCCTGGTGGCCCCGGCGGGCATTTCCAGCCGCCGCCTCCCTCCTACGGGGGCAGTGACTCGTTCGAGTACCAGAGCTCCCGCCCGTCCCAGATGAACCGTCCCGCCGAGCCGCTCCCGCCGTTCGGCGGCGAGCCCGCGGGCCCGGGCGGTCAGGGCAGGCCCGGCGGCCAGGGTGGTCCGGGCGGTCCCGCCGGCGGTCCGCCTCCGGGCGCCTTCGGACGCGACCCCTCCGGCCAGGGCGGCGACCCCTTCAGGGGCGACCCCTCCGGCCAGGGCGGCGACCCCTTCAGGCGCGAGCCGTCCGGCCCCGGCGGCCGTCCTCCCGGCCCGCCCGGCGATCCCTTCGGGCGTGAACCTTCGGGTCCGCCCTCGGACCCCTACCGACGTGAGCAGAGCGGACAGGCCTCCGATCCCTTCGGGCGCGAGCCCGGCGGTCCCGGCGGCGATCCCTTCGGGCGCGAGCCCGGCGGCCCCGGCGGCCGTCCTCCGGGTCCGCCCGGCCCCGGCGGCCCGTCCGCCTTCGGCGCCGACCCCTCGCGACCCGTTCCGCCGCCGCCCGGGCCCACGCCCACGGCCGGTCCCGGCATACCGGGCCAGGGCGGCTTCGGTGGCGGCCAGCACGACCCCAGGAACCAGCACGACCCCAGGAACCAGGGCGGTCCCGGGAACCAGGGCGGCCCCGGGGCTCCGCAGGCCTTCCAGCCGTCCGGCCCGACGGCCCCGTCCGGCTTCCCGCCGGAGACCGGTCGTCCGCAGCAGCCCGGCGGCCGGCCCTTCGGCGGCGCCGACGACGACTGGGTGATCTCCCCGCCGTCGCACACCGGCCCCGGTCAGGGCGCGCCCGGTGGCCCCGGCCCGGCTCAGGGCGGCGGTGGCTACGGCTACCCGCAGCCCGGCACCAACCAGGCACCGCCCCCGCCCGGCCCCGCCTACCAGCAGCAGCCGGCGACCTGGTCGGTGACCATCGGCCCGGACCGCGCGTACTTCATGGCGATGATGCACCGCTCGGGCCCCGAGGCCGCGGGGCTCAACCTGCCCGCGTACTCGCCCGAGCAGCAGCGCATGCTCACCGGCAACCAGTTCACCATCGGCCGCCGTCGCCACTCCACCGGGGAGACCCCCGACCTGGACCTGTCGGTGCCGCCGGAGGACCCGGGCGTCTCGCACCAGCACGCGGTGCTGGTCCAGCAGCCGGACGGCAGCTGGGCCGTCGTCGACCAGAACTCGACGAACGGCACCACGGTCAACGGCTCGGAGGAACCGATCCAGCCGTTCGTCCCGGTGCCGCTCCAGGACGGCGACCAGGTGCACGTCGGCGCCTGGACGACACTCACGATCCGCCGCGGCTAGGCCTCGACGAGGCCCGGCCCCGACGTATCCGTCGTACCCGTCGAACCCGGCAGGGGCCACGCGTACGGCCCCTCCGGTTCGTCGAGCCACGCCCACGCGTGCTCGGCGCCGACCGTGATGCCGTACCGCTCCCGCCCCGGCATGCCCTCGCGCTCCCACAGGACGGACGCCTCCTGCGGGTCGAGGGTGCCCCGGGTCAGGGCCAGCAGGAAGCGGAACGTGTCGCTCTCCCTGGCCCGGTGCGGGACTCCGGCGAGTGCCACCTGCTCCGGCTCCGGCCGCTCCGACCCGCGCAACGGCACGAAGTAGGCCGGAGTCTCCAGGAAGTGGCCCTCGGCGTGTCCGGCGTCCCGCACGGTCAGCGCGATCAGCCCGGTGCCCAGCGGCGCCAGGATCAGGGCTCCGGGGGCGCACTGGGTGAGCCAGGCGCGCGGGACCGACGCCAGCGTGCAGGTCGCGATGATCCGGTCGAAGGGAGCGCGTTCGGGTACCCCGCGCGCCCCGTCCCCGGTGACGACGGTCGGCCGGTACCCGGCGTCGTCGAGGTGCCGGCGGGCGGACTCGGTGATCTCCGGGTCCAGGTCGACGGTGGTGACGTTCCCGTCGCCGAGCCGGTACGACAGCAGCGCCGCGTTGTAGCCGGTGCCCGCGCCGATCTCCAGGACCCGGTCGCCGTCCGCGACCCGCAGCTCGGCCAGCATCAACGCCATCAGCGAGGGCTGGCTGCTGGAGGAGAGCAGTACGCCGTCGCGCAGCCTGGTGGCCAGTGGGACGTCCTCGTACGCGCCCCGCACCCAGCGCTCCCGGGTGCGCGGGTCGGGGCTGCCGCCCCAGCGCCGTTCATAGCCGCCTACACCGCCGACGTAGTAGTACGGCACGAAGAGGTGGCGCGGGACCGCCGCGAAGGCCTCGGCCCAGCGCGGATCGGCGCCGAAGGCCCCGCTCGCCTCGATCTCGCGCAGCAACACCGCCCGTGCCGATGCGGCGAGATCTGCCAGCTCCTTGTCGAGTGCGTCCGCGCTCATGACTCCACTGTGCGGCGCGCGGCCCCGGGAAGCGAGCCGCTGGGAGTGACCGCAGGGGGCGGTCCTAAGCCTCAAGTCCTCCGTCTCCCGGTCTGAGACCATGGGAGGCGTGAAAGAGATTCGGCGCGGCACGCTTCAGGAGCAGACCTTCTACGAGCAGGTCGGTGGGGAGGAGACCTTCCGCCGGCTGGTCCACCGTTTCTACGAGGGAGTCGCCGAGGACCCGATCCTGCGGCCCATGTACCCGGAGGAGGACCTGGGTCCGGCCGAGGAGCGTTTCGCGCTGTTCCTCATGCAGTACTGGGGCGGTCCGACGACCTACAGCGAGCACCGCGGCCACCCGCGTCTGCGCATGCGGCACGCCCCCTTCGTCGTGGACCGGGCCGCGCACGACGCCTGGCTGAAGCACATGCGGGTCGCGGTCGACGAACTCGGTCTGTCCGAGGAGCACGAACACACCCTGTGGAACTACCTGACGTACGCGGCGGCGTCGATGGTGAACACCCCGGAGTAGACCGCGCCGGGGTGCGACGGGGGACGCACCGGGGACGCACCGGGGGCATGACGGGGCCGAACGAACCGGGAACGAGGCGGGGGACCTGGCGCCGCGGACGGCGCGCGTCAGCGCACGCTGATGTCGAGCATCCCCAGCCGCCCCGCCCGCCGTACGGCGATCGACCCGTACGGGGTGCGCAACCGCAGCCACGCGCCGAAGGAGACCAGTCTCAGCTCCTCCGAACCCGTGGAGGGCCGAAGGAATCCGAGCGACTGGGCCGCGTGCACGGCGCGTACGGGAAGTCCGGTGTCCCCGACCGTCCGGGACCAGATCTCCCGCCCGATCCGGTCGAGTTCGGCCCGCGTCCGCAGCTCGGCCGTCAACTCCTCGGTACGGGAACGGAATTCGGCGACGGCCGCACCGACCATCGCACGCAGCGCGTCCGCGGCGGGCAGCCCCGCCTCGGGCCGCCAGCCACCGCGCGGCGGCAGCACACCGGCCCACGGCGGCCCGGTGACGGCCGCGGGAACGGCGGCCGTCGCGGCACTCTCGTCGACGGCCTCCAGCAGCTCCCCCGCCGACACGGTCACGTCCAGCGTGACGTCGAGGCCGTTCTCGTACGGCTTGGCCAGCCGGACCGCACGGATCGCGAGCACCTCGAAGGAGGGCGGCCGGCCGAAGACGGCCAGCGCGGTGCCGGCCGCCTGGAGCCGGACCGCCGCTCCACGGTCGTAGTGGAGCAGCCGGGAGAGGAAGGCCGCGACATCCGCCGCCTCCCCCTCGTCGGCGAGGTGGAGCACCGTCATGCGGCGACGGCCTCCTCGTCGTCGTCCCGGTACTCCGCGAGGAAGTCACGCTCCTCGGCGGTGAGCCGGCGCGGCCGCTGCGCCTCGAAATCGAACGGCACGATCACCGTGGAGGCGGTGACATAGATCTGGTCGCCGTCCTTCACCTCGTAGGTGATGGTGAAGGACGCCGCCCTGATCTGGGTGATCCACAGTTCGATGTCGACCGGGGAGTGCCGGTGGACGAGCTGCCGCTTGTAGTCGATCTCGTGGCGGGCCACCACGGACCCCTGCTTGAAGTCCTTCTCCGGGCGGAACAGGAAGTCGATACGGGCTTCCTCCAGATAGCGGAGGAACACCACGTTGTTGACGTGGCCGTACGCGTCCATGTCCGCCCAGCGCAGTGGGCAGCGGTAGATGTGCCGCAAGATCGATCAGCCCCGGGTCAGCTTCTTGTAGGTGGCGCGGTGCGGACGAGCGGCGTCCGCTCCCAGCCGCTCGATCTTGTTCTTCTCGTACGACTCGAAGTTGCCCTCGAACCAGAACCACTTGGACTCGCCCTCGTAGGCGAGGATGTGCGTGGCGACCCGGTCGAGGAACCACCGGTCGTGGGAGACGACCACGGCCGCACCCGGGAACTCCAGCAGCGCGTTCTCGAGGGAGGACAGCGTCTCGACGTCGAGGTCGTTCGTCGGCTCGTCGAGGAGGAGCAGGTTGCCGCCCTGCTTGAGGGTGAGCGCGAGGTTGAGGCGGTTGCGCTCACCACCGGAGAGCACACCGGCCGGCTTCTGCTGGTCGGGGCCCTTGAAGCCGAACGCGGAGACGTACGCGCGGGACGGCATCTCCACCTGCCCGACGTTGATGTAGTCGAGCTCGTCGGAGACCACGGCCCACAGCGACTTCTTCGGGTCGATGTTCTCGCGGCTCTGGTCGACGTACGAGATCTTGACGGTGTCGCCGACCTTGATGGAACCGGAGTCCGGCTCCTCGAGTCCCTGGATCATCTTGAAGAGGGTGGTCTTGCCGGCGCCGTTCGGGCCGATGATCCCGACGATGCCGTTACGCGGCAGCGTGAAGCTGAGGTCGTCGATGAGCACCTTCTCGCCGAAGGCCTTGGAGAGGTTGTTGACCTCGACGACGATGGAGCCCAGGCGCGGGCCCGGCGGGATCTGGATCTCCTCGAAGTCCAGCTTCCGCATCTTGTCCGCCTCGGCCGCCATCTCCTCGTACCGGGCGAGACGCGCCTTGGACTTGGCCTGACGCCCCTTGGCGTTGGACCGCACCCACTCGAGCTCTTCCTTGAGACGCTTGGCACGCTTGGCGTCCTTCTGCCCCTCGACCTTGAGGCGGCTCGCCTTGGTGTCGAGGTAGGTGGAGTAGTTGCCCTCGTAGGGGTGGGCGCGACCGCGGTCGAGCTCCAGGATCCACTCGGCGACGTTGTCGAGGAAGTACCGGTCGTGGGTGACGGCGACGACGGTGCCGGGGTACTTCGCGAGGTGCTGCTCCAGCCACTGCACGGACTCGGCGTCCAGGTGGTTGGTGGGCTCGTCGAGCAGCAGCAGGTCGGGGGCCTCGAGCAGCAGCTTGCACAGCGCGACACGGCGGCGCTCACCACCGGAGAGGTTGGTGACGGGCCAGTCGCCGGGCGGGCAGCCCAGGGCGTCCATGGCCTGCTCCAGCTGGGTGTCCAGGTCCCACGCGTTGGCGTGGTCCAGGTCCTCCTGGAGCTTGCCCATCTCGTCCAGCAGCGCGTCGGAGTAGTCGGTCGCCATCAGCTCGGCGACCTCGTTGAAGCGCTTGAGCTTGCCCATGACCTCGGCCGCGCCGTCCTGCACGTTCTCCAGAACGGTCTTGGACTCGTCGAGCGGCGGCTCCTGGAGCAGCATCCCGACGCTGTACCCGGGCGACAGGAACGCGTCTCCGTTGGAGGGCTGCTCGAGCCCCGCCATGATCTTCAGAACGGTGGACTTACCGGCACCGTTAGGCCCGACCACACCGATCTTCGCGCCGGGCAGGAAGCTCAGCGTTACGTCGTCAAGGATGACCTTGTCGCCGTGTGCCTTGCGCGTCTTGCGCATGGTGTAGATGTACTCAGCCAAGAGAAACCGTCCGGCAGCTTGAGATCTGGCAGTGGGCAGGTGGGCAGATACACCCCATCTTGCCTGAGGTCCAGCCCCGGGTGTTAACCCATTCGGCCGGGGGGCTGTGAGCTGGGCTTTCGTCGTAGACGGCCGTGGCCGACCTGTCACTGTCGGTCGCCGACGAGCGACCTCGGGGAACCCGGGACGGCCCCTGGCCCAGGGCGGGCCGTCGTCGTGGCACGGCGTCAGGTCGGATGGGGTATCTCCGACCAGTGCCCTCGATGCCCCTGCCCCTGTCCTGCCTCTGTCGCTGCCCCCGCCCGCCGACTCCGCTCAGTGGCGGGTCTCGTTCTCCTTGCGGCCCACGAGCAGGAGGGCCGCTCCGCCGATGACCACCAGGCCGATGGCGGTGCCGGCGATCAGCGGGGTGGCGCTGGTGCCGCCCGTCGCGGCGAGGTTGGTGTCGTCGGTGGTGGAGGTGCCGCCCACGGTGGCCGGGCTCGGCTCGCTGAGGGTCTGGGTGGTCAGGCCGGCGGTCTCGTCGGCCTGGGTCTCGCAGTCCAGGACGCCGGTGAAGCGGCTCTCGACGCCTTGCGGGCCGTTGATCGTGAAGGCGTAGGCCTGGTCCTCCTGGAGCGGGATCGTCACCGTCCGGGACGCACCGGCCGGGATGGTGTACTCGGTCTCCATCAGCTCGAAGGTGAAGACCTGGTCGCCCTGGTTGACGGCCGTGATGTCCACTCCGGTCTTCGCGCAGTTCTTCGCCGCGGACAGTGCCGGTATGGCGCCCTGCTTCGCCCAGGTCGCGCTCGCCGTCGCCGACACCGTCGACTCGCTGGAGCCGGCCAGGATCTGGGTCTGGCTGCGGCTCTCGGAGGTGAAGGCGCGGCCGACGGGGACGGTGGTCGAGGCCTGGACGGTCAGCTCGGCCGAGCCGTCGGCCGAGTCGGCCGGTACGTCGAAGAACAGCTGGCTGCCGTCCGTCACCGACGTGACCACCTTGCCGTCCTTGCCGACGATCCGTACGCCGCTGGTGGCGGCGTCCAGCGGAGGCGTCACCGTCACACCGCCCGCGTTGGTGTGCACGGTCACCGGGCCGAGGAGTTCGCCGGGGTGACCGGAGACGGCGGGCGCCTCGAGGGTCAGCGACGCCTCGGGCTCCGCCACGGTGCGGGCGGCCTTCTGGAGGTAGTCCGCGAGCCGCTCGGCCTGCACGTCGACGGCGTCGACGTCCGCGCCGTCCGAATAGCGCCAGATGGCCACCTGGGTGCCGGTGGCAGCGTCCTGTTCGGTGAGACCGCCGTCGATGCCGGCCTTGTCCGCGAGCGAGGCCAGGTCGTTCACCTGGGGGTAGGAGTGCTGAAGGATCCAACGGATGCGGCCCGCGTCCTTGTTGGCGCCCAGCGAGGTGCCGCTCCAGGGCGTCTCCTGGTACTTGGCGTCCTTCTGCGTGGGGTTGTAGAGGTCGACGCAGTAGGTCTGCAAGGTGCCGCCGCCCTCGACGGACATCTCGAACAGGCCTGCCGAGACCTCCTGGTCGCCGCCGTCGGCGTGGATCACCGCGGCGCCGTAGGTCTTGAGGCCGCCTATCGTCGCGGTGGCCCCGCCCTGACTCTGCGTCACCTCGGCGGCGGCGGCCGTGCCCGCGCCGGCGATCGCACCGACGGCGAGGAGGCCGGATGCCAACGCCGCCGCGGCGAGGCGGACCGCCCCTCGCCCGCGTGCGAGCGGCGCGGAGAACGAACAAATCACACAATTCCCCTTCGAGCAGGACCCGTTGATGTGGGGGGTACGGGTCCCACCAGCAGAATCAGAAGCCCCGTGAGCCACGTCCGGCATCCTAGAGACGTCGCGCAGTGCGCTTCCCGGTCATCTCATCGGATCGCCGATCCGACTCGGAATCGTTATCCCCAAGATCGTCCAGAGTTCCGACTTATCGACAAATCAACTTGGTTGCTCGAACCGCATGCGCCGATAAGCCACAGTTCGGTCGGCGTCGACGCGGCACGCGCGTTGACGGTCCGTCACCACTCCGTCGCATGACATCGCGTCCCGCTCCCTCCCGCACCGCGCCGCACCACCCGTCCTGCCCTCAGCTCATGTCACCGCCACCGGCTCGCGCCGCCGGCCCTGCGGGGTGTCGGGCTCCGGCTCGGTGGCATCGGCGGCCGGTGTCTCCCAGTCGGGCTCGGGCCGCGCCGGTGCGCCGACGGCCATCGGCTCGGGTCGGCCCGACCGCCGGAAGGCGGAGGTGCCCCGCGAGATGTCGTGGCCGATCGCCACGGCGTCGATGTCCGCCGACGTCCGGCTCTGCTGGCCCTCGCGCGACTCCGTACGCACCCTCAGCCTGCCCTGCACCATCACCGGGTCGCCGACGTTCAGCGAGGCGGCCGCGTTGGTGGCCAGTTGCCGATTGGCCCACACCGTGAAGAAGTTGGTGTGCCCGTCGGTCCAGGTGCCCTTCTCGCGGTCCCAGTAGCGCGAGGTCACCGCCAGCCGGAACCTCGCCGACGCCCCCGCCGCCAGGTCCCGGTAGACCGGCTGCGTCGCCACGTTGCCGACCGCGCAGACCATCGTCTCGTTCATCGTGAACCCCTCCTCGCCCGGACGGTCGCTCCGCCCGGATACACGTACGGGCCCGTCCCGCACGGCTGCGTCCGCCGTGACAGCCGCGGCCCTTCGCCGCGTACCGTCACCGCCCTCTCGGCGACCGCATCCGTCGCGATCGCCGCGAAGCCAGACTGCCTCCGTCGGACCGGGCCCGCCGAGCGCTGTGGACCACCCAGCGCCTGTGGAAAACTCCACCACTCGGACGAGTGATCCACGCGCCTCGCACTGTGGATCACCCAACTCGGATCGCCTCTTGTGGATCACCCGTCGCGGATCACCCCTCGTGGATCACCGCCACGGATCACCCACGGCCCCTCACCGAGCTGCGGCCCCCACCCCCGTGACCTGCCCGTACTGCTCCCGGACCTCCCGGTACCGCAGCAGTTCCGCGGCGACGGGATCCAGTACACGGGCCCGGCCGCACCCGGCCGCCGCCTCCCGCAACCGGCGCTCCGCGTCCTGCCCGTACCGCCGGGCCGGCCCCCGTGCCGCCAGTCGGCAGCTCCACTCGACGAGCGGGCCGCCGATGATGCCGGTCACCATCAGCAGCACCGGAACCCCGAGGTTCGGCGCCAGCACCCCGACGATCTGTCCGAGCAGCCACAGCCCACCGACCACCTGGAGCAGGGTCATGCACGCCTGCGCCAGCACGGCCACCGGCCACCAGCCCGGCCGCGGCGGCCGCCCCGGCGGCAGCCCGGCCCGCGCCGCCAGCTGGTCCAGCGCCTCGGGCAGCCCGTTGGCCCCGCGTACGGCCGCCTCCCGCACGGCCTGCGCCCACGGCATGGGCAGCCCCGCCGAGGCCCGCTCGGACACCGTGCGCACCGCCTGCTCGACGCGTTGCCGTGCCGTGGCCTCCTCGTCGGCCGGGGCACGCAGCGGCAACCGTCCGGTGGGAGGGTCGCGCCGGTCCTGCTGCCACCGCCACAGCCGCAGCCACGGCGTCCCGCACGCCCGGCCCGCGTTGCGCAGCCAGGCGCGTTCGGCGGCCTCACCCGCGGCGGTGGCGCCCACGGCGTCCGCCAGGCGGTCCGCGAACTCGTCCCGCGCCTCCTCGCTGAGCCCGGTGCGTCGTCCGGTGGCGTAGACGGGCCGCAGCCGCCACGCGGCGGCGTCCACATCGGCGGCGATCCGCCGTGCCGCGGCGCCGCGTTCCGTGACGAACTGGCCGAGCACCTCGCGCAGTTCTCCGATGCCGTCACCGGTGAGTGCGGACAGGGCGAGCACAGTGGCGCCCGGTTCGCCGTACTCGCCGAGGGCGACGCCGTCCTCGTCGAGCAGGCGTCGCAGGTCGTCCAGGACCAGCTCGGCGGCCTCGCCGGGCAGCCGGTCGACCTGGTTGAGGACGATGAACATGATCTCCGCGTGGCCCGCCATGGGCCGCAGGTAGCGCTCGTGGAGGATCGCGTCGGCGTACTTCTCGGGGTCGACGACCCAGATGACGGCGTCGACGAGCGCCAGAACGCGGTCGACCTGCTCGCGGTGCTGCACGGCCGCCGAGTCGTGGTCGGGCAGGTCGATCAGGACGAGCCCGCGCAGCTGCGCCTCGGCGTCCTGACTCTGCACCGGCCGTCTGCGGAGCCGGCCCGGGATGCCCAGCCGGTCGATGAGGGTCGACGCGCCGTCGCTCCAACTGCACGCGATGGGTGCGGAGGTGGTCGGGCGGCGTACGCCCGTCTCCGAGATGTTCACTCCGGCGAGGGCGTTGAACAGCTGCGACTTGCCGCTCCCGGTGGCGCCCGCGATGGCGACGACGGTGTGCTGCCCGGAGAGCCTGCGCCGGGCCGCCGCCTCGTCGAGCACCCGGCCGGCCTCGGCGAGGGTCCGGCTGTCGAGCCGGGTGCGGGAGAGCCCCACGAGTTCACGCAGCGCGTCGAGCCGGGACCGCAGGGGGGCGTCGTAAGTGAGCGGGGTCGACGGCAGGCTGCTCCCGCCGCCACCGCCGATCCGGGTCTCCATGACGGCGGCCTGCTCGGCGGCGGAGGCCTCGCTCACGCGGCGGGCGATGAGCCCGTCGTCCCAGGCCTCGGCGGAGTCCGTATTGGGTTCGGCACCCGGTTCGGCACCCGCGTCCGCACCCGGATCCGTGCCCAGTTCCGTACCGGGCTCCGTACCGGGCTCCGAGCGGGGTTCCCTGCGGGAGGGCGCGTGCGGACCGGTGCCGGCGGCCGTGCGAGGGGCGGTGATCCCGTCGGCGTCGGACACGCGCGCGTGGACGGCCGCCTCCTGCCCGCGGGGTTCCTTCGCGGAATTCCTCACGGGCAGCTTCGCGGGCACCTTCACGGATCTCTCCGCCGTACCGCCGTCCTCAGCACCCACGCGGTCCTGCGCCCGCACCTGCTCCCGCTCCCCGGCTTCCGGGTTATCCCCCGTCCCCGAGCTGCTGCTCTTGCTGCTCTTACTGCTCTTGCTGTTCTTGTGGTCGTTGTCGATCCGGCCGCTGTCGGTCTGATCGTGGTCCGTGTGGTCGTTGTCCATGTGGTCGTTGTCCGTGTGGTCCTGGTCAGTGACGGCGGTCACCGGTCACCTCTCCTTCTGAAGTACGGACAGCGCGGCGATGAGTTCGGCCTGGGGTTCGGGGTGGACTTCGAGCCCGTCGAGGGGCGCGAGGCGCAGTTCGCGCTCGGTGTGCAGCACACGGTCGAGGTGTTCGGTGAGCAGCCGTCCGGCGCGGTCGCGCAGCCGCAGCGCCCCGTGCGCGCCGATCCGTTCGGCGAGCCCCTCTCCGGCCGAACGCGCCCTGCGGCCGCCCAGCAGGGCGGTGGCGACGAGGGCGGCGACCGACTCCGGATCGGGCGCGACACCGCGTTCGAGGCCGCGGACCTCGTCCTCGGCGTACTCCTCGAGCTCGCGCCGCCAGCGCCGTACGGCCAGGCCGATCCGGTGCTCGGTGCTCTCCGGCGAGGCGTCCCGGTCCGTCAGCTCCGGTGCGTCCGAGGCCGGTTCGCGCCGCCAGGCATCGTCGACGCGTTCGTCGGCGGCGGTGACGGCGCACAGCAGGAGGGCGCCGAGGCTCTCCACCAGGGCGTCGAGGAGTTCACCGGCGGTGCAGTCCAGCGGGAAGGCCCGCCAGCGCTTGAGCGCGTCGCCGGCGAGCACGGCACCGCTCTGCAGACGGCCCCGCACGCGCGTGTACTCGGTGTCGTACGCCGTGTCGACGGCCGAGGTGAGGCGCAGCGCCGCGGCGTACTGCGAGGCGGCGGCACCCGCCAGTTCGGGCATCCGGGCCTTGAGGGAGTCGAGGACGCCCTGGGCCGTACGGGCCAGGGCATGGCGGCGGGAGCCGGGGTCCTGGACGTGGTGGACGAGCCAGTTCCGCAGCGGCGCCACGGCGGTGGCCGGGAGGAGCCCGCCGCCCCACGCGGACTCGGGCAGTTCGGGCACCGTGAAGCGCGGTACGTCGCCCAGCCCGGCCTTGGTGAGCAGCGCGCCGTACTGCCGGGACACCTCGGAGACCACCTGATGGGGTACGCGGTCGAGGACCGTCACGAGCATGGCGTCGTACTCCTTGGCGGTACGGAGCAGGTGCCAGGGCACGGCGTCGGCGTATCGGGCGGCGGTCGTGACCATCACCCAGATGTCGGCCGCACAGATCAGTTCGGCGGCGAGCACGCGGTTGTCGGCCACGAGGGAGTCGATGTCGGGTGCGTCCAGGAGGGCGAGGCCCGGTGGGAGGGTGTCTGCGGTCTCGATCCGCAACACGTGTCTGCCGTCCTCGCCGGGCAGCAGCAGATCGTCCGCGGACTCCTGATGGGGCGCCCACACGCGCGTGAGCCGCGGCAGTACCCGCATGCCGCTGAACCAGTGATGGTCCTCCGGATGGCATACGAGGACCGGAGTCCGTGTCGTCGGCCGCAAGACGCCCGCCTCGCTGACGCGCTGGCCCACCAGGGAGTTGACGAGGGTCGACTTGCCTGCGCCGGTGGAGCCGCCCACGACGACGAGCATCGGCGCGTCGGGCTGCTTGAGCCGGGGCACCAGATAGTCGTCGAGCTGGGCGAGCAGTTCGTCGCGGTTGGCACGCGCGCGGGGGGCCCCCGCCAGGGGAAGCGGGAAGCGTGCGGCGGCGACACGGTCGCGCAGGGCGGAAAGTGCGTCGAGCAGCTGAGGCCGTACGTCCAAGGTCACCACATGCGAAGAATGCCCAATTTTAGGGGATTTATGAAGCATATAGGCATGTCTGCGCGCCGATAGGACACAAGGGACGGAAGGTGCGACTGGGACAGAGGCACAGCGCAGGCATAACGAGTGCACAACACCCGTGGCCCGGGACGCGAAAAGCGATGCACGATTCGCACCTGCCTGCGATTATCAGGACCGCTTCACCGAACCTCCACATTGAGCCACGGAGGCGAAGCAACCGGGACAAGGAACCGGGAGCCCTATCCTTGTCCCCGGCAACGTCACGGATCAGCCCACACCCGGGCAGCACGTACGAGGCCACCACACCCGGCCCCCGTAGCTCAGTGGATAGAGCAGGCGCCTTCTAAGCGCTTGGCCGCAGGTTCGAGTCCTGCCGGGGGCGCAAGTCTCCGCCCTCCCTTTGGGAGGGCATTTTTGCTGTTCGGAGCATGTTTCGCGCGACACGACACAGCCCCTGGACGCTCCCCCGACGATCAAGGGGAGGGCCCGGGGCTGTCCGGCTGTCACCGGGTTTTCGCGGGGGGCCCTGTCGAATACGTGTCGAAATTCTTGGCGCGAAGCCTCGGTCTCCGCAGGCCGGCTCGGGCAGCTCCCCGGCAGCCTCCAGGCACCGTTTCAGGTCAGCCGGCCGCGTCCTCAGCTCTCCTGGTCCTCGACCATGCCGATGGCGAAGGGAAATCCCTTCAGGAAGTCGCGCCTCGCAGGGTCTTGCTCCGCTTCGGCCAAGTCCCCGAGCACCCGCAAGAGCCGCTCGCGTTGGCCGGAGGGCAGGCGCAGCAGTTCCCCGCCGACGCTCTCCATGATCTTCACCGCGGAATCGGGATCCACCTCCTCGTCCCCGCAGCTCTCCAGCCACCACACGACATCGACGAGCATCCCGGTGAGCGCCGGCACGAGCGGATCCCTGTCAGTCATGGCAGCTGTGTCAGTCATATCAGTCATGCGCGCAACGTAGCCGCGCCCTGTGACAGCGCCTCTCGGGGCGGCGCCCCTGCCCGTCCTGACCGCGGCCTGCCCATGGAATCTGGTGGCCTCGTACTGTCCAGGCGGGAGGACGACGGCCGACGGGCGGCCTGCCGGTCGCTGTGGAGGTGTACCGGTCGGCATGACTGGTGGGGCCGGGCCGACCGGCCGGAGGAGGCATTGGAGGCCTGCCCGGTGCCAGAGCTGTTCCGTTGGCACCCAACTGCACCCGGGATGCAGAGTGGTCAACGGCCGTACGCGGCCAGGGTCCCCGAGCCGTCGTGCACGGTGACCCGCACCCCGCCGGCCTCCCCTTGCCCACCCCCATCCCCCGCCCCCGCCCCGGCGACCGCCACAGCCACCGCTGCGGGATGCGTGCCGTCGACGACCATGTCCGCCATGCTCGTCATGTGGGGCCGGGTGGCGAGTCGGGCGGGCCAGGCGAGGACGGCCGGTGGTTGTTCGGGGCCGGATACCTCCAGCTCGCGCAGCGGCACCCCCAGCCCCACGCCAAGCGCCTTGAGCACGGCTTCCTTGCGCGTCCAGGTGCGCAGGAAGGCGGGCTGCCGTTCGGCTGTCGGGCGGGCGTACAGCGCGGCGAGTTCCGCGTCGGACAGGGCGACGCGGGCGGCGGAGTCGACGTCCATGTCGGCGTGGGACTCCTCGACGTCGAGACCCACCTCACCGTCCCGGCAGACAGCCACCCCGACGAGCGCACCGCTGTGGGTGACGGAGAAGGCGACGGAGTGGTCGTAGGCCGGAGGGGTGGCCGCAGGGGTGCCCGGAGGAGTGGCCGCAGGGCCGTCCGGCGGTAGTGCCAGGTGGACCTTGCCGTGTGGCCCGCCGCAGCGTGGACACACGCGGCGCAGGGGGACGTCCGCCGGGGGCAGCCCGAGCAGTTCGCCGAGGACCAGACGACTGAGGGCGCAGCCGACGAGGAACCGTCCCCTGCCCGCGGGGTCGACGGTCGACTCGTACCGGACACGTTCCACGGGATCGAGGAGCGCCCGCAGGCCCGTCCGGGCGTCCTCCAGACGGGCCCACCACACCTGCACCGGGTGTCCTGTCACAGCGCCTCGTCCTGGTTCGATGATCAGCCCGCGCCACTACACTCCTGCTCACACCACACCACACGAGGGGCAGCCGCATGCGACTGCACACACAGGAGTGGGGAACGGGCGAGCGCGTCGCCGTCCTCGTCCACGGCATCATGTCCGACCACCGCACGTGGCACGAACTGATCCCGGTTCTGACCGGACGGGGCTACCGCGTCCTCGCCGTGGACCTGCGCGGGCACGGCGTCAGCGCGCGCGGGGAGTACGAGCCCCGGCTCTTCGCTGAGGATCTCCTCGAAACGCTGCCGCACGCCCCGGAAGTGGCGCTGGGCCATTCGCTGGGCGCGCTGGCCCTGGCCCTCGCGGTGGCGGAGTTGCAACCGGCCCGCGCCGTCTACTCGGAACCGGCCTGGCAACTCACCGGGGCCCACGGGTCCCTGGATCCGGCCCTCTTCACGCTCTTCAAGCGCTCGTCCCGCGCTCTGGCCGCCCTCTCCCGCCCGCCGCGCAACGGGGAACCGGACGAGCGACTCGAGAAGCGGGCCGCGGCCGAGCAGCAGGCCCTCGAGCGCTGGGACGAGAGAACGGCGCTCGCGCTCTCCTCCCACCGGCACATCGACCACACGCCGGAGAAGGCTCTGGTGCCCTCTCTCGTCCAGACCTCGGACCCGAGCATGCTCGTCAGCGCGGAGATGCGGGCGGAACTGGTGCTGCGCGGTTTCGAGGTGCGTACGGTGCCCGACGCACCGCACGCGATCCACCGGGACCGGTTCGACGCTTTCGTCGAGTCGCTGTCGGGGTGGCTGTGAGACCTACGGCCGAGCAGGCCGGAATGCAGTTCGGTGAACCGGTCGAGCCGGTCGATCCGATCGGATCAGATGAACGAGTCGAACTCGTCGAACCCGTCGAAGCCGCCGAAGCCGCCGGACCCGTCGAAGCAGGTCAGTGCACCGCGCGCAGCATGCGCGTCACGTTGATCCGCGTCGGCGAAAGGCCGACCTCCACGCTCTGCATCATCCGCTCGCCGTTGAGTCGGCCATAGGCGAGCAGGTCGACGTTGGCCAGGCTGAATTCGGGCCAGGTGTGAATGCTCAGGTGCGATGCGGAAAGCAGGAGAATCGCGGTGACGGCACCGTTCGGGAAAACGTGCGACGCCTCGCCGAGAACCGTTGCGTTTCCCTTTTCGGCGGCCGTGCGCAGCACCTGGAGAAGGCGCTCCTCGTCGGTCAGGATGCTGTGATCGCTCACCCATACATCGACGGCATAAGAGCACAGATCGTCGACGTTTATACCCTCGGTGGCGAGGTTGGCGGAGTTGGTCATGGGGAACCGGGGGTGACGAACCGCTGCCCCCGTCTCCTTTCACATAGATCTGCGCTGGTCCGCGCGGCCAAAGGGGAAGGTTGCGAGGCCGGTAAGCGGCGCTCGATGGTACCTAGCGTAGCATCCGGGGCGCTCCAGGGCTCGCGCGCGCACCGCGTCAAGGGGAGGGCAGGGGGTCCGGAGAATTCACCCGAAAACCCAACGCGCCCGTTCCGGGAACCCTTTTCCAATCTCTCCCTTGAACGTCACGGCAGCGCAGCGAACAGAATTCCATTCGGAACATGCACAACCGTCACGGGATTCCCGAGAACCCCACCCTAATACCACTCGAATTCCGCATCGATTCCCCGCCGATTCCCGACCGTCCGAGCGGGTCCGGAGGCCTGCGTACCAGCCCGTATACTCGATAGTCCCGGAATCCATCAATCAGCTTGCCTGGAGCAGCATTGTGACGAACGCGCGTCGGCACCCTCGGAGCACCACCGCGGATTCCGTGCTCACGGAAGTTGCGGAAGCCGTCCGGCTCCAGGAGGGCCCGCCCGGAGTCCGGTCCGTCCTGCGTGCGCTGCGCCGTCTGGCGCCCGCGTCCACGAAGGACCTCAGCCGCGCGACCGGGCTGCCCGTCCCGATCGTGGCCGCCCTGGGGAACGAACTGCGCCGCCGGGGATTCGTCACCACACAGCGTCCGTCCCGGCTGACCGAGGCCGGTCTGGACCTCGTCGCCCAGCTCGGCATGGACCTGACCCTCGACGCCACGTGCACCACCTGTGACGGGCGCGAGCTCGTGATCCCCGACGTCCTGGACGAAGCCGTACGGCGGCTGCGTGCCCTCATGGAGTCGGGTCCCGCCGCGGACATGGCGATCGACCAGTCGCACTGCACGGCCGAGACCAAGGTGCGCCGGGTGCTCGCGCTCCTCACGGCGGGCGCGCTGCCCGGCGGCTCCCTGCTGCTGATCGGCGACGACGACCTGGTGTCCCTCGCCGTCGCCGTGGTGGGCGACGTGCTCGGCGCTCCGATCGTCGAGCGGGTGACCGTCGTGGACATCTCCCCGGAGATCCTCGACTACATCCAGAAGGTGTCGGCCGGTCTCGGCACCCGTGTCGAGACCGTCCAGCACGACCTGCGCCTGCCGCTGCCCGCCGAGCTCCACGAGCAGCACGACGTGGCCATGACGGACCCGCCGTACACCGCCGAAGGCGCCCGCCTCTTCCTCTCCCGCGCCGTGGAGGGGCTGCGGCCCGGCCCCTCGCACAGCGTCTTCTTCTCGTTCGGCGGCAAGAGCCCGGACGAGATGCTGGAGGTACAGCGGGAGATCATGGGGCTGGGCCTGGTCACCAACGGTTTCGTCCGCAACTTCAACGAGTACGAGGGCAGCGGCATCCTCGGCGGTGTCGGCTTCTTCCAGCACCTGCTCACCACCACCTCGACGGCTCCCTCCCACGCGGGCGAGTTCAGCGGTCCCCTGTACACGGGCGACAAGCGGACCCGGCAGCGCGAGTACACGTGCGTGGCGTGCGACGCCCGGCTCCGCGTCGGGCCGGGCGCCCGCTGGACCGCGGTCGCCGCCCTGCGTGAGGAGGGCTGCCCGAACTGCGGCAAGGGCCCCTTCCGCCCCGGCCGCCTGGTCCCGGCGGAGGATCCGGCGCCCCCGGCCGAGCAGCCCCCGGCCGAGCAGCCTCCGGCCCCGGTCCAGGTCCCCGCCCAGGTCCCCGCCCAGACCCCCGTCCAAGCTCCCGTCCAGCAGGCAGCCCCCACGCCGACTCCGGCACCGCCTCCGGCATCGGCATCGGCTCCGGCGCCGGCCGCGCCCGTCGGACGTACCTACGGCTGGCGTCCGCCGGCCGAGCAGGACCGCGCCGCCCTCGCCGAGCGGGCCCGGCCGTACGTCACTCGCCAGGCCGACGAGCGTGATCTGCCGGCCATCGGGAGGTTCGAGGCCGAGATCGCCCGTGTCTCCTTCGGCGAGGACGCCATCGACGACCCCGCGCGGTGGGCGTCCCGCCTCGGCCGTGCCATGGAGAAGTCGAAGGCGGGCATGATCGTCGCCCACGGCCCGGACGAGGAGCCCGTCGGCTGGTGCTGGGTGAGCATCAACCAGAACGCGATGACCGGCGACCGCTACGCCAACTTCCGTTCCCTGGCGGTGTCCCCGGTGGACAACCGCAGCGACGTCGCCGAGCTCCTCCTCACCGCCGGCCTGGAGTTCTGCCTGGCCGGCGGCATCACCGAGGTCGTCGGCCGGGTGCACGTGGGCAACGTCCCGATGCGCACGGTGTACCGCAAGTTCGGCTTCGACCCCACCAGCCTGTCGATGAAACTGTTCCTCCCCGAGGGCGAACCGGAGGGAGACAGCGCCCGATGAGCGTCACGGACGGCTTCGATCCCGACGGCGTCAAGTGCGTCGTGTGGGATCTCGACGGCACCCTGTGGGACGAGATCGCCGTCGAGTCGGCCACCGACGACCTGCCCACGCCCCGCCCCGCGGCGCTCGCCGCGATCGACGCCCTGGCGGCCCGCGGTGTGCTCAGCAGCATCGCGAGCCGCAGCGCGCCCTCGGTGCTCGACCGGCTGGACGCCGTGCCGCAGGTGCGGGCGCGCTTCCTGGCCCCGCAGGTGTCCTGGCAGGACAAGAGCGAGTCGCTGCGCAGGATCGCGAAGGACCTCGGCATCGCGGTGGAGGCCCTGGTCCTGGTCGACGACTCCCCCTACGAGCGCGCCGAGGTCGAGGCCCTGCTGCCGGGCGTGCGCACCCTCGCGCCCGAGGACGTGCCCGCGCTGCTGGCCGCGTTCGAGGGCCGGGAGGTCACCGCCGAGTCCCGCGAACGCGTGCGCCGCTACCGCACGGAGGAGACCCGCAGGGCCGAGGGCGAACGCTTCGAGGGCTCGCGCGAGGAGTTCCTGCGCTGGTGCGACATGCGCCTCACCGTCGGCGCGGCCACGGCCGACGAGATCCCGCGCGCGCTGGAGCTCGCCGCCCGGACCCACCGGCTGAACTCCTCCGGGCTCACCCCCGACCGCCTGCGCGAGCTGGCCTCCTCGGACGGACATGAGCTCTACACCGCCCGCATGACGGACCGTTTCGGCGAGTACGGCATCATCGGCGCCGCTCTCGTCGACCGCACGCGGCGCGCCGACGGCGGCGCCCCCGCCACCTGGTCCGTCCCACTGCTCGCGCTCTCCTGCCGGGTGGCCGGCCGGGGCGCTGCGGCGGCCTTCCTGTTCCGGCTGATGGAGCGGGCCCGCGAGGCCGGCGCCGAGGAGTTCCGGGTGACCCTGCGCCCGACGGACGCCAACCTGGAGATGCGCATCCTGCTCCGCCAGGCGGGCCTGCGCCGCACGGACGCCACCGCCACCAGCACCAGCACCAGCACCACCGCCCCTGCCGCCGCCGCGGATTCGGCGGTCCTGGGCAGGACACTTCAGGGCGACCTGCCCGGGTCACCCGTGTGGCTGCACGTATCCGACCGAGAGGACACCGAAGCGTGACGGACATCCAAGAGCGGGCCGCGGTGGAACGGGAGCTCCGTTCGCTGATCGCGGAGGCGGCCCGTCTGGACGAGGCGGTGGTCGCGGAACTCCCCGCCGACACCGATCTGTTCGGTCCGGAGATCGGTCTCACCTCGCTGGCCGGCGTGACCCTGCTGGGCACGGTCGACAAGCGCTACGGCGTCGACGTGGCCGCGCTGGATCTGAGCCTGGACAGCCTCCAGTCGATCGCCACCCTGACCGACTTCGTCGTGACGCATCTCCAGTCGCACTAGCCACCCGACTGTACGACCGTCCTGTTCAAAAAGGGTGATCCGTCCGAACGCACCGTGACCCGCTCACGGTGTCGGCGTTGAACGGGGAGTGCGGCGGCGCCCCCTGCCACCGCACGAACCGATTCCCTAAGGAGAACGTGATGTCTCGCATCGCGAAGGTGGCCGCTGTTGCCCTCGGCACCAGCGCCGTGGTGGTCAGCGGAGCCGGCCTGGCCATGGCGGACGCGGGTGCGCAGGGCGCGGCCGTGGGTTCGCCGGGTGTCCTGTCGGGCAACGTCGTCCAGGTTCCGGTCAACATCCCGGTCAACGTCTGCGGCAACAGCATCAGCATCATCGGCCTGCTGAACCCGGCCTTCGGCAACACCTGCGCCAACGTCAGCGACCACGACAAGGGTGGCGACAAGCACCACGACAAGCACGGTGACAAGCACGACGACAAGCACGGCGGCGGCTACGGCGGCTGAGCTTCACCCCGTACGTCCCGGACGTACACCCCGGTCGTACCCCGCGTACGTACCACCAGGAGAGCCCCGGCACCTCGAGCGCCGGGGCTCTCCCCCTGTCCGCGGGCGGTTCACCGCGACGGGCTCACCGCGACCCGCTCAGGCGTACCGGTAGATCCGGGAAGCGTCCTCCAACTGGTCCGGGGTCACGTCCCACGGGGGCAGCTTCTGCTGCCGGGCGACGACCCGGCGGTACTGGCGGCTGGTCGGCCCCGGTGGTTCGGCGGGCAGGTAGCGGTGTTCGCGGTGCCTGCTCTGCCAGCGGGTCCACAGCAGGTCGACGAAGGCGTGGTGCAGCCAGAAGACGGGGTCGTTGACCGACGCGCCGCCGAGCATGACCCCGCCGACCCATCGGTGCACCCGGTTGTGGTTGCGCCAGGCGGCGCTGCCCGAGCCGGTGCCCCAGCCCTCCAGCTTGTTGCGGAAGCCCCGGGTGACCGTCGAGTCCCAGGGCTCGGTGTCGTAGACGGGGTCCTGGAGCGCGCGGTCCACGTCGCTCCCGGTGGGCAGGTCGATCGGGCCGGCGGCGCGGCCCAGGTCCCGGGTGAGGAACTCCCCGTCGGTCACGTTCTCCTTGATGGTCCAGTCGCCGGTTGCGTAGGCGAACGGCCCGGTCGTCACCTGGTGGTCGGAGCGCCGTCCGTTGCCGCCGAGGAGATCCTTGGTCCAGGGCGCGGCGGTCGCGGTGCGGTCGCGCGTCCAGTCCCAGTAGGGCACCGTCACCGAGGAGTCGACCCGGCGCAGTGCCTGCTCGAGGTCCAGCAGGAACCTGCGGTGCCAGGGCAGGAACGAGGGCGCCATGTGGGCCGTCCGCAGGCCTCCGTCGCCGTCGGACACGTAGTAGTCGATGTGCATGCGGACGAACTCGTCGTACTCGCCCTTCCGTTTGATCTCCAGCAGCGCCTTCACGAAGCGCCGTCGTTCGGCGCCGGTGAGTGTGCTGACGTCCTTACGGGTGTAGGCCATGGTCTCCCCCCATGTGCGGGTGTCGGTGTACTGGATCCGCCGCGCGCAGCCGCTCCCCCGGGCCGAGTCCGTCCACGGCGGCACGGGCCGCCTCCAGCGGGGTGGCGTACGAGCTGTAGTGGTCGACCATGCTCAGCCAGGTGCCGTCGGCGCGGCGCATGAGGTGCAGGGGGCGGCCGTCGACCGTGATGTCCCACCGGACCTCCGCCGCGGCCGCGGTTCCCGTCGAGGCGCGGACGCCCTGGATGTGCCGGCCCCGGTAGGTCTCGTCGAAGGAGTCCGTGGGGCCGGCCTCCACCGGGCGCGAGGGCCGGGAGGCGGTGACGACGGGGACGATCGCGAGGGCCGCGGCGGCGCCGAGCAACCCTCGCAGCAGGTCCCGTCGCCGTGCGCCGCGCGCCGCGCCGGGTCTGCCCGTGACCACCGGCACTGCGGTCACGGGTACTCCGTCGACGCTGACGACCATGGTGTGCTCCTCGTCCGGTGCACCGGACCGGTTCGCTGATCCGGTCCGGCTGTCCGTAGCGGGTTTCTGTAACGGGTTTCTGCAGCGGGTCTGAATAGCGGGTTTCTGCAGCGGCTTTCCGCAGCGTTTCCATGGGAGTAACCGCCCGACGGCCCTCCTGGTCACCGCCCGGCGCCCGAACGATCCGCCGGGGGCGCGGATCCGGACACGGCGACGGGCCCGGACGACGGCGTCCGGGCCCGTGGTTCGATGCGGTTCGTCCGCCGAAGGGGCTAGAGACCCTCGCCCACACCGAGGTCCGCGCCGGGCACCGCCTGGAGGACCGGGCTGATCACTCCCGCCCGGGGCAGCTGGAGGTCCGGCAGGCCGAAACGGTCGGGGTTGGGCGCGGTCAGCGGAGCGTCCAGGGTCAGGCCCGGGCTCAGCGTGCGCAGATCGGAGGCGGGGGCGTCGAGGCCGAGGTGGTTGAAGTCGCTCCCCAGGACCTCCGGCAGGGGCGCGCGCAGCCCCGCACCGGGCAGCCCCGCGGCGACGGGCAGCTGCGGAACGACCCGCTCCGGGATGAGCCGGCCCTCGACGAAACGCGGTCCCTCGGGCGCACCGGGCGTCGGCAGGGGGATCTCGCCGCCGATCGTGGGCAGTTCCACGTTGAGGGACTTCTCGACGCCGTCGAGCGGTACGGGAACGGGCACCGTGCCGATCGCGGCGGCGGGGGTCACGGAGGCGGCGGCACCGGCTGCGGCCGCCACACACGTGATGACTGCGGCGAGGGTTCCTCGGGTGGTCGACTTCATCTCGGGTACGGGCCCTTTCGGAGGGGTTCGGGGGGCGTTGCGTCCGTACCGGGTAACGAGCCGGAAAACGACATCAGTTCACAATTCCCCCGAGTGCCGTAATGGTGCTCATGCCATATAGAGCTAAGGGCACATCGGTACGACGGGGTGATGGTCAGCTCGTCCAGAAATCCCACCATCGGGTCAGGATCAGCATGCCGATCACCCCGATGTGCAGCAGCGGCAGCACCCAGGTGAATTCGGCGAGGAAGTTCCGCACTCCGGCCGGGGCCGGCAGGAACGCGTGGCGCACGTCGAACGCGACGGCGTACCAGAACATGAGGATCGTGGCGACCCAGGCCAGACAGCACCACAGACACAACGCGTTGATCCGGTACAGGGACTCGAACTGCAACCAGGACACGAACCCGACGCCGAAGAGGCAGCCGCCGGTGAAGGTCAGCCAGTACCAGCGCGGGAAGGCGGCACCGGCCAGCAGGCTCACGCCGACGCACACGACGATCCCGTAGGCGACCAGGCCCAGCATCGGATTGGGGAACCCGAACGCCGAGGCCTGGTCGCTCGTCATGACGCTGCCGCAGGAGACGACCGGGTTGAGGCTGCACCCGGGGGTGAAGCCGGGGTCCTCCAGCAGCTTGAACTTGTCGAGGGTGATGACCCAGGCGGCCAGCAGCCCGGCCGCACCGGTGAGGACGAGCAGCAGGGCGTACGCGCGGCCGCCGCCCGCGGGCGCCGGGTGCGGCCGGCGCATCAGCCGCGCAGACTGCGAGCGGGCAGGACGATGTGCGCGGCGGCCGTCAGGGTCTCGTGGGCGCCCGCGAACGCGGCCAGTTGGTCGGGTGTGACGGCCCGGCCGGGCACGGCCTCCGGCCAGGCGCGGGTGGTGAGGACGAGGTAGGCGTAGCCGCGCTGCTCGACGGCCGCGAGCCACTCCCGCGGCGGGAGGCACTGGGCGTTGAGGCCCGGCATGTTCAGGACGGCCGCACCGGACTGGACGAGCAGGGTGAACGGCAGGCCGGGCCGCTCGGTGCCGTCGACGACGTCCCCGCCGACGGGCATGCCGTTGTCGGTGAGCAGACGCGCGACGGCGACGGCGGTCCCCTCGGGGCCTTCCGCGGTGTCACCGAGGGAGTAGGCAAGGAGGTAGGGCATGTCGCTGCCGTCGGGAGCCTCGCCGCTCCACGGCATCACGACGAGGGTGCCAAGGTCGGCCACGCGGAAGGGGCGGGTTGCGCTCGGGATTGAGGTCACCGCGCGACCCTATCGACGCGCAGGGGGGCGTTCGGGCCTGTTCTCACCCGACCGGAGGACGCCGGTCCGTTGCTCCACACGAACGAGGGACGCGCCGCTCGACCCGCCTCGAACAGCGCCGAGGGCCGGTCCCGTCGGTGACGGGACCGGCCCTCTCGGGAAAGGCGACTCAGCCCTGCAGCGGCAGCCCGCCGAGGAGGGCGTTGTGGTTGTTGAGGGCGCCCGTCGCGCCCTTGACGGTGCTGAGCACGGAGTCCTTGTTCTCGGTGTCGAGCGCGTCCGACTGGTGCTGGACGGGCATCGCGTCCTCCAGGTTGATGGGCCCCCTGGTGAGGGTGTCCACGGCACCGTTGAGGCTGGTGGGCGTGAGGTCGGCGGGGGTCGCGAACGCGGGCGCGGCGGCACCGGCGAGGACCATGGATCCGGCAACGACAGCGGCAGCCTTCAGGGACTTCATCGGATTCCTTTCTTCGGCGACCCGGCGACTCGGCCACTTGGCGAATCGGCTACTCGAGTCACCAGGGAAATTCTGACGTCGTGCCTAACGAGCCCCGCCGAGAGCGGAAACCGTGTACACAGAAAATTTCCGCACCCCGGCGGAATGCCGGGGTGCGGAAATCAGGGAGCGACCGTCAGCTGGTGGGCAGCGCCGGCGCGGCCGCGGCCGGTGCCTCGACGGGCAGGGTCGGCAGGGTCAGACCGGCGCCGGCCAGCGTCGCGCTGAGCAGGTCGAGCAGGCCGGACACCACCCCGGTCACCGCCGGGGCGACCTGGCTGACGTCGAGGGACGTCGCGGCCGCGAGAAGAGCGGCGACCGCCTTGTCCAGCGCGGCGACGGCGTCGGCCACCGGGTCGGCGGCGGCCTTCGCCTTGGCGTCGTCACCACCCTTGCTGAGTACCAGCTTGGCCGGCAGAGCGGCGGCCGCGTCGGCGGGCACCGCGGGCTTGGCCGGCAGCACGACAGCCGAGTCCGCGGGCACCGCGGGCTTGGCCGGCAGCACGACGACCGGGTCGGCGGGCACCTCGGGCTTGGCCGGGACCGCGGCAGCGGGATCGGCCGGGACCTCGGGCTTGGCCGGGACCTCGGCGGCCGGGTCGGCCGGGACCTCGGGCTTCGCCGGGACCTCGGCGGCCGGGTCGGCCGGCTCCGCCTCGGGGTCGGCCGGAGTCGCCGGGGTGGCCGGAGTCGCCGGAGTGGCCGGGGTCGTCGGGGTCGTCGCCGTGATCTTGGCGACGGCGGCCTTGACGGCGTCGCCGAGCTCGGTCGCCTGGTCGGCGGTGAGCTGGCCGTCGTCGGCCTTGAGGACGGTGTTGAGGAGGTTGGCTACCGGGGTGATGACAGTGCCGAGCTCGCCGAGGCCCTGGGCCTGGGCGAGCAGCGCGTCGGTGCCGGCGACGGGCGTATTCGACGCCGCGGCGTTGCGCTCACGGGCAGCGGCTCCATCGGCCGCCATCGCGGCGGGTCCGGCGATGCCGAGGACGAGGGTGGCGCAAAGTGCGGTGGAAGCAATACGCCGTACGGGCAGACCACGCATGGGGAAATCCTTTCGATTGCGTCGGGTCTCATCCCCACCGTGCAAACGACCGTCGCCCTCCGCAACAGCTCGATCGCTTTGCGTGACGGCCGTTCTTCCAGCTCACTCGCATCACCCCTGGTGAGAGGGCATGTCAAGGTTCACCGAGCGTGTCGGGACGGTGTCCCCCCATTCGGGGCAAGGCCGTCGGCGACCCCCTCGCCAACGCGAACGGCCGCCCTCCTGGCGGGAGGGCGGCCGTTCGGCGAACGACGTGTCGTGACCTCGAAAAGGAAGAAGAGAGACGTCAGTCGTTGATGCAGGTGTTGCCGAACGCCGGGTTCAGCAGGCCGATCACGTTGATCGTGTTGCCACAGACGTTGACCGGGATGTGCACGGGAACCTGGACGACGTTGCCCGACAGCACGCCCGGGGAGTGCTCGGCGACGCCGTTCGCGCCACTGTCGGCGGCGGCGATGCCGGAGGCGCCGGCGACGGCCGCGGCGGCAACGGAGGTCAGGACCAGGCCCTTCGCGATACGCGACATGGAGAGATGCTCCTTGGGTTTTGACACAAACACCCGGGCGGGGATGCCCGGCGCTGAAGTCAACGCGCGGGACTCGCGGGGGTTGTGCCGCCGAACGAGTGATGTCACCGGACCTCGGCTTCACCATTCCGACACACTTGTCCGGTTTCTGCGGATTAATCCGGACAGCAGTTAGAGTTGCGCCCCATCCGACGCACGCCTATAGCAAGCAAATCGCACGAAAGGGCACCGCCGGTCATGCGTAATTCCCTGGGTCCGCTGCTACGCCGCGCAACAGTCGGCGTTCTCGCCCTCACCGCCCTCTGGGCACCCGGCGGCGCCCGGGCGGCCGGCGCGCCGCCCGCCGCGGAGGCACAGCAACTCGCCTTCACACAGCGCTACCACGCGACTCAGCACGGCGGGATCGTCCGCGCGGCCAACGCGGCCATCAGCTGCCGCACCACCACCACGCCCACGGGCAAGGCGGCGCCCGCCTGTCCCGCCGTGCGCCGGGGCGGGGCGGCCGTCAACAACGCCTTCGACATGTTCTACGTCGACGTGGACCGCGACCCGAACACCTACAACTCCTCCCGCGCCGAGGTCCGACTCCCGCAGGGCGCACGGGTGTCGTACGCGCGGCTGTACTGGGGCGGCAACCTGCGCGTCGGCGAGCAGAAGCCGCCGAAGGACAACGGGCGGGTGCTGATCGCCGAGCCCGGCGGGGAGTACAAGGCGGTGCTCGCGGACACGGTCGTCGGCCACCGGGTGGCCCAGGGCGCCGACGCCTTCCAGGCCTCCGCGGACGTCACCGCGCTGGTGCGCGCGAGCGGTCAGGGCCTGTACACGGTCGCCCAGATCAACGTGGCCATGGGCCGTTCGGCGGCCGGCGCGTGGGGCGGCTGGACGCTGGTCGTGGCGTACGAGAACCCGACGGAGCCGCTGCGCGACCTGTCCGTCTGGGACGGCTTCGACACCCTCGACTCCCCCGCGGGCAAGGAGATCCGGCTGCGCGGGCTCGCCATCCCGCAGGGCGCGGGCGGCAGGGCGGGGCTCGTCGCGTACGACGGCGACCGCGGCCGAACGGGTGATTCGCTCATGTTCTCGACCGGTGGCCGACCGGCCGTCCCGCTCACGGACGCGGTCAACCCATCTGACGATGTGTTGAACTCCACGATCAGCGAGCCGGGGGAGGCTCCGACGGCGCGTGTACCGGCGTACGTCAACACCCTCGGCTACGACTCCGACGTGTTCGATCTGAGCGACGGTTTGCGGCGCGGCGGTGACCAGCTGGCCGTCCGGCTCGTTTCCCACCGGGACGCGGCGTGGGCCGGGGCGCTCTTCGTCGCCGTCGACACACGGAAGAAGCAGTAGGCGCGTTCCCGCCCGTCCCGAGCGCCACCGTGAGCGAGGAAACCGCGCAATGCACCAGCCAGAACCCGAAGCCAGACCCCGGGTCCTGCATCTCACCCAGCCCGTGGACGGCGGGGTCGCCCGGGTCGTGACGGATCTGACGCGGGCCCAGCTCGCGGACGGACTGCACGTCACCGTGGCCTGCCCGGCCGGCCGGCTCGCCGGGGACCTGCGGTCCCTGGGCGCGGACGTGCGGCACTGGGCGGCGAGCCGGTCGCCGGGTCCCTCGCTCCCCGGTGAAGTACGACGGCTCGTACGCCTGCTCGCCGAGGTACGCCCCGACCTGGTGCACGCGCACAGCGCGAAGGCCGGACTGGCCGGGCGGCTCGCGGTACGCGGGCGGATCCCGACCGTGTTCCAGCCGCACGCCTGGTCCTTCGAGGCGGTGGGCGGGACCACCGCGGCCCTGGCACTCAAGTGGGAGCGGTTCGGCGCCCGTTGGGCGGACCGGCTGGTGTGTGTGAGCGAGGCGGAACGCACCACCGGCCTGCGCGCCCGGATCGGCGGGCAGGTCAGCGTCATCCCCAACGGCATCGATCCCGAGCGCTTCCACCCGGCCTCCGTCGACACCGTACGGGCCCTGCTCCTGCCCGAACTCGACCCGGGCGCACCTCTGGTGGTGTGCGTGGGGCGGCTGTGCCGGCAGAAGGGGCAGGACGTCCTGCTGACGGCGTGGGAGCACATCGCACGGAAGGTGCCCGGCGCCCGGCTGGTCCTGGTCGGCGACGGCCCGGACGGGGAGCGGCTCCGGCCGCGTGCGCCGGAGTCGGTGCTGTTCGCCGGGGCCGTCGCCGATGCCGTGCCCTGGTACCAGGCCGCCGACCTGGTCGTGCTGCCCTCGCGCTGGGAGGGCATGGCACTGGCCCCGCTGGAGGCGCTGGCCTGCGGGCGGCCCGTGGTGGTGACCGACGTGGACGGCGCCCGGGAGAGCCTGCCGGCCGCGCTCGCGCCCCGCTGTCTGGTCCCCGCCGAAGACCCGGCGGCGCTGGCCGGTGCCGTCGCCGGACTGCTGCTCGACCCGCTGCTGCGCGAGTCGCTCGGCCAGCAGGGACGCCGGCACGTCCTGACCACGCACGACGTGCGGCGCACGGCCGGGGCGGTCGCGGGCGTGTACCGCGAACTGCTCACGACCACCCAAGGGGCGCGCGTCGCGCCCACCGAGTGCAGGGAGTCCATCCACTCGTGACTGCGGAAAGCACCGTCCCCTCTCCCGGCGCGCAGCCCGGGTACTCGCCCGTCTCGGTCATTCCGCGACGGGAGAGCGGAGCGGGATTCCGGTTCCCCACCCGGCGGCCCCCGGCTCGCCCCGCGTCGCCGCTGCCGCTGCTGTTCACCGACGGCCTCGCCACGTTCGTGGGCGCGCTGGCACTGACCGGGGCGCAGCGCCGCCCCCTGCTGGTGGCCGTGCTGGTGGCGGCGACCATATTGCTGCGCCCGCAGCGACCACGTCCGGTGGTGGGGGTACTGGACGAACTGCCCACCGTCTGCGGTCGGATCGCGGTGGCCTGGCTGGCGCTGGGCACGCTCGTCGCGGCGTGGAACCCGGCCCACGCGCTGTCGGTCCGCACGCTGGTCCTCGGGTGCGCGGCGCAGGCCGCGGCCGGCTGCGCGGGCCGCGCGCTGGTGCATCTGCGGCACCGCCGGGCGCTGCTGCGCCGTCCGCACGCCGCGCTCGTCATCGGCCCCGCCGCGACCGCGCAGCGGGTGGCCGCCGCCGTGCTGCGGCACCCCAGGTCCGGGGTCCAGCCGGTGGGCATCGTGGCCGAACGGCCGGACGGCGCCGACGGACTGCCCGTGCTGACCACGGGTCAGGAGGTGCAGCGGGCCCTCATCCAGAACGGCGTCCGGGACGTGCTGTGCGTCCACCCCGCCGTACGCACCGTGCAGGGCCCGCTGCTGCGGGCGCTCGCCGAGTCGGGCTGCGCGGTGTGGGAGGTCGACGCCGACGCCCCCTCCTACGCGAGCCGCGAACAGCTCGCCGGGTTCTCCTGCCGGCGTCTCGACATGGGCGGCCGGCGCCGGGGCAGCCTCGGCAAGCGGCTGCTGGACATCGCGGTCTCCGGGGCGCTGCTCCTGCTGCTGAGCCCGCTACTGGCGGTGTGCGCGCTGGTGCTGCGGCTGACCGACGGGCCCGGGGTCGTCTTCCGGCAGGAGCGCATCGGCAAGGACGGCCGGCCCTTCACGCTGCTGAAGTTCCGCACCCACCGCCCGGTCGACGAGCACGAGGCCGCGACCCGGTGGAGCGTGGCCGGCGAGCGGGAGATGAGCCGCTTCTGCCGCTTCCTGCGCCAGACCTCGCTGGACGAGCTGCTCCAGCTGTGGAACGTCCTGTGCGGCGACATGAGCCTGGTCGGCCCGCGCCCCGAACGCCCCTACTTCGTCGGTCAGTTCAGCCAGACCTACCCCGGCTACGCGGCCCGCCACCGGATGCAGACCGGTATCACCGGCCTCGCCCAGGTCCAGGGGCTGCGCGGCGACACCTCGATCGAGGACCGGGCCCGCTTCGACAACGCGTACATCGACAACTGGTCGCTGTGGCAGGACATCTGCATCCTGCTGCGCACCGCGGCCGCCCTCGTGCGACCGACCGGGAGCTGAATCGCCGATGACCCTCGCCCTGCCCCTGCCCCGCGCCCGGACGCTGTCACCGGTCCTGCCCGTGGTCGCCGTGGTCGCCCTGCTCGGCCTGCCGATCGGCCCCGGCGGCGAAGGCGGCGCCGGACCGGCCGACGCGCTGTCCGCGCTGGTCGTGCTGTTCTGCGCGGTCCGGCTGCTGCGGCAGCGGCGGCGCCCGCTGTCCCGTAGGGCCGCCCTGGTGCTCGGACTGCCGGTGGTCGGGCTCGCGCTCGCCGCGATGGGCGCGTCCTCGCCGGGGGCGGGGCTCTCCGGTCTGGGCCGCTACCTCCAGATCTTCGTGCTCGTCCCGGCGGCCGTCGTTCTCCTCGTCCGCGACCGGGCCGACTTCCGGGTGCTGGCCTGGTCGTTCGTCGGGCTCGCGGGGTGGCAGGGGGCGGTCGGCGTCCACCAGTTCGTCACCGGGACCGGCGCCTCCTACCAGGGCGAGAACATCCGGGCGGTCGGCACCTTCGGGCCGCAGGACGTGATGGGCATGGCGACCGTCGTGGCGTTCGGCCTGATCTGTGCCGTCGGGCTGGCACTCGGCCGGACCCCGGTACGGCAGCGGGTGATCGCCGCCTGCTCGGCGCTCGCGCTGCTGGTGCCGCTCGCGCTCTCCTTCAGCCGGGGCGCGTGGATCGCGACCGTGCTGACCTGCGCGATCCAGCTGGCGCTCGCCGGGCCGCGGCGGGCGCTGAAGGTGGGCGCGGTGACGGCCGCGGCCGGGGTGATCCTGGTGGGCGGCTTCGGGGTCGGCTCGGCGATGCTCCAGGAGCGCGTCAACAGCATCACGCAGGTCAGGGACGCGCCCGACCAGTCGGTGACCGACCGGTACACGATGTGGGCGGCCGCGGTCGGCATGTGGCGCGACCAGCCGCTGACCGGCGTCGGGATGAAGGGCTTCCCCGAGCACCGCGACGGCCACGCCTCGCTCGCGCTGTCCTCGGGCAGCGACACCGACGGGGCGGGCGGCGGGTTCGTCAAGCAGCCGCTGCTCTCCCCGCACAACATGTACCTGTTGGTCCTCAGCGAGCAGGGCCTGATCGGGCTGCTCGCCCTCGCGGGCGGCTGGCTGGCGATGCTGGCCTGCGGGCTGCGCGGATGGTTCCGGGTCCGGCGCTCCGGACCCGGCCTCGACTGTGCGCTCGTCGCCTGCGGCCTGCTGATCTGGCAGCTCGTGGACTTCACGTACGCCGACATCGGCGGTCCCTCGACCGTGCTGACCGCCGTCGTCTTCGGGGCCGTGGCCTGGTGGGCGCTGGTCGGCGCCGGCGGCCGCGAGGAGGCGCTCGCCCGATGACGGTCACCCCTCCCCGGACGCCTCGCACGGGCGGTCCCGCCTCCGTGCCGTCGGCGCGGTCCGCCGCCCGGTCCGGGGAGACGGCCGACGCGGCCGCCGACGCGGCGGCGGCGGCCGACGAGAAGGAGGGCGACAGGCTGGAGAGCGGCGGGCAGGAGGGCGGCGAACTCCCCCCGGCCTCCCGTCGGTTCCTCGCCAAGGCCACGCTCGTCACCGCCGTCCTCTCGGTCGCCGGGGCCCTGCTCGGGCTGGTGCGGGACCAGGCGCTGGCCCGGCTGTTCGGGGCGGGCAGCGACACCGACGCCTTCCTCGTGGCGTGGACCGTGCCCGAGTTCGCGGCCACGCTGCTCATCGAGGACGGGCTCGCGTTCGCCCTGATCCCGGCGTTCAGCATGGCGCTGGCCCGCCGCTCCCAGGGCGCCCCCGGCGACCCGGTCCGCGCCCTGGTGGCCGGCACGCTGCCCCGCCTGTCGCTGGCCTTCGTCGCGGTGGGCGCCCTGTTCATCGGTCTGGCACCGCAGTTGGTCGAGGTCCTCGCCCCGGGCCTGCCCGATCCCGCGCTCGCCGTCGACTGCACCCGGCTCACCGCCACCTGCGTGGTGAGCTTCGGGCTCGCCGGGTACTGCAGCGCCGCCCTGCGCGCGCACCGGCGGTACGGAGCTCCCGCGGCGATCTACGTCGCCTACAACGTCGGCATCATCACCGGGATGTTCGTGCTCGGCGGGCGTTGGGGGGTGCGCTCGGCGGCGGCCGGGGTCGCGGTCGGCGGGCTGCTGATGGTCCTCGTCCAGCTGCCCTCCCTGCTGCGTCGGCTGAGGAAGCGCGGGCCGGCCGAGGAGGCCTCCGCGCAGGAGGAGGCCCGGCCCCTCGACACCCTGCTCCTCACGACCGTGCTCCTGTTCGCCCTGTGCCGGCAGTCCCAGGTCCTCATCGAGCGCTTCCTCGCCTCGCAGCTGCCGGCCGGGGCGATCTCGCACCTGAACTACGCGCAGAAGGTCGCGCAGATGCCGATGATCCTGTCGGTGATGGTGTGCACGGTCACCTTCCCGGTGGTCGCGCGGGCGCTGGCCGAGGGGGACACCGAGCGGGCCCGCTCCCGGGTGGAGCGGGATCTGGCGCTGGCCGCGTGTGTCGTGCTGCTGGGCACGGCCGCCGTGCTGGCCTGCTCGCCGCAGATCATCGAGGTCCTCTTCCAGCGGGGCGCGTTCACCGCGAAGGACACGGCGGCGACGGCGGGCGTGATGCGGGTATACGCGCTCGGTCTGCTCGGCCAGACCCTGGTGGGCGTGCTGGTCCGCTCGTACTTCTCGGCCGGCCGAGGCTCCTGGTACCCGGTCGGCGCGATGGCCTGCGGGATCGTCGTGACGTCCTGGATCGGCGCGCTCAGCGTCGGCACCTGGGGCGTGTACGGGATCGCCGCCGCCAACGCGATCGGCATCACCGTCACCGCCCTCGTCCTGCTGGCCGGGATGGGTCCGCGCAGCGTTCCGGTCGAGGTCCGGGGCGTGCTGCGCGAACTGAGCCGCCCGGTGCGGGCGGCCCTGGTGGCCACCCTGGCGGGGTCCTTCGCCGCCGGGCGGTTCACCGACCCCCTGTCCGGCCTGGCCGCCGGGGGGCTCACCGTGACCGTCGTCTTCCTGCTGCTCGGCCGTGCCCTGGGCTCCCAGGGCATCGCCTCCGCACTCCGTTCCGTACGTTCCGCGACCCGAAGGTTCTCCCATGTCCGCTCCTGACAACAGCAGACGCACTCCCGTCCCGTGGGTGGCGATGTACCACTCCGTGGGGGACTGCTCCGAGGATCCGTACCGCATCACCGTCACCCCCGAGCGGCTGGAGAAGCAGCTGATGTGGCTGCGCCGGCGCGGGCTGCGCGGCGTCTCCATGGCGAAACTGCTCGCCGCCCGCGCCCGGGGCGAGGGCCGCAACCTGGTCGGCCTCACCTTCGACGACGGGTACGCCGACTTCCTCACCGAGGCGCTGCCCGTGCTGCGCCGCCACCGCTGCACGGCCACCCTGTTCGTGCTGCCCGGCCGGCTCGGCGGCGACAACGCCTGGGACCCGCTGGGCCCGCGCAAGCCGCTGCTGACCGCCGACGGCATCTGCCGCGCGGCCTACGAGGGCGTCGAGATCGGCTCGCACGGCCTCACCCACGTCGATCTGACCAAGGCCGACGACCTCACCCTCAAGGCGGAGACCGTCGAGAGCCGCGCGGCCCTCACCGCGTTGCTCGGCACCGAGGTCGACGGCTTCTGCTACCCGTACGGGACGATCGACCAGCGCGCCATGGACGCCGTGCGCGAAGCCGGTTACGGCTACGCCTGCGCGATCGACCCCGGCTCGCTGAACGGGCTCCACGCCCTTCCCCGCCTGCACATCGGGCAGAGCGACAACTTCCTCCGCATGCACTTGAAGTACCGGCTGCACCGGTTGCGCCGGCAGCCCGTCGAGGGGCTGCGGTGAAGGCACTGCACATCATCACGGGGCTCGGCGTCGGCGGGGCCGAGCAGCAACTGCGGCTGCTGCTGCGGCACCTGCCGGTCGAGTGCGAGGTGGTGACGCTGACGAACCCGGGGACGGTGGCCGACGGGCTGGCGAGCGACGGGGTCCGGGTCGTCCACCTCGGCATGGCCGGCAACCGCGACCTGGCCGCGCTGCCCCGCCTGGTCCGGATCATCCGCTCCGGCGGCTACGACCTCGTCCACACCCACCTCTACCGTGCCTGCGTGTACGGCCGGCTGGCCGCGCGGCTCGCCGGGGTCCGCGCGGTCGTCGCCACCGAACACTCCCTGGGCGACTCGCAGATGGAGGGGCGGAAACTGACCTCCGGGGTCCGCGCGCTCTACCTGGCCAGCGAGCGGCTGGGCCGCACCACGGTCGCCGTCTCCCCCACGGTCGCCGACCGTCTGCGCGGCTGGGGGGTTCCCGCCCCCCGGATCGAGGTCGTCCCCAACGGCATCGACCTGGCCCGCTTCCGCTTCGACCCGGACGCCCGCCGGCACACCCGGCGCCGCCTCGGCCTGCCCGACCACGCCTATGTCGTCGGCGGCGTCGGACGGCTCACGGCGGGCAAACGCTTCGACGTCCTCATCCACGCCCTCGCCCGGCTCCCCGCCGACCACTGGCTGTTGCTGGTCGGCGGCGGTCCCGAGGAGAACGTGCTGCGCCGCACCGCGCACGAGGCGGGGGTCGCCGACCGGGTCCTGTTCACCGGCGAACGCCCCTGCGTCCCCGACGGCACCCCCGGCCCCGACCTGCCCTCCCTCACCTGCGCCATGGACCTGTTCGTCTCCCCCTCCCCCGAGGAGACCTTCGGTCTGGCCGTCGTCGAGGCGCTGGCCTGCGGCCTGCCCGTGCTCTACGCCTCCTGCCCCGCGATCGAGCAGCTGCCCGCCCGCGCGAGGGGCGCCCGCCGGGTGACCGGCGGCACCGAGGCGTTCGTCCGCGCGCTGACCGAGGCACGCGCGCAGCCCCCCGGCCCGCGCACCGCCTCCGAAGCCGCCCGCCACTACGACATCACCCGCAGTGCCGCCCAGCTCATGGACGTGTACGCGGCCACCGTTTCCGGACCGCCCCTGCTCTCCCCCGCCACCCCGACACCCCAGGGAGTCAGTTCCCCATGACCGAGAACCCCCGCCGCCCCGCCGCCCTGCGCCGCGCCAAGGCGCTCCCGCCCTGGTCCCTGCTCGCGGTCGGCGCTGTCGCCGGCGGGCTGCTCGGCGGCACGTACGGCGTCCTCAAGCCGCCCGCGTACACGGCCACCGCCTATGTCGTCGCCGTCCCCACCGAGAAGTCCGACCCGGCGTCCGCGCTCGGCTTCGCGCAGGCCTACGGCCGGGTCGCCGCGCAGCTGGCGGTGCTCGGGGACGCACAGGTGTGGGCCGGCGTGCCGGTGAAGACGCTCCAGCAGAGCGTGCAGACGGCGACCTCGCCGGACGCGCCGATGGTCTCGATCACGGCGACCTCCTCGCGGGCCGACCTGGCCGCCGACATGGCCAACGCGGTCTCCCGCTCGCTGACCCAGCACGCCAAGAGTTCCAAGGCCGCCACCAACGTCGAGCTCCAGCAGTTCGCCCGCGCGGTCCGGCCGACCGGCCCCTCCTCGGTGTCGCCGGCGGTGACGGGTCTGGTGGGGGCGAGCGCGGGCGGTCTGCTCGGCGGGCTGCTGCTGCTGGTGCGGCCGAAGCGGGGCCGGGAGGACGACGAGGCCGCGCGCCCCGCCGCCGTCCCCGGCCCGGCCTTCGCCGCCGACGCCCACGGAGCGCTGTGAAGCCGACGTTCACCACCGAACTCGTCACCGACGAGCAGGCCTTCGCCGCCCTGGCCCCCGCCTGGGGCCGGCTGTACCAGCGGTGCGCGAGTGCCACCCCGTTCCAGAGTCATGCCTGGCTCCACTCGTGGTGGCTGTCGTACGGCAGGCGCGGCCGGCTCCGTCTGCTGCTGGTCCGCGACGGCGCCGAACTCGTCGCCGTGGCGCCGCTGATGGCCGTACGCCGACCGCTGCCGGCGCTCGTGCCGCTCGGCGGGGCGATCTCCGACTACGGGGACGTCCTCGTCGACGACGAACAGGGCGAGCATGCCGTCGCCGCGCTCACCGAGGGCCTGGCGGCGGCCGCCCGCACCGCGCTGATCGACTTCCGCGAGGTGCGGCCGGGCGGCGCGGTGGAGCAGGTCTACGAGCGGTGGCGCGGCCCCCGGCGGCGGGTGAGCGACTCGGTGTGCCTGGAGCTGCCCGCCGTGCCCATGGACGAGCTGGTGGCGCGGCTGCCGTCGGCGAAGGCCCAGCGGGTGCGCGCCAAGCTGCGCAAGCTGACCGCGCTGGGCGTCGAGCGTCAGGTCGTGTGCCCGGAGGAGGTCGACTCGGCGCTGCGCCGACTGCTGGAACTGCACCAGTTGCAGTGGCAGGGCCGGAAGGTGACGGGCGAGCACCTGCGGGCACGGTTCTGCGAGCACCTGGTGCGTTCGGTCGGGCCGATGGTGCGCTCCGGGGACGCGGTGGTCACCGAGTTCCGGCTCGACGACGACGTGGTGGCCGTCGATCTGACCCTGCTGTCGCGACGGCTGGCCGGTGGCTACCTCTACGGCGCCCATCCCCGGCTGCGCGAACGCAAGGCGGACGTGGCGGTGATGCTGCTCGACGCGTGTGCCGAGCACTCCCGCAGCGGGGGCCGCGCCGCGCTCAGCCTGCTGCGCGGCAACGAGCCCTACAAGCACCACTGGCGTCCCGAACCGGTCGTCAACCAGCGGCTGCTGCTGGCCCGCCGGCGTACCGCGCCGCTGCTGTCGGCGGTCGTGTGCGACGTGGCCGCGCGACGGCGGGGCAAGGAGTTGCTGCTCCGGCTGGAGCAGCGGAGGGAGCGTGACGGTGGCGGCAGGTCCTGACGCGGGCCTGCCGCCACCGCACCGCGATTCAGTCGTCGTCCGACCACCAGTCCAGCCGGAAGCACAGCTTGCCGCCGATCCAGTACTCGACCCAGTCGCCCAGGTCCATCGGAGTGCAGTTCGCCGTGGGTTCCACGGGAGGCTCGGTCGTGGGATCCGTCGAGGGCGCCGGACTCGTCGGTGGCGTGCTCGGCTCGTCGGTGCGGCCGGACATCAACGAGCGGTAGACGGCGGACGCCTGCGGGTTCTGCCCGCACTGCCACACACCGTGCGGGCAGTAGTCCGTCACCGTGTTGTACAGCGGTTTGTGCTCGTCCATCCAGGCGAGCATGCGCCGCATGTATTCGGCGTTGTCACCGTTGCGGAAGAGTCCCCATTCGGGATAGGAAATGGGCTTGCCATGGCTTTTGGCGAAGTCCACGTGCGCCTGGAGCCCGTAGGGTTCTTTCACCTGCTCGTCGAAGGACAGGCCGGTCGGCTGGTCGTAGGAGTCCATTCCGAGGATGTCGACCGTGTCGTCCCCCGGATAGCACTCGGTCCACGGAACGGCGTCCTTGCCGCGGGTCGGCGTGAAGTCGAACCTGAATTTCTGGCCCGGCACCGAGCGCATGGTGGAGACGATCCTGTTCCAGTACTTCTTCCAGGCCTCCGGGTCCGGCCCGCACCGATGGGTGTACGTGATGCCGTTCATCTCCCAGCCGAGCACGATCACCGTGTCCGGCACCTTCAGCGCGACCAGCCGCTCGGCGAGAGCCCTGAAGTGGTGATCGAACTCCCCGGCCGCACCCTGCCGCAGGAGCCCGCGCACCTCCTCGTCGGACACCCCCTCCTCGTTGCGCTCCATCATGGGCACGTTGAGGACGAGCATGCGGTCGTCCTTCTCCAGCCTCCAGTCCGCCCACACGTCGAGGAAGCCGGGCGGACCTTCGATGTTGTGCCACAGGTCGCCCGGCAGGTAGGTGTGGCCGACGCGCAGCTCCGCGCCGTCCAGCCACTCGCTGAGCTGGGCCATCCGGGCCACGCCCCGGGCGCCGTAGTCGAGGTAGGCGCCGAAGGCGGGGGCGCTCTTCGCGGGCGGGACGGCCGGGGCGGACGGCGTGACGGTCTCCGCCGGAGCCACCGGCGTCTCGGGGATCACCGGCGTCTCGGGGATCACCGGCGTCTCGGGGATCACCGGCACCTCGGGGGTCACCGGCACCTCGGGGGTCACCGGCACCTCGGGGGTCACCGGTGCCGCCGGTGTCGCGCCCGGGACGGGTACGACCGGGCCGGGCTCGGCGGGTGCGGGGAGGGTCGCCGCGGCCGTCGGGACGGTCGGGGTGGGAGCGGGAGGATCAGCGACCCGCACCACCCCCGCGCCCGCGGCGAATCCAGGTCCGGACGCCAGGGCGGCCGACGCCGCGACCGCTGCCGCGACGACGGCCAGCCGTCGGGACCGCGCGCGACGCTGCTGTGGAGCCATGCCTGCTCCTTTCTCCGCTCTCACGTAACGCGCAAGAACCGCGCGTTACTGACACTCAGTCATATGAAAGTCACACGAAAAGGAATTACGCCACCGCCGTTACGGCTTTCGAGTGTCTCGATCGCCCATACCGGTGAACTGAACCGAAGGACCCGGAATCACATGCCCGAGTCGCTGCTCGACACCCGCGTCCCCGCCGTTCTTCTGCGGATCGACCGGAATCCCTTTCACCACGGAACGCTGGGTGCCGTGCGCTCTCTCGGCAGAGCCGGAATCGACGTGCACGTGGTCGCCGACTCCACGGGAAGTCCCGTACGCAAGTCCCGTTTCGTACGCCAGTTGCATCCCCCGCCGCCGCCCGGCGCCACCCTCGCCGACATCGCCGCCACGCTGCTGCGGGTGGCCGCCCGCATCGAGCGGCCCGCCGTGCTGATCCCGATGGACGACGCCGGCGCGGTCGCGGTGAGCCGCCTGCGCGAGGAGCTGGCGCCCGCCTACCTGCTGCCGCAACAGCCCGGCTCGGTGCCCGAACGGGTCGCCGACAAGGCGGAACTGACCAGGCTGTGCGCGGCGGCGGACGTGCCGCACCCGCTCACCGTGATCCCGGACAGCGCGACGCAGGCCGCCTCCGCCGCCTGGCGGCTCGGTCTGCCGGTGGTGGCGAAGTGGAGCCGGCCCTGGCTGCTGCCCGGCGATTCGGGGCTGCGCAGCACGGTCGTGGTGCGCTCCACCCAGGAGGCGCGCGACCTGTACCTGCGCACCCCCGAGGCCGGCAGCCAACTGCTGCTCCAGGCCTTCCTGCCGCCGGGCCCGGACCGCGACTGGTTCTTCCACGGATACGCCGACCGCTCCGGCGCGGTCGGCGGTGGCGGCCCCGGCCGCAAACTGTGCGCCTGGCCCCGCGGCGCGGGGCTCACGGCGGTGGGCGAGTGGACCGAGAACCCGCAGGTGCGGACGCTGGCCCAGCGGCTCACCGACGAACTCGGCTACCGGGGCATCTTCGACCTCGACTTCCGCCGCTGCGGCGCGACGGGCGACTACCACCTGCTCGACTTCAACCCGCGCCCCGGCGCCCAGTTCCGGCTCTTCGCCGACGGCGCCGGACTCGACGTCGTCCGCGCCCAGCACCTCGATCTGACCCACCGTCCGCTGCCGGCCGGGGTGCCGCAGCCGGGCCGGGCGTTCGTCGTGGAGAACTACGCGCCGCTGGCCGCGCTGCGACCGGCCCGCCGCGGCCGTGAGCTGGCCTGGCACGCGGGCGACGACACGGCTCCCGGCCGGGCCATGTGGGGCCTGTGGGGCGCCCATGTCGCCCGTCGGCTGCTCGACCGGCTGCGCCGGGCCGGTGCCTCGGGCGCGGCCGGGGTCCGGCCCCGCGTGGTCCGCCAGGCGACGCCCCCCACCCCGTCCCTGACGGTCCTGACCGAACCGCCGCCGGGCGCACCGGCCCCGACCGCGCCCGCCCCGGCGGCACCGACCGACGACGAGAAAGCGAGCAGCTGCTGATGTACGACCTGCTGGTGGTGGGCGCGGGCCCGTACGGCCTGTCCATCGCGGCGCACGCCGCGGCCGCCGGGCTCAAGCTGCGCGTCTTCGGCCGGCCGATGGCCTCCTGGCGCGACAACATGCCGGGCGGGATGTTCCTGAAGTCCGAGCCGTGGGCCTCCAACCTCTCCGACCCCGCGGCCCGCTGGCGGCTCGACGCGTACTGCGCGACCCAGGGCGTGACGGCCCGGCACGGGGAGCCGATCCCGGCGGAGATGTTCGCCCGGTACGGGCTGTGGTTCGCCCGCAACGCCGTCCCCGAGGTCGACGAGCGCACGGTGACCCGGATCGTGCCCCGGCCGGGCGGCTTCGAGGCGGTCACCGCGGACGGTGAGACCGTGCGGGCCCGGACGGTCGCGCTCGCCGTGGGCGTCATGCCGTTCGTCGAGATCCCGGCCGCCCTGCGCGGGCTCTCCCCCGACCTGGTCTCGCACAGCAGCCACCACGGTGACCTCGACCGCTTCCGCGACCGGGACGTCACGGTGATCGGCGGCGGCCAGGCGGCTCTGGAGACGGCCGCCCTGCTCGCCGAACAGGGCTCGCGGGTAAGGGTGTTGGCCCGTGCCGACCGGCTGCGCTGGAACGATCTGCCGGCGCCGTGGGAGCGCCCCTGGTGGCAGTCGGTCCGCTCCCCGCAGAGCGGGCTCGGCTGCGGCTGGCGCAACTGGTTCTACGCCGAACGCCCCGGCATCTACCGCCGACTCCCGGAACCGACCCGGGCTCGCATCGCGGCGACGGCGCTCGGGCCGGCCGGCGCCTGGTGGGTGCGGGACCGGGTGGAGAGCTCCGTGCGGGTACGTCTCGACCACGAGGTGACGTCGGCGCGAGCGGTACCGGGCGGGGTACGGCTCGAGGTGGCCGGAGGGGAGTCCTTCGAGACCGAGCACGTGATCGCGGCCACCGGCTTCAAGGCGACCCGTGACCGGCTCGGACTGCTCTCCGGCGAACTGCGCGGGGCGCTGGCCGCGGTGTCCGACGGCTCCCCCGAGGTGGGCCGGGACTTCGAGTCGTCCCACCCCGGCCTGTTCCTGGCCGGACTGGTGACGGCGGCCGGCTTCGGCCCGGCGATGCGCTTCGTGTACGGCGCGAGCTTCACGGCGGGAACCCTCGTCCGGGGCGTGCGGCGCCGACTGCACCTGGGTGTGCCGAGCGGGGCGATCCCGGCACCGGGCCGGCACGGGGCGGCGGAGCCCGTACGGCGTTGAGCCGGATGGGGCCGCGGGTGCCGGGCGCGAGGGCGCCCGGCACCCGCTGCTCTCACCTACGGGACGCGGCTCGGCCTCGCCGGTACAGGACGGCGCCGCCCGCGATGAGCGCCGCGCTGACGCCGGAGGCGGCCAGCAGAGCGGCGCGGTCACTGCCGGTGTGCGACAGCTGCGGCGGCGAACTGTGCTCCCCACCACCCTCCGGAGGCGTGGCGTGCCCGCCGTGCGGAGGCTGACCGCCGCCACCACCGTGCGGGGGCGGGGTGGAGTGACCGCCGTGCGGAGGCGGGGTCGAGTGACCGCCGTGCGGAGGCGGGGTCGAGTGACCGCCGTGCGGAGGCGGCGTGGAATGGCCGCCGTGCGGAGGCGGGGTCGAGTGACCACCGTGCGGAGGCGGGGTGGAGTGGCCCCCGCCGGGCGGAGTGCTGCCGCCGCCGTGCGGAGGCGGGGTGGAGTGGCCCCCGCCGGGCGGAGTGCTGCCGCCGCCGTGCGGAGGCGGGGTGGAGTGGCCCCCGCCGGGCGGAGTACTGCCACCACCGTGCGGAGGCGGAGTCGTGTGACCCCCACCGGGCGGAGTACTGCCACCACCGTACGGAGGCGGAGTGGAGTGACCCCCACCGGGCGGAGTACTGCCACCACCGTACGGAGGCGGAGTCGTGTGACCCCCACCCGGCGGCGTCGTGTGACCACCTCCGGGAGGCGGGGTCGTGTGACCGCCACCGCCGCAGGTGTCGCCGTAGCCACCGCAGTCGTCCCCGGGACCATGGTCCTCGTGCCCGGAACCCCCGTAACCGGAGTCGCCGTAACCGGAGTCGTCGTGCCCGGAGTCGCCGTAGCCGGAATCCCCGTGACCGGAGTCGCCGTAGCCGGAGTCGTCGTGCTCGGAACCCCCGTAACCGGAGTCGCCGTAGCCCGAATCGCCGTAACCGGAGTCGCCGTAGCCGGAGTCGTCGTGCTCGGAACCCCCATAACCGGAATCCCCGTAACCGGAATCGCCGTCGCGGGACTCGCCGTCACCGGGCGGTACGCCGTGTGAGCGATGTCCTTGCGCGTCCGAGAGGTTGGCACAGGAGTTGCCGAACACCGGGTTGAGCGCGGCGATGACGTCGACCGAGTTGCCGCAGACGTTCACCGGGATGTGCAGCGGGGCCTGGACGGCGTTGCCCGACAGCACCCCGGGCGAACCCTTGGCGGCTCCTTGGGCTGTTGAGTCGGCGAGGGCGTTGCCGCCCGCGCACAGGGACAGAATGCCCGTCGCGGCGGCGGCCGCGACCATTCCCCTGCTCAGGGTCTGTCGCAATCTCGTTGTCTTCCTGCTGGTAGAAGTGGGAAAAGCCGGCCCTGGACCACAGGTGTGTCGTCCGGGGCCGGCCTCGATCCAGCCGTACGGCTGGCGTGTCGCGTTGTCAGTCGTTGATGCAGACGTTGCCGCCAGCCGGGTTCAACGCGGCGATGATGTTGATCGAGTTGCCGCACACGTTGATCGGGATGTGGATCGGAACCTGGACGACGTTGCCCGACAGGACACCCGGCGAGCCGATGGCCGCACCGTTGGCACCGGCGTCGGCGAAGGCGGGGGCAGCCCCGCCGAGGGCCAGGATCAGACCCGCGACAACAGCAGCGCTCTTCTTCATGACTTTCCCTTCTCTGCGGTCATGCCCAGATGACGGTCGAAACCGAGCGAGCGCAACTGGAACGGCTCGCACCATGACCCGCAAGCTGCAAACGAGAGATAGACAGCCGAAGAAACTAACGAACGCGCGTCGCACGGGAATTCACTCGAACGCCTTCGGGTAATTAACACGAAAGGCCCACTGGAGAGGAAACGATTCGCCTGAATCGTGAAGAAAATGGCAGGACATCAGCGGGAAGAGAAATGCTCCGACCGGACGGCCCGCCGGGAACGGAACGGGCCGCCCGGCGGGCAGTGCCGGGGACGTCAGTGGTTGGCCACGCCGTTGCCCGAGAGCGCGGAGATGTCGTCCAGGATGTGCGACAGCGGCTCGTCACCCTTGGCCTGGGTGCTGTTCTCGGCGCACTGCTGGTCCTGCGGGGACGCCAGGACGTTGATGTCCTGGACGTCGATCGGGACAGCGCCGGCGATGCTCTGCACGCCCACCTTGAGGGGGAGACCGACGCACAGCTTGTTCAGCGAGCTCTGGACCAGCGTGGCCTGCGGGCTCAGGTCGCCCTTGGTCACCGAGTTGCCGAACGCCTCGTGCGCGCCGTTGCCACTGGCGGAGGTGGTGCCGGCGTCGTCCCCGATGGCAAGCGCCTGAGGGGCGACCGCCGCGGACATGCCGACGACGGAAGCGGCGACCGCCGCCGCGGCCATTGCCTTCTTGAGCATTTCGCTATTCCTTTCCCTGCCCTGACGCGGAGCCAGGACCATGTGCCTGCCCCCGAACCAACCGGATGCGCCGGGTTTGGTTGCGGCCGTTCACCCGATCGGTTTTTCCGACCCGACGACCAGATTTCCCTCCAATAGCCCATCGGAGTGAAGGGAGACAACCAAACAGGGCCGGCGGCGTTAATCAGAATGCTCCGGTGGACGGGGTTTCTCACGAAGGGACTTACAAGTGATCAAGAAGGTACTGGCTGTCGCAGCGGTCGCCGCCTCCGTCGCCGGCGTCTCCGCGGCCGCGGCGGCCCCGGCGCTCGCCATCGGCAACGACAGCGGCACCACGTCCGCCAGCGGCAACGGCGCCAGCCAGTCGTTCGGCAACTCGGCCACCTTCGGCAACATGAGCCCCCAGATGGCGCTCATCCAGGGCTCTTTCAACAAGCCCTGCATCGGCCTGCCTGCCAAGATCGGCGCACAGGGTCTCCTCGGCGCTGTCCCGATCAACGTCCAAGACATCAACGTCCTGTCCTCCCCGCAGAACCAGCAGTGCGTCGAGAACAGCACCCAGGCCAAGGGCGACGAGGCACTGTCGCACATCCTGGACGACATCTCCGCGCTCTCGGGCAACGGTGCCGCCAACCGCTGAGTCCGACGTGGTGAACGGGTTCATTTCCTGAGCCCCTGGGTGGATTCTCCGCCCGGACAGCGGGCCGCCTGATCATCGGCGGCCCGCTGTCCTAGCGTGCGGCGCGTGACGATGAAGAGAAACCTTTGGCCACGCCGCCTGGCGATTCCCGGAATCGTCCTGGCCGCCACGGGCGCGCTGCTCGGCAGTTCCGCCCTCCCCTCACTGCCCGGACTCCCCGGCCGGGCACCCGCCCCGCGCGGGCTCAACATCCTGCTGATGGGCACCGACGAACGGGACACCCTCACCGCCCACCAGAAGCAGACGTTCCACGCCGGCGGAAAACCCTGTGGCTGCTCGGACGTCCTGATGCTGATCCACGTCTCGGCCCACCGGGACCGGGTCAGCGTGATCGGCATGCCCCGCGACTCCGCCGCGGAGATCCCGCCGTACCGGGAGAAGCCCGGCGCCAGGGAACGCCCGCCGCATCCGGCGAAGCTCAACGCCGCCTACCAGGAGGGCGGTCCGGAACTCATGATCCGGACCGTGGAGTCGATGGCCAAGCTGAACATCGACCGGTTCCTCCAGGTGGACTTCCGGCGCTTCATGAACAGCGTGGACGAGGTCGGGGGCGTCGAGGTGTGCACGCCTCGGCGGCTGAAGGACTCGGCGACCAGGCTCGACCTCAAGCCCGGCAAGCACCGGCTCGGCGGCGGACAGGCGTTGCAGTACGTCCGTTCACGCCATGTCGACGGCAGCGCCGACCTCGGCCGGATCCAGCGTCAGCAACGCTTCCTCGTCCAGGCGTGGCACGAGCTGAGAGAGCGGAAGCTGCTCACCCACCCGAGGCGCATGACGCGTCTGGCGGAGATGCTGCTCGGGTCCCGGCGGCAGGGCTTCTCGGCCGGCGAGCTCATCGAACTGGCGGCCGCCCTGCACCGGCTGCCGGACTCGGCGACGGAGTTCACGACCGTGCCGATCGCCGGGTTCGCCCCGGCCCGCCTGGGCATCGGCGCGGCGCTGGCCTGGGACGCGAAGGAGGCGGACACACTGTTCACGAAGGTCCGCGACGACCGGCCACTGGTCGAGCGGAATGCGGAGCCGAAGCCGAAGGACCCACCGGACATCCTCGGCAAGGCGGTTCCGGTGCGAGGGAGCGCGTACGCGTGTCACTGAGGGGCGCACGGTTGTCGTGCGCGATGCGCTGGGCCGATCGGGGCACAGCGCGCAACCCCGGGCGGGTTCGGGCCGTTGTTGATCACGCAGCTCCTCCCCCGGAGTCCGCGTTTTCGAAGGGAACGAACATGAAGAAGCTGTGGGCGACCGCGGCCCTCGCCGCCTCCGCCGCCGGTCTCGCCGGGCTGAGCGCCCCTCAGGCCCTCGCCATCGGTGACGACAGCGGCACCACGTCCGCCAGCGGCAACGGCGCGTCGTCGGAGTTCGGCAACTCGGCCACCTTCGGCGACCAGAGCCCGCAGCTCTCGCTGGTCCAGGGTTCGCTGAACAAGCCGTGCATCGGCCTGCCTGCCAAGTTGGGGCTGCAGGGGCTCGTCGGCGCTGTCCCGATCAACGTCCAGGACATCAACGTCCTGTCCTCCCCGCAGAACCAGCAGTGCGTCGAGAACAGCACCCAGGCCAAGGGCGACGAGCCGCTGTCGCACATCCTGGACGACATCTCGGTCCTGGCCGGCAACGGCGCGGGCAACGGCTGAGCAACGGCCTGACGTACCGCTGCGGCGGGTCACCGGTTCTCCGGTGGCCCGCCGTTTCGTGTGTTCACCCGCGGACGTCCCGCGGTCTCACTTGCGGTACAGGTGCTCGATCTCGTCGGCGTATCTGGCCGTCACCGCGTGCCGTTTGACCTTCAGGGACGGGGTGAGCAGTCCGTTGGTCTCGTTGAACTCGCCCTCGACCAGGGTGAAGGCGCGGATCGACTCAGCCCGGGAGACGGCCTCGTTGGCGTAGTCGACGGCCCTTTGGACGTCCGCGCGCAGGCGGGGATCGCGCAGTACCTCGGGGAGCGGGGTGTCGGCGGGGAGCCCGCGTACGGTCAGCCAGTGGGCGATCGCGTCGGGGTCGAGGGTGACGAGGGCGGCGACGAACGGGCGGTTGTCGCCGACGACCAGGCACTGGCCGACCGGGGTGCGGCTGCGCAGCCGGTCCTCCAGGACGGCCGGGGAGACGTTCTTGCCGCCGGAGGTGACCAGGATGTCCTTCTTGCGCCCGGTGATGGTGAGGTAGCCGTCGTCGTCGAGGGAACCGAGGTCGCCGGTGGCGAACCAGCCGTCGGTGCGGACCTCGGCGGTGGCCGCCGGGTTGTTCCAGTAGGAGTCGAAGACCACTCCGCCCTCGATGAGGATCTCGCCGTCGTCGGCGATCCGGACGGCCGTGCCGGGAACGGGCCGGCCGACGGTACCGGGCCGGGGTTTCAGGGGCGGGACGAGGGTGGCGGCGGCGGTGGTCTCGGTCAGGCCGTAGCCCTCGTAGACGATGATGCCGGCCGCGTAGAAGAAGAGGCTGAGGGTGCGGTCGAGGGGGGAGCCGCCGCTGATGGCGTAGCGCATGCGGCCGCCGAGCTCCTTGCGGATGCGGCGGTAGACCAGCAGGTCGTAGAGGGCCCAGGCGGCGTAGAGGCCCGGCCCGGGGCCCTTGGCCTTCCCCTTGACCTTCTCTTTGGCCTTCCCCTTGCCCCCGTCGTTGTCTCCGCCGCCGTGTCCGTCTCCGCTTTCGCGTCCGTCTCCGCTTTCGCCCTCGCCTGCGCCTGCGCCTTCGTTCAGGAACTTGTCGAGGTAGGCCTGGGCGAAACGTACGGCGATGCGTTCGGCGCGGTCGAAGGAAGCGCCGCGGCCGATCTTCTCGGCGGTGGCGCGGCCGGTGTCGTGGATGCGCTCGAAGAGATAGGGGACGCCGACCAGGAAGGTGGGGCGGAACTCCTTGAGAGCGGGACGGAGTTCGTCGGGTTTGACGCTCGGGAAGTGGCCGGTCTCGATGCGGGCCATCAGACAGGCGATCTGCAGGGTGCGGCCCATGATGTGGGCGAGCGGGAGGAAGAGGAGGGTGGAGGCGGTCTGGCCGGTGACCTCCTTGAAGATCGGGTGGAGCAGTTCGAGGGTGTTGGCGGCCTCGGCGTGCAGGTTGGCGTGGGTGAGGACACAGCCCTTGGGGCGGCCGGTGGTGCCGGAGGTGTAGCAGAGGGTCGCGGTGGTGCCGGGGGTGAGGGCGGCTCGGCGCGCGGTCACCTCCTCGTCGGGGAGGTCGCGGCCGAGGGCGTGCAGTTCGGCTACCGCGCCCGCGTCGAGTTCGAGGATGCGCGGGGGCAGCGGGTGGTGTGCCGTGCCGGTCGTCGCCGTACGGGCGTTGTCGGCGTTCTCGACGACGATCAGGGTGGCGCCCGAGTCCCGGACGATCCAGTCGACCTGCTCGGCCGACGAGGTGGCGTAGATGGGGACGGTCTGGCCGCCGGCCGCCCAGATCGCGAAGTCCAGGAGGGTCCACTCGTAGCGGGTGCGGGACATCACGGCGACCCGGCCGCCCTGCGCGAGGCCGTGCGCGATCAGGCCCTTGGCCGTCGCGGTGACCTCGGCGGCGAACGCGGCGGCGGTGACCGGGTGCCAGCCGACGGGCCTCCGGCGGCGCAGCACCACCGCCTCGGGGGCTTCGGCCGCGTTGGTGAAGGGGAGGTCGGCCGTGCTGCCCGTGGTGGGCGGCGCCACCAGGGGCGCGGTGCGGGCCTCCCGTACGGTGCCGGTGTCGTCCCTGAGCAGGTCGACCCGGGTGCGGGAGGCCAGGTCGGTGCGCTTCCGCGCCCGCTTCAGATCCTTGCGTACGCCCATGACGGCTCCCCGGTCGCGGTGCGGCTGCATGTGCCGGGTGAGTAACTTACTCACGCGTAAGGTTCTGCACTAGAGGTCGAGACGGCTTGCGTCGTCGATCGCGTCGGCGAGGCCGCGGACGTCCTTGTCCTCGGTCTTGTTCGCCAACCTTTCGGCGGTTTCCCGGAGTTCGCCCAGGCTGGGGGCGTCCGGCAGGGGGCTCTCAGGTCGGCGCAGGGCCTCGGCGAAGTAGGCGGCGGTCGCCGTGACCTGGAAGCGGACGGGTGCGTCGGTGAGCCGGTCGTGCAGGGCGCCGGTCTCCAGGCGGCCGGAGTTCTCGTGCGGGGTGCGGGTGTCGGGGTCGAGCCAGCGCACGGTGGCGGTGGCGAGACGGCCGTCGGCGCCGGGCTCGGTGCGTACCGCGTAGAGGGCGGTGACGGTGTGGCCGGGGCCGACCTCGCCGCCGTCGACGCGGTCGTCGCGGAAGTCGTCGTCGGCGACCCGGCGGTCGTCGTAGCCGATGAGGCGGAACTCGGCGACGGTCTCGGGGTCGAAGGCGACCTGGGCCTTGGCGTCGCGGGCGGTCAGGTCGATGTTCCGCGGGAGGTCGGTGGAGAAGACCTCGCGGGCCTCGTCCTCGGTCGAGACGTAGGTGGTGTGGCCGTCGCCCTTGTCGGCGAGGCGTTCCATCAGGGCGTCGCCGTAGTCGCTGCCGACACCGACGCCGAAGAGGGTGATGCCGTGTTCGCGGCGGGCGGTGGAGATGCGTTCCAGGATGGAGTCGGCGTCCGTGTCCCCGGTGTTGGCGAGGGCGTCGGAGACCAGGACGACCCGGTTCGTGGCGCCCTCGCGCAGGCCCTCGACGGCGGTGGCGTAGCCGGTCTCGACACCGGCGCCGAGGTTGGTGGAGTCGGTGGGTTCCAGGCCGCCGATGGCCTGGTGGACGCGGTCGCGGTGGTCGCCGAGGCGGGTCATCGGAAGGACGGTCTCGGCCTCGCCGCTGAAGGTGACGAGGGCGACGGAGTCGTCGTCGCGGAGGCGGTCGGTCATCGTGCCGAGGGCTGACCTGGCCAGGTCCAGACGGCCCGGTTCGGCCATCGAGCCGGAGACGTCGATGACGAAGGTGAGGGCGGCGGGCGGGCGTTCGCCCTGCTGCTCGGCCGTGCGGGTGGCGAGGCCCACGCGGACCAGGGACCAGTCGTCGACGCCGGTGCGGGCGCCGTCGACGGTGACCGAGAAACCGTTGCCGTCGGGGCGTTCGTAGTCCTGGCGGAAGCTGTTGACGAACTCCTCGGGGCGGATCGTCGAGGGGTCCGGGCGCTGTCCCTCGGTGAGGGTGCGGCGGGCGTAGCCGTACGACGCGGTGTCGACGTCGAGGGCGAAGGTGGAGAGGTGGTCGGGGGCGGCCGTCCTGCCGTCCTCGTCCGCCTCCTTGTCCGCGTTCCTGTCCGTGTTCCCGTCCGTGTCCCCGCGGGGTGCGTTCGGCGCGGGGAAGGCCTCGCTGCCGCGGGCCGCTCCGTCCGAGGCCCCGCCGCTGTCGGAGCCGTCCGCGCTGCAGCCGGTGAGCAGCAGTGCGGTGGCCGCCGCGGTGGCGAACAGTCGTGGTATCCGGTGTGTCCGGTGTGTCCGGTGTGCCTTCATGTGCGTGCCCCCTGTGTCCGTCGACGTCTGTGACTGTGACGGGACAGGGGGCCGGAACGTGCGACACGGGGTGTTGCGGATCCGTCTCGAACCGGGCACGAGGGCGGGTCTTCGAGACCGGTGGGTGACCCTCCGGTGACCTAGGACACCACGTCCTTGCGGGCGAAACCCCGGAAGGCCAGGGCGAACAGGACCAGGGCGTAGGTCACGGAGACGGCGGTGCCCTGGATCATGCCGGACCACTCGGGGGTGGGCTGGACGGCGTCGGCCCAGGCGAACTGCCAGTGCGCGGGCAGGAAGTCGCGCCAGTCGCCGAGGGCGGTGACGGCGTCCAGGACGTTGCCGACGATGGTCAGGCCGACCGCGCCGCCGACCGCGCCGAGCGGGGCGTCGGTCTTCGTCGAGAGCCAGAACGCGAGCCCGGCGGTGACCAGTTGGGAGACGAAGACGTACCCGACCACGATCACCAGCCGCTGGGCCGCCGTGCCGGAGTCGAGCGCGCCGCCCGTGGGCAGCTCCAGGGGGCCCCAGCCGTAGGCCGCGGAGCCGACGGCGAGGGCGACGACGGGCAGCAGGACCATCGCGGCCAGGCTGAGGCCGAGGCCGACGACGAGCTTGGACCACAGCAGGCGGGCCCGGGGCACGGGGGCGGCCAGGAGGTAGCGCAGCGAGGACCAGCCGGCCTCCGAGGCGACCGTGTCCCCGCAGAACAGGGCGACCGGGATGACCAGGAGGAAGCCCGCGGACACGAACAGGTTGACGGCGGCGAAGTTGGCGCCGGACGCCGTCGCGGTGTCCATCAGGGTCACCTGGTTGTTGCGGCCGCCGGGCTCGCCGCCGATCGCGAAGGCGATGAGCAGGACGAACGGCAGGGCAGCGAGGATGCCGCCCATGACCAGCGTGCGGCGGCGCTTGAGCTGGCGGACCAGCTCGACGCGCAGCGGCAGCGTGCGGCCCGCCTGGTAGCCGGAGGCGACCTCGGTGAGCGTGCTCATGCGGAACCTCCGATCAGGGTGAGGAAGGCGTCCTCCAGGCGGCGGTGCGGGCCGACGGCCTGGACGGGCACGTCGAGCCGGACGAGTTCGGCGACCAGGCGCTGGGCGCTGCCGTCGGCGTCCAGCCGGACCAGCAGGCCCTCGGCGGCGGGGACCGCGGAGGCCACCCCCGGCAGCGCGGCGATCTTCTCCACGACCGGCTCCTCCACGGGGGTGGCGGTGCCCACGAGGAGCGTGTCGCCGGAGCCGACGATCTCGGCGACCGGTCCCGCCTGGACCAGCCGGCCCCGGTCCATGACCACGAGGTGCGTGCAGGACTGCTCGACCTCGGACAGGAGGTGGCTGGAGACGATGACCGTGCGGCCGGCCGCCGCGTACCGGATCATCACCTCGCGCATCTCGCGGATCTGCGGCGGGTCGAGGCCGTTGGTCGGCTCGTCGAGGATGAGCAGGTCCGGGAGGCCGAGCATGGCCTGGGCGATGGCGAGACGCTGCCGCATGCCCTGCGAGTAGGTGCGTACGGCGCGGGCGAGGGCGTCGCCGAGGCCGGCGATCTCCAGGGCCTCCGCCAGGTGGGCGTCCCCGGCGGGGCGGCCGGTGGCCTGCCAGTACAGCTCCAGGTTCTCCCGGCCGGACAGGTGCGGGAGGAAGCCGGCGCCCTCGACGAAGGAGCCGACTCGGGAGAGGACGGGCGCGCCCGGGCGGATGGCGTGGCCGAAGACCCGGATCTCGCCGCCGTCGGGGCTGATCAGACCCATCAGCATGCGCAGGGTCGTCGTCTTGCCCGCGCCGTTCGGGCCGAGGAGACCGAGGACCTGGCCCTTCTCGACACGGAACGACAGGTCGCGGACGCTGTAGCGGTCGCCGTTCGCGTACTTCTTGCTCAGGTCGGTGATCTGGAGCGGGACCTCGGCGAGCGCGGGGTCGGGGGCGGGGCCCGCGGTGCGGCGGCGGGCCGTCAGCAGCAGGGCGAGCGCGATCGCCGCGCCCGCGAGGGGCAGCCACCAGACCCAGGACGGGAGCGGGGCGGCCGCGGTCGTCACGGCGGGGGCGGTCGGGACCTTCAGGTCGCCCTTCATCGAGACGGTGTACGTCGCCGGGGTCATCGGGGAGGCGTAGCCGAGGTCGGTGGAGGCGAGGACCAGGCGCAGCCGGTGGCCCTCCTCGACCTTGTGGTCGATCGCCGGGAGCGTGATCGTGACGTCCTTGCCGGCCTTGGCGCCCTCGACGCGGACCGGGGTGACGAGCTGGGAGGGCAGCACCTGGCTGCCGCTGCCGCTGACGTCGTAGACCTTGGCGAAGAGGACGGCGGTGTCGGACGTCGACTTCACGTGGACGGTGACCGTCGGGGAACCGGTGACCCGCAGGTCGCCGGTGACCGGGGCGGAGTCGAAGGCGGCGTACTGGCCGGGGAAGTCGAGGGAGACGCCGACGCCGAGGGAGGAGAGCTGGGAGAGGCCTCCGCCGCCGAGTCCCGGCAGGGCCGAGACGGCGGGCGGGCTGGCGCCCGGCGGGTTGGCGAAGGACTGCTCCTCGCGGCGGCCGGTCAGGGGGAACGCGCGCTCGCCGTTCTCCAGGCCGGGGTAGCTGTCCGCGCTCGCGCCCCTGAGCTGGGCGGCGCCGTCGGTGGAGTCGACGCCTCCGGTGCGGGTGACGCGGAAGGCGGGGCCGGTGTCGGCGGCCTTGTCGTCCTTGAGGTAGCGGTCGAACCAGGCACGCACGCGTGTCTGGACGCGATCGCCCTCCATGTCGCCGCCGTCGTGGCCGCCCGCGATCCAGTCGACGTCGACGGGGGCGCCGTTGGCGCGGATCGCCTTCTCGGCCGCGTCGGACTGGGCGAGCGTGAAGAGGGAGTCGGTCTGGCCCTGGATGAGCAGCGTGGGGACCTTGATGCGGTCGGCGACGGCGGACGGCGAGCGCTGTTCGAGGAGCTCGCGGGCGGCGGTGTCGGGGGTGCCGGACTCGGCGACGCGGTCGTACATCGCGGCCAGGGCGGGTTCGAAGCGGGCGGAGCCGCCGCCCGTGTTGAAGAAGATGCCGGCCCACAGCTTCTTGAACACGCCGTCGGGGAACAGGGCGTCCGCGAGGTTCCAGTAGGTGATCGCGGGGGCGATGGCGTCGACGCGGTCGTCGTGGCCGGCGGCGAGCAGGGAGATCGCGCCGCCGTAGGAGGCGCCGGCCACGCCCACCCGGGGGTCGCCTGTCTTGTCGAGCTGCACCTGGGGCTGTTTCGCGAGCCAGTCGATCAGTCGGGAGACGTCGGCGACCTCGCCCTTCGGGTCGTTCAGCCCGATCTTGCCGGTGGACTTGCCGAAGCCGCGCGCCGACCACGTGAGCACCGCGTATCCGTCGCGGGCCAGCTTCTCGGCCTGCTGACGTACGTCGTCCTTGCTGCCGCCGAAGCCGTGCCCGAGGAGGACGGCGGGGCGGCGGCCGGCGGCGCCGGAGGTGAAGTAGGAGGTGTCCAGCTTCACGCCGTCCACCGCCATGACCCGGTCGGTGTGGCGCACCGCGGGCGTGTCGTCGTCGGAGGCGACGGCCGTCCAGGTACCGGCACCGGCGAGTACGACCACGGCGGCCACGGCGGAGACGATCCGTCGCGGCCGCCGTGGTCCTCGCAGACCGGGCAGTCGAAGATCCATGCTTCAACCGTACGGGGTCAACCTGTCGTGGAGTTGTCGACCGGAGACCGAACTCGTCGCCATCCCGGCGGCGTACGGAGCCGTCGCGCCCTACACCAGACGCGGTACTCAGACCGGTGTGTCCTGGGCGTCCTCCGGGATCGACACCAGCCAGCGGGTGTCGCGGTGGGGGCGGAGGTAGAAGGCCCAGTAGAGGGTGGCGGCGGCGGTGATGCCGCCGGTCCACACGAGGTAGGCCGTCTCCTGCTGGGTGAGGATGTAGCCGAGTACGACGATCAGCAGGACCGGCAGCACCGGCCACAGGGGCATGCGCCAGGCGTGGGTGTCCTTGTGCCGGCCGCGGCGGGAGAGCAGCGCGGCGACCGCGACGAGCAGGTACATGCCGGTCACGGAGACGCCGGTGACGCCGTACAGGGTGTCCAGGTTCACGAAGCAGAGCAGCGCGCCGGGGACGCCGACGGCGAGGGTGGCGACCCAGGGGGAGCCGAACCGGCCGAGCTTGGCGAAGAGGTCGTTGACCGGCCGGGGCCAGGCCTTGTCGCGGGCGGAGGCGAACAGGACGCGGGAGTTCTGGATGACCATCACGATGCCGGCGTTGATGATCGCGAGCGCCACGCAGAGGCTGACGAAGGTGCCGACGGCCGAGTTGGACCAGGCGGTGACCATGGCGCCGATGTCGCCGCCGGTCAGCTCGGTGAGGTCGGAGGCGCCGAAGGTGATGGCGACGACCGGGACCAGGATGATCACGGAGGAGATGGCGAGGGTGGCGAGGACCGTGCGGGCGACGTTGCGGCGCGGGTTCTCCAGCTCCTCGGAGAGGTAGACGGCGGTCGAGAAGCCCTGGGTGACGAAGAGGGCGATGGCGAGGCCGGAGACGACCAGCATGGCGGTGACGGTGTCGGTGTGGCCGTCGGCGCCGGCGACCTGCATCGAGACGAGGCTGCCCGCGCCGCGGTGGCCGTGGGCGAAGCCCAGCACCGCGACGACGGCCGCCGCGATGACCTCCAGGACCAGGAAGACGCCGGTGATCCAGGCGTTGGCGCGCAGGTCGAGCAGGCCGGCGAGGGTGGCGAGCAGCATGACGGCGGCGCCCGCGAGCGAGGGGTCGAGGTGGACGAGGGGGGCCAGGTAGTCGGCCGTGCCCATCGCGATCACCGGCGGGACGATCATGACGACGAGCAGGGAGAGAACGAAGACCAGCCAGCCGGCGAGCCGCCCGGCCAGGGTCGACACCATGGCGTACTCGCCGCCCGCGCTGGGGATGAGGGTGCCCAGCTCCGAGTAGCAGAACGCCACGGCGATACAGAGCAGCGAGCCGATCGCGATCGTGAGGGCGGTCGCGGTGCCGAGCGAGCCGAAGAGGTCCGGGACGACGACGAAGAGGGTGGAGGCGGGGGTGACGCAGGAGAGGGTGAGGAGGGTGCCGCCGACGACTCCGATGGAGCGCTTGAGCTTCTGGGGACTGTCGGGCACCTGGGGGAGGGCGGCCTCGACAGGGCGGAGCGTGTCGGTCATGCGGCGATTCCGATCGACTCGTGCGGCGGGGGTGAGGCGGGAGCGCTATCGCCTCCGGCGGCTTTGGTCGTACGTCGTTCGTCCGCTCCCGGCGGCTGCATGGAATCCCGACGGAAACCGGTGCGTCAATAGGTGTTCACCTACGGAATCCGTTGCCGATGGCCCTTCGTAGTCACGGATTTGGCAGTTACGGGCGGACCGTTCCGCCCCCTCGGGACCTGCGGGAACCGCAGGGCGGGCGCCAAAAAAACGTGCGGACGTTCGGGATACGGACGTGTCAGTGCGTCCCTCCAGGGTTCGGGGATCACAGACGAAGCACAGGGTGGGGACTCATGAAGCTGAAGTACGCGGCCGTTACGACGTCGACCCACAGGCCTCGGGACCGCTCGAGGGCAAGGAGTGGATGAAGATCGACGGCTCGGCCGTCTTCGGTCGGCAGGGCGCGCAGGCGCTCAGCGGCAGCAGCGGCGGCAGCCCGTCGGCGTCCATGAAGGGCCTGACGTACGCCGACAACGTCGAGGGCATGGGCAAGTACAAGGAGGCCTACGGCAACGAGGACAACCTCTTCGGCTCGCTCACCGGCGGCGCGACCTCGATCACCACGGATGTCTGGGTCGGAGCCAAGGACCTGCCGGTACGCATGATCCAGGAGATCGGCACCATGAAGGTCACCATGGACTTCGAGAGGTTCGGCGCCACGGCCGAGGTGAAGGCGCCGCCGGCCGCGCAGACCGGCGACCTCACCGAGGCGATCAAGGAAGCCGGCGCCGCACAGTGACACGACCGCGCCCTGCCCCTCGCGAGAGGGGACAGGGCGCGTTCGGGCCTCAGTGGTTGCGGGGGAAGCCCAGGTCCACGCCGCCGGGGCCGTCGGCCGGGTCCGGCCAGCGGGTCGTGACGACCTTGCCGCGGGTGTAGAAGTGGGTGCCGTCGTTGCCGTAGATGTGGTGGTCGCCGAAGAGCGAGTCCTTCCAGCCACCGAAGCTGTGGTAGCCGACGGGGACCGGGATCGGGACGTTCACGCCGACCATGCCGGCCTCGATCTCCAGCTGGAAGCGACGGGCCGCGCCGCCGTCCCGGGTGAAGATCGCCGTGCCGTTGCCGAACGGCGAGCTGTTGATCAGGGCCACACCCTCGTCGTACGTGTCCACGCGCAGCACGCACAGCACCGGGCCGAAGATCTCGTCCTGGTAGGCCTTCGCGGTCGTCGGGACCTTGTCCAGCAGCGAGATGCCGATCCAGTGACCGTCCTCGAAGCCCTCGACCGTGTAGCCGGAGCCGTCCAGGACGACCTCCGCGCCCTCGGCCGCCGCGCCCGTGACGTAGGACGCCACCTTGTCGCGGTGCACCTTCGTGATGAGCGGGCCCATCTCGGAGGTGGGGTCGTTGCCGGGACCGATCTTGATCTTCTCGGCGCGCTCGCGGATCTTCTGCACCAGCTCGTCGCCGATCGCGCCGACCGCCACGACCGCGGAGATCGCCATGCAGCGCTCGCCCGCCGAGCCGTAGGCCGCCGAGACGGCCGCGTCGGCCGCCGCGTCGAGGTCGGCGTCCGGGAGAACCAGCATGTGGTTCTTCGCGCCGCCCAGCGCCTGGACCCGCTTGTGGTTCGCGGCGGCGGTGGTGTGGATGTACCGGGCGATCGGCGTCGAGCCGACGAAGGACACGGCCTTCACGTCCGGGTGCTCCAGGAGGCGGTCGACCGCGACCTTGTCACCGTTGACGACGTTGAAGACGCCGTCCGGCAGCCCGGCCTCGGCCAGCAGCTCGGCGAGCTTCAGGGACGCCGACGGGTCCTTCTCCGACGGCTTCAGCACGAAGGTGTTGCCGGTCGCGATGGCGATCGGGAACATCCACATCGGGACCATCGCCGGGAAGTTGAACGGCGTGATGCCCGCGACCACACCCAGCGGCTGGCGGATCGACGACACGTCGACCCGGGAGGCCACCTCGGTGGACAGCTCGCCCTTCAGCTGCACGGTGATGCCGCACGCCAGGTCCACGATCTCCAGGCCGCGCGCGACCTCGCCCAGCGCGTCCGAGTGCACCTTGCCGTGCTCGGCCGTGATCAGCTCCGCGATCTCGTCCCGGTGCGCGTCCAGCAGCGCCCGGAACTTGAACAGGATCGTGGTGCGCTTGGCGAGGGACGAGGTACCCCAGGTGGCGTAGGCGTCCTTGGCGGCGGCGACCGCGGCGTCGACCTCGTCGACGGTCGCGAACGCGACCTTGGTGGTGACGGCGCCGGTCGCCGGGTCGGTGACCGGCCCGTACGTACCCGACGCGCCTTCGACGGTCTTGCCGCCGATCCAGTGGTTGACGATCTTCGTCATGACCGAGTACTCCTTCACAGATGGCGGCGACGGGTGGAGACGTGCCGTTCGTACAGCTCACGTGCCTTCACCGCGGACGATCGGGTCGCGGTCTCGGCCACAGGTACATCCCACCAGGCCTGCGCGGGCGGCGGGCCCGACACAGTGTCGGCCGTTTCCGTCTCGACGTAGACACATGTGGGAGTGTCGGCGCGGCGCGCCTCGGCGAGGGCCTCGCGCAGTTCGCGGACGGTCTTCGCGCGCAGCACGCGCATACCGAGGCTGGCCACGTTGGCGGCCAGGTCGACGGGCAGCGGGGCCCCGGTGAAGGTGCCGTCGTCCGCGGTGTAGCGGTACGCGGTGCCGAACCGCTCGCCGCCCACCGACTCCGACAGACCGCCGATCGAGGCGTAGCCGTGGTTCTGCACGAGCAGGAGCTTGATCGCGATCCCCTCCTGCACGGCCGTCACGATCTCCGTCGGCATCATCAGATAGGTGCCGTCGCCGACCAGTGCCCAGACGTTGCGCTCGGGAGCGGCCAGCTTCACGCCGATCGCGGCCGGGATCTCGTACCCCATGCAGGAGTAGCCGTACTCCAGGTGGTACTGGTCCCGGGAGCGCGCCCGCCACAGTTTGTGCAGGTCACCGGGGAGTGAACCGGCCGCGTTGATGATCACGTCCGACTCGTCGGCGAGGGCGTCCAGGGCGCCGAGCACCTGCGGCTGGGTCGGCCGTACGTCCGGCTCCTCGGCCTCGTAGCAGGCGTCGACGCGCTGCTCCCAGCGCTCCTTGTCCTCCGAGTACTCGGTGACATAGGCGTCCGTGACCCGGTGGGCGTGTGTCTGGAGGGCCGCGGTCAGCTCGCCGAGGCCGCTGCGGGCGTCGGCCACGAGCGGCAGACCGGCGAGCTTGTGGCCGTCGTAGGGCGCGATGTTGAGGTTGAGGAAGCGGACGCCGTCTGCGGCGAACAGGGTGTTGGAGGCGGTGGTGAAGTCCGTGTACCGGGTGCCCACGCCGATCACCAGGTCGGCGGTGCGGGCGAGTTCGTCCGCCGTCGCCGTGCCGGTGTGGCCCACGCCGCCCACGTCCTGGGGGTGGTCGTAGCGCAGCGAGCCCTTGCCGGCCTGGGTGGAGGCGACCGGAATGCCGGTGGCCTCGGCGAACTCGGCGAGCGCCTCCTCGGCGCGGCTGTGGTGGACCCCGCCGCCGGCGACGATCAGCGGGCGGCGGGCGGCACGGATCGCGCGGACCGCCTCCGCGAGTTCGGTCGGGTCGGCGCCCGGACGGCGTACGACCCAGGTGCGCTCGGCGAAGAACTCGTCGGGCCAGTCGTAGGCCTCGGCCTGGACGTCCTGGGGCAGCGCGAGGGTGACCGCGCCCGTCTCCACCGGGTCGGTGAGGACGCGCATCGCCTGGAGGGCCGCCGGGATCAGGGCCTCGGGGCGGGTGACGCGGTCGAAGTACCTCGACACGGGGCGCAGCGTGTCGTTGACCGACACGTCGCCCGCGTAGGGGACCTCGAGCTGCTGGAGCACCGGGTCGGCGACGCGGGTGGCGAAGATGTCGCCGGGCAGCAGCAGGACCGGAAGGTGGTTGACGGTCGCCAGGGCGGCGCCGGTGACCAGGTTGGTCGCGCCGGGGCCGATCGACGTCGTCACCGCGTGGGTGGACAGGCGGTTCGACTGGCGGGCGTAGCCGACGGCCGCGTGGACCATCGACTGCTCGTTGCGGCCCTGGTGGAACGGCATGTCGTCGCCGTACTCGACCAGCGCCTGGCCGAGGCCGGCGACGTTGCCGTGGCCGAAGATGCCCCAGGTCGCGCCGATCAGCCGCTGCCGTACGCCGTCGCGCTCCGTGTACTGGGCGGCGAGGAAGCGGACGAGTGCCTGGGCGACCGTCAGCCTCGTCGTCGAGGTCTGCGCCGTCATCGGTAACCCCCTGTGCTCTCTACGTGGTCCGGGTGGAAGCAGATCCGCCACTCCCGTGTCTCGCCCGGTCCCGCCATGACGTTCAGGTAGTACATGGCGTGGCCGGGCTGGGCGATGGCCGGGCCGTGCCAGCCGTCGGGGACGAGCACGGCGTCGCCGGAGCGGACCTCGGCGAGGACGTCGGATCCGCCCTCGCGTGAAGGGGATACGCGCTGATAGCCGAACCCGTTCGGGCCGTCGATCTCGAAGTAGTAGATCTCCTCGAGTTCGGCCTCCTCGCCCGGCCGGTGCTCGTCGTGCTTGTGCGGCGGGTACGAGGACCAGTTGCCGCCCGGGGTGATCACCTCGACGGCGATCAGCTTGTCGCAGTCGAAGGCGTCGGCGGAGGCGAAGTTGCGCACCAGACGGGCGCAGTTGCCGCTGCCGCGCTCTTCGACGGGGACCTCCGGCGCGGGGCCGTAGCGGGCGGGGAGTTGTCGCTCGCACTTCGCTCCTGCCAGGGCGAAGCGGCCTCCCGCGCCGGAGGCGATCTGGACCCGGGCGTCACGGGGAACGTACGCGAAGTCGGTTACCGACGCGAAAACGCTCTCCCTGCCCAGGAGTTGGAACTCATCACCGGCTGTTTGCACGGTACATCCGCCTTTCAGCGGAAGCACGATCCACTCACTGTCACCCGTGCTGAAGAGGTGCGTGCCACCCGGCTCCAGCTCGACGATCCGCAGACTGCAGTAACCCCAGCCGGCTCGTTTCGGATCGATGTCGAGCGTGTAGTCGGCGCCGGCCGTGGTGCCGTGCGGAAGGTACAGGTCGTGGTGCGGCTCTGTGTGTGTCATGCGGCCCTCACAGCAGTCCTACGGCGGTGTCCACGGCGGCGGCGACATCCCCGTCCGCCGGGTAGAGCAGCGAGCGGCCGACCACCAGGCCCCGGACGGTGGGGAGCTGGAGCGCCCCGCGCCACTTCTCGTAGGCGCCGTCCTGGTCCTCGCCGACCTCGCCGCCCAGCAGGACGGCGGGCAGTGTGGACGTCTGCATGACCTCGGCCATGTCGTCGGGGTTGTCGGTGACCGGGAGCTTCAGCCAGGTGTAGGCCGAGGTGCCGCCCAGGCCCGAGGCGATGGCGATCGACTTGGTGACGGCCTCGGCGGAGAGATCGTTGCCCACCTTGCCGTCCGGGGTGCGGCGGCTGATGAACGGCTCGACGAAGAGGGGGAGCTCACGGGCGGCCATGTCGTCGATGGCGCGGGCCGTGGACTCCAGGGTGGTGAGCGAGCCCGGGTCGTCGTAGTCGATGCGCACGAGCAGCTTGCCCGCGTCGAAGTTCAGCCGCTCGATGTCCTCGGGGCGGTGGCCGGTGAAGCGGTCGTCCAGCTCGAAGACGGATCCCTGGAGGCCGCCGCGGTTCAGCGAGCCCATGACGACCTTGCCGTCGAGGGCGCCGAGGAGGAGGAGATCGTCCAGGATGTCGGCGGTCGCGAGGACGCCGTCGACGCCGGGCCGGGAGAGGGCCAGGCACAGGCGCTCGAGCAGCCCGGCCCGGTTGGCCATGGCCAGCCGGTCGCCGCCGACGCCGAGCGCGCCACGGGCCGGATGGTCGGCGGCGACGATCATCAGGCGGCCGGAGTCGCCCAGCAGCGGTCTGCGCGGGCGGCGGGCGGCCGCCTCGGCGATGGCCTCGGGGTGCTGCGTGCGCAGGCGGACGAGTTCGGAGATGTCCACGGTCGTCACAGGACGGCCCCCGCCTTGAGCGCGGCTTCCACTTCGTCCGGTGTCGGCATCGCGGAGGAGCACTCCAGCCGGGAGGCGACGATGGCGCCCGCGGCGTTGGCGTGACGCATGATCTTCTCCAGGTCCCAGCCCGCGAGCAGACCGTGGCAGAGGGAGCCGCCGAAGGCGTCACCGGCCCCGAGGCCGTTCAGGACGCTCACCGGGAGCGGCGGGACCTCGGCGGACTCGCCCTTGCTGTTGACGGCCAGGACACCCTTGGGGCCCTGCTTGACCACCGCGAGTTCGACACCGGCGTCCAGCAGCGCCTGGGCCGCGGCCCGGGGTTCGCGCACTCCGGTGGCGACCTCCACCTCGTCGAGGTTGCCCACGGCGACGGTGGTGTGCTTGAGGGCCTCGACGTAGAACGGGCGGGCCGTGTCGGGGTGGCTCCAGAACATCGGGCGCCAGTCGAGGTCGAAGACCGTGGTGCCGGCCCTGGCCCGGTGGGCCAGGGCGGCGAGGGTCGCCGTACGGCTGGGTTCCTCGCTCAGGCCGGTGCCGGTGACCCAGAAGATGCGGGTCTCACGGACGGCGTCGAGGTCGAGTTCGTGGGCGTCGATCTCCAGGTCCGGCGCCTTGGGCTGCCGGTAGAAGTACAGCGGGAAGTCGTCCGGCGGGAAGACCTCGCAGAAGGTGACGGGCGTCGGCAGTCCGGGCACGGCGGTGACCCAGCGGTCGTCGACGCCGAAGCCGCGCAGGGCCTCGTGCAGATAGGTGCCGAAGGGGTCGTCACCGGTACGGGAGATCACCGCCGTCTCGCGGCCGAGGCGGGCTGCGGCGACCGCGACGTTGGTCGCCGATCCCCCCAGGAACTTCCCGAAGGACGTGACCTGCGGGAGTGGGACGCCCGTCTGTAGCGGATAGAGGTCCACCCCAATCCGCCCCATGGTGATCAGGTCGTACGCCATCGAGTTCCCTTCACATCGGTTCGTTCGTCGACTCGGCCCCGAGGCGCCGCTCGTGGACGTCCCCGACACACGTCCCGTATCGGCTCTCACGGCTTTCTAGCCCCGCGCGGCGGGCCCTGTCAATGTTTTGTCCAGACATTCGGACCAGCCCTTGACACCCCCTTCGGTGAGACAGCACGCTGACGCCCATGACGTCGTTGTCACCTCAGTCACCAGTTTCCGGTGTTTCCCGCATCCGTGTCGGATCCGCCCCCGACAGCTGGGGCGTCTGGTTCCCGGACGATCCCGCCCAGGTCCCCTGGCAGCGCTTCCTCGACGAGGTCGCGCAGTCCGGCTACGAATGGATCGAGCTCGGCCCCTACGGGTACCTGCCGACCGATCCCGCACTCCTCACCGAGGAGACGGCCAAGCGTGGCCTGAAGGTGTCGGCGGGCACGGTCTTCACCGGCCTGCACCACGGCGAGGCCGTCTGGGAGAAGACCTGGGCCCACGTCGCGGACAACGCGGTGCTCGCCCAGGCGATGGGCGCGAAGCACCTGGTCGTCATCCCGTCCTTCTGGCGGGACGACAAAACCGGCGAGGTACTGGAGCCGGACACCCTCACACCCGAGCAGTGGCGCAACCTCACCTCGCTGACCGAGCGGCTCGGCAAGGAGGTGCGGGAGCGGTACGGCCTGCAGATCGTCGTCCACCCGCACGCCGACACCCACATCGACAGCGAGGAGAACGTGGTCCGCTTCCTGGACGGCACCGACTCCGGCCTGGTGTCGCTGTGCCTGGACACCGGGCACTACGCGTACTGCGGCGGCGACAGCGTCAAGCTGATCGAGACCTACGGCGAGCGGATCGGATACCTGCACCTCAAGCAGGTCGACCCGGAGATCCTGGCGGACGTGCGGGCCAACCAGGTGCCCTTCGGGCCGGCCGTCGCGCGGGGCGTGATGTGCGAGCCGCCCACCGGTGTGCCCGCGCTGGGGCCGGTGCTGGAGGCCGCGCAGAAGCTGGACGTCGATCTGTTCGCGATCGTCGAGCAGGACATGTATCCGTGCGAGCCGGACGCTCCGCTGCCCATCGCGCAACGTACGCGGGCGTTTTTGAGGTCGTGCGGGGCGTAGACGCGCCCACCGGGGTGCCGGGCTCTGTGCCCGTGCGCGTGCGGGTTGTGTGGGGCTTGTCGCGCCCACGCGGCGGAGCCGCATATGGATACAGCCCCGCGCCCCTAGGTGGGCTGCGGTTGCCGCTTCTAGCATGAGTGCCCATGGCGGCGAGGGCAGTACACGTCCGGTCGGGTGAAGGGCCGAGTGGCTCCTGGGAGTTCGCCATGGGCTCGCCCCATCCACGGCTGCGGCCCGGAGTGATGAGCTACCGCGGGATCCGGCTCGCCATGAACCGGCCGCGGCGGCGGCTCGAGACGCCCATCGGGGCCTCGACCCTGCTGCTGGGGTTCGAGCAGCCGGTGCGGATCTCGCGGGCGGGGCGGACGCCGGACACGCTCGTGTCCGTGTACTGCGGGCCCACGACCACGCCCGCCGTCGGGGAGCACGGCGGGCGGTTCTCGGGCATCGAGGTGCTCATGACGCCCTGGGCCGCGTTCACCCTCTTCGGCACGCCCCAGCACGAGCTCGTCAACCGCACCGTCGACCCCGACGAGCTGCCGCACTCCCTGGGGTCGCCGCTCGGTGAACTCGCCGCCGCGCTGGCCGCGTTACCCGGCTGGGCGGACCGGTTCGGGCTGCTGGACGAAGTTCTCACCCGGTGGCGGGAGGCCGGTACGCCGAGTTCGGAGCGGGTGGCGCGGGCCTGGTCGCTGTTGGTGCGGACGAGCGGCGCGATACCGGTGCCCCGGCTGGCCGAGGAGGTCGGCTGGAGCGTACGGCACCTGGAGAACCGTTTCCGTGAGCAGATCGGGCTCGGCCCCAAGGCGGCGGCCCGGGTGCTGCGGCTGCAACGGGCCCGTCGGCTGCTGGCGCAGGGGCAGAGCGCGGCAGAGACCGCCGCCCTCTGCGGCTTCTACGACCAGGCCCATCTCAGCGGCGAGTTCAAGGCGATGACGGGATACACGCCGAGGGAGTTCGCGCAGGCCAGGCGGCTTCCGGCGCAGGTGTCGCCGGCCGCGGACCGGCTGAGCGGGGAGGCGACGAGCCTGGTCCTGCCGACCCGCCCGGACGATTGGTCCGGACCGGGTGCGCATTTTTCCAAGACCCGCCGCATTGGCTGAATACAGGCTGGGGGTCTGCCAGTTGATCCGGCGATTTCCGGCCGTTCCGGGTGCTTCGAGCCTTCCGGTGCTTCGAGCACTCCGGACTCTTCGGTCGTTCTGGTCGTTCCGGGGGGATGGCGGGGAGCGGGAACGGGTCGGGCCTGTCGCAGCGGGCCCGGCCCGCCTCCTGTCGGCGACCTCGGGGCAGTTGTCAACACGCCCCTCCCATGAGCCCCGCACACTTCTCTGCTTCACCTGTGTCACAAACTCCTCTTTTATGTCACACATGTCGCGTGTACGCGGGCCTTGTGTCACACGAGGTCAACAGCCGCTTCCTCACGGTCACCGGGTGTCGTTCACCGGGCACAGGCTTGGTGATCGCCAGCGCAGTGCCGGGCTCCCCCGGGCGGCCTCCCGGCCGCCGACCCCCGCGCGCGCAGGGAGGTGCAACTCATGACCGACCGAAGGCTCTGGTCCTACAAGGAGATCGCGGCGCACATCAAGGTGCAGCCGGACACCGTACGGTCCTACCGCAAGCACGGACTGCTGCCCCAGCCCGACCACGTGGAGGGCGGCAAGCCCTTCTGGTACGCCGACACCGTGCGTGCCTGGGTCGCCTCCCGGCCGGGCAACCGGGGACGCGCTCTGGACTGACCCTCGGCGGAGAGAAAACCTGCTGTGCCTCACGGACGCGTGGGGCACAGTGCTGCGGGTGAACTTCTCCGTCAAGCCCCTGCTCTCCGGCCCGAAGACCGTGCTGCGGCCCTTCACCGAGGCCGACGCCGACACCATGTGGGAGATCATCGGCGACCCCGAGGTCGTCCGCTTCACCTTCCCGCCGAACAGCGACCTCACCCGCGAGCGGGTGCGTTCCTGGTACGGCTCCCGCGCCGAGCAGCCCGACCGGCTGGACCTCGCCGTCACCGACCGCGACACCGGCGAACTGGTCGGCGAGGTCGTGCTGCACGAGTGGGATCCGGACGCCCGCAGCTGCACCTTCCGCACGCTGATCGGAGCCCGGGGCCGCGACCGCGGGTTCGGTACCGAGGCGACCCGGCTCATCGTCGGCCACGGATTCGAGCAACTGGGCCTGCACCGCGTCCAGCTGGAGCTGTACGGCGACAACGAACGGGCCCGGCGCGTCTACGAGAAGGTCGGGTTCGTGGTCGAGGGAGTGCGGCGGGAGGCCGCGCTGCGCAACGGGGTGTGGGTGGACGAGGTGCTCATGGCGATCCTGGACCGGGAGTGGGCCGCGCTCAGGCCCACGGATCGATGACCGTCACCCCGGCGCCCGGGGCGCTGCCCAGCGCAGACAGGGCGGCCGGGGTCTCGTCCAGTGTGATCGTCGACGTCACCAGCAGATCGGGGCGCAACACCCCCGCACGGACCAGCTCAAGCATCTCCGGATAGGTGTGCGCGGCCATGCCGTGGCTGCCCAGGATCTCCAGTTCCAGGGCGATGGCACGGGCCAGCGGGACCGGGGTCGTGCCGTCCGCCGAGGGGAGCAGGCCGACCTGGACGTGCCGGCCGCGGCGGCGCAGCCCGTTCACCGAGGCGGCGCAGGTGGCGGGGGAACCGAGCGCGTCGAGGGAGAGGTGGGCGCCGCCCCCGGTCAGCTCACGGACCGCCTCCGCCGTGTCCGGCACCCCCCGCGCGTCCAGGCACTCCGCCGCGCCGAACTTCCGCGCCAGGTCCAGGGCCTTCGGGGACACGTCCACCGCCACCACCCGTGCCCCGCTCGCCGCCGCGATCATCACCGCCGAGAGGCCCACGCCTCCGCAGCCGTGCACCGCCACCCACTCCCCCGCCGCGACCCGGCCCTGCTGCACCACCGCCCGGAACGCCGTGGCGAACCGGCAGCCGAGGGAGGCGGCGGTGGCGTACGACAGGCCGTCGGGGATCGCGACCAGGTTCACGTCGGCGTGCTCCAGGGCCACGTACTGGGCGAAGGAGCCCCAGTGCGTGAAGCCTGGCTGGGTCTGCCGCTCGCACACCTGGTGGTCGCCGGCCGCGCAGGACGGGCAGCTGCCGCAGCCGCACACGAAGGGGACGGTGACCCGGTCGCCCGCCCGCCACCCGGTGACCCGGGCACCGACCTCCTGTACGACACCGGCGAGTTCATGCCCGGGCACGTGCGGCAGGGTGATGTCCGGGTCGTGGCCCATCCAGCCGTGCCAGTCGCTGCGGCACAGGCCGGTGGCCTCGACGCGCACGGTGACTCCGTGCGGGGCCGGTCGGGGGTCGGCCAGTTCACGTACCTCGGCCGGCTCCCCGTACCGCTCGAACACCACAGCCCGCATGTGCCCTCACCCTCGCCTTCGCCCGCGGAGACCGGCGGTGCCCCGCGGAGACCCACGGTGACCCGCGGACCTCCGTCCACCATGGATCTCCGCGAACGCTAACCGTGCGCGTCGACCTTGTCCCGCCCGGGCCCGTCGGGCGCGGATTCGTCCGGCGCCGGTTCCGGCGCGGCGGCCGGTGCCTGCCGGGCCGGCTCCCCCTCGCTCAGCCCGAACCGCTGGTGGAACCTGCGCAGCGGTGCCGGTGCCCACCAGGTGGCCCTGCCGGTGAGGCGCATGATGGCCGGGACCAGGAGGCTGCGCACCACCATCGCGTCCATCAGGACCGCCAGGGCGATCCCCAGGCCGAGCATCTTGGTGTTGGTGACCCGCGAGGTGCCGATCGCGACCATCACCACCGCCAGGATGACCGCCGCCGCCGTGATCAGGCCGCCGGTGCGCCGCAGGCCCAGAGCGACCGCCCCTTCGTGGTCGCCGGTGCGGTCGTACTCCTCCTTGATGCGGGAGAGCAGGAACACGCCGTAGTCCATCGAGAGGCCGAAGGCCACGCAGAACATCAGGACCGGGAGGGTGGTCTCGATGGATCCGGGGCTGGTGAAGCCGAGCAGGCCGGAGAGGTGGCCGTCCTGGAAGACCCAGACCACCGCGCCGAACATCGCCGTCAGGCTGAGCGCGTTGAGCAGCACCGCCTGGAGCGGGATCAGCACGCTGCCGGTCAGCAGGAAGACCAGGAGCAGGGTGACTATGGCGATGAAGGCGACCGCCCAGGGCAGTTGGGCGCCGATCGCGTGCTTGGAGTCGACCAGGACGGCCGCCGTGCCGGTCACGGCGGTGTCGAAGGGTGCGGATGTGGCGCGCAGCTCACCCACCAGGTCCTGGGCCGCGTCGTCGACGGCCTCGCCCTTGGGCAGCACCGTGAAGTACGCCGAGTCGCCGTTCACCAACGGGCCGTCCACCCGGGCCACTTCCGGCAGCGCGGCGACGCGCTCCTTGTAGGCGGCGTACTGGGCCTGGGTCGCCCTGCCCTCGGCGAGGACCTCGAGGCCGCCGCCGGGACTGCCCGGGAAGCCGTCCCTGATGTGCTGCTGCACGACGTGGGACTCGGCCGAGGAGGGCAGCTGGCGGTCGTCGGCCGTGCCGAACTTCACGCCGAGGAAAGGCAGTCCGAGGAGGACGAGGACGGCCGTGGTGGCCAGCGCGAAGAAGGGGGCGCGGCGCATGACCAGGCTCGCCGTGCGGGCCCAGGCCCTCCCGCCCTCGTCGCCGGGCGCCGGCGCGGGCCGGCCCCGCCGGAACAGGCGGCGCAGATCGAGGGAGTTGACCCGGTCGCCCAGCAGGATCAGCGCCGCCGGGAGCAGGATCAGGGCGGCCGCGGCGGCCAGCAGGACCACGGCCATGCCGGCGTAGGCGAAGGAGCGCAGGAAGTACTGGGGGAAGAGGAGCATCGCCGCCAGGGACACCGCGACCGTGAGCGCGGAGAACAGGACCGTGCGCCCGGCCGTGCGCAGGGTGGTGCCGATGGCCGTCGACGGGTCGGCGCCGGCGGCGAGTTCCTCGCGGAAGCGGCGGACGATGAACAGGGCGTAGTCGATGGCGAGGCCGAGCCCCAGGGCCGTGGTGAGGTTCATCGCGAAGATCGAGACGTCGGTGAACCGCGTGAGGCCGCTGAGGACGGCGTTGGTGCCGAGGATCGCGACGATGCCGATGCCGAGCGGCAGCAGGGCGGCGATCGCGCTGCCGAAGACCATCACCAGCAGCACCAGGGTGATCGGCAGGGCGATCATCTCGGCGCGGGTCAGGTCCTCCTGGATGATGGTCTGCATCTCGTGCCGCACGGCGACGCCGCCGCCGATCTTCACCTCCACCGGCCCGTGCGTGCCGCGCAGGGCGGGGGCGATGCGGTCGAGGGTCTCCCCCATCGCCTTCTCGTCGCCCGTGATGCGGGCGGCTATCAGCGCTTCGTGGCCGTCCTGCGCGCGCAGGGCGGAGGCCGCTCCCGCGTCGGCCTGCCAGTAGGAGCCGACGCCGACGATGCCCTTCTCGGCGGCCAGGCTCGCGGTGAGCCGGTTCGCCTCGGCGACGACCGCCGGGTCGTCCACGGAGGCCCGGCCCGCGTCGACCAGCAGCAGAAGGTTGGGCTGGGAGCCGGGGAACTCGCGCTCCAGGGCCTTGGTCGCGTACGTGGACTGCGCGCCCGGATCCTCCCAGCCGCCGCTGCCCAACCGCTCGGCGACCCCACTGCCGGCCAGCACCGCGAGCACGGTGAGCACCAGGGCCGCGAGCAGCGACAGCCTGGGCCGGGCGGTCACGAAGCGGGTCCAGCCTCCGGGACGGGGTGGGCTGTTGACTTCGGTCATCGTGCGGTGTCCCCTTCACCCTGCAAGCAGTCGTGCAAGCCGTAAAATGGCAAACACGAGAGAGCGCTCGCGTTTCTGATCCCAGAATGCGAGCGACCACTCGCGTTTGTCAATCGGGTCCGGGAAAGCTGGGGAAAACGCGTGGCCGAGAGCCAGGAGAAGGAACAGCCGCGCCGGCGCCAGGCGCGCGGCGAGCGGCGTATCGCACAGCTGCTCGAGGCCGCGGCCAGCGTCTTCTGCACGACCGGCTACACCGCCGCCAGCACCAACGCCATCGCCCGCGAGGCCGGTGTCTCACCGGGCACGCTCTATCAGTTCTTCCCGAACAAGGAAGCGATCGCGATCGAGCTGGGCGACCGCCTGATGCACGAGATGCGCGACACCTTCGGCGAGGCGCTCGCCCCGGTCGACCCCGCGACCCCGCTGGAGGAGGCCGTCGATGCGGCCGTGGACCGGTTCATCGCCTTCAACTGCGACCATCCGGTGTTCTTCGCCCTCATGCACGGGCCCGACATCCCCGGGCACATCGCCGAGGAGCACGACGCGCTGCACGCCACCCTGCTCGCCCGTATCGAGGGCCTGCTCTCCTCCCTGCTGCCGGACTCGGCGCCCACCGACCTCACCCGCACGGCGCACATGTGCCTGGGGCTGTACAAGGCGGGCCTGGAGCTGGTCCTGGGCCACGAGGGCGCCGAGCGCGACGCGTATGTGCAGGAGCTGAAGCACGTACTGATCCGCTACCTGGAGCCGCTGGTGGGCGACCGGCTGGGCCGGGTCGAGGGCAGCGGCGCCGGGGCCACTGCGGCCCGGTAGTCCGGGTACCCGCCTGCTCTGCCGGAAGCATGCGCACACCCTCCGCGCGGCGGGTCCCGTTCTTTGATTCATACCCCCTAGGGGTATAGTCTCAATTGACGGGAGACCTCTCGCGGCCCCGCCCGCCCCACCTGCCTCCACGAGGAGAACGACATGACCGCTCAAACCGACACCACGGGCTCCGTCACCACCGTCTACAAGGTGAGCGGCATGAGCTGCGGCCACTGCGAGGGCGCCGTCTCCGGCGAGCTCTCCGAGCTCGCCGGTGTCACCTCGGTGAAGGCCGTCGCCTCGACCGGCGAGGTCACGGTCGTCTCCGCCGCCGCGCTCGACGAGGAGGCCGTACGCGCCGCCGTCGACGAGGCGGGCTTCGAGCTGGTCGGCCAGGCCTGAGGCACCCGCACCCCAAGCACCTCTCCTCGACACCCCTCCTCCACCCACCGGGCCGTGCCGACCAGCTGATACTGGTTCTGTACGGCCCGGTCCGCTTCCTGGAGCACGGACATGACCAGCACCACCACGGAAACGCCGATAGCCGAACCGCCCGCGCCGACCGCCGAGGTCGAACTGCTCATCGGCGGGATGACCTGCGCCTCCTGCGCGGCCCGCGTCGAGAAGAAACTCAACCGCATGGACGGCGTCGTCGCGACGGTCAACTACGCCACGGAGAAGGCCAAGGTCAGCTATCCGGCCGGAACCGAGGTCGCCGACCTGATCGCGACCGTGGTGAAGACCGGGTACACGGCCGAGGAACCCGTGCCCGCCCCGGAGCCGGTCCAGGAGGACATCCCCCAGGACCCCGAGCTCGCGGACCTGCGGCACCGGCTCCTCGTCTCCGTGCTGCTCGCCGCGCCCGTCGTCCTGCTCGCGATGGTCCCGTCGCTCCAGTTCGACAACTGGCAGTGGCTCTCACTGACGCTCGCCGCGCCCGTGGTCGTCTGGGGCGGCGGCCCGCTGCACCGGGCCGCCTGGACGAACCTGCGGCACGGCGCGGCCACCATGGACACGCTGGTCTCGGTCGGCACGCTGGCCGCGCTCGGCTGGTCGCTGTGGGCGCTGTTCTTCGGCGACGCGGGCATGCCCGGCATGCGGCACCCCTTCGAACTCACCGTCTCCCGTACGGACGGCGCCTCCACGATCTATCTCGAGGTCGCCGCCGGCGTCACCGCCTTCATCCTGCTCGGCCGCTACCTGGAGGCCCGCTCCAAGCGGCGCGCGGGGGCGGCGCTGCGGGCGCTCATGGAGCTGGGCGCGAAGGACGTGGCCGTGCTGCGGGAGGGAAGGGAAGTGCGGATCCCGGTCGACCTGCTGGCCGTCGGGGACCGGTTCGTCGTACGGCCCGGGGAGAAGGTCGCCACCGACGGGACGGTCGTGGAGGGCACCTCCGCCGTGGACGCCTCGATGCTGACCGGGGAGTCGGTCCCGGTGGACGTCGGGCCCGGCGACGCCGTCACCGGCGCGACCGTGAACGCCGGCGGCCGGCTGGTCGTCGAGGCCGGCCGGATCGGCGCGGACACCCGGCTCGCGCGCATGGCGCAGCTGGTCGAGGCCGCACAGACCGGCAAGGCCGAGGTGCAGCGGCTGGCCGACCGGATCTCCGGGGTCTTCGTACCGGTGGTGCTGCTGATCGCGCTCGCCACCTTCGGCGGCTGGCTCGGCGCGACGGGTGACACGGTCGCCGCGTTCACGGCGGCCGTCGCGGTCCTGATCATCGCCTGCCCGTGCGCGCTCGGGCTCGCCACGCCGACCGCGCTCATGGTGGGCACCGGGCGCGGCGCCCAGCTCGGCATCCTCATCAAGGGCCCGGAGGTCCTGGAGTCCACGCGCCGCGTCGACACCGTCGTACTGGACAAGACCGGGACCGTCACCACCGGCCGGATGACCCTTCAGGACGTGCACGTCGTCGACGGCACCGACGAGCGGCAGCTGCTGCGGCTCGCGGGCGCGCTGGAGCACGCCTCCGAGCACCCGGTCGCCCGGGCGGTGGCGGCGGGCGCCGAGGAGAGGGCCGGGGAGCTGCCGGCGGCCGAGCGGTTCGAGAACGTGCCCGGGCGTGGGGTGCGCGGGCGGGTGGAGGGCCACGAGGTGGCCGTGGGGCGCCTCTTCGAGACGGTTCCGGACGAGGTGGCCCGGGCGAAGGAGGAGGCCGAGCGGGGCGGCCGTACGGCCGTCGTCGTGGGGTGGGACGGCGTGGCGCGCGGGGTGCTCGCGGTCGCGGACGCGGTCAAGGAGACCAGCGCCGAGGCGGTACGGCAGCTGCGGGCGCTGGGGCTCACCCCGGTGCTGCTGACCGGGGACAACCGGGCGGTCGCGGAGGCGGTCGCGGAAGCGGTCGGGATCGACCGGGTGATCGCCGAGGTGCTGCCCGAGGACAAGGTCGACGTCGTACGGCGGCTGCAGGACGAGGGGCGGGTCGTCGCCATGGTCGGGGACGGTGTCAACGACGCGGCCGCGCTCGCCACCGCCGATCTGGGGCTGGCCATGGGGACGGGCACGGACGCGGCGATCGAGGCGAGCGATCTGACGCTGGTGCGGGGGGATCTGCGGGTGGCCGCGGACGCCATCCGGCTGTCCCGGCGGACCCTGGCGACGATCAAGGGCAACCTGGTGTGGGCCTTCGGGTACAACGTGGCCGCGCTGCCGCTGGCCGCCGCCGGGCTGCTGAACCCGATGATCGCGGGGGCGGCGATGGCGTTCTCGTCGGTGTTCGTCGTGACGAACAGCCTGCGGCTGCGCGCCTTCAAGTAATACCGCCGAGTAGGACGTTGCCGATCAGGGAGACCCCTGGAGTCCTGCGCGAGCCTCACATAAGCTCTTCACAAGGCTCGCGCATCATCCTTACGCTTGGGCCTCGATCGCCGTATCCGGTCTCTTGCGCATCTAACGGACATATGCAAGAGACACAGATCACAGTGATGTGAACGTAACCATCGAAGGGGTTCGAAGGTCTAAGTTGACGATGTCAGGAAGCGTCTTGGGGGGCGCGACCTGACGTCTGAGGATGTCTTGGGGGACTTCCTCAGAGATGCGTTGCCGGGGCACGCACACCGGGAAGCTTTGAGCGGCCCTCCCAGCGTGCGCTGTCCCGGCAGATCGCACACGGCGGTGGTGGGACGAGTTCTGCTCGTTCTGCTCAACCGCAGGCACGACAACCGAAGATGGTTACAAACAGCGAATTCAGGCGCTGTTCTCACAACGCCCGGCCGGATCCCGTGGGGGGAATCCGCACCGGGACATGGGAAGGCGCCCTGGTCGTCGGCCCGTGGGGGGACTGGCGCCGGGGCGCCTTCCGTATGCCCTGCGCACACGACCGCCGGACAGCGTGCAGCCGGCCACCACCGCGCACGAGCCCGTCGACGACCACTGCCGGGACGCAAGACCACCGGGGCCGCACACACCACTGCCCGGGACATCGGTCCCGGGCAGTCAGGAAATTCACCAGTGACGGGGCACCCGATCAAGCGGCGCCCCCACCGGCAGGTGTCAGCGCTCCTCGACAGGGACGAAGTCGCGCTCGACGACACCCGTGTAGATCTGGCGCGGGCGGCCGATGCGGGAGCCGGGCTCCTTGATCATCTCGTGCCACTGGGCGATCCAGCCCGGGAGGCGGCCCAGGGCGAACAGGACCGTGAACATCTCGGTCGGGAAGCCCATGGCCCGGTAGATCAGGCCGGTGTAGAAGTCGACGTTCGGGTAGAGGTTGCGCGAGACGAAGTAGTCGTCGGAGAGCGCGTGCTCCTCCAGCTTCAGCGCGATGTCCAGCAGCTCGTCGGACTTGCCGAGGGCCGAGAGGACGTCGTGCGCCGCAGCCTTGATGATCTTCGCGCGCGGGTCGAAGGACTTGTACACCCGGTGGCCGAAGCCCATCAGGCGGACGCCGTCCTCCTTGTTCTTCACCTTGCGGATGAAGGAGTCGACGTCGCCGCCGTTGGCCTGGATGCCCTCGAGCATCTCCAGCACGGACTGGTTGGCGCCGCCGTGCAGCGGGCCCCACAGCGCGGAGATGCCGGCCGAGATCGAGGCGAACATGTTCGCCTGCGAGGAGCCGACGAGGCGGACCGTGGACGTCGAGCAGTTCTGCTCGTGGTCCGCGTGCAGGATCAGCAGCTTGTCGAGCGCGGAGACGACGACCGGGTCGAGCTCGTACTCCTGCGCCGGCACCGAGAACGTCATGCGCAGGAAGTTCTCGACGTAGCCGAGGTCGTTGCGCGGGTAGACGAACGGGTGACCGATCGACTTCTTGTAGGCGTACGCCGCGATCGTCGGAAGCTTGGCGAGCAGCCGGATGGTGGAGAGGTTGCGCTGCTTCTCGTCGAACGGGTTGTGGCTGTCCTGGTAGAACGTGGACAGCGCGGAGACCACCGACGACAGCATGGCCATCGGGTGGGCGTCGCGGGGGAAGCCGCGGTAGAAGTTCTTGACGTCCTCGTGCAGCAGCGTGTGCTGGGTGATGTCGCTCTTGAAGACGGACAGCTCGTCGACGGTCGGCAGTTCGCCGTTGATCAACAGGTACGCGACCTCGAGGAAGGTCGACCGCTCGGCCAGCTGCTCGATCGGGTAGCCGCGGTACCGGAGGATGCCCTGCTCGCCGTCGAGGTAGGTGATGGCGGATTTATAGGCGGCGGTGTTGCCGTAGCCGCTGTCCAGGGTCACCAGACCGGTCTGGGCGCGAAGCTTCCCGATGTCGAAGCCCTTGTCGCCGACGGTGCTGTCGATCACCGGGTAGGTGTACTCGCCATCGCCGAACCGCAGTACTACAGCGTTGTTGGTGTGCTCGCTCACGTCATCCCTCACCGACGTTGTGCCTCTTCTTCGAGGTTGCCCTGACTGTCTCTAACCATCCCCCATTTGGCGCACGAGAGTGCACTCGGGGTCGACCATTGGGCTTATCGGCGGCACTCAGTGCCGCCAACCAGCTCATCCTGCCGCCTTCGTCACGCTTGGGGAAGTGCTCTGTGACCTTCACGACTCATTTGATCGATCATTTTTTGTGATGTTCCGACGATCCCGCACGAACCGGCCGTCAACGGCCCGCCAGCCGGTGGTCCAGGGCCGTGCAGCGACGGCCCGCCGACACCGTGCGCACCGCCTGACCGATCGCTTTGCGGGAGCCGACGAGGACGACCAGCTTCTTGGCGCGCGTCACGGCCGTATACAAGAGGTTCCGTTGAAGCATCATCCATGCTCCCGTGGTGACGGGGATCACCACGGCGGGATATTCACTTCCCTGTGAACGGTGAATGGTGACCGCGTACGCGTGGGCCAGTTCGTCCAGTTCGTCGAACTCGTACGGAACCTCCTCGTCCTCGTCGGTCAGCACCGTGAGGCGCTGGTCGACCGGATCGAGCGAGGTCACCACGCCCACGGTGCCGTTGAAGACACCGTTCTTCCCCTTGTCGTAATTGTTGCGGATCTGGGTGACCTTGTCGCCGACGCGGAAGACCCGGCCGCCGAACCGCTTCTCGGGCACGTCGGGGCGACCGGGGGTGACGGCCTGCTGGAGCAGGCCGTTGAGGGCGCCCGCGCCGGCCGGGCCCCGGTGCATGGGCGCGAGCACCTGCACGTCCCGGCGCGGGTCCAGGCCGAACTTCGCCGGGATGCGCCGGGCGGCCACGTCCACCGTGAGGCGGCCGGCCTCCTCCGTGTCGTCCTCGACGAAGAGGAAGAAGTCCCTCATGCCGTCGGTGACCGGGTGCTGTCCGGCGTTGATCCGGTGCGCGTTGGTCACCACGCCGGACTGCTGGGCCTGGCGGAACACGCGCGTGAGGCGCACGGCGGGCACCGGGCTGCCGTCGGCCAGCAGATCGCGCAGCACCTCGCCCGCGCCGACGCTGGGCAACTGGTCGACGTCCCCCACGAAGAGCAGGTGCGCGCCCGGGGGTACGGCCTTGACCAGTTTGTTGGCGAGGAGCAGATCCAGCATCGACGCCTCGTCGATTACCACCAGGTCCGCGTCCAGCGGCCGGTCCCGGTCGTAGGCCGCGTCGCCACCGGGCTTGAGCTCCAGCAGGCGGTGGACGGTGGAGGCCTCGGCGCCGGTCAGCTCGGCCAGGCGCTTGGCGGCGCGGCCGGTGGGCGCGGCCAGCACGACCTTGGCCTTCCTGGCGCGGGCCAGCTCCACGATCGAGCGGACGGTGAAGGACTTGCCGCAGCCGGGGCCGCCGGTGAGCACGGCGACCTTCTCGGTCAGCGCGAGCCTGACGGCCGCCTCCTGCTCGGGTGCGAGTGCGGCCTCGGTACGGGACTTCAGCCAGGCCAGCGCCTTGTCCCAGGCCACGTCACGGAAGGCCGGCATCCGGTCCTCCTCGGTGCGCAGCAGGCGCAACAGCTGTGCGGAGAGGGAGAGCTCGGCGCGGTGGAAGGGGACCAGATAGACGGCGGTGACCGGTTCTCCCCCGTCGGGCGCCGGGACCTTCTCCCGTACGACTCCGGGGTCCTCGCCCTCCTCCGGCGGCGCCGCGAGTTCGGCGAGGCACTCGATGACCAGGCCGGTGTCGACCTGGAGCAGCTTCACCGCGTCGGCGATCAGCCGCTCCTCGGGGAGGTAGCAGTGGCCCTGGTCGGTGGCCTGGGACAGGGCGTACTGGAGGCCCGCCTTGACGCGCTCCGGGCTGTCGTGCGGGATGCCGACGGACTGGGCGATCTTGTCGGCGGTGAGGAACCCGATGCCCCAGACGTCCGCGGCGAGCCGGTAGGGCTGGTTCTTCACGACCGAGATGGAGGCGTCGCCGTACTTCTTGTAGATGCGCACCGCGATGGAGGTGGACACCTCGACGGTCTGGAGGAAGAGCATGACCTCCTTGATCGCCTTCTGCTCCTCCCAGGCGTCGGCGATCTTCTTCGTGCGTTTCGGGCCGAGGCCGGGCACCTCGATGAGCCGCTTCGGCTCCTCCTCGATGATCCGCAGGGTGTCCATGCCGAAGTGCTGGGTGATGCGGTCGGCGAAGACCGGGCCGATGCCCTTGACCAGTCCTGAGCCGAGGTAGCGGCGGATGCCCTGGACCGTGGCGGGCAGGACGGTCGTGTAGTTCTCGACGGTGAACTGCTTGCCGTACTGCGGGTGGGAGCCCCAGCGGCCCTCCATGCGCAGGGACTCGCCGACCTGGGCGCCGAGCAGCGCGCCGACGACCGTGAGGAGGTCGCCGCCGCCTCTGCCGGTGTCGACACGGGCGACCGTGTAGCCGTTCTCCTCGTTCGCGTACGTGATGCGCTCGAGCACGCCTTCCAGCGTGGCCGTACGCCGCTCTCCCGCTTGGGCGGCCCCCGCCTGTTCGGTCATGATCCGACGTTACCGCCCGCCACCGACAGGCCCCGGGGGGCGACCGTCGGCCGCCCGCCGGGCGTCGTTCATCACGATCCGGTCTCGGGATGCGGTCGAGGGCTTGATTAACCCCCGTGTAATCGATTCCAATCCTTCCTACACGTCGATGTAATCGATTCCACGACCTCGACGTTCATGAACCGAGTCCACAAGGAGGTGGGGCGGCGATGGCGAGCATCAAGGACGTCGCGGCCGAGGCGGGGGTCTCCGTCGCCACGGTGTCGCGCGTCCTGAACGACCATCCGTCGGTCAGCGAGGACGCACGCACGCGTGTGCTGGCCGCCGTCGAGGCGCTGGGCTACCGCCCGAACGCCGTCGCCCGGTCGCTGCGCACCGACCAGACCCGCACCCTGGGCCTGGTCATCAGCGACGTGCTCAACCCGTACTTCACCGAGCTGGCCCGCTCCGTCGAAGAGGAGGCCCGCGCGCTCGGCTACAGCGTCATCATCGGCAACGCCGACGAGCGGCCCGACCTCCAGGATCACCACGTACGGACCCTGCTGGACCGCCGGATCGACGGTCTCCTCGTCTCCCCGACCGACGGCGGCTCGCCGCTGATCCTCGGCGCCGCGCGCGCGGGGACGCCGATGGTGTTCGTCGACCGGTGGATCCCGGGCGTCGACGTGCCGGTGGTGCGGTCGGACGGCCGCGCGGCCGTGCGGGACCTCGTCGCGCATCTGCACGGGCTGGGGCACCGCAGGCTCGCCATCATCGCGGGCCCCGCCGCCACCACCACCGGCAGCGAGCGCGTCGAGGCCTTCCGGGCCGCCATGGCCGAGTACGGGCTCCCCCTCCTGGACGCCTACACGGGTCAGGGCGACTTCCAGGCCGAGAGCGGCCGGCGGGTCACCGAGGGCTTCCTCGACCTGCCCGAACCGCCCGAGGTCGTGTTCGCCGCCGACAACCTCATGGCACTGGGCGCCCTGGACGCCGTACGCGCGCGTGGGCTGCGGGTTCCGCAGGACATCGCGCTGGCCGCGTTCGACGACATCCGCTGGTTCGTGCACACCGACCCGCCGATCACCGCGATCGCCCAGCCGACGGGCGAACTGGGACGGGCCGCCGTGCGCGCGCTCGTCGACCGCATCGAGGGACGGCCCCCGCAGTCCGTCACCCTCCCGGCCCGGCTCGTCGTCCGCCGTTCGTGCGGCGAGCCGGCCCCTCAAGAGCCGCCCGCTCCCGAGGAGTTCCCCGCCTCTGTGGAGCCGTCCCCCGCAATGAACAGGAGCCAGACGTGAGCAACGCGGACGAGTTGCTGCGCATCGAAGGCATACGCAAGACCTTCCCCGGTGTGGTCGCGCTCGACAGCGTCGACTTCGACCTGCGCCGGGGCGAGGTGCATGTGCTGCTCGGTGAGAACGGCGCGGGCAAGAGCACCCTCATCAAGATGCTCTCCGGTGCCTACCGGCCCGACGCCGGGCGGATCCTGGCCGACGGCGAGGAGGTCCGCATCCATGGCGCGCAGGACTCCGAGCGCCTCGGGATCGCCACCATCTACCAGGAGTTCAACCTCGTTCCCGATCTCACCGTCGCCGAGAACATCTTCCTGGGACGGCAGCCGCGCCGCTTCGGGATGATCGACCGGAAGCGGATGGAGACCGAGGCGGCCGCCCTGCTGGAGCGGGTGGGGGTGAACGTCTCGCCCCGCACGCGCGTGCGGGAACTCGGCATCGCCCGCCTGCAGATGGTCGAGATCGCCAAGGCGCTCAGCCTGAACGCGCGCGTGCTGATCATGGACGAGCCGACCGCCGTGCTGACCTCCGAGGAGGTCGAGAAGCTCTTCGCCATCGTGCGCAGGCTGCGCGAGGACGGCGTCGGCATCGTGTTCATCACGCACCACCTCGAGGAGATCGCCGCCCTCGGCGACCGGGTCACGGTCATCCGGGACGGCAGGAGCGTCGGGCAGGTCCCGGCCACCACGCCCGAGGACGAACTCGTACGGCTCATGGTGGGCCGCTCCATCGAGCAGCAGTACCCCAGGGAGCGCGCCGAGACGGGCGCCGCGCTGCTGTCCGTCGAGGGACTCACGCGGGACGGCGTCTTCCACGACGTCAGCTTCGAGGTGCACGCCGGTGAGGTCGTCGGTGTCGCCGGGCTCGTCGGCGCCGGCCGTACCGAGGTCGTACGCGCCGTCTTCGGAGCGGACCCGTACGACCGCGGAGCCGTCCGGGTCGGCGGCGCGCACCTCCCCCGGTACGACGTGAACGCCGCGATGGCGGCCGGGATCGGGCTCGTGCCCGAGGACCGCAAGGGCCAGGGGCTGGTGCTCGACCAGTCGGTCGAGGAGAACCTCGGGCTCGTCACCATGCGGGCCGCGACCCGTGGCGGGCTGGTGGACCTGAAGAGCCAGCACGAGGCGGCGGCGCGGATCGCGGGGCAGCTGGGCGTGCGGATGGCGGGCCTCGGCCAGCAGGTGCGCACGCTCTCCGGCGGCAACCAGCAGAAGGTCGTCATCGGCAAATGGCTGCTGGCCGACACCAAGGTGCTGATCCTCGACGAGCCGACGCGCGGGATCGACGTCGGCGCGAAGGTCGAGATCTACCAGCTCATCAACGAGCTGACGGCCGCCGGTGCCGCCGTCCTGATGATCTCCAGCGATCTGCCCGAGGTGCTCGGTATGAGCGACCGGGTGCTGGTGATGGCCCAGGGCCGGATCGCCGGCGAGCTGTCGGCGGACGAGGCGACCCAGGACTCGGTCATGGCGCTCGCCGTCAGCACCGCCCTTCACGACGAAGACCACGAAGACCACGAAAACGACGAAACCGAAGAACTGGAGGCCGGCCGTGGCCGCTGAGACGCTCAAGAGCGGGACGGGCGCCGGGGGCGCCGCGGCGGTCCGCCGTCTGCTCCTCGACAACGGCGCGCTGACCGCGCTGATCGTCCTCGTCATCGCCATGTCGGCGCTGTCGGGTGACTTCCTGACCACGGACAACCTGCTCAACGTGGGTGTCCAGGCGGCCGTGACCGCCATTCTCGCCTTCGGCGTGACCTTCGTGATCGTCTCGGCGGGCATCGACCTGTCGGTCGGCTCGGTGGCGGCCCTGTCGGCCACCGTGCTGGCCTGGAGCGCCACGCAGCACGGCGTGCCGGTGGTGCTCGCGGTGGTCCTGGCCGTCGCGACCGGTATCGCGGCCGGCCTGGTGAACGGTTTCCTCATCGCCTACGGCAAGCTGCCGCCGTTCATCGCGACGCTCGCGATGCTGTCGGTCGCTCGCGGTCTGTCGCTGGTGATCTCCGAGGGCTCGCCGATCGCCTTCCCCGACTCGGTCTCGCACCTCGGTGACACGCTCGGCGGCTGGCTGCCGGTGCCGGTGCTCGTGATGGTCGTGATGGGGCTGATCGCCGCGTTCGTGCTCGGCCGGACGTACATCGGCCGTTCGATGTACGCCATCGGCGGCAACGAGGAGGCGGCACGCCTCTCCGGCCTGCGGGTGAAGAAGCAGAAGCTCGCGATCTACGCGCTGTCCGGCGTGTTCGCGGCCGCGGCGGGCGTCGTGCTCGCCTCCCGGCTGTCCTCCGCGCAGCCGCAGGCCGCCGACGGTTACGAGCTGGACGCGATCGCCGCGGTGGTCATCGGCGGCGCCTCCCTCGCGGGTGGTACGGGCAAGGCCTCGGGCACCCTGATCGGCGCGCTGATCCTGGCGGTGCTGAGGAACGGTCTGAACCTGCTGTCCGTCTCCGCCTTCTGGCAGCAGGTCGTCATCGGTGTCGTCATCGCGCTGGCGGTGCTCCTCGACACCGTGCGCCGCAAGGCGGGGGCGACCCCGATGGCGGCCGGGACGGGCAGCGGCGGCAGCAAGGGCCGGCAGGCGGCGACGTACGGGCTCGCGGCCGTGGTCACCGTGGCGATCGTCGGCGCGACCTCCTTCCTGCACGGCGGCAACTCGTCGAGCGCGAACCCGAAGGTCGGCCTGGCGCTGTCCACGCTCAACAACCCGTTCTTCGTGCAGATCCAGTCGGGTGCGAAGGCCGAGGCGAAGAAGCTGGGTGTGGACCTGACGGTCACCGACGCGCAGAACGACGCCTCGCAGCAGGCCAACCAGCTCCAGAACTTCACCAGTTCCGGCCTCGACTCGATCATCGTCAATCCGGTGGACTCGGACGCGGCGAGCAACTCGGTGAAGGCCGCCGACAAGGCGAAGATCCCGGTGATCGCGGTCGACCGGGGCGTCAACAAGGCCACGGTGGACGCGCTGGTCGCCTCCGACAACGTGGCCGGCGGTGAGCTGGCGGCCAAGACGGTCGCCGAGAAGCTGGGCGGCACCGGCAAGATCGTGATCCTCCAGGGCCAGGCGGGCACCTCCGCGGCGCGGGAACGGGCGGAAGGTTTCGCCAAGGGGCTGAAGGCCTACCCCGGCATCCAGGTGCTGGCCCAGCAGCCGGCCGACTTCGACCGCACCAAGGGCCTCGACGTGATGTCGAACCTGCTCCAGGCGCACCCGGACGTCCAGGGCGTCATCGCCGCCAACGACGAGATGGCGCTCGGCGCGATCAAGGCGCTGGGCTCCAAGGCCGGCAAGTCGGTCCAGGTCGTCGGCTTCGACGGCACCCCGGACGGGCTGACGGCCGTCAAGAACGGCACGCTGTACGCGTCCGTGGCGCAGCAGCCGTCCCAGCTGGGCAGGATCGCGGTGGACAACGCGCTGAAGGCACTCCAGGGCAAGAAGGTCGAGAAGACGGTGAAGGTGCCGGTGAAGGTGGTCACGAAGGAGAACGTGGCCGGCTTCAGCGGCTGACATTCGGCGAGCGGGCGGACGGTCACCCGGGGGAACACCTCCGGGGACCGTCCGCCCCGAGTCACGTATCAGGGGAGTCACTTCATGTACGACTACGACCTTCTGGTCGTAGGGTCGGCCAACGCCGACCTGGTGATCGACGTCGAGCGCAGGCCCGCCGCCGGTGAGACGGTGCTCGGTTCGGACCTGGCGGTCCACCCCGGCGGCAAGGGCGCGAACCAGGCCGTCGCGGCCGCCCGGCTCGGGGCCCGTACGGCCCTGCTGGCCCGGGTCGGCGACGACGCGTACGGGCGGCTGCTGCTCGACTCGCAGCGGGCGGCCGGGGTCGACACGGCCGGCGTCCTGGTGGGCGGGGCGCCCACGGGCGTCGCGCTGATCACCGTGGACCCGTCGGGCGACAACAGCATCGTGGTGTCACCGGGGGCGAACGGGCGGCTGACCCCGGCGGACGTCCGCGCGGCCGCCGGCCTCTGCCACGCCTCCCGGGTGGTGTCGGCCCAGCTGGAGATCCCGCTGGAGACGGTCGGGGAGGTCGTGCGGAACCTGGCGCCGGGCAGCCGCTTCGTGCTGAACCCGTCACCCCCGCGCCCGTTGCCCGCCGAGGTGCTGGCGGCCTGCGACCCGCTGATCGTCAACGAGCACGAGGCGAAGGTGATCCTCGGCGAGGCGGACGGGAGCGAGGAGCCCGAGGACTGGGCGCGGCTGCTGCTCGCGAAGGGGCCGAAGTCGGTGGTCGTGACGCTGGGCGGGGAGGGTGCGCTGGTGGCGTCGGCGGACGGCGTCTCCCGGGTACCGTCGGTGAAGGTGGCGGCGGTGGACACGACGGGCGCGGGCGACTCCTTCACGGCGGCGCTGGCCTGGCGGCTGGGCACGGGTCACGGCCTGGCCGAGGCGGCGGCCTACGCGGCGCGGGTCGGGGCGGCCGCCGTGACCCGGCGGGGCGCGCAGGAGTCGTTCCCCACAGCTCAGGAAGTCGAGGCCCTGTGAAGAAGGCCGGGATCCTCAACCGTCATCTGGCCGGGGCGCTGGCCGAGTTGGGGCACGGGGACGGGGTGCTGGTGTGTGACGCCGGTATGCCGATACCGGACGGGCCGCGGGTGGTCGACCTCGCGTTCCTGGCGGGGGTGCCGTCGTTCGCGGAGGTGGTCGACGGGCTGCTCGCCGAGCTGGTCGTGGAGGGCGCCACGGCGGCGAGCGAGGTCCGCGAGGCGAATCCGGCGGCGGCCGGGCTGCTGGACGGGCACTTTCCCGGGCTGGCCCTGGTCCCGCACGAGGAGCTGAAGAGGCTGTCGGCGGGGGCGCGGCTGGTGGTGCGCACGGGCGAGGCGCGGCCGTATGCGAACGTCCTGCTCAGGTGCGGGGTGTTCTTCTGAGCCCGATCAGGCCCGCCGGTGCGGCCTGTTGATACGGCCCGCCGACCGCGGCTGAAAAGCCTCGAGGGGGTCCGGTCCGTCGACCGGGCCCCCTCGGCTTTTCCCCTCCGTACCAGAACCCCCGCGATCCCCCCGGATCCCCCTCCAGAAGCCCTGATGCCACGTACGACACGCGGAGGTGCGGAAGGGTTGCACGGCTTCCGGGAAATTTCTGACGGGCCGTTCGGCGCATATGCCGGAGCGAACACCGAGCGAACGAAACAAGCCAATGGCACATGCCAGGCGCATCAAACACCTCGCGGGCGCATTGCATCACTTGGAATGAACCGCGCAGGTCAAACGGGTGATTCGGGAAAATCGCCCCCCATGATGTGGTCGTTCCCCACTCCTCCCACAAGGAGACGACCATGTCGGAAACCGCCGAGCCCAACGTCGGCACTTTCACCCTCGGTGCCTCACCGGCCGCCCGGTCCGCCGCCTCGATCGACGTTCCCGAACACGAGGAATGGCCCTTGCCGAACGGCTTCGCCTGGGTGTTCCCGGGCGAGGGCAACAGCGGCGGCATCCGCCGTCCCGTGATCATGGCCGACGGTTTCAACCTCGGCCGCAGCGAGCTCGACAAGCTCTACCAGGGGCTGGAGGGCGGCGAGTTCCCGTTCATCAGCGAACTGCGCCGACGCGGCCGGGACGTGATCCTGCTCGGCTTCGACGAGCGCAGCGCGTCCATCCTGGAGAACGCGGAGACGGTCACGGCCGCCATCATGCGGACCCGCGCGGAGCAGCTCGGCAACACCCGGCTGGCCGTCGGCGGGTTCAGCATGGGCGGCATCGTCACCCGTTACGCGCTGGCCAAGCTCGAGACGCAGCGCATGGACCACCAGGTCGCCCTGTACTTCTCCTACGACAGCCCGCACCGCGGCGCGTCCATCCCGGTCGGTGTACAGGCGTTCTCGTACTTCATCCCCTTCCCGAACGACTTCGCGAAGCAGATGAACAGCCCGGCGGCGCGTCAGATGCTGTGGCGCCACTACGACAAGGACACCGGCAAGATCGGGGTCGCCCCGGAGCGCACGGAGTTCCTGGCCGCCCTGGAGCGGCTCGGCGGCTGGCCGCGGATCCCCCGTCTGATCGGCATCGCCAACGGCCGCGGTGACGGAATCGGCCTGCCCGAGGTGAAGCCCGGTGAGGTCGCCCTGCGGGTGGACGGGATCTACCCCGGCACCACCTTCTACACCCAGGCCCAGGGCGACGACGTGACGGTCGCCTATCTCAACCGGCGGCTCCCCAAGGCCGACAAGACCATCACCACCAGCGGCTTCCCCGAGCTGGACGGCGCACCCGGCGGCACCCTGCACACCTACAAGATCCTCGCCGACACCCTGAAGAAGCTCGGCGGCACGGTGGACCTGCGGCACGAGGAGGTCTGCTTCGTGCCGTCGGTGAGCGCGGTCGCGATCCGGGACGTCGAGAAGCAGGCCGACCTGTACGCGAAGGTCGACAGCCTGTCCCCGGACGAGAGCGAGTTGGACGACTTCATTCTTTCGTCGACGACCACGCCGCACACCGGGATCACCGAGGAACTGTGCACCTGGCTGCTGGACCGGCTGCCCGACTAGACCCGCCGCGTCACGCCCAGGCACCACCGGGGCCGCCCTCCGCTCACACCTGACGGAGGGCGGCCCCTCCGTCGCTTCCCGATCCGGCGGCGCTAAGCAGGCGGCGCGGGCGTCTCGGGGGCGGGCGGCAGGGGGTCGGAGACGAACCACCCGCGCTGCGGAACGGCGTACACCCAGCTTTCGTCCGCCAGCAGGCCGAGCCCTCGCCGCACGGTCGTCCGCGCGATCCCGTACTTCTGCACAAGCTGAGCTTCGCTCGGCAGCATCCGCCCGGGTTGCCAGTCGCCGCGTTGAATCTGCGCCCGCAGAATCTCGGCCAGCTGCCGGTACGGGGTCAGCGGCGCTCCGTGATCGATCTCAGCGTCGGGGTTCATGGAGTCGACGCTAGGCAACGGGAGTATTACCCACACTTTGGGATACGTCTCGCTACGAAGCGATACAAGGCGATACGATGAGATCGCCCAACGAAAAGCGCCCCGGCGGGAAGGTGCAAGCTTCCGTGCCGGGGCTGAGCCGACTGAACTGGAGTCGACCTATGCGCAGCCTACTGGCCGCGATCCTGAGCCTTTTCCTGCCGCCTCGCGGAGCGCACCGCGCCCCCGACCGGACCCCGCCCCCCTTCCCGGCCGTCCGCGCGGAGCGGCCCGCCGACGTGACCCTCGCCGACGGTCCGCCCCTGGTCAGGCCGTACCTCGCCGCCTGGGAACGGGAACGGGACGCCCTGGACCGCAGGCACTTCCAGCGGGAACGGCGGCGGGCGGCGGTCCTGGCCACCCTGGGCCAGGGCTACGTCCCGGCGGAGGCCGCCGCGTGAGCGCCAGGCGGTTCCGCAGCCTCGGCGTCGACCCCGCCACCGGGAAGGAGGCGTTCGTGGTCGCGCGTCCCGGCGGAATCCTGGAGGAACTGGCCGACACGCACGCGCTGAAGGCCGCCGCCGTCCTGGTGACGGTCGTCGGGGCCGTGCTGGACGGCGGCAGATCGTCGGACGCCGAACTCGCCGCCTTCGTACCGTCGTTGCACGCGGCGCTCGAGGAATGCGTCGGCATCATGGCGGCGGACAGGGAGCGGCTGACGTAGCGGGTCCGCCGACCCGCAGGGCATGGTGCCGTCAGTCCGCCGTGTGCGTCACGAAGCGTTCCGCGGTCTCGGCGAGCACCTCCCTGCCGTCCCTCGCCCACAGGGCGTCGTTGAACAGTTCGACCTCGATCGCGCCGGTGTATCCGGCCGCCGTCACGTGTCCCAGCCACTCGCGCATGTCGATCGCGCCGTCGCCGATCTGGCCGCGGCCGTTGAGGACACCCTCCGGGAGGGGGGTCGTCCAGTCGGCGAGCTGGAAGGTGTGGATACGGCCGCCCGCGCCCGCCCGGGCGATCTGGGCGGGGGCCTGGTCGTCCCACCAGATGTGGTACGTGTCGACGGTGACGCCGACCTGGTGGGCGGGGAAGCGTTCCGCGAGGTCCAGGGCCTGGGTGAGGGTGGAGACCACGCAGCGGTCGGCGGCGTACATGGGGTGCAGGGGCTCGATGGCCAGTTTCACCCCGTGGTCCTCGGCGTAGGGGCCGAGGACGGACAGGGCGTCGGCGATGCGCTCGCGGGCGCCGTGCAGGTCCTTGGAGCCGGCGGGCAGACCGCCGGAGACAAGGACCAGCACCTCGGTACCGAGGGTCGCCGCCTCGTCGATCGCCCGGCGGTTGTCGGCCAGGGCGGCGGCCCGTTCGTCCGGGTCGAGCGCCGTGAAGAAGCCGCCGCGGCACAGTGTCGTCACCGTCAGACCCGCGTCGCGGACCAGCTTCGCGGTCCGCTCCACGCCGTACGTCTGCACCGGCTCGCGCCACAGGCCGACGTTGGTCACGCCCGACTCCCGGCAGGCGTCCGCCAGTTCGGGCATCGACAGGTGCTTCACCGTCATCTGGTTGATGGAGAAGCGGGACAGATCCGGGTTGCTCACTGGGTCACTCCGTACAGGGCGAGCAGGTTCTTCATCCGTTCCTCGGCCAGCTTGGGGTCGGGGAACAGGCCCAGGCCGTCGGCGAGTTCGTAGGCGCGGGCGAAGTGCGGGAGGGAACGGGCCGACTGGAGGCCGCCGACCATCGTGAAGTGCGACTGGTGGCCGGCCAGCCAGGCCAGGAACACCACGCCCGTCTTGTAGAAGCGGGTGGGGGTCCGGAACAGGTGGCGGGACAACTCGACGGTGGGGTCGAGGAGTTCGCGGAAGCCGGCCGTGTTCCCCGTGTCGAGGACCCGGACCGCCTCCGCCGCCAGCGGGCCCAGCGGGTCGAAGATGCCGAGGAGGGCGTGGCTGAAGCCCTTCTCGTCGCCCGCGATCAGCTCGGGGTAGTTGAAGTCGTCGCCCGTGTAGCAGCGCACGCCCTGCGGCAGCCTGCGGCGGATGTCGATCTCCCGCCCGGCGTCCAGCAGCGAGACCTTGATGCCCTCGACCTTGTCGGGGTGGGCGGCGACGACCTCCAGGAAGGTGTCCGTCGCCGCGTCCAGGTCCGACGAGCCCCAGTAGCCCTCCAGCGCCGGGTCGAACATCGGGCCCAGCCAGTGCAGGACCACCGGCTCCGAGGACTGGCGCAGGAGGTGACCGTAGACGTCGAGGTAGTCCTCGGGGCCCGCCGCGGCCGCCGCGAGGGCACGGGACGCCATCAGGATGGCCCGGGCGCCGGAGGCCTCGACGAGGGCGAGCTGCTCCTCGTAGGCCGCGCGGACCTCGGCGAGGTCCGCCGGGCCGGTGAGCTGGTCGGTGCCGACGCCGCAGGCGATGAGACCGCCCACGGACTTCGCCTCTGCGGCGGACCGGCGGATCAGCTCGGCCGCGCCCGCCCAGTCCAGGCCCATGCCGCGCTGGGCGGTGTCCATCGCCTCGGCGACGCCGAGCCCGTGGGACCACAGATGGCGGCGGAAGGCGAGGGTGGCGTCCCAGTCGATCGCGGCGGGCGAGTCGGGCGTGGTGTCCGCGAACGGGTCCGCGACGACGTGCGCCGCCGAGAAGACCGTACGGGAGGTGAAGGGCGCCCCGGTGGTGAGCGCGAGGGGCTCGGTGCGGGGCTCGTAGGTCCGCAGGGCCCCGTCGGCGCCGGGAAGCTGGATCGTCACAGCGTGACCTCCGGGACGTCCAGACGCAGGCCCTGCGAGGAGGACTTCAGGCCCAGTTCGGCGAGCTGGACGCCACGGGCGCCGGCCAGCAGGTCCCAGTGGTAGGGGGCGTCGGCGTAGACGTGCTTGAGGAACAACTCCCACTGGGCCTTGAAGCCGTTGTCGAACTCGCCGTTGTCGGGGACCTCCTGCCACTGGTCGCGGAAGACCTCGGTGGCGGGGATGTCCGGGTTCCAGACGGGCTTGGGGGTCGCGCTGCGGTGCTGGACACGGCAGTTGCGCAGACCGGCGACCGCCGAGCCCTCCGTGCCGTCGACCTGGAACTCCACGAGCTCGTCGCGGTTGACCCGGACCGCCCAGGAGGAGTTGATCTGGGCGATGGCGCCGCCGTCGAGTTCGAAGATGCCGTAGGCGGCGTCGTCGGCCGTGGCGTCGTAGGGCTTGCCGTTCTCGTCCCAGCGCTGCGGGATGTGGGTGGTGGCGATGGCCTGGACGGACTTCACCCGGCCGAACAGCTCGTGCAGGACGTACTCCCAGTGCGGGAACATGTCGACGACGATGCCGCCGCCGTCCTCGGCGCGGTAGTTCCAGGACGGTCGCTGGGCGGCCTGCCAGTCGCCCTCGAAGACCCAGTAGCCGAACTCGCCGCGGATGGAGAGGATCCGGCCGAAGAAGCCGCCGTCGATGAGGCGCTTGAGCTTCAGCAGACCCGGCAGGAACAGCTTGTCCTGGACGACGCCGTGCTTGATGCCCGCGGCGGTGGCGAGGCGGGCGAGTTCGAGGGCGCCGTCGAGGCCGGTGGCCGTCGGCTTCTCGGTGTAGATGTGCTTGCCGGCGGCGATCGCCTTCTTGATGGCCTCCTCGCGCGCGGAGGTGACCTGGGCGTCGAAGTAGATGTCGACGGTGGGGTCGGCGAGGACCTCGTCGACGTCCGTCGAGACGTGCTCCAGGCCGTGCCGCTCGGCGAGCGCCCGCAGGGCGTGCTCGCGGCGGCCGACGAGGATCGGTTCCGGCCACAGCACGGTGCCGTCGCCGAGGTCGAGCCCGCCCTGCTCGCGCAGGGCCAGGATGGAGCGGACGAGGTGCTGGCGGTAGCCCATGCGCCCCGTCACGCCGTTCATGGCGATACGCACCGTCTTGCGTGTCACGTCGGTCCCTTCGTAGGCGTAGTACGCGGTTGTGCGCGCCGCGTACGCCTCTTCCTGATCAGCGTGACAGCAAGCGCTTTCTATACAAGGAGAAGCTAGCCTCTGACCAGCGGTCCGGACAAGACCGTGTCCATCTCGAGTTGTTCGAGGGGGCGAACAGCGGGGGTCCTGGGCCGTAAGGTCTGCTCGACACGCCCGGAACCAAGCCCTCGAGGCAGCTGTCTACCAGGGCGTACGACGACGTACGACGAGATGCGTGACCGGAGGACAGACGAAATGACGGTGACCCTGGCGGACGTGGCGGCCCGCGCGCAGGTCTCGCCCGCGACGGTGTCGCGCGTGCTGAACGGGAACTACCCCGTCGCCGCTACCACCAGGGAGCGGGTGCTGCGGGCGGTCGACGAGCTGGACTACGTACTGAACGGGCCGGCGAGCGCACTCGCCGCGGCGACGTCCGACCTGGTCGGCATTCTGGTGAACGACATCGCGGACCCCTTCTTCGGGATCATGGCGAGTGCGATCCAGTCGGAGATCGGGGGACCGGGCGGGCGGGCCGGCGGCGAACGGCTCGCGGTGGTCTGCAACACCGGGGGCTCGCCGGAGCGCGAGCTGACCTACCTGACGCTCCTTCAGCGGCAGCGGGCCGCGGCCGTGGTGCTGACCGGCGGAGCCATGGAGAACGAGCCGCACGCGGCGGCGGTGGCGGCGAAACTGCGCCGACTCGGCGAGGCCGGGACACGGATCGTGCTGTGCGGTCGACCGCCGGCCCCGGAGACCGCGGCGATCGCGCTGACCTTCGACAACCGCGGGGGCGGGCGGGAACTGACCGAGCATCTGATCGGGCTCGGGCACCGGCGGCTCGGCTACATCGCGGGCCCGGAGGAGCGGACGACCACCCGGCACCGGCTGGAGGGCCACCGGGCGGCGCTGGCCGCGGCCGGCATCGAGGAGGACCCCCGCTGGACCGTGCACGGACGGTACGACCGCCGGGCCGGCTACGAGGCGACGCTGGAACTGCTGCGCCGGGACCCCTCCCTGACGGCGGTCGTCGCCGCCAACGACTCCGTCGCCCTGGGCGCCTGCGCGGCGCTGCGCGACTCCGGTCTGCGGATCCCGGACGACGTCTCGGTCGCCGGCTTCGACGACCTCCCCTTCAGCATCGACGTGGTGCCCTCCCTCACGACGGTACGGCTGCCGCTGGCCGAGGCGGGGGCGCGGGCGGGACGCATCGCCATGGGCCGCGAGGAACCGCCGCCCGGCGGGATCGCCACGGTACGGGGCGAGTTGATGGTGCGGGGGTCCTCCGGAGCGCCGCGGGAGTGAGGCTGCCCCTCGCGCACGACCGGACCGAGCTGATCGAGGTCGTCCGGATCGGCGATCCCGCCAGGCACCTCACCTCGCGGGATCTGGCCGGTGACGTCGTCGAGGTCTGGGCAGGGGAGGAGGTACGGCAGCTCCTGCGCCTGGTCGGCGAGCTCCCGGACAGCCCGAAATACCGCTGCTTCCTCCCCGGCTGGGGCATCCGCGCCTACGACGACACCGACCCCGAGCCGCTCTTCGAGATCGCGTTCTGCTTCCGGTGCAACGGAGCCCGGCTCTGGGGGCGCGACGTCACGCAGGAGCAGCGGCACCAGGACTTCGAAGCGGAGAGCACGGCCGGACGGGAGCTGCTGCGCCGGTTCCGCGCCTGTGCCCCCGGGTGAGGCGTCGGCGGCCTCCACTGGACCCGAACCCCGTACCGGGGTGACAGTGGTGACCATGAAGCTCGCCTTCTCCACCCTCGGTGTTCCCGGTGTTCCCCTGCCCGAGGTGCTGCGGCTCGCGGTCGCGCACGGGTATCACGGCGTGGAGCTGCGCGCCCATCCGGAGGAACCGGTTCATCCGGGGCTGAGTCCGGACGAACGGTCCGACGCCGCCGCCGCGTTCAAGGCGGCGGGCGTCGAGATCCTGGGGCTCGCGGGCTACCCGCGGGTCGCCGCGCCGGGCGACGACGAGCTCGTGATCGAGGAGATCCGCAGGCTCGTCGACCTCGCCCACGACCTCGGGGCGCCCTTCGTCCGGGTCTTTCCCGGCGGCGAGGACGAGCACGCCGACGCCATCGCCGCCCGGCGGCTCGGCACGGCCGCCGAGTACGCCGCCGACCTCGGCGTACGCATCCTGCTGGAGACCCACGACTCGCACCGCACCGGCGCGGACGCCATCCGTGTGCTCGGCCTGGTCGGGCATCGGCAGGTCGGTGCGCTGTGGGACGTCATGCACACCTGGCTGGGCGGCGAGCAGCCGCAGGAGACCTACGCGGCGCTCTCGCCGTACCTCGGATACGTGCAGGTCAAGGACATCGCCTCGGCCGAGGACAGCACCCCGCTGGCCCTCGGCGCCGGGGTGCTGCCGCTCGCCGACTGCGTCGAGGTCCTGACCCGGCACGGCTGGGACGGATGGCTGTGCTGGGAGTACGAGCGGCGCTGGTACGAGAACGCCGAGCCACTGCCCGGACTGCTGAACGCCGGGCGCGAACATCTCGCCCGCCTGCTGAACGACTCCGCGTGAGAACGAGGCGTTCGGGCTGAGGCCCGGCAGGGCGTTCGGGCTGATCCCCGGCAAGGCGTGCGCCGGGCGTCGGGCAGGGTGCGCGGCCCGTGTCCGGCCCACATCCGGCGGGACGTACGGCCCGGCCTGTGGCCTGGCGCCGAGCAAGACCTGCGGCCCGGCCGTCCGGCAGGTGCGCGGATCCGGCGTGCGTACGGTCTGGCGGCGAGGTCGGCAGTCGGCCCGGCGCCCCGCAGGGCGTGTGGGGCCGGGTAATCGAGTGGCACCTCGGGTGGGGTGCGGGTTAGCCTCCGCGCCGTGTATCAGCAGCCAGCGGCGTGCGGCGCCGTCGTCGTGTCATGAGTCTTCTGTCCAGGGCCCTGGTCGACGTTCGTCCTCTGCGTTCCTCTCCCGTCTTCCGGCGGCTGCTGATCGGGCGCACGGTGTCCACGCTCGGCAGCTTCATGACCATGGTCACCGTCATGTACCAGGTCTGGGACACGACCCACAGCTCGGTCTGGAGCGGTGCGGTCGGGCTGGCGCAGGCGCTGCCGATGATCGGCGTCGGGCTGTTCGCGGGTGCCTGGGTGGACCGGGCCGACCGGCGGCGCGCGTATCTCCTGAGCACCGTCGGCTCGGCGGTCTGTTCCGTCCTGCTGGCCGTGCAGGGCTTCACCGGGCAGGTGCCGGTGGCCGTCGTGCTGGCCCTGGTGGCGGTGCAGTCGTCGTTCGGGGCGATCGGCGCGCCCGCGGCGGGCGTGTTCCTGCCCCGGCTGCTGCCCAAGGACCAGGTGGCCGCCGGTCTCGCCCTGAACCAGGTCACCGGCCAGGCGATGATGCTGCTCGGCCCGGCCGTCGCCGGTGTCGTGCTCGGCTGGTGGGGCGTCGGCGTCTGCTACCTGGTGGACGCCCTCACCTTCGGCATGGCCTTCTACGGCGCCTACGGACTGCCCGCGCTGCCGCCCGAGGGCGAGAAGTCCCGCCCCGGTGTCCAGGGCGTGCTGGACGGCCTGCGCTTCCTGACCGGTCACCGGGCGGTGCGCGGCGCGCTGCTGGTCGACCTGGCCGCCACCGTGCTGGCGATGCCGGCCAGTCTGTTCCCGCTCGTCAACGAGGAACGCTTCGGCGGCGACCCGCGCACGCTCGGTCTGTTCCTGTCCGCGCTCGCCGTGGGAGGGGTGGCGGCGACCGCCCTCTCCGGACCGGTCACCCGGCTCGCCCGCCCCGGCCCGGTGATGCTCTGCTCCGCGGGCGTCTGGGGCACGGCCCTCGCCCTCTTCGGCCTGACGACCAGCGCCTGGGCGGGCCTGGGGATGCTGGCGGTGGCCGGTGCCGCGGACTCGGTGGCGGTGCTGTCCCGGGCCACGATCGTGCAGACCCGCACCCCGGACGCCCTGCTGGGCCGGGTGACGGCGGCCGAGGCGATCGTCGGCCAGGCGGGGCCCAACCTCGGCAACCTGCGCGGCGGTGTGGTGGCCGGCTGGACCTCGGGCACGACCGCGCTGATCACCGGCGGCCTGCTGTGCCTGGCGGCGGTCACCGCGGTGGGGACGACGACCGAGGAGCTGCGGGGCGGCCGCGCGGCCGGCGCCGATCCGCAGGCCCCGGGGCCGCAGGCCCTCACGCCCGCCACGCCACCGGTCACCCCACCGGTCACGGCACCGCCGGCCGCCGCGCCGCCCGCTACCGCACCCTGAGCTTCGCCTCCCCGTCCAGGCACCACTCCAGCACCGACGGCCAGGAGCCGTAACCGGCGTCCAGGTCGAGGTGGGCGGCGCCCGGGAGGAGTTCGGCGGTCAGGCCCAGCAAGTCGCCGTAGGCCGCCTGCAGGCCTTCCGGGAGGTAGGGATCGTCGTCCCCGGCGACGAGCCGGGTGGGGTGCGGGAGCGGGCGGCCGTCGAGCCGCCCGAGGAGGTTCCCGGTGAGCCGGAACCCCTCGACCTCCGGATACCGCGCGAGGACCGAGCCGGACGGCGGAGCCACCAGCAGCACCCGGTCGACGCCCGCGAGTCCCGGCAGGTCGCGGGCGACGGCGTGCAGCCAGAGGAGGACCGAGAGGCTGTGGGCGACGACCACCCGCTCGGAGCCGGCGGCGAGCCCGTCGAGGTGGCGGGCGAGCTCGGTCAGCCACACCTCCAGGTCGGGGTCGTCCGGGTCGGGCAGCTGCGGGTGGACGACCTCGTGGCCGAGCTCGGTGAGTCGGTCCGCGAGCCAGTGCTGCCAATGGTCCTCGGGACGGTGGTTCTGCCAGCCGTGGAGGATGAGACAGGAGCGCGTGGTCATGGGTCCGATGATTTCCGATCCCGTCACGCAAGGTCCAGTTAATCTTTTCCGGTGGAACCCGTAAGCCAGCCCTTAATCCAGCCGTCGAGCCGGCCCGCGAGTCAGCCGCCGGGCCGGCCTCTGGACGCGGCCTTCTCCGTCGACCTGCGCCGCCTGACCGTCCTGCGCGAGCTGGAGCGCCGGGGCAGCCTCGCGCGGACGGCCGAGGCCCTGCATCTCACGCCCTCGGCGGTCTCCCAGCAGCTCGCCGCCCTCGCCCGTGAGCTGGGCGTGCCGCTCACGGAACGGGACGGCAGAGGCGTACGCCTCACCGGTCAGGCCCGGGTCCTGCTCGCGCACGCCGAGGTCATCGCCGCCCAACTGGAGCGGGCCCGCGCCGACCTGGCGGCGTACGGGGAGGGCGGGCGGGGCTCGGTCACCGTCGGCTGTTTCTCCAGCGGCATCCTGGGGCTGCTGCCGGCCGCGCTGCGGGCGTTGCGCAACCGGCTTCCGCATCTGCGCGTGGACGTCGTGGAGGCGGAGCCGCCGGATCTGTTCACCGCGCTCGACGGCGGGCAGGTCGACGTGGCCGTCGCCGTCGACTTCGCGGCCGCTCCCCCGCACACCGACCGGCGTTACACCCGCGAGGACCTGCTGACGGACGTCCTGGACCTCGCCCTCCCGCCCGACCACCCCCTCGCGGAGCGCGCCGAGGTGCCGTTGCGGGAGCTGGCCACGGACGTCTGGATCGTCGGCAACGCCCTCAGCTGCTGCGGGGCGGTGACCCGTTCGGTGTGCGCGGCGGCCGGGTTCACGCCCGACATCCGGCACGACGTGAACGACTGGGCCGCACTGGCGGGTCTGGTCGAGGCCGGGCAGGGGGTGGCGCTGGTGCCCCGGCTGGTGCGGTCGCTGTACACCCACCGGGAACTGGTGCTGCGCCCGGCGCACGGCGAGCCGCCGTCCCGGAACGTCTTCGTCGCCGTACGGGCCGGGGCGGAGCGGGATCCGGTGGTCGCGGCGGTGCGGGAGGAACTGCGTAAGGCTGCCGCCCGCCCACCGGCATGACCCCGGGGGTCTTGTGCCAGGTCCCGGGGGTCTTGTGCCAGGTCCCGGGGGTCTTGTGCCAGGTCCCGAGGGTCTTGTGCCAGGTCCCGGGGTCTTGTGTCAGGTGACGACGGCGATGACGACCAGCGTCACCCAGATCACGGCCACCGCGGCCCCCCGGGCCAGGGCCACCCGGTCGAGGACGCCGCCCAGCCGACCGGTGCGGCCGGCCGGCAGGGCGCGCAGCGCCCGGCTGAGCAGCAGCGACGCACCGGCCACGGAGGCCAGCAGGAGGAGGGGGCCTTGACGGGGAAGGTCCGGGTCCCAGGGCTCCCGCGCCTGGTTCTCCAGGTACAGGAGCATGGCGAGGGCGTACCAGAGGAGCACGCTGCCGGCCGTGACGACGGTTTCCAGGGCCGAGGACAGCACCTCCCCGGGCCGGACGAACCGCCGTGCCGCGTTCCTGGCGGCGCTCACCGCGCGCGCGACGGGAATCCCGCCACCCGTTCCACCAGCCGCCGCTCGCACCGGGGCCATTCCTCCGCCGTGATGGAGAAGATCGCGGAGTCGCGCAGGCGGTCGTCCTCCCCCGGCGCCCAGGAGCGGGACCAGTTGCGCAGGACGCCCTCGAAGCGGGCGCCGACGCTCGCGATGGCGGCGCGGGAGCGGGTGTTGCGGGCGTCCGTCTTCAGGTCCACCCGGGACACGCCCCACTGCGTGAAGGCGTGCCGGAAGAGGAGGAGCTTGGCCTCGGCGTTGATGCCGGTGCCCTGGGCGGAACCGGCCAGCCAGGTGAAACCGACCTCGACGGCGTCCAGTTGCTCGTCGCTCCGCCAGGAACGCGGTTCCCAGTACGAGGTCGCGCCGACCGCCCGGCCGGAGGCGAGGGAGATCTGGGCGTAGGGCGCGAGTCTGCCGGTCGCCGCGCGGGCGAGCTGGGCGTCGACGTAGTCACCGACCTCGTGCGCCCTCGGCACCCAGGTGAAGTCGTACGTCTGCCGGTTCTCCTCCGCCGCCACCGCCAGCTCGGCCGTGTGCCGTTGCTCCAGCGGCTCCAGGCGCACCAGCGCGCCTTCGAGGACCGGTCCCTCCAGCTTGAAACTCACCCGTCGCTGTCCTTCCGCAGTACCTTCGCCAGTTCCGCGAACGCCTCGTGGAATCCGGGGAAAGTCTTGCGGACACAGCCGGGGTCGTCGAACGAGATTCCGGGGACGCGCAGTCCGGCCACCGCGAAGGACATGACGATGCGGTGGTCGCCGTAGGTCTTGATGTCGGCGCCCGTGAGGGAACCGCCCGCACGAGAACCGGCCGCGCCGGGCCTGATCTCGATCCAGTCGGGGCCGGTCGCCACCTCGGCGCCCAGCCGCCGGAGGTTCTCCGCGCACGCCTCCAGGCGGTCGCACTCCTTCACCCGCGTGTTCGCCACGTCCTCGATGCGTACGGGCCCGGAGGCGAAGGGGGCGATCGCGGCGAGGGTCGGCATGGTGTCGGAGATGTCCCGCATATTGACCGTGACGCCGTGGAGTTCACCGGTACCGGACACGGTCGTACGGTCCGCGCCGACGTCCACCCGGGCGCCCATCCGCCGCAGTACGTCCACGAATCCCAGGTCACCCTGGAGCGCGCGCTCGCCGAGGCCCGGCACGGTCACCTCGCCGCCGGTCAGCGCGGCAGCCGCGAAGAAGTAGCTCGCGGTGGAGGCGTCGGGTTCGATCGCGTAGGTCGTGGCCCGGTAGCCGCCCGGCGGGACGACGTACGTGTTCCCCTCGCGCCCCACCTCCACCCCGAACGCCCGCATCATCGCGATCGTGATCTCGACGTACGGCACCGAGACCAGGTCGGTGACCGTGATGCGCAGGCCGGTGCGGGTGAGCGGGCCGAGCAGGAGGAGGGCGGTCAGGTACTGGGAGGACTGGCCGGCGTCCAGCACCACGTCCCCGCCCTCGACGCCGGACGCCCGCACGGTCAGCGGGTGGTGGCCCTCCGCCTCCTCGTGCCGCAGGTCCACGCCCAGGTCGCGCAGGGCGCGGGTGAGCGGGAGGAGGGGGCGGCGGCGCATCTGCGGGGAGGCGTCGAAGCGGTACGTGCCGTGGCCGGCGGCGACGAGGGTCGGCAGGAAGCGTGCCGTGGTCGCGCCGTCCCGGCAGTAGACGTCGGCCTCGGCGAGCGCCGGGCCCTGCGGGCGGCCGTCGACCTGCCAGGCGTCCGGCGTCCGTCCTACCCGGTAGCCGAGCCGGGTCAGGCCCTCGGCGAACCCCTCGGTGTCGTCGGAACGAAGGGGGCGCTGGAGGGTGGTGACGCCGTCGGCTGCCGCCGCCAGGAACAGGGCGCGGGCGGTGAGGGACTTGGAACCGGGGATGTCGACGAGGGCCATGCCCCTCATGATCCCGCGCCGGTCCGCTCCGGCGCCGGTACGTCCACGGGATGGACGGAGGTCCAGGCGGTTTCCTCCGGTTGAACAACAGGTGGAACAGCGGGCTGGTCGGCGGGTTGGGCATGGGCATGGTCGGCGGGTTGAGCAACAGGTTGAGCAGGGGCCTGGTCGGCGGGTTGAGCGGCAGGTTGCACAGCCGATGGGGCAGCCGGTGGGACGGCAGACGGGACGGCAGACGGGACGGCAGACGGGACGGCAGACGGGACGGCAGACGGGGCGGCCGGTGCGAGCGAGGTGAGTGCCACCCCGCCCACCAGCAGCGCCGCCGCGCACCAGCGCAGGCCGCTCACCGGCTCGCCGAGGAACAGGGCGGCCGACGTCATGCCGAAGACCGGGACCAGGAGGGAGAAGGGGGCCACCGTGGACGCCGGGTGTCGGTGCAGCAGCCAGCCCCAGGCGCCGAAGCCGAAGACCGTGGTGACCCAGGCGACATAGCCGAGCGTGCCGGCACCCTGCCAGTCCAGCGCGCGCAGCGCGGCCAGGTCCCGCGACGGGCCCTCGGTCAGCAGGGAGAGGGCGAGCAGGGGCAGCACCGGGACCGTGCTCACCCACACCATGAAGTTCAGCGGGTCCGGCGGGGAGGCCTTGCGGGTGAGGACGTTCGACGCGCCCCAGCAGGCCGCCGCCGCGATGACCAGCGCGAACGCGCCGAGCGAACCGGAGGCGCCCTCGTCGGCCGCGGCCACCCCGATCCCGGCGAGGGCCACGGCCATGCCCAGCAGCCGGACCCGGGTCGGGCGTTCGCCGAGCACCGCGAACGCGATGACGGCCGTGAACACCGACTGGATCTGGAGGACCAGCGACGACAGGCCGGCCGGCATGCCCGCGTCCATGCCGACGAACAGCAGCCCGAACTTCGCCACCCCCAGCACCAGACCCACCGCCACGATCCACTTCCAGGCCACCTTCGGGCGGCCCACGAAGAACACCGCGGGCAGTGCCGCCACCAGGAAACGCAGGGCCGAGAAGAGCAGCGGCGGGAAGTGACCGAGGCCGATCTCGACGACGGTGAAGTTCACACCCCAGACGGCGGCGACGAGGACGGCGAGGGCGAGGTGAGTGGGGCGCATGCGCCGAGGATCATCCGCCCGGACCGTGAAGCACCAGCGATGATTGCTGCATGGTGGGATGAAGGAACGCTACCGATTGGACCCACGGTGCTCGATCTCCAGCGACTGCGCGCCCTGCACGCCGTCTCCGTCCACGGCACCGTGGGCGCCGCGGCCGCCGCCCTCGGCTACACCCCGTCGGCGGTCTCCCAGCAGATCACCAAGCTGGAACGGGAGACCCGGACGGTCCTGCTGGAACGGGCGGGGCGCGGCATCCGGCTCACCGACGAGGCGCTTCAACTCGCCGCCACGGCGAAGGAGTTGCTGGCGATCGTCGAGCGGGCCGAGACCGGGCTCGAGGAGCGGCGCGGGGTGCCGGCCGGGCGGCTGACCATCGCCGCGTTCGCCTCGGCGGCGCGCGGACTGCTGCCGTCCGTCCTCGCCGACCTGGCCCGTCGGCACCCGGCCCTGGACGCCCGGCTCACCGAGGTCGACCCGCACCTGTCCGTGGACCTGGTGGCGAAGGGGGCCGTCGACCTCGCCGTCGCGCACGACTGGGACATCGTGCCGCTGCCCGCCCCGGCGGGTGTCGAGCACGCGGTGATCGGCGACGACGCGTGCGATCTGCTGGTGCCCGAGGCGCACCCCTTCGCGGGGCGGACGGGCGTACGGCGGGAGGAGCTGGGCGGCGAGCGGTGGATCTGCCAGCCGCCGGGCCGGGTCTGTCACGACTGGCTGGTGCGCACGCTGCGGGCGGCGGGGCACGAGCCCGACCTCGTCCACACGGCCGAGGAGAATCCGACCCTCGTCGCCCTGGTGGCCGCCGGTCTCGGAGTCGCGCTCATCCCCCGCCTCGGGCGCGGCCCGCTGCCGGCCGGCGTCGTGGAGGTCCCGCTCGACCCGACGCCCGTACGCCGGCTGTACGCACTGTGGCGCACGGGGGCGGCCCGGCGTCCGGCGATCGCGGAGGCGGTACGGGTACTGCGGGAGGAGTGGCCAAGGGCGTCGGCGCACTGACCAACGCGGGCCCACCGGCCCACGGGTCATCGGCCCCGGCTCCGCGCACCGGCGCCCGAGCCGCATGGTCGTACCCGGCGTGACCACGCACCGGACCGTCGGCGCCCGGCAACCACCCGCCGGACGGTCCCGCCCCCGACGGTCCGGCGGCAACGGTCCCGGCTCGGGCGGCCGTCCCATCGGTCCCTCCTGCCGCGCCCGTACCGACTTCCGTGAAACGGGGTGCGACCGGGAACCCTGCTCGAACTCCACTCGTCCAACTTCCAAGCTGTCGGACGAGTCACCTCGGTGCGGTGTCGGCCCTCGCTGCTGGCTGCGATCGCTGACCCACCCTCTCCGCCGCACCCGCGGCCCGGCGGCCGAGCCGTCATCGGCGCGCCCCCCTCCAATGCGCCGATGACGGCGCCTTCCGCGGGTAGCGTGCGCCACCGGCCCCCCACCGGAAGGAGCGCACATGCCCTCCAGACGCACCGTCCTCGCCGCCGGCGCGGGCGTCACCGCCGCCCTCGCCGCCGGCGGTCCGGCGCACGCGGACGACCGTCGTCCCGACGAACTCCTCGCCCGTATGACCCTGGAGGAGAAGGTCGGCCAGCTCTTCGTCTCGCGGGTGTACGGCCACTCGGCGACCGCGCCCGACCAGGCCGACGTCGACGCCAACCTCGGCGAACTCGGCGTACGCACGGCCGCCGAGCTGCTCGCCCGCTACCGGCTCGGCGGGATCATCTACTTCGCCTGGGCGCACAACACCCGGGACCCGCAACAGATCGCGGACCTCTCCGACGGTATCCAGCGGGCCTCCCTCCAACAGCCGCGCGGCCTGCCGGTGCTGATCTCCACCGACCAGGAGCACGGTGCCGTCTGCCGGGTGGGCCGCCCCGCCTCGCTCTTCCCGGGCGCCATGGCGATCGGTGCCGGGGGCAGCCGCGCCGACGCCCGTACCCTCGGCCGCCTCGCCGGCCGTGAGCTGCGGGCGATGGGCATCCGGCAGAACTACTCCCCCGTCGCCGACGTCAACGTGAACCCGGCCAATCCGGTCATCGGCGTCCGTTCCTTCGGCGCCGACCCGGCGGCGGTGGCCGCCCTGGTCGCGGCGGAGGCCGAGGGCTACCGGGCGGCGGGAGTGGCGGCGACCGCCAAGCACTTCCCCGGGCACGGCGACACCGCCGTCGACAGCCACACCGGCTTCCCCGTCATCACCCATTCGCGCGAGGAGTGGGAGACGCTGGACGCGGTGCCCTTCCGGGCGGCGATCGCGGCCGGCGTCGACTCCCTCATGACCGCGCACATCCTGGTCCCCGCCCTGGATGCCTCCGGGGACCCCGCCACCCTCTCCCGTCCGATCGTCACCGGCATCCTGCGCGAGAGGCTCGGCTACGACGGGGTCGTGGTCACCGACGCCCTCGACATGGCGGGCGTGCGCACCAAGTACGGCGACGACCGGGTGCCGGTGCTCGCGCTGAAGGCCGGTGTCGACCAGCTCCTCAACCCGCCGGACCTGGACGTGGCCTGGAACGCCGTCCTGAAGGCCGTCCAGGACGGGGAGCTCGCGGAGCGGCGGCTCGACGCGTCGGTCCTGCGGATCCTGCGGCTGAAGGCACGGCTGGGTCTGTTCGACGAGCCGTACGTCAGCCCGGCCGACGCGGGGCGGACGGTCGGGGCGCCGGAGCACCTCGCCGCGGCCGACCGGATCGCCGAGCGGACCACGACGCTGCTGGTCAACGAGGGACCGCTGCTGCCGCTCTCGCCCCGGACCCACCCCCGGCTCCTGGTGGTCGGTGCCGACCCGGCCTCCCCCACCGGCACCACGGGCCCGCCCACCGGTGTCCTGGCCGGCGCCCTCACCGCACTGGGGTTCAGGGCGACGGCCCTGGCCACGGGCATGGCCCCGTCGGCCGAGACGATCGCCGGGGCGGTGACGGCCGCGGGCGGGGCGGACGCCGTGGTGGTCGCGACCTACAACGTCACGGCGGCCGACGCACAGCGGACGCTGGTGCGGCAACTGGCGGCGACCGGACGGCCGGTGGTGGCGGTGGCCGTCCGCAACCCGTACGACGTGGCCCAACTCCCCTTCGTTCGCGCCTGCTTGGCCGCCTACTGCTGGACCGACGTCGAACTGCGGGCCGCCGCCCGGGTGATCGCCGGGGTGGTCGGGCCGCGCGGGAAGCTGCCGGTGCCCGTGCGGCGGGCGGACGATCCGACGCAGGTGCTGTATCCGATCGGGCACGGCCTGACGTACTAGGCGTACGCCGACCGCCGGGCGTGTCCCCCGCACCACGCGCAAAGCCTCCCGCGCGGCCTGCGTGCGCCCGGCCGGCGTGAACGGCTGATGCCGGCTGCCCCGAGAACCCGATCGGCCCCCGTGTCCATGCGGACCGTCTCCAACGTGGTCGCCGCCCGGGAGAGGGCGCGCGGGTCGGCTACACAGCTCGAGGGATGGGGCGGGACTGCGCACCACCGGTGAACGGCACGACGGCCGACCGGTATGTGAGCCGGCCGGCCGTCGGGGCCGCTGTGCGCGGCGAGTCGGTGGGTGTCACGGACGCAGCGCGGGCTCCCGCTCCACGTCCCGGACGTCCAGCTTCGCGTCGAACTTCGCCAGCGGCCGGGCCTGCGAGACGGCGGTCGGCGCGACGCCCGCCCAGGCCAGGATCCGGGCCGTGGCCAGCGCCTTCTGGTCGGCGACCAGACCGGCGACGTTCGCGCCGTGGTTCAGGCCGGGGGCCGTGAGGACATAGCTGTCCTTCGCGCCCTTGCCGAGCCGGAAGCGTTCCGCGCCCCACGGGTCGTTCTGGCCGTAGACGAAGAGCATCTGATGGGCGTTGTGCTTCACCCAGGTGTCGACGTCGCGCATCGCCGACGGCTGGAACCTCATGGTGATGTCACGCGGGACGAAGTTCCGCGGGGGCTGGTAGCCGTAGCGGATGTACTTCTTCTCGATGGACGGGAAGTGGATGGTGGGGGAGCCCAGTTGGGTGCCCGCCTGGTAGTAGTACGGGGTGTACGGGGTCAGGCCCTGGTCCGTGTAGAACGAGAAGCCCGAGATCGCGTCGATGGACGTCCAGATCTCGTCGTCCGTCGCCGTGGCCGCGTCGGCCGGGATCGACTCGCAGTCGGACAGCAGGCTGTACTGCCAGAAGCCCCAGACGTAGTCGAGTACGACGGCCTCGTAGGCGCGGTCCAGGCTGCCGATGGTGGTGAAGGTGAAGCCCTCCGCCGCCGCGTAGTCCGCGTACTTCTTCTCCAGCGGCTCACGGCGCACCAGCGCCTCGCGCTGTACGGCGTTCAGACGGTCGCGGCACTCCTTGGTGCCGACGCCCGCGAAGAAGCGGTCGTAGGCGGAGTCCTCGTCGTTGACGACGTCGTTCGGGGCCACGTAGGCCACCACGCCGTCCATGTCCTTGGGGTAGAAGCGCTCGTAGTACGTCGCCGTCATGCCGCCCTTGGAGCCGCCCGTGGAGATCCAGTTCTTGGTGTAGATCTTCTTCAGCGCCTTGAAGATGCGGTGCTGGTCGCTCGCCGCCTGCCAGATGTCCAGCTTGGACCAGTCGGCCGGGTCGGGGCGGGAAGGCGTGAAGAAGCGGTACTCCATGGAGACCTGGTTGCCGTCCACGATCTGGGTGGGCTCGCGGCGGCTGGGGGTGGTGGAGACGTTGTAGCCGCCGGTGTAGAAGACCGTGGGGCGCGCGGTGTCCTTGTGCAGCACGGTGATCCGCTGCTGGAACGTGCCCTTGGCGGGGTGCCGGTGGTCCACCGGCTGGGTGTAGTTCAGGACGAAGTAGCGGTAGCCGGGGTACGGCTTCTCCTCGACCAGGCTCATACCGGGTACGGCGAGGAGCCGGTCCTTGATGTCCGTGCCGGCGGTGGCCTTGGGCTCGGCGGCGGTGGCCGCCCCTGCCGTGGCCACCGTGCTCAAGGTGCCTATGAGCACCGTGAGCGCCAGCAGCCATCTGAGCGCCTTGCGCATGCGCGTGCACCCTCCCTGTGAGACAGATGTGCGTCGCCGGAAGCTATCGGAGCAACACCCGTCACACCAGAGGGGATTGACGTACCGCGCCGTCACGTCGCGGGTCGGCTCAGCAGAGAATCCAGCCCGAGCGGTACGAACCGCCGGCCACCGCGCCCGTCACCCGCACACACCGGTGCCCGGCGTAGACCCTGGCCGGCGGGGAACTGCGCGTGTCCTTCCGCGACTTCGACACGGCGACATGGCCGCGCGCCTGCACGCTCACCGAGATCAGCCGCTTGGTGCCGGGGTTCTTCTGGACGGTGACGGCACAGACGTAGCCGCTGCCCTTGTAGACCAGCACGGAGCCGGTGGAGAAGGGAAGGGTCCGCACCTTGCGGCCCGGGCAGGACCCGGCGGAGGTAGCGGCATGGGCGCTGCCCGGCGCGACGACGGCGAGCAGCGCCGACACGATCATCACGACCAGCCCGAGCACCAGCCGCCGGACCGCCACGCTCCTCGCACCTGTGCCCACAGACCCGCCCCTCCCACGTCCGCCGTACTCACGATCGCCGTACTGATGTACGGACGCACGACACACGCCGAATGGTTGCCCTCACACCGCCGCGGGCTCGTCCTCGCCGACGAAGGTGCGCCAGAGGCGGGCGTACCTGCCGTCCAGGGCCAGGAGGGCGTCATGGGTCCCGTCCTCGACGACCCGGCCGTGGGCTGAACCTCCCACTGTCGCCCTCACACCGCTCGGCCCTGGCGGGCCTCCCGGGCTTCGGGACGACGGCCGGACTCCGTCCGGCGCGCCGACCCGCCGCCAAGGCCACCCGGCCACCAGAGCGGCGCCTCACACCGCCGCGGGCTCGTCCTCGCCGACGAAGGTGCGCCAGAGGCGGGCGTACCTGCCGTCCAGGGCCAGGAGGGCGTCATGGGTGCCGTCCTCGACGACCCGGCCGTGATCCATCACCACGACGCGGTCCGCTCGGGCGGCGGTGGTCAGGCGGTGGGCCACGACCAGTGTGGTGCGGCGGCCGGTGAGGCGGTCCGTGGCCTGGTTGACCTGGGCTTCCGTGGCCAGGTCGAGGGCGGCCGTCGCCTCGTCGAGGAGCAGGACGTCCGGGTCGACGAGTTCGGCGCGGGCCAGCGCGATCAGCTGGCGCTGGCCGGCGGAGAGGTTGCGGCCGCGCTCGGCGACCTCGTGGAGGTAGCCGCCGTCGAGGGTGGCGATCCTCTCGTGCGCGCCGACCGACCTGGCCGCCGCCTCCACCTCGGCGTCGGTGGCGTCGGGCCGTCCGTAGGCGATGGCGTCGCGGACGGTGCCGGGGAAGAGATACGCCTCCTGCGGGACGACGCCCAGCCGGTGGCGGTACGAGGTGAGATCGAGGGCGCGCAGGTCGGTGCCGTCGACGGTGACCCGGCCGCCGGTGGGGTCGTAGAAGCGGGCCACCAGCTTGACCAGGGTCGACTTGCCCGCGCCGGTCTCGCCGACGAAGGCGACGGTCTGGCCGGCCGGGATGCGCAGCTCGATGCCGGTCAGGGCCTCTTCGGGCTCGTCGGCGGAGCCGTACTGGAAGTGCACGTCCTCGAAGGCGATCTCGCCGCGCAGCGAGAGGACCTCCTCCGGCTCGTCGGCGGACTTCGTGGAGGTCGGCTCCCGGAGCAGCTCCTGGATCCGGCCCAGGGAGACGGTCGCCTGCTGGTAGCCGTCGAAGACCTGGGAGAGCTGCTGGACGGGGGCGAAGAACAGGTCGATGTAGAGGAGGTACGCGACCAGCGCACCGGTGGTGAGGGTCGCCGCGTCCACCCGGCCGGCGCCCGCGATCAGCACCGCCGCCGCCGCGACCGACGACAGCAGCTGCACGAACGGGAAGTAGATCGAGATCAGCCACTGGCCCCGGATGCGCGCCTGGCGGTAGCTGTCGCTGCGCTCCGCGAACCGTGCCGCGCCGTCCCGCTCGCGCCCGAAGGCCTGCACGATCCGGAGCCCGGACACCGACTCCTGGAGGTCGGCGTTGACCGTCGACACCCGCTCGCGGGCCAGCTCGTACGCCTTCACGCTCGCCCGGCGGAAGAAGTACGTGGCGACGACCAGGGGCGGGAGCGTCGCGAAGACGACCAGCGCGAGCTGTATGTCGATGACCAGCAGGGCGCCCATGATGCCGAAGAAGGTGACGATCGCGACGAAGGCCGTGACCAGGCCGGTCTGCAGGAAGGTGGAGAGGGCGTCGACGTCCGTCGTCATCCTCGTCATGATGCGGCCGGTCAGTTCCCGCTCGTAGTAGTCGAGTCCGAGCCGCTGGAGCTGGGCGAAGATCTTCAGCCGGAGGGTGTAGAGGACGCGTTCGCCGGTGCGGCCGGTCATCCGGATCTCACCGGTCTGCGCGACCCACTGCACCAGTACGGAGAGCAGCGCGAGCAGCGAGGCCGCCCAGACGGCCCCCAGCGCCGCCCGGGTCACGCCCTGGTCGATGCCGTGCCGGATCATCACCGGCAGCAGCAGGCTCGTCCCGGCGTCGACGGCGACCAGAGCGAGGCTGACGAGAAGGGGCGCGCCGAAGCCGCGCAGCAGCCTGCGCAGGCCGTAGGACGCCTCCGGCCGGACCGCCTGCCGCTCGTCGACGTCGGGGGTGTCGACGAGCGGCGGCAGCGCCTCGATCTGGGCGAGCAGCTCGGGGGTGGCCGGCATCCCGGAGAGGGCGGTGTCCTTCGGCTCCCGGTCGCCGGTCCACAGCCGGGGGGTCACCCCGCGCTCGGCGTCGAACTCGGCGTCCAGTTCGTCGCGGACGGAGGTGTCCTCGCCGGGCGATGGGGATCCCCCCTCTCGAGCGAAGTCGAGAGTGGGGGAGGGCTGGGCGTGGCCGGGCGAGACCCCGCCGAGCTCGTCGGGGTCGGTGAGCAGCCGGCGGTAGAGCGCGGAGCGTTCCTGGAGCTCCTCGTGGGTGCCGAGGTCGGCGAGGCGGCCGGCGTCCAGGACGGCGATGCGGTCGGCGAGGTTGAGGGTGGAGCGGCGGTGCGCGATGAGCAGGGTCGTGCGGCCCCGCATGACCTGTTTCAGCGCCTCGTGGATCTCGTGCTCGACCGCCGCGTCCACGGCGGAGGTCGCGTCGTCGAGGACCAGCAGGCGCGGGTCGGTGAGGATCGCCCGGGCGAGCGCGACCCGCTGGCGCTGGCCGCCGGAGAGGGTGAGGCCGTGCTCGCCGACCGTCGTGTCGTAGCCGTGGGGCAGCTCGGCGATGAACCGGTCGGCCTGGGCGGCGCGGGCGGCCGCCTCGATCTGCTCCTGGGTGGCCTCGGGACGGCCGTACGCGATGTTGGCGCGGACGGTGTCGGAGAAGAGGAAGGAGTCCTCGGGGACCAGGCCGATCGCGGCCCGCAGCGAGTCGAGGGTGAGCTCGCGGACGTCGTGGCCGCCGATGAGGACGGCACCCCTGCCGACGTCGTAGAAGCGGGGCAGCAGGAGGGAGACGGTGGACTTGCCGGAGCCGGAGGAGCCCACCACCGCGAGGGTCTCGCCGGGGCGGATCTCGAAGGTGAGGCCGTCGAGGACCGGCCGGCCGGGGTCGTAGCCGAAGGTCACGTCGTCGAACTCGACGGTGGCGGGGGCGTCCGCGGGCAGTGCCTTGGTGCCGTCCTTCATCGACGGTTCGGTGTCGATCAGCTCCAGGACGCGTTCGGTGCCCGCGCGGGCCTGCTGGCCGACGGTGAGGACCACGGCGAGCATCCGTACCGGGCCGACGAGCTGGGCGAGGTAGGTGGAGAACGCGACGAAGGTGCCGAGGGTGATGTGGCCGCGCACGGCCAGCCAGCCGCCGAGCGCCAGCATGGCGACCTGGCCGAGGGCGGGGACGGCCTGGAGGGCGGGGGTGTAGGCCGAGTTCAGGCGGATCGTGCGCAGCCGGCCGGCGAAGAGCCGGCGGCCCACCTCGCGCAGTTTGCCGGTCTCCTGGTCCTCCTGGCCGAAGCCCTTCACGACCCGGACACCGCTGACGGCTCCGTCGACCACGCCCGCGACGCCCGCCGCCTGGGCCTGGGCGTACCAGGTGGCGGGGTGGAGCTTGGTACGGCTGCGCCTGGCGATGTACGCGAGGGCGGGTGCCACGGCGAGGGCGACCAGGGTGAGCGGGAGGGACAGCCAGGCCATGACGACCAGGGAGATCAGGAAGAGGAGCAGGTTCCCGATCGTCATCGGGAGCATGAAGAGCAGACCCTGGATGAGCTGGAGGTCGCTGGTGGCGCGGCCCACGACCTGGCCGGTGGACAGCTCGTCCTGGCGCCGGCCGTCGAGGCGGGTGATCGTCTCGAACATCTCGGTCCGCAGGTCGTGCTGGACGTCGAGGGCGAGGCGTCCGCCGTAGTAGCGGCGGACGTAGGTGAGGACGTAGACGAGGACGGCGGCGGCGATCAGGGCTCCGGCCCAGGGGCCCATGTCCCGGCTGTGGTCACCGATCACATCGTCGATGATCACCTTGGTGACCAGCGGGACCAGTGCCAGGACGGCCATGCCGGCGAGCGAGGAGCCGAGCGCGAGCACGACGTTCGTCGGGTGGCGCCAGGCGTACCCGGCCAGTCTGCGCGCCCAGCCTCGCTGCTGCTCCCCCTGCTGCACTGCCACGCCGGCGCCTTCCTGTCGTCCCAGTCGTCCTGGTCTGCCGGAAGGCACCAACGCCGAAGGAAGCGGATTTCATCCCTCCGCAACAATCGGGGACGTACGGTCACAGCCGGTCAGCGGCGGCCGGACGTCGTCAGACGCGTACGCGCAGCCGGTAGAAGCGGGTCGTCTGGGCCGCGTTCTGGTTGTCGTCGCTGACCAGGAGCACCTCCAGGCGGCCCTTGGCGCGGCCGGTGATCACCATGCCCTCGATGTTGTCGAGCAGCGGGTTCGGCTGGGGCTGCTTGGCGGTCGCTCCCTGTGACGGGCAGTTCACGATGTCGGCGAGGAGCGTCTTGTTCACCAGGCGCACGCCGCCCTGGCCGGTGAGGTCCGGGATGCCGCCGGTGTCCGTGGCGTGGCGGGGGTCGGCCAGGTAGAGGCGGACCGTGTTGCCGACGCCGGTGGTGAAGCCGCGCTCCAGGACGAGGAGCCGGCCGTCGGGCAGGGCCTGGACCTCGGGGACACCGAGGCCGGAGTCGGCGCGGTAGGCGTACTGGGCCGAGAGCGCGAACCCGCCGTGCTGCCGCCGCCAGGTCTGGAAACGGACGATGCCCGCGCTGTCGCCGGAGATCGCGTACTCCATCGACGCGAGGAGGGTCCGTCCGCCGGGCAGCAGCGTCAGGCCCTCGAAGGTCTGGTTGGACGTGGCGCGGCCGGCCGGGGCGACGAGGAGCGAGGACGGGACCGGGAGGCGGTCGAGGATCCTGCCGTCGCGGCTGTAGCGGCGGATGGACGGCTCGGTCTCGGAGGTGATCAGACGGGTGCCGTCACCGTCGATGGCGAGACCCTCGCTGTCGAGTGCGGCGCCGCTCTCGTCGGCGAGCGGGACGACCGACTCCGGGGCGAGGGTCTTCGCGTCCAGGCCGAAGAGCGAGGAGCGGTCGGAGAGGGCCGCGAGGGAGCCGTCCCGGTCCAGGGCGAGCGCGGAGAAGTTGCCGACGAAGGTGCCGTCGAAGGTCGTCTTGTCGAGGGCGTCGGAGAAGCCGTCGAGTGAGACGGCCGGTGAACAGGCTTTGCCCGTGGCCGTGTTGGCGACGGCGTGCGTGGCTGTGCCGGTGGCCGGGTGGGCGTTCGCGGGCCCGGCGGCGGTGAGAGTGGTGGCCGCCGCCAGGCCGGCGGTGAGGGTGGCGAGTACGGTTCGCAGGCGCATGGGCGTCACCGTAGGCCGGGTCGGTGACGTGCGGTGGGACACCGCGTAAAGGCTCGTTCAGGAGGCGGCCAGGTCCTTGTGGATGACCTTGGCGACGCCCTGAATGGTCGTGATGCCGTAGTTCATGGTGCTGTTGCCGTGGGTGAGGACGGTCATGACGTAGTCGTGGCCGCCGCCCTTGAAGGTGCCGACGCTGTGCACCCGCCAGCCGTGCGTGGCGCGCGACAGCCACCCGTTCTTGACGTGCCAGCTGACCCCGGCCGGCCTCCCGTAGGGGGTGCCCCAGCGCTGCGCGGAGACGACCTTGCCCATCAGCGTGTTGACGTAGGCGCGCGAGGCGTCGGTCAGGACCGTGTTCTTGGCGGTCAGCAGCTTCAGCAGCTTCTGCTGGTCGGTGACGGTGATCTGGGTCAGGCCCCAGTAGCCGTTCGCGCCCGGCTTGGTCTGCGTCATCTTCGCGGCCGTCAGGAAGTTCTTGATCTTCGTCGTGCCGAGCTGCTTCCACAGGGTGGAGGTGGAGGCGTTGTCCGACTTGGTGATCATGGCCGTGGCGAGGGTCTTCTCACGGCTGGTCAGCGCCCGGCCGGTCTTCTGCGCGTCCCACAGCAGCGCGGACAGGACGGTGACCTTGACGACGCTGGCCGAGTCGAAGGCGGTGGAGGCGCGCAGGGTGCAGGTGGTGTTGGTGGTGCGGTCGTAAAGGCCGACGGCGACCGTGCCCTTGCGGTTCGCCAGTGCGGCGGTGATGTCCTTCTTCAGCTTGGCCGCGAGCCCGGCCTTGGCCGACGTACAGCTCACGGTGGGGGTGGCGGCCGCGGCGGGCGCGGCGGCCGCCACCCCGGTTATGAGGACGCCGGCGGTGAGCCCGGCGCCGAGCAGTCTTCTGCTTCTTCGTGTCCGGTGAGTCATGACCTGTTGACACACAAGTTCGTACGAAAGGTTGTACGCATCGCCGAGGTTGTGTGCGTCGCGAAGGTTGCGTGCGTCACCTCGGGTGTTGGGGAAAGCCTGGGCAACGCGTTACCGCGGCCTGTGCGTTCTCACAGGCGGCGGCCAGCTCGGCCACAGCGACCACCCACAACGGCCGTACAGCATGCGCAGGGTGACATCTGCCACCGATCCACTCCCCCACCCGACCGTGCCCCCTGCCGTGTCCCCGGACCGGTCACCGCCGACGACCTCCGAGACGGCCCCCGCGGCGCCCCCGCCGGACAGGGCGCCGCGCTGGTCGCTGCCCGCGCTGATCGCGATCATGATCCTGGCGGGCGTGCTGTACTCCTGGAACCTGTCCGGGTCGAGCCTCAACAGCTTCTACAGCTCCGCGATCTACAGCGGTACGCAGAGCTGGAAGGCGTGGTTCTTCGGCTCGCTGGACGCCGGGAACTTCATCACCGTCGACAAGCCGCCGTTCGCGCTCATGATCATGGGTCTGTCCTGCCGGATCCTCGGGTTCGGCACCTGGCAGATGATGCTGCCGGAGGTCGCGGCGGCGCTGGGCACGATCTGGATCCTGCACTCCTCGGTGAAGCGGGTCTTCGGGCACGCGGCCGCCGCCGTCGCGGCCCTCGTGCTCGCGCTGACGCCGATCACCGTCGCCATCAACCGCGACAACAACCCGGACACCGTCCTCGTCCTGCTGATGGTGGCCGGCGCGGCCCTCGCCCTGCGCGCCACCCGCGACGACCGGCTGCTGCCGCTCCTCGGCTCCGCGGTCTGCTTCGGGCTCGCCTTCAACACCAAGATGCTCCAGGGCTACATCGCCCTGCCGGCCGTCTTCGCCGTGTACCTGTACGCGTCGCGGCTGGGCTGGAGGAAGAGGGCCGTGAACCTGGCGCTGGCCGCCGTGGCACTGGCCGTCGCCAGCTTCTGGTGGGCGACGGCGGTGTCCCTGGTGCCCGCCGACGACCGGCCGTACATCGGCGGTTCGACCGACGGCAGCGCCTGGGACCTGATCATGGGCTACAACGGCCTGGGCCGGGTCCTCGGCGGCGAGGGCAACGGCGGGGGCGGCGGAGGCGGCGGATCCTTCGCCGGGACCGCGGGCATCGGCCGGATGTTCAACGACGTCCTCGGCGGCCAGATCTCCTGGCTGATCCCCTTCGCGGGCATCGCGCTCGTCGCCGGCCTGGTGCTGCGCGGCCGGGCCCCGCGCACCGACCCCACCCGCGCCGCGCTGGTGCTGTGGGGCGGCTGGCTGGTGCTGCACTACCTGACCTTCGCCATGGCCGAGGGCACCATGCACCCCTACTACACGACCGCGCTCGCCCCGGGCATCGCGGCGTTGTGCGGTGGTGGCGGGGTCATGCTGTGGCGTGCCCTGCGCGGCGGTGACGCCCGCTGGTCGTGGGTGCTGCCCGCGGGGCTCGCGGTCACCGGCGTCTGGGCGATCGTGCTGCTGCGGCGCGCCACCGGCTGGAACACCTGGCTGTGGCCGGTCGTCGGTGTGGTCATGGTCCTCGCGATCGTGGGCCTGTTCGTACTGCGCTCCGCGAGCTCCGGCGTCAGGGCCCGGCTGCTCGGCGCGTCCGTCGCCGCGGCGATCGTGGCGGCCCTCGCCGGTCCGACGGCGTACGCCGCCTCGCCGGCCTTCGGTTCTTCCAGCGGCATGATGGGCGGCACCAACCCGACCGCGGGTCCGTCCACCGGTGGCGGCATGGGCGGTCCCGGCGGCGGCGGTGGCCGGGGCGGCTTCGGCGGCGGCAACGGCGGCCCCGGCGGCCAGGCGCCCGGCGGCACCCAGCAGGGCGGCCAGGCGGGCGGCGAGTTCCCCGGCGGCGGCAATGGCCAGATGACGCCGGGCGGCGGCAACGGCGAACTCCCGCAGGGCGGCGGCGCACCCAGCGGCGCGCCGAGCGGCGGCCAGGGCGGCGGCGAGAGCGGCACGGCTCCGGGCGGCGGCACCGGTGGTGGCCCCGGCGGCGGTACCGGTGGCGGCGGCGGTATGGGCGGCGGCGCCCAGGGCGGCGCCGACAGCGAGCTCATCTCGTACCTGGAGAAGCACCAGGACGGCGCCACCTGGCTGATCGCGGTCTCCAACTCGCAGAGCGCGGGCCAGATGATCCTCAGCAGCGGCAAGCCCGTCATCTCCATGTGGGGCTTCACCGGCAGCGACCAGGCGATGACCCTCGCCAAGCTCAAGGAACTGGTGAAGAAGGGCGAGCTGCACTACATCCAGCTCGGCGGCGGCGGTATGGGCGGCAACAGCAGCCTGAACCAGGAGATCACCGCCTGGGTGCAGAAGAACGGCACGGCGGTGCCGGAGAGCGCCTACAGCTCGACGTCGAGCTCCGCGTCCGGCTCGGGTTCCGCGTCCGGCTCCGGTTCCGCGTCCGCGTCCGCGTCCGGCTCGGCGACCTCCGGCTCGGACGCCTCGGGTACGGACACCTCGTCGCAGAGCAACCAGTCGACGGTCTACCGGCTGGACGCCTCGGACGTGAGCTGACCCGCACGGCCCAACGGTCCGCAGCGGCCCCCGACTTCACCGTCGGGGGCCGTTTCGTCGTAAGAAAGCGCGTTCAACTCGCGTAGACAAGGGGCAATTTGCCGGTTCCCGTCACCTGATGGACATGTCAGATTCATTGCCATGACCGCATGTGCATGTCACTCTCCCGATTGCCGCCTCCAATCAACCCGCGTAGATCGGACACCCCACATGCTGGCGACACGCATACGCCGATGGAAGTCGGTGGCGCTTGCCACCACTGCCGTCCTGGTCGGTCTCACCGCGCCCGCGCTCACCGCGACCCCCGCCGCGGCGACCACGACGGCCTACGACGCGACGTACTACAAGAACGCGGTCGGCAAGACGGGTACGAGCCTGAAGTCCTCGCTGCACACGATCATCAGCAGCCAGACGAAGATCTCGTACTCCGCGGTCTGGGACGCTCTGAAGGCCACCGACCAGGACCCGAACAACAGCAGCAACGTCATCCTGCTGTACAGCGGTGTCTCGCGAGCCAAGTCCCTCAACGGCGGTGACGTCGGCGACTGGAACCGCGAGCACACCTGGGCCAAGTCCCACGGCGACTTCGGCGAGGTGACCGGTCCGGGCACGGACCTGCACCACCTGCGTCCCGCGGACGTCCAGGTCAACAGCATCCGCGGCAACCTGGACTTCGACAACGGCGGCAGCGCGGTCACCAACGGCGGCGGCAGCACCGTCGACTCCGACTCCTTCGCGCCGCGCGCCGCGGACCGGGGCGACGTGGCCCGCATGATCCTCTACATGGCCGTGCGCTACGAGGGTGACGACGGCTTCGCCAACCTGGAGCCCAACGAGAAGGTGGGCAACGGCAGCAACCCCTACATGGGCAAGCTCTCCGTCCTCAAGGCGTGGAACGAGGCGGACCCGCCGAGCGCCTTCGAGGAGAAGCGCAACCAGGTCATCTACGACACCTACCAGCACAACCGCAACCCGTTCATCGACCACCCGGAGTGGGTCGAGGCGATCTGGTAGGACCCGCGGCGCGACCGTGGAGGGGCTGAACTTCCCGTGCCGACAGGGAGGTTCAGCCCCTCTCCGCGTGCCGGGGCACGCACGCCGGAGGAGTCGGTGTGATGGAACGACTAGTTCCCTCACACCGGTGAAGTCGGATCTTCGTCCCGGGCATGTCGGCCGGCCCGGACGCGAGGCTGGGGGCGCCTCGGCAGATCCGCCGGGAGCGATCCCGACTCCCTTCCCGGAGACGTTCATGAAGCTTCGCGCCTGGTCCTTCGCCGCCGCTCTCGCCCTGACCGCCCTCACCCTGCCTGTCCAGAGCGCCTCGGCGGCGGCCGCGGCGCCGTCCTGTCCCGACGGATCGATCTGTTTCTACAGCGGCGAGAACTTCCGCGGCAGCAGCTGGGAGTGGACCGCCCGCAGCGGCTACCGCGACATGCCGCCCGCCCTCCACGACCACGTGGGTTCCTTCGTCTCCAGTACCCGCGCCTGTTTCATCAACTGGGGCCCGGTGGAGAAGCGGAACGTCTTCAACGCCGACTACCGCACCCGCTACCTGGGCGACTTCGGAGGCCGGATCGACGCGGTGGGCCCGGGCGCCTGCTGAGCCCTACCGCTCGCCCTCGCCGCGGGGAGCGCCGTACCAACGCCACCGGGTGAGACGCGCCTGCCCCGGGAGCTCTCCCCGGCCGGTGGCCCACAGCAGGGTGGGCCACCGGTCGGTGCCGGCCGGGGCGTCCGGGAAGAGCCTCGCCAGCACCCGGTCGCACAGTCCGGCGTCCGGCTCCCACCGGAGACCGAGCCCCTCGGCGACGTCGTGCAGATGCACCAGCGTCTCGACGACCCCCATGGCGGCGAACCCCTCGGGGTCGGAGACGCCGAAGACGTGGTGCGCCCTGACGCCCGCCGGCGTCGTCCGCACCATGGCGGTCAGCAGCGCCCCGCAGGCCTCCAGCACCTGCGCGAGTCCGGCCGCCCCGGCCGTCCGGTCGGCGAAGACGACGTTCGCCGGCGCGCCGGGCCGCTCCGCGCGCCACACGAAGGGCACCTCGGTGTCCGACGGCCCGCCCCGAGGGCCCAGTTGGGCGGCGTAGGCGAACAGGTCGTCGGCCAGATGCTCGACGGTCTCCCAGCAACTCCAGTCCAGGGAACCGGCCTTGGCGTCCCAGTCGGCCGCATCGGCCCCGCGCAGGGCGGCCACCGCCGACCGGACCGCCTCCTGCACGTCGTCGGCGGTGACGGGGCCGGGTGATCCGTGTGCTTCAGACATGGCGGGACCGTATCAACGGCCTTGCCTAGGACAGGTGCGTGGGCGCGAACATCCGCAGCACCGCCGGGAGGAGGACCACCGAGGGGCCGGGCGTGGACAAGGCCTTCGCCAGGTCCGCCTCCAGGGTCTGCGCAGACGTCCGCACCCCCGGTACCCCGAAGGACTCCGCCAGGGCCACGTAGTCCGGCCGGGTCAGTTCGGTGGCCGTGGGCTCGCCGAAGGCGTCGGTCATGTACTCGCGCAGGATGCCGTAACCGCCGTCGTCGACGATCAGCCAGGTGACGTTCAGGTCGTACTGCCGGGCCGTCGCCAGCTCCGCGATCGAGTACAGGGCGCCGCCGTCCCCCGACACCGCCAGCACCGGGCGGGTCGGGTCGGCCGCCGCCGCGCCCAGCGCCGCCGGGAAGCCGTAGCCCAGGCCGCCCGCGCCCTGGGCCGAGTGCATGTGGTTGGGGCCCTTCGCGTCGAAGGCCGACCAGGCCCAGTAGGCGAGGATGGTCATGTCCCAGAAGGACGGGGAGTCGGCCGGGAGCGCCTTGCGGACCGACGCCAACACCTCCTGCTCCAGGGTGAGTTCCTGGGCGGCGAGGCGCTCGGCGACCTTCGTGAGGACCTCGCGGACGCGCTCGGCGGCCTCCGGCCGGGCCCGCTCCGCCACCGGCTCCACCGTCTCGAGCAGCGCCTGCAACGCCAGTCGCGCGTCCGCGTGGATGCCGAGCGCCGGATGGTTCGACTCCAGCTTCCCCAGGTCCGCCTCGATCTGGACGACCCGGCCCCGCGGCTTGAACGTGTGGTAGTTGGAGGAGAGTTCGCCGAGCCCGGAGCCGACGACCAGCAGTACGTCCGCGTCCTCGAGGAAGTCCGTGGTGTGCCGGTCCTCGATCCAGGACTGGAGCGAGAGGGGGTGCGTCCAGGGGAAGGCGCCCTTGCCGCCGGGCGTGGTGACCACCGGGGCCTGCAAGGCCTCCGCCAGCTGCTTCAGCTTGCCCGAGGCGTCCGACCGTACGACTCCGCCGCCCGCGATGATCGCCGGGCGGGCCGCCTTCGACAGCAGGTCGGCCGCCACGGCGGTCAGTTCGGGGCGCGGCGGCAGCTCTTCGGGGAAGGCGTCGCCGCCGGTGACCACCGGGATCCGCGTCTGGCCGAGGAGCACGTCCTGCGGGATCTCCACCCACACCGGGCCGTGCGGCACGCTCAGCGCGGACTTCCAGGCCGCCTCGATCGCGGACGGGATCTGCGACTGGGTGCGGACGGTGTGGACCGACTTCACCACGCCACGGAACGAGGCCGCCTGGTCGGGCAGTTCGTGCAGATAGCCGTGGCGGCCGCCGCCCAGGCCGGCGGTCGGGATCTGACTGCTGATCGCCAGCACCGGTGCCGAGGCGGCCGCCGCCTCCTGGAGCGCCGCGAGCGAGGTCAGCGCGCCCGGACCCGTCGACAGCAGCAGCGGGGCCGCCTCGCCGGTGATCCGGCCGTACGCGTCCGCCGCGAACCCCGCGTTGTTCTCCACCCGCAGGCCGATGTACCGCAGCGAGGAGCGGCGCAGCGCGTCGAACATGCCGAGCGCGTGCTGGCCGGGCAGCCCGAAGACGGTGGTCGCGCCGAGCCCGGCCAGGGTCTCCACGACCAGGTCTCCGCCCGAGCGGCCGGCGGGAGGGTTCAGAGCAGCGTCGATCTGCGCCTGAGTCGGCCGGAGCACCAGGTCGTGGTCGTGAGTCACTTCGCGCGAGCCTCGGCAATCTGTCGGGACATGATCGTGGTCAGTTCGTACGCCGTGTGGGACGCGGCCACCGACGTGATCTCCGCGTGATCGTACGCGGGGGCCACCTCGACGACGTCCGCCGAGACCAGGTTGCACGAGGCCAGGCCGCGCAGGATCTCCAGGAGTTCGCGCGAGGTCATGCCGCCCGCCTCCGGGGTCCCGGTGCCGGGGGCGTGCGCCGGGTCGAGGCAGTCGATGTCGATGGAGATGTAGAGGGGGCGGTCGCCGATGCGCTGCCGCAGCTGGTCGGCGACCTCGTCGGCACCGCGCCGGTACACGTCCGCCGAGGTGACGATGCCGAAGCCGAGCTTCTCGTCGTCGGTCAGGTCCTGCTTGCCGTACAGCGGGCCGCGGGTGCCGACGTGGGAGAGGGCCTCGGTGTCGAGGATGCCCTCCTCCACGGCCCGGCGGAACGGCGTGCCGTGGGTGTACTCCGCACCGAAGTACGTGTCCCAGGTGTCGAGGTGCGCGTCGAAGTGGAGCAGGGCCACGGGTCCGTGCTTCTTCGCGACCGAGCGCAGCAGCGGCAGCGCGATGGTGTGGTCGCCGCCCAGGGTCATCAGGCGGGCTCCGGTGCCGAGCAGGTCGTCGGCCGCCGCCTCGATCGTCTCCACGGCCTCGTGGATGTTGAACGGGTTCACCGCGATGTCGCCGCCGTCCGCCACCTGGGCGAGGGCGAAGGGGGACGCGTCCTGCGCCGGGTTGTACGGCCGCAGCAGCCGGGACGCCTCGCGGATCGCGTTGCCGCCGAAGCGGGCGCCCGGCCGGTACGAGACGCCCGAGTCGAACGGCACGCCCACCACGGCGACGTCGGCGCGGCCGACCTCGTCGAGGCGGGGCAGCCGGGCGAAGGTCGCGGGGCCGGCGTACCGCGGGACGCGGGAGGAGTCGACGGGGCCGCGGGGCGTCTCGTTGCCACTCATGGAAATGCTCTCTTTCTTACGCTTCGTCGCGTATGTACTACTACTCGTACGACTGTACTGGGACGTCTACCGGGACACCGGGACGGGGGAGGTTCCGGCCGTCTCGGGGGTCCGTCCGGCCAGTCGCTCGCGCCAGGCGGCCAGTACGGCGGGGTCGGTGGCCGGGGTCGCCAGGGACACGGCGAGGTAGGCGGCCAGGGAGGCGAGGAGGCCGTAGTAGACCGGCTCGTTGGCGAGGATGCCGTAGCCGGCCATCAGGCCGATCACCGCGACGCCGCCGGCCACGACGGAGGCGAGGGCGCCCTGGACCGTGCCGCGCTTCCAGAGCAGTCCGCCGAGGATGGGCACCAGCAGTCCGCCGACGAGCAGGTTGTACGCCACCGTCAGCGCCTCGACGACGTTGTTCAGGGCGATCGCCGTGACGATCACCGCGACGCCCATCAGGAGGATGAACAGGCGGTTGCCCCTGACCTCGTCGCGCTCCTCGCCGTCGGCGCCGGCGACGCCCCGCAGCCGGGACCAGATGTCGTTGTTGGCGACGGTCGCGCAGGCGATCAGCGCGCCGGACGAGGTCGACATCACCGCGGCGAGCGCGGCGGCCAGCACCAGTCCCCGCACGCCGACCGGGAGTTCGTCCTTGACGATCGTCGCGAAGGCGGCGTCGGCGGAGGCGAGGTTCGGGTAGAGCACCTTGGCCGCGGTGCCGATGACGGCGCCGGCGAGGGCGTACACGAGGCAGTAGGTGCCCGCGACCGTGCCGCCCCACTTCGCCGTCCGGTCGCCGCGGGCGGTGAACACGCGCTGCCAGATGTCCTGGCCGATGAGCATGCCGAACGTGTAGATCAGCACGTAGGTGAAGATGGTCTCGCCGCCGATGCCCAGCGGGTCGAAGTAGCCGGTCGGCAGCATCGCCCTCATCTCGCCGAAGCCGCCCGCCCTGACCACCGCGATCGGCAGCAGCAGCAGGAGCACGCCGATCGTCTTCACCACGAACTGCACCATGTCGGTGAGGGTGATCGACCACATGCCGCCGAGCGTCGAGTACGCGACGACGATCGAGCCGCCGAGGACGATCGCGACGGTCCTGTTCATGTCGAAGAGGACGTCGAAGATGGTGGCGTAGGCGATGGTCGACGTCACGGCGAGCATCAGGGTGTACGCCCACATGACCACGCCCGAGATCACACCGGCCCGGCCGCCGTAGCGCAGGTCCAGCATCTCGGAGACCGTGTAGACCTTGAGGCGGGCGATCCGGGCCGAGAAGAAGACGGAGAGGGCGAGCAGCCCCAGGCCGATGGTGAACACCATCCAGGCGCCGGACAGCCCGTACTGGTATCCCAGACCCACGCCACCGATGGTGGACGCGCCGCCGAGGACGATCGCCGCCATGGTGCCGGAGTACATGACGGGCCCGAGGCGGCGCCCGGCGACGAGGAACTCGCTCTTCGAGCGGGCGCGGCGCATGCCCCACCAGCCCATGGCCAGCATGCCGGCCAGATAGACGGCGATCACGGTGTAGTCGACGGCCATGGGGGCCCACCCTTCTCGATGGCTGAGGTGGTTCGGGAGTTGACCCTAGGTGGCCGAAAAGTGCCCTGGAAGTGTACGTTTCATCCACTCGATCCGTGCCCAGTGGAGGGAACGTCCATAGTGCCGGAGCCCGCTGTACCTCCCGTGGCCCCCGCCGTACCACCCACCCCATCGGTCCCGCTCGCCGCCCTGCTGGCCCGCGAGGACCTCGCCCTGCGGCAGATCGCCGGGCCCGCCGATCCCGGCACCGTGCTGCACGGGGCACACACCTCGGAGATGGCCGACCCGTACCCGTACCTGCTGGGCGGCGAGCTGCTGCTGACGGCGGGCGTGCACATCCCGGAGGCGGCCGGGTCGGGAACATACTTCGACGACTACGTCTCGCGGATCGTCGCCGCGGGCGGCGCGGCGCTCGGGTTCGGGGTCGCGCCGGTGCACGACACCGTACCGAGGGCGCTGGTCGCCGCCTGCGAGGCGTACGAGCTGCCGCTCCTGGAGGTGCCGCCGCAGACGACGTTCTCGGCCGTGGCCCGCGCGGTCTGGCAGCTGATGGAACGGGCCCGCACCGCCGAGCTGCGCCGGGTGACCGAGGCCCAGCAGAGCCTCGCGGCCGCCGCTTCCCGCCCGGACCCGGTCCCGTCCGTCCTGCGGCAGCTCGCCCAGCGGGTCGGGGGGCGCGCGGTGCTGTACGGGCCGGAGGGGACGGAGATCGCGGGGGCGGGGCGGACGTCCGCGGACGCCCCCCTCGCCGGGCTCGCCCGCCTCCTCCTCTCCCGCGCCTCCGTCACCGCCAGCGACACCGCCCCCGACGGGACCCAGCTCGCCGCCTACGCGCTCGGGGCCGGCCGCGGGTTCGTGCTCGGGGTGGCGGCCCCCCGGCGGGACCCCGGGGACCACACCATCGCCTCCGTCGCCGCCGTCCTGCTCTCGCTCCTCACCGGCGAACACCAGAGCGGCTCGGGGGCCGCCCGCTCGTCGGCGCTCGTGCGGCTGCTGCTGGGGGCCGCGCCCGCCGAGGTGGCCCCGCTGCTGGGGGGCGAGCGGTGGTTCGTCGTGCACGCCCGTCCAGACGCGCAGGCCGTCGACCCGGTGGCGGCCTCCGCGCTGGGCGCCGGCCTCGGATCACCGCTGGTCGACCTCGCGCACGACGTCGTACGGGTCCTCGTCCCGGCCGACGGCCCGCCGCAGCCGCAGCCGGGCTGGGCCCTCGGCGTCAGCGCGGACGCGGCCCCCGCCGACTGGCCGGCCGCCGACGCGCAGGCGGCCCGCGCGCTGGCCCGGGCGCGCGCCACCCGCACGGCGCTCGTCCGGCACGGCTCCGGGGCCGGACTGCGGGACCTGGTGCCCGACGACGAGGCCCGGGCCCACGCCCGGGCGCTCCTCGCCCCGATCCGGGCGGGCGCAGCGAGCGCCGCGCTGCTCGAGACGCTGCGCACCTGGCTCTCCCTGCACGGCAGTTGGGACCGTACGGCGGTGGCGCTGTCCGTGCACCGCAACACCGTGCGGCAGCGGATCGCCCGCTGCGCGGCCCTGTTGGGGACCGACCTGGACGATCCGGACGTCCGGATGGAGCTGTGGTTCGCCCTGAAACAACAGTGAGTGACGCGTGTCCCAGCGTCCGGAACAGCACAGACGCGCACCGCCCGCTGCCTCACAATGGAAACCATGCCGATACCCGGGACGCCCAGCCGCGCCGAACTCGTCGACCACCTCGTCAGAACCCGTATCGCCGGGGACGTCGCCACGCCCCGCGAGAACAACCTCTCCCACTACCGCCAGCTCGCCAACGGTGTCCGCAACTTCTGGCTCGGCCTGGAACTCGGCGACCGCTGGACCGACGAGCAGGACGTGCTCGCGGTGATGGCCGAGCGGGTCGGCGTGAACGACGATCCCGAGTACCGCTACGGCCAGGACACCATCGACCCCGAGCTGACGGTCGACGGCCTGGACCGGCTCGCGGCCCGGCTGCGCAAGGCGGCCGAGGGACGCCAGCGGGTCCTCTTCGCCACCGGCCACCCCGGTGGTCTCCTCGACGTGCACCGGGCCACCGCCGCCGCCCTGCGCGCGGCCGGCTGCGAGATCGTCGTCATCCCGGAGGGGCTCCAGACGGACGAGGGGTACGTCTGGCAGCTGGCCGACGTGGCGGTCCTCGAACACGGCGCCACGCTCTGGCACACCCACTCGGGCGAGCCGATGAAGGCCATCCTCACCGCGCTCGAACGCGACGGCCGGCCGCTGCCCGACCTGGTCGTCGCCGACCACGGCTGGGCGGGCTACGCCGGGCAGCACGGCGTCGACTCCGTCGGTTACGCCGACTGCAACGACCCGGCGCTGTTCATCGCCGAGTCGGAGGGCACCGTCCAGGTGGCGGTCCCCCTCGACGACCACGTCGTCAGCCCGCGCCACTACGACGTGATGACGGCGTACCTGCTGGCGGAGGCGGGACTGACCGACTAGGGCCTGGTCCGGCCGGGGAGCGATCCCCGGGGCGCCGCACGCGCGGGTGCGGCGCCGGGTGCTCAGTCGCCCCGGGGGGCGCGGACCACACCCTCCTGGATCACCGAGACGGCGAGCCGCCCGTCCTGGGTGTAGATGCGGGCCTGGCCGAGGCCCCGGCCGCCGTGCGCGGAGGGCGACTCCTGGTCGTAGAGGAGCCACTCGTCGGCGCGGAACGGGCGGTGGAACCACATCGCGTGGTCCAGGGACGCCCCCACCACGTCACCGACCGCCCAGCCGCCGCGCCCGTGCGCGAGCAGGACCGAGTCGAGGAGCGTCATGTCGGAGACGTAGGTGGCGAGGACGACGTGCAGGAGCGGGTCGTCGGCCAGCTTGCCGTTGGCGCGGAACCAGACCTGGGAGTGCGGCTCGCGCGGCGCGCCGAACCGGCCGTACGGCGGCTCGTCGACATAGCGCAGATCGACCGCCTCGCGGGCCTCCAGAAACCTCTCGACGACCTCGGGATCGAGGTGGGCGTAGCCGCGCAGCCGTTCCTCGGAGGTCGGCAGCGTGGCCGGGTCCGGGGCGGGCGGCATGGGGGTCTGGTGGTCGAAGCCCTCCTCGTGGCGCTGGAAGGAGGCGGACAGCGCGAAGATCGGCTGTCCGTGCTGGACGGCGACGACGCGGCGCGCGGTGAAGGACCGGCCGTCGTTCATCCGGTCGACCGTGTAGACGATGGGCGCGCCCGGGTCGCCCATGCGCAGGAAGTACGCGTGCAGGGAGTGGGCGAGCCGGTCCTCGGGGACCGTCCGCCCGGCGGCGACCAGTGCCTGCGCCGCCACCTGCCCGCCGAAGACGCGCGGGACGACGGCGGACCGGGACCGGCCGCGGAAGATGTTCTCCTCGATCTGCTCGATGTCGAGCAGATCGAGGAGATCCTGTAGTGCCTGGCTCATGGCGTCTAGTTGTAGCGGCCCGTAGTTGCGGGCTGCTTACAGACCCATGTCCTTCGCGATGATCGACTTCATGATCTCGCTGGTGCCGCCGTAGATGCGGTTGACGCGGTTGTCCGCGTACAGGCGGGCGATCGGGTACTCGTTCATGAAGCCGTAGCCGCCGTGCAGCTGGAGGCAGCGGTCGATCACCCGGTGGGCGACCTCGGTGCAGAACAGCTTGGCGCTGGCGGCCTCGGCCGGGGTCAGCTCGCCCGCGTCCAGGGCCTCCGTGGCGCGGTCGGCGACGGCCTCGGCCGCGTCCACCTCGGCCTGGCAGGCGGCCAGCTCGAACTTGGTGTTCTGGAAGTGCGCGACCGGCTTGCCGAAGACCACGCGCTCCTGCACGTACTGCTTGGCGAACCGGACGGCGGCCTTGGCCTGCGCGTACGCGCCGTAGGCGATGCCCCAGCGCTCGGAGGCGAGGTTGTGGCCGAGGTAGTAGAAGCCCTTGTTCTCCTCGCCGAGCAGGTCCTCTACGGGCACCTTGACGTCGACGAACGCCAGCTCGGCGGTGTCGGAGGTCTTCAGGCCGAGCTTGTCCAGCTTGCGGCCGACCGAGTAGCCCTCGGCCTTGGTGTCCACCACGAAGAGGGAGATGCCGTGGCGGCGGTCCTCGGCGGTGGGCGCGGAGGTACGGGCGCAGACGATCATGCGGTCGGCGTGCACGCCACCGGTGATGAAGGTCTTGGAGCCGTTGAGGACGTAGTGCGTGCCGTCCTCGGAGAGCTTGGCGGTGCTCTTCATGCCCGCGAGGTCGGAGCCGGTGCCCGGCTCGGTCATCGCGATCGCCCACATCTCCTCGCCGGAGACGAACTTCGGCAGGAAGCGCTTCTTCTGCTCGTCGGTGGCGAGCAGCTTGAGGTAGGGCAGACCGAGCAGCACGTGCACACCGGAGCCGCCGAAGGAGACACCCGCGCGGGCGGTCTCCTCGTACAGCACGGCCTCGAACTTGTACGAGTCGATGCCGGCGCCGCCGTACTCCTCGTCGACGCGGATGCCGAAGACGCCGAGCTCGGCGAGCTTGTAGTAGAAGTCGCGCGGCGCCTGGCCGGCCGCGAACCACTCGTCGTAGACGGGAACGACCTCGGCCTCGATGAACGCCCGGAGGGTCTCCCGGAACGCCTCGTGATCCTCGTTGAACACCGTGCGGCGCACCGCCGGCCCCTCTCTGCGCCTAAGCCGGCGCCGCTCTCGCGGATGTGGTTGCTCGCCGTCGGGGTGCTCCATTGATGGCTGCGACCCCATGGCTAAGCGCTTGCTCAGAGAACAACCGTACCGGCGAGTACGAAGAGCGTCCAGGGTGGGGCGGGGGTAACGCTCGTCACTCCACTGCCGCCGCGAAGGCCCCCCGCGCCATCCGGTGCAGGAGGGCCGCGGTGGCCGCGCGGCCCGGCAGGGAACCCGGTCGGCCGAGGTGCGGGGTGGAGTTCAGCAGGCCGAAGACGGAGTGCACCGCGGAACGGGCGGTCGGCTCGGCGAGGCCCGGATACACGGCACGCAGGGCCTCCACCCACAGTTCGACGTACTGCCGCTGGAGCTGGCGGACCAGCTTGCGGTCGCTGTCACGGAGGCGGTCCAGCTCACGGTCGTGCAGGGTGATCAGAGGACGGTCGTCGAGGGCGAAGTCGATATGGCCCTCGACGAGCGAGTCGAGGAACGCCTCGGGCGATACGCCGTCGGCCTCCGCCAGGCGCAGCTTCGCTCCGGTCAGCAGCCGGCCGCTGATGCCGACCAGCAGCTCGGCGAGCATCGCGTCCTTGCCCGGGAAGTGCCGGTAGAGCCCCGGCCCGCTGATGCCGACGGCGGCGCCTATCTCGTCCACCCCCACGCCGTGGAACCCGCGCTCGGCGAACAGCCGCGCGGCCTCCCTGAGGATCTGCTCGCGACGGGTGGGGGCGTCGGTTCTCGTGGCCATGAAGGCAATTCTAGACAGGGAGGTTAGCGGTCGTTAACCTGAAGGAAATGGTTAACGCTCATTAACAGTCGATCACTGGGTGAGGGGACCGCAAGGATGGAGCAGGCACCGGAGCTGACGAGCGCGGCAGACCCCGCGTCGGAGGCCTGGCGGGCCAACGAGGCGGCGCACCGCGCACTCGTCGACGAGCTGCGCGGCAAGCTGGCCGCGGCCCGGCTGGGGGGTGGGGAGAAGGCGAGGGCACGCCATACCGCGCGCGGGAAGCTGCTGCCCCGGGACCGGGTCGACACCCTCCTGGACCCGGGTTCGCCCTTCCTGGAGCTCGCCCCCCTCGCCGCCGACGGCATGTACGAGGGGCAGGCCCCGGCGGCCGGGGTCATCGCCGGGATCGGGCGGGTCGGCGGGCGCGCGTGCGTGATCGTCGCCAACGACGCCACCGTCAAGGGCGGCACGTACTACCCGATGACGGTGAAGAAGCATCTGCGGGCCCAGGAGGTGGCCCTCGAGAACCGGCTGCCCTGTCTGTATCTCGTGGACTCGGGCGGGGCCTTCCTGCCCATGCAGGACGAGGTGTTCCCGGACCGGGAGCACTTCGGGCGGATCTTCTACAACCAGGCCCGGATGTCCGGGGCCGGGATCCCGCAGATCGCCGCGGTGCTGGGCTCGTGCACGGCCGGCGGGGCCTACGTCCCGGCCATGAGCGACGAGGCCGTCATCGTCCGCGGCCAGGGCACGATCTTCCTGGGCGGGCCCCCGCTGGTGAAGGCCGCCACCGGCGAGGTCGTCACCGCGGAGGAGCTGGGCGGCGGCGAGGTGCACGCGCGGGTGTCCGGCGTGACCGACCACCTCGCGGAGGACGACGCGCACGCGCTGCGCATCGTCCGCAACATCGTCGGCACACTCCCCGCGCGCGGGCCCCTGCCCTGGGAGGTGCGGCCCTCCGTCGAACCCAAGGTCGACCCCTACGGGCTGTACGGCGCGGTGCCCGTCGACTCCCGCACCCCCTACGACGCGCGCGAGGTCATCGCGCGCGTGGTCGACGGCTCCCGCTTCGCGGAGTTCAAGTCCGAGTTCGGGCAGACCCTGGTCACCGGCTTCGCCCGGATCCACGGCCACCCGGTCGGCATCGTCGCCAACAACGGCATCCTGTTCTCCGAGTCCGCCCAGAAGGGCGCCCACTTCATCGAGCTGTGCGACCAGCGCGGGATCCCGCTGGTGTTCCTCCAGAACATCTCCGGGTTCATGGTCGGCCGGGACTACGAGGCCGGCGGCATCGCCAAGCACGGCGCCAAGATGGTGACGGCCGTGGCGTGCACGCGCGTGCCGAAGCTGACGGTCGTCGTCGGCGGGTCGTACGGCGCCGGGAACTACTCCATGTGCGGCCGGGCCTACTCGCCCCGCTTCCTGTGGATGTGGCCGGGCGCCAAGATCTCCGTCATGGGCGGTGAGCAGGCCGCCTCCGTCCTCGCGACCGTCAAACGGGACCAGCTCGAGGCGCGGGGCCAGGAGTGGCCCGCGGACGAGGAAGAGGCCTTCAAGGCGCCGGTCCGGCAGCAGTACGAGCGGCAGGGCAACGCCTACTACGCCACCGCCCGCCTCTGGGACGACGGCGTCATCGACCCGCTGGAGACCCGGCAGGTGCTGGGCCTCGCCCTGACCGCCTGTGCCCATGCGCCACTGGGTGACCCCCAGTTCGGCGTCTTCCGGATGTGAGGAGGGGAGCAATGATGTTCGACACCGTGCTTGTGGCCAACCGGGGCGAGATCGCCGTCCGCGTCATCCGCACCCTGCGCGCGCTGGGCGTGCGCTCGGCGGCCGTCTTCTCCGACGCCGACGCGGACGCCCGGCACGTCCGGGAGGCCGACACCGCCGTACGCATCGGTCCGGCGCCGGCGGCCGAGAGCTATCTGTCGGTGGAGCGGCTGCTCGCGGCGGCCGCCCGCACCGGCGCGCAGGCGGTGCACCCCGGCTACGGCTTCCTCGCGGAGAACGCCGGCTTCGCGCGCGCCTGCGCCGACGCCGGGCTGGTCTTCATCGGACCGTCCGCGGACGCCATCTCCCTGATGGGCGACAAGATCCGGGCCAAGGAGACCGTGCAGGCGGCCGGGGTGCCGGTGGTGCCCGGGTCCAGCGGCAGCGGACTCACCGACGCCGAACTCGCCGACGCGGCCCGTGAGATCGGCACCCCCGTGCTGCTCAAGCCGTCGGCCGGCGGCGGCGGCAAGGGCATGCGCCTGGTCCGGGACCTGGCCGTGCTGGACGAGGAGATCGCCGCCGCCCGCCGCGAGGCCCGTGCCTCCTTCGGGGACGACACGCTCCTCGTCGAGCGGTGGGTGGACCGGCCCCGGCACATCGAGATCCAGGTGCTGGCCGACGGCCACGGGAACGTGGTGCACCTGGGCGAGCGCGAGTGCTCCCTCCAGCGCCGGCACCAGAAGATCATCGAGGAGGCGCCCTCGGTCCTGCTGGACGAGAAGACCCGCGCGGCGATGGGCGAGGCGGCGGTCCAGGCGGCGCGGTCGTGCGGCTACCGGGGCGCGGGCACGGTGGAGTTCATCGTGCCGGGCAACGACCCGTCCTCGTACTACTTCATGGAGATGAACACCCGGCTCCAGGTGGAGCACCCGGTCACCGAACTGGTCACCGGTGTGGACCTGGTGGAGTGGCAGCTGCGGGTGGCCGCCGGTGAGCCGCTATCCTTCGGCCAGGACGACGTCCGGCTGACCGGGCACGCGGTCGAGGCACGGATCTGCGCCGAGGACCCCGCGCGCGGGTTCCTGCCCTCCGGCGGGACGGTGCTCCGGCTGCGCGAACCCCAGGGCGACGGCGTACGCACCGACTCCGGGCTCAGCGAGGGCACCGAGGTCGGCAGCCTCTACGACCCGATGCTGTCCAAGGTGATCGCCTACGGCCCGGACCGGGAGACCGCGCTGCGCCGGCTCCGGGCGGCCCTCGCCGGGACGGTCACGCTGGGCGTGCAGACCAACGCCGGGTTCCTGCGGCGGCTGCTGGCCCATCCGGCGGTGGTGGCCGGCGAGCTGGACACGGGTCTGGTGGAGCGGGAGGCCGCGACGCTCGTCGCGGCCGACGTGCCGCAGGACGTCTACGCGGCGGCGGCGCTGCTGCGCCAGGCCGCGCTCTCCCCCGCGCCCGGCCCGGGCTGGGTGGACCCCTTCGCCGTCGCGGACGGCTGGCGGCTGGGCGGCGAGCCCGCCTGGACGGCACACCACCTGCACGTGCCGGGGCACGACCCGGTGACCGTCCGCGTGCGCGGCACGGCGGACGGCACCGCCGAGGTGCTGCCGGACGGGGCGGACACCCCGCTGCGGGGCGCCGGGGGCCCCCTGCCGACGCCGGGAGGGGATCCCCGGTTCACCTGCCGGCTCGACGGCGTCGCCCGGTCCTTCGCCGCGCTGCCGGACGGCACCTGGCTCGGCCGGGACGGCGACGCCTGGAATGTGCGCGATCACGATCCGGTCGCCGACTCCCTGTCCCGAGGGGCTCACGCGGGCGCCGACTCGCTCACCGCGCCCATGCCCGGCACGGTCACCGTGGTGAAGGTCGCCGTCGGCGACGAGGTGACCGCGGGCCAGAGCCTGCTGGTCGTCGAGGCGATGAAGATGGAGCACGTCATCTCCGCCCCGCACGCCGGCACGGTCGCCGAACTGGACGTGACGCCGGGCACGACGGTCGCCATGGACCAGGTGCTGGCCGTCATCGCCCCGGCAGAAACACCGCCGGAGGCACCGGCAGAGGCACAGGAGGACCAGTGACGCTTCCCATGGCCGTACCGGCCGAGGGCCTGCCCGCGCGGGTGCGCATCCACGAGGTGGGCCCGCGCGACGGCCTCCAGAACGAGAAGTCGGCCGTTCCGACGGCCGTCAAGGCGGAGTTCGTCCACCGTCTCGCCGACGCGGGCCTCACCACCATCGAGGCCACCAGCTTCGTCCACCCCGATTGGGTGCCCCAACTCGCCGACGCCGAGGAGCTGTTCCCGCTGGTGCGCGACCTCGGGGTGGAGCTTCCGGTCCTCGTGCCGAACGAGCGCGGCCTGGACCGGGCCCTCTCCCTGGGCGCCCGTCGGGTCGCCGTCTTCGCCAGCGCCACGGAGTCCTTCGCCAAGGCCAACCTCAACCGCTCGGTGGACGAGGTGCTGGCGATGTCCGAGCCGGTGGTGGCCCGGGCCAAGGCGCGGGACGTGCATGTGCGCGGCTACCTCTCCATGTGCTTCGGCGATCCCTGGGAGGGCGCGGTCCCGGTGGACCATGTCGTCCGGGTCTGCCGGGCCCTGCTCGACCTGGGCTGCGACGAGCTGAGTCTGGGCGACACGATCGGCGTGGCCACCCCGGGTCACGTCCGGGCCCTGCTGACCGCGCTGAACGAAGGGGGCGTGCCCACGGGCGCGCTGGGCGTGCACTTCCACGACACGTACGGCCAGGCGCTCGCCAACACCCTCGCCGCGCTCCAGCACGGCGTCACCACCGTCGACTCCTCGGCGGGCGGACTCGGCGGCTGCCCGTACGCCAAGTCCGCCACCGGCAATCTCGCCACCGAAGACCTTGTGTGGATGCTGCGTGGCCTCGGCATCGACACGGGGGTGGATCTCGGCCGTCTCGTCGCCACGAGCGAGTGGATGGCCGGCCGACTGGGCCGACCCAGCCCTTCCCGCACCGTCCGAGCACTCGGCGGCACAACGACACAGCCCCACAAGGAGCAGTGACCCGAAATGGACCACCGTCTCTCCCCCGAACTGGAAGAACTCCGCCGCACCGTCGAGGAGTTCGCGCACGACGTGGTCGCGCCCAAGATCGGTGACTTCTACGAGCGGCACGAGTTCCCGTACGAGATCGTCCGTGAGATGGGCCGCATGGGCCTGTTCGGGCTGCCGTTCCCCGAGGAGCACGGCGGCATGGGCGGCGACTACCTCGCGCTCGGCATCGTGCTGGAGGAACTCGCGCGCGTCGACTCGTCCGTGGCGATCACCCTGGAGGCGGGCGTCTCGCTGGGCGCCATGCCGATCCATCTCTTCGGTACGCCGGAGCAGAAGCGGGAGTGGCTGCCGCGGCTGTGCTCCGGCGAGATGCTCGGCGCCTTCGGGCTGACCGAGCCGGACGGCGGCTCCGACGCGGGCGCGACACGTACGACGGCCCGGCTCGACCCCGAGACGGACGAGTGGGTGATCAACGGCACCAAGTGCTTCATCACCAACTCGGGCACGGACATCACGGGGCTGGTCACGGTCACGGCGGTGACCGGCCGGGGGCCGGACGGCCGGCCGCTGATCTCGGCGATCATCGTCCCGTCCGGCACGCCGGGCTTCACGGTCGCGAGCCCGTACTCGAAGGTCGGCTGGAACGCCTCCGACACCCGTGAGCTGTCCTTCTCCGATGTGCGTGTCCCGGCCGCGAACCTGCTGGGCGAGGAGGGCCGCGGGTACGCGCAGTTCCTGCGGATCCTCGACGAGGGGCGTATCGCCATCGCGGCGCTGGCGACCGGTCTCGCGCAGGGCTGTGTGGACGAGTCGGTGAAGTACGCGAAGGAACGGCACGCGTTCGGCCGTCCGATCGGCGCCAACCAGGCCATCCAGTTCAAGATCGCCGACATGGAGATGAAGGCCCACACGGCCCGCCTCGCCTGGCGGGACGCGGCCTCGCGGCTGGTGGCCGGCGAGCCCTTCAAGAAGGAGGCAGCCGTCGCCAAGCTCTACTCGTCGACGATCGCCGTCGACAACGCCCGCGACGCCACCCAGGTGCACGGCGGCTACGGCTTCATGAACGAGTACCCGGTGGCCCGGATGTGGCGCGACTCCAAGATCCTGGAGATCGGGGAGGGCACGAGTGAGGTGCAACGAATGCTGATCGCGCGCGAGTTGGGGCTGCCCGGCTGAGCCCCCGGGGGCCCAGGGCGCGAGGCGGCGCGCTGGGCCACGCCGGGTCGCGGCGGCCGTCGAGGGCCGTCGGGGGCGCGTTCGCGCGATGGCCGGAAGTCGACCTGACACCGCCGAGCCGATGCCCACAGGAGGTCGCCGCACCGCTCACTCCGGGCGGGTGCCGCGGCCTCCTCGGCATGCCCCGAGGCCGCCCGACCGCGCTTCACATCCTCGGAGCGAGCGGCAACTCCAGGCCCGTTTCAGTCCCCTGACACCCCGTACACCATTGATCCACAGGACGAGTACAGAAAACGGGCATGCGTCGAGGCGGGCGTTCCGCAACCCCGAACCACCCTCTGGACATGAGCTGAGGTTAGGCTAACCTACGTTCGAACCGTCCTCGGGTGATCCGCCCCGTCCGAAAGTAGCCAGAGACATGCCCAACGCCAGAGCCGCTCGTCCCACCCGCCGTGGCATCCTCGCCGTCGGTGGCGCACTGGGCCTCGGTGCCGCCCTCGCCGCCTGCGGGGACGACGACGCGAGCAGCAGTGGCTCCGAGTCGTCGGCGAGCACCTCGGCCAAGTCCGGTCCCTGGACCTTCAAGGACGACCGCGGCACCACGGTGAAGCTCGACAAGATCCCCGCGAACATCGTCGCCTTCACCGGCGTCGGCGCCGCCCTGTACGACTACGGCATCCAGGTCAAGGGCGTCTTCGGCCCGACCAAGACCGCCGCGGGCAAGGCCGACGTCCAGGCCGGCGACATGGACGTCACCAAGGTGACGGTCCTCGGCAACGTCTGGGACGAGTTCAACGTCGAGAAGTACGCGGCCCTCGCGCCCGAGGTGCTCATCTCCACGATGTTCGACAACGCCGGCACCCTCTGGTACGTCCCCGAGGCCTCCAAGGACAAGATCGCCAAGCTCGCCCCGAGCGTCGGCATCTCCGTCTACGACCGTCAGCTGACCGCTCCGCTCCAGCGCATGTGGGAGCTGGCCGAGTCGCTCGGCGCCGACATGACGGCGGCCGCGGCCATTGACGCCAAGAAGAAGTTCGAGGACGCGGCCGCCCGGCTGCGCGCCGCCGCCAAGGCCAAGCCCGAGATCAAGGTGCTGGCCGGTTCCGCGAGCGAGGCGCTCTTCTACGTCTCCGGCACCAACCTCTCCATCGACCTGGAGTACTTCAAGGCCCTCGGCGTGAACTTCGTCGAGCCGCCGGAGAGCGCGAAGGCGGAGGGTGGCGGCTGGTACGAGTCGCTGAGCTGGGAGAACGTCGACAAGTACGCGGCCGACATCATCATGATGGACGACCGCTCCTCGACCATCCAGCCTGCCGACATCGCCGAGGCGACCTGGAAGAAGCTGCCCGCGGTGAAGGCCGGTCAGGTCATCGCGCGGTCGCCGGAGCCGATTCTCTCCTACGCGAAGTGCGTGCCGCTGCTGGAGAACCTCGCCGAGGCGCTCGAGAACGCGAAGAAGGTTGCCTGAGAAGGCTGACTTCATGTCGTGGGTGAGCTGCGGGTCCGGCTGTGGCCGGTCGCGCAGTTCCCCGCGCCCCTAGGTAGGCAATCTCCTCCTACGTTTCCAGGAGCACCCCGTGACCACCGCCGTTGTCGCGCCATTCCGGTTCTTCTCGCTTCAGGTCGTGCGGGCCCGGCGGGTCGGGTCGTCGCTCGTCCGGGTCACGTTCACCGGGCAGGATCTCGAGCACTTCTTCTCCGACGGGCACGACCAGTCGCTGTCACTGTTCCTGCCTCAGCCGGGTCAGAGCGAGCCGCAGGTGCCCTTCGAGCTCGGGGACGGCTGGTGGCAGGCGTGGCGTGAACTGCCGGACGACGTGCGGGCGGTGATGCGGTCGTACACGCTCCGGGCCCTTCGCCGGGACGCGCTCGGGCGCACCATCGAGATCGACATCGACTTCGTGCTGCACACCCCGGCCGGGCCCGCCTCCGCGTGGGCCTCGGATGCCGGTGCCGGGGACCGGGTCGTCCTGCTGGGCCCGGCCCTGGCCGACAACCGGGCGATCCGGTTCCGGCCGCCCGGCGACACCGACCTGATCGTGCTGTGGGGTGACGAGAGCGCCCTGCCGGCCGTCGCGTCGATCCTGGAGTCCCTGCCGGCCGGACAGCGCGTCCGGGTCTGGCTGGAGGCGCACGACGTCGGGAACGTGCGGCAGTTGGCGACCGCGGCGGACGCCGAGATCACCTGGGTGGTCGGGGAGAGTTCCGTGGACGCCCTCCGGGAGGCCCGGCTCCCGGCCGCCGAGCACCCGTACGTCTGGATCGCGGGCGAGTCGGGGTGCGTGAAGGCGTTGCGCCGCCACTTCGTCCGGGAACGCGGGATCGACCGGCGCCGCATCACCTTCGTCGGATACTGGCGCCAGGGCATGAACGAGGAACAGCTCCGGGCGTCGGAGTAGCCACCACCCGTGCCCCCGCAGGCAGTTGCGCGGGGGCATCGACGTGATCACAGTCACGGCAGAGGCAGGGTTTCCCTCGCCACGCTTAGGTTAGGCTCACCTAAGTTGAACCAGAGGCTCCGTCCCCGAGCCCGTCCCGCAGCAGACCTCGTCCCCACCCCCCGGAGGACCTCCACCATGCGCTCGCACCTGCTCAATGACACGACCGCGGAGGAGTACCGCCGCTCCGTGACCGAAGGAGTAGAGCGGGTGGCCGCCAAAATCGCCGCCACCGACCGTCCGTTCACCGGCGTCTCGGTCGACGCCCTCGCGCCCCGCATCGACGGGATCGACCTGGACAAGCCGCTGCACGACACCACGGCCGTCCTGGACGAGCTGGAGGAGGTCTACCTCCGCGACGCGATCTACTTCCACCACCCCCGCTACCTCGCCCACCTCAACTGCCCGGTGGTCATCCCCGCCGTGCTGGGCGAGGCGGTCCTGTCGGCCGTCAACTCCTCCCTCGACACCTGGGACCAGTCGGCCGGCGGCACCCTCATCGAGCGCAAACTGATCGACTGGACGACGGCCCGGATCGGCCTCGGCCCGGCCGCCGACGGCGTGTTCACCTCCGGCGGGACCGCGTCCAACCTCCAGGCGCTGCTGCTCGCCCGCGAGGAGGCCAAAGCGGAGTCCCTCGCCGACCTGCGCATCTTCGCCTCCGAGGTCAGCCACTTCAGCGTGAAGAAGTCCGCGAAACTGCTGGGCCTCGGACCCGACGCGGTGGTGTCCATCCCGGTCGACAACGAAAAGCGGATGCAGACCGTCGCGCTCGCCCGCGAGCTGGAGCGGTGCAAGGACGCCGGCCTGACGCCCATGGCCGTGGTCGCCACCGCCGGCACCACCGACTTCGGCTCCATCGACCCGCTGCCCGGGATAGCCGAGCTGTGCGACCGGTACGAGACCTGGATGCACGTCGACGCGGCCTACGGCTGCGGTCTGCTGGCCTCCGTGAAGTACCGGGACCGGATCGACGGCATCGAGCGTGCCGACTCCGTCACCGTGGACTACCACAAGTCCTTCTTCCAGCCGGTGAGTTCGTCGGCCGTACTGGTCCGCGACGCGGCCACGCTCCGCCACGCCACCTATCACGCCGAGTACCTCAACCCGCGCCGCATGGTGCAGGAGCGCATCCCCAACCAGGTGGACAAGTCCCTGCAGACCACGCGCCGCTTCGACGCGCTCAAACTGTGGATGACCCTGCGGACCATGGGCGCCGACGGCATCGGGCAGCTCTTCGACGAGGTCTGCGACCTGACCGTCGAGGGCTGGCACCTGCTGGCCGCCGACCCGCGCTTCGACGTCGTCGTCCGGCCGTCGCTCTCCACCCTCGTCTTCCGCTACATCCCCGCCGCCGTCACCGACCCGGCCGAGATCGACCGCGCCAACCTCTACGCCCGCAAGGCCCTGTTCGCGTCCGGTGACGCGGTGGTCGCGGGCACGAAGGTCGGCGCCCGCCACTACCTGAAGTTCACCCTGCTGAACCCCGAGACGACGACCGACGACATCGCCGCCGTCCTCGACCTGATCGCCGGCCACGCCGAGCAGTACCTGGGAGAGTCCCTTGACCGCGCTTCCTGAAGCCAGCCACACCTATGACTTCGTGGGGATCGGGCTCGGCCCCTTCAACCTCGGCCTCGCCTGCCTCACCGAGCCCATCGACACACTCGACGGCGTCTTCCTGGAGTCCAAGCCGGACTTCGAGTGGCACGCCGGCATGTTCCTCGACGGCGCCCACCTCCAGACGCCGTTCATGTCGGACCTGGTCACCCTGGCCGACCCGACCTCGCCGTACTCCTTCCTCAACTACCTGAAGGAGAAGGGCCGGCTGTACTCGTTCTACATCCGCGAGAACTTCTACCCGCTGCGGGTCGAGTACGACGACTACTGCCGCTGGGCCGCGAACAAGCTGAGCAGCGTGCGCTTCTCGACGACGGTCGCGGAAGTGACGTACGAGGACGACGTGTACGTCGTGCGGACCACCGCCGGCGAGCGGTACCGCGGCCGTCACCTGGTCCTCGGCACCGGCACGCCCCCGCACATCCCCGAGGCCTGCGCGGACCTGGGTGGCGACTTCCTGCACAACTCCCGCTATCTGCGGCACAAGGCGGAACTCCAGAAGAAGGAGTCGATCACGCTGGTCGGCTCCGGACAGTCGGCCGCCGAGATCTACTACGACCTGCTCAGCGAGATCGACGTCCACGGCTACCGGCTGAACTGGGTCACCCGCTCCCCGCGCTTCTTCCCGCTGGAGTACACCAAGCTCACGCTGGAGATGACCTCCCCGGAGTACATCGACTACTTCCGCGAGCTGCCGGAGCAGACCCGCTACCGCCTGACGGCCGAGCAGAAGAACCTCTTCAAGGGCATCGACGGCGATCTCATCAACGAGATCTTCGACCTGCTCTACCAGAAGAACCTCGGCGGCCCGGTGCCCACCCGACTGCTCACCAACTCCTCGCTGACGAGCGCGCGTTACGCCGACGGCACCTACACCCTCGCCTTCCGCCAGGACGAGCAGGAGAAGGACTTCGAGCTGAGCTCCCAGGGGCTGGTCCTGGCCACCGGCTACAAGTACACCGAGCCGGAGTTCCTCGCGCCCGTCCGGGACAGACTGCGCTACGACTCCCACGGCAACTTCGACGTCGCCCGCAACTACTCCATCGACACCACGGGCCGGGGCGTGTTCCTGCAGAACGCGGGCGCGCACACCCACAGCATCACCTCCCCCGACCTCGGCATGGGGGCGTACCGCAACAGCTCGATCATCCGTGACCTGCTCGGCAGCGAGTACTACCCGGTCGAGAAGACCATCGCGTTCCAGGAGTTCGCCGTATGAGCACGACCACGGCCGCCGTCGGCCGTCTCACCCTGCGCCCGCTCGACCCCGTCGAGGACGCCGAGCTGCTGCACGGCTGGGTCACGCACCCCAAAGCCGCGTACTGGATGATGCAGAACGCGAAACCGGTGGACGTCGAGCGCGCCTACATGGACATCGCGGCCGACGAGCACAGCCACGCCCTCATCGGCCTGCACGACGGCGAACCCGCGTTCCTGATGGAGTACTACGACCCGGCCCACCGTGAGCTGGTCGGCCTGTACGAGCCGCGGCCCGGCGACGTCGGCATGCACTTCCTGGTCGCCCCCACCGACCGACCCGTGCACGGGTTCACGCGGGCCGTGATCACCACCGTGATGGCGCGCCTCTTCGACGACCCGGCTACCTCCCGGGTCGTCGTCGAGCCGGACGTCTCCAACACGGCCGTACACGCCCTCAACGAGGCCGTCGGGTTCGTGCCCGAGCGGGAGATCCAGAAGCCGGAGAAGCAGGCGTTGCTGAGCTTCTGCACCCGCGAGCAGTTCGTCGCGGCGACGGGGGTGCGGGCATGAGCCTCGCCGACGCCGTCGCCCACCTCTCCCCCGAGCGCTGGGAGAAGGCCAACCGTCTGCTCGTCCGCAAAGCCCTCGCGGAGTTCGCGCACGAGCGCCTGATCACCCCCGAGGAGAAGGACGGCCGCTTCGTCGTCCGCAGCGACGACGGGCTGACCTACTACCGCTTCACCGCCGTCCGCCACGCCCTCGACCACTGGCAGGTGGACGCCGACTCGATCACCCGCACCCGCGACGAGGCCGAACTCCCGGTCACCGCGCTGGACTTCTTCATCGAGCTGAAGAAGACGCTGGGCCTGAGCGAGGAGATCCTGCCGGTCTACCTGGAGGAGATCTCCTCCACCCTCTCCGGCACCTGCTACAAACTGACCAAATCGCGGATCACCTCGGCGGAGCTGGTCAGGAGCGGCTTCCAGGCCATCGAGACCGGGATGACCGAGGGCCACCCCTGCTTCGTCGCCAACAACGGGCGGCTCGGCTTCGGCATCCACGAGTACCTGTCGTACGCCCCGGAGACGGCGAACCCGGTCCGGCTGGTGTGGCTGGCCGCGCACCGCTCGCGGGCCGCGTTCACGGCGGGCGTGGGGATCGACTACGAGTCGTTCGTGCGGGAGGAACTGGGCGAGAAGACGGTCGAGCGGTTCGACGCCGTCCTGCGCGAGCAGGACCGGGACCCGGACGACTACCTCCTCATCCCCGTCCACCCCTGGCAGTGGTGGAACAAGCTCACCGTCACCTTCGCCGCCGAGATCGCCCGCGGGAACCTGGTCTGCCTGGGCGAGGGCGACGACGAGTACCTGGCGCAGCAGTCCATCCGGACGTTCTTCAACTCCTCGCACCCCGAGAAGCACTATGTGAAGACGGCCCTGTCCGTCCTCAACATGGGCTTCATGCGCGGGCTCTCGGCCGCCTACATGGAGGCGACCCCGGCCATCAACGACTGGCTGGCCCAGCTCATCGACAACGACCCGGTGCTGCGCTCGACGGGCCTGTCGATCATCCGGGAGCGGGCGGCCGTCGGCTACCGGCACCTGGAGTACGAGGCCGCCACGGACCGCTATTCGCCGTATCGCAAGATGCTGGCCGCGCTGTGGCGGGAGAGCCCGGTGCCGACGCTGCGGGACGGCGAGTCGCTCGCGACCATGGCCTCCCTGGTCCATGTGGACCACGAGGGCAGGTCGGTGGCCGGCGCGCTGATCGAGCAGTCGGGCCTGACGCCGACGCAGTGGCTGCGCGGCTACCTCCAGGCGTACTACACCCCGCTCCTGCACAGCTTCTACGCCTACGACCTGGTGTTCATGCCGCACGGCGAGAACACGATCCTGGTCCTGAAGGACGGGGCGGTGCAGCGGGCGATCTACAAGGACATCGCCGAGGAGATCGCGGTCATGGACCCGGACGCGGTGCTGCCGCCCGAGGTCCGGCGCATCCGCGTCGAGGTGCCCGAGGACAAGAAGCTGCTGTCCATCTTCACGGACGTCTTCGACTGCTTCTTCCGCTTCCTCGCGGCCGGCCTCGCCACCGAGGGGATCCTCGAGGAGGACGACTTCTGGCGCACGGTCGCCGAGGTCACCCGCGCCTACCAGGAGGCGAACCCCGAACTGGCCGACAGGTTCCGCCAGTACGACATGTTCGCCCCCGAGTTCGCCCTGTCCTGCCTCAACCGTCTCCAGCTGCGCAACAACAAGCAGATGGTGGACCTGGCGGACCCGTCGGGCGCCCTCCAGCTGATCGGAACCCTGAAGAATCCCGTCGCGGGGTTCTGATCCGGGCAGACGGGCGCCCCCGAGTACGGTCCTCGGGGGCGCCCGTCGCCATGTTTGGAAGAATCCTCACCATGGCGGAAATCATCCAGAAGGACGGCACCTGGGTCTTCGACGGCGATGCCCTGCGGCTGACCCCGGGCCGGGACAAGAACGTCAGCCCGCTCCGCAGGGAACTGGGTGAACTGATCGTCCCCCTGGGCGCGTTGGCCGGGCTGTCGTTCGAGCAGGGAAAGAAGACCGGGCGGCTGCGGCTACGGCTGCGGGACGGCGCCGATCCCCTGCTCCAGGCGACCGGCGGACGGCTGACCGAGCCGCACGATCCGTACCAGCTGCTCGTCGAATCCGACCGGTACGGGGTCGCCGAGTACCTCGTGGACGAGGTGCGCCAGGCACTGCTCCTCGACGAGGTGCCGACCGACCCGGTGGACGCGTATCTGCTGCCCGGCCCGTCGGTGCCCCTGTCCGCCTCCGCCGGGGACGGCACGGCGGGCTTCGACGGTGAGCGGGTGCGCCTGGAGTGGAACTGGAAGACCGAGGAGTCCAAGGCCTCCGCCGGCGCGCGCAGTATCGGCATCGCGGAGATCGAGGCGGTGGAGTGGCAGCCCGCGGTCGGCCTCGAGAACGGCTGTCTGCGCTTCCGGCTGCGTCACGCGCCGACGAAGGCACCGGCCAAGTACGACCCCAACGCCGTGGAGCTGTGGGGCTTCAGGAAGGACCCGCTGATGGCGCTCGTCGCGGCGGCCGTGCAGGCCAGGCTGCCCCACCCGGCGGCCGGACCCCGGGAGTCCGTACCCGCGCAGCGCGAGGCGGACTCCGCCGGCGGGGACGACCACGACGCGCTGCTGCGCCGGCTGCGCGAACTCGGCGAGCTGCGCCGGGACGGCGTCCTGACGGACGAGGAGTTCGCGATGGCCAAGCAGGCGGTCCTCAGGCGCCTGTAGCGCGAGGAGGACCGCCTGCGAACGGGGTTACTTCGCCTTGCGGGCCACCGTGAAGTGGTCGACCTGGTCACCGGTCTCGGCGATGCCGCGCACGGTCAGTGTGGCCGTGCGGCCCTTCGCGGCCGGGGTCACGTCCACCCGCAGGAACGAGTAGTCGAGGTAGCGCACGCGCGACCAGGTGACGGTCTCGTTCACCTTGCCGTCCTTGGTGTTGATGAAGGACGCGACGGAGTCGACCTCGTTCTCGTGGCCCTCGTAGGAGAGCGGGGCGCTGAAGGCGTACAGGCTGCGGCCGGCCGCGCCCGCCGTGACGTACACGACACCGTCGGTCTCGGGGTACGCCGTGCCGCCGATCGGGAGCTTCTTGGTGACGGCGCCCTTCTTGAGGACGTCGGTGCGCTCGTACTGGTGGTTGTGGCCGTTGATGACCAGGTCCACCGTGTACTTCTCGAACAGCGGCACCCACTCCTGGCGCACGCCCCCCTCCGAGGCGTGCGCGGTGGAGGTGCAGTACGCGCAGTGGTGGAAGAAGATCACGACGAAGTCGACGTCCTTCGACGCCCGGTACTTCTTGAGCTGCGTCTCCAGCCACTTGGTCTGGGTGCCGCCCGAGATGCCGAGGTTGGCCGGGATCTCGAAGGAGATGTCGTTGGCGTCGAGCGAGATGACCGCCGTGTTGCCGTAGACGAAGGTGTAGACGCCCGGGAGGTTCTTCGCGTCGGGGCCGTTGTCCGGCAGGTTCCAGCGGGCCTCCTCGCCGCCGTAGCCGTTGGGCGAGTACCAGGCCTCCATGTCGTGGTTGCCGTAGGCCGGCATCCACGGGACGGACTTGGCGACGGACTCGGTCTGGGCGAGGAACTGGTCCCAGACGCGGGAGTCGAAGCCGGTGTCGGCGGACTTGCCCTGACCGGCCGGGTCGGCGTAGGCGATGTCGCCGGCGTGCAGGTGGAAGGCCGGGTTCTGGCCGAGGAGGAGGCTGTTGTTGGCGAGTCCGTGGTAGCCGACGCCCTCGTCGCCGAAGGCGGTGAAGGTGAACGGCGCCTTGTGGTCGGGGGCGGTGGTGAAGGTGCCGAGGGTGCCGAGGAGGTGGGCGGCGGCCGGGTCGAAGCCCGCGTGACCGACGCCGTAGTAGTACGTCCTGCCGGGCTTGAGGTGGGTGAGTTCCGCGTGCAGGTAGTACTGGGTGTGGTCGCCGCTGGCGCCGACACCGGCCGGGGTGTGGAGGGTGCGCACCTCGGCCTCGATCTTGCGGGAGAGGTCCCAGGGGTGGGCGCCGATCCGGATGAAGGGCTTCTTCACCGCGACCGGGACCTGCCAGGAGACCGTGATCTCGGTGCGCGGGTCCTTGCCGTAGGCGAGGTGGCGCCCGAAGGGAGCGACGAGGGCGCCGTCGACGTGCTCGGCGGCCGGCGTGGCCTTCGGGGTCTGCGTCGGCACGGCCGCCTGTGCCGTGGCGCCGGTCACGAACGCGCCACCCGTGACGGCGCCCAGAGTGACGGCGCCGCCTCTGATCATCGTGCGCCGGGAGAACTTGGCGCGCAGGTACTCGTGCTGCTCGGCCATGCTCATGCGGTCGGCGAGCTGCTCGGGTACGCCCATGCGAGGAGTGTCCATGACGTCTGAAAATGGTCGCCTCGGGCGACGGGCCGCAAGACGCCATATGGACGGTGCGCGAACAGCGGCTCATAACACATTCAATGTTCTCCCAAGGCTCCTTAACAGGTGCCTGCCCGAAATCGGGCACGATTCTTGCGAAACCGGCTCGCGTACCCCAGGATCTACCGGGTGCACGACGAACTCGTTGATCACCTGACGCGCTCCACGCCCCTCCAGCGGGGCGAGGCGCTACGGGTGATCCAGGACGTGCTCGCCTACTTCGACGAGACGACCGAGAACTACGTCCGTCGCCGCCACCGCGAGCTCCAGGCCCAGGGCCTGGTCAACGCGGAGATCTTCGAACGGGTCGAGGCGGACCTGAAATACCGTGCGGTGGCGCCGCCCGAGCTCACGCTCAGGCAACTGCGGCGCATCGTCTACGGGTGATCGAAAGCTTGGGGATACCTATATATGTGCGGAATCGTCGGATACATCGGCAGGCGTGACGTGGCCCCGCTGCTGCTCGAAGGCCTTCAGCGGCTCGAGTACCGCGGCTACGACTCGGCGGGCATCGTCGTCACCTCGCCGAAGACGGCCGGCCTGAAGATGGTCAAGGCCAAGGGCCGGGTCCGCGACCTGGAGGCCAAGGTCCCGGCGCGCTTCAAGGGCACCACCGGCATCGCCCACACCCGCTGGGCCACCCACGGCGCCCCCTCCGACGTGAACGCCCACCCGCACATGTCGGCCGACCTCAAGGTCGCCGTCGTCCACAACGGCATCATCGACAACGCCTCCGACCTGCGCAAGAAGCTCGAGGCCGACGGCGTCGAGTTCCTCTCCGAGACGGACACCGAGGTCCTCGTCCACCTCGTCGCCCGCGCCCAGGCCGAGAAGCTCGAGGACAAGGTCCGCGAGGCGCTGCGGGTGGTCGAGGGCACCTACGGCATCGCCGTGATGCACGCCGACTTCAACGACCGGATCGTCGTCGCCCGCAACGGCTCCCCGGTCGTCCTCGGCATCGGCGAGAAGGAGATGTTCGTCGCCTCGGACATCGCCGCACTGGTCGCCCACACCCGCCAGATCGTCACCCTCGACGACGGCGAGATGGCCACCCTGAAGGCCGACGACTTCCGCACCTACACGACCGAGGGCACCCGCACCACGGCCGAGCCGACCACCGTCGAGTGGGAGGCCGCCTCCTACGACATGGGCGGCCACGACACCTACATGCACAAGGAGATCCACGAGCAGGCCGACGCCGTGGACCGCGTGCTGCGCGGCCGCATCGACGACCGCTTCTCCACCGTGCACCTCGGCGGCCTCAACCTGGACGCCCGCGAGGCGCGCCAGATCCGCCGGGTGAAGATCCTCGGCTGCGGCACCTCGTACCACGCGGGCATGATCGGCGCCCAGATGATCGAGGAGCTCGCCCGCATCCCCGCGGACGCCGAGCCCGCCTCCGAGTTCCGCTACCGCAACGCGGTCGTGGACCCCGACACCCTGTACATCGCCGTCTCGCAGTCCGGTGAGACGTACGACGTGCTGGCGGCCGTCCAGGAGCTGAAGCGCAAGGGCGCCCGGGTGCTGGGCGTGGTCAACGTGGTCGGCTCGGCGATCGCCCGCGAGGCGGACGGCGGCGTGTACGTGCACGCGGGCCCCGAGGTCTGCGTCGTCTCGACGAAGTGCTTCACCAACACCACGGTCGCCTTCGCGCTGCTCGCCCTGCACCTGGGCCGCACCCGCGACCTCTCCGTGCGCGACGGCAAGCGGATCATCGAGGGCCTGCGCAAGCTGCCCGCGCAGATCGCCGAGATCATGGAGCAGGAGGCGGAGATCGAGAAGCTGGCCGAGACGCTCGCCGAGGCCCGCTCGATGCTCTTCATCGGCCGCGTCCGGGGCTACCCGGTCGCCCGTGAGGCCTCGCTGAAGCTCAAGGAGGTCTCGTACATCCACGCCGAGGCCTACCCGGCCTCCGAGCTCAAGCACGGTCCGCTGGCCCTCATCGAGCCCGCGCTCCCGACGGTCGCGATCGTCCCCGACGACGACCTGCTGGAGAAGAACCGCGCCGCGCTGGAGGAGATCAAGGCCCGCAGCGGAAAGATCATCGCGGTCGCCCACCGGGAGCAGGAGAAGGCCGACCAGACGGTCATCGTCCCCAAGAACGAGGACGAACTCGACCCGATCCTGATGGGCATCCCGCTCCAGCTCCTCGCCTACTACACGGCGAAGGCGCTCGGCCGCGACATCGACAAGCCGCGCAACCTGGCGAAGTCGGTGACGGTGGAGTAGTCCTCCCCGCTCGCACAGAACGGCCCCCCACGCGCGCCACCCGCGCGTGGGGGGCCGTTCTCCTGCCGGGGACGCCCAACTCCCCGGCGCCGGCTGCCGATCAGCCCGTGGCCGTCACGCCGGGGCGGGCAGCGCGTCGCGGAACTGCCGTGGGCCAGTGGGCCAGCGCCGCGGTCGCCGCGTACCAGGCCACCGCGCCCGCCGCGACGGCGAACCAGCCGCCGACCTTGGTGAGCCCGTCGCTGTCGGCGAACCGGGCGACGGCCATCAGCACCAGCCCGACGCAGAACAACCCGTAGGTGCCCTGGCCGAGTTGGTCGCCACCGGCGAGGGTCAGGGAGAGCGCCACGAGGGCGAACAGGAGCAGGAAGAGCCCTGCGGCGTTGTCGGAGACCTGGGTACCGGCGGAGACCGCCCAGGTGAACCAGAAGGCGCCGAGGACGGTGTAGGCGGTGCCGGCGGCCGCGTCGCGGTCGCGGAGTGCGAGCAGGCCGGCGACGAACAGTGCGACGCCGCCGACGTAGTGGGCGATGGATACGGCGTCCGCAGCCGTCACGCCGTCGATGAGGTCGGTGTACCCGAGCCCGAAGGCCAACAGGGTGACACCCAGGGCGAGTCGGCCGGCGATCGTGGTGGTGCTGCTTCCCGCAGAGACGTCGTTGTCCACGGCGGGCTCCCTTCATGCATGTGCAGTTGTGTGAGCGGTATATGCCCTTCACAAAGGCACAAACACCCCTACGCGCCAGTAGATTTATGCTGCGCGGCAAGGGGGGACGGGCGTACCCAGATCTCATCTCACCTGGGAGAACGGCGAGTTACGGAATGACAACGACGGGGCGCTTGGCCCGCTTGGCGAGCCGCCCCGCGACCGAGCCGAAGATCCGGCCGACGATCCCGTGGGTCGAGCCGACGACGATCGCGTCGGCCTCGTACTCCCGCCCCACCTCTTCGAGTTCGTGGCAGATGTCGCCGCCGCGCTCGACCAGGATCCAGGGCACCTCGGCGAGGTACTCCGCACAGGCGAGCTCCAGACCGAGCACCTCGGTGCGGTGGTCCGGCACGTCGACGAAGACGGGCGGCTCGCAGCCGGCCCACACCGTGGTGGGCAGCCGGTTGGCGACATGGACGATGATCAGGCCGGAGCCGGAGCGGTGGGCCATGCCGATGGCGTACGCGAGCGCGCGTTCACTGGACGTGGAGCCGTCGAAGCCGACGACCACGCCGTGCTTGAAGGCTGGATCGCAGGAGTGGCGTGCGTCTTCCGCCGCCTGGGGCTCGGCCGCCGTAGGGTCGGCGACGGGCCGCTTGCGGTCCGCGGGTTCGAAGAATTCGTGACCGGCCATGGCTGTCTCGGCGTATTGATCCTTATACGGGTGGGACGCGGCGGTGTGAGCGACGGAGCTGTCCGGGAATCATCTTCCCAACCCCATACCCCCAAGGGTACGGCGGCACGCCTCCGAGGCCCAGTTCCCGCACGCCCCCGGTGGGGGTTCCAGGGAGCATGCACGAGCGGACGCCCGTAACGCAATGGTTGCTGCCCCGTACAGGCGGTTTGCACAGGATTCACTGACGCGGGACCGCCGCCGACAGTGACCGACCGCTCGAACAGGCGTTGAACCCCGTGCACCGCCGTCCCTCCGCCTCCGTCCGACCGCCGCCGCACCCCGCCCCTCGTACCGCCGCCCCAGGAAGGAGCCCGCCCCGTGCCCTCGCCCCGCGCCACCCCCGAGCCCCGGCCCGGCGACGACCGGTCGACCGACCTGATCCGCTGGGCGGCCTTCAGCTGCTTCCTGGTCCCGGTGGTCCTCCTCTGGTACGGCACCTCGCTGGCCGGCGCCACCGGCACCGCCCTCGGCCTCGCCGCCGTCACGGCCGTCTGCCGGGTGCTGCTGCGCCGGTCCGAGCGGTGCGCGGCCCGGTTGCTCGACGAGGAGCCCGCGCCACAGGCGCACCCCCGGGGGCGCCATCAGCGCACCGGAACGGGGTCACACCGTGGCGGTCGTCACTCTGGGGGAAACTCACCGGTCGGTTGACCGGTTTTCACGCACGGACCCGCTTCTTTTCAGCCAACTTCCGGTGATGGCGCATCCCTTGCCCCAACCACCCCCCACCCCCCGTTCCACCTGCACGGAAAGGGCCTCAGGGGCCCTGCGCACCCTACGGGGATTGGCCACCGCACCGAGGCGCACTTCCCTGCACGGCCCACGAGTGCAACGCTTCGTGATCGAATGCTTCACGCCAAGTTGCCATGTCGACAATCTGCCGGGTGGCGAACTGGCCACGCCGGCATTGTGCGACACGTTAGATTCGATCTTGACTGTCTACGGCGGGGGACTCGTGCAGGACCGAGGGGAAACGTGCAGGAGCGACACAACCGAGGAGCCGCGACCACCGAGGGGGGCTTAGCAGGATGAGCCACGACTCCACTGCCGCGCCGGAAGCCGCGGCCCGGAAACTCTCCGGGCGACGCCGCAAGGAGATCGTCGCGGTGCTGCTGTTCAGCGGCGGCCCCATTTTCGAGAGTTCCATTCCACTGTCGGTGTTCGGGATTGACCGCCAGGACGCCGGCGTACCGCGCTACCGCTTGCTGGTGTGCGGTGGCGAAGAAGGCCCGCTGCGGACCACAGGGGGCCTGGAACTCACCGCGCCACACGGCCTGGAGGCGATCGCACGGGCGGGCACGGTCGTCGTGCCGGCCTGGCGTTCGATCACCTCGCCGCCACCGGAGGATGCGCTCGACGCGCTGCGCCGGGCGCATGAGGAGGGTGCCCGCATCGTGGGCCTGTGCACCGGCGCGTTCGTGCTGGCCGCCGCGGGTCTGCTGGACGGCCGCCCGGCCACCACCCACTGGATGTACGCGCCGACGCTGGCCAAGCGCTATCCGTCGGTACACGTGGATCCGCGCGAACTGTTCGTCGACGACGGCGATGTGCTGACGTCGGCGGGGACGGCGGCCGGAATCGATCTCTGTCTGCACATCGTGCGGACGGATCACGGTAACGAGGCCGCGGGCGCGCTGGCCCGGCGGCTGGTCGTCCCACCACGCCGGTCGGGCGGCCAGGAGCGCTACCTCGACCGGTCTTTACCTGAGGAGATCGGCGCCGACCCGCTCGCCGAGGTCGTCGCCTGGGCGCTGGAGCATCTCCACGAGCAGTTCGACGTGGAGACGCTGGCGGCACGCGCCTATATGAGCCGCCGCACGTTCGACCGCCGCTTCCGGTCCCTGACCGGCAGCGCACCGCTCCAGTGGCTGATCACCCAGCGGGTGCTCCAGGCGCAGCGCCTGCTGGAGACGTCGGACTACTCGGTGGACGAGGTCGCGGGGCGCTGCGGCTTCCGTTCGCCGGTGGCCCTGCGCGGCCACTTCCGCCGGCAGCTCGGCTCGTCCCCGGCGGCGTACCGGGCGGCCTACCGGGCCCGCAGGCCCCAGGGCGAACGGCAGACGGACAACGAACCGTCGCCGCCGCCGGCGCCGCAGGCGCTGCACCCGGACGCTCCGGGACCGGTACCGCCGCAGCTGCGGCGTACGGCCTCGGCGACGGCCGGTGCGATGGGCTCGTCGGCGACCCTGCCGTCCGAGCACGCGCGGGACGCGTACGCGACCTCGCGGGCGAGTCTGCCGGGGCAGCGCAGCGGTACCTGAGCGGATGACGGAACCTCGCGGGCGTCGGCCGGGCCCACCGGCCCGGCCGACGCCCGGGTACGAGAGCGTCCACGCGGGGCACCTCAAAAGCCGACGTCAGCTTTAGGGTGGTCGCATGAACGATCGCATGGTCTGGATCGACTGCGAGATGACCGGCCTCTCGCTGTCGGACGACGCTCTCATCGAGGTTGCCGCCCTCGTCACCGACTCCGAGCTGAACGTGCTCGGCGACGGTGTCGACATCGTCATCCGCCCGCCGGCCCGGGCGCTGGAGACGATGCCGGAGGTGGTGCGCGAGATGCACACCGCGTCCGGGCTGCTCGACGAGCTGGCGGGCGGGACGACCCTCGCCGAGGCCGAGGCCCAGGTGCTGGCCTATGTACGGGAGCACGTGAAGGAGCCGGGCAAGGCGCCGCTGTGCGGCAACTCCGTCGGCACGGACCGCGGCTTCCTGGCGCGGGACATGACCTCCCTCGAGGGCTACCTCCACTACCGGATCGTCGACGTGTCGTCGATCAAGGAGCTCGCCCGGCGCTGGTACCCGCGGGCGTACTTCAACAGCCCCCCGAAGAACGGCAACCACCGCGCCCTCGCCGACATCCGCGAATCCATCGCGGAACTGCGCTACTACCGCGAGGCGGTCTTCGTGCCGCAGCCCGGGCCGGACTCCGACACCGCCAGGACCATCGCCGCGAAGCACGTGCTGCCCAGCAGCTGACAGGGCCCCGTAAAAGGCGTGCACGAGCACCCCCTCGGACCCTGTACACTTTTTCTCGGCCGGTAGGGAGAACCGCGGGAGACCGCAGAATCCAACTGCCGGGCGTGGTGGGTGTAGCTCAGCTGGTAGAGCACCTGGTTGTGGTCCAGGATGCCGCGGGTTCAAGTCCCGTCACTCACCCTGAGTCATCAGCCGGTGACTTCCCGCAAGGGAGGTCACCGGCTGATGTGTTTCCCGGGAGGGGTCATGCGCCCGAGCGTCCCTGCCGAGCCGTTCGCGACCGCCCGGCTCGACCTCGTCCCGCTGCGCGTCGACCACGCGGCGGAGATGGCGGTCGTCCTGGGCGATCCCGCGCTGCACACCTTCATCGGCGGCGCCCCCAGCACACCCGAAGCCCTGCGCGTCCGCTACGAACGGCTCGTCGCCGGTTCGCCGGACCCCTCCGTCTCCTGGTGCAACTGGGTGCTGCGGGTGCGGGACGCCGACCGGCCGGCCGGGATCCTGCAGGCCACCGTGACCGGGCGGGACCACGCCGAGATCGCCTGGGTCGTCGGCACCCCCTGGCAGGGCCGCGGCCTCGCCTCCGAGGCGGCCGTGGGACTCGTCGGCCGGCTACGGGCTCAGGGCGTGCGCACGATCGTCGCCCACATCCACCCCGACCACCACGCGTCCGCGGCCGTGGCCCGTGCCGCCGGGCTGTCGGCCACCGCGGAGCGGCAGGACGGCGAGGTGCGGTGGCGGCTGGTCGTCGGGCCGTGAACCGTGCCCCGCTCAGGAGGAGGAGCGCCCCACCAGTTCCGTCGCCAGTACGACCTGGCGTCGCTCCAGGCCCCGCGACACCGCGGGACGGCGGTCCGCGATCTCCGTGAGGAGCAGGTCCAGCATCCTGCGGCCCATCTCCTCGATGGGCTGGCGGACGCTCGTCAGCGGCGGGTCCATGTGCCGGGCGATCGCCGAGTCGTCGTAGCCGACCATCGCCACGTCCTCCGGGAGCCGGCGGCCCGCCTCGCGCAGTGCCCGGCGGGCGCCGGCCGCCATGACGTCGGAGCCCGCGAAGACCGCGTCGAGGGAGGGGTTGCGGGCGAGGAGTTCCCCCATCGCGCGGTGTCCGCCCTCCTCGGTGAAGTCGCCCGGCGCGATCAGACCCTCGTCCGGCGGGTACCCCGCGTCGCGCAGGGCGTCCCGGTAGCCGTCGACGCGCCGCTGGGCGCCGTAGACGTCCAGGCGGCCCGTGATGTGGGCGATGTGGGTGCGGCCCCGGGACAGCAGGTGTTCCACCGCCGAGCGGGCGCCGCCGTAGTTGTCGGAGTCCACGGACGGGAGGGTCTCCGCGGCGGAGCGCGGGCCGCTGATCACCGCCGGGATCTCCAGCTGGGCCAGCAGATCGGGCAGCGGGTCGTCGGCGTGGACCGAGACCAGGAGAACCCCGTCGACACGGTGCGCCGCCAGGTACTGGGCGAGCCGGCGTCGTTCGCGATCGCTACCCGCGAAGATCAGCAGCAGCTGCATCTCGGTGTCGGAGAGCTCCGCGCCCACGCCGCGCAGCATGTCCGAGAAGTACGGCTCGGCGAAGAAGCGGGTCTCCGGCTCGGGGACCACCAGCGCGATCGCGTCCGTGCGGTTGGCGGCCAGGGCACGGGCCGCGGTGTTGGGGACGTAGCCGAGCTCGGCGACGGCCGCCTCGACGGCCGCGCGGGTCGCGTCACTGACTCTCGGCGAGCCGTTGATCACCCGGGAGACCGTGCCGCGGCCGACACCGGCGCGTGCGGCCACCTCTTCGAGAGTCGGCCGCCCTCCGCTCCGGCTCCGCGCTCCGTGGCTTGCCATGGGCCCCGCCTTCCCGCCGTCGTTCACGCTGGCCTGGAATCTAACAGCCCCGTCCGTTCAGCCCATCTTCGCCGACGGCCGCCGTCCCCGGGGACCCGCTTCGGCCCCACGGGGGCCCCGCATCCGTACGCCGGACGGGCCTCGGTTCAGGACGCCCGGCGCACCCAACTCCCCGCCACCGGACGGCTCGTCCGTTGCCGCTCGCGGCCGGAAAGCGCTGTCCCCGCGAGTTAGCTAACAGGCAGATAACTGAACGCATCTCTCCGCGCTCCCACCCTTGACACCCCCGCCCGAACCGACGACTCTTCAACACATCACCTGTGGGAGCGCTCCCACGGTACCTGACACATACACATCCCGCACGTTCCCCGCCCGAGCCGCAGCGAGTAACTAACGGGCCCAACAATGCAGTTGGCCGGGGGGTCGGCACGTCAGGGCAACAGGAGGACGCAATGCGAGCACGTACCCGAACCACCCGCCGGGTGGTGGTCCTCGCGGCCGTAGCGTCGCTGGGCGCCGGGCTGCTGGCCGGCTGTGCCGACGACGGCAACGACGACGCTTCCGACGGCTCGTCGTCGGGCAGCGGCAAGGGCAAGACGACGATCACGCTGGGTCTGTTCGGCACGATGGGCTTCAAGGAGGCCGGTCTCTACGCCGAGTACGAGAAGCTCCACCCCGACATCAAGATCGCCGAGAACGTCACGGAGCGGAACGAGAACTACTACCCGGCGCTCGTCAACCACCTCACCACCAACAGTGGCCTGATGGACATCCAGGCCATCGAAGTGGGCAACATAGCCGAGGTCGTCGCCACCCAGGCGGCCAAGTTCGAGGACATGTCGAAGGTCTCGGGCGTCGACAAGAGCAAGTGGCTGGACTGGAAGTGGTCGCAGGGCACCACCAAGGACGGCCAGACGATCGCTCTCGGTACCGACGTCGGCCCGATGGCCCTCTGCTACCGCAAGGACCTCTTCGAGGCGGCCGGTCTGCCCACCGACCGCACCGAGGTCGGCAAGCTGTGGGCCGGTGACTGGAACAAGTTCGTCGCCACCGGCGAGCAGTACAAGAAGAAGGCCAAGGCGGGCACCTTCTTCATGGACTCCCCCGGCGGGCTGATCAACGCCATTCTCAGCAGTGAGAAGGAGAAGTTCTACGACTCCTCCGGCGAGATCATCTACAAGACGAACCCGGCGGTGAAGGCCGCGTTCGACCTGACCGCGAAGGCCGCCGAGGACGGCCTGGTCCAGGCCCAGACGCAGTTCCAGCCGGCCTGGGACACCACGATCGCCAACAGCAAGTTCGCCACCATCGCCTGCCCGCCGTGGATGCTCGGCACCATCAAGGGCAAGGCGAAGGCCGAGGACGCCGGCAAGTGGGACGTGGCCGTCGCGCCCAAGTCCGGCAACTGGGGCGGCTCCTTCCTGGGTGTGCCGAAGAGCGGCAAGCACGTGAAGGAGGCCGAGGCGTTCATCACCTGGCTGACCGCGCCCGAGCAGCAGGCGAAGCTCTTCAAGGTGCAGGGGTCCTTCCCCAGCACGCCGAGCGCGTACACGATGGCCGAGGTCACCGGTGCGAAGAACGACATGACCGGTGACTCGCCGATCGGCACGGTCTTCTCCGAGGCCGCCAAGACCGCGCCGGTGCAGGTGATCGGCCCGAAGGACCAGATCATCCAGCAGGGCCTGACCGACAACGGCGTCATCCTCGTGACGAAGGGCAAGTCGGCGGCGGAGGCCTGGAAGACGGCCACCAAGACCATCGACAACAACCTGGACAAGTGACCCGAATGGCCACCCGCCACGACACCGCCGCGCCCCCCACCAAGGAGGGGGGCGCGGCCCCGGGCCGCCCGGCCGCCGTCCCCACGGAGGCGGAGCAGCGGCATCGGGCCCGGCTCTCCCGCCGCTGGCAGCGGGACAAGCGCTGGAGCCCGTACGCCTTCGTCTCGCCGTTCTTCCTGCTGTTCCTCGCGTTCGGCCTGTTCCCGCTGATCTACACGGGCTGGGCGTCGCTGCACCAGGTGGAGATGACCGCGCCCACCGACATGGAGTGGGTGGGGATGCGCAACTACACGCGCATCTTCGACGACGACTTCTTCTGGAACGCGGCGAAGAACACCCTGACGATCGGGATCATCTCGACCGTTCCGCAGCTGCTGATGGCGATGGGCCTCGCCCACATCCTCAACTACAAGCTGCGCGCCTCGACCTTCTACCGGGTCGCGATGCTCGCGCCGTACGCGACCTCGATCGCGGCCGCCTCGCTGGTCTTCGTGCTGCTCTTCGGGCGCGACTACGGCATGATCAACTGGGCGCTGCACTTCGTCGGGATCGACGCGGTCGACTGGCAGAACGACAAGTGGCCGTCGCAGATCGCCGTCTCGTCGATCGTCATCTGGCGGTGGACCGGCTACAACGCGCTGATCTACCTGGCCGCGATGCAGGCGATCCCGCAGGACCTGTACGAGTCGGCGGCGCTGGACGGCGCCAGCCGCTGGAAGCAGTTCCTGCACGTGACGCTGCCGTCGCTGCGGCCGACGATCCTGTTCACGGTCGTCGTCTCGACGATCGGCGCCAGTCAGGTCTTCGGCGAACCGCTGCTGTTCGACGCCAACAAGGGCGCGTCGGGCGGCGCGGAGCACCAGTTCCAGACGCTGGGCCTGTACCTGTACGAGCAGGGCTGGGTGAACCAGCACCTGGGACGGGCCTCGGCGATCGCCTGGACGATGTTCCTGATCCTGATCGTGATCGGCATCGTCAACTACGTCATCTCGCGCCGGCTGCGCGCCAGTAGTTAGGAGTACCGGCCGTGACGACGACGACAACGACCGCGAAGTCCGTGGAACCCGAGGACGCCGTGCCGACGGCCCGGAAGGTGCGCCGGCCGAAGTCCGCGCGGGCCGGCGGGCAGATGCACGGCGGACCGATCGCCTACATCATCCTGGGCGTGTTCACCATCGTTTCGCTGTTCCCCCTGGTGTGGACGGCGATCGCGGCGTCCCGCGACAACAACCGGCTGGCGCAGAACCCGCCGCCGTTCGTGTTCGGCTCCAACCTCTTCCACAACCTGGACGTGGCCTGGAACGACGCGAACCTGGGCAAGGCGTTCGTCAACACGACGATCGTGGCGGGGACTTCGGCGGCGACGATCGTCTTCCTGTCGACGATCGCCGGGTTCGCCTTCGCCAAACTCCGGTTCCGGGGCCGGGGCGCGCTGATGCTGATCGTGATCGGCACGATGATGGTGCCGCCGCAGCTGAGCATCATCCCGCTGTACATGATGGTCGCCAAGCTGGAGTGGACGGACCAGCTCCAGGCGGTGATCCTGCCGTCGCTGGTGAGCGCGTTCGGGGTGTTCTTCATGCGGCAGTACCTCATCCAGGCGCTGCCCGACGAGATCATCGAGGCGGCCCGGGTGGACGGCGCGAGCAGCTGGCGCGTGGTGTGGCACGTGGTGTTCCCCGCGGCGCGCCCGGCGATGGCGGTGCTCGGCATGCTGATGTTCGTGCAGACGTGGAACGACTTCCTGTGGCCGTTCCTGGTGCTGAGCCAGACCGGCAACCCGACCGTGCAGGTCGCGGTCGCGGGCCTCGGCCGCGGGTACACCCCGGACCAGTCCCTGATCATGGCGGGCGCGCTGCTGGGCACGCTGCCGCTGCTGCTGGTCTTCGCGATCTTCGGCAAGCAGATCGTGGGCGGCATCATGCAGGGCGCCGTGAAGGGCTGAGGACGCGTCGCGACTCCGTGCGACACCTTACGACGCCCTCCCGTCCGTCCGTCCGTGACTTCACGGGGGCCGGGTCACCGCCGCCCCGGCCCCCTCCGCACCACTTCCCCCCCGACCTCGTCGGTCTCGACGACCACCCATGGGAGCGCTTCCATGCCTGAGCCCATTACTCCGGTGACCTTTCCGCCCGCCTTCCTCTGGGGTGCCGCGACCTCCGCGTACCAGATCGAGGGGGCGGTGCGCGAGGGCGGCCGTACCCCCTCGATCTGGGACACCTTCAGCCATACGCCGGGCAAGACGGCCGGTGGCGAAACCGGTGACATCGCTGTCGACCACTACCACCGCTACCGCGACGACGTGGCGCTGATGGCGGAGCTGGGCCTGTCCACGTACCGCTTCTCCATCTCCTGGTCCCGGGTCCAGCCGACCGGGCGCGGCCCCGCGGTGCAGGTGGGCCTGGACTTCTACCGCCGCCTGGTGGACGAGCTACTGGCGAAGGGCATCAAGCCGGCCGTCACCCTCTACCACTGGGACCTCCCCCAGGAGCTGGAGGACGCGGGCGGCTGGCCGGAGCGGGACACGGCGTTCCGGTTCGCGGAGTACGCGCAGATCGTCGGCGAGGCGCTCGGCGACCGCGTGGAGAACTGGATCACGCTGAACGAGCCGTGGTGCAGCGCGTTCCTGGGCTACGCGTCCGGGGTGCACGCGCCGGGCCGTACCGAACCGGTGGCGTCGCTGAAGGCGGCGCACCACCTGAACCTGGCGCACGGGCTGGGCACGTCGGCGCTGCGCGCGGCCATGCCGGCCCGCAACTCGGTGGCGATCAGCCTCAACTCCTCGGTGGTGCGCCCGCTCTCCCCGGGCGACCCGGCGGACCTGGCCGCGGTGCAGAAGATCGACGACCTGGCCAACGGCGTCTTCCACGGCCCGATCCTGCGGGGCGCCTACCCGGAGACGCTGCTGGCGGCGACCTCGTCGCTGACGGACTGGTCGTACGTCCACGAGGGCGATCTGCGCGCCATCCACCAGCCGTTGGACGCGCTGGGCCTGAACTACTACACGCCCACGCTGGTCTCGGCGGCGGACGCGTCGGTGCAGGGTCCCCGTTCGGACGGTCACGGTGCGAGCGACCACTCGCCGTGGCCCGGCGCGGACGACGTGGCCTTCCACCTGACGCCCGGCGACCGCACGGAGATGGGCTGGTCCATCGACCCGACCGGCCTGCACGAGCTGATCATGCGCTACACGGCGGAGGCGCCGGGCCTGCCCCTCTACATCACGGAGAACGGCGCGGCCTACGACGACAAGCCCGACTCGGACGGCCGCGTCCACGACCCGGAGCGCATCGCCTACCTGCACGGCCACCTCGCGGCGGTCCGGCGGGCGATCGCGGACGGCGCGGACGTGCGGGGCTACTACCTCTGGTCCCTCCTGGACAACTTCGAGTGGGCGTACGGCTACGAGAAGCGGTTCGGCGCGGTGTACGTGGACTACGCGACGCTGACCCGCACGCCGAAGTCGAGCGCGCTGTGGTACAGCCAGGCGGCCCGCACGGGCACCCTGGCGCCGACCGAGACCAACTGACCCGGGGAGCGGGGAGAGGGCGCGGCGGGCTGGGGGCCCGCCGCGCCCTTCGCCGTTGATCGCTGCTGTCCACTTTCCGTCCGGGTCGGCGGGATCTGTGGCACGCTCGTTGCGCCCACGACCTCCTGTCGCCGGAGGTGTCGGCGCGTCGGCAGGGGCGTACGGGGAGGAGCGACATGAGCGCGGGGGAGCGTGTCCCGTTGGAGGCGGCGCTGGTCCGGGTCTGGCGCGGGGACTTTCTGGTGGGGGCCGGTTTCCTGGCGGGTCCGGCGCAGGTACTGACCGCCGCGCACGTCGTGACCGACGCACTGGGGCTCCCGCCCGCGCAGGCGTCCGCGACGGCCCCCGGACAGGCGCCGCCGGTCGGCTCGTCGGTCACCGTCGACTTCCCGTTACTGGCGCCGGGTCTGCGCCGCGCCGCCGAGGTCGTCGCGTGGCACTCGCCCGTCCCAGGCCGGGGCACGGACGTCGCCGGTCTGCGGCTGCTCGACCCGGCACCGGACGGCGCCCGGCCGCTCGTGCTGCGCAGACGGCGCGGCGGTCTGAACGGCCTGCTGGTGATGGTGGGTTTCCCGCGCGGCCTGGAGCTGGGCACCTGGGTGTACGGCCGGGAAGGGGGGCCGGTCGCGACGGGCTGGGTGGAGATCGAGAGCGATCCCGCCCGGCAGGCGGTGCTCGCGCCCGGCTTCTCCGGGACGCCCGTGTGGAGCCCCGACGCCGATGCCGTCGTGGGCATGGTGGGCTACAAGGTCTCCGGCGCCGGGTCGAAGATCGGCTACATGATGCCGGTGGACACGTTGCTGGCGGCCTGGCCGGAGCTGACGGGGGTGATCGAGCAGCGGTCGCCGTTCCGGGCGCTGCGCGCGTTCACCGAGCAGGACGCCGAACTGTTCTACGGGCGCGACGATTTGGCCGCGCAGATCGTCGACCGGATCGGTGACGGCGTACCGGTGATCTGCGTCATCGGCGGCTCCGGGGCCGGCAAGTCCTCCCTGTGGCACGCCGGTGTGGTCCCCCGGCTGCGGGCCCGGCAGGAGCGGCTGGTGGTGGTGACGCTCCGTCCCTCCGACGCCGGTACGCCGCTGAACGCCCTGGCCTTCGCGCTGGACACGCTGCTGGAGCCGGACCGGGAGGCCTCGGCCCGGCTGGTGTCCGTGGAGGGGCTCGCCGCGAGGCTGGCCGGGGGTGCCATGGCCGATGTGGTGGCCGCGGTGCTGGAGCGCCGCGGGGGCGAGCGCATGCTGATCTGCGTCGATCAGTTCGAGGAGGTCTTCGGCCGGCCCGTGGACGACCGGGCCGCGTTCGCCGGGGCGCTGGGCGCCTGCCTCACCGGCGGGTCCCGGCTGTCCGTGCTGGTCAATCTCAGGGACGCCTTCCTCGGCGCCGTCCTGAGCGACCGGCCCGCCGCCGAGCTCGCGCGGCGCTGGCTGCCGGTCACCGTGGGCGAGATGACCCGGGCGGAACTGCGGCAGGTGATGACCGGGCCGCTGCGGCGGCTGGGCACGGTCGAGTTCGCCGACGGGCTCGTCGAGCGGATCCTGGAGGATCTGAAGCGGACACCGAACCCGTTGCCGTTGCTGGAGTTCACCCTCGCCGAGTTGTGGGAGCGACGTTCGGCGGGCCTGCTGACCCACGAGGCCTACGCGGAGGTGGGCGGGGTCTCCCGGGCGCTGGCGGGCTACGCGGACCGGGTCTGGTCGGGACTGGATCCCGGGACCCGGGCCACCGCCGAGCGGCTGCTGGTGCAACTGGCCCGTCCGCTGCACCGCGATGAACTGACCGTGCGCAGCACGGCCCTGCGTGACGAGTGCGACGACGCGCAGTGGGCCGTCGCGCAGCGTCTCGCCACCACGAGACTGCTGGTGCTGCACGAGGTCAACGCCGGTCTCGCGGGCCAGGAGCCGGTGCCCGGCGTCGAGTTGGCGCACGACTCGCTGCTGACGCAGTGGGACCGGCTGCGTGAACTGACCGAGCGGTTTCGCGACTTCCGGGTCTGGCAGGACGGTCTGCGGCAGCGCATCGACATCTGGTCGAGCCGGAAGTCGCCCGGCCGCCTGCTGTCCGGCGCCGATCTGCGGGACGCCCGGCGCTGGGCGGTCACCCACGGCGAGCATCTCAGCGCGCGGGAGCACACCTTCATCGGGGCGAGCCGGCGGCGCCGGCGGTGGCTGGTCTCGGGCATCGCCGGGGTGCTGGCGGTGGCCCTCGTCATCGTCACGGCCGTCTACCAGCACCGCAGCGGACAGGTGGCCGAATCCCTCGCGCGCGATCTGGCCGTGAAGGCGCGGCAGCTGAAACAGGCCGATTCCTACGGGGCGGTGCAACTGGCGATGCGCGCGTACCGGACCGACTCCTCGGTCGGGCTCGACGCGGCGAAGCCGGGCGCCTACGACGTGGCCGACAGACTGCTGCCGCACCACGACGTCGCCCAGGACCTGTCCACGGCCGAACCGAGCCGTTCCGCCGCGACCCCGACCGGCCCGTCGGGCGATCCGACCCCGACAGCCGACTCGGGCGCCAAGGCTCTGGAGAGCAGCTCCCGGGTGGAGAACGAGGATCTGACGCAGATGGCGAGCGCCGACGGCGGGACCCTGGTCACCACGGACGCGTCGAGCCGCATCGCGGTGTGGCGCCTTTCCGGCGAGGGGGTGGCGCAGGAGTCGCTGTCCTCGCTGTTCGGCCCGAACGACCACGCCGGTTCACCCGTGATCAGCCGCAGCGGACGGTACGTGGTGTTCCGGCAGTCCGTCGGGCTCGCTCCCGGCGAACTGGACGTCGACGACCCGGTCGACGAGAACGGCCTGCCGAAGATCGACCCGGACGGATACGCCACCTGCGTCCCGGATCTGCTCGGCATCACGTCCTGTCTGGTCGTCTACGACACGGTGGAGCACAAGGTCGTCTCCGCCCGGGAGGTCGCGCAGATCCCCGCGATCGGCCACGTGACCATGAGCGTCGACCCGACGGACCGGGTGCTGGGCATGGTCGTCTCGGACAGTCTGCTGCCGACCCTCCAGAGCGGACTGCACAACACCCTGTACCTGTTCGACCTGCACACCGGCCGGCTGCTCCGGCAGGCGAAGCTGCCGTGGCCGAGCATGGTCACCGAGCTGTGGCTGGGCCCCGCAGGCGCCACCGCGACGGTCTCCGAGGTGCTGGCCGACGATGTCAAGGCACGAGCCGACCTGTCGTTGTCGTGGGTGGACCTCGGCCGGGACACCGTGACCCGGCACCAGTTGGTCGCCGACCCGACCACCCTCGACACCGTGACGATGAGCCTCGACGGGCGCAGGGTCGCCGCCCTCGTGCGGGAACCCGGCACCGGCACCCGCGGTCTGGTCGCCTGGTCCACCGACACCGGCAAGGTCGTCTCGCGCATACCCCGGCTCGTCGAAAGCGGCGACTTCGGCACGCTCGCGCTGGACGCGACGGGCACCACGGCGTGGGTCTCCACCCTGGCCCAGCAGTGGGGCTCCCTGACCGGGAGCACCCCCTCCGCCACCGGGATTCAGCTGGATCCGATCGAGGGAGCCACCCTGGCCCAGCGGGTGTCCGTCCGTTCGCTGTCGAACGGCAAGGAGACGGGACGGTTCAACTACTCGGGGGGCTGGATATGGCCGTTGGGCAGCGGCGACCGCGCCCCGCTCGCCCTGGTGGACGGCAGCACGCTGGGCATCGTGCTCGACCGTCCGGGCGAGCCGGCGCCCCTGCGCCGGCTGGCCGCCGCCAAGGCCGAGCCACCGTCCGCCGGGCGGAAGCTCACCCTGTCGGGACTCTGCGCCCTGCTCGGCGAACCGAACCACGACGAGGCGACCCGGGACCTGGTGCCTCCCGGCGCCTATCAGGGCGCCCTCTGCCCCTGAAAGTGCCATCCCACGACGAACGAGGAGACTGCATGACCGAGCTGGTGCGGTGGAGGCTGGACAGCGGCGGCGAGGTGATCGTGGAGGTGCCGCCGGACGGCCCGTCCATCAGCCCGGTCTCCCGGACGGGCGGCCTCGTCGAGTCGGCCGGCACCTCGCTGAGCTCCGCGCTCGGCAATGTCCGCCAGGCCGCTTCGGACGTGCTCGGCCAGTTCCGCGCGATGGACGTCCGGCCGGGCACGATCGAGGTCGAGTTCGGTGTGAAGCTGACCGCGGAGGCCGGCGCCATCATCGCGAAGACGAGCGCCGAAGGCCATCTGAACGTCAGGCTGACCTGGGAGAACGACGGCTCGCAGGAGCCCCGGCCGACAGCCCCCGCCCCGCCCGATTGACCGCCCCCTGCTCCCCCTGCCGGACGGGCCCTGCCCCGGGTCGGGCGGGCAGCCGACCGGCTCCCGCGGCTCCCGCCCGATCGCGACCCCGTTCGGCGGGACGCGGGCCGTACCGGGGTGTCGGCGTCACCCGGTGGTCGGCGTCACCGCGCGCGACGCGTCATCGGTCGTCTCCCGACAGCAGCCGGCGGGTGGTGTCCACGCCCCAGATGTCGAGCGACAGCAGCCGGTCGCTGGATGCCATCAGGCCGCCGGTCGCCTCCACGTGCGCGGCCCACCGCTCGCGGGTCTCCACCGCCGGGCGGGCCATCAGGCAGTCCGGGTCGTTGGTCCAGAGCCGGCCGTGCTGCCACTGGCGGCCGACGCCGGTGAACTCGGCCGGGTCCTGGCCGGGCTGGCTGTAGTCGTCGGCCTCGGGACGCCGGTGCGGGGCCGTGTCGGGGCTGACCCGCATCGCGTCGAAGAGTCCGAGGGAGGGCAGGATCGGCGCGCCGCAGCCCAGGAGGTACGCGTCCGGGCCGATCGCCGCGCGGATCAGCTCGACGCCCGAGCGGTACGCCGTCAGCGCGTCCACGGTGTCGTCGTGCCGTACACCGTCCAGCGCGCCCGCGTACAGGAAGTCGACCTTGAAGTAGTCGTAGCCCTCGGCGCGCAGCGTCCGGAAGACGTCCGTCAGGTAGGCCGCCGCCTCGGGGTGGGTGGTGTCGAGGACCCGCAGGTCGTGGCCCCAGTTGTGGCCGGCGTGCGCGAAGCCGCCGTCGGCGGAGCGGACCAGCCAGTCGGGGTGCCGGGCGGCCAGTTCGCTGCTCGGGTCGACCAGGAAGGGTGCCGTCCAGATGCCCGCGCGGCGGCCCCGGGCGCGGATGGCGTCGGCGATGCCGGAACGGGAGCGGAAGCGGCCCGAGAGGACGAGCCAGTCGCCGAGGGCGCGCTGGTAGCCGTCGTCGATCTGGACGACGTCGACGGGCAGGTCGAGGGTGTCCATCGCGCGGAGGTTCTCGTGGATGTCGTCCTCGGTGACGTTGGTGAAGTACTCGTACCAGGAGCACCAGACGGTCGGCGCGGGGCGGGGGGCCGGGAGGCCGAGCCCGGCGGCCCAGTCGGACAGGAGCGCCTGGATGCCGGTGCCCGTGTACTCCTTCACCGGGCCGTCGGCGCTGATCTCCGCCACGGATCCGGCCCGGGTGAGGCGGATGGACGGCACCTCCCGCACCGGGTCCGGCGCCGCCCACAGCCGTACCGGTGAGCCGTCGCCGGGGTCGAGGGCCAGCAGCCCCTCCCCCTGGAAGGTTCCCGCGGGGACGGTGGCCCCGGGGCGGTAGCAGACCGTCGCCCAGTTGTCGTTCGTCGGGCGGTACGGGGTGTCGCGCAGCGCATAGGCGCCGCTCGGGCTCCAGGACTGCCAGCCCTCCTCGTGGACGCGGGCTCGACGCGGGTCCACGGGGACGGCGGCCACCGGGGTGAAGGGGTGGTGCACGGGGTTCTCTCTCACGGGGAGGGGCGCGGGGTGGGGCGCGCGGAGGAGGGAGCGCGCCGGGTGGGGCGCGCCCGGACGGAGGGGGCGGGCGTCAGCCCTTGTTGGCGCCCAGGGTCAGGCCGCTGACGAACTGGCGCTGGAGCGTGAAGTACACGATCAGCGTGGGGATCGCGGTCAGCAGGGCGCCCGCGGCGACCAGGTTGGGGTCGGTGAAGTACTGGCCGGAGAGGTTGTTCAGGGCCGAGGTGATCGGCATGTTCTCACCGGTGGAGATCAGCACGATCGCCCAGAAGAAGTCGTTGTAGATCCAGATGGAGAGCAGGGTCGCCAGGGCCGCCATCGCGGGCTTGCACAGCGGCAGCACGATCTGCCAGTACAGCCGCCACACGGACGCGCCGTCGACCAGCGCGGCCTCGGTCAGCTCGTGCGGCAGCGAGCGCATGTAGTTGCTCAGCACGAAGGCGCAGAAGCCGGACTGGAACGCCACGTGGATCAGGACCAGGCCGAGCGCGGAGTCGTAGAGCTTGCCGCTGACCGTGATGCCCGGCAGGTCGACCAGGAGGTACAGGCGGTACAGCGGGGTGATGATCACCTGCTGCGGGAGCAGGTTGCCGGCCGTGAACACCAGGAGCAGGAACAGGTTGACCCGGAAGTCGAAGCGGCTGACGTAGAACGCCACGCACGACGACAGGAAGAGGGTCAGGAGCACGGCCGGGACCGCGATCAGCAGCGTGTTCCCGAAGTAGTGCAGCATGTCCGACTGCTGGAACGCGTCGGTGAAGTTGTCGAGGCTCAGTTTGTCGGGCCAGGAGACATAGCCCTTCTCGCTGGTCTCCGCGTAGGGGCGCAGGGCCGCGAACAGGGCCCACAGCAGGGGCGCCAGCCAGGCCAGGGACGTCACGACGAGGAACGTGTGCAGCAGGATCCGGGCGGGGCGGACGGGGGTGCGCTGCTTGGACGCGAGGGTCGCGCTCATGCTCGCCGCTCCTTCCGGAAGGTCGCGATCAGGTACGGGATGATCACGGCGAGGGAGATCACCAGCAGGACGACGGCGATCGCCGATCCGTATCCGATGCGGCTGGACTCGCCGATGATGTTGTTGGTGACCAGGATCGACAGCAGTTCGGTCCCCTGGGCGCCCTTGTTGAAGACGAAGACCAGGTCGAAGGCGCGCAGGGCCTCGATGATCGTGACGACGAGGACGACGGTGTTCGTGGGCCGCAGGGTCGGGAAGATGACGTTCTTGAACGTCTGCCACTCGTTCGCGCCGTCCAGTGCGGACGCCTCGCGCAGGGCCGGGTCGACGCTCTTCAGACCGGCCAGGTAGAGGATCATCATGTAGCCGGCGTGCCGCCAGGAGGCGGCGATGAGGATGGCCCAGAGGTTGAGGTCCGGGTCGCCGATCCAGTCGATGTAGTGGCCCGGCTCGTTGGCGCCGATCAGGCTGTTGATCAGGCCCGTGTCCGGGTTGTAGACCAGCTGCCAGACGAAGCCGATGACGGCCATGGAGACCACGACCGGCAGGAAGAAGGCCGTCTGGTAGACCCGGCTGAACCGGATCCTCTTGTCCAGCTGGACCGCCAGGAAGAGCCCGAACGGGGTCGGGATCAGGATGAGCACGACGAACCAGATGACGTTGTGCTGGACGGCGGGCCAGAACTGCGGGTTGTTGCTGAACAGCTCCCTGAAGTTGTCCAGCCCCACCCACTTGATCGAGTCGAAGCCGATGCCGTCCCAGGTGGTGAAGGCGAGGGCGACGGAGGCCAGGGCGGTGACCCAGACGAGGGCCACGTGCAGGATCGTCGGCACGCCGGCCATCAGGCCGAGCGTGAGCCGGTCGCGGCGGGTCAGCAGGCGCCGGTGGCCCTGCGGAGCGCGCTTCTTCGGGGTCGCGGTGCCCGGAGGCGGCTCGGCGGCCGCCTCCGGGATCTTCGTGGTCGTTTCGGAGCTCATGTGTCGGTGCTCATCCGCCTCGGGCGACGCGGCTCAGCCGGACGCGAAGATCGTCTTCTTCTGACGCTCGATCGACGTCAGCAGGCTGTCGATCCCCTTGGGGTCGCGGACGAACTTCTGGAGCGCGGGCTGCATCACCGTGGAGGTGAAGTCGGGCCGGCTGTCACGGTCCATGAACTGCGTGAGGTGCTTGGCGCCGCTGATCATCGCGTACGCCTTCTTCTGCAGGGCGGTGTACGAGGAGGTGTCGGCCTTGGAGGAGGCGGCGACGACGCTCGGGTCGGCCTTGAGGTAGATCGCCTCGGCCTCCGGGGTGCCGAGGTACTCCAGGAGCTTGACGGCGGACGCCTTGCTCTTCGGGGCCTTGGAGAGCATGAAACCGTCGGTGGGCGCCTCGACGGTGTCCTGGCCGTAGGCCGGGTCGATCTCCGGGAAGGCGAAGAAGTCGAGGTCGTCGGCGTCGGCCTGGTTGGTGAACTGCTGCGCCACGAAGGTACCCAGCAGATACATGCCGGCCTTCTTGGAGACGAGGGTCTGGGCGGCGTCCTGCCAGGTGCGGCCGACGGCGCCGTCCTGGTGGTAGGGGAGGATCTCGGCCCAGTGGTCGAAGGTCTTGCGGACCTTCGCGTCGGTCCAGGAGGCCTTGCCCGCCATCAGCTCGACATGGAAGTCGTAGCCGTTGGTGCGGAAGTTGATCTGGTCGAAGGTGCCGAGCGCGGGCCAGGCGTCCTTGTCGCCGAAGGCTATGGGGACGAGCCCGTCCTTCTTCATCTGCTTGCACAGGGCGACGAGCTGGTCCCAGGTGGTGGGGACGGTGTAGCCGTGCTGCTGGAAGACGCTCTTCCGGTAGAACAGCGCCCACGGGTACGTGTACAGCGGCACGAAGTAGTACTTGCCGTCCGCGCCCTTGCTGAGCGCCTTCATGGCGTCGGGGAAGTTGCCGCCGATCTTGTCCCAGACCTCGTCGATCGGGGTGGCGAGCTTCTTGGCCGCGAAGAACTGCATGCGGTAGCCGGCGAACCAGTTGAACACGTCGTCCGGGGTGCCCTGGAGGTAGGAGTTGATCTGCTCCTGGAACGTGTTGTGGTCCTTGGTGTTCACGTCGACCGTGATCCCGGACTGCTTCTTGAAGGCCGCGTAGATCTCCGCGAAGGCCTTCTTCGGGACGGCGTCGGAGGCGTTGGAGCCGAGGGTGACGGTCTTCGGGTCGGCCGCGGTGCCGCTGCCGCCGCAGGCGGAGAGCAGGGGTATACCGGCGCCGAGCACGGCCGCGCCGCCCATACCGCGCAGGAGGGTACGACGGCTCGGGGAGGGGAGAGCGAGGCGGCCGGAGGGGGAGAGGTGGTGCATGAGCGGCTCCTGACGCGAGGTTCGGCCACAGAGTGTGGCTGAAAGCCGGTCGCAATCGACCAGAAATCAACTTGACCGAACACGGGGTGGCGCAATAACAGCCGTATGTCCGGTCATGCGTCAAGAGCCGCTGGCTTCATTTGTCGAAACGTAATCGACACACCTTGATCACTTACATGATCAATTCCCGCTCCCCCTCTTGATCATTTAATTGATCACTTCCAGGCATGGGTCACGTGCGGGAATTGATCACTTGTAGGCGGCGAACGCCTTCGAGAACGCGGAGTCGGCCTGGACGATCGAACTGCAGGTCGCGTCCGCGTAGTTCTTGGCCCCGCCCGCGCACTGCTTGTCCCGGGTGGCCGACCACATCGACAGCGGGCCGAGCCCCTTGACCTTGGCGAAGGCGACGAGCTGGGTGGCGTCGTCGACCTTGAAGATCTCGGACGTGACGTCGTTCACACCGATCATCGGGGTGACCCCGACCGCCTTCCAGGCCGCGCTGTCGCTGAGCCCGAGGACGCTCTTGACCTGCGCCTGGGTGGCGGTGGCGGCCTGCTCGGCGTAGGTCCCCATGTCGCCGCTGTACGCCGGCCCGTAGTCCATCGCCATGATGTTGACGGTGTCGATCCCGACGCCGGCGGACTTGGCGCCGGCCAGCAGGTTCACCCCGTCCTGCGTCAGCCCCTCGGGCATCACGGGCAGGGTGAACGACACGTTCAGATCCGGGTGCTGCTGCTGGAGCTTCGCGATCGCCTGGGCGCGGCGGGTGTTGGCCGCCGTGTCGGGCAGCGCGCCGCCCTCGATGTCGAAGTCCACTTTGGTCAGTTGATAGGCGTCCACCGCCTTTCCGTACGCCGCCGCCAGCGCGTCCGCCGACGAGCAGGTCGTCGCCAGCTCGGAGCCGGAGGCGCCGCCGAAGGAGACCCGGACGTCACCGCCCTTGGCCCGCAGCGCCCCGATCTGGGCGGCCACACCGTCGCTCGCGAGGTCGGTCACCCCACCCCACTTGGGCGTGCAGCCACCGCCGTCGGTGACGAACGCCAGGTTGTAGTCCTTCACCCCGGTCGCGCTCACGCTCGCCAGGAGGTCGAAGGCGGGGTACAGGGAGGTGTCGACGTAGGGGGCGAACCCGGCGGAGGCGGTGGTGCCGGTACCGGTGCTCGCGCTGGTGCTCGGGGCGGGAGAGGTGGTCGCCGGAGAGGAGGCCGAGGAGGTGGCGGTCGGGCTCGGGGCCGTGGTGGGACTCGCGCTCTGGGTCGGCCTGCCACTCGGCTCGGGCGTGGCGCCGTCGTCGGCGGAACACTGGGCGCCGTCGACCAGACAACCGGCCGGATCCGCACTGCCGTTGACGACGAAGCCGACGGTGACGGACTCCCCGACGGCGAGCCCGTCGGTGTCCCACTTCGGCGGCGAGACGGTGACGTGCTGCCCGCTGACGGTGGACTCGCCGTTCCACAGGGAGCTCAGTTTCGCTCCGGCCGGCAGCTCGAACTCGAGCTTCCAGTCCGCCTTCACCCGACCGCTGTTGTTCGTCACGACGTACTGCGCGGTGTATCCCGTCGACCAGTCGCTGGTCCTGGTGTAGGCGGCCCCGATCCCGGCCGCCTGCGCCGTACCGCCGAGCAGCACGGCCCCGCCGCCCACCACGGCCGCGGCGACCGCACCGCCGATCATCTTGTTCCTGCCACTGATCCTGCGCCGATGCGTGCTCATCACGTGCCTGCCTTCACTGCTCACGGGGATCCCGAGGGGGGTGCGGCAGCACGCTAGCGATCCCGAACCGGGCAAAACGCCTGACAAGGACGGCCGTTGAGGTTCTTAGGGAGCGCTTAAGGAACACATCGGGGGCGGTTAAAGGTCGAGACCACTTCGCCCCTCAGAAACGGCCGACGAGCGCCCGCCGCCGTCTGCGGACAGCCCCCCGGTGGCCCCTGCGCACCGGCTCCCGCCCGTCCAGCTGGATCCAGAGCCGCACCTCGGTGCCGCCCAGTACCGAGGAGCCGATGCGGACGTCACCGCCCGTCGACTCGGCGAGCCGGCGGACGATGTCCAGGCCGAGGCCGGTCGAGCCCGCGGTGCCCGAGCCCCGGCCGCGCGCCATCGCCGCCTCGGGGTCGGCGATGCCCGGGCCCGCGTCCGAGACGAGGACGATCACCGCGTCCTCGCCGTTGTGGACGTCGACCGCGAAGGCCGTGCCCTCCGGGGTGTGCCGGAACACGTTGCCGAGCAGCGCGTCCAGGGCGGCGGCGAGATCGGTACGGGCCACGGGTATGCGGACCGGGCGGTCCACACCGGCCGTGCGCACCTTGCGGCCCTCGTCCTCCGCGAGCGCCGACCAGAACGCCATCCGCTCCCGGACCACCTCCGCCGCGTCACAGCCCGCGCCCGGACCGGCGGCCGCCGTCTGCGGCTTCGCCTCGCGCGCCGTCCGGATGATCGTGTCCACCTCGCGCTCCAGCTGGGCGACGGCGGTCCTCGTCTGCTCGGCGGCCGGAGAGCCGCCCAGGGAGGCCGCGTTGAGCCGCAGCACGGTCAGCGGGGTCCGCAGCCGGTGGGACAGATCCGCCGCCAGCTCCCGCTCGTTGGCCAGCAGTTGGACCACCTGATCCGCCATCGAGTTGAACGCCACCGCCGCGAGCCGCAGTTCGTTCGGCCCCTCCTCGGGCACTCTCGCCCCGAGCTTGCCCTCCCCCAGCTCGTGCGCCCCCTCGACCAGTCGCCTGGCCGGCTGCACCATCCGTACGCCCAGCCGGTCGGCGACGGCGACCGAGCCGACGACCAGCGCGGCCCCGACCGCCGCCAGCACCGCCCAGGCCGTGCCGACGCCGTTGCTCACCTCGGACTCGGGGACGTACACCTCGATCACCACGGTCCCCAGGCTCAGCGCGACCGGCTGGAGCAGAGCGGAACCCCCCGCGACCTCGGTCGTGGAGGCGCGGCCCAGCTTCCGTACGGCCGCGATGTCCGCGTCCGCGGCGCGCTGCCGGCCGAGGTCGACGGCGGCCCGGCCGTCGCTCGCCGGCAGGTGCACCGCCATGCCGTCGTCCGAGCCCGCCGAGGCGACGACCCGCTCCAACTGGTCGCGGTCGGTCGTGATGGACAGTGCCGGGACCACGACCGCGGCCTCCCGCTCGGCGTTGGAGAACGCGCGGTCGCGGGCCATCTCCTTGATGACGAGACCGAGCGGGACGGCGAAGGCGACCACGACCATCGTGGTGACCGCCAGACAGACCTTGACCAGTGCCCATCTCATCGGATCGGTCCCGTCCCCCCGGAGTCGCAGACGGGCGGCTCCAGCTTCACGCCGACACCCCGCAGGGTGTGCAGATAGCGCGGCCGCGCCGCCGTCTCGCCCAGCTTGCGGCGCAGCCAGGACAGATGGACGTCGATGGTCTGGTCGTCGCCGTAGGACTGCTGCCACACCTCGGCCAGCAGTTCCCGGCGCGGGACCACGACCCCAGGCCGGCCCGCGAGAAAGGCCAGCAGGTCGAACTCACGGCGGGTGAGGTCGAGCCGTACGCCGTCCAGTTCGGCCTGGCGGCGCAGCGGGTCGACGGTCAGACCGCCGACCCGGATGACGCTGGAGGGCGAGGGCTCCGCGGCACCGGACCGGGCCCGCCGCAGCACGGCCGCCATCCGCGCCGACAGGTGCTCCACCGAGAACGGCTTGGTCAGGTAGTCGTCCGCGCCCGCGTTCAACAGCCGGACGATCTCCGTCTCGTCGTCACGCGCGGTGGCGATGATGACCGGCACGTCCGTGATGCCGCGCAGCATCTTCAGGGCCTCGGAGCCGTCCAGATCGGGCAGACCGAGGTCGAGGATGACCACGTCGAAGCGGAAATGGGCGACCTCGCGCAGCGCCTCCAGTGCCGTACCGACGCTGCGCACGAGGTGCGAGGCGTCGGTCAGCTGCCGGATGAGCGCCGAGCGTACGAACTGGTCGTCCTCGACCACGAGCACACTTGCCATGCGCCGCAACCTACGCCATGCGGGCGAGGGTCATTCGGGCCTGTGGACAACTCCGCCCCTGTGGACGACCGGTGAGGCGACCGTGCGCGGCCGAGGGAACGGCCGCGCACATCCGTGCGACACGGGTGAGGCGCGTGGGGCAAGATGGCCCGCGATGCGCAGAGGACTCGTACACGTACTGGCCTGGTCGCTCGCCACGGGCGCGGCGGTCACGCTGTCGTGGTGGGGTGTCCACACGGTGATGGCGGGCACGGCCTACGACCCGCCGCGCGCCCTGCCGCTCACCGCGGGCGACACGATCACGCAGGAGTCGAAGCCGCCGCCCTCGCCGACGAGCGGCCCGTCCGCGTCGCGGAGCCCGTCCCCGACCCCGAGCCGGACCCCGGCGTCCCCCTCTCCCTCCCGGACGGCGTCGACCGCCGGTCCCTCCCCCAGCGCCTCCGGAACACCCCGGGGCACCTCCCAGGGCACGGTCAAGAGCTACGACACCGACGGCGGGCTGGTCGTCTTCGACCTGGGCAAGGTCTCCGCGTCGCTGGTCTCGGCGACGCCGGGCGCGGGCTGGTCGATGCAGGTGTGGAAGACGGAGTCGTGGATCCGGGTGGAGTTCAGCTCCGGCGCGGACCGGGTGTCGGTGTTCTGCACCTGGCACGACGGGCCGCCCCGGGTGGAGGTGGGCACGTACTGACGGCCCAAGCTCCGGGCGACGGGCCGGCCCGGACACGTCCTAGCGGAAGACCGAGGGCGGCGGGGCCGGTGAGGCCACCGCCGACGCGTCCACGACCGGTACCGCGCCGCCGGTGAAGTCGGTGAGCGCCCTGCCGTGCTCGACCCGGCCGGGGTGGGGGTCGGAGGCGGCCCTGCGGGTCAGTTCGGCGGTGGGCAGCGCCAGGTCGGAGGCGACGAGCACGGCGTTGCCGAACCGTTTGCCGCGCAGCACGGTCGGGTCCGCGACCAGCGCGAGTTCCGCGAACCGGGCGGCGGCCGTGGCGATCTGGCCGCGCAGGTGCGCGAGCGGGGGGCCGTCGGCGAGGTTGGCGGCGTAGGCCCCGCCGGGCTTGAGCGCCCTGCGGACCTCGTCGAGGAACTCGGTCGAGGTGAGGTGGGCGGGGGTCCGGGCGCCGCTGAACACGTCGGCCAGGACGAGATCCGCCCACCCGTCGGGCACCTTGGCGAGTCCTTCGCGTGCGTCGACCGACCTCACCCTGATACGCGCCCCCGGGTCCAGCGGCAGCTCCCGGCGGACCAGTTGGACGAGGGCCGCGTCCCGTTCGACGACCTGCTGGGTGGAGCGGGGGCGGGTGGCGGCGACGTACCGGGCGAGGGTGAACGCGCCGCCGCCGAGATGCACGACGTGCAGGGGCTTGCCGGGCGGTGCCACGAGGTCGATGACATGTCCGAGGCGCCGCTGGTACTCGAAGGAGAGGTGGGTGGGGTCGTCGAGGTCGACGTGCGACTGGGGGGCTCCGTCGATGAGCAGCGTCCAGGCCCGCGCCCGGTCCCGGTCGGGTACGAGCTGGGCGAGCCCGCCGTCGACGGGCTCGACGACGGCGTCGGCGTCCCGCTCGCGCCGGGTGTTCCTGGACTTTGCCATGACAGCATTTTCGCAGGCCGCGGACGCTCCCCGCGCGCCCGACCGAACAGCGACCGAACAGCGGCCGGTCAGAGCCGGACGGCGACCGTGAACGGGCCGCACCAACAGGCGAGCACGGGCCGGACGAGCGGACGAGCACGGGCCGGAAAGCAGGCGGACACAGCCCGGACGAGCGGACGAGCACAGGCCGGACAAGCAGACGAGCACGGGCCGGACGAGCGGACGAGCAGGAGCCGGACGAGCGGTCACGGAGCTCGGACACGCGCGCGTGCGCTCGCGGGCCCACGCGCAGCCGGGTGCCTCGCCGGTCACATCGGAGGCGTCCTCACCGGCAGCTGTCCGCCGCCTCGATCAGCCGGGCCGCCTCACCCAACGCCCGCCGCAGCACCGCCGGATCCGTCGCGAGGTCGGCCTCACCGGGGGGCACCAGCCAGTCCGAGCCCTGGACCGGCGACTCGGGGGCGAGTCGCAGCCCCCTGCCGTCGGTCTTCGTACAGGTACTGCCCGGCATGTCCCAGGCCGCCGCCGTCCCGGCTGGCACCACGAAGCCGAGCGTGTCGTCGCCGTCGTCGTGCAGGACGGGCCCCACCCCGTCTCCCGTCGACCCCCTTCGCAGGATGTCGACCGCCTCCAACCCCTGACGGGTCGGCACCGTCACCAGGTCGCACGCCGCCACCGATGTCATAGAAGGAACGTTGCTCTGGCTGGTCTCCATCCCGGCCTCCACCGCGCAGCCCGCCTGTAGTCCACAAGGTTCAACGCCTCACGGCGTCAAGGGCTACGGCGGAAGTCCGCCGCAAAGGATGGCAGTTCATGGCAGATCGCGGATGAGATATCCGGTTTGTAGCCAAACACCGCATGGCGGCCCGACCACAGCAGGTACGTTCTTGCCCGCCGGGAACAAGGGTGCCACACGGACAACTCATCCCTATTCCGGCATGGTTCGACGGTTCGCACGAGAGGACCCGGCCATGGCGTCGTCAACGGTGACCCCACCTCGGCCCGACCGGCCGGCACGGCCCAACCTCGCCTTCCGCCACCTGCGCGGACATCGCTCACCCGCCGAGTTCGCCGCACTCGTGCGGCGGGCCGCGCGGGAGATCGGCGAGTGCGTCAGCTGTGACGCGCGCTACATCGGGCGCGTCGAGGCGGGCGAGATCCGCTGCCCCAACTACGCGTACGAGCGGGTGTTCCTGCACATGTTTCCCGGCCGCACGCTCACCGATCTGGGGTTCGCGTCCCGCGCGTCCGTGCGCGGACGGGGGGCGCGCACCCCTGAGGACGAGCCCTGCGCGCACACCACAAGACCGGAGCGCACTACCAGTGACGAGCGGAACACGGCTGAGACGGGTGGGGCGCACCAGCCGTATGACACGCAGGACCCGTACGACAAGTACCACGACCACGAGGAGAGCGACGTGCTGCGTCGCGCATTCATGACCGGCGGAGGTGCCACGATGGCCGCCGCCACGCTGGGCCCCCTCGGGCTCGCCCACGACGCGTCGACGGCCCGTCCCGTGCGCCGCGCGGGAGCGAGCGAGGCCGGCGCTCTCGAAGAAGCGGTCCGCAGGATCCGGCTGCTGGACGACCGGCACGGGGCCGACGGCCTCTACCGGCGCGCGGCCGCCCCGCTACGCGCTGCCTACGCGCTGCTGGACGCCGGGACGACCCGGCAGACGACCGCCGACCGGCTCCACTCGGGCGCCGGTGAGCTCGCCATCTCGGTGGGCTGGCTGGCACACGACTCGGGCCGGTTCGACGACGCGCGCTCGCACTACGCGGAGGCGCTGGCGACCGCCCGGGTGACCGGGGACCAGGGGCTGGAGGCGCACGCCTTCTGCAACACGGCGTTCCTGGCGCGGGACGCGGGCCGGCCCCGCGAGGCCGTCCGTGCCGCCCAGGCCGCCCAGCGCGTCGCCCGCCCCCTGGGCTCACCCCGCCTGATGTCGCTGCTGGCGCTGCGCGAGGCGGGCGGCTGGGCGGGGCTCGCCGACCGCACCGGCTGCGAACAGGCCCTCGTCCGCGCGCAGGCCCTGTACGACCGCGGTCCCTGCGACAGCGACCCCGAGTGGATGAGCTTCTACGGCGAGGCCGAGCTCGAGGGGCTCGAGGCGCAGTGCTGGTCGACGCTGGGCGACTGGCCCCGCGCGGCCCGGCACGCGAAGCGGGCGGCGGACCTCCAGGACCCGCACTTCTCCCGGAACATCGCGCTGTACACGGCCGAACTGGCGGACGACCTCGCGCGCGGGGGCCTTCCCGACGAGGCGGCGGTGGCCGGGATGCGGGTCCTGGACCTGCTGGACCAGGTCCAGTCCTCCCGGATCCAGACGATGCTCGCGGGTACGGCCAGAGTGCTGCTGCCGCACCGGCGGGCGGGGGGCGTGTCCACGTTCCTGGAGCGGCACGCCTCGACACCGCGGATGGTGTGAGACCCGGACCCCGAAGCCGCCCGCGGTCACCGCTACCGCCTGCGACCACCCGCGATCACCGGAGGTGCCCGCGGTTACCCGAGGTGCCCGAGGTCGTTCCAGCTCTCGATCGCCGGTTCGCCGTAGGCCCAGCCCAGGACCGACAGTGACGTCGGGTTCAGCCGGATCCGGGCCGCGAAGTCCAGCGGCAGACCCAACCAGCGCGCCCCGATGGAACGGAGAATGTGCCCGTGGGCGAAGACCAGCACGTCCCGGTCCGCCGAGCGGGCCCAGGCGACGGCCTCGTCCGCGCGGGCGGTCACCTCGGCGAGCGTCTCCCCCTCGGGGACGCCGTCGCGCCAGATGAGCCAGCCGGGCCGGACGGCCTGGATCTCGGCGGGGGTCATGCCCTCGTAGGCGCCGTAGTGCCACTCCATCAGGGTGTCCCAGGTGGTGGCCCGCCCACCGAAGCCGGCGAGCTCGCACGTCTCACGCGCGCGTGCCAGCGGGCTGGTGCGTATCTCCACGTCCGTCAGGCCGTCGTACGGGGCCCGGTGCAGCCGCTCGCCGAGCAGCTTGGCGCCGCGGCGGCCCTCCTCCAGGAGAGGCACATCGGTCCTGCCGGTGTGCTTGCCGGACAGCGACCACTCCGTCTGTCCGTGCCGGGCCAGCAGGATGCGCGGTGCCATGGGGGACCTTTCCGGGGAGACCCTGAGCGGGATCAGGGAAGAAACCAGGGGCGGAGCCCTTCCATCATCGCTCACCCTGAACAGGGGCAACCCGGTGGGCGATCTCAGCGTCTTTGAGAGCCGGGGGGCCCACGAAGGGCGCGCGCACGCGCCGTAAAGTGGCCCGTCCCGAGCCACTGGCACACCAGCGACGAGACAGCGACACGAAGGGGGAGGCAATCGGATGCCGCAGACCGAGACACCAGGCACCGAGGCGGCCCCGCGGACACGGCTGCGCTGGTGGACCGAGCTGCCCCTGCTCCTGCTGGTGTACGCCTGCTACTCCGCGGGCCGGCTGCTCGCGCGGGGCGATGTGACCACCGCCGTCGACCACGGCCTGGCGATCCTGCGCGTCGAGAAGTTCCTGCACATCAACGCCGAGCATCCGCTGAACCGGCTGTTCAGGACCGAGGCGTGGATCGGCGTACCGGCCGACTTCTGGTACGCGTCACTGCACTACGTGGTGACGCCGGTGATCCTGGTCTGGCTGTTCCGGTCCCGGACCCAGCTCTACCGGGCGGCCCGCACCTGGCTGATGACGTCCACGTTCATGGGTCTCATCGGCTTCACACTGATGCCCACCTGCCCGCCCCGGCTGCTGTCGGCCGGCCACGGCTTCGTGGACACCATGGCCCAGTACAGCTCGTACGGCTGGTGGGGCGGCGAGGCGAGCGCGCCGCGCGGCATGGGCGGCATGACCAACCAGTACGCGGCGATGCCGAGTCTGCACGTCGGCTGGGCCCTGTGGTGCGGCGTCATGCTGTGGCGGCACGGCGGCACGCGTACGGCGAAGACCGCCGGCGTCGTCTACCCGCTGGTGACGACGCTCGTGGTGATGGGCACCGCCAACCACTACTTCCTCGACGCGGTCGCGGGTGCGGCCGTGATGGGCGTCGGGCTGCTGCTGACGCCGTTGGTGATGCGCGGCGCGGACCGTGCCCGGGTGTGGTTCGCGGCCCGTGTCCCCCTGGTCGCGGCGGCCTCTCCGACCGCATCGGCCTCGATTGTCAGTGGCGGATGCCAGACTTCGACGGGTGAGCGAATTCCACGGCAGCGCGAGTCACGGTTCGGCCCCGGAGCCGAGCCGGGTGCCACCCCCTCGGACGCGGGGGACGGCGCTCCGGCAGCGGCTCGCTGAGCTGCGCGGCCCCGACGTTCCGGCCAAGGCGCTGGACGCCCGTGCCCTCGCGGCGCTGGCGGCGAACCCGGGCTGCGAGCGGCGCGCGATCCTCGACGGAGCCGGGGTGGACAAGGCGACGCTGGCGGACGCGCTGGGCTCGCCCTCGGCCTTCGGGCAGTCCCAGTTCGCCCTGACCCGCGGCAACGCGTTCGAGGCGAAGGTGAAGGCGGACGGCGGCGCGGAACTGCTGCGGCTGGTGCACGAGCGGCTGGATCCCGGCGCCGCGCCGCCCGTCGGCGCGGCGCTGCCCGACCTGTCCGCGATCGGCCCCGAGGGCCGCACCGCGCGCACCTCGCTGGCGCTGCGCGAGGCCACCGGGGCGACCGGCACCTGGACGCTCCTGGACCATCCGATGATCGCGCTCGACGTCGCGGGCTCCCCCGCCTTCCTGGAGCCGGACGCCGTGGTGGTGCACCCGGACGGCAGCTGGACGGTCGTGGAGATCAAGTCCTTCCCGATGCTGGACGGCTCGGCGGACCCGGCGAAGGTCGGTGCGGCCGCCCGGCAGGCCGCCGTGTACGTGCTCGCCCTCGAAGCGGTCGCCGCCCGCCTCGACCCGGCCCCGCGCGTGCGCCACCGGGTGCTCCTGGTCTGCCCCAAGGACTTCTCCAACCTGCCCACCGCCTCCGCCGTGGACGTGCGCAAGCAGCGCGCGGTCACCAGCCGCCAGCTGGCCCGCCTCACCCGCATCGAGGACATCGCCGACGCCCTCCCCGAGGGCACCTGCTTCTCCCCCGAGCTGCCCGCCGAGCAGCTCACGGCGGCCGTCGAGGCGGTCCCGGCGGCGTACGCGCCCGAGTGCCTGGCCGCCTGCGAGCTGGCGTTCCACTGCCGTGAGCGGTCCCGCGCGGCCGGCGCGGTCACCTCCCTGGGCCGTTCCGTGCGGGCCGAACTGGGCGGGCTGACGACCGTCGAGGGCGTCCTGGCGGCGGCGCGCGGCGAGAGCGGCGATCCGCGGGATCCCGCGGTGGCCGCCCTGCGCCGGGCCGCACGGCTCCGCACCGAGGCCCTGGGGACGATGTGTCACTGATCACCACCCTCGCCCGCCTCGAGGCCGTCACCACCGGCCGCGCCCAGCCCACCGCCACCGTCCGGCACCGGCACCTGTCCGAGCGGCCGCTGGTCTTCGTGCCGCTGACCACCGCCGGTGAGGCCGGTGCCCCGCTGGGCGCGCTGGTCGGCACCGACCGGGAGGCGCCGCGGCTGCTCGTCGTGGCGCAACCCCGCGACCGCGAGCTGAGGTTCGCGTTCCTCGCCGAACTGGCCGACGTCGTCCTGCCGTACCTCGACTCCTACGCCGACGTCGTCGAGACCGCCGAGCGCAGCGAGACCGACCCGGAGACCGGCAAACGCGTCAAGGTCGAGGTCGAGCTCTGCGCCGACGCGCCCCAGCTGATCGTCCCGAGCCGCGCGGGCGTCGACTTCGTGCGCCTCCTGGGCCGCTCCATGCGCTTCCGGCGGACGGCGGAACAGGACCCGGAGACGCCGTATCCCGCGCCTGCGCGCGTGCCGCTGCTCGGGCGGTGGCTGACCCACTTCGGGGAGCGGTCCCGGGTGCCCGGCTCCTCGCTGCTGACGGCGATGACGGAGGTCCTGGGCCGGCACTGGGCGACCGGGCAGTCCAGCCTGGAGGACCAGCACCTGGGGGCACAGCTCGCCTGGATCGCCCCGACGCCGGGTGAGACGGGCGCGCAGGCGGCGCTGCGCGCGGAACTCGCGCGGGACGCCGCCGGACAGCTGCGGTGCCCGCCGGCCGGTCCGGCGACCGACCCGGCGTTCGACAACAAACTGCTCGCCCCGGCCATCGAGCGCTACGACCGCGCGCGTACCGCCCTGGCCGCCGCCGAGGACGGTCTCCAGGCCGACGACCGGCTGGGCGCCCTCACCGCCGCCGAGCAGGAGATCCGCGAGCTGGTGAAGAGCCGGACGCTGCCCACCTGGAACAAGGTGTGGGAGGGCCTGGACCTGCTGCGGGTGCTGCCGGAGGGCGCGCACGTCGAGGAGCGGTGGACGCGCGACCGCTGGTCGTTCACCGGCCACCGCGACCGGGTCGTCGCCGGTGAGCCCCCGCAGCCGCGCCGCGACGACGCGGTCACCGCCGCCAACAAGCTCGCCACCCGCGAGCGCGAACAGGCCCGGCTGGAGGCGCAGGAGGCGCTCGACGACCCGCTGGTGATGGCGGGACGGCGGCTGGCCGGGGAGGCGTTCGCGGGCGAGGTCGTCGACGTGGTCATGGCGTACAGCGAGAGCAAGCGGCCGAGCCCGCGCCCGCTGGTCACCGTACGGACGGACGACCGGCCGCACCTCGGTGAGCGGGCGAAGGTGTTCCGGTCGCTGGGCGGGAAGCCGCAGGCGGCCGAGTTCGTGGGGCGGGACGGCGAGGAGGAGGACGGCCTGCTGGTGCTCCGGATCGTCGACAAGATGGGCCGCGGCAAGGAGCCCGAGGTGGGGTCCGTGCCCGAGAAGGGCGACCGGCTCTGCTTCACGCTCTTCGAACACGAGCAGCGCGGCGGCGCGAAGCTGCCCGATCCGGAGGACACGCCGTGGACGCACGGCGGTCCGCCGGGCGAGCAGGCGCCCGAGGTCCCCGATTCCGTCACCCAGGAGGATGTGCTGTGACCACCGAGGCCGCCTTCGACCCCGGTACCGCCGCCACCCGCGCCACCGACGCGATCCTGCGCGACACACTGCACGGCACCGCGCGCGGGGTGGTCGTCGACTCCCCGCCCGGCGCCGGCAAGTCCACGCTCGTCGTCCGTGCGGCGCTGGAACTGGCCGACGCGGGGCGGCCGTTGATGGTGGTCGCGCAGACCAACGCACAGGTCGACGACCTGGTCGTACGGCTCGCGGTGAAGAACCCCGAGCTGCCGGTGGGCCGGCTGCACAGCAGCGACGCCGACCCGTACGACAAGGTGCTCGACGAGCTGCCGAACGTACGGAAGTCGGCGAAGGCGGCGGAGCTGGCGGGACTGCCGGTGGTGATCTCCACCGCCGCCAAGTGGGCGCATGTGAAGGTCGACGAGCCGTGGCGGCACGCCATCGTGGACGAGGCGTACCAGATGCGGTCGGACGGGCTGCTGGCCGTGGCCGGGCTGTTCGAGCGGGCGCTGTTCGTGGGCGACCCGGGGCAGCTGGACCCGTTCTCGATCGTGGGCGGCGAGCAGTGGGCGGGTCTGTCCTACGATCCGTCGGCCTCGGCGGTGAGCACCCTGCTCGCCCACAACCCCGAGCTGCCGCAGCACCGGCTGCCGGTGTCCTGGCGGCTTCCGGCGTCGGCGGCGCCCCTGGTCTCCGACGCGTTCTACCCGTACACCCCGTTCCGCAGCGGCACCGGGCACGGCGACCGGCGGCTGTCCTTCGCGGTGCCGCCGGACGGCTCCGGCACCGACCGGGTGATCGACGAGGCGGCGGAGTCGGGCTGGGGCCTGCTGGAGCTGCCCGCCCGGCACACGCCCCGGACCGACCCGGAGGCGGTGCGGGCCGTCGCGACGGTCGTCCGGCGGCTGCTGGACCGGGGCGGCGCGGCCACCTCGGAGCTCTCCCCCGACCCGACCCCGCTGACCGCCGACCGGGTCGCGGTCGGCACCGCCCATCGCGACCAGGCAGCGGCGGTGCGGGCGGCACTGGCGGAGCTGGGCGTCGCGGACGTGACCGTGGACACGGCGAACCGGCTCCAGGGCATGGAGTTCGACGTCACGGTGATCCTCCACCCGCTCTCCGGCCGCCCCGACGCCACCGCCTTCCACCTGGAGACGGGCCGCCTGTGCGTCCTGGCCTCCCGCCACCGGCACGCGTGCGTGGTGGTGTGCCGGGCAGGCGTGGGCGACCTCCTGGACGCCTACCCGTCGACGGAACCGGTCCAGCTGGGAACCCTCGTGAAGTTCCCGGACGGCTGGGAGGCGAACCACGCGGTACTGGCGCACCTCGCGGAACACCGGGTGCCCTGGAGACCTTGAGCGGGCGGGAGTACCGCGGGCCCGAGGCCGTGACCCGGCGGGAACATCGGGGTGGCCGGGAGCCTTGAGACTGCGGGGCCGAGGGCCTCTTGCGCGACCGGGGGACAATGGAGGGTGGTCCACTCCACCGGTGCTGTCCACCCGTGGAGCCATCCGAACCGTACGAGGAGGAGAAGACATGGCGGAGCCCACGCCGCGTCGGAACGAACCGCGGCTTCGCCCCGCGCCCCTGCTCTTCGAGCCCGCCGAGGCGGCCGGTGATCCGGAGCACTTCTTCGACCTGGAGTCGATAGACGATCCGGCCGCGTTGCTCGCGCGGGCGACGGAACTGACGCTCGCGTTCCGGGCGGCCGCCGACCGGGCGGTGGAGTTCCAGGCCATGGCCGCCGCGCAGCTCGCCGATCCGCGCCGCTTCGACCGGCTGACGCCGGCGGACATCGGCGAACGGGCCGAGTGGACCGAGGACTACGCGAAGAAGATGGTCGAGTTCGGCCGGGATCTGCTGCGGGGCGACACCGAGGGTCGGGGGCACGCCGACCCCGTCTGAGCGCCGCGCCCGCCGCGCCGCGTCCGCCCTGCCCGCCTGGCATATGCCGGGCGGGCAAGATACTCCTCCTCGTCCCCTCCCGTCCCGGTTTCCCGCAACCCTGTGAATTCGTCCGCTCACCCCCGGTAGACCTGGGGGTATGAGCAGCGCATGCGACGAACCCATCGGCGTCACCCCGGACGGCGCCGCCTGGCTGGCCTCCGCCGGGACATATCCGCGCAGCACGCTCGCCTTCTGGGAGGAGCGGCCGCAGGCCCCGGTGGTGCTGCCCTGCGGCTCGGCGTTCGACATCGTCAGCGCGCCCGCGATGTTCGGGCGGCTGATGCTCGACCGGCTGTGGGGCGAGGGGCCGGGCTCCGGGCCGGTGGCCGCGTTCCGCGGGCGGACGCTGCTGTTCGCGGCGCCGGGCACGGCCCAGCGACTGCCCTCACTGCTGGAGTGGGAGGAGTGGAGCGCCGAAGGCCGCCGGGACGGCCGTACCGCGACGGTGCTGCCGCTGCTGTGTCACGGCACGGGCGACGCGGTGACCGTGCCCGCGCTCACCCCCGCCGGGGACGGCGCGTCGACGCGCTGGATGGTCGCCCCGGACACCCGTCATCCGTGGCTGCCCGGCCCGGAGATCCTGCTGTGGGCGGCCGTCCGGGCGGCCCGTTCGGCCGTGCGGATTTCGATTTCTCCTCCCCAGGACCAGGATGCTAAGGTCTACGACGTCAGCAGGCGCCGCTAGCTCAGTTGGTTAGAGCAGCTGACTCTTAATCAGCGGGTCCGGGGTTCGAGTCCCTGGCGGCGCACGACATCGACGGCGGGGCTTGTTCGCAGAAAGCGCGAACCAGCCCCGCCGTCGTCATTCCTGCGCGGCTGCGCCGCGCACTGTGGGGGCTACGCCACCCATACCCCCTCCGGCAAAGGCCCCTCGCGAGAGCGAGGGGCCTTTCGCGTGTCCGAAACGGGTCACGTCCGGGACGCCGCAGGAGGGGTCACAGCTTCGTCCCCGGTGTGATCTTCACCGTCCACTCCCCCGACACCGTGCGCCCCTCCACGTCCACCCGTACGCCGTTGCCCGGCACCGTGAAGCTCTCGCCGAGGGCGACCGGGGCGTCCGCGAGGGGCGGGTAGACCGAGTCCTCCCAGCAGGCCTCGGTGCGCGGGTGGGCGTCGATCACCTCGACCGGGCCCCGGCCGGACCGGGCGCCGCTGCTGACGCGGTAGACGAGGATGCCGGTGCGGCAGGCCGCCCGGTCGTTGCCCGCCGGGCCGCGCGCCTCGAAGGCGAGCGCGCTGTCGGGGCCGGTGCGCACCACGGCCAGCTTGGGCCCGTTGCCGAGCCCGAAGGACGGCGCCCCGGAGGCGCCGGCGACCTGCACGCCCGGCCCGGCGCTCAGCGGTTCCAGGGTCAGCCGGGTCGGACCCGGCCCCCGTACGCACACCACCTGGCGCTCGTCCAGCCAGCCCAGTTTCCACTTGTGCCAGGCGAAGAGGTCCGGGGCGAGGCCGAACTGGCTGCCCATCAGGTCCCAGTCGCCGACGTAGGTGTCCCAGTCGCCCTTGCCGTCGACGGGGCGGTGGTAGAGGTCGGGCAGGTCGAAGACGTGGCCGGTCTCGTGGGCGAGGACGAGACGGTCCGGGGGATGCTGCTCGAAGACGGTGACGACCCGGCGGATGTCCGCGCCGTCGGCGTTCAGCGGGGTGTCCAGGTTGACGACCTTCGTGGCGTCCGAGTCGACGCCCGGCGCGTCCGGGTCGGCCACGAAGTAGACGACGTCGTAGCGGGAGAAGTCCACGTGGGGGTCGGCGGCGGCCAGCGCGTCGTGCAGGTAGGTGGCCCGGCTGTCGGCGTCCCAGTCGCGCTGTATGGCGTACGCGGTGGACGGCTTCGGCATGCTGATCCAGCGCTTCAGCGGATGCGCGCGCAGGGCGAACTTCCCGTAGGACGCCTGCCGGAAGAAGCGGCTGGTGGCCGGGAAGTGGTCGGCGGCCAGTTCGTCGGGGGAGGTCGTCGGGAACCGGTCCGGGAAGGACAGGAAGACCATCACCGCGTCGAGGGAACGGGCCGGCCGGGGGTAGGCGCCGTTCCAGGTGTCCACGCCCTCCGAGTGGTGGGCCGCGGTGCGGGTCAGGGCGCACGGGGCGGGCGAGAAGGGCTCGGCGACCGAGGGGCCGCCGACGAGCGAGTTCGCGATCAGCGCCGAGAGGGTGGTGAACACGGCCGCCGTACTGCGCAGTCGGGGGCGCGGAAGCAGTCGCACACGTCGCGGCAGTCGCGGCACAGAGACCTCCGGAAGGCGGTTCACAGGACACCGCCACCCAGCCTGTGTGAAATTGTCGTACTACGCCCTGTTTGTCTGCCCCAGACGAGTGAGGAGGCAGAAAGCGGGCATCACCTCGACACCCCCGGAATTCTCACGGAACGTCACAAGCGGTCGTCCCCCCACAGAACCGGGCCAGGTGCGGGCAGAAACGATCTGTCAGAAAGGCCGGTTGTTCGGGGACACTGGGCAGTGGCTGCGCGGGTCCGGGGGCAGCCTCTATGATCGGCAGACTTTCCTGCACGGACAGCGATCGAGTGCACTGCGGGAGCGAGCGGTGAGCGGAACGTCCGAAGGGCCGACGCCCGCGGCAGACCTCGACCGGTCAGCCGTCACAGAGAGTGACATCGACAGTACGGAAAGCGGGCTCCTGGTCAACCGACCACCGGCCTACCGTTCCGTCTTCGCGGCGGCACCCCTCGCCATGGCCGTGGTCGACGGCGAGGGTCGCATCGTCGACGCCAACGACGCGCTCGGCGCGCTGCTCGGCGGCGGGAGCGCGGGCCTGGTCGGGCGGGTCGCCTCCGACCTGCTGGACCTGACCTCCGACGCGCGCACCTGGCACGCCTATCGCGAGGTGCTGCGCGGCCGGCAGGCGAGACTGCGCTGCACCCGGCGCCTGAAGCAGCCCGACGGGCGCTCGCTGTGGGCGCAGGTCACCGTGTCCCCGCTCGACGCGGACATGCCCGACGTACTGCTGTCGGTCGCCGACGTGAGCGCTCACCGTGACCTCCAGGCGAGACTGCGGCATCTCCAGATGCACGACCCGGTCACCCGGCTGCCCAACCGGACCCTGTTCTTCGAGCGGGTGTCCGCGGCGCTGGAGGCGGAGGCGTACGAGCAGAGCGGGACCGGCCGGATCGGCCTGTGCTACCTGGACCTGGACGGCTTCAAGGCCGTCAACGACACCCTCGGTCACCGGGTCGGCGACCTGCTGCTGGCCGCCGTCGCCGAACGGCTGACGGAGAGCGCCGAGCAGGCCGGGCAGACCCGGCCGAGCGTGCCGCTGGTGGCCCGGCTGGGCGGCGACGAATTCGCCCTGCTGGTCGAGGACTCCACCGGCACCGAGCAGCTGGCCGACCTCGCCGAGTCCGTGCTCAAGGCGCTCCAGGCCCCCTTCGACCTGGCCGGGCACCGGCTGAACGTCTCCGCTTCGATCGGGGTGGTGGAGCGGCACGCGGCCGGCACCACGGCGACCGGTCTGATGCAGGCCGCCGACACGACCCTGTACTGGGCGAAGGTGGACGGCAAGGACCGCTGGACACTGTTCGACCCCGAGCGCAACGCCCATCTGATGACCCGGCAGGCGCTGGCCTCCACGCTCCGTCCGGCCATCGAGCGCGGCGAGTTCCGCCTCGACTACCAGCCGCTGGTCGGCATGTCGGACGGCCGGCTGCGCGGTGTGGAGGCGCTGGTGCGCTGGGATCACCCCCGGTTCGGGCTGCTGTCGCCGAATCGGTTCGTCGCACTGGCCGAGGAGGACGGTTCGATCGTGCCGCTCGGCCGATGGGTTCTGGCCACCGCCTGCCGCCAGGCACGCCAGTGGCAGCTGGACAATCCGGACGATCCGCCGCTGTTCGTCAGCGTCAATGTGGCGGTGCGTCAGGTGTGGGACTCCGACCTGGTGGCGGATGTGGCGGAGATCCTCGCCGAGACCGGGCTCGCGCCGCACCTGCTCCAGCTGGAACTCACCGAGTCGGCCGTGATGGGCTCGGCCGGGCGGCCGCTCCAGGCGCTCCAGGCCCTCAGCGACATGGGCGTCGGCATCGCCATCGACGACTTCGGCACCGGTTACTCCAACCTCGCCTACCTGAGCCGGCTGCCGGTGTCGGTGCTGAAGCTCGACGGGTCCTTCGTCCGCGGCTTCCAGTACGAGGGCGCGGGCTCCCCGCCGAACCCGGCCGACCAGGTCGTCGTCGAGGCGATGATCGACCTCGCCCACCGGCTGGGACTGACCGTCACCGCCGAGTGCGTGGAGACCTCCGCGCAGGCGACCCGGCTGCGCAGCATCGGCTGCGACACCGGACAGGGGTGGCTGTACTCCCGTCCGGTGTCGCCGGATCGTATCTCCGAGCTGATGGGGACCGAGACCTACGCCGTCGGCAACCCGTAGGCGTCCGCGACGAGTTCGTAGGAGCGCAGGCGCAGCTCACCGCGGTGGGCGTGACTGGTGAGCATCAACTCGTCGGCACCCGTGCGCTTGTGGAGGTCGTCGAGGCCGGAGCGGACCTCGTCGGCCGTGCCATGGATGATGTTCGCGCCCCAGGAGTCGACGAACTCCCGCTCCAGCGGACTGAATTCGTGCGCCTCCGCCTCCTCGGGGGAGGGGAACAGGCCGGGGCGGCCGCCGCGCAGCCGGATCATGTTGAGGCCGGTGGCCAGGACCTGACGGCGGGCCTCGCGCTCGTCGTCGACGGCGAGCACGGAGACGCCGATCAGCGCGTACGGCTCGGCGAGCACCTCGGACGGCCGGAAGGACTCCCGGTACAGGTCGAGGGCCGGGACGGTGTTCTGCGCCGAGAAGTGGTGCGCGAAGGCGAAGGGCAGACCGAGCACACCGGCCAGCCGGGCGCTGAAGCCGGAGGAGCCGAGCAGCCAGACGGGCGGCCGGTGCGGCGACTGCACCCCGCCGGGGGACGTGCCCTGGACCGGGCCGGGGATCGCGTGGATACGGCGGTAGCGGTGGCCGTCGGGAAAGTCGTCGTCCAGGAAACGGGTGAGCTCGGCGAGCTGCTCGGGGAAGTCGTCGGCGCCTTCGTGCAGGGTGGCGGTGCGGCGCAGGGCGGCGGCGGTGGCGCCGTCGGTGCCCGGGGCGCGGCCGAGGCCGAGGTCGATGCGGCGGGGGGCCAGCGCCTCCAGGGTGCCGAACTGCTCGGCGATGACGAGGGGTGCGTGGTTGGGCAGCATCACGCCGCCCGAGCCGAGCCGGATGCGGTCGGTGTGGGCGGCGAGGTGGGCGAGGATCACCGCGGGCGAGGAGGAGGCGACGCCCGGCATCGAGTGGTGCTCGGCGACCCAGTAGCGGTGGAAACCGCGCGACTCGGTGAACCGCGCGAGGTCGACGCTGGTGCGCAGGGCGTCGGTGGCGGTGCGACCTGAGCCGACGGTGACCAGGTCCAGCACGGAGAGCGGCACCGGTGCGCTGCCCTGGGCCACCCCTCGGATCTCGTCCGCCTCCGTCACATCGCTCACCGTCTCGTCCGCCGCCACGGGGGTCCTCCTGTTGTCGACCGTGCACTGTCCTCGGCGGATAACAGGAGGGTGTCCCCGTTTATTCCCGGCCGGCCTGCCGGACCGACCGGTGCGACCGACCGGTGCGACCGACCGGTCACACCTGCACGATCGGCTCCCGGGTGAACAGGACGCCCAGGCCCGGGGCGTTCACCCGGCGGTCGGTGAGGCGCAGGGCCTCCCAGACCGTGACCTGGTTGGCGGTGAGGACGGGCTTGCCGAACTCCTTCTCCAGGGCGGGGAGGAACGCGGCCGTGTGCAGGGCGGTGTCGGGCAGCAGGATCGCCCCGGCATCGGGCGCGTCGGCCGCCCGCGCGAGGGCGAACACCTCCGCCTCGCCCCAGGTGCCGACCTCGGCCGCCGTGACGATCCCGGCGCTGTGGACGCCGGTCACCTCCACTCCGCCCGCCCGCAGGAACCCGGCGAACAGCGCCGCCACGTCGTCCGGGTACGTCGCCCCGACGGCGACCCGCCCGGCGCCGACCTCCCGGGCCGCGTGCACGAAGGCGAAGGAGGTGGAGGAGGCCGGCATCCCGGCGGTCGTGGCCAGGGCGCGCACCTGCTCCTGGGCGCCCTCCCAGCCGTGCACGAAGCCGCCGCTGGTGCAGGCCCACACGACCGCCTCGGCGCCGGCCAGCCGCAACTGCTCGACGCCCTTCGCCAGCCGGTGCGGCGCGCCCATCTCGCGCAGCGCGTCGACCCTGTGCGCGTCCTCGCCGATGTCCGTGTGGACCAGGTCCAACCGGATGTCACTGCCCAGGAGCTGCTCGATACGGGGGTAGTCGTCCTCGGCCGAGTGGCCCGGATAGAGGAAACCGAGTGCGGTCATGTCCAGCCTTCCTGCTGCTCGTCGTCCGGCAGGACCGGGGGTTCCTGCGGCACGGGAAGTTCCCGCGGTACCCGGGTGTCCGGCAGCCCGGGGGGCCACACGCGTGCCGAAGTGTCCAGCAGCGCTTGATACGGTCCCACCGCTCGGGTACCCAGTCGGCGCAGCGCCGCCCACATGGTCACCTGGTTGGCCGAGATCACCGGTATCCGCAGTTCTGCCTCCAGTTGGGGGATGACGTCGTAGGTCGGCAGGTTGGTGCAGGAGATGAACAGCACGTCGGCGGTGGCGGGCGCGGGCACCGCCCGGTGGGCCATCTCCACCACCTCCCGGTACGGAACCTTCCAGATGTGCCGGGTCAGGCCCATGAACGCGCGTCCGGTGACCGTGCCGCCCGCCTCGGCCACGTACTCCTCGAGCGAGCGCGTCACCGACTCCGTGTACGGCGTCACCAGGGCCACCCGGCGGGCGCCCAGCTCCGTCAGGGCCTCGATCAGCGCGCCCGAGGTGGTCACGGACGGTGTCGCACCGGCCCTGGTCATCGCCTCGCACATCGCCCGCTCCCCCGCGAGCCCGCCGACGAAGCTGCCCGAGGTACAGGCATAGGCCACGGTCTCGGGGGCGACCGCGATGAGAGTGCGGACGGCGTCCCTGAGGGTCTCGTGCTCGCTCACCCGGCGGGCGAGGTCCAGGCTGACCTCGACGGGGACGTACGGCGTGCGCGTCAGGTGGAGCGAGACGTCGTCCGGCGTCCAGCGCCACAGCTCGCGATCCAGCGCGAAGTCGAAGGGAGCGACGACCCCGAGGCCGCGCTGCGCGCGGGGGCCGCCGAGAAAGGTGACGTCCATTGCGGGCACCGCCCTCACCGGGAGACAGGATGCGCAACGAGCCGTACGAACGGCCGTGTTGACGACGGTAGGTTCGGGTGCGAACGTGGTCAATCCGCGCACGTCAGGCACTTGGTCACGGACGGAGGGGGCATCGGATGGCCGTCGTCCCCGCAGCTCTGCCCACGGTTCTCGTGCTGGACAGCGATCCCCTGCCCCGGCTCGGGCGCCTCACCGGGCGGGCCCGGGTGCTGCACACCGACGAGGCATCCCTCGCCGCGCGGCTGCCCGGGGCGGACGTCCTGCTGGTCTGGGACTTCACCTCGCACGCGGTGCGCGCCGCCTGGCCCGGCGAGGGGCCGCGGCCGGGCTGGGTGCACACGGCGAGCGCCGGCGTGGACCACCTGCTCTGCCCCGAGCTGGCCGCCTCGGACACGGTGGTGACGAACGCTCGCGGGATCTTCGACGAGCCGATCGCCGAGTACGTCGCCGCGCTGGTCCTGGCGATGGCGAAGGATCTGCCGCGGAGCTGGGAGCTTCAGCAGCGGGGCGAGTGGCGGCACCGGGAGGGCGGACGGGTCTCCGGGACCCGGGCCGTCGTGGTCGGGTCGGGGCCGATCGGACGGGCGATCGCCCGCACCCTGAAGGCGCTCGGCATGACCACGGCCGTCGTCGGCCGCGTCCCGCGCACCGGCATCCACGGCCCCCAGGACCTGGACCGGCTCCTCGCCCGCGCCGACTGGGTGATCGCGGCCGCCCCGCTCACCGAGCAGACGCACGGCATGTTCGACACCCGGCGGTTCGGCGTGATGCAGCCCTCCGCCCGCTTCGTGAACGTCGGCCGTGGACCGCTGGTCGTCGAGGACGCGCTGGTGCGGGCCCTGGAGCGGCGGTGGATCGCGGGCGCCGCCCTGGACGTCCTCACCACCGAACCCCTCCCCGCCGACAGCCCGTTGTGGCACGTCCCGGGGCTGCTGATCTCGCCCCACATGAGCGGAGACACGGTCGGCTGGCGGGACGAACTCGGCGCGCAGTTCGTGGAGTTGTTCGAGCGGTGGGCGGCGGGCCGACCGCTGAGGAACGTGGTCGACAAGCAGCGCGGATACGTGCCCGGACACTGACGTCCCCGGCTTCGGGAGGGTGCATGACCGACCTCACCACACTCACGGCGACCGAACTCCTCGACGGTTACCGCAAGGGCGGGTTCAGCCCCGTGGAGGCGACCCGCGCGGCCCTGGACCGGGCGGAGCGGATCCAGCCGGAGGTGAACGCGTTCGTAAGGATCCTCGCCGACGAGGCGCTGGCGCAGGCGGAAGCCTCTCGGGAGCGGTGGCGGCGCGGGGAGCCGGCCGGGCCGGTCGACGGGGTGCCGGTGACGGTCAAGGACATCCTGCTGCTGAAGGGCCATCCGACCCTGCGGGGCTCGAAGTCCGTCGACGCGTCAGGCTCCTGGGACGAGGACGCCCCTGCCGTCGCCCGGCTGCGCGAGTCCGGCGCGGTCTTCGTCGGCAAGACGACCACCCCCGAGTACGGCTGGAAGGGGGTGACGGACTCCCCGCTGACCGGTGTGACCCGCAACCCGCACGACCCGTCGCGCACGGCGGGCGGTTCCAGCGGCGGGAGCGCGGCCGCGGTGGCGCTCGGCGCGGGGCCGCTGTCGCTGGGGACCGACGGCGGGGGCAGCGTCCGGATCCCGGCCGCGTTCTGCGGGATCTTCGCGCTGAAACCGACGTACGGCCGCGTGCCGTTGTACCCGGCGAGCGCGTTCGGCACGCTGGCGCACGTGGGTCCGATGACCCGGGACGCGGCGGACGCGGCGCTGCTGCTCGACGTGATCGGCGTGCCGGACTCACGGGACTGGTCGGCGCTGGGGCCGCCGGACGGGTCGTTCCGGGCGGGGCTCGACCGGGGCGTGCGCGGACTGCGGGTGGCGTACTCGCCGTCGCTCGGCGGACAGGTCGCGGTACGGCCGGGGGTCGCGGCGGCGGTGCGGCGGGCCGTGGAGCGGCTGGCGGAGCTCGGCGCGTACGTGGAGGAGGCCGACCCGGACTTCACCGACCCGGTGGACGCCTTCCACACCCTGTGGTTCGCCGGGGCGGCCCAGGTGACCCGACGGCTGCGGGCGGACCGGCGGGGGGCGCTCGACCCGGGGCTGCGCGAGATCTGCGCCGAGGGCGCGCGGTACTCCGCCCTCGACCATCTGTCCGCGGTGGACGTCCGGATGGAACTGGGCCGCCGCATGGGCCGTTTCCACGACACCTACGACCTGCTCCTCACCCCGACGCTGCCGATCACGGCGTTCGAGGCGGGAGTCGAGGTGCCGGCCGGGTCGGGGCATCGGCGCTGGACGGGGTGGACGCCCTTCACCTACCCCTTCAACCTCACCCAGCAGCCCGCGGCCACCGTCCCGGTGGGCACGGACGGCGACGGGCTGCCGGTGGGGTTGCAGATCGTGGCCGCCCGCCACCGGGACGACCTGGTGCTACGGGCGGGTCACGCGTTGCGCGGGTGGTCGTAGCCCGCGCCCCTCACCCTCACCCCGGCCCCTCACCCGGCAGGGGCGCCCCCGGGCGGGCCGGAGCGCCGGAACCGCAGCGTCTCTCCCGCCGCGCCCGTTCGCCACAGGTCGTTGCACCCTTCCGCCATCTCCTCCAGGCCTTCCACGATCCGCCCCCAGACGATGCCGGGGACCCAGCCGACGTCGCCGTTGAGGAGCAGGTTGTTGCGTTCGTAGAAGAGGGCCAGGTCGACGACCGTGGTGCCGGGCCGGACCTCGCGGTCGTAGCCGTAGGCCCGGGTGCCGAGTTCCGCTCCCGCGAAGGAGAAATAGCAGAGATCTCCAGGGATGGGAGTGACGGTCGGGTTCTCCAGCGGTGGTTCGGATGTCGCGAAAGGCGGGAAAAGGGCATAGATCTCGTTACGTGCATATTTGGCGTGGTAGACGTCTCCGGCGAGCGGAAGGGAATCCCAGACGGCCGCGCAGGTGATCGGCGCACGATCGTCGAGCAGCTGCGCCGTGGCGGTGATTCCGCGCTTGACCAGCGAGACTTCGATGTATCGGTCAGCCATGCGTTCCATGGTCCACCCGCGGTCAAGGCGGCCTCGGTGACGACCGGGGCCGAAAGCGACCCGTGTAACTCGTATGAAGTCGGGTAGCGGCGCGCCTATGGCTCGACCACACGCACATCGATCAGGAACCGACAACGGCCGCCACGGAAGACTCAGCCGCCGCTCGCTGCTCGCCGGAGCGGCGCTGAGCGCGGCGGGGGGTCTCGGGGTGGTCGGCTGCAGCCGCGTCCCGGGAGACGGAAAGGTGCTGGGAGGCAGCCTCCTGGACACCTTGCGGGATCAGGGATCCGTGAAGATCGGCATCGCCAGTGAACCGCCCTTCGGCTATGTCGGAGACGACGGGCAGGCCACCGGAGAAGCACCCGCGATCGCGGAAGTGATCTTCAAGAAGCTCGGCATCGACGAGGTCAAGCCGGTGCCGGTGGACTTCGGTGCCCTCATACCCGGGCTGAAGGCCCGGCAGTTCGATGTGGTGTCGGCCGGGATGTACATCAATCCCCTGCGGTGCGAACAGGTGCTGTTCGCCGACCCGGACTACCTGATGCTGGACGCCTTCATCGTCAAGAAGGGCAATCCGCACGGCATCAAGACGTACGAGGACGTCAAGAAGAAGGGCCTCAAGCTGGCCTCCGGCAAGGCCTACGCCCAGATCGACTACGCCAAGGCCGCGGGCATCGCCGATGTGCTGGTCCTGCCGGACCAGGTGGCCGGGCTCGACGCGGTGGCGCAGGGCCGGGTGGACGCCTTCGCGGGCACCCGCATCACGGTCAAGTCGGCGGTGGCGGGTTCCGGACGCGTGTCGGCCACCGAGCCGTTCCAGCCCGTGGTCGACGGCAAGCCCGCCTACGGCGCGGGCGGATTCGCCTTCCGGCAGTCCGAGAAGAACTTCCGGGACGCGTTCAACAAGGAGCTGCTGAAGCTCAAGCAGGACGACTACAGGGAACTCCTGCGGATCGTCGGCCCCTTCGGCTTCGCCAAGGCCGACATGACGGACCTCACGGCGAAGGAGCTGTGCGGCTGATGATGACTTCCGAGTTCTTCACCACCTGGTTCCTGCCGGGGTTCTGGGTCACGGTCCAGGTGACGGTGCTCTCCGCGGCCCTCGGCGCCGCCATCTCGTTCGGCATCGGTCTCGCCCGCGGGTCGCAGTTCTGGATCGTCCGCTTCCTCGCCGGGGCCTACTTCGAGGTCTTCCGTGGCATGTCGGCGCTGGTGCTGATGTTCTGGATGTTCTTCGCGCTGCCCCTCTTCGGCTGGCAGTTGGTACCCATGTGGGCCGGCGTCAGCGCGCTCGGCCTGACCTACGGCGCCTACGGCTCCGAGATCGTGCGCGGTTCGCTGGCCGCCGTCACGCCGGCTCAGAAGGAAGCGGGCATCGCGCTCAACTTCACCCGCCTGCAGCGGCTGCGCCTGATCGAACTGCCCCAGGCGTGGCCCGAGATGGTGCCGCCGTTCAACAACCTGCTGATCGAGCTGCTGAAGGGCACCGCCCTGGTGTCGGTCATCACCGTGGCCGACATGACGTTCGCCGGCAATCTGCTCCGGCTGGGCACCAACGAGACCACCCCGGTCTACACCCTGCTGCTGGTCCTCTACTTCGTTCTCGCCTTCCTCATCACCCGCGGTATGCGGCTGCTGGAGCGCAGGGCGAAGGCCGGCATCGGGCAACTGCCGGCGAAGAACGGCGGGACGACCAGGAAACTCGGCGCCCGCGGCGAAAGCCTGCAGGCCGGTTCGCAGTCCGCGGGAGGTATGGGATGAGCTGGGACTGGAACGTCGTGGACGACTTCATGCCGCGGTTCTGGGACGGCGTGCTCGTCACCCTGCAAGCCCTGGCCATCGGCACCCTGATCGCCTTCGCGCTGGGTCTGGTGTGGGCGCTGGCACAGCGGTCCGCGCAGGCCTGGGTGCGCTGGCCGGTCGTGGCCGTCACGGAGTTCATCCGCAACACTCCGCTGCTGGTGCAGCTCTTCTTCCTCTTCTACGTGGTCCCCAACTTCGGCCCGTCGATGTCGCCGCTCACCACCGGCATCGTCGGCCTCGGACTGCACTACTCCACCTACACCGCGGAGGTCTACCGCGCGGGCATCGACGGCGTCCCGGCCGGTCAGTGGGAGGCGGCCACGGCGCTGAGCCTGTCCAAGGGGCGCACCTGGCGGGCGGTGATCCTTCCGCAGGCGATCCGCCGCGTCGTCCCGCCACTGGGCAACTACGTCGTCGCCATGCTCAAGGACTCCCCGATGATCGCGACCATCGGGGCCTTCGACATGCTCGGCGAGGCCCAGGCCTTCAGCAACGAGACCTTCACCACCGAGGCGCTCACCGTCGTGGGCGTGGCCTTCATCGTCATCGCCTACCCCGCCTCCCTCCTGATCCGAGCCCTGGAGCGACGCCTTGTCCGCTGACACCAATCCCGCAGAGAACACCGAACTCCTCGCCAATCCGCCGGTGGACGGCAGTGAACTGATCCGGTTCGACAAGGTCACCAAGCGCTTCGGCGACAACACCGTCCTCGACCGGCTCGACTTCTCCGTCGACTCCGGCAAGCACGTCACGCTGATCGGCCCGTCGGGATCCGGCAAGACGACGATCCTGCGGCTGCTGATGACCCTGACCGAGCCCGACGAGGGCACGATCAGGGTGGGCGGCGACTACCTGACCCACGAGGAGCGGAACGGGAAGCTGGTCCGGGCCGGCGAGAAGCACATCCGCGAGGTCCGCAAGAACATCGGGATGGTCTTCCAGCAGTTCAATCTCTTCCCGAACATGAAGGTGCTGCGCAACATCACCGAGGCTCCGGTCACCGTCCTCGGCCTGTCCAAGGACGAGGCCGAGCAGCGGGCCCGCGACCTGCTCGAACTGGTGGGCCTGACGGAGCACATCGACAAGTACCCGACCCAGTTGTCCGGCGGCCAGCAGCAGCGGGTGGCGATCGCCCGGGCGCTGGCGATGCGACCGCAGGTCCTCCTGCTGGACGAGGTGACCTCCGCGCTGGACCCGGAGCTGGTGGTCGGCGTCCTGGACGTACTGCGGGACATCGCCCGCACCACCGACATCACGATGCTCTGCGTGACCCACGAGATGAGCTTCGCCCGGGACATCTCGGACCAGGTCCTGATGTTCGACTCGGGTCGTGTCATCGAGTCGGGCCCGCCGGAGAAGATCTTCAGCGAACCGGAACAGGAGCGGACGCGGGAGTTCCTCAGCGCCGTGCTGTGAGGCTCAGGGGCGGGCGCCACCCCGAGTGGCGCCCCTCCCTCTCCCCCGGCAACCCGAATCACCTGGTGCGTGTAATCCCCACGCCCGGACCCAAGCATGCTGCTGGCATATGCCACTGGAGCAATCCCCTTGCCGCAAGGGGGTAATCCCCTCAACACCCCTCCCCACGAGCCCGTTGCCGGATATCGTGGAGGGTGATTCGCTGCCAGGATCAGGGATCACGGCCATGAGGCGACCAGGGGGGAAACCGTGGCGCTGAAGCACGAGCCGACCGTGCCGTACCACTCGGCCCAGGAAGCGTTGCGCGTCCTGGAGACGGTGGCGCGGCACTCCACCGGTGTCACCGACGACGAACTCGCCCGTCAGACCGGACTCACCCCGGAGCGGCTGACCGCGCTCCTGCGCATGCTGCGCCGCGAGGGCTACGTCGAGCAGATCGCCGACGGGGCGTACGTCACGGGCGACGCCCTGACCCGCCTGGGCTCCGCGCACCATCGCGAGCAGGCCCTGCGCGACCAGCTCCAGCACACCCTCGACCGGCTCCGTGACTCCGTCGGCGCCGCCGTCTACATCAGCCGGTACGTCGACGGCGAGGTCACGATCACCCAGTACGCCGACGGCCCGGCCACACCGTCCGTCAACGAGTGGGTCGACTTCCGCTCCTCCGCGCACGCCACCGCGCTCGGCAAGAGCCTGCTGGGCCAGCTCGACCACAACGGCCGGCGCGACCACCTCTCCCGGCACAAGATGGCCCGGCTCACCTCGCGCACCATCACCAGCGACAAGCTGCTGCTCTCCCGCCTGGAGGCCCAGCCGCCCACCGTCCCGACGCTCGACCTCCAGGAGTACGCGATCGGCACGGTCTGCGCGGCCGTCCCGATCACCGCCGGCTCCATGGCGGGCTGTCTCGCCCTCTCCCTGCCCGTCGAGCACGCCCACCGGCTCCGCCAGGCCGCCGAGACCCTGAACAGGAACGCGGCACCGGTACTGCTGTCGCTCGCGATCTGACGCCCGTCCGACCCGTGGCCCGACGGGTGCTCCCGGCATGGTCCGGAGCACCCCCGCGGACCGGGTAGTATTTTATCCGTCGTCAGCCGCCGAAGGCGGAGGACGGGAGTCATGCGCCGCTAGCTCAGTTGGTTAGAGCAGCTGACTCTTAATCAGCGGGTCCGGGGTTCGAGTCCCTGGCGGCGCACCGATGAAGGGCCTCTCGTGGACACGAGGGGCCCTTCGGCGTTCCCCCCGGTCCCCATGCTTTCGACGTCTGCCGTCGTCAGCCGTCGGTACGTCGCCCTGCCCGGCGGCCGCCACCACACCGGATCGGCGCACCGGACCCCCTCCCGCCGCAGCAGCGCCCGGTGGATCTTGTTCGTGGCGGTGACGGGCATCCGCTCCAGGACCCGTACGAACCGGGGCGCCATCTTCGTCCCCAGATCGGGCTGGGCGAGCAGGAACTCGGCGAAACCGAGCGGATCGAAGGACCCGGCCAGCGCCGCCATCACCTGGTCCCCGGTCACCGGATCCGGCACCGCGTAGACGGCCACGGCGGCCGCCCCCTCGTACCGGGCGAGGATGTTCTCGATCATCGCGGCGGCCAGGTTCTCGCTGTCGACGCGGAGCCGGTCGTCGGTGCGGCCCGCGAAGTAGAGAAAGCCGTCGCGGTCGCGGTAGAAGAGGTCGCCGGTCCAGTACTCCCCGTCGGTCCGGCGCCGCTCCGCCTCGGCCGACGGGTTGCGCCAGTAGCCCTCGAAGGGGTTGGGGCCCCGGTTGACCAGCTCGCCGATCGCCTCTTCGCCGTTCAGCAGCCGACCTGCCGGGTCGAGAACGGCCGGCGGACACTCGGCACGGGTCTCCCGGTCGAGGACGACGAGACCGGGCGCCGCCCGCCCGACCGCCCCCGCCGGAGTCCCCGGCGACCACTGCACGGCCGCCCCGCCCTCCGAGGAGCCGTACCCCTCCACCAGCCGCACCCCGAACCGTCGCTCGAAGGCCGCCGCGTCCACCGCCCCCGCCTCGGTGCCGAAACCGATCCGCAGGGTGTGGTCCCGGTCGTCCGGGCGCGGCTCGGTGGCCAGGACGTACTGGATAGCCCGGCCCACGTAGGTGAAGTACGTCGCCCGGTAGCGCCGTACGTCCGCCAGGAACCCGGACGCCGAGAACCGCCGCCGCAGCGCCACCCCGGCCCCGGCCGCCAGCGCGGGCGCCCAGTCGGCGATCACCGCGTTGCCGTGGAACATCGGCATGCAGACGTAGTGCACGTCGTCCCGCCGCACGGAGAACTGTCCGGCCAGCGAGCGCCCCGCGGCGGCCAGCCGGCCCTGGGTGCAGATCGCGGCCTTGGGCGCGCCGGTCGAGCCGGAGGTGAAGTAGAGGAGGAGCCGGTCCGCGGGGCCGGCCCGGGAGGCGTCGGGGCGGGCGTCCGCGTACGGGGCGAGCAGGTCGTCGTACTCCGGGGTGCCGGTGATCAGCAGGCGGACCCCGGGCAGGTCGAGGCCCCTGAGAAGGGGGAGGTGGGTGTGCTCGGTGATCAGCAGCCCGCACTCGGTGTGCAGGATGTCCCGGGCCAGTTCGGGCCCCCGCCGGGTGGGGTTGATCCCGGCGACGGCCGCGCCGGCGAGGGCGGCGGCCGACAGCCAGAGCGGGAACTCCGGGGTGTTGTCCAGCAGGACCCCGACATGGGGCGGACCGCCCGACGGCAGCAGGTCGGCCATCAGCGCCGCACGGGCGGCGGCACCGGCGGCGACCTGATGGTGGGTCAGGACGGTACTCCCGGCGCTCCCGGTACTCCCGGTGTCCTCTGGGTTCCCGGTGTCCTCTGGGATCCCGGGGTTCTGGCACCACAGCCCGGGACGGTGGTCGCCCCACCGGGCCGCTACGAGTTCGGCGACGGACTCCATGGCGGCGCACGGTAGTTGACGCACCGTCAGATGTGGAGGGCTACGGCATGAAGTCGTCGGCCTCGGCGAACATCCAGTGGGCGGTGACCATGAAGAAGACGCAGAAGGCGATGGCCACGCCGAGGAAGAGCAGCAGACAGCCCGACTCGGCGAGCAGTCTGCCGCGGGCGGGCGCCTTGGCCGTGGCCTCCTCGGGGTGGTCGGCCGCGTAGTGGACGGTGACGATGTCGCCCTCGATCGTCGTCCCCGGGCCGTGCGCCTCCTCGAAGCGGACGGCCCGGCCCTCGCGGGTGGTGAACTCGTAGACGTGGTGCAGGGTCGTGCTGACCATGGTGTCGCCGCCGCCGCTGGTCGTCGTGTACGACCGCAGACAGCGCGCCTGCGCGGTGAGGCCGCCGTTCCAGGCCCGGGCGACCCGCCGGGAGCGACGGACCAGCCCGAACACGCCGAACAGCAGGCCGGCGATCATGATCGACGGCACGAGGTAGAAGAAGGCTTCCATGAGCTCCCCCGGGGTCCAGGCGCCGGCCTGGTCGTGCCAGCGTGCAGGGAACGTACCCGCGCGCGGACCCGGGGGAGCTCAAGCCATGCTCAGAACGTGACGTCGGAGCAGGCGTAGAACGCGTTGGTCGTGTCGGCGACCGTCCACACCGCGACGATCACGTGACGTCCGCTGAGCCCGGACGGCAGCGTGCCGCTGTGCGAGAGGGTGGACGGGGGCCGCTGACCGCCGTAGGGCACGGTCAGGAACGGGGTGAGGTTGAGGTCGGAGCGGGCCAGGTTGTGGTTCTGGTTCCAGCCCTGCTTGGTGACGTAGTACTTGAAGTCGGTCGTGGCGTGCATGGCGGTGAACTGCCACCGGAAGGTGTAGCTCTGACCGCCGGTCACCTTGGTGGCCGGCCACGCCGCGCCCGAGGGGGTCTTCGGGCTGTCGAGCTGGGCGAAGCGGGTGTTGTTCGCGGAGCAGATCCTTCCGTCGGCCGCGCCGGACGCCGGGAAGCCCTTCGGGCCCTCGACGCTCTGCGGCTCCCACTGGATGTCACCGCAGTTGGGAACGGAGCCGTTCTGGCAGAGCTTCTGCCGGCTGATGGGGAGGTCGGTGTAGCCGTGGCCGCTCGCACCCCCGGCGGTGAGCACGAAGGCTCCCGCCGTGGTGAGTCCGAGCGCGGCGGCGTACCACTTGGTCTTTTTGCGCATGCTGCCGCTCCTGGAGAACGTGGGGAGTTCGGTGAGGAGTTCAGTGAGCTCATGCGTGCAGGTCTAGACCAAGTTCGAGATTATTGCCGTTTCTTGGCTGTGTCCATATCAAAGACGTGTCCGGCCCCCGTCACGGCCGCCCGCGTCAAGGCCGCCCGTCACGGCCCCTGTTCCCCGCGCCCCGAGCAGAAGGCGACGGTCAGGTCCTTCACCAGCGCCTTGCGTTCGTAGTCGTCGAGTTCCACGAGTCCGCGCATGGTCAGCCGGGTCACCGTGTCCTCCACCGAGTCCACGACCGAGGTCAGCACGCTCGCCCGGTGCTGGGCGTCGAGCGCGGCGATCCGGCGGCGGTGCATCGCGGCGGCGACCTCGGGGGCGTACTCGATCCGCAGCGGCCGCACCGAGAACACCTCCAGTCCGATCGCGCCCGCGTCCTGCGCGACCCGCCGGGTCAGCACCTCCCCCGCCGCCTCCACCGAACCGCGTCCCGCGCCCGGCGTCTCCACCGGGATCCGGGCCAGGGCCGCCTCGACGCACTCGCGCAGATACGTCTCGTGGTCCTCCACGCCGAGCGTGGCCCGCGCGGTGTCCCGCACCCGCCACACCACGAGCGTCACCACCCGCAGCGCGACCCCGCTGCCGTCGGCGGCGGGCAGCGGCTCGCTGCGCCAGTGCCGCAGCCGTACGTCCACCCGGCGGCGCAGCAGCAGCGGGTTGACCCACAGCAGGCCGGTGCGCCGCACGGTCCCCCGGTAGCGGCCGAACAGACCGAGCACCCAGGCCCGTCCGGTCCGCCCGCGGGCCAGACCGCCGAAGCCGAACAGCCCCAGGGCGCCCGCCCCCGCGTACGCCGCCCACTGCGCCGGACCGAGCCCGGCGCCCGCGAACTCCGGCAGCCGCAGCACCTGCGCCGCGTGCGACGGCAGCACCCCGGCCCACCAGGAGGCGGCCACACAGCCGGCCGCCCCGCACATGCCGGCGAACACGCCCGCCGCGCCGGGCAGCACCCGGGCCGGCCGTTCCACCAGGTCCGGGTCGACCTGCGCCACCGGGCGGGGCTTGGCCGGCGTCGGCCGGCGCAGTCGCGGCTGCTCGCCGGTGCCCGCCCGGCTGCCCACCACGGCCGCGCCGAGCGGCACGGGCCGCGGTTCGGGCTCGTCCCGGAACAGCAGATGGACGGGGATCTCGGTGGTCACCTCGTTCTGGATGAGCCGAGTGGGTCTGGACGGTCCCTCGGACTCGGGTGTCGGTGAAGTGGTCGTGTTCATTGCGTGCCTCCAGCCTCCGCGCCAGATACGCCATGACAGTGAGATGGATCAAGGGATCAGAGAGGGATCAGAGAGGGATCAGAGAGGGATCAGGAAAGTGAGCGGGCCCCGGCAGTCCCGAGCGGGTGGCGTGCGGCGCCCGCGCCGGGCTACGAGAAGAGCCGCCGCCAGGTCTCCGGGCCCGGGTAGCCGTCCGCCGCGCCGCCCCGCCAGCCCTGGGCGCGCTGGAAGGCCTCGACCCCTCGCCGGTCCGCCTCGCCCCAGTGCGGTCCGGGCCCCGTCGTGTAGTACTTGCCGAACCCCTTCTTCACCAGCCGCCTCCCCAGCTGCGTGACGTACGCGTTCTGCGCGCCCGGCCGGAACATGCCCCGGCCGGGGTACGCGGGGACGCGTGGGGACGCGGGCGCGCCGGCCGCCCCGGTCGCGGGATACCCGCCGATCCCGCCACCCGAGCCGGAGCCCTGGCCGATGCCGGTCGTCGGGGGCTGTCCGGGGGCGATGTCCCTGCCCCGGCCGGAGATCAGCAGGGCCCAGGTGCTCGGGCCGGGGATGCCGTCGGCGTCGGCGCCGCGCCAGCCCTGGGCCTGTTGGAAGGCCACGGTGGCCCAGCCGTCGGACGCCGACCACCTCGGGCCCGGGCCCGAGGCGTAGAAACGTGCGCCGCCGCGCTCGACGAGGAGCCGGCCGAGCCGGGTGACGTACGGGTTGTTCGCACCCGGTCCGAAGGCCGCCCGCCCCGGGAACGGCATCGTCGTCGCGGTACCCCCGGCGCCGGGCCTGTTCCCGCCGCCGGTGCTCAAGCCGACCTGCTCCCCGACGCCGGGAGCGACCGCCGTGAGGCCCTTGTAGCGGTAGGGCACGTAGCGGTCGGAATTGCTCCAGTAGGCGTAGGGAGTGGTCTGCCGGCGCGTGGTCGGGCGGGTCTGCTCGTAGACGAGGTAGTAGCTGTGCGTGTAGTCCGTCCAGCCGCCGAAAATGACGACGTGCGAGCCTTTCTCGGGGTCGGACGGATTGTGGAACAGCAGAATGTCGCCGGGCTGGAGCTCCTCCTTGGTAATCCGTGTCCCGTACTGGTGGAGACTGCCCGTCCACTCGTTGCCGGGCAGGTTCCAGGCCTTGGACACGAAGCCGGAGCAGTCCTGCCGGTAACCGTCGTACCAGTAGCTGCTCATGCTGTACGGGACCTCTGCCGAAACCCATTCCTTGGCCCGTCTGATGATGTCCGCCCGGGTCGTCGGGGGCGTTTTCACCGGTCCCGCCAGTCCCCCCGGCCGGGCCGGCTGCCCGGCCGGGCCGTGCAGCGGCGCCTTGCCGCCCTGCGGGGTCTCGGGCTCGTCACCTGCGGGTACGCCGGGCCGGTCGGAGGTCTGCGGGGCCGCGAGGGCGGGCACCGCGTGGGCGGCGCCGAGCGCCGCGGCCGTCGCCGTGGCGACGACCACGACACGATGGGCGGCCGGGTGACCGCCGAACCGGGCAGGCGGGGAATTCGACCCCACCCGCCGCCGGGATACGCATCCGGGACACTCGCAGTCGCTCTCGGGATCGAATTCCTCGAATACCGGAGAGCCCATGCGATTCCCCTCACACTCCAGCTGGAAATGTCCGCGACTGTGCACGTTCGCCAGTTTCTCAACTGTCTTCCCGACGCGCATGCTGACGGTCCGAATGATGTACGCGACACCCGCCCGGCCCAGTGCCGCGGCGGACCGGCGGCCGGGTGGTCCGGGGCACCCCCCGAGGTCCTGTAGAGTTATCCCGTCAGCAGGCGCCGCTAGCTCAGTTGGTTAGAGCAGCTGACTCTTAATCAGCGGGTCCGGGGTTCGAGTCCCTGGCGGCGCACAGACACCGAAGGCCCCTCGCGAAAGCGAGGGGCCTTCGTTCGTATGCGCACCAGTACGGGCCGTGACCGGCGAATCGGCTACTCGACCAGATGGCGGTGGGCCTTGCTCCAGGCGATGCGGCGGTCGAGTTCGGTCAGGAGCCCGTCGGCGGCCCAGGTGGCCTGGGGCTCGTGGCCCTGCTCGGCCAGGCGGCGCACAAGGTCGGCATTGGCCCGCTGCCCGGCGATGACGGCGTCGACGACGCCCACGGTCGAGTCGAGGCCGTACGCACCGCAGAACTGCTCCAGCCGCAGACGGCGGTCGGGCGGTGCCGGGTAGCGCAACCAGCGCAGGCACTCGGCATCGTCGCGGAACGGGGCGACGTACTCCAGCGCGTAGGCCACGTCGTGCAGGCGTGGTGCCGGGCGGGCGAAGTCCCAGTCGATGATTCCCACGGGCCGGTCACCCTGCCAGACGACGTTCCAGGGACCGAAGTCTCCATGGCAGACGACCTCGTCGTCGCGCGGGCTGCCCGCGCCCATGGCCCAGGTCGCGCCCGGCGGAGGAGAGAAGCCCTCGCAGGCATCGTGACAGTCGCGCAACAGCAGGGCGAAGTTCCTCAGGCCCTGGCCGTCCACGACCTTGGCCCAACCGTGAGGTCCGGACTCACCCTCGATGTAGGTGAGGACCTCACGCCCCTTGTCGTCGATTCCCAGCGGTCGCGGCGCACCGGCAAAGCCCACCTTCTCCAGGTGCGACAGCAACGCGTGGATGGTGGGCGTCCACGGCTGGACGGGCCTGCGGACGGTGTCCCCGATCCGCACCACCCGGCGATGGGCACCGTCCTGCATCACTTCCTCACCCGACACTCGCCACACGCTACCCAGCAACTCGGGAGAACGGAATTGACCCGTCTGTCCCGGAACTCCCCTTGTGAGCACCTGACATGGGACCCGTGACTCCCACGAGAGTGCCGGAAAGCGGTCGTCACCGCCGTCCACGGGGTAGAGGAACCCCACAGCCTCCCGCGCCGGTCGCCGGGCTACTCCCGCAGCCCGGGCGCGCGCGGTCGAGGACCTGCCCGGTCGGCGGTTTCGGGGGAGCGGGCCGTCGACCGGGCCAGGTGACGTCGGATCAGACGCCCGTGCCCGTCAGATACGCCGACACGATCACGTTCGCCGTGTAGCTGCGGCTCACCCGGTCGAAGGTGCCGCCGCAGGTGATCAGGCGCAGTTCGGCGCGGTCCGGCTGCCGGGGGCCGTAGGCCTGGCGGGCGTCGAAGCGGTCGCGCTGGACCACCTCGACGTCGTCGACGGTGAACTCGGCGACCTTCCCGTCGTCGCGGACCACCCGTACCGTCTCGCCGGCCTTGAGCGTGCTGAGCTTGTAGAAGACGGCGGGCCTGGTCTCGGTGTCGACGTGCCCGACCAGCAGGGCCGTGCCCCGGGCACCGGGTTTCGCGCCGGCGGCGTACCAGCCGACGACGCCCGCCTGGTCGAAGGGCGGCGGGTCGATGCCCCCGTCGGTGTCCAGCCCGCGGGCGACGACCGGCGCCTGCACGCCCAGGTCGGGGATGTCGATGCGTTGCGGCAGCGCCTGCCCCAACGGCTTCGCGGCGGGCGGCAGTTCGGCATCCGGCGGGCGACCCACCGCGGCCATGTCACCGGTGGCCGGGGCGGATGTGCCGTGCCGTACGTCGGTCACCTCGCGCCCCCACAGCCACAGCCCGAGCAGCAGTACCACCCAGGCCAGGCCGGTGAGGAAGCGGCCGGAAGAGCGTTCGCGGTCGGACATGCTCAATCCGTCCTGCGTCTCCGGTGCACCCCGCGGAAGACGACGGCGGCCGCGGCGACACCCGCGAGCACCAGCCCGACGACCGCCTGCGCGGTACCGGGACCATGGCCCTCCGCCTGGGCCTCGTCGGCGGCGGCGAGCGGGGCGAGGGCGGCGGTACCGCCGCCGCCGGCGTGCACCGGGGCGACGGGAGAGGCGGGCGTGGACGGCCCGTACGGCTCCGACGACCCGAAGTCCGACGACCCCGACGGCTCCGACGTCCGCGAGGAGTCGGCGGACGGGGCGACGACCTTGACACGGCCCTTCACCTTGAAGTCGACGCAGGTGATCTGTACGTCGTAGGTGCCCGCCCCGATCGAGGAGCGGACCCGGGTGTCGCCGACGAGCGTGCCGCCCGCGCCGGCGAGCTGCGCGTCCGCGACGAAGGCGGTCGAGGCCGCGGTCGCCGTTCGGCCGCCGCAGCCGCTGACCGTCAGAGTGATCTCGGCGCCGGGTGCGGGCGTGGACGGTGTGATCGAGACGCTGCCGCCTCTGTCCCCGCTGCCTTCGCCCGAGGCGTACGCCGTCGGGATGAGCACCGCGGCGACGGCCGCGACACCCGCACAGAGAGTGATTTTCAGAGAACCCATCGTGAACCTCCAGCTAGATGGAGACTCCCCCGCCGGGACCCGGCGCGCATCCCCGGGCGGGACATCACTGCTCCGTACGGGTGGCTCACACCGTGTTACGGGTTTCGGAGCTGCGGGTTTCAGATGCGGTCGACGAGATCCGCGATCGAGTCCACGACCTTCGACGGGCGGTACGGGAAGTTCTCGACCTGCTCGGGCCGGGTCAGCCCGGTGAGCACCAGAAATGTCTGCATGCCGGCCTCCATGCCCGCGAGGACGTCGGTGTCCATGCGGTCGCCGATCATCGCGCTGTTCTCGGAGTGGGCGCCGATGGCGTTCAGACCGGTGCGCATCATCAGCGGGTTCGGCTTGCCCGCGAAGTACGGGTGCTTGCCGGTCGCCTTGGTGATCAGCGCGGCGACGGCTCCGGTGGCCGGCAGCGCGCCCTCGGCGGAGGGGCCGGTCTCGTCCGGGTTGGTGCAGATGAAACGGGCGCCGTCGTTGATGAGCCGGACGGCCTTCGTCATCGCCTCGAACGAGTAGGTGCGGGTCTCGCCGAGGACGACGTAGTCGGGTTCGTGGTCGGTGAGGATGTACCCGATGTCGTGCAGAGCCGTGGTCAGACCGGCCTCGCCGATGACGTACGCCGTGCCCTCGGGCCGCTGGTCGTCCAGGAACTGGGCGGTGGCCAGCGCGGAGGTCCAGATGTTCTCGATCGGCACGTCCAGGCCCATGCGGCGCAGCCGGGCGTGCAGGTCGCGCGGGGTGTAGATCGAGTTGTTGGTCAGGACCAGGAACGGCTTGCCCGAATCGCGGAGCTTCTTGAGGAAGGCGTCGGCGCCGGGGATCGGTACGCCCTCGTGGATGAGCACACCGTCCATGTCGGTGAGCCACGACTCGATGGGCTTGCGGTCTGCCATGTGCGGGATCTCCCTGCCGTACGCGAACGCGAGTACGCGGTGGCCGCGCCTGTACGCGGTGCTGCGCCAGCACGCGGTTACCGCGTGCGCCCCAGCCTAAGCACAGGCCCGATCTTGAGGGAATGGCCGGTGGTGAGGCGTCCACCGGCTGGGATGCGGCCGCGCTTCAACGGCGCCGCCGGGCCAGCCGGCGGGCCAGCAGCAGGGCCGTCCCGGCGGCGAGAAGACAGGCGGTGGCGCCGACGAGGACGGCGGGTGAGCTGAGGCCGGTGCGGGCGAGTTCCTCGGCCTCGTCGGCGAGGGAGAGCCGGCCGGTGTCCGCGGCGGAGGCGTCCGGTGCGGGAGTGGCGGAGGAGGTCGCGGTGGCGGTGGCGGTGGGGGCGTGAGTCGGAGCGGGGGTGGGGGCGGCCGGGTCCAGGCCGGGGGCGGTGTCGGGGTCGGCATCGGGGTCAGGGTCGGCGTCGGCGTCAGGAGCGGTGCCGGGGCCGGAGCCGGCCTCGACGGCGAAGCGGTAGTCGTTCGACTGTCCGATCCAGTCGCCGTCGTCACCGTGCCGCTGGACGACCGCCGCGTTGGCGGTGATGTCGTTGGGCGCGGTGTCCGAGGTGAGGGCGAGGCGCAGCTTGACGGTGAGGGTCCGGCCGGGGCCCACGGTGAAACCGCGAAAGCCGCCGACACCGTCGGCCCGCCCGTCGGCCTCTCCGGCGGTGGGGCCGCCGGTGGGCCCGTCGGTGAAGGCTCCGACCAGTTCGTCCTCGTCGGTGGGTTCGAAGTGGACCGGGTGCGGTTGTCCGTCGGCGTAGAACTCCAGGCGTGCCTGGGACGGCTTCAGGGTGCGCCCGGTGTCGACCAGGACGACGACCGGGTGGATCCCGTCGCAGGTGAGGCGGGTGGTGTTGGTGAGGTCGAGATACCAGATGCCGTAACCACCCCCGGCCCGGTAGGAGTCCGGGCCCCCGTGCAGCCGGGTGGTGAGGGGGAAGTCCGTGCCGTCGGGACCGGCGCAACTCGGGCCGGCCACCGCCTGGGCGGGCGCGGGGAGGAGGGCGGCGGCCACGGCGAGGCAGAGGGAGACAGGCGGGCACAGTCGCATGAACACGTGAGCCTGCACGAGGGAACGCCCCGAGCAGGAACGGCACACCGTACGACCGTACGAATCCCCTCATTCGGCGGAGGCGGCTCCGATCGGTCAGCTCAGCCGTCCCGCCGTCCGAACACCGGACCCAGCAGCAGCTGTGCCGCGCCCTCCGCGACGGCTCGGGGTCCGCCGGGAGCGAGGCGTACCGGTACGGCGCCCTCGCGTGAGCCCTCGCGGCGCGCATGGGCGTCGAGGACGACGGCGACCCCCCGGACGAAGGGCTCCGGTGCGGCCATGATGGTGCGCCCGCCGAGCAGGACGGCGTCGATGTCGAGCAGGCCGGCCAGGTTCGCGGCGCCCTCGCCGAGCACCCGCGCCGCCTCGGCCAGGTCCCCCCGGCCGATGGCCGCGAGGCACAGCGCCTCGACGCAGCCCCGGTTGCCGCAGGGGCAGGGCGGCCCGTCCAGCTGGATGACCTGGTGTCCGAACTCCCCCGCGCCGGTGCGCGCCCCCCGGTGCACGGTCCCGCCGATCACCAGACCGGCGCCGAGGCCCGTCCCGAGGTACAGACAGGCGAAGGAGCCGCGTTCGCCGCCGACGGCGAGGCCGAGCGCGGCGGCGTTGGTGTCCTTGTCGACCACCACCGGCACGCCGAGCCGGGCCGCCAGCACGTCCCGCAACGGGAAACCGTCCCACTCGGGAAAGCCCGTGACCCGGTGCAGCACCCCGCGCGTATGATCGAGCGGACCCGGGAGCGCCACCCCGACGCCGAGCGGAGCCGAGAGGGCGCCGCTCCCGAGGGCCTCCGACAGGACCTCCGTCACCTCGCCGAGCAGCGCTTCCAGGACCGCCTCCGCCCCCGCGCCCAGGGACAGCGGGGCGCGCCGCTCGCCCACCACTCGTCCGTCGAGGTCGACCAGCACCACCCTCAGTTCGTCCCGGTCGAGGTGGACGCCGACCGCGTGACCGGCCTCGGGGACCAGCCGCAGGACCGTGCGCGGCTTGCCGCCGGTGGACGCGCGCCGGCCGGCGTCCGTCGCCAGTCCCTCCTCCCGCAGCCGGGCGGTGATCTTGCTGACCGCCTGTGGGGTGAGACCGGCGCGTTCGGCGAGCTCCAGCCGGCTGATGCCCTCGGGCCCGGCTGTGCGCAGCAGGTCGAGCACGAGCGCGGCGTTGTGGCTGCGCAGGGCCAGCAGGTTCACGCCCGCGGCCCGGCGCGTCACGGCATCCGCCGGACGCTCCGGCGCGCGGTCGGTTTCCGGACCCGGCTCATGGTCCGGCGGGAGTCCCCATGCGGACCCCGCGCCGGACCCCGTCGCGGGCTCCGCCCCGGACTCCGGCGGGCGGTCCGTGTCGCCTCCGTCGTTCGTCCTCTTCACCCTGCCATTGTCCCTCGCGCTTGCACTTTGGCAACAGCGTTGCCAAAGTGGTTGGCATGAATGGACGCACGACTGACGACACCGGCTCCGAAACAGGCCTCGACACCGGCACCGGATCCGGCACCCACCCGGCCGTCGCCCCGCTCCGCGTGGGCCTGATCGGCTACGGCCTCGCGGGCTCCGTGTTCCACGCCCCGCTGATCGCCGCGACCGAGGGCCTCGCCCTCGACACGGTGGTCACCTCGAACCCCGAGCGGCAGGAACAGGCCCGCGCCGAGTTCCCGGACGTACGCGTCGCCGCCACCCCCGACGACCTCCTCGCCCGGGCCGACGAGCTGGACCTGGTCGTCATCGCGTCCCCGAACAAGACGCACGTCCCGCTCGCGACCGCCGCGCTGAAGGCCGGGCTGCCGGTCGTCGTCGACAAGCCGGTCGCCGGTACCGCGGCCGAGGCGCGCGAGCTGGCCGCCCTCGCCGAGGAGCGCGGCCTGCTGCTCTCCGTCTTCCAGAACCGCCGCTGGGACAACGACTTCCTGACCCTCCGCAAGCTGCTCGCCGAAGGCGAACTGGGCGACGTATGGCGCTTCGAGTCCCGCTTCGAGCGGTGGCGGCCGCTGCCGAAGGGCGGCTGGCGGGAGTCCGGCGACCCCGCAGAGATCGGAGGTCTCCTCTACGACCTCGGCAGTCACCTCGTCGATCAGGCGCTGGTGCTGTTCGGCCCGGTGGTCTCCGTCTACGCCGAGGCGGACGTCCGCCGGCCCGGCGCGGAGACCGACGACGACACCTTCATCGCCCTGACGCACGCGAGCGGCGTCCGCTCCCACCTCTACGCCTCGGCGACGACGTCCCAGCTCGGCCCGCGTTTCCGGGCGCTGGGCTCGAAGGCGGGCTATGTGAAGTACGGCCTGGATCCGCAGGAGGCGGCCCTGCGGGAGGGCGCGCGGCCGGACGGCACCCCCGGCTGGGGCACCGAGCCGGCGGAGCTGTGGGGCCGCGTCGGCGCCGGGGAGTCCCCGCTGACCGGCGGCGGACGACCCGAACAGACCCTCCCCGGCGACTACCCGGCCTACTACGCTGCGGTGGCCAGGGCACTGATCGACGGCGGACCCAATCCGGTGACCGCCGCCGAGGCGGCCGCCGCCCTGGACGTACTGGAGGCGGCCCGCCGTTCGGCACGAGACAAGGTGGCGGTGACGCTGTAATGGGAACCCACCAGATGACCCCGAAGTTCACCCCGGAGATCACCCCGACCCTGGAGGAGCTCCAGGCCCAGGAACGCCGGCTGATCTTCCGCCAGTTCACGAACGACGACGCGTGGGAGCTCGGCTCACTGCTGGTGGAGCTGGCCCGCGAGCGCCAGGCGCCGGTCGCCGTCGACATCCACCGGGCCGGCCAGCAGCTCTTCCACGCGGCCCTGCCCGGTTCGACGCCCGACAACGACGCCTGGATCGCCCGCAAGCGCCGGGTGGTGGAACGCTTCGGCGCCTCCTCCTACCTGGTGGGCTCCCGCTTCCGCGCCAAGGGCACGACGTTCGAGGACTCCTCCCGCCTCGACCCCGACGAGTACGCGGCGCACGGCGGCTCCTTCCCCGTCAACGTGGAGGGCGTCGGCATCATCGGCGCCGTGACGGTGTCGGGCCTGCCCCAGCTGGAGGACCACCGGTTCGTGGTCGAGGTGCTGGAACAGTTCCTGGAGAAGTACCTGGGCTGAACCCCGCCCGAAGGGGCGCGGGTGAACCGCGCCCGAAGGCGCGCGGGGAACTGAGACCGAACGGGCGCGGGGAACTGCGCGACCAGCCACGGACCGGCCCGCAGCCGACAACCGACCCCAGTTCCCCGCGCCCCAGCGGGAGCGCTTACGCGTCCTTGAACTCCTGGCGCTGGCGTCCGAGCCCGGCGATCTCCAGTTCCACCACGTCCCCGGCCCGCAGGTACGGCTTGGGCTCCGGCTCGCCCAGGGCGACCCCGGCGGGCGTCCCGGTGTTGATGACGTCCCCCGGGTACAGCGTCATGAACTGGCTGACGTACCGGACGACCTCCCCCACCGGGAAGATCTGCTCACCCGTGGTCCCGTCCTGCTTCAACTCCCCGTTGACCCAGAGCTTCAGGGAGAGGTCCTGCGGGTCGGCGACCTCGTCGGCCGTCACCAGCCACGGGCCCAGCGGATTGAACGTCTCGCAGTTCTTCCCCTTGTCCCAGGTCCCGCCCCGCTCGATCTGGAACTCCCGCTCCGACACGTCGTGCGCGACGGCGTATCCCGCGACATGCGCGAGCCCGTCCTGCGCCGACTCCAGGTAGCGGGCCGTGCGGCCGATGACGACCGCCAGCTCCACCTCCCAGTCGGTCTTGAGGGACCGGCGCGGCACGAGGACGGTGTCGTAGGGCCCCACGACCGTGTCCGCCGCCTTGAAGAAGACGACGGGCTCGGCGGGCGGCTCGACCCCGATCTCCCGGGCGTGGTCGTGGTAGTTCAGCCCGATGCACACGATCTTGCCGATCCGGGCCAGCGGCGGCCCGATCCGCAGCCCGGTCGCGTCCAGCACCGGCAGCTCCCCGGACTCGGCGGCCTCCCGGACCCGGCCGAGCGCCTCGTCGTCGGCGAGCAGCGCCCCGTCGATGTCCGGGACGACCCCGGAGAGGTCCCGCAGGGCCCCCTCCGGGTCGAGCAGCGCGGGCCGCTCCGTTCCCGCCGTACCGACTCGCAGCAGCTTCATGGTCACTATCTCCCTCGATCGCGGGGCACCCGTCCGATGGGTGCAGCCATCGGAGGACTGGTCGATCCTCCAAGCTCGCGATTCGGTCCGCAAGCCCCCGTTCACGGACTGGACCGTCACCCGCTCAGGACCCTCACCTGTACAGAACCGCCCGCTCGAGCGCGCTCCACGTCGTGCTCGTGATCACGTACAGCGCGGCGGCCAGCGGTACGACGGCCACGGTGACCAGGGTGAAGAAGGACAGGAACGGCATGACCTTGGCGATCGTGCCGACCCCGGGCAGCTCCTCACCGCCGCCGACCTGGGGCAGCGGCACCCGCTTCGCCCGGACGAAGTTGAAGGAGGCGACGGCCGCGACGACGGCGAACAGCCCGAGGTAGACCAGTCCGGCCGCGCCGAACACCCCGCCGCCTGCCAGCGCGTCCGCCCAGCGGTCGCCGAGGGGCGCGGCGAACAGCTGATGACCGAGCAGGCCGTTGTCCTCGCCGCCGATCGAGGAGCTGGAGAAGAGGTGGTAGAGCAGGAAGAAGGCCGGTATCTGGCAGAGGCTGGGCAGCAGTCCGGACAGCGGCGACACCTTCTCCTCGGTGTGCAGTTTCAGCACCGCCCGCTGGAGTTTCTCGGGGTTCTTGGCGTGCTTCCTGCGCAGTTCGGCGATCCTCGGCTGCAACGCCGTACGGGCCTTCTGGCCGCGGGCGGCCGCGCGGGACAAGGGGTGCACGAGGAGTCGTACGAGTGCGGTGAACAGGACGATCGCGGCGGCCGCCGCGGTGGCGCCGAACAGGGGGTCGAGCAGGTCGGCGAGCCGCTCGACCAGGCTGGCGAAAAGGGACATGAGTGGGAGCCCTCCGGGGGTCTCGTCGTGCCGGGAAACGGGATGACGGCATGACGACCCGCGCGGGTCACCCACGTGAAAGGTGGAGAGCGGCCCTACGCGACGGTCGTCGGGAGGGCGTGGCCGGGTGCCCTGGGGCGGCGGCGGCCGGAGGCGTCGGGGTCGCGTTGCGGCAGGAAGGCCGTACGGCGGGCCCGGTCCCTGATGGCCGTACGCACCCGGGTGGGCGGGACGGCGGGAGCGCTGCGCGCGGCGACGAGGGTGCAGACGGCCAGGGCGGAGCCGGCCGCGGCGGTCGCGGCGAGCGCGACGGCGGCGGAGAGGCTGCCGGCGTCGAGGAGCACGACGTCCAGGAAGAGGAGGAACAGGACGAGGGCGGGACGCGGGACGAACCGACTACGGATCACTCTCTTCCCCCTCCTCTCCCCGGCGCTGTCCGGCGCTGTCCGGCGCTCTTCGGTGCCCTTGGGCGCCCTTTGGCGCTCTACGAGGCTCTACGGCACTCTTGGGCTCTGGTCTCTGTCTGTGTGTCTGATGTCGGTTATACCTGACCGGCCTCGATCGGCTCCAGCAGCCTTTTCGGCTTCAGCAGCGCCCGGCTGACCGGATCCGCCGGATCGGGGTCGAGCCCCGGCCCCGGCACCATGAGGACGTCCGGGACCGGTACGACAGTTCCGCAGGTGGGACATTCGCCGTACGGGCCGAGTTCGGTACCGCAGTCCGCGTGCCGGAAGATCCGCAGCTGGGCCTCGCCGAAGTGCTCGCGGCCCCAGCGGCCGAGCGAACGCAGTGTCGGCCACAGGGCGATGGCGCGGTCGGTGACGACGTACTCGTCACGCGGCGGGGACTCCTGGTAGCGGCGCTTCTCGAGGATGCCTTCGGCGGTCAGCGCCTGGAGGCGGGCGGCCAGGACGGCGCGCGGGATGCCGAGGTGGACGAGGAAGTCGTTGTAGCGCCGGACTCCGTAGAGCGCGTCGCGGACGACGAGGAGCGTCCAGCGCTCGCCGACGACCTCCAGCGCCCGAGCGATCGAGCACTCCTGTGTCGCGTAGTCCTTGCCGAGTGCCATAACGCCCACTGTAGCCATTTACCCCGGTTGGTTCAATGACCGAACCTAGGGTGCTAGCGTACGGAGGCATGAGTAGGTTCATTGAACGAACTGAAGCGCGGGCCGAGCCCGCCTCTGCCCCCGCCTCCGTCCCCTCCACGGCTCCCGCTCCCGCCTCCGTCCGCACCGCGGAGCCGGTGGCCGAGCCGGTGGCGCCGGTCCGCGCCCGCGCCACCCTGGCCGTGACCAGCGCGGCCACCGCCCTCGCCCTGATGACATACACCGCGCCGGCGGTCACGCTCGTGGACACCGCCGCCGCGCTCCACACGGCGCCCTCCGCCCAGGCCTGGCTGCTCAACGGCACCCCGCTCGGTCTGGCCGCGGTGCTGCTGGTGGCCGGCAGCCTGGCCGACGACCACGGCCGCCGCCGGCTCTTCGTATCGGGCACCCTGGCCCTCGCCCTCACCACCCTGCTCGGCGCACTGGCGACGACGACCTGGCAGTTCACCCTGGCCCGGGTCGCGCAGGGCGCGGCCAGCGCGGCACTGCTGGCGAGCAGCCTGGGCCTGCTGGTGCACGCCTTCCCCACGCCGCGCGGCCGGCTGCACGCCACCGGGGTGTGGGGCGCGTTCGTCAGCGCGGGCATCGCCGCGAGCCCGGTGCTCAGCGGTGCGCTGCCCGGCTGGCGCCTGGTCTACGTCCTGCTCGGCGCCGCGACCCTGCTGGTCGCCGCCGTCGCGCCGCGCGTACTGACGGAGTCCCGCTCACCGCGCGGCGGCCGTCCGGACCTGCCCGGCGCGGCGGCCTTCGGCGCGGCGACCGTCGCCCTGATCGCGGCCCTGACGCTGGGCCGCGACGGCTGGCTGCGGGCGCCGGTGGGACTGCTGCTCCTGGCGTCGGTGGCCCTGCTGGGGCTCTTCGTGGTCATCGAACGCAGGGTGACCACCCCGATGATCGACCTCTCCCTGCTCCGCAAACCGGCCTTCCTGGCCTCCTCCACCGGCGGACTGGTGACCGGCCTCGCGGTGATCGGCCTGTTCAGCTTCCTGCCGACGGTGCTCCAGAAGTCGCTGGGCATGTCCCCGATGGCCACCGCCTGGCTGTTCCTCCTCTGGTCCGGCCTGTCCTTCGTGGTCGCCCTCCAGGCCCGCCGGCTGGCCGGCCGCGTCCCGACCCGGGTCCAGCTCGCCCTCGGCTTCGCCCTGCACGCGGCGGGTGTCCTGACCATGCTCGGCGCGGTGCACGCGGGCTCCTGGCACCGGATGCTGCCGGGTCTCGTCCTCGCCGGTATCGGCAGCGGCCTCCTGAACGCGGCGCTGCCCCTGCTGGCGGTCGAGTCGGTACCGGCGGCGCGCGCGGCGATGGGATCGGGCGCGCAGCAGACACTGCGCTACGTCGGCTCGTGCGCCGGCGTGGCCCTGACCATCGCCATCGCCACCGGAACGGGCGGCGGGCTCGCCCACGGGACGGACGTGGCGATGACGGTGTCGGCGGGACTGGCGATCCTCGGGGCCGTGGGCGTGCTGGGGGCCCTGGGCATGGCGCGCGCGGCGGCCGGGGCGAGGGGCCTGGCCACGTCGGGTTCGGCCTCCCGGGGGCGGAACTGACGGATCCCGCGGAACGGGCAGAACTGACGGACCTGTCACCTGTCACCTGTCACCTGTCACCTGTCACAGGTCACGGGTCACGGGTCACGGGTCACAGGTCACAGGTCACCCTCGGCGCTACTTGTATCAACTGATTGACACAAGATCCGGCTCCCGGCATCTTGTACTCACCACTTGATACAAGTACTCACCGGGGGACCCGACATGCTGGACACCGTTCCACCTGAGCGACTGCTCGCCCGTGCCGACCTCTGCGCCCGCTGGGCCGGGCTGACCCTCGGTGCCGTCGTCGCACAGCAACTGGCGGTACGGGACAGCGACGACGGTGCCATGACCTTCCTCAGCGCGGTCACCGCGTTCGGACTGTGCGCGGTCGGTGGCGTGCTGCTCGGCGACTCCCTCACCCCCGCCCCCCTCGAAGCGGTCCGCACCGCCAGCCTCGCCCCGCGCCGGGTCCGCGACCACGTACCGCCCCGGATGGCTCCCCTGCTGCTCTTCCAGACGGCGTGCCTCGTCGTCCTCCTGGCGATCGGGGCCGCCGCGGCCTCTCCCGACACCATGGGCCGGGCGGGCCGGGCCGTCACCGTGACGTGCCGGGGCGTGACCAGACCCCTCGGCCCCTGGCCCGGCATCTTCTACGCCACCCCGATCCTCGCCTCCCTCGCCCTCGGCACCGCCGCCTGCGTGTGGGCCCTGCGCCGCATCGCCCACCGCCCGGGCGAGAACCAGCAGCGCCACGACCGCTCGTGGGCGATCACCGCGGCCTGGGGACTGCTGGTCTCCAGCCAGCTGCTGCTCGTCCTCGGCATGATCGGCAGGGTGCTGTCCCGCACGACCTGCGCCGGCATGCTGGGAAACGTCACCGCCCTGGTGATCTACCCCCTGGGCCTGCTCAGCCTGTTCTCGCTGGGCTGGTGCCTGTTCACCATCGTGATCCCCCGGGCCGTCGGCGATGAGTGAACCCGCGGTCCGCGTCGACACCACGAGCCAGGTGCCGCCGTTCGAGCAGATCCGCGCCCAGCTCGCCGCCCTGATCGTCACCGGCCGGCTGACGGAGGGCGAACGGCTGCCGACCGTGCGCCAGCTGGCCTCCGACCTGGGTCTGGCACCGGGAACCGTGGCCCGCGCCTACCGCGAGCTGGAGACCGCCGAGCTGATCCGCACCCGTCGGGGCGCGGGCACCCGGGTGGCGGCGCCCCCGTCCGAGCCGGCCCGTCCCGACCCGGACCAACTCGCCACTCTGGCCCGCGACTTCACCTCCTCCGCCCGTGCCCTCGGCGCGGACACCGAGGCCGTCCTGACCGCCGTACGAGAGGCTCTGGAGGAAGGGTCGTAGGCGGGGGCGGCAACCGGGGCCGCGATGCCGCGGGCGGAGACCCGCGACGCGTTGCGCAACCGCCGCCCCCGCCACACCGCTCTACATGACCATGCACAGGACGACCACGCACGGAGCGACCACGCACGGAGCGACCACGCACGGAGCGACCACGGGCGGAGCGACCACGGGCGCGGCACCCGCAGCAGACGGAGCAGCCCCAGACGCGGCGGCCACGCCCGGAACAGCCACGGGCGCGACGACCGCGCACGGGATCAGGCAGCGTGCAGAAACGTGGGCCCGGCAGTTGGTGAGCTTCGGCCGGCTCCAGGCGCACTGCTGCGCGTTCGCGGTCGCGCTGCTCGGCGGCATGGCCGTCTCGACACTGCTCCCGTCCCTGCCGGTGACCCGCTACGACCTGCTGCTCGCCTACGGTGTGCTGCTGACCGCCGTCGGTTTCCTGCTCGGCTGGGAGACCCGGCGGGAGGTCGCGGTGGTCGCCGCCTGCCATGTGCTGGGGCTCGCCTTCGAGATGGTCAAGGTGCGGGTCGGGTCGTGGAGTTACCCCGAGCCGGGACTGGCGAAGATCGCCGGGGTGCCGCTGTACGGAGGCTTCATGTACGCGGCCGTCGGCAGCTATGTCTGCCGGGCCCGGCGGCTGCTCGACCTGGCCGTCACCGGCTACCGCGCCCGCGCCACCGCCGCGCTGGCCGTGTTGCTGTACCTCAACTTCCTGACCCATCACTGGCTGCCTGACCTGCGGCTGCCCCTCGGCACCCTGCTGCTGGCCGCGACCACGGGAACCTGGGTGCACTACACGGTCGTCGAGCGCCGGCACCGGATGCCCCTCGCGTTGGCCTTCGCGCTGATCGGCTTCTTCCTCTGGCTGGCGGAGAACATCGCCACGTACCTCGGGGCCTGGCGATACCCGTACCAGCTCCACGGCTGGGAACCCGTGTCCGCGTCCAAGTGGGTCTCCTGGGCCCTGCTGATCAGCGTCACCTTCGTCATCTGCGGGACCGGGCGGCGCGACGGCGCGCTAGTCCCGGGGCAGGGTCGCGACGAGCCTGCCCCAGACGACCAGGCGGTACCGGGAGGTGTACTCGGGCGTGCAGGTGGTGAGGGTGAGGTAGCGGCCGGGGGCGTCGTAGCCGTAGGCGGGCTCGGTGAGGGAACGGGGCACGGGCCGGATGACGCCCGAGTCACGGGGTGAGGTCTGCGGCAGGATCTTGTCGACGAGGTAGGTGTAGGTCGCGTTCCGGGTCGCCACCTCCACCGTGTCGCCCTTCCTGAGGCGGTTGAGATACCGGAAGGGTTCGCCGTGGGTGTTGCGGTGCCCGGCGGCCGCGAAGTTGCCTTCCTGACCCGGCTGTTCGGTGCCGGCGTAGTGGCCGGCGTACCCCTTGTTGAGCACGTTCTGCTTGCTGGTGCCCTCGGCGACGGGGACGCGGAGACCGAGCCGCGGGATGCGGAGCACGGCGTAGGCCTGGGAGGAGCGCGGCTCGACGGACGACGCGTTCGTCCCGCCCTGCCCGGTGCCGCCGCCGGATGCCGAGGACGCACCCCCGGCCGCGTCGCCGGTGGCGGTGCCGGTCCCCGGTTCGCCGCCGCCGGTACCGCCGGGGTCACCGGTACCCGTGACGGCCCCCCACTCCCGCTCCAGCGCCTCCACCCTCCGCTCGGCGCCGTCCTTGGCCTCCCGGTTGGTCCACCACAGCTGATGCGCGACGAGGAGCAGCACCAACACCCCGGCGGTGACGAGGACTTCGGCACCGCTCCAGAGCACCCGCCGGTAGCGGGCGCGCCGCCGCCGGGTGCTGTGCTGCACAAGGGGGATCCGCTGCACGAAGGAACTCCGCTCTCCGAGGGGAATCCGCACGCGGGCACCATAGGGGGAGGGGGACAAGGTCTCCAGACCCGTACATACACGGCCCGTTCCCACCCCACCCGTTCGTCCCCTCGAACCCCTTGCCCGCCCTTTCTCCACAGGTTTGAGAAAGGGCTGTCATAACTCTCGACAACACCACGGACCGCGCCCGATGCTTCGTGACGCACTGAGCCTCCAGTGCCTCACGCACCCGATCGCCGCCGGCAGGGACACCCGGGAGTCGATCGGAACGAGCCGATTGCTCCACGTGATCGAAGCGGAGAAGTCATGATCCGACGCAGGACACTGCTGGCGGCCACGGGCGGCGCGCTCTTCGGGAGCGCCCTCGCGACGGGCACCGCCCACGCCGACGCGACGATTTCCGTCAACCCGTCGACGACGTACGGAACCTGGGAGGGCTGGGGAACCTCCCTCGCCTGGTGGGCGAACGTCTTCGGCGCCCGGGACGACTTCGCCGACATCTTCTTCACCACCAAGTCGGTGTCCTACAACGGCAAGACCCTCCCCGGTCTCGGCCTCAACATCGCCCGCTACAACCTGGGCGCGTGCAGCTGGAACACGGTCAGCGGCGCCGGCATGGTGGCCTCCGCCAACATCCCCGGTTTCAAGCAGATCGAGGGCTACTGGCAGGACTGGAACAACGAGGACCCCACCTCCTCGGCCTGGGACTGGACGGCGGACGCGGCCCAGCGCGCGATGCTCCAGAAGGCGGTGTCGCGCGGCGCGACGACCGAGCTCTTCGCCAACTCCCCCATGTGGTGGATGTGCTCGAACCACAACCCCTCCGGCGCCTCGGGCGGCGGCAACAACCTCCAGACCTGGAACTACCGCCAGCACGCCTCCCACCTGGCGGCGGTCGCGCTGTACGCGAAGTCGAACTGGGGCGTGAACTTCGCGACGGTCGACCCCTTCAACGAGCCGTCGTCGTCCTGGTGGACCGCGACCGGCACGCAGGAGGGCTGCCACATGGACGCGACCGTCCAGTCGGCCGTACTCCCCTACATGCGCAGCGAGTTGGACAAGCGCGGCCTGACCGCGACGAAGATCTCGGCGTCGGACGAGACGAGCTACGACCTCGCCCGCACCACGTGGAACTCCTTCTCGTCGACGACGAAGGGGTACGTGAACCGGGTCAACGTGCACGGCTACCAGGGCTCGGGCGGCCGCCGCGACCTGCTCTACACCGACGTGGTGACCACGGCCGGCAAGGCGTTGTGGAACTCGGAAACGGGCGACAACGACGGCACCGGCCTGTCGATGGCGAGCAACCTGCTCTACGACTTCCGCTGGCTGCACCCGACGGCCTGGGTCTACTGGCAGGTCATGGACCCGTCGACGAACTGGGCGATGATCGCGTACGACGCGAGCACCCTGGCGGCGGGCGCGGTCACCACGAAGTACTACGTGATGGCCCAGTTCAGCCGGCACATCCGCCCCGGCATGACGATCCTCGACACGGGCGTGAGCTACGCGGCGGCGGCGATCGACAAGACGGCGAAGCGCCTGGTGATCGTCGCGGCGAACACCTCGTCCTCCGCCCAGACCCTGACCTTCGACCTCTCCCGCTTCACGACGGTGACGGGCGGCTCGTCGGGCCTGGTCCCCCGCTGGAACACCGTGACGAGCGGCTCGGGCGACCTCTACACGGCCCGCTCGGACACCTACCTGAGCGGCAAGACGATCAGCGTGCCGTTCGCGGCGGGCGCGGTGCAGACGCTTCAGGTGGACGGGGTGACGATCTAGGTACGGGGACCGGGGACGACCGGACACGGCCGGACAGGGCCGGGCGCCGCCGGGTACTGCCTGGTGCTGCCCGGCGCTGCCCGGCACGGCTTGGTGCAGCCGGGCACGGCCCGGTGCTGCTGTGGGCACGGCCTGGTGCAGCCGGGCCGGGCCGGGCCCGGCCTGATGCTGTGCAGGGCGCTGCCTGATCGACAACGAACGCCCTGCGGTTCCCGACCGACTCGGGGAGCTGATCTGCGCCTCTGGCCAGCAGATATCTCTCTTTCGTCACCGGGCGGCGCTACGGTGTCAACCATGCGCCCCGACACGCCTGCCGAGAACGTCGACCACACCGCCGAAGCGGCACGCCTGGAGCGGACCGCCGGCCTGTATCCCGAGGACGCGGAAGCCCTGCTGCTGCAGGCCGCGGCCCACCTGGAACTGGCCGGCGACCGCCCCGCCGCGACGACCTTGTACGACCGTCTCCTGTCCTCCTCGGAGGGCCCGGAGAACCTGGAAGCCCCCCACCTGGTCCGCGCCCTGAAGGCCGCCAACCTGTGGGAGTACGGCCACGAGGCCGAGGCCCGGGCCATCATCGACGGCATCCGGGCCGCGGCCCCCCGCGACCCGGCCCCCTGGGTGATCGTCGCGGAGTCGCTGGAAGCCCACGACGAGCTGGAGGCGGCGCAGAAGACGTTCACGGAGGGGGTGACCCTGCTCCTGGCGGACGTGCCGGAACCCCCGCACGCCGCCCACCCGCTGCTCTTCGGCCGCCACCGGGTACGCCGGATGCTGGGCGCGGCGCACGACGAGTGGGACCTGCTGGCGGACACCCTCCACTCGCTGCCCGTCTCCCTGGACGAGCTCCACGACCCCAAGCGCGTCTGGTCCCTGGGCTCGGACAACCCGGCGGAACTGGAAGCGGAGATCTCCCGCCTCCGCGCGGAGCTGGGCGCGTACCGGGAGGAACTGTCCCGCCCGTTCCCGGTCGCCGTCCTCCACTGGCCGGCGGACGAACTGGCGGAGCTGATCGCCGCGTACCCGTCCCTGTCGGAGGAGTACCCCTCCCACGGCGAGCACCTGGCCGGCATAGAGGCGTCCCTGACCGAACTGGCCGCCTCGGGCACGGCCAACCTCGGCATCGTCACCGGCACAGTCCCGTCCTACGAGGCCTTCGCAGCCTCGGAGGGCACATCCCCGGCCGACACGGACCTGCTCCCCCAGTACGCCACGACACTGGCGGCCCGGGGCCGGGCAGCGGGGTGGCCGCCGGAGCGGGGGGCTGGGTGTTGGTGCGGGTCGGGGAACAGTTATGAAGCGTGTCACGGGACTTCGAGGGCTTGAGACCGGCGCCGTGGCGGCGCTCCTGGGACTCTCGGCCCGTAACGCGCGCACACGCGGCAAGCCGGTGTCGGGAGTCCCTGTCCATGGCGATCAACAACCGTGACCACATGCATTCGTGAGGCATGACGACAGTGAACAGCTTGACGCCCTCCTCTCCCGGCGTCTCGGCCCGCATGAGCAGGCAGGCGAGCAAGGACACCGGTGTCGAGCTGGCCGTACGACGACTCCTGCACGCAACCGGCATGCGGTACCGCGTGGAGTACCCCGTCCCCGGCATGCCACGGCGACGGATCGACGTGGCGTTCCCCAGGGCGAAGGTGGCGGTCCTCATCGACGGCTGCTTCTGGCACGGCTGTCCGCAGCACGCCACGCAGCCGAAGGCCAACGCGGAGTGGTGGCGGACCAAACTGGAGCGGAACATGGCACGGGACCGCGAGACGACCGAGCATCTCACCGCCCAGGGGTGGACGGTGTTGAGGTTCTGGGAGCACACACCGCCGGAAGAGGCCGTCGACGTGGTGCGCGTCACGGTCGACCGCAAGAGACGCGAGATGCGGGAAAGTGCCATCCCCAGGCGGGAGGCACAGGGGGATAATCGGCGAACGAGCCGAGGGGGAAAGACGGTTGACTGAAAGACTGACTTGCGTGGACGTCTGTTCCGGCGCGGGCGGGTTGGCGTCGGGTCTGGAGAGCGCGGGCTTCACGCCGGCACTGCTCCTCGACGACAAGCAGCAGGCGTGCGAGACGCTCCTGGCCAACCGACCTCACTGGAACGTCGTCCACGAGGATCTGATCGACTTCGTTCCGGACGAACACCGGGAGAGTCTGGACGTCGACCTGCTCTCGGCCGGTCTGCCGCGGGTGAAGTCCTCCGCCGCCGTGGGACGTTCGGACAGCGAGCCCGAGCTGCATCTCCTCCGGGCCGCGGTGTACCTCGTCCACGGCATCCAGCCGCGCGCACTGCTCCTGGAGAATCTGCCGGCGCTCGTGCACTCCCCCGCGTACGAGGAGGTGCGCCGGTTCGTCTCGGAGGAACTCGCACACCTTGGCTACCGGTTGCGCTGGTTCGTGCTGAACGCAGCGGACTTCGGCGTGCCTCAGGACCGGGAGCAGGGCGTCCTGGTGGCGCTCAAGGAGCCCTGGTTCGACGCCTTCACCCCGCCGAGGCCGACGGTCGAAACGCATGTCCCGGTCGGCGAGGCGCTGCGGAAGTCCATGGCGGCGCGAGGCTGGGCGGACGCCGACGCCTGGGCGGACCAGGCGGGCGCCGTGGCGCCGACGCTGGTCGGCGGCTCGGACAACCGGGGCGGTGCCGATGTCGGCCCGACCGGCACGAAGCGTGCCTGGGCACGGATGGGGATCAACGGGAACGCGTTCGCCGATGAGGTGCCGGGGCCGGACTACGTGTGGCCACGCTCGGACGACGTGGCTCTGATGCCGAAGATCACAGTGGACCAGGCGGCCATCGTCCAGGCGTTTCCCCCGGAGTGGCGGATCACCGGCCAGAAGACGGCGCGGTACCGGCAGATCGGCCATGCCACGCCACCTCCGGTCGGCAGGGCGCTCGGCGGGGCGATCGCGGCGGCGCTGAGGTCCTCCTGATCGGTCCGATCCCTCGGTCGTGACACCACCCGATCGCCGGCTACACTTCTCGCACATGAGCCACGTCACGCATACACCATCCTCACCTGCGGTTTTCCGCATCCTGGACCTGTTCGCGGGCCCAGGAGGGCTGGATGTGGCGGCGGAGGTCCTGGGACATCGGGTCACCGGCATCGAATGGGACGACAACGCCTGCGAGACGCGTGCGGCGGCGGGGATGGACACGTTCGCCGGTGACGTGCGTGCTTACCGGGCCGCCCTCTTCCCGCGCGCCCAGGTCCTGACCGGCGGCCCGCCCTGCCAGACCTTCACGGTCGCCGGGCACGGCGCGGGGCGCAGGGCGCTCGACGAGGTGCTGGCGTACATAGGGCGATTGCACGACGTGGTGCGCGAGGAGACGACGCCCTGGCGGGAGATCTTCCGGGTCTGGCGCGGGATCTCCGAGGAGCTTCGACGCAAGGCGGTCGAGGCCGACGTGGTCAAGACGGAGAAGCGGGCGGCGGAGGCCGCCCGTTCGGTCGCCCGCAAGGCTGTCAGGGAGTCCCTCCTCGGACACGACTGCTCGGACGGGGAGATCAAGGCCGCGTTGAAGACGCTGGAGGCGCCGCGAGGGCTCGCGCTGAAGGACACCGCCCTCCGGGACCTCCTCGCCGGCCTCACCTCCCTCGATGAGGTTCTCGACGAATGTCGGGCTCGGCTCGAGGAGTTGGGCGACGAACGCACGGGGCTCGTCCTGCAACCCCTGTGGTGGGTGATCGAACGGAGCCGACGTCCGGGACTCGATCCCTACGAGGCCGTCGTGCTGGAGCAGGTGCCGGCCGTGCTGCCGGTGTGGGAAAGGTACGCCGAGGTGCTCGCGACCCTGGGCTACCGTGCCCGGACCCAGATGATGCACACCGAGGCGTTCGGGGTCCCGCAGACCCGTAGGCGCGCGGTGCTCATGGCGAGGCTCGGGGAGGTCGACGTCCCGGAGGTCGTGGAGACCCACGAGCGCTACCGGCCGGGCGGGGTCCCCTCCGGCGCCCGAGGTGCGGACCGTGGCGACGCGCTCTTCTGGGACGCCGACGACAAGGGCCCCGGCGGTACGGCCAAGGACCCCTGGGTGTCCATGGAGACGGCGTTGAAGAAGGCCAGGGGCATCGCGCCGGAACTTCCCGACCGCCCGGCCTTCACCGTCGTGTCGAACTACGGCACAGGGGGCGACCCGGGCGCGCGCGGGCGCCGCGATCACGACGTCCCGTCCTCGACGATCACCGGCAAGGTGTCCCGGAACCGGCTCGTACACAAGGGCACGGACACCGACCTCGCCGAGTTCGACCGCTTCGACCTGGCAGAGGCGGGGGTGCTCCAGACGTTCCCGGTCACCTATCCCTGGCAGGGGCGGGACCGGTCCCAGCAGATCGGCAACGCGGTACCACCCAGGCTGGCGCTGCACGTGCTGCGACACGTGCTGGAGCCGGCCTCGGGCGACGAGGAGGCCCGCGCCCGGCTGGAGCGGGCCGTGACGGACCTGGAGAACTGGCGTCCGCCGGCCGAACCGACGCCGGTCCGCCGACGGACGGACCTGGAGGGCCACCCGCTCATCGGTGGGTGACCCGTCCCGATCAGACCTGGAGCGTCCGTCCTCTGACAGGGGCCGTCTCGAAGAGCTCCGCGAAGTACGCGGTCAGCCTCTCGATCGACTCCTCGGGCACGGGCTCCTCGTCGGGGCCGATCGGCAGTTCGTGACGGTCCACCGGCGGGGCGTTCTCGGCCTCGGCGATCCAGTGCCGCAGATCGTCGGGGTCTCGCGGCTCGTCCTCGACCATGGCGTCGTAGACGAGGGTGGCACCGGCGGTGTTGACCGCGGCCATCAGGCCGTTGATCTCCCGGCCGGTGGTGGCGATCCCCTTCTGGAGGACTCGGACCAGCGCCTGAGCCGTGGGCCGGTGGTCGATGAGGGACACGCGCAGGACGGTGTGGATCAGGTCCTGGTTGGAGCAGGCGGCCTCCACCGGCGAGTAGTCCGCACCGTTGCGGAACAGTTCGGCCGCCCACCACAGACGTGAGAAACACTGACGATCGGCGACGCCCTTGAACCGGGCCGCGCTGATGCGAGGCTCGGGACTCTTTGCCGTGGGTGCGCCCATGTGCCGCCATGCCACGTAGTCCGGGGCCACGCCCAGCGCCAGGTGATTCCAGATCCGCTGGTCGGCTGCCTCCCGCCGATTGATACGGAGCGCGGCATGAAGTCGGGGAGCCAGCCATGCGTCGGCCGCGGTCCGGTTCTCCCTGCCCTTGTAAGGCGCGTCCTCGATCAGCTCCCGCAGCGGTTCCACCTTCCAGCGGGGATCGTCCTCGGACAACGGCTCGACGACCTTCGCCAGGTCGACCCCGCCATGCCCCTGGATCCCCCGAAGGAGATCCTCGGTCAGGAAGGGGTCGGCGGCCGTGGCGGAGAGCAGACCGAGCCGCTCGGGGATGTGCTGCGGTTCGAGGTGCTGATACCGGTCGTTCACGGCAGGTCCTCCCGGTTGTTCCGTTGGAGCGCGCGCAGCATATTGGTGAGCGACTGGCGCGCTCCCGCTCGACGTACGGCGGCGTAGTGGATGCGGGTCTGGAGTTCGACCCATCCCGCGTCCCCGGTCCGTCGGCGCTGGACCTGGCGAAGGGCGTCCTCGGGACGGAAGCCGGGTACCACGTCGGGAAGCATGTCCCGCAGCACCTCTCCCCTCCAGTCGGTGGGGAAGACCGGCGATCCGTCGGGTTCGACCTCCAGATCGCCGATCGCGCTGTGGAAGACGGCCGTCCACACGTCCGTGGCCATCTGGGACAGCAACAACTCGTGAACCTTGTTCTCCATCCCACCGGTTTCACCGCCGAGAAGGTCCGAGAACCCCTCCACGTCGGTGTTGATCATCACCAGGGGAAGCCGGCCTGAGGCGTCGACGATCCAGGGCACGTCGGCGTACGGGCGGAGCCATTCACGGGCGCTCTTGGAGAAACCCGTCTGTTTCACGTCCAGGGCCAGGCCTTCGAGCGGCTCCTCGGCCGTGGTGTCGATCTTCCAGTCGACGTCCGTCTCGGTGATCGCCCTGCCAGGGATGTCATCGACGGTGGCCACGGCGTGGACCGCGAGGGAGGCGCGGCCCGCGTGGTCGTCACGGCGTACGTCGATCGTCCCGGACCACTCCTTGCTGTCCGGGCCGTCCTGCGTGAGGTCCACGGAGGTACGCACGTTGGTGTCACCGTCGGTGAGTACCGCGAGCACACGCACCTCGCTCCACGGGGCGTCGGCATCCGTGGCCCCGGGTGGCAGGGTGGCGGACAGGGCGATCCGGGCCGTCACCCAGTCCTCGTGCTGGGCGACGCCCAGGGCGACGGTGCGCTTGGGGGTCGAGAAGGACGAGGTGTCCAGACGGTCACGCGAACCGTCGGGCAGCTTCAGGGAGACCGAGGTCACCCTCAGCGTGACGGGACGGTTGAGCCTCTTGTACGGATAGAACTTCATGCCTCACTCCCCTGAACCGGCACGGAGTTCGAGTACGAGTCGCGTCAGTTCGGTGCGTACCGGATGACTGGTGGGATCGGTGGCGCCGCTGAAGACGGCCCGACGGACACCAGGCGTGAAGTGGAGGACGCCGTCCCGGACCTCGCAGCCCTCCACCGCGACGAGCTCGGCCCAGTCGAGCCGTGGCCGCCCACCGGAGCGGACGTCGAGAAGGACCATCGGGGTCATGGCGGGCAGTTCGTCGGCGCGCGGCAGTTTCACCTCCGCGGTGATGCGCCACTCACTCTTCTCCCCGATCGTGGCGTCCAGTTCGGAGAGTTCCGGCAGGCCCGAACCCGTGGGACGCTTGACCGGCGTCGACTTGCGCGGGACGGTGAGTTTCTTGCGGAGCTTGGTGTTCTCCTGCGATCCGGGGCGCTTGGGACGGACGACGAGTTCCTTGACCGCGGAGTTGACGTCCGTGGTGAGCCGGGCGATCCGATGGTGGGCGCTGTGGGACCAGCGGAGCGTCAACTCCTCGGTTTGGCCCCATCGGTCGTGCTCGGGCGGCTCGGCGGCCCGCAGAAACTCCTCGGCCTCCTCCGCGAAGGGCGCCGAATCCCCCGCCGCGTGCCCCACCAGCAGCACCGCCTGGAAGGCCGTGACGCCCAACGGCAGACCGTGGACGGACGACTTCTTGATGGTCATCCGGTTGCCGCGCAGGGAGTGGACCTGGTTCGAGGTCCCGTCCCTGTCCTCGCCCTCCGTCACCAGGAGCACGCCCTGGTGGACACCGAGGGTGCCGTGCCGGCCACCGGCCAGCGGAAGCTTGAACGGGACGGTACGGAGCGCAACCTGACCGGACTCGGTGAGCCGATCCACGGTCGTGCCCTCGTAGAAAGCTCGTAGGGCCCGGGTGCGGGAGGGCTCGTCCTCCATGGGGTCGACCTGCTGCTCCTCCACGACGACCTCGCCGTTGCGTAGGGTGCGCACCGAAGTCTCCAGCAGCGGGAGCCGGGCGCCGCCTCCGGTCATGGCCGCCCAGAAATCGCGACCCAGCGCCTCGACCAGGCGTTTGTGCATGTTCTTGATGTCACGGGTGCCATCGTCGTCGCCCTCGGTCTCGGCGGAGGAGTCCTTGGCCGGGTCGAGGCTCGCCACGTCGTGGGCGCCGACGATGAGGAAGGAGGTGCCGGGCTCGTCGCTGTCGCGGGTGAGGTGGAGGCGTTCGACCGTCTCCTTGTCGGCCCACCAGGACCGTACGACCTCGGCGTTGGGCGTCTCGGGGTCGGGACGTCCGAGCCAGGCGGGGCCTGCGTACGCCGTGCCGCCGACGGAACGCCATGGCAGTTCCAACCGCCCGATGACACGACGCTCGGTGCGTCCCTCGTGCGGGACGGAGAGGGTGGAGTTGATCAGCACCAGGCCCAACGCGCTGGTCGCCCAGAGCGTGGCCTTGCCGAGACCGTACGAGCCACCGGCTCCGGAACCGGACTTGAGGCTCTCGAGCTGTCGGCGGACGACGGCCGCGAACTTGCCGTCGTCGTAGTCGTCCCCGGTGAGGCCGGAGGCGTTGTAGTCGTCGACCCGCAAAAGGATCAGACGACCCTTCTCGAACATGTCGCGCACCCCGGCGTCCACGACCCGGCCGACCTTCTGATCTGCGGACGACTCGGAGACGGCCGAATAGTGGGGCTGGAGCTCGTCCCAGAGGAGCGCAGCACGGAAGGCCTCCAGTTTCCCGCCGGTGAGTTCGTGGATGGTGTATCGCACGCGTACCGGGCGACCGTTCTTCACGATCCGCTCGTCGAGGCTGTTCTGGCAGGTCTCGCGCGCGAGCACCTGAACGTCGGCGTCGAAGGCGAAGGCCGCCGCGTTTCCGCCGTCGCGCCCGCCGTCCCGGTAGCCAGGTCGGTGGTACCAGGTGACGGGTAGACCGGCCTGGGTGTCAGCGGTGCGCGTGTGGACCGTGCCGAGGTCGGTGCCGAGTGCCTCGGCGATCTGCACCATGACGGAGGGACGCGGCACGGAACGCTTGGTGACCCAGGCGGAGACCGCAGCCCGGGTCATATTCAGTTCCCTCGCCAGCTCCGTCTGGCTCATGTTCGAGATCGCAAGCTGACGGGCCAGCCAGGGCCCGAACTCCTCGCCGGCCTCCATGTGCCTCCCCAACTCCTTGTGCTTCCGCCGTTGTGTCCACGGCTCCGGACAGGCTAATTTGACACGCATCCGCTCGTCAACAAACGCTTGACGAGGCTGACTCGGACTCCTGAACATCCAGATGTCCCATTTGATCGGAATCTACCGACTCAAGGTGCGGCAGCCGGAATTCAGCTTCCCTGTCGCGAACGTTTGCGAAATACGGAATACCGACCTCCAGAAATCGGTTCACCAAATCCCTTAGCCCGGAAGAGTGAACCCTGCTAAGGTCGTTGAAGGCGGTTCCACCTCCTGGCTCAGGAATATTTGAGCTACAGACGGCACAGCCATGCCTTCATCTCAAAATTCACTCGGAGTTCTCGTCGCAACGGGGGCCCGAAAACGAAACAGGAGGAAACGGAACGCCATGGAGCAGCCTTCCGGGGAGACCGATCCCCCGTACGATGTCGAACCTTTTTCTGGGCGCGAGATCCACTGCCTCGAACTCCGGAAGTTATTAGCGGGCGACGATGCCCGGAAGAAGCAGATACTCAATTCTTCCGGGCTTACTCCAGCGGATCTCGACGAGACCTGACGCCTCTTTCGAAGATTCACCGAAACCCCTGAAGGTCGACCGCTAAAATCCCTGGAAAGACCCTCCGGAGCCCGACTGGCAGCTCGGTCGGACATTCCAATCTATGCACTTCAGGGCATATTTGTGTCGCTGTTTCCGCTCTCTGCCTTTCCTTGTTTCGTCATCCCGCCCACCGCAGGAGTCGTGAAGAAGCAATGTTCGAGCCCTCGTCGCCGGTATCGCCGGTCATCGCCACCGTTCTGGAACAGTCATCTCGCGTTCTCCAGACGTACGAGGTCGACCCCGGCCTGATTCCCGAGCACGCCAACGGTGAGCGACGAATCACCCAGGGCGGGTACGGAGATCGACAGCTTTTCGAGCTCGTCCAGAACGCCGCCGACGAAATCGCTGACGAGCCCGGCGGTACCACTCATGTGGTTCTCACCGCCACCCACCTCTACTGCGCCAACGAGGGGTCACCCGTGACGGCCGACGGGGCCGAAACCATTCTCCGTATGAGCATGTCCCGTAAAAGGGGTGGCCAGATCGGTCGCTTCGGTGTAGGGGTCAAGTCCGTTCTGGTGGTCACCGACGCCCCCCAGTTCTTCAGTACCTCCGGGGCATTCGGGTTCGATCGCGAATGGGCGCGCGAACAGATCCGCTCGGTTCCCGGTGTGCGGGAACGGCTGGGCGACCGGTTCGAGGCGCCGGTGCTCCGGATGGCCCGCCCGCTCGACGCGGATGCCGAGCGGGCGGCGGACCCCGTGCTCGACGAGCTGCTCGGCTGGGCCACCACCGTCGTACGGTTGCCGTTGCTCCCCGGGGCAGCCGGCAGGTTGGCGCTGGACATGCACGGGGGAAAGACCTCCGCCGGGGCGAGCCGCGAGGAGTTCCCGCTCGGGTTCCAGCTCCTCTCCCCGCATGTGGCGCGGGTGGTGCTGGAGGACCGCAGGACGCTTCCTCCGGCCCATCGCGTGCTCACGACCGAGCGGGACGGGAACCTGCACACGGTGCGGGAGGAAAGAACGAACAGGTCGCCCCACGAAACCCGGTGGCGGGTCTTCACCACCACGCACGAGCCCGGCCGGGCGGCCCGCGCCGATGCCGGCGAGCTGCACGACCGCCTCGATCTCGAACTCGCATGGGCGGTACCGGCATTCGAGAAGGACACGGACAGCGGGCTCTACATCAGTCGGTCCCGGGGGCGTGGCCGCTTCTGGTCCTTCTTCCCCACCAAGTACGAGATGTCGTTGAGCGGCATCCTCAACGGCGCGTGGAAGACCAACGAGGACCGGCAGAACCTGCTGGACTCCTCCGCGTTCAACGAGGAGATGATCAGGGTCTCCGCAGCGCTGGTGGTCGACTCCCTGCCGGGCCTGTCGCCGGCCGAGGACCCCGCCGCGTACCTCCCGCTCCTGCCCGGGCGTACGAAGGAATCGATCAGCTGGGCCGACGACTTCCTGACTCAGGAGATCTGGCAGCGGGCGGCCCGCCGGCCCTCGCTCCCCGATCAGGAGGGCGTGCTGCGCGTACCGACCGAACTGCGGATTCCTCCGCGCCTCGACAAGGACCGCTACACGACGTGGGCACGGATGTGGCACGAGACGCCCGGTCGACCGTCGAACTGGCTGCATCCCTCGGCGGAGGTCAACATTCTCCGTTCGGGAAAGGTCCAGCACGTTCTCGACGCGGCCGAGCACGAGCGGTCCAGCGTCCGCGAGTGGCTGGAGGATTTGGTCCCGGAGGGCTCCGCGGTGGCTTCCGCGACCGCCGTCCGCATCCTCGCGGACATGGTCCGGACGGGTTCGCCGTACGTCGACGAGGCGCGCAAGGCGCGGGTCGTGCTCACCGAGGAGCACGGCCTGGTGCCGCCCGTCCCCGGTCAGGTGTTCCGCCGCGCCGACGACGACGGGCCCCGCGAGTCCTTGGTGTACGTGGCGCCCGAGATCTCCGAGGACCCCGAACTCGCCTCCGCCCTCGACACGCTCGGCATCCGAGAGGCCGATGTGGAGGGTCGTTTCGTCAGTGTCCTCGACCGAGGCCTCGACGGCTACGGAGACGCCGACTGGGAGCACTTCTGGAACCTCTTCCGTCAGGCCGGCGGGCACCGGCTGATCGACACCGTGCTTCAGCACGTACCGGATGTCCCCCGGACCTTGCGGGTGCGTACGGCCGACGGGAGATTCCGTCCGCTGCGCGACTGCATGCTGCCGGGCTCCGTGGTGAGCGCCGAACGTGACCCGCGAGTCGCCGTCGACATGCGCTTCCATTCAGACGACCTCGCCGTCTTCCGCCAGGTAGGCCCGAGGGAACGACCCACGACGACGCGGCCCGAGGGCGAGGCCTGGTTCGAGGAGTATCGGGAGGCGGTCCACGCCACCTACCTGCACGGGCTGGACAAGCGCGCCCCCCGGCCCACCCTGAACCGGCTGAAGGTGGAGGGAGCGCCCATCGGCGGACCGCTGCACCTGTTCCCGTCGCTGTCGGAAGAGTCCCGCGCCGCCTTCCTCAAGGCCCTGCCGGACGACGCCGTGGTGGACAACTGGACGCGACAGATCGGCGCACAGTCGAACACCCGTCAGGCCGTCGAGTCGCCGATCCGCTGGATGCTCAGGAAGCACGGCACCGTCCTCACCTCCCAAGGCGTCAAGCCGCTGGCCGAGGCGGTCGGACCTCAGCTGGCTTCCTACCGCGACGTCCTGCCGGTGGCCGACCTGTCCCCCGAGAAGGCCCGAAAGCTTCGGCTGCCCACCACGGTCGACGACGTGCCGGCCGAGCGCTGGGCACCGCTCCTGCTGGAACTGACCCGCAGCGAGGACGACAAATTCGTCGGCAACACGTACGTGATGCTCACCCGACTGGGTGCGTCCTTCCCTGAGGACTCCCTGACCCGTTGCCGGATCGGAGAAACCTGGAGCACCCGTCCGGACGACGAGATCGTCGTCGCCGTCGGCACGGCCGAGTACCGTGCCCTGCGCGCGGAGCAGCTCCCCGCGCTGCTCGTGGGGACCGCGGCCGACGCCGAGCTGATGATCGAGCAGTGGGGCATGAAGTCCTACAAGGGGGCGATCACCCGTGAGACCCGCGAGGTCCCGGAAGGCGAACCGATCCCGCTCGTCGAGCTGTACCCCGCGCTGCGCCAGCGGCTCGGCAGCGCCCAGCGCGGCAGTCTGGTGCAGCGGTGCACGGAGTTGGAGGAGGTGACCCGGACGGACAACGGCACCAAGTCCCGCGCCCTGGACGCGGTCCGCCAGGGGACCACGGTCAAGGTCCTGGTCCCCCTGGAGCGGGAGCCGATGCTCCGTCTGATCGACCGCGAGCTGGAACTCGGACTGGGCGCGAGCGGCTGCCGGACGGTTCTGGAGCGTGAGGAGCAGATGGCCCGGGACAGCGCGGCCCAGGCCGCGGTGAAGGCCGTGCGCGATGCGACGGACGTGGTCACCAAGATCGAGCTGCTGATCGGCACCGAGGCTCTCCGTTCGGGGCTGCCGGACGGTCTCCTGGACGCCGAGGCGGAGGCGACCGGAGGTACAGAGCCGTCCGCGCACCGGGTCGCGCAGATGGCATTCAACGCGCGCGGCGACAGGGTGCTGCACCACCATGCCCGTGATATCCAGGTGCGCTTCCCCAACGCGCCTGTGGGATACGGGGGTTCTGCCGCGGCGATCTCGTTCGTGTCCGGACTCGGGCTGCCGATGACCTTCGCAGGCTCCCGCACGCCGTCCCCGCCCGCCTCCGAGACTGTCGACGGGCCGCGGGACTTCCCCGCGCTCCACGACTACCAGGAGGATCTGGTCCGCAACATCACCACCCTGCTCGACCGACTGGCGCCGCAGCGGGCCATGCTCTCCCTTCCCACCGGCGCGGGCAAGACCCGGGTCACCGCCGAGGCCGTGATCCGCTGGGTGAAGCGGGTGGGCGAACTGGAGGGGCCGCTGTTGTGGATCGCGCAGACCGAAGAGCTGTGCGAGCAGGCTGTGCAGAGCTGGAAGTTCGTATGGGGCAAGGTGGGTGCGGAACGCCCGCTCACCATCAGCCGGCTCTGGGGAGGCAACGAGGCCGGTGACGTCCAGGGGCACCCGCATCTGGTGGTGGCCACCGACGCCAAGCTGGAGCGGTGCCTGGACGGCGACGCCTACGAGTGGCTGCGGCAGGCCTCCTTGGTGATCGTGGACGAGGCGCACACCGCGATCTCACCCCGATACACCACCATCCTGGCGAAGTTGGGGCTCACGCAGTACGAGACCCGACGGCATCTGCTCGGCCTGACCGCCACCCCGTTCCGCAACAACAACGAGGAGGAGACCAGCCGTCTGGTGGGCCGCTTCGGCCGACGACGTCTGGACGAAGGCGTCTTCCCCTCGGGCGACCCTTACCGGGACCTCCAGGAGTGGGGCATGCTCGCTCAGGTCGAGCACCGCACCCTGGAGGGCGGCAGCATCGAGCTGACCAGTGACGAGAAGGTCCAGGCGGACCGCATGGCCATGCTCTCCCGCTCGGCCGAGCAGCGCCTGGTGGAGGACCACGCGCGCAGCCTCCGTATCGTCGAGGAGGTGGCCGGTCTGCCCGAGGGCTGGCCGACCCTGCTGTTCGCGACCTCCGTCGACCACGCCAACTCGCTGGCCGCTCTGCTGAACGACCGGGACGTGCCCTCCGCAGCCGTCGACGCGACCAGCAGCATGCAGGACCGCCGTAGGCGCATCGACGACTTCCGCGAGGGGCGCATCCGCGTGCTCACCAACTACGGAGTGCTGACGCAGGGATTCGACGCCCCGGCCACCCGTGTCGTGGTAGTGGCGCGCCCGGTCTACAGCACCAACGTCTACCAGCAGATGATCGGTCGCGGTCTGCGCGGCCCGAAGAACGGTGGCAAGCCCACCTGCCTGATCCTCAACGTCAGCGACAACATCGCCAACTTCGACACCCAGCTCGCGTTCACCCAGTTCGAGCACCTCTGGAGCCGTAAGTGACCGACGCCTATCTGGACAGCCCCCCGCTCACCGACGAGCAGCGGGAGGTTGTCGAGCAGCCTTGGAACGCAAGGGTGTTGGTGACGGCGGGAGCCGGGGCCGGCAAGACGCACACCCTGGTGCGTCGGCTGGACGCGCTGTGCGGTCACGAGGACCCGGAGGAGGCGTTGAAGGCCACCGAGATCCTGGTCCTGACCTTCTCCCGGGCAGCCGCCCGCGAACTGCGCGAGCGGCTCGCCCGACACGGCGAGCGGGCCCGCCGGGTCCGGGCGCAGACCTTCGACGCCTGGGCGTACGGAGTGCTCGACCGGGCCCATCCGGACGGGGAATGGGAAGGCACGAGCTTCGACGAACGGATCGCGGCGGCGGTGGACGCGGTGGAGCAGGGAGCGCTGGAGATCGGCGACTCCGATCCGCCCTCCCATGTCGTCGTGGACGAGGTGCAGGACCTGCTGGGCGTGCGTCGCGAGCTGGTGGAGACGGTGCTCGACCGCTACCGGGACAGCTGCGGTTTCACGGTCGTCGGGGACATGGCCCAGTCCGTGTACGGGTTCCAGATCGCCGACCCGGACGAACGGCTCGACGAGACCGGCCGGTTCTTCGACTGGTTGCGCGTCTCCTACCCCGACGACCTGGTGGAGCTGGAGCTCACCGGCAACTTCCGGGCCACGACCGACGAGGCCCGGGTGGCACTGGCGTACGGCCCGCGTCTCCAGCGGCTCGCCGAGCGGGACGAGGCCGGCGCGCTCTACGACGAGCTGCGCGACCTGCTCCTGGACCCGGCGAACGGGATGGGCGACCTCACCGACGACTTCACCCTGGACGGGTTGCGGAACCTCTCCGACACCTGCGCCGTCCTCACCCGCGACAACAGGGAGGCTCTCGTGGTCTCCGAACTGCTGCACGCGCACGGCGTCGAGCACCGGCTGAGACGTCCGCTCGAAGACCGTCCCGTTCCTTACTGGGTGGGCGAGTTGCTGCGTCGTGCAGACGCGACCGGTCTCACCGAGGACCGGTTCCGGACCATACTCGCCGAGATCCCCCTGCCGTTCGAGCCGGACGCGTCGACGCTGTGGACCGTCCTGCGGCGGGTGGCCCGCAGGTCCGCGCGGGGTGTGCTCGACCTCGACCGACTGCGGCACGCGGTCGCGCGTGGCAGATTCCCCGACGAGGCGGCCGACCCCGAGACCGCCCGGATCGTCGTCTCGACCGTCCACCGTGCCAAGGGACTGGAGTTCGACCGGGTGATCCTCCTGACCCCTCCCGGCGTCGAGGAACTCGACCGACGGTACACGGACGACCTGGACCTGCCCGCCGAGGCGCGTGCCCTCTACGTGGCGATGACCCGTGCCCGACAGGACCTCTACCACGTGAAGCCCCCGGAGCTGCCGCACTTCGGGCGGACGGGCAAGCGGCGCGACGGCCGGCGTTACCTCGGCGGCTGGCGGGCGTACAAGCGATTCGGCATCGTCGCCGAGGCGGGCGACGTGGATCGGAACGACCCGCCGGGCGCCGAGGGGGACGCAGGTGGCGTCCAGACGTACCTGTTGGAGCGGGTCGAGCCCGGGCACGCCGTTGTGCTGCGCAAGCGGCACGACATGCCCATGGGCGAGTCGCAGAGCCCGCCCTACGCCCTGCTGCACGAAGGACGGGAGATCGGGGAGGCCTCGCGGCGGTTCCGCGAGGACCTGTTCCGGGTGCAGAAAGTGAACAGGACGTGGACGCCTTCTTGGCCCGCCGAGATCCACGGCCTGCGGATCGACACCATGGAGACCGTGACGGGCAGCACCGCGGCCGGCGCCAACGCCGGCCTCGGCGACCGGGGCGTGTGGATCGCCCCCAGGATCACCGGCGTCGGACGGTACCGGTGGACGGACAACGACGAGGAGCAGAACACGTGACGAACGGGGCGGACGGGCACGCCGAGCACTACCGCGTGCGGGACGAAGACCTCCTCGTGGGGCTCCGGCGTGAACTCCTCGGCCCCGCCGAGGACGCAGAGAAGGACGACCGGGACGAGATTCTCACCCAGGACACGCCCATCGACCGCTACCCGACCGGAGTGCTGTACCCGGGTTCGGCGGACAAGGGCGAGGCGGAGGCGCGGAAGGACGAGGCCGCCGAACAGGACGGCCTGGACGCCACGCCGGTGCTCACCCGCGACAGCGTGGAGGAGTCCGGTGCGGAGCGGGATCCGGGGCGGCCCGGAGACCGTCGGCCCTCGTCCATGGGTCTGACCTTCGCGGTCGATCCGACCATAAGCGGGACGATCACGGTCTCGACGCGCGCCGCCGCGTACCGTCCGACCGACGCGGACGGCAGGCCGGTCGAAGCACGCAGGGCAGAGGCCCGCACCTTGTCCGCCCAGCGGGAGCACTGGCAGCGGGAGGAACTCGACCTCCCGGACCACACGATCGACGTCACCGTGTCGGGCAGCGGCGTACGGGCCCGGCTGCACACCGACAGGAAGCTCGACCTGCACGCGATCGTCCGTCGCCCCGATCCGCGGTCGGGAACGGTGAGCGTCACGGTGACCCTGATCAACGCGGAACAGGTCGGCAAGTACGACCTGAAGGACGCGTTCTCCCTTTTCCAGTGTGGTCTCCGGGTCCGCGCCGCCAACGGCTCCACCGCGTTCGTCGAACGCTCCGCCAGGACGACCTCCCACGACCCGGAGATCGCAACGAGCCGGCTGCTGCACCGGCACGCGCCGACCTTCGCCGTCGGGCACGGCTGCTCGGCGGAATGGGACTGGACGCCGCCGCCCATCGGGGTGACCGACACGATCGAGGGCGGCGTCCCCGAGGTGCGCAGCCAGTTCGTACCGTCCGTGGAAGTGCTGCTCACGGACTCCAACCCGGAGATCGACAGCTCGGCACTGTCCATGCTGGGGCTGGCGGAGAAGCCCGACGCCGAGATCCTGGCCGCGCTGGAGAATCTCGCCTCGGGGTACGAGCGGTGGATCGACCGCAAGCGGGACGAAGCCGAGGCCCTGACCGGCACTCACCACGAGGAGGCCGCACGGAACCAGGTGACGGCCTGCCACGAGGCCCTCGGACGCATCCGTGAGGGCATCGAGCTCCTGCGGACCAAGCCCGACGTGATGCGGGCGTTCCGCCTGGCCAACCGTGCCATGGCCGACCAGCGTGCCCGCAGCGACTGGGTGCGGAAGGGACGGGTCGGCACGCCCGACCTGGCCAAGGGGCGCTGGCGCCCGTTCCAGATCGCGTTCGTACTGCTCTGTCTGGCAGGCGTCGACGACCCCGGACACGACGACCGTGAGCTCTCCGACCTGCTCTGGTTCCCCACCGGTGGTGGCAAGACCGAGGCCTATCTCGGCCTGATCGCACTCACGTCGTTCCTGCGCCGCATCCGCAAGGGAGCGGCCGGCGGCGGGGTCACGGTCATCATGCGGTACACGCTGCGACTGCTCACCCTTCAGCAGTTCGAGCGCGCGGCGATCCTTCTCTGTGCGATGGAGCAACTACGCCGTCGCACGACGGAGTTGGGAGCAGAGGAGTTCTCCGTCGGCATGTGGGTGGGCCGTTCGGCCACCCCCAACACGCTGGCCAAAGCCGACGAGAAGCTCGACGAACTGCGGCGGGACCTCGGCAAGCGCCTCGCCACGGAGAACCCTGTCCAGTTGCACGCCTGTCCGTGGTGCGGCGAGCGGCTCGACGCGCGGGACTACGACGCCGACGTCGAGGCCGGCCGGATGTTCGTCCGCTGCCCCGGGGAGGACTGCGACTTCGCCGACGGCCTGCCCGTCCACCTGATCGACGAGGCGGTGTACGCCGCCCGACCGACACTGGTGATCGCCACCGTCGACAAGTTCGCGTCGATGCCGTGGCGCCCGGCCACCGCGGCGCTGTTCAACCGGGACGACACGAACGACCCCACTCCGCCGCCGGAGTTGATCGTCCAGGACGAACTGCACCTGATCTCAGGACCGTTGGGAACTCTGACCGGCCTCTACGAGACGGCCGTGGACGCCCTCGCCGACAAGCCCAAGGTCATCGCCTCCACCGCGACGATCCGCCGCGCCGCGAACCAGGGCAAGCACCTCTTCGCCCGTGGCGTACGCCAGTTCCCGCCCGCCGGCCTGGACTCGCGCGACTCGTGGTTCGCTGTGGAGACCCCTCGCGAGGAGAAGGCCAGTCGCCGCTACGTCGGCCTCCTGGCCCCCGGCACCAGTCAGTCCACGCTGCTGATCCGCACGTACGCCACCCTGTTGCACCGGGCGATGCACGCGGACACCGAGGACGACAGGGTGAAGGACACGTACTGGAGCCTCGTGGGCTATTTCAACAGCCTACGGCTGCTCTCGGCCGCGGAGCTGCAGGTCCACGACGACGTGGTGGCGTATCTGGAGCTGCTCGCCGAGCGCGAGGGGAAGGAGGTCCGACCGATCCCCAACTACTCGGAGCTGACGAGCCGTGTCGACGCGAGCGAAATCCCGACCCGCCTCAAGCGCATCGAGAAGCGTTACCCCGACGAGGACGTCGTGGATGTCATGCTCGCCACCAACATGATCGCGGTCGGCGTGGACGTCGACCGCCTCGGTCTCATGGCCGTGATGGGCCAGCCTCAGACCACCGCGGAGTACATCCAGGCCACCAGCCGCGTCGGTCGCGCGCACCCGGGTTTGGTGGCGGTCATGCTCAACTCCGCTCGGTCCCGCGACCGTTCGCACTACGAGAGCTTCCAGCACTTCCACTCGGCTCTCTATCGGGAGGTCGAATCGACTTCGGTCACCCCGTTCTCCGCGCGCGCCCGCGACCGGGGCCTGCACGCGGTGATCGTGGCTCTGGCCCGCATCCTGATCCCGGCCGCCCGCCCCAACGACGGTGCCGCCAAGGTCGAGTCGTACGAGGACGCGCTCAGGAACGAGCTGAAGCGCATCGTCCTCGACCGGGTCGGAGCGGTCGACAGCAAGGAGACCGCCGCCGTGTCCCTGGCATTCGACGAGTTCGTGGACTGGTGGTGCGAAGAGGCCGAGTACCACAGCGGCCTGCTCTTCGAACCTCAGCGAGGCAATCGCTCCCCGTCGATCCTGAAGTCGTACGACGACGAGACCGAGGACCGCGAGGCATGGCCCACGCTGTGGAGCCTGCGCGACGTCGACGCCGAGTCCGCCCTGTTCATGGAGGGAAACCGATGACCCCGCCCCCCGCCCGCCGCCGCCGTACGGGCCAGAGCGGCGCGCCGGCCCACAACCTGCCCCGGCGGGGCTCGGTGCGCCGCGCCCAGGCCATCACCACCTACGGAGTCGGCTCCCTCATCGCGGTCGACCAGGAGTCCTTCGTCGTCTCGGGTCTGGACGACGCGGAGAAGAGCTGGCGGGCGGACGAAGCGCCCCGGGTCTACGAACGGCGGCTGGCCCGCCTTCTCGGCGTCGGTTACTTCCGGCTGCCCCCCGCGTCCGGCGACGACAGCAAGGACGGCATGCGGGTCCGGCGGTTCCCCCAGATGCACTCCTGCCCGGAGTGCACCGAACTCCAGCGACACCGCGACTTCAACCCGCCGGAGGGGCGCAGCGTCTGCGGCACCTGCGAGGTCGACCTGGTCCCCTCCCGGTTCGTCGTCGCCTGCGAGGCCGGGCACCTCGACGAGTTCCCGTACTGGCACTGGGTCCACCGGTCCACCGAACCGGGGACCACCGCCGGGCGGTGCGGCGGGAAGCTCAGGCTGCGTTCGTCCGGTCGCACGTCCTCGCTCCGCTCGATCGTCGTCTCCTGCGACTGCGCCCCGAAGCCCGAGGTCTCGATGGAGGGCTCCTTCCGCAAGGAGGCACTCAAGAACCTCGGACTCAGGTGTCAGGGCGCTCGCCCTTGGCTGGGCGATTCGGCCAGGGAGACGTGCGGGCTGCCCCTGCGCACCCTCCAACGCGGCTCTTCCAGCGTGTGGCAGCCGGTGTTGAAGTCGGCGCTGTCCATCCCGCCGTGGAGCGACGGCCGTTCCGACCCGCTCGCCGACCACTGGGACGCGCTGCGCGAGTGCGCCGACCGCAGTGAGGTGGCGGGGTACCTGAAGGCCGTCCTCAAGGGCAAGGCGTCCATCCCGTTGGAAGTGGTGATGACGCTCCTGGACGCGGAGCGCGAGGAGGACCCCGACGGCGACACAGCTCCCACCTTCGACCACCGCTATCGCGCTCTGCGCAACAAGGAGTACGAGCGTCTCCGCGCCGGCAACGAGGAGAGCGAGCACACCCGCGACGAGCAGTTCCTCTGCGAGCCCCCGAAGGGCGACACGGCCGTGCTGAGGCCGCTCGGCGTCACCGACCCGATGCTGGTCAAGCGGCTCCGCGAGGTGCGTGCGCTGAAGGCCTTCACCCGGCTCGCCGACCCCGACTCGTCCACCGAGACGAAGGAGATGCCGCTCGCCGGCGGTCCTCTGCCGTGGCTCCCGGCCATGGTGGTCCATGGCGAGGGCGTGTTCCTCCGTCTGGACGAGGAACGGCTCGGCTCCTGGGAGCGGACAGTCGGCGTGGCGGCCCGCGCGGAACGTCTGCGCACGGCCCATCAGCGGCTGTTGGAGGAGAGGGCGGGCGACCGCCACCAGGCCGTCCGGTCCCCCGCCTCCCCCCGCATGGTGCTGCTCCACACGCTGGCCCATGCGCTCATCAACGAGTGGAGTCTGGAGGCGGGTTACCCGGCGGCGGCCCTTCGCGAGCGTCTCTACGCGGACGAAGACATGGCCGGGATCCTGATCTACACGGCGACGAGCGACTCGGCGGGCAGTCTCGGCGGCCTGGTCGCACAGGGCGAACCGCACCTGCTGGACCACACGGTCCGCTCGGCCGTCCGCCGTGCAGAGTGGTGCTCCTCCGACCCTCTCTGCATGGAGAGCGGCGTGTCCGGCACCGGTGGCACGAACATGGCCGCCTGCCACGCCTGCGTGATGCTCCCGGAAACGAGCTGCGAGCACAACAACATCCTGTTGGACCGAGCGCTGCTTGTCGGCACCCCGGAAGATCCTCGACTCGGCTTCTTCGCCGACGTACTGGAGCAGTGACGCCGACGGGCCGAGGGGACACCGACAGACGGCGCTCCCGGCCACACAGGTCTCCACAGGGGCGGGGACGGACACGGTAGCTGACGCTACGGTTCCGGTCCCTGCCTCTGCAGCCGTGCACGTAGGGGCGCAGCGAGCAGTGGCTTGGCGCCCTGATCCAGGCTTGCCGGACCAGGGCGGGAGTATCGGGTGGGTCAGGCACCCGACATGCGTCAGACCCCGTCGCCGCAACTGCCCAGTTCGGCGTCGTAGCGAGTCTGTGCACGATCCAAGGCTTCGTCCACGTCGCAGCCGTGCGCACGCAGCCAGTGAAGGAAGTCCGTGATGACTGTGATCACCGATTCCTCGGCCGCGGCTCTCCCCACTCTTCCCGGGCCGGGCCGCAGAAGCGGTTTCGCACCCGAGTAGCACGCCAGCAAGGCCTCGGCCCGCCTCACCCCCGGGCCTTCCGTATGCCCGTTCGGCGAGGCGAGCCCCGTTGCCAGCTCACACCACGTGACCTTCCGGTCGAGGCGAAGCTGGACGCCCCAGCGAGCGGCGACCGCGTCGACCAGCGCCATGCCTCGCCCTCCCTCCGCGCCGACGTTCGCGTCGAGAAGGGTGGGCAGAGCGCGCGTATCGGGATCGTGGATCTCGATACGCAGATGCACCCCGTTCATCGACACCGCGAGCGTGGCCGGAGTTCCGGGGCCGACGTGGGTGATGACGTTGGACACGAGCTCGCTCATGCAGAGCTGGGCGTCGTCGACGACTTCCGGTAGGCCCCAGATGCCCAGATGCAGCCGCATGATCCGGCGCAGGGCGGCCACCTCCGTCGGCTCGGCGGTGAAGGCAAGGTCCCACGGCTTGCGTGTCATGCACGCCTCCTGACCCATGAGAGGCCCTTTCGTCGCAGGTGAAACCCCATGGAGAAACACAGCGTCACGGGGGATCACGATGAGTTGCGTTGCCTCAGAGTGCGGCCGGCGAATCCCTTCGTGCAATGTGCACAGCGAGAATCCCACTTCCGAGTGATTGGCAGGCGAGCCCCTTGGCCCGAGACTGAACGTCCGCTATCCAAAACGGGGTTGATATGGCCGGATCACCGACGGCACGCCGTCGCCGTCTCTCGATCGAGCTGAAGAAGCTCCGGGAACAGTCGACACTCACCTGCGCCCAGGTCGGCGCCGGTCTCGACTGGAGCGGTTCCAAGGTCAACCGCATGGAAACGGGCAGCGGCCGGGTCCAACCGTCGGACATCGACGCCCTCTGTCGGTTCTACGGCACCAGCGACGAACTGCGCGAGTTCCTCAAGTCACTTGCCCGGCAGGCCAAGATGCGCGGCTGGTGGCAGGTCCACGGGGCGGGTGTTCCGGAGTGGTTCAACATCTACATCGGCCTGGAGCAGGAGGCGTCGACCTTCCGGCAGTACCAGTGCGAGTTGTTGCCCGGCCTCATGCAGACCCGCGCGTACACCTCCGAGCTGCACAAGACCAGTGCTCAGATGTCCGCCGAGGACATCGACCGGGCCGTACGGGTGCGAATGGAACGTCAAGGCATGCTCAGACGGTCGGACGCTCCCGAAGCCTGGTTCATCGTGAACGAGGGTGCGCTGCGCAATGTCATCGGGGACCGTGCGCTGATGCGGGAACAGGTCGAACACGTCCTCGAGGTAGCCCAGTTGCCCGCCGTCACGCTCCAAGTCCTCCCCTTCGACTCCGGCACCTATCCGGCCACCGGCTCATTCACCATGCTGGGGTTCCCCGCGCCGGAAGACCCCGACATCGTCTACCGCGACGGAATCACCGATGCCGTCTACTTGGAGGGCGAGCATCATGTTCGTGAGTACACCCGAGCGTTCGACGGATTGCGAGCCGCGGCTCTGAGTCCTCAGCGTTCGGTCCGGTTGATCGAGACGGTATTGAAGGGATACGCGACGTGAGCATGGCAGCGACCGGTACCAGGAAGAGCCGTCCGGCGTGGTTCACGTCGTCGTACAGCAATGGGGCGGGAGGCGAGTGCGTCGAGTGCGCGTTGATGGATGACGGCGCGCTGGTGCGCGATTCGAAGAGGGCTGAAGGGCCCGAGATCGCCGTACGGAGCGGGGCCTGGTTCTCCTTCATCCGTGCCGTGAAGCATGACGCCGGGAGCTGATCCGACGAGCACGGACGTGCACTTGCGCTCTGCGGGGACGGGGATGCTGCTGCGGTGCTGTTGACGTGGATTGCCGAGGTCGCGGACGAGCCCTTGGTGCTGGAGCCCGGTGACCGGCGGACGGAGTGGGCGGCCAACACCTGGTCGCTGGGGGCGGGGGACGAAAAGCGGCTGTCGTTGTCCGTCTCCGAGGTGGTGGCCGCCTTCGAACGGACCGCCGCAGCCATCCGGGATCGCATCCGCGAGCTGGGCTTTCCGGGGGCGGCGACGTTCTATGTGTGGCACGACGAGCAGGCCGGGCAGCTCCGGTGCTCGACCGGCTCGGTGACCCCGGATGTGTTGCCGTTCGGCGGCGCCTACGTGCTTTCGGACGATCTCGGACAGGTGGTCGAGAGGTTCCTGACCGACAGAGAGCCAGGCGTCGTCCCCTGGTCGGAACTGGTCGAGGCGCACGACCACTCGGGACAGACCGCAGGCGAGCGCGAGCGCGTGCCCTTGCGCGTCTGGGGCAGCGCCGTCGGAGCTGCCTCGGCGTGAGTGCGTCGGTCGGCTTCGTCGACCGACGGCACCCCCGCCGCCACACCACCCGGATGAACGATGAACGGAGAAGCCGCCCGCCGTGCGGTCACTGCGGGCCCTGCGGTCACTCGTCGAAGTAGGCCTCGGCGACGGCGTAGGTGTCCTCGTAGAGGTGGTAGCGGGTGATCCGCCCGTGCTGGACCGTGGTGTGCAGGGCGAAGGCGGTGTCGATGTCCCGGCCCGTCTTCTTGACCTCGGAGACCATGCGGCCGATGAGGACGACGTCGTCGCCCTCGGCGATGATCTGGCGGAGGTCGAACTCCTTGGCCCGCACATGGGTCTGAAGCAGTTCGAAGAACGTCCGCATGCCGTCCGCCGAGTCGACCTGCGGTACCCATGGGATGCCCGGCGGATGCGGGATGGAGAATAACACCGAGTCGGCGAACAGTGCCGCCGCATCCGCGCTCTTCCCCTCGGCCAGCAGCGGGAACAGGCGTTGCACGGTCTGCGTCGGTGACTCTGCTCTCATGTCGGGCGACCCTACCGGTGGGGTTCTCGGGACACCTCGTCCTTGGTCGTGAGCGGCTGGGGGCCCAGTACCGCCAGGAGTTCCAGGCGGTCCGCGTCCTGTGTGCCCGGTTCGGCGGTGTAGATCATGATGCGGAGGTCGGTGCCGGCGACGGTGAGGACGTCGCAGTCCAGGGTGAGGGGGCCCACCTGGGGGTGGTCGATCGTCTTGCGGGAGGCCTCGTGGTGGCCGACGGCCCCGGAGTCCCAGAGTTCGGCGAAGCGGGCGCTGTTCGCTTTGAGATCCGCGATGAGTTGACGTAGACGCCGGTCCGCCGGGTAGCGGCTCGCCGCCGTGCGCAGGTCGGCGGTGACCGCGGCCTCCAGGGCCCGGCGGGACTCCGGTGTGTGGCGGACGCGGCCGCCCGAGCCGAGGAACGCGCGCCAGGCGCCGTTGCGTTCGCGGCCGTGCCGTTCGCCCATGAGGGCCGTGTAGAGCGGGTTGGTGAGGAGCAGCGTCCAGGACGCGTCCGAGACCGCCACCGGTGTGCCCGTCAGACGGTCCAGCATCCGGTGGACGCTCGGCGCGATGTACGCCGGGACCGTGCCCCGGCCGGGCGGTACGAGGCCCGCGGTGTGGAACAGGTGCTCGCGTTCGGCCGGGGAGACGCGCAGCGCCCGTCCGAGGGCCTCGACGACCTGCTCCGACGGGTTCTCCGCCCGGCCCTGTTCGAGGCGGGTGACGTAGTCGACCGAGATGCCCGCCAGCATCGCCAGTTCCTCGCGGCGCAGTCCGGGGGCGCGCCGGTGGCCGCCCGAGGGCAGTCCCGCCGCCTCCGGCGCGACCCGGTCCCGCCACCGTCGTACCGTACGTCCGAAGTCCGTGCTCGCCATGTCTCCACTGTGCACCGGCCCGGCCGGGTCTTCCTGGTACCGGCAGTCCCAGGAAGACGGGGCTCCTGGCTGCTCCCCCGCCCTCGGCCGCAGCCTGGAGCCATGACCACAACGAACAGGACCACGACACTCGTCACCGGGGGCAACAAGGGGCTCGGGTTCGAGACCGCTCGTCGGCTCGTCGCCGCGGGGCACATCGTCCACGTCGGCAGCCGCGACGCCGAGCGCGGGCGGCGGGCCGCCGAACGGCTGGGCGCGCGGTGGGTCCGGCTCGACGTCACCGACGACGACTCCGTCGAGGCCGCGGCCGAGACCATCGAGGCCGACGGCGGCCTGGACGTACTGATCAACAACGCGGGCATCGAGAGCCGGGGCGCCGACAACGGCATCGTCGGTGCCGCGGAGGTCACCGCCGAGCACATGCGCCAGGTGTTCGAGACGAACGTCTTCGGCATCGTGCGGGTCACCCACGCGTTCCTGCCGTTGCTGCGGCGCTCCGCCGCGCCGGTCGTCGTCAACGTCAGCAGCGGTCTGGCCTCCCTGAGCCGCGTCACCGACGCGGGCACCCCGGCGTACGCCTATCCGGGCGTCGCCTACCCAGCCTCGAAGACCACGGTCAACATGATCACCGTGCAGTACGCGAAGGCGTTCCCGGCCATGCGGATCAACGCGGTGGAGCCCGGCTTCACCAAGACCGACCTCAACGGGAACACCGGCGTCCAGAGCGTCGAGGAGGGCGCCGAGATCATCGTCCGGATGGCGCAGGTGGGTCCCGACGGGCCGACCGGCGGGTATTTCGACGCGGCGGGGACACTGCCCTGGTAGCCCACACCTTCCCCGGTTCGGCGGAGTGTGATCCACGGCACTGGAACTGTCTCCCACGGGCCGGAGAGGTAGGGGTGTGAGTTCCAACGATGGCGATGACGATGACGATGGCGATGGCGAGAGCCGTGACGGTGATGCCCGTGACGGTGATGGCCGTGACGGTGATGGCCGTGACGACGACGGGCGGGACGACGACGGGCGGGACGACGACGGGCGTCTGCGGGCGCGGGTGCGGGGTGGGGAGCGGGCGGCGTTCGCCGAGCTCTACGAGTTGTACGCGGCGGCCGTGTACCACCACGCCCTCCGGCTGACCGGGGACTGGTCCGTCGCCGAGGAGGTCATGTCGGAGACGTTCCTCGCCGCCTGGCGGGGGCGCGGGGCGGTGGAGGCCGAGGGCGGGTCGTTGCGGCCCTGGCTGTTCGGGATCGCCACCAACAAGGCGCGCAACGCCGACCGGAGTCTTCGCCGTCGGCTCGCCTTTCTCGCGCGGCGGGCCGAGGCCGGAGCCGGTAGCGGAGGCGACGACGCCGTCGGTGACTTCGCCGAGGACGTCGTCGGGCGGATCGACGACGCCCGTCGGCTCGCCGAAGTACGGCGGGTACTCGGGCGGTTGCGGCGGCACGAGCGGGAGGTCATCGCCCTGTGCGTGTGGGGCGGGCTCGACTACGCGCAGGCCGCGGAGGCGCTCGGCGTGCCCGTCGGAACCGTTCGGTCCCGGTTGTCCCGGGCTCGTGCCCGGCTTCGGGAGATCGTCGAGCGTGAGATCGACGAGCGGGAGACGCGGCAGTCCGGGCGTACGGAGCGACGTACAGAACGGCGTACCGAAGGACGTACCGAACGACGTACGGGACGGCGTACGGAACCCCGCTCCCGTCGCGGAGAGGTAGGGAGTGAGACCGCGTTCGCGGTCCTGCCCATTCAGGAGGAAGCCCGATGAACGCCACTCCCGCCGGGTCCGAGCAGGAGGAGCGCGCGGAACTCGACGAACTGCGGCGGCTGTTGCCGGCCGGTCCCGTCGAGCGGCAGGTGCTGTCTCCCGGGCGTCGCTCCCATCACAAGGACGTTCTGATGCAGCTCATCGACCGCGACCAGGAGAGAAACCACGCCGATGCGCCGGTGCGGCCCCGCCCGCGGCTTCCGCGTCCCGCTCTCGTCGCCGGATCCGTCGCCGTCGCCGTCGCGTTGGCCGCCGGGCTCACCGTCGGGTTGGGTGCGGGGCGGGGCGACGGTGGTACGGCGGCCCGGCCCGGTGCGAGCAGTTCGGCGAGCGGGGGCGGAAGCCGTGGCGCCGTCGTGACCCTCGACCGTATCGCCGCGGTCGCCCTGCGGACGGACGTCGAGCCCGTGGGCGACGGTCAGTTCGTGTACGTGCGCAGCAGGGGCGCCGGGAACGAGGGCGTCTTCGACGGGCCCGTCGTGCTCGGGAAGATGCACGAGCGGCAGGTGTGGTTCTCGCAGCGGCAGGGGCCCGTGACCGACGTCGGGTTGATCCGCGAGTACGGGCAGGATTGGCCGATCGAGGTCGGTGTGCCGGACGGTACGGATCCGGAGGACGCCGCGGTACCGGCCGGGTTCGACCGGCCCACCTACGCCTGGCTCGCCTCGCTGCCCACCGATCCCGACGCCCTGCTGAAGCTGCTCTACGCCGATACCCGGGTCGAGGAGGGGGAGGACAAGGATCAGGAGGTCTTCGGCCGGATCGGCGATCTCATCGGCGAGCAGATCATGCCGTCCGCGACCGCTGCCGCGTTCTACAAGGCCACCGCCCGGATCCCCGGTGTGACCGAGGTGGCCGACGCGGTGGACGCCGTCGGCCGGCACGGTATCGCCATCGCCCGGGAGGACACCCGGCACGGCACCCGCACCGAGTGGATCTTCGATCCCGGCACGCTCGAATACCTCGGCGTACGCACCGTCTTCAGCCGGGACACCGAGCGGGCCGAGGCGGGGACGGTCTACGACACCAGTGCGGTGCTGGAGCGGGCCGTCGTCGACAAGAGCGGGCAGGAGGCGGGTGAGCGGCGCCGGGCGGGACGGAGCTAGCCGACTCTTCCGCACTCCACTCCCGCGACCCGGGACCCGCGACCCGGGACCCGGGGCCGCACTCCGCCCCGTGGCCCACCCCGTGGTGCCCGCCCCGTGGCCCACCCCACGCCCCATGCCCGTTCCGACTGCGCGTTAGCCTCGCGGCAGACAGAACGGACGAGAGGACGGGCGGGCAGACATGGCGAAGGTTCCCAGTGCGGTGATCGCGGCGGGCGGGCTGATCGGCGGGTACGGCGTGGCCCGGTGGACGAGGAAGCGGCCGCTGGGCGGGGCCGTCCTCGCCGTCGCGGGGGCCGCGGCCGCGCAGCAGTGGCGGCAGCAGGCGGGCGGAAAGGCGGCGGGGGCGCTGACCGTCGCGTACGTCGCCGCCTTCGCGGGGTCGCATCCGCTGGCGAAGAAGGTCGGCGCCTGGCCGTCGGTGTTCGGCGTGGCCGGCGCGGTCGCGCTCGCGTCGTGGGCCGTCGCCGACCGGCGAGGCTGAGGCAGGGGCGCCGGCCGGCGGCACGAGCAAGGGTCGCCGACCGGCCGGGACGAGCAAGGGGCGCGCGGGCCGGGGAACCTACCGGCCGCGCGGGGCCGGGGAACCAACCGGGCGCGCGGGCCGGGGAACCTACCGGCCCAGTGCCGACCGCAGCGTCACCCCGTGCCGTCGGCGCAGGCGCCATACCTCCCACACCGACAGCAGCGTCACCGACAGCGGGCCGCCCACCAGGAAGCCGTAGAGGACGAGAGGTGGGGCGGCCACCTCGGGGTCGTCCAACAGACCCAGGCCGAAGAGCGACCAGACCAGCAGCGGGGAGATCAGCGCCGGCAGCAGGTCGTGGACGTCGCCGAGGCGGAAGCAGGAGTTGAAGGCGTACACCAGGGCCAGCACGGTCACGGGGATCGCGAGGAGCAGCGCGGCGGCGCAGGCGAGGGTGCCGAGGAAGAACACCACGATCAGCAGGATGCTGAAGAGAATGCCGTGGTAGCCGAAGTCGGACAGCGTGATGATCTCGCCCTTCAGCAGCCGGACCAGGAACCAGCACACCGCGGCACCGAGCGCGATCGCGAACACGGTCAGCAGCGGGCCCAGCAGGCGACGCGCGTACACCCGGCCGAGCGGCGAGCGGGCCGTGGCGATGAACGCCGTCACGGCGACGAAGGCCGTGCCGAAGGTGATCCCGCAGCCGATCAGCAGGTCCTCCAGCTTGTCCATGACGAACTTCTCGCGTCCCTCCCGCAGCGGGTACGCCACCAGCAGCCACACCGTCGCGGCGAGCCCCACCGCCGTCCGGGCCCAGGCCAGGACGCGCACCGTGGGGTCGTCCACCCGGTCGGCGCGGGAGGGTTCGGCCAGTGCCGAGGCGACGGCAAGCGGGTTGGGCAGGATGCGGAGCGCGCCGGAGCGGCCCGGGCTGCCGGTGTTCACGTGCAGGTCTCCCCCGAGTACGTTCCACGGTTCACGCGTTTGCGCGCGCCACGGCGCGTCACCTTATACGATCTTCACTTCTCGGGTCACCGCCCCTCACCGCCCGTCACCGCCCGTCTCCCCCGCGCCCTTCCCCCGACCGGAACGCCCGCCGATACCCCTGGGGGCTGGTGCCGACCACCTTGCGGAAGCGTTCGCGGAAGGCCGTCGGGGAGCCGAAACCCGCCTGGGTGGCGATGCGTTCCACCGGGTACGCCGTCGACTCCAGCAGGTACTGCGCGCGCCGCACCCGCGCCCGGTGCAACCAGCGCAGCGGTGTCGTGCCGGTCTGTTCGCGGAAGCGGCGGTTGAGGGTGCGGGTGCTCATGCCGGCCCGACCGGCGATCTGCTCCAGGGTCACCTCCCGGCCGCAGTTGTCCTCCAGCCAGGCCAGCACGGGTTCGAGGGTCGCCCCGGCGGGCGCGGGTGGCAGGTCGTGGACGATGAACTGGGCCTGGCCGCCCTCCCGTTCGAGCGGCATGACCGACATCCGGGCCGCCTGCGCGGCGACCGCCGAACCGTAGTCGCCGCGGATCATGTGCAGGCACATGTCGAGGGCCGCGGCGGCGCCCGCCGAGGTGAGGAACTGGCCGTTGTCGACGTAGAGGACGTTCGGGTCGACCGTCACCTTCGGGTAGCGCTCGGCCAGCTCCCGCGCCGCCATCCAGTGCGTCGTCGCGCGCAGTCCGTCCAGCAGGCCCGTCGCGGCGAACAGGAACGCGCCGACGCAGACCGAGGCGATCCGGGTGCCACCCGCCGCCGCGTCCCGCAGGGCCTCCGCGACGCCGATCGGCAGCTCGTCCGGCGGGTCCGCCACCCCGGGCAGGATGATCGTGTCCGCCTCGGCCAGCGCCTCGAGCCCGTACGGCGCCCGCACGGTGAACGCCCCCGCGCTCACCTCCCCGGTGGGGGACGGCGAGCAGACCCTGACCCGGTACGCCGGGCGCCCGTCGGGCAGCCGCGGCCAGCCGAAGGCGTCGATCGGGGCGGACAGGTCGAACGGGACGACCCCGTCCAGGACCAGTACGACGACGGTATGCATGGCAAAAGCGTAGGTGTACGACGGATTACGGCCACCTCGACCCCCTGGCTGCGGTGGAGGTGACGGTGGCCGTGGCAGTGACGGTGACGGTTGTAGTCGTGGTCGTGGTCGTGGTCGTGGTTGCAGGCAGCCGCCGACCTCGGCCCTTGGTGGCCGACGGCCACCGCCCTCCCCTGGCTAGAATCCGTCGCCCTCTGGCATTTCCGCCGCTTCTGTGGGACGCGCGCTCCGCCTAGCGTCGGTGCGTGACCAAGTTCCTCCTCGCCGTGCACGTCCTCGCCGCGATCGTCGCGATCGGGCCCGTCACCGTCGCCGCCAGCATGTTCCCGCCCGCCGCGCGCCGCGCCCTGGCCGCGCCCGACGACGCCCGCGCGAGCGAGACCGTACGGCTGCTGCACCGCATCTGCCAGGTGTACGCGGCCGTCGGTCTCGCCGTCCCCGTGTTCGGGTTCGCCACGGCGGGCGCGATGGGCGTGATGGGCGACCCCTGGCTGATCGCGTCGATCGTGCTGACCGTGCTGGCCGCGGGTGTGCTGCTGGTCCTCGTGCTGCCCCGGCAGGAGGTGCTCGTCGAGGGCACGGGGGCGCGGGAGACCACGGTTCGACTCGCCATGTTCACCGGGGTGTTCAACCTCCTGTGGGCGACCGTGACGATCCTGATGATCGTCCGCCCGGGGTCGACGACGGGCGCCTGACCCCGGGCCCACCGCCTGCCGCCCGCCGCGCCCTCCGCCGGCCAGGTTTTCGTTATCGGCGCGGCCCCCAGTCCGTCTCCCCGGCATGCATCTGCAACCGCACCCGACCCGCCCCGGACAGACCCACCGCGGCCGGATCGACCGCTACGAGACCGGCAGCCATCGGATCAGCCGCCGCGGCCTGCTGAAGGCCGCGGGCACGGCGGCCGGAGCCGTCGGTGTGGCCGCGGCCCTCCCCGCGGCCCCCGCCACCGCCGTCGGATACGCGCACCCGGGCCTGCTGCACACCGGCGCCGACCTGGCCCGTATGGCCGCCAAGGTGAAGGCCGGCGCCGCGCCCTGGACCGCCGGATACGCCCGGCTCACCGCCAACAGGCATGCGCAGAGCGGCTGGACGGCCAACCCGCAGGCGACCGTGTACCGGGGTTCGGGCTCGCCGCAGAACTACACGATCCTCTACAACGATCTCCACGCCGCGTACCAGAACGGCCTGCGGTTCCACGTCACGGGTGAGAGCGCGTACGCCGACACCGCCGTCGCGATCCTCAACGCCTGGTCGGCGAAGCTCACTTCGCTCGCGGGCTCGGCCGACCGGTTCCTCGCGGCCGGGCTGTACGGCTACCAGGCCGCCAACGCCGCCGAACTCGTCCGCGACCACGCCGGCTTCGAACTCGAACGCTTCCAGAAGATGCTGACCACCGTCTTCTCGCCGCTCAGCGAGAGCTTCCTCGTCGGGCACAACGGCGCCGTGATCACCAACTACTGGCCCAACTGGGACCTCACCGCGATGGCCTGCGTCCTCGCCACCGGCATCTTCTGCGACGACGGCGCCAGGGTGGAACAGGCCGTCGAGTACTTCAAGAGCGGCTCCGGGCTCGGTGCCGTCAGGAAGGCCATCCCCGTGGTGCACGACGACGGTCTCGCCGAGTGGCTGGAGGCGGGCCGCGACCAGGGGCACGCGCTGCTCGGCGTCGGCCTCATGGGCACCTTCTGCGAGATGGCCTGGAACCAGGGCATCGACCTCTACGGCTACGACGACAACCGTTTCCTCAAGGGCGCGCAGTACGTGGCGAAGTGGAGCCTCGGCGGCGATGTCGCCTACACGGCCAACACCCGGGCCAAGGGTGCCGTGGGCGGCTGGTCGGGCAGCGAGACCGCCTCCGGCGCGGCCGGCGTCGACCCGGCGATGACCCGGCCGATCTGGGCGATGATCGCCAGCCACTACACCAAGCGCCGGGGGCTGTCCGCGCCCTACCTCACCCGCATCGCCGCCAAGGCGGGACCCGAGGGCGGCGGCGGGGACTACGGGCCCAACAGCGGCGGCTACGACCAACTCGGCTTCGGGACGCTGGCGTTCACCCGGGACAGGTCGACGACGACTGCGGGCGGCTCCTCGACCGGTCCGTCCCCCTCGGTGGACTCCCCCTCCCCCTCCCCGTCCGCGTCCGGCGCCGCGGGATCGGGCGCCGCCGCATCGGGCGGATCGGCCGCGCCCTCCGCCTCGGCGGCGCCGACCGGGACGGAGGCCGCCGCCGCGAAGAGCGGCGGCGGCCTCGCCTCCACCGGCTCCACCGACCTCGTCGCGTGGACCGCGGCCACCGGCCTCACCGCCCTGGCCGGCGGCCTGCTGTTGCTGCGCCGAAGGGGCCGGACCAGGGACGGCGCCGAAGGCAGGGCCGCGGGCGGGGCCGAGTAGGAGAGGCAGGAGAGGCAGGAGAGGCAGGAGAGGCAGGAGAGGCAGGAGGGGCTAAGAGCACCCGCGTGGGGTGGCCGCGTGGGGCGGCCACCGGAGCGACCGCCGGAGCGACCGCACCCTCAGGCAGTGGCCTTCCGCGGCCCGCCCGGAGTCGGCCCGCCCGGAGTCGGCCCGCCCGTCGTCGGCCCGCCCGGAGTCGTCGACTCGCGTGCCTTCGTCGCCGCCGTCAGCGGCCGGGCGATGTCCTCCAGGGAGCGTCGCTCGGCCTTGACCGCGAGGAACACCGCCACCAGACCCGCCGCGCACATCAGCGTCGCGCCGATGCAGAAGGCGAGGACCGTGTCGCCGACCTTGCCCGTGTCGGTGAGCTCGGCGAACAGCAGGGGGCCGCTGATACCGCCGGCCGCGGTGCCGAGGGCGTAGAAGAAGGCGATGGACATCGCGCGGGTCTCCATCGGGAAGACCTCGGACACCGTCAGATAGGCACTCGACGCGCCCGCCGACGCGAAGAACAGCACCGCGCACCAGCAGGCCGTCATCGTCGTCGCGGTCAGCGAGCCCTGGTCGAACAGCCAGGCCGTGCCGAACAGCAGCACACCGGAGAGCAGATACGTCGAGGAGATCATCACCCGTCGGCCCACCGTGTCGAACAGCTTGCCCAGCAGCAGCGGACCGCAGAAGTTGCCGATGGCGATGACGGCGAAGTAGTAGCCGGTGTTGCCGCTCGGCACGTCGAAGAACTTGGTCAGGATCGCGCCGAAGCCGAAGGTGATCGCGTTGTAGAGGAAGGCCTGCCCGATGAAGAGGGAGAAGCCGAGGACCGCGCGGCGCCGGTAGGAGGAGAACACCGTACGGGCGATCTCGACGAAGGAGACGCCGCGGCGCTGGTGGATGGTGAGCTCGCCCTCGGCCCGGGGCAGCCGCTCCCCGTTCTCCTCCTCGATCTGCCGTTCGATCGAGGTGACGATCTCCTCGGCCTCCCGGTCCCGGCCGTGGATCAGCAGCCAGCGCGGGCTCTCCGGGACGTGCCGCCGTACGAGCAGGATCACCAGGGCGAGGACGGCGCCCAGCGCGAACGTCAGCCGCCAGCCCACGTCCGCCGCGAAGATGTCCGTGTTCAGCGCGACGATCGACAGCAGCGAACCGGCGACCGCGCCCAGCCAGAAGCTGCCGTTGATGATCAGGTCGACGCGGCCCCGGTACTGCGCGGGGATCAGCTCGTCGATCGCGGAGTTGATGGCCGCGTACTCGCCGCCGATGCCGAAACCGGTGAGGAACCGGAAGAGCAGGAACCACCAGGTGTCGAAGGAGATCGCGGTCAGGGCGGTGGCCGCCAGATACACCGCGAGGGTGATCATGAACAGCTTCTTGCGGCCCCACTTGTCGGTCAGCCGGCCCCAGAACAGGGCGCCGATACAGGCGCCCGCCACATACAGCGCGGCCGCGATACCGGTGACCTGCCCGGAGGTGATCGGCAGGCCGCTTCCCGGCTCCGACAGCCGGCTCGCGATGTTCCCGACGACCGTGACCTCCAGGCCGTCCAGGATCCACACGGTGCCGAGTCCGAAGACGATGGTCCAGTGCCAGCGCGACCAGGGCAGCCGGTCGAGGCGGGCGGGGATGTCGGTGGTGATCGTACGGTCTTTCTCGGCCGGCACGGCGGCGTCTGCGCTGGTCATGGGCTCCCTCCTCGGCACGCTCCCCATCGGGCGGCACGGATCAGGTTCCCGCGACCGGCCGATTCACGCCCCGAGCGCGCGCGCCACCGTGTAGATCAGCAACCCGGCCAGGGAGCCCACCACCGTGCCGTTGATCCGGATGAACTGAAGGTCGCGGCCGATGTTGGCCTCGATCTTGCGGGTCGTGTGCTCCGCGTCCCAGCCCGCGACCGTGTCGGTGATCAGGGAGGTGATCTCCTTCCGGTACGTCGTCACCACGTGCACCGCCGCACCCTCGACCCAGCTGTCCACCTTCTCCTGGACCTTGCGCTCGGTGGCCATCCGGGCCCCCAGGGACAGCAGCGAGGCCCGCACCCGCAGCCGCAGCTCACTGCGCTCGTCCTCCGCCGCCGCGACGATCATGGAGCGCACGGCGGTCCAGGCGGACGCGATCAGGTCCTGCACCTCGCCCCGGCCCAGCACCTCGCCCTTGAGCCGCTCCACCCGCGCCCGGGTGTCCGTGTCGGACTGGAGGTCGGAGGCGAAGTCGGTGAGGAACCGGTCGAGGGCGCCCCGGGCCGGATGGGACGGCATGTCCCGCATCTCCCCGCAGAACCGCAGCAGCTCCTTGTAGACGCGCTCACCGATCCGCTTGTCGACGAAACGGGGGGTCCAGCCGGGCGCACCGCCCTCCACCGCGCCCATCACCGAGTCGCCGTGCAGCACCAGCCAGTCGTACGCCCGGGTCACCACCAGGTCCACGGCCCGCCGGTGACCGCCGTCCGCGACGACCTTCTCCAGCATCTTCCCTATGCCCGGCGCGATCTCCTGCGCGTCCGCACGACGCGTGATGGCCTCCCCCACCACCGCCTGCACATCCGAGTCGCGCAGCACCGTGAGCGCGCCGCGCAGCGCCGTCGCCAGCTCGGCCGTCACCCGGTCGGCGTGCTCCGGTTCGGCCAGCCAGGCGCCCAGCCGGGTGCCGATGCCGACCGCGCGCAGCCGCTGCCGTACGACGTCCTCGGAGAGGAAGTTCTCCCCGACGAACTCACCCAGCGAGACACCCAGTTGGTCCTTCTTGTTCGGGATGATCGCGGTGTGCGGGATAGGCAGGCCGAGCGGGTGGCGGAAGAGCGCCGTGACCGCGAACCAGTCGGCGAGCGCACCGACCATGCCCGCCTCCGCGGCGGCCGCCACATAGCCCGCCCAGGGGCCCGCGCCCCGATGGGAGGCCCACTCGGCGAGCACGTACACCACGGCCACGAACAGCAGCAGCCCGGCCGCGGTCAGCTTCATCCGGCGCACCCCGCGCCGCTTCTCCTCGTCGGCGGCGCTGAAGACGGTCATCGTGCGCGCCGCCCTGGTGCCGGCCGGCCGCTCCGCTTCCGTACGATCCATCCGTTCCATCCGTTCCGGTCGACGTCCCGTGCCACCCGTGTCCCGCACGCAGATATTGTCCCTGCTTGACCGACTCCTGGAACGGAACAAGAGTTCCCGGCGTCTCTCAGGTGGGGAGCTCAACGGCGAACTCCTGCGTGAACGCATCACCGCATGCACGCATCCACGCATGACTGCATGACCCGGAGCCGCGCCGCTCCCTTCACCGAGGAGAACCCCCAGCATGACCAGGCCACGCGTTGGGGGTGTGGGGGTGTCCCCCACAAGACACGGCGCCCTCCTGTCGGCGATCATCGCCCTTGTCGTGGGCCTGTCCGCCGCCATATACGTCTCCGCCGCCTCCGACCACGGTCCCGGACTCGACCCCCGGGCCGTCACCCGCGCCGCGGCACCCGGCCCCGGCAGCGCCGCCCCCATCTCGACGGGCGTCTGGGTCGGCACCTGGGCGGCCTCCCCGGTCAGCGGCGAACCCGGCACCGAGACCGACGGCATGGCCGGCCGCACGGTCCGCAACGTCGTACACACCAGCGTCGGCGGAACGAGTGCCCGCGTCACGCTGTCCAACCTCTACGGCACCGACCCGCTCACCGTGACACACGCCACCCTCGCCGTCGCGGCCGGCGGCGGGAGCGCGGCTGCGGTCCCGGACACGCTGCGCCGGCTCACCTTCGGCGGCGCCACCACCGTCGTCGTCCCGGCCGGCGGGCAGACGGTCAGCGACGCCGTCACCGTCGTCGTCCCGCACGACTCCGACGTCCTGGTCAGCACCTACTCGCCCACCTCCGCCGGGCCCGTCACCTACCACCCGCACGCCCGGCAGACCAACTACGTCGCCGAGGGCGAGTCCACCGAGGACGTCAGCGGCGCCGCGTTCACCGGGGCCGGCGACCACTGGCGCTACCTGACCGCCCTCGACGTGCTCAGCAACGAGGCCGACGGCACGCTCGTCGCCCTCGGCGACTCCATCACCGACGGCGTCACCTCCACCGCGGGCGCGAACCGCCGCTGGCCCGACGTCCTCGCCGACCGGCTGCGGGCGAGCGTCGCCACCGACGGGGACGCGCCCCGCTACGGCGTCGTCAACGAGGGCATCAGCGGCAACCGGGTCCTCGCCGACGACTCCCGCCGCGGCGCCGCCGCCGTCAACCGCTTCGAACGGGACGTCCTCGGCCGCACCGACGTCAAGGTCGTCGTCATCGACCTCGGCATCAACGACATCCTGCGCGACCCGGGGCTCGCCGACCCGCAGACCGTCGTGGACGGCCTGCGCACCCTCGTCGACCGCGCCCACGCCCACGGCATCAGGGTCGTCGGCACCACCCTCATGCCGTTCCGTGGCCACCGCGGCTACAACGACGGCCGCGAGGACGTACGGCAACGCGTCAACCAGGCGATCCGGGCGGACGGGGTGTTCGACACGGTCGTCGACCTCGACCGTGCGCTGCGCGACCCGTACGACCCGCGCAGCCTGCGCCCGGAGTACGACTCGGGCGACCATCTCCACCCCAGCGACCGGGGCTACCGCAAGATGGCGGAGACCGTCGACCTGGCGAAACTGGCGGGAGCGGCACCCGCCCGGCTGTGACAACCGCCGAGCCCCACGCGGGGCTCAGAGCGAGCAGATCCCGGGACGGGCTCAGTCCTCGTAGCGGCGCTCGCGCTGTTCGTCCCGGGGCCCGGACGCCGCGCCGTGGCCCCGGCCGAGGCCGTGCCCGTGCAGGAGGTCCTTGTGGTCCTCCAGTATCCGGCGGTGGGTCTCCCCCTCGTCGTCCCGGGACGACGACTGCAGCTCGCGCTTCGCCGCCTTGCGGTCCAGCTTCTCCTGCCGGCGGGCGGCCCGCGTCTTCTTGCGCTCGATGCCGACCCCGCCCCAGAAGGCGAACCCGCCGACGACCACCCGCGGCGCGCCCGGGTCACCGGGAACACCGGTCTCCCGCTGGTCGAAGCCGCCCATCACACCGATCCCGCGGACCACGACCTCGACCCCCGGCGGCACCGTGATCTGCACCCCGCCCATGATCGCGACACAGTTGATCTCGATCTCACCGGCGGCGAAGTTCGCCTCACGCAGATCGATGTCCCCGCCGCCCCAGAAGGCGAAGCAGTTGAACCGCCGGGGCGCCGTCCAGCGGCCCCTGCGCTGGAAGCCGGACATCACGGCCACCGCCCAGGCCGACGAACCCTCGCCGCCCACGATCCGCCCGGCCCAACTCCCCTCCTCGATCGGCTCCTTGTGCAGCGACACGACGGGCGGCGTGACCCCGGCGACCGGCAGATCCCGGGTGATCGGCGCCAACTCCCCGTACGTGCGCGCCTTGTACGTCTCCTCCAGCCGTTCCTCGAACTCCGTCATGTCGAGCCGGCCCTCCGCGAGGGCGTCCCGCAGGACCTCGGCGACCCGCTCGCGATCGGCGTCGGAGGCACGGAGATCCGGCAGGCCCGGGGCTGCGTCGTCGGTCATATCGGCAGCCTACGAGTTCCCGGGCGCCGGCACTACGGTCTCCCTCGGGGTCTCCCGGTCCTGGTACATCCTGGCGATCACGGCCTCGATGTCCGGCTCCCGCACCGACAGGTCCACCAGCGGATACTCCGCCGCGATCCGGGCGACGAGCGGAGCCGCCGACTCCGACGCCGGGAACGCCAGCCACTGCCTCGGCCCGTCCACCTTCACCACCCGCGCCGCCTCCCCCACCTCGACCGGTGGCAGCTCCCGCTCCAGGTCCACCACCAGCGTCCGCTCGCTCTCCCCCGCCTCGTGCAGCCCGGCCAGCGCACCGTCGTAGACCAGACGACCGTGGTCGATGACCATCACCCGCGAGCAGAGCTGCTCGATGTCCTGGAGGTCGTGCGTGGTGAGCAGGACCGTCGTGCCGCGCTCGGTGTTCAGCTCGCGCAGGAACTCCCGCACCCGCGCCTTGGAGACCACGTCCAGACCGATCGTCGGCTCGTCCAGATAGAGCACCTCGGGATCGTGCAGCAGCGCCGCCGCGATGTCCCCGCGCATCCGCTGGCCGAGCGACAGCTGACGCACCGGCACCTCCAACAGCGCCGACAGGTCGAGGAGTTCCACCAGCCGGTCGAGGTTCTCCCGGTAACGGCCGTCCGGGATCCGGTACATGCGATGCATCAGCCGGTAGGAGTCGATCAGCGGAAGGTCCCACCACAGCGTCGTACGCTGCCCGAACACCACCCCTATGCGATGCGCCAGCCGCGTCCGCTCACGGGACGGGTCGATCCCGGCGACCCGCAGCCGGCCCCCGCTCGGCGTCAGGATCCCCGTCAGCATCTTGATCGTCGTCGACTTCCCCGCCCCGTTCGGCCCGATGTAACCGACCATCTCACCGCGCGCCACGGTGAACGAGATCGCGTCCACCGCCCGCACCCGCCGCAGCTCCCGTTGCAGAAAGCCGGTCCTCCTGCGCACGTCGAAGACCTTCTCGACCCGGTCCACCTCGATGAACGCGCTCTGCGACACCGTCGCACCCTCAGACACGGCTCTCCTCAACTCCCCGTACTCCGATACGTCCGCAGCCCCGCCCGCCACGCCGACCCCGCCACCGCACAGCACGCCACCGCCACCAGCGGCGGAGCGAACGCCGCCCACTCCGGCAGCCCCAGCGGATACGGCCGCCCCAACACGTACGCCGCCGGAACCCAGTTGACGAACGCCAGCGGCAGCACGAACGTCACCCCACGCACCAGCTCCGTACCGAACACGGTCGGCGGATACTGCAACAGCGTCTGACCGCCGTACGTGAACGCGGCCTGCACCTCGGACGCGTCCTGCGCCACGAACTGGAACGCCGCGCCCGCCACGAACACCGCCGCGAAGATCAACCCGCCGCACACCAGCATCATCGGCACCAGCGCCACCTTCACCGGCGTCCAGTCGACGTCCAGCGCCACCCACGCGTAGCCCAGCACCAGCGTGCCCTGGATCAGCCGGGCCACCCGACGCAGCGCGAACCGGTCCGCGGCGACCTGGGCCAGCACCGGCGCGGGCCGCACCAGCAACGTGTCGAGCGTGCCGTCCCGCACCCGCGAACCCAGCCGGCCCGCCGAACCGATCGACAGGTCGGCGAGCCCGAACGAGGTCGCCGACAACCCGTACAGAAACGCGACCTCCGGCAGCGTGTAACCGCCGAGCACATCCACCTGCGAGAACATCAGCAAGATCGCGACAAAGTCCAGCCCGGTCACCAGCAGACCACCGACCACGGTCAGCACGAACGACACCCGGTAGGCCAGCGTCGAACGGATCCACATCCCGGCGATCAGCCGATAGGCCCGCAACCCCTCCGCCAGCCGGCCGCCCTCACCCACCCTGCACCACCACCCGCCGCGTCGCCGCCCCCTGCACCAGCCGGCCCACCGCCAGCAGCACCACCGCCCAACCCGCCTGGAAGACGAACGCGAACAGCGGATCCGTCCGCCCCATCAGCACGTCCGCGGGCATCTGCAACAACGCCGACCACGGCAGCAGCGTCACGATGTCACCCAGCGGCTGAGGAAACGCGTTGAGCGGCAGCGCCATCCCCGAGAAGAACATCCCGGTGACCATCAGCACCTGCACCGCACCCGTACCGTCCATCAACCAGAACCCGCTCAACGCCACCAGGAACCGGATCCCGAAACTGACCACCATCGCCAGCACGATCGTCATCGCGAAGGCCGACCAGATCACCGGATCGTGGGGCAACGCCGTCGGAAAGAACAACGCCCCGAAGACGAAAGGCAGCACCCCGCGGCCCAGCAGCTGGAACAACGCCCGCCCCAGATCACCCGCCAGCCACCACGCCTGGAGATCGGCCGGCCGGTACAGGTCGATGGCGACCTCACCCGTACGGATCCGCTCCATCAACTCGGTCTCGAAACCGCCGCCCTGGATCGCGAGCGTCGCGAACAGCGCCTGCCCCAGCCACACATAGGTGACCGCCTGCGCCTGGTCATAGCCCCCCAGGTGCGGCCGCTCGTCCCACAACGCCAGATATGTGTAGACGAGGATCAGGCCGAAAACGGTATTGGTGAACACCCCCGCGGCCGTGGCCACCCGATAGGTCGCGTACCTTCTGAAACCCCCCGCCGCGACGGTCGCGTACAACCGCGCCGATCCCAAGGCAACCGTCCTCCTCGCCCGCTTGTCACCCTTGGTGTCCTCTTCGACACCGAAGCGCAGGAGCCTAGTGCGCCGCTCCCGCCGCGTGCCACGCGTTTTCCGGGCACGACGTGTGACCGAACGCGCGCCGATTGTCGGGAACGGAACGCTTGGTGCGAGAGTCTTCAACAGGGGACGCGGAAGGCGTTACGAGGCTTAAGAGGCGTACGGGAACGTACGACGCGAAACAGGAGTCCAGCAACACATGAGTGACGAGCCACAGCCGCAGCAGCCCACCGAGGGCTCGGCACCCGGAGCCCCCGAGGCGGGTGACGGAGGAAGTGGCGAGGAAGGCAAGAAGATGAAGCGACCCAAGCGGACCGGACTGCGCCGGCTCCTGCCCACCTGGCGGATGGTGCTCGGCACGTTCGTCCTCGGCGTCCTCGTGCTCGCCGGACTCTTCTTCCTCGGCTACTCCATGGTCAAGATCCCGCCGGCCAACGCGCTCGCCACCAAGCAGTCCAACGTCTATCTCTACGCCGACGGCACCGAGATCGCCCGCGACGGCACCGTCAACCGCGAGAACGTCGACCTCGCCCAGATCTCCAAGGACGCCCAGCACGCCGTCCTCGCCGCCGAGGACCGCGACTTCTACACCGAGTCCGCCATCGACCCCAAGGCGATGCTCCGGGCCGGCTGGAACACCGCCACCGGCAAGGGCAAGCAGTCCGGCTCCACGATCACCCAGCAGTACGTGAAGAACTACTACCTCGCGCAGGAACAGACCGTCACCCGCAAGGTGAAGGAGTTCTTCATCTCCATCAAGCTGGACCGCGAGACCTCCAAGGACGAGATCCTAGAGGGCTACCTCAACACCAGCTACTTCGGCCGCAACGCCTACGGCATGCAGGCCGCCGCCAAGGCCTACTTCGGCGTCGAGGCCGCCAAGCTCACCCCCGCCCAGGGCGCCTACCTCGCCGCCCTGGTCAACGCGCCCAGCGAGTACGACATCATCGCCCACCCCGAGAACAAGGCCGCCGCCGAGGCCCGCTGGAACTACGTCCTCGACGGCATGGTCACCAAGGGCTGGCTCAGTCAGTCCGCGCGCACCGGCATGAAGTTCCCCGCGGTCAAGGAGACCTCGGGCGCCGACACCGGCATGTCCGGACAGCGCGGCTACCTCGTCAACGCGATCAAGGACTACCTGCGCGAGAACAAGATCGTCACCCAGGACGAACTCGACGCCGGCGGCTACCGCATCACCACCACCATCGACAAGAAGAAGCAGAACGCCTTCGTCGACGCGGTCAACGACAAGCTGATGAAGAAGCTCGACAAGAAGAACCGCAAGGTCGACACCTACGTCCGCGCGGGCGGCGCCGCCGTCGAACCCAAGACCGGCAAGGTCCTCGCCCTGTACGGCGGCATCGACTACGTCAAGCAGTACACCAACAACGCCACCCGCCAGGACTTCCAGGTCGGCTCCACCTTCAAGCCGTTCGTCTTCACCTCGGCCGTCGAGAACGACTCCGAGACCCAGGACGGCCGCCAGATCACCCCCAACACGATCTACGACGGCACCAACAAGCGCCCCATCCAGGGCTGGTCCGGCGGCACCTACGCCCCCGAGAACGAGGACTACGTCAACTACGGCAACATCGACGTGCGCACCGCCACCGACAAGTCGGTGAACTCGGTGTACGCGCAGATGGCCGTCGACGTCGGCCCCGCGAAGGTCAAGCAGACCGCGATCGCGCTCGGCCTGCCCACCGACACCCCCGACCTCCAGCCCTACCCCTCCATCGCCCTCGGCACGGCCAACGCCAGCGTCCTGGACATGGCGGAGGCCTACGCCACCCTCGCCAACCACGGCAAGCACGGCACGTACACCCTGATCGAGAAGGTCACCAAGGACGGCTCCGACGTGGTGGACCTGCCCGAGCAGAAGTCCTCCCAGGTCGTCAGCCGCGAGGCCGCCGACACCACCACCTCGGTCCTGCGCAGCGTCGTCCAGAACGGCACCGCGACCGCGGCCCTCGCCGCCGACCGGCCCGCCGCGGGCAAGACCGGCACCGCCGAGGAGGACACCGCGGCCTGGTTCGCCGGCTACACCCCCGACCTCGCCACGGTGGTCGCGGTCATGGGCCAGGACCCGCAGACCGCCGCCCACAAGTCCCTCAAGGGCGCGATGGGTCTGCCCCGCATCAACGGCGGCGGCGCGCCCACCGAGATCTGGGCCCAGTTCACCAAGAACGCCCTGAAGGGTGAACCGGCCACGGACTTCAACCTCCAGATCCAGGAGGGCGGCGAGCAGTCCGCCTACCCCTCGGCCCCGCCCTCCGAGGACGAGCCCAGCGACGAGGAGTCCGACGGCAGCTCGCCGGACGCCGACGCCACCAAGGGCCAGACGCAGGGCCAGACCCAGGGCCAGACGAACGGCGGCACGACCACCGGCGGCACCACCGGAAGCACCACCTCCGGGAGCACCACCGAGGGCGGCACGACCACCGGCAGCACATCGACCGGCACCACCGACGGCGGCACGACGACCAGCGGAACGACCTCGGGCACCAGCTCCGGCACCACCGGAGGCAACACGTCCACCGGTACCTCCGACGGCACGACCGGTGACACCGGCAACACGGTGGGCACGACGACCGGCCCCCAGCTGACAGCCACCGGCTGGGACTGACGTCCCTCAGTGACCGCTGGTCGCCTTCAGCCCCACCACGGCGACCAGCAGCAGACACACGAAGAAGATCCGGGCAGCGGTCGCCGGCTCCCCCAGCACCACCATGCCGACCACCGCGGCCCCCGCCGCCCCGATCCCGACCCACACGCCATAGGCGGTACCGATGGGGAGGGAACGGGCGGCGTACGACAGCAGCAGCATGCTGGCCACGATGCCGGCGCCGGTGAACAGACTCGGGACGAGCCGCGTGAACCCGTCCGTGTACTTCATCCCGATCGACCAGCCGACTTCCAGCAGACCGGCGACGACGAGCAGAACCCAGGCCATGGGCAGACACCTCCGAGACGCGAGCGTTCACGCACTGACACAGCGATGCGTCGTCTTTTCCTGCGGCATCCCGGTACGGCGCGTCTCGTCGGGCTCCTTCCAAACGTAGCAAAGAAACGACAAAAGGGCTGGTGACCATGGTCACCAGCCCTTTTTGCCGACTACATCAGAGGTACCGGCCGGTCAGAGGTACAGGCCGGTCGAGTCCTCCGAGCCCTCGAACCGGTCGGCCGCCACGGCATGCAGGTCGCGCTCCCGCATCAGCACGTACGCGACGCCCCGCACCTCGACCTCCGCGCGGTCCTCGGGGTCGTACAGCACCCGGTCCCCCGGCTCCACGGTCCGCACGTTCTGCCCCACGGCGACGACCTGGGCCCACGCCAGCCGACGACCGACGGCCGCGGTGGCGGGAATCAGAATGCCGCCACCCGAACGCCGCTCGCCCTCACCGGTCTCCTGCTTCACGAGCACACGGTCGTGCAGCATCCGGATGGGCAGCTTGTCGTGCGTGGTACTCAGGTCGTCTCTCTTGGCGCTCACACCACTGAACCTACCCCGCGCGGATGCGCGAGGAGCGCAGGGGATCAGCCCTTGCGGCGCCGTCCGCCGAACGCGAGCAGCCCCACCACGCCGACGACCACGAGCGCCACCGGCACGACCCGCTCCAGCCGGGGCGCGCCCTCCTCGTTCACGAACTGCGCCCGTACCTCGCTCACGGCACGGTTGACCTGGACGTAGGCCTTCCCGAGCGTGTGATCGACGTTGGCGACGACCTTGGCCTTGGCGTCCCCGACGATGGTCTTCGGATGCACCCGCACCCCGATCTCGTCCAGCGTCTCCGCCAGCACCTCGCGGCGGGCCCTGATGTCCGCCTCGATCTGCGCCGGGGTTCTGGTGTCCGACGTCTCCGCCACGGTAAGGCCTCCGAAGTCAGCTGTGTCTTGTTCTGGACAGTCTGTCAGCTCTGCCCGCCGTCGCACTGTCAGGACCCCCGGTTACGCTGGCCCGATGAGCGAGCGACTCCAGCCCGGGGACGTGGCCCCCGCCTTCACCCTCCCCGACGCCGACGGCAACCAGGTGTCCCTGTCGGACCACAAGGGCCGCAAGGTCATCGTCTACTTCTACCCGGCCGCGCTTACCCCCGGCTGCACGAAGCAGGCCTGCGACTTCACGGACAACCTGGAACTGCTGACCGGCGCCGGGTACGACGTCATCGGCATCTCCCCCGACAGCCCCGAGAAGCTGGGCAAGTTCCGCGACAAGGAGTCCCTGAAGGTCACCCTGCTGGCCGACCCCGAGAAGACCGTCACCGAGGCCTACGCGGCGTACGGCGAGAAGAAGAACTACGGCAAGACGTACATGGGCGTCATCCGCTCCACCATCGTGGTCGACGAGACCGGCAAGGTCGAGCGAGCCCTGTACAACGTCCGGGCCACCGGCCACGTAGCCAAGATCATCAAGGACCTGGGCATCTGAGCCCCCTCACCGCCGGCAAGCGGCCCGCGTCGGAACCCCCGGCACGGGCCGCTTCACGTTCCGTGCGCGACTGTCCTGCCGCTGCCTGGGCCCCAACTGCCATGCGCCGACAGAGACGTGGTGCCGACCGAAAGAGGGAGCGCCGCTCGCCGGACAGCTGCGGATCCCCGTACACTTGCAGGCACCCGTCGCTCGACGACGGGCGGCCGGCGGCCTTGGCGGAACGGCAGACGCCTCGCGTTTAGGGCGCGATGGGAGAAATCCCGTGAGGGTTCGAATCCCTCAGGCCGCACTTACCTTCACCGGCAAGGTCCGGCGCGCGACTTCCGCAATCCGGACCTTGCTGGTGGGTAGCCCTCAGCCCAGCAACTCCCGCACCACCGGCACCAGCCCCCGGAACGCCTTGCCGCGGTGGCTGATCGCGTTCTTTTCCGCCGGCGTCAGTTCCGCGCAGGTGCGCGTCTCGCTGTCCGGCTGGAGGATCGGGTCGTAGCCGAAGCCGTTGGTGCCGGTCGGGGTGTGGCGGAGGGTGCCGGTGAGGCGGCCCTCGACGACGCGTTCCGTGCCGTCCGGGAGGGCCAGGGCCGCCGCGCAGGCGAAGTGGGCACCCCGGTGTTCCTCGGCGATGTCCGAGAGCTGGGCCAGGAGCAGGTCCAGGTTGGCCCGGTCGTCGCCGTGCTTGCCGGCCCAGCGGGCGGAGAAGATGCCCGGGGCGCCGTTCAGGACGTCGACACAGAGGCCCGAGTCGTCGGCGACGGCCGGGAACCCCGTCGCCCGCGCGAGGGCGTGGGCCTTCAGGAGCGCGTTCTCGGCGAAGGTGACGCCGGTTTCCCTGACGTCGGGGATGTCGGGGTAGGCGTCCGCGCCGACGAGGTCGTGGGGCAGGCCTGCGTCGGCGAGGATCGACCTCAGTTCGGTGATCTTTCCGGCGTTGCGGGTGGCGAGGATCAGGCGGGTCATGCGCCCAGTATCCCCAGTTCCGCCCGGCGTCTCCTACGGGGTGCAGACCTTCGTCAGTTCGCCCGCGGCGTCGGTGACGGGGCTGAGGTCGGGAGTGTTGTCGCCGTTCTCGACGGCGGTGCGGACATTGGCGACGGCCGTCTGGAGGTCGTCGACCGCCTTGTTGACGTCGGTGTTGTCCGTCTTGTCGCCGATCTTGTCGAGGTTGTTCTCGATGGAGGTCAGCGACTCCTCCGTCTGTGTGGGGTCGTTCGCGGCGTTCTCCACGGCCTGCTGGAGGTCGGTGACGCTGTCGGCGATGGAGTCGGCGGTCTGGACGCAGTCCAGGGCCTTGTTGACTGCGTCGCAGCCGGTCGCCGTCAGTCCCACGGTGAGGGCGACGGCCGCCGTGGTGGCGGCTATGACGGATCGGCGACGCCGCTTCGGGCGTCGGCTCGCGGCCGTGGACATCAGTGTGTTCCTCCCCTTGCCAGGCCCAGGAGGCCCCCGTTGGTGTACTGGCCAAGACGCGTCGGCGGGCGTGCCGGTTGCTCGCGCCCGCCGCTCCTCTTGGTGTTCCCTTTACTTTTCGAGGACCGTATCAAGTGCCGCGCGCTGCAGGACAGTCAGTTCCGTGCAGCCCAGAACGGCCAGGTCCAGCAGGGAGTTGAGTTCCTCGCGGGCGAACGGCTCGGCCTCGGCGGTGCCCTGGACCTCGACGAAGCGGCCGTCGCCGGTGCAGACGACGTTCATGTCGGTCTCGGCGCGGACGTCCTCCTCGTAGCGGAGGTCGAGGAGCGGGACTCCTGCGACGATGCCGACCGAGACCGCGCTCACCGTGCCGGTGAGGGGCTGGCGGCCGGCCTTGATGAGCTTCTTGCCCTGGGCCCAGGTGATGGCGTCCGCCAGCGCGACGTACGCGCCGGTGATGGCCGCCGTGCGGGTGCCGCCGTCGGCCTGCAGGACGTCGCAGTCGAGGACGATGGTGTTCTCGCCGAGCGCCTTGTAGTCGATCACCGCGCGCAGTGAGCGGCCGATGAGGCGGGAGATCTCGTGGGTGCGGCCGCCGATCTTGCCGCGGACGGACTCGCGGTCGCCGCGGGTGTTGGTGGCCCGGGGGAGCATGGAGTACTCCGCGGTGACCCAGCCCTCGCCGCTGCCCTTGCGCCAGCGGGGGACGCCTTCGGTGACGGAGGCGGTGCAGAAGACCTTCGTGTCGCCGAAGGAGACGAGGACGGAGCCCTCGGCGTGCTTGCTCCAGCCACGTTCGATGGTGACGGGGCGGAGCTGTTCGGGGGTGCGGCCGTCGATTCGAGACATGGCGCTGAGCCTAGCCGTACCTGCGGAAGGGGCTCCTCCCACGGTGGTGGGAGGAGCCCCTTCGGCGGTGAGCCCTCAGGTGTGAGCGCGAAGGCTCACATCATGTCTTCGATCTCCGCGGCGATCGGGTCGGCGTCGGTGCCGATGACGACCTGGATCGCGGTGCCCATCTTGACGACGCCGTGGGCGCCGGCGGCCTTCAGGGCGGCTTCGTCGACGAGTGAGGCGTCGTTGACCTCGGTGCGCAGCCGGGTGATGCAGCCTTCGATCTCTTCGATGTTGTCGAGGCCGCCGAGTCCGGCGACGATCTTCTCAGCCTTGGTGGCCATGTTCCGTCTCCCTGAATTCCCTGATGCGAACCGCGATGTGAACCGCTTTGTCGCAGTAACCCACAGTTGGCCCAACTTCGCGAGCGATTGTGCCGGGTGTGCCGAAGGATGACGTCAGCGATGACGTCCCAGCAACCCAATCGTCCGTAGCTGGTCTACACCACCTGACAGGCGGTCGCCAAACGATGAGTGCCGAGAGCGCCGAGACCGAGATCAGCCCGGCCCGCCGACGCTGGCACACCGCGTTCCAGGGCCTGCAGAAGATGGGGCGCAGTCTTCAGCTGCCGATCGCGGTGCTGCCGGCCGCGGGCATCCTCAACAGGTTCGGCCAGCCTGACATGTTCGGGGACGACGGGCTCGGCTGGACGGACGTGGCGAAGGTGATGGCGGGGGCGGGCGCGGCACTGCTCGACAGCTCCCTCGGGCTGCCGCTGCTGTTCTGCGTCGGCGTGGCCATCGGCATGGCGAAGAAGGCGGACGGTTCGACGGCGTTGGCGGCGGTGGCGGGCTTCCTCGTCTACTACAACGTGCTGCGGCAGTTCCCGGAGGACTGCGGGCCGGGTTCGAAGGTGATCCCGAACATCGGGTGCCAGGCGACCGACAACACGGTGGGGGCCTTCGCGTACCAGAATCCGGGGGTCTTCGGCGGGATCGTCATGGGGCTGCTGACGGCCTACTTCTGGCAGCGCTACCACCGCACGAAGCTGGTGGACTGGCTGGGCTTCTTCAACGGCCGCCGTCTGGTGCCGATCATCATGGCGTTCGTGGCGATCGCGTTCGCCGCGCTGTGTCTGTGGGTCTGGCCGCCGATCGGTGACGCCCTGGAGAGTTTCAGCGACTGGCTGGACGGGCTGGACGCATGGGGCGCGGGCATCTTCGGTGTCGCGAACCGGGCGTTGCTGGTGATCGGTCTGCACCAGTTCCTGAACGTGCCCATCTGGTTCCAGTTCGGCAGTTTCACGAAGCCGGACGGCACGGTGGTGCACGGCGACATCAACATGTTCCTTCAGGGCGACCCGGATGCGGGGCAGTTCACGTCGGGCTTCTTCCCGATCATGATGTTCGCGCTGCCCGCGGCGGCGCTGGCGATCACGCACTGCGCGAGGCCGTCCCGCCGCAAGGAGGTCGGCGGTCTGATGCTGTCCGTGGCGCTGACGTCGTTCGTGACCGGCATCACCGAGCCGATCGAGTACTCGTTCCTGTTCGTCGCGCCGTTGCTGTACGCGGTGCACGCGGTGCTGACGGGGGCGTCGATGGCGGTGACGTGGGGGCTGGGTGTGCACGACGGTTTCAGTTTCTCCGCCGGGCTCATCGACTACGTCATCAACTGGAATCTGGCGACGCGGCCCTGGGCGATCATCCCGATCGGGCTGTGCTTCGCGGTCGTCTACTACGCGATCTTCCGTTTCGCGATCACGAAGTTCGATCTGAAGACTCCCGGGCGGGAGCCGGAGGAGGAGCGGGAGGACGTCACGAAGGCGTAGCCGGGGGCCGGTTCGGGGGCGCGGCCCGGGGCTCGGCCGGAGGGCCGTCGGACGTAGCCGAGCGTAATACCACGATTACGAGAATCGTGGGTTCCTTATGCCACCTTCATCGTGCTACAACATGGTCTACACCACTGAGTGGTGTAGACCACCACCCGATGGAGGAAGTCTATGAGCACCGCCACCGCGCCCACGGCGGCCCCACAGAAGAGATGGGGATCCGGCCTTCTGCAGGGGCTGCAGAAGGTCGGCCGCAGCCTTCAGCTCCCGATCGCCGTGCTGCCGGCGGCGGGCCTGCTGCTGCGGCTCGGACAGTCGGACGTCCAGGAGAAGCTGCACCTGCCCGACAAGGTCACGGCGGTCTTCGCCACGGCCGGCGGTGCCATCTTCGACAACCTCCCGATGCTCTTCTGTATCGGTGTCGCGATCGGCTTCGCCAAGAAGTCGGACGGCTCCACCGCGCTGGCCGCGCTGGTCGGCTTCCTGGTCTACGCCAACGTCCTGAAGGCGTTCCCGGTCTCCGAGGCCAAGGTCCAGGCGGGTGCGGACATAGCCGCGACCTACAACAACCCCGGTGTCCTCGGCGGCATCGTGATGGGTCTGCTCGGCGCGGTGGTCTGGCAGCGGTTCCACCGCACGAAGCTGGTGGACTGGCTCGGCTTCTTCAACGGCCGCCGTCTGGTGCCGATCATCATGGCGTTCGTCGGCACGCTCGTAGGTGTCTTCTTCGGCCTGGTCTGGGAGCCGATCGGTGAGGTCATATCGGACTTCGGCGAGTGGATGACGGGTCTGGGCGCGTTCGGCGCGGGCCTGTTCGGTCTGATCAACCGCGCGCTGATCCCGGTCGGCATGCACCAGTTCGTGAACTCCGTCGCCTGGTTCCAGATCGGCGACTTCAAGGACGCCACCGGTGCCGTCGTGCACGGCGACCTCACCCGCTTCTTCGCCGGTGACCCGACCGCCGGCCAGTTCATGTCCGGCTTCTTCCCGATCATGATGTTCGGTCTGCCGGCCGCCGCCCTGGCCATCGCGCACACCGCCCGCCCCGAGCGCCGCAAGGCCGTGCTGGGCATGATGATCTCGCTCGCGCTGACCTCCTTCGTGACCGGTGTCACCGAGCCCATCGAGTTCTCGTTCATGTTCATCGCGCCGCTGCTGTACGCGATCCACGCGGTGCTGACGGCCCTGTCCATGGCGATCACCTGGGCCCTGGGCGTCCACGCCGGCTTCACCTTCTCCGCGGGCTTCATCGACTACGCGCTGAACTGGAACCTGGCCACCAAGCCCTGGCTGATCATCCCGATCGGCCTGGTGTTCGGCGCGGTCTACTACGTCGTCTTCCGCTTCGCCATCACGAAGTTCAACCTCCCCACCCCGGGCCGTGAGCCCGAGGAGGAGCTCGAGGACCTCACCAAGGCGTAGGTACGCAGCGCGCCCGCGCAGGACATGCGAAGGCCCCCGGAGCCCTGAACCGCTCCGGGGGCCTTCTGCGTGCGTCGGCTCTAGATCTCGTACGTCAGCCGTGGCGCGGCCAGTTCCACCGGGCCGTCGAACACCGCGCGGGCGTCCGCCAGGTTGACCCGGGGGTCGGTCCACGGCGGGATGTGGGTCAGTACGAGCTTCCTCGCGCCCGCCCTGCTCGCCGTCTCGCCGGCTTCGCGGCCGTTGAGGTGCAGGTCGGGGATGTTCTCCTTGCCGTGCGTGAAGGCGGCCTCGCACAGGAAGAGGTCGGTGTCGCGGGCGAGGTCCTCCAGCGCGGGGCTGACGCCGGTGTCGCCGGAGTAGGTCAGCGACCTGCCACCGTGTTCGACGCGGATGCCGTAGGCCTCCACCGGGTGGGCCACGCGTTCGGTGTGCACGGTGAACGGGCCGATGTCGAAGGTGGACGGCTTGACCGTGTGGAAGTCGAAGACCTCGCTCATGGAGGAGGCCGACGGCGTGTCGGCGTAGGCCGTGGTCAGGCGGTGCTCCGTGCCCTCCGGGCCGTAGACCGGGATGGGGTCGCAGCGGCCGCCGTCGTGCCGGTAGTAGCGCGCGACGAAGTAGGCGCACATGTCGATGCAGTGGTCGGCGTGCAGATGGCTCAGGAAGATCGCGTCGAGGTCGTAGAGACCGCAGTGGCGCTGCAACTCGCCCAGGGCGCCGTTGCCCATGTCGAGAAGCAGCCGAAAGCCGTCGGCCTCGAGGAGGTAGCTCGAGCAGGCCGATTCCGCGGACGGGAACGACCCCGAGCAGCCGACGACGGTGAGCTTCATGAAGGCGAAACCTCCGCTGGCGGGAAACCGAGAAGTACCGGGTGAGGTCCGGGGGACGGATCGTGGAACGAATGATCGTTAAATGGGGCGACGGGGGTCGTGCGGTGCGTCGAGCGTAAGGCGCAAAACCCCGGGTCGCTCCTCCGCCAGGGGCCGTTGTGGGCGAACTCACCTGTGGTGTCACCGGTTCGGCTGGACCGGGGGCACGGGAAGTGGTGACGGGGCGCGCGGCGGCGCTCGCACGCCGGTAACGTCGTCGTATGGACACGTCCTGGTGGCTCGCGCTCGCGGCGGTGATACTGCTCGCGCTGGTCGCGACGCTCGTGGACGGCTGGGGGCGGGGCCGCAGGCCGAAGCGGCGCGGGACCCGGCCGCCGGGCCGGACGACGGGGCGGCCTTCGGGCCGGTCGACCCGGGGCCACGGCTTCGCCGGCCGTCCCCAGCCGGCGGAGATCTGGTGGGCGGACGTGCCGTTCGAGGACGGCCCCGGGGTGAAGGACCGGCCGTGTCTGGTGCTCATGGTGCGCGGTGACCGCGCCACCGTCGCGAAGATCACCAGCAAGTACCACGACGAGCGGGCCGGGGTGATCCCGCTGCCGCCGGGTGCCGTGGGGGACGCGCAGGGGCGGCCGAGTTTCCTGGAGACGGACGAGCTGCGCCAGATCCGGGTGAGCGACTTCCGGCGCAGGGTGGGTGTGGTGGACCCGGTCCTGTGGGACCAGGTCCGTCACCTGGCTACCTGAAACCCTACGCCCAGAGCTGGCCCTGGAGGGTCTCGATCGCTTCCTCCGTGGTGGCCGCGGTGTAGACGCCCGTGGACAGGTACTTCCAGCCGCCGTCCGCGACGACGAACGCGATGTCGGCGCTCTCCCCCGCCTTCAGCGCCTTCCTTCCGACGCCGATCGCCGCGTGCAGGGCCGCGCCCGTGGAGACGCCCGCGAAGATGCCCTCCTGCTGGAGGAGTTCGCGGGTGCGGGTCACGGCGTCCGCCGAGCCGACCGAGAAGCGGGTGGTGAGGACGGAGGCGTCGTACAGCTCGGGTACGAAGCCCTCGTCGAGGTTGCGCAGGCCGTAGACCAGGTCGTCGTAGCGCGGCTCGGCGGCGACGATCTTCACGTCCGGCTTGTTCTCGCGGAGGAACCGGCCGACGCCCATCAGCGTCCCCGTCGTGCCGAGGCCGGCGACGAAGTGGGTGATGGACGGGAGGTCGGCGAGGATCTCGGGGCCGGTGGTGGCGTAGTGCGCGCCCGCGTTGTCGGGGTTGCCGTACTGGTAGAGCATCACCCAGTCGGGGTGCTCGGCGGAGAGCTCCTTGGCGACCCGGACCGCGGTGTTGGAGCCGCCCGCGGCCGGGGAGGAGATGATCTCGGCGCCCCACATGCCGAGCAGGTCCCGGCGTTCCTGCGAGGTGTTCTCGGGCATGACGCAGACCATGCGGTAGCCCTTGAGCTTGGCCGCCATGGCGAGGGAGATGCCGGTGTTGCCGCTCGTCGGTTCCAGGATGGTGCAGCCGGGGGTGAGGCGGCCGTCCTTCTCGGCCTGCTCGACCATGTGCAGGGCGGGGCGGTCCTTGACCGAGCCGGTGGGGTTGCGGTCCTCGAGCTTCGCCCAGATGCGGACGTCGGCGGACGGCGAGAGCCGCGGCAGGCGCACCAGAGGGGTGTTGCCCACCGCGGCCAGCGGGGAGTCGTAACGCATGGGGTCCGGCGGCCGATCAGGCCATGCCGCCGGCCACGGCCGGCAGGATGGTCACGGTGTCGCCGTCGGTCAGCTTGGTGTCGATGCCGTCGACGAAGCGGACGTCCTCGTCGTTCAGGTACACGTTGACGAAGCGGCGCAGCTTTCCGTCGTCCACGATGCGGGCCCGGATGCCCGTGTGCCGGGTCTCGAGGTCGGTGAACAGGTCGGCGAGGGTGTCACCGGTGCCCTCCACCGCCTTCTGACCGTCGGTGTACTGGCGGAGGATGGTGGGGATGCGGACCTCGATGGCCATGGTTCAGGGCTCCTGTCGGAAGGTGTGGGCGGCGCGGGTTCGTGCGTGTGTGGCTCCCCCACGCTCGGCTGCGCTCGCGCGGGCATGCCCCCGTCGGCTCACGGCCGTACGGCGGCGGGTGGTGCGTCAACAGATGGCGCTGGCGAGCCTGCACAGGTCGACGTGCAGCCGCGCCACGAGCAGTGCGCCCGGCGTCTTCTCGCTCACGTCGTTCAGAACCATGGGCTCATCGTATCGATTCCCGGTCCGGCTCCTGGAATGTGATCCCACATCGCGGACGGTATGGGGCCGGGGAGTGAGATGTCACCGTGCCGCTAGGCCGACGCACGGCGCACCAGGCGGGTGGGGACGATCACGGACGGCCCGTCCGGCGACCCGTCCGGGGTGTGTTCCCGGGCCATCAGCAGCCGGGCCATCAGCCGGCCCATCTCCTCGATGTCCTGGTGGACGGTGGTGAGGGGCGGGTCGGTCGTCTCGGCGATGGAGGTGAGGTCGTCGAAGCCGACGACGGCCACGTCCTCGGGGACCCTGCGCCCGCGCTCCCGCAGGGTCTGCAGGGCGCCGGACGCCATGAGGTCGGAGGCGACGAACACGGCGTCGAGGCCGGGGTGGCGGTCCAGCAGCGCGGCCATGGCGTCGGCGCCGCCCTGCCGGGTGTAGTCGGCCCGCTCGACCAGGGGCGGCGCGCCGGCGTCGCGCAGCACGTCCCGGTACCCGGCCAGCCGGTCCGCGGCGGAGTTCTCCTGGTCGTAGGGCCCGGTGACGGTCGCGATCCGCCGCCGGCCGAGGGCGACCAGGTGCTGGACGGCCAGCCGGGCGCCGCCGCGGTTGTCGCCGTCGACGTGGGCCTGGCCGGGCCGCACGGGGTCGCCGTCGCGCAGCAGCGGGCGGCCGCCGAACACGGCCGGGAGGCCGAGCCGGTCGATGATCTCGGCCAGCCGGTCGCCGGGGCGCAGGGAGAACAGGATCGCGCCGTCGACATGGCCGCCGCCGAGGTAGTCGGCCACGCGCGCGTAGTCGTCGGGTTCCTCCAGGAACAGCAGGACGGCCTGGGCGCCGTGGAGTGCGAGTTCGCGGCGGATGCCGCGCAGCAGGAGGTCGAAGAAGGGGTCGATGAAGAGCCGGTTCTCGGGCTGGGCGGCGACCACGGCGACGGCGTTCGTGCGGTGGGTGACGAGTTGCCGGGCCGCCTGGTTGGGGACGTATCCCAGCTCGGAGATCACCCGGCGGACCCGGTCGACGACCTCCGCCCGGACCCGGGCCTCCCCGTTGATCACCCGGGACACGGTCGACTTCGAGACTCCCGACTGCCGGGCGACGTCTTCGAGCGTGGGCCGCCGTACGTGCGAGCGTTGCGTCAACACCATCTCCGTTGGGGTGAGTTGTGCGTGCACCTTGCGGAAACGGTAACCGTCGGGCGGGGGCGGCGCCGGGACCAGGGCCTGCCCTAGACGACCGGCTTGCCCGTCAGTTCCACGCCGGCCGCGCGCAGTTCCTCCAGGGCCCGGTCGGTGCTCTCCTTGGCCACGCCGGCGGTGAGGTCCAGCAGGACCTGGGTGCGGAAGCCCTCGCGGGCCGCGTCCAGGGCGGTGGCGCGTACGCAGTGGTCGGTGGCGATGCCGACGACGTCCACCTCGTCGATCTGGCGGTCCCGCAGCCAGTCGCCCAGCGTGGCGCCGTTCTCGTCGGCGCCCTCGAAGCCGCTGTACGCGGCCGCGTAGGCGCCCTTGTCGAAGACGGCGTCGATGGCGCCGGAGGCGACGGCGGGCGCGAAGTTGGGGTGGAAGCCGACGCCCTCCGTGCCCGCCACGCAGTGCGCGGGCCAGGAGTGCACGTAGTCGGGGTTGTCGGCGAAGTGGCCGCCGGGCGCGATGTGGTGGTCGCGGGTGGCCACCACATGCCGGTAACCGGCGGGTGCCTGCCCGATCAGCTCGGTGATGGCGGCGGCCACGTCGGCGCCGCCGGTCACCGCGAGGCTGCCTCCCTCGCAGAAGTCGTTCTGCACGTCTACGACGATCAAGGCGCGGCGCATGGTCGGTGTCCTTCGACTGAGGGTGAAGTAATTGAGCCTAGAGACTTTGTCGGCCCCGCGGGAGGGGGCGTCGCCCGGTGTGCGCCGGGTACACGCCCTAGTTACCCGACAGGCCCTGTACATACTCCGTGGGAATGACGGGTTCCCCGCGCGACAGCTGGGTCGCGGAGAGGGGCAGGCCGGCGCGGGCCGCGATGTGGCGGTCGCGGACGGTGTCCAGGGGCTCGCGACCGACGACCTCGCCGCCCTTGACCAGCTCGACGAGCAGCTGGTGGTCGGCCAGTGCGGCGGGGACGTCGCCGGTGCCGACGGCCTCGGCCTCGGCCACCCCGTGCGCGTCGGGCCGGCGCGCCGCCCACTTGCGGCCGCCGATGGAGGTCTTGCCGCCGGAGGACTTCTTCGCCACCGGCACCAGCGGTGCCTGCGGGTCGGCGGATCCGGCGCGGGCGACCAGCTTGTAGACCATCGAGCAGGTCGGATGCCCGGATCCGGTCACCAGCTGGGTGCCGACGCCGTACGCGTCGACGGGGGACGCGGCCAGTGAGGCGATGGCGTACTCGTCGAGGTCGGAGGTGACCACGATCCGGGTGTTCGTCGCGCCGAGCTCGTCGAGCTGCTGGCGCACCCGGTGGGCCACGAGGAGCAGGTCGCCGGAGTCGATGCGGACCGCGCCGAGCTCGGGTCCGGCGACGTCGACGGCCGTCCGGACGGCCTCGGCGACGTCGTACGTGTCCACGAGCAGGGTGGTGCCCCGGCCGAGCGAGTCGACCTGGGCCTGGAAGGCGTCCCGCTCGGTGTCGTGCAGGAGGGTGAAGGCGTGGGCGCTGGTGCCCACGGTGGGGATGCCGTAGCGGAAGCCGGCGGCCAGGTCGGAGGTGCTGGCGAAGCCGCCGATGTAGGCGGCGCGGGAGGCGGCGACCGCGGCCAGTTCGTGGGTGCGGCGGGCACCCATCTCGATCAGGGGGCGCTCGCCCGCGGCGGAGGACATCCGGGAGGCGGCGGCCGCGATCGCGGAGTCGTGGTTGAGGATGGAGAGGATCACGGTCTCGAGGAGCACGCACTCGGCGAAGGAGCCCTCGACGCGCATGATCGGCGAGCCCGGGAAGTAGACCTCGCCCTCCGGGTAGCCCCAGATGTCACCCGAGAAGCGGTATCCGGCGAGCCATTCCAGGGTCTCGTCGTCGACGATGTTCCGCTCGCGCAGGAAGCCGAGGACGTCCGCGTCGAACCGGAGGTTCTCGACGGCGTCCAGGACCCGCCCGGTGCCCGCGACGACGCCGTAGCGCCGGCCCTCCGGCAGCCGCCGGGTGAAGACCTCGAACACGCTGCGTCGTTCGGCCGTGCCCGCTTTCAGGGCTGCCTGGAGCATCGTCAGTTCGTACTGGTCCGTGAAGAGCGCCGTCGACGGAACATCCACCGGCAGCCCAAGGTCCGCTGTGTTCATGGCAATGGATGCTACTCCCTTTTCGTCGGTGTGACGATTTCCCTGCCGCGTGGCAGCATGGACGACGTGACGTCACCCGCTCCCCTTGAGATCGAACGCACCGAGTCGGCGGAGGAGGTCTTCGCCGTACCCGAGCCGGACGTCCCCTGGGTCACGATCGTGCACAACGACCCGGTCAACCTCATGAGCTACGTGACGTACGTCTTCCAGTCGTACTTCGGGTACAGCAAGGACAAGGCCACCAAGCTCATGATGGACGTCCACCACAAGGGCCGCGCCGTCGTCTCCAGCGGTTCGCGCGAGGAGATGGAACGCGACGTGCAGGCGATGCACGGATACGGCCTGTGGGCCACCCTCCAGCAGGACCGGAAGTAGCCTCCCCTCCTATGCCTGGACACTTCGAACCGCTCCCCGGCGGCGGCGCGGCCGTCGCACTCGACGACGTCGAGATCTCCATCATCCGGTCGCTGGCCGTGCAGCTCCTGGAGCTCATCGGCCCCGGCCCGGCCGAGGACGCCCCCGACGACCCGCTCGCCGAGCTCTTCGCCGACGGGCCGAGCGAGCCTCCCGCCGACCCGGTGCTGCGCCGCCTCTTCCCGGACGCCTACACCGACCCGGAGGGCACCCCGGGGCCCGAGCGGGCGGGCGAGCAGAAGGCGCACTCCGCCGAGTTCCGCCGCTACACCGAGAACGACCTGCGGGCCGGCAAGCGCGAGAACGCCCTCACGGTGGTCCGCTCGCTGGACGAGCTGGCCTCCGAGGCGGCCGGCGCGGGCGGGGCGGTGCTGAAGCTGACGCCGCAGGAGTCCCAGCAGTGGCTCCGCGCGCTGAACGACCTGCGCCTCGCGATCGGCTCCCGCCTGGAGATCACCGACGAGGACGACACCGATCTCCTCTACCGGCTGCCGGACGAGGACCCGCGCAAGCCGATGGTGATGGCGTACCTGTGGCTGGGCGGGCTCCAGGAGACCCTCGTGACGACTCTTCTGCCCTGATTCCTTCGCTTTTTTGTTCGCTCAGAGGACGCTCAAATCCGGATAACGATCGCGTCAACGCGACGGCCGGGAGTGTCCTCTTTGTGTCTCGTTCATCCGCTTCTTCTTGTGTCGTGCGCCACAGCCCACCCGGGCGATCAATATTGCGGGCGTGATAAATCTTCACGACCGCCCGGCGAACACCACCCGCATGTTCGGCCGGGTGCGCCACCGAGCCGGTTGATCGCCGGCCAGGCATCGCTCCATCAATCCGGGGGGATCGAAACCCGATCCGAGGCCGACGAGAGGCCCGGTTCGGCATGGAGAAAGGCGCACCACACATGACCTCTGAGAAGGTCACTGACACCGCTGTCACTGACACTCCCGAAGAGGGGTACGAGCGCGGACTCGGCAGCCGCCAGGTCCAGATGATCGCGATCGGCGGCGCCATCGGCGTCGGGCTCTTCCTGGGGGCCGGGGCGAACATCGCCAAGGCCGGTCCCAGCCTCATCCTGATGTACGCCCTCGCGGGCGGGATCATCTTCTTCATCATGCGGGCGCTGGGCGAGCTGCTGCTCTACCGCCCGGTCTCGGGTTCCTTCGCGGAGTACTCGCGCGAGTTCCTCGGCCCGTTCTTCGGCTACTTCACCGGCTGGACGTACTGGCTGATGTGGGTCGTGACCGGCATGGCCGAGCTGACGGCCGCCGCGATCTACGTCAACTACTGGTTCCCGGCCGTCCCCCAGTGGGTGACCGCACTGGTCTTCCTGGTGATCCTGTTCGGGGTCAACCTGATCTCCGTGAAGCTCTTCGGTGAGCTGGAGTTCTGGTTCTCGATGGTGAAGGTCACCGCGCTGATCGGCATGATCGTCATCGGCCTGGGCGTCCTCACCTTCGGCTTCAGCAGCGCCGGCGACACGGCCGCGGTCTCCAACCTGTGGGCCTTCGACGGCTTCTTCCCCAAGGGCGTCGGCTCGTCCCTGATGACCCTCCAGGGCGTCATGTTCGCCTACCTCGCGGTCGAGCTGGTCGGTGTCACGGCGGGCGAGTCGCAGGACCCGGAGAAGACCCTGCCGAAGGCGATCAACACCCTGCCGTGGCGTATCGCGCTGTTCTACGTCGGCGCGCTCACGGTCATCCTCTGCGTCGTGAAGTGGACGGAGTTCGCGCCGGGCGTGAGCCCGTTCGTCGAGGCGTTCGCGAAGATCGGCATCCCGGCGGGCGCCGGCATCGTGAACTTCGTCGTGCTGACGGCGGCCCTGTCCTCCTGCAACTCGGGCATGTACTCCACGGGCCGGATGCTGCGGAACCTGGCCGACAGCGGCGAGGCCCCCGCGGTCTTCCGCAAGCTGTCGTCGACGAAGACCCCCGCCTTCGGCATCACGGTCTCGGTGCTGTTCATGGGCATCGGCGTGATCCTGAACTACGTCGTCCCCGAGAAGGCCTTCGGCTACGTCACCTCGGTGGCCACCGCGGCCGGCATCTGGACCTGGCTGATGATCCTGATCAGCCACGTCCTCTACCGCCGCGCGGTCGTCGCGGGCCGGCTGCCCGCCTCGTCCTTCCCGGCCCCGGGCGGCTCGGCGTTCAGCTGGGTGGCCATCGCCTTCCTGCTCTTCGTCACCGGCCTGATCGCGTACGACGCCGACTCCCGGGTCTGCCTCTACGTGATGGCGGGCTGGGCGGTCGCGCTCGGTATCGGCTGGGCGGTCCTGAAGGGCCGCAACCCGGCGATCACCGAACGGCGCGAGCCGGAGTTCGAGAAGGTCGGCTGACCGACCCGTCGACCATCCCCGGGACGTCCGGCCGCAGGGAGCACTCGTGGCGCCCCCTGCGGCAGCCGCTCAGGACGTCCGCGATGTGGGCCGTTCCGTACCACTCCTCGGTACGGAACGGCCCCTTTGCTTATCCTGGCGACCATGCTGACCATCACCCAGGCCCTGCACGACCAGATCGTCGCCCACGCGCGCAAGGACCACCCCGACGAGGCGTGCGGCGTGGTCGCGGGTCCGGCGGGCACGGACCGCCCGGAACGTTTCATCCCGATGCTGAACGCGGCCATGTCGCCCACGTTCTACGAGTTCGACTCGGGCGACCTGTTCAAGCTCTACCGCGAGCTGGACGACCGCGACGAGGATCCGGTGATCATCTACCACTCCCACACCGCCACGGAGGCGTACCCGTCCCGCACGGACATCTCGTACGCGAACGAGCCGGGCGCGCACTACGTGCTGGTGTCGACGGCGGACACGGACGGCGGGGGCGAGTTCCAGTTCCGCTCGTTCCGCATCGTGGACGCGGTGGTCACGGAGGAGGACGTACGGGTCGTCGAGGCGTACTGAGGCGCGCACCGCGTTCCGGTGGCGCCCGCGCCTAGGCAGCCGCCGCCGTGCCCCGCAGCAGCGAGCGGATGGGGCGCCACAGCTCCGGGACGGCCACGACGCCGATCGGGACACCGTTGCCGGGGGCCGTGCGCCAGATCAGGCCGTCCGGGTGGTGGAGCACCGCCGTGACCTCGTCCGGGGTGGGCGGCTCCGCGTTGCCGCGCAGGTAGACGGCCCGCAGGCCCAGGTTGCGGAGCCTGGTCAGGGCTCGGGCCCGGTTCTGGGCGTGGACCAGCACGCGGACGTCCGTGGAGGGGCCCGGCAGGCCCTCTCGGGCGGTGGGGCTGGGCAGGTTCAACGCCACCACCACCATGCCGTCGGGCAGCTTGCAGAAGCCTCCTGCGGCCATGCGGTCACACCCCCGTGCGCGTCGGTATCGAGGTCGTCGCCGGGGCCGGCGCCGAGGTCGCTGTCGATGTCGGTGTCGATGCAGGTGTCAATAAGAAGGGCACAGGAGGCACCTAAACACGATCGGCGGCAACCCGCCAGAGGGGTTGCCGCCGATACGCTTCTGACCTGCTAAAACATCGACTACTTGGTCGACGGACCGACCTTCACCTTGATCGTGGAACCGCTGAGCGGCTCGTTGACGATCTTGATCGAGGTGTTGGTGTCAGTGACCTTGACGCCCGCGAGCGGGGTCGTCGCGTCGTAGTACGTGGACTTGCCGTCGTCGAAGACCGGGACACCCGGACGCGACTTGATCTTGACCGCGACGTCCGCCCTGTGCAGCGTGATCGCGTCCGTCCGGTACTGGCTGAAGGGCGAGTCGAAGCTCTGCAGACGGGCGTTCATCACGGAGCCGTCGGCCCACTTCAGCGCGGTCGGGTGCGAGTCGACCGGAAGGATCAGGCCCTCACCCGGGTGCTGGCTGGTGTTGTCGTCCGCCTGCGAGGTGTCCCACTTCCAGATCAGCAGACCGTTCTGGTAGGCGTAGTGCTCCACCCAGTCGGGCCGGGTCGTCGAGAAGCCGAAGTTGTACGGGCCGACCTTGAGGGTCTTGTCGTACGACACGTACTGGCGGTTCTCGGCGATGTAGTACTGGGCGTAGTCGTCCGTGATGGACGCGCCGATCCGGGAGAAGCCGGTCGCCGTCCACGCCGCGTCCGCGGTCTCGGCGTTGTCGGAGAACAGCGTGGCGCCGTCCGCCGTCACCTTGATCTCGTCGGCCGCGAAGCCCTTCTGGGCCACGCCGCCGTCGGTGGCGTACCGGAAGCGGAGGCTGATCTTCTGGCCCGCGTAGGCGTTCAGCGGGAAGGTCAGCTTCTGGTAGGCGTCGACCGTGCCGGTGAGGGCGGGCTTGCCGCTGCCGTCGCGCGGGACGGCGCTGCCGTCGGCCAGGGTGCCGTCGACCGGCGTCCAGTTGGCGCCGTCGGTGGAGACCTCGGTGTACAGGTAGTCGTAGTCCTGCTCGATGTCCCACCAGCCGTCCAGGGACAGCGAGGCCGACGTCCTGCCGGTCAGGTCGACCGCGCGGGTCAGGGTGTTGCGCAGGTCGTCGCCGCTGCCGCTCCACCACTGCGTGGCGCCCTCGGCCGGGGCGACCACCTCGGTGGTGACCTCCTTCTCCGGCAACTGGACCACGAGGGCCTGGGCGTTCTTGGTGTTGTACTCCGCGACGCCGAGGGTGTGGGTGGACTTCACGCCCGCCTTGGCCACGTCGTAGTCCAGCCAGCCCAGCTGGAGCTTGTCCCAGGCGTTCATGTCGCCGGGAAGGTTGCCGATGGCCTCCTTGCCGGTGCCGAGCCAGGAACCGGACGACATCAGCGTCCAGAAGCCGGTGGAGTTCTCGCCGCCGCCGGAGGTGTCGTACTCGTCCGGCAGGCCGAGGTCGTGGCCGTACTCGTGCGCGTAGACGCCGAGTCCGCCGTTCTCCGGCTGGATGGTGTAGTCGCCGACCCAGATGCCGGTGTCGCCGACCTGGGCGCCGCCGAGCTTGTTGGTGTCCGGGCCGGTGGAGCCGGCGTCGGTGCCGAAGGCGTACCAGCGGTGTGCCCAGATGGCGTCCTCGCCCTGGGCGCCGCCGCCCGCGGACTCGTCCTCACCGGCGTGCACGATCTGGAAGTGGTCGATGTAGCCGTCCGACTCGTTGAAGTCGCCGTCGCCGTCGTAGTCGTAGCGGTCCCACTGGTCGAACTCGGCCAGCTCCGCCTTGATCTCGGCGGCGGTGGCGCCGGCCGCCTCACGCTCGGCCACCCAGGCGTTGACGCCGTCCTGGACCGCGTACCAGGCGCCGGTGGAGGCGTTGTTGGAGCCGTACCGGGCCTCGTTGTAGGGGACCTTGACCCAGTCGGTCACCTCGCCGTCGACCGAGTAGCGGCCCGAGGACTGCTTCTCGTAGTACTTCTTCAGCGACTCGGTGTTCTTGCCGGTGCCGAAGTACAGCTCCTGGAAGTGCTTCTGGTTGTAGTCCGCCTGCCAGGCGGTGGAGTTGTCCTTGCTGCGGTCCGGCGCGGCTATCTGGTTGTGCAGCGGGCCGGCCGTGCCGCCGTAGCGGCTGTCGACCTGGTCGCCGAACTCGACGAGGATCGTGAAGATCTTGTCGGTCTTCTCGCGGCCGAGCTCGACGTACTTGCTGTCGCCCTTGCGGCTCTTGAGCTGGACGACCTTCGAGCCGTCCCGGTTCTTGACCGATGCCTCGCCGGATATGACCTGCTCGATGGCCTCCTCGCGCTGCGCCTCCTGGGTCTTGCTGAGCGGGCCGTCGAAGTCGTGCTCCTTGGCCTTGGCCGGCTGCGGGTCCTGCCGGTCCACCGCCGGGGCCTTCGCCGAGGTGTTGTCGGCGGCCTGTGCCACGGCGAACGTCGAGAACGTCGCCGAGGCCGCCGCAAGGGCGACGACCGTGGCGGCCGTCCTGAACGTCCAGGATCTACTGGTCACTTGATGTCCTCCCACGCACGCGTCCGGACGCGCGGAAAGGGGGGATCCCTGTCAAGGAAGGTCCGCGCGCTGTTATACGCGTGTAGTCAAGTGACGCCATTTGACTACTGGTTTACGAGAAAAGACAGACCTTGACTTGAACAAGTCAACTGCATTATTGGGAGCGTGTGTTCGCATTGCGGACATGCGACTGTAACGTGGCGGAGGCCTCGACAGGCGCGCAGGACAGTCCACTTGATGGACGCCATGACTCCGTGCGCCCCCTGTGCACCGGCACCGTGGGTTAGGTCACGCTTACCGTTCGTTCCGCTCGGGCATGCAGCCGAATAGAGTCGAGACCGCCCCCGCTTCCGAGGACACCGATTGCCATGCCTCGTCCGACTGTCGCACAGCTCACGTACGGTTCCTGCACCGTCATCTGCTCGACGCTCGCCATGCTGCTGCTGTCACAGACGAGTTCGGGCCCCGGCATCGCGGTCGTCGTCGTCGCCGCGGTCGCGCTCGGCGTGCTCGTCGCCATGACGGTGCCGGTGCCGAAGCCGTCCAGGGCCCCCGTGGCCCGCTCCACGACCCGTTCCGTGATCCGACCCGCGGCCCGCTCCACGGCGAGCGTGCCCGCGAGCCGGCCCGAGCCCGTCACCGTTCCCGCGCGCGCCCCCGTGCACGCGTCGGTCCGGGCTTCGGTCGCCTCCGCATCCGAGCCCGTCCGGGAGCCCACGGCCCCCTGACACACAGCGCGCAGGACGGAGGGCCCGCACCTCGTGGTGCGGGCCCTCCGTCCTGCGCGCGGCCGGCTCACCGCGTGCTGACCACCACCGTCTTGGCCGCCTTGTCGTGCAGACCCTGCTTGTAGGGCTTGTCGAAGTAGCTCCAGCCGCCGCAGATCGCCGTCCACACACAGGCGCAGCAGAACGCGAACGGCACCCACAGCACCAGGGCGCGGATCAGCGAGGTCTGCGCGGAGGGCGTGGAGCCGTTGTCGAGGTTGGCCACCCGCATGCCGAGCCACTTCTTGCCCAGCGTCTGGCCCGACTTGGCGGTCAGGATCGTGTCGTACGCGACGTACAGGATCGCGGCGAGGAGTTCCCGCCCGAAGGTCTTGCCGAACTCGATGTCGTCCGCGTCCACCGTGTACTGCGCGACCCCGAAGGCCCAGGCCAGCAGGGACACCACGATGAAGACGAGGATCATGTCGATGATCCGGGCCAGCGTGCGCTTGCCGCTGTCGGCGAGCGGGGGCATCCCGGAGAGCGGGTCGGCCGGGTAGCCGCCGTAGGGGTCGCCGCCCTGCGGACCGCCACCGTAGGGCGGGGGCTGACCCGGCCCACTGCCGTACGGATCGTGCGGCGCGTCGTACGGCGAGCCCTGCCCCGCACCGGAGGGGGGCTGACCGTACGGAGGCTGCGGGGGCTCCTGCTGCGGGGGCCGCTTCCTGAACGGGTCGTCCTCCGGCGGCTCGCCGCCGCCGGAGCCGGGGGGCGGTTCGGTGGTCATGCCCCCGAGTCGACCGCGAACCCGCGGACTCCGCATCCGGCGAGCGGCCGTCCGGGGGACGGAGTGCCGGGCTGCGGAGGCACGCGGGTGCGGGCGTACCCGGGGGGGGGGCGGAGTGCCGGGCTGCGGAGGCACGCGGGTGCGGGCCTACGGGGCTGCGGGGCTGCGGGGCTGCGGGGCTGCGGGGTACAGGGTGGGGGTCAGCCGGCGACGAACGTGTGCGCCGCCTTGTCGTGCCAGCACTGGCGCCACGGCCTGTCGAACAGGCCCCATACGACGCCCACCACACCGACCACGAGCAGACCGGGCACGCTGTAGACGAGCCAGCGGCTCAACGCCGCCCGGAAGGACGGGGGTTCGCCGCCCTCGATGTCCCGCACCTGCAGACCGAACAGCTTCTTGCCCAGCGTGCGGCCCCACTTCGCGGTCGGCACGGCTTCGTACACGATCCCGAAGACCAGCAGCACGGCGAGGACGATCCCGAGGTACACCGACGTCGTGCCGTCGAGCAGCCAGACGGTGACGGTCTCTCCGGTGAGCTTGGCGGCGTCGACCTTCGCGGTCACATGGTCGAGGGCCTTCACTCCCAGCGGCACGGCGGCGGCCGCGGTGACGGCCGCGACGACGAGCGTGTCCACGAGCCGGGCGGCCAGCCGCTTGCCGAGGCCCGCGGGACGGGCCTCGGACGCCCGCCGGGCGGCCGCCTGGAAGATGTCGTCGACGGGCGGCTTCCAGGGCGCGACGGGCCCGTCCTCGGCTCCCGCGAGCTGGTGCACCTGCTGCGCCCACGAGGACTGCCCGCCGCCGGGACCGGCGGCCATCGGCACGGCGCCCTGCGGGGGCTGCGCCTGAGGGCCGCCGGCTTGCTGGGGCACGCTCGGAGCGCCCTGCTGGGTGCCGGGGACGGGGACGGGGACGGGGGCGGACGCGGGCGCCTGGGCGCCGGGCTGCGCGGCCGGGAACCCCGCGGGGCCCTGCGGAGCCGGAGCCGGAACGGGCGCGGGGGCAGCGGCTGGGGCTGGGGCAGGAGCGGGGGCGGGCACCGGTGCGGCGGCCGCGACGCGGGCCGGGCCTTGCGGGGCCGGGACGCCCGGGGGCTGATCCGCCGCCGCACGCTCGGCGGCCGCCTTGCCCGCTCCGAAACCGGGCTGGGCGGGGACGGCGCCGGGACCGGCCGGCGCCCCGACCGGACCCTGCGCGCCGAAGGCGGCGGAAGCAGCCGGGGAGGCTGGGGCGGGGGCGCCGGACCCAGGGGTCGCGGGGGCTCCAGGGATCCCGGGGGCCGACGCGGGGCCGGGGCCCTGGGCGGCGGCGGGGAACGCGGGCGCGTTGCCCGCCGGGCCGGGCGTGCCCGCCGGCTGCGCGCCGGACGCGCCGTCCTGGTGGCCCGTGCGCGGGGCCGGCGCGCGGAAGGTGACCGTGCCCTCGTCGGGGACGAGCCCCGGGGGGCCGGAGGTACCGGACGCGGGGGCGGCGCCGCCGCCCGCCGTCGGCCGGCGGAAGACGAACGTGCCCCCGGAGACCACGTCCCCGGCGCCGGCACCCTCCTCCGGTTCCGCGGGTGGGATCGTCGACGTGCCGTCCGTGCTCGTGGACAGGCCCTCGGGCTGCGCCGGGGCGGGCGAGGGCACCCTCGGGTCGGCGCCCTGCGGGGCGCCCCAGGAGACCCGGCGGTCCTGGTCGCCGCCGAAGCCGGACTGGTGGGCGCGGTCGGCGCCCCACGCGGAGGCGGGCTCGGGACGGCCTCCGTACGGGTCCGCGGGTGCCGGGTCCTCGTCGAAGAAGTGCGGGCCGGTCTCCTCCACGGAGGCCGGCGGCGAGCCGGACGGGGGCGTGAGCGGGCGGCCGTCGGAGGGCGCCGGCCGACTGGTGCCCGGTACCCAGGAGGCACCGTTCCAGTACCGGACGTATCCAGGGATGGACGGGTCCGGGTAGTACCCCTCGCGGGGCCTGTCGTCGCCGGGTGCCGGGGTTGGGGCGCTCATGTCCGTCGTCCCGTATCTGCTCGGGGGTGGGATGGGGGGCTCCACATCTATCAGACCGACGCAAGCCCCACTGCCAGTCCTGTCGGACCCGCCCCTTTCCGGGCAACCCCGTGCACTCTCTTCACACGTTCGGAACGCCCGCCGAAGCCCGGGGCCGGAACCCGCCGAAAAAAGTTCTCCGAACCCGCGTAATGGTTCCGGGCCGGGCCGCTCTCCACTCGTACGGGCCCACCGCGGGTCCGCGCGAGGTCCGTCTCGAGAGGGGAACCGACATGCGTCACACCGTGGTGGAACGCGAACTGGAGCTCAAGCTGATCCTGTCGCCGGAGCGCAGCATCCCGGTCCCGGCCCGGCTGGCCTACCGCAGCGACGACCCGTTCGCCGTCCACGTCGCCTTCCACATCAACTCCGAGCACCCGGTCGACTGGACGTTCGCCCGTGAACTGCTCGTGGAGGGCGTGTTCCGGCCGTGCGGGCACGGGGACGTGCGGGTGTGGCCGACGAAGGTGGAGGGGCGCAGCGTCGTGCTGATGGCGCTGAGTTCGCCCGACGGGGACGCGCTTCTCGAGGCGCCCGCGGCGCAGGTGTCGGCCTGGCTGGAGCGGACGCTGCGGGTGGTGCCGCCGGGGGCCGAGGGTGAGCAGCTCGGCATCGACGACGGTCTGGCCGAGCTGCTCGCCCCGACTCCCGCGGACGACCTGTGGCTGTGCGACCCGTGGCCGTCGGACGAGTCCGTGGACGGGGAGTGAGGCGCGGCCCCGGGTCCCGGTCACAGTCCCGGTCCCGGTCGCGGTCGCAGTCGCAGTCGCAGTCGCAGTCGCGGTCGCGGTCGCAGTCTCGGCGGTGTCAGAACAGTTTGCCGGGGTTGAGGATGCCCAGCGGGTCGAAGGCCGCCTTGACCGCCCGCTGCATCTCCACGCCCACCGGGCCGATCTCGCGTGCCAGCCACTCCTTCTTCAGCACGCCCACGCCGTGCTCGCCGGTGATGGTGCCGCCGAGTTCCAGGCCGAGGCCCATGATCTCGTCGAAGGAGTCGCGGGCGCGCCGGCACTCGTCGGGGTCCGCCGCGTCGAAGCAGACCGTGGGGTGGGTGTTGCCGTCGCCCGCGTGGGCGACGACCCCGATGGTCAGCCGGTGCTTCTCCGCGATGCGCTCGACGCCCTCGAGCATCTCGCCGAGCCTGGACCGGGGCACGCACACGTCGTCGATCATCGTCGTGCCCTTGACGGCCTCCAGGGCGACGAGCGACGACCGCCGTGCCTGGAGCAGGAGTTCGGACTCGGCGAAGTCGTCGGCGGGGACCACCTGGGTGGAGCCTGCCGCCTCGCACAGCGCGCCGACGGCGGCGAGGTCGGCGGCCGGGTCGGGGGTGTCGAAGGCGGCCAGCAGCAGGGCCTCGGTGGTCTCCGGGAGCCCCATGTGGGCCAGCTCGTTGACGGCTCTGACCGTCGTACGGTCCATGAGTTCGAGGAGGGACGGGACGTGTCCGCCGGCCATGATCCGGCACACCGCGTCGCAGGCGGCGGCCCCGGACGCGAACTCGGCCGCCAGCACCAGTTGCCGCGGCGGCTGCGGCCTGAGGGCGAGGATTGCCCGGACGACGATGCCCAGCGAGCCCTCCGAGCCCACGAACAGGCGGGTGAGGTCGTATCCGGCGACGCCCTTCGCCGTGCGGCGGCCGGTGGTCATCAGCCGGCCGTCGGCGAGCACGACGTCCAGGCCGAGGACGTACTCGGCCGTCACCCCGTACTTGACGCAGCACAGCCCGCCCGACGCGGTGCCGATGTTGCCGCCGATCGTGCACATCTCCCAGCTGGAGGGGTCGGGCGGGTAGTAGAGGCCGTGTTCGTTGACCGCGCGGGAGAGCGCGGCGTTGACGACGCCCGGTTCGACGACGGCGATCCGGTCGACCGGGTTGATCTCGATGATCCGGTCCATCTTCGTCAGGGAGAGGACGACGCAGCCCTCGGAGGCGTTGGCGGCCCCGGACAGTCCGGTGCGGGCGCCCTGCGGGACGACCGGGACGCGCAGCTCGGTCGCCGTGCGCATGACGTGCTGGACCTCTTCGACGGTGCGCGGCAGCACCACCGCGGCGGGGAGGCCGGCCGGGCAGAAACTGGCCATGTCGTTGGCGTAGGCGCCCGTGATGTCCGGGTCGGTGAGGACGGCCTCGGGGGGCAGGCCGACGAGCAGACGGTCGACGAGGTGACGGCTCATGATCACAGGTTCGCACCCGGGGCCATCGGTGTGAACCCCGTCCGCCCGACCCTTCGGCTGACGTCATACGGTCGTCGTACTGACGCACAGTGAGCGCCATGGAGAACGCAGAGCGCGCCGCCGAAGAGCGCACCGCCCCCGAAGAGGCCGCCGCGGGCGACGCGGCTCCCGCGGCCACCGGCACGGTTTCCCGGTTGCGCCGGCGGCTGCTCGTCGGCTCGCTCGTGGGGTGTCTCGCGCTGGGCGGCGGGGTGCTGCTGTGCCTGCCCGGTGGGCAGCCCGCGGTGCGTCGGGCGCCCGCGGCGGCTCCGGGGGCGCAGGCGGGCACGGCGGTCCGTGCGGGGGTGCCGGCCGCGTTGCCGGATCTGGCGGTGCTGATCGACGAGCGCGAGAGCCGGGTGCGGGCGCATCCACGGGACGCGCGGTCCTGGGCGGTGCTCGGCACGGCCTACCTCGAGCAGGGCCGGCGCACCGCCGACGCCGCCGCCCTGTACCCGAAGGCCGAGCAGGCGCTGCGGACCTCGCTGAAGGTGCGCCCGAAGGCCAACGCCGAGGCCCTCGACGGTCTGGCGGCGCTGTCGAACGCGCGCCGTGACTTCCGGGCGGCCCTGTCCTTCGGCGAGGCCGCGCGCAGGCTGGCGCCGAAGCGCTGGACGACGTATCCGCAGCTGATCGACGCGTACACCGGGCTCGGCGACCACAAGAAGGCCCGCAAGGCCCTCGACTCCCTGACGGCGCTGCACTCCGGTCCTGCCGTGCGGGCCCGGGCGGCGGGCGTCTACTGGGACCGGGGCTGGCGTGAGGACGCGCAGGCCGCGCTGGCCGACGCGGCGGCCGGTGCCTCCTCCCCCGCCGAGCAGGCGGCCTGGCTGGAGCGGGCGGGGCAGCTGGCCTGGGAGCGCGGTGAGCGGGCGGACGCCCTGCGGCACTTCCAGGAGGCGGTCAGGATCGACCCCGACCAGCGGGCCGCGCAGGCCGGGCAGGGGCGGGCGCTGGCGGCCCTGGGGCGGACCTCGGAGGCGTTGAACGCCTACCATGTGGCGCTCGCCAAGCAGCCGTCGCCGGGTTACGCGCTGGAACTGGGCGAGCTGTACGAGTCGCTGGGGCTCACGCAGGCGGCGCGCGTGCAGTACGACCTGCTGCGGGCCCGGGTGCGGCAGGACGCGACGGGCGGGGTGGACGGGCAGCTGGTGCTCGGCCGGTTCGAGGCCGACCACGGGGATCCGGCCTCGGCGGTACGGCGGCTGCGGGCCGAGTGGCGCCTGCAGCCGGGGATCGCCGTCGCGGACGCGCTGGGCTGGGCGCTGCACCGGGCCGGGGACGACAAGGAGGCGCTGAAGTTCGCCATGATCGCCACCGACCGGGTGCACGGGGGCGCCGTGCACAGCGCGCCGTACATGTACCACCGGGGCATGATCGAGCGGGAGCTGGAGATGCCGGGGCCGGCCCGGCGGCACCTCCAGGAGGCCTTGCGGATCAACCCGTACTTCTCGCCGCTGCTCGGCCCGGTGGCCCGGGCGGCGGTGGCCCGGCTGGGCGGCGAACCGGCCCCGGCCGAGCTGCCCGAGTAGGGCTCGCACCGCCGCCCTCCCGATCGACGCGTCGCGGGTGATCAGCGCCGTCACGCGCAGTCAGAGCGTTACAGGTTGCCGCGCTTCTCCTGCTCGCGCTCGATCGCCTCGAACAGGGCCTTGAAGTTGCCCTTGCCGAAGCCCATCGAGCCGTGCCGTTCGATGATCTCGAAGAAGACGGTCGGCTTGTCCTGGACCGGCTTGGTGAAGATCTGGAGCAGATAGCCGTCCTCGTCGCGGTCGGCGAGGATCTTCAGCTCGCGCAGGGTCTCGACGGGGACGCGGGTGTCGCCGACCCACTCGCCGAGGGTGTCGTAGTAGGAGTCGGGGGTGTCGAGGAACCGGACCCCGGCCGCCCGCATCGTCCGTACCGTCTGCACGATGTCGTTGGTGTTGAGCGCGATGTGCTGGACGCCGGCGCCGCCGTAGAACTCCAGGTACTCGTCGATCTGGGACTTCTTCTTGGCGATGGCGGGCTCGTTGATCGGGAACTTGACCTTGAGCGTGCCGTCCGCGACGACCTTGGACATCAGGGCGCTGTACTCGGTGGCGATGTCGTCGCCCACGAACTCCTTCATGTTCGTGAAGCCCATGACCTTGTTGTAGAAGCCGACCCACTCGTTCATCCGGCCGAGTTCGACGTTGCCGACGCAGTGGTCGATCGCCTGGAAGGTGCGGTGGGCGGGCGGTTCGACGATCGGCTCGGCGGCGGCGAAGCCGGGGAGGTAGGGGCCGTCGTAGCCGGAGCGGTCGACGAGGGTGTGGCGGGTCTCGCCGTAGGTGGCTATCGCGGCGAGGACGACGGTGCCGTGCTCGTCCTTCAGTTCGTACGGCTCGGCGACCGAGCGGGCGCCGTGCTCGATCGCGTAGGCGTACGCGGCCCGCGCGTCGGGGACCTCGATGGCCAGGTCGACGACGCCGTCGCCGTGCTCGGCCACGTGCCGCTCGAGGAAGTGGCCGTGGCTGGTGGCGGCCTTGATGACGGAGGTCAGGACGAAGCGCGCCGAGCCGTTGGTGAGCACGTACGAGGCGGTCTCGCGGCTGCCGGTCTCCGGTCCGGAGTAGGCGACCAGCTTCATGCCGAAGGCGGTGGAGTAGTAGTGCGCCGCCTGTTTGGCGTTGCCCACGGCGAAGACGACCGCGTCCATTCCCTTGACCGGGAAGGGGTCGGCCTGCCGGGCGGTGTCGGGAGTGTGGTGTGTGGTCTGCGTCATAGCCGAAGCCTCGCGCCGGGCAGCAAGGTGCGCAATAGTTCGCTTCATCGCTGGGCAATGTGTTCAGCAGTACGGCGGTTTCGACCGGCTTTCTGTACAGGGTGACCATCTCGGAGGCGGGCGGGTATGGCGATCGACCGACTGGACGGCCGGATCATCGTGCTGCTGGCCCGGGAACCGCGCCTGGGGGTGTTGGAGATGTCCCGGCGGCTGGGAGTGGCCCGGGGGACGGTGCAGGCACGGCTCGACCGGCTTCAGTCGAATGGAGTCATCCGGGGATTCGGCCCCGAGGTCGATCCGGCGGCGCTCGGCTATCCGGTCACGGCGTTCGCCACGCTTCAGATCCGGCAGGGGCAAGGAGCCGACGTACGGGCCCACTTGGGGACCGTGCCGGAGGTGCTGGAGCTGCACACCACGACCGGCAGCGGGGACATGCTGTGCCGGCTGGTGGCCCGTTCCAACGCCGATCTCCAGCGGGTGATCGACCTGGTCGTCGGTTTTGATGGCATTGTCCGGGCCTCCACCGCGATCGTGATGGAGAACCCCGTTCCGCTGCGGATCATCCCGCTGGTGGAGCAGGCGGCCGAGGACGACCGGGACAGGCCCTGACCCAGCGGACCTGACCCGGAGCTGGTCCGGGTCCGGTCGACATGGGGCGGTGAGGGCGTGTGAGCTTCTGGGAGTACCTGGGCAACCGTCACCAGCAGTTGCTCACCGACGCCTACCAGCAGGCCAGCCTCGTCTTCCAGTGCATGCTCATGGCGACCGCGATCGGCGTCGTGATCGGGGTCGTCACCTACCGCAGCGGCTGGGCGGGCAACCTCGCCACCCTCGGCACCTCGGCGATCCTGACCGTCCCGTCGCTCGCGATGATCGGTCTGCTGATCCCGCTCGTGGGGCTCGGCGTACCGCCGACGGTGATCGCGCTGACCCTGTACGGACTGCTGCCGGTGGTACGCAACGCGATCGTGGGGCTGCGCGGCGTCGATCCCACGCTCGTGGACGCGGCCAAGGGCATCGGGATGTCCTCGGCGATGCGGCTGCTGCGGGTCGAGCTGCCGCTGGCCTGGCCGCCGATCCTGACCGGGATCCGGGTCTCGACACAGATGCTGATGGGCATCGCGGCCATCGCCGCGTACGCCTCCGGGCCCGGCCTGGGCAACGAGATCTTCCGCGGCATCGCCTCGCTCGGCAGCAAGAACGCGCTCAACCAGGTCCTGGCGGGCACGCTCGGCATCATCGTCCTGGCCCTGCTGTTCGACGCCGCGTACGTCCTCATCGGACGGCTGACGATTCCCAGGGGGATCCGTGTCTGAGACCGAGTCCGAGGGCGGCGCCCACGGGGCGACGATCGAGCTGGTGAACCTCACCAAGCGCTATCCGGGCAACCCCAACCCCGCGGTCGACAACGTCACCATGGAGATCAAGGCGGGCGAGACCGTCATCTTCGTCGGCCCGTCGGGCTGCGGGAAGTCGACCACACTGAAGATGATCAACCGGCTGATCGAGCCGAGCGGCGGCCGGATCCGGATCAATGGCGAGGACGTCACCGACATCGACCCGGTGAAGCTGCGCCGCAAGGTCGGGTACGCGATCCAGTCGTCCGGGCTCTTCCCGCACATGACGGTCGCGCAGAACATCGCGCTCGTGCCGAAGATGATCGGCTGGCCGAAGGGCCGGATCCGGGACCGGGTGGAGGAGATGCTCGACCTGGTCGGGCTCGACCCCGGCGAGTTCCACGGCCGCTATCCGCGCCAGCTGTCCGGCGGGCAGCAGCAACGGGTCGGTGTGGCGCGGGCGTTGGCGGCGGATCCGCCCGTCCTGCTGATGGACGAGCCGTTCGGCGCGGTCGACCCGATCACCCGCGACCACCTCCAGGACGAGCTGATCCGGCTCCAGCACGAGCTGCACAAGACGATCGTGTTCGTCACCCACGACTTCGACGAGGCGATCAAGCTGGGCGACCGGATCGCGGTGCTGCGCGAACGCTCGCACATCGCCCAGTTCGACACCCCGGAGGCGATCCTCACCAACCCGGCGGACGACTTCGTGTCCGGGTTCGTGGGGGCGGGGGCGGCGCTGAAGCGGCTCAACCTGAGCCGGGTACGGGACGTGGAGATCACCGACTACCCGACGGTGACCGTCGACGACCCGCTCCAGACCATCTTCAACAAGCTCCGCTCCAGCGGTACGAACGAGATCCTGCTCCTCGACCAGCGCAGACGCCCCTACAAGTGGCTGCGCCGCGGGGACCTGATGCGGGCCAGGGGCTCGCTGGCACGGGCCGGAACCCTGGTCAGCGACACGGTGACGAAGGACGCCACCCTGCGGGACGCGCTGGAGGCGGTGCTGACCGACAACACCGGGCGGGTCGCGGTCACCGGGCGGCGGGGCGAGTACACCGGGGTCGTCGACATGGAGACGCTGCTGAACTCCGTGCACGAGCTGCTGGAGGCCGACCGGCTGGAGGCGCTGGAGGCCCAACACGAGCTGGAGGAGGCCCGGGCCGCGCAGACGCACGCGGAACAGGAGGGCCCGGGCGGGGAGGCGAAAGCGTGAGCACCCCCGACCTGCACGAGAACGCCGGCCCGGACGGGACTCCCGGGCCGCAGGACGAGGCCGAGGACGGGCTGCAGGAGACCAGGACCCCACCGGCGCCGCCCCGCCGTCGCCTCACCTGGCAGAAACTGACCTTCCTGCCCGCCTTCCTCGTCGCCCTGCTGCTCGCGACCTGGCTGTGGTTCCAGCAGGCGGACCTGGACCCGATCTCGGAGAACGCGCTGTCGAACGGGCAGGTGTCGAAGGCGCTGTGGCAGCAGGTGCAGCTCACGGTGATCTCCACCTTCTTCGTGCTGATCATCGCGATCCCGCTCGGCATCCTGCTGACCCGGGGTTCGCTGCGCAGAGCGACACCGTTCGCGATGGCCGTCGCCAACATGGGGCAGGCGACGCCCGCCATCGGTCTGCTCGCCCTGCTGGTGATCTGGCTGGGTACGGGCACGAAAGCCGCCCTGATCGGCATCATCGCCTACGCGATCCTGCCGGTGCTCGCGAACACCATCGCGGGCCTGAAGTCGAACGACCCGACGCTGCTGGAGGCGGCCCGCGGCATCGGGATGTCCGCGCTGGGCGTGCTCCGCAAGGTCGAGCTGCCGCTGGCCGTCCCGCTGATCCTGGCCGGCGTGCGGACGGCCCTCGTCCTCAACGTCGGCACGGCGACCCTGGCGACCTTCGGCGGGGGCGGCGGCCTGGGCGTGCTGATCACCACCGGCATCACCAACCAGCGCATGCCGGTGCTGGTGCTGGGCTCGATCCTCACCGTCTCGCTGGCACTGCTCGTCGACTGGCTGGCCTCACTGGCCGAAGTGCTGCTGCGGCCGCGGGGGTTGGAGGTGGACTCGTGAAGCGCTCCCGCCCGGTGATCGCCGGGGTGCTGGTGGCACTGACCTGTGGGCCGGCCGGGTGCGGGCTCACCAGCGGCTCCCCCATGGTCGACGACGTCTCGCCCGGGTCGATCGGCCAGGGCGAGCCGCTCAAGGGCGCCGATCTCACCGTGACGTCCAAGTCGTTCACCGAGAACCTCATCCTCGGCGCGATGATGGGCATCGCCTTCCAGGCGGCCGGCGCGGACGTCCTGGACCGCACCGGCATCCAGGGCTCCATCGGCTCGCGCGAGGCGGTCAGGAACGGCGACGCCGACGCCATGTACGAGTACACGGGCACCGCCTGGATCACCTACCAGGGCAACAGCGAGCCCATCACCGACCCGCAGCAGCAGTGGCAGGCCGTGCACGACGCCGACCTGAAGAACGGCGTGACCTGGCTGCCTCCGTCGAGGCTGAACAACACGTACGCGCTGGCCATGAACCAGGCCAACTTCAAGAAGTACCGCACCAGGACGCTGTCGCAGGTGGCCGCGCTGTCGAAGTCCGACCCGAAGGCCGTGACGCTCTGCGTGGAGAGCGAGTTCGCCAACCGCGCGGACGGGCTGCCCGGCATGGAGAAGGCGTACGGCATGGCCGTCTCCGCGTCGCGGATCACGCAGATGGACACCGGGATCATCTACACCCAGGTCCAGAAGGGGACCTGCACCTACGGGGAGGTGTTCACCACCGACGGGCGCATCAAGTCCATGAACCTGGTGGTGATGGCCGACGACAAGAAGTTCTTCCCCAACTACAACGCGGCCCCCGTGATCAACTCCGAGGCGCTGAAGAAGTGGCCGGCGATCGCGAAGGTCATCGACCCGGTGACGAAGAAGCTGGACAACACGGTGGCCCAGGACCTGAACGCCAAGGTGGACGTCGACGGGGAGGATCCCCACCAGGTGGCCCTGGACTGGATGAAGAAGGAGGGGTTCGTGAAGTAGGGGTTCGTGAAGTCGGGGTTCGTGAAGTCGGGGCGAACTCCGCCGGTCGACTTCCAAAGGAGCCGTTGCAAAGAGGTCCGCCGCGGCGCCCGGGGCGAACAACCCGGCCGTCGCCTGGTAGCGGACCGCTAACAGCTCGGGACCGAGCCCTTGCCCTTCTCCAGGGCGGTCAGTGCGCTCACCGTGCCCTTCAAGGTGGTGACCGGGATCAGCCGAAGCCCCTTCGGCAGCTCGGACTTGGCGTCGGCGCACTCGGCCTTCGGCACCAGGAACACCGTCGCCCCGTCCCGCCGGGCGGCCTGCGTCTTCAGTGCCACGCCGCCGACCGCGCCGACCGTACCGTCGGCCTCGATGGTTCCGGTGCCGGCGATCGTGCGGCCGCCGGTCAGGTCGCCGCCGCTGCCGTCGCCGTCGAGTTTGTCGACGATGCCGAGCGAGAACAGCAGCCCGGCGCTGGGGCCGCCCACGTCGGACAGCTTCAGGGTGACCTTGATGCCGTCGTCGCTGCGGTCGAGGTACTTCAGCGCGGCCTCGGTCGCGGCGTCCTGGGACTGCCGCATCTGCTCGGTGTTGTGCTGCTCGATCTCCTTGGTGCTCTCCCCGCTGGGGTAGACGGAGTCGCGCGGCATGATCGCCTGGTCGGTGCGGAACCAGCCGTCGACGACGTCGGAGAGGCTGACCTCCGTGTCGGGGTTGGTCGCCTCGATCGTCGTCATCCGCAGCTGCCCGCTCGTGTCCCGGACGGGCGCGCCGGTGATCGTGATGACCGGGGTGCCCTTGTTCTCGCCGAGGACGTTCGCCGTCATGCCCGGCTGCGCCACCGAGAACGGCAGCGGCGCGAACGCGGCCGTCGCGAGCAGCGCCACGAGCGGCAGTGCGCAGACGGTGAGGGCCTTGGGGCGTGAGAGGCGTGAGAGCACGAGGTCAATCTAACGTGACGACGAGTTCCGGCTCGCGGCTGGATGTCGTCCGGCCGGCCGCGAGCCCCTGCTCCGGCTGCTCCCCGCCCTCCCCGCGCACCTCCCGACGCCTCGCCCACACCGGCGGCACGGTGCGCAGGCGTGGTGCGCAGGCGTGGTGCGTCAGCGCAGTGCCTCCGCCACCTCCCGCGCAGCGTCCACGACCCGGGGCCCCACCCGCTCGGGCACCGCGTCGGCCAGCATCACCACGCCCACACTGCCCTCGACGCCGGTCACGCCCAGCAGCGGAGCCGCGGCCCCGCTCGCGCCGGCCTCCAGCTCCCCGTGCGTCAGCGTGTAGCCGGGTTCGTCGGCCGGCCGCGCCGGGTTCTGCCGCGCGAAGAGGATCGCCCGGCCGGCGGCGCCTCGGTCCAGCGGATGCCGGAACCCGGCCCGGTACGCCACGTGGTAGTCCGTCCAGGTCGGCTCGACGACGGCGACGGCAAGCGCCTCCGTCCCGTCCACCAGGGTCAGATGCGCGGTCGCGCCTATGTCCTCGGCCAGCGACCGCAGCGCGGGCAGCGCGGCCTCCCGTACCAGCGGATGCACCTGGCGGCCGAGCCTCAGCACCCCGAGGCCGACCCTGGCTCGCCCGCCCAGGTCACGCCGTACGAGTGCGTGCTGCTCCAGTGTGGCGAGCAACCGGTACACAACGGTCCGGTTGACGCCCAGTTTGTTGGAAAGTTCGGTGACGGTCAGCCCGTGGTCGGTATCGGCCAGCAGTTTGAGGACCTTCAGTCCTCGATCGAGCGTCTGGGAGGTCTCCGCGGTCACGACGCCCACTCCTTAAGTGGTGAGGTCGGCAACCTCCGTCGCGGCGGATGCGTCACCGAGTCCCGTCAGTGACGCGCGTCAGAGGCCGCCGATCGACAGATGGGCCCGGCGTGTCCGGGCCCAGTCGCTTCACGGCTGCGCTCCGCGGCGGCGCTGCCACGGGGCGTGTGCGTAGCGGGACAGTAGCGAAGCAGGTTCGCTGAGCGGAAGGCTCCGTCCAGAATCCGGTCAGTGGCCGGTATGGACTACTTGCATTTATCCCGATACGTACGGAGCGTGACGTCGTGGCTCGCGCCCCCGTCAGGGACCGGGGGCCCGGACGAGGCCTCACTTCATCCGGGTCGCCCACTCCTGCACCTTGGCGATGCGCTGCCGCAGCTGCCCCGCCGTCGCCTCCGCGCTCGGCGGCCCGCCGCAGACCCGCCGCAGCTCGGTGTGGATCACACCGTGCGGCTTGCCGCTCTGGTGGACGTACGCCCCGACCATCGTGTTGAGCTGCTTGCGCAGCTCCATCAGCTCCTTGTGCGAGACGACCGGCCGCCGCTCGGCCGGCAGTTCCAGCAGATCGGCCTCGGAGTCCGGCCGCTTCTTGCTGTGCGCGATCTGCTTGGCCTGGCGCTTCTGGAGCAGCATCTGCACCTGGTCGGGCTCCAGCAGCCCCGGGATGCCGAGGTAGTCCTGCTCCTCCTCGCTTCCCGGGTGGGCCTGCATGCCGAACTCGGCGCCGTTGTACATCACCCGGTCGAAGACGGCCTCGGACTCCAGCGCCTCGAAGGCGAACTGCTCCTGCTCGCCGGTGTCCTCGTCCTGCTCCTTGTTCGCCTCGTCCATCTCCTGCTCGGACTCGGCGTACGGATCCTCCTCGCCCTCCTTCTTGGGCTTGTCGAGGGCGTGGTCGCGCTCGACCTCCATCTCGTTGGCGAAGGTGAGCAGATCGGGCACGGTCGGGAGGAAGACGGAGGCGGTCTCGCCGCGCCGCCGGGACCGCACGAAGCGCCCGACGGCCTGGGCGAAGAAGAGGGGCGTGGAGATGGTCGTCGCGTACACCCCGACCGCGAGCCGGGGCACGTCGACACCTTCCGACACCATCCGCACCGCGACCATCCAGCGGTCGTTGCTGCCGCTGAAGTCGTCGATGCGGCTGGACGCGCCGGTGTCGTCGGACAGGACGAGCGTCGCCTTCGTCCCGGTGATCTCCCGGATCAGTTTGGCGTAGGCGCGCGCCGACTCCTGGTCGGAGGCGATGACGAGCGCACCGGCGTCCGGGATGGCCTTCCTGACCTCGGTGAGCCGCTGGTCGGCGGCGCGCAGCACGCTCGGCATCCACTCGCCGCGCGGGTCCAGCGCCGTACGCCAGGCCTGACTGATCGCGTCCTTGGTCATCGGCTCGCCGAGCCGCGCCGCGATCTCGTCCCCCGCCTTGGTCCGCCAGCGCATGTTTCCGCTGTAGGAGAGGAAGATGACGGGCCGGACGACCTGGTCGGCGAGCGCCGAGCCGTACCCGTAGGTGTAGTCGGCGGCCGACCGCCGAATCCCGTCGTTGCCCTCTTCATAGGTGACGAAGGGGATGGGATTGGTGTCGGAGCGGAACGGCGTACCGGTGAGCGCGAGGCGACGGGTCGCGGGCTCGAAGGCCTCGAGACAGGCCTCGCCCCAGGACTTGGAGTCACCGGCGTGGTGGATCTCGTCGAGGATGACGAGGGTCTTGCGCTGTTCGCTCCGGTTGCGGTGCAGCATCGGACGGACGCCGACGCCCGCGTACGTCACGGCGACGCCGTGGTAGTCCTTGCTGAGCGGGCCCGCGCTGTACTCGGGGTCCAGCCGGATCCCTATCCGCGCGGCCGCCTCCGCCCACTGCTTCTTCAGATGCTCGGTCGGCGCGACCACGGTCACCTGCTGCACGACATGGTGGTGCAGCAGCCAGGAGGCGAGGGTGAGCGCGAAGGTCGTCTTGCCGGCGCCGGGTGTGGCGACGGCGAGGAAGTCGCGCGGCTGCTCCTGGAGGTACTTCTCCATCGCCCCCTGCTGCCAGGCCCGCAGCTTGCTCGCGGTGCCCCAGGGGGCTCGGCCCGGGAAGGCCGGTGACAGGTGGTGGGAGTGGGAGGTGGAGGAAGCGGCGGTGGTAGTCACGGTCTCCGGGTTCGGGGCTCTCGGCTGTGTATGACAACCGGGCCACCCTACCGGCGGCCCGGCGCCGTCAACGAGCGAACAAGGCCGGGTCGTGCGCGGGTGGGACTCAGGTCACAGCGGACGGGCGGCGGCGGCTCAGCGCGCGAAGCGCGGCAACCGGGCCGCGATCCCGGGCACCTCGAGGGCGCCCTGACACACGTCCAGCACGAACCGCTCGGCCTCGTCCACATCGAAGTCCACGTCCAGCGGATGACCGGCCAGGTGCAGATAGACCCAGGTCGCGTACCAGGCGATGCGCTTGTTGCCGTCGACGAGAGCGTGGTTGCGGGCCAGGGACTCCATCAGCGCCGCGGCCTTCCGCCACACGTCCGGGTAGGCGTCCTGCCCGAACACACTCGACCGGGGGCGGGCCAGGGCGGAGTCCAGCAGTCCGTAGTCGCGCACCTCGTCCGCCTCGAGCCGCCGGGTGAGGTTCAGCAGTTCGGGCAGCGTGAGGTAATGCATCAGGCGAGCCTCCGGTTCAACTCGGCGCTGGCCCGCAGCACGTGCTCGGCGGCCTCCTCGAAGAGCCGCGCGTGCTCGTGCACGGCCTTGAGCACCGCGTCGTGCGCGAAGGCCTGCATGCTGCGTCCCTCCGCCTGGGCGCGCTCACGCAGGGCGTCGAGTTCCTCGTCCGTGAAGCGCAGGTTCAGTCCGGCCATGCCTCGACGGTACCGGCCGGTACCGGCCGGTACCACTTGGTTCTATCGCGATTCCGCCCGCAGCCGCGTCGTCACCCAGGCCCCGAACAGCGCGACGGCCGCCATCGGCAGGAAGACGGCGGCGAAGGCGGCCGGGTGCGAACCGGCGGACGCCGCGCCCGTGGCCGTGGCCGACGCCGTATGCGCCACGCTCCCGCCGCCGAGCGCCGCGAAGGCGGCACCTCCCGCGGACAGCAGCAGCACGTTGGACAGCCCGTCCGAGATCTGGAGGGCGGCGGAGTTGGCCCCGGCCTCCTCGGGGGCGGACAGCTTCAGCAGCAGCACGCTCGAGGCGGCGATCACCAGCCCCATCCCCAGACACCCGAAGCCCCAGGCGACGGCCACGGTCCAGACGGGCACGGAGTGGACCAGGACACTGGGCGCGGTGGCGATGGCGGCAGCCGCCAGCACCATCCCGAGCGCCATCAGCCGCTCCCGGTACGGCTCCGCCCACGGCCGCGACTGCACCCACGACCCCAGCGCCCAGGTCGCCCCGCCGGCCGCGAGCGAGAACCCGGCGAGGGTCGGGCTCAGGCCCCGCTCCGTCACGAGCATCAGCGGCACGAAGGACTCGGCGGCGATGAAGGACCCCGCGGCCACCCCGCGCAGCAGCACGACGGACGGCAGCCCGCGGGCCGCCCGCCAGGTGCCGCGCGGGAGCAGCCCGAGCACGGCGGGCACGAGCAGCGCGATGCCCGCGGCGCCGGGGAGGAGGGAGACCGGCCGCAGGTCCTGGGCGGCGTACTGGAGCAGTCCGGCGCCGAGGGAGATCCCGAGGGCGAGCCGGATCCGCCGCCGGTCGAAGGCGCCCGCGGCCATGCCCTCCACGGGGCCGCCCGCCCGCCGCCGTATCTGGGGCAGCGCGAGCGCCAGCGGAAGCACCACGAGGGCGGGTATCCCGAGGAAGACCCACCGCCACCCCAGCTGCTCGGTCACCGCACCGGCGGCCAGTGGCCCGACCACGGACGGCACGACCCAGCAGGCGGCGAACGCGGCCATGATCGCGGGCCGCAGCCGCTCCGGGTAGGCCCGTCCGACGACGACGTACAGGGCGACGATCACCAGCCCTCCGCCGAGCCCCTGCACGGCCCGCCCGAGGATGAACACCCACATGCCCCCGGCGCTCCCGGAGAGGAGCAGCCCGGCCGCGAAGGCCGCGATGCCACCGCCCAGCGCCCCGAGCGGCCCCCGCCGGTCCGACCACTGCCCGGCGAACACCATCCCGAACAGGCTGGTGGTGAAGTACCCGGAGAACGCGAACGCGTACAGCGCCACCCCGTCGAGCTCCCGCGCCGCCACCGGCATCGCGGTCCCCACGGCGGTCGCCTCGAAGGCGATGAGCAGCACGACGGAGACGATCCCGATGGTGAGGGCCCGGTAGGAACGCCCGAGAACGGTCCCGCCGGGATCGCCGCTCTCTGCGGCACGCTCCACGGCGGCAGCTGCGGTGGGACGGGACGGCGGGTCATCGTCGGCGACACCGGTGTCGCGGGGTTCGAGGGCAGCCATGAGGGCCAGCGTAAGGTCCACAACCGACATTGACCCCTGTCGGAAGACGGGTCCGCGCCCGGGACGATGGTCCTACGACCACCGCCCCGCACTCCCGTTTCATGAACGGCGTGTGGCAGTCCCATTGCAGCCCCCGCGTCCCCCTTGAGCCCCTCCTCACCCCACCCGTACGGTCGACCTACCAAGTTCGGAACGGGGCGAACACCCCACTCCCGACCTGGCCGTGTGCCCGAGTGGCTTAGGGACTCGCCTGCAAAGCGAGGTACGTGGGTTCAATTCCCGCCACGGCCTCTGGTTTGTGACCAGGGAAAACAGAAGGGCGGCACCCTCCAGGGGTGCCGTCCTTCTGGCCGTCCGTCTCAGTTTCCGTCTCAGTTGCTCTGCACACGCCCTGGTAACCAGCTGGCAGACGGTCGCTCAGTCGCGCGTGTGCTTCAACACGTTCTACCTGTGTGTCCACCACCACCAAACGATGGCGACGCAGACTGAGCCCAGCTGACGGGCGGCGCCCTTCAGCACCTCCTCCGAGAGCAACCGCCTGCGTCGGTGCAGAGCTCGGTCCAGACGCGCCCCTACAGCCTTGAGTCTCCAGCAGCCGTGCAGCATGCGGCCCCAGACGGCTCGAACGCGTGGCACAAGGTTTGCGATTGGCTGCCTGATGTGTGACAACGGATACGTCCTCCTCGCATTGCAGTGCAGGGGATTGCTGAGCGGGGGGTGTGCACCCGTTGGTTTGCGACGCCTGGGCGTTTTCATAGCCCCCCGCTCAGCTGCGAGGATTTAACCAACCCGATTACGAGTCCCCAATGTGCGTGCGTGCACATGCGGGAGCGCCGTGGGGCGTATTGCGCCTCTCAGCTGGACGAATAGATGTGCGTGCACGCACAGCCGCCCCTGAGGGTCCCTCCAAAGAGGTAAGACCCTTAGGCCGTTTGGGTGAATCTATTATTTGGATTCCGACTAGCTCACCTGCGGTTTTACAGGTCAGCCAGCTTGTCCCTTACAGCCGGTCGGCTTCTGACTGCCAGATAAGCCCGTCGACCTGCCTCGCAACGTCAGCTCGTACCGCATCAACCATGTGCTGATATCGAGCTGCCATTGCGGTGGTCGACCACCCCATGAGTCCCATGACTGCACGCTCGGGCACACCGAGGATGAGCAGGACCGTGGCAGCCGTGTGGCGTGCGTCGTGCAGACGTCCATCCCGAACCTCCGCCTCTCGCAACAGAGCCTTCCACTCAGCCCAGTCCCGACGGTGTGACGGACTGCGACCGTGCTCATCCGGGAAGACCAAGCCGTTCATTTCCCAGCGCTTCCCGGCTGCCTTTCGTTCCTCTTCTTGGACCTCAAGGTGGACCCGAAATAGGTCAACAAGCTGTTCGGGGAGACCGACGGCACGACGGCCGGCACGGGACTTGGTGGTGGACAACTCCGGGTTGGTTCGGCGCCTCTCCGGGCAGTACCCGGCGGCCTTGCGTCCGCAGGGCTCCGCGCACCCGTGGGCGTACTGCGGCCGGTGGCGACTACGGCGGACAACGAGGAACCCACCCTCAAGGTCCACGTCCTCCCACTTCAGCCCCAACACCTCGCCTTGACGCAGTCCGAGGGCGAGGGCGACGGCCCACCGTGCGGAGTTGCGATGCTGGTCAGCGGCCTTGAGCAACCGCTGTACCTCGCGGACGCTGTAGGGCTCCACCTCGTACTCCCCCGTCTTCGGGGCCTTGGCCAACTGAACGGGGTTCTTGCCGAGGTGCCCTCGCCGTACGGCCTCATTGAGGGCGGTTCGGAAAGTGCGATGCACCTGGTGGGCGGTGCCCGGCTTGCTGCCGTTGGCCTGCATGTTCGCGTAGAACACCTCGATGTGCTCGGGCTTGAGCCTGTCGAGACGGTGAGCCCCCAAGCCCGGGATTAGGTGCTTCCGCACGGCGACGCGGTACCCGACCATGGTGTTGTCGTTGACGGCGAGGGGCGCAACGTTCTCGATCCAGTGCGTCAGCCACGTCTTGACGGTCCAAACCTTGCCCGGCTTCCGCACGGTCTTGGCATCGCGCTGCTTCTCCAGCTCACGTACGGCGTCCGTCACTTCGGCCCGGGTCTTGCGTTCGACGTGGCGGCGGTCCGGCGTGCCGTCATCTCGGATGCCGACCGTGACGCGGCCGTGCCACTTGCCGTCTTTGCCCAAATAGATAGAGCTGCGGCCGTTGGGCTGTCGGGTGCGCTTCTGTTCTTCTGCCACAGGCAGACTCCTGCTTCTCGGTGTCGGGATGGGGACCGGGGCGGCGGGTTGTCCTGTCCGGGAGTGCCGCCGCCCCGGGCGTCGTCAAGCGGCGCGGTGGGCGGTGCGGAGACGGGTCACGTACGCGGCCGGCGCATCGACCGGGACCCTGCGGAGACCGCCGACCATGACGGACTCCAGCTCTCCGGTGCGGATGAGCGCGAAGCATGTCGTCCGGCCGATGCGGAGTCGGCGGGCAGCCTCTTCAACCTTGAGGAGTACGAGGGTCGCGTCGTCGTCGGCGGGGGCGGGGAGGGTGGCGTGTTCGTCCAAGGCTCACTCCGTGGGGCTGAGTTCATGGGCAAGTGCCGCCGCACAAACCGCAAAATCCGCAGAAAAGCGGGGGATGGTTTCTGACCTGCGGTGATGCGGTGTGCGGGTGGTGATGGGCAGTGCTCCGCAGAAACCCGCGATATTCCGCAAAAATCAGGGGCGGCCGGTCGCCGGTCCCAGCGCGGGGGTGGTGCTCGGTTTTTTGCGGAATATCGCGGGATTGTGCGGCAGGCCCCTCGCCGATGCCGGGCGAGGGTCCCGCCGCAGGTCAGCGAGGGGTCCGGGCTTTTCTGCGGATTTTGCGGTTTGTGCGGGAGGGGTTGGGGGCGCGGCCGGTGGTCACCGGCCGCTGTCCCTCAGGCTGGGGTGGGCGGCGAGGCGGGGCGCCGGGGGACGTCCGCGCTTGCCGGTGCGCTCGGGTTGGTAGGACCGCAGGTATCCGTGGTCTTCCAGCAGCGCGAGGGCGGGTTCGAGGTCGGCGACGGTCGGGACCTCGCTGCGGGACAGGGCGGTGAAGACGTCCCGTCGGCTGACGTCCTCCCACCGGTTGTCCCTCAGTGCCTCCAGCACGCTGCGGGCCCGAGACAGGACCGGGTCCGCACCCATGACGTCGAACACGGCGAGGGCATGGGCGGTGTAGTACTCCCCCAGCTCGATCGCGGCGGCCATGGTGTGTTCGGTGACCGGGTGGGCGTAGCCGTTGCCGCCGTGCTCGGCAAGGTGCAGCAGCGCGGCCATGCGGGCGGTCGCCCCGGCGAGTTTTCCGGCCCAGTTGGAGATGTGGCCCAGCTTGCCACCGCGCCCCTTGAGCTGTGGCTCAATGCGCTTCTGATAGGCGATCAGGGCTGTGTCTGCTTCTGGGCTGAGCTGTATGAGGGCGGGGTCGGTCCATCCTGCGAGAGACAGTGTGAGGTCGACGACGCGCTGGGTGTAGGTGGCGGCGGTCTGTCCGGGGATGGGGTCGGTGAGGATCTTCCGCTCACCGACCGTGGACGGGGGCAGGGAGTACAGGAAGCGGGCCAGCAGTCCGCGTCCGTCGAACCCCTTCACCTTGCCGATGTCGCGCAGCACGTCGGGCTGGACGGCGAGGCCGATGGACAGGGCGGGGGCGTCGATGTACTCGCGGCGGGTCTGCCGGTTGACCCTCAGCCGGTCCCCGGCATGCCCTTTCAGGAAGACCTCCATATTGGGGGCCCCGGAGTAGCGTCCAGCGATGATGTCGAAGATGCCGCCCTCAGCGCTCATCACGGACAGCCGGCCGCCCTGTTCGGCCATGAGTGAGGTGACGGTCTCGGGTGTGGAGTCGTCGGCGAGCAGGACCGGTTCGGCGGGGACGGTGAGCGTGTCGGCGGTTTGCGCGAGGCCGACGGCCGTGGCCACCATCTGTTCCCGCTTCTCCGTGTCGGCGGATGCTGCCTTGGCGGCGGCCCGGTCGGCCGCTTCCTTGGCCAGCCTCGCGGTCACCTCCGCCTCGACGATGACGGGCTTCATCGCGGCTTTGAGTTGTTTCTCCGCCTCGTACAGGGGGTTGGTGAGCAGGGCGAACACGGCGGACTTGCGGTTGGCGGGCGGGAGCGCGACCACGGTGTAGAGGTTGGTGGGTTCACGCCAGTTGCCGCGTACGTGGACGACTGAGCGGCCGCCGGCGGCCGTGGCGAGCACGGCGAGGGCTATCGATCCGGCGAGGTCGACCGGGGTCTGTGTCTCCTCCGCGACGGCCGCCACGAACTCCCCCAGCCAGGTGGGGAAGACGTGGGCGGGGAACGGCGGACGCTCGCGGCGGCCGGTGAGAGGGATGGGGTCCTCCCACACGTCCGGCGCCGTGTCGTCCTCGCCGGGCCGTTCTTCCAGGGTGGGCAGTCCGGCCCATAGTTCGGCGTTGTCCACAGGCTGTGTGTTCATGCGGCTGCCCTCCCTTCGGTGGTGGTGTGGGGGCAGATGCCGACGATGACGCGGGCTTGCAGGGCGATGACGGCGGCACGGCCCCGGGCGCGTTCGTGGTGCCCACATGCGCAGAGCCAGTCCGCGACCGTCACGCCCTCGCACCGGATCTCAAGGCCCGGTTGGATGCCGGTGACGGTGACTGTGCCCGGGTTAGAGCGAACAGCGATTCGGACGCCCTGACGGGCGGCATCCTTCGGTTCGCCCACGGACGGCCGTAGCGGGCCCTGCACGGCGCCCTGACGACTGTTTTTGGGGTTATGGGATGCATTGTTCATGCGGCACGCTCCGGGGCCGCCTCAAGGCCGTTGGCGACGGCGCGACGGGCGTAGGCCTCGGGGACACCGACCGAGACTGCGGCGGCCACGATCTCCTCCCCGATCACAGTCAGTCCGCACGGACCCGGGCACCGAGCGTGCTGGGCCGCGAGGAACCGGGCGACGCCGAACGCCTGCGATCCGGCGCCGGATTCGATACGGGCCCGTACGAGGGCGAGGCCGCGTTCCAGGCCGGTGCGTACGTAGCGCTCGGTGTGGCGGCACCCGGTGGCGACCGTCCGGTCCCAGGTGGCGCGTGCCGGGAGAGAATAGACCACCTCGCTGCGCGCGGGGGTGGTGTCTTCCTTCACCGCGAGGGCGCGCACGGCCGCCGGCAGGTCGACCATGCGGCCGGTCCCGGGCCCCAGCCAACGGGCGTACTGCATAAGAGATTTGACGTCTACGCCCGGCCGGACCGCGTTGGACGAGCGCATGGCCCCCTGGTAGATCCAGTGCTCGCCCCGTGTCGTCGGCACGGTGCGGGTGGCTGGCAGGGTCTCGCGGGCCCATGCGACCGCCGCCGCGTGGTCCAGGTCGACCACAGTCACCCCGGCCCCGCCGGGGTGATAGGCGACCGCCACGGCGTGGCGCCATGCCGGGGCCCATGCGGGCGAGGTGAGGACGTGCGGGTCGGTGGTGGCGGCGGCCCATCCGTGGCAGGGCGCAGGGCATCGGCAAGGGCCCGCGGCTTTCATGTTGGGCCGGTCACCGCAGGCACTGTCCTTGCAGATGCGGCAGTTGCCGAACGGCGCCTTGCCCTGCCGCAACGGCAGCGCCGGGACACCGGCCGCCGCGAGGGCGAGGGCGACGTGCAGGGGTTCGGGCGTCACGCTCATGCCGCCACCCCCAGCGTCTCGGTCGCCGCGAGGTAAGCGCGGCCGATGTGCTCGGTGTAGGCGGGCGGGATGGCCTCGGTGAGTTCCTCGCGCACGTCGGTCCACGTGATGCCCATGGCGGTCTGGAGTTCGGGAACGGTGGGCTTGCCGCCGCCATTGCCGTACGCGGCGACGTACGGGCCGTCGAAGTACTCGCCGTGCCGCCACCCGCGCACCCGGCCACGGTGGGGGACGTGCGCCGGCTGCTCGGCGGTCCAGCCGCCCAACTCGAAGTTGCGGTGCCGGATCACCCCGAGACCGAACATCTCACCGCACAGGGTGAGGTCTTTGCGGATCTCCGCGCGGCCGTTGGGCTGCTCGATGACGTACGGCAGGCCGGTCTGTTCGAGCAGATCACGAGTGGGGGCCACGAGGTCTTCGTGCGTGCCGCCCCACCCTTGAGACCGGTTGGTCCCCACGGTCAGAGCACACTTGCCCTGACACGGCGGCGAGGCATGGACGAACACGTACCGGCGAATCTCGCCCGACGCGATCAGGGCGGCGAGATAGGCGAGGGCGTCGCCGTGGTGGTACGGGAAGGGGTAGTTCGGGCGGTGGGCGACATCGCATCCGTCCACCTCGAACCCGGCGTCCTCGTACCCCTTGCCGGCGCCGCCGGCGCACGAGAACAGATCCAACAGACGCGGCCGGGGCAGCACTCGCCCCGATCGGGTAGCCAGGACCATGGGGCCCTCGCCGAAAGCACGTGGTTCGGTCATGCTGTAGGTCTCCTGTTCTGCAACGTCGGGATCGGAGACCGTGGGCGGCGGGCTGTCCTTGTCCGGGAGTGCTGCCGCCCACGGGCATAGCTACTGACCGTTGAAGTGGTTGCGCTTGAACGTCGCCTTGCGGATGTGGAAGGTGTTGCCGCCGCCCGTGGGGCGGGTGCTGAAGATCTGCACGGCGATCCACCCGCCGAAGATCACAGCCGCCAGGACGATGAGCTGAGTGATCAGCGCGGTGAGTGCGGTGATGAACGTGGTCAGCAGCAGCAGTCCGCCGCACACGGCGAGGAACCCGACGCCTCCGAGAGCGACGTTCACCGCCGTGCGGGACACGACCGGCCGGATGGCGACCGGGTCGGGCTGCGTGGGGCTGACGGCGTAGCCGGTGACGACGCGGCCGTCCGGCAGGACGACGCTCGCCACGGCCGGGATCGCCCCGGGCTGCACCGGCAGGAGCGGCGCCGCGTGAACGGGCGCGAGCGGGGTGGGGTAGTGGACTTCCACGGCCGCCGTGTCGCGTGCGGCCGGGTTGCGGGTGGGTTCGTTCATGGTCGTTGTCTCCTCTCAGTTGCCGAGTGCGGCGAGGGCTTCGGCGGACGCCTGCACGACGTTGTGGATGGGCTCGTACGCGCCGGTCCCGGCGGCGAAGAACCCGAACAGGAACAGGACCAGGGCGGCGCCGCCGCCGGCGGACTTGGTCTTGACGGCGAATGCGGAGGCGGCGCCGAAGAGCAGGACGGCGGAGATGTTGAGGATCATCGGAAGCCTTCCGGGCGAGGGGTGTCGGTGCCGGCGCGGTAGATGCGCGCCCAGCGGTTGTAGAGCCAGCGGCCGACGCGTATGCGCTTGCCGGTGGCCTTGCAGCGACGGCAGTCCTTGCCGCGCTTGAGCCGTCCCTTGCGGTCGGTCTTGAGGGCGTGGCCCATGCCACGGCACTTGCGGCAGTCGCCGAACGGCGAGGCCGCACACAGCCCGCCGTAACCGAGCGTGACGGTGAGCAGGCAGGCGATAGCAAGGAGGATGGAGGTCATGAGGGGCCCTCCGGGCGGGATTCGGGGGTTTCCGCAGGTGGGCCGCTATCCGCTAGCGGCCTGATCAACGCAGGTTTGCAGTGCTAGCGGGGCCGCTAACGTTAGCGGGGCGTGCCGCTATCGTTAGCGACCCCGAAGGTCAGCCCGCGTCCCGCTTTCCGTCACGCTCCGCAATCGCGGTCGTGATGTGGGAGCGGTCGATGCCGCGCCGGTTGACGACCTTTCCGTCCACCCGGCGGCCGACCTGGATGGTGGCGATGCCGTGCGGCTTGAGCGCGGCGGCGAGCGCGTCGGGCTCCCATCCGTCGTAGACGTCCGGGCGCAGTTCGGCGAGCCTGGCCACCACGGTTTCGGACCACTCCTTGGCCTGCGCTGCGGGGACGACGGCGAGGATGTCGGCGAGCAGGTCGTAGGACGGCCCGGTCACCGCCTCCGCGCTCTCGCCGGCCGCGTAGCCGGTGAGCAGGCCCGACTTCTCGCGGACCTTGCGGGCGCGGGCCGCGATGAGGTCGGCGCCGGGGCCGTCGACGTAGACGGAGGAGACGATCCGGGCGTCGGCACCCTCGCCCACGAAGTAGTGGATGCCCTTGTCTCCCCAGGCGAACATGGTGGCCCGCACGCCGCGCTTGTAGGCGGACGTGCCCAGCACCATGTCGTTCTCGGTCTGGCCCATGACCTTCAGGCACCAGCGGGCCACCGCGTTGGCGGAGATGCCGGTGGGCAGCGACTTGGCGTCCGGGCGCTGCGTGGCCAGCAGCAGCACGATTCCGGTGGCGGGGCCGCGCTTGACCAGGTCGGTGGCGATCTCCTCGAACTCCTTGCCGTGCTCGGGGTGCTCGAACAGCACCTGGCACTCATCCACCCCCACGACGATCGGGTGCAGACCGAGAGACCGCTTGTCGGCGAGTGCGCTGGTCACCTTGTTCTCCGGGCAGATGTCCCGGGGCAGGGAGCGGATGACCTTGACCCGGCGCCGCAGTTCCTCGCGCAGGGCGCGGAAGTCGGCGAGGGCGTAGCCGATGGCCTCGTCGTCGTCGCCGGCCGCGTGCCGGTGCGAGACGGCGTCGCCGACCGGGTCGAGGTCGCCGGTGCCCTTCATGTCGTAGGTGTGTAGTTCCGCCCGCGGGTCCAGGGCGGCGATGAGCAGCAGCAGACGCAGCAGGAACGTCTTGCCCATGCGCGGGATCGCGCCGATGATGCCGGCGATGAACATCAGGGTGATGTCGACCCAGCGTCCGCGCTGGTCGGTGCCGAACGCGACCGGCTTGAACAGGTCGACCGTCCCGGCCTTGGCCAGCGGCCATGCCGGCTTCTTGGCCTTGTTCATGTCCTGGTCGCCCACCCACAGCACCAGGTGCCCGGGGTGCTCCTCCGACGCCGCTTCCGGCCACACGCAGCCCAGCGGGCGGCGCAGACCGGAGGCGAGCCGGTCGCGACGGTCCATCACGTCCGCGACCGTCACGCCGAAGGGCAGGTTGCCCTGCGCCCGCCAACCGGGGCCGTCGCGGGTGATCGGGGCCGTGAACTCGAACCCGTCCCGCCCCTTGGCCTGAGCCTGGTTGATCGCCGTAATGCCCAGCGCACCGAGCGCCCGCAGCACGATGTCACTGGTGAGTTTCGTGGCCTTGGGCAGCTCCACCGCCCGGTGGACGATCGGCGCGTCCGCCTTGCGGCCGACCGCCCCGAGCGCCATCACGAGCGCGGTCACGGACACGGCCTGAAGCCAGTCCGGGGCGAGCACGTACAGGGCCAGCGCCGTACCAAGTCCGATGAACATCCCCAGCACGGTGACCAGGGTGCGCAGCCGCACGCGTCCGTCACGCTGCCGCGACAGCTTGAGGTACTCGGCTGCGTCCTCGCGGCGGACGGCGGCGAGGCGGACGGGTTCGCCCTCGCGGTCGGCTGCCCACCGCATCGTTCCTCCGACGAACCGGGCGGCGCCGGTCGGGGCCTGAAAGGCGAGCCGCGCGGCGTAGACCGGGGTGCGAAGTGCGTGGTACCCGGCCGTGTGGGCGTAGTGGCGGGCCACCCATGCCGATGCTGTCTTGAGTTCCGCCAGGGAGCGCAGCCACGCCGGGACGACCGGACGGCGCTGCGCGGCGGCGAGCCGACCGAGGTAGCCCGGACCGGCCGCCTTCAACGTCGGCGAGTCGACCGACACGCGCGCGGTCGGGTCGGCCGACTCCGAACCCGACTCACCCGGGCGGGAGTCGGCCGACCGGTCGGCACCGGGTCGGGAGGCCGGGTCTGTCGACTCTGCGCGGGCGGATCGGGCCTTGTCCAGGTCGACCACCTCGCCGTGCGAGTCGGCCGCCATGTCGGCTTCGAGCCGGTTGAAGAGTTCGTTCTCGTCGTCGGGGTGCTTCACTGAACGTCCCTTCCAAGGGGAGGAAAGGCAGGGTCCGTCCGTCGCTGTAGGAGGTGGGCGGACGGACCCCGCCGGATCGTGGTGCTACGGGGGGTGGCATGGGCATATCCGAGTCCAGGACGCGGCCGTGCAAGTGGTGCGGCCAGCCAGTGCCGCAGCCACAGAGTCGGTGGCGAAGGCGACGCTTTTGCAGCAAGGCACACCGCCGCAAAAAGCGAATCCTGGAAGCCGTCCTGAACTTCCTCGACAGCCTGTAGATCACGCGGCGCGCTGTCCCTCGGGGTAGGCGCAGGGCACGCACATGCCGAGGGACGGCGGGACTACATATCCGGCGTCGCGGCGGCACTTGGGGCACACGCGGCGGGCGGCATTGGCCTTTTCCAGGGCCGCCCACCTCGCGGGCGTCATGGGCCGAACCGGCTTGGCCAGCTCGACCCGGTACAGGTAGGCGACCAGCGGACCGCGTCGGCGGCGTGGCCGTTCGAGCTGCGCTGCTACGCCTTGACCACCGGGGCGCAGGTTGCGCGCTCGGAGTTGGCGGCGGGTGGCGTATCCGTCCGGGGCGAGGTGCCATCGGTAGACCGGCAGGGTGCTCATGCGGCGCCGCGTCGTCCGGGACGGCGTCCGGCGACCGACCCCAGCAGGCGCCCCAGACGGGCCCTGCGGGGACCGGACCGGCCGGACCGCTTGGCCGCGTACATGGCCTCATCTGCGCGGCGCAGGAGCGCGGACAGGGCCTCGCCCGGGTGGTCGACGGCCCGTACCCATCCGAGGGACACCGTGGTGTGCACGTCGGGGTTGGTGTCGAGCGGTCGGGCCAGGACGCGGGAGAGAGTGTGCAGCCCGTCGGCCATGGTGCCGTCGCGGTCGACGACGACGGCGGCGAATTCGTCCCCACCGAGCCGTCCCACGACACCGCCTGGCGTGGTGCCGTGGGTGAGGCGGGTGGCGATTGTGGCGAGCAGGACGTCACCGGCGGCGTGGCCGTGGGTGTCGTTGATCTGCTTGAAGTGGTCGACGTCCGCGAGCACAACCACGGCGCGCGGGTCGCGCAGCAGGCGGCGGGCCCGCCGAGTGAACGCATCCCGCGTCCACAGTCCGGTCAGCGGGTCACGGCGGGCCGTGGTCAGCCGTCCGTGCAGCCACCGGGCGTGTATCGCCCATCCAAGGGCGGGTGGCAGGGCCGGTAAGAGCGCGGCGAGGGTGTTCACGGCGTCACCGCCGTGGTGGCGCGTTCGGCGAGCAGGGCGTCACGCAGCATGCGGGCGTTCGCCGGCGAGGTACGCAGGGCCCGGCGGATGCCCTCCCCGGTCACCTCCGCGTCCGGGAGACCGGCCACGGCCTTGCGCGCTTCCGCCATGAGCTGTTCAGGAGTGCGTCGGGTGCGGGTCGACTTGGCGGCGACCGGGACACGGCCCGTCGCACGACGTGGGGCGGTCGACGCGGCCGGGACCGAACGGGCGGGGGCCGGGGCGATCGGGACCAGCTTCACCGCCGGGACAACGGCGGGCATCGGCTTCATGCCGGTGCCCGACTTGCCGAGGTCAACCGGCGCCGGGTCGGGGACCGCAAGCCGCGTCAGGACGACCGTCGGCGGGGTCGATACAGGCAGATCAGAGGTAGACCCTTCTCGACTACTTCCGGTAAGTTCCTCCGCATTTGTGACCGGGGAGGAATCGAGGACCGCAGAGCCGAACATCGAGGCGAGGGCAGCATCGGCGCCGCCGGTGATCCGGTCGCGCTGAACGTCGAGCAGCCTCGATCCCAACGCCGTGTCCCCGACCCCGACTTTGCGGGCGAGGCGCCACGACTTGCGCTCCGACCACCTCTTGACCCAATCGCTCGGGTGGTGGACGGCGCGGGCGCGGTGGTAGGCGAGGGCCTGGACGATGTCGGCGGTGCGCCGCTCGTTCTCCGCGTCGCGGCCGTCGGTGTGCACGACAATCCGGCGGGCGAGGAACGCCATGCCCTCAGCCGACACGGACATGCCCATCGGGGTCAGCGCGTAGACGACCGTGCGGCCCGGGTCCGGCGCGGCCATGGCGCCCATGACAGCGGCGGCGGCCGGCAACGCCCACAGCCCGGCCCGCACGACGCGGGGTGAGGACTGGCCCAGCATGGTCAGTCCCAGCAGGACCAGGGCGAGCACGGCCGTGGCACCCTCACCGGCGCCGAGGGCACCGAGCGCGGTCCCCGTGCCGTAGGCGTGGCCGATGTTGCTGTAGGTGCCGATACCCCCGACCACGCCCGTGGCGAGCATGGGCACAAACGCGGCCGTGAGTACGCCGATCTGAACCCTGGTCAGAGACTTGCGGTCCGCGTTCATGCCGCCTCCCCCGCCTCGGTGCGGTGACCGCGAGCGGCCCGCAGGAACGGCACCGTGTGGGTCAGCGCGTCGGCGTACAGGGCGTCCCAACCGGCGATCTCGTCACCGCTGGCCGCCTCCTCTCGCAGGTCGGCGAGGATGTCACGGGCCGCGTCCTCACGGGCGGCACGCTCATCGTCCGTCTCGGGCTCCAGCGGGCCCCGGAACAGGTCGATGTCGATACCGAGCGCCAGTTCAGCGAACTCGGTGTCGCCGTGCGCTTCCTGGCCGGCGACGAAGTTGCGCATACGCATGGTGGGTCTCTCCTTGATGCGTCGGGATGGCGCGGGGCGGTCGGCTGTCCTGTCCGGGAGTGCGACCGCCCCGCGATGGGGTGATGAGTGAGGGGGGCGTCTAGCGCTGGACGACGTCCTTGTCCAGGTCGCGGTGACGGACGCTTACCTGGTAGCCGACGGCCGTCAGCCGCTCGGCGAGCGCGTCGGCGAACGTCGGGGCCCGGTGTCGGCCGCCCGCGCACCCGTCGGCGACGGTCACTGACCCGGCGCTCGGGCCGGACGCGAACGCGTCGACCGCGACGGCGGTGGCCTCCACCAGGTCAGTGATGCCGGGCGTGCCCAGCACCGCAGTCCGTACCGGCTCGTCGTCCGCGGTCATGTACCGCAGCGCCGGCGAGACATGCGGGTCACGGAAGTGGTGCCGCAGATCGATCGTGAGGTGAGCGGCGGGCGGGGCGTCGTGCAGGTAGCCGAACGAGACGATCTCGATGGTGCTCATGCAGACTCCAGGCGAAGAGGACGGACGATGCGTGCCCCGGCCAGGAGTCGAACCCGGCCTGGGACCATCGGGGCTTCCAGGTCAGCGGCCCCGGCGCTCCAGCTCGCGAGCAATGTCGTTCTGCGCGTTGATCGCGCTGAGCGTGTTGTGGCCCCCGGCGCGCTCGCGGGTGATCAGGTCGTACTCACGCTTCAGGTCGCCGCTGGTGCGGTCCTTGTTCCGGTCGGCGGAGGCGGCGGCGGAGGCGCTGTTACGGAATCGCATGAGGTTCTCCTCTTGGGGTGTGAGTGGCCGCCCGCTGGTCAGCGGGAGTGCCCCGGCCCGCATTCGAGGCGTAGACCCGAGATCGGCCGGGCCGGGGATGTAGCGGCTAAGCCGCTGAAGGTTCTTCGGAAGCCGGATCACACATGCCGTCGCCGCCCCGAAGCGCGGATCAGGGCAGGTCACCCGGCCCGACATAGGCGGTCGGGGTGGTGACCCGCACCCATCGACCACCCGTGTTCAGGTGGCTGGGTCAGCACTCTGTTGAGTTCTCAAAGAACGAACGCTGCCTTCGTACTCGCCCCCTCGGGCTTTCCTCCGGACGTGGTTGCAGTACCTGTTTTACAGGTACTGCATGGGGTCCCGTCAAGTGCAGCGACGGAACCTCTGGGCTTTGCGCCTGGACTTCTTGGCGCACCATCAGAATCGCCCCAGGTCACGGGACTTGGTTACCTCGCGCGTGGACACCTCAAGGACGTCTGAGTACCTTCAAGAGGTCCCTAGACGTCCCACCGGGGGTACAGATGTCCAACGAGCGCTTGCGGTCTGCTTTGTTAGCCAGCGGCATGACGGTTCAGGCACTGGCCGAAGAGATCGACGTCAACCCGAAGACCGTCGAACGCTGGATCACGAAGGGGAAGGTTCCGTATCGGCGACACCAGTACGCGACGGCCGCAGCGCTCAAGGTAGACGTCACAACGCTGTGGGACGACGACCGGGCCGTTGAGAGCGCGGCGGACCTGACGAAAGCTGAGATCGTCACGATCTACCCGCATCGGCACACGGTGCCGTCCGGCCTCTGGCGAGAGATCTATGGGCGGGCCCAACGGAACGTGGACGTGCTCGTCTACTCCGGGCTCTTCCTGTCTGAGGACCCGGTTTTTCACGACCTCGCCAAGGCGAAGGTTGAGGCAGGCGCCCGGGTGCGCATCCTGCTCGGGGACCCCGACTGTGCGGCAGTCGAGCAGCGCGGCCTAGACGAGGGACATCGGATCATGGGCGGCAAGATTCGGAACGCCCTACTGCACTACCGCCCGCTCATGAAGAGTCATCCCGACATCGGGGTCCGGCTGCATGATTCCACGCTCTACAACTCCATCTACCGGTCCGATGACGAGATGCTCGTGAACCCCCACGTCTATGGCATCGGCGCGTACATGGCCCCGGTCCTGCATCTACGCCGTCTGCCCGGCGGCGGGCTGTTCGACACGTACGCGAATAGCCTCGAACACACCTGGGACAATGCCCGGCCGATCACAGATCAAGACATCGCAAGCATCACAGGAGCCTGACCATGGGACGCATTGACTACCTGCATGACCCCGATGCCCCGCCGGCCAACTCGGTGGTGCCGTCCGTCGTTGCGTTCGTGCAGAACGATGCGGGACAGGTGCTGATGATCCAGCGGTCCGACAACGGCCGGTGGGCACTGCCCGGCGGTGGCCACGACGTCGGCGAGTCCATCAGTGACACCGTGGTCCGCGAGGTCTGGGAGGAGACCGGAATCAGGGCCGAAGTCGTCGACATGGCCGGGATCTATACCGACCCCGGCCACGTGATGCAGTACGACGACGGCGAGGTCCGGCAGCAGTTCAGCATCTGTTTCCGCGCGCGTCCGGTCGGGGGCGAGGTGCGCACGAGCAATGAGACGACTCAAGTCCGATGGGTCGCCCCATCGGACCTGTCGAAGCTAGACGTCCACCCCACCATGCGGCTCCGGATCGAGCACGCGATGGACCGGACACGCATGGCCCCTTACGTCGGCTGACGCTTCTCGGCAGCGACGCGTTCGAGCACGCGTGAAGTGCTCGCGAGGATCTCCGGTTCAGCTCGGCGGATGAACGTCCCGATCAGGCTGTCCGGCCCGTACCGGCCAGCAATCTCGTTGATCCGGTCCACTGGATTGGTGGGCACCCCGTCCGGGGTCGTGTTCATGTCGCAGTAGCACAGCGCGTCATTGAGGTGCGCGCGCTCGCGCGGAAACTCGGCTTCAAGTTCCTCGCGCAGCCCCCGGGCTTCTGCTTCCATCCACGAACAGGAATGGTGAGCCACCAGGTTCACAACCCGCTCGTCGGCGTGCACGATGTCGCGAAGGTAGCGGGCCCCGTCGAGCGGGTGGAAACCGGTCTTGGCGAGGTCGGGTGCGTAGCCGATGTCGTGCAGCACGGCCGCAGCTTCAAGCAACTCGGCATCTTCCCCGAGGATGAGCGCGATGGTGCGCGCCCGCTCGGCCACTCCGAGGCAATGCTTCCAGCGACGCGGCAGCGGCTCGGCCAGCAGGGACTCAGCCAGGGGATAGGCCCATTCCGTAAGTTCCGACAAGCTACGAACGCTCCTCTCGATTCGGCACGGTGCGGACCGTCCGCACCCTGCCCTGCCCTTCGCTCGCCAGTACGCCAGCGGCCTCAAGCTTGTCGAGAGCTTTGGTCACGGTGGGACGTGAGACTCCGAACCGCTCGGCCAAGACAGACGCACTCGGAAACGCTGCCCCGGCTTCCAGGTATTCATCCGTAATGATGTCCGCGAACCGCTGTTCCAACGGCCGGCGGTCGACTGGCTCACCGGCCCGTACGACTCGGAACCGCCCCCCTGGCACGGGTTCGGCAACGCCGTCTTTCTGGAGAGCGCCGAAGGCACGGAGCGCGACCCCACGCGAGATCTTGTGTTCGCGCATGAGTTCTGGGGCAGACGGAAGCACCGTCATCTCGGGGTCCGCCTCGATTTGGGCTTTCACCGCTTCAGCGACCTGCAAGTACGTATCTCGCGGACTGGCCTGCGGCACGTAGCCTCCTCTTCGCCAACGACTGTTGCGATGCCCTCCCTAGCTTCCCATGCCAGATGCGACCAGCCGCTCCCTGGTCGGCCAACCCAGTCATGACGGGGCTCTCTCGGTCCCCGGCTCGTCCGCACTCTGCACGTCTCGGTCCGCGAAGTGCAGGCATGCGCGTATCAGGAACCAGAAAGAAAGATCCCCTTACCTCTTTCTCTGCACATTCGAGATCGAGCCGTTTTTAATCTCTGCAATCAAGCGTGTCGCTTTATCAATGCATTTCGGATCCAAGTCGCAAATGTCGCGCAGGATCGAAATGCGCCTCAGTGCGTCGATGCTTTGATCCCGACTCGCCGCCCACATAACCCGCAGCGCCACGTTCTTTTGTTCCGGAAAGGTCCGGGCCATGTGACGCGCTTGAAGCGAACGCCCTGAAAGCGATATCTCCGAATCCATCAGTATGCTCATGTGCCCCTCAATAGCCAGATCCCTTTCCCGCAGCGCAGCAAGTTGATTACAAGCCTTTGCTCTATCGCTCAACATTCCATACGGATGTGACGCTTTAGCAAGTTCAAGGAGCTCCCTTTTCATCAAATCTGACTTCCAGTTCAAGCGAGCCAGGATACCCAGAAGCTCCGCCTTGTCGCTGAGCGAGAAGTCGGACTGATCGCCCATCGCTACCAGCGCCTCACACACTTCTTCCCTGAATTCCGGGAAGGAGTGGGCAAGGGAGAATCCTTTACGCATTCGCGCTTGATAGGAAAGATGGTCGGCCAGCACCTCAGCCCGCACCTTCAACGGGTCCATCCCTGCTTTCTTCTGCTCCTCTATATAGTCCGCCAGTCGAGCCAGGTCGACAGTTGAGTTGCCAGAGCTAGCCCGGATGTACCTGTTCCTGGCAAGTACGATGCTTGCTCCAGCGTTCCTATTTCGCTGCTGAGGACGAGGTCGCGCTTTAGCGGCCAATCGGTCGTAAAGATGGGTGTACAAAGTGCCCATATCCAGATTACTCAGAGCATCCTCGCAACCTTCATCAAGCAGGGACAAAAATTCACCGGTGAATGCCGTGTAGTGATCTCCGGGTGGCGCCAAGGCCGTCTTGGTTTCCGCAGCTGCTGTGAGAATGTAGCTACCTTCAACCTCTGAACGTGTGGCGAGATCGACGGAATGATTCATTGAACCAACCATCGCCCTGCCACTGAAGCAGCAATCCAGGATGATTAGCTTCCTCGGCGCCTTCCGGGCAGAGAGAATAGCCATGCGCACGTCATCGAATCGGATCGCGGAATGAGGTCTGCGAGGGTGAGTATCAGGAACTGCTAACAGGAGATCGTCACTATGTGGAGACGTTAACCCGTGACCTGCAAAGTAAAATATGAGCGTGTCCGTGCAGCCTTCTGCCGCATCATAAGTGAAATCGAGAACTTCTGCCGGACTCTTCGGCTGCTCAATCACCCGCAGGACACTAGATGATATTCCGCAAATATTCGGATCAGTTAGGGCCCCAGCTATCCCGGAGAGGTTATTCCTAACCGCTGGAAGATCTTCAAAATGGCGATATTCAGCCGATCCGACCAAAACGACCCTAGACCCCTCCGGATCTGGAAGGCTACTCACGCGACTAGCCTACCTCTGACCAAATCGCTCTATGACGTCTCGGAGTTGACTGTCCGTAAGGTTCTGTATCTGCATCGTTTCCCCGTCTCTCTCAATCGTGATGCGAAGAGATGTATCACCACCTTGCCCACTGCTGCGCCAGGTTAGGTACGCAAGCACCAGGCTGGCGAGGGTGCCGACTTGCTCAGTCACAGCAAGTACTGTTTCTAGCCCACCCGACATGGCACCCGGATGCGCCTCACCCTGCACCAGACTTACTGTCGCTGCGGAAACATCGCTATCTCGAAGGAGCCACTTGTAGAAAGAAGCGAGCGGTTCGCTTTCCTCGCCGCTGCTCGATTCCGCCCTGAGGTACATGCTGCGTGCCGCATCCATGCCGCAATGCTATGGCCCGCCACCTCGATTGGTAGCTACTTCTCCACACGATCACCCAATGACACGGTAAGTCTTATCTATGCATTTAAGATGCATAGATGCCTTCCATGTAAATTTGTCCGCATGTGTAGCCATGCAAGATAGTTCGGGCGAGGCGTCCGGGGGCACTCACAGTCGGACAAGAGACGGCCAAGTGCCTGTCGACTCCCGCCTCTTGACCTACGGGGCTCAGGGCAGCGCGCCGCCATGAGCCCCACCCGTCTCATTTTCCGTCTCGTTCACCGCCGTACGCGACCGTTCGAGGCCGTTCACTCCGCCCTGGTGGGGCAGTGCCCACACGGGAATGAACGCCGGTGAACCCCTCCGCATCAAGCCCTGACCAGCACCGACAAACCTGCAAAGCGAGGTACGTGGGTTCAATTCCCGCCACGGCCTCTGACTGGCCTGACCAGGCAGAACGAGAGGGCGGCACTCCTTCGGGGTGCCGCCCTCTCGGTCGTCGGCCTGTCGTCGGCCTGTCGTCAGCCTGCGGAGCAGAGGCCGCCGTCCGGGCAGAACATCACCCAGGTGAAGTTGTAGCCGGTCCGGATGGTGACGGGGTTCGGTGTGGGGCCGTCGTTGATGTAGGAACCCGAGTCGGGGGTGGCGGTGAAGGTGACCGTCGTGCCGACCTCGAAGCTCGCGGTACAGGTGCCGGTCGGGTAGGGCTGCGGTTCGGGGTCGGCCTCGTACGGATCCCACGCCGTCTGGTGGCAGTTGATGCCGGCGGGCTGGCTGGTGATGGTGCCGCCGCCCCAGCCGTCGCTGACCCACGCGGACAGTTGAGCGGTGGACTGGGCCTGAACCGGTGCGACGGAGGCGATCGCGGCGGCCGTGGCGAGTGCGGTGACGATGCCCGTCGCGCGCCAGGCGCCCTTTCTGTTCTTCGTCATGGAAGGCTCCCTCGGATCGAACCATGCCGACCCCCTACGACCAGCCTATTCGCCCCCTCGGGTGTGTGCTACGGGAGCGGGTGGCCGGCCGCACCGTACCCTTCCGGACCGTCGACGGCCGCCGGGCGGGTCACCGACGGCCGCGACCCGGCCCTCTGGGCCGTGCGTCTCAGCTCTCGGCCGTGCGCCTCAGCTCTCGTCCAACCGTGCTTCCTCCGGTGCTTCCGCCAGGTCCAGTTGGGCCTGCACCCGCCTGATCAGCGCGTGAACGTGCCGCATGTCGAGCGGAGTTCGCCCCAGCGCGGTCCGGAGCTCTCGCAGGTCGTGCCGCAGGGCACCCCGCCTCGGAGCTCGGTGCCAGCAGATCAAGCCGGTCCAGCAGACCAGCGAGCGCCTCCGAGAGCGCTGTCCGGCAACTCTCTTCGGCCCTGGTCAGGGGCCCGTTTCCCCGGTCGGCCATGTCCAGCGGCGGGGACTCCCACGGCGGTTCGACCGGAAGGGAACGCTTCCCATAGGACCACCGGATCCATCGGCATGGGTCGGCCTCGTCGATCCGCCGGCGCACCCGTCGCCCCGGCAACACTCACCTTTCCGTTCCCCCGATTTAACCTACGACCCCTTAACAAGCCCCTCTCTACGCGCGTAACTTGAGCCGACTCCCCCACACCGCCATCGGCCGTACACGACGTACGAGGAGACCTCCAGCGTGTCCAGACCCGTAGGAAACAGACCCCGCCGTGCCGCCTACGCGCTCATATCCGTGGGTGTGGCGAGCGCGTTCGCCATCACCTCGCTGCCCGCCGCCTACGCGACGCCGTCCGCCACCGCGGTGATCTCCGAGGTGTACGGCGGTGGCGGCAACTCGGGGGCCACCCTGACCCGGGACTTCGTCGAGCTGGGCAACGCGGGGTCGGCGGCCTATGACCTGGCCGGGTACAGCGTGCAGTACCTGCCGGGTGCGCCGTCGGCGTCCTCGCTGTGGCAGGTGACCGCGCTGAACGGGTCCGTCGCCCCCGGCGGGCGCTTCCTCGTCGCCGAGGCCGCCGGGACCGGGGGGAGCACCGCGCTGCCCACCGCCGACGCCACCGGGTCGGTCGCCATGAGCGCCACCAGCGGCACCATCGCGCTCGTCTCCGGCACCACCGCCCTGACGTGCAAGACCGCCGCCGACTGCGCCGCCGACGGCCGGATCGTCGACCTGGTCGGCTACGGCAGCGCCCTCGTACGGGAGGGCAGCGGGCCGGCCACCGGGGCCTCGAACACCGCCGCCGTCGCGCGGGGCGCCGCCCTGGGCGACACCGACGACAACGCCGCCGATCTTTCGGCCGGAACCCCCTCACCCGTCAACTCCGCCGGACAGACGCCCGGTTCGGGGGACGGCGGCGGGGACGGCGGCGGCGATCCGACCACGCCCGGCACCGTCCGCGTCCACGACATCCAGGGCACCACCCGGCTCTCCCCGCTCGCCGGGCAGACCGTCACCCGGGTGCCGGGCATCGTCACCGGGGTGCGGACCACCGGGTCCAAGGGGTACTGGATCCAGGATCCGGCCGCGGACGCCGACTCCCGCACCAGCGAGGGCGTGTTCGTGTACACCGGGTCCGCCACACCCACCGTCGGCGTCGGCGACTCCGTGCTGGTCAGCGGCAAGGTCAGCGAGTACTACCCGAGCAGCACCAGCCAGTCGGTCACCGAGCTCACCGCTCCGACCGCGACCGTGCTGTCCAGCGGCAACGCGCTGCCCGCCGCCGTCACCGTGGACGCCACCAGCGTCCCCGCCGCGTACATCCCCACCGCCGGTGGCGGCAGCATCGAGTCGTCGGCCCTCGAACCGGCCGTGTACGCCCAGGACTTCTACGAGTCGGCGGAGGGGATGCGGGTCGCGTTCTCCGACGCCCGTGTCGTCGGCGCGAGCGACGCGTACGGCGAGCTGTGGGTGACCGTCAAGCCGGACGAGAACGCCACGACCCGCGGCGGGACGCTCTACTCCTCCTACGACCAGCCGAACACCGGCCGGCTGGAGGTCATGTCGCTCGACACCACCGCCTCCTTCCCCTCCGCCGACGTCGGCGACGAACTGTCCGGCACCACCACCGGACCGCTCGACTACTCGACCTACGGCGGCTACAACGTCCAGGCCACGCAGCTCGGCACCCTGGTCGACAACGGGCTGAAGCCGGAGGTGACCCGGCGGCAGAAGGGCGACGAGCTCGCGGTCGCCACGTACAACGTGGAGAACCTGGACGCGCTGGATGCCCAGGAGAAGATCGACCGGCTCGCGCACGGTGTCGCGGTCAACCTCAACTCCCCCGATGTCGTCGCCCTGGAGGAGATCCAGGACGACAACGGCGCCACCAACGACGGCACCGTCACCTCCGAGGCCACCCTGAAGCGGTTCACCGACGCCATCCGCGCCGCCGGCGGCCCCCGCTACCAGTGGCGTTACATCGCCCCCACCGACAACCAGGACGGCGGCGAGCCCGGCGGCAACATCCGTCAGGTCTTCCTCTTCAACCCCAAGCGGGTCTCCTTCACCGACCGGGCCGGCGGTGACGCCGTCACGGCCACCAGCGTGGTGAAGACCAGGAAGGGCGCGAAGCTCACCGCCTCCCCCGGGCGCATCGACCCGGCCTCCGACGCCTGGGACAACAGCCGCAAGCCGCTGGTCGGCGAGTTCGTCTTCCACGGTGAGACGGTCTTCGTGATCGCCAATCACTTCACCTCCAAGGGCGGCGACCAGCCGCTGCACGGCCGCTACCAGCCGCCGTCGCGCAGCTCCGAGACCCAGCGCCAGGCGCAGGCGGCCGAGGTGAACACCTTCGTCAAGTCCCTGCTCGCGGCGGACCGGAACGCCAAGACCGTGGTGCTCGGCGACCTCAACGACTACGAGTTCTCCCAGACCGTCACCACGCTCACCGACGGCAAGGTGCTCAAGCCGCTGATCACCACCCTGCCGGCCGCCGAGCGGTACACCTACGTCTACGACGGCAACTCGCAGACCCTGGACCACATCCTCACGAGCCCGGCCGTCACGCACTACGACTACGACGTGGTGCACATCAACGCCGAGTTCGCCGACCAGGCCAGCGATCACGACCCGCAGGTCGTACGGATCGACGTCAGCCGGTGCCGCAGGGGCTGACCGCGTAGCCGGAAGGCCGGTGCGGGCGCGGGGCTACGCGTACAGGCCCCCGCCCGCCTCGTCCTCGAAGACGCCCGGCCAGTACCGCCGGCCGTCGTCCGTGGGGACGGCCGGCACCGGGGTCGGGTCGCAGGCGACGGGGTCGACCGCGGCCAGGGTGCGGGACATCGTCTCGGCGAGCTGGTCGTAGGCCTCGGTCAGCCGGTGCACCGCGTCCAGGGCCCGCTCACGGCGTATCAGCCAGAGGGTGAACGCCAGCGTCGAGATGTCGGCGTTGAGCGGGCGCAGGCCGAGGTCCGTCTCGCTCCAGCTCAGCACCGCGCCCGTGGCGCCGTCGACGACCAGGCTGGTGTCCTCGAGGAGATGGCCCAGGCGGATCAGCCGGTCCGCGTTCGCGGGCAGCAGTTCCTCGGTGAGGACACCGCCGCGGTCGTCCGCGTAGTACTCGGCGAGGGTCTGCAGCGGCATGTCCGTCTCCAGCGAGAACCAGACGACCTGTTCCGGCAGGCCCACCTCGCGCAGGAAGCGGCGGGTCGGGGCGTGCGTCAGCGCCCTCGGGCAGTCGACGTCCTCGAAGCGGACGACCTCGCCGGAGCCGAACTCCTCGTCCAGGAGCCGGACCGGCAGATCCAGGGCCAGGCCGGACGCCGTGCCCGGGCCCGCCACCAGGGCCAGCGGGCGGATCACCGCGGCCAGCTTCCAGAAGGGGCCGGACGCGCCGCCCGTGTCCTTCGCGCCCTCCTCGAAGACGGCCAGCAGCTGCCGTGACGCCTGCGCCACCGCCTTCGGCCCGAGCCGGCTCGCGTAGCAGGCGAACTGGCCGCGCAGGGCCGCCAGTTCGTCCACCGCCGTCGCGAAGCGCACCAGCTTCTCCAGGGAGGGCGCGAGCGGGCGGAGGTCCATCAGGTCGGGGCGGTCGTGCAGGAAGTACGTCGTGGAGATCTCGCCCGTCATCCCGTCGAGCAGGACGGACTCCGTCTCCCGGCCGTCGGCGCCCAGGAGTCCGCCTATCACCAGCCGGTCGCGCAGCTCCGCCGCCAGGCGGCCGTCGGGGTCGCCCGTGGAGTCCCCGACCGTGCGCAGGCCGTCCGTGCGCAGCGCCTCGAAGGTCAGCAGGCCGGCGTCGCCCGGAGTCGCGGGCAGACCGGGGCCGGTGAGCCAGCGGCGCGTCGGCGCGTGCGTGACGTACGGGTACAGCTCGGCCTCGGTGAAGATGATCGTCGTCGTGGCGGTGGTGGTCCTGGTCGTGCCCATCGGGTCCCCCGTGCGGAAAGTTGCGTGCGCCGTCCCACTGCTCCGCAGCCTATGCGGCACCACTGACAACGGCTCTGACCAGCGACAGCGCCCTGCACCCTGACAAGCACCCAGCACACCGGTCCCGCACTGACAGACGTCGGCGGAGCCCCGCGAGTTCCCTTCCCGACCCGATCGCCCCTCAGGTGAGGTACACGCCGCCCAGCACCACGACCACCGCCGCCACCACGAACAGCGCGATCCAGCCCAGCAGTTTGCCCACGCTCGGCGGGGGTTCGTACTGCCGGGAACCCGGCTCCGGCTCGCTCACCGGTCCGTCACGACCGCCGCCTGGGGCCTTATCGGCAGCCGGTTCACCGGGCGGCCCGTCGCGGCCCGTACGGCGGAGGCGATGGCGGCGGGCGAGGTGACCACCGGGACCGCGCTGGCGGCCTTCGCCCCGAACGGGGCGACCACATCGCGTTCCTCGACCAGCTTGACGATCCGGATGTCCGGGGCGTCCAGGGCCGTGGGCAGCGCATAGCCGGTGAGGTCGGGGTGGCGGATCAGGCCCCTCGGCGTGCGGAGGTTCTCGGTGAGCGCGATGCCGACGCCCTGCGTCACACCGGCCTCGATGCGCGCGGTGAGCTGCGCCGGGTTGAGGATCCGGCCGACGTCCTGGGCCACCGCCAGTTCGACGACCCGGACCGAGCCGAGCTCGATGTCGACGTCCACGACCGCGCGGATCGCGCAGAACGCGAGGCCGACGAAGGCGTCGCCCTGGCCGGCCGCGTCCAGCGGCTCGGTCGGATGCGGGCGGCACTGTGCCGTCGCCCACAGCTCCTTGCCGTGCATCTCCTCCGAGACGGTCGTCGACAGGACGCCGTCGTACGAGGTGATCTTGCCGTCCGTGATCTGGAGCAGTTCCGTGGACATCCCGAACTTGTGCGCCAGTGGCTGGAGCAACTGCGTGCGGACCATCTTCGCCGCGCGCTCCACCGCACCGCCCGAGACCCACGTGTGGCGGCCCCGGCAGCCGGGGCCCGCGGGCGGCTGGTCGGTGTCGACGGGGGCCACGTGCACCTCGTCGACGCCGAGCGTCTCCTGGACGATCTGGCGGGCCAGCGTCGTGAAGCCCTGGCCCGTCTCCACCGCCGCGCACAGGACCGTCGCGACACCGTCCTGGACCTTCACGGTCGCCGTGGAGACCTCGTCGGCACCCTCCGCGCCCAGCATGTGCACCATGCCGAGGCCGTAGCCGACACCGCGGCGCACCGCGCCCGGTTCGCCCGCGCCCTCGGGGCCGCCGGGCAGCAGCCAGTCCTCCTCGGGCGTGTCCTTCGGGAGTGCCGGGAGGGGGAATTCCTGGACGGCCTGGAGGAGTTCGGCCACGGGGGCCGGGCAGGTCACCGTCTGGCCGGTCGGCAGGACGTCCCCGGTCGCCATGGCGTTGCGCAGCCGCAGCTCCGCCGGGTCGACGCCGAGCTTCTTCGCCAGCTTGTCCATCTGCGCCTCGTAGGCGGCGCAGACCTGCATCGCGCCCTCGCCGCGCACATGGCCCGACGGCGGGTTGTTCGTGCGGACCGCCCAGCCCTCGATGAAGGCGTTCGGGACGACGTAGGGGCCGCAGGCGAAGGAGACGGCGGCGGCCAGGGCCTCGGCGGAGGTGTCGGCGTACGCGCCCGCGTCCAGCAGGATCTGCGCCTCGACCTTCACCAGCCGGCCGTCGGCGTCGGCGTGGTGGCGGTAGCGCAGCAGCGTCGGATGTCTGTGGGCGTGGCCGAGGAAGGACTCCTCGCGCGTGGCCGTGAGTTTCACCGGGCAGCCGGTCTTCAGCGCGAGCAGCCCGAGCGGGAGCTGGAAGCCCTGGTCCTCGCGGTCGGCGGTGGCGCCGGGCACCCCGGTGACGACGATCTTCACGCGCTCGGGTTCGAGGCCGTAGCAGGCGGCGGCGGTGTCCCGGTCGGTGTGCGGGTCGGTGGAAGCGAGGTAGAGCTCCACGCCGCCGTCGGGACGGGGCACGGCGAGGCCGGCCTCGGCGCCGATCGGGGCGGGGTCGGCGCGGCCGATGCGGTACTGGCCCTCGACGACGATCTCGCCGGCCGCGGACGGGTCGCCGTGGTGCAGCGGGATGTGCCGGATCAGGTTGCCGTCGGGGTGCAGCGCCTCCGCCTCGAAGGCCTGCTCGGGGTCGATCACCGGATCGAGCACCTCGTACTCGACGATGACGGCCGCGGCGGCCATCCGCGCGGTGTCCGGGTGGTCGGCGGCGACGGCCGCGATGGGCTCGCCGTGGTGGCGTACGACGTCGGAGGCGAACACCGGGCGGTCGGCCTTGCCCCGGCCGTGCAGGGCGCGGCCGGGGACGTCCTCGTGGGTGACGACGGCCCGGACGCCGGGCATCTCACGCGCGTGTGACGTGTCGATGGACACGATGCGCGCGTGCGGGTGCGGCGAGCGCAGCACGGCCGCCCACAGCAGACCCTCGGCCCACAGGTCGGCCGCGTACGGGAAGGTGCCCTCCGTCTTGGCGCGCGCGTCGGCGGGCTGCAAGGACGCGCCGAGGCCGTGCGGGATCGGCTCGGAGGCCGGGGCGGGATCCACGGGCGTCGTCGCGGTGACTGTCTCGTTGCTCACGCCTGGCCTCCGTCCTGGCCCTGTCCGTATGCCGGGTCATGCGGGTGGGGCTGTGCAGGGTTCTCGAACGCCGACGGGTGGACGCCTCCGGCGCCCGGTCCCGCCTGGTGCGGAATACGTGCCTCGTCGCCGTCCGTCTCGGCGTCGGCGGCGGCGACCGCCTCGCGTTCGGCGACGACGTCCTGGACGGCCCGCAGGACGCCCCGGTAGCCGGAGCAGCGGCACAGGTTGCCGCACAGGGCCTGGCGGGCCTCCAGTTCGGTGGGGGCCGGGTTGCCCTCCAGGAGGTCGTGCACGGTCATCGCCATGCCGGGCACGCAGAAGCCGCACTGCACGGCACCGCACTTGGCGAGCGCCCGCTGCACGTCCGAGGGCTGTCCGTCGACGGCCAGGCCCTCGACGGTGCGGATCTCGCTGCCGGCGGTGGTGACGGCCGGGACCAGGCAGGAGGCGACGAGCCGTCCGTCGACCTGGACGTTGCAGGCCCCGCACTCGCCCTGCGAGCAGCCGTCCTTGGCGCCCGCGAGGCCGAGCCGCTCGCGCAGGACGTAGAGCAGCGACTCGCCGATCCAGGCGTCGGTGACGGGGCGGTCGGAGCCGTTGACGCGCAGCACGTAGCCGGCGAGGGGGTGCTCCTCGTGGAACGGCGCCGGAGCGTCGTCCGTCTCGTCCGCGGGCCCGTCGGAGCCGGCCGGCTCGGCGTCCTCGGTGGACCGCGGGGCGGCGGTGCCGGGGGCCGCGTCCGCCTCGGGATCGTGCGCGGTGTCCGCGGCGGTGGACCCGTCCTCGGGTGCCTCGGCCGGGCCGCGTGCGGCTCCGTGCGGGGCGCCGGGTTCGGCGGGCGGCTCCGCGGGGCCGTGCGCGGCCTCAGCGGGCTCGTGCGCGGCCTCGTGAGCGCGCCCGGCGTCCCCGGCCGGTTCGGCGGTCCGCTCGGCCTCAGCGGCCCGCTGAGCGTCTCGCCCGGCGTCCTCCAGGGGCCTGTTCGGGGCCACCGTGTACGCCTCGGCGGAGATTTCCGGGGCGAACGTCCCGGTCGGGTGCGTGTGCTGCCCGGTGTGCTCGGCGGCGGGGTGGTGCCGCTCGGGGTCCACGGCCACCGGGCCGTGCTCCGGCGCGTGCCGGAACGCAGACGGGTCCGTCAGGTCCGTCAGGTCCGTCGCCGGCCGCGCGGCCGTGCCGGCCTCGTCGGGGTGCTGCCCCCACGCCTGGTCCGGCACGCCGTGGTCCGTCGGGCCGGCCGGTTCCGTCGCCCACGGCGCGGACGCGCCGCCGGGCAGGGTGGCCGGGGGCGAGCCGCCCCACTGCTCGACCAGCGACGAGGAGGTGAACTCGCCCGACTCGTCGGGCAGGTCGCCGCCCGCGACGGGGATCGACCACTGGCCCGTCACGTCGTGGCCGGGCGCGGACCGCGGTGCGCCCGACGACCCGGAGGTGTCCTCGAAGGCCCACTGGCCGGTCGCGCCGGGGTGGTACGTGAACCGGTCGTCGCCCACCGTCTGCGGGGTGTCCTGCGGAGGCGGCCAGTCGGAGCCGCCCGCCGGGGCCGCCCAGGTTCCGGTGCCGTCCGTGGGGGGCGCCACCGCTATCTGCGGCGGCACGTACCCGTGGCCCGGCGCGGCCAGCGGGCTGTCGCCGCGGGCGGCCAGGAAGGCGTCGATGCCGCCCTCGGGGAGCTTCACGAAGGCGGTCGCGCCGTCGTCGTAGTCCCCCTGGGGCAGCGGGTCCCAGCGGCCGCCGCCCTGCGGCGCGCCCTGGCCCTGCCCCTCTTCCTGTCCGTGTCCGTGTCCGGGTCCGTGCTGGTCGTCGCTCACGACAGCGCCCTCCCCAGTGCTCGTCGGGCCAGCGCGGCGACGGTGCGCCGCAGGTGCAGTACGGCGGGCGGAAGTTCCGGTACGGAGCCGTCCACGCCCGGCACCGGGTCGGGGATGCAGGCGGCGGCGACGTACTCCCCGAAGGCGGTCAGCGCCTCGGGGACGATGGTGCGGCTGTTGTCCCAGTCGATGAGCCGGGCGACCCACTGCTCGGCCTCCAGCGGCCGCAGCGGCATCGGCGCTATGGCCCCGACGGCGCACCTGACGCCACGCCGGGCGGGGTCGAGGACCAGCGCCACGGAGGCCACCGCGCGGCCCGGTCCGGTGCGGCCGGTCGCCTTCAGGAAGATCTGCGGCGCGTGCAGCAGCGGCACGCGCACGTACCCGATGAGCTCGCCGCCGCGCAGCATCTCCATGCCGGCCAGCAGGTGCGACACGGGCATCTCACGGCGGGCTCCGCCCGGGCCCGCGATGATCAGGGTCGCCTCCAGCGCGGCCAGCACGGGCAGCGCGTCGCCCGTGGGAGCGGCCGAGGCGATGTTGCCGCCGAGGGTGCCCGCGTTGCGGATCTGCGGTGGGCCCGCGGCGCGCGCGGCCGCGGCGAGCGCCGGGATCAGGGCGGCGAAGTCGGGGCGGCCCATGCGCGCGTGGGTGAGTCCGGCGCCGAGCAGCGCGTGGCCGTCCTGGTACTGCCAGCCGCGGATCTCGCTGATGCGGCCGAGGCCTACCAGTCCGGTGGGCCTGAGCTGCCCCGAGTTGACGGCGGCCATCAGGTCGGTGCCGCCGGCCACGGGCACGGCTGCGGGCATGGCGGCAAGCGCCGCCACGGCCTCGTCCAGCGTCGTGGGCAGCGTGACGGCCTGCCCCGCCTGCGGTGCGTGCGTGGTCAAAACCGGCTGCCCCTTCCCGCTGCCCCACCTGGTCCCACCTGTGCTGCCGTACGGTACGTGCTGACAGGGCGGACGTGGCAACTCTGGCACATCTTCGCAACACCCGAACGCGGGGGTCCGCTAGGAGGCATTCGCCCACCTCACCGGGTAGATGGTCCGTTTTCGTACGGCATCACCGGTGCGCGTGAATTGCCACCCTTCGGGGGCCGTGCCGGGGTTTATCCGGGACGGGCGGTATCACCGGTTCGGGGGCGGGCCGTCGATCGGGCGCCCCAGGACACCCGGCCGCCGCTGCCACGGCCGGGGGCCGGCCGGCGGGCGGTAGCCGACGCCCAGCGCGTCGAGCCGCTCGTAGTGCGCCTGCATCCGTCGCTCGAAGTCGGCGAAGTCCCGCTCCTTCGGGGCGGGCAGGGCGCTCCAGGCGACCTCGGCGAAGGCGGCGAGCCGGGGGAAGGCCTGATAGTCCACGCGCGCGGAGTCCTCCATCACCTCGGTCCACAGGTTGGCCTGCGTGCCGAGCACATGCCCCGCCTCCTTCGGTGTCAGTTCCGCGGGAACGGGTTCGAACCGGTAGACGTCCTCCAGGGTGCGCACGAACCCGATGGGCACGGGCTCGTCCGCCCCGCCGTCCTGCCGGTGGTCCAGGTACACCTGCTGCTCGGGACACATCACGACGTCGTGCCCGGCCCGCGCGGCGGCGATCCCGCCCGCGTAACCACGCCAGGACGACACGGCCGCCCCGTCCGCGAGCCCGCCTTCCAGAATCTCGTCCCAGCCGATCAGCCGACGCCCGCGCGCGGAGAGCCACTTGTCGAAGTGCCGGATGAACCAGGACTGGAGCTGGTCCTCGTCGGCGAGGCCGAGTTCCCCGATACGGGCCTGCGCGGCCGGCGACCGCTTCCACTCGTCCTTGAGGCATTCGTCACCCCCGACGTGAATGAACTCCGAGGGGAACAGCTCCAGCAGTTCCTCGAAGACCCCCTCGTAGAAGCGCAGGGTGTTGTCGGTGGGGGCGAGTACGTGGGGACTGATCCCCCAGGTGTCCCACACGGGGAGGGCGGTCGTGTCGGGGACGTCGGTGTTGCCGAGTTCCGGATACGCGGCGATCGCCGCCTGCGAGTGGCCGGGGAGGTCGATTTCGGGGACCACGGTGATATGCCGCTCGGCGGCGTAGGCGACGATCTCGCGGATGTCGTCCTGCGTGTAGAAGCCACCGTGCGGCTTCTCGTCCCACAGCGGCGAGGCCCGGTGGCCGAATTTCGTGCGCGCCCGCCAGGAACCGACCTCGGTCAGCCGGGGATACCTCTCGATCTCGATCCGCCAGCCCTGGTCGTCCGTCAGATGGAAGTGGAAGACGTTGAGTTTGTGCGCCGCCATCAGGTCCAGGTAGCGCAGAACCCCGTCCTTGGGCATGAAGTGCCGGGCGACGTCGAGCATCAGGCCGCGCCAGCGGAAGCGGGGCGCGTCCTCGATGATCTGGTGCGGGACGCCGTAGCTGATCCCCGGCCGCACCGGGGCGCGCCGGAAGGCGTGCCGGCCGAGCAGCTGTCGCAGCGTCTGCGCGCCCCAGAAGACGCCCGCCGGGCTTCCGCCGCGGATCTCGATGCCCCACGTGGCGAGGACGCTCAGCTTGTACGCCTCCGGCTCCATCGTGTCGTCCAGACACAGCCGCACGGAGTCGCGGACGTCCCGCGGACCGGGCCGCAGGGGCACACCGAAGGCCGCGCCGAGGGTGGCGCGCAGCCAGCGTTCGGTGCCCTCCGTGCCGGGCGCGGCCCACACGGTGGTGTGCTCGTCGATGACGACACCGCAGCGCTTGGGGCCGTCGACGGCACGCGGCACGGGGACGAGGTCGACGAGGTCGATTGCAGAAGACACATCAGTCCTTTACCGCTCCGCCCAGTCCGGAGACCAGCCGTCGCTGTACGAGTACGAAGAACACCAGAACCGGAATCGTCATGACCGTGGAACCCGCCATCACACCGCCCCAGTCGGGGTCGTCCGGCTTGTAGAAGACCAGCAGGGCCATCGGCAGGGTCGACTGCGAGGTGTCGCTGATGATGAAGGACTTGGCGAACAGGAAGTCGTTCCAGGCGGAGATGAAGGAAAACACGCTCGTGGCCACCAGACCCGGCAGGACGAGCGGGAAAAGGATCTGCCACAGAAAGCGCGTGCGGCTCGCCCCGTCGAGGTACGCGGCCTCCTCCAGTGCCTCCGGAACCGCTTTCACGAATCCTCTCAGCATCCAGATCGCGAAGGGCAGTGAGAAGGCGATGTGAGGCAGGATCAGGGACCCCAGGGTGTTCAACTGGCCGAAGTCCCGCATGAGGAAGAACAACGGGATCGTCAGCGCCTCCACGGGCACCATCTGGGCCACCAGGAACATGATCAGCAGGGTGGTGCGGAAGCGGAACCGGAATCGGGTCACGGCGGTCGCGGCGAGAAACGCGATCACCCCGGAGGCGATCACCACCGTGCCCGCCACGACAAGGCTGTTGAGGAAGTAGCGGCCGAATTCCTGCTGCCCGAAGACGCGCCGGAAGGAATCCAGCGAGGGTTCGAGCGTCCACGGCCGTGGCTCGCTCGAACGGATCTCCCCGGCCGGTTTGAAGGCGCCCAGCACCATCCAGTAGAGCGGGAAGGCGACGACCACCGCGACCAGCAGCGCGCAGGCCTCGGCCGCGAACCGCCACGGACGGGCCACCAGGCCCCGCACAGCACGCACGCTTCCTCCTTTCACAGCTCCTCCCCCTGTCGGCGCAGCAACCGCAGGTACACCAGCGTGACGGCGAGCAGGATCAGCAGCATCACGACGCCGATCGCCGAGCCGAGGCCGTACTGCGAGGACGCGAAGGCCTGCTGGTAGGCGTAGACGTTCAGGACGAGGTTCTGCCCGGCGATGCCGCCCCCGTTCGTCATCACGTAGATCTGGGTGAAGACCTTGAAGTCCCAGATGACCGACTGGATGGTCACGACCACGAGGATCGGCCGCAGCATCGGGGCCAGCACGGACCGCCAGATCCGCCACTGCGAGGCACCGTCCAGGGCGGCCGCCTCCAGGACCTCGGACGGCACGGAGCGGATCCCGGCGTAGACGGTGACCATCACGAACGGGAAGGAGCACCAGACCACTTCGAGCAGGACGAGGAAGAAGGCGCTGAGACGGCCGTACGTCCACGAGTGGTCGCCGAGGCCCAGCAGCCGGTTCACCGGGCCGAAGTCGGGGTCGAACAGGAACAGCCAGACCGTGGAGCCGGTGACCGCGGGGGTCGCCCAAGCGCCCATCGCGGCCAGCATCAGCGCGAGCCGCGGCACGGCACGCACGCGCGTGAGGAGCACGGCGAGCGCGCAGCCGACGGCGAGGGTGGAGACCACGCAGGCCGCCGCGAAGACGACCGTCGACGAGAGCACCTGCCAGAACTGGTCGTCGGAGAAGACGTCCGCGTAGTTGCCGAAGCCCCGGAAGGCGGTGGGCTCCCCACCGCTGACCTGGGCCTGGGTGTAGCGGAAGAGCGAGATCAGGCCGAGCTGGTAGACGGGGTAGGCGAGCAGCGCGGCAAGGACGACGAGAGCGGGCGCGAGGTAGAGCCAGGGGGTCCGGCCGGCCCGGCTCCGCCTCCTTCGTACCGGCGGCGTGGAGGGCGTGGTGCGCTTCTCCACGACCGCCGTGTCGGGCACGGTCACCGGTTCAGCCCACGCTGCCGAACGCTGCGTCCATCTTCTTCGCCGCCTCCGCCGAGGCCGCGGCCACGTCCTTCTTGCCGCTGACGACCTCCTGGAACATCGTCGGCAGGACCAGGGAGGAGTCGATCTGCGACCACGCGGGCGACGCCGGCACGAACTTGGTCCCGGCGGCCAGGGTCTGCACGAAGGGCTTCACGAAGGGTTCCTTCGCGGCGGCCTGGTCCCGGACGTCCGTGAACGTGGGCAGGAAGCCCATCGCGTCGAACAGCGATGCCTGGGTCCTCTTCGAGGCGAGGGCCTCCATCAGCTGGACCGCGAGGGTGCGGTGCGAGGTGCTCTTCAGCACACCGATGTTGTTGCCGCCCGCGAAGGCCGGGGCGATCGAGCCGGACGTCACACCCGGCAGCGGTACGACGGCGTACTCGCCCTTCACCTTGCCGGCCTCCACGGCCGTGTGGCTGAAGTCGCCGCCGATCGCCATGCCCGCCTTGCCCGCGGCGAACGCGGTGATGGTGTCGTTGCCGCCCATGCCCGCGCACTTGGCTGCGGGACAGTTGTCGTCGGAGAACAGGGACGTGTACGCGGTAATGCCCTTCCGGGCGGCCGCGCTGTCGATGCCGGAGGCGTACGAGCCGCTCTTGCCGGTGGCGAGTTCACCGCCGTTGGCCCACACGAAGGGCATCGCGCCGTAGGTGTAGGCGCCGCCGACCACCAGGCCGTACAGCTCGGGCTTCGCGGCGCGGATCTTCCGGGCGGTGGTCGCCAGCTCGGCCATGGTCTTCGGGACCCGCAGACCGAGTTCCTCGAAGACGTCCGTGCGGTAGTACAGGGCGCGCACGCCGACGTAGAAGGGGGCGCCGTAGAGCTTGCCGTCGACGGTGACGGACTGCTTGGCGGTGGGGTCGGTCGCCTTGGCCTCGCTCCAGTCGCCGAAGTCCTCGGTGACGTCCAGGAGTCCGCCGTCCTGGACGTAGCCGGCCGTGTCGGTGTTGCCGTACTCCATGACGTCAGGAGCGGACTTCGGGTCGTTGAAGGCGGCCTTGACGCGCTGGGCACGGGTGTCGATCGGGATGTACTCGACGTCGACCTTCGCGCCCTCGTGGGCCTTCTCGAAGGCGGCGACGACCGAGTCGACGACCTGCTCCTTGGGCTTGTTGCCGACCTCCTGGAACAGCCAGACACGCAGGGTGCCCGTCTTGCCGTCCGTGTCGGAAGAGGAGTTGTCAGATGTCTGGGGGGCGCAGGCGGCGACGACCAGGGCGGCGGCCGCGAGTGCGGCCAGTCGGGTGGGGAGCTTCATGGCGCGATCCTCCGAGCGTTGCAACATATGCAATGACTGTTTCGCTCTGCACAACACATCGGAGGCTAGGGACTACATGAACACGCCGACAAGAGGTCTCAACCACTCTGTGACCACCGAACGCACCCCGTGCAACGACATAGGCAGCACAAGGCGACACAGGATGACAAAAAGCACCACCCGCCGACCGGCAGACGCGACGAAGGCCCCCGGGGCGCGTCACATCGCGCCCCGGGGGCCTCGTCAAGTCCCTGCGGCTACTTCTTGTCGCCGCCCTTGCCCTTGTCGTCACCGTCGCCGGCCATCGACTCGAAGATCTCCTTGCACATGGGGCAGACGGGGTACTTCTTCGGGTCGCGGCCGGGCACCCAGACCTTGCCGCACAGCGCCACGACGGGCGTCCCGTCGAGGGCGCTCGCCATGATCTTGTCCTTCTGGACATAGTGGGCGTAGCGCTCGTGGTCCCCGTCGCCGTGCGACACCTGCGGCGTCGGCTCTACGAGGGTCCCCGTCCCAGTGCCTCGCTGGGGCTGGGTCTCAGGCTCAAGAGTGCTCATGGCGCCAAGGGTACTGAAGCCGGGTACCGAAGCTCACACCCATCAGTTGAGCGAAGCGTCGTCCGGATACGTCGCCACCATCGCGAGTTCGCTGCGCTGGCGGCGCAGCACCTCGCGCCAGAGTCTCTCGGGGGACGGCGAGGAGACGTCGCCGGGTTCGGACTCCACGACGTACCAGGCACCCTCGCCCAGCTCGTCCTCCAGCTGGCCCGGGCCCCAGCCGGCGTATCCGGCGAAGATCCGCAGGGAGCCGAGGGCCGAGGCCAGGAGCTCCGGCGGGGCCTCCAGGTCGACGAGGCCGATCGCGCCGTGCACCCGGCGCCAGCCGAGCGGGGTGCCGTCGACGGCCGCGCCACCGGGGATGACGGCGATCCCGAGGGCCGAGTCGAGGGACACCGGGCCGCCCTGGAAGACGACGCCGGGTTCACCGGTGAGATCCGCCCAGCCCTCCAGGATGTCGCTCACGCCCACCGGTGTGGGCCGGTTGAGGACGACACCGAGGGAGCCCTCCTCGTCGTGGTCGAGAAGGAGCACCACCGCACGGTCGAAGTTCGGGTCCGCCAGGGCGGGCGTTGCCACGAGCAGCCGCCCCGTGAGCGAGGACACCTCGGTCATGCCAGACATGATCCCGCATCTTCCCGTGAAGTGGGGAGGCAATGCGGGCACACGGGACGCGCACGGGCGCGGTCCGGGCGCACGGGCCCGCGCGGCGGGCGATGGTGACCCCATGTGCCCGGTGGGAAACGGTTCGTGTTGTGACACAGCTATGACGTACCTGGGTGGTCCCTGGGCTTACGGGACAGGGGTCGACGGCGATTACTCTGTCTCATCTGGCCCTGCCCCCGACACCAACGGCCCTTGCCCCAATCCACCATCCATGGAACGCGAGATACATGACCGTCAACGGCTCTGACGACGTACTGCTTGTCCACGGCGGCACCCCGCTCGAGGGCGAGATCCGTGTCCGCGGTGCGAAGAACCTCGTACCCAAGGCCATGGTCGCCGCCCTGCTGGGCAGTGAGCCGAGTCGGCTGCGCAACGTTCCGGACATCCGTGACGTGCGGGTCGTCCGCGGCCTGCTCCAGCTGCACGGTGTGACGGTCCGGCCGGGCGAGGAGCCGGGCGAGCTGGTGCTCGACCCGACCTACGTGGAGAGCGCCAACGTCGCCGACATCGACGCCCACGCGGGTTCGAGCCGGATTCCGATCCTGTTCTGCGGCCCGCTCCTGCACCGCCTCGGCCACGCGTTCATCCCGGGCCTGGGCGGCTGCGACATCGGCGGCCGGCCCATCGACTTCCACTTCGACGTGCTGCGGCAGTTCGGCGCGAAGATCGAGAAGCGGGAGGACGGCCAGTACCTGGAGGCCCCGCAGCGGCTGCGCGGCACGAAGATCGTGCTGCCGTACCCGTCGGTCGGCGCGACCGAGCAGGTGCTGCTGACCGCCGTCCTGGCGGAGGGTGTCACCGAGCTCGCGAACGCGGCGGTGGAGCCGGAGATCGAGGATCTCATCTGCGTGCTCCAGAAGATGGGTGCCATCATCGCGATGGACACCGACCGCACGATCCGCATCACCGGTGTCGACCAGCTCGGCGGCTACAACCACGCCGCCCTGTCGGACCGCCTGGAGGCCGCCTCCTGGGCTTCCGCGGCGCTGGCGACCGAAGGCAACATCTACGTCCGCGGCGCCCAGCAGCGCTCGATGATGACGTTCCTGAACACCTACCGCAAGGTGGGCGGCGCCTTCGAGATCGACGACGAGGGCATCCGCTTCTGGCACCCCGGCGGCCAGCTGAAGTCCATCGCGCTGGAGACGGACGTCCACCCCGGTTTCCAGACGGACTGGCAGCAGCCGCTGGTCGTCGCCCTGACGCAGGCCACGGGCCTCTCGATCGTCCACGAGACGGTCTACGAGTCCCGCCTGGGCTTCACCTCCGCGCTCAACCAGATGGGCGCCCACATCCAGCTGTACCGCGAGTGCCTCGGCGGCTCCGACTGCCGCTTCGGGCAGCGCAACTTCCTGCACTCGGCGGTCGTGTCGGGCCCCACCAAGCTCCAGGGCGCCGACCTGGTCATCCCCGACCTCCGCGGCGGCTTCTCGTACCTGATCGCCGCCCTCGCGGCCCAGGGCACCTCCCGGGTCCACGGCATCGACCTCATCAACCGCGGCTACGAGAACTTCATGGAGAAGCTCGTGGAGCTGGGTGCGAAGGTCGAGCTGCCGGGCAAAGCACTCGGCTGACCCCCACCGCCTCACCCCGGCCCGGGACGACCTCTCTCCCGGCCGGGGGTCCGGGGGTCGGCCCCGCTGGGCCGGTACGCATCCGTCCGGGCCGGCAGAAACCGGCCCGGACGGCGCCTGAGGCCACGTGTGAGCGCACAACGATGGGGCGGCACCCGGAAAACCGGGTGCCGCCCCATCACGTTGCCTACGCGCCGTACACCGTCCGGTGAGGCGTAGACGGCAAGGTCACTTGCCCTTTGCCGCTTCCTTGAGCTTCGAGCCCGCGGAGACCTTGACGCTGTAGCCGGCCGGGATCTGGATCGGGTCGCCGGTCTGCGGGTTGCGGGCGGTGCGAGCGGCACGGTGGGTGCGCTCGAAGGTCAGGAAGCCGGGGATCGTGACCTTCTCGTCGCCCTTGGAGACGATGTCGCCGACGACCTCGGCGAACGCGGCCAGCACTGCGTCGGCGTCCTTGCGGGTCACCTCGGCGCGGTCGGCCAGCGCGGCCACCAGCTCACTGCGGTTCATGTTGTTACTCCCGTGTTCTTCTTGCCGTTGCGGCGTGCCACGCGGCGGAGCCGCATGTTGGGCACAGCGAAGTCGTTGTGCACGCGCCCAGAGACGCATCCTGCCCCTACCAGCGGCGCGAAAGCCAATCCGGCACCCGCTCGGAGCCGTGAGACAACCCTTGGGAGTCACACGAAGGGCGGTTGGGTCGGGCGCAACCCTAGAGGGCCGTCCGCGGCGCGAGGTTCCGCGACGCGCCGTTGCGGGGGCCACCGTGGCGATCCTCACAGCCACCGCCACGGGGATCTTGACGGCCCCCGCCCACTCGGATGCCCCGACCTACGAGGCTGACACTCCCGCAGCCTTCGCGGCCTCCCGCACCGCACCCGCGACCGCGCCGGCGACCTTGTCGTTGAAGACGCTCGGGATGATGTAGTTCGGGTTGAGCTCGTCGTCGCTCACGACTTCCGCGAGGGCCTTCGCGGCCGCGAGCATCATGTCGGTGTTGACGGTGCGGGACTGCGCGTCCAGCAGGCCGCGGAAGACGCCCGGGAAGACCAGCACGTTGTTGATCTGGTTGGGGAAGTCGGAGCGGCCGGTGGCCACGACGGCGGCCGTCTGGCGGGCGATCGCCGGGTCGACCTCGGGGTCCGGATTCGCGAGCGCGAACACGATCGCGTCGTCGGCCATGGCGGCCACGTCGTCGCCGTCGAGGACGTTCGGGGCGGAGACGCCGATGAAGACGTCCGCGCCGCGCACGGCCTCCTTCAGGGTGCCCGTGAGGCCCTCGGGGTTGGTGTTGTCGGCGATCCAGCGCAGCGCCGAGTCCGGGGCCGCGTCGACCAGGTCCGCGCGGTCCGCGTGGACGACGCCGTGGATGTCGGCGACGACCGCGTTCTTCACGCCGGCCGCGAGCAGCAGCTTGAGGATGGCGGTACCGGCCGCGCCGGCGCCGGACATGACGACCCGCACGTCGCCGATGCCCTTGTTCACGACACGCAGGGCGTTCGTGAGGGAGGCGAGGACGACGATCGCGGTGCCGTGCTGGTCGTCGTGGAAGACGGGGATGTCGAGGGCCTCGCGCAGTCGGGCCTCGATCTCGAAGCAGCGGGGGGCGGAGATGTCCTCGAGGTTGATGCCCGCGAAGCCGGGGGCGATGGCCTTGACGATCTCGACGATCGCGTCGGTGTCCTGGGTGTCCAGGCACAGCGGCCAGGCGTCGATGCCGGCGAACCGCTTGAAGAGGGCCGCCTTGCCCTCCATGACCGGCAGCGCGGCCTTCGGGCCGATGTTGCCGAGGCCCAGCACGGCGGAGCCGTCCGTCACGACCGCAACGGAGTTGCGCTTGATGGTGAGGCGGCGGGCGTCCTCGGGGTTCTCGGCGATCGCCATGCAGACGCGGGCCACGCCGGGCGTGTAGATCATCGAGAGGTCGTCACGGTTGCGGATGGGGTGCTTCGACTGCATCTCGATCTTGCCGCCGAGGTGCATCAGGAACGTACGGTCGGAGACCTTGCCGAGGGTGACGCCCTCGATGCCGCGCAGCTGCACGACGATCTCGTCGGCGTGGGCGGTGGAGGTGGCGGCGATGGTGACGTCGATGCGGAGCTTCTCGTGGCCGGACGCGGTGACGTCGAGGCCGGTGACCGAGCCTCCGTGGGACTCCACGGCCGTGGTGATCTGGGAGACCGCCGTTCCGCTCGCGGGCACCTCCAGACGGACCGTGATCGAGTAGGAGACGCTGGGCGCCGTTGCCATGGCCGACTTCCTCTGCACTGCTGGGTCGCGGGTTTGCCGTCCGATCGTCGCACCTACCGACGAGTACATGAAAGCCGCCCCGGATTGCGATCGTTTTGTTCTCAATCAAGTCGCTGGAGGCTCCGGGAGGGGGCCGCGAGGGGGCAAAGAGAGAGGCCCACATCACAGGTGATGTGGGCCTCTCTCGCGTTCACGACACCGGCCCGCCATGCTCGCCTCGCGGCAAGTGGTCGCTCGTAGCGACGAAGGTTGGGCCCGGGGGCTTGGATCGAGCCGGTGTCACGACCAGGCTAACAAACGGATGGCCGAAGACCATTCCCGTCCGGGGGGTTCACAGGAAACGGTCAGCTGTTCAGTCCCTCAGAAGGTCCGGGACGCCGTTCGCGTCCGGCTCGTCGCGGTCCCCGGAGACGACCGTGAGCTGCTGCGTCGCCCGGGTGAGGGCCACGTACAGCACCCGCAGGCCGGCCGGGCTCTCGTCCGCGATCTCCGCCGGTGAGACGACGACCGTGGCGTCGTACTCCAGGCCCTTGGCCTCGAGGCTGCCGAGGGCCACCACCCGGTCGCCCAGCCCGGCGAGCCAGCGTCTCGCCTCCTCGCGGCGGTTCATGGCGACGACGACGCCGACGGTGCCGTCGACCCGCTCCAGAAGCCGCCCGGCCTCCGCGCGGACGGTGGCACCCAGGGTGTCGGTGACGGCCTCGAAGCGCGGCACGATCCCCGTCGACCTGACCGCCGACGGGGATTCGGCGCCGGGCATGGCCAGGGCCAGCACCTTCGCGGCCAGCTCGGCGATCTCGGCCGGGTTGCGGTAGTTCACGGTCAGCTGGAAGCGGCGGCGCGGGCGGGTGCCGAGGGCCTCGTCGCGGGCCTCGGCGGCCTCGTCGGGGTCGGACCAGGAGGACTGGGCCGGGTCGCCGACGACCGTCCAGGTGGCGTGCCGGCCGCGGCGGCCGACCATGCGCCACTGCATCGGGGTGAGGTCCTGTGCCTCGTCCACGATCACGTGCGCGTACTCGGTGCGCTCCTGGGCGAGCCGCTCGGCGCGCTCGCGCTGCGTCTCCTCGCGCACCGGCATCAGCTCCTCCAGGCCGCTGAGCTGGTCCAGCGGGTCGTACTCGCGCCGCTTCTTCGGGCGGAACGGCGCGCCGAGGATCGCCTCGAGCTCGTCGAGCATGGCGATGTCGTGCACCGAGCGGCCGTCCCGCTTGAGGGCGCGGGCGACCTTGCGGACCTCGCCGGGGTTGAGGATGCGCCGGGCCCAGCGGCCGAGCCGGCGTTCGTCGGCCATGGCCGCGAGGACGGCCTGCGGGGTCAGCTCGGGCCACCAGGCGTCCAGGAAGGCGATGAACGCGTCCTCGGTGGTCACGTCCTCGTCGAAGGAGGAGCGCAGCTCGGCGGCGAGCTCGGGGTCGCTGTGCCGGCCGGCCGCGCCGGAGCGCTCCCACAGGGCGTCCAGGAGCAGTTTGCGGGCGCGGGGGCGCAGGAGGTTCACCGGGGCGGTGCCGCTGAGGGCGCTCTGCCGGACGCGGTCCAGGTCGGCGGCCTCCAGCTCCAGACGGCGGCCGAAGGCGACGACCCGCAGCCGGGTCGGTGTCCCGGTGGGCGCGGGGGTCTCGCCGGCCTCCTCGTCGGGGTCGCCGAAGGCCATCTGGGCAGCGGCCCGGCCGCCGCTCTCCAGCGCGCCGCGCGCCGCCTTCCGCAGCACCTTGAGCATCCGGTACGACCCCTTGGCGCGGGCCACCGCCGGGGAGTCGTACAGGGTGGCCTCGGCGCCGTCGACCAGGGAGCCGATGGCGCGGATGGCGACCTGGCCCTCCTCGCCGAGCGAGGGCAGCACGCCCTCGGTGTACGCCACCAGCAGCGGCGTGGGCGAGACGATCAGGATGCCGCCCGCGTACCGGCGCCGGTCCTGGTAGAGCAGATAGGCGGCCCGGTGCAGCGCGACGGCGGTCTTGCCGGTGCCCGGCCCGCCCTCGACGTAGGTCACGGAGGCGGCGGGGGCGCGGATCACCAGGTCCTGCTCGGCCTGGATGGAGGCGACGATGTCGCGCATGGTGTGGCTGCGGGCCTGTCCGAGGGCGGCCATGAGGGCGCCGTCGCCGATGACGGGCAGTTCGCCGCCGTCCAGGACCGCCTTCAGCTCGGGACGCATCAGGTCGTCCTCGACGCCGAGGACGCGACGCCCCTTCGAGCGGATCACCCGGCGCCGTACGACGCGCCCCGGGTCGACCGGGGTCGACCGGTAGAACGGCGCCGCGGCCGGTGCCCGCCAGTCGATGACCAGCGGGGCGTATTCGGAGTCGAGGACTCCGATACGGCCGATGTGGAGCGTTTCGGCGATGTCGGCGGTGTTGTCGGGGCGGACGGCCCCCTCGGCGGGCTCGACGGCGGTGTAGGCGCCGTCGGGGCCCTTCTTGCCGTCCTTCCCGGCGAGCAGGTCGATCCGCCCGAACAGGAAGTCCTCGAACTCGTTGTTGAGCCGGTTGAGGTGGACGCCGGCGCGGAACACCTGGGCGTCCCGCTCGGCGAGGGCGCCGGGCGTGCCGACCTGCCCTCGCTTGGCCGCGTCGTGCATCAGGAACTCCGCCTCGTGGATCTTCTCCTCGAGGCGCCGGTACACCCGGTCTAGGTGTTCCTGTTCGATGCCGATCTCTCGGTCCCGCACCGAATCCGGCGCGGTGTGCCGAACCGATCCGACCGCGGTTTCCTGCTGTGCCTGAACGGCCACCGGGCCCCCTTCTGACGTGCTGGGCAGCCGTCAACCGTACGCGAAGGGGACCCCGTCTAGGAAGTTACGCGTCGATCTGGACGAGCTTCTTGCCGTCGAAGGTCATGACCTCGAAGTGGTCGATCTCGTTGGTCTTGAAGGCGGCGCCGCCCACGACGTAGAGCGGGTTCTTGGCCTGCTCGGTCTTGGCGTTCGCGATGCCGTAGCCCCACTCCGGGACCGACCAGGAGGAGACCGTCTCGCGCTCGCCGTTCTTGCCGACGGCGATGAGCGAGCACTTCTCCGGGCCCGTGACGTTCTTGAGCTCGACACCGATCTCGGTGCCCCAGGCCTTCTCGCCCATGGCGACGGTCGCGGAGACCTTGGAGGCGGAGTCGGTCGCGGAGACCCGGTCGCTGAGCGTCGCGAAGGTGTCCTTGGCCGCGTTGGCCGACTTGGTGGAGCTCGCCTCGGTGCCCTTGGTGCCGCTGTCGCCGCCGGTCGCCGCCAGCACGGTGAGCGGGCCGCCGATGATCAGCGCGGCCGCGGCCGCCACCAGGAAGAACGAGCGGCGGCGCTTGACCGCGCGGCGCTCCGACACCTCGTCGACCAGCCGTTCCGCGAGCCGCGGGCTGGGACGGGCGGACAGGGACTCGCCGATCGCGGGGGTGCCGGTGCCCGGCAGGTCCGCGAGGGCGGCCAGCATGGGTTCCATGCCGGCGAGCTCGTCGAGCTGCTGGGCGCACCACTCGCAGCCGGCGAGATGCATCTCGAAAGCGGTTGCTTCGGCGTCGTCGAGAATCCCGAGGGCGTAGGCGCCGACGGTCTCGTGTTCGCTCGGGCTCGGAGATCCCGTAGATCCCTGCATGGGTCCAGACATACCCGAACCACCTGCTCCGAATCCCCCGTAAACGCTCATCACGCCGTCACCCCCCGCTCCTCCAGAGCCAGCTTCATCGACCGCAGGGCATAGAAGACCCGTGAGCGCACGGTGCCGCTGGGTATCCCCAGCGTCTCGGCCGCCTCGTTGACGGTACGCCCCTTGAAGTACGTCTCGACGAGCACCTCCCGGTGGGCCGGGGTCAGGTCGTCGAGCGCGTCGGACAGCGTCATCAGCCACAGCGCCTTGTCGATCTCGTCCTCCGCAGGAATGACCTCCAGCGGCGACGGGTCGACCTCCTGCGGCCGGGCCTGCCGGCTGCGGTGGCCGTCGATGACGATGCGGCGTGCGACCGTCACCAGCCAGGGGCGTACAGATCCGGTCGCACGATTGAGCTGACCGGCGTTCTTCCAGGCACGGATGAGCGTCTCCTGCACGACGTCCTCGGCGCGCTGCCGGTCTCCGGCAACCAGGCGCAGGACATACGCAAGCAGGGGTCCGGCATGCTCCCGATACAGAGCACGCATCAGCTCCTCGTCAGGTTCCGAGGGCTGGGACATGCGATGTCGGGCCCTCGATCCACGTTCATTGGCCACGGCCGCATCCTTGCGCACGCCCACCTCCGGTGTCCGGGGGTTCCCCCAGTCGGTCGCTCGACGACGGGTACGCAAGCGGGGTGTTGAGCGTTCAAACCGAGGAGACACTTTTCTTCGGGGTGTCATGACGAGCGGGGACATGGCGGCACATTCCCACCGCTTTTTCTTTACGTTTTCGCCACATCGACAAGATCGCGCTGACTGCCCGGCGCGCGGCTCAGGTAAACGGCGTGTAATCGAAATCACTTCGACAGTCGGTCGGCGGTGCCTCTACGAAAGCCGCATACCCGGCACGGGAGTTACGTCCGTGAGGCGAGCGCCGCCCGCCGACGGTGCCGCGCCACCCGCTCCCGGTTCCCGCAGACCTCACTGGAACACCACCGGCGCCGGCGCCCCCGGGACATGTCGACATAGACGATCGGGCAGTTGTCCCCCGCGCACTGCCGCAGCCCCGCCCGGGCGACGGGATCGGTGAGCAGCTCCACCGCGTCCCGGGCCACGGCGGCCAGCAGCGCGACACACGCCGGCGGTCCGGCCAACTCGCGCACGAGCCCACCGTCTTCGCCGCGCACGGCACGCGGGGCCGGGGGAACGGCCCGGGCGGCGTCGTTGACGCGGGCCAGGGCGAGGTCGTACGACCCGACTTCGTGCCGGTTGAGCCACCCGTGCACCAACTGTCCGGTGTTGCGACGCAGTTCGCGGAAGGCGGGCGGCCAGGAGGCGTCGGCATGGGTGAGCGGAGTGTCCGGCGGGACGAGTCCGCAGCCGCGGATCCACGCACACAACGGCACGACGGCGTCGAGCCGTTCGAGGGGATGCGCGGTCGCGAGCAGGTCGAGACAGATCCGCCCGGCGTCGAACCGGAGCTCGTCCATGCGCGTGTCACCGCCAACCGAGGGGCACTGCTCGGGAATCCGTCCCTTCACAGTGCCAGCGCCGGGTGCCAATCACCAGCCCGCCCGGCGATTGAGGACCAGGCCCTTCCGGGGCCGAAGCGGAGGCCCGGGGGCGACGGCCCCCGGTGACGCGGCTCCTGGCCGGAACGGCTCCGGTGCCGATACAGCCCGCCTACTCGTCGGCGTACTTCGCGTCCGCGGCCGGGTCCAGCGCCAGCCGGTACCCCCGCTTCACCACCGTCTGGATCAACTTCGGCGCCCCGAGGGCCGTCCGCAGCCGGGCCATCGCCGTCTCGACGGCATGCTCGTCCCGCCCGGCGCCGGGCAACGCCCGCAGCAGGTCGGAGCGCGGCACGACCCACCCCGGCCGCCGGGACAGCGCCCTCAGCAAGGACATCCCCGCCGGTGGCACCGGCTTCAGACTCCCGTCCACCAGCACCGCGTGGCCCCGGATCTCCACCCGGTACCCGGCGATCGGCAGCGCCCTGGCCCGCGACGGCAGCTCCTGGCACAGCAGCTGCACGAGCGGCCCGAGCCGGAACCGCTCCGGCTGGACGGTGTCCACGCCGTGCCCCTGGAGCGGCAGCGCGGTGACCGGACCGACGCAGGCCGGCAGCACATCGTGGGCGAGGGCGGCGAGCAACTCGGGCAGCAGGCCGCGTTCCTCCGCGCGCGACAGCAGGGACGCGGCGGCGGGCGCGGAGGTGAAGGTGATCGCGTCCAGTCCGCGGGAGACGGCCGCGTCGAGGAGCCGGTCGAGCGGCGAGACGTCCTCCGGCGGCATCCACCGGTAGACGGGCACCCCCACGACCTCGGCGCCCGCGACCCTCAGCGACTCCACGAACCCGGGCAGCGGCTCACCGTGCAGCTGGACGGCGACCCGGCGCCCGTCGACGCCCTCCTCCAGGAGCCGGTCGAGCACCTCGGCCATGGACTCGCTGGACGGCGACCAGTCCTCCGTCAGCCCGGCGGCCCGCACGGCACCCTTGACCTTGGGGCCGCGGGCCAGCAGCTCGACGCCGCCCAGCTTGTCGAGCAGCTGCTCGCCGAGCCCCCAGCCGTCGGCGGCCTCGATCCAGCCGCGGAAGCCGATGGCCGTGGTGGCGACCACGACGTCCGGCACCTGGTCGATGAGCTCCTTCGTGGCGGCGAGCAGCTCACCGTCGTCGGCGAGCGGCACGATCCGCAGGGCGGGCGCGTGCAGCACCGCCGCCCCACGCCGCTGGAGCAGCGCGCTGAGCTCCTCGGCCCGGCGCGCGGCCGTCACGCCCACGGTGAAGCCCGCGAGGGGACCGTGCTCGACGGCGCCCTGAGGGCCGGCATCGGATCGCTGCTGTTGCTCGTACATAACTCTCGTCCCGCTCGGGTCCCGTTTGCACCTACATGCCGACGAGCCTGTCAACGGTGCGTGACAGGCTCGGTTCGGCCACGTGTCGCCGGTGTTACGTCACACCTCGGCGTAGCTGAGCTGCTGCTTCGCCTCGGAAGCGGTGCTTCCTGCCGTGATCCTGCCGGACGGGCGGCGAAGGTATACGGCCCAGGTGACCCCGAAGCACGCCGCGTAGAAGGCGAGGAAGGCGACGAAAGCGCCGGTCCCGGAACCGTAGGACAGGAAGGACTGCCGGAAGGCCAGGTTGATCGCGACACCGCCGAGCGCGCCGACCGCGCCGATCAGTCCCATGGACGCACCGGAGAGACGCCGGCCGTAGGCGGCCGCCTCCTCGCCCTCCAGCCCCTTGGCCACCGCCTTCGCCTGGAAGATGCCGGGGATCATCTTGTACGTCGACCCGTTGCCGAGGCCGCTGAGCACGAACAGCACCACGAAGACGGAGACGAAGAGCGGCAGCGACTTCTGCATGCTGGCGAAGACCAGGACGGCGGTGGCGGCGGCCATGCCGACGTAGTTGTACAGGGTGATGCGGGCACCGCCGTAGCGGTCGGCGAGCCAGCCGCCGACGGGACGGATGAGGGAGCCGAGCAGCGGGCCGATGAAGGTGAGGTAGGCCGCCTGCAGGGGCGTCCGGCCGAACTGGTTCGTCAGGACCTGCCCGAAGGCGAAGCTGTAGCCGATGAACGACCCGAAGGTGCCGACGTAGAGGAAGGACATGATCCAGGTGTGCACGTCCTTCGCGGAGTCGATCGCCGCGCCCGTGTCGTTCTTCACCGAGGCCAGGTTGTCCATGTACAGCGCGGCGAGGGTGGCGGCGATGACGATGAGCGGGATGTAGATCCCCAGCAGCACGCGCGGCCCGCCGCTGGCGCCGATGACGGCGAGGGCGATCAGCTGGATCACCGGCACGCCGATGTTGCCGCCGCCCGCGTTGAGCCCGAGCGCCCACCCCTTCTTACGGAGCGGGAAGAAGGCGTTGATGTTGGTCATGGAGGAGGCGAAGTTGCCGCCGCCGATGCCCGCGAGCAGACCGACCAGCAGGAACGTGTTGAACGAGGTCCCCGGGTCCATCACGGTGAACGCGGCGATCGTGGGGATCAGCAGCAGCCCGGCCGAGATGATCGTCCAGTTCCGGCCGCCGAAGACCGCGACGGCGAAGGTGTAGGGCACCCGCACGACCGCCCCGACCAGCGTCACCATCGACGTCAGCAGGAACTTGTCGGCCGGGGTGAGGCCGTACTCCGGGCCCATGAAGAGCACGAGCACGGACCACATCGTCCAGATCGAGAACCCGATGTGCTCCGAGAGGACGGAGAAGAGGAGGTTGCGGCGGGCGATCTTCTCGCCCTTCTCGTTCCAGAAGGCCTCGTTCTCCGGGTCCCACTCCTCGATCCAGTGGCTCCCCTTCTTCGTGGGGGGCGGGGATGCGGGGGCTGTACTCGGGGCTGTCATGACGCCTCCACGGTGCTCCGGGGCTGGGGTGGTTCGGGGGGATGAGCGGTGATGAGTCCCGAAGGTAGGGAGGGCGCGTTTCCACGCTGTGGCTGTGGGTGACCGGAAAGGAACGTTGCTCTCACCTTGCGCGGAGGGCCGGTGAGAGGTTGTGGCCTGAGCCTGAGCGTACGGGCCGGGACGGGGGCGCTGTTGCGTGAGGCGGCGTGCGGGGCGGCCGCGCACGCATACCCGAAGCGCCCCCACCCCCGGCCGGACCGGGGGTGGGGGCGCATCCGTCGAGGCCCGCGGGGCCCTTCAGTGGCAGACGAACTCCTTGTTGGCGGTGCTCCCGCTCAACGTGCAGGTCTGACCGCGGACCGCACCGGCCGGGTCGTGAGCGGTGAGGTCCCAGGTCCCGGCGTTACGGTTCAGGGCCGCGTACCCGAAGACCCCTCCCTGGGTGACGGAGTGATTCACGGGCTGCAGCGGCGTCCCGACCGACTTTCCGATCACGCCGGCGTCGTTCGGCCCCTGCTCCAGGGGGGCTCCCCCGGAGAAGCCCACCGTCACCTGCGGTGGCCGCGTGGTGTTGAAATCGATCATCTGGTAGAGGTGCGCATGGCCGGAGACCACCATGCGGATGTTGTCCGCCAGCCGCCCCAGGGTCGTCCCGGCGACGGCCCTTTCGAGGACCGGGGTGAACGTCTCCAGCGGTGGGCCGACCGATCTCACCATCCACACCGGCTTGTGGGTGACGACGAAGTAGTCGTGGCCGGTCTGCTGCGCCGCGAGCTGGTTCACGGATTCGAACTGCCGGGTGTAGGTCGCCTGCTGCGCGAGGCTTCCGCTGTCGGCCGGGTCGGCGAACGAGGAGTCCACGTTGAGGAGGTGCAGGACACCTGCCCTGATCTCCACCGGATCGGGGTAGAAGGAGCACGATCCGTTGGCTCTGAGTTCGTCGGCGAGGTAGCGGAACCACGCGGCCCCCGCGCCGCCCGTCGCGGGTGGGGTGCGGCAGTCCTCGTGGTTGCCCCGGGTCAGCACGACCGGCGCCATGGCCAGCAGTTTCTCCGCCGGCCTGAAGAAGTCGGCGACCACACAGGCCCAGGTGAATCTGTCCGCCGAGGTCGTGCAGCCCGGATTCGCCGCCTTGTCGTCGGCCTGAGCCGGGTCGTCACGGTAGAGGTAGTCGCCGACATGGATCACGAGGTCCGGTTGGGTCACCTTGGCCGCGCTGTTCGCGATCTGCGGGAACGGCCAGCCGGTCTGGTGGTTGGCGCAGGCCTGATCGGGACCCGCCGTCGTGACGCGGCACCCCGAGTCGCCGATGACGGCGATGGTGCCGGGACGGGTGTTCGCGGTCCAGTTCGGCAGGGGAAGCTCAAGCCCGGGGTGCAGCACGGCCGCGGCGATCGTCGTCTGCACGAGCACCGCGTTGTAGGCCCCGAGGGGCACGACCACCTCGCACACCGTGGTGGGGAACTGCGGCGGCGCGGGACGGCTCAGCAGCCGCATCCGGTAAGCGGTCCGCACGATGCCCAGGGTGTACCGCACGGAGGGGCACGTGCCGGAGGTGTCGGTGGTCACATAGCGGACCTGGGCACCCCGGCTGGTCAGCTGGGTCCATGCCCATGCCTCACCGTTGGGGTTACCGGTCCCTGGTGGCGGAGCGGTCGGCCCCGGCGGCTTCGGGCCTTCGCCGTAGGGCGGGGTCCCTGGCGGAGGGCTCGCCCCCGGCGGCTTCGGCCCTCCGCCGTCGGACGCGGTCCCCGCGAGGGCCGTCCCTACCGAGAGCGCCGCGGTCAGCACTCCCGTCATGGCCACAACGATGGTCCGGCGCATCCTGCTCACGTTCCTCCATCCCGAAACCCTGGGCTCCGACCCGTCCGATCGACGGGCATACCGGGCCATACTCACCAGGGCTTCGGAGGGCCGCACCCCGAACCGGGCGAACGGCGTACGGCGGCGTACGGCGCCGTACGGAGGCGCACACGGGGTCCGGTTCGGGGGCCGAAGGTGCCGTTCAGGACCGGTGTGTTCAGAACCGGTGTTCAGGACCGGTGTGTTCAGGACCGGTGTGTTCCGGCGCCGACCCGGCCGTCCGGCCACAGGCGTGGCCTGCGGCGGGCCGCCAGATCCTCCACCCAGCCGAAGCAGATCACACAGGCCGCGGTGAGCAGCCAGATGGCCGGCAGCTGCGGCCACGGGCTCTCCAGGACCCAGGAGGCGTTCGTCTCCAGCCAGGAGATACCCCACAGCCGGTCCCACAGGGCCTCCACGACCCCGATGCAGACGTTGTGCCACAGGTAGATCGTCACGGCACGGGAGTTGAGCAGGGTGATCAGCCGGTCCCAGCGGCGCAGCCCGGCGGGCCACTCGGACCAGGACGGGCTGAGGTGCAGGAGCAGCAGCACCGCGGCGAAGGACCACAGGGACTGGGCGAAGGGCATGTCGTCCAGGTCGTGGCCCTCCCTGAGGTCGTGGGTCAGGGTGTACCAGAGGCCGATTCCCGCCACTGCGGGCGCCAGGGACGGCACCACGTAACGCGGCAGGCGACGCAGCACGCCCTCCTGGTGCGCCATGCCCAGCAGCCAGCACGCGCCGAACGTGCCGAAGTCGCTGAGCTGGGCCTCCAGCCGCCAGCCCGGCACCGACAGCGCGCCGAACTCCAGGGCGGCGGACAGCGCGACGGGCGCGAGGATCGTCGGCCAGGGCAGCCGGCGCAGGGCACGCAGCAGGAACGGGGAGAGCAGCACGAACCAGAGGTAGGCGCGGATGTACCAGAGGGGTACGCCCAGGTCGCCGGCCCATCCGTCGCTGATCAGCCCGTGCACACCGGGCAGAGCCTCGCCGTACGGCGGGTCGCTCAGCGGCAGGATCCAATAGGCGAGGTGGAGCCACCACCAGCCGGGGTGCCCCTCCTCGTCCGGGCCCCAGCCCGCCACCAGCATGCCCGTCACACCGACCGCGCCCAGCAGCCACAGCGGGGGCAGCAGCCTGCGCAGCCGGCCTCGTACGACTCCCAGCGCGGGACGGGCGGCCAGCGAGCGGGCCATGAGGTTGCCGGCGAGCGCGAACATCACGCCCATGGAGGGGAAGACGACGGGCAGCCAGGCCCAGCCCATCAGGTGGTAGAAGACGACCCGGAAGAGGGCGATGGCCCGGAGCAGGTCGAAGTAGCGGTCCCGGCCACCGCCCTTCTTCCCGGCACCCTTCTTCTCGGCGCCCATCCTCTCGGCGCCCTGCTGCTCTGAGCCCTGCTGTTCTGAACCTTGCTGTTCTGAACCTTGCTGTTCTGAACCCTGCTGCTCTGAGCCCTGCTGCTCGGAGCCCTGCTGCTCCGACACGGTGGTCCGGGCCGACGCGTGGGGCAGTTCGGGCAACTCGGCCGTGGTGTCCGTCGGGTGGGTGCTCATCAGGCCGCTCCTCCGTCCGCGGTCGCCGCCGCCACGCCGGGCGGGGCCGCCACCTGGCCCTTGCGACGGAGTTTCTGCCAGCGCAGCCGGCCGCCGGTGAGGGCGGTGATCCAGGACTGGAGCAGGACGATGTACATCAGCTGGCGGTAGAGGAGTTGCTGGAGCGGGAGGGAGATGAGGGGGGTGAGGCGCTCGCGGTCCAGGACGAAGGCGTACGCCGCGCAGCCCGCCTGGACGGCGAGGACGCCGAACCAGGCCGCGATCGTCTTGCCGGTCGGGCCGAAGAGCAGGCCGTAGACGAGGAAGAGGTCGATGAGCGGGGCGAGGAGCGGGGCGACCACCATGAAGAGGGAGACGAGCGGGAGGCCGACGCGGCCGAAGCGGCCCGACGGTCCGCTCTCGACGAGGGCGCGGCGGTGCTTCCAGATCGCCTGCATGGTGCCGTAGCACCAGCGGTACCGCTGCGACCACAGTTGCTGGACGGACTCGGGCGCCTCGGTCCAGGCGCGCGCCTTCTCCGCGTAGACGACGTGCCAGCCGTCCCGGTGGATGGCCATGGTGATGTCGGTGTCCTCGGCGAGGGTGTCGTCGCTCATGCCGCCGACCCGGTCGAGCGCGCTGCGCCGGAACGCACCCACGGCCCCCGGAATGGTGGGCATGCAGCGCAGGACGTCGTACATCCGGCGGTCGAGGTTGAAGCCCATCACGTACTCGATGTGCTGCCAGGCACCGATCAGGGTGTCCTTGTTGCCGACCTTGGCGTTGCCGGCGACCGCGCCGACCTTCGGGTCGCCGAAGGGCTGGACGAGTTCACGGACCGTGGAGGGCTCGAAGACGGTGTCGCCGTCCATCATCACGATGAGGTCGTGCCGGGCGTTGGCGATACCCCGGTTGAGGGCGGCGGGCTTGCCCGCGTTGAGCTGCCGGACGACGCGGACACCGGGCAGGTGCAGGTCCTCGACGATCCGGGCGGTGCCGTCGCTGGAGCCGTCGTCGATGACGACGATCTCGATCGGGTGCTCGCTCTTCATCAGCGAACGCACCGTGCTCTCGATGCACTTGGCCTCGTTGTAGGCCGGGACGAGCACCGAGGCCGGTTCGGTGACGGGCGCGTCGGGCCCCCAGACGAAGCCTTTGCGGCGGGTACGGCGGGTGTGGATCGCGGAGAGCAGGAGCATCAGCCCGAAGCGGGCGAAGACCAGGACGCCGATGACGGCGAGGCCGACGACCAGGACGGCGGTGATGTCGTCCGAGGCCTCGACCAGGAAGACCCAGGCCTTGCCCTTCCACAGGTCGAGCCCGGTGACCGGGGTGTGCGCGCTCGGGGCCTCCAGGGCCTCGGTGAGGTTCTCGAACGTGTAGCCCTTGCCCTGGAGTTCGGGAAGGTAGGTGTCGAGGGCCCGGACCGTCTGGTGGCGGTCGCCGCCGGAGTCGTGCATCAGGACGATCGCGCCCTTGCCGCCCTGCGGGGTGGAGTTGCGGATGATCTCCCGGACCCCGGGCCTGCGCCAGTCCTCGCTGTCGGCGGTGGTGAAGACGGTGAGGTAGCCACGGGTGCCGACGAACTGCGTGACCGGCCAGGAGGCGTTGTCGAGGGCGTCCGTGCTGGAGGAGTAGGGCGGCCGGAAGAGCGAGGTCCGGATCCCCGCGGCGCCTGCCAGGGCCAGCTGGTTCTGGGTGAGCTCCCAGTCGATGCGCTTCTTCGACTGGTAGGAGAGGTCGGGGTGGTTGAAGGTGTGCAGCCCGATCTCGTGGCCCTCGTCCACCATCCGCCGGACCAGGTCCGGGTAGCGGGAGGCCATGGTGCCGGTGATGAAGAAGACGGCGTGCACGTGGTGCTTCTTCAGGACGTCGAGGACCTCGGGGGTCCACTTCGGGTCGGGCCCGTCGTCGAAGGTGAGCACGATCCGGTGGTCCGGCACGCCCAGGCTGGTCTGCTGCCCGTTCCGGGTGTCGACGACCGGGCCGCCGTCGAGCACCTTCTGCGGCACCTTGTCGGCGGCGGCCTCGGGGCGGATGCGGTAGTCGGCGAGGATCTCGCTGTGCACATAGCCGCGCAGCATCAGCATCGCCATCATCGCGACGAGCACGACGAGCGGCAGCAGATGACGCAGCCGGAGCGACACCAGACGCCGGCGTTCGGGTGACGGCGCGGCGTGCGCGGAGCCGCCCGCCGCGTGCCCCGGAGCACGACCCCGGCCCTGCCTCGGGCCGGACCGCCGGCCGGCGGACCGCCGCCCACCGCCGCGCGGCCCGCCGGCCGAATCACCTCCCGGCGCGTCCCCCGTCGACGGTGAAGCGGACGCGGCGTGGCCGCCGGACGAGTGCGCGGGCTGCCCGACAGCTGACCGTCGGGTCGAGCGGCGGCTGGTACGTGGTGCCATGAGAGGTGGTTCTCCGGGGACGAGGTCGGGCGAGGTACGCGCCGCGAGCTGAAGCGGCGAGGAGCGAGCGTCAAGACATCGCTGACAAATGCGGACTTCATGTACCGGGCCCCGTCACGTCGGGGCCGTCGGGTCGGGTTGTCGGGTCGGGGCTATCGGTTCGGGACCGTCAGGTCGGGTGCTGTCAGTTCGGGGCCGTCGGGTCGGGTGCTGTCAGTTCGGGACTGTCACGTCGGGGCCGTTACTCCGGGGCCGTTGCTCCGGGACCGTCAGGTCGGGTTGTTTCCGGGCCGGTTGCGCGGGGCCCGGCGATGCGGGCCCGACGATCCGGGCCAGGGGCGGACCGGAGTCCGGATCCCGGGGCCGGTCCCGGAGGCGGGAGCCCGAGTCCCGGCGCGGTGGTGGAGCCGTGGTGGAACGACGACGGCCGCCCCCCGCCCGCGTGACCGGAGCCCCGGTCCCGGCCCGGACACCAGGGCTCCAGCCCCTGCCCAGGTGCCCCGGGCGCAGCCGCTGCGGGGGTCGGCGGTGTGGTGTTCGGCGGTGTGGTGTTCGTCGGCCGCCGCTCCGGAGCCGGGCCCGGCGGCGGGTTCACCGTGCGCCGAGGCCGGGGGAGTCCGTGAGGCCGGTCGGCCGACGGCTCGCACGGGTCCCGTTCAGGCTGCCGGGGTCGATGCCGCCGGGACCGGTTCCGGCGGGCCGTCGGCGACCGTGGTGGAGGCCCCGCCGGCCGGGGACGGCTCGGAGGACGCGGAAGGAGAGGCGGCGGGCGAGGACGCCGGCGGTGGCGTGGACGGCGGCGGCGGTGCGACCACCGGGCTGCTCGGGCCGGGCGCCGAGGAGCCCGTGGCCGTCGCGCCGGTGCTGGGGCGGGCGGCCCCGCTCGCCGAGGGCCGCGCCGCCGTGGACGCCTTGCCCGACGGAGCCGCGCTGCCCGACGCACCCGGCGCCGTACTCGCGCCCGGCTTGCCCGGCATCGTGCCGGACGCGGTCGCGGTGGCACCCGAGCCGCCCGGAACCGTGCCGCCGGGAACCCCGTGGCGCGGGCTCGCGGACCTGTCGGGCGCCGACGTGCCGTCCACGTTGCCGGCCGCCGGCTTCTCGTCGGCCTGGCCCGGCACGGGGACCGGCAGCCAGGGCGCGCCCGCGTTGCCCGAGAGCAGCGCGGCCACGATGACGACGGCGTACGCCCCGCAGGCGGTACCCACCACGATGCCGATGCGGCGGAACGTACGGCTGCGCCGGCCCGACTCGTCGACGAACACCGGGACGTCGGAGGCGGCATCGGAACCGTCGGGTCGCCCCTTCTTCAGGGGGTCGAGCTGGACGGTCACCTCGGCCGGGTCGCTCGTCTCCGCGTCCGCGCCGCCGGGCTCCTCTCCCCAGGGGTCCCGGAGGTCGCTCGACCGTTCGTTTTCGGAAAGTCCGTTCGAGATGTTCGAGGCCGACAGGAGACCGCTTTCTCGCGGTACATCCATCAGCGACCGGTATCTGGCGCTTTCCCCCGCCATGGACGTCAGCGGCTGCCCCCCGACCCCTGCCAGACTCTGGGATCCCGGCCCCACGACCGGCACATCCCGGGTCGGCGATGCCACCGCCGGCCACTCCGGTTGGGCGTCTTCTCGCCAATTCTTCATGTGCGTACTTCCCCCCACGGAACTGTTCCGGGTGCGCCGACGACCCTGAGCGCACGCCGATGAACCGGGCCCCCACCCAGCTCTCGCGCCCCATTTATCCCATTGCGCTCAGGTCTACGAATCTAGCGCAGGCTTGGGCCCTGTGTTCGCGATGTGTCATACATGGACAGAATTCACGCCCTTGTCCATGGCTGAAAATCACTCCTGGTCAAGCCTCGGCGGTCGCACTCGATCACCGCGATCACGAAAGTGATCCATCGATGCGCATCACAGATCGAGGCGGTCGGCCCGTTTCATCACACAAGCGACATACACATATAAACGATCGGCGCCGAGAGGGCGGCGGAGAGCCATCCCAGGCATGGCCGGAAAGTTCACTGGCGCCAACACCGGATTGCCCGTTTCCCCCACGCGCCCCATTGACGTGACCACAGCAGCCACATAACTTCCCCCGTCGAAGCGCTTCGACGTCACCCATCGAATCGATTCGATGGACGCACCGTGACGCCCTCAGATCCATCCGACTCCCCTGGAGGCACAGGATGTTGACGGCACGAAGGCGTGTGATGGCACGACGGGGAACGGCGAGCACGGCAGCGGTCCTCGCCGGATCTCTGCTCCTGGCCTCCTGCGGCGGCTCGGACGGCGGCGGCTCCTCCGACGCCAAGACCCTGCGGCTGTGGCACTACGAGGCCCCGAACAGCGCGATGGGCGCGGCCTGGACAGCGGCGATCAAGGAGTTCGAGGCCCAGCACCCGGGCGTGAAGGTGGAGTTCGAGGAGAAGAGCTTCGACCAGATCCAGAAGACCGCCCCGATGGTCCTCAACTCCTCCGACGCGCCCGACCTCATGGAGTACAACAAGGGCAACGCGACGGCGGGCCTGCTCTCCAAGCAGGGGCTCCTCACCGACCTGTCCGCCGAGGTGACGAAGCGCGGCTGGGACAAGCTGCTCAGCCCGGGCGTGCGCACCACCAGCCGGTACGACACGAACGGCGTGATGGGCTCCGGCAAGTGGTACGGCGTGCCCAACTACGCCGAGTACACGATGGTCTACTTCAACAAGGACCTGTTCGCGAAGTACCGGCTCGCCGAGCCGAAGACGCTCGACGACCTGGTCGCGGCGATGGACACCTTCGCCGAGCACAAGATCACCCCGCTCGCCAACTCCGGCGCCGAGTACCCGGCCCAGCAGTACGTCTACCAGCTGGCCCTGTCCAGGGCGGACCGCTCCTGGGTCGACTCCTACGAGCTGTACCAGGGGAAGACCGACTTCCACGACGCCGCCTGGACGTACGCGGCCGACACCTTCGCCGACTGGGTGAAGAAGGGCTACATCGGCAAGAGCTCCACCAGCGCCAAGGCCGAGGACGCGGGCCTCTCCTTCCTGCAGGGCAAGGCACCGGTCCTGTTCTCCGGCAGCTGGTGGTACGGCCGCTTCCAGGACGAGGCGACGTTCGACTGGGGCACCACCCTGTGGCCCGGCTCGAACCTCACCCCGGGCTCCGGCGGCAACCTGTGGGTCGTCCCCAAGAGCGCCCACAACAAGGAGCTCGCCTACGACTTCATCGACATCACCATGTCGAAGAAGATCCAGAACCTGCTCGGCAACAAGGGCGGCGTCCCGGTCGCGGCGGACACCGCCGCCATCACCGACCCGAAGTCCAAGGAGCTCATCGCCAACTTCAACACCCTGTCCGGCCGCGACGGCCTGGCCTTCTACCCTGATTGGCCGGTCCCCGGCTTCTACGACGTCCTCGTCTCCGAGACCCAGAAGCTGATCACCGGCAGCGAGAAGCCCGACGGCTATCTGGACGCGTTGCAGGAGGCGTACGACAAGGGCGTACCGAAGACATGACGGTGACCGTCGAGCGCGGCGGGCGGGTGACCGGCAAGCAGGACAGGTCCCTTCACCCGCGCCGGGCCCGCGATTCCTACGCGCTGTTCCTGCTCCCGGGCGCCCTCGCCTTCCTCGCCGTCGTCATCGTGCCGTTCCTGATGAACACCGGGGTGAGCCTCACCGACTGGCAGGGCGTGGGCAGCCCCGAGTGGGCCGGGCTCGCCAACTACCGCGAGCTGCTGGACGACGCGGAGTTCTGGGAGAGCTTCCGGCACAGCCTCTTCATGGTCGTCGCGATGGCGGCGCTCCCCACGGCCGTCGGACTGGTCCTGGCCGCCGCCCTGTTCGACTACGTCGGCAAGCACTTCGGCAGCCGGACGGCGGCCGTCCTGCGGGCCTGCTTCTACCTCCCGCAGGTGCTGCCGATCGCGGTCGCCGGCATCGTCTGGAGCTGGATCCTCGCGCCCGACGACGGCTCGCTCAACGAGCTGCTCCAGGCCGTCGGTCTCGGCTCCTGGCGGCAGGACTGGCTCGGCGACCCCGACCTCGCGCTCTACAGCGTCATGGGCGTGATGGTGTGGGTGCAGCTCGGCTTCCCGCTGGTCGTCTTCATGGCGGGACTGGAACGCGTCGACCCGCAGCTGTACGAGGCGGCCGAGCTGGACGGCGCCGGCTGGTGGCGCCGCTTCGCGCACATCACGCTGCCGCAGATCCGCCCGGAGATCTACGTCGTCCTGACCTGGTGCACGATCGCCGCGCTGAAGGTGTTCGGCGCGGTGTACGTCCTGACGAAGGGCGGCCCCGGCGGCGCGACGAACGTCCCCTCCTACTTCTCCTTCGCCACGTTCTTCGAGAAGACGCAGGTCGGCTACGGCGCCGCGATCTCCACCGTGCTCACCGTGATCATCCTCGCCCTCTCCCTGGTCGGCCTGCGGCTGCAGACCCGGGCGCAGGACGCGGAGGAAGGACTCCGGACATGAAGGCCGTACGAGCCCTGCGCCGCTACCCGGTCCTCCTGGCCCTCTGCCTGGCCGCCCTCTTCATGATCGTCCCGTTTCTGGTCGTCGCCCTGAACGCGGTCAAGTCCCCGGCGGAGTACGCGCGGAACGGGCCGTTGAGCCTGCCCGACGGCCTGTACCTGGACGGTCTGAAGGACTTCTGGGAGCGCGTCGACTACAGCCGCAAGCTGCTGAACTCGGTCCTGATCAGCGGCTCGGTGGCGGTGGCGGCGGTGGTCCTGTCGGTGCTGAACGCGTACGCGATCGGCATCGGGCGGATCAGGGGACGCACCTGGGTCCTGGCCTTCTTCGTGCTGGCCAACATGCTTCCGCAGGAGGCGCTGGTCTACCCGGTGTACTACCTGAGCAAGCAGGCCGGCCTGTACGACACCCGGCTGAGCGTGATCATCGTCTTCACGGTGATCCAGGCGGCCTTCGGCACCTACCTGCTCTCCGCCGTGCTGAGCCGGTTCCCGCGCGAGATCATCGAGGCGGCCCGGATCGACGGCGCCGACAAGTGGCAGGTGCTGTGGCGGATCGTCGTCCCCGTCAGCCGGCCCACCCTCGGTGTGCTGCTGGTCTTCTTCTTCGTCTGGACCTGGAACGAGTTCCTGCTCCCGCTGGTCATGCTGATCTCCAACGACAACCAGACCGTGTCGGTGGCCCTCGGTGTCCTGCAGGGGCAGCGCCTGATGGACGCCACGATGACCAACGCGGCCGCCCTCCTCGGTGTACTCCCGGCCCTCGTCTTCTTCCTCGTCTTCCAGCGGACCCTCACCCGCGGTATCGCCGTGGGTGCCGTGAAGTAGTGAGGACCGAGCAGTAAGGACCCCCCACCCATGAAGTTCACCGACGGTTACTGGCTGCTGCGCGAGGGCGTCACGGCCGCCCACCCGGCCGAGGTCCTCGACGTCGTCGAGTCGGACGGCGTCCTGGAGATCCACGCGCCGACCCGGCCCATCCGCAGCCGCGGCGACCTGATGACGGGACCGGTCATGACGATCACCGCCCACACCCCGATGCCCGACGTCGTCGGCCTCACCCTCACCCACTTCACGGGCGAGCGGCCCCGCGAGCCGGCCTTCGACCTCACCGAGGCGGAGCCCGCCCCCCTGCTCTCCTACGACGACGCGTACGCGACCCTGACCTCCGGCGCGCTCTCCGTGAAGGTCGCCCGTTCCGGCCCCTGGCACGTGGAGTTCCTCGCCCATGGCCGCACCCTCACCTCCAGCGGCCCCAAGGGCATGGGCATCATGCGGGACGCGGCCACCGGCGGCCACTACCTGCGCGAGCAGCTCAACCTGGGAGTGGGGACCTCCGTCTACGGCCTCGGCGAACGCTTCGGCCCGCTGGTCAAGAACGGCCAGGTCGTCGACATCTGGAACGCCGACGGCGGCACGGCGACCGAACAGGCCTACAAGAACGTGCCGTTCTACCTCACGGACGCGGGCTACGGGGTCTTCGTCGACCACCCGGGCAAGGTGTCCTTCGAGGTCGGCTCGGAGGCCGTGTCCCGGGTCCAGTTCAGCGCCGAGACACAGGAGTTGACGTACTACGTCATCCACGGCCCCACCCCGAAGGACATCCTCCGCAAGTACACCGCCCTCACCGGCCGCCCCGCCCTCCCGCCCGCCTGGTCGTTCGGCCTGTGGCTGTCGACGTCGTTCACCACCTCCTACGACGAGGAGACGGTGACCTCCTTCATCGAGGGCATGCGCGAGCGCGAACTCCCCCTCTCCGTCTTCCACTTCGACTGCTTCTGGATGCGGGAGTTCAACTGGTGCGACTTCACCTGGGACCCACGGGTGTTCCCCGACCCGGAGGGCATGCTGGCCCGGCTGAAGGCGAAGGGCCTGCACGTCAGCGTGTGGATCAACCCGTACATCGCCCAGCGGTCGCCGCTCTTCGCCGAGGGCAGGGCGCTCGGCCATCTGCTGAGGCGGCCGGACGGGAGTGTCTGGCAGTGGGACCTGTGGCAGCCCGGCATGGCCCTCGTGGACTTCACCAGCCCCGCCGCCCGCGACTGGTACGCGGCCAAACTGGAGGCGCTGCTCGCGCAGGGCGTCGACTGCTTCAAGACCGACTTCGGCGAGCGCGTCCCGGTCGACGTGACCTGGTCCGACGGCTCGGACCCGGAGCGGATGCACAACTACTACACGTACCTCTACAACCGCACCGTCTTCGACGTGCTGCGCAAGCACCGGGGCGAGGGGGAGGCGGTCGTCTTCGCGCGGTCGGCGACGACCGGCAGCCAGCAGTTCCCGGTGCACTGGGGCGGTGACTGCGAGGCGACGTACGAGTCGATGGCGGAGTCGCTGCGCGGCGGGCTGTCCCTGGGCCTGTCCGGATTCGGCTTCTGGAGCCACGACATCGGCGGCTTCGAGGGCACACCGACACCGGCGCTGTTCAAGCGCTGGCTGGCCTTCGGCCTGCTGTCCTCGCACAGCAGACTGCACGGCAGTTCCTCGTACCGGGTGCCCTGGCTGTTCGACGAGGAGTCGGTGGACGTGGCCCGGCACTTCACCCGGCTGAAGCTGCGGCTCATGCCCTACCTGTACGAGGCCGCCCGCGTCGCCCACGAGGAGGGCACGCCGATGATGCGGGCGATGGTGCTGGAGTTCCCGGCGGATCCCGGCTGCGCGCACCTGGAACGGCAGTACATGCTCGGCCCGGACCTGCTGGTCGCGCCGGTGTTCAGCGACGCGGGGCATGTGACGTACTACGTCCCCGAGGGCACCTGGACCCACTACCTCACCGGGCGGACGGTGACCGGGCCGCGCTGGGTGAGCGAACGCCACGGGTTCCTCGGCCTGCCGCTGCTGGTGCGGCCGGGCGCGGTCCTCCCGGTGGGCGCCCACGCCGACCGGCCGGACTACCCGCACGCCGACGGGGTCACCCTGCGCACCTACGGCCTGGAGCGCGGCGCCCAGGTGACGGTACGGGTCGGGGACGTGACCTTCACCGTCGTACGGGAGGGGGACACCCTGCGGGCGTCCGCGAGCGACCCCTCGGCGCCGTGGGCGCTGGCGGCCGGGGACCGGGTCGCGCGCGCGGCGGCGGGCACCGGCTTCCTGACCCTGGAGACCGCGGACGACCGGGAGCGGGCCTGATGGTGAAGATCACCGATGTGGCGCGGCACGCCGGGGTCTCCCCCAGCACGGTGTCGTACGCGCTGAGCGGCAAGCGCCCGATCTCCGAGGAGACCCGGCGGCGGGTCGAGGAGGCCGCCCGCACGCTGGGCTACCGCCCGCACGCCGGCGCCCGGGCGCTGGCCAGCAGCCGCTCCAACGTGCTGGCGCTCGTGGTGCCGCTGCGGGCCGGCATCCATGTCCCGGTCGTCATGCAGTTCGCGGTGTCCGTGGTGACGGCGGCCCGGCAGCACGACCACGACGTGCTGCTGCTGACCCAGGAGGAGGGCGAGGAGGGGCTGCGCAGGGTCGCGGACACGGCCCTGGTCGACGCGCTGATCCTGATGGACGTCCAACTCCACGATCCCCGGCTGCCGTTGCTGCGCTCCTTGGACCGGCCGTCCGTGATGATCGGTTTCCCGCTCGAGGCCGACGGGCTGACCTGCATCGACCTCGACTTCCGGGCGGCGGGCGAGCGGTGCGTGGAACATCTGGCGCAGCTCGGGCACCGGGTGGTCGCTCTGGTCGGGTCGCCGCCGGAGGTGTACGTGCGCGGGACGGCCTTCGCGCAGCGCGTGGTCCAGGGGTTCACCGCGGCCGCCGACCGGGCGGGGCTCGCCTCCACCGTCCACCCCTGTGAGGCGACTCCGGCCGCGGCCCGCCGGGTGGCGGAGCAGCTGCTGCGCGAGCAGCCCGCGCTGACGGGGGTGGTGGTCCACAACGAGGCGGTCCTGGAGCCGCTCGTCGACGCGTTCGAGCAGCTGGGGCTGCGGGTGCCGGGCGACCTGTCGGTCACGGCGATCTGCCCGGACGAGCTGGCCGCGGGGCTCCGGGTGCCGGTCACCTCCGTCGCGCTGCCGTCGGCGGAGGTGGGTGTGCGTGCGGTGGAGCTGCTGATGCGCAAGCTCGACGGCGAGGCCGTACCCGGGGCGACCCTGCTGCCGCCCGCGCTGACCCTGCGGGCGAGTACGGCGCCGCGGACGGTCAGTCCACGCTGACCGGGTTGCCGAGGCGGGTCCCCAGGAGCGCGCAGGACACGCCCTGGACGCCTTCGTAGCCCACGGTCCGACCGGGGGCGAGTTCCCGGGCGAGGCGTTCGGCCAGCGTCTCGCCCTCCTCGTGCAGGCGCAGGAACGTGGCGTCCCAGCGGAAGTCGTCACGGTCGGCCAGCCAGGTGTTCATGGCGGCGTCGATGCCGGTCGCCCAGGCGGACAGGTCGGCGACCAGGGCGGCGGACAGGCCGAGGGCGGCCGCGGGGTCGTCCGGGGCGAAGTCGTCGTAGGAGCCTCTGCGGAGCGGGTGCGCGTGGTACTCGCCCAGGAGCGTGATGTGCGGCGGCTCGTCCACCGGGCCTCCCTCTCTTCGTCCGACGTGCGACGACAAGAACCCCGCCGCTCGGGAGCGACGGGGTTCTTGTTCACATGGGATGAGTGGAGATGGCGGGAATCGAACCCGCGTCCAACGGTGCAGAATCAGGGCTTCTCCGTGTGCAGTTCGCTGTGATTTTCTCGGCCCCGGTGATCACGCGAACAAGTCGCCGACGGGCCCAGTCACTGTTTGATTTCCCATCCGACCCCGTGACCGGGCCAGATGGTTTAGTTCCCTAGATTATGCCAGGATCCGGGCCGGGAACACTCCCGGGCTGACACCCTTTAGGGTCCTACATCACTGCTTATTAGGCAGCGAGGGCGTAGGACTGGGAATCGCTCTTGGTATTGGCGATTATTTTTTGCGACATATGGTTTACGAGATCATTGCCGCTTCCTCGACACGCTTCCCCTGCTTCAACAGTCGCTGTCGAAACCGATCATCCCCATGTTGATTTTTCAATCCCTCCGGAGAGGGCCCCTCCGGAGAGGGTTCGCGCCTGCTGTGAGGCACAGGTGCCATCGTACGTGACCAACGCACTACGGTGCCACTGTATTCCCGGCGACCCCGCGGACGGCGGTTACGCGTGCCGCTGCCTGCGCTTCTCCGCCGCGATCACCCGGTCCGTCTCCCGGCGGTCCTGCTGCTCGCGCAGGGTCTGCCGCTTGTCGTACTCCTTCTTGCCGCGCGCCAGCGCGATCTCGGCCTTCGCCCGGCCGTCCTTGAAGTAGACGGCGAGGGCCACGATCGTGTGGCCCGTCTCCTCGGACTTCACCGCCAGCTTGTCGATCTCCTCGCGGTGCAGGAGCAGCTTGCGCTTGCGGCGCGCGGAGTGGTTGGTCCAGCTGCCCTGGAAGTACTCGGGGATGTGCGCGGCGTGCAGCCACGCCTCGTTCCCCTCGATCTGGACGAAGGCGTCGGTCAGCGAGGCGCGCCCCTCGCGCAGCGACTTCACCTCGGTGCCGGTGAGGACGAGACCGGCCTCGTAGACATCGATGATCGCGTAGTCGTGCCGGGCCTTCTTGTTCTGCGCGACGATCTTGCGCTTGCCGTCCTTGACCTTGCCGGACGCGGCCGCCCCACCCTGCTTCGGCTGGGACTCCTTCGGTACGTACATTCCCTTGCTCATAGTGCAGCCAGTTTCGCACCCGGAGGCCCACTGAGGGAAAGCCGATTACGCGGCGGTCGCTCAGGGCGCGTCCCCGAGGCCGCTCAGCACGGTCTCGGCCCGCTCCAGCGCCCCGTCGTCCGCCTCCAGGTCGGGAGTGATGCCCCGGCCGTCGACACCGTGACCGGAGGGAGTGCGGTAGTGGCCGACGGTCAGCTCGGCGACGGAGCCGTCGGGCAGCCGGCTCGGCATCTGGACCGAGCCCTTGCCGAAGGTACGGGAGCCCACGACGACCGCGCGGCCACGGTCCTGGAGGGCGCCGGTGAGCAGCTCGGCGGCGCTCATCGTGCCGCCGTCGACGAGTGCGACCAGGGGGCTGGTGGTGTCGCCGCCGCCCTCGGCGTGCAGGGCGCGCTGGTCACCGTCGACGTCGTAGGTGGCGACCAGGCCGCCGTCGAGGAAGGCGGAGGCGGCGGAGACGGCCTCGGTGACCAGGCCGCCGGAGTTGCCGCGCAGATCGAGGACGATCCCGGCCCCTGCCGGGGCCCGGCGGACGGCGCTGCGCACGCTGTCACCGACGCCCTTGGTGAACGCGGCGACGGTGATGACGGTGGTGTCGTCGGAAAGCCGGTGGACGGTGACGGAGTCCGTGGACAGGAGCGCCCGGCGCAGGCTCTCGGTCCACGCGCGCGTGCCGCGCTCCAGGCCGAGACGGACGGAGCTGCCGGCGGTCGCGCGCGTGGCGTCACCGCGGAGTAAGGAGACGACGTCGGTGACCGGGAGGCCTTCGACGGAGCGTCCGTCCACGCTGCGCAGCCGGTCGCCCGCGCGGATCCCGGCGGCGGCCGCGGGCGATCCCGACCGCACCTTGGTCACCTCGATCCGGCCGTCCCCGTCGCCTCGCGCCTCCAGGCCGACGCCGGTGTACCGGCCGTCGAGGGACGCCTCGAACTCCTCGTACTCGCCCTCGGAGTAGACGGCCGCCCAGCGGTCCCCGCTGCGGCTGACGGCGCGCTCGGCGGCCTCCATCGGGGACTTGCCGTCCGCGGCGGCCTCCTCGGCGGCCCGCGTCACGTCCTCGGAGTGGCCGGCGGGGGCCGGGGAGGGGGCGGCGCCCGAGGCGCCCCGCCCGCCCTGCGCGGGGTCGCCCGGCAGGGATCCGGTGGCGGCACCGGCGACGAGCACGCTCGCGAACACCAATGTCAGGGCGGCCCCGCGGCCGAAACGGCGGGGCTGACAGAACAGGTCACGGCCTGACATGGCGGTGAGTCTAGGGGAACGCGAAGGGCCGTACGGTCGGTTGACCGTACGGCCCGCGGGGCGTGCGTCACACCTTCAGGTACTTGCGCAGCGCGAAGAACGCGGCCAACGCGGGCATCAGCAGGCTCGTGGCGAGGATGAGCGGGAGCTTCGTCAGCACGGCGTCCCAGCCGATGAAGTTGATCAGGTTCAGCTTCTCGGACAGGGCCAGGCCGTTGTCGATGATGAAGTACCGGGCGATCACCAGGAATCCGCAGGCGACCGTGCCGCCGATCAGCCCGGCGACCGCGGCCTCGGCGATGAACGGCGCCTGGATGTAGAAGCCGGAGGCGCCGACGAGCCGCATGATCCCCGTCTCACGCCGCCGGCTGAAGGCCGAGACGCGCACGGTGTTGACGATCAGCATCAGCGCCACGACGAGCATCAGCGCCATGACCGCCCGCGCCGCCCAGTTCATGCCGTTGAGCAGCCCGAAGAGGTTGTCCAGGATGCCCTTCTGGTCCTGCACGGACTGCACGCCGTCGCGCCCGTCGAAGGCGGTCGCGATGACCTGGTACTTCTCCGGGTCCTTCAGCTTGATGCGGTACGACTCCTGCATCTGGTCCGGCGTGAGGGAGCTGGCCAGCGGGGAGTCGCCGAACTGCTCCTTGTAGTGCTTGTACGCGTCGTCCTGCGACTCGTACGTCACCTTCTCGACGACCCCCATCTTGTCGAGGTCGGACTTGATCTGCTTCTTCTGGTCCGCGGTGACCGCGCCCTTGGCGCAGTTCGGGTCGGACTCGGCGTCGCTCTTGTTGCAGAGGAACACCGAGACGTTGACCTTGTCGTACCAGTAGCCCTTCATCGTGCTGACCTGGTCGCTCATCAGGAGCGACCCGCCGAAGAGCGCCAGGGACAGGGCGACGGAGACGACGACGGCGAAGGTCATCGTCAGGTTGCGGCGGAGACCGACACCGATCTCCGACAGTACGAACTGGGCGCGCATGGCGAGTTGTTCAGGCCTTTCCGGGGACGTCCGCGAGAACGGGGGCGATGGCGGGGGCGGTCAGTGCTGGTAGCCGTAGACGCCGCGCGCCTGGTCGCGGACGAGACGGCCCTGCTCCAGCTCGATGACGCGCTTGCGCATCTGGTCCACGATGTTCTGGTCGTGCGTGGCCATCAGCACGGTCGTGCCCGTCCGGTTGATCCGGTCGAGCAGCTTCATGATGCCGACGGAGGTCTGCGGGTCGAGGTTGCCGGTGGGCTCGTCCGCGATCAGCAGCTTGGGCCGGTTCACGAAGGCGCGCGCGATGGCGACGCGCTGCTGTTCACCGCCGGACAGCTCACCGGGCATCCGGTCCTCCTTGCCGCCGAGCCCGACGAGGTCGAGCACCTGCGGCACGGACTTGCGGATCTCGCCCTTCGACTTCCCGATGACCTCCTGCGCGAAGGCGACGTTCTCCGCCACCGTCTTGTTCGGCAGCAGCCGGAAGTCCTGGAAGACCGTCCCCAGCTGGCGGCGCATCTGCGGCACCTTCCAGTTGGAGAGGCGCGCGAGATCCTTGCCCAGGACGTGCACCTGACCGTGGCTGGTCCGCTCCTCGCGGAGGACCAGCCGCAGGAAGGTGGACTTGCCGGAGCCGGAGGATCCCACGAGGAACACGAACTCGCCCTTCTCCACCTCGAGGGAGACATCCCTGAGTGCGGGGCGGGTCTGCTTGGGGTAGACCTTGGAGACGTTGTCGAATCGGATCACGGGTGCACCACGGGTCGCCGGGGGTAGATGAGCGTGACCATACGCGAACCGGGGAGGGCGGCGCAGGCGTCGCGAGGGGTTGAGTGGGGCTTGTGCGTTTTTGTACGGGACTTTGTACGCCCCCCGCTCTCCGGGTGGGCCGCGCGGCCCCCGGAGGAACCTGGCACAGTGGAGGGGGAACGTTCCCGTTCCCCGAAGCGTTGTGTACGTGGAACCGGTGCAAGGAGGGCGAGCGCATGACGTACGACCGGCTGGTGTGCGCTAACTGCGCCGCGCCCGTGAGCGAGGGCCGGTGCCCGGTGTGCCGCGCGAACCGCGAGCGGCTGCAGCAACAGGACAACTTCTTCGCGGGGCTGAACCCGATGGCGCTGATCGCGCTGCTCGCGGTGCTGGTGGCAGCGCTGGCGCTGCTGGCCCACCAGAGCGCGTGACCCCCGGACACGCACGGAAAGGGGCCCGGAGCTGATCGCTCCGGGCCCCTTCGCGTGTACGTCACGTACGGACGCGACCACCTGACGTCAGGCAGCGGCTCCGCCACGGCCGGCCGCGAGGCGCGGCAGCACCCGGAAGCCGATGCCGCCCGCGATCATCGTGGCGGCACCGATGATCAGGAAGCTGGTCTGACCGGCACCGGTCTCGGCGAGCTCCTTGCCACCACCCTGCGCGCTGGTGTCGGCGGCGGAGTCCGAGGTGTCGGTCAGCGCGGAGCTGCCCTCCTCCTGGGTGGAGGTGCCGTCGGTGTCGGTGCCGCCGGCGGTGGAGCCACCGCCGGTGGAGCTCGAACCGCCGGTGGTGCCGGAGCCGCCGGTGGAGTCGTCGCCGCCGGTGGTGCTCGAACCGCCGGTGGTCGAGCTGCCGCCGGTGGTGGAGCCACCCGTGGTCGAGCTGCCACCGGTCGTGGTGGAACCGCCGGTGGTCGAGCTGCCACCGGTCGTGGTGGAACCGCCGGTGGTGGTGCTGCCACCGGTCGTGGTGGAACCGCCCGTGGTGGTGCTGCCACCGGTCGTGCTGGAGCCACCCGTCGAGGAGTCGCCGCCGGTGCTGGACGTTCCGCCGATGGAGACCGTCCCGCCGATGGAGACCGTCCCGCCGGTGCTGGAGTCGCCGCCCGTGGAGGAGTCGCCGCCGGTCGAAGAGTCACCACCGGTCGAGGAGTCGCCGCCCGTGGAGCTCGTGCCGCCGGTCTCGCACTCCGGGGTGACGATGATGGTGCAGTCGTCCTCGCCGTCCATGGGGACGATCGTGCTCGTGTCGACAAGAGCGTCGTCGTCGGCCGAGGCGACGCCGGCCACCGTCAGCGAGGCGCCCGCGGCGATCACGGCGCCGGCGGCTATCCGCGCGAACCGGATCCGCGTCTTCTTGGTCATATAGCTGCTACCCCCAGTAGCTGAATCGTCGATGAGGCCGCGCCCGGGGCCGTGATCGACGGAGGTAGCTGAGCTGTAGCTGAAGCCCCCGGTTCACATGCGCCCCAGAGATACGCATGCCACACTGCACCTTCCCCACTTTTCAAAGCATCGTCAAGGTCGTTGCGTACGCAATGTCCAAGTCGGGGCGCTTTGCGTGTCGTTGGTGCTGTGAATGTGATGTAAAAAGCAACCGCCCCTGATTCAGGGGCGGTTGCCTTGTCGACAAAGTTACTTCTCTTGCTGCTTGCGCCAGCGAATTCCGGCTTCCAGGAACCCGTCGATCTCACCGTTGAACACGGCCTCGGGGTTACCGACCTCGAACTCGGTACGCAGGTCCTTGACCATCTGGTACGGGTGCAGGACGTACGAACGCATCTGGTTGCCCCAGGAGTTGCCGCCGTCGCCCTTGAGCGCGTCCATCTTGGCCTGCTCCTCCTGCCGGCGCCGGTCGAGCAGCTTGGCCTGGAGGACGTTCATCGCGGACGCCTTGTTCTGGATCTGCGACCGCTCGTTCTGGCAGGAGACGACGATGCCGGTGGGGAGGTGGGTGAGCCGCACCGCGGAGTCGGTGGTGTTCACGCCCTGGCCGCCGGGGCCGGAGGACCGGTAGACGTCCACCCGCAGCTCGGACTCGTCGATCTCGATGTGGTCGGTGGTCTCCACCACGGGAAGGATCTCGACACCCGCGAAGGAGGTCTGCCGACGCCCCTGGTTGTCGAAGGGGGAGATCCGCACGAGCCGGTGCGTGCCCTGCTCCACGGAGAGGGTGCCGTAGGCGTACGGGATCTGCACGGCGAAGGTGGTCGACTTGATGCCGGCCTCTTCGGCGTACGACGTCTCGTAGATCTCGGTCTTGTAGCCGTGCTGCTCCGCCCACCGCAGGTACATCCGCTGGAGCTTCTCCGCGAAGTCGGCGGCGTCGACGCCACCGGCCTCGGCACGGATGTTCACGAGCGCCTCGCGGGAGTCGTACTCGCCGCTGAGCAGCGTACGGACCTCCATCTCGTCCAGCGCCTTCTTAACGGAGGTGAGCTCGGACTCGGCCTCGGCGAGGGTGTCCGGGTCGTCCTCCTCCTGGGCCATCTCGAACAGCACGGAGAGATCGTCGATCCGGCTGCGCAGCGCGTCCGCCTTCCTGACCTCGGCCTGGAGGTGGGACAGCTTGCTGGTGATCTTCTGCGCCTCGTCCGGGTTGTCCCACAGGGACGGCGCGGCCGCCTGCTCCTCGAGCACGGCGATATCTGCCCTCAGCTTGTCGAGGTCCAGAACGGCCTCGATCGACTCCATGGTCGAGGAGAGGGACTTGAGCTCTTCGGATACATCGACGACTGCCACGGCTCCAGCCTAACGGACCCGGCATCCGAGCCCGCCCGGCCTCGACCGCCGAGCCAGACCGCCCCGCCCCGGCCGGCACATCCCAGCCCGTCCGGCGCCGACTGCCGAGCCCCGGTCAGGGCTTCCCAGCCCGTCCGGCGATTGAGGACGAGGCCCCTTCAGGGCCGAAGCGGGGGTCTGGGGGCGGCAGCCCCCCCAGGGTCAGGGAGACGCCGGCGCCGAGTTCTTCGTGTCCTGCGGAGTCGCCCCCGCGTCGTCACCGGAGGTGGCCGCCCACGTGCCGATGCCCGCCGCCGCGGCCAGCGCCACCGCCGCCACGCCCAGCGTGATCCGCCGCCGCCGGGTGGCGGAACGGTTCCGTGCCGAGCCGGGCCGCGGCGCGCCCGCCGCCCTCGGCACCCGTGCCGTGCCGTGCGCCCCGCCCGCCAGCTCGTCCGGCGCGGGCACCCGCATCGACGTATGGGTGTCCCGGTTGGAGTCCGGCTTCGCGCCGGGCACCAGCGGGACCGACCCGCGCCGCACCCGCCCGGAGGGCGCCGCGGGCGAGGACGCGGAGGGCGCGGTCTCGGCCGGCTCGCCCTCCCCCTCCTCCTGCTCCGGGTCCGGCTCGTCGACGTCCAGCGGCGGCATCCCGGCCAGCGTCGGCAGCTGCTCCCGCAGCCGCGCCGCCAGTTCGGACGCCCGCAGCCGGGAGGCCGGCGCCTTCGCCAGGCACTGCACGAGAAGCTGCCACAGCTCGTCCGTGATGCCGGGGAGCGGGGCGACGGACTCCGTGACGTGCCGGCGCAGCACCGCGCCGGGGTGGCCGCCGCCGAACGGGGTGAAGCCCGCGAGGAGCTCGTACAGCACGGTCGCCAGGGCGTAGATGTCCACCGAGGCGCGCGGCGGCAGGCCCTCCACGATCTCCGGCGCCAGATAGTCCGGCGTGCCGATGATCTTCGTGGCGCGGGTCCGTTTGGGGGTGTCGATCAGTTTCGCGACGCCAAAGTCGGTCAGCAGCGCGCGGTGCGAGCCACCGGGGCCGAGCGGACCCTGCATGTCGAGCAAAATGTTCTCGGGCTTCACGTCCCGGTGGACGATCCCGGCCGCGTGCGCGGCGGCCAGTCCCTCGGCGATGTCCGCGACGATCGCCACGGCGGCCTCGGGCGCGAGCCGTCGGTCCCGTTCGAGGCGGGTGCGCAGGTCCGTGCCGCGGACGAGGTCCATGACCAGGGCGAGGTCGTTGCCGTCGACCACCAGGTCCCGTACGGAGACCACGTGCGGGTGCTCCAGGCCGAGCAGGGCCGTGCGCTCCTGCACGAAGCGGCCCACGAGCTCCTCGTCGGAGGCGAGGTCCTCGCGCAGCAGCTTGACGGCGACGGGCCCGTCCGGTCCGTCGCCCAGCCACACCGTGCCGGCGCTGCCCCGTCCCAGGATCTGGTGGGCGGTGTACCGGCTGCCGATCTTCCGTGCCAAGGCTGCTCCTACAGACGCGTGTTGCCCATCAAAGTACGCGTCCGAGGAGCCAACCTTCACCGCGGAGACGGAAATCACCCGCCGGATGTCGACAAGTACACAAGCTCACGGTCAGAACCGGAGACCGTGGCGCTCGCCGGTGCCTCAGTTGCCCGTGCCGCCCGTGCCGCTGCCGCCCGAGTCGGCCAGGTCGCCGATCCAGCCGGTGACGTCGTTGAACCAGCCGCTGATCAGCTGCCAGTAGTTCTTGCCGGTGCCGATCCAGCCCTGGAGCGGGCTCAGCTCCCAGATCAGCCATCCGGCCACGAACAGGATGACGATCGTGAACAGACAGCCCTTCAGGCAGCCCAGCCCGGGGATCTTCATCGGGTTGGCACCGCGCTGCCGCGGCTCCCTCGGCTGCCGGGGTTCCGGCTCCGGCCGCTGCCTCGGCTGCTGCTGGGGCGCCGGCGCGTACCGCTGGGGCTGGTGTTGCGGCTGCTGGTGCTGCGGCGGCGCGTACTGCTGCTGCGGCTGCCCCTGGTAGCCGTAGCCGGGGGGCTGCTGCTGGCGCTGCTGAGGTCGCTGTTGCTGCTGAGGCCGTTGTTGCTGCTGGTTCTGCTGCGGATACGGCTGCTGCGGCTGCTGCTGGCGGGAGACCTGCCGCTGGGGGCGGCGGCGCAGCGGGTCCTCGCCGGGGTCGAGGTACTGCTGGACCTGCGTCGGCTCGTTGCGGTCGCGGGCGGCTCGCATCTGGGACTGCCAGGGATGCGGCTCCTGGCCCTGCTGACCCTGCTGACCCTGCTGGCCCTGCTGGTGCGGCGGCACCGGCGGCAGGACGGCCGTCGGATCGGCGGCGCCCGAGGGGCCGCCGGTGTGCGGCAGCACGGCGGTGGGGTCGGCGGCGCCGGCGGGACCGCCGGTGTGCGGCAGGACGCTGGTCGCGGCGTTCGGGTCGTAGGCGCCGCCCGGCACGGTCGCGGGCGTCGGATCGGGCGCGAGGAGGTGGCCGACGCCGTCGGCGGCGGCGATCTGCATCGAGTTCGCGTGCACCCCGATGCCCTCGGCGACGATGCGCAGCCCGCGCGCGAGGTTCTCGGCGCTCGGCCGGTCGTCGGGGTTCTTGCGCAGACAGCGCTCGATGACCGTCCAGAGCGGGTCGGGGACCGTGGACGGGCGGCGCGGCTCGGCGTTCAGGTGCTGGTGCAGGACCTCGAGGGCGGAGCCGCCGGAGAACGGCGGCCGCCCGGTGACCAGCTCGTACAGCAGGATGCCGGCGCCGTAGATGTCCACGGCCGAGGTCTGCGGACGGCCCTCGGCGGACTCCGGCGCGACGTACGCGGGCGTGCCGACGAACTCGCTGGTCCGGGTCAGGCCCGGGGAGTCGGCGAGGCGCGCGATGCCGAAGTCGGTGAGCAGCGGGTGCATCTGCCCGCCGTTCTGCATCAGCAGGACGTTGGCCGGCTTCAGGTCGCGGTGCACGACGCCGTCGGCGTGGCTGGCGGCGAGCGCGTCGGCGACCTGGGCGGTGAGCAGAGCGGCGGCGACGGGCGTGAAGGGGCCGTTCTCGCGCAGGTAGCGGTGCAGGTCGGGGCCGTCGACGAGGTCCATGACCAGCGCCAGCAGATCGCCCTCGACCACCAGGTCGCGGACCCGGACGATGTTCGGGTGGGTCAGGCGCAGCAGCACCGAACGCTCGCGCAGGAAGCGCATCACGACGTCGGGGTCGTTCGCGAGCTCCTCCTTGAGGACCTTGATCGCGACGGTCTCCCCGGGCTGGCCGGCCACGGCCGCCTCGGCGCCCGCGGTCTCGCGCTGGCGCGCTCGCCAGACGGTGCCCGTGGCGCCGCGTCCGAGCGGCTCCTCGAGCAGGTACTTGCTGCCGACTGGCCGCACGTCACGCGCTCCCTGCTGCTTGCTTGCCTGTCCTGTCCGTGTTCCGACCCACTGTAGTGCCGCAGTGCGGACACCGGGCTGTCGTCTTCGTCCGAAGGAAAGACGCTCGGCCCGGCCTTCCTGGTTGCCGGGGGCGGACGTGACCGATCTCAACTGATCGTCGGCGACGCAGTTGTCAGGCACTTTTGCGGGCAGAGCCGACCAATCAAGATCACTTGTCCCCGGGTGTGGGGCGCGTTGTCAGTGACAGGTGCGAGGATGCCTTCAGTACTGGCCGCTGTGCTCGTGTGGGGTGGGGGGAAGTCCGCGCCCGTGCAGAAGGGACCGCTGACGGCGATGCAGATCCGGCTGACCGTCGTAGACCCGACGGCCCCGCCCTTCCCCGCGCCCGGCTCGGCTCGCGCGGGGGGAGTCCAGGCGCGGGCCCGCACCGCGAGCTGCGACGTGCTGGTCACGGCGCCCGCCGGCACGGCTCTGGCCGCGGTGGCGTCCGCGCTGGCCGCGGCGGTCTCCGGGGAGGGCGCCCCGTCGGCCTCCTCCGCGGCGGCGGTCGTGCTCTACGCGGGCGTGGAGCGGCTCGACACCCAGCGCTGCACGCTCGGCGAGCCGCCGCTGATCGACGGCGCCGTGCTGTCCCTGGGCGCCCCGGCCGACCCCGAACCGCATCCCGAGGTCGACGAAGCCCCGGCCCGACTGCACGTGGTGGCCGGGCCCGACGCGGGCGGGGTCCATCTGCTGCACGGCGGCCAGGTCCGCGTGGGCCGCTCCGCCGACGCCGACGTACCCCTCGACGACCCGGACGTCTCGCGCCTGCACTGCACGGTGACGCTCTCCCCCGAGGGCCGCGTCACGGTCGCCGACCTCGGCTCCACCAACGGCACCACCCTGGACGGCGCCCGGGTGCAGGACCGTCCCGTCCGCCTCGCCCCCGGCGCCCTGCTGCGCGTCGGCGAGTCGGCTCTGCGCCTGGCCCCGCCCGGCGGCCCGGGTCCCCGGGCGGCGACCACTCCGGACGGCGAGGGCCATGTCCGGGTGCCCTGCGCGGGCACGGACCCGGCGGCGGGCGAGGGCCCGTCCGGCGGGAGCCCCGGTCCGGCCGCGGGCGCGGCACACACGCGTGCGGCGGGCGGCGGCGCGGGCGACCGGGAAGGCCCCTCCGGCCCGACCGGCCACGCCTACGGCACGGTGGACTGGAACGGCTCGCCGGAGGGCCGGGGCGGGCGGACGCGCGGCGCCGCGGAAGCCCACGCGGCGCCTCCGGCGGTGCCCGGCCAGGGCACGGCGCCGCGCATCGAGAGCCGGCGCGGCGGCGAGGCCCGCGCGGGGGACCCCGCCCGCCGGAACCCGCCCGGAGCGGCTGCTCCCGGTGGTGTGTCCGGAGCGGGTGAAGGTTCCTCGGCCACCCACGCCGGCCGCTCGGGCCTCGGCTCGTTCACGGGGCCGTACGACGACGTCCGGGGACCGCACGGCGCGCCGGAGGACGCGGGCACCCCGCACCGCCCCGCCGCCTCCGCTCCGGACCCCGCCGCCCCGTCCGGCCCTTCGTCCCGCCCTCCCTCCCACCCTTCGTCCGTTTCCCCGGCCGCGTCCCCCTACGACGACGCCCCCGAAACCGATCCGCGCGCGGCCTCCCGCCGCAAGGGCACCCCGCTGCGCGGCACCGACGTGCCCCCGGGCGTGCGCAAACGCGGCGGTCTCTCCGCGTGGGCGCGCCGGCTGGCCGGAGGTCGCGGCGACACGCAGGACACGGACACCCCCGGGACCTACGAGGAGGAAGAGGCCGCGGCGCAGTCGTACCCGTCGGCCGTCGTGTCCCCCGCGCCCGAGACCTGGCCGGACCCGGCCGCGCTGCTGCTGACGGCGCTGGGCCCCGGCCCCCGGCTGTGGGAACGCGGCCCGGGGCACCCCGAGGCGCTCACCGTGCGGCTCGGCACCGCCGACCGGCCGGCGCCCGACGGCTCGGGCCTGCTGCCCGCCGTACCGGTGACGACGGGGCTGCGCGAGGTCGGCGCGCTCGGTCTGGCCGGGCCGCGCCCGCGGCTGTCCGGGCTGGCGCGCGCGGTGCTGGCGCAGCTTGCCGCGCTGCACTCCCCCGACGCCCTGGAAATCGTCCTGATCAGTACGGACCGCGCGCGTTCCGAGGAGGAGCGCGTCGCCGAGTGGTCCTGGCTGGGCTGGCTGCCGCAGCTGCGCCCGGGACACGGACAGGACTGCCGTCTTCTGCTCGCCTACGACCGCGACCAGGCCACGGCCCGCGCCGACGAGCTGCTGCGCCGTCTGGAGGACCACCTGGCCGACAGTGCGGGCGGCCCGAGCGGTGCGAGCGGTACGGGAGCGGTCCAGGTACCCGCGCCCCGCGGCGCCGGCCGCCGCCCCTCCTGGGCCGTGCCGGACGAGACCGACGACGGCGACTTCCCCGGCCCGTACACCGTGGTCGTCGTGGACGGCGATCCCGGCGGCGCGGACCTGCGCGAGGCGGTGGCCCGGCTGGCGGTGACCGGACCGCGCGCCGGGATACACGTCGTCTGTCTGGCCGAGACGCCCGCCGCCTCCCCTTCCTCTCCGGTGACCGAGACCTACGAAGCGGCCTGCGCGACGGCGCCCACCTTCCGCGCGTGCGGAGCCGTCGCGCTGCTCAGCGGGGACGTGGCGACGGCGCTGCGGCTGCTGCGGGTCGCGCCGGCCGGGGCGGAGACGGAGCGGCCGGGCCCGGTGGGACCCGGCACGGTCGGCGCGGTGGACGCGGTCTCCCTCGCCTGGGCCGAACGCTTCGCGCGGGCCCTCGCGCCGCTGCGCCCGGACGGCGCGGGCGGCGGCGAGCGGCCCACCCGGGTGTCGGCTCCGCTGCCCCAGTCGGCCCGGCTCCTGGACAAGCTGGGCCTCGCCCGGGCCACGCCCGCCTCGCTGATGGCCCGCTGGGCGGACGCGGCCGACGACGCCGAGGCGCTCGGCGGACGGGCGTGGGCCGTGCTCGGCGCGGGGCCGCGCGGACCGGTCGGCGTGGACCTGGTCGCCGAGGGCCCGCACCTGCTGATCGAGGGCCCGACCGGCAGCGGGCGTACGGAGCTGCTGCGGGCGGTCGTGGCCTCGCTGGCCGCCGCCGAGCGGCCGGACCGGCTGGGCATCATCCTGCTGGACGGCCGCGACACGGTCGGCAAGGGCGGCGGCGGTCATGGCGACGGCCTGCGGATCTGTACGGACGTACCGCATGTCACCACCCACCTCACCGCCAACGACCCGGTCCGCATGCGGGAGTTCGCACAGTCACTGAGCGCCGAGCTGAAGCGGCGGTCCGAACTGCTGGGCCGTTCCGGCTTCGTGGAGTGGCACACGCAGCGCGCGGTGTCCGGCCGTATCGTCCCGCAGCGCACCCCGAACGCCGCGTCCCAGGGAGCCGGGCTCGGCGGCGGCTCCACCGGCGGCGCCGCCGACATCGAGGCCCCGCCCAGCACCACGCTGCGGCTGCGCCCGGGAGCGGCCGCCCGGCAGCGGGCCGAGGCGACTCCCCCGCTGCCCCGTCTGGTGGTGGTCGTCGACGACCTGGACGCTCTCGTCTCCCCCGCCCTCGGATCCCCGGGCCGGCCCGCCGCCGGCTCGGTCATGCGCGCGCTGGAGGCGGTGGCCCGCGAGGGCGAGCGGCTCGGCGTGCACCTGGTGGCCGCGGCAGGCCCCGGGGGCCGTACGGCGGAGTCGGAACCGGCCCGGCTGTCCACCGTTCGGATCACTCTGGACCCGCCGGGTTCCGGCACGGACGAACCGGCGCCGGGCCGCGGCCGGCTCAAGGGCGCGGACGGCCGCCTCACCCCCTTCCAGGGCGGCCGCGTCACGGGCCGCATCCCCCGTACGGCGACGCTGCGCCCCACGGTGGTCCCCCTGGAGTGGCAGCGCATGGGCGACCCCCCGGCCCGTCGCCCGGTACGGGAACTGGGCAACGGCCCGACGGACCTGGCCCTGCTGGCCAGCGCCCTGGAGCGAGCCGCGCGGCAGCTCAGCCCGTCCGGAGGCGCACCCGCCGGGGGCGCGTGAGGCGAGGCCCCCTCCGGGGAGAAGCCGGCCCGGGCGGGTCAGGAAACAGGTGACCGGAACGGGTGACCGGGGCGGTGGCTCCCGGCCACCCGTTCCGTTCACGCCCGCGCCGGGCCACGCACCGCCCCCGCATCGAAAATCGCGCACCTTGCGATCACGACGCGGTCACGATCCCCCGCTCGACAGCACAGGCGCCCTTGCCGAGCCCAGGCACCCGGCGTAGACCAGTGCTCACGGGACAGCGCTCGAACGTTCACGAGTCGACGAGGACGAAGAACGGGGCAGTGATGCGCAGCACGAGCAACACCATCCGGACACGCAGGACCGTGAAGGCGGCCGCCACGCTCCTGGCGGGGGCGCTCGCGCTCTCGCTCACGGCGTGCGGCAGCGACGACGACAAGAGCGGCGGAAGCGAAAGCAGCACCGGAGGCAAGGAATCCGGCGGCACCCTCACCCTCCCCAAGCTCGACGGCACCACGCTCGAAGTGGCCGCCGTATGGACCGGCACCGAACAGGCGAACTTCAAGAAGGTCCTCGCCGAGTTCGAGAAACGCACCGGCGCGAAGATCACCTTCGTGCCCGCCCAGGACCCGATCATCAACTTCCTCGGCTCGAAGATCGCGGGCGGCTCACCGCCGGACGTCGCGATGCTGCCGCAGCCCGGCGCCATCAAACAGGCCGCCGACAAGGGCTGGGCCAAACCGCTGGGCGCCGAGGCCCAGGCGGAGCTCGCGAAGAACTACTCGCAGGGCTGGCAGGACATCGGCAAGGTGGGCGACAAGCAGTACGGCGTCTACTACAAGGCCGCCAACAAGTCGCTGATCTGGTACAACGCCAAGGTCTTCGAGAACGCGGGCGCCTCCGACCCCGCGACGTGGAAGGACCTGCTGACCACCGCGCAGACGGTGTACGACTCCGGCGTCACCCCCTTCTCGATCGGCGGTGCCGACGGCTGGACCCTCACCGACTGGTTCGAGAACGTCTACCTCTCCCAGGCGGGCCCGGAGAAGTACGACCAGCTCGCCCAGCACAAGATCAAGTGGACGGACCCCTCCGTGAAGGAGGCCCTGACCACCCTGGCCCAGGTCTGGGGCAAGAAGGACTGGGTGGCGGGCGGCGCGAGCGGCGCGCTCCAGACCGAGTTCCCCGCCTCGGTGACCCAGACCTTCACCGGCGGCGAGCAGCCGAAGGCGGCCATGGTCTACGAGGGTGACTTCGTCCAGGTCAACATCGCCGACACCAAGTCGAAGGTCGGCACGGACGCCAAGGTGTTCCCGTTCCCGAAGGTCGGCGACACCGCGCCGGTGGTCTCCGGCGGTGACGCGGCCGTCATCCTGAAGGACTCCAAGGGCGCGCAGGCGCTGGCGACCTTCCTGGCCTCGCCGGACGCGGCGGAGATCCAGGCGAAGCTCGGCGGCTATCTCTCGCCGAACAAGAACGTCGATGTCTCCGTGTACCCGAACGAGGTCCAGCAGACGATCGCCAAGGCGCTGATCGCGGCCGGCGACGACTTCCGCTTCGACATGTCCGACCAGGCCCCGCAGGCCTTCGGCGGCACCCCCGGCAAGGGCGAGTGGAAGGACCTCCAGGACTTCCTGAAGAACCCGACGGACGTGGCCGGCATCCAGGCGAAACTGGAGTCGGACGCGGCAGCGGCGTACGGGAACTGACGCGGAGATGGCGACGCCCGCGGCGGCGGGGGCTCCCGGGGCCCCCGCCCCTCCTCGCTCGCGCAAGAGTGTGACCGGCACCCGAAGGACCGTGGCCGCGCTGTTCCTGCTGCCCGCCCTGGTGCTGCTCGGCGCGCTCGTGGTCTACCCGATCGGGTACTCGGTCGTGCGCAGTTTCTACGACCAGTCCGGCGACGGCTTCGCCGGCGTCGACAACTACAAGGCCCTCTTCACGGACGAGGGCATCCGTACCGCCCTCAAGAACAACGTGATCTGGGTGGTGTTCGCGCCCACCGTCGCGACCGCGCTCGGTCTCATCTTCGCGGTGCTGACCGAACGGGTGCGCTGGGGCACCGCGTTCAAGCTGGTCGTCTTCATGCCGATGGCGATCTCGATGCTCGCCGCCGGCATCATCTTCCGGCTGGTCTACGACCAGGACCCGGACAAGGGCGTCGCCAACGCGGTGTGGGTGGGCGTCCACGACACGTTCGCCGAGTCGTCGGCGTTCCCGAAGGCCCACCCGGGCCGCGACTCGCCGCTGCGACCGCAGGACGGCGGCTTCATCACCAAGACCCCGGTCCGCACCGGCGTCCCGGTCGCCCTTCCGCTGGTCGGTGTGGCCCCCGACCAGATGCCCGGCGGCGCGGAGAAGGCCGTGAAGGCGCGGCCCGAACAAGGGGAGATCACCGGGACCGCCTGGCAGGACTTCACCCGCGGCAAGGGCGTCGGCACCCTCGGCGCGCCCGACCCGTCCGAACTGGGCTACGCCGGAATGAAGATCGAGGCGGTGAAGGACGGCAGGGTGGTGGCCTCGACGAAAGCGGCCGGCGACGGCACCTTCACGCTTCCCGCCCAGGCCGACGGCGCCCAACTACGGCTGCCCGCGAGCAACTTCAAGGAGGCGTACAACGGTCTGGACTGGCTCGGCCCGTCGCTGGTCACGCCGGCCATCATCGGCTCGTACATCTGGATGTGGGCGGGCTTCGCGATGGTGCTGATCGCGGCCGGCCTGGCGGGGATTCCGCGAGAGCTGCTCGAAGCGGCCCGGGTGGACGGCGCCAACGAGTGGCAGGTGTTCCGCAGAGTCACCGTCCCGCTGCTGGCGCCGGTCCTCGCGGTCGTCGCCGTCACCCTGATGATCAACGTGCTGAAGGTCTTCGACCTGGTCTTCATCATCGCCCCCGGTTCCTCGCAGGACGACGCGAACGTGCTCGCCCTGGAGCTGTACCGCAAGGGCTTCTCCGAGGACCAGCCCGGCATCGCCAGCGCCATCGCGGTGTTCCTGCTGCTGCTGGTGATCCCGGTGATGTGGTTCAACGTGCGTCGGCTCAGGCGGGAGGTGCGGCGGTGACGGCGCCGACGGGGACGAAGGAGACGACGGGGACGAAGGGGACGAAGAAGCGGCTCGAGTGGGTCATGAAGAAGCTCAACGGCGGGCTGGTGCGCGCCTTCCTGATCGTCGTCGGCCTGTTCTGGCTGGTGCCGACCATCGGGCTGCTCATCTCCTCGCTCCGCTCCCCCGAGGACATGAGCGCCGACGGCTGGTGGAAGGTGTTCGGCGAACCCTCCCAACTCACCTTCGACAGCTACCAGAAGCTGCTGGAGAACGGCGACATCACCGGCTCCCTGGTCAACACCGTGCTGATCACGGTGCCGGCGACGGTCCTGGTCGTCGTCATCGGCGCGCTCGCGGGCTACGCGTTCGCGTGGATGGAGTTCCCGGGCCGGGACTGGTGGTTCCTGGGCGTCGTGGGGCTGCTGGTCGTGCCCGTGCAGGTGGCGCTCATCCCGATCGCCGAACTCTTCGGCAAGGTCGGCCTGTTCGGGAACATCCTGGGTGTGATCCTGTTCCACGTCGGGTTCGGACTGCCCTTCTCGGTGTTCCTGCTGCGGAACTTCTTCGCGGAGATCCCCCGCGAGCTGCTGGAGGCGGCCCGTCTCGACGGAGCCGGTGAACTGCGGCTGTTCGCCCGCGTCGTGATGCCGCTGGGTGCCCCCGCGATCGCGTCCCTGGGCATCTTCCAGTTCCTGTGGGTGTGGAACGACATGCTGGTCGCGCTGGTGTTCACCAACGCCGACAGCCAGCCGATCACGGTCGCGCTCCAGACACAGGTACGGCAGTTCGGCAACAACATCGACGTGCTCGCGCCCGGCGCGTTCATCTCGATGGTGATCCCGCTGGCCGTGTTCTTCGCGTTCCAGCGGCAGTTCGTGTCCGGCGTGATGGCGGGCGCGGTCAAATAGCCGAGCGCGCAGTCGGTCAGTAGCCGGTCAAGTGGCCGGTGGGGCAGGGGCGGGCCGGGTCATCGGCCCGCCCCTTTCCGTTCACCCGCAATCCCCCGTATGCCGTACGAACCGTAACCAATTCACTCCATCGGCCGTTCCCGGGCAAGGCCCTGTCTTCCGTCCGCGCCGACCCATGGATGTGCCGTGCCCAGGTTCAGTGTCATCGTCCCCGCGTACAAGGTTCAGGCGTACCTGCACGAGTGCCTCGAATCGGTGCTGTCCCAGTCGTTCGCCGATCTCGAACTGATCGTCGTCGACGACCGTTCGCCGGACGCCTGCGGCGAGATCATCGACGAGTTCGCGGCCCGAGACACGCGCGTGCGCGCCGTGCACCTGCCGGAGAACGTCGGCCTGGGGCAGGCCCGCAACGCCGGGCTGGAGCGCGCGACCGGCGACTACCTGCTGTTCCTGGACTCCGACGACACGCTCACCCCGGACGCGCTGCGCGCGATCGCCGACCGGGTGAGGGAGACGGACGAGCCGGACGTCCTGGTCTACGACTACGCGAGCACGTACTGGTCGGGCGAGACCGTACGCAACCAGTTCGCGGCGCACCTCTGCGAGGAGGGCACCGCGCCCTTCCGGCTCGAGGACCGCCCGGGGCTGCTCAGGGTGCTGATGGTGGCCTGGAACAAGGCCTACCGGCGGGAGTTCGTCGAGGGCGTGGGCCTGACGTTCCCGTCCGGCTACTACGAGGACACCCCGTGGACGTACCCGGCGCTGATGGCCGCGGAGTCGATCGCGACGCTCGACCGGGTCTGCGTGCACTACCGCCAGCGCCGCCGGGGCAACATCCTGTCCACCACCAGCCGGGGCCACTTCGACGTCTTCGAGCAGTACGACCGGGTCTTCGCGTTCGTCGAGCAGCGGCCCGAACTCGCGCACTGGCGACCGGTGTTGTTCCGCCGCATGGTCGACCACCTCTCGACGGTCTTCACCAAGCGCGACCGGCTCCCGCGCGGTTCACGCGCCGAGTTCCTGCGCAGGGCCCGCGCCCACTACCGCCGTTACCGCACCCCGGGCATCCCGGTCCCGCTGCGCTCCCGGCTGCGCCACACGCTGGTCCACTTCGGCGTGCACCGCACCTACCGGGTGCTCCAGGCGTCCATGACCGTGCGCCGGCGCACCCACAAGGCCGTCTCGAAACTCGCCCGCGCGCTGCGGGCGGGCGTCCTCCAGGCCCACTACCGCATCCAGTTGAAGCTGCCGCTGCGCGCCGACCGGGCCGTGTTCGCCGCGTACTGGGGCCGCGGGCACAGCTGCAACCCGGGCGCGCTGGAGGCCGCGTTCCGTACCTTCGCGCCGCAGGTGCGCACGGCGTGGATCGCCCGCCCCGAGCATCGGTCGGCCGTCCCGCCGGGCCCCCGCCAGGTGCGTCCCGGGACGGCCGCCTACTGGACGGCGCTGGCCCGCTCCAAGTACCTGGTGAACAACGTCAACTTCGACCGCCGGCTGGTCAAGCGCCCCGGTCAGGTCTTCGTGCAGACCCAGCACGGCACGCCCCTCAAGCACATGGGCCTCGACCTCCAGGAGCGCCCGGCGGCCGCCCGCGACATGGACTTCGCCGAGCTGCTGAGGGGCGTCGACAAGTGGGACTACGTCGTGTCGGCCAACCGCCACACCACCCTCACCTGGGAGCGCGTCTACCCCGGGCGCTACGAGACCCTCGAGTACGGCTATCCCCGCAACGACGTCTTCCAGCGGGCGACCTCGGCGGACGTGGCCCGGCTGCGCGAGTCCCTCGGCATCCCGCGCGACACGGTCGCCGTCCTCTACGCGCCCACCCACCGCGACTACCGCCGCGTCCAGCGCTCCCACCTCGACCTGGAGCGGGTCCTGCGCAGACTGGGGCCCCGCTTCGTGATCCTGGCCCGCGCCCACTACTGGCAGGAGGCGCCGGCCGGCCGGCCGGTGCCGGGCGTCATCGACGTCACCGACCACCCGAGCGTGGAGTCCCTCTGCCTGGCCTCGGACGCCCTGGTCACCGACTACTCGTCCCTCATGTTCGACTACGCCGGCCTGGACCGCCCGATCGTGATCCACGCCGACGACTGGGAGGCCTACGAGGCGGCCCGCGGCACCTACTTCGACCTGCGCGGCTGCCCGCCGGGCGCGGTCGCCCGCAGCGAGGACGAACTGATCGACATCTTCGCGACCGGTCACTGGCGCGGCTCCCGTTCCACCCAGCTGCGGGCCGCGTTCCGTGAGCGGTTCTGCCCGTACGACGACGGCCGCGCCGCCGAGCGCGTCGTACGGCGGGTGGTGCTGGGCGAGACGCGGCTGCCCCCGGTCGTGCCGCTCGCCGAGCGCCGTCCGGTGCCGTCGGCCGCCGCCTCGGCGACGATGCCCGCGGGGCGCCCGGCGCTCGCCCATGTGCCGCCGCCCGCCGGCCCGGTCCTCCCCGTCACCGACCGACGCTGAACCCCGTTCGCCCTCAGGAAAGTTGCCATGCCCTCCGGCTCGTCACGGCCCACCCCGATCCGGCCGTCCAGCCGGCGGCCGGCCGGGCGGCCCGCCCGTACCGCCCGAAGAACCCCGCCGTAGCCCGACCGCGCAGACCGACCGCCCCGGACCCTCCGCTGTGGACCGTCCGCCGCAACGACAGAGAAAGAGCAGCATGCCCCGCTTCAGCATCATCGTCCCGTCCCATGGGGTCGCGGGCCGGTTGTCCCTGGCGCTGGACTCCGTCCTGGCCCAGTCCTTCGGCGACTTCGAGCTGATCCCGGTCAGCGACGCGCCCGGCACCCCGGCCGCGGCCCTCGCCGCCGGATACGCGCGGCGGGACTCCCGGGTGGCCCCGGTGCACTCGCCACCGTCCGCCGGGCTGAGCGGGGCGCGCAACACCGGGATGCGGGCGGCGACCGGCGCGTATCTGCTGTTCCTCGACGGTGACGACGTCCTCGCCCCGGGCGCCCTGGCGACGCTGGACGCCCGGCTGACCGAGACCGGCGACGTCGACGTGCTGTACACCGAGCACGAGCGCACCCCGTGGTGGGACGGCGAGCCGGCCAACCCGGCCGCCCCGCTGCTGGCGGGGACACCCAAGGGCGCCTTCTCCCCCGCCGAGGCCCCGCACGTCACCGGCGTGCAGCTGCCCGCGTGGGGCACGCTCTACCGGCGCTCCTTCGTCGCCGAGCACCGGCTCACCTTCCCCGACGGGCACTTCACGGATGTCGGCTTCGGCGGCCTGGTCACCGTGCACGCCGAGCGGATCGCGGTGCTGCGCTCGGTCGTCGTACGGCATCTGCTGCGGCGGCAGGGCAACCGGCTGAACCTGCCGGGCGCACACCATCCGGAGCTCCTGGACCGGATCGAGGCGGTGCTGACCCGGGCGGCCGAACTCGGGCTGTCCGGGGACCGGTCGGATGCCCTCTTCGCGCAGCTCTTCGCGGCCGTCCTGAAGACGGCCGCGCACCCGGCCCGGCTGACCGGGCGCCGCCGCCGGGCCTTCTTCCGCCGCGCGGGCCGGCTGTACCGGCGCCACCGCCCGGCCGGTTTCCGCGGGCCGGGCGGCAGCCTGGGGGTGCAGCACCGGCTGCTGGCGGCGGGGGCCTACACCGCGTTCCGCGCGCTGCGCGGCGCCAACCGGAAGGCCGCGGGCGCCGTCGAGCGCCTCCCGCGTCCCCAGGGCCTGCGCACCCGCCTGCTCTACCGGCGCCGGCTGCGCCGCCGTATCGACCCGAACCTGGCGGTGTACTGCGCGTACTGGGGGCGCGGCTACGCGTGCAGCCCGGCCGCGATCCACGCCAAGGCCGCCGAACTCGCCCCGCACATCCGCTCGGTGTTCCTCGTCGAGGCCGACCAGGCGCACGCGATGCCGGACGGCGTCGACCACGCCGTCATCGGCAGCCGCCGCTACTGGGAGGTCCTGGCCCGCGCCAAGTACCTGGTCAACAACGCCAACTTCGCGGAGGGCGTGGTCAAGCGCGAGGGCAGTGTGCATGTGCAGACCCAGCACGGCACCCCGCTCAAGAAGATGGGCGTCGACCAGTCCACGTACCCGGTCGTCGCCGCCGCGACCGGCTCCTTCACCAAGCTGCTGGGCCGCGTGGACCGCTGGGACTACAACCTCTCCTCCAACACCCACTCCACCCAGATGTGGGAGCGCGCCTTCCCGGGCTCCTACGAGCAGCTGGAGTACGGCTATCCGCGCAACGACGTCTTCTACACGGCGACCGCGGCCGACGTGGCCCGGGTCCGGCGGGAGCTGGGGGTGCCGGAGGGCAGCACGGCCGTCCTGTACGCGCCCACCCACCGCGACTACCACACCGGTTTCGAGCCGGGCCTGGACCTGGAGGCCTTCTGCGAGGCGGCCGGCGAGGACGTGGTCGTGCTGCTGCGGGCGCACTACTTCTACGACGGGGGCGGCCGGCGCGGCACCGGCCGGGTCATCGACGTCACCGGTCACCGCTCCTCCGAGGAGGTCTGTCTGGCCGCCGACGCGCTGGTCACCGACTACTCGTCGATCATGTTCGACTACGCCAACCTGGACCGTCCGATCGTCGTGTACGCCGACGACTGGGACGTCTACCGGGAGACCCGGGGCGTCTACTTCGACCTGATGGAAGCCCCGCCGGGGCCGGTCGCCGGCACGCCCGAGGAGCTGGCCCGGGTGTTCCGCGACGGCTCGTACGCGGACTCCGGGTCCGCCGCCCGCCGGGCCGCGTTCCGGTCCCGTTTCTGCCAGTTCGACGACGGCCGGGCCGCCGAGCGCGTGGTGCGCCGGGTGCTGCTCGACGAGCCGCCGGAGGCGATCGAGCCCGTGCGGCCGCTCGCCGAGCGCGTCCCGGCCCCCGCCGCCTCCACCCTCGTAAGGAGCTGACCTCCGCAGTGCCCCGCTTCAGCATCATCGTCCCCTGTTTCAAGGTGCAGGGCTTCCTGCGCGAGTGTCTCGACTCGGTCCTGGAGCAGTCGTACCGGGACATCGAGGTGATCGCCGTCGACGACCGCTCGCCCGACGGCTGCGGCGCGATCCTCGACGAGTACGCGGCCCGCGACGACCGTGTCCGGGTCCTGCACCTGCCGGAGAACGCCGGCCTCGGCCGCGCCCGCAACGCCGGCATGCCGCTCGCGGGCGGCGACTACCTGTTCTTCCTCGACAGCGACGACACCCTCACCCCGGGCGCGCTGCGCGCGATGGCCGACCGGCTCGACGAGGCCGGCGACCCGGACGTGCTGGTCTTCGACTACGCGCGCACCTACTGGTGGGGCGGCACCCGCAGGAACGCCCTGGCCCACATCCTCGCGGAGACGGGCGACGGCACCTTCACGGCCGTCGAACACCCGGAGATCCTCGACCTGTTGATGGTCGTGTGGAACAAGGTCTACCGGCGGGAGTTCGTCGAGAGGAACGGCTTCTCCTTCCCGCCCGGCTACTACGAGGACACCCCCTGGACGTTCCCGGTCATGCTCAGCGCGGAGCGGATCGCCACGCTGGACCGGATCTGCCTGAACTACCGCCAGCGGCGGCAGGGCAACATCCTGTCCACCACCAGCCGTAAGCACTTCGACGTCCACGACCAGTACGAGCGGGTCTTCTCCTTCGTCGACTCCCGCCCCGCACTGGCGAGTTGGCGGCCGTATCTGCACCGCAAGATGGGCGAGCACTGTCTCGACATCCTCGCCAAGCCGGACCGGCTGCCGCCGTCGGACAAGGGCGAGTTCTTCCGCCGTACGGCCGAGCTGTTCGCCCGCCACCGGCCCGCCGGTGAGCCGGTGCCCGCCGAACTCCGGGTCCTGGAGGGCGGATACACGGCCTACCGGATCAAGCGGAGGGCCGGGCAGACGGGCCGGGAGTTCGCCCGGCGCGGCGGGCAGGCGGGCCGGGCCGCGGCCGGGCGGCTGCGCCGGGGTCCGAGCGCCCTGCGCGGGCATCGCGCGGTGGACCCGCGCCTCGTCCTGTACTCCGCGTTCTCGCACCGGGGCGTGCTCGGCGATCCCGGAGCCGTCTACGAGAAGGCGCGGGAGATCGCACCGCAGCTGCGCGGGGTGTGGGTGGTGCGCGACGAGGAGACGGCCGAGCGGCTCCCGGCGGGCGTGGAGCACGTGCTGCTCGACTCCCCCGCCTACCGCCGGGTCGTCGCGCGGGCCGGCTTCTTCGTCAACAACGTCAACTGGCCCGGCACCCTGGCCAAACGGCCGGGCAGCGTCCACATCCACACCCACCAGGGCACCCCGTTGAAGTACATGGCGGCCGACCTGCTCCAGCGGCCCGGCGCCCGGTACGGCGTGGACGTGCCGCAGATGCTGCGCCGCGCCGACCGCTGGGACTACAGCCTGGTCGCCAACCAGCACTCCGAGCTGGTGTGGGAGCGGGCCTACCCGTGCCACTTCACCTCGGTGCGGACCGGGAGCCCGCGCAACGACGTGCTGGTGAACGCCGGTGCGCAGGCGGGTCTCGCGGTCCGCGCGCGGCTCGGGATCCCGGCCGGTCACACGGTCGTGCTGTACGCGCCGACCCGCCGCGAGTACGTGCGGGGCGGGCACGTCGACCGGCTCGACCTGGCCCGGCTCGCCGCCGACCTGGGCGAAGGGCACACCCTCGTCGTACGGCTGCACCCGTCGCTGGCGACCGGTCCGGCGCGCGGGGCGGGCCTGGCCGACCTGCACCGGCGCGGGGTGCTGGTGGACGCGACGGACGAGCCGCGTGTCGAGGACGTCATGCTCGCCTCCGACGTCCTGGTCACCGACTACTCGGCCCTGATGTTCGACTACGCCAACCTGGACCGGCCGATCGTCGTCCACGCCGACGACTGGGCCGCGTACACGGCGAGCCGGGGCGCCTACTTCGACGTCACCGCCGACGCGCCCGGCCAGGTCTCGCGCACCTACCGGGAGCTGGCCTGGCTGCTGACCTCCGGCAGCTGGCGCGACGAGGCGTCGGCGCGGCTGCGGGCGGGCTTCCGGGAGCGGTTCTGCGCCTACGACGACGGGCGGGCCGCCGAGCGGGTCGTCCGGCGGCTGCTGCTGGGCGAGGAGCTCCCCGAGGGTCTCGCCGCCGTCCCGAAGGTTCCCGGACCGGCCGGCGCCCGCGATCTGCTCGCGTCGACGTGACACCTCCCCTGCGGCCGCGCACCTGGGTGCTGGTCCTGGTCGCCGTGTTCGCGCTGCTCCAGCTCGCGAACGTGACCGGCCGGGACACCCCGGACAGCAAGAACTACCTGTCGTACGCACTGAGTCTGCGCGGTGAGGGCAAGCGCGAGGCGGCGGCCGTGACCATCGCCTACGCCTGCGCGGGCGAGGCCTCGATCGCGGCCCGCCGGCAGAGCGTGGACGTGCTCCGCTTCGACGATCCCGACCCGGGCCGCCGGGTCACCGCCGAGTGCCGCGAGCGGGAGTGGCGCGCCGTCGACGCGCGGCTCGAGGCAGGACAGACCGGCGGGCACACCGTGCCGTTCATGCCGGAGCGCTTCATGCGGATCTTCGAGGCGCGGCCCGGCTACCCGGTGTTCCTGCTGCCGTTCATCACCCTGTTCGGCGTGACCTGGGGCGTGTGGCTGGCGGGTGTCGCGGTGACGGCGGCGGGCGGGGTGCTGGTGTTCCTGATCCTGCGCACCCGGCGCGCGCCGACCTCTGTCTGTCTGACCGGGCAGGCCCTGTACTACGTGCTGCCGTGCGGGACGACCGCCATGCGCCCGATGACCGAGGGCCTGATGCTGGCGCTGACGCTGGCGGCGGTGTGGGGGTGCGCGCTGGCACTGGACGACGAGGTGCGGGCGGGGGCGTGGCTGGTCGGCGGTTCGCTGGCCGCCCTGTTCACCGTCAAGCACTCACAGGCGCTGTTCCTCGGGCTGTGTCTGGCGGGCGCGGGCGCGCTGATCGCCGTACGGCGCCGACGGCGCGGGCGGCCGCCGGGGCGGGGGGTGGTCGTGGTGGCCGTGGCGGGTGGTTTCGGGGTGCTGGGGACGCTGGTACTGGCGAGGCTGCTGCACTATCCGTCCGAGTCGGAGAGCCTCCAGGATCTGCTGACCCACCACTTCGACCGGCCGGACCGCACGCAGGTCTGGCCCGAGTTCCTGCGTCTCCAGGGGAACTTCTGGGTGGAGTGGCTGCGCCGGCAGCTGTGGGAGCCGCTGTTCGTGGCCGCGCTGGCGGCCGGGGCGTGGGGGGTGGCGCGGGGGCGGCGGCGGGCGTTCGGCGTCTTCGTGCTCGGCGCCGCCTGCACCGGGGTCCTCACCCAGGCCGGACACCCGGACATCGGCATCTGGGGCGACCGGTTGATCGTGCTCGCGTGGCTGCTGCCGGTGCTGGGGGTGCCGCTGCTGCTCGAGCCCGTGCTGCGGGGGCGGGTGGCCCTGCCGGCCCAAGAAGGCGCCGATCGGACTCACTCCTTGAGGTGACTTTCGGCAAGGCTGTTGACCGGGCGGGAAGATACGGCCAATGCCCCTCTTTGCCCAGCTCGGACCCCGGTACGGTGCGCTGTCGCGCTCCCTGCCCGGTTCCCTGTTCGACTCCCTCCCCGGCGCGGCCCGATGCGATGCGGCCGGATGTGGTGCGGCCGGATGTGGTGCGGCCGGATGTGGTGCGGCCCGATCCGGTGCGTTCCGGTCCGGTGCCGTCCGTTGAGCACCGGGGTCCAGACCCGGCGGCCCACGCTCGGTGCGACGGCGCTGCGCGGCGGGCGGGGTTGGCGGCCGACCCCGTACCAGACCGTCGGCTTCCTGTTCTGGCTGCTGATGTCGCTGGCGTACTGGCGGGTGCCGCAGTGCTGCGACGCCGGCCAGCACGCGGCGGTGGTCGAACGCCTGAAGGACCGTCTGCTGAACCCGCGGCACCCGATGGGCGACCTGCCGGGCGCGGGCAGCCCCTACTACTCGCCGTACGCGGTGGCGGAGGGCGCGTTCGCCCGGGTGAGCGGGCTGACGGGCTGGGCGGTGCTGCGGGTCGCCGGCCCGGTGAACCTGCTGGTGCTGCTGACCGGCATCGGCCGCTTCACGCGTGTGCTGACGCCGAGACCGTGGGCCCCGGTGCTCGCACTGGCGGCGATGACGCTGCTGTGGGGCACCGAGCGGGCCTGGTGGAGCGGCTACCTGGGCCTGATGTCGATGACCGGCAACCTCGGCTACCCGTCCACCTTCGCCATCGGGCTCACCTTCTGGGCGTGGGCCCTGGCGGGCACGCGCGCGCGTGACGCGCGCCGGGTGCGCTACGTGGGTCCGAGCGGGCTGCGCGGCTACACGGGATATGTGACCCTCGGCGCGCTGTACGGGGTGATCCTGCTGGTGCATCCGATCACGGCGATCGCGGCGGTGACCGGGGGCGCGGCCTTCGTCGTGGGGTGGCAGCGGGGGTGGCGGGCCGCGGTGGCCGCCCGGTGGGCGGTGGCGGGGGCCGCGGCGCTGCTGGTGGCCGCTCTCTGGCCGTACTTCGACGTGTTCGAGCTGGCCGGGAACGACAGTGTGGACGCGATGCACCGGCGGCTGTACGACGATCCGCTGGGCCACTTCTGGCTGGCGCTGCTGGGGGTGCCGGCGCTGTGGGCGCGGGGCCGCCGCTCGGTGCGCGACCCGCTGGTGCTGATGTTCGCCCTGGAGTGCCTGGTGGTGGCGTACGGCTTCGTCAGCGGCCACTACACCTGTGGGCGGATCCTCGGGCTCACCCTGGTGCCGCTCCAGTTCGCCCTGGCCGTGGAACTGGCGGCGCCCCGGCCCTGGCGGGCGGGGCGGCGGGTGCTGGGCGCGGTCGCGACGGGCGCGGCCTGCCTCGGTTTCCTCACGGTGCAGGCGGGGGCGGTCGTGCCGCGCGCGCTGGACCCGGTCGGCTTCGAACCGCCGCCGCGCTGGCCCGCGTACGACTGGGCCGCGCGGCACATCGGGCCCGGCGAGGTGGTGGTCACCGACGGGTACTACGCGGTCCACACGATCGCCGGGTACGGGCCGAACCTGGCCGCGCCGGCCTGGCCGGACGCGGCCCTGGACGAACGGGAGCGGCTACGGCGCCTCGACGACGTCCGCACCTACCTCTCCCTCGGGTCGACCCGCGCCGAGCGGGTGGGGATCGCCCACCGCTACCGCATCCGCTGGCTGCTGCTGACGCGCTGGCACCCGGTGCCCGAGGAGGCCGTGGTGGTGGCGTGGAGCCGGCGGACGGGGGAGGTACTGGCGCGGGTCGGGACCCGCTGAACCGCCCGGAAGCGGCCGGGGACTACTCGATGACGAGGTCGACCTCGATGTTGCCGCGGGTGGCGTTGGAGTAGGGGCAGACCTGGTGGGCGGTCTCGACCAGCTTGCGGCCGGTCGCCTCGTCCAGGCCCTCGGGCAGCTCGACGCGCAGCGTCACCTTGAGGCCGAAGCCCTCGCCCTGCTTGCCTATGCCGACCTCGGCGGTCACGGCGGCGTCGGTGACGTCGACCTTCGCCTGGCGTCCGACGAGACCGAGGGCGCTGCCGAAGCAGGCCGCGTAACCGGCGGCGAAGAGCTGCTCGGGGTTGGTGCCCTGACCGTTGCCGCCCAGCTCCACCGGCGGGGCCAGCTGGAGGTCGATCCTGCCGTCGGAGGAGACGGCGCGACCGTCGCGGCCGTGGGTGGCGGTGGCGACTGCGGTGTAGAGCGCGTCCATGGATGAACCATCCCTCTCGGAAGTCGTGTCGGGGGGTGGCCGGCCCTCGCGCTGTTCGCGTCCGGACCGCCTCACGGAGATAAGTAGAGCACACAATTAAGTTGTGCACAACTAAATGGCTCGCTGGAGCTACCCTGGAGGCATGACCGCGACGCCCACACCCGCAGCGCAGGAGAACGCCGAGGAGAACTGGCTCCGTCTGGACAGCCAGATCTGCTTCTCCCTGCACGCCGCCTCGCGCGCCTTCAACGGCGTGTACCGCGTGATCCTCAAGGAACTCGGGCTGACCTACCCGCAGTACCTCGTACTGCTGGTCCTGTGGGAGCACGGCGAACTGCCCGTCAAGAAGCTCGGCGAACACCTCCGCCTCGACTCCGGCACACTCTCCCCGCTGCTCAAGCGGCTGGAATCGGCCGGCCTGGTGCGCAGGGAGCGCAGCGCGCGCGACGAGCGCTCGGTGGAGATCCGGCTCACCGAGGAGGGCACGGCCCTGCGCGAGCGGGCCCTGCGGGTGCCGCGCCGGATCGTTTCGGCGACCGGGTTCGACCTGGACGAGATCCGGGACCTGCGCGAGCACCTCGACCAGCTCACCTCGGCCCTCGACGCGGCGGCCCTGGAGGAGGAACCGGAGCGCGGATGACGGGCCGGGCCCCCACGACGCGATGCCGGTGACGGACCGCTCGCGAATCCCCCGAGTTTCCCGAATCCCCCGAGTCCCCCGAGTCCCCCGAGTTTCCCCGTCGACCCGGGTCAGGCGTTGTTCAGATACGCCAGCACCGCCAGCACCCGTCGGTGGCCGCTGTCGCTCGGGGGGAGGCTCAGCTTCAGGAACACGTTGCCGATGTGTTTGCTGACGGACCGTTCGGTGATGACGAGGGTGTCGGCGATGGTGGTGTTGTCGCGGCCCTCGGCCATGAGCTTCAGCACCTCGCGCTCGCGCGGGGTGAGCGAGTCCAGTGGTGAGTCGCGGCGGCGGGACATCAGCTCCGTGACGACCTCGGGGTCGAGAGCCGTACCGCCGGAGGCGACCCGCTCCAGGGCGTCGAGGAACTCGTCCACCCGGCCCACGCGGTCCTTCAGCAGATAGCCGACCCCGCTCGCGCCCCCGCCCAGCAGTTCGGCGGCATAGGACTCCTCGACGTACTGGGAGAGCACCAGCACCGGCAGGCCGGGAATCCTCTCGCGGGCCTCCAGCGCGGCCCGCAGCCCCTCGTCGCGGAAGCCCGGCGGCATCCGCACGTCGAGCACCGCCACGTCCGGCCGGTGCCGCAGGAGCGCCGGCAGGACCTCGGGGCCGGAGCCGACGACGGCCACGACCTCGTGCCCGGCCGATGTCAGCAGCAGGACCAGGCCCTCCCTGAGCAGGGCGTTGTCCTCGGCCATCACGATTCTCATGCCACCTCGGCTCCCGTCACGGCGTCCGCGCCCCTTACAGCGCCTTGATCGCCTCGGTGGTCGCACGAGCCAGCGCACCCAGGTAGCCCTTGGGCAGCTTCGGGCTGCGGATCACCACCGAACGCCAGTAAAGCGGACCCGAGATCAGATCGAGCGCCAGCTCCTCGTTCAGCCCCGCGCGGACCTCGCCGCGCTGCTCCGCCGCCGCCACGATCTTCAGGGCGACCTCCTCCTGCCCCTGCTTCAGCGCCTTCTGCAGGGCCTCGGCGATCTCCGGGTTGCGGGCCGCCTCGGCCTGGAGGTCGGGGATGATCTGCGAGGCCACCGGATGCCGCAGGGCCCGGGAGCTCACCTCGTAGAGCATGCGCAGGTCGCCCTCCAGGCTGCCCGTCTCCGGGGCCGGCAGTCCCTGCACGGCGATCACCGAGACGATGTCGAGGACCAGGTGCAGCTTGGAGCGCCAGCGCCGGTACACCGCGGTCTTGCCCACCCCGGCCCGCCGGGCGATCCCCTCGATGGACATCCGCGCGTAGCCGACGGTCGCGAGCTCCTCGAACACGGCGGCCCTGATGGCCTCCGTCACATCCTCGCGGAGCACGGCCGCGCCCGCGGGGGCCCGGCGGCGCGGGCGCACCTGGGGTCCATCGGCGTTCGTCGCGTTCGTCGTCATACGGACCAGCATAGGGCGTTACGACGAGACGGTTGCGTTCCGACGACGAATCGGCCTACTCTCACGTTGCGACGATACGGTCCCGTCCCGACGTAAGAAAACGTAAAGAAAAGCGTAAGGAAACGTCGAGCGGCCACGGAAACGCCGCCGCCCGCACCCTTCCCCCGAGCGAAAGCAGCGGATGTGAGTCAGGTCCTCCACACACCGCCCCAGACACAGGCCGCCCCCCACGGCGACCTCGCGGCTCTGGCCGCCCGTCACGGCCTCACGGTCAGCGGCGCCCGCCCGTCCCTGCCCGAGTACATCCGCCAGCTCTGGGCGCGCCGCCACTTCATCACCGCGTTCGCCACCGCCAAGCTCACCGCCCAGTACAGCCAGGCGAAGCTGGGCCAGGTCTGGCAGGTGATGACCCCGCTGCTGAACGCGGCGGTCTACTACTTCATCTTCGGTGTCCTGCTGGAGACCAAGAAGGGCGTGGCGGACTTCATCCCGTTCCTGGTCACGGGCGTGTTCGTCTGGACGTTCACGCAGAGCTCGATCATGGCGGGCACCCGGGCCATCGGCGGCAGCATCGGACTGGTGCGGGCCCTGCACTTCCCCCGGGCCGCCCTGCCGATCTCGTTCTGCCTCCAGCAACTCCAGCAGCTGCTGTTCTCGATGGCCGCCCTGCTGATCATCCTGTTCGCCGTGGGCGTGCCGCCGGCGCTGTCCTGGGTCCTCGTCCTTCCGGCCCTGACACTCCAGTTCGTCTTCAACGCCGGCGTCTCGATGATCCTGGCCCGGCTCGGCGCGAACACCCCGGACATCTCCCAGCTGATGCCGTTCATCCTGCGCACCTGGATGTACATCTCGGGCGTGATGTGGAGCATCGACAACCTGCTCGAGAAGCACCAGGGCATGCCGACCTGGGTCGCCGACCTGCTGCGGGCCAACCCCGCCGCCGTCTACATCGACCTGATGCGCTTCGCGCTGATCGACAGCTTCCACGCGAGCCAGCTGCCGCCCCACGTGTGGCTGGTCGCGACCGGCTGGGCGCTGCTCGCCGGCGTCGGCGGCTTCATCTACTTCTGGAAGGCTGAGGAGACGTACGGCCGTGGCTGAGAACGCAACGCGCACCGCGCCCACCGCACCCACCGCGCTCACCGAGCCCGTCGACGAGCGGGCCCCCACCGTCATCGCGGACGGCGTCGACATCGTCTACCGGATCAACGGCACCGGCAGCGGCCGCGGCAGCGCGACGGCGGCCCTCAACCGCATCATGCGCCCCCGGCAGGCCCAGAAGGCCGCCGGCATGCGCACGGTGCACGCCGTCAAGAACGTCACCTTCGTCGCGTACAAGGGCGAGGCGATCGGCCTCATCGGCACCAACGGCTCCGGCAAGTCGACCCTGCTCAAGGGGATCGCCGGCCTCCAGCCGGTGGAGAACGGCAAGATCTACACCGACGGCCAGCCCTCCCTCCTCGGCGTCAACGCGGCCCTGATGGGCGACCTGACCGGCGAACGCAACGTCTACCTGGGCGGGCTCGCCATGGGGATGACGCGCGAGCAGATCAAGGAGCGCTACCAGGAGATCGTCGACTTCTCCGGCATCAACGAGAAGGGCGACTTCATCTCGCTGCCGATGCGCACCTACTCCTCCGGCATGGGCTCCCGGCTGCGCTTCTCCATCGCCGCCGCCAAGGACCACGACGTACTCCTCATCGACGAGGCACTGTCGACCGGTGACGCCCGGTTCCAGGCGCGCTCGGCGGAGCGCATCCAGGAGATGCGCGCGCACGCCGGAACCGTCTTCCTGGTCAGCCACAGCAATGCCGCGATCCGCGAGACCTGCGACCGGGTGCTGTGGCTGGAGCGCGGCGAACTGCGCATGGACGGCCCGACCGAGGAGGTCCTCGAAGCGTACGAGGCGTTCACCGGGGACAAGAAGAAGCCCAAGCCGAAGCCGAAGCCCGCCTGACGGAACGGCGGACGCACCGGACCCACCGCACCGGACCCACCGGACGCAACGGGGGGTGCCCCCGAGCCACGACGGCTCGGGGGCACCCCCTGCTTCCCCTGCTTCCCGTGTTTCCGGGGTTTTCCCGGTTTCCTACGAGTGCGTCCGCAGCAGCGTCCGCATCGTGCGCATGGCCACCGACAGGTTGGCCAGGTCGAACGTCTCCGAGCTCTGGATCTCCTCCAGAGTGGTGCGCGCCCGACCGAGGATCGCCGCGTTCTTCTCGTCCCACGCCTTGAAACGCTGCTCGGGCGTCGAGGTGCCGTTGCCGACGGCCAGCACGTCCGCCGTCAGCGCCGCGTGGGCCGCGTACAGGTCCTCGCGGATGGACGCGCGGGCCATGGACTGCCAGCGGTCGGCACGCGGCAGCTCGATGATGCGGTCCATGAGCTGGGCGATGTGCAGACGGTCGGCGAGGTCGTAGTAGACCTCGGCGACGTCCAGCGGGTCCCGCCCCATACGGTCGGCCACCGAGACGATGTCCAGCGCCGGGAAGGCCGAGGAGAACCCGGCCACCCGGGTGGCCAGCTCGTCCGGGACACCGGCGTCGGCCAGCTCGTCGTGGATCCGCTGCCACCACTCCAGGTCCGCGCCCCGCAGCAGCTTCGTCAGCTGCGACCACACCTGCTCGACGCGCTCGGCGAAGAACTCGACGGTCTCGGCGAGCTGGAGCGGCTGCGGCCGGTTGTTCAGCAGCCAGCGCGTACCGCGCTCGACGAGCCGCCGCGAGTGCAGACGGATACGGGTCTGGACGTCGGCCTCGACCCGGTTGTCGAGTTCCTCCACCGCGTCCCACACCGGCGCCGAGCGGAAGATCGCCCGGGCCGCGGTCTGGGCCCGCACGATCTCCTCCAGCGAAGCGCCGGTCTCCTCCCGCAGCCGGTGCAGATACGTCGTACCGCCGGTGTTGACCGTGTCGTTGACCAGGACGGTCGTGGTGATCTCGCGGCGCAGCGGGTGGCTGTCGATGCCCTCGGGGAACCGCTCGCGCAACGCCGTCGGGAAGTACGCGTGCAGCAGGCCGCGCAGGTACGGGTCGTCGGGCAGCGAGGTGTGCAGCAGCTCGTCCGACACCGTGATCTTCGTGTAGGCCATCAGGACGGCCGTCTCCGGGCTGGTCAGACCCTGGCCGGCGCCGAGGCGCTCACGGATCTGCCGGTCGGTGGGCAGGAACTCCAGGGCCCGGTCCAGGTGCTTCTCCCTGACCAGGTGGCGCATGAAGCGCTGCTGGGCGTGGAGCATGTCCTTGGACTGGGCGAGGGCGTTGGCGATCGCCGTGTTCTGCGCGTAGTTGTTGCGCAGGACGAGAGCGCCGACCTCGTCGGTCATCTCCGCGAGCACCTTGTTGCGCTGCTTGACGGTCATGTCGCCCTCGCCGACCAGACCGTTGAGCAGGATCTTGATGTTCACCTCGTGGTCGGAGGTGTCGACGCCCGCGCTGTTGTCGATGGCATCCGTGTTGATCTTGCCGCCGTGCAGCGCGAACTCGATCCGGCCGAGCTGGGTCAGGCCCAGGTTGCCGCCCTCGCCGACGACCCTGACGCGCAGGTCGGCGCCGTCCACCCGGATCGGGTCGTTGGCCTTGTCGCCGACGTCGGCGTTCGACTCCGCACCGGACTTCACGTACGTGCCGATGCCGCCGTTCCACAGCAGGTCCACCTGCGCCCGCAGGATCGCCTTCATCAGGTCGGCCGGGGTCAGCTTGGTGACGGCCGCCTCGATGCCCAGCGCCTCGCGGATGTGGGCGTTGACCGGAATCGCCTTCGCCGTCCGCGGGAAGACACCGCCGCCGGCGGAGATCAGGTCGCCGTTGTAGTCGGCCCAGCTGGAGCGGGGCAGCTCGAACAGCCGGCGGCGCTCGGCGTAGGAGGTCGCCGCGTCCGGCTTCGGGTCGATGAAGATGTGCCGGTGGTCGAAGGCGGCGATCAGCCGGATGTGCTCGCTGAGCAGCATGCCGTTGCCGAACACGTCACCGGACATGTCACCGACGCCGACGACCGTGAAGTCCTCGGCCTGGGTGTCCACGCCCAGCTCCCGGAAGTGCCGCTTCACGGACTCCCAGGCACCGCGGGCGGTGATGCCCATGCCCTTGTGGTCGTAACCGGCCGAGCCGCCGGAGGCGAAGGCGTCGCCGAGCCAGAAGTTGTACGACTCCGCGACCTGGTTGGCGATGTCGGAGAACGTCGCCGTGCCCTTGTCGGCGGCGACCACCAGGTAGGTGTCGTCCTCGTCGTGCCGCACGACGTCGGCCGGCGGCACGACCTCCCCGCCGACCAGGTTGTCGGTGATGTCGAGCAGCGCCGAGATGAACGTCTTGTAGCTGGCGATGCCCTCGGCCAGCCACGCGTCACGGTCCACGCCCGGGTCGGGCAGCTGCTTGGCGACGAAGCCGCCCTTGGCGCCGACCGGCACGATGACGGTGTTCTTCACCATCTGTGCCTTCACCAGGCCGAGCACCTCGGTACGGAAGTCCTCACGCCGGTCGGACCAGCGCAGACCACCGCGCGCGACCTTCCCGAACCGCAGGTGCACGCCCTCCACCTGCGGCGAGTACACCCAGATCTCGAACGCGGGCCGGGGCGCCGGCAGGTCCGGGATGGCCTGCGGGTCGAACTTCATGGACACGTAGTCGTGCGGCTCGCCGCCCGCGCGCTCCTGGAAGAAGTTCGTCCGCAGGGTCGCCTTGATGACCGTGAGGAAGGACCGCAGGATCCGGTCCTCGTCGAGCGAGGCCACCTCGTCGAGGGCGGCGTCCAGCTCCTCGAGCAGCGCGTCGACGATCTCGTGCCCGGCACGCTGCCGGTCCGGCGACATCCGCGCCTCGAACAGCGAAACGAGCAGCCGGGTGGTGTGGACATTGGTCCGGAGGGTGTCCTCCATGTAGTCCTGGCTGAACGTGGACCCGGCCTGGCGCAGGTACTTGGCGTACGCGCGCAGCACCATCGCCTGCCGCCAGTGCAGCCCGGCGCCCAGCACCAGCGCGTTGAACCCGTCGTTCTCCGCCTTGCCGGTCCAGGTCGCCGAGAACGCCTCCTGGAACCGCTCACGCCCGTCGTCACCGAGGTCGCCCCCGGGACCCGCCAGCGACTTGGGGATCCGCAGACCGAAGTCGTAGATCCAGGCGTTGGTGCGGTCCGAGCAGCGCAGTTCGTACGGCCGCTCGTCGATGACCTCGACACCCAGCCGGTTCAGGACCGGCAGCACCGCCGACAGGGAGATCGCGTCACCCTTGCGGTAGATCTTGAAGCGACGCTCGCCGGGCGCGGCACCCACCGGCTCGTACAGGCTGAGCGAGAAGTTCCGCTCCTCGGTGAGCCGCTCCAGATGGCACAGGTCGGCAACGGCGGAACGCGGGCTGTGGTCGGCCTTGTACCCCTCGGCGAAGGCGTTGTTGTAGCGCCGCAGCAGCTCCGCGGCGCGCTCCTCGCCGAGCTCGGCCGTGAGCGCCTCCTGGAACGCGTCCGCCCAGGAACGCGCCGCCTCGACCAGCCGCGCCTCGATGCGCTCCTTGTCGGCGTCGGACAGCTCCGGCAGCTCGGTGCCCTGCGGGACCCGCACGACGAAGTGCAGCCGGGACAGGATCGACTCGGTGTTCCAGGCGGTGAAGTCGACGTTCGTCCCGCCCAGCTCCTCCTTGAGGATGTCGATGATCCGCAGCCGCACGCCCGTGGTGTACCGGTCGCGAGGCAGGTAGACGATCGCCGAGTAGTAGCGCCCGTACTCGTCCTGCCGCAGGTACAGCCGCAGCCGACGCCGCTCCTGGAGATACAGCACGGACGTGACGATGGACCGGAGTTCGTCCACCGGCGTCTGGAAGAGCTCGTCGCGCGGGTAGGTCTCCATGATCTGGAGCAGGTCGCGCCCGTCGTGGCTGTTGGGCGAGAACCCGGCGCCCTTCAGCACGGCCTCGACCTTGCGCCGCACGACCGGCACCCGCACCACGGACTCGGTGTAGGCGGCGGAGGAGAACAGCCCGAGGAAGCGCCGCTCCCCGACGACGTTCCCGTCCTTGTCGAACTTCTTCACACCGACGTAGTCGAGGTAGGAGGGCCGGTGCACGGTGGCCCGGCTGTTCGCCTTGGTCAGCACCAGCAGCTTGTGCTCACGCGCCTTGGCGCGGGCGTCGGCGGGCAGCCGCTCGAAGGAGGGGCTGACGGGGTGGCTGTCGGCGTCGGCGTGATGCGGGTCGGAGCGCAGAATGCCGAGCCCGGTCCCGGGAACCGCGGTGAGGGAGTCGTCCCCGCGCAGCTGGTACTCCCGGTAGCCGAGGAACGTGAAGTGGTCGGCGGCCAGCCAGCGCAGCAGCTCACGGGCCTCGTCGACCTCGGGCCGCGCCAGATCACCGGGGACGGGCTCCTCCCGGAGGTGATCGGCGACCCGCAGCGCGGTGTCCCGCATCTTCTCCCAGTCCTCGACGGCCTCCCGCACGTCGGACAGGACGCGCACCAGGTCGGCGGTGATCTGCTTCAGGTCGGCCCGGTCGGTCTCACGGTCGATCTCGACGTGGATCCACGACTCGACATGCCCGTCGTGCGGCAGCTCCCCCGCGGCGGGCGGGGTGCTGAGCACCTCGATGAGCTTGCCGGCCACATCGCGCCGCACGACGACCTGCGGGTGGATGACGAGGTGGATCCCCCGCCCCTGCCGGGTCAGCTCGTTGGTGACCGAGTCGACGAGGAACGGCATGTCGTCGGTCACGACCTCGACGACCGAGTGGCTGCACGTCCACCCGTTCTCCTCGACGGTCGGCGTGTGGACCCGTACGTTGGCCGTCCCCTGCGGCCGGTTCTCGGCCAGCCGGTAGTGCGAGAGCGCGGCTCCGAAGACGTCGACCGGGTCTCGGCCGTTGAGGTCCTCCGGGGCGGTGTGCAGGTAGTAGCGCTGGAGGAACGCGAGGAGGGAGGCGTGGTCCGGGGTCCCCGGAGTACCGCCACCCTCGCCCGTCGTCCCAGTCGGTAGATGCCCCCCGACCGGGCTGTTCTCAGCGACCCGCGCCGCCCTCTCGAGCAGCTCGGCCTTGGCTTCGTCCAGCTTGGTCTGCATTGTCCTCTGGCTCCTGTCGCGCGCCGTTGCGTGACGTAGAAGGAAGTACGTGAAGTACGGTCTCTTCCCCTGCGGCTCGACGCCACGGCCCGGGGTCTCCGGTCTGTTCCGACGCTATGCCGCAAGGTGAGATGAGCGGGGGGTTATCGGCCATTCTCGACACCACTCCCGGGTGTGACGCTGCTCTCCGCGCCAGGTGCATCCGGGGGGTGCACGGCGTCCTGGGGGCCCTGTCGGCCCCGTCCCGCCCGCGCCGACCAGCGTCCGCCGCCCGGCTGCGGAGATGGTCCGCACACACCGGGCGCAGGGCGGAGGCAACAGTGCCCCCGCAAGCTATCGCGCTGATCACGCCACCAAGGCTATCGCCCCTCCCGGGCCTCCCGTCATGAGCCGTATGTGTACAAAACCCGACCCAGAACTTTGCCGATCTGCACAGAGGCAAAACGGGGGATGACGTGGGAAGGGGGACGACCGAAGCCCCGACGGGAGGCGAGGGCGAAGGCCTGGTGGGAGGCGAGGGGGCGGAGCCCCGGTGGGGTTACAGGGCGGAGCCCTGGGGGGTAGGGGGCGGAGCCCCTTGTGGGATGCAGAGGCTCCGCCCCGGTGGGGTGCAGGGGAGGCAGGCCCCGCCGGGGCGCAGGGGCCGATCCCCTGATGGGGTGCAGGGGACACAGTCCCCACCGGGGCGCAGGGGCAGAGCCCCTGATGGGGTGCAGGGGACACAGTCCCCACCGGGGCGCAGGGGCCGATCCCCTGATGGGGTGCAGGGGACACAGTCCCCACCGGGGCGCAGGGGCAGAGCCCCTGATGGGGTGCAGGGGACACAGTCCCCGCCGGGGCGCAGGGGCGGAGCCCCTGATGGGGTGGAAGGGGCGGAGCCCCTGGGGTGGGACGGGTAGGGGCGGCGGGGGCGAGAAAAGTCGACGCCGACCCCACCGCGCGGGACGCTGAAAGCGCCCCCTCTTGGCAAGCCCACCCCCAAGAGGCACGTTGCCCAGAGCAACGCCCGCCCGAGAGGAGCCGCCCACCATGTCCGCGAAAATCCTCATCGTCACAGGCGACGCAGCGGAATCCCTGGAAGTCCTCTACCCCTACCAGCGCCTCCGCGAGGAAGGCTACGAGGTCCACATCGCCGCCCCCGCCCGCAAAAAGCTCCAGTTCGTCGTCCACGACTTCGAACCCGGCTTCGACACCTACACCGAGAAGCCCGGCTACACCTGGCCCGCCGACCTCGCCTTCTCCGAGGTCGACCCCGGTCAGTACGCCGCCGTCGTCATCCCCGGCGGCCGGGCCCCCGAGTACCTCCGCAACGACCCCGAACTCCGCAAGATCCTCAAGTCGTTCTTCGACGCCGACAAACCCGTCGCCCAGATCTGCCACGGCCCCCTGCTCACCGCGGCCGCCGACGCCCTCCGCGGCCGACGCGTCACGGCGTACCCGGCCCTGGAGCTCGACATGCAGTCGGCAGGCGCCACCTTCCAGGACGCCGAGGCCGTGGTCGACGGCGCCCTGGTCTCCGCCCGCGCCTGGCCGGACCACTCGGCCTGGATGCGCGAGTTCCTGAAGGTGCTACGCACGAAGGCACCAGTGACGTGACCTGACCCGACCCGCACGGGTGCGGCGCCCCCGGACACCCCCGGACGCCACACGACGCCGCACCCGATCCGACCGATCCGACGCTCGACGCACCGGCGTCCCGCAAACCCCTACGCAGCCGCAGCCAACCGCCCCGCGACCTCCACCGCCTCCCCCAGCGTGTCCACCACGGGCACTCCCACCACCTCAAGGCTGGCCCGGCTGTGCGACCCGCCGGTGTACAGGACGGCCCGCGCGCCCACATGCAACGCGGCCACCGCGTCATCGGCGGCATCCCCGATCACCACCGTGCGCGCCGCCTGCACGCCGGTCAGCGCCTCCAGGTGCCGCACCATGTGCTCGGCCTTGCTGCCGCCGGAGGGCCCGGTCCGCCCGTCGACCCGTACGAAGTGCGGCTCGATCCCGAACCCCCGGACCAGCGGCACGAGTTCATCGTGCACGTACATGCTCAGCAGGGACTGGCTGTGCCCCGCCGACCGCCACCCCGCGAGCAGCTCCACCGCACCCTCGGTGAGCCCGCACCGCACCCGGTGCTCGGCGTAGTACCGGTGGAAGACGTCGTCCATGACCTCCCACTCGGCATCGGTGGGCAGCCTGCCCATCAGCCGCTCGTAGAACTTCGGCACCGGAACGCAGTACAGCGCCCGGTACCGCTCCAGCGTGATCGGCTCCAGCCCCAGCTCGACGAATGCCGCGTTCGTCGCCCCGATGATCGCGTCGTTGTCGTGGAACAGCGTCCCGTTCCAGTCCCAGACGATGTGCGCCGCTTCCTGCTTCCCCATACCTGCAAACGTACCCGCCACCACCGACAATCAAGTGACCGACCGAAGCGGCGCCCCACCCCACCGGACCAGGCACGCCCACGGCCAGGGGCAGCTCGACAGGCCGGCACACCTGCACAGCGGCACAGCGGCACGCCCTTGGGTCCGCACGCCCACAGCTCGGCATGCCCCAAGGTCCGCCCGCCTGCAGATCGACCCGCCCGCAGATCGGCAACCCGGCAGCCGACCGCCCGAACCCAGTCGCCCGAACTCAGTCGCCCGACCCCACCAGAGTCGGGATCTCCTGCCTGGCGAACCACAACAGCTCATGGTCCTCGGCCCCGTCGACGACGAACTGCGCGTCGTCGTCCCCGCCGTCCGCCGCCACGACCGCCTCCGCCGCGGCGGTCACGTCCGCCTCGGCCTCACTGGCGTCGACGTGCACCGCGGCCACCTTGGCCAGCGGCACGGCACCCGTCACCCGGACCTCGCCCAGCGCCGCCGGATCGAGCCCCCGGTCGGGGTCCGCGGCGGCCGCGCGGTCGGGTACGTCGACGGCGACCACGACCCGGCGCCGCGGGGCGCCCGGATCCGCCGCGAGCAACCGCAGCGAGGCGAGCGCGGCCCTGCTGAGCGCCGCGTACTCCAGCTCCTCGATGTCGTCGGAGACGTACCACTCGCGCAACGCGGGCGTGACGGCGTACGCGACGAGCGGCCCGGACCCCAGCTCACCCGTCTTGTGCGCCTCGGCGAGACCGGGGAGGGTCAGGGGGACGTAGACGCGCATGGCTGGCCGCTCTTTCGTGGTCGCAGGCTCGGACTCGGTGCCCCAGGGCAAAGACGGTTCCGCGTCTCCCCGAGGGCCTTCAGGATACGTGCGGCCGTCCCCTTTCGGGCCCCTGCCCGCGCCCCCGCGACCGTCAACCCCGAGCCACGCCACTCACCCGGCCCGCCCCCGCAGCACCGGGCTTCCGCCACCCCCCACCACCCCTGATAGGTGAACCTCCCGCCTCTCCACCGAGGACTCTCCGCTTCCTTGCCGTCACGCACCGCGACCCCGTACAAGATCCACAACGGCAGGTTACCGACCGGTAGAGCCGAGCCCACCGAACGGGGACACCCATGAACAAGGTCATGACGAGGACGCAGCACCACCCCGGCGCCCGCCCTCCCGGCCGACGCGACACCCGCCGCCCCGCGGGCGCCCCACCCCGCACCCCGAGCGGCGGCGCCCCCCGTACGGCACCCGGCGGCGGCCGCCCACCCGGTCCCCCCGGCACCACCTCCCCCACCCGCACCCGCCCCACCGACGGCCGCCCCGCAACCCCCCAGTCGCTCACCCACCACCACCCGACCCCCCGACCCGGTTCCGGCGCCCCCACCAAGGCCACCGAGGCCCCCACCGGCTCCCCGACCGCCCCCGCCCAGACCCAGACCCAGACCCCCCGGCGCCCCGTCTCCCAGCCTCGCCCCACAGACCTCTTCGCCGACCGCCTCCTCGCGGTCCTGACCGGCCGGCGCCCCGTGCACTTCATGCTCCGGCACACCCTCGGCCACGCCTACGACGACCTGGCCCACCTCGCCGAACGCGGCCCCCTGCGCACCACCCGGGGCGCCCGCCCCGTCGTCCGCGACATCGGCTACTACGTCCCCCGCCCCGGCGCCATCGAGGCCTTCGCCCGCATCGGTACCGGCGACCGCCTACGGGCCATGGCCTTCCGCCTGGAACTCGGCACCGACCACCGCTGGCGCTGCACCGCGGTGGAACTCGACGGCACCCGCAGGCCCCGTCCCCAGGACGACTGAGCCACCCCGGAACCGCCCAACAGCAAAGGGCCGGGCTCACCCGAAGGTGACCCGGCCCTCAAGCCGCTACGAAGCCCACAGCGTCGTCACGTCATACGGCACACACGTCACGCCACACCGTCACGCATCACACGTCCCGGTCCGGCAGCCGGCGCGCCCCGCCGCAGGCAGACGCGCCCTACTTCTTCCGGCGCCGCCCGGCCTTCGCCTGCTTGCGACGCTCCGCGCGCGTGAGGCCATCGGCCTCCGAACGCACCGGCTCGTCCTCGTCACTGTCGAAGTCGCCCTCGATCGTGCCGCCCTCGCCGTCCACCGTCGGAGCCGAGAAGTGCAGCTGACGACGCTGCGGAGCGTCCAGACCCTTCGCCCGGATCTCCGGACGCGAACCCGCCTGCGCCGGCACCACGTCCTGCTTCTCCATGTCGACCGGCGCGGCATCCGCCACCGGGACCTCCTCGACCTGCTGCTCGACCTGGACCTCCAGGTTGAACAGGTAGCCGACGGACTCCTCCTTGATGCCGTCCATCATCGCGGAGAACATGTCGAAGCCCTCGCGCTGGTACTCGACCAGCGGGTCCTTCTGCGCCATCGCGCGCAGACCGATGCCCTCCTGGAGGTAGTCCATCTCGTAGAGGTGCTCGCGCCACTTGCGGTCCAGGACCGACAGCACGACCCGCCGCTCCAGCTCACGCATGATCTCGGAACCGAGCTGCGACTCCCGCGACTCGTACTGCTCGCGGATGTCGTCCTTGATGGACTCGGAGATGAACTCGGCGGTCAGACCGGCCCGGTCACCGGCCGCCTCCTCCAGCTCCTCGACGGTGACCTTCACCGGATAGAGCTGCTTGAAGGCGCCCCACAGCCGGTCCAGGTCCCAGTCCTCCGGGAAGCCCTCGGCGGTCTCCGCGCCGACGTACGCGTCGATCGTGTCGTCCATGAAGTGGTGGATCTGCTCCTGGAGGTCCTCGCCCTCCAGAACCCGGCGCCGCTCACCGTAGATGACCTCACGCTGACGGTTGAGCACCTCGTCGTACTTCAGGACGTTCTTACGCGTCTCGAAGTTCTGCTGCTCCACCTGCGACTGCGCGGACGCGATCGCGCGCGTGACCATCTTGTTCTCGATCGGCACGTCGTCCGGCACGTTCGCCATCGACATCACGCGCTCGACCATCTGCGCCTTGAACAGCCGCATCAGGTCGTCACCCAGCGACAGGTAGAAACGGGACTCGCCCGGGTCGCCCTGACGGCCGGAACGACCGCGCAGCTGGTTGTCGATACGACGCGACTCGTGCCGCTCGGTACCCAGCACGTAGAGGCCGCCCAGCTCCTTGACCTCGTTGAACTCGGCCTTGACCGCCTGCTCGGCCTTCTCCAGGGCGGCGGGCAGCGCGGCCGCCCACTCCTCGATGTGCTCCTCGGGGTCGAGGCCACGCTGACGCAGCTCCGCCTCCGCGAGGTCGTCGGGGTTGCCGCCGAGCTTGATGTCGGTACCACGGCCGGCCATGTTGGTGGCGACCGTCACGGCACCCTTGCGGCCGGCCTGGGCGACGATCGACGCCTCACGCTCGTGGTGCTTGGCGTTCAGCACCTCGTGCTGGACACCCCGCTTGGAGAGCTGCTGCGACAGGTACTCGGACTTCTCGACCGACGTCGTACCGACGAGGATCGGCTGGCCCTTCTCGTGCTTCTCGGCGATGTCGTCGACGACCGCCTCGAACTTCGCGACCTCGGTGCGGTAGATCAGGTCGGACTGGTCCTTACGGACCATCGGCCGGTTCGTCGGGATCGGGACCACGCCGAGCTTGTAGATCTGGTGGAACTCGGCGGCCTCGGTCATCGCCGTACCGGTCATGCCGCAGAGACCGGGCTGTTCCTTCTCGTTGTGGTCGTGGCGCTTGTACAGGCGGAAGAAGTTCTGAAGGGTGATCGTGGCGAGCGTCTGGTTCTCGTCCTTGATGTCCACCCCTTCCTTCGCCTCGATCGCCTGGTGCATGCCCTCGTTGTACCGGCGGCCGGCGAGGATACGGCCCGTGTGCTCGTCGACGATCATGACTTCGCCGTCCATGACGACGTAGTCCTTGTCCTTCTTGAAGAGCTCCTTCGCCTTGATGGCGTTGTTCAGGTAGCCCACCAGAGGGGTGTTCACCGACTCGTAGAGGTTGTCGATGCCCAGCCAGTCCTCGACCTTGCTGACACCGGCCTCGTGAATGGCGACCGTGCGCTTCTTCTCGTCGACCTCGTAGTCGCCGGTCTCCTCGATGCCCTTGAGCGGGTTGCCGGCCTCGCCCCTCTTCAGGCGCGTCACCAGCTTCGCGAAGTCGCCGTACCACTTGGTGGCCTGGTCCGCCGGACCCGAGATGATCAGCGGCGTGCGCGCCTCGTCGACCAGGATGGAGTCGACCTCGTCGACAATGGCGAAGTTGTGGCCGCGCTGGACCAGCTCGTCCTGCGCCCACGCCATGTTGTCGCGCAGGTAGTCGAAGCCGAACTCGTTGTTCGTGCCGTACGTGATGTCGCACGCGTACATCTCACGGCGCTGCGCCGGCGTCATGTTGGCGAGGATGCAGCCGACTTCCAGGCCCAGGAACTTGTGGACACGACCCATCATCTCGGAGTCGCGCTCGGCCAGGTAGTCGTTGACCGTGATCAGGTGGACGCCCTTGCCGGACAGCGCGTTCAGATACGCGGGCAGCGTGCCGACGAGCGTCTTGCCCTCACCGGTCTTCATCTCGGCCACATAACCGAGGTGCAGGGCGGCACCACCCATGATCTGCACGTCGTAGTGACGCTGACCGAGGACACGCTTGGCGGCCTCGCGCACAGTGGCGAACGCCTCGGGCAGCAGGTCGTCCAAGCTCTCACCGTCGGCGTACCGCTGCTTGTACTCATCGGTGAGGGCCCGCAGCTCGGCGTCGGAGAGGTCGACGAAGTCCTCTTCGATGGAGTTGACCTGGTCCGCGATGCGGTGCAGCTTGCGCAGGATCTTGCCTTCGCCTGCACGCATGATCTTCGAGAGGACGGACACGGGGGTTGGTCTCCTTGCCGGTCGGGCCTGGGACGGTCGGTTTCCAGTGGACTTGCTGAGCAACGGCCATCGTATGCGAGGACCCCGCCACCCCGGGAGGCCTGCCGCGACGAGGACCACACACTGCTGCGCACCTGCTCCAAAATCTTCTTCAAAGGGGACAACGGCCGGGCCCCGCCGATGGTGCCGCGTCCGCCGGACGAATTGCGCGAATTGTGATCACGCGCTCACACACCGCAAAAAGATGGCGCCCGCCGGGACACCCCGCGCAGAATCGGCCGATGGAGCCCGAGCCCGTCACCCTCACCACCCCCCGCCTCGTCCTGCGCCCCCTCGACCCGCAGGACACCGACGCCGTGTACACCGCCGCCCAGGACCCCGACATCCAGCGCTGGACCACGATCCCCTCCCCCTACCTCCCCGAGCACGCCCGAAGCTTCACCGAACTGCTCGCCCCGGAGGGCTGGGCGAGCGGCTCCATGTTCACCTTCGGCGTCTTCCTCCCCGACGGGGACCTCACCGGCGTCCTCAGCCTCACCATGCGCTCCCCCGGCACGGCCGAGGTCGGCTTCTGGGCGGCCAAGGAACACCGCGGCCACGGCTACACCACCGAGGCCACCCTCACCGCGGCCCGCTGGGCCTTCACCACCCTGCCCGTCGACCGCCTCGAATGGCGGGCCGAAATCGGCAACACCGCCTCCCGCACGGTCGCCGAGAACGCCGGCTTCACCCTGGAAGGCACCCTCCGCTCGGCCATCGCCAACAAGGGCGTACGCCGCGACTGCTGGCTGGCCTCCCTGCTCCCGTCGGACCTGGGACTGCCCTCGACAGCACCGTACGTTCCGGCACCCTCCGGCCCGCCCGGGGCGTCCGGGGACACCACCAGCCCGTCCGGCGTTTGAGGACGAGGCCGTCCAGGCCGAAAGCGGGGGTCCGGGGGCGCAGCCCCCAGGGACGGGAAGGGTAGGGGCGGCGGGGGCGAAACCCACGGCGAAGCCGCCCTCGCTCCCACCCCGAACCCTCAAACCCCCAGCTCACCCCGCGCTGTCAGTCCCACCCCCTATCGTGCGAGCCATGACGACCCCGCGCCCCGACACCACCCTCTCGGCAGACGAAGCCCGCCGCATCGCCCTACGCGCGCAGGGCTTCCTCGGTACACCCGACCGCAGGGCCGGAGTCCGCGGCGTCCTCCGTCACCTCGGCGCGGTCCAGCTCGACACCATCTCGGTCCTGGCCCGCTCCCACGAGCTGATCCCCTACGCCCGCCTGGGAGCGGTAGGCCGCAAGACGGTCGAGGACGCGTACTGGAAGCCCGAGTCCGCGGGCACGCCCGCGGCACGACCGCACGCCTTCGAGTACTGGTCCCACGCCGCCTGCATCCTCCCCATCGAGGAATGGCCCCACTTCGCCTTCCGCCGCCGCGCCTACCGGGCCCGCCCGCACTGGAACCACGCTCTCCCGGACGGCACGTACGACCAGGTCATCAAGCAGCTCCGCACCGAAGGCCCCCTCACCGCCACCGAGTTGGGCGGCGCGAAGAAGACCAGCGAGTGGTGGGACTGGTCCGGCACCAAGGTCGCGGTGGAACGCGCGCTGATGTACGGCGAGGTGGTCTGCGTCGAGCGCCGCGGCTGGAAGCGCGTGTACGACCTCGCCGAACGCGCCGTCCCCGCCGACCTGCTGCACGACGAGCTGGACGACACCGAGTGCCTGCGCCGCCTCGTCCGCCTGGCCGGCCAGTCCCTCGGCGTGGGCACGCGCGCGGACATCGCCGACTACCACCGTCTCAAGGGCGAGCAGGTCGACACCGTGATCGCCGACTCGGGCCTGGTACCGGTCACGGTCGAAGGCTGGGGCAAGCCCGCCTGGGCCGACCCGGCGGCTCTGGAAACGGCCCCGCGCGGCCGCCACCGCACCACGCTCCTGTCCCCCTTCGACTCCCTGATCTGGGAGCGGGCGCGCACCGAGCGGATCTTCGGCTTCACCCACCGGCTGGAGGCCTACGTCCCCAAGCCGAAGCGGATCCACGGCTACTTCGCGATGCCGGTCCTGGCCGGCGGCCGGCTCGTCGGCCGCGTGGACCCGGCGCGCGAGGGCCGCACCCTGATCGCCAGGCAGGTCACTCTGGACGGCCCGAAGGCGGTCCCGGCGGTGGCCCAGGCCCTGCTCGAGGCGGCGACCTGGGTGGACTGCACGGACGTACGCGTCGAGCGTGTGGACGCCCCTGACCTGCGCGAGCCCCTCGCCCGAGAACTCACCCGCGCACTGGCCTGACCCGGACCCGCGCCGCGTCCGAGCCGGGCTGCGTCAGCACCGAACCGAGCCGGGCCCAGGCCCAGGCCCGGCTCAATGGCCCACCGCCATCCGACGGTCCGGCGATCCGACGATCCGGCTCACCGGATCTCGAGAATCTTCTCCCGCATCGCGTAGACGACCGCTTCCATCCTGGAGTGCAGCTGAAGCTTCTCCAGGATGTTGCGCACATGGTTCTTCACGGTGTTCTCGGAGATGAACAACTCCTTGGCGATGTCACGGTTGTTCATTCCCGTGGCGACCAGTTTGAGCACCTCCAGCTCCCGGTCCGTCAGCCGGGGGGCGGGAACGAGGCGACGCTCGTCGGTCCGCTGGATCATCGACTTGAACTCGGTGAGCAGCTTCGACGCCATGGAGGGACTGATCTGTGACTGCCCGTCGGCGACCGCGCGAATCGCGGTGGCGACCTCGTCCGTGGAGATCTCCTTGAGGAGATAGCCGGTCGCGCCCGCCTTGATCGCCTCGTAGAGGTCGGCCTCCTCGTCGCTGATCGTCAGCATGATGATCTTCGCGCTCGGAGCCACCTCCTTGATGGAGGTGCAGGCCTCGATACCGCCGCGCTTGGGCATCCGTACGTCCATCAGCACGATGTCCGGCAGCAGGTCGGCCGCCTTGTCCACGGCCTCGGCGCCGTCACCCGCCTCGCCGACGACCTGGATGTCCTCCTCGGCCGCGAGCACGATCTCCAGTCCGCGGCGGAACAGGGCGTGGTCGTCCACGACAAGGACTCTGATCGGCTCCTTGCGTGAGGTGCCCCCGTCCGGGCCCATGCCGACGACGCCGTCGTCGGCATCGTCGTCCCGCATCGGTCCGAAGCTGTCCGCCATCGTTCCTCCCCCTGAAGGCTGTGGCCGTGGTCCTGTGCCGTCGCCAACCCAAGGCAGCGGCCCACCGGTTGAGCCGCCCTGGCCATGATTCCATGCCCGGACGACAACGCGGTGACAGAGTGGTGCCCGAAGGGGTCGCACACGGGTGCCCCTGGGGGCGCACACAGCGCTCCAGGGGCACACCGCTCAGCTGTCACCGGGCAGCGTCAGCCGCCCAACGCGCCGCCCGCCTCGGGCGAGTGCGCCTGGGCAACCATCGGGTCGGTGTCGAGGTAGATCACGCCGTAGTCGTAGGCGTGACGCCGGTAGACGACGCTGGGCTGCTTGGTCTCGGAGTCGACGAACAGATAGAAGTCGTGTCCGACCAGTTCCATCTCGTAGAGGGCCTGGTCGAGAGTCATCGGAGCGGCGACGTGGGTCTTCTCGCGCACCACGAGGGGGCCGTCGCCCTGCACCTCCAGCGAGCCGATCCGCTTGGTCGGCACGCTGTCCGACTCGTCGGCGGGGACGGGACGGCCGTTGCCGTTGAGCGTCGCCACACCGGGGACGTAGTCGGAAACCTCCGCCGCGGAGATCCTGCGGGCGCCGCGGCGCGTGTAACGCTTGTCGTGCTGCTTGCGCAGTTGGGCATCCAGCTTCTCCGCCGCCAGGTCGAGCGCCGCGTACGGGTCGCTGGCGGCCGCCTCCGCCCGGATCACAGGGCCGCGGGACCGGAGTGTGATCTCCACTCGGTCGCACCGGTCGGCCTGTCGGGGGTTGGGCTCCTTGGACACCTCCACGTCGAGGCTGATCACCTTGCCGTCGAGCTTCTGGATCTTCTCCAGATTCAGCTTGTCGGCCACGTGCTTGCGGAACCGCTCGGGCACCTCGGTCTTGCGGCCCTTGACGACGATGTCCACGCAGAACTCCGTTCCCGGATCACTCCGCTTCGGTGCGGAGCGTCTCCCTTTTGCACCAGGCTCCGGTGAGCACCGGAACCTCGGACTCGGTGACTTCCACCTCCTCCTCCCCCATGGGCGAGATCTACACCCCAGGTGCTGCGGAAGATTTCGAAAACCGCAGCACGGCATTCAGATATGAGAGGTGTGGCCTGCGGCTTTCCCTCACAACCGAACATATCTCGCCCGGACGGATGTCGTCACCCTCTACTGCGGCGTACCTCCGTTCAGGCGAATTGGCCCTCTCATTACCTGCAACGACGCAAGTTCTCACTCAGTTCCGGTTTATTTCGAAAGAGTCAGGCGACGCGGCGACCACGGCCGCGCAGAGCACGTCACCGGCTCCGCCCGCGTCGTCCAGAGCTCTCACCGACACCCCGTCCACGCCTGCCACCTCCGCTCCTGCCAGCTTCCTACTGTCTTCCCGAGTCCTACCCACGTACCCGGCCGTCGCCCCTTCACCACACAACGCACCCTTCGCCTCCTCCTCACACCGCCCACTCTGCCCCTGTCCCGCCCACTGCGCCGCCGCAGCCACCCGCACCGCCCGCACCGCCCGCGCGGCCTCCGCCAGCGAGGCGCCCGTCGTCACCACGTCGTCCACGAGAACCACCGGCCCACCGCACAGCACCCGCGCGCCTCCTGGCACCACCGTCAGCGCGCCCACCAGGTTGTCCAGCCGCTGCCGGGAGCCGAGCCCCGACTGGTCGGCCACCGCCCGCCGCTGCCGCAGCACCGCGGCCACCCGCGCCGGCACCCCCGCCCGCCGCAACTCACCGGCCGCCGCCAACGCGATCCGCCGAGCCGGATCATGCCCACGCGCCCGCACCGCGGCCCGGGTGGAGGGGACGGGGACGAGCAGCAGATCTCCGGGGGGTTGGGGGCCCTCCCCCTCCCCCCACCCCACCTCCCCCACCCCCGCCCGCACAGCCCCCGCCAACGCCGCGCCCAGCGGTCGCGCCAGTGCCAGCGCGCCGCGTTCCTTGTGGGCCAGCAGCGTCGCCCGTACCTCGTCCGCGTACCGGGCCGCCGCGTGCACGGCGGGCAGCCCTGGCGGTTCCGGCACCGGACGGACCCGGAACGGCTCGGCCCCGCCCAGCGCCGCACGACACGGCGGGCAGAGCACCGTACGCGCACTTCCGCAGCCCCCGCACTCGGCGGGCAGCACCAGGCCGGCGAGTTCCTGCCACCACCTGCGAACGCCTTCCACGTGCACTACTGTGCCGACGCCGGAAGCTGCCCGCCACCCCTGTGGAAAACCGCCCGGGGTCCCCTGTGGAAAACTCTTGGGAAGGTGGCCGAAGGCACCTGAAACGATCGGAACACCAAAAGAGAGCAGCCGAAAAGAGCACTCAAGAAACCCCGGGCCCCAATGGGAGAAGGGATCCGAGAAGTTCCCCCCGAACCCCCGGCCCACTCCGGCCCCCGGGGTTACACACCCCGAGCCGCCTCAAGCCGCCCGAGCCGCCCCGCACCCCCGCCGCAAACCCCGATCCCCATGCTCCGCTCCCCCCGCTCCGGGCTCCGCGCTCCGGGCGGGGCAAAGATCACCCGGGGTAGAACGCAGCCGAGGCGGTCTCCTTCAGCGTCCGCCATCCGCTTCCGCCGGGCAGCCACAGCAGCCCTTCCTTGGAGGTCGCGAAGAGCGGGATCTCGCTGTCCTCGGAGGCGGCGATGCTCGTGACCTCCGTGAGGCCGGGAAGCGTTCCCGCCTCGGGCACCGAGCCGTCGCACTGCATGTACTGCACCTGCTGCACGCCGCCGGCCTCGCGCCCGACGACCACGAGCCGGCTGTCCCCGGCCCACGACATGGCCGTGACCTGTTCCAACTCCGGTGTCGCGGAGCGCAGTTCCTGGAGCGACACGGACGCCTGCTCGCCGTTGCCCGGGCCTCGTTCGATCCGGCCGATGAACAGGGACTGCTTGCCGCCCTTGTCGACGATGAGCGCGATCCGTACCCCGTCGGCGGCCACCCGTACGGCGTTGATACGGCCGTCCAGTCCCGGAGTGAGCACCTCCAGCGGCTGGCCGGCGCCCTTCTCCAGCAGGAGCAGCCGAGGCGCGGCGGGGTCGCGGTCGGCGACCCACAGGTCGCCCTGGGTGTCCCAGCTGGGAGTGGTGAGCCGGTCGGTCTCCGTCTTGCCCTTGCTCTGGAGTACGGGGTCGCCGATGGAGCTGCCGGAGACGGTGGAGGTGACGTAGAGCGCCTTGCCGTCGAGGGCGACTCCCGCGGCGCTGTGTTCGTCGCGGGACACGGCCACCGAGCGCAGTGCCTTGGCGCCGTCGCCGAGCGCTCCGGGCACGGGGTCGGCCTTGGTGTTGCCGCTGCCGCTCGTCATCCGTTCGAGGCGGTGCTGGCCGTCGATGAAGTACAGGTAGCCGGGGTTGGTCTCGGAGCCGCGGGCGGCGACGGCCGCGGCCCGTTCCTCGGTGAGGGAGCACAGTTGGGTGCCGCCCGCGCGCAGCGCGATCTCGTCGACGGCGGGGGCCAGGCTGCGGAGGGAGAACAGCAGCTGGGCCGCCATCTCGTCGCACTTGCCCTGTCCGATGTGGGCGGCCTTGTCGTTCAGCGGGACGGTGAGCTTGTTCTGGTCGTCGGGGGTCAGTGCGGTGACGCCCTTGGGCAGCGCGGTCCCGGTGGGGAAGCTGGATCTGACGACGGGCCGGAGCCAGCTGGTGGGGCCCGTGAGCACGGAGCGCACCATCTGTGTCACCGGATCGACGCGTTCACGGACGTAGACGGGGTCGGCGACGGCCATGGGCTGTCGGGAACCGTCGGAGCCGTCGGCCGTGGTGTTGGAGGCGAAGTAGTACTTGTTGACGGACACGTAGTTGCGCTGGAAGTCCGACTTGCCCATGACGACGCCCTGGGGGAGGGCGTCGATGCGCCACTGCCCGTTCTTCTTGTCGCGGCTGAGGTGGACCACCTGGCCGTAGTCGCCCGAGGCGGGCGCGTACGACTGCTGTGCGTCGACGGTGGCGACCCGGGTGCCGGTGAGGGTGTACGAGTAGTCGTCACCGTCGTCCCGGGTCCCGGTGGGCCCGGCATCGGTCGCCGGCCCGTCCGTGAGGACCGTCGTGGACCGTTCCGGCTCCCATTTCTGGGCGGCTTTCTCGGTCAGGTACTGCCGCGCCGTCGCGTAGCCGGGGTCGTCGCTGGTGAGCGCTTCGAGGAAGCCCTGGACGATCTCCAGTGGCTGTGCGTCGTCCCGGGGCGGCATCGCGAACACCCGTACCTGGGTGTCCTGGCGCGGTGTGGATTCGACGCCGCGCAGATCCCCGCTGTCGGGCATCGAGGCGCACCCGGCCAGCAGGACGACGCCACAGGCGGCGTACGCCACCGCGCGCCCCGGCGTGCGCCGGGTTCCCCCCTCGCGCCACTCAGCGCCCACGAAATGCCTCCCCTTGCTCGTTCGAGCCCTCCGCTCCGGCTCTGTGCCGGTCCGAAGTCCCCCTCAGTGCCGTTTCACGCGTGTCACCCGTGTCGGCCGCGTCACCGGTGCCGGCCACGCCCCCGCTACCGGCCGCTTCCGTCCGCTCCGGGTTCTCGCCGCGTCCTGCGCCGGCTTCCCCAGCGGCCCCACCTGTGCCGGCTGCCCCGGCTGCTCCCACAGCCCGCGGCTCGTCCTCCCCGCGTCCGCCGCCGCCTCCGCCGCTGCCCGGGGCGGGGCGGGGCACCACGCGCGCGCCGTTGCCGGGCAGCGCCGTCGGGTCGGCCGTGGGGGCCGAGGTGGCCATCCGGGGCGTGAGCGGGCTCCGTGCGGCCGACAGCTGTTCGCCGGCGGGCTGTACCGGCACCGTCGCGCTCTTCTGGCCGCCGCCGCGCGGCAGACCGGCGTCGTCGAGGGCTCCCCGGTTGCGGCGGGAGTCCTTGGGTTCGAGCGGTATCGGCGAGCCCCGCAGCGGTTCGTCGGCGGTCCTGGGCAGCGTCAGCCGGAACTGCGAGCCGCCGCCGGGCTCTCCCCAGGCCTGCAGCCAGCCGCCGTGCAGTCGTGCGTCCTCCAGGGCGATGGACAGCCCCAGACCGGTACCGCCGGTGGTACGCGCGCGTGCCGGGTCGGCGCGCCAGAACCGGCTGAAGACACGGGTGGCCTCGCCGGGCTTGAGGCCGACTCCGTAGTCGCGCACGGCGATCGCGACGGCCCCGCCCGCGGCGGCCAGCTTGACGATGACGTCCTTGCCCTCGCCGTGTTCCACGGCGTTGACCACCAGGTTGCGCAGCACTCGCTCCACCCGCCGGGCGTCGGCCTCGGCGACGACGGGCTGCTGGTCGCCGATGACGCGTACGGTCGTCCCCTTGCGTTCGGCGAGCGGCGCGGCCCCGCTGACGACCCGCCGGACGACCTCCCTGAGGTCGATCGGCTCGGCTTCGAGGGCGGCGGCGCCGGCGTCGAAGCGGCTGATCTCCAGCAGGTCCGCGAGGAGTGTCTCGAACCGGTCGAGCTGGTCGGCGAGCAGTTCGGCGGACCGCGCGGTGATGGGGTCGAAGTCGACCCGGGCGTCGTGGATGACGTCGGCGGCCATGCGTACGGTCGTCAGCGGCGTCCGCAGTTCGTGCGAGACGTCGGACACGAACCGTCGCTGCATCCGCGACAGGTCCTCCAGTTGCTGGATCTTCAGCTGGAGGTTCTGGGCCATCTTGTTGAAGGCCTCACCGAGGCGTGCGATGTCGTCCTCGCCGGTGACCTTCATCCGTTCCTGGAGCCGTCCGGCGGAGAGCCGCTCGGCGATCCCGGCGGCCATCCGCACCGGCGTGACGACCTGCCGCACCACGAGCCAGGCGATGGCCCCGAGGAGGACGACGACGAACAGCCCGGCGGTCGCCAGCGTCCCCTTGACCAGGCTCAGCGACTTCTCCTCCTGGGTGAGCGGGAAGAGGTAGTACAGCTCGTACGGATCGCCGTTGGGGTCGTTGACCTGCTTGCCGATGACCAGGGCCGGCTGGGATTCCTTGTCGTTGAGGTAGATGATCCGGGAGTAGCTCTGGGCCGCACCGGTGCTGCTGTAGACCTGCTCGCGCAGTTTCTCCGGGACGCTCTTGTCGGGGTCGACGAAGCCGGAGGCGCGCGGCCCGCGGGCGACGCCGCTGACGTCGCCGGGGGGCAGGGTGACCACGTCGAAGGCGCCCTGGCCGCCACTGGACAGCGACAGCACGAGCTCGCTCATCCATTCGATGACGTTCTGCGAGGCGCCGCCGTCGGCCGGCGTCCCGTCGGCGGCGGCCGCGCTGGCGGCCTCGTCGGCCTTCTGCTTGGCCACGGCGAATCCGCCGGTGGCCTGGCTCTGGGACGCCTTCACCTTGGCGTCCAGGAGCCCGTTGCGCACCTGGCCGATGACGACGAAGCCCAGCAGCAGGACGACGCCCAGCGACATCAGCAGTGTCGTGACGACGACCTTGAGCTGGATGTTGCGCCGCCACAGCCGCATGACGGGCAGCAGCGGCCTGCGCACCCAGCGCAGCAGCAGCCTCAGGACGGGGCTGCCCTGCACCCCGCCCTGCAACAGGCCCCCTTCGAGGAGGCGTGCGAAGCGTGAACCCGGCGTCCTACGGCCGACAGGCCGCTCCGGACGGGCCCCGGAGCGACCGGGGGCCGAAGCGGCACTGTCTCCGGACATGTCAGCTCGGTCCTGCCTTGTATCCGACACCACGGACGGTCACCACGATCTCCGGCCGCTCGGGGTCCTTCTCGACCTTGGAGCGCAGCCGCTGTACGTGCACGTTCACCAGGCGGGTGTCGGCGGCGTGCCGGTAGCCCCACACCTGCTCGAGGAGGACCTCGCGGGTGAACACCTGCCAGGGTTTGCGTGCCAGCGCGACCAGCAGGTCGAACTCCAGCGGCGTCAGCGCGATCGACTGGCCTTCCCGCTTCACGGAGTGACCGGCCACGTCGATGACGAGGTCGCCGATGGCGAGCTGTTCCGGCGCCGGCTCTTCGGACCTCCGCAGCCGGGCCCGGATCCGGGCGACCAGCTCCTTCGGCTTGAACGGCTTCACGATGTAGTCGTCGGCGCCGGACTCCAGTCCGACGACGACGTCGACGGTGTCGCTCTTCGCCGTGAGCATCACGATCGGCACCCCGGACTCCGCCCTGATCAGGCGGCACACCTCGATGCCGTCCCGGCCGGGCAGCATCAGGTCCAGCAGCACCAGGTCGGGCTTCGCCTCACGGAAAGCGGCCAGCGCCTTGTCACCGTCGGCCACGAAAGACGGCTCAAAACCTTCACCACGCAGCACAATGCCGAGCATCTCGGCCAGTGCGGTGTCGTCGTCGACGACAAGGACTCGTCCCTTCATAAACGACATCATCCCATTCTCATAACAGTGAAGGCGGCGCAGGTGAGAAGGCTCACCGGCCAGTGACGATAGTCGTACGGGGCGGTCACTGTCTGCCCCGGTCCTCCGACGTCGATGTCAGCACTGATGTCAGGCGGTCCGGACAGGCGACTCGCGGCGACTCGTCGCACGGACGTCGTGACTCAGAGGAATCGTCTCGCAGCCGTCACGTGACGACGGCGACGGCTCCGAGTGGCCGGAGTGAGCCGGGCAGGGAGCCCCCACGCGCGCGCCGCCCGTAACGCTCCTACGGTTGAACTAGGACGTGGCGCCCGCGGATGCCCGTTTCCGTCCGCCTCCGCCGCGCACACCCTCTCGGCGTCGTCGGCGCCACAGGGAGGCCATTCAGCATGTCCACAGCATCCGACACCTCGGTCCCCGTGTGATGACGGCAGCGGGCAACCTCACCGCAGCGCTCGGCATCGCCATCGCGGTGGCCGAGGCCGGGAGCGAGGCCGGGAGCGAGGCCGGGATCGAGGCCGGGAGCGAGGCCGGGAGCGAGGCCGGGAGCTGAAGGGAACAGCCCACAGCGGTCATGGTGCGCCCGGCGTTCCGCCGCTCCGGCCCTCGGCTTCCGGGGCGTCCTGGCGGCTTCTGCCCTGCTCGACAGCCGACACCAGGAGCCGGACCGCGAGGCCGACCAGCAGCAGGTTCATCGTCATCTGTCCCGTGGCCAGCAGCCGGGCCGGTTCGCTGCGCGGGCTGATGTCGCCGAAACCAACCGTGCTGAACACGGTCACGGTGAAGTACAGCGCGTCGGATCTCGACAGCGGCTCGCTGAAGCTGTCCGGCGCGCTGTGATCCATCAGGAAGTACGTCGTCGCGAACAAGAGCAGATAGAGCGGAAGCGTCGTCCCCAGGGCTTCCACGGCCCGCAGTTCGGGCCGCTGGGACAGGGAGATCTTCCGGATCTGCCAGGACAGGAGCAGTGCCACGGCGACGATGCCGCCGACAAGGCCGAGGACCGTACCGGCGGTGAAGGCCGAATCGAGCGGCAACAGGTAGTAGACAGCGACGAGGAAGGCGGCGCTGAGCAGCGAACGTACGACGGCGCGCCTCGACTCCCGGCGGCTCCTACGCGGTGTTCCGTCCACGCTTCCCCCGATGCACCCGATCCCGCGGCCCGCGCTGCCGCGTCGGCTCCTGGGCCAGCCTTCCCGCCGCCCCGGACACCGGACGGCAGGCGCACCCCGGCGCACCGTGTGGTCACCGGGATGGCGGGCCGTCACACCGGAGGGCAGCCGAAACCGGAGGAGTACGCGATGGCCGCTTCTGGCTCCCGCCGTGCGACGACGTCACCGAGCGGCTGGGACTCCCGCCTGTACTGGCAGTGGATCGCGTACAACACGATCGCCTTCGTCATCGTCCTGACCGCTGGTTTCCTGCTGGCACTGCTGGGTGACGACGCCCTCCACCTGGAAGTCTCCAGCCACCACGTCGTGATCGCGCTCTTGGTCGCCACCCTGGGGGCCGCGCTGTTCGGAGGTGTCCTGGGAGCTCTGCAATGGCTGGTCGTCCGACAGCGGGTGCCCATCCCCCGCAAGGTGTGGATCACCGCCAACATCGGCCCGGCCCTGCTGGCCTGGCTCCTGGTCATCATGCCTGCGGTGATCAGCGCCCAGGACACCGACAACGACATGTCGACGGCCTACCTCCTCGCCGCCAGTCAGAGCCTGGCACTCGGCCCCCTGCTCGGGCTGTCCCAGTCACTCGTCCTGCGCAAGGTGACCAGCCGCTGGGCCTGGTGGATCGGCGCGAACCTGGCCTCGTGGCTCATCGTGGACGCCGTCATCTACCTGCTGTCGCGGCTGTCCGAAGACCTCGACGTCTTCACCGGTGACGGTTCGCTCGCCGAGATCTACCTGACCTTGATCGCCACCACACCACTGACCGGCCGAGCCCTGCTCTGGGTACTCGCCCCCGCCGCCCTCATCGCTCCGGAACCGTCCCAGGACGAGCGGCCCGCCTGAACCCCGGCCGTCGGCGGTGTCGGCTGGCGCAGAAAATCGAACACATGATTGAATTTCGTCATGCGACCGTTCCCCGACGATCTCGTCCAAGCACAGCAGGAGTGGAGCGCCACCTACCGGCAGCTCGCTGCCAGGCCCGGTCGCACCGAGCTGCGGCGGCGCCTGCGTCGACTGTCTGCTCAGGTGCTCTACCACCCTTATTGGCAGCAACGGCGTCCCAGCCCCTCAGCGTGGCGGGAACTGCGGCACCTGGGCGACTCGGCAGCCGATGTACGCCGGCGGCTGACCGGATGACATACAGGAACGCGGGCCCGCACCTCCCGGACGACCCTGGGGACGCTTCCGGACCGAGCCGCGTGACCGTGCATCCGCCCTCCCCCACGGGTGGCCGTCGCGTTCGCGTGGACGGCGAGATGCTCGGGGTGGCGCACAGCGTCGTCGACGTCGCGGAGTTCCTCCGGCGCGCCGGGCTGGAGATCGACCCGACCGAGGTGCGGGATGCGCCCTGGATCGACTGGCGTGGCGCCGGGCCTGAGCACTGGCGCCCTGAGCCGAACAGCTGACGCATCGCGCCGGCCTTCAACGGGCCACCGCGGCTCTACACCTTGTCGTCCCGCTCCAGGATCAGGCTGACCGACCCGTCCTCAAGATCGATGCCACCGTCGAGATGTTCGTGATAGCCGTCTCGGAGCTCGGGATCAGCGAGACCGGTGAGCCGCTCCGCGAGGTCCCGCAGTCCGGCCGCGTTGGCCGCAATGGTGATTTCGGTGGCTGAGCCGTACACCTTGATCCGAGGGGCATCCATGGCGTCACGCTACCGTGCGGTTGTGGAGTCCTACTGGGCGAACCGACCCTGCTGACACATCACGGTTCCCCATGACTCCCCGGCCTGCCGGGCACGGTTGAGGCACGGCGACAGGGCGGATCCACTCCGCCCCGCAAAAGGTGCGCCTGCAGGCGCACGCGTACGGCATCCCGCCCTCGGCGCCCACACTCACCGACCAAGATCGATCGCAGGTCGGTCCCACTAGGGTCGGAGGCATGACGACCCACCTTGCCGGCAGTGCCTTCGACTCGCTTCGCCTCGACGCCGTGCCCGACCAGGAGGCGTTGCGCCGGGTCTACGAACTCCCCGGCGACGCGGCCGTGCGGAAACAGATGACCGAACTCACCGAGCAGACCCGGCGGTTGATCGGCTGCTCATCGCTGGTCCTGGTCGCCAGCGCGGATGCCGAGGGCAACTGCGACGTCTCCCCGCGCGGCGGCCCCGCCGGGTTCGTCGCCGTCCTGGACGAACGGACGGTGGCGATACCGGACGCGACCGGCAACAAGCGTCTGGACACCCTGCAGAACGTCATCGCCACCGGACGGGCCGGGCTGCTGTTCGTCATTCCGGGGCGCACCACGACGCTCAGAGTGAACGGCCGGGCCTGCGTCTCCACCCGCCCAGAGCTGCTGTCGCAGCTGACCGCCGTGGGCAAACCGTCGGCCAGTGCATTGGTGGTGGGGATCGAGGAGGTCTACCCGCACTGCCCCAAGTCGCTGCTGCGCAGCGGGGCCTGGAAGCCGGAGGAGTGGCTGTCGGCGGACGCGCAGCCGGCCTCGGCCGAGGTGACGCTGGCCCAACTGCGGTTGCCGGAGCTGACGATCGCCGACATCGAGCAGGCGGAGGCGGACTCGCTGAAGTACCGGTACGAGTAACGGACCGCCCTGCGATCGCTGAACCACCAGCTGCCCGAACCCCCGGCCCCCGGCACGCCCCAAGCTCTCCAGGGCATCAAGGTGGAGCGCGTCGCTGTACACGTACGACCGGGATGCCGCGCCGAAGAGCTACCGGGCCCACGAGACGGCCGTGCGGCACCACCTACGCCCGCGTCTGGGCTCCAAGGTCATGGTCAGGCTGGGCGTCAAGGAACTGAGCGGCGCCGAACAGGCGCTCGCACAGAACGAAGGGGCCATGCCGCCGAGCGGGCACTGCGGGCCCTCTCAGCGGCTCTCACGGCTGCCATCGCCGAAGACATCAACCTGCCCCGTAGCGAGACCAAGCTCGTCGACTCCGTTGAAGGCCGGGAGCATCCCGTTCTCACGACGGTGAAGGACAGTCAGGTGAGCAGGGGGCAGGGGGCAGGTGGCAGGGGGCAGGTGGCAGGGGGCAGGGGGCAGGTGGCAGGGTCACCGGCCAGTGACGATGGTCGTACGGGCCGGTCACTACCCACCCCCGCCCTCCGGCGCCGCTGCCAGTGCCGCTGCCCGCGCCGACAGCGGTCCTCGCGGGAAATCTGCGTGCGGCGCGACCCCGTCCGGTGGTGGGATGCGCCGCATGAGCGACCCGCTGCGTGACCGCATCGAGCGGTACTACGCCACCGTGCCCCTGCTGTTCGCCGACGCCGAGGACTTCGGCCCCCTGCGCCTGTTCGTACGGAAGGAGCCCGGCGCCCCGTACTACGGCGGCCCGAGCCACGCCCAGCCCACCGGCGCGGCCCCCGTGGGCGCCGCCGACATCGCCCGGGTGCGCGCCCGGCAGCGTGAGCTCGGTGTGCCGGAGGCGTTCGAATGGCTGGCCGAGTCGGCACCCGCGCTGCGGGCCCGGATCGAGGCCGCCGGCCTCCTGGTGCTGCGACGGCCGCTGATGGTGCTGCCGCCCCAGCACCCGCTGCCTCCGCAGCCCCTGCCGGACGGCGTGACACTGCGCGCGCTGACCGCGGACGACCCCGTCCTGCCCGCGGCCCTCGCCCTCCCGCGCCTGGCCTTCGCCAAGGAGCCCCCCACGGCGCAGCCCGGCCTCACGGCGGGCCCGTCGGACCGGGCGGAGCTGTCGAGGCTGGCCGAGGCGCTCACCGTGGACGGCACGGTGGCCGCGGTGAGCGTCACGATCCGCGCCGGGCACAAGACCCTCGTCGCCGCCCTCGCCCCGGACGGCACCCCCCTGGCCACCGGCCACTACCACCCGGCAACCGCCGCCACGGAGATCGGCGGCGTCGGCACCCTTCCCTCCGCCCGCCGCCAGGGACTGGCCGCCGCCGTGACAGCGGGCCTGGTCGCCCACGCCCGCACCCACGGCGTCGAGACGATCTTCCTCGCCTACGCGGAGGAGACCGTCGCCCGCATCTACGCCCGCCTCGGCTTCCGCGCGGCGGGCACCACCCTCCTGATCGCCGACCAGCCCGCCCGCTCATAGACCCGGGCCCGGCTCACCTGTCGGCGGGCCGACGGCCGACCGACAGGTGACCGACGACCGACCGAAGGGTGATCGACGGGTGATCGACGGGCGATCAGAGAGCCGCCCCCGCCTCTCCCCGGCGCGCCCTGCCACACAGCTCCGCAAGCGCGTCGGCCGTCACCGGCGAGGCCACGCCCTCCTCCGTGACGATCGCCGTCACCAGCTCGGGCGGCGTCACGTCGAACGCGGGGTTGTACGCCTGGGTCCCCAGCGGCGCCACCGGAATCCCGCCACCCGCTCCCGTCACCGGCGCCTGGGCCGCCATGGCCTCCGTCACCTCGAACCCGGGGCGCTGCTCCACCTCGATGGACGCCCCGTCCGGCGTCTCCAGGTCCACCGTCGTCACCGGCGCCACCACGATGAACGGCACATGGTGGTACCGCGCCAGCACCGCGAGCGGGTAGCTCCCCACCTTGTTCGCCACCGACCCGTCGGCCGCGATGCGATCAGCCCCGATCAGCACCGCGTCCACCTCCCCCGCCGCGAACAGCGAGCCCGCCGCGTTGTCCGTCAGCAAGGTGTACGCCATGCCGTTGCGGGCCGCTTCGTACGCCGTGAGGCGGGCCCCCTGGAGCAGCGGACGCGTCTCGTCCACCCACAACCGGCGAAGCCGGCCCACCCGGTGCGCCGCGAGCGCCACCGCGAACGCCGTCCCCTCCCCGCCCGACACCAGCGCGCCGGTGTTGCAGTGCGTGAGGACACGATGCCCGCCGCCCGGCAGCAGCTCGTCGAGGAGCGTCAGCCCGTGCCCGGCCATCCGGACGCTGGCCTCGGCGTCCTCCCGGTGGAGCTGCCGCGCGGCCGCCAGCGCGGCCTGCGCGCCCTGCGCCGGATCGCCGCCGTCGGCGAGTTCCGTCCGGTACGCGGCCCGGGCCCGGCGCACACCGACCGACAGGTTCACCGCGGTGGGGCGGGCGCCCGCGAGCGCGTTCGCGGCCTCGTCCACGTCGAACCCGCGCGCGGCGGCGAGCGCGACACCGTACGCCCCGGCGATCCCGAGCAACGGCGCCCCGCGCACGGCCAGCGACCGGATCGCCTCGACCAGCGCGGACGCGTCCGTACACACCAGTTCGACTTCCTCTGCCGGCAGTCTCGTCTGGTCGAGAAGGACCAGCACGGGACCTTCCGGCAGCTCCTCCCAACGGATCGCAGGTATCTCGGCCGGCCGCTTGTCCTCGCCGGAATGCGCGTACTGATCAGCCATGCGGTCAGTCTGCCCCCGATCCGGCGGACAATTGAAGGTGTGCAGCCCATACCGCGGCCGGTCAACCGATGAGCACCCCATGGCACGATGGCTCCCAACCTGCCGCCGCGACCGCGGACGGGCACCGTGAAGGAGCGACGATGAAAGACTCTCCGGGCTGGGCCTCGCCCGGATCCGCCCCGTCCGACGGACAGGAGCCCGGCGCGTCCCACCCCGCCGAGCCCACGGACCGCCCCGCCGGTGCCCAGCCCGCGGACCAGCCGGACGCGAACCCGCAGGGCCCCGGCACGAAGTGGTCCAAGGAACAGCCGCCGCCCGGCCCCGGCCAGTGGTCCGCGCCCGCAGGCGCCCCGAACCCGGGCCGCGACGCGGGCCAGACCCCGCCGCCCCCACCGCCTCCGCCGCCGGGACCCGGCTGGGGCGCCTACCCGCCCGCCGGACCCGGCGGCGCATACCCCGGCGGCCCCGCGGGCCCCGGACAGGGCGGCTACGGCGGTTACGGCGCTCCCGGCGGCTGGGGCGCCGGCTGGGGCGGCCCCCCGCCCGCGGCGAAGCCCGGCGTGATCCCGCTGCGCCCGCTCGCCGTGGGCGAGATCCTCGACGGCGCCGTCGCCACGATGCGCACCTACTGGCGCACGGTCCTGGGCATCTCGCTGACCGTCGCCGTCGTCACCCAGGTCTTCGTCGTCCTGTTGCAGGGCCTCATCCTGGACTCCGCCACGGACACGAACGCGCTCGGCGACCCGAGCGCCACCGCCGACGAGCAGCTCAACGCCATGGGCGACGCCATGCGCGCCTCCGGCCCCGTCCTCGTCATCACCCTCATCGGCACCATCACGGCGACCGCCCTGCTCACCGCCGTCACCAGCCGGGCGGTGCTCGGCAAACCGGTCACCCTCGGCGAGGCCTGGCGCGACGCCCGCTCCCAGGTGCTCAAGCTGTTCGGCCTGATCTTCCTGCTGATGCTCATCGCCGCCGCCATCGTCCTCGTATGCCTGCTGCCGGGCATCCTCGTGAGCGCCGCCGGAAGCTCCGACGCGGGGGCCGCCCTCAAGGCCTTCGGCATCCTCGGTTCGATCGTCCTGGTGCTGTGGCTGCTGATCCGCCTCTCCCTCGCCTCGCCCGCGCTGATGCTGGAGAAGCAGAGCATCAAGAAGGCGCTCGGCCGTTCCGCGAAACTCACCCGCGGCTCCTGGTGGCGGGTCTTCGGCATCCAGGTGCTCGCCCTGATCATCGCGAACGTCGTCGCGACGATCGTCGTCGTCCCGTTCGCCCTCCTCGGTGCCGCCGTGAGCGACGGGGGCATCAGCGGCATGGTCGACGCGAGCAGCGACTACGGCTGGACCTACCTGATCATCAGCGGCATCGGTTCGGTCATCGGCTCCATGATCACCTTCCCGATCTCGGCGGGCGTCACCGTGCTCCTCTACGTCGACCAGCGCATCCGCCGCGAGGCCCTCGACCTCGACCTGGCCCGCGCCGCGGGCCTCCAGGACTACGGCACCTCCGTCCCCGGCACGACCCCGGGGAGTTGATGCGGTGAGCCTGGCGGGGGGAGTTCTCACAGCGGTACCGCTCCCGGGCACCCTGCCCGTAGCGGCACCGCTGCCCGGCGTCGCCGACAGGGCCGTGGCAGCCCTGCTGCGGGCGGGGGACGCAGCCGTGCTGTCCCTGTCCGCCCGCTCGGACGACCAGCCGCCGCTCACCGTCCCGCGCGACCCCGCGCGGGAGGCGGCCCGCCGTGAACTGTCCAAGGACCTGTACCACCAGAACGACCCCAGCCTGTTCCAACGCGCCCTGGACACCCTCTGGGACTGGATCGGCGACCTGTTCGACACCGCCTCGACCGCCACTCCCGGCGGGACACTCGGCCTGCTGGTCGTCATCCTGGCCATGGCGGCCGTCGTGGGTGCCCTGTGGTGGCGCCTGGGCTCCCCGCGCCGCCGGCCCACATCCACCGCCGCCCTCTTCGACGACCGTCCCCGCAGCGCCGCCGAACACCGCGCGGCCGCCGAGGCACACGCCGCCCAGGGCCACTGGAACCAGGCCGTCCAGGAACGCATGCGCGCCATCGTCCGCTCCCTCGAGGAACGCGCCCTCCTCGACACCCGCCCCGGCCGCACGGCCGACGAGGCCGCCGCCGACGCCGGCCGCACCCTGCCCGCCCACACGGACCGACTCCGCGCCGCCGCCCGCGACTTCGACGACGTGACATACGGCGGCCGCCGCGCCACCCAGCAGTCGTACGGGCGCATGGCCGAACTCGACCTCGACCTGGAACGCACCAAGCCCCAGCTGACGGCGAGCAGCACCGACACCGCGGCCCACACCGCCCGCCGGGGAGTCGCCGAATGACGACCGAGGCCACGCTCCCGTCCACCTCGGCCTCGCCCACCGCCCTGCGGCTGTGGACCCGCGCGCGAGGCGTCACGCTCGCGCTCGTGCTGCTCCTGGCCGGGGCCGTCACGCTCGCCGCGCTGCAGTCCGACGCCCGCCACGGCGCCCTCGACCCACGCTCCGCCGACCCCTACGGCAGCCGCGCGACAGCCGAACTCCTCGCCGACCGCGGCGTGTCCACCCGCGTCGTCACCACCCTGGCCGAGGCCCGCGCCGCGGCGCGCCCCGACACCACGCTCCTCGTCACCGCCCCGGACCTCCTGGCGGAACGTCAACAGCAAGACCTGCACTCGGCGATCGCCGGCTCGGGCGGCCGCACCGTCCTCGTCGCCCCCAGCGGCTGGTCCGTGGGAACCCTCGCTCCCGGCGTGACCGCGGACCCCGCCAACAGCCGCGGCTCCGCGCTCTCCCCCGACTGCGCGCTGCCCGCCGCCCGCCGCGCCGGCACCGCGCAGACCGGCGGCATCCGCTACACCACCCGCCATCTCGACGCCGACAAGTGCTACCCCAGCGAACGCCTGGCCACCCTGCTGCGCATCCCGGACACCTCCGGCGACGGCGACACCGTGGTCCTCGGCGCACCCGACATCCTCTACAACAACCGCCTCGACGAAGAGGGCAACGCCTCGCTCGCCCTCCAACTCCTCGGCTCCCGCGGCCATCTGGTCTGGTACCTCCCCTCGCTCTCCGACACCTCAGCCATCGACCAGGACGAGGAAAAAAGCTTCTTCGACCTGCTCCCCGGCGGCTGGCTCTGGGGCACACTCCAGCTGTTCGTCGCGGCAGCCCTCGCCGCCCTCTGGCGGGCACGCCGACTCGGCCCCCTCGTGCCCGAGAAACTCCCCGTGGCGATCCGCGCCTCCGAAACCGTCGAAGGCCGCGCCCGCCTCTACCGCAAAGCCAACGCCCGCGACCGTGCGGCCGCCGCTCTTCGCTCCACCACCCGCACCCGCCTCGCCCCCCTCCTGGGCGTCGCCGTCACCCAGGCGCACGCGCCCGAGGCACTCGTCCCCGCCCTGTCCGCCCACCTCCACGGCGACGGACAGTCCCTGCACTCGCTCCTCTTCGGCCCACCGCCGGGCGACGACGCGGCCCTGATCGCGCTCGCCGACCAACTCGACGCCCTCGAAAGAGAGGTACGCCGTCCATGATGGACCCGACCACTGACAACGCCGGGAACACCGGGGACCCGGGCCGCGCCCGCGCCTCCCTGGAGGCCCTGCGGGCCGAGATCTCCAAGGCCGTGGTCGGCCAGGACCCCGCCGTGACAGGCCTTGTCGTCGCCCTCCTCTGCCGCGGACACGTTCTCCTCGAAGGAGTCCCCGGAGTGGCCAAGACCCTGCTCGTCCGCGCCCTCGCCTCCGCACTCGAACTCGACACCAAGCGCGTCCAGTTCACCCCCGACCTCATGCCCAGCGACATCACCGGCTCCCTCGTCTACGACACCCGCACCGCCGAGTTCTCCTTCCAGCCCGGCCCGGTCTTCACCAACCTCCTCCTCGCAGACGAGATCAACCGCACCCCGCCGAAAACCCAGTCCTCCCTCCTCGAGGCCATGGAGGAACGCCAGGTCACGGTCGACGGCACCCCACGCCTGCTCCCCGACCCGTTCCTGGTAGCGGCGACCCAGAACCCCGTCGAGTACGAGGGCACCTACCCCCTGCCCGAAGCCCAACTGGACCGCTTCCTCCTCAAACTGACGATCCCGCTCCCCTCCCGCCAGGAGGAGATCGACGTCCTCACCCGCCACGCCGACGGCTTCAACCCGCGCGACCTGCACGCCGCCGGCGTACGCCCCGTCGCAGGACCGGCCGACCTCGAAGCGGCCCGCGCCGCCGTCGCCAAGACGACGATCTCCCCCGAGATCACGGCCTACGTGGTCGACATCTGCCGCGCCACCCGGGAATCCCCGTCCCTCACCCTGGGCGTCTCCCCCCGGGGCGCGACCGCCCTCCTCGCCACCGCACGCGCATGGGCCTGGCTCACCGGCCGCGACTACGTCATCCCCGACGACGTCAAAGCCCTCGCCCTCCCCACCCTCCGCCACCGCGTGCAGCTCCGCCCGGAAGCCGAGATGGAAGGCGTGACGGCCGACTCCGTCATCAACGCGATCCTCACCCACGTCCCCGTACCCCGCTGATGGCGCTCACCGGACGCACCGCACTCCTCGCGGCTCTCGGTTCCCTCCCCGTCGGCATCTGGGACGCCGGCTGGGCGGGCATCCTCGCCGTCAACGCCCCCCTGGCCCTGGCCTGCGCCTGCGACTTCGCCCTGGCCGCCCCGGTACGCCGACTGGGCCTGACCCGCTCCGGCGACACCTCCGCCCGCCTCGGCGACCCGGCGGACATCACCCTCACCGTCACCAACCCGTCCCGCCGCCCCCTGCGCGCCCACCTCCGCGACGCCTGGCCCCCCAGCAGCTGGCAACCAGGAACCGAGACGGAGGCATCCCGCCACCACCTGACGGTCCCGCCCGGCGAACGCCGCCGCATCACCACCCGCCTGCACCCCACCCGCCGCGGCGACCATCAGACCGACCGCATCACGATCCGCTCCTACGGCCCCCTCGGCCTCTTCTCCCGCCAAGGAACCCACAAGGTCCCCTGGACCGTACGCGTCCTGCCTGCATTCACCAGCCGCAAGCACCTCCCGTCGAAACTGGCCCGCCTACGCGAACTGGACGGCCGCACCAGCGTCCTCACCCGCGGGGAAGGCACGGAATTCGACAGCCTGCGCGAATACGTTCCCGGCGACGACACCCGCTCCATCGACTGGCGCGCCACAGCCCGTCACTCCTCGGTCGCGGTCCGCACCTGGCGCCCCGAGCGCGACCGCCACATCCTCCTCGTCCTGGACACCGGCCGCACCTCTGCAGGCCGGGTCGGCGATGCTCCCCGCCTCGACTCCTCCATGGACGCGGCACTGCTTCTCGCCGCGCTCGCGTCCCGCGCCGGCGACCGAGTCGACCTCCTCGCCTACGACCGCCGAGTACGCGCCCTGGTCCAGGGCCGAACAGCGCGCGACGTCCTCCCGTCCCTGGTCAACGCCATGGCCACCCTCGAACCCGAACTCGTCGAGACGAACGCCCGTGGCCTCACCGCCACAGCCCTCCGTACGGCGCCCCGACGCTCCCTCATCGTCCTCATGACCACGCTGGACGCCGCCCCGGTCGAGGAGGGCCTCCTCCCCGTCCTCCCACAGCTCACCCAGCGCCATACGGTCCTGGTGGCATCGGTCGCCGACCCCCACATCGCCCAAATGGCCGCTTCCCGCGGCAACGCCGAGGCGGTGTACGAGGCAGCGGCGGCAGCCCAGGCCCAGACAGAACGTCATCGCACAGCCGACCAACTCCGCCGGCACGGCGTCACCGTCGTCGACGCAACGCCGGACCAACTGGCCCCCGCACTCGCGGACGCCTACCTGGCACTCAAGGCAGCGGGCCGCCTATAAAAACAAAAGGGCTCTCTTGGAAGAGAGCCCGCCAAAACACATCATGCCCCAAACGCAGAAAACCCCCGCACCGTGAGGTGCGGGGGTTTCCCGTAATATTTGTTCGGCGGTGTCCTACTCTCCCACAGGGTCCCCCCTGCAGTACCATCGGCGCTGTAAGGCTTAGCTTCCGGGTTCGGAATGTAACCGGGCGTTTCCCTCACGCTATGACCACCGAAACACTATGAAACTGTCCAGCCGCACCATGCCGTGACCATGGCATGGGGCCGTTCGTGGTTTCAGAACCAACACAGTGGACGCGAGCAACTGAGGACAAGCCCTCGGCCTATTAGTACCAGTCAGCTTCACCCATTACTGGGCTTCCACATCCGGCCTATCAACCCAGTCGTCTACTGGGAGCCTTAACCCCTCAAGGGGGTGGGAATACTCATCTCGAAGCAGGCTTCCCGCTTAGATGCTTTCAGCGGTTATCCCTCCCGAACGTAGCCAACCAGCCATGCCCTTGGCAGAACAACTGGCACACCAGAGGTTCGTCCGTCCCGGTCCTCTCGTACTAGGGACAGCCCTTCTCAATATTCCTGCGCGCGCAGCGGATAGGGACCGAACTGTCTCACGACGTTCTAAACCCAGCTCGCGTACCGCTTTAATGGGCGAACAGCCCAACCCTTGGGACCGACTCCAGCCCCAGGATGCGACGAGCCGACATCGAGGTGCCAAACCATCCCGTCGATATGGACTCTTGGGGAAGATCAGCCTGTTATCCCCGGGGTACCTTTTATCCGTTGAGCGACGGCGCTTCCACAAGCCACCGCCGGATCACTAGTCCCGACTTTCGTCCCTGCTCGACCCGTCGGTCTCACAGTCAAGCTCCCTTGTGCACTTACACTCAACACCTGATTGCCAACCAGGCTGAGGGAACCTTTGGGCGCCTCCGTTACTCTTTAGGAGGCAACCGCCCCAGTTAAACTACCCATCAGACACTGTCCCTGATCCGGATCACGGACCCAGGTTAGACATCCAGCACGACCAGAGTGGTATTTCAACGGCGACTCACCGTGAACTGGCGTCCACGTTTCAAAGTCTCCCACCTATCCTACACAAGCCGAACCGAACACCAATATCAAACTGTAGTAAAGGTCCCGGGGTCTTTCCGTCCTGCTGCGCGAAACGAGCATCTTTACTCGTAGTGCAATTTCACCGGGCCTATGGTTGAGACAGTCGAGAAGTCGTTACGCCATTCGTGCAGGTCGGAACTTACCCGACAAGGAATTTCGCTACCTTAGGATGGTTATAGTTACCACCGCCGTTTACTGGCGCTTAAGTTCTCAGCTTCGCCACCCCGAAGAGTGACTAACCGGTCCCCTTAACGTTCCAGCACCGGGCAGGCGTCAGTCCGTATACATCGCCTTACGGCTTCGCACGGACCTGTGTTTTTAGTAAACAGTCGCTTCTCGCTGGTCTCTGCGGCCACCCCCAGCTCGAGCAGCAAGTGCTCTCACCAGACGTGGCCCCCTTCTCCCGAAGTTACGGGGGCATTTTGCCGAGTTCCTTAACCATAGTTCACCCGAACGCCTCGGTATTCTCTACCTGACCACCTGAGTCGGTTTAGGGTACGGGCCGCCATGAAACTCGCTAGAGGCTTTTCTCGACAGCATAGGATCATCCACTTCGCCACAATCGGCTCGGCATCAGGTCTCAGACTATGTGAACGGCGGATTTGCCTACCGTTCGTCCTACACCCTTACCCCGGGACAACCACCGCCCGGGATGGACTACCTTCCTGCGTCACCCCATCACTCACCTACTGCAAGTCTGGTTCGTCGGCTCCACCACTTTCCTTTCCCCGAAGGGTCCGGAACGGCTTCACGGACTTAGCATCGCCTGGTTCAATGTTTGACGCTTCACAGCGGGTACCGGAATATCAACCGGTTATCCATCGACTACGCCTGTCGGCCTCGCCTTAGGTCCCGACTTACCCTGGGCAGATCAGCTTGACCCAGGAACCCTTAGTCAATCGGCGCACACGTTTCTCACGTGTGTATCGCTACTCATGCCTGCATTCTCACTCGTGAACCGTCCACAACTCGCTTCCGCGGCTGCTTCACCCGGCACACGACGCTCCCCTACCCATCCATACAGGCGTTGGCCCTATTGTATGAATGACACGACTTCGGCGGTACGCTTGAGCCCCGCTACATTGTCGGCGCGGAATCACTAGACCAGTGAGCTATTACGCACTCTTTCAAGGGTGGCTGCTTCTAAGCCAACCTCCTGGTTGTCTGTGCGACTCCACATCCTTTCCCACTTAGCGTACGCTTAGGGGCCTTAGTCGATGCTCTGGGCTGTTTCCCTCTCGACCATGGAGCTTATCCCCCACAGTCTCACTGCCGCGCTCTCACTTACCGGCATTCGGAGTTTGGCTAAGGTCAGTAACCCGGTAGGGCCCATCGCCTATCCAGTGCTCTACCTCCGGCAAGAAACACACGACGCTGCACCTAAATGCATTTCGGGGAGAACCAGCTATCACGGAGTTTGATTGGCCTTTCACCCCTAACCACAGGTCATCCCCCAGGTTTTCAACCCTGGTGGGTTCGGTCCTCCACGAAGTCTTACCTCCGCTTCAACCTGCCCATGGCTAGATCACTCCGCTTCGGGTCTTGAGCGTGCTACTGAAACGCCCTATTCGGACTCGCTTTCGCTACGGCTTCCCCACTCGGGTTAACCTCGCAACACACCGCAAACTCGCAGGCTCATTCTTCAAAAGGCACGCAGTCACGACGCATTGAGTAAACTCAATGCGCGACGCTCCCACGGCTTGTAGGCACACGGTTTCAGGTACTATTTCACTCCGCTCCCGCGGTACTTTTCACCATTCCCTCACGGTACTATCCGCTATCGGTCACCAGGGAATATTTAGGCTTAGCGGGTGGTCCCGCCAGATTCACACGGGATTTCTCGGGCCCCGTGCTACTTGGGTGTCTCTCAAACGAGCCGTTGACGTTTCGACTACGGGGGTCTTACCCTCTACGCCGGACCTTTCGCATGTCCTTCGCCTACATCAACGGTTTCTGACTCGTCTCACAGCCGGCAGACTGTGAAAGAGAGATCCCACAACCCCGTACACGCAACCCCTGCCGGGTCTCACACGTATACGGTTTGGCCTCATCCGGTTTCGCTCGCCACTACTCCCGGAATCACGGTTGTTTTCTCTTCCTGCGGGTACTGAGATGTTTCACTTCCCCGCGTTCCCTCCACACTGCCTATGTGTTCAGCAGCGGGTGACAGCCCATGACGACTGCCGGGTTTCCCCATTCGGAAACCCCCGGATCAAAGCCTGGTTGACGACTCCCCGGGGACTATCGTGGCCTCCCACGTCCTTCATCGGTTCCTGGTGCCAAGGCATCCACCGTGCGCCCTTAAAAACTTGGCCACAGATGCTCGCGTCCACTGTGCAGTTCTCAAACAACGACCAGCCACCCATCACCCCGAACCCTTAACGGATCCGAGTGCACTGGGGCCGGCATCAGAAGGACGAGCAAACGCTCGCACCCTCAGATACCCAACAGCGTGCCCGACCCGGTCGCGTCCGGAGATCATGCTTTCCACGCCCTTACGGACAGTACTTGCAGCCTCCGGCCCGTGAACCGGACCGAATAATCAACGTTCCACCCATGAGCAACCAGCATCGGACGTACGCCGATGTACTGGCCTCTGAACCGGCCCCCGAAGGGACAGGCTTAGAAGTGCTCCTTAGAAAGGAGGTGATCCAGCCGCACCTTCCGGTACGGCTACCTTGTTACGACTTCGTCCCAATCGCCAGTCCCACCTTCGACAGCTCCCTCCCACAAGGGGTTGGGCCACCGGCTTCGGGTGTTACCGACTTTCGTGACGTGACGGGCGGTGTGTACAAGGCCCGGGAACGTATTCACCGCAGCAATGCTGATCTGCGATTACTAGCAACTCCGACTTCATGGGGTCGAGTTGCAGACCCCAATCCGAACTGAGACCGGCTTTTTGAGATTCGCTCCACCTCACGGTTTCGCAGCTCTTTGTACCGGCCATTGTAGCACGTGTGCAGCCCAAGACATAAGGGGCATGATGACTTGACGTCGTCCCCACCTTCCTCCGAGTTGACCCCGGCAGTCTCCTGTGAGTCCCCATCACCCCGAAGGGCATGCTGGCAACACAGAACAAGGGTTGCGCTCGTTGCGGGACTTAACCCAACATCTCACGACACGAGCTGACGACAGCCATGCACCACCTGTACACCGACCACAAGGGGGCGCCTGTCTCCAGACGTTTCCGGTGTATGTCAAGCCTTGGTAAGGTTCTTCGCGTTGCGTCGAATTAAGCCACATGCTCCGCTGCTTGTGCGGGCCCCCGTCAATTCCTTTGAGTTTTAGCCTTGCGGCCGTACTCCCCAGGCGGGGAACTTAATGCGTTAGCTGCGGCACCGACGACGTGGAATGTCGCCAACACCTAGTTCCCACCGTTTACGGCGTGGACTACCAGGGTATCTAATCCTGTTCGCTCCCCACGCTTTCGCTCCTCAGCGTCAGTAATGGCCCAGAGATCCGCCTTCGCCACCGGTGTTCCTCCTGATATCTGCGCATTTCACCGCTACACCAGGAATTCCGATCTCCCCTACCACACTCTAGTCTGCCCGTATCGAATGCAGACCCGGGGTTAAGCCCCGGGCTTTCACATCCGACGTGACAGACCGCCTACGAGCTCTTTACGCCCAATAATTCCGGACAACGCTTGCGCCCTACGTATTACCGCGGCTGCTGGCACGTAGTTAGCCGGCGCTTCTTCTGCAGGTACCGTCACTTTCGCTTCTTCCCTGCTGAAAGAGGTTTACAACCCGAAGGCCGTCATCCCTCACGCGGCGTCGCTGCATCAGGCTTTCGCCCATTGTGCAATATTCCCCACTGCTGCCTCCCGTAGGAGTCTGGGCCGTGTCTCAGTCCCAGTGTGGCCGGTCGCCCTCTCAGGCCGGCTACCCGTCGTCGCCTTGGTGAGCCATTACCTCACCAACAAGCTGATAGGCCGCGGGCTCATCCTTCACCGCCGGAGCTTTTAACCCCCACCCATGCGAGTGGAAGTATTATCCGGTATTAGACCCCGTTTCCAGGGCTTGTCCCAGAGTGAAGGGCAGATTGCCCACGTGTTACTCACCCGTTCGCCACTAATTCCCACCGAAGTGGTTCATCGTTCGACTTGCATGTGTTAAGCACGCCGCCAGCGTTCGTCCTGAGCCAGGATCAAACTCTCCGTGAATGTTTTCCCGTAATCGGGACGACACCACGAGAGCGGAACAGCCAGGCGGAATAAGCCCGGCCGTTCACAGCGTCCTCGCTGTGTTTTGTTTCAAAGGAACCTCATCCTCGGCTATCACTGCCGGGGACGGGGTATCAACATATCTGGCGTTGATTTTTGGCACGCTGTTGAGTTCTCAAGGAACGGACGCTTCCTTTGTACTCACCCGAGAGACTCTCTCAGGCTTTCCTCCGGGCGCTTCCCTTCGGTCTTGCGTTTCCGACTCTATCAGATCTTTTCTCGACCCGATTTCCTCGGTGCTTTCCAGGTTCCCGCTTTTGTTTCGCGGTTTCCTTTCCGGCGGTTCCGACTTTATCAGAAGTTCTTGGCCGGTCTGACCGGCCATTCATTTTCCGACTTATCGGGGGTGCCTCGGTGGAATCTAGCGATTCGCGAGGCTGACAGATACTAACCGCTGCCGACCGGACTCTGTCCAGTTCCAGGCAACTGTTCGAATCTACCTCCCCACGCGCTCCGTGTCAACGGCTTTTGTAGGGCGAAGAGGAGACTAGCAGGCCCGCGGGGCCCTCCGCACATCAGGCGGCGGTCGGCACCTCGGCGCTGCGCTCGGCGGCCTCGAGGTCGCCCGTCTGCCCGGCCCGGGCGGCTCTGCCGCCCAGGACGTAGACGTATGCGAGGAAGGCCAGCTCGGCTGTGATGCCGATGGTGATGCGGGCCCATGTCGGTAGGCCCGATGGGGTGACGAAGCCTTCGATGGCGCCGGAGACGAAGAGGACCAGGGCGAGGCCGATCGCCATGCCGACCGCGGCTCGGCCCTCTTCTGCGAGGGCGGTGCGCCGGGTGCGTGGGCCCGGGTCGATGACCGTCCAGCCCAGGCGGAGGCCGGTGCCGGCCGCGACGAAGACCGCGGTCAGCTCGAGCAGACCATGCGGGAGGACGAGGCCGAGGAAGGTGTCGAGCCGGCCCGCCGAGGACATGAGGCCGGCCCCGATGCCGAGGTTGAGCATGTTCTGGAAGAGGATCCACAGGACCGGCAGCCCCAGGAAGACGCCCAGGACCAGGCACATCGCGGCGGCCTGGGCGTTGTTCGTCCAGACCTGGGCGGCGAACGCCGCGGCCTGGTGGCTCGAGTAGTACGTCTCGTACAGGCCGCCGGGACGGGTGAGCTCGCGCAGTTCGTCGGGGGCCGCTATGGAGGACTGGACTTCGGGGTGGGTGCCGATCCACCAGCCCAGGAGGACGGCGACGGCGGTGGACAGGAGCGCCGTGGGCACCCACCAGTGGCGTGACCTGTAGACCGCGGCGGGAAAGCCCTGCGTGAGGAAGCGCGTCACGTCGCGCCAAGAGGCGCGACGGGTTCCTGTCACCGCGCTACGCGCGCGTGCCACGAGTTGGGTGAGCCGGCCGGTGAGCTGTGGGTCGGGCGCGCTGGACTGGATCAGGGACAGGTGGGTGGCGGTGCGCTGATAGAGGATGACGAGTTCGTCGGTCTCGGCGCCGGTGAGACTGCGCTGGCGGCGCAGGAGGGCGTCGAGACGGTCCCATTCGGCTCGGTGGGCGGAGACGAAGACGTCGAGGTCCATCGGTGTGCCTGCTCCTCGGCTGTTCGTCGGCGGCCGGTGATGGATGTCAGCTTGTCGTACTGCGGCGCGATGTGCCCTCAGCTTGGCAGACTGGCCGTTCTCGGGGCGGGCCAGGGAAGGGACGACGGGCGTGAGTGAGCTGGTGACGGGTGAGGCCGTGGCGTTGGAGCTGCGGCCTGCCAGGCTGCCCAGCCGAGCGTTGGCCACCTTGTTGGACCTGACCGTGGCCTTCGTGGTCTACGTCGTCGTGAGCATCGCTCTGGTGGCGGCGACCGCCTCCCTGGACGAGGCGGCTCAGATCGCGCTGTCGATCGCGACGTTTCTGCTGTTGCTGGTGGGCGGGCCGATCGCGGTGGAGACGCTCAGCCACGGGCGGTCGCTCGGGAAGATGGCGTGTGGGCTGCGGGTGGTGCGGGACGACGGTGGGCCGATCCGGTTCCGGCACGCGTTGGTGCGGGGCGCGCTCGGTGTCGTGGAGATTCTGCTGACGATCGGGGTGGTGGCCTGTATCGCCTCGCTCGTGTCGGCGCGGGGGCGGCGGCTCGGGGATGTCTTCGCCGGGACGCTGGTGGTGCGGGAGCGGGTGCCGGTGGCGCGGTCCGGTTTCGTGGCGCCGCCTCCGCCTTGGCTGGCGGGTCGTTTCCAGGCGGTCGATCTTTCGTCGGTGCCGGACGGGTTGTGGCTGGCGGTCCGCCAGTACCTGGGGCGGATGAACCAGCTGGATCCGCAGGTCGGCTGGGCCATGGCGGAGCGGCTGGCCGGAGATCTCGCCGCGCGTACGGGGACGCCGGTACCGCAAGGGGTGCCGGCGGCCGCCTATCTGGCGGCGGTGGTGCAGGAGCGGCAGGTCCGGGAGGCACGGCGGGCCTTCGGGAGCGGTCCGATGGCGGGATGGCCCGCGGGTCAGGGTGGGGCCGGAGGTGCGGGCGGTGCGCCGGGGGCCTACGGACCGCCCACGCCGTATGGACCGCCCGCTCCATACGGGCCGTCCACGCCGTACGCGCCGACACCGCCGGTGCCTTACGCGCCGCCGTACGGGCCGCCTGTGGCGTACGGGCCTGCTGCGGGGCAGCCGTCTGCCGGGGCTCCTGGGGTTCCGTCGGCGGATGAGGGACGGCCCGGGGGGCCGCCTGTGGAGAAGTCGCCCGACGAACCGTCGCAGGGCTCGGCCACTGGGTTCGCGCCGCCGGCCTAGCGCCGGCCGGGGTGGCTTCAGTCGAAGGTCGACGGGGGTGTTTCGAGGTCTTCCAGTTCGATGCCGGGGGCTGCGAGGACGACGTCCCCGGCGATGTGCACCGCGTGCTGTTCGCCGGTGTCCAGGGCTGTGACCTGGTATTCGTCCACGGTCAGTGGGCCGTTGTCAGTGGCGTGTGTTTCTCTTCCCAGCAAGGACCAGGACTGGTCCACGGTGCGCGGGGCGAGGACCGGATCGGTGAAGGCCACGAGGCGTACTCGGGTTGCCGAGGAAGAGGGGGTGAGGCGTAGGAGCCGGCTGGTGGCGATGAGGAATGCGGGGGATGTGCCGGTGAAGGCGTGGGCGGGGACATTGCCTTCCGTGGCCTGAGTGCCCGTGGGGTCGGTACGGACCCAGGTGACGCCGTCGAGGGCTGCGCCGCGGACCTGCCAGCTGCTCGCGTGGAGTTCGAGGCGGAGGGGGCGGCCGAGAGCGTCGAGGGTGAGGTCGACGGAGCCGGTGTGTTCGCCGGTGGGGGTGGTCAGCTGAGAGACGTAGCGCCAGCCGGAGGGGCCGGGGGCGCATTGGAAGTGCTCGTGCGCGAGGGGGGTGTGATCGTGCGGATCGTGGAGCGAATATCGGCCGCGGGGCATCGGGGTCCTGGGGTGTGACGGGCCGGTCGGGTCCGTCTCGACGGGTCGGCCAGGCAGGCTGACGGCCGGTCCGGCCGTGGGCCGAAGGGGCAGGCCCCCGGCACGGGGGTGCGGGGGCCTGCCTCGGAGGACCTACCTGGTGCTGAGAAGCGCGTCAGTGCACGGACGCGCTTTCAGCGGGTGAGTTGCGGACTCAGTAGCGGTAGTGGTCCGACTTGTAGGGACCCTCGACCTCGACACCGATGTACGAGGCCTGCTCGGGACGCAGGGTGGTCAGCTTGACGCCGAGTGCGTCCAGGTGGAGGCGGGCGACCTTCTCGTCGAGGTGCTTGGGCAGCACGTAGACGTCGACCGGGTACTCGTCGGGCTTGGTGAACAGCTCGATCTGGGCCAGGGTCTGGTCCGCGAAGGAGTTGGACATCACGAACGACGGGTGACCGGTGGCGTTGCCCAGGTTCAGCAGGCGGCCCTCCGACAGCACGATGAGGACCTTGCCGTCGGGGAACTTCCAGGTGTGGACCTGCGGCTTGACCTCGTCCTTGACGATGCCCTCGATCTTCGCCAGGCCGGCCATGTCGATCTCGTTGTCGAAGTGACCGATGTTCCCGACGATCGCCTGGTGCTTCATCCGGGCCATGTCGGCGGCCATGATGATGTCCTTGTTGCCGGTGGTGGTGACGAAGATGTCGGCCGTCTCGACGACCTCGTCGAGCGTGGTCACCTGGTAGCCGTCCATCGCCGCCTGGAGCGCGCAGATCGGGTCGATCTCGGTCACAATGACCCGGGCACCCTGCCCGCGCAGCGACTCCGCGCAGCCCTTGCCGACGTCGCCGTAACCGAAGACGACCGCGGTCTTGCCGCCGATCAGGACATCGGTGGCGCGGTTGATGCCGTCGATCAGGGAGTGCCGGCAGCCGTACTTGTTGTCGAACTTCGACTTGGTGACCGCGTCGTTGACGTTGATCGCCGGGAACAGCAGGCTGCCGTCCCGGTGCATCTCGTACAGGCGGTGGACACCCGTCGTGGTCTCCTCGGTGACACCACGGATCTCCGACGCGAGCTGCGTCCACTTCCGGGAGCCCTCGGTGATGGTGCGGTTCAGGAGCTCGAGGACGACCCGGTGCTCGTCGTTGTCGGCCGTGTCGGCCGGGGGGACCTTGCCGGCCTTCTCGTACTCCACGCCCTTGTGGACCAGGAGCGTGGCGTCACCGCCGTCGTCGAGGATCATGTTCGGGCCGCCGGTGGGGCTGTTCGGCCAGGTCAGGGCCTGCTCCGTGCACCACCAGTACTCCTCCAGCGTCTCGCCCTTCCAGGCGAAGACCGGAACACCCCGCGGGTCGTCGGGCGTGCCGTTCGGGCCCACCGCGACCGCGGCGGCCGCGTGGTCCTGGGTGGAGAAGATGTTGCAGGACACCCAGCGGACCTCGGCGCCCAGGGCGACCAGGGTCTCGATCAGGACGGCGGTCTGCACGGTCATGTGCAGCGAGCCCATGATCCGGGCGCCGGCCAGCGGCTGGGTGGCGGCGAATTCCTTACGGATCGCCATCAGGCCGGGCATCTCGTGCTCGGCCAGGGTGATCTCCTTGCGGCCGAAGGCGGCCAGGGAGAGATCGGCGACCTTGAAGTCCTGTCGGTTGTCGACAGTCGTCATGGTGAGCTGCTCCTCGGGGTTTTGGTCGAGAGAGTGGGTACGGCTGGTCTGCGCGGCGGCGGACACAGGGGTGCCCGATGAAGGGCACGGGCATGCCCGCGTGCGCGCAGCGCAGTCCGTCGGAGGCCCTCTCTCCCTCGGACGGTCCGCAGTGGGACCGCCCGACCGCCATCAGCAGCGACGTCTGGCTTCCGTTCCAAGCTACACCGGAGTGGCGGGGCGGCCCCAGTCCATCTCCGATCAGATCGAGCCGATCACGATCGGAAATGGAGTGGGCCGAAGGAGATGAGGGGTGGAACGGCGACAGGGCCCGCCTGGTGTGGGGCGGGCCCTGCCGGGGTGGTGCGGGTCAGTGCTCGGTGGGGTGCTGGGCGGGGCCGCCCGGGGTCGCCTCGCGGTCGGAGCCCTTGGCGGCCTCGGCCTCGCTGTAGATGTCGGGCTCGAGGTAGATGACGCGGGCGATGGGGACCGCGGTGCGGATGCGGGCCTCGGCGGCGTTGATGGCGGTGGCGACCTGGGAGGCCGTGTCGTCGTGCTGGACGGCGATCTTGGCGGCGACCAGGAGTTCCTCGGGGCCGAGGTGGAGGGTGCGCATGTGGATGACGTGGGTGACGGATTCGCCGTCGACGACCGCCGCCTCGATCTTCCGGACGTCTTCGGCGGTCGCGGCCTCGCCGAGCAGGAGGGACTTGGTCTCGGCGGCCAGAACGAGCGCGATGAGGACGAGGAGGACGCCGATGCAGAGCGTGCCGATGCCGTCCCAGACGCCGTCGTCGGTGAGCAGCGCGAGGCCGACGCCGCCGAGCGCGAGGATCAGGCCGACGAGGGCGCCGAGGTCCTCCAGGAGGACGACCGGGAGTTCGGGGGCCTTGGCGCGGCGGACGAACTCCGTCCAGGAGTGTTCGCCCCGCAGGGGGTTGGACTCCCTGATGGCCGTGCGGAAGGAGAAGCCCTCGGCGATGATCGCGAAGACGAGGACTCCGACGGGCCAGTACCAGTGCTCGATCTGGTGCGGGTGCTTGATCTTCTCGTAGCCCTCGTAGATGGCGAACATGCCGCCGACCGAGAAGAGGACGATGGAGACGAGGAAGGCGTAGATGTAGCGCTCGCGGCCGTAGCCGAAGGGGTGTTGCGGGGTGGCCTCGCGCTGGGCCTTCTTGCCTCCCACGAGGAGCAGGGCCTGGTTGCCGGAGTCGGCGAGCGAGTGCACGCCTTCGGCGAGCATCGACGACGAGCCGCTGAACGCGAACGCCACGAACTTCGATGCCGCGATCGCGAGGTTGGCCCCCAGTGCCGCCACGATCGCCTTGGTGCCGCCTGACGCGCTCATGTTTTCGCGTTGTCCCTTCGCCTACGTGCGTACGCCGTACAGGGCGGGGCCGACTTCGGCTTTGCCCGTCCTTTGCCGGGGGGCCATTCTTGCAGCCCTGTTCGGCAGCGGTGCGTCAGGTCGTCACGACGGGAGTCATACGACGACCGTGGCCCGGAAGACCGTACCCGCCCCGGCCACTTCGGCCTTGTGCCCCGCGGGGACGAAGACAGACGTGCCGGGCGTCAGCGCGTGGTCGCCCGCTCGGACGGTGCCCGCGGTGCAGAGCAGGATCTGCGGGGTGGGGAGGGTGAGGTCGTGGGCGGTGCCCCCCGGCGAGAGGACGTGGCGCGACAGGCGGAACTCGTCGATGGGGGTGTCGTAGACCTCTTCGCCGTCCGGGGCGGCTTCGGGGCGCAGGACGCCGGGGTCCGCGGACTCGAAGCGGACGATGCGCAGGAGTTCGGGGACGTCGACGTGCTTGGGGGTGAGGCCGCAGCGCAGGACGTTGTCGGAGTTGGCCATGATCTCGACGCCGAGGCCGTCGAGGTAGGCGTGCGGGATGCCGGCGCCGAGGAACAGGGCCTCGCCCGGCTGGAGTCGGACGTGGTTCAGCAGCATCGCGGCGATGACGCCGGGGTCGCCGGGGTAGTGGTGGGCGATGCCGGCGTAGGGGGCGTAGTCGCCGCCGAGGCGGTCGCAGGCGGCCGCTGCCTGGGCGACGGTGTGGGCCATCTCCTCGCGGTCGGCGGTGAGGATCGCGGTGAGGACCTCGCGCAGGGCGGCTTCCTCGGGCTGGGCGTGCAGGAGGTCGACGTACGGCTTGAGGGAGTCGACGCCGAGGCCGTCCAGGAGGTCGGCCGCCTGCGAGGGGGCGCGGAAGCCGCACAGGCCGTCGAACTCGGTGAGGGCGCAGATGAGTTCGGGCTTGTGGTTGGCGTCCTTGTAGTTGCGGTGCGGTGCGTCGACGGGGATGCCGCGGCGCTCCTCGTCCTCGTATCCCTCTTTGGCCTGTTCCAGGTCGGGGTGGACCTGGAGGGAGAGGGGGGCGCCGGCGGCGAGGATCTTGAGGAGGAAGGGGAGGCGGGGGCCGAACTTGGTGACCGTCGCCGCGCCGAGTTCCTGTTGCGGATCAGCCTCGATGATCTCGACGAGGGTGCCTCGGTCGGTGCGTGAGGGTGCGCCCGGGTGGGCGCCCATCCACATCTCGGCCTGCGGTTCGCCGGTCGGCTCGGTGCCGAGCAGGTGCGGGATCGCGGTGGGGGAACCCCAGGCGTAGGGGCGGATGGTGTTGTCGAGGCGGTCCATGCGGTTCTCTCTGCCTGCCGGTCTGCCGGTCTGTCGGTCTTCTGCCGTTTGTCGCGCGTCGTCAGCCGTCTGTTGTCTGTCGTCAGCCGTCTGTCGTCCGCCGTCTGCTGCTGTCCGCCGTCTGTGTCCGGTGTTTCTTGGGTGACGGTCGGGGTCGGGTCAGGCTCCTGAGGCGAGGGCCAGGTAGACGGCGGCGAAATCCGTGGTGGCGATCAGTTCGGCGAGGGTGACGAGTTCGTCGCCTGCTTCGGGCTCGAGTTCGCTGATCGGCGTGTCGTGGCTGAGGGCCAGTTCACGGGCGGCCGAGGCGGCGGTGAGGCCGCCGATCGGACGGTCGCGCAGCAGCACCACGCGCGCGTGCAGTGCGGGCGCTTCCTCGACGCGGTCGCGGAAGAAGTCGTCCGGGTCGGCGCTGGCGGCGAGGGGGCCGGCGAGGATCGCGTTGTGTTCGGCGAGGGCCTGGGGGAGTTCGGCCACCAGGGCGGGACGGCCGGCGAGTTCGGCGAGGGCGGCGGCGAAGCGGCGGCCCGCGGGGCCGGCCGAGGCGCCTTCGGTCCAGATCACCGGGAGGGAGTCGGCGAGTTCTCCGGCCAGGGTCTTCGCCGGGTTGCTGTAGGTCGCGACGGCGGGGCCGCAGCGTTCGGCGACCTGGTCGAGCCGGTCGGCGACCCGTTCGAGCTCCTCGGGCGTGGCGGAGAGCAGGGCGACGCGGTCGAGGAGGGCGAGGAGGGGGGTCAGGAGGGCCCAGAGGATTCCGGGGGCGGAGGCCGCGTCCGGTACTCCCTCGTCCTGTTCGTACGGTGCGGTCGCGAGCGGCACGAACAGTCCGTGGGCGGCGCCGGCCGCTTCGGTGAGCGGGGAGTCGGCGGGGGCCACGGCGGCGACCGTGCAGCCGCGGCGGTAGGCCTGTTCGGCGAGGAGGGAGAGGCCGGGCTCGCTGCCGTCGGGGGTGGCGATGAGGAGAAGGTCCACGGAGCCCGCCCAGCCGGGGAGTTCCCAGCGCAGGGCGCCTGCGGCGGGGGCGACGCCGGTGGGTGTCAGGCGGATGACGGGGCAGGCGGCGCCGGCGAGCGTACCGAGGAGGTCGGCGACGCAGGTGGCCGCCGCGCCGGGGCCCGCGATGAGGATCGCGCGGGGGCGGCCGTCCGGTTGGAGGTCGTGGACGCCGGCCTCGGCCGCGTACCGGGCGGCGGTGCGGACGCGGGCGCCGGCTTCGGCCGCGCCGCGCAGGAGGGCCCGGTGATCGGCCTCGGCCAGGGCCTCCGGCGTGTCGAGCAGCGAGTCGTCGAGCATGTCGGCAGTCTCCGATCGCCTGGGGCGTCGTCGGTTTGCGGGGCCGGGGTTATGGCGGGGCGTCGCCCGGGAGGCGTGGTGCTCGGCACCGTGCGCGGCCGGGCGCCGGGGTGCTCGGGCCGAGGACGGCAGCGGGCCGGGGGCGGCGCGGGGTGCGGTCGCGCGGCGCGCCGTTACGCGGGGCGGCGGGCCTCGTCGACGAGGAGGACGGGGATGCCGTCCCGGACGGGGTATGCCAGGCCGCAGTCCTGGCCCGTGCAGATCAGCTCCGTGTCCTGCTCCTCCAGGGGGGAGTGACAGGCGGGGCAGGCGAGGATCTCCAGGAGGCCGGCTTCGAGCGGCATGGGGTGTCCCTTCGGGGTGTGCGGATGTGCCTGGTCAGGGTACCGCTGGTGGGGTGGGGGCGTGGGGGTTGGGCGGGACGGGGTGGGGTGGGAGGGGGCGCGCGTGGGACGGGGCTGGTGGTCGGCGCGTCGGGGGCGTCGAGGGTTCGCCCCCGACGCCCTTGCCCGTTCCCACCCCCCAGGGGCTTCGCCCCTTCGACCCTCTGGATACTTCGCCCGCCTTTGCCCTTTGCCACCCCTGCCGAGTGCCGCCCCCTCGAACCTCTGCGGCGCCCGCGAGGCCCGCGAGGCCTTCAGGCTCGGATGATGGTCAGTGCCTCGTCGCGGATCTTGGCCATCGTCGCTTCGTCGCGCGCTTCCGCGTTGAGGCGGAGGAGCGGCTCCGTGTTGGAGGGGCGGACGTTGAACCACCAGTCGGTGGAGGTGACGGTCAAGCCGTCGAGTTCGTCCAGGGTGACGTCCTCGCGGTCGCCGTAGGCCGCCTTGATCGCGGCGATGCGGTCGGCCTGGTCGGCGACCGTGGAGTTGATCTCGCCGGAGCCGGTGTAGCGGTCGTACTCCGCGACCAGGGAGGAGAGCGGGCCGTCCTGGCCGCCGAGGGCCGCGAGGACGTGCAGGCCGGCCAGCATGCCCGTGTCGGCGTTCCAGAAGTCCTTGAAGTAGTAGTGCGCGGAGTGCTCGCCGCCGAAGATCGCGCCGGAGCGGGCCATCTCCGCCTTGATGAAGGAGTGGCCGACGCGGGTGCGGACGGGGGTGCCGCCGTTCTCCTTCACCACCTCCGGGACGCTCCACGAGGTGATCAGGTTGTGGATGATCATGCCCTGGCCGCCGTTGCGGGCCAGCTCGCGGGCGGCCACCAGGGCCGTGATCGCGGACGGCGAAACCGGCTCGCCCCGCTCGTCGACGACGAAGCAGCGGTCGGCGTCGCCGTCGAAGGCGAGGCCGAGGTCGGCGGACTCCTCGCGGACGCGCTTTTGGAGGTCCACGAGATTCGCCGGGTCCAGCGGGTTGGCCTCGTGGTTCGGGAAGGTGCCGTCCAGTTCGAAGTACATGGGGACGAGCGTCAGGGGCAGGCCGTCGAAGACCGTGGGGACGGTGTGGCCGCCCATGCCGTTGCCCGCGTCGACCACGACCTTCAAGGGGCGGACGGAGGTCAGGTCGACGAGTGCGCGCAGGTGCGCCGCGTAGTCCTTCAACGTGTCGGCGGTGGTGATGGTTCCCGGGGTCGGGGCCGGCGCGGGGGCGCCCGAGTCCGTCCACCGTTCCACCGTTTCGCGGATCTCCGTCAGGCCCGTGTCCTGGCCGATCGGGGCGGCGCCCGCGCGGCACAGCTTGATGCCGTTGTACTGGGCCGGGTTGTGCGAGGCCGTGAACATGGCGCCGGGCAGGTCGAGTGCGCCCGAGGCGTAGTACAGCTGGTCCGTCGAGCAGAGGCCGATCTCGGTGACGTGTACGCCGAGGGCCGCCGCCCCGCGCGCGAAGGCGCCGGTCAGGGCGGGCGAGGAGGGGCGCATGTCGTGGCCGACGACGATCGCCTCGGCGCCGGTCACCCGGGCGAAGGCCGCACCGAACAGCTCGGCCAGCGAATCGTCCCACTGGTCCGGGACCACCCCGCGCACGTCGTACGCCTTCACGATCTGTGACAGATCAGCAGCCACGGCCAGCCTTCCTGGAGTCTGTAGGTCACCACAAACTACCCGGGCCGGTTCGCCGCCCGCGGTGGGGCCGCCGAGTGGACCCACAGACGTAACCGTGCCGCCATGCTCCGCCGTCGTCCGAGGTGGGGCCGCTACGGCAGCATCCAGTCCAGCACGGGTGAGCTCTGCCCGACCACGATCAGGCACATCACCAGGAGCAGTCCGAGGCTCCACGGGAGCACCTTGCGCAGCAGGTCGCCCTCCCGGCCCGCGAGGCCGACGGCGGCGCAGGCGATGGTGAGGTTCTGCGGCGAGATCATCTTGCCGAGGACGCCGCCGGAGCTGTTGGCGGCGGCCGGCAGCTCCGGGGACAGACCGGACTCGCGGGCCGCAGTGACCTGGAGGGCGCCGAAGAGCGCGTTGGCGGAGGTGTCCGAGCCGGAGACGGCGACGCCGAACCAGCCCGGCACCGGAGAGAGGAAGACGAGGCCCGCGCCGGCCGCCGCCACGAAGTGGCCGATCGTGGCGGCCTGTCCGGAGAGGTTCATGACGTAGGCGAGGGCCAGGACGGAGGTCACCGTGAGGATCGCGTACCTCAACTCGTGCACCGTCGCGGCCCATTCCCTGAGCGCCACGCGCGCGTGGACGCCGAGTACGGCCGCGGTGCCGATCCCGGCCAGCAGGACGAGGGTGCCGCCCGTCGCGACGACCGGCCAGGTGAAGAGGTTGCCGCCGACCGGATTCCCGTCCGGGTCCACCACGTTGAGGAAGGGCCAGTCGTAGGCCCGGGTGGTCTGCGCGAGCCGGTCCTTGACCGCCGGGATCCGGGCCACGGAGAAGATCACGACGATCAGTGCGCAGGGGGTGCAGGCGCGCACGACCTCGGCGCGCGGGTCCCGTTCGTCCAACTCCTCGCTGCGGGTGCCCGTCAGTACCGACGCGCGTACCGCTTCGGGGGCGGGCACGCGCGTGTGCGGTACGGCGGCCAGGGCCGCGGCGCCCGCCAAGGCGGCGCCGATGTAGGCGAGTTGCGCGGAGGCGTAGTTGGCGGCGGCGAACTGGGCGACGACGAGGGCCTGGATGCGCGGGTCGTCGGAGAGGCGCCCGAAGGAGCGGCGCAGGACGTCGAAGTGCCGCGTGTGGACGGTCGTCCGGTACACCGTCCCCCGACCCCGATCACGTTTCCGGTCGCTTCTCCGGTCGCTCTCGCGGTCCCGCGCTTCCGGTCACACCGGCGGTCGCGAGGGCGGGCGCGTCCGGCCGTCCTGCCGGTCACGTTTCCGGGCGCGGTTCCGTCATGCGGAAAGCGGTTTCTCGTTCTTCGGCTGAACGGAATGGTCGGGTCCGCGACAACGGCGCGTCAATGGGTGTGCGGCGGTCCGTGCGGACGAGGGGAGGAAACCGGCTCAGTTGTCCGGCGAGCGCAACACCCGCAGGTGGCCGCGGCGTGCGACCTCCATCGGGTCGATCGCGCGGCCGCCGCCGGCCCCGGCCGCGCGTCCCTGCGGGCGGGCCGCCTCACGGACGGCGTTGGCAAGCGCTTCCAGGTCGTCACCACTGGGGCGCGCGGGAGCCGAACCGTCGAGGAGTCGGACGACCTCCCAGCCGCGCGGGGCGGTGAGGCGCTCGGAATGCTCGGCGCACAGGTCGTAGCAGTGGGGTTCGGCGTAGGTCGCGAGCGGGCCGAGGACCGCGGTCGAGTCGGCGTAGACGTACGTCAGCGTCGCGACGGCGGGTCGGCCGCAGGCAGTTCGCGAACAGCGACGTACAGGGCTCACGACGTTGGACGGTACCGCACTCTTGAGCGGGCCGCGACGACTCTCCACCAGGTCACTCCACCGTGTCGTGTTGTGAAACGCCCCACGCGCCTCTCCAGTCATACCCCGCTGACCTGCGCGAACACCAGTCCCTGAACACACGAAGGCTTCGGCTCGTGGTCACCACTCGACACAAACGGCATCAATTGCGATGAGTTCGCCGGTCTCGGAGAGATGCGGAATCGAGCCCAACCTTGGCTGGAATGGTCATCCCGCGACATGCGGGGCACGGTGGCCGGTGGCGGCCGGGCTGCCGTGTGGGGCCGGGCACCGGGTCGCGGCGGGGACTACGCTTCAGTAGTGATGGACAGCCCCGTACCGCCCCCCGCCGCAGGCCCCGGACCCCGTCGTCGCGACCGCCACGGCCGGGGCATGCGGGGGCCGATCGCGCCGCCCCAGGTTCCGTTGGCCGCCAGCCGTGCCGATGTGTTCGCGGATCTTGTGCAGGACTCCGTGGAACGGCTGGAGCGGCGGTGGCCGCAGCTCGCCGACATCGACTTCATGGTGCTGGAGGTGCCGCGTCTGGACGCGGCCCCGGAGCCGTGGAACGACGAGGCGGTACCGCTGGGCGGGACGATCCCCGCGCGTGAGGGAGGGCGGGCGCGGGTCGTCGTGTACCGGCGGCCGGTCGAGATCCGCACCAAGGGGCGCGACGAGCGGGCCGCGTTGGTGCACGAGGTGGTCGTCGAGCAGGTCGCGGAGCTGCTGGGGCTGACTCCGGAGACGGTGGATCCGCGCTACGGCGAGGACTGAACCCCGTCGCCCCGGGCCCGTCTCCCCCGCCCCTCTTCCGGGGTACCCCGACAGCCCTTTCGGGTTACTGCTGCAGCACCGCGACGTCCTCGTCGGCCTCCGGGACGGCCACCGTGCCGCGGTCGTCCGGCAGGGTCTGGATCGTGAAGCCCGGGACGCCCTCCGTGGTGGCCGTCAGGGTGCGGGAGGCGTAGACCGGGGTGTCCGTGAGGGGTTCCACGGTCAGCGCGTAGGTGCCCTTCAGGCCGGCCGGTACGGGAAGTTCGACCTCCTGCGTGGTGCCGGCCTTGACCGTGTAGGTCCGGGACGCGGCCGTGCCGCCGCCGCTGCCCGCGGACGCGGTGACCTTGACCTTGGCGGTGCCCTTGGGGGCGGTCAGGGAGAGGGTGGAGCCCTTGGCGCTGTTGCCGGCGGCGGACGCGCGCGTGCCGACCGGGGCGGTGGCGGTGATGAACGCCGACTCCTGCCGGTCGCCCTTGCCGCGCAGGACCCGTACGGCCGCGACGACGGGCACCGACTGGTCCGTCGGGGTCAGGACCAGCGAGCCCGCTTCCCCGCGCGTGACGTCACCCAGGTCGACCGAGGCCGTCATGCCCGCCTTGACGTGCAGCGTCTCGTGTCCGGCGGGGGTGATCAGGCCCGAGGGGGAGGCGAGTTGGACTTTCAGGTCGGCGTCCGCGTCACCCGGCGCGTAGGCGATGAGGCGGACGGCCGTGGCGTCCTTGGGGATGCCCGGGACGACCTGGGTGCCCGCCGGGTCGGTGGAGGCGGCCAGCCAGTCCCCGCCGAGCTTCTCGTCCAGGGCCTGGACGGCGGCCCCCACGCGGCCGCTGCGGACGTTGACGTGGACGGTGAGGTCCTCCTGCTTCTCGCCGGTGAGCGTGGACAGCAGGATCGGCTCGCTGGAGTGCGCCGGGATCGTGATGCCCTCCCCCACCGTGGTCTGGAGGGCGCCGTCCTTGCCGTAGAGCTCGATGTCGGCGACGGCGGCGGAGTCGTCCGGATTGGTGAGGTGGACGTAGTCCGTGCGGTCGGCGACGGTACTGACGCCCGGGAACCAGAACTCCGTGTCCGGCGCGGTGCAGGTGACGCCCTGGAGGCCGCGGCCGCTGCCTGCGGTGACCTCGGTGGTCTGTTGGACGGTCCAGCCGGGCGCGAACTTCCCCTCGGCGGTGCCGAGCAGCGCGGGCGTCTCGCCGCCGGAGGTCTCGCCGACGGCCGGGGTGCCGGGTGCCTTGGGCGTGACGACGGGCTTCGTCGCCTTCTTCTTGTCGCTCGCCTTGTCGCTCGCCTTGTCGGTCGCCTTGTCGGTCGTCGCGGCCGCCGACTCCGCGGTGGCTGCCACGAGTTCGGCCGTGCCGTCGCCGTCCGTGCCCATGGTGACGGGCGTGAAGGACGTGTACGACGTGTCGGCGAGGTCGGACGTGCTGGGCGAGGGGCAGAGCAGGCTCGTGCGCTCCACGGGCAGTTCGGCGGCCGCCTGCGCGGTGTCGGCGGTGGCCGCGTCCGGCTGGTTGAGCGTGGCGAACCCGGTGACCGCGGCGAGCGCGGCCGTGCCGGCGATCAGGGACAGGGTGGTGCGGTTCACTGCTGGCTCCCGTCGGGGCGCTCGCTGCCGTTGCCGTGGGGGTGCCGGTCCGGGTCGTAGGCGGGGTCGTAGCCGCCCTGGTCGTAGGCCGACGGGTCGTAGCCCTGCTGCTGCGGGTAGGTCTGGTCGTACGGCGTCTGCTGGGCCTGGCCGTCGTAGGCGTACGGGTCGTACTGGCCGGCCTGGTAGGGGTCGTAGGCCTGCTGGTCGTAGCCGCCCGCCGGGTACTGCTGGGTGCCCTGGTACTGCTCGCCCGCGTAACCGCCGTACTCGGCGTTCGCGTAGCTCGCCGGGTCCCCGCCCCAGTCCCCGCCCTGGCCGTCCGCGGGGACTCCCATGTCGTACGACTGCTGCGGGGGGACCGCGACCGGGGTCTCCCCCTGCGGAGGCGACGGGAACTCCTCTTGGTGGCCGGGCTCTTCGGCCTCGGCCTCGGCCTGGGCGCGCAGGCGGCGGGCGCGGCGGCCCTCGCCGTCGACCGCCTGGGCCGGGATCGGCTCCTCCTCGGGAAGGTCGTCGTCGACGTCGCGGCGGCGGCCGGGAAGGGCGAGGACGACGAGGACGAGAGCGAGGAAGCCCTGCGCCCACAGCCAGGCGGTGTGGGTGAAGGGGTCGTCGTAGGTGACGTCCAGCTTCCCGCCGGTGGCCGGGAGTTCGAAGCCCTGGGCCCAGCCGTCGACGGTGGTGGGAGTGAGGGGCTTGCCGTCGAGGGTGGCCGTCCAGCCTTCGGCGGCGGTGTCGGCCAGGCGCAGGACGCGGCTGCCGGAGCCGTCGGGGACGGTGGTGTGGATGTCGACGGGGCCGGCGGCGACCGGGGTCGCGGTGCCCTTGCCGGAGTCGGCGACGACGGCCGCGCGGGAGACCTCCTGGTCGATCCGCCACAGGGCGCTGCCGTTCTGCTGGCTGAGCCGCTTCAGGCCGGGTGTGGCGTCCAGGACGCGGGTGACGTCGCGGGGCGCGCCCTTGTGGACGAGGACGTAGCCCACGGCGAACTTGCCGAGCTGGTCGGCCTGGTCGGCGCCGGAGCCGGCGACGAGATTGGCGACGACCTTGTCGAGCTGCTTGTTCTCGCCGTCGGCCGCGGCGAGTTCGGCGTCGCCGAGGCGGGCGCCGGAGCCGCGGACCAGCATGTAGGCGACGTGGGCGGCGGAGTCGCTGTCGAGGACGAGGGTGCGGGCCTGGTCGCGGTTGCCGGCCTCCTCGGCGACGAACGCGGGCACCTGTACGGGGTCGCGGCGCTCCAGGGGGCCGTCGGCGCCGCCGATCATCCAGCCGGCGGCGACCAGCAGCGGGCCGGCGGCCGAGGCGAAGGCGATGAGGGCGGCCACCGGCTGGCGCCAGCCGAAGCTCTGCTCGGCGACACGCGTGCGTGCCCCGTCGGCGCCGATGACGGCGGCGGCGAGGAGGGCGATGCCGTAGACGAGGGTGGCGGGCCCGGCCCAGGTGGAGCTGTTGGACAGGATCGCGAAGACGAGGCCCACGAGGGCGACCGCCCAGGCCGCCCAGACGCCGAAGTGGCGCTCGGAGCGCAGCAGCGCGGCCAGCGCGGCCAGCACGATGCCGATGAGCATCAGGCCGTCGACGGTGCCGGGGCCGCCGGGGCTGGCGCCGAGCAGGTCGAGCGCGGTGGCGGTCGACGCGCCGTAGTCGACGCCGGCCTGGGTGAAGAAGCCGAACGGCAGCAGGGACAGCGACCAGGGCGCGAGGATCAGCAGGGGGGTGCCCAGCTGGGCCAGGAAGCGCAGGCCGTAGGCGGTGATCTCGCGGCGGCGGACGGCGAGGACCGCGATGCCGAGGACGAGCGCGAGGGGCCAGACGATCGGCGTGAACGCGGTGGTGATCGTCAGCAGCAGCGCGTACGCCCAGGTGGCGCGCCAGCTGCCGCGGGCACCGGACGCGTGCGTCAGGCCGCTCGCGGCGACGCCCGCGCGGGCGATGAGCGGCAGCAGGACGGCCAGGACCGCGGTGCCGACCCGGCCGCCGGCGAGGGCGCCGGTGGCGGCGGGCAGGAAGGCGTAGACGACGGCCGCCCAGGCGCGCAGGAGGCGTGACTCGACGAGCGGCCGGGAGGCGAAGTAGGCGGCGAGGCCGGCCAGCGGCACCGAGCAGACGAGCAGCACGGTGAGGGCGAGTCCGGTCGAGCCGAACAGCAGGGTGGCCAGCGTCGCGACGATCGCGAGATAGGGCGGGGCGGACGGGGTGCCGCCCGCGCCGATCGGATGCCAGGCGTCGAGGTAGCGCGACCACAGCTCGGAGGCGTCGGCCGGGGCGGGCAGCAGGGCGCCGCCCGCGAGCGCGCCACCGCCGAGGAGGTTGCGGCAGGCGACCAGCGAGACGAGCAGCAGGATCAGGAAGAGCACCGGGCCGGGCTTGCGCGCGATGCGCTTGAGGCGGGCGAACTGCTCGACCTCCAGGAAGTCGGCGTCGTCGCCGCCGGGTCCGGACTCGACGGCGCCGCCGTGCCGGCCTGCGCCGGACACGGCGTCGGGGTCGGAGGAGCCGAAGAAGTCGCCGGCGACCTGTTCGACGGTGGCCCGCACTGTCGCGCCGGGTGGCGGGAACAGGGGGCGCAGCTCATCCTTGTCGACCGCCGGCTTTCCGCGCCTGCGCCGCCCGGCGATGATCCGCTCGGGTCGAAGCAGGGTGCCCAGCAGGCCGCGGATCTCGTCGACGGCCTGTCCGGGGACCTTGCCGACGAGGTAGGCGACGGTCCGCAGCAGGGTGCCGACGACCAGGCGCACCAGGATCCAGGGCAGCAGGGCGGTGCGGCTGTTGACGAGGAGGGTGTAGACGGCGCCGGCCTTGTCGACCTTGTGCGGGGAGGCGCTGGTGCGGCCCGCGCAGTCGACGGTGCGGCGCTCGCGGGAGGCGGCCTCGGCGTGCCGTACGACGGCCTCGGGGGCGATGAGGACGCGGTGGCCGGCGGCCTGCGCGCGCCAGCACAGGTCGACGTCGTCGCGCATCAGGGGCAGGCGGCGGTCGAAGCCGCCGAGCTGCTCGAAGACGTCGCGGCGGATCAGCATGCCGGCGGTGGACACGGACAGCACGGACCGGACGTGGTCGTGCTGGCCCTGGTCCTGTTCGCGGCGGTCCAGGCCGGTCCAGCGGCGGCCGGAGTGGGCGATGGTGACGCCGACCTCGAGGAGCTGGCGGCGGTCGTACCAGCCGCGGAGCTTGGGGCCGACGACCGCGACGTCGTCCCGGCCCAGTTCGAGCTCGTTGTCGACCACGCGCAGCAGTTCGGCCAGGGCGTCCGGTTCCGGGGCGCAGTCGTCGTGCAGCAGCCACAGCCACTGGACGGGCTCTCCGTGCGGGAGCTCCGGCAGGTCGTAGGTGTCGTCGCGCCAGGTGCGCGTGACGGGGTCCCAGCCGCTGGGGCGCTTCAGGTACGGCAGTTCCTCGGGGGTGAGGACCGGGGCCGTCCGGTTGGCCTCCTCCACTGCCTGGCCGAACCCGGTGCGCCGGGCTAGGTGCAGGACGCGGTCGTCGCCGAGGGCCTCGGTGACCAGGCGCGCGGAGTCGTCCGAGCTGCCGGTGTCGGCGGCCATGACGGACTGGACGGGGCGCTCCTGGCCGAGCAGCCCGGCGAGCGCGTCGGGCAGCCAGCGGGCACCGTCATGGGCGACGATCACCGCGGTCACTACATGACGCGGGAACTCAGGTGTGGCAGCGCGGTCTTGATGGGCTGCCGTGTGGCTGTGCACGGACATCGAGGTACGGGCCCCGGTTCGGTGGACTGCGGTGGACGCCTGCGCCGTGTGGTGCGGCCGGGTGTCTCGGACGAGCGCCCACACTAGCGGCTGGGCAGGACGACGGCCCGCCGCCTGTGGACAACCCACGTGCGACGGGCCGTTCGGACCCTTTTTCTCTGCGTACCGCGATGTCGTGACGCCCTTGTGCTGTCGAACCGGGCGATTCTCAGACCGCCGCCTTCTTCAGCCGGCGGCGCTCCCGCTCGGACAGGCCGCCCCAGATGCCGAAGCGCTCGTCGTTGGCGAGGGCGTACTCAAGGCATTCGGAGCGGACCTCGCAGGCGAGGCAGACCTTCTTCGCCTCGCGGGTGGAGCCGCCCTTCTCGGGGAAGAAGGACTCGGGATCGGTCTGGGCGCACAGCGCGCGCTCCTGCCAGCCGAGTTCCTCGTCCGCGTCGTCGACGTCGACCAGCAGTTGCTGCACCAGCTCGGTCATGTGCGCCCCTCGCTCTGTCTTTCGCGTCCCCGTGACCTGGCCGTTACCGATATCGGCTGAACGACACGAGTGAAATTACAAGTGTGCTGCTCCGGGCGAGTCAAGCCGAGATCTGCTATTGGGCCCCTTATTCACTCTGCGGAACCAAGGCCATGCGGTAAGTGTTCAAATCGCCATAAACCTTGACAAGCAGATGTAGCCCCGGAGGGCCACCGGCCCCGCACAGCGCTTGTACGGGGAAGGACGCCCAAAGGTGCGATCCCGTTGCGGCACGCGCGCGGAAGCGAACCAGATCACAGTCGGATCACGGGATCGCCACGAGGCTTGCGCGCCCGGCTTGTGCGCCATGTGTCCCGAAGGACGTGTGCACAAACCTTTCACCTCGCAGATGGACCGGATGAGGTGAACCCTGTCCCACATACCGGGCGTCGAGTTGACAGTGAAGGTGTGAACCGCTGTCCTTATGGGCATGCTCGCGAACTTGGCACTCACCTCGACCGGCTCCGCCGGGTCCCACGGTGCTGCCCGCGCTCGCTGTAGCTGTTGTCGTCGTTCCAGCTGTTGAGCCCAACGCGCTCCGGCTGCTCCTCCTGAGTCCACCGCGACTCGGCTGCTGTTTCCCGTCGGCCCACACCAGGGCGCTCCTGCTCCACCCGTGATCCGGGCGGACGGTACGCGACACCCAGCAGGCCCCCCACTCTTCCGCCTCTTCCGCCGAGGAACCACCGCATCCCATGAACAGCGACAGCGACCTCCAGATCGCGGGCGACATCCTCGAAGTCCCGCACCTCCTCCAGGCACCGCGCGAGCACCCGGCCACCGTCGCCGAGTTCGTCGGCCTGGCCCGATCGATCGCCGCGGACCGTGCCCAGTGGGAGCACCTGGTCCGGTACGACGCGACGACCCGCTGGTACCACCGGCTGCGCACCGGCCCCGGCTACGAGGTGTGGCTGCTGTCCTGGGTGCCCGGCCAGGGCAGCGGGCTGCACGACCACGGCGGCTCCTCCGGTGTGCTCACCGTCCTGGACGGCGAGCTGACCGAGCGCACTGAGCGCGGCAAGCGGGTACTGGGGGCGGGCGTGCAGCGGGTGTTCGCGCCGGGGTACGCGCACGAGGTCGTCAACGACGCGCTGGAGCCCGCGGTGAGCCTGCACGTGTACTTCCCGGGGCTGACGGACATGCCCATGCATCCCCGGTCCCGGCTGCACCCGGCCGGGAGGTCCCCCATCGCCTGCGCGGCGCTCGACCCGTACGAACAGGTGGACGCCGTCAGCTCGTGATCCGCTCGTGAGCGGACGCCGTCCGCCGTCGGCACGTACGGGTGGACGGGATATCCACAGGCGGGTGGTTGTCCACAACCGGCCGACGGGCTGTCGTGGCCGCCTGCGAGACTTGCCCTCATGCGCATTGTGGTTCTGGCAGGCGGCATCGGCGGTGCCCGGTTCCTGCGCGGTCTGAAGCAGGCCGTGCCGGACGCGGACATCACGGTCATCGGCAACACCGGCGACGACATCCACCTCTTCGGGCTGAAGGTCTGTCCCGACCTCGACACGGTGATGTACACGCTCGGCGGCGGCATCAACGAGGAGCAGGGCTGGGGGCGGGCCGACGAGACCTTCCACCTGAAGGAGGAGCTCGCCGCGTACGGCGCCGGGCCCGGGTGGTTCGGGCTGGGCGACCGGGACTTCGCCACACACATCGTGCGGACGCAGATGATCGGCGCCGGGTACCCGCTCAGCGCCGTGACCGAGGCGCTCTGCGACCGGTGGCAGCCGGGCGTCCGGCTCATCCCGATGACCGACGACCGGGTGGAGACCCATGTCGCGGTCGAGGCGGACGGCGAGCGCAAGGCCGTGCACTTCCAGGAGTACTGGGTGCGGCTGCGGGCGTCGGTGCCGGCGGAGGCGGTCGTGCCGGTCGGCGCCGAGCAGGCGAAGCCGGCGCCGGGGGTGCTGGAGGCCATCGCGGCGGCGGACGTGATCCTCTTCCCGCCGTCCAACCCGATCGTCTCGGTCGGCACGATCCTCGCCGTGCCGGGCATCCGCGAGGCGATCGCCGAGGCCGGGGTACCGGTGGTGGGCCTGTCCCCCATCGTCGGGGACGCGCCCGTGCGCGGCATGGCCGACAAGGTGCTCGCGGCGGTCGGCGTGGAGTCGACGGCCGCGGCGGTGGCCGAGCACTACGGCTCGGGTCTCCTGGACGGCTGGCTCGTCGACACCGTGGACGCGGGCTCCGTGGAGCGGGTGGAGGCGGCCGGCATCCGCTGCCGGGCCGTCCCGCTGATGATGAGCGACCTCGACGCGACCGCGCGGATGGCCCGGGAGGCGCTGACGCTGGCCGAGGAGGTGCGCGGGGCATGAGCGGTTCCTTCGACACCGGTTACCGGGTCTGGGCCGTGGACGGGCTGCCCGAGGTGCGGCCCGGGGACGACCTCGCGAAGCTGATCGCGGCCGCCGAGCCCGGCCTGGCCGACGGTGACGTCCTGCTCGTCACCTCGAAGATCGTCTCCAAGGCGGAGGGGCGGATCGTCCGGGCGGACGACCGGGAGGCCGCGATCGACGCCGAGACCGTACGGGTCGTGGCCCGGCGCGGGGCGCTGCGGATCGTCGAGAACCGGCAGGGGCTGATCATGGCCGCCGCCGGTGTCGACGCCTCCAACACCCCTGCGGGGACTGTGCTGTTGCTGCCCGAGGACCCGGACGCGTCGGCGCGGGCGATCCGGGCGGGGCTGCGGGACGCGCTCGGTGTGGACGTCGGGGTCGTCGTCACCGACACCTTCGGACGGCCCTGGCGCGCCGGGCTGACGGATGTGGCGATCGGCGCCGCCGGGGTGCGGGTGCTGGACGACCTGCGCGGGGGCACGGACGCGTACGGCAATCCGCTGAGCGCGACGGTCGTCGCCACGGCGGACGAGCTGGCCGGCGCCGGGGATCTCGTGAAGGGGAAGGCCGCCGGGCTGCCCGTGGCCGTGGTGCGGGGGCTGGGTCACGTCGTCGTGGCCGAGAACACCGAGAACACCGAGAACGCCCGAGCCGACGGAGGCGCCGGGGCGGACGGGGCGGACGGGGGTGGGCTCACCGGGGCGCGGGTCATGGTGCGCGGTGCCCGCGACGACATGTTCCGGCTCGGGACGTCCGAGGCGGTGCGGCTGGCGGTCACCCAGCGGCGGACGGTGCGGTCCTTCACCGACGAACCGGTCGATCCCGGGGCGGTACGGCGGGCGGTGGCGGCGGCTGTCACGGCGCCGGCGCCGCATCACACGACGCCGTGGCGGTTCGTGCTGCTGGAGTCGGCGGAGTCGAGGGTTCGGCTGCTGGACGCCATGCGGGACGCGTGGATCGCGGATCTGCGGCGGGACGGGAAGTCCGAGGAGTCCGTCGCCAAGCGGGTGCGGCGGGGCGACGTCCTGCGCAACGCGCCCTATCTGGTGGTGCCGTGTCTGGTGATGGACGGGTCGCACACCTACGGCGACGCGCGGCGGGACGCGGCCGAGCGGGAGATGTTCGTGGTCGCCACCGGGGCGGGCGTACAGAACTTCCTGGTCGCGCTGGCCGGGGAGCGGCTGGGGTCCGCGTGGGTGTCGTCGACGATGTTCTGCCGGGACGTGGTGCGGGAGGTGCTGGAGCTGCCGGAGAACTGGGACCCGATGGGGGCGGTGGCGGTCGGTCACGCGGCGGAGGAGCCCCGGGCCCGTGGCGAGCGCGAGGTCGGGGACTTTGTCGAGGTGCGGTGAGGCGTGCCGCTCGGTGGGGTGGGGTGCGCGGTGATCCGCGCCGGGCGGTGATCCGCACTGGGCGGTGATCCGCGCCGGGCGGTGTGGTGCGCGGGGCGGTGACCTGCGGGGCGCCGGCATGAGTGTCGTGCGGCGGCCCGCGTGATGTCGGTATCCGCGTCGCGGTGGCCCGCGTGGTGCCGTTTTGGGCGTCGTGCGGTGGCCTGTGCGTGGGTGCGCCTACTCTCGTAGCACCTCTCTCTTCCTCTACCCGGGACTTTTCGTGTCAGGACGGTTCTCTCCCCGGCCCACCCGTACGACCGTGCGCGGTGGGCATGTCGGCGTGCCCGTCGGGGTGCCTCGGCAGGCCTCGGCGGCCGGGCGGGTGCGCAGCTGGGTGCCGGAGGGGCCGATCGATCTCGGTCTGGTCCTCGGGCCCCTCCGGCGCGGACCGGGTGATCCGACGTTCCGCGCGACGCCGGACGGGTCGGTGTGGCGGGCCAGCCTCACCCCCGCCGGGCCGGGGACGCTGCGCGTCGCCGCGGCCGGCGGCGCGGTGCGCGGGGAGGCGTGGGGGCCGGGCGCGGAGTGGCTGTTGGACCGGTTGCCGGAGCTGCTCGGGGCGTCGGACGCGCCGGAGGCGTTCGTGCCCCGGCACCGCGTGGTGGCGACGGCCCAGCATCGGCGGCCGGGCCTCAGGCTGACGCGGACCGGGCTGGTGCTGGAGTCGTTGATCCCCTCCGTGCTGGAGCAGAAGGTGACCACCGACGAGGCGTACCGGGCGTGGCGCCTGCTGGTGCGCAAGTTCGGGGAGCCGGCGCCGGGGCCCGCGGCGGACGGGCGGCTCTGGGTGATGCCGGCGCCCCGGACGTGGGCGCTGATCCCGTCCTGGGAGTGGCATCGGGCGGGCGTCGACAACAAGCGGGCGTCGACGATTCTGCGGGCCGTTCGGGTCGCCGCGCGGATGGAGGAGGCGGTGCGGATGGCTCCGGCCGAGGCGCAGGCTCGGCTGGAGGTCGTGCCGGGGATCGGGCCGTGGACGTCCGCGGAGACCGTGCAGCGCAGTCATGGGGCGGCGGATGCGGTGACCGTGGGGGATCTGCATCTGCCGGGGATCGTGGGGTGGGCGTTGGCGGGGGACCGGGAAGCCGATGACTCCGTGATGCTGGAGTTGCTGGAGCCGTATGCGGGGCAGCGGCACCGGGCGGCTCGGTTGATCTTGCTGAGTGGGCGGGTGCCGCCTCGGCGGGCGCCGAAGATGCCCCGGGGGGACATCGGGAAGTGGTGAGGGGTCGCCGCTCTCCGTGAGGGCCGGGGCGAGGGGGTGTTTCGCCCCCGCCGCCCCCACCCGTTCCCCTCCTCGCAAGGGGGCTCTGCCCCCCGGTCCCCCGGATCGGCCTGGACGGCCTCGTCCTCAAACGCCGGACGGGCCGAAAGACTCCATCCCGCCGGTCGCGGGGGCCTCGCCCTACTGATCCGACGAGAAGCGGACCGCGCCCGCCGGGATTCTCGCGTCGCACCACACCCGCGCGCCGTCGCGGAGTTCGTTGTCGGGGCCGACGACCGCGCCGTCGCCGATGACCGTGCCGGTGAGCACGGAACGCTCGCCCACGCGGGCCCGGGTGCCGATGAGGGAGTCGGTGATGACGGCGCCCGGTTCGATGACGGCGCCGGGCAGGATCGTCGACCCGAAGACCCTCGCGCCCTCCGCCACGAAGGCGCCCTCGCCCACCACCGTGCCGCCCGTCAGCTTCGCGTCGGGGGCGACCCTGGCCGTCGGCAGGACCAGGCGGTCGCCGCAGCGGCCGGGGACCGCGGGGGACGGGGCCCGGCCGAGGACCAGGTCCGCCGAGCCCCGGACGAAGGCCGCCGGGGTGCCCAGGTCCAGCCAGTACGTCGAGTCGACCATGCCCTGCAGATGGGCTCCGGCCGAGAGGAGGTCGGGGAACGTCTCGCGCTCCACCGACACCGGGCGGCCCTGCGGGATCGTGTCGATGACCGAGCGGCGGAAGACGTACGCCCCCGCGTTGATCTGGTCGGTGACGATCTCCTCCGGGGTCTGCGGCTTCTCCAGGAACGCCAGGACCCTGCCCGTCTCGTCGGTGGGGACCAGGCCGTAGGCCCTCGGGTCGGTCACCTTCGTCAGGTGCAGCGAGACGTCCGCCGCCGTCGCCTCGTGGGTGGCCACCAGCCTTCTGATGTCCAGGCCGGTGAGGATGTCGCCGTTGAAGATCAGGACCGGGTCGTCGGGGCCGGAGTGCAGTCGGGACGCCACGTTGCGGATCGCGCCGCCCGTGCCGAGCGGTTCGTCCTCCGTCACGTACTCGATGTGCAGGCCCAGTGCCGAGCCGTCGCCGAAGTACGGTTCGAAGACCTCCGCCAGATAGCTCGTCGCCAGGACGATGTGGTCCACGCCCGCCGCTCTCGCCCGCGCCAGTTGATGCGTGAGGAACGGCACCCCCGCCGCCCTGACCATGGGTTTGGGCGTGTGCACCGTGAGTGGGCGCAGCCGGGTGCCCTTGCCGCCGACCAGGAGGATCGCTTCTGTCACCGTCGTCTCTGCTTCCTGCCGGGACCGGTCGAACCGTCATTCGACCGGCCAGTGTATGCAGACCGTTGTGTGGCGACTTCCAGGCCGTTGGTGTTCCGTCCCAGTCCCAGGAGACTGTCCCCCCGACGAGCTGAATGAGCCCCCATCTGGATGTGCGCTCCGGCCGTCCGGGGGCGTGCGGCCTCCGGGGCCTCCCCAGGCCCCGGGGCTCCCGAACCGGATCGCCCGCCTCAGCGCCCCTGGAAGCGCGCCGCGGTGGAGCGGGCCGAGCCGAGCTTGCCGTAGAGCTGCCTGCCTGGGCATTCCGTGGCGAACCCGTCCCGGTGACCCGAGATCACATTCAGTCGTACGTTCTTTCCCTTTCCGTAGAGATTGCCACCCCCGGACTTCAGGTATGTCTTTCCCTTCGGATTCGCCCCGTAGAGGCCGAGTTTCCATGCCGTCAGACCCGCGACGGCGTTGACCGTGGCGGTCGTCGGCTTGGCGGAGGTGAAGGTGCCGAGGACGGCGATCCCCATGCTGTTGGTGTTGAAACCGAGGGTGTGGGCGCCGAGGACCGGCTTCGCCACTCCCCCGGCGCGACCCTCGTAGATCTTCCCGCACTTGTCGACGAGGAAGTTGTAGCCGATGTCGCGCCAGCCCATGCTCCTGACGTGGTAGCGGTAGATACCACGGATGACGGACGGGGCCTGTGAGCACTCGTAGCTGTTGCCCGAAGCCGTGTGGTGCACGAACGCGGCCTTGACCTTCGTCGTGTAGACGAACCTCTTCTCGCGCAGCTTCTCGTCGGCGCCCCAGCCGCGACGCGTGACGATGCTCGGCCGCGGGCCGATGTACGGCTTCGCCCGCTGGGCCGGCGTCAACTCGGCCCCGCGCAGGGCGAGGAGTTCGCGTTCGGTGCCCAGCCGGTCCAGGGCGGGGATCCGCGTGGCGCCGAGCGGGGCGAGGGGGGCGTTGGCGGCGGACGCCGCGGTCACCTCGGCGGTCATGGCGGTCATGGCGGTCATGGCTGCGGGCTCGGCCCCCTCGGCCCCTTCGGACCCTTCGCCCGCCTCGGCCCCTTCGCCGGGTTCGACTCCCTCGCCCGCCTCGGCCGCCGTCGCGGTCTCGGCGGTCTCGGCCGCCGTCGCGGTCTCGGCGGTCTCGGCGGTCTCGGCGGTCTTCTCGGTTGCCGCGCCGGGCGGGTCCATTGCTTCCGGGGTGCCCGCCGGGCCGGACCCGGTGGTCAGTGTCCGGCTGCGCGGGGGGCCCGCGGGGACGTGCTCGGGGGGTGCCGAGCCAGGGTCGACGAGTTCCAGGCGCAGGCCGGAGGGGAGCAGGGCGGCGGTCGCCGCCTCCTCCGTACGGCGTTCGGTGTCCGGATGGACTCGGATCTCGACGCCGTCGGAGTCACCGACCCACAGCGGGGCCGTGGCGCCGCGGACCCGGCCCGAGGCGCTCTCGGGTGTGCCGGGGTCGGCGCCGTGGTCGGCGTTGTGGGTCTCGACGTCCTGCCAGCCGGACCAGGCGCCGGTGTCGGAGGTGCGGGTACGGACCTGGACGCGGCCGTGGAGTTCGGCGGCCGGGTCGTCCCAGACGACGCCGAGGAGGGAGAAGTGGCGTACGTCCCGGCGGGGCAGGCCCTGGTCGGTGGCGGCGCCGCCGAGTGCCCGGTCGCGGGCGAGAGGGGTGAGGGGCAGCGACTGGGTACTGCCCGGGAGGTCGGGAAGAGCAGGCACGTCGGGCAGGTCCGGCAGGTCCGGCAGGTCGGGAAGAGCTGGGTGAGCCGGGTGAGCCGGGTGGTCGGAGAGGGATGGGTCGGAGAGGGATGAGGTGACGGGGGCGTCGGGGCTCGTGGCCCTGGCCGTCCCGCTGGGCGCCGCCTCCGCGGCCGACGCCGGTCGCGCCGTCGCCGCGCTGGCGGGCGGCGTCAGCGGGAGGGCGAGTGCCGCCGCGCAGGTGACACCGATCGAGGTAGCAAGCAATCCGCGCATGCCAACGATCCTGGACATATCCATACATTTCTGTCCATCGGGGAATTGACGGGCCGTCGGGTGCGTTCGGCCGAACCGGTGGCTCCGGGAGGGCCCGGTGGCCGGTACGGCGCCCGGGGCGGCGCGTACGCTTGCGCGGGTGACTGCCACCGATCGCACCCCGGCCGACCTGCTGCGTTCCGCGCTGGCCGCGGACCCCGCGCGCCCCTTGGTGACCTTCTACGACGACGCCACGGGCGAGCGGGTCGAATTGTCCGTGGCCACCTTCGCCAACTGGGTGGCCAAAACCGCCAACCTCCTCCAGGACGGGCTGTCCGCCGAGCCCGGCGACCGGGTCGCGCTGCTGCTGCCCGCGCACTGGCAGACGGCGGTGTGGCTGCTGGCGTGTTCGTCGGTGGGCGTCGTCGCGGACGTCGCCGGGGATCCGGCGCGGGCGGACTTCGTCGTCGCCGGGCCCGGTTCGTTCGAGGCGGGGCTGGCCTGCCGGGGCGAGCGGTACGCGCTGTCGCTGGCGCCGCTCGGGCGGCGGTTCGTGCCGGGCCCGCCCGAGGGGTACGACGACTACGCCGTGAACGTCCCGACCTTCGGGGACCGTTTCGCGCCGTACGCCCCCGTCGACCCCGAGGAGCCCGCGCTGATCGTGGCCGGGGCCGAGTACACCGGGGCCGAGGTCGTGGAGCGGGCGCGGGCGGAGGCGTCGGGGCTGGGGCTGACGGGGCCCGGTTCCCGGCTGCTGTCGGGGCTGGCGTACGACACGTGGGAGGGACTGAGCGCCGGGCTGTACGCGCCGCTGGCGAGCGGGGGGTCCGTGGTGCTGTGCGTGAACCTTGCGGAGGCCGGCGAGGAGACTGTGGCTCGGCGGGTGGAGAGTGAGCGGGTGACTTCGACCGCGCGGTAGCTCTCCGGGCGGGCGGGAGGGTCGGTGCTCGGCGTCGACGTCGGCGTTGCTGGGGGCTGCCGCCCCCAGGCCCCCGCTTCGGCCCTGAAGCGGCCTCGTCCTCAAACGCCGGACGGGCTGATTTTCCCGCACCCCAGCCCACAAGGCGGCCCCTGCCCACTCGCCGCCGGACAGGCCGCCTCACGCACCCCCGCCGCCGTACGGGCTGATTTCCCACACCCCCGCCCACAAGGCGGCCCCCCGTCCGCCTCACCCGTTCGGCTCACCCCCGTCCCCCCTCGCGGCCTGCTTCGCGGCATCGTCGTAGGGACAGCTCTACACGCTCGTACGGCCGAAGCTGGTCCGGAGGCGGGAGGGGTGGATCGGACGTGAGGGAAGCGGCGGGTTCCGGTGGGCCCCTGGGGCCGGGGGTGGGGGCGTCCGCCGACGGGCGGGGGCTCATACGGCGACGCCGGCGGCGGTGGGTGCGGTACGGGGCGGGGGCCGCGGGGGTGGCCGTCCTGGGGGTCGGGGTCGCGGGGTGGGTCGTCTACGCGAAGCTGGACGGGAACATCACGCCCGACGACGCGGCCGCGGCGGAACTCGCGCGGTATGCGCGGGAGCGGCCGACCTCGCTGGTGAAGGACGCGCAGAACATCCTGCTCATAGGGTCCGATTCGCGGTCGGGGGACGGGAACCGGAAGTACGGGCGGGACTCCGGGACCGAACGGTCGGACACGACGATCCTGCTGCATCTGGCGGCCGGCCGGCGCAGCGCCACCGCCGTCTCCGTCCCGCGCGATCTGATGGTGGACGTGCCGGGCTGTCTGCGGCCGGACGGGAAGCGGACCGAGCCGATGTTCGCGATGTTCAACTACGCGTTCCAGAGCGGGGGTTCGGCCTGCACGATCCGGACGGTGGAGAAGCTGACGGGCGTGCGGATCGATCATCACGTGGTCGTCGACTTCGCCGGGTTCAAGGACATGGTCGACGCCGTGGACGGGGTCGAGGTGTGCCTGAAGCAGCCGATCGACGACAAGGCCGCCAAGCTGCGGCTGCCCGCCGGGAGGGTCACGCTCGACGGGGAGCAGGCGCTCGGGTACGTGCGGGCCCGTAAATCCCTCGGGAACGGCAGTGACACCGACCGGATGGACCGGCAGCAGCGGTTCCTCGGGGCGCTCGTCAACAAGGTGCAGAGCAATGACGTCCTGCTGAACCCGGCGAAGCTGTATCCACTGCTGGACGCGGCCACGTCCTCGCTCACCACCGACCCGGATCTGGCGAGTCTGCGCGGACTGTACGACCTCGTGCGCGGCCTGCGGGACATTCCCACCGAACATGTGCAATTCCTGACCGTTCCGCGGGAGTCGTACGTCTACAACACCAATCGCGACCAACTTGTGGAGCCGGAGGCGGAGAAACTCTTCGAACGGCTGCGAACGGACGGGCCGGTGGTGGTTTCTCAGGAAATTCCCACGAACCCCGCCCCCGCGGAGTCGGGCGACTACGGTCCGTTCGCATTCCGGGCACCGGGACCTGCGGCTTCCGGGGCGGTTTCGCCCACTCCGCCCGCTCCCACGTTCCGCGGCAACACCGCCGCCGAGGACGGCTGCGGGTAAAGCGCTTGCCAAGCCGACCTCTTGCGGCGAACACAAGTTCAAAGAAATAGGGCGGATTGCCCGCTTGTAGGGGCGTGGAATTTGTCACGGCCGTCGCTCGCCGCCGAACCTGGCGGCTAGTGTGAGCGATCCGGTGCCCCCGGCCACGAGGTCTTCCTGGGGTCGCGCACCGAGTGACCGAGACCCGAGCGCCTTGAGGGGGAAAGGCGCCGCGTGGCCCCGACGGAGGATTCGGACAACCGTGGACGCGCAAGGCCGTGGGCGGGCGGACAACATCGACCCCGCAGACCAGTGGGTACTCAATCCGAACACCGGCGAATACGAACTGCGACTGACTCCTTCCGCACCGCAATCGGCGGTGCCGGGGCCTCGTAGATCCGACTCCGGTCGGACCGGCGGCGGAGGAGGTCCGGCGCGCGGCCGTACGGCGGCGCAGGGCCGGGAGTCGTCGTCGCCCGAGGAGACGCCGGACCCGGAGGTGCCGTCGCCGCGCCGTCGCCGGGGCGCAGCGCCGGAGGAACCGGCGGCGAACCGGCGTGGCCGCCGGCCGGTGAAGAAGAAGTCGAAGGCGAAGAAGATACTGCTGTGGACCGGCGGGATCATGGCCTTCGTCCTGGTGGGTACGGCCGGTGCGGCCTATCTCTATCTCGAGCACCTCAACGACAACATCACCTCCGTCTCCGACGACGGCGCGAGCACCGGTGGCTTCAGCAAGGACAAGGCCATCAACCTGCTGGTGATCGGCACCGACAAGCGCACCGGTTCGGGCAACGAGGGCTACGGCGACTCCGGCAGCGTGGGCCATGCGGACACCACGATCCTGCTGCACGTCTCCAAGGACCGGACGAACGCGACCGCGCTCAGCATCCCGCGCGACCTGATCGTGGACGTCCCGGACTGCGAGACCAAGCAGGAGGACGGCTCCACCAAGGTCATCAAGGGCACGGACAACGTCCGCTTCAACACCAGCCTCGGGCAGGACAACCGCACGCCGAGCTGCACCGTGCGCACGGTCACCGAGCTGACCGGGATCCAGGCGGACAATTTCATGGTGGCCGACTTCAACGCGGTCAAGACGCTGACCACGGCGGTCGGCGGCGTCGAGGTGTGCCTGGCGAAGGACATCGACGACGAGGACTCGCATCTGAAGCTGTCGAAGGGCACCCACACCATCGAGGGCGAGCAGGCACTGGCCTTCGTGCGCACCCGGCACTCCGTCGGCTTCGGCGGCGACCTGAGCCGGATCGAGCTGCAGCAGCAGTTCCTCAGCGCGCTGATGCGCAAGCTGAAGTCGAACGACACGCTCACCAGCCCGACCAAGATGATCAAGCTGGCGGAGGCGGGCACGAAGGCGCTGACCGTCGACTCCCAGCTGGACACCATCGACAAGCTGAAGGACCTGGGTCTGGAGCTGGGCAAGCTCAACGTGAAGAACCTGACCTTCACCACCGTGCCGGTGGTCGACAACCCGGCCGAGAAGGTCGCGGCCACGGTCGTCGTGAACGGCTCGACGGCGCCCACCGTCTTCCAGATGATCAAGGATGATGTCTCCTTCACCGAGGTGAAGGAGCAGGCGGCGGCGTCCAAGAACGCGGCCGCGGCGGCCGCGGCGGCCCGTCTCAAGGGCACCCAGTCCGCCGCCTCCGCGGTGCGGGTGCAGGTCATGAACGGCGGCGCTCCGGCCGGCAGCGCACAGGAAACTCTTAACTGGCTGCAGAATGATGAGGGCGTGACGAAGTCCGAGAACGCGGGCAACGCGCCCGCGGCACTGAGCAAGACGACGCTCGAGTACGCGCCCGACCAGGCCGACCAGGCACGCAAGCTCGCCGCCATCATGGGGCTGCCCGGTACCGCTCTGAAGCCGGGCAAGAGCGTCGAGAACTCCCAGGGTCTGCCGACGATGACGCTGACGCTGGGCAAGGACTTCAAGGGCGCGGGCGTCTCGCTCACAGCTCCGACCACCGTGCCGGACACGGTCCAGAAGTCCACGGCGGACAAGGTCGAGTGCGCCAAGTAGGTAACCCTTCGGGCCCGTCGTGCGTCTGACTTGACGCGGGACGGGCCCGTGTCAGGCGCACGGCGGGGAGGGGCAGGGGAATTGGCGGGGAGCAGTGGGGTGCGGAGGGAGGTTCCCGCGGTCGAGGACACGGTGTCCCCGGCGGCGCGGGAACAACAGGACGAGACCGCGTCCGAGGGGGACGGCGGAGCGGGTGGCGGAGCGGGTGGCGGGCGCGGTGCGGGCCGGAACGCGGATCGCAGACGCAGACGTCGACGCGCGTTGCGCTGGTCGGCGACGGTGCTCGCGCTGGTCATACTCGGCGGCGCGGGGGCCGGATACCTCTACTACGAACACCTGAACGCGAACATCAAGAGCGACGACCTGAACATCGGTGACGCGAAGGACCGGGCGGCCCAAACGGAGGCCAACTCGGCCGGGCAGACGGCACTGAACATCCTGCTGATCGGTTCGGACGCCCGTGACACGGCGGAGAACCAGAAGCTCGGCGGCGCCAAGGACACCTTCGACGGTCCCCCGCTCGCGGACGTCCAGATGCTGCTGCACATATCGGCGGACCGCAGCAACATGTCGGTGGTGAGCATGCCGCGCGACACGCTGCTGGACATCCCCAAGTGCACGGACCCCGACGACGGGACCACCTACGGGGCGCTCACCGACGAGATGACGAACGTGTCGCTCGGTCGCGGCGGTCCGGGCTGCACGGTGGCCACCTGGGAGAAGCTCACCGACATCCACATCGACCACTTCATGATGATCGACTTCTCCGGTGTGGTGTCGATGGCGGACGCGATCGGCGGTGTCCCGGTCTGCGTGGACGCCAATGTCTACTCGCACACCAGCACCGGCAAGGGGTCCGGTCTGAAGCTGGAGGAGGGCACGCACGCCGTCAAGGGCAAGCAGGCCCTGCAGTGGCTGCGTACCCGCTACGGCTTCGAGGACGACACCGACCTGGCCCGTGCCAAGGCGCAGCACATGTACATGAACTCGATGGTCCGCGAGCTGCGCGCCAACGCCAAGCTGACCAATCCCAACAAGCTGCGCAAGCTCGCCGAGGCGGCCACGAAGGCGATCACCGTGGACGACGGCCTCGACACCATCACGAAGATGTACGACCTGGCGGGCGAGTTGAAGAAGGTGCCCACCGAGCGCATCACGATGACGACGATGCCCAACCGCTACCAGGGCAGCCGGGTGGTGCCCACGGACGACGCCAAGCAGCTGTTCCGTCTGGTGCGCGAGGACATCGCCCTCGACGGCAAGGACGCCAAGAAGGCCACCGCCAGCCCGACTCCGACGGTCACCGACCCGGCCGCCGCGCCCGGCGAGATCGCGGTGCAGGTGCACAACGGGACGTCCACGAGCACGCTGGCGGCGGTGCGCGGGCGGGCCACGGCGGTGAAGGACCTGCTGCAGGGCAAGGGCTTCACCGAGGCCGTCGCGGACACCTCGGCGGCCACGGCCGTGGGCGCCACGGTGGTCCGCTACCCGAGCGCCGATCTGGAGGGCGACGCCGAGGCGGTCGCCAAGGCCCTCGGTATCCCGACGGGTCAGGTGAAGAAGTCCACCGAGGTCTCCGGGGTCACGGTCGTCGTGGGCGCGGACTGGCGCTCGGGGGCGGCGTACAAGGCGCCGGTGAAGGACGACACGACGCCCGACACGGCCGGGGCGATCAACGCGTCGGACACCACCCAGTGCATGCACGTGGACCCGAACTACACCTGGTAGCCCGGGTCCTGTGGTGCCCTGAGGGCGCGCTCCGGAAGTGCTTCGTGAGCGCGCCCTGCGTCGGTGGCGCGGTACGGCGGTGCGGCAGTGCGGTGCTCAGTGCGTGTCGCTGAGCACCGCGGGACGCCGCGAGGCGATGACCTTCCTGGCCAGCGCCTTGGGGCTGGTCAGGAAGCCGAAGCCCCACGACATGTGCATGGTGGCGAGGGCCACGGGGATCTGGAGCCGTGCCTTCGCCGGCAGCCCCTTGCCGGCCGGCAGCGACCCGGCGACGATCGCCGCGAGATAGCCGGCGGGGATCACGAAGCCCAGCGGGGTGAGCGCGGCGCCCACGACGATCCCGGCGGCTATCGCGCACACCGCGGTGGGCGGGGCGAGGTAGCGCAGGTTGATCGAGCCCTCGTGGTAGCGGGCGACGACGTGCCGCCAACGGCCGTAGTCCTTGTACTGCTTGGCGAGCGCCTTGACGCTGGGCCGCGGCCGGTACGACACCTTGAGCTCGGGCGAGAACCAGATGAGGCCGCCGGCCTCCCTGATCCGGAAGTTCAGCTCCCAGTCCTGGGCGCGGATGAACTCCTCGTTGTAGCCGCCCTGTTGCTCCAGCGCGGCGCGCCGGAAGACGCCGAGGTACACGGTCTCCGCGGGGCCGGCCTGCCCTCCCGTGTGGAAGGCGGCGTTGCCGACCCCGATCTTCGAGGTCATGGCCGCGGCCACCGCGTGCTCCCAGTCGTTCTCGCCCTCGGCGTGCATGATCCCGCCGACGTTCTGCGCACCGGTCTCCTCCAGGAGCCGTACGGCGGTGGCGATGTAGTTCGGGGAGAGCATGCCGTGCCCGTCGACGCGGACGACGATCGGATGGCGTGACGCCTTGATCGCGGCGTTGAGCGCGGCGGGCGTACGCCCTGAGGGATTGGGGACCGTGTGCACGCGCTTGTTGCCGGAGGCTGTCTCGGCGACGAGCTGGGCCGCGATCTCTTCCGTACGGTCCTTGGACGGACCGATGGCGATCACGACCTCCATCTCGCCGGCGTACTCCTGCGCGAGGATCGCTTGGACGGCTCCGCGCAGATGCCGCTCCTCGTCGAGGACGGGCATGATGACGGACACTGCGGGGAGCTGCACGTCGGGCTTGGCGTTCATAGGGGGCTCACGTTACCGCGAACGGGGGACACGGCCCGCCCCGCCGGGTGCGCTGCACCGGTCGGCAGATCGTATGGGCCTACCGTTCCAACGGCTCCCCCCGCCCACCGCCGCCGCCCGGAGGTGCCCCGTTATGCCCACCACACCGCCCCGGCCCCCGCGTCGACCCCACCCGCGGCGCCGCGTACCCCGTTCCTCCGCCCGGCGCGGACGCCCCCGCTGGGCCATGCGGGCGACGACCACGCTCTCGGTGGTGCTGCTCGCCGCCGCCGGGATCGGTCACTCGGTGGTCGCCGGCCTCGACGCGGACATCGCCCGGGTCGACCCCTTCAAGGACATGAAGAACCGTCCGCGGGCCGGCCACGGCATGAACGTCCTGCTGGTCGGCACCGACGGCCGCGACAACATCACGGAGACGGAGCGCCGCCGCTACCGCCTGGGCGGGGCCCCCTGCCACTGCACCGACACGATCATGATCGTGCACATCTCGGAGGACCGTGAGCGGGCCAGCGTCGTCAGTCTCCCGCGCGACTCCTACGCCGAGACGCCGCCGCACACCGACCAGGTCACCGGCAAGGAGCACAGCGGCCACCCGATCAAGATCAACTCTGCGTACGCGGAGGGCGGACCGCAGCTCACCGTCCGCACGGTCGAGAACATGACCCACGTGAAGATCGACCACTACCTGGAGGTCGACTTCACCAGCTTCATGAAGACGGTGGACGTGCTGGGCGGCGTGCGGATCTGCACGGCGGAGCCCCTGAAGGACAGGTACACGGGCCTGGACCTGGAGCCGGGCGCGCACACGCTCAAGGGCGGCCAGGCCCTGCAGTACGTCCGCTCCCGGCACACGGACGCCTCCTCCGACCTGGGCAGGATGAAGCGGCAGCAGCGCTTCCTGGCGGCACTGGTGGACCGGGCCACCTCCTCCGGGGTGCTGCTGAACCCGCTGAGGTTCCGGGACGTGACGCGGGCGGTGCTCGGCTCGGTACGGGCCGACCGGGGCTTCGGCACGGACGAGCTCCTCGACCTCGGCCGGGCGATGCGCACCTTCTCCCCTTCCTCCTCCGAGTTCACGACGGTCCCCATCGGTGAGATGGAATACGTCGTGAAGGGCCTCGGCTCGACGCTGAAGTGGGACACCGTGAAGGCGCAGCGCCTCTTCCGGGCCCTGCGCGACGACGAGCCCCTCGCCGCCGCGGGAGCCCGGCCGCGCGACGGCGGAGCCGCACGCGTGGACGTGGCCCCGCAGCAGATCCACGTCCAGGTCGAGAACGGCACCCGCACGGCGGGACTCGGCAGGCGGGTGGACGCGGCGCTGGCGGCGACGGGCTTCCGTACGACCCGGCAGCCGGTCAGCGCGGCCGCGCCCTCGACCCGGCGCACGGTCGTCGCCTACGACCCCCGCTGGGACCGTTCCGCGAAGTCGCTCGCGACGGCCCTGCCGGGCAGTGAACTGCGGGCCGTGAAGGGCCTCGGGCCCACGCTGAAGGTCATCGCGGGGACGGACTTCCACAAGGTCCGCAAGGTGCGGGCAGCCCAGGTGGAGCAGGGCGAGTCGGGAGTGGTGCGGGGGGACGAGGTGGGCTGTTCCTAGGCGGATGTGCGTTTCTGGTGCGAAACGTACGGAAGGGAGCCGTCCGCCCGATGGCGCGGGGCACGTGGGAGGCGTACGACGGAAGGGCACGCACGGGGCCCGCCGGGCCCCCTCACCCCCAGGAGGAGCCATGACCCAGCCCGGAACCATGACCGCCATGAGCAAGGAGATGCAGGACTGCGTCGAGGCGTGCATGTCCTGCCACAGCATGTGCGAGGAGACCATGAGCTCCTGCATGCAGATGGGCGGCCAGGCCCAGATGCAGATCATGCGCGCGCTCATGGACTGCTCGGAGACGACCCGCATGTGCGCCGACATGATGATGCGGCGCTCGCCCATGTCGGCCGAGATGTGCGCGATGTGCGCCAAGGCGTGCGACATGTGCGCCGAGGCGTGTATGGCCATGCCGGACGATCCGCAGATGATGCGCTGCGCGGAGTCCTGTCGCCGCTGCGCCGAGATGTGCCGCACGATGGCGGGCGCCACCATGTGACCGTCGCCCGGACGCAGCTCAGGGGCACCCTGTGCGGGTGCCCCTGACCGATACCGCCGCGGGGCCGGCTCAGTTGCCCGAGACGGTGACCTTCTCGTCGTTCTTCAGCTGGCCGACCAGCGTCTTCACCTTCGCCTTGTCCCAGACGAGGTTGCCGCCGGTGGAACCGGAGATGGGCATGTTCATCGACTTGCCGTCACCGCTGTTGACGCCCTTCATCGCGAAGAACATCGACCCCAGGTCGTACAGGCCCATGTCCTTGTCGACGATCAGGGTGTCCAGGCCCGCGCTCATGGTCGGGTAGAGCTTGAACGGGTTGAGGACCGTGCCCGGGGTGGCCACCTGGTTGGCGAGGGCCGCGAGGAACTTCTGCTGGTTCTTCGTACGGTCCAGGTCGGAGCCCGCGAGCGCGTACCGGGTGCGGACGAACGCGAGGGCCTCCTCACCGTTCAGGGTCTGCTTGCCCTTCTTGAAGTCGGCGCCCGACTTGGTGTCCTTGATGTCCTGCGGGATGTCGATCTCGACGCCGCCGACCGAGTCCACGATGTTCGCGAAGCCGGCGAAGCCGATCTCCACGTAGTGGTCGATACGCAGGCCGGTGTTGAACTCGACCGTGCGGACCAGCAGCTCGGGCCCGTCCTCGGCGTAGGCGGCGTTCAGCTTCACGTGCCGGCCGGTGCCCTTGTAGGTCTTGCCGGACTCGGAGCCGACGAACGACGGGATCTCCACGTCGGAGTCGCGCGGGAGCGAGATCAGCGTGTCGCCGTTGGAGCCGGTGTGCAGGATCATCATCGAGTCCGTGCGCTTGCCCTCGGCGGAACCGGTGTGCAGTTCCTTCTTCTCCTCGGCGGACATGCCCTCACGGCTGTCGGAGCCGACGATCAGGTAGTTCGTGCCCTCGCCCGCCTCGGGCCGGTCGATGACCTTCGACAGGTCGACCTCGCGGTTCAGCTTGCCGTCGGCCCAGAAGTAGGTGCCCACCGACGTCACGACCAGCACGGTCAGGACGGTGATCGCCGTCCACTTGATGCGGCGGCGCCAGTTCGGCGCGGGACGCGGAGCGCGGGTGCCGAGGCCCCCCGGACCGCCGGGGTCGCCGCCCCCGTAGACCTCGCCCGAGCTGTAGCCGCTGTCGTAGCCGGTGTTCTGGGCGTTCGTGTAGTCGCCGTATCCCTGGCCGTTGACGTACGACTGCTGCGGCGGGACTCCGGCGCCCTGCGGCGGCGCGGCCGGGCCGCGGCGGACCTGCCGCATGACACGCGGGCTCTCGGGCTGCGCGTTCGCGCTGCCGCCGCCGTACCGGTTGCCGCGGTCACTGTCGGACCATCCCTCGGGCCAATCGTTCATGCGGACCAGTGTGCAGGGCAGGGCTGTGTGCCTTACAAGGGCCGTCGGAGAATCAGGGCCCCGCTGTTGCCAAGCTGACACAAAGTCCCGGGTTGTCCCCGTCGGCATAAGGTGGAGGACATGACAGACCAGGTCACCGCGGCGGACTCGGGCAGTACCCCGGACATCCCGGGCAAGCCCACTTCCGCCTCCCGCACCACCCTCAGCCACATCATGAGCCACAACGACACCAACCTGCTGGGGACGGTGCACGGCGGCGTGATCATGAAACTCGTCGACGACGCGGCGGGAGCGGTGGCCGGACGGCACTCCGGCGGCCCCGCCGTCACCGCGTCCATGGACGAGATGGCCTTCCTGGAGCCGGTCCGCGTCGGCGACCTCGTCCATGTGAAGGCGCAGGTCAACTGGACCGGCCGGACGTCGATGGAGGTCGGCGTCCGGGTCCTGGCCGAACGCTGGAACGAGTCCGCTCCGCCCACCCAGGTCGGCTCGGCCTATCTGGTCTTCGCCGCCGTCGACGCCGACGGCAAGCCGCGCGTGGTCCCCCCGGTCCTCCCGGAGACGGAACGCGACAGGAGGCGGCACCAGGAGGCCCAGATCCGCCGCACCCACCGGCTGGCCCGGCGCCGCGCGATCATGGAGCTGCGGGAGAAGCGGGCGGCGGAGGGGTTCGAGGACTGAAGCGGGCACTCTGTCCGCCCGGCCCGACATGACGTCTCTCCGTGGAGGGCCGAAAGCAGCGAAGGGCGCCCGGTTCTCCCGGGCGCCCTTCGGCCGTCGGCTCACCGGCCGGTTACGGCAGGTTCCTCGCCATGACGATGCGCTGGACCTGGTTCGTGCCCTCGTAGATCTGGGTGATCTTCGCGTCGCGCATCATCCGCTCCACCGGGTAGTCCCGGGTGTAGCCGTAGCCGCCGAGGAGCTGGACCGCGTCCGTGGTGACCTCCATCGCCACGTCCGAGGCGAAGCACTTCGCGGCCGCGCCCTGGAAGGTCAGGTCGGCGTCCAGTCGCTCGGACTTGGCCGCCGCCGCGTACGTCAGCTGACGGGCGGCCTCGATCTTCATGGCCATGTCGGCGAGCATGAACTGGATGCCCTGGAAGTCGGCGATCGCCTTGCCGAACTGCTTGCGCTCCTGGACGTAGCCCTTGGCGTAGTCGAAGGCGCCCTGGGCGACGCCCAGCGCCTGCGCGGCGATCGTGATGCGGGTGTGGTCCAGGGTCTTCATCGCGGTCAGGAAGCCCGTGCCCTCCTCGCCGATCATGCGGTCGGCCGGGATGCGGACGTTGTCGAAATAGACCTCGCGGGTCGGGGAGCCCTTGATGCCCAGCTTCTTCTCCGGGGCGCCGAAGGAGACACCCGGGTCGGACTTCTCCACGACGAAGGCCGAGATGCCCTTCGAGCGCTTCGTGGGGTCCGTCACGGCCATCACCGTGTAGTACTCGGAGACGCCGGCGTTGGTGATCCAGCGCTTCACGCCGTTCAGGATCCAGTGGTCGCCGTCCCGGACCGCCTTGGTCTTCATACCGGCCGCGTCCGAGCCCGCGTCCGGCTCGGAGAGGGCGTACGAGAACATCGCGTCGCCCTTGGCGAGCGGCGTCAGGTACTTCTTCTTCAGGTCCTCGGAGCCCGAGAGGATGACCGGCAGCGAGCCCAGCTTGTTCACCGCGGGGATGAGGGAGGAGGACACGCAGGCCCGTGCCACCTCCTCGATCACGATCACCGTGGCGAGGGCGTCCGCGCCCGCGCCGCCGTACGACTCGGGGACGTGCACCGCGTGCAGGTCGCTCGCCACCAGCGCGTCCAGCGCCTCCTGCGGGAAGCGGGCCTCCTCGTCCACCGCGGCGGCGTACGGCGCGATCTTCGCCTCGGACAGCGAGCGGATGGCGTCGCGGAGCATGTCGTGCTCCTCGGACGGGCGGTACAGGTCGAAGTCAGCCGATCCGGCCAAGGTGTCTCACGCTCCAAAACGCTACGGTCACCGACGCTAATTACCGTTAAGTAACTCAAATTTTAGGGGTCCGCCCACCCGAGTGATACGTGAGCTTGGCGACAGGGGGCCCTCTCCTGACAACTGCCCGGTGAGGGGAGCCGACAAGCCCCGACTATGCTCGGGCGCGCAGCGACGACACCCCCACCAGGAGCATCCATGGCCCTCAAGATCACCGTGATCGGCACCGGCTATCTCGGCGCCACGCACGCCGCGGCCATGGCCGAGCTGGGTTTCGAGGTGCTCGCTCTCGATGTCGTGCGCGAAAAGATCGAGATGCTGGAACGCGGCGAGACCCCCATGTACGAGCCGGGGCTCGAGGAGCTGCTGCGCCGGCACGTCCCCGGGTTCGAGGGGTCCAGCGGGCGGCTGCGCTTCACCCAGGACTGGGCCGAGGTGGGGGCTTTCGGCGACGTCCACTTCGTCTGCGTCAACACCCCGCAGAAGCACGGTGAGTACGCGTGCGACATGTCGTACGTCGAGTCCGCCATGGGCTCCCTCGCGCCGCATCTGACGCGGCCCGCGCTCGTCGTCGGCAAGTCCACCGTGCCGGTGGGTTCCGCCGACCGGCTGGCCCGGACGATCGCCGAGCTGGCGCCCGCCGGTGCGGACGCCGAGCTCGCCTGGAACCCGGAGTTCCTGCGCGAGGGGTTCGCGGTCCAGGACACCCTGCACCCGGACCGCATCGTCGTCGGGGTGCGCAGCGAGCGGGCCGAGGCGCTGCTGCGGCAGGTGTACGAGACGCCGATCGGCGAGGGGTCGCCGTTCGTCGTCACCGACTTCCCCACCGCCGAGCTGGTGAAGACCTCCGCGAACTCCTTCCTCGCCACCAAGATCTCCTTCATCAACGCCATGGCGGAGGTGTGCGAGGCCGCCGACGGCGATGTCGCCAAGCTGGCCGAGGCCATCGGCTACGACGACCGGATCGGCAAGAAGTTCCTGCGGGCGGGGATCGGGTTCGGCGGCGGCTGCCTGCCCAAGGACATCCGGGCCTTCATGGCCCGTGCCGGTGAGCTCGGTGCCGACCAGGCGCTGACCTTCCTGCGCGAGATCGACTCCATCAACATGCGTCAGCGCGGACAGATGGTCGAGCTGGCCCGGCAGGCGCTGGGCGGCGGGTCCTTCCTGGGCAAGCGGATCGCCGTGCTCGGTGCCACCTTCAAGCCCGACTCCGACGACGTACGGGACTCACCCGCCCTCAATGTCGCCGGTCAGATCCATCTCCAGGGCGGGCAGGTCACGGTGTACGACCCGAAGGGCATGGCCAACGCCCGCCGGGTCTTCCCGACGCTCGCGTACGCGGACTCGGCCCTGGAGGCCGTCCGGGGCGCCGACGCCGTACTGCACCTCACCGAGTGGCAGGAGTTCCGCCGGCTCGACCCGGCGCAGCTCGCGGAGGTCGCGACGACCCGGCTGATCCTCGACGGACGCAACGCGCTCGACCCGGTCCTGTGGCGCAAGGCCGGATGGACGTACCGGGCGATGGGCCGCCCGACCGCGTAACAGGCACCGCCACACGCGAGGCGCGGGCAGAGGCCTACGGAGCGACGCCGGTTCGGCCGAGGCTCAGTCGGCCGAACCGGCGTCTTGCTGCATTCTGCACCACCGGCCTGTGTCCCGGCCGGTGAACTACTTCGCCCGGTACCGGCGCATCTTCGCGCGCGCCCCGCACACCTGCATCGAGCACCAGCGCCCGCGGCCCGCCGGACTGCGGTCGTAGTACGCCCAGTGGCAGGTGACGGCCTCGCAGGCCTTCAGCCGGGTCCAGGTGCCCGCGATCAGCGCCTCCGCCACCGCGGCGGCCGTACGGGAGAGCAGCGAGGCCGCTCCGGCGGCGGCCAGGCGGGCGGAGCCGTCGTGCTCGTCGATCGTCACCAGCAGGGGCGCCGACGCCAGCAGCTCGCCCAGCGGGGTCACCTCGCGGTGCGGCGGATGGCCCGCGTGGGCCAGCAGGGCCGCGCGCAGCGACTCGCGCAGCTCACGGGCGCGCGCCACCTCGCCCGCGGCATCCCCGGCGGCGTCGGCGCTCTCCGGGTTTTCCGGGTTCTTGAGGTTCTCGGGGATCTCGGGGTTCTCGGGGTTTTCCGGCAGCCCGAATCGGGCCCGGCCCTCCGCCGTGTCCAGCGCGTCCGCGCCGGACTCGAGGTCCAGCGTGTTCACCAGGGACTCGACCAGGGCCAGGCTCCCGGGTGCCGCCGATCGGTCATTCATGCTTGCGACGTTACCGCCAATGCGGGAGCATGCAGTAACCGTTACTGGTTACCCGGCTTTAGAGGTAACCCGTCCGATCGCCAGGAGGAAGTCATGGCTCTCGCCAAGCTGGGTGTCGTCGTTCTGGACTGTCCCGACCCGGGCACACTGGCCGGTTTCTACGCCGAGGTGCTGGGCGGCACCGTCGAGGGCGAGGGGGACTGGGTCGACGTGAAGGTGCCCGGTGGTCAGTCGCTGGCCTTCCAGGCCGCCGCCGGGTTCGTACCGCCCGCGTGGCCCGCGCCCGAGCACTCGCAGCAGTTCCATCTGGACCTGACCGTCGACGACCTGGACGCGGCCGAGCGGGGCGTGCTGGCGCTGGGCGCGAAGCCGCTGGACGCGGAGGACCGCTCGCGCGGCTGGCGTGTGTACGCGGATCCGGCCGGGCACCCGTTCTGCCTGTGCAGCTGCTGAGGCCCGCACGACCACCGGACCCCGCACGACCACCGAAGCCGTACGACCGCCAAAACCGTGCGACCGCCGAAGCCCCCCATACCGCGCCCGAGCCCGGAGGATGCCATGCCGCCCGTCGCCCGTTTCCGTTCCGTCGTCCTCGACTGTCCCGACCCGCGCGCGCTCGCCGACTTCTACGCGGCGGTCCTGGGCGGTACGCCCGAGGCCGAGGACGGTGAGGACGACTGGTTCGTCCTGCGTGTCCCCGGCGGTCCCCGGATCGCGTTCCAGCAGGTCGAGGGGTACACCCCGCCGGAGTGGCCGCGCGCCGACCGCAATCCGCAGCAGTTCCACCTCGACCTCGACGGCGGCGCCACCTGGGCGGAGATCGACGCGGCCCACGAGCGGGTACTGGCGCTGGGTGCGCGGCCGCTGGATCTGGAGGACCGGGAGAAGAAGGACTTCCAGGTGTACGCCGATCCGGCGGGGCATCCGTTCTGCCTGTGCCGGATCGAGCACCCGTAGCGGGCCTGCCCGACCTGCCCGGGGGCCCTATCCGTCCAGCTCCGCGATCCGCACCGTCGACGGCTCCCTGCGGTCCTGGGCCGCTCGGGCCGTGAAGTCGGCGGTGCGCAGGACGCGCTGCACGTTGCCCCAGGTCAGCAGGGCGATGTCGGTCTCCGGCCAGCCCCGGCGGAGCAGCTCGGCGATCAGGTGCGGATAGCCGGAGGCGTCGGCGAGGCCCTGCGGGTGGGCGGCGCCGGAGTCGTAGAGGCCGGACAGGCCGACGCAGGCCGGGCCGGCGATCGCGCGGACGTGGTCGAGGTGGTCGGCCACGTCCCGCAGGCCGGGGCCGGTCTGCTCGGCGGTCAGCGGTACCAGGCAGAGGCCCCTGGCCTCGCCCAGCCCGGCGAGCAGTTCGTCGGACAGGTTGGCGGGGTGGGGGCGCAGCGCGCGGGCGGCGGAGCGGGTGCACAGGACCGGCGTCTTGGAGAGCGTGAGGACGCGGCCGACGGTGAGGTCGCAGGCGCCGGAGAGGTCGGCGAGCACACCGAGCCGGTTCATCTCGCGCACGACCTCCTCGCCGAACCGGGTCAGCCCCGCTTCGCCCCCCGCCCAGGAGGTGCCGGTGAGGGTGAGGACGCGCAGCCCGAGGGAGTGCAGCACGCGCAGGATGCCCAGGGAGTCGTCGAGCGCGGCGGCCGTGGCCGGGCCGAGGACCACGGCGACGCGGCCGCAGTTGCGGGCGTCGATGACCTGCCCGGCGCTGCGGGCGAGCCGCAGCCCTTCGGGGTGGGCGGCGATCACCGACCGGGCGAGGTCCAGCTGCTCCAGGGTGGCCCCGACGGCCCGGTCGGCGACGAGGCCCTCGGGCAGGTGCAGCGACCACAGCAACGCGCCGACATTGCCCCGGCGCAGGCGGGGCACGTCGGTGTCGACGGCGCTCTCGCCGAGCTGGAGGTCGTAGCAGGGCAGGTGCCGCAGGGCCGAGGACAGTCCGCTGTAGCCGTCGGCCACGGGGTGCGCGGCGAGGAGGGCGCGGGCGCGCTCCAGCGGGGTGCTCTCGGGCTCGTGGGCGGCCTGAACGGCCTCGGCGACCTCGGCGGCCTCCTCGGCCGTGAGCGGCGCGTACGGGCTGAACGGGGCCATCTGCGCCTCGTCGTCGAGCTCACCGACCTCGGGAAGGGTGTGCGGCTCGTCGTGGAGGTCGGCCATGGCGGTCTCCGTACGTCGATCAGCAGTACGGTCACCGTCGCACGGCGGACGGCCGGCTTCCTGGTGGACGGGGCGTTCGGGGTACGGACGCCCCGACACCCCCGGTCAGGTGCCCTCGGCCACCTGGATCACCTCGTCCAGGGTGTCCCGGGAGCGGACCAGGTCGGCGATGGTGCGGTCGATGCGGTCGCGCTCCGCGGTGAGGTCGGCGACCAGCCGGGGGGTGGCGACGGCCGAGGGGCCGCCGTCGGAGTCCCGCATGCAGGGCAGCAGCTGGGCGATCTTGGTGCTGTGCAGCCCGGCCGCGAACAGCTCCTGGATGAGCACGACCCGGTCGACGGCCCGCTCCGGGTAGTCCCGGTGTCCGCCGGGGGTGCGGTCGGCGGTCAGCAGCCCCTGGGCCTCGTAGTAGCGCAGGGAGCGCTCGCTGACGTTCGTGCGCCGCGCCAGTTCACCGATCCGCATGGCCGCCCCCGGTCCGGAAGGACTTGAATCTGACATCAGTGTCAGCTTTTACGGTACCGCCATGACACCGACCAAGGACACCCCGTTCCGGCTGGGAGGGCTCGCTCTCCCCCACCGTCTCGTCATGGCCCCTCTGACCCGCAACCGCGCCGCCGCCGACGGCACGCCGGGCGACCTCATGGTCGAGTACTACGCCCAGCGTGCCTCCGCCGGCCTGATCATCGCCGAGGCCGCCACGCCCAACGCGGTCGGGCAGACGTATCCGAACATCACCGCGATCCACCGGCCCGAGCACGTGGCCGGATGGCGGCGGGTGACCGACGCCGTCCGGGACGCGGGCGGGCTGATGTTCCTCCAGCTCCAGCACGGCGGGCGGGTGAGTCATCCGGCGACCAGCGGGCTGACGCCGGTCGCCCCCTCCCCCGTCCCCCTGCCCGAGACGATCTTCACGCCGGACGGTCACCGGCCCGCCGTCACGCCCCGGGAGATGGGCCCGGACGACATCCGCGCGACCGTCGCCGACTTCGCCTCGGCCGCCCGCAACGCGCTCGACGCCGGGTTCGAGGGCGTGGAGGTGCACGCCGCCAACGGCCATCTGCTGCACCAGTTCCTGGCCGCCAACACCAACCACCGCACCGACGCCTACGGCGGCTCGGCCGCCCGGCGGATCCGGTTCGCGGCGGAGGTGGTGGAGGCGGTCGCCGCGGAGATCGGCGCGGAGCGGGTGGGCGTACGGATCTCCCCCGGCGTCACCTTCAACGGCATCGAGGAGGACGACGACGAGACGGCGGAGCTCTACCCGGCGCTCGTCGAGCGGCTGAAGGGTCTCGGGCTCGCGTATCTGCACGTGGTGTACGCCGAGCCGGACGCGCCGCTGTTCCGCCGGATCCGGGCCGAGTGGCCGGGGACGCTCGTCGCCAACCCCGTGCTGACGGAACTCACCACGGACGCCGTCTCCCGCGCGGTCGACCGGCTGCTCGCCGCCGGGGCCGACCTGGTCGCCCTCGGACGGCCGTTCCTGGCCAACCCCGACCTGGTCGCCCGGCTGCGGCGGGGGGCACCGCTGAACCCGCTGCGGGACCGCTACCTGATGTACGTGGGCGGGGCGGTCGGCTACACCGACTACCCCGCCCTGACCGACGGGCCGGCTCAGCCGTCCAGCGACTCGATCGTCGCGTGGGACGGCGACCGGGTCGCCTGAAGGTCGCGCGCCACGTCCTCCGCCGCGCCGAGTACGCGTACCGCGTTCTGCCAGGTCAGCTTGGCGAGGTCCGGCCTGGACCAGCCGCGGTCGAGGAGCTCCGCGATCAGGTTGGGGTAGCCGGAGACGTCGTCGAGGCCGTCGGGGGTGAAGGCGGTGCCGTCGTAGTCGCCGCCGATGCCGAGGTGGTCGATGCCGGCGACCTCGCGCATGTGGTCGAGGTGGTCGGCGACCGTGGCCACGGTGGCGATCGGGCGGGGGTTGGTCTCCTCGAAGGCCCGGTGGACCTTCATCGCCTCGGCCGTGGTGGCGAGGTGGTGGAAACCGTTCGCGCGCATGTTGTCGTCGGCGGCGGCCGTCCAGTCGACCGCCGCCTGGAGGACGAACTTCGGCACGAAGGTCACCATCGCCATGCCGCCGTTGGCGGAGAGGCGTCCGAGGACGTCGTCCGGGATGTTGCGGGGGTGGTCGCACACCGCTCGCGCGGACGAGTGCGAGAAGATCACCGGCGCGGCCGTCGCGTCGAGCGCGTCCCGCATCGTCGTCGCCGCCACGTGCGAGAGGTCGACCAGCATGCCCTCGCGGTTCATCTCGCGCACGACCTCGCGGCCGAAGGCGGACAGACCGCCGGCCTTGGGTGCGTCGGTCGCGGAGTCCGCCCAGTCCACGTTGTCGTTGTGGGTGAGCGTCATGTAGCGCACGCCCAGCGCGTACAGGCCGCGCAGGGTGCCGAGCGAGTTGGCGATGGAGTGGCCGCCCTCCGCTCCCATGAGCGAGGCGATACGGCCCTCCGCGCGCGCCGTCTCCATGTCCGCGGCCGTCAGCGCGGCGCGCAGGTCCCGCGGGTGGCGGGCGATGAGCCGCCGCACGCAGTCGATCTGCTCCAGGGTCGCCGGGACCGCGTCGGGCAGGTCCGCGCGCACGTACACCGACCAGTACTGCGCGCCGACCCCGCCCGCGCGCAGCCGGGGGATGTCGGTGTGCAGGTGGGCCTGCTGGTGGCCGGCGATGTCACGGGCGTCGAGGTCGTAGCGGACCTGCTCGCGCAGCGCCCAGGGCAGGTCGTTGTGGCCGTCGACGACGGGGAACTCGCGCAGGAGCTCGCGGGCCGCGTCCAGTGAGGTCATCTGCGTCACTTTCCGAAACCGAAGCCGTTCGAGCCCTCGACCTTGGCACGCAGGCGCTTGCCCTTCTCGGTGGCCTGGTCGTTCAGCTCCTGCTGGAACTCCCGCATGCGGGCGAGCAGCTCCTCGTCCTGGGTGGCGAGGATGCGGGCGGCCAGCAGACCGGCGTTGCGGGCGCCGCCCACCGAGACCGTGGCGACCGGGACGCCGGCCGGCATCTGCACGATCGACAGCAGGCTGTCCATGCCGTCCAGGTACTTCAGGGGCACGGGTACGCCGATCACCGGCAGCGGGGTCACGGAGGCGAGCATGCCGGGGAGGTGGGCGGCGCCGCCGGCGCCCGCGATGATCACCTTGAGCCCGCGCCCGTCCGCCTGCTCGCCGTACGCGATCATCTCGCGCGGCATGCGGTGCGCGGAGACGACGTCGACCTCGTACGCGATCTCGAACTCGTCGAGGACCTGCGCGGCGGCCTCCATGACCGGCCAGTCGCTGTCCGACCCCATGACGATGCCTACAACTGGGCTCATTCGGTGATCGTGCCTCTCAGGTAACCGGCTGCGTGACGTGCGCGTTCGAGGACGTCGTCCAGGTCGTCGCCGTAGGTGTTGACGTGTCCGACCTTGCGGCCGGGCTTCACGTCCTTGCCGTACATGTGGATCTTCAGCTGGGGATCGCGGGCCATGCAGTGCAGGTACGCGGAGTACATGTCCGGGTAGTCGCCGCCGAGGACGTTGACCATGACCGTCCACCCGGCGCGCGGACGCGGGTCGCCGAGGGGGAGGTCGAGGACGGCGCGGACGTGGTTGGCGAACTGCGAGGTGATCGCGCCGTCCATCGACCAGTGGCCCGAGTTGTGCGGGCGCATCGCCAGTTCGTTGACCAGGACCCCGGGAGACCCGTCGGCGTGCCGGATCTCGAAGAGCTCGACCGCGAGGTGGCCGACCACGTCCAGTTCCTTGGCGATGCGCAGGGCCAGCTCCTCGGCGCGCAGGGCGAGGGCCCCGTCCAGGCCGGGCGCGGGCGCGATCACCGTGTCGCAGACGCCGCCCACCTGCTGCGACTCGACGACCGGGTACGCGACGGCCTGACCGTGCGGGGAGCGGACGACGTTGGCGGCGAGCTCGCGGACGTAGTCGACCTTCTCCTCCGCGAGGACGGGGACGCCGGCCCGGAAGGGGTCCGCCGCCTCCTCGGCCGAGTCGACGACCCACACGCCCTTGCCGTCGTAGCCGCCGCGGACGGTCTTGAGGACCACCGGGAAACCGTCGCCCGCGGCGCCCTCGGCCAGGCCTTCGGCGGCGAACGCGGCGACGTCGGCCGGGTCGGTCACGATCCTGTGCCGGGGGCACGGAACGCCGATCGCGTCGAGTCGCGCGCGCATCACCCCCTTGTCCTGGGCGTGCACCAGCGCGTCGGGGCCCGGGCGGACGGGGATGCCGTCCGCCTCCAGCGCCCTGAGGTGCTCGGTGGGTACGTGCTCGTGATCGAAGGTGATCACATCGCACCCGCGCGCGAACTCACGGAGCGTGTCGAGATCGCGATAGTCGCCGATGACGACATCGCTCACGACCTGCGCCGCGGAATCCAGTGGGGTGTCACTGAGGAGCTTGAATCTGATGCCGAGCGGGATGCCCGCCTCGTGTGTCATACGAGCGAGCTGGCCCCCGCCGACCATGCCGACTACCGGGAACGTCACGCCCCCAGGGTATCGGCCACGCCACCGCGGCCGAATTCCGTGCCTCTTACCGGGACCTTTCCCGTCTCATACCGACCGTTTCCCCGCTTCTTCCCCGCTGGTCACCGGCCCGTGAGCCGGACCACAGGAAACCGACAAGAGTGGTGGTTAGCATGGCTGGGTTGACGAAACCGAACCCGGACGGGGGCCTGTACGACCATGGCGCATGGTTCCTCGGGGCTGAGGAGGGTCGTCCGCGAGCTCGCGAAGTTCGGAGCCGTGGGCGGCGCGGGGTTGCTCGTCAACCTCGGAGTCTTCAACCTTGTCCGGCATCTCACCGACCTTCAGGTGGTGCGGGCCAGCGTCATAGCGACGGTCGTGGCCATCGCCTTCAACTACGTGGGGTTCCGCTACTTCACCTACCGTGACCGCGACAAGAGCGGGCGGACGAAGGAACTGACGCTGTTCCTGCTGTTCAGCGCGGTGGGACTGGTGATCGAGAACGGTCTGCTGTTCGCGGCGACGTACGGGTTCGGCTGGGACAGCCCGATCCAGAGCAATGTGTTCAAGTTCGTCGGCATCGGGATCGCGACGCTGTTCCGGTTCTGGTCGTACCGGACGTGGGTGTTCCGGACGCTGCCGGCGAAGGAGGCCGTGGCCGGCGCCGAATCGTTCCTGACGGTGACCGAGCAGTCCCGGGGGCCCGAGCCGAGGGCCGGGCAGCGGGTCGGCTGACCGCCGCACCCCACCCACCGTCCTTCCCGGCCGCCCTACCGCCCGGCCGCCCTACCTGACCGTCGTCTCGCCGTCCTCCGCGGTCCGCTTCTGCGGGGGCGTGCTGGACAGGAACAGCCCGAAGATCGGGGGCTGGGCCTGGAGCATCTCCAGGCGGCCGCCGTCGGCTTCCGCCAGGTCGCGGGCCACCGCCAGGCCGATGCCCGTGGAGTTGCGGCCGCTGATGGCCCGCTCGAAGATGCGGGCGCCCAGATCGGCGGGGACGCCGGGACCCTCGTCGGTGACCTCGACCACGGACTGGTTTCCGGTGACACGGGTGCGCAGCGCCACCGTGCCGCCGCCGTGCATGAGGGAGTTCTCGATCAGGGCGGCCAGGACCTGGGCGACCGCGCCGGGCGTGCCCACCGCGCGCAGCTGGCGCTTGCCGGAGCTGACGATGGCCCGTCCCACACCGCGGTAGGCGGGGCGCCACTCGGCGAGCTGCTGCTGGATGACCTCGTCGAGGTCGAAGGTGACCGCCGAGCCGGTGCGGGGGTCCCGGGCGTTGGTCAGCAGGCGTTCGACCACGTCCGTCAGGCGCTCCACCTGCGTCAGGGCGATCGTCGCCTCCTCCTTCACGGTGTCCGGGTCGTCGGTGAGGGTGATCTCCTCCAGGCGCATGGAGAGGGCCGTCAGCGGCGTGCGCAGCTGGTGGGAGGCGTCCGCCGCGAGGCGGCGCTCGGCGGTCAGCATGCGGGCGATGCGCTCGGCGGAGGCGTCCAGGACGTCGGCGACCCGGTCGAGCTCGGGAACGGAGTACCGCTTGTGCCGGGGCCGCGGGTCGCCCGAGCCCAGCCGCTCCGCCGTCTCGGCGAGATCGGTCAGGGGGGAGGCGAGCCGGTTGGCCTGGCGGATGGCCAGCAGCACCGCCGCGATCACCGCGAGCAGCGCCACCAGGCCGATGATCAGCAGCGTGCGGCCGACCTCCCGGGTGACCGTGGAGCGCGGCTCCTGCACCAGGACGGTCTCGCCCTCCTCGCCCCGGGCCGTCGCCTTGATCACATCGCCCTGGGGCTTGGTGCCGACCTGGATGACCGTCCGGCCGGGGATCCGGATCTCGGCGTAGCGGTCCTGCGTGACCTGGTCACGCAGTATCTCCGCGGTGACGTGCTCCGAGCCCACCAGCCGGCTGTCCACGATGCTGGCCAGCCGCAGCGCCTCGGAGTCCACCCGTTCCTGGGCGCTGTTGCTGATCGTGCGGGTCTCGACGATGACGAGGGACACCCCGAAGACGGCGATGACGACGAGCACCACGGCAAGGGTGGACTGAATGAGACGGCGACGCACGGTGCCCTCCGGACGGTGACTTCAAGACCGGTGCGGGAAACCGGCTCAGGGGCGCGGGGCTGTACCCGATGTGCGGCTGCGCCGCGTGGGCGCGACCAGCCCCCACCCCACCGACCCGCACCCGACCACGCGACGCGCATGGTCGGGCCAACCCCCGCGGTGGGGGTGCCCCCTCTGGGGGAGCTCAGCTCTTCTCGAAGCGGAAGCCGACGCCCCGCACGGTGGCGATGTAACGGGGGTTCGCCGCGTCGTCGCCGAGCTTCTTGCGCAGCCAGGAGATGTGCATGTCGAGGGTCTTGGTCGACGACCACCAGGTGGTGTCCCAGACCTCGCGCATCAGCTGGTCGCGGGTGACGACCCGGCCCGCGTCCCGGACGAGGACCCGCAGCAGGTCGAACTCCTTGGCCGTGAGCTGGAGTTCCTCCTCGCCCATCCAGGCGCGGTGCGACTCCACGTCGATGCGGACGCCGTGCGTGGCGGGCGGCTGCTGGGGCTCGGACGCGCCGCGCCGCAGCAGGGCCCGGACCCGGGCCAGCAGTTCGGCGAGCCGGAAGGGCTTGGTGACGTAGTCGTCGGCGCCCGCGTCCAGACCGACGACGGTGTCCACCTCGTCGGCGCGCGCGGTCAGGATGAGGATCGGGATGGCGTGGCCCTCCGAGCGCAGTCGGCGGGCCACCTCCAGACCGTCCATGCCGGGCAGCCCGAGGTCGAGCACGACCAGGTCGACGCCGCCCTGCATTCCGGCGTCGAGCGCGGTGGGGCCGTCCTCACGCACCTCGACCTCGTAACCTTCCCGGCGCAGGGCGCGGGCCAGCGGCTCCGAGATGGACGCGTCGTCCTCGGCGAGCAGTACACGGGTCATGAGCTGATGGTAGTCCGCGCCGGGCGGCGGCCGAAGTGTGATCGCCCAGCTGTTTCTTACTCACGGACATGCCGGACAGTCGACGTGCCGAGCGGCCGGCCGTCCCCCCGTCGATCTTGGTACGGACCTACGGTCGGTGGATGGCATCCTGGTGGAGACCTTCAAATCCTCGCCCACGGTTCCTTGATCACCTGTGATCCGTGTCTCAAGTCCTTCCATATCAGGCGTTGTGCTGCCGTATGGTGAAGTAACGCCTGTAGCACGCACGGACCTTCGGCGGTCGGCTCGACGTCGAGGGTCTCCTTTGTGTGCGGGCCGGTCCCCGCCGGCCTCCAAAGGAATGACCTGTGGCCGGGCCCCCGACTCGATGGGGGCGTGGATCCCGGTGGTCGCCGTCCGCCGCTCCGAGACCCGGAGCGGACTCCCCCGGGGCGTGGGGGTGGACGACGCGGTCCGCCGGTGCCGGCCGCCCCCCACCGGGCGCGCAACGCTCCACTGCGGCGCGCGTCCCGAGCAGCAAGGAACGACATGGCGTCCAGCCTGACGAAGGACTCGGTCCGCCCGGGCACACCCGGCTCCGGGAAGACCTTCTTCGGCCACCCCCGCGGACTGGCCACTCTCTTCATGACCGAGATGTGGGAGCGTTTCTCCTACTACGGCATGAGGGCCCTGCTCCCGCTGTACCTGGTCGCTCCCGGCGGCCTGCACCTCAGCGCCGCGACCGCGACCGCGATCTACTCGGTCTATCTGTCGCTCGTGTACCTGCTCGCCCTGCCCGGCGGCTGGTTCGCGGACCGCGTGCTCGGCCCGCGCAAGACCGTCGCCGTCGCCGGCGCGATCATCATGCTCGGCCATCTGACCCTCGCGCTGCCGAACGCCGGCACCTTCTACGGGGGCCTCGGCCTGGTCGCCATCGGCTCCGGCCTGCTCAAGGCCAACATTTCGACGATGGTCGGCCACCTCTACGACGGGCCCGACGACCCGCGCCGCGACGGTGGCTTCACGCTCTTCTACATCGGCATCAACCTGGGCGCGTTCGCCGCGCCGCTGATCATCGGCACCATCGGTGAGAACGTCAACTGGCACCTGGGCTTCGCGCTGGCCGCGCTCGGCATGGGTCTGGGCCTCGCCCAGTTCCTGCTCGGCAGCCGCCACCTGAGCTCCCGCTCGGACGTCGTCCCCACGCCGCTGTCCGCGCAGGAGAAGGCGGCCACCCTGCGGAAGGCCGCGTTCTGGGCGGCCGTCGCGATCGTCTTCTACGCCGTCGTCGGTGTCTCCGGCGTCTACACGCTGAACTGGCTGCTGGTCCCGATCACCGTCGCCGGTCTGGTCATCCCGGTCCTCGTCATCGCCCGGATGAAGCGCGACAAGGAGCTGGACCGCGCCGACCAGTCCAAGCTGACCGCGTACATCTGGTTCTTCGTCGCCGCCGCCGTGTTCTGGATGATCTACGACCAGGGCGGCTCGACGCTGTCCCTGTTCGCCGACTCGTCCGCGAAGAACAGCGTCCTCGGCTGGGACTTCCCCGTCTCCTGGTACCAGTCGGTCAACCCGGTCCTGATCATGGCCCTGGCCCCGCTCTTCGCCTGGGCCTGGCTGGCCCTGGCCCGGCGCGGCAAGGAGCCGAGCACCGCGACGAAGTTCGCGATGGGTCTCGTCCTGGTCGGCGCGTCCTTCTTCCTCTTCCTGGCCCCGCTGTCGATCGCCGAGGGCGGTCACAAGGCGGCCGCGCTGTGGCTGGCGGCGATCTACTTCGTGCAGACCGTCGGCGAGCTGACCCTCTCCCCGGTCGGCCTGTCGGTCACCACGAAGATGGCTCCCGCGAAGTACGCCTCGCAGATGATGGGCGTCTGGTTCCTGGCCGTCACCGCCGGTGACGCCACGACCGGCCTGCTGTCCATCGCCGGCGTCGACCTCAACAAGACGGGCATAGTGGCCCTCGAGGCGGTGCTCGCCGTCATCGCCGGTGTGGCGGTGTGGATGTACCGCAAGAAGGTCAAGGGGCTCATGGGCGACGTCCACTGACGTCCGCTCCGGCACCCGACGGAGGGCCGTCACACCCGCGTGGCGTGACGGCCCTCCGTCGTTCCGTCCCCGCGCGGCTCAGCTCGCCCTTCTCCTGGGCATGAACGTGAACACCGCGCCGCCCAGCAGGATCGCCGTACCCGCGACCAGGCCCAGCGCCTTCAGGGTGCCGTGGTCGCCGGAGCCCGTCTCCGCGAGGCCGCCGCTCGTCGACGTGGACCCGCCCGAGGACGACGAGGAGCCACTGCCGCCGGACGCGCCGCTCGCCTGTTCCGCGGTGTCCAGCGTCAGGGAGACGGCCGTGCTGTCCGGGGTGCAGGTGGTGGTCGTGCCCATGGCCTCGATCGTGAGGACCCCCGGGGAGAGCGTGGACTCACCGGTCGCGCCGGGCTTGTAGACGCCCGTGAGGTCCGGGATCTCGATCGGTTCGTTCTGCGGGATGGGCTCGGAGTTCAGCGGGCCCTCCACCGTGACCGAGCCCTCGTCCGCGCCGCCCAGCACGATCTGCATGGTCGGCTTCACCTTGCCGGCCGGGATGTCGATCGGGCTGTCCATGACCGATTTCTTGAACTGCACGGTGAGGTCGTAACTCCCGCCGTTCTTCTTGGCGTTGATCTGGATCGGCGAGGTCGCCTTCTTCTCGCCGATCGGTGACTGGCAGGTGTAGGGGATGTCGACGACCTTGCCGGTGAAGTCGGTCCGGCCGCCGTCACCGCCGCTCTCGGACGCCGAAGGGGAGGTGCTGGGCGTACCGGACGCGCTCGCCGAGGGCGACTGGCTCTGGCTCTGCGAGGGGTCGGGGGACGTACTCGGCGAGGCCGAGGCCGAGCCGGAACCCGAACTCCCCTCCCCCGCCGTCACGGTGATGGTCGCCGCCGGCTGGACGGTCTCCGTCGGCGCGCACTTGGTGTCCGTGGACAGCGCGTTGACGACGTACGCGTCCGGGGTCAGCGTCACCTGTCCGGCCGCCGTCAGCTTCAGCGTGCCCTTCATGTCGGACAGCGTCATCGCGCCGCCCTTGGGGATCGCCGGGTTCTCGCGCGGCCCCTGCATCGCGATGTCGGCGGTCTGCGCGCCGGCCGCCTCGAGGGTGCCGGACGGCTGGACCGAGTTCGCGGGCAGGTCGATGATGTCGGGGTTCTTCGACGCGGCCTGGGTGAACTTCCAGACGACGTCGACGGTGTCGCCGACCTTCGCCGTCGCCGGTGCGGTGATCTCGACCTTGGTGGTGCCGTTGACGTCGGGCAGACCGATGCCCGAGGGCGGAACGCACTTGGTGGCGTAGGCCACCTCGGCGGCCTGGGCCTGCCCGGCGCTCACGCCCAGCAGGACGGCCGCCCCGGTCAACAGGACGGCGGCGCCCGCCGCTGCCGCTCGCTTCCGCGCGGGCGCACGGTCAGGTGATACGGCTCTCTCACTCACGTGGATCCCTTCCTGCCGGGAGTCGTGGGAGTCGTGGGACTCGTCGGATGGTCTTCGTGCGGTGCGGAGAGCCGGCCCGCCGGGCCCGGACCGGTGTCCGGGGTGAACCACGGCAGGGTCGCGTTCGGGGTGGGGGGTGGCTCGGTTCCCGGGAGCGCGATCGCCGGCCTGCGCCTGCGCCTGCGTCCGTGCCCGGGGGCGGGCGAGGGCCGTCGGGCGGCGTGGCGCGGACGTACCCGGTCCACCACCGCCATCCCGATGCGGAAGACCGCCGCCGGCACCACCAGGCAGAGCAGGATCCAGAACAGGGTCACGCCCCAGGGGCGGCCCACCCCCCACGGCTGTTCGGCGAGGACCTTCCCGCCGTACTTGAGGGAGACGGTGTAGTCGCCGTGGGCGCCGGCGGTGAGTTCGACGGGCAGTTCGACGCGGGTCTTCTCGCCGGGGCCGAGCGTGCCGTGCCACTGCCGCTCGTCCCACTGCGGGGAGAACACCCCATGGGCGGTGCCGACCTGGAAGACGGGGTTCTCGACGGCCGCGGTGCCCACGTTGCCGACGGTGAAGGCCAGGGTGCGGGAGGGCGGCGCGCCGAACCAGGTCAGCAGGGAGCCGGAGCCGTCGAGCCGGGTGTCGCTGAGCACGGACAGGCGCCCGCCGGCCGTCTGCGCGGGAAGCGGTTCGACCGGGTGCCCGGCCACCTGGAACACCGCGTCGGCCTGCGCCTTCGCTCCGGTCGCGGTGGCCACGTGCACCACGCAGGGGCACGGCACCGGCGGCTCGGTCACCGGCAGGGCCCGGCTGAAACGGCCGTCGGCGTCGGTGGTGACGGCGCGGCCGTCGGCGTTGGCACAGGAGTTGGTGCCGCCGACCACGCCCCGGGCCGGTGTCGCCTGCCCGCAGATCAGCAGCATCAGCAGCGTGCGCGACCGCCAGCCGGTGCCGTTGACGGTGATCGAACCGCCCGTGCCCGCCTGCGCCGTCGAGAGGGTGACGGCCGGCTTGCCCTGCGCGGCGGCGGCCGGGCCGGCCGAGGGCAGCGAGAGCGGGAGCAGCATCAGCAGCAGGGCCGGCACCAGCGCCGCGATCCGGGGCTTGCCTGTCATGTCAGTGCTCCCGTCGCCGCGGCCCGGTTGGTGGCCGTTGCGCGTCCGCGTCGGCGTCGCCGTACGGCCACCGCGGCCGCCGCGACCGCCAGCGCGCCGGCCGCCGTGCCCGCCGCCGTGCCCCAGGGCACGAACCGCGCCGACGCCCGCCCGGTGGCCCGCACCGCGCCCGGCGCGGTCACCGTGAGGCGGACGGTGACGGCGTCCAGGGCCGGACGGTCGGTCCACGGTTCGTCGAGCGTGAGGCGGCGGCCCGGGGGCAGCCGGACGGGAAGGGTGCGCGGGGCGCGGTCCAGGACGGCGCCGAGGACGCCGTCCGCGTGTACGGCGAGCCGCGGGACGAGGGCCGTGGTGCCGCGGTTGACCAGCTCGTACGTGATGCGGTCGCCGCGCACGGCCACGTGCTCGACGGTCAGCGCGGCCAGCTCGGGGCCGCCGACCCGGATCAGCAGCCGGACGGCGGACTCCCGGCCGGTGGAGTCCCGTACGAGGAGGCGGCCGGCGCGGTCGCCGGGCGGCGCGTCCGCCGGGACCGTCACCGTGAAGGGCACCTCGGCGCGGGTGCGGGCGGGGATGCCGAGGGCCGGTTCCGCGAAGGCGACCCGGAGCCCGCCGCCGGTGGCGCGCAGCCGTACGGTGAGCGGCCCCGTGCCCCGGTTGGTCACGGAGAGCGTGTCCTGGAGCACCGCCCCGGGCGTGCCCTCCGCGTAGAAGGACGGCCGTCCCCCACCGGAGGGCGCGACCGACCAGCCGCCGGGGGTGGCCGGGGTGGCCGCGAGCAGCAGCGGCAACGACAGGGTCAGCAGCAGGGCACGGGCGGCGGCGTACGGCATCGGCGGCTCCAGCACTCGTACGAGGGGACGGTCAGCGGGGGACGCGTGCCGTCCGGCCCCGCCGGGTCAGCCACAGGGCACCCGCCGCGCCCGCGAGCAGCACGGTGCCGCCGAGGGTGCCGAGGGCGATGGCGGAGTCCTCGGGGCCGGTCTGCGGGAGGCCGCCGCCGGAGCCGCCGTCACTCGTGGCGCCGCCGCTCGTGCTGCCGCCGCTCGTGCTGCTCCCGCCGCCCGACGCGGTCACGTCGAGGGTCAGCGAGGGGCCGGCGTTGTTGGTGGGTGTGCAGGTGGTGGTCGTCCCGAGCGCCTTGATGGTGAGCACGCCGGCCGTGAACGTGACCTTGCCGGTCTTCTTCGGGGTGTACGTGCCGCTCAGGTCGTTGATCTTGATGGGGGTGTTCTCGGGGATCGCTGCCTGGTTGGCGGGGCCGGAGACCTCGAGGGTGCCGCTGTCGGCGCCGCCCAGTCTGATCGTGGCGCTCGGCTTCATGGAGCCCGCGCCGAGTTCGACGGGACTGGACGAGACACCCTTCTGCCAGGACATGGTGATCTTGTAGCCGCTGCCGCTCCTGACGCCCTTGATGTCGATGGGCGACACGGCACTCTTGTCGCCGATGGGCGTCTTGCAGGCGTAGTTGACGTTCACGACCTCGGCCATGGCCGCGGGGGCGGCCATCCACACCGCCGAGCCGGCCAGGGCCGCGGCAGTCGCGAGCGCGGCGGTTCGCTTCCGGTACGACACGGTCCCGTCCCCTCACTCCCACCGCCCCGCCCTTACTGACGAGGCATCAGATTGAGCCGTCAAGGTACGCCCGGGGCGATGAGGAGGGAAGAGAACGTACGCGCCGGAGTTGTGGCGATCCGGCGCGTGGATCCAGGGGGTTTCGAGAACACCCGGCCGGCCCGGCACCGGCCGCGGCCTGACCGACGGACCGAGGCACCGGGGGTCCCGCCGGCCGGGAGCCGAGCCGGGGACCGGCCGGGAGCCGAGCCCGGGGCCGGGCCGACCGGGAGCTGCCCCGGCGGCGGCCGCAAGCCGGCCAGGGGGCGTGGTCGGCCGGGCGCCCGCTCGCCCTGAGGTCGGTCGGGGGGGCGCTCGTCCTGAAGTCGGTTCAGGTAGCCCGGGAGTCGGGCTCAGGGGCGGAAGGTTCCGTGGGCCCGGGGCGGAAGGTTCCGTGAGCCCGGGGTGGAAGGTTCCGTGGGCCCGGGGGGGGTGGTTCCCGGGCCCTGGGGTGGTCAGGCCGGGGCGCCCAGTTCCGCCCAGACCGTCTTGCCCGTGATGTCCGGGGTCCGTACGACACCCCAGTCCAGGCAGAGACGCTGGACGATGAACATGCCGTGGCCGCCGGGGCGGCCCGCCCGGTGCGGGGTGCGGGGGGCCGGCTGGCCCGTGCCGCGGTCCGAGACCTCGACACGGATCACCTTGTTGTCGCAGGTGAGGACCATCGCGTCCGGCCCCTCGGCGTGCAGGCACGCGTTGGTGACCAGCTCGGAGACGACGAGCAGCACGTCCTCCGCGGCGGCCCGCTGGTCGGCGGTGGCCGCGGGCAGCCAGGCCCACGCGTAGAGCGCCTGGCGGGCGAAGTCGCGGGCGAGCGGGACGACCCCGCTGGCGCCGTCGAAGCTCAGCCGACGTACCTGGCGGCCGCCCGGCGACCCGGACGCCACGGTCGCCGCGCCCCCTTGGGAGGCCTCGACTCCCGGTGCGCCCGCTTGGGACGCCCCAGGAGCGTCGCCGGGCTCCGGGCCGCGGTCGCCCGGCGAACAAGGCCGGGTGGTGCTCATCAGCGCTTCACCTCACCGATTCCCCGATTCACCGGTTCACAATTCACAAGTCGGATCACTGCAGGTCTGTACGTAGGCGGACGGCGTTCGCGTCGGCATTGCCGCCGACATGTTCGGGTTCAGGATGTCTCCTGCCCGAGAGAACCGCCGGAACACCCCCCGTTCACGTCCGTTCGCACCCGTTTCCGGCGGACGACGAAGCTCAGCCGTCCTCGTCACGCTCGTCGTGCCCGTCGCTCAGGGCCTCTTCGACCGTGGCGTGCACGGTGAACACCGCGTCCGCGCCGGTGATCTCGAAGACCCGCGCCACCACGGGCAGCATGCCCGCCAGATGGACCCCGCCGCCGGCCGCTTCCGCCTTCAGGCGGGCGCCGAGCAGCACGTTGAGCCCGGTGGAGTCGCAGAACTCCAAACGGGTGCAGTCCACCACCAGGCGACTGAGCCCCTTGGAGAGGCAGTCCTCGAGTGGCTCACGCAACAGATCGGCGGTGTGGTGATCCAACTCACCCACCGGGGTCACCACGGCGCTGGAGCCCTCTTGCCGCACCTCGACCAGAAGCCGGCCAGACTGTGCGCTGCCGACCGTCCCGCGGTCCATGCCGTCTCTTCTCCTGGGGTCGTTGACTGCTTCCTGACGCCCTCGCACCCTACGCCTTCGGCCCGCGCCTCAACACCCGAACAATCACACACAAACGGACATACTCGGACAAAATGCACTTGCGGCGGGGCAAGTAAAGCGGGTAGGGCTAGTAGAAGCACGTAACCGACACGGCCGGCTTTGGAGGCGCCGCACACCGCAGTGCGCTCACTGGCTTCGGCAGCCATACGCCGAGAACGATGGAGGACATCATGTCACCCCGGCTCGACGCACCGCCTACCCGCGGAGCGACGTCGACACCCCCTCCGGAACAAGAACATCTGAAACCCATCGCGCAGGACGCGGCACCGGACGTCGACCCCACCGACGTCCTCGCCGGACTTCCGGAGATCCCCCCGTACGACGAGGTCGGAGCCGTCGACGCACGGGCCCTGTCCAAGACCCTGTTCGCACGGCTCGAATCCCTCGAAGAGGGCACGTACGCGTACTCGTACGTCCGCAACACCCTCGTCGAACTGAACCTCGCCCTGGTCAAGTTCGCCGCCTCCCGGTTCCGCTCCCGCAGTGAGCCGATGGAGGACATCATCCAGGTCGGCACCATCGGCCTGATCAAGGCGATCGACCGCTTCGAGCTGTCGCGCGGCGTCGAGTTCCCGACCTTCGCAATGCCAACCATCATCGGCGAGATCAAGCGCTTCTTCCGCGACACCTCGTGGTCGGTGCGCGTCCCGCGCCGGCTCCAGGAGCTCCGGCTCGACCTGGCCAAGGCGGGCGACGAACTGGCCCAGAAGCTCGACCGGGCGCCCACCGTCGTGGAGCTGGCCGAGCGTCTCGGCATCTCCAACGAGGAGGTCGTCGAGGGCATGGCCGCGTCCAACGCGTACACGGCCTCGTCGCTGGACGCGCAGCCGGAGGAGGACGACTCCGAAGGCGCCCTCGCCGACCGCATCGGCTACGAGGACCACGGACTCGAAGGCATCGAGTACGTGGAGTCGCTGAAGCCGCTGATCGCGGAACTCCCGTCCCGCGACCGGCAGATACTCTCGCTCCGCTTCGTCGCCGGTCTGACCCAGTCGGAGATCGGCGAGGAGCTCGGCATCTCGCAGATGCACGTGTCGCGGCTGCTGTCGCGGACCCTGGTGCGGCTGCGGAAGGGGCTGACGGTCGAGGAGTGACCCGTCCCGTCCGTGTCCGGGTGCTCTCCCGGGCACGGACGCCGGTGTCACCGGCCCCTCGCCTCCGCCCTCTCTCACGCACCCTCTCGTTACCCCCGGAAACCTCCCCACGGAACCCCTTGGGCCACTAGGGTCACCTCCACCACAGACTGACCGGTACGTCAGCAACCGGGCGCGGCACACCGCGCATCCGGCGAGGAGGCGACCCCCATGGCCCGTGCCGACGTGGACGGCGGCGGAAACGGTGACGGTAACGACGGCGGTCACGGCGGCGGTCACCGTGACGGTCACGACGGCGGCGACGTGAGCGCCGACGTCCCGGACGCGTACCTCACCGACCGGCTCCGCGCCGCCCCCGCCGCCGCGTACCCGGCGCTGCGCGCGCTCCGCGCCCGCCACCAGCCCGCCGTCCTGGCCTACGCCCGCCGCTGCACGACCGGCGAACCGGCGGCGCGGCGCCTCGCGGCCGAAGCGTTCACCCTCGCCGCCCGGGAGACCGCCCGCGGCAACGACCCCGGCGGGTCCTGGCGCCACCGCCTGCTGCTGCTGTCCGGGCAGGTGGCCACCGACTGGGCCCTCGACGACCGGGCCGGCGGTCTGGACGCGGGACTGCTGCTCGTCCTCAACACGGCGGCCCCCGGCGGCCCGGTGCCGCCGCTGCTCGCCGCGTTCCGTTCCCTGCCCTCCCGCACGCAGGGCCTCGTCTGGTACGGCGTCGTGGAACGCGAGCCCGTGGCACGGACGGCCACGCTGCTCGGCCTGACCCCCGAGGACGTCACGTACGGCACGGGGCCCGCCCTGCACCTCCTGGCCCAGGCCTGCCTCCGGCACCGGCTCGCCGCCTCCGACGACCCGCGCTGCGGGGACTTCCGCCGGCTGATCGAGCAGTCCGTACGACCGGACGCCCCGCGGCACAGCCCCGACCTCGAAGCCCACCGGGCGCACTGCCCGCACTGCGCGACCGCCTACGAGGAACAGTGCGCGCTGCGCGACGATCCTCGCGGGGCGCTGGCGGAGGGGTTGCTGGTGTGGGGCGGGTCGGCGTACGTGAGGGACGACCGGCAGCCGTCCGGCGGCCGGGGACCGACGGTCGCGAGACGCCCGTCGCGGCGGGTGGCGCTGGCCTCGGCCGCGTTGGGGGTGGCGGTGGTGCCCTTGGCGGTGGCTCTGCTGCTGACCTCGGGCGGCTCGGGCGACTCGCAGGACGCGGCGGGAGCCGTCGTCACCGGGCCGTCGGTGGTCCCGCCGGTGACCGTGACGGCGACGGTTTCGGCGCCGCCCGCCTCCTCCCCTGCCTCCCCTTCGCCGTCGCCGACGCCGAGTCCGTCCCCCTCCCGCACGAGCGCCCCGCCGGAGCCGAAGCCCACGCCGTCACCGACCCGCGCGCCCGGTGGGACGTTCGCCCAGGTCGTGAACGTGGACAGCGGGCGCTGCCTGGAGGTGGCGGGCGACTTCGACAACGGCACGGACGTGGTGACGGCCCCGTGTTCCGGCTCGCCCAGCCAGCGGTGGCGGGTGGACGCGGCGCGCGGGGTGCTCCAGTCGTACGCCGACCAGGACTTCTGTCTGGACAGCAGGGGGTCCGTGGACAAGGGCGTGGGGGTGTGGGAGTGCGCCTCCGTGGACGGCGATCACGGGGCGAACCTGCGGTTCACCGTGGACGGCGACGGGACCGTCCGCCCGGCGATCGCGATCCTGACGGCGCTGACGGCGGACGTGGGCGGCGGGGTGTCGCTGGAACCGCTGGACGAGGACGGGGACCAGTTGTGGCGGGCCGGGGCGGCCTGAGCACGGGACGTGGTCCCCGCCGTCGGGTGTCCTCATGCTGAAAACCCTCTGGCCGGACTGGCGTCGGTGACTACGCTGGCCCAGCCCTCTGACCAGCAGAGCCGCTGGGCCAGCCGCGTCATCTGCTCATGAGGAGCCCCATGCCCGACTCCCCTGCCTCCGCTGCCTCCGCACCTGCCTCGCCCGCCCCTGGCTCGCCGGCCCCGGCTGCCGGTTCCTCCGCGCTCGGGCGGCTCGCCGATCTTCCCGTGCTGCTCGTCGCCGTCGTCTGGGGTTCCAGTTATCTCGCCGCCAAGGGCGTCACCACGGCGGACACCGTGCCGGCCGTGCTGGTGCTGCGGTTCGCCGTGGTGCTGCCGGTACTGGTGGTCGTGGGGTGGCGGCGGCTGCGCGCGCTGAGCGGGCCGCAGTGGCGCGGGGCCGGGGTGCTGGGGCTGATCCTGGCCGGGATCTTCCTGCTGGAGACCTACGGCGTCGTGCACACCTCCGCGACCAACGCCGGGCTGATCATCAGCCTGACCATGGTGTTCACGCCGCTCGCGGAGAGCCGGGTGCGCGGGGTGCGGCTGCCGGGGGCGTTCATGGCGGCGGCGGGGCTGTCGGTGCTCGGCGTGGCGCTGCTGACGCAGGGCGCCGGGTTCACCGCTCCGTCCGGCGGCGATCTGCTGATGCTGGGGGCGGCCGTCGCCCGCACCGTGCACGTGCTGGCCATGGCGCGCATGGACTCGGTACGCGGCGCCGACGCGCTGTCGCTGACGACGGTCCAACTGGGCTCCGCGGTGGCCGTGTTCGCGGTGCTGGTGGCGCTGCCGGGGGCGGGTGCCTCACCGTGGGCGGCCGCGGCGGACTTCGACGGCGGCGACTGGCTGGGGCTGGTCTACCTCTCCGTGTTCTGCACGCTGTTCGCGTTCTTCGTCCAGATGTGGGCGGTCCGCCGCACGTCGCCGTCCCGGGTCAGTCTGCTGCTGGGCACCGAGCCGGTGTGGGCGGCGGCCGTGGGCATCGCGCTGGCCGGGGACCGGCCGGGGTGGCTCGGCTTCGTGGGCGCGGTGCTCGTGCTCCTCGGCACCGGATGGGGTCGGACGGTGGCGGACCGGGACAAGGGGCCGGGGTCGGCTCAGACGACCCGTACGCCGCGCCGCCACACCCCCGAGACGAGCGGCACGCCGGGCCGGTAGGCCAGGTGGACGTGGCTCGGGGCGTCCAGGAGGGTCAGGTCGGCACGGGCGCCGGGGGCCACGCGGCCCACGTCCGTGCGGCGCAGGGCCGCGGCACCGCCGGCGGTCGCCGCCCACACCGCCTCGTCGGGTGTCATCCCCATGTCCCGCACCGCGAGCGCGATGCAGAACGGCACCGACGAGGTGAAGGACGAGCCGGGGTTGCAGTCCGTGGAGAGGGCCACGGTGACGCCCGCGTCCAGCAGCCGGCGCGCGTCCGGCCACTCGGCCCGGGTGGAGAACTCGGCGCCGGGCAGCAGCGTGGCGACCGTTTCACCGCTCGCGAGGGCGTCCACGTCCGCGTCCGTGAGGTGGGTGCAGTGGTCGGCGCTGGCCGCGTCCAGCTCGACCGCCAGCTGCACGCCGGGCCCGTAGGAGAGCTGGTTGGCGTGGATGCGAGGGTGCAGTCCCTTCGCCCTGCCCGCGGTGAGGATCGCGCGGGCCTGGTCGCCGTCGAAGGCGCCCTTCTCGCAGAAGACGTCGATCCAGCGGGCGTGCGGGGCGCAGGCGTCGAGCATCTCGCCTGTGACCAGGGCCACGTAGCCGGCCGGGTCGTCGGCGTAGTCGGGAGAGACGATGTGCGCGCCGAGGTAGGTGACCTCGTCGGTGTGCCGGGCGGCGAGGCGCAGGGCGCGGGCCTCGTCGGCGACCGTCAGGCCGTAGCCCGACTTGGTCTCGAAGGTCGTGGTGCCCTGGCGCAGCGCCTCGGAGAGGAAACGGGTGAGGTTCGCCTCCAGTTCCCCGTCGGTGGCCGCCCGGGTGGCCGCCACCGTCGTGCGGATGCCGCCCGCCGTGTAACCGCGGCCCGACATCCGGGCGTTGAACTCCTCGGTGCGGTCGCCCGCGAAGACCAGGTGGGAGTGGGAGTCGACGAAGCCCGGGAGGACCGCCCGGCCGCCGGCGTCGACCCGGTTGTCAGTGGCGGGTGCTTTGCTTGATTCACCGGTCCACACGACGCGGTCGCCCTCGATGACGACGGCCGCGTCCCGGACCAGACCGAGCGGGGAAGTGTCGCCGAGGGAGGGGTCGTTGGTGACCAGCGTGGCGATGTTCGTGATGACGGTGGTCGTGCCGGTGCTGCTGCTCATCGTCGTGTCCTCGTGGGGGCGGGAGCCGGTGGTGGTCGCTAGGCGTGCAGGGCTGCCACGGCCCGCGCGAGGGCCTGCGGCACATCCGGTACGAGCGTGTGCGCCCCGTCGCGTACGACGTGACGCCCGGCGACGACCGTATGGCGTACGTCCGCCGCGGTCGCCGCGAATACGGCCGTCTCGGCGCCGAGCCTGGGCACCGGTCCCGCCGTCCTGACCGAGTCGAGCGCGATGGTCGTGAAGTCGGCGGCCGCGCCGGTCTCCAGGGTGCCCGCGTCCGGGTTGCCGAGGGCCGCGTGGCCGTCGGCGGAGGCGGCTCGCAGCAGGGCGGCCGCCGTCCAGTGGCCCCGGGTGCGGGTGCGCAGCCGCTCGTTCAGCTCCATCGCGCGGGCCTCTTCGAGCAGGTCGATGACGGCGTGGCTGTCGGAGCCGAGGGAGAGCGGGGAGCCCGCGGCCTGGAGGGCGACGGCCGGGCCGATGCCGTCGGCGAGGTCCCGTTCGGTCGTCGGGCACATGCAGGTGCCGGTCGCGGAGCGGCCGAGGAGGGCGATGTCCTCGTCGGTGAGATGGGTGTTGTGGACGCCGGTGGTACGCGGTCCGAGGACGCCGTGCTCGGCGAGCAGTTGCGTGGGCGTGCGGCCGTGGGCCGCGCGGCAGGCGTCGTTCTCGGCGGTCTGCTCGGACAGGTGCACATGCAGCGGCGCCCGGCGCTCCTCGGCCCAGCGCGCCACCGTCGCCAGTTGCCCGGCGGGCACGGCCCGTACGGAGTGGATCGCCGCCCCGATCCTCGCGTGATCCCGTTCCTTGAGAAGTGAACAGCGTGCGGCCCAGGCGTCCGCGTCGCCGTCGGAGAAGCGGAGCTGGTGGGCGTTGGGGGGCTGTCCGAAGCCGGCGGACAGATAGGCGGTGTCGAGGAGGGTGATCCGGACACCGGCTTCGGCGGCGGCCTCGATCAGGGCCTCGCCCATGGCGTTGGGATCGGCGTAGGGGGTGCCGCCGGGCGCGTGGTGCAGGTAGTGGAACTCACCGACGGCGGTGATGCCGGCCAGCGCCATCTCGGCGTACACGGCACGGGCCAGCTGGTGATAGGTGTCCGGGGTGAGCCGGTCGGCGACGGAGTACATGACCTCGCGCCAGGTCCAGAAGGTGCCGGAGCCGACCTGGACGGTGCCGCGCAGGGCCCGGTGGAAGGCGTGGCTGTGGGCGTTCGCCAGGCCGGGCAGGGTGAGGCCGCGCAGGATCTCGGCGCCGGGCGGCGGGGTGTCGACGCCCGTCCGGACGGCGGTGATGCGGCCGTCCGTCACCTCCAGGGCGACGCCCGGCTCGACGTTCGTGCCGAGCCAGGCGTGCTCCAGCCAGTACGTCCGTGTCCGCTGCGTGGGGGTCACCGGCAGGCCAGTCCTTCCAGTACGTCGGCGAGGGCGTGCACCCCGGCCACGCAGTCGTCCTCGGCGGCGAACTCGGCCGGGGAGTGCGAGACGCCCGTGGGGTTGCGCACGAACAGCATGGCGGTCGGGATGGTCCCGGAGAGGATTCCGGCGTCGTGTCCGGCGCCGGTGCCCAGGACCGGGACCTTGAGGTCCGTGTCGCTGCCGAGGATGCGGGCGAGTTCGTCGCGCAGGGCGTGGTCGAACTCGACGACGGGCGTGAACGACTCACGGACGACGTCCAGGTCGATGCCGTGGCCCTCGGCGTACTCGCGGGCGGCCTTCTCCACACCGCCGACCACGGTGTCGAGAGCGGCCTGGTCGGCGGCGCGGGAGTCGAGCCAGCCGCGCACCAGGGAGGGGATGGCGTTGACGCCGTTCGGCTCGACGGAGATCTTGCCGAACGTGGCGACGGCGCCCGCGAGCCGGGCCTCGCGGCGGGCGGCCAGCACGGTCTCGGCGTACGGCAGCATCGGGTCGCGCCGGTCCACGAGGCGGGTGGTGCCGGCGTGGTTGGCCTCGCCCCGGAAGTCGAACCGCCAGCGTCCGTGCGGCCAGATGGCACTGGCCAGGCCGACCCGGTCGCCGCTCAGGTCGAGGGCGCGCCCCTGCTCCACGTGCAGTTCCACGAAGGCGCCGATCCGGGCGAGCCGCTCCGGGTCCGCGCCGATGGCGTCGGGGTCGTGGCCGGCGGCCTCCATGGCCCGCGGGAGGGTGATCCCGTCGCCGTCGGTGAGCCGGTGGGCCTGCTCCACGGTGAGCCGGCCCGCGGTGAGCCGGGAGCCGACACAGGCGAGTCCGAAGCGGGCGCCCTCCTCGTCACCGAAGTTGACGAGAGCGAGCGGCTTGGTGAACGTGACGTCCCGCGCGCGGAGTTCGTCGAGCGCGGCGAAGGAGGACACCACGCCCAGGGGTCCGTCGAAGGCACCGCCGTCCGGCACCGAGTCGAGATGTGAACCGGTGACGACGGCGTCGCCGGCCGCCGGGTCCCCGAGCCACGCCCACTGGTTGCCGTTGCGGTCGGTCTCGTACGTCAGGCCCCGTGCCTCGGCCTGTTCCCTGAACCACTCCCGGCAGTCGGTGTCGGCGCCGGTCCAGGCGTAGCGGCGGTAGCCGCGGGACTCGGAGTGCCGGCCGATGGGGGCCAGTTCACGCCACATCTCCTGGAAGGACGCACGAGCCGCCACCGGCTGTGGGCCGTCGGTCCGCGGGGCGGAACCGGTGGGCACGGCCGAACCCGCGGTCGGCGACGAGGGCTCGGCCCCCGCCGGACCGTTGCCGCCCCGCTCGTCTCCCGGAAAGGTCACGCGTCGTCACCTTCACGCATGGGCACCCGCACGCCCCGCTCGTCCGCGACCGATTCCGCGATGTCGTACCCGGCGTCCACGTGCCGGATGACGCCCATGCCGGGGTCGTTGGTGAGGACGCGGCGGATCTTCTCGCCGGCGAGCTTGGTGCCGTCCGCCACGGAGACCTGGCCGGCGTGGATGGAGCGGCCCATGCCGACGCCGCCGCCGTGGTGGATCGACACCCAGGACGCCCCGGAGGCCACGTTGACCATGGCGTTCAGCAGGGGCCAGTCGGCGATCGCGTCGGAGCCGTCGAGCATCGCCTCGGTCTCGCGGTACGGGGAGGCGACGGAACCGCAGTCGAGGTGGTCGCGGCCGATGGCCAGCGGGGCCGCCAGCTCGCCCGACGCCACCATGTCGTTGAAGCGCTCGCCGGCCTTGTCGCGCTCGCCGTAGCCGAGCCAGCAGATACGGGCGGGCAGGCCCTGGAAGTGGACGCGCTCACCGGCCAGCTTGATCCAGCGGGCCAGGGACTCGTTCTCCGGGAAGAGGTCGAGCATCGCCCTGTCGGTCTTGGCGATGTCGGCCGGGTCCCCGGAGAGCGCCGCCCAGCGGAAGGGGCCCTTGCCCTCGCAGAACAGCGGGCGGATATAGGCGGGGACGAAGCCCGGGAAGGCGAACGCGCGGTCGTATCCGGCGAGTTGGGCCTCGCCGCGAATGGAGTTGCCGTAGTCGAAGACCTCGGCGCCGGCGTCCATGAAGCCGACCATCGCCTCGACGTGCTTCGCCATCGACTCGCGGGCCCGGGTGGTGAAGCCGGCCGGGTCCTTCTCGGCGGCGTCGGCCATGTCCTCGAAGGCGATCCCGGTCGGCAGGTAGGCGAGCGGGTCGTGGGCGGAGGTCTGGTCGGTGACGATGTCGATGGGGGCGCCCATCGCGAGCAGCTGCGGGACGAGCTCGGCGGCGTTGCCGAGGAGGCCGATGGAGAGCGGCTTGCGCTGGTCGCGGGCCTCGACGGCCAGCTGGAGCGCGTGGTCCAGGTTGTCGGCCCTGACGTCCAGGTAGCGGTGCTCGATGCGGCGCTCGATGGCGCGCGGGTCGCAGTCGATACAGATCGCCACGCCGTCGTTCATCGTGACGGCGAGCGGCTGGGCGCCGCCCATGCCGCCGAGTCCGGCGGTGAGGGTGATCGTGCCGGCGAGGGTGCCGGAGAACTTCTTGGCGGCGACGGCGGCGAAGGTCTCGTAGGTGCCCTGGAGGATGCCCTGGGTGCCGATGTAGATCCAGGAACCGGCGGTCATCTGGCCGTACATGGTCAGACCCAGCTGCTCCAGCCGGCGGAACTCCTCCCAGTTGGCCCAGTCGCCGACGAGGTTGGAGTTGGCGATGAGGACACGCGGGGCCCACTCGTGGGTCTGCATGACGCCGACCGGGCGGCCGGACTGCACCAGCATGGTCTCGTCCTGCTTGAGGGTCCTGAGCGTGCGGACCATCGCGTCGAAGGAGCGCCAGTCGCGGGCCGCCTTGCCCGTGCCGCCGTAGACGACGAGCTTGTCGGGGTGCTCGGCGACCTCGGGGTCGAGGTTGTTCTGGAGCATCCGCAGGGCGGCTTCCTGCTGCCATCCCAGGGCGCTCAGTTCCGTACCGCGTGGCGCTCGTACGGGGCGGGGTCCTGACATGGTCTGCCTCCTTGCGGATGGGTGATCCCGGCGGTTGTTGCTGTTGTTATTCACATCCTGACTCGATGAATAGGACTAGTCAATACATCGGGGCCATGACATCGCGTCATGACCCCGGGACCACGGCGTGCGGAAGCGACCTGCCCGGCCTAACCGACCTGCACGGAGAAGGGGGCGCGCGTTTTCGCGTTCACCACCCCGCGTGGACATGCGCGCCGTTGACGCGCGCCGGTGGGCCGGTGTTGAACGGTGGAGAAGGGGCGCATGGGGCGCCGATTCGGCCCGAAACGGGGTCAGTCGACCCACGTTAGCCGCCCCGCCGCATGTTCCGCTGGAAAATGCCAGAAGACTCACCCCTCGACGCCTACGTTGCGTAGCTTCTTCATCACTCAGCCGAACCGAAGGCGGGAGGGGAGCCCAACGGTGCCCGGAATCGACGAGTGTCTCCTGGAGGCCATGCGGCTGCCCGGTGCCCGGGGTGCCGCGCTGGTCGACTGGACCAGTGGGCTGGCCCTGGGCGCGGTCGGGGAGTTCCCCGGCGGCGACCACGAGGCGGCGGCCGCCGAGGCGGCCGAGGTGGCCCGGCTCACGGCCGAGCAACGGGCGTTCGCACCCGATGGCCACGACCGTCGCGACAGCCAGGACGGCCACGACGGCCAGGGGAGCGGGGGCGGGGTCGCCGATCCTCCGGTCGAGGACCTGATCATCAGCAACCGGGACAGCTACCACGTGCTCCGCTTCGTACCGACGTCCTTCGACAGCAGCGTGTTCCTGCACGTGTGGCTGGCCCGGCCGGACGGCAACCTCGCGCTGGCCCGGATCCGGCTGGGCGAGATGGCCGGACGGCTGGTGCTGGGGTGACCGCGGTGAGAACGACCCCGCAGGGGACGACCCCGCCGCCCCGGCTGCCCGTGCGGGAGAAGTCGGCGGCCCGGGAGCGCGGCGGCGGACTGTCGCCGATGCTGACCCGGCTCGCGGCCGAACGGGCGACCGGTGTCCTGGAGCGGGAGCGCGGCTCGCTCTACCTCGCCGAGGGCCGAGTGGTGCACGCCGAGAGCCCCCTCGCCCCGGGCCTCGACGTGCTCCTCCTGGCCCACGGCACCCTCGCCCCCGCCGTCTGGCAGGACGCGGTGGACCGTGCCGACGAGGAGTACGGCGTCGCCCGGCTGCTGCTCGACGCCGGCCGCGTCCCGCGCGGCGCGCTGGAACTGTGCCATCTGGAGGCGGTCTTCGACGCGGCGTACTTCGCGCTCACCCCCAGCAGCACTCCCGGCCGCTTCCGGTACGGCGCCGGGCACTGGCTGGGCACGCTCCGGCCGGTCCCGGTCGAGGCGGTCGAGCGCGAGACGCTGCGCCGGCGTGAGCTGCTGCACCGGCTGTGGCCGGACCCGCTGACCGACGGGGCGCCGCTGCGGCGGGCCGAGACCGTCGCGGCGCCCGCCCCGACCGCGCGGCAGAGCGCGGTGCTCGCCTCGGTGGACGGCGTACGCACCGCGTCGGACATAGCCCGGGCGCTGGGCCGGCAGGCCTTCCACACCCTGGTGGACGTCCGGCGGCTGGCGGCGGCGGGGCTGCTGACCGCCCTCTTCCCGCCGCCCCGGCAGCACCGCCCGCCGCCGGCCGCGCCCCCGCTCCACCCCGGGCCGGCCGCAGGTCCCGCCATGAGTCCCGTCGCCCCCGACCCCGACCCGCCACCGGGCATCACCCTGCCCCGTGTCAACGACCCCGACATCACCTTGCTGAAGAGGCTCAGGGATGCGCTGGAGGCCCTTTGAACGGCAGCGACCGCGCGCCGAGAGGAGCGAGCTGATGGTGTCCGAGCCAGAGATACTCGACGAACTCCGGCGGCTGCGGGCCCGGGTGCCCCAGCTGACCGGCGCCCTGACGGCCGGCGTGGACGGTCTCGTCCTCGCCCACGACACGCCCGGCGTGGAGCCGGAGGTGGTGGCCGCCCTGACCGCCGCCGCCCTCGGCGTCGCGGTGCGGATGGCGGACACCACCGGCCAGGGCGACTTCCGCGAGCTGCTCGTGCGCGGGGTCTACGGCTACGTCGCGACCTACGCGGCCGGTGAGAGCGCCGTGCTGACCCTGCTCGCGCAGGACCGCGTCAACGTCGGCCGGCTGCATCTGGAGGGCCGCCGGGCCGGGGCCCGCATCGGGGAGCTCGTCGACGCGCGGGAGGCGAAGGCGCGGGAGGCCAAGGCCGCCGCCCCGCCACCGGCCAGGGCGCCGGCGAAGACCCCCACGAAGGCGCCCGTCCGGACGCCCGCCAAGCCACCCATCGTACGGACCAGATCGGCGCGCGGATCGGCCACCACCAACGCGCGCACCACCACGGAAAGTTGAGAAGGAACCGAGGAGCACAGCATGGCCAACACCGAAACCACACTGAAAGAGTGTCTCGCCTCGATCGAGGGCGCGACCGGAGTGGCGCTCGTCGACTACACCAGCGGCATGGCGCTGGGCACGATGGGCGGCAGCAAGACCTTCGACCTGAACGTCGCCGCCGCCGGGAACACCGACGTGGTGCGCGCCAAGATGCGCACCATGGAGCACCTCGGACTCAAGGGCCAGATCGAGGACATCCTGATCACGCTGAACGACCAGTACCACCTGATCCGGCTGATCAGCGGCCGCGGCGGCAACGGGCTCTTCATGTACCTGGTCCTCGACGCCAAGCGGGCCAACCTGGCGATGGCCCGCCACCAGTTGAAGAAGATCGAGGAGGACCTCGAGGTATAGCCCGACCGGCCGGACGTGCCGGACCGGCCTGACCGGTCCGTGCCTAGACCAGCGCCGCGGTGCGGCGGCGGGACCCGCCCGGGGCCGCGTCGCCGGCCGCGATGCCGGTGCTGCGGTACGCCTTGACGGCCTTGCCCGCCGGACGTCCGCCGCGCCGGTCCAGCCAGTCGACGCGCACCCACAGCAGTGCGTCCTCGGCCCGCTCGCGCCGTCCGAGCCAGGCGGCCTTCAGCCGCAGTCCCGTCCCCCAGCCGGCGAGCAGCAGTCCGGCGGCCGCGGGGACCGCGAAGGAGCTGCCGAGCGCGGCCACGAAGGCGAGCAGCAGCCACCAGCGGTGCCCGCGCCGCCAGGTGCGCACGGTCACCGCCCGGTCCTGGAGCACGTCGTGCTTGCCGGCCCGGGCGGCGCCCTGTCCGAGTCCGGTGATCCTCCTGCGGCCGCGCCACGCCACCACGGCGACGGCGACGATGAACAGGGCGGCCCCGGCCAGCACCCCGATCCGCCGTCCGGTGAGGCCGGGCACCAGAACCCCGACCCCCGCCGCGAACACCCCGCACCACCACAACGGCGCGGCTCCGGCCCGTACGACGACGGCCACCCGAGCCAGCCCCTGCCCTCCGCGCGCCACGTCCGCCTCCTGGTCTCTCCGGCACAGTCTCGTGACCGCTCAGACTAGTGAGCGAACGTGAGACGAGTCTGAGAGAACGCCCCGAAAAACCGCGCCCTCCGCAAGCGGCGGCCTACTCGACGAAGAGCCCCCGCGCCGCCGCCCGCGCGTCGAACTCCTCCAGCCGGGCCTGCGCGTCGGGCAGGTCGTCGCACATCGCCTCCAGCAGCACCCGCCCGAGCAGCATCGGCGCGCACGCCGTGTCGAAGGCGAGTCCGGTGCCGACGGCGGCCGGCAGCAGCAGGTCGGAGACCTTGGCGACCGGCGCGAACGCGGAGTCGGCGACCGTCACCACGCTCAGCCCCGCCTCCCGGGCATAGCCGAGGGTGTCGACGACCTCGCGCGGATGCCGGGGCAGCGCGAAGCAGAGCAGGGCCGAGGCGCCCGCCCGGACGGCGGCGTCGATCCGGTCGTGGATCATCGTGCCGCCCTCGTTCAGCAGCCGTACGTCGGGATGGACCTTGGCGGCGAAGTAGGCGAACCCGTACGCCTGGGAGGCGGCGGCCCGCAGTCCGAGCACGGGAAGCGGACGGGAGGCCGCCAGCAGCCGGCCCGCCCGCTGCACCGGCCGGGGGTCGGCGAGCAGTTCGGCGAGGTGCTTCAGGTTCTCGATCTCGGCCTCGACGGCCTGCTGGTACTCGTTGTACGAGGCCGGTCCTGCCGTCTGTTCGGCGGGGGCGACCTCGCGCAGGTGCTTGCGCAGGGCGGGGTAGCCGTCGAAGCCGAGGGCGACCGCGAAGCGGGTCACCGACGGCTGGCTGACGCCCGCGAGTTCGGCCAGCTCCACGCTGGACAGGAACGGCACGTCGGCGGCGCGCCGCACCATGCTGTGCGCGATGCGCCGCTGGGTCGGTGTCAGCCGGTGCCCCTCGAAGAGCGCCTGCAGCCGGGCGGCGGGACTGTCCGGCAGACCGGCACCCGTCACCCCCGGATCCGATGCCGCCGGACCCGGCACCCCTGGACCCGGCGCCTCTGGACCCGGCACTCCCTCACCGATCCCCGTCTCCGCGCTCATGCCCCGCTCCCCCTCCAGATGTCCGTGAACCGGTCCAGCAGTCCGGCCGCCGCCCGCACGTCGTCCGTGAGCGGCCGGTCGGCCTGTTCCGCGTCGAGCACCGCCTCGGCCAGCTCCAGCGCCCGGCCCGCCGGAAGTCCCGGTTCGGGCCGCAGCTCGCGCTGGCGCAGCGCCCGTACGGCGGCGACGAGTTCGCAGCCGACGACGAGACGGTACGCGGCACAAGCGCGCAGTGTCTGCCGGGCGGCGAGCGAGGCGAAGCTGGCCTGTTCCTCGACGCCCCGGGAGAGTACAGCGTGGCCGAGCGAGGCGGGCGCCGAGAAGGCCCGCAGGTCACCCAGGGCGGCCGCGGCGGCGTACTCGAGGATCATCACGCCGGAGGAGGCGGGCTCGGGGTCGGCGAGGAAGGGGCGCAGCCGGGTGTAGGCCGGTTCGTTCAGGGTCGACAGGCGGGAGGTGGACAGCCGGGCCACCTGGGTCAGCGCCAGCCTGAAGTGGTCCAGGGCGAGGGCGAGCTGGGCCTGGTAGAAGCCGCCGTGGTGGTAGGCGGTCATGTCCTCGGGGGAGATGAGCGGGTTCTCGGCGGCCGCGTTGATCTCGATGCCGACCACGTCCTCCAGGGCGTCGGCGGCGTCGTGCGCGGGGCCGTGGATCTGGGGCAGGCAGCGGAAGCCGTAGGGGTCCTGGATCCTGCCGAGGGGTGGCGTGGGCCGGTCCTGCGCGCCGATCAGCTCCCGCATCCGGCGGGCGACCTCGGTGGACCCGCGGTGCGGGCGGGCGGCGTGCACGGGGGCGGCGTACGCCTCGTGCGAGCCGTCCACGGCGAGCAGCGAGAGCGCGGCGACGACCTGGGTGGCCTCCAGGAGTCCGCGCAGTTCGTGCAGGGCGAGGGCGGACTGGCCGAGGGTGAGGGCGTTGCTGCTGATGAGCGCGAGCGCGTCGTTGTTGTCGAGCTGCTGCGGTTCGGGGATCCCGGTGCCGCGCCACGGATGCTCCCCCACCAGCGCGAGCCCGACCTGTGCCAGCGCCGCCAGGTCGCCGGTCCCCACCGAGCCGAACTCGTTGACGACCGGATACGCCCCGCTCTCCAGCGCCTCGCACAGGGCCGTGACGACGCCGGGCCTGAGGCCGGCGCCGCCGGCGAGCAGTTGGTTGGCGCGGACGGCGAGCATGGCCCGGACCTGGCGGGCGGGCAGTTCCTCGCCGATGGCGCCGGCGTGGCTGCGCAGCAGGCGCAGGCCGTGCTCGGCGGCCGCTTCGGTGGGCACGTCCTCGTTCCGGTTGGCGCCGACTCCGGTGGAGCGGCCGTAGACGCGACCGGTGGCGGCGATCCGGCGGGCGGCGTCCCAGGACTCGGTCATCCGCTTCGTCGCGTCGGTGCCGGGGACCGGGCGGGCGGCCCGGTCGGCGAGGCGGGCGACGTCCGCGACGCCGAGGGCGATCCCGTCGAGGACGACGAGACCGGAGCCCGCCCCGGAAGGGGCGTCCATCATTCGAGACGACATAAGGCTACGAACTCCCATCAATCCGGACACTCGATCTTGCCTGTCGGTCATCCGTTACCTCGGATTAACACCGAACCGTTGACAAGCTATTCATCTACCGAGAACTCTGCATGACGTTATACAGCCGGGCAAGGGACAACTCATGATCCAGTTCGACGCGGTCCACAAGCGCTTCCCCAACGGCACGACGGCAGTCCACGATCTCTCCCTCCACATGCCGGAGGGCGGCGTGACCGTGCTGGTCGGTTCCTCCGGTTGCGGCAAGACGACCACCCTGCGGATGATCAACCGCATGGTCGACCCGACCTCCGGAACCATCGAGGTGGGCGGCAAGGACGTCACCCGCCAGGACGCGGCCGAGCTGCGCCGCTCCATCGGATACGTCATCCAGCAGTCGGGGCTCTTCCCGCACCGCACGGTGCTCGACAACATCGCCACCGTGCCGCTGCTGCTGGGCCACGGCCGCCGCAGGGCCCGCGCCCGCGCGGCCGAACTGCTGGAGACCGTCGGCCTGTCCGCCGACGCCGGGAAGCGCTACCCGCACCAGCTGTCCGGCGGCCAGCAGCAGCGCGTCGGGGTCGCCCGCGCGCTCGCCGCCGACCCGCCGGTGCTCCTCATGGACGAGCCCTTCGGCGCGGTCGACCCGGTGGTCCGCACCCAGCTCCAGGACGAACTGCTCAGGCTCCAGAAGGAGTTGAGCAAGACCATCGTCTTCGTCACGCACGACATCGACGAGGCCGTCCGGCTCGGCGACCAGATCGCCGTGTTCCGCACCGGCGGCCACCTGGTCCAGTGCGCCTCGCCCGCCGAGCTGCTCGCCCGCCCCGCCGACGACTTCGTGGCCGACTTCCTCGGCGCCGAGCGGGGCCTGAAGCTGCTCTCGCTGAAGACCCTCGCGGACGTCCCGCAGGGCCCGGCCCCCGAGGGCGGCGCCTGGAGCCTCGTACTCGACGAGGCGCGCAAGCCGCTGCGCTGGACGTCGAAGACCGCCGACGGAACTGCCGGAACCGACGTACCCGTCCGGCCGCTCAAGGACTCCGACTCCCTGCTGTCGGCGCTCAACGAGTCGGTCGCCGCGCCCACCGGACTGGTCGCGCGGGTCGACGCCGCCGGCGTCCTCACCGGCGTGACGTCCCGCGACGACATCCACACCCACGCCGGCCGGGCCCACACCGAGGCACGGGTGGCCGCATGAGCATCGACTGGTCCTGGATATCCGGGCACACCGACGACCTGACCACCCTCACGATCTCCCACCTCCAGGCCGCGCTGACCGCCGTCCTCCTCGGCCTGCTGATCAGCCTCCCCCTCGCGGTGGTCGCCCACCGGGTCCGCCCCCTGCGCGGCTTCCTGCTCGGCCTGTCCAACGTCCTGTTCACGATCCCGTCGATCGCGATCTTCGTGCTGCTGCTGCCGGTCAGCGGCCTGACCCGCACCACCACCGTCATCGGCCTGACCGTCTACACCCTGGTCGTGCTGCTGCGGAACACGGTCGAAGGGCTCGACTCGGTGCCCGCGAAGACCAAGGAGGCGGCCAAGGCGATGGGCACGCGCCCCCTGCGCACGCTCCTCACCGTCGAGTTCCCGCTCGCGCTGCCCGTGATCATGGCGGGCGTCCGCATCGCGACGGTCATGTCGATCTCCCTGGTCTCCGTCGCCACCTACATCGGCGACGGCGGTCTCGGCCAGCTCTTCACCGACGGCTTCCAGCGCAACTTCCCGACGCCGGTGATCGCGGGAGTGGTCCTCACGATCCTTCTGGCGGTCGTCGCCGACGCGCTGCTGGTCGGCGTCCAGTACCTCCTCACCCCGTGGAAGAGGCGGCGAGCCTGATGTACGAACTGTTCAAGAACCTCGGCAGCTGGCTGACCAGCGGCGCCCAGTGGTCCGGCTCGGACGGCATCGCGCACCGCCTCGCCGAACACCTCCAGTACTCGCTGCTGGCCACGCTCATCGCGGCCGCGATCGGCCTTCCCCTCGGCCTGCTGATCGGCCACACCGGCCGGGGCGCGTTCCTCGCGATCAACCTGGCCTCCTTCGGCCGCGCGCTGCCGACCGTCGGCCTGGTCGTCCTCGTCTTCCTGGCGAGCGGACTGTCGATGCTGCCCGTCTACGTCGCGCTGGTCGCCCTGGCGGTCCCGTCGATCGTCACCAACACCTACGCCGGGATGACGGCCGTCGACCCGGACGTGAAGGACGCGGCACGCGGCCAGGGCATGCGGGGCCACCAGGTCATGCTCCAGGTGGAGCTGCCGCTGGCCCTCCCGCTGATCATGACCGGCCTGCGCCTCGCGCTCATCCAGGTCGTCGCCACGGCCACCGTCGCCGCGTACGTCTCCTTCGGCGGTCTCGGCCGCTACGTCTTCGACGGCCTCGCCCAGCGCGACCTCGTCCAGGTGCTCGGCGGCGCGGTCCTGGTCGCCGCCGTCGCCATCGCCCTGGACCTGGCCCTCTCCGGCCTCCAGCGGCTCCTCTTCCGACACCGCCCCGCACAGACCGCCTAGGGAAGTCAGCGAAATGAACCGACGCACGATCCTCGGCGGCCTGTTCGCGGCCGCGACCGTCCCCGCCCTGACCGCCTGCGCGAGCGGCATCACCTCCCTCGACAACGAGGGCACCACCTCCGCCGGCGGCGGCTCCAGCAAGGGCGGGGTCACCATCGGCACCGCCAACTTCACCGAGAACCAGGTACTGGGCTACCTCTACGCGGCCGTCCTGGAAGCGGCCGGTGTGAAGGTGAAGGTCCGCCCCAACCTCGGCACCCGCGAGATCCTCATCCCCGCGCTCAGGGGCGGCGACATCGACCTGCTCCCCGAGTACCAGGGCGCCCTGCTGCACTACCTCGACCCGAAGGCGACGGCCACGGAGGAGGGCGCGATGCAGAACGCCCTCGCCGTCGCCCTCCCGGCCGGCCTCCAGGTACTGCCGTACGGCATGGCCGAGGACTCGGACGCCTTCGTCGTCACCAAGGAGACGGCGAAGAAGTACGGGCTGGCCTCCCTCGCCGACCTGAAGAAGCAGAACGGCAAGCTGGTCCTGGGCGCGGCGCCCGAGGTGAAGACCCGCCAGGTGGGCGCGGTGGGCCTCAAGGACGTCTACGGGGTGGAGTTCAAGGAGTTCCGCTCCCTCGACTCCTCCGGTCCGCTGGTCAAGGGCGCCCTGAAGAAGGGCGACGTCGACGTGGCGAACCTGTTCACCACCGACACCGACATCCAGGCCAACGACTGGGTGGTGCTGACCGACCCCGAGAACCTGATCCCGGGCCAGCACATCGTCCCGCTGATCGCCGACCGCAAGGCCGACTCCACCGTCCGCAAGGCCCTCGCGAAGCTCGGCAACGTCCTGACCACCGCCCAGCTCACCGAGCTCAACCGCCAGGTGGACAAGGACAAGAAGGACCCGCAGGACGTGGCGAACGCGTACGCGAAGCAGCACGGGCTCACGAAGAAGTAGGCCCCGCGCTCTTCGCCGGCACTCCGCCCGCGCTCTTCGCCGGCACTCCGCCCGCGCCGCGCCGGCACTCCGCCCGCGCCGCGCCGGCGCTCCGCCGCCCTCCCGCGAACCCGACTCCGGACAGGGGGGCTATCCCCAGTGCGGCGGGCACTCCCGCTGCCTAGCCTGGTCACCATGACGGGATGGGAGACCACCATGGAAGCGCGCGACACGGACCTGAAAAAGGAACTCGACGCCACCCTCGCGACCCGCAGGGAGCTGGGCGAGGAGTACGAGTCCGCGCTGGTGGACTCGTTCCTGGAGAAGGTCGACCAGCGCATCGACGGCGCGGTGGAGCGCCGGGTGCGGCGGCAGTTCGCGGAGCAGCAGATGGTGGCGGCCCGGGACGCCCGCTCGCCCAGGGCTACGGACTCGTGGGGCGAGCGCTTCGGCTTCGGCATCGTCTCGCTGGTGCTGGCGATCCCGCTGTCCGCGATCGGCGCGGGCACCGCGCACCTGCCCGGCCTGATCGTCTCCTGGGTGGGCATCGTCGGCGTCAACGCGGTCCAGGCCGCCCGCTCCCACCCCGGCCTCTTCGGCAGCCACCGCCGCTCCTCGAAGAAGGACGGCGACTGGGAGGAGTGACCGGGCCGGGGCCGGGGAGCGGGGCCGGGAGCGGGGTTCACGCCTGGCGGGTCGGCAGCACCATGATCTGCCGCAGGTTGACGTGCCGGGGGCGGCTGGTGGCGTAGGCGACGACATCGGCGAGCTCGGCCGCGGACAGCCCGCCGATGGCGTCGAACATGCCGTCCAGCTGCCCGGCCAGCTCGTCGTTGTCGAGGTGTGTCGCCAGCTCGGTCTCCGTCAGCCCCGGCTCCACGTTGGTGACCCGCACGTCCCGCGGCCCGAGTTCGATGCGCAGGGCCTGGGAGAGATAGGTGACGGCCGCCTTGGTGGCCCCGTACACCCCGTAGTTCGGGAACGCGATGTGCGCGGCGATGGACGAGATGTTCACCAGGTCCGCGGGCCGCCCCTCGGCGGCGGCGCCCACCAGGTCCCCGGTGAAGGCGCGGATCACCCGGAGCACTCCGGTGACGTTGGTGTCGAGCATCCGCCGCCACTCGTCGATCCGGCCGTCGTCGACGGGGTTCGGCAGCATGACGCCGGCGTTGTTGACGACCAGGTCGACGTTCCCGTAGGCCTCGCGGATCCCGGCGGCCGCCGCGTCCACCGACGCGTCGTCGGTGACGTCGGCGACGACGGCCAGGGCCTCGCCCCCGTCGGCACGGATCTTCTCGACGACCGACTCCAGCCGGTCGCCGCGCCGGGCCAGCAGGGCGACCCGGGCACCCGAGGCGGCGAGCAGCACGGCGACGGCCTCACCGATACCGCTGGCGGCGCCGGTGACGACGGCGGTACGACCGGCCAGGCTCGCGTACTGGTTCCCGTACGGGTTTCCGTACGGGTCGTGGCTCTGGTCCTGGTCCTGGTCCTGGCTCTGGTCCTGGTCCTGCTCCTGGTTCTGGTTCTGGCTCTGGTCCTGGCTCTGGTTCTGGTTCTGGTTCTGGCTCTGGTTCTGGTTCTGGTTCGACATCCGTTGCTCCTGGCAAGGCGGGCCGGGGTGGTTCCCCGGCGGCACGCACCACCCTCGCCGTCCGCGTCCGCGCTACCCAGGGATGCGCTTTTCCTGGGTCTGCCAGTACCAGGTTCGCGGCCCGCCGCTCCCCTACCATCGAACGCATGGACGGGGATCTTGGAGACTTTCTGCGCTCACGCCGCGCCCGCATCCAGCCCGAGGAGGTGGGACTGCCCTCGCACGGGCGCCGACGGGTCCCCGGGCTGCGACGCGAGGAGGTGGCGCAGCTGGCCGGAGTGAGCGTCGACTACTACATCCGCCTGGAACAGGGCAGGGGCCCTGGGAGCCCCTCCCGGACGAAGTCGGGGGGAGTCAGCGACGCGGTCCTGGACGCCGTGGGGCGCGTGCTGCGCCTGGACGACACGGAGCACGCCTATCTGCACGCCGTCGCCCGCCCCCGCAAGCCGGCCGGGCGACCGGCCGCGCCCCGGGTCCGCGCGGGCGTCCGGTTGCTGCTCGACAGCATGGAGCGCACGCCGGCCTTCGTGCTGGACCAGCGGATGGACGTGCTGGCGTGGAACACGCTCGCCGACGCGGTCTTCGGCTACAGCGGCACCGGGCCGGAGGGCCGCAGCATCCCGCGGCACGTCTTCCTCGACCCCGCCTCCCACGACTTCTACCCGGAGTGGTCCGCGGTGGCCGTCCAGTGCGTCGCGCATCTGCGGATGCTGGCCGGCCACCACCAGGACGACCGCCGGCTGACCGCGCTCGTCGGGGAACTCTCGCTGAAGAGCGACGACTTCCGCCGGCTGTGGGCCGATCATCCGGTCCGGGAGTGCGCGTACGGCGTGAAGCGGATCCAGCACCCGGTGGCGGGCCTGCTGACCTTCCCGTACGAGACGCTGGCGGTCTCGGCGGACCCGGACCAGTCCCTGCTGGTCTACACCCCGCAGGCGGGCTCCGAGACGGAGGAGCGGCTGCGGCTCCTGGGCGGCTGGCGGGCGACGCCGGTCCGGACGTAGTCCTGGCCCGCGTCCGGCGGACACGACTGAGGGCCTGTCCGGTGGACAGGCCCTCAGTCGACTCAAGCTTGCGCGGGGACCGCCGCACCCCCGTTACCGGGGGGCGGGACGACGGCGGTCCCCGCGAGGGACGCGGGCCGGGTCAGGCCGGGCTTGCGCGTCCGTGGCGTCGGTGGAGGTCCGGGAGCCGCTCCGGAGGTCCGTGACGCCGTTTTGGTGCCGGTGGGGCGGGGAGCCGCTCCCGCCCTGCCGACACCCATAAATATGCCGGACGCGTGTTAACCGAGTGCTGCGTGGACGTGACACCCTCGTACCACTTCCGCGAAGTCCACCACTTCGGTAGGCAAACGGAAGTTCAGCGCCCAAGAGGGCCGTTCACCGGAGGTTTCCCCGAGGTTTCGGCCCCTGCCCCCCGGAAGTCACTTCCCGCCCTTGGCCAGGAAGGCCAGCAGGTCCTGGCGGCTGACGACGCCGGTGGGCTTGCCCTCGACGAGGACGATCGCCGCGTCCGCGGTGCCGAGCACGGACATCAGGTCGCCGACCGGCTCACCGGAGCCGACCTGCGGCAGCGGGGCGGACATGTGCTTCTCCAGCGGGTCGTCGAGAGAGGCCCGCTGGGTGAACAGCGCGTCCAGCAGCTCCCGCTCCACGACCGACCCGACGACCTCGGCGGCCATGACGTCCGGGTGACCGGCGCCCGGCTTCACGATCGGCATCTGGGAGACGCCGTACTCGCGCAGCACCTCGATGGCCTGGCCGACGGTCTCGTCCGGGTGCATGTGGACGAGGGACGGGATGGCGCCGTGCACCTTGTCGTTGAGGACGTCGGCGACGCGCGCGCTGGGACCCTCGTCCTCGAGGAAGCCGTAGTCGGCCATCCACTCGTCGTTGAAGATCTTCGAGAGGTACCCGCGACCGCTGTCGGGCAGCAGGACGACCACGACGTCGTCCGGGCCGAGCCGCTCGGCGACGCGCAGGGCGGCCACGACGGCCATCCCGCAGGAGCCGCCGACGAGCAGCCCCTCCTCCTTCGCGAGCCGCCGGGTCATCTGGAAGGAGTCCTTGTCGGACACCGGGACGATCTCGTCGGCGACGGTCCGGTCGTACGCGGTCGGCCAGAAGTCCTCACCGACGCCCTCGACGAGATACGGCCGCCCGGACCCGCCGGAGTACACGGAGCCCTCGGGGTCGGCGCCGACGACCTGGACCCGGCCCTCGCTGGCGTCCTTCAGGTAGCGCCCGGTCCCGGAGATGGTGCCGCCGGTGCCGACGCCGGCGACGAAGTGGGTGATCCGCCCCTCCGTCTGCTCCCACAGCTCAGGGCCGGTGGAGTGGTAGTGGGAGAGCGGGTTGTTGGCGTTGGAGTACTGGTCCGGCTTCCACGCACCCGGCGTCTCCCGCACCAGCCGGTCGGAGACGTTGTAGTAGGAGTCCGGGTGCTCGGGGTCCACGGCGGTGGGGCACACGACGACCTCGGCGCCGTACGCCCGCAGCACGTTGATCTTGTCGGTGCTCACCTTGTCGGGGCACACGAAGATGCACTTGTACCCCTTCTGCTGCGCCACGATGGCCAGCCCGACCCCGGTGTTTCCGCTGGTCGGCTCGACGATCGTGCCGCCGGGCAGGAGCTCCCCGCTCTTCTCCGCCGCCTCGATCATGCGCAGGGCGATGCGGTCCTTCACGGAACCGCCCGGGTTGAAGTACTCCACCTTGGCCAGGACGGTCGCCCGGATGCCCTTGGTCACGCTGTTGAGCTTCACCAGCGGGGTGTTGCCGACGAGGCTGATCATCGAGTCGTGGAATTGCACCGTTGTCTCCGGTTGCTTGCAAAAACAGTGGTCGTAGTGGTTACGCCAGGGTACGGCCCGGGCGGCGGCCGGGTCGGCATGTTCACTCCCGGTTGAGATTGGGCGACGGTCCGTACGGGGCAAGGAGTGGGTGTACGGACACGAGGAGGTGGCGTCGAGGCATGACGAGCATGTCGAGGGCGAGAGTGGCCCGGCGCATCGCGGCCGGCGCGGCCTACGGCGGCGGCGGCATCGGACTGGCCGGGGCGGCGGCCGTAGGGCTGGTGGTGGCGGAGGTGCATCTTGCGCGGCGCCAGGTGAACAACGGGGCGCATCCGCACGTCCCGCAGGCGGAGGGCCGCTACGGCCTCGCCTACGACGCGCCCGGACCCGGCAAGGAACCCCTGCGCCTGACGATGCTGGGCGATTCCACGGCGGCGGGCCAGGGCGTGCACCGCTCCGGGCAGACCCCGGGCGCACTGCTGGCCTCGGGCCTGGCGGCGGTCGCCGAACGGCCCGTGGAGCTGCGCAACGTGGCGCTCCCGGGTGCGCAGTCCGACGATCTCGACCGCCAGGTCGCGCTGGTCCTGTCGGACTCCGACCAGGTGCCCGACGTCTGCGTGATCATGATCGGCGCGAACGACGTGACCCATCGGATGCCGGCCACCCGCTCGGTCCGCCACCTGTCCTCGGCGGTACGGCGGCTGCGCACGGCCGGCGCCGAGGTCGTCGTCGGCACCTGTCCCGACCTGGGCACGATCGAGCCGGTCCAGCAGCCGCTGCGCTGGCTGGCCCGCCGGGCCTCGCGCCAGCTGGCGGCCGCCCAGACGATCGGCGCCGTCGAGCAGGGCGGCCGCACGGTCTCCCTGGGCGACCTGCTGGGCCCCGAGTTCGAGGCCAACCCGCGCGAGCTGTTCGGCCCCGACCACTACCACCCCTCGGCGGAGGGGTACGCGACGGCGGCGATGGCGATACTCCCCACGGTCTGCGCGGCCCTCGGCCTCTGGCCGGCGGAGGAGGAGCGCCCGGACGTCTCCCGCCGCGAGGGATTCCTGCCGGTGGCCCGGGCGGCGGCGGAGGCGGCCTCGGAGGCCGGTACGGAAGTCACCGCGGCGATGCCGACCGGCCCACGGGGTCCCTGGGCCCTGCTGAAGCGCCGCAGGCGGCGGCGGGTGTCGGAAACGGAGCCGACGTCCCCCGCCAGCGCCTGACGACCCAACCCGACGGGAGCCCACCCGACCAACCCGACCGGGGGCTTGCCCCACCAACCCGACCGAGGCTCGCTCCACCAGCACGGCCGGGGCTGACCGACCAGCCCGTGCGGGGCTCGCCCGACCGGCTTGCTCCAGCAGCACGGCCGGGGCTGACCGCCAACCCGTGCGGCGTTTGAGGACGAGGCCGTCCAGGGCCGATGGGGGTCTGGGGGCACAGCCCCCAGGGGCCGGCGCGTGGACCCACCGGCACATTCCCCGCCAACCGCCGGAGGCCCAAGCAAGCGCTTAGTAAATTGCGGTCAGGGTCACACCGCCATCCCCGTGACCCAGCCCATACGTACGGGTAACTTCCCAGACAGCCGTGCCCGTAAGAACACCCTCGCCAATGGAGCCGTGATGCCCGAAGCCGTCATCGTCTCGACCGCCCGCTCACCCATCGGCCGCGCTTTCAAGGGCTCCCTGAAGGACCTGCGCCCGGACGACCTCACCGCCACGATCATCCAGGCGGCCCTCGCCAAGGTCCCCGAGCTGGACCCGAGGGACATCGACGACCTGATGCTCGGCTGCGGCCTGCCCGGCGGTGAGCAGGGCAACAACCTCGGCCGCATCGTGGCGGTGCAGATGGGGATGGACCACCTCCCCGGCTGCACGATCACCCGTTACTGTTCCTCGTCCCTCCAGACCAGCCGGATGGCCCTGCACGCCATCAAGGCCGGCGAGGGCGACGTCTTCATCTCGGCCGGCGTCGAGACGGTCTCCCGGTTCGCCAAGGGCAACTCCGACAGCCTGCCCGACACCCGCAACCCGCTCTTCGCCGAGGCCGAGGCCCGCACCGCGGCCGTCGCCGCACAGGAGGGCACCTCCTGGCACGACCCGCGCGAGGACGGCCTCGTCCCGGACGCGTACATCGCGATGGGCCAGACCGCCGAGAACCTCGCCCGCCTCAAGGGCGTCACCCGCCAGGACATGGACGAGTTCGGCGTCCGCTCGCAGAACCTCGCCGAGGAAGCCATCAAGAACGGCTTCTGGGAGCGGGAGATCACCCCGGTGACGCTCCCCGACGGCACGGTCGTCAGCAAGGACGACGGCCCGCGCGCCGGCGTCACGCTGGAGGGCGTCCAGGGCCTGAAGCCGGTCTTCCGCCCCGACGGCATGGTCACCGCCGCCAACTGCTGCCCGCTGAACGACGGCGCCGCCGCGGTCGTCGTCATGAGCGACACCAAGGCCCGCGAGCTCGGCCTCACCCCGCTCGCCCGCATCGTGTCGACCGGCGTCTCCGGCCTGTCCCCCGAGATCATGGGCCTCGGCCCGGTCGAGGCGAGCAACCAGGCGCTGCGCCGGGCCGGCCTCGGCATCGGCGACATCGACCTGGTCGAGATCAACGAGGCGTTCGCCGCCCAGGTGATCCCCTCCTACCGCGAGCTCGGCATCGACCTGGACAAGCTGAACGTCAACGGCGGCGCCATCGCCGTCGGCCACCCCTTCGGCATGACGGGCGCCCGCATCACCGGCACGCTCATCAACTCCCTCCAGTTCCACGACAAGCAGTTCGGTCTGGAGACGATGTGCGTCGGCGGCGGCCAGGGCATGGCCATGGTCATCGAGCGCCTGAGCTGATCGCCCGGACGCAGGCCCCCGGCAGGGTCCCTGCGTAACCGCTTCAGCACCTGCGGTGACGGATCAGCCCGGAGTCCGGAAAGCCCCTGGACTCCGGGCTGTTTTGTGATCCAATCTCCCCCAGGATGTGACCTATCTCCCTCCCCGGAGGGATTTACGCAGCTCAGCGCCTTTCGGCACCAAACCCCAGGCCCAAAGTCCTGCCCGTTTCGTGACGTTACGCACTGACAGTTGGATAGTCCACCCTTCAAGCTGATGTAGGAAGTCGGGGGTCGACTTTGAACCGGGAGTACGTCAGTGAGCGCCATGCCGATCGCCTTGCTGGTCACCACGGCCGCCACGGGCGCCGTGGGCGTCGCCGTCCTGCGCACCCTCTTGCAGTTGCGCCGGCAGGTCGCCGCCCTGCACACCCAGCTCGCCAAGGACGCCAGGAACGCCGAGGAGACCGCCGCCGAACTGCGCGGCTTCGTCCCGGCCGCCCGCGGTACCGCCGACGCGGCTGAGATACGCGCCGCCGTCGCCGACGCGCTGGCGGAGGAGCGGGAGCGGGAGCTGGCCGAGGCCCGCGCCTTCTGGGCCGCGCAGGAGGCCCGTGACGCCTCCGACGCGCCCACCCTGCTGGGCCTCCCGGACAGCGAGCTGTTCCTGCCCCGTCAGGCCGACTTCATGGGCCTGGAGCCCCTGGAGTCGGTGAGCGAGCCGACCGCGGACGCCGACGAGTTCGCCGGGGACTCCGCCGAACTGGCCGCGGCCCGCCGCCGTCACCCGTCCCACCCCGACTTCGTACCGGTCCAGTCACCGGTCGTGAACGACCACGAGCGCACGGTGGCGACGCTGGAGGAACTGGCCGCGTCACAGATCGAACTGACCGACGTCCGCCCGGGCCCGCTCGGCACCCTCGACGTCTACGTCTTCGCCGACGGCACCACCCTGTGCATGACCCCGGGCCACCGCGAGACGGCGGAGCGCCTGGCCGCGGCCCTCACCGCGGGCGAGACGCCGTTCCTGCTGGGCGGGTCGGGCATCTCGGGCGCGTACACCCTGACGTTCCAGTGCGGGGCCGAGAACGTCTACATCCTGGCCGACCGGGTCATAGCGAGCCTGTGAGGCTCACACGCCCGCCCGCTTCTGCGCCTGCGCCACCAACTCCAGAGCTTCCCGCAGCTGGCCCTCGTCCGTGAGTACGAGGGCCAAGTCGTGCGCCGCGACGGTGATTTGATCGGCGGCGGCGAACATCCCGGCGTCCGGCATCTCGCGCGGCAGCGCTCCGGGCTCCTCGATGAGCTGCGCGCGCCGGACCAACTCTCTTGCCAGCGCCAGCGCCTCCGTGGCCGCGCCTCTCTGGAGCCGGCTCTGCGAAGCGGCGCGCAGACGATCGGCGAAGTGGTCCACCGCACGGGTCAGGGACGTCGTATCAGCCACGCCGCGAGACTACGCGTCGCACCGGCACTGTTGCCAACGGGCGAACACTCAGGCACCGTGACCTGAAGGACCGGCTTACATCCCCTTTGCTACCGGAGGCGCCGATGTCCCATGTCCTCTCCGAGGAGACCCACCGCAACATACTGGCCCGCATCCCCCATTGCACCGGTCGTGAGGTCGCCGACTGGCTGCGCACCGTCGACGAAGGCCCCGCTCTCCGCTTCGAGGAGAAGGTCAGCTGGCTGCGCGCCGAGCACGACCTCGCGTACGGCCACGCCAAGGCGATCATCCACGAGTACGACCTGAGGAGGGCCGCGCGCAAACTCCTCTAGCGCGCACGCGACACACCACCCTACGGACACGGAGAAGGGCCCCGGGATCGGATCCCGGGGCCCTTCTCACTGTCTGGGTGGATCAGGTGGATCAGTCGCTGTTGAGGATCGAGAGGAGTCGCAGGAACTCCATGTAGATCCACACCAGCGTCAGCGTGAGGCCGAAGGCGGCGAGCCAGGCCTCCTCGCGCGGGGCGCCGTACGCGATGCCGTCCTCGACCTGCTTGAAGTCGAGGGCGAGGAAGCAGGCGCCGAGCAGGATGCCGATGACACCGAACACGATGCCGAGCGGACCGCTGCGGAAGCCGAGACCGTCGCCGCCGCCGAAGACGGTGAACAGCAGGTTCACGGCCATCAGCAGGACGAAGCCGAGCGCGGCGGCCATCACGAAGCCGTAGAAGCGGCGGTTGACGCGGATCCAGCCCGCCTTGTACGCCACGAGCACACCGGCGAAGACCGCCATGGTGCCCATCACCGCCTGGGCGACCACGCCGTCCGCGATGTACGTGGAGACCGCGCTGGAGATCACGCCGAGGAAGACGCCCTCGAGGGCGGCGTACGACAGGATCAGCGCGGGGGCCGCGCGGCGCTTGAACGACTGGATCAGGGCCAGCACCATGGCGACCAGACCGGCGCCGATGGCGATGCCGTACGACTTGCCGATGTTGGCCTCGTCGACGGGCAGCAGCACCCAGGACAGCACCGCGGTGACGACCACGGTGCCGAGCGTGGTCGCGGTGCGCGCGACGACGTCGTCCATGGTCATCCGGCCGGTGGCGGCCGGGGCCTGCGGCGGGGCGCCGTGCAGGTCCTGCTGGGCGTAAGGGTTCTGCGCGTACGGGTTGCCGGCCTGCTGGGCGTAGGGGTTGCCCTGCTGCGTGCCGACTGCGGGTCCCCCGGCCTGCGGCGCGGCGTTGAAGCCCGCGTAGCCGTTGTCGCGGCTGAACCCCCGTCGCGAGAAGACCGGGTTTCTGCTCCTCATTGCACTCCTCCGTGGCCACACTGCGCGGCCTTGAGCTCAAGGGTAATGGGTAGGCAAAGGATTGACCCTAGTGCTTGGGGAGGATCTTTCCCTCTTCCTGCTGGCCAACACGCTACGTGGCGTCGTGATTCCCGGCACAGGAGGGCCGTATTCATGACCGAGCCGCGACATGGCCGGTACCGCGCGGAGACCGGAGGGGCCGGGACGGGCCCCCGACGGGACCCGCTGTCCGATCACCCGAACGGGAACCCGGTGTACGCCTCGGCCAGGTCGGTCTCGGCGGCGCGGGAGGAGGCGATCCGCTCCAGCCGGGCCAGCTGGAGACGGTCCTCGAAGGGCGTGGCGTCAGGGGCGCGGTGCAGGAGGGTGGTCATGTCGTACGAGAACCGCTCGGCCTGCCACACGCGCCGCAGACAGGTCTCGGAGTAGGCGTCCAGGAGAGCGGTCGACCCGGTCTCCCCGCGGTGCGTGAGCGCCCGCGCGAAGGTGACGACGTCCCCGACGGCGAGGTTCAGCCCCTTGGCACCGGTCGGCGGCACGATGTGGGCCGCGTCCCCGGCGAGGAAGAGCCTGCCGTGCCGCATGGGCTCGTGCACGTAGGAGCGCATGGGGGTGACCGACTTCTGGGTGATCTCCCCGCGCGCCAGTTTCCAGTCGTCGTCGGTCTCGAAGCGGCGCTCCAGCTCGTCCCAGATCTCCTCGTCCCCCCACGCCTGCGCGTCCGTGCCCTCGGGCACCTGGAGGTAGAGGCGGGAGACGGACGGGGAGCGCATGGACAGCAGCGCGAAGCCGCGGTCGTGGCGGGCGTAGACGAGCTCGTCGTGCGAGGGCGGCACGTCGGCGAGGATGCCGAGCCAGCCGAAGGGGTACGTCCGCTCGAAGACACGGGTCGATGCGGCCGGGATCGCCTGCCGGGCGACACCCCAGAAGCCGTCGCAGCCCACGACCCAGTCGCACTCGAGGACGTCCTCGACGCCCTCGTGGCGGAAGCGGATCCGCGGGTGGTCGGTGTCGGCGTCCTCGACGGCCAGCGCCTCCGCCTCGAACAGCAGCGGGCCGCCGTCCGCGAGCTGGAGCGCGATGAGGTCCTTGCACACCTCGGTCTGCGCGTAGACCATCACCGACCGGCCGCCGGTGAGGGCGGGGAAGTCGACCCGGTGACGCTGCCTGGCGAACCGCAGCTCTATGCCGTCGTGGCGCAGCCCCACGCGGTCCATGCGCTCCCCGGCACCGGCCGCGCGCAGCACGTCCACGGTGCCCTGCTCCAGGATCCCGGCGCGCTGGCGCTGCTCGACGTAGGCCCGGTCGCGGCTCTCCAGCACGACGGAGTCGATGCCGGCGTTGTGCAGCAGACGGGCCAGGAGGAGGCCGGCGGGGCCGGCGCCGACGATGCCGACGGTGGTGCGCATCGGGCGTTTCCCTTCACTGTTCGCACAGTGAAGTTTTCTTCACTGCATTGGGACGTGAGTCTGCGCTCCTGTACACCGGGTGTCAACGGTCGAGACGTCGAGAGACATGGGCGAGGCACGGGCGACGAAGGGGCCGACCGCCGCGGCGGTCAATGCCTCGATCGAGGATGCAGCGATCGCCGAGACGTCGGAAGTGCCCAGAGCCGGACTTGAACCGGCACGCCCGCGAAGGGGCAGCGAGGTTTAAGCTCGCCGTGTCTGCATTCCACCATCTGGGCAGGCCTGACGGCTCCGTTGGAGCTTCCGACCCTATCGGGATCCGTCCCTCGAACAGCGGAACAGCGGACCGATGTTGTCTTATTTTATTGACGTCTGAGGGTGCATCAGCACCTGGAACTCGCCATCTGCACTTGCCAGTAGCCTCGCGCGTGGCAACCGCTTGCGTACGCGGAATGACGGAATTTCACCGTCCGAACGAGGTTGCTCCACCGGTTCTTGACGAGCCGGCCCTCAGGGACGGGCGTCATCCCCAGGTATGACACGGCGGTCCGCCGTCCGACCCGAGTCTGCCCTCGGAACCGGAACAGCGGGTGACTACAGGGCCGTCGGCGGCCAGGACGATGGTTCACGTCCCCAAGACTTGCCGTCGTCCCGTCAGGAGCCACGCCCGTGACCACCAGCCCCCTCGCCGAACGGACCACCGCCGTGGCCGCACGCGCCACGGACCTGTCGAAGATCTACGGACAGGGCGAGACCCAGGTGGTCGCTCTGGACCGGGTCTCGGTCGACTTCCGGCAGGCCGAGTTCACCGCGATCATGGGGCCGTCCGGCTCCGGCAAGTCCACGCTGATGCACTGCGTGGCGGGCCTCGACAGCTTCTCCTCCGGCTCGGTGCGCATCGGTGACACCGAGCTCGGCACGCTGAAGGACAAGCAGCTCACCAAGTTGCGCCGGGACAAGATCGGGTTCATCTTCCAGGCGTTCAACCTGCTGCCGACGCTGACGGCGATCGAGAACATCACGCTCCCGATGGACATCGCGGGGCGTAAGCCGGACAAGGAGTGGCTGGAAAAGGTCATCCGGATGGTGGGGCTCGCCGACCGGCTGAGCCACCGGCCCTCGCAGCTCTCCGGCGGTCAGCAGCAGCGGGTCGCCGTCGCCCGCGCCCTCGCCTCCCGGCCCGACATCATCTTCGGTGACGAGCCGACCGGAAACCTCGACTCGCGTTCGGGCGCCGAGGTGCTGGGCTTCCTGCGCAACTCGGTGCGGGAGCTGGGACAGACGGTGGTCATGGTGACCCACGACCCGGTGGCGGCGGCCTACGCGGACCGGGTGATCTTCCTGGCGGACGGGCGGATCGTCGACGAGGTGTACGGCCCGACGGCCGACTCGGTGCTCGACCGGATGAAGCAGTTCGACGCCAAGGGCCGCACCAGCTGATCCCCCACCGGGACCGACCGCTCGCCGACGAGCAGGACTGAGAAGAACCCATGTTCCGTACCGCCTTGCGCAACGTACTCGCGCACAAGGCCCGGCTCCTGATGACCGTGCTCGCCGTGATGCTCGGCGTGGCCTTCGTGTCGGGGACCCTGGTCTTCACCAACACCCTTTCCGGCGCCCTGCAGAAGAGCTCCGCCAAGGGCTTCGACCAGGTCGACGTCGCCGTCACCGCCGAGGTCCAGGACGACGTCGGCGACCGCATCGTCAAGACGCCCGAGCTGACCCAGGCGCTGCTGGAGCAGAGCGCGAAGGTGCCGGGCGCCGCGTCCGCCATCGGCGTCGTCAACGGCTTCACCGCCATCGCCGACAAGGACGGCAAGCTCGTCGGCGGCGGCTTCCAGTCCCAGGGCGGCAACTACTGGGGTGCCAAGGACGCCCGGTACCCGCTCACCACCGGGCACGCGCCGAGCGGCGCCGACGAGGTCGCCATCGACTCCCGGACGGCCGAGCGGGCCGGGTACAAGGTCGGCGACACCGTACGGATCTCCGTCGACGGCCCCGTCCTCGCCCCGAGGATCACCGGCATCTTCACCACCGACGACGGCAACGTCGCGGCCGGCGGCAGCCTCGCCCTGTTCGACACGGCGACCGCGCAGACGCTCTTCGGCAAGACCGGCACCTACGACGAGATCGACGTCCGGGCCGCCGCCGGGACCTCGCAGAGCGCCCTGAAGTCCGCGCTGGACAGCGCCCTGCCCAAGGACCGGGTCGAGACCGTCACCGGCAAGCAACTCGCCGACGACCAGGCGGAGATGATCGCCGCCTCGATGAGCGGGATGAAGCAGGGACTGCTGGTCTTCGCCGGGATCGCGCTGTTCGTCGGCACCTTCATCATCGCCAACACCTTCACCATGCTGGTCGCCCAGCGCACCAAGGAACTCGCCCTGATGCGGGCCGTAGGCGCCTCCCGCCGGCAGGTCACGCGGTCGGTGCTGATCGAGGCGTTCGTCGTCGGCACGGTCGCCGGGGTGACCGGTCTGATCGCCGGTGTCGGCATCGGGGCCGGGCTGCGCTCGCTGCTGGGGACGCTCGGGGCGACCGTCCCCGACGGACCGCTCGTCGTCTCGGGCGGCACGGTCGCCGCCGCCCTCGTCGTCGGCGTCGTCATCACCATGCTGGCGGCCTGGCTGCCCGGCCGCCGGGCCGCGAAGATCCCGCCGGTCGCCGCGATGAGCAGTGTGCACGCCACCGCGAGCACCAAGTCGCTGGTGCTGCGCAACACGCTGGGCGCGCTGTTCTCGGCGGCGGGCGTCGCCGTGGTCCTGGCCGCGACGACGATGAGCGGCTCGGACGGCCAGGCCCCGATGGGTCTCGGCGCGGTCCTGCTCATCATCGGCGTCTTCATCCTGACCCCGCTGCTGTCCCGTCCGCTGATAGGGGCCGCCGCGCCCGTCCTGCGGATCTTCGGGGTGTCCGGCAAGCTGGCCCGGCAGAACTCGGTGCGCAACCCGCGCCGTACGGCGGCCACGGCCTCCGCGCTGATGATCGGTCTGACCCTGATCACCGGTATGACGGTGATGGCGGGCAGCCTGCAGAAGTCCATCGACAAGATGGCGTCCTCCGCGATCCGGGCCGACTACGTCGTGTCGATGGCGAACGGCAACGAACTCTCGGCCGACATCGACGAGAAGCTGAAGGCCACCGACGGGGTCACCGCCACCAGCCCGATGCGCAACGCGCCCGGCCGGATCGACGGCACGACCGAGTACCTCACCGGCGTCACCGGCTCCACCATCGGCGGGCTGACCGACCTCAAGGTCGAGGACGGCTCCTTCAAGGTGGGCGGCGGGCAGGTCGTCGTCGACGACGCCACCGCCGAGTCCCACGGCTGGAAGGCCGGCTCGTCCTTCACGGTGAACTACGAGGACGGCAAGAAGCAGCAGCTGACGGTCTCCGGGGTCTACGAGGGCAACGAGCTGATCGAGGGCATCCTGCTGGACAACGCCGCCCTCACCCCGCACCTGGCCGAGCCGGCCGACATGCGGGTCATGGTCAAGACGTCCGGCGGCACCTCGGACGCCACGAAGGACCGGCTGGAGAAGGCCCTCGGCGCCAACCCGGCCATCAAGGTCCAGAGCAAGCAGGACCTCTCCGACGAGGTCGCGAAGATGTTCACGCTGATGCTGAACATGCTCTACGGGCTGCTCGCGATGGCCGTGATCGTCGCGGTCCTCGGTGTCATCAACACCCTCGCGATGTCGGTCTTCGAGCGGTCCCAGGAGATCGGCATGCTGCGGGCCATCGGCCTGGACCGGCGCTCGGTCAAGCGGATGGTCCGGCTGGAGTCCCTGGTGATCTCGCTCTTCGGCGGGGTGCTCGGCATCGGCCTGGGCGTGTTCTTCGGCTGGGCCGCCGGTGAGCTGCTCGGCACCAGCATGCCGACGTACGAACTGGTCGTGCCGTGGGCCCGGATGGCCGTGTTCCTGCTGCTGGCCGCCGGGGTGGGCATCCTGGCCGCGCTGTGGCCGGCCCGGCGGGCGTCGCGCCTGAACATGCTGGCCGCGATCAAGTCCGAGTAGGACAGGACCGGTTCGGGGCCCCGTCGCGCGCTGCGGCGGGGCCCCTCGTGCGTCGGGCGGCCCTCAGTTCCAGGTGCGGGCGCGCAGCGGCATCCCGGAGTCGCCCGACCCGGGGGTCCGCACGGCCAGGACCTGGTTGACGCCGATCTGGTTGCGTTCGAAGGCGACGGCGGAGGCGGCCATGTAGAGCCGCCAGACCCGGGCCCGACCGGGGCTGGTCAGGTGGACGGCCCGGTCCCAGCCGGCCTCCAGCCGGGCGACCCAGCGGCGCAGGGTGAGGGCGTAGTGCTCGCGGATCGACTCGACGTCACGGACCTCGAAGCCCGCGCGTTCGAGCTGGCCGACCGTGGTGCCGACGGGGGCGAGCTCGCCGTCCGGGAAGACATAGGCGTCGATGAACGAGTCCACGCCGTACGCCGACTCGTCGCGCTGCGGACGGCGGGCGATCTGGTGGTTGAGCAGCCGGCCGCCGGGCCGGAGCAGCGCGAACAGGACCTGCGCGTACTCCAGGTACTTCTCGGAGCCGACGTGTTCCGCCATACCGATGGAGGAGACCGCGTCGAACGGCCCGTCGGTGACGTCCCGATAGTCCTGGACGCGGATCTCGACCTTGTCGGTGAGCCCGGCGTCGGCGACGCGCTTGCGGGCGAACGCCGCCTGCTCCTGGGAGAGGGTGATCCCGACGACCGTCGCGCCGTGCTCGCGGGCCGCGTGGATGGCGAGGGAGCCCCAGCCGCAGCCGACATCCAGCAGCCGCGACCCCGCTCTCAGGTCCAGCTTGCGGCAGACGAGTTCGAGCTTGTCGCGCTGGGCGAGTTCGAGGGTGCTGTCCCCGGACTCCCAGTAGGCGCACGAGTAGACCATGGACGGGCCGAGGACGAGCGCGTAGAAGTCGTTGCCGACGTCGTAGTGGTGGCTGATGGCGCGTCGGTCGGTGCGCCGGGTGTGGAGGTGTCCCGTCCGGCGGACCTCTTCACGCGGCGGGGCGGGCGGCAGCGGCGGTCCGGCGAGTTGCAGCAAGCCGCGCACCGCCGCACGGAAGTCCGGGTCGCGCAGGGCCCGGCCGAGCGTACGGGCGTCCTCGCCGCGCTGCCAGATCAGGCCGGAGAGCAGATCGAGAGCGGTGTACAGGTCGCCCTCGACGGCCAGGTCGCCGGACACCCAGGCGCGGGCGAGGCCGAGTTCACCGGGCTTGAAGAGGAGCCGGCGCAGGGCCCGGCGATTGCGTACCACCAGGGTCGGCGCGTCAGGCGGGCCCGCCTGCGAACCGTCCCAGGCGCGGACGCGCACCGGGAAGGGGGCTCCCAGCAACTGTTCGACGAGGGCATGGAGCCGCGGCGCGGCGTCAGCCATGATGCACACCTCCGTGACGGGTGATCCCGCAATGTCCTGACACCACGTAAACACGGAAGAGCGCGCCGTCCAGTCCCGCGCGGCCGTCACGGCTCGGCAAAATACATGTATGTAACACGTGCCGCCCGGCGGTGGGACGGACACACGCCGAAGGGGCCGTCCGCACCACGGATGGCGGACGGCCCCTTCGGGGGTGTTTCGGTGACCGTCGGCCCGGAGGCCGGAGGTCGGGTGATCTGAGGTCAGGTGACCGAAGTCGGATGACCGGAGGTCGGGTGACCGAGGGTCAGGAGGCCTTGGCCTTCTCGTTCTCGGTCTTCTCGGCGGCCGGCTTCGCGGCGACCGGCGCCGGCTTCGCGGCCTCGTAGAACTCCTCGCGCGGGGACTCCAGCGCACCCAGCGCCACGACCTCGCGCTTGAGGAACATGCCGAGCGTCCAGTCGGCGAAGACACGGATCTTACGGTTCCACGTCGGCATCGCCATGCCGTGGTAGCCGCGGTGCATGTACCAGGCGAGACGGCCCTTGACCTTGATCTTCATCTTGCCCATGACGATCATCGCGACGCCCTTGTGGAGGCCGAGGCCCGCCACCGCACCCTTGTTGGAGTGCGAGTACTCCTTCTGCGGGAAGCCCCGCATACCGGAGATCACGTTGTCGCCGAGGACCTTGGCCTGCCGCAGCGCGTGCTGCGCGTTCGGCGGGCACCAGGCGTTCTCGACGCCGGCCTTGCGGGCGGCGACGTCCGGGACCTGGGCGTTGTCGCCGGCGGCCCAGATGTAGTCGGTGCCCTGGACCTGGAGGGTCGGGGCCGTGTCGACGTGACCGCGGGGGCCCAGCGGCAGGCCGTAACGGGCCAGCACCGGGTTGGGCTTGACGCCGGCCGTCCACACGATGGTGTTGGAGTCGACCTCGAGGCCGTTCTTCAGCACCACGTGGCCGTCGACGCAGGAGTCCATGGAGGTGGAGAGGTAGATCTCCACACCGCGGCCCTCGAGGTGCTCCTTGCCGTACTGGCCCAGCTTGGGGCCGACCTCGGGAAGGATCTTGTCGGCGGCGTCGACGAGGATGAAGCGCATGTCCTCGCGGGACACCGTCTTGTAGTACTTGGCCGCGTCCCGGGCCAGGTCCTCGACCTCACCGATGGTCTCCGCACCGGCGAAACCGCCGCCGATGAAGACGAAGGTGAGCGCCTTGCGGCGGATCTCCTCGTCGGTCGTGGAGTCGGCCTTGTCGAGCTGCTCGAGGACGTGGTTGCGCAGGCCGATGGCCTCCTCGACACCCTTCATACCGATGCCCTGTTCGGCGAGGCCGGGGATCGGGAAGGTGCGGGAGACCGCGCCGAGCGCGATCACCAGGTAGTCGAAGGGCAGCTCGTACGCCTCGCCTACCAGCGGCGCGATCGTGGCGACCTTGCGGTCCTGGTCGATGGTGGTGACCCGGCCGGTGAGGACCTCCGCCTTGGGCAGCACGCGTCGCAGCGGGACGACGACGTGGCGCGGGGAGATGTTGCCGGCGGCGGTTTCGGGGAGGAAGGGCTGGTAGGTCATGTACGACCGGGGGTCGACGACCGTGACGGTCGCCTCGCCGTAGCGCATCTTCTTCATGATGCGCCGAGCTGCGTACAGGCCTACGTACCCACCGCCTACTACGAGGATCCTGGGACGCTCCGTGGTGCTCATGCCATCGAGTATCCACCCGCTCGAGGGGGGTCGCTCGTGCGCCCCTTCACAAGCTTCCTGGGGGTGTGTGCTATCCTCCGCGGCCCGCGTGATCCACGTCATGGCGCGGAGCGGGAACCAGCGTGTAGGGCATGGCGTTGTCAATGCCGCGTGAGCTGCCTCTCCGGGCTCGGAAGGGCTCCGTGAGGGCCGCCGGAGACACCCTTTCCGGACCTCCGCGATACGTCCGCGCACGCCTCTTTTGAACACGTTCACAGGGGTGTTGGGCCCCCGGAAGGGTCAACGGAGACGCCTCCGTCCTCCGACTGGGCCGAATTCCTTGTGAAGAACTTCACGAACTTTCCCGAAGGGGTGCCTCCGGAACGCGTCCGAGGGGCCACGAAGGGCCCCTCGGGTCTGCTCATACGCGCATCCTGCCTGCTCAGCAGAGTGCAAGTAGCGGGTCCGCCGGGCTCACGCGATCGACCAGGCGATGCCGTCGAGGATGTCGTGCTCGCTCACGACGACCTCCTGAGCGCCGATCCGCTCCATGATCGCCAGCAGGACGAGCGCGCCCGCCGCGATCACGTCCACCCGGCCCGGGTGCATCGCCCGGTGCGCCGCGCGCTGTTCGTGGGTGGCCCGGAGAAGGTCGTCGCTGATGCTTCTGACCCGGTCGATACCGATCCGCGCATGGTGGATCTTCGTGGAGTCGTACGCGTCCAGCCCCAGAGCGATCGCCGCGACCGTCGTCACCGAGCCGGCCAGGCCGACCAGGGTGTGCGCCTCGCGCAGCGGGACCGTCCGCTCGGCGAGGTCGAGGGCGGCCTCGATGTCGGCGCGCATCGCGGCGATCTGCCCGGCGGTGGGCGGGTCGGTGACCTTCCCGTCCACGACCAGGTGCCGCTCCGTCATCCGTACGCAGCCCACGTCGACGGAGCGCGCGGCACGCACCCGGTTGTCGCCGACCACGAACTCGGTCGAGCCGCCGCCGATGTCCACCACCAGGAACGGCTCGGCCAGGTCGGCACGCCCGTCGAGTTCCCTCGTGGCGCCGGTGAAGGAGAACTCGGCCTCCTGGTCGCCGGTGATGACCTCGGGCTCGACGCCGAGGATGTCCAGCACCCCGCGCACGAACTCGTCCCGGTTCTCCGCGTCCCGGGAGGCGGAGGTGGCGACGAAGCGCAGCCGCTGCGCGCCGTACTCCTTGATGGCGGCCGCGTACTCCCGGCAGGCCGCGAAGGTCCGCTCCAGCGCCTCGGGGGCGAGCCGTCCGGTGCGGTCGACGCCCTGGCCGAGACGGACGATCGTCATCCGGCGGTCCAGGTCGACCAGCTCGCCGGTCTCCGGGTCGGCGTCGGCGACGAGGAGGCGGATCGAGTTCGTACCGCAGTCGACGGCGGCGACCCGGGTCACCGGGCGGCCGCCTTCGCGTCGTCCCGCTCGACCGGCGCCACACACGTGCCCTTGCGCCACCACTGCGGGAGCATCTCCAGAGCCTCGTCGCCGAGGGGGTTCACGCCCGGGCCGGCCGCCAGGGAGTGCGCGACGAGCACATGCAGGCACTTCACCCGGTCCGGCATGCCGCCCGCGCTGGGGAAGTTCTTCAGTTCCTCGATCTCGTCCCGGCGCCGGATGTAGTCCTCGTGCGCGGCACGGTAGGCGGCGGCCAGCTCCGGGTCGGCCTGGAGCCGCTCCGTCATCTCCTTCATCACGCCGTTCGCCTCGAGCGTGCCGATGGCCGAGTTGGCCTTCGGGCACGTCAGGTAGTACAGCGTCGGGAAGGGCGTGCCGTCGGGCAGGCGGGGGGCCGTCTCCACGACGTCCGGCTCACCGCACGGGCAGCGGTGCGCGATCGCGCGCAGACCGCGCGGCGGCCGTCCGAGCTGCTGCTTGAAGGCCTCGACGTCCGCGTCGGTGGGCTCGGTGCGCGGGGTGGTCGGCGGGGGCGTTTCCATGCCTGTCTTTCTATCGGTTCTGGCCGGCGGCTCCGGCCACCGGCTCTGAGTACCGGCTCCGGGTACTGGTTCCGGGTACCGGCTCCGGCTGCCGGCTCCGGCTGCCTGTTGGCTGCCGGTCGGTTCACTGGTCGGAGGCGTCGGACTTGTCGACGCCGTCCCAGACGTTCGCGTACCAGGGGCGGTCGGTCGCCCCGAGGTCGGCACGGGACTGCCTGGCCGCGTCCGGATCGATCACGACGAACCCGGTCTCCCCCGGCAGCACGTAGTGCAGCCGCTGCCGGATCTGCTGCTCGGCGTAGGCGTCGTCCTGCCAGCGCGCCTTGAGGTCGCGCAGCTGCTCGACGCGTTCGCTGGCCTGCTGCTTCTCGCGCTCCAGATCGGCGATCTCGGCGCGCTGCGAGACGTACTGGCGCATCGGGTAGGCCAGGGCCACGATCAGCGTGCACAGGACGAGCGCGAGGAGCGCGGCGCGGCCGGTGAGCCGGGAGCGGCGGGCCTGGCGCTTGGTCTGGGAGCGGTAGACCCGGGCCGCGGTCTGCTCGCCGAGCAGCTTGATCCTGGTCGCGGTGGAGAAACGGTCCCGGTCCTTCACGGCCACTGCTTCCCGCCTCCCGTCTCACACGTACGTACGTCCCCGCACACGGTACGGGACCGGTACGGGGACGTACGTACGACTGGCGGAGCCTTGACCCGGTTAGGTCGGGCGCGGCGTCAGCCCTTGCTGTGCGCGAGGTCCGCGGAGCGGACGTGCGGGAAGGTTCAGCCCTTGAAGCGCGGGAAGGCGGAGCGGCCGGCGTACACCGCGGCGTCGTCGAGGATCTCCTCGATGCGCAGCAGCTGGTTGTACTTGGCGACGCGGTCCGAGCGGGCCGGGGCGCCGGTCTTGATCTGACCGCAGTTCACCGCGACCGCGAGGTCGGCGATGGTGACGTCCTCGGTCTCGCCGGAGCGGTGGGACATCATGCACTTGAAGCCGTTGCGCTGGGCCATCTCGACGGCGTCCAGGGTCTCGGTCAGCGAACCGATCTGGTTGACCTTGACGAGCAGGGCGTTGGCGGAGCCCTCCTCGATGCCGCGGGCCAGACGCTCGGGGTTGGTGACGAAGAGGTCGTCGCCGACGATCTGGACCTTGTCGCCCAGCTTGTCGGTGATGACCTTCCAGCCGGCCCAGTCGTCCTCGTACAGCGGGTCCTCGATGGAGACGAGCGGGTACGCGGAGACGAGCTCCTCGTAGTACTCGGTCATCTCGGCGGCCGAGCGGGACTTGCCCTCGAACTCGTACTTGCCGTCCTTGTAGAACTCGGACGCGGCGACGTCGAGCGCGAGCGCGATCTGCTCGCCGGGGACGTAACCGGCCTGCTTGATGGCCTCGATGATGAGGTCGAGCGCGGCGCGGTTGGACTCCAGGTTCGGGGCGAAGCCGCCCTCGTCGCCGAGGCCGGTGGACAGGCCCTTGGTCTTCAGCACCTTCTTGAGGGTGTGGTAGACCTCGGCACCCCAGCGCAGGGCCTCGGAGAAGGACTCCGCGCCGATCGGGGCGATCATGAACTCCTGGATGTCCACGTTGGAGTCGGCGTGCGAGCCGCCGTTCAGGATGTTCATCATCGGCACCGGCAGCAGGTGCGCGTTGGGGCCGCCCAGGTAGCGGAACAGCGGCAGGTCGCTGGCCTCGGAGGCGGCGTGCGCGACGGCGAGCGAGACGCCGAGGATGGCGTTGGCGCCGAGCGAGCCCTTGTTGTCGGTGGCGTCCAGGTCGAACATGGCCTGGTCGATCAGGCGCTGCTCGGTGGCGTCGTAGCCGACGAGCTCCGGGCCGATCTGCTCGATGACGGCGAGGACGGCCTTCTCGACACCCTTGCCGAGGTAGCGGTTGGGGTCACCGTCGCGGAGCTCGATGGCCTCGAAGGCACCGGTGGAGGCGCCGGACGGAACGGCGGCACGACCCGTGCTGCCGTCGTCGAGGCCGACCTCGACCTCGACCGTGGGGTTGCCTCGGGAGTCCAGGATTTCCCGGGCTACGACGACGTCGATGGACGGCACGAGCATCTCCTTCTTGGGATGTGACGCTGGTTGTGCGGGGCCCAGGGGCCTTGATGAGCCCTTGCTGAGCCTTGCGACTAGAGCCTAACCGCCCCGGGACCGTCGGCAGCCGACCGACCGTCCCGTGGACAGACAGACGGTACCTATTGTTTCCGCCCGGAACAAAGGGGGTGGCCGAGAAAAGCCGACAGGAAGTGACGAACGGGCAAAGAGAAACCCCGCTCCGGTGCGTACGGGGGAACACGCACCGGAGCGGGGGGCCCGTGGGGACGGGGGGTGACCCTCACGAGGTCTTCAGTGTGCCGACCTCGCATATGAGGGCGCTGTGGCTTCTCTGGGGGCCAGGTGTCACTTCAGGCGAAGTGACACATCGGGCGCGGTGTCACTTCAGGTGGAGCTGCTGGCCCGGGTAGATCAGGTCGGCGTCGGTGACGATGTCCTTGTTCAGCTCGAACAGCTTCGCCCAGCCGCCCTTGACCTTGTGCTTCTCGGCGATGGAGCTGAGGGTGTCGCCCTTGACGACCTTGTACTCGCCGTCACCCTTCTTGACCTTCTTGCCGGTCGGGGTGGTGACCGTCTTGGAGGCGGCCGGGCGGTCGGTCGAGCGGGAGGCGCTCTGCTCCTCGGTCGAGCGGCTGCTGGTGCTGCCGCTGTTCGACGAGCCGGAGGAACCGGAGGAGCTGGACGAGCCGGAGCTCGAGGAGTCGGCGCTCGAGCCGTTGTAGGCGGCGCCGGACAGGCCGGTGCCGCAGACCGGCCAGGCACCCTTGCCCTGACCGGCGAGGACCTTCTCGCCGATGGCTATCTGCTGGGACTTGGAGGCCTGGTCGGCGGTGGAGGCGTAGGCGGTGCCGCCGTACGCGGCCCAGGTGGACGCCGAGAACTGCAGACCGCCGTAGTAGCCGTTGCCGGTGTTGATGGACCAGTTGCCGCCGGCCTCGCACTGGGCGACCGCGTCCCACTCGGAGGCGGTGGCGGCGGAGGCGTTGCCGGCCGCCATCAGCGGGGCGGCGATGGCGACGCCGGTGACGCCGGCGAGCGTGGCGACGCGGGTCGCCTTGGAGGGACGGCGGTGCTTGCCCTTGGCGGAAAACAGCATGGTGGATCCCCTCACCGACGCCTGCGAGGTGAGCTGTCGGGTTCGGGCCGTGTGAGTTGCCCGGCCACTTCCTCGCCCGTCGGAGCACTGCTCCGTGGGAGGTGTGGCTTCACCCCAAGCCGTTCCGGTCAACCGACCGGTCCGGCACTTACCTTGGGTCCCCCGCTCCTGCCTACGGCGCTTGACGCGACGACTGTTCCCGGGTCGTCGCTGGCAGGATTCGGCGTTGCGACGGCCGGGGCCCGGGTTGCCGAGCGGCCTCGACCGTAGACACGCGATCGGCGGAATTTCAAAGACGATCAGGGCTTCTGAGACTCATCCCACACTTTCACCAAACCGGACATTCGGCGCGAAGCGTGACGCGAACTCCCGCTGTTTTTCTTGGGCTTTGCGCCCTATTCCACCCCTGTGTCGAGGGTCTGACCGGCGGCGATGTTGCTCGGGTCGACACCGATGAGGTCCCTGTTCTCGGCGTAGAGGGCGCGCCATCCGCCGTCGAGGCCAAGGGAGTCGGCGATGGACGCGAGGGAGTCGCCCTCCTGGACGACATAGGTGGCCGCGGCATGCCGCCCGGCGGAGGCGGCGGTGGTGCCGTCCACGCCGGCGTCGGTCGCACTCTTGGTCGCGGCCTCGTCGGCGGTGGCACCGCGGTGCTTGCCCGAGCCGAGGGAGCCGGTGTCGACCAGGCTCCAAGAACCTTCATCCTGTACATATTTGTCCGACTCGTCCGTACCCGGGGTCGCCGTGGTCGAGCCGTCGCCCGTCGAGCCGTCGCTCCGGCCGCCGGAACCACCGGACGTACCGGAGTCGTCCGTGGCGGCGGAGGAAGAGGACGAAGGGGAGGAAGCGGACGCGGAAGGCGAACTGGAGGAATCGGTGGACGAGTCGGACGATCCGGTCGAGGAGTCCTCGTCGGCCGTGGAACCCGAGGAGCCCGAGGATCCGGACAACCCCCGGGACAGGTCGGACAATCCGGAAGAACCAGATGAGTCGGACGAGCCGGAAGAATCGTCCGCCACGCCGGTGTCCACGTTCAGCGCGCCGTTCTCCTGGGTGAGCCCGGAGGTCAGCCCGCAGGTGCCCCACGCGCCGATCCCCTCGGCCGCGAGCACCTTCTGCGCGACGGCGATCTGCTGGCTGCGGCTGGCCAGGTCGGGACTGGTCGCGTAGTCGAGGCCGCCGTGCGCCACCCAGTCCTTCTGGGTGAGGCTCAGGCCGCCGTACTCGCCACCACCCTCGTCGGCGCTCCACGAGCCGCCGGTCTCGCACTGCGCCACCTTGTCCCACACCGTGCCGTCCGCCGCACTCGCGCCGGAGGCGGCGAGCAGCGGGATGGCGATGGCGGAGCCCGTCACTCCGGCCGCGACAAGGAGGGCCGGGGCCTGGCGGGGGCGACGGTGACGACCGTTCCCGGAGAGCATGCGAGGGGCCTTTCTCTGGACAGCACTGACCGGCGCGGCGGGTGAAATCGATGCGTCGCGCTGACGAGAGAACGTATCGGCAGACGATCACTTGTCACAAGTTAATGCCGCGCAGATCACGTGAAGATCACAGACTTGAGTGTTGGTCACCTTTACTCCGCCGAACGGTCACACTCCGGCTGACATCCGATCAGACGCGGATCGCTTATGGGCCGGAATGCACCGGAGTGAACTCGACCGGCAAAGTCCGCAGCCCGCGCATGATGAGCCCGCCACGCCATCTCAACTCGTCCGGATCCACGGCCAGTCGGAGATCGGGCAGCCGGGTGAGCAGGGTGGCCAGCGCGGCCTGGCCCTCCAGCCGGGCCAGCGGGGCTCCCAGGCAGTAGTGGATGCCGTGGCCGTAGCCGAGGTGCTGGTTGTCACGGCGGGACAGATCGAGGGTGTCGGGGTCCGAGAAGCGCGCCGGATCACGGTCGGCGGCCGCCAGCACCACGAGCACGGGGTCGCCCGGCGCGATGTCCTGGCCGCCGATGCGCAGCGGCTCGGTCGCGAACCGCCAGGTGGCGAGTTCCACGGGGCCGTCGTAGCGCAGGAGTTCCTCGACGCCCGTCTCGAGCAGACCGCGGTCGCCTTCGTCCTCGGTGAGCGACCGCTGGAGGCGTGCGCGCTGCTCGGGGTGGGTGAGGAGGGCGTAGGTGCCGTTGCCGATGAGATTGACGGTCGTCTCGAAGCCCGCGAACAGCAGGATGAAGGCCATGGCGGCGGCCTCGTTCTCGGTGAGGTGCTCGCCGTGGTCCGAGGCACGGATCAGACCCGAGATGAGGTCCTCGCCGGGAGCCGGGTCGGCGGGAAGCTCCGCGCGCTTGCGGTGGATGAGCTCCAGCAGATAACCGCGCATCTTCTTCACCGACCGCGCGACACCGCCCCGCGGGCCCCCGCCGTGCCGGATCATCATCCCCGCCCAGTCGCGGAAGTCGTCCTGGTCCTCACGGGGGACGCCCAGGAGGTCGCAGATCGCGTAGATGGGGAGAGGGAAGGCGAAATCGTGGATGAGGTCGGCCTTCCCCTCGGCGGCGAACCGGTCGATGAGCTGATCCGTCAGCTCCTGGACCCGGGGCGCGAACTCGGCGACCCGGCGCGGGGTGAAGGCCTTGCTGACGAGCCGTCGCAGCCGGGTGTGGTCCGGCGGGTCGATGTTGAGCAGATGCGTCATCAGCTCGGCCTTGCGCTCACCGGGGATGCCGGTCTTGCCCTTGGCGTGCGCCGGTTCGTCGTGGTGCGCCGGGTTCTTGGAGAGCCGCTGGTCGGCGAGGGCCTGTTTCGCGTCGGCGTACCGGGTGACCAGCCAGGCCTCGACCCCACTGGGCAGGACGGTGCGGTGCACGGGCGCGTGCTCGCGCAGCCAGGCGTAGGCGGGGTAGGGGTCGGTCGCGAACTCCCAGGTGAAGAGTTCGGGAGCGGTGCGGTCCGGGTTGTCTGTGTCGGGCTGCTCGGTCACTCCCTGACCGTAGCGGTGTCCTCGCCGCGCTCCGCGAGGGCCTTCCGCGCGGCGGGGTGCCCCATGTCGGCGGCCTTGCGGTACCAGAGGAGGGCTTCGGCGGGGTTGTCCTGCTTCTCGAGGAGCAGGGCGAGCCGGTAGGCGGCGTAGGCGTCGCCCTGGGCGTGGCCCTGCTCGTATCCCTGGCGGGCCTCGTCCGGGACCCCCGTCTTCTCCACCACGGCGGCCCTGTGCGTGGCGTCCAGCCTGCCGTCGCCGGCGAAGTAGTCCGCGGCGTCGTCCAGGCTCTGCCGCGGCTTGCGGAGGTCGGCCAGCAACTCCGCGGCCCCCTCGTCACCGTCGGCGGCGGCGCGGGCCAGCAGTACCTCGGCGGCTTCCTCCTCGTGACTCAGCAGGAAGGACACGGCCGCGCTCCGGGCGACGGGGGCGTATCCCGCCATCTCGGCATTGATGTAGTGGTCCATCGCCTCGCCGAGGTCGCCACGCCCCAGCAGCAGGTCCCCCAGTCGGTGTGTCGCCGCCATGTCGGCGTCGGCCACCGCCTTGCGCAGCCACTGCTCGGCCAGCGCCAGGTGTGCCTCCCCGACCAGTCGCGCCTGCGGACCATCGGGCTTCGCCTCGGCCGCCGCCCGCAGATACGGCAGCGCCTCCTCCGCCTCCCCCTGCCCGAGCAGCCGCTCGCCGACCTGCCCCGCCAGCTCCGTCTTCCCCGCGTCCACGGCCCTGCGCAGCCAGTCCAGCGCCGTCGCCTCGTTCTCGGAGAGCAGGCTCAGCATGTGCATCGCCCCGGCGTCACCGTCCCGCGCCCCGGCCGAGAAGACGACGTGGGCGGTCGCCCGGACGTTCAGGTGCACCCCGGTGTCGTACTTCGTCCCCTCCAGCGCGCAGCGCCAGACGGCCTCCGGGACCGCCCTCGCGCCCTCCCGCTCCGCGTCGGCGACCAGCGAGCCGTACGGCCGCCAGGTCTCCTCGCTCTCCCCCACCCGGAGCGGCGCTCCCGGTACCAGCATCCCGGTGACCCCGTGCAGCGGCCGGACGGCCCAGTCGACGGCTTCCTGGAACGACTCCGTGTCCGGACGCCCCGCCGGCCGACCCGCCCGGTAGCTCCGGCACGCATCCTCCAGCAGCCGACGGGGGATGTCCCCGGTGACGCCGCAGCGGGCGAGATCCGTCGCGGCCCGGATCAGCAGGTACCCGTACGGATAGCGGCTGTTGGAGCGCGCGGCCCGCTGCCACTGGGCCCGGAGTTCCACGCCGATGGCCAGGTACTGGGTGACGCTGGTGGCGCCGCGCCGGTCGAGGGCCTCGCCGAGCCGGTCGTCGCGCAGGCCGGTCAGCCGCTCGACCTCCTGCTCGCTCCACCCCGCGCCCACCCGCTCCGACCGTGCCAGCGCCGTCAGGCGGAACGCGGGTCCGCCTTCGAAGCGGTGCGTGTCGTAGGCGTCGTCGCCCATGGTGGCCACCACCGGGACCCCGAGCGTCCTCAGCTCGGCCAGCAGGGGCACCGTCAGGCCGTGCTCGCCGAGGTGGCCCTCCAACTCGTCCAGCCAGAGCACGTACGCGCCGCCCCGGCCGCGCAGCAGGGCGGGCAGTCCGCGCAGGTCCGTGCCGGGAGCCGGCGCGTACACCCGGGTCCCCGGGTCCGTCTCGCGGACCACGGCCGCCCAGGCCGTCCTCGACTTGCCGGTGAGCGGCCCGCCCGTGATCACCAGCAGACTGTCCCGCGCGGTCCAGTCCCGCAGCGTCTCGTCGATGTCACGGGGCACGTACGGCGGCAGGCCCGGATCCGCCCAGCGCCGCCCGGCGGGCCGAACGCCCATCGTCACCAGGTCGGCATCCTCCACCGTGGGCCAGCCGACGGGGTCGGGCACCACGAAGACGCCGGGCGGCGCGGCATAGGTGTGCTGGTTCAGAACGCCCACGACAGGGCCGTGGTAGTTGCCCCCGTAGTAGCCGACGGTGTCACCGGACGAGGCCGGGGCAGCGGGCTCGGAGGGCTGGGCAGTGGGATCGGCGTGCTGGGGAGTGGGATCGGGCAGCCGGGGAGTCTGCTCGAAGCGGTCGATCAGCTCGAACAGCTCGGTGAGCGCTCCTTCCCTCCCGGACAGGAGCCAGGCCTCGATGTACCGGCCCTCGACCTCGACGAGCGTCGCCTCGGAGCCGTCGGAGCCGTCGGAGCCGTCGGAGCCGTCGAGCGGAGAGGTGATCTGTGCCGGAACCGAGCCGGCTCCCCCGTGTCGCACGAACCACTCGACGAACGCCTGCCGGATCTCCTCCCGGTTCTCCGACAGCAGCCCCCGGTTGAGCACCCCCGCGGCCCAGGCCGCCAGCTCCTCCGACTCCCGTTCCATACAAGCCCCCGCACCCCACGAACCGGATCAGGAGCTCACCGTACTAACCATCGACCCCCTCGACACCCCGGATCGCGTCCCGGTACGCCCGGGCCGCCGCGCGCAGGGCCGCCTCCGGGTCGACGCCCTCCGATTCGGCTCGTGCCGCCAGGGCCAGCAGTTCGTAGCCGATGCCCTCGGCCGTCGGCAGCGGTACCTCCAGCCGTGCCGTGCGGACCCGGGACACCAGCTTCGCCGCGAGGGCCAGGCCGGGCTGGTGGAGGGGGACGCCGTCCGTCACCGACTCCCGCCGCTTCTCCGCCGCCTTCGTGCGCAGCCAGTGCTCCTTCACTTCCTCCGGGGTGGTGGCCGTGGCGTCGCCGAAGACATGGGGGTGGCGGTGGATGAGCTTGGCGACGATCGTGCCCGCGACATCGTCGACGGAGAACGGGGACTCCTCGTCCTCCTCGGCGATGCGGGCGTGGAAGACGACCTGGAGCAGGACATCGCCCAGTTCCTCGCGGAGTTCGTCGTGGTCGCCGTCCTCGATCGCCTCGACCAGTTCGTACGACTCCTCGACCGCGTACTTCGCCAGGCCCTTGTGGGTCTGCTGGGAGGACCACGGGCATTCGGCGCGGATCCGGTCCATGACCTGGACGAGGTCGAGGAGCCGGGCGCCGGGGAGGTCGTAGGAGGCGGGGAGCAGTTCCAGGTCGGGCATGGACACGCGGCCGGAGCCGGCCAGGCGGGCCAGGCCGTCGGTGAGGGCCGGTTCGCCCTCGCCGGTGGCCACGACCACGACCGTGCGGCCGTCGGCGCAGGCGGCGAGCAGCTCCTCGGCGGTCGGCGAGGTCTCCTCGACGGTGACGCCCGCGTCCCGCAGATAGGGCAGCTGCGGATGCGCGCCGTCCGCGCACAGCACCCGGTCCGCCGTGCGCAGGGCCTGCCAGGCGGGCCAGGACAGCAGGCCGGGGGCGACGCGGTGGCTGGTGGTGAGCAGGACGACGCGGCCGGCGGCGTCGGCCGTGGTGTGGGCAGCGGCGGAGCTGATGGCGTTCACACCCCGAACGTAACCCACGCCCGTCAGCGGCCCCGCGAGTTATCCACAGGAAGGACCGCCCGATCGTACGATCACATGGTCACGTCGTCTGCTGCGTCCCGGCCGCCGAGATCTCCCGTACCCAGGGCGTCTTCGCGTCGACGCGGGCGACCTTCTGCGCGTCCCAGTTCCCGTAGCGCGGGTTGAGATCCACGTCGAGTGCCTTGGACGCCTTGGACAGCGCGTTCCAGAAGGCGGGCTGGCTGGTGTTCGTGCCGAGTTCGGTGGCGAGTTTCTGGGCCTCCAGCTGGAGGCGGAGGTTCTCGTCGAGACGCTGCGGCGGAATGCCGTACTGCTGGAGCCACGCCGTCTCCAGGCCCTTCGCGCCGCCCGCCTGCTGCTCCAGGCCGGCCCGCATCTCCTGGACCTCCCGGCGGCTGACGGTGATGCCCGCGTCCTCGGCGGCGCGGTGCAGCACCTTGTCGAGGACCATGCCGTGCAGAGTGTCGCGGGCGAGGGAGCCGGTCTGGGCGACGGCCTGCGCGTACTGGGCGTCGTCGGTGACCGCGGCCCGCTGGGCCGTGCGCACCTCGTTCACCCGGCTCTCCAGTTGCGCGACGGTGATCCGCTGGTCACCGACGACGGCCGCCGCGCCGGGATGCGCGTCGTTCCCGCAGGCGGCGAGGAGAGGGGCCGCCACGATCGCGGCGGACAGCAGGAGCGCGGTGCGACGACGGCGGTGCAAGGGAAACCTCCCGAGGAGATTGTGCGACGGTGCACAAAGTCTTGCGGTGATCGATGTTAGGCAGTGGGACGGCTGGGGCCAACCCATTCGACCAACGATTCACCAGGACTTCGGGCACCGCCGCGCCCGCTCGTCGCCCGCTCTTCGGTGCGAGGGCTCAGCCCCCCGCGCGCGGGGCACCCCTCACGAGGACGATCCGGTTCAGCCGACGATGGCGACCGGGGCGTCCCACGCGTCGCGGTCCACGGTGATCGTGTAGCCGCCGCGGGTCTCCTTGCTGTTCACCATGTACTGGTGGCCACGGCTGTGGCCGGTGTACTGGGTGGCACCCCACGGCCAGTCGGTGATCGTGGTGTCCTTCTTGTCCCACAGGGCGTACCAGAGGTTGCCCGGCAGGTCCGTCTTGTTCGTCGCGGTGGCGACGGCCTTGGCGCTGGAACTGCTGAAGCCGTAGTAGCCGGCCCGGTACGTCTTGGCGCGCAGCGTCTTGGTGAAGGAGCGCACATACGTCAGCACGGCGTCGTTGCACGCCTTGTCGGTGATGTCGTAGGGCTCCATGTCGAGGTAGACCGGGCTGCCGGCCTTCATACCGAGCGCCGAGGCCTTGGCGACCGCGTCCGCGCCGTCGGTCGCGCCGAGGGAGGCCGCCGTGGCGGCGGTGAGCTTCTCGGGGCTGGAGCCGGTCTGGCAGGACGGCTGGGCGCCCACGTAGATCGGGATCAGCTTCCAGCCGGCCGTGTTGACCGACTTCACCCAGGAGGCGGTCAGGTTGGGCTGCGCGCAGCCGCGGTTCTTGCCGCCGACGTAGACCGCGGCGCCCCCGTAGTAGCCGTCGGTCTTCCAGGCCTTCATCGCGGCCAGCGAGGGCGCGGTGCAGGCGTCGAAGGCACGGCCGGTGTACGTCTTCTGGGCGGGCCAGGTGGTGGCCGCCATCGAGGTCTGCGCCGCTATCCCGGCCCCCGCGAGGACGGCCGCGCCGGCCACACCCCACGTGATGTATCTGCGCTTTCTGGACTGCCGGTGCTCGGCCATCCCCACCCCATCGTTCGTCTTCCGCGTACGGCGCTGTCGCCGCGTACGGTCGTGTTCCTGCTGAAGTCCCCTGATTCGGTGCGACGATACGGCCTCGGCTCGACGTCCAGCACCTGAACGGAACGCACGGTAACCCGCGGCCTGTCACCGGTCGGGAAACGCAGGGCCCCCATAGGCACAAGATTCACTCATGTCACAGTAAAGAAGCGATGCCCTGCGGCGGCCTGTCCGTGTCCTACCCTTGGCCCCTGGTGACTTGGGGGGCGACATGACGATGCCGACGATGCCGACCGGGGCGGGCGCGGAGAGACAGCTGACGGCCGGCTGGTTCCAGCGGCTTGCCTGGGTGGCCCTGGTCTGGGGCTCGCTGGGCTTCCTGGTGTGGGTGCCCTTCCTGTACGTGGCGACCCGCCGGGGCCTCTCCTCGGACTGGGTGGCCTTCGGCTCCTTCGCGCTCTACGAGTGCGCGATCCTGCCGTGGGCGGTGATCACGCCCGACGGCGACGGGGACGCCCTCTTCGGCATCGCCATACTGGTGACCCTGCTGACGGCGACGGTGCTGCTGCTGTCCGCGGTGTTCGACAAGAAGATCCCGGCCGCCCAGCCTGCGTACGGAGCGGCCATGGCCCCTCAGGGCCAGCCGTATCAGCAGGGGTATCCGTACGGGCGGTAGCCGCCGCGCGCCGGGGGCCTCCTCGGGTGCGGCACCACCTCAAAGCGGGTGCCGCATCCACACGTTGGGCTCGACGTACACCGCGTAGTCCCGCTCCGGCTCACACCGCACGGGGACCAGCGCGCCGGGCACCTCGACGTCGCCCTGCGTGTCGAAGGGCAGCCCGGTCCAGCGACGCCACTCGGCCAGCGAGCCCGCCACCGTCATCGACGCCGGCGCGACCCGCTCGATGCTCGCGCCCGCCCGGGCGTGCACCCGCAGCCACGGGTCGTACGGCAGCCCGTCCTCCCGCACCCGGTGCGCGTACTCCTCGATCGCAGTGCGCGGCTCGAGGTGCTTGGCGTTCGGCCGGACCGGGGCCACGACCTCGGTGAAGCCCTTCGCCCGGGCACTGTCCCGCATCGCCGCGAGCATCCGCCCGGACAGGCCGAGGCCCTGCGCGTGCGGGGCGATGACGATCGAGATCGCGCTCACCGTGTCGGGCCGCGCCCCGCTCCGCTGATCGGCGAAGGCCCAGACGAGCACCTGGTCCCAGCCCCGGGCGGGCAGCCCGCCCCGGCCGTCGGCGTGCAGGGCGAACGGCACGCTGTAGGCATGGGCGACGACCTGCCCCCGCTCGTCCTGCGCGAACAGCACGTACTCCGGGAACTCGACGGGGATCCGGCCGTAGTGCGCGTTGCCCACCGGGTCCTGGGTCGCGAACTCCGGCCAGGTGTCGGGCATGTCCTGGACCGGACCGAGCATGTCGGGGCGGTCGGCGAGGCTGGACACCTTCCATTCCATACGGTCACGGTAGGCGAGGAGCCGAGCGGACGGGACTGGATTTCGGCGGCCTCGGCGGCCTCAGGCTCTCCGGGGACTTCAGCGGCCTCCGAGAGGCCACCGCGGGGCCGCCCTGGGGCCGCCGCCGCTCTGCCGACCCCGGCTCACCCGGCGTGGAAACGCTCCGGCGCCTTCGTGGGGTTGCCCCCGGTGGGGAGTTTCTGGGCGGGGCAGGTCTCCAGGACCTTCTCCATCGCGGACTTCTCCGCCGCGGTGACCCACAGTTCGTACTTCTTCTTCACGGCGACCTGCGCCGCTACGTACGTGCACCGGTAGGCCTTGTTGGGCGGCAGCCAGGTCGCCGTGTCACCGTCGCCCTTGGAACGGTTGGTGCTCGCGTCGACGGCCAGGAGGTTGAGCGGGTCGTTGGCGAGAGCGATGCGCTTGCCGGCGTCCCAGTACTTGGCGCCCTTCTGCCAGGCGTCGGACAGGGCGACCACGTGGTCGATGTCGACCTTGCTGCTGCCACGCCGGTACGTCACGTCCTTCCCGGAGTACGGGTCCGACTCCAGCACGCCGTAGGACACCTTGCACGCGCCGCCGGTGAACTTCACCTGCTCCAGGTCGCGCTTGAGGATGTCGTCACGGGTGTCGCAGGAGTTGGAGTCCGTGTCCGCCCAGGCGGAGCCGAACTTCTCCCGGTCGTAGCCGGTCTTGGGTGCCCGCCCCTTCACGGCCAGCGACTCGGCCGCCGCGAGAGCCGCTCCGCCGCTCCCCGCTCCACCGCCCGCCGTCGCTCCCGCACCACCGGAACCCGCACCCGCGCCGGAACCGGAGTCCGAGCCGGAGACCTGCTCCTTGCATCCGGCCACCGAAACGGCACACATCAGCACGGCGGCGATCGCCGCCCCACCCCTCAGACGCTTCACGCGCCCCTCCCCTTGCCTGCCCGATGCCACCCCGCACAGGGCGCTTTCCCCTGGCGGGGACTGGCACACACGTTAGCGAGGAAGCACTCGGGGGCAGTCGGGCGGTCCAGACCACCACCGACTCAAGTGGGCATCTGGTACTTGTCGGGAATATCGTCGGTGGAGAGTCACCTCCGGAAGGGAGCTCTGGATGGGCATCCTCGACAGGTTCAAGAGCAACAAGGCGGCACAGGACAAGGCCAGGAACATGTCCGACACCGCGGAGCAGAAGGCGAACGAGAAGACGGGCACCAAGTACGAGTCCCAGGTCGACTCCGGGCAGCAGAAGCTGCACGAGCGGCTCGGCATGGACGAGGAACGGCCCGACCAGCCCTAGCCCGCAGTCTCGACCCGAACCCGGCCGCAACGCCCGGCCGCAGCCCGGCCCGAAGACTCATGGGGCCGAGCCACCGACATCACCCGGCACACGAGGCCGTCCGCGCAGAGCAAGCCCGCTGCGGGCGGCTTCGCCCTACCCCCGGGGCGGAGCGGCGGCGACGCTCACACCCTGCCGATGCCGAGCGTCGACTCCGAAGGCAGCAGTCCGGACCCCAGCACCGCGACCCAGTAATCGCCGAGCAGTGCGGCCAGGCGTTCCGTGAAGTGCGGGCCGAGCGCCCGCCAGGGGCCGAGTGCCAGCCGGTCGGTGTCCTCCTCGACACGGCGCCGCAGGTCACGGCCCGCTTCCGTCGCCGTACCGTCCGCCTCGAGCAGGCCCCTGGCCGTCAGCCGCTCACTCGCCGCCGCCCATTCCTCGCGGGTCCAGCCGCGGCTTTCGAAGCGCTCGACGGACGCGGCGCCTATCGCGGCGAAGGACACCAGCGCCTCGGCCGGGTCGAGGCCGGCGAGAAGCAGGGCGGCGAGATGACCGTCGCCGCGGTGCTCCCGCAGGACCGTCGCCGCCTGCCAGAGCTGGAGGTGGGGCTCCGTCGGCCACTCCAGCGCGGCGTTGGCCGCGGCGAGCGGGCGCCCTGCCGTAACCGCCGCCTCGGCGGCGCGGCGGGCGAGAGCGGCGGCCTCGGCCAGCTCGGGACTGTCCACCAGGTCGCCGAACAGCTTGCGGTACAGCCGGTCGATGCCTCTCCGGCGCGCCGCGAGGGCCGCTTCGGGGGTGGCGACCTTCCAGGCGTCCTCGACGTACCGGCGGACCATGCCGGGCTGGAAACTGTAGAAGGCGGAGGCCACCGCCTCGGCGCCCACCGGGCCCAACGGGGCGGCACGGAACGGGAAGTAGCTCCCCCAGCGGTCCTCGGTCGGGTAGCCGAGCGCGCCGGCCTCCTCGAAGACCTCGGGCGCGTAGTACACCACCGCGTGCAGCGGCTCCAGCAGATGCCAGAGCCTGCGCGCCTGCGCCGGCGCGACCTGTTCGCCCCGCGCACCCGGCCCGAACCGCTCGTCCCGCTCGGCCTGTTCGGTTGCCTGGTGCTCGTGATTCTCGGACATGACGTCTCCCCCTCGTCGCGTTCGGACATTGCCACAACTTGACACTGACAAGATTGCCCGAACCCCGCGAACTTGTCAATGCCTAGATTCCGCGTACGCTGCTGTCCATGAGCGACCGGCCCTACCACCACGGTGACCTGCGGCGCGCCATCCTGGCCGCCGCCCTCGACGTCATCGCCACCGACGGCCCCACCGGGCTGAGCCTGCGCGACCTGGCCCGCCGCGCCGGTGTCTCGCACGCGGCGCCGGCCCACCACTTCCGGGACCGCACGGGTCTGCTGACGGCGATCGCGGCGGAGGGGCACGGGCTGCTGGCCACCGCGCTGGCGGAGGCGGCGGATCTACGGGACGCGGGCGTGCGCTACGTCCGGTTCGCGCGCGAACACCCGGCGCACTTCCAGGTGATGTTCTCGCCCGAGCTGCTGCGCGCCGACGACCTGGAGCTGACCACGGCCCGCGCCCTGTCGGCCGCCGCCCTGACCGACGCCATCGCCACCACCGCACCCGCCGGGGACGGCACGGACGCCCGGCTGGCCCGTATCGCCGTCTGGTCCCTGGCCCACGGCTTCGCCACCCTCCTGCTCGGCCGCAACCTCGACGGCCTCCTGGGCGACGAGGACCCCGAGGAGGTACTCCGCGCGCTGCCCATGGTGCTGTTCCCCTCGGCCTGAACCCGGCGGGCCCGGGCGGGCGCTTGACCTTGACACCGGCGTCAGGGTCCGACCATCGCCCCATGAGCCCGAGTCAGCAGCACAGCAGCCGTACCGTCGTCGTCACCGGCGCGGGCACCGGGATCGGCCGCGCCACCGCCCACGCCTTCGCCGCGCAGGGAGCGTGCGTGATCGCCGTGGGCCGGCGCCCGGCACCCCTCGCCGAGACCGCCGCCCACGACCGGGACCGGATCGTCCCGCTCGCCGTGGACATCACCGCCGAGGACGGACCGGCCACGGTCGTCCGTACGGCACTCGAACGGGGTGCCGGCCGGGTCGACGTCCTGGTCAACAACGCGGCGATCGTCGACGCCGCGTCCCTGCGCACCTACACCCGCGACTCCGTCGGGCCCCAGCTCGCGACGAACCTGATCGCCCCCGTCCTGCTCACCCAGGCCGCCCTGCCGGCCCTGACGGACACCCGGGGCGTCGTCGTGAACGTGACGACGGCCGTCGGACAGCGCGGCTGGCCCGGCAACTCCCTGTACGCGGCCGGGAAGGCGGCCCTCGAAGTGCTCACGCGCAGCTGGGCGGTCGAGCTCGCGCCGCTCGGGATCCGCGTCGCCGCGGTGGCGCCCGGCGCGATCGAGACGCCGATCGCCGACCACAGCGGCCTCACCCCCGAGCAGCGTGTCGCGATCCGGGCGTGGCAGCTCGAGCACACCCCCCTCGGCCGGGTCGGGCAGCCGGCGGAGGTCGCCTGGGCGATCACCCGACTGGCCTCACCTCGGGCCTCGTTCATCACGGGAGTGATCCTCCCGGTAGACGGCGGAGCGGTGGTCGCATGAGACTGGCGCGCATGCAGCAGACCGGCCCGGACGACGACGACCGATTCCGCCCCGGCGAGGATCGCTCCCGTCCGCCCGGGCGCGCGCTGCGCATCGGTGAGGTCGGCAGGGCGACCGGTGTCTCGCCGCGGGCGCTGCGGCACTACGAACAGGCGGGGCTCATCGTCTCCGAGCGGGCCGCCAACGGCTACCGGCTCTACGACCCCGCCGTCGTGGTCCGCGTCCGCAACATTCGTCATCTGGTGGACGCGGGGCTCACCTTGGACGACGCACGCGTCTTCCTCCCCTGCCTGGACCGGGCCGTGACGGCGTCACCGCCGCGCGGCCGCAATCTGGCGGTCGCGCTGCGGCGTCTCGCGGTCATGGACGAGCGGATCGCGGCCCAGGTCGCGGTCCGCGACCGGCTCGCGGCGGCACTGGCCGAAGCCACCGGCGGACGGATCCGACCGGTGGCCTGAGGACGACCGCGCCCTACCACCGCCGCGCCCTACGACCCCAGCACCGTCGCCAGCAGCTCGCCCACCCAGCCCAGCAGTTCGCGTCCGACCAGCGGCTTGCCGCCGACCTTCGCGGTCTTCGGACGGGGCACCAGGATCTGGTGCGCGGCCGGCTTGAGGACGGTCCCGGGGTAGAGCCGCTTGAGGCGCAGCTCCTGGGACTCGCGCAACTCCACCGGCGCGAAGCGGATGTTGGCGCCCTGGAGCACGATCTCGCCGACGCCACACGCGCGTGCCAGCATCCGCAGCCCCGCCACCAGCAGCAGGTTCTCCACCGGTTCCGGCAACTTGCCGTAGCGGTCGACGAGTTCCTCGCGGACCGCCTTGACGTCCTCCTCCGAGTTGGCCGAGGCGATGGCCCGGTAGGCCTGGAGGCGCAGCCGCTCGCCGGGCGCGTAGTCGTGCGGGACATGCGCGTCGACGGGCAGCTCGATCTTGACCTCGAGCGGCGGCTCCTCCTCGACCCCGCCGGACTCCAGCTGGCGCCGGTAGTCCGCCACGGCCTCGCCGACCATGCGGACGTACAGGTCGAAGCCGACCCCCGCGATGTGACCGGACTGTTCGCCGCCGAGCAGGTTTCCGGCGCCCCGGATCTCCAGGTCCTTCATCGCCACGTACATGCCCGCGCCCATCTCGGTGTGCTGGGCGATCGTGGCGAGACGCTCGTGGGCGGTCTCCGTGAGGGGCTTCTCCGGGGGGTAGAGGAAGTAGGCGTAGCCGCGCTCGCGCCCTCGTCCGACCCGGCCGCGCAGCTGGTGCAGCTGGGACAGGCCGAAGGTGTCGCCACGCTCCACGATCAGCGTGTTCGCATTGGAGATGTCGATGCCGGACTCGACGATCGTCGTCGAGACGAGCACATCGAACTTCTTCTCCCAGAAGTCGACGACCACCTGCTCCAGCGCCGTCTCCGACATCTGGCCGTGGGCGGTGGCGATGCGCGCCTCGGGCACGATCTCGCGCAGTTTCGCCGCCGCGCGGTCGATCGACTCGACCCGGTTGTGGATGTAGAACACCTGCCCCTCACGCAGCAGTTCGCGACGGATGGCGGCGCCGATCTGCTTCTGCTCGTAGGGGCCGACGAAGGTGAGCACCGGATGGCGCTCCTCCGGGGGCGTGGTGATCGTCGACATCTCGCGGATGCCCGTCACCGCCATCTCCAGCGTCCTGGGGATCGGGGTCGCCGACATCGTCAGGACGTCCACGTTCGCGCGCAGCTTCTTCAGCTGCTCCTTGTGCTCGACGCCGAAGCGCTGTTCCTCGTCGACGATGACCAGGCCGAGGTCCTTGAACTTCGTCTCGGAGGAGAACAGCCGGTGGGTGCCGATGACAATGTCCACCGCGCCCTCGTGCAGCCCCTCCAGGGTGGCCTTCGCCTCCGTGTCCGTCTGGAAGCGGGAGAGCGCCCTGACGTTCACCGGGAACTGCGCGTACCGCTCGCTGAACGTGCCGAAGTGCTGCTGCACCAGGAGGGTGGTGGGCACCAGGACGGCGACCTGCTTGCCGTCCTGGACGGCCTTGAAGGCGGCCCGGACGGCGATCTCCGTCTTGCCGTAGCCGACGTCACCGCAGATCAGGCGGTCCATCGGGACCGTCTTCTCCATGTCGTCCTTGACCTCGGCGATGGTCGTGAGCTGGTCGGGCGTCTCCGCGTAGGGGAAGGCGTCCTCCAGTTCCCGCTGCCAGGGGGTGTCCGTGCCGAAGGCGTGACCGGGGGCCGCCATCCGCGCGCTGTACAGCTTGATGAGGTCGGCGGCGATCTCCTTGACCGCCTTCTTCGCGCGCGCCTTGGTCTTCGTCCAGTCGGCGCCGCCGAGCCGGTGCAGCGTGGGCGCCTCGCCGCCGACGTACTTGGTGATCTGCTCCAGCTGGTCGGTCGGGATGTAGAGACGGTCGCCGGGCTGGCCGCGCTTGGCGGGCGCGTACTCCACGACCAGGTACTCGCGGGTGGCGCTCTGGACCGTGCGCTGCACCATCTCGATGTAGCGGCCCACGCCGTGCTGCTCGTGGACGATGTAGTCGCCCGCCTCCAGGGTGAGCGGATCGATCGTCTTCCTGCGGCGCGCGGGCATGCGCGCGCCGTCCTTGCCGGCCGCCTTCTGGCCGGTCAGGTCGGTCTCCGTGAGCACGGCGAGGCGGAGCGCCGGGTCGACGAAGCCGTAGTCGATCGAGCCGCAGGAGACGTGTACGACGGAGGGGCTCAGCTCGGTCAGGTCCGCGTCGAGGCGGGCCGCGACGCCTTCGCCGCCGAGCACCTCGACCGTGCGGGCCGCCGGGCCGTGCGCCTCGGTGACGAAGGCGACGCGCCAGCCGTCGGCCAGCCAGCCCTTGGTGTCGGCCAGCGCCTTCGCGGTGTCGCCCCGGTAGGTCTCGGGGGCGTGCATGCCGAGCTTGAGGGTGTCGGCGGACCCCGCCGCGTCAGCGGCATCTGTGAACGACTCGTCGGCCGCGAACGGCGACACCGACCACCACATCATGTCCAGCTCGCGCGCGTGGTCACGGACGTCCGCGATGGACCACAGGGAGGCCGCGCCGACGTCGATGGGTGCCTCGCCGCCGCCGGCGGTGGCCGCCCAGGACGCCTGGAGGAACTCCTGGGACGTCGCCACGAGGTCGGTGGCACGCGTGCGTACCCGCTCCGGGTCGCAGACGACGGCCATCGCGCCCTCGGGCAGGACGTCGATCAGCAGCTCCATGTCGTCGACCAGCACCGGGGCCAGGGACTCCATGCCCTCGACGGCGATGCCCTCGGCGATCCTGCCGAGCAGCTCGCCCAGCTCGGGGTGCTCCTCGGCGAGGGCACCCGCACGCGTGCGCACCTCTTCCGTCAACAGGAGTTCACGGCACGGCGGGGCCCACACGCCGTGTTCGGCGACTTCCAGGGAGCGCTGGTCGGCGACCTTGAAGTAGCGGATCTCCTCCACGTCGTCGCCCCAGAACTCGACGCGCAGGGGGTGTTCCTCGGTGGGCGGGAACACGTCCAGGATGCCGCCCCGTACGGCGAACTCGCCGCGCTTCTCGACGAGTTCCACGCGCGCGTAGGCGGCCGCGGCGAGGGCTTCGACGATGTCGTTCAGGTCGGCGGTCTGGCCCGTGCGCAGAGCCACCGGTTCCAGGTCGCCGAGGCCCTTGACCTGCGGCTGGAGTACCGAGCGGACCGGCGCCACGACGACCGAGACCCGGCCGGTCTCCGGGTCGTCGGGGCGCGGGTGGGCCAGTCGGCGCAGGATGGCGAGGCGACGGCCGACGGTGTCGCTGCGCGGGCTGAGGCGCTCGTGCGGGAGCGTCTCCCAGGAGGGGTACTCCACCACGCCGTCCGGTGGGAGCAGCGAGCGCAGGGCGGCGGCCAGGTCCTCGGCCTCGCGCCCGGTGGCCGTCACCGCGAGGACCGTACGGCCGGTCTCGCGGGCGAGGGCGGCGATGGCGAAGGGGCGGGCCGCCGGGGGGCCGACCAGGTCGACGTGCATGCGGTTGCCGTCGGCGGCCGCGGGGATCGCTTCCGCGAGGGCGGTGTCCTTGACGACGGCGTCGAGCAGACCGTGCAGGCTCATGGAGGGCTGGGCTTTCCGTCCGAGGGGCCGGGGTGCGTCCGGGGGCGGGCGTACCGGGGTCCGGGGTGGGCAACGCGAAGGGCCCGACGCGTGTCACGGGCCGGGGGTGTCCAGCGTACGTCGGGGCGGGGTTGTTCGCCGGGGGCTGTGGACAACCATGGGGACGGTGGGGACCGTGCACGACGTTCCTCGCCCCCGCCGCCCCTTCCCTTCCCGACCCTGGTGCCGCGCCCCCGGACCCCCGCCTCCGGCCGACCGGCCTCGTCCGAGCTCCCCCGGAGGGGGCACCCCCAGGCCGGCCGAAAGACGCGAAGGAGCCCGGCACCGAGAAGACCCCCGTTCTTCTCGGTGCCGGGCTGGTTCGGGTGGGGCTAGTCCGTCGCGATCGCGTTCAGGACGTTCATGCGGCCCGCGCGGAACGCCGGGATCAGGGCGGCGAACAGACCCACGAAGGCGGAGCCGATGAACACGCCGATGATCGTCGGCCACGGGATCTCGAGGACGTTCAGGCCCTGGAGGGCGAGGAGCTGCTGGGCGGTGGCGCCCCAGCCCATGCCCAGACCGAGGCCCAGGAGGGCGCCGAAGAGGGCGATGACGACCGACTCCATGCGGATCATGCGGCGCAGCTGGCGGCGGGAGAGACCGATCGCCCGCATCAGGCCGATCTCCCTCGTGCGCTCCACCACCGACAGCGCGAGGGTGTTCACCACACCCAGGACGGCGACGATGATCGCGAGGGCGAGCAGGCCGTAGATCAGGTTGAGCAGCTGCCCGATCTGGTCCTTGAGCTCCTGCTTGTAGTCGGTCTGGTCGCGGACGGTGTACTGCGGGTAGTCGTGCAGCGCCGACTTCAGGGACGTGTACGCGGCGTCCTGCTGCCCGTCCTTCGCCGTGGCGAAGACCAGGTCGTCGAGCGGCAGCTTGTCGGCCGGGACGTACTTCTTGAGGGTGTCGATGGAGGTGTACATCGCGCCCTGGTCGATGACGGCGTCACTACTGGTGATCGCGCGGACCGTCAGCCGGGCCGTGGAGCCGTTCTTGAAGGCCACCGCGATCTTGGAACCCAGGGTGACCCTGTGGTCCTCGGCGAACTTCTCGTGGACGGACATCGAGTCGGGCCGATAGGCGTCGGCGAGGTTGCCGGCGACGGTCTCGACGCGCAGGTCGGTCGCGTAGGTCGGGTCGGCCGCCGTGATCGCCGTCTTGTCGAGTGTCTTGCCGTCGGGCGTGGTGAAGTCGGCCTCGGTCCACTTGTACTCGGTGACCCGCTCCAGGCCCGGCGTCGACTTGATGGCCTGCACCGCCTGCGGGGTCATCAGCTGACCGCCGTCGCTCTGGATGATGAAGTCCGTGCCGACGCTCTTGTCGAGCTCCTCCGTGGCGGAGGCGACCATGGAGGAGCCGACCACCGACAGACAGGCGACGAGCGCGAGGCCGATCATCAGGGCCGCGCCCGTGGCGCCGGTGCGGCGCGGGTTGCGCAGCGCGTTGCGCTCCGCCATCCGTCCGACCGGGCCGAAGGCCCGCAGCACGATCGCGCCCAGCACCCGGACCACCGCGCCCGCCAGCAGCGGACCGATCACCACGAAGCCGATCAGGCTCAGCACCACGCCCAGGCCCAGCCAGAGCGAGCCCTCGGCGGCCTTGTCGGCGGCGGAGGCGAGGTAGAGGCCCAGGCCGCCTGCGCCGGTGAGGAGCAGGCCGATGACGGCCCGTACGGCGCCCGCCTTGGCGTCGGCGGGGGCGCCGGCGTCGCGCAGCGCGGCCATCGGGGAGACCTTGCCGGCCCGGCGGGCCGGGAGGTACGCCGCGAGCACCGTGACGACGATGCCGAGGACCATGCCGACCACCGGGGTCGTCCAGGCGACCGTCAGATCGTCCGTGGACAGGTTCATGCCGGTCATGCCCATGAGCTTCATCAGCCCGACCGCGATGCCGACGCCCGCGCCGACGCCGAGGAGCGAGCCGACCACACCCAGCAGCAGGGCCTCCGCGAGAACAGACCGGTTGACCTGCTTGCGGCTGGAGCCGATGGCCCGCATCAGGCCGATCTCACGGGTGCGCTGCGCGACCAGCATGGAGAAGGTGTTGATGATCAGGAAGATGCCGACGAGGAAGGCGATCCCGGCGAAGCCGAGCATCGCGTACTTCATCACGTCCAGGAAGCCCCCGACGCTGTCGCGGTTGGCGTCCGCGGTCTCCTTGGCGGTCTGCACCTTGTAGCCGCCGCCGATCTCGGCCGCCACGTTCTTCTTCAGCTGCGCGTCGCTCACGCCGGACGCGGCCGTCACATTGACGTTCGTGTAGACGTTCGACTCGCCGACCAGGGCCTCCTGGGCGGTCTTCGTGTCCAGGTAGAAGATCGCCGCACCGGGGTTGGTGACCTGGAAGGCGGCGATGCCGGAGATCTTCGCGGTGTGCGTGCCGACCGCGGTGATCACGCCGATCTCGTCGCCGAGCTTCAGATGGTGCTTGTCGGCGGTGTCCGCGTCCACCATCACCTGGTCGGAGCCCTTGGGCGCCGCACCCTCGGTGATCTCCATGGTGCGGGCGTCGTTGCCGTTCCAGTTGCCGACGATGGTGGGCGCGCCGCTGGTGGGCGACAGGCTGTCCTTGTCGGCGTCGACGACGGTCGCGGAGGTCGAGAAGACGGTCCCCTCCGCCGACTTCACCCCGTCCGCCTTGCGGACCGCACCGAGCACGGAGGCCGGCATGACCGGCGGCTTCCCGTTGTCGGACGTCGTCTCGCCGGTGTCCGAGGCGCCCTTGGCGCTCACCGTCACATCGGATGAGGTACTGGCGAAGAGCTTGTCGAAGGTGGTGTTCATCGTGTCGGTGAAGACGAGCGTCCCGCAGACGAACGCCACCGACAGCAGGACCGCCACGGCCGACAGGGCCATGCGCCCCTTGTGCGCGTAGAAGTTGCGCATCGAGGTCTTCATGACGGTCATGACGTACGCCCCCGCGCGTCGAAGTCCTTCATCCGGTCCAGGACGGTCTCGGCGGTCGGCTTGAACATCTCGTCGACGATCCGGCCGTCCGCGAGGTACAGCACCCGGTCCGCGTAGGAGGCCGCCACCGGGTCGTGCGTGACCATCACGATGGTCTGGCCCAGGTCGTCCACCGAGCGGCGCAGGAAGCCCAGGACCTCGGCGCCCGCGCGCGAGTCGAGGTTTCCGGTCGGCTCGTCCCCGAAGATGATCTCCGGGCGGGCGGCGAGGGCGCGCGCCACGGCGACGCGCTGCTGCTGACCGCCGGAGAGCTGGGTGGGCCGGTGCCTGAGGCGGTCGGCGAGCCCGACGGTCTCCACGACCTGACTCAGCCACGCCTTGTCCGGCTTGCGGCCGGCGATGTCCATCGGCAGCGTGATGTTCTCTATCGCGTTGAGCGTGGGCAGCAGGTTGAACGCCTGGAAGATGAACCCGATCCGGTCCCGGCGCAGCTTGGTGAGCTTCTTGTCCTTGAGCCCGGTGATCTCGGTCTCGTCCAGGTAGATCTGCCCGGACGAGACGGTGTCGAGACCGGCGAGGCAGTGCATCAGCGTGGACTTGCCGGACCCCGAGGGGCCCATGATCGCGGTGAACTGCCCGCGGGCGATGTCCACGTCGACGTGGTCCAGGGCGACGACGCGGGTCTCACCGGACCCGTACGCCTTGACGACCTGCCGCGCCCGCGCGGCTACGGCCGTACGCCCTCCAGTGCCCCCGTGCCTGGGAATGGTCACAGCCGAAGTCACGGTAAGTCTCCTATGTCGTATGTCAGAAGCCGATGAGCAGCGCATCGGATGTGCAAGGGATGGTGCGAGGCGCTACGTCGAAGAGTCTGTCGGCGGAAGGGGGTCCCTCGCGCTGGTGCTCGGGCCCCTCTTTCCGGGGGGTTAACCCCACCCCCCGGAAGTGGTGCCGGCCGCCCCCCAGCGGCGTAAAGCCAGGTTAAGGACGGGACCCCGCCCCTCTCCTCCTCCGGCGGTACGAACCCTCCCCGAGCCGTAGTACGGAGGTACCCCTAGGGGCCGTCCACCGCGGGGTGGAGGGTCCTTCGGGGTTGTCTCCACCCTCCGGTCCAGTCAGGCTCCACCCTCCCGCGACGCGAGGGTCAAGTGGGAAGCTGACCCACGGCAGTTAGATGCAAGGGGCACGGGAGATACGGGGGCATCAGGTGGGGGACATCCAACCGGCGACACGCGAGGCCGCGCGGCCGACCGCACCGGGCAGACGGGGAGCGGTCGTCGCCGCCCTCATGCTCTCCATGGCACTGGCCGCCCTCGACTCCACCGTGGTCTCCACGGCCGTCCCGCAGATCGTCGGCGACCTGGGCGGGTTCTCGGTCTTCTCCTGGCTGTTCTCCGGTTATCTGCTCGCCGTGACGGTCACCCTGCCGGTCTACGGCAAGCTGTCCGACACCTTCGGCCGCAAGCCGGTGCTGGTCGCCGGGGCGGCCCTCTTCCTGCTCGGCTCGCTGCTGTGCGCGCTGGCGTGGAACATGGGGGCGCTGATCGCGTTCCGCATCGTGCAGGGCCTGGGCGGCGGGGCGTTGCAGGGCACGGTGCAGACGCTCGCCGCCGACCTGTATCCGCTGAAGGAGCGGCCGAAGATCCAGTCGAAGCTGTCCACGGTGTGGGCGGTCTCGGCGATCGCGGGCCCCGGCCTGGGCGGGCTCCTCGCCGCCTACGCGGACTGGCGCTGGATCTTCCTCATCAACCTGCCCATCGGGGCGGTGGCGTTGTGGCTGATCGTCCGTCATCTGCACGAGCCGCAGCGGCAGTCGTCGCCGCCCGCACAGAAGACACCTTTACGCGCGCGTGTCGGGTCGCGGCTACGCGCGACGCGTGGCGCCACGCGTGCACGCGCACGCGCGCGTGTCGACTGGGCGGGTGCGCTGGCGGTGTTCGCGTGCGGCGGGGTGCTGCTGACCGCGCTGGTGCAGGGCGGGGTGGCGTGGCCGTGGCTGTCGGGGCCGTCACTCGCCCTGTTCGGCGCCGGGCTCGCGCTGGCCGGGCTCGTCGTCGTCATCGAACGCCGGGCGGCGGAGCCGATCATCCCGGGCTGGGTGTGGCGCCGGCGCACGATCGCGGCGGTCAACCTCGCGCTCGGCGCGCTGGGTCTGCTGATGGTGGCCCCTACGGTGTTCCTGCCGACGTACGCCCAGTCGGTGCTGGGCCTGGGGCCGGTGACCGCCGGGTTTGTCCTCTCCGTCTGGACCCTGAGCTGGCCGCTGTCCGCCGCCCTCAGCCAGCACGTCTACCGGCGCATCGGTTTCCGTGACACGGCACTGCTGGGCATCGGCGCGGCGACGCTGATCCTGCTCGCGTTCCCGCTCCTGCCGTATCCCGGCCAGGCCTGGCAGCCGGCCCTGCTGATGCTGTTGCTCGGCGCCGCGCTGGGCCTCTTCCAGCTCCCGCTCCTGGTCGGCGTGCAGTCGACGGTGGGCTGGTCGGAACGCGGCACCACGACCGCGTCCGTGCTGTTCTGCCGTCAGACCGGGCAGACGATCGGCGCGTCGGTGTTCGGCGCGGTCGCCAACGGGGTGCTGGCGGCCCGGCTGGGCGGCGCGGGCGATCTGGACTCCGTCACCCGCGCCCTCGCCGCCGAAACGGCACCCGAGGCCGTCCGCGACGCCGTCGCGAGCGCCGTGCACGCCGTCTACCTGGGCGCGGCCTGCGCGGCCGCACTCGCCTTCCTGGTGCTGCTGTGCGTGGCCCCACGACGGTTCCCCGTACTGACGGACTGACGGGACTGACGGGACTGACGGGGCTGACGGGGCTGACGGGGCTGACGGGGCTGACGGGGCTGACGGACCGACCTACCGCTGGCGGGCCGACCGAGCGACCGACCGACGGGCTGGCGGGCCGACCGAGCGGCCGACCGATGACCCCACCACGCTTCTGTGAAGATGATCGCCACAAAGGCCACCGGAGCCACACATGTGTGGGGTTAACGCGGGTAACACCCCAGGTCAGGCGGCATTTCGCGCAGTAAGCGCATACCGACCACTCAGTTTGGTGAAAACCCTTCGCAGCCGCCGTACTCCCGAGTAACGTGCGTCCCTCGCACCACCCCCCACTCCCTGCGGTCCGCCGCCACGGACCCGAGCCACGCAAGGAGCACGGGATGTCACACGACCCGTCACACCCCGGCCCGACCTACCCATGGCAGCCGCCACCCCAGCCGCCCGAGCCACCTCGGCGCCGGCCGGCCGACCACGCCCCGCTGGGGCGCCACAGCGACCTGCGGGTCCTGCGCGGCGCCTACCGCCGCCAGCGGCGGGTCGCCACACTCACCGCCCTCGGCTACTTCGTCGTCTTCCTGGTCCTGTCGGCGTTCGCGCCGTCCCTGATGACCGGCAGGGTCGCCACCGGCCTCCCCGCGGGCCTGCTGCTCGCCCTGCTGCAACTCCCGGTCACCTGCCTGGCGATCGTCCTGTACGAGCGGACCGCCCGCCGCCATGTGGACCCGCTCGCGGACCGCATCCGCAAACTCTCCGAGATCGACGCGAAGCGGGACGCGCGCGGAACACGTACCAAGGAGGCCGGACGATGACGGAGTTCAGCGACGACGCACAGACGATGTCCCTCGTCGCGTTCACCGCGATCGCCACGATCACGCTGCTGCTGTGCGTGATGACCGGCCCCGACCGCGACGACCTCGCCGAGTTCTACACCGGCTACCGCTCCCTCTCCCCGCTGCGCAACGGCCTGGCCATCGCGGGGGACTACATCTCGGCGGCCACCGTCCTGGGCACCGGCGGGGTGATCGCGCTGTGCGGCTACGACGGTGTCGTCCTCGCCCTCAGTACGGCGCTCTCCCTGATGCTGATGATGTTCCTGCTGGCCGAACCGCTGCGCAACGCGGGCCGGTTCACCATGGGCGACGCGCTGGCCCGCCGTATGCCGGGGCGGGCGGTGCGCATCACGGCGTGCGCGGTCACACTCGCCGCCCTGCTGCCGATGATGCTCGTGCAGCTCGCCGGCACCGGTCAGCTGCTCGCCTTCATCCTGGGGTTCTCCGGCGCCTCGGTGAAGACGGGCTGCGTCGTCTGCATGGGCGTGCTGATGATCAGCTACGCGGCGATCGGCGGCATGAAGGGCACCGCCCTCATCCAGATGCTGAAGATCGTGATGCTGCTCGGCTCCGGGACGGTCATCGCCGTGCTCATCCTGTACCGCTTCGACTGGAACCCGGGCACCCTCTTCGACGCGGCGGCCGAGGGCAGCGGGGTCGGCGACGCCTTCCTGCACTCGGGGCTGGAGTTCGCCGGCGGCCCCTTCCCCCGCGTCGACATGATCACCGCCCAGCTGTCGGTCGTCCTGGGCGGCGCCTGTCTGCCGCACATCACCATGCGCATGTACACCGCCTCCAGCGCCCGTCAGGTGCGCCGGTCGATGTCCTGGGCGGTCTCCGGCGTCGCACTGTTCGTGCTGATCATGACGGTCGTCGGCTTCGGCGCGACGGCGATCGTCGGCCGCGCGGTGATCGCACAGGCGGACCCGCAGGGCAACACCGCCTACCTGCTGGGCTCCCGGGGCGCCTTCGGCAGCGAGGTGTCCACGGCCGAGACCCTTCTCTTCACGACGGTCACGACGGCGATCTTCCTCACCGTGCTCGCCTCGGTCGCCGGCATGATCCTCGCCTGCGCCAACTCCCTCGCCCACGACGTCTTCGCGGCACGTGACCCGCACATGTCGGCGCGCCGCGAGATGCTCCTGGCCCGGCTGTCCGCGCTGGCCGTCGGTGTCCCGACGATCCTGCTCGCCGCCCAGGTCCAGCACCGCAGCCTCCAGCCGCTGGTCACCCTCTCCTTCTGCCTCGGCGCCTCGGCGCTCGCCCCCGCCCTGGTCTACAGCCTCTTCTGGCGCCGCTACACCCGGACGGGCCTCCTCGCCACCCTCATCGGCGGCACCCTGTCCGTCCTGATCCTCATGCCGGGCACCAACCTGGTCTCGGGCTCGCCCGTCTCCGCCTTCCCCGAGGCCGACTTCAACTGGTTCCCCTTCACCACCACGGGCATCGTCACCGTCCCCCTGGGCTTCGCCTTCGGCTGGCTGGGCACGGTGGTCTCGGGGCACCGCAAGGCGGAGGAGCAGCGCCGCCAGTACGAGGCGGTGGAGGGCTGGATCCTGGCGGGCACGGGGCGCAGGGAGGCATGAGCACGGGCGGTGCGGACACTCACCCGCCGACCGCCCCACCCCGACTGCCCCATGCCAATGCCGACCGCCTGACGGCAGTCAGTGCGGTCAGTGCCGTCAGTACGGTCAGCGCCGTCAGCCCAGTCAATGCAGTCAATGCAGTCAATGCAGTCAATGCAGTCAATGCGGACGACGTAGTCCCGCGACGAGGAGTTCCACCAGTCGGGGCGGGTCGTAGCGGGGATCGTTGTCCGCGCCGACGCACAGGTTGCCGACGCCGCGCATGACCTCGTAGGCCTGGAGGCCGGGCCGGATCTCACCGGAGGCGGCCGCGGCGTCGAGCAGCCGGCCGCACACGGGCACGAGGCGGTCGAGGAAGTACGCGTGCAGCGTCTCGAAGCCCGCGTTGTCGGACTGGAGCACGGCGGCGAGTCCGTGCTTGGTGACCAGGAAGTCGACGAAGAGGTCGATCCATCGCCCCAGCGCTGCGTACGGGGTCGGACCCTCCGCCAGCAGGGCCGGACCGGCCTCGGCGCAGGCGTCGACCTGGTGCCGGTAGACGGCGATGATGAGGTCCGCCCGCGTCGGGAAGTGGCGGTAGATCGTGGCCGTCCCGACGCCGGCCCGGGCCGCGATGTCGCGCACCGGCGCCTCCACGCCAGCCGTCACGAAGATCGCGGCGGCCGCGTCGAGCAGGGTCTCCTTGTTGCGCCGGGCGTCCGCCCGCTGGGGCCGGGCCGTGTGCCCCGCGCCCAGGTCGCCGTCGTTCACCGCGCCGCCCTCTCCTCCGCCTGCTTGCCCACTGCCCGCTTGCTCATTTCCTGCCTGCTCACTGCCCGCTGCTCATTCCTGCCTGCTCACTGCCCGGCTCGCTCTCCGCGGAACGGCCTGCCGTCCTCCACCCGGTTGCTAAACGGAACGACGTTCCGTATGTTCAAACGGGACACGGTTCCGTTTGCTCATCATGCCAGAGCGGCGGGCTCGTGACCAAGCCACGCACGCGTGGCGACACGACGCCTCATCCTCGAAGAGGAGACAACGGTCATGCAGTACCGCACTTTGGGCCGCACCGGTGTGCAGGTCAGCTCCCTCGCGCTCGGCGCCATGAACTTCGGCAGGATCGGGCGCACCGGCCAGGACGAGGCCACCGCCCTCGTCGACGCCGCCCTCGAGGCCGGGATCAACCTCATCGACACCGCCGACATGTACAGCGACGGCGAGTCGGAGGAGATGGTCGGCAAGGCCATCGCCGGCCGGCGCGACGACATCGTGCTGGCCACGAAGGCCGGCATGCCCATGGGCGACGAGCGCAACCGGCGGGGCAGCTCCCGCCGCTGGCTCGTCACCGAGCTGGACAACAGCCTGCGCCGTCTCGGCGTCGACCACGTGGACCTCTACCAGATCCACCGATGGGACCCGAGCACCAGCGACGAGGAGACGCTCTCGGCGCTGACCGACCTCCAGCGCGCCGGAAAGATCCGCCACTTCGGCTCCTCGACCTTCCCGGCCTATCGCATCGTGCAGGCCCAGTGGGCCGCCCGCGAGCACCACCTGAGCCGCTACGTCACCGAGCAGCCCAGCTACTCGATCCTCCAGCGCGGCATCGAGACCCACGTCCTGCCCGTGACCGAGGAGTACGGACTCGGCGTCCTGGTGTGGAGCCCGCTGGCCTCGGGCTGGCTCACGGGCGCGATCCGCGAGGGCCGGCCCGTCACCACCAGCCGCTCCACGTTCATGCCGCAACGCTTCGACACCGCAGTCCCCGCCAACCGGGCCCGGCTCGACGCCGTCGAGCAGTTGGCCGCGGTCGCCGACGAGGCCGGGCTGACCATGATCCAGCTCGCGCTCGGCTTCGTCACCGCGCACCCCGCCGTGACGAGCGCGCTCATCGGCCCCCGCACACCGGACCATCTGCGCGCGCAGCTCGCCGCCGCGGACACCGTGCTCTCCGCCGATGTGCTCGACGCGATCGACGCGATCGTGACCCCGGGCACCGACCTCGCCGCGCACGAGAAGTTCGACACCCCGCCCGCGCTCCTCGATCCGTCACTGCGGCGCCGCTGACCACGCGGGACGGCCTCCCCTCACCGAAGGAAGCGACCACCCCATGTCACCCACACCCCGGCCCCGCTTCGGGATCATGACCGCCCCCATGCAGGTCGACTACCACGACGTCCTACATGTCTGGCGCGAGGCGGACGCCATCCCGGAGATCGAGCACGCCTGGCTGTTCGACCACCTCATGCCGATCGGCGGCGACCCCGACGGCCCCACCTTCGAAGGCTGGACCCTGCTCTCGGCGCTCGCCGCCCAGACCCGACGGCTGCGGCTCGGCGTCATGGTGACCAGCAACCGCTTCCGGCCGCCCTCGATGCTGGCCAAGATCGCCACGACCGTCGACATCGTCTCCGGCGGACGGCTCGACTTCGGCATCGGCGTCGGCTCACGCCCCGACCACCCGCTGGCCCGGCGCGAGTACGCGGCGCACGGCCTGCCCTTCCACGACACGGCGCACGCCGTGGGGAGCCTCGCCGAAGCCTGCACGGTGATCCGACGGTTGTGGACCGAGGAGAAGCCGTTCGACTTCGACGGCACCTACCACCGGCTCACCGGCGCGTTCGGCAACCCCAAACCCGTCCAGCGCCCCCACCCGCCGATCCTCGTCGGTGGCCGCTCGGCCGCGACCCTGCGCGTGGCCGCCGAGCACGCCGACCTGTGGAACATCCCGGGCGGCGACCTCGACGACGTCGTACGCCGCAGCGCCCTCCTGGACCGCTACTGCGCCGAGATCGGCCGCGACCCCGCCTCGATCACCCGCTCGATCCATCTGCCCGTCTCCTACGACCGGCCCAACGCCACCCGGGACGCGGTCGGCGACGCGATCGGCGCCGGCTTCCGGCACATCGTCCTCGGGCTGCCGACGCCCTACCCCGCCGACGCCGCACGGTGGGTCGCCGACGAGATCGTCATCCCGTCGTCGTAGACGCCGGCCGTCCGCGCGAACGCCGACAAACGCGGTCGGGTCCCTCCAGGTCCTGATCCCGTCAGGTCCAGATCCCAGCAGGTACAGGTCGCCTCAGGTCCTGATCCCTGCAGGTCCTAGTCGACCGTGCGGCCGGTGAGGGCGCTCAGGCTGTTGCGTACGTGGTCCATGTGCGCCTGCACGTCGTCCCGCCGTTCGCCGTGCTCCCGCAGCAGCCGCTCCGTCTCGTGGACGACGCGCTCCTCCCGGGCGCGTGCCTCGGCGAGAAGCTCGGCGGCACGCGCGTGTGCCTCCTCCTGACGGAGGCGGTCGGACTCCTCGGCCTGCGCGTACGCCTGCTCGGCCTCGGACAGCGCCGCCTCGGCGCGGGCCACCGCCCGATCGTGCCGCGCGTCGAGGGCGGCGGCCCGCTCGGCCTCCTCGCGCTCCGCCGCGGCCCATCGCTCGGCCTGCTCCTTCTCCTGTTCGGCGAGCATGCCGGCGGTGCGCTGCCGCACCTCGCGCAGGGCGGCCAGCGCCTCGCCGCGATACTCCTTGACCTCGCGCCGGGTGCCGATGCGGAGCTCGTCGGCCTCGGCGCGGGCCGCGAGCAACCGCTGGCGGGCGCGTTCCTCGGCCTCCGCGCGCAGCGCGTCCGCCTCCTCCTTCGCCGCGCGGCGCACATCGAGGGCGCACGTCTCGACGTATGCGAGGTGCTCACGCGCTTCACTGCGCGCGTTGTCGCGGACCGCGGCCGCCTCTTCCAGGCCGAGCTGGAGAATGCGCCGTGCGCGCTCCCCGAGGGAGTCGTACGTCTGCGGCGCGAGCCGGGTCACCACCTCGCGCAACCGCTCGGCCTCCTCGTCCATCTCCCTGGCGAGCACCGTGAGCCGGGCGGCCCGTTCCCACGCGGCGTCCCGGTCGGCGCAGAGGGCGGCGGTGTACGCCTCGACCTGCTCCGGGCGGTAGCCGCGGCCGCGAACGGTCACGAACCCCGGCGGTGACATCGATGCGCTGCTCATCCTGTAACCCCTCGCCACCCGACAGACACGACATGATGATTTCGCGCATATCTTGATGGATCGGGCGCAAGTGTTCATAACGCGACACTCCGCGCAAGGTCACGGCCAACCCTGAACGCAAAGGGGCCGGACCCGATCATCCGACCGGGCCCGGCCCCTTTCCGTCCTGCTCGCCCTCGCCCTCGCCCTCGCCCTCGCCCTCATAGGCGTACGAGGTTCCGCGCGCCCTTACGAGGCGCGGCGACCGCTCGTCACAGCAGTCCGTCCCACATCTGCTCCAGCAGCACCGACCACCAGCTCTCGGGCGAACCGAGCGCCGCCGGGTCGAGCGAGGCCAGCTGGGCCTGGAAGTCGACGGTCCAGCGGCCCGCCTGCTCCTGGTTCAGACCGAACCGCAGCCGCCACATCCGCCCCAGCAGCGCCAGACAGCGCGCGAACTCCGGCAGCCCGGTGTTCACGAACTGCGGCGGTACGGGCGCACCGCCCGGCCCCGCCTCCACCGGCACGGCGACGATGTTCGCCGTGCCGTACTGCACACAGATCGCCTTGCCGAAGTCACTGCCCATGACGAGGTACGAGCCCGCGTCCGACGCCGGCTGCACGCCCCGTTCGGCCGCCAGCTCGGCCAGCGTCGGCACCGGCCGGCCCGGCTGGGCCTGCGCCCAGAAGAACGGCCCCATGTCGGCCGGCAGACCCGCCACCACCAGGGTGTGCGCCACGACCGGCGGCACGCCCTGCCGGGACACCGCGGCCTGCTCGAAGCGGAACACCGCCGGCCCGAACACCGCCGCCAGCTCCTGCCCGATCGCCTCCGGCGGCAACGGCGGCGCGGCCTGCACCGGCGGCAACGGCGCACGAACGGGGGCCGGACGCGCCGGTCCGTCCGCCACCTGGTGCAACTCGCCCTGGTGCGCCAGCAGCTGCTGCATGCCCTGCTGCCGGCTCGCGTGATCCGTGCCGTACGGCGCGATGCTCGTGATCCGGGCCTGCGGCCACTGCTCGCGCATCATCCGCGCGCAGTAGGCGCCCGGAAGCTCGCACGACTCCAGCTCCGTGTGCAGCTCCAGCACCTGGTCCGGCGGCACGTTCATCGCCCGCAGTTCGTGGAAGATCTGCCACTCCGGGTGCGGGGTCCCCGGCGCCGAACGCCGGATCAGCTGCTGCTCCGAGCCGTCCTGCGCGCGGAAGCGCAGCACGGCCTGGTAACCCGGGCCGACCGTCGGCAGGCCCTGCTGCTGCGGATACCCGTACGCGGGCGGCTGCCCCGGCGCCGGCCCGCCCGGCGGCATCGGGGGCTGAGGGGCGCCGGGAGCCATACCGGGAGCGGGAGCCATGCCCGGGGCACCCGGGAAACCGGGCGCCGCGGGTGCGCCGGGAGCGCCCGGGAACCCGGGGCCACCGGGAGCCTGCGGCGGCGCGCCGGGGCCACCTGCCTGGGGCCCGGCCAGCATGGTCTGCGCATGGTGAGCAACGCCGGGCGCGCCGGGGATACCAGGGGCGCCCGGGAAGCCCGGTGCTCCGGGAGCCTGCGGTGCACCGGGGGCACCCGGAGCGGCCTGCGCGCCGGGCATGCCCGGAACACCTGGGGCACCCGGAGCACCGGGCACGCCAGGCGCATGCGGCGCACCCGGGGCACCAGGCGGCTGCGGTGCGCCCGGTCCCATCCGCGAGGGGTCGGCAAGCATCGTCGCGGCGTGGTGAACGCCACCGGGAGGCGTGCCCCCGGGCGGATTCGGCCCGGCGGGTGCGCTCGGCGCACCAGGCACACCAGGCACACCAGGCGCGCCGGGAGGCTGGGGCGCGCCCCCCGCACCCTGACCAGTACCCGGAGGACCCCCCGGTCCAGCCGGACCACCCGGGCCCGCAGATCCGTCCGGGCCCAGGGACGACACGAGCTGGGTGGGCACATAGCCGCCCGCGGGGGTACCGGGCGCACCCGGGCCGGAAGGCGGAGGCGTGTTCCCCGGTCGCGCGCCCGGCGTTCCCGGAGCACTCGGCGGAGGCGGCGGCTGCGCCCCTCCACCGCGCTGACGACGCGGAGGCGGCGCCGCCTTGCTGGTCGCGGCGTCCGCGATGTCACCGGCGTTCGGGGCGAGCGGCCGCGCGGGCGTACCCGGACCGGCCGGAGGCGGCGGCGTACCGGGACCGGCCGCCGAAGACGAAGACGGGGACGAGCCCGGCGATGAACCGGGGGACGAGGACGGAACCCCGGGGCCACCCGGTGCGCCCGCACCCGGCCCCTGCGGGTAGCCGTACGACGAACCGGCCGGACCGGACGGCGGAGCCGGAGCAGTCGGCGGGGTCGGAGCAGTCGGGGAAGCCTGAGAGGCCGGGGAGGCCGGGGAGGCCTGAGAGGCCGGCGTGTTCCCGGCCGTACCCGCGCCACCCTGCCCTGTGCCACCCTGCCCTGTGCCACCCGCCCGCGGAGCGTCGAGCGCGGGGGCGACCGCGGTCCGCGGAAGCCGGCTGCCGCCCGACATCAGCGCCGTCTTGGCGTCCGGCGCGGACGTCGGCGGCGTCGGCTCGTCGTCGGAGCCGCTCAGCGGCGGCGCGAACACGGTCGCGGGCAGCGACACGGAACGGTCGTCACCGGCGTCGGCGTTGGTGTCCGTGCCGGCCCACGGCGTGGCCCCGACGGGAGCGGCAGGCGCGGACGACCCACCGGAACCCGGACCCGCGGGCACCCCTGCCTGTGTCTCGGGCAGCCCGCTCCCCGACACCCCGCCCCGGGTCCGGGGAAGCGAGGGATCACCGCCCGGCACAACACCGGCCGAACCGGAACCCGCACCCGCACCCGCACCCGCACCCGCATGTGAGCCGGACCCGGGCGGCGAAGCAGCCTCGCCACTTCCGGAACCCGCGGAACCGTTCCCGGTTCCAGCTCCCGACCCTCCCGATCCAGCTCCCGATCCAGCTCCCGATCCAGCTCCCGAACCGGCCTCCCGCCGATCCGCGATCCCCAGCTTGTCGGCCGCCTCCTGCAGCCACTCCGGCGGCGACAACAAGAACGACGTCTGGTTCAGATCCACCCGTGCCGCGGGTGCCGGCACCGCGTCGGCAGGGGCGTCCGTACGGCCGTACTCCTCCTCGTACCGGCGGATCACCTCGCCCACCGGTACCGAGGGCCACAGCGTGGCCTCCCCGCTGTCCCGGGCGATCACGAGCCGCTGCGCGCCGCCGTCCGAACGCGGTCCCTCCGCGCGGTCCTCGGCCCACACCACGAACCCGAGCTCGAACTCGCGCACCCGCACCTCACGGTGCTGGTACGCCGGCACATCCCCGTTGATCCACTCTTCGGCGCGCTCCTGCGCCTGCGCGAACGTCACCATCGTCCAGCTCACTCCCCCACCGAAGACGCGGCCGCCGCGGGCACCGCACGCGCGAACCCGCCGTCCACCATCAGATTGGCCACCGTCTCCAACTCCGGCGGATTACCGGCCAGCCTCGACAGGAAGACGTCGAAGTCCTCACCGCACGGCAGCAACAGCCGCTCCATGCGCTCCGCGGGCGACCACGCCGGATCGACGTCCCGGATGTCGTCGTACGCGCAGAACCACACCGAACCGGCCCGCTCGCCCCGCACCTTCACGGCGAGCAGCCCGCCCTGCACGAACGCGACGCCCAGGTAGTCCTTCGTCAGATGGTCACGCAGGCACTTGTTCACGTACACGAGGTCGTTGACGGCCGCCTCGTCGCGCACGGTGAAGAACGGCTGGTCGATCAGGAGCCCCAGCTCCGCGTCCAGGGCCGCGCCCACCGGCGCGCAACCACCGGCCGCCTTCACGAACGAGCGGTACGCCCCCGGCAGCCGGTACCCCAGGTCCTCCTCGACGCCCTGGACCTGCTGTTCCGTCACCGCCACGCCCGACTTCGGGAGCCCGAAGTGCACCGGACGGGTCTCCTGAAGGGGCCGCGTCCCGCGCTTCGCCTGGTCCACGACCGCCGACGACACCCCGCCGTGATGCCGCAGCAGTGCCTTCACCTCGACCGGGACCAACTCCAGCCGCCGCGAACCCACGACGTGGTGCCACGTCCAGCCGTGCGGTGTCGCCACGCTCGACACCGTGTCCCACAGCTCGTGGCCCGACGCCGCCAGCACCGCGTTCGCCGACACGTAGTCCGTCAGCCGCAGCTCGTCCACGCCGAAGCCCTCCGGCGGATCCGCGATCTCCGCTGCCGCCCGCGCATACGGCGAGAAGTCGGGGTAGCCCCGCTCGTCCATCCGCACGCCTCTCGGGTGCCGTGCCGCCCGGACCGGATCCGGGAAATGCACGACCTGCCCGGCATAGGCCGCGTTCGGCGGCGCGGCTTGCTGCCCGAGCCGACCTGTCGTCATGGCGGTTGCCCCCTGCGGCACTCTGTACGGCCCGCAGCGGCCGGTTCCGCTTCCGGATCCACCCACCACGCCCCGTATCGACTGTCTCCAACAATCTCCAACGCGCGTCAACCGCGCGCCGACGGTGCCGACAGCCTATGCGGTACGACGACAGCGGTCACCGGCCCTCCGCTTCCGTGACCAGCCGTCACCCCGCCGTGACAGCCCGCCCAAACCCGGGCGTGTCGAACCGCCCCAGCTTCCGCACCCGCCACGCCATTTGGCACTCTGTGACGTCCGGGGGGATGCACGGGAGGGGAAGACGATCATGAACGCGACTCAGACGGGGTCTCACACCGGCAGGTCGGACGACCTGTACACCGGCAACACGGCCGCCCACGACAGCGGCCGGACCGGCGATCCGCAGGCCGGTCGGTCCGGCGATCCCCGCATCGGCTGGTCCGCCACCGAGGCCCCGTACGCGCCCGTCCTGCGCCACCGCAGGGACGGCATACTCCCCACCGTCGCCGCCGCCCTCTCCGTCCGCGGCGCCACCCTCACCAGCACCGCCGCCCGCGCCGACCAGCCGCCGCCCCTGCACCCGCTCGTCCAGGACTTCCTCGACACCCTCACCAGCACCCAACGCGACCGCTTCACCGGACGCTGTGCCGAGGCGCTCCTCATCTCGCGCCATCTCACCGCCGCCGACGCCGCCCGCAGCAGACGCGCCGCGCGTCGTCCCATGACCAACGGCGAAGCGCGCAAGACCCTCAGACAGGCCAAGCTCACCACCCGCCGCATCCGCGAGGACGGCGACCCCCTGCACGGCAGCTTCGCCGCTCCCTGCCGCGCCTGCACCGCGCTCAGCGCCCACTTCGGCGTCCGCATCGTCGACCCGTCGACCGCGGGCGACTGAACCGCCCCCTACCGCCACCCCCCGTGCAGGACGACACGACGGCCCCACCGGGCCACGCACCACCAGCTCGACGAACGAAGGGCCGATGCACCCCGACCGCACTTCCACCACACGCTTCCCCGTCCCCGTCGACGCCGCGCTGCGTGCCGCCGGCTGGCAACCCGGACGCTGGGACATCAAGCAGGCCGAGATCTGGGCCGACACCCTGCGCGAACACACCTCACCCGCCGGGCACCGGCACGCCGTCTTCCCCGCCGCCGTCGAGGCCTGGGCCGAGTTCGGCGGCCTGACCATCGCCCCCACCGGCCCCGGCCGCCAGGTCGCGCCCACCACCGTCCACCTCGACCCCCTGCACGGCCTCCACCTCGCCCGCACCCTCGCCGACCTGGGCCGCGCCCTCGACACCGACGTCGCGCCCCTCGGCACCGAGACCGACACCCAGGGCATCCTCGCCATCGACGCCGGCGGCCGTGTCTACGCCCTCGACCACACCGGCGACTGGTACCTCGGCCCCGACATCGACCAGGCCCTCGGCGCCCTCGCCGCCGGCATCGAACCCGTCCGCCTCACCGCCGGCTGACCGGCCGGCGCGAGCACCGGAGGGCTACGACCGGCTACGACGCCGGTATCACCGCCGACACCCGGAAACCCCCCGCCTCCGTCGGCCCCGACACGAACACCCCGCCCAGCGCCATCACCCGCTCCTTCATCCCCACCAACCCGTTGCCCCCCGACGGGAACCCCGCCGACAACGCCGACACCTCCGGCGGCGGCCCGTTCTCCACCTGCATCGCGATCTCCCCCTCCCGATGCGCCAGGCGCACATGCGTCTTGGCGCCGGCCGCATGCTTGTGGACGTTCGTCAGGGCCTCCTGCACCACCCGGTACGCCGTCTGCTCCACGTCCGCCGCATACGGCCGCACCTCCCCCTCCACCAGCAGCTCCACGACCATCCCCGCGGCCGCCGACTGCCCCACCAGCTCGTCGAGCTCGGACAGACACGGCCCCTCGCCCTCCTCCACCACCACCGCGGCGGCCACCCCCACCGCCACCACCGGCACCGACGCCGCCCGCTCTCCCGGACCACCGCTGCGCAGCACCCCGAGCATCTCCCTCAGCTCGGTCAACGCCTGCCGCCCCATGTCACCCACGAGCGCCGCGTTCCGCACCGCCTTCTCGGGGTCCTTGCGCGCAACGGCCTGCAACGCCGCGGCGTGGACGACCATCAGACTCACGCGATGCGCGACCACGTCGTGCATCTCACGCGCGATCCGGGTCCGTTCCTCGCCGCGCGCCCACTCCGCCCGCTCCTCCGCCCGCTCCGCGAGCAGCTGCAACTCCCGCTCGAGGCTGTCCGCCCGCTCCCGCAGGCTCTCCATGAGCCGCCGCCGAGCGCCGACATACATCCCGAGCAGCAGCGGCGGGGCGGTGAGCCCCAGCGAGGTCGTGATGGCGGCGAACGGGATGAACCAGTCACCGATGGTCAGCCGGCCCTGGTCCATGCTCTGCCGCACCCGCACGAACGTCACGATCAACGTCCCCACCAGCTGCATCCCCGCGAGCGAGGCGATGATCCGGCGGGGCAGCTCGGAGGCGGCGAGGGTGTACAGCCCCACGATGCCCATCAGGTAGCCCATCTGGGCCGGGGTGATCGCGATCGACACCAGCACCACCGCGATGGGCCACTTCCGGCGCACCACCAGAACGGACCCGGCGAGCAGTCCGAACACCACCCCCGCCGCCGCCGGGATCCCCGCGTCCCGCGCGAACGGGATCCCCTCCACCGCGCACTCCACGGCGGACACGAGTCCCAGGCTCCAGTCGAACGCCGCGCTCCGCCATCTGGCCCACCACCACGGCCCTCCCAGGGCCGCCGTGTCCTCTTCCCCCGTCGTGGTCATGCCTCCAGCCTACGGGCGCGACCCCCGGCTTTTCCGGCGACTTTCCCCGACCGGCCGACACCACACTCCGTAACCGAACAGCATCGAAACCCACCGGTATCCCTCGAACTGCCGAACCACGCCTGTTCGAGGGCGGAACCGACGATTCCACCCTGGGTCACGCCAGGGCGGACGGGCGCCGCCAACCCCGGCGAGGGCGACCACGATTGCCCTGCGGTGACCGCGCTCCGGAGCACCGGCGAACACCGTCGCATCGAGGGCTGATGGTGCGGCATAGTAGGAGGCGCCACTCGACGGCCTGACTGATTGTCCGGTCGTGTCGTCATCATTCCCCCGTGGTGTAATTGGCAGCACCGTGGCTTTTGGTGCCATTTGTCCGGGTTCGAGTCCTGGCGGGGGAGCCTTACCAGGTTCGGGCCCTGACAGCACGGTCAGGGCCCGCTCTCATGTCCCCAAAGAAACGCCCCGGTATCCTTCGGATGTCCCACCCCACTCCACAGCCGAAGGGCAACTTCCGTGAGCGCCATTCGCCCGGCAGCCGTCGTCGTTCTCGCAGCGGGTGAGGGCACCCGTATGAAGTCCGCCATACCGAAGGTCCTGCACGAGATCAGCGGCCGCTCCCTCGTGGGTCATGTGCTGGCCGCGGCCCGTGAGTTGGACCCCGAGAACCTGGTCGTCGTCGTCGGACACGCACGGGAGAAGGTCACGGCGCATCTCGCCGAGGTCGACGCCGGTGTACGCACCGCCGTGCAGGAGGAGCAGAACGGCACCGGGCACGCCGTCCGGATGGGGCTCGAGCAGCTCGGCGGCGACATCGACGGCACGGTGGTCGTCGTCTGCGGCGACACCCCGCTGCTCACCGGCGCGACCCTCGCGGAGCTCGCCGCCACCCACCACGCGGACGGCAACGCCGTCACCGTCCTCACCGCCGAGGTGCCGGACGCGACCGGCTACGGGCGGATCGTCCGGGACGGCGCCTCCGGGACCGTCACCGCGATCGTCGAGCACAAGGACGCCAACGACGCGGTGCGCGCGATCCGTGAGATCAACTCCGGGGTCTTCGCTTTCGACGGGGCACTGCTGGCCGACGCGCTGAAGAAGGTCCGCACGGACAACAGCCAGGGCGAGGAGTACCTGACCGACGTCCTCGGGATCCTCCGGGAGGCCGGTCACCGGGTCGGCGCGTCCGTCGCCGCCGATCACCGGGAGATCGCCGGCATCAACAACCGGGTGCAGCTCAGCGAGGCCCGCCGCATCCTCAACGACCGGCTGCTGACCGCCGCGATGCTGTCCGGCGTGACCGTCGTGGACCCGGCGACGACCTGGATCGACGTCACCGTCACCTTCGAGCGGGACGCCGTCGTCCTCCCCGGTACGCAGCTGCACGGCAGCACACACCTCGGCGAGGGCGCCGAGGTCGGCCCCAACAGCCGGCTCAAGGACACCCAGGTCGGCGCGGGAGCCCGGGTCGACAACACCGTGTCCGACGGCGCCCGTATCGGTCCGGACGCGTCCGTGGGGCCGTTCGCGTACCTGCGGCCCGGCACCCGTCTCGGGGCGAAGGGCAAGATCGGCACGTACGTCGAGACCAAGAACGCCGCCATCGGCGAGGGGACGAAGATCCCGCACCTCTCCTACGTCGGTGACGCGACGATCGGTGAGTACACCAACATCGGCGCGGCGAGCGTGTTCGTGAACTACGACGGACAGGACAAACACCACACCACCGTCGGGTCGCACTGCCGTACGGGTTCGGACAACATGTTTGTGGCTCCCGTCACGGTCGGGGACGGCTCCTACACCGCTGCCGGGTCCGTGATCACGAAGGACGTACCGCCCGGTTCGCTGGCCGTGGCCCGTGGTCAGCAGCGGAATATCGAGGGTTGGGTGGCCCGCAAGCGCCCCGGCAGCGCGGCAGCGAAGGCGGCCGAGACGGCCTCCCGCCAGGCGGAAAGCGAAAGCTGACCGGAAACGGGCACGTCGGACACGGCGTACCGTGATAAGTGCACACCCGCACCCCACCAGCTGAGACGGCCCCGTCGCGCCCAGCGGCGAGGCTTCTCGACACCCAGCTGAGACACCTCTGAGGAGACAGTGCTGTGACCGGGATCAAGACGACCGGCGAGAAGAAGATGATGTTCTTCTCCGGCCGCGCCCACCCCGAGCTTGCCGAGGAGGTCGCCCACCAGCTGGGTGTCGGGGTCGTCCCGACCAAGGCCTTCGATTTCGCCAACGGTGAGATCTACGTCCGCTACCAGGAGTCGGCGCGAGGTGCGGACTGCTTCCTGATCCAGAGCCACACCGCTCCGATCAACAAGTGGATCATGGAGCAGCTGATCATGATCGACGCGCTGAAGCGCGCGTCGGCCCGCTCGATCACCGTCATCGTGCCGTTCTACGGCTATGCCCGGCAGGACAAGAAGCACCGCGGACGTGAGCCCATCTCGGCCCGTCTGATCGCCGACATGATGAAGACGGCGGGCGCGCACCGGATCCTGACGGTGGATCTCCACACGGACCAGATCCAGGGCTTCTTCGACGGCCCGGTGGACCACCTCTTCGCGCTGCCGCTGCTCGCCGACTACGTGGGCAGCAAGGTGGACCGCGACAAGCTCACGGTCGTGTCCCCGGACGCGGGCCGGGTGCGGGTGGCCGACCGCTGGTGCGACCGGCTGGGCGCGCCGCTGGCGATCGTGCACAAGCGGCGCGACAAGGACGTGGCGAACCAGGTGACCGTCCACGAGGTCGTGGGTGAGGTCAAGGGCCGGGTCTGCGTGCTCGTCGACGACATGATCGACACGGGCGGCACGATCTGCGCCGCCGCGGACGCGCTGTTCGCGCACGGCGCCGAGGACGTCATCGTGACGGCGACGCACGGTGTGCTGTCGGGTCCGGCGGCCGACCGCCTCAAGAACTCCAAGGTCAGCGAGTTCATCTTCACCAACACCCTGCCGACGCCGGGTGAGCTCGAGGTGGACAAGATCACGGTGCTGTCGATCGCGCCGACGATCGCGAACGCGGTGCGCGAGGTGTTCGAGGACGGTTCGGTGACGAGCCTCTTCGACGAGCAGTGACGGTCCTCGTCTAGATCGATTTCCTGTACGGCCTTCCCGCTGCGTAAACTGCCACAGTTGCTCGGCGAGGGAGGCCGTACACGTCTGTGTACAGCTGTCCGTTATCGACGCGCTCTTCGTAGCAGGCCGACGGTTTGGCCGGGTGACCACCTTTCCCCCCTTTCTACGAGGAGTGAACATGGCCGAGGTCAAGCTCGCAGCCGAGACCCGCACCGAGTTCGGCAAGGGCGCCGCCCGCCGTATCCGCCGTGACAGCAAGGTTCCCGCCGTGGTCTACGGCCACGGTGCCGACCCCGTGCACATCACGCTGCCGGGCCACGAGCTCCAGCTCGCGCTGCGCACCCCGAACGTCCTGCTCAGCCTCGAGATCGACGGCAAGACCCAGCTGGCCATCCCGAAGGCCGTGCAGCGTGACGCGATCAAGGGCTTCCTGGACCACGTCGACCTGCTCCTCGTGAAGCGCGGCGAGAAGGTCAACGTCGAGGTCTACGTCCACACCGAGGGCGAGCTGGCCCCGGGCGCCTACCTCCTCGAGCACGTGCTGAGCACGCTGAACGTCGAGGCCGAGGCCACCCACATCCCCGAGTCGGTCACCGTCTCCATCGCGGGCCTCGAGGCCGGCGCGGCCATCCTCGCCAAGGACATCCCGCTGCCCAAGGGCACCACGCTGGCCACCGACGAGGACGCGGTCGTCCTCCAGGTCCTGGCCGCCCAGGCGGAGGAGGCCCCGGCGGAGTCCGCCGAGGCCGAGGGCACCGAGGCCTGATTTCCCGGCACCTCATCCCGTCGGCCGCCGCTTCCTCCGGGGAGCGGCGGCCTGCGCGTATCAAGGAGACATGGACGTGACGACCGACGCCAATGCCCCCTGGCTGATCGTGGGTCTCGGCAATCCCGGCCCCGAATACGCCATGAACCGGCACAACGTCGGCTTCATGGTGGCGGATCTGCTGGCCGAGCGGATCGGGGGAAGGTTCAAGCGGGCGGGCAAGGCGCAGGCCCAGATCGTCGAGGGCCGGCTGGGTCCGCCCGGTACGGGGAGCCGGCGGGTGGTGCTGGCCAAGCCGATGTCGTTCATGAACGTGTCGGGCGGGCCGGTGAACGCGCTGCGGGACTTCTACAAGGTGCCGGTGGCGAACATCGTCGCGGTGCACGACGAGCTGGACATCGACTACGGCGTGCTGCGGCTGAAGCTCGGCGGTGGGGACAACGGGCACAACGGTCTGAAGTCGATGACGAAGGTGATGGGCCCGGACTACCACCGGGTGCGGTTCGGGATCGGGCGGCCGCCCGGGCGGATGCAGGTGGCGGACTTCGTGCTGAAGGACTTCTCCTCGGCCGAGCGCAAGGAGCTGGACTACTTCGTGGACCGTGCGGCGGACGCGGCGGCGGCCCTGGTGCTGGAGGGGCTGGAGCGGGCGCAAAGCACGTACAACTCCTGACTTGTCACCCACCCGGGTTGACGGGCCGTTCAGGCATGGCCAATGATCCCGGCCATGCCTGCCACAGCAGCCTCGTCCCACCGCCGCCGGGGTCACTCCCGTAAGGGCTCGGCCAAGAGCTCGGCCAGAGGCGCGGTCACGGCCAAGGGCTCGGTGTCGGGCTCCGGCTCCGGCTCGGCCAAGGGATCGGCATCGGCCAAGGGGGCTGCCGGGGGCTCGGCCAAGGGAGCCAGGCCGGCCAGGGGCTCGGCCTCGGGGACCGCGTTGCGGTTGGGACGGCTCGTGGCGATGGGTGCGGTCGCCGTACTGATCCTGTTGGCGGGGGTGTGGGGTTCCTGGGGGTCCGCGCAGCACGTGATGCTGACGAAGGGCCGGGAGCAGGGCACGGTCGAGGTGACGCGGTGCGGTGAGGACACGTGTGCGGGGCCGTACACGCCGCTGTCCGCCGGATCGACGGCACGCGCGCGCGTGGCGATCGAGAAGTCGGTCGCGGTGCGCAAGGGCGGGATCTACACCGTGGTGATCAAGCCGGGCAGTGACGAGGTGGTGCGGTCCGGTCCGGCCGGGGTCCTGTACGCGTGGGTGCCGCTCGGCGGGGCGCTGCTGCTGGCCTCGGTGGTGGTCGCGGGCGGTCTGGGGCGGGTGCGGGTGGGCTGGGCGCTGGCGGGGTCGGGCGTCGCGTTGCTGACGGCGGCGTTCCTCGCGGTGTGAGCGTGTGAGCGTGTGAGCGTGTGAGCGTGTGAGCGTGTGACAAGAGGGTGCCCCCGGGTTCGTACGAACCCGGGGGCACCCTCTTGTGCGCAGAGCGGGGGTCAGCCGGTGTTGCGCAGGCCCGCGGCGACGCCGTTGACGGTGAGGAGCAGGGCGCGGGCGAGGAGCGGGTCGGGCTCGGCCCCCGCGGCCGCGGCGTCACGCTGCCGCTTGAGCAGGGTGACCTGGAGGTAGGAGATCGGGTCGAGGTAGGCGTCGCGGATGGTGAACGTCTGCTTGAGCACGGGGGTGGCGTCGAGCAGTTCCGGTTCGCCGGTGATCTTCAGTACCTCGGCGACGGTCAGGGCGTGCTCGGCCTTGATCCGGTCGAAGACGTGCTTGAGGTCGTCGGGGACGAGGGTGTCGACGTAGTGCTGGGCGATGCGCAGATCGGTCTTCGCAAGGGTCATCTCGACGTTGGAGATGAAGTTCCGGAAGAAGTGCCACTGATCGCGCATCTCGTCCAGGACGGTGTCGAGGCCTGCTTCGCGCAGCGCCTTGAGGCCGGAGCCGACGCCGTACCAGCCGGGGACGATCTGGCGGGACTGGGTCCAGCCGAAGACCCACGGGATGGCGCGCAGGCCGTCGAGCGAGACGCCGGAGCCGGGGCGGCGGGAGGGCCGGGAGCCCAGGTGCAGGTCGGCGAGCTGGTCCACCGGCGTCGACGCGAGGAAGTACGTCGGCAGGTCCGGGTCCTCGACGAGGGTCCGGTAGGCGTCGTGGGCGGCGTCCGAGACGACGTCCATCGCGGCGTCCCAGCGGGCGAGGGCCTCGTCGGACTGGCGGGGCGCGGTGTGCAGGGCGGAGGCCTGCAGGGTCGCGGCGACCGTCAGTTCCAGGTTCTCCCTGGCCAGGGAGGGGATGAGGTACTTGTCGGAGATGACCTCGCCCTGTTCGGTGACCTTGATCTCGCCCTCCAGGGTGCCCCAGGGCTGGGCGAGGATGGCGTCGTGGGAGGGGCCGCCGCCGCGGCCGACGGTGCCGCCGCGGCCGTGGAACAGCCTCAGCCGGACGCCGTAGCGGTGGGCGACGTCACGCAGTCGGCGCTGGGCGCGGTGGATCTCCCACTGGCTGGTGGTGATGCCGCCGAACTTGGAGGAGTCCGAGTAGCCGAGCATGACCTCCTGGACGTCTCCGCGCAGCGCGACCAGGCGCCGGTAGGAGGGGTCGGAGAGCATGTCCTCGAGGATGGTGTCGGCGGCCTTCAGCTCGTCCGTGGTCTCCAGGAGCGGCACGATGCCGATCTTCGCCCAGCCGGCGTGCAGGTCGACGAGTCCGGCCTCGCGGGCCAGGACCGCCGCCGCGAACACGTCGTCGGCGCCCTGGCACATGGAGATGATGTACGACTCGATGACCTCGGGCCCGAAGACGGCGAGGGCCCGCTTGACCGTCTGGAAGACCCCGAGGGTCTTCTCGCCGGCGGCGTCGACGGGGGCCGGGCTGGGGGCGAGCGGCCGGCGGGAGCGCAGTTCCTTGGCGAGGAGCTTCGTGCGGTACTCGCGGGGCATGTCGGCGTAGCGCCAGGACTCCTCGCCGAGGCGGTCGAAGAGCTGACCGAGGGCGTGGTGGTGGGCGTCGGCGTGCTCGCGGACGTCCATGGTGGCGAGCTGGAGGCCGAACGCGGCCAGGGTACGGATGGTGCGGTTCATCCGGCCGTCGGCGAACAGCCCGCCGCGGTGCTCGCGCAGGGACGTCTGGATGAGGGTGAGGTCCGCGAGGAGCTCGGCCGTGCCGAGGTAGTCGCGCCCGGTCTCGTGCGGGATGCCCTTGGCGAGGCGCTGCTTGGTGTTCTCGAGCTTCTGCCGGATGCAGGTGGCCTTGAGCCGGTAGGGCTCTTCGGCGTTGAGGCGCTTGTAGCGGGGGCTGATCTCGGGCAGTCGTTCGAGGTCGCCCTTCAGCGACTCCAGGAGTTCCTCGGTGGCGCCGGTGTAGCGGATGGAGTTGGAGAGGAAGCCGCGGAGCTCGTCGATCATCTCCAGGGCGTCGTTGATGCCGTGTTCGTGCTGGAGGATGAGAACGTCCCAGGTCACCTGGGGGGTGACGTTGGGGTTGCCGTCGCGGTCGCCGCCGATCCAGGTGCCGAAGGTGAGCGGGCGGGTGTTCTCGGGGAGCTTGACGCCGACCCGTTCCAGTTCGGCGGTGAGGTCCTCCAGGACGTCGCCGACGGCGCCCGCGTGGAGTTCGTCGAGGTAGTAGATGGCGTTGCGGGCCTCGTCGGCGGGCTCGGGGCGTACGACCCGGAGCTCGTCGGTCTGCCAGACGAGGTCGATGTTCTCGGCCAGGCGGGTGTCGTAGCGGCGGCGGTCGGCCTCGATGACGGGGGTCTCGAGGAGCGCGGCGATGCGCCGGAGCTTGTTGAGTACCGACCGGCGCGCGGCTTCGGTGGGGTGCGCCGTGAACACGGGGCGAACGTTGAGGTGGCGGACCGTCTGCTGGACGTGTTCGGGGTCGACGTCCTTGAGGCGGTCGGCGGTGCGGGCGAGCAGGCCGCCCTCGGCGGCGCGGCGCTCGCGCAGTTCGCGGCCGCGGTGGACCTGTTCGGTGACGTTGGCGAGGTGGAAGTAGGTGGAGAAGGCGCGGACCAGCTTGGCCGCGGTCTCCAGTTCGATGCCACGCAGCAGTTCGGCGGCGGCTTCGCCGTCCTCGCGGGTCAGGCGGCGGACCTTCTCGACCAGGTCGAGGAGCTCCGGGCCCTCCTGCCGTACGAGGGTCTCGCCGAGCAGGTCACCCAGTCGGCGGATGTCGGCGCGCAGCTCGGTGCTGGTCGTTGCGGTGGCCTGGCCAAGGTCGTCGGCACTGCTCACAGGTGCGGCTCCTTGCAGTGTTGAAGCTCGTCCGGGAGGGAACCCGTACTCCGGCCCCGCGGCGGGCGTCGCATAGGGGCCGGACATCCGGGAAGAAAACAGAGCGGACCGCGCTGTCCGACTGTCTCCAAGGATAGGTGTCCCTGGGGACGCGCAGGTTGGCGGGCTCTTGCCGCCGGGCAGGGCGCTGCCATACTTACGATGCCGTAGGTTACGGAACCGTAGGGAGCAGGGCGTTGGTTCGCTGTGCGACCTTCCGCGGTGTGCGGAACTACGGCATCTCCCTCAATCCAAGACCCCCCAGGGGACGCGCATGACCACAGGCAGCTCCAACGTGATCGATGACCCTTCGAAAGCGCCCGACGACACCCCCACGCCCTCCGCCACGCTCGGTGGCGAGCAGAAGCGTTCGATCGAGCAGATCATGCTGCTGATCTTCATCGTCGTCCCGTTCCTGGCGGTGCTGGCGGCGGTGCCGCTGACGTGGGGCTGGGGGGTGAGCTGGCTGGACCTCGGTCTGCTGGTCTTCATGTACTTCCTCGGCTGCCACGGCATCACGATCGGTTTCCACCGCTACTTCACGCACGGCTCGTTCAAGGCCAAGCGGCCGCTGAGGATCGCGTTGGCGATCATGGGGTCGATGGCGGTGGAGGGCCCGCTCGTGCGCTGGGTGGCCGATCACCGCAAGCACCACAAGTTCTCCGACGCGGACGGCGACCCGCATTCACCGTGGCGGTTCGGCGAGACGCTCCCGGCCCTGATGAAGGGCCTGTGGTGGGCACACATCGCATGGATGTTCGACGAGGAGCAGACCTCGCAGGAGAAGTACGCGCCGGATCTGATCAAGGACCCGGCGATCCGCGCGATCTCCCGGCAGTTCGTCTACTGGACGATCCTGTCGCTGGCGCTGCCGCCGCTGGTGGGCGGCCTGGTGACGATGTCCTGGTGGGGCGCGTTCACGGCGTTCTTCTGGGGCTCGCTGGTGCGGGTGGCGATGCTGCACCACGTGACCTGGTCGATCAACTCGATCTGCCACGCGGTGGGCAAGCGCCCCTTCAAGTCGCGGGACCGCTCCGGCAACGTCTGGTGGCTGGCGATCCTGTCCTGCGGCGAGTCCTGGCACAACCTGCACCACGCGGACCCGACCTCGGCGCGGCACGGCGTGATGCGGGGCCAGCTGGACTCCTCGGCCCGGTTCATCCGCTGGTTCGAGATGCTCGGGTGGGCCTACGACGTGCGCTGGCCGTCACGCTCGCGTATCGATTCGCGCCGTAACACCGGTGAGGGCGGCTCCCGACGGGGGAAGGCCACCGCCGAGGCGGCATGATTGACGGCGTGGCGACCGATCCCAGCAGTAACCCCAGTAACGAAGCGAAGCCGCGGCGCGCCCGGCGCACCCGTATGACGGGTGCGGAAAGGCGCCAGCAGCTGCTCGAGATCGGTCGCACCCTGTTCGCGGCGAAGGGTTTCGAGGGCACCTCGGTGGAGGAGATCGCGGCGAAGGCCGGGGTCTCCAAGCCCGTGGTGTACGAGCACTTCGGCGGCAAGGAGGGGCTCTACGCGGTCGTGGTGGACCGGGAGATGCGCCGGCTGCTGGACATGGTCACGTCGTCGCTGACGGCGGGCCACCCCCGCGAGCTCCTCGAACAGGCGGCGTTCGCGCTCCTCGACTACATCGAGGAGTACACGGACGGTTTCCGGATCCTGGTCCGGGACTCCCCCATCCCGCAGTCGACCGGGTCGTTCGCGTCCCTGATCTCCGACATCGCCACCCAGGTGGAGGACATCCTGGGCCGCGAGTTCAAGAGCCGCGGTTTCGACCCGAAACTGGCCCCGCTGTACGCCCAGGCCCTGGTCGGCATGGTCGCCCTGACCGGCCAGTGGTGGCTGGACGTACGCCGTCCGAAGAAGGCGGAGGTGGCGGCCCACCTGGTGAACCTGTCCTGGCACGGGCTGGACGGGCTCGAGGCGAAGCCGCACCTGATAGGACGCCGGAAGGCCTGACGGGACGCCGTCCGCATACGAACGCGGCAACCACATGCGGGCGGGGCCCCGACCACGAAGGTCGGGGCCCCGCCCGCATGTGTGCCGTCGGCGCCCGCGGGCGCGTCGGTGCCTCACGACGTCGTCAGTGCTTGAAGACGTCCTTGGTCTTCTCCTTGGCCTGACGGGCGTCACCCTTGGCCTGCTCGGCGCGGCCCTCGGCCTCCATCCGCTCGTTGCCCACGGTGCGGCCGATCGTTTCCTTCGCCTTGCCCTTGGCCTGTTCCATCTTCGCCTTGGACTTCTGCTCGCCTGCCACTGTCCATCACTCCCAGTCAGGTCTGCGTGTGGTCTCAGTACTGCGAGTGACCCGCCCGGCGCCCCTCAAACCCCGCCGACCGGCTCCAGGAACTCCAGCCGGTTGCCGACGGGGTCCAGGGCGTAGAAGCGGCGGTGTCCCGGCAGGTCCATGTCCCAGGTGACCGGTGTGCCATGGGCCTCCAGCCGGGCGGCGTACGCCTCGATACCGGTGACCCGCAGCCCGGGGTGCGCCTTCGCGGACGGTTCGAAGCCCGGCTCGATCCCCAGGTGCAGGTGCACGGCTCCCGCCCGGAACCAGCATCCTCCCCTCGCCGCGAGCACCGGCGGCTTGGGGACCTCGGTCATCCCGAGGGTGCCGGTGTAGAAGCGGCGCAGCAGGTCCTCGGAGCCGGGCGGGGCGGCGAGCTGCACATGGTCGACGGCTGCCAGCACGTCAGGCCCCCTTCACGGCCACCGCGAACAGGCGGCGGAACGGCAGTACGGTGCCGTACTCCGCGCTCGGGTAGGCCTCGCGGAGCAGGTCGCGGTAGTCGGTGACGAAGGCGTCGCGGGCCTCGGGGTCGTCGGCGAGGGCGTCGAGGGCGGGGCGCAGGCCGGTGCCCTTGACCCAGTCGAGGACCGGGTCGTCGCCCTGGAGCACATGGAGGTAGGTGGTCGTCCAGACGTCGGTGGCACAGCCGAGGCGGGCCAGCCGGTCGAGGTAGACGCCGGGGGCGTGGACGGAGTCCTCGTGCCGCAGGACATGACCGAGGCGGCCCTTCCAGCGGACGCTGTTGCCGAGCTCGCGCATCAGGGCGTGCAGGGGCGCGTCGATGTTGTGGGGGACCTGGAAGGCGAAGGTGCCGCCGGGGGCGAGGCCGTCCAGCCAGCCGGCGAAGGCGTCGAGGTGGCCGGGCACCCACTGGAGGGCGGCGTTGGAGACGAGCAGGTCGTACGTCTCCTGCGGCGCCCAGGTGGCGAGGTCGGCGTGGGCGAAGTCGAGTCGCGCGCCCGCGTGCGCCGCCGCGTCGGCGAGCATCTGCGGCGAGTTGTCGTAGCCGGTGACGCGGGCGGTGGGCCAGCGGTCGGCGAGGACGGCGGTGAGGTTGCCGGGGCCGCAGCCTAGGTCGGCGATCCGCGGCGGGTCGCCGGGCAGGCCGGGGACGCGGGCGAGGAGGTCGCCGAAGGGGCGGCCGCGGTGGCCGGCGTGACGCAGGTACTGGGCGGGGTCCCAGCTGGGGTTGGTCGTCATGCCTGACACCTTCCCCTCCGCTTTATCTTGATGTCAAGAGACTTGATATCAAGATGCTCCATATCAAGAGACTTCACGTCGACACAACCACTACACTGATCGTCATGGAGGACGAGGTCGATCGGCTGGTCGCAGCGTGGCGCCGGGAGCGCCCGGACCTCGACGTGGAGCCGCTGGAAGTACTCAGCCGGGTGAGCAGACTGGCCCGGCACCTGGACCGCGCACGCCGTCTGGCGTTCTCCGAGCACCAGCTGGAGCCCTGGGAGTTCGACGTCCTGACGGCGCTCCGGCGCGCGGGGGCGCCCTACCAGCTCTCGCCGGGCCAGCTGCTGACGCAGACGCTGGTGACCTCGGGCACGATGACGAACCGTATCGACCGGCTCGCGAAGAAGGGCCTGGTGGAGCGGCTGCCGGACCCGAGCGACCGCCGGGGTGTGCTCGTCCGCCTCACGGACGACGGCAAGGACCGCGCCGACCAGGCACTCGCCGGACTGCTCGACCAGGAACGAGCGATCCTGGCCGAGCTCTCGAACGCCCAGCGCGGCGAACTGGCGGGCCTGCTACGCCAGCTGACCGCCCCGTTCGACAACATCCCCGGCTAGATCCACCGGCCCCACGCCCGCCCGGCGGGCGAGGGCGACCGCGGCGAGGGTGGAGTGCACGCCCAGCTTGCCGAGGACGTTCTGCATATGGGTGCGGACGGTGTGCGGGGAGAGGAACAGCCGGTCGGCGACCGCCTTCCTGCCCAGTCCCGCGACCATGCAGCGCAGCACTTCCCGCTCCCTCGGCGTGAGCGACTCGACCAGCCGTTCGCTCTCGGTGCGGTGCTTGCGGGCGGCCGTCAACTCCCGCAGGACGCCGGTGAGCAGGGCGGGCGGGAGGTGGGTCTCCTCGCGCAGCACGCCTCTGATGACGGTGAGCAGACGGGACAGCGAGCAGTCCTTCGCCACCCAGCCGGACGCCCCGGCCTGAAGGGCGAGGGCCGCACGGCGCGGCTCGTCCTTCTCGGCGAGGACGACGATGCGGACATGGGGCTGCGCGGACCGGACCCCCACGACCAGCGATATCCCGTCGACGAGCCCGTCCTCCCCCACCTCCTGCACGGGCACGGCGGGCCGTATGCCCGGCAGCGCGGCGCCCAGGTCGGCGTCGACGAGCAGCACGTCGTACCGGCGCCCCTCGGCGGCCGCGCGTTCCAGACTGCGCAGTGCCGCCGGGCCGCTGCCGGCCGCGGACACGTCGACGTCGGGCTCGGCGGCCAGTGCCGCGGCGAGTGACTCGGCGAAGATACGGTGGTCGTCGACGACCAGTACACGAATGCGAACCACGAAACCCCCTCCCCCAAGCTCCTTGACAGAGCAGGGGATACCCCAAGGTCCGGAGACGGAGAACGACGACCGCGCGGACACGACGCCCGAAGGAGAGGCCACTACCGCAACGGCCGCCGCCGTGCAGAGACTGCTACCCCCACCGCGGGCGCCGTACCCGACTGTCTCGCCCCCTGATCAGCACCGGCCCCCACCGGCACTGTTCACAGGGTAGGGCCGCGGGCGTAGAGCGGAAGGCAAATTGCAGGATTGGTTCGGCCACCGCGTTTATGGTGTGCCGCATGTTTCGTCTTGAGACAGAAGTCGACAGGACTCGCCGCGATCTTCTCCGTTCGCGGCTTCTCGCCACCAACACCGAGGCCTCCCCGGTCCTGCGCGCACTGCGCGGCACCCCCGCGGAACGCGAATCGGCGCTGCACGTCTGGGCCTCCGACCCGGGCGGCGATCTGGCCGGCGGTCTGGTGGGCCACACCTGGACGACCTGGCTGCACGTCACCTACCTCTGGGTGGACGCCCGGCACCGGGGCACGGGCCTGGGCAGCGCCCTCCTCGCCGAAGCGGAGCGCATCGCCCGCGAGCAGCGCGGCTGCGACCGCGTACGCCTGGAGACCTGGGACTTCCAGGCCCCGGAGTTCTACCGGCGCCGAGGCTACGAGGTGGTCTGCGTGATCGAGGACTACCCCCCGGGCCTGACGGAGTTCACCCTGACGAAGAGGCTGGGGTAGCCCCTCCAGCCCCTCCAGCCCGTCCAGCCCCTCCAGCCCGTCCGGCGCTTGAGGACGAGGCCCTTTCGGGCCGAAAAAAGGGGGGGTCTGGGGGCGCAGCCCTCAGGGTCGGGAACGGGAAGGGGCGGCGGGGGCGAGATCAACTCGCGCACCCACCGCCCCGCGCAGAACAATCAGCCCAGCCGACGCGCCCCCGCCGCGGGCACCGCCTCGAACACCCTCGGCGCCTTGTGTCCCGCGGCCGCGAACGCCTCTTCGACGGCCTTGGTGAGCGTCTCGACATCGGTGGCCTCGGCCAGCACGATCGCCGAGCCGCCGAAACCCCCGCCGGTCATCCGCGCACCGAGTGCCCCGTGGGCGAGCGCGGTGTCGACGACGAGGTCCAGCTCGGCGCAGGAGACCCGGAAGTCGTCCCGGAGCGAGGCGTGACCCGCCGTCAGGACCGGCCCCACCGCGCGGGTGTCGCCGCCCGACTCCAGGAGGGCGACGACCTGCTCCACCCGCTGGTCCTCCGTCACCACATGGCGGACCAGGCGGCGGACCTCCTCCTCGTCACCGAGCCGGGCGAGGGCCGCGTCCAGGTCGGCGTACGCGATGTCGCGCAGCGCGTCGACACCGAGGAGGGCGGCGCCCTTCTCGCAGCCGGCCCGCCGCTTGCCGTACTCGCCACCGCTGTGGGCGTGCGTGACCTGCGTGTCGACGACCAGCAGGCGCAGGCCCTCGGCGGCCAGGTCGAGGGGGATCTGCTTCTGCGAGAGGTCGCGGGTGTCGAGGAACAGCGCGTGGCCGGCCTCGCAGCACGCGGACGCCGTCTGGTCCATGATGCCGGTGGGCGCGCCGACGTAGACGTTCTCGGCGCGCTGGCACAGGCGGGCGAGCTGCCAGCCCTGGAGCCCGAGGTCGTAGAGGTCGTTCAGCGCCAGGGCCACGACGACCTCGATGGCCGCGGACGACGACAGGCCCGCGCCCGACGGGACCGTCGAGGACAGGTGGATGTCGGCGCCGGTCACCGCGTGCCCGGCCTCGCGCAGGGCCCAGACGACTCCGGCCGGGTACGCCGTCCAGGCGTCGTCGGACTCGGGCGTCAGCTCGTCGAGCCGCAGCTCGGCGACGCCGCTGTCGAGGTCGGCGGAGTGCAGCCGCAGCACGCCGTCGGTGCGCCGTGCGACCGCCGCGACCGCGATGTGCGGCAGCGCGAAGGGCATCACGAAGCCGTCGTTGTAGTCGGTGTGCTCACCGATGAGGTTGACGCGGCCGGGCGCCGCCCAGACGCCCTCGGGCTCGGCCCCGTACAGCCGGACGAAACCCTCGCGAACTTCCTGTGCCCCCACTACGACTCCCTTGCGCTGCTTGCGATGTGCTGAGCGAACTCCCACGCGTCCGCGACGATACCCGCGAGATCCGCGCGGGACGGGTTCCAGCCCAGTCGCTCACGGGCGGTGGCCGCCGAGGCGACCAGGACGGCCGGGTCGCCTGCGCGACGAGGGGCCACGACCTCGGGGATCGGGTGGCCGGTGACCTCGCGGACCGTCTCGATGACCTCCCGCACGGAGAAGCCGTTGCCGTTGCCGAGGTTGCAGATGAGGTGCTCGCCGGGCTTGGCGGCGGCTACGGCGAGGAGGTGGGCCTCGGCGAGGTCGGCGACGTGGATGTAGTCGCGGACGCAGGTGCCGTCGGGGGTCGGGTAGTCGTCGCCGAAGACGGAGATGGCCTCGCGGCGGCCCTGCGCGACCTGGAGGACGAGCGGGATGAGGTGCGACTCGGGGTCGTGGCGCTCGCCCTGCTCGCCGTACGCGCCGGCCACGTTGAAGTACCGCAGGGAGACGGCACCGAGCCCGTGGGCGGCGGCCTCGCCGCTGATCATGTGGTCGACGGCGAGCTTGGAGGCGCCGTAGGGGTTCGTGGGCTGCGTCGGCGCGCTCTCCACGATCGGCACCTGCCGCGGCTCGCCGTACGTCGCCGCCGTGGACGAGAAGACCAGCTTGCGCACGCCGGCCTCGCGCATGGCGCCGAGCAGGGCCATGGTGCCGCCGACGTTGTTGTCCCAGTACTTCTCGGGCTTGACGACGGACTCGCCGACCTGCGAGAACGCGGCGAAGTGGAGCACGGCGTCGAAGGAGTCGTCGAGCCACTTGGCGGCGTCGCGGATGTCGCCCTCGATGAACGAGGCACCTGCCGGGACACCCTCGCGGAAACCGGTGGAGAGGTTGTCGAGCACGACGACCTCGTGGCCGGCCTCCAGCAGGTGCCGGGCGACCACGCTGCCGACGTAGCCCGCGCCACCCGTGACCAGATACTTGCCGCTCGTGCCGGTGGTGCCGCTCATGAACTCGCTACCTCTCGCAGTCGCCGGGCCGCGAACTCCGGCGGGACGTCGTTGATGAAGACGTTCATGCCTGATTCGGAGCCCGCGAGGAACTTCAGCTTGCCGGAAGTGCGGCGAATGGTGAAAAGCTCGAGATGGAGCGCGAAGTCGTCCCGGTTGACGCCCTCGAACTCCTCCAGCGCGCCGAACGGCGCCTGGTGCCAGGCGGAGATGTACGGCGTGGGCGGTTCACCTTCGCCGAAGATCCGGTCGAAGCGCCTCAAGAGTTCCAGATAGACCTGGGGGAACTCTGTGCGCGCCTCCTCGTCGAGGGCGAGCAGGTCCGGCACCCGGCGCTTCGGGTAGAGGTGCACCTCGTACGGCCAGTGCGCCGCGTACGGCACGAACGCGACCCAGTGTTCACCCTCCAGGACCACCCGCTCGTCGGCGAGTTCACGCTCCAGGACGGCGTCGAAGAGGTTCTCCCCGCCGGTCGCCTCCTTGTGCGCCGCGACCGAACGCAGCATCAGCGCGGTGCGCGGAGTGGTGAACGGGTAGGCGTAGATCTGCCCGTGCGGGTGACCCAGAGTCACACCGATCTCGGCGCCGCGGTTCTCGAAGCAGAACACCTGTTCCACGGAGGGCAGATGCGACAGCTCGGACGTCCGGTCCGTCCAGGCGTCGAGGACCAGTCGTGCCTGTTCCTCGGTGAGGTCGGCGAAGGACGCGTTGTGGTCGGAGGTGAAGCAGACCACCTCGCAGCGCCCGGAGTCGCCGGCCAGCGAGGGGAAACGGTTCTCGAAGACGACGGCGTCGTACGACGAGTCCGGGATCTCGCTGAGCCGGTCGCCCTGGGAGGGGCAGAGCGGGCACTCGTCGGCCGGCGGGTGGTAGATGCGCCCCTGCCGGTGCGAGGCCACGGCGATGGAATCGCCGAGCAGGGGGTCCCGCCGTACCTCCGAAGTGGTGACCGTGGGGTCCAGCGGACGCCTGTCCACCGCGTCGCGCACCGAGTCGTCCCGCTGGTCGTAGTAGATCAGCTCACGACCGTCGGCCAAGCGGGTCGAGGTCTTCTTCACCGCGACTCTCCATCCGTACCTCTAGACCCGCAGACCTAGATCCGTACACCTAGCGAAGCTTCCAACAGAACCAAACACATAAAACCATAAACCCCCACGCGAGTCACCACCACAACCAAACAAAGAACACCAAACGAAGTGAGCAGGGCATGCGAACCCCCACAGACCCGGCCTACACGGCAGCACGGCTGGCGGCAGAGCTCCGGCTGCCGACGAACTGGCTCGACTACACGATCCTCGGCATCTACTTCGTCGTGGTCCTGGGCATCGGCTTCGCCGCTCGCAGATCGGTGAAGACCAGCCTCGACTTCTTCCTCTCCGGACGTTCGCTGCCCGCCTGGATCACGGGCCTCGCGTTCGTCTCGGCCAACCTGGCCGCCACCGAGATCCTGGGCATGGCCGCGAACAGCGCGCAGTACGGCGCGTACACCGTCCACTGGTACTGGATCGGCGCCATCCCGGCGATGGTCTTCCTGGGCATCGTGATGATGCCGTTCTACTACGGCAGCAAGGTCCGCTCCGTCCCCGAGTTCCTGCTGCTGCGCTTCGACCGGGGCGCGCACCTGCTGAGCTCGGCCCTGTTCGCCTTCGCGGCGATCCTGATCTCCGGCGTGAACCTGTACGCCCTCGCGATCGTCGTCGAGGCGCTGCTGGGCTGGCCGCAGTGGGTGGCGATCGTGGTCGCCGGCGCCTTCGTGCTGGCCTACATCACGCTCGGCGGTCTCTCCTCGGCGATCTACAACGAGGTCCTGCAATTCTTCGTGATCCTGGCGGCGCTCATCCCGCTGTCGGTGCTCGGCCTGAAGAAGGTGGGCGGCTGGGACGGCCTGACGGACTCCCTGACCGAGGCCCACGGCGACGACTTCGTCACCGCCTGGGGCGGCACGGGCATCGGCAGCGACAACCCGCTCGGCGCGAACTGGCTGACCATCGTGCTGGGCCTCGGCTTCGTCCTCTCCTTCGGTTACTGGACGACGAACTTCGCCGAGGTGCAGCGCGCCCTGTCGGCGAAGAACCTGTCGGCGGCCCAGCGCACCCCGCTCATCGCCGCGTTCCCGAAGATCTTCATCGTCTTCCTGGTGATGATCCCGGGCCTGGTGGCGGCGGTGCTGGTGCCGAAGATCGGCACGGCCGACTCCGACCTCCAGTACAACGACGCGATCCCGTACCTCATGCAGGAGCTGCTGCCCAACGGTGTGCTGGGCATCGCGGTGACCGGCCTGCTGGCGGCGTTCATGGCGGGCATGGCGGCGAACGTCTCGTCCTTCAACACGGTGTTCACGACGGACATCTGGGCGAAGTACGTGGTGCGGGGCCGGGAGGACGCGTACTACGTGCGCTTCGGCCGTCTCATCACGGCCATCGGCGTGGCGGCCTCGGTGGGCACGGCGTTCCTCGCCTCGTCCTTCTCGAACATCATGAGCTACCTCCAGACGCTGTTCAGCTTCTTCAACGTGCCGATGTTCGTCGTCTTCATCGTCGGCATGTTCTGGAAGCGGGCGTCGAAGAAGTCGGGCTTCTGGGGCCTGCTCGCGGGCACGACGGCCGCGATGGTCAACTACTTCGTCCTCTACAAGCAGGACATCATCGGCATCCCCACCGACCAGGGCGCGAACTTCGTCTCCGCGATCGCGGGCTTCGTGGCGGGCGCGGTCGTGATGGTGGCGGTGTCGCTGTTCACGGCCCCCAAGCGGGACGAGGAGCTCCAGGGCCTGGTCTACGGCACCGTCTCCCCCGGCATGGCCGAGCCGCCGGCGGCGGGCGACGACGCGTGGTACCGGCGCCCGGCACTGCTGGGCTGGAGCGCGCTGATCCTGGCCGCCCTGTGCTACATCCCGTTCTCGTTCTGAGCCCGGTCGCGAATACCGCGGGAGACTGGAGAGACCATGTCCGAGCAATTCGAACCCTCCGAACCCTCCGAATCCGCCGAGCGCGCCGAGCGTGCCGAGGCAGCCGAGCGGCTGCGGCGTGCGGGGTACTCCGAGGCCGACGTCCAGCGTGAGGTCACGGAACTCGAGGAGAAGTCCGCGACCGCGGCCCGCATCTTCGACCTGCGCCGCATCATCGGCGGCCTGTTCGTCGTCTACGGCGTGATCGTCACGATCGCCGGCATCACGGACAGCGACGCGGAGATCGACAAGGCCCAGGGGATCAACATCAACCTGTGGACCGGCCTGGCCATGCTGGCCCTGGGCATCTTCTTCCTGGCCTGGCTGAAGCTGCGGCCCGTGGCGCCGGTGACCCCGACGCTGCCGCCCGAGGCGCTGGAGGGGAAGCCCCCGCGCGGCGAGTAACCGCGGGCCGGGTCTGCAGGTCACGAAGCCGAGCCGGCTCCTGGATCCGTTGCGTCGGGTCCCGGAGCCGGCTCGCTTCGACTAGTCCTCCCGGTTGGCGACGTTCGCGTTGATGGCGTCGTCCCCGTTGTTGCAGATCTGCTGCGTCGCGTCCTGGTTCGACGAGAAGCCGAGCAGCGGGAGGTTCAGGTTCGGGATGTTGATGAGGCCGAACGAGATGTTCTCCACGTGGTTGGAGCACTCCCGGGAGTCCCCGTCCGAGCCGTAGACGGCGGCGGAGGCGAATCCGGCGCCGGCCATGCCGAGGCTTCCGATCATGGCGGCCACGAGAGCGGTGTTGCGGAGCTTGCGCATTGCGTACCCTTTTCCGTCTGGATGGCGTGCCTCGCTACAGAGCGAGACGTTACGGTTACGCACCGTATGTCGTGATTATCCGCTTTGCACCACGGACTGAGCCTTATGCCGCCACCAGCTCGCACCACACGAGCTTGCCGCGATGACCCATCCGGGACAGCGGCTGCCAGTGCCAGAGGTCCGAGCAGGCCCGGACCAACGCCATCCCTCTGCCGTTCTCGGCGTCGGCCAGGTCCTCCAGCCGTCCCGGCGGCTCGGGCGGCTCGGGGTCCGCGTCCCAGGCACCGATCTGCAGGACCCCGTCCCGGAAACGGAGGCGCAGACACGCGGGCCCCTTCGTGTGCAGTACGGCGTTGGAGACCAACTCCGAGGCGAGCAGCTCCGCGGTGTCGACCAGGTGGATCAGGCCGTGCAGGGTGAGGATCAGGCGCAGGGTGCGGCGGCAGACCGTGACGGCGCGGGGGTCGCAGGGGATGTAGAGGGAGTACTCCCAGGGATCGGACATGCGTCAACTCCGAGTGGCGTGAGGGGATTTACGCGCGGTGGCATTGCCGCAACCGTCGTGGCAGGACGGAGCGGTGCACTTCCGCAGCGTGTGCGGTGCGTCACCGACGGTATTTCCTAACATTAGGAAGCCGCAAGCGGTTGGCCTATCCTGACCCTCGAACGAGGTATGCCACCAGGACAGTTGAGACGAGGAGGTGCGCTGCGTGCCACCCAAGAGGCATCTCACGGCCCGCAGGGTGCGACTGGGCGCTGAACTGCGCAAACTCCGCGAAGCGACGGGAATGAAGGCGCGGGAAGCAGCTGCGCTGCTCGGTGCCGACGCGGTCCAGATGAGCCAGATCGAGTCCGGCGTCGCGGGGGTGAGTCCGGAGCGTGTCCGCCGCTTGGCGGCCCATTACGCCTGCGCGGACGAGGCGTTGATCGAGGCCCTGATGGCCATGGCATCCGATCGGACACGCGGCTGGTGGGAGGAGTACCGGGGAGTCCTGCCCCCTGTTTTCCTGGACACCGCGGAGGTCGAGCACCACGCGAAGTTCCTCCGGGAAATCGTGATCACGCACGTTCCCGGGCTACTGCAGACCGCCGACTACGCTCGCGCGGTCTACGCGTACATGATGCCCGGCCTGCCCGAGAGCGAACTGACACCTCGCGTCGAGCACCGATTGGGACGCCGGGTCGTCATCGAAGGCGACAACCCCACCCCGTACGAGACGATCGTCCACGAGTTCGCGCTGCGTCTTCGAGTGGCCGACCGCAGGGCCTCGCACGCTCAACTCCTGCGCATCCTCGATCAGATCGAGCAGGGGCACGCCACCGTGCGGGTCATCCCCACCGATCAGGACGGCTTCGCCGGTGCCGGAGCCTCGCTGATGTACACCGGCGGTCCCGTGTCCCAGCTGGACACCGGCCTGCGCGACGCCCCCACCGGAACTGCGTTCATCGATGCGGAGCCTCAACTGGCCCAGCTCCGAACACTCTTCCGTAGGGTGGAGAAGGCGACGCTGGAACCAGCAGCGTCACGTGACTTCATCCACCGCCTGACAAAGGAACTGTGAGGCACCCCATGGACCACACCTTGCGCTGGCAGAAGTCCACGTTCTCAGACGGTGGCAACGGCAACACCTGCGTCGAACTCGCCGCTTCCGCCGCCCCCGCGGCCCTTCACCTCCGCGAGAGCGACACCCCGGACACGGCCCTCAGCACCACGCCCGTCGCCCTCGCTCACCTCCTGGCAGGGATACGCACCGGCCTCACACCTCAGCGGACGACGTCGAAGACGTTCTTCTGAAGGCCGTTGGCGTACGCCTCGTGCTCGACGAGCTTCAGCTTCTGCGTGTCCTTGTCCGTGGCGCTGAAGAGCCGCTTGCCCGCGCCGAGCAGGAGCGGGAAGACGAGCAGGTGGTAACGGTCGATCAGGCCGGCGTCCGAGAGCGCCTGGTTCAAGGAGGCGCTGCCGTGGACGATGATCGGGCCGCCCTCGGTCTCCTTGAGCGCGGCGACGTCGTCGAGCGAGCGCAGGATCGTCGTCTCGCCCCAGTTCGACACCAGGTCGTCCTCGGTGAGGGTGGTGGAGACGACGTACTTCGGCATCACCTTGTAGTCGGCGAAGTCCGCCATGTCGGGCCACACGGGGCTGAACGCCTCGTAGCTGGTCCGGCCCAGCAGCATCGCGGTGGCTTCGGTCTGCTCCCGGCCCTTGATCTCGAAGGCCTCGGGGAGGAACTCGATGTCCTTGAAGGTCCATCCGGCGTTCCGGTAACCGGGCTCGCCGCCCGGGGCCTCCACGACGCCGTCGAGCGAGATGAATGCGGTGCTGATCAGGGTGCGCATGTGAGGTCCTCGGGGTCTGTGGTCCGGTTCGGTCATGATCTCTGACCGCGGATCGCGGCGAAACTCATCGCCGTCCGTCAGTGTCCGGTGCCGTACCCGGCGATCTCACCGCTGCGGGCCGCCGCCACCAGGGCGATCGTCAAGGTCGCCGACCAGGTGAGGAAGTGGATCGACGGCGGGTAGCTCGCGAGGGTGTAGCCGTCTCCGGTCAGGGCGGCGACGGAGAGGGCCGCCACCGGCAGCCCCGCGGTGAGTGCCGCCAGCAGGCCGCGCAGCGGGGGGCGGGTGAGGAGGCCGCGGGGTGCGAGCGCCAGGGCGAGGCCGGTGGCCGTTCCCAGGGTGACGCCCCCCGCCATGCTGCCCAGGACGGCGAGCCCGCCCGCGACCGTCAGTGTCCACGCGGTGCCGTCGTGGCCGATGGTCAGGGAGACGAGCGCCGTCACGAGGCACAGGCCGCCGACGATGCCCGCGGGCCACGCGCCGATCAGCACACCGAGGCGCGCTCCCCGCCGGACCGTCGCTCGCAGCTTCATGCGGTCAGCCTCGCAGCTTCACCAACTGGGCGTCCAGGACCGTGGCCGGGATCGACGGGGTGCCGCTGAGGTAGGCGATCGCGTTGCCGGAGCGGAGGATCACGGCCTTGGCCGTTGTCGCCCTGCCGGACCGGGTCACCGTCGCGCCCACGCCCATCGCCTGGTCCACACCCTCGGGGGCGAGTTCCGGGGCGACCTTGCCGACCTTGTGTTCGTCGCCGTCGACGGTGGCGGTGAAGCCGGCCGCGCACTCGTCGAGGGCGGTGGCGATCGCGTCCATCGCCTGCTGGGCCTCGTCGGAGGCGTACTCGGCGAGGACGACGGTGACCTCGGCGCCCTCGCCGGTGGCCTTCCGTACGACCGTGGTGGCCGGCTTGCCGACGGCCGTGCCCGACAGGGCGTAGGCCAGCGGGGCGCAGGCGTCCTGCATGACCTGCACCTTGCGGGCGTCGTCCGGCGTGGACACGGTGAAGCCGCTCGTGTCACGCGAGACCAGCGCCGCGCTGCCGAGGCCGCCGGCCCGCGCGGTGGCCCCTGGCTGGGCGGTGGGCTTCAGCAGACCGTCCTCACCGCCGGCGCCACCGCCGCTCGCCACGTCGCAGGCCGACAGCGACACGCACAGTGCCAGCAGCACGAATCCCCCGGACCGCCGCATGACTGCCCTTTCTGTTTCATTCACAAAGCCGCGATTGGACCGATCTAGAAAGGCGGCCAGCTTGTGCCGGAAGGAGGCGCGGTCTGCTCCCGACCCCTCTCCCTGACCTCAACCGGCCAGCGTCGATCGATGATCCCGGCAGCGTCCTTACACGCCTGGCACGCATTGGACCAATTCGGAACCCAGAAATTCGGCGACGGAGACATGCCTTCTCGGCGAATTCCACAGAGAGTCGAATCGAAGTACGCGTACGCGTGCGCGACGCCATCGGGCAGCCTCTCGGAAACCGCCCGCTCCCAGCGTGAATTCACCGGCGAGTACCCCGGCCGCGACACCTGCTGAGGCCCTGGCCCCACCGTGGTCATCGCATAACACCAGGAGCACAGCCAGTCCTCACCCTGCCCCTGCTCCGGGTCGGCCGGCAACAGCCGCATCTCGTGTCCGCACACGTCACAGATCACGGTTCACGACCCGTTCCAGAAGTTCATATTGATCGCGGTACGCCATTTCGTGTACTTGGGCAATTGCGCACGAGTCGCCCCGACCGTCGTTTCCATCATGCCGGGCACACCCTTGATCGCATCATAGCAACTGGGGCAGATCCGCGTACTGGAGGCTATCCCGAGAAGGTCGTACTTGTCTCCTAGGGCGCCGACAATCGTCGCCTCGGCGTCACCTTCGCCGAACTTGTACTTCGCGCCGCCAAGATTGTTCCTGATCTCGGCCGGGAGGTCGCTCAGGTGCGTCGACACCCATTCCTCGGCCTGCCTCGTCTCCCGGTTCCAGACGCGTGCGACGGAAACGGTCGCCTTTTCCTTCCCGTATGCCTCGTAGAGGGATTGCGCCTTCCCCAGGAGGCCCTCCACATCCTTCTGGGATACGGTCGGGCAGTTGTCGTTGTGTACGAGGAGCGGTGTTGCTCCGGCCTGCACGTAGTACGTGTGCAGGTCACTGACGGTGAGGTTGTGGACCGTGGCCGCAGGTGCGGTCCAGCGCTCGACCGCCGTGATCTGGACGTGGCTGCCGGAGCCGGTGCGCAGCCACTCACCGGCCTTCAGGTCGGTGGCATCGATCCACTCGCCCAACTCCGGGACCCAGAAGGGGTGTCCGTCGGTGGCCGTCACCTCGGCGGTGTTCTCGGCGGCCTTGTCGCTGTCGGCCTTGTCGCCGTCCACGGCGATGGTGACCTTGACCAGATGCTTGACGCCGCTGCCCTGGATCTCGGCGGTGACCGTCTCGACACTCGTCTCGCCGGTCTCCGGATCCGTCGCCAGGACCTTGTCGCCGTTCTTGACCTGTTCGATCGGCTTGGTGGTGCCATCGGCCATCAGCACCTTCGTGCCGGGCACGAAGCTGTTGCACTCGCCGGCTCCGCCGCCCCCGGACGACTCGTCCTTGGCTTTGGCCTGCCGCGGCTTCGGCTCCGTCTTCTTCGCCGCCGCCTTCCGGGCCTTCTGGACCGCGTTTCCGGTCTTCTGCGCGGCCTTCTTCGCCTGCCGGGTTGCCGCTTCCTTGGCCTTCTTCTTCAGCTGTGCCGCCAGCGCGGCCGCCTTCTTCTTCGCAGCGGCCGCCTTGCGCGCCAGCTCGCGGGCCTTGCGGGCCAGCTCGATGATCTTGCGGGCCTTCTGCTTGGCCTTCATCAGCGCGTTGATCGCCTTCGCGATCCGGAACGCCGCCTTGGCGATACCGAACGCCTTGTACGCCTTCGTCCACGGGATGGCGTTGAGGAACAGGTCCCCGCACGCCCAGACGTCACCCCGCGAGAAGCAGCCCACCACGCTGTTCCAGCCGACGAACTCCTTCAGAGCCGCCCAGCCGATGGACAGGATCACGTCCGCCACCGAGGTGCCCAGCGTCTTCTTCGCGGACGCCTCGTCCGACGCCGACGGCCCTCCGTACTCCGAGCTGCCGCCCTCCGAAGCCAGACCGGACGGGTCGGCGAAGGTGACCGGGTTGTTCTCGCAGTACACGTAGCCGTTCATCTGGACCGGGTCGGCCAGGTCCAGGACTGGGTCGGCGGACAGGAAGCGGCCCGTCGCAGGGTCGTACTCGCGTGCACCCAAGTGGACCAGACCGCTGCTCGCGTCGTCGCCGCCACCGACATAGCTCTGGTGCGAGCGCCAGGTGGTCGACTCGGACCGCTCCACGCCGAACGCGTCCGTCTTGGAGAACTTGACCTTGTTGCCGGACGTCAGCGCCACATTGGCGTACGCCGTGCCGTTCTGGTCCATGATCTGCACGGACAGTTCCGCCGCGCCCGTACCCTGCGCGTGGCGCATCACGGTCGGAGCGCCCGCCTGGGAGTAGTAGCGCTCGGTGTAGGCGGGACCGCCGGCCGCGTTGACCGAGATGGTCGACTCGCCGAGGTACAGGGTGCGCTCGGTGGCGGAGATCGCCATCAGACGCGACCCGTCACCGCCGTAGACGTACTTCGTCTCCTTGTCCGGAACCCACTGCTGGTTCGCCGCGGTCCCGCAGGTGTTCAGCTGGAGGTCCGTGCTGTCCGCCGAGTTGGAACTCGGGACGTCCAGGCACTTGCCCGAGGAGACGTGCTTCAGGGTGCCGGTGGACGTTGCCGTCCACTGCTGGGCCGCCGCGCCGGTGCAGTCCGCGATGACGACCAGCGTGCCGTTGGCTGTGCCGCCGCCCTTAGGAACCACGCACTTGCCCAGGATCTTCAGCGCGCCCGTCGACGGGTCGGCCGAGGAGGCCGAGTCGATGCGGAACTTCTGCGCCTTGGAGCCGTTGCAGGTGTAGAGCTGGACGGGCGTGTCGGCCGTCGTCGCCGCGTTGGACAGATCCAGGCACTTGTTCGCCAGGCCCTTCCACGCGCCCGCGCCGTTCTCCCCGAAGCCGGTGACCTTCTCGACCTGGCCGTCCCACGTCCAGGACAACGCCTGTTCGGAGCCGTCGTACTTGCGCGTCAGCGTGTTGCCCGCGTCGTCGTACGTCAGCGTCGTCGCCTTCGTCACCTGGGCACCGGACTCGGCCTTGTACGTGGACGACATGCCCGTGAGCGTGTGCGGCTGGGTGCCGTCAGCCTTGCCGTACGTGTAGTCGGTCGTGGCGTCCTTGGTGGTGTCCAGGCCCGGGTCGTGCTCGACAAGCTTCTTCCGGTTGCCCATCGCGTCGTACGTGTACGACTGCCAGTAACCGTTGTTCGCCGCCGTGACGTTGGTCGTGCCGTCCGAGTACTTCGGGGCCGCCGTCGTCTTGCCGGTGGCGGTGCAGCCGGCCGGTGCGGTCCACGCCTCGGACAACTGACCCAGGGCGTCGTAGGTGAAGCACTGGCGGTCGGTCACCGAGTTCGACGTGTCGGCGATCGACGTGACGTTGCCGGCCGGGTCGTAGGCGTAGCTGCGGGAGTTGACGCGGTGGCCGGTGACGGCCGTGGTGTCACTGGTCGACTCACGGTCGATGATGCTCTGGGTCAGCTCACCCGTCGCCTCGTCGAACAGGTTCGTCGTCCAGACGCGGTTCGGGTTCTCACCGCTGGCCGCGCGCAGGACCTGGCCGTACGGGGAGTACGAGGTCTGCGCGGTGTACCAGGCCAGGCCCGAGGTGGAAACCGGAAGACCGTCCTCGTTGTAGCGGACGACCACTCTCTCGGCGGGCAAGGTGCCGACGGACGGGAGATTGACCGCCTCGACGACGCCCGACTCCGAGTACTCGTAGCTGTACGCGTACTCCTTCTGGAGGCCGTAGGCGAGCGCCACCGACTCGGGGATCGAGATCTTCTGGCCGGTCGGCTGGTAGCCGGCCGTGTAGCCGGTCACGGCCGTGGTGTACGCCTGGTTGTCCGTGTAGCGGGTGTGCGAGGTCGGCAGGCCCACACCGCCGATCAGCGTGTCGTACGTGGTCTTCGCCAGCAGGGTGCCGGTGGCGGAGCCCTCGTGCTGCTCGATCGGCCGGGACAGCTTGTCGTAGACCGTGTAGACGGCCGCGTTCTCGTCCGTGGCCAGTTCCGGCCGATTCAGGATGTCGTAGGTGGTCGTGGTCTTACCCGCGTCCGGGTCGACCGACTCGATCTCGCGGCCCCGGGCGTCGTACTTCCAGGTCCAGAGGTTGCCCTGGGAGTCCTTGGCCTCCACGCGGTCGCCGCGCTCGTCGTACGTGTACGTCGTCGAGCGGTAGGCGGCGCGCAGCGCGTCCGTGTACGTGTCGACGCGGACCGTGCGGCCCATCGCGTCGGACCAGGTGCGCTGGGCGGCTGCGCCCGTCGGGTTGATCACCGTGGAGTTGTCGAGGCCGTACTCGTAGCGGCTCGCCTTCGCCGGGACCTCCGTGCCGTTGAGGTACGGGGTCTCGGTGAGGGTGCGGCCCAGGCCGTCGTACGCGTACAGCGTCGCGTTGGGGACCTGGTAGTCCGACTCCAGCTCGAACAGGACGGTGGAGGGGTCGTCCTTGTCGTAGTAGGCGTTGTTGGTCTGTCGGATGGTGCCGTTGGCGCCGTACAGGGTGTCCGTGATGAGGCGTCCGCCGCCGACCGCCGGTTCCTGCTTCTGGCGTTCGCGGCCGAGGCCGTCGTAGATGACGGTGGAGACGCCGTAGTCACCGTTGTCGGTGAGCGACTCGGTGGTGATCGAGACCGGCTGGCCGATCGTCGTGTCGTAACTGATCCTCGCCGACGGCGACTTGGACGTGGCGCGGGACGGGTTCCACACCTGGGTGGCGCGGCCGAGGGCGTCGTAGGTATAGGTGGTGACCCGTCCGTTGACGTCCTGGTCGGTCAGGGCGACCCCGCGGCCGGGCTCCAGCGTGCTGGTCTCGCTCTGGTTCAGCTCGTTGGTGGTGGTGATCTGGAAGACCTGCCCCTTGTCGGGGACGTAGGTCGTGACGGCCTTCGCGGTGTCGCTGTTCGCGATGGCCAGGGCGTTCCTCGTGGACGTCGTACGGCCGTAGCCGTCGTACGTGACCTCGCCGTCCTTCACCCAGGCGCCGCCCGCGCCGGTGATCGCCCAGGTGGTGGTGGCGTTGCCGCTGGTGGGAGCGGCGTCGTAGGCCTGGCCGTCGTAGGCGACCCGGGAGCCGTCGATCCAGTCGGCGGCGGTCGCCGTGGCCGCCTGCGCGCAGGTGCCGGCGGTGGTGAGGGTCTGCCGGTCCAGGCCGATGAGGTGCTTGGCGGTGTTGTGGACGTACGACATCACCGTGCAGGTGTCGTCGTCCGTGTTGTCGGTCGCGGCGTCGGCCGACCAGTCGTTGTACTCGGCGACCTGCGTCGGCAGGCCGTAGGTGTCCTCGTACTCGGTGACGGTGCGCAGGACGCGCACGGTCCGCTTGTCGTCGCCGGCGCCGGAGGAGCGGGTGTAGGTGAGGGACTCAGGGGTGAGGACCCGCCAGGCCTTGAGGTCCGGGATGCCGCCGGAGCGGCTGCGGGCGGCGAGCTTCACGGCCTTCGGCTTGTCGACGGTCCTGGTCAGCCAGGTGGAGGCGGTCGCCGAGGCGTAGGTGAGGGACTCCGCGACGCGGCCCGCGAACGGCTCCTCGTCGGTGGCGATGGTCGCGCCCTCGGAGTCCTTGACGGTGACCGAGCGGGTACCGCCGCCGGACAGGGGGTCGCCGTCCATGCCCCGGAAGAAGCGGGTCTCCGTCATGCCCCGCTTCGTGGACACGTACGCGGCGTCACTGTCGGCGCCCGTGTAGGTGCGCACGCGGGCGAAGCCGCGCCACTGGTCCCAGGTGCGGGTCTTCTTCTTGCTGAACTCCGCCTGGTTCAGGGCCCAGGCCGCGTCACCGAGGTAGTCGTAGGTGGTCGTGATCGCGTCGACGCCGGTGAGGGCGGGGAGTTCCTGGACGGACTCGACGACGTACTTGTTGAACCAGTCGGTCGTCTCGACGTCCGGGTCGGCGTTCCAGAACACCGGGAAGCACAGGCCGGTGTTCGCGTCCGGGGCGGGGAAGCCGCTGCCCGTCTTGCACGCGCCCGACGGCGCCTTGTAGGTGACGACGGTCTCGCCGCCGTACTCGCTGACGACCCGCGCGATCCGCAGCCGGTCGAAGGCCGGGTTCGGGTCGTTCGTGCCCTCCTTGACCCGGTTGGGCATCGGCTGGCTGTTGGCGAGGAACTGCACCGGGTTGAGGGTGAGCGACTCGCCCTCGGTGTCGTAGCCGGTGCGGGTGATCGACTCCAGCCACAGGGCGGTGCCCTCGTCGGTGAGGTCGGCGGGCAGCGACTGCTGGAGCGTCCAGCTGTCCACCTTCGACAGGGCCGTGGAGCCCTGGGTGCGCTGCGTCCACGTCGTCACCTGGGCCAGCCGCTTGCGCGACCAGAAGGTGGGGACGGGGACGTAGCACTCCTTGCCGGCGGCGCAGTGCAGGTCGGCCGGGGTGTCGTACCAGATGCGGTTCTTCGCGAAGTCGCCGGAGGCGAAGTTGTCGTTCTCGTCGCCCTCCGCCGTACAGGCGAGTTCGCCCTCCTTGAAGCAGCGCTCGTCGACGTCGAAGGTGACCTTGGAGATCGGGGCCGCGTACGGGTCGGCCGTGGTCAGGCCGTACTCGATGCGCTTGAGGTAGCCGCCGCGGTCGTAGGAGACGGGCGTCTTGAACTTGTTGTTCTTCGCGTAGAGGTTGGTCTCCTTGGCCCACCACAGCGTCATCGCGTTGCCGTTGGTGTCGACGACGTAGTCGAGGTTCCAGCGCCAGGCCTGGTCGCAGAAGGAACCGGCGAAGTCACCGGACTTGTAGCAGGGTTCGCCGCTCTGGTTGCCGGCGACGGGCGCGGTGAGGACCGAGTTCGTCACCGGGTCGCCGCTCGCCCAGTCGTCGGCCAGCTTGTGCTTGCCGAAGTAGTACTGGGTGCCGTCGCGGGTGGTGACGCGCCAGTACTCGCCGTCGGCGTCACCATTGTCCAGGGCGGTGCTGCGCAGCAGTTCGACGCGCGAGCCGTCGTCGTTCGCGGTGACCCACTTGTCGCCGTAGGGGCTGCTCGCGCCGTCGGGCAGGACCAGCTCGGTCGTCGTGCCGCCGAGCGTGAGCGTGGCGTTGTACGAGCCGAAGCAGAGGTCGCTGGTCTTCTTGGTGTTGTTGCCGTTCGTCTGGTCGTCGCGGCAGGAGGCGTAGGTGCGGGTGATGGAGCCCGCGTTGTACTCCCAGCCGTCGCCGACCCAGGAGGGCTGGTTGTTGGAGGCGGAGGTGCGGCCGTCCACGCCCTGCGAGTTGTAGCCGAAGGACACCGACGGCGAGGGGCCGCCGGGGACACTCGGGGTCTGCAGGGCGTACGAGTAGGTGAAGCCGCCCGAGTTGCCTCCGGCCGACCAGGAACCGGCGCTGACCAGCGGGGTCGCGCCGAAGTCGCCCTTGGAGCCGGAGCCGGAGTCGGTGGCGAGCAGGACGGAGGAGCCGGAGCCGTCGGCGGTCGCGGCGGCGAGCGTCGCCAGCCGGGTTCCGTCGCCGGCCTTCGCCTCGCGGTACACGCCGTCGGTGACCGTGCCCGCGCCGGTGGCGGCGGCCGTGGACGCGGTCGAGGCGCTGGTGCCGCCCGCCGCGAGGACCTCGGTGTCGACGGTCGCCAGGATGCGGCGCTCGAACACCGCGCCGCCGTCGGCGTCGGTGCCCGTCTGCGCGACCACGTTGTCGGTGGAGACCTCGGTCGGCTCCGAGCAGCCCTCGGTGTCCGGGGTGGTCAGGAAGCACGCCGGGTACTGCACGAAGGACAGCCGGTCGGCCCAGTTCGCGCCGTACAGCTCGGAGAAGTCGGTGTAGTCCAGGGCGATCACGGCGTCGCCGGTCGCCTCGGCCGGCGGGGTGACCGTGAGGGCCACGCCCTCGATGGCGGTGGTGGCCAGCTCGCCCTGGCCGGCGAGGGTGACCTGCCACTCGCCCTCCAGGGCGGTGGCCTCGGTCGCGGTGGCGTCCTCGGGGGCACCGACCTCGACGGGGAGCGCGGTGCCGTCGGCCTGGGTGAGCGGCACCAGATCGCCGGGCGCAAGTCCCGTGAGGTCCTTCGTCGCGGTGCCGCCGACCGGCGCGGTGACCTGGCTCGGGTCGTACTCGAGGGGCTGCTCGGCCTCGGCCGTGGTCAGTTCGGCGAGCTGACCGCCGGCCTCGCCCTCGGCCTGCTCGGCGTCCGGCAGGTCGACCAGATCGACGCCGCTGCGGTCGTCACCCGGCGGCAGCGCCACGGCGGCGGGCGAGATGCCCACCACCAGTGCCACGGCGAGCGCACCGACCACACCGGCGCGCATCCGCGCCCGTCTGCGGCGTTCGGCACGCGTGCTCACACGCCACCCCCTGCCGCTCCATGACAGCGATCCCCACACAGCGACAGCCCCCGCGCCCACAGTTCCGGCCATTGATGAGCACGAATGTTCTGGCAAATGTTCATGGAAAGTCAACAGGTCCAAGAAGGCGCGTGATTTAGCTCACCGGATAAATTCCACAGTCCGAATAAAAAGATATGAGCACGGCTCAATCGCTGAAAGACCAGGTCAAATGCCGGTCAATGCACTGCCACGTGCGGGCAAATTGTGATCGTTTGACGCAAGACGCCCGGGACGTGAACTCCCTGCTCAGCCCTACCTGTTGGACGTACGCGAGGGCCGTCCCGTCTCATCTCCAAGGTCACAGAAAGGCAAAGGCGAACGAGCGGTGTGGCGCTATCTCCTCGGCATCGGCAATGCTCTGGTGCGCGCTTTCCGGGCGTGGGATGCGAAAAGCAGGCCCCCGGGTGCGGCATAGCTCATTCACAGAATCCTGGCTCGCCCGGGATTTCAGGGGGAGGGGGCGCAAGCCCATGGAACGTCGTCGCTTCGGCCTGCCCGCGTCCGGGCGCGGCCGGGCAGGGGTCGCCGCAGCCGTCGCCGGCGCGATCGGCGTCGGGCTGCTGGCCGTGCCGCTGTTCGACGACCCCGGCACCGCCGACGCCCCCGCCGGGACGAAGAAGGCCGCCGCCCGTCCGCTGGACCAGGACACCGCGCAGCAACAGGCCGTCGCCGCGGGCAGGCGCGTCGAGGTCACCGCCCTGCGCGACGAGACGTCCACGACGTACGCGCGCCCCGACGGCAGCTTCGAACTGGTCGCCCACGGGGCGCCGGTGCGGGCCCGGGTGAACGGCGCCTGGAAGCCCATCGACACGAGCCTGGCCCGGACCGCACAGGGCTGGGCCGCCAGGGCGACCGTCGATCCCGTGGTGTTCTCGGCGGGCGGCAAGGACAGCGGGAGCGGCCGGAGCACCACGCGTGGACGAGGCGCTTCGGGCACGAGTTCGGCGTCCACGGCCGTGCGGGCCGCCGTCTACACCGTCGCGCGCGGCGGTGACGCCGTGCGGGTCGCCGACGCCACCGAGGGCTTCTCCGAGCTCGCCACCCTCACCAGCGGCGGCCACGAGATCACCCTGAGCTGGCCCGGCGCCCTGCCCGAGCCCACGATCAGCGGGGCGAGCGCGCTGTACCGCGAGGTCCTCGACGGCGTCGACCTGATGCTGACGGCCCAGGCCGGCGGGTTCAGCCACGTCCTCGTCGTGCACAGCGCCGAGGCCGCGGCCGACCCCGCCCTCACCCGGCTGTCCTACGGGCTCTCCTCCCCCGACCTCACCTTCCACCTCGACCCCGTCACGAAGATCGTCACCGGCACGGACCGCGACGGCCAGGAGATCGCCGTCTCCCCCACCCCCTACCTGTGGGACTCGGCCGGCACGTACGCGGCCACCGAGGGCGCCGACCCCGAGCCGGCCGAGGAGACCGCCGAGCCGGCGCCGTCCTACTCCGAGGAGCCCGGCGCGCCGGTCGGCGAGGAGAGCGCCGCGCCCGAGGACGGGCAGGACACCGACGCGCCGACGGCGACCGCCACCGAGAGCGGCGAGTCCGAGGACGGCGCCACCGGGGACTCCGGCGCGGCCGACGCCGACCCGGCCGCCTTCCACCCGGCGTCCTCCGCCACCCTCACCGACGCCCAGGTGTTCGCCCTGCCGGGCCTCGCCGGACCCGACCCGGGTACCCATCTGGCCGTCGCCGGCACCGCGTTGAGCGTCCCGGGCGCCGCCTCCACCGCCCTGTCGATCGTGCCGGACGCCGACCTGCTCGCGGACGCGGACACCGTCTACCCGGTCTTCGTCGACCCCACGATCTACGGCAAGACGAAGAACTGGACCACGGCCTACAAGAAGTACCCGAGCTCCAGCTTCTACGACGGCGCCAACTACAACAGCGGCACCACCGAGGCCCGCGTCGGCTTCGAGTCCACCACCTGGGGTTTGTCCCGCTCCTTCTTCAAGCTCGGCTGGTCCACCAACATCAAGGGCGCCAGCATCTCGTCGGCCTCCATACGGCTGCGCGAGACCTACTCCTGGTCGTGCTCCGCGCGCGAGACCCAGGTCTGGCTGACCTCCGGCATCTCCTCCAAGACCACCTGGAACAACCAGCCGGACTGGAAGTCGGAGATCGGCACCAAGTCCTTCGCGTACGGCTACAACTCCTCCTGCCCGGACTCCTACGTCAGCTACGACGCGAAGTCGGTCGCGCAGGACGCGGCGGACGGCGGCTGGTCCTCGATGACCATCGGGCTGCGGGCCAGCACCGAGGACTCGGCGTACGCCTGGAAGAAGTTCCGCGCGGAGGGCGACAGCGCCCCCAAGCTCACCCTCGTCTACAACCGCAAGCCGAAGACGCCGAGTTCGGTCGTCCAGACCCCGGGCGGCACCTGCGACCGCACCACCCCCTACCTCCACATCGGCAAGCGCGACCTCGTGCTGTCGGCCGCCTCCTCCGACGCGGACGACACCTCCACCCGCCAGGACCTGAAGTACCTGGACTTCGAGCTGTGGCGGACCGGCTACGGCGACAGCAAGATCCTCGACAAGAACGTCACGGTCACCAGCGCCGGCAAGGCGTCGGTCACGGTCGCCAAGTCGTCGTTCACCAACGGCTACCAGTACTCGTGGCGGGTGCGCGCGATCGACTCCAGCGGAGCCGCCTCACCGTACGCGCCGACCTCCGACCCGTACGTGTGCCGGTTCATCTACGACAGCAGCGTGCCCAACGAGCCGCTGATCACCTCCACCGCCTTCCCGGCGGCGGACGAGGACGGCACGGTCTGGTCGACGGTGAAGTTCGGTACGTCCGGCAACTTCACCTTCGCGCCGGACGAGGACACCGACGTCACCAAGTTCCAGTGGTCGTTCAACACCACGACCTACGCGAGCAGCAAGACCGTCACCGCGGGCGCCTCGACGACCGTTTCGCTGCCGCCGCCGCTGGCCGGCCCCAACGTGCTGTACGCGCGGGCCGTGGACAGCGCGGGCAATGTCTCGATCGGCACGAAGTACCTGTTCTACGTCACCCCGCGCGACACCGCCGACGTGGCCGGCGACACCACGGGTGACGGCACCCCCGACCTGTTCGCGATCAGCTCGGGCGGCAACCTGTGGATGTACCCCTCGTCGACCGCCGGTGACCTGCACGTCGGCATGGAGGCCGCCCATGACGACGGCGTCGGCCTGCTCTCCGACCCGGACGAGGACGGCGTGGACCACGCGCCGGCCTACTGGATGGGCGCCGACGGCACGGCGGCACTGATCGCCCACGGCGGCGACGCGCTCGGCGCCGACGGCATCGGCGACGTCTTCGCCCGGATGCCCGACGGCAAGCTGTACGTGTACCCCGGCGACGGCTACGGCAGCGTCGACATCTCCCGGCGCACGACCCTCCGGCTGCCCTCGGGCTCCCCGGACCCGGCGACCTTCGACCAGATCATCGTGGGCGACTACGACGCGGACGGCCGCGTCGACCTGTTCGCCACCGCCACCGGCGGCGAGATGTGGGCCTTCGAGGGCTACACCGGCGCCACGTTCCTGGCGGTCACCAAGATCGCCAGCACCGCGTGGCTGGACCGCGACCTCGTCTCGGTCGGCGACCACGACGCCGACGGCGCCCCCGACCTGCTGTGGCGCTCCGGCTCCTCCAGCCGTCTCTACCTGCGGTTCGGCATCAAGGACAGCGCCGGCGGCTCGACCATCGCCTCCCTGTCGACGGCGGCGGCCTCCAAGACGGGCGCCGACGAGGTCTACGCCGAGGGATGGTCGACCACCACGGTGCCCACGAGCCACCTCTACGGCACCCCGGACGTCAACGACGACGGCGTCCCCGACCTCTGGGCCCTGTCCAGCGCCGGAAGCATCTACTTCTACAAGGGCGGCGCCGCGGTGATCGGCACGGGCACGGCGGTGATCAGCGCGGACAGCGCGTGGGCGACGACGAAGCTGCGCTTCGGCTGACCCGCCCGCAACTGCCCGGTACGGGGCCGGAGTTCGTCAGAACTCCGGCCCCGTACCCGTTTCCGTGTCCCGGGAGGTGTGCGGCAGTGGGCCCGCGCGGTCCAGCAGACCCGTGCGGGCCGCGAGCGCCGCCGCCTCCAGCCGGGAGCCGACGCCCAGTTTCATCAGGACCCGCTGGACGTGCGTGCGGGCCGTGGACGGGGCGATGCCCATACCGGCGGCGATCAGGCGGGTGTCCTCGCCGTCCGCGACCCGGACCAGGACCTCCACCTCGCGGGGCGTGAGCATCTGGAGCAGCCGCTGGCCCTCGTCGTCCGGCTGGGCCGCCGGGTTCAGCAGTTCGCTGAACGCGCCCTGCAGCAGCGCCGGAGCCACCGCCGCCTCGCCCGCCCGCGCCTTCATGATGGCCCGCTCCACGCCCTCTATGCGCTCGTCGTGGCGTACGTACCCGGAGGCGCCCGCGGCGAAGGCCGCGGCGATGCCTCGGGGGCTCGGTACCGGACCGAGGACCAGCACCGCCACCTGTGGCCGCTCCCGCTTGATGCGGACCACCGGGTCGAAGATGCCCGGCTCGGCCGGGACCGCCGTGCCCAGCAGACACACCTCCGGGGCGCGGGTGATCACCAGCTCGGCCGCGCCCGCGGCAGGTGCCGCCGCGGCGAGCACCCGGTGCCCCCGCAGTTTGAGCGCCGAGGCCAGTGCCTCGGCGAGCAGTCGGTGGTCGTCGACCACCATCAGCCGCACTCCCAACGAGCAACCCCCCAGTCCCCCCATGGATGCCCACACGGGCTCACACGGACTCACACGGACCAACAAAGGGTGCCCCCCGGCACCCTGTCCTTCATGCCCCCGGAAGCTACACGCTTGTTCGACGTTGCGCTCCCCCTACCGGTGAGAAGTGCCCCGGATCGCCGAAATTCCTCACATTCGAGGGGCATGGGCGGTAAGTGAACGGCCCCGCCCCTGAGCAGGGACGGGGCCGTCACGGCGATTAAGACGATCAGCTGCCCGCGCCGTACGCGACGGCGAGGTACTGCGGGTCGCCGCTCGAGAGCGAGCCGTCGTCGGCGTACACCTCGGACATGAACAGGCGTCCCTGGGAGTAGAGGACCTCGGAGTACTCCGGGGACATGCTGGTCTCCAGGTCGTGCACCGCCTCCGTGGCCGGGTTCTCCAGCAGCTTGGTCTCCTTGAAGGAGCCTCCGGCGATGCTGACGACCTGGCCGCCCTTGTCGTACGGCGGCCGCTTGTAGGCGATCAGGTTGCTGCCGTCCATGCGCAGCGGGTAGATCGTGTAGCCGTCGCCGGCGTCCGCGCGCTGGCCGGTCTGCTTGCCGGTGGCCAGGTCGAAGGCGATGACCTCGTTGGTCCGGCTGTACTCGCCGGTGCCGTCGTGCTCCTCGGTCGGGACGTAGATCCGGTCGTTGCCGACGGCCAGTCCCGTGCAGGCCTCGATCCTGGTGATGCCCTCGCAGTCGGCCGCGTACTGGTCGCCCGGGACCGAGATGCGGGTGCGCAGCTTGCCGGTCTTGTTGTCGATGGAGAAGAAGTCCGAGATGCCGCTGCCGTCACCGGCGCTGTCGCCGACGTCGGCGGCCACCACCAGGGGGTCGCTGGACACGACGGACGCGTAGTCGATGCCCGTGGCCAGCTTGTACTCGGAGATCACCTTCCCGGACACCGGGTCGATGGTCTGGATGTGCAGCTCGGGGTTGTCGTACGCGCCGCACTTGCGCACGGCCACCAGCTTCGGGCCGCCGCCGTAGCCGGCGTCGTAGCAGGTGTCGGCCGGCTTCGGCGACCACAGCACCTTGCCGGAGTCGATGTCGAAGGCGGCGCCGCCGTTGGTGCTGCCGAGGGCCACCGTGTTCGCGCTGACCGTCACGTTATTGAAACTGATCGGGTAGTCACCGGAGTTGACGGTCTTCTTCCACAGCTGCTTGCCCGCGGCGAGGTCGATCGCCGCGACCTGGTCGCAGGACGCCGTTTCGGCGGCGCTCGCCTGGAAGGTGACCGCCGTGCGGTAGTCGTCGGTGGCGAACTTGCTGGCCTCGCACACCGGTCCGGGCAGCGGGACCGACCAGAGCTTGGTGCCCTTGTCCAGGTCGTAGCCGGCGATCTCGCTGACGCCCGTCTTCACGTACGCCTTGTCGGTCAGCCAGGAGCCCTTGACGCCGACGCTGTCGTCCTTCTTGATCACGGGCATCGGGACCTTGAACAGGACGTCCGAGGCGGGGTCGGCCGGCACCTTCTCCTTGCCGCCGGAGGACGTTCCGCCGGTGCCTCCCGTGCCGCCGGTGTCGCCCCCGCCGCCGGTCGGGCCCGCGGGACCCGCCTCTTCCTTCTTGCCGCCGTCGCTGGACTTCGCGTACCAGACGCCGCCGCCGACGATCAGCGCGATCGCGACGACCGCCCCGACGATGATCGCCACCTGCGCGTTGAACTTCTTGCCGACGCCGCCCGGTCCCTGGCCGGGGCCGCCGGCCTGCGGGTGCATGGGCATGGTGGGCTGCCCCGGGTAGCCGTAACCCGCCGGAGCGGTCGGATATCCCGGCTGCCCCGGCTGACCAGGCTGCCCCGGGTAGCCGTACCCGGGCTGCTGGCCGTACGGGGGCGTCGGCTGGCCGTAGGGGCCCGGCTGCTGGGGCTGACCGTACGCGGAGGGCGCGGGCGTGCCCGGCTGGGCCGGGTAGCCGTAACCGGGGGCGGCGGCCGGGGGCGCCGGCTGTCCGGGCGCCTGCGGGTAGCCGTACCCCGGCTGGGGCTGCTGCGGGGGCCCGGACGGGGCCGGGGGCGGAGGCGTCTGCGGCGGCTGGGGGTGCTGAGCCGCCGGGGCCGGGGCCTGGGGCGGCTGGGGCGCCTGGCCCGGCCGGGGTGCCTGCGGGTAGCCGTAGCCCGGCTCCGGAGCCTTCGTCAGGTCGGGGGCGGGAGGCTGCGGCGCGGCGTCCTGAGGGGCCGCGTCCTTGGGCACGGCGTCCTGCGGCGGCGTGTCCTGCGGCGGCTGGGGCGGGCCGAAACCGGGCTGCTGCGGCTGCTGCGGGGGCTGGTTCGGCGGCGGGGGCGGCGGCTGGGTCATGGTGTGGATACCTCGGGAGAACGCTCGGAAGGCTCGGGCGGACGGGCGGGGACGTCGACAGGGCGGGGAAGGGTGGTTCGCCTCACTTGCCGTAGGCGAGCATCAGCTTCTCCTTCGTCTCGTCGTTGCCCGTCAGCCGGGTGGAGGAGAGGTAGAGGCGCCCGTCGACCCAGGCGAGGTCGCGCGAGTAGAAGCTGTCCTCGATCTCGGCGGTGCTCTGGGGCAGCTGCATCAGCGTCGTCGGCGTGTGGGCGGACCCGGCCGTCGGGATGCCCACCACCCGGCCGGCCGCGTCGTACGACGGCTCGACGTACGCGACGAGGTTGCCGCCCTCGACCTTCACCGGCAGCATCGCCTCGTCGGTCGGGGACTTCACGCGCCACTTCTCCTTGCCGGTGGAGAGGTCGATCGCCACGATCTCGTTGGGGCCGCTGCTCGACTCGGTCGGCAGGTAGAGCGTGTTCGCGTCGGAGGCCGTGCCCGTGCAGCCGGTGAGGTTGCGCTGGAGGAAACCGGAGTCGCACTCGGGCGCGAAGTCCTCGTCGAAGCCGACCTGCGAGCGGTAGGAGCCGTCCGGCTTGAACGTCGCGATGTTCCAGGTGTTCTTGTCCTCGTTGGTGCTGTAGACCACCAGCGGGTCGACGGAGTACGTCTTCGCGACCGACCAGCCCTTGTCGAACTTCTGGGTCCACTTGGCCTTGCCGGTCGCCGGGTCCAGCTCCTGGATCTCGTCGTGCTCGTTGGCCTCGGTCGCGTCGCAGGACGCCACCGCGATCAGCCGGGTCCCGCCGGCGAACGCCGTCGGGAAGCAGGAGTCGCCGTACTTCTGCTTGTCGTACAGCTTCTTGCCGGTGCGGACGTCGTACGCCGTGCCGGACTGCGAGCGGCCCACCATCAGGGTGTTGCCGGCCAGCGACAGCTCGATGCTGATGGCGCTGTCGAACAGCGCGCCGTCCGCGACGACGCCCTTCCAGCCCTGGGCGCCGGTGGTGAGGTCGATCTGCTGGAGCTGGTTGCACTTGGCGCGGTCGCTGGTGCCGCTCATGTACGCCACGACGACCTTGTCGTCCGCCGTCTTCTGCGGGGTGACCGCGCAGATCTTCTGCGGCAGCGCGATGGTGTCCCAGGTGGGCTTGCCGTCACCGACGTTGTACGCGACGACCTCCTTGTACGCCGCCTTCACGGCCGTCTTGGAGGTGATCCACATGCCGGGGGCGTCGGCGCCGGAGGCGGGCGCGTCGGGCGCCTCCTTGTACCAGAGCACCTTCGCCTCGCCGGCCTTGCGGTCCGCGTTGAAGTCCTCGGTGTCCTCGCCGCCGTCGCCGCTGCCGTCACCGGGGTTGACCGGTGCGCCGCTCGACGTGGCCTTGCCGTCGTCGCTCGGCCCGGCGACCGGCTTCTTGCCGCCGTCGTCGTCGCCGTTCGTGACCGCGAACACCGTCCCGCCGATCACCAGCAGCGCCGCCACCGCGGCCCCGACCACCAGCGCGGGCCGCCCCTTGAAGGGGTTGCGCCCACCGGGCGGCGTACCGGGAGCACCGGGCGCGCCGGGGAACTGGGGCGGCTGCGGATAGCCGTAGCCCGGCTGCTGGCCGTACGGCCCCGGCTGTCCGTAGGGGCCGGGCTGTCCGGGCTGGCCGTAGGGGCCCGGCTGCTGGGGCTGACCGTAGGGACCGGCCTGCGGCGGCTGACCGTACGGGCCGGCCTGCTGCGGCTGTTGCTGCGGATAGCCGTAACCCGGCTGCGGCAGCTGGGCGGGCGGGCCCTGGGGCGGCTGCGGCGGCATCTGGGGCGCGCCGAAGCCACCCTGTGGCGCCTGCGGCGGCTGCGATGCCTGCGGCGGCTGTGGCGCCTGAGGCTGGTCCTGCGGTGCTCCGAAACCACCCGGCTGCGGCGGCTGATTGGGCGGCTGAGCCATCAGCGTGTTCCCCCTATGTCACTGGTTTTTAGCCACGCCCCCAGGTCAGTGACCCGCCCGGAGCCGTCTTCAGAAAGTTCTCAGACGGCTCTTTCTATCACCCGCGACGAACGGCTCCCGGGGCCGATCCACCCCTGTTCCCAAGGGAGGACCGGCCCGTGATGCCGTCGTTATGCGCCTTCACGCACCCTTCACGCGTCCTCGGCCAGTTCCAGCCACCGCAGCTCCAGTTCCTCGCGCTCGCCCACCAATCCACGCAGCGCGGTGTCGAGTTCGGCGACCTTCGCGAAGTCGGTGGCGTTGTCCGCGATCTGGGCGTGCAGCTTGGACTCCTTCTCGGAGACCTTGTCCAACTGCCGCTCGATCTTCTGGAGTTCCTTCTTGGCGGCGCGCTGGTCGGCGGCGCTCTTCTCGGCCACCGGCTTCGCGACGGCCGCCGGAGCCGAGGCGGCCGCGGCCTCCTCCATGCGCTGCCGGCGCTCGATGTACTCGTCGATACCGCGCGGGAGCATCCGCAGGGCGGCGTCGCCGAGGAGGGCGAAGACCCGGTCCGTGGTCCGCTCGACGAAGAAGCGGTCGTGGGAGATGACGATCATCGAGCCCGGCCAGCCGTCGAGGAGGTCCTCGAGCTGGGTCAGGGTCTCGATGTCGAGGTCGTTGGTGGGCTCGTCGAGGAAGAGGACGTTGGGCTCGTCCATGAGCAGACGCAGGATCTGCAGACGGCGGCGCTCACCGCCCGACAGGTCCCCGACCGGCGTCCACTGCTTGTCCTTGTTGAAGCCGAACGTCTCGCAGAGCTGCCCGGCGGTCATCTCGCGCCCCTTGCCGAGGTCGACGCGCTCACGCACCTGCTGGACGGCCTCCAGGACCCGCAGGGCGGGGTCGAGTTCGGCGACCTCCTGGGAGAGGTAGGCGAGCTTGACGGTCTTGCCGACGACGACCCGGCCGGCCACGGGCTGCACCTCGCCCTCGGTGCGGGCGGCCTCGGCCAGGGCCCGCAGCAGCGAGGTCTTGCCGGCGCCGTTGACCCCGACGAGGCCGATGCGGTCACCGGGGCCGAGGTGCCAGGTGATGTGCTTGAGCAGCACCTTGGGACCGGCCTGGACGGTGACGTCCTCGAGGTCGAAGACGGTCCTGCCGAGGCGCGAGGAGGCGAACTTCATCAGCTCGCTGCTGTCGCGGGGCGGCGGCACGTCCTTGATGAGCTCGTTGGCGGCCTCGACACGGAACCGCGGCTTGGACGTCCGCGCGGGGGCGCCGCGGCGCAGCCAGGCGAGCTCCTTGCGGACCAGGTTCTGCCGCTTGACCTCCTCGGTCGCGGCGATGCGCTCACGCTCCGCGCGCGCGAAGACGTAGTCGGAGTAGCCGCCCTCGTACTCGTGGACGTCGCCGCGCTGCACGTCCCACATGCGGGTGCAGACCTGGTCCAGGAACCAGCGGTCGTGGGTGACGCAGACGAGCGCGGAGCGGCGCTCGCGCAGATGCCGGGCCAGCCAGGAGATGCCCTCGACGTCGAGGTGGTTGGTCGGCTCGTCGAGGACGATCAGGTCCTGCTCCTCGATCAGCAGCTTGGCGAGCGCGATCCGGCGGCGCTCACCGCCGGAGAGCGGACCGATCACGGTGTCCAGGCCCTGCGGGAACCCCGGCAGGTCGAGCCCGCCGAAGAGCCCCGTGAGCACGTCCCGGACCTTGGCGTTGCCGGCCCACTCGTGGTCGGCCATGTCCCGGATGACCTCGTGCCGGACGGTCGCGGCCGAGTCGAGCGAGTCGTGCTGGGTGAGTACGCCGAGGCGGACCCCGCCGGAGTGCGTGACCCGGCCGGAGTCTGCGTCCTCCAGCTTGGCGAGCATGCGGATCAGCGTGGTCTTCCCGTCGCCGTTGCGGCCGACGACGCCGATCCGGTCCCCTTCGGACACGCCGAGCGAGATGCCGTCGAGGAGGGTACGGGTCCCGTACACCTTGCTGACGTTCTCGACATTGACCAGATTGACGGCCATTTCTCTCCTGCCACGGGGGATGCTCGACCCTCCAGGGTAGTCCGCGCGGCGGACACCCTTCGGTGCCCGGTTTCTTTCGCGGTCATGAGGGCGGCAGCGGCGTGCGGCAGGGATCGCGACGGTCGTGCGCGCTGTTCACGAACGGCGCGTGCGCGAGCGGCTCACGCCCCCGTGGTTCCCGCGGGCGGCCGCTGACACCCGTCGGGCGGCGGCACGCGGCGAACGGTTGCGCGCGCGGGGCGGACGCCCCCTCGCGCACGCCGGGGCGGGCCGGGCACGGGCGCGCCGGGCCGCCGGACCGCCGGGCCGCCGGGCCGCCGGGCCGCCGGACCGCCGGGCCGCCGGACGGGATCGTCACTCCGGCTCGGAGAACCTCGGCTCGGAGACCGCCGGGTGGCGTTCCTCGTAGCGCCACATCGCCCGCACGAGGCCGTCGTCCGGCCCGCCGTCGACGTCGAGGGGCCGCAGCGCGCGCTCGGCGGCCACACAGCGCGGGTCGTCGCGCTGCGCGAGCCCGTAGGCGGCGTGTACCCGGGTGTCCCGCAGCTCGTCGTCGAGGAGTCCGGCGAGCACGTCGGTGACGCCGGGCGCCTCCGCGGGGCAGTGCGCCAGCCAGTGGGCCGCCCGCTCGCGCACCCGGGGGTCGGGGTCGCCCGCGAGTGCGTACAGGACGTCGAGCTTCTCGCGCGGCACGCGCGTACCCGCGGTTTCCGGTCGCAGGGTGTCGGGCACCTCCAGGCGGACGCGCGGGTCTGGATGCCCGGCGTACGACAGACCGACGGGCTCGATGATCTCCCCGTTCCCGTCCGAGTCGCCCTCCTCGCTCAGCCCGGACAGCACCAGGGCGAGCACCTCGGGGTCCGGCTCCTCCAGGGCCCAGGGCAGGAACACCTCGGGCGCGAGTTTGTGGACGACGGATCCCGGCCGCGAGAACATGCCGCCGAACCCGATGACGAGGCACCGCAGCACGTCCGCGGCGAAGAGCCGGTGCAGGCGGTCGGGGTGCGCGCTCAGCGCCTGGGCGGCGCCCCAGGTCTCCTCGTCCAGCCGGCCGGCGAGGAGGACGACGGAGTCGGACCAGACGCCGTGGTCCCGGTCCGGGCGGGTGAGTGCCCGCGCGAGCAGCTCGTCGAACGGCGTACGGATCCGGAAGCGCTCCTCCAGCACGGTGAGGACACCCGGATGGCCGTCCCACACGGTCTGCCCGCCGAGCGAGTGACGCTCGTACCGCGAGGACCAGGAATCGACCCGCACCGTGCCGCGCTCGACCGGCCCGGCCGCGCCGGTCCTGCGCCGCAGCTCGGTCTCGAGGTCCGCCTCGGCCCAGTACCGCGCGCGTGCCAGCAGATCGGCCCGCGCGTCGGCGTCGAGGCGCACGAGTTCGGGGAGCAGCCTGGTGGCCATCCAGGAGCAGCCGCCGTCCACCGCCCGGGTCAGCGCGCTGTCGCCGCCGGGCAGCCCGGGATCCCCTCCGGGCGCCCCGCCCGGCGACCGCAGCGGGTCGGCGCCGGCCCTGATCAGCTCCTCGGCGACCGGTTCGTCGTAGGCCGCCACGGCCACGCAGAGCAGGGGAACGCCGTCGGCCGGGTCGCGGGCGTTCGGGTCCTGTCCGCCGTCCAGCAGTTCACGGACGGCGTCGACATCTCCGCGTCGAACCGCCGCCACCAGCTCCGCCGACCCCATGCGCATGCCCCTTCGCCCCGGCCCGGCCTCCTGCTGGAACCGGCCGAGGGAGCCTAGAGGGCAGGGGCCGCTCGGAGCAGCCGAATTACGGCCGGGACGGGCGGTCTACGACGAGGACTGCCGCGTCACGTGCGGTCCCCGACGACCGTCGCGCCCGGCGCCGGTCCCGCCGCCACCCGCACGCTCCTGCAGGTGCCCGACGTGCGCAGCGCCTGCGCGATCCTCTCCGCCGCGGCGGTGTCGCGGGCGAGGAACGCGGTGGTCGGGCCCGAGCCGGAGACGAGCGTGGCGAGGGCGCCGGCCGCGTGACCCGCGGCGAGGGTGTCGGCGAGTTCGGGGAAGAGCGACAACGCGGCCGGCTGGAGGTCGTTGGAGACGGTGGCCGCGAGGGCGTCGGGGTCCCCCTCGGCCAGGGCGTCGAGGAGGCGCCGGGAGGCCACCGGCTCGGGGATGTCCCGGCCCTGCGCCAGCCGGTCGAACTCCCGGAACACCGACGGTGTCGACAGCCCCCGTCCGGCCATCGCGAACACCCAGTGGAACGTGCCGCCGGTCTCCAGGACCGCCAGCTTCTCGCCGCGCCCGGTGCCGAGAGCGGCCCCGCCGACCAGGCTGAACGGCACATCGCTGCCCAACTCGGCGCAGATCTCGAGGAGTTCGTCACGGGTGGCGCCGGTGCCCCACAGCGCGTCGCAGGCCAGCAGCGCGCCCGCGCCGTCCGCGCTGCCGCCCGCCATGCCCCCGGCGACGGGGATGTCCTTGGCGATGTGGAGGTGCACGTCGGGCGTACGGCCGTACCGCTCGGCCAGCGCGATCGCGGCCCGCGCCGCCAGGTTCGTACGGTCCAGGGGCACCTGGCGGGCGTCCGGGCCCTCGCAGGTGACGCGGAGTCCGTCGGCCGGGGTCACCGTGACCTCGTCGTACAGACCGACCGCGAGGAAGACGTTCGCCAGGTCGTGGAAGCCGTCCGCGCGGGCGGCGCCCACCGCGAGCTGCACATTGACCTTGGCGGGCACCCGCACGGTGACGCTCACTCGGAGTCCTTCCGCTTCGGCGACGCGAGGGGCGCCGGGGACGCGAGGGGCGTCTCCCGGTCCGGCGCGGCCTCGGCGATGCGGGCGAACTCCTCGACCGTGAGGGCCTCGCCGCGCGCCTGCGGCGAGACGCCGGCCGCCACGAGGGCCTCCTCCGCGCGGGCCGGGGAGCCCGCCCATCCGGCGAGCGCGGCCCGCAGGGTCTTGCGGCGCTGGGCGAACGCCGCGTCGACGACGGCGAACACCTCGCGCCGCGACGCCGTGGTGTCGATCGGCTCGGTCCGCCGCACCAGCGACACCAGTCCGCTGTCCACGTTCGGTGCGGGCCAGAACACCTTGCGCCCGATGGCGCCGGCCCGCTTGACCTCGGCGTACCAGTTGGCCTTGACCGACGGCACGCCGTACACCTTCGAGCCGGGCCCGGCGGCGAGCCGGTCGGCGACTTCGGACTGGACCATGACGAGGGTGCGCTCGATGCTCGGGAAGGTCTCCAGCATGTGCAGCAGCACGGGCACGGCCACGTTGTACGGCAGGTTCGCGACCAGCGCGGTCGGGGCGGGGCCGGGCAGCTCGGTCACCTGCATCGCGTCGGAGTGCACCAGCGCGAAACGGTCCGCGCGCTCCGGCATGCGCGCCGCGATCGTCGCGGGCAGCGCGCCGGCCAGGACGTCGTCGATCTCGACGGCCGTGACCCGGTCGGCGGTCTCCAGCAGCGCCAGGGTGAGGGAGCCGAGCCCCGGGCCGACCTCGACGACCACGTCGTCGGGCCGGACCTCCGCGGTGCGGACGATACGGCGGACCGTGTTCGCGTCGATCACGAAGTTCTGGCCGCGCTGCTTGGTGGGCCGCACGCCGAGGACCGCCGCCAGCTCACGGATGTCGGCGGGGCCCAGGAGGGCGTCGGGGGCGGGGCTGGTACTCACGGGACAAGGGTACGGGGGCGCACGGACACCGTCCGCCGCCGCACCTCTCACCCGTGCAGCCGCGTCCCGCAGTGCGGCCAGGGACTGGCCCCGCGCCGCACGTACAGCTTCTTCGCCCGGAGCGTCTGTTCCGCCGCCGGTGCGTCCTGGGGCCGTCCGCTGCCGCCGAGGCTCTGCCAGGTGCGGGTGTCGAACTGGTACAGCCCGCCGTACGTGCCCGAGGGGTCGACCGCGTTCGCCCGGCCGCCCGACTCGCAGACCGCGAGGCCCTGCCAGTCCAGGCCGTCGGCGCCCCGCACGGAGGCCGGCAGCGGCTTCGTCCCGACCCTCACCACCTGATCGCGCGGTTCACGCACGATCTCGTCACGGATCCGCCGCGGGGTCTGCCGTACGCCGTTCACGGTGCGCAGCGCGTACGTGATCCGGCGCAGGCCGGGCTGTCCGGCCCGCTCCACCACCTCCGTGCCCTTGAACAGCGAGGAGTCGTCGGTGCGGCGCACGTCGAACGGGATCGCCTCCTCCCGCACCTCCTTGCTGCCGGTGATCCGCAGCACCGTGACCGTCTGTCCGTCGCGCGGGAAGCTGCCGGGCGCGACGGACGTGGTGTCCTGGCCGCGCAGGGTGATCCCGGCCTCCGCCACCGCCTCGCGCACGGTCGCCGCGTTGGTGCGGACGGTGCGGGCCCGGCCGTCGGCCATGACCGTGACCGAGCGCTCGGTGCGGACGTCCAGCGCGAGCCCCGCGCGGCCGATGGGCTGGGAGCGCGGGACGGACATGTAGGCGCCCTCCGCGCGCACCCCGAGCTGCTGGAGCGCCTCCTGCACGGTGTGCGCCGTCGTCCACACCTCGTGCCGGTGTCCGTCCAGGGTGAGCCGGACGGGCCGCCCGTAGTGCACCGCGATCTCGTCACCGCTGGTGAGTTCGGTGTCGGGGCCGGGCGCCACCACGTCGTGCGCGCCCACCCGCACGCCTTCCTCCGCGAGGAGTTCGCTCACGTCGTCGGCGAAGGTGTGCAGCGTGCGCGGCTTGCCGTCGACGGTCAGCTCGACCGCCTTGTCCTCGGCGACGAAGGCGGTGGTGCCGCCGGCCAGGAACGCGACGACGAGTGCCTGCGGGACCAGCCGGCGGATCGTGGACTCCGGACGCTCGGCGGAGCGCGTCCGGCGCCGGCGCGCGGCCCGCCCCACGTCGTGCCCCACGTCCGGCCCGACGTCTCGCCGCGGCAGCGGCGACAGCCGGGGCAGCGGAGCCTGCTGGGGCAGCACCGGTCCGGAGAGCCGAACCGTCTCGGCGTACGGGGCGGCCCCGGAGAGCTGGACCGTCTCGGCGTACGGGGCAGCCGCGGCGGGCTGGTCCTGCTCGGCGAACCGGACCGGCTCGGGGAGCTGGAGCGTCTCGGGGAGCTGGAGCGTCTCGGGAGGCGGGGGCGGCGCCTCGTACGTCTCGTACGCGGGGCGGTACGTGTCGTCGTACGTCCCGGGCGCCGCGTACACGCCGTACGCGATCGTCTCGGCGTTGTGCAGGTCGACGTCGGCGTTGTGCAGGTCGACGTACGACCCGCCACCGGCGTACGGCTCGTACTCGAAGTACTGCGAGTTGCTCACGCCGACACTCCAGGGGAGGGGTCCGGATCGGGCCCCCAGAACCTAGCGGAGCGACGGTCACTCTCCAAAGTGGCGCGGCTACCGAGAGTTGTGTTCGACGGGTGGCGGGTGCGCTCAGTAGTCGAACGCGCGTGCGGTGTTCGCGGCGAGGGCGGTGGCCAGGGTGTCCTCGTCGATGTCCCGCACGGCGGCCATGGCGCGCACCGTGACCGGAATCAGATACGGGGCGTTGGGCCGTCCGCGGTAGGGCGCCGGGGTCAGGAAGGGGGCGTCGGTCTCCACCAGGAGCAGCTCCAGCGGGGCCACCGCGACGGCGTCCCGGAGGTTCTGGGCGTTCTTGAAGGTGACGTTGCCGGCGAAGGACATGAAGTATCCGGCGCGGGCACAGATCTCGGCCATCTCGGCGTCGCCGGAGTAGCAGTGGAAGACGGTGCGCTCGGGGGCGCCCTCCTCCTTCAGGACGCGCAGGACATCGGCGTGGGCGTCGCGGTCGTGGATGACCAGGGCCTTGCCGTGCCGCTTGGCCATCTCGATGTGGGCGCGGAAGGAGTTCTCCTGGGCTTCCTTGCCCTCGGGGCCGGTGCGGAAGTGGTCGAGTCCGGTCTCGCCGACACCCTTGACGTGCGGAAGCGCGGCCAGGCGGTCGATCTCGGCGAGCGCCTCGTCGAGCGCCTGCGCGCCGCCCGGCGTCCGCGCGCCCTGGCGGGACCACCCGTCGGGGTCGCCGTGCACGATGCGCGGCGCCTCGTTCGGATGCAGGGCGACCGTGGCGTGGACCGCGTCGTGCGCTGCCGCCGTCTCGGCCGCCCACCGGGAGCCCCGTACGTCGCAGCCGACCTGGACGACCGTGGTCACGCCGACCGACGCGGCTTTCGCGAGAGCCTCCTCCACCGTGCCCGACTGCATGTCGAGGTGGGTGTGGGAGTCGGCGACCGGCACCCCGAGGGGGGCCGGAAGCGGCGGCGCGGCGTTCTTGTCGGCGTTCTTGTCGGCGTTCGAAGGCATGCCCCGATCCTACGGAAGGGGCACGCCCTCCCCGGCGGGCGATCGGCCCGCCCGGCTAGCTCGCCTTGCGGAACGGGTGCAGAAGGTCGGACAGGTGCCAGTGGTGGTGCTGCGGCGCCGTGGACTGCGCGTCGGGCTGTGCGTCGGGCTGTGCGTCGGACGGCCCCTCGGCCGCCGAGACCGGCGCCTGGACCGGTCCGGCCGGGGGCGCCTTGTGCTGTCGGGCCGCGCTGAGCACCGACGAGACCTGCCCCGCCCGCATGATGCGCACGACGTGCCCGTCGCAGTTCTGGCACGCGGGGCGGCTCAGCGGCGACGGGACGACCCGCCCGTTCGCCACGTAGAGGACGAACTCGTGACCGTCGGCGTCGGTGTGGTGCTCTATCTCGAAGGCCTGCTCCCAGCCGTGCCCACAGCGCATGCAGGCGAAGGAGTACGACTCGTTGACGACGGCGCTGGCGCCGCCGCGGAGGCCGGTCTGCCCTGTGATCTCACTCATGACCGCTCCTGGTGTCCGCTGGTGGGACCGCTCAAGTCCCGTCATCCAGTGGACGCCTCGCCCGGAGCGAATGCACTCGACCTGTGCACTGTTGAAGGCGATTTGGGCGTCCCTTGCCACAACGCCCGGCGTCCTTTGCCCGCACATGGGGCGCACGCTCAGACGACATGCGCCCTGCTCAGAGGGGGTGTGAGTCCCTTCACAGCACCCGGGCAACAACCGTCACAGGCCCCCGGCGTTCTTCGCCGCCACCACCGCGTCGAACACCTCGCGCTTCGGCAGCCCCGCCTCCGCCGCCACCGCCGCGATGGCCTCCTTGCGGCGCTCGCCCGCCTCCTCGCGCACCCGCACCCGCCGCACCAGCTCCGCCGCGTCGAGCTCCTCGGGACCGCGCTCGGGCGCCCCGGTGACGACGACGGTGATCTCGCCCCGCACGCCCTCGGCCGCCCACTGGGCCAGCTCGCCGAGCGGACCGCGCTTCACCTCTTCGTACGTCTTGGTCAGCTCCCGGCACACGGCGGCCCGCCGGTCCGTGCCGAACACCTCGGCCATCGCGGCGAGGGTGTCGTCGAGCCGGTGCGGGGCCTCGAAGTACACGAGGGTCCGGCGCTCCTCCGCGACCTCCCGCAGCCGGGACAGCCGCTCGCCGGCCTTCCTCGGCAGGAACCCCTCGAAGCAGAACCGGTCGACGGGCAGCCCCGACAGGGCCAGCGCGGTGAGCACCGCGGACGGGCCGGGGACGGCGGTGACGCGGATGTCCTGCTCGACGGCCGCGGCGACCAGCCGGTACCCGGGGTCGGAGACCGACGGCATCCCGGCGTCGGTGACGAGCAGCACCCGCGCGCCGCCCACCAGATCCGCGACCAGATCGGGAGTACGGGCGGACTCGTTGCCCTCGAAGTAGGACACGACACGCCCCTTGGGCGTCACCCCCAGCGCCTGGGTCAGCCGCCGCAGCCGGCGCGTGTCCTCGGCGGCGATCACGTCGGCGCCGGTCAGCTCCTCGGCGAGACGGGGCGGGGCATCGGAGACGTCACCGATGGGAGTACCGGCAAGAACGAGGATTCCGGGCGTAGCTGTCACGTTTCCATCCTCGCAGGGCGGGGTCCCACTCGATCGACCAGGCCGGTCGGGGCCCATGCACGGGACTCACACAGACCTGTTCCCTACGATGGCGCGGTGACCAGTACCGCGTCCTCCATGGACTCCACGGACTACCGGCAGGGCCAGACACCGCCAGACGAGCGGCCGTCGTGGCAGCAACGGCTGCGCCGTTTCGGATACACCGCGGAGCCCTCCGCCGACGTCCGGGAGCGGCTGGTGCCGCCGTTCGCCCAGCCCAGCCCCCGGTTGTGGCAGGCGCTGGGCATCTCGCACGAGCGGGCGGACCGGATCGCGCGCCGGTCGTCCTGGACCGGTCCGCTGCTGATCACGCTGCTGGCGGGCGTGCTCCGGTTCTGGCATCTGGGCAGTCCCAAGGCGGTGATATTCGACGAGACGTACTACGCCAAGGACGCGTGGGCGGTCGTCCACCGCGGGTTCGAGGTCAACTGGGACAAGAACGCCAACGACGTCATCCTCTCCTCCGGCGGGCACGTCACGATCCCGTCGGACGCGGCGTACGTCGTGCATCCGCCGGTCGGCAAGTACGTGATCGGGCTCGGCGAGCTGCTCTTCGGGTTCGACCCGTTCGGCTGGCGGTTCATGACGGCGGTGCTCGGCACGCTCAGTGTCCTGCTGCTGTGCCGGATCGGCCGCCGGATCTTCCGCTCCACCTTCCTGGGCTGCCTGGCGGGCGCGCTGATGGCGGTCGACGGGCTCGCCTTCGTGATGAGCCGCACCTCGCTGCTCGACGGCGTGCTGATGTTCTTCGTGCTGGCGGCGTTCGGCTGCCTGGTGGTCGACCGGGACAAGGCACGCGAGAAACTCGCCGCCGCGCTCCCCAGGGACGTGGACGGCCGCTGCCGCCCCGATCCGCACATCGCGGAGACCACCCGCCTGGGGTGGCGCCCCTGGCGCTGGGGCGCCGGTCTGATGCTGGGCCTGGCCATCGGCACCAAGTGGAACGGCCTGTACATCCTGGTCGCGTTCTGCCTGATGGCGGTGTTGTGGGACGTCTCCTCGCGCAAGGTGGCGGGCGCCCGCCACCCGTACCTGGCGGTGCTGAAGCGCGACACGGGCTTCGCGTTCCTGGCCACGGTCCCGGTCGCGCTGGTCACCTACCTGGTGTCGTGGACGGGCTGGATCCTGTCCGCCACCGACGGCAAGGGCGGCTACTACCGCAACTGGGCGGCCACCGACGGCAAGGGCGGCAACTGGACCTGGCTGTTCCCCGACTGGTGGCGCAGCCTGTGGCACTACGAGCACGAGGTCTACGAGTTCCACACCCACCTCACCTCGCCGCACACCTACCAGTCGAACCCGTGGAGCTGGCTCGTCCTCGGCCGCCCGGTCTCGTACTTCTACGAGTCCCCCACCCCGGGCCAGGACGGCTGTCCGACGGACGCGGGCGAGAAGTGCGCCCGCGAGGTCCTCGCGATCGGCACGCCCCTGCTGTGGTGGGCGGCCTGCTTCGCGGTCCTCTACGTCCTGTGGCGCTGGCTCTTCCGCCGCGACTGGCGCGCCGGCGCGATCGTCTGCGGCATCGCGGCCGGCTACCTGCCGTGGTTCATGTACCAGGAACGCACGATCTTCCTCTTCTACGCCGTCGTCTTCCTGCCGTTCCTGTGCCTGGCGGTGGCGATGATGATCGGCGCGCTCATCGGTCCCCCGGGCTCCAGCGACACCCGCCGCGTGGCGGGCGCCACCGGCGTGGGCGTCCTCGTCCTGCTCATCGCCTGGAACTTCATCTACTTCTGGCCCCTGTACACGGGGCAGGCGATCCCGATCGACGACTGGCGTTCACGTATGTGGCTGGATACGTGGGTCTAACGATTGCGGAAACTCTCGCCCCACGCGCCGCCCTTTCCGCTTACTGTGAGCCTGACGGATCTTTCTGAACACGTTCAGAAACGCCCACGAGGGCGACGGGGACAACGGGGAGGGCACACATGCGCAAGGGGGCCAAGGCAGCGATAGTCGGCTCGGTCTTCGCGGTGATGGTGGGCGGGGCCGGATACGGGGCCTTCAACATCGTGAACGCGCTGAACGGCGGCGGGAGCGGGGCCGACGGGTCGGGGGGCAGCGAGCCGGTGGCCGTGAAGACCGGGCCGCCGAGCGGGTCCGAGGTGAAGGACACGAGCGCCAAGTTCTTCGCGGCCTGGGAGAAGGGGCAGGCCGTGGCGGCCGCCGCTCTCACCAACAACGCGGCGAAGGCCGAGCCCCTGCTGACCTCGTACGGCCAGTCGGCACACATCACCGGCGTGAAGATCACACCGGGCGCGTCGGTGGGCGACAGCGTGCCCTTCACGGTCCGGGCGACGGTGTCGTACGAGGGGAAGTCCAAGCCGCTCACCTACAAGAGCGGGCTGACGGTCGTCCGGGGCGTCACCACCGGTAAGGCGCTGGTGGACTGGGCGCCTTCGGTCGTCCACCCCGAGCTGAAGTCCATGGACGACACCCTGGTCACGGGCTCGTCGGCGGCGCCGTCGATCGAGGCGGTGGACCGTGACGGCAAGGTGCTCACCAAGGAGAAGTACCCCTCCCTGGGGCCGATCCTGGACCAGTTGCGCGCCAAGTACGGGGACAAGGCGGGCGGGACGGCCGGTGTCGAGCTGGCGATCAGACACGCCACCCCGGACACCGCCGACACCCCGCTGCTGACCCTCGCCGAGGGCAAGGCGGGCAAGGTGCCCACCACCCTCAGCGCCGACGTGCAGGCGGCCGCGGAGAAGGCCGTGCAGAAGTACAACCAGTCGTCGGTGGTGGCCGTCAAGCCGAGCACCGGCGAGGTGCTGGCGGTCGCCAACAACCGGACGGACGGCTGGAACGCCGCGTTCCTGGGGGAGGTCGCGCCCGGCTCCACGATGAAGATCGTCAGTGCGGCCACCCTCATCGACAACGGCCTGACCACCGCGAACGGCCCCGCGCCGTGTCCGCCCTCGGCCGTCTCCGAGAGCCAGACCTTCCAGAACATCAAGGGCATGAAGCCCAATGAGAACGCGACCCTCGCCGAGAGCTTCGCCCGCTCCTGCAACACGGCGTTCGTGAAGTTCGCGGACGAGGTGAAGGTCGACTCGCTGACGAACGAGGCCCGGGACCGGTTCGGGATCGGCCTCGACTGGCAGACCGGCATCCCGTCCTTCGACGGCTCCGTCCCGGCCGCCGGCGGCCCGGACACCGCGGCCGGCCTGATCGGCCAGGGCCAGATCCAGATGAACCCGCTGAACATGGCGTCGGTCACGGCGACCGCGATGACGGGCACCTTCCGGCAGCCGGTGATCGTGCCGCTCAGCCTCGACGGCCGGGAACCGGCACACGCGCGTGGCCTGTCGTCGAGCACCGTGCAGCAACTGCGCTCCATGATGAACCGCACCGCGACCAGCGGCACCGCGGCCGAGGTGATGAACGGACTGAGCGGCCGGATCGGCGCCAAGACCGGTTCCGCCGAGGTCGACGGGCAGAACAAGTCCGACAGCTGGTTCACCGGCTACCGGGGCGATGTCGCGGCCGCCGCGATGACCCAGGACGGCGGTCACGGCGTCGACGCGTCCGGCCCTATCGTCGTGGACGTGCTGCAGGCGGGCTGAGCGGCGGCACGGTGGCTGACGTCACACGTGACGTCACCCTCACAGGACGGGACTCTAGGGTGGTAGCCGTCGTTGGGGTCAGTGAGGGCAACGAGGGCAGCGGGGCTGGGGGGAGGCCCCTGGGGATCCGGAGGATCTGGCAGTGGGCAAGAGAAGGCGTGTCGAAGAGGGGCGCAAGAAGCGGCGGCCCGCCGTCGTCGGCGGCATGATCGCCGTCGTGGTGGGCGGGGCGGGCATCGGCGTCTACGCGCTGTACGGGGGCGGAGCGGCGGCCGACGAGGGTTCGGCCGCGGCGGCCAACGGCACGCAGGTGCCGCGGGTCAGGGCCGACGCGCCGTCGGCGGCCGAGGCGAAGGCCACGGCCGCCCGGTTCCTGACGGCCTGGCAGCAGGGCAAGGTGTCCGGGGCGGCCGCCGCCACGGACGACTCCGCGGCCGCCACCGCCCTCCTGACCGGCTACACCAAGGACGCCCACGTCACGGGCGCCACCTTCACCGCGGGCAAGGCCGCCGGCGCCAAGGTCCCGTTCTCCGTGAAGGGCACGGTGAAGTACAAGGGCGTCAGCAAGCCGCTCACGTACGACAGCGCCCTCACCGTCGTCCGCAACCCCGAGAACGGCAAGGCGCAGGTCGACTGGCACGCGTCCGTCGTCCACCCGGACCTCCAGGACGGCGACACGCTCGTCACCGGCGAGTCCGGCACCCCGCCGGTCAAGGCCGTCGACAGTGCCGGCGGCGAGCTCACCGCCGCCAAGTACCCCTCCCTGGAGCCGGTCCTGGACGGGCTGCGGGAGAAGTACGGCAAGAAGGCGGGCGGCAAGGCGGGCGTGGAGCTCCAGGTCGTCCGCGGCAAGGCGTCGAAGGCGAAGAAGGCCTCCGACAAGACGCTGCTGGAGCTCAGCAAGGGCACTCCGGGCACCGTGAAGACCACGCTGAGCCCGACCCTCCAGGCGGCCGCCGAACAGCAGGTGGCGAAGACCGCGCGCTCGTCGGTCGTCGTGATGCGCCCCTCCACGGGCGAGATCCTCGCGGTGGCCAACGCCGGCCACGGCTTCAACACCGCGTTCAACGGCTCGCTCGCGCCCGGCTCCACGATGAAGGTCATCACCTCGTCGCTCCTCATCGAGAAGGACCTGGCGTCGGCGGACAAGGTGCACCCCTGCCCCAAGACGTTCACGTACGGCGGCTGGAAGTTCCACAACGACGACGACTTCCAGATCACCGGCGGCACCTTCAAGGCGAGCTTCGCGCGCTCCTGCAACACCGCCTTCATCAGCCAGGCGCCCGACCTGGACAACGACAGCCTGACCAAGCAGGCGCAGCAGGTCTTCGGCCTGTCGATGAACAACTGGGCGATCGGCGTGCCGTCCTTCGACGGCTCGGTGCCGGTGCAGTCGGCGGCCCAGATGGCGGCGTCGCTGATCGGTCAGGGCGGGGTGCGGATGAACCCGCTGAACATGGCGTCGGTCGCCTCCACCGTGAAGGCGGGCACCTTCCACCAGCCGTATCTGGTCGCCCCGTCGGTGGACGACCGCACGCTGGCGACGGCCTCGCGCACGATGTCGTCGTCCACGCTGTCGCAGCTGCGGGAGCTGATGAACTACACCGCCGCGGCCGGCACCGCAGCCGAGGCGATGTCCGGTCTGGGCCCCGACTACGGCGCCAAGACGGGATCGGCCGAGGTCGACAACCAGGACAAGCCCAACGGCTGGTTCACCGCCTACCGCGGCGATCTGGCGGCCGCGGGCGTCGTCCAGGCGGGCGGCCACGGCGGCGACACGGCCGGACCCATCGTGGCGTCACTGCTGCGCCTGGGCGGCTGACACCCGACCGGCACGCCCGCCGGAGCACGGTCCGGCACGCCCGCCGGGCCGACCCGGCTAGTGCGTGACGGGCTGCTGCGCCGTCGCCATGTAGGTGCGGCGCAGGAACCGCAGCAGCGACTTCGACTCGAACTGGACGACCGAGACGCCGTGCGGGGAGTGGAACTCGACGACGGTCTGGACGCGCCCGCACGGCCACACCCGGACCTCGCCGGTGCCGGTCGGGGCACGCAGCCCCTGTTCGAGGAGGTCACGGGAGAACGTCCACTCGCGCCGGTCGGGCAGCCCTACGCGGACCGACCGGGGGTCCTCGGGGTCGTAGCGCAGGACGACCGGGACGGCCCTGCGTTCTTCCTCGGCCTGGTCGGCCTCGGTGACGATGTGGGCTCGCGCGTACTGTTCGACTACGGACATCGGCCGACCCTCTCACGCAGCGTGACCTGTGCGGAAGCTGTGCGTCCGCTCCCCTTCCAATGTCGCATATTTTGCGGATTGCGCTCCTCCGCACAGGCATATCTCACATGTGCGATACACGGGTTCGGCATGGGCCTGCCACAGGGGCGCCGCGAGCCCCGCCCGCCCGAAGAGACAAGCTTCTCGCTCTTGCGAACCGTTCGCATTAAGCCACTATCATCGTCGGGTGCACGTACCCGACGGATTCATCAACGCCCCGACCTCCGCCGTGACCGGAGTCGTCGCCGCCGGCGCCATCGCCGTGAGCCTGCGCGGCGCGCGCCGCGAGCTGGACGACCGGACCGCGCCGCTGGCCGGCCTGGTGGCGGCGTTCATCTTCGCCGTGCAGATGCTGAACTTCCCCGTCGCGGCGGGGACCAGCGGCCACCTGCTCGGCGGCGCGCTCGCCGCGATACTCGTGGGCCCCTACACAGGGGTCCTGTGCGTGTCCGTGGTCCTGCTGATGCAGGGCATCCTCTTCGCCGACGGCGGTCTGACCGCGCTGGGCGTGAACATCACCGACATGGCGATCGTGACGACCGTCGTGGCGTACGCCGTCTTCCGCGGCCTGGTGAAGGTGCTGCCCCGCGGCCGCCGGTCCATCACGGTCGCGTCCTTCGTCGCCGCCGTACTGTCCGTGCCCGCCGCCGCCGTCGCCTTCACGCTCATCTACTGGATCGGCGGCACCACCGACGTGTCGATCGGCAAGGTGGCGACCGCGATGATCGGCGTGCACGTGCTGATCGGCATCGGCGAGGCCGTGATCACCGCGCTGACCGTGGGCGCCGTCGTCGCCGTCCGGCCGGATCTCGTCCACGGCGCGCGCGACCTGCGGCAGAAGCTCCAGCTGCGGGTGCACGGCGAACTCGTCGACGCCCCGGCGGCCGAGGAGGCGCCGGCCGGCGCGCGCACGCCCGTGGCGGCGCGCACCTCGCGGCGCACGCTGTGGGTGACCGGGCTGGTCACCTCGCTCGTCCTGGCCGGCTTCGTCAGCTTCTACGCCTCCGCGAACCCCGACGGCCTGGAGAAGGTCGCCGCCGACAAGGGCATCGACAAGAAGGCCGAGGAGCACGCGTCCGCCGACTCCCCGCTCGCCGACTACGGCGTCAAGGACGTGACGAACGCCCGGCTGTCCGGCGGCCTCGCGGGCGTGATCGGCGTCGGCACGACCGTCGTCGCGGGCAGCGCGGTGTTCTGGGCGGTGCGCAGGCGCCGGACGGGCGACGACGTGTCACCGACCGCCGTAGAGAACGTCTGACGTCATGGGCGCGGGACACGCACACCGGCTCTACCGGCACGGGCACTCGCCCGTGCACGGCCTGCCGCCGCACACCAAGCTCGCCGCCGTCTTCGCCTTCGTGGTGGTCGTGGTGTCGACGCCGCGGGAGGCGATGTGGGCGTTCGGCCTGTACGCGGTCCTGCTGGCGTTCGTCGCGCGCCACGCGCGCGTGCCCGCCGGTTTCCTGCTCAAACGGCTGCTGATCGAGGTGCCGTTCGTCGCGTTCGCGGTACTGATGCCGTTCGTGGCGGAGGGCGAGCAGGTGGACGTCCTCGGCCTGTCGCTCAGCGTCAACGGCCTGTGGGGCGCCTGGAACGTCCTCGCGAAGGGCACCCTGGGCGTCGCCGCCTCCGTACTGCTGGCGTCCACCACCGAGCTGCGTGAACTGCTCCTCGGCCTCCAGCGCCTGCGACTGCCCCCGCTGCTCGTGCAGATCGCGTCTTTCATGATCCGCTACGGCGACGTCATCGCGGACGAGATGCGGCGCATGCGGATCGCCCGGGAGTCGCGCGGGTTCGAGGCGCGGGGCGTACGGCACTGGGGGGTGCTCGCGAAGTCGGCGGGCGCGCTGTTCATCCGCTCCTACGAGCGCGGCGAGCGCGTGCATCTGGCCATGATCAGCCGGGGGTACACCGGTTCGATGCCGGTGATCGACGAGGTGACCGCGTCACGGGGGCAGTGGTCGTACGCGCTGACCCTCCCGTTCGTCGCCCTCCTGGTCTGCGTGTTGGGATGGTCCCTGTGACTGACGCTGTGATGCCTTCCGTGACGCCCTCGCCCTCCCTGGAAGTGGCCGGTCTGGCCTTCGCCTATCCCGACGGCCACCAGGCTCTGTTCGGCGTGGACTTCTCCGTCGCGCGAGGCGAGCGGGTCGCGCTGCTCGGCCCCAACGGCGCCGGCAAGACGACCCTCGTGCTGCATCTCAACGGCATCCTGACCGGCGGCGCGGGCACCGTGACGGTGGCCGGACTGCCCGTCGGCAAGCAGCACATGGCCGAGATCCGCCGCAAGGTCGGCATCGTCTTCCAGGACCCGGACGACCAGCTGTTCATGCCGACGGTCCGTGAGGACGTGGCGTTCGGGCCGGCCGCCGCCGGTCTGAAGGGGGCCGCCCTGGAGGCACGGGTCGACCACGCCCTCGAACAGGTCGGCATGGCGGAGTTCAAGAACCGTCCGCCGCACCACCTGTCCTTCGGCCAGCGCCGCCGGGTGGCCGTCGCGACGGTGCTCGCGATGGAACCGGAGATCCTCGTCCTGGACGAGCCGTCCTCCAACCTCGACCCCGCCTCGCGCCGTGAACTGGCCGACATCCTGCGGTCGCTGGACGTCACCGCGCTCATGGTCACGCACGACCTGCCGTACGCCCTGGAGCTGTGCCCGCGCGCGCTGATCCTGAGCGAGGGCGTGATCGCCGCGGACGGCCGGACCGGCGATCTGCTCGCCGACGACGCCCTCATGCGCGCCCATCGCCTGGAGTTGCCCTTCGGGTTCGACCCGCGCTCCGCAACAATGGGCGCGTGAACAATGGGCGCGTGACGAACGAGGCACCCACCGCCGACGGCACCCTGCTCCTCGACGAGCAGCTGTGCTTCGCGCTGTACGCGGCCCAGCGGGCGGTGACGGCCGCCTACCGGCCGCTCCTGGACGAACTGGGGCTCACCTACCCCCAGTACCTCGTGCTGCTGGTCCTGTGGGAGCGCGGCGAGACGACCGTCAAGGAGCTGGCGTCGGCCCTGCGCCTCGACTACGGCACGATGTCGCCGCTGCTGAAGCGGCTGGAGGCGGCGGGGCTGGTGCGCCGGGAGCGCTCGGCGCGGGACGAGCGCTCGGTGCTCGTCGCGTGCACCGGGCGCGGTGAGGAGCTGAAGGGGCGCGCGGAGCGCGTGCCCGCCTCCCTGCTCGCGACGACGGGGCTCGGGACGGCGGAGGTCACGCGGTTGCGCGAGGAGCTGTGGGAGCTCGCGGAACGGGCACAGGGCGCGGCGGACCGCACCCGCTGAGTCCGACCCAGTCCGACCGAGTCCGACCGAGTCCGACCGAGTCCGACCCAACCCAAACCGAGTCCGGCGGAATCTCACGGCCGCCCGCGACGGAAGTTACCCCCGGTTACGACCCCCCTGGTAAACAAGCACCTACCTACCGGCCGGTACCTTGTGCACGATGTAATTGGGCAACGTTATTGGGCAAGTTCCCGGGGGAGGTCCCGCCGTGACCGAAGGCAGCGCCGTCGACACCGTCAACACCGTCGACACCCGTCCGACGAAGATCACATACGTCGCCGAGGCAACCGCGCACGGCGGCCGCGACGGGTACGTGACCAGCCAGGACGGCCAGATCGAGCTGAAGGTGGCGATGCCGCCGGAGCTGGGCGGCGACGGCAACGGCACCAACCCGGAGCAGCTCTTCGCGGCCGGTTACAGCTCCTGCTTCCACAACGCGCTGATCCTCGTCGGCAACCGCGCGGGCTTCGACCTCACCGGGTCCACGGTGGCGGCGAAGGTCGGGATCGGCCCCAACAAGACCAAGGGCTACGGGCTCGCCGTCGCGCTCAGCGTCTCGCTCCCCGTACTCGACCCGGAACTCGCCGGGAAGCTGGTCGACGCGGCGCACCAAGTGTGCCCGTACTCGAACGCCACCCGCGGCAACATCGATGTAACGATCATTCTCGGCTAGCGAAACGAAGGAATCGCAGGCTCGACGGGGGTGTTCCCCCGGGAGTTGAAGGCGATCTCCGAGAGGGCGTGCGGGCGTGAACGTGAGCGGTGCGGTGGCCGAGGGCTTCGAGCCGGTCCGGGAGGCGTTCGTACGGAACTTCGAGGTGCTCGGGGACCGGGGCGCGGCGGTGGCCGTCTACCGGGACGGGCACAAGGTCGTCGACCTGTGGGGCGGCACGCGAGACGTCGACGGCGCGGTCGGTGCGGCCGACGCGGCGCCCTGGGAACAGGGCACCGCGCAGATCGTGCGATCGGCGACCAAGGGCGTCGCCGCCGTCGCGCTCCTGCTGCTGCACCAGCGCGGGGAACTGGACCTGGACGCGCCCGTGGGGACGTACTGGCCGCAGTACAAGGCGGCGGGCAAGGAGCGGACGCTCGTCCGGCACCTGCTCGCGCACCGCGCGGGCGTCCCCGTGCTGGACCGGCCGCTGACCCCCGCCGAGGCCGCCGACCCCGACCTCGGCGCGGCCGCGGTGGCGGCGCAGGCACCGGCCTGGGAGCCCGGGACGGACCACGGGTACCACGCGCAGACGTACAGCTGGCTGACCGGCGAGCTGGTGCGGCGGATCACCGGGCGGACCATCGGCGAGTGGATCGCCGACGAGATCGCCGGCCCGGTGGGGGCCGACCTGTGGCTCGGGCTGCCGCGGGCGCAGCGCGCGCGAGTGGGGCGTGTGGGACAGGTGGACGCGCCCGCGCAGAGCGGGGCGCTGAAGACCCGGCCCAAGCCGGCCGTCACCGCCGCCTACGCCGATCCCGCCTCCCTCACCCGCCGCGCCTTCGCCGCGATCACCCCGCTGCCCGACGAGAACGACCCCGCCTACCGGGCGGCGGCGCTCCCCGCCTCGAACGGCATCGCCACCGCCGACGGCCTGGCCCGCTTCTACGCGTCGCTGATCGGCGAGGTGGCGGGCGGGGTGCGGCTGCTGCGGCCGGAGACGGTGGAACTGGCGCGCGGCGAGCAGTCCTCGGGCCCCGACCGGGTGCTCGTCGTGAACACCCGGTTCGGCCTCGGCCCCATGCTGCACGGCGCCGCCTCCCCGCTGCTGTCCCCCACCTCCTTCGGCCACCCGGGCCGCGGGGGCGCGCTCGGCCTCGCCGACCCCGAGTCCGGCGTCGCCTTCGGCTACGTCACCAACGGCTTCCGGACGAGCGTGACGGCGGACCCCCGCGCGCAGGCACTGCTGCGAGCGCTGCGGACGGCCCTGACCGCCGAGCGCTGACGCCCACACGTCACACGTTGATCGAGTGAGACCTGCGGCCCGAGTCGTCGTCGATCTCCACATGGGCCTTGGTCAGCAGCTGCATGGCGATCTCGTTGAGGGCGCGGGCGCCGGCGATCTCCTCGCCGACCCGCGGCTGGTTGACGTCCACGTTGTGCCGGGTGGCATGCCCCTGGGTTTTGATCTCGGTCCCGTCCGGCAGGCGTACCAGCGCCACCGCGCGCGTGTGCCGGCCGTCCTCCTCGAACTCCAGCTCGACATGCCATCCGACAGTGGTGTGCATAGTGGTCATGAGGTCACCTCCGGGAGTCCTCCTTCCAGGGTGCTCCCGAGAGCGGACGAACGCACCCAGTCGGCTCAGGGCAGCAGCCGCGTTCCGTCCGGTAGGGCGATGCCGAACTCCTCGTCGAGGACCCGGCGCGCCTCCGTCTCGTCGGTGAGCTCGCGTTGCTTGACGGTGCCGTCGGGGTGGGTCTCGGTGAGCAGCGGGCCGTTGAGGAGGAGATGGCGGTCGGGGGTGCTGCGCTGGACGTAGGCGCGGCTGCTGAACGGCGAGCGGGGGTTGGTGGCGATGTGCCAGTTGATCACCTCGAAGTCGGGCCGCTCGAACGGTTCGAGAGTGAACGCGTACTGCGCCTGCCAGACGCCCCCGCCGGACTCCTCCGTCTCCTCCGATTCCCCCGTCTCCCCCGACTCCCCCGATGTCCCGGGCGCCTCGGACACCCCGGGCGCCCCGGCCGTCGCCGCGTACGCCTGGAGCACCCACAGCTCCAGCGGGCCGCGGTGCGGGGCGTGGACGAGGCGATGGCGGCGGCCCGCGTCGTGGAACTCCACGTCCGCGGTGAGCGGGACGGCTTCGAGCAGCGCTCCGGGGGCGCCGAAACCGACGTCGGCGAGGTACGGCCGCGGGTCGCCCGGGACCTCGACGAGGAGCGCCATATGGGTGCGGGGCCGCTCCTCGAACCGCTGCGCGCCCACGACGACCCGCGCCGTCAGCAGGGTCACCCCGAAGCCCAGCGCCTCCAGGACGCCCGCGAGCAGCATGTTGTGCTCATAGCAGTAGCCGCCGCGCCGGCCGCCCCGCACCAGCTTGGCGATCAGGTCCGCGGGGACGAGCGAGGGAACCGTGCCGCGCAACGGGTCCAGGTTCTCGAAGGGGATGGCGCGGCTGTGGGCCAGATGCACACCCCGCAGGGTCGCCGCGTCGGCACGGCGTTCCCCCTCCCAGCCGATCCTCCTCAGGTAGGAGTCGAGATCGTCAGGACCGAACGCTGTTGTCTCGGGCATGACTTCACCCTAACCAGCCGCGCACCCGGACCGACGAAGTGCGGGCGAGCGGGTCAGCCCGTGTGCAGCATCAGGCCGATACCGACGACGAGCAGTCCGGCGGCGACGAGCCGGGGCGCGCCGAACCGCTCCTTGAAGAACAGCGCGCCGATGGCCGCTCCGACGATGATCGACGACTCCCGCAGCGCGGCGATCGGCGCCAGTTCGGCGCGGGTCTGCGCCCACAGGACGAGGGCGTACGCGAGGACGGACAGGGCGGAGCCGAGCAGGCCCAGGGCGGCGTAGGGGCGGAGCACGGCGAGGGTCTCCCCGCGCCAGCGGTGGACGGCGTACGCCGGGATGACGACCCCCTGCACGGCCATCAGCCAGGCGATGTACCCCAGGGAGGACCCGGAGGCCCGCACGCCCAGCCCGTCGACGACGGTGTACGTGGCGATGGTCAGCCCGGTCGCCAGGGCGGCGCCGATCGCCGCCCAGTCCGGCCGCCGGCCGCGCAGCCCCCACAGGGCGACGCCGGTCAGCCCCGCGCAGGACAGCGCGACACCGGCGGCCGCCCAGCCGTCCGGCACCTCGTGTGCGAAGACGGCGGCGAGGACGGTGACGACGAGCGGCGCTGAGCCGCGCGCGATGGGGTAGGCCTGCCCGAAGTCGCCGAGCCGGAACGACCGCATCAGCAGCACGTAGTAGGCGATGTGGACGAGAGCGGAGGACAGCAGGTACGGCCACGCGCGGGCCGCCGGGAACGCGGTGAAGGGCACGAGCGCGAGGCCGATGAGCATGCCGCCGCCGGCGATCAGCGTGAACCCGACGAGTTTGTCGGTGATCCGGTGGGCGATGGCATTCCAACTGGCGTGGGTGATCGCGGCGACCAGGACGGCCGCGGTGACCAGCGGGGTCACGCGGTGCGCTCGCGCACGTCCACGAGGGTCGCGCCGGCGTGCTCGACGAGCTCCCGGGGCGCGATGGGGAAGACGACGTGCGGGTTCCCGGCCGCGGCCCACACGACATCGTGCGCGAGGAGGTTCCGATCGGCCAGCACCCGCGTGCGCGTCCGGTGCCCGAAGGGCGGTACACCCCCGATCGCGTACCCGGTGGTCTCCCGTACGAGGTCGGCGGCGGCCCGGGTCACCTTCGCCACGCCGAGTTCCCTGCGCACCAGCTCCACGTCGACGCGCGAGGCGCCGTCCATCAGCACCAGCACGGGCACCCCGTCCGCGGCGAAGATCAGCGACTTGCAGATCTGGCTCAGTTCACACCCGATCGCGGCGGCGGCCTCGGCGGCGGTCCTGGTCGCCTCGGGGAACCGGCGGACCCGGGTGTGCAGCTGGTCGAGGCCCAGGTCGTGCAGTGCCTCGGCGAATCGGGGATGCGCGGCTGTCGTCGTCATGCACGGCACGCTAGCGGTCCGTGTACGGGGCACGCGAGCGGGTTGTCCCGCCTCACGGCACCGGGCCCGTGCGGAGCCGTCGTACGTCGCGCGCGAGCGCGTACGAAGCGCTGAGCAGGATCGCGGCCCCGGCCCCGATCCAGAGGGCCGGAGCCCCGTCGCGGTGCTCACGGACGGCCAGGAGAAGCAGCAATACGCTGACGAGAACGCCGAAGGACGAGATCAGAGCGCTGATGCGGTGAGTCACCCGGACATCATGGTCGGCGGCCCCGGCCGACCGGTGGCCGATCGCGAAGAAGAAGCCGGTGAGGGCGCCCCGTCCCCACGGAGCCCTCACCGGCGGTCTATCGGTGGACCGGTACGTCAGGCGCGGACCAGTTCCCGGTCCTCGTCGCCGTCACGGGACGAGGCGGCGTCGGCCTGGGTCTTCAGGCCCTCGCCCTCGACGTCCACGTTGGGCAGGGCGCGGTCCAGCCACTTCGGCAGCCACCAGGCCTTCTTGCCGAGCAGGGCCAGCACCGCCGGCACGATCGCCATGCGCACGATGAACGCGTCGAAGAAGACGGCGATCGCGAGGCCGAAGCCGATCATCTTGATCATCGACTCGGTGGAGCTGATGAAGCCGCCGAAGACGGCCATCATGATGATCGCGGCGGCGGCCACCACCTTGGCGCTGTGCCGGAAGCCGGTGACGATGGCCTGGCTGGGGCTCTCGCCGTGGACGTACGCCTCCCGCATCCGGGTCACGAGGAAGACCTCGTAGTCCATCGCGAGGCCGAAGACCACGCCCACCATGAAGATCGGCATCATCGACATGATCGGGCCGGTCTCCTCGACGCCGATCAGTCCGCCGAGCCAGCCCCACTGGAAGACCGCGACGACGGCGCCGAGCGCGGCGAGCACGCTGAGCAGGAAGCCGAGGGCCGCCTTCAGCGGGACCAGGATGGAGCGGAACACCACGATCAGCAGCAGGAAGGCCAGGCCGACGACCAGACCCAGGTACGGGATCAGCGCGTCGTTGAGCTTCTGCGAGAAGTCGATGTTCATCGCGGTGGTGCCGGTGACCAGCACCTGCGCGCCGGTGTCGGCCCTGACGTCGGTGCCCTGGTCACGGATGGCGTGCACCAGGTCCTCGGTCTGGGTCGAGGACGGCTTGGAGCCCGGGATCACGGTGATCGTGGCGGTGTCGCCGGCCTTGTTGAACATCGCCGGGGTGACCGTCGCGACGTCCTTGAGGTCCTTGATCCCGTCGGTCACCGTGGTGGCCGCGGCCTCGGGGTCGTCGCTGTTCTTGGCGTCGACCACGATCATCAGGGGCCCGTTGAAGCCGGGGCCGAAGCCCTCCGACAGCAGGTCGTAGGCCCGGCGCTGCGTCGTGGACGTCGGCTGCGAGCCGTCGTCGGGCAGGCCCAGCTCCAGCTGGGTGGCGGGGACGGCGATCGCGCCCAGCCCGACCACGCCGAGCAGCAGCACGGCGGCCGGACGGCGGATGACGAAGCTCGCCCAGCGGACACCCAGACCGGGCTTGGTCTGCTTGCCCTGCCGCCCCTTCTCACCGGTCCCGGCACCGGTCTTCTCGCCGGTCTTCTCGCCGGTCCTGTCACCGGTCCTGTCACCGGTCCTGTCACCGGTCGACCTGCGCTTCTCGCCCGTGGCCCTGACCCTCTTGCCGGCGTAGCCGAGCAGCGCGGGGATCATGGTCAGCGCGATGAGGACGGCCACCACGACCGTGCCCGCCGCCGCGAGGCCCATCTTGGTCAGCATCGGCACGTTGACGACCGCGAGGCCCGCCAGGGCGATCACGACCGTGAGACCGGCGAAGACCACCGCCGAGCCGGCGGTGCCGGTGGCGCGGCCGACCGCCTCCTCGCGGTCGCGGCCCTCGGCCAGCTCGCTCCGGTAGCGGGAGACGATGAACAGCGCGTAGTCGATGCCGACCGCGAGGCCGATCATCAACGCGAGGGTGGAGGTGGTGTCGCCGAGGTCGAGTGCCTTGGCGAGGGCGGTGATGGTGGAGACGCCGATGCCGACACCGATGATCGCCGTCAGCAGCGGCAGTCCGGCGGCGACCAGCGAGCCCAGGGTGATGACGAGGACGACGGCGGCGATCGCGAGACCGATGACCTCGCCGATCGCACCCGGCTCGGCGCCGGCCTGGAGGGCGTCACCTCCGACGTCGACGGTCAGTCCGGTCGCCCGGGCGTCGTCCCCGGCCTTCTCCAGGGCGTCCCTGGTCGAGTCCTTCAGTTCCATGCCGGGGGCGTCGTACTTCACCGACGTGTAGGCGACCGTGCCGTCCTTGCTCACGGCGCCGGTCGTGAACGGGTCGGTGACGGAGGCGACCTCGGAGCCGTCGCCGAGGGCGTCGACGGTCTTCTCGACGGTCGCCCTGTTGGCGGCGTCCGTCATCTTCTGGCCCTCGGGCGCCTTGAAGACGATGCGCCCGGTCCCGCCGTCGGCGCTGGCTCCGGGGAAGCGCTGTTCCAGCAGGTCGAAGGCCTTCTGGGCCTCGACACCCGGGATGGAGAAGGAGGTCGTGCCGGCGGCGGGCGCGGAGGCGGCGCCGACGCCGGCCAGGGTCAGCAGGGCCACCCATATCAGGGCGACGAAGTGGCGTCGCCTGAAGGCGAGACGGCCGAGTTTGTAAAGGAACGTGGCCACGGAGGCGTACTCCCGGTCAGGTCGTGGTGTGGGGCCACAGGCCCCAAGGGCAGGGTTGACCAACCCGGCGGGGAGAGCAGGGGTGATCGGCCCGACGACGTGAGCGGTGACGTCAGGTGGGCGGACCGTGGGGACGGTCAGGTGGTGGTGGAGACGCCGAGGGCAGGGAGGACCACGGCGTCGATGTACGAGAGGAGGAAGGCCTGCGTCGGGGGTTGTTCGTCGAGCATGGTGCGGGCGGCGAACGCGCCGATCATCATGTGCGGCACGTAGTCGAGCGCGGGGTTGTCCGCACGGACCTCGCCCCGGTCGATCGCCCGCTGGAGCACGTTGCGGAACTCCGCCATCTCCGGCTCGACGAGGTGTTCCTTGAACGCCCTCAGGAGGTCCGGGCTGCCATGGATCGCCATGGCCAGCCCTCGCATCAGCGCGGAGTTCTGCTCCATCTCGCAGTCGTCCGAACGCATCGTGAGGGCATGCAGGTCGCCCCTGAGCGATCCGGTGTCGACGCCGCCGGCGGAAGCGCCCGGCTTGTCGTGCCGCACCGCCTTCGCCACCAGCTCGGCCTTGCCGCCCCACTGGCGGTAGAGCGTCGCCTTGCTGGATCGGGTGCGGGTGGCGACGGCGTCCATGGTGAGGGCGTCGTAGCCGACCTCGCGGAGCAGGTCGAGCACGGCCCGGTACAGCTCGGCCTCGCGCTCGGGCGTGATGCGACTGCGACGCGTCGTTGCGATCTCAGTCATGTCACTCACCTTCCGGCTCCGTCGTCGCCGACTCGTCTCGTACACCATGAAGATACCCTGAGGAACAGCGAAACGAAACCGTTTCGTACGTGTGCTGGCTCACGAACGTGAAGGGCGCATAAAGCAAGCGCACAAGTTGCCCGGCCCCATTCGCCGGAAAAGCATGGGGAGGTGAGCTATCTGCGTCTGCCCCACCTCAGTGGTGACCTGCTGTGCTTCGTGGCCGAGGACGACCTCTGGCTGGCCCCCCTGGCCGACCCCGGCCGCGCCTGGCGGCTCACCGTCGACCGCACCAAGGCCGGACACCCCCGGTTCTCCCCCGACGGGACCCTGATCGCGTACACGAGCTGGCGCAGTCTCGTCCCGGAGATCCATCTGGTGCCCGTGGACGGCGGACCGGGACGGCGGCTGACGTACTGGGGCAGCTCCGACACCCAGGTCTGCGGCTGGACGCCCCCCGACCAGGACGGGAACACCGACATCCTCGCCGTCGCCTCGCACGGCGAGCCCTTCTCCTACTTCACCTGGGCCTACAAGGTCCCCACCGACGGCGCACCCGGCCGCAAGCTCCCCTGGGGCCCGGTCTCCGACCTGCAGACCGCCGACATCGCCGGCGAACGCAAAACCCTCCTGCTCACCGGCACCCCGCCGCACGAACCCGCCGCCTGGAAGCGCTACCGGGGCGGGGCGACGGGCCGCCTGTGGCTGCACGGGCAGCGGCTCCTGGCGGACCTCGACGGCCATCTGCACTCCCCCCTCTTCGTCGGCGGCCGGATCGCTTTCCTCTCCGACCACGAAGGCGTCGGCAACCTCTACTCCTGCGCCCACGACGGCTCCGACCTGCGTCGGCACACCGACCACGACGCCTTCTACGCCCGGCACGCCTCCAGCGACGGCACCCGGGTGGTGTACCAGTGCGCCGGCGACCTGTGGATCGTCGACGACCTCGCCGCCGACTCCGAGCCGCGCCGGATCGACGTACGGCTCAGCGGCCCGCGCGCGGGGCGGCGGCCCTACCAGATCCCGGCCGCCCAGCACGTGGACGGCATCTCCGTCGACGAGACGGGACGGGCGAGCGCCGTCGTCGTACGCGGCAGCCTGTACTGGCTGACACACCGCGACGGCCCCGCCCGGACGATCACCGACACCCCCGGGGTACGGGTGCGGCTGCCGGAGATGCTCGGCTCGGGCGGCCAGGTCGCCTATGTGACGGACGCGGAGGGCGAGGACGCCGTCGAGATCGCCCATCTGCCCCGGGCCACCGGCGACCGCGCGCCCCGCAGGCTGGCCTCCGGGCGGCTCGGCCGGGTGCTGGAGATGGTGTCCGACCCCGACGGCGAGCGGCTCGCCGTCGCCGCGCACGACGGACGGCTGCTCCTCATCACCGTGTCCGACGACCTCGCCCTGGCCGACGACGACATCGCCGGGTCCGACGACGCGGGCGGCACGGACCCGGACGCTACGGACCGGGACGCTACGGACCGGGACGGCTCGAAGGCGGACGGCACGGACGTGGACGGCACGGAAGCGGACGGCACGGAAGCGGACGGCGCGGTCACCGAGCTGATCTCGTCGGTCAACGGGCCCGTGCGGGACCTGGCCTTCTCCCCCGACGGGAGCTGGCTGACCTGGTCGCATCCGGGGATCGGCCGGTCGCTGCGGCAGATCAAGATGGCCCGCATCAAGGACCGGCTCATCGTGGACGTCACCAACGGCCGGTTCGAGGACGAGAACCCGGTCTTCACCAGGGACGGCCGCTACCTGGCCTTCCTCTCCTGGCGCGGCTTCGACCCGGTGTACGACGTGCACACCGGCGACCTGTCCTTCCCGCTCGGCTGCCGCCCCTACCTGGTGCCGCTGTCGTCGGCGACCCCCTCCCCCTTCGCCCTGACCCCGGAGGGCCGGCCCGCCGCCGGAGGCCTGGACCCGGTGGAGGACGACGAGGGCGGCGACGGAGCCGTGACCGTCGAGATCGAGGGCCTGGAGAGCCGCGTCACGCCCTTCCCGGTACCGGCGTCCAAGTACTCGGCGCTCTACCCGGTGGCGGGCGGCGGACTGGTGTGGCTGCGCTGGCCGATCTCCGGGGCGCTGGGCGAGACCTTCGCGAACCCGGACGACACCAGCGGGCGGCCGACCCTCGAGTACTTCAACATCAGCAAGGCGAAGAAGTCCGAACTCGTCGACCACCTCGACTGGTTCGCGCTCAGCGGGGACGGCTCCCGGCTGGTCGTGGTCGACGAGGGCGACCTGCGGGCGGTGCCGTCGGCCGAGTCCGGCGACCTGGACTCCACGGTCTGGATCGACCTGCGGCGCATCCTGCACGAGGTGGACCCGGGCGCCGAGTGGCGTCAGTCGTACGAGGAGGCCGGGCGGCTGATCCGCGCCTACTTCTGGGACCCGGGGATGTGCGGCATCGACTGGGACGCGGTCCTCGGCCAGTACCGGCCGCTGGTCGAACGGGTCGCGTCACCCGACGAGTTCGCGGACCTGCTGCGTGAGGTGCTGGGCGAACTGGGCACCTCCCACGCGTACGTCACCGCCGCCCGCCGCAACGAGGGCCCACCGCACTATCAACGCCTCCAGGGCCTGCTGGGCGCCAACTTCGTACACCGCGAAGCAGGTTGGACGGTCCGGCGGATCCTGCCCGGCGACTCCTCCGACTCCAAGGCGCGTTCCCCGCTGGCCGGGACCGGGATCCGCGACGGGGCGGTCCTCACGCACGTGGACGGACGACAGGTCGACCCGGTGACCGGCCCGTATCCGCTCCTCGCCGGCGCGGGCGGCACCACGGTGGAACTCACCTTCACCTCGGCCGAGGGCGGTTCGGGCCGTCCGCGCCGGGTGGCCGTGGTCCCGCTCATCGACGAACGCCCGCTGCGCTACCAGGACTGGGTGGCCAAACGGCGGGCCGTGGTACACGAGTTGAGCGGTGGCCGGTGCGGCTATCTGCACATCCCCGACATGGGCGGCTCGGGCTGGGCCCAGTTCAACCGCGACCTGCGGATGGAGGTGTCCAGGCCCGCACTGCTCGTGGACGTGCGCGGCAACGCGGGCGGGCACATCAGCGAGCTGGTGGTGGAGAAGCTGACCCGCACCATCCTCGGCTGGGACCTCACCCGCGACGCCCAGCCGGTGTCGTACGCCTCGAACGCGCCGCGAGGCCCGGTGGTGGCGCTGGCCGACGAGGCGACGTCCTCGGACGGCGACATGATCACGGCCGCCTTCAAGCTGCTGAAGCTGGGCCCGGTGGTCGGCCAGCGCACCTGGGGCGGCGTGGTCGGCATGACCGGCCGCCACCAGCTCGGCGACGGCACCGTCATCACCGTCCCGATGAACGCGGCCTGGTTCGACGCGTACGGCTGGTCCGTGGAGAACCGGGGTGTCACCCCCGACCTCGAGGTGCTGCGCACCCCGCTCGACTGGGCCGAAGGCCGCCACGCCCAACTCGACGACGCCGTACGGCTGGCCCTGGACCTTCTCACCAGCCGCCCCCCGGCGAGCCCGCCGACCTACGACGACGTCCCCGACCGCTCCCGGCCCAAGTTGCCGCCCCGCCAAGGACTTTAGGGGTCACGGGCTTCAGGGGGCACGAGCTCCAAGGGCACGGGCTCCAGGAGGCACGAGCTCCAGGAGGCACGGGCTCCAGGGGGCACGGGCTTCATGGGCCGTCGCAACGACGGCCTCCGCAAACGAGGCAGGGCGCCCTCCCGGAAGGAAGGGCGCCCCACGTCATCGCACAGACCGGGTTCGGCTAGAAGTCCTGGCCGATACGGTCGTCGTCGTCGCGCCGCATGCGCTCCGTGTCCTGGCCGGGACGCTGGCCGGAACGCTCACCGGGACGCTGGCCCGAACGCTCTCCGGGCCGCTCGCCGGGACGGTCGCCGGACCGCTCGCCCGGACGCTCACCGGGACGCTCGCCCGGGTGCTGCTTGCCGCGCTGCTGCGCCTGCTCCTTGGCCTGCCCGACCTTCTGCTTGGCCTGCTGCTTGAACTGCTCGGACTGGTCCTGGAACTTGTCCTTCATACCCATGTGGGTTCACTCCTGTGGGAGATGAGGGGGGTTGGGGCCCCTTGGTGGGGCCTCGACCAGATTCACACGGGCACTCACCGAGCGCATGTCGATCAACTACGCTGCGTAGCCCTCGCCTGTTCGTCGGCGGAGCCGCCCGCACCCACCAGCCCCGTCCGCATCCCCTGCAGCCGGGGCGCGAACCGCTTCATCTCGCGCTGGCCCACCGTCCCGATGAGCGCGGGCAGACAGCCGCGCACCCCCTGCATCCCCCGCAGCCACCACTGTCCGTACACGTGCGACGAGCGCCGTTCGATCCCGGCCACGATCCGGTCGACGGCCGGCCCCAGCGGATACGTCTTGTTCGACGGCCACGGCAGCCGCTGCCTCAACTCCCGCATCACCTCGTCCTGATCGGCACCCCGCACCATGTCGGTGTCGGTCCAGGACAGATAGCCGACGCCGACGCGGACACCCTGGTGGCCGACCTCGGCGCGCAGGCTGTGCGCGTACGCCTCCACGCCCGACTTGGACGCGCAGTACGCGGTCATCATCGGCGCCGGGGTGATCGCGGCGAGCGAGGCGATCTGGAGGAGGTAGCCGCGGCTCTCCCGCAGCAGCGGCAGGAAGGCGCGGGCCGTGACCGCCGAGCCGATCAGGTTGACCTCGATGACCCGTCGCCAGGCCTGCGGGTCGGAGTCGGCGAACGGACCGCCGTTGGCCACACCGGCGTTGGCGACCACGATGTCCACCTTGCCGAAGCGCTCCTTCACCTCCGCCGCGACCCGGGCCATCGCCTCGTGGTCGGTGACGTCGGCGTACCAGTGGTCGCTGTCGCTGTGCAGGCGCTCGGAGACCTGCTTGAGCGCGTCCGGCTCCAGGCCGACCAGCGCGACCTTCGCACCGCGCGCGGAGAGTTTGCGGGCCAGCAGCTCCCCGACGCCCCGCGCGGCCCCGGTCACGACGGCGACCTGTCCTTCCAGACCGACCCTGCTCATGCGCCCTCCTTCAACTGTGCGTATGTGGTGACGAGTTCCCGGATCCGGCCGGTGACCAGGTCGGGTGCCTCGACCGGCGTCATATGGCCGAGGCCGGGCAGTTCGGTGAGGCCGACGCAGTTCGGGAGCGCGGCGGCGATCCGGCGGGCGTGCACCGGCGGGGTGAGCCGGTCGCCGCTGCCGACGATCACCGCCGTGGGCACCCGCAACTCCCGTACGCCGTGGTCGAGGTCGAGCAGGTTCAGCACGTGCGACCAGGTGTGCCGCACCTTGCGCGGGCAGGCGTGCACGATGCGGGCACACGCGTCCACCATGTGCGGGGCGGAACCGGCGCCCATCGTGGCGTACTTGAGGATCCGCTTCGCGACCGGCGTGACCGGTCCGAGGGGCGCCCTCGACCCGAGGATGTGCCGGGTCAGCCAGGTCCGCAACGGGCCGGGCCGCAAGGGGAGGACGGTGGACTCGGCGACCAGGGCCGAGGCGCCGGTGCTGCACAGCAGGACGGCCGCCGCGTGTTCCTGGAAGGCCCCCCTGGCGGCCGCCGCCAGCACCGTCATGCCACCCATGGAGTGCCCGGCGATCACCGCCTTCTCGCCCGGCGCGAGCGTCGCGGCGAGGACCGCTTCCAGGTCGTCGGCGAGGGCGTCGGTGCTGCACGCCTGGCTCGGCAGGGTGCGTCCGTGGCCGCGCTGGTCGTAGGCGATGACCCGGTGATCGGCGGCGAGGTCCCGGATCTGGGCCGCCCAGAACGCGGTCGAGCAGGTCCAGCCGTGGGCGAGGACGACGGCGGGAGCGGTCTCGGGGCCATGGACCTCGACGTGCAGGAGCGTGCCGTCGGCGGAGACGGCGGTGAGCTCGCGGGCGGAGGTCATGCCGTCACCTCGTCGTTCTCGCTGTGCTCGGCGCGGGCCGGCGGCACCGCGGGTGCGCGCAGAACCTCGTACTCGGCGAGGTCGACGCGGCGGGTGGCCCGCCGGAACTCGGCCGTGGTGCCCGGCCAGATGGTGGTGTTGCGGCCGCTCGCGTCCAGGTACCAGCTGGTGCAGCCGCCCGTGTTCCACACCGTCCGCTTCATCCGGTCCTGCACCCGGCGGTTCCAGGCGTGCACGGCGCTCGGCCGCGCGTCCAGCGCCGCGCGCCCGCCGAGGACGTCGAGCTGGCGCAGATAGTCGGCCATGTAGTTCAGCTGGGACTCGATCATCAGGATCATGGAGGAGTTCCCGAGGCCGGTGTTGGGGCCGATGATCGTCATCCAGTTGGGGAAGCCGGCGGCGGAGGCACCGCGCAGCGCCTCCATGCCGTCCTTCCAGCTCTCCGCGAGCGTCCGCCCGTCGGTGCCCACCACCCGGTCGGCGATCGGCATGTCGGTGACGTGGAAGCCGGTGCCGAAGACGATCGCGTCGACCTCGGCCTCGCTGCCGTCGGCGGCGACCAGCGTGGAGCCGCGGATCTCGCTCAGCCCGCTCGCGACGACGTCCACGTTGGGCTGGGCGAGGGCCGGATAGTAGGTGCTGGACAGCAGGATCCGCTTGCAGCCGATGCGGTAGTCCGGGGTGAGCCTGGCACGCAGGGCCGGGTCCTTGATGGCGCGGGCCATGTTCTGCTTGGCGAGCTGCTCGACGAGTCCGAGCTGGTTCGGGTGCTTGGTGAACGCCTGGACCTGAAGTTCCCGGATGCCCCAGAGCAGTCCCCGGCGCAGCTGGGTGGTGAAGGGCACGGCGCGGTGCAGTGCGCGCTCCGCGCCGCTGATGGGCCGGTCCATGCGGGGCATCACCCAGGGCGGGGTGCGCTGGAAGAGCGTCAGCCGGGAGACGTCGGGCTGGACGGCGGGCACGATCTGGATGGCGGAGGCGCCGGTGCCGACCATGGCGACGCGCTGCCCGGTGAGGTCGTGGTCGTGGTCCCAGCGGGCCGAGTGGAAGACCTTGCCGGGGAAGGTGTCGAGGCCGGGGATCTCCGGGATCTTCGGGTCGGACAGCGGCCCGGTGGCCGACACGACGACATCGGCGAAGTACCGCCCGCCGCCGGTCTCGATGTCCCAGCGCAGCTCCTGCGCGTCCCACGTCATCCGCAGCACCTCGGAGTCCAGCCGCAGATGCGGACGGAGCCCGAAGACGTCCGCGACGTGCTCCAGATAGGCGCGGATGTGCTCCTGCCCGGAGAAGGTGCGCGGCCAGTCCGGGTTGGGCGCGAAGGAGAAGGAGTACAGGTGGGAGGGCACGTCACAGGCGCACCCCGGGTAGCTGTTGTCCCGCCAGGTCCCGCCGACGCTGCCCGCCCGCTCCAGGACGACGAAGTCGGTGATCCCCTCGCGGCGCAGCCGCACGGCCGCGCCCAGCCCACCGAAACCGGACCCGATCACCGCCACCCGTACGTGTTCGGTCATCCCGACACCTCCTAGCCGTGCGTGCGACTCTACGGACTCTGCCAGTGAACACTGGCGCAATGGGAGCGTAGAGCAGCTCCGTACCGATGGGTAGGGGCCGGGAGAGGGAAAGTTACCGGCGGTACAACATAGGCTTCACCCGTGACGGACAAGCGGGAGTACCGAACGGAGGAGCTGGCCGCGGAGGCCGGCATCACGGTGCGCACCCTGCGCTTCTACCGCGAGCGCAAACTCCTCGCGCCACCACGCCGCGAAGGCCGTATCGCCTGGTACGACGACCATCACCTGGCCCGCCTGCGCACGATCGCGGCGCTGCTGGAACGCGGCCACACCCTCACCGGCATCGCGGAGCTGGCGGACGCCCTCGACCACGGCCGCGGCGTGGCCGACCTCCTGGGCGTCGGCGGCCCCACCGAGGAGGAACCGGTCCGCCTGACCCCCGAGGAACTCGCCGCGCGTTTCGAGGGCCAGGTCACCACCGAGAACCTCGCCGCCGCCCTGGACCTCGGCTACCTGGGCACCGACGGCGACGAGATCGTCCACATCAGCCGCCGTCTGCTGGACGTCTCCTCCGCCCTGGTCCGCGAGGGCATCCCGCTCGCCGAGGTGCTGGCGGCCGGCGTCCGGGTCCGCGAACACGCCGACGCCCTCGCCACCCTCTTCACCGACCTGATCCTGCGCCACGCGACCGAGGACGACCTGCCCCGCCTGCGCCCACTGGCACGCAGCGTGGTCGAGGCGGAACTGTCCCTCGCCCTGGACCGACGACTGCACAAGTCGACCTAGAGATCCCGACCGCGGTCGCACTTGCGGTTGCGGTGGTGATGGCGGTGGTGATTGCCGTCATACCCAGGTCGTACGTGCCGTCGCCCCATAGGTCGTCCTGAAGGTCGTCCTGGAGGCCACCCTGGAGGTCGCCTAAAGGTCGTAGACCACCGTCACCGGAGCGTGGTCCGACCAGCGTTCGCCATGTGTGGCCGCCCGCTCCACGAATCCCTTGACGGCCTTGCCCGCGAGGGTGGGCGTCGATACGTGAAGGTCGATGCGCCATCCCGAGTCGTTGTCGAAGGCCCGGCCCCGGTACGACCACCACGTGTACGGCCCCGCCACGTCCGGGTGCAGCGACCGCACGACGTCGACGTAGCCGCCGTCCGTCGGGGCGAAGACCTGGGTCAGCCAGTCGCGCTCCTCCGGGAGGAAGCCGGAGTTCTTGGTGTTGGAGCGCCAGTTCTTCAGGTCGGCCTGCTGGTGGGCGATGTTCCAGTCGCCCACCACGAGGACCTCGCGGCCGTCGGCGGCGGCACGGGCACGCAGGTCCTTGAGATGGGCCAGGAACTCGCCCATGAAGCGGACCTTCTCGTCCTGCCGGTCGGTACCGACCTCACCGGAGGGCAGGTAGAGGGAGGCGATCGTCACACCGGGCAGGTCGGCCTCGACGTAACGGCCGCTGCCGTCGAACTCGGACGAGCCGAAGCCGATCCGGACGGCGTCCGGCTCACGGCGGCTGTACAGGGAGACACCGGCGCGGCCCTTCGCGGCGGCCGGCGCGTGGGTGACGAACCAGCCCTCGGGGGCCCGGACCGCCTCCGGCAACTGCCCCGGCTCGGCACGCACCTCCTGGAGGCACAGCACGTCGGCGGAGGTGTCGGCGAGCCACTCCACGAAGCCCTTCTTCGCGGCGGCACGCAGTCCATTCACGTTCACGGAGGTCACGGTCAGCACCCCGGCACGATACAGGCCCGGTCCCGCGCGGGCCTCCGACCTCCACCCTCCGCCCTCCGCCCTCCGGCGGATACCGGCACACTGGACCAGGTCCAGAATCGACTTTTCCAGGATTGTGCATACAACTACTGTGAGCAGCATGAATATACGTCCGGTCGCCTTCGACCACCCCGACGCCGTCAAGCTCAACGACGAGGTCCAGGCCGAGTACCACGAGCGCTACGGCGACGGCGGTGACGCCACGGTCCTGGAGCCGTCCGACTTCCAGCAGCCGCGCGGGGTCTACCTCATCGCGTACGACGAGCTGGACCGGCCGGTGGCCACGGGCGGCTGGCGCAGCCAGGACGACGACGGCGAGGGGCACGAGGACGGCGACGCCGAACTCAAGCGGATGTTCGTGATCCGGGAGATGCGGGGCAGAGGCCTGGCCCGGCGGATGCTCACCGCGCTGGAGGAGGACGCGCGGGCGGCCGGCCGCGTCCGGATGGTCCTGGAGACCGGCACCGAGCAGCCCGAGGCCATCGCCCTGTACACCTCCAGCGGATACGCGCCGTGCACGAAGTTCGGCTACTACCGCGAGTACGAGAACAGCCGGTGCTACGCCAAGCCGCTCGGCCTCTGAGCAACCTCGGCTCCTGAGCAACCTCGGCTCCAAAAACCGCTCGGCTCCGGGAGAACCTCAGCTTCTGAGGTAGGCGAGCACCGCCAGGACGCGGCGGTGGGTGTCGTCGGCCGGGGGCAGGTCCAGCTTGGTGAGGATGCCGCCGATGTGCTTGCCGACGGCCGCCTCCGACACCACCAGCTGACGGGCTATCGCACCGTTGGACCGCCCCTCCGCCACCAGCGCCAGCACCTCCCGCTCGCGTGGGGTGAGCCGGGCCAGCGGGTCGCGGCGCCGGCGCAGCAGTTGCCGTACGACCTCCGGATCGACGACCGTGCCGCCGGCCGCGACCTCGCGCAGCGCGTCGACGAACTCCTCCACCTGGCCGACCCGGTCCTTGAGCAGATAGCCGACGCCGGTGCCGTCGCCGGAGTCGAGGAGTTCGGCCGCGTACGCGCGCTGCACGTACTGGCTGAGGACGAGCACCGGCAGTCCTGGCCGCTCCGCGCGCAGCAGGACCGCCGCCCTCAGTCCCTCGTCCTGGAAGGCGGGCGGCATGCGGACGTCGGTCACGACGATGTCGGGCGCGTGGTCGGCGACCGCCTCCAGCAGCCCCGGCGCGTCGCCCACCGCCGCCACGACCTCGTGCCCGAAGCGGGTGAGCAGCGTCGTCAGGCCGTCGCGCAGCAGGACGCCGTCCTCGGCGAGGACTACGCGGAGGCCTCGCTGACCGCCCCCGTCCGCTCGCTCGGCTCGCTCGGCTCGTTCGGCGGGCTCGACTGGCTCGACTGGCTCGGCTGATTCTGCGGGCTCGGCTCGCAAGGGATCTCCACACGCAGCAGGGTCGGTCCGCCCGGCGGGCTGGTCAGGATCAGTCTTCCATCGAGCACCGACACCCGGTCCGCGAGACCGGTGAGGCCGGTGCCGCGGGCGCTGTCGGCGCCGCCACGGCCGTCGTCGGTCACCTCCAGGACGAGCAGCCGCCCGCCCCGGTGCTCCGCACGCACGCGTGCGCGCCGCGCACCGCTGTGCCGGGCCACGTTGGCCAGTGCCTCGCGGACCACGAAGTAGGCGGCGGCCTCCACGGCCTGCGGGAGCCGCGGCGCCGGCCGGGCGAACTCCACGTCCACCGGGACGGGCGAGCGGTCGGCCGCGTCGGCGACGGCCGCCTCCAGGCCGTAGTCGGCGAGCACCTGGGGGTGGATGCCGTGGATCAGCTCACGCAGTTCCGCGAGGGCCGCACCCGCCTCCTCATGGGCACGGGCGAGCTGCTCGGCGAGGGGGCCGCCGGGCGGGGCGTCGAGACGGGCCAGGCCAAGGTTCATGGTGAGCGCGACCAGCCGCTGCTGGGCGCCGTCGTGCAGATCGCGTTCGATCCGCCGGCGCTCTCCCTCGAACGCGTCGACCAACCGCGCGCGTGAGCGTGTCAGTTCGACGACCCTGGCCTGCGGATCGCCCCCGCGCGGGGCGACGAGCAGCCGGGTCAGCGCGGCCCTGGCCCCCGCCGCGGCCCCGAGGGCGTATCCGCCCACGGCCAGCAACAGCACGCCCAGCGCGGCGGCGCCGAACGCGGCCGGCCAGCCGGTCACCGTCCACACCTTGAGCACCTTCGTCTCACGGCCCTCGCCGACCGTCGCCAGCAGCAGCGGGGCCGCGACCGTCGCGAGAGGGACGAACAGGGCGACGGTCAGCAGCAGCGCCTCGGCCGGCCACAGGAGGCACGCGGCGAGGAGGGTGTGGCCGAGCTCACGCCAGGTGGCCCGTTCCCGGAGCCGGGTGGTGAGCCAGCTGCGCAGGCCCGGCGCGGCGGGCTCGACATGCGCGCCGGGCGCGTCGTCCGCGTCGACGAGGCGCAGCCGGCGCCGCTCCAGAGCGGCCACGGGCAGCCCGGCGAAGGCGACGGCCGCGAGCAGCGGCAGCCCGACGAGGACGACCGCGAGAACTCCGCCCACCGCCACCACCGCGACCAGCCCCACGAGGACGACGGCTCCGGTGACGGCCCCCGTCAGCAGGTAGGCGACGGCCCGCCAGGGCCACGGCGACAGCAGGTAACCCGGGCGGATCAAGGCCTGCCACACGTTTCGGGGTTGCATACGGATCACCGTAGAAGGGGCGCCGCGCCGGGACCATCTGCCTGACCGGAGGTTCGGGGGTATGCCTGGCCCTACCCCAGGTCTCGGTCCTGCCCGACAGACGGGACCGGGGCGCGCACGGTTTCGTGGGGCCATGACCACACACGCCGTCCAACTGACCTCCGTGAGCAGGCGATACGGCGCCTCGGGCACCGGGGTGACCGCGCTCGACGACGTCACCCTCGCCCTCCCCCGGGGCTCGTTCACCGCCGTCATGGGGCCGTCCGGCTCGGGCAAGTCGACACTGCTCCAGTGCGCCGCCGGGCTGGACCGGCCGACCTCGGGGTCGGTGCGGATCGGCGGCACCGAACTGACCGGGCTGAGCGAACGGCGGCTGACGCTGCTGCGCCGGGAGCGGATCGGCTTCGTCTTCCAGTCGTTCAACCTGCTGCCCACCCTCACCGCCGAGCAGAACGTCGCCCTCCCGCTGCGGCTGGCCGGCCGCCGCCCGTCCAGGGCACAGGTCCGCGACGCCCTGCGCCAGGTCGGACTCGCCGACCGCGCCGGTCACCGCCCGGACCGGCTCTCCGGCGGCCAGCAGCAACGCGTCGCCCTGGCCCGCGCGGTGATCACCCGCCCTGAGGTCCTGTTCGGCGACGAGCCGACCGGCGCGCTGGACTCCCGTACCGGCCGCGAGGTGCTGATCCTGCTGCGCTCCCTGGTCGACGAGGCCGGCCGGACGGTCGTCATGGTCACCCACGACCCGCTCGCCGCCTCCTACGCGGACCGGGTGGTCTTCCTGGTCGACGGCCGCGTCCACGGCGAACTCCGCGGCGCCGACGCGTCCGTGGAGGCGATCGCGACCCGGATGGCGGGGCTGGAGACCGCAGCCGACGGCGCCGCTCTCTCCCCGGCAGGTGCCGCGTGCTGAGCGTCGCGTGGCACACCCTGCGCGCCCGATGGGCCGCCTTCGCCGGCAGCTTCGTCGCCCTCGCGCTCGGCGTCGCCCTGCTCACCGTGATGGGACAGGCGCTGGCCGCGTCCCTGGACGCGCCGGTGCGCGCGCCGGAGCGCTTCGCGGCGGCGCCGGTGGTGGTCAGGGGCCAGGACACCCTGCGGGTGGCGACCTCCACCGGTGAGCGGACGAAGGAGCTGGCCCGACCGCGCCCGGTGCCCGCCGGGACCGTCGCCGCGCTCCGCGCGCTCGGCCCGGTCACCGAGGACCGCTCCTTCCCGGTCCGGGCGTACGGCGCCCCTGCCGCACCGGACGACCTGGTCGGCCACCCCTGGTCGACGGCCCGCTTCGCCCCCTACCGGCTGACCGCGGGCCGGGCCCCGGCAGCGGCCGACGAGGTGGTGACCAGCGGCGACTGGGCGACCGTGGGCACCCGGCTGCACACCGCGGACGGACCGTTGCGCGTGGTCGGAACAGTCGCGACGGTGAGCGAACCGGGACCCGGCACCGGACTCGAAGCCGGAACCGGCCCCGGAACCGGCCCCGGCTTCGAGCACGCCGTGTTCTACCCGGACGCCCAAGCCGCCCGCCTGGCCCCGGAGTCGACCCAGCTGGTCGTCGAGGCCGACGCGGCGGCCGTACGAGCGGCGGTCAAGGACGAGGACCAGAACGGGGACGGGGACGAGGGCGAGGGCGAGGACGTACGGATCCTCACCGGGGACGCCCGCCGGCTGGCCGACGCCGACCCGGGCCGCGACGCCGAAGCCCTGACGGCGCTGAACGCCCTGTTCGGCACGGCGGGTGGCGTGACCGCCTTCGTGTCCGTCTTCGTCGTGGCCTCCACCTTCGCCTTCGCGGTCGACCGGCGGCGCCGCGAGTTCGGCCTGCTGCGCACCGCCGGGGCGACACCGGGCCAGATCCGGCGGACGGTCCTGGCGGAGGCCCTGCTGATCGGCACGCTCGCCTCGGCGACGGGCTGCGTGCTGGGCACGTACGGCGCGCCGCACCTGGCCGAACTGGTGGTCGACGGCGGGCTCGCGCCGAAGTGGTACGCGATCGGCGGCCCTTCGGCCGGCGTCTGGCCGTACCACCTGGCCTTCTGGACGGGCCTGCTGGTCGCCCTGTGCGGTGCGCTCGCCGCGTCCTGGCGGGCCGGACGCACCGCCCCGGCCCAGGCGCTGCGCGAGGCCTCGGTGGACGGGCGCGCGCTGACCCTGGGACGACGCGCGTGCGGTACGGCTCTCGCGCTCACGGCGGGCGCGCTCCTGGCGTACACGCTGGCGACCGACCCGGGCGAGCTGCTCCACCGCAAGTCGTACATCAGCCGCCCCCTGTTGCTCATCACTGCCGTGGCGCTGCTCTCGCCCCTGACGGTGCGTCCGCTGGTGCCCCGGCTGCCGGGCGCGGTGGGCCTGTTGGCGCGGGCCGGGGCGGTCGCCGGGGTCCGCCGTACCGCCGCGGTGGCCGCGCCCGTCCTGGTGACCGTCGCGCTGGCGGGCTCCCTGCTGGGCGCGACGGCCACGATCGGCGCGGCGCGGGCCGCGGAGGTACGGCAGCAGACGGTCGCCGACTTCGTGGTGACCCCGCGGGACGGAACAACCCTGCGGGCGGAAGCACTCGAGAGGCTGCGGCAGGTGCCCGGCACGGTCGTGTCGGCCAGTTCCGCCACCACCGTGTTCACGCTGGAGGACGGCGTGGCGCTGGTGAAGTCCGAGGCCAGGGCGGCCGATCCGGCGCTGCTCGCCACCACCGTACGGCTGCCGGTGACCGCCGGGCGGCTCACCGACCTCGACGACGGGTCGATCGTCGTGACCGAGGAGTGGGCGCGACACCGGGTGGGACAACAGGTGCGGGTGTGGCTCGGAGACGGCACGCCGAGGACCCTCCGGATCGCCGCCGTACTGTCCATCGGCACCGGGGACAACGGCGCCTACGTCACCCCGGCCAACGCCGGCGGCGGGGGCGTGGACCGCGTGGACGTACGGGTACGGGCGGGCGCCGACCCGACGGCGGTGGGTGCCCGGCTGCGGACCGTCGACGGGGTGCGGGTGACGAGCAGGACGCAGTGGGTGCGAGCGGCTCTCCCGCAGACCAACCGGACGACCCGGCTCGGCATGCTGCTCGTCCTGGGCATCGCGCTTCTCTACACCGGCATCTCGGTGGCCAACACCCTGGCCCTGGCTGCCGCCGAACGCAGAGCCGACCTGACGGCCCTACGGCGGGCCGGCGCCACCAGTGGCCAGATACTGCGACTGGCCGCCACCGAGGCACTGATCGCCGTGGCGGTCGGCACACTGCTGGGCCTCCTGGTCACGGCCGTCAACCTGACCGGCCTGAGCGCCGCCCTGCACCTGCTGTCGGCCCCACCGACCATCGCCCTGCCCTGGCAGGCACTCACCTGGGCAACGGCAGCCTGCGCCCTGCTCGCAACAACCACGGCAGTGACATCGGCGACACCGGCTCTACGCCCGCCCCGGTCATGAACCACCGGACCTGCCACCAGACCTGAACCACCGGCGACGACCGACCGACCGAGCGCGAACACGATAGAGCCCCCGCCGGTTACCCGGCGGGGGCTCTATGCTGCGTGGACCTGTGGGGATTTGAACCCCAGACCCCCTCGATGCGAACGAGGTGCGCTACCAGACTGCGCCACAGGCCCTTGCAACGAGTGAAACTCTAGCACCCCGGTCGGCCTGCTTGGAAATCCGTTCCCCGAGGCCGGGCGCGGGATGCGGGGCCTCTCATTCGTTGGCGGCCAGCGGTCGCTCGCCGTCCTCGTACTGGTCGAACAGCGGGGTGCGGCCGCGTTCGCGCGAGCGTCGGGCGGAGGCCGCGCGCCGGGCGTCGCTCCGCTCGTCGCCGTCCGCTTCCCGGTCCTCCGCGCGGTCCGCCTCGCCGGATTCCCCGGCCGGTGCGTCCCCGGCGTCCGCCGCTTCGTGCTCGGGCGCCACCGAACTCGAACGGGCCGAGCTCCAGGCGTCCGGCGCCCCGAGGTCAACGTCGGAGGTCGCCCGGGGCGCGACCGGCGCGGTCACGTACGTCGGCAGCGGTACCGGGACCGGGTCCCAGCTCTCGCCGTGGCCGGGCCGGCGCTGCCGCTCGCGCTGCTGGTCGACCCACTCCGCGTGATCGGTCTGCTCGACGAGTGCCCTGCGGTCCGCGGCGAGCGCCAGCAGACCCGGGTCGGTCTCCGGCTCGGGGGCCGCGTGCGGCTCCTCTGCGCCGGCGTCGGGGCCGGTGTCGACGGACGAGGCGTTCGCCGCGGCGGGCGCGCGTCGGCGCGGCTGACGCTCCCGCAGCCGCTGCGCGGCGACCTCGGCGCGCCTGCGGTCCATCTGGAAGGCGAAGCGACGGCGCTCCTGGGCGCGCAGGTACCCGATGTACGCACTGAGCAGGACGGCGGGCACTCCGGGCGCCCAGAGGAACGCGAGCCCGCCGACCGCCGCGACGATCGCGCCGAGCGTGAAGGCGAGGAAGAGCATCACGGTGGTGCGCCGACGGCGCGCGAGCGCCTTCGAGCGCTGGGCGCGCGCGGCGGACGCCTGCTCGGCGGGCGTGCGCCGGGCGACCGGCGCCCGACGGCCGGCCGGAACGGCGCCGCCTTCGCGTGCGGCCTTGGCGCCCTGTTCACGGTGGTCGTGCGCGGGCTTGGCCGCCGGTTCACGCGCCGCCTCCGGACGCCCGGCCTCCGGACGCCCCGCCCCTCGTTCCTGTCCGCGCTCCGGGGCTCGTTCCTGTCCGCGCTCCGGGGCTCGGTCCTGAGCTCGTTCCTGAACCCGCTCCTGGACCGGCGCCTTCACCTGCGGGCGGGTCGGAGGCATGGCGAAGGACCGGACGTCCACCGATGCGGTGACGGCGTCCGGAACGTCGGCGTCGGACTCCCCCTCCTCGGTGGAGCGCGCCCGCAGGTCCTTGGCGTACCGGCGCTCCATTCCCGCCCGTCCGGACAGCAGCCGGATGGCGGTGCTGAAGCGTTCCGTCGGACGGGCCTCGTTCAGCTCGTCCTGCCTACGGAGCCACATAGGCACCAAGTAGGCGGCCCAGGCCCCGACAATGACTGCGTAGATGAGGCCGCTGCTGCTCACGCCTCACACGGTAGAGGGGTTTACGTGAGGCCATCCGCCAATTGGGCCGGTGTGTCGCACGATCTGGCTGATATTTCGAACTTTTTTTGCGACCGGTGCGATCAACCGATCATTTTCGAACATGCATTCGGCTAATCGGCTAATTCAATTGGACGCCTTCTGCGAGCGTGTGCGCCGCCACCGGTTCAGCAGTCCCTCCGGGACCTCCTCCGCCGTGAGCGCGAAGACGAGGTGGTCACGCCAGGCGCCGTCGATGTGGAGATAGCGCGGCCGCAGCCCTTCCTCACGGAATCCGAGTTTCTCCACGACCCGGCGGCTCGGCCCGTTCTCCGGCCGAATGCAGACCTCGATGCGGTGCAGTCCGACGGTGCGGAAACAGTGGTCCACGATGAGCGCCACGGCCGTCGGCATCACACCGCGGCCGGCCACCGACTCGTCCACCCAGTAGCCGACGTGCCCGGAGCACATCGACCCCCAGGTGATCCCCGCGACCGTCAACTGCCCGACGAGCCGCCCCTGGTACTCGATCACGAACGGCAGCATCCGGCCCGCGTTCGCCTCGGACCGCAGATGCCGGACCATCTGGCGGTAGGTCGGCCGGTGTGCGATCGGCCCGCTGGGCGCGGGCGGCGGGATGGTCGCCTCCCAGGGGCGCAGCCAGTCCCGGTTGCGCCGGTTGACCTCGCGCCAGGCCCGCTGGTCGCGCAGCTTTATGGGCCGCAGGACGATGTCGCCCTCCACCAGTTCGACGGGCCAGGATGAGGTGTTCAGCTCGCACCCCCGTGGCTCGGTCTGGGGTGGTCGCCGCCACGGATCTGGTCGACGGCGTGGATCAGCAGGGGCTCCAGGACGGCCAGCCCGTCCTTCACCCCGCCGGTGGAGCCCGGCAGGTTGACGATCAGCGTGCCGCCCGACACACCGGCCAGGCCCCGGGAGAGCGCCGCGGTGGGCACCTTCTCCCGGCCGTACGCCCTGATGGCCTCGGCGATGCCCGGCACCTCGTGGTCGATCACCGCGCGGGTGGCCTCCGGGGTGCGGTCGGTGGGCGAGATGCCGGTGCCGCCGGTGGTGACGACGGCGTCGTACCCGGCCTCGACGGCGGCCCGCAGCGCCGCCTCCACCGGATCCCCGTCGGGGACCACCTGCGGCCCGTCGACGGCGAACCCGAAGCCGCGCAGGCCCTCGGCGATCAGCGGGCCGCCCCTGTCCTCGTAGACGCCGGCGGCGGCCCGGTTGGAGGCGGTCACGACCAGTGCGCTGTACGGAGCGAGCAGCGCGCCACCGGCCGACGTGTCGAGTGTCATGCCCGGCTCCAGTCGCCCGACTTGCCGCCCGTCTTCTCCTCCACGCGCACGTCCGTGATGACCGCTCCCTTGTCGACCGCCTTCACCATGTCGATCACGGTGAGCGCGGCGACGGAGACCGCGGTGAGCGCCTCCATCTCGACGCCCGTGCGGTCCGTCGTCTTCACCGTGGCGGTGATCTCCACGGCGTCGTCCGCGACCGACACATCCAGTTTCACACCGGAGACGGCCAAGGGGTGGCACAGCGGGATCAGGTCCGGGGTGCGTTTGGCGCCCATGATGCCCGCGATCCGCGCGGTGGCCAGCGCGTCCCCCTTGGGTACCCCCTCGCCGCGCAGCAGCTCGACCACACGGGGCGAGACGAGAACCCGCCCGCTGGCACGCGCGGTGCGCGCGGTGACGTCCTTGCCGGAAACGTCGACCATGCGGGCAGCGCCCACGTCGTCGATGTGCGTCAGTCGGTCCTGCGTACTCATGGTGGTGTGGCGCTCCCGGTCCGGGCCTGTTGTGCGCGACACGGTACCCCCAACCAGGGCCACTCAGCCGAGGAGGACCACCTCGACGTCGGCACCGGGCTCGACGGACTCCACGTCCTCGGGGACGACGATCAGCGAGTCGGCGTGCGCGAGGGCCGCGACCAGGTGGGAGCCGGCGCCCCCGACGGGGCGGACGGTGCCGTCGTCGTAGGTGGCGCGCAGGAACTGTCTGCGGCCCTTCGGCGAGGTCAGCGCCTTGTCGGCGATCAGCTTCGCGCGCGTGGTGGGCCGGTGGACGTCCTCGAGGCCCATGAGGGTACGGATGGCGGGGCGCACGAACAGCTCGAACGAGACGTACGACGACACCGGGTTGCCCGGCAGGGCCAGCAGGGGGATGTGGTCGGGGCCGATGGAGCCGAAGCCCTGGGGCTTGCCGGGCTGCATGGCGAGCTTGCGGAACTCGACACCGCTGCCCGCCTCGTCCTCGTCGCCGACGTGCTCAAGGGCCTCCTTGACGACGTCGTACGCCCCGACGCTCACCCCGCCGGTGGTGACGACGAGGTCGGCGCGGACGAGCTGGTCCTCGATGGTGGAGCGGAGCGTCTCGGCGTCGTCGGCGACCGCGCCGACCCGGTAGGCGATGGCGCCGGCGTCCCGGGCGGCCGCGGTGAGGGCGAAGCTGTTGGAGTCGTAGATCTGGCCGCTGCCCAGCTCCTCGCCGGGCTGGACGAGTTCGCTGCCGGTGGACATCACGACCACGCGCGGGCGCGGGCGCACGCGTACGGTGCCCCGGCCGATCGCGGCGAGCAGGGCGATCTGGGGCGGTCCGAGGACGGTCCCGGCGTCGAGGGCGCGGTCGCCCGCCTTCACGTCGCTGCCCTTCGCGCGTACGTGCGCGCGTGCCTCGGCGGGCCGGTACACGCGCACGTGCCCCGACGCCTGCTCGGGGGCGAGGCTGCGGGCACGCATCCCGCTGACCGGGCCCTCGCCGAGTCCGCCGTCGGTCCACTCCACGGGAACGACGGCCTCGGCGCCCGCCGGGAGCGGGGCGCCGGTCATGATCCGGGCGGCCTGGCCGGGTCCCACGTACAGCAGGTCGGCCGCCTGTCCCGCCGCGACGTCCCCGACGACGTCCAGGGCCGCCGGGAACTCCTCGCTCGCGCCCGCGACATCCGCGACCCGCACCGCGTACCCGTCCATGGAGCTGTTGTCGAAGGGCGGCAGTGAGACCGGCACCATGACGTCGTCGACCAGGACGCAGCCCTGGGCGTCGGGCAGTTGCAGCTCGATGGGTTCCAGGGGGCGGACGGTGGCGAGGATGTCCTCCAGGTGTTCGTCCACCGACCAGAGCTGGTCCCGGCCGGTGGGGCGGTGCGCGGCGGTGCTCAAAGTGGCTACATCTCCTCGGTGACGTAACTGCGAAGCCAGGACCGGAAGTCCGGACCCAGATCCTCACGTTCGCACGCGAGTCTGACAATGGCACGCAGGTAGTCGCCGCGGTCGCCGGTGTCATAGCGGCGGCCCTTGAAGACGACTCCGTGGACGGGGCCGCCGACCTTCTCGTCCTGCGCGAGCTGCTGGAGGGCGTCGGTGAGCTGGATCTCGCCGCCGCGGCCGGGCTCGGTCTGCCGCAATATGCCGAACACACTCGGGTCGAGGACGTAGCGTCCGATGATCGCGTAGTTCGACGGGGCGTCCGCCGGGTCCGGCTTCTCGACGAGGCCGATCACCTTGACGACGTCGCTGTCCACGGTGGCCTCCACGGCCGCGCAGCCGTAGAGGTGGATCTGCTCGGGGGCGACCTCCATGAGCGCGACGACGCTGCCGCCGTGCCGCTCCTGCACCTCGATCATCCGCTGGAGCAGCGGGTCGCGGGGGTCGATCAGGTCGTCGCCCAGCAGGACGGCGAAGGGCTCCTGCCCTACATGCGGGGCCGCGCACAGGACGGCGTGTCCGAGTCCCTTGGGGTCGCCCTGGCGCACGTAGTGCATGGTCGCGAGGTCGCTGGACTGCTGGACCTTGGCGAGCCGGGCGGCGTCGCCCTTCTTCTGCAGGGCCGACTCGAGTTCGTAGTTGCGGTCGAAGTGGTCCTCGAGAGGGCGCTTGTTGCGGCCTGTGACCATGAGGACGTCGTCGAGGCCGGCGGAGACGGCTTCCTCGACCACGTACTGGATAGCCGGCTTGTCCACGACCGGCAGCATCTCCTTGGGAGTGGCCTTGGTCGCCGGCAGGAACCGGGTGCCGAGGCCGGCTGCGGGGATGACAGCCTTGCTGATCCTGGGGTGCGACTGCGTCATGTCGGCAACCTTATCCGGTGACTTTGAGAGGGATCTGCGGCTCCGGTTAATTGATGATCATATGAACGCATTGGAGCAGTGTGGGACAAGTACGGGAGCGACATATGAGCCACCTCGAAGGCGTACCAGAGTCTGACAAACGTACGTTGCGGCGAGGGTTCCTCGCCGTGAGAAACAGGTTGACGCCCGATGACGTGCGCGCGGCGGCCGTCGCCCTGGCCGAGCGGGCCCTGGAGCTGCCCGAGTTGACGCACGCGCGCACGGTCGCGGCATACGTCTCCGTGGGTACCGAGCCGGGCACCCTGGCGCTGCTGGACACGCTGCGCGCGCGGGGCGTGCGGGTGCTGCTCCCCGCGCTGCTGCCCGACAACGACCTGGACTGGGGCGCCTACACCGGCGAAGGCGCTCTCGCGCGGGTCCTGCACGGCGGGAAGATGGCCCTCCTGGAGCCCGCCGGCGAGCGCCTCGGCCCGGACGCCGTGACGGCCGCCGACGTGGTGCTGCTGCCGGGACTGGCGGTAGACGCGCGCGGAACACGCCTGGGGCGCGGCGGAGGATCGTACGACCGCGTACTGGCGCGGCTGGCGGCCTCCGGGGCCCACCCCGCGCTGGTGGTGCTCCTGTACGACGCCGAGGTCGTCGAGCACGTCCCCGGGGAGACGCACGACCGGCCGGTGCACGCGGTGGTGACGCCCTCGGGGACACGACGCTTCACCTGACCACCGTGCCCTCATGCCGGAAGGGGCCGCCCTCATGCCGGAAGGGGCCCTCCACGCGCGCGTGGAGGGCCCCTTCCGGACGGTCGGCAGCTCAGGGTTTGAGCACGAGGGTGTCGCTGGTGCTGTCGTCGACCGCCTTCTTCGAGAAGGACCAGTCGAGCAGTTCACCGTTGGCCCACTTGCTCGTCTGGTCGGTGTAGTGAGCGCTGAAGGCGTGTCCCGAGGCTCCGGTGAGGTTGATCCACTTCGACTTGTCGAGGTCGTCGAGGTTGACCACCATCCGCATCGACGGCACCCATACGACGCCGTAACCGCCGGCCGCGTTCCAGCCGGTCGCGTTGACCGTCGCCTCGCCGCCGCCGAGCTTCCACGGGCCGCGGTTGAGGATGTACTGGAGGAAACCGGGGCCGCTGGTGCCCAGGGTCTGGTTCTTCAGGAACAGGCGGTGCAGCCGGCCCCAGCTCCAGGTGTCGATGTCCTTGCCGAGCTTGGCGGTCAGCTCCCAGCGGGCGTCGATCATGGCCCGCGCGAACAGCTTGTCGCGGTCGTGGTCGGCGCCGGGACGGGTGCCCGAGTCGGGCGTCGTCCACCAGTCGCTGTCCGTCTTCGTCATGAGGTTGCGCACGACCTCGAACCAGCGGTCGCCGCCGTCCGGCTGCGCCTGGTCGGCGTCGCGCTGGCCGCACTCACGAACCTTCTCGGTGTCGTCGACCGGGCCTGTGGTGTTGACCGGGTCGACCCACAGGCACTGGTCCTCGACGCGCAGCTCCTTGGGCAGCTTGTTGCCGAAGGCCAGCTTGAGGATGTTGCGCCAGACCGCGTTGAAGTAGGCGGCCGCGGCCGAGTCGGCGTCCTGGGTGAAGTCCCAGTTCTCCAGCAGCTTCTGTGCCTCACGGACGTCCGGGGAGTCCAGGTTGATCTTCTTCAGCACGGGCACGAGCAGCTTCGCGATCTCACTGTCGTCGTCCAGCTGCATCTGGCGCATGTCGTCGGTGGAGATCTTGCCGCCGCCCTTGATCTTGCCCTTGATCAGGTCGGTGATCCGCTGGCTGCGCGCGCCGTAGCCCCAGTCCGTGGTGAGCGTGTACGGGTACTTGTCCTTGTCGACCACGGCCTGGTTGGCGGTGACGATGTAGCCGCGGGCGGGGTCGTACTCGTAGGGCAGCTCATCGAAGTCGATGTAGCCCTTCCACTTGTACTTGGAGAGCCAGCCCGGCGCCGGGATCGAGCCGTCGACGCCCTTCGCGCGCGTGGGGATCTTTCCGGGCAGCTGGTAGCCGATGTGGTTCGAGGTGTCGGCGTAGACGAGGTTCTGCGAGGGCACGTCGAATTTCTCGGCCGCCTTGCGGAAACTGTCCCAGTCCTTCGCCTTGTCGATGTCGAAGACGGCGTCCATGGACGTGCCGGCTGTCAGCGCGGTCCACTTCAGGGCGACGCCGTAGCCGTCGCCGCGGTCGGGCGCCGCGGTGTCGACGGTGGCCTTCTTGCCGACATCGACGAGTTCGTCGTCACGGTCGGACAGCAGGGGCATCCCGTCCTCGGTCTCCCGGACGACGATCTTCTTGGACTCGCCGCCGGCGACCTTGATGGTCTCCTCGCGCGTGACGAACGGCTTCACCTTGCCGTCGTACTGGTAGCCGTCGTCCCCGGAGAGCTTCTCCAGGTAGAGGTCGGTGACATCGACGCCGGAATTGGTCATGCCCCAGGAGATGGTCTGGTTATGGCCGATGATCACACCGGGCATTCCCGCAAAGGTGTAGCCGGAGACGTCGTACTGGCACTTGCTCGAGACGGCGCGGCAGTGCAGGCCCATCTGATACCAGACGGACGGCAGCGACGCCGACAGGTGCGGGTCGTTGGCCAGCAGCGGCATATTGGTGATCGTGTTCTTGCCGGCGACGACCCAGGAGTTCGAGCCGATGCCGTTGCCGTTCACGCCGACGGCCGTGGGCAGGTCGTCCAGGACGTTGTAGAGGCCCGAGAGCTGGCTCTGGAGGGCCGAGCCCTCCGTACTGCCCGAGGATGAGTCCGAGGACGCACCCGTGCCGTCCGTGGAGCTGTCGTCGGAGTCGCTCTGGCCGTCGCTCTGCTCGAACGTCTTCGTCAGCTCGTCGTACTGGCCGTCCTGGACGATCGCCTGGTTCCGGTCGTACGGGTACTGCGGGTACAGCTCGGCGATCTGGGCCGGGCCGAGGCGGCTGGTCATCAGGGCGCGGTCGATCTCGTCCTGCATGTTGCCGCGCAGGTCCCAGGCCATCGCCTTCAGCCAGGAGACCGAGTCGACCGGGGTCCACTCGGTGGGCTTGTAGTCGTTGGTGAACCCCAGGGCCGCGTACTCCAGGGAGATGTCGGCGCCGTCCTTGCCCTTGAGGTAGGCGTTGACCCCCTTGGCGTAGGCCTGGAGGTACTTCTTCGTGTCGGCCGACAGCTTGCTGTCGTACTCCTCCTTGGCGACACGGTCCCAGCCCAGGGTGCGCAGGAACTCGTCGTTGTCGACCTGGCTCTTGCCGAACATCTCCGAGAGCCGCCCGGAGGTCATGTGCCGGCGGACGTCCATCTCGTAGAACCGGTCCTGGGCCTGGACATAGCCCTGCGCCATGAACAGGTCCTCGTCGGAGTCCGCGTAGATCTGCGGGATGCCGTAGCCGTCCCGCTTCACGTCGACGGGCCCGGTCAGGCCCTCGAGTGTGATCGAACCCTTGGTCTGCGGGAAGGACGCGCGGACGGTGCTGATGGACCAGTAGGCGCCGTAGGCAATGCCTCCGATGATGGCCAGCACCAGCACAAGCACGATCAAACGGGCTTTGCGCCCCTTCTTCCTGCCGGACTTGCCGGGCTTGTCACCCGATGTGGCGGTGGTGTTGGGGGGCATCGCTGTCCTTGCTGTCCTAACGCGAGCGGCAGGCGGTCCTGGAGTGCTGGAGCAACCATAGGCGCAGGGCCTTGTGCCACTTGACGCGGAGTCGGGTACCGGTACGGAGGGATGTTCGATCTTCCCTCGCCGAGCGTCAAGAAATCGTCAAGAGTTAGGTAAGGTAACGAAGTAGTTGGGTGCGAAGCTCGCAGCTTCGTGTCCGATGTATCCGAAGCACATGTGCGCCCGCGCGCAAGCCGCGCGCGCCAGTGAAGGGAACCGCCGCTGACTGTCCACCACCTCAACCAGCTCCTGCTCGTCTGCTCGCTCGTCCTGCTCGTCGCCGTCGCAGCGGTCCGGATCTCCTCGCGCAGCGGGCTCCCCAGCCTGCTCGTCTACGTGGGCATCGGCGTCCTCATGGGCCAGGACGGCATCGGCAACATCCACTTCGACAATGCCGAGATGACCCAGGTCATCGGCTACGCCGCCCTGGTCGTGATCCTCGCCGAGGGCGGCCTGGGCACGAAGTGGAAGGAGGTCGAACCGGCCCTGCCGTCCGCCACGGCGCTGGCACTGGCCGGCGTCGCGGTCAGCGTCGGCGTCACCGCCACGGCCGCACACTTCGTGACCGGGCTGGAGTGGAGACAGGCGCTGATCATCGGCGCGGTGGTGTCCTCGACCGACGCGGCGGCGGTCTTCTCCGTCCTGCGCAAGATCCCCCTCCCCTCGCGCGTGACGGGCACGCTGGAGGCCGAGTCCGGCTTCAACGACGCCCCGGTGGTCATCCTGGTGGTCGCCTTCTCCACGGCGGGCCCCGTCGAGCACTGGTACGTGCTGGTGGGCGAGATAGCGCTGGAGCTGGCCATCGGCGCCGCCATCGGCCTCGCGGTCGGCTGGCTGGGCTCCTGGGGCCTCAGGCACGTCGCACTGCCCGCCTCCGGCCTCTACCCGATCGCCGTCATGGCGATCGCGGTCACCGCGTACGCGGCGGGCTCCCTGGCACACGGCAGCGGCTTCCTGGGCGTCTACCTCGCCTCGATGGTCATGGGCAACGCGAAACTGCCGCACTGGCCCGCGACCCGCGGGTTCGCCGACGGGCTCGGCTGGATCGCCCAGATCGGCATGTTCGTGCTGCTCGGCCTCCTGGTGACCCCGCACGAGCTGGGCGACGACGTGCTGCCCGCGCTCGTCATCGGCCTGGTGCTGACCATGGTGGCCCGCCCGCTCAGCGTCGTGCTGTGCCTGACACCGTTCCGGGTGCCCTGGCAGGAGCAGACGCTGATGTCCTGGGCCGGGCTGCGCGGCGCCGTCCCCATCATTTTGGCGACGATCCCCATGGTGAACGGCGTCGACGGCAGCCGCCGCATCTTCAACATCGTCTTCGTCCTGGTCGTCGTCTACACCCTGATCCAGGGGCCGACGCTGCCCTGGCTGGCGCGCAAGCTGCGCCTGGGCGGCGATCCCGAGGCCGCCGACCTCGGCGTCGAGTCGGCGCCCCTGGAGCGGCTGCGCGGGCACCTGCTGTCCGTGGCGATCCCCGAGGGGTCGAAGATGCACGGCGTCGAGGTCAACGAGCTACGACTGCCGGCCGGGGCGGCCGTCACCCTCGTCGTGCGCGAGGGGACGTCGTTCGTGCCGCTGCCGACGACCGTACTGCGACACGGCGACGAACTCCTCGTCGTCGCCACCGACCCGGTCCGCGACGCGGCCGAACGGCGACTGCGCGCCGTCGGGCACGGCGGCAAGCTCGCCGGATGGCTGGGCACGGGCGGCGGCGCGCGTTAAGTGCATGTTTCGCACCGTTCACACCCCCTTCATTCGGAGGCGGCCAGCCTTACGGTGCTCATTTTCACAGGGATGACGCGCCTTGATCCCTGTACGATGAAGGCACACCTTGATCGAACCAACTCTGCCTGACGCAGAGCTGGCGCGACCGTATGGCGGCCGGGACACCTCGTGCGGCGAGCACCGGCATCTACCGCAGCACGCGCAAGAGGACAGCTCTCGGCGCCCCCGCCCTCCGGACGGGGTCGCGCTACCAGGCGGCAGAAAGGCACGGGCCGTGGCATCCACGGTCACCACCGAGCCGTCGAAGGACTCGTCGGCCTCGTCCCGCCCGGGATACGGACAGCTGCTGCGCACCCGCGGCGCCTGGACGTTCCTGCTGCCCGGCTTCGCGGCCCGCCAGCCGTTCGCCATGCTCACCATCTCCATCGTGCTGCTCGTGCAGCACACCACCGGCTCGTACGGCGCGGCCGGTGCCGCCGCGGCCGTCACCGGTGTCTCCATGGCGCTGTGCGCGCCCTACAGCGGGCGGCTCGCCGACCGCTACGGGCAGCGCGCGGTGCTGATCCCCGGCGTGCTCCTGCACACACTGTCGGGCCTCACCCTCACCGTGCTCGCCCTGAGCCATGCCCCCCTGTGGACGGTGTTCGCGGCGGCCGTACCCACGGGCGCCTCGGTACCGCAGATCGGGCCCATGGTGCGGGCCCGCTGGGGTGCGCGGCTCAAGGGCTCGCCCCTGATGACCACCGCCGCTGCCTTCGAGTCCGTCACCGACGAGCTCACCTTCGTCTTCGGCCCGCTGCTGGCGACCGCCCTGTGCACCGCCGTGAACCCGGCCGCCGGCCTGGTCACCGAGGCCGCGCTGACGCTGCTCGGCGGCCTGCTGTTCGCCGCGAGCAAGAGCACGCAGCCCCAGGTCGCCGTCGCCGGGCACGCACGCGTGGAGCATGCCTCGGCGCTGCGCGTCCCCGGAGTGCGCGTGCTGATCGTGGCCTTCCTGGGCATCGGTGCCGTCTTCGGCGGCATGCAGGTCTCGCTGGCCGCGTTCACCGAGTCCATCGGCGAGCCCGGCCTGAACGGCGTCCTGTACGGCACCTTCGCCGCGGGCAACATGCTCTCCGGCCTGGTCTGCGGCGCCATCGCCTGGAAGGTCGCCCCACGCCGGCGCCTGGTCGTCGCCTACGCCGCACTGGCGCTCGTCGCCTCCGGCCTGTGGGCGGCGCACTCGGTGCCCGTCCTGGCGGGCCTCGGCCTCCTGGTCGGCATGTGCATCGCGCCCGCGCTGATCACCGGCTACACGCTGGTCGAGGACCTGGTTCCGGCCGGCGCCCGCACCGAGGCGTTCACCTGGCTGACGGGCGCGGTCGCGCTCGGGCAGGCGGCCGCCGTCACGATCGCCGGACAGCTGGAGGACCGCTTCTGGGGCGGCGCCGGCTTCCTGGTGCCCCTGGGGGGCACCCTGCTGGCCCTCGTGACCCTGCTGGCACTGCGTTCACGGCTGGAGACACGCCCCCGCGCGCGTACCGTCGCACGTGGCGTCGGTCACCGCGTGCCGGTGACAGTGGACTGATCCCCCGGAATACGTCAAGATAGACCGTCGTTAGCACTCACTGAGTGAGAGTGCCAGGAGGAAGACAGTGCCGACCTACCAGTACCAGTGCACCGAGTGCGGCGAGGGCCTCGAGGCGGTGCAGAAGTTCACCGACGATGCCCTGACCGAGTGCCCCAACTGCGGTGGCCGCCTCAAGAAGGTGTTCTCCGCCGTCGGCATCGTCTTCAAGGGCTCCGGCTTCTACCGCAACGACAGCCGCGGCTCCTCGTCGAGCAGCTCGCCGGCGTCGTCCTCGAAGTCGTCGACGTCCGGCTCCGACTCGAAGCCGTCGACCTCGACGTCCTCGACCTCGGACTCGAAGTCGTCGAGCACCGGCACCTCGACCGGCAGCAGCTCAGCCGCGTAAGGCGCGCGCTCACAGGACCCTGTCGTCTTACGACGACGGGGTCTTCGGCGTTTCCCGGGGCGGCTAGGGTGCGACGCATGGCGAACAAGGCGCACGCAGAGATCGGTGTGATCGGCGGCTCAGGCTTCTACTCGTTCCTCGACGACGTGACCGAGCTCCAGGTCGACACCCCCTACGGACCGCCCAGCGACTCGCTCTTCCTCGGCGAGATCGCCGGCCGGCGGGTCGCCTTCCTGCCCCGGCACGGACGCGGACATCATCTGCCGCCCCACCGGATCAACTACCGGGCCAACCTGTGGGCCCTGCGCTCGGTCGGGGCGCGCCAGGTCCTCGGCCCGTGCGCGGTGGGCGGCCTGCGCCCGGAGTACGGGCCCGGCACGCTGCTCGTGCCCGATCAGCTGGTCGACCGCACTAAGTCGCGGATCGGAACGTACTTCGACGGGCTGCCCCTGCCCGACGGCACGGTGCCCAACGTGGTGCATGTCTCCCTGGCCGACCCCTACTGCCCCGCGGGACGCTCGGCGGCCTTGAAGGCGGCACGTGGCCGGGAGTGGGAGCCGGTGGACGGCGGGACGCTGGTCGTGATCGAGGGGCCGCGGTTCTCGACCCGCGCCGAATCGTTGTGGCACCAGGCGCAGGGTTGGTCGGTGGTGGGCATGACGGGTCACCCGGAGGCCGCGCTGGCTCGTGAACTCGAGCTCTGCTACACGTCCTTGAACCTGGTCACCGATCTGGACGCGGGCGCCGAGAGCGGTGAGGGCGTGTCGCACGAGGAGGTGCTGCGGGTGTTCGCGGCGAACGTGGACCGGCTGCGGGACGTGCTGTTCGACGCGGTGGCCGCGCTGCCCTCCGCCGACGAGCGCGACTGCCTGTGCGCGAACGCGCTGGGCGGGCTGAATCCGGGTTTCGAGCTGCCGTAGCGGGTGCAGGGAGCTGAGCGGGAAAGGGAGCCTCGGGCGCGGAAGTTCTCCTTCGGGTGAGGGAGTTGTCCACAACACGGCGGTGGTCCACCGGCTCCGGCGAGCGGCGGCGCGAAGGCTCATCGTGGCTTCGCAAACCCGTACCTCGTCGCAGGTGGTGATCCCGTGTCCGACTCCCTCGTTCCGCCCTCTCCTCTTACCCCTCTTCCTCCGCCCGCCCCGTCCTCTCTCTCCTTCGCGACGCGCCCACCCGGCACGGATGCTCCGGCCACCTGCGAGGTGCCGCCCTTCGCTCCCGTGCGGGTCCGCGGCGGGCGGTACCGGCTGGGACGGCTCGTACGGAGCCGGCGGCGGGCCCTCGCCCTGGGGCTCGCCATCACCGCCGCCGCGCTCGTGGCGTCCGGCCCCCGGGACGGCGATCCGGCCCGAGGACATCCCGGTGGGGCCGCGCGCGCGGACGCGGGCGGGCGCGCGCACCCCCGCGCGCATGCTCCACTACACGCCCCTGCACATGACTCTCGCGCCGGGGAGAAGGTGACGGCACCGGTACGGATCGCCGACGCGGCCACGGTCCGGCTGCTGCGCCCCGGTGACCGGGTCGATGTCATCGCCGCCGAGCCGACGCCGCTGGGCGGCATGGACGGCGCGGGCGGCGACGCCCGTGTGGTCGCGCGCGGGGCACTGGTGACGAAGGTGCCGGAGCCGCTGAACACCGACGGCGCCGCCGGCGCGGCGGACGACGGGGCGCTGGTCGTCCTGTCGGTGCCCCGGTCCACCGCCGCGCGCCTGGCGGGGGCGAGTGCGACGGCTCGGCTGGCGGTGACCCTGTGGTGACGTCAAGCCCCTCGTCCGAGGAACCGAATTGGACAGGCCCTCCTGGCGTTGACGTAGGTTGCGGAGCTGTTTGTTCCACAACCTGTACATGCGAGGAGTGTCCCCGAGGTGAGCGAAAAGAAGGCAAGCGTCTGGCAGGGCTTCAAGGCCTTCCTGATGCGTGGCAACGTCGTCGATCTGGCAGTCGCGGTGGTGATCGGCGCGGCCTTCACGAACATCGTCAACTCGGTGGTGAAGGGAATCATCAACCCGCTCATCGGAGCGGTCGGCACCAAGAACCTGGACAGTTACAACTCCTGTCTCAAGGGCCCCTGCACCGGCACGGGGGACAGCGCGACGGGCGTCCGGATCCTGTGGGGGTCCGTCCTGGGCGCGACCCTCACCTTCGTGATCACCGCTGCCGTCGTGTACTTCCTGATGGTCCTGCCCATGTCGAAGTACCTGGCGAAGATGGAGGCCCGCAGGAAGGCCAAGGAGGGCACGCAGGAGATCGTCGAGCTGACCGAGCTGGAGGTGCTCAAGGAGATCCGCGACGCGCTGGTCGCCCAGCGGGGCTCGGGGCACAACGAGCGGTAGAGGCGCTCGACGGGGCCCTGCGGGCGGTGCTCCGCCAGGGCTCCCGCGCCTGCCGGACCGGCACCGCCCGTCGGGTTCAGACGTGGTGGGGCGGCTTCTCGTCCAGGAAGCGCTTCAGGTCGGCGACGCTGTCGCCCTCTGCGGACGGACGCTCGCCCCAACCTCGGTCGGTGTCGTCCGAGGACTGCCGGTCCAGCGGGTCGTCGAAGATCAGCGCGGCCTTCGGGTCGCGCGGCTCGGAGGCGGAGGGGGTGCTCATCCCTCCAGAGTACGGCCCCGGGACCCGCTCGGGTCAGGGCCTGGCCGCAGGCCACGCACCGCGCGAGCCTGCGGATTCCGCACAAGATTTTCCGCCCGTTGTCTGCTGTGCTGGTCCCCATGACGTCCAGTACGCCCCCGTCGGCCTCTCCCCCTCCTCCCCGGACCACCGCCTCCCCGGCGCCCGTCCGCTTGAAGCCGCTGCGCAGCCTGACCGCGCGCGGGAAGGGCGAGACGCACCGCGTCGCCTCGCCCCTCGAGCTCTTCTTCGACCTGTGCTTCGTCGTGGCCATCGCCCAGGCGGGCATCCAACTGGTGCACGCCGTGGCCGAGTCCCACGCGGGCGAGGGAATCCTCAACTACGCGATGGTCTTCTTCGCCATCTGGTGGGCGTGGATGAACTTCACCTGGTTCGCGTCGGCGTACGACAACGACGACGTCCTGTACCGGATCGTCACGCTGGTGCAGATCGCCGGGGTCCTGGTGCTGGCGGCGGGCATCTCGCGGGCGTTCGAGGACCACGAGTTCGTGGCCGTCTGGTTGGGCTACGCGATCATGAGGTTCGCGCTGAGCTGGCAGTGGCTGCGCGTCGCGTGGTCCGCCGAGGGCGCGGAGCGGACGATGGCGCTGCGGTACGCGGCGGGCGTGCTGATCTGCCAGATCGGGTGGCTGGGGCTGCTGATCCTGCCGGAGGACGGCAGGGCATGGCTGTTCCTGGTGATGGCGCCGCTGGAGATGTGCGTGCCGATCTACGCGGAGAAGGACCATCCGACGTCCTGGCATCCGCATCACATCGCCGAGCGCTACGGGCTGTTCACGATCATCGTGCTGGGCGAGACGATCGCGGCGGCGACGGTCGCCGTGAAGTCCGGCATCGACGAGAACGACGCGCTGGGCGAGCTGCTGCCGATCGCGGTGGGCGGGCTACTGATCGTCTTCGCCGCCTGGTGGATCTACTTCGTGGTGCCCATCCATGGGCATCTGCGCTCCAACAGGCAGGCGTTTCTCTGGGGCTACGGGCACTACGTCGTCTTCGCCTCGGCCGCCGCGATCGGTGCGGGTCTGGAGGTGGCCGTCGAGCAGGCGGTCGGCGAGGCCCATATCTCGACGCTCGCCGCGTCGGCCGCGGTCACCCTGCCGACGGCGCTGTACCTGCTGGCGGTCTGGATCCTGCACGCACGCCACTTCAAGGTGGGCCTGGCCCAGCAACTGGTGCTGCCCGTCGCCGCTCTGCTGGTGATCTGCAGCACCTTCCTCGGCGAGTGGGCGGTCCTGGCGGCCGGCCTGGTGTCGGCGCTGGCGGTGGCGACCGGGACGACCCTGACGGCGCGCCTGGTCGCGCGGGAGTCACGGGAGAGCCCCGGGCAAGCATCGAGCGCGGTGATGTGACGGGGCGTGACACCGCCACGCGCGACGCGGGTCGGGCAAGACTTACCCCCATGACAGTTGATGCTCTGACGGACGTCGCCGGCCTGCGCGTGGGACACGCCACGCGGACCGGCGACGGTTGGCTCACCGGCACCACGGTCGTCCTCGCACCGGAGGGCGGTGCCGTGGCCGCCGTGGACGTACGCGGTGGTGGTCCCGGCACGAAGGAGACCGACGCCCTCGATCCACGCAATGTGGTGCAGCGGGTCGAGGCGATCGTGCTGACCGGCGGCAGCGCCTACGGGCTCGACGCGGCGTCCGGCGTGATGGCCTGGCTGGAGGAGCAGGGGCGCGGGATTCCCGTCGGCACGGACCCGGCGCACGTCGTGCCGGTGGTGCCCGCCGCCTGCGTCTTCGACCTGGCGCGGGGCGGCGACTTCCGGGCCCGCCCCGACGCTGCCACCGGCCGGGCGGCCGTGGAGGCGGCTGCGGCGACCGCTCCGGGGACTCGGGTGCGGGAGGGATGCGTGGGCGCGGGGACGGGTGCCGTCGTCGGGCCCTTGAAGGGTGGGGTCGGCAGCGCGAGCGTGCTTCTCGACTCGGGGATCACGGTGGCCGCGCTGGTGGTGGTCAACGCCGCGGGATCGGTGACGGATCCGGAGACGGGTGTGCTGTACGGGGAGCTGTTCCAGGGGCGCGCCGAGTATCCAGAGGCCCGTGTGCACGAGAGCGCGCGCCGGCGTCTCGCCGAGGCCACGGCGAAGAACGCGCCTCCCCTGCTCAACACCACGCTCGCGGTGGTCGCCACCGACGCGGACCTGACGAAGGCGCAGGCGCAGAAGCTGGCGGGCACGGCGCACGACGGGATCGCGCGGGCCGTGCGTCCCGTGCATCTGCTCAACGACGGGGACACCGTCTTCACGCTCGCGACGGGCGCGCGCCCGCTCGACCCCGGCCACCCGCTCGCTCCGAACGAAGTTCTCGCGGCGGGTGCCGACGTGGTGACGCGCGCGATCGTACGGGCCGTGCGCGCCGCCGAGCCGGTGTCCGGTCCGGGCGGGGCGTGGCCGTCGTACGAGGAGTTGTACGGGGGCCGGTGAACGCGCGGGCCGGGAAAGGCGATTGTCCCGGTTCCGTCACGTGATGGTGCCAACGGCGACCGGAGGGAACCCCACCGGCCGCCGGATCCCTCCTTCTCCACGTACCAGAGCGGATCACTCACATCACACGAAGCTGGAGCAGCCCGTGACAACGGCGGACATAGCGGTGCGGCGCGCGGTCGGAGCCTGTGCCGTCCTGGTGGTCGGTGCCCTGACCCTGACCGCCTGCGGGGGCAGCGCCAACGCCAAGGACAAGGACGGGGACGCCAAGGGCGGCACGAGCAGCGTCAAGACGTCCACGGCGAAGATCGTCATCTCGGCGAAGGACGGCTCGACGAGCGCGTCGATCAACGCGACCGGCGTGAAGGTGAGCGACGGCCGGCTCACCGAGGTGAAGATGACGGTGGCCGGGTCGGGGCAGGCCGTCGAGGGTTCCCTGTCGGCCGACGGCAGCACCTGGAAGCCGAAGGAGCAGCTGGAGCGCGGGACGAAGTACCAGATATCGGCGACCGCGAAGGACGCGAACGGCAAGACCGCCGCCGCCAACTCCATCTTCACCACCGTCTCCTCGGCCAACAGCTTCATAGGGACGTACACGCCGGACAACGGCACCACGGTCGGCGTCGGAATGCCGGTGTCTTTCACCTTCGACAAGACCATCAGCGACACGAAGGCCGTGCAGTCGCACATCACGGTCACCTCCAGCAGCGGCCAGCAGGTGGTCGGGCACTGGTTCGGGGCGCAGCGGCTCGACTTCCGTCCCGAGGAGTACTGGAAGGCCGGCTCCAAGGTGACGATGAAGATCGACCTGGACGGGGTCGAGGGCGCCAACGGCGTGTTCGGGGTGCAGAAGAAGACGGTCACCTTCACCATCGGGCGGTCGCAGGTGTCCACGGTCGACGTCGACACGCAGACCATGACGGTGGTGCGGGACGGGCAGACCCTGAAGACGGTTCCGATCTCGTCGGGCAGCCCGGAGCACACCACCTACAACGGGCAGATGGTGATCTCCGAGAAGTTCACGCAGACCCGGATGAACAGCCGGACGGTGGGCCTGGGCGGCGAGTACGACATCCCGGACGTGCCGCACGCGATGCGCCTGACGCAGTCCGGCACCTTCATTCACGGCAACTACTGGTACGACAGGGGCAATCCGCCCTTCGGCCGTACGGGCACCAGCCACGGTTGCGTGGGGCTCGCGGACGCGCAGGGCGCGCAGGGCGACACGCCCGCCAAGTGGTTCTACGACAACTCGCTGATCGGCGATGTGGTGATCGTCAAGAACTCGCCCGACAAGACGGTGTCGCCGGACAACGGGCTCAACGGGTGGAACCTGTCCTGGTCCGAGTGGACCGCGGGGAGCTCCTCCTGATCGCCGGAGATGCCCTCTGACCGGCGATTTCTGATGGGCCGTCGGGCCGTGCGGGAATTTTTCGCGCGGCCCCGGCGTTTTCACGGCGTACGTTTTCTCGGTTCCCGGACATGATGTCCGACCGAGGGGCTACGGTATGCACCCACAAGGTGACATGCAGCAACGCCGGGAGAAACCTTGAGCGTTCCGTACGAGACAACAGCGTACGAACCAGCCGAGTCGCCCGAGTCTCCGGAGGAGCACCTCGCGCGACTGCTCGGTCGCGCCCTGAACTCGTTCGAGCTGCCCGACGAAGCACTACGGCGGCTCGACTGCGCACTCGCGCATGACAGCTCCCTGCACTCCGCGCACCACAGCGCGGGCCTGCACCGGGAGACGTACCGGCACACCTGGCTGCTGGCCGACGGCTGCGCGCTCACGCTGTGGGAGCTCGTGCACAACACCGCGCCGGGCAGCGAGCCGCAGCACGAGGTGTACGTCGACGAGGAGGAGCTGCGGGCCGCCACGGCCCGGCTGCCCCTGCCGTCGGACACCCCGGACTTCGAACTGCCGGTGCTGGTGCAGCTGTCGCCGATCCCCGGACCCCGGCATGTGTACGTGCCGGACGACTCGGCGGACCACGCGCGCAGACTGCTGCGCCGCGCGGAGAACCCCGACCAGCCCGACGCGGACACGGCCGCGCTGCTGAAGTCGGCGTTCGCGCACCAGATCACCCAGGCCTTCGGGCGCCCCTGCCGCGCGGGCAGGATCGGGCTGGGCTACTCGCTCTACGAGCACGCGTTCCTGCTGGGGGACGGCCGGGAGATCTCCCTGTGGGAGGTCGAGCACACGGCGACGCCCGACGGGCGGCACATGTGCGAGGTGTACGTGTCCGAGGCCGCGGCCCGGGACGCGATGGAACGCCGGGCGGCGCAGGTCTCCTGAGCCGTTCAGCGGCCCCGCCCGGCCGTCGGTCAGCGGCCCCCGCCGAGTTGTCGTACGAGGCCGGCGAAGGCGTCCCGCTCGGCCGGGGTCAGTTCGACGGCCTCACGGCCGGGACCGGACTGTCGTTGGCGCGGGAGGGCGGGCAGTACCGGCGGGGTGGGGAGCGCGATGCGGGCCTCGCTGCCCGAGCGGCTGCGCCGCAGGATGCGGGTCACGAAGATCAGCCAGGCGATGGACGCCACGGCGAGAACCGTCAGGACCGCCAGCTGAGGGAACGTTAGATGCACGGGCATACCGACCAGTAGACACCACGGTCCGGGACCTGTGTCCCGGACCGTGATGTATCTCGCATGCCGCACACATCACGCAGATCACTCAGACCGCGCGATAGGCCTGTTCGGTGCGGAGATCCATGAATCACCGCAGATGGTCACCAGTAGCCGCAACCTGCCGCAGGCGGCTTCGCCCCGCGGGGGCAGCTTCAACCCACGGCAGGAGGCCGCGGCCGGAGTCGGCCGCGGCCCGTCGCAGGCTAGGCGGCCACCGGCTGCTTGGCCTCCGCCGCCGTGGCAGCCGCGGATTCCTGCGTCGTACCGGGCTCGACGGCGCCCGGGGCAGGCTTGCGCAGGCCCTTGAGGACGACGACCACGGCCGTCGTCACGCACACGCCCGCCGCGATGGCGACCAGGTACAGGAACGGGTTGCCGATCAGCGGGACCACGAAGATGCCTCCGTGCGGGGCGCGGAGCGTGGCGCCGAAGACCATCGACAGGGCGCCGGTGACCGCGCCGCCCGCCATCGAGGCCGGGATGACGCGCAGCGGGTCGGCCGCGGCGAACGGGATCGCGCCCTCGGAGATGAAGGAGGCGCCCAGGACCCAGGCGGCCTTGCCGTTCTCGCGCTCGGTCGGGGTGAAGAGCTTCTTGCGGACGGTGGTCGCGAGCGCCATGCCCAGCGGCGGGACCATGCCCGCGGCCATCACGGCGGCCATGACCTTCATCGCGGAGTCGCTGGGGTCCTGGACGGCGATGCCGGCCGTGGCGAAGGCGTACGCGACCTTGTTGACGGGGCCGCCGAGGTCGAAGCACATCATCAGGCCGAGCAGCACACCCAGCAGGACGGCGTTGGTGCCGGAGAGGCCGGACAGCCAGTCCGTCATGCCCTTCTGGGCCTCGGCGATGGGCTTGCCGATCACGACGAACATCAGGAAGCCGACGATCAGCGAGGAGATCAGCGGGATCACCACCACGGGCATGATGCCGCGCAGCACGGGCGGGATCTTGATGCGCTGGATCGCGAGGACGATGCCACCCGCCAGCAGACCGGCGACCAGGCCGCCGAGGAAGCCGGCGGCGATGTTGGAGGCGATCATGCCGCCGACGAAGCCGGGCACGAGACCGGGCCGGTCCGCCATGCCGTACGCGATGTAGCCGGCCAGGACCGGGATGAGGAAGCCGAAGGCGACGCCGCCGATCTGGAACAGCAGGGCGCCCCAGCTGTCGACCTGGGTCCAGGAGAAGTGCTCCATGACCGAGGGCGCCTTGTTGATCTCCCAGCCGCCGATCGCGAAGCCGAGAGCGAGCAGCAGACCGCCGGCGGCGACGAACGGGACCATGTAGCTGACGCCCGTCATCAGCCACTTGCGCAGCTTGGTGCCGTAGCTGTCGCCGGACTCGCCGGTCCGCTCGACAGGCGTCCCGTCCTTGGCCGACGCGCTCACCTCACCGCGCGCCGCCTTCCCGCGCACCTCGGTGATGAGTGCGGCGGGCCGGTTGATGCCCGCCTTCACGCCGACGTCCACGGTGGGCTTGCCGGCGAAGCGGTCCTTGTCGCGTACGGGGACGTCGTGGGCGAAGATCACGCCGTCCGCCGCGGCGATGGCGGCCGGGTCGAGCCGGGTGAAGCCGGCCGAGCCCTGCGTCTCGACGACCAGTTCGACGCCTGCCTCGCGGCCCGCGTTCTCCAGGGACTCGGCCGCCATGTAGGTGTGGGCGATGCCGGTCGGGCAGGAGGTGACGGCGACGATCCGGAAGGGACGCGCGGCCTCGGCGTCCGTGTCCTTACCGGTGGCCGTGCCGGCGTCGGCGGAGGCCGCCGCCGACGCCGACACGGAGTCTGCGGTGGTGCCCTCGGCCTCGGCTGCCGGAGCGTCGGTGGCCGGGGCGTCGGTGGCCGGGGCTTCAGCGGCCGGGGCGTCGGCGCTCGGGGCCGCGTCGCCGCGGATCAGCCCCGCCGCGGCCGCCGCGTCGCCGGCCGAGCGCAGCGCGTCGGTGAACTCGGCGTTCATCAGCTGCCGGGCGAGCGACGACAGGATCGTCAGATGGGCGTCGTCCGCGCCGGCGGGGGCGGCGATCAGGAAGATCAGGTCGGCGGGTCCGTCGGGGGCACCGAAGTCGATGCCGGTGGCGCTGCGCCCGAAGGCGAGCGTCGGTTCGGTGACGTGGGCGCTGCGACAGTGCGGGATGCCGATGCCGCCGTCGAGGCCGGTGGGCATCTGGGCCTCACGGGCGGCCACATCGGCGAGGAAGCCCTCCAGGTCGGTCACCCGGCCCAGGGCGACCATGCGCTCGGCGAGGGATCGCGCCGCCGCTTCCTTTGTTTCGACGGACAGGTCGAGATCGACCAGGTCCGCGGTGATCATGTCGCTCATCGCGGGCTCCTTCGCACGCGTATCGCCCGGGGCGTGGGGTGGTGGGCGAGGGTGGGGAAAACGGGGACGGGGGTTGCTGCGGCGGTGCATTGGGGGGAGGTGAGGGGGGCGGAGGCGGGGCCGGGGAAACCCCGCCTCCGCGGGGTGGCAGGCGGGTTCGGGCCATGCCTCCCCTGATCGGCAGGGCGCCTCGGGCGGCCCCGCCGACCATGTCGAGCGGCGAGTAACGAGGAGCTTCGCCGCTCGACGACCGGTTCGCCGGGCAGCCCGGGAAACGCGGGAGCCGTCGTCGCCACGAAGGACGCCGCGGTCGTCGCCGGCGCGGACAACGCGGGGGTCCTCGGCAACGCGGACACCACAGGAGTCCTCGTCAGCACGGACACCGCAGGCGTCCTCGGCATCACGGACCGCACAGGTGTCCTCATCCGTAGGGACGACGCGGAAGTCGTCGTCGGCGCGGGCACCGGGGGGTTCGTCGTCATGACACCGGCTCCTTCAGTTCACGGTCGACCGGCACCTGCGCCGTGACCGTCACCGCTGCCGGGTCCAGGTCGTCCGGGGTCGGCATCACGCTGCCGGGCAACTGGACGGCCGCAGCTCCGTGGGCGACGGCGGAGGCGAGCGCGGCGGGGCCGCTGCCGCCGGCGACGAGAAAGCCGGCGAGGGAGGAGTCGCCCGCACCCACGTTGCTGCGTACGACGTCGACGCGGGCGCTCGCGAACCAGGTACCCGTGTCCTCCACGAGCAGCTGTCCGTCGGCGCCCAGGCTCGCGAGCACGGCACGGGCGCCCATGCCGCGCAGTTCCTCGGCCGCCTTCACCGCGTCGCCGACGGTGGCCAGGGGGCGCCCGACGGCCTCCGCGAGCTCCTCGGCGTTCGGCTTCACCACGTCGGGCCGCTCCCGCAGCGCTTCCAGGAGCGCACGCCCGGAGGTGTCCAGGGCGATGCGCGCTCCCCCGGCGTGCGCCCGGGCGACCACCTCGGCGTACCAGGAGGGCGCGAGGCCGCGCGGCAGGCTGCCGCAGCAGGCGATCCAGTCGGCGTCGCGGGACTGCTCGCGGACCGTCTCCAGGAGCAGTTCCTGCTCCTCCGGGGACAGCTCGGGCCCGGGTGCGTTGATCTTCGTCAGGACGCCGTCGGACTCCGCGAGCGCGATGTTCGAGCGGGTGGCTCCGGCGACCGGGACCGGCGCGACCTCGATGCCCTGCGCGTCGAGCAGGTCGGCGACGAGCGCGCCCGGCGCACCACCCAGGGGCAGGACGGCTACCGTACGCCGTCCGGCGGCCGCGACGGCCCGCGAGACGTTCACGCCCTTGCCGCCCGGGTCCATCCGCTCGCCGGTGGCGCGGATGACCTCGCCGCGGTCGAGGGACGGGACCTCGTAGGTGCGGTCCAGGGACGGGTTGGGGGTGACGGTGAGGATCATGCGCGTACTACTTCCGTGCCGCCGCGCTCGATGGCGGCCGCGTCGTCGGGGCTCAGCCCGCTGTCGGTGATCAGCAGGTCCACGTCGCTCAGGTCGCCGAAGCGGGCGAAGTGCTCCTGGCCGTGCTTGGCGGAGTCGGCGAGCAGCACCACGCGGCGCGCGGCGGCGACGGCCGCCCGCTTCACCGCGGCCTCGGCGAGGTCGGGGGTGGTCAGACCGTGCTCGGCGGAGAACCCGTTGGCGGCGACGAACAGGACGTCGGCGCGGATCTCGCCGTACGCCCGCAGCGCCCACGCGTCCACGGCGGCGCGCGTACGGTGCCGTACGCGCCCCCCGACGAGGTGCAGTTGCATGCCCGGGTGATCCGCGAGGCGGGCCGCGATGGGCAGGCTGTGCGTGACGACGGTGAGTTCGGCCTCGAGCGGGAGGGCCGCGGCCAGGCGGGCGACCGTGGTGCCGGCGTCGAGGATCACCGTGCCCTCGGCGGGCAGTTCCGTGAGGGCCGCCTTGGCGATGCGGTCCTTCTCGTCGGCGGAGGTGCCTTCGCGTTCGGCGAGGTCCGGTTCGAAGTCGAGGCGTCCGGCCGGTATGGCACCGCCGTGCACGCGGCGCACCAGGCCGGCCCGGTCGAGGGCCTTCAGATCGCGGCGGATCGTCTCCGCCGTGACCTGGAACTCCTCGGCCAGCGACAGGACGTCCACCCGGCCGCCGTCACGGGCGAGCCGCAGGATCTCCTGCTGCCGCTCCGGTGCATACATGTCTGTTGTCCTCCGGCCGTTACCAGCTTTATGCCCGAACTTGTGGTTTCGCCACGGAGGCTACGCCCGGATTTCCGGAAAGTAAACAGGTTCGGACGTGATCCGGGCATGAACGGACTTCCGGCCGGAGCGTGGCCATGACGCCCCGAGCATGGCCATGACCGGATGACCGGATTGCCGTCCCGGACAGGAACGGACTTCCGCTTCCGCTCCCGCGCCACGGCACGCGCGCGTGGGGCCCGTCACCACTCCCGTGCCACGGCACACGCGCGTGGAGCCCGCCACCACTCCCGCGCCACCACTCCCGCGCCAGGGCACGCGCGCGTGGGCCCCGTCACCACTCCCGCGTCAGGACACTCCCGCGCAGAACACGCGTGAGGGGCCCGTCACCACTCGGGTGACGGGCCCCTCATGCGGGAACGTCCGCTCAGGCGACGAGCTCGCGCTCCCGGTCCCCGGAGGGGGCCGCCTCCGGGGCGTCATCGGCGCCGCCCTCCACGTGCTGGGCCGGCCGCTTCGGCAGGGCGAACATCAGCAGGAAGATCGCGAACATCACCAGGGCCACCCAACCGAGGGCGTGCTCGAAGGCGTTCACGAAGGCGGGGCCCACCTCGGCCGGGGTCAGCCGGTCGCCGATCCGGCCGAAGAAGACGACGGCGACCAGACCGAGCCCGAGCGCGTTGCCCATCTGCTGGACGGTGTTGATCAGCCCGGACGCCGAACCGGCGTGCTCGCGCGGCACGTCCGACAGCACCGCGTCCGTCAGCGGTGCGACGATCAGTCCCATGCCGACGCCCATCACGACCAGCGGAAGCGCCATCTGCCAGGGGGCGATGTCGAGGCCGTAGCGCTCGGACTCCCAGATGTAGAGGAGTACGCCGATGGCCATGGTCAGGGCGCCCGTCTGCAGCACCTTGCGCCCGAAGCGCGGAACCAGCTTCTGCACGGACAGTCCGGCGGCCGTCGAGACGGCGAGCGAGAACGGGACCCCGGTCAGACCCGCCCGCAGCGGGCTCCAGCCCAGGCCGGTCTGCATGTACAGCGTCCAGACCAGGAAGAACACACCGAGACCGACTCCGAAGACGGTCTGCACGGCGACGCCCGCCGCGAAGCTGCACACCCGGAAGAGGGAGAGTTCGATCAGCGGCGAGCCGTCCCGTGCGCCCTTGCGCCGCTCGTACGCGACCAGCGCCCCGAAGACGCCGATCGAGCCGGCCATCGACACGTACCCCCACACCGGCCAGTCCAGCTCGCGGCCGCGGGTGAGCGGGTAGAGCAGCATGAGCAGGCCGAGGGTGACCAGGACGACGCCGACGAGGTCCAGCTTCAGCGCTTTCGGCGCCTTGGACTCCGTGATGAAGCGGCTGCCGAGGATCAGTCCCGCGATGCCGACCGGCAGGTTGATGAGGAAGATCGGCCGCCACTCCAGACCGAACAGGTTCCACTCCGTCAGCAGCGCGCCGAGCAGCGGCCCGGAGACGGCGCCCAGCCCGACGATCGCGCCGAAGAGCCCGAAGACCTTCCCCCGCTCGTGCGCCGGGAAGGTGGCGTGCACGATCGACAGCACCTGCGGCACCATCATCGCCGCCATGGCTCCCTGCAGGATGCGGGAGGCGACCAGCATCTCCGGGTTCGCGGCGAACCCGCACAGCGCGGAGGCGAGGGTGAAGCCGCCGATGCCGAGGAGGAACAGCCGCTTGCGGCCGTGGATGTCACCGAGCCGGCCGCCGGTGATGAGCCCGGCGGCGAAGGCGAGCGCGTAACCGGCGGTGATCCACTGGATCTGGCTCCAGGAGGCGCCCGCGTCCTGCCGGATGGAGGGGATGGCGATGTTGACGATCGTGACGTCGACGAGGTCCATGAAGGCCGCGGTCATCACGATGGCGAGCGCGAGCCAGCGACGACGGTCACCCGGCGCCGCCTGCGCCGTTCGAGGGTCGGGCGAGGACTCGGGCGAGGTCTCGAGGGAGGTCTCCGTGGAGGTCATGGTGTGACAGTAGGACCGCACTAGGTCAGATCGTGTCCTAGTTCTACGGCATCCTCGGATGCATGACGACGGACACTCCGGCTCGGCTGCTCCAGCTCCTCTCGCTCCTCCAGACGCCCCGCGAATGGCCCGGCGGCGAGCTCGCCGACCGGCTCCGGGTCTCCCGCCGCACCGTCCGACGGGACATCGACCGGCTGCGTGAGCTGGGATATCCGGTGCAGGCGACCCTGGGCTCGGACGGTGGGTACCGGCTGGTCGCGGGCAAGGCGATGCCGCCGCTGGTGCTCGACGACGAGGAGGCGGTGGCGATCGCCGTCGGACTGCGGGCGGGGGCGGGTCACGCGCTGGAGGGCGTCGACGAGGCGTCCGTACGGGCCCTGGCCAAGCTGGAGCAGGTGCTGCCGGCCCGGCTGCGCCACCGCGTCGCCACCCTCCAGGCCGCGACCACACCGCTGACCAGCGGGGACGGCGCGAGCATCGCACCCGAGACGCTGACCGTCATCGCCTCGACGGTGGCCGGGCAGGAACGGCTGCGGTTCGCCTACCGCACGAAGGACGGCACTGAGTCGCGTCGCCTGACCGAGCCGTACCGGCTCGTGTCCACGGGCCGGCGGTGGTACCTCGTGGCGTACGACCTCGACCGCGACGACTGGCGGACCTTCCGGGTGGACCGGGTCGAGGACCCGTTCGCGACCGGGGCCCGCTTCACTCCGCGCGAGCTGCCGACGGGGAGCGCGGCGGAATACCTCCGTCGGTCCATCCAACTCCGCCCGGACGCCTACGAGTACGAACTCGACGTCACGTTCGAGGCACCGGCGGATTTCGTGACGACACGCCTGCCGACGTGGCTGGGAACGCCGGTCGCGAACCCTGACGCGGCGGCGGACACCGACGGCGGGAGCGGATGCCGACTGCGGGGGACGACCAACCACCCGGTCGAGTGGGTGGCGATGCGACTGGCGACGCTGGGCTGCGAGTTCTCGGTCCAGGGGCCGCCGGAACTTGTGCAGTGCGTACGGGAGTTGGGCGGACGATTGAGCCGGTCGGTGGGCAAGGCGAGCACGGCAGGCACGGCGGGCGCGGCAGGCACGGCAGGCACGGCAGGTGCGGCGGGCGCGGCGGGCGCGGGTTAGGGCTCCTCCGCCGGGCTCTCTTCCCACGCGAACCCGCGCAGGGCCCGCAGATTGCGCAACGCCAGCTCTGCCGGGCCCTGCCGGCCGGTGGGAGGGGAGTCGGTCACCGCCCAGCTTTCCACCGCGACCCGAACCGCGGCCCCGGCCACCGCCGCGGTGAAACGCTGATAGGGCGAGGCAACGTTGTCGGAGGCGGGCGTGGGGGCGGAAGCCGCATCGGCGGCGGCGCCGGAAGTGCCGTCGGACATGGCCTCGGAGGTGCTCTCGGAAGTGTTTTCGGAAAGGTTCTCGGAAAGGTTCTCGGAAGCCGGTGTACGGGACGACGACGACACCGCCGTCCGCTCCGCCAGTACCTGCGCGAGCGTCGCCTCCGAGGCGTGGCAGACCTCCGCCCAGACCTTGCCCAGGGCGGGGCTGGCTCCGGCCAGTCGGATCAGGGTGCGGACCCATTCCCAGGACGCCGCCGACACTCCACGGCCGGGGACGAGGGTGTACCGCACCGCGTGCTCCAGGGCCTCCGGCACGGTCAGTTCGGCCGGCGCCTCGCGTACCGCCTCCGCCCAGCGCTGCGCGCCCGACGCGTAGAGCGGGGCGACGGCCTCCTCCTTGGTCGCGAAGTACCGGTAGAAGGTGCGCGGGGCGATGCCCGCGGCCAGGGCGATGTCCTCGGCACGGGTGGCCTTCAGGCCCCGGCTCACGAAGAGGCCTGCCGCCGCACGGGCGATCTCCATACGGGTCGCCGCTTTGCGCCGCTCGGTCAGCGAAGCCGAAGCGGAGTGGGAGGTCGAGCTGATCACGTCGGCAGGCTATGCCCATGTGGCACAATCTGCCATTCGGGCGGGCCACCCCGTGGTTCAGGTACGGGGTGCCCCGCCCTCCCAGCGTGCCCGTTCCCCGTGTCATATGCCCGGCGGGGCGTGTGCGCCCGCAATCCCCGCCCGGACAGGAAGTCGGACGGCCCGGGTACGAAGAGGAGCCGGGCCCCGGCGCCTGGGGGGAGAGGCACCGAAGCCCGGCTCGGGGAAAGTCCCGGCGCCGGGGGGATGTGCGTCGGGACTTGGCTCATGTGCGGCGGAGATCTCGGGAAGGGCTGCGAGGTCGGGTCGGCCCGAACTCCTGTGCCGACTCGGACTCCCGTGCCCAGAAGTCTTGTTCCCGCGGTTCTCGCCATTGAAGCGGCGTTCCTCCGCCATGTTTGCGCGGCTCTCCACCACCCGGCGCACGCGGGCGGGAACCCGGCACCACCAGGCGCCTCAAGCCCATTCGCCGCAACTCCGGGCCGTAACGCAGGCGCCCATTCGGCCGCGAGCCACGCCGCGAGCCTCGTGGCGACTCCGACTCGGCCCGCGCACCGACGCGGCGAAAACACCGGCTTCAGCCGCCAGGCACCGCACGTACCCGATGTATTCGACGCACTCGATGCACGTCAGCCGAACGACTCACGCGCCGTGCCTCTCGCCGGCCGCCTCCCGGCCCCCGACGGGGTGATGGCCCGATGCCCACCGCCCGCTGCACCGGCGCCAACCCCAGTCGACCACCGACAAGCTGCGACCGGCCATCGACCCTCGACGATCGGCAGGGCAGGCCAAGAGCCCGCGCCGCCCGACGGAGCGTCATGCCCCGTTCGGCCGGCGGAGGTTCAGGCGCCTTACGCCGCTGCCTCGAAGCCCGTGTCGCGGGCCAGCTTCTTCAGTTCCAGCAGGGCGTGCTTCTCGATCTGGCGGATGCGTTCCCGCGTCAGACCGTGTTCCTTGCCGACCTCGGTCAGGGTGCGCTCGCGGCCGTCGTCGATGCCGTACCGCATCTTGATGATGGAAGCCGTGCGCGGCTCGAGACGGTCGATGAGGCCGTCCAGCTCCTCGCTGCGCAGCAGGGTCATGACGGACTGCTCCGGCGAGACCGCGGACGTGTCCTCCAGCAGGTCGCCGAACTGGGTCTCCCCCTGGTCGTCGACCGCCATGTTCAGCGAGACCGGGTCACGGGCCCAGTCCAGGACGTCCGTGACGCGCTCCGGCGTCGAGCCGAGCTCGGTCGCGATCTCGGCGGGCTCGGGGTCACGGCCGTTCTCGCGGTTGAACTCGCGCTGGACACGACGGATCCGGCCGAGCTCCTCCACCAGGTGGACGGGCAGGCGGATCGTGCGCGACTGGTCCGCTATCGAGCGCGTGATGGCCTGACGGATCCACCAGGTCGCGTACGTCGAGAACTTGAAGCCCTTGCGGTAGTCGAACTTCTCGACCGCGCGGACCAGACCGGCGTTGCCCTCCTGGATGAGGTCGAGGAGCGGGAGACCGCTGCGGGGGTAGCGGCGGGCCACCGCGACGACCAGCCGGAGGTTGGAGCGGATGAAGACATCCTTGGCCCGCTCGCTCTCGGCGACCAGGGCTTCAAGTTCTTCGCGCGTGGCGACGGACCGCGACTCCTCGTCGCCGTCGAGGACCTGCTGCGCGAAGACACCCGCCTCGATGATCTGTGACAACTCGACTTCCTTGGCGGCGTCGAGCAGAGGTGTGCGCGCGATTTCGTCGAGGTACATGCCGACCAGGTCGCGGTCGGCGATCTCGCCGCCATGGGCGCGAACACTGCGGGCCGCGTCGGTCGTCTCGCCGTTGGCGGACTTGCGACGGGCGACGGCACGGGTTGCCATGCGTGCTCCCTTGCGATGGAGGTTCAGCGGGTGGCCCTTCAGACACCAGGCACTCTCGGACTCGGACTCTCCTCGGGTGCCCTGCATCTGATGGAAACAACGACTGGAATCAGGACAGAATTCCCAACCCGCACCCCGATTTTTATGATCTTGCAGTACCCTGTCCGACCACGCGAGGAGGCGCGATGTTGTCGGAACGTACAGAGGTGCAGGTCAGGCCGGGAGTCGAGGGTGACCTCGAAGCCCTCACGAGCCTCTACAACCACTATGTACGTGAGACGCCCATCACATTCGACACCGTGGCGTTCACTCCGGAAGAGCGACGTCCTTGGCTGCTCTCCCACCCTGAAGACGGGCCGCACCGCCTGATGGTTGCCACGGAAGCGGACTCACAGGACGTCCAGGGGATCTCACAGCAAATCCTGGGGTACGCCACATCCAGCGCCTACCGGCCGAAGGCGGCCTACTCCACCTCCGTGGAGGTGACGGTCTACGTCGCTCCGCACGCCGGCCGGCGCGGCATCGGCACGCTCCTCTACAAGTCGCTCTTCGACGCACTGGCCGGCGAGGACCTGCACCGTGCCTACGCGGGCATCGCGCAACCGAACGAAGCGTCCGCGCGGCTGCACGAACGCTTCGGTTTCCGGCACGTCGGCACGTACCGCGAGGTGGGCCGCAAGTTCGACCGCTACTGGGACGTGGCCTGGTACGAGAAGGAGCTCTGACCGGCCGGAGCCCCAGCCCCTGCCCCGGCCCCGGCCCAACCCGGCCCCGGAGAGCATCCTGGCCCCGGACGGAGCCCCGACCGCAGCGGGAACCCTGCCCCCGGACGGAGTCCCGACAACAGACGAAGTCCCGACCACCGACGGAGTCCCGACAACAGACGGAACCCTGGGACCCCCGCAGGGGCGTCAGCCGAACTGCACGGAGCGCTTCGCCATCCCCATCCAGAACCCGTCGATCACGGACTTCTGCGCGTCCAGCTCGCCGGACATCTCCGCCGCGCCCATGGTCACGAAGAGCGGGGCGAAGTGTTCGGTGCGCGGGTGGGCGTACCGGCCGGCCGGGGCCTTGTGGAGGAAGTCCAGCAGGCCGTCCCAGTCGCGGGTCTCCAGCGCGTTCCGGCCCCAGTCGTCGAACTCCGAGGACCAGGTAGGCACTCCCCCGCCGGTGTGCCGCAGCGCGGCCAGGTTGTGGGTGAAGAAGCCGGAGCCGACGATCAGGACGCCCTCGTCGCGCAGCGGCGCGAGCTTTCGGCCGATCTCCATCAGCTTCACGGGGTCGAGGGTCGGCATGGAGATCTGGAGGACCGGGATGTCGGCGGCCGGGAACATCTCGACGAGCGGCACGTAGGCGCCGTGGTCGAGGCCGCGGTCGGGGATGTCCTGCACGGGGATACCGGGGGCGCGCAGCAGCTTCCGGACGCTCTCGGCGAGCTCGGGTGCGCCGGGGGCGCCGTACTTCACCTGGTAGTAGTGCTCGGGGAAGCCCCAGAAGTCGTAGACCAGGGGGACCGGGTCGACGGCGCCGAGGGCGAGGGGGGCCTCCTCCCAGTGGGCGGAGACCATCAGGATCGCCTTGGGGCGGGGCAGGTCGGCGGACCAGGCGGCGAGTTCGCCGGGCCAGATCGGGTCGTCCGCGAGGGGCGGGGCGCCATGGCTGAGGTAGAGCGCGGGCATGCGCTCCCGGGGGAGGGCACGCTCCTGAGGTGCGGCGGACATGGCGACTGCTCCTTCCGGGACCTCGGCCCCTGACTTCGGATCCGAACGCTTCCGTTCCGAACCCCCCGTGGCTCCGAGTGCCCGGTGCCGAGTGCTTCGCGACGGTTGCTTGAAATCTAAAACGTCAACGTCGCTCAGCATATTCCCGATTGGTTTAAATTTCAAGGAGCAGACGTTTACAGTGGAGTACATGACGAAGGCACCCGCATCCGCTGACGAGCCCCAGTGGCTCACCGCCGAGGAGCAGCGCATCTGGCGCTCCTACGTGCACGCCACGACCCTCCTCGAAGATCACATGGACCGCCAGCTCCAGCGTGAAGCGGGTATGCCGCACATCTACTACGGCCTCCTCGTCAAGCTCGCCGAGTCCGCCCACCGGCGCCTGCGGATGACCGAGCTCGCCAAGTACGCGAAGATCACCCGCTCCCGTCTCTCCCACGCCATCGCCCGGCTGGAGAAGAACGGCTGGGTGCGCCGCGAGGAGTGCGACTCCGACAAGCGCGGCCAGTTCGCCGTACTGACCGACCAGGGCCTGGAGGTGCTGAAGCGCGCCGCGCCGGGCCATGTCGCCGTCGTACGCCACGCCGTGTTCGACCGGCTCACCCCGGAACAGCAGAAGTCCCTCGGCGAGATCATGCAGATCGTCGCCGAGGGACTTCAGCCCGATGAAGCGGGTGCGGACCTGCCCTGGCTCCGCTAGTCGCCCAGCCGGGTCAGTGGACCATCACCGGCACCGCCGCGTCCTCGCCGTCCTCCGCACCCGAGCCCGCGACCGCGCCCATGTCCGGCTTGCCGGCGTTGACGAGGGTGAAGGCGATGGTCGCGGCGGCGACCAGGATGCCGACGGCGAACCAGATGGCGCTGGTGTAGCCGTGCACCATGCCCTCCAGCTGCACCAGCTGCTGCTGGGGCTTGGAGGTGGCGCCGGCGACGTGGTCCTTGATGTACGAGGTCGTCGCGGACGCGGCGATGGTGTTCAGCAGGGCGGTGCCGATCGCGCCGCCCACCTGCTGCGAGGTGTTGACCATCGCGGAGGCCACACCGGCGTCCCGCGGCTCGATGCCGTACGTGGCCAGGGACATGGCCGGCATGAACGCCGTACCCATACCGAGGCCGAGCAGCAGCATCGCCGGCATCAGCACGGCCGTGTACGAGGTGTCGACCTCCATCTGGGTCAGCAGCAGCATGCCGAGGGCGGCGACCAGGAAGCCGGGACCCATCAGCAGACGCGGGGCGACCCGGGTCATCAGACGGGTGCCGATCTGGGTGGAGCCGGTGATCATGCCCGCGATCATCGGAAGGAAGGCGAAACCGGTCTTGACCGGCGTGTAGCCCTTCACGATCTGCAGGTAGTAGGTCAGGAAGAGGAACAGACCGAACATCGAGATGATCGCGAGGCCGAGGGAGAGGTAGATCCCGCCGCGGTTGCGCTCGGTGATCACGCGCAGCGGCAGCAGCGGGGCCTTGACCTTCGACTCGACGATCACGAAGGCGGCCAGCAGCACGGCGGACGCGACGAACATGCCGATCGTCACGGAGTCGCTCCAGCCCTCGGACTCGGCGCGGGTGAAGCCGTAGACCAGGGAGACCAGGCCGAGGGTGGACAGGATGACGCCCGGGATGTCGAGCGCGGAGCGGTTGCGGCCGCCCTCGGGCTCACGGATGACGAAGTACGCGCCGGCCGCGGCGACGATCGCGAACGGGATGTTCACGAAGAACGTCCAGCGCCAGTCCAGGTACTCGGTGAGGAAACCACCGAGGATGAGGCCGACGGCGCCACCACCACCGGCGATCGCGCCGTAGATGCCGAAGGCCTTGGCGCGCTCCTTGGCGTCCGTGAACATCACGGCGAGCAGGGAGAGCGCGGCGGGCGCGAGCAGGGCGCCGAACGCGCCTTGCAGGGCGCGGGCACCGAACATCATCGCCTCGTTGGCGGCGGCGCCACCGAGCGCGGAGGCCGCGGCGAAGCCGCCCAGACCGACGACGAAGGCGCGCTTGCGGCCCCACAGGTCGGCTATGCGGCCGCCGAAGAGCAGCAGGCCGCCGAAGGCGAGGGCATAGGCGGTGACGATCCACTGCCGGTTGCCGTCGGAGATGCCCAGGTCCTGCTGGGCGGAGGGCATCGCGATGTTCACGATGGTGGCGTCGAGGACGACCATCAGCTGGGCGAGGGCGATGAACGCCAGCGCTTTCCAGCGGTTGGCGTCCGGGCCACCCGTCTTACCGGGGGCCTTCAGGGCTGTTTCAGACATGGGAATACCCGCTTCGGGACTTCGTGACGGAAAAGAAGTGAGGTAAAGGGCGACTCGTCGGCACTGACGGGCCGTTGCTCGGTGGCGTGATGGGCGTGATGACTCGTGAGGTTCAGCGACGGTCAGCGGAGGTCACCGTCGGCAAGTGAGGGCGACCGAGGCCACCGGGATCACCGGACACCGGCGACCACCGGCGAGGGTGATGACGACTGCTGCTGCGGTTCCGCGAACCGCTCGTTCAGGCCTGGCGCAGATCCTCCAGGGTCACGGCCGAACCCGGCAGGACCGACGGGGCCGGGGCCCGCAGTCCGTCCAGGAACACCTGAAGGTGGCGGTGGACGAAGCGGTCGGCGTTCAGGCAGCCGGTACCGGCCGGGGGCCGGCTGAGCTGGGCCACCGCGATCATCACGTCCCCCACGCCGACGTCGGGCCTGAGCTGCCCGGCCGCCTTCGCACGGTCCATGACTTCCCCGATGATCCGCTCGACCCGTTCGCGCGCGGCTTCGAGGTCGGGGTGGTGCTCGTCGAAGGTGCTGGAGATCATCGGGCACAGCGCACTGAGCCGCTCCTCGGCGGAGGCGTGCACGAACCGTTCCAGCGCCCCGAACGCGTCGCTCTCGGCGAGGGCGACCTGTCCGGCCTGGACCATGCGGTCCAGCACCGAGCAGACGACCTCGCGCACCAGGGCGTCACGGTCGGGAAAGTTGCGGTACACCGTGGCATTGCCGACGCCGGCCCGGCGGGCGATCTCGTCGAGCGGCACATCGGCACCGAACTCGACGAACATCTCGCGGGCGGCGGTGACGATCCGCTCCCGGTTGCGCAGAGCGTCGGCACGGGGCCGGGTCACCTTACGCACGGTGGGGGTAGCGGTCGCGGTCTGCACGGCACACTCCTTCTGACGTTTCGGATGTTTCTGGCGTTTCGAGCTCTGACGTACCGGACGTTTCGAGATCGTGACGATCCGGGGATCGACTCCCCGTTTCGCTCGGACACATGGCTAAACGGGGATGGCGTCCCCGGTTATTTCCCAAACCCAGAAGTTTCTTGATGTGACCTGGATCACGCCTCGAACGGGGCGGCCGGGGGCGGGCGGCGCAGCCGAAGCAGGAGCGGCCGAGAAGGGCTGCGACCAGGGGCGCTTCCGGGGTTCTTCCAGGGGGCGACCAGGGGTGCGACCAAGGGTGCGACCAAGGGATGTGTGCGCCCGGACGAGGCCGCCGGAGCCGTACCGGTCGGTAATCCACGATCGGTCTCCTCCAGCGCGCGCCCGCGTGCACCCCGTCGGAGGGTGATCGAAAGGGTGCAGTCGGTGATCGGCGGCTGCCTGGAGCGAAAGGCCCCCTGCATGCAGCCGCAGCCCCTGCGCACCGCCCCGGCCCGCGCAGGCGAGCCACTCCGCCGCCGGATACGCCCGCGCCGTGTCGCCGCCCTCGCCTCCGTCTCCGTGCTGACGCTCGCGGTCAGCACGTCGGCCGGATCCGGACACCTCGCACCGGCCCCCGGTGCGACGACGGCCGGCGCGGGCCCCGTCTCCCTGGCCCGTTCCTCCGCCCTCGCCCCCTGCATGATCAACGGCCGCGCCACCGTCCAGATGTCCGAGGGTCTGCCCACGCCGGGCGGCTACTCCCGCTCCACCGGCACCGTCCGCGCCCTCACCCTGATGATCGACTTCTCCGACGCGCCGGGCCGGGGCAGCGCGCTGAACCGCTATCGCGAGTTCTTCCCGCAGACCGAGGAATGGTTCCGCACGGCGTCCTACGGCCGCCTCGACTACCGCGCCGAGACGCCGATCCGGCGCTGGCTGCGCATGCCCAAGCCGTTCCGCGAGTACGGCATAGAGCGTGGCGCGCCCTTCGACCCCGGCTATCGCGAACTCGTCCAGGACATCGTGGCCTCCGCCGACCCGACGGTGGACTTCCGCTCGTACGACCTCCTGAACGTGCTGGTCACCCCGAACGCGGGCCCCTCCGCCCTCGACACGGTCCTTTCGGTGACGTTCGCCGGCAACGCCGAGGCACCGGTCGCCGACGGAGTCACCGTGGCGAACGCGTCCTTCGTCTACTCCCGCCAGGACGACGGCTCAGGCTCCTACGACCGCACCGGCTACCGCGTCCTCCCCCACGAGAACGGCCATGTCTTCGGCCTGCCCGACCTCTACACCCAGGAGGGCGGGGGCGCCGTCGGCCACTGGGACATCATGAGCGAGGACTGGGGCGCCAACAACGATCTGCTCGGCTGGCACAAGTGGAAACTGGGCTGGCTGGACGCCTCCCAGATCTCCTGCGCGGCCGCACCGGGCATGACGGAGTACCCCCTGACCCCCCTGTCCCGCACGGCCGGCCCGAAGCTGGTCTTCGTCCCGCTCAGCAACCGCACCGGTTACGCCGTCGAACTGCGCGCCCGCGGCGGCAACGACGAGACGGTGTGCCGCCCGGGCGTCCTCATCTACAAGGTCGACGCGGACGTGGACACCGGCATGGGCCCGGTCACGGTCTACGACTCCCACACCGACAGCGGCGGCTGCACCCGCAGCCCCAACGTCCACGCGGAACTCTCCGACGCCCCCTTCGCACCGGGCGAGACGTTCAAGGACCCCAAGAGGGGCATCCGCATCTCGGTGGTGGGGGCGGACCTGAAGGGCGACTACCGCGTACGGGTGAGCCGGGGGTAGCCGACCTGAGGGGTGGAGGGGCGGGGAGATGGGTGACGGAGGGGCGGTCAGGCGGACGGGGGCGTGCGGTCCGCGGGAGGACCGGGGCTACCGTAGGCCTGCCGCGACGCCGTACAACCACACAACACCGCCACACAACACCACTACGCACACGCGTACACGCACGCGCGCGTGGACGCACCCGGCGGATACGGACCACCACCACACACCGCCACCGCCACCGAGCACCGACCGCCAGTCCGCGACCACACACCACGCGCCGCACACCACGCACCCCCAGCACGCACCGCACACCCCCACACCCCCACACCCGCCCACCGTCAGTCAGTTCCGCCGCCGTATCGGAGAGCCGAGCAGCCATGTCCGCGAAGACGACCGCATCCGCCCCGGTCCCGGCTCCGGTCCCGACCCCGGGGGCAGGGCAGGCGCCGGCGGAGGCGGTCTCGCCGCTGATCCGCGGGGTCGCCGTGTTGCGGCAGCTGACCGAGGCGGGCGGCACGATGAGCCTGAGCGCCCTGGAGCGGACCACCGGCCTCGCCCGCTCCACGGTCGACCGCATCACCGCGACCCTCACCCGCATGGGATACGTCCGTCTCGACGGCCGGGACGCGGTCCTGACCCCCCACGTCATGGAGCTCGGCAACGCCTACCTGGCCGCGCTGCGTCTGCCCGCGCTGCTGTCCACCCACGCGGACCGCCTCGCCGACGAACTGGACGAGTCCGTGTCCCTGGCGGTCGCCGACCGCGACGGCATCCGCTTCATCCACCAGGCGACCCGCCGCCGCGCGATGTCCCTCAGCTTCCGCATCGGCGACCTGCTCCCCGCCGAACGCACCGCGCCGGGCCTGCTGTTCGCGACGGAGTGGACGGACGAGGAGTGGCAGGCCTGGCGCGCCCGCAGGACGAGGGACCCGCAGAACCGCGACTTCCCGACCGTGCCGCCGCCCCCGCAGAACGCGTGGAGCGACGAGGACTTCACCCGAAGGACCGCGCGCGCGGCCGCGGAGAACTGCGCCCTGGACGACCAGTTGATCGAACCGGGCCTGGTGGCCGTCTCCGTCCCCGTACGGGATCCGCGCACCGCCCGGATCGCGTGCGTGGCGAACGTCGTCAGCCATACGAGCCGGCACACGTCGGCGGACCTGCGCGAGACGCTCCTCCCCCGCCTTCGTCTGGCCGTGGCGGCGATGGAGGAGGACCTGCGCCGGGCACCACAGCCCGAGCCGGGCCCGCCCCCCGCGGGACTGGCGACCTGGACGGGCGCGTCCAAGCAGGAACTGGGCCGCGAGTTCATCGAGTCCCTCGCCCGGGGCCTGACGGTCCTGGCGGCGTTCGACGAGGGCCGGGCGGAGCTGACCCTCACGGAGGTCGCGAAGGCGACCGGCCTGGCGAGGGCGACGGCGCGCCGCGCCCTGATCACCTACGAACACCTGGGCCTGGTGGCCCCCACCCCCCACCGCGCGTTCGCGCTCACCCCCCAGGTCCTCTCCCTCGGCTTCCCGCCCCTCTCCCGCACGTCCCTCCCCCGGATCGCGAGTCCCCACCTGACGACGCTGACGGACGCCATCCAGGAGACGACCTCCCTGGCGGTCCTGACCGAACGGCGCGACGAGATCCAGTACACGGCCCGGGCGGCCGCGAACCATGTCATGAGCGTGGACATCGCCGTGGGCACACGTCTCCCGGCCTCCTCCACAGCACTGGGCCGCCTCCTGCTCACCGGCCCCACAGCGGCGGCGGCCTCCGGCTCCTACGCCCTGGTCGACGAGGAACCGGAACAGGGCGTACGCGCGATCGCGGTCCCGATCCACGACCGGAACGGCCAGGTGATCGCCGCCCTGAACGCGGCGACCCACGTCGCCCGCCGCACGGCCGAGGAGTGCGTCCACGACATCCTCCCGGCCCTGCTCTCCACCGCCTCCCACATCGAGACAGACCTCCACACAGCCGCCCGCTTCACCCACGTCCCCCTGACCTGACCCCCACACCCGCCAACCCGAATCCGGTACGCTGACGCCAGTGACCCACAGGGCCACCATCCCGCCTTCGTAGCTCAGGGGATAGAGCACCGCTCTCCTAAAGCGGGTGTCGCAGGTTCGAATCCTGCCGGGGGCACCAGTTCAGAAGGGGCCCACCTCCGAAATTTCGGAGGTGGGCCCCTTCTGGCCTCAGACGGCGGCAGTTACCGACGACCGGGACGCTTCCTGAGCAGCCGGTCCCTGTGCTGCGTGCGTGCAGACGTCCATGGTGATGCTGATCTGCGAGTGGCCCACGATCTCCATCACGACGCGGGGCGCGACCCCGGACGCCGTGAGGAGCGTGGCCGTGCCGTGGCGAGCATCAGGAAGGGTGGGGGGTACTCGACTCTCCCGAGACACCCGGCGGTTGTTGGGGCCACTACGCCGAAATCCGGACGAAGGGCTTCCATCTGACGTCCCAGGTTCTTCGTCGGGATGCGAGGTCGTGTCTCCCGTCGGATGGTGGAGTCATGAACCAGCACCACCAGTCCCATCGGACGATCGAGATCGACACCCGGCTCGTCACGACCGGTGCCGTGCTCACCGCGGCCGGTGCCGCGGTGGCATGCGTCGGCATGGCCATCGGGGCCTTCGCCGTGTTCACGGCAGGTCGGCGCATGATCCGCGACATGGACGTGCCCCCGGCCCAGCAGGCGGCCGTGAAGTGGCAGCAGGCCAAGGAGGCGTCGCGAGCGGGCGTGCGGGCGTGGCAGTCCGCGTCCGACGTTCACAACGGGTCGCTCCCCCGCTAGGGAAGGCGAAGCCGCTCCGTCGGCACCGGGCCCAGGACCCCGGTGCCGGCGGAGCGATGCCTGCTGTCCGGACCGCGGGTTCTCCGGACCGGATCGCCGGGTGTTGTCTGAGGCAGGTCTGCATCGGTGAGGGGCTGCAGGGCGCCGCGGGGCGCCCTGCGGGCTCGGTGCGTTCCTCGGCGGGTGATACCGGTGGCGAACCGTTCACCCGGCGGTGCCCTTCGGGCGCGAGGGTGCCGGCCGTTCGGCGTCGGTGGTGGCGCGGCCGGTGGCGGCGAGGAGGGCGAGCAGTGCGAGCACGGCCAGCAGGATGATGACCAGCAGCAGGATGGTGAGGGCCGTGGGGTGGTTCCAGAGCGCGAAGGCCAGGGCCACGATCAGCAGGGCGGCCAGGGCGATCCACCGGCGGTGGGCCTGGGTCCAGGTTCCCGCCCGGCCGGTGCGGACCTGGTGGCCGTACGCCCACTGTGCCGCGGAGTCGGCGGCGCGCTCGGATGTGCCCCGGATGGCGCGCGGGAGCCGTCCGGGGCCGATCAGGTAGGCGCCGAGCGCGATGACCAGACCGAGCACGATCGCTGTGCGCAGGCTGACCCTCAGGAAGTGCAGCAGGGTGTCGAAGACGGCTGCGGCGGCGGCCTCCGACTGGACCTGGGGCGGGAGGTGGTCCAGGTAGTAGCGGCGGACGACCACCAGGACGATGGCCACGACCAGGCAGGCGAAGGCCGCGCCGAGAGCCGTACGGGCCAGGGCCCGGCGGCGCCGGTGCGCCAGCAGCACGCCGCACGCGCCGATCACCACGACGAGCACGGGAAGCCAGTTCCCGATCACGTCCAGCAGATGGGCGCCCTTGCGGATCTTCTCCAGTTGGTCGGACTGGAGGAGCACCATCTGCTTGTCCACTTCGGGGATCTTGGAGGCCGGGGACAGACCGGCGTCCACGAGCGCCTGTTTGACCTGGTCGACGGCTTCGCCGACGTCGAGGGTGACCGTCCCGCCGTCCACGTTCACGGCGCCACGGCCCTCGCCGGTGAGCGCGTGCACGACCCCGGCGTGGGCGCGCCGGTTGGCGTTCGTCCAGATCCGCTCGAAGCGGTCGCTCTGCACGAAGCGGGTTGCCACCTTCTCGACCGTGGCGTCGACCGCGGAGTCGAGCTGTGGGCCCAGTCCCTTCACGGCCTGCGCGGCGCGCGGCGGCAGCCCTTGCGACTGCAGCCACGCGGCGATGTCCGAGGCGGCCTGACTGCCGTCCACCCGCACATCGGCGGCATGGGTGATGCGCTTGACCGCCGCGTCCTCGATCGCCGGATCCGAGGCCAGCGGCGAGACCGTTTCCACGTACCGGTCGGTGTCCAGCGCGATGTCGTGCACCCACACCGTGAGCAGCGCGATCGGCACCAGGATGCAGGTGAGCACGATGAGCACCGCCGAGGCGGTGTTCCGCGTGATCCGTCCGGCCGCCGAGCCGTGCTGGGGCCCGCTCCCCGCCGCGTCACGCGCTTCTGGGGCGGCATCGGGCTTGGACGGCTCGTGCGAGCTGGTCATGGGTGCTCCAGGACTCCTGGGGGATTGACCTGTCTCCATTTCCGCCGTTTTGCGGCGGGACGGCCCGCCCGGGTGGGCCGTACGGGCGAGAGAGGGTCCACCGCCCTGGAGTGGTGGCGCCGAGCCGCCTCGCCGATGACATGGAACGGCAGTCGGCCCCGATCCCCCGCCCCAGCCCGCTCCCGCTCCCGCCCTCGCCCCAGGACCGCTCCCGCCCGCTCCCGCCCTCGCCCCAGGACCGCTCCCGCCCGCTCCCGCCCTCGCCCCAGGACCGCTCCCGCCCGCTCTCGCCGCACCGGCCTCACGTCCGCCAATCAGTCGATCTCCGTGGCGGGTCAAGGAGCCGCCCTCCGGGGCAACTGGGACGATTCCACCCATGGCACCCAGGGCAGGCACTGCTGAGAGTTCGGCAACGGCGCGAATCGTCCTGCTGACACTCGCGACCGGTCAGTTCCTGATGGCGCTCGACAGCTCGGTCATGAACGTCTCGATCGCGACAGTGGCCGAAGACGTGGGCACGACGGTGACGGGGATCCAAGGCGCCATCACTGCCTACACCCTCGTGATGGCGATGTTCATGATCCCCGGCGGCAAGGTCGGCGCGCTGATCGGCCGCAAACGCGCGTTCACGATCGGCTGCGTCATCTACGGCTGCGGCTCCCTCACCACGGCGCTCGCATCGAACCTGCCCGTGCTGCTGCTCGGCTGGTCGTTCCTCGAAGGGATCGGCGCGGCACTCATCCTGCCCGCGATCGTGGCGCTCGTGGCCGGCAACTTCGCCGTCGAACGCCGTCCCGCCGCCTACGGACTCGTCGCGGCCGCGGGGGCCGTGGCGATCGCGGTCGGACCGCTCATCGGGGGTCTCGCGACGACGTACTTCTCCTGGCGATGGGTCTTCGCCGGCGAGGTGCTGCTCGTGCTCGGCATCCTGGTGCTCGCCCGCCGCATCGCCGACGCGCCGAGCAGCGAACGTCCGCGCATCGATCTCGTGGGCGCGGCGCTCTCCGCCGCGGGGCTCGGGATCTTCGTCTACGGCGTACTCCGCTCGGACGAATGGGGCTGGTTCCAGCCGAAGCCCGACGCGCCCTCCTGGCTCGGGGTCTCGCTGGTCGTGTGGCTGATGCTGGCAGGTCTGCTGCTGATCTGGATCTTCCTCCGCTGGGAGGCTCGCCTGGTGAAGCGGCACAGGGAACCACTCATCGACCCGGCCATGCTGCACAACAAGCAGCTCACCGGCGGACTCACGATGTTCTTCTTCCAGTACCTCGTCCAGATGGGCGTCTTCTTCGTCGTACCGCTCTACCTGTCGGTGGCCCTGGGCCTGTCCGCGCTCAAGACCGGCGCCCACATCCTGCCGCTCTCCGTGACACTGCTGGCGGCCGCGGTCCTGATCCCCCGTTTCTTCCCCGACGTCTCGCCCCGGCGGGTGGTACGGCTGGGGATCCTCGCGATGCTCGCGGGCGCGGTGGCCCTGATGGCCGCGCTCGACGCGGACGCCGGCGCGGAAATCGTCACCATTCCCCTTCTGCTGATCGGGCTCGGCATGGGCGCGCTGGCGTCCCAGCTCGGGTCGGTCACCGTGTCCGCGGTGCCTGAAGCACAGAGCGCGGAGGTCGGCGGCGTCCAGAACGCCGCCACCAACCTCGGCGCCTCGATCGGCACGGCACTCGCCGGGTCGATCATGATCGCCGCGCTCACGTCCTCGTTCCTTACCAGCGTGGAGCAGAATCCGGCGGTCCCGGCCGAGGTCAGGAGCCAGGCGGTCGTCGAACTCGAAAGCGGCGTTCCCTTCCTGTCGGACGCCCAGCTCAAGGACGCCCTCGACGAAGCGGGCACGAGCACGGAGGTGACCGAGGGCGTGCTCGACGCGAACGCCGCCGCCAGGCTCGACGGTCTGCGCGCCGCACTCGCCATCCTCGCCCTCACCGCCGTCCTCGCGATGTTCTTCACCTCCCGCATCCCGAAGACCCAGCCCCGTTCGACGGTGCCATAGCCGCGGGACGGTCATCGGCCCGGCCGTTCGGGGGACACGGGCCGCCGCCTGCGCGCTTCCCCCCTCGTGGGGGCATCCCTTGACGGAAACGAAAGGGAGACATCATGCCGCTCTATCTATCGAGGTTCAGCTACACGCCGGAGACCTGGGCGCGGCTGATCGACCACCCGGAGGACCGCGCACGGGCCGCTCAGTCGTACATCGAGTCCGTCGGCGGGAAGCTCCACGGTTTCTGGTACGCGTTCGGCACGCACGACGGCTACAACCTCTGGGAGGCTCCGGACAACGTGTCCATGGCCGCGGTCGCGCTGGCGATCAGCGCAGGCGGCGCGCTCAGCTCGTTCGAGACGACGGTTCTCCTGACCGTCGACGAAACGCTGACGGCCCTGCGCACAGCCGAGCAAGTCCGGTACCGGCCTCCTGGCGCGTAGCAGCGGACCGGCTGGGGCGGCGGCCGGGTTCCGGCAACAGCGCTCCGAGAGCCGACGGCGGCGAATGAGGCGTACGACTCGTGCAAGCCCTGGATGCGTTTCGCTTCCCGAGCTGGGATCGTCGCCATGGCCGGCGACGGACGCGCCCCGCCCCGACGTCATGAGGCGTCGGGGCGGGGGCACTTGGGCCGGGTCCTAGCGTCCGGCGGCCGCCGGGTGGGTGGGGATGCGTAACTCCCGTTCGGCCGCTTCGGTGGGGCCGGACGGGGGCTGGGGTTTCCGTGGTCCGGTGGCGGCGGCTGGGCCGGGTGTGGCGGGCTGTGCCGCAGCACCGGGATCCTCCGGGCCTGCCGGGGCCTGTACGACGGCGGGCTCTTCGTCAGGGGTCCGCGCCGGCAGGGCGGGTCCGCTGGGGGCGGTGATCCTCATGTGGTCCTCTCGGTCGCCCGGGTGGAGCGGGTGGGTCAGGCGGCCCAGTAGGGGCCGGTCGCGGTGCGGTGCAGGAGCGTGAGGGGGCTGGCGTCGGCGGTCCGCACGCGGAGCTGGAACCGCAGGTGCTTGCCGGCCGGGACGGTGCCGGACAGGGCGAACTGGTGGCCACCGCCGCCGTAGCGGGTGACGGTCTGGAACGCGGACGGGTGCTTGCCCGAGGTGTCCGTCAGGTAGAAGCGGCCCTCGACGAGCGCGTCGTCCGGGGTCTTCTCCTCGAGTGAGACGTGCACCAGGGTGTTGTGCAGGCGCGGCCCGGAGTGGACGACCGGGTCCGCGAACGCCAGGCCGACCCACTCGCCGGAGGGCAGCTCCACATCGGTGACGTTCGATTCGTTCAGCATCGAGGGGTTGGGCACGGTGTCCTCCTGGCTCGGGTCGGTCGGGGTGGGGATCGGTGTGTCGGTGTCGGGGGCCTTGCGCAGCCGGTTCGCGACCCTGGCGCGGAAGTCGGCCATGGTGAAGCCGCGCGGGTCCGTCTTCGTGTTCGTCCACTCCTTGTGGCCGATCACGGAGGCGGCCGACCAGCCGTGCGCCCGGCACAGCGCGGCCGAGGCGCGGACCATGGCTTCCAGCTGGACCGCCGGCCAGGGGTCCTTGCCGTCGCCGAGGTTGACGCACTCGAAGCCGTAGAAGTGGACGTTGCCGTCGGTGTCGTTCTCGTTCGGCGCGGGTAGCCCCTTCTCGGCGATGACCGCCTTCAGGACGTCGCCGTCGCCCCTGCCGGCGTGGTTGGCGCGGCCCCAGCCGACGAGGTGCACGACGCCCCGTTTGTCGATGACGCCGTGGCACAGCGGTCCGGGGAGACCGGCGTATCCGTCGCGGCATATCGCCACGGAGGCGGCCGTCCCGGAGGTCACGGTGTGGTGGACGACCACCCCCGCGACCGGGCCCCACGCGCCGTGTCCCGCGCGGTTGTGGGTGCGCCAGCCGCCGACCTCGACGACGGTGACGCCCTCGGCTCTGAGGGCGGCGAGAACCCTGGCTGCGGTCAGGGGAGTTGCCATGGTGGTTCCTTTCAGAGAAGCCGTGCCTATCCGGTTGCCCCGTCAATCGCTTCGCCACCGTCGAACCTGCCGCCGCCGCGACGGAGTCCGCCGTTCGCGGCAGGGCAATTCATCCCGCTCCCGGCCCAGCCTGCGCACAGGGGAAAGGGGCGGCGTATCCGTCGACATCGGTCCATGACGTCACATCAGGTGGTCACTGCCGCGGTTCTGTTTCCGGTTACGGTTCCGGTCCCGCGAACAGGTGTGGTGTCCCTGGGTGTGGGCGCGCCTAGGGCAGGATCGGCCGCGGCAGGAGCAAGGGGCTTTCGGTGGCCTGATCGGTCGCGGGGACGTCCAGGTTCCGCCCGGTCGTGTACCTGCTGTCCGGGAGGCGTTGGAGGTAGCCCTGGCGGATCAGCATCGACAGGGCCGCTGCCTCGGCCGTGCCGAATGTCGTCAGGGAGCGGGCGATCTGTGCCCGTGACAGCACCCCGTGCGGTGCGTGCGTGACGACCTCCAGGATCTTCAGGGCTTCCCGGGTCGCGTGAGGTGTCCGCGTGTCCAGGTTGCCCACACGCTCGGTGGGCTGCCGGTGGTGCATGGTGGCGGCGCGTGCGGTCAGCGCTGCGCCCGCGCCCACCGAGCCTCGCCGGTTGAGCATGAGGTCCATTCCCGTGAACTCGGTGAGGACCGCGGCGGTCCGCTCCGGCGCCCACGGCACGTCGTCGGGATGTGCCGCGCTCCCGCCGCCGGGCCGCCTCCGCGTGCGTCCGTGCCTGCTCAGTCCGAGGTCCTCGACGGTCACGACACGGCCGAGTCGTTCGGTGAACAGGGCGGCCAGCACCCGGGGGACGGGGTCGCGCGGGATCTCTCCCGCTTCGATCCAACGCCGCACCCGGGAGGTGTCGGTCGCCGGTTCCGGGTGTCCCATGGCGGCCGCCCGCCTGTTCACCAGTCCGGCGAGCTCGCCCTTGGACCAGCCGGCCAGGCGGAACAGGTCGTGCAGGCGGGTGTTGGGGGTGAGGTGTTGTCGGCGGGGATGCTCGTCGGACAGCTCCAGGCGAACGACGCGGCCCAGCTTTCGCTCCAGGTGGAGGGAGACCTGTTCCATGCCCTTCGAGACGGTGTCGGGGTCGGATGCGCCCTGGGCCGTGAAGACGATGACGTCGCTGGTGATGGCGCGCGCGACGAAGGGCGTGCCGAGCCGGCTCGTGGCGCTCAGCCACGCCCGCCTCGTCCTCCGGATGCTCAGCCACCTGCCGGGAAACGTGCCGGACCTGCCGCTGTGCGTGCGGCGTCGCCGGGCCCACCAGAGGAGTCCGCACCCGGCCAGGAGCGCCAGGAGCGACAGGAGCGACAGGAGCGACAGGATGGCGAACTCCGGCCGACGCTCGTAAAGCGCCGCCAGTACGGCTCGCCCCTCGTGCCACCACCGAGAGGGCGATGTGTCCGCCCCCTCGCCGGGTTTCCTGGCCGGTTCGGTGTGTTGCAGCGGGCCGTCGGCGAGACGACCCGCGACACCCACGAGGGCGGCAACCGCGGCGACCGCGGCGGCGACCAGGCTCGCACGGAGCAGAACCATGCCGCGGGAGACGTGCGTGGCGACCGTGCCCGGGGCCCTGTCCATGAGGGCCGCGGCCTCGCCCTGGGTGCAGTCCAGCGCCTTCGTCGCCCATACCGCGGTGCGCTGCTGGAGCGGCAGATCGGCCAGCGCCCGCTCGACGGCGCACCGGTTGGCCACCAGTGCGGCGAAGTCCGGCGCGTGCACCGGGTCGAAACGCAGCGGATCGGCCGCGCGACGGGCCTCCAGGCGGCTCCGATCGGCCTGTTGCCGGGCCCGGTTGGCCACCTCGGTGCGGATCACCGCACGCAGGTAGCTGATCGGGTGCTGGATGGACGCCGGGTCGCGCAGGGCCTTGGTGAAGGCGTTCTGCACGATGTCCTCGGCCGAGACGACCGAGTCCGGCACGCCGCGGGCGAGGAGCGCCTGCCGAGCGGTCGCCGTCAGGCCGGCCCGGGACGTCGTGTACAGGTCGCCCAGCGCCTCGGCGGTCACCGCCTCCCGCTCAGCCATTGTCTTCCTCTCTCCTCGGGTGCCTGTCGCGTCCGGCCGAGGACCGGTTGCGTTGTGCCACGCTGTCGAGCCAGTTCTTGATCGCAGGGGCCAGAGCAGGGGCCAGCGGGGCGACCACGGACAAGAGTGCGGCGGCGAGCTCCACCGTCCAACCTCCCTCGTTGTGTCGGCCTTTGGCGCTCAGGGGGAGCGGCGGCCGTTCACAGAAGAGAGGTCTGGGCGGGCCGTTCTCATGACATGCCGTCGACATGCCGTCCAGGTTTTACGGCCGGCGCCGGACCGGACGGGGGAATGCGGGATCGCGCGGTCGTTCGCGCAGGTCGGCGTCTAGGGTCGTCCGGTGACGAGTAGCAGTGTGCGGAGCTCCCCCGTCCTCGACGGCGGCCGGCCGACGAAGGTGTCCGACGACTGGCAGGGCCGGCTGCGTCGGTTCGGATACGCCGGGCGCCCCCTGACCGGCGTCCGGGAACGTCTGGTTCCGCCCTTTCCGGGGCCGTCGACCCGCTGGGGGGAGCTCATACGCCTCGGCCCGTCCGGGGCGTACCGCGCCGCGAAGGTGATGGACTGGCTGGGGCCGGTGCTCGTCGCCTTGCTGGCCGGAGTGATCCGGTTCCGGCGTCTCGGGCAGCCGCGGGGCCTCGTCTTCGACGAGACCTACTACGCCAAGGACGCCTGGGCACTGCTGCGGCTCGGCTACGAGGGCACCTGGCCGGACCGCAAGGTCACCGACCCGCAGATCCTCGCCGACCCTTCGGTGATCCCGCTCTCCGACACCGGGGCGTTCGTCGCGCATCCGCCGACGGGCAAGTGGGTGATCGCCCTCGGTGAGTGGATGTTCGGCCTCACCCCGTTCGGCTGGCGCTTCATGACCGCGGTCCTGGGCACGCTGTCGGTGCTGATGCTGTGCCGGATCGGGCGCCGGCTGTTCCGGTCGACGGCGCTGGGCTGTCTGGCCGGCACGCTGATGGCGCTCGACGGTCTGCATGTGGTGATGAGCCGGTCCGCGCTGCTGGACCTCGTCGTCATGTTCTTCGTGCTGGCGGCGTTCGGCTGTCTGCTGCTGGACCGGGACCACGCGCGGGCCCGGCTCGCGGCGGCCCTCCCGGTGGACGGGGACGGCCACGCGCGCCCCGACCGGGTCACCGGCGACCGTGCCGGGACGGGACCGCGCCCGTGGCGGCTCGCGGCCGGCGTCCTCCTGGGGCTGGCGGCCTCGACCAAGTGGAACGGCCTGTACTTCCTCGCCTTCTTCGTGGTCCTCACCCTGCTGTGGGACGTCGGCTCGCGCCGCGTGGCCGGGGCGGGGCGTCCGTACCGGGCGGTGCTGCGCAAGGATCTCGGCTGGTCCCTGCTGTCCGTCGTGCCGGTCGCCGTCGTGACCTACCTGGTGACGTGGGCCGGCTGGTTCCGGTCCGACGGCGGTTACGGGCGGCACTGGGCGGACGGCCGGGGCGGCACCTGGTCGTGGATACCGGCCCCGCTCCGCAGCCTGTGGCACTACGAGTACGGCGTCTATCAGTTCAATGTGGGGCTGCACACCTGGCACCGGTACGAGTCGAACCCCTGGAGCTGGCTGGTCCTGGGCCGCCCGGTGCTGTTCGACTACCGGTCGCCGAAGGCGGGGCGGGACGGGTGTCACGCCACGGCCGACTGCGCGCAGGCGGTCCTCGCGCTCGGCACGCCGCTGCTGTGGTGGTCGGCGTGCTGCGCGCTCGTGTATCTGCTCTACCGGTGGGCGCTGCGCCGCGACTGGCGCGCGGGAGCCGTGCTGTGCGCGGTGGCGGCCGGCTATCTGCCCTGGTTCCTGTACCAGGACCGTACGGTCTTCTCCTTCTACGCGGTCGCCTTCGTGCCGTACCTGTGTCTGGCCGTGGCGATGACGCTGGGCGCGCTCCTGGGCCCGCCGGGCGCGGACGCCAGACGCCGGATGCCGGGCGCGGTCGTCGCGGGCGGGCTCGTGCTGCTCATCGCCTGGAACTTCATCTATTTCTGGCCCGTGTACACGGGCCAGGCGATCCCGGTCGGCGACTGGCGGTCACGGATGTGGCTGGACACGTGGATCTAGCCGGGCGGACGCACCCCGATGACCACCATGGCCGACGACGACCACGCCGGCCGCGGCGAACTGCGGTCGGCGTGGTCGTCGTCGGTCGTGGCCCGGCAGCGAGGGATCCGGGCCGTGGCTACTTGAGTTCGGCGTCGGTGTAGTAGCCGCCCGCGACCAGGACGTACTCGTAGTTGCTCTTGTCGACGGTCGTCGGCTGCAGCAGGTAGGCGGGCACGGCCTTGACTCCGTTGTCGTAGGCCCTTCTGTTGTTCACCTTCGGCGTCTTGTCGTTGAGTATGTCGTCGGCCATCTCGGCGGCGACACCGGCGAGTTGACGGAGGTCCTTGTAGACGGTCTGCGACTGCTCACCCGCGATGATCGACTTCACCGAGGCGAGTTCGGCGTCCTGCCCGGTGACGATCGGCAGGGGTTTGCTGCCGGAGCCGTAGCCGTCCGCCTTGAGCGCGTTCAGGACGCCGATGGAGATGCCGTCGTACGGCGACAGGACGGCGTCGACCTTCTTGCTCCCGTACGCGTCGGCGAGGATGCCGTCCAGGCGCTTCTGCGCGGTGGGCCCGTCCCAGCGCAGGGTGGTGACCTCCTTGAGCGCGGTCTGGCCGGACCGGACCACCAACTGCTTGGTGTCCAGGTACGGCTGGAGGAGGTGCATCGCGCCGTCGAAGAAGAACTTGGTGTTGTTGTCGTCGGGGGAGCCGGCGAACAGCTCGATGTTGAACGGGCCCGCGCCGTCCTCCAGGCCGAGTTTGTCGATGATGTAGCGGGCCTGGAACCGGCCGACCTGCTCGTTGTCGAAGGACACGTAGTAGTCGACGTTCTCGGTGCCGAGGATGAGCCGGTCGTAGGAGATCACCGGGATGTCCGCGTCGGCGGCCTTCTGGAGCACGCCGTTCAGCGACTTGTTGTCGATGGCCGCGATGATCAGCGCGTCGACGCCCTGCTTGATCAGGCCTTCGATCTGTGCGACCTGCGTCTTCGGGTCGTCCTCGCCGTACACCAGCTTGGTCTGGTAGCCGTCGGCCTTCAGGTCGTCGACGACGCTCTTGCCGTCGGTGAGCCAGCGCTCGGAGGCCTGGGTCGGCATGGCGATGCCGATGGTGCCGCCCTCGGAGTCGCCCTCGGAGCTGCCCCCGATGCTGCTGCCGCAGGCGGACAGCGTGAGGGCGAGAGAGACGGCTCCGGCGGTGGCGGCGAGGGCGGCTCTTCGGTTGCGCATGGTGATCGTTCCTCGTTCTTCTCGTCGTTGAGAGGATGGGGGGTGCGTGGGGGGTGCCAGAAGGCTGTGGGGAACCGGTGGAGCGGGCCGGGCGGCCGGCCAGCCCGGGGGGTGGGCGATCCGGGGTGGGACACGCCGTGTCCGCTTCCGCGCGGGCTCGGTGCGGGGTCGGGTGTCGACCCCTCAGGGGGGTGCCGTGCGGGTGGGTTCGGGGGGCTCCGTACCGACCGGGCGTGCGGTGGAGCGGTGGGCCCCGCGGCGCGGATCCGCGTGGCGATCTTCTGGATCGGCGTGCGGCCGCGAGGCCGTCAGGGGCCAGGCGCACCTGTTCATGGACGGTGAACAGGCGGAGGGTCACGCTGAACCGACCGACGATCGGATCGCCCGGCGCGTCGCTCGGGCCGGCGCTCGGGCGCCTCGGTGTCCGGTGGATCGTCGATCAGTGCGGCGCTGCGGCCCTGTAAGCAGGCCTCGCCGACTCCCGCGATCGTGTCCCCGGGGCGCACCTGTACATACGCCGGGCGGCGCCGGGGCGCGCCTGCCACGTATGTGCTGATTTCGGTGGCGCGCAGGGCACTTGCCTTTCAGGCGTTCGAAATATCGTCACGTGGTCGGAATGGTGGCGTGACAATAAAAGGGGGTGTGCGGGGTGTCAACGCTACGAACAGAAACGGTTCCGGAAAGTGGTGGAGATCGCTTTCTGTCCGCGGCGGCGCCTTCGTCGTGACGCCGGAAAAACCCGACGGGCTTCCGCATGTGGCCTGGTCAACGCCTTGGCCCGACCGGGCCACGGCATGCCGGGGAGCACGACGGCCCTTGCTGTGAATACGCCATGAATAACGGCCCGGAGCCGACGGAATCCGCCCCCGTGGTGTTCAGTGCAGCGTGAGGGGGGTCTCGGAGGCGACCCGGGTCAGCTTCTCGGGGTTGCGGACGTAGTAGATGCCGGTGATGCGGGCGTCCTCGACGCGGACCGCCATGACGCCGTCGTTCTCGCCGTCGAGCCGGACGAGGAGTGCCGGGTGGCCGTTGACCAGGGCGAGTTCGCCGGTGAGGGTGGCATCGATCCTGCCGGCGCCGCCGATGACGAAGCGGGCCACCTTGTCGGCGCCGACGACGGGCCGTCGCGCGGCCTGTTTGACGCCGCCGCCGTCGCTCAGCAGGACCACCTCGGGCGCGAGCACGTCGAGCAGGCCCTGGAGGTCCCCGGTGTCGAGCGCGCGCCGGAACGACTCCAGCACCGCCCGGGTCTCGCGCGGGGAGACCACCTCGCGCGGACGGCGGGCGTCGACGTGCTTACGGGCGCGGTGCGCGATCTGGCGAACGGCCGCGGGGCTCTTGTCGACCGCGGCCGCGATCTCCTCGTAACCCACGTCGAAGGCCTCGCGCAGCACGAAGACGGCGCGCTCCGTCGGCGACAGGGTTTCGAGGACGAGCATCAGCGCCATCGACACACTCTCGGCGAGCTCGGCGTCCTGGGCCACGTCCGAGGCGGTGAGCAGTGGCTCGGGCAGCCAGGGGCCGATGTACGCCTCCTTGCGGCGCGTCATGGTGCGCAGCCGGTTGAGCGCCTGGCGGGTCGTGATCCGGACCAGGTAGGCGCGCCGGTCGCGCACCTGCGCCAGGTCGACGTCGATCCAGCGCAGCCAGGTCTCCTGGAGGACGTCCTCGGCGTCCGCCGCCGATCCGAGCATCTCGTACGCGACCGTGAAGAGGAGGTTGCGATGGGCGACGAACGTGTCGGTCGCCGGATCAGCGGTGTCGTCGCCCATGTCTCGTCCCTTTCCTCTTCCTCGCGGCCGGCCCTGGCCGCCGACGGTCTTCAGGCGTGCGTGCACACCGAGTTCCATTCTTCCCCGTGCGGACGCGCCCGTGTCGCTAGGCCGCCCGGCCGGCGGTGTCGGAGGCTTCGTCCTGCTTCGCCCGGAGCAGTTCCGCGCGCTTGCCGTCCTTGCTCCACCAGGTGCGCACGCCGGGCTTGCGCGCCTCGTACGCCAGTTGCCAGACGGTGCTCCTGCACACGATCTCCTTGACCCTCCCGCCCAGACGGCCCCCGAGGTACACGCTGACCGCCGTGTCGTTCCTGCGGGAGAACTGGAAGACGCCGGAGCGCCGTCCGAGGCTCAGGCACTGGCCCGCGAACCCCACGCCGATGGGCGCGGGCTGCTCGCCGGCGAGGCGGCTGAGCACCGTCTCGGCGGCCTGCGGGCCGAGTTGGACCGCGGACTGGCAGCCCTGCCGGAACGGCAGGTCCGACGGCGCCGCGGAGTCCCCGGCCGCGACGATGCGCGGGTCGTCCACGCTGGTCAGGGTCTCGTCGGTGCGCAGACGGCCCAGGGCGTCGGTGCTCAGTCCGCTGCGCGCGGCCAGGTCCGGCACGCCGAACCCGGCGGTCCAGACGGTCACCTCGCTCGGCAGCTCGCGGCCGTCGGCGAGCCGCACGGTCTCGCGGGTCACCTCCGTCACCCGGCTGTCGGGGCCGTCGAGCACGGTCACGCCGAGCTCGGCCAGTCGCCCGGCGACCGCGCGACGACCCCGAGGGTGCAGATAGGGGCCGAGCACGCCGCCGCAGAGCAGGGTCACGGTGCGGCCCTCCTCCGCCAGTTCGGCGGCGGTCTCGATGCCGGCCGGGCCGGCGCCGACGACCGACACCGCGGCCGAGGCGGGCGCGGCGGCGATGACCGGCCGCAGCCGCTCGGCCTCCTCCAGGCAGGCGAGCGGGTGGGCGTGCTCCGCCGCGCCGGGCACCCGCGGGTCGGCGCTGCCGCTGCCCACCGCGTAGATCAGGTAGTCGTAGTCGACCGTGCCGCCCGAGGCCAGCTCCACCTGGCGCCCGGCCGCGTCGATCCGGGTCACGGTGTCGACCGTCAGCCGGACGCGGTCGGCCAGGATCTTCGCGTAGTCGACGACCGCGTCGTCCGACCCGCCCACCAGTTGGTGCAGCCTGATCCGCTCGACGAAGGTGCGGCGGGGGTTGATCAGCGTCACGGTCACGTCGTCGCGCTGCGTCAGGCGGTTGGCTGCCATGACGCCGGCGTATCCGCCGCCGATCACGACAACATCGGTGTTCTCGGCCATGTCGTCTCCTCCATGTTCGGTGGTTCGGCCTCAAGACACCGCCTCGCCGATCCCTGTGACAGCGTGTGAGGCAGATCACTCCGCTGGGCCCGGGGAGGACCCTCGGAGGACCGGAAGAAGATCCGGGGGAGACCCGGGGAAGGCCGGGGGAAGGCCCGGGGAACGCCCGGGGAAGGCCCGGAGGGGGTCCAGAGCTAGAGGTCGCCCGCCTGGGGTCCCGCTCCCGGGGCGATCAGGCCGGTCTCGTAGGCCACGACGACGGCCTGCGCGCGGTCCCGCAGCCGGAGCTTGGCGAGGATCCGGGCCACGTGGGTCTTCACGGTGGCCTCGCTCAGCCGGAAGCGCGCGGCGAGTTCGGCGTTGCTCAGGCCGGTGCCGAGCGAGCGGAGGACCTCGAGTTCCCGAGGGGTGAGCACCGTCAGGTCGCGGTGCAGAGCGACGGAAGCCGCTGTCTCACGGGCGACGAAGCGTTCGACCAGGCGCCGGGTGATGGCCGGCGCGAGCAGCGCGTCACCGGTGCGGGCGAGACGGACGGCGGCGACCAGGTGCTCGGGGGTGACGTCCTTGAGGAGGAAGCCGCTCGCCCCGGCGGCGAGGGCGGCGTACACGTAACGGTCGAGGTCGAAGGTGGTCAGCATGATGACGCGGGGCCGCTCGGGGGATCCGGCGCCGGAGAGGATCCGCCGGGTGGCCTCCAGGCCGTCGGTCCCGGGCATCCGGATGTCCATGAGGACCAGGTCGGGCCGGGTGCGGCGGACCGCGTCGACGGCCTCGTCCCCGTCGCGGGCCTCGGCGACGACGTCGATGCCGTCCGCCGCCAGGATCATGCCGAAGCCGGTGCGGACCAGCGCCTGATCGTCGGCGATCACCACGCGCGGCGGCTGTTCGGTCACGCGATCTCCTCCGCGGGTATGACGGCGCGGACCTCGAAGCCGCCCGTGGGGCGTTCGCCCGCGTGGAGGGTGCCGCCGTAGACGGCGAGGCGTTCGCGCAGGCCGATCAGTCCGCGGCCGCCGCCGAGGCCGTCCGGTGCCGCGGACGTGCCGCCGGTGTCGGACACCTCGATGCGCACCGCGCGGGGGACGTGCTCGATGACGATCCGCACCCGGCTGCCGACCGCATGCCGGACCGTGTTGGTCAGCGCCTCCTGCACCACGCGGTACGCGGCCAGGTCGGCGCCGGCGGCGAGCGGGGCCGGGGTGCCGGTGACGGTCAGCTCGACGGGCACGCCGGTCTCGCGGACCCGGTCGGTGAGGGCGGGCACCTGGGCGAGGCCCGGCTGCGGCGCCAGATCGGCCCCGGCGGCCGGACCGGAGGCGCCCCCGGCCCCCGCCGCGTGCCCCGCCGCGTCGCCCTCGGCACCGGCCATGGTGAGCAGGCCCATGACGTGCCGCAGTTCGGCCATCGCCGTACGACCGCCGGCCTCGACGGCCAGCAGCGCCTGGCGGGCCCGGTCGGGCGCGGTGTCCATCACCTTGCGGGCCGCGCCCGCCTGGATCACCATCACGCTCACATTGTGGGTGACGACATCGTGCAGTTCCCGCGCGATCCGGGAACGCTCGCGGTCGACGGCGAGCCGCATGGCGGCCTCGTGCTCCCCCTCCAGAGCGGTCAGCCGCTGCTTCCAGATGTGGATCGCGTTGGCTCCCAGTCCCACCCCGAGCAGCGCGAGGAACGGCACGAGACCGGGAGCGAACGACGGGAAGGTCTCGTCGCGCAGTACGGCGAGCAGGGCGGCGGCCACCAGGCCGACGAGCGCACGCGCCCGGTACGGGCTGTACACGGCCGCGCTGTAGGCGGCGACCACACAGGACATGAACGTGTACAGGGTCGGGTCACCGCCGCGCAGATGCTGGTTGAACAGCAGGCTCGCGACGACCACCGCCCCGAACGCGGACAGCGGGAACCGGCGGCGCACCACCAGGGGCAACGCGGTCAGGGCGGCCAGCACCAGCTGCCAGGGCTCGACGGCGCCGGCGAACTGCGCCACGCCCACCCCCACGTCCGGGAACGGGCCGAACGGCGGGACGCCGGGCTCGGGCACCCGTGGCGGCACCGGCACGAGCATCGGCGGAACCGGCCCGTCGCCGTCGCCCTGCCGGTAGGCGGCGCCCACCGTGCAGGCGGCGAGGACGAAGGCGAGGATCGCGTCGGCCGTCCACATCCACCGGGACGGGCGGGGCAGCGGACTCCGGCGCAGCAGAGCCGCGGCCCCCGTCCGCCACCGCTCCACGATCTCCGCCCGCACAGCCCCGCCCGCCCCGCCCATGCGCCCAGTGTGGCAACCCGCGTGCCCTCCCACATCCGTCCCGCTGCGGACGGCGGCGCGGGCGGCCTACATCCGCCGCGTACATCGCAGGGATGACATGCCCGGCGGGTCATCCCGGGGCGGCAGCCGGTCTCGCCACAGCAGGCGACGACTCCGACCGGGGTCCGCCCCTAGCTTCGGACCGAACCGTCGACCGCCGACCCTGGAGGCACCGTGGCAGCGACCGCGCCCGTCATCGACATGCGGGCTGTGAGCAGGACGTACGGGGAAGGGCCGCCGGCCCTCGCCGACGTGACGCTGAGCGTGGCCGCCGGAGAGGCGCTCGCCGTCCTCGGGCCGTCCGGCAGCGGCAAGTCCACGCTGCTCAACCTGATCGCGGGACTCGACCGGCCGAGCACGGGCAGTGTCACGGTGGACGGGGTGCGGGTGGACGAGCTGAGCGAGGCCGGGTCGGCGCGGTACCGGCGTGCGAAGGTCGGGACGGTCTTCCAGTTCTTCAACCTGCTGGACGATCTGACGGTCACCGACAACGTGCTGCTGCCCGCCCAGTTGGCGGGGATGCCCCGGGCCGAGGCCCGCGCGCGGGCCGCCGGTCTGCTGGCGGACCTGCGCATCGACCGGCACGCGGACGCCTACCCCGGCAGGTTGTCCGGCGGGGAGCGGCAGCGCGTCGCGGTCGCCCGGGCCCTGATGAACCGTCCGGCCCTGCTGCTGGCCGACGAGCCCACCGGCGCGCTGGACACCGCCTCCGGCGCGGACGTGCGGGAACTGCTCGCCGAACTCAACGCGTCGGGGCAGACGATCGTCCTGGTCACCCACGATCTGAGCCTCGCGGCATCCTGCGCGACCCGGACCGTCGAGCTGGTCGACGGCCGTGTCGTCCGGGACACCAGGAGCGCCAAGGGCGCGGCGGCGGTGTCCCGATGAGCGCCCTCGGCCGGGTGGTGCGCGCCGGGGTCGGGCGGCGGCGGGTGCAGACCGCCGTGATGATCATGACGACGCTCATGGCCGTCACCGCGTCGTTCCTTGCCGCCGGGCTGCTCGTCGCGTCCCAGGCGCCTTTCGACCACGCCTTCGCCCAGCAGCGCGGCGCCCACCTGACCGCGCGGTTCGACGGCGCGAAGGCGACGGCGGCGGAACTCACGGCGACCGCCCACGCGAAGGGCGTGACCGCCGCGGCCGGGCCCTTCCGGACCGTCGCGGTACGCGCGCGTACCGCCTCGTCCTCGGACATCCTCCCGGAAGGGGTCGATCTGCCGCCGGTGACCGTCGCCGGCCGGGCGGACGCCGGGGGCGGTGTCGACCGGGTCGACCTCGTCTCCGGCACCTGGCTCACCGGGCCCGGCCAGATCGTGGTGGCCAAGGACATGCTGCCCGTCGAACCGGGCGCGCGGCTGACGTTCCCCGACGCGCCGGGCAGCCCCACGCTGACCGTGGTCGGCGTCGCCCGGTCGGTGACCGGCACCGCGGACGCCTGGGTGACCCCCGCGCGGGCCGCGTCGCTGGCCGCGCCGGGCGGCACCCCCGAGTACGAGATGCTCTACCGCCTCGCTGCCGCGGGGACGGACGCCCAGGTGGCCGCCGGCCGGGCCGCGATCACCGCGGCGGTGCCGAAGGGCGCGCTGACCGGGTCGCAGTCCTATCTGACGGTCAAGCAGGAGGAGACCGCCAACGCGAAGGCGTTCGTGCCGTTCCTGGCCGCCTTCGGTGTCCTCGGGCTGCTCCTGTCGGTCCTGGTCATCGGCATCGTCGTGAGCGGCGCGGTGGGTGCCGCGACCCGGCGCATCGGCATCCTCAAGTCCCTCGGCTTCACCCCCGCGCAGGTCGTACGGGCCTACGTCGGGCAGGCGCTGGTCCCCGCGGCCGTCGGCTGCGCCCTGGGGCTGGTGGTGGGCCATCTGCTGGCCGTCCCGGTGCTCGCCGAGGTCGGCGAGGCCTTCGACGGTCCGGCGGCGTCGATCCCGCTGTGGATCGACGTCGCCGTGCCCGCCACGGCCCTCGCCCTGGTCGCCTGCGCCGCTCTGGTGCCCGCGCTGCGCGCCGGACGGCTGCGCACCGTGTCGGCGATCACCACCGGACGTACGCCCGGCACCGGCCGGGGGCGCCTGGCGCGGCGGCTCACCGGGCGGCTGGCGGTGCCACGGGCGGTCAGTCTCGGGCTGGCGGGCCCCTTCGCCCGGCCGGCGCGTTCGGCGACGATGGCCGCCGCGGTGGTCTTCGGCGCCGCCGCCGTCACCTTCGGGGTGGGGCTCGCCCTCACGCTCGGGGCCGTCCAGTCGGGCCGCATGCTGAACTCGGCCGGGTCGGTCGTCGTCGGCACGGGCGGCGGGCAGGCGCCGCCCGGCGCGCAGGCGGTCCACGTGGGCGGCGGGCCCGAAGAGCCGAAGGCCGACCCGGCCGAGATCGCCGCCGCGCTCCGCGCACAGCAGGGGACCGGCCGCTTCTACGGCACGACCCAGGCGGAGGTGAGCGCGTCCGGCATCACCGGCGCCACCACCGTGGTGGCGTACCAGGGCGACGCGTCCTGGGCCGGCCCCCCGATGGTCTCGGGCGACTGGCTGGACGGGCCGGGCCAGGCCGTGGTCACCACCCGGTTCCTGAAGGCCGCCGGAATCCGGGTCGGCGACACGGTGACGCTGACGGAGCAGGGACGGCACGTCACGGTACGGATCGTCGGCGAGGCGTTCTTCACCGAGGGCGAGGGCATGGAACTGCTGACCCCGACCTCGACCCTCACCGCGCTCGGGCTCGACGCGACGCCGGGGCAGTACAACGTGGAGACGGAACCGGGCACGGATCTGACGCGCTATCTGACCGCGCTCAACGACAGGCTCGACCCGCTCGGCGCCGTCGCCCTGGCGAACACCGACGACGAATCCAGCGTGATCGTCGCCATGGACGCGCTGATCGGGACCCTCACCCTGATGCTGGTCGTGGTCGCGGGCCTGGGCGTGCTCAACACGGTCGTCCTCGACACCCGCGACCGGGTGCACGACCTCGGTGTCCTCAAGGCCCTGGGCATGGCCCCCCGGCAGACCGTGACCATGGTCGTCACCTCGGTCGCCGGGATCGGTCTGGTGGCCGGAGCGGTGGCCGTCCCGGTCGGCGTGGCCCTGCACCACTACGTCACACCGCTCATGGGCGACGCCGTCGGCATGACGCTGCCGCCGTCGCACGTCGCCGTCTACGACGCGCCCGAGCTGGCCCTGCTCGCCCTGGGCGGGCTGGTCATCGCGGTGGCGGGCGCCCTGCTCCCGGCCGGCTGGGCCGCCAGGACGAGGACGGCCACCGCCCTGCGCACCGAGTGACCGTGCCTACGCCGTCGCGCGCCCGCCCTCGCCGCCCCGCCTGAACGCCCACTCCGCCCTCGGCTCCACCACGCACCGGAAGACCCGCCGGACGGGGGACGTGCACAGCAGGGTCACGGTCAGGGCGGCGACGAGGGTGACGGCGAGGGCGCCGAGCGGCTGGTGGATCCAGGGGTGGTCGTACCAGTGGGCGGGGCCGGCGGCCTGCTTGACGAAGCCGTGCAGGAGATAGCCGTAGAGCGTGGCCGCGCCGAGGGCGGTGAACCAGGTGTGGCGTCCCGGCACCCAGGCCAGGAAGCAGGCCACCAGGACGAGGGAGCAGCCGAAGGTGGCCAGGGTCATCACCGGGCCGTACCAGGCGGGCGCCCCGAGCTGTACGGCGCTGTCGTTGTGGAAGAACCAGGGGTAGACACCGCGCGGGGCCGCCCAGTACGCCACGGCCAGGGCGGCCGCGAAGGCCGGCACCGCGGCGACGCGTACCGCGCGGCGGCGCACCAGCCGGAAGTGCTCCGGCTTCAGCAGCAGGCCCAGGACGAAGTAGGGCAGGAACTGGAGGACCCGCTGGAGGTCGAGGTCCTTGCCGATGGCGGGCGAAAGGGTCGCGAGCATCGCGACGGCCAGCGCGAGCGGCAGCGGCCGGCGTACGAGGCGCCAGACCGGCGCGGTCAGCCGCCAGATGAACAGGGCGGCCAGGAACCAGGTCAGGTAGAGGGGGTCCAGCAGGCTGATGTCGCGGTCCGGGGCGTCGTCGGTCCACCTCGTGACGAGGGTGTACGCCACCTCGAAAACCACGTACGGCACGGCCACGCCGGTGATCAGGCGCTTGACGCGCCGCGGACTGCCGTCGAAGCCGCGGGAGAAGTGGCCGGAGATGACGATGAACGCCGGCATGTGGAAGGCGTACACGAGCGTGTAGAACGCGGTGACCGTGCGGCTGCCCTCGCGCAGGGGTTCCCAGGCGTGGCCCACGGCGACCAGCAGGATCGCCAGGTACTTGGCGTTGTCGAAGAAGGCGTCCCGCTTCTTCGCGGGCGCGGCCCGTGTCGGCTCCGCGGGTTTCGGCTCCGTGGGGGTCGGCTCCGCGGGTGTCGGCTCCGCCGGTGTCGGCTCGGTGCCGTTCGAGGGCAGTGTGGCCTGCCCGATGCCCTCCTGGCGCAACCCGGACAGACCAGAACACCTCTCACACGACCGTGCTCCCCGCCCAGGACCCGCCGGGGGCGGAAGCTCCGACACCATTACCCGGGCCCTGCTTACCGGCTTTCGGCCGGATAAACCTCGCGACGCGGCCGAACGGTCCGAGGCGCGTCGCGGCGTATGGATGCAGATGCCGTTCGGCCGGCCGCGCGACCGGCCACGCGCTGAGCGGCAGCACCTGAGACGTCAGCCTTCCTCCTCTTCCTCTTCCTCTTCGTCGCGGGGCCGGCCAAGGAGTTCGCGCAGCAGCCGTTCGTCATCGGGGCCGAGCCCGTTGACGAAACTGGCCAGCACGGCCTCGCGGTCCCGCTCGGCGTCCAGCACCCTGCGCATGCGCCGGGCGGCGAGACCGGCCTCGTCGGACGCGGGCAGCCAGGCGAACGACCGCCCGTCGCGCTCGCGGGTGACCGCGCCCTTGGCGAGCAGCCGGGTGAGGATCGTGATCACCGTCGTATAGGCGAGGCCGCCGCCCAGGCGTTCCTGCACCCACCCGGCGGTGGCCGGACCGTCCGCCTCCCGCAGCGCCGACAGGACCAACGCCTCCAGCTCGCCCTGTCCGCGCCGCCGGGGACGCTGCCGGTGATCCGTCACGCCCCGTCTCCTCTCCGCCGCCGTCCGTTTCCCGGTCGGACATCGTATAGACGCCGCCCGCCGCACCCGCCTCTCGTCGCCCGGGTGGACCCTTGCCCTCCATACCCCCAGGGGGTATACAGAACGTATGGACCACGACCAGCACCACCCTCCGCACGGCGACCGGCACCACGATCACGCCTCCCCGGCGGCGAAGCACGGGGGCGTCTCCTGGTCCATGGCGATGAAGGCGACCCTGCACTGCCTCACCGGGTGCGCCATCGGCGAGATCCTCGGGATGGTCCTCGGTACCGCCCTCGGCTGGGGCAATGCGCCGACCATGGTCGTCGCGATCGTTCTCGCGTTCCTGTTCGGCTACTCCTTCACCCTGTTCGCGGTGCGCCGGGCCGGCCTGGGCCTCAGGGCCGCGGTCAAGGTGGCGCTGGCCGCCGACACCGTGTCGATCGCCGTGATGGAGCTGGTCGACAACACCGTCGTCGCCCTCACCCCGGGCGCGATGGAGGCCGAGCTGTCGGACGGGCTGTTCTGGGCGGCCCTCCTGGGCGGCTTCGTGATCGCCTTCCTGATCACCACGCCCGTGAACAAGTGGATGATCGGCCGCGGCAAGGGCCACGCCGTCGCCCACGCCCAGCACGCCTGAGGCTCCTCGCCTCCTCCCTCGCCGCTCCCCGCGCCGCCCCCCCGCGTCTCTCCCCCGGCTCCGCTCACAGCCTGCCGAACGCCACCCCTCGCCAGATCCAGCCCGCCGCCAGCACCGCCTCCCGCAGCGGATCCTTCATCTCCGCCGGGTCGAAGCGGTACGTCTCCTGGAGGCGCCGGCGGCCGTCGGGACCACGCTCGACCGCCCATTGGCGGGAGACCGCGGTCACCTGGCCGCGGCCGAACTCCCGCGCCACGGCCAGCCGGGGAGGGTTGCCCACCCACGTGACCTCACGCAACTCGTCGACGCTGCGCACCTCATGGGTCCCCGGCAGCAGACGCATCCGTGTCTTGAGCGTCTGCCGCATGCGTACCTGGACGAAGTACGAGTGCCAGGAGGGCTCCCTGACCCGCCACTCCGCCACCAGATCGGCACGTTCCTCGGGCAGCGCGTTGCGTACGCGGTACGCAACCTCCGGGCCGTTGACGGCGAACAGCGCGGCCCGGACCTCCTCGGCGGAGCGCGGCACGAGACCGCTCCCGGGGTACCTGGTTCCGGTCAGCCTGTCGAAGAAACCCATCCGATCAACCTAGGGCAAGGGCGGGTACGACCGTCCGGGCCGCCCGGACATCTCGTCCGACCGAGGGTCGAACCGTCCCCACGCCCGCCGCTAGTCTTTCCCCTCATGGGGAAAACCGCAGGTGGGCAGATGGCGGTCGTGGCCGCGTTGGTGCGGTCGGCGTTCCTCGTGAACGCCGTGTACGCCGAGTCGAGCCGCGCCCACGGCATCACACCGCAGCAGGGCCAACTGCTGTGCGTGCTGATGCCGCAGCCGTACGGCATGAGCGAACTCGGCGAGACGCTCGGGCTCGCCAAGTCCAGCCTGACGGGGCTGGTGGACCGGACGGTCCAGCGCGGACTGGTCCGGCGCGAGCCGGATCCGCGGGACGGGCGGGCCGTCCGCGTCGAACTCACCGAGGAAGGCCACCGGCTGGCGCAGGGGTTCTACGACGAGACGTGCCGCCGCCTCGAGAACCTGCCCTCGGGGCTGAACACGAGCGAACGCGACCGGCTCGCCGCGCTGCTCGCCCGCGTCGTCGTCGACAACAAGGTGCCCGAGGTCTTCACCGACCCCGACGCCTGAACCCGGTCTGAACCCGGGCTGATCCCGGTCACCTTGCCAGCTCCCACTCACTCACGCACGCACGCACCCGCTCACCCGCTCACCCGACCGAAGTGGTTCGCCTCGTGCTCCGCGTCGGCTCGTCCGGCGACCTTCAGTGTCAGGGTCACCACGATCGACGTCAGCGCCATCACCGTCATCGCCGTTGCGGGTGAGGTGAGTTGGGCGACCGCTCCGGCCAGCGCCGCGCTGATGCCCTGCATCGTGAGCATGCCGGCCGAGTGCAACCCCAGTGCGTGGCCGCTGAGTTCGGACGGGGTGAGGGCCATCAGCCGCTCCTGCTGGACCAGGCTCGCGCCGAATCCGACGGAGGCGAGGGCCGCGCAGGCCGCCGCGAGCGGAAGGGCGGGGCGCAGGGCGAAGAAGGCGTAGGGAGTGGCCAGCAGCAGCAGGAGGGGCGTGGCCAGGCGGGGGCGCAGGGCCGGCGGGACGAGGCGGCCCACGGTCACGTCACCGGCCAGCATGCCCAGCGCGCCGCACGCGAACAACGTGCCTGCCGCGTCGGGGTCGTAGGACACGAACAGCGCCTCGCAGCCGACGACCAGCCCGTTGGGGAGCCACAGGCCCAGATAGGTGAGGCGGCGGGGCCGCGAGGACCACAGCTCGGCGTTCGTGCGCCGGGTCGCCGCGACCGAGGGACGGCCACAGGCCCGCGGCGGTCGGACGGTCAGGCCGAGGCGGGTGATCACGGCGGCGGTCGCGTAGAGCAGGGCGGCGAGCAGCAGGACCGGACGCGGGGAGAGCACGGTCACGAGCGCGCCGCCGGCGGCGAAGCCGATGATCTGCATCAGTCCGCTCAGCATGTTGAAGAGCGAACGCCCCGGCAGATAGCCGTCCTTGGTGAGGATCTCGTTCAGCAGGCCCCAGCGGACGCCTCCGCCGAGCGAGGCGATCAGTCCTTGGAGGAGCACGACCGCGAAGACACCCCACACCGGCAGTCCGGGCAGCGCCAGGACGGCCGTCGCGGCGGCGAAGGCGAGGGAGAGGCCGGTCAGCGCCGACCTCGGGGGCAGCCGGTCGGCGCCCGAGAGGAAGAAGGTCGCGCCCAGCACCTGCGCGAGCGACGGGCCGAACATGCTCGCCGCCGACAGCAGCGGGGAGTCGGTGGCCCGGTAGACGAGCGTGCCGAGGGCGAGCCCGCTCACCGTCCCGGCGGCGGTCTGGGCGGCGGCGGAGAGGAAGAGGGGCGTGAACTCTGGCGTGCGGAAGAGCTGTCGGTATGTGTGGCCGGTCATGGGCGGAGTCTGCGACGGGCCGTGGAGGGGTGGTTATTGTTTCGCGGGACCGCGAAACGTCGTCGGTCGTACGGGCACGGGGTGGGGGCGCAGGGGCATGGGCTGGTGGCAGGTGAACGCGGACACCCTGGCGCGCAGCCGGTTCGTGCTCTCGCCGCTCGCCGAGACCTTCGCGAGCCTGAAGCTGCTGCACGCGGGCGTGGGGACGCATCCCGGCGAGCGCGACTGGCTGCGCGACCGGCTCCCCGGCTACCGCGCCGTACTGGCGGCCGACCCGGTGACCGCGCTGCTGGTGCGGGCCGGGCTGGGGCGGAGCTGGGTCGCCGACTTCCTCACGCCCACCCCGAGGGACGGCGAGAGCTTCGAGGAGGGCGTCGCCCGGGTACGGTCGGCCGATCCGGCGCAGGCCCGCGCCCATCTGCGGATGTCCCTGGGCGGCCCGCTCCCCGCCGCCCTGGACCGGGAGGACCTGCCGGACCGGGCGGCCGGGCTGCTGGAGTACGTGTGGGAGGCGGGCGTACGACCGCACTGGGAGCGGCGGCGGCGCGTCCTGGAGGCCGATGTCGTCGCACGGACCGCGCAGGTCAGCCGGGGCGGCTGGGCGGCCGTACTGGACTCGCTGCGGCCGGGGACGCGGTGGCTGGGCGAGAGTCGGTTTCAGGTCAACCTGCACGAGTATCCGCCCCGCGAGATCTCCGGTGCCGAACTGGTGTTCGTACCGGTCACCCCGAAGACGGGGTGGGTGTCGTGGGACGAGTGGGAGCGGTACGCCGTCGTCTATCCCTGCACGGGAGCGCTCGCCGAGGACCACCGGGACCGGGCCCGCGCCGTACCGGCCGCGTTGGGCGCCCTGCTGGGGCCCGGCCGGGCCGCGGTGCTCGTCCTCCTGGCCGGCCCCCTGAGCACCACCCAGCTGGTCGCCCTGACCGGCCAGGGCCTCGGCTCGGTCGGCCGCCATCTGCGGGTGCTGCTGGAGGCGGGGCTGGTGGAGCGGCGGCGCGCGGGACGGTCGGTGCTGTATTCGCGGACGGCGGCGGGCGAGGTCCTGGCCCGGGCCGCCGCCGGGTAGGTTCTGGCCGTCCCGGCCGGAACCGGAAGCGGGGGACGGCCCCGGAAGGGGTGGGTTCACCGCCCGGGGCTAGCATCCGGAGCATGACTACTGACGCAGGTGCCTCTCCCCTCGACGTTCGGATCGATGCCCTCAAGGGCGGTTCCGCGGAGCTCTCCCAGTACGCGGGCAAGCCCGTGCTCGTGGTGAACGTGGCCTCCAAGTGCGGCCTGACCCCGCAGTACACGGGCCTGGAGAAGCTCCAGGAGCGGTACGCCGCCCAGGGCTTCACCGTGCTCGGCGTGCCCTGCAACCAGTTCCTCGGGCAGGAGCCCGGCACCGCCGAGGAGATCGCCGAGTTCTGCTCGGCCACCTACGGCGTGTCCTTCCCGCTGACCGAGAAGGTCGAGGTCAACGGCGAGGAGCGGCACCCGCTGTACGAGCGACTCGTCGGGTTCGCGGACGCCGAGGGCCACGACGGCGACATCCGCTGGAACTTCGAGAAGTTCCTGATCGGACGGGACGGGTCCGTCGTCGCCCGCTTCTCCCCGCAGACCGAGCCCGAGGCCGCCGAGGTCGTCGCGGCCATCGAGAGCCAGCTGGGCTAGGCGGTTCCCGACCGAAGGGATCGTCCGGCTTGACCTTGCCCCTGGGGCAGGGCGGAGCCTCCTCGACGCCGGGCGCGAAGGCCGCCCGGCGACGGAGGACGACGGGGGGTGCGTGGTGGACATCAGGGATGACGGCGCGCTGCTCACGATCGGCGCGTTCGCCGCGCGGGCCCGGCTCTCGACCAAGGCGCTGCGGCTGTACGACCGGCTCGGGCTGCTCGCCCCGGCGCACATCGACGAGGCCAGCGGCTACCGCTACTACCGGGCCGGCCAGGTGGAACGCGCCCGGCTGGTGGCCATGCTGCGTCAGCTGGACATGCCGCTCGCGCGGATCGCCGAGCTGGTGGAGACCGCTGACGGGCCCGCGTCCGGGGAGCTGCTCGCCGCCTACTGGGGCGATGTCGAGGCCCGGTTCGCCGCCCAGCGCACCCTCGCCGTCTACCTCCGTGCACGGCTGTCGGGGAGGAGCTCCGAGATGTACGAGAAGTTCGAGGTCCGGTTGGCCGACGTGCCCGAGCAGGTGATCGTCACCGAGACACGGCACACGCTCGCGGACGAGCTGCCCCTGTGGATCCCCGCCTCGCTGGGGCGGCTGGAGGAGGCGGCCGGGGAGTGCGGGGGTGTGGTCGGGGCGCCGTACGTCGTCTACTACTCCGCGGTGTCCATGGAGAGCGACGGGCCGGTCGAGTCCTGTGTGCCGGTCGCCGACGAGTCCGGGGCCCGGGCCTGGGCGGCCGCCGCGCAGGGCCGGGGCCGGCAGTTCCAGGTGCGGGTGGAGCCCGCCCGGCGGCTCGCGTACACGAGGATCACCAAGGCGCAGGTGGCGCACCCTCAGATCCTCGCCCCGTACGAGGCGGTGGAGGCGTGGATGAAGCGGGAGGGCTGGGACTACGACGGTCCCTGCCGGGAGATCTACTTCGCCGACTGGGACGCGGCGGGAGCCGAGGACCCGGTGTGTGACGTGGCGTTCCCGGTGAAGCGGGGCTAGCCGGGCCCGCGGGCCCGGCTAGGCCGCCCGCGCCGGGGATGTGCCGAGCCCCCTCGGCAAGGACGGCGAGCTGGTCGAGGGGGCTCTTGGGTCGTGCTGGTGAAGCCGGTCGTGCAGGTGAAGCCGGTCGTGCAGGTGAAGCTGGTCGTGCTGGTGGGGCGGTCTCAGGGGATCGTCCCCTTACGCCTTGACCGATGCCACGAAGGTGTTCCACGCGTCGGCGGGGAAGGCCAGGGTCGGGCCCTCGGTGACCTTGGAGTCACGGACGGCCATGGCCGCACGGAGAGGGGACTTGATCTCGACGCATGCGCCGTTGCCCTGGGAGTAGGAGGACTTGACCCACTCGTTCGCGGCGCCCTGCTGGATTGCCATGTTCGCTCCGGTAGTCAGTTGCTGAGTTGCTGTCACCACGCCGTGCGCAGATCTCCGTCTGCACGGCATGGTTTGCGCCACCGTTGTTGCTTGATGGCGTGATCGACGCTACTCGCCAACATCGTGATGCGGAGCGACTATTCACCCGTCCGGATGGCATATTCCATAGGGACTTCCCTCCGGCCCGGCCGAAGGTGTACCTTGCGGCGCCTCACGGGGCGACCTCCCTGGCGTAGTCCTTCGCCACCTTCGCGATGAACTCCCGGGTCTGGTCGGCGTTCAGGGCCTGCGCCCGCAGGTGCTCGTACATCACGCTGTACTTCTGCACGTCCTGCGGCTTCTCCAGGTACAGGTCGCTGGTGACTCCCTCGATGTAGACCACGCTGGAGTCGGCGGCGTCCGGGAACTCGAGGATCGCGTACTGGCCGCTCACCCCCGGATGCGCTCCCATGGTGAACGGGATCAACTGCACGGTCACGTGCGGCAGCTGGGACATCTCCAGCAGGTAGTCCAGCTGCTCGATCATCACCTGCCGGTTGCCGACCTCGCGGCGCAGCGCCGCCTCGTCCAGGACCGCCCACAGACGCAGCGGGTTGTCGGCTGTGGAAATACGTTCCTGTCGGCGCAGGCGCACCTGGATCCGCTTCTCGATGTCCGCCGGCGGGGCCTCCGGCAGCGCGCCCGAGATCAGCGCCTCCGCGTACTGACGGGTCTGGAGCAGCCCGGGCACGACCTGCGGGTCGTACACGCGCAGACTCGCCGCGTCCGTCTCCAGGCCGATGTAGACGCTGTACGGAACATCGCCGAAGGCATGCCACCAGCCCTGCTGGCGGGAGTCCTTGGCCATCTCCATCAGCGAGTCGACCATCCGCTGGTCCTCGACCTCGTACACCCCGCACAGGTCACGGACGTCACGCTGACTGATACTGCGCCGGCCGTTCTCCAGCCGGCTGATCTTCGACTGGGACACCAGCAGGCGCTCGGCCACCTCTTCGGCCGTCATGCCCTTGAGCTCACGGAGCCGACGCAGCTCCTGGCCGAGCCGGCGTCGCCTGACAGTGGGATTGACATTGGACGCCACGGGACGTGCACCTCCGGCTGCGTGTCTGTAACTGACACTTTGCGTATCTGCTGTTCAGCAGACTGCCACCAGGGCGCTTTCTACCGCTGGAAAACGGTGGATATGCGGCGGGTACACGCCAGTTCGGGTCCGTCCCCCGACATGCGTCCGCGCGGGGTGGCGGATCGATACGTCCACCACCCCGCGCGGCCGCTGCGGCTCCCGGAACGGGTCCTGTGTCCGACGGGTCCAACTGGCCCTGCGGGTCTTACGTCCTGCGGTTCCTACGTCCTGCGGTTCTCCGGCCCGGCCGGCGCGATGTCGTGGGACTGCGGCTCAGTGAGCCACGACACGCGCCATGGGACCGCGGTGCGGCTGCGCCGGAACGCCACGGGCGGGTTCCGGTGCGGGCCTGGCACCGGGTCCGGCCTGCCGGCCGGGTGGTGCCTGGTTACGACGCGGCTGTGCCACCGCGCCGTTCTGGACGTCCATCACGGCGTGCGCCACGAGGCCGCCCATCGGGTCGTGCCTGATCAGATCCCGCAGCCGGGAGCGGGACGAACGTCCCTCGTTGCCCGGATACAGGTGCTTGCCGAGGCCGACCGCGTGCGCCAGTGCGGCGAGCGCCGCGGTCCGCGGGTCCGGCGGTACGCCGGTGCGGATCGCGGAGTCCAGCCGGGCCTTGATCTCCCGGCTGATGTCGGTGTCCGTCGCCTGGTAGCGAGTCGTCGGCAGCACTCCGCACATCTGTCCCGCCACGGCATGAACCATGCCGCACCGCTCCAGATGCGAGAGGTAGGTCTGGCGTAGCCCGAGACGCGGCCCGCCGATCCAGTGGACGGCACGTACAGGAGCGCCACGCCTTCGCAGCAACTCCAACGCGCAGTCCAGCGTTGGGTCTCCAGTCGGCCGTGGGGACACCACGGCGATACGATCCCCGTCAGGGGCTATCCGTCCGGCCAGCGCCAGCTCCACTAGCTGTGCTCCGGCCAGACCGAGGTCGAGCGACTGCGGCTGTGCGGTGGTACCCGTGGTCGGGTCCAGCGCCAGCAACAAAAGCTCTTCCGGAATTGTTCTGCGGCTCCTGCCCATCCATGCCTCCCCGCGTGGATGAATGACAGGGTGACCCCTCTCACATTGGTCTGTCGAGGGTGCGTGACCTGTTTGTAGTGGAACCAGTAGGTATGTCGTTCTCGTCTACCGCAGGAGCCAAGCCCTCTACACAGGACACTGGTACATGGTTCGGACATGCCGTGAGGCGTGTCTCGGGCGGGCGGTTCACGGTTCGGCACGAGCGCGCGGTGGGCGTGCGGCACAGGAGGAGGCATCGGTGGCGGGCGAGTCCCCCGACAGGTCGAAGCAGCGCGAGTCGTCGGCAGAACCGACGTCGGGGAGCGCGAGCACGGTTCCCGAGGCGCGTGAGCCTCGCGATTCCCGCGAAGTCCGCGATCCGCGGGTCGCCGTGGCGCGGGAGGCCGAGCCGTCGGCGTCACGGGGCGGCGTGGACACGGCGACGCGAGTGTTCTCGGTACGGGACCTGAAGACCGCGGAGTCCGAACAGCCCGAGGCGTCCGCGGAACCCGAGGAGGGCGAGGAGCCCACGGGGACCGGGGACGGCGACGAGGCCACGGCGAGCGAGCCCGCCGAGGACGCCACGGAGGCCGAGGGCACGGAGGCGCCCGAGGGCGGCACCGGGGCCGACGACGCCGAGGAGCCCGCGGAGGCCACCGAGGACGCCGAGGCCACAGAGGCCGAAAACAGCGGCACGGCCGCCAGGACCGGGTCCACCGAGGCCGAGGACGCCGAGAGCGGCTCCGAGGGCGCCCAGGACGGCCCTGAGGGCGCCGAGGCGGCCGAGAGCGCGTCCGGGACCGCCGGGGGCGCTTCCGGGGGCAGCGACGAGCGCCTGCGGGAGGCCGTGGCCCAGTGGGTGGTGGCCTCGGCGGACGACAAGGGCTCCGCCGCGGAGTCCGCGACGGACTCGGCGGCGGACGGGGACGCCTCGGACGAGGACACCTCGGACGGGGACGCCTCGGACGAGGACACCTCGGACGAGGACACCTCGGACCGGGGCGCCTCGGACCGGGGCGCCGGCGCCGAAGCGGAGGAACGTTCCGCGAGCGACGCCGCGGAAGCCGATGAATCCGACGAACACGACAAAGCGGACGAGCCCTCCGACGCGAAGCCGGACGCCGAGGCCAAGGCCGCCTCCGTGTCCGCCTCCGCGCCCAAGTCCACGCCCAAGTCGGCCTCCAAGCCCGCGCCGAAGTGGGCGTCGGACACCGACGAGGAAGCCGGCGAAGACGCCAAGCCCGGTCGGGCCGAGGACGCCGGTGCCGGCACCGACGCCGACGCCGACGCCGACGAGCCCGACCACTCCCCCGTCGACCAGCCCACCGCCGTCTTCAAGGCGCCCCGGCCCAGGCCCGCCGTCGACCAGCCGACCACCATGCTGAAGCTGGGCGGCGCCACCAAGCCCGAGCCGGACGAGGACGAGGCCGCTGCGAAGGACGCCCCGAAGGCCGGCCGGCCGGCCGAGCCCGAGGCCCCTGCCGAGCGGACCAGCAAGTTCGTCGCGCTCAAGCCGCTCGACGAGCCCCGGCCGCCGAAGCAGGCCGACGTCACCGCCCTGGTCCCGCAGGTCGGCCCCGAGCGCACCACCCAGCAGCCGCTGCCGCCGAGGCCGCCGCTGGACCTGCTGGCGGAGCTGACGAACACCCCGCCGCCCCCGCCCACCCCGCTGCGCACGCTCGGACGGCGGCTCAAGATCTGGACGCCCCTGGTCATCCTGCTGCTGGTCGCGTTTGCGATCGCGCAGGCCGTGCGGCCGCTGCCGGCGACCGCGTTGGCCCTCACCGCGGAGGACTCGTACACCTTCGAGGGCGGCAAGACGCAGCTGCCCTGGCCGAGTGAGGGGCAGGGCTGGATGGACGCCGACGGCGTCGGCACGGTGGGCAGCTTCGGCAAGCAGACGCCTGTGGCCATCGGCTCGGTCGCCAAGACCATGACGGCGTACATCATCCTCAAGGACCACCCGATGAAGGCCGGGGAGGAAGGCCCTGAGATCGAGGTCGACGCGACGGCGGAGAAGGAGGGCGGCTACGACGTCTCCGGCGACGAGTCGACGCTCAACACCGTCAAGGCCGGCGACCGGCTCACCGAGAAGCAGGCCCTGTCGGCCGTCCTGATCCCCTCCGCCAACAACATCGCGCGGCTGCTCGCGCGCTGGGACGCGGGTACGGAGGCGGCGTTCGTGAAGAAGATGAACGCCACCGCCAAGGAACTGGGGATGAGCGACACGACGTACACCGACCCCTCGGGCCTGAAGGAGACCACCGTCTCCACGGCCGAGGACCAGGTGAAGCTCGGCCGCGCGTTCGTGAAGGTCCCGGCCCTGGTCTCCATCTCCAGCGCGGCCAGCTGGACCGACCCGTCCGGCAAGTACTGGAACAACTACAACACCCTGCCGTACTACATCGGCGCGATCGGCATCAAGACCGGCAGCACCACCGCGGCCGGCGGCAACCTGCTCTTCGCCTCCCGCAAGAAGGTGAACGGGCAGACGGTGACCCTCGTCGGCGCGGTCCTCGGCCAGCACAAGCCGAAGATCCTCGAAACGGTCAACGCGGTCAGCAAGACGGCGCTGCTCGCCGCCCAGGACGCGCTCACCTCGGCGAAGATCCTCAAGAAGGGCGACGTCGTCGGGTACGTGGACGACCAGCTGGGCGGCCGCACGCCCGTCGTCATCACCAAGGACGTCTCGGCGGTCGGCTGGGCGGGCATGACGGTGAAGCTGTCCTTCACCGCCGACGACGTGCCGCACACGGCGAAGGCCGGCACCCAGGTGGGCACGCTCACCGTCGGGGACGGCACCAGCAGTGCCGTGAAGGTGCCCGTCGCCCTGCAGTCCGATCTGACCGAGCCGGGCTTCTCGGACAAGCTGACACGCATCGGCTGACCCGCGACCCCGCACGTACGCCTGCGTCACCCCGTCGGGCAGCCGCCCGGCGGGGTGCGTGCTAGCGTCACGAAACGGGACAGGTCGCCGGTCGCAAGGACGCAGCCGTGAAGCGGACGCGAACGGCATGCGGCCGAGAGCAGAAGACGGGACACGGGGAGTGCCTTCAGGTGGCCACTGCGGAGCCGACACGCGCCGACGACACCGGTCCGGACCCGGACGCCGACGCGCGACCGAGGGTGCCCGCCCCGCAGTCGGGCGACCACGACCGTGACGACCGCGGCGACCGTGCCGGCCATGGCGCGATGGTAGAGCTCGAACGGGACCACGTCCCGGACCCCGAGGCGGCGGACAGCCGCGCGGACGGCCGCGCGGACGGCCGACCGGACGACCCTGCGGACGGCCGTACGGGCGACGCGGGCGCCGCGCGTGAGCCGTCCCGGATGAGATCAGCGCTCGACCGGCTGGGCGGCTGGCTGCGACGCCATCCCGTGCTGTCCATGACGGGACTGTCCGGCGCCCTGCACCTCGTCTGGTTCTTCACGTTCGCGAACAGTGGTGGCGACCTCGCGGCGCAGGACGCCTGGGCCGAGTTCGTCGGCCGGCACCCCGACTCCGCGTACAACCTCGCCTGGTACGGCGGCATGCACCCGGTGTCGTACAGCATGGTGTCGCCGTATCTGATGTCCCTGCTCGGCGTCCGGACGACGATGATGATCGCCGGGACGCTGTCGGCGGGGCTGCTCACCCTGATCCTGCTGCGCTGCCGGCCGGTGAAGAACCCGTTGTGGCCGGCGCTGGCCGGGGTCTTCGCCCTGCTGTGCAACGCGGCTTCCGGGCGCGTGACGTTCGGGCTCGGCAACACGTTCGCGCTGGGCGCGGTCGCCGTCGTGTTCTGCTGGCCGTACCGCTGGCGCTACAAACGCTGGGCGAAGGCGCTGTGCGCCGCCCCGCTCGCCGCGCTCGCCACGATGGGCTCGCCGGTGGCGGGGCTCTTCGTGGGGCTCGTCGCCGCCGCGCTGTTCCTCCAGAAGCGGCGGCCGGGCGCGTGGGCGCTGGGGCTCGCGCCGACGGCCGTGGTCGCCCTGTCCGCCTGGCTGTTCCCGTTCTCCGGCACCCAGCCGATGTCCTTCGGTTCGGCGTCGCTGCCGCTGCTGTCCGCGGTGGCCGTCTTCGCGGTCGTCCCGCGCGACTGGAAGACGGTACGGATCACCTCGGCGGTGTACGGGCTCGGCGTCCTGCTGGTGTGGCTGATCAGCTCGCAGATCGGGTCCAACATCACGCGTCTCGCGATGCTGTTCACGGGCGTGGTGCTGATGGCGGCGCTGCCGTTCGCCGTGCCGCGCAGCCGCAAGTGGTACGCGATCGTCGTGGCGTTCCTCGGCTTCGTGGGCTGGATCGGCTTCAAGTCGGTCGACGACGTCCTGCGGACGACCCCGGCGGCCTCCTGGGCGCGTGAGCTGGCGCCGCTCGTCAACGAACTCCAGGAGATCGGCGCGGAGAAGGGGCGGGTGGAGGTCGTACCGGCCCGCTCGCACCGCGAGGCGTCCGCGCTCGCGCCGTACGTCAACCTCGCCCGGGGCTGGAACCGCCAGGCCGACATGGAGCGCAACCCGCTCTTCTACGACGACACCCTCAACTCGGCGAACTACCACGAGTGGCTCCAGCGGTGGGCCGTGCACTTCGTCGTCGTGCCGAAGGAGGCGCTGGACGGGGACGGCGGCGAACGGGAGCGGGAGCTGGTGCAGCGGGGGCTGCCGTATCTGGTGCAGATCTGGGGCGACGCCAACTGGCAGCTGTTCAGGGTCACCGACCCCGCCTCGCTCGCCGAGCCGAACGCGGTGGTGCAGCGGGCCAAGCAGGACGAGATGACGATCGACGTGAAGAGGGCGGGGCGGATCCTGATCCGGATCCCGTACTCGCCGTGGCTGAGCGTCGTCGACGCGCAGGGCAAGAGCCTGAAGCCGCCGCAGGAGACGGACGCGTCCAAGGACCGGGCCGAGGGGGAGCCGAAGACGTACGACAACGTCGACGGGTGCCTGTTCGAGACGGAGGAGGACGCGGAGGGGGACAAGTGGACGATGCTGGTCGCTCCGCGGGCGGGGGTGTACCGGCTGGCCGCGCCCTATCAGCTGCCGCGGGGCACGCCGTGTCCGGACGAGTTGAAGTGAGCGTGGCCTGACGCCGGGGCCTCCGGGGGCTGCCGCCCCCAGACCCCCGCTTCGGCCCTGAACGGGCCTCGTCCTCAAACGCCGGACGGGCTCGGAGTGCGCAGCTCGGTCACGTGGAGGTCCGTGCCCGGGACCGTCGGGATGAAGGGTGCGAGCAGTTCCACCCGGCCCAGGCCCGACTCCGTCAGCGTCTCCTCCAGGCCGCTGAAGTGCGGGTCCCAGCAGTCCCTCGGGTCGGTTTCCAGGAACCACAGGAGGGTCAGGCGGGTGTCGACGCCCTCGACCTGCTTGACGTAGGTCATGCGGTCGCCGGGGAGCGGGGTGGGGCGGAAGACGGTGACCATGGCCGTCGGGGAGCCCGCCACCCGCTTGGGGAGGTGGCGGGCGCGCAGCCACTCCAGGAGTTCGGCGCGCTGCTGCGCCGAGTCGGTGTCGATCACCTCGAGCACCAGGCCCGCGTACGGGTGGTCCAGGGCGTGGAAGTCGCGGGGACCGGCGGCGCCGTCCCGGTACACGGTCGTCTCGTGGTCCTGGAACGCCGTGAAGACGTGGGTGCGGTCCTGGTAGACGCGGGCGTCGCGGTTGAGGCGCCTGTTGATGGCGACCGTCCACTTCATGTGGTCGTCGTAGCGGCCGTCGGTGATCCAGTAGGTGGAGAGGTAGCACCCGGCGGTGACCGGCCGGGCGATCGCCGACTCCTCCGGCCGGCGCAGGAGCTGGAGGTCGCGGGTCGCCACCCACCTGCGGCCGGCGTACATCCAGGGCATCGCCATCGCACCGGCGTAGTAGTGGTCGTCCTCGTACCAGCGGTTGTAGGCGTACTCGTGGCCGGGGTGCGGTTCGACCATGGTGATCAGGGCGTGGCCGGGGCGCACCCCGTAGGGGCCGACGGCGGCCAGTTCGGCGTACCTCTCGCTGTGCGTCTCCTCGGACATGGGAACTTCCCTTCCCTTCCGTCCTCCTGCGGTCGCTCATACTCTGACGGTCCGTCAGTTAATGCGCCAGGGTCGGGAGTCAAGGAGGGCTCATGTCATTGCTCAACGGCAAGACCGTCGTCGTCTCGGGAGTCGGCGCCGGGCTCGGGCACCAGGTCGCCGCCGCGGTCGTCCGGGACGGCGGGAACGCCGTGCTGGGGGCGCGGACCGAGGCGAATCTCGCGAAGAGCGCGGCCGGTATCGATCCGGAGGGGGCGCGTACGGCGTACCGGGTCACCGACATCACCGACGAGGGGCAGTGCGAGGCGCTGGCCGAGCTGGCGCGGGAGCGGTTCGGGGGGATCGACGCCGTGGTGAACGTGGCGGCCTGGGACTCCTGCTTCGGCGGGGTCGAGGACGCCGACTTCACGACCTGGCAGTCGGTGATCGACGTGAACCTGCTGGGGTCGCTGCGGATGACGCGGGCCTGTCTGGCCGGGCTGCGGATGCGGGGCGGGTCGGTGGTGTTCATCGGGACGCAGTCCGCCGTGGCGGCTCCCTCGCAGGTGCGGCAGGCGGCGTACGCGGCCTCCAAGGGGGCGCTGACCAGCGCCATGTACTCGCTCGCGCGGGAGTGGGGGCCGCACCGGATCCGGGTCAACACCGTGCTGCCGGGGTGGATGTGGGGACCGCCGGTGCAGGCCTACGTCCAGTTCACCGCGCAGACGGAGGGGGTGGCGCAGGAGGAGGTGCTGGGGCGGCTCACCGAGCGGATGGCGTTGCCCGAGCTGGCGACGGACGGGGATGTGGCGGACGCGGCGGCGTTCCTGGCGTCGGACCGGGCGCGGGCGATCACCGGACAGTCGTTGCTGGTCAACGCCGGGGAGCTGATGCGATGAGTTCATGTAGGTGAACGCGAACCACCATACCGAATTCCTTTACCTCCCTTTGACCTTACGGTTACTTGTCGTGTTCACGCGGCAGCGCCCACGATGAGCGCCGGACTGAACGCCGGTCTGAACCCTGGGAGGGCGCACATGAACGGTCTCGACTGGGCCGTGCTCATCGGCTATTTCGGCGTGATGGTCGCGATCGGCGTCTGGTCGCACAAGCGCGTCGACAACGTGAGCGACTTCTTCACCGCCGGCGGCAGGATGCCCTGGTGGCTGTCCGGCATCTCGCACCACATGTCGGGCTACAGCGCGGTGATGTTCACCGGGTACGCGGGCATCGCCTACACCTACGGCGTCACCTCCTTCGTCACCTGGTCCTTCCCCATCGCGCTCGGCATCGCCATCGGCTCGAAGCTGTTCGCGCCGCGCATCAACCGGCTGCGGTCGCGGCTCCACGTGGCTTCCCCGCTGGAGTATCTGAAGAACCGCTACGACCTCAAGACCCAGCAGGCACTGGCCTGGTCGGGGATGCTGCTGAAGATCGTGGACGTCGGCGCGAAGTGGGCCGCCATCGCGACCCTGCTGTCCGTCTTCACCGGGATCTCCCTCAACCAGGGCATCCTCATCACCGGCGCGATCACCGCCGTCTACTGCACGATCGGCGGTCTGTGGGCGGACGCGCTGACCGAACTCGGCCAGTTCGTCATCCAGTTGCTGGCCGGCGTCGCGATGTTCGTCGCCGTCGTGCTGAAGCTGAACGACAAGGGCATCGGATTCCTGGACGCCTGGGACCAGCCGGCACTCCAGGGTCACGACAAGCCCCTGGTCGCCCAGTACGGCACGGTGTTCCTGCTCGCATTCCTGTTCATCAAGCTCTTCGAGTACAACGGCGGCATGCTCAACCAGGCCCAGCGGTACATGGCCACGGCCACCCCGAAAGAGGCCGAGCGGTCGGCGCGGCTGTCTGCGGTGCTGTGGCTGGTCTGGCCGCTGGTGCTGTTCTTCCCGATGTGGATGTCGCCGCTGCTGGTGACGTCGAACAAGCCGGACGGCTCCGACTCCTACGCCCTGATGACCGAACAGCTGCTGCCGCACGGCCTGCTGGGACTCGTCATCGTCGGCTTCTTCTCCCACACGATGGCCATGTGCTCGTCCGACGCCAACGCCATCGCCGCCGTCTTCACCCGGGACTGCGCGCCGGTGATCTGGGCCAGGGCACGGGAGTGGAACCAGCGGTCGGGGCTGATCGCGGCGCGGGTGGCGACCGTCGTCTTCCTGGGTCTGTCCATGGCGGCGGCCACGCAGGTCAACTCCCCCGCCTTCAAGGACATCATCACGGTCGTCATCAAGTGGGTGGCCGGACTGATGGGCCCGATGGCGATCCCGATGATGCTGGGCCTGCTGCGCCCGTTCCGCCGCTCCGGCCCGACGGCCGCGCTGACCAGCTGGTCGATGGGGCTGCTGGCCTTCTGGCTGGTCAACTACCCGATCAACTGGAACGTCGACGGCGGAGTGCCGCTCCAGTACCAGGTGTCGATCCCGCTGGCCGTGTCGCTGGTCCTCTACATCCTCATCGGGTTCATCAAGCCCGAGGACACCCCGGAACGCCTGGCGATCATCGAGCGGATCAACACGGACGGGGACGGCAGCGCTTCGGCCGCCGCGCAGGTGCCGCGGCCCAAGGACGAGGTCCCCACGGCGGTGACGGACTAACTGCCCCTGGGGTACCGGGCCATCCAGCCCGGGGACGCCCCGGCGGGACCGTGCAGGGCCGGCCCCTGGGTCATCTCCATGGCGAAGTCGTCGGCCAGTTCCAGGATCGTGGGACGGCCCTCCAGCTCGGCCAGCCAGGCCGGCGGGAGGGCCGTCTCGCCGTGCAGGGCGCCGAGCAGGCCGCCGGCGAGGGCGGCGGTCGGCCCCGAGGGCGCACCGTGGTTCACCGCGAGCCGCAGCCCGTGCCGGACGTCCTCCGCGACGAGCGCGCAGTAGACGGCACCGGACAGCACGGCCTCCGCGGTCCCCGCACCCGCGAGCTCCTCCACCCTCGCCGGCCCCGGCAGCCCCTGCCGTACGGCACCCAGCGCGTGCTGCAACGCCTCCGACACCGCCTCGTGCCCCGGCCGCGCGGCCAGCAGGGCGAGTGCCCGCTGCACCGCGCCGTCGAGACTCTCGCCGCAGGCCAGCGCGTGCACGGTGACGGCGTACGCGGCCGCCGCGAGGTACGCCGTGGGGTGGCCGTGGGTCTGGGCGGCGCACTCGACGGCGAGCTGGGCGACCAGTTGGGGCTCCCAGCCGACGAGCAGCCCGAAGGGCACCGACCGGGGAACCACCTCGGGCCCGGCCGCGCCGGGGCTCTTCGGCGAGTCCAGGGTGCCCATGACCTCGTCGCCGAGCCCGAGCAGCAGCGTCCGGGTCGGATCGCGCCGGGCGTACAGCCACTCCTCGCGGGCCAGCCAGCCGTCGTCCTTGCGGCGCAGGTCGGGCCCCCAGTCGCGCTGGGTGGCCGCCCATCTCAGATACGCCCGGTGCAGATCGGTCGGCGGATGCCAGGCGCCGGTGTCCCGCCGCACCTGGGCGCGGATCAGCCCGTCCACGGTGAACAGGGTCAGCTGGGTGAGATGGGTGACCGCGCCGCGCCGCCCGTGCGCGGGGGCCAGGTCCACGATCCCCTCGGGCCCGTGCACCTGCCGGATCTCCTCGATCCCGAGCCCGTCGACGGGCGCCCCGAGGGCGTCCCCGACGGCCGCGCCCAGCAGCGTGCCACGCACCCGGCCGCGGAAGTCCTGCTGTTCGGCACGGCCCCAGACGGGCCCGGCAGTCGCACCCACCCAGTCCTCCCGCACCGTGCGTACATACGACGTCCGTCACTGTAATCGAACAGTGCTCCGTTCCGGCCCGGTGCACGTGCTGTCCGGTGGAGGGGTGATGAAGACCTGGTGGGGTAAGGACACCGGCATGACCACCCCCACCACACGTATCCCACACGCGTCACGCGTGCTTCCGCTCAGCGCCGCCCTCCTCACCGGGACGGTCGCGCTCTACATGCTTCTCGTCTCCTTCGGCAACATCACGGACTTCGGCACGAACCAGCAGTTCGTGCGGCATGTGCTGGCGATGGACACGACGTTCGAGGACGACGACGTGATGTGGCGGGCGGTGACGAGCAAGGGGCTTCAGGACGCCGCCTACGTCGCGATCATCGCGTGGGAGACCGTCGCGGGCGTGGTGCTGGCCGCAGGGACGTGGTTCTGGGCGCGGCGGGACGACATACGCGGACGGTCGCTGTCCACGTACGGGCTGGTCATGGTGATGCTGCTGTTCGGCGCCGGGTTCATCGCGATCGGCGGGGAGTGGTTCTCGATGTGGCAGTCGGACACCTGGAACGGGCTGGACGCGGCGACCCGGGCCTTCCTGTTCGCCGGGGTCGTGCTGATCGTGAACCAGCTGCCGACCGGACAGGCGCGGGACGACTCCCGGGCCTGACGCCCGAAGTCCCGGGACCTACTCGACGACCCTGACCTTCGTCCCCGTCTCGCCGAACGCCCACAGCGCCGTCCCGTCCGCCTTGGCCATCCGGATGCCGCCGGTCTGCGTGCCGGCGGCGGCCGGGGGCGGGGAGGAGCCGTCGACGGCGTTGGAGAAGGCGATGTTGACGCCCGAGGTGGCGGAGAAGTAGACGATGTGCTCGATCGCCACGCCGTCGGAGCCCGTGGTGGCGTCCTTGCGGAGCGAGACCGTGAAGCTGCCGACGGCCGGGTCCACCGTGCCGGGCCAGACCGTGAAGGTGCGGCGGGCCGTGTCGTCCGCGTCGACCAGCCAGACCCGGTGCTGCTCCAGCGAGTAGACGATCCGCCGGCCGGTGCCCGAAGCGGCCGGCACCTCGGCCGCCTTGGGGGTGGCCGACGGTTTCGGTGAGGCCGAGGGCTGCGCGCCCGCCGACGCCGAGGCGCTCGGACGGTTCGCCGCCGACGCCGTCGGGTGCGGGCCCTGTTCGGCCTGCGCCGTCAGGAAGACGACCGCGGCGATCGCGCCGGTCGTCAGGCCGGTGACCCAAACCCAGGAGGGAAGCCGTCGGGCAGGCACGGGCACGCATCTCCTCAGCTACGGGACCCCTCCGGTCGGGGCCCGATCATCGTACTGCGAGGGGCCCGCTCCCCGGTCCCTGAATAGCCCCTGAGTGGTCCCCTCAGTCCAGCACCGGCAGCAGTTCGGGCAGATGGCCGTCCGACGCCGATGCCGCCAGCCGCCGCTCCTGCGGCACCTCGCCGTACAGCGTCGTACGCGGCCTGGCCGGGCGGCCCGCCGCGTCCGCGACCGCGATCAGGTCCTTGACGGACTTGTAGGAGCCGTACGACGAGCCCGCCATCCGCGAGATCGTCTCCTCCATCAGCGTGCCGCCCAGGTCGTTCGCTCCCGAGCGGAGCATCTCGGCGGCCCCCTCCGAGCCCAGTTTCACCCAGCTTGTCTGGATGTTGGGGATGTGCGGGTGCAGGAGCAGCCGGGCCATCGCCGTCACCGCCCGGTTGTCCCGCATGGTCGGACCGGGGCGGGAGATGCCCGCCAGGTACACCGGCGCGTTCGTGTGGATGAACGGCAGGGTGACGAACTCCGTGAAGCCGCCCGTCCGCTGCTGGATCCCGGCCAGGGTCCGCAGGTGGCCCAGCCAGTGCCGGGGCTGGTCGACATGGCCGTACATCATCGTCGAGGACGACCGGATCCCGAGCTCGTGCGCCGTCGTGACGACCTCGATCCAGGTCGCGGCCGGCAGCTTGCCCTTGGTCAGCACCCAGCGGACCTCGTCGTCCAGGATCTCGGCCGCCGTGCCGGGGATGGAGTCGAGCCCGGCCTCCTTCGCCGCCGTCAGCCACTCGCGGATCGACAGGCCGGTGCGGGTCGCGCCGTTGACGACCTCCATCGGCGAGAAGGCGTGCACATGCATGCCGGGGACCCGCTCCTTCACCGCCTTCGCGATGTCGAAGTAGGCGGTGCCGGGCAGGTCCGGGTGGATGCCGCCCTGCATGCAGACCTCCACCGCGCCCAGTTCCCAGGCCTGTTGGGCCCGGTCGGCGACCTGGTCGAGGGAGAGCGTGTAGGCGTCGGCGTCGGTCCGGCGCTGCGCGAAGGCGCAGAAACGGCAGCCCGTGTAGCAGACGTTGGTGAAGTTGATGTTCCGCGTGACGATGTACGTGACGTCGTCGCCGACGGTCGAGCGGCGGACGTCGTCCGCGATGCGGGTCAGGGCGTCCAGGGCCGGGCCGTCCGCGTGGAGCAGGGCGAGGGCCTCGTCGTCGGTGAGCTTCGTCGGATCGTCGGCGGCCGTCGCGAGGGCCTGGCGTACGTCCGTGTCGATGCGCTCCGGCGCCATGCCGGGGGCGGCCGCCTCGCGCAGGGCGCCCCAGTCGCCGTACACCTCGTCGAAGTCGTCACGGCGGTCGGAGGTCCGGCCGTCGGTGTCGATGGTGCGGTGCAGGTCGGTACGGCCGGACGGCACGAACACCTCCTCCGGCTCCTGCCAGGGGCGGCCCTCGACGACGGCGTCCGACACGGCCAGTCCCGTCTCCGGGTCGGCCAGCGCGCGCACGTGCGGCAGCAGCCGCGGGTCGAGCCACGGCTCGCCGCGCCGGACGAACTCCGGGTAGACGCAGAGCCGTTCCCGCAGCTCGAAACCGACCGCGGCGGACTTCTCGGCGAGCTCGTCGATCTGCGGCCAGGGGCGCTCGGGGTTGACGTGGTCGATGGTGAGCGGGGACACCCCGCCCCAGTCGTCGATCCCGGCCCCGATCAGCCGCTCGTACTCGCTGTCGACGAGGTTGGGCGGCGCCTGGAGGTTGGCGGCCGGGCCCATGATGTGGCGGGCCACGGCCACGGTCGCGACCAGTTCGTCGAGTTCCGCGTCCGGCATGCCGCGCATCGCGGTGTCCGGCTTGGCGCGGAAGTTCTGGATGATCAGCTCCTGGACGCCGTGGTAGGCGCGGGAGATCTTGCGCAGCGCGAACAGCGACTCGGCGCGCTCCTCGTAGGTCTCGCCGATGCCGATCAGGATCCCGGAGGTGAACGGGACGGAGGAGCGGCCGGCGTCCTCCAGGACGCGCAGCCGGACGGCGGGCTCCTTGTCCGGAGAGCCGTGGTGGGGGCCGCCGGGCTCGGACCACAGCCGGGTGGCGGTGGTCTCCAGCATCATGCCCATGCTGGGCGCGACGGGCTTCAGCCGCTGGAAGTCGGTCCAGCTCATCACCCCGGGGTTGAGGTGCGGCAGCAGTCCCGTCTCCTCGAGGATGCGGATGGAGATGGCGCGGACATAGGCGATGGTGTCGTCGTAGCCGTGCGCGTCGAGCCACTCGCGCGCTTCCGGCCAGCGGTCCTCCGGCTTGTCACCGAGGGTGATGAGGGCTTCCTTGCAGCCGAGGGCGGCACCGCGCCGGGCGATGTCGAGCACCTCGTCGGGCGACATGAACATCCCGTGTCCGGCCCGGCGCAGCTTGCCGGGGACGGTGACGAAGGTGCAGTAGTGGCACTTGTCACGGCAGAGCCGGGTGAGCGGGATGAAGACGCTCTTCGAGTACGTGATGACACCGGGCCGGCCGGCCGCCTCCAGGCCGGCGTCCCGCACCCGGGCGGCGGAGGCGGCGAGGTCCTCCAGCCGCTCGCCGCGCGCCTGGAGCAGCACGGCCGCCTCGCCGACGTCCAGGGCGACGCCGTCACGGGCCCGTTTGAGAGCGCGACGCATGGAGTTCTCGGTGGGGCCGGGGGTCGGGCCGGGGCCGGTTCCGGAGGTCGCGGAAGTCGTCATCCTTCGAGCATACGATCACGTTTTCCGAGCCCGGGGCGGGACCGGGGCCCGGAACGGAACCGGCAGCGGCACCCGGGCCCGGCCCGGACCCCGGCGCCGCGGACTCTGAGTACGCGTACCCATCCCCCGTACGCAGCCGTACCGATGCCCCGCGCACCCCGCCGGGCCTACGGTCGCCGCATGCCCGAGGAGATCACCACCGCCCCCGCCACCACCCCCGTACCGGCACCCGTGTCCGCACCCGCCGCGACCGGCCGCACCGCCGCGCAGGCCTTCGGCATCGGCTGCGCGGTGCTCGTCGCCGTGCCGCTGCTCCTCGTCCTCGCCTTCGTCGGCTGGCTCGCCGTGGTGACGAAGGACGCGTCGGACTTCCCGCGGGTCGCGCCCGAGGAGATGGTGAGCCGGGCCGTCGACCGCTCCCGGGAGGCGTACGACGTCCTCGGCTTCACCCGCACCATCAGGCCCGGTGTCGAGGAGATCGGGGTCTCCACCGAGAACACGGTCGGCTCCGACCACTGCTACCGGGGCGGTCTGACCGACGAGACCGTCGACGGCGCCTACAGCGTCAGTCACAGCTGGGCGCTCGACCACGTCCCCGCCGAGCAGGCGGTGCCCGGTCTGCGCCGGCTGCGCGACCATCTGGAGGACACCGGCTGGGACATCACCTCCTACCGGGAGAACGTCTCCGGGGACTACTGGGCTCTGTACGCCTCGCGTTCGGACGGCGACGAGCGCATGTCCTTCCAGTGGTTCGCGGACCGCGACTACTTCGCCGGCGGCACCTCCACGCCCTGCGCCGTGGACCCGGGTTGGCGGCAGGGCGACGACGAGCCCGCCGGGGACGAGCTGTGGCCGCCCGACTTCGGGCCGACGGCGAAGCGGAACGGGTCCTGAAGGCACGGCGCGAACGGGGCCTAGAGGTACGGCGCGAACTCGTCCAGGGCGCGCAGCGCCTCCGCCTCCCCCACCGGCGGCAGTTGCACCACGACCTCCTCGATGCCCAGCTCGGCGTAGTACGCGAGCTTCCCGGGGGACGGGTGGACGGCGTACGGCACGACCTGGAGCGCGTCCGGCTCACGGCCCGCGTCCGCCCACGCCGAGCGCAGCACGGGGAGCGCCTCGGAGAGGCCGCGGCCGCCGATCGGCAGCCAGCCGTCGGCGTACTCGGCGATGTGCGAGAACAGCTTCGGTCCCGCGGCACCGCCGACGAGGGTGCGGGGGCCGGTGACCGGCCCGCGCGGCTTCTGCACCGGCTTGGGGTACGCCGTGCTGGCGCGAACGCTGCCGTACTCGCCCTCGTACGCCGTCGGTTGCTCCGCCCACAGGGCCTGCATCAGCCGCATCCGGTCCCGGACCAGCTCGCGGCGGGTACGCCACTCGACGCCGTGGTCGGCGGCCTCCTCCACGTTCCAGCCGTAGCCGAGGCCGAGGGTGAGGCGGCCGCCCGACAGGTGGTCGACGGTGGCGATCTGCTTGGCGAGGTCGATCGGGTCGTGCTGGGCGACGAGCGTGATGCCGGTGCCGAGGCCCAGCGTCTCCGTCACCGCCGCCGCCTGACCGAGGGCGACGAAGGGGTCGAGGGTGCGGCCGTATTCGGGGGGCAGGTCGCCGCCGGCCGGGTAGGGGCTGGTGCGCTCGACGGGGATGTGCGTGTGCTCGGGCAGATAGAGCCCGGCGAAGCCGCGCTGCTCCAGCTCACGGGCGAGGCGGGTGGGGGTGATCGTCTCGTCGGTGAGGAAGATCGTGACGGCGATGCGCATGGGGGGCCTTTCGCTGCGTACGGCTCTGTCGACGGCGTCGTCGCGAGTGACGATCCCATCTCTACCTGCGGAACGATCCACTGTCCATACCGACTGGTCGGCATCGGGGCGGCATCGGGGCGGCACCCGGGCGGCATCGGCGTCAGAACGCGCCGGGAGTGTCGAGCGGCCATCTGTCCGGCTCCGACGGAGGGCTGTACGCCATGGCCCGGCCGAGCCGCTCGCGCTGCGCCGCGTCGAGGGCGGCCTCGGCCGGGTGCGGCGGGAGGCCCCGGCAGTACTCCGCGAACCGGTCCCGGCGCTCCGGCCACACGGTCATCACCACCACGTGCAGGACCAGCGCGAACACGACCCACGTCGGCAGGCCCGCGACCACGCCCACCACGATCTCGGTCGCACCCGCGGAGAACGCCCCGCTCACGTACATCAGCTGGGCGGCGAGCCACCCCGCGAGCAGCGGGGCGACCAGGATCGCGGCGATCTGGAGGCGGTCCTCGGCGTGCCCCGACCAACGCGGCCACCTGGCGTCCTCGGCCCGCAGGAAGGGGTCGCGCCGTCGGCGGTGCTCGGCGTCCACATACAGCCAGTTCAGCGGCCACGGCCCGGTCTTCCCGCGCAGCGTGACCAGTACGGCGGCCGGGACCGGATGCTCCGGCGTCCGGGCGGTGTCCGCGCCCATGTCGGTGACCGTCGCCTGTCCGTCCTCCTCGATCCGGATCAGGCCGGCCAGCAGCAGCTCGGCGGCGGCGGCCCGGTCCGCGCCCTGGTCACCGTCGATCGTGGCAACCGCGTGGTACGGGTCGACGCGCGTCCCGTCCACCCGCGCGACGACGGCCCGGTCGGCCCGGTCGGTGATCCACCACAGCACGCCGAGCACGGCGTACACCACGCAGAATGCCGTCAACACGGCCAGGAGCAGGTCCACTTGACTCACGGCAGGCTTCCTCTCGGACGAAGACGCGCACGGAGGCGGAGGCGGCGACAGGGACGGCGGCGGGGACGACGGCAGGAACGCACCGATCAGCTCACATGCCGGAGTTTCCCGTGCGCCGAGGAATCCATGTACGGACCACGCCCGTTCGTGCGAACCGGCAGTGCGGCCCCAACCCTGCCTGCCGGCGCTCCCGTTGCCGCTCGTGCGCATCGGCATCGCACCCCTCTTAGCGAGCTTCACCGCCGCCTTTCCGCGATCACGTACGAGAACGAGGACGACGGTCAGGCGGACGAACACTCCACGGACCACCGACGCGCCGTCGACTACCTGGGGCTTGGGAAGGAGCGGTCTGTGCCGGGGATGAAACGATCGTGCCCATGACGTCTGTGATGCTCCCTCCCGCCGACACCCACGTCAGGCTGCTCGCCGGATATGCCGGCAACGGGCGGCCCGCCTACGAGGTGCTTCCCGCGCGCACGCTCGACGGGGATCTCTTCGAGTTGGCCGGAAGTCCGGGACTGGTCCTGGGATGCGCGGCCGGGGACGTGCTGCGGATCTCGGACGACGGGGGGTTCGAGGTGACGCGACAGGGCCCCTGGCTCTGCGTCCAGGCCGCTCCGGAGGCCGGAACCTTCTCACCGGAAGCCCTGACCGCGCTGCACGAAGCCGTCGAAGGTCTGGGCGGGCTGGTCGAGTCCCCTGCCACCCTGCGCTTCGCCGTGATCACGATCGAGCGTTCCACGGATCCCGCCGCCCTCGAGAACGCGCTGGACGCCTGGGCCGACCGGACCGGGCACGTGGCGTGGTGGTTCGGAAACGGTGAGGCCGCTCAGTAGCGGCCGAAGGGCGACTCGGTCCACCACCTGTGGATCACGGACCCGCACCGCCTTCGCCGCCCTGCTCGACGCGGTCAGCGCACGTCGACCCGGTAGGTGACCCGCTCCGGCTCGGTCGTCGGGGACGGGGTCGGGGACGGGCCGGCGCCGCCGCCGCAGGCCGTGGTCTGCGCCGTGGGGAACGTGCAGTGCAGCAGCACGATCCGGGTGCTGCCCCTGCCGGTGGCCTCGAAGGTGAGGACGAGGGTGCCGCCACCGCCGACCGACTTGCCGTCGTCGGCCGGCTCGTAGCCGCGGTCGGCGGCGCGGACCACCGACGCGTCCGGCTGCGGGGCGACCACGAACCAGTGCTCGCGGGTGGACGCGTTCTCCGGGACGGAGAGCGTGAAGCGCTCGCCGACCTCGGCGGTGATGCTCAGGTCCCGCGTGGGGTGACTCGTGGGCCCGTCCACGTCGGAGCCCGACGCGCAGCCCGCCACCAGCGTGACGGTGCAGAGTGCCGCCGCGACGGCCCGCGTGCCCCTGCTCGACCCGGCCGTCATCGGCTCCCCCGTTTCGATCTTGACCGCCGGGAGGCCAACACCCGCCCGGCGGACGAGTCCTAGCCGTCGACCTCGTACCGGCCGACCTCCAGGAAGTACCGCAGCTCCTCCGGCGTCCCGTCGATGACCTCCTCGGCGGCGGCGCGCAGGGCGGCACTGATCTTCGGGTCGGCCAGGATGCGGGAGACGGCGACGCGGTCGTCCTCGGCCTGGGCCAGGCGGTAGCCGGTCTCCAGGAAGGCGCGCAGAGCCTCCGGGGTGCCGATGTCGAGGGCCTTGTCGGCCTCGCGGACGACACCCTTGCCGGAGTTCTTGTCCGCCAGGATCCGAGCGATGGCGACGGCGTCGTCCTCGGCCTGGGCGAGGCGGTAGCCGGTCTTCAAAAAGGTGCGCATGTCCTCCGCGGTGCCGTCGAGGGCCTCGCCGGCCTCCCGGAGGACCCTCCTGCCGCTGTCCTCGTCCGCCAGGATGCGCGCGATCGCGACGCGGAGGTCCTCCTCGGACATCTCGTCCACCGGCGTATCGGTCGTCACCACCGACGCCGTCGTGGTCGTCGCCGGGACCGTTGCCGCCGTCGTGCCGGTGGCGAACGCCGGGGTGGTGAGGAGGAGGGCCGGCGTCAGGACGGTGGCCGTGACGAGCAGGGCGGCGCGGCGCCTTCTCAGCGATCTCATGGGCCTCATGGTGGGTGCCTCCGTGGTCTGGCGGTCGGTAGGAAGATCCTCGCCGCTCCGCGCCATCGATGTCATTGCCGGATGCGGGCATTCCTTGGCGGCTTTCGTTGCCGTACCCGCACCCGGTCGGCCGCTCGATGGTATGCACAACTCCCTTTGTGAGCACGTCGGTTACGTCGGAGGTAATCGCTCCGAGCCGTCCCCGCCGGTGATGATGGCGGCCTCGTCGCGTCAGTGGGACGCGGCTTCCGCATCGGAAGGATCCACCGTGTCCTCAGCCACGCCCACGACTTCCCGCGCCGTGGTGCGGGAACTGCTGCGCCGGATCGGCGAAGGGGACCCCGAGCGCATCGCGGAGCTGTACGCCGAGCAGAGCGACTGGAAGCTGGACTGGCCGCAGGACGAGCACGGCCGTGCGCGGAGCGCCACCCCGTGGATCCGCCACCGGGCCACCCGTGCCGACGCCGCCGCCCACTACCGCGAGCTCGTCGAGCACCACGTGCCCGGGCAGGCGGCCACCGTGCTCGAACGCGTCCTCGTCGACGGTGACGACGCGGTCGTGCTCGGCGAGATCCGCCAGACCGCCCGCTCCACCGGGCGGGCCTATCGCGCCCGGTTCGCGCTGCACCTCACGATCGAGGGCGGCCTGGTCACCCGGCACCACGTGTACGAGGACAGCCTCGCCGTCGCCCGCGCCTTCGGTACGGAAGGGACGGGTGAGGAGGGTCAGAAGGCCTAGATGATCGCCGTCTCCTCCTCCGCCAGGTCCGCGACGACGGCCGCGTGGTCCGAGGGCCAGACTCCGTCCACGGGGCCGTGGCCCGCGCGGCGGATGTGCCGGACGTGGCCCTCGCCGACCGGGCCGGGCGGGCCCACGTGGATGTAGTCGATGCGGACGGCGGGTTCCAGCACGCGGGCCGCGTAGGGGTTCTCGGGGGACCAGGTGGCGGCGGGGGCGGTCGGGTCGGCGTAGTCCCAGGCGTCGTGGAGGACCTGTCCGGGGACGGCCGACGCGGTCCTCGTGCCGCCGAAGAGGCGCACCTCGTCGGAGTCCGGCCAGGCGTTGAAGTCACCGGTGACGACGGGCGGGAAGGGTGTGCCGCCGCGGTGCCGGGCGACGAGTTCCGCGAGGGCGGTGACCTGGGCGCGGCGCACCGCCGAGGCGTGGCCGGCCGAGGTGAGGTGGGTGGTGAAGAAGGGGATGTCGAAGGAGGGGGCGGCCACGCGCGCGTAGAGGGCCGCGCGGCCGTCGGCGAGGTCGGGGGGCGCGGGCAGGACCAGCGTCTCCCGTTCCACCACCGGCCAGCGGCTCAGCACCGCGTTGCCTATGTCGACCGAACCGGCGTCGGGGTCCGTGATCCGCTTGCGCCAGCGTTCGGGGGCCGGTGACGGGGCCCAGGTGCAGTGCAGACCGAGTTCGTCGGCCAGCCACTCGGCGAGGTTCTCGGCGCCGGCCGCCCACACCTCCTGGAGGCCGACCACGTCGGGGTCCAGCTCGCGCAGGACGGCCAGGATGGCCTTCTGGCGTTCCCGCCAGGGGCCGAACCGCCACCACAGGTTCCAGGTCACCACGCGCATGTGCAGCCACCCGCTCTCGTCGCGCCGACGGCGTCGGGGACCATTGAAGCAACAAACCTGTGCGTGAAGGAGTCCCACGGATCATGACCCGTTCCAGCGACCTCCGTTTCCGCGCGACCACCGCCCTCCAGCGGTACGTCGCCAACCCCCTCATGCGCCGCCTGCCGTTCCACACACTCCTGGAGACCACGGGCCGTGTCTCCGGTCTGCCCCGGCGCACCCCGCTGGGCGGCCGCCGGGTCGGTGACGTCTTCTGGCTGGTCTCGGAGTTCGGCGAACGGTCGCAGTACGTCCGCAACATCAAGGCCGATCCGCGGGTGCGGGTGCGGCTGGGGGGACGGTGGCACTCGGGCACGGCCCGGCTGCTCCCCGACGACGACCCGGTGGCCCGGCTGCGCACCCTGCCCCGGGGCAACAGCACGGCCGTCCGGGCCCTGGGGACGGGTCTGCTCACCATCCGGGTGGACCTGGCCGACTGACGGACGCGCGGGCCCTCGGCGAGGCGAGACGAGGCAGGCAGGCAGACAGGCAGACAGGCAGACAGGCAGAGAAGACAGGCGGACGAGACGGGCCGCGCGGCACGGCAGTCGCCGGACACGGCGGCAGCGGCCGGACACGGCGGCGGCCGCCCGGGGTCGTCCGGAGGCCGCCGCCGTGCCGACTACCGCTCGGCCGGGGTCACTTGGCGGGCTTGTAGAAGGCGTACGTCGCGGTGTAGGGGACGCTGACCTGGTCGGTGCCGGCGCAGGCCGTGGTGGGGGCGACGCCGCCGGTCGTGTCGAGGCGCTGGATGTAGGTGACGTCGGCGAAGACGCCGGCGCCGCGGGTGGCGGTGGTCTTCAGGAGGAGCTCGGGGATGGTGCCGGTCCTGGGCGAGCTGACGGCGGCGGCGGCGTTGACCGCGCTGCCGTCCACCGTGGACACCCAGACGGGGCCGCGGGAGTGCAGGGCGAGGGGGCGGTGGGCCCGGTCTCTCCTGTCCGACAGGGTGGCGGCGGGCTCCAGGAGCTTCCAGACGCCGTCGGTGCAGGCGTAGGTCTGGACGCCCCGGGCGGCGAAGACGCCGGTCAGCCGGTTGCCGTCGGGAACCTTGAGCGCCGCGGGAGCGTGGACCGCGGCGGGGGCGGACTGGGCGGGCGCGGCGTGACCGGCGGTCGTGCCGAGGAGGGTGCCGGCGGTGGCGGCGGCGAGGGCGGTGGTGGCCAGGACGAGTCGCTTGGCGAGCTTCATCGGGTGTTCTCCAGAACGTTTTCCGAACATGTGCACGGGGCAGGGAGTCGACGCCGACCGCGTTGCGGCGCCGTCGTGTTCCCGGCACCGTCGTGTTCCTGACGCGGTCCGCGTCCCTGACGCCGTCCGTGCCCTTGCGCGGGGACGCTACGGGCCCGCCGCCGATTCCGGGGCCCGTCGGAGGAACTCGGCTCTCCGGCACCACGCTGTCTGCACGCCGAGGACACTCCCCCGGGCTCAAAGGGCAAGTGGGCACACCCCCGCGGGCGTTCTCACCCCGGCCACACGATCGACTGCACCTCGCTGTACGCGTGCAGCGCGTACGAGCCGACGTCCCGCCCGACGCCGCTCCGCTTGAACCCCCCGAACGGGGCCTCCATGTTGCGGCCCACGGTGTTGATGCCGACGCCGCCGGCCCGGAGCCCGCGGGCGACCCGGAAGGCCCGGGCCACGTCCGCCGACCAGACGTAGTCGATCAGGCCGTAGTCGCTGTCGTTGGCCAGGGCGATGCCCTCCTCCTCCTCGTCGAAGGGGATGACCGTGACCACCGGGCCGAAGATCTCCTCCCGCGCCACCCGCATGTCGTTCGTGCAGTCGGCGAGGAGGGTGGGGGCGACGTAGAAACCCCGGTCCAGCGACGGGCGTTCGCCACCTGCGACGACCACCGCCCCTTCCTTGCGGCCGAGTTCGACGTACGACTCCACCCGGTCCCGGTGGGCGGCCGAGATCACCGGGCCGACCACCGTGCCCGGCGCCCGGGGATCGCCCACCGCCAACCGGCCCGCGTACGCCGCGAGTTGCTCCACCAGCCGGTCGTACACCCGACGCTGTGCCAGCACCCGCGTCGGGGCGGTGCAGATCTGGCCGCTGTAGAAGGAGAAGGTGGTGCCGATGCCGGCCACCGCCGAGGCGAGGTCCGCGTCGTCGAGGACGACCGCCGCGCCCTTCCCGCCCAGCTCCATCAGCTGGCGCCGCATGTCCCGGCCGCACACCTCGGCGATCCGCTGCCCGACCGCCGTCGAGCCGGTGAAGCTCACCATGTCGACGTCCGGCGACGACACCGCCGTCTCACCGATCTCGACGGCCCGCCCGGAGACGACGTTCACCACCCCGCGCGGCACGCCCGCCGCCTCCAGCGCCTCCGCCATCCGGTAGACGGACAGGGGGTCCTGCGGGGCCGGTTTGACGACCACCGTGTTGCCCATGGCGAGTGCGGGGGCGACCTTTCCGGCCGGGTTCGCCCACGGGTTGTTGTAGGAGGTGACGCACGTGACGACGCCGACCGGCTGCCGTACGGCGACCGCGCCCATCACGCCTGCCTTCCCCATCGGTCCGGCCTCGTTGACCTGGGGTGCGATCGGCCACTCGGCGGGCTCCACGCGCGCGTAGCGCCGGAAGCGGGCCACCCCCACCCCGACCTGCATCCCGCGCGCGGTGCCGGTCGTGGCGCCGGTCTCCGCCTGGGCCAGTTCGGCGTACGGCAGCAGCCGGGCGCGCATGATGTCGGCCGCCCGGGCGAGGATCGCCGCCCGTTGCTCGGGCGGGGTGCGCGACCAGGGCCCGAAGGCCTCCCGGGCCGCCGCGCAGGCAGCGCGCACCTGCTCCCGGGAAGCCTCCGGAGCCAGACCGACGGTCCCCTCGGTCGCCGGGTCGACGACCTCGTAGTGCCCGCCGTCGGGCTCCACCCAGGCACCGCCGACGAACAGCCGCTGCCCGTCGGCCCCATGAGATCCGCCGGAGCCGTGGGACCCGCCGGACCCGCCGGACCCGTCGGTCGTGCCGCTCCCGTCGGTCACCTGGTGCTCACCGTCCTGGTGTCCCGCCCCGAGCGCAGCACCCGGCCCGGGACGGCGCCCGTGACCACGTCGTCCCGGATGGCCGCCACGCCGTTGACCCAGACCGCCCGCACGCCGAGCGCCTTCGAGTCCAGCCGCGGGCTGTCGCCCGGCAGGTCGTGCACCAGGGTGGCCTTGCCGGCATCGATCCGCTCCGGGTCGAACAGGACGAGGTCCGCATGCCAGCCCTCCCGGATCCGGCCCCTCTCCCGGAGGCCGAACAGCCGCGCCGGGTCGTCCGTCAGCATCTTCACCGCCTGCTCCAGGCCCGCCAGTTTCCGGCCGCGCAGACAGTCGCCGAGGAAGCGTGTGGTGTACGGCGCCCCGCACATCCGGTCCAGGTGCGCGCCCGCGTCGGAACCGCCGAGCAGCACGTCCTCGTGGCTCCAGGTGTCCGCCCGCAGCGCCCAGGAGTCCGGGTCGTTGTCCGTCGGCATGGGCCACAGGACCGTACGCAGGTCGTCGGCGGCGCAGATCTCGACCAGACAGGCGAAGGGGTCCAGGCCGCGTTCGGCGGCGATGTCGCGTACGACCCGCCCGGTGAGGCCCTCGTTCGCCGCGCCGTAGGTGTCGCCGATGACGTACCGGCCGAAGTTGGTCAGCCGCCGGAAGACGCCCGCCTCCTTGGAGTTCGCCCGCCTCAGCAGCTCCGCCCGCACCTCCGGGTCCCGCAGCCGCTCGATCCGCTCCGGGACGGGCAGGCCGAGGACCGGCCCCCACCCCGGGATCAGGTTCAGCGCGCAGAACGTGCCCAGGGACATGTTCATCGGCGTGAGGATCGGCATGGTCAGCGCGACGACCCGGCCGCCGGCCTTCCGTGCCCGTTCGCTCGCCATCAGCTGCCGGGGCACGCGCTCCGGAACGGCCGCGTCGACGGTGAGGACGTTCCAGTTCAGGGGTCGTCCGGCGGCCGCGCTCATCTCCACGAACAGATCGATCTCGGCGTCGCTGAACTGGTCCAGACAGCCCGCCACGATCGCCTCGATCTGGGTGCCCTCGTGCTCGCCGACGGCCCGGGACAGCGCGAGCAGCTCCTGCGGCCGGGCGTGCCGGGAGGCGACCGGCTGTCCGTCCCCGTCGGAGTGGGTCGAGGACTGTGTGGTGGAGAAGCCCCACGCGCCCGCGTCCATGGCTTCGTGCAGCAGCCGGACGATGTCGGCCAGCTGCTCCTCGCTCGGCTGCCCGCCCACCGCGTCCGGGCCCATCACGTACCGGCGCAGCGCGCAGTGGCCCACCATGAACCCGGCGTTGACGGCGATCCGCCCCTCCAGCGCGTCCAGGTACTCCCCGAAGCCGTGCCAGCTCCAGGGCGCCCCCTCCTCCAGCGCGACCAGGGACATGCCCTCCACCTTGGACATCATCCGACGCGTGTAGTCGGCGTCCTCGGGACGGTCCGGGTTCAGCGGCGCGAGCGTGAACCCGCAGTTCCCGGCCGCGACCGTGGTCACCCCGTGGTTCAGGGACGGGGTGGCGTACGGATCCCAGAACAACTGGGCGTCGTAGTGCGTGTGCGGATCCACGAACCCGGGAGCCAGGACGAGCCCGCGCGCGTCCTCGGTCGACCGCGCCTCCTCGGTGACGGTCCCGACCACGGCGATCCGCCCGTCCCGGATCCCGACGTCGGCGGTGAAGGCGGGCGCGCCCGTCCCATCGACGACGGTCGCCCCTTTGATGACGTGATCGAGCATGAGGGCTCCTTCTCCACTCCGATGCGATGGGCGCCCGAAAGGGGCGCGGGGCTGTATCGCTGTGCGGCTCCGCCGCGTGGGCGCGACCAGCCACGACGGACCCGCGGCCGCAGGAGAGCCCGCACACGACGGCGACCACGCACCCGCAGGTCCGCGACAGCGACTACGCTCCTTGCCGGAACCGCGTCGTCCGATGGACGGGATCCGTGTCGATCTTCGGAATGACCTGCTCCCCGATCAGCCGGATCGTCTGGAGCGTCTCCTCCTTCGGCACCCCCACCGGCAGCCCGAAGGACAGCTGATCGGCGCCCGCCTGCTCCCACCGCTTGCACTGCCGCAGCACCTCGTCCGGGTCGCCGCAGATCAACAGCTCCTCCTCGACGAGGAGTTCGACGAACTCGGCGTTGTACTCGGGCAGCGTCTCCGGCCAGACCGGGAAGCCCTCGGGCCGGGGGAAGGTGTCGTGGTAGCGGAACACCAGCGAGGGCAGATAGTGCAGCCCGCCCTCGACGGCGATCCGGATCGCCTCGTCGTGCGTGGGCGCGCAGATCGCCGTCGTCGTCACCATCACGTTGTCGTTGACGAAGTCGCCGATCGGTTCGGCGTTCACCACCGCCGTCTTGTACTGCTCCAGCACCCACTCCATGTCGGACACCTTCTGGATGCTGAAGCCGAGCACCCCGAGGCCCTTGCGGGCGGCCATCGCGTACGAGGGCGGCGACCCGGCCGCGTACCACATGGCCGGGTGCGACTTCCCGTGCGGCTTCGGCAGGATCTTGCGCGGCGGCAGCTGCCAGTGCTTGCCCTGGAAGCCGACGTACTCGTCCTGGAGCCACATCTTCGGGAACTCGGCGATGGTCTCCTCCCAGATCTCCTTCGTGTAGTTCATGTCGGTGATGCCGGGGAGGAAGCCGAGGATCTCGTGCGAGCCGGCGCCGCGTCCGCTGCCGAACTCGAAGCGGTTCTCGGTGAGATGGTCGAGCATGGCGACCTTCTCGGCGACCTTCACCGGGTGGTTGACCTGGGCGAGCGGGTTGAAGATGCCCGAGCCGAGGTGGATGCGGTCGGTCGCGTGGGCGAGGTAGCCGAGGAAGACGTCGTTGGCGGAGAGGTGGGAGTACTCCTCCAGGAAGTGGTGCTCGGACGCCCAGGCGTACTTGAAGCCGGACTTGTCCGCCTGGATGACGTACTCGGTCTCCTCCATCAGCGCCTTGTGCTCGGCGAGCGGATCGGTCTCGGCGCGCTTGCCCACGTATCCCTGTACAAAGAGCCCGAATTCCACGGAGGTTCACCGTCCCGGTTCCTGGATCGCGATTAACTGACGGTTCGTCAGATTCAGCGGATGCCGCCGACTGTGGCACCGGGCTCCTGGATGGTCAATAGCTGACGAACGGTCAGATGACCGAAACGCCCGCCAGCCATCCCCCGTCGATCACGAACGGCTGCCCGGTGATGTACGACGAGTCCTGCGAGGTGAGGAAGAGGGCGAGGCGGGCCACCTCGTCCGCGCGGCCGATCCGGCCCAGGGGTACGAGCTTGCGGTACAGGGAGTCGAGGGCGCGGGTCGTCTCCTCGGGGTCGGAGTCCGGCTCCAGCCGGGACGGGTTGGACATCGCGGTGTCGACGGCTCCGGGACAGACCGCGTTGACCCGGATGCGGCGGGGCGCCAGCTCCAGGGCGGCGACCCGGGTGAGGCCGAGCACCGCGTGCTTGGTCGCCGCGTAGGCGCCCACGGCCGCCATGCCGGTGAGCCCGGTGTAGGAGGCGGTGTTGACGATGGTGCCGCCGTCGGACAGCTCCGGCGCGGCGGTCCGGATGCCCAGGAAGCAGCCGACCTGGTTGACCCGTACGACCTGCATGAACTCGTCGAGCGGGGTGTCGACGAGGGCGTTGAACCGCAGGATGCCCGCGTTGTTGACGAGCCCGTCGAGATGGCCGTACGCCCGCTTGGCCTCCCGCACCGCCGCGGTCCACTCCTCCTCCACCCCCACATCGAGGTGGACGTACAGCGCGCCGATCTCCTCGGCGAGCGCCTTCCCCTGCTCGTCGAGCACGTCGGCGACGATCACCTCGGCGCCCTCCTCACGGAACAGCCGCGCCTCCTGCTCGCCCTGGCCGCGCGCCGATCCGGTGACGAGGACCACCCGTCCGTCGAGCTTGCCCATGCCGGCTCCCTTCGCCTCGGTGGAGCTCAGCATCGTATCGCCGCATCTGACGAATCGTCAGATGTGCGTGGACGCGAAGTGCGCCGGGAGAAGCGGTCATTGCACAAGCACACATCAAGTGACCTGCCGGTAGGGACATTTGACTCTGTCCGGCACCTGTCCGGGGCCCCAATAATCCTTCACGGCCGGGTAAAGCCGAACCCAAGAATGGAGTCCGTGGTGGCCAGAAGAAGACTGAGGAACAGGAAGGTCCGGTACGTGGCGATCGGTGCGGCTCTCGCGACCGGCGGAGCCATCGTCACCCTGCTCCCGTCGGCGAACGCGGCCGACGAGAAGACACCGGACCAGATCATGAGGATGTGCCAGAGGTCCGCCGTACTCAACGGGAAACAGCAGTCCGTGAGCGACTTCGGAGGCGCCTTCGCCGACGGTTTCGAGTCCGACAACTGCGATTTCGTCGAGACGAAGTTCGAGACCTTCGACGGCCCCACCGAGAAGTCCTCCATCGATTTCCCGAACTGCGAACCGAACGCCGCCGAGCCGGCGAAGGTCTCGATCACCTGGTCGGCGGCCGCGGCCCAGGGCCAGGGAAAGTACTCGGTCACGCAACAAGGTGCCGGAGGCGGCCTCTTCGGATTCCTGAGCGGCTCCTGGCTGAAACACAAGGGCACCCTGGACATGACCGTGAAGTCGGCCACCGCAGGCGCCACGGAACAGCGGGAGGTGCCGGTCGGCAAGGTGCTCCACATGGAGTTCACGCCGAAGCTCCAGCGCATGACCGGCGAGTGGCGGGTGCGGCTCGACGCCGACCCCGGAAGCTTCGCCGTGAACCCCTCCCCCGAGCAGAACTTCGTGGCGCCCGACGTCGTCGAGGGGCCCGTGATCCTGCCGGGCGCGGCAGGGGCGCCCGGTGTCGCGGACGGCACCTCCAAGGCGGTCCTGGAGGACTGCTGACCTGCGAGAAGCAGCAGAGACCGCAGCTCGACCCGTATCCCCCACAGGAGAATCCCATGACCACCCGCACCCCCCGGGCCAGAAGCCACCGCAGCAAGAAGAAGCGCATCACCCTCGCCCTGGCCCCCGTCGCGGCTCTCGCCGTGGCCGTGCCGCTGATGAACCCGGCAGGCGCCGCCACCCCCTCCGAGGTGACCGCCGACTGCGCGGCCGACGCGAACGCCCTGGAGAACTGCGAGTTCGTCGACGTCCAGTTCAAGGCCAACAGTCTCGGGCCCAATCAGCGCGTCTCACCCGTGACCCAGAACTGCGGATCGACGACCGCCGCGACGAACACCTTCAGCGTGAGCACGTCCGTCACCAGGACCATTCAGCTGGAGGACGGGTTCACCGCCGACGCCGGCACGAAACTCGGCAACTCCTTCTTCGAGATCGGCCTGAAGTTCAACACGTCGGAAATCAACATCACCCGCGACGACAAGACGACCGGCCTGGCGTTCAGCCGCTCCGACACCGTCCAGCCGGACAGCATCGGCTTCTTCATGTGGTCCGCCAAGCGCACCGACGTGAGCGGATTCCTGCGGGCCACCTACAAGGAGGCCCAGGACGGCCAGAAGGTGTTCTTCGCGCCGAGCGAGGGCGGGAGCACCGTCCACGTCTTCTATCCGCAGATCCTCAAGAACGGCACCCCGGACGGCCGGCTCTGGCTGCGGAACGTGAAATGCGGGACGCCCGAGGCCAATGGAATCCAGAACTCGGAGAACAGCATCCGGAAGGAACCGGGATTCGGCGAGGCCGGCGGAAACGTCACCGACGTGGAGATCCCGCTCGCGGACCTCTCGCTCGCGGAGATCCCTGCGCCCTGACGGTTCTCAGGTGCGAAGCACGGGTGCGGCCGGGGTGGCGCCGAGCCATCGCAGGACCGCGTCCGTGCTGCCCCGGGCGTCGATCTTGGCGTAGATGTTGCTGAGGTTGTTGCGGACGGTCTTCTCGCTCAGCCGTAATCGCAGCCCGATCTCCTGGGCGCCGAGGCCGGTCGACAGCAGCTCCATGACCTGCCGTTCACGCGGCGAGAGCAGCGCGCGCAGCCGCTCGATCGCGTCGCCGGCCGCCGGCATCCGGCGGGCCCCCTCCCGCAGGGCGGCGCACGCGGACGGGGAGAGGTAGGTGTGGCCGACGGTGGCCGCCATCACCGCGGAGGACAGCATGTGGGTGCAGTAGTCGCCCTCGGCCAGATAGCCCGCGCCGCCCCGGAAGACCCCGACGACCGTCTCGGTGTCCGTGCGCGGGCTGACGACGATCACCGGGACGCCGCGGCCGCCCAGCGCCCCCAGCAGTCCCGGGAAGGACGTCGCCGGCTCCGCGCAGCGCAGCACGACGACGTCCGGCTCGCCCTCGTGCAGGGTGTCGTAGGGCGGGGCGACCCGCACCACCCGGCCCACGTACGGGTCGTCGGGGGCGGGCCAGCCCTCGTGCGGCCAGTCGTCCTCGGCGCAGGCGAGAGCGACAAGGAGTCGCTGGGAGGATCGCACTTACGGGGTCCTTCCGCCGGAACCATCACGTCCGTACGTCCGTACATACGCGGCCCGGCGTGGACATGTTCAAACTTCAAGGAGCCTGGTCGAGCAGGGGTCCCACCTCGGCTCCGAACAGGCCGATCTGGTCCGTGAGTTCGGTGCGGCTCCGGCAGCGGAAGCGCACCTGGATCTGATGGACGCCCATCGCCCCGTAGGCCCGCAGCGACTCGGCGAGGACCTCGGGCGGCCCGGTGAGGGTGCGGCGGCCCACCTCCCAGCCGGGGGCGCCGACGTACAGCGGCTCGGTGATGGCGCCGACGGTGAGCGGCGCGTCGTCCCCGCGCAGCCGCCGCAGCCTCTCGATCTGCGCGGCCAGCCGGTCCCTCGGGTCGCCCTGGGGCAGCCAGCCGTCCCCCTTGAGCGCGGCCCTGCGGACGGCGGCCGGGGAGGAGCCGCCGACCCAGAGCGGCACCCGCGCCTGGGCCGGCCGGGGCCGCTGCCCGAGCCCCTCGAAGTCGTACGACTTGCCGTGGTGGGAGGGGAACTCGTCCGGCCCGAGCGCGGCGCGCAGCGCGTCGATCGTCTCGTCGAGCACGGCGCCCCGCCGCTCGAAGTCCACCCCCAGCGCCTCGAACTCCTCCCGTACGTGACCGGCGCCGACGCCGAGGATCAGCCGGCCGCCACTGAGGTGGTCGAGGGTCGCGTACTGCTTGGCGGTGAGCAGCGGGTGGCGCAGGCCGACGACGGCGACGTGCGCGAGCAGCCGGACCCGGTCGGTCACGGCGGCCAGGTGGGCGAGGGTGGCCACGGGGTCGTACCAGACCGTGCTCATGGCCTCGGCCAGCCGGTGCGGGATCGCCACGTGGTCGCAGGCGGCGACGTAGGCGAAGCCGGCGCGGTCGGCGGCGCGGGCGATCTCGACGAGGTCGGCGGGGCCCGCGTCCGCCTCCCAGGGTTCGGCGTAGAGCGTGGACTGGGACTGGACCGGGAGCTGGATGCCGTAGTCGAGACTCACCGCGGGCTCCAGAGGCCGTCCGGGGTCAGCCCCAGCAGTTCGATCGCGTTGCCCCGGACGATCCGCTCCACCACGTCCGGCGCCAGGTGGCCCATCTGTGCCTCGCCGACCTCGCGCGACTTCGGCCAGGTGGAGTCGGAGTGCGGGTAGTCGGTCTCGTAGAGGACGTTCCCGACGCCGATGGAGTCGAGGTTCCTGAGGCCGAAGGCGTCGTCGAAGAAGCAGCCGAAGACATGCTCGGCGAACAGCTCGGACGGGGGACGGTGGACCTTGTCCGCGACCCCGCCCCAGCCCCGGTTCTCCTCCCACACCACGTCGGCGCGCTCCAGGATGTAGGGGATCCAGCCGATCTGGCCCTCCGCGTACATCACCCTCAGGTTCGGGAAGCGCTCGAACTTGCCGCTCATCAGCCAGTCGACCATCGAGAAGCAGCAGTTGGCGAAGGTGATGGTGGAGCCGACGGCGGGCGGGGCGTCGGCGGAGGTGGACGGCATCCGGCTCGACGAGCCGATGTGCATGGCCACGACCGTGCCGGTCTCGTCGCAGGCGGCGAGGAAGGGGTCCCAGTCGTCGGTGTGGACGGAGGGCAGGCCGAGGTGCGGGGGTATCTCGGAGAAGGCGACCGCGCGAACCCCGCGGGCGGCGTTGCGCCGGACCTCCGCCGCCGCCAGTTCGGCGTCCCAGAGCGGGATGAGGGTGAGCGGGATCAGCCGGCCCCGCGCCTGCGGGCCGCACCACTCCTCCACCATCCAGTCGTTGTAGGCGCGCACGCACAGCAGGCCCAGTTCGTGGTCGGCCGCCTCGGTGAAGGTCTGGCCGCAGAAGCGCGGGAAGGTGGGGAAGCAGACGGCGGACTGGACGTGGTTGACGTCCATGTCGGCGAGCCGGGACGGGACGTCGAAGGACCCCGGGCGCATCTGCTCGTAGGTGATGACCTCCAGCTTGATCTCGTCCCTGCTGAAGCCGACGGCGGTGTCCAGGCGGGTGAGGGGGCGGTGCAGGTCCTCGTAGATCCACCAGTCGCCGATCGGGCCGTCGTCGCCTGGCTCGCCCATGACGGGCTTGAAGCGGCCGCCGAGGAAGGTCATCTCCTTCAGCGGGGCCCGGACGACGCGGGGCCCGGTGTCGAGGTACTTCTTCGGGAGGCGGTCCTGCCAGACGGTGCTCGGCTCCACGGTGTGGTCGTCGACGGAGATGATCAGCGGGAGGTTCTCCGTGGCCTTCGCGGTCTTCCCGGTCTTCGCGGTCTCCAATGCGTTCTCCATGGGGGCACGGTAGCGCTGATCTGACGGATCGTCAGCTAGTGGGCGGGAGCCGGAGTTGATCGACTCTGTGGGGATGTGTGCACACCGGATGTGAGGGGTGTGTGGACTCCCGTGCACCTGCCGGGCAGGCTGACGCTTCCGGCATGGACAGGGCAAACTGGGGCCTGGACCTTTCCGGCCGATCACGTCGCAGGAGAGTGCCGGTACCGAAGCGGCGCCGGTGAGCGGGATCCGGCGCGTGCGGCTGCAAGGCGGAGGAGGGCGTCGACGCGGAGCGTCGGCAACCGACGACAACGCCGCAGATGTGCGTGTCGGATCCCGCGTCTGCGGCGTGATCGGCTGGACAGGTCCTTGATTCGGATGCCTAAGGGGAGCCCTGATGGACGACCGGGTAGGACACCGCGACCCGCGTGTGCCGGAGCAGAGGCGTCCCGGCTCCACCGAGGAGCCGGCGACGCTGCGCTTCGACGTGCTCGGCCCGGTGCGCGCACGGCGCGGCGACGAGCGGCTGGCCACCGGTTCACCGCAGCAACGCGCCCTGCTGGCCGCCCTGTTGCTGCGCGAGGGCCGTACGGCCACGGCCGCCGAGCTGATCGACGCGCTGTGGGGCGAGGAGCCCCCGTCGCAGGCGCTGGCGGCGGTACGGACCTACGCCTCCCGGCTGCGCAAGGTGCTCGACCCGGGTGTCCTGGTGAGCGAGTCGGGCGGCTACGCGGTACGCGGCCTGGCCGAGGGTTCGTTCGACCTGGCGGTGGCGCAGGAGTGGGCGGCGGAGGCGGAGAAGGCGCGGAACGCCGGGGACCTGTCCCACGCCCGCGAGGTGCTGAACCGGACGCTGGGACTGTGGGACGGGGAGGCCCTGGCCGGCGTCCCCGGGCCGTACGCGGAGGCGCAGCGCGTCCGGCTGGAGGAATGGCGGCTGGGACTGCTGGAGTCCCGGCTGGACATGGACCTGGAGCAGGGCTGCCACGCGGAGGCCGTCTCCGAACTCACCGCGCTCACCGCGGCGTACCCGCTCCGCGAGCGGCTGCGCGAACTGCTGATGCTGGCGCTGTACCGCAGCGGCCGGCAGGCGGAGGCGCTCGCGGTGTACGCGGACACCCGGCGGCTGCTGGCCGAGGAGCTGGGGGTGGATCCGCGGGCCGGACTGCGGCAGCTGCAGCGCCGCATCCTGCAGGCCGACCCGGAGCTGGCGGAGCCGTCGGCGCCGGCCGCGGAACCGGCGGTGGTGCGGGTGCGGCCCGCGCAACTCCCGGCCACCGTGCCCGACTTCACCGGTCGTTCCGCCTTCGTACGGGAACTGAGCGAGGTGCTGGCCGGAGCCGGTGACGGCACGGGCGCGGGCGGCCGGGTGATGGCGGTGTCCGCGCTCGCGGGCATCGGGGGCGTGGGCAAGACGACCCTCGCCGTGCACGTGGCCCACCAGGCCCGTCCTGCCTTCCCCGACGGCCAGCTGTACGTCGATCTCCAGGGCGCGGGACCGCGGTCGGCGGAGCCCGAGACGGTCCTCGGGTCGTTCCTGCGGGCCCTGGGCACGGCGGACTCGGCGATCCCCGACTCCCTGGAGGAGCGGGCGGCGCTGTACCGCTCGGTGCTGGACGGCCGCCGGGTGCTGGTGCTGCTGGACAACGCGAAGGACGCGGCCCAGATACGCCCCCTGCTGCCGGGCACGGAGGGCTGCGCGGCGCTGGTCACCTCACGGGTGCGGATGGTGGACCTGGCGGGAGCGCATCTCGTCGACCTGGACGTGATGTCCCCCGAGGAGGCGCTCTCCCTCTTCACCCGGATCGTCGGCGAGGAGCGGGTCGCGGCCGAGCGGAAGGCCGCGCTGGACGTGGTGGCCGCGTGCGGCTTCCTGCCGCTGGCGATCCGGATCGCGGCCTCCCGGCTGGCCGCCCGCCGTACCTGGACGGTGTCCGTCCTCGCCGCCAAGCTGGCGGACGAACGGCGCCGGCTGGACGAGCTCCAGGCGGGCGACCTGGCGGTGAAGGCGACCTTCGAACTCGGCTACGGCGCGCTGGAGCCCGCCCAGGCCCGCGCGTTCCGGCTGCTCGGCCTGGCGGACGGCCCGGACACCTCCCTGGCGGCGGCCGCGGCGGTCCTGGACCTGCCGGTGGAGGACACCGAGGACCTGCTGGAGTCCCTGGTGGACACCTCCCTGCTGGAATCGGCGGCCCCCGGCCGCTACCGGTTCCACGACCTGGTACGGCTCTACGCGCGTGCGTGCGCCGACCGCGACGAGCCACCCGGCGAGCGCGGCACGGCGTTGTCGCGGCTGCTGGACTTCTATCTGGCGACGGCGGCGGGGGTCTACACGATCGAGCGGCCCGGCGACCGCACGGTCGTCCACCTGGAGCCCACGTCGTACCGGGGGCTGTCCTTCGGCGAGCGGACACAGGCCCTCGACTGGCTCTTCGCCGAGGCGCAGTGCCTGCTGGCGTGCGCACGGCAACAGCAGTCGGGCAGTGGGCTGCGCCGTGCCGTCGATCTGCTCTGGGCCGCCAAGGACCTGGCGGAGTCGGGCGCGAACGCGAAGCAGTACGAATGGGCGGCCACGGCCCTGCGGGACGCCGCGCAGGGCGCCGCCGACGTCCGCGCGGAGAGCCGTGCGCGGACGGCGCTGTCCAACGTCCATCTGGCCGCCGGACGTTACTCCGAGGCGGACGAGGAGGCCCGGCGCGCGATCGAACTCGCCACGGCGGCGCACGACGCGACGCCGGTGAGCTGGGCGGCGACGGACCGGGGGATCATCGCCCTCGGCCAGGGCCGCTACGAAGAGGCCGAGAAGTTCCTCACCACCGCCAGGGACGGCTACCGGGCGGACGGGAACCGGCCGGGAGAGGCCAACGCGCTGTGCAACCTCTCACGGCTCTACGAGCGGATGAACCGCCCGAGCGACGCCGTCACCCTGGCCCGGCAGGGCGTCGACATCTACCAGCAACTCGGACTCACCCTGCGCCTCGCGAACGGCCGTTACGCCCTCGGCGTCGCACTGATCAGCGCCGGCAGGCTCTCCGACGGCCTGGTGCAGTTGTCGGACGCGCTGGAGATGTTCGGCAGCAACCGGCAGCGCCTGTGGGAGGGCACGACGCACTTCCGCATCGCCCAGCTGCACCTGGCCGACCGGCGTCCGGCCCAGGCCGCGCAGCACGCCGAGCAGGCACTGGCGATCGGGTTCATCGGCGGGGACCTCATCCGGGGCAGTGTGCTGACCGCGCTGGGCCGGAGCCTGCACGCGCTCGGCCAGTCGGACCGGGCACGAGCCTGCTGGCACGAGGCCCTGTCCCACCTGGAGCGGTCGGGAGCGCCCGAGGCGGCCGAGGTACGCCGTCTGCTGGCGCCCCTGGACGCGTCGTAACCTGCCGTCGGCGGCGTTCATCGAACGTTTATGACCGCCTGGCAGGGTCTACTCAACGGTCCGTCGCCTCGGGGGGCAGACGGACCGGACGAGCCCGCTGGGGGGTGGGCTCCGGCACATGTCTCTGTCCGGCGATACTCGGGGGAATCGCCGGACAGAGGCGCCTCACTCACTTGAACACTCCCAGGGGGAGCCGAACATGAGCAACACCGAGAAGCAGACGACGGAAGCCACCGCGGACATCACCACGCTGGAGAACCACGCTCCGATCCTGCCGGCCCTGTCCAAGCCGGCGACGCCGGAGGCCGGGGCGGCCGCGCCGGCGGCCGAGGAGAAGATCGTCACGCTCGAGAACCACGCGCCCGTGCCGCCCGCCCTGGACCTGGACGGCAAGTAGGCACCACCCGTCACCACGGCGACGGGGGTCGGCCGCGGCGGCGCGGAGGGGAGCCGCCGCGGCCGACGTGTGTCCGGGGGCCGCCCGGTCACCGTGCGCGCAGCTCGCCCTTGACCACCTTGCCGCTCGCGTTGCGGGGCAGGGCGGTCACGAACTCCACCGCCCTCGGCACCTTGTAGTTGGCCATCTCCCGCCGGGCCCAGGCGATCAGGTCCTCGGCCGTGGAGACCGCGCCCGGCCGCCGCACCACGTACGCCTTGCCCACCTCGCCCAGGCGGGGATCGGGGACGCCGATCACGGCCACGTCGGCCACGTCCGGGTGCAGACCGAGGCGCTGCTCTATCTCCGCCGGGTAGGCGTTGAAGCCGCCGACGATGAACATGTCCTTCAGGCGGTCGGTGATCCGGAGGTTGCCGGAGGCGTCCAGGACGCCCACGTCACCGGTGCGCAGCCAGCCGTCCTCCGTCAGGGCCTCCGCAGTCGCCGTCTCGTCCTCGTAGTAGCCGCGCATCACGTTGAAGCCCCGGACCAGGACCTCCCCGGGTTCGCCCGGCGCCGCGTCCACCCGCACCTCGGTGCCGGGGATCGCGCGGCCCGACGTCGAGGCGATGACCGTGGGGTCGTCCCCGCGACGGCACATAGTGACGACACCGCTCGCCTCCGAGAGGCCGTACGCCGTCAGGACGGTCTCCACGCCCAGTTCGCCCCGCAGGCGTTCGACGAGCCGCAGCGGCACCACCGCCGCGCCCGTGACGACCAGCCGCAGTGCCGACAGGTCGTGCTTGTCCCGGGACGCGTGGTCCAGGAGCGACTGGTGCAGGGTCGGCGGGCCCGGGAGGACCGAGACCCGTTCCGACGCCACGTTCGCGAGGACCGTGTCCACGTTGAACACCGGCTGCGGGATCATCGTCGCGCCCCGCATCAGACAGGCGATCACGCCCGCCTTGTAGCCGAAGGTGTGGAAGAAGGGGTTCACGATCAGATAGCGGTCGCCCTGCCGCAGCCCCGCCAGGTCGGTCCAGATCTCGTACGCCCGCAGGGTCTGCGCGTGGGTGATCACCGCGCCCTTGGGGCGGCCCGTCGTGCCCGAGGTGAAGACGATGTCCGAGGGCCACTCGCCCGCCACCCGGTCCGCTCGCGCCCGGACCTCCGCCGTCCCGATGCCCTCCCCGCTGGCCAGGAAGTCCTTCCAGGTCCGGAAGTCCGCCGGGGCGTCGTCCGAGAGGACCACCACCTGCTCCAGCGCGGGAAGCCCCGGCAGCGGGCCGCCGCCGGGGCCCTCCGCCGCCGCCCGCCGCAGCGACGCCACGTACGACGTCCCGAGGAAGGTGCCCGTCACGAACAGCAGACGCGTTCCGCTGCGGCGCAGTACGTCCGCCGCCTCCGTGCCCTTGAAGCGGGTGTTCAGGGGCACCAGCACCGCCCCCGCGCCCACCGCGCCGAGCGCCGCCACCATCCAGTCCAGCGAGTTCGGGGCCCAGACGGCCACGCGGTCGCCCGCCCGCACCCCGTTCGCCAGACAGGCCGCCGCCGCGCGTTCGACGCGGGCGCCGAGCTCGGCGTACGAGATCCGGGTACGGCCCTCCACCACCGCCTCGGTCGTCGCGTACCGCTCGGCGGACCAGCGGACCAGGCCGGGGATCGTCCCCCACTCCATGTCACCACGCATGACCGGCCTCCCCACCGAAACCACTAGCTGACTGACCGTCAGATTAGCGGTAACCTGACGGGCTGTCAGCAGCACTGTCGCCGTGTGGAGGTGGGTGCGGCATGCCCGCAGTGACCGGAATCAAGGACGCCACGGCCATCGTCGGCATCGGGCAGACGTCCTTCGCCAAGCACCTCCCCGAGGACGAACGGACGCTCGCCTGCCGGGCCGTCCTCGCCGCCCTCGACGACGCCGGGATCGCCCCCGGCGAGGTCGACGCCCTCGCCTCCTACACCATGGAGGAGACGGACGAGGTCGAGCTCGCCAAGGCCGTCGGGTTCGGGGACCTGTCCTTCTTCAGCAAGATCGGGTTCGGCGGCGGCGGTTCCTGCGCCACCGTCGCCCACCTCGCCGCGGCCATCGCCGCCGGACAGGCCACGGTGGGGGTCGCCTGGCGGTCGCGGAAACGGGGCTCCGGGCCGCGTCCGTGGACCAACACCGCCGTCCAGCTCCCCACCCCCGCCCAGTGGACCCGGCCCTTCGGGCTGCTGCGGCCCGCCGACGAGATAGCCATGCTCGCCCGCCGCTATCTGCACGAGTACGGCGCCACCCGCGACCATCTCTTCAACGTCGCCCTCGCCTGCCGCAACCGCGCCAACCAGAACCCGGCCGCCGTGATGTACGAACGGCCGCTCACCCGCGAGATGTACATGTCGTCCCGGTGGATCAGCGAGCCCCTGTGCCTGTACGACAACTGCCTCGAGACGGACGGGGCGTTGGCGTGCGTCATCGTGAGCGGCGAGCGGGCCCGGGACTGCCGCCGGAGACCCGTGTACGTCCACTCCGCCGCCCAGGGCCTGCCAGCCCAGCACCACGGCATGGTCAACTACTGGAACGACGATCCCCTCACCGGCCCCGCCTGGGCGGCCGCCCGGCACCTGTGGAAACACGCCGACTTCACCCCGTCCGACGTCGACGTCGCGCAGATCTACGACGCCTTCACGCCCCTCGTCCCGCTCTCCCTGGAGGGGTACGGGTTCTGCGGCCGGGGAGAGGGGGGCGCGTTCACCGAGGGAGGGGCCCTGGAGACCGGCGGACGGCTGCCCCTCAACACCGGCGGGGGCGGACTCAGCGAGGCCTACGTGCACGGCTTCAACCTCATCAACGAGGGCGTCAAGCAGCTGCGCGGGACCAGCACCGCCCAGGTGCCCGGCGCCGCGACCTGCCTCGTCACCGCCGGCGAGGGCGTCCCGACCTCCGCCCTGCTGCTCAGGAACTGACGGCACCGAGGAGAACCCACCGAGGAGTTGATCCCGCGATGCTCACCCCCGTCACCGACGCCGACGGCGCCCCCTTCTGGCGGTACGCCGCCCAGGGCGAACTCCGCGTCCAGGCCTGCGCCGACTGCGGCGAACCCCGCTTCCCGCCCCGCCCCTGCTGCCCGCACTGCCAGTCCTTCGCGAGCGAGTGGCGGCGGACGTCGGGACGCGGCCGGATCTGGTCCTACGTCGTCCCGCACCCACCCCTGCTGCCCGACTACGCCGCCCACGCCCCCTACAACGTGATCCTCGTCGAGCTGGCCGAGGCGCCCCGCATCCGGCTGGTGGGGAACCTGGTGAGCGGACCGGGGGCGGCGATCGACTCCTTCTCCCCCGACCGCATCCGCATCGGCGCCCGCGTACAGGTCGTCTTCGACGGCGGCGGGCTTCCGCAGTGGGTTCTGGAGCGGCCGTGAGCGTGCGACTGGACATCGACAAGGACACCGGGGTCGCCGTCGTCACCCTCGACCGGCCGGCCCGGCTGAACGCCCTCGACCTCGACACCGTCCGCGAACTGCAGCACATCTGGCGGGAGTTGCGGTTCGACGACTCGGTACGGGCCGTCGTCCTCACCGGGGCCGGACAGCGGGCGTTCTGCACCGGCCTCGACCGGGACGCCGTCGTGCCGCAGCCCGGCTCCCCGTACATGCAGGACGATCCGCTGCTCACCGTCGGCCCGAAGGCGAACGACCTGTGGAAGCCGGTCGTCGCCGCCGTGGAGGGGATGGCCTGCGGGGGCGCCTTCTACCTGCTCGGCGAGTGCGAGTTCGTCGTCGCGGGCGCCGACGCCGCCTTCTTCGACCCGCACACCACGTACGGGATGGTCAGCGCGTACGAGTCGGTGCTCCTGGCGCAGCGGATGCCGTACGGGGAGGTCGCGCGGATGATGCTCATGGGGACGGCGGAACGGATCTCCGCCCGGCGCGCCTTCGACATCGGGCTGGTGTCCGAACTCACCGACGCCGGTGGGGCGTCGGCCGCCGCCGTCGCCTGCGCCGCCGTCGTCGCCGGGTATCCCCCCGCCGGGGTCCAGGGCACCGTGCGGGCGCTGTGGTCGGCGAAGGAGGCGGCCCGCGCGATGGGGTTCGCGCAGGCGCCGCATCTCATCTCGCTGGGGAACCTGCCCACCGAGCGCCAGGCGGAGCTGTTCGCCGGCCGCTCGGCAGCCGAACCCCGGGTCCGCTGAGCCCGGCAGGTGCGGATGATCCCGACTCCAGTGCTCGAACCCCCGCCGGTTCACCCGAGCCCGGCGCCCGACCGGCTGCGGAGGTAGAACAGCACCACCTCGCGCTCCAGGACAGGCCGGATCTCCAGGTCCCGCGTCTTGATCCGGCCGTCCCTGGACAACGGAACCCAGGACCGGTCGAGCCCGTGCGCGATCCACTCCTCGTCGGCCACGTCCTGTCCGTCGTCGGGGAAGACCTCCCCGATGCGGTGAACGGTCCAGCCGCAGGCTCTCAGTCCTTCCGCGACCCGACGCCCGGGATTGCGGTCGAGGAAGAACTCAGGCGGCAAGGTGCACCACGGCCCGGCACAGCGCGTCCACCTGCTCAGGCGTCATGTCGTAGTCGTACGCGATGTCCTCGACGGCTTCCCCGGCTTCCCACAGGTCGGTGATGGCCCGCACCGTGACGCGGTTGGCGGCGACCACGGGGAGACCGTGGCCGAACCTGGGATCGATCACGACGGGGACGGAGTCCGGGTACTGCCTGAGCCGCAGGCTGGAGGGGAAGTCGTCGCCCGGCTCCCAGGTGAGGTAGCGGAGGTAGTCGGAAACCGCGTCCTGGATGGGGACCTGACCGTCGCGGGCTCTGCGGAGATCCCCCCGACCGTGCTCGATGAAGATGTCCACGCCATCTGTGGCGATCCGCTGGGACACGAGGCCGTAGGGGGTGTCGAAGGCATCCCGGACGGCGGCGGCCGCCTCCCTGATCTCGCTCATGCGGAGCCCCAGGGAACGCAGAGAACGCAGGACGTGCGCCTCCGCCACCGCGATGAACGGCACCGAAGGCTGCCCCTTCCGCACCGGCTCGACCTGGTGGACCAGTGGCGCTCCGGCGTTGGCCGACGCGTCACTTCCCCGCGAGGTGCGCGGCTCGCCCCGCGGCTCGCCGTCCGGCGTTGTCGGGAGACGTCCGGTCAGCTCGCCGATGCGTACGGCTCCGGGTCGCAGTGGTCGACCTTCGCGGCGACGGCCGGGGCGGACAGTTCGACCTGCACCGTCGCCGTGCCGTTCGCCGAGACGTACGCTTCCTCGCTCTGCTCCTCCAGCCGGCCGGAACCCGCGTCGAGGAAATCGACCGTGACGGTGAAGTAGCCGCCGGTCGCGTTCGGGTTGGTGACCTCGACCGTCGCGTACGCCTCGCTCGGCGTCGCGCAGTCGATCAGCTCCACCGTGGCGTCGCTCAGCGCCGTGGACGTGCTCGAGGAGCCGCCGTCGCCGTAGGTGTCGTCCGCGTAGTCGTCATCGTCGTCGTAGTCGTGATAGGTGCTGCCGGACGAGCCGCCGGACGTCGAACCCGACGTCGACGACGAGCTGTCGTGGTTCTGGCCGGAGCTGCTGCACCCGCCGCCCCCGCCGCCGTGGCTGCTGCCGTGACCGTGCCCCCGGCCCGTCGAGAAACCGGTCAGCGCCAGTACGACGAACACGGCCACCGCTGCGAACTTGAGTTTCTGCCCCCGTCGATCCATACCGGCAGCGTAGGCACCGGCTGTCACGGTCATGTCACCGCGTGGCGACCGGCCGGTCCCCGGCGTAGCGTCTGCGGTGGCGGCCGCCGTCCAGGTCCCTTCCGTGCACCCGGCACGACGGCCGTCCCGGTGCGACGGCCGTCCTCGCGCCGGTGAGCGGTCGGCTCAGGCCGTCCGCGCCGTGCCCGTGCCCTTCTCCGCGTCCAGGGCGTACACGCAGCGGTCCTTGCTGGAGGCGTACACGACGCCGTCGCGGACCACCGGGGAGCCGGTGATCTCGCCGCCGGTCGCCAGCTTCCAGCGCAGTCGGCCGTCGTCGGCCTTCAGGGTGTACAGCAGGTGGTCCGTGGAGCCGAAGTGGATACGGCCCTCCGCGACCGCCGGGGCGCCCACGATGTCGCCGCCCGCCTGGAAGCGCCACTTGGGCGTGCCGGTGACCGCGTCCAGGGTGTAGAGCCCCTTGCCGCTGCCGACGTGCACATGGCCGGCCGCCACCAGCACCGGGTCGACGGACGCCCGGGCCTCGGTGGCGATGCGCCAGCGGTCGCGCCCGTCGGTGGCGTCGATGGCGTACACGGTGCCGAGGTAGTCGGCGAGGTAGACGCCTCCGCCGGTCACCGCCGGGCCGGGCACGAAGGTCGGCGGGGACAGGAACACCGCCGGGGCCTCGAAGTGCCAGCGCACCATGCCGCTCGCGACGTCGACGGCGAGGACGCGGGTGCCCGCGGAGACGTAGACATAGCCGTCGGGGGCGGGGGTGACCCGGACCGGGACACCGCCGCACGAGGCCGTGTCGCCGATGGGGTACGACCAGCGTTCCTCGCCCGTGCGGGCGTCCAGGGCCCTGAGCCGGGCGTCCTGCCAGACATAGACCGTGCCCTCGTGCAGGACCGGCCCGGCCTCCGGGGACTCGAAGTCGGTCTGGCAGCCGGTGATCTCCCAGAGCTTCTGGCCGGCCGAGGCCTCCCAGGCCTGGACGCCGCCGCCGCGCGTGCCGGTGACGACCGTGCCCCGGTCTGCCTTGAGCGAGTACACCCAGGCGTCCGTCGACAGTCGCCACAGGTCGCCGCCCTCGCGGGCGTCCAGGGCGAACAGGGTGGGTCCGTCGGAGGCGTGCACCCTGCCGTCCGCGACCGCCATCGACCAGGCCACGTCCCGCGTCTTGAAGCGGCGGCGGCCGGTGGCCACATCCAGGGCGTGCACCTCGAAGGAGGTCACGTAGACGAGGTCCCCCGCGACGGACGGCGTGCCCCACACGTCGTTCGACATGCGAAAACGCCAGGGCCGCCAGCCCGCCGGAGTCTCCGAGGGGGCGCTCTGCGGGGCCGGTACGGTCGTGTCGGCGCCGTTGACGCCGGGGCGCGGGCGGGACCAGTTGGCGACCAGGCCGGGCTCGGCCACCGGCGCCTTCACGGCGGCCGTGGCACGGACGTCGGCGACGCGCGGCCCCGGCCCGATCGGCACGGCGCCGCCCGCCAGCCGGACGGGACCGATGTCGGGGGCACCGACGGCCACGGGCGCGGGTGCCGGGCGGGAGAGGACCACGGGGGCGTGGGACGGCGGGGGCGGTACCGCCGGCGCGGCGGGCCGGGCCATGCCCACGCCGCCTCCGCCGCCGCTGCGGGGGCTCGGGGGCGCCGGTTTCGCCTGACGGCCGCCACGGCGCGTCTCGATGAGGGTGACCGCCTTCTCGGGCAGCCACGCCGACGCCGTACCGCTGTCGTCGGAGCCGGAGCCGAAGAGGTGGGGGGCGAGCTGGGCCTGGAGATCGGCCGGGTTGGGCCGGGCCGTGGCCTCCATCTGCATACAGGACTCGATGAGCGGACGCAGCTCGTCCGGCAGGCCCTCCAGGTCCGGTCCCTCGCGCAGCAGCATGAAGACCGTCTCGACCGGGTTGGCGCCGTGGAAGGGCGGGTGTCCGGTGGCGGCGAAGACCAGCATCGAGCCGAGCGAGAAGACATCGCTCGCGCCGGTCACGCTGCGCGAGTCCTTCGCCTGCTCGGGGGACATGTAGGCGGGGGTGCCGACCGCCACGTTCGTCATCGTCAAACGCGTGTTCGAGACGCCGGACGCGATGCCGAAGTCGATCACCCGGGGCCCGTCCTCGACGACGAGCACGTTGGACGGCTTCAGGTCACGGTGGACCAGCCCCGCGCCATGGATCGACTGCAGCGCCTCGGCGACGCCCGCCGCCAGCCAGCGCACCGCCTGGGCCGGCATCGGCCCGCAGTCGTTCACTATTTCCTCGAGGGAGGGCGCGGGCACGTACGCGGTGGCCAGCCAGGGCACGGCGGCGCGGGGATCGGCGTCGACGACGGCGGCCGTGTAGAAGCCGGAGACCGCCCGGGCCGCCTCCACCTCGCGCGTGAAACGCACCCGGAAGAGCTGGTCCTCGGCGAGCTCGGTCCGGACCGTCTTGATCGCCACGCGCCGGCCCGAGGCCGAACGGGCCAGATAGACCAGCCCCATGCCGCCGGCACCCAGCCGTCCCAGCACCTCGAACGGCCCGATCCGCCGCGGATCGTGCTGCGTCAGCTGATCCACCACTTGCCTGCCACCTCCCCGTACGAACCGCGTCACCCACTTGTGTACACGGCCCCGTGCAGCGTCTCACCACCGCACCGCCATGGCGGCACGCACCCTGATTCTTCCTGGCCGGACGGCCGGTTGCGAACCCGGGGGCAATCGGGGTGTCTCATGTCATATACGCGCATACAGCACGCATACGGCACCTGTCAGCGCTGGAGCAGCGCGAACGATGCCCCTTGATTGTCCGTGACGACCGCCACGATTCCGTACGAAGCAGTGAACGGGCCCGCCTGAACCCGCCCGCCGAGCCGGCTCACCGCGCCGAGAGCCGCCTCGCAGTCCTCCACGCCGAAGTGGACGAGGAAATGCGGCGGCATGACCTCCGGGAAGACATCGCCGACCGGCGCCCGCCCGAAGTCGGGCTCGGCGCCCGGCCCGAACAGGGCCTCGTGGAAGAGATGACCGTAGAAGGTGTTGGCGGCCTCGGTGTCCCGGGCGTAGAGCTGCGCCCAGGCGAAGGCGCCGGGCCGGTGCCGTACGCCGAAGCCGGGGTGGCCGGCCGGCTGCCACAGGCCGAAGACCGCGCCCTCGGGGTCGGCGGCGAGCACGGTGGTGCCCGCCCCGCCGACCGGCAGCGGCGCCATGATGACCTGCCCCCCGGCGTGCTGGATACGGCGGGCGGTCTTCTGCGCGTCCGGGGTCGCGAAGTACACCGTCCAGACGGTGGGCATCCGGCCGTCCGTCTTGTGGGCGAGCGCGGCCACCGGCTCGCCCTCCAGCCGGGCCCACACGGAGGAGCCGTACGCCTCCTCGAAATCCCACCCGAAGAGCTCACCGTAGAACCGCTTGCCCGCGTCCACGTCGGGGAGCTGCGCGTCCACCCAGCAGGGGACGCCCTCTGCGTACACCGATGCCCTATTTTCGGCCATACAGCCAAACTAACGGCGCCGCACGCAAGCCGCAGACCAGGCACACCCGCCTCCGCACCCCCTCGCACCCCATTTGCAGTCGGCCGAATAGCGCTCCGATCACCCCTCGGTAAGCTGACGGCATGACAGGACAAGTGCGTACCGTCGACGGCCGCGTGGCCGGTCGGCGCGGGCAGGCGACGCGGCAGAAGCTGCTCGACTGCCTCAGCGAGATGCTCAGCTCCTCTCCGTACCGCGACGTCAAGGTCATCGACGTCGCCCGGAAGGCGGGCACTTCACCCGCGACCTTCTACCAGTACTTCCCGGACGTCGAGGGCGCCGTACTGGAGATCGCCGAGCAAATGGCAGCCGAGGGAGCCGAGTTGACCGGCCTCGTCGAGGGGCGGTCATGGGTCGGCAAGGCGGGCTGGCAGGCGGCGCAGGAACTCGTCGACGGCTTCCTGGAGTTCTGGCGGAAGAACGACGCGATCCTCCGGGTCGTCGACCTCGGCGCGGCGGAGGGGGACAAGCGCTTCTACAAACTCCGCATGAAGATCCTCAACTCGGTGAACAACTCCCTTTCGGACGCGGTCGCCGAGTTGCAGTCCAAGGGCAAGGTCGACAAGGACGTGAACCCGGCCGCGGTCGCCGGCGCCCTCGTCGCGATGCTCGCGGCGGTCGCCTCGCACCAGAAGGGCTTCCAGACGTGGGGCGTCAAGCAGGCTGAACTCAAGCCGAACCTGGCCCTGTTGGTACACCTGGGCATCACCGGCAAGAAGCCGACGAAGTAGCCCGGCCCCACTCGTTTTTCGGTTCAAGTCCTGTCTGCCAGGCGGCAGCTCACCCGGGTGAGCTGCCGCCTGCCGCGCTGTCGGCCTCAGGCGGGCAGCGCCCGGTCCCTCACCACGTGCTTCATCACCAGCGTCGACGTCAGCCGCTGCACCCCCGGCAAGGTGGCGAGGCGCTCGTCGTACAGCCGCTGGAAGGCCGCGAGGTCGGCGGTGGCCACCCGCAGCAGGTAGTCGGGCTCCCCGAACAGCCGCTGCGCCTCCAGGACGTGTTCCACCTCGCCCACCGCCCGCTCGAACTCGGCGACGGTGTCCCGGTCCTCCTGCCGCATCGAGACGAAGACCAGCGCCTCGAAGGTCAGCCCGACGGCGGCCGGCTCCACCACCGCCCGGTAACCGCTGATCGCCCCGGACCGCTCCAGCTCCCGCAGCCGCCGGTGACAGGGCGAGACGCTCAGCCGCACCCGCGCGGCCAGCTCGGTCACGGTCAGCCGCCCGTCCTGCTGAAGCTCGGCAAGAATCTTCCGGTCCACGTCATCCATGGGGCAGATCTTCCCCCAGATCGCCGTGATCTGCGAAAACTTCGGGAACACTTTCGGCCGCATCGCGCCTAATGTCCCCGGTATGGACTCGGGAACGCTGATTTCTTTCCTCGCCGTCGACCTGCTGCTGGTGTGTGTGCCGGGCGCCGACTGGGCGTACGTGATCTCCGCCGGGCTGCGCGGCCGTTCGGTGGGCGCGGCGGTCGGCGGCCTGGTGAGCGGGTACGCCCTGCACACGGCGCTCGCCGCGGCGGGCCTCGCGGTACTGGTCGCGGGGTCACCGACGCTGCTCACCGGGCTGACGGTGGCGGGCGCCGCGTACCTGGTGTGGCTGGGGTGGGCCGTGCTGCGGCGGCCGGGGACACCGGGCGCGGGCGAGGAGATCACGGCGGGCGGCGCCCGGGTGTTCCTGCGCGGGGCCACGATCAGCGGTCTGAACCCCAAGGGCCTGCTGCTCTACCTCTCGGTCCTGCCGCAGTTCCTCACCACGGGCGAGGGGCACCTGCCGGTGGCCGCCCAGACGACCGCCCTCGGCCTGCTGCACATGGCGTGCTGCGCCGCCGTCTATCTGACGGTGGGCGTCCTGGCCCGCGGGCTGCTGGGCGCCCGCCCGGCGGCGGCACGAGCGGTGACCCGCACCTCCGGCGCGGCAATGCTGGGCATCGGCACGTTTCTGCTGCTCCAGCACGCCTTGTAGACCCTTCCGGGCCCCTGGCCCCCGAGCACTCCTCGGCCCCCGAGCCCCGGGCCTTGCAGACCCTCCGGGCCCCTGGCCCCCGAGCACTCCTCGGCCCCCGAGCCCCGGGCCTTGTCGACCCTCCGGGCCCCTGGCCCCGGGCGCTCCTCGCCCTCCGAGCCCTCCTGACCCTCAGGCCTCCAGGCCCGCCCCCGGGCCCTCGGACCCCCGGACCCTCGGACCCCCGGACCCCCGGGCCGCCTAGCCCCTCTACGCCCTCGGGGTGAGCCGGAACAGGCGGATCTCGCGCTCCACCCGGGCCTGATACGTCGCGTACGGCGGCCAGAAGGCCAGCAGGGTCTTCCAGACGGCCGCCCGCTCCTCTCCCGTCAGCGGCACGGCCGTCACCGGGATGTCCCTGCCCTTCCAGCTGATCTCGGCGTCGGGGTGGGCCAGGAGGTTGCCGGTCCAGGCGGGGTGGCCGGTGCGGCCGAAGTTGGAGCCGACCAGGATCCAGCTCCCGCCGCCCTCCTCGGGCATGCAGGCCAGCGGCGCACGACGCGGCAGCCCGCTCCTCACCCCGGTGGACGTCAGGATCACCCCGGGCAGCATCTGGGCGCTGAGCAGCACCTTTCCCCGCGTGAGGCGATGGACGGCCCGGTCGAGGGCGGGAATGACATGGGGCGCCACCTTGGCGAAGGCCCTCGTCGAGGAGACCTTCTGCACCACCCGGACGCCGATCACACCGGCACCTCCGTCCGCTCGAAGAGCCGGGCCCCCTCGGCCGCGTGCGCCCGCAGCCGGTGCACGGGCCCGAACAGCAGCTCGTCGCCGGCGGCCCGCTTGAAGAACAGGTGCGCCTCGTGCTCCCAGGTGAAGCCGATGCCGCCGTGCAGCTGAATGCCCTCGGCGGCGGCCCGGCGCAACGCCTCCAGCGCCTGGGCAAGAGCCAGCCCGCCGACCGGGCCGTCCGGACCGGCGAGACCGTCCGGGCCGGCGAGACCGTCCGGGCCACCGGGACCGCCCGCCGCCCAAGCGGCGTAGTACGCGGCGGACCGGGCCGCCTGGATCTGCACATACACGTCGGCCAGCCGGTGCTGGACCGCCTGGAAGGAGCCGATCACCCGCCCGAACTGCTCCCGTCGGCCGAGGTACTCGACGGTCCGCTCCAGCGCGCGGTCGGCGGCGCCGACGGCCTCGCAGGCCAGGAAGGCGGCCGCGAAGTCACCGGCGCGGGAGAGGGCCTCCGGTACGCCCGGCGCCTCCTCCTCGCTCCCGAGCAACTCGGCCCGCACATCGCGAAGTTGAACGCGGGCCTGCGGGCGGGTGGCGTCCAGGGCCGTCTGCCGGGTGCGGACGAGCCCGACGGCGTCCCCCGGCACGACGAACAGCAGGATGCGCGACCGTACGAACCCGCCGGTGTGCGCGGCGACCACCAGGGCCCCCGCACCGTGCCCGTCGAGCACCTGCGCGGCCTCCCCGTACAGCCGCCAGACGCCCTGGACCCGCCGGGCCTGGATCCCGCCCGCGCGCCCGCCGCCGGCCCAGTCGCCGTCCTGGGGACCGGTCAGGGCGAGGGCGGTGGCCAGGGCGGGCGCGGGCACGGCGAGGGCGGCGGTCAGGGTGCCGTCGGAGATCCGGGGCAGCAGGTCGGCGCGCTGGGCGTCGGTGCCGAGGCCGAGGATCAGCGGCGCGGCGAGGACGGAGGTCGCGAGGAGCGGGGACGGTGCGAGCGCCCGGCCGGTCTCCTCGGCGGCGAGAGCGAGGTCGGTGACCGGGCAGCCGACACCGCCGTACGCCTCGGGCAGCGCGAGGCCGGGCAGCCCGAGCTGCTCGGCCAGGGCGGCCCAGAGGGCGGGATCGTGACCGAGGGGTGTGTCCAGGGCGGCGCGCAGTTCTTCGGGGCCGCAGCGTTTGTGCAGCAGTTCGCGCAACGTGCGGCGGATCCCGTCCTGTTCGGCGGTGAAGCCGGGGTCCATGGCCACCCCTCTCATCCGGATCTGACGGTGCGTCATATTAGGGCGGGGGAACGGGAATGCCCAGAGAGGCGGCACCTGTCGGGGCAGCGGTTATCTGATGTACCGTCAGATTCATGGCATCCGCATCCGGTACCCGGAAAGTGGCCGTGGTCGGCGTCGCCCTCTCCGACTGCGGCCGAGTGGACGACGCCACCCCCTACGCCCTGCACGCCCAGGCGGCCCGGCGGGCGCTGGCCGACGCGGGGCTCGACCGGTCACGGGTGGACGGCTTCGCGTCCGCCGGGCTCGGCACGCTGGCCCCCGTCGAGGTGGCGGACTACCTGGGCCTGCGGCCCAGCTGGGTCGACTCCACCTCCGTCGGCGGTTCGACCTGGGAGGTCATGGCGGCGCACGCGGCCGACGCGATCGCCGCCGGTCACGCGAACGCGGTCCTGCTGGCGTACGGCTCGACGGCCCGCGCGGACGTGAAGGCCGGCCGCCGCACCGGCACCTTCGCCTTCGGCGGCCGTGGCCCGCTCCAGTTCGAGGTCCCCTACGGCCACACCCTGATCGCCAAGTACGCGATGGCCGCCCGCCGCCACATGCTCCAGTACGGCACGACGATCGAGCAGTTGGCGGAGGTGGCGGTCCAGGCACGGGCGAACGCGGCGCTGAACCCCGACGCGATGTTCCGCGACCCGGTGACGGTGGACGACGTCCTGTCCGGCCCGATGATCGCCGACCCCTTCACGAAACTGCACTGCTGTCTGCGCTCCGACGGCGGCGCGGCGGTCCTCCTCGCGGCCGAGGAGTACGTACGCGACTGCCGCACGGCCCCGGTGTGGATCCTGGGTACGGGGGAGCACGTCTCGCACGCCTCGATGTCCGAGTGGGACGACTTCACGGTCTCCCCTGCGGCGGTGAGCGGCCGGCTGGCCTTCGAGCGGGCGGGGCTGGGTCCGCAGGAGATGGACTTCGCCGAGATCTACGACGCGTTCACCTACATGACGCTGGTGACCCTCGAGGACCTGGGCTTCTGCGCGAAGGGCGAGGGCGGCGCGTTCGTGGAGAAGGGGCGGCTGACCCTGTCCGGCGCCCTGCCGGTGAACACGGACGGGGGCGGGCTCTCGGCTCAGCATCCGGGTATGCGGGGGCTGTTCCTGCTGGTGGAGGCGGTACGGCAGCTGCGGGGCGAGGGCGGGGACCGCCAGGTGAGGGCGACGGACGGGTGCTTGCCCCGGCTGGGGGTCGCTTCCGGGACCGGCGGGTGGTTCTGCTCGTCGGGGACGGTGGTCCTGGGACGGGACTGAGGCCGCCGCGCCGCGCCTCCCCTCCCCTCCCCTTCCCCTCCCGGCAGGTCACGCCCCGCACATCGGCCGCGACGATCCGATGGCGTCGGCGCAGGCCGCGGAAGTCCGCGCCGACGGTGGTGAACGAGGCGCCGCCGTGTTCGCGGCCGTCCGGCCGGGGGGCGAACGGCATGTCCGGCCGCCGGTCCACCGCGGACTCGAAGCGCCGCAGCAGCGCGCGACGGCGGTCCGTCGTGCCCTTCGTCAGCTCGCCCACGCCGTCGGTCGGCCGGGCTTTCCGCCGGGGACGGCAACCTTTCCGGGACCGGCGGCGACTGACGGGTCGAAAGCTTTCCAGGACGTGCTTCGCCGAACCGCGTAAGGATTCATCCGTGGCATCCTCCTCACACCGCCGGCCCCGCCCCGAGAGGCGCACGCGCCGCGTCCCCGTCGTCACGGTGGTCGCCGTGGCGGCCGTCGCGCTCGTCGTGTCCCTGGTCGTGGCCTTCCGTCCCGACGGCGGGTCCGAGACCGGGGCCGACGGCGGGGCCCGCACGGTCGAGCCCGCCGCCGGGTCCGGGGTGAGCGGTTCGCCGACGGCGACCGGGGCCACCGGGTCACCGTCGCCGAAGCCGAAGCCGTCCACCGCGTCCCCGAGCGCGACGGCCGGGCGGGCGTCCACGCCCGCCGCCACCCCGGCCGGCAAGTCCGGCTCGTCTAGCGGGCGCTCGGCCGCGCCCGCCGCGCGGACCGCGTCCGGCGCGGCACCGTCGGCGGGGCGGATCGCGCCCGGGACCTCCTACCGGGGCGTCGCCACCTCGTACGACGCAGGAGACGGCAACGGCGCCTGCTCCTACGGCCCGACCTCCGACGTCATGACCGCGGCGATGAACACCGCCGACTACGAGACGTCCAAGGCGTGCGGCGCGTACGTCCTCGTCCGGGCCGGGAGCGGAGCGTCGATCACGGTCCGCATCACCAACGAGTGCCCGGCGCCCTGCGAGGTCGGCCAACTCGACCTGAGCCGACAGGCCTTCGCCAAGCTGGCCCCGCTCTCGGCGGGCCGGATCCCGGTCACCTGGAGCCTGCTGAGCCCCGCCACGTCGGACACCGTCTCGATCCGCTACAAGACCGGTTCCACCCAGTACTGGTGCGGCATCCAGGCGATCGGCCACCGCAATCCGCTGGCCCGGCTGGAGGTCCGCACGAGCGCCGGCTGGACCCGTCTGGCGCGCACCGACTACAACTACTTCCTCTCCGAGCAGGGCACCGGCTGCGGCGGCGCGCTCCGGCTCACCGACATCTACGGGGAGCAACTGACGGTCGAGGGGATCGCCGTCCGGGCGGACGTGGTGCAGTCGACGCGGGTCCAGTTCGCCCGGCACTGACCGCTTACCCTCGCGGTATGGCCAAGGATCTTCATGAGCTGCTGAGGTCGCTGCGGGTGTGGGACCCGGAGGTGACCGCGCTGCCGCCGTTCGCCCCGGAGGAGGCCCCAGCCGAGCCGCTGTCCCTCTTCACGGACTGGTTCGCCGAGGCGGTGGCGGCGGGCGAGCGGGAGCCGCACACGACGACCCTCGCCACCGTCGGCGAGGACGGCCTTCCGGACGCCCGCATCGTGATGCTGCACGACGCCGACGCGGACGGCTGGGCCTTCGCGACCCACGCCACCAGCCGGAAGGGCCGTCAGCTCGCCGCGCGCCCGTACGCGGCCCTCACCTTCTACTGGCCGGTGCTGGGCCGCCAGGTCAGGGTGCGCGGCCCGGTCGCCTCCGCCCCCTCCGAGGAGGCCCAGGCCGACCTGCACGCCCGCTCGACAGGCGCCCTGGCGGCCGCCCTGACCGGACGGCAGAGCGAGGTCCTGGCCTCGACGGAGGAGCTGACGAGCGCGTCGGAGGCGGCCTGGGAACACGCCCGCGCGAACCCGACGGCCAAGTCCTTGACCTGGACCCTGTACCGACTGCGCCCGGACGAGGTCGAGTTCTTCCAGGGGGACAGCACCCGCCGTCACGCCCGGCTGCGCTACCGCCGGTCGGGAGAGTCCTGGTCCAGGGAGCAGTTGTGGCCCTGAGGACACCCCTCGGACGGGGTCCGTGGCGCGAGGGTGCCCTGTCCTCCGCCACGCCCCGCCCCCTCACTCACCCGAAAGGGGAGGTGGCGCGCCTCGCCCACGCCCGTCAGTGGTCCTGTCTCATGCCCACTCAGGCTCCGGGTCCGTCGCCAGGCGGCCGTGCAGGTGGACGTCCCGGAAGGCGTCTCGGCGGCCCGACTCCCACATCGCGCCCCGCAGGGTCCCCTCGCAGCGGAAGCCGCAGCGTTCGGCGATCCGGCAGGAGGCGTCGTGACCGAGCGCGTGGCCCAGCTCCAGCCGGTGCAGACCGATCTCGGTGAACGCCCACCGGGCCGCGAGCAGCAGGGAACGGGTGGCGACGTGCCGGCCCCGCGCCTCCGGCAGGATCCAGTAGCCGACCCTGGCGAAGCTCAGCACGTGGTCGATCACGTTGACTCCGACCTGCCCGAGGACCGTGCCGTCGGCCGCGTCCGTGACACAGAACGCCATGGCACGTCCGGCGGCCGCGTCCGCGCTCCTGCGCTCCAGGGACGCCCGGGCGCCGGCGGCGTCGGTGATCGTCCGCAGCGGGGTGTTCCAGCGCACGAACTCCGGGTCGACGTGCCCGCGCAGCCAGGCGTCCACGTCGGTGGCGGACTCCGGGTCCCAGGACCGCAGGGTCAGACCGTGGCCGTGGAGACCGGGGGCGAGGGGGGCCGGGTACGGCTCGCGTATGTCGGTCATCCGGCCATTGAACACCGCCGGTCTTTCACGGCGCGGGCCGGAACACCGGCACCCCGTCCCGGAACGCGACCGCCAGTTCCAGCCCGGCCCGCAGCCCCGCCGACGCCTCCCCGGCCGCCTCCCCCACGATCTCTGTGGACATCCGCGGCCCCTCCGCCAGGTCGACCACCGCCGCGACGTACGGCGTGCGCCCCCCGAAGGGCGGCAGGTCGTTGCGGTGGACGACGGACCAGGTGTAGAGGGTGGCCCGGCCGCTCGCGTCCTGCCAGCTCACGTCCTCGCTCCAGCAGTACGGGCAGAACTCCCGCGGGTAGTGGTGGGCCCGCGCGCAGGCCCCGCAGCGCCGGATCAGCAGCCTGCCCTCGGCGGCCGCGTCCCAGTACGCGCGGGTGAAGGCGTCGGCCTCGGGGACGTCGAAACGGTTGCCCATCTCCATGGATCTGACGGTACGTCAGACCACGGGATCCGGGAAGACCACGCATTTTCCATGAGAGATCCCTGTGCGTCCGCCATGAAACTGTGCGTCGCCCGTGAATGTCCCGCAGATTGTTGACGATTTTGTTGGCTCCGAATTACGTTCACCGACGCAAGCCCGGAGAGCACGCAGTCACCACCCGGTTCATCGAGAGGCAGCATCGTGAAGCACAGGGCAGTCAAGCGCAGGTCGGTCGTCTTGGGGCTCGGCGCCACCGCGGGTGTCGCGGCAGTGGGCGGCATCGCCCTGAGCGCGCAGGCGTCCGGCGGCACGTCGACGTCCTCGTCCTCGGACGCCGGTTCCCTGGCCTTCGACCCGGACGCCTACACCGAGCTCACGACGACCGTCACGGACACCGCGGGCGCCGAGCACGCGGTGACGTACCACTTCTGGAAGGCGATCACCTACGTCGCCAAGCCGGTGGACGCCGCCTACCAGTCGCTGAACGTGAGCGTGCCGGTCGAGATCGACGGCACGGCGGTCGACGCGAGCAACGCGCCGATCCTGTTCGCGAACTCCGTCGGCGGCTACATGCCGTCCTCCGTGGCGGACGCCACCGGGATCGGCGCCGGCGGCATGGGCGGCGGGATGGGCGGCGGCGCACCCAGCGGAGCACCCTCGGCCTCGGCCTCCGCCTCCGCCTCGGCCTCCGCCTCCGCCCCCGGTGCCAACGGCAACACCAACGCCACCGGCGGGGCCCTGTCCTCCAACCAGTTGCTGGCCCTGGCCGCCGGCTACGTCGTCGTCGAGCCCGGCGCCCGCGGCCGTACGCTCAAGAACTCCGCCGGCGAGTACTACGGCGTGGCTCCCGCCGCGATCGTCGACCTCAAGGCCGCCGTGCGGTACGTGCGGGCCAACAAGGGCGTCATCCCCGGCGACACCGACCGGATCGTGTCCGCCGGCACCAGCGCGGGCGGCGCGCTCTCCTCGCTGCTCGGCGCGTCCGGCGACAGCCCGCTCTACGCCGAGTACCTCGAGGAGCTCGGCGCGGCCGACGCCTCCGACGCGATCTTCGCGACCGGCGCCTGGTGCCCGATCACCGACCTGGAGCACGCCGACGGCTCCTACGAGTGGAACTGGGGCGGCAACGCCCTCGGCACCGGCAAGCAGGTCGACCAGACGGTGTCGAAGGCGCTCCAGTCGCAGTTCGCCGAGTACCAGGCCGGACTGAAGCTCAAGGGCCTGAACGGCTTCGGCACGCTGAACGCCCGCAACTACGACGAGTACCTGATCAAGCAGTACCTGGAGCCGTCGGCCACCAGCTACCTCGCGGCCCTGTCCGACACCGCCCGCGAGACGTACCTCGCCGCCAACACCTTCATCACCTGGAAGAACGGCAGGGCCGGCTTCTCCTGGGCGGACTTCCTCACCCACGTCGGCGCCCGCAAGAAGAACACCCCGGCCTTCGACGCCTTCGACCTGTCGGCGGGCGAGAACAACGAGTTCGGCAAGGGCACGGTCATCTCCCGTCACTTCACGGCCTACAGCCTGAAGAACGACACCACCGGGCTCACCGCCAAGCGCCTCGACAGCGACATCCCCGAGATGCTGCGGCTGATGAACCCGATGTACTTCCTGGCCGACAAGCCCAACGCGGGCCGCAGCAAGCACTGGTGGATCCGTCTGGGCACCAAGGACTCCGACACCTCGCTGACGGTCTCCGCCAACATCGCCGCCGCCGCGAACGGCCTCGGCGACGACGTCGACCACCTCTACTACTGGGACCAGGGCCACGGCGCCAACACCGACCCGGGCGACTTCATCGCGTGGATCGCCAAGGTGACGGGCCACAAGGCCAAGGCCGGCGGCAAGGTCAAGAAGTAGTAGTTCCGCATGCCTCCCTGTCCCCCCGGGAGGCATCCTGGACGCGGCGGCGTCAGTTTCCCGTCATAGTCACCGACGCCGTCCGCACGCGACGCCTGGCCCGAGCGCACCTGGGCCAGGCGTCGCCCTTTTCCCCGCCGCCTTCCCACCGCTTCCCACCGCTTCCCCACCGATTTCCCCACCGGTGCGCCCGGTCGCGCACAACCGAGTGGCCTACGTCACCGGCCCTACCCCCACTTCCCCCACACGTGATCGATCCGCAACCAATTCCGGTCTTGACCGAGACCCATCAATCTCCCGCGTGATTACGCTCGCGCTCATGGAAGACTCCGCACCGCCCCCGACCCCTCGGGCGATCACCACCGCGAACCCGGCCGACCGCCCCGTCTACGTCATCGGCGGCGGTCCCGGCGGGCTCGCCACCGCGTACGCGCTGCGTGCCCAGGGCATACGGGCCGTCGTCGTGGAGAAGGCCGACGGGGTCGGCGCGTCCTGGCGGCGCCATTACGACCGGCTGCATCTGCACACCACCCGGCGCCTGTCGGCCCTGCCCGGGCTCACGATGCCGCGCCGGTTCGGGCGGTGGGTGGCGCGCGACGACATGGTGCGCTACCTGGAGAAGTACGCCGAGGTCCACGAGCTGGAGATCGTCACCGGCGTCGAGGTCTCCCGCGTCGAGCGGACCCCGGACGGCACCGGCTGGCTGCTGCACGCCACCGGCGGGCGCGAGCTCGTCGGCTCGGCGGTGGTCGTCGCCACCGGCTACAACCACACCCCACACCTGCCGGACTGGCCCGGCCGCGAGGAGTTCACGGGCGAGCTGGCGCACGCCGCCGCCTACCGCAGCGGCAAGGAGTACGCCGACCGGGACGTCCTCGTCGTCGGCGTCGGCAACACCGGCGCCGAGATCGCCGTCGACCTGGTGGAGAGCGGCGCGGCCCGGGTGCGGCTGTCCGTGCGCACCGCCCCGCACATCGTGCGCCGCTCGACGGCCGGCTGGGCCGCGCAGTACACGGCCGTGCTCGTACGGCGGCTGCCGGTCCGCCTCGTCGACCGGCTCGCGCGGCCGATGGCGAGGCTCAGCGTGCCCGACCTGTCGGCGCACGGTCTGCCCCGCCCCGACAGCGGCCTGTACTCCCGCGTCAAGGAGGGCGCCATCCCGGTGCAGGACGTCGGCCTGATCGACGCCGTGCGCAAAGGCAGGGTGGAGATCGTGGCCGCCGTGGCCGGCTTCGAGGAGGGCGGCGAGATCGTCCTCGCCGACGGCACCCGGATCACCCCGGACGCCGTGGTCGCCGCCACCGGGTACGTCCGCGCCCTGGAGGGTCTGGTCGGCCACCTCGACGTGCTCGACGACCGCGGCAGACCCGTCGGCCACGGCGCCCGCGCCCCCAAGGACACCCCCGGCCTGTACTTCACCGGCTTCACCACCCCCATCAGCGGCACGCTTCGCGAGCTGGCGATCGACGCGGAGAAGATCGCGAAGGCCGTGCGCCGCCACCTCCGGTAGCCCGCCCCGCCACCTCCGGTAATCCGGCCCGCAACTTCCGGCAGGCCGCCCCGCCACCTCCGGCAGGCCGCCCCGGCAGGCACCGGCCGCGGCCGCCGGATTCCGGGGTCAACTCCCCGCATCTCGCTGCCCGTTACACCTGTGTCAGATGTGACGAGAGCGTTGTCCCGCGCCCTCCCACGGAGCCAGAATGTGAGCACTGTTCATCTTTCTGGTTCCACCCCCGCTCGCTCTCGAAGCTCGACGGAGGACGCACGTGGCAAGTGAAAGACAGCATTCCGCAGGCATGTCCCGCCGTTCCCTGCTCGGCCGCACCGCCGCCGTGGCCGCCGGCGCCACCGCCGTGACCGCGGCCGCCGCCGGTACGGCCGCCGCGGCCGCCACCCGGGACGTGGACGTCGCGATCGTCGGCGGCGGACTCGCCGGCCTCACCGCGGCCCGCGACCTCGTGGCCGCCGGCCGGACGGTCGCCGTCCTGGAGGCCCGCGACCGCGTGGGCGGCCGGGTCGTCAACCTGCCCCTGGCCAACGGGGGAGTCACCGAGGGCGGCGGCGAGTTCATCGGCCCCACCCAGGACCGCATCAAGGCGCTCGCCGACTCCCTGGGCGTGGCCACCTTCGCCACCTACAACACCGGCAAGAACCTCCTCTACAAGGACGGCAAGAAGACCCCGTACGCCACCGACGGCCTCCTCGGCTCGGTCCCGCCCGTCGATGTCGCCGGCCTCGCCAACGCCGCGATCGTGCAGGCCTCGCTGGACGACATGGCCAAGCAGGTGCCGGTCGACGCGCCCTGGACCGCCGCCAAGGCCGCCGAGTGGGACAAGCAGACCTTCGAGAGCTGGCTGAACGCCAACGCGGTGGTCCCGTCGGCGAAGTTCCTCCTCGACGTGGCCTGCACCTCGATCTTCTCGGCCGAGCCGCGCGAACTCTCGCTCCTCTTCGTCCTCTTCTACATCGCGGCCGCCGGCAACGAGTCGACCCCCGGCACCCTGGAACGCCTCACCGAGACCGCGAACGGCGCCCAGGAACTGCGCTTCGTCGGCGGCTCCCAGCTGGTGCCGATCAGACTCGCCGCCACCCTCGGCGACCGGGTGGTGCCGAACGCCCCGGTGCGCACGATCACCCGGTCCGGCGGCAAGTACGTCGTCACCGCCGACGGCATCACCGTCACCGCCCGGCGGGTCGTCGTCGCCGTGCCCCCGCCGCTCGCCGCCCGCATCCGGTACGACCCGCTGCTGCCCGCCGCCCGCGACCAGCTCACCCAGCGCCTGCCGATGGCCTCGGTCGGCAAGGCGATCGCGATCTACGACACCCCCTTCTGGCGGGCCGACGGTCTCAACGGCCAGGTCGTCAGCGACACCGGAGTGATCAGCTCCACCTTCGACAACTCCCCGCCCGACGCCTCGTACGGCGCCCTGATGGGCTTCATCGAGGCCGACGAGGCCCGCAAGCTGGACGCGGCGAGCGAGGCGGAGGTCAGGGCGGCCGTGCTGAAGGACTACGTGACGTACTTCGGCGTGAAAGCCGCCTCCCCTTCCTCCTTCGTCCTGCAACGCTGGAACAACGAGGCCTACACCCGCGGCGGCCCCGTCTCGATCGCCGCACCGGGTGTCCTGACGCAGTACGGCCCGGCCCTGCGCGAGCCGGTCGGCGGGATCCACTGGGCCGGAACGGAGACCTCCGTCCACTGGATGGGCTTCATGGACGGAGCCGTACGGTCGGGCGAGCGGGTGGCGAAGGAGGTGCTGGCGGCGCTGTAGTCGCCCTCCGCGTCCACCGCCCGCCCGCTCCTTTCTGTGTGCACGACCATTCCTGACACTCCGTCAGGTATGTAACCTGACAGAGCGTCAGTTACTTGACGGTCACTCATGGCAGTCACACAGGAGCGGGCGGACCGATGCTTGGATCAACCCACGGCACCCTCACCACCGACTCCCGCCGGGCCCGGGTCATCGCGTGCGGCGAGCACCCCGGGCCCGCCGTCCACGGCCGGCCCCCCGCGGCGGACGACCTGGACGTCAGCGGCCGTCCGCTGTATCGGGCCGTCCCCGACCTGGACCGGTTCTTCCGGCCGGAGTCGGTCGCGGTCATCGGCGCCTCGGACGCCGAAGGACGCCCGAACACCGGTGTCACCCGGCAACTGGTGGGCTGGGCCGAGCGGGTGGGGGCGCGGCTGCATCCCGTGCACCCCACCCGCGGGAGCGTCTTCGGCCTGCCCTGCTCGCCGTCCGTGGCCGACCTGCCCGAACAGGTCGACCTGGCCGTCCTGCTGGTCGCCGACCCGCTGCCCGTCATCGAGCAACTGGCCGAGACCAAGGTGAAGTTCGCCGTCGTCTTCGCCTCCGGGTTCGCGGAGACGGGCGAGGAGGGCGCGGCCGCGCAGGCCCGCCTCGCGGCCGCGGTGGCCCGCTCGGGCATCCGCCTGCTCGGCCCCAACACCAACCTCAACGCCTTCGAGCGGTTCCGCGACGATCTCGGCGGCCCGTCGATCGCGCTGATCACCCAGTCCGGCCATCAGGGCCGCCCGGTCTTCGCCCTCCAGGAACTCGGCATCCGCCTCTCCCACTGGGCGCCGACCGGCAACGAGGCCGACCTGGAGACCGCCGACTTCCTCTCCTACTTCGCCGAACGCCCCGAGGTCGGCGCGATCGCCTGTTACGTGGAGGGACTGAAGGACGGCAGGTCCTTCCTCCTCGCCGCCGACCGGGCCGCCCGGCGCGGGGTACCGGTCGTCGCGGTCAAGGTCGGCCGCACCGAGGCCGGCGCCCGCACCGCCGCCTCCCACACCGGCAAGCTGACCGGCGCGGACGAGGTCGTCGACGCGGCGATGCGCCAGTACGGCGTGATCCGGGTGGACGGTCTCGACGAACTCCAGGACACCGCCACCCTGTTGGCCCGCGCGCGGCCGCCGCAGGCCGACGGGGTCGTCGTCTACTCGATCTCGGGCGGCACCGGCGCCCACGCGGCCGACCTGGCGACGGCGGCGGGCCTCACCCTGCCGACCCTGTCGGCGGACAGACAGGCCGAGCTGCACCAGTGGATCCCCGCGTATCTGAACGTGGCCAACCCGGTCGACAACGGCGGCCACCCGGTGGGCGACGAGCGCGGCCGGAAGATCATCGACGCGATCCTCGACGACCCGGCAGTCGGCGTCCTGATCTGCCCGATCACGGGCCCGTTCCCCCCGTTGAGCGACCGCCTGGTCCAGGACCTGGTGGACGCGGCGGAACGGACGGACAAGCTGGTGTGCGTGGTCTGGGGCTCGCCGGTGGGCACCGAACCGGCCTACCGCGAAGTCCTGCTGGGCTCCTCCCGGGTGGCGACCTTCCGCACCCTCGCCAACTGCATCTCGGCCGTCCGCGCCCACCTACGGCACCACCGTTTCGTGAGCGGCTACCACTCCCCCTTCGACGAGGCCCCGCGCGCCCAGTCCCCGTCCTTCCGCAAGGCACAGCTGCTGATGCGGCCGGGACAGCAGCTGAGCGAGCACGCGGCGAAGCAGCTGCTGCGGGCGTACGGCATCCGGGTCCCGCGCGAGCAGCTGGTGACCAGCGCCGCGGCTTCGGTGCGGGCGGCCGGACTGGTCGGCTACCCGGTGGTGATGAAGGCGTCCGGCGCGCAGATCGCCCACAAGACCGAGCTGGGCCTGGTGAAGGTCGGCCTGACCTCGGCCAGCCAGGTCCGGGACGCCTACCGCGAGCTGACCGACATCGCGCGCTACGAGGGGGTCTCGCTGGACGGCGTCCTGGTGTGCCAGATGGTCGAGCGGGGTGTGGAGATGGTGGTCGGCGTGACCCACGACGACCTGTTCGGCCCGACGGTGACGGTGGGCCTCGGCGGGGTCCTGGTGGAGGTCCTGCACGACGCCGCCGTGCGCGTGCCGCCGTTCGGCGAGGACCAGGCCCGCGACATGCTGGCCGAACTGCGCGGCAGAGCGCTGCTGGACGGCGTGCGGGGCCGCCCGCCGGCCGATCTGGACGCGCTCGTCGAGGTGATCCTGCGCGTGCAGCGGATGGCCCTGGAGCTGGGCGACGATCTCGCCGAGCTCGACATCAACCCCCTGGTGGTCCTGCCCTGGGGGCAGGGCGCGGTGGCGCTGGACGCGCTGGCGGTGTGCCGGTGAGGACCACCTCATGGACGAGAGCCGAGAGCGGAGCGTGACCGTGCCCGAGCCGTGGATACGCCACCGGACCGACCGCCAGGTCACCCACATCGCCCTCGATCGCCCCGAGACCCTGAACGCCCTCACCCCCGGGATGCGGGACCACCTGATCGCCCTCCTCGCGCAGGCCTCGGCCGACCCGGACGTCCGGGCGGTGGTCCTCACCGGCACCGGCCGCGGCTTCTGCGCGGGAGCGGACCTGCGGGGTGGCTCCACGGGCGGTGAGCGGGTGGCCGGCGATGTGAGCCGGACCCTGCGACTCGGCGCCCAGCGCCTGGTCGGTGCCGTGCTCGACTGCGAGAAGCCGGTGATCGCCGCGGTGAACGGCACCGCGGCCGGCCTCGGCGCACACCTCGCGTTCGCCTGCGACCTGGTGCTGGCCGCGGAGTCGGCGAGGTTCATCGAGGTGTTCGTCCGCCGGGGCCTGGTCCCGGACGGCGGCGGCGCCTATCTCCTCCCCCGCCTGATCGGGCCCCGACGGGCCAAGGAGCTGATGTTCTTCGGCGACGCGCTCACCGCGCCGGACGCCGAACGCCTCGGCCTGGTCAACCGGGTGGTCCCGGACGGCGAGCTGGACAAGACGGCCCGCGAGTGGGCGGCACGCCTGGCCGCCGGCCCCACCCGCGCCCTGTCGCTCACCAAGCAACTGGTCAACACCTCCCTGGACGGCGACCGGGCCACCGCCTTCGCCGCCGAGGCCGCCGCGCAGGAGATCAACATGACGACGGCGGACGCACAGGAGGGCGTGACGAGCTTCGTGGAGCGGCGGGAGCCGAGGTTCCGGGGCCGGTGACGCGGTCCCGGCGGTCTTGACCCTTCCTATCTGACATGCCGTCAGTTTCAATGGAACACATGATGGGACATGCGGGAATGGCGGCCGCGGCCGTCCGTTACCTCAGGGCGGACCACACGGTCGAGGCGCTGCCACGCCCGGAGCTGCGCTGTGTCCGCGAGGACGAACGCGCACCGGTGGACCAGGGCGAGTTCCGGCGGGTGCTGGGAAGCTTCGCGTCGGGCGTGACGGTCGTGACGGCACCGGCCGTCGAGGGCGAGGACGGCGGCGCGGGCCCCGCCGGCTTCGCCTGCCAGTCCTTCTCCTCCCTCTCCCTCGATCCGCCCCTGGTCGCCTTCATGGTCGGCCGCACCTCCACGACCTGGCCGCGCATCGCCCGCGCCGGCGTCTTCTGCGTCAACGTGCTGAGCGCCGGCCAGGCCGGCCTGTGCCGTGCCTTCGCGGCGAGCGGCACCGACAAGTTCGCCGGAGTGGCCCATGACGCGGCCCCGGTGTCGGGGGCGCCCCGCCTCGCCGGCACCCTCGCCTGGATCGACTGCGCGGTGCATGCCGTCCACACGGGCGGCGACCATCTCGTCGTCGTGGGCCGGGTGAACGCCCTGGGGGCGGGCGAGGGCGCGGAGGAACCGCCCCTGCTGTTCCACCGGGGCCGCTTCCTCTGAGCGTCGGCCGGCACACCCCGCCCGGCGCACGTGACCGACGACCTGGCGCACGTGGCCGACGGCCTAGCGCACGTAGTCGACGACCTGCATCATGCCTTCGTCGCCGTGCTGGAGCTGGTGGCAGTGCAGCATGGAGCGGCCGGCGAAGTCCTCGGCGCGCAGCCGGAAGGTGATCGAGCCGTTCGGCGGGATGCTCAGCGTGTCGTGCCAGACCGGCGTGGCCAGGCGGCGGTTGTCGACGGCGGTGACCAGGAAGTGGTTGGTGTGCAGGTGGAAGGGGTGATGGCTGTGGGCGTGGGAGTCGTTGACGACCGTCCACTCCTCGACCTCGCCCAGCCGGATGCGCTGGTTGACGAAGTCGGCCGCCAGACGGCCCCAGGCGAGATCGCGGCGGCCGGCCAGCGGGTCGGCGGGCGGGGTCTCGCCGTCACCCAGGATGCGGTAGGCGTTCGGGAAGGCGCCTGAGAAGACGTTCTCGTAACTGCGGAAGGTCAGCGTCCGGGTGCGGGTGGGCTCGGGCAGGCTGGTGGGCCTGCCGGGCAGGGCGGTCGGCAGCGCCATCGGGCGGGGTTCGCCGGTGACGACGAGCGTCAGCAGGCTCTGCGAGGGGCCCCCGCCGGAGAACTTGTACGTACCGGGCTCGCCCCCGCGGATCAGCAGGTCGACGCGCCCGCCCATCGGCAGCGTCAGTCCGGTGGTGGTGACGGGTTCCATGAGCGTGATGCCGTCGCAGGCGATCTGGTGCAGCTCGTGGCCGCGCAGGCTCAGGAAGTGAGCGGTGATCGCTCCGGCGTTGACGATCCGCCAGCGCTGGACCTCCCCCGGGGCGATGGTCAGCACGGGGTTCTTGGCGCCGTTGACCAGGAAGGTCGAGGTGATGCCCTCGTAGGCGCCGTGCGAGGTCAGGTCCGGCACCCGCCCGCCGGACAGCTTGAGCTCGTTGATGCAGACGACGACGTCCTTGGCGGCGGCGATCTCGGGCACCTCGTCGATGTCCCCCTCGACGACGAGCAGGCCCCCCATGCCGCTCAGCAGCTGGGTCGCCGTGGAGCCGTGATGGTGCGGGTGGTACCAGAACGTGCCGGCCGGATGATCCGCCGGGACGTCGACGACACTGCGGTAGGTGGTGGTGCCCCCCGGCGTCTCCGAGGGCTCGAACGTGCGGTAGATGTTGTCCGCCTCGCCCGTGGGGTCCACGTGCATGCCGTGGGTGTGCAGGTTGAACGTGTTGAAGTGGTGCGGGATGTTCATGTCGTGCTGCGCCGCCTCGTCGTTCGGCGGCAGCGCGTTGACGTGTGTGATCTCCAGCGAGTCCCCCGGACGCACCCGCAACGTCGGCCCGGGGATCGTCCCTTCGTAGGTGCGTGTGGTCACCGTGCCGATCCCGGGGAGCGCCTGCTCGGTGAAGGCTACGGTCAGACGGGTCTCCAGCCGCTCCGTGTGCGGCGGCGTCCTGCGGGTCTCCGGCTGCGGGAAGGAGGCACCGGCCTCCTGTCGCGCCGCCGCTCGCGGACTCGCCGCCCCACCGGTCAGGACCGCCCCGGCGGCGACCGGCAGGCACTTCAGCACGCCACGACGAGCCAGAGAAGTCACGTATCGCCTCCAGGGGCAGAAACAGCAGCAGAGAGCAGCGGACGGCAGTGCACGGCGGTGCACCGGCAGAGCAACGACACGGAGGCCGCACAACGCAGCCATCCGTGTCGGAATGTGCCCATATGGTACGTAAAGGAGCCCCGAAACCACCTCCGCCTCACCGGCCCGGACAGTCACCGACTCGGACAGGCACCGACTCGGACAGGCACCGGCTCAGGCGGTCGTCGGCTCAGGCGGTCGCCGGTGCGGGGACAGCCGGTCCGGGGACCGCCGGCCGCCGCCGGATCACCAGCGCCATCAGCGCCGCCGCGGCACACAGCGCTCCCGACGCGTACCAGACCATGTCGTACGAGCCGAACGTGTCCCGTGCCATGCCGCCCAGGAAGGCCACCAGCGCCGCGCCGACCTGGTGGGAGGCCAGCACCCAGCCGAAGACGATGGCGCTGTCGTCGCCGTACTGCTCGCGGCACAGGGCCAGGGTGGGCGGGACCGTGGCGACCCAGTCGAGGCCGTAGAAGACGATGAAGAAGATCATCGGAGGGTGCACGGAAGGGGCCAGCAGCATCGGCAGGAACAGCAGCGAGATGCCCCTCAGCGCGTAGTACACCGCCAGCAGCCGACGCGGCTCGAAGCGGTCGGTGAACCAGCCGGAGGCGATCGTGCCGACCACGTCGAAGACGCCGATGACCGCGAGCAGCGAGGCCGCCGCCGTGATCGGCATGCCGTGGTCGTGGGCGGCGGGCACGAAGTGCGTCTGGATCAGGCCGTTCGTGGAGGCGCCACAGATCGCGAAGGTGCCGGCCAGCAGCCAGAACGGGCCCGTGCGGACCGCCGAGAAGAGGACCCGCAGGGTGCGGCGGGCGGCGCCCTGCACCGGGGGCGGCTTCGGGACGAACTCCGTCGCGCCGTACGGCTTCTGGCCCACGTCCGCCGGATGGTCCCGCAGCAGCAGCCAGACGAAGGGGACGACGGCCAGCGCGGCCAGCGCGACCGTCACGGCCGCCGGACGCCAGTCGTACCGCGTGACCAACCAGGACAGCAGCGGCAGGAAGATCAGCTGGCCGGAGGCGGAGGCCGCGGTGAGGATGCCGCTGACCAGACCCCGGCGCTCGGTGAACCAGCGGTTGGTGACCGTGGCGGCGAAGGCGAGCGCCATCGAGCCCGAGCCGAGGCCCACCAGCAGGCCCCAGTACAGCAGCAGTTGCCAGGCCGCCGTCATCCAGACCGTCAGGAGCGAACCGACCGAGATCACCGTCAGCGCCACCGCGACCACCCGGCGGATGCCGAAGCGGTCCATCAGCGCCGCCGCGAACGGGGCGGTGAGGCCGTACAGCGCCAGGTTGACCGAGACCGCCGCGCCGATCGTGCCGCGCGACCAGCCGAACTCCTGGTGCAGCGGGTCGATGAGCAGACCGGGGAGCGAACGGAAGGCGGCCGCGCCGATGATCGTGACGAAGGTGACGGCGGCGACGAACCAGGCGCGATGGATACGGCGGCGGCCGGGGACGCGGTCGGAGGCGGGCTTCTGCTCCTCGGCGGATGCCGGAGTTTCGGTTGTCTGGGTCACGTCACAGAGCTTCCGATACCGGGATCCGACGGGCGAGTGGCCCGAGGGACAGCATTCGCTAGGATCGGGCCATGGCCGAACCGTACGCATTCTCCCGCCATCGCGTCGTCGTCCTCGCCCTCGACGGGCTGATGCCCTTCGAGCTGGGCATTCCGCAGCGCATCTTCGGCAAGGCGCGCGACGCGGCGGGCCGCCACCTGTACGACGTCGTCACCTGCTCCGTCCGGCCGCCGGGCCCCGTCGAGACGGACGCCGACTACGCCGTCCTGGTCGGCAACGGTCCCGAGGCACTGGCCACCGCCGACACCGTCGTCGTTCCCACCTCCTACGAGCTGGGCCCCGTCTACGAGGAGGGCGTGCTCACCCCCGAACTGGCCGCCGCCCTCGCCCGCCTGCGCCCCGGCACCCGCCTCGTGTCGATCTGCACCGGCGGATACGTCCTCGCCGCCGCGGGCTACCTGGACGGCCGCCCGGCCACCACGCACTGGATGCACGCCGAGCACTTCCAGCAGCTCTTCCCGAAGATCCGGGTCGACGCGGACGTGCTGTTCATCGACGACGGCGACGTCCTCACCTCCGCCGGAGTGGCCGCCGGGATCGACCTCTGCCTCCACCTCCTGCGCCGCGACCACGGCGCCGCGGTCGCCAACGAGGTGGCCCGCCGTACGGTCGTACCGCCGCACCGCGACGGCGGCCAGGCGCAGTACATCGAGCGCCCCGTGCCCGACCCGCAACAGGCGACCACGACCGCGGCCCGCGCCTGGGCGCTCGGCCGCCTCCACGAGCCGATCCAGCTGCGCGACATGGCCGAGCAGGAGGCCATGTCGGTACGGACGTTCACGCGCCGCTTCCGCGAGGAGGTCGGCATCAGCCCCGGCCAGTGGCTCACCCAGCAACGGGTCGAACGGGCCCGGCACCTGCTGGAGTCCAGCGACCGCTCCGTCGACCGGATCGCCCGGGACGCCGGTTTCGGCACCGCCCAGTCGATGCGGCAGCACCTACAGGCGGCCCTCGGGGTCACGCCGACCGCGTATCGCCGCACCTTCCGTACCTTCCGCGCCGGGAGCGGCTCGAGTGGCGAGAGCGGTGGTCACGGCGTCGTCGACGCCGCCCTGCGGTGACCTTCCCGCGGTGCGCAGCTCGCCCCACCGGCCGACCGCCGTGAGGAGCAGGGTCAGTCAGAACGTGAGCACCGCCCGCGCCACCCTCCCCGCCTCCGCGTCCGCGGCCGCCTTCGCGAAGTCCTCCACCGGGTAGGTGTCCGTCACCAGTTCGTCGAGGAGCAGCCGGCCGGTCCGGTACAGCTCGGCGTACAGCGCGATGTCCCGCTGCGGGCGCGACGAGCCGTACCGGCAGCCCAGGATCGACTTGTCCAGGTACATCGACGAGACCAGGAAGGACGCCTCGGCGGTGGCCGGCGGCACCCCGAGGAGCACCGCCTGCCCGTGCCGGTCCAGCAGGTCGATCGCCTGCCGGATCAGCTCGACCCGGCCGACGCACTCGAAGACGTGGTCCGCGCCCGTGGGCAGCACGTCCCGCACCGCGTCCGTCGAGGTCAGGAAGTCGGTCGCGCCGAACCGCCGGGCCACCGCCTCCTTCGCCGGGTTCGCGTCCACCGCGACGATCCGCGAGGCGCCCGCGATCCGCGCTCCCTGCACCACGTTCAGCCCGATCCCGCCCGTCCCGATGACGACGACGCTCTCCCCGTACCCGACCCGCGCGCGGTTGAGCACGGCCCCGACACCGGTCAGCACCCCGCACCCGATCAGCGCGGCGGACGTCAGCGGGATGTCCTTGGGGATGCGGACCGCCTGTACGGCCTTCACCACCGTGCGCTCGGCGAAGGCGGAGTTGGACGCGAACTGGTACACCGCGCTCCCCGCGCGCGTGAACGGCTTCCGCGGGCGCCCGATGGCCTGCCGGCACATGGTCGGCCGGCCGCGGTCGCACTGCGCGCAGGTGCCGCAGTTGGCGAGCGTGGACAGCGCGACATGGTCCCCCGGCCCGACATGACCGACCCCCGCGCCGACCGCCTCGACGATCCCCGCGCCCTCATGGCCGAGGACGACGGGCGCCGGGAAGGGAATCGTCCCGTCGACGACCGAGAGGTCGCTGTGGCACAGCCCGGCCGCCGAGATCGCGACGAGCACCTCACCCGGCCCCGGATCGCGGACGGCCAGATCGTCGACGACCTCGGCCCGCTTCCCGTCGAACACCACGCCTCGCATCGCGTCCCCACCGCCTTGTCCGTTTGCCGTCGCTATCCCTTGGGTTGCCTGGGCAGGCCGAGCACCCGCTCGGCGATGATCGTGCGCTGGATCTGGTCCGAGCCGCCGTAGACGGTGTCGGCCCGGGAGAACAGGAACAGGTGCTGCGCGTCGTCGAGTTCGTACGGCGAGGACGGCGACCAGTCCGCGGGGCCGACGCTCGCCGCCGCCCCCCGCACCTGCACCGCCGCCTCCCCCAGCCGCTGATGCCAGCCAGCCCACAGCAGCTTCGCCACGCTGGGCGCGCCCGGCCCGCCGGAGCCCCCCAGCGTCCGCAGGGCGTTCCACCGCATGGTCCGCAGCTCGGCCCACAGCCGCACCAGCCGCTCGCGTACGACGGGGTCGTCGGCCGCCCCCGTCCGCACCGCCGTGCGCACGACGCGGTCCAGTTCCTGGGCGAAGCCGATCTGCTGGGCGAGGGTCGACACCCCGCGTTCGAAGCCGAGGAGGCCCATCGCCACCCGCCAGCCGTCGCCCGCCGCGCCGACGACGTGCTCCACGCGCGCGTGCGCCCCGTCGAAGAAGACCTCGTTGAAGTCGCTGGTGCCGGTCAGCTGCCGGATGGGCCGTACCTCGATCCGTCCGGGCTGGTCCATGGGGACGAGGAGAAAGGTCAGTCCGTGGTGCCGCCGGGACCCCGGATCGGTGCGGGCGAGCACGAAGCACCAGTCGGCCTCATGGGCGAGCGAGGTCCAGATCTTCTGCCCGGTGACGCGGTACGACCGTCCGTCGGGGGCGAGTTCGGCCCTCGTACGGACCCCGGCCAGGTCGGACCCGGCGCCCGGCTCGCTGTACCCCTGGCACCAGAGCTCGGCACCGGCGGCGATCGGCGGCAGGAAGCGCGCCTTCTGCTCCGCCGTGCCGTGCGCGAGGAGGGTCGGCGCGAGCAGGTTCTCCCCGATGTGCCCGGACCGGGCCGGGGCCCCCGACCGCGCATACTCCTCGGCCCAGGCGACCTGCTGGGTGAGGGTGCCGGTCCGGTTCCCGAACCCGCCCTCCGACCACCCGAGGCCGATCCACCCGGCCGAGCCGAGGGTGCGCTCCCAGGAACGCCGATCAGAGGCATGCGGGACATGCGCATCGAGCCAGCCCCGCACTTCCGCACGGAACGAGTCGTCCGCCGACGCAAAACCGAAATCCACGCTGACCTCCTGGAGAAGGGCGACCGCCGCCGCCTCAGGGGCGCGGGGGCTGCATCAATATGCGGCTCCGCCGCGTGGGCGCGAACAACCACGACGCACCCGCAGCCGCCGAACCACGCACACCCCCGGGCTACTGGGCGTTGGGCCGATCCCCCTCCCGCGCGGCCCGCTCCATTTCCTCCAACCGAGCGAGCATCGGCATCGGATCCACCCCCACCGCCCCTGGCAGAAACTCCGCGATCGTCTCCGGCGTCCAACCGCCGGAGGCATAAGCCGAACGCAGTTCACGTGGCTGCGCCCACACCGCGATCTTCGGCCCCGCGACGGTGTACACCTGCCCGGTGACCCCTGCCTCCCGCGCACGGTCCGACAGCAGGTACACCACGAACGCGGCCACGTCCTCGGGTTCGCCGATCTCCGCCAACTCCATGGGCACGCCCGCGGACATCCGGGTACGGGCCACGGGGGCCACCGCGTTGGCGGTCACCCCGTACTTGTGCAGACCCAGCGCCGCACTCCGCACGAGCGAGATGATCCCGCCCTTGGCGGCGCTGTAGTTGGCCTGCGAGACCGAGCCCTGGTGGTTGCCGCTGGTGAAGCCGATCAGCGTGCCGGAGCGCTGCCCGCGCATCACCGCCGACGCGGCCCGGAACACGGTGAACGTGCCCTTGAGATGGGTGGCGACGACCGGGTCCCACTCCTCCTCGGACATGTTGAACAGCATCCGCTCCCGCAGGATCCCGGCCACGCACACGACTCCGTCGAGCCGCCCGTACGACGCCAGCGCAGTGTCGACGACCCGCTGCCCACCGGCCATCGTCGAGACGTCGTCGGCGACGGCGACCGCCTCTCCGCCCGCCGCCTCGATCTCCTTGACGACGGACCGGGCGACCTCGCTGGTGGGTGAGGCGCCGTCCACCGAGACGCCGTAGTCGTTGACGACGACCCGCGCGCCCTCGGCCGCCGCGGCGAGCGCCACCGCCCGCCCGATGCCTCGCCCCGCCCCGGTGACGGCGACGACCTTGCCGGTCAGGAAGTTCCCCACGTCCGGCCCCCTCCCGCAGTTTCTGACGGACCGTTAGATTTGGATGCGAGGTCCAGACTGACCCGTCCGTCGGTCGGGGACAAGCCCCGGGGAGGCACGGAATGACACTGCCGGTCGAGTTCCACGAGATCGCGAAGCGCGTCAACAACTGGGGGCGCTGGGGGGCCGACGACGAGATCGGCACCCTGAACCTCATCACCGACGACGTCGTCCGCGCGGCCGTCGCCGAGGTCCGCACCGGCCGCCGCGTCCCGCTCGCGCTGCCCCTGCGGGAGGACGGCGTGCAGACCGGGCTGATCCCGGGGCGGGTCAACCCCCTGCACGCCATGGTGCAGATCAACCAGGAGATCTTCGGTCCGGGCACGGTGGCGTGCAGCGACGACGCCGTGACCATGGGCCTCCAGGCGGGCACCCACTGGGACGCGCTGACCCATGTCTCGCACTCGGGGAAGCTCTACAACGGCCGGCCGGCCGGCACCGTCACCGCGCACGGCGGCGCCGAGTTCAGCGGCATCGACAAGGCGCGGCACGTCGTCTCGCGCGGGGTGCTCCTGGACGTGGCACGCGCGCGTGGCGTCGACCGGCTGGACGGCGGGCACGCGGTCACCCCGGAGGACCTGGCGGCGGCCGAGGAGCTGGCCGGTACGCGCGTGCGGGCCGGCGACATCGTGCTCGTACGGACCGGGCAGGTGCAGCTCTACCTGGCCGGTGACAAGCAGGGGTACGGCTATCCGTCACCGGGCCTCTCGGTCCGTACGCCGGAGTGGTTCCACGCGCGCGATGTGGCGGCGGTCGCCAACGACACCCTCACGTTCGAGATCTTCCCGCCCGAGATCGACGACCTGTGGCTGCCGGTGCACGCGCTCGACCTGGTGGAGATGGGGATGCTCCAGGGCCAGAACTGGAATCTCGAAGAGTTGTCCACAGCCTGTGGACAAACTGGCCGCTACGCGTTCCTGCTGTCGGCGATGCCCGAGCCGTTCGTCGGCGGCACGGGGACGCCGGTGGCCCCGGTGGCAGTGCTGTAGACGCCGGTACGCGAACAGGCGTTCCCCCCACGTCGGCTGGCGGCGCGCGGCTGCCCGCCCCGAGCACGGCACCGCGCACCGCCATCCGACTCCGGCGCGCCCTCCCCCACTCCCGGCTTCGCCCGAGCGGGAGGGACCCCCACCGACTCCCCTCGGCCCTGAGGGAGTCGGCGCCGAATCGCGACCCACACTCGGCGAGAGCCTCCGTCACCGAAGCCCTCGTCGTCCCCTCACGGCGAATCGCTGACCACAAGCGTGATCAAACGGACACGTCGCGTCAACACCTGAACGGCGATTTATTACTTAAGTCCCCTTTGTGGTGGGCGCGCACGGAAGCACAGCCGGGCGCACCGATGCCGAACCGGACGATTCGCGACAGCGCTTTCTGCGCCCGTGCACCGCGAGCCGCGGGGCGCTCCGCACCCGTGCGCCCTCACCGCCGCCCGCACCGACGGCGTTCGCCGCCGGTCATGTGCCGGTCGCACCGCCGGTCTCCCGCCACCGGTCGCGCGCCGCGCGACAGCCGCCCGATCGCCGCCCGATCGCCGCTCAGACGACCTCGTACGCGAGCCCTCCGTAAGCCGGCTCGGGCTCCGCCGGGGCCGCGCCCCGGCACTCCTCCACGCTTCGGCACTCCTCCACGCTTCGGCGCTCCTCCGCGCCCCCGTCGTCCGCCTCGGCCTCACCCGGCGCCGCACAGCGGTCCAGTTCGCACCAGATGCGCTTGCCCGCACCCTCGACGCTCCAGCCCCAGCGGTCCGCGAGACCGTCGACCAGGGCCAGACCACGGCCGCCGGTCGCCTCGTCACCGGCACAGCGGGGCACGGGGGCCCGGTCGCTGGTGTCGGCCACCTCCAGTCGGACGGTGGACGGCTCGGCCGTCCCGCCCGGCAGGGAGAGCCGCAGCACGGCCGGACAGCCGGTGTGCACCACGGCGTTGGTGACCAGTTCGGAGACGAGCAGGATCAGCGTCTCGGCGAGCGGCTCCTCGTCCCCTATCCCGGACCCGGCGAGGCGCGAACGGGCCCACCTGCGGGCGCGCCCCACCTCAGCGGGGTCGGGCCGGATCTCCAGCTGCACTTGAAGCACCTGCACCGCTCACACCATCCGAACCGGCGGACACATGGCCGTGCGCCACGCAAGCCACGCGAGCCGCGTGTGCACCATGACGACGGGGGCCACGATCGTAGCCATTTTCTGCATGGCCAGAACAACAGCCAGAGGCAGGGTGACGGAACGTGAATCCCTTACGAGACAGCTTGGTTGACATACAGTCACCTCAACAAGCGCTTCGGGCATATTCCAGCGCGAAGGAGTACCCGTGCGGCATACTGTGCGACGCTCGTTGCGGGGAGTCGAACAGGCGGGCCCCAGAAGCCCGTCCGCCCTGCGAGCGGCGGCGCGCGCCGCCGGATCCGGCACCGCCCCAGGGGCACCGCCGGCATGGCTCATGCTCGGAACCACTCGCATCCCACAGAAGGTACCGGAGGAGCCCGCCGACTCCGGGCCGTGACGGGTCACGCATCGGACACAACCCGGTATCAACGCTCCGTGATTCCGGTATGCCACAATCCGCGACACCCCTGCGGCCGTCCGCTCGTCACCCCCGCCGTCACCGCAGGCAGGCGCCCCTAACGGCCCCCTCCGGACAGCAGGTCGGCCGCGAGCAGTTCCTCACTCTCCGTACCGCCGCCGGCACGCCGGGTGCGCAGCCAGGCCCGCTTGAGCAGCAGATGTACGTCCGCCTCCCAGGTGAAGCCCATGCCGCCGTGCACCTGGAGGCAGTCGCGCGCGCCGCGTACGGCGGCCTCGTCGGCGAGCAGCCGGGCGGCCGCGATGTCGGCCGGGTCGGCGGTGACGGCGGCCGCGTAGACCGCCGCGCGGGCCACCTCGACCCGCACCAGCAGTTCCGCGCACAGATGCTTGACCGCCTGGAAGGCGCCGATCGGCTGCCCGAACTGCTCGCGCGCCCGGGCGTGTTGCACGGCGAGCTCGCACGCGCGCGTGGCCGTGCCGAGCTGCTCGGCCGCGGTGAGGAGAACGGCGACGGGATCCACGGCCGCCGAGACGCCCGGAACGCGGTGCAGCGGCGTCAGCGGATCCACCGACCGCAGCGGCACGGCCCCGCCGGTCTCCCCGCACACGACGTCCGCCTCCGTCAGCCACTCCACCAGCCCGCTGCCGTCCACGGTCGCCACGACCGTCTCCCCGTCGGCCGCGCCGGGCACGCGGCCCGCCGCGAGGTGGGTGGCCACGAGCGGCCCCGGCAGCAGGGCCCGGCCGGCCTCCTCGAACGCCAACACGGTTTCGGGCAGCCCGAGTCCGACCCCGCCGTCCGCCTCGGGCAGCCGCAGCGCGAAGAACCCGGCCGCCCCCAGCTCACGCCACAGCGCCCGGTCCAGCCGCCCCGGCCGGTCCACGGCGGCCCGCAGCGCCGCCCGGTCGAAGCGGCGCGCCACCAGCCCCCGTACACCGTCCCGCAGCGCCCGTTGGTCCTCCGTCAGTCGAAAACGCATGTCGGAGAGTCACCGCCCCTTCGGCAGGCCCAGGATCCGTTCGGCCACGATGTTCCGCTGGATCTGCGAGGTCCCGGCCGCGATGGTGTACGAGAGGGAGGAGAGCCGCTCGTGGACCCAGGGGCGGTCGGTGTCGAGGGACTCCTCGCCCAGGACGTCGGCGGCCGTGTCGTACAGCTCCTGGCGGGCCTGCGAGTACCTCAGTTTGAAAACCGAACCCCCGACGCCCGGCAGGCCGCCTTCGGCCTGCGCCTCGCTCACGTTCCACTGCGTCAGCCGCCAGAGCGCCCGGAACTCGGCGTTGAGGGCGCCCAGCCGCCGCCGCAGGACGGGATCGTCCCAGCGTCCGTTCCTCCGCGCCTCCACGGCGAGTTCGCCCAGCACGCGCCGACAGGCGACGACCTCGCCCACGAAGGCGGTGCCTCGCTCGAACGACAGCGTCACCATCGTCACCCGCCAGCCGTCGTTCTCCTCCCCCACCCGATGGGTGACCGGCACCCGCACCTCGTCGAGGAACACCTCGGCGAACTCCGCGGATCCGGCGAGGGTGCGCAGCGGCCGTACGGTGATGCCGGGGGCGTCCATGGGCATGGCCAGCCAGGTGATGCCCTGATGCTTGGGCGCCGCGGGATCCGTGCGGACCAGCAGTTCGCACCAGTCGGCGATCTCCGCGTGCGAGGTCCAGATCTTGGACCCGCTCACCACGTAGTCGTCGCCGTCGCGCCACGCGCGCGTGCGCAGCGCCGCGAGGTCCGACCCGGCGTCGGGCTCGCTGAAGCCCTGGCACCACACCTCCTCGCCGCGCAGGATGGGCGGCAGCCAGCGACCCCGCTGTTCGGCCGTTCCCTCGGCGGCGATGGTCGGCCCGGCGTGCAGCAGTCCGACGAAGCCGGCTCCCACGTAGGGCGCGCCCGCCTTCTCCGTCTCCTCCAGGAAGATCAGGCGGACGCCGGGCGAGGCCTGCCAGTGCACATCGGCGTACCCGGCCTCGTACAGCGTCCGCTGCCAGCCGAGGTCGTAGGCGCGGCGGCCCGGCCAGTCGTCCGGGGAGGGCTTCGGCGGGAGCGTGGGCAGCACCTTGCCGAGCCACTCGCGCAGCCGGGCCCGGAACTCCGCGTCCTCGGGGCTGTCCGCGAGGTCCATGGTCCTGATCCCCCTGCCCTGTTCCCGGCCCCGGCTACTTGTCGAGGTCCAGGTCCAGCATGCGGATCGCGTTACCCCGCATGAGCTTGTAGACCGTCTCGTCGTCGAGACCCTTGACGTGGTCGAGGGCGACCTCCTTGGTGTGCGGGAAGGTCGAGTCGACGTGCGGGTAGTCGGTCTCGAAGGTCGCGTTGTCGCGCCCCACCACGTCCAGGGACGCGACCCCGTGCTTGTCGCGGAAGAAGCAGCAGAACATCTGCCGGTAGTAGTACGTGGACGGCGGCTCGGGGACGATGTCCCTGACCCCGCCCCACGCGCGGTGCTCCTCCCAGACGTCGTCGGCACGCTCCAGGGCGTACGGGATCCAGCCCATCTGGCCCTCGGAGTAGGCGAGTTTGAGGCGCGGGAACTTCACCAGCACCCCGCTGAAGAGGTAGTCCATCATCGAGGCCATCGCATTGTTGAACGAAAGGGACGCCTGGACGGCCGGCGGTGCGTCCGGCGAGGCGGCCGGCATCTGCGAGGAGGAACCGATGTGCATGTTGACGACCGTGCCGGTCTCCTCGCACACCGCGAAGAACGGGTCCCAGTAGCCCGAGTGGATCGACGGCAGCCCGAGGTGGCTGGGGATCTCGGAGAAGGTCACCGCGCGCACCCCGCGGGCCGCGTTGCGCCGGATCTCGGCGACCGCCAGGTCGATGTCCCACAGGGGGATCAGGCAGAGCGGGATCAGCCGTCCGCCGCTGTCCCCGCACCACTCCTCGACCATCCAGTCGTTGTAGGCGCGCACACAGGCCAGCGCGACCTCCTTGTCGTGCGCCTCGGCGAAGGTCTGTCCGCAGAAGCGGGGGAAGGAGGGGAAGCAGAGGGAGGCCTCGACGTGGTTGAGGTCCATGTCCGCCAGCCGGGCCTTCGGGTCCCAGCAGCCGCGCCGCATCTCCTCCCGGGTGATGCCCTCCAGCGTCATCTCGTCCCGGTCGAAGCCGACGGCGGCGATGTTGCGCTTGTACGGGAACTTCAGGTCCTCGTAGATCCACCAGTCGGTGGGCTGGCCGTCCGGGTCCATCGTGATCTGGTACTTCCCGGCGACGTAGGCGAGCTCGCCGATCCCCGCGGTGAGGGGCTGCGGCCCCCGGTCCCGGTACTTCTGCGGCAGCCAGGTCGCGAAGAGGTGCGCGGGCTCGATCACATGGTCGTCGACGCTGACGATGCGCGGCAGTTCGGTGCTCATGGCTTCCCCTCCGCCTGGCGGAACGCCAGTTGTCCGATGGACGTGTTCCGGCTGTCCGAGCTGTCCGAAGCTATCTGATGACCCGTCAGATCGCTTCTCCCCAGCAGGCTAGCCCCCGCCCCCTGGACCGACAAGGCGACCGGCCCTACGCTCTGCCAAAATCTGACAGCCCGTCAGTTACGCCAGGGGGCCGACGTGAACGACACCGCCACCGCCCACGAGCTGAGCGCGTCCCGCACCCTCTGGGACCTGCTCGCCCACCGCGCCGACCTGACCCCCGGCCGCCGGGTCCTCCTCCAGGACGACCGGGCCCTGACCTTCGGCGAGCTGCGCGAGAGCGCCGAGCGGGTCGCGGCCGGGCTGCACGACATGGGCGTGCGCCCGGGGACGGTCGTCGCCTGGCAGCTGCCCACGCGCCTGGAGACGGCCGTCCTGTCCTTCGCGCTGGCCCGCCTGGGGGCCGTGCAGTCGCCCGTCATCCCCTTCTACCGCGACCGCGAGGTCGGCTTCGCGCTGCGCGAGTCGAAGGCGGAGTTCTTCGCGGTGCCGGGCGTCTGGCGGGGCTTCGACCATGCCGAGATGGCACGGCGGCTGGGCGCGAAGGGCGTCTTCGAGGCGTACGACGAGCTGCCCGACGGGGACCCGGCCGTGCTTCCGCCGCCGCCCGCCGAGGGCACCTCGGTGCGCTGGATCTACTGGACCTCGGGCACCACCTCCGACCCCAAGGGCGTGCTGCACACCGACCGTTCACTGATCGCCGGCGGCTCCTGCCTCGCCCACGCGCTGCGCCTCACCGCGGACGACGTCGGCTCGATGGCGTTCCCGTACGCCCACATCGCCGGCCCCGACTACACCGTCATGCTGCTGCTCTACGGCTTCCCCGCGGTGATGTTCGAGCACTTCGCGCTGCCGGACGCACTGGACGGGTACCGGCGGCACGGGGTGACGGTCGCGGGCGGTTCGACGGCGTTCTACTCGATGTTCCTCGCCGAGCAGCGCAAGCGGCCTGACACGCCGCTCATCCCCTCGCTGCGGCTGCTCGCGGGCGGCGGAGCGCCCAAGCCGCCCGAGGTGTACCACGCCGTCGTGCGCGAGATGGGGGTGCAGCTGACGCACGGGTACGGGATGACCGAGGTGCCGATGATCACCATGGGGGCGCCGGACGACACCGCGGAGAACCTCGCGACGACGGAGGGCCGGCCGCCGGAGGGCATGCGGATACGCGTGGTGGACGGCGAGGTGCGGCTGCGCGGTGAGGCCGTGTGCCAGGGGTATCTGGATCCCGCCCAGACGGCCGAGGCGTTCGACGCGGAGGGGTTCCTGCGCACCGGCGACCTGGGGCAGGTGACCGGCAGTGGGCATCTGGTCCTCACCGGGCGGCTGAAGGACGTCATCATCCGCAAGGGGGAGAACGTGTCGGCCAAGGAGATCGAGGACCTGCTCGCCGCTCACCCGGCCGTCGGCGACGTGGCGGTGATCGGCCTGCCCGACGCGGAGCGCGGGGAGCTGGTGTGCGCGGTGGTGGAACGGGCGCCGGGAGCCGGGGAGCCGTTGACGCTCGCGACGATGACCTCGTATCTGCGCGCGGGCGGCCTGTCGGTCCACAAGCTGCCGGAGCGGCTGGAGGTGGTGGACGCCCTGCCGCGCAACGAGACCCTGCGCAAGGTCCTGAAATACAAGCTGCGCGAGCGCTTCTCCCGCTGAGTGCGGCTCGCGAGTGCGTACGGCTCGGGTGCGTACGTCTCGGGCGACTGCCTGCCCGGGTGCCTGCCGTCGGCCGCGTACCGCTCGGGTCACTGCCCGCCCGGGTGACTGCCGGTCGGCTGGGGCCGGTCGGGTGGGGCCGGTCGGGTGGGGGCTACTCGGCGACCGTGAAGTAGCGGGCGAAGGCGGGGACGATCTCCGCCTCTCCGACCTTGCCGTCCTCGTCGGCGTCGAGGACGTCCGCGGCCCCGCGGGCGACCTCCTCGGGCGCTCCGAGCGCCCTGAGCACCCGTACCGTGTCCGCGACCGTGGCCCGGCCGTCGCCGTCGGGGTCGGCGATGTCCAGGGCCGCGTGCAGGAAGGGGCGGGCGATCTCGGCGAACCGCTCCGGGTTGTCACGCAGGCGCTTGACCGCGCCGTTCACGAACTCGTCCCGGCTGATGCGCTGGTCGCCGTCCCGGTCGGCGATGCCTGCCATGCCCTGCCAGAACGCCTCGGCGCCCGCGTACAGCGCCTGCCCCTTGTCGGACCGGGCCGCGGTGCCGAACTCGGCGAGCAGCGCCTTGGCCGCCGAGCCGAAGTCCGCCCGGTCGATGTAGCCGTTGCCGTCCTGGTCGAAGGTGGCGAACCGGGCGGCGATCCTGCGTTCGTACTCACTGCTGACCATGTGTTCTCGGGCCGCCTTACGTCATCGCGTGGAGATTCTGCTGGGAGTGGTTCCGGCAGGGAGCGTACGACGCCGACGACTCCCGGGCAGCGGGAAAGCGACGCCTGTGCCAAGACCGGGGAAATTCTGGGACGAGGGTGTAGCGGAGTCAGCCCCGTCCGGGCCCGCGCGGGCCTACGCCGAGAGCGGTTCCGTCCCGTCGTCCACGGCGGCCGCGAGGTCCCCGTAGACGTCGAAGAGGCGGCGGACGCCCAGCGCGCCCAGCACCCGGTTGACGTGGGAGTCCTCCGCCGCGCCCCGCGCGGGAAGTATGAGGCGCAGCCGTCCCCGGCAGGAGCGGATGAGGCGGCGCGAGGCGATGAGGACGCCGACGCCGCTGGAGTCGCAGAAGTACACCTCGGAGAGGTCCAGGACGAGACTGTGGCGCCCCTCGGCCACCTCGTCGTGCACCTTCTGGCGCAGTACCGGCGACGTCACCAGGTCCAGCTCGCCCGACACCTGGAGCACGGCCCATCCGCCCTGCTCCCAGCCGGTCACTTTGAAGGCCACCACCACGCCCTTCGCTCGCTGTAGCTCGCGGAAAACGGAAGCTGTCCCTTCGCTTCCTTGCAGCGCGGCTGCCCAGCGGCCGTGCCCCGAAACACCGAGGGAAAAACAGAAACGGATAGAAAGAGGCTTGTTCCAGTCGCATCCCGTCCGGTTCGATCCTTCTCGGTCGGGTAGGCGCCGCCCATACCACCCTCTCGCGGACAGGGGGCGCACATTGAAACAAAGGGGCGTGCGTTGTCGGACGTGCCGACTACATTCGAGGTGACGGTGGACGCACGCTGGACACACGCACAGGCAGAGGCACGCGCACGGGTGAAGGGGCCGCATGGCGAAGAAGGACGCACCGCCCCGCTGGGACCGCAAGATGCAGCAACGACTCGCGCGCGGTGAGGCCGCCGCCCTCGGCGAGCTCTATGACCGATTCGCTTCGCTCGTGCACGGTCTCGCCCACCGCGTGCTCGGAGACGAACGGGCGGCCGACAACATCACCCGCGAGGTCTTCGCGCATGTCTGGGAACACCCCGACGCCTACGACCCGAAGCAGGGCCCGCTGCGCACCTGGGTCGCCTCGTTGACCCACCGCCTCGCCGTGCAGCGCCTGCGCGCCACCGAGACCGCCGCGCTGACCGAGGCCGGTCCCGGCTCCGCCGAGGCGACCGAGGAGCTGGAACGCAGGGTGCGGCACGCCTCCGTCGCCGCCCGCGCCGACTACGTCGTCCAGGCCATGCCCGCCCCGCTGCGCGCCGCCCTGGAACTGGCCTACTTCCAGCGGCGCGACTACCGCCAGACCGCGGCCGACCTCGGCGTCACCGAGGACGAGGCCCGCCGCCGGCTCCGCCTCGGCCTGCAACTCCTGTCCACCGCCCACGACTCGGCGGCCCCCGGGGCACCGCCCGAATACGGGGGTGCGGCGTGAGTGGCGAGAACGTGTTCCCGCCGCCCGAGGACGGCGGAGACGAAGAGGACATGAAGAGGGACGAGGAGAGGCGCCAGGAGAGGCCTCCGGAGGAGGGCAGGGCAACGGCGTCCAGCGACGACGGCAACGCACCGAGCGGCCCCGGCGGCACGCCTCCGGCGCGCGAACCCGGGCGCCCGCCGCGCATCCCGCTCCCCCGCGCCTCCGTGGAGGACAGCGGGCTGCCGCTGCCGCCCGCGGAGCCGGCCGGCCCGGGACCGCTCACGCTCGAACACCCGGTGCTCAAGTCCCTGCTGGGTGCCTGGGCCCTGGCGGCCTGCTCGGCCGAGGAGACGGCGGCCGTCGAGGAGCACCTCGGCGACTGCGGAGCCTGCGCGGACGAGGCACGGCGGCTGCGTGAGGCGGTCGGCCTGCTCCAGCGCCCGGAGAGCCTCGACCTCGACCCGGGCCTGCGCACCCGCGTCCTCGACGGCTGCCTGAAGCGTCGTCCGCCCCACATCCCGGTGCCCGTCTGGGCGGCGTCGTACGACGCCGAGACCGCGCGGCTCGACGCCCTGCTCCAGGACTTCGGGGACGCCGAGTGGCACGCGCCGGTGCGGCTGCGCTGGTTCCGCGGCGAGGGGGCCACGAGCCGCCGGACCACCGTCGCCGGAGTCATCGCCCACCTGCTCGCCGTGGACGGGCTGGTGGCACTCGCCCTCGGGCTCGACGACCCGCTGGCCCCGTTCACCACCGGCGTCAGGCCGGGCGGGACCGACGAGACGAACGAGACGGACGAGACGGACGAGACGAACGACGCAGACAAGACGCACAAGATCCACGGGCGGGACGGGGCGACCGGGTCGGGCGGGACGGTGGACACCCCGGCCCGGCGCACGGAGTCGTTCTGGGCGGGATCGCACTTTCCGCCCACCCGTTCCGTGCGCGGCCCCTGGCGCGAACAGACCCACGCCCTGGTGCGGACGGTGTCCTTCACCGGAGGAGGCCCCGGCACCATGCCGGTGTCGTACGGCGGCTTCGAACTGCCCCTGCGCGACGCGATGCTGGACCGGGCCTTCGAGTGCTGGGTGCACGCCGAGGACATCGCGGAAGCGGTCGACTACCCCTACGCGCCGCCCGCCCCACGCCACCTGCACGGCATGATCGACCTCGCCGCGCGGATGCTGCCCGAGACCCTCGCGGCCCGCCGCCGCGCGGGTCTCGCCACGCCCTCGCGCACCCGCCACCTGGTGACCGCGGGCCGCCCCGGCCGCAGCCTGCGCCTGGAGATCGAGGGCTCGGGCGGCGGCGAGTGGCTGATCCCGCTGGACTCGCCGGGCGCGGTGGGCTCCGCCGACCACGAGGTGGCCCACGTCGCCCTGGACGACGTGGAGTTCTGCCGCCTGGCCGCCGGCCACGTCTCCCCGGAGGAGGCGGCGGCGGGCCAGCTGGGCGACCGCGAGGCGATCAGGGACGTACTGTTCGCGGCGGCGTCACTGAGCCGGATGTAGCCGGCCGTAGCCGGACGCATCCCGATGCGGCCGGCCATGGCCGGGGCGGACCGGCGCCGGTCCGGAGCGTCGGCGGGAGCGCCCGCCGACGCCGGCGACGACCTGCGGCGCCTTGAAGCGGCTTGCTGCCTTGAAGCGGCTTGCGACGGCTACGCGAAGACGACCGTGCGCCGCCCGTTGAGCAGGATCCGCCGCTCCGCGTGCCACTTCACGGCCCGCGCCAGTGCCTGGCACTCCACGTCCCGCCCGACGGCGACGAGCTGGTCCGGCGTGACGCCGTGCCCCACGCGCTCGACCTCCTGCTCGATGATCGGCCCCTCGTCGAGGTCGGCCGTCACATAGTGCGCCGTCGCCCCGATCAACTTCACGCCCCGCGCGTGCGCCTGGTGGTACGGCTTGGCGCCCTTGAAGCTCGGCAGGAAGGAGTGGTGGATGTTGATGATCCGGCCGCTGAGCTGCTTGCACAGGTCGTCGGAGAGGACCTGCATGTAGCGGGCGAGGACGACCAGCTCGACGTCCTGCTCCCGCACCAGCTCGAGCAGCTGCGCCTCGGCCTCCGCCTTGTTCTCCCTCGTCACCGGGATGTGGCGGAAGGGGATGTTGTACGAGCCCACCAGCTCGGCGAAGTCGGTGTGGTTGGACACCACAGCCGCGATCTCCACCGGCAGCGCGCCGATGCTGGCGCGGAACAGCAGGTCGTTCAGGCAGTGTCCGAACTTGCTGACCATGAGGACGACGCGCATCTTCTCGTCGGCCCGGTTGATCTGCCAGTCCATGTGGAAGGAGTCGCCGATCGCCGCGAAGCTCGCCCGGAGCTTGTCCACGGTCACCGGCGGCTCGGCCGAGAAGTGGACGCGCAGGAAGAACAGACCCGTGTCGTGGTCACCGAACTGCTGACTGTCCTCGATGTTGCAGCCGGTCATGAAGAGGTAGCTCGACACGGCGTGCACGATGCCCTGCTTGTCGGGGCAGGAAAGGGTGAGGACGTACTGGTCGGCGGCGGCTGCTGCGGCTCGGGTGGGCTGCGCGTTCATGCCCGACAGGGTCGCACACCGGCCAGTGCCGTGGGCAATCGTCCCGCAGGACGGAACACGTCGTCCGCCCCGCTCCCCCGGCCCCGCCCGCGGCTTACGCGGCGCGCGTCATGATGCGCAGCACCTCGAGGGTGCGCGGCGGCGCGTCGGCGTCGTCGCCGTCGCTGGCCGCCATCCGCACGTGCGCGTCCCGCGCCGCCCGTACCGCCTCCGGCCACGCCTCGTGGTCGACGTACGCGGAGACCGGGGCGTCCGGCCCGACCTGGTGCATGATCCGCAGCACCCGCAGCACGGCGGTGTCCACGAGGGCCGCCTCCTGCGAGTCGCGGAAGATCGTGCCGACGTACTTCTCGGCGGACCAGTTGTCGAGCCAGGTGTCCTCGACGAGGCGGTACACGGCGTCGGTGACGTCCCCGTACCCCTCGACGCCGGCCAGCCAGACGTTCTGCTGGAACACCGGGTCGGAGAGCATGTGCAGCGCGGAGCGCACATTGCTGCGCCAGCGCCACCACGGCATGTCGTTGAGTGGCATGCCGCCCATGGTGGGGGAGCGACGGCCGCGACGGGAAGAGTTCTCCGAACCTTGCACGGTCATAGATCGTACGTTTCCCCGTCCCACGTACCGCAGGTGCCCCGGTAATTCACCTTGCCGTCACCACGCGTTGACCGTGGGTCACTCCCAGGTTAGCGATGTGACGGAATCGTGCGTGTCCATGACCGGCAAGCGACGCACAGCAACGCGAAGCACCTTCCTCCCCAGGTCCTTCCGCTTCACCAGGTCCGTCAGAGCGACCGCCCTCTCGGCGGGTGCCCTGGCCGCCTGCGCGTCACTCGCCGTCGGCTGCGGGGTCGTCCCCGGTGTCTCGGGGGGCTCCGGGGACGGCCCGATCGTCGTCATGACCTGGGCGCCCGAGGAGACGTCCGCCACCAACAAGCCGGGCATGCCCGCCTTCGCCCTCGCCTACGCCCGCTGGGTCAACGCGAACGGCGGACTCAACGGCCGCAAGCTCAAGGTCCTGACCTGCAACGACCACAACGACACCGTGTCCGCGGCGTCGTGCGCCCGGCGCGCGGTCAAGGAGCACGCGGTCGCCGTGGTCGGCTCCTACAGCCAGCACTCCGACGCCTTCTTCCCGCACCTGGAAGGCGCCGGCATCCCCTACATAGGCGGCTACGGCGTCACGAACGCCGAGTTCACCAGCCCGCTGTCCTACCCCGTCAACGGCGGCCAGCCCTCGCTGCTGGCCGGCCTCGGCAAGGAGCTCGGCGCGACCTGCGGTCCCGTCTCGCTCGTCCGCCCCGACACCATCGCCGGCGACGCGCTGCCGCCGATGCTCAACGCCGGACTGACCGCGGGCGGGCACGACAAGGCCGAGGACCAGCGGGCTCCGGAGGACGCCACCGAGTACGCGACGCAGGCCGAGGCCGCCATGAAGAACGCGACCGGCGACTCGGCCGGGGACGGGAAGGGGTGTGTGGTGACCGCGCTCGGGGACCGCACCGCCACCTTCATGGACTCGTTCCGGCGCACCCGCACGGACTACCCCGACGTCCGCACCGGCACCGTCCTCGGCAGCGTCGACCAGACGGTGATCAACGCCGCCGGTGCCGCCTCCGGACCCTTCGAGGGGGCTTACGTCACCGGCTGGTACCCGGTGACGAGCGACCCCGCCTGGGCGCCGATGAAGAAGGTGATCAGCGAGGAGGCGTTCTCCGACACCCGGATCGACCCCACCGACACCGGCGTGCAGACCACCTGGATCGCCTACACCGTGTTCCGGCAGGCCGTGGAGTCGCTGGACAGCGGCGAGGTGACCGCCGACTCCGTACGGGGCGCCCTGGACAACGGGCTGAAGGTCACCACGGGCGGACTCACGCCGACGCTCCGCTGGGAGTTCACCGACCAGCTCGCCTCGATCGGCTTCCCCCGCCTGGTCAACGCCGACGTCACCCTCCAGGCCGTGCAGAAGGGCCGCCTGGTGTCCGCCAAGAAGGGCTTCGTGGACGTGACGAAGACCCTGGAGAAGGCCGACGTCGACTGACCCGCCCCACCCGGACACCCGCCCGAACCGGACACCCGCCCGACGCGGCTGATCCGGCCGGCCCGCCCCTGGGACGGCGCCGGCCGGTCCGCGTCTACAGCTGGGTGGGCTGGCGCTCCGTCAGGCCGTAGGTCCGCGCGATCTTGTTCCACAACTTCGCGGCCTGCGTCTTCTGGGTGCTGGCGGTGCCGCTCGCGCGGTTGCCGGCCTGGGTCTCGGAGGTGGTGCGGGCCGAGCCCTTCTTGCAGCTCTTGTTCTTGCTGCCGGCGACCTGGTCGGCCCAGGTCGCGTAGTGGTTGTCGGCGGACGCGGACGCCTGCCACGCCTTGGTGAGGGCCGTGGTCAGCGCGGTGTGGTCCGGCAACTGGTCGACCTTGAGCGCGGACAGTCTGGTGACCAGTTCGGAGCGCTGCTTCGCCGCGTCCCGCAGGTCCGTGGCGGCCTGGGCGAGATTGCCGCACGCCTTCACGTCGGCCACCGCGCTGATCACGCTGGCCCGGCTGTTGCCGCTGTCCGCGAGCAGCTTGTCAAGTTCGACGGCCTGCTGCTCGGCCGCGCCGGTGGACGCCGACGCGGACCCCTCGGTCGCGGGGGCCGACGCGGCGACGGTCTGGTTGTCGTCGCCCTGGCCACCGCCCCCGCCCGCGAGCATCGCGCCCGCGCCGACGCCGACGACCGCGAGCGCCACGCCGACCGCCGCGAACAACGGCAGCCGCGAGCCGGTACGGCCTCCCCGGCCGCCGCCGTCGTCGCGTGCCCCGCGCCGCCCACCCGCCGCCGGGTCACCGGGCGGGGTGTAGGCGGGCTGCGGGGAACGGGCGGCGGGCCCGGCGCCGTAGCCCGGCGCGCCACCGTGGCCGCCCGGGCCGCCGTGGCCGCGTCCGGGGGTGTCCGGCTCGGAGAAGCGCGGGAGCTGCTGCGTGGATCCTGCCGGGCTGTCGGTGGCCGGCCCGCTGCGGAAGAGGTTCTCGAACTCGGCGGGCGGCTGCCGGTCGCCGTCGGCCTGCGCGGCGACGGGCGGGATGTACTGCGTGGGCTCGGAGTCGGAGTACGCGCCGGGCTGCGTTCCGGGGGCCGGCATCGGGCCCGGGGCGTTGTGCGGGGTACGGCCCAGGTACTGGGTCGACTCGGCCGGCACCTCGGGCGGCAGAGCGCCGGGGGCGACCGGCGGTATGTACTGCGTCGCACCCTCGTCGACGGGGGCGGCGGGGACGGGCGGCAGGAACTGGGTGGCGCCCTCGTCGGCGGCACCGGGTCCGGCGAACTGCGGCGGGTACGGGCCCCGGCCGTCGGCAGCCGGGCCGGCCGGGACCGGCGGTATGTACTGCGTCGCGCCCTCGTCGATCGGCGCGGCGGCGGGCGGCAGGGGTGCGCCCTGCGCCGGTGCGCTCTCCGGCGGGAGCGGGCCCGCGCCCGCCGGGGTGCCGCCGTTCCACGGGGCCGCCTGCCCGCTGTCCCACTGGGACTGCGGCTGCTGCGGCTGCTGCGGGTACTGAGGCTGGTGCTGCTGCTGGTGCCCCTGGTCCGTTCGGCCCGGCCCGTCCGTCTGGTCCGCCGGGAGCGGCCAGCCCTGGGCGGACTGCTGCGGCGCGGGCTGCTGCGGGGCGGGCGTCTGCCGGCCGGGACCCCAGGGGTCCCCCCAGGTCTGTCCGCCGGCCGGCGCCTGCTGCCCGTACTCGGGCTGCCCCTGGGGCGCGTGCTGCCCGTGCTGCCCGTAGTCCGGTTGCCCGTACTGCTGCTGCCCGTACTCGTCCTGCCTGTACTCGTCCTGCCTGTACTCGTCCTGTCCGTACTGCTGCTGCCCGTACTGCTGAGCGCCGTACTGGCCGGACTGGTGGCCCGACGGCGGCCCCGACGGCGGCCCCGACGGCGGTCCCTGGCGGGGTACCGGCCGCGGCGGATTCGTCGTCATTCCCGGCAGCAGGGGTTCCCCACCGTCGGAGGGCAGCACGATGCCTTCGCGCGCGGGTTGCGCCGAGGGCTCCTCGCCCTGTCCACTCTGCGTCACCGGGACTCCTACGAATGGGGGACCTTCGGAATCGTCGGCTCACGCTACCGGGTCCCCGGAACCCCGTGCCACGCAGCTCAGAACGTGATCTCCCTCCCACCGGGTCGGACAGTGACTTCGGTGACAGATCCGGAGCGCCGTGCGCTGTATCCGCCCCTCCTTCCGCGCGACCGCGCCGTTTCCCGCGTGTTCACGCGGCGGCGCCCCGTCCGTTCACGCCGCGGTCTGCAGCTCCAGCCGCGCCCCGAACTCCCTCACCACCGACTCGTCCCGGAACGGTTCCAGTCGCTGCTGGAGGTCCTCCAGATACTCCGCGCCCCGGTTGGAGCGGAGCGTCTCGAGGAGCTCGACCGCCTTGAGGCCCGTGTGGCAGGCCTGTTCGATCTCGCGCTGCTGCACCTGCGCGGTGGCCAGCAGGACGTAGCCGATGGCGCGCCGGCGCGCACGGCTCTCCGGATGCCCGGCCAGGGACTGTTCGGCACAGCGCGCCGCCGCCTCGGCCTGGCCCAGGTCGCGGTGGCAGTGCGCCAACTCGTCGGCCAGATAGGCCTCGTCGAAGTGCGCGATCCACGCGGGGTCGTCCCCGGCGGACGGCTCGGCCGCCTCCAGCGCCGAGATCGCCCGCCCGGACGCCGCCTGCGCCCCGCGCGCGTCCCCCAGCAGCGCGTGGCCGCGTGCCTCCGCCGCGAGGAACATCGCCTCCGCGCGCGGCGTCACCCGCCCCCGCGCTCCTTCCTGCGCGGCGCGCGCCAACTGCGCGATCTCCCGCGGGTTTCCGAGCTGCGCGGCGAGGTGGCTCATGGACGCGGCGAGGACGTACCCGCCGTACCCCCTGTCGCCCGCCGCCTGGGCGAGCCGCAGCGCCTGGATGTAGTAGCGCTGGGCGAGACCGGGTTGGCCGGTGTCGACGGCCATGTAGCCGGCGAGTTCCGTCAACCGGGCCACGGCCGCGAAGAGTTCCCGGCCCACCGCCTCCCGGTAGGAGCCGGCCAGCAGGCCCGAGACGACGCTGTTGAGGTAGTGCACGACGACCGGGCGCACATGCCCGCTGCCGTACTGGTGGTCCAGGTCGACCAGCGCCTGGGTCATCGCCTTGACGGCCGCGACGTCGGAGAGGCCCACCCGGGGCCCGGCAGCCCGCGCCACCTGCGCGTCGGGGGAGGAGATCAGCCAGTCGCGGCTCGGCTCGACCAACGCGGAGGCGGCCACGGACGAACCGGAGAGGAAGTCGCGTCGGCCCACGTCACTGCGCCACAGTTCGCAGACCTGCTCGATGGCCCCCAGTACCGTCGGCGAGAACTGGAGACCCACGCCCGAGGCGAGGTTCTTGCCGTTGGCCATGCCGATCTCGTCGATCGTGACCGTACGGCCGAGCTTGCGGCCCAGCGCCTCCGCGATGATCGCCGGGGCGCGGCCCCGCGGCTGCTGTCCGCGCAGCCAACGGGCCACGGACGTCTTGTCGTAGCGCAGGTCGAGTCCGTGCTCGGCGCCGCACATGTTGACGCGGCGGGCGAGCCCGGCGTTCGAGCACCCCGCCTCCTGGATGAGCGCCTGCAACCGTTCGTTCGGCTGCCTCGCGACTAGCGGCCTTGCGGCCATGGGCACTACCCCCTGTGGCTGCGGTGACCGGGACGGCGGGTGCCCGCCCACACACCGAGTTGACGTGTCTTCCACCGAAAAGTTCCGGCCGAGAAGATCAATGCCCCACAGCCACAGCGAAAATGCGAGGCATGTGAGGATTGCCAAGACTTGCCGAGGAATACAGAGAATTGCCGGGTTACCGGCGGACGCCCGCCCCCCTCTACCTGGTTACCCGCTCCCGCGCCCGTTCCTCCCGCGCGCCCCCGCCCGTGCACCCATGCGCCCCGGACGCGGAATCGATGCTCCTCCCCCGCGCAATGTGGCGGGCGTAACCCCTGGTGACGGCTAGAGTTGTGTTCATCGTGGAAGAGACCATCGCGGGCACCGAAGCCACTCAAATCCCGAAGCAGCGCGGGGAATCGCTGCTCGAGACCGCCGTTCGATACGCCGAGGAACGTCATTGGGACGTGTTCCCCGGCACCTGGCTGGAACCCGTCGACGGACTGCAGCGCTGCTCCTGCGGCGACGGCGCGTGTGCGGCGCCGGGCGCGCACCCCGCACGCCCCGACTGGGCGACCCAGGCCACCGGCAGCGCGACGGTCGCGCGCCGGATGTGGCAGAAGCAGCCGACCGCCTCGATCCTGCTGCCGACCGGGCGTACGTTCGACGCGATCTCCGTTCCGGAGACGGCCGGGTTCCTCGCGCTGGCCCGGATGGAGCGGATGGAGTTGACGCTCGGTCCCGTCACGTTGACGCCGGACCGGCGGATGCAGTTCTTCGTGTTGCCGGGCGCGTCGGCGAAGGTGCCGGACCTGGTACGCAAGCTGGGCTGGTCACTGGGCGCGCTCGATCTCCTGACGCTCGGCGAGGGCATGTGGGTCGCCGCGCCGCCCACGCGGTTCGGGTCGCGGGGTGCCGTGCAGTGGGCGTGCCGGCCCACCGCCGCGAACCGCTGGCTGCCGGACGCGGAGGAGTTGATCTCGCCGCTCGCCTACGCCTGCGGGCGCGATCGCTGACCCCCTGGGGCGCTTTCTCCGCCGTAGGGTTCATCCATGACGTCCGTACGCGTGCGTAACCTCTGGAAGCGGTTCGGGCAGCAGGTCGCCGTCGCCGGGATCGATCTCGATCTGCCGTCCGGGAAGTTCATCGGGCTCGTCGGGCCGAACGGCGCCGGGAAGACCACGACCCTGTCGATGGTGACCGGGCTGTTGCGGCCCGATCAGGGGTCCGTCGAGGTGGTCGGGCACGACGTGTGGCGCGATCCCGTCGAGGTGAAGGCGCGGATCGGCGTGCTGCCGGAGGGGCTACGGCTGTTCGAGCGGCTCTCGGGGCGTGAACTTCTCGGCTACAGCGGGCGGTTGCGGGGGCTGCCGGGCCCCGAGGTCGACAAGCGGGTCACGCAGCTGCTCGACGTCCTCGATCTGGCCGGGGCCCAGCACAAGCTCGTCGTCGACTACTCGACCGGCATGCGGAAGAAGATCGGGCTCGCGGCCGCGCTGCTGCACAACCCCGAAGTGCTCTTCCTCGACGAGCCGTTCGAGGGCGTCGACCCGGTGTCCGCGCAGATCATCCGGGGAGTGCTGGAGCGGTACACCGCGTCCGGGGCGACGGTCGTCTTCTCCTCCCATGTCATGGAGCTCGTGGAGTCGCTGTGCGACTGGGTGGCGGTGCTGGCGGCGGGGCGGATCCGGGCGCACGGGACGCTGGAGGAGGTGCGGGGTTCGGCTCCCTCCTTGCAGCAGGCGTTCCTCGAACTCGTCGGGGCACAGGGGCGGGACACCGGTTCCGACCTTGACTGGCTGGGCGGCGGGGCGACCCGGTGAGCGAGCCGACCTCCCCGCCGGGCCTCGTCCCCACCGTCGTACGGCTGAAGCTGTCACTGCTGCGCAACGGGCTGCGGCAGTCGGGCGGCCGGCGGGCCGCGTACGTCGCCTCCGCCGTCGTCACTCTGCTGTTCGCCGCGCTTCAGCTGCTCGGACTGATCGCGTTGCGCGGACACGACCACGCGGTGTCGCTGGTGGTGCTGCTCGCGGCGGTGCTGGGGATGGGCTGGGCGGTGATGCCGCTGTTCTTCCCCAGCGGTGACGAGACCCTGGACCCGACCCGGCTGGTGATGCTGCCGCTGCGGCCCCGGCCGCTGGTGCGGGCGCTGCTGGCGGCCTCCCTGGTGGGCATCGGGCCGCTGTTCACGCTGCTGATGCTGGTGGGGTCGGTGGTGTCCGTGGCGCACGGGGCCGCCGCGTGGACGGTGGGTGTGCTCGCCGTCGCCCTCGGGCTGCTGGTCTGCGTGGCGCTCGCCCGGGCCGTGGCCGCCGCCAACATCCGGCTGCTGACCAGCCGTAAGGGACGCGATCTCGCGGTGCTGAGCGGGCTGGTCATCGCGATCGGGGCGCAGGTCGTCAACTTCGGGGCGCAGCGGCTCGGGACGTCCGGTCTCGGGCAGCTCGATCCGGCGGCGGACGTGCTGCGCTGGCTGCCGCCCGGCTCGGCGATCGGCGCGGTGGACTCGGTGAGCGAGGGCGCGTACGGGACGGCCGCCGCGCAGATCGCCGTCAGCGCGGGCGCTCTGGTGCTGCTGGTGCGGGTGTGGACGCGGAGCCTGACCCGGCTGATGATCTCGCCCGACGGTTCCACCCTTCAGGCGGCCGAGCCGGCCGCGCGGGAACGGCGGGGCTCGGCGGGGCTCGGGCGACTGCTGCCGGGCGGGCGCACCGGCACCGTGATGGAGCGCGGTCTTCGCTACATCTGGCGCGACCCGAAGACGAAGGCGGCCTGGGTGACGTCGCTGGCCATCGGGCTGATCGTGCCGGTCTTCAACGCCCTGCAGGGCACCGGCTCGATCTACTTCGCCTGCTTCGCCGCCGGGATGCTCGGCATCCAGATGTACAACCAGTTCGGGCAGGACACGTCCGCGTTCTGGATGGTCGCGATGACGATCTCCTCGCGCCGGGACGCGTACGTCGAGCTGCGCGCGCGGGCGCTGGCCCTGCTGCTGATCACCCTGCCGTACGCGACGCTGGTGACCGTGCTGACGACGGCGATGCTCGGCGACTGGTCGAAGCTGCCCGAGGCGCTGGGGCTGTCCCTCGCGCTGCTCGGCGCGATGCTGGCGACGGGTGCCTGGACCTCGGCCCGCTTCCCCTACTCGATTCCGCAGGAGGGCTACAAGAACGTCGCCCCCGGCCAGGCCGGTCTCGCCTGGATCGCGATCTTCGGCGGGATGGTCGCGGCCGCCCTGCTGTGCGCGCCCGTCATCGCGGTGACGATCTGGCTGCACGTCACCGAGGGCGGGGACTCCTGGACCTGGCTGCTGCTGCCGGGGGGCGCGGTGTACGGCGCGGCGATCACGCTGCTGGGACTGCGTCTGGCCGCTCCCCGGACGGCGGCACGCCTCCCGGAGATCCTGACGGCGGTGAGCAAGGGCTGACCGGCCGACCGCGCGACGGCCTGTCCCCGCAGCCGCCGAGGGCGAGCGGCCCCGCGACCGCCTGACCACCTGACCACCTGACCGCCGCGGGAGCCCGGACCCGCGGCCTCGGGAGGCCTTCGGCGGGCCTCAGGGAGCCTCCGGCGGGCCGCAGACGCCCAGGGAGATCGCCAGAGCCCTCAGGGACCTCAGAGGCCCCGAGGGGGGCCGGGGGCCCGCGGAAGACCGGGGGCCCTCAGGGAACCAGGGGCCTCAGAGGGCACCGGTGCTCAGGGGCACCGGACTCAGAGGGCACCCGGTGCTCAGGGGGCTTCGGGGGCGAGTACGGCGTCGAGGAACGGTTCGATCGCCGTGCGCCATCCCTCCGGCTGGTCGTAGTGCACGAGGTGCCCGGCGTCGGCGACCTCCGCGTACGCGCCGCGTGGCAGGACCCGCACCATCTCCTGGGCCTCGGCGCGGCCGAGCTCGCCGTCCAGGCCGCGCACCACCAGCGCCGGGCACTGGACCTGGGTGAGCTCCTCCCAGTGCGCGTCGTAGACCCAGGTCTCGCGGGTCTTGAGCATCTGCTCGGGCTCGAAGACGGGACGCCAGCCGTCCGGCGACTCGTGCATCACCTCGGCGTAGAACTCACCCCGGGACGGGTTCGGGCGTTCCACCCAGGGGTCGTCCTCGCCGAACCACTTGCGGACGTCGGCGAGCGTGGCGAAGGGGGCCGGCCAGGACTTGAACCAGTCGCCCCACTCGCGCTGCGAGGCCGCGCCCAGCGCGGAGGCCCGCATGTCGCAGACGATCAGACCCTGCACCAGGTCGGGGCGCTTGGCGGCGAGCTGCCACGCGGTGAGCGCGCCCATGGCGTGCCCGATGAGGACGGCGGGGGCGAGGCCGAGCTGCTCCAGGGCGGCCTCCGCGTCCTCGACATAGGCCTCGCGGGTGAAGGCGGCCTCGGGCAGCTTCGCGCTCTGGCCGTGGCCGCGCTGGTCGAGGGCGACCGCGCGGTGCCGCTCGGAGAGCCAGCGGGCGGTGGACGACCAGTGCGAGGCCCGGCCCATCAGACCGTGCAGTAACAGGACGCCCGGCCTGCTTCCGGCGCCGTTCTCGTGGGGCGGAGCGGGCCGGCCCCCCTCCCGCTTCCGCACGGACTGGGACGGAATCACGGGCTCCGTCACCGCTTTCGCCGGGTCACCCTTGGGCGGGTCACCGAACTCCCAGGCCGCCAGGCGCACGCCGCCCGCCCCGGTCACGTCGATGCGTCGCGCCATAGGTCCTGGCACCCCCTAGCCGTCATACCGCTGCGCTTCCGATGCCTTCGTACTGCCTTCAATCACCCGCAGGCTATCGAATGGCCTTTCGAGAAATGCACTCTCCGCGCACAACACCCCTCGTTCGAGTGACCACTCTCAAGGAATGATCGCCGCTGCCGAGGGGAGACCTTCAGCGGGAGGCGGACCGCTCGGGGAAATCGGTCCGAGGGGAATGACCCTGGGAGCTCGGGGCTCCGGGTCAGTACAGGGGAGGACAGGCCCCGGTGCCGTACGGCACCGGGGCTCTCCACTGCTCCGCGGCACGGCATCCGGCCCCCCTCAGGTCATATGCCCCACGCGACAGCCTGGCACGTGAAGCGCCGGAGCGCTGCGATTCGACACAGGGAATCTGGGATTCGACGAGATCGACGGAACACCCCAACTTCCCCACGCTCCCCAGGAGTTGAACAATGCTCAGCGTTTCGGCGACGACCGGCGGTCGCCCCGCCGACGTCCCGCGCCCGCCCGGCCGGAGCTCAGCGCTTCGCGACGAACACGTGGGACGCGACGTCCGACTCCAGCTCGGCGGCCTCGCCGCCGCTGCCCACCAGGACACCGCCCGCCGACTCCGTCACGCTCACCACCGAGCCGGGCTGCACGCCCGCGCGGCGCAGCGTGTACATCAGCTGCGCGTCCGTCTGGATCGGCTCGCCGATCCGGCGTACGACGACCGTCTTGCCCTCCAGGCCCGGGTCGAGGTCGGCCAGCGAGACCATGCCCTCGTCCAGGAACGGGTCGGCGCCGTCCTTCTCGCCCAGCTCCTCCAGGCCCGGGATCGGGTTGCCGTACGGCGACTCGGTCGGGTGCCGCAGCAGCTCCAGCACGCGACGCTCGACGGCCTCGCTCATCACGTGCTCCCAGCGACAGGCCTCGGCGTGCACCTGCTCCCACTCCAGGCCGATCACGTCGACGAGGAGACACTCGGCGAGGCGGTGCTTGCGCATCACGCGCGTGGCGAGCCGGCGGCCCTCGTCGGTGAGCTCCAGGTGTCGGTCGCTGGCCACGGAGACCAGACCGTCGCGCTCCATGCGCGCCACCGTCTGGCTGACCGTCGGCCCGCTCTGGTCGAGGCGTTCGGCGATCCGGGCACGCATGGGCACCACGCCTTCCTCTTCCAGCTCGAGGATGGTGCGGAGATACATCTCCGTGGTGTCGATCAGTCCGGACATGTGTGCCCCTCGATTAGCTCTGCTGGCTCTGCCGAAGGCTGAACGGCTCTCCGGCGCGTGCGCTGGCCCTGGACTCAATTCTGCCGGATACCACTGACAAGCGTGCCGCGCCGTTGAAACGAGGCGGTTACATCGGGGCGCGGATCCCCGCCCTGAGGCAGGCCGGCACCCCGGCCACCCCACCGTCACCGGGCGTATTGACAGCGCACTGGTCCAGACCGCACGGTGATCCGCGACACGGACACCCGCTACGGCAAAGGGGCCCTTCGGATGAGCGACCGCAAGCTCGCCGCCCAGTTCTTCGACGCCGCGATCGCCCTGCTCCAGCGGGCCCGCGACGAGGAGGCCGACACCGTCGAGGCCGCCGGCACGCTCCTCGCCGACACCGTGGCCGCGGGCGGCCGCCTCTTCGCCTTCGGCGCCGGTCACTCCTCCCTCGCCGCCCAGGACGTCGTCTACCGCGCGGGCGGCCTCGCCCTGATGAACCTGCTCGCGGTCCCGGGCGTCGTCGGCGTCGACGTCTCCCCCGCCACCCTCGGCTCCGCCCTGGAGCGCGTCGACGGCCTCGCGAGCGCCGTCCTGGAAACCTCGCCCCTGCGCGCGGGAGACGCCCTCGTCATCGTCTCGCTGTCCGGCCGCAACGCCCTGCCCGTGGAGATGGCCCAGAAGGCCCGCGCCCTGGGCGTCCGGGTGATCGGCCTGACGTCGGTGGCCTACGCCTCGGAGACGACGTCCCGGCATGCCTCCGGAACCTTCCTGAAGGACCACTGCGACGTCGTCCTCGACTCGAAGATCGCGGTCGGCGACGCCGAGCTCACCCTCGACACCGTCCCCGCGCCCTTCGCCCCCGCCTCCACGGTCGTCACCTCGGCGCTCCTGCAGGCCGTGATGGCCACCGCGGCCGGCGTCCTCGCCGAGCGCGGCATCGAGCCCCCGCTGCTGCGCTCCGGCAACGTCGACGGCGGCCACGACTGGAACGGGCGGATCATGGAGGAGTACCGGGACCGGATCTTCTACCGCCGCTGAACGGGCGCCACCGCCACCCGGCGGCGCGACCGGCGGACCGACCGGCGGACCGACGGCTCGACCGGGCGAGTCAGGCGCCTTCGCCCCGGCCCGCCGCGTCGGCCGCCCCGGTCAGATCGGCGAGGTCCAGCGCCGCGGCTATCCGGACGGCGACATCCTCGGCGTAGTTCGCGTCGGAACGCTCGAAGGCCGTACGGCCGCCGCCACGCAGGAACGTCACGACGCCCAGGGTGCGGCCCCTGCTGCGCAGCACCGCGCACAAGGCGTGCACCGTGTCGTCGGGCCACAGGCGCGCCCGGGCCCACTCCCGTGCCTCGTCGGCCGGCGCGGAGCCCACCCCGGCCCGCACCGAACCGGCCCGCGCCACGCACTGAAGCGCCGGGTGCGCCTCGCCGTAGCGGACCGGCAGGCCCGTGTGTCCGGTGAGCGCGCTGGGACCCGGCCCGCCCGACGGGGTGGCCGCGACCCGCATCAGCCGCTGCGGACCGGCCCCCTCCACGTCGGCCGGGGCGCCGCCCATCACCCGGTCGACCAGGGCGTGGTCGGCGAATCCGGCGAGCGCGAAGTCGAGGTGCACGGTGGCCGCCTCGGCGGGATCCTCGCACTCGGCGGCCGCGCGGGCGGCCCGGTGCAGCTGGTTGGCGCGGAAGCGCAGCAGCGAGGCCTCCTGCTCGCCCTGCTTGGCCTCCGTGACGTCCTGGAAGAGCCAGCCGACCCCGAGAGGCACCGGCTCCTCGGCGAGCGGCGAGGCGAGCCGCAGGAAGCCGCTGCGCCAGCAGCGCCGCTTCTCCCCCTCCGGGGTGCGCACGCCGACCCACAGCTCGGCGGGGACCGGCGGAGCACCCTCGGCGAGGACGTGCGTCAGCGCGTTCTCCAGCTCCTCGACGCCCCGGGTGAGCAGATCGCCCAGGGGGCGGCCCAGTGCGGCCGTACGGCCCGTGCCGAGCGCGCGGGCGGCGTGCGCGTTGACGACGGCGGGGCGCAGGTCGGCGTCGACCAGGACGACCCCCCAGGAGGCGTCGTCGAAGAGGGCCTCGCTGAGCGCGATGGAGCGCTCCAGGTCGATCTGGGCGTGCACCTCGCTGAACGCGAAGTACAGCCCCGCGGGCTTGCCGTCGGGCCCGCGCACGGCGGCGGACTGGCTGCGCACGAGGACGCGGCCGCCGTCCTTGGTCAGCAGCGCGAACTCGTGGACCTGGCGGCCCGACGCGTGCATGGCGGACATCAGCCGCCCCTCGATGTCCTCGGCGTCGGCCTCGCGCACGGCCCATCCCGCGAAGCCGTGCCGGCCGACCGCCTCGGCGGCGGTCCAGCCGAGGATGCGCTCGGCCTCGCGGTTCCAGTGGGTGACGATGCCGTCGCCGTCGAACGCGCAGAGCGCCGCGTCCATACCGTCGAGCAGCGCGGCGAGCAGGTCGGTGCCGTCCGGGCCGACCGGGCCGACCGCGGTCTCCGCGCCTTCCGGGGGCGTGGGGCCGTCGCCGCCCGACCGCTCGGGCTCGTCCGGCCCCAGCTCGTCGGTGGTCCCACTACGTCGGGAAGCACTCACCTGGACCCCCTGCAGGTTCGCTCACTTGCCCTCATTCAACTCGAACGTGACGCAGCCCACATATGGTTCCCGCAAGATTGCAGAGGAATCGTTGTACCGCGCCCTAGTCATCGCGGGGCAGGAGCCGCAGGTCGACCCATTCCGCCGTCCCGCCGTCGAGCACGTACCGCTCGACCTCGACGAAACCGCGCGCCCGCGCGAACCGCAGGCCGTCCTCGTTGACGGCCAGCACGCACGTCTCGACCACCCGGGCGCCGAGCACGCGCGCGTGGGCGAGAGCGTGGTCGTACAGGGCGGCGCCGTGGCCGCGCCCCCGGTAGGCGGGCAGCACGCGCGCGATGACGGTCGCCGCCGCCTGCTCACCTTCGGGCGGCCGCACGGTCGAGCAGCCGACGAGGACGTCACCGACGTAGGCGTTCTCCAGCCGGTAGCGGCCCGCGCGCTCGCGCACCTCCTCGAGGGACATCGCGGCGGGCGGCACGATCGTGTTGTGGACGTGCCGCCACTGTTCGAGCGCGGCCTCACCGGCCACGACCTCGGTGCGCAGACGAAGATCGGTCACGCGAGCAGGGAATCGCTTCCCGGCCCGCCGAGTCAACATCCCAGAAAAACACTTGAGCGACCGGAGATGGGTTCCTAGTGTGGGCCGTACCGAAGGAAAGGAGGTGGTCCGAAGCATGTATGCACACCGGACGTCGGAGGTGGCTGCGGGCTAGTGGCCCGTCGCCCACTGAGTGCGGTGCCGGACCGGCGTGTGTGAGTTGCACGCAACCGGCCAGTTCAACGCAGTCACCCGACCCGCGAGTCGCCGGTACGTCCGGCCGGCCCTCCTGAGCGAGGACCAGACTCGCGGGTCGCCTGCATTTCCGGCCCTCCGCCCCTGGGGCCCTCCGTCCTTGGGGCCCTCCGTCCTTGGGTCCCTCCGCTCTCGGGTCCCTCCGCTCTTCGGCGGGCTCTCGTCCGCAGGGTTTGCGGGGCGTGATCCGCGCCACGTACGGATCTTTCGTCAGGCAGTACCCTGGGCGCATGCTTTCGCTCGTTCGACGCCGCCACGTGGACTACGTCCGCGTCACGAGCATGGGCTGTCGACGCTCCCTCTGAGCTTCCAGCCCCTTCCGCGGTTCACCTCCGCCTGCGTTCCCCCTCCCTCTTGCCCACTTGGCACCCGTGCGCCGCCCCACCCACGGCGGCGGCCGGGCCCCGTACACCTGCGGACGTACCATGACGAACCCGTCGTACCAGCAACTGCCGATCATCGATCTCTCCGCCGCCGACCGCGGCCCCCAGGCCCGGGCGCTGCTGCACGCGCAGCTGCACAGTGCCGCGCACGACGTGGGGTTCTTCCAGCTGGTCGGGCACGGGGTCGGTGAGCGGGAGACCGGCGAGCTGCTGTCCGCCATGCGGGCCTTCTTCGCGCTGCCCGAGGCCGAGCGGCTCGCCATCGACAACGTGAACTCGCCGCACTTCCGCGGCTACACGCGGACCGGCGACGAGCGGACCGGCGGGCGGCAGGACTGGCGGGACCAGCTCGACATAGGGGCCGAGCGGCCCGCCCGGACACCCGGTGCCGACGAGCCCGCCTACTGGTGGCTGGAGGGACCCAACCAGTGGCCCGCCGGGCTGCCCGCGCTGCGGACCGCCGCACTCGCGTGGATCGCGCGGCTGAGCGCCGTCGCCGAGAAGCTGCTGCACGAGCTGCTCGCCTCGATCGGGGCGCCCGTCGACTTCTACGACCAGGCGTTCGGTGAGCGGGCGCATCCGCATCTGAAGCTCGTGCGGTATCCGGGAAGCGCGGGCGACGGTGCGGGGCAAGGCGTCGGGGCGCACAAGGACTACGGGTTTCTGACGCTGCTGCTCCAGGACCGGGTCGGCGGGCTCCAGGTACAGCGCGCGGACGGGCTGTTCCATGACGTACCGCCGCTGCCGGGCGCCTTCGTGGTCAACCTGGGTGAGCTGCTGGAGGTCGCGACCAACGGATATCTCGTGGCCACCAACCACCGGGTCGTGTCGCCGCCGAGCGCCGTCGAGCGGTTCTCCGTGCCCTTCTTCTACAACCCCCGTCTGGACGCCCGCGTCGAACCGCTGCCCTTCCCGCACGCCTCCGCCGCGCCCGGCGTGACCGACGACCCGGCCAACCCGCTCTTCGCCGAGTACGGCTTCAACGAGCTGAAGGGCAAGCTGCGGGCCCACCCGCTGGTCGCCGAACGGCACCACGCGGAGCTGCTCAGCCCCGCGTGACGCCGTGTCCCGTCGGCCGGGCCCGTCCGGCCTAGCCGCTGATGTCCCCGTAGCCCTCGATCTCCCGAGGGTTGCGGGAGCCCGGGCCGATGTAGCGGGCCGACGGGCGGACCAGGCGGCCGGTGCGCTTCTGCTCCAGGATGTGCGCCGACCAGCCCGCCGTGCGGGCGCAGGTGAACATCGACGTGAACATGTGCGCCGGGACCTCGGCGAAGTCCAGGATGATGGCCGCCCAGAACTCGACGTTCGTCGCCAGGACCCGGTCGGGGCGGCGGGCGTGGAGTTCCGCGAGGGCCGCCTTCTCCAGGGCTTCGGCGATCTCGAAGCGGGGCGCGCCCAGCGCGCGGGCCGTACGGCGCAGCACGCGCGCGCGTGGGTCCTCGGCGCGGTACACGCGGTGGCCGAAGCCCATGAGCCGCTCGCCCTTGTCGAGGGCCTGCTTGACGTACGCCTCCGCGTCCCCGGTCCGCTCGATCTCCTCGATCATGCCGAGGACGCGGGAGGGGGCGCCGCCGTGCAGCGGGCCCGACATGGCTCCCACGGCGCCGGACAGTGCGGCGGCGACGTCGGCGCCCGTGGAGGCGATCACGCGGGCCGTGAACGTGGACGCGTTCATGCCGTGTTCGGCGGCCGACGTCCAGTAGGCGTCGACCGCGGCCACGTGCTTGGGGTCCGGCTCGCCGCGCCAGCGGATCATGAACCGCTCGACGACGGACTGCGCCTTGTCGATCTCCCGCTGCGGGACCATCGGCCGGCCCTGGCCGCGCGCGGACTGGGCGACGTAGGAGAGGGCCATGACGGCGGCGCGGGCGAGGTCCGCGCGGGCCTGCTCGGCGTCGATGTCGAGGAGGGGCCTCAGGCCCCAGACGGGCGCGAGCATGGCGAGCGCGGACTGCACGTCGACGCGGATGTCACCGGAGTGGACGGGGATCGGGAACGGCTCGGCGGGCGGCAGGCCGGGGTTGAAGGCGCCGTCGACGAGCAGGCCCCAGACGTTGCCGAAAGAGACGTGACCGACCAGGTCCTCGATGTCGACGCCCCGGTACCGCAGGGCGCCGCCCTCCTTGTCGGGTTCGGCGATCTCCGTCTCGAACGCGACGACTCCTTCGAGTCCGGGTACGAAGTCGGACATCGGGCGGCTCCTCGTGATGTGTGCGACGGGCGGCGCCGGCGGTTCCGCGGTCCTGTGCACCTCGGGTGCGAAGACTCGCGGTCCTGGGCGGTACTCCACTGATGCCCCGTGCGGCCGTCGGTCACCCGACCGGCACCCGACCGGGGCGGGACACGGCGACGAGTGCCTCTGCACCATATCCCCGAGTGCCACCCTTGGGGAGTGGTCGCGGCACTCAGTGCCACCTTTGGTGGGTCGGTCTGCGGCGGTGGGCCATACGGCAAGATGACCACGTGACCGACGCAGACGCCGTCTCCCCCGGCCCCGTCCCCGATCCCGCCGCCATGCGCAAGCAGTACCGGGCCGAGGGGCTCTCCGAGGCCGAGCTGGCCGCCACGCCCGTGGAGCAGTTCGCCCGCTGGTTCAAGGACGCGGCCGTCGAGGCCCATCTCTTCGAGCCGAACGCCATGGTCGTGTCCACCGCGGACGCCGAGGGCCGGCCCGGCTCCCGCACGGTGCTGCTGAAGCACTTCGACGAGCAGGGCTTCGTCTTCTACACCAACTACGACTCCCGCAAGGCCCGCGACCTCGCCGAGAACCCGTACGTCTCGCTGCTCTTCCCCTGGCATCCGATGGCCCGGCAGGTCGTCGTGCGGGGCGTGGCACGGCGCACCGGGCGCGACGAGACCGCCGCGTACTTCCGGACCCGGCCGCACGGCTCCCAGCTGGGGGCCTGGGCCAGCGCGCAGTCCTCGGTGATCGCCGGCCGCTCCGATCTCGACGCCTCCTACGCCGAGCTGGCGGCCCGCTACCCGGAGGGCGAGCAGGTGCCGGTGCCGCCGCACTGGGGCGGTTTCCGGGTGGCTCCCCAGTCGGTGGAGTTCTGGCAGGGCCGCCTGAACCGGCTGCACGACCGGCTGCGGTACGTGGCGGAGGCGGACGGGAGCTGGCGGGTGGAGCGGCTCAGCCCCTGACGGGACCGTCACCTCGGGAGGGCGGGGTGTCGACGGTGGGGTCAGCCGAGGGCGTCGTCCAGCAGTCCCGCCCACTGCGCCACCACGCGCTCGCGGCGCCCCGCGTCGTCGGTGAGGAGGTTGGCGAGGCCGAGGCCGCGGGCCATGTCCAGCAGGCCCTGGACGGTCTCGCGGACGCCGGGCGCGGACTCGTCGGCGCCCAGGAGCTCGACGGCTATGCGGTGGCTCTCGCGGCCCACGCGGGCCTCCAGCTCGGTCACGCGCGAGCGCAGCTGCTCCTCGTTGGAGGCGGCCACCCACAGGTGCAGCGCGGCCCGGAAGAGCGGGCCGGTGTAGAGGGCCACGAGGGCGGTGACGACCGCGCGCCGGTCGCCCGTCGCGCCCTGCGGGAACAGCGCGCGCAACGCGTCCGAGCGTTCCTCGGCGACGTACTCGACGGCCGCGGTGAAGAGGTCCTCGCGGGTGGGGAAGTGGTGCTGGGCCGCGCCCCGGGAGACGCCCGCGCGTTCGGCGACGACGGAGACCGTGGAGCCCGCCCAGCCGCGTTCGGCGAGGCAGGCCACGGCGGCCGCCAGGAGCCGCTGCCGCGTGGCCCGGCTGCGGTCCTGCTTGGGCACCCGGTCACCCGGCCCGCGATCGCCCGGAGCACGGTCGCCCGGAGCACGGTCGCCCGGAGCACGGTCGTCCGGGGTCACAACACCCATGGAGGATCCCGTCGTTCGAGGAAGGCCGTCATTCCCTCGCGGGCGTCGGGGCCGGCGAACAACGAGGCCGAGAGCCTGGTCATCTCACCCGCGTCCTCGACGAGGGCCTCCAGCACCTTAGCCGTGAGCAGCTCCTTCGTCCTGGCCAGGGCCGTGGGCGCGGCCCGGCGCAGCCCGTCGAGCACGGGTGCCAGGGCCTCGTCCAGGTCGCCGTCGCCGGCCGAGAGGGTGACGAGGCCGATCCGGGCCGCCTCGGCCGCGCCGAAGGTCTCGCCGGTGAGGCAGTAGCGGGCGAGGGCGCGCGGGTCGACGCGGGGCAGCAGCGGCAGCGAGATGACGGCGGGCGCGACCCCGATGCGCACCTCCGTGAACGCGAACGTCGCCGTGCCGGAGGCGAGCGCGATGTCGCAGGCGCCGAGCACACCCAGCCCGCCCGCCCGCACATGTCCGGCGACCCGGGCCACCACGGGCTTGCGCAGTTCGAGGATCCGCCGGAGCAGCGCGGGCACCGCGTCGGGCGGCGGGGGGTCTTTCAGGTCGGCGCCCGCGCAGAAGGTGTTGCCGGTGTGGGTGAGGACGACGGCGCGTACGTCGTCGTCCTTGTCGCAGCTCCCGAGCGCGTCCGTCAGCTCGCTCACGAGGGCGCGCGAGAGGGCGTTGCGGGTGGTGGGCGAGTCGAGGCTGAGGGTCTCGACTCCTCGGACGCGGGTCCGTCCGACCAGGGCGGTCGTCATGCACGCTCCCTCAGTTGACGGCGCAGGATCTTGCCGGAGGCGGCGCGCGGCACGGCGTCGATGAAGGTGACCCCGCGGACGCGCTTGTAGGGGGCGACCCGCTCGGCGACGTACATCGCGATCTCTCCTTCGGCGAGCTCGGGTGACGTGGGCTGCCGGACCACGTACGCGTGCGGGACCTCGTTGCCGTCGTCGTTGTAGACGCCGATGACGGCCGCGTCCGCTATGCCGGGGTGGGTGAGCAGGAGGGCCTCGAGTTCGGCGGGGGCCACCTGGAAGCCCTTGTACTTGATCAGTTCCTTGACCCGGTCGACGACGAACAGCCAGCCGTCCGCGTCGACCCGCCCGACGTCGCCGGTGTGCAGCCAGCCGTCGCCGTCGATCATGTCGGCGGTGGCGTCGGGGCGGCCCAGGTAGCCCTTCATGATCTGCGGCCCCCTGATGAGGATCTCGCCGGCCTCGCCGATGTCGAGGTCCTTGTCGGGGTCGTCGAGGGAGACGATCCGCATCTCGGTGCCGGCGATGAGCTTGCCGACGGTGCCGGCGGGGGCGTCCCGCATGGCGTCGAGCGGGACGACGTGGGTGCCCGGGGACAGTTCCGTCATGCCGTAGGCCTGGCCGACCGGCGGCAGGTCCAGGCGCTCGGCGCAGGCGGCGGCGAGGGCGGCGTCCAGGGGCGCGGCCGCGCTGACGACGTACCGCAGGGACGACAGGTCGTACCGGGTGACCGCCGGGTGCTTGGCGAGGGCGAGGACGATCGGCGGGGCCACGTACAGGCCGGTGATGCGGTGGTTCTGGATGGCCGCGAGGAACGTCTCCAGGTCGAAGCGGGGCAGGACGACGACGGTGGCGCCCTCGCGCAGGGGCGCGTTCATCAGGGCGGTCAGGCCGTAGATGTGGAAGAACGGCAGCACGGCGAGGATGCGGTCGCCCGGGCCCACGGACATCGCCGGCCGCAACTGGGCGAGGTTGGTGGCGATCTGCCGGTGGGTGAGCATCACGCCCTTGGGGACGCCGGTGGTGCCGGAGGAGTACGGCAGTGCCGCCACGTCTTCCACCGGGTCGATGTCCACCTGCGGTTCCGGGGCCGCCGAGGCGAGCATGTCGACGAGCGAGCGGTGCCCGGCGGCGGTGTCGCAGACGAAGATCTCCTCGACGCCGCCCGCGAGTTCGGCCGCCCGTCGGGCCGTCTGGAGCAGCGGGGAGACGGTGACGATCCAGCGGGCGGCGGAGTCGTCGAGCTGCTTGGCGAACTCCTCGGCGGTGGCGAGCGGGTGCACGGTGGTGACCGTGGCGCCCGCGCGCGTGGCCCCGTAGAAGGCGAGCGGGAAGGCGACGGTGTTGGGGCTGTGCAGGGCCAGTACGTCGCCCTTGCGGACCCCGGCCTCGGCGAGCGCGGCGGCGACCCGCCGGTGGAACCGGTCCACCTGGTCGTACGTGAGGGTGGTGCCGTCCGTGCCGTCGACGAGCGCCGGCAGTTCACCGAACTCGGCGGCACGGCTCAGCACGGCGTCGTGGATGGGGAGTTCTACGGGCGGGACGTCTGCGAACTCGCTGCGGAACATGGTTCCTCCTCGCGCGCCGGACACGACGGTTGCCGGCTGCGGTCAGTACGACTTGGGCAGGCCCAGGGTCTGGTGGGAGACGTAGTTGAGAATCATCTCCCGGCTCACCGGGGCGATACGAGCCACGCGGGAGGCGGTTATCAGCCTGGCGAGGCCGAACTCGCGCGTGAGGCCGTTGCCGCCGAGGGTGTGCACGGACTGGTCGACCGCCTTCACACAGGCCTCCCCGGCCGCGTACTTGGCCATGTTGGCGGCCTCGCCCGCGCCGACGTCGTCCCCCGCGTCGTACAGCTGGGCGGCCTTCTGCATCATCAGGCGGGCCAGTTCGAGGTCGATGTGGGCCTGCGCGAGGGGGTGTGCGATGGCCTGGTGGGCGCCGATCGGGCTCTTCCAGACGGTGCGGTCGCGCGCGTACTCGATCGCTTTGGAGAGCGCGTGGCGGCCCATGCCGATCGCGAAGGCGGCCGTCATGATGCGCTCGGGGTTGAGTCCGGCGAAGAGTTGGAGCAGGCCCGCGTCCTCGTCGCCGACGAGCGCCTCCGCCGGGAGCCGCACCTCGTCCAGGACGAGCTCGAACTGCTTCTCCACGCTGTCGAGTTCCATGTCGATGCGGCGGCGGGAGAAGCCTTCGGCGTCGCGCGGGACGATGAACAGGCAGGGCTTGAGGCTGCCGGTGCGGGCGTCCTCCGTGCGGCCGACGATCAGGGTGGCGTCGGCGATGTCGACGCCGGAGACGAAGACCTTGCGGCCGGTCAGCAGCCAGTCGCCGCTCGCGGTGTCGCGGCGGGCGGTGGTGGTGATGCGGTGGCTGTTGGAGCCGGCGTCGGGTTCGGTGATGCCGAAGGCCATGAGGCGGCTGCCGTCGGCCAGGGCGGGCAGCCACTCCCGCTTCTGGGCCTCGGTGCCGAAGCGGGCGATGACCGTGCCGCAGATCGCCGGGGAGACGATCATCATCAGCAGCGGGGCTCCGGCCGCCCCGAGCTCTTCGAGGATCAGGGAGAGCTCGGCGATGCCGCCGCCTCCGCCGCCGTACTCCTCCGGCAGGTTGACGCCGATGTAGCCGAGCTTGGCGGCTTCCTGCCAGAGGCCGCGCCTCTCCGAGTCGGAGGCGGCGTCGGAGGCGGAGCCGGAAGCCGAGCCGGAAGCGGATTCGTGGGCGCGGCTCCTGGCGAAGGACGAGACCGCCTTGCGGAGTGCCTTGTGCTCGTCGGATTCGATCAGCGTGCTCAATGTGGCTCCTTCGTCTGCGGGTTCGTCATGGCCGGTCGCGCCCCACACGGCGGAGCCGCATGATGTGGCGCCCCGCGCCCCTCAGGGCGCGATTCCCTCGACGACGGCCAAGAGGGTGCCGAGCTCCACCTGCTGTCCCGTCGTCACCGGCAAGGCCGTCACCGTCCCCTCCACCGGGGCCGAAATGACGTGCTGCATCTTCATCGCTTCGAGCCACAGCAGCGGTTCACCGGCCCGGACACTCGATCCGGTGATGAGACCGTCCGCGAGCTTGACGACCGTGCCGGGCATCGGCGCGAGCAGGGAGCCGGGGGCGTGCTGGGCCTCCGGGTCGGGGAAGCGGGGCAGCGCGGTGAGGGCGGCGTCGTTGACGTGGACGCGGTCGCCATAGCGGGCGACCTCGAAGCGGCGCCGTACGCCGTCGATCTCCAGGACGACCAGGCCGGGGTCGGCGTGCACCACCTGCACCCCCTCGGCCGTGAGGCCGGTCCGGGTGTGGCGGTAGCGGACCTCCGTCTCCTCGCCCGCCGCCGCGTACCGCTTCGTCTGCGGCTGGGACGGCAGGTTGCGCCAGCCGCCCAGCGGCGAACGGGTGCGCGCGTCCGCGAGGGCGGCGGCCAGCGGGGCGTACGGGTCGGGCTCCGCGACGGTGAGGTCGCCGAGATGCCGGTCGTAGAAGCCGGTGTCCATGCGGGCGGAGGTGAACTCCACGTGGCGCAGAGAGCGGACCAGCAGGTCGCGGTTGGTGACGGGGCCGTGCAGGACCGTGCGTTCCAGGGCGCCCGCGAGCCTGCGGATCGCCTCCGCGCGCGTGGGGGCGTGGGCGACGACCTTGGCGAGCATGGGGTCGTAGTGGACGCCGATGTCGTCGCCGTCACCGAAGCCGGTGTCCAGCCGGACGCCCTCGGGGACGGCCAGACGGTGCAGGGTGCCGGTCTGCGGCGTCCAGTTGTTCGCCGGGTCCTCGGCGTAGAGCCGCGCCTCGACGGCGTGGCCACGCGCGCGTGGGGGCTCGGGAGCCAGGGCGGCGCCCTCCGCGACCCGGATCTGCTCGGCCACCAGGTCGAGGCCGAAGACGGCCTCCGTGACGGGATGTTCGACCTGGAGGCGGGTGTTCATCTCCAGGAAGTGCGCACGGCCGTCGGCGACGAGGAACTCGACGGTACCGGCGCCGACGTACGAGACGGCCCGCGCGGCCCGCACGGCCAGCGCGCGCAGCTCCTGCGCCGTCCGCTCGGACAGGGCCGGCGCCGGCGCCTCCTCGATCACCTTCTGGTGGCGCCGCTGCAGGGAGCAGTCGCGGGTGCCGAGCGCCCACACCGTGCCGTGCGTGTCGGCGAGGATCTGCACCTCGACATGGCGGCCGTTCTCGACGTACGGCTCGACGAACACCTCGCCGTCGCCGAACGCGCTCGCGGCCTCGGCGCGGGCGCCCTCCAGCGCGGCGCCCAGTTCCGCCAGCCGGCGCACGATGCGCATACCGCGCCCGCCACCGCCCGCGGCGGCCTTCACCAGCACCGGCAGGTCGGCCTCCGTCACCTCGTCCGAGGCGAGCGGGGCGAGCCCCATGAGCTGTTTGGCGCGGGTCTTGGACGCCATCGCCTCGATCGCCTCGGGCGGTGGCCCGATCCAGACGAGGCCCGCGTCCAGGACGGCGCGCGCGAAGTCGGCGTTCTCGGAGAGGAAGCCGTAGCCGGGGTGCACGGCGTCCGCGCCCGCGCTGACGGCGGCCTTCACCACGAGGTCGGCGCGCAGGTAGGTCTCCGCGGGCGCGCTGCCCGGCAGCCGTACGGCCGAGTCCGCCACGCGCGCGTGGAGGGCGCCCGCGTCGGCGTCCGAGTGCACGGCGACGGTGCGGATGCCCGCCTCGCGGCAGGTCCGGAAGACGCGGCAGGCGATCTCGCCGCGGTTGGCCACCAGAACGGAAGTAATCATGAGCCTCACATCCGGAAGACGCCGAAGCCACCCCGCGCACCCTCGAAGGGCGCGGTGTGGACGGCCGACAGGCACAGGCCGAGGACGGTGCGGGTGTCGCGCGGGTCGATGACACCGTCGTCGTACAGCCGCCCGGACAGGAACATCGGCAGCGACTCGGACTCGATCTGCTGCTCCACCATGGCGCGCAGGGCGGCGTCCGCGTCGTCGTCGTAGGGCAGGCCCTTCGCGGCCGACGACTGCCGGGCGACGATGGACAGGACCCCGGCGAGCTGCTGCGGGCCCATCACCGCCGACTTGGCGCTCGGCCAGGCGAAGAGGAACCGGGGGTCGTAGGCGCGCCCGCACATGCCGTAGTGGCCGGCCCCGTACGAGGCGCCCATGAGGACGGACAGGTGCGGGACCTTCGAGTTGGCGACCGCGTTGATCATCATCGCGCCGTGCTTGATGATGCCGCCCTGCTCGTACTCCCTGCCGACCATGTAGCCGGTGGTGTTGTGCAGGAAGAGGAGCGGGATGTCGCGCTGGTTGGCGAGCTGGATGAACTGGGCGGCCTTCTGGGACTCCGCGCTGAAGAGCACGCCCTGGGCGTTGGCCAGGATCCCGACCGGGTAGCCGTGCAGGGTCGCCCAGCCGGTGACGAGGCTCGTCCCGTAGAGGGGCTTGAACTCGTCGAAGTCGGAGGCGTCGACGATCCGGGCGATCACCTCGCGCGGGTCGAAGGGGGTGCGCAGATCCCCGGGGACGATGCCCAGGAGTTCCTCCTCGTCGTACCGGGGAGGGACACCGGGCCCCGGATCCCGGTACGCCTTGCGGTGGTTGAGGCGGGCCACCACGCGGCGTGCCTGCCGCAGCGCGTCCCGCTCGTCGACGGCGAAGTGGTCGGCGAGGCCGGACACGCGCGCGTGCATCTCCGCGCCGCCCAGCGACTCGTCGTCGCTCTCCTCGCCGGTCGCCATCTTCACCAGGGGCGGCCCGCCGAGGAACACCTTCGCGCGGTCCTTGACCATGATCGCGTGGTCGCTCATGCCGGGGATGTACGCGCCGCCCGCGGTCGAGTTCCCGAAGACGACGGCGACGGTCGGGATCCCGGCGGCGGACAGCCGGGTCAGGTCGCGGAAGACCGCCCCGCCCGGGATGAAGATCTCCTTCTGCGACGGCAGGTCGGCCCCGCCCGACTCCACCAGGCTGATGCAGGGCAGCCGGTTGGCGAGGGCGATGTCGTTGGCGCGCAGGGCCTTCTTCAGGGACCAGGGGTTGCTGGCGCCCCCGCGCACGGTCGGGTCGTTGGCGGTGATCATGCACTCCACGCCCTCGACGACCCCGATGCCGGTGACGAGGGAGGCGCCCACGGTGTACTCGGGGGAGGCGCTGCCCCAGGCGGCCAGCGGCGACAGCTCCAGGAACGGCGTGTCGGGGTCGAGGAGCAGCTCGATGCGCTCACGGGCGAGGAGCTTGCCACGCGCGCGGTGCCGGGCGACGTACTTCTCCCCTCCCCCCGCCAGCGCCTTCGCGTGCTCGGTGTCGAGGTCGGCGAGCTTGGCGAGCATGGCCTCGCGGTGCGCGCGGTAGTCGGGACCCTGGGTGTCCAGGGCGGACGTGAGAGCCGTCACAGGAGGGCCTCCGGGATGTCCAGGTGTCGGGAGCGCAGCCATTCGCCGAGTGCCTTGGCCTGCGGGTCGAAGCGGTGCTGGGCGGCGACCCCGGCGCCGAGGACGCCCTCCACGACGAAGTTCAGGGCGCGCAGCCGGGGCAGCGGGTGGCGGGTGACGGTCAGCTCGCGGCTCTCGGGGACGAGCTGCCGGAACCTGTCGGCCGTCAGTTCGTGGGCGAGCCAGCGCCAGGCCTCGTCCGTCCGGGCCCACACCCCCACGTTGGCGTTGCCGCCCTTGTCGCCGCTGCGGGCGCCGGCCACGAGCCCGAGGGGCGCGCGCCGTACGGGGCCGGGGGGCGGCGGATCCGGCAGGTCCGGTTCCGGCACCTCCTCGAGGACGAGGGTGCCGGCGGCCGTGGGTGCGGCGACGGGCAGGCGGCGGCCGTCGTGGAGGACGGCGAGATGCTCGACGTCCTCCTGCGGCACGTAGGCGGCCTCGAACACGCCGTAGGGGGAGCCCTTCCCGGGCGGCGCGAGCACATGGAAGCCGGGATAGCTGGCCAGCGCCAGCTCCACGGCCGCCCCGCTCAACGCCCTTCCCACGGCATCCGGTTCGGGGTCGCGCACGACGAGCCGCAGCAGTGCGCTCGCGGTCTCCTCGGTGTCGGCGTCGGCCCGGTCGGTCCGGACCAGCTCCCAACGCACCTCGGCGGGGCGTGACTTGAGAAAGACCTGTGCCATCTGTTCCCGTACGAGAGCGGCCTTGGCCTCGATGTCCAGGCCGGTGAGCACGAAGACGACCTCGTTGCGGAAGCCGCCGAGGCGGGTGCGGCCGACCTTGAGGGTCGGGGGCGGGGCTTCCCCGCGTACGCCGTGGATCCGTACCCGGTCCGGGCCGTCCTGGGTGAGCCGTACGGTGTCCAGCCGGGCGGTGACGTCGGGGCCGGCGTACCGGGCGCCCGTCGTCTCGTACAGCAGCTGCGCGGTCACCGTGCCGACGTCGACGAAGCCGCCGGTGCCGGGGTGCTTGGTGATGACGCAGCTGCCGTCCTCGTGGATCTCGGCGAGCGGGAAGCCGGGCCGCCGCAGGTCACGGCCGCCCTCGGCGAAGAAGGCGTAGTTGCCGCCGGTGGCCTGTGTCCCGCACTCCAGGACATGTCCGGCGACGACGGCGCCCGCGAGCCGGTCGTACTCCTCGGGCCCCCAGCCGAAGTGGGCGGCGGCGGGGCCGGTGACGAGGGCCGCGTCGGTGACCCGCCCGGTGACGACGACCTCCGCGCCCTCGCGCAGACACGCGGCGATGCCGGAGCCGCCGAGATAGGCATGGGCGGTGAGGCTGCCGGGATACCGGGCGCCGAGGTCGTCGCCCTCGACGTGCGCGACGCGTACCGGGATACCGAGCCGGTCGGCCAACTGCCGGACCGCGTCGGCGAGTCCGGCCGGGTTGAGGCCTCCGGCGTTGGTGACGACACGTACGCCGCGGTCGTGGGCGAGGCCGAGGGACTCCTCCAGTTGCCGCAGGAAGGTGCGGGCGTACCCGCCGGCGGGGTTCTTCAGCCGGTCGCGGCCGAGGATCAGCATGGTCAGCTCGGCGAGGTAGTCGCCGGTGACGACGTCGAGTTCGCCGCCGGTGAGCATGTCGCGCAGGGCGTCGAAGCGGTCGCCGTAGAAGCCGGAGGCGTTGCCTATCCGCAGGGCCGTCACCGGACGGCTCCCTTCGGCGTACGGCCGCTGCCGGGCGGACCCGCGAAGGCCTGGGCGATGTCCAGCCAGCGGTCGGCGTCGGGGCCCTCGGCGCGCAGGGCGAGGTCGGCGCGGTGGGCGCGCTGGGTGACCAGGAGGCAGAAGTCGAGGGCGGAGCCGGTCACGCGGTCCGTGGCGTCCTCGGGGCCGTACGTCCACATCCCGCCGGACGGGCCACGGAGTTCGACGCGGAACTCCTCGAACGGCGTGGGCAGTCCGTGCACGCCGAAGGCGAAGTCCCGGGTGCGGACGCCGAGGCGGACGATGTGCCGGAGCCGGTCGGTGGGTGCGGGCGTCTCGCCCAGCGCGTCCGCCACGTCCCGGCCGTGGGCCCAGGTCTCCATGAGCCGCGCGGTGGCCATGGAGGCGGCCGACATGGGCGGGCCGTACCAGGGGAAACGCGCTCCTTGGGGGGCCGCCCGCAGGGCGTCCGCCAGGGCCTCGCGCCCGGCCCGCCAGTCCGCGAGCAACCGCTCGGGCGGCTTCGCGGCCCCCTCCCGCGCGCCGTTGTCGACGAAGTCGCCGGGCGCGGCGAGCGCCTTCTCGACCTCGCGGGCGAACGCGTCCTGGTCGGTCACGGCCAGCGCGGAGGAGTGGTCGGTCCAGGCGAGGTGCGCGATCTGGTGGGCGACGGTCCAGCCGGGGGCAGGGGTCGGGAGCGTCCACCGCTCGGGACTCAACTCGGCTACCAGCCGGTCGAGTTCGTCGCTTTCGGCACGGAGGTCGTCGAGCACGGGCGTCGGGTCGGCCATGGGGTGGAGCATGGCAGCGGGCCAAGAAACAATCAAGCATGCTTGCATGAATTTTCCCGAGGCCTTTGAGTCCCCCCGGGGGGCGTGTGCGGGTCGTCTTCCGGGGCCCCTGTGGGGGTCGCCCACGGACCCCGGTCAGTCGGTGGCCGCGGGTTTCGGCAGGGCGCCCGGACGCGTACCGGAATCGGCCGGCCGCCGTCCTTCCTCGCGCCTGCCGAGCGCCGCGAGGGTCAGGGTCACGGTGACCGATCCGGCCGCCAGCAGTGTCATCGCGGCGGCCGGGGAGGTCAGCTGGGCCAGCGTGCCCGCGAGGACGGCGCCGATGCCCTGGAGAGCGGCCATGCCGGTGACGTGCAGGCCGAGAGCCTGGCCCGCGAGGTCGTCGGGCGTGAGGGACATCAGGCGTTCCTGGAGGACCAGGCTCGCGGCGAAGCCGACGGAGGCGACGGTGACGGCCACGGCCGACAGCGCCACTCCGGGCCGCAGGACGAAGAACAGGTACGGAACCGCCAGCAGCACGCGCAGCGGGGTCGCGAGACGGGGGCGCGCGGTAGGCGGCACCAGGCGGCCCACCGCCAGGTCGCCCACGAACATGCCCAGCGCCCCGAACGCGTACAGCATGCCGGCGGCCTGGGGGGCGTAGGGGACGTAGAGCGAATCGCTCCCGACGATCAGGCCGTTGGGGACCCACAGGCCCAGGTACGTCAGGCGGCGGGGGCGTGAGGACCACAGCAGGGCGTTGGTGCGCCAGGTCGCCGGGACGGACGGGCGGCCCGAAGAGCGCGGCGGGCGGGCCGTGAGACCCAGGCGGGTGACGAGGGCCGACATCACGTACAGCGCCGCCGCGAGGAGCAGGCAGGTCCGTGGGGACAGGAGCGTCAGCAGTAGGCCGCCCGTCGCGAACCCGGCCATCTGCACCAGGCCCCAGAGCATGTTGAACACCGAACGGCCCAGGAGATAGCCGTCCTTGGACAGGATCTCGTTGAGCAGTCCCCCGCGCACTCCTCCGCCCAGCGACGCGACCAGCCCCTGCAGGAGGACGACGGCGAAGAGCGCCCACACCGGCAGGCCCGGCAGCGCCAGCACCGCCGTGCCGGCCGCGAAGGCGAGGGCGAGGCCGGACAGGACCGCGCGCGGGGGCAGGCGGTCGGCGCCCGAGAGCAGGAACGCGCCCCCCAGCAACTGCGCGAGCTGCGGGCCGAACATGCTCACCGCCGACAGGAACGGGGAGCCGGTGGCCCGGAAGACGAGCGTGCCGAGAGCCAGGCCGCCGACCGTCTGAGCCGCGGCGAAAGCGGCGAAGGAGAGCAGGAACGGAGTGAACTGCGGCGTCCGGAACAAGAAGCGGTAGCTGCGCATGCGTCGAAGTTTCGGAGCACCCGGCGACCCCTGTTCACCGTTTCGCCGAGACACGAAACGTCGGCCGCACGCCCGGGCGGCGGCCGGGCAGGTGCTTCCGGACGGTGCCCGTCAGGCCTCCGGGACCGCCGACTTCGGCCGCCCCACCTGCGTGCGGACCGCGCCCATGCTCGCCGCGACGACCAGGGCGATCGCGGCCGCCTGGATCGTGGTCAGGGCCTGGTCGAGGATGAGGAAGCCCGCGGTGGCGGCGACGGCCGGTTCCAGACTCATCAGGATCGCGAAGGTGGACGCGGGCATGCGGCGCAGGGCGAGGAGTTCGAGGGTGTAGGGCAGGACCGAGGAGAGCAGGGCCACCGCCGCCCCCAGGCCCAGCGTCACCGGGTCGGCCAGTTTGCTGCCCGACTCGGCGAGGCCCAGGGGGAGGAAGAGCAGGGCGCCCACCGCCATCGCCAGCGCCAGGCCGTCCGCCTGCGGGAAACGGCGGCCGGTGCGGGCGCTGAAGACGATGTACGCCGCCCACATCGCCCCCGCCCCCAGCGCGAAGGCGACACCCACCAGGTCGAGGCCGCCGCCCAGCCCGCCACCGTCCCCGCCGTGGCCGCCGCCCCCGCTGAGCAGGAAGACGCCCGCGAGGGCCAGGCCGGCCCAGACGAGGTTCAGCGCGCGGCGCGAGACCACGACCGACAGCGCGAGGGGGCCGAGGACCTCCAGCGTGACCGCCGCGCCCAGCGGGATGCGGTCCACCGCCTGGTAGAAGAGGCCGTTCATCGCGGCCATCGTGACGCCGAAGACGACGACCGTGCCCCAGTCGGTGCGGGAGTGGCCGCGCAGCCGGGGCCGGCAGATCACCAGCAGGACCACCGCCGCCACCAGCAGCCGCAGCGCGACCACGCCCAGGGCGCCCGCCCTCGGCATCAGCGTCACCGCCAGCGCGCCGCCGAACTGCACCGAGATGCCTCCGGCCAGCACGAGGCCGACCGGGCCGAGAGCGCCCAGCCGCCCGCCCGGGGTCCCGGGGGCGCCGGTCGCTGTGGCGGTGGGGGCGAGCTGGGGTGTGGCGGCGGTGTCGGGGGCAGTCACGGGCGGTCCTGGGGCTCGGCTCGAGGTGCGTACATCACGCTGCACTGTCAAGTCCAGGGTAATGGACTCGGTCAGGCGTGTGAACCCGCCATGCCACTGTCTCGGGCTGTGAGACGTCGCCGCCCTCGACGCGGAGCAGGCGGCCGGCGGCTATCTGCGCGCCATGTAGAGGCCCAGCGCCCGGTGCAGCAGTTTGTTGAGGGGGAAGTCCCACTCGCCCAGGTACTCCACGGCCTGTCCGCCCGTGCCCACCTTGAAGCGGAGCAGGCCGAGCAGGTGGTTGGACTCCTCCAGGGTGTCGGTGATGCCCCTCAGGTCGTAGACGGCGGCGCCCAGTTCATGGGCGTCGGCCATCATGCGCCACTGCATGGCGTTGTTCGGCTGGACCTCGCGCCTGCGGCCGGTGGAGGCGCCGTAGGAGTACCAGACGTGCTCACCGACGGTCAGCATGGTCGCGGCGGCGAGAACCTCCCCGTCGTGGTGGGCGAGGTAGAGCCGCATACGGTCGGGATGTTCGGCGTTCAGCGCGCTCCACATACGCCGGAAGTAGGACAGGGGGCGCGGGATGAAGCGGTCGCGTTCGGCGGTCTCGGTGTACAGCCCGTAGAACGCCGGCAGGTCCTCCGCCCCGCCCCGGACGACCTTCACGCCCGCCTTCTCGGCCTTCTTGATGTTGCGCCGCCACTGCTGGTTGAGGCCGCTGTGGACGTCCTCCAGCGTGCGTCCGGCGAACGGGACCTGGAAGACGTAGCGGGGCTGACCGGCCGCGAAGCCGTCCTCGCCGCCCGGCTCGGTCTGCTGCCAGCCGGCGCGGCGCAGCCGGTCGGCGACCTCGGAGGCGCGCGGCTCGTACGAGCTCGCCTCGGCGTCCCGCAGCCGGTGGGCGCCCGGGTCGGCGATGGCCGCCTTGACCGCGTCGGCGCTCCAGCGCCGTACGACGACGGGCGGGCCCATCTTCACCGAGAACGCCCCCCGCGCCTTCAGCCACGCGAGCATCGGCGCCAGCCAGCGCTCGGCCAGATCCGGCGCGTGCCAGTCGACGAGCGGCCCCTCGGGCAGATACGCCAGGTACTTCCGCAGCCTCGGCAGTGGCCGGAACAGCACCAGCCCCACCCCCACGAGCGCACCCGTCCCGTCGGTCCAGCCCAGACTCTCCGCCCGCCAGTCCGGCTTCACGTCACCCCACGAAGGGATCTGCATATGGCTGGCGGAGGGGCGGGCCGCGACGAACGCCAGGTGCTCGTCACGGGTGATGGACTGGACGCGCAGGCTCATACGCGGGGCTCCTTCGAAGGACCGTTCGCATCGCCCGTTCGCATCGCCGGACGACCGTCCCGTCAGCGTAGGAGTCGGCCCCGCCCATCCCCGGCTCAGCCACGCCCGCCACCGCCCGCGCGGGCCACCTCCCCGCAGGACTGCCGCCGCGTTCCCTCAGGGCCCCTCAGCGCCCCCTCAGGGGCCCCTCGGCGCTCCCCTCAGTGCGCCCGTCCGTCGTCCTCCAGGTGCTCTGCCAGTACCTCCGCGAGGTGCCTCCCCCGGGTCCCCGCCAGCTGCTCCAGCTGGGTGCGGCAGGAGAAGCCGTCCGCCAGGACCACCGCTCCCTCGGGGGCGTCCCGTACGGCCGGCAGCAGCTGCTCCTGCGCGCAGGCCGCCGACACCTCGAAGTGGCCCTTCTCGAAGCCGAAGTTGCCGGCGAGGCCGCAGCACCCGCCGCTCAGGTCGCCGGTGAGACCCGCGGCCTCGCGCAGCCGCCGCTCGGCCGCGTCGCCCAGGACCGCGTGCTGGTGGCAGTGGGTCTGGCCGACCGCCGGACGGTCCAGGCGGGGCGGGGTCCAGTCGGGCGCGTGCCGCTCCAGGGCCTCCGCGAAGGTGAGGACGCGGGCGGCGAGGCGGGCCGCGCGCGGGTCGTCGTGCAGCAGCTCGGGCAGGTCGGTGCGCAGGGCGGCCGCGCAGCTCGGCTCCAGGACGACGACCGGCGCGGCCGTCTCCAGCACCGGCTCCATCAGGTCGAGCGTGCGGCGCAGCACCACGCGCGCGTGGTCGAGCTGGCCGGTGGAGACGTACGTCAGCCCGCAGCAGACCCGGCCCCGGCGGGCGGTCAGCAGCGCGGCCGCGCTCCTCGACCGGCCGTCGCCCACCGGCCGGCCCCGCATCCGCAGGGTCGGCGGCAGCGCCACCCGCAGCCCCGCCGCCTCCAGGACCCGTACGGCGGCCCGGCCCACGGACGGCGAGAGGTGCTCGGTGAAGGTGTCGGGCCACAGGACGACCAGGTCACCGCCCTGCCCCTCCGCCGGGACGGGCTCCCTGCGCCGCCACCACCCGCTGAACGTCTCCCGTGCCAGCCGCGGGATGTCCCGCTCGGCCGCGATCCCGCCCAGCCGCTTGGCGACGCCCGCCAGCGGGCCGGCCGAGGCGAGCGCGTTGAGCGGGGCGGCCGCCCGCAGCCGGCTCGCCCACCGCAGCCACACGGGCAGCCGCCCCATGCTGTAGTGGGCGGCCGGACGCCGGCGACCCTCGTAGTGGTGATGCAGGAACTCCGCCTTGTAGGTGGCCATGTCGACCTCGACGGGGCAGTCGGAGCGGCAGCCCTTGCAGGACAGGCACAGGTCGAGCGCGTCGCGGACCTCCGTGGAGCGCCAGCCGTCGGTCACCAGCTCACCGGCCAGCATCTCGTGCAGCAGCCGGGCACGCCCGCGCGTGGAGTGCTCCTCCCGGCCCGTGGCCCGGAACGACGGGCACATCACCCCCGACCCCGCTCCCGCCCCGGGCGCGGCGGTCGTACGGCACTTCGCGACCCCGACGCACCGGCGCACCGCCGCCGAGAAGTCACCGCCGTCGGACGGGTAGCCGAAGGCCACGTCGACCGGCTCGCGCGGGAGCACGGCGAAGCGCAGGTTGCCGTCGAGGGGCGCGGGGCGCACCAGCATCCCCGGGTTGAGGAGGTCGTCCGGGTCCCAGACCGCCTTGGCCCGCTCGAACAGGGCGACCATGTCCTGCCCGTACATCTTCGGCAGCAGCTCGGCCCGGGCCTGTCCGTCACCGTGTTCGCCGGAGAGGGAGCCGCCGTGGGAGACGACCAGTTCGGCCAGTTCCTCGGAGAACCGGCGGAAGCGGGCGATCCCCGCCGCCGTCAGCAGGTCGAAGTCGATGCGGACGTGGATGCAGCCGTCCCCGAAGTGCCCGTACGGCGTGCCGCGCAGGCCGTGGTCGGTGAGCAGCACCCGGAAGTCCCTCAGGTACGCGCCGAGCCGGGCCGGCGGCACCGCGCAGTCCTCCCAGCCGGGCCAGGCCTCCGTGCCGTCCGGCATGCGGGTCGCCGTCCCGCTCGCGTCCTCGCGGATCCGCCACAGCGCCCGCTGCCCGGCGGGGTCCCGCACGATCCGCGCGTCCAGGACGTCCGCCGCGCGGACGACGGCCTCCGCACGCGCGCGTGCCTCGCCCTCCGACTCGCCGCCCGTCTCCACGAACAGCCAGGCCCCGCCCCGCGGCAGCCCGGCCGCCGCGTCCGGGGGCACCAGGTCGGCCGCCATCCCCTCCACCGTCAGCGGCCCGAACGGCAGCAGCCCGGCGGCGGCCTCGGCTGCGGCGCCCTCGTCGGCGTACCCGAGCACCGCGAGCACGCGCGCGCGTGGAGCCTCGACGAGCCGTACGACGGCCTCCGTGAGCACGCCCAGGGTGCCTTCGCTGCCGCAGAAGGAACGGGCGACGTCGGCGCCGTTCTCCGGCAGCAGCGCGTCCAGCGCGTACCCCGAGATACGGCGGGGCAGCTCGGGAAAGCCGGTCCGCAGCCGGGCGAGTTCCCCGTCCACCAGTGCGCGCAGGCCGTCCGGCGCCCCCGCCCACCCCTGCCCGAGCCGCAGCCGCCCCCCGCGCGCGGTGACGACCTCCAGCTCGCGCACACCGTCGGCCGTCGTCCCCCACGCCACCGAGTGGGAGCCGCACGAGTTGTTGCCGATCATCCCGCCGAGCGTGCAGCGGCTGTGGGTGGAGGGGTCGGGACCGAAGCGCAGCCCGTGCGGGGCGGCGGCCTCCTGGAGCCGGTCGAGAACCAGCCCCGGCTGCACGACGGCCGTCCGCGCCCCCGGGTCCAGGGCGACCAACCGGTTCATGTGGCGCGTGAAGTCCAGCACCACGCCGGTGCCGGTGGCCTGCCCCGCGATGGACGTACCTCCACCGCGCGCGACGACCGGCACCCCGGCCGCCCGGCACACCTCCAGTACGGCCGCCACGTCGTCGGCGTCCCGGGGCGCGACGACGCCCAGGGGAACGCGGCGGTAGTTCGACGCGTCCATGGTCACGAGCGCCCGGGAGGTGACATCGAAGCCGACGTCACCCCGGACGGCCTTGCGCAGTTCTGCCTCAAGATCCGTCATGACTTCAGCAAACCAGCACGCGTCCGCCCCCGGAGCCCGTCCGGCGATCGAGGACGAGGCCGTCCGGGCCGAGGGAGCCCGGGAGCACGGCCCCCGGCCCGGCGACCCGCAACCACGACCCGCACCGCGACACGCACCCGTCTCACCCGACGGACCAGGTTTCACCCAGGTTTCCCCCACCGGCTAACCTCGCTTCCGTGGCTGAGATCCAGATTCCTGCTGACATCAAGCCCGCCGACGGTCGATTCGGCGCGGGCCCCTCCAAGGTGCGGGTGGAGGCGCTGGACGCCCTGGCCGCCACCGGCACGTCCCTCCTCGGCACCTCCCACCGCCAGGCCCCGGTCAAGAACCTGGTCGGCCAGGTACGCGAGGGCATCTCCGCGCTGTTCTCCCTGCCCGAGGGCTACGAGGTCGTCCTCGGCAACGGCGGCTCCACCGCGTTCTGGGACATCGCGACCCACGGCCTGATCGGGAACAAGTCGCAGCACCTCACGTTCGGCGAGTTCTCGTCCAAGTTCGCGAAGGCCGCCAAGCTGGCCCCGTGGCTGGCCGAGCCGACCGTCGTCTCCGCCGACCCGGGCACGCACCCCGAGCCCGCGGCCGAGGCGGGTGTCGACGTCTACGCCTTCACCCACAACGAGACCTCCACCGGTGTCGCCGCCCCGATCAAGCGCGTAGCGGGCGCCGACGAGGGCTCCCTCGTCCTGGTGGACGCCACGTCCGGCGCCGGCGGCCTCCCGGTCGACATCGCCGAGACGGACGTCTACTACTTCGCCCCGCAGAAGTCCTTCGCCTCCGAAGGCGGCCTGTGGATCGGCGTGTTCTCCCCGGCCGCGATCGAGCGCGCCGAGCGGATCCACGCGTCCGGCCGGCACATCCCCGAGTTCTTCAGCCTGCCGACGGCGATCGACAACTCCCGCAAGAACCAGACGTACAACACCCCGGCCCTCTCCACCCTCTTCCTGCTGAACCAGCAGCTGGAGTGGATCAACGGCCAGGGCGGCCTGGACTGGTCGGTGCGCCGCACCGCCACCTCCGCGCGCACGCTGTACGGCTGGGCCGAGGACGTGAAGTACGCCAACCCGTTCGTCACCGACCCGGCCAAGCGCTCCCAGGTCATCGGCACGATCGACTTCTCCGACGACGTGGACGCGGCCGCCGTCGCCAAGGTGCTGCGCGCCAACGGCATCGTCGACACCGAGCCCTACCGCAAGCTCGGCCGCAACCAGCTGCGGGTCGCGATGTTCCCGGCGGTCGACCCGGCCGACGTCGAGGCGCTCACGAAGAGCATCGACTACGTGATCGAGAAGCTCTGACCGCTTCGGTACCGCATGAAGTACCCCTCAGGTATGAGGACGAAGGGCGCCCGGTGCACACCGGGCGCCCTTCGTCGCGTCTCACACCGCCGGGCAGCTCACGCCGCCGCGCGGCTCACGCCGCCGTGCAGCTCACGCTCGGCACACCCCCGCCCCCGGGCGTACCACCGAAGCCGAAGCTCGCCGAACCGCCCGCCGGGACCGCCCCGTTGTGCGAGGCGTTCACCGCGGTGACGCCGGCCCCGCTCTGGGTGTACGAGGCGTTCCACATGCTGGTGATCTGCTGCGCGCCGCTCCAGGTCCAGGTCACCTTCCAGGAACCGATCGCCGTGGTCCCGGTGTTGGTGACCTTCACCTCGGCGTTGAAGCCGCCGCCCCAGTCGCTGCTGACGGTGTAGGCGGCGGCGCAGGAGGCCGTACCGCCACCGCCGCCCCCTCCGCCGCCGCCACCGGTCCCCGGGAAGCCGGGCGCCTTGACGCTCGCCAGGTATCCGTCCTTCACGGTGTCGACGCTCTGCCAGTCGTCCTTGAGGATGCCGCCCGTGTCACCGGAGTTGGGGTTCCAGGACCAGAAGGTCCAGTGGAAGGAGTCGGCGCCGTACGTCGACGTCGGCCGGAGGTAACTCACCAGGGCCGCCAGCCACTTCTGGTCCACCGTCGACTGGAGGGTGGTGCCGAACTCGCCCACCCACACGGGCGCGATGTTCTGCTTGAAGATGTAGCCCCAGTACTTGTCCCAGATCCCCGGCATGTTCGCGGGGAACGTCGGGTCGCTGAACCAGCTCTGCTGGGCGACGCTCGTCGCGTAGTCGTGGGCCGAGTACACGACCCGGTTCGCCACGTCGAGCTGTACCGGGTACTGGCCGACGCCCATCAGGTTGCCGCCCCACCAACCGGAGACACCGTTGAAGGTCTGCACGCCCTCGACGAAGATCAGCAGGTTGGGGTTGACGGACAGGACGGCGTTGCCGGCCCGTTGCGCGGCCAGCCGCCAGTCGGTCGCGGTGTCCCCGCAGCCCCAGCAGGCGGGATCGTGGGGTTCGTTGTGCAGGTCGATGCCGACGACCGTGTCCTGGCCCTGGTAGCGGGCCGCGAGGGCCTTGAGGTTGGCGATCCACGTCGATTCGGGGACCGCGGCCGTGTACCAGAGCGCCGACTGCCCGCCCCCGTCCGGCCGGTGGCGGTCGAGGATGACCTTCAGACCGTCCTGACCGGCGTACGAGACGATCCTGTCCAGGATCTGGAGCGAGTTCAGGCCCTGGAGGTCGGCGTTCTTGCCGCTGCTGAAGTCGATGCTGTTGGGGACGGTCGTGCTCTTGAAGATGTCGTCGCTGTAGGGGATGCGGATCGTGTTGTAGCCCAGCGTCCTCATCTGGTCGATCATGCTCTTGTAGTCGCGGGACCAGAGTCCGTGGACGACGTAGTTGCCGGTCTCGAAGCCGAACCAGTTGATCCCGGCGACCCGGACCGGCTGTCCGGCGGCGTCCAGGATCTGCCGGCCGCTGGTGTGCCAGTAGCCGGCTCCGGCCTCGGCCGCGACGGTGGCGTCCGACGCGGCGGTGTCCGCCGCGTGGGCCGGCCGCGCTCCGGCTCCCAGCGGTATCAGAAGCGCGGCGGCCAGGCCGCACAGCACTCTTCGCAAGCTGCGGAACAATTCGCTGCTTCCTCTCGGGAGGCGCGGGCCCGAAACACATGGGAGCGCTCCCATACACCGCGCACCACCCAGGAAACTGACACACCATGACCACGTCAAGAAGCGCGGCAAGGGTGGCGTCGACCGCGGTGGCCGCGACGGCGCGGAAAGCGCTCAGTTGCGGCGCAGCAGCCGGCGGAGACCGAAGAAGGCGACACAGACCACGGCGACCGCCAGGGCGCCGAACTTCACGCTGCCGGTGGCCGAGGAGCCGTCACCTTCCCCCGAGGCACTCGAACTTCCGCTTCCGGAGGGCGACTTGGCACCGGAAGCGGCGCCCTCGGGCGCCTCCTCCGCCACCACGGAGCTCCCGGAACCCTCGCTCCCGTACATGAGCTCGGTGCCGTCGGCGGAGTAACTGACGGACTCTCCCTGACGCTGGAGCGGCACGTCGAGCCGCCCCTCGCGCTTGATCTTCCCGCCGTTCCAGGCGTAGGAGATGCCACCGAAGTAGCCGCGGACGGCGAGCTGGGTACCGTCCGGGGAGAAGGCGGCGTCGGTGGCCCACAGGTCGACGGCGGCGACGGGCTTGAAGATGTTCGCCCCGGAGGCGGAGAGGTTCGCCGGCCCCTCGTAGAGGTGCCCGCCGTCCTCCTTCTTGTCGATGATGTAGACGCGTCCGGTCTTGGGGTGCACGAGGAGCGACTCGGCGTCCCGGGCGCCGTCGGAGTACTTCACGACGTACTGCGTGGCCTTGACGGTCTGGTCGACGAGCTTCTTCGGCTCGGGCAGCCGGTAGATCCACACGTACTGCCAGGTGCCGCCGAGGTTGTCGCCGATGTCGCCGACCCAGATCTCGTTGCCCGGCCCGATGGAGATCGCCTCGACGTCACGGGGCGTGCCGACGCCGGTCAGGGTGAGCCGGGCGACGGTCTTCCCGGTCGCGCTGTCGACGGCGTAGAGGTAGGGGCCGTCGTCGCTGTCGTTGTGCGTCCAGTAGACGCCCGGGTGCCGGCGGGAGGCCGCGAGACCGCTGGACTCGGTGATGCGCGGATCCTCGATGGTGAATCCCTTGTCGCCGTCGGCCGCGTACGCGGCGGGCGCGGTGGACGCGGCGAGCACGGTGAAGGCGCCCGAGAGGAGGACTCCGGCGAGAAGGGCTCCGGCTCGGACGGCGAAAGATCGGCGCATGCCCACAAGCCTGCCATCCCGCCCACCCGTTCACGGATTCGTGGCCCGTCTCACACGCCCCCGGAGGCGGTGATCCTTTGCCGATCCCTCATCATGAGCGGATGCTCAGGTTCATGCCCGTAGGCGACTCGATGACGATCGGCAGCTCGGGCGAGCACACCTGGCGTTACCGCATGTGGCGGCACCTGTGCGCCACGTACGGCGGCCCGTTCACCCTGACCGGCCCCCGCGAGACGCTCTACGACAAGGCGACGGACTCCGCCGCCTCGTACGCCTACGCCGACCCCGACTTCCCGCGCGGTCACCTGGCCGGCTGGGGCGAGGGCTGGCTGCACATGGCCCCGCTGATCGGCGAGGCGGTTCGGGAGTCGCGGGCGGACATCCTGCTGGTCTCGCTCGGCCTGATCGACCTGGGCTTCTACACGAACGCCGAGCAGACCGCGCAGAACGCGTGCGCCTTCGCCGCCGAGGCCCGCGCGGCGAACCCGCGGATCGCCATGGTGTGGCTGCCGGTCATCCCCAACGTCCGCGCCGCGGACGACGCGCCCTTCGCCGCCCAGGTCGCCCGCTTCAACGAGCTCCTGGCGAAGACGGCCGCCGACCTGGACGAGCCGGGCTCCCCCATCCTGCTGGCCTCGGTCCCGCGGACCTGGGACATAGGCACCGACACCTACGACGGCACCCACCCGAACGCGAACGGCGAACACCGGCTGGCGTCGGCCTTCGCGGAGGCGATGCACCAGGGGTGGGGACTGGGCGGGGAGTACGCGGGCTGAGACCCGCGCCCCACCCGGTTCTGGCATATGCGCTCCGCGCCGTGACCTCGTCACCATGCGTATCGTTGTACTGCGCGGCGGCACTCACGCATGGGGGCAGATCGACATGGCCGACGAGAACACCGAGCGCCTGGACGGATGGTTCGAGGCACTTGAGCGACTGCCCGTCCCCGAGGGATACAAGGTCGAGATCGTCGGGGGCAACGTCCACATGACTCCGCAGCGGGACATCCACTGGGAAACCATTCGCGAACTGCTCTGGGCTCTTGAGGACCGCTTCGGGCGGCGGCACGCGCGGGTCTTCTCCGATGTCCGGGTCGACTTCCCCGGTCATCAGAACGGCTTCTGCCCCGATGTGGCCAAGTTCCGCGACGGCGCGACAAAGAACGAAGAAGGCCGCTGGCAATACGACGACATCGAGTTCATCGGAGAGGTCATCTCAAGGGGGACGGCTCCCAACGACTACGGCCCCAAGAAGACTGCCTACGCGGTCGCCGAGGTCCCCGTCTACCTCATTGCCGACCCCTACAAGGGCAGGTGCACCGTCTTCACCGAGCCCAAGGACGGCGACTACCGGTGTGAGCTGCGCGTCGACTACGGGACCGACGTCGACCTGACCACCACCCCCCTCGGCCTCACCCTCAAGACCGACGAGTTCCCCCGCGACTGACCCGTTCCCCGGCCGGCCCCCCCCCTTGCATGGAGCGCACTCCAAGTCGTTGGCTTGAGTCCCATGAAGTACACGCAGCTCGGACGTACCGGACTCAAGGTCAGCCGCCTCGTCCTCGGCACCATGAACTTCGGCCCGCAGACCGACGAGACCGACAGCCACGCGATCATGGACGCGGCGCTCAGTGCGGGCATCAACTTCTTCGACACGGCGAACGTGTACGGCTGGGGTGAGAACAAGGGCCGTACCGAGGAGATCATCGGCAGCTGGTTCGCCAAGGGCGGCGGGCGCCGTGACCAGGTCGTCCTCGCCACCAAGGTGTACGGCAACATGGCCGCCGACGGCGACGCCTGGCCCAACCACGACAAGCTGTCCGCGCTGAACATCCGGCGGGCCGTCGACGCCAGCCTGAAGCGGCTCGGCACCGACCACATCGACCTCTACCAGTTCCACCACGTCGACCGCAGCACTCCCTTCGAGGAGATCTGGCAGGCCATCGACGTACTGGTGCAGCAGGGCAAGATCCTCTACGCGGGGTCGTCCAACTTCCCCGGCTACAAGATCGCCCAGGCCAACGAGATCGCCGCCCGGCGCGGCGGCACCATCGGGCTCGTCAGCGAGCAGTGCCTGTACAACCTGGCCGAGCGGCGCGCCGAGATGGAGGTCATCCCGGCCGCGCAGGAGTACGGCCTCGGGGTCATCCCCTGGTCGCCGCTGCACGGCGGTCTGCTCGGCGGGGTCATCAAGAAGCAGGCGGAGGGCGGGCGCCGCGCCTCCGGACGGGCCGCCGACACCCTCGCCGACCCCACCGCCCGCGCGCAGATCCAGGCCTACGAGGACCTGCTGGACAAGCACGGCGTGGAGCCCGGGGAGGCCGGCCTGGCCTGGCTGCTCACCCGGCCCGGCGTGACCGGCCCGATCGTCGGTCCGCGCACCGCCGAGCAGCTCGACTCCGCCCTGCGCGCGGTCGAGCTGGAGCTGAGCGAGGAGCTGCTGTCCGGCCTGGACGAGGTCTTCCCCGGGCCGGGGCCTTCCCCGGAGGCCTTCGCCTGGTGACGGGGTGCGCCTCGGCGGCCCCGCTCGGCCTATCTACCGAGCGCGGCCGCCAGGGCCACCACGACGAACAACAACACGAGCGCACCGGCCATGATCCGGTTCCGGGTCTTCGGGTCCACGGGTGGAGCCTAACCGGCCCCGCCGAGCGCCCAGCGCCCGACCGGCTCGTAACGGGGCTGCTCCCCGGGAACACCGGACCTCGGCAGGCTGCTGCGGACCAGCACCAGCTCCTGCACCGTCCAGGTGCGGCCCTCGAAGGCGTCCAGCGCCTCGACGTACGCCTGCACGTCCACCGCCTCGCGGCTGCGGGCCAGCGTGAGGTGCGCCTTGTAGCGGCGGTGCTCCCCCATCTCCACGCCCGCCTTGCGGGCCGCCGCCTCCGCCCGGTCGGCCAGCAGGCGCAGCGCCGGTACGTCCCCGGCGGCCCCGGCCCACAGCGCCCGCCCGTGTCCGAACTGTCCCCCGCCCCGCACGGCCAGCGCGAAGGGCGTGCCGCGGTGCGCGGCCCGCCCCAGCCGTGCCGACAGCTCCGGTACGAGGCCGTCGTCGACCTCGCCGTAGAAGGCGAGGGTGAAGTGCCAGCCGGGGCGGCCCGTCCAGCGCAGCCCGTCCGCACCGGGCAGTGTGCGCAACCGGGCTGCCTCGGCGGCGAGTTCGTCGGCGATGTCGTCCGGGGGCAGCACGGCGGCGAAGAGTCTCATGCCCTCGATTTTCCCGGTCGGCGGGGCCGTCCGCCCGGCATGATGGGCGTCATGCGGATCACCATCAGAGAAGGCGGACCCGACGACGTCCCCGTGATGCTCGGCATGCTCGACAGCAGCGTGGAGTGGCTGGTCGCGCAGGGGCGCCCCGGCCAGTGGGGGACGAATCCCCTGTCCCGGAGCCCGAAGACGGTGGAGTCGGTCGCCCGCTACATCGACGAGGGCTGGGCGTTCATCGCCGAGGCGGACGGCGTACCGGCCGCCACCCTCACCCTCACCGACTCGCCCGGCGCGTATCTGGCCCATCTCCCGCCGCCCGGGGAGCCCGAGCGGTACATCCACTGGCTCGCCTCCGACCGCCGCTTCAAGGGCCACGGGGTGGGCAGCGCCCTGCTCGCGCACGCCGCCGAGGAGACCCGGCGGGCGGGTGTCGGCCTGCTGCGGGTGGACTGTTACGCGGGCGACGACCGCAAGCTCGTCGCGTACTACGAGGCCAACGGCTTCACCTCGACCGAGGCCTACACCGTCGGCGAACACGCGTGGCCGGGCCAGGTGCTGGCCCGGAGGGTGCGGCCCCCCGCCGCATCCTCCGGGTGACGTCGTACGACGTCAGGCCACGGCGGCGAGTTCCCGGGTCTCCCGGGGCACGAACCGCACGCTCGGGTGGCCGTGGTGCCAGCCCACCGCCAGGCGCAGGTTGCCCATCCGGGCCAGGACCAGGCCGATGGTGACGGCCGCGGCGGCCGAGACGGCGCCGCCCGCCGCCAGGCCCGCCCGGACGCCGTACGCGTCGGTGATCCAGCCGGCGATCGGCGCGCCGATCGGGGCGCCGCCCATGAACACCATCATGTAGAGGGCCATCACCCGGCCGCGCATGGCCGGGTCGGTGCTCATCTGGACGCTGCTGTTGGCGGTGACGTTGACCGTCATGCCGAACATGCCGATCGGGGCCATGAGCAGGGCGAACAGCCACAGGGAGGGGGCCAGGGAGGCCACGATCTCCATCGCGCCGAAGGCCACCGCCCCGGCGACCAGCACCCGCATCCGGGCGGTGCCGCGCCGGGCCGCGAGCAGGGCGCCCGCCAGGGAGCCCACCGCCATCAGCGTGTTGAAGAGGCTGTAGGAGCCCGCGCCCGCGTGGAAGACGTCGTCGGCGAAGGCCGACAGGTAGACGGGGAAGTTGAAGCCGAAGGTGCTGACGAACCCGACGAGGACGATCGTCCAGATCAGGTCGGGGCGCCCGGCGACGTAGTGGAGCCCCTCGCGCAGCTGGCCCTTGCCGCGCGGGGCACGCGAGACGGCGTGCAGGTCGCGCGAGCGCATCAGCAGCAGGCCGGCGAGGGGGGCGACGAAGGACAGTCCGTTGAAGAGGAACGCCCAGCCGGTCCCGACGCCGGTGATCATCACGCCTGCCACGGCGGGGCCGACCAGCCGCGCGGACTGGAAGTTCGCGGAGTTGAGACTGACCGCGTTCTGGAGCTGGTCGGGGCCGACCATCTCGGAGACGAAGGTCTGGCGGGCGGGGTTGTCCAGGACCGTCGCGAGGCCCACGGCGAAGGCGGCGACGTAGACGTGCCAGACCTGGACGTGGCCGGAGAGCGTGAGGACGGCGAGCGCGATGCCGGTGAGGGCCATCGCGGACTGGGTGAACAGCAGCGTCCGACGCTTGGGCAGCCGGTCGACGAGCACGCCGCCGTAGAGGCCGAAGAGCAGCATGGGCAGGAACTGGAGGGCCGTCGTGACGCCGACGGCGGTCGCGGAGCCGGTGAGGCTGAGGACCAGCCAGTCCTGGGCGATGCGCTGCATCCAGGTGCCGATGTTGGACACGACCTGGCCCATGAAGAACAGGCGGTAGTTCCTGACCTTCAAAGAGCTGAACATCGATGACTTGCGGGCGCCCGTGGCGGGATGCTCGGCAAGGGTCTCGTGGGTGGTCGGTGCGGGGGCGGAGTCTGCTCCGGATCCCGAACTCAAAAGGGTCGCCTCCTCATGGTCTGACGGCTGTCTACAGGTGTGCGAGTTTCTCCAGCACGGGGGCGGCGGCGCGCAGTTTCGCCCACTCGTCCTCGTCGAGGCCGTCGACCAGGGTGGCCAGGAAGGCGTTCCGCTTGGCGCGGCTCTCCGCGAGCATGGCCTCGGCCTGCTCGGTCTTGGTGACGACCTTCTGGCGCCGGTCCTCGGGGTGCGGCTCCAGCCGGACCAGACCCTTGGCCTCCAACAGCGCCACGATGCGGGTCATCGAGGGCGGCTGCACATGCTCCTTGCGGGCGAGCTCGCCCGGGGTGGCACTGCCGCAGAGGGAGAGGGTGCCGAGCACCGACATCTCGGTGGGGCTCAGCGACTCGTCGACCCGCTGGTGCTTGAGCCGACGGGACAGCCGCATCACGGCTGAACGCAGGGAGTTCACGGCGGCAGCGTTGTCGCCATGGGTGAGGTCAGGCATCTCTTTAGGGTAACTCATTACTCTGGCTAAACAAGCTGGGGGGTACCGGGATTCCCGTGACCCCGGCCACGGAAACCTCGCCATCACTCGAACGAGTGAGTACGCAGCGGAAAGAGACCGGACTGCGGTACGTGCCCGCGACCCTCGTCTCATGGGGACCAGTGTGCTCAGCCTGCGGATAGACGAGGAGCTGCTCGAACGGCTCCGGCAGCATGCCGCGAAAAGGGGAATGAGCGTCCAGGACTATGTCGTCCAGACGCTCATTCGCGATGACTTCGACGAGCGGTTCCAGACCGCCGTCGAGGAGACGGAGAAGTTCTACGGGCTCACCTGAGCCACCGCCGCGGGCGGGGATCAGGTGAGCCCGAGGGCCGGCATCAGGTGAGCCCGAGGGCCGGCATCAGGTGAGGCCGAGGGCCGGCATCAGGTAGTAGAAGGCGAAGACGGCGGAGACCACGTACATCGGCACCGGGACCTCCCGGCCACGCCCGGCCGCCAGGCGCAGCAGCACGAAGGTGATGAAGCCCATGCCGATGCCGTTGGTGATCGAGTAGGTGAACGGCATCATCACCATGGTGATGAAGGCCGGGATGGCGATGGTGAGGTCGGCCCAGTCGATCTCCTTGACCGAACCGGCCAGGATCAGGAAGCCCACCGCGAGCAGCGCCGGGGTGGCGGCCTGGGACGGGACCATCGTGGCGACCGGCGTGAGGAACAGCGCGACGGTGAAGAGGCCGCCGGTGACGATGTTCGCGAGGCCGGTGCGGGCGCCCTCGCCGACGCCGGCCGTGGACTCCACGAAGGCGGTGGTGGCGGAGGAGGAGCTGGCGCCGCCCGCGGCGACCGCCAGGCCGTCGACGAAGAGAACCTTGTTGATGCCGGGCATCTCGCCCTTGGCGTTGGTCAGCTTGGCCTCGTCGCTGACGCCCATGATCGTGCCCATCGCGTCGAAGAAGCACGACAGCAGGACCGTGAAGACGAAGAGGATGCCGGTCAGGACACCGACCTTGCCGAAGCCGCCGAACAGGCTGAACTCGCCGATGAGCCCGAAGTCGGGGGTGGCGACGGGGTTGCCGGGCCACTCGGGGGTGGTGAGACCCCAGGACGGGATCGTCGCGACCGCGTTGATGATCAGCGCGAGGACGGTCATCGCGACGATCGAGATGAGGATCGCGCCGGGCACCTTGCGGGTGATCAGGGCCAGCGTGAGCAGGGCGCCCAGGATGAAGACGAGGACCGGCCAGCCGTTCAGGTGACCGTCGGCGCCGAGCTGGAGCGGGACGGTGGTGTGGGCGGCGTCCGGGATGCGGCTGACGAAGCCGGAGTCGACGAGCCCGATCAGCATGATGAACAGGCCGATACCGATGCTGATCGCCTTGCGCAGGCCGAAGGGCACCGCGTTCATGACGCGCTCACGCAGACCGGTGGCGACCAGGAGCATGACCACGAAGCCCGCGAGCACGACCATGCCCATCGCGTCCGCCCAGGACATCCGGGGGGCGAGCTGGAGGGCGACCACGGAGTTCACGCCGAGGCCGGCGGCCAGGGCGATGGGCACGTTGCCGATGACGCCCATGAGGAGCGTGGTGAAGGCGGCCGTGACACAGGTGGCGGTGACGAGCTGACCGTTGTCGAGCTGGTGCCCGTACATGTCCTTCGCGCTGCCGAGGATGATCGGGTTGAGCACGATGATGTACGCCATCGCGAAGAAGGTGGCGAAACCACCCCGGATCTCACGGGGCAGGGTGCTGCCCCGTTCGGTGATCCTGAAGTAACGGTCGAGGGCGCCGAAGAGAGGCGTGGCTCCCGGCTGTTCAGGGGCGGGGACCTTGGCGGGGGCCGACGTGGGCATCTTTTGGCGTTTCCTACGAAGAGAAGTGGTCAGTACCAAACCGTTTCAGTATGAACATATAACGTTCGGATCGGCCATCTCCGCGCGTAGACCCGACCGCCTCGTAAGCTGAGCACCATGAAGAAGTGGATCCCTGAACACGAGGCGCCGGAGCCCCTGGAGGGCCCCGTGGTCGCCACCGTCACCGGCGGCACGATCCTCTGGTTCGTCCTCTTCCTCGTCCAGCTCCCCTTCTACGGCTGGTACGACGACCACGGCCACCTGTGGTGGATCTGGACGTGCCTCGCGGGCGCCGGACTCGGCCTCATCGGCATCTGGTACGTCCGCAAACGGGACGCGGCGATCAAGCGGGACGCGGCGAGCGGGCCGGCCGGGCCCGCGAGCCCGGTCACCGACTAGGGGCTGTCCCCCAGGCCGGTCCCGGGGCGCTACTACCGAGGTACTGGACGCCACCGCGCCCGTCCTCCCGAAGTCGGATCTTCGGCGTCCTCAGGGGGTGAACCCCCAGATCCGCACGTACCGTCGATCCCATGGCCCACACCGACGCCCCCGCCTCCGTGCCCACGGCGACCGGCCTCACCGCCGCCGAGGTCGCGGAGCGCGTCGCGCGCGGTCAGGTGAACGACGTACCCGTCCGCAGCAGCCGCTCCGTCGGCGAGATCGTCCGGGCGAACGTCTTCACCCGGTTCAACGCGATCATCGGCGTCCTCTGGGTGGTCATGCTGTTCGTCGCCCCCATCCAGGACGGCCTGTTCGGCTTCGTGATCCTCGCCAACACCGGCATCGGCATCATCCAGGAGTGGCGGGCGAAGCAGACCCTGGACTCCCTCGCGGTCGTCGGCGAGGCCCGGCCCACCGTCCGCCGCGACGGCACGGCCGTCGAGGTCGCCACCTCCGGACTCGTCCTGGACGACCTCATCGAGATCGGCCCCGGGGACAAGGTCGCCGTGGACGGGGTGTGCGTCGAGGCGGACGGGCTGGAGATCGACGAGTCACTGCTCACCGGCGAGGCCGACCCCGTCGTCAAGCGGCCGGGCGACCAGGTCATGTCGGGCAGCTTCGTGGTGGCCGGCGGCGGCGCCTTCCAGGCCACGAAGGTCGGCCGGGAGGCCTACGCCGCCCAGCTCGCCGAGGAGGCCTCCCGCTTCACGCTCGTCCACTCCGAGCTGCGCTCCGGCATCTCCACGATCCTCAAGTACGTGACCTGGATGATGGTCCCGGCCGCGATCGGCCTGGTCGTCACGCAGCTCTTCGTCAAGAACAACGACCTCAAGGAGTCCATCGCCCGCACCGTCGGAGGCATCGTCCCGATGGTCCCCGAGGGGCTCGTCCTGCTCACCTCGGTCGCCTTCGCGATCGGTGTCATCCGACTCGGCCGAAAACAGTGCCTGGTGCAGGAGCTGCCGGCCATCGAGGGTCTCGCCCGCGTCGACACCGTCTGCCTGGACAAGACCGGCACGCTCACCGAGGGCGGCATGGATGTCACCGGGCTCAGCATGCTCGACGGCTACGACGAGTCGTACGTCCGCCGGGTGCTCGGGGCCCTCGGCGAGTCCGACCCGAGGCCCAACGCCTCCCTGCAGGCGATCATCGACGCCTACCCGGACGCCGAGGACTGGCGCTGCACCGAGTCCCTGCCCTTCTCCTCCGCCCGCAAGTACAGCGGCGCCAGTCTCAGCGAGGGCAACGGGGAGAACGGCACCTGGCTGCTGGGGGCGCCGGACGTGCTGCTGGCCGACGACGATCCCGCCCTCGCCGAGACCGAGCGGCTCAACGAGCAGGGCCTGCGGGTGCTGCTGCTGGCCCGCGCCGCCCGCGACCTCGACGACCCCGAACCCGCACGCGGCGCCAGGCCCGCCGCACTCGTCGTACTCGAACAGCGGCTGCGGCCGGACGCCGCCGACACTCTGCGCTACTTCGCCGAGCAGGACGTCCGCGCCAAGGTCATCTCCGGTGACAACGCGGTGTCGGTGGGGGCGGTGGCCGCGAAGCTCGGGCTGGACGGCCGTACGGTCGACGCGCGCCGGCTGCCCGCCGAGCAGGAGGGCATGGGCCGGGCGCTGGACGAGGGCACGGTGTTCGGCCGGGTCACCCCGCAGCAGAAGCGGGACATGGTCGGCGCGCTCCAGTCGCGCGGGCACACGGTCGCGATGACCGGGGACGGCGTCAACGACGTCCTCGCGCTGAAGGACGCCGACATCGGCGTCGCGATGGGCTCGGGATCCGAGGCCACCCGGGCGGTCGCGCAGATCGTGCTGCTGAACAACAGCTTCGCGACCCTGCCGTCGGTGGTGGCGGAGGGCCGGCGGGTCATCGGCAACATCACCCGCGTGGCGACCCTGTTCCTGGTGAAGACGGTCTACTCGGTCCTGCTGGCCCTGCTGGTGGTCTGCTGGCAGGTCGAATACCCCTTCCTGCCCCGGCACCTGACGCTGCTGTCCACCCTCACCATCGGCATCCCGGCCTTCTTCCTCGCCCTCGCCCCCAACACGGAGCGGGCCCGGCCGCACTTCGTACGACGGGTGATGCGGTACTCGATCCCGGGCGGGGTGGTGGCCGGGGTCGCGACCTTCGTCACCTATCTGATCGCCCGTCACCACTACACCGGCGCGGGCTCGTTGGAGGCCGAGACCAGCGCCGCGACCCTCACGCTGTTCCTGATCTCGATGTGGGTGCTGGCGATCATCGCCCGGCCCTACACCTGGTGGCGGGTGCTGCTGGTGGCCTCGATGGGCGCGGCGTTCGTGCTGGTGCTGGTGGTCCCGTGGCTTCAGGACTTCTTCGCGCTGAAGCTGATCGGGATGACCATGCCGTGGATCGCGGTGGGGGTCGCGGCGGTGGCGGCGGTCGCCCTGGAGTTCTCCTGGAAGTGGGTCGACCGCCGTTTCCCGGCCTAGGTGGCTGCGTGAGGGCTTACTTGACGTCGACGAAGTCGCCCGCCGCGCTGACCGCCGGGGTCGTCGTGGTGCCGGCGAAGCTGTAGCGGTAGTAGCCGTCGGCGGCGGCCTTGACCGTGGTCTTCAGGGCGCCGGTCGAGCTGGTCTTCACGGTCTTGACCGTGGTGTAGGTGGTGCTGCCCTTCTTCTTGAACTGGAGCTTCACCGGCTGGGCCGCGTAGCCGCCGAGCTTGTTGTTGTCCCAGTTGGCGCGGGTCAGCTTGCCCGTGACGGTGAGGGTCTTGCCCTTCTTCACCGGCTCCGGAGTCGCGTCGGCCGTCAGCTGGGCCTGGCGCTGCACGTTGACGGCGCCCAGGTTGCTCTGCCACTTGAGGTCGGCTTCGCCGGTGGCGTCGTGCGGGACGGCGAGAGCGCCGACCTTCCAGGTGCCGGCCTGGCTGTTGGCCAGGTCGTCGTACGCGCTGGAGACGGTGGGACGGAACTGGATCTTGGCGGTGCAGCTGAGGACCGTCGTGGAGACGGCCTTGCAGGTGCCCGGCTCGTCACCGGCGATGATCTGGGCGTTCTCGTTGAGCGTGGTGCCCCGGTAGAGCATCGGGCCGTTGTCGAAGGAGCTCGCGCTGAGGCTCGCGGGCTTCGTCACGGTGTACGTGGCGGTGACGGTGACCTTGGCCGAGGGGCCGACCACGACGGCCTTGCCCGCGTTGACCTTCATGTTGGAGAAGGTGACGTTCGGCGCCGCCGTCGGGGCGGCCTGGGCGGCCGGGACGGCGAGGGCGGACAGGGCGAGGGCGCCGGAGGAGGCGACCACGAGGGCGCGTATGCGCATTGCGTTCCCCAGATGGGAGAGAGATCTCGGAGCCTGTTGACTCATCGGGTGAGATCCATGACGGACGGAACCAGTTGTGCGGCGGAAGGTAAGAGCTGCGACAGAGCGCCGAACGGCCGGCCCCGGAATTCCGGAACCGGCCGTTCTCCGCTACAGCGTCCTACTTGTCGCTCGACGTACGACGAACTACTTGACGTCGATGAAGTCGCCCGCGGCCTTGACCGCCGGGGCGGACGTGGTGCCGACGAAGCTCCAGCGGTAGTAGCCGTCCACGCTCGCCTTGACGGTGGTCTTCAGACCGCCGGTCGAGGTGGTCTTGACCGACTTCACCGTGGAGTAGGTGGTGGAGTTCTTCTTGCGGAACTGGAGCTGGGCGTAGACGCCGGAGTAACCGGTGTACTTGGCGGTGTCCCAGTTGGCACGGGTCAGGCTGCCCGTGACGGTGATGGTCTTGCCCTTCTTCACCGGCTCCGGCGCCGCGTTGACCGTCAGCTTGGACAGCCGCTGGAGCTTGGTGGTGGCCAGGGCGTCGCCCTCGGCGTAACCGACCTTGGTCCAGTCGATGTCGTCGTCGGTGTACGGGTCGACGTCGTTCCAGTCGATGACGTAGCCGAGCGCCTTCCAGGTGGTGGCGTCGGCGTTGTAGAGCTCCTCGCCCGGGAGGATGTCGATCGTGCCCTTGCAGGAGGCGACCGTGGCCGAGGTGTTGGTGCAGGTGGGCCAGTCGTCGCCGACGAGGATGTTGGACGGGTCGTCGAACGCGCCGCGGTAGATGATCAGGTCCAGCTCGGTGTCGTCCGCGGTGACGTCGACGCCCGCGCCGTGCGTGACCGTGAAGGTGACCGGGGCCGTGACCTTGCCGCTGGTGCCGGCGACGATCGGCTTGCCGCCGTTGATCTTGACGTTGCCGAACTTGGCGTCCAGCGCGTACGGGGTGCCGGTGTCGGCGGGGGTCGAACCGGTGAAGGCGCTCTTGCCGGAGGTGGCCGCGTGGAGGGCCTTCAGGGTGTCGACGGGGTTGTGCGAGTCGCTGCCGGTGGCCTGCGCGGCCGGCACGGCGAAGGCGGACAGGGCCAGGGCGCCGGTGACGGCGGCCACGGTGGCTCGTATGCGCATGAATGTCCCAAGGGGATCAAGGGGCTCTCCGGGCGGGTGCCACCAGCGAGCCCAAGTGGTCGACGAGCCTGTCGGCTCGCATGATCAGATTCCTGAAACCGGAAAATGGTTGTACGGAAAACTGCCGCCCGGACGGGCTGCCGTTCTCGAGTGCGCCCGTGCCTACTTGACGTCGACGAAGTCGCTCGCGGCCGTGACCGCCGCCGTGTTCGTGTTGCCCACGAAGGTGTAGCGGTAGTTGCCGTCCGCCGTCGCCTTGACGGTGGTCTTCAGACCGCCGGTCGAGGTCGTCTTGACGGTCTTCAGGGTGCTCCACTTGGTGGAGCCCTTCTTCTTGTACTGGAGCTGCACCGACGCGGCTCCGTAGCCGCCGAACTTGAGCGTCTCCCAGTTGGCGCGGGTGAGGGAGCCGGTCACGGTGATGGTCTTGCCCTTCTTCACCGGCTCCGGCGTCGCGTTGACCGTCAGCTTGGAGACGCGCTGGAAGTGGAAGGAGCCGGCCTTCTCCTTCCACACGAAGTCGCCGTCGTTGGCGTCGATCCACGCGTCGACGTACCAGGTGCCGGCGTTCTTGTTGCTGAAGTAGTCGGTCCTCGGGTCCACCTTCACGGAAGCGGTGCACGTGGAGGTGGTGGTGTTGACCTTCTTGCACGACGGCGTGCCGGTCATCTCGAAGCCGTAGTCGGGGCCCGTCAGCGTGAAGTGCTCGGCGCTCTTGATGCCGGAGTTGTCCGTGGCAGTCACGCTGATGGAGATGGTCTTCGCGGCGTTGGTGGAGACGGGCACCTTGTTGTCACCGTCGACGACGACCTTGGTGATCCGGGTGTCGCCGCTGCCGCCGTCGCTCGGCGCGGCCTGCGCGACGGGAACGGCCAGGCCCGCGAGGGCCAGGGCGCCGAAGGAGACGGCGGCGGTGGCGCGGATGCGCATAGGTTTTCCCCCCGTTGAGAATCACGATTCACGGGAAGAGACTCGTACCCCAGTCCGACGGTTGCACGTTCGATGGAGAAAATACGGAGAAGATGTGAGCGCCCCCGCGGATGACCGCGAGGGCGCTCGAACGCGGACCGCGACGCCGTCAGTCGAACCAGCGGTCGCGGGCCAGCTCCGCGGTCCGTGACGGGTCCTCCAGCAGGGCGGCGACCTCGAAACGGCGCGGCCACTGCCGCGCCGCCCAGGCCAGGCCGGCGGCGACGCCCTCCAGGGTCGCGGCGTGCAGGACGCCGTCGTCGGTCAGCCGCCAGTCGATCTCCACGCCGTCCACGACGAGTTCCTCGTGCTCGACGTACGTGCCCGGCGTGCGCGGCCCGAGCAGCACCCGCACCGACTCCGGTACGTCGTGCTCGACACCCTCGGAGTCGACCTGCCCGGTCACGGACTCGCTCAGCCGCCGCACCTGGAACAGCTCGGCCAGCTCGGCGGCCCGGGACGGCCGTACCGGAAGCAGCGGCACGCCCCCGGTGAAGGGCAGCAGATCGGGCGAGTCGACGACGACGGCCTCGGCCGCGTCCACGACCTCGACCCGCCCGTCGACCACCGCCCGCAGCTCGTCCGGGAGGGTCACCTGCTCGGGATCCAGCTCGGCCAACGCGCCGTAGAGGCCGTGCAGTTGGGAGGCCGCGACGGGTCGTTCCGGGTCGGCGAGGCGGTCGAGGAGTTCGGCGGCGCCGCCGGGCTCCTCGAGCAGCGCGGCCACGGAGGTCCGCACGCCGAGGGCGCGCAGCACCTGCTCGTCGTCGAAGCCGGTGGCGTCGGCCTCCTCGTACAGCCCGTGCAGGAGCGGATCCCCGCCGGCCGCGAGCAGACCGGCCGGGCGGCGGCCGTCGAGCACCGGGTTCCCGCGCAGCCACCAGGCGGTGTACGGCCGGACGACCTCGTGGGTGCCGTCGGGCAGCAGGATCCGCACGGGCTGGGTGAGGGCGTCCCGCAGCGGCGGCCGGGCGAGCAGCGCGAGGGCCTGGGGCCAGCGGTCCTCGTCGACGAGGTCGAGGTCGCGGACGGCGACCAGCTCGGTGGCGACGGGAGGCACCGGGCTGTCGGGGAACCGGTCGAGGATGTCCTCGCACCACACGTCGACGGCGTCCAGCAGGCCCGCGTCGTCGGGTTCGGCGAAGTCCCCTTCGCGGGGCTCCAGTTCGTCCGGGTCGAGGACGACGTCGGTGGCGCGGACGAGCGCGAAGTTCGCGAGGACGCCACAGGCGGCGAGGGGCTGTTCGCCCCACCGGTCCGCCAGTTCGGCGTCGACGAAGGCGAGTTCGTCCTCCCGGACGACGGAGGCGAACGGGCTGCCCGGCAGCACCAGTTCACCGGCGGGGACGAGTTCGCCCTCCTCGTCGGGCAGCGCGAGGGCGCCGAGCCAGGGTTCGTCGCCGGGGTCCAGTCCGGCGTCGCGGACCAGCGCGAGCACGGTGTCGGCGAGTTCCTCGGCGTCCGGGGTGTCCTGGTCGTCCCAGGCGCCGCCGTCGTCGTCCATGGACGCGGCCACGGCGGCCCGCACCTGCGGCGTGGTCAGGACGGCGCGGGGGGTGGCGGGCAGCGCGCCGAGCTTCTCCAGGAGGGGGTGCGCCGCGTCCTGGTGGGCGACCTTGAGGCCGAGGCGGGCGAGGATCTCCGGGTCGGGACCGGCCGCGTCCGCGGTGGGCAGCAGCACCTGGCGGGGGCCGATGGTGGTCCGCATTCCCCCAGTGCCGAAAGCCTGGGAGGTACCCCCAGCCAGCGGCACCGGCAGTCCCGAGAGCCGGTCCGGGTCCACACCGGCCAGGCTGTCGTAGAGCCGGTACCACCACTGCGGGTCCTTCTCCAGGCCGGCCAGCCGGTCCACCGCGTCGGCGAGCGGGATCCGGGCGACGCCCAGCGTGCGCAGCTCGACGCGCCGCTCCAGCCCGGCGGGCAGCAGGGTGGGCAGCACCTCCGCCAGCACCCGTACGGTGTCGGCGCCGGCGCCCTCGACGACCTCGGCGTCCCGGGGGCGCAGCGCCTCCGGAAGCTCGATCACTTCGACCCCGTCGACCCCGTCGCCCTCCCCGTCCTCGGGGACGGGCCGGACGGCGGGCGGCAGGAACGCGGTCCGCGGCAGCCGCTCCAGGATCGCCTGGCGCAGCGCCCCGTCGAGCTCCCCCTTGCCCAGCGGCCCGGGCACCAGGTCGATGATCCCCGCGCCCACCGGCCGCCAGCCGGCGAGGAGTTCGGCGTACGCGTCGGCGGCGCGCTGCACCAGGTGGTCGGTGAGCGGGCCGGGGGCGGCGTGCCGGCGGGTGGTGTCGAGCGGGAAGGAGGCGATGAGCAGGGCGGGGACGCCGAGGGGCTCGTCGCTGGGGGTGGGGGCGTGCACGACGGGGGTGGTGCGGGGCCGGGCGGGCGAACCGTCGTCGTCGACCGGTACGGCCCAGGTGACCGACCAGTGGGGGCGCAGCCGCTCCTCCACCGGGCGGTCGACGAGGAGGTCCGGCGTGAGGGGGCCGTGCGCGGCGGCGACGCGCCAGCGGGTGGTCCCGTCCCGCGTGTCCGCCACGACGGTGAGGGCGTCGTCGTCGGCGTCGGTGCCCCGGCGCAGGACGCGGGGCGCGTCGTCGCCGATCTCGATCACGACCTCCTCCAGGCCCGGGAGGGCGAGCAGGAGGGCGTCGTCGACGGCGGTGAGGAGGCGTTCGGCGAGGTCGGCGGCCGCGGTGTCCCGCAGCGGCAGGATCACGGCCGTGTCGTACGGGTCCGGGGCGGTGCCCTGGGCGGCGAAGGGCAGCCGGAGCAGGGGCACATGCCCGTCCCGCCGCCGGATCTCGTCGCCGAGCCCCGGGCTGTGCCGGGCGGTCTCGGAGGCGAGCGCGCGGGCCTCGGCCAGGTCCCAGCGGACGCCGCCGTGCCGCCCGACGACGGCGGGCTCGTCGGTGACGGCGAGGACGGCGGCGAAGCCGACACCGAACCGCCCGACGGCCACGGCCGACTGCCGGGCCTCGCGCTTGGCGGAGGCGCGGAGGGTGGCGAGGGACTCCACACCGGTGGCGTCCAGGGGCGCGCCGGTGTTGGCGGCGACGAGGACGCCGTCCCGGAGGGTGAGCCGCAGCCGCCCGGGCACGTCGGCCCTGGCCGCGGCGTCGGCGGCGTTCTGAGCGAGCTCGACGACGAGCCGGTCCCGGTACCCGCCGAGGACCAGGTCCTCCTCGGCGTTGGCGTCCTCCCGGAAACGGGCCGGGCTCGTCGCCCAGGCGTCCAGGACTCCGCGACGCAGGCGGGCCGTGCCGAAGGGGTCCGCGCCCTCGGGTGCCGGCCGCACGAACTTGCTCACGTTCACTCTCCTCATCGGCGTGGGCTCGAAGGTACCGCGAGCCGAAGCACCGCCAGACCGTCCCACGAACCCGCTCCGGGAGCCCGGCCACCCCTTACATCACAATCACACAACAACTGAGCCCCCACGGGCCACAAGCCCCTCACCTGGGCCCCACCCAGCCCCTCGAAGAACACCGGGTGCAACGGTTCGGGAGGGGCGTTGGGGTGCCTTGGAGGGGCCGGAGGCGGCCCTGGGGCCGGGGCTGTGGCCTGGGGCCGGGGCTGTGGCCCCTGGGGCCGAGGCTGTGGCCCCTGGGGCCGAGGCCTGGGGCTGTGGCCCCTGGGACCGGGGCTGGGCGCCCTGAAGGCCGGGTTCAGCCTGGCAGGCGCCCGCTCGACCCCGCAGGGCCGGATCGGCCCGGACAGGGAGCCCGCTTGGCCCCACGGGAACACGAATCGACCCCGGAAGGGAGCCGCATCGGCCCTCCGGGGCCGGATCACCCCCGGAAAAGGAGCCGCATCGCCCGCAGAACCCGGATCGCCCCCGGAAAGGGAGCCGGATCGGCCCCGGGAAAGGAGCCCGCTCAGCCCGCAGGAACCCGGATCGGCCCCGGAGGAAGGCCGGGACTGCAGGAACCCGGGATCGGCCCCCGGAGGAAGGCCGGGACGGGACGGGCCCCGGTGGGACGGGGGCTAGGAGTGGCCCAGTTCTGCGGTGTCGTCGTCCGTTTTCTCCGGAACCGAGCCCGAGTCCGCCGACGGGCGGAGGGGGAACGGGTCGACCCGGGTCTCGTCGATCACCGGCGGAGCGGGCCGCGGGGGCGTCGGCATGACCGCCGCCTCCGAGTGGCCGCCGCAGCCGTACGCCAGGGAGACCACCCGGCCGTCGGCCGGGGAGAACTCGTTGGCGCAGACGCCGAAGGCCTGCCCGAGGGAGCCGCCGATGGGAGTGAGGAAACCGCAGCTCACACAGGACGCGGGGGCCGCCTGGGCCATGGGCGTCTTGGGGCCGAAGCCGTCCTCCCAGCGGTCGGCCGCGGTGTGCAGGCCGTAGCGGGAGAGGACCCGGGCGCGACGCAGACCCAGTTCCTCGGCGACCGCGGCGATGGTGCCCCGGCGCGGAGCCGACGGAAGGGCCGCGGGCGGGGCCGGCGTCACCTCCGCGTCCTCCGCCTCCACCAGCTCGGCCATCTCCTCGGAGAGGGGCGAGTTCGGCGTCGGCTCGTCCGAGTCGAAGTAACCCGGCTGGAGGCGCGGATCGTCCTCACCGGTGTACCCGGGCTCCAGACGCAGATCCTCCGCGTCCGTGGGGAGGAGGTCGCCGGGGCCCATGTCGCCGGGGCGCAGCCGGTCGCTCCACGGAACCCATTCGGGAGCCAGGACCGCGTCCGGGCCGGGCAGCAGGACCACCTCGTCGAGCGTGACGACCTTGGCGCGCGAGGCCCGTGCCACCGTCGCCGCCCAGCGCCAGCCGCGGTAGCCCAGTTCCTTGCACTCGAAGTAGTGGGTGACCACCCGGTCGCCCTCGGAGAGCAGCCCCGCATGCTCGCCGACCACGCCGGGGGCGGCTGCCTCCTCGGCTGCGGCGCGTGCGAGGTCGACGGCCTCGGCGCACAGGCGGTCGGGGGTGCGGCTTCGCGTGGTCGCTGCGCTCACAGGTATCGCTTCTCTCCTACGCCGTCTCTCGGTGCGCCGGCCTGAAGGCGGCGGGTGCGGACGGAGCGGCTGGGGGTACCTCCCAGGCTCTTCAAGCACTGGGGGAGTGCCGCGTCGACGTCCGCGCCCGATCGCGCTCGGGCGCACCTGCTGTCATCCATTCTGCGGGATGGCCGGGAGGCGCGCGGCCGAGAACAATCGCCACGGCGCGCTACGCACGCTACCTGCTCGCGGACGCTCGGCCTACACCGACGGGACGTTTCCCGCTCACAGAAGCCGCCGAACCGCCGCCGAACCCTCTCCCGACCGGCCCGGCGCGGCGACGATCACACGCCCATACGCGCGGTAACCGCACTACGTACCGCTTTTCCGGGGCACTATGACGGGGTGGCAGCCGCGAGGACACCCCAGGGCGCCACCGGGATCGGTGCGACGAAGGGGAACAAGGGGAGGAGCCGGGTGAGCGGTTCGGGCCGGATGAGCGGGTCCGTCCGCGCGGTCGGCCGTGCCCTGCACTTCCCGTTCACCGGCACCGCCCGCGGGATCCGGAAGGCCACCCACGCGCACGGCGCCGGCGAGTCCGGCCTCGGCAAGCTGATCGAGCTGCACGGCGTGAACGGCGCCGGCGATGTCATGATCACCATCGCGCTCGCCTCCACCGTGTTCTTCTCGGTGCCCACCGACGAGGCCCGCGGACGCGTCGCGTTGTACCTCGCCATCACCATGGCCCCCTTCACCGTCCTCGCCCCCGTGATCGGCCCCCTGCTGGACCGGCTCCCGCACGGGCGGCGCGCCGCCATGGCCGGGGCCATGCTCGCCCGCGCGCTTCTCGCGCTCGTGCTGTCCGGGGCCGTCGCCACCGGCAGCATCGAGATGTATCCGGCCGCGCTCGGCGTGCTCGTCTCCTCCAAGGCGTACGGCGTGGTCAGAAGCGCCGTGGTGCCCCGGCTGCTGCCGCCCAGGTTCTCCCTGGTCAAGGCCAACTCACGGGTCACCCTCGGCGGTCTCCTCGCCACCGGGATCGCCGCGCCCGTCGGGGCGGGACTGCAGGCCCTCGGGCCGCGCTATCCGCTCTACGGCGCCTTCGTGATCTTCGTGGCCGGTACGTTCCTGTCTTTCTCGCTGCCCCGCAAGGTCGACTCCGCCAAGGGCGAGGCCGTGGCGCTGCTCGCCGCCGACGAACAGCATCTGCACGGCCCGCACCGGCAGCCGGTGAAGCGGCCGGGCCTCAGGACCGTCGGCATCGCCGTCACGCACGCCCTCGGCGCCAACGCCGCCCTGCGCTGGCTGTCCGGGTTCCTGACCTTCTTCCTGGCGTTCCTGCTGCGCGAGCACCCGCTGACGGGGCAGAGCGCGGCCGTGTCGCTGGGCATGGTGGCGGTGTCGGCGGGCGTGGGCAACGCGCTCGGTACGGCGGTGGGGGCGTGGCTGCGCTCCAAGGCCCCGGAGCTGATCATCGTGACGGTCGTCGCCGTCGTGCTGGGCGCGGCGATCACCGCCGCGGTGTTCTTCGGGGCGTTCCTGGTGGCGTGCATGGCGGCGGTCGCCGGCTTCTCGCAGGCCCTGGCCAAACTGTCCCTCGACGCGCTGATCCAGCGGGACGTGCCGGAGCTGGTGCGCACCTCGGCGTTCGCCCGCTCGGAGACGCTGCTCCAGGTGTGCTGGGTGTTCGGCGGCGCGGTCGGCATCGTGATGCCGCTGAACGGCGCGCTGGGCCTGTCGGTGGCCGCCGCGGTGGTCGCGCTGGGCTGGCTGACCACGGTCCGCGGTCTGCTGTCCTCGGTGCGGCACGGGAGCGGTGCGAAGCCCCGCGTGGCGTAACCGCGTGGCGTAACACACAGCCACGCCGCCCCCCACGTAAAGAGACGGCCGGGCGTGCCCGATAGCCTTCCGCCATGACCACGATGCCCCGCGGCGGAGCCGCTGATGTACCTGGCGTCGCGCGACGCCGCCGCGTCGTCGCCGCCGCCGGCGCCGTTTCCGCCGGACTGCTCGTCCTGTCGGCCTGCGACAAGCCGACGCCGCTCTCCACGATCACCGTCGGCCGCACCTCGGTCAGCGCCGAGGCCACCTGTGGCGGGGAGGGTGACACCCTCCAGGCCGCCGCGCTGACCAAGTGCCTCGCGGACAAGGACATCAAGTCGATCACCGTCGACCCGGACGAGACCGTCCGCTTCGGCGTCGACCCCGACGTGGCCGACAAGCGCTGGACGATCCTGATGAACGGTCAGCCGCTCACCGAGGACAGCGACAAGACCTACCGCACGATCCCGGGCAGCGTGTTCTTCAACGCCCAGTACGGCGCCCAGGGCGACTCCACCCTCGTCTCCATCAAGGCGGGCGACGGGAAGAAGGACAGCCAGGCGGTGACCGGCCTGTGGTCGTTCAAGCTCAAGAAGGACGACTGACCACGTCCCGCACCCGCGTCCTCGTGGCCACCGCCGTCCCCGCCGAACGGGACGCGGTGGCCCGGGCGCTGTCCGGGCCCGGCCGCGAGGTACGGCTGCCGGGCGTGACCCTGCACCGCGCGGACGAGCCCTGTGACCTCCTCGCCGCCGGGGTCGGCCCGGCCCTGGCCGCCGCCTCCGTCTCGGCCGCCCTCACGGCCGCCGCGCTGAGCGGCGACCCCTACGGCCTCGTCGTGTCGACGGGCATCGCGGGCGGCTTCGCGCCCGACGCCCCCGTCGGCTCCCTGGTCCTCGCCGACGAGATCACCGCCGCCGACCTGGGCGCCGAGACCGCCGACGGCTTCCTGCCCGTCAACGAGCTGGGCTTCGGCACCGTCACCCACCGTCCGCCCGAGTCCCTCGTACGAGAGTCCGCGGCCGCCACCGGGGCCCTGACCGGCGTCGTCCTGACCGTCTCGACGGTCACCGGGACCGCCGCCCGGGCCGCCGCCCTGCGCGCGCTGCACCCGCGCGCCCTCGCCGAGGCGATGGAGGGCTTCGGGGTCGCCGAGGCCGCCGCCGCGCACGGCGTACCCGTGCTGGAGATCCGCGCGGTCTCCAACCCCGTCGGCCCGCGCGACCGCGACGCCTGGCGCATCGGCGCCGCGCTCGCCGCCCTGACCACGGCCTTCGGGAAGCTCACACCCGTCCTGGAGAGTTGGAACCCGCATGACCGGTGACGATCTGAAGATCGCGTACTCGCCCTGCCCGAACGACACGTTCGTCTTCGACGCCCTCGCCCACGGCCGGGTGCCGGGCGCGCCCGGCTTCGACGTGACGTTCGCGGACATCGACATCACCAACGGCATGGCCGAGCGCGGTGAGTTCGACGTGCTGAAGGTGTCGTACGCCGTGCTGCCGTACGTCCTCGAGGAGTACGCGCTGCTGCCGTGCGGGGGCGCGCTGGGCCGGGGCTGCGGCCCGCTGGTGCTGACGCGCGAGGGCGGGAGTGCCGGGAGCGCCGGGGGCTCCGACGCGGTCGGCGGTGGGGTACTGACCGGCCGCACGGTCGCCGTGCCGAGCGAGAGGTCGACGGCGTACCTGCTGTTCCGGCTCTGGGCGGCGGAGCAGGTGCCGGGGGGCGTCGGCGAGATCGTCGTCATGCCGTTCCACGAGATCATGCCGGCCGTGCGGGACGGAAAGGTCGACGCGGGGCTGGTGATCCACGAGGCCCGCTTCACCTACCGCGACTACGGGCTGCACAAGCTCGCGGACATGGGCGAGCACTGGGAGTCCACGACCGGCCTGCCGATCCCGCTCGGCGCCATCATCGCCAAGCGCTCACTGGGCACGCGGGCCCTCACCCGGCTCGCCGACTCGATCCGTACCTCCGTACGCGCCGCCTGGGACGCCCCCGAGGTCTCCCGCCCGTACGTCATGGAACACGCCCAGGAAATGGACCCGTCCGTCGCCGACCAGCACATCGGTCTGTACGTCAACGAGTTCACGGCGGACCTGGGCGAGGACGGCTATGCGGCGGTCAGGGGATTGCTGACGCGTGCGGCGGCCGAGGGGCTGTTGCCGCCCCTCGGCCCGGATGCACTCGATTTCCCGTGACGCCCCCGGCGGATACCGATTTTCCGTCGGCCGGTACCGGTCAGACGTCCAACTGGTCGGCGACCGCGCGCAGCAGTCCGGCAATCTGCTTGCCGGAGGTCTTCTCCGGGTAACGGCCCTTCTCGAGCATCGGCGTGATGTTCTCGAGGAGGGTGGTCAAGTCCTGGACGATGGAAGCCAGTTCGTCGGGCTTCTTGCGCTGTGCGGCGGCGACCGAAGGGGTCGGGTCGAGAATGACGACGGAGAGGGCCTGGTCGCCGCGCTGTCCGGCGACGACGCCGAACTCCACTCGCTGACCCGGCTTCAGTGCCTCGACTCCGGCAGGCAGGACGGAGGAATGGACGAAGACGTCACCGCCGTCGTCACGGGAGAGAAAGCCGAAGCCCTTCTCGCTGTTGAACCACTTGACCTTGCCGGTAGGCACGTCTGTCCTCGTCCTCGTACTCGTCGGAAAGCTGCTTCTCGACACCGAAACAGCTCTGAACGGCTCTGGATAGCACTCGGGCGGGTCGACCACGACCCGCCGGTACCAAGGCTAATGGTCTTCGGGCCGGTGACAAGACGTCCCCCGGTTGTTCCTTCGCGCAGGGAACTACCCTGGTCCGGTGCGTGACAAAACCCAAACGAATTCCGCCGCTCCCGGTGACCGACTGATCCGTGCCGGCGCCATCGTCTTCTTCGTCGGCGCTGTGGCCACACTGGTCACAGTGGCCCCACTCCTCCTCGATACGACGCCTTTTCCGACCTACATGTTCGGCTTGAGCATGCTCATGGGCGTCGGATTCCTCGTCGCGGGCGCCGGCGTCCTGCAATCGGTCGCCGCCGGCCGGCGTCAGGCGCGGGGCGCCGCGCGGTAGGCCTCGAGGTGACCGGCCAGCCAGGCCGGGAATTCGGTGAGGTCGGCGAGCACGACATCCGCACCGGCCGTCCGCAGTTCCTCCGCACCGATCGGCCCGGTCGGCACGGTCACCGACAGCGCCCCGGCGGCACGCGCCCCGCGGACGTCGCCCACGTGGTCGCCGACGTAGACGCTCGCGCCGTGCTCGCGCAGCGCCTCCGCCTTCTGTTCGGCCCACAGGTTGCCGATGACCGCGTCGGGACCGAGGCGCAGATGCTCCACCTGGAGCTTGGCGTTGGGCTCGTGCTTGGCCGTGACGACGATCGCCCGCCCGCCGGCCGCCCGCACCGCCGCGATCGACTCGCGGGCGCCGGGCAGCGCGGTCGCGCCGGTGACGCCGTGCTCGGGGTACAGCGAGCGGTACAGGTCGGCGACGGCCGCGACCCGTTCCGCCGGGTACCAGTGGGCCAGCTCGGTCTCGGGCGGCGGCCCGAGCCGGGTGACCACCAGATCGGCGTCGATGTACGTCCCCGTCCGCTCGGCGAGCGCCACATACGTGGCGCGGATACCGGGCCGGGAGTCGATGAGGGTCATGTCGAGGTCGAAGCCGACGGTGATCACGGGTGACGTCATACGGCCCATTCTGCCTGGCCGGTACACCCTCCCTACCTCGGCTTCTGTGACCGCCAGACCAGGAACAGCGCCGACGCGACGGCGGCGCCCCGGATCACCCACGGCCAGGTCTGGGCGACGGCGTCGTTCATGTGCCCGTCCGCGATGGGGTCGCCCCAGCGCCCCTCGGACCGCCCCCACAGCCAGACGAGCCCGGCCGTGAGCGCGAGCCCCGGCAGCCATATGACGGCGAACTTCGTCTCCCGTTCGGTCAGCCGGCGCGAGGCGTAGGCGAGGAGCCACCCCAGGATCAGCCCGAACCAGTTCCCGAGCACCGCGCCGACGACGAGACAGCCGGCGGCGATCAGCAGCAGGGGGTTGCTCCAGCGGGCCCGCTCGCCGGAGGGCGACCGCCGAAGGAGGCGCAGCCGACGCCGACGGCCACCGCCCTCGTCCGCCTCCCCCTCGACCTCTTCTTCCTCCTGCTCGTCCTGCTCCTCCTCCAGTTTCCTGGGCCGCGGAGGCTTGAGCAGGTCCGGGATCTCCACTCCGCCGACGAACCCCGGCACGTCCTCACCGATGCCCAGCGGAGTCGGCTCGCTCAGCCACCAGTCGGGCGTCTCGCGACTGTCGCCCAGCTCGTGCGCGGGGGCGCGGTGCGGCGGGGACGCCACGTCGGAGGGGGCTGCGGGAGGCGGTGTGCCGGGCCGGGGCCGCGGCACGACCCGCCGGATCCCCTTCGCCCGCTCCGGCTCCTCCTCGCGGTCGCGCTGCGCGGGCACGGAGGGCGCCGGCGTCTGCGGCGCGTCCCCGGTCCGGCCGGCCGCGGCCGCGACGATGTCGTCCGGGCTGCCGAGGCGGTCGATGATGCGGCGGACGGCGGCGGGCGAGTCGACGACCGCCTTCGCGCGGCGCCGGTCGATCTCGTTGCGCAGCTCGGAGACGAGCCGCATCCGGGTGGCCGACGACAACTGCCGCTGCTGCGCGACATCCCCGACCCGGCTCAGATACTCGTAGACGACTTGGTCGCTCTCGATCCCCACGGGAAGAAGCTACCGCTTCTCCCCACCCCGACCGCTTCCTGAGGACCGACACCTCGTCAGCGGTCGAGCGCCGGCCCGGACCATCCAGCCCGTCCGGCGATTGAGGACAAGGCCCCTTCAGGGCCGAAGCGGGGGTCTGGGGGCGCAGCCCCCGGGGGACGCCAACCGCTACCGTGGGCAAGATGAGCACCGAGGACCAGCGGGCCCCCCGCTCCCTAGCGGCAGCGCTCCGCGCCCGGGACGACGCTTCACTTGCCGCACTCCTGCGCGCCCGCCCCGACCTCATCACCCCGGTCCCCACCGACCTCACCCAGCTCGCCACCCGCGCCGGCACCCGCGCCTCCGTCGTCCGCGCGCTGGAGCGGCTCGACCGGTTCGCCCTCCAGACCGCGGAGGCGCTGGCCGTGGCCGGCGACCCGGCGACGTACGCCGAACTGCTCGGGCTGATGGCCGGCGACGCCCGCGACCAGGCGGTCGTCGACGCCCTGCCCGGCGCCCTGACGGCCCTGCGGGAACAGGCCCTGGTCTGGGGCGACGAAGGCAGCCTCCGCCTCGTCCGCACCGCCCGTGAACTGCTCGCGCCGTCCGCGCAGCACCCCTCCCCGACGGGGCTCGGGCCGAGCGTGCGGGAGGCGACGGCGGGGATGTCACCGGGCCGGATCCAGGAGTTGGTGGCGACGGCCGGGCTGCCGTCCACGCACGACTCGGTGTCCGCCGTCGGCGCGCTCACCGCCCTGTTCACGCACCGCAAGAAGATGGCCGCCCTGCTCGCGAAGGCGCCCGCCGACTCCGTCGACGTCCTGAAGCGGCTGATGTGGGGACCGCCGTACGGGCAGGTCACGGCCGATCCGGCGGCGCGGCTGCGCTGGCTGCTCGATCGCGGGCTGCTGCTGCCCACGGCGCCCGGGACCGTCGTCCTGCCGCGCGAGGTCGCCCTGCATCTGCGCGAGGGCCGGGCCCACCGGGCGGCCGAACCCGTGCCGCCCACCGTCGAGCCGGTCGCCACGCATCGTCCCCAGGTGGTGGACGCGACGGCGGCCGGGCAGGCGTACACGACGCTGGCGACCGTGGAGGAGTTGCTGAAGGACTGGCACGAGGGCGGCCCCGCGGTCCTGCGGGCCGGCGGGCTGAGCGTGCGCGACCTCAAGCGGACGGCCGTCGCCCTCGACGTGTCCGAGCCGATGGCCGCGTTCTGGGTCGAGCTGGCGTACGCGGCCGGACTGCTCGCCTCCGACGGGGAGGCCGACGAGCGGTACGCGGCCACCCCGGAGTACGACGAGTGGCTGGAACGGCCGCCCGCCGACCGGTGGGCGCAGCTCGCGCAGGCGTGGCTGGCGGCGACCCGGACGTCCGGGGTAGTCGGCGGCCGGGATCTCAAGGAGCGGGCCCTGTCGGCGCTGGGGCCGGGCCTGGACCGGTCCGCCGCGCCCGAGGTGCGTCACCGGGTGCTGACCCTGCTGGCCGGGCTGCCCGAGGGTGCCGCCCCGGACCCGGAGGCTCTGCTGGCCCGGCTGCGCTGGGAGCGCCCGCTGCGCGGACCGCAGGGCCAGCAGAGCCCACAGGGTGCGCAGGGACAGCAGGGACAGCACGCTGCGCAGGGGCCTCAGGGCGACGACGACCTGCGGGCCCGGCTGGCCCGCTGGACCCTGACGGAGGCCGAACTCCTGGGCGTGACCGGCCGGGGCGCGCTGTCGGCGCACGGACGGGCCCTGCTGGGTGCGAGGTCCGCGCCCAGACCCCCCGCCACCGCCACCCCCACTCCCACCGCGCAGGACGACCCGACCGGACGGAGCGGTCCGGCCGGTCCGACCGGCCCCGGCGACAAGCTGCCCGCCCCGCACCGCGCGGCCGCCGCCGGACCCCCGGCCACGCCTCTCTCGCCTCCCGAGCAGGCCGTGGCCACCGCGGCCGCCGCCCGTCTGATCGCCCCGCTGCTCCCCGAGCCCCTGGACCACGTCCTGCTCCAGGCCGACCTGACCGCGGTCGCCCCCGGCCCGCTGCGGCGCCCGCTGGCCGACGTGCTGAGTGTTCTCGCGGACGTCGAGTCCAAGGGCGGCGCGACCGTCTACCGCTTCACCCCCGGCTCGGTGCGCCGCGCCCTGGACGCCGGCCGCAGCGCCTCCGACCTGCACGCCTTCCTCACCGAGCACTCCCGTACGCCGGTTCCGCAGCCGCTGGCGTACCTGATCGACGACGTGGCACGCCGGCACGGCCATCTGCGGGTGGGCTCGGCCTCGGCCTACGTCCGCTGCGACGACGACGCCCTGCTGAACGAGATCCTCGCCGACAAGCGCGCCACCGCCCTGCGCCTGCGCCGCCTGGCCCCGACGGTGCTCGCGACCCAGGCCGACCCGGCCGCCCTCCTCGAGGGCCTGCGCGCGATGGGCTTCGCACCCGCCGCCGAGTCGGCCGAGGGGGACGTCCTGATCACCCGCGCCCATGCCCACCGCACCCCGCCCCGCACGGCTCCCGAGCCGGTGCCGGACGGTCCGCCGGTACCGGACACGACGCTGCTCACCGCGGCGATCCGCGCGATCAGGGCCGGCGACCTGGCCGCCACGACCCCCCGCAAACCGACGGAGGACGCCGCCCCGCTCGCCCCCGGCGAACTCCCCCGGACCAGCTCCGCCGAGACCCTCGCGACCATGCAGGCCGCCGTCCTCACCGGCGAGGCCCTGTGGATCGGCTACGTCAACGCCGAGGGCACCGCCAGCCAGCGCGTCATCGCCCCGGTCCGGGTGGAGGGCGGCTTCGTGACGGCGTACGACCACACGGCGGACGAGGTCCGCACCTACCCACTGCACCGCATCACGGGCGTCGCGGAACTGGCGGACGACTGACCCCGGCGGGCCCGCCGCCCGGCCGGAAACCACCGGGCACACGGCCGTCGGGCCGGAAGCCGCCGATCGATGGCCGACGGACCGGGGCCCGGCCGGTCAGCACTCGCCGATCGAGGCGTCCGCAGGCAGGCCGAAGTGGGCGCGGGCCGTGGCCTCCAGGGCGTGGGGCGACATCGGGTCCTGGAGGGAGGACCGGGTGAAGACGCCGAAGTGGGACTCCGTCCAGCGCCCGTACCCTTCGCCGTCCGGCGGCTCCTCCCGGGCGACGACCCGGTAGCCCCCGGCGGCCGCCTCGTCCCGCTCCAGCCGCACCACCTGCGGATACTGTCCGGCCCCGCACTCGACGAGACTGTCGTCCTGCACCCCGTACTCGACGCACAGCGTGTTGACGCCGGCCCGCACCACGCCCGCGTGCTCCTCCAGTTCGAGCGCCTTCGCCTGGCAGAACCAGCGCGCCTCGAGCGCGGGCACGGTCTCGCCGTAACCGCTCCCCCGCGACTCCGCCGCGATCCTGGCCTCGATCACCGGCCGTACCTCGCTCCACAGCCCCCCGTCGATGCCCGCGGGCCACATCACCCAGGTGCCCGTGGCCGCCAGCACCGCCGCGGCTCCCACGCCGACCGCACCTCTGCGGAACGACAGGACCGACATACCGTGACTCCCCACCGCGTCGCGCCCATCGCGCTGCTCCCCCGGTCAGACCCACGAACGCAGGTCAGGGTTGCGCAGGGCGGCCGGGAAGAAGCGGGCCGCCACTACGGCGCGCCGTACGGCACACTGGAGGTTTGGCCCGTGCGGAAGGGATGGCGTACGTGAACGGACCGCTGATCGTCCAGTCGGACAAGACTCTGCTCCTGGAGGTCGACCATGAGCAGGCGGACGACTGCCGTCGTGCCATCGCGCCGTTCGCGGAGCTGGAGCGGGCGCCGGAGCACATCCACACCTACCGGCTGACCCCGCTGGGCCTGTGGAACGCGCGGGCCGCAGGCCACGACGCCGAGCAGGTCGTGGACGCGCTCGTGCAGTACAGCCGCTACCCGGTGCCGCACGCGCTGCTCGTCGACATCGCCGAGACGATGGACCGCTACGGCCGTCTGACCCTGAGCAAGCACCCGGCGCACGGGCTCGTGCTCACCACCACCGACCGGCCGGTGCTGGAGGAGATCCTGCGCTCCAAGCGGGTCGCTCCGCTGGTCGGCGTGCGGATCGACCCGGACAGCGTCGCCGTGCACCCCTCCGAGCGCGGGCAGATCAAGCAGACGCTGCTGAAGCTGGGCTGGCCGGCCGAGGACCTCGCGGGGTACGTCGACGGCGAGGCGCACCCGATCGAGCTGGACGAGGACGGCTGGGCGCTGCGGCCCTACCAGAAGCAGGCGGTGGAGAACTTCTGGCACGGCGGCAGCGGTGTCGTGGTGCTGCCGTGCGGCGCGGGCAAGACCCTCGTCGGCGCCGGGGCGATGGCGCAGGCGAAGTCGACCACGCTGATCCTCGTCACGAACACCGTCTCCGCGCGGCAGTGGAAGCACGAGCTGGTGAAGCGGACGTCGCTGACCGAGGAGGAGATCGGCGAGTACAGCGGGACGCGCAAGGAGATCCGGCCCGTCACGATCGCCACGTACCAGGTGCTGACGACCCGGCGGAAGGGCGTCTACCCGCACCTGGAGCTGTTCGACTCCCGGGACTGGGGGCTCATCCTCTACGACGAGGTGCATCTGCTGCCGGCGCCGGTCTTCAAGTTCACGGCGGACCTCCAGGCGCGCCGCCGCCTCGGGCTGACCGCGACCCTCGTCCGCGAGGACGGCCGTGAGTCGGACGTGTTCTCCCTGATCGGGCCGAAGCGGTTCGACGCGCCGTGGAAGGAGATCGAGGCGCAGGGCTACATCGCGCCCGCCGACTGCGTCGAGGTCCGGGTCAACCTGACGGACTCCGAGCGGCTGGCGTACGCGACCGCCGAGGCGGAGGAGAAGTACCGCTTCTGCGCGACGACGGCGACGAAGCGGAAGGTGACGGAGGCGCTCGTCCGCCGCTTCGCGGGACAGCAGATCCTGGTCATCGGCCAGTACATCGACCAGCTGGACGAGCTGGGCGAGCACCTGAACGCCCCCGTGATCAAGGGCGAGACCTCCAACGCGCAGCGCGAGAAGCTCTTCGACGCCTTCCGGGAGGGCGAGATCAGCGTGCTGGTGGTGTCCAAGGTCGCGAACTTCTCGATCGACCTGCCGGAGGCGACGGTCGCCATCCAGGTCTCGGGCACCTTCGGCTCCCGCCAGGAGGAGGCCCAGCGTCTGGGCCGCGTCCTGCGCCCCAAGGCGGACGGCCACCAGGCCCACTTCTACTCGGTCGTGGCACGGGACACCCTCGACCAGGACTTCGCCGCGCACCGCCAGCGCTTCCTGGCGGAACAGGGCTACGCGTACCGGATCATGGACGCGGACGAGCTGCTCGCGGGTGAGGCCTGAGTCACCTGCGGCGGCGGACGCCCGCTTCCTCGCCGTACTCGCCCAGGATGATCACGTCGAAGGCGGCGCCCACGAAGACCTTCACGGCGCGCAGGGCGTCGCCGAGGCGGTGGCGGTGTATGTCGGACAGGGAGGTCGCGCCGGACGGGCGACCGGGGGCCGGGGTCAGGGTCGCTGCACTCATGTCTCCATGATGGGCTCCGGGGCATAAAGCGGGCATCGGTCCCAGGTCCCCATTCGGCCTACTCCTCGGGTACACCTGCGGGCGGGGGTCTCCCCTACGGGACGGAGGGCCGTCGGTCAGGGGTCCCACGGGGGTACGGCCGGTCCCATCGGGGGTGCGGCCGGGTCCCCACCGAGGGTGCGGCCGACTCCCATCGGGGTGGCGGCCGGCTCCCATCGGGGTGGCGGCCGGCTCCCATCGGGGTGGCGGCCGGATAAATGCGTTGGCACGCTCCTCCGCCGTTCACCTACAATCTCCGCTCTTGCCCGCCTCCCTTCCCGGAGTGCCGCCGTCCGGACGGAAACCGGACGGACTCACCGCAGCGCCCACCTCAGCCGGTCCGGAGGCACCCCCTTGTCCACGCCGCTCACGCCGTCCATGCCGTCCACGCCTGTCGACGACGATCCGCTCGCCCGTGAACGCGCCCACCTCGCCTCCTCCCGGGGTGCCCTGCGTGCCATGCGCGAGGACGCCGAGTCCCTCGACATCAGCGACGTCACCGCGAACTGGGTCAACGCCCAGATCCTGGAGCGCCAGATCGAAGAGCGGATCAAGGCGCTCGCCGACCTCAGCGACACGCCGCTGTTCTTCGGCCGGCTCGACTACCTGCACGCTCCCGGCGCCGAGCGGGCGGAGGGCGCGGAGGGGGAGCAGTTCTACATCGGACGTCGGCATGTGCACGACGGCGACGGCGACCCGATGGTCATCGACTGGCGTGCACCGGTCTCGCAGCCGTTCTACCGGGCCTCGAAGAAGGATCCGATGGACGTCGGGCTGCGCCGCCGCTTCGGTTACACCGGCGGCGCCCTCACCGCCTACGAGGACGAGCACCTGTCCGACCCGGCGGAGGCGGCACGGACCAGCAAGCTGCTCCAGCGGGAGATCGAGCGGCCCCGGGTCGGACCGATGCGGGACATCGTCGCCACCATCCAGCCCGAGCAGGACGAGATCGTGCGCAGCGGGCTGGGCGGCACGGTCTGTGTCCAGGGAGGGCCCGGGACCGGCAAGACGGCCGTCGGTCTGCACCGGGTGGCGTATCTGCTGTACGCCCACCGCGAGCGGCTCGCCCGCACCGGCACGCTGGTCATCGGACCGAACCGGTCCTTCCTCCACTACATCGAGCAGGTGCTGCCCGCACTGGGCGAGTTGGCGGTGCGCCAGGGCACGGTCGACGACCTGGTGGCCCACGTGGAGGTGCGCGGCACGGACGACGCGGCCGCGGCGGTCGTCAAGGGTGACGCGAGGATGGCGGAGGTGCTGCGGCGGGCCGTGTACTCGCACGTCAGCATGCCGAGCGAACCGCTCGTCGTCGTGCGCGGCTCGCGGCGGTGGCGGCTGCCGGCGTACGAACTCGAGGAGATGGTCCGGGAGTTGCTGGACCGGGACATCCGCTACGGCGCCGCCCGCGATGCGCTGCCGCAGCGCATCGCGCATGCCGTCCTGGTGCAGATGGAACGCTCGGGGGAGGCCCCGGACGACCGGGTGCAGGACGCCGTCGCCCGCAACAGCGCGGTGAAGGCGGCCGTGAAGGAGGTCTGGCCGGCCGTCGATCCGGCGAAGCTGGTGCTGCGGCTGCTCACGGACGCGGACTTCCTCGCCGAACACGCGAAGGGCGTGCTGAGCGAGGACGAGCAGAAGACGATCCTGTGGGCGCTGCCGGGATCCGGCAGAAGGCCCGCCCGGTCCGTGAAGGCGGCCCGATGGTCGGCGGCGGACGCGGTGCTGATCGACGAGGCGACCGACATCGTCGAGCGCACCCACTCCCTCGGCCATGTGGTCCTGGACGAGGCGCAGGACCTGTCCCCCATGCAGTACCGGGCGGTCGGCCGCCGCTGCACGACGGGTTCGGCGACCGTGCTGGGCGACCTGGCGCAGGGCACCACCCCGTGGGCGACCCGGAGCTGGCAGGAGGCCCTCGGTCACCTGGGCAAGGCGGACGCGGTGATCGAGGAACTGACGGCCGGTTTCCGCGTGCCGACGGACGTCATCACCTACGCGTCCCGCCTGCTCCCGCACATCGCGCCGGGCCTGACCCCGGTCGCCTCGGTCCGCGAGAACCCGGGCTTCTTCGACCTCCGGCCGGTCACCGGCACCGCCGAAACCGTCGCGGCCTGCGAGGAGCTGCTGCGCAACGAGGGCTCGACGGGCCTGATCGCGGCCGACGCCCGGATCCCGGCGCTGGCCGAAGCGCTGACCGCGCGGGGCATCGGCCACCTGGCCCCCGGCGAGGAGACCACGGCCGAGACCCGCCTCACCCTGGTCCCGGCCTCCCTGGCCAAGGGCCTGGAGTACGACTACGTCGTCCTGGACGAACCCCAGGCGGTGGTCGACGGCGAACCGGACGAGCGGACCGGCCTGCGGCGGCTGTACGTGGCGCTGACCCGAGCGGTATCGGGCCTGATCGTGACCCACACGACCCCCCTGCCGCCCCAGCTCACCTGACCCGCCCGGGACTCCGTCTACGCGTCCTGCTCCTGATGCTTCCTGTCCACCGCTCGTCGCCACTCGCCCACGGCCTGCGCCGACACGGGCCCGGTCCAGCCGTCCGGTCGGGCCGCGCCGCCGATGTGGAAGGCGTCGACGCCGGCGGCCGTCAGCACCGGCACATGGTCGAGGCGCAGCCCGCCGCCGACGAGGAGCTGCTGCTCATAGCCCTGCTCCCCCTGCCGTGCCGCCTCCGCGAGCAGGGTGGGCAGGCCGGTGTCGACGCCGGTGGCGGAACCGGCCGTGAGGTAGGTGTCCAGTCCGGGCAGGCCGTCCAGCTGCTTGCGCAGGGCGTCGCGGTCGCCGGCGTGGTCGAGGGCGCGGTGGAAGGTCCAGCGGCAGCCGTCCAGCTCGGCGACGACCCGCTCCACCGCCGCCAGGTCCACCCCGCCCTCCGCGTCGAGGAACCCGAGCACGAACTCGTCCGCGCCGGCCGCCCGCAGCTCGCCGGCGACCCGCACCAGGGAGTCGACCTCCTCGGCGGCTCCCGCCGCGAAGCCTTCGGAGCGTCTGAGCATCACGCGCAGGGAGAGGTCGACGGCGGCCCGGATCCCGGCGAAGACCGCGACCGGCGGGGTGAGCCCGTCGGCGGCCATGTCGGTGACCAGCTCGAGGCGGTCCGCACCTCCCGTCTGGGCGGCGACGGCGTCCTCGACGTCGAGGGCGATCACCTCCAGGACTGCACGCTTGCTCATGGCACCCCATTCGTCTGCTTCATCGGCTGCGTCGGCTTCGCCGGCTTCATCGGGCGACTACAGGTCTAGTCCAATTCAAGAATACGCCGGAGAACCCCGTCCGTACGCGCGACAATGGGGCCATGGCCGATCTCGACGCCCTGCGCACCCGTTTCAGCCACACCCTGGACAGGACCCGGGGCCCGGCCGGCGGCCCGGACCCGGAGCCGTACGCCGACGATCTCCTCGCCCGCTGGCGGGAGCCGCAGCGCCGCTACCACACGCTCACGCACCTCACCGAGGTCCTCGACCGCGTCGACGTCCTCGCGGAGCACGCTGCCGACCCGGACGTCGTCCGGCTGGCCGCCTGGTTCCACGACGCCGTCTATCTGCCCGACCGGTCCGAGAACGAGGAGCGCTCCGCCCGCCTCGCCGAGCGCGCGCTGCCCGAGGCGGGTGTGTCGCCGGAGCGGACCGCCGAGGTCGCGAGGCTCGTCCGGCTCACCGTCACCCACGATCCGGCCGACGACGACCTCGACGGCCAGGTCCTGTGCGACGCCGACCTCGCGATCCTGGCCGCGCCGCCGACCGCGTACGCCGCCTACACCGCCGCCGTCCGCGAGGAGTACCACTTCGTCCCCAGCGACGCCTTCCGGGCCGGCCGGGCGGACATCCTGCGCCAACTCCTCGACCTGCCGAGGCTGTTCAGGACGCCGTACGCGAGCGAGCGGTGGGAGGCCACGGCCCGCTACAACCTGCGGGGCGAACTGGAACTGCTCACCTCGTGACCACCCCGCGCATCCCCGCCGAACGCCTCACCCTCGAAGGCGTCACGCCCAGCGCCGCCGCCGGACTGCGGGCGGGCGGCGGCGGAGGCTTCGTGTGGCTCGACGGCGGACCGTTCGACGGGACGCGGGACGCCGCGGGAATGATGGTGCGGGCGTACGTGTCCGGCACGCACCGGCCGGAGTTCGGCCTGTACGTCCTCGTACGGCGGGCGGACGGCCGGGCCGTCGGCAGCATGTGCTTCCACACGGCTCCGGACGAGGACGGCCGTACGGAGATCGGCTACGACCTGGTCGAGGCCGCCCGCGGCCACGGCTACGCGACCGAGGCGCTGCGCGCACTGGCCGGCTGGGCGCTGGCACGCGACGACGTACGGCGCCTGTTCGCGGTCGTCGAGCACGCCAACGCCCCGTCCCGGGGTGTGCTGGAGCGGGCCGGGTTCGTCAAGGTGGCCGCGGGCGACGAGGAGGACGCGTACGAGCTGCGCGGGCCGGAGCACCTGCCGTAGGACGCCCCGCGCCGGCCGGCCTGCCCGCACCGCCCGGCCTGCCCACAACCGCCCGCCCTGTGCCCCGGCACCTACCGGCCGGCGCCCTTGCGTCTGCGCAGGCCGGCCGCCGTCAGCAGGCGCACCACCTCACGACTGCTCACCTCGACCGCGCCGGCCGCCACCACCTCGGCGTAGCGGTGCGACGGAATGTCGTAGTGATCGCGCTCGAAGGCGCGCCGCGGGACGCCCAACCCCTCGGCGAAGACGTGCAGTTCGTCGTACGAGACATCGCTCACGAGGTGGGACCACATACGGCCGTGGCCCGGCCAGGCCGGCGGATCGATGTAGACGGTCACGAGAGCCTCACGAGGACGGGTCCCCTCCCAGGGCCGGCCCCAGCGAGCCCACCGAGGCGACCTTCACGCCCGCCTTGTGGCACACCCAGTGCGGGTCGGGCCCGAGTTCGGGCTCGACCTCGAGCGCGTGCGGGTCGCCGGAACCGCAGACCGGGCAGATCGGCCAGCGCCCGTACCGCTCCAGCAGCGCGTCCTGCACGTCCTGCGCCACCAGTCCCGCCACGTACGCCACGCCGTCCGGCCACTGCTCGACCCACCAGCGCCGCTGCACGACGGAGTCCTCGACCAGCGACACCACGTCCGCGGCTGCGACCTCGCCCGAGGCCAGATCGGCCAGCACGAGGGCGCGTGCCGTGTGCAACGCCTGTTCCAGGGGGCTGATGGGGTCCATGCACCCATTGTGCGCACGCTTGACCCCGAGCCCGAACAGAAAATAGCTTTCAGAGGTGACCAAGGCAGTGAAGGAAACCTTCAGTCCCGATCCTGCCGCCCTCGCGGCCAAGGTCCGCACCCTGGCCCCTTCCCTGACCCGCTCCATGCGGCGCGTCGCCGAAGCCGTCGCGAACGACCCGGCGGGCTGCGCCGCACTCACCGTCACCGGCCTCGCCGAACTCACCGGTACCAGCGAGGCGACCGTCGTGCGCACCGCCCGGCTGCTCGGCTACCCCGGCTACCGCGATCTGCGGCTCGCCCTCGCCGGGCTGGCGGCGCAGCAGCGGTCCGGGCGGGCGCCCTCCATCACCACCGACATCGCGGTCGACGATCCGCTGGCGGACGTGGTCGCCAAACTCGCCCACGACGAGCGGCAGACCCTCGCCGACACCGCCGCCGCCCTCGACACCGCCCAGCTGGAGGCGGCCGTCACCGCCGCGGCGGCCGCGCGGCGCATCGACGTGTACGGCGTCGGGGCGTCCGGGCTCGTCGCCCAGGACCTCACCCAGAAGCTGCTGCGGATCGGGCTCATCGCGCACGCCCACAGCGACACCCATCTCGCGGTGACGAACGCGGTCCAGCTGGCCTCCGGTGACCTCGCGATCGCCATCACGCACTCCGGCGCGACGCGGGACGTCATCGAACCGCTGCGGGTGGCGTTCGAGCGTGGGGCCACCACCGTCGCCGTCACCGGACGGCCGAAGAGCGCGGTGACGCAGTACGCCGATCATGTGCTGGCCACCTCGACCGCGCGGGAGAGCGAGCTGCGCCCGGCGGCGATGTCGTCCCGCACGAGTCAGCTGCTGGTGGTGGACTGCCTGTTCGTAGGGGTGGCCCAGCGGACCTACGCGACGGCCGCGCCGGCGTTGGCCGCGTCGTACGAGGCGTTGGCCCACCGGCACCGGTAGACCGTGGAGGTGCAGACAGTTGTCCCGACCCGCACCGGAAAGAGCCCTCCCGATGACCTCCCAGCCCGACCCCAGTGAGCTGCGCGCCGCGCTCGAATCCCTCACCACCGAGGCGTTCCGCCCCGACCTCGCCGAGATCGACCGGCTCCCCACCCTAGACATCGCCCACCTCATGAACGAGGAGGACACCGACGTCCCCGCCGCCGTCGGTGTGCGGCTTCCGCAGATCGCCGCCGTCATCGACGCGGTCGCCGCACGCATGGCACGCGGCGGACGGCTGGTCTACGCCGGTGCCGGTACCGCCGGGCGGCTCGGGGTCCTCGACGCCTCCGAGTGCCCGCCGACCTTCAACACCACGCCCGGCCAGGTCGTCGGACTGATCGCGGGCGGCCCGTCGGCCGTGGTCACCTCCGTCGAGGGCGCCGAGGACTCCGAGGAACTCGCCGAGGCGGATCTGGCCGCCCTCGCCCTCACCCCCGACGACACCGTGATCGGCGTCTCCGCCTCCGGTCGCACCCCGTACGCCGTCGGCGCCGTGCGGTACGCGCGGGCCCGGGGCGCCCTGACCGTCGGGCTGGCCTGCAACCCGGGCAGCGCGCTGGCCGCCGCCGCCGAGCACGGGATCGAGGTGGTCGTGGGGCCGGAGCTGCTCACCGGCTCCACCCGGCTGAAGGCGGGCACGGCCCAGAAGCTGGTCCTCAACATGGTCTCGACGATCACGATGATCCGGCTGGGCAAGACGTACGGGAACCTGATGGTCGACGTCCGTGCCTCGAACGAGAAGCTTCGCGCCCGTTCCCGGCGGATCGTGGCGCTGGCGACCGGGGCGGACGAGCCGGAGATCGAGGCCGCCCTCGCGGCCACCGACGGCGAGGTGAAGAACGCGATCCTCGCCCTGCTGGCCGGGGTGGACGGGCCGGCGGCCGCCCGCCTTCTGGAGGAGTCCGGGGGACATCTGCGCGCCGCGCTCGGTGCGGCGCGCGGCTGAGCCGCACGCTCGGGGGGTGCGTATCGACTCCTCTTCCACAGCCGCCGCGATCCTGCCCCTGGTGGGCGGCCCGGCGAACGTCACGTCCGTCGCCCACTGCATGACCCGGCTGCGGCTGGGCCTCGCCGATCCGTCCCGCGCGGACGAGGACGCGCTGCGGGCGCTGCCCGGGGTGCTCGGGGTCGTCGTCGACGACGGCTCGTACCAGGTGGTCCTCGGGCCCGGCGTGGTGACACGGGTGACGGCCGAGTTCGAGCAGCTGCTCGCCCGGCCGTCCACCGCCGACGAACTGGGCGCGCGCGGGGCCGAGTTGCGGGAGGAGCGGCGCAGGGGCAACGCGACTCCGTTCAAGGCCGGTCTGCGCCGGCTGGCCGCCGTGTTCGTCCCGCTGATCCCCGCCCTCATCGGCTGCGGGATCCTCGCCGGGATCAACGGTCTGCTGCTCAACACCGGGTGGCTGCCCGGGCTCAGCCCCGCCCTGGCCGCCGTCGCCTCCGGCTTCATGGCGCTGATCGCCGTCTTCGTCGGCCACAACACGGCGAAGGAGTTCGGCGGCACCCCGATCCTGGGCGGTGCGGTCGCGGCGATCGTCGTCCACCCGGGGGTCGCGAAGGTGACGGCGTTCGGGGTGACCCTCGCCCCCGGCCAGGGCGGGGTCCTCGGCGCGCTGGCGGCCGCGCTCCTCGCGACCCGGGTCGAGAAGTGGTGCCGTGGCCGGGTCCCGGAGGCGCTGGACGTGCTCCTCACCCCGACCCTGACGGTCCTGGTCGCCGGGCTCGGCACGCTGTACGGCCTGATGTACGCGGCCGGCGTGGTGTCCTCGGCCATCGGCTCCGGGGCGAACTGGCTGCTGGCGACGACGGGCGCCTTCGCGGGGCTGGTGCTGGGCGGCCTCTTCCTGCCGCTGGTGATGCTCGGCCTGCACCAGGCCCTCATCCCCATCCACACCACCCTCATCGACCAGCAGGGCTACACGGTTCTGCTGCCCGTCCTGGCGATGGCGGGCGCGGGCCAGGTCGGCGCGGCGGTGGCGGTGTACGTACGGCTGCGCCACGACACCTCCCTCCGGACGACGATCAGGTCGGCGCTGCCGGCCGGGCTGCTGGGCGTCGGGGAGCCCCTGATCTACGGGGTGTCGCTGCCGCTGGGCCGTCCCTTCCTCACCGCCTGCGCGGGCGGGGCGGCCGGCGGCGCCTTCGTCGGCTTCTTCGCGATGCTCGGCGACAAGGTGGGGGCGACGGCGATCGGCCCGTCCGGCTGGGCCCTGTTCCCGCTGCTGGCGGGCAACCGGGGACTGGGCCCGACGGCGGCGGTCTACGCCGGCGGGCTGCTGACGGGGTACGCGGTCGGCTTCGCGGCGACCTACGCCTTCGGCGTCACCGACCGCGTGATGGCCGGCGCTACTTCCCGCGGGAGCCGGAGCGGGAGCGGAAGCCCTGGTGGCCCGACACCTCGCCGATCCAGCTGACGAAGTCGCCGGGGTCCAGATCGGCGCCGTGGCCGGCGTCCCAGTAGTAGGCCGTGTCGACGTCGTCGCCGAGCGCGGTCAGGCGGGTCGCGAGGTTGGCGGCCACCGACAGCGAGGTGTCGCTGTCCTTCGTGCCGAGGCGTATCCACCAGTGCTTCGCGCGGTGCGGGTTGACCTTGTCGACGAGGTGGTACATCGGGTTCATCAGGTGCAGCTTGGCGGGGAGGTCGGCGTCCAGGCGGGCGCTGTCGCCGGCCTCGTGGCGGAGGCTGTAGAGCGTGAAGTGGCGGGCCTTGGTGGTGCCGGTGCCGAAGAGGTTGCACTCGGGCGTGGACAGGTCGAAGCCGTCGAAGGAGGGGGCGTTCTTCTTGCGGGCGCCGACATGGGTGAGGAAGTCCGCCCAGGTGAAGCCGGCCTTGCCCGCGGACCAGGTGATGAAGGGGTTGGCGGCGAGGTAGGCGGCGCGGGCGGTGTCCGTCAGGGCCGCCAGGTACTTCGTGGCCGAGGGCTGGATGAACGTCTCCAGCAGATAGGTGTCCAGGTTGCGGGCGGTGAGGGCGCCGTAGCCCTTGGCGCGCAGCTTCAGGGACGCCAGGTAGTCCGTGAACCGGGCCTTCAGGTCGGCGGAGACCGTCGCGTCGACCGTCGCGCCGGAGGCGAGCGGGTTGGTTCCCCAGCACCACTCGTAGGCGGCGTCGGCGTGCTCCAGGTCGGTGATGGGGCACCAGTCGCCGCTGGCGAAGATGGCGTCGGAGGTGTCCGCCGCGCCGATCTCCGCGAGGTAGGGGTCGTACAGCGGGCTGTCGCCGGAGGCACCGAGCAGCGCGGAGAGGGCGCCTCCGGCACTGACGCCGCTGGAGACGATCCGCTCGACGTCGCCGGGGACGCGGCCCTTGTTGAACTTCAGGTACCGCACCGCCGCCTTGAGGTCGACGATCGCGGCGGGCGCCGTGCCGTAGTACGTGCCGTTCGCGTCGACGAGGCTACGGCCGCGGGCGCCGGGCTCCACGACCACGTACCCGGCGGCCAGTGCCAGCCCCTGCCGGCTGGTGCCGCCGCCCATCCCGGACGCGCTGATCCCGGTGGCGTTCGCGACGGAGGACGGCATGTAACCGCCGACGGCGTTGGCGAAGAGGATGGGCGCGTCGGAGGCGTCCACCGCGGTGCCGTCGATGGACACGGGGACGCTGACGTTCAACGACTGGTAGGCCGCGTTCACCGGCGCGGCCACGTAACTGGCGACCTTGAAGAAGCGGTAGGTCACGCTGTGCGCGGTGCCGGTGGTGTCCTTGATGCTGATGGTCTGCTCGGTGTAGGCGGTGGGGTCGAAGACCAGGGAGGTGTCGGCCGCCGCCCCGGAGCCGACGGAGGCCCCGCCCTTCCCGACCGTCCCGCCGTTCCCGACCGTCCCGTCCTTCCCGGTCGCGGCGGCCTCCGGGGCGAGCCCGAGGGCAGGCACGGCTCCTGCCGCGGTGAGCCCCATGACCACAGTCCTGCGCTTCACTCGCTTCACATCCGTCTCTTGAGTAGGCAGCTCTTGCCGTCGCCCCCTTGCTACCACCCGCACCCTCGAATCGTCACCGAAATTGTCAACAATCACAGCTGCGCCGCGCAGATTGGCCGAGAGCCGTCACCCGCCGCGCCCGCCCTACCCTGGAGCCATGAACCACGCCCAGCTCACCGCGCTCGGCCGTGCCCTCCGACTCCTCGGCGAGCACGGTGAAGCGCTCAACGCCGACACCCCGGACACCCGGCTGCACGAGGTCAAGGCCGATCTGCGGCGTGCCCTGGACCTGCTGGACGACAGCGTCGTCGGCGCCACGCCCACCACCCGCTGCGCCGAGCACCCGCACGGCCCGGTCGACGAGGCGGCCCCCGACCTGTGCCTGCTCTGCGAGACCCGCCGCCGGGCGGCCCGCCGCGCCGAGTTCAACGGCCCCGCCCCGCAGGTCCCTTACAGCGCCCCCACCCCCTCCACCTCCCGATACGGCACCCGCGCCGACCGCCCGCAGCCCCAGCAACGCTGGCTGGCGGAGCTGTGGACCGGCCAGGAGTGGCAGCTCTGCGGGACGCCGCGCAGGGACCGCCGCGAGGCCGAGCTCTACATCGCCGCCCTGCGCCGCGGATCCCGGCCCGCGATGGCCTACCGCCTGGTGCACGAGTTCACCGACTACGAGGTACTGCGCATCTGGGGCACCCCGGTGAAGGTCGACATCGAGCCCCTCGGCAACCTCTAGGCCCCGGCACTCCCGTCCGACAACGGCAGCGGCGGGAAGTCATGGCCCTCCCAGAGCCGGCGGGACGTCTCCTCCGGGTACGGGCGCACCTCCGGCTCCGCGTCCAGCACCTGTACCAGTCGCCGCTCCGGGTCGTAGGCCGGCCAGCCCGGGTCTCCCGTCCGCGCGAAGGACGTCCACGACCGCTGGAATTCCGCCGTCAGGGCCCGGGCCTCGTCCGTCACCTCCGCCCCCGCGAACAGCAGGTTGCCGAGGTCCGCCGCGTAGGTGCCGAACAGCAGCGGGATGTCCAGGCCGTGGCACGCGCCCAGGGTGCCGCCGGCTCCCGGGGCCGGCCAGGTCAGCTCGTAGACATGGGCCCGGCCACCGCCCGCCACCTGCGCCTCGGCCAGCCGCAGGGAGGGTATGTGGAACAGCCAGTCCGACTGCACCCTCTCGTACAGCTCGCCCGCGTCCGCGTCCGGGAAGGCCGACCGGTAGGCCTGTTCGCCCTCCGCTCCCCCGCCCGGGGCGAACAGCCGCAGCACGGCCGTCGCCTGTTCCTCGGTCACCTTGCCCAGCAGGCCGCCCAGGACGAGGAACAGCCGGAACTCCTGCGCGTTGTGTCCGACGATCAGCTCGACGTCCCGAGCGGCGCCCGCCGCCAGGGGGTCGTCGGCAGGATCTCGCCGTCGACCACGGGAGAGAACGGGGTGACCGTGGGCGCGACCTGCCCCCACCGGTCCACCCGCTGTGCCATCTTCGCGCCCAGCGCCGCACCGGCCTCGGTCAGCGTGCGCGGGTCCACCGTGCCCAGGTCGGCGGCGGTCGGACGCAGGCCGGCCTCCGCGGCGATCGCGCTCGCGAGGTCGCGGGCCAGTTCGTCGGAGAAGTACGTGCCGGGCACGCTCTGCGCGATGGCCCGCCCGAACAGGCCGCGGGCGCTCGGCATGGCCAGCAGCGAGGCCACCGAACCGGCACCCGCCGACTCGCCGAAGACGGTCACCCGGCCGGGGTCGCCGCCGAACGCCGTGATGTTGTCCCGCACCCACTCCAGCGCGGCGACCTGGTCCAGCAGCCCCCGGTTGGCGGGCGCGCCCTCGATCCGCGCGAACCCCTCTATGCCGACCCGGTAGTTGAAGGTGACGACGACCAGATCACCGGCGCGGGCGAGGTGCTGCGCGTCGTAGCCGGGGCTGCCGGAGTGACCGAGCTTGTAGGCGCCGCCGTAGATCCACACCATCACCGGCCGGGCGGCCGACGGGTCCGGCTCCGGGTCCGGGGTCCAGACGTTGACCGTCAGCCAGTCGTCGCCGGTCGGGGCGTCCGGGATCCCCGCCCGGCCCTGGATGCCGGCCTCCTGCGGGGGCGGCGGGCCGAAGGCGTACGCCTCCCGTATCCCGTCCCACGGACGGGGCGGGCGCGGGGCCTGGAAGCGGGCCTCGCCGACCGGCGGCGCGGCGAAGGGGATACCGCGGAAGACCGTCAGGTCCTCCTCGCGGCGACCCCGTACGGCGCCGGCGGTGGTGCGGGCGACGAGCCGGTCGGTGGTGTCGGTGGCGTCGGGTGTCGTCATGGATCACTCCTGAAATGGCGGCTGCTCGTGGAACGGACGGTGATCGGCGAAAGTGCCGAAGGCGGCCGTCACCCCTCGTGTGGGTGACAGCCGCCTCCGGCACGTCAGTTGGGCGTCACGCGGGTGGCGCTCACGCCTTGACCGGAGCGGCCTCCTCGGCGCCCTCCGGGCCTGCCGCGTCTTCCACCACCGAGAGCCCGGCGGGGGCCTTGCGCTTCGGGATGAAGGTGGCGAGGAGGAAGGCGGCCAGGGCCGCGCCGGCTCCGATGGCCATGACGACCTTGAAGCCGTTCTCCGAGGGAAGGGCGTAGCCGCCGAAGTCGGTGGTCATCTGAGCGAGGATCACACCGGCGATGGCGCTCGCGAAGCTGGTGCCCAGGGACCGCATCAGGGTGTTGAGGCTGTTGGCCGCGCCCGTCTGGGAGGGGTCGACGGCGCCCATGATCAGGGCCGGGAGCGCGCCGTAGGTGAAGCCGATTCCGGCGCCGATGATGCAGGACACCAGGATCAGGTGCCAGACCTCGGACATGAGCGCGATGTTCAGGCCGTAGCCGGAGGCGACGATCAGCGCGCCGATCATCAGGGTGACCTTGGGGCCCTTGGCCTTGGTGATCTTGGCGGACACGGCGGACATGACCATCATCACCAGGCCCTGCGGGGCCAGCACCAGACCGACGGTCAGCATCGACCTGCCCAGGCCGTAGCCGGTCTGCTCGGGCAGCTGGAGCAGCTGGGGCAGGACCAGGGACATCGCGAACATCGAGAAGCCGAGGGCGATCGAGGCGAGGTTGGTGAAGAGCACCTGCGGCTTGGCGGTGGTGCGCAGGTCGACCAGCGGCTGCTTCGCCTTGAGCTCCCACCGGCCCCAGGCGGCCAGGATCAGAACGGCGGCGGCGCCCAGGCCCAGTGTCGTACCGGAGGTCCAGCCCCAGTCGGCGCCCTTGGACACGGCCAGCAGCAGCGAGACCAGACCGGCGGACAGACCGAGCGAGCCGACGAGGTCGAAACGGCCGCCGACGCGGTTCTGCGATTCCGGGACGAACAGCAGCACGAGCAGGAAGGAGACGACCCCGAGGGCGGCGGAGGTCCAGAAGAGGATGTGCCAGTCCCAGTTGTCCGCGATGAACGCGGCGGTGGGCAGACCGAGCGCGCCGCCGACGCCGAGGGAGGCGCTCATCACCGCAGTCGAACCGGCGAGCTTCTCGGCGGACACCGTGTCCCGCAGGATGCTGATGCCCAGCGGCACCACGGCGGCCGACAGACCCTGGAGCGCACGGCCGACGATCATCGGGACGAGCGAGTCGGCGAGGGCGCAGACCACCGAGCCGGACACCAGCAGCACGATGCTGGTGAGCAGCATCCGCCGCTTGCCGACCATGTCCCCGAGCCGCCCCACGACCGGGGTGGCGACGGCGGCGGCGAGCAGCGTGGCGGTGACGGCCCAGGCGGTGTCGGAGGCGGGCGCGTCCAGCAGCTTGGGCAGCTCGGGGACGATCGGGATGACCAGCGTCTGCATCAGCGAGACGACGATCCCGGCCAGGGCCAGCACCGCCACCACGGCGTTCGACCTCGGTGGGGCGGATGTTCCCGCCGCAGCGGGTCGGGCAAGGGCGTCGGACATGACAGGGCCTCCGTCGGATGCACGAGGGGTGAACTGCTTGACTCAAGCAAGCTTATGCAGATTGATTGAGTTAAGCAAGCTAAATCTCCCGTGCCCGGACCTCAGCCGTGGCGCGCGATGATCTCCCGGGTCCGCTCCTCGTCCAGCTCGTACACCGTCTCGTGGGCACGCGGATCCCGTGCGTGCAGGGTGTGGAACATCGGCCCCGTCGCCCCGCCCAGCTCCACCAGGGACGCGGACGCCCCACGCACCGCCCGTTCGGTGCCGGGCGCGGTGGTCAGGTCGATGCGGTTGACGACCCCGGGCGTCACCCACACCGGCACGCCGGCCAGCAGCCCGAAGAGCTGGAGATGGAAGTGCCCGGTGAGCAGCACGCGGACGTCACTCCCCCGGATCACCTCCGCCAGCCCCTCGGGGTCGCGCAGCCCGAAGACCTGCTGGGTCGCCGAGATGTCGAGGCTGATCGGCGGATGGTGGAAGGCGACGACGGTGCCCTGCTCGGCCGGCGTGCTCAACACGTCGCGCAGCCAGTCCAGTTGGCCTGCGCCCAGCCGGCCGTACACCTCCCCCGGAACCAGCGAGTCGAGGGTGACGAGCCGCCAACCGCCCACCGTGCTGACGGCGGCCCGCTCGGCGCCGGGGAAGTCGAGGACGGCATCCGGGTGCCCACTGCCCAGCACCTTCGTGAAGGCGGACCGCTCGTCGTGGTTGCCGGTGGTGTAGAAGACGGGCGCGCCGAGAGAGCGCGCGAAGCCGCCGATCAGCTCCCGCACGGTCGTGTAAGCCGCCACCGAGCCGTCGTCGGCGAGGTCGCCGGTGACGACGACCGCGTCCACGTCCCGCAGGTGGCGGAGTTCGCCGAGCAGGAGCCGCAGGGAGTCGGCGGCGTCGACACGACGGCCGTCGGGCCCGTCGACGCGGCCGATATGGGTGTCCGAGAGATGCAGGATTCTCATCTCCCGGACCATACCCGCGAGTTGACGCTCAGCGAGGTGTCGCTCGGCGAGGAGTGCCTCGGCGAGGAGTCGCTCAGCTGAGGGTGCGCAGCGCGGCGGCGTCGTACGGCTTCAGCTCGTCGAGACGGCCGTCGAGCACCTTGGCCGCCCACTGCGGGTCCTGGAGCAGCGCACGCCCGACGGCCACCATGTCGAACTCGTCGCGCTCCAGCCGGTCGAGGAGGTCGTCGATGCCCTTGACCGGGGAGCCCTGGCCCGCGAAGGCCTTGATGAAGTCGCCGTCGAGCCCGACCGAGCCGACCGTGATGGTGGGCTTGCCGGTCAGCTTCTTCGTCCAGCCCGCGAGGTTGAGGTCCGAGCCGTCGAACTCCGGGAGCCAGTAGCGGCGGGTGGAGGCGTGGAAGGAGTCGACACCGGCGGCGGCGAGCGGGGCGAGGATGGCCTCCAGCTCCTCCGGCGTCTCGGCGAGTCGCGCGTCGTACGCCTCCTGCTTCCACTGCGAGTAGCGGAAGATGATCGGGAACTCGGCCGAGACGGTCTCGCGCACGGCGGCCACGAGCTCGGCGGCGAACTTGGCACGGGCCACGGCGTCGCCGCCGTAGGCGTCGGTGCGGCGGTTGGTGCCGGCCCACAGGAACTGGTCCACGAGGTATCCGTGGGCGCCGTGGATCTCCACGCCGTCGAAGCCGATGCGCTCGGCGGCGGCCGCGGCCTCGGCGAACGCGCCGATGACGTCGTCCAGGTCGCGCTGGGTCATCGCCTTGCCGGTGCCCTCGGTACCGTCGACCCGGATGCCGGAGGGGCCGACGGCGGGCGCGTCCGCGAACGGCGGCTCACCCTGGTTGCGCACCATCCCGAGGTGCCACAGCTGCGGCACGATCTTCCCGCCGCCCGCGTGCACGGCCTCCGCGACCTTCGCCCAGCCCGCGAGCTGCTCCGCGCCGTGGAAGCGCGGCACCCGGTCGCTCTGCCCCGCAGACTCGTGCCCGACGTACGTCCCCTCGGTGACGATGAGGCCCACACCGGCGGCGGCCCGACGGCCGTAGTACGACACGACGTCCTCGCCGGGAACGCCGTCCGGGGAGAACATGCGCGTCATCGGCGCCATGGCGATGCGGTTCGGGACGGTGAGTCCGTTGATGGACACCGGGCGGGCGAGAATCTCGGCGGCGCGCGTAGCGGCGGGCGGGGTGATGCTCACGTGGGGGGCTCCTCGGGGCGATGGACCGGTGGGTATGTGCACATGCATTTAGTGCCTCTCCCACTGAAACCCCCCGGCCCCTCGCGCCATTCCTGGCCCCGGGAGACAGCCCCTGTGATCCCGGCCACGCACCCGGGCCGCACCTCTCCGCCACCCGTCCCGGCCGCGAGAATGACGCCATGCCGAAGCCCCCGCCGCTCAGCTCCCTGCTCTCCTCCCCCGAGCTGGAACGGTCCTCCGTGGTCGCCAACAACACCATGAACCGCGAGCGCGGCCTCACCGGCGTGAACAGCTACGCCCGTGAACTGGGCGTCGACCTCCTGGCCCACCTGGCGCACCGCCCCGCGCCCTCCTGGCTGGACCTGTGCAGCGGCGAGGGCCGCGCCCTGCGTGAGGCGGCGTCCGTCCTGCCGGCCGAGGCGGTCCTCACCGCCGTCGACCTGGTGGGCCCGCTCGTTCCGCGGCCCGCCCCGCCCGCCCTGGAGGAGATAGTCGCCTCCGTCTGCTCCTGGACCCCGGCCCGGACCTACGACCTGATCACCTGCGTCCACGGCCTGCACTACGTCGGCGACCAGCTCGGCCTGCTCGGCCGCGCCGCGTCCTGGCTGACCGAGGACGGCCTGCTGGTAGCCCACTTCGACCCGGAGTCGGTGCGCTACGCCGACGGTTCGACCGCCGCGAGAGGGGCGGTCTCGGCCCTGCGCGCGGCAGGCTACGACTACAGCCCCCGCCACCACCGCCTCACCCTCCGGGGCGCCAGGGCCGTCCGCCTCCCGTTCCGCTACCTGGGCGCCGACCCGACCGCCGGCCCCAACTACACGGGCCAGCCCGCCATCGCCTCCCACTACACCGCTTCCTGAACCGACGGCCCCTCCCGGGAACAGGCATCACGGTTCGGCCTCCAGCTCCACGTCCTCCTCAGCACCCCGAGAACGCCCGAGGGCGGCACCCCCCGTTTCCGGGAAGTGCCGCCCTCGGTCCGAAGGACGGGTGATCGACCAGAGGTCGATCAGAAGTCCATGTCACCGCCCGGCATGCCGCCGCCGGCGGGCGCGGCGGCCTTCTCCGGCTTGTCGGCGATGACGGCCTCGGTGGTGAGGAACAGCGCGGCGATGGAGGCGGCGTTCTGCAGGGCAGAGCGCGTGACCTTCGCCGGGTCGATGATGCCTTCGGCGATCATGTCGACGTAGTCACCGGTCGCGGCGTTCAGGCCGTGACCGATGGGCAGGTTGCGGACCTTCTCGACGACGACGCCACCCTCGAGACCACCGTTGACGGCGATCTGCTTCAGCGGGGCCTCGAGCGCGATGCGCACGGCGTTGGCGCCGGTCGCCTCGTCACCCTCGAGGTCCAGCTTCTCGAAGACGGAGGACGCCTGGATGAGGGCCACGCCACCACCGGCGACGATGCCCTCCTCGACGGCGGCCTTCGCGTTGCGGACGGCGTCCTCGATGCGGTGCTTGCGCTCCTTGAGCTCCACCTCGGTGGCGGCACCGGCCTTGATGACCGCGACACCGCCGGCGAGCTTCGCCAGGCGCTCCTGCAGCTTCTCGCGGTCGTAGTCCGAGTCGCTGTTCTCGATCTCGGCGCGGATCTGGTTGACCCGACCGGCGACCTGGTCCGAGGAGCCGGCACCGTCGACGATGGTGGTCTCGTCCTTGGTGATGACGACCTTGCGGGCCTTGCCGAGCAGGTCGATGGTCGTGTTCTCGAGCTTGAGACCGACCTCCTCGGAGATGACCTCGCCACCGGTGAGGATGGCGATGTCGTTCAGCATCGCCTTGCGGCGGTCGCCGAAGCCCGGGGCCTTGACCGCAACGGACTTGAAGGTGCCGCGGATCTTGTTGACGACCAGCGTCGACAGGGCCTCGCCCTCGACGTCCTCGGCGATGATCAGCAGCGGCTTGCCGCCCTGCATGACCTTCTCGAGGAGCGGGAGCAGGTCCTTGACGTTCGCGATCTTGGAGTTCGCGATCAGGATGTACGGGTCGTCGAGGACGGCCTCCATACGCTCCATGTCGGTGGCGAAGTACGCCGAGATGTAGCCCTTGTCGAAGCGCATACCCTCGGTGAGCTCCAGCTCCAGACCGAAGGTCTGGGACTCCTCGACGGTGATGACGCCTTCCTTGCCGACCTTGTCCATCGCCTCGGCGATGAGCTCGCCGATCTGGGTGTCGGCGGCGGAGATGGAGGCCGTGGAAGCGATCTGCTCCTTGGTCTCGACATCCTTGGCCTGCTCGAGCAGGGCACCGGAGACGGCCTCGACGGCCTTCTCGATACCGCGCTTGAGGGCCATCGGGTTGGCGCCGGCGGCTACGTTGCGCAGGCCTTCCTTGACCAGGGCCTGGGCGAGGACGGTCGCGGTGGTCGTACCGTCACCGGCGACGTCGTCCGTCTTCTTGGCGACTTCCTTGACCAGCTCGGCGCCGATCTTCTCGTACGGGTCCTCGAGCTCGATCTCCTTGGCGATGGAAACACCATCGTTGGTGATCGTGGGTGCGCCCCACTTCTTCTCGAGGACGACGTTGCGGCCCTTGGGGCCGAGCGTCACCTTCACGGCGTCCGCGAGCTGGTTCATGCCGCGCTCGAGGCCGCGCCGTGCCTCCTCGTCGAACGCGATGATCTTGGCCATGTGAAGTGGTCCTCCCGGACTGGGGTGGATTGCTCCGGACCGCGCTGGCGCCCGCGACGGACGGCTCGCCGGCCTCGTGGTTCCTTGCCCCACCTGGCCTGCGGGCCTCACCGACCCGGTCCTCGTTGTCACTCTCACCTTCAGAGTGCTAACGCCAATGATTAGCACTCGACCCATGAGAGTGCAAGCGCCTCCGCCGGAACCGTGCCCATGCGGACACCCCTCGCGGACGTCTCGCCGACGCCTCGCGGGCGCCCCCGGACAGACCGAAGGGCTCGCCCCCCGTGGGGGTGCGAGCCCTTCGTCAGTTGTACAGAAGAACGACGCTTTCAGTCGGCGCGTGCTTCAGCCGGTCGCAAGCCGGACCATGTCCGCCTGCGGCCCCTTCTGACCCTGCGAGATCTCGAAATCGACCCGCTGACCCTCTTCCAGGGTGCGGTAGCCGTCCATCTGAATCGCGCTGTAGTGGACGAAAACATCCGCACCACCGTCGACCGCGATGAAGCCGTACCCCTTCTCCGCGTTGAACCATTTGACGGTGCCCTGAGCCATGCCTAACTCCCCTATTACTGGCCCTTGCACGGATCCACACTTCGCGGATCCGGGTCAGACCTCACCCCCCGGTTGGCTTGGGGGCGTGCGCCGGAACGCGTCGACCGCGGCTGAATGTATCTGTCCAACTGCCGTCTGCAACAGGTCAGTCGGACGAGAATTCCGGACGCACGGGATCCGGAATGTGGCGAGAATTCGCCTGAATTAAGGGCAAGTCGGGCCCTGCATAAGCCACAAATGCCACGAAAGAGGCGCACACATTGGCTGCTTCTTATCGGGCGCGGGGCAGAAATCAAAGGCTCCGGATCCGGTGATCCGGACCGGGTTCCCCAACTGTACCGCGCTCAACCACACTGAATTGCCCCCTCCGCTTCTATCGCGGAGAGGGCAATTCGATGAACGCTCGGTAATCGCTGTTACCGACGGTTACTACCGATGGGTACTGAACTACGGTCAGCCACCTGCGACGGCCGGGATGATCGAGACGCCGGCGCCGTCCGGGGTCGCCGTCTGCAGACCCTGCTCGAAGCGGACGTCGTCGTCGTTCACGTACACGTTGACGAACCGGCGCAGCTTGCCCTGGTCGTCCAGGACCCGGGCGGCGATGCCGGTGTGGTTCTTCTCCAGGTCGGCGATGACCTCACCGAGGGTCGCCCCCTCGGCCTTCACCTCGGCCTGGCCGCCGGTGTAGGTGCGCAGGATGGTGGGGATGCGGACGTTGACGCTCATGCTCTTTCGACCTCCGGTCAGGCGGAGCGCCCCGAAGGGCGCGGGGCTGTCTGGATCGTGCGGCTGCCGCCGCGTGGGCGCGACCAGCCCCACGGCCCGCAGACGAACAACAAATCTCTCAGCCGAGACCCGCGTCCCGGAACGACTCCAGGGTCGGGCGGATGGTCGCGGTCAGGCCGCTGCCGGCCACCGCGTCCAGCGTCTTCAGACCGTCACCCGTGTTCAGCACGACGGTGGTGAGCGTCGGGTCGAGAAGACCGTTCTCGATCAGCTTGCGCGTCACACCCACCGTCACACCACCGGCGGTCTCCGCGAAGATGCCCTCGGTGCGCGCCAGCAGCTTGATCGCGTCGACGACCTGCTCGTCGGTCACGTCCTCCACCGCGCCGCCGGTGCGCCGCGCGATGTCGAGGACGTACGGACCGTCCGCCGGGTTGCCGATGGCCAGCGACTTGGCGATGGTGTTCGGCTTCTGGGGGCGGACCACGTCGTGCCCGGCCTTGTAGGCCACGGACACCGGGGAGCAGCCCTCGGCCTGCGCGCCGAAGATCTTGTACGGCTTGTCCTCGACCAGCCCGAGCTTGATCAGCTCCTGGAGGCCCTTGTCGATCTTCGTGAGCTGGGAGCCGGAGGCGATCGGCACGACCAGCTGGTCCGGCAGCCGCCAGCCGAGCTGCTCGCAGATCTCGTACGCCAGCGTCTTGGAACCCTCGGCGTAGTACGGCCGCAGATTGACGTTGACGAAGCCCCAGCCCTCGCCCGCCGAGTCGCCGATGAGCTCGGAGCAGAAGCGGTTGACGTCGTCGTAGTTGCCCTCGATGCCGACGAGCTCGCCGCCGTAGATGGCGGCCATGACGACCTTGCCCTGCTCCAGGTCGTGCGGGATGAACACGCAGGACCGGAAGCCCGCCCGGGCGGCGGCGGCGCCGACGGCACCGGCCAGGTTGCCCGTGGAGGAGCACGAGAGAGTGGTGAAGCCGAACGCGCGGGCGGCCTCGATGGCCTGGGCGACGACCCGGTCCTTGAAGGAGTGGGTCGGGTTGCCGGAGTCGTCCTTGACGAAGAGCTTGCCGGCGTCGACGCCCAGTTCACGGGCGAGGTTGTCGGCCTGGACGAGCTTGGTCCAGCCGGGGTTGATGTTGGGCTTGTCGGCCACGTCCGCGGGGACGGGCAGCAGCGGCGCGTAGCGCCAGATGTTCGCGGGCCCCGACTCGATGCGCTTGCGGAGCTCCTCCGTGTCGTAGGAGGAGAAGTCATAGGCGATCTCGAGCGGGCCGAAACACTCCTCGCAGGCGAAGACCGGGCCGAGGGGCACGCGGTGGCCGCACTCGCGGCAGGTCAACGCCGCGGCCGGACCGAGGTCGACAGCAGAGGACGTCGTAGAGTCGGTGGTGCTTGCAACAGTCTGCGCAGCCATGTGAGGCGAGGCCCTTTCTCCTCATCTTCCTCACGACGCATCTCGCCGTGAGACGGATTTGGCACCTTCCCGAGCCGGGAGCCTCGCGAAGCGATCACCACATGGATCAGTGATCGTTACGAGACCGGCTGGAGGGTTGCCGGGGCTTCATCGGGCCGTATCCCTCTGCCCCTCTGGATGAGCGGTATGAAGTTGTGAACGGGGGGAGACCTCGGACATGCGATGGTCATCCGCGTTGTTCAAGACTGTAACCGAAGGCCAGGACAGTTGAGATAGTCGTCCGAACCGCGAGATGGATCACACGGTCACCTCCCGTGCACCCGGTGTGATCACGACAGTGAGGAGCCGCAGACTGTGCTTCGAGAAACTGAGCGCTGGCTGGCCACCCGCTCCTGGTCCGCGACCGATCGTCCGCTCCACCGGATCCTGGCCGCGAAGCGCGCCACGAACCAGTCGGTGTCCGTCGTCCTGCCCGCGCTGAACGAGGAGGAGACGGTCGGTGACATCGTCGCGATCATCCGTCACGACCTCATGCACCAGGTCCCGCTCGTCGACGAGATCGTGGTCGTCGACTCGGGATCGACCGACCGTACGTCCGAGGTGGCCGCGGCGGCCGGCGCGCGGGTCGTCCACCGGGACGACATCCTGCCGCGGATACCGGCCGTGCCCGGCAAGGGCGAGGTCCTGTGGCGCTCCCTGCTGGTCACCACCGGGGACATCGTCTGTTTCATCGACGCCGATCTGAGGGAGTTCTCCTCGGACTTCGTCTCGGGGATCGTCGGCCCGTTGCTGACCGACCCCGGGGTGGATCTGGTCAAGGGCATGTACGACCGTCCGCTGGGCGGCGCGGCCGGCCAGGGCGGCAGGGTCACCGAGCTGATGGCCCGCCCGCTGCTCAACATGCACTGGCCGCAGCTGGCCGGGTTCGTGCAGCCGCTCGGCGGCGAGTACGCGGCCCGCCGCAGCCTGCTGGAGCAGCTGCCCTTCCCCGTCGGCTACGGCGTGGAGCTGGGCATGCTGGTGGACGCCCTGCACCTGGTGGGCCTGGACGCCCTCGCCCAGGTCGACATCGGCGTGCGCAAGCACCGTCACCAGGACGGGCAGGCGCTGGGCCGGATGGCGGCGGCCATCTACCGCACCGCCCAGCTCCGGCTGGCCCGCGGGCACCTGATCCGCCCGTCCCTCACCCAGTTCGAACGGAGCGCGGACGGCTTCGAGCCGCGCACGTACTCCGTGGACACCGAGGAACGGCCGCCGATGGCGGAGATCGCGGAGTACGCGACCCGCAAGGTCGCGTGAGTGCCGGACGGGCCGTATACGGCATGGCGCCGACCACGGCGACACGGCCGGATACGGCCCGTCCACGCAGCGCGACCGTACGTTTGAGCGTTTCCCGACCGGGCTAGGTTGGGCGTATGGCTTCCACGCACGACACTGCCGCCCGGGCCGCCGAGGTGCTGGTCGCGTCCAACCGCGGTCCGGTCTCCTACGAGGTGCGCGAGGACGGCTCGCTGCACGCGAAACGCGGCGGCGGCGGGCTGGTCTCCGGCCTGTCGGCCATCGGGCCCGAGGCGGGCGCCCTCTGGGTGTGCTCGGCGCTCTCCGACGGCGACCGGGAGGCGGTCCGGCGCGGGGTCGGCGAGGAGGGCGTGCGCATGCTGGCCGTTCCGGCCGACGTGCACGAGGACGCCTACAACGGCATCGCCAACTCCGTGCTGTGGTTCGTCCACCACCTGCTCTACCAGACGCCGCTGGAGCCCGCCTTCGACGCGGAGTTCCGCCGCCAGTGGGCGTCGTACGAGGCCTACAACCGGGCGTTCGCGGAGGCGCTGGCCGAGGATGCGGCGGACGGCGCGGCGGTCCTCGTCCAGGACTACCACCTGTGTCTGGTGCCGGGGATGCTGCGTGAGCTGCGGCCCGACGTGCGGATCGGCCACTTCTCGCACACCCCGTGGGCGCCGGTGGACTACTTCGCGCTGCTGCCGGGGGACATCCGCGAGCAGCTGCTGCGCGGGATGCTCGGCGCGGACCGGCTGGGCTTCCTCACCCGGCGCTGGGCGGACGCGTTCACCGCGTGCTGCACGGAGTTCGCCGGCGGCCCCGGCAGGACGCGGATCGGCGTGCACGGTCTCGGCGCCGACGCCGACTTCCTGCGCGAGCGCGCGCACCGGCCGGACGTCGACGAGCGCATGGCGGCGCTGCGCGCGGAGATCGGCGAGGGCCGCAAGGCGATCGTCCGCGTCGACCGCACCGAGCTGTCCAAGAACATCGTGCGCGGGCTCCTGGCCTACCGGCAGCTGCTCGACGACCACCCGGAGTGGCGCGAACGGGTCGTCCACGTGGCCTTCGCCTACCCCTCCCGCCAGGACCTCGCCGTCTACCGCGACTACATGGCCGAGGTGCAGCGGCTGTCCGAGGAGATCAACGACGCCTACGGAACGCCCGGCTGGACCCCGGTCCTGCTGAACCTCAAGGACGACTTCGCCCGCTCCCTCGCCGCCTACCGGCTGGCCGACGTGGCCCTGGTGAACCCGATCCGCGACGGCATGAACCTGGTCGCCAAGGAGGTCCCGGTCGTCTCCGACGAGGGCTGCGCGCTGGTCCTGTCCCGTGAGGCGGGGGCCTACTGGGAGCTGCGCGAGGACGCGATCACGGTGAACCCGTACGACGTCCTGGAGACCGCCCGCGCCCTGCACGAGGGGCTGACCATGAAGCCGGAGGAGCGGGCCGAGCGCACGAAGCGGCTGTCCGCGGCGGCGACCGCGCTTCCCCCGGCCCAGTGGTTCCTGGACCAGCTGAACGCGCTGCGGGAGATTCAGCCGAGCTGAGCGGCCAGTTCCCGCAGCAGCCGTACGACGCCGGCGGGCCCGTCGACGACGAGGTCCGCGCGGTCCGCGAGTTCGCCTACCTCGGTGCTGCCGCTGCACACCAGCAGCCCGGGTACACCGTCCGCGCGGAGCTTCTCCACGGCGGCGAAGGCGGGCAGGTCGCCGAGGTCGTCACCGGCGTAGAGGACGGACCGCGCGCCGGTCTCGCGGACGTGCTCCAGCAGGGCGACGCCCTTGTCCATGCCCGGCGGGCGCAGCTCCAGGACCATCCGGCCGGGTTCGACGATCAGGCCGTGCCGGGCGGCGAGGTCGGTGAGCGGGGCCCGCAGCGCTTCGAAGGCGGCCCGGGGGTCGTCGGCGCGGCGGGTGTGAACGGCGACGGCCCGGCCGCCCTTCTCCTCGACCGAGACACCCGGCAGGTCCCCGGCGGCGGCCAGGACCCGCGGGAGTTCGGCGCGGACGGCGGCCACTCCCGGGTGCGGGGCCGGGGCGCTCAGGGCGCCGGTGCGGGCGTCCCAGCGTTCGGCGCCGTAGTGGCCGAGGACGGCGAGGTGCTCCAGTCCTGCGGCCCCGGCGAATCCGCCGTGCCGGACGGCGACCTCGGCGGGCCGCCCGGTGATGACGGCCACGGCGGCGATCTTCGGGGCGAGGGCGGTGAGCGCGGGGACGGCGCCGGGGTGCGCCCGGGCGTCCTCGGGGTTCTCGACGATCGGGGCGAGGGTGCCGTCGAAGTCGAGCGCGACGAGCGTGGTGGCCGGCCGGCCGACGATCGCGTCGAGCGCGGCGCGGCCCGCCGGGGTGACCGGAACGGGGAGGGAGAGGGGTTCGGGTTCCGAGGAGTGCGTCTCGTGGGTGCCCATACGCCGACGATAACCAACGCACGCCCGCGGCTAGCGCTCCCCCCGCCTCGCCTCCCGCACCCTGCGCAATCTGTTCACCGTGACCGGGTCGTGGGCGAGGGCGCGGGGGTCGTCCAGGAGGGCGTTGAGGAGTTGGTAGTAGCGGACCGGGGACAGGTCCAGTTCCTCGCGTATCGCCCGTTCCTTCGCGCCGGGGCCGGAGAACCCGCGCCGCTCCAGGGCGAGGATGCCCCGCTCCCCCGCCCCCAGCCCGTCCGCTTCCGCTCGCCGCTCCATGTCCGCACGGTAACGCCCGGCACCGACAGCGGCCCAGCGCCGGCCGGCTCGTCAGCCGGTGCCGGCGTCCAGCGTCGTGGCCGTGGTCTGGAGTTCGCCCAGTACGCCGGCCGGGTCGCCGTTCGCGGTCACGGCCCGGCCGATCCGCTGCTTGATCTCCGCGCTGACCTTCGCCCAGGAGGTCCGTCCGACGGGGTAGGTCTCGGAGAGCGGGAGCTGGTCGAGGAACGGCTTGAGGTCGGCGTCCTCCTTGGCCGCGCCCATGACCTGGGAGGCCGAGTTGGTGACCGGCAGCAGGTCGTACTCGCGGGAGAAGTCCAGCACGTTCTTCTCGCTGTAGACGTAGTCGAGGAAGTCGCCGACCTGCTCGGCGTGTCCGTTCTGCTTGAAGGCGGTCATCCAGTCGGCGACGCCCATGGAGACCTTGGTCGGGCCGGCGACGCCGGGCATCGGCACCATGCCGAACTTCACGCCCTTGCTCGCGGCCGCCTTCATCAGCGAGGGGTGCCCGTTGAGCATGCCCACGTCGCCGGCGGCGAACGCGGCGAACGCGGCGGCCCGGTTCAGCTTGTCCGGCGCGACCGGCCCGGTGAGGCCCTTGCCGACCAGGTCGTCCTTCAGCCAGTCGAAGGTCTCGACGTTCTCGGTGGAGTCGATGCTGTAGGCGCTGACGGTCTGGGTGTAGCCGCCCCCGCCGCTGAGCAGCCACTGGAGGGTCTCGGCCTGCGCCTCCTCGGATCCGAGGGGCAGCGCGTACGGGTACTTCACGCCCTCGTCCTTGAGCGCCTTCGCGTCCTCGGCGAGCTCGGCCCAGGTGGTCGGCGGGGTCAGGCCGGCCTTGGCGAAGAGGGTCTTGTTGTAGAACAGCAGCCGCGTGGAGGAGGCGAACGGCATGCCGTACCGGACCCCGTGCACCTCGCCCGCGTTGGCGAGCTGGGACACGAAGTCGGCCTCGACGGGGATGGAGAGCACATCGCTCACCTTGTAGAGCAGGTCGGCGGCCGCGTAGTCGGCGTACGCGCCGATCTGGGCCATGTCGGGGGCCTCGCCCGCGTCGACCATCGCCTTGACCTTGGCGTCCACGTCGTTCCAGGAGTAGACGCTCACGTCGACGGTGACGCCGGGGTGGTCCTTCTCGTAACCCTCGACGAGCTTGTCCCAGTACTTCTTCGAACTGTTGGCGCTGCTGTCGCCGTAGTCGGCGGCGACGAGTCTCAGCGTGACGTCGTCGGAGTCTCCGGAGAGTCCGCAGCCGGTGAGGACCGCGGCCATGCCGAGGGCCGACACCCCCGCGACCGCACCCGTGATCGTTCCTGACTTCCGTGCCCGCCGCTGCACCGTGACGCTCCCAACTGATTGATCATACCAATGGACCGCTATGCGGATTAAGGTCTACACCACCCATGTGGACTAGACCTCTTTCGGCCTCCGGGGCGGCACGGTACCCCCACAACCCGCGAGTGGACTAGACCTCTCGCGGGTCCTCGGTCCACACTGTCCCCGTGAGACATGTCATCGCCCTGGACGTGGGCGGCACCGGGATGAAGGCCGCCCTGGTCGGCGCGGACGGCGCACTGCTGCACCGGGCCCGCCGGCCCACCGGCCGTGAGCGCGGACCCGACGCGGTCGTCGCCGGCATCCTCGACTTCGCCGCCGAGCTGCGCGAACACGGCGCCCGGCAGTTCGGCGAGCCCGCGTCCGCGGCGGGCGTGGCCGTGCCCGGCATCGTCGACGAGGCGAACGGCGTCGCCGCCTACGCGGCCAACCTGGGCTGGCGGGACGTACCCCTGCGCGCACTGCTCGCCGACCGCCTCGGCGCTCCCGTCGCCCTCGGGCACGACGTGCGCACCGGCGGCCTCGCCGAGGGCCGGATCGGCGCGGGCCGGGGCGCGGACCGGTTCCTGTTCGTGGCGCTGGGCACCGGCATCGCGGGCGCCATCGGCGTCGACGGCCGGGTGGAGGCGGGCGCCCACGGCTTCGCGGGCGAGATCGGCCACATCGTCGTACGGCCCGGCGGAACCCCGTGTCCGTGCGGACAGCACGGCTGTCTGGAGCGCTTCGCGTCGGCCGCGGCGGTCAGCGAGGCATGGGCGGCGGCCTGCGGGGACCCGGAGGCGGACGCCGCGGACTGCGCGAAGGCCGTCACGTCCGGCGACCCGAACGCCGTCCGGGTCTGGCAGACGGCCGTGGACGCGCTCGCCGACGGCCTGGTCACCGCCCTCACCCTGCTGGACCCCCGCACGCTCGTCATCGGTGGCGGCCTCGCCGAGGCGGGGGAAACCTTGTTCACGCCCCTACGGGACGCGGTCCGCCGACGGGTGACCTTCCAGAAGCTGCCGGAGATCGTGCCGGCGGCCCTGGGCGACACCGCCGGCTGCCTGGGCGCGGGCCTCCTGGCCTGGGATCTCCTCAACACAACCGACGGTATGGAGGTAACACCCTGATGGCCACCCCCCTAGGGGCGCGGGGAACTGCGCAACGACCCACGACGCGCCCGCAGGTACTCATCGGCGCCAGGGTGGTACTGCCGACGGGCACGGTTCCCGACGGCCGCCTCACGATCGACGGCACGAAAATCGCGGCCGAGGCCCCGCACGGGGACGTCCTCGACGTCACGGGCCACTGGCTGGTCCCCGGCTTCATCGACCTGCACAACCACGGCGGCGGCGGAGCCTCCTTCTCCGGCACGGCCGAGGACGTCCTGAAGGCCATCCACACCCACCGGCTGCACGGCACCACCACCCTCGTCGCCTCGACCGTCACCGACGAGATGGACTTCCTGGTCCGTCAGGCCGGCCTGCTGAGCGAGCTGGCCGAGCAGGGCGACCTGGCCGGCATCCACTTCGAGGGCCCCTTCATCTCGCCGTGCCGCAAGGGCGCGCACTCCGAGGCGCTGCTGCGCGACCCCGACCCTGCGGAGGTGCGCAAGCTGATCGACGCGGCGCGCGGCCGGGCGAGCATGGTCACCCTCGCGACGGAACTCCCGGGCGGCCTGGACTCCGTACGACTGCTCGCCGAGCACGGCGTGATCGCCGCCGTCGGGCACACGGACGCGACGTACGAGCAGACGGTTCAGGCCATCGAGGCCGGAGCCACCGTCGCCACCCACCTCTTCAACGCGATGCCGCCGCTCGGCCACCGCAGCCCCGGGCCGATCGCCGCGCTCCTGGAGGACGAGCGGGTGACGGTCGAGCTCATCAACGACGGCACGCACCTGCACCCGGCCGCCCTGGAGCTGGCGTTCCGTCACGCGGGCCCGGGCCGGGTGGCGTTCATCACGGACGCGATGGACGCGGCCGGCATCGGCGACGGCCGCTATCTGCTCGGTCCGCTGGAGGTCGAGGTCAGCGAGGGCGTCGCCCGGCTGGTGGAGGGCGGCTCGATCGCGGGCTCCACGCTCACCCAGGACCGCGCCTTCCAGCGGGCGGTGACGATCGACCGGCTGCCGGTCGAGGACGTCGTCGCCGCGCTGTCCGCCAATCCGGCACGGCTGCTGGGCATCGACGACAGGGTGGGCTCGCTGGAACCCGGCAAGGACGCCGACCTGGTCCTGCTGGACGAGAACTTCGAGCTCAAGGGCGTGATGCGCAAGGGGGATTGGGTGGTGGATCCCCAACTGGCCTGAAACGTCCCCCCGCACAGGAACGGTGGCCGACCCGCGCACTGGGCCGGTCGCCGTCTCTTTGGCATGATCAGGCCTCCGGAAGCGGGAAAGTTCCGGAACCGTTCATGTACGCACGCCAGCCGGGGGAGGCCGCCAGGTGATCCTCACCGTCACCCTGAACACCGCTCTCGACCTCACCTATCGCGTGCCCGCGCTGCGGCCGCACGCCTCGCACCGGGTGACCGACGTGCGGGAACGGCCCGGCGGCAAGGGGCTGAACGTCGCCCGGGTGCTGGCCGCCCTCGGCCACGAGGTGACGGCGACCGGTTTCGTGGGCGGCCCCACCGGCCGGGTCGTACAGGAAAGGCTCACCGCCGTGACCGGGATCGTGGACGCCCTCGTCCCGGTCGCCGGGGCCACCCGCCGCACGGTCGCGGTCGTCGACGCCCGCACCGGCGACACGACCCAGCTGAACGAACCCGGCCCGGTGATCGCGCCGGCCGAGTGGTCCGCGTTCCAGGAGGCGTACGAGGGACTGCTCGCCGGCGCCGACGCGGTGGCCCTGTGCGGCAGTCTGCCGCCGGGGGTGCCGGTGGGCGCGTACGCGGTCCTGGTGCGGCGGGCACGGGCCGCGGGTGTCCCCGTGCTGCTGGACACGAGCGGAGAGCCGTTGCGCCGCGGGGTCGCCGCCCGCCCGGACATCGTCAAGCCGAACGCCATCGAACTGGCCGAACTCACCGGTTCGCACGAGCCGTTGCAGGCAACCCGGGACGCGCGAAGGCGCGGCGCGCACGCCGTCGTGGCCTCGCTGGGCGCCGAAGGGTTCCTCGCGGTCACCCCGGAGGGCCGCTGGCGCGCCGCCCCGCCACGCCGCGTCCACGGCAATCCGGCCGGCGCGGGCGACTCGGCGGTCGCGGGCCTGCTGTCCGGCCTGGTGGAACGCCTCCCCTGGCCGGACCGCCTGTCCCGCGCGGTGGCCCTGTCGGCGGCGACCGTGGCGGCCCCGGCGGCGGGCGAGTTCGACCGCGCCGCCTACGAGGAGCTGCTCGGCCGGATCACGGTGGCCGCGGAGATCACCGCGGCCTGAACCCGCGGGCTCACCTCTTGACGTGGCCCGACTTCACCCACAACTGGTCCAGCAGGACGTTGCACTTGTCGCCGTCCTGGCAGGAGAGGGTGAGCGTGTTGGTGCCCTTGGTGAGCGTGGGATACGTGTAGCTCGTCGTCCAGCCCTTGACGAAGTCGCCGGCGGGCCCCTTGGCGTAGTTCTTGAGGGGGAACTTGCTGCCGAAGGTCTTGCCGTTGACCGTGAGCGTCATCTCCTGGTCTTCACCCGGCACGCTGTAGTGCGCGAAGAGGGTGTAATCGCCGTCCGACGGGACGCCGTTGACCGTCCAGGTGACCGAGTTGCCGACCTGGTTGAGGTTGCCGACGTAGACCCCGCCGGCCGCCTGCGCGCCCTCGACGTCCGAGGCCAGGGCGGCGCTGCCGCCGAGGTTCAGCGCCTTCGCGTCCACCGGCGGGATCTCGGCCTTGTTCTCGTCGTCGCCGGCCGACTCGCTGGGCGAGGGGCTCGCGGAGGCGGAGGCCGAGGTGGCGGGCTGGTCGCTCGCCTTGTTGTCGTCGGAGCCGTCGTCGCCGTTCGCCATGGCCACCGCGATGCCGATCACGACCGCGGCGACCACCGCGACCGCGCCGATCAGCAGCCCCTTGGTGTTGGGGCCGCGGCCGCGGCCGCCGCCGTTCTGCGCGGGCTGACGGCCGGTGGAGGGGCCGCCGCCACCGAAGTTCTCGGGCGCGGCGTAGTGCGCGTTCGGCTGGCCGTACGTGCCCTGCTGCTGAGGCATCGTCGGCTGCTGCCCGTACTGCGCGGTCTGCTGCTGTCCGTACTGGCGCTCGCCGACCGCGCGCACTCTGCTGACCGAGTTGGGGTAGCCGTAGCCACCACCGGACGGCGGCTGCGCGCCGTTGGCCTGGCCGTCGGCGTAGAGGTAGCCGAACGGGTCGTCGTCCTCGGGCGTACTCGCGCCGTTGTTGCCGGACGTCATCCCTTGGTACTCCTCAGCAAGTGCGGGTCGGATGCGATGGTGCGGTCAGACTGGCGAGCCTACCCGCTCCGGATGGCCCAAACAGGTGACTCTGATCGCATCAGCTCGCTGACCTGGTGATCATCCCGCACGCCGGTGCTGTTTGGGACGAGATCGTTTCTCGACGTACATGCGTTCGTCGGCGGACTTCAGCACTTCGTCCGCGGTCATCCCGCAATGTGCCCAGCCGATACCGAAGCTCGCGCCCACCCGCACGGCCCGGCCCTCGGCGCGGATCGGCTGGATGATCTCGTTGCGCAGCCGTACGGCCAGGTCGGCCGCGTCGGCGCGGCCGAGGCCGTCGGCGAGGATCACGAACTCGTCGCCCCCGAGCCGGGCGACCGTGTCGCCGTCGCGGACCTGGCGGGAGAGCCGGCGGGCGACCTCGATGAGGACCGCGTCGCCGGCGTTGTGGCCGAACCGGTCGTTGATCGACTTGAAGCCGTCGAGGTCGCAGAAGAGGACCGCGAGCCCCTTGGTGCCGTCGTCGCGCCCCTCCTCGGGGGCGGCGGTGTGCACATGGTGGTCGTAGCCGTCGAAGGACTCGGTGCCGCCGGGCCGGTAGTCGAAGCCGTGCCCGTTGGCGTCGAAGGCGGCATGGCCGTACGCCGTGTCCATGGCGTCGACGGCGGCGGGGTGGGTGGACTGGGGGCGCTGACAGAGCCGGGCGGAGAGCCGCGAGCGCAGTTCGGCGGAGTTCGGCAGTCCGGTGAGGGAGTCGTGCGAGGCGCGGTGGGCGAGCTGGAGCTCGCGGCGCTTGCGGTCCTCTATGTCCTCGACGTGGGTGAGGAGGAAGCGGGGCCCGTCGGCGGCGTCGGCCACGACGGAGTTGCGGAGGCTGACCCAGACGTAGGTGCCGTCCCGGCGGCCGAGGCGGAGTTCGGCCCGCCCGCCCTCGGCGGAGGTGCGGAGCAGGGTGCCTATGTCCTCGGGGTGGACGAGGTCGGAGAAGGAGTAGCGGCGCATCGCGGAGGCGGGGCGGCCCAGCAGGCGGCACAGGGCGTCGTTGGTCCGGAGTATCCGACCGTGCTGGTCGCCGCCCATCTCGGCTATCGCCATGCCGGAGGGGGCGTACTCGAAGGCCTGCCGGAAGCTTTCCTCACTGGCGCGCAGGGCCTGCTGCTCGCGTTCGAGCCGTACCAGTGCCCGCTGCATATTCGCGCGTAGACGCGCGTTGCTGATGGCGATGGCGGCCTGGAAGGCGTACATCTGGAGGGCCTCGCGCCCCCACGCGCCGGGCCGGCGGCCGTTGCGCGGCCGGTCCACGGACAGGACGCCTATCAGCTCACCGCAGGTGCCTCCGCTGCCGGGGGCGGCGGGCATGTACATGGGGGCGAAGAGACGGTCCGAGGGGTGCCACTCGTCCTCGAAGCGGGGCGCGGGCCCGTCGGTGTACCACTGGGGCACGTCGTCGTCGTCGAGGACCCAGCCCTCGGTGTGGGGTATGAAGATCAGGTCGCCCCAGGTCTCCCCCATGGCGAGGCGCCGGTCCCAGGATTCGCGCGAGCCGACCCGGCCGGTGATCAGGGCCTCGGCGGCCGGGTTGCCGGCGAAGGCGGCGACCACGAGATCGCCGTCGGGACGCACGAGGTTGACGCACGCCAGCTCGTACCCGAGTGCCGTGACCACGCCGTCGGCGACGGTCTGCAAGGTGTCGGCCAGGCTGCGGGCCGTGTTCATGTCGGCCATGACCTGGTGCAGCTGTCGCAGGGACGCAAGGCGGACGTAAGGCTCCGACTCGGTCTCCATGTGTTTCGCCCTCCCCCCGAGACTTCGCAGCGAATCAAGGGTTGTTCTCGGCGTAACGTCGTTTCTGGTGCTGTGCTGTCGGTGTGTGTCTCCTTGTGACGCCTCCGCCACTGAATCACAGCGCGCTGCCCACTCGGTACACAGGGTCAACAATTAATGCTTCTTGTGACTCAAGTCACAGGTGAAGATGAACATTTGAGTGGAGTTTCCGCGTTTTCCTGTGTGTTTCCTGAACACGGACAGGCACGAACATGCCCGGACGGACACCGGAATCGGGCGCCGGGGGAATCGGTCCACGGTCCTACGACCCTACTCGGGCGGAGGTCCGATGCGCCGCGCACCGGACGGACACTAGCGTTTCGGACATGCCCCCAGACGTACTCGAGCCGACTGTGCTCAAGACCGTGTCCGAGACCCGCTCCAGGCATGCTGAGGGAGTGAGCAACGACGAGTTCCGCGCCGCCATGTCCCGGCTCGCCGACGGCGTGGTCCTGGTGACCGCCCGGGAGCCGTCCCTCGACCCGGACGACCCCGGGGCGCCGGACGGCGAGGACGTCGGCATGACCGCGACGGCGTTCATGTCGGTCTCCCTGGACCCGCCGTTGGTCCTGGTCAGTCTGCGCACCGGCTCCCGGATGGACGACCTGCTCGACGAGCAGCCCCTGTGGGCGGTCTCGGTGCTCTCCGAGAGCCAGCGGCACATCGCCGGCCGCTTCGCCATGAAGGGCCGCATCAGCGACCGGCTGCTCTTCGAGGACATCCCGTACACCCGCGGCGAGGTGGCCGGCGCACCCCTGGTCGGCGGCGCCCTGGCGACCCTGGAGTGCCGCACCGAGCAGCAGATCACGGCCGGCGACCACACGCTGGTGATCGGCCGCGTGCTCACCGCGTCGGTACCGAGCGCGGACGGCGGTCCGCTGGTGCATTTCCGGGGCCGTTACCGGCAGTTGGGGTGACACCGGAAATGCCGTGGCCGCCGGACGATCGGCCCGCCTAGGGTGCCCGCATGACGACTTCAGGGCCCCGACTCGAAATCATCACTCCCGCGAATTTCGAGGCCGCGACCGGCATTCGGGTCCGCCCCGACCAGGAGTTCGCCGTCTCTCCGGTGATGCAGTCGCTCGCGGAGGCCTACGTCCATCGCGCGGGAGTCGCCTGGCCACGCCTGATCATGGACGGCGACCGGGCCGTCGGCTTTCTGATGGCCTTTCTCGACATCGACTGGAACGGGCGCGGCGACGGCGGCCCGATCCGCTCCGGACTGTGGCGGCTGAACATCGCCGCCGGTGAACAGGGCCGCGGTTACGGCCGGTTCGCCGTGCGGTCCGTGGCCGCGGAACTGCGCCGCCGGGGCACCGAGGAGATGTACGTGACCTGGCACGAGGGCGAGAACGGTCCCGCGGACTTCTATCTCGGGCTGGGCTTCCGGAAGAACGGCGAGACCAGCGAGGGAGAGACGGTCGGCGTCCTCGCCCTGGACTAGCCGCCCCCGGCCCCGGAGCCCGCCTTCCGGCCCCGGAGACGCCTTCCCGCCCCGGGGCCCGCCTTCGGAACTAGAGCAGCTCCACCTCCAGTTCGGAGATGCGATCGAGGTCGGCCACGACGTCGATCACGGCGATCCGGCCACCGCGCACGAACGCGAAGCCGAGCGTTCGCTCCACCCGGCCCTCGAACAGCACCGCCAGTCCGGTCGCGCCGTCGATGAGGGCGGGCCTGACGACGGCCCCGACGAAGGCGAAGCCGGACGCGACCGCCGCGACCGCCGTCGCGCCCGCGACCACGCCGGCCTCCGAGCGGGCCACGACGTCCGGGTCCAGCACGGCGAGCAGCTTGACGAGGTCCCCGTCCCGCGCGGCGGACAGGAAGGCGCCGACGACCTTGCGCCGCCGGGCGGGATCGACGTCCGGCTCCTGTGCGCCCCGCACCCGGCGCCGGGCCCGGCCCGCGAGCTGCCGGGCGGCTTCCGGGGTCCGGTCGACGATGCTCGCGACCTGCTCGTGGCGCACGCCGAACAGGTCGTGCAGCACGAACGCCAGCCGCTCGCCGGGGGTGAGGGTGTCCAGGACGACGAGCAGCGCGACGCCCAAGGAGTCGGCGAGCAGCGCGTCCTGCGCCGGGTCGGGGTCCTCGCACGACGGGGCCGGCGCCCAGTCGTCCAGCGGCTCCTCGGCGCGTGAGCGGCGCGAGCGCAGCATGTCCAGGCAGACCCGGCCGACGACGGTCGTCAGCCAGCCCGCCATGTTGTCGATCTCCCTGCCCGCGCTCTCGCTCTCGCTCCGGCTGAGCCGTACCCACGCCTCCTGCACGGCGTCGTCGGCCTCGATGGCGGACCCGAGCATGCGGTGCGCGACAGCATGCAGGCGGCTGTGGTGCGCTTCGAAGCGCTCAGCGAGGAATTCGGCGTCATCTGTTGCCATCGTTCGTCACATCCCCGGTCGCGATTGACTGTCATGTAACTGACGGATGTCGCGCCCGAGATGTGACACACGCACGCAAGGTGCCGGGAAATTCGATCAATACCAGTCAGGAACGATCCCGTCCGGTCAGCCCGGTCAGCCCCAGTCTCGTCCGTTCCGGCCCCGCTTCGTCTGCGAGCGCTGCTTCTTCTCCCGCAGCCGGCGCTCGTTGATCCCGCGCGGGATCCGGGTCGGCCGGCGCGGCTTGGGCGGCGGGGCGGTGGCCTCGGCGAGGAGGGCGGCGAGGCGCACGGCGGCGGTCTCGCGGTTGCGCCACTGGGAGCGGTGCTCGGAGGCGCGGACGGTGACGACGCCGTCGACGAGCCGGCCGGCCAGCCGCTCGAGCGCCCGCGCCTTCCACACCTCGGGCAGCGCCTCGGTGCCCGCGACGTCGAAGCGGAGCTCCACCTGCGAGTCACTGGTGTTGACGTGCTGCCCGCCCGGCCCCGAAGACCGCGAGAAACGCCACATGAGCTCGGCCTCGGGAAGCGAGACGGAGCCGCGGACGACATAGGGACCAGACATGCCCACCATGTTCCCGCTCGCGCCGCCCCCACGTCACGCGAATATCCCCGGAACCCGCCGCGCGGTCATCTTGGTAAAGAAAGTAAAGAAACGCGGAGTGGCGGGGAACCTTGAGCACCCTTCGCTGCGTTCATAGGGATAGCTGTAGCTTCGTGCCCGTACGAAGCCCCGTACGAAGCCGTACGCAACGAGGGAAGGACTCCCAACCATGGCTGTAAGCCTGTCCAAGGGTGGCAACGTCTCGCTCACCAAGGAGGCTCCGGGCCTGACCGCCGTCACCGTGGGCCTCGGCTGGGACGTCCGCACCACCACCGGCACGGACTTCGACCTCGACGCCTCGGCGATCGCGGTCAACCCCCAGGGCAAGGTCTACTCCGACGGTCACTTCGTCTTCTTCAACAACAAGCAGACGCCGGACCAGACCATCGTCCACACCGGCGACAACCGCACCGGCGAGGGCGCGGGCGACGACGAGGCGATCAACGTCAACCTGGCCGGTCTCCCGGCCGACATCGACAAGATCGTCTTCCCGGTCTCGATCTACGACGCGGAGAACCGCTCGCAGAACTTCGGCCAGGTCCGCAACGCCTACATCCGTATCGTCAACCAGGCCGGCGGCGCCGAGATCGCCCGCTACGACCTCTCGGAGGACGCGGCCACCGAGACGGCCATGGTCTTCGGCGAGCTCTACCGCAACGGCGCGGAGTGGAAGTTCCGCGCCGTCGGCCAGGGCTACGCCTCGGGCCTCGTGGGCATCGCCCAGGACTTCGGCGTCAGCGTCTGACGTCCTGCGCCCACGCGCACGCCTCATCGGAGCCCTCGGCCACCAGGCCGGGGGCTCCGCGGCCTACCTGGCGAGTTCGGCCGGTTCGTCCAGCCGGGTCAGCTTCCGCGGGTTCCTCATCAGATAGACCCGGGTGACCAGGCCGTTCTCCACCACGACACTCACCGCGGTCGGCTCGCCGTCGATGTCGATCCGGCCCGCGGGCGCGCCGTTGAGCCACACGGTCGTCGTCTCGCAGGCTCCCGCCACCAACTGGTTCGCGCGCGCGAGCACCGCCGCCACCTGCGCGGCTCCACACACCGGAGCCAGCGCCGCCGCCGCGATCCCACCGCCGTCGGCGATCATCACCACGTCCGGCGCCAGGACCTCCATCAGCTCCTGCAACCGCCCGGTGCGCAGCGAGGCCAGGAACCGCTCCATCACGGCCCGCTGCTCCGTCCGGCTCACCCGCATCCGCGGCCGCCGGGCCGCCACGTGCTCGCGGGCCCGCCGCGCGATCTGGCGTACCGCGGCCACGGACTTGCCCGTCGCCCCGGCGATCTCGCCGTACGGCAGGTCGAAGACCTCACGAAGCACGAACACCGCCCGCTCCGTCGGCCCGAGCGTCTCCAGCACGGTCAGCATCGCGATCGAGACGCTCTCCGCGAGTTCGACGTCCTCGGCGACGTCGGGGCTGGTCAGCAGCGGCTCCGGCAGCCACTCGCCCACGTAGTCCTCCCGGCTGCGCGACAACGCGCGCAGCCGGTTGAGAGCCTGCCGCGTGACGATGCGGACGAGGTACGCCCGCGGGTCACGCACCTGGGTGTGGTCCACCTCGGCCCACCGCAGCCAGGACTCCTGAAGCACGTCCTCGGCGTCAGCCGCCGACCCGAGCATCTCGTAGGCGACCGTGAACAGCAGGCCGCGGTGGGCGACAAAGGGGGCCCCGGTCATGCCGTGGACGCCACCGGGGACTGCCCGGGGCGCGCGGCCAGCGGAATGTCGCACGCGTCCGAGTAGCCCTGCGAGGTGACCCCCTGCGCCGCGTTGGTCCTGGCCGACAGGTTGGCGAAGCCGATGAGCACGGTGATCTCGACCAGTGCCGCCCGGCCGAGCCGGTCGAGCAGACGCGCGGACAGCTCGTCGGTGACGGTCGGCGGCGTGTTCGTCATCGCCTCGGCGTACTCCAGCACGTCCCGCTCCAGCGGCGTGAACACGTCCGCCTCCCGCCAGCGCGGCACCTGGCTCGCCTTGACCAGGTCCAGGTTCCGGTTCAGCGCCGCGAAGTAGTTGACGTCGAGGCACCAGCTGCAGCCGACCTGCGCCGCGACGGCCATGTGCGCGAAGGTCTTGAGGCTCTCGTCGGCCGTGTCCCACTCAGCCGCCTTCGCCCCGAACTCCAAGGTGGCCATGGCGACCGCGGGGTTGTTGAACCCCACCTCCACGGGCTCGGGCAGTGCGCCGAACTGCTTGATCAGGTTCTCCTTCAACTCGGCGGGAAGCTCCGCCTTCGGCATACGCGGTGTCACGGTGTTCTCCCTGTGTCGGTGGCCGCTTCGGCCGCCTCGGCCGGTGCGGCCCGCTCGGCCTGCGCAATGTGTTCGGCATGAAGACACCGCCGGTCCCGGGGATGTGACAAGCCGGCGGGAGACCCGTCGGACCGGGTGCGCCGACTAGCGTGCTTCCCATGCTTCTCGACCCCCTCCCCCTCACTCCCGACCACGACATCCCCGCGCCCCTGCTCACCGAACTCACCGCGCTCTACGCCTCCCAGCACGCGTTCCACGCCCTCAGCGGTGACTTCCCGGATCCGGACGACATCCGGCCGGAGCAGGTGGCGGCGGCGCTCGCGCGGGAGTTGGCGCACGAGGGTGTGGAGGTGCTGCTCGCCCGCAGTCAGGGGCGGCTGGTCGGGGTCGTGGTCACCCTCGACCGGCATCCCGACCCGGCCGATCCCGATCCGTGGGTCGGGTTGCTGATGGTGGACGCGGCCGTGCAGGGGCAGGGCCACGGCGGGCGGATCGTCCGGCAGGTCGAGGACCGCTTCCGGGAGGCCGGCCGCGATGCCCTGCGGCTCGCCGTGCTCGACGCCAACCCCGAGGGGCTCGCCTTCTGGACCGCGCTCGGGTACCGGGTCGTCGGGCACCGGCCCGACCTGCAACTCGGCCGTCCGTGCGCCGTGCTGCGCAAGCCGCTGCGCAGGTCCCGCCGTGCGGGCCGGGTCGCCGTCGTCGATCCGCAGGGCGCCGTCCTCCTCTTCCGGTACCACAACGCCGACGCCGGCATGCACTGGGCGCTGCCCGGCGGCGGCCTGGAGGAGGGCGAGTCGCCGCGCGAGGGGGCGCTGCGCGAACTGCGCGAGGAGACCGGGTGGGCGGACCTGGAACCGGGCCCCCTGCTGTGCACCTGGGAACACGACTTCACCCGCATGGGCATCCTCGTGACCCAGCACGAGCACATCTACGTCTCCCCCGGCCCGCGTCGCGAACCCGGCGGGCCCGGCCTCGCGGCCTCCCACGCCACGGACGGCATCCTCGGCTGGCGCTGGTGGACGCGCGAGGAGCTCGCACGGGAGGCGGAGCCGGTGTGGCCGCCCGGTCTCGCCCCGCTGCTCGACGCGTGGGAGGCGGAGAGCGGCCACCGTCGTCCGGGACCGGCGTGACGGCTCACGGGCGGGCGGGTTTGCCCTCCCCGTACAGCCAGTCCGCCCAGATCTCGTCGAAGTCCTCGTCCGGCGCCTGCTTCTCCACGAACGCCGTGAAGTCGTCGGTGTCGGCGCTGCCGTGGCGGTGGGCGGCGGCCCAGCCCTGGACGATGTCGTAGAAGGTGTCGTCGCCGACGGTCCGGCGGATGCGGTGGATCACCATCGCGCCGCGCTGGTAGACGGGGGTGTCGGAGACGTGTGCCGCGCTCGTCGGCTTCGCGGGCGGGAACGCCCACAGGTCCTCGTACTCTTCCTCGCCGTGGTCGTACAGCTCCGTGAAGGTCTCCTCCGCCGTGGCGCCGCCCTCGTCCTCCGTCCACAGCCACTCGGCGTAGGTCGCCAGGCTCTCGTTGAGCCACATGTCCTGCCAGCTCTTCGGCGTGACGGAGTCGCCGAACCACTGGTGGGCGGTCTCGTGGACGAGGGTCGCGGTGTCCGGGGCGCCGGGGTAGACGGGACGGTTCTGGGTCTCCAGGGCGTATTCGGCGTCCTCGGGGCGGTCGACGATCGCGCCGGTGGAGGAGAACGGGTAGGGGCCGAAGTTGTTCTCCGCCCATTCCATGACCTCGGGGAGCCGGGCGAGCACCTCGCGGCTCGCGGTCACCTGGGACGGGTCCACGGCGACGTACACCGGCAGCCCGCCCTCGGTCGCGGAGCGGGTGACGGTGTAGCGGCCGATCGCGAGGGTCGCCACATAGCTCGCCATCGGTTCGGCCGTGTGCCAGGTGAAGGTCGTGCGGCCGTCGTCCGCCGTCCTCGCACCGCGCAACTCGCCGTTGGAGACGGCCGTCAGGCCCTTCGGGACGGTGACGGCGATGTCGTACGACGCCTTGTCGGAGGGGTGGTGGTTGCCGGGGAACCAGGCCATGGAACCGGTCGGCTCACCGAGGGCGAGCGCTCCGTCCGCGGTGCGCAGCCAGCCCTCCTTCGAGCCGTCCGGGTCGGTGATCGTCCGCGGGCTGCCGGAGTAGCGGACCCGGACCTCGAAGGTCTCCCCGTCGGACAGGGCGCCGGGCGGCCGGACGATCAGCTCCTGACCGTCCCGGCGGAAGCCGGCCGTGTCGCCCCCGACGGTCACCTCCTCGACCTTCATGCCCGCGAGGTCCAGGTCGAAGGCGGCGAGGTCCTCGGTCGCACGGGCGGTGACGACGGCGGTGCCGGTGAGCCGGTTGCCGTCGGGGGTGTAGGCGAGGGTGAGGCCGTAGTGGGAGACGTCGTAGCCGCCGTTGCCCGCCTTCGGGAAGTACGGATCGCCGACGCCCGGGGCACCCGAGACGTCCCGGGCCCGGGCGCCCGAGGTGTCCGGCGCCCCCTCGTCGTCGCACGCGGTCAGGGCGAGCAGGAGCGCCGCGGCGGCCGCCGCCGGAACAAGACGCACGGATCGGGACATGTCAGTGATCTTATGGGGACGGCCGGCCCCTGCGCGGGGGCGTGACACCATCGCCTACGTGCTCGACATCGGCTACGCCCTCTCCAACCGCTTCCCGGACCCGCCGCAGAAGGACTACCGGCGCGCGGACGTCCACAGCCTCCGCCACGACCTGTTCTGCGGCGACGTCTACCTCGCCGACACCAAGGCGGACCGTGAGGTGTCCACAGCCTGGGGATGGGTGCCGGTACTGGACTTCGCGTGGGCGCTGTGCGACATCGTGGAGCTGATCGACCAGGACCCGGCGGGCTCCCGCGCCTCCCGCCCGCAGTACGCGGAACTGGACTTCACCGAGTCCACCGACTGCATGCTGTTCGAGCGCCGCTTCGGCTGGGTGGACATCACGGCCGACTGGATGCCGACAGAGGAGCCCCCGCTCACCTTCTCCCACGCCGAACTGCGCCGCGAGGCCCGCGACTTCCTGCACGACCTCCTCGCCGACCTGAGCGACCTGCACGAGGACCTGGCCGAGAACCCGGCGATCTGGACGTTGCAAGCCCGCTTCCCCCGGGTGCGCTAGGGCGTGTCCGACCGGTCGCGCGCCCGGCGGGAATGGTCGGACACGCCCTAGCCCTCCACCCTGAGCCCCAGCTCGGCAGCCAACACGGGTGCCAGATCGAGTAGTTGGGCCGCGCTGATCACCGCGCCGGACAGCCGGTCCACGCCTCCCGCGAGGCCCAGTTCCACCGCTCCGCGCAGGTCCACGTCCGCCAGGGTCGCCGCGGTGAAGTCGGCGGACTTCAGGGCGCAGTCGACGAACTCGACCCGCTCCAGGCGGGCCCCGCCGAAGTCCGGCTCCACCAGGACGCACGACTCGAAGACCACGTCCCGCAGCCGCGCCTGCCGCAGGTTCAGGTAGTCGATCTTGCCGCCGCGGATCACGACCCGTTCCAGGACGGCGCCGTGCAACTGGGTGCCGCCCAGGCGGGCGTCGAGCAGCTCCACATCGCGCAGGGTCGCCTCCGCCAGGTCGGTGCCGACGCCCCGGATGCCGGTGAGGACCGAGTCGAGGAAGCGGGTGTGGCGCAGCCGTGTCTCGTCCAGCGCGCAGCCCGTCAGGGCGCAGTCCATGAAGCGGGCGCCCCCGCCGTCCTGCCCGGCGAGGTCCAGCTCACGGAACTCCACGCCGTCGTAGTCGCCGTCGGGCTCCAGCCCCCCGCCCCGGTACGGGTCGAGGGGCGGCAGCCGCACCTCCGGACGCCGCGCACCCTTCACCGCCGCAGCGGCCCTGCCGCCGGTGCCGCCGCCGGCCCTGCCGGTTCTCCCGGTCCCAGTCCTCGCCATGCCCCCATGCTGCACCCCACCACTGACAATCCCCCTGGCCCCTCCCCTCCCCGCCGCTCCCCCCATCCCCTCCCCGGCAGCCGGAAAGCCCTTGACCTCAAGCAAGGTTCAGGTTGAAGGGTGGGAGCAGTCGGGCAACAGCCCGTCCCCGACCCGCCGCTCCTCACCCATCACCCACGACCCACCACCCACGGGGGATCACCATGCACGCCATCCGCCTCCACGCCTTCGGTCCCGCCGAGAACCTCCGCTACGAGGAGGTCGCCGACCCGGTGCCCGGCCCCGGCCAGGTCCGTGTCACCGTCGAGGCCGTGGGCGTCCACCTCCTGGACACCGCCCTGCGTGAGGGCCTCCAGGGCCCCGCCCCCACGCCGACGACCCTCCCCACGATCCCCGGCCGGGAGATCGCCGGCGTGGTCGAGGCGGTCGGCGAGGGCACCCCCGACAGCTGGCTCGGCAGGCGCGTCGTCGCCCATCTCGGCTTCGCGCCCGGCGGGTACGCCGAACGTGCCGTCACCGACGTCGACCGTGTGCACGAGATCCCGCCGAACCTGGATCCCGCCCAGGCCGTCGCCATGATCGGCACCGGCCGTACGGCGCTGGGGATCCTCCAGTTCGCCGAGCTCGGGCCCGGGTCCGTCGCCGTGGTCACCGCGGCCGCGGGCGGCCTCGGCACGCTCCTGGTGCAGTACGCCAAGAACGCGGGCGCGACCGTCGTCGGGCTGGCCGGCGGGCCGGAGAAGGTGGCCCGGGTCGCGGCGAACGGCGCCGATCCCGCCGTCGACTACACGCAGACCGCCTGGCCCGCCAAGGTCCGCGCCCAGCTGGGCGGCCGCACCGCCGACGTCGTCTTCGACGGGGTGGGCGGTGACGTCGCCCGTGCGGCCGTCGCCCTGCTCGGCCCCGCGGGCAGGCACCTCGTCTTCGGCTGGTCCGCCGAGGGCGTCCGCGACGGGAAGGGCTACTTCGTCGAGGGGGTCTCCCAATCGGTCCTGGGGCCCGTGATGATCGAGAAGGCGGGCGGCCTGCGGGCCCTGGAGCTCCGCGCCCTCGCCGAGGCTGCCGCCGGCCGGCTGACCCCGGCGGTGCAGACCTTCCCGCTCGCCGAGGCCGCCGCCGCGCACCGGGCGCTGGAGACCCGCGGAACGGTGGGAAAGGTCGTCCTGGTCCCATGACCCACCAGTGGCAGCCGGCCCAGGGATGCGATAAGCACTGATTCATGGTGTTCTGTCGGAATGAGTGTCACCCGGACAGGTGAATCCTCCGCCGACACCGAACCCGATCCCCGCCGCTGGTGGGGCCTGGTGATCATCGCCCTCGCCCAGCTCATGGTCGTCCTGGACGCGACGATCGTGAACATCGCACTGCCCTCCGCACAGGAGGACCTGGGCATCTCCGACGGCGACCGCCAGTGGGTGATCACCGCCTACACCCTGGCCTTCGGCGGCCTGCTGCTGCTCGGCGGCCGGATCGCCGACCTGGTGGGCCGCAAACGCACGTTCGTCATCGGGCTCATCGGCTTCGCCGTCGCCTCCGCGCTCGGCGGGGCGGCCACCGGCTCGGGCATGCTGTTCGGCGCCCGCGCCCTCCAGGGCGCCTTCGCGGCCGTACTCGCCCCTTCCGCGCTCAGCCTCCTGACGACGACGTTCACCGACCCCAGGGAACGCGGCAAGGCCTTCGGCATCTACGGCGCCCTCGCCGGCAGCGGCGCCGCGATCGGCTTCATCGTCGGCGGCCTGCTCACCGAGTACCTCGACTGGCGCTGGTGCCTGTACGTCAACGTGCCCATCGCCGTCGTCGCCGTGTTCGGCGCCCTCGCGCTGCTCCACGACCGCCCCGGCCACGCGGACGTCCGTCTCGACGTGCCCGGCGCGGTGCTGGGCTGCGGCGGCCTGGTCGCGATCGTCTACGGCTTCAGCGAGGCCGAGCCGCGCGGCTGGACCGACCCCCTGGTGCTGGGGCTCTTCGCGGGCGGGATCGTCCTGCTCACGGTGTTCGTGTGGTGGCAGACGAAGGCGCGGGTGCCGCTGCTGCCCCTGCACATCATCAAGGAACGCAACCGCGCGGGCTGCTTCCTGACCATGGGCCTGGCCATCATCGGGATGTTCGGACTGTTCCTGTTCATGACCTACTACCTGCAGGTCATCCTCGGCTACTCCCCCCTGAGGACGGGCCTCGCCTTCCTCCCGCTCACCCTGGCGATCATCATCGGTTCCACCCAGATCTCCGCCCGGCTGATGAACCGGGTGCCGCCGCGCATGCTGATGGTCCCCGGCATGCTCCTCGCCGCGGGCGGCATGGTGATCCTGACCCAGATGACGGTGGACTCCTCCTACTCCGACGAGATCCTGCCCGCCCTGCTCCTGATGGGCCTCGGCATGGGCCTGACCTTCATGCCGGTCTTCTCCACGGCCACCGCCGGGGTCGCCCCTCAGGACGCCGGTGTCACGTCCGCCACCGTCAACACCTCACAGCAGGTGGGCGGCTCCATCGGCACCGCGCTGCTCAACACGATCGCCACCACCAGCAGCACCGCCTACCTCTCGGCCCATCTGACCGGCCCCGCGCGCCGGTCCCAGGTCGCCGCCGAGGCCACCGTGCACGGCTACACGGTGGCCATCTGGTGGGCCGCCGGAATCATGCTGCTGGCCGGCCTGGTGGCGGGCCTGATGGTCACCACCGGCCCCCCGAGACATGCCCCGGCGGCGGCCGTACCGGAATCGGTGGGCTGACCGCCCAGCTCCCGGCGGGCCGGGAGCGGCAAGGGGTCCGGGGTCGAGGCAGGGGCCTGCGTCAGTGGCGTCCCGCCACCCGGTCCGCGACCCGCGCCAGCCGTGAGGACCCCGGCGCGTGGCGCTCCGTCTCCCGCCGGTCCGCCGCCCGGTAGGTCGCGTACATGCCCCGCACCCCCAGCCAGCGCAGCGGCTCCGGCTCCCACCTGCGCACCTTGTGGCCGACCCAGGGCAGGTCGGTGAGGTCGGTGCGGCCCTCCTGGCCCGAGTCGAGCCGCACCAGGTCGCGCAGGGTCCGCGCGGCCAGGTTCGCGGTGGCGACGCCGGAGCCGACGTAACCGCCCGCCCAGCCGAGGCCCGTGGCCCGGTCCAGCGTGACCGTCGCGCACCAGTCGCGCGGCACGCCCAGCACCCCGGACCAGGCGTGCGCGACCCGCACCCCGGCCAGCGCCGGGAAGAACCCGACCAGGATCTCGCGCAGCGCCCCGGCGGTCTCCAGCTGCGTGCGTCCGTCGTTGTCCGTCCGCGAGCCGAAGCGGTAGGGCACCCCGCGCCCGCCGAGCGCGATCCGGCCGTCCGCCGTGCGCTGGGCGTACATGTAGGCGTGCGCCATGTCGCCGAGCGCCTCCCGCCCCGACCAGCCGACCGCCGCCCACTGCTCGTCGGTGAGCGGCTCGGTGGCGATCATCGAGGAGTTCATGGGCAGCCAGGTCCGCCGCTCACCCTGCAACGCGGCCGTGAACCCCTCCGTGCAGCGCAGCACGTACGGCGCCCGCACGGTCCCGTACGGCGTCACCGCCCGGCCCGGGAGGATCTCCGTCACCGGGGTCGACTCACGGATCTCCACCCCCAGCGCCTCCACGGCCGCCGCAAGCCCCTTGACCAGCTTCACCGGGTGCACCCGCGCCCCGTGCGGGGTCCAGCTCGACCCCACGGCGCCCGCCACCCGCACCCGCTCGGCCGTCTCCCGGGCGCCGTACAGCTCGCGGTCCCGCTCCCCGTACGACAGCTCGTGCGCGTGGAAGTCCTTCAGCCGCGCCAGTTGCGCGGGGGTCCGGGCCACCTCCAGCACCCCGCCCCGGTGGACACCGGCGTCGAAGCCCTCCTCCGCCACCGCCCGGACGACCTCGTCGACGGTGTCGTTCATCGCCCGCTGGAGCCGTACGGCGGCCTCGTGGCCGTGCAGCTTCGCGTATCGGTCCCGGCCGGCGATGCCGTTGTACAGCCAGCCGCCGTTGCGCCCCGAGGCGCCGTATCCGCAGAACCTCTGCTCCAGGACGGTGATCCGCAGGAAGGGCGCCGCCTTCTTCAGGTAGTACGCCGTCCACAGCCCCGTGTACCCGCCGCCGACGATCACGACATCGGCGGAGGCGTCACCGGCGAGCGGCTCCCGCACCGCCGGAAGGCCGTCGTCCGCGTACCAGAAGGAGATGCCGCCATTGACGACGCCGTCCACGACACCGCTTGCCGAGCTGCTCATGGCCGGACGTTAACCCGGCGGCACAGGCGCTGTCTCCTTCGGATTCCGTACTCTTTCGCGCCCTCTGACCAGCGGACAACACGCCAGCCCGACGAGGACGGAGACGAAGTGGCCGAAGTCCGTGAAGGTCGGTTCGGCGGTCAGCGGGAAGCCGTAGAAGACGAGCACGGCCGCGAGATACCCGTACCGCCAGGGCGGACCGATGCGGTAGGCGAGCACCGCCACCACCCCCGACAGCGCGTAACTCACCCCGACGTCGAGGGTGTTGACCGCCGACTGCGGGGCGAGCCCGTCCCCGATCGCCTTCGCCAGTGCCCCCTCGCTGATCAGCGTCGCCAGCACATGCGCGGCCGCGCACACCGCCAGCCACCGCGCGGTGCCCAGCCACCGCTCGGCCCGGGCGTGGAAGACGGAGTACAGCACCGCGTACGGCAGCCAGTACCCGCCGTCGATCCACATCGCGCTCGCCACCAGCACCCGCACCGGGTGCCGGGACAGCTCATGGATGTTGGTGGACCGCTGCCGCAGGAACTCCTGCTCGAACTCCGGCGACATGTGGTGCAGAGCCACCGTGGTGACGAACAGGACCGCCAGCCACACATAGGTGCCGGGCGCGCTGCGGACGTACGCCCACACCGCCCGCCGGACGCCGGAAAGCCCGCAGAGCCGTCTCACCCGGCCCAGTATCGGCGAATCACGGGTCGCGGGCAGGGGAAAGCCCAGGTCGCACAAGAGCTGACCTGGGCTTTTCAGAGAGCCCCCTGTCGGATTCGAACCGACGACCTGCTCATTACAAGTGAGCTGCTCTGGCCAGCTGAGCTAAGGAGGCATCGCGCGCCACCGCACGCACGCGAGGGCGGGACCACTGTACACAGCCGCGCTTTCCCCGGGCCACGGACTTCCGCGGTCCGCGCGGCTCTGACCAGCGGGCGGCTCCGCCCCACTCGAAAGTTTCCGCGAAGTTCACATGCCTCCGGGTACTGACAGACCGGGAAACGCCAGGTACCGTCCTGACCCAGTTCGCTCATGTGGACTACACCAACCACCTTCCTACAACGGATCGTCCGGCACGTTCCTGCCGGTAGAAGGGGGCCCTTCACCATGGCCACTGTCACGTTCGACAAGGCGACCCGGATCTACCCGGGTTCCACCAAGCCCGCCGTCGACGCTCTCGAGATCGACATCGCGGACGGCGAGTTCCTCGTCCTGGTCGGCCCGTCCGGCTGCGGCAAGTCCACCTCGCTCCGCATGCTCGCGGGGCTCGAGGACGTCAACGGCGGTGCGATCCGCATCGGCGACCGCGACGTCACGCACCTGCCGCCCAAGGACCGGGACATCGCCATGGTGTTCCAGAACTACGCCCTCTACCCGCACATGTCGGTCGCCGACAACATGGGCTTCGCGCTCAAGATCGCCGGCGTCAACAAGGCGGAGATCCGGCAGAAGGTCGAAGAGGCCGCGAAGATCCTCGACCTCACCGAGTACCTGGACCGCAAGCCGAAGGCCCTCTCGGGTGGTCAGCGCCAGCGTGTCGCGATGGGCCGCGCCATCGTGCGTGAGCCGCAGGTCTTCCTCATGGACGAGCCGCTGTCCAACCTGGACGCCAAGCTCCGCGTCTCGACGCGTACGCAGATCGCCTCGCTGCAGCGCCGCCTCGGCATCACCACCGTCTACGTCACCCACGACCAGGTCGAGGCCCTCACCATGGGCGACCGCGTGGCGGTCCTCAAGGACGGTCTGCTCCAGCAGGTCGACACCCCGCGCAACATGTACGACCGGCCCGCGAACCTCTTCGTGGCCGGCTTCATCGGCTCCCCGGCGATGAACCTCGTCGAGGTGCCGATCGCCGACGGCGGCGTGAAGTTCGGCAACTCGGTGGTCCCGGTCCAGCGTGACGCGCTCGCCGCCGCCACCGACAAGACGGTCACCGTCGGTGTCCGCCCCGAGCACTTCGACGTGGCCGGCGCCGACGCCGACACGGGCCTCGCGGTCGTCGTGAACGTGGTCGAGGAGCTCGGCTCCGACGCCTTCGTCTACGGCACCGCCAAGGTCGGCAGCGAGTCGAAGGACCTCGTGGTCCGCGTCGGCGGCCGTGACGTCCCGGAGAAGGGCAGCACGCTGCACGTCGTCCCGCGCGCGGGCGAGACCCACGTCTTCTCGACGTCGACGGGTGCGCGTCTCTCCGACTGACCCGGTTTGAACCCGGGTGATTCACCCGGGTTGACGAAAAGGGCCCCGCAGCCTGCTGCGGGGCCCTTTTCCCTGCCCGCGAAAATCCCCGGCACAGCGGACATTTCGACCGAGGTCCGTCAACCCCTTACCCAAAAGGGAGCACGGCTTCATCCCCCGTCCGGGTGACTAAATGTCGCCAAATCATTACTGCACGCTACCCTCTCACGCGTGAAGCACTCCGCGAACCACTCCACCACCCAGCGCACGCGCCGCGGCCAGGGCGGCCCAGCCCGCCGGATCGGCCGCTCGCTCGCCCTCGTCCTGCCCGTCGTCATGGTGCTCTCCGGGACCCTCGCGGTCACCCGGGTCAACTGGTCGGGGAACCCCTCGGATTCGGTGCTCACCGCCTCCGACGTCTCCGCCGCACAGCAGTCCTCGCACCAGGCCGCCAAGGCCCCGCAGGACGTGCTGCGCGACCAGTTGCTGACCGAGCTCCAGGAGAAGGATCCGGGCGTCGCCCTGACCCACCTCCAGGCCGCCGTGAACGGCAAGCCGTCGCTGGCGAAGCACTGCTCCTCCATCGCCCGCGCCCTGGGCCGGGCGGCCGTCCGCGTGTACGGCCCCTCGCGCGCCCAGTCGTACTCCCGCCCGGTGTGCGACACGGCCTTCGCCTCGGGCGTCCTGGCGGCCCGGGGCTGAGCCACCGGGCCGCCGGGCCGGCCGTAGCGACCGGGGCGTGCGGTTCCCTCCGGGGGAGCCGCACGCCCCGGAACAAGCGGCACGTACAGTGCGGGCATGACCGATCCGCACGCCGCGTCCCGCCCCACGCAAGCCGTCATCCTGGCCGGTGGCCAGGGATCCCGGCTGCGTCCGTACACCGACGACCGGCCCAAGCCGATGGTCGAGATCCCCGGCACGGGGACGCCGATCATCGGCCATCAGCTCGTCTGGCTCGCCGAGGAGGGCGTCACCGACGTCGTCGTCTCCTGCGGCCACCTCGCCGAGGTCCTCCAGGACTGGCTGAAGTCGGCCGACCTGCCCGTCAAGGTCACCACCGTCGTCGAGAACGAGCCCCTGGGCCGCGGCGGCGGGCTGAAGTACGCGGCCGCCCACCTGCCCCACCCCGACCGGCCCTGGTACGCCACCAACGGCGACATCTGGACCCGCTTCTCGCTGCGCGAGATGGCCGACTTCCACACCGAGCGCGACGCCATAGCGACCCTCGCGCTGGCGCGTCCGCGTATTCCGTGGGGCGCGGTGCAGACGGACGGGTTCGGCCACATCACGGACTTCATCGAGGCGCCGCCCACCACGTACGAGATCAACGCGGGCGTCTACGTCTTCTCCCCCGCGTTCGCCGGCCTGCTCCCCGAGCGCGGGGACCACGAGCGGACGACGTTCCCGCACCTCGCCCGCGAACGGCGGCTGGCCGGGTTCCCGCTCCCGCAGGGGGCGTACTGGCGGGCCATCGACACCGCGAAGGACCTCACGGAGGCGGCGAAGGAACTGGCGGCGCTGAGCCGCTGAGCCGCTGAGTCGCTCCGCGGGTGGAGCGGAGCGGTTCGTTGTCGGCCACCGGCCCGGATGGGGCTGGTCGCGCAGTTCCCCGCGCCCCTCAAAAAGCAGAAGGGCCAGGGTGTCGTGCGCTTGTCAGCGCACGGCACCCTGGCCCTTCTTCAGTTCCGCGCTACCCGAGCAAGCCGCCCACCAGGCCCGGCTGGCCGGAGGAGGACGAGCCCCCGTCAGAGCCGCCACCGCCGCCGCTCGTCGAACCGCCTGAGGTGGCGGAGCCACCGGAGGACGGGCCGGAGCTGGTGGCGGGCGCCTGCTCCACGGGAGTGGACTGCTCCGGAGGGGCCTCGCCCGCGGTGCCCTGCGTCTGGCTGGGCGCGCCGGCGTCTCCGCTGCCGGTGGTGCCGGAGTCCTGCGCCTTCGAGGGCTCGCTGTCCGTGCCCGCCGTCGGGGCCGCCGAGGTGGCGCCCTGAGTGGGCGAGCTGGACGCGGCGGGCTGCCGGGACGCCTTGTGCGTGCCGGACTTCTCCGGCAGCGGGGAGCCGGGCAGCTCGTTGCGCGGGGGCTCGCCCGGGCCGGGGACGACCACCCGGTCGGCGTCGCGGACGGCGCCGCCGAGCAGCGAGCCGACGAGCAGGGTGAGCCCGACGGCGATCGCGGTCACCAGGGCGCCACGACGCAGCACGTAACGGCGCAGCTCCCACAGGTCGGAGCGCGGACCGAGCCGACGCCACGCACCGGCGGCGAGCCGGCCGTCCACCGAGTAGACGGGGGCGCCGGCGATGACCAGCGGCGACCAGGCGGCGAGGTAGATGATGTCGGGGGTGTCGTAGACCGGGACGGTCTTCCAGCTGACGGTGACGATGAGCGCCGCCGAGAGCCCGGCGCCGACGACCGCGGCGACCCGCTGCCAGCAGCCCAGGACCGTCAGCACGCCCACGACGACCTGGAGGAAGGCGATGACGAGGCCGGAGCCGACGGGGTGGTGCAGGGCGAACTGGCGCAGCGGCTCGGCGACTTCCCACGGGTGCAGGGTGTTGAGCCACTTCACCATGGAGCCGCGCTTGCCGCCGTCGAAGTAGACGGGGTCGCACAGCTTGCCCATGCCGGCGTAGATGGAGATGAAGCCGAGGAAGACGCGCAGCGGGAGCAGGACCACGCCGAGGTTCATCCGGCGGCCCGGGTAGTAGGCGTGCCGGGCGGGGTCCTCGCCCTGCCGCCGGCTCCGCGGCGCCGGGTCCGGGTCGACGTCGGCTTCCCCGAAGTCCTCGAACTGGCCGTCGTCGTAGGCGGGTTCGTCGTAGGCGCTGCCGACGCCTCGCATGTTCGGCAGGATCCGCTGGGCGCCGTCGACGGGCGTCCGCTGGGCGCCGACGATCGGGGTCTCGAGGGTCTGCGCGGCGAGGTCGCCGTCGTACCCGCGGCCGCCCATGCCGACGCGGGGGATGACCTGGGTGGCTCCGGCGTCGGCACCGGGCGGTTCGCCGTGGCCGACGCTGCCTGCCCGCACGGCCTGCAGCAGTCGGTGGGCGCCGGTGTCGTCCGGGGCGGACTTGCCGCTCCAGACGACGGCCCGCCGACGGCCACCGGAAGCGGCGCCCGCTCTGCCGACCGCCCCGACGGCGGCCATGCGCGCGGTGTCATCGATGGCGCTCACGTGCCGGGCGATCCGCGGGGATTGGTTACGCCGCGCCGACGCGCCCAGCTGCACGCGGAAGCTCGCGTGGCTGACGATGATCTGCGCCGGATCGCTCGGCACCTTCACCATGCTCAGCGCGGGAGCGTCGTCGAATCCCGACGAGCGGTCCCCCGTGGGTGTGCGGGGTGTTCTGGTGTCCACACTCATCTAACCGAGTGACGTGTGTTTAGGACACTGCTTTGACCCGCCGGATCTGTCCGGGCTCCGTCAAGGTTGCACTACTCGCCGGGATTAACCCGTCCGAGTGAACCGTGAGTGCACCGTCTCCCTCTGCCGCCCTCGCACGCGACGCGGCTGCGCAGGGCTGCGCCGGCCTCCGACCGGCGGGCTGCGCCGGCCCGGGCCGGCGCAGCCCGGACTGCCTCAGCCCCGGCGCCGAGCCGCCTCGTACAGCACGATCCCGGCCGCCACACCCGCGTTGAGGGACTCCGCGCCACCCGGCATCGGGATCCGCACCCGGAAGTCGCAGGTCTCGCCGACCAGGCGGGAGAGGCCCTTGCCCTCGCTGCCGACGACGATGACGACCGGTCCGTCCAGGGCCTTCAGCGTGCCGACCTCGTGCTCACCGTCGGCGGCCAGGCCGACGACCGCGATACCGGCCTTCTTGTAGGCCTCCAGGGCGCGGGTGAGGTTGGTGGCGCGGGCGACCGGGGTACGGGCGGCCGCACCGGCGGACGTCTTCCAGGCGCCGGCCGTCATACCGGCCGCGCGGCGCTCGGGGACGACGACGCCGTGACCGCCGAAGGCGGAGACGGAGCGGACGACGGCACCCAGGTTGCGCGGGTCGGTCACACCGTCGAGGGCGACGATCAGCGGGTCCTCGCCGTGGTCGTAGGCGGTCGACGCCAGGTCCTCGGGGTGCGCGTACTCGTACGGCGGGACCTGGAGGACCAGGCCCTGGTGGTTGAGGCCGTTGGTCATGCGGTCCAGCTCGGGACGCGGGGCCTCCATGAGGTGGATGCCACCGCGCTCGGCGGCGAGCTGGAGCGCCTCGCGCACCCGCTCGTCGTTGTCGATGAACTGCTGCACGTAGAGCATCGTCGCGGGCACGCCCTCGCGCAGCGCCTCGACGACGGAGTTGCGGCCGACGACCATCTCGGACGTGCCCTTGCCGCCACGGCCGCGCTGTGCGGGCCGGCGCACGGCCTGCTTCGCCTTGGCGGTCGCGATGCGGTTCGCCTTGTGCTTCTTGCGCATCTCGGCGGGCGGGGTGGGACCCTTGCCCTCCAGGCCCCGGCGCCGCTGGCCGCCACTGCCGACCTGCGCGCCCTTCTTGCCGGACATGCGGCGGTTGTTGGCTGCCATGAGTCTCTCGTCTCCGTGAGCTTTTCGTACGTACGTCTTATGCAGTGTGCCGCCCGGAAGGCCGGGCGGCACAGTCGATCAAGGACAGCCCCGGGGCCGCCCTACCGCGGGCCGAGGCTCCAGCGCGGCCCCTGCGGGCCGTCCTCGATGGCCAGGCCGGACTGGGCGAGCTGGTCGCGAATGGCGTCCGCGGTCGCCCAGTCCTTGCGCGCGCGGGCCGACTCGCGCTGGTCGAGGACGAGTCGTACGAGGCTGTCGACCACGCCGTGCAGGTCCTCACCCCGGCTCTCCTCGCCGGCCCAGTGGGCGTCGAGCGGGTCCAGACCGAGGACACCGAGCATGGCACGGACCTCGGCGAGGCGGGCCACGGCGGCTTCCTTGTCGTCGGCGGCGAGGGCCGAGTTCCCCTGCCGGACCGTCGTGTGCACGATGGCGAGCGCCTGCGGGACACCCAGGTCGTCGTCCATCGCCTCGGCGAATGCGGGCGGGACCTCGGCCGCCGGCTCGACGACTCCCCCGGCCTTCTCGACGACGCGCTGCACGAAGCCCTCGATCCGCGCGAACGCCGACTCGGCCTCGCGCAGCGACTCCTCGCTGTACTCGATCATCGAGCGGTAGTGGGGCGTACCGAGGTAGTAGCGCAGCACGATCGGGCGCCACTGCTTCACCATCTCGGAGACGAGGACGCTGTTGCCCAGCGACTTCGACATCTTCTCGCCGGCCATGGTGACCCAGGCGTTGTGCACCCAGTACCGGGCGAACTCGTCGCCGTAGGCCTTGGCCTGGGCGATCTCGTTCTCGTGGTGCGGGAAGATCAGGTCGAGTCCGCCGCCGTGGATGTCGAAGACGGGGCCCAGGTACTTGTGCGCCATCGCCGAGCACTCGAGGTGCCAGCCGGGACGCCCGCGGCCCCAGGGGGTCTCCCAGCTCGGCTCGCCCGGCTTGACCGACTTCCACAGCGCGAAGTCGCGCTGGTCGCGCTTGCCGGTCTCGCCCTCGCCCGAGGGCTGACGCAGGTCGTCGAGGTCCTGGTTGGACAGCTCCAGGTAGCCCGGGAACGAGCGCACGTCGAAGTAGACGTTGCCCTCGGACTCGTAGGCGTGACCGCGCTCGATCAGCCCGCGCATCATCTCGATCATCTCGGGGACGTGCCCGGTGGCGCGCGGCTCGTACGTCGGCGGCAGGCAACCCAGCGCCTGGTAGCCGTCGTTGAACGCCCGCTCGTTCTCGTACCCGATCGACCACCAGGGGCGGCCCTGGTCGTGCGACTTGGCGATGATCTTGTCGTCGATGTCGGTGACGTTGCGGATGAACGTGACGTCGTAGCCGCGGTGGGCGAACCACCGGCGCATGATGTCGAAGTTCAGGCCCGAACGGATGTGCCCGATGTGCGGAGCCGCCTGCACGGTGGCACCACAGAGGTAGATCGAGACACAACCCGGCTGGAGCGGGGCGAAGTCACGGATCTGCCGGGCACTGGTGTCGTACAGGCGAATGGTCACCTCTCCAGGGTAGTGGGCGTGGAGCAATGCCCCGAGCCCCTTCCACCCAAGGGCCACACATTCGTGACATGCCATGGCATATGTCGGCCGGTGCCGACGGCGCCGCTCAGCCGGTACGCGCCACCAGCGCCGTCGCGATCGCCATCAGGCCCTCGTCGCGTCCCGGGAACCCGAGCCCGTCCGTCGTCGCACCCGACACCGACACCGGCGCGCCCGCCGCCTCGGAGAGGATCTTCTGCGCCTCGTCGCGCCGCTTACCGATCTTGGGGCGGGGTCCGACGACCTGTACGGCGACGTTGCCGATGACGAAGCCGGCCGCGCGGACGATCCGGGCCGCCTCCGTGAGCAGGGTGACGCCCGAGGCGCCGGACCACTCGGGGCGTCCGGTGCCGAAGTGCTGCCCCAGGTCACCGAGGCCGGCCGCGGAGAAGAGCGCGTTGCAGGCGGCGTGCGCGACGACGTCCGCGTCGGAGTGCCCGGCCAGCCCGGGGCCCTCTCCCTCCCACTTCAGGCCCGCGCACCACAGCTCGCGGCCCTCCTCGAAGGCGTGGATGTCGGTGCCGATGCCGACCTGGGGAAGCACGGGCCGCGCCTCAGTAGCCATCGTTGAGCCTCCTGCGGGCCAGGACCGCCTCCGCGAGGACCAGGTCGAGGGGCCGGGTGACCTTGAAGGCCTCCTCGTGGCCGGGAACGACCACGACCGTCAGCCCCAGCTGCTCGACCATGCTCGCGTCGTCGGTGACGTTCTCCGTGACCGACTCGTGGGCGCGGATCAGGGTGGCCCGGTCGAAGCCCTGCGGGGTCTGCACGGCACGGAGGCGGGCGCGCTCGGGCGTCGCGACGACCGGCTCGGGGTCGCCGGCGGTCCCGGCCGGTTCGACCTCCTTGACGGTGTCCGCGAGCGGCAGCGCCGGCACCACGGCGGGGGCTCCGTCACGTACGGCCTCGATCACGGCGTCCACCGTGTCGACGGGGACGAGGGGCCGGGCGGCGTCATGCACCAGGACGATGTCGTGGCCGGGCGGCAGCGCGTCCAGGCCGAGCTTCACGGACTCCTGGCGGGAGTCACCGCCGGGCACGACCAGGAAGTCGGTGCGGTCGGGCAGCGCGTGTGCGTCGAGCAGCGACTTCACCTCGGCGGTGCCGTCCGGCGGGGCCACGACGACGACCAGGGAGACGGCGCGGGAGGCGGCGAGGGCGCGCACCGCGTGGATCAGCATGGGCGTGCCGCCCAGCGTGCGGAGCGCCTTGGGGGCACCCGGACCGAGGCGGACACCCCGCCCGGCGGCCGGAATCACCGCGGCCGTGCGGGTGGGCGTGGGGAGAGGACGCGAATCGTCAGACATCGGTTCCTGTCAGGTTTGTGTTCCGGCCTGGCGTGGGTATGGCCCTGGAAGTGCCGGGCGCGACGCCTTGACCGGACCCTTCCGTGACGTGCCGGTCGAGGCAGCAGCCCGGGCCCGGCACACCAAGTATCGAAGCATCGGTCGCATTATCGGGGGCGCTTCGGGGGCAGTATCGACCGACCACCCCTGTGGGGGTACGGCGTGCGGCGGTTGTCCTGGCGCGAACATGCCGCAGCGCCCGGCGACGGGAAATTCGTCATCGGGCACCGCGGCATTTCAGTGTTCTTCAGTGTGCGTGTTCTTCAGCGTGCGGAGACCGGTCTCGGGCCGGCTTCAGCACTCGAAAAACGCGTCGAGCTCAGGACGCGAGCACCTCGTCGAGCAGGGCTTCGGCCTTGTCCTCGTTGGTGTTCTCCGCGAGAGCGAGCTCGCTCACCAGGATCTGGCGGGCCTTGGCGAGCATGCGCTTCTCACCGGCGGAGAGTCCGCGCTCGCGCTCACGACGCCACAGGTCACGCACGACTTCCGCGACCTTGATGACATCGCCGGAGGCGAGCTTCTCCAGATTTGCCTTGTAACGACGCGACCAGTTCGTGGGCTCCTCGGCGTACGGCGCGCGCAGCACCTCGAAGACCCGGTCCAGCCCGTCCTGACCGACCACATCACGTACGCCGACGAACTCCGCATTGTCCGCTGGCACACGTACCGTCAGGTCACCCTGGGCGACCTTCAGCACCAAGTAGGTCTTGTCCACGCCTTTGATCTGGCGAGTTTCGATGGCCTCGATCAGCGCGGCCCCGTGATGGGGATAGACCACGGTGTCGCCAACCTTGAACGTCATGTGACAGGTACCCCTTCCGTGGCTATCCAGGGTAACACGGAAACTGCGGGTTCTGAATGGCGTTTTCGCAGGTCAGGGCATATCTCGGGGCTTGACAACAGCAACAGGAACGTGCTGCGGAGGGGCGACGGAAGCAGGTATTCGCAGGTCGGAGGCGCTCTCCGTGGGGGGAGAAACGCGCACGTTACACACATCCGGAGCCCCGCCCGAACGGCCGAACGTCCACATATGTCCGCTTCCAGGAGTGCGACTTCCGCTACTCCGTTCGGTTCACGTGGCCGGATACGAGCCGTTTCCGGAATTGATCATCGGCCCCTCGACCCGACCCGTGATCAATTCCGGGGACGACCTCGCATTCCTTCACCGAAAATCCGCGATCGGACGTCCGGCGCGGTTATGCGAATGGACCGGCGAGCCGGAAGAGGACAGGGAGAGGCGGGAAGAGAAGTGAGAAGACGAGCGCGAAGACGAGCGCGAAGAGGAGCGGGAAGACGGGGAGGAAGACGAGGAGGGAGACGAGGAGGAAGACGGCGGGTGAAGCCAAAGTGACTCATGGGTCACTTGTGACGGTCGGGACAGGTGGTGCCGGAGGCCGTTCAGCGCGTCCGTCGAGGCACGGGATCGCTCTAGAGGCGGGTCGGGTGCGGTGGCGCGAGAACGGCTCGGTAACCTAAGGCCGCTGACAGACCCTTAGGACGGCTTTATCCAAAGGAAGGCCGTCCGTGTGTACAAGGAGTTGCCGCCGCCGTGAGCAGCAGCCTTCGACGCGGCGCCCTCGCCGCTTCCGCCATCGCGTTCTCGATCGCCTCGCTCGCCGCCTGTGGGGCCGGCAACGACTCCCAGACCCTGGAGATCAAGCCGGACAACGCCGCCACCAGCGTCGGCGACATCAAGCTGCAGAACGTCATCGTCATCACCCAGCCCGACCTGGAGTCGACCGGACCCGCCGTGATCTCGGCGACCGTCTTCAACAGCGGCAGCAAGGCGCAGACGCTGGAGTCCATCACCCTCGACGGCGGCAAGTCCGCCGCGCTCTCGCCCGCGAAGGGCAAGGGCCGGCTGACCGTCCCGGCCGGCGGCTCGGTCGTCATCGGCGGCGCGAACAACGCCTCCGCCGTCCTGTCGAGCAGCCGTGAGGCCGTCAAGGACGGCGACGCCCAGAAGGTGACCTTCACCTTCAGCGAGACCGGCGCGATCAGCCTGCGCGCCTTCGTCGTCCCCGCCGAGAGCTACTTCACCAAGTGGGGTCCGAGCGACATCCCGAGCGCCGCGGAGTCCCCTGCCGAGAGCGCGTCGGCGTCCCCGTCCGCGTCGGCTTCGGGCGCGGCCGCCGAGGGCGGCTCCGCGGAGTCCGGCTCGGCCTCCCCGTCGGACTCGGCCTCCGCGTCGGAGTCGGAGTCGGCGGCCGCCGGTCACTGACCTCGTACGCACACACGCACAGAAGGGCGGCACCCCACACAGGGCGCCGCCCTCCTTGCTTGCCCGCCCATCCCCGACGCACCCCTCGCCGTCGGCGGGACCGGCCGCGGCCGGTCCGGTCTACGGCTCGAACTTGTAGCCCAGGCCGCGGACCGTCACCAGGTAGCGCGGAGCACCCGGGTCGGGCTCGAGCACCATCCCCGACGCACCCCTCGCACCGCTGCGCGGGCTTCGCAGTGCTGCGCCGGACTCCGTCCGTCGGCGGGAGCGGCCGCGACCGCGGCCGGTCTACGGCTCGAACTTGTAGCCCAGGCCGCGGACCGTCACCAGGTAGCGCGGGGCGCCCGGGTCGGGCTCGATCTTGGCGCGCAGGCGCTTGACGTGGACGTCGAGGGTCTTGGTGTCGCCCACGTAGTCGGCGCCCCAGACCCGGTCGATGAGCTGCATACGGGTCAGGACGCGGCCGGCGTTGCGCAGCAGCATCTCCAGGAGGTCGAACTCCTTCAGGGGCAGGTCGACCTTGGAGCCGGAAACCGTCACGACGTGGCGGTCGACGTCCATACGGACCGGGCCGGCCTCCAGGGCCGCCGGGGTCACCTCCTCCGGCTCGCCCCGGCGGCGCAGGACGGCCCGGATACGGGCGACCAGCTCGCGCGACGAGAAGGGCTTGGTGACGTAGTCGTCGGCTCCTATCTCCAGGCCGACGACCTTGTCGATCTCGCTGTCCTTCGCGGTCACCATGATCACGGGGACGTTGGAGCGGCCGCGCAGCTGACGGCACACCTCCGTACCGGGCAGGCCCGGCAGCATCAGGTCGAGAAGTACGAGGTCGGCGCCGTTGCGCTCGAACTCGTCGAGTCCGTCGGGCCCGGTGGCCGCGATGGCGACCTCGAAGCCTTCCTTGCGGAGCATGTAGGACAGGGCGTCGGAAAAGGACTCCTCGTCCTCGACGACGAGCACTCGGGTCACGGAAGGACCTCCGGGGCGGAAAGCGTCCGGTACGCGGACGAATCGGGGGATGAGGCGCGGGGTGGTGACTGGGTGGAGCGGTGAGGGGAGGAGTGACCGACCTCGTCGAGGCCGTCGACGTCGTCGACGTCACCGAGGTCGTCGACGTCGTCGACCTCGTCCGGGTCGGGATGCTGCTGTGCGCGGTCGCGGGCCACGCCCGCCTCCGGCAGCCGCAGGGTGAACGTGGAGCCCTGGTTCTCGGCGCTCCACACCGTGACCTCCCCGCCGTGCGAGGCGGCCACGTGCTTGACGATCGCCAGCCCGAGCCCCGTACCGCCCGTCTGGCGGGAGCGGGCCGGGTCGACGCGGTAGAAGCGCTCGAAGATGCGCTCCTTGTCCTTGTCGGAGATGCCGATGCCCTGGTCGGTCACGGCGATCTCGATCAGGTCGCCGCCCGGCGCGCTCACCCGGCGGGCGGCTATGCCGACGCGGGTCCGGGCGGGCGAGTAGTTGACGGCGTTCTCGACCAGGTTGCCGAGGGCGGCGGCCAGCTGGCCCCGGTTCCCGAAGACGCGCAGGTCGGCGGTGCCGCCGGCGGCCATGGTGATCTGCTTGGTCCCGGCCTGGTGACGGCAGCGGTCGACGGCCTCGGCGACCAGCTCGTCGATGCCGACCGGTTCGGCGTCCTCGAGAGGATCGTCGTTCTGGACCCTGGAGAGGTCGATGAGCTCCTGGACCAGGCTGGTCAGCCGGGTCGCCTCGATCTGCATACGGCCGGCGAACCGCTCCACCGCCTCCGGATCCTCCGAGGCGTCCATGACGGCCTCGGAGAGAAGGGAGAGCGCGCCGACCGGGGTCTTCAGCTCATGGCTGACGTTCGCCACGAAGTCCCGCCGGACCGCCTCGATACGACGGGCCTCGGTGAGGTCCTCCACGAGAAGGAGGACCAGCCGGGAGCCCAGCGGGGCCACTCTGGCGGACACGGCGAGAGCCTCGCCGCGCCCGGTCCCGCGCCGGGGAAGGTCCAGCTCGACCTGGCGTATCTCTCCGTCGCGTCTGGTGTCCCGGGCCATCTTGAGCATCGGCTCGACGCTGAGCCGGCCGCCGCGCACCAGCCCGAGGGCATAGGCGGCGGAGCTGGCCTTCACGACGGCGTCGGCCTCGTCGAGCACGACGGCGGAGGAGCGAAGCACGGAGAGGACGGTGTCCACACCCGGCGGAAGCACCGGGTCCGTGTGCAGCGAGGTGCGCGTGGGGCGCTTCTGTTCCCGCTCGCTCCAGCGGAACGCCAGCATGGCGATGACACCGGTGAGTACCCCGGCGATCGCTGCCGCTGCGGCGACCGCCGCGTTCACGTCCATGCCACCAGGTTAGGCACGCGATCGGTCCTGGCCACAGCTATCGAGGTGCGACCTCGAACACTCGTCGCCCAGAGTTCACCTTGGAGCCAGTGGTGGTTCATTTGGGGTGCCGGAAATCGACGCGTACGGGGCGGAGCGTGGCACCGTGGGGTTCGCAGCACCGGTTCCACGGCCGGTCGGCGCCGGTGCAGCAGCCGGTTACGACCCGGTTCGCGGCCGGTTCTGGCCCCCGGAACCGAACCCGAACCCCAAGCACGACGTACGAGAGGGAACCCTGATGCGGGACGCGTACCACGAGGAACTGGACTCGATCGGCGACAGCCTGGTGGAGATGGCCCGGCTGGTCGGGTCGGCGATCGGACGCGCCACGACCGCCATTCTCGACGCCGACCTGAAGCTCGCCGAGAGCGTCATCGAGGCCGACAAGAAGGTCGACGAGCTCCAGCACGACCTGGAGGCACGGGCGATAGCACTGCTGGCCCGGCAGCAGCCGGTGGCGACGGACCTGCGGATCGTCGTCACGTCGCTGCGGATGTCGGCCGACCTGGAGCGCTCCGGCGACCTCGCCCAGCACGTGGCGAAGCTGGCGCGGCTGCGCTTCCCGAACCGCGCGGTCCCGCAGGACCTGCACGCCACCATCCTGGAGATGGGCCAGCTCGCGCAGCGCCTGATGGCGAAGGCGGCGGAGGTCGTCGTCACCAAGGACGTCGACCTCGCCCTCCAGCTGGAGTCGGACGACGACGCGATGGACCTCCTGCACCGCACCCTCTTCCAGCACCTGCTGGACGACCGCTGGAAGCACGGCATCGAGACCGCCGTCGACGTCACGCTGCTGGGCCGCTACTACGAGCGCTTCGCCGACCACGCGGTGGCCGTCGCCAAGCGCGTGGTGTTCCTGGTGACGGGCGAGCACGCGGACGAGCTCCAGCCGGAGATCCAGCCGGACATCCAGCCGACGACCGGAGCGGGCACGGGGACGGGGACGGGGACGGCGGCAGAGGGAGTCTGAGCCGGACGGTGAGCGTGTGACCCGAGGCTTCGACGGTGAGTGGGTGACCGGGAGCCTGCGGCGGTGAGTAGGTGACCGCGGGGGTCGTCCGGCGGGGGCGTACCGGATCTCCTCAGGGCGCTCGCAAGCCGCTGTGCGCCGTTGAGCCGTTGATGCGCCCAGCGGAACGGGCATGCAATGGGCACAGGTCCTACGCCTCCGGGAGGAACCCATGGCCGAGTCCCCCATCACTCCCACGCCCGACCCCGCACAGGAACGCCCGACCGAGCAGCCCGCCGAGATCAGGAACCTGATGCTCATCGGCGCGTGCGGCTGCGGTTCCGGGTGCGGCTGCGGGTGCCAGTCGGGCAACCCCTGCCAGTGCGGCTGAAGCCGTACGACGAACGCGGGTGAACGAGGGGCCCGGCGCCGATACCGGCACCGGGCCCCTCGTCATGCCCGGACCGCTCCGCGTCCGGTCGCCGCGCGGGGAGCGCGAGCGCAGCATGGAAGTGCAGCCGCGCAAGTCGCGGACGCAGGCACAGCACGGGCACACGCGCAAGCACACGCACAGGCACAGGCACAGGCACAGGCACAGGCACGGCGACTGGAAGGGGGCGGGCAGTCATGACCCGCTTCATGGACGTCCACCACGACATGCACGGCATCACCGCCGACCAGCTCCTCGAGGCCCACCGGGCGGACCTCGCCATCGAGGGCGAAGAGGGCGTGCACTTCGAACGGGCCTGGGCGGACCCGGAGTCCGGAACCGTCTACTGCCTCTCCGAAGGGCCCTCGGCGGAGGCCGTCCTGCGCGTCCACGAGCGCACGGGGCACATGGCGGACGAGATCCACCCGGTGCCGCTGACGGTGTGAGATCGCTCGGAGCGTCCGCCGAGGGGCGCTGACCGGGTCAGGTGGGCTTGACCGCGGATACCGCGGTGACGGTCACCTTGTTGTCGCACTGCGCGAACTGGCCGTCGTCCAGGGCGACCTGATGCTTCCCCGCGCCCGGCAGGCCGATGACGAGCGTGGGGTACACCACGGGCTCCGCACCGGATTCGCAGAACCCGTCGGCCTCCCCCTGCACCTGTACGAAGGTCAGCTTCACCCATGCCTTGCCCTTGGGGGCCAGCGTCACCGGCGAGGCGGTTCCGGTGTTCGTGACGGAGAGCGGGGCGTTCTTCTCCGGAGAGCCGTTGCCGGCTCCCGCGACGGTCGGATGACCCTTGAGGACGCAGGCCTTGGCCGAGCTGTTGGTGAACTCGACGATCGCCGCCCCGGTCCCCGTACCCGACGGGCGATCGGCGGCCTGCCGGGCGGCGACCTTCAGGCTCCCCACGGAACAGACCGGCGCGGCAGCGGCGGCACCCCGGGAACTGTCCACGGCGGGCGTCACGGCGGCGGCACTCGCGGAGGCGGAGGCCACGGAAGGGGAGGCCACGGAAGGGGAGGCCACTGAAGGGGAGGTCACGGAAGGGGAGGTCACGTGGGTGGGGGTCGCGGAGTCGGGACTGACGGAGGCGGGGCTGCCGGAGGCTGGACTCGCGGAGGCGCTGGGTGACTCCCCCGAACCGCACCCCGTCACCACCAGAGCGGCCGAGGCCACGGCGGCCGCCATCACGGAACCCCGAATTCCGAACCTGTTCCAGCGCATGTACCCGTTCCCGTTCCTGTCCGCGTTCGCGTTCGTATTGGCGTTCGTGTTGTCGTTCTTGTTGTCGTTCTCGTTCGTGTTGGCGTTCTCGTTCGTCTTCGCGTGCCGCATGCTGCCCCCCCCGGATCCGAATCGCCGAGGGCGTCGGCCCTCAGCACCCACCAAGCCACCGACCCACCTGCGTGTCGTCCGTCAACGCAGACAGAACGGGCAGGCGAACGGGTTCTCCCGAGGACCGACCTGTGACGCATCGGTGACGATATCCGGCCACATCGACTGAACCCCGTAAATCGGAATATCCGGTCGATCGTGGCGGCGGCCTGCCCCGCTCGCCGTCCGGCCGACGCCGGGTGACCATGAGTGACGGGACCGGTCCAGGGGCCGAGCACCACACCGGGAGGCGCCCGTGACACGCACCGGAACGACCGACGTACTGATCGCGGGCGCCGGCCCGGTCGGCCTGAGCGCCGCGGCGGAGTTGCGCCGGCAGGGGGTGCGCTGCCGGCTCGTGGACCGGCTGCCCGCCCGCCTCCCGTACGCGAAGGCCGTCGGCATCCAGCCGCGCACCCTGGAGATCTGGGACCGGATGGGCCTGGCCCGCACGGTCCTGGAGGCCGCCGCGGTGCTGCGCGGTCAGCTGATCCACGTCAACGGCCGGGAGCGGGCGCGCATCGAACTCACGCTGCCGCCCGAGGTGCCCTACGCATTCGCCGCGCTACCGCAGTACGAGACGGAGCGCCTCCTGGAGGAGTACGTCGCCGGCCTCGGTACGTCCATCGAACGCGGCACCGAGCTGCTGTCGTTCACCCAGGACCAGGACGGGGTCACCGCCCGCCTGCGCACCGCCTCCGGTACGGAGGCGGTGCGGACCGGCTATCTGATCGGCTGCGACGGAGCCCACAGCACCGTGCGCAAGGGGCTCGGCCTCGGCTACGAGGGGGCGGCCTTCGACGAGGAGTACATGCTGGGCGACGTCGAGGCGGACTGGGACATCCCCCACGGCTACGGCATCCGCTCCAGCCACCTCGCCGCCGACGGCTCCACCGACGACCTACTGGTCTGCATCCCGCTCCCCGGCCCCGGCCGCTACCGCATGTCGATGCTCGTCCCACCCGAACTCTCCACGCGGACAGACACCGACCGCAGTACGCCCGGCGACGGTGCGACGCCCGACGGCAGTGTGACGTCCGGCGGCAGAGTGACGTCCGGCGACGGCGTGGCGCACGGCCTGGAGAGCGGTCGCGCCCCGGAGCTGCACCACCTCCAAGCGGTGGTCGACCGCCTCGCCCCGGAACCGGCGGTCCTCTCCCGACTGCGGTGGTCCTCCGTCTTCCGCATCAGCCACCGCATCGTCGACCGCTACGCCGACGGGCGCGTCTTCGTCGCGGGCGACGCCGCCCACATCCATCCGCCCACCGGCGCCCAGGGCATGAACACCGGCATCCAGGACGCGTGCAACCTGGCCTGGAAACTGGCCCTCGTCATCCGGGGAGAGGCCGGACCCGCCCTCCTGGCCACCTACGACGCCGAGCGCCGCCCGATCGGCGAGGAGGTCGTCGGCCGGACGGTCCGCCACGCCACCCAGGGCATCGAGGCCGACCCCGACGACCCACGCACCATCCTGCTCCGAGAGGCCCAACTCCTCGTCAACTACCGCAACGGACCCCTGGCTCCCCACCTCGACGGCTCCCCCGAAGCACCCCGGCCGGGCGACCGCGCCCCGGAAGACTCCCTGGCAGCAACCCTCCATCCCGGCGACCGCGCCCCGGACTGCGCCGGCCTGACGGCCTCCGGGTCTGCCTACCCCTGGCGCCTGCTCGACGTCCTGCGCGAACGCACGGGACACGTCGTCCTCCTCTACACGACGGACCCCACGACGGTGGCAGCGGCAGCCGACTCCGTGAAAGCCACAGCGAAGGCCACCGCGGCCACCGGCCCCGACCTCCAGCTCATCGCCCTGCTCGCCCGCGAAACCGCACCCGAGCTGTCCGCCCCGGACACCCTCCCCGTCCCCGCCTACCGCGACGCCACCGGCGAGTTCGCCCGCCTCTACCACCCCAACGGCCCGACCGCCTACGTCATCCGCCCCGACGGACACCTCGCCACCCGCTTCCCCCTCCCCGCCACCTCAACAGCCCTGCCTCCCTACCTGACAGCACTGTCCACACCGCCACTGCCACCCCGACCCGGCACCTCCTGAAACCGCGCGCCGATCACCGGCAGGGGCCTGCGCCGTATGTATGACTGCCGGCGTCCGGAAGGAATCGCGGTCAGCAGGACTCCACGCCGACGGGCGAGACGTAGATCGCGGACAGCACCCCGTCTCCGTCCACCTCGACCGGGACAGCGGCTGTCGTATCGTTCAGCTCCAGGTCGTACGGCAGGGATTTCAGCGGGATGTCCTCGCCGAGGTAGGCCACCGAAACCGTGCCCTGGCAGTCGGCGCCCCCCGGCGGCGCGGTGTCGGGGACCCTGCCGTCCTTCGGACCGGCCTTGTGGGACGTGACGTTGATCAGCGTGTAGTCGTACTCGTAGCGGGCCGGGGTGACGGCGGTCTCCTCCCTCGTCTTCTCGACATCGACCCAATAGCGGGCGAGCTTCACCGTGACCGCCTCACACGGTCTCTGGGTCGCGTCCGGGGCGAAGTTCAGGCCGGAGGCGTCCAGGGTCAAGCCCCTGGACTGATATGCGCCGCTGCCGCTGCGCAGTTCCTTCAGATAGTCGGTCAGCTGCACGACGCTCATGCCACTGGTCTTCACGCACTTCGCGGGCGCGGCCGTCGTCGGGCTCTGCGTCGGAGTGGCCGGGCCGGGAGCGGCCGTGTAGTGAGCGAGCTCGGACGGGGAAGCCTGGGCGGCCGGCTTGTCCTCCGACGAACACCCCGAGACCGTGAGCAGCGCCGCCACGGCGGCGGCCGGTATGAGGAACTTGCCTGTACTTCCCATGAGTTACCCCGCCCGCCTCGACACCGCTTCCCCTACCGAGCGGACCCACAGTACGAGTTTCGTGATCAGGTCCACCAGCGAGTCGGCCATCTCCGTCCCAGGTGGCGGTGCGGGCCTCGAAGTCACCAAAAAGCCCCCACCCCGCGAAGAAACCGCAGGTCGGGGGCCCAAAGGGTGCTTCTTACTTCTTCTTGCCCTCGGTCTTGCCGGGGATCTTGCCGACCTGCGTTTTCGCTGCTCAGGAGCGGTGGGCTCGTGCGCCTGGTGGTCGTCGTTGGTCGTCATTGGCCACTGTTGAGCAACCTCGGACGGCCCAGGGACGGCCCAGCCTTGGGTCGCGTGGACGGCGTCAGCCGGCGGAGGCGGCCCGCCATTGCGCGGTGATGCACCCCTCTTCCATGTCCCACCACTCCTTGGCCACACCGTGGTTGAGCAACCGTTGCACCTTGGCGAGATCAGCGGTGGGTGGAACGTCCAGGGCGACCATGCGGAAGCGTTCTATGCCCTCGCCGCATACACCGAGTTCGTGAAAGGCGTTGAGCACGCTCTGCCGTGCGGCTCCGGAACCGCCGTCACGGAGCACGATGAGGCGGATGGTGCAGTTCTCGGAACGCCGAATCACCTGACCGGCCCACCGCACACCTTCGTCATCGGGCTCGGTGGCCACGATGTCCCCGCAGGCGATGCCTCGGACGAACCAGGGGGTGTTGTCGAGCCGTGCGGTGCCGTCGCCTTGGTCGACCGCCCACAGACTCTCCACCGATGCCGGGGGCCAGTCCTCTTCGATCTCAAGCCGGAAGTGCACCTTCACGTACGGGCCTTCGGGGTTCGTCATGGTGCCCAGGATGCAAAACTCTGACGCGCCAGCCGCAAGTGGGTGACCGATGACGTCTGCTCAGAGCTGGATACGGGCCCGTCTGTGCCTCAGCCGACGACAGTCAGCCACGACGGCGGGCGCGCCGACCAACCAGGCACGCGTGTGCCTCGATGCACCCCCACCGGCCTCAGCCACGTTATCGGCTTGTGTCGTCGACGGGAGTACGCCGCGTCGGCCGGCCCGAGCCTCGGTCCCTTTTAGCAATCGGTGATCAGTGGCACAAAGCCGTGCACTCAGCGCCACTTTTAATTGACTATGGAACAATCTCGCTGAACAGCGGACGCTGCCCCCTATTTACTTGGGAGCGCTGAGCCGTCTTGCGCGAGTTCTTACGCGTAGAAACTGGAGCGACGAAAAATCCTTAGAGATACGCGCGAACGACTCCCCTTGATCGGCCGCCCCGGCAGGGTCGGTAAGGCAATCAAAAGTTGAAGCGCTAATGAATTCGGGATGCCAAGTAGGCGGGCGAGGAGTCTACTGGTATGAGGAACTACCGAATCAAAAACTAGGGGAAGGCGGAGACATGAATCGCTCAGTTCGTCACCCATTGTGGGGCCAAAAAGGTAGGCGGTTGCTCGCTGTTCCTGCAGCGATGGCTATGGCAATCACCGGATTGGTGACGGCCGCCCAATCGGCGCAGGCTGCCCCCAACGAGCCCTGGCTAGTGACCGGCAGAGTCGTATTCCAGATGATGGACCACGAGGACTTCGGCGCGAACGAACGCTGCCACCACGATAATCCAATCGTCAATCAGGGCACCGGACAGTTGCCTCAGTTCTATTGGTACTTCGGAAAGTGTGGCGGAGAGGTAAGAGCCGAGATCCACTACAGGATCTTCGGCAACAGTGACGGCTCGGTAAGCCTGGGACAGGGACAGATCAAGCTCTTCGAGGGTGCCAGCGCCGAAACCAATGACCTGGACGGCGGCTACCCCTGGGGCGGCTTGTACGCCACGTCTCTGCGTATCCCGAAGGGGCAATCACTCACTCAAACGTTCCACGTGTCGAATGCGTTGGAGTCGGAACCCGACGATAAGGCCGACATCACGATCACCTGGCACAATCACTAGGGAGTGTGGAGAGCACGTTGACCCGTCTGCTTGGTCACCGGAGGATTACTCGAGCGGCCATCCGGACGGTGATGCCAGAGGCGATGTGAACAACGCCTCTGGCATCAAGCGGCTGATTGCTGTGAGCGCGGCGCGGGCGCCGGCCGGGCTGTAGCGGGGCGGAGACAGGAGCGCAGGCCCGGCCGGGGGTCGGGCCGCGTGCGGTGAGCGGAGCGAGCCGCCTTGAACCAGTAGAGAAAGTTGTAGCTCAGTCGGTCGTGCGGGGCCTGTGCGGCTTGAAGTCGTATGAGCACGAGGGAAGTTGCTTGGGCTGTCGGCGTGCCATCGGCAGGAAGAGCGCTGGTCGGACTGTCCATGTGATGCAGGTACTGACGTGGGTGATGGACACCGTCCAAGGCTCCCGGCGCAACAGGGATCGTCTCGTGTCGATGCGGTCGTCGTGGAGTCGCGTCCACGCTTCTTGAGAAGCAGCCGTGTCGAGAGCTGGCGAGATGGTGCGCAGGATCGTTGCCACCCAGTTGTTCGCCTCGACCGCCGAGTAGGCGTCGAAGGATCCGAAGAGTGCCGGCGGACGTCGCCTGTCTAGCCGTTCCGTCCAGCACTCGCACCAGAAGCCGGGGCTGGGCGTCGTCCTCAGCATGAATGGCCTCCTCGGCGTACGTCCGTGAAGAGCTCCGCGGTGACCGTGTGGCCTCCGTCGCTGTCGTGGATCACGACTCGATGGGCGATGGCGCTGACTATGCCGAGGCCTCGGCCGTATTCGGCGTCCTGGTCCTGGTGCTCGGCCTTGGGGGCCGTGCCGGTGCCTCCGTCGTCTGTCACCGAGACCGCGACCACCTGCGCTGAGACGGCTACGGCCAGGTGGAAGCTGTCGGACTCCAGGCCACTGGCCGTGTGGAGGATCGCGTTCGCGCTCAGCCCGCTCACGATCAACTCGGCGTCTTCGGCAAAAGGGGAGCCACGTAGGACGTCGCGCGTCCATCGGCGCGCCCGGCTGACCTCTTCAAGAAAACCTGGGCAACTGAGCTCCCAGACCCGGGACATCCGGGTCCGCCGCTGGCGTCGTCGCACCTGACGGCCCAGGGACGGCCCAGGCCCACCAAAAAGCCCCCGCCCCGCGAGAAACTCGCAGGTCGGGGGCTTATCGACGTCGCGTTACTTCTTCTTGCCCTGGTTTTTGACTGCTTCGATTGCCGCCGCGGCTGCGTCCGGGTCGAGGTAGGTGCCGCCGGGGGTGAGGGGCTTGAAGGATGCGTCGAGTTCGTAGGCCAGGGGGATGCCCGTCGGGATGTTCAGGCCTGCGATGTCGGCGTCGGAGATGCCGTCGAGGTGCTTGACGAGGGCTCGGAGCGAGTTGCCGTGGGCGGCGACCAGGACCGTGCGGCCGGACAGGAGGTCCGGGACGATGCCGTCGTACCAGTACGGGAGCATGCGGACGACGACGTCCTTCAGGCACTCCGTGCGGGGGCGGAGCTCCGGCGGGATGGACGCGTAGCGGGCGTCGGCGGCCTGGGAGAACTCGGAGTCGTCCGACAGCGGCGGCGGCGGGGTGTCGTAGGAGCGGCGCCAGAGCATGAACTGCTCCTCGCCGAACTCCGCGAGGGTCTGCGCCTTGTCCTTGCCCTGGAGGGCGCCGTAGTGGCGTTCGTTCAGGCGCCAGGAGCGGTGGACCGGGATCCAGTGGCGGTCGGCGGACTCCAGGGCCAGCTGGGCCGTGCGGATCGCGCGCTTCTGGAGCGACGTGTGGACCACGTCGGGGAGGAGATCGGCATCCTTCAGGAGTTCGCCACCGCGGACCGCCTCCTTCTCGCCCTTCTCGTTGAGGTTGACGTCCACCCAGCCGGTGAACAGGTTCTTCGCGTTCCACTCGCTCTCGCCGTGACGGAGGAGGATCAGCTTGTACGGTGCGTCGGCCATGCGTATGAGCGTAATCCACCGCTCCGATCCGTTGTGCGCCCGCTCGTACAGCGGACAGGCCGCCTGACGGTTGACGGGATCTGTTAATTGAGTGGCCTCCCGCGCTTCGCCTCTCGTAAGTTCTGAGCGCCGCCTGAGCCACTTACACGCTTGCACGAGCCGCTTGCACGAGCCGCATACTTCCCGGGGGATCCGCCATGTCCGTCGCCGTCCTGAGACGTGCCGCCCGCGAGACCCTCTCCGGGCTGCCGCGCGAGTTCTGGTGGCTGTGGACCAGCACTCTCGTCAACCGGCTCGGCGCCTTCGTCGCCACCTTCATGGCGCTGTACCTGACACTCGACCGCGGGTACTCCGCCTCCTACGCCGGGCTCGTCGCCTCCCTGCTCGGGCTGGGCGGGGTCGTCTCGTCGCTCGGCGGCGGGGTCATGGCGGACCGGCTCGGGCGGCGGCCCACCCTGCTCGTCGCGCAGACCTCGACGGCCGCCTCCGTGGCGCTGCTCGGGTTCGTGGAGCATCCCGTCGCCATCGCCGGTGTCGCCTTCCTCGTCGGCATGGCCTCCAACGCCTCCCGGCCGGCCGTGCAGGCGATGATGGCCGACATCGTGCGGCCCGAGGACCGGGTCCGCGCCTTCTCGCTCAACTACTGGGCCATCAACCTCGGCTTCGCCGTCTCCTCGACGGCCGCCGGGTTCATCGCCGAGGTCAGCTACCGCGCCGGGTTCCTGCTCGAGGCCGGGATGACCCTCGTCTGCGCGGTCGTCGTCTTCCTCAAGCTGCCCGAGTCCCGGCCCGAGCGGGAGGAGAAGGCCGTACGGGAGGACAGCGTCGGGCTGGGGACCGTGCTGCGGGACGGGCGGTTCATGAGCGTCGTCGGGCTGTCCTTCCTCGTCGCGCTCGTCTTCCAGCAGGGGTCCGTGGGGCTGCCCGTGGCGATGGGCGCGGCCGGGTTCAGCCCGGCCGACTACGGCATGGCGATCGCCGTCAACGGCGTGCTCATCGTCGCGTTGCAGATCCCGGTCACCCGGTTCATCGAGCACCGGGACCCGCGGCGGCTGCTGATCGTCTCCTCGGTGCTCGCGGGGTACGGGTTCGGGCTCACCGCCTTCGCCGGGTCGGTCGGCGTCTTCGCGCTCACCGTCTGCGTGTGGACCCTCGCGGAGATCGTCAACGCGCCGACCCAGACCGGGCTCGTCGTCCGCCTCTCCCCCACCCACGGGCGCGGGCGCTACCAGGGCATGTACACGCTCTCCTGGGCCGTGGCCTCCCTGGTCGCCCCCGTGATGTCCGGCTTCGTCATCGACCGGTTCGGGGCGGAGTGGCTGTGGGGGATGTGCGCGGTCGTGGGGACGGCGGCGGGCGTCGGCTACGCCGTGCTGATGCGACGCCTTCCCGTGGAGGGCGAGGGCAAGGGCGAGATCGAGGTCGCGGCGACCGTCCCCGGCGAGCAGGCCGGCGCTGCCGCCGAGCCTGCGGCCGCCGGCGCCGTCTGAGCGGCGGGCGCGGCGGTCAGGGGTGCATCCGTGCGCCCTTCAGCACCTTGTCCACCGCGTTCCTCGGGCCGTAGACCGCCAGTCCTACGACGTCCAGCCCGGCCGTCGGTACGGCACGCACCGCCGCGCGGTTGTCGCGGTCGTTCCCGGTGGCGAAGAGGTCGCTCGTGAACACCGCGCGCGGGAGGGACCGGGAGAGCACGCGCGCGTGAGCGGCGGTCAGCGTCTCCTTCGTGCCCTCGAAGACCAGCACCGGCTGGCGGAACATCGACAGATACGCCACGCCGTCCGCGTCCTCGTACGGCTCCCCGATCACCTCGGGGAGGGCCGTGCCGAGGCCGCTGACCAGGAACGCGGTGACGTTCAGGCGCTGCCAGGTCTCCAGGTCCTCGCGCAGCAGGACGGCGATCTTCGTGTCGAAGCGAAGGGGGGCGGTGGTCGGGACCGGTGCGGTGGGTGCTGCGGGTGCGGTGGGTGTCTCGTCGTTCATGGTTCGAGACTGCCGACCGGCCTACGGCGCCGTCTTGTACGTTCTTTGCATGGCCCCGCAGCGGACGGCCGACGTCTCCGCCTGGCGCCCGGCCGTCCCGGGCGTGGTGGAGGTCTTCCATGCCCACTTCACCGAGTACGCGTACCCGATGCACGTCCACGAGGCGTGGACGCTCTTGATCGTCGACGACGGCGCCGTACGGTACGACCTCGACCGGCACGAGCACGGCACCCCGCACGACACGGTGTCCCTGCTGCCGCCGCACGTGCCGCACAACGGCTCACCGGCCACCTCGGGCGGCTTCCGCAAGCGGGTCCTGTACCTCGATGCCGAGGTGCTCGGCGAGGACCTCATCGGGGCCGCCGTCGACGCCCCCGACCTGCGCGATCCCGTGCTGCGCCGGCGGGTCGGGCAGCTGCACTCCGCGCTCGCCCGGCCCGGCGACGAGCTGGAGGCCGACAGCCGGCTGACGCTGATCGGCGAGCGGTTGCGGACCCATCTGCGCGCGGGACTGCGCACCGCCGCCGAGCGTCGCGACCCGGACCTGGCGCGCCGGTTGCGTGAGCTGCTCGACGAACGGGTCGTCCAGGGCCTGATGCTGGACGAGGCCGCCGGGCTCGTGTCGGCCCATCCGGCCCATCTGGTACGGGCGTTCAGCGCGGCGTACGGCATCGCGCCGCACCAGTACCTCACCGCCCGCCGGGTCGACCTGGCCCGCCGGCTCCTGCTCGACGGGCGGCCGCCGGGTGAGGTCGCGGCGGCGTCCGGCTTCTACGACCAGGCACATCTCACCCGGCATTTCCGGAAGCTGGTGGGGGTCACGCCCGGGCGGTACGGAGATCGACGGAAGTCCTCCGTCCGCCGCTGACCGGCGCATAGCGTCGCCTCATGGATATCGACGAGACACAGCACTCCCCCGGCACGCCCGACCCTCAAGGGCCTCAAGGGCCTCAGGCATCTTCCGTACGGGGCGGCTTACACGCGAGACGGATAGCGGTCGCCGTCGTGGGGGCGGCGACCCTGATCGCCCTGAGCGTCGGCATCGCCCTCGCGGCGGCCTCGGACGAGGAACCCGCCACTCCCGTACCGAGCGCGTCGTCCACCCAGCCGTCGGACACCGGGGGCGACACGGGGAGCGACACCTCCGGCGGGACCAGCGGCGGCGTCGACGGCGGCACCACGGGCGGCGGCACCACGAGCGGCGGCACCCCGGGCGGCGGGACCACGGGCGGCGGGACGGACCCCGACGCGACGGAGACGCCGTCCACGCCGACCTCCTCGCCCACCGCGCCGGCCGACCTGGCCGAGATCAACCGGCGTCTGAACGAGCTCGACCAGAAGCTGGACCAGCTGCCTACCAAGCAGGAACTGGCCGACGCCCTGCGCGCCTTCGCCGACCAGCTCGACGCTCCGGCCACCCCGACCCCTCCCGCCCCGGACCCGGACGACCCGGACGCCTCCTGACCGGTTGCCGACCGCTGCCGGGGTGAGCCGGCGTCAGTCGGCCGGGCGTTGCGTCAGATGGGCGAACGCGTCCAGGTTGCGCGTCGGTTCGCCCCGGGAGACCCGCCACTCGTACTCCCGGCGGATGGCGCTCGCGAAGCCCAGCTCCAGGAGCGTGTTGAAGGCACCGTCGGCGGCCTCCAGGACCTGGCCCATGAGGCGGTCGATCTCGTCGGCGGTGACCGAGGCGAGGGGGAGGCGGGCGGTGACATAGACGTCGCCGAGCCGGTCGACGGCGTAACTCACGCCGTACAGCTTGAGGTTGCGCTCCAGGAGCCAGCGGTGGACGCCGGACTCGTTCTCGTCGGGATGACGGACGACGAAGGCGTTCAGGGAGAGGGAGTGGCGGCCGACGATGAGGGAGACGGTCGTCTTGAGTTTCCGGGTGCCGGGGAGCTGGACCACGTAGTTTCCGGGGGCCGGGCTCTCCCACTCCAGCTCCGCGTCCTGCAGGAAACCCTCGATGACCTGTGCGGCCGTCTTCTCCACGTCACCCATGCTCGGAGCGTACGCGACGGCGGTGGGACTGGGCCGCGGCCGCGTAGACGTCGGCGGTGGCGGCGGCCGCGGTGTCCCAGCCGAAGGACTGGGCGTGTGCCGTGGCGGCCGCGCCCATCCGGGCGGCGAGGTCGGGGCCGTCGGCGAAACGCGCGAGCACGCGCGCGTAGGCGGCCGGATCGTGGCCCTGCACCAGGAAGCCCGTCTCGCCGTCCCGCACGGCCACCGGGAGCCCGCCGACGGAGGCGGCGAGCACCGGGGTGCCGGCCGCCTGCGCCTCTATGGCGACGAGCCCGAAGGACTCGCTGTAGGACGGCACGACCAGCAGTGACGCCGCCCGGAACCAGTCCGCGAGCTGGTCCTGGCCGACCGGCGGACGAAACCGTACGACGTCCGCGATGCCGAGGCGCGCGGCCAGCTTCTGCAGTCCCTCGGGCTTGGCGAGGCCACTGCCGCTGGGGCCGCCGACGATCGGGACGACGATGCGGGAGCGCAGCTCGGGGCGCTCGTCGAGCAGGACGGCCACCGCGCGCAGGAGCACGTCCGGAGCCTTCAGGGGCTGGATGCGGCCCGCGAAGAGGGGGACCAGCGCGTCCTGGGGCAGGTCCAGACGGGCGCGGGCGGCGGCCCGGCCGTCCGCCGGGGTGAAGCGGTCGAGGTTGACGCCCGGGTGCACCACGGCGACCTTGTCGGGGCCCGCGTGGTAGTGCCGGACGAGTTCGTCGGCCTCCTCCGCCGTGTTGGCGATGAGGCGGTCGGCGGCGGCGACGATCTGGGTCTCGCCGATGACGCGGGCGGCGGGCTCGGGGGTGTCGCCGTCGGCCAGGTTGGCGTTCTTGACCTTGGCCATGGTGTGCATGGCGTGCACCAGGGGGGAGCCCCAGCGCTGGGCGGCCAGCCAGCCGACGTGCCCGGAGAGCCAGTAGTGCGAGTGCACGAGGTCGTAGTAGCCGGGACGGTGACCGGCCCAGGCCTGCATCACGCCGTGCGTGAAGGCGCACAGCTGGGCCGGGAGGTCCTCCTTGGCGAGACCCTCGTAGGGGCCCGCGTCGACATGCCGGACGAGGACTCCGGGTGCCAGCTCGACGGTCGGCGGGAGGCCGCCGGTGGTCGCGCGCGTGAAGATCTCGACCTCGATGTTGATCGCGGCGAGGCGCTGCGCGAGCTCGACGATGTAGACGTTCATGCCGCCCGCGTCGCCGGTGCCGGGCTGGTGGAGCGGAGAGGTGTGCACGGAGAGCATCGCGACGCGGCGGGGGCGGCGGTGGAGCCTGAGCCGCGAGGGTGCCACCGAAGAGCGACGCCCGAGCCTGTTGGTGTACTGGCTCACGGGGCGTTCCTCCTTGCTGCGGGCATGCCGGAAAGAGGGTGTGGGGCCCTCCAAGGGGCTGCAACGCCGGAGGAAGGCGTTCCCATTCCGGGCGGGTTTCGGAAAGGGGCGGTTTTTGCTCAGTCATTACCGCGTATCGCTCAACCGTTCGAGGCCGGGGTGCGTGGTGGGGGGTGCGTGGTGGGGGGTGCGTGGTGGGGGGTGCGTGGTGGGGGCCCGAGCGGTTTCGCCCCCGCCGCCCCTTCCCGTCCCGACCCGGGGGCTGCCGCCCCCGCACCCCCGCTTCCGGCCCCGAAAGGGCCTTGTCCTCAAACGCCGGACGGGCTGAGATGCCGGGCGGGGTGAGACTCGGGGCGGGGGGGCGGCTCCGGAGGCGGGCTGGAGGCGGCGTCGCATTACCCTCGTAGGCATGACATCCCGCGCCCCCGCCCGCCCTGTGGGCACGGTCACGCGCGGGACGACCAACCCCAACCGGCTGCGCCGCATGGACCGCTGGATCGCCGCGACGCACGGCGCCGAACTGCGCCGCGCCGCCGAACCGCTCGCCGTCGACCTCGGGTACGGGGCGGCGCCCTGGACGGCCGTCGAGTTGCTGCGGCGGCTGCGTTCCGTCGCCCCACGCGCGCGTGTCGTGGGCGTCGAGATCGAACCGGCCCGGGTGGCGGCCGCCAAACCGTACGAGCGCGAGGGGCTGGACTTCCGGCACGGCGGGTTCGAGATCCCGGTGCCCCGGCGGCCGCACCTCGTACGAGCGGCCAACGTGCTGCGGCAGTACGACGAGGACGAGGTCGCCGCGGTCTGGCAGCGCCTGTGCGCGCGGCTCGCGCCGGCCGATCCGGTGACCGGGTCCCGCGGCGGTCTGCTCGTCGAGGGGACCTGCGACGAGATCGGGCGTCGGCACGTATGGGTCGCGCTCGGACCGGAAGGGCCGCGCACGGTCACCTTCGCCACCCGGCTGGGCTCCCTGGAACGCCCCTCGGACCTGGCGGAGCGGCTGCCCAAGGCGCTGATCCACCGCAATGTCCCGGGTGAGCCGGTGCACGCCTTCCTGCGCGACTTCGACCGCGCCTGGGCCGCCGCCGCGCCCTACGCGTCGTACGGCGCCCGCCAGCGGTGGATCCGCACGGTGCGGGACCTGACCGCCGACTGGCCGGTGACGGACGGGCCGGTGCGGTGGCGGCAGGGGGAAGTGACGGTGCGGTGGGGGGCGTTGGCGCCCCGGAACCGCACCGGCGGCTGAACCGCCGTTCCCTCCTTTCCCGCTGGCCGCCGGGAACGATCTCCGTGAGTCGTTCGTCACACTGACGGGGAGATCGTCATGGCGGGGTGGCGAAGAGGGGAAGGACTGCTTCGGTCGCTGTGCCGCTCCGTCGTTCCGTCGTCACCTCTGTCGTTTTCGGCCGTGACGTGGCACGATCCCCCGGGCACCGTAAGTTACTGACGGTTAATCAGGGGTTGGGGGACGGGGTATGGGAACGGGGAAGCGCGGCCTGCTCACGGCGGCTGTGACGGTGGTCTGCGCGGTCACCGTGCTGGGCGCACCCGGCACCGCGTTCGCCAGCCCGAGCCCCACGCCGTCGCCGTCGGCGAGTTCCACGACCCCGCCGCTCCCCTCCACCGCGTCCAACAAGGACCTGGAGGCCGTCCGCACCAAGCTCGAAGCGCTGTACCACGACGCCGCGGTCGCCACCGACGCCTACAACGCGGCCGAGGAAGCGGCGAAGAAGCAGTCGGCGGAGATCGTCGAGCTGGCCAAGAAGATCGTCGCGGGCCAGGAGAAGCTGGACGACCTCAAGGACCGCGCGGGCGCGGCGGCCCGCGCCCAGTACCGCACCGGCGGCCTGCCGGACGAGGCGCAGTTGATGCTGACCGACGACCCGTCGGAGTTCCTCGACGGCGCGGGCCGGGCACTCCAGGGCCAGCGTGCGACCAAGGGCCTGATCGGCGAACTCGCCCGCACCCAGCAGGACTTGGAGCAGTACTCCAAGGACGCCTCCACCCAGTGGCAGAAGCTGGAGGCGGGCCGCAAGACGAAGGCCGCGGCCCAGAAGAGGATCGAGAAGCAGATCGCTGCGGCCGAGAAGCTCGAGTCCCGGCTCGAGAAGAAGGAGAAGGAGCGCCTCGAACAACTGGAGGCGCAGGTCGCGCTGGAGGCGCAGACCGCCTGGCTGGACACCGGCGTCCTCGACGAGATCAACAGCGCGGCGTCCGTCCAGGGCAAGAAGGCCGTGCAGTTCGCCACCGCCCAGATCGGCAAGCCGTATGTGTGGGGCGCGGAGGGCCCGGACAGCTTCGACTGCTCCGGACTGACCTCCGAGGCCTGGAGGAGCGCCGGGCAGGCGATACCGCGCACCTCGCAGGAGCAGTGGAAGCAGCTGCCGCACATCGCCGTCGAGGACATGCGCCCCGGCGACCTGATCATCTACTTCGACGACGCCAGCCATGTCGCGTTGTACGTGGGTGACGGCGCGATCATCCACGCCCCGCGGCCGGGCCGCACGGTCACGCTCGCGGGGGCGGGCTCGATGCCGATACTCGGGGTGGTCCGGCCGGACGCGTGAGGCCCGGTGGCCGGGCGGCCCCTTCGGACGCCGCCCTCCACGTGACCCAGGCCACCTCCACCCCGCTGCCAAACTCCGCGCGGACGTGACGTTCGTCATCCCCGCACCACACCCGCCCTGCCCAAATGCGGGACAGAACGCGGCATATGACTGTGGCCAGAGATCAAGCGGCCTGTCTCACACCATTCCGTTGCGGCGCCTTCTGCCGCTATGGTCCCCGTCGGTGGGTCGAGGTCCCTCGTCCCCACCATGCCCTCGGGGGGAGGGAAGGAACTCAAGACGATGCCCGTACCCGTACCGCGGCAGAGAGCGATCCCGGCCGTGGAGAGTGGTCAGGCGCAGGCCGCGCCCATAGTCGGCGGCCCCTCCAAGGAAGAAACCGTTCGCAACGAGGCGACCACGGCCGAGAACCTGAACAACACCGCGCACGACCGCAGCGCGCAGCACACCGCGCTCAACGCCACGCCCGCCGACGGCGTCCATCAAGGCGTGAGCACGACCAGCGTGAGCGCCACCGGCGTCCATGCCACCGACGTCAGTGCCACCGGTGTGGGCACCGCCCACACCACGCTCACCCTGCTGCTGATCGAGGACGACCCGACGGCCGCGCCGATCGTCCACGACCTGCTCGACGCGGACGGCAGGCCGATCCGCGTACGCACCGCCCGCAACCTCACCGAGGCCGAGCGGCTGCTGACCCATGACGTCCACTGCATCCTGCTGGACCTGGCGCTGCCGGCGCCCGGCAGGGCGGCCGAGTCCGACGACGAGCTCGCCGTCCTGCGGCACGTGCTCGAGCTCGCGCCCCGGCACGCCGTGCTCGCGCTCACCGCGTCCGGCGACGCCGAGCGCGGCGCCGAGGCGGTACGCGTGGGCGCCCAGGACTATCTCTACAAGGACGAGCTGGACGGCCGGCTGCTGAGCCGTGCAATTCGCTACGCCGTGGAGAGGAAACGTTCCGACACGGCCGAGCGACGGCTCGCCGAGGGCAAACTGCGCGCGCAGGAGAACGCCCGCCTGGAGCGCGGCCTGCTGCCCACGCCCCTCCTGGAGGGCTCTCCGCTGCGCTTCGCCGCCCGCTACCGTCCCGGCCGCTCACGCGCGCTGCTCGGCGGCGACTTCTACGACACCGTCCGCACGCCCGACGGCACCGTGCACGCGATGATCGGCGACGTCTGCGGGCACGGCCCGGACGAGGCGGCGCTCGGCGTGGAGCTGCGCATCGCCTGGCGGGCGCTGACGTTGGCGGGCCTGTGCGGGGACGAGCTGCTGAACACGCTTCAGCAGGTGCTGGAGCACGAGCGCGACGACGACGAGATCTTCGCGACGCTGTGCACGGTGGACATCGCGCCCGACGGCCGCCGGGCGGGCCTGTGCCTGGCCGGCCACCCCGCGCCGCTGATCGCCCGCCCGGACCGGCCCGCGCGCCTGCTGCCGTACGACAACAACGGCCCCGCCCTCGGCCTGCTGCCGGGCGCCCGCTGGCCGCGGATGCAGGTCGAGCTGGGCGCCGAGTGGAGCCTGATGCTGTACACCGACGGCCTGATCGAGGGGCGGATCGGCGAGGGCCGGGAACGGCTGGGCCAGGACGGCATGGTGGAGATGATCCGCCGCCAGCTCTCCGAGGGACTGAGCGGCGAGGCACTGCTGCGGGCCGCGGTGAACGAGGTCCGCGAGCTCAACGGCGGCGAGCTGACGGACGACGTGGCACTGGTCCTGCTGGACCGGGTCCCCGCACCGCTCCCGTAGCCGTGGCGCCCCCGGGACCGGCCGCCTGACGGGAGACGGGGCTCCGGTTGTCCGGGGCGAGTTGTCCAGGGCTGGTCGGGAGCGGGGCGGAGCCGGACAGGGCGACGCCCCGCGCCCCTGGTGGGGGCTGCGGGGCGTGGAAGGTTCTCGTGGGGTCAGCGGCCGCCGTTGTACGGGCCGTACGGGCCGTCGCTGCTGCTGCCGCCGCGCCTGCGGCCCCAGCCGCCGCCACCGCCGACCTGTCGGAGGGCGGGCCGTACGTCCACGAAGAAGACGATCGTGGCGACGAGGCCCGCGAGCTGGAGGAAGAGCATCGGCACCAGGAGGTTCACCGCCACCGTGACACCGAGGATGATCAGCCAGAAGCCCTTGTTCTGCTTGTCGGCAGCCCGGTAGGCGTCATCACGGAACAGAGCGGCCATCACCAGCGCCACCACGGCGAGGACCAGCATGGCGAGGTAGAGCAGCCACACCAGCCCGGCGAAGCCTTCGATCAGCACAACGTCCACCACCCGACTCGACGCGATTCGACTCGCTCGTCCTTACGCGGTCACCGTACCCGCAACCGCACTCCCGCTACCCGTACAACGGGCCGGGCACCACATGAGTGCCCGGCCCGTGACTGTATGTCCCTGTCCGCCGTGTCCGTCCCGGCCGTCGGTCTCACTTGGCCGGCGGCGTGGTCTTCTTCGCGACGGGCTTGCGGACCGGAGCCTTCTTGGCGGCGGCGGCCTTCTTCGCCGCGGCGGCGTCGGACTGCGCCGCGGCCGCTGCGGGCTTCGGCTCGTCCTTGACCACGACCGGCTGGACGACGGGCGCGGGCTTGGGCTCCGACTTGGGCTCGACCGCGATGGCGAGCTCCTCGATCTCCTCGGCGGCCTCGCCGCGCCAGGTCTTCACGGCCTGCTCGCCGTGCTCGGCGACCTTCTCGTACGTCTCACGGGCCTTGACGGCGTACTCGGCGGCGACGCCGACACCGCGCAGCGCGAAGTCCTGGGCGGACTCGCCGAACTTCTTCAGGTCGGCGTCGAGGGTGCTGCCGATCTTCTTGATGTCCCCGTCGAGGCTGCTGATGAAGTCGGTGACCTTGGTCTGGAGGGTCTCCTGCGCCTCCTTGGCCTTGGCGGTCGCCTCCTTGGCGCGGGCGCCGGCCTTCTCCTGCACGGCCTTGGGGTCGGTGTTGCGGACGGCCTCGAAACGGGCCGGGGCCTCGGTGCGCAGCTGCTCCACCAGACCCGGCACCTTCTTCGCCTGCTGGAGGGCCAGATCGGCGGTGCCCGCGGCGAAGTAGAACGGAGTCGGGTCGCTGAAGGTCTTGCGCAGGTCGTCGGTGATGGCCATGGTGAAGGTCCTCCCGGATTCACATACGTCGTTTTCGGCTGAGGGTCGTGCAGGTCCGCAGCGGTGCGGCCGGTCCCCTGGTCCGGTCAACCGGCCGTCTGCTGCGGGTCGGCGTCGCTCTCGTGGTTCCGTGGGGCCGCCGCACCGTCGCCGTCCGCGAATCCGTTCTCCTTGCGGAAGGACTCGTAGATCTGGAGCAGCACCTGCTTCTGCTGCTCGGTCAGCGTGGGGTCGGCGAGGACGACCGCGCGGGTCGCACCGTCCCGGTACTCCTGCCCGTCCCGTTCCGCGTCGAGGATGCCGGCCCGCACGTACAGCGTCTCGGCGGAGATCCGCAGCGCCTTGGCGACCTGCTGGAGCACCTCCGCGCTCGGCTTGCGCAGCCCGCGCTCGATCTGGCTCAGGTACGGATTGGACACGCCGGCGGCTTCGGCGAGTTGCCGGAGCGACAGCTGCGCGTTGCGCCGCTGCTCGCGCAGGTACTCACCGAGATTGCCGACGTTGAGCGATGCCATGACTCCACTGTGCACCAGCCTTGCTAACTATTGCAAGCACCTGCTTGCAATAGTGTGTCGCGCCACTCCAGACTGAGCGCCCCACCGAAGCACCCGCCCGCGGACCGCATCCAAGGCCGCATCCAAGACCGCGTCCAAGACCGCATCCAAAGACCTCACCCGAAGACCGCATTCGAAACCCACCCGAGCACTCCACCCGAGCGCTCCACCCGGAAGGAGAGCGCGCACGTGGCCTCGCCGAAGTCGCCCACCGTCGGTCTGGTCCTGTCCAGCGGGGCGGTCCTCGGCGCCGCGCACGCCGGTGTGTTGCGAGCCGTCGAGGAGGCCGGGATCGAGGTGTCCGTGGTGACCGGGTCCAGTGCGGGGGCGCTGATCGGCGGCGCCTGGGCGGCGGGGACCGGCAGCGAGCGGATCACCGGGCGGCTGCTGCGCGCGCAGTGGGCGGACTTCGGGTCCGCGGCGATCGCCCCGCGCCTGGGGCTCCTGGACACCACTCCCATGGTCCGCAACATCGAGGAGATGCTCGGCGACCTGCTGATCGAGGACCTGCCGACCCGGTTCGGCGCGGTGGTCACGGAGTTGCGCTCCACGACGCCCCGGCTGGTCGACTCCGGCTCGCTGACGGCGGCCGTACGCGCCAGCAGCGCCGTACCCGGACTGTTCCCGCCGGTCCGGCTGGAGGTGGGCGGCGCGCTCTGCGTCGACGGCGCCGTACTGTCGCCGTCTCCGGTGTGGGCCGCACACCGGCTCGGCGCCGAGCGGGTCATCGCCGTGGGCTTCGGCCGCGGCAACGCCCGCTGGCGCCGCTGGTTCGAGTCCCGCCCCGACCACCCGGCCCACGGCCGCCACGCCGACCTGGCCGTCACCATCGACACCGCCGGCCACTCCTCCTGGTCGGCGGCCGGCGTCCCGGACCTGATCGACCGGGGGTACCGGGCGACGCGGGAGGCCCTGGAGAGCTGGAGCTGACGCCACCGCCGGCCGGGCGTGCGGTGGCGGGCGGCGTTGCGCAAGCACCCGACCTGCCCCGCCCTGCCCGGGACGGCCCGGGACGGCCACCCTCCTCACGCCTCCCACGGCAACTCCCGTTCGTGCACCACCTCCAGTCGTGAGACCGCCCGGGTCAACACCACGTAGAGCCGGTTCAGGCCGCGTAGCTCCGACTGCGCGATGGCCGCCGGTTCGACGGCGACGACGTGGTCGTACTCGAGGCCCTTGACGAGGGTCGCCGCGACGACCGTCACCCGGGCGGCCGGATCCTCGGGGCCGGAGGTCGGGATGCCGGCCCCGGTCAGGGCCTCGCGGACCCCGTCGACCTCGGGGTCCGCGGCGATGACGCCGATCGAGCCCTCCCGGGGGAGCGCGTCGCGTACGGCGGCGACGACCGCGGAGCGCAGGTCGCCGTCGGCTCGCCGGACGCGCAGTTCGCCGTCCCGACGCAGGGAGTCGGCGCGCGGCACGTCGGCGTCGAGGAGGTCGAGCAGGCGGCCCGCGAGGGTGAGAACGGCGGCCGGGACACGGAAGCCCGTGGTCAGCGGGACGATCGTCGCGTCCGGCTTGCCCAGGTGGGCCAGCTGCACCCGCCAGGAGTCCGCCGCCCAGGGGGTGGTGCCCTGCGCCAGGTCGCCGAGGACGGTGAGCGAGCCGAAGCGGACCCGGCGGGCGACCGCCCGGCACTCCATCGGGGAGAGGTCCTGGGCCTCGTCGACGACGACATGGCCGTAGCCCTGGGGATGGTCGAGGAGGCCGGCGATCTCGTCGAGGAGGACGAGGTCGGCGGGCGACCAGCGGGCCGACCTCGGCGAGCGGGGCGGCCGCGGCCAGTGCAGGACCCGCTGCTCCCCGGGGTCCAGGAGACCGTCCGCGGCCCGCGCCAACTCCGCATCGTCCGTGAGGAGTCGGGCCAGCACCTCCTCCGGGCGCAGCTTCGGCCACAGTGCCTCCACGCACGCGCTCACCGGCCGGGCCCTCTCGATGCGGCGGGTCCAGGAGGCCGGGCGCGGCCCGCTCCGGCGTTCCACCTGCTCCTGGATCCGGCGCACGATCCGGCTGCGCACCCGCTCGCGCCCGATCTCGTACGGCGGCTCCTCGGCGAGCACCCCGGCGACGATGTCCGTCAGCCGGTCGCCCGCGATCCGCCAGCGGGAGGAGCCGTCGGGGACGGAGAGGTCGTCGGCGCGGCCGGCCGTCACCCGTCCGTACACCGCCCGGCGCAGCACCTCGGCCATCCGGGCGTCGTGCTTGACGGCGGCGGTCGGGTCGGGGTCCGTCCCGGTCGCCGGCCGGCAGGCGATCTCGTCGTGCAGGGTCGACTGCCGTACGCCGGTCTCGCCGAGGGAGGGGAGCACCTCGGCGATGTAGGAGAGGAAGGTGCGGTTGGGGCCGAGGATCAGCAGTCCGCCGCGCTGGATGCGCCGCGGGTGGGTGTAGAGGAGATAGGCGGCCCGGTGCAGGCCCACGGCGGTCTTGCCGGTGCCGGGAGCGCCCTGCACACACACGGACTCGGCGAGCTCCCCGCGGACGAGTTCGTCCTGCTCGGGCTGGATGGTCGCGGCGATGTCCCGCATGGGGCCGACGCGGGGCCGTTCGATCTCACGGGCGACGATCCCGCCCGGCCGCCCCGCCCCGCCCGGCCCACGACGCCCGGCCCGCTCCCCGCCGTCGACGTGCCCGCCCGCGTCGAGGCGCTCGTCCTCCAGGCCCGTGAGGTCGGCGGAGTCACCCCGGCTGCCGGGGGCCCAGCCGAACCGCCGCCGGACGGCCACGCCCTGGGGGTCGCGGGCGCTCGCCCGGTAGAAGGCGCGGGAGACGGGGGCGCGCCAGTCGACGACGAGGGGCGGGGCGGCCGGGTGCTCGCTGATGCGGAGCCGGCCGATGTGGTGGGCGAGGCCCTCGTGGTCGCCGCCCGTGCCGTGCGCGAAGTCCAGCCGCCCGAAGAACAGGGGGCCTTCGGGCAGTTCGTGCAGGGCCTTGGCGTGGCTGCGCAGCCGGAACCCGAGGACCTCGGCGTCGGCGCCGGAGGCGGAGACGTCCTCGCCGGTGACGACGTGGAGGTCGGCGCCCTCGACCATCGCGGCGAGGGCGGCGCGGCAGTTGTCGTGGTGGGCGCGTTCGTGGTGCAACGCGGTGCCGAGATCCGGCGGGCTCTTCGGGTCGCCCTCAGGGACCGGCTCGGGTGTCGTCATACGTCAAGGGTAACGAATAACGTGACCGAGTCACATTTTTTACTCGGTATCAGCCAGTGGGAACCGGTCGGCCGAGCTGCGGCAGACCCGCCGCCAGCACCGCGAACGCCCGATCCACCGCCGCCTCCGCGTCCCCCCGCACGTCCTCCACCCGCTCCCCCTCCGCGATCCGCCGCCAGTTCTCCTCGGCGAGGATCCGCCGGACGGCGACGATCTGACCGGCGGCCAGCCGGGCGTCGAGGGCGTCGGGCAGCTCGTCCGCCAGGGCGCCGGCGAGGGCCGCCTCCGAGCGCTCCAGGTAGCCGTACAGGCGGGCGACCAGGGAGGGCGTGCCGTAGAGCATGGCGTGGAAGGCGCGCACGTTCGGGTGGTCGTTGAGACCGGTGACGGGGTCGGCGGCGGCCAGCCCGGCGAGGAAGTGCCGGCGCAGGGCGGGCAGCGGCGCGACGCCCTCGGCCCGCGCCGCCGTGACCACCCGGGCCGCCTCCTGCTCGTGGTCGGCGATCCGGTGCAGGACCAGGTCCTCCTTGGCCGGGAAGTACCGGAAGAGGGTCGGCTTGGAGATCTCGGCCGCCGCGGCGATCTCGGCGACGGACACCGCGTCGAAGCCCCGCTCGACGAAGAGCCGGACGGCGATGTCCGACACCACCTGGTACATCCGCTGCCGCTTGCGCTCGCGCAGCCCGGTCTCGCTCATGGACCGAGCCTACGGGGCCGATCGCCGCCCGGCCCCGCTCGACCTCGACCCCACTTGACCTCAACCGGGGTTGAGGTCGAAGACTCCATGCACACGCATTCAACGGCACCGCAGTGGAGGTATGTCATGCGAGCAGCACAGGTGAAGGCGTTCGGCGGACCGGAGGTCCTGACCACGGTGGAGCTGCCGGATCCGGTCCCGGGCCCCGGCGAGGTCCTGATCGAGGTCGCCCACGCCGACACGATCTTCGTGGAGACCCAGGTCCGAACGGGCCTGTTCCGCGCCTACTTCCCCGTCGAGCCGCCCTACGTCCCCGGTGGCGGCGTGGCCGGCACGGTCACCGCGGTCGGCGCGGGCGTGGACGCCGGGTGGGTGGGCCGCCGGGTGACGTCCTTCGTGACCGGCAGCTACGCCGAGCGCGTGACGGCCCCGGCCACCGCGCCGACCCCCGTACCGGACGGCCTGGATCTGCGCACGGCCGCGGCACTCGTCCACGACGGGGTGACGGCCGCCGGTCTGCTGGAACACACCGCCGTGGGCCCCGGTGACCGCGTCCTGATCCTCGGCGCCTCGGGCGGCATGGGCACCCTGCTGATCCAGCTGGCCCGCGCCCGCGGCGCCCGGGTGGTGGCCGCGGCACGCGGAGCGCGGAAGTCGGCGCTGGTGCGGGAGCTGGGGGCGGACGCGGTGGTGGACGTGTCGGAGCCGGACTGGGTGGAGCGGGCGCGGCAGGCCCTGGGGCGGCCGGAGCCCACCCGCGCCGCCGAGGCAGGCGACGAAGCCACCACCGGGACCACCGCCGAAGCCGATGCCGATGCCGCCGCCGAAGCCGAAGCCGCCGCCGATGTCGTACTGGACGGTGTCGGCGGTGAACTCGGGCTCGCGGCCTTCCCGTTGACCGCCGACGGTGGGCGTTTCTCCGCGCACGGGGCACCCTCGGGCGGCTTCGCGGCCGTGGACGCGGCGGAGGCGGAACGGCGGGGCGTCACCCTGTTCGGGATCGGGGACCTGCAGTTCGGCGAGGCCGAGGCGCGCCGCCTGACCGCGCACGTCCTGGCGGAGGCGGCCGCGGGACGGCTGCGGCCGGTGATCGGCGCTCGGTTCCCGCTGACGGAGGCCGCCGCGGCGCACGCGGCGATCGAGGGACGGGAACTGATCGGGAAGGTGGTGCTCGGGATGTGAACGGACACCGGGGCAGGTCCACCCGCCCACGGAGCACATCGGACCCGGATCAGAGCCGCCCCCGGACCAACGTCAGTTCGAGATAGGGATTGGGGGTCCGAGAGGCCGGTAGGCCGAGGGAGGCGGTGGCCGCGGCCAGCGTCTCGGCGTAGGAGTCCACGGCGCGGCGGACGTTGGGGGCGTCCAGGCCCGTCCTGGTCACCAGCCGGTCGAGATCGACGTACGCCGACCGGATGATCTCGATCCAGCGGTACACCGGCCAGTCCACACGCCAGTTCGTGCTGTACTCCGGGGGCATGTTCCGCTCCCACCGGCGGAACATGCGGTCCCTGATCTCCGGCCGGGTGGGCGTCAGGTGCATGTGCCGGACCAGGTCGTAGAGCGGGTCACCGACCACGGCCATCTCCCAGTCGATGATGGTCAGCAGGTACCGGCCGCCCCGCACCAGGTTCCACGGGTTGAGGTCACCGTGCAGGAGGGCCGGCGCCCGGGGGGTCAACGTGTGGCGGGACAGGATCTCGCTCAACCGCTCATGGTGGGGCAGCCCGAGCATCCGGGCCAGCTGCATCGACTCCTTCGGCAGCGTCTGCACCAGTTTCACGAGCTGGTCCCGCAGCCACACGGAGAAGCTGCCGCTGTCCGAAAGCGGGTCGACCAGGCTGTGGTCGACCTTCGTCAGCGCGCACAGCTGGTCGACGAGCGCGTCCGCCTCACGCGGGCGCAGACCGTCCACCGGGTGCTCGGGAGGTCCGCCTCGGCGCGACCCGACATAGGTGTGGATGGCGAAGGGGTCCTTCGTGCCGCTTTCGCCCAGGGCCAGGACCCGCGGCGCCTCGACCTTCACCCGCGACTTCTCGATCGCCTGGAGCACGGCGTGCTCGCTGAGGATGCTGTGCTCCCTGCGCTGGACGTTGGAGAGCTGCCGACGCACCACCACGGGTTCGGCATGGCCGCTCACGCGGACCACCGTGTTGAGGTGCGCGGTCCCCTTGAACAGGTTTCCTGCGGGGGCGGCCCCCTCGGCCAGCAGCGCCTCCCGGACCGCGCTCGCCGGGAACTTCGGGTGCGGGGGGACCCGCCGGTCCGCCGTCCAGAAGATGGCCGGTCCGATCCAGTCCCTGCCGCTGATGTCGCCGTCGGTGCGCGAGGCCAGCCAGCGGTACAGCGCCTTCTCGATCTCCGCCGGATCCGGCACGTCCCGCAGCCGGAGCGGCTCGGCGGCGGCCATCAGCGCCCTGCGCACCTCCGCCGTCGCCTCGTCCAGGCTCTTCTGGGTGAACGACCTCTCCAGCGACCTGGCGGCACGCATGACATCCGGGTAGACGGACTGCGCCCGCTCGAAGTCGACGTAGTGCCGCAGGTCCTTGGTCCGGCCCTTGACCGCGCCGGGCCGGAACCGTCCCATGGCCTCGTCCCACGCCGTGATCACCTCACCCCACTGATGGGCCGGGTACTGCATGCGCACCAGGTGGGTGGCGAGGTCGTGCAGCGGGTCGCCGTAGGTCGCCAGTTCCCAGTCGACGCAGACCAGGGGCGGGTCACCGTCGTAGGACACGATCAGGTTGTCCCGGTGCAGGTCCGCGTGGAGCAGGCTGTACGGCCGCCGGGTCATCGCGGGCACCCGCTCGGCCAGCCGCAGCAGAGCGTCGTCGGAGATGCCCAGCGCCTTGAACAGCCCGCCGAAGACGCCCCAGTTGGGCTTGCGGATCTGTTCGTCGGCGGACAGGGTCAGGGTCTTCAGGAAGGCCTGGCTGTCGCTGTGGTTGGCGGGCCAGGAACCGGGCAGCGGCGGCAGCGCCTGCCGACGCACCCGGGTCATCTGGGCCAGCAGCCCGGCCAGCGCCTTGATCAGCAGGTTGTCGACAGGCTTACCGTTTCCGCAGATGGTGGAGAGCGGTACGCCTTCCACATGGCTGTGGATGGAGTAGCCCGGCGTCTTGATCAGGCATTCGGGTGCGTGCGGCAGGGCACCGTGGACGGCGTCGAGAATCGCCGCCTCCTCCTGCCAGGTTCTGATCACCACGGGCAGCGCGTCGGAGCGCCTGATCCGCACGATCACCGAGGTCCCCGGGGCGCGACCCACCAGAGGGGCGACCTGCTCGGTCAACGGCAGCACATAGTTGCGATTGTGGTGGCCGCTGGATTCCTGGGTGGCTTCGGCGGCCCTGACGAAGGTCCGCAGCGCTCCTGGCACGTCCTCGGCGGCTCGTTCCCCGAGGTGACGAGGGGGAACAAGGTGGTCGACCACTGGCCGCTCCGGATACTCGCGCTGGGCTGGTTAGGGCAAACGGTAAACGCGCCGTACGACCGAAGTGACGGTCAATAGGCCAATGGGTGGTGTGCCACTCAGGGAACGTCAGGCCGCTCGAGACTCGCTTGTACGCCGTCTCATACGTAGGAACGGGAGCGATTGCTCGCGCGATTGGGGCATGCTAGCGCACCCCGCCGGAGCTATTCGGTGAGCAGGTTCCACACCGAGTCGAACCATGTCTGCCAGGTGTCGACGAAGACGGTGCCCGGTGAATTCGGGTCGTCGTCCTTGACGTGATGGGTGAGCGTGGCGCCGAGGCCCAGCACGTCGAGGGCGGTGATCACCTCTCCCCCCTCCAGCTCGATCTTGCGCTTGATCACCTCGTACGGCCCGAGCAAGGCCTCCGTACCGTTGAACAGATAGAGCTTGAAGGCCGGTGTCAGCGGGGCGTGCCGGATCTCGACGTCGACGGAGGACACCAGGTTGTCGGTCCCCAGAGCCTTCAGGGTCCCGCGCAGCGACTCCGTGTGCCGGTTCGTGATGGAGTGCAGCCGGTCGCGGAGGCGATCGTCGTCCTTGCCGGCCTTGACGCTCGGGTAGGGCAGGTGCAGGTTCTCGGAGGGCAGGATCATGCGCAGGCGGATGCGCTGGGGGTCGATGGAGCCCGAGAGGATCCGCTCGGCCTGCAACCGGATGTGCGCGTCCAGGGACTCCGACGTCAAGGTGTAGACGTCCAGCGTGACTTCGGGCTGTTCGAACGCCTCGCTGAGCAGCGGCCCCAGTGTCACACCGTGCCGCTGCCGGGTCGCTCTGGGAGTGGACGACTGTATCCGCTGGGTCTTGACCACCCGGGATCCGCTGCCCCGACGGGACTGGATCCAGCCCTCGCTGACCAGTTCCCGCAGCACTCGCTGGACCGTGTCCCTGGAGACCCCGAGTTCCTCGGCGAGGTCCCGCTGGGACGGCAGAAAGGAGTGCAGCGGATACGTCCCGTCCGTCATCCGGGCGCGCAGTTCGTCGGCGACCCGGTGGAACTCCCGGCCGCCCGCGTCACCGCTCAGCTGCTGCGCGTCCACAGGACGACCGTACCGCCAACCGTCCACCTGCAAACCACTGTCGGTCAGGTCTCGGACAGCTCCGCCAGATTAAGGATCAACCGGCCAGGGGAAATCCACTTCAAGTCAACCAGTCCAATTGGACTGGGATTTGAAAGCTTCACAGAGACTGGCAGGAAGGTGGAAGGTCGTGCTCCTGTTATCGGCACTCTGGGAACTCCTCGCGTTCTGCGCGGGGTTGACGGTGCAGGCCAAGCTGGGCGCGGTGGGCGTGATGCTGCTGTTCACCCTGGCCGTGGGCGTACGGGCCCGGCACGACGTGCTCGCCGTCGGGGCGGCCGTCATGCTCGTGGTACTGCTGCTCAGAGCTGCCTGACCGCGTTCAGCAACAGCTCCAGCGAGTCGACCACCGTCGTGGCACCCGCCCCTCTGAGCAGCTTCTCCTTGTGCGCGTTGCGCGCGTAGCCGAGGAACGGCACGCCGGCCTCACGGGCGGCCAGGAAGTCGGAGGTGGTGTCACCGATCATCAGGGCGGTGCCGGGCGACGATCCCATGGCGCGCAGAGCGCGGTTCAGACAGTACGGGTGGGGCTTGAGGTGGCGCAGTTCCTGGGTGCGGCCGTAGATGTGCGGCGCGAAGCAGGAGGTGAGCCCGCGGCTCGCCAGGTAAGTGGTCGCCACCTGAGGGGAGTTGTTGGTGGTGATGGCCAGCCGCAGCTTCAGCGCGACCAGTGTGCGGATCAGGGGGTCGGCCCACGCCGTGGGCATCGCCGTGGCCGTGGCCTTCAGTTCCTCCTGGGTGAGGCGTTCCTCCAGCTCCGTGACCAGGTCGCTGCCCGGGTGCCGGCGGTCCACCGCGCGCAGCACGACGTGCGGGTCCAGCGACTCCCGCTCGGCCTCCGTCAGCAGGCTGTGCAAGCCCCGCGCTTCGAGCCACTCCACGAGGCCGTCGGCCACCCCTTCCGCCGAGTGGCCGGCGAAGAGCCGGCAGATCGGCCCGTCGAAGTCCCACAGGACGACCCTCGTGCGGGTGATCAACTCCCGCAGATCCGCGTTCCCGTTCCCGGTACCTGCTGCCACCTGCTCAGTCTGCGTCGTATCAGAGGTCACTAGAAGAGTGTCAGGTCCGTCGTGATGGTTTCCCAGAGGGCGTCGAACCACTTCTGGGATTCCTCCACGAACGCGGCGTCGCGCTGACCGGCGGCCTTCTCGAAGGAGAAGAGGAGGGACTCGGTGCCGCGCACGTCGTACATGTCGAGGGTTCCGCTGTCGGTGGTCTCCTCCGTGCGCGCGACCATGTAGTACGCGATCAGCGCCTCCTGCCCGTTGAGGAGGTACAGCTTCACCGGCGGGGTGAACGGCAGCGCGCGGAAGGTGATGTTGACGTCCACGCCGTGCGAGCGCAGCGCGCGGAGGTTGTAACTCAGCACCTGGCCCTGCGCGTTGCGCATCGACAGCCAGCGCTGGTGGACCGGGTCCTCGTCGTCCCCGCGGTCCTCGACCGAGACCGGGAAGGCGAGACTGATGTCCCGGGACGGCAGCAGGATACGGACGTCGATCTTCTGGGGCCGGATGCTGCCGGCGTGGATCAGCCGCAGGGGCTCGCCCAGGGCCGGGATCAGGCTCTCGGCGGTGAGACAGGCCGCGTCGATCCGCACGTGCGGGACCCCGAAGGCCGCGGTCAGCCGCGGGGCCAGACCCACCATCGTGGGCTGCGGCTCGCCGCGGTCCGGCGCCGGCGGTTCCGCGATCCGCGGCGGACTGCCCTTGCTCACGTTGGTGAGCAGCCCGTCGTCCTGGAGCGCCCGCAGGGCCTGGCGGACGGTACCGCGCTCCACGCCGAACTCGTCGGCCAGTTCGGCCTGGGTGGGCATCCGGTCACCGGCCCTGAGATCCCCGACGCGGATGCGTTCGCGCAGGACATCGGCGATCTCACGCGGTGAGAGCCTGCTGCCGTTCACTGCCACGTTCTCCTGGGTCACGACCAAACGCTACAACTTAGATCCATCTGGCGGGAGTTGTTTGAAAGTTGTTTAACAGCTGCCACCAAGTGGGGACAACATAGTCATAGTTGGCAACCAACTTGAGTGAGTTGGCGGAAGGTTTGCCTCCCACTCCAGTCTCGGAAGGGGGGAACCACCATGCCCGTCCTCGTCCTCCTCTGCGCCGCCTTCGTCGTCGGTGTCGAGCAGACCATCCAGTGGAAGTACGGCACCACCGGCGCCCTCGGCCTGCTCCTGCTCAGCGTCGGCATCAAGGCCAAGAGCCCGGTCATCAGCTCCGCCGGCGCCGTGATCCTCGCCCTCCTCGCCACCGGGCCCGCCGTCAGCTCGTGAGCACCAGCTCCGAGCTGATCGTCTCCCACAGTGCGTCGAACCACAGGTGGGACTGTTCCACGAACGTCGTGTCACGCGGTCCGGCGCCCTGCTCGAAGGCGAACAGCACCGACCGCGTGCCTTCGGCGTCGTACATCTCCAGGTGCTCGTGGTCGATCGTCTGCTCGCGCCGCTTGACCGTGTAGTAGGCGAACAGGGCTTCCGTCCCGTTGAGGAGATACAGCTTGACGGGCGGGGTGAAGGGCAGCGCGCGGAAGGTGACGTGCACGTCGATGCCGTGCGTGGAGCGCAGGGTGAGCAGGTTGTGCCGCAACACCTGGCCCTGGGCGTTGCGATGGGCCAGCCAGCGGCGCTGGAGCCGCCCGGTCTCGGTGATGTCCACCGGTGCCGGAAAGGCGAGTTCGATGTTGCGGGACGGCAACAGGACACGGACGTCGATCTTGGCCGGTTTCAGTCGCCCCGCGTGGATCTGCCGCAGGGGTTCACCGATCGCGGCGGTCAGCGAGACCGCCGTCAGGCACAGGGCGTCGACCTCGACGTGGTCGGCGGCGAAGGCCTCGGTGATCCGCGGCGGCAGCGCCACCATCGAGGGCTGCGGCGTCGCCGCGGGGCCCGGCGGGAGGCCGGCCGGCCCCGGCCGCGCGGCGACCGTCGCCGGGCTTCCCTTGGAGACGTTGGTGAGGAGCTGCTCGGACTGAAGAATGCGCAGCGCCTGCCGTACGGCACCCCGCTCGACGCCGAACTCGTCCGCCAGCTTGGCCTGCGTCGGCATGCGCTGACCGGGCCGCAGCACTCCGGTTCTGATCCGGGTGCGCAGCTCGTCGGCCACCTCGCGATGTGACCGCTGCGGCCGCACCGCCCCCCTCCGCCCATTGACGGAGGCATGTTCCGGCTCCACGTCCGCACACTACAACTTCCCGCCATCTTTGGGCAGTTCAAAGAGAGATGGTTATAGGACGCTTCCAAGCGGACATAGTTACAGTGAAGTTGGCAGCCAACTTCAACGACATGGTCAAACTTTCAGACGGTTGGCGGTCGGGCTCCCTTCCGGAGGGGAGCCGGGAGCCCGAGCAGTCGACACCGACGTACAGCCACAACTGAACATCGCCCGCACAGCCACAACTTCAGATCGATCGCACAGCCACAACTGAACAGCTACGGATACCCGCATTCAAAGAGACACGGAACCACGGAACCACGGAACCACGGAAGGAGTCGTCAGAACATGTCCGGGCACCAAGGGCGCCCGGACGTACGCAGCAGGGCGTCGGCCCCTCGGGCGGCGCCCGCTCGTTCTTCCCGGAGCCGGCCCAGCACCGCCAGGCGCCCCGCGGACTCGTCGCCCAGCCACAGCGTCGCCAGCTCGGCCACGTCCAGGGTGAGGTCGGCGCTGCGGGTGGTCGGCGTACAGGAGGCACCGTCGGGGGTCGCGTCCAGCAGGAAGCGGCCTCCGGCCAGGCCCGACCGGTCGACGACCTCGAGAACCAACGCGCCCGACGCGTCGTACGTCCGCGCCTCCAGGGCCCGCACGACATCCAGGATCCGCACCCACAGCCAGTCCGCCTGCGTGGTGATGCGCGCCGCGCGCGGGTCCGGCAGATGGAGCGGGAGCAGGTCGTCCGGTGAGCGCCAGCCCGTCTTCACCCGGGTGATCCAGTCGATGGAACAGAGGTAGTGCCACAGGGCGCGCTCCGCGGCCGGGGTCACCGCGCTCAGCCAGTTCACCGTCGCCGTGTTCAGCGGCTGCTTGGCGTCGCTCCACTCGTCGTCCGCCCGGTAGGAGGCCATGCCCTCCACCACACCGTCCGCCGAGCGGTAGACCACGAAGAACGGCTCGACCCACGCACTGCCGTACAGCCACAGCTGCCCGGTGCGCGCCGCCCACCAGTGCTCGTCCCGGTCGATCGCGCCCGGCTGGGCGCTCCGCAGCCGCTCGTGCAGCTCGGGGCCGATCCGGCGGATCTCCTCGGGGTCGGCGAAGTCGATCCGGCCGCCGTCCTGCGGGCCCGACCGGTTCGGGTCGAGGCCGGCGCGCGGCACGTCGATCGACCACTCGGTCATGGTGGTCGCCGGACCGAAGCCGTACCGGCCGTAGATCCGGTACTCGGCGGCTATCAGGGTGGCCACGACGTCCCCGCGGTCCTTCGCCGCCGTCAGGTCGTCGGCCATCAGACGGGTGAGGATTCCGCGGCGGCGGTGCGTGGGCGCGACGGTGACGTTGGAGATGGCGTCGGCGGCGACGGGTGCGCCGCCGACCGCCGTGAGCTGCTGGTCGAACGAGCGGAAGGTCGCCACGCACCGGCCCGCGTCGAAGGCGCCGGAGACCCGGGAATCCGCGAACGCGACCCGACGGTCGGCGAGCAGCTGGTCGGGGACGGTGGGCGGGCGCAGAAAGCCCGTGTTCACGGCACGGGTCCAGTCGGGAAGCTCCGCGTCGGTGACTGCGCGGACGTCGATCGGCTGCGGGGCGGCTCGGCGGGTCATGGGATCACCGTAGGCAGGGGCGGGCGGGTGGCGCGAAGATTTTTCCCGCCTTCGCCGCCCAGGCCCCGGCCCGGGCCCCAGCCCGGGCCCCTTGCCCCGGTGGCACCTCGCCGGAGTCACACCAACAGGTCCTCCACCTGTGCCTCTCCCTCCCGGTAACGCCTCGTGATCTCCGCGCCCGACTCGTCGGCCGTCCGCTGGAGGCGCTGGCGGCGGCTCGAGACCTGCTGCTCGTAGCGGACCAGGCAGCCCATCGCGTCGTGGAGCTCGGGATCGGTGCGCGCGTCGAGGTCGGAGAGTTCGACGTCGGCGAGCATGTCGGCGGCCAGCCGCCGGTATTCCTCGCTGTGCGGGGTGCCCAGGGTGACGTGCCGGGCCGAGGAGCGGTGCCGGGCCGGGGCGTCGGTGAGGATCTCCGACAGCCGCTCCACCACGGAGGCCGCACCCGACGGAGAGCGGCGGGCCAGCTCCGCGCGCAGGATGTCGATACGGCCCTGGACCAGCCGTCGTACATAGCTGAGGTCGGCCTCGTCGCGCTGGGCGTCCCGGCGCAGGGTGCGCAGTTCGGGCAGGCTCAGCCCGGTCAGGTCGTGCTCGGGTTGTTCCGCGGGCAGCACGGGGCTGTCGCTGCGCTGTGTCGGCGGCCGATGTGTCGCAGGCCGCCCGGTACTCGGTGTGCTCATGTCCTTCTACCGTCCCCTCGACCGGCGTGTGGGAAGCATCGTGCCACCCCGATCGACCGCCGGGTTACCGAGTCCCCCCGAACGGCCCCAGATAGGGGCTTAAGGAGCAAAAATGGGCCCCCCACGAGTCCGTGCGGGTAACCCGGCATCATGGTCCGCATGCGAGCGGTGGTGCAGAGGGTGGACGGCGCGAGCGTCGTCGTGGACGGCGAGACGGTCGGGGAGATCAGCGGCGAGGGACTGTGCGTCCTGGTCGGGATCACCCACGAGGACACGAAGGAGAAGGCGGCTCAGCTCGCCCGCAAGCTCTGGTCGGTCCGCATGCTGCACGACGAGAGGTCGTGCAGCGACATCGACGCCCCGCTGCTGGTCATCAGCCAGTTCACGCTGTACGGGGACGCGCGCAAGGGGCGCCGCCCCACCTGGAACGCGGCCGCCCCCGGCGAGCTCGCCGAGCCGCTCGTCGACGAGGTCGTCGCCCGGTTGCGGGAGCTGGGCGCGACGGTGGCGACGGGCCGGTTCGGCGCGCAGATGCGGGTGTCGCTGACGAACGACGGCCCGTTCACCGTGCTGATCGAGATCTGAGGTCCCCCAGGTCCCCCAGGGGTCCCAGGTCCCCCAGGGGTCCCGGGGGTCCCAGGGTCCTCGGAGTTTCCTAGGGTTCCACGACCGTTTCCTGGGCGGCCGCGGTCGTCCCGGCCAGCAGCGGCGCGTCCACCGGGACGTTCCGCTTCACCAGGGCCAGGGCCACCGGGCCGAGCTCGTGGTGGCGTACGGACGTGGTGATGAAGCCGATCTTGCGCCCGTCGGGGCCATCGGCGGCGACACGGAGTTCGGTACCGGCGGCCGGCAGGTGGACCTCGCTGCCGTCGAGGTGCAGGAAGACCAGGCGGCGGGGCGGCTTGCCGAGGTTCTGCACCCGGGCCACCGTCTCCTGGCCGCGGTAGCAGCCCTTCTGGAGGTGCACGGCGGTGCCGATCCAGCCGAGCTCGTGCGGGATGGTGCGGTGGTCGGTCTCGAAGCCGAGACGCGGGCGGTGGTGCTCGACGCGGAGGGCCTCGTGGGCGAGGATCCCGACCGGCGGACCCGCCTGCCCGGCGTACGCCTCCAGGTCGGCGCGGGGGAGGAACAGATCGCGGCCGTACGCGGTCTCCCGGACGGCGACACCCTGCGGGACGGGGGCGATGGACCCTGCGGGGAGATGCACGACCGCGAGGTCGGCGGTGCGGTCGGCGACCTCGACCCGGTAGAAGAACTTCATCGACTCCAGGTACGCGATCAACGCCTCCTGGGTGCCGGGTTCGACGTGCATCCAGACCGTCAGGCCGTCGTCCACCAGGTAGAGCGCGTGTTCGATGTGGCCGTTCGCGGAGAGGATCAGCGCTTCGGTGGCCTCGCCGACGCGGAGGTCGGTGAGGTGCTGGGTGAGGAGAAGGTGCAGCCAGCTCAGCCGGTCCTCGCCGGAGACGGTGACGACTCCGCGGTGCGAGAGATCGACGAAACCGGCGCCGTCGGCGAGGGCGCGCTGCTCGCGGAACAGATCGCCGTAGTGACCGGCGACGCCTTCGTCCACACCCTCGGCGGGGACGGCGCCGGGCAGGGACAGCAGAGGGCTCTTCATGGCCCCCAGCCTACGACTTGGTAATTGAACCCTTGAGCGTGCAGTCCTTGCAGCGCCCGAAGATCGCGAAGTGCTTCATGTCCGTGTCGAAGCCGAAGGTCTCGCGCAGCTTGTCCCGGAACTCCGCGGCCACCTGTACATCCGCCTCGATGACGTTGCCGCAGTCCCGGCAGACGAGGTGGATGTGATGGTGCCGGTCCGCCAGGTGGTACGTCGGCGCCCCGTGCCCCAGATGCGCGTGGCTGACCAGCTCGAGCTCCTCCAGGAGCTCCAGGGTCCGGTACACGGTGGAAATGTTGACCCCCGACGCCGTCTTCCTCACTTCCACGAGGATGTCGTCGGGGGTCGCGTGCTCCAGGGTGTCCACGGCTTCGAGGACAAGCTGGCGCTGCGGCGTCAGCCGGTAACCGCGCTGCCGCAGGTCGCTCTTCCAGTCAGTGCTTTCAGTGCTCACCACACCGAAGAGTCTAGAACTACTTGAAGAAGGCGATCCCGTCGTCCGGCATGTCGTCGGGGAGGGCCTTCGCCCAGCGCTCGACGTCCTCCGGCGTGACGACCTTCTTCAGGTGCGCCGACATGTAGGGGCGCAGCTCGGTCTCGGGGGTCTGCTTCTCGCCGACCCACATGAGGTCGCTCTTGACGTACCCGTACAGACGCTTGCCGCCGGTGTAGGGGCCGGAGGCGGCCGTGCGGGCCACCGCGTCCGTGACGAGGTCGATCTGCGGCTTCTTGTCGGCGAGCTCGCCGTACCAGATCTCGACGACGCCGTCGTCGCGGACCATGGTCACCTCGACCTTGCGGTCGGCGTCGACGCGCCAGAAGCCGGACTCCGACTCCAGCGGCCGGACCTTGTTGCCCTCGCCGTCCAGGACCCAGGTGTGGGAGTGGTACTCCAGGAAGTCCCGGCCGTCGTGGCCGAAGGTGACCTCCTGTCCGAAGTTGCACTTCTCCGAGCCGGGGAAGTCATGCACGCCCGCGCCCGCCCAGCTGCCCAGCAGGAAAGCGAGGGGGACGAGGTCCTTGTGGAGGTCGGACGGAATCTCGATCATGAGTGACAGTTCCTGGACGTGGTCGGTCAGCGCTGGCCCTGGTACAGCTTCTTCACGGTCAGACCGGCGAAGGCGAGGGTGCCGACGCAGACCAGGACCAGCAGGGCTTCGAAGAAGATCTCCACGGGGTGCTCCTCGGATGAGCGTGCTTCAGGGTACGTACTACAGGGCCGGCCCCCAGCTTACGCGGCCGGGGACCGGCCCTCCGTGTGAGGTACTCCCTCACGGGGGTCAGCCCAGCAGCTGACTCTGCAGGGTGACGGTCTGCTGGAAGGGGACGGCCGCGGCGGTGCCCTTGCGGGACTGGAGGACCACGGCGACGACGTCACCCGCGCGGAGGTAGGCCTGCCGCAGCTGCTCCGCCCCGTACGGCTTCACCTCGTCGTAGGAGTACCGCATGACGCTCATGCTGTCGAAGTCGGCGGCGGTGGGGTACTTGTCGTCGAACTCCGCCTCGGCGGCGCCGCGCACGGCGTGCAGGGGAGCGCCGTAGGTGGTGAGCTCGCCGTAGATGTCGTCGGCCACCGTCCCGGTGTCGAACTGGAGCAGGTAGACGCGGGTGCCGGTGCCGTCCGGGGTGGTCCAGCCACGGGCCGCGATGTGCCGCAGTCCGTGGTCGGTGAGCAACTGGCCGACGTCGTCCCGGTCCTCCTTCGACTCGAACACGTTCAGGAAGTCCTTCGTCGGCAGCCAGCCGTCGGCGCCGCGCAGCGTCTTGTCGTCCGTCGCCCCCTCGGGAGCGGGCAGCAGCAGCGCGCGCAGGTCCGCGTAGTGGGCCTGCGCCCAGTTCTTGGTGTCGAACGGGCTGGGGCTGCCCGAGGGCAGCGGCGGCCTGGTGATCTCCGGGTACGCCCAGCGGCCGTCCGACTCGGTGGCGAGACCGGGTACGTCCGTGCGCTCCATGCCCGTGATCCCGTACGCCGTCCCGGCCCCGAGCGCGGCGAACACGGTGACGACGGCGGTCCAGCGCAGCACGGCCCGCAGGACTCGCCGGTCCTTCGGAGCGACCGGGCCGCCCTGCGGGGTGGTGGGTGTCTCCGTGGCCGGGAGTCCTTCCACGGGCGCGGTGTCCGGCTCGACGGCGATCTGCTCGGTGACCTGCGTCCCGGCGGAGGGTTCAGCGGCCGTCCCGTCGGTCGGTGCGGCGGTGGCCGGCGTCTGCTGTTGCTCGGTCATACGGCCTGTCCCGGGTCGTCGATGCGGTCGAGTTGTGCGGTGAAGAACTTGGCGACGAACTTCGCGTCGAGCACACCGGGGGCGTTCGCGGTGACGCTGACCAGCACGTCTCCCACGTAGGCGGTGCAGAGCGCGAAGCCCAGCTCCTCGTCCTTGTCCTTGGGCGTCAGGAAGCACTGGGCGTCCTTGTTGCCCGCGATCTTCGGGCCCTTGCGGAAGACGTCCGTGGCGGCGAGGAAGCCGTTGACGGACGTCGCCGCCTCCCGCACGGCGGTGCGGTTCTCCATCCGCGACAGGTTGACGTCGAACGTGATCGCGTCCGTGGTGTTGTAGTCCGACCGACCGACGACGTAGCTGCGCATCGCCACGCCCTTGATGCGCTCCTTGTCGATCAGCTTCTCCAGCTGCCGGCGTGACTTGCTGGGCAGGTCCTTGATGGACTCCTTGCGCATGGCGGTGGCCTGCGCTCCGCTGAACTCGGCGTCCGCGCCGAACTCACCGAGGTCGGGGCCGCGCTCGAAACCGTCGGTGCCGTAGGGCACGAGCAGGGCGCTCAGTCCCTTGCCCGCACCGTCCGCGCCGTCCTGCTCGGTCTTCTCCTCGCCCTGGGCCGGCGGCGGGAACTTCCACGTCGGCTTGCCGGGGGCGCGGTCGGCGTCCTGGACGGTCACGGCGGTGTAGCCGACACCCCCGACGAGCGCGCACGCCAGCAGCGCGGATCCCGCCACGGTGGCGATACGGCCGGGGCGCAGGACCCTGCGCGCGGGCTTCACGGCGGTGACGGGCTCTGCGCCACCGCCCTCGATGACCTCGGGGTGCACGGGGCTCGCGGGGTTGGTCTCGGGGTTCACGGGGTTGATCTCGGGGTTCTCGCTCACAGCTTTCCCACCTGCCGCTGGGCCAGGTCCATGATCTTCGCCTTGGAGATCGGCTTGCTGTCGTAGACCTGGATCTCCACGCAGATGTCACCGCGCCAGGCGTAGGCCTCGGCCGTGTACATCGGGAGGTAGCCGGGCTCCTCTTCGGGTGTGTCGTGCACGTACGCCGTCCCGTTGCCGTCCCCCGTGCCGGGGATGGGCCAACTGCGCGTGTCGTCCTCGTCCTCGGCCCAGTAGCCGCCGCTCTCGGCCCACTCGGACGCGGCGGCCTTGCTCTCCTGGTGGAACTGGACGAGTGCGATCTCGACGTTGTACGACTCGCCCACGCGCCACGAGACCATGGCCGCGCGGCGGAACTCGTCGTCGACGAGGTTGTTGAACGTGGCGCCCGGTCGCGTGTACTCCTGCGCGTACGTGGGCAGATCCGCCCAGCCGTCGCTGTCCACCGCGAAGTCGGCGTCCTTGGCTCCCTTGGGACGGGTGATCAGCAGCTTGCGCAGATCGCCGTCCGTCTTGACCCGCCGGTCCTGCGCCGCCGACAGCGGCTCGACCTCGCCCTTGCCCTGCGCGAGCACGGGCTGCGAGAGCGGCGGCAGCGCGGTCGGCTCGCGGTCGGCCTGGACGAGGAAACCGGCGCAGGCGCCGGCGACGACACCGAGCACGGCGGCTCCGGCGATCATCAGGGTCGTACGGCCGCGGCGACGGCGAAGGCGCGGCAGGGGCGCCTCGGCCGCAACGGATGCGTCCGCGTCTTCGTGCGCCTCTGCGTCTTCGTGCACCTCTGCGTCTCGGTCCGCCTCCGCCTCCGGCGCACCTTCTGCCGCTGCCTTGGCGTCGGCCTCTGCCTGTACGTCTGCCTCTGGCTGTGCCGCTGCCTGAGCGGCTCCGTCTGCCTCGACAGGCCCACCCGCACCTACTACCTCTTCGGCCCTTTCTGGACCTTCCACAACATCCCCCTCAGAAGCGTGAAGCGCGTATTCCGTCTCGCGCTGCACAGGAGACCCATGGTCAACACAAGCAGTTGTAGTTGAGTTGATTACGATTCAGGCATGGCGAAGAAGCTCGTGATCAAGGTGACGGCGGGCGCGGACGCGCCCGAGCGGTGCTCCCAGGCGTTCACGGTCGCGGCCGTCGCCGTGGCCAGTGGGGTCGAGGTCTCGCTGTGGCTGACCGGGGAGTCCGCCTGGTTCGCGCTGCCGGGCCGGGCCGCCGAGTTCGAGCTGCCGCACGCGGCCCCGCTGCCCGGCCTGCTCGACTCGATCCTGGCCGGCGGCCGCCTCACCCTGTGCACCCAGTGCGCGGCCCGCCGGGACATCACGGAGAAGGACGTCATCGAGGGCGTGCGGATCGCGGGAGCGCAGGTGTTCGTGCAGGAGGCGCTGACCGACGGCGTCCAGGCGCTCGTCTACTAGAAAAGGCGGAACGGGCGGCTACGGGCGGCGTTTCTTGCCGTCCAGCTCGTCCCACCACTCGTCGGACTTCGGGTCACCGGAGGGGTCGTCCCACCAGCGGTCCTCGGGGCCGCGCCGGTTGGCGACCATCGCGGCGAGCGGCGGGATGAGCATGGCCACCACGCACATGCCCACGGCCACCGGGATCGACCAGAGGCGCACGACCGCCCACGCCAGGACGAAGAGACCGATGCAGGTCCCCATCATGGCGAAGTAGACGTGCCGTCGCCGTGCGTACATACCTCCAGCGTAGGTCCGCGCACGCCGAAGGGCCGCACCCGCGGTGTTCGACCCGGGGTGCGGCCCTTCAGTGGTTCACGGTGTCGTTCAGACCGCGATCGCGACCTCCGCGAGGCCGCCCTGCTGGGCGACGACCGTGCGGTCGGCGGTGGCGCCGGGAACGAGGGCGCGAACGGTCCAGGTGCCCTCGGCCGCGTAGAAGCGGAACTGTCCGGTGGCGGAGGTCGGGACCTCCGCGGTGAACTCGCCGGTCGAGTCCAGCAGACGGACGTAGCCCGTCACCGGCTCGCCGTCCCTGGTCACCTGACCCTGGATCGTGGTCTCACCGGGCTTGATCGTCGAGGCGTCCGGGCCGCCGGCCTTCGCTCCACACATGTGCTTCTCCTGAGGTCGTTCAGGTCGGTCTTCGGATGATTACTTGTTGGCGCCGAGCTCGATCGGGACGCCGACGAGGGAGCCGTACTCGGTCCAGGAGCCGTCGTAGTTCTTGACGTTCTCCACGCCCAGCAGCTCGTGCAGCACGAACCAGGTCAGGGCCGAGCGCTCGCCGATGCGGCAGTACGCGATGGTGTCCTTGGCCAGGTCGACCTGCTCGTCGGCGTAGAGCTCCTTGAGCTCGTCGTCCGACTTGAAGGTGCCGTCGTCGTTGGCGTTCTTCGACCACGGGATGTTGCGGGCGGACGGGACGTGGCCCGGGCGCTGCGACTGCTCCTGCGGCAGGTGCGCGGGAGCGAGCAGCTTGCCGCTGAACTCGTCGGGCGACCGGACGTCGACCAGGTTCTGCGAGCCGATGGCCGCCACGACGTCGTCGCGGAAGGCGCGGATGGACTTGTTCTGCGGCTTGGCCTGGTAGGAGGTCTCGGGGCGCTCGGGCACCTCTTCGACCAGCTCGCGGGCGTCCAGCTCCCACTTCTTGCGGCCACCGTCGAGAAGCTTGACGTTGTCGTGGCCGTAGAGCTTGAAGTACCAGTAGGCGTAGGACGCGAACCAGTTGTTGTTGCCGCCGTAGAGGATCACCAGCGTGTCGTTGGCGATGCCCTTGGCCGACAGGAGCTTCTCGAAGCCCTCCTGGTCGACGAAGTCACGGCGGACCGGGTCCTGGAGGTCCTTGGTCCAGTCGATCCGGATGGCGTTCCGGATGTGGTTCTTCTCGTACGCGGACGTGTCCTCGTCGACCTCGACGATGGCGATGTCGGCGTTGTCGAGGTTGGCCTCGACCCAGTCGGCGTCGACCAGGACGTCACTGCGGCTCATGCTCGTTCTCCTCCGGGGCAGTTGCGGCGGGGGTGTGCAAGAAAGAGGGGTGCGCGGCCGGGTCTCGCCGGCGGCCGGCGCACGGATGCCCTCGAGTGAGGGCGCCGGGAGGCGCGGAAGGCCGGCGGCGCTTCCGCTCAGAAAGTGCGACAGAGCATGGCGGCGACGCGGCACAGGTCTACTGCCCGCCGCTTCGTGAGATCCGCCTGTCGCTGCATCATGTCGACGATCGTAGGGACGGACAGGTGGGCATGTCACCAGCATGCCGAATGGTGAGATGCGATCGTCCGGATAGTGGGACAGAAAAAGCGCCCGGGCCGTTGCGACACGGCTTCCGGGCGCTTGTGTCCGTCGTCACCCCTGCGGTACGGACGGCGGCGTCTCGCCTGTCGGACACTCGCCGTCCATCAAGGGTCGGTCCATGGTTCGTCGTCCATGGCCGGTCCGGGGGTCAGCCCGGGGGTCAGCCCTACCCGGCCAGCCTGACGTTCGAACCCTTCACCGAGATGTCCACACCGTTCGTCCCCGCCTGGACCTTGTCGAGCTGGATCCCGCCGGGCAGGTCGTCGATCTTCTGCTGGAAGTCGGTGATCGAGCGCACCTCGCTCTCGGCGGCCTGGACCCCGCCGAAGCTGGGCAGCGAGTCGGCGTGCACGCGGACGGTGTCGCCCTCGACGGTGACCGTGCTGAGGACGTACACGGGCTGCGGCAGCTTGGTGCCGAGCACGGTGGCCTCGACGGCGACCTTGATCTTGCCGTTGCCGCCGTCGGAGAGGCCGACCACGTTCGCGGTGACGCCCTGCATCACCTGCGTCGGCTCGGACTTCGCGGTCTTCAGCAGCTCGGCGTAGGTGATGGACGCGGTGCCGGTGGCGCTGGAGGCGGTGGCGGAGCTGTAGTCGCCGGAGAACTCGACGCCCTTCATGTCCGCCTGGAGGTCGTCGATACGGATCGACTGACCGCTCGTGCCGGTGGCCGCCTCGTAGTCCTTCATGCCGACCTCGACGTCGTCCAGCGAGCCGCCGACGACCTGGGTGAGGAACGGGAAGCCCTTGATGGACACGTCCGGGGTGGTGGCGAGGCCCTCGTTGGCCTTCAGCTTGTCGGCCACCTCACCCTCCGCGAAGTTCACGGCGAGGCGGTCCGCGAGCACGAACAGGCCGCCCAGGACCACGACGACGACCAGCAGTATTCGAAGCGCACGCATGCGGTAGTTCCCCCACCCGGATGGCCTGAACGGTTCATTGACAACGGTTCAAGGTAACCCCGCGAGGAAGGGGCACCGACGATTTGTCGATCACCTGTGACAGACCATCACCGCTCTTTACCCCTTGCTCCGCTCTTTGCCCCTTACTCCTAGGCCAGCGCCCGCCCGAGCACGTAGACCGCGGGCGCGGCCGCTGCCAGCGGCAGGGCCACACCCGCCGTGAAGTGGACGAAGCGGGAGGGGTAGTCGTAGCTCGCGACCCGGTGGCCGATGAGCGCGCAGACCGCCGCGCCCGCGCCGAGCAGCGCGCCCTTGGCGCCGAGGCCGGTCATCCCGCCGACCGCGATGCCCGCGCCCGCAGCGGCGAGCAGGGCCACCACGACGGAGGCCGGGGTGGGCAGCGGCAGCGCCCGGGCCAGGACGGCCACCGCCACCGCGGCCGTGCCGACCGTCACCGCGTCCGGCTCGGCGCCGAGATGCCCGGTGGCGAGGACGGCCAGCGCGGAGGAGGCGACGGTCGCCATCAGTCCGTACATACGTTCGTCGGGGTCGGCGTGCGAGCGCAGCTGGAGCACCAGACAGAGCAGGACCCAGACGCCGAGGGTGCCGAAGATCGCGGCGGGCGCGTTCTCCCGGCCCGCCGCGAGAAGTGCCGCGTCCGACACCAGCGCGCCCAGGAAGGCGAGCGCGATGCCCTGGCGGGCCGGCCACATTCCGTTCAGCCGGAACCAGCCCGCCGCGGTGACGGCCTGGAGCGCGACGAGCGGGACGAGGAGGGCGTAGGAGCCGATGGCCGCCGCACCGGAGAGGAGCAGACCGAGGACCGCGGTGAGCGCGGCGGGCTGCATCCCCGGCTCGATGATCGGCGAACGTCCCTCCAGGCGGGCCCGCTGGGCATCGGTGACACGGGCGTTGCCGGCCAGGGTGGCAGGGCCGTAGGTCATGCCGGTGTCTCCGGTCGCGGGCTCCGGCACGGGGGCGGAAGCAAGGGGGGCGGCGGCGGGCGCCGAAGGGAGAGGGGACGCCTGCTGCGGTGCCGCGGTCTGCCAGCTTCCCGCCCGGGCGTGGTCGTGCACCTGGGAGTGACTGTGCGGCTGGGCGTGGCTCTGCGGCTGCGCCTGGTTCCGTGCCTGGGCGTGGCTCTGTGCCTGATTCTGTGCCTGGGCATGGTTCTGCGGCTGGGCGTGGTTCTCCGGCGGCAGGGGCGCGCCCGCCGCCGGGCCGCCGCCGTACGCCGGGCCGTTGCCGTACGCGGAGGTGTCCGCGTACCCGGGGGCGTTTCCGTACCCGGAGGCCTCGTCGTACGCGGGAGCGTTGCCGTACGCGGGCTGCGGGCTGCCGTAGACGGGCGCCTCGCCGGTCTGCGGGGGCAGATAGGCGGTCGGGGCCGGGTCGGCCGGGGTGACCGGCGCCTGGACACTCGTCTCCCAGGTCTGGCCCTGCCACTGCTGCGTGTGCTGGAGGTGGGCCTGCGGGTCCTCGTACCCCTGCTGCTGCCCCGGCCAAGCCTGCTGCTGAGCGTGCTGGGGCTGATGAGCCTGCTGGGGTTGTTGCTGGGCGTACGGGTCGTAACCCTCGTAGCCCTCGTACCCCTCATAGCCCTGCTGGTCGTACGGCTGGTCGGTCATCTCACCCTCCTGCGAACGGCGGGAGCACCTCGACCGTGCCGCCGTCGGCCAGCCGTACCGTCTCATGTTCGCGGGTGCCCACGGGGTCACCGTCGACGAGGAACGAGCATCGCTGCAGGACACGCACGAGTTCACCGGGGTGTCGCGCACGTGCGGCGTCGAGTGCCTCGGCGAGCGTGGCCGCGTCGTGCGGCTCCTCGGCGACCCCGGCCGCGGCCTTGGCCGCCGCCCAGTAGCGCACCGTGACCTTGGGCATCAGGTTCCTCAATCAATCGGCTGTGTACACGGTCAGGCTAGCCCGCCCGCGCGACCGCCCAGTCCCCGATACGGGCCAGCAGGCCGTCGTCGGCCGCGTGCTCGGCGTGGCCCATGCCGTGCTCCACCCAGAGTTCGCCGTGGCCGGCGGCGGCCTCGGCCAGCATCCGGGGGTGGTCGAGGGGGAAGTAGCCGTCCTGGTCGCCGTGCACGATCAGCAAGGGGGTCGGCGCGATCTTCGGGACCGCCTCGACCGGGGACAGCGGGACGGGGTCCCAGTCCCGGCGGTGGATACGGGTGCGGAAGCCGTAGCGGCCGACCAGGCGGCCCTCGGGGCGGGTGACCATCCAGTGCAGCCGGCGCATCGGGGCCGTGCCGCGGTAGTACCAGCGGGCGGGGGCGCTCACCGAGACGACGGCGTCCACCGTCCCCTCGTACAGCGCCGCGTGCCGCAGCACCACCGAGCCGCCCATCGAGAAGCCGACGGTCACCACGCGCGCGTGCCCGAGCGAGCGGGCCCACTCCACGACGGCGGCCAGGTCGAGGACCTCGCGGTCGCCGACCGTCGAGTGTCCGCCGGAGCGGCCGTGGCCCCGGAAGGAGAAGGTGACGACGGCGCCGTGTTCGGCGAGGGCGGACGCCACGCGCCGCACGTGCGGGCGGTCCACGTCCCCGGTGAACCCGTGGGCGACGACGAACACCGGGTGACGGGTGGATGGCGCGGAGGCGTCGTATACGGCCGCACCCGGTTCGTATACGGAATCGACGGCAATCCCGTCGGCGGTGGGCAGAAACGTCCGCAATGGTGCGGGCGTGCCCGTCTCGGAATACGGACGAACGGTGGAACGTGCCACATGACCTGCCGGACCGCTGCTCATGTGGGCTATTCTGCTGGACAGAGGACTCGGGCAGCGTAGCCCCCGGGTCCTTTTGTGCTTTCGGAAGCGTTGTATACGAAATGGGAACCGGGCGGGAAACGCCAGGTGACCGCGGGTGTACGGCCCCCCGGGATCGCAGAGCAGTGCCGCAAAAGCCGCAGTGCCGCAATGTCCTCGCAGGGACCGAGGAGGAACCAGACATATGAGTTCTCTGCTGCTCCTGACCAACGCTCTCCAGCCGTCGACGGAGGTGCTTCCGGCTCTCGGACTGCTGCTGCACAACGTGCGGGTGGCCCCGGCCGAAGGCCCCGCCCTCGTCGACACCCCCGGTGCCGACGTCATCCTGATCGACGGGCGCCGCGACCTGCCCCAGGTCCGCAGCCTCTGCCAGCTGCTGCGCTCCACCGGACCCGGCTGTCCGCTCATCCTGGTCGTGACCGAGGGCGGCCTCGCCGCCGTCACCGCCGACTGGGGCATCGACGACGTACTGCTGGACACCGCCGGACCGGCCGAGGTCGAGGCCCGGCTGCGGCTGGCCATGGGCCGCCAGCAGATCGTCAACGACGACTCCCCGATGGAGATCCGCAACGGCGACCTGTCGGTCGACGAGGCGACCTACAGCGCGAAGCTGAAGGGGCGGGTCCTGGACCTCACCTTCAAGGAGTTCGAGCTCCTGAAGTACCTGGCCCAGCACCCGGGCCGGGTGTTCACCCGCGCACAGCTGCTCCAGGAGGTCTGGGGCTACGACTACTTCGGCGGCACCCGTACCGTCGACGTCCACGTACGACGTCTGCGCGCCAAGCTCGGCCCCGAGCACGAGTCGCTGATCGGAACCGTCCGGAACGTCGGTTATCGATTCGTTACCCCTGAGAAGGGGGAGCGCGCGAGTGACGACGCCAAGGCCAAGACGGACCGGTCGGAGCAGTCAAACGCGGACGATACGGACAACGTGGCCGCCCTGGACGCCTCAGAGGTCACGGCGGAGGCGTAGTACCCGCCGGTAAGCCCGGAACCCGCTCGGGCAGGGCGTCGCCCGCGCACAGGGAAGCTCCTGTACGCCCTGCCCAGAGCGGGTCCATCCGCGTAGACTCCGCGGGTGGCCAAGGTGACTCGGGATGATGTGGCGCGACTGGCGGGTACTTCGACCGCTGTCGTCAGCTATGTCATCAACAACGGACCCCGGCCGGTCGCCCCGGCCACGCGCGAGCGTGTCCTCGCCGCCATCAAGGAGCTGGGGTACCGGCCCGACCGGGTCGCCCAGGCCATGGCGTCACGGCGCACCGACCTCATAGGCCTGATCATCCCGGACGCCCGTCAGCCCTTCTTCGGCGAGATGGCGCACGCGGTCGAGCAGGCCGCCTCCGAACGCGGAAAGATGGTGCTGGTCGGCAACACCGACTACGTCGCCGAGCGCGAGGTCCACTATCTGCGGGCGTTCCTCGGGATGCGCGTCTCGGGCCTCATCCTCGTCAGCCACGCGCTGAACGACCTGGCGGCCGCGGAGATCGACGCCTGGGACGCCCGGGTGGTGCTGCTGCACGAACGCCCCGAGGCCATCGACGACGTCGCCGTCGTCACCGACGACCTGGGCGGCGCCCAGCTCGCCGTGACCCACCTCCTGGAGCACGGCTACGAGTACGTGGCCTGTGTCGGCGGCACCGCGGAGACCCCCTCCGTCGGTGACCCGGTCTCCGACCACGTCGAGGGCTGGCGGCGCGCGATGGACGAGGCCGGTGTCAGCACCGAGGGCCGGCTCTTCGAGGCGCCGTACAACCGCTACGACGCCTACCGCGTCTCCCTGGAACTGCTGGCGGGCCCGGACCGGCCGCCGGCCGTGTTCTGCTCCACCGACGACCAGGCGATCGGTCTGCTGCGCGCGGCGCGCGAGCTGCGCATCGACGTGCCCGGCGAGCTGGCGGTCATCGGCTTCGACGACATCAAGGAAGCGGCCCTCGCCGACCCGCCCATGACAACGATCGCATCGGACCGCTCGGCGATGGCCCGGGCGGCGGTCGACCTCGTCCTGGACGACGGCCTGCGGGTCGCGGGCTCGCGGCGCGAGCGGCTGAAGGTGTTCCCGTCGCAGCTGGTGGTGCGCCGGTCCTGCGGCTGCGAGTAGCCGTCCACGGGCCTGTGCGTGAACCGTTCACGGGCCCGCATGAGCCGTCCATGAGACGTATCTGAGAGGCTCCGCCCTACTTCGGGATCGCTCTTTATATCGGGCATACGAGGTTCTGGCGGGCTTCTCAGGGAGCACTCAGGGAGCTCTCATGGTCGGGCGGGAAGCTACTTTCCATGACCGAGAGCATCCGCCGCAGCGGCGAGTACGAGAACTTCGAGAACCCGTACCAGGCCCCGTACGAGGGCGCCCAGCAGCACGCCTCCGCCCCCATGGGCTCCTCCCCGGTGAACCCGGAGTGGCCGCCCCCGCCGGCCTACGAGCCGGTCGCGCAGCCCGTGCAGCAGCAGTCGGTGCAGCAGCAGCCCGTTCAGCCGGTGCAGCAGTCCGCGCACCAGCCGCAGCCGGCCGTCGAGCCCACCGCGGTGTGGCAGACCCAGGCAGCGGCCGGCGGCGCCGACAACGGCGGCTACGGCGGCAACGGCGGCGGAACCGCTCTCCTCACCCCCGTGGCCTCCGAGCCCGCGCCCGGCAGGAAGAAGCGCGCCCGCGGCCCGTTCGCGCTGCTCGCCGCCGTGGCGATCGTCGCGGCTGCCATAGGCGGCGGCACGGCCTACGGCATCCAGGAGCTGACCGGCAAGGACGAGGTGGTCTCCTCGTCCACCACCACCAGCGTGGTGCCCTCCAGCAAGACGGGGGACGTGGCCACCATCGCGGCGGCGGTCAGCCCGAGCGTCGTCGAGGTCAGCGCCACGCTCAGCAACGGGACGTCCACCGGCTCCGGTGTGATCATCACCAGCGGCGGCGAGATCGTCACGAACAACCACGTCATCTCCGGCGCCACCTCGATCAAGGTGTCGACGAGCGACGGGAAGTCGTACACCGCCAAGGTCGTCGGCACGGACAGCAAGAAGGACCTCGCGCTCATCAAGCTGGAGAACGCGTCCGGCCTGAAGGCGGCGACCCTCGGCAACTCCGACGGCGTCAAGGTCGGCGACACGGTCGTGGCGATCGGCTCCCCCGAGGGCCTGACCGGCACCGTCACCAGCGGCATCGTCTCCGCGCTGAGCCGGGACGTGACCGTCTCGACCGACGAGAGCCAGAGTCAGAGCCAGGGCCAGGGAAGTCAGGGCGGCGACGGCAGCTGGCCCTTCCAGTTCGGCGGCCAGCAGTTCAACGGCGACACGGGTACGTCCACGACGACGTACAAGGCGCTCCAGACGGACGCCTCCCTGAACCCCGGCAACTCCGGCGGCGCGCTCATCGACGCCAGCGGCAACATCATCGGCATCAACTCCGCGATGTACTCCGCCGCGACGGACTCGTCCTCCTCCGCCGACGCCGGCAGCGTCGGCCTCGGCTTCGCCATCCCGATCAACACCGTCAAGGCCGACCTCGCCACGCTGCGGGCCGGCGGCTCCGACAGCTGACAACCCACCACCGAGTCAGGGAGTACGTCATGATCAAGCAGGTTTCGCACACGGTGACCGGTTTCGGTGCGGCCGACCTCGGCCTGGCCCTCGACGTGGCGTACGAGCTGCACCCGCCGGTCGCGCCCACCCGCGCGCCGGAGGTGGCGGCCCCGCAGCTGATGGGTCTGCGCACCACCGCCGCCCGCCCGCACCAGCGCAAGGTGCCGCTGAACCGGCTCGCGGCGATGCGCGGCTGATCTCACCGCAACCCGCTCTTTACGCGCACACCGGGAACCGTGCGAGGCTGAGGACACTCAGCACATTCAGCAGGTCCGGCCTCTCCCGTCGTCCCACCGCACCCGAGGAAACCACGCCCATGAGCCCCGCCGAAGGCGACCGTGACACCCAGCGCATCCTGATCGTCGACGACGAGCCGGCGGTGCGTGAAGCACTCCAGCGCAGCCTCGCCTTCGAGGGCTACGACACGCAGGTCGCCGTGGACGGCGCGGACGCGCTGGAGAAGGCCACGGCCTACCAGCCCGACCTGGTGGTGCTGGACATCCAGATGCCGCGCATGGACGGCCTCACCGCCGCGCGCCGCATCCGCGGGGCCGGCGACACCACGCCCATCCTGATGCTGACGGCCCGCGACACGGTCGGCGACCGGGTCACGGGACTGGACGCCGGGGCGGACGACTACCTGGTCAAGCCCTTCGAACTGGACGAACTGTTCGCCCGCGTACGGGCCCTGCTGCGGCGCAGCTCCTACGCGGCGGCGGCCGGAGCGGGCGCCGTCGAGGAGGACGAGGCCCTCACCTTCGCCGACCTGCGCATGGACCTCGCGACCCGCGAGGTCACCCGCGGCGGACGCCCCGTGGAACTGACCCGCACGGAGTTCACCCTCCTGGAGATGTTCATGGCACACCCGCGCCAGGTCCTCACCCGTGAGCAGATCCTGAAGGCGGTCTGGGGCTTCGACTTCGAGCCGTCGTCCAACTCGCTGGACGTGTACGTGATGTACCTGCGCCGCAAGACGGAAGCGGGCGGGGAGCCGCGCCTCGTGCACACCGTGCGGGGCGTCGGGTACGTGCTGCGACAGGGCGGGGCGGAGTGAACAAGCTCGTACGGCGGTTCCGCTCGCTGCCGATCCGGTCACGGCTGGCCATGCTGGTCGCGGCGGCGGTGGCGTTCGCGGTGGCGGCGGTCTCGGTCACCTGTTGGTTCCTCGTGCAGGGGAAGCTGTACGCGCAGGTCAACGATGACCTAGAGGAGATGGCACGGAGGCCCGGCACGGTCAACGCGCTCCTGCAGAGGTGCACGCAGAACCCTGAGGAGAACACCCAGCTCTTCCCCGGCCGGAACAACTACGTGCAGGCGATCAAGGAGCAGGGCGCTCCCTGTGTCGACCCGACCTCCCCGGGCAAGGTCAAGGTCACCAGCTCCGACAAGGATGTGATCAAGGACGCGAAGAGCGGACGGGCCCTCTTCCGTAACGGCACCGACGACGACGGCAACGCCGTGCGCGTGCTGACCATGTATCTGGGCGCTGACCAGAACGACTCGCAGGGGGTTGCCCTGCAACTCGCGGTCTCCCTCAAGGGCACCCAGTCCACCCTCAACGAACTCGCCCTCATCCTCCTCCTCGTCTCCGGTATCGGAGTCGTCGGTGCCGGCGCCGCCGGCCTCGCGGTCGCCCGTGCGGGGCTGCGGCCGGTCGACAAGCTCACCGAGGCCGTCGAGCACGTGGCCCGGACGGAGGACCTGAGCATCCGGATCCCCGTCGAGGACGACAGCGACGACGAGGTCGCCCGCCTCTCCCGTTCCTTCAACTCGATGACCGCGTCCCTCGCCAACTCCCGTGAGCTCCAGCAGCAGCTGATCGCGGACGCCGGTCACGAGCTGCGCACCCCCCTCACCTCCCTGCGCACCAACATCGAGCTCCTCTCCCGCAGCGAGGAGACGGGCCGCCCGATCCCCCCGGCGGACCGCAAGGCACTCCTCACCTCCGTGACGGCGCAGATGACCGAGCTGGCGTCGCTCATCGGCGACCTCCAGGAACTGTCCCGTTCCGAGGGCCAGCGCGGCGAACGCGTGCAGGTGGTCTCGCTGGAGGACGCGGTGGAGTCGGCGCTGCGCCGGGCCCGGCTGCGCGGCCCGGAACTGACCATCACGGCCTCGCTGGAGCCCTGGTACACCCGGGCGGAGCCGGCCGCGCTGGAGCGTGCGGTGGTCAACATCCTGGACAACGCGGTGAAGTTCAGCCCCGAGGGCGGCACGATCGACGTCCGGCTGAGCCACGGGACGCTGACGGTCCGCGACCACGGCCCCGGTATCCCCAGCGAGGAACTCCCGCACGTCTTCGACCGCTTCTGGCGCTCCCCCAGCGCGCGGGCCCTCCCGGGCTCGGGCCTCGGTCTGTCGATCGTCGCCCGCACCGTGGAACAGGCCGGCGGCCAGGTCTCCCTGGCCCGCGCGGACGGCGGCGGCACGGTGGCGACGGTCCGGCTGCCGGGGGCGCCGACGCCTCCGCCGGAGGATCCCGCCGTCACCTCGTAGCGGGCGGACGGCTCTCTCTCCCACGAATTTCCGTGAGTTCGGCAACCTTTCCGATCCGGGCGGCGACCCAGCAGCGCATCAACTCCCCCCGCCCCGCACGGAACGGATGGTCGCATGAGCGCGCACCGAAGCAGCGGCACCAGCAGGCCCCGACACCGCAGGCGCAGCACCGCCCTCGCGTTCGGCATCCCCCTCGTCCTCACCGCCGCCGGCACCCTGGCCTACGGCGCCGACCTCGGGCTCCTCGGCGCGGACGCGCAGGCGAAGGCCGCTGCGGCGACCGCCGCCACGCCCGCCTGGGCGACCGCCACCGCCGACGGCTTCGCCTCCGTCGACGCCCTGGGCCAGAACGGTACGTACGGCGGCCGGGACGGCAGGACCGTCACCGTGAAGACGCTCGCCGACCTCGAGAAGTACGCGACCGCCGCCGAGCCGTACGTCATCGTCGTCGCCGCGACGATCACCATGGACCCGGTCGGGAAAGAGATCAAGGTCCAGTCGGACAAGACGATCGTGGGGTCCGGGACCGCCGGGCACATCGTCGGCGGCGGCTTCTTCCTCGGCCAGGGCGTCCACAACGTGATCATCCGTAACCTGACGATCCGGGACGCCTACCAGGGCGTCTGGAACGACAAGGAGCACGACTACGACGGCATCCAGATGGACGGCGCGCATCACGTCTGGATCGACCACAACGACATCCGGCACATGGCCGACGGGCTCATCGACAGCCGCAAGGACACGACCTACCTGACGGTGTCCTGGAACAAGCTGAGCCAGGAGAACAAGGCGTTCGGCATCGGCTGGACCGACAACGTCACCGCCGACATCACGATCCACCACAACTGGATCCGCGAGACCGAGCAGCGCAACCCGTCCACGGACAACGTCGCCCACGCGCACCTGTACAACAACTTCCTGGAGGACGTGGCGGGGACGGACATCAAGTCCTCGTACGGCAACTACTCGCGCGGCGGGACGAACATGGTCCTGGAGAACTCCTACTTCCAGGGCCTGACCAACCCCGTCGTCCGGGACGCCGGCGCCACCCTCGTCCAGCGCGGCAACGTCTTCTCCGGCACGACCGGCAAGAACGAGAGCGGCGGCACGGGCGCGGCCTGGGACCCGAAGACGTACTACGCGTACACCCTCGACAAGGCGGCCGACGTGCCGGCGCTGCTCAAGTCGGGCGCGGGCCCGCGCAGTTCCATCGGCACCTCCGCGAGTACGACGACGACGGCCACCACGAAGGCGGCGGCCGCCACCACGCTCACCGTCGCCAAGGACGGCAGCGGGCAGTACACGACCGTGCAGGCCGCCGTGAACGCCGTGCCGGCGAACAACCCCGCGCGGGTCGTGATCGCCGTCAAGCCGGGCACGTACCGCGAGCTGGTCAAGGTCCCGTCCAACAAGCCGCACGTCACCATCCAGGGCACCGGCGGCAGCCGCAAGGACACCACGATCGTCTACGACAACGCGTCCGGTACGCCGAAGCCCGACGGTTCCGGCACGTACGGCACCGGCGGCAGCGCGACCGTCGCCGTCGACGGCGACGACTTCCAGGCCCGTAACCTGACCATCTCCAACGACTTCGACGAGGCCGCCCACCAGGACATCGCCAACCAGGCGGTCGCTCTGCGCACCTCCGCCGACAAGGTGTTCCTCGACAGCGTCATCGTCAGCGGCGACCAGGACACCCTGCTGGTGGACACCGCGGCCAAGGAGAAGCTGGGCCGCGTCTACCTCACCAACTCCTACGTCATCGGCAACACCGACTTCATCTTCGGCCGAGCCACCGCGGTGATCGACAAGTCCGTCATCACCCTGAAGAAGCGCTGGAACGGCACCTCGGCCGGCTATGTCACGGCCCCCAGCACGGCCGCCGGCCGCAAGGGCATCCTGATCGCCAACTCCACGGTCAACGGTGACGTCGCCGACCGCAGTTTCTACCTCGGCCGCCCCTGGCACGCGGGCGGGGACGCGACCCTGGACCCGCAGACCACCGTCCGCAACACCGCCCTGAGCGCCGCCATCAGGACCACGCCGTGGACCGACATGAGCGGCTTCTCCTGGAAGGACGACCGGTTCGCGGAGTACAAGAACACCGGCGCGGGCTCGGGCGCAGCGAGTTCCGACCGTCCCCTGCTGACCGACGCCCAGGCCGCCGCCCAGGAGGTCGCGGACTGGCTGGGCGACTGGACCCCCACGGCCTCCTGACATCCCTCTGCCAGCTCCACCACAGCCCCTCGCTCCACCGTGAGGGAATGGTGATACGAACGGTGAAGGGGACGGCGGGGGCGGCGGCGGGCGGGGGAACGGCAGGGCGAGCGGGTACGGCGGGGAGGATACTGCTGGCCGACGACGACGCGGACATCCGCGAGGGACTCGGCCGGCTGCTCCGCTTCGAGGGCTACGAGACCGTCCTCGCCGGAGACGGACGGCTCGCCCTCGATCTCGCCCTCGACCTCGTCGGAGCACCCGGCAACGCCCCCGACCTGGTCCTGATGGACGTCACCATGCCCGGCCTGGACGGTCTGGCCGCGACCCGGCGGATCCGGGCCTCCGGCTCCACCGTCCCGATCCTGATGATCACCGGCCGGGACGCGGTGGGCGACCGTATCGTCGCCCTCGACAACGGCGCGGACGACTATCTGATGAAGCCGTTCGCCGCGGAGGAGTTGCTGGCCCGGGTACGCGCCCTGCTGCGCCGGGGCACCCGACGGGCCTCCCCGCCCGCGCCCGCCGGAGCCGCCTCCACCCGGCTGACCTTCCACGACATCGTCATGGACCTGTCCTCCCACACGGTCACCCGCGCCGCCCGTCCGCTCGACCTCACCCCCACCGAGTACTCCCTCCTGGAGTACTTCCTCCGCCATCCGACGAAGGTCCTCAGCCGCGCCCGGATCCACAAGGACGTCTGGGGCTTCGACTTCGAGCCGACGTCCAACACGCTCGACGTGTACGTCATGTACCTGCGGCGCAAGCTGGAGCAGTACGGCGAACCCCGGCTGATCCAGACGGCACGGGGGCTGGGGTACATGCTGCGGGTGGGGTGACTGCGGGTGGGGTGACTCGGACACCCGGCGCTGCTTCAGAGGCGCAGCACCAGCGTGTCGTCGGTGAGCCGCTTGCGTGCCGTGCTCTCCCCGGCCGGCTCCGACCAGGGTTCGACCAGCCTGGTGTAGGCCGCGCAGCGGGTCATCAGCTCGTCGTGCGTGCCCGCGTCCAGCAGCCGCCCCTCGTCCACGACCAGGATGCGGTCGGCGTCGCGGGCGAGGCTCAGATCGTGAGTGATCATGATCGTGGTGCGGCCCGACATGAGGCGGCGCAGCGGCTGGACGATCTGCCGGGCGGCCACCGAGTCGAGGCCGGCGGTGGGTTCGTCGAGGACGAGGACCGGGGCCGCGCGGAGCATCGCGCGGGCGATGGCGACGCGCTGGAGCTGGCCGCCGGAGAGGGCCGCGGTGCCGGGGGCGATGTGGGTGTCGTAGCCGTCGGGGAGGGCGGCGATGAACTCGTGGGCGGCGGCCGACCTGGCCGCTCGCTCGATCTCCGGGTCCGTGGCGCCCGGACGGCCGCACGCGATGTTCTCCCGGATCGTGCCGTTGAGGACGAGGGTCTGCTGGGGAAGCAGCGCCGTGTTCTCGCGGACGAACTCCAGCGGGACGTCCGTGAGCGGGACCCCGTCCAGGCGGACGACGCCCTCGTCGGGATCGTAGAAGCGGGTGAGGAGTTTGGAGAGGGTGGACTTGCCGGCCCCGCTCGCGCCCGTGACCAGGACGAGTTCGCCGGGGCTCACGGTGAAGGTCACGTCCCGCAGTGACGCGCGGGCCGCGTCGGGGTAGCGGAACGAGACGCCGTGCAGGCTGACCCGGCCCTGGACCGGCCAGGCGGGGACGGGGACGTCCGGGTCCTTCACCGACGGCTGTGCGTCCAGGAGTTCCGCGATGCGTTCCGCGCCCGCCGTGGCCGCGGTGACCGTCAGGCCGAGCTGGCCGAGGTTGCGGACCGGCGGATAGAGGTAGCCGATGAACGCGGCGAAGGCGAGCAGGGCGCCGAGGGTCATCCGGCCGGCCGAGATCTCCCAGACGCCCAGGCCGATCACCGACAGGACGCAGAGGGTCTCGACCACCTCGACGAACTGCTCGTACATCTCGCTCAGCCGCGCCCCGCGCACACTGGCCCGCATCCATGCGCGGGCCTCCTTGTCGAGGCGCCGCTCCTCGTCGCGGCGGCGGTTGTACGCCTGGGTCAGCACGATGTTGCCCAGCGACTCCTCCACCACCGAGGTGATCGCGCCGTCGGCGACGCGTTCGTCCTGTGAGGCCTGCTTGATCCGGCCGGAGAAGCGGCGGGCGGCGAGCAGGAAGAGCGGGGCGAGGACGAAGGTGGCGAGGGCCAGGTCCCAGCGCAGCCACAGGGCCGCCGCCGCGTAGAAGACCGCGGAGAAGGCCGCGGAGATCGTGCCGACCACGCCCGACACGACCAGTTGTTCGATGGCCTCCACGTCTCCCGTCAGGCGTTCCACCAGGTCACCGCGGCGGTGTCGCTGGAAGAAGTGGGGCGGGAGGTCCTGGACATGCCCGAAGACGTTCGCGCGCAGCCGGAGGACGAACCGTTCCGCCGTCCAGGTCGCGAGCGAGTTGCCCAGGTAGCCGACGAGTGCGCCCACCGCGGCGACGCCCAGCCAGGCTCCGGCCGGCCCCCAGAAGGCGGAGAGCGAGCCGGCCTCGAGGGCGTTGTCGGTGAGTTCGGCGAACAGCAGGATGGAGGCCGTCTCGGCGAGCGCGGACACCACCACGCACCCCACGATCACCAGCATCCATCTGCGGTCACCGCGGGTCAGCGGCCAGAAGCGGCGGAAGGCCTCACGGGCTTCCCTCATGTCAGCAACTCCCTCGACTACGTGTACGGCAGGCACGGCCGAGGCGGGGTCACCGGCTCGCACCGGTGACCCCGCCTCGTGGCGTGCCGTCAGCCCTTGTGCGCGACCGGGCGGCGCTTCGGCGTGACCTTCTTCGCGGCCTTCTTCTTGGCGACGGGCTTCGGGGCCGGGGCGGCAGCGGTCTTGCGGGCCTTCTTGACGGGGGTGATCTTGTGGAAGCTCATGGGAATTACCTCTCCATTTATCAGGTGCTGAATATGCTGGTTTTATGCGTGGCTTATTTGTCGCGGATTTGCAACAGTGTCGACCGAGGTGACTGCGACATCAGCCCTTATGGGAGACCGGGCGGCGCTTCGGGGCGACCTTCTTCGCGGCCTTCTTCTTGGCGACGGGCTTCGGGGCCGGGGCGGCAGCGGTCTTGCGGGCCTTCTTGACGGGGGTGATCTTGTGGAAGCTCATGGCGTTCTCCGTTCGCTCTGTTCGCTTACTTCGCTTTCGCGTCGTTCGCTTTCGACATGGAAAACACTACGGGACGACGGAAGAAGAAAAAGCCAATTCCGCTGAGACCTCGATGAATTGCGGCTGAGACGAGTTTTCAGGCGACAACGGGAACCAACCGAGAACTCACACAGGTTTTAATACGAAGAGGCGGCCCCGTCGGTGACGGGGCCGCCTCGTGAACCGCTGTGCTTGCGGGTCGCTCGTGGGTTACTGCACGATCGCGATCCGGTTCGCCGTCGGCGGGGCGATCGGGCCCGTGGCCGAGGAGTTGGCGAGCAGGTACTGCTCCAGGGCGGTCAGGTCGTCGGCGCCGACGAGGTCGTTCGCGCCCTGGCCCAGCGTGGTGAAGCCGTCGCCGCCGCCCGCGAGGAAGCTGTTCGTGGAGACGCGGTAGGTGGCGGCCGGGTCGATCGCCGCGCCGTTCAGCTTGATGGAGTCCGTGACGACACGGTCGGCGCCGCTCTTCGTCAGGTCCAGCGTGTACGTCAGGTTGGCGGACGGCTGAAGGATCTTCGGCGCGCTCGCGTTCGTCCCGCTCACCTGCTCCTTGAGGACCTGGATCAGCTGGGCGCCGGTGAAGTCCTGGAGGTTCACGGTGTTGGAGAACGGCTGGACGGTGAAGCCCTCGGCGTAGGTCACCACGCCGTCGCCCTCACTGCCCTTGGCCGCGTAGGTGAGGCCCGCCCGGACACCGCCCGGGTTCATCAGCGCGAGGTCCGTCTCCGGGTCGAGCCCCTTGCCGTACCAGAGCTGGGCGTCCGCGATCAGGTCGCCCATCGGGGACTCGGTGCCCGTGCTGGGGACGTCCGCGGAGATGTAGCCGATCGCCCGGTTGCCGACGGGGGCCGCCAGGGTGTTCCACTTGGTGATCAGCTCGGTCATGTCGGGCGCCTTGGCGACGGTCCGGGTGACCACGTGGTTCGCCGACTTGACCGCCGTACGCGCGATGTCACCGGTGAAGCGGTCGTACGTCAGCGTGGTGTCCGTGTACAGCCGGCCGAAGGACGCGGCCGAGGTGACCGTGCGCGGCTTGCCCGACGGGTCCGGGATCGTGCACGCGTACGCGGCGTGCGTGTGACCCGTCACCAGCGCGTCCACCGCCGGCGTGATGTTCTTCGCGATGTCGACGATCGGGCCGGAGATGCCGGCGCCCGCGCCCGGGGAGTCACAGTTGTAGTTGTAGGAGCCCGAGGCCGGCAGCCCGCCCTCGTGGATCAGCGCCACGATCGACTTCACGCCCTGCTTCTGCAGCACCTTGGCGTACTTGTTGATCGTCTCGACCTCGTCCTTGAACTTCAGGCCCTTGACGCCCTCGGCGGACACCACACCGGGGGTGTCCTCCAGCGTCACGCCGATGAAGCCGATCTTGACGTCCTTCTTCTTCCAGACGAAGTACGGCTCGAGGATCGGCTTGCCGCTCTTCTCGGACAGCACGTTGGCCGCCAGGTACGGGAAGTCGGCCCCCTTGAACCGCTTGTCCGTGTAGCAGCCGGCCGTCGGGTGGCAGCCGCCGTTCTGCAGCCGGGCCAGCTCCTTGGCACCCTCGTCGAACTCGTGGTTGCCGACCGACGTGACATCCAGGTCGAGCTTGTTCAGCGCCTCGATGGTGGGCTCGTCGTGGAACAGACCCGAGATCAGCGGGGAGGCGCCGACCATGTCGCCGCCGGCCGCGGTGACCGAGTACGTGTTGCCCTTGCGGGCCTCGCGCAGATGCGTGGCGAGGTACTCCACACCGCCCGCGTCGATCGTCTTCGTCGTGCCGTCCGCCTGGAGTTCCGTGACCCGGCCGGAGGAGCCGGACGGGGGCTCGAGGTTGCCGTGCAGGTCGTTGAAGGACAGCAGCTGCACGTCCTGGTAGCGGCTCGGCAGCGGCTTGGAGTGCTTGGTGTCATGGGCGTCCGCCGGAAGCGCGGCGGCCATGGCACCGGCGGTGGCGAGACCCGCGGCGGCCGCGAGAAGACGGTACGTACGACGTCTGCCGTTCGGATGCGGCTGGGAAGTGGCTGGCATGCGCCCCCCTGAGGTGTCTGCCTGTGGTGTCTGCGTCCCCCGGGCCCGACCGGCCCTGAGAGACGTATGAGGAAGTGGCCCCGTCCGGCGCAGCCTAGGGTCAACGCGCGTAGCGCGACAGGGGGTTCTTGGTTACATCCTGGTTTCCCTTTGTCCTGCGCTTACCCTCTGCTTTGCCTTTCCGGACCGCAGCCTTCCGCCTCTCCCCTTGCCGCCACTTTGTGCGTCCCGCCCCTTACCCTCGTACGCATGACCAGCGACGACATCGCACGGATCCCCGGCTCCCGATCCATCGAGACCCACTCCGAGCTCTCCCCCGAACAGACCGAGGCCGTCCTCGAACTGCTCGCGGAGGCCGCCCGGACGGACGGCCAGCAGGCGGTGTCCGAACAGGGCCGCCTCCAGCTGCGCGGAGGCGCCCGCGAAGGCGTCTCCCACCTGGTCCTCAACCTCGGCGACGAACTCGTGGGCTACGCCCAGCTGGAGGACACCGATCCGGTCGAGGCACCCGCCGCCGAACTGGTCGTCCACCCCTCGCACCGCGGCCACGGACACGGCCGCGCGCTCGGCTCCGCCCTGCTCGCCGCCTCCGGCAAGCGGCTTCGGGTGTGGGCCCACGGCGGTCACTCCGCGGCCCGGCACCTCGCCCAGGTCCTCGGCCTCTCCCTGTTCCGCGAACTGCGCCAGATGCGGCGGCCGTTGACCGACCTCGAGCTGCCCGATCCGGTGCTGCCCGAGGGCGTGACCGTCCGCGCCTTCGTCCCCGGGAAGGACGACTCCGCCTGGCTCGCCGTCAACGCCGCCTCCTTCGCCCACCATCCCGAGCAGGGCTCCCTCACCCAGCGCGACCTCGACGCCCGCAGGTCCGAGCCCTGGTTCGACCCCGCCGGCTTCTTCCTCGCCTTCGACGGCGAGCGGCTGGTCGGCTTCCACTGGACGAAGGTGCACGCCGAGGAGCAGCTCGGAGAGGTGTACGTCCTCGGGGTCGCCCCCGGCGCGCAGGGCGGTGGCCTCGGCAAGTCCCTCACCACGATCGGCCTGCGGCATCTCGCGGCGCAGGGCCTGCCGACGGCGATGCTGTACGTCGACGCCGACAACAAGGCCGCGGTGTCGGTGTACGAGCGGCTGGGGTTCATCACCCACGAGACGGACCTGATGTACCGGACGGAGACCTGAGCCGCCCGGACCCGTGTCCGCGGGGTCGTCCCCGCAGCGGCTCCGGCGTCCACAGCACGCTCAGCGTGACCGTCGCCCCCAGCACCACCGCCCATCTCACCTGCGTCGCCGCCCAGTAGGGGTCCTGGGACGTGCCCAGCAGGCCCCACCGGTTCGGGACCAGTACCGCCACCGCGGCCGCCGTCCCCAGCCAGACCGCCGTGCTCCTGCCCACCTCCGCCGTCTGGGTGAAGCGGACGGCGATCGTCGCGAGGGCGAGGGCGGCACAGGCCGTCCCCGCGGCCTCGAGCGTGGCCGGGCCGAGCGCGGGGCGGGTCGGGGCCGGGGTCAGGAGCAGAACCGCCGCCCACCACAGGGCCGCCAGGGGCGCGACGAAGGCCAGCCGCAGCACGGTTCGCCGCGGGCGGCCCACCGGTGTCGTCGCCGTGGTGTTGCGGGCCGGGTCGTCCAGCAGGAAGGCCAGGCCCAGTGCGCCGGTGAGGGCGGTGAGCCGCAGGACCAGCCGCCCCAGTTCGGCGTCCGGAGCGTGGTCCGGCAGCCGGGTGGTGCCCGCGAGCAGCAGGCCCAGCCCGCCGGCCGTGGTCAGCGCCCGCCGGGGAAGGCCGCGCCACACCGGCGGCACCAGGGGCCGCAGCAGGTCCGCCGGGAGCCCTCTCGACGCTGTCTGCGCTACTCCCCGCACTGGTCCGCCTCCTTCGGCACCTCGACGCCCAGCAGCTTCGCGGCCTGGGCGGTCGTCGTCCGCGCGGACGTCAGTTCCGTCCAGTGGGCCTTGACCCGGGCCGTCATCTCGGCACGCGGCCGGTCCAGCAGTTCCCGGATCACCGTCGTCTGCGGGCCCGACAGGCTCAGCCCGTTCGTCGGGGCCAGGACCACGCCCGAGCCGATGGTCCTGTCGTCCAGCCGCACGTTCCGGAAGGTGGCCGTCGGGTTGGGGTCCTGGCCCAGGACCAGCCACATGATGGTCACCGCGCGGGCGTCGCACATGGGCTCGGTCGTCACGTCCTCCGAGCCTCCCACCAGGACCGTGGCGACACCGACCGCGAACTCGGGGACGCGGTTGCCGCCCCAGCGGGTACCGACCGTCACCTCGCCGGGAGTGGTGGAGGGTTCCAGGGCGCCGTCCGTCTCCACTCCGCCGTCCGTGTAGATGCGCTGGCGGACCGTCAGCCCGCCCTCCGCCGCCGTGCCGCCGGCCCCGGACCTGACGCGGTCCACGACCTCGGCCCAGTCGTCCCGCACACCGGCCCACTCGGGGAACGAGCAGTACGCCGAGCCGCCGCGCGTCGTGCAGGACTGGACCTTCGCCGGGGAGTCGGACGCCGTCCTGCGCGCCGCGTCCAGAGCCGACGTGTCCCCCGGGAACTGGCCGATCACACCGGCCGCGGTGGCCGCGAGGGCGAGCGCGGTCGCCGCCTTGACGGCCCGGGTACGGCCACCGGCGACCAGCAGGGCCACGCAGGCCAGCACGGCGCACAGGCCCGTCACGTACAGGGCGTGCCAGCCGGCCGGACGGCCCAGCAGGTCGGAGGGGACCGGATCGCCGCCGCTGGACGAGAAGAACTGGATCGGGTCGAGCCAGCCCACCCACTCCTGGCGGACGTCGATGAGTCCGGAGACCAGGACGCCGAGCACGTACACGGCGATGACGAACAGTATGGGCACGAAGGAGGAGGGCAGCAGACGGGCCAGCAGCACGCCCGTGACGCCTGCCAGCAGGACGCTCAGGGGGCCGACGGCCAGCTCCCCGAAGGAGCCGTGGCCGATCGCGCCGGGCTTGAGCGCCTCCCGGGTGTACTCGGCCGCGACGGCGAGCGCGGTGAGCCCCGCGTAGGGGATCACGGAGAGCACATGGGCGAGGGTGCGCCGCCAGGGCTCCATGGTCAGAACCCCGAACTGCTGCACCGTGCCGTGCTTGCGCGAGCGCAGCGCGGCCGCGTTGGCGCAGATGAACAGGGCGAGGGCGAACAGCAGCGGAGTCGCCTGGGTGCGGCGGTCGACCGTGTTGAGGACGGGGAAGTCGTCCATGCCGTCCTTGCTCATCAGCCGCAGGGCGATGAGGACGACGTACAGGGCGAAGAAGAACAGCACCGGGATCTGCTGGAGCAGTTCGCGGGTCTCGAAGCGGGCGAGGGCGAGGACGGCCTTGGCGCGGTGGCCCTCGCGCGGCGGCTCGGTGAGCGGGGCGGCGGGTTCCGTGATCGTCGGGGTCGTGGTGCTCACGCGGTCACCTCCGCGCTCTCGCCGTCGAGGGTGAGCAGGTAGCCGTCCTCCAGGGTGGGTTCGAGGAGTTCGGCGCCGGTCGGCGGATCGCCGATGTTGCGGAAGCTTCCGGTGCCGGTGCGCCAGCCCGCCAGGGCGTTCGGATCGCGTTCCGTGCTGCTCCAGACCCGGCCGGCCGCGCGGGCCGTCAGGGCGGCCGGGGTGCCCTCGAAGTGGACGCGGCCCTGGGCCAGCACCACGACCCGGTGGCAGAGCATCGCCACGTCCTCCGTCTGGTGGGTGGACAGCAGTACGGTGCGGCCCTCGCCGGCCTGGGCGATCAACTCACGGAAGCGCATGCGCTGTTCGGGGTCGAGGCCGACCGTCGGCTCGTCCAGCACCAGGAAGCCGGGCTCGCCGACGAGCGCGGCGGCCAGGGCGACGCGCTGCCGCATGCCGCCGGACAGCCGCTTGATGCGCGTACCGCGCACCTCCGAGAGGTCGACGGCCTCCAGCACGCGCCGTACCTCGCGCAGCCGGGCGCCGCGGTCGGTCAGCTCCTTCAGGATGGCCACGTAGTCGACGAACTCGAAGGCCGTGAACTCCGGGTGGAAGCCGGGGGTCTGGGGCAGATAGCCGAGCGTGCGGCGCAGGGCGAGCCGGCCGGCCGCGGTGCCGGGGTCGTGCCCGAGGGCCGTGAACGCGCCCCCGTCGGGTGGCACGGCCGTGGCCAGCACCCGCAACAGGGTGGTCTTGCCGGCGCCGTTGGGACCGAGCAGCCCGGTGACCCCGCGAGTCAGCCGCAGCGAGACCCCGTCGAGGGCACGGGTACCGCCGAAGCGCAGCGAGAGGTCGGTGGCCGTCAGGGTGGCGGGGCCGGTGGAAGCGGTGGTCATGCGAAGCTCCTGGAAGTCCGGTGGGCGGGCGGGGCCGGGGCGGGGGCCGTGGTCGCGGCAGCCCGCGTCACCCGGTGCCCCCGTCCGGGAAGCCGCCCAGCGGGCGGGCGTCGAAGCGGTCACGGGCCTGGTAGAGCAGGAGAGCGGCGAGTGCCGCCACGGCCGCCGCGGCCGACTGGCCGGCCACCGTGAACGGGGCGAGCGTGTCGTGGGCGTGCACCTGGCTCTTCGCCACCACCAGCAGCGACACCCACGCGCCGCCGACCAGGGCGGGCGCGACGACCGGACCCAGCCGGGCGGTCAGCGCGAGTCCCGTCGCGGTGAGGGCGAGCGCGGGCAGCAGCCAGGCCAGGGCCAGCAGCCCGTACCCCGGCAGCGCCAGCGTCGCCAGGCCGTTGAACGCCAGGCCCGCGGTGAGCACCGCGACCGTGCGGATCATCAGCAGCCGGAAGCCGTGCAACGGGGCGACGACGGCCATCTCGTACGTCGGGTCCAGGGACGGGCCGTACGACAGGGCGACCCCGGCGAGCGGGAGCAGCGGGGCGAGCGCGAGGAACAGCGCGGGCTGGTCCGCCACACGCACCGCCAGCACCGTCACGACCAGCAGGAACAGCACCGACAGGAGCCAGGAGCGGCGCAGTACCGGGGTCGCCGTCAGCAGCCGCGCGGTGTGGTCGGCCACGCCGAGCCGCACCAGCAGCCGTTCGAGCAGGCCCTGCCGCGGCGCGTCCAGCTCGGCGTCCAGCCGCTCCCAGCCGGCGTCCAGCGCGACGGGGTCGGTGGTCTCCGCGAGCCGGGCCCGGCACTGCGCGCACCCGGTGAGGTGGGTGTCGGCGGACCACAGCAGCGGCGGCGCCAACTCGCCGTGCGCGTACGCCCGCAGGTCTTCTTCAGCCACATGCCACGTCATGCCACGACCTCCCTCGACTGTCCGTCGCCCGCGCGTCCGCGCGAGTCGGTTCCGCACACGTGCCGCCTCATGCCAGCGCCTCCCGCAGTTGCTTGCGGGCACGCTGGGCCCGCGTCTTGACGGTGCCGGGCGGGATGCCGAGCAGAACGGCCGCCTCCCGGGTGGTGAGCCCGTCGATGACGGTCGCCTGGAGGACGGCCCGCAGCTCCGGCGAGAGGCGGGTGAGGGCCCCGGCGAGGTCCCCGTGCTCCACCCCCGCGAGCACGCGTTCCTCCGCCGAGGCCTCGTCGCGGTGGCGCAGCCGGTACAGCGCCTGACGCAGTCGGCCGCGCGCCCCGTCCCCGCGCACGGCGTCGACGAGCCGCCGCGAGCCGATGCGCCACAGCCAGCCGGCGGCGTCGTCGGAGTAGCCCTCCTGGCGGTGGCGGGCGGTGCCGCGCCACACCGCGAGGAAGGTCTCCTGCACGACGTCGTCGACTATCCCGGCGTCCGCGCAGCGGCCGCGCAGGCGCGCGGTCAGCCAGGGTGCGTACCGCCGGTACAGCTCCTCGAAGGCGTGACGGTCCCGGTCTGCCGCGATGGCCCGCAGCAGCTCCCCGTCGCTTCTCGTTTCGCTCACATCCCCTCATCGGACGGGCCCCGCCCATCGGTTCACGGTTCGCCGCACGATTTTTTCTTGACTTCGGGCACCACCTTCCACCACCCTTTCACTACTCAATTAGTGAAAGGGTGGTTGTCCAGTGGTCGAATACCGCATCGACCGGCACAGCGGCGTGGCCACCTACGTCCAGATCGTCCAGCAGACGAAGCAGGCCCTGCGCCTGGGCGTGCTGCGGGCCGGCGACAAGCTGCCCACGGCCCGCGAGGTCGTCGAGGCGACAGCCATCAACCCGAACACCGTGCTGAAGGCGTACCGCGAGCTGGAGCGGGACGGGCTGGTGGAGGCCCGGCGCGGCGTCGGCACCTTCGTGCGGCGCGGGCTGAACACCACCCCGGCCGACTCGCCCCTGCGCGCGGAGCTGGACGCCTGGGCCGTCCGGGCCCGGGAGGCCGCACTGGACCGCGACGACGTGGCCGCGCTCTTCACCGCCGTACTCGACGAGCACTTCGCCGTGCCGGACCCGAACGGCCGAACCGACCGGCACAGCCGAACCGACCGGCCCGACGGGCCCGTCCGGCACAGCCGAACCGACATGCACGACCGGCACGACCGGCACGACCGGCACGACCTGAATCCTGGAGACCCTTCATGACCGACACCGCCATGGCGGCAACCGCGCTCGGCAAGCGCTTCGGCCGGCGCGGGGGCTGGGCGCTGCGCGACTGCACGTTCCGCCTCCCCGCCGGGCGCGTCTGTGCCGTCGTCGGCCCCAACGGCGCGGGCAAGTCCACGCTTCTCGCCCTCGCCGCCGGCCTGCTGGCCCCCACCGAGGGCCGGGTCACCGTCCTCGGCACGGATCCCGCGTCCGCACGCGCGCGTGTCGGCTACGTCGCCCAGGACAAGCCGCTGTACCCCCAGCTCTCCGTCGCCGAGACCCTGCGCGTGGGCGCCGATCTCAACCCGGGGCGCTGGGACGCCGAGACCGCCGAGCGGATCGTCTCCGCGGGCGATCTCGACCCCAGGAAGAAGATCCGCGCACTCTCCGGCGGCCAGCGCACCCGGGTCGCGCTCGCCCTGGCCCTCGGCAAGCGGCCCGAGCTGCTCCTCCTCGACGAACCGATGGCCGACCTCGACCCGCTGGCCCGGCACGAGCTGATGGGCACCCTGATGGCGCGGGCGGCGCAGTACGGCACGACGATCGTGATGTCGTCGCACGTGGTCGCCGAGCTGGAGGACTCCTGCGACCACCTGCTCCTGGTCGGCGGCGGCCGGGTGCGCCTCGCCGGTGAGATCGACGACCTCCTCGCCGCCCACACGCGCGTGAGCACCGCCACGGGCTCCACCGGGCCCACCCCCGTGGACGGCTCCCCGGACGGCGCCCCGGGCGGCCTGCCGGAACTGGCCCCGCACACGGTCGTCGAGTCCCGGGTCACCGGCCGCCAGCTCACCGCCCTGGTGCGCCCCGCGGGCCCGCTCCCCGACGGCTGGCGCACCTCGACGCCCTCCCTGGAGGAGCTCGTGCTCGCCTATCTGCGCAACCCGCAGGCCGCCCCGCTCACCCCGGCCGAGCCCGAGGAGGCCGCCGTATGACCGCACTCGCCCTGTCGCCCGACTCCTCGAGGACCACCGGGCACGCCCCCGGAGCCGGCTGGCTGTTCCGCCTGCACCGGCCCGCCCTGTACGTCTGGATCGCCATCGTCGCCGTCCTCGCCGCCGGCCTGGTGTGGCTGTGGGGTCCGCTGACCGACTCGTCGATCGCGGCCTGGCGGCAGTACCGGGTGGCCTGCGTCGACTACCGCGACTGCCACTACGACCAGGACTCGATCGTCCGCTACAAGAGCGTGTACATGTACACGACGGGCGCGCTGACCGCGCTCCCCTTCGTCGTCGCCGCCTGGGCGGGGGCCGCCCTGTTCGGCCGCGAGCTGGAGCACGGCACCGCGCAGCTCGCCTGGACGCAGGGCCTGTCCCCGGCCCGCTGGCTGGCCACCAAGCTGATCGTGCCCACGGCCCTGGTCACCGCGGGCACCGGCCTGCTGGTCACGCTGCACCGCCTGATGTGGTCGGCGGGCGACGGCCGTATCGACACCGCCAAGAGCTGGTACGACAACCTCACCCTGCACACCAACGGCCCCACCACCGTCGCCTTCGCCCTGACCGGCCTGGCCGGCGGCGCCCTCGGGGGCGTGCTGCTGCGCCGTACGCTGCCCGCGCTGACGTTCGCCCTCGCCGGCGTCGCCGCCACGCGGTTCCTCGCCGACCAGCTCATGCCGCACCTGTGGCCGGCCGTCACCCGCGTCACCGGCCTCTCCGACGGCTACCGGGGCTCGGGCCTCGGCGTCGACTCGGGCCTGGTCACCGCCACCGGCGCGCACATAGCCGACCCCGGCTGCGGGCCGACCTCCGCCTCCTCCACCTGCCAGGCGGTCTACGACGAGCTCGACGCCACCGGCTTCTACACGACCTACCACCCCGAGTCGCACTACTGGCCGCTCCAGCTGACCACGACCGCCCTCGTGGTGACCGTGGCCGCCGCCCTCGCCGTGGCCGCGTTCGTCCTGCTCAAGCGCGCCACCGCCACCCCCACGCGCGCCGGCGCTGAGGCCTCCGTATGACCGCCGTCGCCCCCGCGGAGGCGCCCGCGTCCCCCGGACCGGCCCGCCGCGGCGGCGTGGACGGCCGTACCGCCTGGGGCACCGTCCGCACCGTGCTGCGCCTGCACCGCACCGCCCTCCTCGGCTGGGCGGCTGTCGTCCTGGCCCTGAGCGGCTGGCTGGTGTGGCTCACCGAGGATGCCGTCAAGGAGGAACTCGCGGCCTGGGAGTCCTGTCAGCGGGCGGGCCAGGACCTGTGCGACATGTCGGTCGGCTGGGTCGGTTACAGCGAGTCGCTCAACTGGGTCGGCCTGCTGATCTCCTACTGCTTCCTCGCCGTGGCCGCCTTCGCGGGCGGCGCGCTGATCGGCCGCGAGCTGGAGAACGGCACCGCAGGCCTCGCCTGGGCCCAGGGCATCACCCCCGTCCGCTGGCTCACCGCCAAGCTCGCCGTCCCCGCGCTCGCCCTGACCGCCGGCGCCACCGTGCTGGTCCTGGTGTACCGCTGGGCCTGGGGCGCCCACCGCACCCTGACGGACAACGGGTGGATGAGCGACGACGCCTACCTCTCACGAGGACCGGCCGGCCTCGCGTACATCCTCTGCGCGCTCGCCCTCGGCGTGCTCACCGCGCTCCTGCTGCGCCGCGCGCTGCCCGCTCTGGCCGTCTCCGTCGCCGCGAGCGGGCTGCTCGCCTTCGTCGTGGCGCGGTACCGCGGCTCCTTCTGGCCCACCGTCACCCGCACCTCGACGGCGGCCGCCGTCGACTTCCCGGACAACGGCTGGGAGCTGGAGAACGGTCTGCTGATCGACGGACGGCGCACTCCGGACGTCGGCTACTGGATCTGCGACGGCACAGCCACCGAAGCGCGGCGCTGCCTCGACGACCTGGGCGTCACCGGCTCCTACACGACCTACCACCCCGAGTCGCACTACTGGCCGCTCCAGCTCGTGGAGACCGGCGTCGTCCTGGCCGTCGCCGCCCTCGCCACCGCCGCCGCGTTCCTCCTCCTGCGCCGCCGCACGGCCACCGCCTTGGCGGCCTGATCCGGCCCCTTCCGGCCGCCGGTCCCGGGGCGCGGGGGTCCCTCCACGGGGGGAGGGACCCCCGCACCCCTGCGGCACACCCCCGCGGCACACCCCCGCGGCCATTCAGCAGCCCACCCCGCGGCACGCGCCCGTGCACGGCGAGCGGCCCGGCCCGCCGTGCACGGCCCGCCGCCCGGCCGCCGCCGTCAGGTCGTCCGCCCCACGCCGGGCGCTCCACGACATCGACCCCCGCGAGCCGCCCCCCGATATCCCGCACGCCATGTCGCCGTAACCATCGGTTCAGACGACCTTGCGACGCTCGGCGAATGAAGCCCGCCGTGCCCGAGCCTTCGCCGCCTCCCGGGGGAAATCAGCCCCACGGAGGTCCCCACGCGATCCCGCCCGCACGTTCCGACGCGCCTGTCACGCTCCTGGCGCGGAAGAATGGGTCCATGAGCCAGTCAGACGCCCAGGCCGAGGTCCAGCACGCGCAGCCCTCCGTGGGCTCCATAGCCGCGCACCGCCCGCACACCGTCTCCGCCGTGGTCTCCGATCTCGAGCCCGACATCGACGCCGACCTCGACACCTACGAGGAGGCACCGTACGACGGCCCACAGCTGCCGCAGGGCCGCTTCCTCGACCGGGAGCGCAGCTGGCTCGCGTTCAACGAACGCGTTCTCGAACTCGCCGAGGACCCGAACACGCCCCTCCTCGAGCGGGCCAACTTCCTCGCCATCTTCGCCAGCAACCTGGACGAGTTCTTCATGGTCCGGGTGGCCGGTCTGAAGCGCCGGATCGCCACCGGGGTCGCCACCCGTTCGGCCTCCGGTCTCCAGCCGCGCGAGGTGCTGGAGATGATCTGGGCCCGCTCGCGCGAGCTCATGGCCCGGCACGCCGCGACCTATCACGAGGACATCGCCCCCGCCCTCGCGGAGGAGGGCATCCACCTGGTCCGCTGGGGCGAGCTGACGGAGAAGGAGCAGGCACGCCTGTTCACGCTCTTCCGGCACCAGATCTTCCCGGTGCTGACCCCGCTCGCCGTCGACCCCGCGCACCCCTTCCCGTACATCTCGGGTCTCTCGCTCAACCTCGCGGTCGTCGTGCGCAACCCGGTCAGCGGCCACAAGCACTTCGCGCGCGTCAAGGTGCCGCCGCTGCTGTCCCGCTTCCTGGAGAGCTCCCCCGGCCGCTACGTCCCCATCGAGGACGTCATCGGCGCCCACCTGGAAGAGCTCTTCCCGGGCATGGAGGTCCTGGAGCACCACGCCTTCCGGCTCACCCGCAACGAGGACCTCGAGGTCGAGGAGGACGACGCCGAGAACCTCCTCCAGGCCCTGGAGAAGGAGCTCATGCGGCGCCGCTTCGGGCCGCCGGTGCGCCTGGAGGTCGAGGAGTCCATCGACCGCGAGGTGCTCGACCTGCTGGTGCGCGAGCTGAAGATCAGCGAGGCCGAGGTCTACCCGCTGCCGGGCCCGCTCGACCTCACCGGTCTCTTCCGCATCCACGGTCTCGACCGGCCCGAGCTGAAGTACAAGAAGTTCATCGCCGGCACCCACCGCGACCTCGCCGAGGTCGAGTCGGCGTCCCCGCCGGACATCTTCGCGGCCCTGCGCAGCCGGGACGTCCTGCTGCACCACCCGTACGACTCCTTCTCGACGTCCGTGCAGGCGTTCCTGGAGCAGGCGGCGCTGGACCCGGACGTCCTCGCCATCAAGCAGACCCTGTACCGGACCTCGGGCGACTCCCCGATAGTCGACGCGCTCATCGAGGCCGCCGAGTCCGGCAAGCAGGTCCTCGTCCTGGTCGAGATCAAGGCCCGCTTCGACGAGCACGCCAACATCAAGTGGGCGCGCAAGCTGGAGGAGTCCGGCTGCCACGTCGTCTACGGCCTCGTCGGCCTGAAGACGCACTGCAAGCTGTCGCTGGTGGTCCGTCAGGAGGGCGACACGCTACGGCGCTACTGCCACGTCGGCACCGGCAACTACCACCCGAAGACGGCCCGGCTCTACGAGGACCTCGGCCTGCTCACCGCCGACCCGCAGGTCGGCGCGGACCTCTCCGACCTCTTCAACCGGCTCTCCGGCTACTCCCGCCGCGAGACCTACCGTCGTCTCCTCGTCGCCCCCAAGTCCCTGCGGGACGGTCTGATCGCCCGCATCGACAAGGAGATCCAGCACCACCGCGCGGGACGGCCCGCGCACGTCCGCATCAAGGTCAACTCGATCGTCGACGAGGCCCTCATCGACTCCCTCTACCGCGCGTCCCAGGCGGGCGTGCAGGTCGACGTGTGGGTGCGCGGCATCTGCGCGGTGCGCCCGGGGGTGCCGGGCCTGTCGGACAACATCCGGGTCCGCTCCATCCTCGGCCGGTTCCTGGAGCACTCGCGGGTCTTCGGCTTCGGCAACGGCGGGGAGCCCGAGGTGTGGATCGGCAGCGCCGACATGATGCACCGCAACCTCGACCGCCGTATCGAGGCCCTGGTCAGGGTGACCGACCCGGCCCACCGGGCGTCCCTGAACCGGTTCCTGGAAACGGGCATGTCCGACTCCACCGCCTCCTGGCACCTCGGCCCCGACGGCGAGTGGATCCGGCACTCGCACGACGCGGACGGCGCGCCCCTGCGCAACGTCCAGGAGATGCTCATAGACGCCCGGAGGCGCCGGCGTGGCACAGCGACACCATGACCTGACGGACCCCACGGCCGGGCCCGTGTCCACCGGGGACGCCCTCGCGGGCTATCTCCGGGGCCAGGCCACGGAGTTCCTCCGCGCGCTGCGCCTGCACCGGGAGACGGGCGGCGCCGTGTCGAACGGCTCGTCGGGCGCCTCGACGGGCGGTCCGGCGAGCGCGGAGGTGCGCGTCGACGCGGTGCGCGCCCTGCGCCGCTCGGCCCGTCGGATCAGCGGCAGCCTGCACACCTTCCGCCCGCTCCTCGAACCCGAGTGGTCGGAGGGGATCCGCCCCGAACTGGCCTGGCTGTCCGGCACGTTGGCCCTGGAGCATGCGTACGGGGCCCGCCTGGAGCGGCTGCTGCTGGCACTGAACCGGCTGTCGGGCGCGGCGCCGGTACCCAGCCAACCGGTCGGCGTGGCGGGCCCGGCGCTCCCGGGCCCGGCCGACCGGGACGCCGTCCACCCGGCGACCCCGGACCGCGGCAACCTCACCGTGGGCGCGGCGAAGGCGGGCGCCCTCCTGGACCGCCAGCTCACCCTCGCCCGCACCCGGGCCCACTCCACCGCCCTCCAGGCCCTCGGCTCCTCCCGCTTCCACGCCGTCGCGGACAAGGTCGCCGTCCTCGCCAGCGAGGTCCCGCTCACCCCCACCGCCCCGGCCACCGACCTGCGCCCCCTGGCCGGCGCGGCCCAGGAGCGCCTCGCCGACGCGGTCACCGCGCTGCCGCTCGTCACCGCGGGCAGCCCGTACAACGCGGAGGCCCTGATCCACGGCCTCTCCCCGGACCCGGCCCCGCACCCGCAGGACGCGCCCTGGCACCAGGTCCGCCTGCTGCTGCGGCTGCACCGCTACGCCTGCGAGGTCGTGCACGGCCGGAGCACCCCGCTGGACGTCCGCCTGCTCGCGGCGGGCGAGGCGCTCGACCGGCACCGCGACGCCTCGGAGGCGTCCTCCGCCGCGGCCCAGGCGGCCCGCACCCCGCGGATCGCGCCGGCGACGGCGTACGCGCTCGGCGTGCTGCACGCGGACCAGCGGCATGAGGTGGAGGCCGCGCGGTACGCGTTCCAGCGGTCGTGGCAGAAGCAGACCATCGGCGCACCCTGACCGGACAGGTGGTGAGGACCAGGTGAGCACCGCGGACAATCCCGAGGACTTCCCCGTCCAGGCGGCGGGCTGTGTGCTGTGGCGCCGCTCACCGGCGGACGGCGGGCTGGAACTCTGTCTGGTCCACCGCCCCAAGTACGACGACTGGTCGCACCCCAAGGGCAAGCTGAAACGTGACGAGGACCCGCTCGCGGCGGCCCTGCGGGAGGTCCACGAGGAGACGGGCTACCGGGCGGCGCCCGGGACCCGGCTGCCGACCGTGGACTACGAGGCGAACGGCCGCCCCAAGCAGGTCCGCTACTGGGCGGCCGAGGCCGTGTCGGGCGTGTTCGCCCCGAACGACGAGGTGGACCGCCTCCTCTGGCTCCCTCCGCCGGCCGCCCGGGACCGGCTCACCCAGCCGAGGGACCGCACCCTCGTGGACGCCCTGCTGCACGTCCTGCACCTGGCATAACGGGTGGGCGGAACCGGTCGGCCGCCGGAATCGCCTCGTGTCCTCGACGTGAGCGTTCCGTGACCTAACCGCACCGTCCCCAGGGGTTCACCCCCCGTTCACTCGCGCCCGTAGGCGCCTTCACCTGTTCTGCCTAATTTCGGCCTTACGCGGTGCGGTGCGCGACCCCGGTGGTCGTGTCCGTGCCGAGCAGACTTCTGCATACTCCGCACGCCGCCGGAATTCAGGACGGCGGCTCCTGGAAGGATCTTCCTCAAGTGAAGCTTCAGCGCATGAACCGGCGGGCTCTCTCCCTCGGTGCTCTCGCCGTCTCCGGCGCCCTGGCCCTCACGGCGTGCGGCTCCGACGACACCGGCTCCAGCAGCGGCAGCAGCTCCTCCGCCACCGCGGCCGCCGGTTCCATCAAGTGTGACGACGCCAAGGGCCAGCTGCTGGCCGACGGCTCCTCCGCGCAGAAGAACGCGATCGACGCGTGGGTCAAGAACTTCACCCAGGCCTGCTCGGGCGTCCAGGTGAACTACAAGGGCTCCGGCTCCGGCGCCGGTGTCACCGCGTTCACGCAGGGCCAGGTCGCCTTCGCCGGCTCGGACTCCGCGCTCAAGCCCGAGGACGTCACCGCGTCCAAGGCGGTCTGCTCCGGCGGCCAGGGCATCGACCTGCCGATGGTGGCCGGTCCGATCGCCGTCGCCTTCAACGTCTCGGGCGTGGACAACCTGACGCTGGACGCCGCGACGATCGCCAAGATCTTCGACGGCAAGATCACCAACTGGAACGACGCCGCGATCGCCAAGCTCAACCCCGACGCGAAGCTGCCCGACCTGAAGATCCAGCCGTACCACCGTTCGGACGAGTCCGGCACCACGGACAACTTCACCAAGTACCTGATCGCCGCCACCCCGGACAACTGGAAGTACGAGGGCGGCAAGGCCTGGCAGGCCAAGGGCGGCCAGGCCGCGGCCGGCTCCTCCGGTGTCGCCCAGGGCGTCAAGCAGACCAACGGCGCGATCGGCTACATGGAGCTGTCGTACGCCAAGGACGGTCTGGGCACCGTCGCCGTCGACACGGGCGCCTCGGCCCCGGTCAAGGCCTCCTCCGACGGCGCCACCAAGGCCGTCGCCGCCGCGCAGGTCGTCGGCACCGGCAGCGACCTGTCGCTGAAGCTGGACTACAACACCAAGGCCGAGGGCGCCTACCCGCTCACCCTGGTCACCTACGAGATCGCCTGCGACAAGGGCAACAAGGCCGCCACCCTGCCGGCCACCAAGGCGTTCCTGCGCTACATCGCCAGCGAGGACGGCCAGGGCATCCTGTCGGGCATCGACTACGCGCCGATCCCCGACGCCATCATCACCAAGGTCCGCACCACCATCGAGGGCCTGAGCTGATCCCAGCGGTGCGGTCCGGCATCCGGGGAAACCCGGTCCGGACCGCACCCGTCCGGTGCACCGCCGCCAGGGGCCGTCCGTAACCCGGCCCCACCCGAGCCGCCCCCACACCCGCAGGCGGCTCCGCAGACCGGAGACCTCCATGGACATATCGACACAGAACAAAGACACGGACGACACCCCGCCGCCTACCGCCCCGCCGGCCGTGACCGCCGAGCAGAAGCGCGCGGCGCGCGGTGCCACCCGACCCGGTGACCGGATCTTCCTCGCCCTGTCCCGCGGCTCGGGCATCTTCCTGTTGGTGATCATGGCCGCGATCGCGGTCTTCCTCGCCTACCGGGCGTACCTCGCCATCAGCAAGGACGACGCCAACTTCCTGACCACCTTCGAGTGGAACACCAGCCTCGTCCCGCCGAAGTTCGGCATCGCGGTCCTGGCCTTCGGCACGGTGGTCTCGTCGATCATCGCGATGGTCATCGCGGTCCCGATCGCCGTCGCGATCGCCCTCTTCATCACGCACTACGCCCCGCGCCGCATGAGCGGCCCCGTCGCGTACGTGATCGACCTGCTCGCCGCCGTCCCGTCCATCGTGTACGGCCTCTGGGGCGCCCTGGTCCTCGTACCGCACATGGACGGCCTGTTCGGCTGGCTGAACGACTACCTGGGCTGGACCGGCGTCTTCTCCTGGGACGACGGCGCCCCGCGCTCGATGCTCACGGTGGGCATCCTGCTGGCCGTGATGATCCTCCCGGTCATCACCAACGTCAGCCGCGAGGTCTTCCGCCAGGTCCCGCAGATGCACGAGGAGGCGGCCCTGGCGCTGGGCGCCACCCGCTGGGAGGTCATCCGCATGTCGGTGATCCCCTTCGGCCGCTCCGGAGTCATCTCGGCCTCGATGCTCGGCCTCGGCCGCGCGCTGGGCGAGACGATGGCGGTGGCCACCGTCCTCTCCCCCGACTTCGACATCCACGCCAGCCTCCTCAACCCCGGCGGCGGCACCTTCGCCCAGAACATCGCCAGCAAGTTCAACGAGGCGACCGAGTTCGGCCGGGACGCGCTCATCGCCTCCGGTCTGGTCCTGTTCGTCATCACCCTGCTGGTCAACGGCGCGGCACGCATGATCATCGCCCGCCGCAGTGAGTACTCGGGGGCCAACGCATGAGCCACGCAGCAGCAGTAGCCGACAAGTCCCCGAGCACGCTGCAAGGCGCCAGCCTCCCGCGGTGGTCCCCCTGGGCCATCGCAGCCGGCTCGCTCGCCCTCGCGCTCGTCATCGGCCTCGCCGGCGGCCTGGACAGCAAGATCCAGTGGGGCCTGATCGCCGGCATCCTCTTCATCCTCGGCACCTTCGGCATCGCCGCGAAGGTGGAGGGCCGCCGCCAGGCGAAGGACCGGGTGGCGACGAGCCTGGTCTGGGTGGCGTTCCTCCTGGCCGTGGTCCCGCTGGTCTCCCTCCTGTGGACGACGATCCAGCGCGGCGTGAAGGTCCTGGACGTCTACTTCCTCACCCACTCGATGGGCGTGGTGGCGGACAGCGAGGCCGGCGGCGGTATCTACCACGCGATCCTCGGCAGCCTGGAGCAGGTGGGCCTGGCGACCGCGATCGGTGCCCCGATCGGCATCCTGACGGCGATCTACCTGGTGGAGTACGGCCGGGGCGGCCTGGCGAAGTCGGTCACGTTCTTCGTCGACGTCATGACCGGCATCCCGTCGATCGTCGCGGGCCTGTTCATCCTCAGCCTGATGCTGATGCTCGACATGCAGCCCTTCGGCTTCGCGGGCTCCCTCGCCCTGGCGATCCTGATGATGCCGGTCGTCGTACGCTCAACAGAGGAAATGCTGAAGCTGGTCCCGAACGAGCTGCGTGAGGCGTCCCTCGCCCTGGGCGTCCCGAAGTGGCGCACGATCCTGAAGGTGGTAGTCCCGACCTCTATCGGCGGCATCATCACGGGCGTGATGCTGGCGATCGCCCGTATCGCGGGCGAAACGGCGCCGGTGCTCCTCCTCGTCTTCGGAAACCCGTTCATCAACGCCAACCCCTTCGAGGGTGCGCAGGCGTCGCTCCCGCTGTACATCTACCAGCAGTACTCACAGAGCGCGGGTTCGACAGCGGCCTACGACCGCGCCTGGGCGGCGTCGCTCACCCTGATCGCCTTCGTGATGATCCTCAACATGGTGGCCCGCGGCATCGCCCGCTGGAAGGCCCCGAAGACCGGTCGCTGAACAGCGATCCGCGGCTACCGCCGCGCACGGGCCCCCTCAGCGACCGACTGGAAGTGAAGTAGAAAAAATGGCGAAGCGAATCGACGTAAGCGGTCTGACCGCCTACTACGGATCCCACAAGGCGATCGAGGACATCTCGATGACGGTCGAACCGCGCTCGGTGACGGCCTTCATCGGCCCCTCCGGCTGCGGCAAGTCGACGTTCCTGCGCACGCTGAACCGGATGCACGAGGTGACGTCGGGCGGCCGGGTCGAGGGCAAGGTGCTGCTGGACGACGAGGACCTGTACGCCTCGGGCGTGGACCCCGTCTCGGTCCGCCGCGAGGTCGGCATGGTCTTCCAGCGCCCGAACCCGTTCCCCACCATGTCGATCTTCGACAACGTGGCCGCGGGCCTGCGCCTGAACGGCAGCTACAAGAAGTCCGAACTGGCGGACGTCGTCGAGAAGTCCCTCAAGGGCGCCAACCTCTGGAACGAGGTCAAGGACCGCCTCAACAAGCCCGGCTCGGGCCTGTCCGGCGGCCAGCAGCAGCGGCTGTGCATCGCCCGCGCCATCGCCGTGGAACCGAAGGTCCTCCTGATGGACGAGCCCTGCTCGGCCCTGGACCCCATCTCCACCCTGGCGATCGAGGACCTGATCGGCGAGCTCAAGGAACGCTTCACGATCGTCATCGTGACGCACAACATGCAGCAGGCGGCGCGCGTCTCCGACCGCACGGCCTTCTTCAACCTGTCCGCCGTCGGCCAGCCCGGCAAGCTGATCGAGATCGACGACACGGAGCGCATCTTCTCCAACCCGTCGGTCCAGGCAACAGAGGACTACATCTCGGGCCGCTTCGGCTGACCCACCCCCGACCCCTCGCGGTGCTGCATGGCGGTGCCACCGCGAGGACGCAAAGGGCCCGCCCCCCGGCTGGGGGGCGGGCCCACATGTGCCTCCGGCGGTGGGGCGGGGGAGGTGGGGCGGAGCCCCGGGGGGCGGGGCGGAGCCCCGGAGGGAGTGGGGCGGAGCCCCGGGGGTCTGGGCGGAGCCCCCGGGGCGAGGGCGGAGCCCGGCAGGGGTGCAGGGGACGCAGTCCCCGTAGGGGGTCCGGGGCACAGCCCCGCGGCGGGAGCGCTCTTGCGCCCGAGCCGGGCGGGCGAACACCCGAGGTGCGCTGAACCCAGTCCCCGCAAGGGGTGCGGGGGACCGCAGGGGTGCAGTCCCCTCCCCGCAAGGGGACGCCCCACAGGGGTGCAGGGGACGCAGTCCCCGCAGGGGGTCCGGGGCGCAGCCCCGTGGCGGGGGCGCTCTCCCCACCGAGCCGGGCGGGTGGGTGGGCAAGCACCCCCTACAGGAACGCCACGTTCACAATCCAGAACGCGCACGCAGCGACAAACCCCGCCGCCGGCATCGTGATGAACCACCCGAGAACAATGTTCTTGGCGACACCCCACCGCACGGCATTGATCCGCTTCGTCGCCCCGACACCCATGATCGCCGAAGTGATCACATGCGTGGTCGAGATCGGCGCCTTGAACAGAAACGCCGTGGTGAACATGATCGACGCCCCGGTCGTCTCCGCGGCGAACCCCTGCGGCGGATCAAGCTCGATGATCTTCCGCCCGAGCGTCCGCATGATGCGCCACCCACCCGCATACGTCCCCAGCGAAAGCATCACCGCACAAGCGATCTTCACCCACACCGGAATCGGATCATCGGCCCCCTGCACATCGCCGATGACGAGCGCCATCACCACGATGCCCATCGTCTTCTGCGCGTCCTGGAGACCATGCCCCAGCGCCATACCCGCGGCCGAGACCGTCTGAGCGATCCGGAAGCCCCGCTTGGCCTTGTGCGGGTTGGACCGGCGGAACATCCACAGAATGGCCGTCATCACCAGATAACCGACGACAAGCCCCACCACCGGTGAGACGAACATCGGGATGACGACCTTGTCGAGGACGCCGGACCAGATGACATCCGTACCACCGGCGAGCGCCGCGCCCACCATGCCGCCGAACAACGCGTGCGAGGACGACGAAGGCAGCCCGAAGTACCAGGTGACCAGGTTCCAGACGATCGCCCCGACCAGTGCGGCGAAGAGGATCCCCATCCCCTTCGACCCGTCGGGCGTCTCGATCAGCCCCTTGCTGACGGTGTGCGCGACACCACTCCCGAGGAACGCGCCGGCGAGGTTCATCACCGCCGCCATGGCCAGCGCCGCCCGAGGCGTCAGCGCCCGGGTCGAAACGGACGTGGCAATAGCGTTCGCGGAGTCGTGAAAACCGTTCGTGTAAGTGAATCCGAGCGCGACGCCGATGGTCACGATCAGAGCAAAGGTGTCCATTAAGGGCTCAGGACTCCTTGACCGCGATGGTCTCCACCGTGTTGGCCACGTGCTCGAAGGCGTCGGCGGCCTCCTCCAGCACATCCACGATCTGCTTCAGCTTGAGCACCTCGATGGCCTCGTACTTGCCGTTGAAGAGATGCGCGAGCAGCTTGCGGTGGATCTGGTCGGCCTGGTTCTCGAGCCGGTTGACCTCGATCCAGTACTCGGTGAGGTTCTCCATGGTCCGCAGGTTCGGCATGGCCTCGGCCGTCAGCTCGGCCGCCCGCGCCAGCACCTCGATCTGCTGCTCGACACCCTTGGGCAGTTCCTCGACGTTGTAGAGGACGACCAGGTCGACGGCCTCCTCCATGAAGTCCATGATGTCGTCGAGGGAGGACGCGAGGTTGTAGATGTCCTCGCGGTCGAAGGGCGTGATGAACGAGGAGTTCAGCTGGTGGAAGATCGCATGGGTGGCGTCGTCACCTGCGTGTTCCGCGGCCCGCATACGCTCTGCGATCTCGGCCCGGCCGGCGGGGTCCGCCCCGAGCAGTTCCATCAGGAGTTTCGAGCCCGTGACGATGTTGTCCGCGGATGCGGCGAACATGTCGTAGAAGCTCGTCTCCCTGGGGGTCAGACGAAAGCGCACGTGGGGTCCTCAGGATGCATCGGTTTCGGTCAGGCTGATGCTAGGCGCATCATCCGGCCACGGCTAATGGGCCGTCCACCAGTGTCGCCCATCGGACAGAGCGACCGGGAGGGGGGCGACCGACCGGTGAGCGGCCGGCGAAGTCCCTGCTCGGGCCGTATACCCACGGAAGTTCGGTACGATATACCCAGTAGGGGTATAGGTGCGGAGCCGGAGCGCTGGAGGACATGATGACGACCACACAGGCCGGCGAACCCACCGCCGGACCCGGCGTCGAAGCGGACCACGCGCCCGGGACCGTCCACGGCTACCACAAGCAGAAGGACGAGCACCTCAAACGCCTGCGCCGCATCGAGGGCCAGATCCGCGGCCTCCAGCGCATGGTCGACGAGGACACCTACTGCATCGACATACTCACCCAGGTGTCCGCCTCCACCAAGGCCCTGCAGTCGTTCGCGCTCCAGCTCCTGGAGGAACACCTGCGCCACTGCGTCGCCGACGCGGCGCTCCGGGGCGGCGACGAGATCGACGCGAAGGTGGAAGAGGCGGCCAAGGCCATCGGCCGCCTGCTGCGCACCTGATCAGCGCCCCGCGCCAGGACCCGTCCCCGCCCCGGAACCGCGCCCGGTCGCAGAGCCGCGCCCCGTCCCGGAACCTCTCCCGGAGCCGGCACCGGCCGCCGCCCCCGGGCTCACCCAGGACTCACCCCCCGGCCCGTTCCTCCCCCACCCGCAGCACCTGGTCGATGCTCTCGAGGCTGAGCCGCTCCTCCCCGGCCGCCGAGGCGGCGATGATCAGCTCCCCGCACAGCTCGATCTCGGCGAGGGCCTCGTGGTCCTGAACTGCCGTACCGCCGCCCGGAGCCACGCGCATCACCTCGTCCCTGCCGTCACCGACTTCCTAGAGTAGGGAGCGCTATACACCGCGCGCATGGCACGGACGGGCTAGTCCTTGTGTCCACCCGGTGGCCGAAAATGCTCGCCCGGGCCCGCCCGGCACCGGCTCATTCCGCACCGGCACAGGCTCATTCCTCCGCGATCCGCCCCGCGTAGATGTCGTCGGCGGCCGGCAGCCGCACCTCGACGGGCGCCCCGAAGTCGTACAACAGGGTCGTGGAGGCCACCGCGACGGCCTCCTTCTGCTGCCCGTTCACAAAGCTGAACCGGTGCCGGACCTTGCGGATGCGCCCCTGGTCGTCGAGGTAGACGTCGAACGGCACCCGCGCCGTGGCGAACCCCTTCGCCGCCGCGCGCAGCGCATCCCGTCCGCCCGCCGAGGCGTCGTCGGCGGCCGCCGCCAGATCGGCGGTCCCGCGGTAGTGCCGCACCGCCGTCCCGGCCACCTCGGTCCTCCCCACGTACGTCGCCGTACGCGTCCCCCGCAGCACCTCGGCGGCGGCGAACGGATCGGTGGCCCCGCCGGTCACGAGGTTCCCGTCGGACAGGGCCGCCGTCTCCACCCGCACCCACTTGTCGTCCGGCACCCCGGCTCCCCGGTTCTTCATGAACAGGGCCCCGGGCGCGAGGAGTTCGGTGATGGGGCGGTGCTCACTGGTCCCGGCCGGATCCTGCGGCAGCAGCACCTTCAACTCACCGCGCTGCTTGCGGTAGTCGTACACGCCCTGGCCCCGGATGGTCACCCGGGTCCCGCCGGTGGCCATCTCCATCGACGTACGGGCCTTCGAGGTGCCTGCCGCGACGAGGGTGTCGGCGGCCCGGTGCAAGGTCTCGACGGGATCGGCCGCCCTGCCGTCCTCCGCGGCGGCCCCGCCGGCGGAACACCCGGCGGCCCCCGCACAGACCCCCGCCACGAGCCCCGAAAGGACCATCGCGCCCATCAGCCCGCGCCGCCGCTCCGCCATGGCCTGTGCACCCCCAACCGGTTCGTCCGTCACGGACTTCCTGTCGTTCCGGATAACGACGGGTAAGTGCCGCCGTCACGCCGGTCCGTAGGCCTGCGACCGCCATGCGGGTTTACTGCCGATCCTGGGTAACGTTGTCTTTGTGACGCAGCAGGACGGATCGATCCACCCCCGCACCGACGGGGACCACAGCACCACGACCGTCGAACAGGGCAGGTTCTGCCTCGCCCGCTGCACCTGCGGCTGGCGCGGCCCGGCCCGCAGGGCGAGAAGCATGGCGAGAACGGACGGGGAGCTGCACACGGGCGGCTGACCGGCCGACATCCTCCGCGACACCTACCGGCCCGACTATCGGCCCTGCACCTCGGCCCTACACCTCGGCCCGACGCCTGTCGGCCGACCTACCGACCGACACCGACCGACACCGACCGTCCGACCGGCTGACGTCACCGTTCCGTCACCGCCGGACCCCGCCGGAACCTGTGGTCCCATGACCCCGTCTCGCTCCATGAGGCGGCATGCAGCCGACGGGCGGCCGAGGGAAGGCGCAAGAACATGGAACGGCGTACGTTCATCGCGGGCGGCACGGCCGCCGTCGCGGCGGCAGCGACCGCGTGCAAGGCGAACGGCGGCAGTACGGACGGCTCCGCCCCGGCCACCGGGGGCACCACCACGGCCCCCCTGACCACGACCAGCGTCGCCGCCCCCGCCAACTGGACCGCGCTCGCCCGCGACCTGGACGGCACCCTGGTCCGCCCCGGCGAGGCCTCCTGGGCCGCGGCCCGCCAGCTCTACAACACCCGCTTCGACAACCTCAAGCCGGCGGCGGTGGCATACGTCGCCCACGCCGACGACATCCGCACGGTCCTGGCGTACGCCCGCGCCCACAGGATCAAGGCCGCGATCCGCAACGGCGGCCACTCCTACGGCGGCTGGTCCTCGGGCGACGGCCGGCTGATCGTCGACGTCTCCAAGCTGAACCGGGTCCGGGCGAGCGGCACTTCGGCCGTGGTCGGCGCGGGCTCGAAGCTGATCGACGTCTACCGGGCGCTCGCCGCGAAGGGCGTGACGATCCCGGCGGGCTCCTGTCCGACGGTCGGCGTCTCCGGTCTGGTGCTGGGCGGCGGCCACGGCGTCGTCTCCCGCGCCTACGGCCTGACCTGCGACAGCCTCACCCGGGCCACGATCATCACCGCGGACGGCAAGCAGCTCACCGCCGACGCGACGACGAACAAGGACCTGTTCTGGGCCCTGCGCGGAGCCGGCAACGGCAACTTCGGCATCGTCACGGAGCTGGAGTTCAAGACCCACCCCGCGCCCCAGGCGGTGACGGGCTACCTCACCTGGCCCTGGTCGAAGGCGGCCGCGGTGGTGAAGGCCTGGCAGGAGTGGGGCCCGTCCCAGCCCGACGAGATCTGGTCCTCCCTGCACCTGGCGAACGCGACCGGCGGCACCCCCACCATCTCCGTGGCCGCGTTCTGCATCGGCACGTACGGCCAGCTCCAGAACGCGGTCGACCGCCTCGCGGACCGGGTGGGCGCCCCCGCGACGAACGTCTCGCTCCGCCGCCGTACGTACGAGGCGGCCATGGAGATCTACGCCGGCTGCTCGTCGTTCTCCTCCGACGCCCAGTGCCATCTGCCGGGCTCGACGCCGGGCCGCTCCCCGCAGGGCGCGCTGGGCCGGGAGACATACGCGGCCCGCTCCGACTTCTTCGACGTCTCGCTCTCGGCGGCGGGCATCCAGACCCTCCTGCAGCAGATGAAGTCCGTGCAGGGCGGCTCGGGCAGCATCGCCCTCACCGCGCTGGGCGGCGCGGTGAACCGGGTCTCGCCGACGGCCACGGCGTTCGTCCACCGCCGTTCGCGCATGCTGGCCCAGTACATCGGGGCGTGGCGGGCCGGCACGGCGGGGACGGCGGCCCAGTCCTGGCTGAACACGGCACACAAGGCGATGGCCCCGTACGCCTCGGGCGCGGCTTATCAGAACTACGCGGACCCGACGCTCACGAACTGGCGCAAGGCGTACTACGGCGACGCGCTGCCCCGCCTGACCCGGCTGAAGAAGCAGTACGACCCGAACGGCTTCTTCAGCTACCCCCAGGCCCTCTGACGTGCAGCCCTAGGCCGCGAGATCCCGCTCCTCGGCGGCGACCTCGGGCCGCGCGCCGGGGATGAAGCCGTCCCGCTCCCCGACCCGGGCGGCCCGGCCGCGCACGACCCAGCCGACCCGGGGCGACCGGTCGACGGCCTTCAGCACCGGGGTGAGCAGCATGGAGGCGACGGGCGACAGCAGCAGGGCCACCGCGGTCCCGAGCGCGAACCCGCCGACGACGTCCGTCGGATAGTGCACACCCATGAAGATCCGGCAGAACCCTTCGAGCAGGGCGATCCCTATCCCGACGAGTCCGAACCTGCGGTGGGCGACGAACAGCCCGACGGCCATGGCCATCGTGAGGGTGGCGTGGTCGCTCACGAAGGAGTAGTCGGTCTTGCCGGAGACCAGCACCTCCAGCCCCTCGTGGTCGAGGAAGGGCCGGGGCCGTTCCACGAATCCCCGTATGGGCACGTTCACCAGTACGGCGATGCCGGCGGCGAGCGGCGCCCAGATCAGGGCGGCGATGGAGGACGCGGCTTCCTCGGCCCCGCCGCGCCGCCGCCGGATCCCCCACCAGCACCACACGATCAGCAGCACCATGGCGAGCAGCAGCCCGTACTCGCCCACGAACTCGACGGTCCGGTCGAGCCAGTGCGGAGCGTCCTTCGCGAGCCCGTTGATGTCATAGAGCAGGTCGACGTCGGGGTTCGACCCGGATTCGGCGAGTCCAGCCATGGTGCTGCGGCCCCTTCGTCGTGTTTCTGCTCGGCACACCTCACATGCGCCCGTCCAACAGGAACGCACGGCCCCGGTTGATACGTTCCACTCTCCACTGAATGATCACGCAGACGTTATCGAAGAGAGATAGATCCCCGCAGCTCAGGGGCCGGGTGCGGGGGTCCTTCAGACGGTCGTGGGGAGCGCTTTCGCGCCATCTTCGGTGACGCGGGTGGCCCCGAAGTACTCGGCCGTGTCGATGGGGTCGAACCGGATGACGGCCCCGGTGTACGGCGCGTTGATCATGTACCCGCCCCCCACGTAGATCCCCACGTGGTGGATGGCCCGCGAGTTGTTCGGGTCGGTGGAGAAGAACACCAGGTCGCCCGGCAGCAACTCGCTCCGCTGCGGATGCGGCCCCGCGTTGTACTGGTCGTTGGCGACTCGCGGCAGCGTGATCCCGACGCTCTCGTAGGCGGCCTTGGACAGCCCGGAGCAGTCGAACCGTCCTCCCTGGTCAGCGGTGCCGTTGCCGCCCCAGAGGTAGGGCGTGCCGAGCTTCTTCTGGGCGAAGTAGATGGCCCCCGCGGCCTGCTCGGACGGATCCACCCGGCTGACCGGCGCGGCGAAGGACTCCGCCAGAGTCGTGATCGTCTTCACATAGTTCTGGGTCTCCTTGTACGGCGGCACGCCCCCGTACCTGATGACCGCGTAGGCCCCCGCGTTGTACGAGGCGAGCATGTTGTGCGTGGCGTCCCCGGGGACGTCCTTCACGTACGAGGCGAGCTGGCAGTCGTAGGACGCGGCCGACGGAATCGCGTCATTCGGGTCCCAGACGTCGCGGTCGCCGTCGCCGTCGCCGTCGATGCCGTGCGTGGCCCAGGTGCCCGGGATGAACTGCGCTATCCCCTGCGCGGCGGCGGCGCTCTGCGCCCTCGGGTTGAACCCGCTCTCCTGGTAGAGCTGGGCGGCGAGCAGCGCGGGGTTGATGGCGGAGCACAGATTGCCCCACTTCTGCACGAGCGTCTGGTAGGCGGCGGGCACGGCGCCCTTGGCCAGTGCTCTGCCCGCACCGCCCACCCCGCTCGTGGCGCTCCCGCCGACGAGGTACACCCCGATGACGAGCGCCATCATGAAGGCGGCACCGGAACTGACGACAGCGGTCGCCACGATCCATGTCTTACGCACCGTCAACCGCCCCTCGCCGCCCGGGAGTCCGCCCCCGACAGTGTAGAGGCGGCTCCCGTGCCGCGGGGTGATCACGAACAAGGAGAAACCGCACGTGGCGGCCCCGCGCCCCACGCGACTCGCGCCCCACCCCGACTCACCTTTCGCGCAAGGGGGTTACGCGTCGAACGGAGCGCCTCATCCGGTCAGGAGGGGGCGTCGGGCCCGGCTTCCCCGCGCGTCACCGTCGAGGTCTCGCGTAAAGGGCGGCCCTGTGACGGCTCAAGCGCCCACCATCGAACGGCCTCGGATTGCCCATCCATCGCCATGATCGGGCAACGCGGGCGCCGGACTTCGGGCTCGGACATACGTTCCACCCCGTGATCACCGACGACACCTCCCCCACCTCCTCCACCACCGCCCGCCGCGCCCTGCTGCGCGGTGGCATGGCCGGGGCCGTGGCCCTGGGCGGCGCGGCCCTCGGCACCGCCCCCGCGTCCGCCGCCACGTCCGCGCCCGGCGCCGGTCCCCGCACCACTCCGCGCCCCGGTACGGCCGAGGCGGCCTTGCGGGAGCTGGCGGCCGGCAACCGCCGCTGGCGCACCTTCCGCGAGCGGCACCCGGACGAGACACCGGCCGTCCGGCGCAGCCTGACGGCCGGTCAGCAGCCCTTCGCCCTCGTCCTCGGCTGCATCGACTCCCGGGTGCCGCCCGAGCTGGTCTTCGACCAGGGGCTGGGCGATCTGATGACCGTCCGCAGCGCGGGCGAGGTCCTGGACGAGGCCGTGCTCGGCAGCGTCGCGTACGGCGTGCTCGAGCTGGACATACCCCTGGTCGTGGTCCTCGGCCACCAGTCGTGCGGTGCCGTGAAGGCGACCGTCCAGGCGGACCTCACCGGCACGAGTCTGCCCCGGCACATCCAGTACCTGGCCGACCAGATCACCCCGTACATCGACCGGACGAAGGAGGGCGACGCCCGCGTCGACTCGACCATCGACGCCAACATACGAGCCGTCCGCTCCCGCCTCGCCGCCGAACCCGACCTCGCGGCGAAGATCTCCGCCGGCGAGCTGGCCGTCGTCGGCGCGCGCTACGAGCTGACCACCCAGCTCGTCCACCGCATCGCGTGACACCTCAGGGGCCGGAGACCGCGTCCCGGTAGAGCTCCGCGGCCTCCGGCCCCAGGACCACGCTGTACGAGATGTCGGCCGTCGCCCCGCCCTGTTCGTGCCCGCCGAGGACGCCGACCACCTCCCCGTCGCCGTTCACCCAGGGGCTGCCGCTGGTTCCGCCGGTGAGGTCGGGGCAGTCGATGCGCTGCTGGGTGGAGTTGTGGGCGGTGGGCCGGTTCGTGCAGCGGACCGGCACCTCGCGGGAGTCGGGGTAGCCGGTGACGGTCACGGCGGTCGCCCCGGTGGTGGTACGCGTCGCGAACCGGTTGCCGCCGACCACGTCCTCGGCGTCCTCGCCGCCCCGCTCTTCGAGGACGGCGAAGGCCACATCGCTGTCCTCGTCCTGCCCCTGCGCCCATCCGTCGGGCAGGAAGACCCGCTCGACCCGCCAGATCCCGTAGGGGGCCCTGCCGTCCCGGTATCCGGGGGCGAAGGCGAGCTCGCCCGCCCCGCCGAGGCAGTGCGCTGCGGTGACGATGAGGTCGCGGTGCGGACTGTGCACCACGGAGGCGGTGCAGAAGTGCTCACCGGCCAGTCTGCCCGCGTCGGCGTCGGCGGCGGCGAACAGCGCGCCGACCCGCTCCGACTGCGCCGTGGGCGCCGCGACGGCCGTCACCCCCAGGGGCCCGGGCCCACCGTCGGCGGCCGCCTCGGAGGCAGAGGTGACGGCCAGCAGGACGACCGCACCGAGCAGGGCGTTTCGCTTCATCGGGTTCACTGTGTCCCACGAAGGTGAGAGAAACGTCAGACGCATGGTTCTCCTACGACGCTACCCGCACTCCACCCACGGCACCTTTCCACCGGGGCGGGGATACGGTGGGCTGGTGGCTGACATCCCCTCCGACCTCATCTGGACCCGCGCGGCCCCGCCGGACGCGACCGGGCCCGGCCCCTGGATCGAGATCGCCTTCGGCGAGGGAGACGACGGCGAGGCTCCCGTCTACCTCCGAGCGACCAGTGACCCGGAGAACGTCGTCACGACGAACCGCAGAAAGTGGGACGCGTTCGTGCTGGGCGTTCAGGCAGGGGAATTCGACCATTTCGTCGAGGGTGTACTGGAAAACGACGGGACCGAATAGCGCGGCGGTATACCGAAGGGCCCCGCGGGCAATGACCGACGGGGCCCTTCGTGCCGGTGAATTTGTCTACCAGCGGTACCAGCGGCCCTTCCGGCCACCGTGTCCTGCGGGCCGGACCACGAAGCCCACCAGCCAGACCGCCAGCACGATGACGGCGATCCACCACAGGGCCTTGAGGGCGAAGCCGGCACCGAAAAGGATGAGCGCGAGAAGCAGAACAACAAGCAGGGGAACCATGATTATCAACCTCCGCTGATTCAAGTGCCCCACGAAATCCCCTTCACGCCCTCAAATCTTCCATGTATATGTGCGGGATTCCCGGGAATACGGTTCGCCCGAATTACGGCCGGCCGGCGTCACAGAAAACGGCGGATGGGCATGACGGCGACCTCTCGCGCCCGCTGGAGCGCTGAGCGCCGCTTCCAGCGGCCCTCCCGGATCAGCGCGGCGGCCTTCAGGTCGTCGTCGAAGTGGCCGTCGAGCGTGGCCGTGAACTCCTGGTCCAGCACGGCGAGCATGATCTCCTCGTCGTGGTCGAGGGAGCGGCGGTTGAAGTTGGTCGAGCCCACCAGTGCGGCGACGCCGTCGACGGTGATGACCTTGGCGTGCATCATCGTCGGCTGGTACTGGTAGATCTTCACGCCACAGGCGGTGAGGTCCTCGTAGTGGTGCTGGCCGGCCAGCTGGCAGACCCGCTTGTCGGTGTGCGGACCGGGCAGCAGGATCTCCACCTCCACACCCCGCCGCGCGGTGGCGCACAGGAGTTCGATGAAGAAGACGTCCGGCGAGAAGTAGGCGGTGGCCAGCCGGAAGCGGTCCTCGGCGGACTCCAGCATCACCCGGATCAGGGTCTGCATGTCCTGCCAGCCGAAGCTGGCCGATCCGCGGACCACCTGCACCACCGCGTCGCCCTGCGGGCGGTGCGGGACGAACCGGTCGCGGTCGTCGAAGAGCTCGTCGTGGCATTCGGCCCAGTTCTGCGCGAAGGCGGCGGCGATGCCGTCCACGGCCGGCCCGCGGACCTCGACGTGGGTGTCACGCCATTCGCGCTCGTTGCGGGCATTGCCGCACCACTCCTCGGCGATACCGACCCCGCCGGTGAAGGCCGCCTGCTCGTCCACGACGAGGACCTTGCGATGGCAGCGGTGGTTCTGCTTGAAGGGCGAAAGGGTCACGGGTCTGCGGAACCAGGCCACCTGCACCCCGGCCCGCTCCATCTCCTCCAGCAGCTCCTTCTCGATCAGCCGGCTGCCGAACCCGTCCAGCAGCAGCCGCACCCGCACACCCGCCTCGGCCCGGTCGGCCAGTGCCCGCGCGAATTCGCCGGCGATGTCTCCCCGCCAGTACACGAACGTCATCATGTCCACGGTGTGCTCGGCGGACCGGATGGCCGCCAGCATCGCCGGAAAGATCTCGTCTCCGTTGCGCAGGGCGGTGAGCGCGTTGCCCTCGGTCGCCGCGATGCCGATCAGCCGCTCCAGGCGACGGCGTATCCGCACGGCACGCTCCTGGACGTGCTCCTGCACCCGCTCCGGTGCCGACGCGTCGGCAGCGGGGGCCATCAGCTCGGGCCGGTCCTGCGTACTGGTCATGAGGTCACCTGCCGGCACTCACCGAGGACAAGGAAGCCGCACTGCCCGGTCCGGCGCGGGGCGCGGCGAGCGAGCTGTACGCCCCGCACCACAACCCACCCGGTGAGAGCGACACCCGCCCGACCACCCCCTGTACCCCCGGCGATGTTCCGTACGCCTGACGTGGGCACGGCACGTCCGCCGATACCGACCGCGAAGGGGGTGCTCTGCGAGAATATGACGTATGACTGCACGTCGAATGACCGTGCGGAGCGGAAGCCGGCCGGTCGCCCCGGACGCGAACGGCCACCGCCACCTGGCCGCCGCGCCGGAGGAAACGGCTGCCGCGATCACCCACTGCGTCACAGCGGCACGATGACGGGCGGGACCGGCAACGGCGCGAGCGGCGCTCACCCGTCGCCCGAGGAGCGGCCCGGCGACGACCGGGCGGCGTTCTCCGCGCTGCTGGAGGACAGCGTCGAGGACCTGTACGAGCACGCGCCGTGCGGTTTCCTCTCCACTCTGCCGGACGGCACGATCGCAAAGATCAACGCGACCCTGCTGCGGTGGCTCGGCCACGCCCGCGGCGACCTGGTGGGCCGCAGGACGTTCTCCGACCTGCTGACCGTGGGGGGCCGTATCTACCACGAGACCCACTTCGGCCCGCTGCTGCGCATGCAGGGCGAGATCAGCGGGATCGCCCTGGAACTCGAGGCGGCCGACGGCAGCCGTCTGCCCGTGCTGGTCACCTCCACGGTCAAGTCCGACAGCGACGGACAGCCGGTGATGATCCGCACCACCGTCTTCGACGCCCGCGACCGGCGCGCCTACGAGACCGAACTGCTGCGCGCCCGGCAGCAGGCGGAGGACGAGCGCGCGGAGCTGATGCGCCTCAACGCCACCCTCCAGCAAACGCTGTTGCCTCCGGCGCTGGTGAGTGTGCCCGGACTGGACGTGGCCGCGCACTACCACATCGCCTCCCCCGACAAGGTCGGGGGCGACTTCTACGATCTCTTCCCGCTCGCCGCGGGGACCTGGGGACTGTTCCTGGGCGACGTCTGCGGCAAGGGCGCCGCGGCCGCGGCGGTCACCTCCCTGGCCCGCTACACCCTGCGCGCCGCCGCGGTCTACGACCCGGACCCGGCCGCCGTCCTGACCAACCTCAACACCGTGCTCAACCACGAGTACAACGGCGACGACCCCCGCTTCTGCACCGTCATCTTCGGACTGCTCACCCCCGACACCGATCACGGCGGGTTCCGCATCACCCTGGCCGGCGGCGGCCACCCCCCGGCCCTGCTCCTGCGGGCGGACGGAAGCGTGGCCCACCTGGACACCCCCGGCGGACAGCTCATCGGCGTCCTGCCCGACGCCCATATCGCCACCACCACCGTCCACCTCGTGGCGGGCGACACCCTGCTGCTCCACACCGACGGCCTCACCGAGGCCCACACGGCCGCGAACAGCGACGACGACCGCTACGGGGACGAGGCGCTCCTCGACTTCGCCCGAGCTCTCGCGCCCACCACCGCGACCGACACCGTCGCCGCGATCCGTGAGCTGCTCGACACCTTCGGCACCGGCGTCGACGACGACACGGCGGTCCTCGCCATCAGCGTGCCCCGGCCCTGAGGCGCCGAGGCGACGACGCCGCAGCCCCCGCACGTCCCCACGGCCCGGCCGCGCCGACCCGTCCGAGGTCAAGCGCCGGCCATCGCCGCACCATCCGCCCGCCATTGATCAGCAATCCCCGAACCCCCTTCAGTATTGCGGAAGTCAGGATTCCGCCACCCATCTTGTTGTCGCGTACTCAACAAGGGAACAGTCGTCCGCGGGCCGCCGCCCGCCACCGGGGACCACGTACCGGTGGCACGCACCACCCCCCACCCGCACCGCCCCTGTCACCCCATCTTCAGGAGCTGTCCGTTGCGTACGACGACTTCCCCCAACTCCTCGGCCATATCCGGCAGATGGCGCCGCATCGGCGCCTCGGCCCTCGGCACCGCCGCCCTCGTGCTCGCCGGATTCGGCACCGCGGCCCACGCGAGCGCGGCACCCACGACCCCCACCAAGACCACGCCCACCAAGGTCACTTGGGCAGCCACCCCCTGTGCCACCCCCCAGCACAAGGGCGACCTGGCCTGTCACTCCTTCCGCGTGACCGGCGGCACCACGGCCTTCCAGAAGGAACGCGCCGCCGAGACCGGCAGGACCGCCGCGGTCACCCCGAAGGCCGCCGCCGCGACCCCCACCGGCTACGGCCCGTCCGACCTCCAGGACGCCTACGGCCTGACCGACGCGGCCTCGGCCGACGGCTCCGGCGAGACCATCGCGATCGTCGACGCCTACGACGACCCCAACGCCGCCGCCGACCTCGCCAAGTACCGCACGTACTACGGCCTCCCCGCCTGCACGGTCGCGGGCGGCTGCTTCAAGAAGGTGAGCCAGAGCGGCTCCACCACCTCCCTCCCCAGCGCCGACAGCGGCTGGGCCGAGGAGGAGTCACTCGACCTCGACATGGCCAGCGCCGTCTGCCCGAACTGCAACATCCTGCTCGTCGAGGCCACCTCCGCGTCCATGGCCAACCTCGGCAAGGCCGTGAACGAGGCCGTGGCCCTGGGCGCCAAGTTCGTCTCCAACAGCTACGGCGGCTCGGAGTCCTCCTCGGACACGTCGTACGACACCTCGTACTTCAAGCACGCGGGCGTCGCCATCACCGTCAGCGCCGGCGACGAGGGCTACGGCGCCGAATACCCGGCCGCCTCCAAGTACGTGACGTCTGTCGGCGGCACCGCCCTGTCCACGTCCTCCACGACCCGCGGCTGGACCGAGAAGGTCTGGAACACCAGCTCCACCGAGGGCACCGGCTCCGGCTGCTCCGCCTACGACACCAAGCCGACCTGGCAGACCGACACCGGCTGCTCCAAGCGGACCGTCTCCGACGTCTCGGCCGTGGCCGACCCGGCGACCGGCGTCTCGGTCTACGACTCCTACGGCGTCACCGCCGGCTGGTACACCTTCGGCGGCACCAGCGCCTCCGCGCCCATCATCGCCGCGGTCTACGCCCTCGCCGGCACCCCGGGCAGCAGCGACTACCCGGCCTCCTACCCCTACGCGGCCGCCGGCACCTCCGCCCTGAACGACGTCACCAGCGGCAGCAACGGCACCTGCTCCTCGAGCGCCGCCTACCTCTGCACCGCCAAGTCGGGCTACGACGGCCCCACCGGCCTCGGCACCCCGCAGGGCACGGACGCCTTCACCGGCTGACCTGCCGTCAGGCGAAAGCCACAACAGAACAGCCACCGTGGGCCGTGGGGGCCACACGTGGTGAAAGGACGAACGGGCCTCGGCATCCAGCCGTGGCCCGTTCGCCATGCCCGGTGTGCGCAACGTCATGAGAACATCGAAACGTACGCTCACCCGACCAGCCGTCAGAAACGGCGCAGGGCCGTGAAGTGGGCTAACGACGGAACCACACCACAGGTTCCGCTCCGGCCTCATTGCCCGGCGTGACCTGCCGTGATACACAGAGTGACCATACGAGCTATTCGTACGACTCCCGTCCGCCAATGGCGCCAAGTCGACATACGACGGCGACTTTGTCGGCGAGAATGAGGCGTGACCTCTGCACACCCGCAGAGGAACTGCGGAACTACCCATCAGGGGCGGTGACTTACATGCTGTTCGCGGCCGACAAAGGCGATATCAACACCATCATCGGTGGGATCGCTCCGGACTGGGGGCCCTTCGGCAGCCTGGGCAACGAGGCCAAGGTGATGATCGAGGTCGTGATGGCGGTCGCCATCCTCCTCTGCCTCGGCATCGCCATCTGGGGCGCGGCCAAGCAGCGCATCGGCGCGACCGCCCTGCGGGACACCTTCAGCGCGGAACAGGGCAAGGGCCTCATCATCGCCGGGCTGACAGGGGTCTTCATCATCGGCTCCCTCGGGACGCTGTTCACCATCGTGTACGGCATGGCCGTGTAGCCGCGGCCTGCGCACCACCCCCAGTACCGTCCGGGCACGCCCGGCCCGCCACCCCCACCCACCTGTCGTGCCCACCGGCTGAGGTTGCGTTTCCCTGATGTCCCTGATGTCGAGTCACCACACCGCGCCCGCGCGGGAACCAGCACGGCTACCGTCGTACTTGTACGCGTCCCGGTACGGCAGCGAGGGGGCCTACGCGGCATGACTCCCGGCGACGAACACGACTACGGCGAATCCGCGCGCTCCGACGAGGGTCACGGGTACGGCAGGACCCGCCTCCGGCTGCCCGAGAACGACCCCTACGGCGGCGCCCGCAGAGGCGGCCGTTCGTCCTCACGGAGCCTGGTCACGGTGGTCGGCGTCGTCGTCCTCCTCATCGCGGCGATCGCCTTCGCGAACCGCGGAGGAGACGATTCCCCTTCCACCTCGGCCAGCGGCACGACCGGCGACAAGCCGGACGCGACCAGCACGGCGCCCACCGGCACGAAGCCGGTGGACGCGAAGACGGGCGGCATCCCGACGGGGTACGCGCACGATGCTCAAGGTGCTCAGAGCGCTGCGGCCAACTACGCCGTGGCCCTGGGCTCGGCGGACATGTTCATCACGGACCTGCGGCACCAGATCGTCGACACGGTGTACGCGCCCGCCATCGCCGTCTCCAAACAGGCCGCGCTGGACACCGCGTACTCGAGCGAGACCTTCCTCGGCAACATCGGGCTCGACAAGAACGGCACCGCCCCGGACGGCCAGTCCTTCGTGTCCCGGGTCATCCCCGTCGGCACCAAGGTGACGGCGTCCAGCGCGAGCAACGCAACCGTCGAGGTCTGGTACACCTCGCTCTTCGGTCTTTCGGGCGAAGCCTCGACCAACCCCGTCTCCGAGAGCTGGTTCACCACCACCTACCAGCTCCAGTGGACCAGCAACGACTGGAAGGTCACCGACTTCCAGCAGAAGGACGGGCCCGTCCCGGTCGGGCGCGATCAGCAGGCCTCCACCGCCGACGACATGACGAAGGCCGTCGAGGAGTTCGGAGGGTTCACCTATGCGCGCTAAGCACCTCTCCCTCAAGGTGACGGCCGCCCTGGCCGCCGTTCAGACGACCGCGGTACTGACGGCCACCCGCGCCTTCGCCGCGCCCACGCCCAGCCCGTCCCCCTCCACCTCCCCGAGTGACAGCGCGTGCAGCGAACTCATCCGGGGCCCCGCCAGGGACTACTGCGAAAAGGGCGAGAACCCCTCGTCGACGACCAACCCCGGCGTCTCCGACACCCTCGACCCCCTCTCCTCCCTCGCCAAGGGCTGTGCCGACGCCGCGTCCTGGACCGTCGACAAGCTCAGCGAGGCCGTCAAGGACACCGCGAACGTCGACTTCACCAACGAGCGGTTCCTCAAGCAGTACGCCGTCGTCTTCGCCGCCTCGACCGTCCTGACCCTCCTGCTGTGGCTGCTGGCCGTCGCCAAGAGGGCGGTGCGCGGAGTCCCCCTCACCACCGCCATCGGCGAAGCCGTCGGCTTCCTCTGGCTGACCGTCCTGGCCTCCGCCTTCACCCCCCTCATCCTCTACACGGTCGTATCCGCCACCGACGGCATCACCGACGTCCTCGCGAAGACCACCGGCAACCAGACCGACACGTTCTTCGGCACCTTCTCCGCAGCCCTGTCCAAGGGCGAGGACATCGGCGGCGGCCCGATCATGCTGATCGTGGTGTCCCTGGTGTCGATCCTCGCGGCCGGAGTGCTGTGGCTGGAGCTCGTCATCCGGGCCGCCCTGCTCTACGTGGGTGCCCTGCTCGGCACCGTCGTCTACGCGGGCCTGGTCGACAAGAACCTGTGGAGCCACGTCCGCCGCTGGGCCGGCATCATGATCGCCGTCATCCTGGTCAAACCGGTCATCGTGATCGTGCTCGGCCTCGCCGGGGCACTGTCCACCGCCGACGGCCCGAACGCCTTCTCCGCCGTCGTCTCCGGCCTCTCCATCATCCTGCTCGCCATCTTCGCCAGCGCGATGATCTACCGCTTCGTCCCCGGCTTCGGCGACGAGATCGCGGGCTCCCGCAACAACCGCATCATGCAGGGCGCCGAGGGCAAGGCGGCGGCCGTCATCAGCTCCCCGGCGACCCTCGTCGCCCAGGGCATCAAGGCGCACAGCACCCGTGCGGACAACAACGGCGGCGGCCAGTCCGGGTCCTCCGGCGCCCGCCCCTCCAACCCCGCCTCCGGCGGAGTCGCCGCGCACAGTTCGCGCACCCCGAACGGGGGCGGCGGATCTGTCCCCTCCGCCGCACCCGCTCCCCGCGCGAGCAGCCCGGTCAACACCCCGCACGCGAGCAACACCCGCAACAGCAGCAACAACCGCACGGGAGGTGAAGGGCGTTGACGGCTGATTCCCACGTGTCCCACGCGATCACGCCCCGCCGTACATATCTGATCGGCCGCGCCCGGCCGAACGCGATCGTCGGCCGCAACCGCGAGACCGGCGAGATCGCGCTCATCGTCGTCGGCGCGTTCCTCGGCATGATGTGCGGCCTTCTCGTCCCCGTCCTCGCCCTGCGGATCGTGCTGCTCAGCGGCTTCCCGATGATCGCGCTGGCCGCGGTCTACGTGCCGTACAAGCACCGCACGTTCTACAAGTGGTTCGAGATCAACCGCAGCTACAAGCGCACCCTGCGCCAGGGCACGGCCTACCGCTCGACGGTCATGGAGGCGGGCACCCGGCTCGACGGCCAGGAGATCGAGATCGGCCCGCCCCCGGGCATCGGCCGCATCAGCTGGCTGGCCGCCCCCTTCGGCCCCGACGAGATCGCCGTACTCCTGCACGCCGACCGCCGCACGGTGACGGCCGCCATCGAGATCGAGGGCCCGGGCGTCGGCCTGCGCGACAGCGAGGACCAGGAAGCCCTCGTCGACCGCTTCGGCACCCTCCTCAAGCACGTGGCGAACGGCGACGGCTTCGTCACCCGCATCCAGATGCTCGCCCGCACCCTCCCCGCCGACCCCGACGCCCACGCCAAGGACGTCGCCGTCCGCGGGGACGAGAAATCCCCCGACTGGCTGGCCCGCTCCTACGACCAGCTCCAGTCCATGGTGTCCACGAGCAGCGAGCAGCACCGCGCCTACCTCGTCGCCTGTATGCACTACACCCGCGAACTGGCCGCCGAGGCCCATGCCATGGCCCGCGCCGCCCGCCCCCGGTCGGGCCGCAAACTGGACCGCGACGCGGGCCTGGCGGTGGTCATGGCCCGCGAGCTGACGGACATCTGCTCCCGCCTCCAGGAGGCGGACATCCGCGTCCGCCAGCCCCTGGGCCAGGGCCGGCTGTCCTCCCTCGTCCACTCCATGTACGACCCGGACCACCCCATCGACCACATCCAGGCGATGACCAAGCGCAACGCCTGGCCGGCCGAGCTGGACGCCATGGAGCCGACGTACCTCCAGGCCAAGACCCGCGAGTCGTCGACCCGTGCCCCGTGGTGCCATGCCACGGCCTGGGTGAAGGAGTGGCCGATGACCCCGGTGGGCGTCAACTTCCTGGCACCGCTCCTCGTCCACACCCCGGACGTCATCCGTACCGTCGCCGTGACCATGGACCTCGAACCCACCGAGGTCGCCATCGAACGCATGCTGACGGAGAAGACGAACGACGACGCCGAGGCGAGCCGGGCCGCCAAGATGAACCGCACCGTCGACCCCCGCGACGTGGCCGCCCACTCCCGGCTGGACCAGCGCGGCGAGGACCTGGCGTCCGGCGCGGCCGGCGTGAACCTGGTCGGCTACATCACCGTCTCCTCCCGCAATCCCGAGGCCCTCGCCCGCGACAAACGGACGATAAGGGCGTCGGCCGGCAAGTCGTACCTGAAGCTGGAGTGGTGCGACCGAGAGCACCACCGGGCGTTCGTGAACACCCTCCCGTTCGCCACCGGAATCCGAAGGTAGGGGCTGATGAGCTGATGCGGGATCCGCTGTCCGTCCTCACGGACGCCTTCACCTCCTTCCTCTTCGGCAAGGTCGAGACGACCCGGCTGCCGGTGCGCACCTCCACGGGCCAGGCCCAGGCGGTGTACCTGCCGACGGCCGCCCCCGGCCTCGGCGACTCCGGCGTCATCATCGGCCGCGAGGTCTACTCCGGGAAGGGCTACATCTACGACCCCTTCCAGCTGTACGGCCAGCAGCTCCCCGCCCCGCACTGGCTGGTCCTCGGCGAGTCCGGGAACGGCAAGTCGGCGCTGGAGAAGACCTACGTCATGCGCCAGCTGCGCTTCCGCGACCGCCAGGTCGTCGTCCTGGACGCCCAGGGCGAGGACGGCGTCGGCGAATGGAACCTCATCGCGCAGGCGATGGGAATAACTCCTATCCGTCTGGACCCGGCCGCCGCCCTGGACCACGGCATCCGCCTCAACCCGCTGGACCCGTCGATCACCACGACCGGCCAGCTCGCGCTGCTGCGCACCATCATCGAGGTGGCGATGGGCCACGGCCTGGACGAGCGCTCGGGCTTCGCGCTCAAGGTCGCCCACGCCTACGTCAACGAGACGATCGTGGAGCGCCAGCCCGTCCTGACCGACATCGTCGAACAGCTGCGCCACCCCGAACCGGAGTCGGCGGAGGCGATGAACGTCGCCATAGACGACGTACGGGCCTGGGGCCTGGACGTGGCACTGGTCCTGGACCGCCTGGTCGACGGCGACCTCAGGGGCATGTTCGACGGCCCCACGACGGTGGGCATCGACCTGGACGCTCCGCTGATCGTGTTCGATCTGTCCCACATCGACCGCAACTCGATCGCCATGCCGATCCTGATGGCGATCGTCGGGGTCTGGCTGGAGCACACCTGGATCCGCCCCGACCGGAAGAAGCGCATCTTCCTGGTCGAGGAGGCCTGGCACATCATCAACAGCCCGTTCGTGGCCCAGCTGTTCCAGCGACTGCTGAAGTTCGGCCGTCGCCTCGGCCTGTCGTTCGTGGCGGTCGTCCACCACCTGTCCGACGTGGTGGACGGAGCGGCGGCGAAGGAGGCCGCGGCCATCCTGAAGATGGCGTCGACCCGGACCATCTACGCCCAGAAGGCGGACGAGGCGAGGGCGACGGGCCGGGTCATCGGCCTGCCCAGATGGGCGGTGGAGATCATCCCCACCCTCACCCCGGGCATCGCGGTCTGGGACGTCAACGGCAATGTGCAGGTGGTGAAACACCTGATCACCGAGACGGAACGGCCACTCGTCTTCACCGACCGGGCGATGACGGAATCCTCCACCGACCGCACCATGTCCGACGACGACGCACTGCTCGCCGCCGAACTGGAACAGGAACGACGAGCGGCGGCCTTCATGGAACAGCACCTGGCCGACTTGGACGGCTCGTCCGAGTCGACGGTGGCGTAACGCGGGAGAGGGGGTCGCCATGAGACCGGGAGACGAGCAGCGCCGCGACCCCGGCCACGGCCAGGGAGGCATCCCCGACGGCCTGTTGGTCGGGATACTCGCCTTCCTGCTCGGCATGACCCTGCTGGTCTGGACGGCGACCGGCCTGGCGGCCCTCTTCGCGCACGGTTCCTGGCCCGCGGGCGTCACCTTCACCCGCACCCCGCTGGCCATGCGCCACCTCATCGCCCGGCCCCACGACATCCCCGGCGCCTGGCCCGAAGCGGAGGCGGCGGACTTCTCGGGCTACGGGCTGTTCTGGGGCCTGTTCATCGGCCAGGTGATGATCCTGCTCGTCCTCACGGTGTTCGTGATGGGGACACTCGCCCGATGGCGGGCGGTACGAGCGAGGAAGCGCGCAGACCTGGCACCGGCTCCGACGCCGGTCCAGGAGACCGTGACGCCACCGACGCAACACGAGGTGCCGACCCAACGCGTCGAGGCCGCCCCCAGGACGGACGCCGAGCCGCCCACACCGACGCAGTCCCTTCAGCCGACGCCGGCCCCGTCGGCCGCCTCGCTCTCACCGTCCCTCCAACCGCAACAGCAACAACAGCCCTCGACATCCGCTGCCGCCGCCCTGTTCCCGGCTGTTCCAGGTGAACGGGCTGCCGGATGGGAAGCCAACCGCTTCGAGGGCGCGGCGCACTACGCCCCGCCGGAGACCCGCCACGCGACCGCGATCCAGGCCATCCGGGACGCCGAGGGCCCCGCGGTCATCCTCACCTCCAGCCCCACCCTCTGGCAGGAGACCAAGGACGCCCGAGCCAAACTGGGCCCGGTCCACCTCTACGACCCCGGCCACCTCTGCGACACCCCGGCCCGCCTCCACTGGTCCCCCACCACGGGCTGCGAGGACAAACAGACCGCGATCTCGCGCGCGACGGCACTCCTCGCCCCCGTACGTCCCACCTCGCGGCTCGACCAGGCGGTCAGCGACACCGCCGAAACCCTCCTGCGCAGCTACCTGCACGCCGCGGCGATCGACGGCCGCACCATCCGCCATGTCCACCGCTGGTCCCAGGGCACCGGCATCCAGGAAGCCGTCCGCACCCTCCGGACCAACCCGAAGGCCGCCCCGGGCGCGGCGGGCGAACTCGAAGCCGCCCTCACCGCCCACCCCGAACGCCGGGACATCGCCCAGGAACTGACTTCCCGTGCCCTCTCCGCCTTGTCCACGGTCAACATCCGCGAGGCGTGCACTCCCAACCGAACTGACGCCCTTGCCTTGGATTCCTTCGTGGACGAAGGGGGAAGTCTTTATGTGCTCGGTGAATCAATCGAGGACCCCAGGACCAGTCCCGGCGCGATGCCGCTCCTGACGGCCCTCGTCTCCAGCGTGGTCGAGCGCGGCCGGCGCATGGCCGAACGGTCATCCTCCGGTCGCCTCGACCCACCAATGTCCCTGGTGCTCGACGATGTGGCGGCCGTGGCCCCCATCCCCCAGCTCCCGGACCTGTTGGCCACCGGCACCGACCGGGGCCTGCCGACCCTGGCCCTGCTCCGCTCCCGCGAACAGGCCAAGGCCCGCTGGCCGCACCACGACCTACCGGTCTGACGCCTCGGGACGCTCGAGGACGAACTCGTACTCGGTCTCCGTCTCCCCGGTCCCCTGCCCCAACGGCACGGTCCGCCCGCTCGGTATGAACCCCGCCTTGCGGTACGCCCCCTGCGCCCGCGCGTTCTTCTCGTGGACGATGAGCCGCACCCGCTCGACCCCCAACTCCCAGGCCCAGTCGACGGCGGCGTCGAGCAGCGCCCGCGTCATCCCGCCGCCACGCCACTCGTCCCGCACATAGACCCCGACGATGTGCCCCTGCCGCCGTTCTACGGGGAAACCGGCCCAGTCGACGGTCCCCGCTTCCTCCAGGAGCAGGGTGACCGTCCCCGCCCACTGCCCGTCCTCCGCCTCGGCGACGAACTGCCGTACGCCGGCAGTCCCCTCGGCCGCTCCCGCCGCCCGCTCCTGCCAGAAGGAGTCGGGCCGCACCGCAGCAGCCTCATATGTCTCCAGAAAGGCCAGCGGTGCCACCGGATCCCTGAGTGCGAGCAACCGCAGGTCCTTCACCAGGGCCCACTCTTCAGCCCGCACGACCCGAACCACATACGTGTACATAGAATGCACCGTAACGCAGAAAACCCCCGCACCGTGAGGTGCGGGGGTTTCCCGTAATATTTGTTCGGCGGTGTCCTACTCTCCCACAGGGTCCCCCCTGCAGTACCATCGGCGCTGTAAGGCTTAGCTTCCGGGTTCGGAATGTAACCGGGCGTTTCCCTCACGCTATGACCACCGAAACACTATGAAACTGTCCAGCCGCACCATGCCGTGACCATGGCATGGGGCCGTTCGTGGTTTCAGAACCAACACAGTGGACGCGAGCAACTGAGGACAAGCCCTCGGCCTATTAGTACCAGTCAGCTTCACCCATTACTGGGCTTCCACATCCGGCCTATCAACCCAGTCGTCTACTGGGAGCCTTAACCCCTCAAGGGGGTGGGAATACTCATCTCGAAGCAGGCTTCCCGCTTAGATGCTTTCAGCGGTTATCCCTCCCGAACGTAGCCAACCAGCCATGCCCTTGGCAGAACAACTGGCACACCAGAGGTTCGTCCGTCCCGGTCCTCTCGTACTAGGGACAGCCCTTCTCAATATTCCTGCGCGCGCAGCGGATAGGGACCGAACTGTCTCACGACGTTCTAAACCCAGCTCGCGTACCGCTTTAATGGGCGAACAGCCCAACCCTTGGGACCGACTCCAGCCCCAGGATGCGACGAGCCGACATCGAGGTGCCAAACCATCCCGTCGATATGGACTCTTGGGGAAGATCAGCCTGTTATCCCCGGGGTACCTTTTATCCGTTGAGCGACGGCGCTTCCACAAGCCACCGCCGGATCACTAGTCCCGACTTTCGTCCCTGCTCGACCCGTCGGTCTCACAGTCAAGCTCCCTTGTGCACTTACACTCAACACCTGATTGCCAACCAGGCTGAGGGAACCTTTGGGCGCCTCCGTTACTCTTTAGGAGGCAACCGCCCCAGTTAAACTACCCATCAGACACTGTCCCTGATCCGGATCACGGACCCAGGTTAGACATCCAGCACGACCAGAGTGGTATTTCAACGGCGACTCACCGTGAACTGGCGTCCACGTTTCAAAGTCTCCCACCTATCCTACACAAGCCGAACCGAACACCAATATCAAACTGTAGTAAAGGTCCCGGGGTCTTTCCGTCCTGCTGCGCGAAACGAGCATCTTTACTCGTAGTGCAATTTCACCGGGCCTATGGTTGAGACAGTCGAGAAGTCGTTACGCCATTCGTGCAGGTCGGAACTTACCCGACAAGGAATTTCGCTACCTTAGGATGGTTATAGTTACCACCGCCGTTTACTGGCGCTTAAGTTCTCAGCTTCGCCACCCCGAAGAGTGACTAACCGGTCCCCTTAACGTTCCAGCACCGGGCAGGCGTCAGTCCGTATACATCGCCTTACGGCTTCGCACGGACCTGTGTTTTTAGTAAACAGTCGCTTCTCGCTGGTCTCTGCGGCCACCCCCAGCTCGAGCAGCAAGTGCTCTCACCAGACGTGGCCCCCTTCTCCCGAAGTTACGGGGGCATTTTGCCGAGTTCCTTAACCATAGTTCACCCGAACGCCTCGGTATTCTCTACCTGACCACCTGAGTCGGTTTAGGGTACGGGCCGCCATGAAACTCGCTAGAGGCTTTTCTCGACAGCATAGGATCATCCACTTCGCCACAATCGGCTCGGCATCAGGTCTCAGACTATGTGAACGGCGGATTTGCCTACCGTTCGTCCTACACCCTTACCCCGGGACAACCACCGCCCGGGATGGACTACCTTCCTGCGTCACCCCATCACTCACCTACTGCAAGTCTGGTTCGTCGGCTCCACCACTTTCCTTTCCCCGAAGGGTCCGGAACGGCTTCACGGACTTAGCATCGCCTGGTTCGATGTTTGACGCTTCACAGCGGGTACCGGAATATCAACCGGTTATCCATCGACTACGCCTGTCGGCCTCGCCTTAGGTCCCGACTTACCCTGGGCAGATCAGCTTGACCCAGGAACCCTTAGTCAATCGGCGCACACGTTTCTCACGTGTGTATCGCTACTCATGCCTGCATTCTCACTCGTGAACCGTCCACAACTCGCTTCCGCGGCTGCTTCACCCGGCACACGACGCTCCCCTACCCATCACAGCGGGCGTTGGCCCTATAGCTGCAATGACACGACTTCGGCGGTACGCTTGAGCCCCGCTACATTGTCGGCGCGGAATCACTAGACCAGTGAGCTATTACGCACTCTTTCAAGGGTGGCTGCTTCTAAGCCAACCTCCTGGTTGTCTGTGCGACTCCACATCCTTTCCCACTTAGCGTACGCTTAGGGGCCTTAGTCGATGCTCTGGGCTGTTTCCCTCTCGACCATGGAGCTTATCCCCCACAGTCTCACTGCCGCGCTCTCACTTACCGGCATTCGGAGTTTGGCTAAGGTCAGTAACCCGGTAGGGCCCATCGCCTATCCAGTGCTCTACCTCCGGCAAGAAACACACGACGCTGCACCTAAATGCATTTCGGGGAGAACCAGCTATCACGGAGTTTGATTGGCCTTTCACCCCTAACCACAGGTCATCCCCCAGGTTTTCAACCCTGGTGGGTTCGGTCCTCCACGAAGTCTTACCTCCGCTTCAACCTGCCCATGGCTAGATCACTCCGCTTCGGGTCTTGAGCGTGCTACTGAAACGCCCTATTCGGACTCGCTTTCGCTACGGCTTCCCCACTCGGGTTAACCTCGCAACACACCGCAAACTCGCAGGCTCATTCTTCAAAAGGCACGCAGTCACGACGCATTGAGTAAACTCAATGCGCGACGCTCCCACGGCTTGTAGGCACACGGTTTCAGGTACTATTTCACTCCGCTCCCGCGGTACTTTTCACCATTCCCTCACGGTACTATCCGCTATCGGTCACCAGGGAATATTTAGGCTTAGCGGGTGGTCCCGCCAGATTCACACGGGATTTCTCGGGCCCCGTGCTACTTGGGTGTCTCTCAAACGAGCCGTTGACGTTTCGACTACGGGGGTCTTACCCTCTACGCCGGACCTTTCGCATGTCCTTCGCCTACATCAACGGTTTCTGACTCGTCTCACAGCCGGCAGACTGTGAAAGAGAGATCCCACAACCCCGTACACGCAACCCCTGCCGGGTCTCACACGTATACGGTTTGGCCTCATCCGGTTTCGCTCGCCACTACTCCCGGAATCACGGTTGTTTTCTCTTCCTGCGGGTACTGAGATGTTTCACTTCCCCGCGTTCCCTCCACACTGCCTATGTGTTCAGCAGCGGGTGACAGCCCATGACGACTGCCGGGTTTCCCCATTCGGAAACCCCCGGATCAAAGCCTGGTTGACGACTCCCCGGGGACTATCGTGGCCTCCCACGTCCTTCATCGGTTCCTGGTGCCAAGGCATCCACCGTGCGCCCTTAAAAACTTGGCCACAGATGCTCGCGTCCACTGTGCAGTTCTCAAACAACGACCAGCCACCCATCACCCCGAACCCTTAACGGATCCGAGTGCACTGGGGCCGGCACTGAAGGCAGCCATACGGCCATACCCTCAGATACCCAACAGCGTGCCCGGCACCCCCGCCACTCGTGATCAGCTTTCCACGCTCCGAAGAACAGTACTTGCAGCCCGAGATGACTGAGAATGCCGAATAATCAACGTTCCACCCATGAGCAACCAGCATCGGACGTACGCCGATGTACTGGCCTCTGAACCGGCCCCCGAAGGGACAGGCTTAGAAGTGCTCCTTAGAAAGGAGGTGATCCAGCCGCACCTTCCGGTACGGCTACCTTGTTACGACTTCGTCCCAATCGCCAGTCCCACCTTCGACAGCTCCCTCCCACAAGGGGTTGGGCCACCGGCTTCGGGTGTTACCGACTTTCGTGACGTGACGGGCGGTGTGTACAAGGCCCGGGAACGTATTCACCGCAGCAATGCTGATCTGCGATTACTAGCAACTCCGACTTCATGGGGTCGAGTTGCAGACCCCAATCCGAACTGAGACCGGCTTTTTGAGATTCGCTCCACCTCACGGTTTCGCAGCTCTTTGTACCGGCCATTGTAGCACGTGTGCAGCCCAAGACATAAGGGGCATGATGACTTGACGTCGTCCCCACCTTCCTCCGAGTTGACCCCGGCAGTCTCCTGTGAGTCCCCATCACCCCGAAGGGCATGCTGGCAACACAGAACAAGGGTTGCGCTCGTTGCGGGACTTAACCCAACATCTCACGACACGAGCTGACGACAGCCATGCACCACCTGTACACCGACCACAAGGGGGCGCCTGTCTCCAGACGTTTCCGGTGTATGTCAAGCCTTGGTAAGGTTCTTCGCGTTGCGTCGAATTAAGCCACATGCTCCGCTGCTTGTGCGGGCCCCCGTCAATTCCTTTGAGTTTTAGCCTTGCGGCCGTACTCCCCAGGCGGGGAACTTAATGCGTTAGCTGCGGCACCGACGACGTGGAATGTCGCCAACACCTAGTTCCCACCGTTTACGGCGTGGACTACCAGGGTATCTAATCCTGTTCGCTCCCCACGCTTTCGCTCCTCAGCGTCAGTAATGGCCCAGAGATCCGCCTTCGCCACCGGTGTTCCTCCTGATATCTGCGCATTTCACCGCTACACCAGGAATTCCGATCTCCCCTACCACACTCTAGTCTGCCCGTATCGAATGCAGACCCGGGGTTAAGCCCCGGGCTTTCACATCCGACGTGACAGACCGCCTACGAGCTCTTTACGCCCAATAATTCCGGACAACGCTTGCGCCCTACGTATTACCGCGGCTGCTGGCACGTAGTTAGCCGGCGCTTCTTCTGCAGGTACCGTCACTTTCGCTTCTTCCCTGCTGAAAGAGGTTTACAACCCGAAGGCCGTCATCCCTCACGCGGCGTCGCTGCATCAGGCTTTCGCCCATTGTGCAATATTCCCCACTGCTGCCTCCCGTAGGAGTCTGGGCCGTGTCTCAGTCCCAGTGTGGCCGGTCGCCCTCTCAGGCCGGCTACCCGTCGTCGCCTTGGTGAGCCATTACCTCACCAACAAGCTGATAGGCCGCGGGCTCATCCTTCACCGCCGGAGCTTTTAACCCCCACCCATGCGAGTGGAAGTATTATCCGGTATTAGACCCCGTTTCCAGGGCTTGTCCCAGAGTGAAGGGCAGATTGCCCACGTGTTACTCACCCGTTCGCCACTAATCCCCACCGAAGTGGTTCATCGTTCGACTTGCATGTGTTAAGCACGCCGCCAGCGTTCGTCCTGAGCCAGGATCAAACTCTCCGTGAATGTTTACCGGTAATCCGGTCGACACCACGAGAGCGGAACAGCCAGGCGGAATAAGCCCGGCCGTTCACAGCGTCCTCGCTGTGTTTTGTTTCAAAGGAACCTCATCCTCGGCTATCACTGCCGGGGACGGGGTATCAACATATCTGGCGTTGATTTTTGGCACGCTGTTGAGTTCTCAAGGAACGGACGCTTCCTTTGTACTCACCCGAGAGACTCTCTCAGGCTTTCCTCCGGGCGCTTCCCTTCGGTCTTGCGTTTCCGACTCTATCAGATCTTTTCTCGACCCGATTTCCTCGGTGCTTTCCAGGTTCTCGCTTTCGCGTTTCCCTTTCCGGCGGTTCCGACTCTATCAGATCCTTTCGGGCCTGATTCCCAGTCAGAGGGGGCTTGTCTTCCCGGCTGTTGGGCCGTTCCGACGTCTCAAACCTTAGCGGATCCGCTCGGCAGTTCCTAATCGGGCTGCCGACCCCAAATCGAATTGAATTCGGGCACGCCGAATTCGACCCCATGGGGAGATCGTGCTGGTGGTTTGTAGTGCCGCTACTGCGGCGGAGGTGCTGTCGAAGAACCGTTACGGCTCCCTGGCAACCCGAAGAACTTTACGGACCCTGGATGGGGATGTCAACCACCCCTGTCAAGATCTTTTAGCCCGCCCGGGGTGGGCTGCTCAGTCGAGGTCGCTGAGCCGGCCGCCGGCGTCCGGCTGGGCGTGCTCCACCCGGCGCAGGAGTCTGGTCAGGACCTCGCCCAGGACCGTCCGCTCGTCCGCGGAGAGGTCCTGGAGGAGGTCCTCCTCGAAGACCGTCGCCATGCGCATCGCCTCCAGCCACTTCTCGCGACCCTCGGGCGTCAGCTCGACGATCACGCGCACGCGATTGGACTCGTCCCGCTCACGGGTCACCAGTCCTTCGGCGAGCATGCGGTCGATCCGGTGGGTCATCGCGGCCGGCGTCAGGCCGAGGCGCTTGGCCAGATCGCTGGGTCCCAGGCGATAGGGGGCCCCGGAGAGGACCAGTGCCTTGAGGACCTCCCACTCGGCGTTGCTGATGCCGAGGTCCGCGGTCTGGCGGCCATAGGCGACGTTCATCCGGCGGTTCAGGCGGGAGAGCGCCGAGACGATCTTCTCGACCTGGGGGTCGAGGTCCTGGAATTCGCGCTGATAGGCCGCGATCTGCTCTTCGAGGGTCGGCTCGCCGCCGCTGCCGGTGCCGACCGTGCCGGGGGTGTCGCCCATGGGCGCAAGTATCGCACGGGGCTCGTTCGCGTTGAAGTTCTTCGCGGTGTACAGTTTAGCTTCTAACTTTAGCTTCGAAGTCTTCGGCACTAAGTACTGAGGCAGCGGAAGTACTGACGCTGCTCGGGCCCGGTGTACCGACGACGACCACCTGAGAGAGGTGAACGTGACCAGGGCGAGGGGCGCAGCGATGCGCCGGATCCACGTGGGCAACGCACTCAGCGCGTTCGGGCTCGGCTTCACCGTCCCCTACCTGTACGTCTATGTGGCGCAGGTGCGGGGACTGGGGGCCATGACGGCGGGGCTGGTCCTCGCCGTCTTCGCCGTGGCCGCGCTGATCGTGCTGCCGTTCGCCGGCCGGGCGATCGTGCGGCGCGGTCCACTGCCGGTCCTGCTCGCCGCCCTGGTCACCGCCGCGCTGGGCGCGCTGAGCCTGGGGCTCGCCGGCAACGCCACCGCCGTACTGGCCGCCGCGGCCGCGCTCGGCGCCGGGCAGGCCGTGATGCAGCCGGCGCTGGCCACGATGATCGTGGACTGCTCGACCACGGAGACCCGGTCGCGGGCGTTCGCGACGCAGTTCTTCCTTCAGAACCTCGGGCTCGGCGTGGGCGGACTGATCGGTGGGCATCTCGTGGACACCACGCGCGTGTCCTCGTTCACGCTGCTGTTCGCCATCGAGGCGGCGATGTTCCTGCTGCTCGCCGTGGTGCTGTCGACCGTGCGGCTGCCGCACGCTCCGCGGGTCGGGGACGCCCCGCAGGCTGCCGGAGGCAGCTGGAAGCGGTTGCTCGGCAACCGGGCGATGGTGCAGCTGTGTGTGCTGGGCTTCGTGCTGTTCTTCGCCTGCTACGGACAGTTCGAGTCGGGGCTGAGCGCGTACGGGGTCGAGGCCGCCGGGATCTCGACGTCCGCGCTGGGGACCGCGCTCGCCGCCAACACCGCGATGATCGTCGTCGCGCAGTTCGCCGTGCTGAAGTTCGTCGAGCGGCAGAAGCGGTCCCGGGTGATCGCGGCCGTGGGGCTGATCTGGGCCGTCGCGTGGGTCGTCGCCGGGTACGCGGGGCTCGGCCACGGCAGTCGGGAGATGGCGACGGCCGCGTTCGTGTCGACGTACGCGCTGTTCGGGCTGGGCGAGGCGATGTTGTCGCCGACGGTCGCGCCGCTGGTGGCCGATCTGGCGCCGGCCGGTCTGGCGGGACAGTACAACTCGGCGTTCGCCCTGGTGAAGCAGCTCGCGCTGGCCGTCGGGCCGGCGGTGGGCGGGCCGATGGGGGCCTCGCTGCACGCGCCGTACATCGTGACGTTCCTGCTGTTCTCGCTGGGCATCACCTACCTGGCGCTGCGGCTGGGACGGCAGCTGACCGCCGTCCAGGATCAGCCGTGGCTGGCGCGGAAGCGGGTGGTCGCGCGTGGTGGCGCGGTGGCGGAGCCGGTGGCCGCCGAGGCGTGAGGCGGGTGGAGGCGGTCGTCGTCCGAAAGGGCGGCGGCCGCCTTTGCCTTTCCTGTCGGCGGGCGGCCGTGACCCGGCCGGGGCGCCTTCCCCGGCCCTGAGGCCGTCACTCCGCGGGCTTCGGCAGGACGAACTCGCACCAGACGGCCTTTCCGCCGCCCGGGGTGCGGCGGCTGCCCCAGTGGGAGGCGATCGTGGCGACGATGGCGATGCCTCGGCCCGACTCGTCGCCCGGTTCGGCGCGGCGGCGGCGCGGGAGGTGGTCGTCGCCGTCGGTGACCTCGATGATCAGGCGGCGGTCCGTGCGGCGCAGGCGCAGGCGCATGGGCGGGGTGCCGTGCTGGAGGGAGTTGGCGACGAGTTCGCTGGCGGCGAGGACGCCGAGGTCGTGCAGGTCGGGCGGGAAGCGCCAGCTGGTCAGGACACCGGAGGCGAAGGCACGCGCGCGTGGGGCCGCCTCGACGCCGCCCAGGAGCTCCAGGGCCGCGTTGCGGAACAGCTCGCCGTCGGGGCCGGTGCGGGCCGGGTGCTGGAGGACCAGGACGGCGACGTCGTCGTCGTGGTCGGCGGTGACGCCGGCCGAGCGGACCAGCCGGTCGCAGACGACCTGGGGGGTTCCGGTCGCGCCGGACAGGGCGCGCTCCAGGGACGCGATGCCTTCGTCGAGGTCTTCGTCCCTGCGTTCGACCAGGCCGTCCGTGTAGAGGACGGCCGTGGAGCCGGGGCCGAGGGGGATCGAGCCGGAGGCGTGCATCCAGCCGCCGGTGCCCAGGGGCGGGCCGGTGGGTTCGTCGGCGCGCAGGACGGTGCCGTTGTCGTCGCGGACCAGGATGGGCAGGTGGCCCGCGGAGGCGTACACCAGTCGGCCCTCGTTGGGGTCGTGGATGGCGTACACGCAGGTGGCGATCTGATTGGCGTCGATCTCCGCGGCGAGGCCGTCGAGGAGCTGGAGGATCTCGTGCGGGGGCAGGTCGAGGCGGGCGTACGCCCGGACCGCCGTGCGGAGCTGGCCCATGACGGCTGCCGCGCGGACGCCTCGGCCCATGACGTCGCCGATGACGAGGGCGGTGCGGCCGCCTCCGAGGGTGATGACGTCGTACCAGTCGCCGCCGACCGCTGCCTCGGTGCCGCCGGGCTGGTAGGTGGCGGCGATGCGCAGGTCGTCGGGTTCTTCGAGCTCCTGGGGGAGGAGGGAGCGCTGGAGGGTGACGGCGGTCTCGCGCTGGCGGCGTTCGCTGGTTCTGAGTCGTTCGGCGGCTTCGGCGTGGTCGGTGACGTCGGTGGCGAAGATCAGGACGGTGCCCTTGCCGTTGTCCTCGGCGGCCGGGGTGCAGGTGAAGGTGTAGGAGCGGCCGTCGGGGGCCTTGCGGGACTTCAGGGTGCGGGGCTTGCCGCTGCGCAGGGCCTGGTCGAGGAGGGGCATGAGGCCCAGGTCGCGGAGTTCGGGGAGTGCCTCGGAGGCCGGTTCGCCGCAGCGACGTACGCCGAAGGCCGCCGCGTAGGCGTCGTTGACGTAGGCGAGGCGGTGGTCGGGGCCGTGGACGAGGGCGACGAGGGCCGGGACGCGGTCGAGGACCTCACGGACCGGGAGCTCGTCGACGGCGGGCACCGGGGGCGGCTCGTCGGTGAGTCGTTCGGCGCGGGCCGCGGGTACGGAGCCTTCGCTCCGCCGGTCCGTGGTGGTGACCGGGTGCTCGGCTCGCGCGGCGGCGCGGCGCTGCGTTCCGGGGAGCCGGGCGCTCCAGCGCGTGAAGTTCACGAATCCTTGCCTCGTGTAGTCGTCGGCGGCCCGGCTCCGGGCCCGGCCTGGGCTGCGGTGGCCGCGCGGCGGTGGCCGCACATTGTTACAGCACCCGGGGTGTGGAGCACGTGGAACGGCCTCGTGGGTCGGGGGGCGGGTGGTGGCCCGCCGGGAAGGGCTCGGGAGGGACTGGAGCAGGGAGCAGTCTGGCAGTGTGGCCGCCGTCCGGGCCGACATTCGTCAGACGTGGGGGCGGTCGGTGGAGTTCCTGGATCCGGTCAGGACGACCCCTTCGGGTCGCCGGAAGACTCGTCAGAAGGCTTTCCACCGGCAGCGAGTTCGAACTCCGCGCGGGGATGTTCGAGGGATCCCAGGGAAACGATCTCCCGTTTGAAGAGCCCGGAGAGGGTCCATTCGGCGAGCACGCGTGCTTTGCGGTTGAAGGTGGGCACGCGGCTGAGGTGGTACGCGCGGTGCATGAACCAGGCCGGGTAGCCCTTGAGCTTGCGCCCGTAGACGTGGGCGACGCCCTTGTGGAGGCCGAGCGAGGCGACCGAGCCGACGTACTTGTGGGAGTACGGCAGCAGGGGTTCGCCGCGCAGGGAGCGCACGATGTTGTCGGCGAGGACCTTGGCCTGGCGGACGGCGTGCTGGGCGTTCGGGGCGGTCTCCTTGCCTGGCTCGTCGGCCGTCACGTCGGGGACGGCGGCGGCGTCTCCGGCCGCCCACGCGTGCGTGGCGCCGTCGATGGCCAGCTCGGGGGTGCATTTCAGCCGGCCTCGTGCGTTCAGCGGGAGGTCGGTGGCGGCGAGGAGCGGGTGGGGTTTCACGCCGGCGGTCCACACGACCGTACGGGTCGGGAAGCGGGCGCCGTCGCTGAGGACGGCGATGCGGTCGGCGCAGGACTCCAGGCGGGTGTCGAGGCGTACGTCGATGTTGCGGCGGCGCAGTTCGCTGACCGTGTAGCGGCCCATGTCGGCGCCGACCTCCGGCAGGATCCGGTCGGAGGCCTCGACCAGGATCCACTTCAGGTCCTCGGGCTTGACGTTGTGGTAGTAGCGCGTGGTGTAGCGGGCCATGTCCTCCAGCTCGCCGAGCGCCTCCACGCCCGCGTAGCCGCCGCCGACGAAGACGAAGGTGAGGGCGGCGTCGCGGATCGCGGGGTCGCGCGTGGAGGAGGCGATGTCCATCTGTTCGATGACGTGGTTGCGCAGCCCGATGGCTTCCTCGACGGTCTTGAAGCCGATGGCGTGGTCGGCGAGGCCGGGGATGGGCAGCGTGCGGGAGACGGAACCGGGCGCGAGGACGAGTTCGTCGTACGTCAGCTGCTGGGGGCCGGTGCCCTCTTCGTCGGTGGCGAGGGTGGTGAGGGTGGCGCTGCGCTTGGCGTGGTCGACGGCGGTGACCTCGCCGACCACGACCCGGCAGTGGGGCAGGACGCGGCGCAGGGGCACGACGACGTGCCGGGGGGAGATGGAGCCCGCGGCGGCCTCGGGGAGGAAGGGCTGGTACGTCATGTACGGGTCGGGTGTGACGACCGTGATCTCGGCCTCGCCCCGGCCGAGTTCCTGTTTCAGCTTCTGCTGGAGCCGCAGGGCCGTGTACATCCCGACGTAGCCGCCGCCGACAACGAGAATGCGCGCACGTTCCTTCACCATCCCATGACGCACCGGACGCCGGAGTTTGTCCACAGCCCCGACAATTTGTGTGACCGCGAGTCGGGTGTGCGCAGGGTTGGCCGAAACATCGGAGTGCGGGGCAGGAGCGCAGGTCAGCGGCTGTGCGCCGGGGTGCGGGAAGGGGTGCAATCGGGACGTATACGGCCCGTACTCCGATCGGGGGGCGCTCCGTGCGGAACCTGCCCCTTCTGAATTGACTCCCTCTCAACTATGTTCGTGTGTCGACGGGGTGTCAGGGGGAAGTGCTCTGCGGGTCTGCGACGGGTGGGCCCGGGGAGGCCGTCCCCTGTGTTCCACGCCCCCGACTTTCGATGGCGGGGAGAGTCTCCGGGGGGAGACGTCATTACCGGGGGAACATTCATGCACACTCACAATTCGCATTGGTCGTCCACGTCGGCCCTTTCACCAGGCGGCGCGGTCGGTACGGCGGTGGGCAACGGACGCGGAGAAGGCGCGCGGACGGCACCACTGCGGGTGGACGCACAGCGCAATCTGGAGCATGTACTGCGCGCGGCGCGCGAGGTGTTCGGCGAGCTGGGTTACGGCGCGCCGATGGAGGACGTGGCGCGGCGCGCGCGGGTCGGGGTCGGCACGGTGTACCGGCGCTTCCCGAGCAAGGACGTCCTGGTGCGGCGGATAGCCGAGGAGGAGACGTCCCGGCTGACCGATCAGGCGCGGGCGGCGCTCGGCCAGGAGGACGAGCCGTGGTCGGCGCTGTCGCGTTTCCTGCGGACGTCCGTGGCATCCGGCGCCGGGCGGTTGCTGCCGCCGCAGGTGCTGCGGGTCGGCGTCGCGGAGGACGAAGCCGAGGGTGTGCCGGCCGACGAGGCGCGGGTGCCGCAGCAGCGGACCCAGTCGGGCGGCGGTGAACTGCGGCTCGTCGCGGGCGACGGCACGACGGCGGCCGTCGACGACGCCGGAGCGGCGGCGCTGCTCGAGGTCGTCGGCCTGTTGGTGGAGCGGGCGCGGGAGGCGGGCGAACTGCGCACCGACGTGTCGGTGTCGGACGTCCTGCTGGTCATCGCGACGGCGGCGCCCTCGCTGCCGGATCCGGCTCAGCAGGCGGCGGCCTCGGCGCGGCTGCTGGACATCCTGCTGGAGGGCCTGCGGTCGCGTCCCTCTTCGTGAGGGCCGGGCCAGGCGGCTTCGGCGGCCTGCGGGCCGGTGGCTCGAAAGGGTGACGGTGGGCGGGGGTGGCGCGTGCCCCCCGCCCTCGTCCACCGCGTCGGATATTCGCGACATTCCCGGCAGGGAGCTCAACTGCTGCCCGTGGCACGACAGTTGAACCTTCCCCGAACGGGTGAAACCTAGTACTGGATTGCGTCAGGTCCCCACGGACGAGTGGACGGTCCGTCCCACGGGGTCCTGAACAAAAGCCAATATGGCACTCTGACCCGGTGGTCAGGACTGGTTGGGCCGGCGGCGGGGGCTTTCCGCAATGAGTGTTGACGGTGGGGACGACTCGCTCGGTCCATCCGGTGACGGTGACACGGAGGCCGACGGCCCGACCTCACCGCAGGTGCCGAGCCAGGGTGGACGCGCGAGCGGGCACCTGGGCGGTCCGACAGCTGGCCGCCCGGGCGGTCCGGCGGCCCGTCCACCGCTGCGTCCGCTCGACGACGGGGCCGAGGGCAGCGTTCCGGCCCAGCGCGAGCGGCGGGCCGAGCTCTTCCTGCCGCCGCCGCGGGACCTGCCGCCGGCCGACACCGACCTGATCGACCGGATGCGCTCGGGCGACGACACGGCGTACGAGGAGCTGTACCGGCGGCACGCCGACGCCGTGCGCCGCTACGCCCGCACCTGCTGCCGGGACGCGCACACCGCCGACGACCTCACCGCCGAGGTCTTCGCCCGCATGCTCCAGGCGGTGCGCGGCGGCTCAGGACCCGAGTACGCCGTCCGCGCCTATCTCCTCACCTGCGTGCGGCGAGTGGCCGCCGACTGGACGCGGTCGGCGAAGCGGGAGCAACTCGTCGACGACTTCGCGGTGTTCGCCGCGCAGGCCACCCGCTCCTCCGAAGCCGCCGACGACACGGTGGCCATCGGCTCCTTCGGAGCGGGCCTGGAGCTGGGCGCCGACGTGCGCGCGATGCACGAGGCCGAGCAGTCCATGGCCATGCAGGCATTCCGCTCGCTGCCCGAGCGCTGGCAGGCGGTGCTGTGGCACACCGAGGTCGAGGACGAGTCGCCGAGCGAGGTCGCCATGCTCTTCGGCCTCGACGCCAACGGCACGCGCGTGCTCGCCAGCCGCGCCCGTGAGGGACTCAAGCAGGCCTACCTCCAGGCCCATGTCAGCGCCACCCTCACCAGCGACGAGAGTTGCGCCGGCTACGCCGACCAGCTCGGCACCTACGCCCGCCGCAGGCTGCGCACCCGGGCCGAACGAGGGCTGCGCAAGCACCTGGAGGAGTGCGCCAAGTGCCGGCTGGCCGCCCTCCAGATCGAGGAGGTCGCCGGCAGCATCCCCGCCGTCGTGCCGGTCGCGGTCATCGGCTGGTTCGGCGCCGCCGGGTACGCCAAGGCGGTGGCGCTCATCGCCGGCGGTGCCGGTGCGGGTGCGGCGGGCGCCGCGGGCGCGGCCGCCGCGGCGAGCGGTTCCTCGAGCGGAGCGGGCGCGGGTGGCGGAGCGCTGGCCTCGGAGGGCCTGGGCGCCCCCGTGAAGGCCGGGATCGCGGCCGGTGTGGTCGCGGTGGCGGCCGCCGCGGTGACCCTCGCGCTCATCGGCCACGGCGGTCCCGCGGCGCAGCCGAAGGCCGGACCCCCGGCGTCCGCGCCGGCACCGGTCGCGCAGCCCGACGATCCGACACCCGCCCCGACGCCGACGCCGACGAAGGAGCGCGAGCCGCAGCCCCCGGCGATCGTCCCCGCGGCCGCCCCGACCCCGACCCGCGGCCCCGGGTCGACGCCCACGCCGACGCCGACCCCCACGCCCAGCCCGACGCCCACCCCCGTCCCGACCCCGACCCCGACACCCACCCCGACACCCACCCCGACCCCCACGCCCACACCGACTCCGGCACCCACGCCGCCGCCTGCCCCGGTCGTCCATCCGCTGAGCGGGCTGCCCTTCGACGTCAGCGGTGACGGAACCGGACCCGAGATCCGGCTCGGCGGCAGCAGCTGGGTGTGGCAGCGATACGGGCTGTCCATCGCGGACCGGTGGTACGAGCACGGGGTGACCGTGCACGGCGACTCCTCGGTCACCGTCGACCTCAACCGGGCGTGCTCCTCCTACGACGCGCTCGTCGGCGTCGACGACCTGACGATGAAACTCGGCAAGGTCTCCTTCGCCGTCTACGCCGACGGGCGCCGGGTCTGGACGTCCGGGGTGATCAAGGGCGGCGACCCGGCCGTGCCCGTCCATGTGAATCTCGTCGGCCGCAGCACCGTGCGCCTGGTCGTCGAGCCGCACAGCGGCCTCGACTCGGTGGCGCTCGCGGACTGGGCGGACTCCGGGTTCACCTGCTCGTAGGCGCCTGCGCGGGCGCGGCCGGCGGTCCGGCCGGGTGGTCGCGCACGCCGTCCGTGAGCTCGTACAGGGCGTCGGTCACCGTCAGGGGTGTGCCCAGGGCGCGCTCGGCCGCGTAACGCTCGGCGCCCAGGGCGTCGCGGGCGGCGGCGTCGGCCAGCTCGGCCCGGACGTGCTGCGGGGCTGGACGCGGGTGGGGGCCGAGGAGGGCGTCGGCGGCCGCCAGGAGACGGGTCGCGCGCGGGTGGTCCCCGAGCTGGGTCAGCAGGTGCGCCGCGCTGTCCAGGATCGACGACGTCACCGCCTCGGCGCACTGGTCGGCCACCGCCTGGCGCAGTGTGTCGGCGAGCATCGGCAGGCCGTGCTCCGGGCCGGACTCGGCGGCGGTGAGGTCCGCGTCGAGCATGTTCAGCGCCGCCACGAACTGGGGCGGCGGGGTGCCCATCCCGGCCGCCACGCGGACCTCGTCGCAGAGCACGCGCGCGCGGGCCACTTCCCCCTCGTGCAGCGCGATGTGGGAGCGCAGCAGGAGGACGAACGCCCGGACGTCGGGCACGCCGTAGCGGTCGGCGGCGCTGTTCGCCTCGTCCAGCGCGGTCAGGGCGCCCTCGACGTCGCCCGAGCGGTAGGAGATCTCCGCGAGCCGGGCCATGAGGAACGGCGACTCGGCGTACGCCCCGACCTCGTAGGCGAGCCGCAGCGCCTCGCGGTACTCCCGCTCCGCCGCCGCGAAACGGCCGCGCGCCATCTCCGCCTCGCCGGCCGCGCCGCACACCTGGGCCCGCATCCAGCGGTCGCCGACGCGCAGGCTGAGCACGCGCAGCTCCGCCAGGTCGTCGTCCACGCCGTGCAGCCCGCCGGGTGAGTCGACGACCATGTGGGTGCGGAACATCAGGGCGCAGCCGAGCTCCCAGTCACCGCCGTGGAGGCGGCAGTTGGCGACGGCCCGGTCCAGGACCCCCCGGACGTCGACCATGTCCCGCATCTGGAAGGCCGTCAGCGGCCAGAGCAGGCCGGGCATCCGCGCCGATCGGGGGCCGCCCGGCTCGTAGTCGGCGCGCAGGCGGACCAGGTACTCCTGGTAGCGCGGGTCCGCCACGAGGTCCTTCGGCTCGGACTCCGACAGCAGGAACAGGTTCAGCATCCGCAGGTTCATCCGCTGCGCGTGCCGGGGGTGGGCCTCCTCCGTGGCGGCGGGTGTTCCGAGCAGGGCGTCGACGGGGTCCAGGGCGGCCATGCGGGCGGTGAGGTCGGCGGGGACGGTGCACGGCCCTTCGGGCGCGGTCTCCCGGAGGGTGTCCAGGACGGCGCCGAGGCGCAGGGTCCGGTCGCTCCACTCGGCGCCCTCGTGGCGGTAGTTGCGCAGCCACCAGAACCAGCCCGTCGCGAGACAGAGGGCGATGGCCTCCTCCTCGTCGCCCGAGGTGAGCGCGCGCTGGAGGGCCACCCGGATGTTGTCCAGTTCGGTCTCCAGGCGGGAGATCCAGAGGAGTTGCCCGGCGGAGCGCAGCAGCGGGTCGGCCCGCTCGACGAGCGCGCGCACCCACGCGAGGTGGCGCCCTCGGGCCGCCGCGCGGCACCGGGGGAGCTCGGCGGCGCGTTCGGTGGCGTACTCGTGGATCGTCTCCAGCATGCGGTAGCGCATGCCGTCTCCGTCGCCCCGCTCGCACGGCGCGGCGACGACCAGGGACTTGTCGACGAGCGCGCCGACCAGGTCCGCGACCGGGCCGGTGCACACGGCTTCCGCCGCCTCCAGGTCCCAGCCGCCCGCGAACACGGACAGCTCGCGCAGCAGTGTGCGCTCCGGTTCGTCGAGCAGGTCCCACGACCAGTCGACGACGGCACGCAGGGTCTGCTGGCGGGGCAGGACCGTGCGGCTGCCCGAGGTGAGGAGGCGGAATCGGCCGTCGAGGCGGTCGGCGATCTGGCGCGGGGTGAGCAGCCGGAGCCGGGCGGCGGCCAGTTCGATGGCGAGCGGCAGTCCGTCCAGTCGCCGGCAGATCTCCGCGATCGCCTCCTCGTCCCGCAGGGCGGCTGCCGCGTCGGGGCGGACGGCGGCCGCGCGCTCGGTGAAGAGGCGGTGCGCCTGGTCGGGGAGGAGGGGCTCGACCGGGCGGACCGACTCGCCGGGGACGCCCAGGGGTTCACGGCTGGTGGCGAGGATCGTGAGCCCTGGGCAGCGGGTGAGGAGGGTCTCGGCGAGGGTGGCGGCCGCGCCGATGACATGTTCGCAGTTGTCAAGGATCAGGAGTTGGCTGCGCGGGGCGCAGTACTCGACGAGGAGGGCGACCGGGTCGTCCTGCGGGGACGCAAGCTCGGTGGTCATCAGGACGGTCTCGCGCAGACCGAGGGCACTGACCACCGCGCCCGGCACCGCCTCCGGCCGGTCGAGCGGCGCCAGCTCGGCCAGCCACGCCTGCGGGAGCCCGGCGGCGGCTTCCTCGGCGAGGCGGGTCTTCCCGGAGCCGCCCGGTCCGGTGAGCGTGACGAGACGGGCCCTGTGCAGTTCGGAACGGATGGCGTCGAGCTCGGGTTCCCGGCCCACGAAGGAGGTAAGTCGCGGACGGATGTTGCCGGTGCGCTCGGGGAGTTGCAGCGGTGCACGGGGCGTCGGCGGTGCAACCGGGTCGGGGCTGTGGGCGGATGGGGCGCCATGGGCCGGTGAGGCGCCATGGGCCGGTGAGGCGCCATGGGCCGGTGAGGCGCCATGGGCCGGTGAGGCGCCATGGGCCGGTGAGGCGCCATGGGCCGGTTGCGGGCGGTTGAGGAGCTCGGTGTGCAGGGCGCGCAGGTGCGGGCCCGGGTCGGTGCCGAGGCCGTCGGCAAGGGTGCGGCGGGCGGTCTCGTACGCGGCGAGGGCGTCGGCTTCGCGGCCGGTGTCGCGCAGGGCGCGGATGAGGAGGGCGTGCAGCGGCTCGTCGTACGGGTGCGCCGCGGCCAGTTCGGTCAGGCGCGGTACGGCTTCGCGGGCGCGGCCGAGGAGGAGGTCCGCCTCGGCACGCGCGCGGGTGGCCTCCATCCGGAGCGCCTCGGGGCGGGTGGCCGCGGTGCGGTCGGGGAGGTCGGCGAGGGCGGGTCCGCGCCACAGGGCGAGGGCGTCGTCCAGGGTGCGGGCGGCCGTCGGGGCGTCACCTCGTCCCAGCGCTTCGTTGCCCTGGCGTACGAGACGTTCGAAGACGAAGAGGTCGACGTCGTCCCCGGTCGCGGCGAGGCGGTACCCGCCCGGGGCGGAGGTGACGCTGTCCTTGCCGACGGCGCGGCGCAGACGGCCGATCAGGGCCTGGAGGGCGGCCGGGGCGTCCTGGGGCGGGGTATCGCCCCACACCTCCTCGATGAGGGTCTCCGGGGCGGTGAGCCGGCCCGGGCGCAGGGCCAGGGCCGTGAGGAGGGCGCGGAGCCGGGCACCGGGAACGGGTACGGCGTTGCCCTGGTCGTCCGCTGTCTGGGTGACGCCCAGAATTCTGTACCGCACCCGTTCATTGTCACCGGGGGTGAGGCGTGGGGCACGGGGTTTGTGGGCGGTGGGTCTCTCACCCTCCGGAGGAGACCGCCCGTCGCTGGGGCGCGATGCCGGCCGGTACGGCACGCGCGCGTGCCGGTGTGCCCGTCCAGCAGGTGCCCCTGCGGGACAGCAGGCGGCGGAGCCAGAGTTCCAGGGAGACCAGGTCGGCCAGGCCGTCCAGAGGGAGGGGTTCGCCCGCCGCGGCGGCTCTGAGGGCCTTGCGGACCACTCTCGCCTCGATCAGGCCCGCCTCCGCGAGAAGGGGCGCCTCGAAGAGGGTGAGGAGAGGGTCCATGGCCATGCGCAGGCCCGCCCGGGCCGCCGCGGTGGCGGACGCCTGGGAGGGGGCGCCCCAGCCGGGCGGGAGGTCGGTGACGCCGGCGCCCTTCAGGACGGTGCGCAGGATCGCGGCACGCGCCCCCGGTTGCACGCGCAGGGTCTCGGGGAGCGCGCGGCACGCGCGGACGACCTGGTTGTCGAGGAACGGCGCGTGCAGTCGCTGGGAGCGGATCTCGGCGGCCTGTTCCAGGACGCGCAGGTCCATGGCGTGCCGGGCGAGGGCGGCGCGGGCCCGGTAGTCGCCCGGACGCTGGCCCGGTCCCACGCCGGTGCGGTGCGCGGCGCCCTGGAGGCGAACCGATACTTCAGCCAGCGCCTCCCCCGTCAGCCAGCGCGCGGCAGGGCCCGCTCCACCCCAGGTGAGGGCCGCCAGGGAGGCCCCTACGGCGCCTGAGGGGTCGTCGGAGCCGAAGCTGCGGTGCAGGAGGCGTTCGGCCAGGCCCTCCACGCCCGCGCGGTACGGCGTACGGGCCAGCCGGCGGGCCGCCCCGTACACGCGCGCGGGGACGAGCACCGAGCCGTCGGCCTTCGTCAGCGCCGCCACGGGGCGCACGAGATGACGGCGTTTGCGGTCCATCAACAGGTCCGCGAGGCGGGCCGGGTGGGCGTCCAGCACCTGGCGGGCGCCGTAGCCCGTGAAGTGGTCCGCGCTGCCCGCCGCGAGGCGCGCCCGGTGGCGGGCGGCCGTGACCAGGCTCGGGCCGGGTTCGTCGGTCAGCGGGCCGTCCAGGTCGGCGTACGGCAGGGCCTCCTCGCCGCCGGCCACCACGACGTGGTGCAGGCGCGGGTTGGCCGCCAGGGTGCCGGCCCGTTCCAGCTCGGCCTCGCGTCCGCCGACGGCCAGGTCGTTGAAGGTGACGGCCAACAGCCGCTCCCCCGCGCCCGTGCCGTGCCCCAGCAGCGTGCCCGGCATGCCGGGCAGACCCGCCGCGAGGAGCGCCAGCGTGCCGGAGGCCGGACCGCCGGAGAGGTCGGCGCCGATGCCGGGAACGGGCATCCCGCGCGCGGCACGCCGTTCCGCGGGCCCCATGCCGGGCACGGGGCCTGGGTCGATGTCGGGGACGTGCCGGGGCGCGGCCAGACGCGCGCGTACCGCCTCGATGAGCGCGTCGCGTACGGCGCCGACCGCGCTGTCCGGGTCGGCCAGGGGCGCCGCCACGGCGAGCGAGGCGACCTGCTCGTACCCGGCGATCTCACGGGCCCCGGCGCGAAGGATCAGCGCATGCCCCGGCGGAATGCGGTGCACGCCGTCGTACGGGGTGGAGTCGTGCAGGGCGGCCGGTACGTCGGGGGCGGCGAGGAGCGCCGCCAGGTGGCCGAAGTCGAGATTGGCCTCGATGAGGTCGGCCAGCGGCAGCGCGGCCGTCGCGTACGCCGTGCCACCGGCCCAGGGAGTGTGGAACACCGGGCGCGCGCCCGCCAGATCGCCGCAGACGGTGATGCGCCGGCCGACCTGGACGATCGCCGTGTAGCTGCCCGGCCAGGCCGTCAGATGCCGAAGTGCCCCTCCGCGCGCGGCGAACAGTCCGATGCGCAGCTGTTCGTCGGTCGCGCCGCAGGTGCCGAGGACCGCGACCCGGGTCTGGGCGTCGGCCTTCACCACCCGCACCTCGTCGGGGCGCCAGTCGCCTACGGCCCACAGCGGATCGGGGTCGCCCCACAGGAGTTGGGAGCCGACCGGGTGCAGGGTCTCGCCGTCGTGGCCGACCCGCCCTCCGTACGCCGCATCGTCGTCGTGACGACCGTCGTGCGCAACGGATCCGCCCAGCGCGCCCGCGGCGGTGCTGCTCCATCCCACCAACCACCGCATGGACGCCTCCACAGGCTGTGGACAACCGAGTGCACCGTACGAACGGTTCACCATGCTGCCACGAAGAACGCGCTGCAGAAGGAGGCGGCGCCGCTCGCGATCCGGGGACTGCGCCCGCGTCAACTCGTCGGCACCCTTGGGGGAGTCGCTGCGCACCCCGGTGTCTGCGACGTGAATGCGCCCCCGGTACGCTCCCCCAAGACGCCCTGCGCGCCCTCGATTTCCGTGGTGGGAGGCGTTGTCCCCCACAGAACAGAGGGTCGATTTTCGGCCAAATCCCCGTGGCGCGCCGCGCGTCGAGAACCTCCCGCGCAGGCTTCGCACACGCTCCGTACACACACGCGTGCCCGGTAAGGCTCGCGCCGGTCCGGGAGACGGACGCCGCCTCCCGGACCGTTCCGCCGCCCGCGGGGATGAAGGCGGCGGTGTCCCCCAGCCCACTGGATCCAGTACAGCGGGCCGACCCACGCACGGCCCATGGAACCGCTCCCGTGATGGCCGGAGAAGAGCGCACGGCCGGGCGCACGGCCACACAGCGGGAGCACGCCGCGACGGTCCGTACCGGCGCCCCGGCATTCGTACGGACCACAATCCCGCCAACCGGAAGAATGCCCCTTAACGCTTGGGATGCGGCGAACTACGCTGGGTTTACGAATGCCGCATGGTTATGCCAGCGCGGCAGCCGTCTGTGTCGAGGGGTGGCGCAATGTCCAGGGAGCAACGCGGGCCGAACGAAAAACTCGGCGCCGTTCTCGCCCTCGCGGGAATCAGCAACGCAGGACTCGCGCGACGCGTCAACGATCTTGGCGCTCAACGCGGGTTGACTCTTCGCTACGACAAGACGTCCGTGGCGCGCTGGGTGTCGAAGGGCATGGTGCCGCAGGGCGCCGCGCCCCACCTCATCGCGGCCGCCATCGGTCAGAAGCTCGGCCGTCCGGTGCCGCTCCACGAGATCGGCCTGGCGGACGCGGATCCCGCGCCAGAAGTGGGCCTCGCCTTCCCCAGGGACGTCAACCAGGCCGTGCGCTCCGCCACGGAGCTCTATCGCCTCGACCTCGCCGGCCGCCGGGCCGGTTCCGGGGGCATCTGGCAGTCGCTGGCCGGATCGTTCGCAGTAAGCGCGTACGCGACGCCCGCCTCACGGTGGCTGATAACCCCGGCCGACAGTTCGGTGGCGCGCGACGCACACCTCGTGGAGGAGTCCGGCGCACCGCTCAAAGTCGGCCACAGCGATGTGCAGAAGCTCCGGGAGGCCGCCGAGGACGCCAGACGCTGGGACTCCAAGTACGGAGGCGGCGACTGGCGTTCGTCCATGGTGCCGGAGTGCCTGCGGGTGGAGGCGGCTCCGCTGCTGCTCGGCTCGTACTCCGACGAGGTCGGCCGGGCCCTGTTCGGGGCGAGCGCCGAACTGACCCGGCTGGCGGGGTGGATGGCCTTCGACACCGGTCAGCAGGAGGCCGCGCAGCGCTACTACATCCAGGCGCTGCGGCTCGCCCGCGCGGCGGCCGACGTACCCCTCGGGGGGTATGTCCTGGCCTCCATGTCCCTCCAGGCCACCTACCGCGGTTTCGGCGACGAGGGCGTCGATCTCGCGCAGGCGGCCCTGGAGCGCAACCGGGGGCTGGCCACGGCCCGCACGATGAGCTTCTTCCGGCTCGTCGAGGCACGCGCGCACGCCCGCGCCGGGGACGCGCATGCCGCCGGCGCGGCGCTGAAGGCCGCCGAGGGCTGGCTGGAGCGGTCCCGTGACGGCGACCACGATCCGTCCTGGCTGGGCTTCTACTCCTACGACCGGTTCGCCGCCGACGCCGCCGAGTGCTACCGCGACCTGAAGGCTCCGCGTCAGGTGCGGAGGTTCACCGAGCAGGCGCTGTCGCAGCCGACGGAGGAGTTCGTCCGGTCGCATGGGCTGCGGCTCGTCGTCTCGGCGGTCGCCGAACTGGAGTCGGGGAACCTCGACGCCGCCTGCGCGCAGGGAGTGCGGGCCGTGGAGGTGGCGGGGCGTATCTCCTCCGCCCGCACCACCGAGTACGTCAAGGATCTTCTGCATCGGCTGGAGCCCTACGGCGACGAACCCAGGGTGGTGGAACTGCGCGAGCGGGCCCGGCCCCTGCTGATGACTCCGGCGTAGGACGGCGCAGGGCGACGCAGGGCGACGCAGGACCCGCATGACGCCCGACCCGGGTTTGAAGGCACTGTCAGTGGCGCAGTGCACTATCGAAGCCGGGAGGTGGTGTACGTGTCGAAGATCGCTTACGACTGTGATGTGCTCGTGGTCGGCGGGGGCATCGTCGGGCTGTCCACGGCGTACGCGATCACGCGTGCCGCCCCGGGTACGCGGGTGACGGTGCTGGAGAAGGAGCCCGGGGTCGCCCGGCACCAGACGGGGCGCAACAGCGGCGTCATCCACAGCGGGATCTACTACCGGCCGGGGTCGCTGAAGGCGCGGTACGCGGTACGCGGCGCGGCGGAGCTGACGAAGTTCTGCGCGGAGTACGGCATCGCGCACTCCGTCACCGGCAAACTGATCGTCGCCACGGACCGGGCCGAGCTGCCCCGCCTGCACGCACTGGTGCAGCGCGGCCGGGAGAACGGGATTCCGGTCCGGGAACTGGGCGCCGCCCAGATCGCGGAGTACGAGCCCGAGGTGCGGGGACTCGCCGCCATACGCGTGCGGACGACCGGGATCTGTGACTACACGGCCGTCGCACGGCAGCTGGGCCGGGCCTCCGGGGCGGAGATCCGGTACGGCGCGCGGGCCGTGCGGATCGACCGGCGGCCGGAGCGCGGGGTGGCGGTGCTCACCGCGCGCGGGGACGTCGTACGGGGGCGGGTGCTGGTGAACTGCGCCGGGCTGTACTGCGACGAGGTCGCCCGGCTGACGGGGGACGAGCCCGAGGTGCGGATCGTGCCGTTCCGGGGCGAGTACTACGAGCTGGCGCGGCCGGAGCTGGTGCGCGGGCTGGTGTACCCGGTGCCCGATCCGGCGTTCCCGTTCCTCGGCGTCCATCTGACCAGGGGGATCGACGGGGGTGTGCACGTCGGCCCCAATGCCGTGCCGGCGCTGGCCCGGGAGGGGTACGGCTGGGGCGTCGTACGGCCCCGTGAGGCGATGGCGACGGCGGCCTGGCCCGGGGTGTGGCGGATGGGCCGGCAGCACTGGCGGTACGGGGTCGGGGAGCTGCGGCGGTCGGTGTCGAAGGGCGCGTTCGTGGACGCGGTGCGCCGGCTGCTGCCTGCGGTGGAGGAGGGGGACCTGGTGCGGGCGGCGGCCGGGGTGCGGGCGCAGGCGGTGCTGCGGGACGGCACTCTGGTGGACGACTTCCTGATACGGGAGGGGCCGCGGACGGTCCACGTGCTGAACGCGCCCTCGCCGGCGGCCACCGCCGCACTGCCGATCGGGCGGGAGGTGGCCCGCCGGGCCCTGCAAGCGCTGACCGACGCGTGAGCGGCGGGGTGCCGCGCCCACGGAGGCGGCGGCCGGGTGCCGCGCCCACGGGCGCGGCAGGCACCGGGAGCCGACCCGTAAAATCGACACCACTGTGTCTGATTCCGTGAGCACCCCCGAAGTCCCCCAGCCCTTTCCCGGTGGCGAGCACCACCCGGGCGAGTCCGTTCGGCACACCCGGGCCAAGGGGGAACCCAGGTTCCCCGACGGGCCCAAGGCCGATCCCGCCGGGTCGCACTTCGAGCGGCGGATCCGGAGTTTCCAGCCCCGGCGCAGCCGGGTGACGGCCGGGCAGGCGGACGCGTTGCAGCGGCTGTGGGCCAAGTGGGGGCTCGACATCGACGGACACGCCGTCGACCTCGCCGAACTGTTCGGCGACGACCGTCCCGTCGTGCTGGAGATCGGCTTCGGCATGGGTGAGGCGACCGCGCAGATGGCGGCCGCCGACCCGGACACCGGCATCCTCGCGGTGGACGTGCACACGCCCGGGCAGGGAAATCTGCTCAACCTCGCGGACCGCACCGGGCTGGCCAACGTCCGGGTGGCCAACGGTGACGCGATCATCCTGCTGCGCGAGATGCTGCCGGCGGACTCGCTCGACGGGCTGCGCGTCTACTTCCCCGACCCCTGGCCGAAGAAGCGCCACCACAAGCGGCGCCTCATCCAGCCCGAGTTCCTCGACCTCGCCGCGACCCGGCTGAAGCCGGGCGCGACCGTGCACTGCGCCACGGACTGGGAGCCGTACGCCGAGCAGATGCTCGAAGTGCTGACCGCGCACCCCCACTTCGAGAACACCCGGACCGACGGCGGTTTCGCGCCCCGGCCCGAGTTCCGGCCGCTGACCCGTTTCGAGGGGCAGGGGCTGGACAAGGGTCACGTCGTGAACGATCTGCTCTTCCGTCGCGTACAGCATCGCGTCCGGCCCGGGGATCGCTGACCGCCCAGGGGGCCGGTCAACGAGACCGACCAAGGGATCACCGACCGACCTCCCCCTCCACCACAGTCCTCTCCCTCGTTAGGGTCGATGCCGTGGCCATCTGTCCTCCGTTTCCGCCCCGTCCGCCGCATCCCGGCGGCGCACCCGAGGACGGTGTGCTCCGGCACGCTCACTGGTGGCAGCGGTGGGGGTCCCCCCGGGGCCGAGCGCAGCCGAGGGCTTGGGGGAGGGTGCGGTACGGGGCGCTGATCACCCTGCTCACGCTGTCCGGCCTGGTCATCCTCGCGATGGTGCGCGAACAGACCGGTACGGAAGGGTTCCTGGTCGGACTCGGGCTCGCCGTGCTGCCCGTGCCGCTGCTGGTCGCCGCCTTCCGATGGCTGGACCGGGTCGAGCCCGGACCCTGGCGGAACCTGGTCTTCGCCTTCGCCTGGGGCGCGTGCGCGGCAGCGCTGATAGCCATCATCGCCAACAGTTTCGCGACCAGATGGATAGCGACCGCGACCGCCGACCCGTCCAGCGCGGACACCCTCGGGGCGACCGTCATAGCGCCGATCGTCGAGGAGTCCGCGAAGGCCGCCGCCGTCCTGCTGGTGTTCCTCTTCCGCAGGCGGGACTTCACCGGGATCGTCGACGGCGTGGTCATAGCCGGGGTCACCGCCACCGGGTTCGCCTTCACCGAGAACATCCTCTACCTCGGCACCGCCTTCGGCACCGACCAGCTCACGGGCGACACCGGCATCGCCTCGGTCACCGCCGCGACCTTCTTCGTGCGCGTCGTCATGTCGCCGTTCGCGCACCCCCTGTTCACCGTCCTGACCGGCATCGGCTTCGGCGTCGCCGCGCTCTCCGGGGACCGCCAGCACCTGCGGCGCGTGCTGGTCCCGCTGGCCGGACTGCTCCTCGCGATGGGCATGCACGCCCTGTGGAACGGCTCCTCGTCGTTCGGCGAGTTCGGGTTCTTCGCGGTGTACGTGGCGATCATGGTGCCCGCGTTCGGGCTGCTGACCTGGCTGGTGGTGTGGACGCGGCAACGCGAGCTGCGCACCGTACGCGAGGAACTGCCCGCCTACGCGGCCGCCGGCTGGCTCACCCCGGCCGAGCCGTTCGCGCTCGGCTCGATGCGGGCCCGGCGACTGGCCCGGGAGTACGCCGGCCGGCACCTCGGCAAGCCGGCCGCGCGGGAGGTCGCTCGGTACGAGGCGTACGCGACGTCCCTCGCGTTCCTGCGGCACCGCGGCCGACGGGGGCGGGCCGGCGCGGACTTCCTCGTACGCGAGCGGGAGTTGCTCAACGAACTGTGGCGGCGGATGGACGTCGCCCGGCCCGCGCTGGACCACGCGGCCCGGATGACGGCCCCGCCGGTACGGGTGGCCGCGCCGCCCTGGCCGGTCCCCGGGGTGTACGGGTACGGCCAGGGTCCGGCCCACGGCCAGGGCCAGGGCTCCGGATTCGGCCACCCGACGGCGCCGGTGTACGGCAGTCCGGCGGCGCCGTCGTACGGGTACGGGTACGGGTATGGGTACGGATACGGCTACGGGTACCCCGCGGCACACGTCCCCGGGCCCGGGCCCGGCCCCACGCACGGACCCGGACCGGGGTATCCGTCGGGCCCGTATCCCGCTCCCCACTCGCACCGGTAGGCCGGGCTGGGCAGGCCGGTCCGAGGCAGGTCGGGCCGGGGCAGGTCGGGCCGGGGCAGGTCGGGCCGGGGCCCGGGTCGGGTCATCAGGCCGAGGCGCGGGTCAGCCGGGTGATCTCCTCCGCCGTCAGTTCCAACTGCGCCACCCCCAGCAGCGCCGGCAGCTGCTCGACCGTCCGCGCGGAGGCGATCGGCGCGGCCACCGTGGGCTGCGCGGCGAGCCACGCCAGGGCGACCGTGGGGATCTCGGTGTCGTGGGCCTGGGCGATCTCGTCCAGGGCGGTGAGGACGTTGCGGCCCCGCTCCGTGTCGAGGTGCTTGGCGGCGCCGGCCGCGCGGGCGCTCTGCACGGTCGTACCGGGCCGGTACTTGCCGGTGAGGAAACCGGCGGCCAGGGCGAAGTACGGGACGGCGGCGAGGCCGAAGCGGGCGGCGAGGTCCTGCAGTCCGCCCTCGTAGGTGTCGCGGGAGACCAGGTTGTAGTGGGGCTGGAGGGCGACGTACCGGGCCAGGCCCTCACGGTCGGAGAACTCCAGGGACTCCTGGAGACGCTCGGGCGTGATGTTGGAGGCGGCGATGTGCCGCACCTTGCCCGCCCGCACCAGCTCGTCGAGCGCGCCGACGATCTCCTCGACGGGCACCTCGGGCTTGTCGAAGTGCGTGTAGTAGAGGTCGATGTGGTCGGTGCCCAGGCGGCGGAGCGAGGCGTCGGCGGCGGCCTTGATGTTGTCGGCGGACAGGCCGGGGAACTCGGGATGCTGGCTCACCTTGGTGGCGATCACGACGTCGTCGCGGTTGCCCCGGGCCTGCACCCACCTGCCGATGATGGTCTCGGACTCACCACCGCTGTTGCCGTCGATCCACGCCGTGTAGGAGTCGGCGGTGTCGACGAAGTTGCCGCCCGCGGCCGCGTAGGCGTCGAGTACGGCGAAGGAGGCCGTCTCGTCGGCGGTCCAGCCGAAGACGTTGCCGCCGAGGGAGAGCGGGAATACCTCGAGGTCGGAGGAGCCGAGCTTGCGAAGAGAAGTCATGCTTCGTGTCAACGGGCGCCGACGGCCCGCCCATTCCGGGCGTGACGCGAAGAACATGTGAACAGCACGTATGACCGGCGCCTGTGACCGGCGCCTGTGACCGGAACAGACCGGCAGCCCCGACGCGGAGGGCGTCAGGGCTGCCGGGTGGATCAGGATGACCGTACGAACCGGCTCACGGGGTCCGAAGGAACGGTTCGGGATTCCCGGCGGGCCGGCTCGGGGGCTCTGAAGGGACGACTCAGGGCTCCGGAGGGACGACTCAGGGGTTGAGGCCCTTGTCGCGCAGCCAGGCCGCCGGGTCGATGCCTTCGGCGCTGCCGCCCGGGTGGACCTCGAGGTGGAGGTGGGCCCCGGTGACGTTCCCGGTCGCGCCCACCCGGCCGATCACATCACCGGTGGCGACCTTCTGGCCGACACTGACGCTGATCGACGACTGGTGGCAGAACCACAGCTCGGTGCCGTCGTCCAGGGTCAGGATGGTGCGGTAGCCGTAGGAACCGGCCCAGCCGGCCTCGGTGATGGTGCCGCTGTGGACGGCCTTGATGAGCGTGCCCGTCGGCGCGGCGAAGTCGAGACCCGTGTGGTAGCCGGAGGACCAGAGCGAACCGGCCTGACCGAAGGTCGAGGTGATGGTGTACGAGGAGGTCGGCAGCGTGTACTGCTTGGCCAGCTCGGCCAGGCGCGCGGCCTCGGCCTTGGCGGCTGCCTCCTCGGCGGCCTTCTTCTTCGCGGCGGCGGCCTTGGCCTCCGCCTCCTTCTCGGCCTTGGCGGCGGCGTCGGACTCGGCCTTGGCGGCTGCGGCGAGGGCCTTGACCTCGACCTGGGACTGCTGCGACTCGGCCTGCGCCATGATCCGGCTGCGCAGCGCCTCGCCGGCGTCGGCGGTGCTCTCCTCGGTGTCCACGGCGGCTTCGGAGCCGAAGCTGGCGAGGGCCGGCGCGGCTTCCGGGACGGGCTCTTCGTCGGAGATGAGCGAGCCCACGTTGGGCAGGTCCGGCATCGAGATGGAGACCGGGGCCTTGCCGGTGTTGGCGCTGGCCATGCCACCCGCGCTGACGGCGGCTATGACGCCGACACCGAGAACGGTGGAGCTGCGGGCGAATCCGCCGCCCCGCTGCTTGGCGACGCGGTGCTTGCCGCGTACCGGGCGAGTGGACTCCGCGGTGGGGTTCCACTCCTCCCAAGGTCCCTCGTCGGGGCGGTAGCCGCCGTAGCCGAAGGTCTCGGTGGACCGCTGGCTGGGCGCGTACGGGGCCTCGGGGGCAGGCGGGTTGGACGCCACGCGGGCGCACTCCTTTCCTTCCGTCGCCTACCGGGTTAGCTGACGGGTTCGGAGCGGGAAGGTCTCCTACGCGCGTATACCGATCGTGGACTCTGCGAGTTCACGACGGCTTCCGCGTGATTCACCCCATGGTGGTGGTTCCCCGGTTCCCTTGCGGGATTCGGCACGTGCCGCACGGAGCCGACTCTGGTGCCGGCTGGGACGACCGCGCTGCGTTATCGAACGTTAATAGACCCGGGGGTGGGTTTCCAAGCTGTTCCTCTTGATCAACAACATTTCTGGCCTGGACTTTTGGGCTACCAGCGGTGAAAAACGGGCGAGTTGACCACGCCTCGACATGCCCCGGAAACGCTTCATCAGTCACGGAAGTTTTGATGGTGACTCAGTCGTTATGCGCAGGGCGGTCGACCGGTCACCAAGAGTGAGGAACAGATCGGAGTGGTCGACGCAGTTGAAGCAGTCGACGCAGTCGAAGTGGTCGAAGTGGTCGAAGTGGTCGAAGTGGTCGACGAAACACCGAAGGCCGGAACCCTTTCGGATTCCGGCCTTCGGTTTATCAGTAGCGGGGACAGGATTTGAACCTGCGACCTCTGGGTTATGAGCCCAGCGAGCTACCGAGCTGCTCCACCCCGCGGCGATGAACACAACTGTACGCCATCAGCGGGGCGGAAAGCACATCGGTTGATCCGCGGGGCCCCGGTGGCCTCAGAGGAGGTGGCGGTTCGGCTCCTTCGCCCGCTCCTCGTACTCCGGGAGCACGAGGACGTCGACACCCTGGGCCGTCAGCAGGCCGGTTCCGTCCGCCTCGGTGACGAAGGTGTCCGGCTCGCGCCAGGCCGTGACCACCCTGCGCACCCCCGCGTCGAGGATGAGGCGGGCGCACGGGGCCGGGCGGGAGGAGCGGCGGGCGCACGGTTCGAGGCTGCTGTAGACGGTGGCGGTGGGCAGCCGGGGGTCGGCGGGGTCGAGCTTCGCGAGGGCGGCCTCCTCGGCGTGCACGACCGGGTCGCCGGCCTCGCGGGAGTGGCCGCGCGCCAGTTCCGTGCCGTCGGCGGCCACGATCACCGCGCCCACGCTGAAGGCGGTCTCCGACGGCGGGCAGTCGGCGGCGAGGGCGCAGGCGAGGGCGAGCCAGTGCCGGTCGGCCGCGGCGGGCAGCGGTCCGGCACCGGGGGCGGTGGGCTCGTAGCGGTTCAGGACGACGTCCTCGATGCGCCGGGTCTCCACCAGACGCAGGCGTCCGCCCTGGTAGCCGCCCGGTCCGAACAGGCGGGGCGCGGCCGGGTCACCCACGAAGAGCGGGGCGAGGACGAGCTGGAGTTCGTCGGCGAGGCCCTGCCGGAGCAGCTGGGTGTGGATCGTTCCGCCGCCCTCGACCATGAGGCGCCGCACGCCGCGCACGTCGTGGAGGTGTTCGAGGAGGCGGCGCCAGTCCAGTTCGGGGCCGAGCGGGACGGCGTCCGCGGCGATGCCCAGCGCGTGGACCCGCTCGGCGCCCTTCTCCGTCGTGTACACGATCTTCTCGCCGCCCGTGTGCCAGAAGTTCGCCGCCGGGTCGAGGTCCCCTGAGCCGCTGACGGTGACCTTGAGGGGGTACGGCGGCAGCCCGGCGGCCTCGCGGGCGGCGCGGCGCTCGGGGGAGTTCACCAGGAGCCGGGGGTTGTCGGCGCGGATCGTGCCGGCGCCGATGAGGATGGCGTCGACGGAGGCCCGCACCTCGTCGACGCGGTCGAAGTCGGCGCGGCTGGAGAGGAGCAGGCGCTCGGGCGTGGTGTCGTCCAGATAGCCGTCGAGGGAGACGGCGGCGGACAGCAGGACGTACGGGTACGGCATCGGCGCGGCTCTCCCTGGGATGACGGGCAGGGCTTGGTTCAAGTTTGAAACAAACTTACACTGGGGGCATGACGACTCGCTGGCTCACCCCCGAGGAGCAACGCGCCTGGCGCGCGTACGTTGCCGGCTACCTCCTCCTCGAGGACGCGATCGACCGGCAGCTCCAGCAGGAGGCCGGCATGCCCCACCTGTACTACTCCATCCTCGCCAACCTCTCCGACATCCCGGAGCGGCGGCTGCGGATGACCGACCTCGCGGAGCGGCTGAAGATCACCCGCAGTCGGCTGACCTACGCGGTCTCCCGGCTGGAGAAGGACGGGCTGGTGCGGCGCGAGGACTGCCAGTGGGACAAGCGCGGCAGCGTCGCGGTCCTGACGGACGAGGGCATCACGGTGCTGGAGAACGTGGCGCCGGGCCATGTCGAGACGGTCCGCGCGGCCCTGTTCGACCGGCTCACCCCCGAGCAGGTGGGCCAGCTGGAGGAGATCTTCACGCAGGTCGCACGCGGGTTCCAGGAGAACGACGGCGGCGAGACGGCACCGGAGGACCTCCCGTGGCGCCGCCGCTCGTCGCCCTGCTCCGGCACCCCGTGACCGCCTGACCGCGGACTCGTGAGAGGCGTGAGGGGCGCCACAAACCAGTTGCTTCAAATTTAAAGCATGGGATAGGGTCACGACTCGTTGGATCTGCTTCAAATCTGAAGCACAGGGCGGCCCAGTGCCGCCTTGCCACCGTCCTCCGGACCCGGGAGACCGCATGCCCGACACCCCCGCCGCCACCCCGCGCGCCCGCGTCCGGGTACCGCTGCGCTTCCCCGACGGCTACTCCGTCGACGCCGAACTGGTCACCTTCCACGGCCTCGTCGACGGCCAGGAGCACGTCGCCGTCGTCCTCGGCGAGCCGGCGCCCGGCGCCACCCCCCTGGTCCGGCTGCACTCCGAGTGCCTGACCGGTGATGTCTTCGGCTCGGCCCGCTGCGACTGCGGGCCGCAACTGCGCGAGGCGGTCGAGCGCATAGCCGGGACCGGCGGTGTCCTGCTCTACCTCCGTCAGGAGGGCCGCGGCATCGGCCTCTACAACAAGCTCGACGCGTACGCCCTCCAGGACCAGGGCCTGGACACCTACGAGGCGAACGCCGCGCTCGGCCTGCCCGAGGACGACCGGGACTACACCGCCGCCGCCCAGATGCTGCGCGCCCTGGGCATCACGAGCCTGGACCTGCTGTCCAACAACCCCGACAAGGCCGGCCAGTTGCGCGACCTGGGCATCGAGGTCCAGGACCGGGTCCCGACGGGCGTCTTCACGACCCCGCACAACGTCCGCTACCTGCGCGCGAAGGTCCTCCAGACCCAGCACACGCTGCCGCTGGCCGACCTCACCGGGCTCAGCGTGGGCTGACCGCCGACGGCCCGAACGGGCCGTCCAGCGCGGCCCACTGGAGCAGCATGATGGTCTTCGCGTCCGCGATCGCGCCGGTGCGGACGAGGTCGAGGGCCTCGGTGAAGGGGAGTTCGACGACGGCGATGTCCTCGCCCTCGGCCGCCACGCCCGCCGTGTCGGCACCGGGGGCGGAGGCGTCGTAGGGGGCGGCGAAGAAGCTGAGGCGCTCGGTGACCGAACCGGGGCTCATGAACGCGTCGAAGACATGCTCGACGTCGTGCACCGCGCGGCCGGTCTCCTCGGCCGCCTCGCGGCGGATCGCCTCGCGCGGGTCGTCGCCGTCCAGGAGTCCGGCGGCGGCCTCCAGCAGCATGCCGTCCGGATGTCCGTTGACGTACGCGGGCAGCCGGAACTGCCGGGTGAGCAGGACGGTACGGCGGTCGGGGTCGTAGAGCAGGATCGTGGCGCCGTCGCCCCGGTCGTACGTCTCGCGCAGTTCGCGGCTCCAATGGCCGTCGCTGTGCCGGTAGTCGAAGGTGGTGCGGCGCAGGACGGACCAGTCGCAGGCGAGCACCTCGACGTCGAGGACGCGGACCCGGTCGTTGCCGGTGAGGTCGCGTCCGTGGCGGTCGAGTCCGGTGCGGCCGCGGGGGTCGGGGACGTCGATGCCGGGGGTGCCGGGGGCGGGGCGGGGCGGAGCGTCGTGGGGCGGAGCGTCGTGGGAGCCGGACGCGGGGGCGGGTGAGGGGGCGACGTGCTCGGTCATCGGCGGCCTTCGAGGAGGGTGGCGGCGACGTCGGGGACGGCGCCGAGGTCGGCGTAGACCGGCTTGCCCTGGGCACGGGCCTGGTCGGTCATCCGGTCCGCGCCCTGCGAAGGACCGCCGATGCGCAGCACCGCGTCGCAGCGCTCCAGCAGGCGTTCGGCGACGGGGTGGAAGACCTCGTCGAAGAGCGGGTCGCCGGGGGCGGCGCCACCCGCCGCCTCCAGCAGGGGCAGCGCGAGCGCCTCACCGGTGACGGGCAGGTGCCCGGCGCGGAACAGGACGAGGGCGACCTCGTTCATGGCCGTCACATGGGCCGCGAGCTTCGCGGGGTCGTCGCCGGTGCCCGAGCGGTACGGACCGGCGACCAGGATCATCAGCGGTTTCACGGGGTCTCCTGGAACGGGTTCGGAGCGGGTTCAGGCCAGCCGGGTCTCGACGCCCGCCTCACGCAGGGCGTCCAGGGTCTGCGGGCCGCCGGGATGGGTGGCGGGGTCCGCCGCGGCGGCGTCGGTGACGAAGGACTGCACGGCGTCGAGCGGAGCGACCTGACTGAACGCGCGCACACCGAGCTTGGTCGCGTCGGCGACGGCGACCGTACGGGCGGCCTGACCGAGCCCCGCCTGCTTGACGGCCGCGTCCTCGATCGAGAACTCCGACCAGCCGTGCACGGCGTGCACCCCGCCGATCGACATCACGAACACATCGAAGGCCAGGGACTCGAGGGTGCGCAGGGCCAGCGGTCCGACGAGGGACCGCTCACCCGGGCGGGACCGGCCGCCGACGACCAGCAGGTCGATGCCGGGCCGGTCGGCCAGCCGCAGCGCCGCCTGGAGACTGAGCACGGCCACGGTCAACGGGCCCCGCGCGGCGAGGTGTTCCGCCACGTGCACGGTCGTGGTGCCGGCGTCCAGCAGCACCCGTGACCCCGGCTCGACGAGTCCGGCGACGGCAGCGCCGAGCCGGTCCTTCGTCGCCGCCTGCCACGCCTGCCGGGCCTCGAAGCCGCCGCCCTCCTCGCGCGGCCGCCCGGCGACGGCCCCGCCGTGCACCCGCCGCACCAGCCCCTGCCGCTCCAGCACGTCCAGGTCCCGGCGCACGGTCATCTCCGAGACACCGAGCCGCTGAGCGAGCTCGGCGACGGAGACCCGCCCCTGCCCTTGGTCCTGGCCGTGCCCCTGAACGAGGCGAAGGGTCAGGTCGAGACGGTCTGCGACATCCATGACGCCATTTCTACCATGCCAATGTTCGAATGAACATCGACATGTTCACCGAGGCCTAGGAACTCGGCTGCGTCGTCAGAACCTCGGGAGCGTGCGGATAGGCGGCCGACCGGTGCTGGAACGAGAGGATCTTCGGGTTCTGGACGACCCCGTCGCGGATCTCGACGGCCTTCCTGACCGTGGGGTCGGCGTCCCAGGCCGCGGGACCGCTCATGACCTTGCGCAGGTAGGGAAGGAGCGCCTCGCTGATCTCCCAGGTGGCGGAGTTCCACAGGTGGGACGGGCTGTGATCCACCGCGTAGTAGTGACAGCCCGGCCCCACCGCGGGCATGGGCTCGCCGAAGGTGGTCGGACGGGCCCATTCGAAGCCCATGCCCTCGTCGCAGGCGACGTCGACGAAGAAGGTGCCCGGCCGGAACAGGGCGAGCTCCTCGTCGGTGACGAACATGAGCGGCGCGTCGGTGTCCTGCAGGACGCAGTTGACGATGATGTCGAACCCGGCCAGGTACTCCGCCAGCGGCATGGAACCGGCCGCGGTGACGGCCCGCAGACGCGACGGATCGTCCTCCTGCTCCTCGAAGTGGGCCATCACGACCGAGGGCATCGGCGAGGCCACCGCCGCGGCGGCGCGCTGGGTGAGCACCGTGACGTCGGTGACCCCCATGGCGCCCAGGCCGGTGACCGCTCCGCGCGCCGTGGCGCCGAAGCTGATGACCACCGCGCGCAGGCGGCGGCCGTAGTGGCCGGTCAGCCCGCCGAGCTGGAGGGCGTGCAGCACCGAGCAGTAGCCGGCGAGCTCGTTGTTCTTGTGGAACACATGGACGCTGAAGGCGCCCGTGGAGGTCCAGTGGTTCATGGCCTCCCAGGCGATCAGGGTCAGCCGCCGGTCGATGGCGATCTGGGTCATCTTCTCGTCCTGCACGCAGTGCGGCCATCCCCACAGGACCTGGCCCTCGCGCAGCTCGGCGATGTCGTCGTGCATCGGCTTGGGCAGCAGCGCGATGTCGCACTCGGCGATGAGCTGCTCGCGCGGGCGCAGGCCGGCCACGAGTGGTCGCAGCGCGTCGTCGGCGATGCCGAACCGTTCGCCGTAGCCCTGTTCGAGGAAGATCCGCTCGCGTACGTCCGGGGCGATCCGGTCGAGGTGGCGGGGATGCAGCGGTAGGCGGAACTCGTTCTCCTTGCGGGAGGAGGCGAGTACTCCGAGACTCATGAGGCTCATGTGGGGCGGCTCATTTCCGACCGGACACGATGTGCTCCGGCATTGCCGTTCCCCGAGGGCGACGCCGAAACGGATGACGGCGTGCGAGGTGCGCTCGGTACCGCCACCGTACTCCCGGCCCGGTCACGGAGCGCCCGCCGCTCGTTTGAGCTCGAAAGACCCGCAGGTCCAGGTGGCATCTGGGGCCCCTGCGGGCTTCTAGCATGATCGAATGGTTGCCGATGATGCCCAGAGGTCCGGGACAGGACGGGAAGTCGTGTCCCGCGACGACGTGGACGGCGGAAACGACGTGGACGGCGGAAACGACGCCGGTGGAAACGACGCCGGGGAGAACCCGCACCCCGTCACCGACCTGGTGGAGCGGGCGGCCGAACTGGTCGAGCCGATCAAACCGAAGCTGCGTGGCTGGCTCCACGCCGCGATGGTCCCCGCCTCACTGAGCGCCGGCATCGTCCTGATCTGCCTGGCCGGGACCCCTGAAGCGACCCTGGCCTGCGCCGTGTACGCCGTCACCGCCTGGCTGCTGTTCGGGACGAGCGCCGTCTACCACCTGGGCACCTGGGGGCCGCTGGGCGAGGCCGTTCTGCGTCGCCTCGACCACGCCAACATCTTCCTGATCATCGCCGGCACCTGCACCCCGCTGGCCGTGCTTCTCGTGCCCTCGGACCAGCGGGCCCTGCTGCTGTGGATCGTCTGGGCGGGCGCGCTGGCCGGCATCGCCTTCCGCGTCCTGTGGGTCTCGGCCCCCCGCTGGCTGTACACACCCTGCTACCTGGCCCTGGGCTGGGCACCGGTGAGTTACCTGCCCGACTTCCTGCACGCCGGCGGAGCGGCCGTACTCGCCCTGGTGGTGGCCGGCGGTCTCCTCTACAGCGCGGGTGCGGTGGTCTACGCCGTCCGCCGTCCCGACCCCTCCCCCCGCTGGTTCGGCTTCCACGAGGTGTTCCACACCCTGACCGTGGCAGCCTTCGCCTCCCACTACGTCGCCATCTCGCTTGCCGCCTACTGACCCCGACGCATCGCACCGCCGCCCGCCCGCCCGCCCCGGCGCTGCGCCGACCGCGGCACCGGTATCCCCGCGGGCGCGTCTCGGGCGGGTCGGTGCATAGAATCCGATCTCATGCCGAAGCCTGACGAGCTGATCGTTGACATCGCCGCCCTTGTGGAGTCCGAGCAGAGCAATCAGATGCCCCTGACCGTGGTCACCGGTGGTGCCGTCATCACCGGTCGACTGGCTCCCGAAGCCACCTGGCGGCAGAGGGTGTCGGAGGTGCTGACGGACTCCGCCCACCTGGGAGAGTTCTCCGCCGTCTTCGACACCCCCGCGAAGAAGGACGGCCCGCCCACGCATCTGCACTTCCATGTCGCCCGGATCCTCCAGGGCACGGTGGGGATCCCCGAGACGGGCGGGATGTACCGCGTGGCGATCGAGGACGTCAGCGCCTGGACCATCGGGGACTTCAGCTACTCCGACCACTGACCGACCGACCCGCCGCCGAGCCGAGCCGAGCCGAGAACAACGCGACGCGGCACGGCACCCGCGCTCACGCACCGGCCCGGAAACGGAAGCGGCGCCCGGGTCGACCGAAGTCGACCCGAGCGCCGCACCACAGGCCGGAAGGGGATGTCCCCCGCCTCGCCGCCGGTAGGCCCTGTGGGACTCGAACCCACAACCAATGGATTAAAAGTCCACTGCTCTGCCAATTGAGCTAAGGGCCCAGGCGATGTTGCCTCCCCGAGCATAGCCGGACGCGGCCGTGTCTCCGATCGGGTATCGGAGACACGGGCGCGCCGGACGACGCGAAGCGATCGAGATCGGTCACTGCTCGGGCAGTTCGGCGGGTGCCGCCGCCCGTGACGCCTCGCGGGCGATGGTCCGTTCGTGTTCGGGATTCAGGAACCAGTTGCGGGCGGAGACCTGCCACCACACCCCCGCGAAGCCCAGCACGACGAGGACGGCGACCGGGGCGTAGTTGAAGGTCTCCCAGGTGACCGGGGAGACCTGGGGCAGCATGAACAGGACGGTGATGACGGCCACCCACGCCACCGACACCACGCCGATCGCCTTCGACCAGCGGCCCAGGTGCCACGGTCCCCGCGCGAAGGCCTCGCCCTTGCGCAGGCGCAGCAGGGTCGGTATGACGTACGCGATGTAGAGGCCGATGACGGCGATCGAGGTGACGGCCGCGTACGCGGTCACGTTGATCAGGTAGGGCAGGCCCAGCAGCAACGCGCCGCCGGCCGCCAGCCAGACCGCCGCGACGGGCGTGCGGGTGCGCGGGCTGACCGTGTGCCAGATGTGCGAGTACGGCAGCGCCCCGTCCCTCGAGAAGGCGTAGATCATGCGGCTGTTGGCGGTCACCGACGCCATCCCGCAGAACAGCTGGGCGCCGATCACCACGAGCAGCAGCAGCTTGCCGGCGGTCGCGCCGAGCGCGTCGAGCAGGATCTGGGCGGGCGGCGCGCCGGTCGGGGAGGCGAGCGCGGCGTCGTAGGACTGGATCGCGTACGTGAAGCCGAGCAGCAGCACGAAGCCCGCGATCCACGAGGTCCAGATGGACTGCACGATCCCCTTGGGGCCGGCCGTCGACGCGTCGTGCGTCTCCTCGGTCATGTGGGCGGAGGCGTCGTACCCGGTGAAGGTGTACTGGGCCATCAGCAGGCCGAGCGCGACGACGTAGACCCCGCTGCCCCAGCCGGTGTTGTTGACGAACTCGCCGAACACGAAGGACGTCGACTGGTGCTTGTCGGGGACGAAGGCCAGCGCTCCGACGATGACGCCCACGCCCAGCACGTGCCACCACACGCTCACGCTGTTGAGGAGGGCGACGATCCGCACCCCGAAGGTGTTCAGCAGTCCGTGCAGCACCAGGATCCCGGCGAACAGCAGGACCGTCCGGCCGGGCGTCACCTCGAAGTCGAACTGGAGGTTCAGATAGGCGCCGAGGAAGGATGCGGCGCCGAAGTCGATGCCCGCCGTCACCGCCACCTGGCCCAGCACGTTGAACCAGCCCGTGAACCAGGCCCAGGCCGCCGCCGATCGCGGAGGCGCCAGCCGGTGGGCCCAGAAGTACAGACCCGCCGACGTCGGGTACGCCGAACAGATCTCGGCCATGGACAGGCCGACGAACAGGGTCATCAACCCCACGGCGACCCAGCCCCAGGTGATCACCGCCGGGCCGCCCGTGTTCATGCCGAACAGATACAGCGTCAGGCAGCCCGACAGGACCGAGATGATCGTGAAGGAGACCGCGTAGTTGGAGAACGCCGACATGCGGCGGGCGAGGACCTGGGTGTAGCCGAGTTCGGCCAGCCGCTCTTCGTCCGAGAGTTTCCCGGGAGCCGGCCGGCCCGCTGTGCCGTCATCTGTCATGCCCCCAGCAATTCCCCTGCCGGGGGCGTGACACACGTCACAACTTGGCTAGAAAATGCCCTTGTAGTTCTGCCAGCCGGCGCCGATCTTGACCCGAGCCCCGAACGTGCCCGTCCCGGTGCCGGGCAGCCGGTACAGGCCGCCCGCGGTGTCGCGCACCACGAGGTCCGCCTTCCCGTCCCCCGTGATGTCCCCGGCCCCGGCGACCGCGTTGTACGAAGCCCCCCAGTTCGCGAACAGCTTCACGCGCGCCGAGAAGGTGCCGTTGCCCTTGCCGATGTAGCGGTACAGGTTGTTCGACGTGTCCTGGGCGATCAGATCACCGATGCCGTCACCGTTGAGGTCGCCGACGCCGATGATCTTCTTGTACGTCTTCCAGTTGTCGTAGAGCTTCACCGGCGCCGCCAGCTTCCCGGCGGCCGTCCCCTTGTAGAGGTAGACCCTGCCGTTCGACGGGTTGCGGGCGATCAGGTCGGGGCGGCCGTCCTTCGTGACGTCACCCGGCGAGGTCAGGATGTCGAACTGGGTCCAGCCGCTGGTGCCCAGCGTGGTGTACGGCGATGTCGGCCGTACCGCGCCGCCGCAGCCCGTCCGGTACAGCCGCAGCGCCCCGCTGCTGAGCCGCACGAGCACGTCGTTGCACCGGTCGCCGCTCAGGTCGCCGATCGGCACCGCCTTGATACCGGTGGGCCAGCCGCTGCCGCTGACCTGGCCGGAGAACGTGCCCTGGCCCGTGCCCTGCTGGTAGGTCAGCGTGCCCGAGGTGGGCATGGTCAGCAGGTCGCCCGCACCGTCCGGCTTCGTCGCCGGCCCCACGTAGTCGTGGAACACGGCGCTGCCGTTCACCGTCCGAAGCGTGCCCCGTACCTGGAGGGGCGCGCCGACGCCGTCGGCGGGGCTGACGGTCACCGTCCAGTCGTAGAAGCCGTTGGGAAGAGGCTTCACCCCGGACGAGTCGGTGGCGTTCCAGTTGACCTTCAACGCACCGCGCACCGCCCCGCCGTCGGTGCCGCCGACGTGCTTGCCCGTCGCCTTGCTGCGCACGTCCAGGTCCCAGCCCGCGGCCGGTTTCGACAGCAGCACCGTCGTGAGGGTGTTGGTGCCGAGAGAGGTCTGGGTAACGCTCTGGGCGGGCTCCAGCTGCCGCAGCGGCTGCTGCGGTACGCCCGAGGGCACCAGGTGCACCCGCTCCTGGGCATCGACGTAGGCCGCGTTCGCCCCGGACCTGTCCACGGTCCAGCGCAGGCCGCGCTGTGAGACGCCCGTGTCGGGCAGATCACCGATGACCCGGCTCGCGGGGATGCCGTCGGCCACCGTGGTGAGGACCAGCTTCCCGGCCTGCTTGTCGTGCGTGACGACGTAACCGTCGCCGAGCGCCGCCTCGTCGGCCGGGACCGGAACGGACTTGTGCGCCGTACGGTCGTAGACGCCCGCGCGCCCGTCGCAGGTCCAGTAGATCCAGCGTCCCAGTGCCTCGAGATCGGTCGGGGTGCAGCCGGCGTCGGTGGTGACTGTTTCCGTGGTCTTTCCGGCCGTGAGGTCGTACGCCGCCAGGGTTCCCGGGGCCGCGCCCGGGGTCCACAGGGTGTCGCCGGAAAGGGCGGCGGCCCCGGGGGTGCGGGTGACGGTCGCGATACCGGTGCCGCCGATGCGGAAGACGTACTGCTGGGTGGCACTCGTGTAGATCACGAACCGGCCGGAGACGTCCGTGAGGCGGCCGCCCTTCGGCAGATTGAAGCGCGCCCAGGAGTCGGAGTCGTCGCCGGGCCCGTCGACTCTGATCCCGTCGTAGTCCGACCCGTGCCCGACCCAGGCGATCCGGCCGTCGCCGGTGGGCTGGAATGCGGCGCAGTCGATGTCGGCGTCAGCGCAGCCCGCGAACCAGAAGTTCCACCGGGCGCTCGCGCCGAAGGTCGGGGTGCCGGTCGCGGCGACGGTCCGGGCGGTGACTTCCCGGGAGTCGATGTTCAGGTAGTCCGCGGCGACCAGGTTCCCGTTGCTCAGGGAGAGGCCCTGGATCTTCAACGTCGGTTTGGGCAGCGCCTTGACACTGGTGACGACCGGAGCGCCGTCGGGGCCGGGCTTGATGCGCTGGACGCCCCAGTCGTCGGTGGCGGCGGAGGTGCGGCCCACGACGACGGCGGTACCGTCGGCGACGTTGGCCATGCCCGCGAACGACGAGGCCAGCAACGTGACGGTGGGACCACCCGCGAGAGGCGTGGCGGTCACCGGCCCGTTGACGCTGGGCTGGTGGACGATCCAGTCGCCCACGACGGCGAGGTCCTGCCCCGAGTTCACGGCACCGGGGCCGCCCGGTGTGACCTCGACCGGTCCGGCGGACAGGTCGGCTGTGTCGTACACCAGGACGACCGGGACGCCGAGGCCGTACAGGACCAGGTGCTCGTCGCTCACCTTCGCCTTGGCGTAGCCCTCGGGGAGCGGCGGGGTCCACCCGGTGACCTGTCCGGTCCCGCGGTCGACCTGGACGGCCACGGACTTCCCGTCCTTCACCGCCCCGAAGAACACCGCGTCCGCGTTCCCGCCCAGCGGATTCCCCAGCCGCGTGCCCTCGGGGAGTCCGGTGACCGGTATGTCACGAGTGGTGCCGTCGGCGTCCGGGAGCAGCAGGTGTTTCTCCCGTCCCTCCGTGGTGCTGTCGGCCACCTGCGTCTCCGCGACCGCCAGGTCGGCGTAGGCGGCGATCACCACGGTGTCCTCGGACGGCGCCTGGACGGTACGGGTGGTGCCGTCGGCCGCGTTCCACAGCTGGACCCGATCGGGGGTGCCGTCGCCGCGGTAGTAGTAGGCGAGCGTGTCACCGCCGGCCACCCCCCACGTGCGGTACCCGGTCGGCTTGACGACCTTGGTGGACGTGCCGTCCGAGTACCGCGTCCAGACCAGCCCTGAGCCCTCCAGGGTGTGGAACACGCCCTGGCTGCCGGCCTCGGCCTCTCCGTAGGGCCTCCATCCTCCGAACAGCGCGCCCTCGGTGTACGTGCTGCGCAACGCGGCCGGCACCACCGTCTCCTGCGGGGTGTCCGCGACCGCCGTGGACGGCAGGAGCGGGGTCAGTCCGGCCGCCAGGACGGCGGAGGCGGCGACGAGACGCAGACGTGCGGAGCCATGACGAGTCAAGAAGGTCCCTCCCCGGGAACGGAGACGGACGGGACCGGACGCCTCTCGGCTTCCACGGTCCCCGGCCCCCCGGCCTTCACATCCGTCTCACAAGTCGGCTGATCCTACAGTCACTTCACAGCCCCGGAGAAAGGGGTTACTGGAGACTTACTGGAGACGGAAAACGCCGTGGCCCCCACCGATGTTCGGTGGGGGCCACGGCGTTCACTCAACTGAGCCGACGTCAGCCGTTGCGCTTCCAGCGCGGCTTGTCGTCGCGACGGCCGGTCGTGCCGGAGCCGGAGCCGGAGCCGGTGCCGCGGTGGTCGTCACGGCGGCCGAACGGGCGGTCGTGGCCGCCGGAGCGGAAGCCCGGGCGGTCGTCGCGACGGTCACGGTTGAACGGACGGTCGCTGCCACGGTGGGTGGACGGACGGTCGTCACGACGGTCGCGGTTGAAGCCGCCCGACTGACGGTCGTCGCGGCGGAAGCCACCGGAGGGACGCTCGTCACGACGGTCACGGTTGAAGCCGCCCGCGGGACGCTCGTCACGGCGGAAGCCGCCGGAGGGGCGCTCGTCACGACGGTCGTCACGGCGGTCGTCGCGACGGTCACGGTTGAAACCGCCCGCGGGACGCTCGTCACGACGCTCGAAGGAACGGCCGCCACGGTCGTCACGGCCGGCGCCGCCACGGTCGTCACGGCGGTCGCGGTTGAAGCCACCGCGGTCGTCACGACGCTCGAAGGAACGGCCACCGCGGTCGTCACGGCGGTCGTCGCGGCGGAACCCGCCACGGTCGCCGTCACGACGGTCACGGTTGAAGCCACCGCGGTCGTCACGGTTGAAGCCGCCACGGTCGTTGTCGCGACGCTCGAAGGAACGGCCGCCACGGTCGTCACGGCGCTCGTAGTTGCCCCGCTCGTCACGGCGCTGACGCGGCTGCTCGTACGCGGGCTGCTCGGAGACCGCGGCCTCGGCCGGCGCCTCCGCCACGGTGTTCTGCTCGACGACCGCCTCGGCGGCCGCGACGACAGCCGCCTCCGGGTCCTCGCCGCGCTCGCGCGCCACGCGGGCCACCAGACGGTCGGCCTCCTCGCGCAGCTCGGTCGCGCGCCGCTGCGCACGCTCCAGCTCCTTGCTGAGCTGGGAGACCTCACGCTCGGCCTGCTGCGCCGCGTTGCCCGCGGACTCGGCCTGGACCTCCGTCATCGAACGGGCGCCGGTGATCTCGGCGACCTCCGGCTCGAAGGCGGCGCCGCCCTGGATGATGTGACGCCCGGCGTCGACGCCCGCGTCCTCCATCAGACGGAAGATCTGACGACGCTGGTGCGGCAGCGAGAGGGAGACGACCGTGCCGGTACGGCCGGCCCGCGCGGTGCGGCCCGCGCGGTGCAGGTAGTCCTTGTGGTCGCCGGCCGGGTCCACGTTGAGCACCAGGTCGATGCCGTCGACGTGGATACCGCGGGCGGCGACGTCGGTCGCGACGAGCGCGTTGACGTAGCCGTCCTTGAAGTCGGCCAGCGTGCGGGTCCGCGCGCCCTGGGTCATGCCGCCGTGCAGCGCGTCCGCCTTCACACCGGAGTCGCGCAGCTGCTCGGCGATACGGTCGGCGCCGAGCTGGGTGCGGACGAAGATGATGGTGCGGCCCTTGCGGGAGGCGATCGCGGCGGTGACCGGCGCCTTGTCCTTGGGCTTCACGATCAGGATGTGGTGCGACATGGTCGTGACGTTGCCCTGGGCACTGTCGACCTCGTGCGTGACGGGGTTGCTCAGGTAGCGCTTGACCAGCGTGGAGATCTCGTTCTCCATCGTGGCCGAGAACAGCATGCGCTGGCCGCCGCCGGGGATCTGGTCGAGCAGCTCGGTGACCTCGGGCAGGAAGCCCAGGTCGGACATCTGGTCGGCCTCGTCGAGGACTGCGACCTGGACGTTCTCGAGCGAGCAGGCGCCACGGTTGATGAGGTCACGCAGGCGGCCCGGGGTGGCGACGAGGACGTCGACGCCGCGCTCCAGGGCGTACATCTGGTTGCTCATCGACGTACCGCCGCAGACGACCTTCATCTTCAGGCCGAGGACGTCGCCGTACGGCTGAAGCGCGTCCGCGACCTGCATCGCGAGCTCACGCGTCGGCGTGAGGATGATGCCGCGGGGCTTCTTCTTGTCGGTGTGGCCGCCGGACAGCGACGCCAGCAGCGGCAGACCGAACGAGAGGGTCTTGCCGGAGCCGGTGCGGCCGCGGCCGAGGATGTCCTTGCCGGCCAGGGCGTCCGGGATGGTCGCGGCCTGGATCGGGAAGGGGCTGGTCACGCCGTTCTGCGCGAGCTTGCGCACGACGCCCTCGGGGAGCCCGAGGTCGGCGAAGGTGAGTTCGGGGGTCTTCGGGGCCTCGGGCGTCTCGACGATGGCCTCGACGGCCTCGGCGATGGCCTCTGCGGCCCCGACGGTCTCCGCGACCTCGATCGCCTCGAGGTTGATCGGCTCGTCGTTGTTCTCGGGCACGACGGAGTGATCAGTACTGGAAATGGACATGCGAATGCGAAACCTTCCGGAGTCTCAAGTCGGCACGCGCCCGTCAACTCCGTGTTCGCATTGCACTACGACCGCCTCTATGCGGTCAGCCACGGCAAGGGAGAGTACGCGCCACACGGCGCGCTCTGCGGTGGCGCCGGGCAAATGGGATCAAACGATCTACCACTATAAGCACCCTGACCACCGAAGGCAAACCGAGCCTCATCACCGCAGCTCAGCGGCCTCCTCGGGCCCGAGGAGAGGACCTGCGCGACGGACCCTCCCGAGACGGACGACCTGCCCGGCCCAGCGCGCCCGACCGAGGCGAACGACTGTCCGAGAAGGACGACCGCGCGGGACGGACGACAGGCCGAGACGAACGACAGGCCGAGACGGAGCAGCCGGTCCGGGCGGAGCAGCCGGCGGTCCGGGCGGAGCAGCCGGTCCGGGCGGAGTAGCCGGTCTAGGCGGGCGAGCCCGCCTCCGGCGCCGGCTCCCGGTCCGCCAGCTGCGCCGCCGTGCCCCCGTCGTCCTCGTGCGCCGAGGCCGACGGCTCGGCGACCGTCGGCTCCGGCGTGGGGGACGGCGGCTCCGGCGTGGGCGCGGGCGGCTCCGGGTCCGGCGAGCGCGTGGGCGCGGGCGGCTGTGCCCCGGTGGGCGTCGGCACCCCCGGCTGCTCGCTCGTCCCCGGCCGCACCGCCCCCGCCGAGGCCGGCGCGCTCCGGCCCGCCGACGGCGGGGCCGGGGCCGACGCCGAGGCGCTCGCTCCGCCCTTGCCGCCCTTCCCGTGCCCGTGCTTGCCGTCGCCGCCCGCCGCACCCATCCCGAAGCCGCCCCCGGAGCCCGCCGAGACCCCGCCGGGAGCCTCACCGCCCCGCTGCCCCGCCGAGTGCGACGGCTTGGCCCGGCCGCCCCCCTCGTGCCCCACGCTCATGCAGCCGGCGGCCGCGGCGACGGCCATGACCGTCGCGGCCAGACGAACGGGTACGTACAAGGGGCGCACGGGGCCACCTCCGGGGCAGGCGTAAGGAGTCGACGTGCCCAACTCCCGGCGCCCGCAAGAAGACACGCGCCGACGCGCGCCCCTCTGCCGGACGGCTCAGCCGTAGCCGAGGGCGTGCAGCCGTGTGTCGTCGATACCGAAGTGGTGGGCGATCTCGTGCACCACCGTGACCTCCGTCTCGGCGACGACCTCCTCCCGCGTCCCGCACATCCGCAGTGTCGGCCCCCGGTAGATCGTGATCCGGTCCGGCAGCACACCGGCGTACCACTCCCCGCGGTCCGTCAGCGGCGTCCCCTCGTACAGCCCGAGCAGCTCGGGATCGTCCGCCGCCGGTTCGTCCTCGACGAACACCGCGACGTTGTCCATCAGTCGCGTCAACTCCGGCGGAATCCGGTCCAGCGCCTCGGCGACCAGTTCCTCGAACTCCTCACGCGTCATCTCCAGCACAGGCCCCATTGTCCGGTACGACGCGGCCGGGGGGAGGTCGCGAACCGTCCGCATACCAACGCCCGGACCGGGGCATAGGGCACCAATGGTCCGAGCCCGTCTCCCCACCGCAGTCCTGAAGCGCCGCAAGCCCGCCCGGAGCGGGAACCCGGTCCCCGAACTCGCCGCCCGGCCCAACCCCTGGATCCGCGCTCTCGGCCTGACCGCCGTCGTCGTCGTCGGCGCCTGGCTCGGCCTGCTGATCGTCGGGGACGTCCGCGTGTCCGTCGGCCCCATGAACACGACCATGACCCTGCGCCCGTCCGTCACCGGCGGCACGAAGATCAACATCTCCCCGCTGGGCGCGCTCAGCCTGGACAGCCACATCGCCCCGGTCCGCCTCGACGTGAACGTGGACCAGCTAGACCCCGAGCGCTCCCAGGCCCTCGTCGACCACCCCGAACGCCTCTCCGGCCTCCAGGACGAGGTCGCCCGTGACATCGAGCACGGCACTCTCGACCTCGCGCTCCGCTCCTGCGTCGCCGTGGTCTCCGGCGCCACCGCCCTCGGCCTCGCCGTCTACCGCCGCCCCCGCCGCGCCCTCGCCGCCGGCGGTCTGGCCCTCACCCTGCTGGCCGCCTCGGGCGCGACCGCGTACGCCACCTGGAACCCCAAGTCGGTGCTGGAGCCGCGGTTCTCGGGCCTGCTGTCCTCCGCGCCCTCGCTCGTCGGCAACGCCCGCAGCATCGTCACCGAGTTCGACGTCTACCAGCAGGAACTCGCCCGCCTGGTCACCAACGTGACCAAGCTCTACGACGTCACCTCCACGCTCCCCGCCTTCCAGCCGGACCCGACCACCGTCCGCGTCCTGCACGTGTCCGACATCCACCTGAACCCCGCGAGCTGGAAGATCATCGCCTCGCTCGTGGAGCAGTACAAGGTCAATGTGATCGTCGACTCCGGCGACACGATGGACCACGGCTCGGCCGCGGAGAACGGCTTCCTGGACCCCATCGCCACGCTCGGCGCGCCCTACGTCTGGGTCAGGGGCAACCACGACTCGCTCGTCACCCAGCGCTACCTGGAGGGCATGAAGAACGTGCACGTCCTCGACGACGGCCGCGCGGTCACCCTCTCCGGGCTGCGCTTCGCCGGCATCGGCGACCCCCAGTTCACCCCCGACCGCTCCTCCGCGCCGGGCGCCGAGGAGTCCCAGGAGGAGGCGGGCGCCCGGCTGGCCCAGGCCCTGCGCGCCCAGCGGGACGCCGGCACCCCGGCGGACGTGGCCATCGCCCACGAGCCCTCCGCCGCCCGGGGCACGGACGGCGAGGTGCCCCTCGTCCTGGCCGGGCATCTCCACCACGAGGACATGGAGGTCATGAAGAAGGGCACACGGCTGCGCGTCGAGGGCTCCACCGGCGGCAGCGGCCTGCGTGCCGTCGAGGGCAAGTACCCGGACCCCATCGAGGCGTCGATCCTCTACTTCGACCGCGACACCCGCCGCCTCCAGGCCTGGGACGAGATCAAACTCGGCGGCCTGGGTCTGACGACGGCCGAGGTCAGCCGCCACCTCCCGAAGGAGAACCTGCCCGGAGCCGCACCGTCCCCGAGCCCCTCTCCGACTCCCTCCCCCAGCCCGCCGCTCAGCCCGTCCGTGAGTCCCTCCGGAACCCCCTCCAGGACGGCCCCGTAAACCGTTTTGGCGATACCCCCCGCCATCCCATATGCTCATGACGTCCCCGACGCGCTGAGAAGCGCCCAGGCGGGCCGATAGCCCTCATCGTCTAGCGGCCTAGGACGCCGCCCTTTCAAGGCGGTAGCACGGGTTCGAATCCCGTTGGGGGCACGCAACACCGTGTGCGACACTGTCGTACACAACAGCTTGGTCCTGTGGAGCAGTTTGGAGTGCTCGCCACCCTGTCAAGGTGGAGGCCGCGGGTTCAAATCCCGTCAGGACCGCTGAGGTTTCACTGAAACCTCGTGGCTGGGTAGCTCAGTTGGTACGAGCGATCGCCTGAAAAGCGATAGGTCGCCGGTTCGACCCCGGCCCCAGCCACAAGAACGAAGACCCCCTCCGGTCGCCCGGAGGGGGTCTTTGTCGTTGCGCGTCGGACGGGGCGGGCCCAAAAGCACTCGCCCCTTCTTTCGCCGAGATGAGATCCTGGATCGCGTATGTCTACGCACCCCACTCCCGGCGCCTCCGCTCCGGGCACTCCCGCCCTCGGCGACCTCGCCCACCGCCTGACCGAGCTGTCCCTGCGCGACGCGCACCGGCTCGGGCGCAGGCTCGAAGGCGCGCGCAGGATCCGCAAGCCGGAGGCCCGTGCCGCCGTCCTCACCGAGATCGAGGCGGAGGTCGCACAGGTCGAGGAGCGGATGGTCCTGCGGCGCGGCCGGGTGCCCGCCGTCTCGTACCCCGAGCAGCTTCCGGTCAGCCAGAGGAAGGACGAGATCGCGGCCGCCATCCGTGATCACCAGGTCGTCATCGTCGCCGGTGAGACCGGGTCCGGCAAGACCACGCAGATCCCCAAGATCTGTCTCGAACTGGGGCGCGGCGTCCGCGGCATGATCGGGCACACGCAGCCCCGTCGGATCGCCGCCCGCACCGTGGCCGAGCGGGTCGCCGAGGAACTCAGGACACCGCTCGGCGAGGCCGTCGGCTGGAAGGTGCGGTTCACCGACCAGGTGAACCCGGACGCCACCTTCGTGAAGCTGATGACGGACGGCATCCTCCTCGCTGAGATCCAGACCGACCGCGAGCTGCGCGCGTACGACACGATCATCATCGACGAGGCCCACGAGCGGTCCCTCAACATCGACTTCCTGCTGGGCTATCTCGCCCAGCTGCTCCCCCGCCGCCCGGATCTCAAGGTCGTCATCACCTCCGCGACCATCGACCCGGAGCGTTTCTCCCGGCACTTCGGCGAAGCCCCGATCGTCGAGGTCAGCGGGCGGACGTACCCGGTGGAGGTCCGCTACCGGCCGCTCCTCGAAGAGGACTCCGACGACGCCGACCGCGACCAGATCACCGCGATCTGCGATGCCGTCGAGGAGCTCCAGTCCGAAGGGAAGGGCGACATCCTCGTCTTCCTCTCCGGTGAGCGGGAGATCCGGGACACGGCCGACGCGCTGGAGAAGAAGAAGTACCGCTTCACGGAAGTGCTGCCCCTCTATGCCCGGCTCTCGCACGCCGAGCAGCACCGGGTCTTCCAGCAGCACACGGGCCGCAGGATCGTTCTGGCGACGAACGTGGCCGAGACGTCCCTGACCGTGCCGGGCATCAAGTACGTCATCGATCCCGGCTTCGCCCGCATCAGCCGCTACAGCCACCGCACCAAGGTCCAGCGCCTGCCCATCGAGCCGATCTCGCAGGCCAGCGCCAACCAGCGCAAGGGCCGCTGCGGCCGGACGAGTGACGGCATCTGCATCCGGCTGTACGACGAGGACGACTTCCTCGCCCGCCCGGAGTTCACGGACGCCGAGATCCTCCGTACGAACCTGGCCAGCGTCATCCTCCAGATGACCGCGGCGGGCCTCGGCGACATCGAGAAGTTCCCCTTCATCGACCCGCCGGACCACCGCAACATCCGCGACGGCGTGCAGCTGCTCCAGGAGCTGAACGCGCTGGACCCGGCCGAGAAGGACCCCCGCCGGCGGCTCACCCAGACCGGCCGCAAGCTGGCCCAGCTGCCCGTCGACCCGCGCCTCGCGCGGATGGTCCTGGAGGCCGACAAGAACGGCTGTGTCCGCGAGGTCATGGTGATAGCCGCAGCGCTGTCCATCCAGGACCCGCGCGAGCGCCCGGCCGACAAGCAGACCCAGGCCGATCAGCAGCATGCCCGCTTCAAGGACGAGACCAGCGACTTCCTCGCCTATCTCAACCTGTGGCGGTACGTGCGCGAGCAGCAGAAGGAACGCGGCTCCTCCTCCTTCCGGCGTATGTGCAAGCAGGAGTACCTGAACTTCCTGCGCATCCGTGAGTGGCAGGACATCTACTCGCAGCTCCGCACGGTCGCCAAGCAGATGGGGATCCATCTGAACGAGGAGGACGCGCCCGAGCAGAGCGTCCATGTCTCGCTCCTCGCCGGGCTGCTCTCGCACATCGGCATGAAGGACGTGAAGGACGGCAACAAGAACGAGTACCTGGGTGCGCGGAGCGCCAAGTTCGCGATCTTCCCGGGTTCGGCCCTCTTCAAGAAGCAGCCGCGCTTCGTGATGTCCGCCGAGCTGGTGGAGACGAGCCGTCTGTGGGCCCGGGTCAACGCGAAGATCGAGCCGGAGTGGGTCGAGCCGCTCGCCGGCCACCTGCTCAAGCGGACGTACAGCGAGCCGCGCTGGGAGAAGGACCAGGCGGCCGTCATGGCGGACGAGAAGGTCACGCTGTACGGCGTCCCGATCATCGCCCAGCGGAAGGTCAACTACGGGCGGATCGACCCGGAGACCTCCCGCGACCTGTTCATCCGCAACGCGCTGGTCGAGGGCGACTGGCGCACGCACCACAAGTTCTTCGCCGACAACCGCCGGCTCCTCAGCGAGGTCGAGGAGCTGGAGCACCGTGCCCGGCGCCGGGACATCGTGGTGGACGACGAGACGCTGTTCGACTTCTACGACCAGCGGGTGCCCGAACACGTCGTGTCCGGCGCGCACTTCGACTCGTGGTGGAAGCACAAGCGGCACGAGCAGCCCGATCACCTGGACTTCGAGCGGGAGATGCTCATCCGGGAGTCGGCGGAGGCCGTCACCAAGGCCGACTATCCGGACTCCTGGCGGCAGGGCCAGCTGAAGTTCCGGGTGACGTACCAGTTCGAGCCGGGCGCGGACGCGGACGGCGTGACCGTCCACATCCCGCTCCATGTCCTCAACCAGGTCACGGACGAGGGCTTCGACTGGCAGATCCCGGGTCTGCGCGAGGAGGTCGTCACGGAGCTGATCCGTTCCCTCCCCAAGCCGATCCGCCGCCACTACGTACCCGCGCCGAACTTCGCGAAGCGTTTCCTGGACCGGGCGGTGCCCCTTCAGGAGCCGCTCACGACGACCATGGCGCGTGAGCTGAAGCGCATGGTCGGCGTCCCGTTCGAGGCCGACGACTTCGACTGGTCGCGGCTCCCCGACCATCTGAGGATCACCTTCCGGATCGTCGACGAGCGGCGCCGCAACCTGGCCGAGGACAAGGATCTCGAGACCCTGAAGCTCCGGCTGAGACCGAAGGCGAGGCAGGCCATCTCGCAGGCGGCCGCGGCCACCGCCGAACGGCAGGGCGGCGAGTCCCTGGAGCGTTCGGGTCTGACGGACTGGACGATCGGCTCGCTCGCCCGCGTCTTCGAGACCCGCCGCGCGGGCCAGCCGGTGAAGGCGTATCCGGCGCTCGTCGACGACGGCGACACCGTGTCCGTGCGCCTCTTCGACACGGAGGCGGAGCAGGCGGAGGCGATGTGGAAGGGCACGCGCCGGTTGATCCTGCGCACCATCCCGGTCAATCCGGCAAAGTTCGCATCCGAGAAGCTGACGAACGCCCAGAAGCTCGCGCTGTCCGCGAATCCGCACGGTTCGATCCAGGCGCTGTTCGACGACTGCGCGATGGCGGCGGCGGACCGGCTGATCGCCGACTTCGGCGGTCCGGCCTGGGACGAGGAGTCGTACCGGAAGCTCTACGACAAGGTGCGCGCGGAGATCGTCGACACGACGGTGCGGACGGTCGGGCAGGTGCAGCAGGTCCTGGCCGCCTGGCAGGCCTGTGAGCGCCGTCTGAAGGGCGTACGCAGCCCCGTGCTGCTCGCGAACCTGGCGGACGTGCGCAAACAGCTGGACGCCCTCGTGAAGCCCGGCTTCGTGACCTGGGCGGGGCTGCGCCGCCTGCCCGACCTCATGCGCTACCTGGTGGCCGCGGACCGGCGGCTCCAGCAGATGCCGACCGGCGTCCAGCGGGACACCAGCCGCATGGAGAAGGTCCACGAGATGCAGGACGAGTACGCGTGGCTGCTGGAGCAGCTGCCGCAGGGCCGGCCGGTTCCCCAGCAGGTCCTGGACGTCCGCTGGATGATCGAGGAGCTCCGGGTCAGCTATTTCGCCCACGCGCTGGGCACGGCGTACGCGGTCTCCGACAAGCGGATCGTGAAGGCGATCGACGCGCTGGCGCCGTAACGGCTCCCGCACGGAGGGTGAGTTCGACCACCGGGCTCACCCTCCTGTACAGTCCTTCTCGCAGCGCAACGCAACATCAAGTGCCGCAAAACCTGGTCCTGTGGAGCAGTTTGGAGTGCTCGCCACCCTGTCAAGGTGGAGGCCGCGGGTTCAAATCCCGTCAGGACCGCAGTGAAAGAGTGACAGAGAGCCCGGATCTTCGGATCCGGGCTCTCTGCGTTGTCCGCCGCTCCCTCGGCCGCTCCCTTGACGCCGTCGGCTTCCGCCGGTACCCCAGAAGCCAGGGCCCGTTCTCGCGTGGCCCCGACGGAGGTGGGGCATGGCGGCATCGGTCAGGCACGAGACGCGGGCACTGCTTCGCGCGCACCTGTCGGCCGCGACCCCCTACCGGCATCTGACCCGCCACTGCCCGATCTGCCACCGCCTGCTGCGGCTGGCCATGGACGTCGCCCCACGGGGCCCGGAGGCCTCTGGAGGGGCCGTGGAGGGCGAGACTCCCTCGACGGCGTGATCCGGCGCCCTCATGGCCTCCGGCCGCGCCGGCGCCCGCACTCGCGTCCGTCAACGGCCGTACCCGCGTGGGGAGCTGGACCGCGAGCCTCCTCTAGCGCACATGAGCCAGAGGCAACAAGGCTCCTGGCATGTGACGGGTGTCACGGCATGAGTTTTGAAAACCCGGGTTCTTACCAGGCTCCTACAACTGGTCAATTTTATATGTGCAATTGCACCACTCCGGAGGATGCCCCCCGGAACCCTCCCAGAGCCTCCTCAGACTCCGACAAGGCCGCTCACAGAGCCACCTGATACGACCCGCCGAGCGCCCTCAAGCTGTCTCAAGCGCACAAAAAAGATCGCGCTGGACCCGGCGGAGTCCAGCGCGATCGACGACGTTCCCAGTGGGCGAGGGGCCTGTTGGGGCAGGACCCACGTCGCTTGTAGCTAGGTTTCGGGCGTCCGAACAGGTTGGGGGACCTGACGTGTTGCCCGGTTATTCACTTGTTCAGGCCTCGCTGCGCTGCTGCGGGATACCCGCAAGCAGTGCGCGGACCTCGGCCTCGCGATAACGGCGATGTCCGCCGAGCGTACGAATCGATGTGAGCTTGCCGGCCTTCGCCCACCGCGTGACCGTCTTGGGGTCGACGCGGAACATGGTGGCGACCTCAGCCGGGGTCAGCAGCGGCTCAGCATCAGGGGTGCGAGCGGTCATGAGCGGCCTCCTCGGGAGAACCGAACCTTCTCGGTTCTTTCCTCTAAATTCTGCACCTTGACCCGCGTTGCCCGAAATGGCGGACGCGAGTCGAGTCGGTTATAGGACGAACGGCTTGTCCTCGGCACTACAACTACACCATCCGTCCAGCCGCGTCGGCCAAACCGATGGAATTGCCCCCCAGGTGTTCATCGGCGACGGAAGCCGATGGACCATGCCATAGCGGACAGTCACGCCACTGTGACGATCAGTCACAGGACGATCAGGAGGCATCAGACCCCCCAAAGCGCTGCAATGCTGAGATTTCCCCCCACAGTGGAACATAAGCAGGCGGACGGAGCCCTCCCCGGACTCCTTGTCCTATTTTGGCACGAGGAGGGGCAACCGACGCAAGGGCCGTGTACGTGCGTTCCATCACCCTTGCGACATAAGCCCGGATCGGGACCTACGTCCCGTCAGTTCCGTGAAGTGCGGTTGACCGTACGCTGTTCCACTGCTTCACGGCCGTGACGTACGTCACTAATGAAAGCGCTGTCGCGTCTGTCACATCGTCAGATCACAGCAAGCGCGGGAGGTCGGCGGCCGTGCGGACCCACGGCGGCCGTCAGTTCGCCGAGCGCCGCTCCCGTACGGAACGCCACCGCTCCACGAGCCGGGCGTACGCCTCGCCCGCCGCCACGCCGTCGCCGACCCGCAGTGCCTCGATGCCCTCGGCCACGTCCTTCGCCGAGTGATCGTCCTCCAGATCACCGGCCGGCAGCACGTGCACCAGACCGCCGTAATCCAGTTCCACCAGCGAACGCGGGTGGAACTCCTCGAGCCAGCGCCCCACGTCCACCAGGCCTTCGACGAGCGGCCCGCCGTCCATGGTGTCCTTCAGCGTCCGCAGCGACCGGGCCACCCTGCGCCGCGCCTGCACCATCGGGGTGCGGTAGCGCAGCACGGGGGCCACCTCCGCCGTCCCCTTCTCGTACTCCCGCTCCTCGTCGGAGACGAGCACGAACCAGTTCAGGGGCACCTGCCAGACGGCGGTACGGATCCAGGGGCGGGCATCGGGGTTGCGTTCCAGCCACCGCTCGTGGTCCTTGGCGGCCTCCAGGCGTACGACCTCGGGCAGTGCCGCCTCCAGGACCGGCCGGGGCAGCTCGTCGTCCAGCTCCGCCAGGGCCAGCCAGCCGCGCAGCCGGGTGCGCCAGGGGCAGACACAGAGCACCCCGTCCACCTGGGCCAGGAACGCGTCGCCGCTCTCGTGCACGGGCACCGCGACCGGCGGGGTGGGCAGCAGGTCGGCCAGCGAGCGGCGCAGCTCGTCCTGGTAGGAGGGGAGCTCGGGGCGGCCGGCGTAGCGCGCCCAGTGGGTGCGCTCGGGCTCGGAGAAGGCGGCCAGCGGCTCGTACACACGCAGATAGACCGCGTACGGAACGACCACCGAGGACACCTTGGGCACGCCTGCTCCCTCCCCCTTCGGCCGATCGGGAAACCCTGCGAATCGTCCCACGGCGGTACTCCGGGAGAAGGTGATCCCCGACACTGCGAGGTCGGCGGGCCGGGCAGGCTCTACTCTCAGTCCATCAGGCCCGCCACCCTTACGGTGCCTGCGTCCCGACCGCCGCTCGATACCCGGGAGTCACCACAGTGACCGACGTTTCCGGCGCACCTGCTGATGTACTGCACACCCTGTTCCACTCGGACCAGGGTGGCCATGAGCAAGTCGTGCTCTGCCAGGACCGCGCCAGCGGCCTCAAGGCCGTCATCGCCCTCCACTCCACCGCTCTGGGCCCGGCCCTCGGCGGTACCCGCTTCTACCCGTACGCGACCGAGGCGGAGGCCGTCGCCGACGCGCTGAACCTCGCGCGCGGGATGTCGTACAAGAACGCCATGGCCGGTCTGGACCACGGCGGCGGCAAGGCCGTGATCATCGGCGATCCCGACACGATCAAGACCGAAGCGCTGCTGCTCGCGTACGGCCGTTTCGTGGCCTCGCTCGGCGGTCGGTACGTGACCGCCTGCGATGTCGGCACCTACGTCGCCGACATGGACGTCGTGGCCCGCGAGTGCCGCTGGACGACCGGGCGCTCACCGGAGAACGGCGGGGCCGGCGACTCGTCCGTGCTGACCGCCTTCGGTGTCTACCAGGGCATGCGGGCCTCCGCGCAGCACCTGTGGGGCGACCCGTCGCTGCGGGACCGCACGGTCGGCATCGCGGGCGTCGGCAAGGTCGGCCACCACCTGGTGGAGCACCTGCTGGCGGAGGGCGCCCGGGTCGTGATCACGGATGTGCGCCAGGAAGCCGTCCAGCGGATCGCCGACAAGCACCCCTCGGTGGGGGTGGTCGCCGACACCGAGCGCCTGATCGAGATCGACGGGCTCGACATCTACGCGCCCTGCGCGCTCGGCGGTGCGCTGAGCGACGACTCCGTGCCGGTACTGACGGCGAAGATCGTCTGTGGCGCGGCCAACAACCAGCTCGCCCACCCGGGGGTGGAGAAGGACCTCGCCGACCGCGGGATCCTCTACGCGCCGGACTACGTGGTGAACGCCGGCGGCGTCATCCAGGTCGCCGACGAGCTGCACGGTTTCGACTTCGAGCGGTGCAAGGCGAAGGCCGCGAAGATCTTCGACACCACGCTCGCCATCTTCGCTCGTGCGAAGGCGGACGGGATTCCGCCGGCCGCTGCGGCCGACCGGATCGCCGAGCAGCGGATGCACGAGGCCGCCCAGGCGCGCGGCTGGTGACCCTCGCGTAGGGCCCTGCGGCGACCCCTGAGGGGGTCTCCGCGGTACCGCCGGGAGGAAAGTTGGAGAGAACTCTCACTCTTCCCGGCGGGTCGGCCGCCGATAAGTGGTTAAAATCGCCACTGACCAGCGAGGACGGGGCGACCGAAAGGTGCTGCGCACACGCGCGTGCTACGGGCGACGTACCGTACGGGCGTGGGCTCAGGTACCGTGGGAGCCCTACGACGGGCTCTCCACGGAGAGACCGTCCTGGATCATGAACGCGTGTCAACCTGGGGCCGTCGAGCCCCGTCGTTGAGGGGGTCGAGCCATGGGGCGCGGCCGGGCCAAGGCCAAGCAAGCGAAGGTCGCCCGCCAGCTGAAGTACAACAGCGGCGGGACAGATCTCTCACGCCTGGCCGAAGAGCTGGGCGCATCGCCATCGAATATTCCGCCGAATGGTGAGCCATTCGAGGACGATGACGATGACGATGAGCAAGACGACGACCCGTACGCCCGGTACGCCGAGCTGTACGGGGACGACGACGAGGATGACGGCGAGGATTCCTCGCAACACCGTCGCGGCGCTTGACCTTGTACTGAGCACCCGCCCGGTCGGTGACTTCGGTCACCGACCGGGTCTTGTGCTGCCTACGCGGTCATGGGCCTGCCCGGTCGCGGGCCCGCCCGGTCCTCAGCCGGCGTAGTCCCCGACCAGCTCCGCGCCCGTCGCGTGCTCGCCGCGTTCGGTGATCTCGCCGGCGACCCAGGCCTCCACGCCGCGGTCGGCCAGCGTCGCCAGGGCCACGTCCGTCGACTCCTCGGGCACGATCGCCATCATGCCGACGCCCATGTTCAGGGTCTTCTCCAGCTCCAGGCGCTCGACGGAGCCGGTCCTGCCGACCAGGTCGAAGATCGGGGCCGGGGTCCAGGTGGAGCGCTCCACGACGGCGTGCAGCCCGTCCGGGATCACCCGGGCCAGGTTGGCCGCGAGGCCGCCGCCGGTGATGTGCGAGAAGGCGTGCACGTCCGTCGTGCGGGTGAGCGCCAGACAGTCCAGCGAGTAGATCTTGGTGGGCTCCAGGAGCTCCTCGCCGAGGGTGCGGCCGAGGTCGTCGATCCGCGCCTCCAGGGACAGCCCGGCCTGCTTCAGCAGGACGTGCCGGACCAGGGAGTATCCGTTCGAGTGAAGACCGGAGGCCGCCATGGCGATCACCGTGTCACCCGTGCGGATACGATCCGGGCCGAGCAGCCGGTCGGCCTCCACGACGCCCGTACCGGCGCCGGCGACGTCGAAGTCGTCCTCGCCCAGCAGACCCGGGTGCTCGGCCGTCTCGCCGCCGACCAGGGCGCAGCCGGCGAGCACGCAGCCCTCGGCGATGCCCTTGACGATGGCGGCGACCCGCTCGGGGTGGACCTTGCCGACGCAGATGTAGTCGGTCATGAACAGCGGTTCGGCGCCGCACACCACGATGTCGTCCATGACCATGGCGACCAGGTCGTGACCGATGGTGTCGTACACACCGAGCTGGCGCGCGACGTCGACCTTCGTGCCGACGCCGTCCGTGGCGGAGGCGAGCAGCGGACGCTCGAAACGCTTGAGGGCGGAGGCGTCGAAGAGGCCGGCGAAGCCGCCGAGGCCGCCGAGGACCTCGGGGCGCTGCGTCTTCTTCACCCACTCCTTCATCAGCTCTACGGCGCGGTCGCCCGCCTCGATGTCGACTCCGGCGGCCGCGTAGGACGCGCCGGAGGCACTGCCCGTGGCCGGAGGGGACTGATCAGACACAGAAGACATTGCCTGGGATCTTTCGGGTTGGTGAAACGGGGCTCTGCGGCGCTACGGGCGACGGATGGCGTCAGCCGCGGCCGTGGCTGCGGGACCCGCGGCCAGCTCGGTCTCCAGGAGCTGCTTGCCGAGCAGCTCGGGGTCCGGGAGCTCCATCGGGTACTCGCCGTCGAAGCAGGCGCGGCAGAGGTTCGGCTTGGCGATGGTGGTCGCCTCGATCATGCCGTCGATGGAGATGTAGGAGAGGGAGTCGGCGCCCAGGGAGGTGCCGATCTCGTCGATGGTCATGCCGTTGGCGATGAGCTCCGCGCGCGTGGCGAAGTCGATGCCGAAGAAGCAGGGCCACTTCACGGGCGGCGAGGAGATCCGGATGTGGACCTCGGCCGCGCCCGCCTCGCGGAGCATGCGGACGAGGGCCCGCTGGGTGTTGCCGCGCACGATCGAGTCGTCGACGACGACCAGACGCTTGCCCTTGATGACTTCCTTCAGCGGGTTCAGCTTCAGGCGGATACCGAGCTGGCGGATGGTCTGCGAGGGCTGGATGAACGTCCGGCCGACGTACGCGTTCTTCACGAGACCCGCGCCGAAGGGGATGCCGGAGGCCTCCGCGTAACCGATGGCGGCCGGGGTGCCGGACTCCGGGGTCGCTATCACCAGGTCGGCGTCGACCGGCGCTTCCTTGGCCAGCTTGCGGCCCATCTCCACGCGGGAGAGGTACACGTTCCGGCCGGCGATGTCGGTGTCCGGGCGGGCCAGGTACACGTACTCGAAGACACAGCCCTTGGGCTTCGCTTCCGCGAACCGGGAGGTCCGCAGTCCGTTCTCGTCGATGGCGATGAACTCGCCGGGCTCGATCTCACGGACGTAGGCGGCGCCGCAGATGTCCAGGGCGGCGGACTCGGAGGCGACCACCCAGCCGCGCTCCAGACGGCCGAGGACCAGCGGGCGGATGCCCTGCGGGTCGCGGCCGGCGTAGAGGGTGTGCTCGTCCATGAAGACGAGCGAGAAGGCGCCCTTGACCTGCGGAAGGACCTGGTGGGCCGCCTCCTCGATGGTCAGCGGCTTGCCGTCCTCGTCGACCTGGGCCGCGAGCAGCGCGGTGAGCAGGTCGGTGTCGTTGGTCGCCGCGACGCGCGGGGTGCGGCCTTCCTGCTTGGGCAGGTCGGCGACCATCTCGGCGAGCTGGGCGGTGTTGACGAGGTTGCCGTTGTGACCGAGCGCGATCGAGCCGTGCGCGGTGGCACGGAACGTCGGCTGGGCGTTCTCCCACACGGAGGCCCCGGTGGTCGAGTAGCGGGCGTGTCCGACCGCGATATGACCCTGGAGCGAACCGAGCGAGGTCTCGTCGAAGACCTGGGACACGAGGCCCATGTCCTTGAAGACGAGGATCTGGGAGCCGTTGCTGACCGCGATCCCCGCGGATTCCTGACCTCGATGCTGAAGGGCGTAGAGCCCGAAGTAAGTGAGCTTGGCGACCTCTTCACCGGGAGCCCAGACTCCGAAGACGCCGCAAGCGTCCTGGGGGCCTTTCTCGCCGGGGAGCAGATCATGACTGAGTCGACCGTCACCACGTGGCACGCCACCGAGTGTAGGCGAGATCGACCACTGGTCCGAATTGGGGATACCCGCCGGTAACTCGATCACCGGTCGGCCACTACCTCCATGATCGACTCATTTCCGCAGGTCAATGGCCGGATATGGTGATCCATTGGATGGCCGGACGGGCCCCGGGGGCGACCGTCCGAGCAGCCGTTCCGCGGGGGCGAGTGAGGTGTCGCACACCATCGGGGCCGGCGGGCACGCCTCCCCGGCGCCGGGGAGCCGCCCGCGGGTCATTTCCTGGTCAGCAGGACCTGATCGCCGTCGGCCGTGGCGAGCGTCAGCGTGGTGCCGTCGACCTCGGTGCTCAGGGCTCCCTCGGCGAGGGTGCCGGCCAGCGTGCGCTCGAAGTCCATCGGCTGGTCCGCGCAGGCCATCCTGGTCGACCTGGCGTCGCTGAACCGGATGCTGTCGCCCTCGACGGCGGCCTTCGCGGTGAAGTTGTTGCAGCCGTAACTGCCTGCCGCCTTGCCGTCGCGGATCTCGACGTGCGCGCCGGCCGGGGCGCGGTGGGTGGCGCCGTCCACGGTGACGCTGTCGACGTTCCAGCGGACACCGGTGACGGGCTGCTCGGCGCTCACCGCCCCGCTGCCGGGCTGCTCACCGTCCGCCTTCTCGCTGCCGCAGGCCGCGGCGAGCGGGATGAGCAGGACGGCCGCGGTCAGCGTCAGGCGCTGCTTGTACGTGTGCGTAGGGCTGTGCCTCTGCCTGTACATGCCGGTTCGACGGGACGGGTGGGGCGGTCGGTTCCACCCGGGGTCGGATTCAGGACATGAGGGGCAGCAGCGCCGTGAGGTCGGCCCGCTCGCCGCTCGCCGCGACCTTCGCCTGCTCGACGGCGTCCGGCCAGGTCACCCGGCCCGTGGCCAGCCGGATCCAGGTCAGCGGGTCGGTCTCGACGACATTGGGCGGGGTGCCCCGGGTGTGCCGGGGGCCCTCGACACACTGCACGACGGCGTACGGCGGGATCCGCACCTCCGTCGCGCCACCGGGCGCCCTGGCGGCGAGGGCGTCGGCGAGGAGCCGGGTGGCGGCGGCGAGCGCCTGGCGGTCGTACGGGATGTCCAGGCCGGGGACGGCGGCGTTCAGGTCGTCGGTGTGGACGACGAGTTCGACCGTCCGGGTGACGAGGTAGTCGGCGAGGGTCATCGCGCCGGTGCGGGTGGCGAGGAGGCGGTCCCCGGAGGCGGTGGCGAGGTCCTCGGCGATGCGCTCCTCGGTACGGGCGAACAGGGCGTTCAGGTCGGCGTGGGCCGCGGCGAGGTCCCGGGTGCCGTCGGAGATGTCCGCGGCCCGGGCAGCGGTGGCGAACGGCCACTCGAGGAGCGTGAGCTCCGCCTTCGGGGGCTCGTCCCGGTCGAGGTTGCGGCCGACCGTCGCCACCGCCATGGTCACGTGCGCGGCCAGGTCCCGTACGGTCCAGCCCGGCAGCCGCGTGGGCAGCGCGAGCTGCTCGGGGCCGAGGCCGGACACCGCCCGCCGTACGTGTGCGAACTGCGCGGTGACCGCGGCACGGATCTTGACGGGGTCGTACGCGCGGGTGCGTTTCCTGGCCGGGGGCATGGCGGTGAGCCTAGTGGCCGCCTGTGACACCGGTGCCGTCCCGCTCTGCGCGACCGTGGGACGGCACGACGAAGGCCCCGCCCGTGGGAACGGACGAGGCCTTGACCGCCGTACGGATGCCGCGGGTGGTGCTTACGCGAGCAGCGCCGGGATGGTGTCCTCGTGAGCCTTGCGCAGCTCCTCCAGGGACAGCTCGAACTCACCCTGGAGCTCGACCGTGTCGCCGTCGACGACACCGATGCGGGTGACGGGCAGGCCGCGCGCCCCGCACATGTCGTTGAAACGCAGCTCCTCGGAGCGCGGGACGGCCACCACGGCACGGCCCGCCGACTCGGAGAACAGGAGGGTGAAGGCGTCGAGCCCGTCCGGTACGACCAGCCGCGCGCCCTTGCCGCCGAGCAGCGCCGACTCGACGACCGCCTGGATCAGACCGCCGTCGGACAGGTCGTGCGCGGCGTCGATCATGCCGTCGCGGGAGGCGGAGATCAGGATCTCGCCGAGCAGCCGCTCCCGCTCCAGGTCGACCTTCGGCGGCAGACCGCCCAGGTGGTCGTGGATGACCTGGGACCAGGCCGAACCGCCGAACTCCTCACGCGTGTCGCCGAGGAGGTAGAGCAGCTGGCCCTCCTCCTGGAAGGCGACGGGCGTGCGGCGCGCGACATCGTCGATCACACCGAGCACGGCCACCACCGGGGTCGGGTGGATGGCCACCTCGCCCGTCTGGTTGTAGAGGGAGACGTTGCCGCCGGTCACCGGGGTGCCCAGCTGCTGGCAGGCGTCCGCGAGGCCGCGGACGGCCTCCGCGAACTGCCACATCACCGCCGGGTCCTCGGGCGAGCCGAAGTTCAGGCAGTCGGAGACGGCGAGCGGCTTGGCGCCGGTCGTCGCCACGTTCCGGTAGGCCTCGGAGAGGGCCAGCTGCGCGCCCGCGTACGGGTCGAGCTTGGCGTACCGGCCGTTGCCGTCGGTCGCGATGGCGACGCCGAGGCCGGTCTCCTCGTCGATCCGGATCATGCCGGAGTCCTCGGGCTGCGCCAGGACGGTGTTGCCCTGCACGAAGTGGTCGTACTGCGAGGTGATCCACTTCTTGGACGCCTGGTTGGGCGAGGCGACCAGCTTGAGCACCTGGTCCTTGAGCTCGGCGCCGGTCGTGGGCCGGGCCAGCCGGTTCGCGTCGTCCGCCTGGAGAGCGTCCTGCCACTCCGGGCGGGCGTAGGGGCGCTCGTAGACCGGGCCGTCGTGGGCCACGGTCCGCGGGTCGACGTCGACGATCTTGCCGCCGTGCCAGAAGATCTCCAGCCGGTCGCCGTCGGTCACCTCACCGATGACGGTCGCGATGACGTCCCACTTGTCGCAGATCTCCAGGAACCGCTCGACCTTCGCCGGCTCGACGACCGCGCACATGCGCTCCTGCGACTCGCTCATGAGGATTTCCTCGGGCGAGAGCGTGGAGTCGCGCAGCGGCACGTCGTCCAGGGTGACGCGCATGCCGCCGGAGCCGTTGGAGGCCAGCTCGGACGTCGCACAGGACAGGCCGGCCGCGCCGAGGTCCTGGATGCCGACGACGAGCTTCTCCCGGAAGGCCTCCAGGGTGCACTCGATGAGCAGCTTCTCCTGGAAGGGGTCGCCGACCTGCACGGCCGGGCGCTTCGACGGCTTGGCGTCGTCGAAGGTCTCGGAGGCGAGGATCGACGCGCCGCCGATGCCGTCGCCGCCGGTCCTGGCCCCGTAGAGGATGACCTTGTTGCCGGCGCCGGAGGCCTTCGCGAGGTGGATGTCCTCGTGCCGCATCACACCGATGGCACCGGCGTTGACCAGCGGGTTGCCCTGGTAGCAGGCGTCGAAGACGACCTCGCCGCCGATGTTCGGCAGGCCCAGGCAGTTGCCGTAGCCGCCGATGCCGGCCACGACGCCCGGCAGGACGCGCTTGGTGTCGGGGTGGTCGGCGGCGCCGAAACGCAGCGGGTCCACGACCGCGACCGGACGCGCGCCCATCGCGATGATGTCGCGGACGATGCCGCCCACGCCCGTGGCAGCGCCCTGGTAGGGCTCGACGTACGAGGGGTGGTTGTGCGACTCGACCTTGAAGGTGACCGCGTAGCCCTGGCCGACGTCGACGACGCCCGCGTTCTCGCCGATGCCCACGAGCAGCGCGTCGGACTGGGGGGCCTTCTCACCGAACTGGCGGAGGTGGACCTTGGAGGACTTGTACGAGCAGTGCTCGGACCACATGACCGAGTACATGGCCAGCTCGGCGCCGGTCGGGCGGCGGCCGAGGATCTCGACCACGCGCTCGTACTCGTCCTTCTTCAGACCGAGTTCGGCCCAGGGCAGCTCGACGTCGGGGGTCTCGGCCGCGTGCTCGACCGTGTCCAGAGGCGTCCGGCTCATGCGTTGACCAGCTTCTTGAGGATCGAGGTGAAGAACGGGAGACCGTCGGTGCGGCCGGAGCCGACGAGGGGCTCGACGGCGTGCTCCGGGTGCGGCATGAGGCCCACGACGTTGCCGGCCTCGTTGGTGATGCCGGCGATGTCGCGGAGGCTGCCGTTGGGGTTGACGTCCAGGTAGCGGAAGACGACCCGGCCCTCGGCCTCGAGCTGGTCGAGGGTGCGCTCGTCGGCGACGTACCGGCCGTCCATGTTCTTCAGCGGGATGTGGATCTCCTGGCCCGCCTCGTAGTCGGCGGTCCAGGCGGTCTCCGCGTTCTCCACCCGCAGCTTCTGGTCGCGGCAGATGAAGTGGAGGTGGTCGTTGCCGAGCATCCCGCCGGGAAGCAGGTGGGCCTCCGTGAGGATCTGGAAGCCGTTGCAGATACCCAGGACCGGAAGACCGGCCTTCGCCTGCTCGATGACGGTCTCCATCACCGGCGAGAAGCGGGAGATGGCTCCGGCACGCAGATAGTCGCCGTAGGAGAAACCGCCGGGCAGCACCACGGCGTCCACCTGATGGAGGTTCTTGTCCTTGTGCCAGAGAGCGACGGGTTCGGCACCCGCGAGCCGGATCGCACGCTGAGTGTCCCGGTCGTCGAGGCTGCCCGGGAAAGTGACGACGCCAATACGAGCGGTCACTTCGCGGCTCCCGCGACTGCTTCTTCCGACTCGACCTTGACGGTGAAGTCCTCGATCACGGTGTTCGCGAGGAAGGATTCCGCAAGATCGTGGATGCGGGCGAGGGCGGCCTCGTCGACCGGCCCGTCAACTTCCAGTTCGAATCGCTTTCCCTGACGTACGTCGGAGATGCCTTCGAAACCCAGCCGCGGCAGTGCGCGCTGCACCGCCTGGCCCTGGGGGTCGAGGATCTCCGGCTTGAGCATGACGTCGACTACGACGCGTGCCACTGGCACTCCCGGTGGTGTGGTGCTGAGCAGGTGCCTGCGGGTGTCTCCAACAGGTGTCTTCAGACTACCCGTACAAAATTTCTACGCGGGTAGAGTTGTAGGAAACTACGTGAGCGCCATCACGATCGGGTATCGGACCAGTGCCTTGGCGAAAATTTCAGGGAAAGATCCGGGGTGCGCCGACGTTCCCTATTGCCCTGGGACACGCGGGCAGATTTAGTCGAGCTTCACATTGCAATGCCGGGCACTGTACAAATGAATTGTCAATAGCCGATACTTTGCCCCATAACAGGCGGACAGTCGACATCTCCGTGACGTCTTGGCACGTCATCGCAGAGGTGTCGCACGAAGGGACCGATATTCGTGGCGCAGAAGGTCGTGGTCACTCTCTTTGACGACATCGACGGCTCGGAAGCGGCGGAAACGATCGCCTTCGGGCTCGACGGCAAGTCGTACGAGATCGACCTGAATGAAGCCAATGCCAAGAAACTGCGTAAGGCTCTCGAGCCCTACGTCGACGCCGGCCGCAAGCGGTCGAGGTCCGGCAAGGCGTACAAGCAGACGGAGGTCGCTCCCGACCCCGCGGCCGTCCGGGCCTGGGCCCAGGCCAACAAGCTGGAGGTGCCGGCGCGCGGCCGCATCCCCAAGAAGGTCTACGAGGCGTTCGCCGACGCCCAGTGAGCCGCACCCGCTGATCGGCTCCCCGTGAGCCGCGGGCCGACGGCCGGTCACCGGCCCCTCGAACGTACCGACTTGCGCTGCACCCCTCCTGGTCAGCTAGAGTCTGGAGCACGCCGAGGGGCCAGGCCGAAAAGCCCAGCTCACGGAGTACACGCGGGTGTAGTTCAGTAGTAGAACATCCCCCTTCCAGGGGGAAGGCGCAGTGTGCGATCCCTGTCACCCGCTCTGCATGACCTGTCTGACCACTGCTGTGGATCAGGTAGGGTGGTGCTCGCGCCGATCGGTGAAAGCCGGTCGGAGGCAATGCGGACGTAGCTCAGTTGGTAGAGCGCAACCTTGCCAAGGTTGAGGTCGCGAGTTCGAGCCTCGTCGTCCGCTCGGGAATCAGACCCCGGTCCAATGGACCGGGGTCTTTTCGTGTGCCGTGAGCGGGTGCGTGACGCGAGCGGCCGTCTGACATTTGTCATACGGAGTGGTGACACCTCGCACTGCTGCCGGCCTCCGCCCACGGGGAGGCTTGAGGCATGGACACGAATGAACACGTGATCGAGGTCACCGACCTCCGGCGTGTGTACGGGGGCGGGTTCGAAGCGGTCCGTGGGATCTCCTTCCACGTCGACCGCGGTGAGATCTTCGCGCTGCTCGGCACCAACGGCGCCGGAAAGACATCGACGGTCGAGTTGCTGGAGGGGCTCGCCCGCCCCGACGGCGGGCGGATCAGGGTTCTCGGCCACGATCCGTACGCCGAGCGCGCCGCCGTCCGGCCGCGCACCGGCGTGATGCTCCAGGAGGGCGGCTTCCCCTCCGAGCTGACCGTCGCCGAGACCGCGCGCATGTGGGCCGGCTGTGTGAGCCGCGCCCGCCCGATCGGGGAGGCCCTGGCACTGGTCGGGCTCGCCGGGCGGGCCGACGTCCGGGTCAAGCAGTTGTCCGGCGGTGAGCGGCGGCGTCTCGACCTGGCGCTCGCCGTCCTCGGAGAACCCGAGGTGCTGTTCCTGGACGAGCCGACCACCGGTCTGGACGCCGAGGGCCGCCGGGACACCTGGGACCTGGTGCGCGCCCTGCGCGACGCCGGTACGACGGTGCTGCTGACCACGCACTACCTGGAAGAGGCGGAGAACCTCGCCGACCGGCTGGCCATCCTGCACAAGGGCCGTATCGCGGCCGCCGGGACACCCGCCGAGGTGACCGGCGCCCAGCCGTCCCGGATCACCTTCGAACTGCCCGAGGGGTACTTCGTGGGCGATCTGCCTCCGCTGGGCGAGCTGGGTGTGTGCGGTCACGAGGTCGACGGGCGCGTCGTACGGCTGCGCACCCGGGAGCTCCAGCGGACGGCGACCGGGCTCCTGGTGTGGGCCGAGCGGGCCCAGGTCGCGCTGCGCAGGCTGGATGTGCGGTCGGCCTCGTTGGAGGAGGCGTTCCTGGGGATCGCCCGGGAGGCGTCGAGGAACGACGAGACCGAGGAGGTCGCGGCATGAGCGGGGCATCGGTGAAGGACCCGGCCACCCGTGCGGTCGGCCGTGCGGTCACGACTCCCGCGAGCCGGATGGCCGCCCTCGCCCGCGCCGAGCTGACCCTGCTCGGGCGGAGCAGGAGCACGATCATCGCGGCCGTCTTCTTGCCGCTGGTGCTGCCGGTGAGCCTGGCGTCGGTGGTCGAGGACATGGACGTGGAGGACGTCGGGCTCAGCGTCGGCCTGGTGCTGCTGCCCGCCGCGATCGGCTTCTCGCTGCTGTTCGGGGTGTACTCGGCGCTGGCGGCCATCTACACCGCCCGGCGCGAGGAGCTGGTGCTGAAGCGGCTGCGTACCGGTGAGCTGCGGGATCCGGAGATCCTCGGCGGGGCGGCGCTGCCCGTCGTCGCCACGGGGCTGGTGCAGTCCCTGGTGCTGGTGGCCGGCTGCACGGTCCTGCTCGACGTGCCGGCCCCCAAGGCCCCTCATCTCGCCGTCCTGGGAGTGCTGTTGGGCCTGGTGATGTGCGCGGCGCTGGCGGCGGTCACGGCGGCGGTGACCCGGACCGTAGAGAGCGCACAGGTCACCACGATGCCCATGGTGCTCGTGTCGATGACCGGCTCCGGCGTGACCGTCCCCCTGGAACTGCTGCCCGACCGGCTCGCCTCCGTCTGCGAACTGCTGCCCCTGTCCCCGGTGATCACCCTGATACGCGGCGGCTGGACCGGAGGTCTGTCGGCGTACGAGGCCCTGGGCGCCCTGGCGACCGCGCTGGCCTGGACCCTGCTGGCGGTGTTTGCTGTACGCCGGTGGTTCCGATGGGAGCCCCGGCGCTGAGGTACGAGCGGCGCCGGGAGTACGGGGAGACGGGGGGCGTGCGGATGCGCAGGCCGTGGGGCTGGTGGGGGCGGAAGAGCACGCCCGCGAAGGTCGAGACATACACGCGGTGGTCGTTCCACTTCTTCGCCGTGGCCGAGTTCATGGCGGTGGGACTGCCGTTCACCGGCGGGCTGCGGACCGGCACGGGGTGGTGGCTGCCGGCGATGACGGTCGCGCACTGCGTCCTGAGCGCGGTGACGGCGTCACGGGCGCTGGACTGGACGCGCGGGCGCCGGCCGCAGCCCGTCCGGCTGCTGTGGGCCCTGGCCGCGGCCACCGCGGTCGTCGCCGTCACCGCGATCGGCATCGCGGAGCACGGTCCGGACCGCGAGGGCGTCGACACCGCCGCGGGCGGGGTCTTCGGAGTCGTCCTGGTCTTCGGGGCCGGCTTCACCGCGCTCGGCGTGCGCAGACGACGACGGGTGCTCGCGGTCGTCGCCGGCTTCGCGCTGGGCGCCGGGATCGTGGCGTTCCCGGTCGGGCTGCCCGGACCGGCCACTCTGGCGACGATGACCGCGGTGTTCATCGGCGGCGGATTCCTCGCCTTCACCTCCGTCTTCTCCGTGTGGCTGCTCGACGCCGTCTACCGGCTCGACGAGGCCCGTGACACCCGGGCCCGGCTCGCCGTCGCCGAGGAGCGGCTCCGGTTCGGGCGGGATCTGCACGACGTGATGGGCCGGAATCTGGCGGTGATCGCCCTGAAGAGCGAGCTGGCCGTGCAACTGGCCCGACGGGGACGACCGGACGCCGTGGAGCAGATGATCGAGGTGCAGCGCATCGCGCAGGAGTCGCAGCGCGAGGTGCGCGCTGTCGTACGCGGATACCGGGAGGCCGACCTGGGCGTCGAACTCGCGGGCGCGCAGGGGGTGCTGAAGGCGGCGGGGATCGCGTGCGCGGTGACCGGGGAGACCGGCGGGCTGTCCGCCGAGGTGCAGTCCGCGCTCGCCTGGGTGGTGCGCGAGACCACCACCAACGTGCTCCGGCACGGAAACGCCGGCCGATGCTCGGTCGCGTTGCACAGGACGGAGGGGCACGTGGTGCTGACGGTGGAGAACGACGGCGCGGGGCCCACCGGCGCCGGCGGCGGTTCGGGACTCGCCGGGCTGCGGGAGCGGTTGCGGGGCGTCGACGGGACGCTGGAGGCGGGCTTCGCCGAGGCGGGCGTCTTCCGGGTCGTCGCCGAGGTTCCGTCGAGCGGAAAGGCTGCTGTGAGAGAGGTCGCTTCATGACCGTGCGAGTGCTGCTCGCCGACGACGAACATCTCATCCGGGGTGCGCTGGCCGCGCTGCTCTCCCTGGAGGACGACCTGGTGATCGTCGCCGAGGCGGCCACCGGGCCGGAGGCGCTGGCGATGGCGCTGGCCCACCGGCCCGACGTCGCCGTCCTGGATCTGCAGATGCCGGGCACCGACGGTGTGAACGTCGCCACATCCCTGCGCACCGAACTGCCGGAGTGCCAGGCACTGATCGTCACCAGCCACGGCCGGCCCGGGCATCTCAAGCGGGCGCTCGCTGCCGGTGTGCGGGGGTTCGTCCCCAAGACGGTGAGCGCGCAGCGGCTCGCGGAGATCATCCGTACCGTGCACGCCGGGAACCGGTACGTCGACCCGGAGTTGGCCGCCGACGCGATCGCCGCCGGTGACTCCCCGCTGACCTCGCGTGAGACGGAGGTTCTCGAACTCGCCGCCGACGGGGCGCCCGTCGCGGAGATCGCCGAGCGGGCCGCGCTGTCCCAGGGGACCGTACGGAACTATCTGTCGTCGGCCGTCTCCAAGCTCGGGGCGGAGAACCGGCACGCCGCCGTGCGGCTCGCCCGGGAGCGGGGTTGGGTATAGTTGGCCTCGCGCCACGGCGCACTGCGGACGTAGCTCAGTTGGTAGAGCGCAACCTTGCCAAGGTTGAGGTCGCGAGTTCGAGCCTCGTCGTCCGCTCCATCGCAAAGGCCCCGGTCATCGACCGGGGCCTTTCGCGTCAGGCCCAGCCGATGCCCGTCAGGCGCTCGTAGGCCTCGATGTACTTCGCGCGGGTCGCGTCCACGATGTGCTGCGGCAGGGGCGGCGGGGGCTGCTCGCTCGCCCGGTCCCAGCCGGACTCGGCCGAGGTCAGCCAGTCCCGCACGAACTGCTTGTCGTACGAGGGCTGCGCGCGGCCGGGCTGCCACTGGTCGGCCGGCCAGAAGCGGGAGGAGTCCGGGGTGAGGACCTCGTCGGCGATGACCAGGTTCTCGCCCTCGAAGCCGAACTCGAACTTGGTGTCGGCGAGGATGATGCCCCGGTCGCGGGCGATGTCGCGGGCGCGGCCGTAGACGGCGAGGGTCGCCTGGCGGAGCTGGGCCGCGGTGTCGGCACCGACCTGACGGGCCACCTCCTCGTAGGAGACGTTCTCGTCGTGCTCACCGACGGCGGCCTTGGTCGCCGGGGTGAAGATCGGCGCGGGGAGTTCGCTGCCGTCGACCAGGCCCTCGGGGAGGGCGAGGCCGCAGACCGTGCGGGACTCCTTGTACTCGGCGAGGCCCGAGCCGGTGAGGTAGCCGCGGGCCACGCACTCCACGGGGATCATCCGGAGCGACTTGCAGACCAGGGTGCGGCCGGCCCAGTCGGCGGGGGCGCCGGCCGGCAGTTCCGTGCTCAGGACGTGGTTCGGGACCAGGTCGCGGAGCTGGTCGAACCACCACAGGGAGAGCTGGGTGAGGACACGGCCCTTGTCGGGGATCTCGGTCGGCAGCACCCAGTCGAAGGCGGAGGTGCGGTCGCTGGCGACCATCACGAGGTCGCCCGCCTCGTTCTGGTACAGCTCGCGCACCTTGCCGGTGTGCAGATGCACCAGACCCGGCACCTGGAGGGGCTCGGGCTTTTCTACGAATCCGGACACGGTTCCTCCCCGTGGTTCTGTCCTAGTGGGTCGATTGTCCCGTACATCGGGATCGATCAAGGACAGCGGGTGGCGCGAGCGGGCGTACGCGCGTCAGTCGCGTTTGCAGATGCGGTCCAGGAGGTTGGCCGTGGCGCGTTGGACGCGGGGGTCCACATGGCCGGGGCGGTCCAGCGCCGGGGACCAGGCGAAGGTGCCGGAGGCGAAGACCAGGGCGCCGGAGGGGGCCCGGTAGAGGGAGGTCTCCTGGTGGCGGAGGACGCCCTCGCTGTCGGCGTACGGGGAGTGGGCGAGGAGTATGCGGTCCTCGTGGGGCGGGAGCGGGGTGCGCGGGAAGTAGCGGTCGGCCTCGCCCGCTACCAGGTCCTCGATGCCGTCGCCGTCGCCCGCGCCGGTCGCCTCCCACAGCCAGTGGTCGGCGTTGCGGACGATCAGCGGATGCGGCTCGGGCACCCGGCCCGCGTACTGGATGCCGACCAACTGCTGCTCGGCGCGGTCGATCTCCCGCCACAGGACGGATTTACCGGGCCCCTTGCGCTTGCGGCAGGTCAGCAGGCGGCTGGGGACTCCGGACGGGGAGGGACCCAACTCCACCTGCCAGTAGAGGGAGTTGGCGGACAGGAAGACCAGTGAGGTGCCGCTGTCGCGGGCGAGCTCCACGGTGCGGCGCATGCTCGTCGACCAGTACTCGTCGTGGCCGGGGAAGACCAGGCCGCGGTAGCGGGTGGGGTCGATGTGACCGCCGTGCAGGTCGCGGGCGTCGGCGTAGGCGAGGTCGTAGCCGTAGCGCTCGGCCCAGCGGATGAAGTCGTAGGCGTGGCCGACATGCAGGGGCAGGCCCGCGCCGGCGTACGGGCGGTCGAAGGAGACCGTGGTCGCGGCGTCGGCCTCGCCGAGGAGACGGCCGTCCTCGTCCCACGCGTGGTAGAGGCTGGCGCCGCTGCGGCCGTCCTCGGGGTAGAGGTTGTAGGCCTGCCAGGTGACGTCGGGCAACAGCAGGAGCAGATCGGCGCGGTGATGGTCGCGGACCGTGAACGGGACGTGGGAGCGGTAGCCGTCGACGGTGGTGAGGACGGCCACGTACGCGCCGACGTTCCAGTACGACGGGACCTGTAAGCGCCAGGAGAGCCACCAGTGGTGGCAGGAGACCGTACGGTCGGCGGTCAGCGGCGGGGGCTGGACGATGCCGGAGAGGCGCGGGCTGGTGGTGATCTTGGCGGCGCCGTCGCCGTCGTAGTGGCCGATGCGGTAGACGTCGACGCTGAATTCCTGGGGCGGGTCGACCGTGATGTGGAAGTCGACCGCCTCGCCGGGGGCGACCGCGCCGGTGGAGACGAAGCCCTTGATCTGGCGGCGCACGTCGTCGGCCGAGCGGGGGCCGCCGGCCGAGGGCTCGGTGCGGGGGGCCGGGACGCGGAGACCGCCCCGGGCGGGGGCGGGGGCCGCGTCCACGTACCAGGGGACGACCTGGCCGGTGTCGTCGAAGTACGTCTCGCTGCCGCGCAGCCACGGGACGGGGCCCTGTCCGAAGGGGTCCGTCACGGCGTGGGCCAGTGCTCCCGACTCCCATCGGCGGATGTGTTCCGGTCCTGGTCCGGGTCCCATGGTGCTCCCCTCCCTTGTGCCCCCGTGCTGGTTCGTGCGTACGCCGTACGTGACCGCCCTGCGCGTTTGTCCTATGTCGCAAGCCCTTGCCATGGGCCCGATCGGTCCCAGCACATCACATAACGCGCGCAGGCAGTCACTATTCGTTGCGAATTGGCCGAAAGTGGAATATAGAGCTCCGCTAGGGCTTGGTCGGTGGGGCGCCGGGGGTTGCCGAGGGGGCGGCTGGGGTCGGCTGGGGTCGGCTGGAGGCGGACGGCACGGGCAGCGTCGGTGCTTCGGGGCGCTCAGCCGAGCCGTACCGGCTTCTCCGGGCGTATCCCGAACTCCACCAGCCAGGTGCGCAGGGGGACCGCGTCGCCGTCCTCGACGAGGCTGAGCACCCGGGGCGCCAGGTCGGCCACGCGCTCGCCGTCGACCAGGAGGGTCGGGCCGTCGAGCCAGTCGAGCCCCGGAACGGCGCCGACGGTGTCCATCGCGGCGCAACAGACCATCGCCGTGACGTGATCGGCCAGGAGCTCCCGGTCGGTGCGCGGCGGCTGGAGGGGGAACAGGGGGAGCGCGTCCTGGTCCCACAGGGCCATGTCGGGGCCCTGCCCGGGCGCCGCAGGACCGGACGGGGCGGGGGGCGCCGCCGCCGCTGCTGCGGCCTCCTCCCGCCCCAGCTCGGCACCGATCCCGGCGGCGAGGGCCGCGCTGCGGGGGTTCGGAGGCAAGAGCTCCTCGTCCTCGGCGAGGTAGACGGGTTCGGGGGCCGGGAGGCGGGCCGCTGTGACGGGAGCGGGGGCGGAGGCTGTGCCGGGAGCAGCGGCGGGTCGGGCGCCCGGAGCGAGGTCCGGGCTCGGAGCGAGGTCCGGGCTCGGAGCGAGGTCCGGGCTCGGAGCGAGGTCCGGGCTCGGGTCCTGGCCGGGGTTCGGGTTCGGGTTCGGGTTCGGGTCCTGGCCGGGGTTCGGGACGGTGGCCCGGTCGGCCGAGGTGGGGACGGCGGCGGGGGCAGGGGTGGCCGTCGGGCCGGCGGAGGCCGTCGGGCCGGCGGAGGCCGTCGGGGCGGCGGAGGCCGTCGGGCGTGCCAGGTCGGTCGGGTCCGCCGGGTCCGCCAAGTCGGTCGGCTCCGTCGGGTCCGCCCGGTCCGCCACGACCGTCAGGTCGGTCCGGTCCGTCAGGTCCGTCGGCTCCGTCGGGTCCGTCGGGTCCGTCAGGTCCGTCGGCTCCCTCGGGTCCGCCAAGTCGGTCGAGTCCGTCGAGTCCGTCGGGTCCGTCGGGTCCGCCAGGACCGTCAGGTCGGTCGAGTCCGTCGGGTCCGTCGGTTGGGGGCCCTCCGGGGCGGTGGGTCTGTCCGTCAGGTGGTCCAGGACTCGGGCCAGCGTGGGGCTGTTGTGGCCGTGGGGGCCGCCGGAGTGGGCGGTGCCGGTCGGGTCGCAGGTGCGGCGGACGCCGAGGGTGTCGAGGACCCGGTGGAGCCGGGCCGCGTCGGTGCGCCACTTACGGTCGACCACCTCGTCCGGGTAGTCCTCCCAGGCCACCGGTGACCAGTCCGGGCCCGGATCCGCGGGGCCGCCGTGGAAGAGGCGGGCGGCGAGCAGCGAGGCGGCCTCGTCGATCGTGCCGGGCTCTTCGAGCAGGTCGCAGGCGGGGCGCTCGCCGAGCCGGGAGGCGAACCCCTCGGCCAGCCGGTCGCGCCGGGACAGCTCGGTGAGGGCGGCGACGACGCCCGCGTCCAGCCGGGAGGGCCAGCGGCCCATCCGCCAGGCGGGCAGCGCAACCCGCGTCAGGAGACGGTCCCAGCCCGCGTAGGCCAGGCCCACCTGCTCCTGGGCGACGATGCGCAGCCCGTAATCCACAGCCTGTGCACGCTCTGAGGCCGCGGCGGCGACACCCCGCTCCATCTCCCCGGCGTGGATCTGACAGCCGCGCAGCATCAGGCGGGCGGCCCAGCCGATGACCGAGCAGGCCGGGCGCAACACGGGATACCGGTCGCCCCGGTAGGCACTGACGGCCACCGCGGCGTCCAGCCCGCGCACGAAGCGCCGGGCCGCGGCTATGTCGGGGTGCGCCGAAGGGCCCGTACCGGCGACGACCGGGGCCAGCACGGCGCGCAGCTCGCCCACGCGCATCCACCACAGGAACGGGGAGCCGATGACGAGCACCGGTGACGCTCCCGTACGACGGTGGAGGGGGCCGTGGGAGCCGCCCGGGCCGGCTATCTCGTCACCGCCGCGGGACGGCGACGGGCTGTGGGCCGGGTGCGTGCGGTCCTCCAGCCAGCTGTCGCAGTCCGGAGTGAGCGCTATCGCGGAGGGCGCGGGAACGTCGAGTCGGTCGGCGAGGTCCCGGACCAGCCGGTACAGATCGGGGGCCGCCTCCTCGGCGACGGCGACCGTGGGGCTGACCGCGGGGCGCGCGCGGGCGACGACCAGGCCGATGACGCCGGCGGCCAGCAGTACGACCAACGCGACGACGGACACCGTCCAGCGGGCGGCGTCCCATCCCGGGCCCACGAAGTGCCCGGTGGAAACGCCCGCCAGCAGGATCACCGCGGCGGCCGCGGGCAGCAGCGCGACGGCGAGCGCCCGGCTGCGGATGCGTAGCACCGCCAGTGCCCGGGCCCGCGCGGCCTGCGCGCCCATCTCCACTCCCATACCGGTCACGACCGGACCTCACCCCCTCCCTACGGTCCTGTTTCCCCCGGCTGTCTTCGCAGTGGTCACTCCCCCACTGTGGCACCGACCACCGACATCGCAATGCCGGTGGGCCAAGTGCCGGAACGAGGACCGGAACGCTTGCGCCGCACCCTAGTTGGCGCTCCGGCCCACGTCAGCCGGATAGCTCAGCGCTCACACGATGGAATGGCTTTGGGGAAAGGTGGATGACGGTGGGCAACGATCAGGCCCCGGGTTCCATGGGTCCTCCGTGCGGAGTTCCATGGTGGCCCGGGGCCTGGGAGATCCCTGCTGATGCCTGCCGCGGCGGGTGCCTACGCGCCGGCCGCCGCCTTCGCGGCGATGTCCGTACGGTGCTGCGAACCGTCGAGCCCGATGCGGCCGACCGCCTGGTACGCGCGCTCGCGGGCCTCCGTGAGGTCCGTGCCGGTCGCGGTGACGGACAGTACGCGCCCGCCGGCGCTGACGACCGTGTCGCGGTCGTCACCGTCGTACTTCGTCCCGGCGTGCAGGACGTACGCGTGCGGGGCGTCCTCGGCGGCCACCTCGGCGAGGCCGGAGATCGGGTCGCCGGTGCGCGGGGTGCCGGGGTAGTTGTGCGAGGCGATGACGACGGTGACGGCCGCGTCCTCGCTCCAGCGCAGGGCCGGCAGGTCGGCGAGGTCACCGGTGGCGGCCGCCTTGAGGACACCGGCCAGCGGGGTCTTCAGCCGGGCCAGGACGACCTGGGTCTCGGGGTCGCCGAAACGGGCGTTGAACTCGATGACCCGGACACCGCGGCTGGTGATCGCGAGGCCCGCGTAGAGCAGTCCGGAGAAGGGGGTGCCGCGGTGGCGCATCTCGTCGACGGTCGGCTGGAGAACCGTCTCCAGGACCTCGTCCACCAGCTTCGGGTCGGCCCAGGGCAGCGGCGAGTAGGCACCCATGCCGCCCGTGTTGGGGCCCTCGTCGCCGTCGAGCGCGCGCTTGAAGTCCTGGGCGGGCTGGAGCGGGACGACGCTCACGCCGTCGGTGATCGCGAAGAGGGAGACCTCCGGGCCGTCGAGGAACTCCTCGATGACGACGCGCTCACAGCCGGCCGCGTGCGCCGCGGCGGCCTCCAGGTCGTCGGTGACGACGACGCCCTTGCCGGCGGCCAGACCGTCGTCCTTGACGACGTACGGCGCGCCGAAGGCGTCGAGGGCCTCGGCGACCTCCTCGGGGGTGGTGCAGACGTAGGAGCGGGAGGTCGGCACGCCGGCCGCGGCCATCACGTCCTTGGCGAACGCCTTGGAGCCCTCGAGCTGCGCGGCCTCCTTGGAGGGGCCGAACACCGGGATGCCCGCGTCGCGCACGGCGTCGGCGACCCCGGCGACCAGCGGCGCCTCCGGGCCGACGATGACCAGCTCGGCGCCCAGTTCGACGGCCAGCGCCGACACGGCCTCGCCGTCCAGGGCGTCGACCCGGCGCAGCTCGGCGACCTCGGCGATGCCGGCGTTGCCGGGAGCGCAGTACAGCGCGGTGACGGCGGGGTCGAGGGACAGTGAGCGGCACAGGGCGTGTTCGCGGGCGCCGCTGCCGATGACGAGGACGTTCACGGGGGTCAGCCTAACGGGCGGGGGCGGGGGTGTTTTGTGCGGGCTTCCGAAAGCCGGGAGGCGGGGATGTCGTGCGTTCCTCCAAGCGGCAGGGCGTGGGGAGGGCGCCGCCGGGGACGTCCGTGTCGCACCCCCTACTCGTTGGTGAACTCCTCGACCACCGTCGCTCCGAGCTCGCGCACGATCAGTTCGTAGCCGGAGAGGGCCGACTCGTTGAGGTCGGGGTCGTCGTCCTCGGGGGTGTCGTCCTCCGGAGCCACCGGTTCCGGGGCGGGCGGACGGGACGGTGCCGGTGCGGACGCCGCGTGGGCGTGCGCCGACGCCGACGACGACGCGTGCTGGGCCGGGGCTGCGGGAGCCGCCGGCGCCTGGGTCGGGGCCGCGCCCGACGGGGCCGTCGAACCGCCGCCACCGCCGTAGCCACCGGGGCCGCTGTGACCCCCGGGGCTGCCGTAGCCGCCGGGCGCACCGCCTCCGCCGCCACCGAGGCCGCCGGCCGGCGGGGGCCCCGAGCCGCCGGACGGGTCGATGACCGCGTCGATCTTCCACTGGACGCTGAACTGCTCAGCCAGCGCCTGCCGCAGCACGTCCTCGCTGCCGCTGCTCGTGAAGTTGTCGCGGGCGCCGGCGTTGACGAAGCCGAGCTGGAGGGTCGTGCCGTCGAAGCCCGCCACATGGGCGTTCTGGCTGAGCAGGATCCAGGTGAAGCGACGGCGGTTCTTGACCGCCTCCAGGATGTTCGGCCAGAGCATGCGGGGGTCGAGGCCGCCGGAGGGCGGCGCGTACCCGCCGGGCGCGGGCGCCGGGGTAACTGCCGGGGCCGGGGCCGGGGGACCGGCCGAGGCGGCGGGGGCGGAAGCGGGGGCCGGCGTCGCCGGGGGCCGCCGCCGCCGCCCGCGGGCGCGGCCGTGGGCCAGCCGCCGGGGCGGCGCCCGCTGCCCGCCGCGGTGGCGGTGGGCCAGGCACCGGGGGCGGGCTGGGCAGGAGCCTGGGGGCTCGCGGCCGGCACCTCCTCCACCGGCGGGGCGGAGGCCGCGACGGGGGCGGGAGCGGGAGCGGAGGTGTGCGCCGGGGCGGGCGGGGCGGCCGGAGGCTGGGCGGGCGCGGGCGCGGGCGGCACGGCAGGCGCGGCCGACCGGTCCGGTGCCTGACCCGGTACGGGACCCTGCCCCGGGCCCGGACCCCGTACCGCGGCGCGGGCGGCGGCCGCCCCGCCACCGGGCGGCATCGGTGCGCCCCCGGACAGGGGCGCACCGGCGTGCGCCTCAGGGCCGGGCACGTAACCCATCGCCGGCATCGCGGGCGCACCGTGCGCCGCGCCCTGCGCACCGCCGCCCGGCGAGAAGTTCACGCCACGCTCGATGCGGTCGAGCCTGGCCATGACGGAGCGTTCGTCGCCGTAGGCGGCGGGCAGCATCACGCGCGCGCAGATCAGCTCGAGCTGGAGACGGGGTGAGGTGGCGCCCCGCATCTCCGTCAGCCCCTCGTTGACGAGGTCGGCGGCGCGGCTCAGCTCCGCGGCGCCGAAGACGCCGGCCTGGGCCTGCATGCGCTCGATCACGTCGGCGGGGGCGTCGATGAGCCCCTTGTCGGCCGCGTCCGGCACGGCGGCGAGGATGACGAGGTCCCGGAGCCGCTCCAGCAGGTCGGCGACGAAGCGGCGGGGGTCGTTGCCCCCCTCGATGATCCGGTCGACCACCTCGAAGGCGGCGGCGCCGTCACCGGTGGCGAAGGCCTCGACGACGGAGTCGAGCAGCGAGCTGTCCGTGTACCCGAGCAGGGAGGTGGCCATGGCGTACGTCACACCCGCGTCGCTCGCGCCGGCGAGCAGCTGGTCCATGACGGACATGGAGTCACGCACGGAACCCGCGCCGGAGCGCACGACCAGCGGCAGCACGCCCTCCTCGACGGGGATGGCCTCCTGCCCGCAGACCTCGCCCAGGTAGTCCCGCAGCGTCCCCGGCGGCACGAGCCGGAACGGGTAGTGGTGGGTCCGCGACCGGATGGTCCCGATGACCTTCTCCGGCTCGGTGGTCGCGAAGATGAACTTCAGATGCTCCGGCGGCTCCTCGACGACCTTGAGGAGCGCGTTGAAACCGGCCGGCGTGACCATGTGGGCCTCGTCGATGATGTAGATCTTGTACCGGCTGCGGGCGGGCCCGAAGAACGCCTTCTCCCGCAGGTCACGGGCGTCGTCCACACCACCGTGCGAAGCCGCGTCGATCTCGATGACGTCGATGGACCCCGGGCCGTTCCTGGCGAGGTCCTTGCACGACTCGCACTCCCCGCACGGGGTCGGGGTGGGCCCCTGCTCGCAGTTCAGGCACCGGGCCAGGATCCGCGCGCTGGTGGTCTTCCCGCACCCACGCGGCCCGCTGAACAGGTACGCGTGATTGACCCGGTTGTTCCGCAGCGCCTGCTGCAAGGGGCCGGTGACATGCTCCTGCCCGATGACCTCGGCGAACGACTCCGGGCGATAGCGGCGGTACAGCGCGAGAGACGACACGCTTACGAGGTTATAGGCGACCGCTGACATCGGGTCCCACGCGCGGACCCGGCACCCGGCCCCCACCGCACACGCAAGCGCCCCCCACGCACCCGCCAGAGCCGACCTACCCTTGCTGCCTTCCGGCCCTGGGGGAGTTCAGTCAGATAGCGCCGCGTGAGGGGCTGCGCACAGGCTACAGGATCTGAGCGGGGGGAACGAGTTCGCGAGCACTCCTCAACGTCTTGTATTGTTTGCCGCGGAGGATTCGCCTAGTGGCCTAGGGCGCACGCTTGGAAAGCGTGTTGGGGGCAACCCCTCACGAGTTCGAATCTCGTATCCTCCGCCAGTGCCTCACCGGGCACGAAGTCGAAGGGCCCCACCGTTCGCGGTGGGGCCCTTCGACTTTGCCCGTCCCGACCGTCCGTCTCGGATGCCGTCGTCGGATGCCGTCCTCGCACGGCGTCCTCGCACGGCGTCTCGTTCGACGGTCCGGGAACATCCGGTGGGGCCGCCCGCGACGCTGTGCGTCATGCTCATGATCCTGAGCCCGATTCTCGCGACCAGCTGAGGTGGAGCGGGTTTCCGAAGGTAACGGTCTGTGGTGGGGTCCCGTGGGCGCTTCGGCGGGCTCATCGGCGAAGCACCAGGTCAGAGGCGCGTGACTGCCCGTGTTCCGGCCGAAGTGATGATCGCTGTCCGGGTCTGTGACGAACAGCGGAGAAAGACGGCCGCTACGAGTGGCCCATGCAGGCCCATACTGGAGGCAATGACAAAGCCATCGGCACCGAAGCGCTACTTGCCCACCAGTCCCTTCAAGGCCCCGGCCGCGCCGTCCCCGAAGCACTTCGAGGTGGGCGACCAGGTCACGCACGACATGTACGGCCTCGGCCGCGTGATCGGCATCGAGGACGGAATCGCGGCCCTCGTGGATTTCGGTTCGGCGCAAATGCGGATCCTGAGCCCGTACACCAAGATGAGCAAGCTGTAGGACCGCTGTGCCCGGTCACGGCACGCCAGGTCCGTTCACGGCCCTGTAACGAATGGGAGACCTCTCATCGACCCGACCTCGCTGTTCTCCGCTCCGGAAGGGGCGACTCGCTATGCCACCGCGGCATCGCCGCCTCCGACGACCAACCCCTTCCAGGCCCCGGACTTCGGGGAGGACGAGATCTTCCTGATCGAGGATGCGCAGGCATCCCTCTCCGGCACGGGTGCGGCTCGACGCCAGGCGAGCTAGCTCCGGCCGGTGACCGTGGCCTCGCAGCCCGCGGCCGCACGCCGTCCCGGTTCCGCGCATGCCGAAGGGCCCCACCGTTCGCTGTGGGGCCCTTCGACATGCGCGGAACCGGCGGGTCAGCGAGCCCCTTCGGCGAGCAGCGTCAGCTCGTCGAGGAACGCCTCCGCCAGCAGGCCGGCGTCCTCGCTGCCCGAGTTGGTGGCGACGCTCAGCGTGTGGCCCTTGGTGCAGCCGCCCAGCGCGAAGGTGACCGTGTCGGCCGGAGGCACCATGGGGACGATCGTGAGGTGGCGCAGCGGCCGTCCGGCCAGGGTCTGGCCCTGCTCGCGCAGATGGACGTAGGAGCAGGCCGCCGGCGCGTACGCGGGCGCGAAGATCTTTCCGCCGGCCAGCGCCAGGGTCGCCCCGGGAACCGCCGCGAGCGTGCCCTCGACCAGCTTCTCGGCGGTGCGCCGGGGGCGGGTCACGGTGGTCAGCAGGCCGGTGCACGCGGTCAGGCGGGCCGCCGGGTCGGCGAGGGTCACCGGCGCGGGGACCCGGACGTTGGCGAACGCGTTGCCGAGGAACTCACCGCAGTCGTCGGGCCGTTCGTCGACCGGGACCGACAGCCACACCTGCCGCACATCCGGATCCCGGTCACCGCCGCCGGAACCGGAGGCGCGACCGGGGTCGGCGGCGGCGGCGGAACCGGTGGCCGAAGCCGCAAGGCAGGCGCGCAGGACTCCGGAGACCGTCGCCAGGAACACCTCGTTGGTGGTCGCCGGGCGGGAGGCGCCCGCCGCTCCCACGGAGACGGCCGCGCGCGCGGCCCGCAGGACGTCGGCGCGCAGCCGTACGACGGTGTACGCGGGCTCCCGCGGGCCCCGGTGCGGCAGCGGCACCGCGCGGCCCGTGGTCAGCAGCCCCGGCGGGCCGCCCCCCGTCGGGCCGGGGCCGACCGTCCGTCGCCGGGGACCGGGCACCGCCAGGGACGCGGCCCCGTCCAGCGGCCCGCCGTCGTCGAAGAGGGCGCGCAGCAGGGTCGTCAGGGAACGGCCGTCGAGCAGGCTGTGGTGCATCCGGAACAGCAGGGAGAACTCCCCCTCCGTCGCCCCGCGCAGCAGGTGGAGGCTCCAGGGCGGCCGGTCGGCCGGGAACGGGGTGTGGAACCACTGCCGGACCGCGTCCCGGAGGGTGAGGTCCGCGCTGTCGATCTGCCGGGCCAGGTCGTGGCCGTCCCGCCGCGCCCAGCGGTGCCGGCCCGTCCACCAGGCCAGGCCCGTCCGGGCGCCGCCGGGAGCGACCAGGGTCTGGGTGAGCCTGGGCAGCGCCTTCCAGCGTTCCTCCACCAACGCCCGCAGCTCGTCCAACGACGGTGGGGCGCCCGCGAGGTCCAGGGCGATCCCGGCGTTGGGCGGGCCGAACGGCCAGCGGGCCATCCCCTCTTCCATCAAGGGCAGATGCGATCCGGGCATGAGACTGCTCCTGTCGTGGGCCGTCCGTGCCGTGGGCCGGTCCTGTCGTGGGCCGGCTGCTGACGGACGACGTCCTGTACCCCCAACGGCCGATCGGACCGGCGGTCACGTCCGCCGCGTCACCGGCGGCCTCGCCAGGTACCCCTCAGGTGTTCCGCAGGTGTCAACGCGCGGCCGTGGAGGCTCCCTGATGGGGTGACACTGCCGCAGGTTTGCGGTCACGAACGGTGTCCTTGCGCCTTTAATCGGGACTCCGCGTCCGCCGTTCGGGCGCCCCGTTGCCGAATCCCCCGCCCCGGCTCCGTGCCGGACAGGAGTTGTGTGTCGTGCCTGGTACTCATCCGAATCCCGCGCACATCCCCGCGCACATCGCCGTGTTCAACGTTCCGATGCACGGGCACGTGAATCCGACCCTGGGGGTCGTCGAGGAGCTCGTCCGGCGGGGGCACCGGGTCAGTTACGCCGTCACCGAGGACTTCATGCACCAGGTGAAGGCGGCCGGCGCCGAGCCCGTGCTCTACCCGGACGCGGGGGACGGCTCGGACGCGCCGGAGGACATGGGCGAGGGGTTCGCGCGGGTCGTCGAGGTGGCGCTCGCGGCCCTGCCCGCGCTGACCCGGGCGTTCGGCAAGGACCGTCCGGACCTGGTGCTGTGCGACATCTACGCCTTCGCGGGCCTGCTGCTGGGGGCACGGTGGCAGGTGCCGACCGTCGTGGCGTCGCCCACCCACCTCGCCTACGACGGCATCGTCCCGGAGTTCTTCGGCGTGCCCGGCCTCCCGCAGCTGCCGGGCTTCGCGCGGCTGGCGGCCGCCTTCGCCGACCACGGGATCGAAGCCGCGCGGATCCAGGACCTCGTACGGCCCGCACACGCCGTCGCGTTCTTCCCCCGGACCTTCCAGCGCAGGGCGGACACCGTCGAGGCTCAGCGCGTCGCGTACGTCGGGCCGGCGCTCGGGGACCGCTCCTACCAGGGCTCCTGGCAGCCGCCGCGGCCCGATGTGCCCGTCCTGCTGGTCTCGTTGGGCTCCCAGTTCACCCGGCGGCCGGAGTTCTACCGGTCCTGCGTCCAGGCCTTCGCCGAGCTGCCCTGGCATGTGGTCATGTCCGTCGGCGCCGTCCCGCCGGACGGGCTGGGGCCGCTGCCCGCCAACGTCGAGGTCCATCCCCATGTGCCCCAACTCGCCGTGCTCGCACACGCGGACGCCTTCGTCACCCACGCCGGAATGGGCGGCACGATGGAGGCCCTGCACTACGGCGTGCCGCTGGTGGCGGTCCCGCAGATGGCCGAGCAGCGGGTCAACGCCGCCCGGATCGAACACCTCCGGCTGGGCGTCCACCTGCCGCGCGAGAGCGTCACCCCCGAGGCGCTGCGCGAGGCCGTCCTGCGGGTCTCGTCCGACCGGGACATCCGCGCGGGCGTGTCCGCCATGCGCCGGGAGATCGCGGCGGCCGGCGGGGCGGCAGCCGCGGCCGACCTGATCGAGGGGGCCCTGTAGGCCCGCAGTCCCTGTAGCCCCGGCACCGGTACCGCGTACCGGCCAGGAGGCCGGGACCCCTGTTCCGATGTTCCGAGGAGTGACACCTTGACCCTGACCCACGCCCTGGCGTCCGACATCCGCCGCACCGGCACCGGCCGCCCGCCCCTCGAGGTGCCCGACTGCCGACCGCACCTCTATCTCCGCCAGGTACGCATGAGCGACCTGGACTCCATGAACCATGTGAACAACGTCCGGCTGCTGGAGATGATCCAGGACGCCCATATCGACATGTTCTATCTGCGCCCCGGACAGCCCGGGCAGGAGATCCGCCCGAGGTTCGTCTACGCACGCCACGAACTCGACTACACGGAGCCCCTCGTCCTCCAGCCGGAGCCGGTCACCATCACCACGACCATCGGTGACCTGCGCCGCTCGACCTTCCGCGTCACCAGCCGCGTCACCCGCGACGCCCGGGTGTTCTGCACCTGTGTGAGCACGGCCGTCGCCTACGACCCGGACGCCCGCTGCTCCCGTCGGCTCGAGGAGGAGGAACGTGCCCTCGCGGCCCGGCACGCCACTCCCGACCCGGCACGCTGACCGGCCGCCCCGCCGGGGGCGGCCGCTGTCTCAGCGCACGATCTCCACCGGCTTCGACTCGCTCACTTGGTCGGTCTCCGACACCCGTACCGTCACCTTCATCTCCCAGGTGCCGGGCAGTGGCAGGTTGACCGTGTCGGCGGCCCAGTAGCCGCCCCGGTCGGTGACCTTGGCGTCGAGGGGGCCGATGTCCTGGTCGGGCAGGCTGAAGGAGATCCGCAGCTCGGGGATGCTGACGAAGCCGCCGTCGGGGCCGTAGACCACGGCCTGGAGACCGTTGTCGCCGACCCGGCCCGGATCGAGGGTGACCTGCACCTTGCCGCTGACGCCGCGGACGCCGGGGTTGGTGGAGCCGATGGTGAAGGGGATGTTGGTCACGGAGGCCACGGGCAGCCCGGCGGACTGTTCCGCCGTCGCCGCCTCGGCCGCCGCCCGGCCCGGCAGAGTGCCCGTCAGGACGGTCGTGAGGACGAGGACGACGACGGAGACGACGACCTCGGCCAGCACGGAACGGCGCAGCGCCCGGCGTTGGGCGTCCTCGGCCGGGGTGAGGGCCGCACCGGCCGGTGGCCGGGGCTTCCCGGGCAGCGGCGGGCCGCCCGCCGAGGTGTCGACCGTGCCGGCCGCCCGTCCTTCCACCCGGCCTTCCACCCGGCCGTCCGCCAGGCCGTCCGCCGCGCCTTCGGCCCGGCCGCCCACCGGCTCCGGTACCCGCGCCTCCCGCTCCGTGCCGACCGAGGTCACCTCCACCGTCACGTTCCTCGCCGTCCTTTCCCTTGTCACCGTCCGCCGCGACCGGGCCCCCGCCAGCAGCAGGAGCGTCACCGCGACCAGCTTGGCCAGCAGGACCCGCCCGTACGTCGTGTCCGTCAGCGCGGCCACGGAGCCGAGGCCGCGCCAGGACTGGTAGACGCCCGTCACCACCAGGACGGTCACCGAGAGGCCCGCCAGCTGCGAGAAGCGGCCGACCACGCGCGACGGGACGGACGCGCGGTAGAACAGGGTGAGCAGGGACGCCAGGCCGCCCAGCCACACCGCCATCGCCAGCAGGTGCAGCACGGTGGACGTCATCGCCACCGGGACCTGGATACCGACCGACGCGTGTTCGGCGCCGGCCCAGGTCAGGGCCAGGCCCGTGGCCAGCGTGGCGCCGGTCAGCAGCGCCGCGCGGGACGGCCGCTTCCCCTCCCCGAGAGCCTTGCGCTGCCACAGCAGCAGGGCCGCGGCCGCCGCGAGCAGCGCGAGGCGCGCCACCAGGGCCAGGCCCGGCCTGGTGCCCAGTGTGCGGGTCAGACCCGACGGGTCCAGGGCCTGCGCGGGGCCGGTGCCGGTCTCGTAGGGGCCGCGGAGCAGCAGCAGGAACACCGTCGATCCGGCGAGCGCCCACCAGCCGGCCAGCAGCAGCCTGCGCAGCGGCCGGACGTCCGGCGGGCGGCAGACGGCGATGAAGGCGGCCGTGCCGACGAGAAGCGCCGCGGCGAGGTACGCGAGGTAGCGGCCGATGTTGAAGAGGCCTCCGGTGGCCGGGTTCTCCACGGAGGTGCCGGGCAGGGCCGGCGGGGTCGCGGACGGCGTGCCCACCGAGAAGGTGAACGCGCCGGCGATCGGGTGGCTGTCCGCCGACACCACGCGCCAGGCCACCGTGAACGTGCCGGTGCCGAGCTTCGCGGGGAGCTTGATCCGCGCGGTGTCGGCGCGGCCGTCCGCGTGGCCCGCCTCGCCCGTGTCGACCCGCCGGTTGTCGGGGTCGAAGACCCGGAAGGAGTCGTCGAGCAGGCCTACGGACTCGGTGAAGGTGAGGGTGATGGCGTCGGGGGCCGTCCTGACGACGCTTCCGTCGGCGGGATCGGCGCCGCGGAGGGCCGCGTGCGCCGAGGCCGGGCCGCCGCCGAGGAGGAGCAGGACCAGCACGGTGCCCAGCAGCACCAGCCCTTGAAGTCCCCTTCGGCCGCCGCCGTGTCCCCCGCTGCCGTACCGCCCACCACCGTGTCGTCCGCCATCTCGCCCTTCGCTCACGTCACCGCTCCGCCTTGCCTGGGACTCGAGACTCGTGTGCTCGGAGATACGTACGCATGCACGGGACATCCGGTTCACCACGTCGGCCGTGCCGACACTCCGCCGTCCACCACCAGGTCGTGTCCGGTGATCCAGGACGCGAGCGGCGAGGCCAGGAAGACACAGGCGTCGCCGACGTCCTCCGGGCGGCCCAGCCGGCCGACCGCGACCGCCGCACGCCACCGCCGTACGCCCTCGGGCCACGCCTCGGCCAGCCCCTCCCGGTCGATCAGCCCGGGCGAGACCGTGTTCACGCGGATGCCGTACGCCCCGTACTCCTGTGCCGCCGCTCGCGCGTGCATCACGACGGCTGCCTTGGAGGCGGCGTAGTGGGCATGCCCGGGAGCCGGCCTCGCCGCTTCCACGGAGGCGATGTGCGTGATGCTGCCCCCGCGCTCCCGCATCACCTCCGCCGCTGCCTGGGTGCAGGCGAACACGCTGGTCAGGTTGGTGTCGACGACCGCGCGCCAGTCGGCCGCCGGCATCCCGGGCAGGTCCCGCACCGGCTGTACGCCCGCGTTGTTCACCAACGCGTCGAGCCGCCCGCCGCCCCACTCGGCCGCCTGGGCCACCACCCTGTGGCACTCGTCCTCGACGGTCAGATCGGCGCCGGCCAGGACGACGGCCCGCACCCCGGTCCCGTCGGCGATCTCCTCGGCGAGCGCGTGGGCCGCCTCGGTCCCCGTACGGCAGTGCAGCGCCACCGCCGCGCCCTCCTGGGCGAACCGCAGCGCGATGCCGCGCCCGATACCGCCGCCCGCACCCGTGATCAGGGCCACCCGGCCCGCCAGCAACGTCATGGGCGGCACAGTTCCCCGATGAGGGCGGCCCGGTCCGGGTGCCGCGCCGTGAGGTCGGCCGCGTCGCCGTGTTCGTAGTCCCCGTAGGTGAAGCCGGGGGCCATCGTGCAGCCGAAGAAGGTCCAGGCGCCCCCGGTGGCCACCCGCGCGCCCATCCAGGTGCGCGCGGGCACGGTGAGCTGCGGCTGCTGCCCACCGAGGAGGTCCGGGCCGAGCACCGCCGTACGGGAGGTGCCGTCGGGGGCGAGGAGCAGCAGCGTGAGCGGGTCGCCGAGGTAGAAGTGCCAGACCTCGTCGGTGGGCAGGCGGTGCAGGGCCGAGAAGTCGTCGGCGGTGAGCAGCGCGACGATCGCGGAGCCGGCGGGGCGGCCGTCCGGCCCCTCCGGGCCCGCCCAGGTACGGCGGAACAGGCCTCCCTCGCGGGGGATCGGCTCCAGGCCGTAGTGCGCGACGAGGTCTTCGGGGGTGAGCGGTGAGGTCACCCGGGGAACGCTACCTCCCGGCGCAGAAACGCCAGCTGCGCCTTCTTCTCGGGCAGATACACGTCCGGCAGGTCGATCTCCGGCAGCGTGACGACCGGCCCCTGTTCGAAGCCCTGCCTCAGGAAGCGGGCGACCGCCTTCTCGTTGCGCACATCGGGGTCCACCACGACGCGCGGCCGGTCCAGGCCGACCAGCACGTACGAGGAGAACGCGCCCATCAGCGCCGCCGACCAGCCCGGCCGCGCCCCGCGCCCGCGGGCCGGTGCGATGAGCAGATGGACGCCGATGTCCCCGGGCTCGACCGGGTAGCACTCGCCGACCCGGTCCTCGGTCGGCTCGTAGGTCTGGAGGAGGGCGACCGGTTCGCCGTCCAGCTCGGTCAGGAAGGCGTGATGGGTGTCGAGGCCGGCCATGTGGGCGTAGATCTCGGCGACCTGGTCCCGCGTCAGACCGTTCATGCCCCAGAACACGGCCCGCTCCTCGCTCACCCAGCCGTGGACGACGTCCGCGTCGCCCTCGGCGTCGAGCGGACGGATGCCGACGGTCCCGAACCCGTCGATCATCTGCTCGTGCACGTAGACGTCCGGGGCGTTGCGGCTGTCCTGGCGGTCACTCATCGTCGCTCTCCTTCTTCAGCTGTGCCCAGTCGGTGACGACCGGGGCCAGTTCGCCCTTGAGCCACAGGGGGAGCTGGTCGTGGTGGTGGGGGTGGTCGGGGAGGCCGGACGCGCCGTAGGGGACGACCCACAGGCTGTCCTCGCGGCGGGCCAGGTCCCACACGTACCGGGCGGCCGGGCCCCGCGCGGCGAGGTCGGTCCAGCCGGGCACGGCCGAGGTGCACAGCACGCAGTCGTGGTCGCCGGCGATGGCCGGGGCCTGCCGCCCGGGGTCGGGCAGCGCCTGCCAGGGGGCCAGGCGGTGGGTGTCGCCCCAGCGGGCAGCGGGCCGGCCGGCGACCTCCTCGAGGGCCTCCCGTACGAGCGCCGCCCGGTCGATGCCGTACAGCTCCTCGGCGCGCAGCAGGTGTTCGAGGGCGAAGCCGATGCGCGGAAGGAGGGCCAGCCAGGGGAGGAAGACCTCCGGGTAGGCGGGCGGCGTCGTGAGGGCCGCGAAGGCGGGGTGGGCGGCGAGACGGCGGACCAGGGCGCTGCGCAGGGCCGCGAACCGTGCCGCGTCCTGGCTGTCGGCGTTCATCCGGCGGTCCCAGCGCAGCAGGCGGTCGCGGAGCTCGGCGGCCGGTCCCGTCAGGTCGTCGAGGGCGGTCAGCCGGTCCAGCAGGGGCGCGGCGGAGGCCAGATGGGTGTCCGTGTGGATGGCCGGCATGTCGGACGCGGACCACTGCCTGCGCTCCGCCAGCAGCGCCCGGATGCGGTCGGCGCGGTGCGGCGGGGCGAACTCGACGCCCAGCTCCGCGGCGGGGCCCCGCTGGTTGGCCATCACCGCGACGCCGTCGGCCAGTCCCGCGCGGGGCATCTCGTGCCAGCCGGTCCACTCGTGACCGGGTTCCCAGGCGGGCACCAGCCGGGTGCCGTTCGCCTCGGCGCGCAGCGGCACCCGGCCCGCGACCCGGTGCAGCAGGCCGCCCTCGGTGTCGGCGGCCTGGACGACGTTGACGGGCTCGACCCAGCGGTCGAAGGCGCGGTCCACGTCGGCGGCCCGGCGGGCCCGGAGCAGCGGGAGGAGTGCCTGGAAGCCCAGGTCGGCGGTGACGCGGGGCGGGTGGCGCAGGGTCAGCGCGAGCGGGGTGCCGTCGTCGAGGCCTTCCGGCCCGCCCGCGATCACCGGGCCCCGCTCGGTCTCCAGCACCTCCACCTCGACGGTCTCCTCGCCCGCCACCCGTACGAGTTCGGTGTGCCGGGCGACCCGCCGCCAGGTGCCGTCCGGGCCGAGCGCCTCGACGCCCGCGCCGGTGCGGCGCAGCCGTTCGCGGTAGAGGTCCTGGTAGTCGGCCATGGCGTTGGTGATGGCCCAGGCGACCGTGCCGGTGTGGCCGAAGTGGGCGATGCCGGGGACACCGGGGACGGCGAGCCCGACGACGTCGAACTCGTCACAGGCCAGGCGGATCTGCTGGTAGACGCCGGGGTCCTCGATGAAGCGGTGCGGGTCGCCGGCGATGACCGCCTGCCCGGTGGCCGTCCGCGCCCCTTCCACCAGCCAGCCGTTGCTGCCGGAGGTGCCGGGCCCGTCGGTGGCGAACAGGCCGACGGCCTCGGGGCCGAGGTGCCGGGCGGCCTCCTCGCGCCACAGCTTGGCGGGGAACCCGGCGAACAGGATGTGCGTGGCCAGCCAGACGCCCAGCGGGGTCCAGGGCTCCCAGCGGCCGGGCGCGAGGCCGACCCGGGTGAACTCGGGGGCCTCGCAGGCGGCCAGTCCCTCGTTGACGCCGTCGACGTACGCCCGGACCCACTCCGCCGTCTCCGGGTCCTCCGTCTCCAGTTCGTCGAAGCAGCGTCTCGCCGTGTCGTCGAGACGGGCGCGGCGCACGAACAGGTCCCAGGGGAGGGCCTCGGAGCCGAGGAAGGACGCCGAGGTACCGCGCGCCCTGTGCCGTTCGACCTCCAGTTGCCAGGCGCGGTCGCGGGCGGTGACCGTTCCCTGGAGGCGGGCGAGGGCGTGCGCGCTGTCGGCACGCAGGTGCGGGACGCCCCAGGCGTCACGGTAGATCTCGGTGGTCACCCTCTGGCCCTTCTTTGCTTTAGGTTAGGCTTGCCTAAGTAGTTGTGCCGAAATCGTACGCGAGGGGTGGAGAAGCCATGGCGCAGGGGCGGGGCTGGGAGGGCACGGTCCTCAGACTGATGCGTGCGAAGGACTTCACACTCACGGTCACGGACGTGGAGGAGGTCACCGCCGAGTACCGCAGGCTGCGCCTCTCGGACGGCGGGCTGCTCGCCGCCACCGGCGTCCACCCGACGATCTGGATCCGGCTCTGGTTCGAGAACGCGGGCCGGCCGCACCAGCGGGCCTACACCCTGGTCGACCCCGACCCGGCGGCCGGCACCTTCGCCCTGGAGTTCGCGCTGCACGAGGGCGCGGCCAGCGACTGGGCTCGGGCGGCGAAGCCCGGTGACACCATCGAGGCGACCGTCCAGGGCACCGGCTTCGAAGCGCCCGCCCCGGCCCCCTCGCACGTCCTCGTGATCGGCGACCCGGCCTCCCTGCCCGCCATCAACTCCCTGCTCGGCGAGGGCGAGGGGGCACTCGGCGCCGCCCCGGCGACCGTCTGGTTCGAGGGCTCCCCCGACGGTACGGACGGCCTCCCCTTCCGGACCGACCCCGCACGCCACGACATACGGCACGTGCCCCGGGTGGACTCCGGCGCCCACCTCGTCGAGCGGGTGAAGGCCGAGCTGCCCGCCCTGCTGACGGCCACCCCCGACCCTTACGTCTGGATCGCCTGCGACACCCGCACCACCAGGACACTGTCGGCCTACCTGCGCAAGGAACTGGGCCTCCCCAAGGAGCGGCTGCACGCGCTGGGGTACTGGCGCGCGAGCTGACGGCCCAGGCGGGATCATCGACGCATGGACGTCACCCTTCACCTCTCCCAGGACCCCGAGGCCGACGAGCTCCTCGGGCGGTCCCCGCTCGCCGCGCTGGTCGGGATGCTGCTGGACCAGCAGGTTCCGATGGAGTGGGCGTTCAAGGGACCCCGGACGATCGCCGACCGGCTCGGCGCGGACGACCTGGACGCGCACGACATCGCCGCCCAGGACCCGGAGGCCTTCGCCGCGCTGCTGTCCGAGAAGCCGGCCGTGCACCGCTACCCCGGATCCATGGCCAAGCGCGTCCAGCAGCTCTGCCAGTACCTCGTCGAGCACTACGACGGGGACGCCGGCGCCGTCTGGAAGGACGTGAGCAGCGGCAAGGAGCTGCTCGGGCGGCTCCAGGAACTGCCCGGCTTCGGCAGCCAGAAGGCGCAGATCTTCCTCGCCCTGCTGGGCAAACAACTCGGTGTCCGGCCCACGGGCTGGCGCGAGGCGGCCGGCGCCTACGGCGAGCCGAAGTCCTTCCGGTCCGTCGCCGACATCACCGGCCCGGAGTCGCTGACGAAGGTACGGGCCCACAAGCAGGAGATGAAGGCGGCGGCCAAGGCGGAGAAGGCGAACAGGGCGGACAAGTCCGCGCAGAAGTAGCGAGGCCTGGCCCGCGCCGCCCGGATCGGCCCGCGGCCAGGCCGGGAGCCGCCCGGACGGCGGGGCCACCCGGGACGGCGAGGCAGGCCGGGACGGCGAGGCAGGCCGGGTTGCCCACCCCGGGCGGCGGAACAGGCCGGGATCACCCGCCCAGGTGGGCGTCCGAGTGGGCCACCTGGGGCGGCGGAACACGGCGGTCATCCGCCCGGGTAGGCGTCCGCGTGGGCCACCCAGGCGGTGGAACAGGGTGGGTGGCCCGGGCGGGTGGTCCGCCAGGTGCCGCGCGCCGTGTGAGGCGGTTGTCCGCCGAACGGGCGGATCCGACCCCCGGCATGCTGAACCCAGGGCGTGTCGCGGGGAGATGACCTCTCATGAGCCCCGCAGCACGCCTCCCCCGCAGCCGCACCTGGCTGCGGATGCTCGTGCTGCTGCTCGCCCTGCTGGTGCCGGGCGCGACCGCCGAGGTCTCGGCGACACCCGTCGCCGCCGCCGAGCTCGCCGAGTACGACGTCCTCGACACGGCGCTGCGACCTGCCCCCTGCGCGCACCGCCCCGCCGCCCCGCTGCGCCCCGCGGCCCTCCCGGCCCCGGCGCCCGGTGTCCCCGCGGACCCGCCGCGCCCCGCGCCGCACCGGCCGTCGTACGCCCTGCACGCCCTGCGCACCGTGGTCCTGCGCTGCTGACGGACGCCGTTCCCAGGCCCGTCGGCGATCACGCTCACGCAAGGAACATGCGAGGGAAAGAGTCATGCCCACAGACCCGTACGCGATCCTGCGCGCCCTGCTGCGCGCGGAGGCCGCGCGCAGCACACAGAAACCGCAGGTGAAGGAAGCGAAACCGCAGCAGTCCCCGGAGCATCGGGACCGCTGACCGGTCGGCGGAGGCGGGACTACCGCCTCCGCCGGGCCGTGCCGAAGAGCGAGCGGGTGATCTCGCGGCCGATCTGCGTGCCGACGGATCGGGCCAGCGACTTGAACATGCCGCTGCCGACGACCTGCTCGACGACGGATCGATCCTCCTCGGGCTCCCGGGACCTGGACCCCTTCGCTTCCCGGACTTCCCGCGCTTCCCGCGCTTCCCCCGCTTCCCGCGATTCCTTGGCCTTCTTCGCCTCCCCCGTTCCTCGCCCGGCGGGCCGGGCCGCCAACTTCTCGAACGCGGATTCCCTGTCCACAGCCTGTGCATACCGCTCGTACAGCGGGGACTCCCGCACCGCCCGGTCGAGGGCGGGGCCGTCGACCGGCCCCATCAGCGACTCGGGGGCACGCAGCCGGGTCGCGGCCACCGGCGTCGGGGCGCCCCGCTCGCTGAGGACGGTCACGACGGCCTCGCCGGTACCGAGCCCGGTAAGCAGCTCCTCCAGGTCGTAGGAGGAGTTCGGGAACGTCTTCACCGTGGCCTTGAGGGCCTTCTGGTCGTCCGGCGTGAAGGCCCGCAGGGCGTGCTGGACCCGGTTGCCGAGCTGGGCGAGGACGTCACCGGGCACGTCCTTCGGGGTCTGCGTGACGAAGAACACGCCGACCCCTTTCGAGCGAATCAGCCGGACGGTCTGCGTGATGGAGTCGAGGAACGCCTTCGAGGCGTCGTTGAAGAGCAGGTGCGCCTCGTCGAAGAAGAAGACGAGCCTCGGCCTGTCGGCGTCGCCGATCTCGGGCAGATCGTGGAAGAGATCGGCCAGCAGCCACATCAGGAACGTCGAGAAGAGCTGCGGCTTCTCCTGGACGGCGGGCAGTTCCAGGACCGAGACGACACCGCGGCCGTCGGAGGCCGTGCGCAGGAACTCGGCCGTGTCGAACTCCGGCTCACCGAAGAAGCTCGCCATGCCCTGGGCCTCGAAGGCCGTCAGGGAGCGCAGGATCACCCCGGCCGTGGCCGTCGAAAGACCGCCGATGCCCTTCAGCTCCGCCTTGCCCTCGTCCGAGGTCAGGAAGGCGACGACCGACCGGAGGTCCTTGAGATCGAGCAGCTCCAGGCCCTTCTGGTCGGCGTAGTGGAAGATCAGGCCGAGGGACTGCTCCTGGGTGTGGTTGAGCTGGAGCACCTTGGCGAGCAGCACCGGGCCGAAGCTGGTGATCGTGGCCCGCAGCGGGATGCCGTGACCGAGCCCGCCCAGCGCGTAGAACTCGGCCGGAAAGCCGGTCGCCGTCCATTTCTGGCCGACTTCCGCCGCCCGCCCCCGCACCCGGTCGTTCGCCGCTCCCGGCGCCGACACCCCGGACAGATCGCCCTTGACGTCGGCGAGGAAGACCGGCACACCCTGCGCCGAGAGCTGTTCGGCGATCAGCTGGAGCGTCTTGGTCTTTCCGGTGCCGGTGGCACCCGCGACCAGTCCGTGCCTGTTCAGCATGGGAAGGGGGATGCGGACGGGGGCCTCGGGCAGACACTTCCCGTCCCACAGCAGCGCGCCCAGGTCGAGGGCGGGCCCGGCGAAGGCGTACCCGGCGGCGATGTCAGTGGCGCTCGTCGGCTCACTCATCGGCAGACCCTCGTTCCGTTTTACCCCCGTTCATCACGTCTTTTCCAGCGTCGCACTCCGTCTCCATGGCTGCGCCCGGAACGTCTGGACCGGTAGGCTTTCCGTGTGATCTTCAAGCGCATCGGAAACGGCCGGCCGTACCCCGACCACGGCCGGGAAAGCACCCGGCAGTGGGCGGACGTCGCGCCGCGCCCGGTCCGCCTCGATCAGCTGGTGACCACCAAGCAGCAGCTCGACCTGGAAACCCTGCTCGCGGAGGACTCCACGTTCTACGGCGACCTCTTCGCGCACGTCGTGAAGTGGCAGGGCGACCTGTACCTGGAGGACGGACTGCACCGCGCGGTGCGGGCGGCTCTCCAGCAGCGACAGGTGCTGCACGCGCGCGTGCTCGAGCTGGACTGACCCAGCCAGGAGCCCCGCCAGGAGCCCTGTCAGAACCCCGCCCCGGCCCCGGCCGACCCTTCGGGTTGACCCTTTCGGGTGCTTTCCCGCGTCTCGAGCGGTGTCGGATGATCGTTTATTCGTCACGGCCGCCCGGGCGCACTACGCTGCGCCCATGAGCATGCTGACTCCCCCCGGCATGGGCGGCAAGTACCGGATCACGGGGGACAAATACCCCCGCATGCGCCCCCACCGACGACGCGGCAGGCTGGTCGTGGTGGTCGTCGCCTGCGGCGCCGTGCTCGGCGTGGCCGGCTGGGGCACCCTCCAGCTCATCGACGTCTTCACGGGCGGTGGAGGTACGGCCACGGCTGCCGGAGTCGGCTGCTCGACGAAGGCGACCAAGGCGAGCCCCGCGGCCTCCGCGTCCGCCGTGGCCGGCGTGGCCGGCGCGGCGCCCAAGCCCGCGCAGATCACCGTGAACGTCTTCAACGCCACCACCCGCAGCGGCCTCGCCAAGACCACCGCGGACGAGCTGAAGAAACGCGGCTTCAAGATCGGCGAGGTGGGCAACGCCACCAAGCAGTACGACAAGAAGGTCACCGGCACCGGGATACTGCTCGGCCCCGCGGCCTCGCTGAACACCTCGCTGCCGGTGCTCGCCACCCAGCTCACCACCGCCGAACGCCGCACCGACGCGGCCCGTGCGGGCACGGCGCTCGACCTGATCATCGGCAACCAGTTCAAGGCGCTGACCAGCCCGACGGCCTCGGTCGAGGCGCTGTCGGCCCTGGCCGCGCCGCAGCCGACGGCGTCCACGAAAAAGGGCTGCTAGCAGCAGCCCTTCCCGCCCCGCCCCGCCTGTGGTCAGGCGGCGGTCGGGTGTCGGCTCATTCGGCCGCGCCGTAGAGCCGGTCGCCCGCGTCGCCCAGGCCCGGGACGATGTAACCGTGCTCGTTGAGGTGGTCGTCGATCGCCGCCGTGACGACGGTGACCGGGGTGCCCGCGAGCTCGCGCTCCATGAGCTCCACACCCTCCGGGGCCGCGAGCAGCACCACGGCCGTCACGTCGTCGGCGCCGCGCCGGATCAGCTCGCGGATCGCGGCGACCAGCGTGCCGCCGGTGGCCAGCATCGGGTCCAGGACGTACACCTGGCGGCCGAGGAGGTTCTCCGGCATACGCGTGGCGTACGTGGACGCCTCGAGCGTCTCCTCGTTGCGGATCATGCCCATGAAGCCGACCTCGGCGGTCGGCAGCAGCCGCATCATGCCGTCCAGCATGCCGAGACCCGCGCGCAGGATCGGCACGACCAGCGGGCGCGGGTGGGAGAGCTTCACGCCGGTGGTCGGGGAGACCGGCGTCTTGATGTCGACCTGCTCGGTGCGCACATCACGCGTGGCCTCGTAGGCGAGCAGGGTGACCAGTTCGTCGGCCAGCCGGCGGAAGGTCGCGGAGTCCGTGCGCTGGTCGCGCAGCGTGGTGAGCTTGTGGGCGACCAGAGGGTGGTCGACGACGTGGAGGCGCATGTCCACAACAGTAACCGGGCCGAACCCGCCCGGCGTCCCCACTCACAGTGAACCTCTCCCCCTCGGCTTGACCTCGGGTTGGGCCGTTGACCGGCATCAAACCGCCCGTCGGAGGGAAAGTGGGAGAAAGGTAAGGAGACGGACCGGGGTACCCGGAGTGGTGTGCTGATGCCTGAGCTGCCCAACCTGCCCGACGACGACTCGCCGCGGAAGGCGCGGTCGGACGAGACCGACGCCGAGCGACGACGACGCCGCGCCCGGTTCCTGCGCGAGCTGGCCGAGGCCCGCGAACTGCGCGACCGGGTCCAGCCGCGCCGCGCCAAGACCGCCCGGCTGCGCCACGCGATGCGCATGCGCACCTTCCGCTGGTAGCCGCGGCCGTACGGGACTTGGGGCATACGGGGAAGATCGCCACCGTCACGGGTGTCGCGTGGGGCGGGCGTGCGTGGGCGCATGGCAAAGCCGCGTACGATCCGCTGGTGGCGGCAACGAGAGCACCGGTGAGTCGCTCGACGGACGTCTCGGGTACGTGCACATGGACGTATACGTGGGCGTGCGATCAAAACCACCGGACACAGGGAGCCGAAGACGTCCCCTGGACGCTCTGTTTCTGCCACGATTCCGAGTGGGTGGGGCTCGGAGCCTGAGCTCTCTCCGCCCGCAACCTCCGCCGGGGGGACCCCCAACCGGCACGCCTAAGACCAGTGGGAGAGTCACGGTGTACTTCGCCGCACTGCTCGCGCGCACCGAAGACGGGTGGGAAGCGAGCGACACAGAGCTCGACGATGTGGAGACCCTGTCGGATCTGGCCGACCTGGCCCGGGAGGCCTCTCCCGACGACGACACGGTGCTCGTGCTGATCGAGCAGGAGGACTCCTGGTTCGGGGTCGTCCGCATCGACGGCGAGGAAGACCCTCGCATCTTCGTCTCCGACGCCGCCGCCGCCGCCCGCAGTTCGTACGGCGAGATCCTGCTCACCGACGAACTGCTCGGAAGGGACCCGGGTGACGACGACGACCTGGACGCCCTCGACCTCGACGGCACCGAGGACGGTGAGAACGAGGACGAGGACGACGACACCGAGGACGAGGGTGTCGTCGGCGTCGTGAACGGCAGCCCGGCCGAGGCCGTACCGCACGGCCCGGTCGGCGACGCCGGCATCCTCGACGACCTCGGCGTCGGCGAGAAGGAACTGAGGTCGCTGTCCTCGGACGCGGTCACCGAGATCGCCGACGCCCTGGGCGCCTCGGAGGTCCTGGAGACCGTCCGCTGACCGCACCGCGAACGGCGCCGGATCCCGTACGCGACCGCTGGCGGGCCGCGATGCGGCTCGCCCTGGACGAGGCACGGCTGGCCGCCCGGGACGGAGACGTCCCGGTCGGCGCCGTCGTGCTGGCTCCGGACGGTACGACGGTCCTCGCCAGGGGCCACAACGAACGGGAGGCCGGCGGCGATCCGACGGCCCACGCGGAGGTGCTCGCCGTCCGGCGGGCGGCCGCCGCGCTGGGCGAGTGGCGGCTGTCCGGCTGCACGCTCGTCGTGACCCTCGAACCGTGCACGATGTGCGCGGGCGCGCTCGTGCAGTCCCGGGTGGACCGGGTCGTCTACGGCGCCCGCGACGACAAGGCGGGCGCGGCCGGCTCCCTCTGGGACGTCGTCCGCGACCGACGGCTCAACCACCGCCCCGAGGTCGTCGAAGGAGTCCTCGCCGAGGAGTGCGCGGGGCTCCTCACGGAGTTCTTCCGCGACCGCTGACCGCCCCCGAATACCGATTTCAAACCAGGGCCCGCCTTGCTGTAAGGTCTCCCTCGGTAGCGTGTCCGAGCGGCCGAAGGAGCTCGCCTCGAAAGCGAGTGTGGCGCAAGTCACCGAGGGTTCAAATCCCTCCGCTACCGCTTCTGGACGAAGGGTCCGGCTCCATGAGTCGGGCCCTTCGTCGTGTCTCCGGGCTTTCGCGCGGCTCGGGGTGCTTGCCCAGGTACACCCAGGCGAGGCCGCCGACGACCGGGGCGCTGAGCAGGAAGAGCAGCCAGAGCAGCTTCGGCACGTACCGGACGCGCTCCCCGGGGGTACGGACGCAGTCGAGCAACGCCCACAGGCACAGCAACGCCACGAGGACCATCGGGGCGACGGTCAGCGGTTCCAGCATTTTCCTCCCCTTCCCTTCTTCCACTCCGCCCGGCACGCACCGGCGTTCACCCCCTCATCGGACGACGACCCGCGATCGGTTCACGAACGCGCCGTGGACACTCAAAAGCGGTGTGAAAATCGCACTTACGGTTACACTCGCCGCCGTCAACAAGGCCCGGGTGGGCTCATACAGGGGAGGCCAGGTGGCGGTGAACGCCAAGAAGATCGCCGTCTACGTACTCGTGGTCTTCGTGCTCTACGTGATCATCACGGACCCGGCGAAGGCGGCCGACTACGTCCAGATAGGCTTCCAGGGCATATCGGACGCCGCCAAGGCCGTCGGCGACTTCTTCACCTGGCTGGCCGACGGGGCCGAGTAGCTCGCACTGGGAGTGCCCATGATCCGCCACCTGGTCCTTTTCAAGCTCAACGAGGGCGTCGAGCGCGACGACCCCCGGGTCGTGCGGGGTGAAGCGGCCTTCCGGGCACTCGGCGGCCGGATCGAGGAACTGCGCTTCTGGGAGCTGGGCTGGAACATCAGCGACCGGCCCATCGCCTACGACTTCGCGATCAACTCGGCGGTCGAGGACGCGGACGCGCTGAAGCGGTACATCGAGCACCCGGCCCACCAGGAGGGCGTCGCCCTGTGGCGCGAGTTCGCCACCTGGGTGGTCGCCGACTACGAGTTCTGAGCAGCCCTTTTCGGCTTCCGGCCGCCGTTCCCGGCTTCCGGCCGCCGTTCCCGGCTTCCGAGCCGCCCTTCTCGGCGTTCTTCAAGCAGTCCTTTCGTCAGTTCGGAGCCCTCCGCGGGAACAGCGGGGGGCTTTCGCACGCCGGGAATCAGGGTGCACGGCTCAACCTCTCCCTCAACACGGCGTTATGGGGTGCTTGCACACAGTGCACATGTCTTGTGATGCTATGACCGCTTTTGACGGATGAGTTGACCGATGTTGACCTGACGAAGAGGTGGCGTTGACCGTGTCGGCCAGTACTGCGCCGCCTCAGGAAGAGGCACCCCCGGCACCCGCCCCCGCGCCTGCCCTGGAAGCCGTCCCGCAGGCCCCTGCGGCAGCCGTCACGGAAACCCTCGCGGAAGTCCCCACGGAACCCGTCCAGCCGCCCGAGCGGCGCCGGGGCGCCGACACCCGGGCGCTGACCCAGCTGCTCTTCGGTGAGCTCAAGGAGCTCCAGCCGGGCACGCCGGAGCACAACCGGGTGCGCGGGGCGCTCATCGAGGCCAACCTCCCGCTCGTGCGCTACGCGGCCGCCCGCTTCCGCTCCCGCAACGAACCGATGGAGGACGTCGTCCAGGTCGGCACGATCGGCCTGATCAACGCCATCGACCGCTTCGACCCGGAGCGGGGCGTGCAGTTCCCGACGTTCGCCATGCCGACGGTGATCGGCGAGATCAAGCGGTACTTCCGCGACAACGTCCGCACGGTCCACGTACCGCGCCGGCTGCACGAGTTGTGGGTGCAGGTCAACAGCGCGACCGAGGACCTGACGACCGCCTTCGGCCGCACTCCGACGACGGCCGAGATCGCCGAGCGGCTGCGCATCGGCGAGGACGAGGTGCTCTCCTGCATCGAGGCGGGCCGCTCGTACCACGCCACCTCGCTGGAGGCGGCCCAGGAGGGCGACGGCCTGCCGGGCCTGCTGGACCGCCTCGGCTACGAGGATCCGGCGCTGGACGGCGTCGAGCACCGCGACCTCGTGCGCCACCTCCTGGTCCAACTCCCCGAGCGCGAGCAGCGCATCCTGCTCCTGCGCTACTACAGCAACCTCACGCAGTCCCAGATCAGTGCGGAACTCGGCGTCTCCCAGATGCACGTGTCCCGGCTACTCGCGCGTAGCTTCCAGCGGCTTCGCTCGGCAAACCGCATCGAGGCGTGACGCGGGGCCCGAAGGACACGTCACTCGATCAGGGCTCGGAAGCATGAGCGAGTCGTCACCGCTGAGAGCGAATCACTCACCCGGCCCCTTCCCGGCAGATCTGCGCTGAAATGCCATCAGACCCCCTCTTTCCAGGGCTGATTCGTCACTCACATGTCGACATGTCACTACAGCGTGTTGCCGACATGTGACATTCTGCCGGAAGCGCGTTTGCCGGGGCTTCGGCTCCGGTATTCAGGTGAAGGCTGACGTTCCTCAAGCGGGAATGTTCGCCGCGACCGTCCCGCGACCCAAAGGGGGTGGCATGTCCGCAGATCAGGGCAGCTCCGAGGTGCTCACGCTCACAAAGAGCGAGTCCGCGCCAAGCGCGCCCGTCGAGCCCGCCGTGCTCGACGTGCTCGACGACGTCACGGCCCCCGAGGCCGCTCCGGCCCCGGTACTCACGACAGGGGCCATCGACACCCGCACCCTGTCCCGCTCCCTGTTCCTGCGACTGGCCACCCTCGCCGAGGACAGCCCCGAGCGCATGTACGTCCGGGACACCCTCATCGAGCTCAACCTCCCCCTCGTGCGTTACGCGGCGGCCCGCTTCCGCTCGCGCAACGAACCGATGGAGGACATCGTCCAGGTCGGCACCATCGGCCTGATCAAGGCGATCGACCGCTTCGACTGCGAACGGGGCGTGGAGTTCCCTACGTTCGCCATGCCGACGGTCGTGGGCGAGATCAAGCGCTTCTTCCGCGACACCTCGTGGTCGGTGCGCGTGCCGCGCCGCCTCCAGGAACTGCGCCTGGCCCTCACCAAGGCCAGCGACGAGCTCTCCCAGAAGCTGGACCGCTCGCCGACGGTCGCCGAACTCGCCGCGGTGCTGGGCGTCTCCGAGGAGGACGTCGTCGACGGCCTCGCGGTCGGCAACGCCTACACGGCCTCCTCGCTGGACTCCCCGGCCCCGGAGGACGACGGCGGCGAGGGCTCCCTGGCCGACCGCCTCGGCTACGAGGACACGGCCCTGGAGGGCGTGGAGTACCGCGAGTCGCTGAAGCCGCTGCTGGCCAAGCTCCCGCCCCGCGAGCGCCGCATCATCATGCTGCGCTTCTTCGCCAACATGACCCAGTCCCAGATCGGCGAGGAGGTCGGCATCTCCCAGATGCACGTCTCCCGTCTGCTGACCCGGACCCTGGCGCAGCTGCGCGAGGGCCTGATCTCCGACTAGCCGAACCCGGCCCGAGGACTTCCCTCCTGACGGAGCGTCAGCGACACTGACGCGATGCGAAGTCCGACACGGGATCCGACACGGGCACGTGGCCGCCGGGGCGCCGTATGGGGCGCGTCGGCGGCCGCCGTCGTGATGGCGGCCGGTCTGTTGGCCGCCTGCGGGGGAGACGGGCACACCGGCGGCTACGTCGCCATCGGCGGAGCGGGCGACACCGCGCTGCCGGGCACGCGGACCGGCGACTCGGCGGATCCGACGGGCGGAGTACGGCTCGTCCCGCTGGACGACGAGAGCGGCGCCCCTGCGGGGCCGGCCGGTCCGGGGGCCCCGGCGAGCGAAACGGCCGGACAGGGGGCGGAGGGCACCGCGGGAGGCGACGCCGGGTCCGGCGCCCCACGGATCACCACCCCTGGCGTCCCGGGCGCCTCAGGCACCCCGGGCGGCTCCCCTGGCGCCGAGAGCGGCTCCGGAGGTGCCGAGGGCGGCTCCGCGGGCGGTACGCCATCGGACGCGTCCTCACCGGCGCCCACGGCCCCGCCGAGCACCGCGCCCGCGGGACCGGCCTCGCTCGCCGTGAGCGATCCCGTCCGCGCGGGGACGGATCAACGGTGGTGCGAGGACGTGACCCTCACCTTCCGCAACTCCGGTGGCACCGCGGTGCGTTCCGGCACGGTCACCTTCGGGACCCATGTCATCGACGCGATCGGCATCGACTGGGCGACACGCGAGTCGACGGCCGCGCTCCCGACGCCGATCGCCGCGGGGGCGCGCGAGGAGAAGACCTGGACGGTCTGCGTCGACGCGTGGCGCGTACCGCTGGGCATGCACATCGAGACGCGGGACGTGTCGGTCCGGTGGGAGTGAGCGGGCGGCGCCGGACATGCAAGGAGACGGGGGCGTGCGCGCCGACCCCGCTGTGACGCACGGCGGTCGACGCGCTCGGTCACCCCGTCACCTGTCCGGTGCGGGCCGGCGGTTACTTCAGCGCCAGCCAGGCGACCGCAGCGACGATCACGACCGCGGCGACGATGCCGACGATCAGGCCGATACGGGGCCCGGACTGGGTGGGAGCCGGCTGGGCGGCCCGGGGCGCGCCGTCGTCGACGAACGCGCGGAACATCTGGGTGCTGCCGGCGGGGTCGTGGTTGCCCTGGGGGCCCTGCGTGTTAGCCATGGGCCGAGACACTAGCGAAAATGCGCGGGGCGCCCCAAGTGGGGGTAGGAAGTCCGGCCGACCGGAACCCCCCGGACCCGCCCGCCCACTTGGGCACCCGGAACGCGTCCGCCGCTCTCGCCGGCCACCTTGCCCGGCATCCGCCGGGGACCGCCGAGCACCGCCGAGCACCGCGCCGAGCACCGCCGGCCGGACGCGATCTCCCACCCGGGAGACGGCCCAAACAGAGTCGCCCGCACCCGGGAGACGGCCCAACGGAATTGCCCGGCACCCGGAACCAGCCCGGACCGAATCACCCCACCCCGGGAGGCGGCTCGGGCCGCGCCGGCCACCCCCGCCGCCGAGCCACCCCCGTCCCCGAGCCGCCGCTGCGGACGCCCGCCGCCGGGCCCCTACTGCCAAGCCCCGCTGCCGCGCCCCGCCCCAACCGCCCCCGGTCCCGCCCGGATCAGGCATTCGCGACGCCCCCACCTGCACATTTACCGTCGCAATACTTGCCTTTGCCAACTTTTTGCGGGCCTCACGGCCGTCTTATTTGCCTGTAGCAACCAACCGCTCCTATGGTTGCCCTAAGCAACAAACTGGGAGGTGTGATGGCAGGGCAGGCGCAGTACGAGGAGCTGGCGCGTCAGCTCAGTGCCGTCGGGGCGGTCAAGCGCGACCTCGGGCGGATCCTGCCGCCCGACTGCCCCGCGGGCTCGGCCGGCGTACTGGCGCTCCTCGGCCGCCACGGCGACATGCGCATGAGCGCTCTCTCCGAGCTGCTCGCCGTCGACATGTCCGTGACCAGCCGACACGCCGCGCACCTCGCCGACCGGGGCTGGATCGAACGCTCCCCCGACCCGGCGGACAAGCGCTCCCGCATCCTGCACCTCACGCCCGAGGGCCACGCGATGCTCGTCGAGCTGTCACGCCGGAGCACCGAGCTGCTGGCGGAACGGCTCGGCGACTGGACCGACGCCGAGGTCGGCCGGCTGATCGCCCTGCTGACCCGGCTGCGCGCCAGCTTCGGCGAATGCCGGACGGTCACGCACCGGCCGCCGGCCCCGCCCGCGCCGCCGCCTCCCGTTCCCGTAAGCGAACAGACACCGACCACCCGTACACCCGCACAAGCAACATAGGAAAAGGAAGCCCATGGCAACGACCACACCAGCCGGTGTGCGGGCTCACGCGAAGCACGGCGGAGGGTCGCACGGCTCCGCCGAGGCCACTCCGATGACCCACCGGCAGATCATGGAGGCCCTCTCCGGGCTGCTGCTCGGGATGTTCGTGGCGATCCTCTCGTCCACGATCGTCTCGAACGCCCTGCCGGAGATCATCGGCGACCTCGGCGGCGGCCAGTCCGCCTACACCTGGGTCGTGACCGCCACCCTGCTGTCGATGACGGCGACCACCCCGCTCTGGGGCAAGCTCGCCGACCTGTACCCCAAGAAGGCGCTCGTCCAGATAGCGCTGGTCATCTATGTGCTCGGGTCAGCGGCCGCCGGTCTGTCGCAGAACCCCGGCATGCTGATCGCCTGCCGTGTCGTGCAGGGCGTCGGCGTCGGCGGTCTGTCCGCCCTCGCGCAGATCGTCATGGCGGCGATGATCTCCCCGCGTGAGCGCGGCCGTTACTCCGGCTACCTCGGCGCGACCTTCGCCGTCGCCACCGTCGGCGGTCCGCTGCTCGGCGGTGTCATCACCGACACCAGCTGGCTCGGCTGGCGCTGGTGCTTCTACGTCGGCGTCCCCTTCGCCGTCATCGCGCTGATCGTGCTCCAGAAGACCCTGCACCTGCCCACCGTCAAGCGGGACGTGAAGGTCGACTGGGCCGGCGCGTTCTTCATCTCCGCCGCGGTGTCGCTGCTGCTGGTCTGGGTCACCTTCGCCGGTGACAAGTACGACTGGCTGTCGTGGCAGACGTACGCGATGGTCGCGGGCTCGATCGCACTCGGGCTGATCTTCGTGCTCGTCGAGTCGAAGGCCACCGAGCCGATCATCCCGCTGCGCCTCTTCCGCAACCGCACCATCACCCTGTCCTCCATCGCCTCGATGTTCGTCGGCGTCGCGATGTTCTCCGGCACGGTGTTCTTCGCCCAGTACTTCCAGCTGGCCCGGGACAAGTCCCCGACCATGTCGGGCGTCATGACGATCCCGATGATCGGCGGCCTGTTCGTCTCCTCCACCGTCTCCGGGCAGTTCATCACCAAGACCGGCAAGTGGAAGGCCTGGCTGGTCAGCGGTGGCGTGCTCATCACGGCCGGCCTCGGTCTGCTGGGCACCATCCGCTACGACACGGAGTACTGGAAGACCGCGGTCTTCATGGCCCTGCTGGGCCTCGGTGTCGGCATGATGATGCAGAACCTGGTGCTCTCGACGCAGAACCAGGTCGAGCCGAAGGACCTCGGCTCCGCCAGCTCCACGGTCACCTTCTTCCGGTCCCTGGGCGGTGCGATGGGCGTCTCGGCGCTGGGCGCCGTCATGGCCAACCGGATCACCGACTACGCCAAGGACGGCATCACCGACCTCGGCCCCAAGTACGCCTCCCTCGCCTCCGGTTCGAGCTCCTCCAGCTCGATCCCGGACATGGACAAGCTGCCCGCGCCGCTGCGCACGGTCATGGAGAGCGCGTACGGCCACGGCATCGCGGACGTCTTCCTGATCGCGTCCGTCCTGGCGCTGCTCGCCCTTCTGATCACCCTGTTCATCAAGGAGGTCCCGCTGCGGACCAAGGGCGCGCTGGCGCAGGCCGCCACGGCGGAGGCGGAGACCCCGGCCACCGCGACCACCGCGGCCGCTGCGGCTCCGGCCGCGGTCACTGCTCCCGCCGAGGAGCACGTCCCCAGCTGGGCGGTCGCCGAGACGGCTGCCGAGCCGGGCCGGGAGGCCGGTCCGCAGGGCACACAGCGGCTCGCCGCCGTCGCCACCGCCGAACCCCTCCAGGCGCCCTCGGGCGGTATCCCGGTGCACGGCTTCGTGCGCGGCGCGGAGAGCGCGCCCGTCCCGCAGGCCGCCGTCACCCTGATCTCGCTCGCCGGACGCCAGCTCGGCCGGTCGGTCGCGCAGGCCGACGGTTCCTACGGACTGGACGCGCCGGGCACGGGTTCGTACGTGCTGATCGCCTCCGCCGACGGCTTCCAGCCGCAGGCCTCCACGATCGTGGTGAACGGTGAGCCGGTCGCGTACGACATCCTGCTCAGCGGGACCAGCGGCCTCAGCGGTGTCGTGCGCGCCGCCGAGTCGGGTGAGCTGGTCAAGGACGCCATGGTGATCGTCACCGATGTGCGCGGCGATCTGCTGGCCACCGCGGCCACCGGTGAGCAGGGCGAGTTCTCCTTCGCCGAGCTGGTGCCGGGCGCCGTGACCGTCGCGGTGAACGCCGTCGGGTTCCGGCCGCGCGCCCTGCCCGTCGAGGTCGGCACGACGGGCGTGACCCGCGCGGAGGTCGTCCTCGAAGCGGGTGCCCAGCTCCAGGGCGTCGTCCGGGCGCCGTACGGTCCGCTGGCCGACGCGCGCGTGACGCTCGTCGACGCGGCGGGCAACGTGGTCGGCACCGCCACCACCGGGGCGGACGGGGCGTACGCCTTCGCCGACCTCGACGGTGGCGAGTACACGGTCATCGCGACCGGCTACCCGCCGGTGGCCACCGCGCTGACCGTGGCGGGCGCCGGCGTCGACGGCCACGACATCGAACTCGCCCACCCCGGCGAGTAGTTCCGACAGTTATCGGCTCCGGCCCGGTGCGGGGGTTTCTGCCCCGCACCGGGCCGGTTCCAGTTCGAGGAGTACATCAGATGGGACTGACCGCGAAGATCCGTACGCGGGACGGGTGGGCCGTGTCGCACGCGGTCGTCACGGTGACCGACATGGCGGGCGGCCAGGTGCTGCGCGCCGAGGCCGACGGGGAAGGAGCCGTCCGGGACGCGACCATGCTCGTCCCCGGGGCGTACACCGTCATCGTCACGGCCATCGGGTACGCGCCCGCGGCTTCCAGCGCGATCGTGACGGCAAGCGGCCGCGCGGAGGTGGGGACCGTGACCCTGGCCCGGCAGGGCGGCACGGAACTGCCCCCGCCCGGGCCCTGGACCGTCGACCCGGCGCACTCCGCCGTCGGCGCGGTCGCCCAGCACCTGGGCATCTCCAGCGTGCGCGGGCGGTTCACGGAGTTCTCGGCGGCGATCGAGGTCGCCCCGGACGACATCGCCAAGTCCCGCGTGGAGGCGGTGATCCGGGCGGCGTCCATCGACACCGGCAACGCCATGCGCGACACCCACCTGCGCTCGGCGGACTTCCTGGACGTCGAGACGTACCCGGAGATCACCTACCGCTCCGCCGGCCTGACCCCGGCGGGCCCGGACCGCTGGACCGTCCACGGCGAGCTGTCCCTGCACGGTGTCGCCCGTCCCGTCGACCTGGAACTCGCCTGTCTGGGCACCGGCTCCGACCCCTGGGGCGGCACCCGGGCCGCGTTCCGGGCCACGACGGAGCTGCACCGCGAGGACTTCGCGATGAACTACAACCAGGTCGTCCAGGCGGGCATCGCGGCCATCGGCACGACCCTGAAGGTGGAGCTGGACGTCCAGGCGGTGCAGGGCGACACACTGCCCCAGGCGTAGGCACGGCAGGGTCAGCCGGAACGGGCACCGCTGCGCCTAGGCTGACGCCATGGCACCGAACATCGCGACGAACACCAAGGTCTCCCTGGACGAGTTGCTCGACTTCGTACGGCCCCGGCACCGCGCGATCCTGCTGACCCGGCGCGCCGACGGCAGCTCCCAGGCCTCGCCGCTGACCTGCGGGGTCGACGACTCGGGGCGGATCGTCGTCTCCACCTACCCCGAGCGGGCCAAGACGCGCAACGCCAAGCGGGACGAGCGGGTCGCCGTGCTCGTGCTCAGCGACGACTGGAACGGGCCGTGGGTCCAGGTCGACGGCAACGCCGAGGTGATCGACACGCCCGACTCCGTCGAGCCGCTCGTGGAGTACTACCGCAACATCGCCGGCGAGCACCCCGACTGGGACGAGTACCGCCAGGCCATGCTGAAGCAGGGCAAGTCGATCATCCGGATCACCCCGGAGCGTTGGGGCCCGATCGCAACCGGCGGCTTCCCGGCCCGACTGGTCACCGACCAGTAGACGGGAGCCGCCTGCCCCGAGCGGTAGGTCCGCCGGCACGCGTCCCCCTGAGCCCCCGAACGGGCTGGCCGGAGGCCGTCGGTCAGGAGGCCTGGGCCCGCTCGACCAGGAGGCCTGGGCCCACCCGGCCAGGAGGCCTGGGCCCACCCGGCCAGGAGGCCTGGGCCCGCCCGGCCAGGAGTCCCGGAGCCGCCGGGTCAGGGACCCCGGAGCCGTCGGGTCACGGAGTCCGGGGATCAGCCGCGTTTCACCATTGCCTCGATGCCTGCGATCAGCAGGTCCAGGGCGAAGGTGAAGTCGCGGCTCATCATTTCCTCGACGGTGTCGCCGCCGCGGGCCGCCATGAGGGCTTTCGACTCCTCGATGATCTCGGCGGTCTGCGGGGCGCCGGCCGTCGCGGTCATGGCCTGGTGGAAGTACTCGTCCGGGGTCAGCCCGGTGTCCGCGACCCGCGCGAAGAAGTGGCCCTCGATCGTGCCGTAGCCGTACACGAACTGGAAGACGGCCGAGATCGCGCCGGTGATCCCGTACGCGGGCAGGCCGGTGCGGCGGACGACCTGCTGGACCGCGCGCGAGAAGACGAGCGAGTTCGGGCCGATGTTGAGGTAGTGGCCGGCCAGCGGGGACAGCCACGGATGACGGACCAGCAGCCCGCGGTACTCCGTGGCCAGCGCGCGCAGCTGCTCACGCCAGTCCGCGTCCTCGTCCGTCGGGTCGGGCAGTGCCGTCAGCTCGCCGAAGGCGCTGTCCAGGGCGAGTTCGAGCAGGTCGTCCTTGGTGTCGACGTACCAGTACACGGACATCGCCGTCACGTTCAGCTCGGCCGCGAGCCGCCGCATGGAGAACTTGGCGAGCCCCTCCGCGTCCAAGAGCCGCACGGTGGCCTCGGTGATCCGGTCCCGGTCGAGTCCGGAGGGCTGTCCCCCGCCACGGCCACGCCGACGCGCCCTGCCCTCCAGCCACACACTGCGATGCGCGGCGCCCTTGGCGGTCTCGGCCATGGCAAGGCACCTTCCTTCCGGTAACTGGGGAAGATGCTAGGCCGAGGGCTGCCGTCGTGGCGCGGGGGACCGCCCTGACATGCGGCTCCGTCGCGCCGGCGAGCCGACCGGGCTCGGCATGCCGAAGCCCACCGTCCGCACGCGGGGCTCGGCATGCCGAAGCCCACCGTCCTCACGCGACGACCTGCACCGACGGCTCCTCCCTGCGCTCCGCCCGGGTCAGCAGGGCCGCGGCGACCACCCCGCCCAGCAGCACGGCGGCCGCCCCGATCAGGAGGCTGACCTCCAACCCGGCGGAGAACGAGTCGATCACCCGCGCCTTCTCCGCCACCGAGTTCGCCGCCGCCAGCGCCACCGGCAGGGACACGGCCGCGAACCGCGCGTTCAGCACGGCGCCGAGCACGGCGACCCCCAGCCCGGTGCCGAACTCCGCCAGCGTCCCGTTGACGCCCGCGCCCACCCCCGCCTTCGCCGGCGGGATCGAGCTCATGATCGCGTACGCCATCGCCGGGCTGGCGACCGATGTCCCGGCGCCGATGAGCAGCAGCCCGATCAGCATCCCGGAGTAGCCGCCGGAGGCGAGCGTGGCGACGGCCGTCAGGCCCCCCGCCACCAGCGCCATCCCCGTCAGCACCGACACCGGCCCACCGAGCCTGGCCATCACCTTCGCCGACAGCCCGGTGAAGTTGAGGGCCACCACGGTCAGCGCCAGCGGCGCGGTCCGCAGGCCCGCCTCCAACGGGCCGTAACCGAGGACGAACTGAAGCTGCTGGGTGAGCAGGAACAGCGCGCCACCCATCCCGAAGGTGACCAGCACCGCGCCGGCGACCGCGCCCGTGAACCGCCGGTCACGGAAGAACGCCAGGTCGAGCATGGGATACGGGATCCTCGTCTCCCAGTAGGCGAACAGGGCGAGGACGACGACCGCCAGCCCCGCGCTCACCAGGACCCGCGACGACGCCCAGCCGTGCGAGGGGCCGGAGATGATCGAGAAGACCAGTGAGGTCATACCGACGGTCGACAGGAACGCGCCGAGCAGATCGGGACGGTCGCCCTGCGGGTTCTTCGTCTCGGGGACCAGGGCGACGACGGCCACCAGGCCCAGCGCCGCCACCGGCAGGTTGATCAGGAAGATCGCGCCCCACCAGAAGTGGTTGAGCACGAAGCCGCCGATGAGCGGGCCGGTCGCGAAACCCAGCGAGTTCACCGCGGCCCAGATGCCGATCGCCTTCGGCTGCTCCTCGGACACGAAGACCTGCATCACGACGGCCAGGGTGGTGGTGAACAGCAGGGCCCCGCCCACACCCATCCCGGCCCGCGCCGCGATCAGCTGGGTGGTGGTCTGCGAGAGACCGGCCGCCAGCGAACCGATGCCGAACAGCGCCAGGCCCGCGACCAGCATCTTCTTACGGCCGTAGCGGTCGGCGGCGCTACCGGCGGTGAGCAGCAGGCCGGACTGCACCAGCGAGTACGCGTTGATCATCCACTGGATGTCGGCGGTGGCCGCGTCCAGCTCCCGGGTGAGCGAGGGGATGGCGACGTTCAGGACGGTGTTGTCGAGCAGCACGGTGAGCTGCGCGAGGCAGATGACACCGAGGATCAGCCAGCGCTGGGGATGTCCGGGGGAGCTTCCCAGGAGGGACGGGGACGGGGAGGTAGTCATGTTCTACACCGTAGAGCTGTTCCTATACGCCGTACAACAAAGTTGTTCGGGACATGATTCGGGCCATGCGGCGGGCGGGTGAGGCGGGGACACGAGGAGCGGGCACGAGAAAGGGCGGCGACCGTGGTCACCGCCCTACCTCACCCGCGAAACCCGCGAAGCGTCAGCTGCTCGCCTTCTGCGTCAGGTCGTAGAAGGTGGCCGAACCGACCGTCACCTTCTTGAAGTTGGCCTCGACCCAGGAGGTGATCTGCGAGGACGTGCCGTCGCTGCTGGCGCTCATGCCGCCGCCGGAGCCACTGCTGATGAAGTAGTGGATCTTGCCGTCGGTCACGTACTGCTTGAACTGCGCCAGCGTGGGGGACGGGTCGGTGCCGTTGAAGCCGCCGATCGCCATCACCGCGTCACCCGTGGCGAGCTGGTAGCTCGCGGCGTTCTGGGCGCCGATCGCGGCCGCCGCCCAGGTGTACTTGCCGGAGTCGGCCTCCAGCAGCTTCTTGGCCTCGTCGGTGACCGAGGCGCCGTTGAGCAGTCCGCCGACACCGCCACCGCCGCCCATGCCGCCGCCGTCGCCGGTCTGGCCGCCGGGACCGCCCTGCTGGTTCTGGCCCTGGCCCTGCGTACTGCCGTTGCCGTTCTGCTGGTTCTGGCCGGGCATGCCCCCGCCGGGGAAGCCGCCGGTGCCGCCACCCTGCTGGTTCTGACCCTGACCCTGGTTCTGCGTGTTGCCGTTGCCGTTCTGGTTCTGGCCACCGCCGAAGCCGCCTCGGCCACCGCCACCGCCACCGCCGCCGCCCGGGCCGCCGCCGCCCATCATGCTCGCGCCGGACGGGCCGGCGGTCACGATGGAACCGGTGTGGCCCTCCTGGAGCGTGCTGATGGTGTACGCCGTCGGTCCGGCCAGCGCGGCCACCAGGCCCACGGAGGCCGCCGCGAGGGCGAGCCGACGGTTGATCCGGCCCGCGAAGGTCAGGCCGAGCGCGGCGGCCAGGCCGCCGATCAGCACCAGCCACTTCAGCCAGGGCAGGTAGTCGGAGGTGCGGTTGAGCAGGACGTACGACCAGGAAGCCGCCGCGACGACCGAGGCCGCGAGGGTGATCGAGGCCCACAGCTCGGACCGCTTCTCCCACAGCAGACCCGCGCCCATGCCGATGACGGCCGCCAGGTAGGGAGCGAGGGCCACCGTGTAGTACTGGTGGAAGATGCCTGCCATGTAGCTGAAGACGATCGTGGTGATCAGCAGCGAGCCGCCCCACACCAGGAACAGACCGCGGGTCGTCGACGTCCGCTGCAGCTTCCGCGTGGCCACCAGACCGCCGGCCAGCAGGATCAGCGCGGCCGGCAGCAGCCAGGAGATCTGGCCGCCGATCTCGGAGTTGAACATCCGGTCCCAGCCGGTCTCACCCCACTGGCCGGTGCCTCCGCCGCCACCGCCACCGCCGACGCTGCCGGTCTCCTCGCCGTTCAGACGGCCGAGACCGTTGTAGCCGAAGGTCAGCTCCAGGAAGGAGTTGTTCTGCGAGCCGCCGATGTACGGGCGGGAGGAGGCCGGCCACAGCTCGACGATCGCCACCCACCAGCCGCCGGACACGATCAGCGCGCCGGTGGCGACGGCCAGCTGGCCGAACCGCTTCTTGAGGCCCACCGGGGCGCACACCGCGTACACGATCGCCAGCGGCGGCAGGATCAGGAAGGCCTGGAGGGTCTTGGCGAGGAACGCGAAGCCGATCGCGACCCCGGCCCACACCAGCCACTTCGTCCGGCCGTCCTCCAGGGCGCGGGCCACCATGTAGCAGGCCACGGCCATCAGCAGGGCCAGCATCGCGTCCGGGTTGTTGAACCGGAACATCAGCGCGGCGACCGGCGTCAGCGCCAGCACGGCGCCCGCGATCAGACCGGCCGCGGCACTGAACCGGCGGCGCACCGAGGCGTACACGACGGCGACCGAGCCGACGCCCATCAGCACCTCGGGGACGAGGATCGCCCACGAGTTCAGACCGAAGAGCCTGACCGACAGCGCCATCGGCCACAGCGAGGCCGGGGGCTTGTCGACGGTGATGGCGTTGCCCGCGTCCAGCGAGCCGAAGAACAGGGCCTTCCAGCTCTGGCTGCCGGCCTGGACGGCCGCGGAGTAGAAGGAGTTGGCGTAGCCGGAGGCGCTCAGGTTGTACAGGTAGAGCAGGAGGGTGGCGGCCAGCAGGCCGAGGAATGCCGGGCGGGCCCAGCGGGGGTCCTCGGGGCGGCCGCGCCACAGTCTGCGATGCCAGGGCTGCTTCGGCTCACCCGACTCGGGGGCCGGGACGGCCGTCTCCCGGGCGTCGGGGTCCGTGCCGGCCGGCGCCGCGGTCGGCGGCGGATCCCAGGTCGTCGTCCGGTCGATGTCGGTGCTCATCGGGCGTCCCCCGGGTCGGTGTCATGGGGGCGGCGGACCGGCAGCATCTGCATGGTCGCGTCCCTCCAGGTGCCGTCCGCGGCTTCGCCGGCGCGGAACTGAGTGGTCGTGTTGTGGTCGTGCGGGTGCACGATGTGCCGCTGCGGCAGCGGCACGGAGGCACCGCCGGCCTGCGGCGGACCGGCCTGCGGAGCGCCGGTCTGCTGGGCGCCGGCCTGCGGAGCGCCGGTCGGGTACGTCGGTGCGGAGGCGTGCGGGAAGGAGGCGCCGGGGGCGGAGGCGCGGGGGGCCGGGGCGGAGGCGCCCGGGGCGGCCGTCACGCCGTTGGTCGGCTCGTCGCCCTCACGCCGGTCGGAGAACACCCAGACGCGGAAGAGCAGGAAGCGCAGCACGGTCGCCGCGAGGTTGGCGGCGATCAGCACCGCCAGTTCGGTGGAGTGCGCGGGGCTCGACGTCGCCGTGTTCAGGGCGAAGAGCGAGCCGCTGGTCAGCGCGAGGCCGATGCCGAAGACGACCAGGCCCTGGGCCTGGTGCTTGACGGCCCCGCCGGGGCCGCGCACCCCGAAGGTGAGCCGGCGGTTGGCGGCGGTGTTGGCGACGGCCGACACCAACAGCGCCAGCGCGTTGGCGACCTGGGATCCGCCGAACTGGCGGAACACGGTGTAGAGCAGGAGGTAGAAGAGGGTGGAGAGGCCACCCACGACACAGAAGCCGACAAGCTGGCGGGCCAGGCCCTTGGGTACGTCCATGATGTCGCGGTCGCGGGGGTCGTCGCCGAACGGCCTGGTCAGCCGGTCCAGGGAAAGCGAACCGGTGGCCAGCGCCCGGCCCACGCGCCATACCCCCTTCAGGTCGTCCGTCGCCGTCTTCACGATGTGCACCGTGGAGTTCGGGTCGTCGACCCAGTCGACCGGCACCTCGTGGATACGAAGGCCGGCACGTTCGGCGAGTACCAGCATCTCAGTGTCGAAGAACCAGCCGGTGTCTTCCACCAGGGGGAGCAGAATCTGTGCGACATCACGCCGGATCGCCTTGAACCCGCACTGCGCGTCCGAGAAGCGGGCCTGGAGCGAGCCGCGCAGAATGAGGTTGTAGGCGCGGCTGATGAACTCCCGCTTCGGCCCGCGCACCACGCGGGAGCTACGGGCCAGCCGGGAGCCGATCGCCAGGTCCGAGTGGCCGGAGATCAGCGGTGCCACCAGCGGCAGCAGCGCGTTGAGGTCGGTGGACAGGTCCACGTCCATGTACGCGAGGATCGGGGCGTCCGAGGCCGACCAGACGGTCCGCAGCGCACGGCCGCGGCCCTTCTGCTCGAGCCGGAAGTTCCTGACCTCCGGGATGCGCGCTTCCAGCCGCTGCGCCACCACAGGGGTGGTGTCCGTCGACGCGTTGTCCGCGATCGTGATGCGGAAGGAGTACGGGAACGTTCGCGTCAGATGGTCGTGCAGTCTCCGGACGCACGGCTGGAGGTCCTTCTCCTCGTTGTAGACGGGGATCACTACGTCCAGGACAGGCGTACCGGCGGTGTCGGCCGGGAGGTGCTCCCGCGCCGGCAGGGTGCCGGGAGAAGAGTCGGTTCGCATGACATCGACTTTCGTCAGGCGCCCTGTTGCACCCATGTGGTGGCACTGTGCTCGACCTGTGAGTCGAGTTGCCAGTTCGTTTCGGGGGAGGGCTGGGGAACGGCGGGGGCAAGGGCCGGCAAATGCACGGTAAAGACGGTCTGCCCGGGCACGCTGTCCACCGTCACGGCGCCGCCGTGCGCGGTCGCCACGGCCTGCACGATGGCGAGGCCGAGGCCGGTCGAACCGGTGGTACGGGAGCGCGCCGAGTCGCCTCGGGCGAATCGTTCGAACACATGCGGGAGCAGATCCGCCGGGATGCCCTGACCGTTGTCCTGGACGTCCACGCACAGCCACGGCCCGCGGCGCTGCACGCGTGCGGTGACGGTCGTACCGGGCGCGGTGTGCGTCCGGGCGTTGGCGAGGAGGTTGACGAGGACCTGTTGCAGGCGTGCCGCGTCGGCGGAGACGAGCGCGGGCTCGTCGGGAAGTTCGAGGCGCCAGACGTGGTCGCGTCCGGCGGCACGGGCGTCGCTGATGGTGTCGATGACCAGGGGGACCAGGTCGGTCTGCTCGAACTGCAGAGGGCGGCCCGCGTCGAGCCGGGCGAGCAGGAGCAGGTCCTCGACGAGGAAGGTCATCCGGCCGGCCTCGGACTCGATACGCCCGAGGGCGTGCCGGGTGTCGGGCCCGACCTCTTCCCGGCCGCGCCGGGTCAGCTCGGCGTATCCCCTGATGGAGGCGAGCGGCGTACGGAGCTCGTGACTGGCGTCCGCGACGAACTGGCGGACCCGCATCTCGCTCTCCTGGCGGGCGTGCAGGGCGCCGTGGACATGGTTCAGCATCCGGTTGAGCGCGGCCCCGACCTGCCCGACCTCGGTGTGCGGATCGGTCTCGGCCTCGGGCACTCGCTCGCTGAGGTTGACCTCACCGGTGTGCAGGGGGAGTTCGGAGACCCGGGTGGCGGTGGAGGCGACCTTGCGGAGGGGGCGGGTGGCGACGCTCACCATGACGGTGCCCGCGAGGGTGGCGGCGATGAGGCCGGCGACGGTGAGGCTGATCTCGACGAGGATCAGGGTGTTGATGGTGTTGTCGACGTCGGAGGTCGGGATGCCTACGTAGTAGTCACCGTTGTTGCCGTTGATGTACTGGACCCGGTAGGTGCCGAGACCGGGGATCTCGACAGTGTGCCGTTTCCCGTCCTGCGCGACCGAGCCGAGCACCTTGATCTGGGCCTCGGTGAGGTCCTCGGGGTCCATCCGCGGGATGTTGTTGTCGTCGTTCTTCTTCTCGCCGACCTGGCCGCTGGTGATCGAGCCGTTCTCGACCATGGCCGCGAGGGCCCTCTGCGGCCCCGGCCCCTGACTGACGAACTCGTCGAGCGTCATCTGCTTCTGGGGCGCGTTGGCGTTGCTGCCGGCGGCGGCGTTGTTGTTCTTGGCTGCGCCCTTGCCACCGGGTCCTCCGGCGGGGCCGCCGGAGAGGCGCATGGTGGCCTCCTTCAGGGAGCCGTCCAGCTGCCCGTACAGATGATCCCGCAGCACCAGGGTGGTCACGGTGCCGATCACCGCGCAGATCACGGCGATCAGGGTCACGGACACGACGACGAGCCGCGTCCGCAGGGTGCGCGGCTTTCCCGCTCGTCGCTTCTGCGGACTCGGCCGTCGTCGCCCGCTCATGACACAGCGGGCTTGATCAGGTACCCGGCGCCGCGCCGGGTGTGGATCATCGGTTCGCGTCCCGCGTCGATCTTCCGCCGCAGGTAGGAGATGTACAGCTCGACGACGTTGGCCTGACCGCCGAAGTCGTACGACCAGACACGGTCGAGTATCTGGGCCTTGCTGAGCACGCGCCGCGGGTTGCGCATCAGGAAGCGCAGCAGCTCGAACTCGGTGGCGGTCAGGTGGATGTTGTCCCCGGCCCGCGACACCTCGTGACTGTCCTCGTCGAGGGTGAGGTCCCCGACGACGAGCACCGAGTCGGAGCGCCGGTCGGCGGCACCGGAGCGCCGGATGAGCCCCCGCAGCCGCGCCACGACCTCTTCGAGGCTGAACGGCTTGGTGACGTAGTCGTCGCCGCCCGCGGTGAGACCGGCGATCCGGTCCTCGACCGCATCCTTGGCCGTCAGGAACAGCACCGGCACCTCGGGCAGCTCACGACGCAGCCGTCCCAGGACGGTCAGCCCGTCCATGTCGGGCAGCATCATGTCCAGGACGACGGCGTCGGGGCGGAACTCCCGCGCGGTCTGGATGGCACCGGTGCCGTCTCCCGCACTCCGGATCTGCCATCCCTCATAGCGCAGAGCCATGGACAGCAGTTCGGTGATCGACAGCTCGTCGTCCACCACAAGCACTCGGACGGGGCTCCCGTCCGGCCTCAGCAGTTCGGTGCGCCCCTGGGGCGAGGTCGTGGTCATGGTGAACACCTTGGCCGGGTCCCCTGAGAGCACTCTTTCACTAATCTGTGATTTCCCTGAGAAACGCACAGGCACCTCTCAGGCAACACCTGGGAACCCTTTGCTCCGCATCTACTGCGGCGGGCGGTATGCCCGTTACGGCATGCTGTGCCGCCCTCAGGACGCGCGTTCCGTGAGAATCGCCTGGGGCGTCCGCTCGAACCCGTGGCTGTGTTCCACCTTGGCGATGTGCAGGCAGTACCGCTCGTACCAGTGCGCCCGTCCGTACTCCTTGGCCGCCCGGTGCTCGGCGTGCGCCCGCCACTGCTCGATCCCGTCGAGATCGCGGAAGTACGCGACGGTGATCGCGAGTCCGCCCGGGGTGCGGGCCGAGTCCTCTCCCAGGAACCCCGGGACGTCCTGGACCAGCTCGCCCAGCCGCTCGGCGGTCTCCCCGTAGCCGGCGTCCCCCTCGGTGCGCAGGGAGGTGAAGACCACGGCGTAGTAGGGGGGTTGAAGTGCGGAAACAGGTGTCATGCGCTGTTCGCTCATGTCACCCACGATCGGCCGGACGCCCCACTCCGGTCCACCGTTCTTACCGAAAGGGATCCGAGCGGGATCCAACTCTTTACCCGAGCCGACTCCTCGCCCGGGTCGCCGCGGGCCCGCGCGGCTCCTCAGAACAGTCCGTCCTGACGATGGTCCACCCCGACCTCGAAGTGCCGTACGGGGAAGGCGGGTTCACCGCCCGCCACCGGCACGAGCCGCCACCCCCGCATCAACCGCGTGTCGAGCACGACCACCCCGGCCGGGGTCGCGAGGTGCAGATCGGGTCCGGCGGCCGCCACGAGCTCCCCGCTCACCGCTCCGCCGGGGACGAGCTCGCCCACCTCCCCGAGTGCGGCCGGCGCTCCGGCCAGCCCGAACGCCCGCACGTGATCGACCGGCCGGAAGGGTGTGCGCTCCAACGACTCGGGCCAGCCGCCCAGTTGCACGGCTCGCGCGTACACCTCGCGTATCTCTTCGGCCCGTTCCGCCTCCGTTTCCGGCAGCGCGGCCCGCACGGCACGCTTCACGGCGTACGGAATCCGGTCCGGCACCCGCAGAGCGGCCCGCAGCAGTTCCTCGGTGCGCCGCGCGGCCATCAGCGGCCCGCCGCCGAGCCAGCTGAAGCAGACGGCGCCCTGCTCCAGCAACCGCACCGAGCCCCGCTCGACCGCCGTGATCCCGACCTTGACCAGACCGGGCCCGAACCACGCGAGGTACACGTGGTACGGCCGCGGGTCGTCGGCGACGCGGTCCGCGGCGACGGAGTGCGCCCGGTCCAGCCGCGCACACTCCTCGCACCGCCCGCCCGCGCTCCTTCCCGACACGACCACCCGCCGGGGACACGCATGCCCCCGAGCCCCCGCACACTCCCGCACACCCCCCTCCACCACCGCGAAGGAGACCCGCTTCCCCCAGGACAACGGGCTACGACGCCCCCCGTCCCATGTCAGCTCCGGCCCCTCCGCCGACCACCGCAGCCCCGCGCACTTCCATGCCTGTGCCATCACCCACCACGGTAGGCCCAGGCACTGACACCACGGGCAGGGTCTTGGGCGCGCGCCCCGCGAGCCGGCATCCCACGCACTCCGGATGCCCGTCCCCGGCCCACGGATCCCGGACCCGCATCCCCCACTCCGCCCGCGGCCGCACCCCCGGCGGCTTGCCCCACCCGGCGAGGTGCAGCCCCCAGGTGACCAGCGCGCCCAGCCCCACGACCACGAGTCCGCCGGCCAGGAGAGGCCCGGACACGGCACACACCCCCACCCCCGCCACGGCGGTCCCGACGGTCACGATGCCGACGCCGGTCCAGCCGGCGACCGTATGCCCCTCGTCGTACAGATGACCCGCCACGCTTCCCTCACCTTCTAAGAAGTTGCAGTACTGAACCTCTTAGAGGGTAAGAGAAACCGAAAGCGGATAACAAGGACCCAGCAGAAACCAACGCCCCGCAGACCGCAGACCGCATACCCGCCGCCCGAAGACCTCAGCCCGCAGCCCGCAGCCCGCAGCCCGCAGCCCGCAGCCCGCAGAATCCTCAGCCAGGAACAGGAACAAGAGAGCCCCGAGATGCCAGCCGAGCCGACACCGCCGCACCACGGCCGCCCCGCCGCCACCCCCGCGCAAGCGCTCGCGGCGATGGACGACCTCATCGCGGCCAGCATGGTCGGCCAGCAGGAGATGGCCCAGCGCCTGGGCCTGAACGTCACCGACCTGACCTGCTTCGCCTACGTCATCCAGGCCGGCGAGGACCTTCTCACCGCCGGCGACCTCGCGACCCGCGTCCACGTCACGACAGGCGCCGTGACCGGCATCCTCAACCGCCTGGAACGCGCCGGCTATGTCACCCGCCGCCCCGACCCGGCGGACCGTCGCCGGGTCCGCGTCGCCGCGATCCCCTCCGCCGTCGCCCGCGTCCACGCCCTCTACGCGCCGTACTACGCCCGCCTCGACGCGCTCTTCGCGGACTACTCCCCCGAGGAGACCGCCGTCCTGACGGACTGGTTCACCCGCGCCACCACCCTGGCCAACACCTACCGAGCAGAACTCCGCCTGCACGACAGCTGATTGAGGTTGCCGACCTTCGCCGCTCCGCAGCGGGATCGAACGACGCCACCCTCTACGGCACCGCCTGGCAGGTGGAACCCGACCGCGTCCAGGTACGCGGCACGGGCGGCGCGTGACTGCTGTGGGTCGAGCGCTGGAGAGTCGTCGTCTACCGAACGAGGTTCTTCTTGGGACGGACCACGCAGAACTCGTTCCCCTCCGGATCGGCCAGCACGACCCACGACTCGTCGCCGCTCTGCTCGACATCCGCCCTGCGGGCACCGAGCGCGAGGATCCGCTCGATCTCCGCCTCCCGGTCCTCCGCCGCGGACGTCAGATCAAGGTGCAGCCGGTTCTTGACGACCTTGCGATCCGACACCGGCATGAAACAGATCCCCACCGGGGCCGTCTCATCCACCCCGATCACCACCTCCCGCTCCCGCTCGGACAGAACCCGCCACCCCAACACCTCGGCCCAGAACCGAGCCAGGCCGGGCAGATCATGAGCGTCGATGACGATGTGATGCAACGAGACAGGCATGCCGGACAACCTTCTGATCCATCGGTTCGGGCAAGACGCCGATCAAGGGAATGACGATCTCTGATTTCGATCGTCCGGGTCGGCCATTATGCGCGCCTGTGTGTCGTCTTCGTCAGGGCTGCGGCTCCCCGGTGGGACTCGGCCGCTACTGGCGGTGGCGCCGCGTGCCCTGTCTCGGTGGCAGGGTCAGCGTGATTTGCCGGACGAGTTGCTGGAAGCAGGCGAGAGACGCGAGAGCCGGCAGGGAAGCCCCGGCGATACCGGTGAAGGTCCTGTCCGCCTGTGCCACGCACAGCATTATCGCGACGGAGGAAAAGAGCAGAACGATGAACCATGAGTGCACGGCTCGGCGCCGATGCAAGGCGGTCCGGAGGATGGAGAGAGAGGCCACCGTCCAGGGGCCGTACACGAGAAGAGGCCACGACGGGACCATTCCACCCCCCGTTCCGGACGTGATGCTCTGCAGAGGTGTGTAGGCCACCATGCCGCCGAAGACGCTGACCATCGCCACCATGACGGCAACGAGTGCGACGATGACGAAACTGCCGGTCTGCAACCACCTGCGTCGGAATTTTCGACCTGGCATCTTCCGATGCCCGGCAGAAGAACTTCGGGTCGGCGGCAGTTGAGCGGTGATCTGCGCCAGGCCCTCCATCGGATCGGTGAAGTCGACGCCGGATGAGGACTCGCTGCGAGGCGGTGGCACCCTGGCCGTCTGCTCTGCAGGAACAGCCTCCTGCATGAGATAGGCGAGTTCCTCGACCGCATCCCAGCCCGCGTCGGGTGGAGTCAGGGAAGCCCCTGCGTGCACGCTGTCGACAGTTCCGACGTTCCAGCCGGGGCCCGACCCGTAGGAGTATGCGCCGGAATACCATTCACGTCGCGCACTGGAAGGATCTACATAGTCATGATTCATAGGAATGCGCCCGTCGGGCGTGGTCCACGTGTCGGCCGAAGCTTCCCTGGCCGTTCCATCGTGAATCGAGTTCCTCCTGGATCGCCTCCAGCAGCGCAAGGAACTCGCGAAGCAGCGGCTCGGTGATCTGACATTCGACCAGAGCGCCGCCCCCGATCACGGCGCCCTGTACCGCAAGCTCCGAGCTTGCCGCACCGGTCGGAGAAATATACTTCCCCACTGTCAGATCACGGACCGCAGGCAGATTATCCGCTCTCGCGGTGCGCCGAGGCAGGCCCTGAGACCTTTCTTTCGTCATATACCGCTAACGCCGCTCACCCTCCTCCAGATGCGCGGCAAATGAGTGACCCTGGCATTGTGAAATACAAGGAGAGCTTTTCTTCATTAATTTCCTACGCATCTCATTCAGCACTTTATGGGGCGAGCGGGTTTTCTTCTCGCTTCCTCTTGAGTGCTTAATAGGATTCGCCACCGGTGGACAGGGCGCGGACACAGCCTGGACAAGGCCTGGAGCGGCTCGGGCGGTGGCGACGCGTCCCCTGTCGCGGTGGCAGGGTCACTCAGCCGTTGTTGAGGGGGGCCCGGGGGACGCGGGCTCGGCGGCAGGCATCGTGCCTTTCCGCCCTGTCGGGAGCACGACTCGATGCGTCGGGCCGGGCACACGGCCCGGCCCGCCTTGCACAGGTACGGCTCCGGGGCCTGCCGCTGGTCCGGACCACGGCCTGCTGCCGTCCGTCCGCCGCACCGCGCGTCGGCAGAGGTGGGGCAGGAAGGTGTAGAAGCGATCGGGAAGGAACACGGCGTCCGCGACGATCATCGCGCCGGAGAAGAGAGGCAGCCCCATGAGCACGGCGATGCCGATGTGCATGCCCAGCAGCATGGCGAGGACGGGGTACTTGAGCCTGCCGAAGAGCACGAACGGGAAGGCCACCTGCAGGAGCACGGTCATGTAGCCGAAGACGGCGACCACGAGCGTGTGCTCGTCGACGAAGGCCGAGATGGCGGGCCAGGGCTGGAACAGTTCGAGGTTCAGGACGTAGTGGAGCGCGGTGCCGCCGCCCCAGAAGGCGCCCTGGACCTTGTACAGGCCGGCTGATCCGTAGAGGAAGCAGACCTGCGCCGCGATGACGAACATGCCGCAGTTGTGCACCGCCGTGATCAAAGTGGTCCTGGCATCGCGGAGTTGCCGGGCGAAGGCACTCCCGACCGGTTCCGGCGCGCTGCCCGCACGGGCCGCCTTCAGCCTGTTTCTGCGTGCGTCCAGGGACCAGCGTCGGCCGCATGCGGTGAGGACGAGGTAGAGGGACATCAGCAGGACCAGGTTGTCGCCCCCGTCCGTCATGAAGATCGCCCGGCCGTGGAACGAGGTCACCACGACGGCGAAGAGGACCGACAGGACGCGGGTTCGCCAGCCCAGCATGAACAGTGCGGCCGTGACGAGAGCCAGCACGTAGCAGAGCTCGAAGTAGGCACGGCTGTCCGACAGGACCAGAACGCTGAACCAGCCCGTCTGCTCGAAGAGCTGGTGTGCCAGGGCGGGCGTCCACGCAGAACCCGGACCCCAGATCTCGTCCCGGTGCGGGAACTCGCGCAGCAGAAAGATCAGGTAGAGCAGTCCGTAGCCGATGCGCAGCACCGACGCCGCGTACAGGGACACCGGACGGCCGGTCAGGAGGTCCCACACGCCGGTGATCCGGTCGGCGAGCCCCCGGTCGACGCCGGCGGACGCGGACCTCTGCGCCTCATTTTCCATGGCGGGTCACCTTCCACCAGGGCAGGAGCCGGTTCTCGGCCGGCGTCGGCGGGCGATTGCCGGCGGCGGGGCCGGACGCGGGGATGGACAGTGCGACGACGCGGAGCTGGATGAAGTCGAAGGGGCCGTCCTTGCGGGCGGCGGCGCGGTCCGCGGCGATGTTGCTCAGGTACTTCTGCATCATCAGGGCGCGTTCGGTGTGCGCCTTGTCGTCTCCTCCGTGAGAGTCGACGTAGCCGGCCCAGGCGCGGCGCAGCATGTTCTGTGCCGTATGGCTCGGGAACGGATCATGCACGACCGCGGAACGGTCCATGGCGGTCAGGTCGAACCAGGGACTCACCTGAACCGATCCGTCGGAGCCGGTGTGCGCGGTTCTCGCCAGAATCTGCCGGTTGACGGATTCGGGGTCCGGAGCGAAAAGCCGCCAATTCTGTTCGAAGAAGGGGTACACCCATGAATTGATCAGCGGGCTGTATCGCTTGGAGATGGTGTTGGCCGGTGCCACGTGAAGAAACACCAGAAGCACGTGGACGACACTCGCCACCAGGCACAGGACCACGGTGGCGCACAGTCCGGATTTCAGCGCACGGGCACCTCTCGGCAGTTTGGGCGGCGCAGCCGTCGCGTCAGGCCGTTCCTGCACGACCGGACCGGATTCGGAGTGCTGAACTTCCTTCACACCCGCTGAGTCAATTCCGCTCGACACCGCGTACCCTGTCTTTCTCGTTTCAGCTGCTCGCACTGCTTTCCGCGTCGGCTGCCCCCGACGGCGCGCGGCGGATTCGATGAGAATTCCGCCGCGCGCCGTCATCCGGTGAGCGGACCGACCGCAGTGCGCTGCCTAGCCCTCGTAACCCTGGGAGTGGTCGTCGCCCCCGTGGCTCTTGGGCACGTCGTCGTAGCCGAAGTTCTCGCCGGACTGCTTGTCGTGATCGTCCTGGCCGTGGTCTTCCTGGCCGTGGTCGTACTTGCCGTGGTCTTCCTGGCCGTGGTCGTACTTGCCGTGGTCTTCCCGGCCGTGGTCGTACTTGCCGTGGTCGGGCTTACCGGGGTGGATGTACTGCCCGAGGTCGAGCTTGCCGCCGTGATCATGCTTTCCGTTGCCACCGTTGCCACCGTGGCCCGGTCCGCCCGGTCCGCCCGGTCCGCCCGGTCCGCCCGGTCCGCCCGGTCCGCCCGGCGCATGGCCGTTCCCGCCGGGGCCGTTCCCGCCGGCGGTGTTTCCGGCGCTGTTGCCTGCGGTGTTCCCACCGGTGGTGTTCCCGGCGGTGTTGCCCGCGGTGTTTCCGGACGAGTTACCGGCGGTGTTGCCCGAGGTGCCGCCGCTCCCGACGATGGGCCCGCCCAGGACGCCACCCGTGACGAGGCCACCGCTGACGAGGCCGCCGCCGAGGAGCCCTCCACTGGTGGTCGTGCCGGTGGTGGTGCCGGTGGTCGTTCCCGTCGTCGTTCCACCAGCGGTGGAGGCCGCGCACCCGCCGAGGAAGATCCTGTTGTTGTTGAGGGTCACAGAACCTACCTGGGCCAGCAACCGGCCCTCGACGTTCGTTCCCTGGTTCACAGTGATCGAGTTCTCGGCCATGAGGGTGCCCACGAAGGCGGTGGTGACGCCGAGCGACGCGTCTTCGCCGATCTGCCAGAACACGTTGCACGCCGAAGCGCCGTTGGTGAGGAGAATCCGGCTGGAGGTTGCCGTCGTCAGGGACTCAGGGATCTGGAACACCCAGACCGCGTCGGAGCTGCCCTGACCGTCCAGGACCAGGTCACCGGTGATGCCGACACCGGCTGTGGCGTGGTAGACGCCGGGAAGCAGCGCCGGACCTCCGCCGATTCCCGCCGGAAGCGCGAAGTCCACGGCCTGGCCGGCGGCGTTGTTGTACGCCACGAGCAGGTCGGCCTTGGCCTGGAGGGCCGCGGCGTCCGCAGGGTGGATGGCACCTCCCACCTGGCCGGGTGGAAATCCGGTGATGGCCGGGTTCGGGTGCGTCCCGAGGTCGTGGGCGAGCACCGAGTTGCCGGTGTTGGTGACTCCCTGACCCGCCAGAACGGAGTAAGTGGCGGTGGTGCCCAGAGGTACGGGCAATGCGATCGCCGACGCGGCCGTCGGCGTCAGGAAGACCATCGCAGCGGAAACCGTCGCCGCGAGGGCGGAGGCCAGCAAGCCGGACAGAGTGCGGCGGTCAGCTGCTTGAGGGATCTTCAGCTTCATCAAAGCCATTTTCTGTGAGGGCCGTGGCGTACCGGGCCCTACCGATCACCCGGAAGCCTTTTCACTGCTGCCGCATATTACGCAGAAATATCCTTGCCCCGGCATCAACGAAACGGGGGCAGTTCTCTCTCATTCAAACAGCGGACAGTGCTGCGTTAATACTCTGATTAACATTTCCGACTATGCGCCACACTCCCTGAATACTCGGCGCCGTCGGCAACGCAATGGCCCCCGCCAGACACCGCACTGAACGGTGTCGGTCGGCCGAGCCGCCGGACGGCGCCGGTCAGCCGCCGCAGAGACGCCTACCGGCCCCCCAGGTCGCCGAGGTTCTCCGCCGCTGCTTCGCCTCGTCCGAGCAGCGCAGCTGTCCCGAAAGACGCCACATGTCCGAAATCTGCGCCAGGGATAGCATGGAAGCGGGTCGGCACACTCTCACGTGCGTCCGGCCCGGAAGGGCGACCCCGGTGTGTATACGCCGGGGTCGTTGAAGCACGACGGACACTGCCGCCGGGAACAGGGCCCGTTCGATCAAGACCGGTACCCCGACCCCGGCCCGCCCATCGGGCGGCGTGCCCCCCTCAGCGCCGCCCGAGCCTGTTGTGGCGCCGACGCCTTCCGGTCGGCACCGCCCGCACCGGCTGCGGTTCGGCGAGGCCGGGGCACCGAACCGCCTGGTGAACACCGCGTGGAGCTGCCACCCCGATGAGTTCCCCGTGACCGGGACGAAGGGAAGCAGACAACGATGACGGACGGTGGGCGGAAGCCGGACCGGGTCGGGGTGGACCGGTCGGAGGGATTCGGCGAACGACTGTTGGGGGTGCTGCTGGACCGCGCCCACGAGATGCCGCCGCAGTTGATCGCCCCCCTCGTCGCGGAAGAGGTGGCCAGGTTCGGGGGCCGGGACGTCTCCATCCTCCTGCAGGACTACGAACAGGTGCTCCTGGTGCCGCTGCCGGGCCGGAGGCTGAAGGTCGGCGGCCCCGAGCCGGTCGAGAACTCCCCCGCAGGCGACGCTTTCCTGAGCCGCAGAACGGTGGAAGTGCCGCAGGACGGCAGTGTGCGGATGTACCTACCGCTGCTGGACGGCAGCGACCAGATCGGGGTGATGGCCGTCACCCTGAACAGGGTCGACGACGACGACCGGCGGTTGCTGCGCAGACTCGCCGGTCTGGTCGCGGACATGATCGTCACCAAGGACGCCTACACCGACCAGTTCTTCCAGGCCCGCCGCAGTTCCCCGATGAGTGTGGCCGCGGAGATCCAGTGGTCGTTGCTGCCCCCGCTGTCGATGACCATTCCGCAGGTCGAGGTGGCCGGGATCCTCGAGCCCGCCTACGACGTGGCCGGCGACAGCTTCGACTACGCCCTCAACGGCGACATCCTGCACGTGGCCATGCTCGACGCGATGGGCCACGGACTGGAGGCCGCAACCATGGCGACGGTGGCCGTCGGCGCCTATCGCCACACGCGACGGGCCCATACGGATCTGTCCCAGGTGTACGCGTTCATGGACAGGGCCATCAATGAGCAGTTCGGCCCCGACCACTTCGTCACCGCTCAGATGATGATCCTGGACATCACCACAGGCCGGCTGCAGTGGGTCAACGCCGGCCACCCGGCTCCGTTCCTGATCCGTGACCGCGCGGTGGTGGACCGGCTGGAGAGCCCGACCACGTTGCCGGTCGGCTTCGGCGGTGAGGAGCCGGTGGTCAGCGAGCGGATGCTGCAACCCGGGGACCGGTTGCTGTGCTTCACCGACGGCCTGATCGAAGAGCACCAGGCCGGCGGAGAACAGTTCGGTGAGGAGCAGCTGATCGAGTGGACCAATCGGATCCTCCGCGACCGCCCCCAGGTACGGGCGGTGGTACGAGCGCTCTCCCACGCCCTGAAACAGGAACGCGGCGGCACCACGACCGACGACGCGACCATCTTCCTCATCGAGTGGCGAGGCGGCGACGCCGATCACCTCGCCACCCTCGATTGAGCCCGCCGACGACGCACCGGCTCCCTCGCCGAAGCCTGCCGCTGACCCGTGGTTCGTACCCGAGGTCACTCAGGACGGGATCGGCGCGTCGACGTACGTCGTGGCGGTGTCGGTGATGAAGTCGCGGCTGCTGTCCGGGGTGAGGGCCTGCGCCTGGAGGTGGTCGTACATCACGTTGTAGTGCCGCACGTCGGACGGCTTCTCCAGGTAGAGATCGCTGGCGAACCGCTCCAGGTACACCACCCCCGCCTCGGGACTGTCGGCGAACCGCAGGATGGAGAACTGTCCTGACAGACCCGGATGAGCGCCGACCGTGTAGGGAAGGACCTGCACCGTGATGTGCGGCTCCGCGCTGAGTGCCTTCAGGTGCTCCAGTTGTTCACGCATGACGTCCGGGCTGCCGACGACGCGGCGCAGGGCCGATTCGTCGATGATGACCCACAGGCGCAGCGGGCAGGCCAGGTCGTAGATCCGGTGCTGGCGGCGCAGCCGTACCTTGAGCTGCGTGGCGGCCTGTTCGGCAGTGAGCCGAGGGATGGTTTCCCCGATGACAGCCTGGGCGTAGGCAGGGGTCTGCAGCAGATCGGGCACCATCATGGGCGCGTGGGTGTGCAGGGAAGCGGCGTCCGTCTCCAGGCCGATGTAGACACTGCCGGAGAGTTCGCCATAGGAGTGCCACCAGCCCCGCTGACCGGATTCCCTGGCCATCTCCATCAGGGAGTCGATGACTTGCTGGTCCGTCACTCCGTAGATCACGCACAGGTCGCGCACATCACGGGGGCTGATGGCGCGGTTGCCGTTCTCCAGATGACTGATCTTGGGCTGAGAGACCATGAGCCGCTCGGCCACTTCTGTGCTCTTCAACCCACTGAGCACGCGGAGCCGACGCAGCTCGGCGCCGAGACGGCGTCTCCTGACAGTGGGATTGGTCTTCGCCGCCACGCGCGGTGTACCTCCGGGTCCAAATGGGTGTGTCTGCAGGCAGGTTGTCATGGCACGAGGGTTGCCGCTGATGCGCAATGCCGCCGTGATCGTCAGCGGCCGAAACGGAGTCTTACCTTGGCAATTGCCGTGGTGAAAGACCCCCCACGGTGAGCAACCGGCGTCCCCCTGTCGGCGAGGAGGAACCTGAGCCAGGCTGCGAGAGCCGGATGCGGCATGTCAGGACGACCGAACCGAGGGAGTCTGATCCGCCCCGCACCCGGCTGCCGTCAAACACTGCGGTCAAGGCAAAAGCCAGAGGCCCTGAGGAGTGATCCTCAGGGCCTCTGGTCAGCTGTGCACTCGGCAGGATTCGAACCTGCAACCTTCTGATCCGTAGTCAGATGCTCTATCCGTTAAGCTACGAGTGCTTGTTATTCGGTTTTTCTGTCTTCGCTCTCGGCCCTTCCGGCCCGCTCGCGGCGACAGGAAGAACATTACATGACTGCCGCCGACATGTGAAATCCGTTTGCCATACCGCTTGTGAGCTGCGGAAACGCCTGTCTGAGGGGTCTTGGGAAACGACGAAGCCCCGGTCGGGTGGACCGGGGCTTCGGTGATCGCGCGGAGGCGGAGGGATTTGAACCCTCGATGGGATTGAAGTCCCAAACCGCATTAGCAGTGCGGCGCCATAGACCCGACTAGGCGACGCCTCCAGCACAACCGCTCGCGTGTGGGCGAGTGGTGCGTGCAGATGATGACACAGTCGAAGGGCGTGTCACCAATCGGCGTCCACGGTACTAGGCAGGTGGGTCGCAGGGCAAAGCGGTTGCCGGGGCGCAACATCGTCGGGGGCCTCGCGTTAGTCCTGTCATGTTCCAGGTCACCCCACTCCTGCGGCTCGCCGTCGCCGCTTCCGCCGCCTGCGCCGCCGCGGTCGCCTCGTCCGCCACCGGGCCCGTCACCGCCTACGCCGCCGGGACAGCCGGGGCCGCAACGTCGGTCGCCGCCGTCGCCGGCGCCACTTCGCTCGCGTCACTCGCGCCGCCGCCCGTCCGGGAGGAGGACCGGGTCTCCGGTGATCACCTCACGGTCACCGTCCGGCGCGCCGGCGGCCGGGCGAACGGGACGTTCGAGCTGTACTGCCACCCGGGAGGCGGCAGTCACCCGGACGCGGGAAGCGCCTGTCGCGCCGTGGACCGCAACACCCGGTGGGGCAGGAACGCCTTCGCGCCCGCTCCGGCCGACGGCATCTGCACCATGCGGTACGGCGGGCCGGCCACCGCCCACGTCACGGGCCGCTGGGCCGGGCGGCCGGTCGACGCGACCTACGACCGCAGCAACGGCTGCCAGATCGAGCGGTGGGACCGGCTCGTGCCGCTGCTGCCCGACCTGCGCCCGGCCGCCCGCTGACGCGCGACCGGTGTCCGACGAGCCCTCCCTCGCCTCCGCGGTCGTGCGCGTACAGGCGACGCGTGGCGGAAGCACCGGTTCCGTAAAGGTCGCGCGAAGGTCCCGCGCAGTCCGAGCAGGATGCGGGGCGGGCGCGGGAGCCGTCCGTCGTGCACAGGGACAGGCCACGACAGGTGAGGACACACGTTCTGGGTCACTTCGTCGTGCGAGCTCCCTCTCATCCGGCGCCGCCGACGGGACCCCAGCCCTTAGACTCCCTCGCGTGACACGGTGCGGGCCGGTTGGCAAGATGGCCCGAACGGTCGGCAAGGTGCGGTAACAGGGAGGAAGCGACTCGTGAGCAGCAGGCCATCCCGAGGCGCTGCTCGCCTCGCAGCCATACTCGACGCGCTCCCCGATGCGCTGTTGCTGGTCAACGCCAACGGGACCGTCGTCAACGCGAACACCATCGCGCTGGAGGCGTTCGAGACGCCGGGTACCGCGCTGGTGGGGCGGGGGCTGCTCGATCTGCTGCCGCAGTTCGACTCCAAGCTCATCCCGGGGTCCATGCGGCGGCCCGATCACATGGACCCGCGCGGGCGGACCAAGCCGACCCGGATGGTCGCGCGCCGCACCGACGGCAGCGAGTTCCCGGTCGAGGTCACCAGCGCCAACCTCGAGAACGGTCAGCAGGCCTACGACGGCTACGGCTACTCCTCCGCCTCCGACGAACTGCTGATGCTCGTCGTGCGCGACCTGTCCGGGACCGTCGACACCGAGGCCGAGCTGGCGCGTTCGCAGCGGCAGACCGAGATGATCCTGAGGGCCGCGTCCGAGGGCGTCGTGGGCACCGACACCGACGGCCGGATCGTCCTCGTCAACCCGGCCGCCGCCCAGATACTGGGATACCGGGCCAGCGATCTCGGCGCCAAGGAGCTGCACACCCTCGTGCTGCACTCGCGCGCCGACGGCTCGCCGTTCCCGTACGACGAGTCGCCGCTCGCCGACACCCTGCGGTCCGGGCGCAAGCACCGGGTGCGCGGGCAGGTGCTGTGGTCCAAGAGCGGGGACAGGGTGGCGGTCGATCTGACGACCGCGCCCGTGCGCGACGGCGATCAGCTCGTCGGCGCCGTCATGACCTTCACCGACCGCCGGCCCTACGACGCCCTCGCCGAGGAGAAGGACGGCGTCGAGAAGCGGCACGCGGACGAGTTGGAGAAGCTCTCCGAGGAGCACGCCTCCGACCTCACCGCGCTGCGCCAGCAGCACGTCACCGAGCTCGAGGAGCTGCGCGAGCGGCACGAGGAGGAGCTCGCGGCCGGCGAGGAGCGCTACGCCTCGCTCGGTGAGCGCGAGAAGGACCGGTACGAGGCGCTCGCCGGGCGGCACGAGCAGCTGCTCACCCTGCTCGGGGATTCCCTGCGCGGGCCTCTGGACGAACTGCGCCGCGAGCTGGCGGCGCTCGCCGCGGACGACGCCGGCCAGCTCTGGCCCGAGGCCAACCAGGTGCTCCACCACCTGTCGGCCGGCTACTCGCGGATCACCACGCTCATCGACAACGTGCTCGGCTACCAGCGTCTCGACACCGGGTCGGAGGTCATCGCCCGGACGAAGGTGATGCTCGACGCCGTCGTCGCCGCCGGTGTCGACGGCGCGGTGGATCTCATCGGGCCGGGACGGGTGCAGTTCGCCGTGCACGCGCCGCCCATCGAGGCCGAGGTCGACGCGCGGCTCCTCGCGACCGCGCTCGCGCACCTCGTGGCCGACGTCGCGGGCGTCGACGCCACCGGCAACGCGCCCGTCTCGGCGGGCGGTTACATGGACAACACGGTCGTGGTGGCGGCCGCCCAGCGCGGCGAGGTCGTCCGCATCGAGGTGCGCGGGCCGTACGCCGGCGGCGACCCCGTGCACGAACCGATCGTGCGGGGGATCGTGCGGGCGCACGGTGGCGTGCTGCAGACGCACGAGGTACCGGGCATGAGCGGCAGCGCGTACGTGCTGGAGGTGCCGTTGGGCGGTGGCGCGGGAGCCATGGCGGCTCCGGCGGCCATGGCCCTGCCCGCCCTCGCGGCCGGAGGCGGCGCCGCCTCGGCGGCCCCCGCCCCCGCCATGGCCTCGGAGGAGGACGTTCCGGGCGAGTACGGCGCCGGTGGGCGCCGACGGGCTCGACGGTCCTCCGTGGACGCCTTCCTGGAGGGCGACGTCCCGGCCGCGGAGGGCGGCGCCGAAGCAGAGGCGGCGGTTCCGACCGGTCGGCGGCGCAGGCGGGCCGGGGCCGCGGCCCCGGAGGAGACTCCGGGCGAGCTGTCGCCCGCCGTGGACGAGGCCGAGGGCCCGGAGGGCTCAGGCGGCACCGGGCGGCGGCGTGGGCGGTCGGCCGAGATCGCCGTCGTGGGAGCCGACGCGGGGATGCCCGCGGCGCTCGACGGCGGGGTGAGCGAGGGTGCCGTCGTCACGGCCGCCGAGCACGCGGCGGGGACCGCGGCCTCGGGTACGGGACTCGGCGGCACCGTTCCGCCGCAGGGCGTACCCGCGCCGGGCGGCCAGCGGCCCCCGCAGCACGCACCGGACGGCCGGCAGCCGCAGAACGCGTTGCCGCCCGCGCTGCCGGCGCTCGCGGGCGCCCCGGCCGAGGCCCCGGGGACGGGTCCGGGAACCATGACTCAGGCGGAGACGGAGGACGGACAGCCGACGGGCAGGCGACGGCGTGCCCTGGCCGCCGCGAACGAGCGCGCCGCCGCGCAGGAGGCGGGGCCCCGCGCGGTGTTCGCCCTGCCGCCCGCGCAGGCCGACCGGGCGCCGGACGGTGCCGTCGGCACGAGTCCGACCGCCCAGACCGCTCAAGCCGCCCAGGCTCCCCAAGCTCCCCAAGCTCCCCAGGCCGCCCGAGCAGTGGGGCCGATTCCGGTTCCGGGTCCGATTCCGGCTCCGGCTCCGGCTCCGGCTCCGGGAGCGGTGCAGGCGTCGGGAGCGGTTCAGGTGCCCGCACAGGGACCGGTTCCCGCACAGGGCCCGGTTCCCGCGCAGGCTCAGCCGCCGGTTCAGGCTCAGCCGCCGGTTCAGGGCTCCGCCGAGGATTCCGCGATCGACCACGGGCGGCACGACGCCGTCCCGCACGACCAGGCCGACGACCACACCCCGCCCCAGCCGCACCCCACGAACGCGCCCACGGGTCGCCGTCGACGGGCCGTCGCTCAGGCCGCGGAGGTCGCCGCCCCGGCACAGGTTCAGCAGCCCCAGCCCCCGTCTCAGCCGCAGCAGGTGGGACAGCCCGTCGCCGCCGCGCAGCCTGCCGCCGCGCAGGCGGTTCCGGCGGCCGTGCCCGTCCCCGGGCAGCCGGCCGCAGGTCAGCCGCTCCCCGCGCAGGCGGCCGCCAACCCCGTGCCGAACGCGCCCGGGCAGGGTCAGCCGCTCCCGGCCGAAGCGGCCCCGGCCGCAGCAGCCCCCGCGGCCGCGCAGCCCGCACCGGTGACGACAACGCCCAGCGGTGGTACCCCGCTTCCGCCCGAGGCCGCTGTGGGGCAGCCGCGGGTGGCGCAGCCGCTGCCCGCCGAGGCCGCGGCGGGCCGGCCGATGGACCCCAACTCGACGCAGGGTCGGGCGATCAGCGTGCGGACCCTGGGGCAGGGCGTGCCGTTCACCCGGCAGGCCGCGCAGGTGCAGCAGGCACAGCAGTTGCAGCACGCACAGCAGGCTCAGCACGCACAGCAGGCTCAGGCGATGCGTCAATCGCAGCCGGGGGTGCCGTCGGCGCAGTCCACGGCCACCCCCGCCCCGCACGCCCCCGGTGGTTCCGGGCGGCGCCGCAAGCTGGGGACTCCGCCCGACCCGACGACGCGCCCTGAGCAGACGGCGCGTCCGCACCCGTCGGCCGAGCAGCCCGTCGCCGCGCAGACCCCGGCACAGGCGCAGGCCGTCGTGGCTCCGGCAGCGGCGCCCGGCACGGCACCCACGCCGGCAGCCGCGCCCGTACCGCCCCCCGTACCGCATCCCTCCCTCGCGGGTCAGTCGCGGCTCGTGCCGGGTGGGCCGGGGACCGAGGGCGCCGGACGGTCGTACGCCATAGGGGCCCCGGACGAGAACGCCGCCGAGGGGCCCGAGCCGCTGGACGGGCCCGGTGGGGCCGTCGAGGTGGCGGATCCGCCGCGGCCGCAGCCGCTGGACGACGAGCTGCCGCCGGAGCCGCTGGACAACCCGCGTCGGCTGCTGGTCTGGCCGGCGCCGGACGTCAGTACGCAGCAGGCGCTCAGCGACCGCGGCTACCGGCCGGTGATCGTGCACTCGCGCGAGGAGGTCGACGCGCAGATCGCCGCCTTCCCGGCCGCGCTGTTCGTGGACCCGCTGACCGGGCCGATCACCCGTACCGCGTTGCAGTCGCTGCGCACGGCCGCGGTGGCCGCCGAGGTTCCGGTGCTGGTCACGGCCGGGCTCGGACAGGCGACGCGCGAGGCGGCGTACGGCGCCGATCCCGCCGTCCTGCTGAAGGCGCTCGCGCCGCGCGACAGCGAGCAGCATCCGCCGCGGGTGCTGCTCATCGAGGAGCACGCCGAGATCGCCCTCGCCCTGACCTCGACGCTGGAGCGGCGCGGGATGCAGGTGGCGCGGGCGGCGAGCGACGCGGACGCCGTCACGCTCGCCGGGCAGCTGCGGCCGAACCTGGTCGTGATGGACCTGATGCAGGTGTCCCGGCGCCATGCCGGAATCCTGGACTGGCTGCGGGCGAACGGCCAGCTCAACCGCACTCCGCTGGTCGTCTACACGGCCGCCGTCGACCCGGCCGACCTGCCGCGGCTGGCGTCGGGGGAGACGGTCCTCTTCCTCGCCGAGCGGTCGACGAGCGCGGAGGTGCAGAGCAGGATCGTGGACCTGCTGGCCCGGATCGGCACCAACTAGGAGCCGTCCGGCCGGCCTCGTCCGACCCTGCGCGTCCGGCCCGGCGACGTCCTACCGGGCCGGTCCTACCGGGCTCTCCTACCGGGCGACCATCCGCCGTGCCGCCTCCTTGATGGAGGCGCGCAGGCGGTCGCGGTCGGCATCCTCGGAGCCCGCCAGGATACGGCTCATCTGGGGCACGAAGGCAGCCCAGTTGGCCATGGCGATCAACAGGAAGAAGAGGTCGGGGGCCGGGATCGCGTCGGAGATCACGCCCCGGTCCTGGCCGTCCTGGATGGCGGCGACCTTCTGCGCGTAGTGCTCCTGGCGTTCCGTCTCGTCGGGCAGCAGCTCGGTGCCGCCGTACTCGATGCCCTCCCAGTACAGGAGCCGCAGCAGCTCGGGGTGGGCGCCGTGGTAGTCCATCACCCGGTCGAGCCAGCTCTCGATGTCGTCCGGGTCGACGGGGACGGCGGCGGCGAGGTCCAGCATGCGACGGCCGAGGACCTGGGAGAACAGCTCGGCCTTGTTGCCGAAGTAGGCGTAGATGAGCTGCTTGTTCGCCTTGGCTTCGGCGGCGATGCGGTCGATGCGGGCGCCCGCGATGCCGTGGCGGGCGAACTCCGCGACGGCGGCGTCGAAGATCCGGGCTCGGGTGGCCTCGGGATCCCTGGTGGTTGCCATGGAGCCATCGTAGCCACGGACCTAACCAACTAGTTGGTTGACAGGGAATTCACGCTCGCCGCAGACTGTTCCCCTGCTGTTCCAACCAACTGGTTAGTTATTAGAGACGCTCGAAGGAGCACCTCCGCCATGCCGTCCGAAGTCACAGCAGTCCGAGAAGCGGGAGAGGAAGTCGCCCCCTCGGCGGTCGCGGCCCGCCGCAACGGGCTTCTCCTCGTCCTCATCGCCCTCTGCACCGCCGTCACGGCGGCCAACATCTATCTCGCGGCCCCGCTGCTCCCCCTCATCGCCCACGACTTCGGCTCGGCGCCCTCGGCCGTGGCCTGGATCGCCTCGGTCGCCCAGTTCGGCTACGCGGCCGGCCTGCTCGTCTTCGCCCCGCTCGGCGACCGCGTGAACCGGCGCCGACTGGTCGCCGTCCTCTCCCTGGTCACCGCGGCGGCCCTGGTCGCCGCGGCCGCGGCCGCCGGGACCGGCGCGCTCGCGGCCGCCGTGCTCGTCGCCTCGGCCGCGACCGTCGTCCCACAGCTCCTCGTGCCGCTGGTCGCCGCCCGCGCCCCCGCCGACCGGCGCGCCCGGCACGTGGCCGCCGTCATCGCCGGGCTGTTCACGGGCATCGTCGCGGCCCGGGTCCTCGGCGGACTCGCCGGGCAGGCCTTCGGCTGGCGGGCGGTGTTCGTCGGCGCTGCCGTCCTCACCACGATCCTGGGCCTGCTGACCGCGGCCGCCCTCCCCACCGAGCGCCACCGCCCCCGTGAGGGTCACCTCTTCGCCGGCCTCACCGCGATGCCGGGCCTGGTGCGGCGCTCGCCCGACCTGTGGCGGGCCTGCGTGCGGCAGGCCGGGATGTACGGCGCCTGGAGCGCCTTGTGGACCTCGCTGGCCCTGCTGCTGACGAGCGAGGAGTCCTACGGCCTGACGACCGCCACCGCCGGCCTCTTCGGCCTGTTCGGACTGGCCGCCAGCGTCGTCGCGCCGCTGGCCGGCGGTCTGGTCGACCGCTTCGGCGCCGCGAAGGTCGTCCGCAACGCGTATCTTCTCGCCGCTGTCTCGGTCCCGCTGTTCTGGCTGGGCGGGCAGGTGCTCGTGGCGCTCTTCGTGGCCGCGATCGTGATCCACGCGGCGCTCGTCGCCTCCCATGTCGCCAACCAGACCCTCGCCCTGACGACCACCTCCGCCCCGGCCACCGCGAACAGCGCCTATGTCGTCGCGGGGTTCGCCGGCGGCGCGACCGCCTCGGCCCTGGCCGGCCTCGCCTTCACCCACTTCGGCTGGGGTGGCGTTGTCGCGGTGGCGGGCGCCTGGCTGGTCCTGGGCTGGACGACCACGGCCGTACGACGGTGACAGCCGTACGACGGTGACGGCCGTACGACGGTGAAGTCGGCCTGGCCGTACGGTCGCGCAGAACGGCGTACGCCGGGCAGGGGCCGCGAGGTGCCCTGCCCGGCGTACACGACCTGCGTGAACGGCCGCGACGGCTGCTGCGTCGGTCCCCGCGTCCGCGGCGCGGGCGGGTTCAGAGCCGGGTGACGTCCAGCTCGCCCTCCGCGTACTGCCTGCGCAGCACCTTCTTGTCGAACTTGCCCACGCTCGTCTTCGGGACCGACCCGATGATCGTCCAGCGCTCCGGGAGCTGCCACTTGGCGATCTGCCCCTCGGCGGCGAGGAAGGCGCGCAGGGCCTCGAAGTCCGTGGTGGCGCCCTCCCTGAGGACGACCGTGGCCAGCGGGCGCTCGCCCCACTTGTCGTCCGGGACGGCCACGACGGCGGCCTCGGTGACGTCCGGGTGGGACATCAGCGCGTTCTCCAGGTCCACCGACGAGATCCACTCGCCGCCGGACTTGATGACGTCCTTGGCGCGGTCGGTGAGGGTGAGGAAGCCGTCGGCGGAGATGGTGCCGACGTCGCCCGTCTTCAGCCAGCCGTCCTCGCTGAACTTGTCGGCGGGCCGCAGGGGCTCGCCGTCGGGGCCGTTGTAGTAGGCGCCGGCGATCCACGCGCCGCGCACCTCCAGCTCGCCCGCGGACTCGCCGTCCCAGGGGAGGCGTTCGCCGCCGGGGCCGGTGAGGCGGCCCTCGACGCCGGCCGGGAAGCGGCCCTGGGTGAGGCGGTAGCCGAGTTCCTCGTCGGTGCCGACCGCGTGGGCCGGCGGACGGGCGATGGTCCCGAGCGGGGAGGTCTCCGTCATGCCCCAGGCGTGGCAGACCCGCATGCCCAGCTCGTCGAACGCGGTCATGAGGGAGGGCGGACAGGCCGAGCCGCCGATGGTGACCTGGGTGAGGGAGGAGACGTCCCGCGGCTTGGCGGTGAGCTCGGCCAGCAGACCCTGCCAGATGGTGGGGACGGCGGCCGCGTGGGTCGGCTTCTCGCTCTCGATCATCTCGGCGAGGGGCGCGGGCTGGAGGAAGCGGTCCGGCATCAGCATGTTGATGCCGGTCATGAACGTGGCGTGCGGCAGCCCCCAGGCGTTGACGTGGAACTGCGGGACGACGACGAGCGAGGTGTCCTGGTCGGTCAGGCCCATCGACTCGGCCATGTTCACCTGCATGGAGTGCAGGTAGATCGAACGGTGGCTGTAGACCACGCCCTTGGGGTCGCCCGTGGTCCCGGAGGTGTAGCACATGGCGGCGGCCTGGCGTTCGTCCAGCTCGGGCCAGTCGAAGGTCTTCGGCTTGTCCGCGATCAGCTCCTCGTACTCGTGCACGCGCGCGTGGGCGCCCTCGAGGAGCGAGCGGTCGCCCGGGCCCGAGACGACGATGTGCTCGAGCGTGGGCAGCTTCGGCAGCAGGGGCGCGAGCAGCGGGAGCAGCGATCCATTGACTATGACGACCTTGTCGGCGGCGTGGTTGACGATCCACACCAACTGCTCGGCCGGGAGGCGCAGGTTGAGGGTGTGCAGCACCGCGCCCATGGAGGGGATCGCGAAGTACGCCTCGACGTGCTCGGCGTTGTTCCACATCAGCGTCGCCACCCGGTCGTCGCCACGGACGCCGAGGTCGTCGCGCAGGGCGTTCGCCAGCTGCACCGCCCGGGTGCCCGCCTCGGCGAAACTGCGCCGCTGGGGCTCGCTCTCACCTGTCCAGGTGGTGATCTGGGAACGGCCGTGCACCAGCACACCGTGAACGAGAATGCGGGTGACGGTCAGCGGTACGTCCTGCATGGTGCTCAGCACGGCGTCCTCCCAGGGCGGCGACATTGCCTACGCGGTGGTAACGGTTGTGCTGATTCTGCGCACATACCGCGCGGTATGTCACTAGGGAGCGGTGATCGATCAGGTCACGGCACGGCCCGGATCACGGGGCGGGCCGGAAGATCGGCTCGCGTCAGCGGACAAGCACCAGCTCAGGGTCCTCGCGCAGCTTGCCGAGCGCCCGCGACACCGCCGACTTCACCGTGCCCACCGAGACACCGAGCACCTCGGCCGTCTGGACCTCACTGAGGTCCTCGTAGTACCTGAGGACGACCATCGCCCGCTGCCGCGCGGGCAGCTTCATGATCGCCCGCCACATGGCGTCATGCAGCGCCTGCCGCTCCGCCGGGTCGTCCGCGGAGGCGACCGGATCCGGCTCCGGCAGCTCGTCGCACACGAACTCCTCGACCTTGCGCTTGCGCCACTGCGACGTACGGGTGTTCAGCAGGGCCCGGCGGACATAGCCGTCGAGCGCCCGGTGGTCCTCGATCCGCTCCCACGCGACGTACGTCTTGGTGAGCGCGGTCTGCAGCAGGTCCTCCGCATCGCTCGGGTTCGCGGTCAGCGACCGTGCGGTGCGCAGCAGCACCGGCTGACGGGCCCTGACGTACGACGCGAAGGACGGGTACGGAGAAGGCCGCGTCATGCCGTTCGAAGCGCTGGTGCAGACGGGTGTGGTCATGACTCCACGCTAGGTTCGCGGCCCGCTCGGGCGGATCGGCCGCAGGTCCCGAAGCCAGGTCCGTCTCAGGTTGTAGGGGTGGTGCCCGCCCCACCTCCTGAAGGTGGACGAGGCGGCGCCGACTACTACGGGATGACCCCTGGGTGCTCATCCCTCCGTGGCCCTCTCCGCGGCTCTCTCCGCGGCTCTCTCCGTGGCTCTCTCCGTGGCTCTCTCCGTGGCTCCGTCCGCGGCTCAGGCCAAGGCTCCGTCCGCGGCTCGGTCCACGGCTCAGTCCGTGGCTCCGTCCGTGGTCAGGACCAGGCCCGACGTCGGCACCCCGGTCCCCGCCGTCACCAGGGTCCGGGCGGCCCCCGGCACCTGGTTCACGGACGTGCCGCGCAGCTGCCGTACGGCTTCGGCCACCCCGTTCATCCCGTGCAGGTAGGCCTCGCCGAGCTGGCCGCCGTGGGTGTTCAGCGGCAGCCGGTCCTCCGCCACGAAGGCCGGGGCCTCGCCCGGGGCGCAGAAGCCGAACTCCTCCAGCTGCATCAGCACGAACGGCGTGAAGTGGTCGTACAGGATCCCCACGTCGATGTCGGCCGGCGCCAGACCCGAGCCGCGCCACAGCTGGCGGGCGACCACGGACATCTCCGGCAGGCCCGTCAGGTCGTCGCGGTAGAAGCTGGTCATCTGCTCCTGGGCCCGGCCGGCGCCCTGGGCGGCCGCGGTGACCACGGCGGGCGGCTGCGGCAGGTCCCGGGCCCGTTCCACCGAGGTGACGACGAGCGCCTGGCCGCCGTCCGTCTCCTGGCAGCAGTCCAGCAGCCTGAGCGGCTCGGCGATCCAGCGCGAGGCCGCGTGGTCGGCGCGGGTGATCGGACGGTCGTGGAAGTACGCCGCCGGGTTCACCGCCGCGTGCCGGCGGGCCGTGACGGCGACCGGCCCGAACGCGTCCTCCGGGGTCAGCCCGTACGTGTACAGATAGCGCTGCGCCGCCATCGCCACCCAGGAGGCGGGGGTGAGCAGCCCGAACGGCAGCGTCCAGCCGAGCGCCGTCCCCTCCGCCGACGGTTCGCGGTGTCGCACGCCCGAGCCGAAGCGGCGCCCCGACCGCTCGTTGAAGGCGCGGTAGCAGACCACGACCTCGGCCACCCCGGCCGCGACGGCGAGCGCCGCCTGCTGCACGGTGGCGCAGGCCGCCCCGCCGCCGTAGTGGACCCGGGAGAAGAAGGACAGCTCGCCCATGCCGCAGGCCTGCGCGACGGTGATCTCCGGGCTGGTGTCCATCGTGAACGTCACCAGCCCGTCCACGTCGGCGGGCGTGAGTCCCGCGTCGGCCAGGGCCGCCCGCACCGACTCCACCGCCAGCCGCAGTTCACTGCGTCCCGAGTCCTTGGAGAACTCCGTGGCCCCGATGCCGACGATCGCCGCCCGGCCGCCGAGGGAGTCCCGCGTCCGTACGCTCACCCCGCACCTCCCGACGGGACGGTGAGCGTCACCGTGCCGGTGACATGTCTGCCGATCCCGTTGTCCCCGGTGACCCGCACCACGGCGGTGGCTCCGTCGAACTCCTCGACCGTGCCTCTCAACACCATGGTGTCCCCAGGGTAGTTGGGCGCCCCGAGCCGGATGGCGACCTTGCGGAGCAGGGCCGTCGGGCCGAAGTGGTCGGTGAGGTAGCGGCCGACCAGGCCGTTGGTGGTCAGGATGTTCATGAAGATGTCGGGGGACCCCTTGCGCCGGGCCAGTTCGGGGTCGTGGTGGACGTCCTGGTAGTCACGCGAGGCGAGGGCGCCGGCGACGATCAGGGTGCGGGTGATCCCGATCTCCAGCGGCGGCAGCTGGTCACCGGCCTTCACGCGGCCACCTCCCCCGTGCGGGGCCGGAACACGGGGAGCACCAGTTCGCCGTCCTCATCGTCGTAGGACCGGAATTCCAGCTTCACGGGCATGCCGATCCGCACCTTGTCGTAGGGCACGTCGACCACGTTGCTGATGATGCGGACACCCTCGGCGAGCTCGATCAGCCCGATCGCGTAGGGCGGGGAGAAGGCCGGGAAGGGCGGGTGGTGCATCACGACGTACGAGAAGACCGTGCCCTCGCCGCCGGCCTCGACGGTGTCCCACTCCGGCGAGCCGCAGGCGTTGCAGCCGGGGAGCCAGGGGAAGCGGAGCGTGTCGCAGGCGGTGCAGCGCTGGACGAGGAGGCGGTGGCGCCGGACGCCCTCCCAGAAACCGGCGTTGTCCCGGTTGACGACGGGACGCGGCCGCCGCGGTGCTTCCTGCCGCCCCTGCGCCTTCTCCTCCCGTCCGGTCGCCGTCGGCGCGTGCGCCCTCGGCGCGTACTTGAGGATGCGGAAGCGATGGGTGCCGACCAGTGCCTCGCCCACACGCACGTCCGTCCGGGTCGTGACGAAGTACCCGGTGCCCAGCTTGGTGGTCTTCCGCTGCGAGACCGACTCGATCACCGTGTCGAAGGCGACCTCGTCCCCCGGCCGCAGCGGGCGCAGGTACTCCTGCTCGCAGTCGGTGGCGACGACCGAGGTGCAGCCCGCCTCGTCGAGGAGGGAGAGCAGCTCGTCGTAGGCCTGCGCACGCCCCTCGTGGCCGCTCAGGCCGCCCATGATCCACGCCTGGAGCATGGTCGGTGGGGCGATCGCGCCGGGGCCGGTGTACGCGGGGTTCCGGTCGCCCGTCGCCTCGCACCAGTGCCGGATCATGGGCGCGTTGACAGGGTCCCGGCCGATGCCCGCGACCGCCGCGGGGCGGCCCTCGTAGGCCTTGAGCCGCGCATGGAGCTCGTCGTCCACGGCCGTACTCCTTCCGCGGGAAAAGGCTTACCAGGGCTTTCCGGGGATTGCAGGGGATGCCGGGGATGCAGGGGACGCTGATGCCGGGGATCGCCGGGACCTACCGAGAACAGTTTCTGACTGTCCGTCAGATCTGAATACCTGTCAAGGTCACTTCCCTGCATGAAAACGCCTGCGCGGCGGCACCGAAGTACCGCCGCGCAGACGCGTTGTCACCCCCCACAGCCCCCACAGCCCCCACCCGGCGCGAAGCTCCCCCCGGGGCCGGCGCCGGTCCCCGGTCCCCTCAGATCACCACCACAGTGGGGTGAAGGCGAGCGCGACGTTGCTGTTGCCCTGGTTGACCGCGGTGAACGCGGACCCGTTGACCTGCGCGGTATTGCTCTGGTTCGAGGCGCCCGAGCCGACGGCGTTCTGCTGCGTGGTGGCCGAGTTGCCGCTGTTATCTCGCCCGACACCGCTGCCGGAGATGCTCGCGACACCCGCGTTCGATCCGTCGTCCGCGAAGCCGCCGTTGTCCGCCACCGCGACGCCGGTGAAGAGGGCGGCCGCCAGCGGGAGGGCGGAGACGGCGGCGATGACGCGGGCGGTACGGATGCTTGCCATGTGGTTCCTCCAGAACGGAAGTACGTGAGTACCGAAGTGCGTGAGTACCGAAGTGTGTGAAGCACCGAAGTGCGTGAAGCACGGCTTTCACCTGGGCAGTTGGCCGACCGCCCCGGCGTTTGTGACGACGTCGCGAGACCAGAGTTGCCCACCGAATCCCCGGCGAACCACCCCGGAAGCCGTGATTCGCACTCAAGCGTGATGACAAGTCGATAAACCCCTAGCACCACTTTTCCTGCACGTGACGCCATAACCCCCGACAAGTCGGACACTCGCCTCCCGTGCCCCGCAAGAGGCGAAGCGTTCCGGCATTTTTCCGTCCCGGACGGCCGTTCTCGGGCGCGTCGCGGCCCACCCTCTTCCCTTTATCGAACACACGTACGACACTGGTTCCATGGCCACCACCGACCGGTACCCCCGGCAGGCCACCACGCTGGCCCTCGCCCACGCCCTGTCGGCCGCCGAACGCGGCCTGGCCGTCATCCCCCTGTCCCGGACGAAACTCCCCGCCCTGCGCTCCCCCCACCGCGACGCCCCCGAGCCGACGGGACCGCCCTGCCACGGCGAGTGCGGCCGCCTCGGCCACGGCGTGTACGACGCCTCGACCGACCCGGCCCGCATCCGCGAACTGTTCGCCGCCGCGCCCTGGGCCACCGGCTACGGCATCGCCTGCGGCCTGTCTCCGCACCACCTCATCGGCGTCGACCTGGACACCAAGTCGGACACGGACTCCACGGCCGCCCTGCGCGAACTGGCCCTGCGCCACCTCTTCACCATCCCGCCCACGATCGTCGTCCTCACCCCGTCCGGCGGACGGCACCTGTGGCTCACCGGCCCGCCGGACGTCGTCGTCCCCAACTCGGCCGGCCGCCTCGCCCCCGGCATCGACATCCGGGGCGCCGGCGGCTACCTGGTCGGCCCCGGCTCCCGCACCGCCCACGGCGTCTACGCCACCGCCCCCGGCACCGCCCACCTCACCCCCGCGCCCTGCCCGCGCTCCCTCCTGCGCCTGCTGCTGCCACCGCCGCGCTCCTCCCGCCCGGGCCCCGGCTCGACGGCGGGCGGCGCACACGGCCGGGGCCTGGTCCAGTTCGTCCTGGCCGCCCACGAGGGGCAACGCAACACACGGCTGTTCTGGGCGGCCTGCCGCGCCTACGAGGACGGCATCGGCCCGGAGTTGACCGAGGACCTGGTCGACGCCGCCGTACGAACCGGCCTGACGGCACGGGAGGCGCGGGGGACGATCACGTCGGCGGCCCGCATGACCACGCACCGCCCCGATCCGTGACAGCCCCCCGACGCCTCACGGTCAGTGCGAGCGCTGTGCGGTCCGACGGCGGAGCCCGAGGACGATGCCGCCGCCGGCCAGAACCAGCGCGGCGCCGACACCGACGGCCACCGGCGTAGGGCCGGACGCCCCGGTCTCGGCGAGGACCGTGCCACCACCCGCGGGCGACGGCGCGCCGCCGCCCTGCGCCGACGTCGGCTGCGCCCCCGCCGAGGCGGAGGACGACGCGGGCGACGGGGATGACGCGGGCGAAGACGAGGACGACGGCGGGCCGGACGCCGAGGGCGAGGGCGAGGGACCGGCGGAAGCACAGGTCTCGTCCTGGACGACGACCAGGGGCTGGATGTCCTCGTCGACCTGGTCGCCCGCCTTGACGTGCACGCGGAACGTCACGCCGGCGTGCCACACCTGGGGATCGAGATCGACGGTGACGCCCTGCGCCGTCGGGTGCTCGATCTTCTGGGTGTCGACGAGCCGTTCGTTGTTGATCGGCTGGTTCAGCTGGAGGTACAGGAAGACGGTGGCCGGCGTGCCGGAACCGTCCTTGTCGGTGACTTGGATGACGCCGTGGCCGTCGGCGTCACAAACGGCGGCTGCGGAGAAGTCGCCGATGCTGCACGCGAGCGCCGTATGGGCGGCACCGACGGCGAGCGCGGCCGAAGCCGCGAGGGTGCCCATGACGCGGGCCGCCCGGGCGGCGCGAGGTGAACGAGACACGCTTGTCCTTCACGGTCGATCAGGATGCGACGGGACGGCTCCTCGGGCGCCGTCCGGTCAAACCACCGAACGAGCCCCGGAGCCGGAAACCCCCCAGGGCCACAAGCCCTTGGAGTTCCCTGTCAAAGACACAGCGCCGCAGCCCAAGGCGGGATGAAGGAACAGCAATGATCGACCGTGAGCCCGGCCAAGAAACGGTCATGCCCGCGAGCCCCAAACACCCGTCGTCCTGCTCGCGGATCAGGACCCGCACCTCCGCCGGAGACGACCGCCACCACCAGGGGTAGCCTTCCCGTCCGTTCGAAGGTCCTGGAGGCTCCCTGTGCACACCACCGTCTTCCTGCTGCGCAGCGCGCTGGGCCTCGGTGGCGGCCTCGTCTGCGCCTGGGAGCTGACCCGCCAGGCCTCGGGCCCGGGCTGGCGAAAGCCGCGGCTCCTCACCGCGGTCGCGGCCCTGACACTCGCCGGACTGCTCGCCGTCTAGAACGGCCCCCGACCGATTCACCTGGTCAGAGGCCGTTCACCTGCGGTGGGTGTGGGATTTGAACCCACGGTGACATCGCTGCCACGACGGTTTTCAAGACCGTTCCCTTAGGCCGCTCGGGCAACCCACCCGCGCCCCGGCCCACCTGGGGCGGAGCGGGTACAGACTACCGGGCGCGGGCTCGAAGCGAGGAGCATGGTCCACACGGGGTCCACTGGCCCTGTTTTCGGCTGCCAGCGCCTCCCCGGGAGATGGAGACACCAACAGTCCGGACGCCGCCTGGCCCTACAGCGGCGTCGCCGCACGCAGAGCACGGCTGGCACAGAATTAAGAAGCCATCTCAATTGGTGATTGCCAACGGAGATGAGGGTGCAGGCGATACTCGTGAAAGCGAGGAAGTGCTCGGCTTTGCGCTCGTAGCGGCGGTGGAGACGGTGGCAGCCGGCGAGCCAGGACATAGTCCGTTCGATGGTCCAACGGTGACGCCCCAACCGCTGCTGGGTCTCAACTCCCCTGCGGGCGATGCGGTGCCCAATTCCCCTCTTGGATAACCATCGCAGCAGGTGAGTGTAGTCGTAGCCCTTGTCGGCATGGAGCTTGCCGGGCCTGCGACGACGGGGGCCTGGCGCGAGCGGACCGGGGGTATGCCCTTCACCAACGGAATCAGGGCCTGGCTGTCATGGACGTTGGCACCGGAAATCCCGATAGACAGGGGGCAGACCGCTCCGCTCGGTAACCAGGTGGATCTTTGAGCCGTACTTGCCCCGATCGACGGGATTCGGACCCGTCAACTCCCCCTTTTTTGGGCCCGCATGTTCACCGAACCGATCGCGCAACGGGACCAGTCCAGGTCGCCGCGGGAGCCCAGTTCGTCGAGTACGAGGCGGTGCAGCTTGGCCCACACCTGTGCCTTCGTCCACTCGGTGAACCGGCGGTGAGCAGTTGCCCCGGACGGCCCGAAGGAGGCCGAGGGCAGTTGCTGCCATGTACAGCCCCGACGTCGCCACGAACACGATCGCGGCCGGCACTTCACGGTCACCGTGCCGTCGTCGACCACCGCCCTGAGGCCGCGTGGGGGCCTCAGGTGCCACCCGCTGGAACAGCTCCCACAACTCGTCCGGCACCAGCCGCTCAACGATTCCCACCACAGCCGACAGCCTACCGAGGCACCCAATTGAGATGGCTTCTAAGAGTTCCCCCCTCTCCGAGATATGGGGCTTGAGCGGAGAGCGCTCTTGGAACGATTTCTCCACCCCGCTGAGACCACTCCTCGATCGCCCGGACGACGGCGGCGGTGAACTCTCGGCTGCCGAGTGCGCCATGATCCTGCCCCGACTGGGCGCGATCACGAACCAGTGGCAGAAGCAGGCCGACGACCATCTCCTTCAACAGCACACCTACGAAACCAAACAGTTGAATGTCGTCCGAGGCCTCTGCATCAAGAAGGACGTCGAACTCCGTTTCCCCAGACCCCAAGCAGCTTGCGGCCGCCCCTCCCGCACTCTCGGGACAACTCCTAAGGGTCGGCTCAAGATGCGTTCTCCCAATGGCGCGATTAGCATGGAAGAGAAGACGCCGTCCAGTCTGAAGGCATAGTCATGAGTGACACACAGACGCAGACGCAGTCGCAAGACCCCTCAGAGCAGGGAGAAGAGCTGCTCATTCTTCCGGTGGAGTTGGCCGAAGCCAGCCTGAGATCGTTGCTAGGTAGCGACTCCGGGAAGCTCGCACGATGCGGGACCGGGTGTGCATCGACGAACACGCCGACTGGTGACGTTCATTGCACCGACCAAGAGCCGGTCTAGTAGGGAGTTCCTCCATCTCGCACCAGGAAGCAACGACGCATGACGACCGACCACTCCCGTTCGTCATCCGGGTGGCAGCAGAGTGGGTGAACCTTGAGGAGGGCGATCCAGCCCTCCTCTTTCAGGCTCGAAGCCCCTTGACGGGGAATCTCTGCGTTACGGCGGATGGGGCGGACGTACAGTTCTCGGACATCGGGGTGTTAACGTGATCCTAATCATCTCCAGCCCTAAAGGTGATGGTCACGTTGCGTCAGTCGCAGCCGAGTTATCAAGTCGCGGTGAAGACTTCAGGATCTACGATCCGGCGAATTATCCCGCATCGTCGACGGTAACGGTGGAAAGCACATCTAAAGGCGTGCGTGCGACACTGAGGTGGGCCGAATTTGATCTAGATTTGGCTCACATCAAGAGCGTATGGTACCGCCGACCAGGAGAGTTCCAACTGTCAGACGAGTTGACAGCGGAAGAGCAAAAGTGGGCCCGCTCCGAATGTGATCACTTGTTCAAATCAGTATGGAGTGGGATGCACTCACGCTGGGTCAGTGATCCCCGCGCGATCAGGACCGCAAGCGCCAAGGTGATGCAACTCGACATGGCTGCGGAGATGGGCTTCACCGTCCCCCGCTTCACAGTGACGAACGACGTCGACGCCGCGGCCCGCTTTATCTCTTCATGCCGCAGAGGGGTCATCGTAAAGGTCTTGACCTATCCGTTCATTGCCTATCCGCAGCAAGGTTGCAGGCTATACACCCACTTGCTCACGACGGAGGACCTCGATCAAATCGAATCCGTGCGATTCGGTCCAACCTTCCTGCAGGAATTCGTAGAGAAGGAGATGGACGTTCGTGTCACTGTCTTCGGGGAAGAACTGTTTGCCATTGGGATCGAGTCGACAGGCTTCGAGGATGCCCGGATTGACTTCCGCCGTGCCGAGATTTACGATCTCCCCCATCGCGTTCTGGATCTACCAAAGGGTTTGAGTTGGCTGTGCGTCGAACTGGTCAGGCGCCTCGGCCTACGCTTCGGGGCGATTGACTTGATCCTCACACCTGACGGCCAGTATTTCTTCTTGGAGATTAACCCCAACGGCCAGTGGTACTGGCTGGAGTTGATTACAGGCGCCCCTTTGACGAAGTCACTGTGCGACCTGCTGACCAGCGAACCCGACACGACCTAAGAGCTTCGGTGACGGGAGAACATCGCCGCCAGTTAGTTATTCAACGTCGAACGGTCAATGTCACCCAGGTGAAGTTCAAGACGGTCGTTGGTGCGGCCGATCCATACCCGAGTTCCCTCCAAATCTGGGAGGCGCTCGCCGGGTTCCAGCGATTGCAGGTACTTCGTTACGTGGGACGGAACTTGAATCACGTGAGTCCCAACGTCAACAGGCTGATGCAACCGTCTGCCCGCCCTTGAATCTTCAGGCTCATGAGCCATGTCAAACCCTATTCCCAACCGGAACCACGATGAATACCTCAATTTGACGACCCGATAGATCCACCGTACGGGACACGGAAGCCCCCTACCACTTGGACAGCTGTGAATCCCCGCAGGGGCGCCCACCCGGGGAGTCGGTCCAACCGGTTCGTACTCGGCGACGACGGAACGCTGCGGCCACGTCTCGACGTCGAAGAGCCACCGGCCGAGATCGTGGCCGCGCTGGACTGGATCGGCCGGAAGTCCGTAGACATCGCCGATCTCAACACGCCCTCGGTGGTACGCACCTCGCTCGACGCGCTGAAGCAGAAGCAGGACGGCACTGCCGCTGCCGCTGCCGAGAACACGGTGAACCGCAAGCGGACGGTCTTCAGCAACTGTCTGCGGTACGCGGTAGAGCGGGAGTTACTGACGACTCTGCCCCTCGACAAGGTCGACCGGACCCCACCCGAGACGGACGACGAGATCGACTTCCGGTTCGTCCCCGGCCCCAAGCTGGCAAAGGCGCTGATCGACGCTGTCGGCGAGCAGGGCGAACGCGGCCGGCATCTGATGGCGTTCTTCGGCTGCCTTTACTACGCGGCCAACCGACCTGGTGAAGCGGCCAGTCTCCGGGCAGACGACTTCACACTTCCCGAAGAGGGCTGGGGCGAAGTCCTGCTCTCCGTGAGCATGCCCCGAGTCGGCTCCGGTTGGACCGACACGGGCGAGTCGTTCGATACGCGCGGCCTGAAGAAGCGGGCCCGCAAGGCCACCCGCGCGGTGCCGATTCCGCCGGTTCTCGTGCGCCTGGTCCGCGAGCACATCAAAGAGTTCGGCACTGCCGAGGACGGCTGGCTCTTTCGCGCGGCTCAGGGCGGCCACCTCCTGTCCAAGGAGTACGGGGAAGCGTGGAAGGCTGCCCGGCTCGCGGTACTGACGCAGTCCGAGGCGGCCTCTCCACTGGCTGACGTGCCGTACTCCATGCGCCACGCGGGCGTCTCGCTCTGGCTGGAGTCCGGCGTCTCCCCCGCCGAGGTGGCACGCCGGGCAGGCCACAGCATCGCGGTCCTGTTCCGCTTCTACGCGAAGGCGATCCACCGCAACCAGCAGCGCTCGAATGAACAGATCGAGCGGGCCTTGGAGGCCGCCGAAGAGGATTAGCCGACACGGACGTCCACGCAGGGCGGCATCCTCACCTAACGCCAGGGGGAGGATGCCGCTCCTACGCGTCCTGGGGGTGATCGAGGTGACTCCGATCACAACTCCCGTTTGGGGCAGGTAAATCGGTGTCCGAATAGCCGAGATCGGATTTGCGAACAGCCGATCTCGTGCTTCCCTACATCACAAAGAAGCCCGTCGGTGCGAGCGGCCTGGACAGCTTCGACTCGCCCCGACGGGCACCGAAGATCACCACAAGAGAGGTGATGCATCGTGTTCCCTGACGGTACCTCGCGACAGAGAGAGCAGCACAACTCGAAGCCCCGGCTGGGCATGGTTCTGGCCGCAGTCTCGGCTGCTGCGAACGTCTTCCGACTACTGCGGGAGCTCCTCACCCATCACTGAGACTGAGCGATCGTTCCACTGATCTGGCTGTCGCTCCCTCTTCCTGCGGGGCGGAGTGAGTGACAGCCAGGCACATGATCGGTGCCTGCGTTGCGGCCACCAGCAAGTTCGAGGCTCCAAGGCCGAACCGTGGTCCACACCTGGTCCACACGCACTGGTCCACAACGCGACAGAGCCAGATCAAGGTGAGACAGCCCCACGCCGAAGGGGTGCCCCTCAGTGAGAGGCACCCCTTCTGACCAGTACGTCTATGACCTGCGGAGTGGGCAAGATCTGGGTCCACCGGAACGCTGTCACGCTCTCGCGTTTTTCAAGACCGTTCCCTTAGGCCGCTCGGGCAACCCACCCGCGCCCCTGCCCACCTGGGGCGGAGCGGGTACAGACTACCGGGCGCGGGCTCGAAGCGGGGAGCATGGTCCACTGCCCTCGCTCCTCCCGGGTGTGAGGGCCTTCTTCACGTCGTGGCAGCGTCAGCTGTGTGCGCCCCACCAGACCCAGCGGGCAGGGTCGATGCCGCCTTCGCCGATGTAGTTGGTGGTGTAGACGGCGGCACCGTTGCCCGAGGTGCGAAGAAACACCCCGGTTCCGGAGATGAAGTCGCATTCGAGGTAGTGGTCATCGCCGCTCCACCACTGCCCGGGGGCATTCCCGCAGGCGCTCATCCAGACAGCGTTGGTCGCGGTCTTGCTGTCCGTGGTGAGACACATGCCGTTGGCCTTGCTCACCAGCCGGCGGAACACCGTGCCGTCGTAGTTGCGGGTGTAGGAATCCGAACCCCAGTACCAGTTTCGGGTGGAGAGCCCGTCATTGCAGGTGTCCGACCAGACCTTGTCGCTCACGGTCGACGAGACCAGGCACTGGCCCTCGTAGTCGTTGCTGTACGACCAGTACGTCGTCGCCGACGCCGTGGACATCGAGCCCGCCACGGTGAGCACGAGGGCGGCGAGTCCCATGGGCACGGTCAGTCTCAGAGCCTTCAGAGATTCCATGATCGCGAGGATCGAGGGCAGAGGAGGTGTCCACGTAAATCGAGCGTGAACATGCCATGTCACTTCGGTCATGCCCACGCCACGGTTGCCGACCGCGATTCCCCCACCCGATCACGCTCGGAAAGCGGATGACGTCCGCGGAGGTGAGCCGAGGCCGTCGATGCCCCCGGTTCGTGGCGCGGAGCGGCAACCCCGGTTCTGTGTAACCGAGTTGTTCATGTCACGGGACGGTGACGACGTCGTCCTGGATCAAGGACCGAGGCATCCTTTTGACTCCCGGTCCCCTCATAGTGATCAACAGCGCTGGGGGAACGACGCACCTCAGCACCAACCAGCCGACTAATCAGGGGAATTGACCCATGACTCGCAACCGTCGCAAGGCCTTCCTCGTCTCCGCCGCGCTCCTGGGCGGCACCTTGCTGATGTCGGCGTGCAACCAGGGCAACGACGCAGCCGACAGCTCCTCCGGCAAGACCGAAACGGCTGCGGCGGCGAACAAGTCCGGCGCCAAGGGCGTCAGCGGCACCTTCGCGGGCGGGACGGTGACGTACCTCGCGTCCGGCAAGTACATCGTCAGCGTGTCCGGCAAGTCCGACCAGCAGTTCTGGATCGCGGACGACACCAAGATCCTCGGCGCGGGCACCATCTGCGGCGACGCCTCCTCGAAGGTGGACGCCCCGTGCGAGGAGGCCGACCTGGAGACCGCCACCAAGGGCGGACGCTCCGTCAACGCCGATGTGGAGATGAAGGACGGCGCCGCGACACAGATCACCGAGCGCCGCGCCTCCGCGTCGTCCTCCGGCGGCAGCACGACCGGCGGCAGCACGACCGCCCCCGGGAGCACCTCCGGCGGCGGCGCCACGACCGACCCCGGGAGCACGTCCGGCGGCAGCGAGGGCGTCGTGGACGGTCTCAACAAGGGCAAGGGCGTCAACGGCACCTGGTACGGCATCGTGCGGTACATGGCGCCCGGCAAGTACCAGGTCGACGGGCCCGCGGCCCAGGGCTCCGGCGGTGAACAGCAGGCCTTCTACCTCGCCGAGGACACCGTGATCCTGGGCGGGGGCCAGATCTGCGGCACCGCCGGCTCGAAGGTGGACGCCCCGTGCGAGGAGGCCGACCTGGAGAAGGCCGCCAAGAAGGGCGTGGAGGCCGAGGTCGTGATCGAGAACGGCATCGCCACCAAGATCACCGACGGTGCGCTTCTCTGATCCCGTGATCCCGTGATCCCGTAGCTCGCGACGAACAGAGGCGGTCTGCCGGAAGCAACGCTTCCGGCAGACCGCCTCTGTTCGTTCATCGACCGTTCCCGTAGGCCGCTCGGCCAGCCAGCCCCGCGCCGTTCTTGATCGGCGCCGCGGGGACCGGAGAGACGGGTGGGCACGCGCGCGTGGGCGTCAGCTGTCGCCCTTGCGGGAGCCGAGGGTGAGGTCCACGGTGTGGGACTTGCCGTCGCGCTCGTAGGTGATCGTGACCTTGTCGCCGGGCTGGTGGGTCCAGATCTCGCCGATGAGGGTCGGGCCGCTGTCGATCACCATGTCGTCGAGCTTGACGATGACGTCGCCGGGCTTGAGGCCGGCCTGGTCCGCCGGGCCGCCCGTCTCGACCGCGGACGCGCCGCCCTCGGCCGTGTCGGTGATCTTCGCGCCCTCCGTGGAGTCCGCCAGGGAGACGGACGCGCCGATCTTGGCGTACACCGGCTCGCCGGTCTTGATCAGCTGCTGGGCGACGTACCTGGCCTGGTTGATCGGGATGGCGAAGCCGAGGCCGATCGAGCCGGACTGGGTGGTGCCGCCCAGGCCGCCGCTGCCGGTGGACTGGATCGCGGAGTTGATGCCGATGACGTTGCCCGAGGCGTCCAGCAGCGGGCCGCCGGAGTTGCCCGGGTTGATCGAGGCGTCCGTCTGGAGGGCGCTCATGTAGGAGGCGGCGCTGCTGGTGCCGTCGCTGGAGGCCACCGGGCGGTTCTTCGCGCTGATGATGCCCGTCGTGACCGTGTTGGACAGGCCGAAGGGGGCGCCGATCGCGATCGTCGAGTCGCCGACCGCCACCTTGTCGGAGTCGCCGAGGGTGAGCGGCTTCAGGTCCGAGGGGGCGTTCTTGAGCTTGATGACGGCGACGTCGTAGCCCTGGGCGTGCCCGACGACCTCGGCGTCGTACTTCTTGCCGTCCGGGAAGGTGGCCGTCACCTTGCCGCCGTCGACCGCGTCCGCGACGACGTGGTTGTTGGTGACGATGTGACCCTGGGTGTCGAAGACGAAGCCGGTGCCGGTGCCGCCCTCGCCGCTGCTGGACTCGGCCTCGATCGTGACCGTGCTGGGCAGCGCCTTGGCGGCGACCCCGGCGACCGTGCCCGGGTCGCGCTTCACGTCGCCGCCGTTGGTGGAGGCGGAGACGGTCGTCGAGCCGGTGTCGTCGTCGTTCTTGGCCAGCGTGTAGCCGAGTCCGCCGCCCAGGCCGCCCGCGACCAGCGCGGCGACCAGGATCGCGGCGACGAGCCCGCCGCGGCCACGGCCCGACTTGGGCGCGGGCTGCTGGTAGGAGGCACCCCAGACGGTCCCGCCGGGGCCACCGGGGCCACCGACCGCACCGGGGCCACCGGCAGCGACGTCGGTGGAGCCGGGGGTGCCGTACGCGTGCGTGCCCGCGCCGGCGTCGGCGTAGACGGGCGTCGCCGGGGCCGGGTTCGGCCAGTCGTCGGCGGCGGCCGGGGCTCCCTGCGGGGCCGGGGCGGCCTGCGGAGCGGCCGGCGGCGGCCAGTCGCCGTCGACCGGGGCCGGGGCTCCCTGCGGGGCGGTGGGCGGCGGCCAGTGGCCCTCGGGCGCGCCCGCGGAGGCGTGACCGGCTTCCGGTGCCTGCGCGGGCGCCGCCGGGAGCGGAGTCGTGGGCGCGCCGGCGTCGGGCGCGGGCGCCTGCGGGGAGGCCGAGGGAGATTCCACCGGCACGGGGGGTGCGGACGGGGCCGGGGGTACCTGGGTGCCCTCGCTCTTGCCCTCGTTCTCGGTGCTCACAGCTCTTCTCCTCGATCCACGGCTGTTGTCGTCGGTCGCACTGGGTCACGCTCGTCGGCGCTTGTCGCGCTTTCGCGCGCTTTGTCGTCGACCCCGCGCGCTGAAGCTGTGCATGTGCTTTTGTACGTCCTCAGCTTTTCCCACGGGCCGTCAGAGCACCATAAGCGGTGGCTGTGGGTCCTTGGCCATTCCTTATATGGGTCATTACGTACAATAAGTGCGCATCATCGAAACATCTCAGAGGGTTCTCAGACGACCGGGCGCCGATGGCACCATGACGCGGTGACCCACGCACGGCAGCACCACATTCAAGTCGTCGCCCACCGCGGGGCTTCCGAGGAGGCCCCCGAGCACACCCTGGCCGCGTACAAGAAGGCGATCGAGGACGGTGCGGACGCCCTCGAGTGCGATGTACGGCTGACCGCGGACGGCCATCTCGTCTGCGTACACGACCGTCGCGTCAACCGTACGTCGAACGGCCGCGGGGCGGTCTCCGCCCTGGAGCTCGCCGACCTCGCGGCGCTGGACTTCGGCTCCTGGAAGACACGGGAGGCCCGCGAGGCCTGGCACGCGCGCGAGGAGGACCCCGACTGGGAGGTCCGGCCCGAGGACCGCGAGGAGACCTCCGTCCTGACCCTGGAGCGGCTGCTGGAGCTCGTCTCCGACGCGGGGCGCCGGGTGGAGCTGGCCATCGAGACCAAGCATCCGACGCGCTGGGCCGGACAGGTGGAGGAGCGGCTGCTGGTGCTGCTGAAGCGGTTCGGCCTGGACGCGCCGGCCTCGGCGGCCGAGTCCCCGGTGCGGATCATGAGCTTCTCGGCCCGCTCGCTGCATCGCGTGCGCGGCGCCGCGCCCACGGTGCCGACGGTCTACCTGATGCAGTTCGTCTCGCCCCGGCTGCGCGACGGGCGGCTGCCCGCGGGGGTCGGGATCGCCGGCCCCTCGATCCGGATCGTGCGCAACCATCCGGCGTACATCGAGCGCCTGAAGGGGGCCGGGCACCAGGTGCACGTGTGGACCGTGAACGAGACGGAGGACGTCGACCTCTGCGTCGAGCTGGGCGTCGACGCCATCATCACCAACCGCCCGGGCGAGGTGCTGCGACGGCTGGGCCGCTGAGCGGCGTCCGGCGGAAGTCACAGAAGTCCCAGAAGTCACAGAAGCCCCGTCCATACCTCTTGACCCCACAGCGCCGTTACAGCATCCTCCGTTCTCAGCCATACCGTCCAAATTTAGCCACTCACTGACAGGCCCCTCACAGGGAGTGCTCCGGCGCGTTCGGTCCGTGTTCGATCATGACGAATGCGTCGCCGGGGCCGCATTGGCCGGTTTCCGGTACAGGCCAATGGGGCATCCACACCGTGGCGTGGGGCGAAGGAGGTCTCGGGGGTGGCGTTGGTGGTGGCACAGGAGGTGCCCGCGTCGTCGAGCATGGCCGTACCCCATGGCCCTGCGGGCGTGGGTAATGCGAGACACCGCATGCGCGATCAGTTGCGCACGGGCGGGGTGTCGGAATCGGTCATCGATGACGCCGTACTGATCCTTTCCGAACTTTTGAGCAATGCGTGCAAGCACGGCAGGCCACTGGGCGACGCCCTGGCCGGGGACGGCGACGTCCGGGCCGCATGGCGTGTCGATCAGGGTGGCCGGCTGGTGGTCGAGGTGACCGACGGCGGCGGCCCGACCCGTCCGGCCCCGGCCACGCCCTCCGTCACCGCGCACGGCGGCCGCGGGCTCAACATCATCACGGCGCTGGCCGACGACTGGGGCGTTCGGGACGACGCCCGCGGCGAGGTCACGGTCTGGGTCGTCGTCCACGCGGACGTCTACGACCCCGACGCGGGCTGCCGGCGCGACGACTTCGCTTCCCGGATCGCGGCCCCTTCGGTGGCGTCGATGCCCGGCCTGGACTTCGCGGACGCGTTCGACGACCTGGACTAGACCGGAGACGGTCGGAACAGTCGTCGGAACGACACCGGAGGCAGCCGGAGACGGGTCGGAACGGTCGGAACGGTCGGAACGGTCGTCAGAACAACCGGAGACGGTGGGAACGGGTCGTCAGAACAACCGCAGGCGGTCGGAAACGGTCGGGGAGAGTCGTCGAAGAGGCCGGAGAGACCGCGGGGCCGAGCGCGGTGATCGTCGTCCACAGCCCCCGCGTCGTCCACAGGTTCCCGTGACGGAGCGTACGAACGGCTAGGCTCCCGCCGTACCAGACGAGCCGTACCCGGGAGACACCCAGATGGCCAAGAAGCGACCCCAGACGAAGGCCAAGCGGCCGCAGCCCACCGACGCGGACATCCCGGTCGTCGGCGCGCGGGAGCCCTGCCCGTGCGGCAGCGGCCGCCGCTACAAGGCCTGTCACGGCCGGGCCGCCGCGCATGCCGTGACCGAGCTGGTGCAGCGCCCCTTCGAAGGCCTGCCGGGCGAGGGCGACTGGGTGGCGCTGCGTGAGTTGGTGCCGGCCGCCACGGTCGAGCTGCCACTCAAGGGCGGTCTGCCCGAGGGCGTCCCGTCCGTCACGCTCGCCACGGTGCTGCCGATGGCCTGGCCCGCGCTGCGCCGCGACGACGGCTCGGTGCTCCTCGGCCTGCAGAACGACACGCCGTCGGGCGACATCAGCCGCGACCTGGCCGACACCCTGCGGCGGGCGCTGGATGCCGACCCCGGCACTCCGGTGCAGGCGCGCCGGGCGCCGGCCGACGGTCCGCGGATGCAGGATCTGCTCGACGCCGAAGGCGTGTTCGAGCCAGTTGTGCACAGCGGCTTCGAGTTCTGGGTCCCGGACCCGGAGAACGCCGCGCCGGAGGTGGCCGCCTCCCTGGAGCGCGCCAACGCCGCGGCGATCCCGACCGTGAAGCTGACCGGCGTGGACGCCGCGTACTGGTGCGAGACGCCGGAGAAGAACCACCTGCGCTGGGTCATGCCGCATCCGGAGGAGCGGCTTTTGGACGCCCTCGCGCGGCTGCACGCGGCGGGCCGTTCGAGCCTCGGCGAGGGCACGCGCCTGGTCGGCTCCTTCCGGGCGCACGGCCTGACGGTGCCGGTCTGGGACCTGCCGAGCGCGGTCACGGCGGACGACGTGGAGAAGCCGGCGGCCGAGTTCGCCGAGCGGCTCGCCACCGCCCTGGCCTCGGACGCGCCGCTCACGGCCGACGAGCGCCGCGCGCGGGGCGGTCTGACCAACCGACAGGTGACGCTCAGCTGACGTACAGCCGAGGACCCCGGCCGAACTGACCGACCGGTCAGCACTCCTTGTGTCGGCGGGTGCGTGACTCCGCTCACAACTCCCGCCCGCACAGGGTGAGTCGGCGTGAGAAGCGCCGTTTCGCCGGTGTCCGGAATACCGATGAAAACAAGAGATCGAATTTGCGTGGAGCAGATCTCTTGTTACCGTTCGAGTTGCCCGGTTGCTGATGCATCCCCCGTCGTCAGCAACCGGGTCTTTTCATGCCCGGCGCCGTTTACAGGGTTCAGTCGCACGTCAACTGCGTTCATCAGAACGGGTGTTGCTCCCGGAGCGCAGCAGCAGCGGTCCGTCGCCTGTCGCGCGCGCGAACTCCGCGACCGCCGTGTACGCCGCCAGTTCGCCCCGGGTCCGCTCATGGGGTGTCTCGCAGGATTCCGGCTCGTCCTCGGCACCCACGGCGCAGCGCGTCCGCACAGTGCGGCCCTCGGGCCCCATGAGGCTCAGGAAGGCGTCCAGGGCGCGCCCGGTGGCATTGCGGTAATAGGTGCGCGCCCAGCTGTCGTCACCCTGGGACAGCACGCAGGTCTGCGCCTCCACACCGTCGGGGGAGGTGAGTTCGGGGCCGCAGCGGGCGGCGGTGGCCAGCCCCAGGCCGAGCAGCAGCGGGGACCGGGAGGGTTCGACGGGCGGCGCCTTCGGATCCGTACCGCCGGTGGCGCGGATATCGGCCACTTCGACCGCGCCGGCCGTACGCCCTTCGTCGCCGACCGGCCCCGCGGACGCCATGGCCAGGGGCAGCGCGATCGCGCCTGCCACGGCGCCCACGAGGGCGAGGAGACGAAGGTTCATGTAGCGGAAGATAGAGGGCGAACGCCGGTGTCCTGTCCGGCGCGCGCCCGACACCCCTACAACTCGGGTGCGCTCACACCCGTACGAGTGAGGGCGTCGACGACGGCGTCCACCACGGCCTCGACGTCGGGCACCCAGGGCGAGGCCGAACCGGGCAGCGGCGCGCGCTCCCACCGGATGTCGCCGCGACCCGTCTCGGACGGCGGCAGGGCGATGTAGCCGCCCTCGCCGTGGAAGCGGAGGGAGCCGGGCACGAAGTCCTTGGCGTAGAGCAGCTCACCCAGCTGCTCCATCGTGTACGGCCGGACGAGGATCGACCAGCGGGTGGGCGAGGCGACGACCGGGCCGAGGCGGATGCCCTGCCGGTCGAGCGCCACGAGCGCGCGCGAGGCCGCGAGGGCGGGGAGACTGACCGCGCAGGGAGCCGTGCCCCCGGTGGCCAGGATGATCGGTGCGGTCGGCCGGTTGGTCCACCACCAGCGCACCATGCGCGCTTCGGTGGTGGCCGCGAGCAGGCCGGGGTCGAAGGGGTGAGCACCGGGGACCGTGCACTCCGGGTCGGGACAGCCACAGCGGGAACGCCCCTGCGGGTCCGCCGTCACGCCCGGGAGGACGGGCCACTGCCATTCCGTCGCGAAGGTCAGGGCCGAGTCGATCAACTCAGGTCCTCTGTCGCTGGACTGGGACAGGAGCCTGCGTCGCTTTCCGAGGATCTCGCGCATGAGCGCTCGTTCCTTTCCGTTGCACCGCTGGCAACACCGTGGGCCACATCACATCATGTGTCGATCACTTCACTGTGCGTACCTGTTGGCGCATCACACCCCTGTACGAGACAAGGGGAACCCCTCAGGGTCGAGCGGTGGCTGCTTCCGCGGCCACTCCGTCCGACTTGCATCCATCTAATGCCTGGGCGTGGCGTGGGGTGGCGAAGTCTGGCGTTTACCGTCGCGCGTATTTCTCTCCGCCTCCGCCACGGGAGGATGGGGCACGGTCGTCGATGACTATGACGCCCGGGCCGGTCACCAGGTTCCGGGAGGCTCCCAACGAGCTCCCGACGACACCTGGCCCTTACCGAGTACGTACCCATCACGACCGCTGTGACGCTCCGTGGAGCAAGCCCAGTCGACCGCAATCACCCGTTACCCGAGGCATTTTTAAGCCAACTTTACAATTCCGCAAGGGAGCCGGAAGAACTGTGCCCGATTCTCCCAAAGAGCCCACGGACACCAGCAAGCCCAGCAGGACAATGCTGGACATCCCCTCACGAGTGCGTGTACATGTGGAGACACCGCTAGCGGCGCAGAATGACATGGGGGTTTGCGATGCTTTTGAGCAATACGCTCCGGTCCGAGAGCCGGACACCATGAACGCCCCTCACCCTCCGAAAGTGGCTGGAATCGATTCAACGGTTCCCTCGCCCGCACACACTGTCGCGCCCGCGCCCGCCACCCCGGGCGCCCCGACGGTCCCTGCCGCCCCCACCGGCGCACCCGGCTCCACCGGCCCGGGCGCCCTCCTGACCGACCGGCTCGCCGGCTGGGTCTCCGATCTCACCACCCTCCACGAACTCACCGAACGCCTGGCCCGCACGGACGCGCTGACGGAGACCCTCCAGGAGATGCTGCACGCCGGAGCCGCCCTCGTGGGCGCCCGGCGCGGTCTCGTCGTCCTGGAGCCCGCCGACCGGCTCGGGCCGGACACCATGATCGGACTGGGCCTCGGCCGCGCCGATCTCGGCCATATCGAGACCGTGCCGCGCAGCGCCCTGTCCTACGGCCGCATCCTCGAGGGGCTGCCCGGCGGCGAGGGGGAGATCGCCGAGCCCGACCTGTTCGCCGAGGACGGCATGGACCCCCGCCACCGCGAGGTGGCCGCCCGCCTCGGCTACGCCGCCAGCTACGCGCTGCCCCTGGAGACGGACGGTGCTCCCGGCCGTCTGGGCGCGGCCGTATGGCTCTACGACGAGCCCGCCGAGCCGGACGAGCGTCAGCGTCACCTGATCGGCCTGTACGTCCGGTACGCCGCCGAGCACCTGGCGCGGCTCCTGGAGCTCGAACGCACCCGCACGTCCATGAGGACGATGGCCGAGGAGCTGCTGCCCTCCCGGCTGCCGCGCGTACCCGGCGTCCAGCTCGCCGCCCGGCATCACACCGGCCCGCGCGGGGGCGGCGACTGGTACGACGCGCTGCCGCTGCCGGACGCCGCGCTGGGCCTCGCCGTCGGGTCCGTCACCGGGTCCGGGCCGAGCGCGGTCGCCGCGATGGGCCGACTGCGCGCCTCCTTGCGGGCGTACGCCGTGATGGAGGGCGAGGACCCGGTCGCCGTCCTGTCCGACCTGGAGCTGCTGCTGCGGCTGACCGAGCCCGCCCGGTCCGCCACCGCCCTGTTCGCCTACTGCGAACCCGCCCTGCGCAAGATCACTCTGGCCGGCGCCGGGCACTGCCCGCCGCTGCTGGTCGGCGAGCGGCGCACGGAGTTCGTCGAGACCTCCGTCTCCGCCCCGCTGGGCATGCTGGCCTGCTGGGAGGCGCCGAGCGTCGAAATGGAGGCCGAGCCGGGCGAGACGGTTCTGCTCTACACGGACGGACTGCTGCACCGCACCGGCGAGCCCGTCGACCGTGCCTTCGCCCGGCTGCACGCGGCCGCCGCGGGGGTTCCGAGACCGCTGCGGCACGACCCGGGCGCGATCGCCGACCACGTGCTGCGCACCCTCCTGCCGGACGGCGCGGCCGAGCGGGACAGCGACGAGGACGTGGTGCTGCTGGCGGCGCGCTTCGAGTAGCGCGGAGGTGACATCGGGTGGCCGGCCCGGCAACAGGACCTTCGGCCCTGGACCCCCTTACGTACGTCCGTACGATGGAGGGGGTCCAGTGCCGTATCAAGGAGGATGACCGTGGCCGACGAGCTCACCCCGGCTGTGCCGGATGATGCTGCTACCGCAGCGGGCCCGGAGACTGAGTCCGAGGAGCCCATCAAGCAGCGGAAGAACGGCCTGTACCCAGGCGTCTCCGACGAGCTGGCCGAGAGCATGAAGTCCGGCTGGGCCGACACGGAACTGCGTGACCTGGAGCCGATCGCCCAGGCCGCCGAGACCGCCGCCCGCCGTGCCGCGCTCTCCGCGCGTTTCCCGGGCGAGCGCCTGGTGGTCCCCGCGGGCAACCTGAAGACCCGCTCGAACGACACGGAGTACGCCTTCCGCGCCTCCGTCGAGTACGCGTACCTCACCGGCAACCAGACGGAGGACGGCGTCCTCGTACTGGAGCCCGTCGCCGACGGCCACAAGGCCACCATCTACCTGCTGCCGCGCTCCGACCGCGAGAACGGCGAGTTCTGGCTGTCCGGCCAGGGCGAGCTGTGGGTCGGCCGCAGGCACTCGCTCACCGAGGCGGAGCGGCTGTACGGCATCCCGGCCTCCGACGTGCGCGAGCTGGCGGACAGGCTGCGCGAGGCCACCGGCCCGGTGCGGGTCGTGCGCGGCCACGACGCGGGCATCGAGGCGGCCCTGACCGACAAGGTCACCGCCGAGCGCGACGACGAACTGCGCGTCTTCCTCTCCGAGGCCCGCCTCGTCAAGGACGACTTCGAGATCGGCGAGCTCCAGAAGGCCGTCGACTCGACGGTCCGCGGCTTCGAGGACGTCGTGAAGGTCCTGGACAAGGCCGAGGCGACGAGCGAGCGCTACATCGAGGGCACGTTCTTCCTGCGCGCACGCGTGGAGGGCAACGACATCGGCTACGGCACCATCGCCGCCGCCGGTCCGCACGCCTGCACGCTGCACTGGGTGCGCAACGACGGCCCGGTCCGCTCCGGCGACCTGCTGCTGCTCGACGCGGGCGTCGAGACCCACACGTACTACACCGCCGACGTCACGCGCACGCTGCCGGTCAACGGCCGCTACAGCGAGATCCAGAAGAAGATCTACGACGCCGTGTACGACGCCCAGGAGGCCGGTATCGAGGCCGTCAAGCCGGGCGGCAAGTACCGCGACTTCCACGACGCCGCGCAGCGCGTGCTGACCGAACGGCTCGTCGAGTGGGGCCTGGTCGAGGGCCCGGTCGAGCGCGTCCTGGAGCTCGGCCTCCAGCGCCGCTGGACGCTGCACGGCACCGGTCACATGCTCGGCATGGACGTCCACGACTGCGCCGCCGCGCGCGTGGAGTCGTACGTCGACGGGACGCTGGAGCCCGGCATGGTGCTGACGGTCGAGCCCGGTCTGTACTTCCAGGCCGACGACCTGACGGTGCCCGAGGAGTACCGGGGGATCGGCGTCCGGATCGAGGACGACATCCTCGTCACGGAGGACGGCAACCGGAACCTGTCGGACGGTCTGCCGCGCCGCTCCGACGAGGTCGAGGCCTGGATGGCTTCGCTGAAGGGCTGACACATCAGCTGATCGATGGCCGGGTACTGGTGGGTACCCGGCCATTCACCTGTCCAGCAGGACTTCCGTCCAGGGGCGCTTCTGTCTAGGGGGACTGCGTTGAACGACTTCTGGTCCGGTGTCGGCGTCGACCTGCACCTGGAACCGGATGCCGCCGAAGGGCGGCGGGCCGGGCTGGAACGGGCGCTGCGGGACGCCGTGCGGGAGGGGCGGCTGGCGCCCGGCAGCCGGCTGCCTGCCACCCGGCGGCTCGCGGCCGAGACCGGCATCTCGCGCAACACGGTGAAGGCCGCCTACGACCAACTGGTCGCCGAGGGATATCTGACGGCGCGACAGGGCTCGGGCACCCGGGTCGCGGCCCTGCCGTCCGACGCCGCCGAACCGCCGGGCGCCGCCGCACACGCGCGTGAGCCGCGTTTCGACCTGCGCCCCGGGAGCCCCGACGTCGGGGCGTTCCCGGCCGCGGCCTGGCTGCGCGCGCTGCGCAGGGCCATCGCGACGGCCCCCTCACTGGCGTACGACTACGGCGACCCGCGCGGCCGCATCGAACTGCGCACCGCGCTCTCGGGATATCTGGGGCGGGCGCGGGGCGTCATCGCGCCGCCCGAGCGAATCGTGATCACCTCCGGGTACGTGCAGGGCCTCGCGCTCCTCACGCGCGTGCTGGGCGGCACCGGGATCGCGATGGAGGACCCCGGGCTGCCCTTCCACCGCGAGGTCGTACGACGCAACGGCGGGACCGTGACGCCGGTACCGGTGGACGAGCGCGGGGTGCGCGTCGGGGAACTGGGCGACGCCGGGGCCGTGGTCGTCACGCCCGCGCACCAGTACCCGACCGGTGTGACACTGCACCCGGGGCGGCGGCGGGCGCTCACGGAGTGGGCACGCGCGCGTGACGGGCTGATCGTCGAGGACGACTACGACGGGGAGTTCCGCTACGACCGCCAGCCCGTCGGCGCGCTCCAGGGGATGGCGCCGGGGCAGGTGGTCTATCTGGGCACCGCCTCCAAGACGCTCGGGCCCGCGCTGCGGCTCGGCTGGATGGTGTTGCCGCCGCAACTGGTGGACGCGGTCGCCGACGCCAAACTGCACAGCGACCACCACACCGAGTCCATCGGGCAGCTCGCGCTGACCGAGCTGATCCACAGCCACGCCTACGACCGGCACGTACGCGCGTGCCGGCTGCGCTACCGCCGCCGCAGGGACCTGCTCCTGGAACGGGTGGGCGCGGGCCGGGGCGTGCGCGGCATCGCGGCCGGGCTGCACGCGCTGGTGGAGGTCGGCGACGAGGCGGAGGTGCTGGCGCGGGCGGAGGCGGCGGGCCTCGCGGTGGGCCGTCTGGGCGAGCACTGGCACACTCCCGGCCCGGGGCGCCCGCAGGGGTTGGTCGTGGGGTACGGCACGCCCCGGGAGCGGCTGTATCCGGAGGCCCTGGACGTGCTGACGAAGGTCCTGGGCCGGGACTGACCGGAGCGGGACCCGAGCGGGACCGGACCATGATCGGACCGCAACCGGACCATGACTGGCCATGATCGAGCCATGATTGGGCCAGTTCCGCGGCCCGTGATTGGTGCTGTCGAGCGGCCCACTGCGGCTCTAGCGTCATCGGTATGTCGAAGACTCGCCCACGGCGGCTGCTCGCGCTCGCCCAGTTGAGCAACTCGGTCGGGGACGGCGCGTACTACACGACGTCGGCCCTGTACTTCACCCAGGTGATCGGTCTCGCCCCCGCGCGCGTGGGGCTCGGACTCACCCTCGGGTGGGCGGTCGGCTCGGTGGCCGGGGTGCCGCTGGGGCGACTGGCCGACCGGCGCGGGGCGCGCGGGACGGCGGTGCTGCTGGCCCTCGCGACCGGGCTGGCGGTGGCGTCCTTCACCCTCGTGCGCGGGTTCGTGCCGTTCGTGCTCGTGGCGTGCGGGTACGCGGCCGCGCAGTCGGGCCTCGCGGCGGCCCGGCAGGCCCTGCTGGCCGGACTGGTGCCCGCCGGGGAGCGGACGGGGCTGCTCGCGCGGCTCCAGGCGACCCTGAACGCGGGCCTGGCGGTGGGCGCCGGGCTCGGCGGGCTCGCGCTGAACGCCGGGACACGGGAGGCGTACCTCGGGGTGTTCGTGGTCGACGCGGTGAGCTTCCTGGTGTGCGCGTCGCTGCTCGCCCGGCTGCCCCGGGTGGCTCCCGGAAAGGTCCGGCCGCGCGGGAGCGGCCTGGGTGTGCTGCGGGACCGGCCGTACGCCCTGGTGGCGCTCCTGAACACCGTGCTGCTGCTGCGGATGCCGCTGCTCAGTCTGGTGCTGCCGCTGTGGATCACCGAGCGGACCGGGGCGCCCGCCTGGCTCGTCGCCGCGCTGTTCGTGCTCAACACCGCCGTGGTGACGGTGTTCCAGGTGCGGGCGGCGCGTGGCGTGACGGGGCTGGCGAGCGCCACGCGCGCGGTGCGTCGGGCGGGCTGGGTGATGTGTGCCGCGTGCGCGGTGTTCGCCCTGTCCGCGGGTGCCTCACCGTGGGTGGCGGCGGGCGTGCTGGTGCTGGGGTCGGTGCTTCAGGTGGTCGCGGAGATGGGGCAGTCCGCGGGCTCCTGGCAGCTCTCCTTCGATCTGGCGCCGGCCGACCGGGTCGGCGAGTACCAGGGGTTGTTCGGGACCGGTGTCACGGTGGCCCGCACCCTCGGTCCGCTGGTCCTGACCTGGCTGCTGGTCGAGTGGGGCACACCGGGCTGGCTGCTGCTGGGCGCGGCGATGGTCGCGGCGTCCTACGCGATGGGCCCGGCGGCCCGGAGGGCCGCGGCCGTCCGGACGACCGAGCCCTCGGCCGCGTTGGTCCCGGCGAGCTGACGGCGGCGCACGCCCACAGCACGACGGGACCACGCCCTGAGCACGCCCTCAGGCCGCCCCGCGCACGCCGCTGAGGCTGCCCGAAGGCCCCCGCCACCGGCGTCGCCCGTCACTCGACACCGCCGTCGACCACCGTCATCACCGTCACCGTCGGCGTCGACGTCGGCGTCGACGTCGACGTCGACGTCGTCCGTGACCGTCGTCCGTCGGCGTCGTCCGGCTCAGGCCGCGCGGGTGAGTGCGGCGACCGGCAGGGAGTCCACGAAGAGTGCGCCCGCCAGGAGGCCCGCGCTGCCGCGTGGGCTCCACGCGCGCGTGTGGAGGTCGGTGTCGAGGTCGGTCAGGGCCGCGCGGCCCGCCGGGGTCGCCGTGCCGCCCGCCTCCAGGATGCCGCGGGCACCGGCCTGCACATGACGCAGCCCCAGCGGGCCCGCGGTGTGCAGGAGTTCGGTGTCCTGGAGGGTGGACATGACGGTGAGCAGGGCGTCGAGGCGCGCCTCGGGCTCGTCCGCGCCGGCCGAGCGGGCCGCGGCGAGCGCGTCCAGGGCCCGCCGTACGTGCGGGAATCCGGCGCGTGCCTCGCCGCGGGCGCCGGCCGCGCCGTACTTCGCCGAGACGCTCGCGCCCCGCGAGGGCCGCCGTGGAGCGGCCCGGTCGGGGTGGGCGGCGATCCGCTTGGCGGTCGCGGCGACCTCGACGCCCCGCGCGCGGGTGTCGAGGGCGGCCGCCGCGACCAGCAGGCCGAGCGTCCACAGCGCGCCCCGGTGCCCGCCGCCGGCCAGGCCCACCGAGTGCTCGGTGCACCTCCCGATCGCGCCCAGCTCCGCGCGGAGCCGGGGCGTGGGTTCGCCGGTGCGGCGGGCGGCCGCGGCCATAGCCGCGAGGCCGGGTGCGAGCGCCTTGGCCGACCAGCGCAGCCCGCAGTGGTCCTTGCGGGTGACGCGGGCGGCCAGGTCACGTGGGTCGGGCAGGCCCGGCTTGGGAGCCAGGGCCAGTTGCCCCGTCAGCGCGGCCACCGCGGCCTGCGCGAGCGCCTCGTCCTCACGGCTTGTCATGTCCCGACCCTATGAGGAGGCGGAGGCCGACGGGGCGTCACTCGGCGGGGTGCCCGTCGGAGCGTCGCTCGGGGCGCCGCTGGGGGGCGTACCGCCGCCGCCTCCGCCGCCGCCCGCGCCGGTGTTCTCGGCGTCGGGGTCGACACCCAGGGTGATGGACCCCTTGTAGCCCTTGGAGGGGTCGGCCTTGTGCACGGCCTTCAGGGTCAGCAGACCGCTGGCGGTGCCTCCGCCGTCGTAGACCATGTCGTTGTCGAGGGTGGTGTAGCTGCCGGAGTGCTTGGAGTAGGGCTCCAGCGTGAAGATCTCCTCGGCGATGTCGTCGGGGAAGAAGAGCTGGCCGGTGTAGTTGACCTTGCCGCCCTCGTAGGTGCCGTCCTCCTTCTGGCCGCCCGTGTGCACCTTGAGGTGGATGTGGCAGGTGCGCGGGGTGTACCAGCCCGGGAAGATCGTCTCGAACTTGACGACCCCGTTGGCGTTGGCGATCTGGTAGCCACGCAGGTAGGTGTCGTCGTCGGCGGTGGAGCCGTCCTCGCTCTCCGCCGGGGCCGAACCGCCGGGGTTGGCGGTCGTGTAGCCGGAGTAGTAACCCCAGGCGTCGCAGTGCCAGATCTCGACGGCGGCTCCGGAGACCGGCGTGCAGCCGTCGGTGGCGTCGACGACGGTGAGGCGCAGGGTCAGCGGCACACCGCTCTTGCCCTCGGTGATGTCCTTGCGCACCAAGGCACCATCGAGGTAGTAGGGCCCTTCCGTGACGCTCGTCATCAGCGTCATACAGCTGCTGCTCGTGGAGGTCGAGGTGGCGGAGGTCGACGCGCTCGCCTCGGCGTCCGCGGCCGTGTCGGCGAAGGCCGACTGGTACCCGGCGACGGCGAGTCCGCCGGCCGCGACCGTGCCGCCGGTCACCGCGAGGGCGCGGCGCCGCGTGATGGTGGAGTCCTTGTGGTTTCCCGTCATGAACATGAACGTAGGAACGCCACCAGTCAGCGACATGGGGGAACGCTGAGAGCGACCTGTGAGTGCTGAGAAAGCTGAACTCCCGCTTCCCGGGGGCTCCTACCGGCCCTGACCGGCCAAGATCGGCAGCCGCTCCATCTGACGAAACGTCAGACGGCCATGAGGGGAGCGTCCTTGCGCCACTTGAGGATCTTGTCGAAGCTCACCACCGCACCGCTGCGCCCCGGCTTGTTGCCGATGTGGACGTGGTCGGCGAGTTCCTGGATGAGGCAGAGGCCGCGGCCGTGCTCCGCGTAGGTGTCGTCGTACGCGGAGCGGTCGACGCGGGGGGTGCGCCCGCCGGCGAAACCCGGCCCCGAGTCGGCGACTTCGATGCGGCACTTCTCGCCGTCGAGGTAGGCGGTGACGCGGTACGCCTCCGAACAGCCGCCGCGCGCGGCTCCCCCGCCGTGCTCGACGGCGTTGGCACAGGCCTCGCTCAGGGCCACGGAGAGGTCGTAACAGACGTCGGGATCGACGCCCGCCGTCTCCATGGTGCCGAGCAGCAGGCGGCGGGCGAGCGGAACGCTCGCGGCGTCGCGCCGCAGATGGAGTGACCACCAGATGCTCATGCTCCAGCCTCCAGGCCGCGGCTCGACATACCGATACGTATTGCCCCTCAAGGCCCTGTGTAAGCGCGAATTCCACGTGATGCCGCCCATATGGGGGATGCCCGCGGCCCTGAAATCGGTGTATGTAGGACTCAGGGTCATCAGTCGCACCAGTCACAACAGAAGGTGATCTTCCGCATCGTACGGAATCTTGTGGACCTGCCGTATGGCCGCGGTGAAGCCAGTGCGATGATGACCCCGCCATGACTGCCCCCCACAGCGAGCGCTCAGGTCGCGATCTACGGCTGCTGCGGGCCGCGGTGTTCGCCGCGGTCTGCGTCGTGCTGGCCGCGGCCGGGCACACCCTGGCCTCCTGCGCCACGGTTCCGCTGTGGACGCTGGGCGCGGGATTCCTGGGCGCCCTCGCGGTCGTGGTGCCGCTCGCCGGACGCGAGCGCTCGCTGCCGGGCATAGCGGTGCTGCTCGCGGTCGGACAGACCGTGCTGCACACGCTGTTCGGACTCGGCCAGCACACCGCCTCCGTCACCGCTTCCGCCTCCACCACGGCGTCGGCCATGTCCGACGCCACGCTCGTCGAACGGGCGGCCCGGCTGGTGTGCGGGGCCACCGCGGCGGCGATCAGCCCCGCCCAGGCCCAGCGGATCCTCGTCGACGCGCGGCTCTACACGAGCGGCGCCGGCAACACCGCCGGGGGCGGTACGGACATGAGCGGCATGAGCGGGATGGGTTCCGCGCACCATCCCGCCGACGCCCTGACCACCGCCGGCACCTCGATGTCCCTGCTGCCGTCCCTGCCCATGCTGCTCGGCCACGTCCTCGCGGCCGTCGCCGCCGGATGGCTGCTGCGACGCGGTGACACGGCCCTGCTGCGGCTGCTCGCCCTGTCGGCCCACGGCGTCGCCGAGGGGGCGCTCGTACGCTCCCTGCGCGGGGCGCTCGCACTGGTGCGCGCCCTGCTCGCCGGGCTGCCCGCCGCGCCCGGGGCGGGACCGCGCGTCCCGCGCACCGCCCTGCTCACGACGGCGCCCGCACCCCGGACCGCCGCACTCCAGCACTCGGTGATCAGGCGCGGCCCGCCGGACGTATCCCTTCTCGTCCTCGCTGCCTGACACGACACGACCAGCACTCCACACCCGGGGGGAACGGCCGCCGTCGTGCGGCACGCGCGCGTGCGCACATTCCTGCTCACGCCTCTCCCACCCGCAGATTCACTCAGAGTGGAGTGCTCGCTGTCATGAAGGCCTCTCGTATCGCCACCCGCGTCGCCGCCGCCGCTGCCGTCGCCGGTTCCGCCGTTCTCGTCCTGTCCTCGCCCGCCTTCGCGCACGTCAGCGTCGCCGCCGAGGGCACCGCCGCCAAGGGCGGCTACGCGGTCGTCGACTTCAAGGTTCCCAACGAGCGGGACAACGCCTCGACCACCAAGCTCGAGGTCACCTTCCCGACCGACCACCCGCTGGCCTCCGCGATGCCGGAGCCGATCAACGGCTGGAAGATCGACGTCACCAAGTCGAAGCTCGCCAAGCCCATCGAGCTGCACGGCAAGCAGATCTCCGAGGCCGTCTCCAAGATCACCTGGACCGCCACCGGCAAGGGCATCGAGGCCGGCTACTTCCAGAAGTTCCCGGTCTCCGTCGGCGCGCTCCCCGAGGACGCCGACGAGCTCGTCTTCAAGGCGATCCAGACGTACTCCAACAAGGAGGTCGTGCGCTGGATCGAGGTCCAGGAGGACGGCGCGGAGGAGCCGGAGAACCCGGCCCCCGTGCTCGCCCTGGCCGCCGCCTCCGAGGACGAGCACTCCCACGGCACGAGCGCCGAGGACGCCTCCGACGAGTCCTCCGACGACGCCAAGGCGGCCGCCTCGGCGACCGAGGCGGCCTCCGACTCCGACAGCAGTGACACGACCGCCCGGGTCCTCGGCGTGGTCGGCATCGTCGTCGGCGCCGCCGGTGTGGCGTACGGCGTGCTCGCCGGCCGCCGTCGGACCACGACCGAGGCCTGAGCCCCACCCCCGCGCCGGGCGGCCGCCGTCGCCCGACGCCTGCTCCTCGACGGCGCGCACCGGGCCGTACGCCCTGTCGTACATCCCGCCCCGTACCCCCGGTGCGCGCCGGAGTTCACACATCTGGGACATTTTTCTATGCGCAAGAAGACGTTCGCCGTGGCCGCGCTGCTCGCCGCCGCCACCCTCACCCTCTCCGCCTGCGGCAGCGGCGACAGCGGCAGCAGCCCCGTCGCCGTCGTCTCCGAGGACGGCAAGCAGCAGGCCGCGACCGTGCTCGACCAGCCCTTCCCCAAGCCCGACCTGGTCCTCACCGACACCCAGGGCAAGAGCTACGACCTCCGCAAGGAGACCGCGGGCCACCCGACGCTGATCTACTTCGGCTACACCAACTGCCCGGACGTCTGCCCGCTGACGATGAACAACATCGCCGTCGCCAAGAAGCAGCTGACCCAGGCCGAGCAGGACGAGCTGCGCGTCGTGTTCGTCACCACCGACCCGGACCGTGACACCCCGGCCGCGCTCGGCAAGTGGCTCAAGGGCATCGACCCGCAGGTCGTCGGCCTGACCGGGAAGTTCGCGACGATCCAGGCCGCGGCCCGCACCCTCGGCATCTCCGTCGAGGCACCGCACAAGGACAAGAACGGCAAGATCGTCTCCACCCACGGCACCCAGGTCGTCGCCTTCTCCCCGAAGACCGACGGGGGATACCTCCTGTACGGCGAGGACGCCGACGTCGACGACTACACCAAGGACCTCCCCAAGATCCTCAAGGGCGCGAACCCGTGAGGCGTGTGATGCCCGCCGGGCCCGTGCGGCTGCTCGCCGTACCCACCGCCGCGATCACCGGTGCGGTGCTGCTGCTCACCGGGTGCGGATCGGACTCCGACGGGCGGGCCGAACTGTCCGTCCGGGCCGCCTACATCCCGCAGCCCGTCTCCGACACCATGGCCGCCGGTTTCCTGACCATCGTCAACAAGGGCGGTACGAAGGACGAGCTGACCTCCGTCACGAGCACCGCGGCGGGCGGCGTCACCCTCCACGAGACCGTCGGGTCGTCGATGGAGGAGGTCACGTCCCTGGACGTGCCCGCGCACGGTCAACTCGTGTTCAAGAGCGGCGGAAACCATCTGATGTTCGAGAAGCTGAAGAGCAAGCCGGTGCAGGGCGGGACGGTGACCGTCGAGCTGCACTTCGCCGCGTCCGACCCCGTCGAGGTCGAGATGCCGGTGGAATCCGCCACGTACAACCCGAAGACCGGCCACTGAGGGAGGGACCACCTTGACGCAGACCATCGCCCCCCGCGTCCGGATGCTCGTGCTGCTGTTCCTGGCGGTCACCGGTGCGCTCCTGGCCGGCGCCGGGCCCGCATCCGCGCACGCCGCGCTGACCGGCAGCGACCCCGCACAGGGGGTGGTGGTCGACAAGGCGCCCACACAGGTGTCGCTGACCTTCTCCGAGACCGTCTCGATGAACGACGACTCGCTGCGCGTCCTGGACCCCAAGGGCACCCGCGTCGACACCGGCAAACCGTCCGAGGTCAGCGGCACGACCTACGCCGTGCAACTGCACTCGGGGCTGCCCGACGGCACCTACACGGTGACCTACCAGGTGGTGTCCGCCGACAGCCATCCCGTCGCCGGCGCCTACACCTTCTCCATCGGCTCCCCCTCCAAGACCAGCGTCTCGGTCTCCGACCAGGAGGCCGGCGGAGGCGTCGTCGGCTGGCTCTACGGCTTCGGCCGGTACGCGTCGTACGCCGGGTTCATCGTGATGGCCGGCGGGGCCGCCTTCGTGCTCGCCTGCTGGCAACGCGGCACCGGAGTACAGGTCCTGCAGCGGCTCGTCGTCACCGGCTGGGTCGCGATGACCGCGGCCACCCTGTTCCTGCTTCTCCTGCGCGGCTCCTACACCAGCTCCGGCAAGGTCGGCGACGTCTTCGACCTCGACCTCCTCGGGGAGGTCCTGCAGACCAAGACGGGCGCGGCCCTGGTGTCGCGACTGCTGCTGCTCTCCGCGGCCGCGCTCTTCATCGCCGTGCTCTTCGGCGCGTACGACAAGCGCGAGGGCGAGGAGAAGCGGGACCTGACCTTCGGGCTCGCCATCGGCGGAACGGTCGTGGCCGCCGGACTCGCGGCCAGCTGGGCCATGGCCGAGCACGCCTCGACCGGAGTGCAGCCGGGCATCGCCATGCCGGTCGACGTGCTGCACCTGCTGGCGGTCGCGACCTGGCTCGGCGGACTCACCGCCCTCCTCGTCGCCCTGTACCGGGCGCCCGCCGACCGGCCCGTCGATGCCCCCGCGGCGCGCCGCTTCTCCCGGCTGGCCTTCGGCAGCGTCCTCGTCGTGGTCGCCACCGGCACCTACCAGTCCTGGCGCCAGCTCGGCTCCTGGTCCGCCTTCACCGACACCCGTTACGGCCGGCTTTTGCTCCTCAAGATCGGGCTCGTGGCGCTGCTCGTCGGCGTCGCGTGGATCTCGCGACGGTGGACGGCACAGCTGGCGGACACGACGACCGAGGAAGCGGTACGGAAGTCCGCACCCGAGAAGGAGCGCGTCACGGCGTCGGCCGGGACCACCGACACCGCCAAGCAGACCGCCGGCGACGCCGAGCCCGGCTCCACAAGCGCCAAGCGGGCCGCGCAGCTCGCCCGGCAGCAGGCCGCCGTCGATGCCACCCGGCAGAAGCGGCTGCGGGACTCCGACACCCACCGCTTCGGCCTGCGCCGCTCGGTGCTCGCCGAGGCCGGCGTCGCCGTCGTGGTGCTCGCCGTCACCACCGTCCTGACGTCGACCGAACCCGGCCGTACGGAACAGGACGCCGCCGCGGCCAACCGGGCCTCGTCCTCCTCCTCGTCCTCCGCGGGGGACTCCGCGTCGGGTGCCCTGACGCTGGACATGTCGTTCGACACCGGCGGCACGGACGGCAAGGGCGTGGTCAGCGTCGACCTCGACCCCGCGCGCACCGGCGCCAACGAGATGCACGTCTATGTGACCCGGCCCAACGGCCGCGCCTTCGACGTGCCCGAGGTCAAGGTCGCCTTCACCCTCGGGGCCAAGGACATCGGCCCGCTGCCGGTCGTCCCCGACCACATCACCACCGGCCACTGGTCGGCCAACGGGGTGCAGATCCCCATGGCCGGCGAGTGGGAGATCTCCGTGACCGTGCGGACCTCCGACATCGACCAGGTGACCGTCTCCAAGAACGCGCAGATCGGCTGAACCGCACCATGCCCGACCAGTCCATTCCGCAGTCCCTCCCCGAGGCCCGCCCACCCGTGGATGCGGCAGAGGGCGTCCCCTCGGAAACCTCCTCCCCCGAGGGGCTGACGCGGCGCAGGCTGCTCGGCACCGCCGGTGCCACCGGGCTCGCGCTCGGCGCGGCCGGCGGGGCCGTCGGCTACACGGCCGCGCCCTCGCAGGCGACACCGCTGTCCTCGATCGGCGCCGGCGAGGCGATGTTCCACGTGAAACATCAGCCGGGCATCACCCAGGGCCTCCAGGCCCGCGGCCATCTCGTCGCCTTCGACCTCGCGGCCGGCGCGGGCCGGAAAGATGCCGCCGCGCTGCTGCGTCGCTGGTCGGAGACGGCCCGGCGGCTGATGGCGGGCGAGGCCGCCGCCACCGACGACACCGACGTGGCGCGGGACGCGGGACCCTCCTCGCTGACGGTCACCTTCGGTTTCGGCAACAGCTTCTTCACCCGCACCGGCCTGGAGAAGCAGCGCCCGGTCGCCCTGGACCCGCTCCCCGACTTCTCCTCCGACCACCTCGACAAGACACGCAGCAACGGCGACCTCTGGGTGCAGATCGGCGCGGACGACGCCCTGGTCGCCTTTCACGCCCTGCGCGCGATCCAGAAGGATGCGGGCAAAGCCGCCAAGGTCCGCTGGCAGATGAACGGCTTCAACCGGACGCCGGGCGCCACCGCCCACCCCATGACGGCCCGCAACCTGATGGGGCAGATGGACGGCACCCGCAATCCCAAGCCGGCCGACTCGGACTTCGACCAGCGCATCTTCGTCCCGTCGGACAGCACCAAGGACCCTGCCTGGATGGCCGACGGCTCCTACGCAGTCGTACGCCGTATCCGCATGCTCCTCGACGACTGGGAGAAGCTGTCGGTCAAGGCTCAGGAGCAGGTCATCGGGCGCCGCAAGTCCGACGGGGCCGCGCTGTCCGGCGGCACCGAGACGACCGCGATGGACCTGGAGAAAACCGACGCGAACGGCGATCTGGTCGTCCCCATCAACGCGCACGCCCGTATCACCCGCCCCGACCAGAACGGCGGAGCGGCCATGCTGCGGCGGCCCTTCTCGTACCACGACGGCATCGACCCGGACGGCACCCCGGACGCGGGCCTGCTGTTCGTCTGCTGGCAGGCGGACCCGCTGCGCGGCTTCGTCACCGTGCAGCGCAAGCTGGACCGCGGCGACGCCCTGTCGCAGTACATCCGCCACGAGTCGAGCGGCCTGTTCGCGGTACCGGGCGGGGCGGCGAAGGGCGAGTACGTGGGGCAGCGCCTGCTGGAGGCGTGAGGTCCGGGGCGGGAGGTCCGGGGCGGGAGGTCCGGGAGCGGGAGCACGGAGGCCGGGCGCCCGGAGGCCGGGAGTCCGGGAGTCCGGGAGCGGGAAGTTACGCCTCCTCGGGTGGATTCATTCCTGCGTGGGGCTGTCCTGAGACACGTACACCTGCTTCGGCAAGGGCCATTAGGGTGAGGTCATGCCAGCGAGCTATGCGTATCTCGGCCCCGAGGGCACCTTCACGGAGGTCGCCCTGCGCACGCTTCCGGAGGCGGCCACCCGGCAGCTGATCCCGTACGTGTCGGTGCAGTCCGCGCTGGACGCGGTGCGCACCGGCGAGGCCGAGGCCGCCTTCGTGCCCATCGAGAACTCCGTCGAGGGCGGGATCACCACGACCCTGGACGAGCTGGTCGCGGGCACACCGCTGATGATCTACCGCGAGGTGCTGCTGTCGATCACCTTCGCGCTGCTGGTCAGGCCCGGCACGCAGCTCACGGACATCAAGACGGTCTCCGCGCATCCGGCCGCGCAGCCGCAGGTGCGCAACTGGCTGAAGGCGAACCTGCCGGAAGCCGTCTGGGAGTCGGCCGCCTCGAACGCGGACGCGGCCCGGCTGGTCCAGGAGGGCCGTTACGACGCTGCCTTCGCGGGCGAGTTCGCGGCCGCCCGGTACGGGCTGACCGCCCTGGAGACCGAGATCCACGACGCCGAGAACGCCCAGACCCGGTTCGTGCTGGTGGGCAGGCCCGCCCGGCCCGCGGCACCGACCGGCGCGGACAAGACGTCCGTCGTCCTGTGGCAGCGCGACGACCACCCCGGTGGCCTGCGCGACCTGCTGGGCGAGTTCGCCACCCGGGGCGTCAACCTCATGCTGCTCCAGTCCCGTCCCACCGGCGCCGGTATCGGCAACTACTGCTTCTGCATCGACGCCGAGGGACACATCTCCGACCGTCGGATGGCCGAAGCCCTCATGGGGCTGAAGCGGATCTGCCGTGAGGTGCGCTTCCTGGGCTCGTACCCGCGTGCGGAAGTGAGCGTGTCGGATGTGGCGGCTCCGCTGCGCGGGACCTCGGACGGGGAGTTCGTGGCGGCGGCGGACTGGGTGGCGCGCTGCCAGGACGGCCGGTTCCAGTAGCCGTTCCGGCCGGTCCTATCTGCACATCTTCGTTATCCACAGAAGTTATCCACAGGCTCGCTTCTCGACCTGGGGACAAGTCGACAACGAAGTGCCGTCCAGTCGACAAATCGCCCTACAGCACCCCACCGCGACCCCCACCCGCCGGGTCACCCTTCGTCCACCTGTTTCCTTCGATCAATCCCTTGGGGCGATCCATTTCCACCCGAAAGTGGGTTGGAGCCGGGTTTGGGCAAGGAATTACCCACCCCGCACGGCGGTATCGGAATGATCCATTCCCATGTCCACAGATCTTTCGCACACCCTGTGGATAACCCTTTCGGAAGCGCGGACGCCTGTGGACAACACCTCCCCCAAGTCCCCTCTCCCGCAAGGGAATCGAGTCAACGAGGCGCCCGCCACATGCTCCGTCCCAGGGAGTGAGACACTTTATATTGACACGTTGGGCAATTCGCTCATAACGGAACGTAAGCCATGATTCGGAACGGGCCACGCACCGCGCGGAATGGTGTCGTGAGCCGCAAGCCCGCACGGGTAGCCTTGGCCGCGTGATTGACCTTCGCCTGCTCCGTGAGGACCCCGACCGTGCGCGCGCTTCCCAGCGCGCCCGTGGAGAGGACGTCGCGCTCGTCGACTCCCTCCTGTCCGCCGACGAGCGACGCAGGTCGTCCGGCGTCCGCTTCGACGAGCTGCGCGCCGAGCAGAAGTCGCTCGGCAAGCTCATCCCCAAGGCCTCCGCGGACGAGAAGGCCGAGCTGCTGAAGAAGGCGAGCCAGCTCGCCGCCGACGTCAAGGTGGCCGACGCCGAGCGCGACGCCGCCGACGCCGAGACCCAGGAGCTCCTGCAGCGCCTCGGCAACCTCGTGCACCCCGACGTGCCCGTGGGCGGCGAGGAGGACTTCGTCACCCTCGAGACGCACGGCACGATCCGCGACTTCGGCGCCGAGGGCTTCGAGCCCAAGGACCACCTGGAGCTCGGCCAGATCCTCGGCGCGATCGACGTCGAGCGTGGCGCGAAGGTCTCCGGCTCCCGCTTCTACTTCCTCACCGGCGTCGGCGCCCTGCTCGAGCTGGCCCTGGTCAACGCGGCGATCGCCCAGGCCACGGCCGCCGGCTTCACGCCGATGCTGACCCCGGCGCTGGTCCGCCCCCAGTCCATGGCGGGCACCGGCTTCCTCGGGCAGGCCGCCCAGGACGTCTACCACCTCGAAAAGGACGACCTCTACCTGGTCGGAACTTCCGAGGTACCCCTCGCCGCGTACCACATGGACGAGATCATCGACGCGGACCGCCTGCCGCTGCGCTACGCGGGCTTCTCGCCCTGCTTCCGCCGCGAGGCCGGTTCGCACGGCAAGGACACCAAGGGCATCTTCCGCGTCCACCAGTTCGACAAGGTCGAGATGTTCTCGTACGTCACGCCCGAGGACTCGCAGGCCGAACACCAGCGTCTCCTGGCCTGGGAGAAGCAGTGGCTGTCCTCGCTGGAGCTGCCGTTCCGGGTCATCGACGTCGCCTCCGGTGACCTCGGCTCCTCGGCCGCCCGCAAGTTCGACTGCGAGGCGTGGATCCCCACGCAGGGCAAGTACCGCGAGCTGACCTCGACCTCGGACTGCACCGAGTTCCAGTCCCGCCGGCTGTCGATCCGCGTCCGCGAGGGCAAGCAGGTCCGCCCGCTGGCCACGCTCAACGGCACGCTGTGCGCCGTCCCGCGGACGATCGTCGCGATCCTGGAGAACCACCAGCAGGCCGACGGTTCCGTGTACGTGCCCGAGGTGCTGCGCCCGTACCTCGGCGGCCGGGAGATCCTGGAGCCGGTGGCCAGGTGACCGCCGCGTTCCCCTACCGCCTGGTCGCGACCGACCTCGACGGGACGCTGCTGCGCTCCGACGACTCGATCTCGCAGCGCACCCGTGACGCCCTCGCCGCGGCCACCGCGGCGGGCGCCGCGCACATCGTGGTGACGGGCCGCGGGGTCCCGTGGACCCGGCACATCCTCGACGACCTCGGTTACGACGGTCTCGCGGTCTGCGGCCAGGGCGCCCAGGTCTACGACGCCGGCGCGCACCGCCTGCTGACCTCGGTGACCCTGGACCGGCAGCTGGCCGGTGTGGCGCTGGCCAAGATCGAGGCGGAGGTCGGCCCGCTGTACCTGGCGGCCAGCCGTGACGGCCTGGACGGGGACGTGCTGGTCGGCCCCGGCTACGCGGTCACCGGCGCCCTGCCGTCGACGCCGTTCACGGATGCGTCCGACCTCTGGTCCGCGCCGCTGAGCAAGATCTACATACAGCATCCCGAGCTATCGGACGACGCGCTGGCCGCGGCGGCCCGGCGGGCCGCGGGCGGCTTCGTCACGGTCGCGATGGCCGGCGCGGGCATCGTGGAGCTGCTCCCCCTGGGCCTCTCCAAGGCCACGGGCCTCTCCCTGGCGGCCCGTCGCCTCGGCCTGAAGGCCGCCGACACGATCGCTTTCGGCGACATGCCCAACGACATCCCGATGTTCGCCTGGGCGTCCCACAGCGTGGCCATGGCCAACGCCCACGAGGAACTGAAGGCCGTAGCGAACGAGGTAACCACCTCCAACGACGACGACGGCATCGCCGTAACCCTGGAAGCCATGCTGCCCGCGTAGACATCCCGGGACCGGCACCGCACGGGTTGCCGGACCGCAGAACACGCGGGCGCCCCGACCACCGCAGGCGATCAGGGGCAGAGGAACGCTGTTACCGCGGGGTGCAGTTAACGCCGGGACGCCCCGACCGCCGCAGGCGATCAGGAGACAGGGGACCACGGGCGCAGAGGAACGCCGGCACCGCCGGAGCCCGACGATCGCCGTGGGCGATCAGGGGCGCGGGGAACTGCGCGACCAGCCACGACGCACCCGCACCCACACCCACACGAGTGCCACGCGCCGGCGCCGAGCCGCACCCCCCGCACAACTCCCGCCCAGTCCCAGTGACAACGCCTCGCGGAGGATGCACGGATCGAACGTGCGCGGGGTCGCCCCCGACCACGGCTTAGCAAGCCGGTGCCTTGCCTCTCGGCCAATCCTCCGGGTGGGCGGCCCACGCGAGAGCGACAATCGCGTGCTCGAAGCGGCCGCCCCGGGCAGCTCCCCTGTACGGAACGGGTTCGACGGAGGGCTAACTACTCCGGAACCCGCCCCTGGCTGCCCTGAAGGGAACTCGACGGACTGTCGTGCATGGACATCGTCGAGCTCCTCCCAGTCTGTGGCACCGGATCCCTTCCGGCCCTGCGGGTACAACCACTGTGCCCGGAGGACGAGTTGGGCGCCACCGAATAAAACACCCGTGCGATGGACGGGGCCGAGCGCCGGCTACCGGCGGCGCCACCTGCGGCGGCGTGCCTTGCTGAAGAACCAGCCCGCGGGCGGGTCGTCGGAGCGCCAGGGCTGCGGCTCGGGCTCCTCCGCCCGCCAGCGTGCGGCCAGCATCCGGGCCCGGGCGGACGGTTCGGACGTGTCGGCGGCCCGTATGAAGTCCTCGTCCAGCACGAGGTCGTTCCACACCTCGCCCTCGGACCGCTCGCGACCGCCGCTCTCCGGATCGTCGTCCGCCATCCCGCCCTCCCCGCCACGTCCGTTCCGCCCAGTGTGCCGGGGCCCAGGTGAAGCCGCCGTCAAGAACGGCCGCCCCGCACCCCGGCTCGTCCGGTCACTCCTCGCCGGCGAGCGTCAGCGCCCGCAGCTTCTGTCCCGCGTACCAGGTGGCCAGCACGGTCACCACGACCAGCAGTACCGTCGCCGTGGTCAGTCCGACGTCCGAGGTGACGAGGTCACCGCCGGCCACCTTGTGGGCGACGGCCAGCGACCACTGCTGGACGCTGAGCGTGCGCGCACCCGGTACCAGGGAGCCGAACAGGGCCTCCCAGACGAGGGCGTAGACGAGGCCGAAGACCACCGCGTGCCGGGACACCGTGCCCAGCAGCAGGAAGACCGCCGCGTAGGCGATGGAGGAGACCAGCGCGGCCACCGTGTAGGCGACGGCGATCTGCTGGCCGTTGCCGTTGAGGATGAAGCCGGCGATGAGCGTGGGCAGCGCCGAGAACACCATCGTCACCGCGACCGCCACGATCAGTTTGGTGAAGATGATCGTCGGCCGCTTCAGCGGCTTGGACAGCAGGTACACCACGGAGCCGTCGTCGATCTCCGGGCCGATCGCGCCCGTGCCCGCGATGACGCCGATGATCGGCACCATCGTGGCGAGCGCGAGCCCGCCGAGCAGGTCGGACGCCGTCTGGTCGTCGGCGCCGGCGAGGCCGCGCACCACCACGGAGATGGCGATCAGCAGCAGGGGCAGGGCGCCCAGGATGAGGGCCCGGCGACGGCCGAGCAGAGCCCGGTATGTGAGCCGGGCGACTGTGGGGTCGTACATCAGGGCCTCCTACGCCGCGACCAGGTAAGAGAACACGGACTCGAGGGACTCGTCGGACGGCGAGACCGTCAGCAGCCGGATGCCGTGGTCCCTGGCGACCCTCGGCAGCAGCGCGGTGAAGCGGCCGAAGTCGACGGCCTGGATACGCAACGCGCCCTCGGCGAGGTCGACTTCGATGCCGGACGTCGACGGGTCGGCGATCAGCGCGGCCGCGAGTGCGCGGTCGTCGCTGGAACGCACCAGGTAGCGGTGCGGGCGGTCGGTCATCAGACGGCGGATCCTGCGGAAGTCGCCGCTGGCCGCGTGCCGGCCCGCGACGACGACCTCGATGTGCCAGGCCAGTTGCTCGACCTCTTCGAGGATGTGCGAGGAGAACAGCACGGTGCGGCCCTCGTCGCCCATGCGCCGCAGCAGGTCCATGAGCTGCATGCGCTGGCGCGGGTCCATGCCGTTGAAGGGCTCGTCGAGCAGCAGCAGCGACGGGTCGTGGACCAGGGCGGACGCCATCTTGACGCGCTGGCGCATGCCCTTGGAGTACGTGGAGATCTTGCGGTCCTGCGCGTACTCCATCTCGACCGTGGCCAGTGCCTTCTGTGCGGCCTTGGCACCCAGGCCGTGCAACTCGGCGTTGGCGACGACGAATTCGCGGCCGGTGAGGAAGTCGTACATCGCCTCGCGCTCGGGGACGATGCCGATGTGCTGGTAGATCGCCTCGTTGCGCCAGACAGGCTGGCCGTCGAGGGTGACCGTGCCGGTGGAGGGGGCCAGGAAGCCGCCCATCATGTTGATGAGGGTGGACTTTCCCGCGCCGTTGGGGCCGAGCAGGCCGGTGACGCCGGGGCCGATGGTCATGGTGATGTCGTTGACGGCGACCACGTTGCCGAACCAGCGGGAGACGTGGTCGATGCTGAGCGTGGTCACAGTCCGACCCTTCGGTAGCGGCGCATCAGGAGGCCGTAGCTCGCGGCGATGAGGCCGAGGACGACGAGGACGTAGACGACGCCCTCTCCGTTGGAGGGGCCGATCCCGCCCGGGAAGGCGGAGGTGGCGCCCAGGAACGCGGACTGCACGCCGTCGATGAGGGTGACCGGCGAGAAGAGGCCGATCCAGGGGATGGACCCGGTGCTGTTCTGCGCGTCGGCGATGGCCTGGAGCGTGGAGACGGCGCCGTAGGAGATGGTCAGGACGGCGATGACGGCGGCGATGCCGAAGCCGCGCCGCGGGGTCACCGAGGCGATGACCAGGCCGAGACCGGCGAAGAGCAGCGAGAGCAGGGCCACGGAGACGAGTCCTTGAGCGAATCCCTTGGTCTGGTCGGCGAAGTCCAGCTTGGCCAGCAGCGCGCCGATGTACAGCACCAGCAGCGGGGCGGCGGTCAGGACGAAGAGCGCCGAGGCCAGTGCCGCGAACTTCGCGCGTACGTAGTCCGCGGTCTCGATGGGCCGCGAGAAGTACAGCGGCACGGTCTTGAAGCGGAGGTCGCGCGAGACGGACTGGGGCGCCTGCGAGGCGACGTACAGGCTGATGACGGCCTGCATGATGATCGCGTACCGCGTGTAGTCCACCGGAAGTTCGTCGGCCTTCGTGGCGACCGCGACGGCGACCATGATGGCCGCGGGTACGCACATCACCACGAAGAGCAGCATCGGCAGCACCTTGGACTTCACCGAGCGGCCGAGGCCGTAGGCGCCGCGCAGGGACTGCGAGTAGAGGGAGCGGCGGGCGTAGGCGCGGCCCAGCCGGGGGCCGTCGTAACTGCGGTAGCCGATGTTGTGGATGCGGGTCTGGTCACCCGAGGGGGCGGTGACCGGGTGCTCAACTGCCATGGCCGACGGCCTCCTTCCGCTGCTGGTCGTTGGTGGCGTCGCCGTCCGTGAAGACCTCGGAGATGTGGTGCCTGCGCTGTTCCATGCGCACCAGGCCGAGGCCGAGGTCGGCGACCACGTCCCGGACGACGTCGTAGGTGTCCTCGCCCTGTGCGGTCAGCAGCAGGACGTGGCCCGCGCCCGGCAGGCCGCTGTTGCCGTCCAGGACGTCCACCCCGCGTGCGTGGAGTGCTTCGCGGACCGCGCGGGTGCCGTCCGGGTGGTCGTCGGTGTCGGTGACCTCGATCGCGAGGGTGGTCGTGGTCTGGGTGAAGTCGGTGGTGGAGCTGGACCGCAGGAGCTTGCCGCCGTCGACGACCACGACGTGGTCGCAGGTGCGCTCCAGTTCGCCGAGCAGGTGGGAGGTGACCAGGACCGAGATGCCGAAGTCGGTGTGGATACGGCGGATCAGGCCCAGCATCTCGTCGCGGCCGACCGGGTCCAGGCCGTTGGTCGGTTCGTCCAGGAAGACCAGCTGCGGGTCGTGGACGAGGGCCTGGGCGAGTTTCACGCGCTGCTTCATGCCGGTGGAGTAGCCGCCGATGGGGCGGTAGCGCTCCTCGTACAGGCCGACATGTCGCAGGGTGTCCGCGGTGCGCTCCCGCGCGGCGGTGGGCGGCAGGCCGGACATACGGGCCATGTGCACGACGAACTCGGTGGCCGAGACGTCGGGCGGCAGGCAGTCGTGCTCCGGCATGTAGCCGACCCGCTCGCGGATGTCGGCGCCCTTGCTCGCGACGTCGAGGCCGAGCACCTCGGCTCGGCCCTCCGTGGCGGGCGACAGACCCAGAAGGATCTTGATCAATGTGGACTTGCCGGCCCCGTTGGCTCCGACGAGGCCGGTCACACCGGGCCCGACGTCCACAGAGAGCCGGTCAAGGGCGGTCACCCGGGGGAACCGCTTGCTCAGGCTTTCGGTCGCGATCACAGTCACGTCATCGAAATTAGTGACGCACGCCACGAAAATCGTCAGACCTCAGAGCCGTCTTCGCCTCAGACCTCAGATGTACGGGTCCGTAGGGGATGCCATGCCTGAGAGCTACGGGGGCGGCGACGGCGGGTTTTCCACAGGCTCCGAACCCTCCTATTGACGCGGCCTCTAACAACTGTCACATTCAGCGATGTCAAGTTACGGACACGTAGCGCAGTCGACGGGGACTGGCTGGGACGGGGTGGCATGACGACGGCACCGACGGCAGGGACACGCGAACTCTCCGCCGAGCTGCGGGGATTCAGACGGGTGCAGCGGCTGGCGTACGACTGCGCGCAGGCCGTGGCCGCCGAACTGCGACCGGGTGTGACGGAGCGCGAGGCGGCGCGGATGCAGCGGGAGTGGCTGCGCGAGCGGGGCGTGCGCGACTGGTTCCACCTGCCGTTCGCCTGGTTCGGGGACCGCACGGCGTTCACCGGCTTCCGCGTCCCGTTGCAGTTCTTCCCCACCGGCCGCCGGCTGGAGCCGGGGATGCCGTTCATCCTCGACCTGGCACCGGTGTACGAGGGGTACACCGCGGACATCGGCTACTCGGGCGCGCTCGGCGCCCATCCCGTGCAGGAGAGGCTGATGGCCGACCTCGCCGCACACCGGGAGCTGATCCTGCGCGAGGTGCGCGAGCGGCGTTCGCTGCGCGAGATCTACGCCGACGTGGACCGCCTCATGGTCCGCCAGGGCTACGCCAACCGGCACCGCGCGTATCCCTTCGGCGTGATCGCGCACAAGGTGGACCGGGTCAGGGAGCGCCGCTTCTCGCCCCGGCTGTTCGGGTTCGGCACGCAGTCCCTCAAGGGGCTGGTGTCCGACGCGCTGCACGGCCATCGGGAGGGCTGGTCGCCGCTGTGGTCGCCGTACCGCTTCTCCGACCATCCGCCGCGGCGGGGCCTGTGGGCGGTCGAACCTCATCTCGGGTTCCGGGGCACGGGCGCGAAGTTCGAGGAGATCCTCGTCGTCACGGACTCCGCGGATCCCGAGGAGAGCGCGTTCTGGCTCGACGACGATCTGCCGCATGTCCGGGGCTGGGCGGGCACGGGAGCGACGACGGACACGGCAGGGGAGGCGGAGCGGAAGTGACGTTGCCAGAGGGTGCGCGTGAGCGGCGGGTGCGGACCGGCGGGATCGAGCTGTGCGTGGCCGAGCTGGGGGACCCGGAGCGGCCGACGGTCGTCCTGGTGCACGGCTATCCGGACAGCAAGGAGGTGTGGTCCGAGGTCGCGTCCCGGCTCGTCGACCGGCACGGATTCCATGTGGTGCTGTACGACGTCCGCGGGCACGGCCGTTCCGGCGTGCCGAAGCCGCTGCGGGGCGGGTTCACCCTGGAGAAGCTCACGGACGACTTCCTGGCGGTCGTGGACGCGGTCAGCCCGGACCGGCCGGTGCACCTCGTGGGGCACGACTGGGGCTCGGTGCAGTCCTGGGAGTTCGTGACCGTCGAGCGCACCAGGGGCCGCATCGCTTCCTTCACCTCGATGTCCGGGCCGTCGCTCGACCACTTCGGCCACTGGATCAACAAGCGGCTGACCAGGCCGACTCCGCGCCGGGTCGGCCAACTCCTCGGCCAGGGAGCCAAGTCCTGGTACGTGTACCTGCTGCACACACCCGTTCTGCCCGAACTGGCCTGGCGCGGCCCGCTCGGCAAGCGCTGGCCCGGCATCCTGCGGCGGATCGAGAAGGTTCCCGCCGGCGACTACCCGACGCCGTCGCTGGCGTCGGACGCGGCGCACGGAGCCTGGCTGTACCGGGACAACGTACGGCCGCGCCTGCGCCACCCGCGTGCGGACGCGTACGCCCACGCGCCCGTGCAGCTCATCACGCCCTCGGGGGACCGCTTCCTGTCGGAGCGGCTGTACGACGGACTGGAGGACTGGGTACCGCGGTTGACCCGGCGCACCCTCCCGGCCGGGCACTGGATCCCGCGCACCCGGCCCGACCGGCTCGCCTCCTGGATCGACGACTTCGTCCTGTCGGTCGAGAGGGAGCGGGAGGCCGAGGCGGCGGGAGAGGCCCGCGGGGACGACGCGGGCGGGCCGGTGCGCAAGGCCGCCACCGGCCGGTACGCCGAGCGCTTCGCCGGTCAGCTGGTGCTGGTCACCGGTGCGGGCAGCGGCATCGGGCGGGCCACGGCGTTCGCGTTCGCCGAGGCGGGCGCCCGGGTGATCGCCGTCGACCGGGACGCCGAGAGCGCGGCCCGCACCGCCGAGATGTCGCTCCTGGTCGGCGCGCCCGAGGCCTGGGCGGAGGCGGTGGACGTCTCCGACGAGCAGGCGATGGAGAAGCTCGCAGCGAAGGTCCACGCGGAACACGGTGTGGTGGACGTGCTGGTGAACAACGCGGGCATCGGGCTGTCGGGCTCGTTCTTCGACACGACGCCCGAGGACTGGCGCAGGGTTCTGGACGTCAACCTGTGGGGCGTCATCCACGGTTGCCGTCTCTTCGGCCGGCAGATGGCCGAGCGCGGGCAGGGCGGCCACATCGTCAACACCGCCTCGGCGGCCGCCTACCAGCCGTCCAAGGCGCTGCCCGCCTACAGCACCTCCAAGGCGGCGGTCCTGATGCTGAGCGAGTGTCTGCGCGCGGAACTGGCCGACCAGGGCATCGGCGTGACGGCGATATGCCCCGGCCTGGTGAACACCAACATCACCGCCACGGCGACCTTCGTGGGAGTGGACGCGCAGGAGGAGCGGCGCCGCCAGAAGCGCTCCACGCGCGCGTACGGGCTGCGGAACTACCCGCCGGAGAAGGTCGCGGACGCCGTCCTGCGGGCGGTCGTGCTCGACAAGGCGATGGTCCCGGTCACTCCGGAGGCGCGGGGCTCGTACGCGCTGTCGCGTTTCCTGCCCAGGGCGTTGCGGGCGCTGGCGCGGGTGGGACCGCCGCTGTGAGCCGCCGCTCGGCCCCGCGGCGCCCGGCGGCGGACTCGGCCTCCGCCATGGCAACGACCGTTCGGGGAAAGACACCTTGACCACCGAACCGCCCGCCGGGCCCCCGTACCGCATAGAGACGCTGGCGCATCTCACCGGCGCCACCGTCCGCACCATCCGCGCCTACCAGGACCGTGGCCTGCTCCCCCGCCCCGAGCGTCAGGGGCGAGCAAATCACTACTCCGACGCCCACCGCACCCGGCTCCACCAGATCGCCGACCTCCTGGACCGCGGCTACACCCTCGCCTCCATCAAGGAACTTCTGGACGCCCACGACACCGGCCGTGGCCTGGGCGGTGTCCTGGGGCTGGTCGCCGAGGTGGACGGTCCGTGGACCGACGAGGAGCCCTCCCGCGTCTCCCGCTCCGACCTGACGGCCCGCTTCGGGGGCACCGCCGACGACAGGGCGATCGCCGACGCCGTGGCACTCGGCGTGCTGGACCCCGTCCCCGACGACGAGGACGCCTTTCTCGTGCCCAGTCCCCAAGAACTGTCGGTGGCGGTGGAGTTGCACGCTGCCGGGGTTCCACTGGGCGCGATCACCTCCCATCTGCGGGAGTTGAGGGGCCAGGTCGAGCAGATCGCCGCCCGTTTCCTGGAGTTCACCACCGAGCACATCTTCGCGCGCTACCTCGACGGACCGCACCGTCCGACCGACGCCGACGCGGCCGAGGCGGCCTCTCTCGTCCGACGGCTGCGCCCGCTCGCCCGGCAGACCGTGGACGCCGAACTGGCGCGGGCCATGCGCCTGTTCGCCGGCCATCACCTGCGTCGGCACCTCGGCACGGGTGATCCCCCGCCACCCCTGTCGGGGATGCGGACGGTCCCGGTTCCGGTGGCGACAATGCGGGCCGTGGAGGCTCTGGTTGGCCCGGAGCACGCCGCGGGCTTTCTCGCGCTCGCGGCCGAACGGGAGGTGCGTGCCCGCGCCTTGGACCACCTTGTCTCAAGTCATCGGGCACCAGATGATCTTGGTGAAGAGAGCTGAAGTGGCGGCCAGTTGTCCACAGAATCACCAACTTGCCTGTGGATAACTACAGTTGGCTGTGGACCAAACCTGAGCCCCAAAACTGAGTGCGTGATCTGCGTCTCTCACGTCATGCTGAGCGGATGAACGAAATGGACCGGGACGAGAGACGCACCGTGAAGGTGTCGAAGTACCTCTCGAAGCACCTGCGGCACCAGCCGGAGCGGATCGGCCTCACGCTCGACGAGGCCGGCTGGGTGGAGATCGACGAACTGATCGCGGCCTGCGCCGCGCACGGCTTCCGCTTCACCCGGGACGAGCTGGACCACGTCGTCGCGGCCAACGACAAGAAGCGCTTCGCGATCGACGGCAGCCGGATCCGCGCCAGCCAGGGCCACAGCGTCGAGGTCGACCTCGGGCTGCCCCCGGCGACCCCGCCGTCGTACCTCTACCACGGGACCGTGGCGCGCTCCCTGGACGCGATCCGCGCCGAGGGGCTGCGGCCCATGAACCGGCACGACGTGCACCTCTCGGCCGACCGGGAGACCGCGACCCGGGTCGGAGCGCGCCGGGGCCGCCCCGTGGTCCTTGCCGTCGACGCGGAAGCCATGCACCGTGACGGCCATGTCTTCCATGTCAGCGCCAACGGGGTGTGGCTGACCAAGGCCGTGCCCGCGCGGTACCTGCGCTTTCCCGAGCGGCACTGAGGCGCGGCTTCGGCTGCCGCGCCACCTCTTCTTTCGGCATGATCACAGGTATGGACCACCTTCGCACCACTGAGGCCGCCGTCACCGCCCTCCGGTCGATCGCCGCCCAGTACGCGCTCGAGATCGAGGTCACCCACGACATCGGCGCCGATCAGACCTCCCGCCGCACCTCCGCCGGCGTCGGCGTCACCACCGACCCGGACGGCTCGCTGCCGCACGAGGCCTACGTCGAACTCGGCGGCCGCCCGAGCGTGAGCGTGCGGCTCTACCCCGACGACGACGCCCTGATCACCGTCGACGGAGTGGAGTGCCCCGACGTCGACCGCGACGACGTCCCCGCCTTTCTCCGCTCTCTCTACGACGGCCATGCCTGGGTGAAGATCCGGCGCTTTCCGCCCGCTCACTTCCTGATGGTGCCGCTGCCGCAGGACCGCGTACACAAGGAATTCATCCTGGTCGGCCTCAGCCCGTGGCTGGGCGGACGCGTACGGTGACTGTTTCACGTGAAACACGCTCGTCCGCATACGCTCGATGACATGAGTCTGCGTCTGAGCACCGTGATCCTCCCGCACCAACGTTGGCACGAGGGAGGCCGTTCCACCTGGACACGGGCCGAGCAGCTCGGCTTTCACACCGCGTACACCTACGACCACCTGTCCTGGCGCACCTTCCGCGACGGGCCGTGGTTCGGCGCGATCCCGACGCTGACCGCCGCGGCGGCCGTCACCGACCGCCTGCGTCTGGGCACGCTGGTGACCTCGCCGAACTTCCGGCACCCGGTGACCCTCGCCAAGGAACTGATCTCCCTCGACGATGTCTCCGCCGGCCGGGTGACCCTGGGGATCGGCGCGGGCGGCACCGGCTTCGACGCCACCGCCCTCGGCCAGGAACCGTGGACCCCGCGCGAGCGGGCCGACCGCCTCGCCGAGTTCGTACCGCTGCTGGACCGGTTGCTCACCGAGGACTCCGTGTCGTACGAAGGCGACCACTACTCGGCGCACGAGGCACGCAACATCCCCGGCTGCGTCCAGCGCCCCCGGCTGCCCTTCGCGGTCGCCGCGACCGGCCCCCGCGGGCTGCGGCTCGCCGCACGGTACGGACAGGCCTGGGTGACCACGGGCGATCCCAAGCTCTACGAGAGCGGCACCCCCGAGCAGTCGGTTCAGGCCATTCGCGGCCAGGTGGAGAAGCTCACCGACATCTGTGCCGAGATCGGGCGGGACACACAGGAGCTGGACAAGATCCTGCTCACCGGGTTCACCCCGGACCGCGGGCGTCCGCTGGAGTCCCTGGACGCCTTCGTCGACTTCGCGGGCCGGCACCGGGAGCTCGGCTTCACGGAGATCGTGGTCCACTGGCCCATCGCCGACTCCGTGTTCGCCGCGGACGAGAAGGTCTTCGAGCAGATCGCCATGGAGGCCCCGGCGCAACTGCGCTGACCTCGGCATCAGGCCGTCCGTGCCCCGGCGTGTCTCATGTGTGCGGGCTCGCGCCCGACCGTGCAGGCATATGCGCGAGAATGGCCCGGTGACCTCAGCGACTCGACAGCCCGAGACCCCGGCCGCCACCCTCCCGCCCCGGCTGATCGCCACCGATCTCGACGGGACGCTGCTGCGCGACGACAAGTCGGTGTCCCCGCGCACGGTCGCCGCCCTCGCCGCCGCCGAGGAGGCGGGCATCGAGGTCTTCTTCGTCACCGGCCGCCCTGCCCGCTGGATGGACGTCGTCAGCGAGCACGTCCACGGGCACGGCCTGGCGATCTGCGGCAACGGCGCCGCCGTGGTCGACCTGCACGGCGGCCCCGGCGCCCACCGGTTCGTGAAGGTGCGCGAGCTGGCCCGGGAGAACGCGCTGGATGCCGTACGGCTGCTGCGGGAGGCGGCGCCCGGCACCATGTACGCCATCGAGCAGACGTACGGCTTCTACCAGGAGCCGGAGTATCCCAAGATGCACATGGAGATACCCGACACCCTCGCGCCGGCCGAGCGCCTGCTGGCGCCGGACGCCCCCGGTGCCGACGAGCCGGTGCTGAAGATCCTCGCGTTCCACCCCACGATCGACCCCGACGCCTTCCTCACCCTCGCCCGGCTGGCCATCGGCGACCGCGCCAACGTCACCCGCTCCAGCCCCAGCGCCCTGCTGGAGATCAGTGGCCCCGAAGTCTCCAAGGCCAGCACGCTCGCCCTGTGCTGCGCGGAACGCGGTATCTCCCACGAGGAGGTCGTCGCGTTCGGCGACATGCCGAACGACGTCGAGATGCTCACCTGGGCCGGCCGGTCGTACGCGATGGGAAACGCGCACCCGGACGTGCTCGCGGCCGCCTCCGGGCAGACCGTCGCCAACAACGAGGACGGGGTCGCCGTCGTCATCGAGCAGCTGATCGCCGAGCGGGCGTAGCTCCCCCGAGGGACATCAGCCCTGCTCCCGCTCCACCGGCAGCCACAGTTCGGCGTCGGCCTCGGACCCGTCCGGTGACAGCCGGGTGCGCAGGACCTCCGGGCCGGGACGGCTGCGGTACGGGTTGGACGGGAACCACTGCGTGAACACGTCCCGCCACAGCTCCTGGATGGCCTGCGGTGCCGGCCCGGACGTGGTGAAGACGGCCCAGGTACCGGCCGGCACGGCCAGGGCGGTCGTACCCTCGGGAGCGGCCGCGGAAGTGATCACCCCTTGGTAGTAGTCGAGTTCGGTGCCCTCGGCCCGGCTCGGATCCAGGTCGTCGCAGACCGCGACGATGCCCTGTGGCTCCTGGTCCGACAGCTTCTCCAGGCGCTCCAGGACCTGCCGGTCGATCCCGCGGACGAAGTCGATGATCGCCTGGTTCGGCCCCGTGTGCACCAAGGGCACCCGGGCCTTGAGGCCGGCGACGGTGAACGCCGGTCGGTCCACTACGCGATAGCGCATGCTGCTGCTCCCTTCGACGGTGAGGCGGAAGGCCAGCCGGGGCTGGGACACGAGCGCGGCACCGGTACGGCGGGCCTCGCCCGGCCCGACGCCGTGCACGCCACGGAACGCCCGGGCGAACGCCTCACCCGAGCCGTAGCCGTAGCGCACCGCGATCTCCAGCAGTGAGTCCCCTGCGGCGAGCACCTCGGCGCCGGCGACGGTCAGCCGCCTGCGCCGGATGTACTCCGACAAGGGCATACCGGCGAGCGCGGAGAACATCCGGCGCAGGTGGTACTCCGAGGTGGCCGCGCCGTGTGCCAGCGCCGACACGTCGATCGGCTCGTCGAGGTGGTCCTCGACGTACTCCATCGCCTGGTTGAGCCGCTCCAGCACTCCGGTCTCCTTCCGCTGTTGCGCTCACCACGCTAGGCGGCGGGCTTCCGGCCGGACCCGACATCCTGTGCCCGATCAGGTCGGGTGCGCGGGAGAGCCTCAGCCGACGGGCGCTCCGCGTGCCGCCAGCCAGGGCACCGGGTCGAGCGCCGAGCCCGCGTCGGGCGTGACCCGCACCTCGAAGTGCAGGTGCGGGCCGGTCGAGTTGCCCGAGGTGCCCGACTGCCCGACCCACTGCCCGGTGGTCACTTTGTCGCCGTGGTCGACGGTGACGGCGGCGAGGTGCGCGTACTGCGTGCAGTAGCCGTCGGAATGCCGCACCACGACCTCGATCCCGAAGGCGCCCCCGCACGAGACCCGCACCACGCGGCCCGCACCGACCGCCCGTACCGGCGTCCCGATCGGCACCGCGAAGTCCTGCCCGGTGTGCCGGTTCGCCCAGCGCGTGCCACCGCTGCCGTACGCCGCGGACAGGGAGTACGTCTCGACCGGTGTGACCCAGTCGCCCACGAAGTGCGTCGGCGGCTGGTCCAGGCGCACGGCACCGCGGCAGGAGCCCGCCGCCACCGACGCGTCCGCCCGGCCCTGCAACTGCCATCGTGCCTGTTCGAGCTTGTCGTCGATGTCCTTCTTCAGCCGCGCGAGTTCCCGGGCATGCCGCTCCACGGCCTGCCAGGCCTCGACGGCCTTCGCCTCGTCGGCGGCCAGCCGTGCCTCCGCCCGCCGGTTCTTGCCGATCGCGTTGTCGACGGCGAGGTTCGCCTGCGAGAAGACGTGCTGGCCGCGCATCAGCTTGTCGGGGCTGCCCGCCAGGACCAGCTGCGCGACGACCGGCAGACCGCCACCGCCGCGGTACTGGGCGCGGGCGATACGGCCCAGGTCCTCGCGCAGCACGGCGATCTCCCGCCGCTCACGGGTGAGGAGTTCCTCCGCACTCCGGGCCTGCCCCCGCTGCTTCTCCGCCTCGCGCCGCCCCGCCTCGTACCGCTGTGTCGCCACCGCCGCGTCCTCGTACAACCGCGCCACCTGCGCGCTGATCCGGGAGTCCGAGCCGTCGCCGGGCTCCCCCTCGGCGGCCGTGGGCCGGGTCGCGAGCAGCCCGGACACGCACAGCAGAACCGGAACGAGCAGGACACGACCGCGAGGTGAGCGCATGTCAGCGATCGTGCCCCGGCCACCGGTCCCCGGTCCTGTTCAAGTCGTACGCCTGGGGGACGCCACGCCCCTGATGGCTCAGTACGGCGCCTGCCACACCACCGTCGTACCGGCGCCGTCCGCCCCGATGCCCGGACCGTGCGCACTGTCTCCGCCGAGCGTCTCGGCCCGCCGCCGCAGATTCCGCAGCCCGCTGCGCCGGCCGCCGTCGGGGATGCCCACACCGTCGTCGGCGACGGTCAGCCGCACACCCGGCCGGCCGTCGGGGAGGGTCACCGTCGCGTCGACGACGACGTCGACACGGGAGGCACCCGCGTGCCGGAAGGCGTTGGAGAGGGCCTCCCGGAGAGCCGCGACGAGGTTCTTGCCGGTGAGGTCGCCGACCAGGGTGTCGACCGGCCCGACGAACCGGTGCGACGGCGTGAAGCCGAGCGGCACGGCCACCGTGTTGATCTCCCGCAGCACCCGCGTGCGCAGCCCGGCCGGCGCCTCGGCGGGACCCTGCTGGAGCGCGAAGACCGCGCTACGGATCTCCTGGATGGTGACGTCGAGTTCGTCGACGGCCTTGGCGACGCCCTCCCGCACCTCGGGCACGACGGACCCGCGCTGGGCGCTCTCCAGCATCATCCCGGTGGTGAACAGCCGCTGGACGACGAGATCGTGCAGGTCACGGGCGATGCGGTCACGGTCCTCGAACACCGCGAGCCGCTCCCGGTCGCGCTGCGCCTCGGCCATCATCAGTGCGAGCGCGGCCTGTGAGGCGAACTGCACGGCGAGGGCGCGCTCGTCCTCGCCGAACGGCCTTTCCCCGCGGGTGCGGAGCATGACCAGGGCGCCGAGCACGCGCCCGTCGTTCTGGAGGGGGAGCAGCATGATCGGCCCGTAGCCTCGTGCGGACGCCGTGAGCGTGCGCGGATCGTCGGCGGCGTCCGCCACGAACACCGCCTGTCCGTCGAGGAGTTCGGTGACGATCTCGCTGTCCGGCGGGACGACCTCGCCGAGCATCGTCGACGGTCGGTCCGCGGCCACGGCGACGATCTCCAGGCCACCCTCGTCGGCGGGCAGCAGCACGACCCCGGCGGCGGACCCGGACAGCCCGCGGGCCTGTTCGGCGACGACCTGGAGGGCGTCATGGGCGTCCCCGCCGGACAGCAGCGCCGTAGTGACGGCGACCGAGCCGTCGATCCATCGTTCGCGCTGCTGAGCGGCCTCGTACAGGCGGGCGTTGCCGATGGCGATGCCCGCCTCGGTGGCCAGCACCCGGGCCGTGTCCACGTCCTGATCGTCGAACGGCCGCCCGTCCCGCCTCTCCGCAAGACAGAGGGTGCCGAAGGCCTCCCCGTGGACCCGGATCGGCAGGCGCAACCCGCCGTGTCCGTCGTGCAGTCGGCCGATACGGCGGGCGGTCGCCTCGTCGACACCGTGGGAGACGACGTCGGTCGGACCGTCGTGACCCTCGCGGACGACCCCGATCAGCGCGTACCGGGCCCGGGTCGACTCCACCGCGGTCTCACAGATCCGCTCCAGGGTGGAGCGCAGTTCCGGCAGGGGAGCGGAAAGCGGATCCGTGGACATGCCCTGAGCCTAATCAGCCCTTTTTGTCACGGAAAGTCGGGATGGGCTCGGCAAGTCATCGCGCCGCCACCAACAGCTCCGTGGCCTCCTCCCGTTCGGCCATACTCCGCAACGGCCCCTCCGCCGACGCCAGTGCCGCGTAGGAACCCCGCTGCACCACCCGTCCCTCGTCCAGCACGATCACCTCGTCGACCGCCTCGAGACCGGCCAGCCGGTGGGTGATGAGCAGGGTCGTACGGCCCTCGGTGGCCGCCAGCAGGTCCTGGGTGAGAGCGTCTGCGGTCGGCAGGTCCAGATGCTCGGCCGGCTCGTCGAGCACCAGGACGGGGAAGTCGGCGAGCAGCGTCCGGGCCAGCGCGAGCCGCTGCCGCTGCCCGCCGGAGAGCCGGGCGCCGTGCTCGCCCACGAGCGTGTCGAGCCCGTCGGGCAGACCGTCGGCCCACTCCAGCAGCCGGGCTCGCGCCAGCGCGTCCCGCAGTTCCTCCTCGTTCGCCCCCTTCTTCGCGAGCAGGAGGTTCTCGCGGACCGAACTGTCGAAGAGGTGCGCGTCCTGCGCGCACAGCCCGACGAGCCGGCGTACGTCGTCGCCGTCCAGGGCCTGCGCGTCCACCCCGCCGAGCGTGTACGAGCCCGTGTCGGCGTCCAGGAACCGCAGCAGCACCTGCGCGAGCGTGGTCTTGCCGGAGCCGGATGGCCCGACGACGGCGATCCGGCGTCCCTGCGTCAGGGTGAGGTCGACCTCGGCGAGCGCGTCCCGGCCCTGCCCGGCATGCCGGGCGGCCAGCCCCCGCAGGACCAGCGGGAAGGGCGACGCGGGTGCCTGACGGGGACTCTCCGGCTCGCGAACGGGCTCGGGGGAGTCCAGGACCTCGTACACCCGCTCGGCGCTCCTGCGCACCCGTTGGCGGTACTGCACGGCCAGGGGCAGCCCCAGGACGGCTTCGAAGGCGGCCAGCGGAGTGAGGACGACCACGGCCATGGTCACGCCGCTCAGCCGTCCGTCGACAACGGCCTGGGCGCCCACCAGGGCGGCGGCCGTGACGGTCAGCCCGGAGACGAGCGCGGTCAGTCCGTCGCCGAGGGCGGTGGCGGTCGCCGCGCGCGAGGCGATCCGGGTGAGCACGGAGTCGGCCGCGCGCACCCCCGCGC